>NZ_VILB01000009.1 GCF_009712035.1 Anabaena sp. UHCC 0187 | reverse complement strand
ATCAAAACTTTGTTTGGATATTCTATCAATTTCTGCTTGCATAAGTTTTTTTACCGTCATAAGTAATACTCCTGCTGGTAATTTATTATGTTATATCTGAACGATGTCCAGGATTTAAGGATTTTCAGGATGTTGTTGGATGATTTTTGGTGGTGAGTTGGTGATTTTTTTTGTCTGAATCAGGATTTCCAGGATTTAAGGATTTTCAGGATGTTATTGAGTGATTTTTGGTGGGAGTTGGTGATTTTTTTTGTCTGAATCAGGATACCCAGGATTTGAGGATTTTCAGGATGTTATTGGATGATTTTTGGTGGGGAGTTGGTGATTTTATTTGTCTGATTCAATTCTCAGATTTTTAAATTGAAAATTGATGATCACATATTAAATTAAATATTAAATAAATATTCAAAACATCACATTTAAAACTAACATCCTGTACATCCTTTAATCCTGGATATCCTGATTCAGACAATTGAGAGATTCAGATCCCCGACTTCTTTGATTAATCTTATCATTTACTAACATTAATTATCTCAGAAATCGGGGATCTTTGACCACAAAATAAAATCCTCTACATCCTTTAATCCTGGACATCCTGATTCAGACTTAATATTTTTCTGTAACCTTTAAATGTTACAGTTTACAAGTCTCGACGCGAGAGAAGACACCTCCCCTCACACCAACCCCAAACCAACACCCACCCCCACTTATGAAAAATGTATTGCGGGAGGTGGCCTTCTGGTGCTTTTTTGTCAAAAGTAATATCTCCGTAGTACAACCATTTGTGGTTGCCAAAGTGATAGCTATCTTTGTAATACTCAACAATTGCTTTTCTCCATCCTACCTTGTCGCCGAACTTATCCCAGATGCCTGAGTTATATTCTCTCGTTCCACCTAAACCTTTATAAATTCGTTTTTGCACAGAAAAACCAAATTTACCATCACTGTATTTTACCCACAACTGGTCAATAGTGCGGAGGTCTTCACAGGGAAAATTATCAATACTTTCAACATCTAACCAACCTTCCTTTTCCCGGTTCCCAACCGCTAACATTACCCGTTTTGTTTCCTCGTCTGCTTCTTTCCATTTCCCTGCTTTGAGTAAGTCACGCAGTTTCCTATAGTCCATTCCACAGGATGATTTTAGTCCCCCCTCCTCGCTTGCGGGGAGGGGGTTAGGGGGTGGGGTTCTTACCAAACCCAAATTTTCCCGAAAGTTCAAAACCGTCGGAGTCCGCTTTTCCGGTTCTATTTCCATACCCTGCAAAATAGCATCATTCACCCTCTGACTAATCCGAGAATTATAATGTTTTGGTGCGGGTAAAGGTTCATCATCATATTTGCGGTTTTGCGCGGGTACTGGACTAAATTCACCCTCTTTGTTGAGTCCATCAGCCGTAAGCAGATAATATAAAGTTGCAGCTAAAGCGTAAACATCGGTATGAGAACCAAAACTCCCTTTGCGACGATATTGTTCAATAGGTGCATAACCTTCTGTTAAAGCATTTGTCATGCTTTTAGTTGCAATACTGCGAGTTAAACCAAAATCAATTAAAACCGCTTCTCGTTTATTTTGGCGTAAAAGAATATTTTCAGGTTTAATATCTCGGTGTAAACTGCCTTTAGCGTGAATATATTCTAGAGCCTGACCAATTTGATCTATATATAATAGTGCTTCGCTTTCGGTAAGTTGTCCGTTTTGTCTAACATATTGAAATAAAGTTTCCCCATCAATATATTCCATCACCACGCCAAAAAGCTCACCTGATTGGATAACTTCATGGACTTTGAGAATATGCTGATGATCAAAACCTTTAATTGTCAAGGCTTCGTTAATAAACTTAACCTGTTGTTCTGCAAAATCCTCTCGCAATTGCATTTGCTGGTTAAGAGTTTTAATGGCGTATAATTTCCCCGTGCTGGGTTCTAAGGCTTTATAAGTAGTCCCAAAACCACCGCTACCCAAAGGTTTACCTTGAATAATAAATCTACCGTTATTAATTTCTTGTCCTGGTTGCCAAATAATCATACCCTTGTTAGTAGATACCGCAGAGATTAATTTAAATATATCATTGCTGATATCCCCTCGGATGTTTTAAAAGTATTGGGCGATTAGAAATCGCTACTACACAAGCAAAGTCCACCTGCGTGGACTAATATCTAACCCACGAAGGTGGGTTTTGTCTGTGTAGCCGCGATTTTCAATCGCCAAGGTAAGTAATAAATTAGACTTCCACTGGTTTGGCTTCCGGTAACAACCGCTTCACACCTTGCTTGACAAAAGCTTCCAAAACAGCCATTTTTTGATTTTGCTGGAATACAGTTTGCAAAACTTGACGCAGTTTATCGAGATTTAACGCACTTCCCGATTCTAAAGCAATTTCTTGCTGTTCAAAATATGCCACTAAACTTAAACCGGCTACTCTGGTGAGGTAAGCAGCACTAACTCCCTCTACCATTCCTCCAGCAACAAAGGTAGCAACATTAGTTTTCAGAATACCTGTTACAGCCCTAGTTGAAAGTTCCACTAAACCTAATTTCAACATCAAACTTCCCATAGTTCCAGCTACTTGTTGCGCTTGTTCTAAGGAAATTTTCTGCTGATAAATATTACCCAAATCTATCACCATTTGAGCAGTAATCGCCGCAGTTGCGAGAATATCCAACGCAGGTACGGGATTAGCAAAAGCCGCTGCCGCTGCAATCCATTGATATTGTTCTATAAAGGGTGTAGCTTGATCTCTTCTGACACCATTTAAACAATTTTTGGCTTCAGCTTTCAGTAATAATACTTTGCGATTTGTCGTATTACAAACTAGCTGTTCTCCTTGCTGTCCGACAACTGCTGCTAATTGTTGTGTCAATTGCTGGATATCTGGCGTTGGTTGTTCCATCCATTCTTGGAAAGAACCATCTTCTTCATGTTTCCGCACTTTCACAGCTACGGGAGAAGCCGCAGTCGCAACTACGTTTGCACCAATGCGCTGCTTTAATGATTGGAAAACTGTAGCGCGTTCATCAGGTTGGTATTGATCTTGTTTGTTGAAAACTAGCAAACTCGGTTGTTTTACGGCTTTTAGCTGTTGTAAAACCTGAAATTCTGAATCTGTTAAATCACCGTTTGTCAGAAATAAGACAAAATCAGATTTCTGCATTTCTGATAAAGTGACAACATCGGAATTTTCACCAGCTACGGAAAATAAAGGCGCTGTTTCCGCAAAATGCAAAGACATTCCCGGCAGAGTTGGGGCAGTTTTTAGAACTTCAATAACTGTACTTTTACCTACGAATTTACCACCAGTAACGGCCAGGGTAATTTCCTTTCTATCCAGTTCTAAGGGCAGTTTAGCGAGGTTTTCGCGGAGAATTGCTAGGTGAGGATGATTTGCTGCTTCTTGTGCCAGTTGATTAATTATTACTTCGGTTTGAGCGATCGCCTGATCCACAACCTTTCTATCCACAACTATATCATTTAGCTGTTCACCTAATTGGGGCTGATTTTTTTTCAATAACCACAAACCCCCACCCACAGCCAAAGCACTCAGGAATCCAAATTCTCCCACTTGCACTATTGAATCATGCCAACTGTCTAACATCCATAGGAAGAACGATAGTCCTAGTCCTCCCACTAAAATCGGTCGCTGTAACTTCACAATTGTGATTCTCCACGCGAGGAAAAAGCTTTTACCTCACTTTAGTCCAAAACCTGCTACTCGGATTGAGGTTGGTGAACAAACATCTTTTAATGTTGGAGAAGAGTAAGCAGCTAAAAGCATTGTATAAACAATACATCAATTTTTCTTGATTAATTTTTACATCTGATGATAAAGTAAATATTGACATATCAACTTTTCTTGAAATAATAAGTAGATAGGACAAGTAGTCTGCTCACTAATTATACAGGTGAAATCAGTGAATAAAATAGCAAGCAAATTAGTCTTAACCCTGGGAATGTTAGTCTTGACAACCAGTTGTACAACTACTTCCAATTCTACCGATAATGTTCAGCAACCAACTGAAGCGACAAAAGTTACTAACTCTACCACTGACACAATTATCAGAGTAGATGGTTCTAGTACCGTATATCCCATTACCCAGGCTGTAGTCAAAGCATATCAAGCTAACCCCGAAAATAAGAGTCAAGTACAAGTAAATATTTCCGGTACTAGCGGTGGGTTTGAAAAATTCTGTGCTGGTAAAACAGATATCAGTAATGCTTCTCGGCCAATTAACCAGTCAGAAATGGCAGCTTGTAAAAAAAATAGTGTCAGCTACATGGAATTACCAATAGCTTTTGATGCCCTAACTATCGCTGTTAATCCGCAAAACAACTGGGTAAAAGATATCACAATAGCTGAATTAAAGAAAATCTGGGAACCTGCGGCTGAGGGAAAAATTACAAAATGGAATCAAGTCCGCGCTTCTTGGCCAGACAGACCAATCAAATTATATGGTGCTGGTGATAAGTCTGGAACATTTGACTATTTTACCGAAGCAATTGTCGGTAAAGCCAAAGCCAGTCGCAAAGATTACACAGCCAGCGAAGATGATGAAGTCTTAGTTGCAGGTATAAATAAAGATCCTGATGCTTTGGGTTATTTTGGTTATGCTTACTACCAAGAAAACAAAGATAAGTTAAAAGTCCTAGCAGTTAATAACGGTAAAGGTGCTGTTTTACCATCACCAGAAACAGTAGAAAATGCCAAATATCAACCACTTTCTCGACCTCTATTTATATATGTGAATCTCTGGTCTAGTCAAAACAAAACTGTAGTTTATAAGTTTGCAGATTTCTACATTAAAAACGCAGCAAAAACAGCTAGTTCTGTCGGCTATGTGCCTTTATCAGAGGAAGCTTACAAACTTGATTATGTTCACTTATATAAAGGCAAAGTGGGAACAGTCTTTGCTGGTAAATCGGAGTTTGATCTTACACTTGGGCAATTATTACGCAAACAAAAGCAATTTTAGGAATTAATAAAAATCATGACCATTAGAGTAGGAATTAATGGATTTGGGCGCATGGGAAGGTTGTCCGTTCGTGCTGCTTGGGATTATCCAGAAATAGAATTTGTTCACATTAACGAAACCAAAGGTGGAACAGAAGCCGCAGCACATTTACTCAAATTTGATTCTGTACATGGGCGTTGGACACCAGAAGTAGAAGCTGTCAAAAACCAAGTTGTTATTGATGGTAAATCTCTCAGTTTTACTGAACATTCTCAACCAGGTGAAGTTCCTTGGGAAGATTTTGGGATTGATATAGTTTTGGAATGTTCTGGTAAGTTTAGAACACCCGCTACTCTTGATCCATATTTTAAAAGAGGTGTGCAGAAAGTAATTGTTGCTGCACCTGTAAAGGAAGAGGCTTTAAATATTGTCATGGGGGTAAATGATCACCTCTATGAATCTGACAAACATCATTTATTAACAGCAGCTTCTTGTACTACTAATTGTTTAGCCCCAGTCGTAAAAGTAATTCATGAAGGTTTAGGAATTAAACATGGAGTAATTACCACAATTCACGACAATACTAATACTCAAACTATTGTAGATGCACCTCATAAAGATTTGCGTCGGGCTAGGGCTACAAGTATGTCATTAATCCCCACTAGCACAGGTTCAGCTACAGCTATTGGGTTAATTTATCCAGAATTGAATGGTAAATTAAATGGTTTGGCTGTGCGTGTACCTTTGTTAAATGCTTCGCTTACAGATTGTGTTTTTGAAGTTGAACATTCGACAACAATAGCCGAAGTTAATGATTTATTGAAAACTGCATCTGCACAAGCACCATTAATAGGAATTTTAGGTTATGAAGAACGTCCTTTAGTTTCTATTGATTATAAAGATGATCCTCATTCTGCAATTATTGATGCCCTTTCGACAATGGTTGTCAATGAAACTCAAGTGAAAATCTTGGCGTGGTATGACAATGAATGGGGTTATGTTAACCGCATGGTGGAATTAGCGAGAAAGGTGGCTTTAAGTTTGCAGAAATAAGGTTTTTCAGGGGTGGGTTTTCTGTCCTACCCCATTAAGATTTTTTGCACGCAGAGGCGCAGAGACGGAGAGAGAATTTTAGTTTGTATTTACGATTTTGAATTTTTAATCATGGCTTCTACTACTGCTTCTAATTCTAATTTCAAGAATTATATTCTGGTGACACTGGCATATTGGGGCTTCACTTTGACTGATGGGGCTTTGAGAATGTTAGTGTTACTCTATTTTAATAAAATTGGTTATACACCTATCCAAATTGCCTCTCTGTTCCTGTTTTACGAGGTATTTGGAGTTGTTACAAACTTTCTTGGTGGTTGGATTGGTTCTCAGTTTGGTTTAAAGGTGACTCTTTACACTGGTATTGGGTTACAGGTTTTTTCTTTAGTCATGCTGTCTTTTCTCAATCCGGGGTGGGTGCAGTGGCTTTCAGTCCTTTATGTGATGGTTGCACAGGCTTTTTCGGGAATTGCTAAGGACTTAACCAAGATGAGTTCTAAAAGTGCTATTCGCTTGGTTGTGCCTCAAGATGCTCAATCTTCTTTGTTTAAATGGGTGGCGGTGCTAACAGGTTCTAAGAATGCTTTGAAAGGTGTTGGTTTCTTTATTGGTAGCGCCCTTCTCAGTTCTGTTGGCTTTATTAATTCTCTGTGGATTATGGCTGGGGGACTTTCTGTAATTATGTTTTCCGGGTTAATGCTGCCCAAAGGTATGGGTAAAATTAAGAAAAAGGTCAAATTTAGCCAACTTTTCTCTAAAAGCGCAGAAATCAATATTCTCTCGGCGGCGCGATTCTTTTTGTTTGGGTCTAGAGATGTATGGTTTGTTGTAGCTTTACCAGTGTTTTTACGGCAGACATTAGGCTGGTCTTTTTATCAGGTGGGGGGATTTTTGGCTTGTTGGGTGATTGGTTATGGGATTATTCAGTTTTTAGCACCGACACTCATGCAGCGTTTTGGTTCTGGCCGTCCACCCCAATCTCAAACTATTCGATTCTGGACATTTACATTAACGGCTGTTCCCGGTGCGATCGCTCTAGCATTACAATTAGGTTTACCTGCTAATATCGTAATTATTGCTGGACTTCTCGTTTTTGGTGTCGTATTTGCTTTCAATTCCGCTGTCCATTCCTATCTGGTTTTAGCATTTACTGATGATGATAAAGTTGCCTTAAATGTGGGTTTTTACTATATGGCAAATTCCGGTGGTCGTCTTGTAGGTACAGTGTTATCTGGTTTGGTTTATCAAATATTTGGATTGGTTGGTTGTCTGTGGACATCAATGTTTTTCGTATTAGCAGCAGGTTTGGTTTCTCTGAAGTTACCTAATCCTCAACCTAGTAAATCTATAGCTTGGAAAGCTGGAGACGGAGATTAATATTTGCGAGTCTAAAGAGATATCAAAAAACAGTTTTTTCGGTTATTTCTGCCAATAGGATTATAATTAAATTAAGTTCAATCTACCATTGATTTATTTTAATTTAATGAAAGTTACTGATTTAATTACCTGGTTTGAAGAATGGGCAAATCCCGCTTGGTGCGAAAGTTGGGATAATTGCGGTTGGCAAGTTGAACCAGGTATTTTGTCCACAGAAGCGCGGGTTTTAGTGTGTTTAACTCCAACTTTAGCAGTAATGGAAGAAGCGATCGCTCTCCATGCTAATCTAATTTTTGCCCACCACCCCCTCATTTTCTATCCCCCCAAATCTTTCCGCACTGGGGAAGCATTAACGGAAATGGTGCGGTTAGCTTTTACTCATAATATCGGAATTTATACCGCCCATACTAATTTTGACCAAGTGGCAAATGGTACTGCTGACGTTTTAGCGCAACTTCTTGAACTGCAAGAAGTATCACCCATTGTTCCTACCCAAGCAGGTTTAGGTTATGGGCGTGTAGGAATACTAAAACCTACTTTGACATTACAAGAGTTACTTAATAATATTCAAACTCAATTAAATCCGCCCCAGTTAATTTTTTCCCCCATAGCTGATTTACAACAGCAAATTTCACGGGTAGCTGTTTTAGGCGGTTCTGGTGCAGGTTATATTTCAGCGGTAGTCAAAACTAATGCCCAAGTTTACTTAACTTCTGACTGTAAATTTCATCAATTCCAAGAAAGCCGTGATCATGGTCTTATATTAATTGATGCCGGACATTATGCCACAGAACGCCCAGCCTGCGATCGCCTGGTACAGAAATTTCAAGCCCTTAACTTAGATTGGGTGCAATTGAGTCAGCAAGATGAAGATTTCCGGCAGTTTTTATCCTAACTTCGATCACTATAAACTACACGTACTGGATAATACTTAATTCATCATCAAAAATATATATTTTTGATGATATGGCATTTTGCTCATTGTCAATTATCAGTAAAAACTCGGACATAAATGAGTATTAACCCTATTTTTCGTGATATGGATCACTATATTTATGTAATGAGAATCACTAAGGATAGTTGGTTTGCATCAATGTATTTCAAGAGTAATTGTTCCACAATGAAAATAATCAATTGCTTCGTTGTCCCTAGTTATGATGATTCGCTCACTGGTTAAATCGGCTTTCCAAACTGGATGTCTTAGTGTTGAATCTGAGGGTCTAATTCACCAAGTGCTAAGAAATAGGTGTTATCAATCAACCGATTTGATAGCTCTTACGGCTCTTGATGATGGGATTCGCAGTGGTAAAATTAAACCCGAAGCCGCCGCTCATCGTCCATTGGAATTTGCTGCCCTCAGTCATTCTCGCTAAATATTGGGGATAAAACTTAGACAACCCCGTCAATGTCAACCTTCTATTTATTCCCTACTTTATTAAATCCTGGTGATTTTATGTATAAAAATGACATTGCAATATCTGAAAACCTATGTAAGCAGAATCTCTACATATAAATTTACATTTTGCTTAAGTAACGCCTTTGATATTTAAATGTTTATCTAAAAGAAGTATTCACGGTTAAGAAATACAAAATAATGCTATTATATATCTACAATCCAGGTTTTAGCAAAATGTGTTGTCAGGAATAGCTCACTTTCCTTTCCTTATGGGAACACCAAGTAAAAGAAAAATGTCTGTAGATGTTAATAGCTTGTATAGCCGTTCAACTAATGCGGTAAACTAAAACTTAAGACCCAAAATTTCACCTAACACTAATGACTAAAAATAAGTGGTAAAATTGAGTCACTAAACTTACTGGGTTCTCACCGGAAGATTTGCCTCTTAAAGGCTGATACTCCAGGCATGAAACCCAAATCTGACAGGTTTAACTACGTTGTATAAAAAGGCAGAAGCACTACATGCTACACCGCAAAATTTATCAACTTTGTTGCGACGGGCGGGAGGTATGTGTTTTTTTGCGGGATCAGCAACGCTGGATAGAGCGGGCCCGCATCATTGATATCGAGGGCGATTTAGTGACTTTACGCTATGAAACAGACGAAGAAGATGAAGTTTGTTCTTGGGAGGAGATGGTTCGTCTCGAAAGCATCGGATCTGTCACTCAAAAATTAGCTTCAGTATCACGCGGTAATTTAGAACCGCTGACCACTGATGACTGTCCAGAAGCAGAGCGTATTCATAACCCTTATACTGACCTAAATCCAGATTAGACGCTCCTAAATTAATTAAATTCACGTCAAGCGTTCAAAGGCAGGACAGTATCCGTCAAGGGTAACTTTGAAATTATATAAGGGGGCAGCGGAGTTCCAACACCGTTGCCCTCTTTGATGTCGGCAACTACCACAGCATTCAATATCACCAGAATTAGGGCGAAGGTTATTTTGGTTTAATAGTTCTCGTGGAGATAACCCCCGTAATACCAAATCCTCACCTTGCCAACGCGCTTCGATTAAACCTGTATCAGCAAATTGTCGCCAGCGGGGATCTGCCCTCACCGCATCCGGGAGAGTGATGGTAATAACAGTTCCCAACTCTGTCAACTCACCCCCATAATTAGTTTCGGGGGCAGCCGGTTGTAAAAATGTTTCCCCAATCGGTAATTCTACTAGAGTTCCTGCGGCTGGTGAATGGACATGATAGCGATTTTGTAACTCTTCTAAACAAGTCAAGTCCGCCAGATAACTAGGAGAACCATGGACAAAAATAACGTGCTGGGGTCGTAAATTATGAATTAGCTGGGTTGTTCCTGGTCCATCACTATGTTGCGCTAACAGATAACTTTCAACTTTTGTCGGTACTAAATATTCTTGATTAACGGGAATATCAATTTTTTCAGGTAAAAGAATTAACCAATTGCCTGTATTGAGTTGGCAGTATTTACGTAAATCTGCTGTGGAGTCCGTGAGAACAATACAAGGAGATGCCCCTAAAGTTGCCAGATTTTCTGGTTTTAATCGCCTGACACGAGGTTTTACCCGTTCATCCCAAAATAAAGGTTGATGACGGGCAAAATTCTGAACTGAAGCCGGAAGATGGGGTAAAAGTTCTAAATAGGCATCGCAACCAGTGGCTACAGCACCATCCACCCAAATATCTAAATCTCTACCTGTAAAGTGGTGATGGGAACGTAACAACATGAGTAATTCTTGACCTAAACCTAAAGCCGGAGTTGGTAAAATTACTGAATAGCTCTCATCTGTCCCACTGGCACTAATTGCACGATGAATCCTTTCGGCTAGTTGATTTTCTTGATGACGACGATGGGGATGACGGGATGTACCATAACTACCTTCAATTAATAGCACGTCTAAATTTAAACCCCGAAGTTCATCCAGTCGCAACCCTTCTACTAAACGAGAGTTGGATAGGAAAAAATCACCAGTATAAAGTAATTTATAATCACGCTTGGGGGTGTGGTAGGTGAGGAGAATCGCCACAGCACCGGGTAAATGACCTGCGGGAAATAATTCTACTATTAAATCTTCCCTGATTTCTATAGGCGATCGCAATGGTAAGGCCTGACAAAATGGGAGAATTCCTGGTAGTTCTTCTTCTGTCCAATTCAGCGGTAATAACTTCGTCGTTACCTCACTAGCATATATAGGCAACATAGGAAAAGCTTGATGCAGTGTTAATAAGCCTCTAGCATGATCTGGATGAGCATGACTAACCAAAACTAAATCCGCTGGCATAGGTGATGTCCCAGGTTGTGCCAATTTAGTCAAGTTCTGCGTTACAGGCAAAATATTTGTCAAGCCAAAATCTAACAGGATACGGTGTGGACCCATCCTGACGAGTAGACACACTCCCTCATCTTGATGCTGAACGCTATAGGGCAAGCACTCTAACTCATTAGCTGTTTCGACCGCATCAATTGATATATTATTCATCATTTATTCCTCCCCTCAATCAAACTATTGGCTGAGAAAGTTGGCTTTTAGCAATATTCCTCAGCAAAAGTTCAAAAAAGTTGGAAACCTAAGTTGTAACCCCTGTTAATGAGCAGAACCATTGCCATGATAGTCATCGGAATCATAAAAGCCATTTTTCGTACCAAAGAACAAGCACGAAACCGTAAATATAACAGTTAAACCCACTAAAATCAGTTTGACATCCATTGATTTTATCCCCTTGACTTCAGAATTTTTTATCCTAATAGTGTATTTTTGCATTTGGGCAAAATCACTAGAAATCTTGACCATGTTTGGGTTATTTGTAATAATAGCACGTTTACCCCCAGCATTACAGGGCAATATCCTCTCCACGTTCAGTAAAGCGGACATCTTTAATTTTCCACTGAGAATTACTAATTAATGTTTTGCGGACACTACTAAACAATGCAAACTGTTCACAACTAGACAGAGAAGATACTTGTCTTTTTGAATCTGGTGAGATACGGAGATCAACAATCGCAACACCATTTTTTACATTTACACGATAGCCAGACACGCTAAAATCTGCTGTGTTTTGTTCTTTGAATATTTTACCTATAGCCTCATTCATAGGTTCTTGGGCGGAAATATCAGCTTTTCTGGGAATTAATTCTTGACATTGATCATCACTTATGTATAGGGTAACGTTGGTAGTTTTCCCAGAGATAGCTTTAGTATTAGAATTATCGGTATATGGTTCAACTACGGGAGTGGGAGACTTCTGTAGTTTCTTTGGGGGACTGGGGTTAATTTTGCTAGTTGGTGTTGTTTCTGGAGTTGGGTTATTAGCGGTATTGTTAGAATCACAACTGCTAATAACAGTGCAGGATACAACTAAAAATAATGATAAAATAGCTTGTTTGTAATTATACATATAGTAATTCCGTTGGATTTTTACAAGAAAATTCATCAGGGGAAGGAAATAAAAAACCTAAATATCAATGATAATTACCGTTGTACACCATCCTATTTTATTTCTTGACTGATTAAATCAATAACTTCTAAAATATTCATACAAACACTTGAATAAACATTAGATTCTTCACTAATATGAACATGATGAGGAAAATTTGGTAAATTAGGATAATGTGGAACATTTTCCCATTTATCTGCGTTTATCCGCGTCCATCATCTTCTATCTGCGGTTAATTCTTGCTTGCTGTACCTCACTTAGATGGAAATTCCTATCAATCACAAGCTAATATCCTATAAATCCTTTAATCCTATAAATCCTGATTCTGACAATTAACAATTAACAAATAGCTGCATTAACAAACTGAATCACATCTCCTAAACCAGCTTGGGTTTTCAGATTTGTAAAAATAAAAGGCTTATCACCACGCATTTTTTTCGCATCCCGTTCCATGACATTCAAATCAGCACCCACATAGGGAGCAAGATCGGTTTTATTAATAACTAATAAATCAGATTTAGTAATACCTGGACCACCTTTGCGGGGAATTTTATCACCAGCAGCCACATCAATTACATAAATTGTTAAATCTACTAATTCAGGACTAAAAGTAGCAGCTAAATTATCCCCACCACTTTCTAAAAAGACTAAATCTAAATTGGTAAATTTCTCTTCTAATTGTTCAATTGCGGCTAAATTCATGGAAGCATCTTCACGGATAGCAGTATGGGGACAACCACCTGTTTCTACACCCAAAATGCGATCGCTGGACAAAGCCTGAGAACGGACTAAAAACTGAGCATCCTCTTGAGTATAGATGTCATTTGTCACCACTGCTAACTGATATTTTTCTCGTAAATTCTTACATAAAGCATCTACTAAAGCTGTTTTTCCTGAACCCACAGGCCCTGCAACTCCCACCCTTAAAGCCGTCATAATTCTTAACTCCTAAACAACCTAGTATACTGGGTTTCGTGCTGCATACTCGCTAAAGATAAACCCCAATTACAACATCCTAAATCATCATCTTCCATTGTCAAAATTTCTCCCACAGTCGTAGTTAATAAAGGTTGTAAACCCAGTAATAATTCTTGTCCCGCAGTTTGTCCGAGAGGAATAAGTTTGATTCCAGCGGTAATTAAATTATTCGCCCAACTATGTAAATAAGCTAATAAAGCAGCTTGAATATTGATATCCCAATGAGCGCAAGCTATAGCAAAAGCGATCGCATAATTACCAGGATAACCCACAGCATTCACCACAGGTAAAATTTCCGGGTCTAGCTTCCCTAACAATTGCATCAGAGAACGTCCCATTTGCCAACTAGCAGCCCGTAATTCTTCCGTATCTCTCGCAGCAGATAACCATGAATTCCATCGCTTTAAAGCCTCCATATTACCTGATTTTACAGCATGAAAACCCCTCACCATTATCGCCCCATCTAGGCGAATTGAGCCATGAATTAACTCAGATTTTAGCCAATGTTTGAGATTTTCAATATTAGTAATAGTCCCATTTTCTATTAACAGTTCTAAACCTTCTGAATAACCATAAGCACCAACAGGTAAAGCTGGACTTGCTAATTGTAAGATTGTCAAAAAATGGCTATGCGTGAGAGTAATTTCCATAAGCCCCTAATTCTGGTTGAAAAGGTACAATTTCTTCTTTAATTTCTAACCCCAATTGTGTCAACATAGCAGCTAAAACTGCATCTGGGGATAAGCGTAAATAAGTTGGAGTAATTTCCACAGGTACATGACGATTTCCTAAATGATACGCAGCCCTTAATAATAAAGAAATTTCTGCATAAGCAGTTAACACAGGTTCAGATTTAGCAATAATTCTCATATAAATACTTTCCGTTTCATCTGTAAGAATATCACCATCATTTAATACTGTACCTCTAGATAAACGCAGAAAAACCTCCTTACCATCTGCTAATGTAAATTTATGACGGCTACGAGTCCGTTCTTCTGCATTGAGTGAAAGAGTAATAGTAACTAACACATCAGTATGAGGTGGTTGACGTTGGCTAAAAGTCAGCATAATCCGCAAAATCAACTTAAACTTTAGTAATTATAAATCATTTATAAACAAAAATATACCCGACTTCTCTCAGAAATCAGGTATCTTGTAATGTAGCATTAGCCATAATTTTCGACTTACAAATTTCTCTTAACTAAGCAGAAATTTTATTTGTCATTGATATGGTAAATAATTCCTCATAATCATGGGAGAAATAGTCATAAAATTTGCGAAAATTGTCTGGAGAAACAGCAAGTTGTACAACAGCAAAAACAGCCCGGACATGAATAGCAGCTATGGTGGGTTCTACGCTTTCTTTTTGACTAATTCGCTCAATAAACTCTTGTAAATGCAAAGATTGAATCGGTTCTGTTTCACTTCCACGCAAATATTCTCTTAACTCCTGGGGTATTTGTACTGCTAATTCTTCTCTTTCATCACTAGGAACAATTTGTTTAATAATTTCCAAGGTAGCACGGGTAGCAACTTCCGCTTCTTCACGAGATTCTGATTGGGTTAGACTTTGAACATGGGTTATAAACTCTGTATATTCCATTTTTTTATCTCCAGTATTTAACTCAATAACAAAATAATTATGCGTGAATAGTCTAAAATTTTTGACAATCCTAATTCAGAGAATGGTAAGTTCACTTCAGTCTAGGATTTAATGATGAAGGTAACTTCATGCTAAAGAAGTAAATAGAGATATATCTATAGTTAGATATAAATCTTCTCCCGATTACTATAGATAAACACAGAGTAAACAATAGGTATTGTCCTCTGTGTGATTTTCCCTAATTTATGAAAAAAGTCATAGAGAAAAAGACTTTCACTCCTAACTCCTAATTACTAAGCTATTGCTTGATATCGTCCTAAAGCCATTAAAGGAAAATACTGTTGATATAGGTGATACTTCAAATAAAAATGGCAGGGAAAACCAGTTCCTGTAAAGTATGATTCATCCCAAGTACCATCTGATTTTTGAGTTTCTAACAGGTAATTAATCCCCTTTTCGATACTTTCAATAGCTAATTTACCCGTTGCTTCACCTGCGGATATTAACCCAATTAAAGCCCATGCTGTTTGAGAAGCAGTGCTATCACCTTTTCCTTTCAAACTAGGATCATTGTAACTAAAACAAGTTTCTCCCCAACCACCATCAGTATTTTGGACTTTGACTAACCAATCAACACCTTGATTGATATTTTCAGCATATTTCAGGGGATTAATTAAAGCCAAAGCCGATAAAACACCGCTAGTTCCATAAATGTAATTTACACCCCAACGCCCAAACCAACAACCTTCTGTTTCTTGTTCCTTCAAAAGATAATCTAGAGACTTTTCTAAATTATCTGGTTGAATTGATAAATTACAAGCCCCCAACATTTCTAATACTCTAGCTGTGACATCAGCCGTATTTGGATCAATCATGGCTTTCAAGTCACCATAGGGGACAGAATTAAGCCATTCTTGATCATTATCAAGATCAAAAGCCGCCCAACCACCTGGTTTACACTGCATAGAAGCAATCCAATTTAAAGCCCTATTCATAGCTTGTTTTTTCAGTTCCTCATTTGGTAATTTTGCTTGATGTAAAGCCATGACAACTACAGCCGAATCATCTACATCTGGATAAAAACGATTGTCAAATTCAAACGCCCAAGCACCGGGTTTTCCTTGCTTATTTTTGATATTCCAATCACCATAATCGAGAATTTGTTTCTCTATTAACCATTCTCCAGCTTTGACAATAGCCGGATCATTTGGCGCAAAACCTGAATCAATTAACGCCCGAATCGCCCAAGCAGTATCCCAGACAGGAGAAACACAAGGTTGTACACAGTAACTATTCTCTGTTTCTATGGCGAAATTATCAACTGCTTTTAAACCCCGTTCGATAATGGGATCATTAGCATCATAATCTAAGCATTTTAAAGCTAACAGAGAATTTAACATGGCGGGAATAATTCCGCCCCAATCTCCTGTAACTTCTTGACGTTCTAAAATCCATTTTTCTGCGGCTGCAATCCCTTCATTTCTGAACGGGACAAAATTCAAACTTTCGGCTAATTTAAAGCCATCATCAAGAATGTTAAAAATATCTGACCAATCACCATTCTTTGGTAATTCCCAGCGGACATTATTCACACCTTCAGCATATAATTCATCTAAATTAATTGGTTGATCAATTTTAAAAATGGGTTTACGATCAAAGACAATTAATAATGGGACAGTGCTAGAACGCGCCCAACTGGAAAGTTCATAAATATTGAAGGGAAAATTATCGGGTAGCAACATTACCCAAGATGGTAAAGAAGGCAGTCCGCGCCAATTATAACAACCAATTAAGGCTAAATGTAACTTTGTAAAAATGCGAGTTTTGCTAATTCCACCTTTGGATAAAATTAGGGATTTCGCTTTTAGTAATGCGGTATCTGTAGCGGGTACACCTAATAACCTCAAAGCCATATAAGCTTCTACAGTTGTGTTTAAATCTCCACCATCACCATAAAACAATTCCCAACCTCCATGTTCTCGCTGTTGAGAACGGAGATAATTTTCCACTTTATATAAAGGTCTGGTTTTATCTGTTCCCCAAATCTTATGGAGTAAAACAGCTTCCGAGGTGATGGTAACATTAGATTCTAATTCCGCCCACCAATAACCATCGGGATTTTGAATTGAAAGCAGATGTTTTTGACTTGCGACTATGGCATCAACAACTTGCTTGACTTTTGCTCTATCTTGTGTTTGCATCAAATACCTACCTCAGTAGTAAATAATAATTGTTCTTTCTAATTATTTAACTTTTTTTTATCTGGTTTTGACTTTTGTATTATATTATTCAATACCTTAGCTAAAAATGGAGTAGCTTGTCATTGGATATTTCCCTGTTAGTCAATAGCCTTGCGGCAAATAAACCAAATTTTTCAATGGCTGGCCAGTGTAGAATTTAGTAAAAATATCAATAATTTGACCGGCTAATTCACTAGGTATACCAGGAGCAGATATGTGAGGAGTAACTATAATTCTAGGATGATGCCAAAAAGGATGATCTTTTGGCAATGGCTCAGTACAAAAACAATCCAGAAAAGCTCCTCCAATTTTACCAGAATCTAATGCACTCAATAAATCTGCTTCTACTAAGTGCTTTCCTCTACTAACATTAACTAAGTAAGCTGGTTGAGACAATGCAGAAAATGTATCAGCATTAAGAATATTTTCGGTTTCTGATGTTAGCGGCAACAAACACACGAGGACGTGACACTTACTCAAAAAAAGCCTAAATTGATCTTGTCCATAGAAGCACTTAATTCCTGCAATTTCTTTAGGGGTTCGACTCCATCCTCGGACAGATAAACCAATATCTCTAAGTCTTTTAGCTACAGTTAAACCAAAAGCACCCAAACCCATAATTCCCACGGTGAATGATTGAGAATTGGATACAGGCAAATATGCCCACTGTTGCGATCGCTGTAATTGTTGATAATCAAATAATCTCCTCTGAAAAAACAAAACAGCTAAATTGACATATTCAGCCATTTGTAATGTTTGAGCGGGCGAAACAAGACGAACAATTGAGATATTATCAGGTAAATTTGGATCTCTTAAAAGATGATCTACACCAGCACTTAAGGAAATAATCAGCTTAAGATTGGGAAATTTGAGCAACGCTCCCAGTGGAGGTTTCCATGCTAGAGCTATCTCAACATCTTCAAAGTTTCCACAGTCCGGGAAAATTTGCAAATCTATATTAGGCATAGATTTTTTAAATTCTGCAATGAATTCTACAAACCAAGTATCTGTAGGATCTATTTCTCCAATTAATAAAACTGTCATTACTTATAATTGCTGATTTTTCAGTATATTAGGAATAGTATTTGATTTTTGAAAAAATAGCTAAATAGTTGAGAGAAATAAGTAATAAAATTTATCTACTTGATTAGGATCTATTTTGTACAGCTTCTGCTATTTCTTTTTGACTTGCTAATGCACTCAAACGCAAATAACCTTCTCCACTCTCACCAAACAAACAACCAGGAATACCAACAATACCCATTTCCTGTAATAGGTTGTCGAAGAATTGCCAAGATGTCATTTTTCCTGGTGCTTTGAGCCAGATAAAAGGATTATCTGTACCACCAAAACAATTAAAACCCTGGTTTGACAAACCTTGTCGAAGAAGATGAGCATTAGTTAGATAATAGTTAATATTTTGTTGACATTCTTTTTGTCCTTGTGCGGATAATACAGCAATGCCACCTTGTTGGGCTAAATTAGAAGCTCCCCAGAACTTAATTGAATTTCTAATACTCCACATCTGATTGAGTTCTCCAAATGTAGTATTTTTAATGGTTAGGCTGTGGGGAACTACAGACCAACCTAATCTCAAACCAGTAAAGCTGGCAATTTTGGAGAAACTGTTAATTTCTATCGCACATTCTTTCGCTCCCTCAATTTCATAAATACTTCTGGGAATGTTGGGGGTATTTACAAACCAACTATAAACTGCATCAAAAATAATTACAGCTTGATGGCTTCTGGCATAGTCAACAAAGCCCTTAAGTTGTTCTTTTGTCGCCACTGCTCCTGTAGGATTGTTGGGAAAGCACAAATAAATTAAATCTACTTTTTCTTGAGGAGTTTGTGGTACAAAATTATTTTGTTCGTGACAATGCAATTCAATAAATTGGCTTCTTCCTGCTAATGAATTTCCCTCAATAAAAGCAGGATAGGTAGGGTTTTGTAAGGCTACAGAATTATCTAAACCAAAAAGTTCTTGGAGATTAGACAATGATGATTGTGCGCCGTCACTAATGAAAATTTCCGAACTATCAAACTCAACACCTATTTTTTCTTGATAATATTTATCGCAAACAGATTTTTTTAGTTCTGGATTGCCATTAATATCTTCATAACCTGTATAAGTATTGAGGTTTCCTAGCTTTGTTGCTCCATCAATTAAAGCTCTAACTACTGTTGCCGGTAATGGCTGACTCGTATCACCCCAGCCCATCATATAGATTTTTTTTTGGGGATAGGATGCTTGGAAAAGTTTAACTTTGCCAATAATATCTCGATTAAAGATTTCGTTATAAGTAGAGCCATTATTTAACTGACTCAGAGCTATATTTTTAGTTGCCATATCATTTGTAAGTTCCTGTTTTAGAATTAGACTTAATCCTCTCCTATCAAAGTAGTGTGAAATCTTAATTTCCTCTAGGATGATCTTTTGAAAATTCGTAGGTTTATTTAATAGTCATAAAAGAGGTTTATCCTTAGTTCATAATCTTTTTAATAATATGTTCATTCGATCTATACTTCTTCATAATATCTGGGGATAAGTAGGCTGCCCCTTGAATTTTACGGACACATTTTTCACTCCCGCACAGACAATCAAATCTTTGTTCCATAGACCACTCTGTGGATGGATAAAAGAATGTCATTGCTTCACAAATATCAATTTTTCTCAAGCAGGTAATTACCATGTTTGTTGTGTCAAAAAAAACATTAGGATCACAACTGTGATTGATGTATTGTAAAAATTCTGGAGATAGCAAAATATGCTTTGTATCGGCGATTTGAACTGATAAATAATTAGGTTTTTCTACATATCCACCGATACTTATTTGAGCAATAACATCGCCAGGGAGAATCTCTATTCTAGAATGTAGAGATTTTGCTCTAGTTTGTTTACATTCCCAAATTTCTGCAAAGGAAGATACTTTCTCCTTTTGAAATTCTTGATGATTATTGGCTACGGAGTAATATTTTGTGGTTTCAGTTTGATTTTTTAGCATGATACTTATATTTATTGAACAGTTAAAGGGACTATCAAAAGCTGATAAAGTTGGAAAACCGGATGTGTAACTCTGACTCTCGGTAATTATACTACTTCTTTACTGACTTGCTACAAGCTTTTACCAAAATCTATGATCAAAAGCCAATTAGCGGATGAAACAGCAGGAGAAAATGAGAAGTCTCGAAAGAGACTGGCGATCGCCTCACTTGTCTTCAGTTTGATAGCCTTTGCCTTTGTGCCACTTTTAATTCGATGGTGTGAGGAGGAAATTAGTCCAGAGGCAACGATGTTTAACCGCCTTTGGATTGCCGCTTTGATTATAGTTTGTGGTCAAGGATTACGGAAAATCAAGCAGATTCTAACCAATCAGCAACCCGCAGAAAACATCATTAATCAGGAGTCTGTAGCGATCGCCCCTACTCTCGATTATCAACTCCTCCTCTTATGGATAATTACAGTCACAGCTTTTGCCACAGGTCCAATTCTATGGGCTTGGTCTCTTCAGCAAACCAGCATTGCTAATTCTGCCCTGATGCACAACCTCACCCCCTTATTTACAACGGTTATAGGCTGGCTGTTATTTAAGACTCAGTTTAATCGCCGATTTATCTTGGGGACTGTTATTGCTGTGGGGGGAACGGTGGCTCTATGTATCAACGATTTCCAGCTTGATATTTCCAAAATCCCAGGAGATGCTTTAGCCCTTGCTTCAGCGATGTCTTGGGGAGTCTCTCTGCTGTGTATGGAACGACTGCGAGATAAATTTAGCAGCAGTTTTATCCAGCTTTGGCTTTGTATCGTGGGCATGGTGTTGACAATGCTGGTAACACTGGCATTAGGTGAGCAATTGTTTCCCTCTTCTCTCCCCGGCTGGTTAGCTGTAGTTAGCTTGGCTATTGTGGGTCAACTTTTAGGACAGGGGCTAATTACCTATAGTCTCAGTTATTTTTCGGCAAGTTTTGTGGCCTTAGTATTTTTGCTAGATCCAGTTTTGACAGCGATCACTGCCTGGTTTGCCTTTGGAGAAACCTTGAATCTTGCCAATGCGATCGCTTTTGCCATCATCCTTTTTGGTGTTTACTGCGGTATCACTGCAAGTCAGACTAAAACTGACCCAGATACCCAATCCGAGTTATCCCTAAATTAATTGGGTGCGGCTATTTTAGGAAGACAAAGAGAAGGTCAAATAACCATTATAGCAATTCCCATTCAAGTGAAGTACAAGCTTTAAGAATCGAACGCAGATAAACGCAGATAAACACAGATGATTTTGTACATCATGAGACTAGGAAACGCTATATTATTGGTGGTGTAGTAGTAGATTAACGCTAGTGCGATCGCTTCCCTTGGGCTAATCAGTAGAATCTCAACATTGTATATCTTGCTGTTAGACTATCTTGAATTGGAGTCAAGGAACAGTTATGACAGCAATTATATTCAGTTTGACGCTTCTATCCTTAGTGATTTGGATATTTTTACTCTTATTTTGGGGACAGTTTTGGCGAGTAAATCACCAATTAGAAACAAATAAAGACATTGATAATAACACCTTGCCGACGGTATGTGTAGTCATTCCCGCCCGTAATGAAGCCGATGTAATTCCTGTTAGCGTGCGATCGCTCCTTCAACAAGACTATCCTGGTAAATTCACCATCTTTTTAGTAGACGATCAAAGTAGCGACGGTACAGCCAACATTGCCGAAGGAGTAGCCTACGCCCTCGATAAAACCCAACAATTGCAGATTGTCTCTAGTACCTCATTACCTACAGGTTGGACAGGTAAATTGTGGGCAATGGAACAAGGTGTACAAACAGCGAGTGAACTGACACCAGACTATTTTTTACTTACTGACGCAGATATAGAACATGATCCCAGTAACTTGCGCCGCTTAGTTGCCAAAGCCGAGGCACAGAAATTAGACATGGTATCCATCATGGTGCGGTTACGCTGTCAAAGCTTTTGGGAACAACTATTAATTCCCGCTTTCGTCTTTTTCTTCCAAAAACTCTACCCCTTTACCTGGGTAAACAACCCCAAAAAAGCCACCGCTGCTGCTGCTGGAGGCTGTATTTTAATTCGCGCAGAAGCCCTGAAGAGAATTGGTGGATTGCAAATTATCCGTCAAGCCTTAATTGATGATTGTTCCTTAGCAAAAGCCGTTAAATCAAGTCATGGAAAAATCTGGCTAGGACTAAGCACTCTCACTTATAGCTTACGTCCCTACGACTCCCTCAAAACAATTTGGGATATGGTCGCCCGCAGTGCTTATACACAACTAAATTATTCCCCGTTCCTACTCATAGGTAGTTTGTTAGGAATGACCTTAGTTTATTTATTGCCACCCCTAGGAATTATTTTGGGTGTGGTATTGGCGAATTGGATGATTATCCTCACCTCTTCCATAGGCTATTTACTGATGACTTCTGCTTATTTCCCAATTACTCGCTTTTATAAATGTTCTCCAGTTTTTGCTTTTAGTTTACCCATAATTGCTTTTTTGTATACTCTTATGACAATAGATTCAGCATTGCGTCATTGGCAAGGGCGTGGTGGCGCATGGAAAGGTAGAGTATATGCAAAATAAATGTAAGACCGGCTGAAGTGCTGACTCCTGTCTCCTAATCAACCCAGAGTTTACCCCGTTGACAACAAGTAGCCGACATTTTTTGCCAAAATTCCCATTTTCACTCATTCAACACCAGCCCTATTATTAGCAATACCCTAGGATTACTGGTGAACATAGTAGACCAGAAGTAGTCAGAATATTCAAAAGAAGTCCGGATTGGACATTAGTAATTAGGGATGAGGTAATGGGAAGTGGGGATTGAGACCTTAAAAGGAGAATTCTTTTCCTTTTAAATCCAGTATCATAACCACAACCTAGGTCTTATTGCCGTGCTTACAGCTAATGATAAAAGCCAAACTCAGAAATTTGCGTATTATTTACCCCAACTTCATAGAAACTTCACAACTAATCGTACAATGTGTGAGCTATACTGTTTTCGGGCAATCGAAGTAAACTTTTTAGTTAGTAAAAAGCTAATAGTCCTTAAATCAAATCAGGCGTAAACTTCAGCATCTTTGTTCGTTTGGGTGTCATCGGCAAAACCCCAAGTCTTAAATAGACCTGGATTTGATCACATGAGGTAAAAACTTTGGTATATGGATGTAGCCAGTGTTTCATAGAGGGTAGAACTTAACCAAGGCTAAACATCCCCAAAAAATTATCTATACCAACTCTGGCCACTCAACTACAGCCCAGAGGAGTATTTTGCATACCAGGGCATTAACTACTATTCCCCTACTGCCATTAAAAGTAACTCTAGCTACGCAACTATAGCTAAGAGTCACCTTTTCACGCATATTTACCCCAGGGGTGCGAAATTCTATCCATATTGGCATCAACAGCAACTCTAGCTATTCAAACCTAGAGATATTTTCTAACGCAGATTTATAGCAAATATTTGTGTAACTAGCATGATACCGACTGTTACACCTGCTTTGCAGTAGCCGAAATTTATCAAACATTGAAAAAAACAATAATATTACACCACCATGAGCGACAAATTTTTTGACCTCTCCACACTTAACGGCAACAACGGCTTTATCATCGAAGGTGAAGGTGACGATAACTCAGGCTTCTCCGTCAGTGATGCGGGGGATATTAACGGTGATGGCATCGGTGATCTAATCATTGGCGCACCTTTGAACGATCCCAATAATAAGAGTGATGCTGGGAAAACCTACGTAGTCTTTGGTAAAACAAATGGCTTTGATCCAATTATAAAGCTTGCTAGTCTTGATGGTACTAATGGCTTTGTGATCAATGGGACTGAAACAGGTGATGAATCCGGTCGTTCCGTTAGCAATATTGGCGATATTAATGGTGATGGTGTTGATGATCTAGCTATTGGCGCACCTGGCAGTTTTGGAAATAATCCCAGTCGCGGCAATGCTTATGTGATCTTTGGCAGTAAAGAATCCAACTATTTTAGTAATCCCATCGAACTCTCCAACCTTGGTAGCAAGGGCTTTACTATTCAAGGTAGTGAATATAGTAGTAATGCAGGTTGGGCTGTTAGTAGTGCCGGCGATATTAATGGTGATGGTGTCAAAGACCTATTAATTGGTGCAACCAATCCTGGTAATAATGGACCAGGTATTGTCGGTGAAAGCTATGTCATCTTTGGTAAAAAAGACGGTTTTGGTTCTAATTTAACCATAAACCTCGACGACAACTTTGAGGCTAATGACGGGTTGATCATCTTCAGCGATGAAGAGAATAACCTAGGCTATTCCGTCAGTGATGCTGGGGATATCAACGGTGATGACATTGATGATTTGATTATTGGTGCGCCCTATGCTGGTGATAATAATGCTGGCAGCAGTTTTGTCATCTATGGACGGAGTCAAGACAACCCCTTTACTGACACCTTTCCTGACGGCATGATCAACGTCTCCGAACTTGATGCTAACGATGGCTTTGTGATCAACGGACAAGGTGTTGATCAATCAGGCTTCTTCGTTAGTAAAGCCGGCGATATCAACGGTGACAACATCGCTGACTTAATTATTGGTGCAAGAGATGGAAATCCCAATGGTAAAGATTTTGCTGGCAAAAGTTATGTAGTCTTTGGAAAAAAAGGTGGTTTTGGTAAGACCCTGGAACTCTCTGACCTTAATGGCAGCAATGGCTTTACCATCAACGGTATTGCAACAGAAGACAACTCCGGTTGGGCTGTCAGTGCTTTAGGGGATATTAACGGTGACGGCATTGATGACATCATTATTGGCGCTCCCAATGGTAACTCCAATGGACAAGCCTATGTGGTTTATGGTAGCAAGACTCCTTTTAGTTCTACCTTTGATCTATCCAATCTCAACGGTGACAACGGTTTTATTGTTAATGGTCTTTCCCTCGATAACCAATTAGGCTTCTCTGTCAGTGGTGCAGGAGATGTCAACAATGACGATATTAAAGACTTGATTATTGGCACTCTTTCTACTGCTACTAAGGCTGGAGGAGCCTATGTGATATTTGGAACTGCTGTCAACAAAGCGCCCACAGATTTAACCCTCAGCAATAACAGCGTTAATGAAAATGTTGATAAAGATACAGTTATTGGTTCATTTAGCACAACTGACCCCAACAAAAAGGATACTTTTACATATACCCTAGTTGCTGGTGATGGTGACACTGATAATAGTGCTTTCACCATTAATGGAAATCAACTGAAAATTAATGTCTCTCCAGACTTTGAAGCTAAGTCCAATTACAGTATTCGCGTCAAGACACAAGATGCTGGTGAACTAACTTATGAGAAGCAGTTAACTATCAACATCAATGATATCAAAGAAACTGCTACAAACCAAGCACCTACAGGTTTAGAAATCAGCAAAAACTCCATTGATGAGAATGTTGCAACTAACTCTGTTGTTGGTTCATTTACTACGACAGACCCAGATACAGGTGATACTTTTACATATAGTCTAGTTGATGGTGATGGTGACACTGATAATAATAATTTCACCATTAATGGAAATCAACTGAAAATTAATGTCTCTCCAGACTTTGAAACTAAGTCCAATTACAGTATTCGCGTCAAGACACAAGATGCGGCTGGACTGACCTATGAAAAAGCTTTGACCATCAATATCAATGATATCAACGAAACAGGTTCAGGTTCTGACTCAGGTTCTGACTCAGGTTCAGGCTCAAACAGTTTCCTGACAAAGGTTAGTGATGATGTCTTTAATATCAAAGCTCAAAAAGGCAACGCCACACTAGAAGTTAAGTTGACAGGACGCAGTTCTAGTCTTGTGAATGAAATAGGAGTATTTACCGTTGATGATGCGAGTGGTAAAATTGATGGCATTGCTCCAGGTGCAGCGGGTTATGCAGAAAAAGCATTAGCAAAAAGTCAAGTAATTTTCTCTGCTTTGACTAATCCTCCCGCTGGGTTTAATCCCACTAGCCTGGAAAGGTTGTTAGGATTTAATTCTAATGACAATTTGAGATTCTACTTGGTTAAAGGTGGTTCAACCGATTCTGTACTCAGTAACGCCACTTCTATTGGTAATGTTCTGTTTCCTACCCCTTCTAGTCTCAAGATTACAGACTTGGGATCTGATAGTTTCTCCCTAGCTTGGGAAGATGGTTCTGGTAATCCAACTGGGTTTGAGGATTTGCAGGTAACAATTAAAGCCACTGATAAAGCGATCGCTTTGGGTTCAACTCTGCAAAACAAACCACAAGGGGAATCACTAGATTTACGGAATATCACTGGTGCGGTAAAAGCTGAGTTTGTAGTTAACCGAGAAGCCGGGTTTAATAATTTCATTGGCTTCTATCGGGTAACTGGTGAGAATGGCGGTATTGATACTAATGGTGATGGTACGGCTGATATCCTCCCAGGACAAGCTGGTTATGCTCAAGCGGCTCTGAATGGACGTGTTTCTGATCTGAATTTGACTGTGAACAACGGCGGAACAGCAGCTTTCAATGCGACTCTTCAAGGTGGTGCTATCTATTTACCATTTCTCATCGCTAATGGTACACCTAGTACCACTAACCCCAATATTTACTTCACTTTCTTAGGTGCTAACTCCGATGGTGTCGATCATGTGCGGATGTTAGGTGATAATACCTTTGGTTTTGAGGATCTATTTGGTGGTGGTGACAAAGACTTTAATGATATGGTTGTTAAGGTCAATTTGAGTCTAGCTTAAAAGACATTTCTCTAGTTTAAAATCCGTTTAGATCCCCGACTTCTTTGAGAAGTCGGGGATCTTGTTGTCCATTCTGAGGTTACTGAACAGTTACAGCAGGTTGCGTCGTTAGGAGGTACAAAATCTAAATTGAAACCTATAAACCAAGCCAGTTTTACTCCTGACTCCTGACTCCTGACTCCTGACTCCTGCTGTAAGGAGTAAACAATAATTCAGTGACTGCTGTTAAAGCTTTCAGTCCTTTTAATGAACCAGTAATTAGTCGAGTCGCTGCTAAGGGTTGACAGATTAACTCCCAAGCTAAGGGTAAAGGTTTTAATGAACCGTCCTCACTCATAGCTGATGCAATATCGGGAATATCATGGTGAGCATCATCGCTGACTACTCGCAGTATGGCTACTTGTCTGTTTGCAGATTGCTGGAAAAATTCTAGCAGGGCGTATCCTTCCATATCTACAACGTCAGTCCCAAATTCTTGATGTAAATGGCTTTTTTCTGTGGCTCTACATACAACGCAATCACTCGTTAAGCCCTTGACTAAAGATACATGATCCCCAAGTTGATTATGTATATCTGCGGTGAACGAACTATCACATTCTTGCAGATTTCCTTGATAAAGGCAATTTTGATATAAAACAAGATCGCCAACTTGATATTTTTGGCTCAAGCTACCACATAAACCCATCATCAAAATGCGATGCTCACCGATGTCGGTTAATTTTTGTAAATATTGCCGTACTGGTTCAATTCCCATTGGTATGGCTAATACTTTGGCTGGGGAACTGGTAACGCGACTTAATCCGCGACAGACGGCTTGATATTCTGCTCCCTGGGGGACTAAGATCAAAGTTGACATGAGAATGGTAAATTAGGAAATTATCTCTTTTAAATAGATAAAATAGCTCAATAGCGAGAATATATTCAAACCTTGTCAGCTAAATTAGCAATAACCATTGTTATCCTAGAAGTTCTATACTAACCTGTCAGTTGTCAGTTATCAAAAGACAGTTCGACTAAGCTCACTGAACACCGATGACTAATGACTAACGAACAATGACTAAGATAATTTTATCAGATGGTACAAACCAATAACTCACAATCTGCACGCGAAAGCTTCAATATTTCCAAATTAGCGATTAAGTTTTCTTGGTTGACGGTGTGTTTTTGGATAGGTGTAGCGGTAGCTGGTGTCCTGGCCTTCAGTTCCCTTAAATATGCTTTATTTCCAGATATCACCTTTCCCGTAGTGGTAATAAATGCCCAAGCCCCCTTGACATCTGCCCTAGAAACAGAAGAAAAACTCACTAAACCACTGGAAGAAAGTCTAAAATCCCTGGCAGGACTTGAGGATATTCGTTCATCAACCTATCCTGGTCAAACTGCGGTAGTTTCCTCATTTGTTGTGGGGACAAATTTAGAAACTGCGACTAACCAAATTTCCAAAATAGTCAATCAATTAAATTTACCCAAGGATACAAATAAAAAAATCATCCCTTTGAATCTGAACGAATCAGCGGCTGTTAGCTACGCAATTGAAAGTTCTTCTGGGAAAATTGATAATTTACGGCAACTGGTAAAAGATAAAATTGTGCCAGCGATCGCTAAATTACCAGGAGTTCTCAAAGTCTCTCTATTAGGGGATGGTAACAATGCAGCACCACCCACAGCAACTAATGGACTACCCCCAGCCGGGACTTTAGTCAGGTTTAATGGTAAAGAGGCTTTAGCTTTTCAGGTAATTAAAAAAGGTGATGCTAATACCTTAGAAGTTGTCAGTCGAGTAGAAGAAGAGGTACAACAGCTAAGGTCGAGCTTAAAAGATGTCACTATCACCTTAGCTGCTACCCAAGCCGAATATATTCGCAATGCTACCCATTCCACCATAGATGCCCTGATCGAAGCAATCATTCTATCGGTAGTTGTAATTTTTCCTTTTTTATGGAATTGGCAAGCCACCCTGATTTCGGCTTTAGCCATTCCCACATCTTTGTTAGGCACATTTATTGTGATGGCAATATATGGCTTTAACTTAGAAACTATTACCCTGTTAGCTTTAGCTTTGGTCATTGGCTCAATCGTTGATGATGCCATAGTTGATGTAGAAAACATCATGCGGCATATTGACGAAGGGAAAACTCCCTACGAAGCCGCTTTGATAGCCACTAATGAAATTGGTTTAACTGTCACCGCAGCTACTTTAACAGCAGTAGCGGTATTTTTACCCATCGGTTTGATGGGTGGAGTCATTGGTCAGTTTTTTAAACCCTTTGGGATTACCGTTTCTGCTGCCATGCTGACATCTATGTGCGTGGCCCGGACTTTATCCCCAGTCTTAGCCATTTACTGGCTCAAAGCTAAACCATCTAGTTCTCCCCAGAAGCAAGGTCGAATTTGGCTAAACTTTGACCAAGCTTACCGTAACTTGTTAGATTGGTCATTGAAGCACCGCTTGATAGTTGTGGGGTTAGCTGTAGGTAGTTTAATTGCTGGTATTGCCCTGATTCCCCTAATTCCCAAAGGGTTTATTCCCAAACTTGACCGAGGAGAATTTAATATTGTCTATACTGCTCCTTTACCTAGTCTTCCTGGGGATCTTGCACAAGGAAGGACAGGAGGACTAGGACAACCAGGAGGACAGGCAGGACAAGCGGGACAACAAGATAAATTAGGAAATTTGTCTTTGTCTGCTGCGGCTTTAGCGGCTTCATCATCTTCTATTTCCATTCCTAATCCTTTAAACGATTCTTTGGATGTTGCTAAGAAACTGGAAGAAGTAGTCAGAAAGTCCCCCGCAGTGGCTACGGTGTTTACTACTGTGGGTTCTCGTGAAGGTGAGCCAAACAAGGGTACGCTGTACGTTAAGCTCAAAGCAGAGCGAGAACTGAAAACGGCGGAAGTACAAGACCAACTCCGCGCTGCTTTACCAAAATTGACAGGTGTAACTACAAGTGTAGAAGATATTCAATTTGTAGACACTGGTGGGCAAAAACCTCTACAAATAGCTTTGCAAGGTAATGATCTTCAGGCTTTGACAACAGCGGCTAAAGCCGTAAAAGCTCGAATTGAGAAAATATCTGGTTTTGCTGATGTGACTATTACAGGTGTGTCTCATCAACAAGATGCGATTTTGCAAATAGAACGTTTGAATAATCAGCGAGTAGTTTATATCGGTGCTAACCTGAGTCAAAATTTAACTTTAGGTGATGCAACTGATAAAGTTGTAGCTGAAGCTAAAGCTGTGATGCCGGCTGGTGTTTCTTTGAATTTAGGGGGAGATTCTGCCCGTCAAAATGAGGTTTTTGGGAGTTTTGGCACAACTTTGGGATTATCAGCACTTTGTATTATTGTGGTGCTGATTTGGTTGTTTAAAAGTTGGGTAGATCCCATAGTTATTGGTCTTTCTTTACCTTTAGCAGTTGTTGGGGCGTTGCTGGCACTGCTATTTACAAAGAGTGATTTTGGGATGATATCTTTAATTGGTTTTGTATTTTTGTTGGGGATTACTAACAAAAATGCGATCTTAATTGTGGATTACATTAATCAGTTACGAGATACGGGAATGGAAAAAACTGAGGCAATTCTCCAGGCTGGCCCTGTGCGTTTGCGCCCCATTATGATGACTACAGCAGCGACGATTTTGGGCATGGTTCCTATTGCTTTGGGTTTAGGTGCGGGTTCGGAATTGCGATCGCCTATGGCTGTATCTATTGCTGGTGGTTTGGTCAGTTCGACTATTCTCAGTTTATTTGTTGTCCCGGTATTCTATGCCATTTTAGATGATTGGTTTCCCAGAAAGAAGGTGACAGGTAATAGGTAATAGTAAGTAGAACAGTGCAAAAAAATCGAAATATGTAACGGAAAGTAAAGTTTCCCAAAACGATCTTCCCTTCTGCCTTCTGCCTTGTCATAACGACAATTTTCAACACCTACCTACTTATTAGATCCTCGATTATTTAAAGAAGTCGGGGATCTGATATCGTCATAATCAGGATTTACAGGATGTTGGTTTGTGTTATAATTTTTTTGTCAGAATCAGGATGTCCACGATTTGAGGATTTACAGGATTTTAGTCCCTTCAATTTATCAGGACATCAAAATTAAAAAAAAATTAAATTTTGAAAAAAAATTTCTTTTTTTGGGTTCAACCCCGTTGACTTTTTCCGCTTGAAGTGATATATTGATAATGGGAATATATGCCTCGATAAAATTTTTACCGATGCTCCATTATATTAATATACTTATATTACCACATCCAAACCGACCGCAACCCCCAAAAAAAAGAATTTTTTTTGAAGAAAAACTTATTAAAGTTTCAAGATTTAATAATTTAAACTTATGAATTGGGTAAAAGCTCAGTTTTTTGCTATATCCTGTAAATCCTCAAATCCTGTAAAATCCTGATTTTGACAGTAATTAATATTCCAGGTTGCCATGAAAAGTGAAGATCGTCAACGAGTCGAAATATTTCTCAAAAAGTGGAAAGGTTCGCAGGGTAACGAAAGAGCAAATTATCAGGGTTTCTTTTTAGAACTTTGTGATGCGTTGGCGGTAGAACGTCCAGCACCTAAAGGAAGTATAACAGGCGATCGCTATTGTTTTGATAAAGACATCAAGATATTTAACAAAGATGGAGTCACTACCAACTTTGCAGACTTCTATAAAGAAGGACATTTTTTAATTGAAGCTAAACAAGGGGGAAATGCAAATAAACGCGGTACTGCTAAACGAGGGACAAAAACCTATGATATAGCAATGGAAAAGGCTTTTTATCAAGCTCAAAGTTATACACCCTTTCTACCAAGTAAACCCCCATTTCTAATTACCTGTGATATTGGCTCACATTTTGAATTTTGGGTAAGTTTTAGTGGTAATTACGGCGGTTATGGTGCGCGGGAAAAAATTGATCTTGATCAGCTTTTAGATCAAAAAGTATTTAATCGTTTTGTTGCGATATTTAATGATCCTCAAAGTCTCAACCCAGAAAAATATCGAGCGCGGGTAACAAGAGAAGTAGCGGATACTTTAGCTAAATTAGCGCGGTGGTTAGAACAACAAGGACACCAACCCCAAGAAGTTGCCAATTTCCTCATGCGCTGCATTTTTACCATGTTTGCAGAAGATGTGAAATTATTGAAAGGAGAAGTTTTTACTAAAGCCTTAAAAGAGCGTTGGTTGGTTGAACCAAAAACATTTAAAACCCAGATTGAAAAACTTTGGAAAGTCATGAATACTGGGGGAGAATTTAACTTTGATGAAATTCCCCAATTTAATGGCAGCTTTTTTAAAGATGCAACAGCTTTTGATTTACCTAAAGAACAGTTAGAAGTGCTATATGAAGCCGCAGATAAAGATTGGACAGAGGTAGAACCGGCGATTTTTGGGACATTATTAGAACGAGCTTTAGATAGTAAAGAACGCAAAAGTTTAGGAGCGCATTACACACCCAGATCCTATGTTGAGCGGTTGGTGCGTCCAGTAGTCATAGAACCTTTACGGGAAGAATGGTTATTAGTTGAATCGGAAGTTGATCGGTTTTTAACTCTGAAAGAAAAACAGCAAAAACCGACAAAAGCACAAATAGAAAAAGCGGAAAGTGAAATTAGGGGATTTTTAGATAAATTACAACAACTTCGCATTCTTGATCCGGCTTGTGGTTCGGGTAACTTTTTGTATGTGACGTTAGACTTACTGAAAACATTGGAACAGGAAGTACAAATGCGCTTGCTGGATGTTTTGGGAAAGGTGACAACGAATTTATTAGAGGAATTTGATCCGCGTTTAGCTGGGAGAAAACAGGTAAACCCGTCGCAATTTTTAGGGATTGAAATTAATCCTAGAGCGGCTGCTATTGCAGAGTTAGTAATTTGGATTGGTTATTTACAATGGCATTTTAAACGCTATGGCAGTACACCACCACCAGAACCGATTTTACAGGATTTTCATAATATTGAATTTCGTGATGCGGTGTTAGATTATGATGGGAAAGAGTTAGATATTGATGCTAAAACGGGTCAGGTAAAAACTCGCTGGGGTGGAAAAATGATCAAGCATCCTGTGACGGGTGAAGATGTTCCAGATCCGAGTGATCAAATTCCTATTTATCGTTATCTTAATCCTCGTCCTGCTACATGGACAAATGCAGATTATATTGTTTCTAATCCTCCTTTTATTGGAAATGCACGAATGAGGGATAGATTAGGAGATGGATATACAGAAACATTGCGTGAAGTTTATCCAGATGTTCCTGATACTGTAGATTTCGTCATGTATTGGTGGCATAAAGCAGCACAGTTAGCCCAAGATGATAAAGTTGATAAGTTTGCTTTTATCTCAACTAATACAATTCAACAAGTTCGACAAAGAAAGATAATTGATTTTTATCTAAATCACAAAAATCCTATTCGGTTAATTTTAGCAATTCCTGATCATCCTTGGACTGATGGAGATGCAGGAGTTACCGCTGCTATGACTGGTGCTGAATCAATTAATTCTCAAAGACTTTTACATATTCCTAAAATTGGTACTTTAGTCTCGCATGAAGAAGGAATAACCCCGGAACATTCGGCAGATAAAATTAATATTCAGTGGAAAAATGTAGAGAAAATTTTCAGTAATCTCCAATCTGGAGCAGATGTCGCAGGTACTAACAAGCTAAAAGCAAATTCAAAACTTGCTTGTAGAGGAATGGAAATGAGAGGAGCAGGTTTTCTTCTCACACAAGAACAAGCCCAATTTTTAGGCTACAGCAAAGACAATAATAATCAGTTATCAGTAATTAAAAGATTTATCAGTGGCAAAGATATTACTGATAAGAATAGAGGTTTATTTACAATTGATCTTTGGGGACTTTCTATTAAGCAAGTTCAAGATATTTATCCAGTTATTTATCAATGGATTTATGAAAGAGTTAAACCAGAAAGAGATGTAAATAGACGAAAATCGTCTCGTGATAGCTGGTGGATTTATGGGGAAGCTAGAGCTACTTTTAGACCAGCACTTAATAATCTAAATAAATATATTGCAACTCCAAGAACAGCAAAGCATAGATTTTTCATTTTTCTTCCAGCAGATTTCATAACTGAAAGTGAAGTGATTATGATCGCAATTGACGATTCTTACTTTCTCGGTGTTTTGTCCAGTTATATTCATATTGTTTGGTCATTAGCAGCAGGTGGAGATTTAGGAGGAAATACACCTCGCTATAATAACTCTGTTTGTTTTGATCCTTTCCCCTTCCCAAATCCTACACCAGAACAAAAACAGAAAATTCGAGAATTAGGAGAAAGATTAGATTCCCACCGTAAACGAGTGCAAACACAATATCCCGAAATCACAATTACCGGAATGTATAACCTGCTAGAAAAACTCCGCAAAGGTGAAACATTTACCGAAACAGATAAAACATATAATAATAAAGCCTTAGTTTCCACCCTCAAACAAATTCATGATGAATTAGATAATGCCGTTTTTGATGCTTATGAATGGCACGATTTAAAAGATCATCAAAAAACAAAAGCCGAAATTGAAGAAATAATTTTAGAACGATTAGTTGCTCTCAATGCTGAACGTGCAGAAGAAGAACGTAACGGAACAATTCGCTGGTTGCGTCCCGAATATCAAGCACCAAATGAAGTTACCCAACAAGTGCTAACGGAAGTAATGGAAGCAGAAGAAACCGTGATTATTCCCACGGAACAAAAAACATTTCCCAAAGAACCAAAAGATCAACTTGCAGCTATCCGCGACTTACTTCGCACCAATACCAGAGAGTGGACAGTGGAACAAATTGCGGCTCAATTTAAAAATGGTGGTAGATACAAAAATGCCATTGCTGAAAATGTAGAGAGATTAGAATGGTTTGGGATTTTAATCTGTCGAGAAACAGAAGCAACCAAACGCTGGCAATATGTGGAAATATAGGAAAATGTCAGAATCAGGATTTATAGGATTAAAGGATGTTCCTTTGTGCTATAATTCCTTTGTCTGAATCCTGATTGGGCGTTCTCAAATTCAAAAAAATTTAAAAAATTTAAAAAAAATTCTTTTTTTCGGGTTTAACCGATTGACTTTAGCCCCTCGGCGTGATATCCTGATAATGGGAATGTGTACCTTTGATAAAATTTTACTCATGCTCGATTATATTTATATAACTATATTACCACAAGAAACCCGACCTGAACCCTGAAAATAAAAAATTTTTTCAAAAAAACTTATTAAAAATAATAAATTAATAATTTAAACTTATTAATTACCTTCCCCTATCGGGTGACAAGTGAGGCTTCTTACTGTTTGCGGCTATTTTGGATTTTAGATTGATCAATCTAAAACCCAAAATTGATTATGCTGCTTGAGGCTGAACTAAATTTTCTACGCCTTGAACAACGGTTGCGGATTCAATTTTGTCACCAGCTTTGAGTTTATCTAAAATCTCTCTACCTTGGGTGAGATAACCAAACACAGAATAACGACCATCTAAAAGATTCCGTCCAGCGGGGGTAAGTTCTGGTTCAAAAAGGAAAAAGAAAACTTGGGAAGAACCACCATTAGCTTCACCTTCAGGACGTGCCATAACTAAAGCACCAAAAGACGAAAACGGTAAAACTGGCATATCTAAATAACGCCCAGCTTCTTCGAGAGTGATGCCATAGGTTGGTTCTTTTTCTCCTTGGACTAAAATTTCCAAAGGAACAGCGCGATATTTGCCAGTTTGAGGATCAATAAAACCAACTTCTTTACCAACAGGATCTCCGGTTTGTAAAAAGTAAGATTCTTCCGAACGGGTGAATTCTAAACCGTTATAAAAACCTCTTTGTACTAAATCAACGAAATTACCCGCAGTGACAGGGGCGCTATAGCCGTCAACAACTACAGTAAGATCGCCTTTATTAGTTTTAAAAGCAATGGTAGCCCGTCCTTTGAGTTGGGGTAAATTACTGTATTCAGCAGGGACTTCAAAGGGGAATTCCGTCACCATTGATTCTTCTAACAAACTGACAAGATCCAGTAATTTGGCTCTTCCGTCAAGAATAGGTTCTTTTTGTTTAGTTTTAACTACTTCTTGCAGTTCTGTGATGCCAGATTTCAATTCAGTCATCCAAGCTTCAGCTTGAGGTTGGCGTTCTTCCGGAACGCTTGCTAATATTTGGGAAGGTTTATCGAGTATCCGCGATGCTTGCTTGAGGTCATTATTAACTGCGCCCCATCGCTTATTTGCCCGCAGTTGGTTAGAAATATCCTCTAAACTGGCTTGCAGTTTACGTACAGGTTGATTATCTATGGGGAGTGCATAACGTAACAAAGCCTTACCATCGGTAATTGCGTTTCCCGCTGGTAAACCGGCGTTACTAACGGGAGTCCACCCAACTGTATTCACGCCTAAAAATATTGTTAATAGCAATATTACCTTTAGGCTGTTCTTAACCCAGGAATTTAATAAGTTCAACATGGAATTTCTTTTTCTTGTTACATCAAAGTGTTGACTGGAACTAATTCATTGATTATCTTCCCACATTGGGGGACTGGGGACTGGGAACTGGGGACTGGGGACTGGGGACTGGGGACTGGGGACTGGGGACTGGGGACTGGGGACTGGGGACTGGGAACTGGGGGCATAGAGAATATTTATATTTATTGCCTATTACCTTTTGCCTCTTTCCTGACCACTGACCACTGACAACGAACAACTGACCACTGACAATTAACAACTTATGGCGCGGGAAGGGTACAATAAATGCCGATTGTCTTGCAAAATTTGAAAGTTTCATGATCTCTAGTAACGACTTTCGACCTGGTGTTTCAATTGTATTAGATGGTTCGGTCTGGCGCGTGATAGATTTTCTTCACGTTAAGCCAGGCAAGGGTTCTGCTTTTGTGCGGACAACATTAAAAAATGTCCAAACTGGGAAACAGTTGGAAAAAACTTTCCGGGCTGGGGAAAGCCTTCCCCAGGCAACTTTGGAAAAACTGACGATGCAACATACCTATAAAGAAGGCGATGAGTTTATCTTTATGGATATGGAGACCTATGAAGAAGGTAGATTAACTACAGCGCAAATTGGCGATCGCGTCAAGTACCTTAAAGAAGGTATGGAAGTGAACGTGATTCGCTGGGGCGAACAGGTGCTGGAAGTAGAACTACCTAACTCTGTAGTTTTGGAAATTGTGCAAACAGATCCTGGTGTCAAAGGTGATACTGCTACAGGTGGTACTAAACCAGCAACTCTAGAAACTGGTGCAACTATCATGGTTCCTTTGTTTATTGCCCAAGGGGAACGGATAAAGATTGATACCAGAGAAGACAAGTATTTAGGCAGGGAATAATTTTCCTATTTTTTTGATACCAACTTGAAATAGTGAGGACTAAAATTCAAAATCGTTCAACTGAGCGAAGTCGAAGTCCAAAATTTCAACTTGGTAATAATGATTTCAATCCCTTTTTTATAGAGGGATTAAATCCCTGCCTTACTTAGAATTTTAATTTAACGGTTAGGTCGAGGTAAAATAATTGTGACATTAGACTTTAATGAAATCCGTCAGCTATTGGTAACTATTGCCCAAACAGATATTGCGGAAGTTACACTCAAAAACAATGAATTTGAGTTAACAGTACGGAAAGCTGTCAGTTTTAACAATAATGCCCCAGGGACGGTTGGTGGTGTGGTGAGCGCTGGTGTAACCCAGTTAGTATCTACAGCGTTACCAACTTCAATGTCTGAGGGGGGTGTGACAAATAAAGTTGCAGATAATTCGGTAGTACAATCTACTCATTCTTCTTCACCAATTAATCAAAAATTGGTTGACGTACCATCACCAATGGTGGGGACTTTTTACCGCGCTCCAGCACCGGGAGAAGCATCCTTTGTGGAAGTAGGTGATCGCGTCAAAGCTGGTCAAAGTGTCTGTATCATTGAAGCAATGAAGCTGATGAACGAAATTGAAGCCGAAGTCTCTGGACAGGTAATGGAAATTTTAGTTCAAAATGGCGAACCAGTGGAATATGGCCAACCTTTGATGAGAATTAACCCCGATTAAGTAAACAGGTGATAGGTGACAGGGAACAGGGAACAGGGAACAGGGAACAGACAAGAGTAATTACCAATTACCAATCACCAATCACCAATCACCAATCACCAATCACCAATCACCAATTACCAATTACCAATCACCAATTACTAAAGCGGATAATTTTTCTGAAAACTTTCGCGGGTGAGTGGCTGTTCTAATTCCACGCCTTCACCGCCTAAAACCTCTAAGGTTTTCCCATTGACTTCAATATATACTTTGGCTTTAGGGTTTAAACTAGTAGCAGTGTATACAACTTGTCCAATCCGTCCCATCATGGAAGTGCTACCGCCACCAGTGGTAAAGTTTTCCGATAAATTAACATGAACATCATTATTTTCGGCTTTTACTCCCAATAGTTGAGTACCTTGGGGAATGGTGGTAGAGTCTGTTCCTTCACTTGGCCCTGCTAATAATGTTTTAAATGCTGCTTCTAAAACTTGGTTGGGTTGGGTAGCAGCAACTTTAAAAGGTTGGGGAACTAAATCTAGGCGATTTTCCTTGGATCTGAGCCAATATATACTAGCAGTCTGTTCGTTCCCTTGTTGGGTTGTTGATTGCTTAATTGGCTGTTTAATGATTTGTGAGGAGTTGCTAGGTGTGGGAGGATTGGGAGTTTGGGAAGAAAACCAGGCTATTCCACCGCTTACCGCTACTACTGCTGCGGAAATAGCTGCTACCGCACCGGAAGAAATACCGTTAGTTCTTTGTTGGTCATTCATATATAAAACCTACTGGATTTAGGATGGAAATAGTATTTGTAAGATAAGTAGCCTGTTTATAAGGTTATATCCCTGATTCAAATCTTTGGCTTTGATTTGTACATAAACTGCTATTGCTAATCTTGCCCCTGCTCACTTCAATTGTAGAGTTATCTTTTCCAGTCCGTCACTTTTGTCTTTATCTAAATCTCATGGTTTCTTGAAAAAACTTTTAAATTGCAATTGAGTGAAATATGGTATACAAATCAGTTAGCAGCAAACATCAGTTAATTTACGGTATATGAAGTATAGTTAATATACACAACTTGATATTTGCATATCTATATGTTTTGAATCAGGATTTTCAGAATTCAATACCTATTCTTTATTTTTATCTTGGATTAATGGCGGGCATGACTTGTACTGAGCCATAGTATGCCCACCCCACAAGAGTTTAATTCTACCCTGTTATTGCGTCTTTAACCCATTGTTGCAATGTATTCACAACTTCCTCAATGGCAATTTCTTGAGATTCACGATTTGCGCGTTTTACTACTTCCACTTGACCATTTGCAATTGCTCGTCCGGTGACTATTCTAAAAGGAATACCGATTAAATCTGCATCTTTAAATTTAACACCTGCTCGTTCATCTCGGTCATCTAATAATGTTTCTACACCCGCTTTATTGAGTTCTGTGTAAAGTTTTTCGGCGACGGCGATTTGTTGGGCATCTTTAATGTTAGGAATTGTGATAATGGCGTGATATGGTGCGATCGCTACTGGCCAAATTATCCCATCTTTATCATAGGATTGCTCTACGGCTGATTGTGCTAACCGAGACACACCCACACCATAGCAACCCATAACTAAAGGCTTTTCTTCCCCTTGTTCGTTGGTATAAGTTGCACCCATCGCTTCAGAGTATTTTGTTCCCAGTTGGAAGATGTGACCAGCTTCGATTCCTCTAGCTGTTTGTAGGGTTTGTTCTGGGTTGTGCAGAGAGCGATCGCCTAATTTTGCTTTACGAATATCTACGGTTAATGTGGGTAGCTTAAATTGCTCACCCCAATTTGCACCAACTACGTGAAAACCACTTTCATTTGCACCAGTAACAAAGTTCTTTAATTCCACAGCAGTTTGATCTAGTAAACGCACAAATTGAGAATTTACCTGTTTACTGCCAGCAATATAATCATCACTAAGATCCGGTGCGATATAACCTAAAGGTAAAGATTTAGCTTGCCATGTTTCTTGAGCTTCGGCATTTGGTACAGTTAAAGTCAGAATAGTTTTAGCACCAAATTGAGGAGCTAATTTAGTTAATTCATTTTGTAATTTAACTTCATTAATTTCCTGATCTGAGCGAATATTGATCAACACCAAAACCGTTAACCCATTATCATAAACAGTTTGATATAAAACGTTTTTGACAATTTGAGTTGGAGAACATTTCAAGAAATTGCAAAGTTTTTCAATTGTATCAGTTCCCGGAGTTTCCCGTTTTTCGTAAGTTGTAAAAGGTGAAGTTTCCGCTGCTGCTGGTAAAGAAACTGCTTTTTCTACATTTGCTGCATATTTACCATCTTCAGTATAGAGAACTTCATCTTCTCCCGCATCTGCTAACACCATAAATTCTGTCGAACCAGAACCACCAATAGCACCAGAATCAGCTTCCACAGCCCGAAAAGCCAAACCAGAACGCCGCAACATATTACTATAAGCAGTGTACATATCCTGGTAAGTTTTTTTCAAACTTTCTTCATCAGCATGGAAAGAATAACCATCTTTCATAATAAATTCTCGTCCGCGCATTAAACCGAACCGGGGACGAATTTCATCACGAAACTTAGTTTGTAGTTGATATAAATGTACAGGTAATTGACGATATGAACGAATCATATCACGGGCAACAGTGGTAATTACTTCCTCATGAGTTGGGCCAAGTCCCAATTGTTGTTCCCTTCTATCAACCAAAGAAAACATAATCCCCTCAGCTTTAGTGTATGTATCCCAGCGTCCCGATTCCTGCCATAATTCAGAAGGTTGTAACTGCGGTAATAAACATTCTTGTGCGCCGGTAGCGTTCATTTCTTCCCGCACAATTTGGGAAACCTTTTGCAAAACCCGCCACATTAGGGGAAGATAAGCATAAATCCCACTACCAATGCGACGGATATATCCGGCACGGAGTAACAATTTATGGCTAGGGATTTCCGCATCAGCCGGATCATCCCGCAGTGTAACAAATAACATTTGTGATAATCGCATTCTTTTTACCTTTACTTACTAACTTTTCAAATCAGGAAAGATTAACCCCAGCTACAGAAAGACTTATAAGCATTTTTCTGTCACCTGTCACCTGCTATAACTTGAGGAGATAACTACCTTGTCTGAAGCAATGTATCAAGCACAACCACCTTTAGAATTTATTCCCCCGGCTTTTAACCCTTTATTGTTAAAATTAGTACATTTTGTACTACCTGACTGGATTCGGTGGAAAACACCTATTAGCGACATTGAAGCAGACAACGTTGAAACTTTGGCAGATTGTTATCAGCGGTTTCAGGATGGTAAAATCCGGTTTATGTTGGCGTTTCGTCATCCTCAAACAGCAGACCCTCTTTGTTTAACTTATTTACTGTCCCAAATCTTGCCTAAAGTAGCACGAGTTGGGGGTACACAGCTAGAATATCCGCTTCATGCTCATTTTATCTATGATCGGGGAATTCCTCTCTGGGCTGGTTCTCATGTGGGTTGGGTAATTTCCCATTTGGGAGGAACTCCGATTCAACGCGGTAAAGCTGACTGGACTGGGTTGCGTTCCGCACGGGATTTGTATATTAATGGTCAGTTTCCCATGGCTGCTGCGCCAGAAGGGGCTACAAATGGTTTATCAGAGATAATCAGTCCCTTAGAACCGGGTATCGCACAGATGGGTTTTTGGTGTGCGGAAGATTTACAAAAAGCGGGAAGAAATGAGGAAGTTCTAATTTTACCAATTGGAATTAAATATAGTTATGTAAATGAGCCTTGGGACAATATAGCAAATTTGTTAACTGATTTAGAAGCAGCTAGTGGTTTATCTGTAAATCAGGAGAAAACTGAGACTTCTTTGGCTGCACTTTATCCTCGATTATTAAGTTTGGCTGAACATTTATTATCGGTAATGGAGCAATTTTACACTAAATTTTATCATCAAAAATTGCCAGATAAAAAGATTACTAATGGGGAAATTACTGATAGAAATGATGCTTTAGCTTATCGGTTACAAGCTGTCATGAATGTAGCCTTGTTCATTGCTGAACAATATTTTGATTTACCATCTAGAGGCAATTGGAATGATAGATGTAGACGGGTAGAACAAGCGGGGTGGAATTATATATTTAGGGAAGATTTTAAGGATCTTAAATCATTATCACCCATTGAGAAAAGTTTGGGAGATAGAATTGCTGAGGAAGCATATTTTCGGATGTGGCACATGAGGTTAGTTGAGAGTTTTGTGGCTGTTTCTGGTGTTTATATCCGCGAAAAACCAACGGTGGAAAGATTTGCAGAAATGACTTTACTTTTATGGGATATGGTGAATAAAATTAAGGGAAATATTCCTGTAAATCGTCCACAATTGGGTAAGCAGCAGGTGAAGATGACTGTGGGTGAACCAATTTCTGTTTCTGAACGTTATCCGGTTTATAAAAGTAGTCGGGTTGCTGCTAGACAATCTGTGGCTGAGTTGACGAATGATTTACAACAGGTTTTGGAGGGTTTGGTGGATAAGGGATAATTTTTTTTTCTCACGCAGAGGCGCAGAGGCACAGAGAGAAATTAAGAGTGTGATTTCAATCCTCAATTTTAGAAGTTGAGGATTTGGGTTATTTATTCCGCGCTATTTTTTAATTTGTTCCATGCTTCGACAACTCTATATAGTTCCTTTGGTAGTTGATTTTCTGAGATGTCATTATATTGGTTTGTGACTGTTTGACTAGTTAGGGTATAGGTAATATAATCTGCTGAACCTTGAGGTGCTGGGAAACTCAATTTGTTGAATTTTTCAAATTTTGTTTGGTTTAGTAATCGTTCAAATTGTTTAACTTGTTGTGGAGAAACTTTTTTCACGCTACGCTGTGAGTCGTTAGCATCTCCTATTAATACTCCTAAAAGTCTACCATCATCTAGTAACACTGTTTGATAAGTTCTGCCTGTTATTCCTCCACTAGCGATTTCTCTAAATACCATTCCTTTAGTTAAAGGTGTTGGTAATTGATTATTAGGAATTACTACAGGTTCCAGTTTATTCCTCTTGTTAGTTTGATGGTGTTGCTGGCTGGGATTAGCAATAGCAGGCATAGATTTGAGAGTAATTACACTACCTAAAGATATAATTGTGGTTAAGATGATGATGGTTTTCATGGTTTCTTTTGAGGCAAAATACAAAGATGATCAATTATTATTGACGGTGGCTAATATTATATTGTTTCCTTGTTGTCTGAATGAGAATTTACTGTTAATAAAGGAAAGTAGGTTATCCCATTTGCATAACTAAAGTTTCTTCTCCTGGAGAAACTAAGGTTTTCCCTACTGGTAAAACTGCTAAAGCATTAGTTTGGGCTAAGTTAATTAAGTTCCCAGAATTTAAATTACCACTTGTTTGCTGAAATTCATAAATACCATCATTTAAATTTAAGTTACCCCAAATATAAGTTTCCATTTTTCCGTTAGATTTTAATTCAGAATGGGATTTCACTTTGATAAATTTTGCTTCCCAACCTGTATTCATTCCTGAAAGTTTTTTGATTGTTGGTTGCACAAATCTCCAAAATGTGACTAATGCAGCAACGGGATTTCCTGGTAAACCAAAATAAAAGGAATTGGGAAATGTGGCAAATGTTAAAGGTTTTCCTGGACGCATTTGCACGGCGCGAAAATGAATTTTTGCCCCCAGTGATGCTAAGATTTTATCAATATAATCATAATCACCGACAGAAACTCCACCAGAAGAAAGAACTATATCCGCATGATTAATGGCATAATTTATAGTCTCTGTTAAAGCAGTTTGATCATCTTTAACAATTCCTAACATTAACACTTCTGCACCTAATTCTTTTACCAAAGCTGCTAAAGCATATTGGTTAGAATCTACTATTTGTCCAGATTTTAGGGTTTGTTCTGGTGTTACTAATTCATCACCACTGGAAAAAATTGCCACCCGTGGACGACGGAAAACACTGATTTTAGGTAATTGTGCTGCGGCTAAAATCGCAATTTCCGCTGCATTGAGGCTAATTCCTGCGGGTAAAAGTTCTTTTCCTGCTTGATAAAAGTCTCCTTGATGTCTAACAAATTCTTGGGGTTGTGGTGTCGCAAAGATAGAAACTCGGTTTTCCTGTAAATTAGTTTTTTCCTGCATAACTACAGTATCTGCACCTTTTGGCATAATTGCACCGGTGAAAATCCTGGCTGCTTGTCCTGGTTTAATAGTAATTTGGGGTTGATATCCTGCGGGAATCTCTTCGACAATTTCTAAAATTGTCGGATTTTCAGGATTTGAATTTTGCACATCTTGATAACGCACTGCAAAACCATCCATTGCGGAATTATCCCAGTGAGGAAAATCTAAAGAACTAATTACTGGAGTTGCTAAAATGCGGTGTGAAGCTGTTAATAAATCAACAACTTCAATATCACGTTCTTGATTTAATGATTGGACAGCAGTAAAAATAATAGTTTCTGCATCTTTGACTGATAACATAGTGAATAGGCTTCTTTTCGTTAGGGCTAGGAGTCAGGAAGAAGAATTAGAAGGAGATCAGAATAGTCTCGAATCTGGGTTAGTAAGCGTTGTTAGTTGTCAATTATCAATTGTCATTTGACTTAAATCTTTGCTAAACTAAATTTACAAGACTTTATTATTAGATAATTTCATCAATCATTATAATATATGCTTTCAGCTCATACACCTCCTAAATCTAGGCAAAATTCTGCTTTTAAGCATCTAATGTCAATCCATTGGTGGATGTCAGTTGGTTATATAATATTGTTCGCAACTGGAACATTTATGGCCAGGTTGCCAAGGGAAGTTTTTATTCGTTCTTCCCTTTATGATTTTCATAAATCAATGGCTGTTTTAGTGATGGCTGTACTCACTTGGCGAATTTTAGTATTGTTGCGTGTTTGGTGGCGAAAATATACTAAAAAATTTCCTAAGTTGACTCCAGAATGGTTTAAAACTGTTGCTCTACATAGCAGTTTATATATTTTTATGTGGGCTGTTCCTGTTGCTGGTTTCTTGCTTTCTAACTCATATAAAAGTAATAATGTGAGTTTTTTTGGCATTGTTTTACCAGATATTTTCCCGCAAAATTCAGAAATGGTTGATATTGGCAGAAATTTGCATTTTTGGTTAGCCTATACATTTTTGGCTTTTATTATTCTCCACACAATTCAACAAAAAAAAGTAGTGCGATCGCTCTGGCGTAAATTCATGAAAATCATCAAGTTCGATAATAACTTATCCAGTGAATAATATAAAGTAATCTACATAGGGTTTGTTGAAAAAGTCTTTGTTTCCAAAATATTGTCAGCTTAAATTTCCCTATTCTTTTTTAGATTTCTACAAAACACGTTCACTTTTTATAAATCAAAAATACCGAACCAATGGGTCCGAAATTCTCCACATAGACTTTATTATTATAAAACAACCCTGGAGACATTCCCCCATCAAATAACATCCCTTCTTTAATTGTCCCCAGACAGTTATTTTTAGCAATTCCTGTTAACACATCATCAAACTGATTGGGGAGTAATTCCTTATTATTAGCAGAAAACTGAATACTAGAATTAGCTTTCACATCATTTACTAACAGAATCACATAACCTTTACTGGTAATCGCAACTAAAGAACGATTAGTAGCACCTTTACAAGCAAATTCTCCTAACGCTTTGCAAATATCCTTAAATTGTCCTTGATTATAAAATCTACCATTACCTCCCACCATATTATAATTCAGAATATTTGCACCTCTGCTTCCAGTCCCCATAGTTGCTTTTCGTTGTTGAGGATTTCCCCCTGATATTCCAAAGGAAGAACGTCTATTTTTAAATGCTCCTGAATACTCAACCCCGCGAGAAATATTTAAACCTTGGGGTTGATTTTTTGGATCTATATAGTCAGCATTAATCGCTGCAATTGGTGATTTACCATTTAATTGAGAATTACCATCTCTGATAATTTCTCCAAATTGTTTGGGTACATATTCTCTACGAAATCTTCCCCTAGCATCTTTAGCATAAATCCGATGAGCTAAACCCACATTTACTTTAAAATCTAACTCTGGAGATTGGGGATTAAAAATAATTACATGATTGATACCTTTAGAATATCTTTCACCCTTATTATTAGTCTTAAAAAACTCAATACTAAATTGAGGATTTTTGCCAGGACAATTAGTAGACTGTTTTGTTGCTGAATTAGCTATCACATCCTGACAACCAGATATTACAGTTGTCGTTATCGTTAACAAAGATAGAAAAATGAATTTTTTGGTAAACATAAAATATAAAAACCCGCTACAGGAATACTATAGCGGGTAAAATTAACAATTGCAGTTATGATTAATCTTCAGATACAGAAGTTATACCATCCATTCCAGGACAGCTTCATCTTTGGTGTTAGTATGACGAGAAGGTGTTTCCCGCTCAAACTTCATGTGAATAGAACGGGTTTGCTCACCATCAGCGGCAACCGCTAGAATTGGATAGTCAATTAAACCATCTTGGAAGGACATTTGGAAGCGGAATGTACCATCGGAATTGAGTTTAATGGGACGACCACCAATAGTAACATTTGCATCAGGTTCAGTTGCACCGTAAACAATCAATTCAGCATCAGCAACTAACCAGAACTTGCGAGGACGCACAGGAACAGCGGAAGCGGAGAAGCCGACACCAGACATTCCCACACCGGACATCGTTAAACCAGATACGTTAGGAACAGCCCACATACCTACCCCAGATGGGAAAACGTAGGAACTGAGAGCTTGTTCTGGAGCAGCAGAACCGGGGACGTGCTGCATAGAACCGAAGATAGAACCTGCAACCCGTTGAGCTTCGGCAGATTCTGCCATACCAAAGATTTCTTCGTAAATGGGGTTGCTACCACCAGCAGAAGCAGCAGTTGGTAATTTCTTCGATGGGGGAACTAATTCATAGAAGGTTTTACCGCGGAGGTCTTCTTCAAAATCTACTGTGATGAAGACATCTTCAATCCAGTCGGAAGGATATACAGGGGGAATATGCACTCTCGCGGAACGCGCTAATACTAACCAACCACCATCAGCGGTGCGATAACCGACATCTATCACATAATCACGATCGCTCACGGGAATTGGCAAGTACCATTCTCTCGCTAGTTCATCAGCAGGGTATTCTTGGATACTGTGGGGACTTTGATAATCTATATCAATGTCGGTGACATCATAAATCCGTAGTGCTAGAGTCTGTCCACCTTGACGACGCAGTGCTTCTTTATGGTCGTTAGGAATATCCCAGTAAGTGTAAGCCCATTGAGGATCACGAGGTAACAAAACTATCCGGCTGTCACCATAACCTGCGGGTAAATCGGCTAGTGCTTCATCAACATCAGCGAGAGAACCACCAGTGCGATCTTCTTGACCTAACTCAAATTTTGCTGCTTCCACGGTTTCTTGTGCCTCCAGATTAGGGGATGAACTGAGCGAGAACTTACTACGCTGAACGTCTTCAATTGATGCTAATAGCTGCGATTTCCGCATTCTGCTATAACGAGATATACAGTATTCGCTGGCAACTTTGCGTAATTGCCGTAATGTCATCTCTTCTAGCGGTGGGCGTTCTTTTGCCATTAATTTGGCCTCCAGTAGTTTACAAGGTAAATTATTTTTTCCGGGTTAAAAAGAGTTTGATGATATTTCATCTACCCAGATTTTTTTATTCCTGACCCCTGGTTTTGCCCCAGTGTTAAATTTGTTTACTGTGCGTTTTTTTATTAAGATACCAACCCTTCTAATTCCTAGTTATGCCTTTATTTTGCATTTCTTGGATATTGCAAAGAGTTGTTAAGTAAATATTAACCAGTAAAACTATCTAGGGATCAAGGGGTCTAAAGATAGGTTTTACTCTGTTTCACGTAGTTATCAGCCCTGCGGGGATCATTTTGTCATGAAACCTTAACATAGTGATCTCAGACACGGAATTATTATCAAGATTTGATGACATTCATAACAACGAACAACGAACAACGAACAACTGACAACTGACAACTGACCAATTACAAAAACGTTTGAATTACTGACATTCGCTGAATCAGCCATTTACCTTCTTTGCGAACTAAATCATAGCGAACACGCAATTTTTCATCAGAGGACTTTTTTGGCTGACTATTTTCATAGAACTGGGTAACTTCTTGTACCTTAACGTCTACAGATGCAGAATCTTTATCTGTACCTTTTTTAGAAACAGATAATATTTCTACATTATGTTTATATTGGCGATAGCGTTTATCTTCTTGTTCTTGTTGGGCTACTGACTGCCATTGATATAAAACTGCACCTGTTAAAATTTCATTTAAACCATTAACATCATGATCCTGTCCTAAAGCTGCGGCTTTGGCAGATAACCAAGTTTCAATGACTTCCTTTGCTGTTTCCTTTGTCAGTTCTTCGTTGCTTGATTCGCTTGGGCTATTGGGGTCAGGAATATTTATTGGTGGTTGATTCAGTTGTATTGCTAACTGTTCTCCCTGTAATGATGGACTAGGAGAGACGATATTTTTTACCAAGTTAAAAGTCGTAGATACTAATAACGAGAAAACTAATAATCCTCCTAATGAGAAGAAAACTAGCCAAACTAGGCGTGTTTTTGGGTCTAAGCTACTGAGAAAATTAGTTTGAGAATGTAAAAAACGCTGAAGAATGTTATTAGTGCTGGGTTTACGTCGTCTGCGTTTTGAGGGCTGCTGGTTTATAGCTGGTTGAGAATGACCATGACGTTGCTGTGGGTTTCTGTTGGGGGTTGTTGCTGTTGGTGTTAAAGGTATTTGAGATGATTGATTTCTCCCATTTCCATTTGTTGGTACATGATTCGATTTCGGTAAAGAAACCTGGGTAGATTCGGCTTGAGGTCGAGGATGTGTTTCTAATAACTCAGAATTGGCTGGTTGGTGATGATATTGTTGTGTTTCTATGCTGTTATTAGCCTGTTTACGGAAATGATTTATGTCTGGGTGGGGAAAGGATTGATGATTAATTACTGCCCATTCATTAGTGATTTGGGCATCGGTGGGCAAAGATTCTAAATAAGCCTGTACTTGTCTATCGGCAAAGTAGTCTTTTAAAGCAGCCTGCTGTTTTGCTAAATCCCGAAAATGGGGAAATACTTCCTGTTGTAACCATTGTTCAGTGTATAAACACAGTCCTGGTAATAGGTCTGGTGAGTCTTGGGATTTTTCCCGAATAAAAGCTAAAGCTTCATATTCTTGACTTAGTTCTAAAACACGGGTGGCTTCTTCGGTTTGTCCCATCAGCAAAGCACAAAGAGATTGTTCTAAATGCACATCTTGGCGTTTGCCTAGTTGCATTAACAGTTGCTTGGATTGGCGAATTAAAGCTGGTTGACGTTGGGCAAAACCTCTAGCAATTAAGGAGTATACTGCTAAATATGTGGCTACGGCTGAGGGGCGTTTACTTTCTAATTCAAAAAGTTTATGCTGTTCTGATACTGTTAAATAGTGGCGAATTTGTTGGATAAATCGCAAAAAGTCATCTATATTTAAGCCGGATTGATCATTGCCAGTGCCATCAATTCCGCCACGATCTTCTAATATGCTTTGTAATAATTCTAGCCCCTGTCGTCGTTTAGTAATTTCTGCTAGTGGTAGTGCTAATAGTTCTAAGATGCGATAGGGACGAAGCTTGTAAAGATCCGCCGTCATTTCGGCGCGGACGCTGGCAAATAATCCTTCCCGTGCTAATAATTCTTCACCAGTTTCTAAAGATACTGCGGCATTCTCATAGTGACCTTGTTGCCATTGTTCCCGTCCTAGTTCTAGGCAAGCTAAGGACACAGTGAGGATAATATCTGGTAAGTCTGGGTTTTCAGGAATTTCTGCCTGGGTGACACGATGACCTGTTTTGACACTAACTGAACTAGGTTTATTAACTAAGTACGGGCGGCCAAGTTTTAATACCAATTCATATTCTCCTAATTCTTGGAGAATTAATAAAGAGCCAACAAATCGATCTGAGGTAATTTCGATGCTGAGACCTTGAGCATCTGGATATTTAGAGTTACTATCTGTTAGGGTTTCTAGTGGAACTTTATCAGCAGTTGTATTAGGAGAGTAGGCATGAGATAGATAAAGCTGATCATAAGCTTTTCGCTCTTGAGTATCTAATAAAACCATATAAGCTTTTTCAATCAGCCATTTGCGAGAAGATATAGATGTAGCCGAATATTCCCGTCGTGGCAATTGGACAATGCGATCGCTATATGCCTGTCGCAATTGTTCCTCACTTGCCGCCAACGGTAATCCTAAAATCCGGTAGTAATCGAGCGGAATTCGCACAGTTTACGTCCCCTGCACTGTGTTCTCGTAGCATCTCATAAAAATTGACATAATTTACTTAGAGCATCTCAGGCTGCTAAAACCGTCCGATAATGATAGCCTCATTAATACGGTGTTAACCTAACACCATAAGTGTAGATAGTAACAGATATCTTATTTTATGCCGATATTTTTTTATATTTTAAGTCAGAAGTCTGAAATTTTTGATCGATGGTGATATGAAGTTAAATTAATCTACTACATTTACTAATTTTGTCAACTATCTACTCCACCAGCGTTATCCGCTTTTACCAGTAATGGATTAACCATAAACCTCTTTAAACAAAGAATTTCCTAGCACTTTTTTGGCAAATGTTTTTGAATATCCTAGTGATAACCTCGTGTTTAAACAATCCACTCGGAAGCGCGTTCACCTAAGTCGAGGGGGATGCTCACTGCTTTACCGAGACGGGGACGCTCTTTTGTTTCACTAATAAAAGTTTGCACTTGTTGTGTTCCCCCCAAAGCATTGAGATAATTAGCGATGCTGTCAAGATGATCTTGGTAATCTGTTTCGCTCAAGGGAAAAGAAGCTTGGCCAAAGTATTTCCACATGATTTGCAGAAATATTTTGCCCTGGGTGCGGCGAAACTGGAGATCATAAGGTTGTCCCCATTTATCAATCAAAAGTTGGCGTAATTCCTTTCCTGTCATACCAATTTTAGATTTTAGATTTTGGATTTTAGATTTTGCTATTGGTCATTGGAGAAAATTGTCTTCCCCTGTTCCCTATTCCCTGTTCCCTGTTCCCTGTTCCCTGGGCTTATCTAGATTTTACATTTAGTTATGATGTTAAGTTCCGTGACTCCAGTATGATAAGGATATAAAGAAATGTAATGCTAACAGAAAAGATGCTCACTATGTCTTGCAACTAAGAATTATGGCATCGCTGCGGGCGTTATTATTTCGATTCAGATAAGAGTGGCTCTTGTGCTGGTACTCTTGTCAAAATGCTTAATAAATTACACAAACAGCGCGGAGATTATGGCTCAATTTTCTGAATCAGCAGATGTTCCCGATATGGGTCGTCGTCAGTTTATGAACCTGCTCACTTTTGGGACTGTTACCGGAGTGGCTTTGGGTGCATTGTACCCTGTTGTTAACTACTTCATTCCTCCTGCTAGTGGTGGCGCTGGTGGCGGTACAGTAGCCAAGAACGAATTGGGTAATGATGTTAGTGTTAGCCAATTTCTGGATAGCCATAATGTGGGCGATCGCACTTTGGTGCAAGGACTCAAGGGAGATCCTACCTATATTGTAGTGCAAAGTAAAGAAGCGATCACTGACTACGGGATTAATGCTATTTGTACCCACTTAGGTTGTGTTGTTCCCTGGAATGTGGCTGAGAATAAGTTTAAATGCCCTTGTCATGGTTCACAATATGACGCTACTGGTAAAGTAATTCGCGGTCCTGCACCAAAATCCTTGCCTCTGGCTCATGCCGCAGTGGCAGACGACAAAATTCTGCTCACACCTTGGACAGAAACCGATTTCCGCACTGGGGATGCCGCTTGGTGGGCTTAAATAGTGCCAAAGTTATTAGTTTTGCGTCAATAATCTAGAGCTTTTCATCAACTCTTGACTACTGACCACTGACTACTGACAAATGACCAATAACCACTGACAAATGACTTTTTAGAGATGAGAAATGCCCTTACACCTGCGAGGTTAACTCGCACTGCTAAAGCAATGTTTAATACATTGCTAATAGCGATCGCTACTGTGACTTTTTTCTTCACTAGCGATATAGCCCTGCCACAAACTGCTGCTGCTTATCCATTTTGGGCGCAGGCAGCCTATCCGGAAACTCCCCGCGAACCTACAGGACGGATTGTTTGCGCTAACTGTCACCTAGCAGCTAAACCCACAGAAATAGAAGTTCCTCAATCGGTACTTCCTGACACCGTATTTAAAGCCATCGTCAAGATTCCCTACGATACCAGCGTGCAACAAGTGGGTGCTGATGGTTCTAAGGTTGGCTTAAATGTTGGTGCTGTATTAATGTTACCTGAAGGCTTCAAGATTGCGCCTGAAGACCGCATTTCTGAAGAACTCAAGGCAGAAGTCGGTGATGTAACATTCACACCTTACAGCGACGACAAGGAAAATATCCTGATCGTTGGACCAATACCCGGTGAAGAATATCAAGAAATCATCTTTCCTATTCTTTCTCCTAACCCCGCTACAGACAAAAATATTCACTTTGGCAAATACTCTGTTCATGTAGGCGGTAATCGTGGCCGTGGACAAATTTATCCCACAGGTGAAAAGAGCAATAATAACGCATTCAACGCTTCTGCTGCCGGCACAATTAGCAAGATTGCTCAAACAGAAGATGAAGACGGTAACGTTAAGAATCTAATTAGCATCAAAACCGAAACTGGTGATGTTGTTACTGATTCAGTTCCCGCAGGTCCTGAACTAATTGTTACTGAAGGACAAGCAGTTAAAGTTGGTGATGCTTTGACTAACAACCCCAACGTTGGTGGCTTTGGTCAAATAGATGCAGAAATCGTTTTACAAGACTCTTCTAGAGTTGCATGGTTAGTTGCTTTCATCTGTTTGGTGATGTTGGCACAAGTAATGCTAGTTCTCAAGAAGAAACAAGTAGAAAAAGTTCAAGCTGCGGAAATGAATTTCTAATTCATAACTATGATTTTTGTGATTGATTTGATTTAGATGATTCATGAATCGGAAAAATCACTGTTGAGAATGCTTACAAATTCTTTGCTAGATCATCAGCTATTTGACAGGCTTTTTGCCTGTCTTTTTTTATAATTTGTAATTAGGAGTAAACAAATGACAGAACCTAGAAAATCTTTTTATGTTGATCATCTGTTGGTACAGATTTACGCTTCTGAAGGGGAAATGTCAAAAAATGTGGCTAAAATCACACATCAATATTTACAAAACCTACTTCAGACACAGGATAAAGTGGCGATTTTATTAGCTACAGGAAATTCCCAAATTCAATTTTTGGATGCTTTAATTGCTTTAGGGGGAATAGATTGGTCACGGATAATTTTATTTCATTTAGATGAATATTTGGGAATTACATCCGATCATCCTGCCAGTTTTCGTCGTTATTTGCGGGAACGGGTAGAAGAAAAGGTATCTCCTCAACAATTCTATTATATAGCAGGGGATACATTGCAACCAATAGCCGAGTGCGATCGCTATGCTCAACTCTTAGAAAATCAACCGATAGACCTATGCTTTTTAGGTATTGGTGAAAATGGACATTTAGCATTTAATGATCCAGCAGTGGCAGATTTTCAAGATCCTGCTAAAGTTAAGCTTGTCAAATTGGATGATGTTAACCGTCAGCAACAAGTGAATACAGGATATTTTGCCAATTTAGCAGATGTTCCCCAATACGCATTTACTGTAACTATTCCCATAATTTGTCATGCTAAAAAAATAATTTGTTTAACACCAGCAATCAGAAAAGCTGAAGTAGTCAAAATCATGTTAACAGGAGATATTACTACTAATTGTCCAGCTTCTATTTTACGTCAACAACCCCAAGCTACTTTATTTTTAGATGTCAATTCTGCGAGTTTACTATCTGAGGATGAGGACTGAAGTCCTCACTACGAGTTGAGGATATAGGTCTATATTACTTGTTGGATTAAATAACCATCTTCCATATTAATGATTCTGTCAGCAATATCTAAAATACGGTTATCGTGGGTAACAATTAAAATAGTACAATCCTGTTCTTTTGCTAATTGCTGCATTAAATTAACCACATCTCTTCCTGATTTACTATCTAAAGCAGCCGTAGGTTCATCAGCTAATACTAACTTAGGATGACTGACTAAAGCCCGCGCAATAGCTACTCGTTGCTTTTGTCCTCCGGAAAGATCAGAGGGATAATAATTAATTCTATCTCCCAATTTCACAGCCTGGAGCATTGTTTCTGACTGGATATAAGATTCCCATTGAGAAATATTGCGTTGTAATTCTAAAGACATTTGCACATTTTGTCTAGCTGTTAAGAAATCTAGTAAATTATGAGCTTGAAAAATATAGCCAATTTGTCTGCGAACTTGAACTAATTCTTCATTACTAGCACCTAATAATTCTTGTCCATTAAATTTTAAACTTCCCTCTTGTACAGAACGCAAACCACCAATCAATGTTAATAAAGTAGTTTTTCCTGAACCAGATGGTCCAGTCATAATCACAATTTCTCCAGATTTGATCGTCAAATTAATATCAAACAAAGTTTGAGTTCGTAATTTACTATGACCAAAGTAATGATTAAGATTGGCGATTTCCAAAATATTGGTAGAAGGTAAATATTGCATTATTAGTTAATTAAAGATTTCTGCTGGATCTACTTTACGTAATTTATTAGTAGAAAAGAAACCAGAAGTTAAACACATAACAATTACAGAAGTAAATACTAATAATCCCTTACTAACATCCATAACAATCGGTAATTTAGTTGCATCTTTAGCAATATCATATAGTCCTAAAGAAATAGCAAAACCGGGAATAAAACCCAAGACAGCTAAAATTATAGCTTGCTGAAAGACGACATTCAAAAGATATTTATTTCTAAATCCCATGGCTTTGAGTGTAGCAAATTGGACAAAATGAGTTGATATATTACTATAAAGAATTTGATAAACAACGATTACACCGACGACAAAACCCATGATTACCATCAGATTAAATACAAATCCAATGGGTGTTCTTAATGTCCAATAATTTTTTTCAAAGTCAATAAATTCTTGGCGTGTCATCAATATGACATCTTTAGGTAAATTAGTAGATAGAGTTGCTAAAATTGTTTGGGGATTAACATGAGGTTGCAGATGAATTGAACCTATATCTAGTTCATTTGCTCTGCGTTCTGGAAAGATTTTGAGAAAAGTAGAAGAACTAACAATTAAATTACCATCCACACCAAAGGAAGGCCCAAGAGTAAATAAACCGCTAACTTTAACTTTGTAACCAATAGTCCCCAAATAACTAAATATTTCCATATTTATAGGTTGATTTTTTTGAAAATATTCAGCAATTGGCCCAAATTCTGGCCGTGCAGCGCGATCAAAAAATACTTGGTCAGGAATTTTTAGTAATTGAAAATCCTGTTCGACTTCTGGTAATCTAAAGATAGATTTTACCGGATCAAATCCTAGCACATAAATAGGATATTTGCGGCCATTGGTGGGATTTTTGAGTTTAGCAAATTGGACATATAAAGGTTCAACTGATTCTATACCATTAAAACCTAATATTTGATATAAACGACTGCGAGGAAAGCTTTGAGTAGAAGTCAAAGATCTATACTGGGAGCTAATTAAAAACACATCACCTCGGAGATGTTTATGTACTTGAGTAGCACTAGCATAAAGAGCATCTTGAAACCCAATTTGCATAAACATCAATACAGAAATAAAAGCAATCCCAGCCAATGCTACAAAAAAGCGCACTTTTTGTTTTACCAATTGTAGCCAAGGCAAAGGTATATTTAAAATCATGTTCTACCTCTTGTTACTTATATAACTATGCGATTTTTAAAATACACCTTATTAATCAGATAAATCATAAGTAGAACGGCTCGAATAATTCAAAGTTTGTAGTGAGGAATTTATTCCTCATTTGAGGGCTGAAGCCCTCACTACAAAATCATCTCTAGGTTTTTTACATTACTTAATCTACTTTGATTAATTCTCGTCTACTTATTTAGTTCAGACTTTGATAATTTTGCAAAAATTCTGAACTATAAATTTTCTAATTAATGAATCATCCCAATCAAATTAATCCGTCAAATCATCGTTCAGACATTTTTATATTTTAATAAGTGCCTGTACCTGTAAATTAGTTAAGCTGGCAACTCGTTGATTATCCGCTGAGTTATCAATGCGAATTTTTACATCAACTATTTTGTTATCTGTATCTGAACCGGGATTAGTATTGAAGATATTTTGTCTACCAATTTGCAAACCAATATCTGTGACAGTTCCCTTTAATTTTCCGGTAAAAGCTTCACTTGTGATAGTTACTGATTGACCTAAACGAACTTTTTTAATATCAGTTTCGTAGACTTCTGCAACTACATACATTTGCTGAGTCTGTCCTAATTCTACTATGCCTTTATTACCAATTATTTCTCCTGGCCAAGCATTAATTTTTAGCACTTGAGCATTAACAGGTGAACGGATAGAACTTAAATCTAGCTCGGCTTGAGCTTGTTGAACTGATGCTATAGCACTTTTAACATTTGCTTGAGCTAGTTGTACATCTGTAGGGCGAATTTCTGCAATACTATTGAGTCTAGCTTGAGATTCATTTAACTGTTTCTGTAAAGTTTCTACAGTTCTTTTGAGATTAGCATTAGCTTCATTAAGTTGTTCTTGAACTGTATCCCTGCGTAATCTTTTAGTATCTGCATCAGAAGCAGAAATAGCACCATCTTGATATAATTTTTGATATCGTTTATTTTCGGTTTCTGAATTTTTTAGTTCAGCTTCTAAACGAGAAATTGTAGCTTTTTGAGTAGAAACTGATCCCCTTAATTCAGCTTCTAAACGGGAAATTGTGGCTTTTTGGGCTGAAATATCACCTCCTTTTGCCCCTGCTTCTACTTGCTGAAGATTCGCTTGACTAACTTCTACTTGTCGTTTTGCTTTTTCTAAGGCTGCAAAATTAGGAATGTAATTGTCAAGAATTGCTACTACTTGTCCTTTACGGATTTTGTCTCCCTTTTTAACTAGAAGTTGATTAACTCTGATTCCTGTTTGCGAATTGGGTGCGGAGAGACGAATTACTTCTCCTTGGGGTTCTAAACGTCCTAAAGCAGCAACAGCAGTAATAGTAGGGGCTGAAATGGGAGAAATAGAAGATATAGTCGGGGATGATTTAGAAGTTTTCTGAAAATATGAAAGGCTATAGATAGATATTACGCTAGTAGCTATAACTCCAGAACTTACTAGCATTATCGGCCACAAACTCATAGGTTTTGTGAATGAGTGCTTTTCTTTGTGTACCATAATTTTGTCTTTTAAATTAGGAAATATGACAATATTTCTGACTCTAAATAAGAGACAGAAAAGCCACTACACTTGATAGCATCTCTTGATAACTTTATCAGTTTCAGTTAAGAAAAAATGGGGTTGGTTTAGGGGACAGCAACCCAACAAAAAAATTGATAGCGTTGGGTTTCCTTGCGTCAACCCAATCTACATAATTAAAGGTTTCTATCTTTAACTGAACTGGATTACTTGATAACCTTAACATCCAACAAAATACAACTAATCAGAAATTATTTCTTCAGGTTGATTAACCGCAAATTAAATAAAATACTTAAATACTAAAATTTTGATAGGTAATTGGTAATTAGTTGCTGACTATTACCGATTACCAGGATCAAAATTTTATTTATTTAGCACAACCTCTTTCTCTTTTTTCTTCCGCATGATTGCCAAGTATTCGCTGCGGGTTCCGTCTACTCGGTAATGATCACAAATTTGACAAAGTTTGAGAAGATCCAAGCGACTGAAGATTTTTTGATGTTCAATAGCGTTGTCATTACGCCACCGCCAAAATGTGGTTCTATCAATTCGACGATTGCTTTCGGGCCATCTTCTCCGTGATAGGAAATCTACTAATTCATCTTCATAAAATGAGTAACCTTTTGGTAATTTGAGGAGGTCTTCTCGTAACTCATTCAGCGGGATGAGTGGATCTAATTCAGATAGTCTCATGCCAGCAATTCCTTGTAGTTTTTGTAATTCCAATATTGCAGAAGCCAAACAATGCAATAAAGTTTAATTGACTAATTTTATGCTCGAAGACTGTTTTAAACTCACAGTCTAAATTTCCCTGATTTAATAATTTAGAGTAAACTTATTTTTTGGGAATTTCAACCTATATGCAACGATTGTTTTATAAAACCTCATTTATTGCATTATCTTAGATTTGTAAAAATTGCAAGTCTTAAATTATCATTTTTTTAATAAATCGAAGATTACCAGTTTTTCATTATCTCAAACTTCGGACTTAAATTGATGAAAAAATATATTTTTAACTCCTTGGATATATTTTGCTGTGACTAATTTTACAAAGAGAAAAAAATCTTTCCAGGGATAGATGCACAGATCAACTATTTAGCATTAGAAACTCATGAACAGTAATTACCTAAAAAAATTCTATTTCTATCAAGAGGATTTATTATTCTTAGTAACGGCAAAATAAAGTTTTCAATAAGTTGGAACTAATCATATGCAATCTGTATGCAACTTTGGTCAAAGTGGCTAAAACTTAGATAATAATTAGCGTATTGGATAAGCAAAGATATTTCTCAGACGACTCTATCAATTTTACATTTGCAAGACTTTTATAAAGTTGCACGTAAATTGCTTATGAGTTGCAATAGAGTTGTCACTAAACTAAAATTAATGTAGGTGGAAATTTAATTTATAGTCTAGAGGATTAATCAGACTATTTCATATTCAACCGCCACAGTATTCATCAATAATTAATGTTGCCCGATCAAAAGAGTGAAATATGATCATGGCTGCTTCCAAATTTGAAGCTGCTTTCGCACAGTTGCAAGCTGAAATTAGTAACTGTGAAAAGTCCGTACTTAAGATGATAACGGTGAAAAAAAATATGCCTGATACCACAAAGATGAAAAATGAAATTAATGCCAAGTTGCGAACAACTAATGTAGCAATTATTGGTATGGCTTCTATTTTTCCCCAGGCGAAGAATTTACAGGAATACTGGGAAAATATTATTCAGAAAGTGGATTGTATTACTGACGTTCCTGCTTCCCGTTGGAATATAGATGATTATTATGATCCAGACCCGAAAGCGCCGGATAAAACCTATTGTAAACGGGGTGGTTTTTTACCAGATATTGATTTTAATCCCATGGAATTTGGCTTACCTCCCAATATTTTGGAGGTAACAGATATTTCTCAATTACTCGGTTTAGTAGTAGCAAAAGAGGCAATAGAAGATGCTGGTTATGGTAAATCTCGCCAATTTAATCACGAACGCACGGGAGTAATATTAGGAGTAGCAATTGGTAGACAATTAGCTGTTCCTTTGGGTGCAAGATTGCAAGATCCACTGTGGAAAAAAGTTCTCAAAAATAGTGGTTTATCAGACGAAGATAGCCAAAAAATTATTGAAAAACTCAAAAGTGGATATGTGCAATGGGAGGAAAACGCCTTCCCCGGAATGTTAGCAAATGTGATTTCTGGACGCATTGCTAACCGTCTGGATTTGGGCGGAATGAATTGCGTCGTAGATGCAGCTTGTGCGAGTTCCTTGGGTGCATTGAGAATGGCTATTAGCGAATTGGTGGAACATCGCGCCGACATGATGATAACTGGTGGGGTGGATACCGATAACTCGATTTTCGCCTATATGTGCTTCAGTAAAACCCCTGCGGTTTCTCCGGGGGAAAAGGTAAGACCTTTTGATACTGATGCAGATGGAATGCTATTAGGTGAAGGCGTGGGAATGCTGGTACTCAAACGCCTAGAAGATGCTCAACGAGATGGTGATCGCATCTATGCAGTCATTAAAGGCATGGGCAGTTCTAGCGATGGCAAGTATAAAAGTATCTATGCACCTCGCGCGGAAGGTCAAATTAATTCCTTGATTCGTGCATACACAGATGCAGGGATGTCTCCTGCCAGTGTAGGTTTAATTGAAGCCCATGGTACGGGAACGATGGTAGGAGATCCTACGGAATTTACATCTATTACCAGCGTTTTTGGCGAAAATAACCCGAAAAAACAGCATATTGCGTTGGGAACTGTCAAATCCCAAATTGGACATACTAAGGCGGCGGCTGGTGCTGCTAGTCTCATTAAAGCGGCTTTAGCATTGCATCACAAAGTCTTACCACCGACGATTAATGTCAGTAAGCCCCATCCTAAACTGAATATTGAGAACTCACCATTTTACTTAAATACGGAGACTAGACCTTGGGTAAGTCATCCTACCCAACCAAGAAGGGCAGGAGTCAGTGCATTTGGATTTGGTGGTACAAATTATCACGTTGTTTTAGAAGAATATGAACATGAACATCATCACCCGTACCGTTTACACCATACTCCAGAATCGTTGCTGCTATTTGCCCCCACGGCTTCAGAGTTGTTATCTCGTTGTCAACAAATCCAGCAACAATTACAGACAGAAGGTAAAGAAAAACACTATCAACAATTAGTTACTGATGCTAAAACTGGGAAAATTCCCGTTAATTATGCCAGAGTTGGCTTTGTAGCTAATGATTTAGCCCAAGCTGGGGAATTGTTGCAAATTGTGATTGCAGGGCTGAAAAACAAGCCTGAAGCCGAATCATGGGAACATCCTCAAGGGATTTACTACCGCCAAACAGGGATAGATACCACAGGTAAAGTAGTGGCTTTGTTTTCTGGACAAGGTTCACAATACTTAGAAATGGGGCGGGAGTTGGTAATGAATTTTCCCTGCTTGCGCCAAACCTATACGCACATGGATAGCCTGTTGTGTGAAGACGGGTTACAGCCCTTATCAACCGTAGTATTTCCCCAGCCAGTTTTTGATCAAGCGCAAAAGCAAATTCAGTTAGCAACATTGCAAAAAACTGAATATGCACAACCGGCAATTGGAGTATTTAGTGCGGGCTTATATAAAATATTGCAACAAGCTGGATTTAAACCCGATTTTGTTGCCGGTCATAGTTTCGGTGAATTAACAGCTTTGTGGGTTGCAGGTGTATTAAGTGAAGAGGATTATTTGTTCTTAGTGAAAGCTAGAGGACAAGCTATGGCTACACCTGCAAATGCAGATTTTGATGCAGGGGGAATGTTAGCTGTTAAAGGAGATATTCAGCAAATAACGGAAGTAATTAAAAACTTTCCCCAGGTAGCAGTTGCTAATAGAAATTCTCAGCATCAAATAGTATTAGCTGGTAAGAAAGGGGAAATTAGTCAAGTTCAAGATGTTCTCAAAAAACAAGGTTTTACTACTTTTTTATTAGGAGTTTCCGCAGCATTCCATACACCATTAGTATCTCATGCCCAAAAACCTTTTGCCCAAGCTATTGAAAAGGTAAATTTCAACGAAGCACAAATTCCTGTTTATACTAATGTTACAGGTGGATGTTATCCTCAAGAACCCCACGTTATCCAAAAAATTCTCAAAGAACAATTGTTCAATCAGGTATTATTTCAGCAGGAGATTGAAAATATCTATGCTGCTGGTGGTTATTGCTTTGTGGAATTTGGCCCCAAAAATATTCTTACCAATTTGGTAAAAGAAATTTTAACTGATAAACCCCATATAGCTATAGCTGTAAATGCAAATCATACCAAAAATAGTGATCGCACACTGCGAGAAGCCATAGTTCAATTGCAGGTAGCTGGATTATCTTTGCAAAATTTAGACCCCTATCAAATCGCAACTAAAATTCCTGAAGTTCCTCAACAAAAAGTTTTGAATGTGCGGTTAAATAGTACCAACATTAGCGAAAGAACTCAAAAAGCCTTTGCGAAAGCTTTAGAAAATGGTCATCATGTAGAGGTGATATCTCCCCAACCAATAGTTAACGATAAGCCTCCAACTTCATTTAATGGAAATCATCAATCACAGGGTAACGACAAGCCTCCAACTTCATTTAATGGAAATCATCAATCACAGGGTAACGACAATCCTCCAATTGCATTTAATGGGAAATTAGAACAAGTTGAAATTCAGCCTCAGAATCATGAAAAAGTTATTCACAGCTTAGAAAATTTCATCACAGAATTTAGCCGACAACAACGGGATATTATCCACGTTCATGAACAATCTTTGCAAAATCAAACAGAATACACAAAGACATTTTCTCAATTAATGCAGCAACAGTATTCATTATTGGGAAATAGTGAACTAACAGAACATCAATCTCAAACTCAGCAATTAGCAATTTCTAATTCTGAACGCAACATGATGCGGTTTCATGATCATCAAGGTGATACCCTCCGCATTCATGAACAATATCTCAAATATCAACAGGAATATACCCAACATTACTTTCAACTTCTGCAACAACAGTTTCATTTACTAACTTCAGAAAATAAAGTCATCAATTATGTAAATCATCCTCAACCTACTAATTTTGTAGTCAAAGAACCTGTATTTTCTTCCCAAATCTCAGAGGAATTAGAAAATGATGAAAAAACGATTACTGTAGTTCCCAAAATCCCAATTAATATAGATAAAGCTACCCTTAGTCAAACCCTGCTAAATGTTGTCAGTGAGAAAACAGGCTACCCAGTAGAAATGTTAGAACTGTCAATGGATATGGAATCAGATTTAGGAATTGATTCTATCAAACGGGTAGAAATTTTGGGAGGCTTATTAGAAATATATCCAGATTTACCTAAGCCTAACCCCGAAGAATTAGGACAATTAAGAACCTTGGAACAAATTGCTGAATATATGCAAACATTAGTTCCAGATATCTTAAATCAACAGGTAGAAGTATCAACAGCAATTATTACTACAGAGGTATTAGTAGAAGTTCCCCAAGCGGAATTAATAACATCTACACCTGAACTTGAAGAACAGAAAGTAGAAGTTGAAATACCTGAAAATTTAAGCGACATTCTTTTGACAGTTGTCAGTGAAAAAACAGGTTATCCGGTCGAAATGCTAGAACTGTCAATGGATATGGAAGCAGATTTGGGAATTGATTCTATCAAACGGGTAGAAATTTTAGGAGGTTTATTAGAACTTTATCCCGACTTACCTAAACCCAACCCCGAAGAGATTGGAGAATTAAGAACTTTGGGCGAAATTGCGACTTATATGCAGCAGCAAGCCCAGGGAATTACTAAGTTAGTAACTGAAGAAATAGTAGAGATATCAACAACAACATCTGTGCCAAATATTCGCCGCAGTGTTGCCAAATTACAGCAACTTCCCACGCCAGATAGTTTAGAATTTTCTCTTCCTGAAAACCACATTGTATTAATAACTGATGATGGTTCTCTCACCACTAAAAAATTAGCAGAAAGTTTAACAGCTAAAGGTTGGAAAACTGTAGTTTTAAGTTTTCCTGGTATCAACTCAAATGATAATGAAGGCATCAATCGAGTAGTTTTAACTGATTGGAATGAAGACAGCTTGCAACAACAGTTAAAACAGATTGCTGATAATTATGGTACTGTAGCTGCATTTATTCACCTTCAGCCAGCAACACCATTAGACATAGATAAATCCATTCTGCGTCATGTCTTCTTAATCGCTAAATATCTCAAAGAACCACTCAACGAAGCCGCAAAATTCGGACGCAGTTATTTTATTAACGTTGCGCGTTTAGATGGAGAATTTGGATTAGGAGAAACCCATAACTTTAGTGCAATTACTGGGGGATTATTCGGACTCAGCAAGAGTATTAATCAAGAATGGGAAAATGTATTCTGTCGTTCCCTTGACTTAAATCCAGAAATAGATCCAGAAACATCTGTAAAACATATCCTCGCGGAAATACATGATCCAAACTTGTTAATTCAAGAAGTAGGATATAGCAGCAAAGGTAGAGTCAATCTCATTGCAGATTTCAGCCCATTACCAACCACTAATTCTCCTAGAGAAATTACCAAAGATCAGGTATTTTTAGTTAGCGGTGGTGCAAAAGGAATCACAGCCCAATGTGTAATTAAAATCGCCCAAGAATATCAATGTAAATTCATTCTTTTAGGGCGTTCCAGTCGAGAACCTGAACCAGTTTGGGCAGAAAATTGTGAAACCGAAGCGGAATTAAAACAGCGAATTTTAGAAAATTTTCAAGCCCAAGGGGAAAAAGCAACACCAATAATGGTACAGAAAAAGTATCAAGCAATTTCCTCACAGCGAGAAATTCAAAATACTCTTAAAGCCATTGAACAAGCAGGAGGAGAAGCAGAATATCTGAATGTAGATATTACTGACACAGTATTACTAGAATCAAAACTTACAGATGTAAGTCAACGTTTTGGGGCAATAACTGGCATAATTCATGGTGCAGGAAACTTAGCTGATAAACGCATTGAAAAAAAATCAATTCAAGATTTTGAAAATGTTTATGCAGCTAAAGTGAAAGGTTTAGAAAATCTTCTGCGGTGTGTACCAGCAAGTCAATTGCAATATTTGGTTTTGTTTTCTTCCGTAGTGGGATTTTATGGCAATGTGGGACAATCAGATTATGCCATAGCCAATGAAATCCTCAACAAATCTGCTCATTTAATTAAACATAATTACCCCAACTGTCATGTCATGGCTATTAACTGGGGCCCTTGGGAAAGTGGCATGGTATCAGCAGAATTAAAGAAAGCTTTTGCAGAAAGAGGAATTGAAGTTATTCCGCTAGAAACAGGAACACAAATATTAGTTGATGAACTAACTACCGCTAATCAAGATACAGTTCAATTAGTGATTGGTAGTCCCTTGATTTATGTTCCCTCGGCTTTATCTAATGAGTTGAAAACCTATCGCATTAAACGCCAATTAACATTAGCAGAAAACCCATTTTTACAGGATCATGTGATTGCCGGTCGTCCCGTACTTCCTGCCACCTGTGGGTTATTATGGATGACTAATGCTTGTGAACAACTATACCCTGGATTTACAGCCTTTAGTTCTCCCAATTTCAAAGTTTTAAAAGGCATAGTTTTTGATGAAACTGCAACGAATGAATATGTTTTAGAAATTCAAGAACTTGCGAAACATGAAAATCAGGAAATAGAATTTGCTGCTAAAATTAGCAGTCAGACACCAGACGGAAAAATCCGCTATCACTTCAGCACGAATATAATTCTCAAACGAGAAATTCCCACACTTCCTAGTTATGGAAGCCTGAACTTTAATCAGGATGAAAACTTCCTCAAAACCAATCAAGAATTATATCAAGTCAATGCTTCTAGCCTATTTCATGGAGTCACTTTTCAAGGGGCAAAAGCAGTTTTAAATACCAGCCCTAGTAAGATAACGATTGAATGCTATTTACCAGAACCTACAGCACAGCAACAGGGACAATTCCCAGTGCAAACATTCAATCCCTATATAGCAGATGTCCAGATTCATTCTCTCTGGATTTGGACACAACACTTTCATCAAGTTGGCTGTTTACCATCAGAAATTAAGAACTTTGAACAATTTGCAAAAGTGCCTTTTAATGAAACATTTTATGTAACTTGTGAAGTGCAATCAAAAACAGAATCATCAGTAGTTACGGATGTGATTACCTATAATCGTCAAGGACAAATTTATAATCGCATGATTGGTGCTAAAGGAACAATTCTACCCAATCAAATAGCCAAATATTAGATTTTTTTCACGCAGAGACGCAGAGGCACAGAGAGAATTTAAGGTATTGCTGAAGTATGAAATTAAAACTTTGTGCCTTTGCTTCTTTGTACCTACCCTGCGGGATCTCTAAGAGAGATTGCGCGAAACATCATAAAAATGGAGAATGAGAATGAAATCAATTGCACAAAATCAAAAGTTAGCAATTGTCGGTATGGATTGTTTTGTTAGTAATTCACCAACGTTAAATAAATTTGAACGCCTGATTTATGAAAGCAAGCAAAATTCAGTGACACCTGAAGATTATCAGCAAACTCCATTAAGTCGAGAGGTGATCAATTCTGCTTTAGAGAATGCTAAAATTAAACCGGAAACAAAAATAGCTTTAATCATCATTTCTCCCACAGAAAATTCTGCCAAGTTAGCTAATTATATTTCTGCTGAATTAGCATTTTTTGCGGAAGAGAAGTCGTTTTTATCAGCTTTGGATGTAAGTCAAAAACTATTAACTAGCCAGCAGGTTGAAGCTGTTTTAATTGTCGGGATAGATGGAAATTACTCGACAGAAATTAATACGGGTGCATATAGTTTCAGTTATGACGAAAAAGCTAAGGATGTAATTAAAACAGCAGGTGCAGCCGCCGTAGTATTACAACTGCATGAAACAGCCCAGCAACAAAATCATTGCATCTATGCAGTCATTGATGGTTTGAGTGTGGTGAAACATTCTCCAAATCACCTAGAAACTGTTACCAAAGCTTGTCAGGAGGCGTTGCAAATAGCAGATATTAAAGCCGCAGATATTGGTTATTTAGAAGTTGTTGCTAGTGGGATTCCCAACGCAGATACAGCAGAAATTCAAGGTTTAATATCAGCTTATGAGACAGGGACAGGAAATCTGAGTTGTGGATTAGGTAGCGTTAAAGCAAATATTGGCAACACACAAGCCACCGCCGGCATATTTAGCCTGATCAAAACCGCACTTTGTCTATATCATCGTTATATTCCCGGTGTTCCCCAATGGTCTAATCCTAAACAGCCAGAAATTTGGCGCGGAAGTCCCTTTTATGTAGCTGTAGCATCAAAACCTTGGTTTTTAGAACCTGGTGCAAATAAAAGGGTTGCTGCGGTAAATATGATAGAAGAAGATCATATTTATGGACATTTAATTTTGTCAGAAGAAATCAGCCAAATAGAACGCAGTAGTAAATATTTAGCAGAAATGCCTTATTATTTATTTGCCATTGCGGCTGATGATCGTGCTGCTTTATTAACACAAATTACTGCACTTAAACAAAATCTCACAGATGTTTCTTCCCTATCACAACTGGCTAGTGATTATTTCCAAAAATATCAACAATATCAAAAATCAACCTACGCTTTAGCAATTCTCTCACGAAATCCAGAAGAACTAAAAAGAGAAATTGAAAGGGCAATTCAGGGAGTAAATATTGCTTTTGCTACTGGTAAAGACTGGCAAACTCCCCTTGGTAGTTATTTTACCATTAATCCCCAAGGAAAAAAAGGTCATGTTGCCTTTGTTTATCCTGGTTCTTTTACTTCTTATATCGGACTAGGAAGAAATATCTTCCGTCTTTTTCCACAACTACATAATGATCTCGTCATTAAAAGTGTTTATAATCGAGTCGCCAACATTGAAAAAATTCTCTATCCTCGTAGCATCAATAAATTATCAAGAAGACAACTAGAAAGCATAGAACAAACATTAATAGATGATCCAGTTTCCATGCTGGAATCAGAAGTTGGTATTGCCGGATTAATGACGGCAATTCTGAAAAACTATTTCCAGATTCAATCACCTTATGCTTTTGGCTATAGCCTGGGTGAAACTAGCATGATGTTAGCCCAAGGTGTCTGGACTAGCTTTAAAAGTACCAGTGATTATTTGAATTCATCACCTCTATTTAAAACCCGACTATCTGGCCCTAAAAATGCAGTTCGGCAGCATTGGGGATTACCTTTAATTCATGAAGAAAAAAGCGCAGAATTTTGGAGTAACTACATCTTAATATGTTCACCTTCCCAAGTCCGAGAAGTGTTAAAAAATGAACAACGGGTTTATATGCCTTTAATTAATACACCTGAAGAAGTAGTTATTGCTGGTGAAACCAAAGCTTGTCAAAGAGTCATCGAAACTTTAAAATGTGATGCTTTTCCCACATCAATTAATCATGTAATTCATTGTGAACCAATGCACTCTGAATATGATGAATTGGTGAAAGTAAATACCTTGCCCACTCAAGCAGATTCAGCCACAATTTTCTATTCTGCTGCCGAATACTCACCAATGAACATTGATAGTCATTTAATAGGCAAAAATATTGCTACAGCCCTTTGTCATCAACTTGATTTTCCTCGCTTAGTTAATCATGTCTATAATGATAATATCAGAATCTTCATTGAAGTCGGTGTTGGTGGTAACTGTAGCCGGTGGATTAGCGAAACTCTCAAAAATAAAGAACATTTAACTGTATCTTTGAATAGAAGAGGTGTAGATGATCATACCTCTATTATCAAAGCCTTAGCTAAACTATTTAGTCATCGAGTTGAGTTGGATTTATCACCATTATATTCTTTGCCAAATATCAAATTTGATCAAGATATTCCTTGCAAGAATCAGTCATTTTTTCAAGATAATTCTTTGTTAAATTATGAACGCAAAATTAAATCCATCCCTAGTTATCAAAGTTTAAATGATAATAATGCCCGTCTGGCTAAAGCACACGGCTTTTTATTACAGTCCCGGCAAACATCACTTCAACAACTTAGTCTTTTTCTCCAGCAGCAATTAGATTTGTACAAAAAAATGGTGCTAGAACCGAGAAAAGAAAAGTAGAAATACACAGTAATGTTTGTGGGATAGGCAAGATGCCTATCCAAATTTTCAAGTTGAATATATAACCATTTCAATAGAGTATTTACTTCAAAAATTATGTTGAAACAACATCAACAACTCAAATTTTCTCCTTCAATGAATAACAATTACCAAGGATGGCAAGGCGATTTAAATACTGTGTCTTTTGATGCAGAAAATATTAAAAATAAACTGATGAATTTAAATTCCCCTTGTTATATTCTGAATAGAGAAGGACAAATTGGTATTAGCAATGAAGGCAGTTTATCATATAGTGCTAATGGTAAAACCAAGAAATTAGAAATGTTTTTAACTGTCCCTTCTATCGGCTTAAATCAATTAGGTGATCCCAGTTTTCTAGAGTTTTATGCCGTAAAATATGCCTATATGACTGGGGCAATGGCTCAAGGTATTGCATCTGAAGAAATGGTAATTGCCCTGGGAAAAGCCAACATTTTAAGTTCATTTGGTGCAGGAGGTTTATCACTTGCCCGTGTAGAAACAGCAGTTCACAAAATTAAACAGGCTTTACATAATAAATCCTATGCTTTTAACTTACTGCATAGTCCTAGTGAACCTGCTATCGAACGGCGTTTAATTGATTTGTATTTACAGCACCAAGTCAGGATAATTGAAGCCTCTGCATTTTTAGATTTAAGTGATAATATCGTCTACTATCGAGCGGCGGGACTAAGTTTAAATTCAGCCAATGAAATCGAAATCAAAAATAAAATCATTGCCAAAGTTTCCCGTCGGGAAGTTGCTACTAAATTCCTCCAACCTGCACCCACAAAAATTCTGAATCAATTAGTTGCACAAGGATTAATTACTGAATTGCAAGCTAATCTGGCTGCGAAACTGCCTATGGCTGATGATATTACCGTAGAAGCAGATTCAGGAGGACATACAGATAATCGTCCCTTGGTTTGTTTATTACCTTCTATCTTAGAATTAAGAGACGAAATTCAACGCAAATATGATTATGAAAAACCTGTAAGAATCGGGGTAGCTGGGGGAATTTCCACACCTCAATCAGCACTAGCAGCTTTAATGATGGGTGCAGCTTATATTGTCACCGGTTCTATTAATCAATCTTGCCTTGAAGCTGGGACTTCTGAATATACAAAAAAGCTCCTAGCTGAAGCAGAAATGACTGATGTAATGATGGCACCCGCAGCAGATATGTTTGAAATGGGCGTAAAATTGCAAGTTCTTAAAAGAGGAACTCTTTTCCCCCTCCGCGCTCAAAAACTAGGGGAATTATATAAAAATTATAATTCCTTTGCCGAAATTCCCCCAGATGAAATAGAAAAATTAGAAAAACAAATTTTGCGAAAAACAATTGCCGAAATTTGGCAAGAAACATCTACTTATTTATCTCAACGTAACCCAGAAAAATTAAAAAAAGCAGACAGCAATCCCAAACTAAAAATGGCCTTAATATTTCGCTGGTATTTAGGATTATCTTCCCGCTGGTCTAATAGTGGAGAAAAAGGTCGAGAAATTGATTATCAAATTTGGTGTGGCCCAGCTATGGGAAGTTTTAATAATTGGGTACGTGGTTCTTATTTAGCAGATATCAATAATCGTCGAGTAGTTGATATAGCCGATCAAATTATGACAGGTGCAGCCTATTTATATCGCATTCAAAATTTAAAAATTCAAGGCTTACAAATGCCAGAAGAATTCAGCCAATATCAGCCACAAAGTAGATTGGGTTAAGGAAAGAAACCCAAGTAAATCTTTAATAATGATAATGTTGGGTTATGCCTTTGGCACAGTATAGCTAACGCCTCCCGTCAGGGATACGTGAACGCTATCGCTCAACCCAACCTACATTTTTACTATTTCGATAGTTCTTGTTTAGCAATTGGTAATAAATATGTCTATAAATAGGAAATTGGGACAGTTAGAAGAAACAATGGAAATCCTGAATCAACAGGCTAAAACATGGAATGTAGTTACTATTAGCCGGATTCGAGGAAATATCCAAGAAACAGTTCTTAGACAGTCTTTAGATATTTTGCAATATCGTCATCCTGCCCTTAATTCTCACATTATTAACTCTAGAAAATCTTACTATTATCAGTCCAAAGGTACAGGAAAAATTCCTTTCCAAGTTGTTAATATTATAGAAAGTCAGGAATGGGAAGCAGTCGTTAATGCAGAAATGAATCAAGTAATTGATAGTAGTAAATATCTGCTGAGAGTGCTACTTGTAAAAATATCAAATCAGCAGAATATCAATTATCTGATTACAACTACACATCATGCTATTACCGACGGTTTATCAAGCATCCAACTTCACTCAGAAATTTTAACCTATTGTCAAAAAATTACCGAAGGTACGTCTATTGAATACGTTACTACGCTAGAAACTCTGCCACCCGTTGAAAAACTGTTACCAGCTTGGACAAATAGTTTTAAAGGAAAGCTAGGTAGAATTTCTTTGTTATTAAATATTGCATTTCAAAAATATTGGAATCAGCCAAAAGCACTGAAAGTAGAAAAGTATATTCCTATTTCTCAAAGACGTTCCGAAATTATTCATAGACAACTTAACCAAGCATCAACACAAGATTTTATTCAGCAATGTAGACAAGAAAATACTACAGTACAAAGTGCCTTATGTGCAGCATTAATGTTAACAGTATGCAAAACAGTTATTCAAAGTCATGAAAATAATATTAAAGTCAGTTGTTTATCATATCTTGATTTAAGAAGACGCTTAGAGGCTAGAATTAGTGAGGAAAATATGACAGTTCTAGCAACGTCATTAATGGAATTTTATCGAATTACAAATAACATGACTTTTTGGGAATTAGCACGAAAAATAAAGCATAACTTAAATAAAAAAATTAACAAAGGAGAGATTTTTCAAATGATATTTCTAGCTAAACACCTCATAAATTTTTCTTTATTATTCCCCAATCAAGTATCTCCTACAGTCTCAGTTTCTAATGTTGGTAAAGTCAATATTCCCCACACTTATGGTGAATTAGAACTAGAAGAAATCAGTTTTGCTGGTTCTCATGCTTTATATGCAGGGATGTTTATTGTTAACGCTGCTACTTTTCAGGAAAAAATGACCCTAAACTTTGTCTTTTCTCAACCTTCAATTAATCGGCAAACTATGGAAAAACTTGTTGATAATTGCCTTGATTGTATCATCAAAAATTCATCTCATTACTTAATACCAGGAGGCACATAAATGAATAATAATCTCTCTAATTCCCTACCTGACAACCAAGATAACGCCACTAAAATTCAAGCTTGGTTAGTTTCCGAAATTTCCTCCTTACTGGGAGTTAACCCAGAAGAAATAAATATTCGTGAACCTTTAGATAGTTACGGTTTAGACTCAGCACAAACCATAATTATCGCTAGTAAAGCCGAAAAGTTTTTAGGATTTAAATTATCACTTATCCATCTTTGGTATTATCCTACCATTGAAGAACTTTCTTTCAGACTATCTGAAGAATTAGAAAATTCCCAGTCAGAAATTATCCAGTTATAACCTCTACAAATTCTGTTTAATTCCTGACAATTTAGTTTTTCCTCCTTGATTATTGGGACACTTCGCTAGATTAGGATAGCCTAATTCAGCCAGGTGTCCTCTTTCCTAAGTTCTTATTTTTAAATAAGGGAGATTTCTTATGAGCGCAGCAGAAATTTTAGCAAAACTTACTCAACAAGGTGTATTATTTTGGGCAGAAAATAGCAAACTTAATATTCGTTCTCCCAAAGGAGTAATTACTCCAGAAATACAATTAGAAATATCTACATATAAATCAGACATTTTAGCACTAATACAGGAAATGAATGTTACTGATAACTATGCTCATGAACCTTTAATTCAGGGTATTAGTTTACAGACTATTGGTAAATTAATTGGCGGCTTTTCTGGAGAATCACCCACAGGATATCAACCCCCAATTATTAACCCTAAATTCATGGCGGAAAACTTGAAAGTTACTTTTAGACCTTTACCTGATAATTATCATAATCCAGTTATTATTAGATTTCGGCAACAATTAATATTCTGTCTTCAAAAGCAAGGTGTGAAAGTAATTCCCTGGAAAGAAGCCACAACCGAATTAAAACATACCATTAAAATTCCCATTATTAACTGGCATAAATCCTTGAAAATGCAGGGAGTTAGAGCAGATATTGATGCTGTTGTTGATGTAGAAAGACCAAATTCATGGGTAAGAAAATTAGGAATTTTTGTAGCTGAAACCTGGTATAAATTATCTTATTCATGGCTAAAAGAGAAACAACAAATGTCCGTGATCCAAATCGCTAAATTGAGTAGTTGGGCTGAGGATCATGCGGCTAAATATGTTGAAGATCCTACGAATACACAAGTCGTAATTCTCACGGATATAGACAGTGAATTTGTTAGCCCGCTCACACCCTATACAGAAAAAATCCGCATTGGCATCAATACACTAGTTAAAACCTTTTCAGAAATTGTCATTGGTGTATCTAATGAAAAATTTTCGATTCTGAATATGAATCTTTCTGATTCTAAGTTTGCTCCCGATGAAATTGAGGATTTTGCCTTAAAATCACTTGTTCCCAAAGTATTTGTCCCAATTACTCCCCTATTAATTAGTCGTTTTGAACTAGGAGAATATAATCCTCACTTATCAAACTATGCTGATAAATTAGTAAAACTAGGGCAAGAATTAGCATCTACAGGTTTATTTCCTGCCGGGTTTAAATTAGACGAAGTTATTAAAAGAAAATCCCATAGAGATATTGTGGATGTCATTGTTAATGGCAGAACAGGAGTATCTTATGGTTTTGTCGCTTATGCCGAACCTCCCCATTATGTAGGTCAACCAGAAATCACTATTGATGAATGGGAAAATTTATTACCTGTAGTGGGATTTCATAGTTATGAACTTCGCCAAAATGAACAAGGTAGACGTTATATAAAACTACATATCAATGGCGAAAATCAATTTAAGCAAATACCTGATATTTGGCTAGTGAGTTCTCGTTCTGGTGCGAATAAAACAGATTTAAATATTGACACTGATATTCTTCGGATTGGGTTACAAGATAAATTACATCTGCAATTACCATTAGGAAGTAGTGCAAAAACGGCAGATACCAAACCTTCCTATGATATCTATGTCATGTTAGCTATTAGTTTAGCAGCGGCTTTATACACACCAGAATTAATTAAAGATGGAGCGCCCATCGTTCACTTTCATGGCTATCCTGCTTTTGATTGGTTTCAAGAAAATGAATATTGTGTGGGGATGAATAATCCTTCTGTACCTTGTGGAACTTATGAATCAGGCGTTTTCAATTTTCTAGGAATTGCTGATTTAGGTAATCAAATAATAAAAGATGTCAATTTAATTAGCTTAGTAGAACCAGATCATGGGACAAATTTTATTGCTCATGATTTAGAGTATCTAATAAATAGGTTAAAAACTGGGTGCGTAACTGGACAAATTGAACTAGGTGGTAAAAATTTCCCATCTCTTAAGAATCATTAACAGGTAGGGTGTAGGGGTCTAGGGGAAAAATTTCCTTTCTTCATCCTGACTCCTGCTATATGCCGGCTGGATAAATGTCCATCTTTGCGCCGTTGGGAGAGAATTGTGGCAGGATGGAAAGAAGCCCATGCAACACCATAGAAACTTAGGTTTCGTGATCACATACTCAAAAGAGTGTGTTCCGCTTGGGAAACTGTCAAGAAGATCGTTAGTTTCGCACTGTCAACGAAAATTTTGACGGAAGGGATATACTATCCTCTGAATGTTAGTTAATTACAGAACAAGTTATAGCGGTTGTCAGTTAAATGAGAACATATAGTGATCACAACACTTAGACACCACAAGACTTGCAACCCTGTTCCCTATTGCTCGCTTCCCGTTCCCGGCTATATATACTCCCCACCTTGACTAGGAAATGAATCCAGAAAACTCAGAAACTTACATAAATCATCCAACTTGGGGTTTACTCTATAGGATCTGTATGGTTGATGAGAACCAGGATCTGTTTACCACACTCTATGCCCAACGCTTGTTTTTCCTGGTAACAACTGAACTAAAAGTTCTGAAATTTCAGCCCATTGGCCGGACTGAAGCCAGAATGATGCTGGAAAATCGCTTACGTACTTTGCGCCGCAGTGGTAATTCTCAGGAGTACGAGCAACTTCAAGGTGTATTTCAGCGCACATTCCAATGAGTAGTTCCATTAGCAATCGCCTTGCTCACATTCGCGCCTCACTCCCATCTACAGTGAGGTTGATTGCTGTTACAAAAAGAGTATCTACTGAATTAATGCGGGAAGCATACACCGCAGGAGTTCGTGATTTTGCCGAAAGTCGTATCCAAGAAGCTGCCAGTAAACAAGCCGAGTTACAAGATTTATCGGATATTACCTGGCACTTAATTGGACATCTACAAACTAATAAGGCCAGAAAAGCCTTAGAACTATTTCAATGGATTCACTCCGTTGATAACTTGCCGCTGGCCCAACGCTTAAATACTCTAGCGCAAGAAATGGGAGTGACTCCGAATGTATGCTTACAAGTCAAAATTCTCCCCGACGCGAATAAATCTGGTTGGATGGTTCCAGAATTATTTGCTGACTTGGCAGCACTCAATCAATGTCAGAATTTACGAATTCAAGGTTTGATGACAATTCCGCCTCAAGGGTTGGCGGATGGAGAAATTTTAACGGTATTTAATAGTACGTATGAATTAGCACAAACCATCCAATCACAAAATTGGCCAAATATTACAATGCAGCAGTTATCAATGGGTATGTCTGGGGATTACCAATTGGCAGTGCAAGCAGGAGCAACAATGGTAAGATTAGGTACAATTTTGTTTGGTCAACGCTCTTAGTCATGACTGGGGCTGTGATCCCAGACAGGATGATTGACAATCATTTGAGAACTTATATTTTCCACTATTGTTAATTGTCAAAAAATATAATACGCTTGTCAGTAATCCTGAATTTAAAAAGGTTTAATAGCACCTTTGTTTTTAAGGATCATTAGGCTATAATTTTAACTCATTGTTACAGATTCGTTAATGTGCAGGCATTAACATGAATATCTGTTGATAATTGAGAATTTGTACTAAAGACTAAAATCAGTAGTACAATTGCTACGTCAAACATCTACTATAGTTACGACTACTGCCTACAAGGGACTTTAATGTAACTTATAGCCAGGAAAATTAGGGGAATTTTAATCCGGGAGCATACAACATGAGCAATATATTTTCTAAACTCAGGGATTTTGTAGGGTTGAATGAGCAGGTAGAATACGAATACTACGAAGAAGAAGCTGATACAGCCAATAATTATCAGAATATCTATCAACAGGAAAATCCCCAACCAGCCCCACAGGAAACTACTCCTCCCAATCGGCGTTGGCGGGAAAATTCACCCACAACTACAGAAGAAGTAGCTGCAACAGTATCTAAACCTATGAGTAACGTTATTGGTATGCCAGGCGCAATTAATGGAATCTCTGAAGTTCTAGTCCTTGAGCCTCGCACATTTGAAGAAATGCCCCAGGCGATTCAAGCACTGCGCGAACGCAAATCAGTAGTATTGAACTTGACCATCATGGACCCCGACCAAGCTCAACGAGCAGTTGACTTTGTTGCTGGTGGTACTTATGCCTTAGACGGACATCAAGAACGAATTGGTGAAAGCATCTTCTTGTTTACCCCCAGTTGCGTGCAAGTTAGCACCCAAGGTGGTTTAATCCATGAAGTACCCCAACCAGCAGCCCGTCCCGTCCGTCCCGCAGCCACAGCAGCCACTCCTACTTGGGGAAATGAACCCACTCGCATGGCACAGTAGGCTAAATTAGTCATTAGTTCATAGTTTTAAATCCCCAATTAATTGACAAGGATGATTAACTATTAATAATTGACCACTAACTAGTGACTAATGAAAATGAATATAAAATTTGGCTTAATTGGCGGTGGGGTAATGGGAGAAGCTCTATTATCCCGCCTTATTATCAGTGGTATTTATCAAGGTTCAGAAATCATCGTCAGTGAACCCCAAGCTGAACGCCGCAGTTATTTAGAGCAGAAATATGAGGTAGTTGTCACCACAGATAACAGCCTAGTGTTAGGGGAAGCAAAAACAGCGGTGATGTTGGCAATTAAACCCCAAATATTTAGTGCGATCGCCCAAGAATTAGCAGATATTCTCCCCACAGAACATTCACCCCTAATTATTTCTATACTGGCGGGTGTAACTTTAAAACAATTGGAAGCAGCCTTTCCCCAAGTTCCCATAATTCGGGCTATGCCTAATACTCCCGCCACAGTAGGCGCAGGGGTAACGGCAATTTCTTTAGGTGCATATACTCATCCCCATCACCAACAAACAGCACAGCAGATTTTCACCGCTGTGGGGGAAGTTGTGGAAGTACCGGAAAGCCTCATGGATGCGGTGACAGGATTATCTGGCAGTGGCCCGGCTTATGTGGCATTGATGATCGAAGCTTTAGCCGATGGTGGTGTGGCTGTGGGTTTACCAAGAGCGATCGCTAAACAACTAGCTGTACAAACAGTCTTAGGAACAGCCACACTAATACAAGAAACAAAAATCCATCCCGCTGAACTCAAAGACAGAGTTACCAGTCCTGGTGGGACAACTATTGCCGGTGTCAGCGCCTTGGAAAAAGCCGGTTTTCGTTCCGCTGTTATTGAAGCCGTGAAAGCCTCAAAAGAACGCGCTCAAGAATTGGGGAAAGGGTGATAATAACTTTTCAAGGTGACTCGAAAATCTTTTTTTCACTCAAGTTTTTATTCACCTTGAAAGGGATAGATTATTATGCTGCACTACAAACTTTTTCAACTACTTTTTGAGCATATCCATTATGTTCCCATGCGCCTGTTACTGCTCCAGCAAAACCTACAATCAGAAAACCGAGAACAGGAATGTCTTGCAACTTTTTGAACTCAGCAATCTGGTAGCATCTACAGTCTCCTGTTGATACAACTCGCGCCCAATGTTCGCAATTGAAGCGATAAAGTTCATAGTGCCAGTTTTCGTGAAACTCTTTCACAGAAATATGCAAAGCCTGATGTATCTGTTCTCTGTGCCAACTTCGTGCTTGGTCAGGTTGAAAATGATTCCAATCAATAGGCCAAATTGCCAGCCTTCCAGTATCTTTTTCTTTACCAGCATGAATTGGTTCCCACGCTAGAGAATCCCAATCATTAAGTTGTACGGAGTAGTGTAAAATACTGGGATTACGATGATCACGATGCTGTAGTAATCGTCCGTAGTGTGGATGATGGAAATTACTGTCAATTAGTTCGTGAAGATTTGGCATAATTCAAAGTAAGGGTAAGAGGTGAGGTTGTTGATCCAATCTACCAGTATCAATGTGATTTTTTAGCGAACTTCTTGGACTTCTCCCAAGCGGGTAAAGCGTATTTCAATTCGTCTTCGGGTGACATCCTCTTTCCGCGCTATCCCTGCAAATTGTCCATTTGGTAATATTAATTGTGCCGCAGAATAAGCACGAAATGATAGTCCAGATAGTTTACCTTGTTTTTTTTGGATCTCACCCAAGACCGTGACAACTGACAAAGCCCGCATTAATCCCAAATCAGCATTAGAACCTGCTTGTAGTTTTCCTACTTTTAAATTACCACTAGCTACATTTTCTAAATTTACATCTAAATTACTAATTACTTTACCATTAGCTTGTCCGTCTGTATGTCCAATGATTTCCACAACATTAATACCATATTGTTTAGTCCTTTTTTCTATTTCCGGCACTATTTGATTCAATATATAAATTGACATTTTCGCAGGAATTTCCGCACTACCAGAAGCGAATCTATAATCACCTTGATCTTTGATAACTATGATTGGGGGTGTATCTGTTGATTGTTTTTCTGGCTTTATTTTGGTTTTTAAATATTTTACTTGATCCTCTAATTGTTTGACTTTCACAGCTAAAGTGACTGAATTTTGAGCAGGTTTATTTTTATCTTTAGTGATTTGCGATATAATAATAGTCAGAAATAAAAATAAAACTAATATCATAAAAGCATTAGACATCAAATCTGTAAATGCTTGCCAAACATTTAAATCTTCATTGTATTCAGTGTAGCGTGAACGACGTGCCATAAGTTAAATGTCTTTGTGAATGAATATGATTTACTTTGCTATTCGCCCTCTTTTTTGAGTCTGATAATAGAATTTTTTGTATCATAAAGATTTTTATTACATTCCTGAAGATTACCGATGACCCTTTGAAAACCTTGCGTATTGATACTGGTTTGTTTATTAATTCCTTGAATTATAGTATTACTCACAGTTTGGTACTCGGAAATTAGTTGGGAATTATTATTTTCTAAGGATTTGATTAAATCTGATTGAATATTAGCAAATTCAAGACTAAATTGCTGGACATATCCTTCTATACTATCCACAAAAGTTTGAATTTGTGGGTTATTTGCAATGCTAAAATTAACTTCTGAAGTATATATTTTTACGGTTTCCAATAAATGATTAATAGCTGTTATTAATTCATCTAAATTATTAACTTTATCATGTACTTTTTGATCTAAAGCATCCAGTTTATTAACTGCCTTTTCATAGCTATTAGCTCCTTCTTGAAGTTGAGGAATAATTTCACCTAAAAGATTTTGGTTGGTTTGATGTAAATCTAATACTTGAATTGAGGTTTGATGAATACCTTTAATATCTTCCCCTAAATTAATTAAACTTTGACTACAATTTTCTATTTCAATTAAGGCATTTATAATCAATTCCGTTGTTTGAGCTAAACTTGTTGCTGATTCCGAAAATTTTTGCTGTGTATTACTCAAATCTACTGTAGCTAATGATAATTTTAAAGGAAACTGACTTTCATTGAAAGTTTCAGCCGACTCTTTAAATATCTGAGATGTTGAATTTAACTCTGTCATAGAATTTTTAAATTCATTAGCAGCACTAGATATAACACCAGATGCTTCCGTAAATCTTTCATAAACTTGTTTAGCTAATTCTGTAGCTTCTTTATTTCCGTCAGCAATTTGCTGTGCTACTTTTCCCATAGATTTTTCTACAGCTTCCCGCACTGTTTCCCCGAAATTTGTTAAAAATACATCTTGTTGGGATACCATTTTATTGACTATTTTATCAAGACGATTATCACCCTGAATTTCAGGAAGATAAATATTATCTAGATAATCTTCTAAAGAACTAATCAGACGATATTTAGCAAGTCCACTATTAAAAAGAAAATTGAATACTGTTAACACAGCACTAAAAAATAGTCCTGTTAAACTGGTAGTAAATGCAATGCTCATTCCTTCCAATGGTTTCTTTAATTCAGTAACTAAATTACTAACATCACTTGCATTAACTTGATTAATTGTTTGACTCAAAGTAGATAAATTAATGGTGATACCTAAAAAAGTTCCTAATAATCCAAATGCTAACAATAAATTTGGTAAAATTCGACATAAATAATCTATTTGTTCACAGGTTAATCCCTTACCATTTATTTTTTCCTGACTATAAATTTGATCTATTAATGCTCCTGTATTTACCTGTTCTAACTGTTTACTAGCTTGCTGAAATCTATCTTCTAATGTTTGAACAATTTTTGGTTGTTCTCCGCGTAGTCCCGTGTTAATTAATCTTTGGATTTTATTAGTCGAAGTTATCAAATAGCGATAAAGAGATACACGAAGAAAAATAGTAATTAGAGATGGAATGACAACCAGAAAAACAGTGACAAAAATTAAGTAAGGTGGTAATGGTGGCATAAAAATGACCTTTGGTAGTGTAGGAAGATTATTAAAAGTGGGTAGTGATTAACTACCCATAAAAAGGCTATTTTAGGTTAGATATTTCTGTAATATTCTTTTCTTTTGTATCTCATAATCTTCTTGAGTAATCAAGTCATCATCCAACAATTCTTTAACTCGTGCTAATTCCGAACGTAATTTATCTTGATTTTGATTATTATTCTCTGTAGAAAAATTACGAACTATTTCACCAGTAAGAGCTTTTTGATTTTCTATATTGTCTGTGGGTGGAAGAGAATTTGTATTTCTCAATTTACCTTCCATTTTCTTCCAAAAACGATTTATTACCCCTTCCTTAACTGTAGGTTGAATATTGTCTGGTGAGACATATACTTTTTGTATATAGGGAAAATTTTGACTATCTTCGGGTATTTGCTTCAACTTATCTGGAAATTGACGTAGTTTCGGCAGATATTCATTTTCCCATAATTTCGGATTATTTTGCATTTTAGAAATTGTATCATCTAAAATCTTCTGCAAAGTATCCGCCATATTGCGGTTATTTGCCAAATCTTCCAAGGCTTCCATCCAGTTTTCACTGACAGCAGCAGTATAGTAACTATCTTGGAAAGAATCATAATGTTGAAATTCTAATTCCTTATTTTTCTGATTTTCTTGTAACAATTCTAATGCTAAACAAGGATAAAAAATATCCTCCAGTTCTTCCATTCTTCTAGCATCTGGGGGAATGATATCAGGAAAAGAAGCACGAGAATCATTATGTAAAAAAGATGTTCCAGAACTTTGTTCTCGTAAATATGGATTTCTCATTCTTTCCAAACTACTAATTAATCTCAATGGAAACCCTGCATACTCATTGACAATTAAGATTTCATCATCTGCTTGTATTGCTTTTAAAACACTTGTAGAAATCCCTAAATCTTGTGTGAGGAGTTTTTTGAAATCTGTCACATCTGATTCATCTGTATCTTTATATCCTACTAATTTACTACTTTTATCATCCTCGTCTCGGAAATAAGGATCATTCAAATTTAACCGCAGTAAGGGTTGAGCTTCCTGCATAATTTGTGTTAAACGAGTTGAACCAGCAGATGATGAATATTTTCGCATGAAGCGTTTAATTACAGAATTGACAATATTGCTACCACGAAAAGCAAATATTTTAACAACTGTGGGATCAATTTCTTGTTTTAGCTGGGAGTATGTAGCTCTTTCTATATTTAGGAAAAATGCCAAAGATGAACCTTTACCCGATGTTTCTGTAATTGCTGAACTTGCTAAGACTAATTGCGGACGCAGATCATTTTCTGGTAACATTGTCTGATAGCAAAGCTCTATATCTTCACTATCAAAAATTGCCTCTCCACTCATTTCATCAAAATTTAATTGTTTTAATTCTCGTTCCTCTTTTTCATAAGCACTTTGTAAGTCTTCTACTAAACTGCTAAAAGCAGCAACTTCTTTTTCTCTTTCTTGAACGTGCTTTTGTAACTGACTAACAATTTTTAGTGTTTCTTGGATAACTGTTAAATCAAAATTATGCCTAATTAGTTTACAAACTTCCTGGATAGCTTTTTTACATTCGTCTTGAAATTGATTATTCTTTAAATTGCCAATCAGGATAAATCTATTTTCCAGTTCTTCAATAATTTGGTCAGTATTATCCCACTTTCTTTCTACGTCTTCTATGCGTTTCATTCCCCCCAAGTCAGCTATTGATTCTTGCAAATCACGTTGATATTTATGCAATTCATATTGCAATGCTTCTAACCAATTACGACCATTTTTAATAGCAAAGTTAGCCTCTATTGGTGTAAGTAACTTAATTAAATAATCATCAATATTCGTGCTAAGTTCTTTGATGATTTTAGGAGCAGCTTGTATCAATTTAGTTAACCAATAACCGCGAATACTTTCTGTTTCTCCTGGTTGCACAGTGCGAAATTGTTTATAAAATTCTGTCGCTAACTGCTGACGAATATTTACACGATCATCTTTATTTTTAGATTCGGAGATTAACCTTGATAATTTAGTCTGCCAAGTTTTGATACTATTACTAAAAGTCTTGTTAGATTCTTCTACAGACTCCGCTAATTTATTAGTTAATCCATCTCGTTTTACTAAATCATTATGCCAGTGATGTTGAATTAAAAATTGTTCAAGTAAGTTGATAGGATCAGGACTTTGACCTTTACCATTTAACCAGAATTTGATTAATTCTGAACTAACTTTTGTTAAGGCTATTTGAATGATAGTATCACGAGGAAAATAAATTGCCGATAGTCCAAATGTTAAGTATATCTGGCTATTAGGACGAGGATGTTTGTCCGATTGAATTAGGTGTTGTAGAAAATTATCTCGATTTCCTTTAATCACTGGAGCTAATTCACCAGAAAATTCTAAACCTATTTTATGAGCAATTACATTACATAGCTTACCTTGGGTAAGTATTTCATATTCTCCCCCTGTTTGATGAGATAGCAAATAAGCATAATCAAAAGGTGGACGTTTTTCTTGAATAATTGATAAATTTTCAATATCATAACAAGCTGCAAATTCTGTACCAGGATTACTGTAATGATTTAGTTCTTTTAATGCAGCATAGGTATTCGCAATCATTCTAGTAGTATTACCATACAATTCTGGACTAATTACTAAATAGCCAAAAATGCGAGCGCCTTGTTCACCATAAAGATTTCTCAGACTATAAGCAATATCTAAAAACATCCCGCTTCCTGTACCACCACAAAGAGAACCAACAACAAAAATACTTAATCCTGGATCTATTTTAAAGCCGGATTTCAGCAATAAAGCTTCATGTCCTCTGGTGCGTCTTTCTGCTGTTTCAATTGCTGTTTTTACTTTTTGATAGTTGTGAAAAAAGGCTAATCTTCCTACAGGTCTGATACCTTTTGCACCTTCTTCTACTGCTTTAATATTCCGCAATAATTGAGGCGGAAACCAGATTCCAATATGATCATAAGGACCATAACTATTATATTCTGAACGCCGTTCTAGTCCTTCTACAAACATGGTGACATCTTTCGATGACATGGTAGCGCTGACTTTTTCAGATTCTTTAAAACTCAGATCAACACCATGATAGGTACTTCCTGTTCTAATCCCTGTGACTTGTGTTGCTGCTTTATCTGTGTCTATATGAACAAAACTAACAATTGGTAAGTTATTTAAGTCTCCATAACGGTCAACAATTAATCTTCTAATTCGCATTAATACATCTCTACCAGTTCCACCTAAACCGATACAAATTGTCCGATTAATTCCTCTATACTGGGTTTCATTTGTAGATGCTTGAGTCATGGATTTTTCTCCTATAAACTATTTCTTGATTTTGATAGATATTTCGTAGTCTTTTTGGCGTGAATCTGGACAATTTAGAGTAAAATTAGCACTTGATATGAGAGTTCGTGATGTAACTTTTCTGTTGTTAAGTTGAATTTTTGTATCTTCCTTGGGAACTAAATAAAGTTTTTCTCCTTTCCGTTCTAAATAAGCTCTGATTTCTCCACCTGGACAGTCAATAGAATCTACACAGCTAGGATCATATTCACCAATGGCGATTTTTTTATTGTTGGGTAGTCTACATATTTGTTCTTCATATTCTCCATTACTTTCAAGCTTGACTCGTAAATCCCATTTTTTCTGTAATTTAGCATATTTTAATATACTCCCTACCATTGATGCAAATATTAATAATAAAATTAAACTAGGCAGCCATAGCTGTTTGAATAAATAAGGATTAACTAAACAAGTTTCTTGTCCTCCTGGTGCTGGTGTGCAAATTTCTTGAACTGTAGGATTAAGGTCTACTACAGATAGTTTATAATCTTTATTATCTTGGTTTTTAATGATGAGCGATCGCTCTTTGAATGATAAAGCCTTAATCCAACCCTGTCTTTCCTGACTTTCCGGTGATGTCGCAATTCTGAAAGGACTATTAGCAGGAGTTTCTATCCAAACTTCGGAAGTAATTCCTGGTTTAGTAGATAACGGTGCATCAGTAATCCAAACAACCGATTGCGGCTTAATTGGTTGATTGTTGGAAACTCGATTTTGATTAATCTGGGCAATACCTTGATATACTGTTAACTCTGCTCTTTGAATATCTGTTCCATAGCGGTTAGGGTCAGAATTAAAAGGAATTTTTGCTAATACTTTATTAATATTTTCTGAATTTTTATCTCTAAAATATATAGGTTTTCCTAATGGATTTTCAACAGATATAATCTCATCAAAAACTAAATTTTGAGCAAAGGGAACAACATAAACAGAATCACCAGGTTTGAGACTGTCTGCCACTATCTGACGTAAACGAATCCGGCCTTGATCATTTAAACCTACACTTTCCGTGACATCAATAGCTAAAACAACATCACGTTTACCCCCACCCCACAGGGATACTAACTGTAAGCCATTTCTTTGCGTATCAGTCAGTGGTTGTCCAGGGGTAATTTTTGTCAAAGTCACAAACCCTATAGCCCATTAAATAATGTGTATCAGAATTATCACACAAAGAGTCTTCAAGTTTGCGCTTTTGCGGGTGAAGTGGACTTAGCAATGCCAACTTGTAATTCAAAAAGAACAATGGTAGGAATACTAATTTCTTGAGCAGAGATATTAGCAAGATTTTCAGCAACTTGTCCTTGACCTCACAACTTGTGCTTTTGCGCTCAATGTGAGCATTTTCTCTCAAGCACAACTGGAGGACAAGCGATGAAAAACTATGCAGTAGTTTACGAGTGGGCAGGTAGTAACTATTCTGCATACATTCCAGATTTACCTGGATGTGTTGCCTTCCGCGAGCGGAGCTATCGCAGGAGAACAAAAAGTTACTTTTGTGAGAGTATTATTTGCTATGAAGTCCTCTAAAATTGCTTGAATTACAGGCACACTTACAGCATTACCAAATTGTTTATACGTTGCACTATCATCTGAATGAAGAATATAAGACTCTGGAAAGCCTTGTAATCTTGCACATTCACGAGGCGTTATTCTTCTGGGTCGCCCATTTTGGACTACACCCAACTTATTCGCATCTGATGATGTCAGGGTTATGGAAATACTCTCTGGATCGAGAAATTTAAAAACTTCAAAAGACATATTTCCACTCACAGGATTATACCTTTCATTCATTTCTTTAAGATATTTTTTTTCCATGAGTGAATTAATAATATTTTCGATATTTTCATGATCGAAAAATGTCTTAATTTGTTCTATAGTTAAGCTTTTACCATCTTGGTGATCACCGAATTTTTTATGCCTTCTATGGGATATTAAGGCATCCATAAAATCACGCTCATCCTGCGTACACTTGCCTTTAATACCTAAATGCCAAGAATGGATAGAATTGCCTCCACGAAAGTCAATAAGCCGAATACCATGAAGTTTTTCAAATTGACCATCTACAGCATCAAAAAGTTGCTGTTCAAATTGTTTTGAGAGATAATAATTTTCAGAACATTTTTTTTCCAGAATATGTTTAACCTTGATAACTGCATCAGTATGATCAAAAAGACTTAGCTGATGTTGCTGTTTCTTAAAAGTATGAGAGTCAGTAGCACCTCTATCTGACATAAGTGTAATTATTGGCTTTTTACCAAGTAGCCCTAATATGTATATACGAACACGATTCTGTGGTACACCAAATTTACTACTGTTGAGTAAAAGATAATGAACACCGTAACCAATTTGTTCCAAAGCATGAATAATTGTTTTAAAGGTTCTACCTTGATCATGTGTTGTTAAACCACGGACATTTTCAAGCATAAAACCTTGTGGTTTATGAATTTTTAGTAGTCTTTCAATTTCAAAAAAGAGCGTTCCTCTGGTATCTCCAAAGCCTTGTTGTTTACCCGCATACGAGAAAGATTGGCAGGGAAAACCAGCAAGCATAAAATCAAATTCAGGTATTAGATCAATTTCTCGGATGTCTCCAGTCGGTTTATCATCAAAGTTTAGTATATAAGTTTCAATAGCTTTTTTATCAATTTCAGAGCTAAGTACACATTGAGATTCTATGCCCAAAACATCACACGCTTGCTGAAAACCGAGGCGCATTCCACCAATACCTGCAAAAAGATCAATAAAACGAATCATGGCAAACTCTCACGCAAAAAATCAGCTAAAATGTCAAACTCACTATCAGAATAGGCAACTGTACAATGGCTATGCTTGCAAATTGTAGAGATAGCAGCAGAGCGTTGGAAATTTCCAGCCCCATCAATAACATAGGCTATTTTGTGACCAGCAGCGTTGATCAGAGCTTGTCTTTCGGCTGCTTGTCCTGCTTTTCTTTCTATTGTGCTGTTGGTTGTTACTTGAAAACTAACTTCAATTCCCACACTTTTACCTCCTTTCGTGACAACTACATCAAAGGGCATTCCAGTGGTTTTACCATAACCCTGCAATATAATTGATCCATTACTGGTAATATTGAATTCATTTCCCAATTTTTCTTTCAGGTACTTGACAATGTAACGTTGTGCTAATTGTCCTAAAGAATTTGCATTTGCACCACCTGTTATTCGACTGACAACTATATATCTTTGCTTTATATGACGCTCTAAACCAGCTTCATCACCAAGCAAAGAACCCAGAAGACAAACCTCTAAACCAGCTTGTTCGGATACATCAGAAGTGCTGGCATGAAGCAAAATCATCGTCATGTCACGTTTAAGGCTGTCAAAAGGTTTATCTGATTGCAACCCATTTCCATCAATATCAAGCTTTTCATTACCTAAACCTTTGACGGGCATTGACTCAAAGACATACTGGTAATTTGTTCCTCTCCAGACATAATCCATGACTGGTTTACCCGTCTTATCTCTTTTAGTAAAAATATCTGTGAAACTTTTTCCCAGTCTTTGAATGGGTTCACCACCATAGTCCGAAATAATAACCAAGTGTTTTAGGAATAAGTTTGCGGGAAACTTCGCTGCTTCGACAAGCTCGAAGACTTGCATGGGGTTCTTTTTACTCAATTGTAAAATTGAAATGAAATCTTCTTGTGTCTCAAGTAATCTAGGAATAACACTTATTGTCGCATTTTCATCCTTTAAACTTTCAGTCCACCACATTGCAGCGTAGGACTGTAAAGTAGTTATGTCTCTAGCGTAATTCGGCATATAATAATCTTTGATTGAGCTTGCATGACAAGCATTTTAGCTCTTGACAAGAGAATAAACAAAAGATAATTGCCTCTGGTGAGCAAAGCCCCACTATCCAACCAAAGCGAATTAGAATCTGCCTGTCAAGTTCTCCGCAAAATTGCTGAAATAGTAAAGTAATTAAAAAAAGCTCAGTCATCCCTTCACAACTTGGGCTTTTCCTCTCAACGTAGCAAATCACTAATCACGTTATGATAGTGGATAGTCTGCTTGTAAATTATGATTGAGTGAATTATTCTCCCTTCGCTAATGAAATTGACATTGAGTCAATATTCCCCTTTGAATTAGATCAATTCCAGAAAGAAGCGATCGCCTCCCTCAATGCTGACCGTTCAGTAGTTGTCTGTGCGCCCACAGGTTCAGGAAAGACCCTCATCGGGGAATATGCTATCTATCGCGCCTTATCTCGCGGGAAACGGGTGTTTTACACCACTCCCCTCAAGGCGTTATCTAATCAAAAACTTCGAGACTTCCGCGAAAAATTTGGCTTTGATCAAGTTGGACTCCTCACCGGAGACGCTTCCATTCACAGGGATGCACCAATTTTGGTCATGACCACAGAAATTTTCCGCAATATGCTCTATGGTACACCCATAGGACAAATCGGGATCTCCTTGACAGATGTTGAGGCTGTGGTGCTAGATGAGTGCCACTACATGAATGATCGCCAACGGGGTACAGTGTGGGAAGAATCAATTATCTACTGTCCCCGTGCCGTCCAACTTGTAGCCCTTTCCGCTACCGTTGCCAACAGTGATCAACTTACCAGTTGGTTAAATCATGTTCATGGGCCAACAGACCTAATTTACTCGGATTTTCGCCCCGTTCCCTTAGAATTTAACTTTTGTAATCCCAAAGGATTATTTCCGTTATTAAATGAAACCAATACCAAAATTAATCCCCGCTTAGTCAAAAAGGCGAAAAAAGGATATTGGGAAAAAGGCAAAGCTGGTAGACCAGAACCGCCCGGTATTATTTATACCCTGAGCCAACTCCAAGAACGGGATATGCTCCCCGCGATTTACTTTATTTTCAGTCGTCGGGGTTGTGATAAAGCCGTTGAAGAGGTTGGTGATTTATGGTTAGTTAATAATGATGAATCCCAAATCCTGCGGCAACAGATTGATGAATTTTTACGCAAAAATCCCGATGCTGGTAGGGCTGGACAAGTTGCCCCACTGTATCGAGGCATAGCTGCCCATCATGCCGGCATCTTACCAGCATGGAAAGGATTAGTCGAAGAACTATTTCAACAGGGACTAATTAAAGTCGTATTTGCTACGGAAACCTTAGCAGCGGGAATTAATATGCCCGCCCGGACAACAGTAATTTCTACTTTGTCTAAGCGGACTGATAATGGACACCGCTTACTCAATGCCTCGGAATTCCTGCAAATGGCAGGACGGGCTGGTCGTCGAGGCATGGATCTACAAGGTTATGTAGTGACATTGCAGACACCCTTTGAAGGAGCAAAAGAAGCGTCATATTTAGCTACATCTAAGGCTGATCCTTTAGTTAGTCAGTTTACACCCAGTTACGGCATGGTATTGAACCTGCTGCAAACTCACACCATAGAAAAAGCCAGAGAACTGATAGAACGGAGTTTTGGACAATATATGTCCAACTTGCATTTGCAACCAGATTTTGAAGAACTGGCGCAAGTTCAAGGACAATTATCGCAAATTCAGTCACAATTGGCAGCTATTGATGAAAATGAATTGATGCAATATGAAAAATTGCGTCAACGGCTGAAAGTAGAACGGCAAATTTTCAAAACCTTGCAAGAACAAGCACAGGAAGATAGACAGGCACAATTGGCAATGATGCTAGATTTTGCCATATCTGGAACTATGTTGAGTCTCAACGACAGAAACGCTATGTCACCCCTACCGATAACAGTAGTGTTGGTTGACAAAGCTGTGAGTGTGGGTGAAACCTCTTACTTTGTCTGCCTAGGGCAAAATAACCGTTGGTATGTAGCAACTTCAGCAGACATATTAGATATGTATGCGGAAATGCCACGGGTAGAAGTTCCAGCGGAGCTAATACCACCTTCAGAATTGAGCTTGAAACGAGGACAATCAATCCGTGGTGATGAAAGCACCATTGCGATCGCTCAGAGTATACCCAATCCTGAAGAATTTAACCATCTACCGACAGAGGTACAGGAGCAACTCAGTCGCTTAACTGCGGTTCAAGAACAGTTAGAAACCCATCCCATTTATAAATCGGGGAATATTGCCAAAATATTTAAAAATAGAGCGCGTTGTGTCGAATTAGAAGCAGAACTTGAACATTTACAAGAGCAAGTATCATTACAATCCCAAAGATATTGGGAAGAGTTTCTCTGTTTAATTGAAATCTTGCAATCCTTTGAATGTTTAGATAGTTTAGTCCCCACAAAATTAGGACAAATTGCTGCGGCTATTCGGGGTGAGAATGAATTGTGGTTAGGTTTAGTTCTGTCCAGTGGAGAGTTAGATAATATTGGTCCCCATAACTTAGCAGCAGTAATAGCCGCTTTGGTGACTGAAAGCCCTCGTCCAGATACTAAGGTTGACTTTAATCTATCTCCAGAAGCAGATGCAGCTTGGCTAACATTGCAACCGATTCGTCGTTCTGTATTAAAGGTGCAGTATCGTCATGGGGTAGCCTTACCAGTGGGTTTGGAAACTCGTTTTATCAGTCTAATTTCCTTGGTAGAACAGTGGGCATTAGGGGTAGAGTGGAAAGCATTATGTGAGAAAACCACCTTAGATGAAGGGGACGTGGTGCGAATTTTACGCCGCACCCTGGATTTATTATCCCAGATTCCTCATGTTCCTAATTTACCAGATATGTTGCGGCGGAATGCTCAACGGGCGATGCAATTGATTGATAGATTCCCTGTAAATGAAGCAATGGAGTAATTAGCTAAATGCACACCATATTTAAATAAAACCATTGTGGGACGGGCATACTATGGCTAACGCCACGCTGCGCTATCGACAAGTGTTACAGTGAGCTTGTCGAACTGCTCAGTACAAGTCTTGCCTGTCCCAGTTGTGCAATTTAAATCTATGATTTATTTTCAATTACATCTCTTCTTGATATTTCACTAACAATGTAGGAATATAATCATAGCCATCAACACCAATAATGGCAATCATTTTGGGGCGATTTTGTTGCAGTAATAATTGAAATTTGTCTGTACCAATTTGTCCTCTAATAATAGTCAATAAACCAGCAGGTTTTCGCCACTCATCAGAAGCAATCTGTTCTAACAGGTACATTCCCAGACCACCAGTATAACTGGCTTTTTCATAATTAGCAATATGATAATTAGCTTCAGCTAAATATCCTAAATTCCTCCCTTGTAAATACAAATCACCAGAAACTTGGGATGCTCTAAAGGCATTTTCTAAATATTTAATTGCTGTCGCATATTGTCCGGTAACTAAATAAGCAATCCCTAAACTACTAAAACATAAAGCTTGACTTTGCAAATCATTTAATTTTTCTGCTAGTTTTAAACCCTGTTCTAAATAGTTAATGGATGATTCATAAACTTCAGGTTCACTAATTTCTGTTTCCTTGGCTTGCATAACTTCGCTATAACCTAAGTTGACTAAAGCGTTAGCTTCTCCAGTTTTGTCTCCAGTTTGTCTACTAAAAATTAATGCCCGTTGACTGTAATTAATTGCTTCACCATAATTTTGTTGTTGCACATAAGTTCGGCTTAGGTGGTTAAGATTGGCAATTTCACAGATTTTATCTCCGGAATTTCTGGCTATTTCTACAGCTTGTTGATGAAAATCAAGGGAGCGATCATATCTGCCCAAACCCCGCTGAGAATAACCCAACAATGTCAAAATTCGGGCTTTTTCCTGAGTACCTTCTGCCGAACGCAAGGGGGCATCTAAATAATCTAAAGCATCTCGTAAATAACTACCAGAAAAAGAGGCAAAAATCCCCCCATAGAGAGGAAAATAAGGACGTTGGGCAAAGGTTCGCAAAATTTGCAGCATGATTTGGGATGCACCATTGCTATATATTGCTGCTTGATTTTGAAAACCGCTGGCTAATTGACTCCAAATTACGGCAAAGGTTAAAAATGTGGAAATAGATAATTTAGGACCTGCTTGAATATCATAAGCTTGTTGGTCAAACCAATTAATTAAACCTCTTTGTAAAAGCTGTAAAACTATTGCTAATTCTACCCAATTACTCAAACTAATTTGCTGCTGTTTTTGGGCAAACTCTAAGGCTGATTGTTCTACGGCTAGGGTATGAAAAAACGCTTGGGGAACTTCACTATTTACGACTTTAGCCCAACTTGCCCAAGGACTATTTTCTCCGGGTACACCGCCAAATCCTAAAGAACTTTTGCGTTCATACATCCAATTAAGTAAATTTCCTTGGATTTTTTGCCATGCAGCTATACCACGATTAATACCGTCAGCAATTTCTTGGAAATCTTGATTAGCACTGGCAAATTGTTGTAAGGATTTAGCTAACTGTTGAAGCTGGGACACATTTAAGGGATACTTCAAATTAGGATCGGTAGCCCGCAACAAAGCCGTTAATCGCTCATCTGGGGGGGCTGTGGTAATTTCGCGCATATATAAAGATATCGCTTCAGTGGCTTTATTTTGTTCTTGCCACCGTTGCCATTGAGTTTGAATCGTTTTAGCAGCGCGTAAACTCCGGGTAGCCTTGGCTTTTTTCAGTTCATCGGTTTCGTTGTCTACTTGAGATTGTAGAGCATTCAAGCGATCGCTTAAAACTAACTCAAACACCTCCCCTGTCCCGGAAGTAATACCTTTGAGTAACATTTGATAAACCTGCTCCACAGAGCTAATCTTACCCTTGAGAGTGGTTTCGATAATGTTATCAATCAAAGCGAGATAATGCTCGCGTAATGGCAAAGAGTCTGACACTTTAGCAAATAGAGAACATCACAACAATTTTAATTGTAGCTGTAGCAGGTTTGAAGGTTGAGAATTGGGCTTGATCAATATCATTGCTGAGAGAATATTTACAAATGGTATAATGTTATGCTATATCAGTATACAGTAATGTATGTAGTTTCAGCGTTTTGTATATCTTCGGGACACCTTAGTTGAGATAAGAAAATATACCTAAATTTAGATTTTACTAGCATTTCTCAAGGAGTAGAAACCAATCATGAATTAACTTGGCTGAAATAAAACCATTGTGATGTGATGCAAAAATAGTTCTTTAGTCATACTTTACCAAGAGAATATTTCAAAAATTCTAGGAATCAAGAGGTAAAATAGACCAAAAATAACACATAGTATACCTAATTTTATATCTGCTTATTTGCAGATTTTGTCTAAAGTAAATAAAAATTAACTACCTAAAATCAAGGACAGAAAAAATGAAGAAAATTTTAGTGATCGAAGATGAACCTAATATCAGAAATAATATCCGGGAAATATTAGAATTATCGGATTTTCACGCTATAGTTGCAGAAAATGGATTGCAGGGTTTAGAGTTAGCAAAAGATAATAAACCCGACCTAATTATTTGTGATTTGATGATGCCTGAATTAGATGGTTATGGTGTCTTAGACCAACTACGTCAGGATAGTTCCACCATGACAATTCCTTTTATATTTCTTACAGCTAAATCACAACCTTCTGATTTACGTAAAGGGATGGAATTGGGGGCAGATGATTATTTAACTAAACCTTTTCGCGCTAACGAATTACTGCAATCAATTGCTACTCGATTAAATAAACAAGAGGTGGTAAACCAAAAAAATCAGGAAAAATTAGATGAGTTAAGTATTTGTATTAGTCATGCACTACCCCATGAAATTAATACCCCTCTGAATCATATTTTAGGATTGTCAAGTTTATTAATTCTTGAAAATGATTCCATTGACAATGAAGAAAGTTTAGAAATGCTGGAATTAATTCATAAATCTGCTCTGCGTCTGCACAAACTTACCATCAACTTTCTCATGTATGCAGACCTAGAAATCTCAATGTCAAATCCCCAAAAAGTTACTGATATTCGCAATAATCAGGTTAAAAGTTTTGTCAAATCAGCAGTTGAAAAGATCGCTTTAAAAATTGCTAAAGATGTAGATAGAGAAGCAGATTTAGAGATAGAAATTTCTGATACTGTAGTCAAAATCTCTGAAGTGAAGTTGAGTAAAATTCTTGAAGAATTAATTGATAATGCTTTTAAGTTTTCCTTGCCAAATACAACAGTGAAAATTATAGGCTATCCCAGTGATGATGATTTTCATTTGTATATAATTGATTACGGTCGGGGACTGACTCAAGAGCAAATTTCTAACATTGGTGGTTATGTCCAATTTGAACGTAAAATTTACGAACAACAAGGTTCTGGTTTAGGACTATCAATTGCTAAGAGAACAGTGGAACTATATGGAGGACAGTTTTCCATTGAGAGTATACCTGGTAAGCAAACTATTATTCGGATTCTTCTACCTCGATAGGAGAATAAAGTGGTATTGACTGGAAGGAGGGATAACATTTATAGAAAAAGCCATCCACCAAGAAACTTTAACCCCTTGTTCCTTCTTCCTGAATCCTGCTATATCACTTTACTCCTTGTAGTAAATAAGTCATCATTTCCCCTTTGCCTTTAATTTTAATTAAACCCCGTTTTTCCAACAAATACTTATCTTTCAACAACTGATAAGTAGCTTCACAAATTTGGATATTATCTGGTATACCGTGGGATTCCATGCGACTGGCTGTATTCACCGTATCACCCCACAAATCATAGGCAAATTTCTTTAAACCAATTACCCCAGCAACTACTGGCCCTGTACTAATCCCCACCCGAATCTGAAAAGATAGGTTATTTTGTTTATTAAACTCAATCACAGATTTTTGCATATCTAATGCCATATTTGCTATAGCTAAAGCATGATCACTGCGATAATTAGGTAAACCAGCAACAGCCATATAAGCATCACCAATTGTCTTAATTTTTTCTATGCCATGAATTTCTGCTAATTCGTCAAATAAACAAAATATTTGATTTAATAATTCTACTAATTCTGCTGGTGATGTCCGACTTGATAATTCTGTAAAACCAACAATATCAGCAAATAATACTGTCACTGCATGAAAACTGTCAGCAATAGTTGTCGGTTGTAGTTTTAATTGTTTAGCAATTACCGCAGGTAAAATATTTAATAATAACCGTTCTGATTGTTCTTGGGCTATTTCTAATTCTCTTTTCGCTCGAAATTCCTTTTTCTTGAGTTTCTCATATAAATAAACTGAAAAAACACAAATTGTTCCTGTCCAAAATAAATATAAACCTTGTTCTATGTAATGGGAAATTAGAAATTGAAACTTGGGTTTATAAATTGTATATAATCCTAAATAACAAACCATCGTTCCCACTTGTCCTATTAAATGTATCCGCCATTTGACAGGAATAATTGTGGCTTGAGTAATAAACATCAAGTTCCAAATATTTGTCATTGGTTCAACATAATTAAATGATAAAGCTGTAAAAATTTGAATAGTACAAGTTACAGACCAACATAATCCTAAAAAAAATATATCTAAATAACGACGGGCTAGAGGTGTTTTACATAATAACCAGCAGACAACAATAAAAAATTCAAGTAATAACCCAATTTTGAAAGCGGATATTTTTTGAGGTATGCCTTCATTTACCCACATAAAAAAAGCAGTCAGAGTTAAGCCAATTATCATCATTAGTTTGGCTTGTAATTTCATGCGGTTAAGTAGGAAAGTTTTCCGCTGTTCTCTGTAGGATTGTGCAAAATCTTCGTCAGTCTCGAAATCGAATACTTCTGGGCTGACAATTGCCTCTAGCTGGGTTCTGATAGCATTGATATTAGTCATCTTGCCCATTTTGCGTTATGAGTAGTTAAATCAGTGTAACCGGATTGAGAGAAAATAAATGGTTCGTCACCCGACTTTAACTTTTGATCGTGGTACGTTAATTTTACACCCACCACCACGAAGTAAAACTTGGATAGACTATGCAATTTGGGATGATAGAATTGAAAAATTTCGGATTCCCGCAATTAGATACCGTTCCTTAGTTGAAGCCCTCCAAGCGGAAGCCACAGATTTTATTGATGAAGCTAAAGCTTTTTATCCCTTAGAGTTGGTGGCTAGTTTGGAAATGAGTCCCTATCCCCACCAAAATGAGGCGTTAGCGGCTTGGAAACGGTTAGGACGACAGGGGGTAGTTGTGCTACCCACCGCGGCAGGTAAGACGTATTTAGCGCAAATGGCGATGCAAGCCACACCACGCACGACGTTAATTGTCGTCCCTACCTTGGACTTAATGCACCAGTGGTATGCTCACTTAGTAGCGGCTTTTCCTGACGCGGAAGTAGGTTTACTGGGAGGTGGTTCGCGGGATAGAACAGCGATTTTAGTTGCTACCTATGATAGTGCGGCTATTCACGCAGAGAGTTTAGGTAATAAATATGCTTTGATAATTTTTGATGAATGTCACCATTTGCCTACAGATTTTAACAGAGTTATTGCCGAATATGCCATCGCTCCCTATCGGTTAGGACTTTCCGCAACCCCAGAACGCACAGATGGTAAACACTCTGATTTAAATATTCTGATTGGTAAAGAAGTTTATCGCAAATGCGCTGAAGATTTAGCAGGAAAAGCTTTAGCAGCCCATGAAATTGTGCAAATTAAAGTTAAATTATCTCAATTAGAACGGGAAAAATATAACCAATTAATTCAAACTCGTAACGATTTTTTAAAGCAATCAAAAATCTCTTTAGGAAGTCTCCCTGGTTGGCAAATGTTTGTGCAAATGAGTGCGCGTTCTCAACCTGGACGGAGAGCAATGTTATCACATCGTCAAGCCAAAGAAATCGCTTTGGGGACTGACGGTAAAATCCGGGTACTTGTAGATTTATTAGCCACCCATTATCCCGAAAGAATTTTAATTTTTACCGCTGATAATGCCACAGTTTACCGCATTTCCCAAGATTTATTAATTCCGGCAATTACTCATCAAACACCAGTTAAGGAAAGGCATGAAATATTAACTAAATTTAAATCAGGTGAATATAATACTTTAGTGGCTTCTAATGTCTTAAATGAAGGTGTAGATGTTCCCGCAGCTAGTATTGCAATTATCTTATCAGGAACAGGTTCAACTAGGGAATATATTCAACGTTTAGGGAGAATATTACGAAAAGGTAATACAGAAAATAAACAAGCAATTTTATATGAAGTCATAGCCGAAGACACCAGCGAGGAGGCAACTTCAGCCAGACGCAGAGGAGAAAATAATAGTCAAGAAGAAAAACCGCAAAGAGCAAATTTACAAGTTGTTTATAATAGTGAAAAGAAAAGCGATTTAAAAGCAGCAGAACAGTTAGAAATTAATTATTCAACTAAAAAGAAAGATGTTACCAACGGATTTACTGATACACCGCCAAAACGGCGAGGAAATCATCCCAAAGAGACTGAAACTTGATCAAAAACATTTGAGTTTAGCGACTGAATTAATTAGCTTTTTTCAGGAAGCAGTGGGAAAAACTCAAGGATTATTAGAACGTCAATTAGCAGACTTTGAAGGAGATACTACAGATTACCGCATGAAGCGGGGTTTGGCTTATATTATTAAAAGTGGTTTTTGCACCTTTGAAATAGTTAGTCCCCTCGAACCACCTATGTTAAGAGCAAAAGTATTTGCTTTAGCAGCAAAATCCGTTTCTAGTCGGGAATCAACGGAGATTACTTTAAATAAAATTGCTGATGATTTAAGCCAAGAACTTAATCAAGAAGTTTTACCTGCTCAAATTAGAAATGGACTTTATGCTGATTTATCAGAAAATAAAATTTTAACTGCTTTTGATGCTCCTAAACCAGAAGACGTTTTACATCGTTATAATTTATCTCAAATTCAAGGAGTTTTTTATAAAGCTAGTCAATTAGTATTAAATGCTCATCGTAATGTTCCCGGAGAATATAAACTTCTATTTCGTTATTTAAAGCTATTTCAATTAATGGCTTATATTGAAGGTGATGCCGATCATGGTTTTACAATTAGTGTAGATGGGCCTACCAGTTTATTTACTTCCAGTACCCGTTATGGTTTAGCCATAGCTAAGTTAATTCCCGCACTACTTCATGTCACGAAATGGAGTTTATCTGCAACCTTGCAAACCCGTGATTTTTACACAAATGAACCGAGAATAGGACGTTTTACCCTTAATTCTGAATGTGGATTAGTCTCTCACTATCCCCCAGGTAAACCCTATGATAGTATGTTAGAGGAATCTTTTGCTAGTAAGTGGGATGCTTTAAAAAGTGGTTGGATCTTAGAAAGAGAAGTGGATTTAATTCCCATTCCTGGAAGTGTAATGATTCCCGATTTTCGCCTAGTTCATCCTGACGGACGGGTATTTATATTAGAAATTGTTGGTTATTGGCGACCAGAATATTTACAAAAGAAATTTGCTCAAGTCAGAAAGGCTAATTGTGATAATTTGATTTTAGCAATTTCCGAAAGATTGAACTTAGAAAAAGCCGGAGTCAAACTAGATAATGTTCCCGCGAGAATTATTTGGTTTAAAGAAAAACTATTACCAAAATCCGTATTAGCCGTCATGGAGTAAGGGAGTCAGGAGTCAGGAGTCAGGAGTCAGGAGTCAGGAGTCAGGAGTCAGGAGTCAGGAGTCAGAAGAAAGAAGAAAGAAGAAGATAAGTCTCCCCCCTGTTCCCTGTTCATTACACTTCATTGCGAAATCAGAAGCTAAGTAAAAAACGTGATAGCTTTTGATCTAGTCAAGCGATTACACAAAGGAGAACCCAGTGGCAATGGAATCAAATGTACTAACGGGCGCAACTGTAGATAATCAAGATATTAGTGAATATGTTGCTCATTTACAGTTGCATATGACACTACAAGCTCGCAACGTGGTTCCCAGCTTTAAACAGAAAGTAGAAGATAGTCGTCAGCAATTACTTCATCAAACCCAAGCAGACTTTGAAAAATTCGCTTCTCGTCAAGGTCTATAGATTTAAAAGCATTTTCACCAGAATTAACATAGAATAGAAGCAGATATTGTAGTTTTCACCCCAAGGGTATACTGGCAACTTCTGCTTTTTATATTTTTTTACACATTTAGTTAAGAAAATCACTCTTTGGGAGCAAGACCTAAGAGAAAAAAGCCGTTAAAATAATTGCAGTATTACATCACCAATCATATTTTTTAAAGGTTAAATGGCGGCTTGAATCAAAATGACTTCACTACTCCCTCGAAACCTCAGCGTTGTTATCCGACCAGTCCAACATAGGGATTTGGACGGAATTGATCGCTTAACTCAAGAATCATTGTCCCATCTTTCTCCCCAAGAAGCTGGTGCAGCCGTGCAGCAAATGCAATGGCTACGACGCTGGTATGGGTTACTCAAATTCTTAAGTTGGTTTCCCAACCCATTACAGTACCGCTTCTGGGGCTATGTTGCTGAACAGGGACGGATACTTTTGGGAATGATTCAAGTATCACCATTTAACCGAACCCGCAGCACTTGGCGCATTGATAAAGTGATGTTAGAAGGTACTGGCGATAGGATGGGAGTAGGTTCCCAACTACTACGCCATTGCTTTGAATCAATTTTAGAAGCGCGGACGTGGATATTAGAAGTTAATATCAATGACGTTGATGCCTTAGCCCTGTATCGGCACAATGGATTTCAACGGCTGGCAGAAATGACCTACTGGGAAATTAGTCCCCAGTTATTAGCCGAATTAATCCAAACCGAACCAGATTTACCCAACCTATTACCGGTGAGTAATGCTGATGCTCCCTTGCTATATCAACTAGATACAGCATCAATGCCTCCTTTGGTAAGGCAAGTATTTGACCGGCACACCCACGACTTTAAAACCACTTTGTTTGGGGCTATTGCTGATGCCCTCAAGCAGTGGATGACGAAAAGTGAGGTAGTGAGTGGTTATGTCTTTGAACCCCAGCGGAAAGCAGCCATTGGTTATTTTCAGGTGCAACTTGATCGCACAGGTAGCAAGCCTCATGTAGCAACTCTTACGGTTCATCCGGCTTATACTTGGTTATATCCTGAACTATTATCTCAATTAGCCCGCATTGCTCAAGATTTTCCCCAACAAGGATTACAATTAGCTTCTTCAGACTATCAACCAGAGAGAGAAGCATATTTAGAGCGCATTGGGGCTAAACGCAGAGAACATACCCTGATCATGTCTCGCTCAGTCTGGCATAAACTGCGAGAATCGAAATTTGTCTCCCTAGAAGGGATTCAGTGGCAAGAAATGTTACAAGGACTCCAACCAACTCGGAAACCTATCCCTGGGGGGATGTCATGGGTGCCGCAAACACAGCAGGTACAGCCAGAAAGAGCTATACCGATGCAGTCAGAAATTGTGGCTTTCACCCATAAAACCTCTAATATGGATACACCTTGTCAGTCAGACTCAGCCGCAGATGAACCCCAGGAGCAACAATAGCGTGATCTCTCAACAGCAATCAAAATCATTTATCTCCGCTTTGGGCGTGGATGTTGGTAGTAAACGCATCGGGTTAGCGGGATGTGATGGGACTGGTCTAATTGCTACAGGGATTACAACAATTGAGCGTAAGTCTTTTGTTGAAGATGTAGAGAAAATTCAACAAATAGTCAATGAGCGACAGGTACAAATTCTCGTTGTTGGTTTACCTTATTCAATGGACGGTACTATAGGGTTTCAAGCCCGTCATGTCCAGAAATTTGCCGCTAGACTAGCGACTGCGCTCAAACTTCCTTTGGAATATATGGATGAAAGATTAACTTCTTATCAAGCAGAACAACTGATAATAGCTGAGAATCGTTCCCCGTCTAGGAATAAGGGTTTAATTGATCGTAAGGCTGCTGCATTGATTTTACAACAATGGCTAGATGCTAGACGCAGTTCTGTACAGAGATCAGTAGCATTTACCGATGAGTGATTCCTTTTAACATGGTATTCTAAAAACTATTGCTTGTATCTCTGAATTTATGGTTGACATCGGCTGTCATTTAACGGTTTAATGATTTCCATATTTAAGAGTATTGTTAAAATTACATAATTCAGCTATGAATTCATCTCCCTTTTCTGAAGACAATGATCCCGATTCCGAAAGTTCTCTGATTTTAACAGATGAACTAAAACGGACACTAGAATGTTACATTGAGCATAATCTCTCAGTAGAGGGAGAAAAATATGTTCTCCTTCTCCCTGTGGATGCACCAATAGAAATTTTTGCCTGGCAAGCTGATGGCGACGAAGAAGAAGCCGTCTTGGTGGAAGATGATGATATCATTGACGAAATTTTTGGCACTGCTCAAGCTGTGCTTTCTGAGCAAAACCTGATTCTCAAGAATACTGCTTATGCCTTGACTGTAGCAGGTGAGTTGCCTCCTGAAGATGAATCGAAATTCTTCACTTTAGAACTTGACGATGAAGAAAACGGTTTAGAACCAGAGCAATTAATGGAAATTGCCACTTTTTATCATGATGAACAAGAGTATGCAATTTATACTCCCCTTGATCCTCTGCTCTTTTTTGCCAGAATTACAAAAAATGGTGAACCAGAACTACTTTCTCCTGAAGAGTTCCGTAAATTTCAACCCCTGTTAGAAGAACATCTGTTTAATGAAGTTGAGTAATTGGTAATTGGTAATTGGTAATTGGTAATTGGTAATTTAATTACTCTTACCTCTTACCTTTATGAAAGAAGATAAAACTATGACTCGCAACCATCTATTAGAGCCTAACTTGATGTTAGCCGGTTCAGTTTTAACACTGACACCAGATGTAATTAAACAATATGGGCTGAAAGGGCTGGTATTAGATGTGGATGAAACTTTAGTACCTATGACAACAAGTTCTACTTTCCCGGAACTGCAAGCATGGATAGAAGAAATTCGTACTTGTACAGCATTGTGGTTAGTCAGTAATAATTTAAGTGAAGCGCGAATTGGTGGTATTGCCCGTTCTCTCAATTTACCTTACTATTTAGGTGCAGCTAAACCCTCCCGTCGGAAAATTCGGGCAGCGTTGCAAGAGATGAATTTACCAGCACATCAAGTAGGCATGGTAGGCGATCGCTTGTTTACAGATGTCTTAGCCGGTAATCGTCTAGGAATGTTTACAATTTTAGTTGAGCCAATTATCCATCCCGATTTTACAGCCCTCCGTTCCCATCCTATCCGCAACATTGAAGTTTGGATATCAGAGATATTAGGCGCATCCATTAGAATGAAAAATTAAAAATTAAAAATTAACAAACATATTTGGTGGTATGTTTATAAGTGATTTTTAGTTTTTGGATACAAATATTCACAAAGATTTATAATTTGTCAAGGAAATAAATATAAAAAAATAGTTAAGAAAATCTATAGTTTGCACAAGATCAGCGATTATTACTGTTAATAACATCAGGGTCAGCCAAAAAAGACCCTAGCAGATAACAGATAAATATAAATCCGTACAGCGTCAACCTTCACCATAGAGGGATTGGCGCTGTATAATTTTTTGGGGACAACTAATAACTGACAAATGACCAAAACAATTGTTGTTAAAATCGGTACTTCTAGCCTAACCCAACCAGAAACCGGACAATTAGCCCTTTCTAGCATTGCTACTTTAGCAGAAACTCTTTGTGATTTAAGACGACAGGGACACCGGGTAATTTTAGTTTCCTCCGGTGCTGTGGGAGTCGGTTGTGCGCGGTTAGGTTTAACGGAACGTCCCAAAACCATAGCTTTAAAACAGGCTGTAGCAGCAGTTGGGCAAGGTAGATTAATGCGTATATATGATGATTTATTTAGTATTTTGCAACAACCAATTGCTCAAGTGTTATTAACAAGGGCAGATTTGGTACAACGTAGCCGCTATCTTAATGCTAATAATACCTTTCAAGAATTATTGGGTTTAGGTGTAATTCCCATAGTCAATGAAAATGATACAGTAGCTGTAGAAGAATTAAAATTTGGAGATAATGATACCCTGTCTGCATTAGTAGCCAGTTTAGTAGAAGCAGATTGGCTATTTTTGTTAACGGATGTTGATAAATTATACTCAGCCGATCCTCGTTCCGTACCCGATGCTAAACCGATTAGTTTAGTTAGTAGTATGCAAGAACTGACAGATTTACAGATTCAAACTGGTGGACAGGGTTCTCAATGGGGAACTGGGGGAATGATGACTAAAATTTCTGCGGCTAGAATTGCGATCGCTGCTGGTATCCGTACAGTCATTACTCAAGGACAGTTTCCCCGGAACATTGAAAAAATTATTCAAGGGGAACTCATCGGTACACACTTTGCACCCCAACCAGAACCAACTTCAGCCCGCAAACGCTGGATAGCTTATGGTTTGATTCCGGGGGGAAAATTATATTTAGATCAGGGAGCGATTTTAGCAGTTCTAAAAGCCGGAAAATCCCTATTAGCAGCGGGAATTAAAGCCGTAGAAGGGGAATTTGACAATCAAGAAGCGGTGCAATTATGTGATATTGATGGCCATGAAATTGCTAGAGGATTGGTGAATTATAATAGCAAGGAATTGCAGCAAATTTGCGGACGACATTCACGGGAAATTCCGGCAATTTTAGGTTATGAGGGGGCTGATACTGTGATTCACAGAGATAATTTAGTTTTGATTTAAATACAGAATTTCTTGTAGAAGGATTCAGGAGGCAGAAGTCAGGAGTCAGGAGAAGAAAGAAGAAAGAAGAAAATTACCAATTTACCAATTACCAATTACCAATTACCAAATTGTGAACCTACTCCGTTTAATACCAATTTTTGATAATTCCGTTTCTAGCTGGGGTTTAGAAGCCCGATTATTACGCTGGCTAACATTAATGTGGATGTTTATTGGCTTAATCATCCTCTTTTCTGCATCCTATCCCGTTGCTGATGAACGTCAAGGTGACGGTTTATATTATTTCAAACGTCAAATTATTTGGGCTATAGCTTCTTTAATTATTTTCAACATCATTGTTAATTTGCCATTGCGGAAAATGTTGGGGGTAGCTCATTGGTTTTTGATATTTTTCCTGATGTTGATTTTTATGACTTTAATACCAGGATTAGGAAGAAAAGCTTTTGATGCTGCTAGGTGGATAGCTATTGGCCCAATTCCTATTCAACCATCGGAATTAATTAAACCTTTTTTAGTTTTACAAAGTGCGACACTTTTTGGCCAGTGGGAAAAACAATCTTGGGGAATTCGTTTGTCTTGGTTGGGTGTTTTCGGTCTTGTCCTCTTAGGAATTCTGGCCCAACCTAACTTAAGTACAACAGCACTTTGCGGCATGACAATTTGGTTTATTGCCCTAGCAGCAGGAATACCATATAAATACCTGGGAGGAACAGCTTTTGGTGGGGTGCTGTTAGCATTAATCAGTATTAGTATCAAAGAATATCAACGTAAACGTATTATGTCCTTTATGAATCCTTGGGCTGATGCCACAGGAGATGGTTATCAGTTAGTACAAAGTTTATTAGCTGTAGGTTCAGGTCAAACTTGGGGGTCTGGATTTGGACTTTCTCAACAAAAGTTATTCTATTTACCAATTCAAGATACTGATTTTATTTTCGCAATTTTTTCAGAAGAATTTGGCTTTATTGGCGGTATTTTACTATTAATCATGTTAGCTGTATTTGCAACTTTAGGATTAATTATTGCCCTCAAATCCAAAAATCTCACATCTAAATTAGTTGCAATTGGTGTAGTAGTAGTCATGGTTGGCCAATCATTATTACATATTGGTGTAACTACAGGTGCGTTACCAACTACAGGCTTACCTTTACCTATGTTTAGTTATGGTGGTAATTCGATGGTTGCCAGTTTAGTATCTTCTGCTTTATTAATTCGAGTAGCTAGGGAGGGTAGTGAAGCAGAAGTAGTCCCTTTGCGACGAACACCATCTGAAACTCGGACAAGAAGACGACTTTTTTAGATTCATCGTAAGTATTCAGCTATAGAAATATTGCATACCCAGATCCCCGACTTCTGAGATCAATTTTTCATTTATTCATTTATGGACACAATAAACAAAAGAAGTCGGGGATCTTATCACTGAATCTTTACGATTCATCTTGTCTACTTCTTCACAATATTTTCCCTAAAAAACACCTATTTGTCAAAACTTGATAGTTGCACCAGCCACAGCCAAAGCACCCCAACCAACCATTAATGCTAATCCTCCCAATGGTGCAACTGCTCCCAAGGATTTGATACCTGTTAAACCCAGAGCATACAAACTCCCGGAAAAAATCACCACACCAATAATAAATAACCAACCACTAACTAAAAGCGTAGTCGGTGGATTTTCTAAGCGACTCATGAGAATGGCAACTAACAAAAGTGCGATCGCATGATACATTTGATAACGAGCGCCAGTATCAAATATTTCTAAAGCCCGTTCGCTAATTTTTTCCCGCAAAGCATGAGCGCCAAAAGCACCACCAGCAACAGACAAACCGCCAAAAATGGCGGCTATAGTTAAGAAAAACTGTGTCATTAGAGCTATTAAACATCAAAATGATATGATACAGCCCCTTCTTCATTTACTTGAAAATTTGCATTGAATTCTTTAGCTTTCTTAGGTAGAGTCGAAGGCGGGTATTATCCCGCGCTCCTCTCTGTTAGATCCGGACGTGCCACTTTCACGGCATCCGGCTCCCGATGTTCTTAGCTTTCGCTTTTGCTCATGTGAATATAATCGTGGCAGCTTTCATGAATTGCTAGAAGGTTTTTTGGTTTCCAGTTTTGGTGGTTTCCATCTATATGATGTAAATGTACCTTCTCGTCACTGAGCATTTTTAACCCACAATGACCACATTTATGGTTTTGCCGTTTGAGGGCTTTAGAGGTATAACCGTCATATAACTTACTGTTGCGTTCGCTCCAGTAGGTTAAATCTCCGTCGTATGGCGATTTCTCACCTTTGACATTGGCGTGTTTATTTTCGGAGTAGGAAACTGCTGGGAATGCCTTATCTATTAATTGCTTACAGACATGGCGATTCTGTTTAGTTTCTTTGTTGAATACCTTGAATGCTCTGTAACTGGTGCGCCATAAGGAGAACTTTGACCCATCCATCTTGCAGAAGCGGTGGTAATTCCTCCAACCTCTAACTACAGGGGCTAATTTCTTAGCCTTTGTGGTAGCACCATAATTCGAGTTGTTGACAATGTGTTTTACTTTCTTGCGGAAGGCTTTGAAGTTATCCACTGAAGGGACACATCTAAACTTTCCGTTATTCTGGACTTTGAAATTCCAGCCGAGGAAATCAAACCCATCTGTCGCGGCGGTTAGCTTTGTCTTTTTCTCACTGACTTTCATTCCCCGCTCTGCTAGGAACTGACTGATTTTGTCAAGTATTTCTGTGGCATCGTCTTGGGGTCGGAGTATTATTACCATGTCATCTGCGTAGCGGATTGTTGGCTCAATAATCTTTTCCTTTGAGGTTTTGTCTGTAATTCTGTAACCTTGAGTGTGGTATCTATGAATACTTTCAATTCCGTTTAAGGCGATGTTAGCTAAGAGTGGACTTACCACGCCCCCTTGAGGTGTTCCTTGTTCGGGAAACTCTGGGTTGACTCCGGCTTTGAGACAGCGAAAAATTCCCTGTCTTATGCTATAAGGAGCGATGAGTCTATCCATGATGGCGGTGTGATTTATCCTGTCAAAGCATTTTTCGATATCGAGTTCTATCACTCGTTTATCTATTCCATTGCAAATTGAGCGGAGGTTGAGGAACAAGATTTTTTGTGCATCATGTGCCGAGCGTCCCGTCCTGAACCCGTAGCTGTATGCGTGGAATGTTGCTTCGTGTGCTGGTTCTAATGCGTATTTGACAAGGCATTGATATGCTCTATCTGCAATAGTGGGGACTTTGAGAATTCGGGTTTTACCGTCCTTTTTTGGGATGGGTATTTCACGTAATCCCTGGTGTTTCCAGTCGCTACATTCAGTTCTGAGCTTTTCACTCAGTTGAAACCTTTGCTCGAATGTGAGCGCGGTCTTACCGTCAACTCCCGCTGTCTTTTTCCCAGCATTTAGCTGTGTTACTTGACGAATAGCCAGTAATCTTGCTGCGGTTGATTTCAGAATCAGCTTTTGTAGGGACTTGGCTTTGCGCCTGTCGCCAACTTGAACCGCTTTATACACTCGTTTTTGTAGGCGGAATAAGTTACGACGGAATTGCTTCCAAGGTAACATTTTCCAGGATTCACTAGTGTTGCCACTGTGTCTAATCATGCTCTGCGACCATTTGTGTATTCTGAACACCTCAGACCAATTACGGTCTGTCCTACCCGAATTGAAGGGATTCCGCTGCTCGTCCAGCCTACTTAGGGTTCGACCGCCCTTAGACCCTCAATCCGTTTTTATTCGTTCCCTCGGTTGATTGTTAGTTCCTTTAGGTGTAGCCATTTCAACCACTGGATTCCCTAGACTCTTGCCGCTATCTTTGGCTATGCGGCGGGAATTAGCTCCAGTTCAGTCAGGGATTTTGATGTTATGCCCTGCTTACAATTAGGTTGCTTTTCTAGGCTCTGTTTCACCGTGGGAACTCCCCATTAACGCCAAGTGTCATCCCATAACGGATGTCTGATTGCGTCCTGTTCCCAGCTTCACCCTCTAGAAACCGAGTCTAGTCAGTGTGGGCAGGTAGGGAGTCATACCTGAGTCTGGTAGATGGGACTTTCACCCATATCAGACCGAGAGTTCAACCTTTCTCCCTGATTGGATTAGGTTGGTGAGATTATTTACGGACTGAGTACCGTGATTCACTCACAACGAATCGCACTCTAAATATTGTTTAGCTTCCGCTGCTGGTAATTGAGACTGCATTGCAAAACTTAGCAAAGTTACTCGTCCTTGATTTTGTAGTAACATTTGATAAAATTGCGCTTGTAATTGTTCGTTGTTTTGTTGCTTTAAGGCTTTTTTCTCTTGTTGACTTTGTTTATACAATCCTAATGCTAACCAACTCCCCAATATGGCGCTAGGAACACCAAAAATTATCCCTCCCACAATGGTATCTTTACTCTCCCCAGCCGCATTGGGAGGTGAAAATACCTGTTCCCCCTCTACAGGATATACAGTGATTCCTGATTGTGCTGATTTATCTATTGCTTCTGATACTGATATCGCTAAAAACATGAATCCGAGTGTTAGTAGCCAACCAGCCGCCAGTTTTTCAGCCGTCTTCATAGTTCTAATTCAGATTTAGACATTGCCTGTAATTTTAACCTCACTTCCATCAAGCTTCCACTAATATTGCGAATTGTTGATGATTTAGGTTCTACCGCTCCCGTTGTGATTAAATATCCCTTTTAGATGTCCAAAACCATTGCTGTATATAGGTTTTATCTAAATTAATAGCGATTCCTGCGGAGTGCTTCACTATCGCCTATTTTTGAAGTTAAAATTTGATTGCGGGGATTGGGAAAAATTTTCTCCTTTCCCCTATTATTTCGGTGGTAATTCCGGGTGTTCTTCCGAGTATTTGGAGACTATGGCAGAAACTTCAGGGTTATAAAGCCGCAGATAATTCCAGTAATTACCAAAAACTTGACGGACATAATTTTTAGTTTCATCAAAAGGAATTTCTTCGACAAACTCATCTGGATCTTGTTTAGGTATGGTTCGTAGCCATTTGGCAACGTTACCAGGCCCGGCATTATAACTAGCGATCGCTAACATGGAATTATTACCATATTGTTGATGAGTATAATCAAGATACCAAGTTCCCAATATGATGTTATCGTTGGGATTTTCCAGGTTGAGTTTTTTGATATCTAAATTGATTTGTGGGGCTATCCAAGCGGCTGTACTGGGCATAACTTGCATTAAACCAGTAGCGCCGACAGAGGATTTAATTTTCGCCTGAAAGCGAGATTCTTGGCGCATCAAGGCTGTAACTAACAGAGGATTAAGTTGACGGGAAGTAGACCATTTTTCAATTTCTTTAAAATAGGGGAAAGGATAACGGGCTTGCCAGTAAATACTTTGTCGGCTTAAAGCTTGATATTCGGCTTTTTCTGTGGGTGTTTTCCGGTCTTCTAATTTGGCAATTTTGTCAATACCAATGAGATATTCACCTTTTGTTAATCTGAGCAAACCTTCAGTAAATTGTTCCGCGACACTAGGCTGATTTTTACTTTTAAATTCTGTTTCCCATTGCCACCAAGCATCACGATCTTGTCCTAGTAAATACAATTCTTGAAAAGTCTGAGAACCCGCTGGAGGTACAGGACGTTGTGGGGGGATAATTGTCGGGTTCATCACGCGCAGGTTATCAAAATTACCCACATTTAAACCCAAAATACTCGCAGAACGCCAGGCATAATAAGAGTAGGGAAATTCGCTAATTACACCCTTATAAGCAGTAATAGCTTCCTGTTGCTTGCCCAGAGTCATGGCCCATTTACCGACCCAAAACCCGGCTCTAGGGGCTAAAATGCTTGTTTTGTTATTAATGGTAATTGGTTGCGCCCATTGCCATGCACCTAAATAATCATTACTTTTAGCTTTAGTTTGGGCTATTTTCCAGCGAAATTCTGCGGCTTCATCAGTGCTGCCATATTTACCTAGTAATAATTTCCATGTGGTGTTAGCTGACTGATTATCCTGGAGACTGTCCAGCAGAGTACCTTTTTTGACTAATGCTTGAGGTGCTTGTTCAGGAAATTTACTAATTATTTGGTCAAGATAGGGAATGGAGTCTTTACCTTTAGCAATTTCCGACAATCTTAATAGGGCTGTGCCTGTTTCTGTAGCAGTAGGAAATTTTTGCAGTAGTTGTTTATAAACAGCAATGGCTTTATCTTGCTCTTTATTTAATTGTAATCCTCTGGCAATCCGGTAGAGACTGGTAGCGGTTTTGGGTGCTTGAATATAAGCATCCTTAGCTTGAGTAAATTGATTATTGTTCCAGTAGACTGAACCAATGAGTTCCCAATCTGCGGGTTTGAGTTGTGGCTGTTTCACTAACTGATTTAATACACCCACAATTCCCGGTTCGTCAGCGGCGTATTTTGCTAAGACTAATTGTAAATTAGGCTGATTAGGATTATCTTTTAAGCGTTTGCGGATAATTTCCCAGGTGAGGGGATGGGAGGGAAATTTAGCGATCGCTTGATCATATAACTTTGGTTGAGCGATCGCATAGATAGCTTTAACTACCGCTGCTTCTTTAGCATATTCTTTGAGTACCTTTTGGCGCAAATCCGAAGCTTTTTTATCTTCGCCTAAAATATCATGTGCTTGGGCTTGTTTAAGTAAAATATAAGGTGCTAATACAGGATAGTCTTTTTCCAGTCCTGTCAATAAATCCAGGGCTTTTTTCCCTTGAGAGGTTTCCACATAATCACTGGCCAACAGATAACGAGCGCGTTCCCGATCTGGGGAACTACCCTTTTCGGCAATTTCCGTGAGTTTTGTTAATCTTTCTGGTACAGATTGAGACAATAGAGAAAATACAACTGACTTGGCCTTGTTAGCCTCAGATAGTTTTTCCGGCTTACTCTGACTCAAGTTCAACCATTGGCTCAGGGTTTTGCCAGCTTGGGGGGCTGATACCATAGCCCCGGCTAAAAAGGCACATAGTCCAGCACCAGCAAGCAGATAAATTTGTGTTTTCTGTAGTTTCTTCAACATTGATACTCGCTGTTTGCCTAGCGTCTCAAAGATAAAGTTGCCGACTGATTAATATTTTGGCAACTTTAACATTTAGGGTAACACCTCTCACCAACTTTTATGGATTTGATCCCTCGACTCCACCAATCATCTCAGTGTCTTTAGACATAAGAGTATTAATAAAGCTGTAAATTTGCTGAGTCTGCAAGTTATCTTGTAAAGATGAAGGTAGTACACCATCAGAGAAAATTTGCCTATCTAACTGTACTTGCAAATTACTCAAAGGATCGTTACCTGTCGCAATCAGAAATTCCATTTTCTGAATATAGGGTAAAGTTACGATTTCATCTAAAATCTGGCAGATTGCTTGCAGATAAGGATGGCCTTTTTGTTGATACCAATTGGATTCAGCAATATTAGCTTGGTCAAAACCTAGATGTACAGTTAAAGATGGTTGATCAAATAAAGCGATTCCCAATGGCCGGGCTTCTTCCTGTAACAGTAAATGGTGATTTTTTGATAAATGCCGTAATTTCTCCAACCGTTCATAGCGTTCAGTCACGGATTCCGGTTCATCTTGCCAATGTATCGCTACTGTGACTAGATAAGTTTGTAACAGCATATGTCCCAATTTCTTGGCCTTGGTAGCTAGGTAATAGGAATTGAAATCATTAGACTCAATTAACAGGGGAACACGATCTACAACTTCTAAGCCATAACCCTTAACACCAGCAATTTTCCGGGGATTATTGGTAATCAAACGGATTTTTTTGATGCCCAAATCCATGAGAATTTGCGCCCCCATGCCATAATCACGCAAATCTGCGGGAAACCCTAACCGCTCATTTGCTTCGACGGTATCCAAGCCCATATCTTGTAAAGAATAGGCTTTCAGCTTGTTAACTAAGCCGATTCCCCGTCCTTCTTGACGCAGGTAAACAACGACACCTTGACCCGCATCTTCAATCATTTTCAAGGCGGCTTGTAACTGCATCCGACAGTCGCAACGCAAAGATCCCAAAGCATCTCCTGTTAAACATTCTGAGTGCATTCGCACCATCACGGCTTCATCTCCAAAATTTGCCGGATCTCCCTTGACAATGGCGACGTGTTCTGTATTATCTAGGGTGTGACGGTAGCCGTAAATATCAAATTGACCGAATTGGCTAGGTAGTTTGGTAACAATTTCTCGGTATATCAAGCGATCATTCTGGAGACGATAACTAATTAAATCCGCAATGCTAATAATTTTCAGGTGATGATTTTTAGCATATTCCACTAACTGCTGTAACCGCGCCATTGAACCATCAGGGTTTTGAATTTCGCAAATTACCCCGGCTGGATACAGTCCAGCTAGTCTGGATAAGTCTACAGCGGCTTCTGTATGTCCTGCCCGTTTGAGTACGCCTCCCGGTCTAGCCCGCAGGGGGAAAATATGCCCCGGTCGTCGTAATTCTTCCGGTTTGGTGGCTGGGTTGAGGGTGACTTGGATAGTGCGGGCGCGGTCTTCGGCGGAAATACCAGTGCTAACGCCCAAATGGGGACCAGCATCAATACTAACAGTAAAGGCGGTTTGGTTAGTATCTGTGAGCTTGCTGACCATTAATGGTAAGTCTAGTTCATCGAGGCGATCGCCTGTCATGGCTAGACAAATCAGCCCTCTGGCTTCTACCGCCATGAAGTTAATCATGTCTGGGGTGGCAAATTGGGCAGCACAAATTAAATCGCCTTCGTTTTCTCGATTTTCGTCATCTACGACGACAATGACACGACCGGCTTTGAGGTCGGCCAAAGCGGCATCAATAGAATCAAATTTAAAGGTTTGGGTAATATTAGGCTGTGACACAGAAAATTTCCAGCTATCAACGTAAAGTTTTTTAACAATTTCTTATTGTAAATTGTAGCTTGTTTATCGGAATTAGGGATTTTGTGAGAAATTGACTAAATGACAAGAAATTTTTTGTCACCTAAACAACATGATATTTACTGAGAATGATTTTTTACACAATACGAATGTGATTGGTTCTTAAAGATATTTCTAATTATAGATACGCTAAAAGATACTCTTTGCTATACAATGCTGCGAAAGTTCAATCAGAAGTCATTAGTAATTAGTTAGTAGCTTGACTGCTGATCACTGATAATAGATAACTAAAAGTGGATAAGGATTTAAGATCATGGGAAATTTAAGACGCGTACCAGTTGGAATTGTTGGCGCGTCAGGGTATGGCGGAGTGCAGCTAGTACGACTGCTGATGGATCATCCTGAAGTGGAAATTGTTTATTTAGGTGGTGAAAGCAGTGCGGGTAAATCCTTTGCTGACCTTTACCCACAGTTCGGTAATATAGTAAATTTGCCCATTGAAGCAGTACAACCGGATATTATTGCTAGTCGTTGTGAAGTGGTATTTCTGTCTTTACCCAATGGACTGGCTTGCCAAATTGCTCCCCAACTTATAGAAAAAGGTTGTAAGGTACTGGATCTGAGTGCTGATTATCGCTTTGGTGATTTGAAAACTTATACAGATTGGTATGGTACAGAAAGAAGCGATCGCACTATAGCCGCGACAGCAGTTTATGGTTTACCAGAATTGTACCGCGATCGCATTGCCGAATCAAATCTTGTCGGCTGTCCCGGTTGCTATCCTACAGCCAGTTTACTGGCATTGTCCCCACTTTTAAAACAAGGTTTAATCGTTCCGGAAACAGCTATCATTGACGCTAAATCCGGCACATCTGGCGGTGGTAGACAAGCCAAAGTTAACCTGTTGTTAGCCGAAGCTGATAATTCTCTAGGTGCTTATAACGTCGGTAGACACCGTCACACGCCAGAAATTGAGCAAATTTGTAGTGAATTGGCAGGTCATGACGTAAAAATCCAATTTACACCCCACCTCATCCCCATGGTGCGGGGGATTTTAGCCACTGTGTACGCCACCATGCGCGATCCCGGTTTAGTTCGTGATGACCTGATTACCATCTACAGTGCCTTTTATCGTAATTCCCCTTGGGTGAAAATCTGCAATAGTGGCACTTATCCCCAAACTAAATGGGCGTGTGGCAGTAACAATTGTTATATCGGCATAGAAGTTGATCCCCGCACCGGGCGTGTTATCGTTATGTCAGCCATTGACAACTTGATTAAAGGTCAAGCTGGACAAGCAATTCAATGTATGAACCTGATGCTAGGCTGGGATGAAACCTTGGGATTACCTAAAGTTGGGTTTTATCCTTAATTTGGTAATGGGTAATGGGTAATGGGTAATGGTGTTTACAATCACCAATCACCAATCACCAATCACCAATTACCAATTCCCTACTTTGGTCCTAAACCAACAGTACCAGCATAGACGGCGCGATCGCCTAATTCATGCTCAATGCGGAGAAGGCGATTGTATTTTGCTACCCGTTCACTGCGACACAGAGAACCGGTTTTAATTTGACCGGCGCGAGTAGCTACAGCTAAATCAGCAATGGTTGTATCTTCAGTTTCACCGGAACGATGGCTAATTACTGAACGGAAACCGTTGCGAGTTGCTAAATCAATGGTTTCCAAAGTTTCAGTCAGTGAACCAATTTGATTCAATTTAATCAAAATCGAGTTAGCGGCTTTTTGTTCAATGCCTTTTTGTAAGCGGGTGGCGTTAGTTACAAATAAATCATCACCCACCAATTGTACTTTTGAGCCGATTTTCTGAGTTAGTAATTGCCAACTTTGCCAATCTTCCTCATGTAAACCATCTTCAATGGAAACAATGGGATATTGTTCAACCAATTGTCCTAGATAATCAATAAACTCATTTGGTGAATGGGGTTTACCATCATAGACATACTGGCCATTTTTGTAAAATTCACTAGCAGCCACGTCTAAAGCTAGGGCTACGTCTTCACCAGGTTTGTAACCAGCTTGTTTAATCGCCGCTACTAGCAATTCTAAAGCCACTTGGTTAGATTCTAGGTTAGGTGCAAAACCACCTTCATCACCCACACCTGTCAGCAAACCTTTATCATCTAAGACTTTGCTGAGTGTTGCAAACACTTCTGCACCCCAACGCAATGCTTCTTTGAAAGAAGGCGCACCAATGGGTACAATCATAAACTCTTGGAAATCAACATTATTAGACGCGTGCGCTCCACCGTTGATCACATTCATTAAGGGAACTGGCAATAAATTCGCCAAAGGGCCACCTAAATAGCGATAGAGGGGAATTGCTAAAGACTCTGCACCAGCCTTTGCAGCAGCCAGGGAAATCCCCAAAATTGCATTTGCTCCCAAATTCGCTTTATTGGGTGAACCATCGAGGGAAATCATTAATCTGTCTAAGGCTTCTTGGTTGAGAGCATCCAAACCTAGTAATTTGGGAGCTAGTACCTCATTGGCATTCTGGACAGCCTTGAGTACGCCTTTGCCACCATAACGGCTTTTATCGCCATCACGCAATTCATGAGCCTCAAATGTGCCTGTGGAAGCCCCGCTGGGAACTTGTGCTACTCCGATAGCGCCGTTAGCTAAATGAACTTCGGCTTCAACTGTGGGTTTTCCCCGTGAGTCGAGGATTTCGCGGGCGACAATGGCTTCAATAGCAGTATCTAGAAATTTCGTCATTCGTTGTTTGTCCTTGATTTTGAGTATGTTCTCAGGGTTGAACCTTTACAGTTTACTAATAACCCAATCGCTAGTTTATGTGTTTCTGGGGGAAAATCGGCTGACATTAAAGAAGATTTCCAATAGTGAAGGGTGGTAATGCTCGCTGAGTATGGAAGGAAACATGGAATTTGTCTGAATCAGGATTTACAGGATTAAAGGATTAACAGGATGATTTATTGATAATTTACTTGTTTTGAATACATCAATTGCCGTGTTTATTTTTAATATTTAGGTACAAAATCCTGAGAATCCTCAAATCCTGTAAATCCTGATTCAGACATATAGTTCTACATCTGCTTATGTTAGAATTTTCCTAAAATTACAGAGATTATCTATGAGCAAAGAAAGGATAAGCACAATAATTCATATAGATGATGGTTGTGCTTACGTAACTGATTAGGATGACAATATAAAGTGAATAACAAGTAATATTTATTACTTTATAGGTTTACTTTTTTCTTACTTTTTTTGTTGTAGAAGCAGGTAATGGCGGTGGAGTAAACCATTTACAATTAAAAGTTTTGTCTAGTAGTCTCTTGAGACTAATAACTTTCACTTTACCAGGATAAAATTCACCTTCTCGGCTACGAATATTGATGATTTCGTAGCCTATTTGATTTAGTTCTTCAGTGTATGAGATTTCACCAAAGAAGTTATATGAGTCACTGATATTATCTTTTTCTTGTCCACTTGGCATATCCCAACAAACAATTTGAGCAGTGAGTATTAAAGGGTGATTAAATTCATCACTTGGAGAAAAAATATATTTATACTCAAGAGCTTTATGAACTTTCTCTCCTAAAGTATTTTCCCCTATGCTAACAGCAATACTATCAATCCCCATGCTGGAAAAAGTTCTTGGACGTAACCAAATATCAGAATAAAGTGAATCCAATGGAACAAGGTGAGCAAACATTGCATACAAAGTTCCTACTGAATACTCTTCTCCAATTCCAGGTTCTACAAGCCACTTTCCCTTTAGTTGTTCTATATCATCATCATCTACCATAAATATGGGTCTATCTTTAATCCCTTGTTTTAGTGCATTTAATTTTCGAGTATAAGCCTCTAATTTCACATCTTGAGTCTCTTTATTTAGCCTATCAACAAGTTCACGAAAAACTTGCATATTAGCTTTTGCCGCATCAAAAAACTGTTTTATTTTTTCAATAAAATTATCATCATTTAGAATTCTCAAAGCGGTTTCAGTTAATGAATTTCTGTTAGTTACTACATCAAAACTACCATTTATCATGAAAATGTAGTGAGATTGTGCATTAGACATTCCAAGACCAACGTAATCTGCTAGTTTAGAATGTTCAAAAATTTCATTGTAACGGCAAATTTTTATGCCTTCTGAACAAATAAATAAACCTCTTTGATCTGTTAATCTAATTCCTGATTTTTTCTTACCTTTTCTGTCTAATTCTTCATATTTTTCATGACAACGACGATTACCATCAATTGCTAAAGCTAAACAATAAGTGATACCTTCAAAACTAAATGTAGCAGCACCACGAGCCGAAAACCTACCAGCATTTAAAGTTGAAACTTCAGCAGGAGTCCTAATTAATGATTTATCCATGTCATTAGGCTTATGTAGATATGGATAACCTGCTTCAATTTTTTGTAGGAATTCTTTTTTTCTGCTAGTATCTTCTGTCCATAGATATAACTCGCATTGGTCATTATATCCAGGACACTGCTGAAACATTGTTGCTTTACTCTCAGGAAAATCTGTTTCACTAGAACGGAGGATTCTCATATCTCCGTGTCTGGTATTAAAGCGAATATAATTTTTAAGATATGACCATTTTGTAATTTCATCTTCTTCTGAATTGTAATAGCTTGAAAATTTTTCTACATCTAATGATTGGACAATAATCATCGTCCCTGATGTAAAATTTTTATTAAAGAAGTCTTCATTCAAATTATTTAAAATATTGGTTGTTTGTTTTTTAGGTATAGGAAATAAATCTTTCAGTGTTTGCCAAGGATTACTATCTACATTAGATTGAATATCATATTGAGGGCTTAAATTGTCTTTAGGGTTATCTATTGACCTTGACCGCCATTTATCTTCATTCTTACAGCGTGTAATTAAAGTAAATTTTTTAGACGCAAAACATAACTTTGAACCTTGGCATTTGTAACCAATAGCTTCACCTTGAATTTTAGTAGACTTACCAATTGAAAAAAATGCTCTATAGGGAGTTATTCCATTAAATTCTTTTGTTTCGCTTAAACCAATACCATTGTCAAAAAATATAAAGCCACTATAATTCAATAAAGGGTAAATCTCGATTCTCGAGGCTTGAGCATCATAAGAGTTAGATATCAATTCACGAATGACTTCACAAGGATCTTTGCGGTTAACCGAAAGTTCAGATAAAACGTGCCTGTAATCTATTTCTGGGTGCTGAGTCATACTGAGTTGCTGAAAATTAAATATATAAGAGTATACAAGTTTTCGTGAGCTTTTCCTACTCTGATTCAGCAACACCAAGTTTTCAATCAAGCACAATATCAATTTTATACAACGCCCCAACTTAACTCCGCAAATGGTCGGGAGTGCTAACGTTGCATCAAAGTATGACGAACTACAACGCCAACACTATTTTATGCCCCACTGAATACCAATATAAACAACTAAAGCTAAAAGCAACGCTGTTTAGCGTAATAAATTATTTATTTTCAATCAAAACCTTATATTAAGCTACAGAAAAATCACTAAACTGACGATATTCAGGACGAATAAACCCTAAAATAATATCATCCTTTTCTACTCCTAATTCCAATAATTCCCCAGTTATACCCCTTTCCATACCATCCCATTCAATGCAGATTTTACCATCAATAATTCGCAGATGAAATACCACTGCATGAACTCTACCTGTTTTATCCCAACCCGTATCCATTAACAAATAATTATCAGATTCTTGATCACAAATACATAAAGCCTCAATTTTTCCATGACTAGGTTTATATTGAGCGTGTTTTTTGACAACACTAACTATAATTTTCCTGTATTTATCTAACTTATCCATTGTACAATTACCTCCTGAAAAGCCGATATTCAGGACGAATAAATCCTATTCATGAAATAAACCTGCTTCTACATGAAAAAAATCTCCCAGTTTTTGCGCTAACTCTAAAGTTATTTTCTGCTTTCCATTTAAAATATTATCAACTACGCTTTCTGAACCCAAAACCGCTTGTAAATTAACTTTGCTTTTACCAGATTCATCCAAAAGAAATAACAACATAGATTGAGGATCATGTTGTTGATTTATCTGATAATATTCTTGTTCAAATTTTTCAATTAAAGTAATTAACAATTGATAAAGTTCATCTTCTTCAGGACTGCGTTTCCGGTGCATTAAATCTTCGACAATAGCTAAAGCTTGTTCATTTTCAGCTTCAGTCTTGATAATTTTGGGAAGATATGCTGTTAATAATTCCTTGTATTTCTCTGGATTAAAAGTAAGGGTCATTTTTCCAATTGTCCTTATCGTATTCCGCGTGAGTGAGGATATATTTAATATAAATTAATTGACCTTCGTAATCTATGCTAACAATCAAACGGTATTTATTGCCTTTAATATTGAAAACTGTAAAATTCCTAACAGCTTCAGCTTTCGGAAACACCTGCTGTACTTCAACTAAATTTGACCATTTAGCTTTACTAGCAATCTTATACCAGTTGTTCAGTGATTCCTGACAATCTGCATGATTTTCTGCATATTCTCTTACTATTCTAAAACTAATAACGTGCATCTTCCTGTTTATAACTACCAAATTTTCCCCATATTCAAAACAAATCCTGATAAAACAGGATCACAATTAACAGTGTCAGGATTTTCCAAACATTCCTCTATTTGTCCAGGACGATAAATATAAACTCGGCGATTTTTACGGTCAATTAATAAACCTAATTTTATTTCTGGTTCTTGCATATATTCCTGCATTTTGTCTTTTAAAGGCTGCAAGTTATCAGAAGCTGACCTTAATTCAATCACAAAATCAGGACAAATAAGAGCAAATTTTTTCTGTTGCTTTGGTGTGAGTTTATTCCATCTTTCTAACTTTATCCAGGAAGCATCAGGAGAACGTTCTGCACCCGTGGAAAGTGTAAATCCTGTGCTAGAGTCAAAGCAAATACCTGTGTTATCTTTTTCTGACCACACATATAACTGTCCAGCTAAGTTAAAATTACGATTTCCTGTTTCTGAACCTGCGGGTGACATAATTGATATTTCTCCAAACTGATTTCTCTCAATGCGTAATTCCCGGTTTTCTTGACAGAAATCAAAAAATTCTTCATCTGTCATTTGCATTGATGAGGGAAAATGTAATATCAAAGGTGATGAAATCATAATTATTTCCTCCATCTGAAATTAAAATCAATTTTATCACAATCTCTTGCTTAAATTGGTTTAAATGGAATTAGCAGCGATTGAGTAATCAAAAGCAGAATTAAATACAGCATAGCCGTGACCCAATTTCTTAGGTTAGGAATATTTCTGGACAAAATTCCCAAAGTAGTAAATACTAATAAAAATAATAATTTTTGTAAAAATTCTGAAAAATATATGTTTAGATATGGAACATTATGAAACAAATGGCAAATTTGTCTCTAAGTTCCTATCGCTAAATTTTGAGCAAGTCTGGTAAACCAGCAAAGTTCAATTGTACTATCGAGGTTGGCTTTTTTGAACATGGAAACATTAGAATTCATCATTTATCCAGATGGTCGAGTCCAAGAAAAAGTCACCGGCATTATCGGTGCATCTTGTGCTGAAGTCACAGCAGCTATAGAAGCCCAGCTAGGAAGAGTGTTGAGTAATGAGCCAACCTCGGAGTTTTTCGCTACCAATACGCCGCAAAACCATCTGGTGAATACACAATCCGCCCACAGCGAATGGTAAATTTTCCAACTAGTTAATTTCATTGATTACAAACCACTATGTCACACTTTAGCCAAATCAAGACACAAATCCGTAATCTGGAATCCTTGCAAGATGCCCTTTCCGACTTGGGAATAGACTGGAAACCTGGACCTAGTGAGGTGCGCGGTTATCGTGGTCAAACCCATGCTGCCGAAGTAACAATTGAGCAGCACAACGGTTATGATATTGGTTTTAGATGGAATGGTCAAGAATACGAATTAGTTGCAGATTTACAATATTGGCAACAAAATCTATCTGTAGATGGGTTTATTCGTCAAGTTACCCAACGTTATGCTTATCAAACGGTAGTTAAAGAAACTACTAAAGTTGGCTTCCAAGTAGCCGAACAACAAAAAAATGCAGATGGTTCTATTCGCCTAGTAGTACAACGCTGGAGTGCCTAATGTCTAATTTCCTGCCGTCACCAGAAGAACAAGAACATAACCGTTCTGGCTTAGAACCAGAATTAGGGAGTTTTTTGCGAGATATTCCCGAACGTTCTGGTTTAGAACCGGAATTAGGCGGTATGGTGCGGCAGAAAGGCGTTTATGTAGATGAAATTACCTGTATTGGCTGTAAACATTGCGCCCATGTTGCCCGAAATACTTTTTTTATTGAAGAAGATTATGGGCGATCGCGTGTAATTCGTCAAGATGCCGACACAGAAGAGGTAATTCAAGAAGCAATAGATACCTGTCCTGTTGATTGTATCCACTGGGTTGATTATACTGATCTGAAAAATTTAGAAGCAGAAAGACAATATCAGGTAATTCCCATAGCTGGTTATCCAGTAGAACATGGGGTAGCCACTGTAGAAAAACGCCGGAAAAAACAAAAGTTAAAAAAGTCTAGTTATTAAGCACTGGTATAACCAGTGCTTTTATGTCTTAATATTTGTCCGTAGAGGTAACTAACACAGCCAGTATTGGTTCACTGACAAAGATATGACTTAAGCTAACAATAAATGCTGCCCGGTTGGCATGAATGCTCTCCAGCGCGATGGTTTCCGTACTTAGATAGGCAAAAAATAGAAGTTCTAGAATTGACACTCTCAGGGCTAAAGCCACTGGGCTTTACGCTTACCGCGAACTCCTGTAATATTTTTATCAACATTCTTCTTTTACGAAAAATTAATTTTTACTAAATATAGTAAATATACCTTATTATTTCATCTAAAAATTATCTTCAAAAACAAAAAATAAATAAAAAAGTGACATGAAAAATGTTACACCTCTATGGGATCAAGAAGTGTTTCTCTAGAAACAGTAAATTATTAGTTAAGTTAGTTAGAATTTATGGAAATCATCGAAATCTCTATAACCCACTACATCAAAGTAACCAATGCTTAATCACCCTAGGGGTTGATATTTACCATTGAATTCCGCTAGTTTTTGTATTCTATTAGACTGCAATAATTACTTAATATTTAATTAACTAAAGGTTATCAATTGAGTAATTATTGCATTAGTATAAGTTATCTTGGGTATGCAATGGTGTGCCATTATCATGCAGATGAATTGGATTAGTTTATTAAAAGCGCAACAGACTGACTTCTTAAACCGGGTAAAAAAACCCAAAACTGCGGATCTTTCTCTTCTAGAAAGTCGAGTTAAAGGTTATCACAGTGAAGTTATGGCATTTGGAGGAGATTCATTAACGAAAATTCTCGAATGTTCCCGTCAACAAGCGAAAATTCTCGCCAAAAATCCGCCACCAATACCACCTGAATATCCTGAATATCCTGATTGGGTAATTCCCTTTCCTACCTATTTTCAACGTCAAGCCGAAGATTATCTTGTCCGTGAACAAATTGTCGAGCGGATGATCACGGAACGGTTAGGAAAATTGGTGAGAAAAGTGCCACAAGACACTTTAGAAAATATGGTTTTAGATGACGAGGGAAATTTACGTGGTGAAAGTAAATTTACTTATTTGTTAGCTAATAACCCAAAAGTGAGTATTCAAGTTCACGTAGCAGATGGAGAAAGTTTTAACGGCATTAAAAAAGATAAAATCCGTTGGTCTGTTAGTCAACAAGATATCAATAACCACCAAGTATTAATTTTTCTGTGTTTGTTTTATCCAGGAAATAACGAATTAGGATACCATAAACAAACCGTGATTACTGGTTTTTTACCCACAGATCAACTAGAATCTCCAGAATCAAAGATATATCTAACTCCTAGTAGTTTATTGTATGCAGGGGGATTAAATTGGTATTTACAATCCCTTGGTGGACAGCCAGATGATCTACCAATAAATGATGAGAAAATGATGGTAGAAACAATCCAAACCTTACCATCAGATCATCCCAAAAAGAAAATTGTTGGTGATTGGGAATGTTGGCAAACATTGATTGGACATACCAGAGGTATCAACTGTTTAGCCTATGCTGTGAAAACTTTAGTAGTTAAAGATGGCGATTGTAAAAATGTGAAAACAATTCCCATTTTAGCTAGTGGTAGTCGGGGAGAAACAAAATTATGGGATTTAGCCAAAGGTGAATTAATCGAGACATTATCAGAATATCCTTGGCTGATTTCTACCAAAGTAGATGAAGTTAATTCCCTGGCTTTTAGTACCGACGGCCAAACATTAGTGAGTGTAGGTGCAGATTCCACTGTGAAAATTTGGCATACTGGCGCTTTAGATTTAATTGATATTCTGCATAAACATCATGGGGATGTGCGTTGTGTGGCATTTACACCCGATGGTAAGATGTTAGCTACTGGTGGTCATGATCGCAAAATTTTATTTTGGAATTTGCGCGATCGCCAAGTCGAAAATACCCTATCTTTAGATGATACAGCAGCCCATTCCATGGTGTTGAGTCAAGATGGAAAAATTTTGATTACAGGTAGTTATCGGAAAATCAAAGTTTGGGAAACATCCTCAACACTCAATCAGAAAAAATTGCCGGATACACAGCCAATATACAACCTGATGGGTCATTCCCATATTGTCACTACTTTAGCCATGAGTGCTGATGCTAAATTTTTAGTCAGTGGTAGTCAAGATCAAACTGTTCGCGTTTGGAATTTAGCCACTGGGGAATTAGTTCACACCCTCAAAGGACATCGAGATAGTGTTAATGCAGTTGCTTTAAGTCCTGACGAACAAATTATTGCCAGTGGTAGCGCTGATAAGACCATCAAATTGTGGCATTTACAATCTGGGGAATTATTAGGCACATTTACAGGTCATGGTAATACAGTTACAGCTTTATCCTTTACAGCTTCTGGCGAAATGTTAGTCAGTGGAAGTTTGGATAAAACGATTAAAATTTGGCAGCGGAGTTAGGTAAAAACTGCGGTTGTCTCTACAAGTTTGTGCCACTTGCAAAACTGGTACAAATTTTGTATGAATGACTGGTTTATTTAATGCCCTTTGAAACAAATATTTTTGAGAAAATTTAACACTCCCCGCTCTAAAGAGAAGGGGATTCTTAAGATTAAATTTTGTACTAATATCAATCAAGTAGCGGAAACGCCAAAGATTGCTTATGCTTTCCCAGAATTACGCTGTACTTTTGGTGGTAGTACGATTGTGCCTGATATTGCGGTGTTCCGGTGGGAAAGAATTCCCAAAACTGAATCTGGGAGAATTGCTAACCGCTTTGAAATTCATCCTGACTGGGTAATACAAATTCTTTCTCCTGAACAACCACAGAAAAAAGTATTAACTAACTTATTACATTGTTCTCGACATGGAACTGAATTAGGTTGGTTATTAAATCCAGAAGAAGAAAGTGTATTAGCTGTATTTCCTGGACAAAAAATAGAAATATATGACGGTGATGATAAATTACCGATTCTGGAAAATATAAATTTAGAATTAACTGTTAAGGAAATTTTTAGTTGGTTAAGTTTTGGTTCATAATTATTAAGGGCGGGGAAACCCCACCCCTACATTAAAATTGTTGTAAGAAACGCAAATCGCTATTATATAAACGGCGAATATCATCAATTTGGTGTAATACCATCGCAAAACGTTCTACACCAAAACCAGCCGCAAAGCCGCTATAAACTTCAGGATCATAACCCACAGATTTCAATACATTGGGGTCAACCATACCGCAACCCATGACTTCTAACCAACGTCCTTTCCACTGTAAATCTACTTCGGCTGAAGGTTCAGTAAAGGGGAAATAACTGGCACGAAACCGAATTGGTAAGTCGCCAAATATTGATTGTAAAAATACCTTGACAGTTCCTTTAAGGTCTGTAAAAGTTAGTCCTTCATCTATTGCTAAAAGTTCAATTTGATGAAAAACTGCTGAGTGGGTCGCGTCTACATCATCTCTGCGATATACTCGACCTGGGGCAACAACTCGAATAGGTGGTTCTTCCTTTTCCATGTAGCGAATTTGCACCGAGGAAGTATGAGTCCGCAGCAAATTACCATCTGGTAAATAGAAGGTATCCTGCATATCACGGGCTGGATGATCTGGGGGGGTATTCAGAGCCTCGAAATTGTAGTAATCTGTTTCCATTTCCGATCCTTGGGCAACGGTGTAACCCATGCCAACAAAGATATCTAGGGTTTGGTCAATAATGCCGTTGAGGGGATGAATCCGACCTTGAGGACGGTAAATACCGGGCATGGTGACATCTATGGTTTCCGCCTCTAGCTGTACCTGAATTTGAGCAGATTCCAAGGATGTGCGTTGTTGGTCTAAGCTGTTTTGGATGGCTTCTTTGACCGTGTTAGCGATCGCCCCAATTTTAGGACGTTCTTCCGCGCTCATTTGCCCCATACTCCGCAATAAAGCCCCCAATTGCCCTTTTTTGCCCAAATAGTTAACTCTGAGTTCTTCTAGGCGTTCCAGGGTATCGGCAGATGCGATCGCTGTTTCTCCTTCTTGGCGTAATGCTAAAAGTTGATCCTCTAAATTATTAGTCATTAGTCATTGGTGATTAGTCGTTAGTCATTAGTCTATAGCAGGGAACAGGGAATGGGAATAATTTTAGGACTAGCTCTTTCAAGGTGACTAATCAATAGACATTATTTCACTACTAGAAAAACTTCCCAAGATACTATTGTATGTTTCTTCTAACTGTGCAGTATTTGACTTCAAATTAAATTTTTGTTCTACACAAGAACGCCCAGCTATTGCTAAACTATCCCGCAATTTTTGATTCTCAAGCAAGGTTAAGATCGATTTTGCTATAGTTTCCCAGTCTCTTTCTTGGGTTAATAAACCTGTTTGTTCATGAATTATTGCTTCAGGAATACCCGCATGAATAGAACTTACTACAGGTAATCCCATAGCCATCGCTTCTAGGATAACTATCGGAAGTCCCTCTGATTCTCCTTGAAGAGTTGTGATACTGGGCGCACATAGCAAAAGCGATCGCGTCATCCATTCTTTTACAATTTCAGGAGGTTGTACTCCTAGAAAACGGTAGCGATTGAGTGAATTTGCAGCTATATTTTCTAAGGTAGAACGCAAAGGTCCATCTCCAATCATAACTAATTCCACATTAGGCATTATTTTTTGGACTTGAGCCATGGCGCGAATTAAGTATTCACATCCTTTCTTTTCAACGAAGCGTCCAACAAATAATACTACAGGTTCGCGTTGAATATTAGGAACAGGAATAAATTTATCTATATCTATACCGATGTAGTGAACTTTAATTTTTTCTGGGGGACATCCTTTTTCAATTAATTTCGAGCGAATAAATTCAGAAACAGCAATAAAACAATCAGCTTCTTGAAAGAGGCGATTGCGTTTTCTAACATACAGTTCTCGAAAAAATTGTCCGCGTCTTTTTACATAATCTAAACTATAATCATACCAAGTTTTTCTTTGAGTTAAATCAATATCTGCTGTTGCATAATAACCATGAAAAGTAACAATTAAAGGTATTCTTAATTTTTTGGCTAAGGGTAGGGCTAATACACCATCTAAACCAAAGTGAGCATGAATTAAGATGGGGGATAAGGCTTGCAGGTGTTTTATCCAATTAGGATGACAGAATTCAGCTAATTTATAGGCGGTTTTCCAAAGTTCAGGAGGGGAAACTAGTTCTCCCAAAATAATAGTTTTTTTTGGTGAAATCATGGATTTAGCACTAGACAATCGGGTATTGCCAACGTAGAATCCATTGTAAGATGAGAAGTTCTCAACTTGTGCCGGGATAAAAGTTTCTGAATAAGGGATTAATTGATCACGGTAGATGATTACTGTTGGTTTCATGAGTTATTTTGGCAGCAGGGAACGGAGTAAAGACTTAGCAATACCGCGAGCTAGTGGAAGTCCTGTAAGTGGCGAAACAGCTAATTCTGGTGCAACTCGACAGGCTTGTAAATAACAACTAAAAGCCGTTTTATAGTTGCCTTTTCTGTATTCTTCTTCAGCTTTTTGGGACAAATGGGCGCTTTCTCGAATGCGTTTTCCTCTGGGCTGTTCTTCAAGGGGAAGACTAGCAATAAACGCTTGAAAAACATCTTCTCGAAGTTCCACAATATTAGTCGGGAGGGACTGCATTGACTGATTAGTATGAACTCGGTATTCAAGTGAGATTGCAGGAAGTAATAACACAGTTCCTAACCTAGCAACTCGCAACCATAAATCTCGATCTTCTACTTGGCGGATTTCCAGATTAAATCCACCCACCTTTCTAACTGATGCAGTTCGATATAAATTCTGACCAGAAATAGAAGACCAGCCAGCTAGTAGTTCTGGCCAGATAACTCGCTTAAACCTAATCATCGGATGCTCAATTCTTATAGCATACACTCCATCTTTAAACTTCCATCTAGCACCCACTGTAGCCACTAGCTGAGAGTCACTGCTGAATGGTTTGACTAAGTTGTCCAGTGCATTAGGTCGGAGACGATCATCGTCATCCAAAAACATAATCAATTCTCCTTTGGCCTCACTCAAACCTCGATTCCGCGCAGCAGATCGTTCTGAGTTTTGTTCCTGTCGAAAAACTCGTATTTTTTCATTTTGTAATTCTGTAAGCCAATCCCATGTCCCATCGGAAGAAGCATCATCAATCACAATTAATTCCCAGTTTTTGAATGTCTGAGTTTTAACACTATCAACTGCTTCTTGAAGAAAATTCAGTCGGTTATAAGTTGTAATAATTACGGATACTAATTGTTGTGAAGTAATTGTATCTTTTACCATAAAAAATTCTTTGTGGAAAGATGAAGGATATTTTTAAGACAAAAAAAAATTAAAGCAATTAATAACGAGTTCGCCATTTATTATTTTTCCATTTACACCATTCCTGGGCTATTTGAGAATCTATAAACAGAGCATTACAAAACCCAAATTTATTAGGAAGGTAAAAAGCAGGAGTTGTATCATATAAATCTACAAGTTGATAATCTTTATCAATTAAATAATCATGTAAATCCATAAAAAATGTATGCCCTGAATCTTTCTTATAAAAGCCAACTTCGCTGAGTATAAATGAAATTTTCTTTGCATTTAAGTAATCTTCTGCGCCTTTAATTACTTGCAGATCATAGCCTTCAGCATCAGTTTTAAGTAAATCAATATTGTTAACATTATTAAGTTTACAAAAACCATCTATTGTTTTTACATCAATAATTTCACCGCCCAAATTTTGATCTATGTTAATAGAATCAACTAATGAATTATTCCCTGAATCTTGCTTTAAAAAGATTTTCATTTTTTGATCATGCTCACCAAATCCATTATTAAAACAATGAACTCTACTTAATTTTTTTGTATTACTTTCTAAGATTCTAAAAGTTTCTGCTACTGGTTCAAATGACAAAATTTTTGCTTCGGGAAATTGTTGATGATAATATTGTGCTGTTTGTCCAATATTTGCACCTACATCAAAGATTGTCCGAATTGGATTTATTGTTCTTCTATTGATATCTAAAACTAAATCAATACCTTTTGGTAATATTTTTGTTTGATAGATTCGATAACCTAATTTCTCAATTATTTTTTTAAGATAACTTTTCATGGAATTAGCATTCTCCTTTTATAATTAGTTTTAAGCACCACAATATTTATCATTTATCGAATAATCATACAGACACACCAACATTACGACACATCTCATAAAATACCTTGACAAAGCGTTCTTGATTATGATTCTCTGTCACCCATTTCCGCCCTTCTTTACCCAACCTAGTCCGCAACTCTTTATCCTCTAAAAGAGTTTTCAAACCTTCTACAAACTTAGGTATTGCTTCCATGCCCGTACCATCATAACGCCCCACATAAATGCCAAACCGAGAAACTACATTTTCGGGATCTAAACAACTCAAAAGAGGAGTTTCACATTTCAATGCTTCTTGAAAACTAACTGCTAAACCTTCGTGAATGGAAGTATTAATCAAAACCCAAGCTTCCGAAAGAATCCGAACCTTTTCCTCCCCATCTACATGACCCATCAAGCGGACGTTATTTGGTAAAGAATTGGGTTCCCAAGCACCTTTACCTTCAAAATGAGGTTTACCCAGAAAAATAAACTCCACATCAGGAAAATGGCGAGCTAATTCTGCAAATAACCACGGTCGTTTATAGGGGTCAAGACGTGCTAGAAATACAACTGTCGGTTTTTCACTCTTTACCACTTCTCCTGGTTCAAGATCAATAATATTAGGTAAAAAAGTTACTTCTGGTGGTTGCACTCCATAAGTTCCTAAAACTTTATCTTTTAAAAAAGGAGCAGGAGTGGCAAATAAAACAGGACGACGCAACCACTTTGAGACATTAACAACTCCAGCTAAAGAGGTACAATCAGCAGATTTAAGTCCTTGGGGTTGAATATCTTCAAAACCGGGAATACGAGCCGTATTAATTTTAGCCATATCTTCCGGTGGTCTAGGGTCTCTTACCCAAACAATAATGGGGGTACGAGGTAATAACCAAAATAGATAACGATAGCTGGGGCGATAGTCAATTGATAATATTAAATCGAAACCCTCAGCCCAGATCCTCCGACAGTATTCTAGTCTGTTTCTATCGCGTAAAATAATAGGAGTATTATGGATTTTATCTACCAATTGTCCAGGTTTAGCATAGGTTTCACCTGCTAAAAAAACCACATCAATTCCTAAATTGCGATTCCTGCGGAGCGCTTCGCTATCGCTCCCAAAACAATTTGCTACTTGACGACTTGCCCAACCAAATCCCCCCATTCTTCCCGATGACAGGTCAAAAAATTCATTAGCAACGAGTCCTATCTTGATTCTTTTATCCATAGTTATTAATGATTATTCATGAGTTGTTATCAAAGCGTTTTTTCACAATCCAATTTTTCCAAAAATAAAAAGGACTCAACAAACTATATAATATAAGTTCTCTTTCTCCAGCAGCCACTACATCCGTCGCAACTACATTATGATACTGAAGCCAGTGTAGCATAAGCTTACGAAAACGGGCTAAAAGTTTATGAATAAGGGGTTAATTGATCACGGTAGATGATTACTGTTGATTTCATGAGTTATTTTGGCAGCAGGGAACGGAGTAAAGACTTAGCAATACCGCGAGCTAGTGGGGGTCCTGTCAGTGGTGAAAAAGCTAACTCTGGTGCAACTCGACAGGCTTGTAAATAACAACTAAAAGCTGTTTTGTAGTTAGCTTTTCTGTATTCTTCTTCAGCTTTTTGGGACAAATGGGCGCTTTCTCGAATTAGTTTTCCTCTGGGTTGTTCTTCCAGGGGAAGACTAGCAATAAATGCGTTGAATATGCTTTCTCGTATTTCTATAATATTCTTCGGTAGGGACTGTCCAGGGTGAACTCTATATTCGAGCGCGATCGCAGGTATTAGCACTACGGAACCGAGTCTCGCAACTTTCAGCCATAAATCACGATCTTGTGCGCGGCGCAGATTCTGATTAAATCCACCCACTTCCCTGACTGTGGTAGTCCGGTATAAGTTCTGACCAGAAACAGCAGACCAGCCTGCTAGTAATTCTGGCCAAATTATGCGTTTGAAAGGAATAATTGGATGCTCGATCTTCATCGCGTACACTCCCTCCTTAAACTTCCATCTTGCACCAACAGTTGCTACTAAATCGGGGTTTTTGATTAATGATTCGACTAGGTTTGCCAAAGCATTGGGACGCAAGCGATCATCGTCATCAAAGAACATGATAAACTCTCCTACTGCCTCTGCAATACCCCGGTTACACGCTCCCGATCTAAAAGACTGTTGATTCTGGCGAAAAACTTGCACTTGCGGATCTTTCAGTTCTAAAAGCCATTCCCATGTTCCATCGGAGGAACAATCGTCAACAATAATTAGCTCCCAATTATCACAGGTTTGTCCCTTGACACTGGCGATCGCTTCCTGCAAATATTTAAGGCGATTATGAGTAGGAATTACTACGGATACCAATGATTTTTCTAGCATCTTTATACTTTCAGCCATTTAGACAAATCTTTTCCAATTAAATCTTGAAGTTGCAAAATATCCTCTCGATATTCTTCAATCAATTGCTTTCTAATTTCTGGTAGAAGAGGAGTTACTTTCTTGCGGTTAAAGTTAATAAGTTGGCTTTTAATACTCTGACGTAGAGAGGATGGTAAAAGTGACCTTAATCTTGAGGAAATAGGGTGAGAAGGTTTAATTAAGTTATTTAAGGTGATGTTTTTAGGAACGTATGTAACATTATGTTTTTGCTCCGTGTTTGGGATAAAGGTATCATCTACACCAATAAACTGAAAAATATCTTGCACTACGCCAAGAGAATCAGATTTAAGGTCTTCATGGAGATAAATTTTAATTTGCTCTTTATCAAACAGATCGAAATAGCGCTTAAGTTGAGTAAAATAAAATCCTCTCTGCTTATAATACCAACGAAACCAATAATTTTTCTCTATTCTGTCTTTTTCAGCTTTTAGTGCTTCATGAAAATCAGTAATAGGTTCACTACCTCTACTTCTAGTAAATAAAAAATCTGAATATGCTCTTTCAACAGGATCTCGAATTATGGCGATTATCTTTACTTTAGGTATGTAGTGTTTTATCCTTTCAGAAGCTTTTGGATGTAAAAGATATAAAGGTGAGGATTCTCCAATTGCAATTTCTTGGGATACTTTTTTAAAAAAACTACAGTAGGTTTCAATATCAGTAATAAAGTTGGGGTAATTACTATTTTTCAGGAAATTTTTTTTAAATTTTTCACAATCTTCTCCTTCAAGAGCAAAAAAATTAAGTTCTTTAACTGGACTCATATAAATTTGCGGATGTTGTTTTAGATAGTGATCAAGTGCAGTTGTTCCAGATTTAGCAGCACCGATAATCAAGAAATTTGGCATTGTCATAGACTTAGTATTTCCCTTTGATAATTAAGTTGATTTACCACAATATTTATTATTTATTCAAACTTCATCCTGAACTCAAACACCTACCTTGCTACAAAGCTCATAAAATACCTTGACAAAGCGTTCTTTATTATGATTCTCTGTCACCCATTTCCGCCCTTCTTTACCCAACCTAGTTCGCAACTCTTTATCCTCTAAAAGAGTTTTCAAACCTTCTACAAACTTAGGTATTGCTTCCATTCCCGTACCATCATAACGCCCCACATAAATGCCAAACCGAGAAACTACATTTTCCGGGTCTAAACAACTCAAAAGAGGAGTTTCACACTTCAGGGATTCCTGAAAACTAACTGCTAAACCTTCGTGAATGGAAGTATTAATCAAAACCCAAGCTTCCGAAAGAATCCGAACCTTTTCCTCCCCATCTACATGACCCATCAAGCGCACATTACTTGGTAAAGAATTGGCTTCCCAAGCACCTTCACCTTCAAAATGAGGTTTACCCAGAAAAATAAACTCCACATCAGGAAAATGGCGAGCTAATTCTGCAAATAACCACGGTCGTTTATAGGGGTCAAGACGTGCTAGAAATACAACTGTCGGTTTTTCACTCTTTACCACTTCTCCTGGTTCAAGATCAATAATATTAGGTAAAAAAGTTACTTCTGGTGGTTGCACTCCATAAGTTCCTAAAACTTTATCTTTTAAAAAAGGAGCAGGAGTGGCAAATAAAACAGGACGACGCAACCACTTTGAGACATTAACAACTCCAGCTAAAGAGGTACAATCAGGAGATTTAAGTCCTTGGGGTTGAATATCTTCAAAACCGGGAATCCTGGCCGTATTAATTTTAGCCATATCTTCCGGTGGTCTAGGGTCTCTTACCCAAACAATAATGGGGGTACGAGGTAATAACCAAAATAGAGAACGATAGCTGGGGCGATAGTCAATTGATAATATTAAATCGAAACCCTCAGCCCAGATCCTACGACAGTATTCTAGTCTGTTTCGATCACGTAAAATAATGGGAGTATTATGAATTTTAGTTGGCGATTGTCCAGGTTGACCGTAGGTTTCACCGGATAAAAAAACTACATCAATTCCTAAATTGCAATCGCTTCCAAAACAATTTGCTACTTGACGACTTGCCCAACCAAATCCCCCCATTCTTCCCGATGATAGGTCAAAAAACTCATTAGCAATAACCCCTAATTTAATTCTTTTCTTTTGAAGCTGATTATTTGAGTTTGCCATTTTTTGATAAAATTTAATTTGCTCTTTTACCGCACTACCCACAAAGATACTTTATGTTTTTTTCTCAGCTTTTTTAAAGCTCAAAAATCCCCCTAATCCTTGCCAGTGACTTTCCAAACTTCCCAAATACATTTCCATTTCACTAGCTGCCACAATATCACTTTCTAATTCTTTTCCATATTTGAGTCGGTGACTAATTACTTTCCGCAGATCGTTAGCCATATATAAAGGAATGACTAAAGGTCTTTGCCAAGGTTTATATCCTAACATTCTAGTCCGATGACGACTTAAACCAACACCCCGTAACAATCTGATTAAATATTCTTTCTCTAAACGATTTTTAGGAATTTGATGGTAGATGTGCATTTCTGGATTAAACCAAATTTCCCAACCGGCATTTCTGATATACAACAATGCTTCTATATCTTCACCTTTTGCTATTAAAGAACCACTTACAGGGCCTGTTAATTCTAAATTATCGGGAACATTTTCTACCCAAGCTTGCTTTCTAATAACTATACCCGCTCCTGGTGGTAAAAGTCCGCCTTTTTCTGTTGAATTAAAACAAAATGGTTCTGTTTCCGTCCATTCTATAATTGCCAAATATGAAGCTATTTTCTCAAAATTTTTAGGAGGTTCAGTTTCATAAATACCGTGAATTAGACCATTGTAAGCCCCTGCTTGGGGATGAGTAAACCCAAAAGCACAGGCAGAAGCTACCCAGCCAGGAGAAGGTAAGTTATCATCATCCAGAAAGCCTACCAGTGGACTTTTAGCTTCTTTAATAGCTGTTTGTCTGGCATAAGATGCTCCCTGTCGAGGTTCCAAATAATATTTAATGGGGTATGATTCTGGCCAGTCTGACTGATATTCTTGAATAATTTTCGCAGTATTGTCTGTACTGTTATTATCAACAATGACTATTTCCCAGGAAATGCTGTCTGTATTGATCTGCGATCGCAACTTATCTAACAAACCAGGTAAATATTTTTCTCCATTATATGTACGAATAGCAACAGTAAAATCAACCATGGACAGGTATATATATAACGGTTGGATACAAAAATTTCAAAGTATATTTACCTGAGTATACCCTATATAATGAGGGTTTTAGTATTTGTAAAAATAATTTATTATAGTTATAGTAAATATGTACTGAAAACTCTTTATTTTTTCTGGTGTGTGACGGAAAACACTGACAACTAAGTTGAAACTAATGACTAATAACTAATGGCCACTGACAACTAACAAATGAAATTACTAATTAGTAACGATGATGGGATTTCTGCCCTGGGTATTCGGACTTTAGCCAATACCTTAGCAGCAGCGGGTCATGAAGTGACAGTAGTTTGTCCAGATCGAGAGCGATCGGCAACTGGACACGGATTAACCTTACTGCAACCAATTCGCGCCGAAATAGTAGAATCTGTTTTTGATCCTGATATTAAAGCTTGGGCTTGTGATGGTACGCCTTCAGATTGTGTAAAATTGGCATTATGGGCTTTATTAGATTCTCCCCCCGACTTAGTGCTATCTGGAATTAACCAAGGCGCAAACTTGGGGACAGAAATCCTCTACTCCGGTACTGTTTCAGCAGCCATGGAAGGTTTAATAGAAGGTATTCCTAGTATTGCTTTTAGTTTAACTAGTCATACTCACAAAGACTTTCAACCAGCGGCCAAATTTGCCGAAATCCTCGTTGCCAAAATTGCCGCTCAACCGCTTCCAGATTTAATGTTACTTAACGTCAATATTCCCCCCTTAGCTTGGGAAGAAATTGCTGGTGTCACTTTCACTAGACAAGGAGTAAGACGCTACGTAGATGTTTTTGATAAGCGAACTGATCCCAGAGGTAAAACTTACTACTGGTTAACTGGAGAGGTGATAGAGGATGTAGAACCACCCATAGAGTTAAATTTACCAACCCACATTCCCCTTGATGTTCATGCCATCCAAAAACAATGTATTAGTATTACTCCCTTGCAATATAACCTGACTTATGGTCATGGACTTAATCAGCTATCTACATGGGAATTTAAATTTCCGTAGATTTAGGCAGGTTTGTCCACAGTAAAGAGACTTATTTTCAGTAACTTAACTCAATCTTTACTAACCACTACTTAAGTAAATGTAGTAAACGGTATACAATAAGACTTAGGAATAAAAGAGTTAGATAATTAATTCTTAATCGCTTATTCTGACTAAACTCTTGTTAAAGTAGCTTCACTTGCCACAGAAGTACAAGCACTTTCCAACTAGAGAATGTTGTTTTAACAACAAAATTTGTAAAACAGCATACACTTAAGTAAGCAAGAAGTTTTGTGTTTTCATGATTCCCATGCCCAGTCCAGCCAGCCAGCAATACCCATGTCTAGGATAGATAACCAATTTAACGTACAATTTTGGGGCGTTAGGGGCAGCATCCCCTGCCCAGGTTTAGATACCGTTCGCTACGGAGGTAATACTCCTTGCGTCTCCATGCAGGTAGGCGGTAAACGCTTAGTTTTTGATGCTGGCACAGGATTACACGTTTTAGGAAAGTCCTTATTGTCCCAAATGCCAGTAGAAGGTCATATATTTTTTACCCATTCCCACTGGGATCATATTCAAGGATTTCCCTTTTTTACGCCAGCTTTTATCAGTGGTAATAAATTTGATATTTATGGAGCGATCGCCCCAGATGGTTCAACCATAGAACAGCGGCTTAATGGCCAAATGCTGCATCCTAACTTCCCTGTACCTTTACAGATTATGGGGTCTAACTTGACCTTTCATAACGTTCAGCCAGGACAGCCCATCCATATTGACGACATTATCATAGAAACTGCTCATTTAAATCATCCAGGTGAAGCAGTAGGATATCGAGTTAACTGGCAAGGTGGTGCTGCTGTTTATATTACCGATACAGAACATTATGCAGATCATTTAGATGAAAATGTATTGTGGTTAGCTCGCAATGCTGACGTACTCATTTATGATTCTACATATACTGACGAAGAATACCGCAACCCTAAATCATCAAAAATTGGCTGGGGACATTCCACTTGGCAAGAAGCTGTAAAAATGGCCAAAGCTGCCAATGTCAAAACCTTAGCAATTTATCACCACGATCCAGCCCACAATGATGAGTTTTTAGATCGTATAGGTGAAGAAGCTCACGCGTGTTTTTCCGGTGCAATTATGGCTAGAGAAGGATTAATTCTGCCCATTACCACTACTGATTCTACATCAGAATCTTTTTCTGCCAGTAAGTATTCCGCGTGAGTTATCTATCCATATCTGTAGCCCAGATTTTTACGGATCATTAAGACTGTAGACAAATCTGTTTTACCTAGTTACGGTTAACAGTATTGGTAAATACAAGACTCCTATTTGATTTTGAAAAAATTGACAATACCTGCGCCAATTTTTGACAACACTCGCAGAATCAGGGTTTCGGGCTATGGGTTTTAAACCCCAATTTAAAAGCCTGAAACCCTAGTCTATTTCTTGCTATATTAAAATATTTCTCAATCTTTCTTCAGAATATGCAACTCGACTGGAAAACCGTCAAAACCTACGAAGACATCATCTACCAAAAAACCGACGGTATCGCCAAAATCACCATTAACCGTCCCCACAAACGGAACGCATTCCGTCCCAAAACCGTATTTGAACTATACGAAGCCTTTTGGGATGCCAAGGAAGATACCAGTATTGGCGTAGTCTTATTTACTGGTGCAGGACCCCACACAGACGGTAAATACGCCTTTTGTTCAGGAGGTGATCAAAGTGTCCGGGGACAAGCAGGTTATGTAGATGAAGCCGGTATTCCCCGGTTAAACGTCTTAGACTTGCAACGTCTCATTCGTTCCATGCCGAAAGTCGTTATTGCCCTAGTCGCGGGCTATGCTATTGGTGGAGGTCATGTTCTCCATTTAATCTGTGACCTAACTATTGCGGCTGATAATGCCATTTTTGGGCAAACAGGACCAAAAGTAGGCAGTTTTGACGGTGGTTTTGGTGCTAGTTATCTAGCCAGAATAGTAGGACAAAAAAAAGCAAGGGAAATATGGTTTCTCTGTCGTCAATATAACGCCCAAGAAGCCTTAGAAATGGGCTTAGTTAATACCGTCGTCCCCATAGAACAACTAGAAATAGAAGGGATAAAATGGGCGCAAGAAGTCTTAGAAAAAAGTCCCATAGCCATTCGTTGTCTCAAATCAGCATTTAACGCCGACTGCGACGGACAAGCTGGTTTACAAGAACTTGCCGGTAACGCTACTCTTCTTTATTACATGACAGAAGAAGGCGCAGAAGGAAAACAAGCGTTTTTAGAAAAGCGTCCCCCTAACTTTCGGGATTTTCCCTGGTTGCCTTAAATTTATACCAAAATCGCACCTTCCTGACAGGTGCGATTTCTGAAAACGTCTAAATTAGAATTAGTAGTGAAAATTTGTAAGTCAAATCTTATTAAAGTGGACAAAAAATTGATGACAGTAATTGTGGGTAATTAAATTAGTACGCTCTGATTTTTTACTGCTTGTGTAGCGGAAGTAGGAATATCTTCAACAGAAGCTACTGTCAGATGATCTAAATCCTTCGGGAGAGCTTGCGAAGCCGAAAAAACAGGTCTGGCCACTGGTAAACTCCAAGCATCTTCTAAAGTTTCCCAAACAGGTGCAAAAGCTGCTAGAGCCAAAGGACAGGCTTTCCAAACCCCTTGGACTGGTGCGCTCAATTTTTCACACATACCACCACGGCGACCCTGTGGTTGATAATAACGACAATAACGACAGGTAGATGTTAAATGCTTAATTAGTTTCATGTGCCTTCATCTTCAGTACCGTAGGACTAGTTATCACACTTATATATCTTGCTTGTTGTCCAAAATAGCCCTGAAAGGCACAAAGTCATTATTGGATACGGGTTGTAGCGATTATTAGCTATAAACAAACTTTATTATGTCTTTATATTCTTGTCATATTTGTAAATGATTATCGGAGTGTCTACATACTTGTTTTTGTCTAAAAATTATCAGGGATCAAGGTTAAAAGGTTTATTTTAAATTTCCTTATCCTTTACGGTCTATATTAATAGAACTTACGTACTAACAGAAAATACCAAATACAAGGTGCGTAAATTTTAATCAATTAATAATTAAATTAAATATTTTTATTTAAGAGTTAGGGAAAAGTTTAACCTCCGTATTTATGTTACAAAATAAAGTCTGGAATGTGGATTATATGTCATCAAATTCTAACTTATTCTGGCTATTGATATTATTCATCAAACATTAGGTTATTCGTAATTAAAATATCTTTTTGCCTTGGCAATTCATAGTAATAATTAACAAAGGGGAATAACTGGCAATTTCAAGATATTGTATTTGCAGATTTTGACAAATTTAGATTGTTACACAAAATATTGCTATTTTTAGGGCTTAAATACCTATGTCATTTGATATTTCTCCAAACTTCCCATCTCAAAAAGAAATCAATTATATTCCTATTTCTCAACTCAATGCCTTTCAAAATCCTACTGATAATATTATAAGTTCGGTTAATCATAGTTCTTCTTCCCAACATAATTTAGCAGCAACCGAATCTGTTGTCAGTAGCAGCAGCTATAGTTCAAACAATGGTTATGGCTTAGTAAATGCCGGATTAGCAGTGAGTAACGCCGCAGGTGTTAGTCCCTATGCGGATGCTCCTAACTTGGGGGGTAATAATTGGGGAGCGGATCTGATCAAAGCTCCCACAGCCTGGAATAATGGACATACAGGACAAGGAATCATTGTCGCGGTTCTAGACACTGGCGTAGATTACAACCATCAAGACTTAAAAAATAATATTTGGACTAATAGCAAAGAAATAGCTGGGAACGGCATAGATGATGATGGCAACGGCTATATTGACGATGTTCAAGGTTGGAATTTTGATAGTAGCAATAACAATATTTTAGACAACAATGGTCATGGCACCCATGTTTCTGGAACTATAGCCGCAGAAAACAACGGTATTGGTGTTACTGGCATTGCCTATAACTCCAAAATTATGCCAGTCAAAGTCCTAGATGCCAATGGCTCAGGTTCTTACTCAAACATCGCTAAAGGCATTTATTATGCAGTTGATAATGGCGCAAATGTCATTAATCTCAGTCTAGGAGGTAATTCCTCCAACGATACTCTCAAGTCAGCTATCGAATATGCCAGTAGCAAAAACGTAATTGTTGTTATGGCAGCCGGGAATAATGGTGATTCAGTGCCATCCTATCCCGCCCGCTACGCCTATAATTCTGGAATTGCCGTAGGTGCAGTAGATCAAAATAATAACCTTGCAGACTTTTCCAACCGTTCTGGTTCTCAAGAAATCACCTATGTTACCGCCCCAGGCGTTGATGTTTACTCCACAATACCGAATAATCAATATGCCAATTACAATGGCACTTCCATGGCAGCCCCTCATATTGCTGGTGTCGTCGCTCTCATGCTTAGTGCTAACCCCAACCTAACTGAAAGCCAAGTTCGCCAAATTATTACAAGCACATCTGCAAATAGCACCAATCCTCCAGAGCCAACAACACCTTCACAGCCAGGCTTGAAAATGCCGTCTCTCTTCCCCCCACTAGACTCTTTTTTCCCTCTGCAACTAATTAATGTAATTTCACAATTGCCTTTCAAGCTACAATCCCCAACACCAACCTCTACTCCCTTTCCTCCTATAGTTGTCTCCCAGAGCGAAAATCAGTTGCAGTTGCATTTCGGCGATGTGGCAACACTAACAGTACAGCAGTTTAACTACTACGGTCAAAGTCTGGCACAACCCTTCACCAGATTCACACTAGATTTTTACAACACCCCACCAAGCAGCAACAGTGAAGATAGTTTTGGTAAACAATATAATGACTATAACGACAGCTATTGGCAATGATCTAATCCACCTCACCCCAAAAAATATAGCCTTATTACTAAAACAATCTGAACCAGGGAAAACAAACGCCACTAGGGAAAAGTCCTCTCTCATCAACGTTTCCAGCTTTTCAATCCATGAAATCACCCCTCCCAAAAAAATATTTTCCCAAACCCTTGACAGGAAAAGGAGAGGTTGCTATATTGG
>NZ_VILB01000008.1:105164-149548 GCF_009712035.1 Anabaena sp. UHCC 0187 | reverse complement strand
ATTGGCTTAATGTCTGAGTTATTTATTAATTCATATATTATTTTTTCTATGTTTATACTATTGTCAAACAATGTATGTATAATAACAATTATATCACTTTCATTATCTATATAAACAGGATTTTTATCAGCTATATATTGTTGTGAAAAACCATCATAAATTTTACTAAAAAATCCTTTAACAGAATTATATTTTTCCTGCAAATTACCTATATTATTTTGCTGTAAGTTACGTCTTTTCAAGCATAGTTTAGTTTCTTCCAAACAATTAGCAGGAATTTTTACTTCATATTCTTTTCCTGATCTTGATGTAACTTGTTGAATTCCACCTTGCTTGGCTGTTTCATAAGCTACAAAAATGTGCTGTAACTCGTCTTGTTGAGTTTGCATAGTTTGTTTTGTCATGATTAAATAGTGTATTAAGAGTCTTTGTAAGAAATATACCAGTCAATTATGGATATAACTCTAAGTAATTAGCAACGGAAGAAACACTTATAATAATGTAAATATTTTTAACAAAAACACTATTATCAACCATAACTTCAAACTTCAGCTTAAAGAACAGTCCTTTCAACTACCTGATAGAGATCGCTTGTAGGATGATTTTGAGGAGTGCGATCGCAATCATCCCTATTTTTCCTATCAAAACGAGGTACAGAGAAATCTGTTTACTTCTATATATTATTAAGCATATTTTTGCTAACCTTGGCAAGAATGCCATTGTCTAGACTGCATAGATGATGTTTTTTGTCAATGCGTAAGCCCTACTTACTTAAAATATACACATTTATAAATAAATCTTAATAAAATGTTAAATCTTTATGTAATAACAAATTTAAATATATCAGTTAGAAAAATTTGCAAAATAACTTATTGAATTATTGATATATTGTGGGGTAAGCTACAAATTCCGTGATGTGCAACTTCTTCTTTTCTTGCTCATCCCCTGACTAAACCTGTCTGAGAGTGAAAATGCCTCGTGATCAATCTTTACCCCCTTTAGGTAAAGACATCAGGAAAAAAAAGAGAGTTGCAGCAAACCAGCCTTATATCTGGAATGTGGCTTTCAGGCAAAAATCCGCAGACGGCTGATAAAGCCAGTTTAGTAGGGTATGCAAACTCAAGATGAAAAGATTTTGTATTTCTGGGACGAAAAATAACTGGTAAAAAATTAGTTGCGGCAATTGTGACTGCAATATAATTTGTGCAGCAGTAATACTGTCACCATAGATCAGCCTCGCCCCTAACTATAAGCAAAACTTATAATTTCATTAAGAATGAATTAAGAGTTGGAATGGGAAGAAGTGGCACATAACGTGATTTGATAGTAAAAAGAAAGACTTCTTGGAAGAAAAATATGTCTTACGCGCAAACTAAGACTCAGGCTAAGTCTGGGTATAAAGCTGGGGTTCAAGATTACAGACTAACTTATTACACACCTGATTACACTCCTAAAGATACAGATTTATTAGCAGCTTTCCGGATGACCCCCCAACCCGGAGTTCCTCCTGAAGAAGCTGGCGCGGCTGTAGCTGCTGAGTCCTCTACAGGTACTTGGACAACAGTTTGGACAGACTTGCTCACCGACCTAGATCGCTACAAAGGTCGTTGTTATGATATCGAACCAGTTCCTGGTGAAGATAACCAATATATTTGTTATGTTGCTTATCCCTTGGACTTGTTTGAAGAAGGTTCTATCACCAACGTACTAACCTCCATCGTAGGTAACGTATTTGGTTTTAAAGCTTTACGGGCATTACGTTTGGAAGACATTCGTTTCCCTGTAGCTTACATCAAGACTTTCCAAGGACCTCCTCACGGTATTCAAGTTGAACGCGACAAATTGAACAAATACGGTCGTCCTCTCTTGGGTTGTACAATCAAACCCAAATTAGGTCTTTCCGCTAAGAACTACGGACGCGCAGTTTACGAATGTTTACGTGGTGGTTTGGACTTCACCAAAGACGACGAAAACATCAACTCTGCACCTTTCCAAAGATGGCGCGATCGCTTCTTGTTTGTATCAGAAGCTATCAACAAAGCACAAGCAGAAACCGGCGAAATCAAGGGTCACTACCTGAACGTTACCGCTCCTACCTGCGAACAAATGATCCAACGGGCTGAGTACGCTAAAGAACTCAAACAGCCCATCATCATGCACGATTACCTAACCGCAGGTTTCACAGCTAACACCACATTGTCTCGCTGGTGTCGTGATAACGGTATTCTGTTGCACATTCACCGTGCTATGCACGCTGTAATTGACCGTCAGAAGAACCACGGTATCCACTTCCGCGTATTGGCTAAGGCTCTCCGCTTGTCTGGTGGTGATCACATCCACACCGGTACAGTAGTTGGTAAGTTAGAAGGTGAACGTGGAATCACAATGGGCTTCGTTGACCTATTGCGTGAAAACTACATCGAACAAGACAAGTCTCGTGGTATTTACTTTACCCAAGACTGGGCTTCTTTACCCGGTGTAATGGCCGTTGCTTCTGGTGGTATCCACGTATGGCATATGCCCGCGTTGGTAGAAATCTTTGGTGATGACTCCGTACTACAATTCGGTGGTGGTACTCTCGGACATCCTTGGGGTAACGCTCCTGGTGCTACAGCTAACCGCGTAGCTCTAGAAGCAGTTGTTCAAGCTCGTAACGAAGGTCGTAACTTGGCTCGTGAAGGTAATGATATTATCCGCGAAGCTGCTAAGTGGTCTCCTGAGTTGGCTGTTGCTTGCGAACTGTGGAAAGAAATTAAGTTCGAGTTTGAAGCAATGGATACCGTCTGATCATTTCAGATTTGGGATTTTGGATTCATAAACAATCCAAAATCTAAAAATCTAAAGGGCTGGGTCAAGCATGGATTTAAAGCAAATTGCGAAAGACACAGCCAAAACTCTCCAAAGCTACCTGACTTATCAGGCTCTGAGGACTGTATTGGCACAGCTAGGCGAAACAAATCCTCCTCTAGCACATTGGTTGCAAAACTTCTCCGCTGGAAAAATCCAAGACGGAGAAGCATATATTGAGGAACTGTTTCTGGAAAAGTCAGATTTGGCATTACGGATTATGACTGTCAGGGAACATATAGCGGCGGAAGTGACAGAGTTTTTACCAGAAATGGTGATAACTGGCATTCAGCAAGCCAATATGGAACAGCGTCGCCAGCATCTCGAACGCATTACGCAACTAAGTTTATCAAGTCCCAGCCTGGAAACTGAAAGACAAACAATATCTGATGCTAATTTAGATAATTTATCTAATTAGTCAGTCAGCTAAGTAATAAAAAATCTCCCCCACTTATCAAAAACTATGCAAACTTTACCTAAAGAGCGTCGTTACGAAACCCTTTCTTATCTTCCCCCTCTGTCTGACGCGCAAATTGCCAAGCAAGTTCAGTACATTATCACACAAGGCTTTATTCCTGCAATTGAATTCAATGAAACTTCTGAACCTACAGAACTTTATTGGACAATGTGGAAGTTGCCTTTGTTCGGCGCTAAAACTACTCAAGAAGTATTGAGCGAAGTTCAAGGTTGCCGTTCTCAGTATAGCAACTGCTACATCCGTGTTGTTGGTTTTGACAACATCAAGCAGTGTCAAGTTATGAGCTTCCTTGTTCACAAACCCAGCAGATACTAAGAGCTAATTAGCTAATAGTAATTTGATGAATTAAAAAGAGAGGTAGAGTTTTCTATCTCTCTTTTTTAGTTTTTGATGGAGAATAGAATTATCGGTTGAGTCGCACATACAAAAGGCTAAAAGTGGTACTTATGCAACAAATTACTGTTAATGAACGTCTTCTCTAGCTAAAGATTGATTTAGTTAATCTAACTATGGGTTAATGAAACTTATAACTTTTATGTTTTATAAATAAAAAACTATCCATCACTACTTTTGTACAACATCATGCTAGAAACAACACGCTCAAAAAATACAGCTTCTTCTTTAAGTAGTGTTGATGAAGCTTTATTACAAGAATTGAGTTCCGATGAATCATCTGTATTCATTGGTGGATTCTCACTTTTAAATGATACAGATCGTACACAGACTTTTAACACTTTTGGGGAAACAGTACCATCCAAACGATCCGTTTTACAGCCAGGTCAGAGTGGTAATTATGGTGGAGAGTTTGTTACGTATAATTCGTCAAGAGACGGTTATACTCCAACACAGCAACCAGTAGATCCTAATGGTGCATACCATTTTTATACACAAGGTAACAATACACTTCTTGGTGGTATTAATACATATTAATAATAGCACTGTCTTTAATGGTATTAATAGTATTGCGAACTAAGATTCATATAGCCCAATGAGGGAAAATCTGATGTAGGTTGTCCCTCTATTTCAATTTATTTCATACTTGATAATTCTGTTTCGTCTAAGTCACATTAATAAAGAAGTTTGATGATATTAAAATCGGCATTTCCAATTTATAACTTGTTTTATTGGTAAGCTATTTATCTCTTCTAAAGTTCATAACCCATTATATAATCATCCAAAACAAAGCCACTACCAAAATCTATTACCTGACTATCAATAATTCTAAAACCAAATCGAGAATAAGCTTTAATCCCTTTTTCATTCCTTTTATTTACATTGAGAATTATTTGTTTCAACTTCATTGCTTGCGCTTTTTGGTATACATGAAATAACATCTTTTGACCATAGCCATAACCATGTAATGATGGCAATAAATAACATTTATGTAATTTCAAATAACTAATATTATCTATCATTTCTGAACTGTATGATAAATAACCAACTAATTCAGAATTATGCAAAACCTGATCATAAAATATCCCTTGATTATAAATCTCATCTTCAATTACTCCTATTCCATACATTTTATCTAGCATATATTCGATTTGTGCATGGCTGAGAATTGAAGAATAGTGGCTATACCAAATTTCTTGACTGATTTTTCTCAGTTCTGCCAAATCTGTATCTAATAACTTAGTAATGGTAATTGATGAATCATTCATACTGATAATTACAATGATACTCCCAAAGTAATTTACCATTTAATTGACTATTGTTACCAAAAAAATCTATGATAATCTGAATAAATCATCACCTGGGATAATTCTATGAGTTACTATATTGCTCCTAGCTTTCTTGATAAACTTGCAGTTCATATCACCAAAAACTTTTTAAACATTCCTGGTATTCGAGTTCCCCTGATTTTAGGAATTCATGGACGCAAAGGAGAGGGAAAATCCTTTCAATGCGAGTTAGTTTTTGAGAAAATGGGTATTGAAGTAACTTTAATATCTGGAGGAGAATTAGAAAGTCCAGACGCGGGAGATCCTGCGCGGTTGATACGTCTGCGTTATCGAGAAACAGCAGAATTAATCAAAGTGCGGGGGAAAATGTGCGTACTGATGATTAATGATTTAGATGCCGGTGCGGGACGTTTTGACGAAGGGACTCAATATACAGTAAATACTCAGTTGGTAAATGCCACATTGATGAATATTGCTGATAATCCCACAGATGTCCAATTACCGGGAAGTTATGATTCTAATCCTTTATGTCGTGTGCCAATTATTGTTACCGGAAATGATTTTTCTACTCTCTATGCACCATTAATTCGTGATGGGAGAATGGACAAATTTTACTGGGAACCCAACCGGGATGATAAGGTGGGAATTGTCGGGGGAATTTTTGCAGAAGACGGACTTTCACAACGGGAAATTGAACAATTTGTTGATACTTTTCCCCATCAATCTATTGACTTTTTTAGTGCTTTGCGTTCCCGGATTTATGATGAACAAATCCGTAATTTCATCCATCAAATTGGTTTTGAGAATGTTTCTTTGCGAGTTGTCAATAGTTTGGAAGGGCCACCAGCATTTAAAAAGCCAGATTTTACTCTCTCTCATTTAATTGAGTCGGGTAAATTTATGGTGGGTGAACAAAAACGAGTGGAAACTTCTCATTTAGTTGATGAATATAATCGCTTGAATCGAGGTAAAGGTTATCAAGCAGCTTCTCCTGTTGCGGAAGTTCCAGTTAGTAAACCTGTGATGAATCAACCTACTCATTTAAGTTTAGAAACTCAAGAACAAGTTAGACAACTTTTAGCTCAAGGTTGTAAAATTAGCCTTGAACACGTTGATGAACGGCGTTTTCGTACAGGTTCTTGGCAAAGTTGTGGTGGTTTTAATATTGATGCCCATTCCGATGCTATTTCTACTTTAGAATCTTGTTTATCTGAATATAGCGGTGAATATGTGCGTTTAGTAGGAATTGATCCACAAGCAAAAAGACGAATAGTAGAAACGATTATTCAACGTCCCAATGGTAAGTAATTAGTATTTTTTGAATGTAGAGACGTTTTATAGAAACGTCTCTGATTGAATTTAATATTTAGCTAACTGGAGTTAAAAATAGTTTAGCTTCTGCCTGTCTTCTCCGTTTCAATCCTGCTTCTACATTGCTACCAGGATTTCTGTATTTTAGAAAAGTTTCTTCAATTTCATCCCACTTTTTATCTCTTAAAACTCTAGTCATGCTTGAGAAGTTAGAACCACCATAGAAGTTAGCACCTAAGTTATAACCAAAGCTTAATAAAGCCCCCTGTTGATTGGCGTTTAATTCATTCCAAACCGGAATTTTTTGTAGAGGTGGTAGATAGCTATTTTCCAACTGAAGCATCAATAAATCATCTGCTTCTTGTTGAGTGATGCTTTCACCTAATTTCCAGTTACTACCATCTCTTTTTTTCGTAGTACCCCAACCAATAGTGATAGGTAAATTACCGCTTAGAGGATCTGGATAAGCCTTTAAGTAACAACCTTCAAATTCTTTGATTAAAGGAATTGCTGGAAGTGGTAGTTTTCCAGTTGCACCACCAAAACCTTTTGTGGGAACGCTTGAAGTTGAAGTTGGTGTTGAAGTTGGTGTTGAAGGCTTTGAGATTTCTGTTAACTTATCAAGAGCATTATTTAAAGCATTTTGAGTATTTTTTCCGACTATACCATCTGCTTCAAGTCCCTTTTGAGTTTGAAATTGTTTAACGGCTTTGAGAGTATTATTACCAAAATCACCATCTATTGTGCCTGGATTTAGATTGAGTGCTTTTAAAATTTCTTGTAGTTGTTGAACTTTTGCACCATTTGCACCTTTTTTGAGGGTTTCATTGCTATCGAGATTTAATTTGTTGGGCATAATTCTATCCTGGTAATTTTGATTTAATTAAATTTGGTAATTAAGGAAAAAGCAAGTGCTAAATTTGCTGTTTACCTCTTCTAACATTTACTAATTGTCTGCTTTTAGCAATAATAGTATTATTGCAGTCATGGCTAGTTATTTCAACTGAATTTTAAAAACTTTACAAATAACTGGTAAATTCCTAGAGCAATACCTAAAATATCGGAACTATTTAACAGATCCTAAAAAAGGAAATTCTGATTTGATATTCCAACATTTACCGTTATGAAGAAGCAGAGTTAAATGAGTTGCTGTGTATTCAGCATAAAACTGATTTTGGACAAATTCTGGCCAAGCAATCCGAAAATTCTGCTTTGTTAAATCTCGAAATGCGACTGTTAGATGAGGGACAAAGGGACGCGCTTTTTCAACTTGATCAATAATTCCTAAGTTGGTTTCGGCATAAGTCATTAAATCAGTTTTCAAAGTTAAAAGCTCTTGACTTTTAACTACATTAATGTATATAACACGAGGAGGAAAAGCTGCAAACCCGTCAAATGTAATTGCAACTGACTCTTGTTGACTAGCGAATGCTTGTAGGGATGTTTCTAAATTGGTGACAAGAGTATCTGACCATTCAAAAGGCGGCTGTAAAGTAATATGGGGTGGTGATTTTTTAGCACTATGACAGGCATATTTATCTGCAAAATAATGTTTAATATCGTTTGCATATTCTTGAATTTCTTGTGGTGGTAAAAGAGCAATAAAAAAGCGACTCATTTAATTCTCAACTTTCACTGACTAAATATACAGTATAGATGTGTAAACACATAGCGATTTATTCCGAGATATTACATAAGTCACAAAAATATATGAATCAGCACGAATACGATCACAAATCATGATATTTTGTGCTAAATCAGAAATTACTAATTTAAAATACCATTTGAGATATGCCTTGGTTTGTCAAAATCGAAACTGGTAAAGTAGACAAAGCCATCTTTGACCAATATGTACCTGGTCACAGAGCTTATGTGCAAGAGTTGATTGCTAAAGGACATAAAGCCAAAACCGGTTATTGGGCGTGCAAGGGTGGTGGAATGATGTTATTTGAGGCTGTTTCAATGGATGAAGCACAGGCAATAGTATTGGCTGATCCCTTGGTACAGAACGATTGTGTCAACTACGAACTATTTGAATGGCGAATTGTTGTGGAATAACATACAAATTTTGAATTTTAGTGTTATGATGATGGAAGACCTGGATCTATGCGACTTCAACGCCCAAATCTTGTCAGGACCGGAAGGTAGCAGCAATAAGGGATGCTTGTGGTAGGCGTAGTCTCCGGGTCGCCTTATTTGTAGGAGCTTTCAGCAGCAATGCCTGGTTTTGGAGATATTGTACAAAAAGCTTTTTATCTCGGCGTTGGGTTAGCCTCTTATGCTGGCGAAAAAGCCGGGGGGAAATTAACCGAACTGCGATCGCAAGTCCAAAAATTAGCAGATGAAATGGTAGCCAAAGGCGAGATGAACACAGAAGAAGCTCGCCGCTTTGTCGAAGACATGATGAAGCAAGCTCAACAGCAACCACCATCTGGACAAACGCCTGAAAAAACAGCCCCTTCAGAACCTCGTCGCATAAATATTGTGGATGATGACGAAGAGCCAACTGTGAAAGAGGCGAAAAAAGAAAATAAAGAAAATGTCAACAATGTAGATCATCTACGCGATCAAGTGCTAGAACTACAGGAAGAGTTAAAACGGCTGCAACGCGAACCGTAAAAAGCGATTTTTTACTTTGGGTATCAGTAATATTTAATTCTAGAAAAATGACGCTATACCCAAAATGGTTGTAAGTGCAATTACCCACTGTGTACTCTAGAACTTCCAGTCAAACGGCGTTAAGCGTTATGTTTTAGCCATTAAGGGCATTAAGTTTATGGAACAGTGGCAAAAAGACTTAATAGACATGATTGAAACCGTGGCTGATGAAGTAGAGCAGTTCTTCCTGGGAATGAATGACATGGTAGACGCTTTTTTTGAGATTACGGAAGAAATTACTGAAGAAGTACAAAACACATTTTTGGCTGATATTGATAACTTCAGTACATTGCACGAACAGTTTTTACAAGATTTAGCCGAACCAATTTTGGAGATTTACTGGGAACTGGAAGATATCACCGAAGATATAGATCCTGGTTTTCCCTATGCAGTAGAAGCTACACTAGAAAAAAATGCTGCTTGTATTGGTTGTAGCAACTATCACGGACAGGTTTATAGCGGTAATTTGTTAGTCTGTGGTATGCACCCTCATGGTTGGGATGATAAAAATTGTCCTGACTGGGAAAAAGAAATGGAGTAAGTAACTCATCAAGCTGGGGAGAAGTGTTAAAAACTGTTAAGTTAATAATTGTGAACCTCTGCATTCCTTTTTACTAACTTATGAGTAACTTTGCACCTGAAACTGTATCTCCAGCAAGTCAAGAAATGAAATATGGTGAACGCGAAATTGCGGAAGGGGAATTAATTACGTTTCCTAACCCTCGCATTGGGCGACGCTATGATATTAATATTACGTTACCGGAATTTACTTGTAAATGTCCTTTTTCCGGTTATCCTGACTTTGCGACTATTTATATTAGTTACATTCCAGATCAACGGGTAGTAGAGTTGAAAGCGCTCAAGCTTTATATTAACAGCTACCGCGATCGCTATATCTCCCATGAAGAAACAGCAAATCAAATTTTAGATGATTTTGTCGCTGCTTGTGATCCTTTAGAAGTCACTGTGAAAACAGATTTTACCCCCCGTGGGAATGTGCATACAGTAGTTGAAGTTAAACATCAAAAAGGTGTTTAAGCAATTACATGAGGGCGTTCTAGAAAATTATGTTTCGCGCAAAGGACACAAAGAGGCAAAGACGCAAAGTTTGAGATAGGGAAACCGGGTGGGGAAACCCCACCCCTACTAACTCACTAAGGCATTGCGGGAAAAACCATTTTTTTGAGCTAATTTTTCTCCAATTATCTGTTGATAAACGGCTTCATAAGCATCAGTCATCTGCTGCACACTGAAATTTTCTTCCACATATTGACGACAAGCGTAACGATTTAAGTTACTTACTTTTTCCAGAGAATTAATGCATTCTTCCACATTATTACAAAGAAAACCCGTTTTACCCTCAACAATCACTTCCTCTGCTGAACCCATTCGCATGGCAATTACAGGTGTACCTGATGCCATTGATTCTACCATGACTAAACCAAAAGGTTCTCGCCAAGTAATGGGGAATAAAGTTGCATAAGCGCCTCCCATAAGGGCATTTTTTTGCAGATGATTGGCTTCACCTAAATATTCAATTTGCTTACCATCAATATATGGTTTAATTTGTTGATCAAAATATTCCAAATCTACCAAATCTACTTTACCTGCTATTTTTAACCTCCAACCAGTTCTCTTAGCAATCTCAATTGCTAAATGTGGTCCTTTTTCTGGAGAAATTCTGCCCAAAAAAGCTAAGTAAGATGGTTCTGTTGGTTGAGGATAAAATTCATAACTACTAACATCAATGCCATTATAAACAGTGTCTACATAGTTTAATCCTAATCTGGGTTCTTTTTGGGAATTAGAAATACTAATATAAGGCTGTTTTTTGCCATATTTAAAGATTTTTTCATTATCTGGAGTAAAAACTCCATGTAAAGTGTGAACTGTAGGAGTTTTGACTAAATTGGCATAAACTAGTGTTCCTAGTCCTACATGAGAGTGAATGATATCAAAATTTGCTGCTTGTTCATAAACTGAAGCTAATAGCAGCATTTCATAAATGGCTGGCTCTTTAATTGTAGGATCTAGCCTCAAAGCATGAGGATGAACTGATACTAACTTGGCTAAACTTAAAGAATCTCCTGATGCAAATAATGTCACTTCATGTCCTCGACGGACTAATTCATCAGTTAATAACCCCACTACTAATTCTATGCCACCATAGGCTGGTGGTGGTACTCTCTCCCACTGTGGGGCAACCTGAGCAATTTTCATTATCAATCTCCTAAAATATCAGATTCCTATGTCTAGTTAGTTAAAAATAAATGAAATAACTAACAAGAAATAGCTAAAGATAGAAAAATCACCCTCGTCCATGGTACTACTAAATCTTATGCTTTATATTTGATATCTTTTGTCTATCCTAGGTAGTGTTAATATCTGATACTTAAGAAATAAATTAGACAAAATATAATAGTTAAATTTTGGATTTTGAACTTGACTTGAAAGATAAAAATAAGTATAATATGTAACGATAAATAAATAGTTGCATATATTAAATAAAATGAATATATACAAACAAATAAATAAATCGCGTGCTTCTTGGCAAGCGGTTTTTGCACTAGTCATATTTGTGTTTATGTACCTACCTATCCTGGTACTGGCTTTTTATAGTTTTAATAGTTCACCTTACAGTGCTAAATGGCAAGGATTTACGCTGGAATGGTACGGAAAATTATTTAGTGATGAACGAATTTTATCGGGGTTATATAATAGTTTATTGGTAGCTTTTTTTGCTGTGGGGGTTTCCGCAGTCTTGGGAACATTAATGGCTGTAGGGTTGGCACGTTATGACTTTCCTGGTAAGAAATTATATCAGGGAATTGCCTATTTACCCTTATTAATTCCTGATATTGCCATCGCTGTTTCGACACTAGTATGTTTAGCAGCTTTTGCTATTCCTTTGAGTATATGGACTATTATCGCAGCCCATATTGTTTTTTGTCTATCCTATGTGGGTTTGGTAGTTTCTTCTCGCATGAATAATATCAATCCCCATTTAGAAGAAGCAGCATTAGATTTAGGTGCAACACCCATACAAGCCTTTATTTTGGTTTTATTACCTCAATTAATGCCAGCAATTATTTCTGGGTGTTTATTGGCTTTTGTATTGAGTTTAGATGATTTTTTAATTGCTAGTTTTACCGCTGGAAGTGGTGCGAATACTTTACCAATAGAAATTTTTAGCCGCATTAGAACCGGAGTCAAACCTGATATTAATGCTTTAAGTGTGATGTTAATTTCTATGACTGCTATTGTGGCTTTGATAGGGGAATTGATTCGGACTGCGGGGGAAAAGAGAGAATAGAGAATGATATTAATTATTTAGACAATAAGGATTGTAAATTGATCCTTATTTCTTGTTCTAAATTGTGAGGTTGCTGAAAACATTTAACTTTAATTACATCATTCCTTAGAATTGTTTCACAAGTTAATAATCCTGATAAATTAGGATTATTGAATATTTGATAAAATTCTCTATCATATTCACCTTTTAGATTGTTTTCTTTATAAAATAAAATACCCTTAAAATCTATATATATTTCTTCTTCACTATAACCTTTAGTTAAATTTAAGTGATTATTTAAAACCAGTAACATATATATTCTAGACATTGCACAACTAAACTTTTTGCGAATATTCTTTAATTTTTCATTATCTATACTAGATTTCAATTCAATTAAAATAATGCTTAATCTATAACTACTTTCATACTTTTGTAAAACCAAAATAGCACATTCAGGAGTTCCACCACTAGTTGAGATACCAGGTATATCCTTTTCTAAGTCAATTTTCCAAATTTTTTCTACTTTTGACTTATTATCAGAATAATTTAATTCCTGAATAAAGGCTTTTTTAAGTTTTGCCTTGGAATTGTCTTCTTTAATTTCAATTATCTCATCTTCAGTGACAGGAATTTCAACAATAAATTCTTGTTGAGCTAAAGCTTTATGTAATTCATCTCGGAGAAAGAGAACATCTGGATTATGAGGACTATTCAAAAAATAATTTTTACTCATCTTCAGCCTCATCTTCCTGACGATAAATATAATTATTCAGAATACGAAGTGAGTTATCTAAATTATTTTCAACTTCTCTAAAGTTTCTAAAATAGATGGCATAATCACTGCTTTCATAATCAATAATCTTATCACCTGTGAAAAAATAAACACCTACCTTGTCTTTTGATATAGAAATAGATGAATCAACATATTTTAATTTATTTTCTTCTATAATTTTTTCAACATTAACACCATGTGGATTTTTAAGAACATCCAGATATATACAATTATTAATAGCATTAGCTAAGATAGAACTATGGGTTGTTATTAATACTTTATTTCCTGTTTCATTTTGAATAAACTGTATTAATATATTGATTAACTTAATTTGATTTTCAGGATGTAAGTTAACTTCTGGTTCATCTATCATTAAAAAGTTATCTTTTTCTGATGCCCAATATTTCAAATATAAATAAAGAAGTGTTAATTGATTAACAGAAGAAGAAGCTAAATACATAGGTAAAGGTTCATCAACAGAATCAATTTTAAAATAGAATTCTATCGGACTAATCCCTTCTAAACTACTAAGTTTTATCTCACCTCCAAGAATTTCCTGTAACTGTTGTACAAGATTAATATAATGTTCTTCAATATTTTCTTCAAGATTCAGAGAGAAAAGTTTTTCAAAAACCTTATTCATAGGTTCTGTATATTTTCTTTTAAAATCTAACTCTTCAAGATCAGATAATTGAATATTAGACCTCTTGCGGGGATTTTCTAGTAAATCTACAAGTTTTTTGATATCTTGTTCCCGTCGGTTTCTGTCAACTTCATAAATATAACGATAGAATGTAGGAAAGAAAATTCTACTAGCTGGTAAGAAAAAAGTCTCATGTCTATGTTTCAACATAGTTCTAATTATTGTTGCAATTAGAAGAAACTTTTTTTCATCCAGTAAGTCCCTGTCTAAAGATTTTTTAGGAATTATTTTTTTAAAAGTGTCTGGCAATTCTTTCTCTTTAAAGTTATATATTAGATCACCTTTATTTTTTTTAAATTCTATATATTCTAATGTATTGCCCTCATCATCTTTTATCTTGACAATTCCTTCAGTTACTCGTTCTTTTAATTCAGATATTTCATGATCAAAAGTAATAACAATATTATTTAGTATTTGGGATTGTTTACCTATATTAAATATCTCTTTTTTCGTTTCTTCTTGTAAGAAGAAACTATATCTATTCAAAATTTCTGCCAATAATTCAGAAGTCACCTCGATATTATTTATATTTTCAACGATTTTATTATCAATGATTTCTACATTGGTGCGGGCAAATTTATGAATTATATCTTGATTGAAAATTGCCCATAACAATTGAGCGACATAGCTTTTCCCACTGTTATTTCGTCCAACAAAAATAAAGAAATCTTTCGATAAATCAATGGCTTGAGTATTGTTTTTAATCGGACCTAAATTTTTGATGATCAATTTCATATAAATTAACCTCTAAATTACTTGTACTTTGTATAAATAAAAACCGAAGAGTTGAGTCTATAAAAAACTCACCTTAATATTATACTAAACCAAAACCTCATCAATCTACCACTTCGTTTAATATAAAAGGGTGGGCATTACCCACCACAATATTCTACACCTTAAACTTAGCGGTAATCCGCTTCATGGCTTCTTCTACATTTTCCCGACTATTAAAGGCAGAAATGCGGAAATAACCTTCACCCGCAGCACCAAAACCAGAACCGGGAGTACCCACCACATTCACAGTTTCTAATAACTTATCGAAAAATTCCCAACTGGATAAACCATGAGGAGTTTGCACCCATACATAAGGTGCATTTACACCACCATAAACTTTTAAACCAGCGTTTGTAAGCTCTTCGCGGATGATTTTGGCATTGTCTAAATAGAAGTTTACCAAAGCTTTGATTTGTGATTGTCCTGCTTCTGAATAAACCGCTTCTGCACCGCGTTGAATAATATAAGAAACGCCGTTAAATTTGGTAGACTGACGACGATTCCAGAGTTTCCAAATTTCCACATTAGAACCATCAGCGGCTTTAGCTGTGAGGGTTTTGGGAACAACAGTTAAAGCACAACGAGTCCCGGTAAACCCGGCATTTTTGGAGAAAGAACGGAATTCAATTGCACAATCTCTAGCACCTTCGATTTCAAAAATAGAATGAGGTAAGGTAGGATCAGTAATAAATGCTTCGTAAGCGGCATCAAAAAAGATAATTGAACCGTTAGCTTTGGCATAATTTACCCATGCTTGCAAGTGTTCTTTAGTTGCGGTTGCACCTGTGGGATTATTAGGAAAGCAAAGATAAATTAAATCAACTTTTTGGCTGGGAATTTCCGCAGTAAAATTGTTTTCAGCAGTAACAGGTAAATAAACTAAACCACCATATTCGCCTTTTTCGTTCGCGTCTCCTGTGTTACCCGCCATGACGTTGGTATCTACGTAAACGGGATATACTGGGTCTGTAACGGCGATGATGTTATTTTTGCCAAAAATATCGAGAATATTGCCGGAATCGCACTTAGAACCGTCGGAAATGAAGATTTCATCAGCTTCTATGGCTGCTCCCCTGGCTTGAAAGTCGTGGGTGGCGATTTTCTCCCTTAACCAAGCATAACCTTGTTCTGGGCCATATCCTTTAAAAGATGAGCGATCGCCCATATCTTCCACAGCTTTAATCATGGCTGTCCGACAAGCTTCTGGTAAGGGTTCTGTGACATCACCAATCCCCAACCGAATGATTTTAGCATCAGGGTTAGCTTGGGCAAAAGCATTTACCCGTCGCGCGATTTCGGGAAACAGATAGCCAGCTTTGAGTTTCAGGTAGTTGTCGTTAATCGTAGCCATAGTAAATTTTGAGAAAAAAGACAATGATACACTATCTTACTTTGAAGAACGGCTGATAGAACAAGTTTAAAGGCAATTTTTTAGCGAATTGAGTTATAATTACATGAGAAAATTCCTATATTCGAGAAAAGCTATATGAATATAATTAATAAAGCTACTAAACCATGAATTATATAAAAATGTATCATCTATATTAGTAGTCTAGTTTTATCATTTTATAATTAATGATGATTTGCATGATGGAATTTATCAACAAGCAAATACTGTCAAAATAATTAAGTAAAGACAGGTCATGAATAAGCATTTACGTGTAAGTATATTGTGTATTGGATTAGTGAATATACCCATAAGTCTAGTTACTGCTAACTCAACGGCAATTGCTACACTTAAATTGGCACAAAATCATATTGCCAGCAACCGAGTTGAAGAATTTAACGTCGTAGGTAATGAGCCATTTTGGAATATAAATATTAGCCCAAAAGGTATTGTCTATTCTTGGCTAGGAGATGGGATTAAAAAACAAACTTTTCCTTATGTAAATCCTCAAGCCGCAGACGGAAGACCTTTAGATGTGGTTAGGGTTTATCGTTTACGTGGTAGAGCCGATAATCTGCTAATTATCCAGAAAACTAATGGCTTTTGTAGTGATACTATGTCAGATAAAAAATATCCCTACACAGCAACTTTAATTTTGGGTAAAACAGTAAGAACAGGTTGCGCTGAGAAAAAATAATCGAGTCATTAAATCGCTTTCATCACTATTGAATAAACCAATAAATTGTCAAAATGAGGATATAGATTCCCTACTTTTTAGAGAAGTTAGGAATCTGGATCTTATGTTTTTTTAGTTGACCTAATTTACAACTTGGCTACCGTGACTGCGAGGATCATCTTGATTTCCTTCTGTGGCTACTGGTGCGGAAAATTGGGAAGTTTTACCATTACCTTGAATGTGGGGAAGAGTTGAACCGGCAATTAAGGCTTCTAAATTACTAGCCATAATGGTGCGGGGGATATCACCAATGGTTTCGGCTATGGTTTCCCCTTGTTTACCCAAAAATACAAAGTGGGGAATCCCGTCTACTCGATATTTGAGCATTTCTGGCAACCATTTGGTATTATCAACATTCAACATCACAAAATTCAGGTTGTTATTGTACTTTTCTCTGAGTTTTGCCATGTCGGGAGTCATTTTTTGACAAACTGTACACCAATCAGCGTAAAACTCGACGAGGGAAGGTTTTCCGTTGCTGACTGCTACTTCTAAGGGAATGGCAGTTTTACCTAATTCCCCTAGGGAAACTGAGGTAGAATCAGTTTTAAGTCCCAGGAAGAGGGCAACTCCCAAAGCGATCGCTACAATAGCAATTAAGAAGTTTTTGATGCGGTTACTAGAATTTACAGGGGCTTCGGTACTCATAATCAATTTATTAAGACTTATTAACTTAGTTCATTTTACTGTTTTCCCACATAATGAAAAAAAGAGTTACCCTGACTTTTCCCAAACGTGCGATTCAAATGCCAGTTACCTACAGACTAGCAAAGGATTTTAATGTCGCGGCGAATATTATCCGCGCCCAAGTTGCGCCTAACCAAATTGGTAAACTGGTAGTAGAATTATTAGGAGATATTGATCAGTTAGATGCAGCAATTGAATGGATGCGATCGCAACATATTCATGTTTCCCTGGGTTTAGGTGAAATTATCATTGATGAGGATGTATGCGTTCACTGTGGTTTATGTACGGGGGTTTGTCCGACGGAAGCTCTTGCTATTAATCCAGAAACATATAAACTTACTTTTGTGCGATCGCGCTGTATTGTTTGCGAACAATGTATTCCTACTTGTCCGGTACAAGCTATTTCCACTAATCTTTAGATATTATGAGCAATTCTATTTGATTTGTCTATCCCTTACGGGAAATGGAGGTAACGAACCACTCCAGACGCAGAGAACGCAGAGGAAGAGAGGGAAGAGAAATACCTGTATCTTATTTAGGATTGCTATCTTGCTAATTTTTTTTATTTATGAAAATTCCTTCAGAAACACCAATCAAAACTCTCGGTGAAACTGCTCATCAAGCCATTGAAAAACATTTTGCAAAAGCGATAAAATGGGAAAAAGCAGTTAAAAAAGACGAAGATCCAGAACCACTCCACCAAATGCGTGTGGGAATGCGACGGTTAAGAACTGCTGTTAGTAGATTTGAGAGATATTTAATTTTACCAAAATCAGTTAGTGATAAAAATATTGGTAAACTTGCGAGAATTTTAGGTGGTCTCAGAGATTTAGATGTACTAAAAGAAATTCTGGAAAAGAATTACAAACCGCATTTACTTGAAAAAGAACAAAAATCTCTAGAAACAGCTTTTGCAGAATTGGATAAACAAAGACAAATTGCCGTTTCTCATGTGCAGAAGATATTTAAAGATGAAATTTATAAATCGTTTAAAGATGAATGTGAACATTGGTTAAAAAATCCCAGTTATCAACGTTTTTCATCTGTCCCAATTGATTATGTATTACCAGATTTACTCTCACCAGAAGTTAGTGAATTTTGCTTACATCCAGGGTGGTTAATTGGGACTAAAGTTGTTAAATCGGAAATAGTAATGCAAACAAAATGGACACCCAGCCAATTAGAAGAACATCTAAAAACAGAAGGTGAAACTCTGCATGGTTTGCGGAAACAAGCTAAAGGTCTCCGTTACCAAATGGAGTTATTTATTGAATTATATGGTGAGTCTTTTGCCGCACATCTTCATGATATTAAAAATATCCAAGATATCTTGGGAATGATTCAAGATAATATGGTTTTACATCAGTGGTTAGAGAATATCTTTAAATCAGAACTTGAAACTCAATTACGTGGGTTAACGACCCTATTAGCCGCAAATCGTTATCAATTGTGGCAAGAATGGCAACCACTACAAAAACGTTATTTGCAACCAGATACTAGATATAATTTACATTTGGTGGTACTACAACCGACGTTGGAAAATCTTACATAAATCGAATAGCTACGTTATGCTATCAGACATTAATTCAGATCCCCGACTTCTCAAAGAAGTCGGGGATCTATAAAAAATCGATCCTAACCTATCAATTTCTGCCAACTCATTGCCCCAACAATACCATCAGCAGTTAACCCATTTTGCTGTTGGAATTTCTTGATTGCTGCTTCTGTGTTTGGACCATAAATACCATCAGAATCAGCACCTACACGAAATTGTAAATATCTGATAATCACACCACTAGCATGAGTTCCTTGCACAACTCGTTTCGCTAATATTTGATTGAGGGCATCCCAGGTGGTATTACCTGCTATTCCTGTTGGTAAAACTCCCACAATTCTTTGGAATTTTTCCGTTGCCGAAGATGTAGCTGGTCCCATGCCATTATCTTCTACTAGAGGCTTATTATTTTTATCGGTAATTTTCAGGCGATTTAAAGCCTGTTGTAGTCTAAGAATGCTCTTATCTTTATTCTGTTCCTCATCTATAACCGTATTCACAGAAGCATTAGGAACAGGAGTTACAGGCACATTAGGAGTAGGATTTACAGGAGTAGTTGCGATTTTACCTGTTAACCCGGCAACTATAGCATTAGCCATGGCTTCACCATCATATATCTGCATATCTTTGGCAGAATCAATGAAGCAACCTTCTACAAGAATTCCTGGCATATTTGTTCTTCTGAGAACATACAAGTGTGAACCACTTTTAACACCACGATTGAAAAAGCCTAATTTGACAATTTCATCCAATACTTTTTGGGCAACTTTTTTGCCAGCATCGCTAATAGCAAATACTTCTGTCCCATTAGCTTTTCCATTAAAAGCATTGAAATGAATAGATACAAAAATATCTACTCGGTTACTATTGGCTTTATTACAGCGGCTACCTAAAGATTGATTTACTGTACTGGCACTATTTGGTTTACAAGCAATTACTGTATGTCCTAAATTTTCTAATTTGGCTATAACCTTATTTCCCACTTCCATTGTTAACTTATCTTCCAATTTAATGCCGCTTGCACCACTATCAGGAGGGCAGTTATGACCAATATCAATGCCGAATTTCATTTGTATCTCCTTGATTGACTTTTTCAGTATTTCCAGAGTCTGCTACTTGTTAATATATTTCCCAAAAGCATAGATATTATTTTAATCTCTAGGTAGATATTCCCCCATTAATCCCCAAAAATGTTTAAGATCAAGGTAAAGAAATATTTCGTAGCAAAAGCGCATGAAACGCATTGTCTTGATTGCTGGGTTTGAATCGTTTAATGCGGACTTATACCGGAAAGCGGCTAGTTTGGCTAATTCTCGGTGTCCAGAGTTGGATATTCGCGTATTTAGCGATCGCAATATTACCACCAATAGCACGGAAGTAGAAACAGCGCTCAAAGGCGCAGACGTATTCTTTGGCAGTTTACTCTTTGATTATGACCAAGTTGTATGGTTGCGGGAGCGTGTCGCTAACATCCCCATTCGTCTCATTTTCGAGTCAGCGCTGGAATTAATGAGTTTAACCAAAATCGGTGCATTTGCCATTGGTGACAAACCCGCTGGAATGCCTAAACCCATTAAATTCATCCTTGATAAATTCAGCAACGGTAAAGAAGAAGACAAACTTGCTGGTTATATCAGTTTCCTAAAAATCGGTCCCAAGTTATTAAAATTCATCCCAGTGCAAAAAGTCCAAGACTTACGCAACTGGTTAATTATCTATGGTTACTGGAACGCCGGCGGTTCAGAAAACGTCGCTGCCCTATTTTGGACAATTGCGGAAAAATACTTAGATTTAAAAGTTGGAGATATACCTCCACCTATCGAAACCCCGGACATGGGGTTATTACATCCTGACTATCAAGGTTTTTTTACATCACCCCGTGAGTATTTACAGTGGTATCTTGTGGGGCGGGTGTCTCACCTGCCAGATAATAAGGGCGGGCAAGATGCCCACCCCACAAAGCCAGTCATAGGTATCCTAATTTACCGAAAGCACGTTATCACCAAATTGCCCTATATTCCCCAACTAATCCGCTATTTTGAACAAGCGGGGTTAATTCCCTTACCCATCTTTATCAACGGTGTAGAAGGACACGTAGCCGTCAGAGATTGGATGACAAGCGACTACGAAACCCAACAACGTCACATAAATAATATTGAAACCCCTTCCCTTTCCGCAGAATCGGTAAAAATTGATGCCATAGTTTCTACCATCGGTTTTCCCCTCGTTGGTGGTCCCGCTGGTTCAATGGAAGCCGGAAGACAGGTGGAAGTGGCTAAACGTATTCTCACAGCCAAAAATGTCCCTTATATCGTCGCTGCACCGTTATTAATTCAAGATATTTACTCTTGGACACGCCAAGGCGTAGGCGGCTTACAAAGTGTTGTATTGTATGCTTTGCCAGAATTAGATGGTGCAATTGATACAATTCCTCTGGGTGGTTTAGTAGGTGAACAAATTTATTTAGTTCCTGAACGAATGCAGCGATTAACTAATAGAGTTAAAAGCTGGGTTTCCCTCCGCCAAAAACCTATTTCCCAACGGAAAATTGCCATTATTTTATATGGTTTTCCCCCTGGTTATGGTGCAGTCGGAACTGCTGCCTTATTAAACGTTCCTCGCAGTTTAATTAAATTACTTCATGCACTGAAAGCACAGGGTTATACAGTTGGTGAAATTCCCGAAGATGGAGAAGAATTAATTCGCCAAATTAAAGAAGCCGATGAAATTAATCCCCTAGTAGAAAATAACAAAAAAGATATTACAACTGTCAATGCTAAAACCTTAGAAAAATGGTTAGGCTATCTTTTCACATCTCGCATTGAAAAACAATGGAAATACCTCACTGGTAGTGGGATTAAAACCTATGGTGATGAATTTAATATTGGTGGTGTGCAATTAGGAAATGTGTGGATAGGTGTCCAGCCACCGTTGGGAATTCAAGGTGATCCCATGCGGTTAATGTTTGAACGAGATTTAACACCCCATCCCCAATATGCAGCTTATTATAAATGGTTACAAAATGATTTTCAATCTGATGCAATTGTTCATTTTGGAATGCACGGAACTGTTGAATGGTTGCCCGGTTCACCATTAGGAAATACTGGCTATTCTTGGTCTGATATTTTGTTAGGAAATCTCCCAAATTTATATATCTATGCCGCAAATAATCCTTCAGAATCAATTTTAGCCAAACGTCGCGGTTATGGTGTGCTAATTTCTCACAATGTCCCTCCCTATGGACGCGCTGGTTTATATAAGGAGTTGGTAAATATCCGCGATTTAATTGCTGAGTATCGGGAAGATCCAGAAAAAAATTATCTGTTAAAGGAAGGGATTTGTAAGAAGATTGTTGATACTGGTTTGGAGGTAGATTGTCCTTTTGATGATGCGAAAAGGTTGGGTATTCCCTTTACACCGGAAAATGTGAGGATGTTTAGTAATCATGCTTTTGATCATTATTTGGTGAAGTTGTATGAATATCTCCAAGTTCTCGAAAATCGTCTTTTTTCTTCTGGGTTACATACTTTAGGTGAAGCACCGAATCAGGAGGAGTTAACTGGTTATTTAAATGCTTATTTTGGGGAAGAGAATGAACCACGAAGAAGCGAAGAACACGAAGAAGGAAGAGAAGAAGAAAGAAAGGAAATTACAAGGTTATTAAATCAGTCAACTGATGAGTTAACTAATCTTTTAAGGGGTTTAAATGGTGAATTTATTCCTCCTGCACCTGGTGGGGATTTGTTGCGTGATGGTGCTGGTGTGTTACCTACGGGTAGGAATATTCATGCTTTAGATCCTTATCGGATGCCTTCTCCTGCTGCTTTTGAAAGGGGTAAGGAAATTGCTAAGAAAATTATTTCTCAGTCTTTGGATGAAAATAAGAAGTATCCTGAAACTGTGGCGGTTTTGTTATGGGGTTTGGATGCTATTAAAACTAAGGGTGAATCTTTGGGGATTCTCTTGGAATTGGTGGGTGCTGAACCTGTGAAGGAGGGAACTGGACGCATAGTTAGATATGATTTAAAACCTTTATCTGATGTTGGACATCCGCGGATTGATGTGTTAGCAAATCTATCGGGTATTTTCCGGGATAGTTTTGTAAATATCATTGAATTATTGGATGATTTATTTCAACGGGCTGCGGAAATTGATGAACCGGAGGAAATGAATTTTATCAGAAAACACGCTTTGATTTTAAAAGCTAAAGGTGTGGAAAATTCTTCCGCAAGATTGTTTTCTAATCCTGCTGGTGATTTTGGTTCTTTGGTTAATGATAGAGTTGTTGATGGTAATTGGGAATCTGGGGAAGAGTTGGGAAATACTTGGGAAAGTCGCAATGTCTTTAGTTATGGTAGAAATGATAAAGGACAAGCTAGACCAGAAGTATTGCAGACTTTATTGAAAACTAGCGATCGCATTGTTCAAGAAATAGATTCGGTAGAATATGGTTTGACTGATATTCAGGAATATTATGCCAATACCGGAGGTTTGAAAAAAGCCGCAGAAAAACAAAGCGGGAAAAAAGTTACAGCTAGTTTTGTGGAGAGTTTTTCAAAGGACACTACACCCCGCAATTTAGATGATTTGTTGCGAATGGAATACCGAACCAAGTTATTAAATCCTAAATGGGCTGACGCAATGGCTAATCAAGGTTCTGGTGGTGCTTTTGAAATTTCTCAACGCATGACGGCTTTAATTGGTTGGGGTGGTACTGCTGATTTTCAAGATGATTGGGTATATGATCAAGCTGCGGAAACCTATGCTTTAGATCCAGAAATGGCGGAAAAATTACGCAAAGCCAATCCTGAAGCATTTAAAAATATTGTCGGGAGAATGTTGGAAGCATCGGGACGCGGTTTATGGCAAGCTGATGGAGATAAGTTGGATAAGTTGCGGAAATTGTATGATTTAACTGATGAACAATTGGAAGGAGTCACAGTTTAATTGTAGGGTGCGTTAGCCGCAGCGTAACGCACCACATCTCAACTCATATTTTAAAATAGTTCTATAATAGAATCTCTCAATATCTCAATTAACTCTTCTTTACTCACTTTATTATCAGCAACCTGCATTGTTAATTGATATGCTTCTTCTGGTGTCATGTTCAGTTCATAATCATTTAAGTTCAAAAATGTCACCATAACATCAAAAGCAGTGCGTTTATTTCCATCTATAAAAGCATGATTATTAGTAATGTGAAATAAATATGCTGCTGCTTGTTCAACAATAGTAGGATGTAAAAACTCTCCTCCAAAACTTGCTTGAGGTTGGTAAATTGCAGAATCTAATAAACCTTCATCGCGGATACCATATGATCCACCATATAGATTAATTTGCTTATTATGTATACTTAATACATCTTCTTTTGCAATAAATTGAGGACTATGCAAGTTTTCTATACACATAATCCCATTTTTCTGTAGATGCTAAAGAAATCAACATAGCTTGTGATTCCTGGGGTGTGATATCTCCTAAGTTAAAAGTATTAATCTCTTCTTCCGTAAATAGATTTGTCTTTAAACAAGCTTTGATAAGTGATTGTAGTAAGTGCTTTAAAGATTCCCTAAGAATGGATAATTTATAAAAATTTTTATCTGCAATATGTACAATTTCTATTTTAGATTGATTAAATAGTTCTTTAGATTGATTAAATAGTTCCACAAAACTTATAGTCATTTTTTTTAAAACTTCTTGGTTGTTTGTGATTAAGTATAAATGAAAACCTATAAATTCTATATCTATAATTTCTTTCATTATAAAATAATGTTTTACATATAGTAACAAAGGTAATTCACCCTTGGTTGATTTTTCACAAATTACCTGATATAGCTTTCCTATCTTAATCAACTTTTCAAGTAACTTTCCCAATTCCTCTTTAAGGTGAATAAGAGATATTTCCCGAATATGAGCAAATTCAATCATCTCCGCCATTTTTTCATCTTGCGGGTTAGCATTATTTAAACATCTTTCCAGGACTTCTATCCTTTCCTGAATGCTGTCAATCATCTCTTGTGGGAATGTAAAGCTGTATACCATATTTTACGTACCTGTTTGATGATATTATGCGCTTCCCTACAACTTTATTATCACTTAGTAATGGAGAGAGAGGGATTCGAACCCTCGTATACATTTCTGCATAACAGACTTTCCAGGTCTGCGCCTTCAACCACTCGGCCATCTCTCCAGGTGTCTCGCTTTGTTATATTACAATAGGATTGAAAAAAAAGCAACCATTTTAGAAAAGATATTTTTTATGGCTAAGGCCACGCTGTGCTATCACCACTCCCTGACCTGAAAGTGCAGAGTTTCCAACCAATCTTCTTATAATTAAGTGTGAAACTCCAAATCCGCAAATCTAAAAATCAAGATGGTTCAAACCCACACAATTAAAGTTTACAATCGTCAAACTGGGACATCACATACTCTCAAAGTTCCTGAAGACCGTTATATCCTCCACACGGCTGAACACAACGGGACAGAACTCCCCTTTTCTTGTCGGAATGGGGCTTGTACAACCTGCGCTGTCAGAGTTTTATCTGGAGAAATTCACCAACCGGAAGCCATTGGCCTGTCTCCCGATTTACGCCGCCAAGGTTACGCTTTATTATGTGTAAGTTATGCCCGTTCTGATTTGGAAGTGGAAACACAAGACGAAGATGAAGTTTATGAACTTCAGTTTGGGCGATTTTTTGGTAAGGGCAAAGTTAAAGCGGGTTTACCCTTAGATGACGACTAAGAATTTTCGTGTGTTTAGGTTAATGAATTTGATAGCGAGAACGGCTACTATAGTAGTCCGTTTTCGCATTTTTGTACCGAAAATAATTATATTAGCTAGTTTGTTACTGTTGGTGAGTTGTCAAAGCCAAAACAATTCCTCAGCCATTCCCGCTAATGTAAAGGTAGCACGGGTTGTGAGTGGACAAAGCTTGGAAGTATTAGGAATGGAAGCACAACCAAATTTAATTTCTTCATTGCGGTTAATTGGTTTAGATGCACCAGACCTGCGCCAATTTCCTTGGGGTGAGGATGCTAAACGATTACTAGAAACTTTAATTGGTGGTGCAAATCAAGCTGTTAATCTGGAATTTGACTTAGAAGCTAAGGATAAATTTAACCGAACCTTAGCCTATGTATGGAAAGATAAACTGTTGTTAAATGAAGAAATACTCAAACAAGGATATGCTTTATTTGTAGCGCGATCGCCTAATCACAAATACGACCAACGCCTAGAACGCGCCCAACAATGGGCGAGAATCATGGGAAAAGGCATCTGGAACACCGATAAACCTATGCGGATGACTCCTGGAGAATTTCGCCGGATCTCTCGTTAAATCCACTGACAACTGACCACTGACAACTAACAAATATGCAAATTTTTCTAGATATTGCTACAGAAGCAGCTTTAGCCGCAGGTGTAGTTTTACAAGATTATTTAGGTAAATTAGAAGACGCAATCACCGAAAAAGGCCGTCCTGGTGATTTAGTTACCGCTGCGGATAAAGCTTCTGAACAGGTAATTTTAGAAGTATTGCGTCGCCATTTTCCCCAGCATTCTATCCTCGCTGAAGAGTCGGGAAAACTGGGAAATCAAGATAATGAGTTTCTCTGGGCTATTGACCCTCTCGATGGTACAACTAATTACGCCCATCAATATCCCTGTTTTGCCGTTTCCATTGGGTTGATGATTCAAGGTGTACCCAAGGTGGGGGTAATTTATGACCCTTTTCGGGATGAATTATTTCGGGCTGCTGCTGGTTTAGGTGCAACTCGTAACCGTCGCCCTATTCAGGTTTCCCAAACAGCGGAATTAGGTAAAAGTCTGTTAGTCAGTGGATTTGCTTATGACCGCCGGGAAACTCCTGATAACAATTATGCAGAGTTTTGTCATCTTACCCATCTTACCCAAGGTGTGAGACGTGACGGTGCAGCAGCTTTGGATTTAGCCTATGTAGCCTGTGGTCGAGTTGATGGTTATTGGGAAAGGGGAATTGCGCCTTGGGATGTTGTGGCTGGGATAATATTGGTTCAGGAAGCGGGAGGAAATGTCACCGCTTATGATGGGACTCCGATGAAAATTGAGTCGGGAAGAATTTTAGCTACTAACGGTCATATTCACGATAGTCTCAGTCAAGAATTGATGAAAGTTCCCCGTTTATCTAGTTGGACGTAATTTTTTGATAATGATTGTGGGTTAGGAACTTGCGTTTTTTCATGAGTCGGTTTTAACCGACTTTAGCTATTAGTCAGGGAATTTATTCCCTGGCTGTCTCATATCTATTACAATAGATAATGATTAACAGTAAAAACTATGACTCAATTACTTGAAGAAGCCATTAAACAAATAAAGCAACTTCCTGAAACTGAACAAGATATAATTGCTAGACTCATCCTCAAAGCATTAGAAAGTAATTTAGCTGATAAAAATTTATCTATTATTGATGAAAGTGATACTTGGACAGAACAAGACCAACTTGAAATCACATCTTTCTCCTTACAATATGCTGCTTCGATATCTACAAAAAGTGAGGAAATAACAAAGTGATATTTAATCCTGGTGATTTTGAAGACGAATATGCTCAAAGCTTAGACAATTTAGCAATATCATTGCAGCATTCATACGAGCATATCAAGGAAATCGATAAATTAACCGGTAAATTTGATTATTCAAGTACAATAGCTAACCGTCTACGTGCGTTTTATTGTTACCAACTAAAACTTAAAGAATTTTTGGGTAAACAAGTAGCTCAAGCAGGTTCAGACTTTTTTGTAGAGACAATTATCTTTTTTCTGAAGTTGTTTAATGATTTAGAACATCTTGATTTGGAAATAGCTTCAGAACGTCCAATTCAAAGGAAACGTAACGCCATACGTCCTGATATTAGCATCTGGCGTGGTAACGAATTATTAGCTGTTATTGAATGCAAAACGCAATTGGGATGGCTTCGGGAAAACTGGCCTGTTCATTTTCAAGAGCGGGAACAAAAATTAAGAGAAGTTTTTCCCAATGTAGAGATTTTTTTGGTAGTTATGACTAGTTGTAATTGGAGTGGTTTTGGTAATGATCCAAGAGTTGGGAAAAGACTATTTTGTTTACTTAATAATGTTTGGCCTACAGATTGTGTAAACTTGCATACTCCTATTGAGCTACTTTTTAATCAGGTAAAAGAGATCACCTGTAGAGAATTAGAAGAAGAAGTTATTTGGGATAAAGCATTTGCTAAATCCCATGATGTACTTGCTCAACTTGCAGCAGCAGCATTAGCAGAAGATGACGCAGGTAAAACTCTAGAGTTAGATCCAGAAATCCTGTGAAATCTAAAACAACCATTGAGTTTCGCAACTTATACGCTGATCTTCCCCAACAGGTTCAGCAACAAGCACGCGCAGCTTATAAACAATTTCAACAAGATCCTTGGCATCCTAGCCTACGTTTTAAGTCAGTGCATCCCACATTATCTATTTATTCTGCTCGTGTTAGCAAAAATTATCGTGCTGTAGGTGTCCGAAACGAAGACGGTATTATTTGGTTTTGGATTGGTACTCATGCAGATTATGACAAGCTATTATCTCAGTTATAGTTCTTACTAAAACCCTTATTCTCTTCTTTGCTCCTTTGCGTCTACTCTACGAGATCCCTAAGAGGGATTGCGCGAAATAAAAATATTTTCTACCTAAAGATTTTCCACCAAACGCCCGCAAATATCACTCAACGTCTCTTGAGTACACACAGGACTGCGCGGCGCTGGTAATTCCGTATTAGGCCAGCCGGGTAAATTATTACAAGGACACAATAACGCTGGCATTCCTATATTTTTTAAGGGTACAGGCATAGCACAACGACCACAAGGGAGCATTTCCCATGTAGGTGTGAGGAGTTCACCAATAGTCTCCTGTGTTCCATCTAGATAACAGTCACCTGTTTTTGGATCAAGAATTTGTAGCCAGCACTCTTCAAACTCTTGGCTATAGCGATCGCCTTGGATTATACTTTCAGGTAAAAAGCTTACCTTACCGTTTATAGCTATAACCCTCTTACCTAACTGAAACCAGTAGGCAAGATAATTTTTTACTTCATTTTTGGTTGCCATGAACCTATTTTAGATGATAATTCAGTAATTTTATGGATTAAATATTTAAATTTGCATTAAGATTTAGGTGATGGTAACGGTACACCTAATAAACTCAAATTGAGAACATGACCACCTGTGACCAAATAAACAGGTTCACAAATAGTCCCTAACTGCCGAACTAAAGCACCCAGGCGATCGCGGAATTTGCGCCCCATAGGATAAGCTGGAACTACACCCCAACCTGTTTCTTCCCCCACAAATATCACATCAGCCGCAACTAACGGCAGAATTTCCAGAAACTCCCTCACAGTATTTTCCCAAACTAAATCTTCATCTTCGAGAAAATTAGCCACCCAAGTTCCCAAAGAATCAACCAACAGGCAAGTATTGGGCTGGGACTGAGCCAAAGTAGCAGTCAGTTCCACAGGTACAGAAAGAGTTATCCAATCTTGAGGACGACGTTGTTGATGTTTTTGAATGCGTTCTTGCCATTCTTGATCATCGGGATTTTGTGTAGCCGTGGCAATGTAAACTACAGTTTTGCCGGAATTTATCGCCAAATCCTCCGCCCATTCACTTTTACCAGAACGGGCTGCACCAGTCACCAAAATTACTTTACTCATCATTTGATCATATAATGTTTGAGCAGGAAGAATACACGACTTAAATAAAGTATCCCCACAGGGAAGCAAACTACATTTGCCAGTCTGAGAAAAAATTCATTCTGCACTCCTGAATTCTTTCTTCATAAAGACCATAAATTTTAGGATATTTTTATGAAACCAGGGTTAAAACGGATAGAGGCAACGCTACATGATTTAAAAATTCGTAATGATGATGTCACCACAGAAATAGGTGATGAAACCAAACGTTCCTTTTCCTTTCGCATTAGTATCCGTCCCCAGGAATCTACAGAAAATTCCCCACCTACAGCCCAAACCGATCATAATAACTTAGAAGCAGATACAGTTAGTGATGGAAATCCAGAAGCTAATTTATTTCCTCACCATGATTCTGTTCAAGCATTTCCAGCCCAAGAAAGTGGAGAAAAAACCCCAACTCTCCCTAAGTTTAAAACCCCGTCCTTTAGCAATCATCGTCACGGAGCTAACCCAGCCTTGGCCATGAATATGCTCCAAGAAATTCAAGAAAAAGTTGCTAGTTGGCAAATAGAACTGCAAGAAATTGTCCAGCACATTCAAGATATTTACTTAGAAGGTCCAATTATTAATGGCTGGTTAGAATCCAATGCCCAAGAACCAGAAACAGTGGGAACAGCCACACTGCGTCATGCTGAAGTAGATCGCCTCATGGATTATGTCGAAGAAATTTGTGCTACTGGTGGCAAAGAATCTTATAAACCACTACACACTGATTACCGACTATGTGGAGTAGATACAGCCGGTCAGGTATGGTCTCGCCCTTGTCCAGTCGAGCAAGTTCCTAGTGTGAGTATAGCGATCGCTCGTCACCAAAGATTACGGCAACTCCTAATTCGTAAGCAAGACTTAGAAAATCGGTTGAGTCAATTGGCAGAAACTTTAGTAATGTTACATAGTCATATTCAACAAAGTTGAAAAAATACTCCCCGATTGAGATATTTTCTAGTAAAATTACCAGTAACCAAATTCAATCAATACCATGTCAGATATCCAAATCTCTGCCATCATCTGTACTCACAACCGAGATACCTACTTAGGGGCGGCGATTGATAGTCTATTAGCACAGGACTTTGCTGGTAACTTTGAAGTTTTGGTCGTGGATAATGGATCTAGCGATCACACCCGTGAAGTAGTAGAACAGAGAGCTACAGATTCCCGTCTTAAATATATCTTTGAACCCACCCTGGGCTTATCCGTAGCCCGTAACACCGGGGCTAAAGCAGCTAACGCCGAAATTCTGGCTTATTTAGATGATGATGCCGTAGCTAGTCCTAGTTGGTTAAAATTGCTGTTATCTGCATACCTAAGTAATCCCCAATTAGCGATCGCAGGCGGTAAAATTACCTTACTCTGGCCACCAGGTATTGCACCACCAAAGTGGATATCCACAGAACTAGCAGGTAATTTAGGAGCTTATGACCTAGGAGATCAATTAGTCTATATAGACAAACCAGGACTAACCCCTAGAGGATTAAATTACTCCATCCGTAGCAGTTTTCTCAGAGAAGTCGGTGGTTTTGATCTCCAACTAGGACGAGTAGGCAAAAATCTTCTCTCCAACGAAGAACTGCAAATGACCGAGTTTGCCCTCCAGCGTCATTGGCAAGTAGCTTATATTCCCGAAGCCCTAGTTGCCCACAATGTCGCCCCAGAAAGAATCAAACCCTCTTGGTTTTTAAACCGAGGTTGGTGGCAAGGGATTAGTGAATGCTATCGAGAACAACAGGCTGGTAAAGCTGGTATTTCTCAACTATCACGGGGTAGCGAACGACTCTTGCGTGGAGCATATAAAGCATTACAGTATATATTAGATCCAGCGGAGTGCTTTGATAAACTAGTTTATGCCTATTGTCAAATTGGTTATTTAAGCGCTGCTATTCAAGGACTACTATCTAAATCCCATCAGAAATAAACATTAACAATTTATTATGTCATCTAAACTACCAGTTTCTGTACTCATTCCTGCCAAAAACGAAGAACTCAATCTTCCCGCTTGTCTTAAGAGTCTAGTAAGAGCAGATGAAGTATTTGTAGTAGATTCCAAAAGTATTGATAAAAGTGTAGAAATTTCTGAAAATTATGGAGCAAACGTAGTCCAATTTGACTTTAACGGCCGTTGGCCGAAAAAGAAAAACTGGTCATTAGAAAATCTCCCTTTCCGTAATGAATGGGTATTAATTGTTGATTGTGACGAACGGATTACACCAGAACTGTGGGAAGACATCGCCCAAGCCATTCAAAATGATGAATACGATGGTTACTACCTCAACCGTCGGGTATTTTTTCTCGGAAAATGGATTCGTTACGGTGGTAAATATCCTGATTGGAATTTACGGTTATTTAAACATCAAAAAGGTCGCTACGAAAACCTCAACACAGAAGATATTGCCAATACTGGAGACAATGAAGTTCACGAACACGTCATTTTACCAGGGAAAGTTGGCTATCTTAAAAATGATATGCTGCACGAGGACTTCCGCGACCTCTATCACTGGCTAGAACGACATAATCGTTATTCTAATTGGGAAGCCCGTGTGTATTACAACTTGCTCACAGATAAAGACGAAACTGGCACTATTGGTGGGAAATTTTTTGGGGACGCAGTCCAACGCAAACGCTTCTTAAAAACAATTTGGGTGCGCCTGCCATTTAAACCACTGTTACGGTTTATATTGTTCTACATTATTCAGCGTGGTTTCTTAGATGGTAAAGCTGGATATATCTATGGCAGACTGCTGAGTCAATATGAATATCAAATTGGTGTCAAATTGTATGAATTACGTAATTGTGGAGGCAAATTAAATACTGCTAAACCCAAAAAATCCTCATCTACCAAACAAGAAATTCAACAGTCAATTAGTTAAGTTTTCAAAATTCCATGCCCCAAAACCAACCACCAATCACCGATGACGCTCCTTTCCTCGATTTACGCAAATATGACCAATCTTGGTTTGATCGAGGCCGCCCCAGTTGGTATGTTTTATTTTGGTGGTTAGTACAGGCGATCGCCTTTCCGCTCACTCCCCAACCCCTAAATATTCTCCGTTGTAGCTTACTCCGTCTATTTGGCGCTCGCATTGGCAAAGGTGTCTTAATTCGTCCCACAGCCCGCTTTACCTATCCGTGGAAAGTCTCCATTGGTGACTACAGTTGGGTGGGTGATGACGTGGTTTTTTACAGTCTTGATCAAATCAACATTGGTGAACATTGCGTCATTTCCCAAAAAAGCTACCTATGCACAGGTAGTCATGATATCCAAGATCCAGCATTTGGATTAAAAACAGCAAGTATCACCATTGGTAATGGAGCATGGGTAGCCGCTGATTGTTTTGTTGCCCCAGGTGTACATATTGGCTCAAATGCGGTAATTGGCACTCGTAGCAGTGTTTTTGCCAATATGCCCCCAGGACAAGTTTGTTGGGGAAATCCCTGTCGTCCCCAGTATCCTCGGCTCAAATCAGATAGAGAATAGGGAATAGGGAATAGGGAATAGGGAATAGGCAAATAGGTAATAGAAAAACAGTAGCCATGTAGAAAAAACTATGTTACTATCAAACTACATTATGAAACTTAGTAAGCAAAAATTATGCGACTGAAACGATGGGAGTCCCCACGTCGAGAAGGCAGAAACGATAAAGGTCGAGGTGGTTCTGCTAGAAAACGGCAACTGAAAAAACAAAGACAAATGCTCAGGCAGAAACTCAAAGAAAATCAAAAGCCAAATGATCATCATAAAAATCACCAGGGGGAAAGTTCAACTTCCCCCTATTTTTTGGCCGTTTTTTCGGAAACACCCCCCGTTCCTTGTTTCCAGCCCCTATTTATTGATCAGTAAAAAACTTTTCTAAAACACTTGACATCATCCTAATCAGACTGCTATATTATTTAAAGTTAATTCATTGGGGCGTAGCCAAGTGGTAAGGCAGTGGGTTTTGGTCCCGCCATCCCTAGGTTCGAATCCTAGCGCCCCAGTTATTTACAAAGCAAGTCGTTATGGCTTGCTTTTTGTTTTTATGCTTTTTCCTTGATTCCTATGGTGGTAAAAAGAAATTAATTACCAAATCGAGAAATATGGAAATTCACAAACATCATCATTGGCCTTCGAGCCTAGAAGAAGCGAAAACAATTCAAGAAAACCTCCGCTATCAAGTCATTACTACAGACAAACTTCCAGAAACTATCAAGTATGTTGCCGGGGTAGATATGGGATTTTTGGAAGATGGTAAAATTAGCCGTGCAGCAGTAGCTGTTCTCAGTTTTCCTGATTTACAAGTTGTAGAAACCAGTCTAGCATATCATCCTACTACCTTTCCTTACATTCCAGGTTTTCTCTCCTTTCGGGAAATTCCTCCTGTTCTTGATGCTTTGGAAAAACTGCAAACTATACCAGATATCATTTTATGTGATGGACAAGGAATAGCTCATCCTCGGAGATTTGGGATTGCTTCCCATTTAGGTTTACTAATAGATATACCGACAATTGGAGTAGCTAAATCTTGGTTAATTGGTGAATATGAAGAATTACCAGAAACAAGAGGTAGCTGGAAACCACTAATAGATAAAGAGGAAACCATAGGTGCAGTTTTAAGAACACGCACAGGAGTTAAACCTGTTTACGTTTCCAGTGGACATCGGATTAGCTTACTAACAGCAATTGAATATGTATTACACTGTACACCAAAATATCGCTTACCAGAAACTACTCGTATTGCGGATAAATTAGCATCTGCAAGATAAATATTTTCACAAAATTTGCAGAAAATTTATATTCCTCACACTGATTAGACAGATATCTAACTGAAGGTATTAGCCAAGAACTACTTCAGAATATTTTCTGTTAAGTATATCTGTGATCAGATCATAGGAAGAATCAGTATTGATTATTAACAAGAAAATATTGAGTATAAAATACTCTAAAAGTTTTCTAATCATCTTCTTCCAGATATATTGTTGCAATTTGAGAGGGATATGATTGTGGCTACAAATGGGATGAAGTTTCAAAAATTGCTGAATACCTCTATCTACAACCTAGTTGATATCAGAAGAATTACGCCGATTGCTCTTCATTATCGTTGGTTTATACTAGGGGTTTCCTGTGCGGTTATATCAGTTACTAGCCTTGTAGCTATCACCACTAAACCAACTTACAAGAGCTATATGCAGATATTGGTAAGTTATAATTTAGATGAATCTGCAAGTGATAATAAGATAGAAGAACAAACTAAAAAAGAGATAAATAAATCGCAATTATCAGCTATTGACTACAGTAGTCAAATAAAATTAATGCTGAGTGCTAAGTTAGTACAGAAAGCTGTAAATTTACTTCATGCTGATTATCCGCAATTGACTGTAAAAGATATTTATGATGATAGCACAACTGGTAAAATTTCATCTTTAACACTAACTCAGTTACCAGTAGATTCAGGAACTAACCAAAATTTAAGCCAAGTATTTTCACTCTCCTTTGCAGATAGAGATCCTCTGAGAACTAAAAGAGTATTACAAGCTTTACAAAAAGTATATCAGGATTATAATACCGATCAAAAAAATCAGCGAATTAATCAAGGTTTAGCTTTCGTTAATAACCGTCTACCAAAATTGCAAAATGATGTGTTAAAAGCAGAAAAAAAGCTAGAACAGTTTCGCAAAGAAAACAATTTAATTGATCCAGTTTCACAAAGTAAAATTTTACTCCAGTCTTTAGCAAATATTCAAATGCAACGGCAAATAACTCGCGCTCAACTGCAAGATGTACAGGCTCGACATCATAGTCTAGAGCGAGCGATTGTTGCTTCAAGCCAAAATCAAACAGTTATTAATTATTCCCCTGAATCTAGAGAATATCAAGCATTAGTTAATGAACTGAATCAAACAGAAAAAGCTTTAACTCAAGCTCGGTTACTTTACACAGAAAAATATCCAATTATACAACAGCTAAAACAAAAACAGCAGCTAATTATTACACTATTACAGCAGCAGCAGCAACAACAACAACAACAAAATAAAGCTATTGCTGCTAATAATAAATCACAGTTACTAGTGGAAATAATACCGAAATCGGAGAATGATTTAACTCAATTAAAAATGACGGCATTGGGACTAATTGCTAATGATAATTATTTAGAAGAATCTGAACAAAAAATTCGTTCTCAACTAGATACATATCCAAGTTTAATTACAGAATACAAGGGGTTAGTGTCAGATGTAGAGGTTTATAGAAAAACACTTAAACAACTATTTCAAATACAATATTCATTAGGTGTAAAAATCGCTCAAGAAGGTTTTAATTGGCAAATTTTAGAAGAACCTGCTCTAGGAATACATATAGGTAATCTGCGCTGGTTACTAATTATAGGAGGAGTATTAAGTGGTCCAGTATTAGGTTTAATAGCAGCTTTAATTTGGGAGAAATTTAATCATGCAATTTTCTACACCCAAGATTTACAAAATCTGACAAATATTCAGTTGTTGGGTTCAGTACCCAGACTAGGGAAAAGGCAAAATAATTGGGCAAGAAAACTCAATTTTATTGTCAGAAATGAATCAAAAAATGTAAATATTTCTAAACAGGAAATTATCAAAAATTTACCCAATCATGAAACATTAGATATTATTTACCAAAATATTCAGATATTAAATAGTTCTCTGCCTTTAAAATCATTGATGTTGACTTCTGCACTACCAGGAGAAGGAAAAACAACTTTAGCTTTAGGCTTGGGAGCTAGTGCGGCTCGAATGCACCAACGAGTATTAATCATTGATGCTAATCTGCGTTCTCCCAGTTTACATAAAACTCTCGGACTTACCAATGACTGGGGTTTATCTTTGTTACTTGTTGATGATATCAATACATCATTTCATAATTACATTCAGCCAATTCATCCAGCCATTGATGTGTTGACGGCTGGCCCCATACCAGAGGATGCGGTAAATTTGCTTAGTTCTGAACGAATGCAAGAATTAATGGATTTATTTGCCCAAAATTATGATTTAGTGTTGATAGATGCACCCTCTGTTCTAGATACAGTTGATGGGAGAATTGTCGCATCTTTGTGTCATGGAATTGTTATGGTAGGACGCATTGGTAAAGTTACTCCCAATAAACTCATGCAAGCTACGGAAATTTTGAGCAAGTTAAATTTAATTGGGATTGTTGGCAATGAAGTTTATGATGCTTCTCAGGTATTGACATAATGAAAAGAGGAGTCAGGAGTCAGGAAGAAAGAAGAAAGAAGAAAGAAGAAAGAAGAAAGAAGAAAGAAGAAAGAAGAAAGAAGTTACCCAGTCCCCAGTCCCCAATCTCGCGTTTTAGAGAATTGCTGAACTAGAATAGTAGACGCTTGTGATTAAACAATTAGCATGAAATTCCCACTGTTATTAGGCAATTTATTTTCTGAGATTAAAGGTAGACATTGGTGGATAGGTATCTTGATCTGGTTTGCGTTACTTGCTCCTGCACAAGCATCTGTAATTCTGCGTGTAGCAATTGAAAGAGAAGTTAAACAGGTAAAAGTCGGTGCTTCCACAACTGCTATTGTCAAAGATAGTAGTGGTAAGACTCTCGGACAATTACCAGGAATGAGTGCCTTTGCGGCTCAAGCAGTTCCTGGAGGTGTGGCTTTAGACAGGTGGCAATCGGGGTTATTTTGGATTGAACCCACTAATAAGGGATTTGTTTATATTGGCGATCGCTGGTTTCGTGGTAGAACCTTAGTAGTACCCACAGCAAACGGTTTAACTGCCGTTAACTGGGTAGATTTAGAAGAATATCTCTACAGCGTTATTGGTGGAGAAATGGATACTAGCTGGCCGCCAGAAGCCCTGAAAGCCCAAGCCATTGCTGCCCGTACCTATGCCCTGTATGAGCGCGAAAGACAACGCAAAAATCCCGTTTATGATTTAGGGGATAGTCCAGACCGTTGGCAAATTTATAAAGGTGTCAGTAGTGAAGCACCCAAAACCTACGCCGCAGTAGACACCACCGCTGGCAAAGTCTTAACCTACAACAACCAAATCATTCTTTCCGTCTTTCACGCTTGTTCTGGTGGACACACTGAAAACGTTGAAGATGTTTGGGTTAGCAAAGAACCTTATCTGCGGGCTGTTCCCGACTTTGACCAAAATATCAAAGAATGTAACTGGACAAAAACCTTCACTCCTGGAGAAATTAGTGCCAGAATTTCCGGTGTTGGTAATGTCAAAGATATGATTATCGAAACTCTTTCACCTTTCAAAAGTGTCAAATCCCTGAAAATTATCGGTGATAAAGGGACTAAAGTTCTTGAAGGTGAAGAAGTTAGAACTGCACTCAGAATTAAAAGTACCCGTTTTATTGTCAGTAAAGATGCAAATGGTGGTTTTGTCCTCCAAGGATTAGGTTTTGGCCATGGTTTAGGAATGAGCCAATGGGGAGCTTATGAACTAGCAAAACGTGGTGCAAACCACTTACAAATTTTAGGATATTACTACAAAGGTGTAGCCCTGACACCCATTCAAGCAAAGTAGGAGTCAGGGGGCAGGGAGCAGGGAGCAGGGGGGAATAATGACCAACAACCAATGACAACTGACAACTGACTAATCACCTATTTGCTTATTCTTAAATTCCTGTTCTAACAAATCTGTTTCTGTGGAATAAACTGAATCTTCCTTACCAATAACTTTTTCTGTGGCAAATTCACGTGCAAAGGCGATCTTTTTCTGTAAAGAAGTGTCTGCACCTGCTAATAATCTAGCCCGTTCTTGGCGTTGAAGATTGCGAGTAGAAATCTGATCATTGCGTCGTTTAATCCAAAAATACCGAATTAAGGGAATAGCTAAAAAACCTGTACCATAAGCTAATAAAAGTCCATAAATACCTTGCACAAAAGCGACTAACCCCCCAATCTGAGCCGCAATTGTGCCATTTCTCAATAAATTACCCAAGATTAAAGCCCCAACAAAATTCACTCCTCCTAAACCAGCACTGAGCATAAGTTGTCCAGAACTAGCCGCACTAAACTTCCAGGAAAATTCATGCAAATATTCAGATATTGAGTGCCGCTTTTTTTTACTTGCTCTTACTTGTAATTCTGGGAAATAATAGACTATTTGCCCGTCCGAACTTACCTGGGGCATTCCATTAAATCGTACCAGCACAGGTAACATATAATCCTCATATTCCTGTTGATATTTTGCGCCAATATCATCTAAATAAGGAGAAATTTGTTCTGCGACTACAGCCCCTTGATTATTACTAATTACAGCCCCAATTTCTTCCCAGCGACGTTCTTCCAAATTGGCGTTAGGATCGCCATCACCAAAGAGGAATGAAAACACAGCTTCAAAAAAATTCATTTCATTATTTTCGCCCCGTTCCCTCCGCCGTTCTCGGTAAGAATCACGGTGATTCGGGCTAAAATACCAGAATAAATCTGGGAAAAAGAAGAAATTAAAACCTCTAGAATTATTACTGCGATTGTCATTATCCCGATCTGAACTAGCAGTCATAATAATGATGATAGTTACAGTAATTAGCAAAATAGAAGCAACTAAAAGGATACCGAAGGAAATCCGAATTAGGTAAAATAGGACAGACCAAACTTTTTTCCACCATTCTTGCAAACGTATTTGCAAGTATTTGTTGCGGATAATATCCCGAAAATTTTTGGGAAATTGGTAAACAACATCACCTGATTCTGCAACCTGTAAATGTCCCCCAGCGTCAGCAGCTAGGGCTAGTAAACTTTGATTGACTTCAGCTATATTTAATCCTATCTGGGTGGACACATCACCAACCGTAACTCGGTAGCCCAGTTGTTCCACAGAACGCATAATGGCGGGATTGGGAGTCATAAATCTTCCCTTTTGTTATATTTTGGTTTACCTTTATTCAGTATAATTGAAGCAAAATTTCTTTTCTTTGCGATTCTTAATTGCAATCATACTTTTCACAAATTAGCTAGGATTTATATATACACCTATGGTTCAGTACAGTCTCGCTCAAAGCCCGGAACTTATCCTTACTGTTCCTGGTAAAGATTCCGCTAAAGCCCGTGATAAAGCCATGGATCAGCTAATGGAACTCATGGAAGCTGGTGAATTACCAACGGAACTAGAAGAGGGATTTGGTCCGCAACAATTAATTGAGGTGAAAGAACCAACTACAGATACTTCTAGTCGTGAAGATGAAATTACCCAAGCAGTGCAAATTCTCAGTAATTTAGCTTCCCTGAAGTTAAAAGTCCAAGAATCGCGCACTGAAGCCTTAGAAATTCGTCAAGCTATTGATGTGCTGTTTTCCGATAAATCCGTCACCGAGGAAGAAATAACCCATCTTAAAGAAGGCTTTAAGGTTCTCAAAAATTTTGCTCAAGCTAATCTGCGTTACCAGGAAGCGAGAGGAAAAGCAGAACAAGCTAGACAAGTTTTAGATCAGGCTCTCAAATCACCGGATTGACACTCTCAGGACTAAAGACACTGAGATTCTTTAATCAAAGACATGACTTGCTACTGCTGGATTTCTCCAATCTTAGATTCGATTCAAGATTTAGCAACAGCAGCAAAAATACCGTCTCTCTCCTCAATATCTTCGCCAAAAAAAGAGTGCTGATGGTTAAATTTGTTCTCTTTCGGTTGGACTATCTCTTCTTGAGGATTGAGATCCAATAAGGTTCAGATAAGATATTTGCATAACCAAACACCTCTGTAATAACACATTATAGAAAAGGCAAATATGATTAATCTAATTTGGACGGCTGCTGTTGTACTCTTTGTCCTCTGGCTATTAGGATTCTCAGTTAATGTCGGAGGTAGTTTAATTCATCTGCTTTTAGTTTTAGCTCTAATTGCAATAGTTTACAATTTACTAGTTGGTCGCCGCATGGTCTAATTTTTGAGGATGCCAGGCTATATCTGAGGGTTGAAGACAAGCGCCGAAGTTATGGCCACATTAATAAAAATCCCAAACTTATGAATAGAAATCCTCGTGAACGAAGTAATTCTGAGCGGAGACAAGAACTTCACAGTGAAGAAGAAAGTTTCCGACTGCAACAGGAAGAGGGACGACTTGAATCTGGTAAACGCAGATCTACATTTGCCTGGATTATCAATAGCATTTATCTTCTAGTGGGAATGCTGGAAATTCTGCTGATGTTGCGCTTCTTTCTGCGTTTTTCCGGAGCAAATACGCAAAATACTTTTGCCCAGTTTATTTACAATCTTTCTGATCCCTTCATTGCGCCATTTTCCACCTTATTGATCAGTCCTGTTGCTGGTGGTGGAGCGAATATTTTTGATGTCAATATCCTAATTGCAATCATCGTGTATGCTCTCTTAGGCTGGCTCAGTCTACGGATGGTCACATTTCTCTATGGTCGGTAGGGAAAAGTTGAAAAATGAGAGGATTTGATTTCATTACTATTGTTAAGCCCTGAGAGTGTCAGGAGTCCTAGAGAAATTTGCCACGCCAATGGCTGGGTGTGATATTATAGAAAGCTGCTACACAAATTTAAAAACAATCACAATTTAAGCGATCATGGCTCTGACGCAACAGCGCAAACAAGAAATAATTTCTGGCTTCCAAGTTCATGAAACCGACACCGGTTCGGCTGATGTTCAAATTGCCATGCTAACTGACCGCATTAACAAGCTCAGTCAACATTTGCAAGCTAATAAAAAAGACCATTCCTCCCGCAGAGGGCTGTTGAAGATGATTGGTCAAAGAAAGCGTCTTCTGGCTTATATCCAAGCAGGTAGTCAGGAAAAATATAAAGCTATCATTGGTCGTCTTGGTATTCGCGGTTAGGAACTAATTCTTATGGCTGCTGAAGAATCGGAACGTAGTCCCTTGCCTTTTGAGCCAAACAAAAAGCGTCCAAAACCCCCTAAGACTGTAACTAAGTCCGTCATTAAAACCCAAGAAACCCAAGAAAAACCGCAACAGCAACGCCGTTATTCTAAACAAGAAATGGCGATTCCTGAAGTAGTCAGTCAGCGAATGATTCGCCGAGTGGCTGGTTTTTGCGGTATCCCCACGGCTTTAGGGATTACTAGCTTGGTAGCCAGCTATCTGCTAGTCACCTTGGCTGATATCCAACTTCCGCCTATTGCCGTTTTATTGGTGAATATGGGATTGTTTGGGTTAGGTGTGGTAGGAATTACCTATGGTGTTCTTTCTGCGTCTTGGGATGAAGAAACACCGGGAACTTTTCTAGGTTTGGGTGAATTTAGCACTAACTGGGGAAGAATGGCCGAAGTTTGGCGTGATACCCGGAAAAAAGACGTTTGACGAGCAGCGTCCAGGTAATAACTGTAATATGGGGTAAGTTGGAAAATGAGTGTTGAAGTTGAATTTTTATGATTTTAACTTCAAGTTTAAAAGACTATATTTTTCTGGTTTATACCCAATATTCAGCAAAAAATACCTGGCGCTACATTTGTATTTATATGTTTAAAAGAATATGTTTTAATTTCTCAAAATGAAGTTAAGGTAGAAGTTTATCGTCAAGATGAAAAAGGAAATTGGACTATACAAACTTTGATGAATCGTGATGATAAATTACATTTAGATTCCGTTGGGTTGATTCTAGAAATAGCAGAAATATATGAAGATATTATTAATATTTGATTTTCCAATTTAGTTATAGAAAAAAATAGCAGATAGATTAAATAAACCACAATTCAGACAGGACTGCGTTGAGGAATATATAAGGTGTAGTGAAGCCTTGGCAAAAAAGATGTATCATAAATCATGAGGAGAAAAATGATACCTTAACCAATATTACAAATGGAACCATTAACAACTGGCGCTATTGCTGTTGCGACCGTACTCGCTACCAAAGCCTTGGAAAAAATTGGCGAAAACATTGGAGACACTTTATCTCACAAAACTCAGCAGTTTTTGGAATTGTTGAAACAGCGACTACCTGGAACTTTCGCAGCTATTGAACAAGCACCAGAACAACCCCTTAATTATGGTCAAGCTGTACTGGAAATAGAAACCGCAGCGAAAGCAGACCCTAATATTAGTCAAGTTATCCAGGAATTAGTCACAGTAGCAAAAGCAGAACAAAATCCTAAAATAGCGGACATTCTAGCGACACCGAACTTAGAGAAATTAGCGGACAAAATTGGTATGGTTGTCATGTCTGGAGGGACAGGAACAATTAATACTATGAACTTTTAACCAGATTTAAAAACTAAAACTTCTGCTTGTGGGATAGGCTTCTAGCCTGTCCAAATTTAAGCACAAACATATTTACTTTACAACATTATATCAACAATGGGGCAGGCAAGATGCCCACCCCACAATATTTTATCAACAATAAGCTTTATGACTGACAACTTTAGCAAGTTAGCAGATAAAATAGGTGCTGTTGCTTTACCAGGTGGTACAGTTCAGGTAAACACAATAAATATTGACGGACAAAAAAAGTTAACCCCCACTAAAGATATACCCTATCGTGGTTCTGTTCATTTTGTCGGACGAGAAACAGAACTGACAACTATCCATGAAGATTTGCGACGGGGAAATTATGTAGCAATAACCGGAATGGGTGGTTTGGGTAAAACTGAATTAGTTACTCAATACGCGACACAATATCAAGATCATTATGATGGCATAATTTGGTTTAATGCTAGACAACGTTTTCTCGCAGCAGAAGTATTTGAGCTTTTTACATTTGAATTAGGTTTAGAAATTCCTCAAGAACAGGGAGGAAAGCTGCTAACTCTAAAACAACAGGTAGCTTGGTGTTGGTTACAATATCCAAAAACACAAAAACCTGTTTTAATTGTCGTTGATGATTTAACTGATTTAACACAGTTACAAGATGTTGTTCCCCCAGAAACACGCTTTCGGGTTTTGATAACTACTAGACAACAACATTTAGACCCTAATTATATTCAAGAACTACCTTTAGAGGTTCTATCACCACCAATAGCATTAGAACTTTTACAAAAGCAATTGGGAAAAAATCATCAGCGAGTTGTCAATGAACCAGAAACCGCTACACAAATATGTGAGTTTTTGGGAAATTTACCTTTGGGGATAATTTTAGTCGGAAGTTATTTAACAACAGATTTGGGACTTTCTCTAACTGAAATGTTAGAACGGTTGCAAAAACGTAAGTTAGCGGAAACAGCTTTACAAAAAAGAGAAACTATCAATCAAACTCAATTGGGAATTAAAGCCGCTTTTAATTTAACTTGGGAAACACTGGATACTCAAACTCAATATCTGGGAGCATTTTTAAGTTTATTTTCTCCTCAGTTTATTATTTGGTATTTGGTAGTTAAGGTAATTGAGTTGGAAGTAGAGAATGAGAAAAAACAACTAACTTGGACAGAGGAAGAATTAACTAACTCTAAAAAAAGACTTTATCAAGTTAACTTTTTACAAATAGAACAAGAATCACCAGAAGCTTATACAATTCATAATTTAGTGCGGTTGTTTTTACAGGAACAGTTAGCAGAAGTTGGAGAAAAGCAGCCAATTCTAGAAAGAACTTTTATTACTCCTATGATAGCCTTTGCTAAAAGACTTCCTCAATCACCCACTTCCGAAGATATTGAAAATTTCCAGTTAGTTGTTGTTCATTGGGAAGATTTAGGAAAACGGTTAATAGATGAAATTAACCAAGAAACAGCAGCAGCGAATAATTTACCAGTATCTATGGTTGCTGATGAAATCCTTTGGGTATTTACAGGGTTAGGAAGATTTTATCAAGGACAAGGATTATATCAAGTAGCAGAATTTTGGTATCAGCAATCGGTAAAAGTTTGTCAAACT
>NZ_VILB01000008.1:24517-104931 GCF_009712035.1 Anabaena sp. UHCC 0187 | reverse complement strand
TATTTACAGGCGATAACAGCTATGTTGCTACTAGTTTGAACAATTTAGCACTTCTTTATAATAACCAAGGAAAATATAGTGAAGCGAAACCTCTCTGCCTTGATGCTTTAGAAATAAGAAAGCGGCTATTTACAAGCGACCATCGTGATGTTGCTAATAGCTTAAACAGTTTAGCAAATCTTTACCATAACCAAGGAAGATACAGTGAAGCTGAATCTCTCTACCTTGATGCTTTAGAGATGAGAAAGCGGCTATTTATAGGCAACCATCCTGATGTTGCTACTAGCTTGAACAATTTAGCAGGTTTTTACCATAAACAAGGAAGATACAGTGAAGCAGAACCTCTCTACATTGATGCTTTAGCTATGTCTGAACGAGTGCTAGGAACTAATCACCATACTACAAGAATCTTTCGGAACAACTTGCAAAGTTTACAACAGCAAATCATACCTCGTCCCTTTTATATACGTTTGTTGAATAACCTATCAGTTGTGTTAACCTTACTATTGCATCGTGTACGACTACTAATCAAACGTATTATTATTTTTTCCTGGCGTTTGTTCCGACATTAACAACAGCTTACTCAACTTTAATAAAGTATCAATATGCAGTTTTATTGTATTGCATTACAAAGATAAATTTTTATTTAACAGTTAAATTAGATTAATTTACAATCTTACTGCATTATATTACAGAATTAAAATTTTACTTTGCAGTTTTATTGTATTGTATTAAACTAATAACGTAAGTTGCTAGTTAGACACATTGTCAGAATCAGGATGTCCAGGATTAAAGGATGAACAGGATTAAGATCAATTTGATTTTAAAGGTAGGGGTTTAGCACTGCTAAAAACTTACACATCTATCTAAAATATTTATGCTATTATGCTAAAATATAGTCAAAATGTCTAAAATAGTCATTCTATGCAAACCTATACTCTTACAGATGCGCGAAATAAACATGGTGAGGTTTTTGACAAAGCTGCTATTGAACCAGTATTACTAACTAAACAATCACGTCCTAGTCATGTCATTATTTCCGCAGATAGCTACCAAAAATTAATTAATAGATTGCAAGAATTAGAAGATATGCAGTTAGTTCAAAATGCTGAAACTGCTTTGAGTCAATCAAAAATGGTGGGTCCAGAGGCTTTTACATCTGCATTGGAGCATTTAGCTAATGGCGCGGCTTGATGGTTTAGCAACTGTTCTGGATTTCCTCAATGGTTTACAACCTAAAATAGCAGCACAAATAGCAAAAAAGGTTTTGGCTTTGAATGTTGAACCTTTACCAAATGATAGTGAACAACTATCTGGTTATCAGGGTTTTTATCGAGTAGATAGTGGTGAATATCGAATTGTTTATAAATACTTTCCAGATCAAGATTTAGTGGAAGTAATTTTAGTTGGTAAGCGCAATGATGATGATGTGTACAAAAGATTAAAACGGTTATTAGGATAAACTGGTTCTTCTACTGATTCAAACAACAAACTAGGGAATTGTTTGAACTTTTCTAGTAAAATTCAGCACAAATCACTGTCTATTTAGGAAAAAGTACCTAACGCTACATTTTTATTTATATGTTTTCGTTGTTAATCTAATAGTTAGTTAATAAAAAATTTACTTAAAAAGGAACTTGCAGATGATTATCGTCATGAAGGTTGGTTCCCCACAGGAAGAGATAAACCAGATTACTCAAGAATTAACTAGCTGGGGACTAACACCAGAAAAGATTATTGGTCAACATAAGGTAGTCATTGCTTTAGTTGGGGAAACAGCGGATTTAGATCCCCCACGAATTCAAGAATTAAACCCATGGATTGAGCAAGTATTACGAGTGGAAGTACCCTATAAACGAGCCAGTCGCCAATTCCGTCATGGAGAAGCTTCTGAGGTGGTGGTGAATACTCCTCAAGGAAATGTGGTGTTTAGTGAACATCATCCTTTGGTAGTTGTCGCTGGACCCTGTTCTGTGGAAAATGAAGAAATGATTGTGGAAACAGCACTGCGGGTAAAAGCTGCGGGAGCTAAGTTTTTACGCGGTGGGGCATATAAACCCCGAACTTCACCTTATGCTTTTCAAGGTCATGGTGAAAGTGCGTTGGAATTGTTAGCTACAGCGCGAAAAGTCAGCGGGCTGGGGATTATTACGGAAGTAATGGATACGGAAGACTTGGAGAAAATTGGCGAAGTTGCCGATGTGATTCAGGTGGGGGCGAGAAATATGCAAAACTTTGCCATGCTGAAGAAGGTGGGAGCGCAACCGAAACCAGTGCTGTTAAAACGGGGTATGGCGGCGACTATTGAAGACTGGTTAATGGCGGCGGAGTATATTTTAGCTGCGGGTAATCCCAATGTGATTTTGTGTGAACGGGGAATTAGAACTTTTGACCGTCAATATACTCGCAATACTCTAGATTTATCCGTTGTGCCGGTGTTGCGGAAACTGACGCACCTACCAATCATGATTGATCCTAGTCATGGTGTGGGTTGGTCTGAGTTTGTCCCGTCTATGGCTATGGCGGCCATCGCTGCGGGTACAGATTCGCTGATGATTGAAGTTCATCCTCACCCAGCCAAAGCTTTATCTGATGGACCCCAATCTTTAACCCCAGACCTTTTTGATAAATTAATGTCAGAATTGGCGGTGATTGGTAAAGTCATGGGACGCTGGCCACAATAAGATAGATTGATAGGATGTTGGGTTGCGCTGTCGCTTAACCCAACCTACGCGGACTTATTTTTTATCGCAAGATAGTTCTTCCTTGTCAATTTTATGATAACAAATTTAAAATCAAATGTCAACCCCTCTCGATCTCTTTAAACGGAAAAATTAAAAAATCTTTTTTTGAATGAGTTTCCGTTTGTTCTGGAGTCTAGCGAAATGCTAAGGGGAACAAACGGAAATAATTTAATTATCTTCTTCGGCTACCGAAACCGGAAGAACGACGGCTAGAAGAACGGCCACCACTACCAAAACTACTACCAGAATTGCGGCGGGGGGCGCTAGAGTTACCAGAAGGTCTGAGGGTACTACCACCAAAACCAGAACCGGAAGCTCGTCCAGTTGTGTTGGTACGGGTGGCGTTTCCTGAAGAGGAGTTTCTGATATTTCCTGTGGTGCGGAAAGTGGTGCGATTTTTCACGGCTGCGGGTGGTTCATTGTAGCGAGAACGGTAATTGGAAACTGCTGAATCATAGCTAGAACCATAACCACCATAACCATTCATGATCCCACCTGACTGATAAACGGGGGGAACATAATATTGAGGTCTAAACAACATACTACCAATGGCTTGACCAGCGATGTTACCAGCCAAAGACCCAGCAAAAGGTGTCCAGAAGTTAGATTCTTGACGAACAATAACGGTTTCCTTTTGTCCAGTTTGGGGATTGGTTTTTGTCTCAGTGACGTTATGGACGTACTCAAGTTTAAAGTCTTCTGTCAGGTATAAGGCTGGTTGACCATTTTCTACTTTGAGGTAAGTTTTCTTACCTGCTTTGATTTCCTCATCAGTTAACCTTGCCATTTGTAGCTTTTCTGTAGCAAAGCGTGGAGGTGTGTTGTTGAGTAAAAACAGAGTATATTCACCATTAGCATCGTTGTATGTACCCTGTTGTACTTCATACGTCCCATCATTTAATTTGGTGGGAGTAGCTGTTTGGCTAACACCCTGGTTTGAAGAATTAGCTTGGTTTCCTCCCCCGCAAGCGACAGTGGTTAAGCACAACGTCAAGGCTAAACAAACAACTGTAAGTTTACGCAGTATGGTCATCATCATTGTGTTCATGTTTTGTGCGGGTACTAATTACAGACTAACGAATAATTTACAATGGGATCAATTCGGGGTAATACTCCAATAATTGATCACTAGAAAGTTCATCACCTAACTGAGCCGGTGAGAAATGGACTTGGATAGCGCGGAGTTTATGTTTGTAGTGTAGATTAATTAATGCTTTTAAGGCTTCTTTCAAGGCGGGGATGTTAGCCAAGTCAGTTTCTAAATCGGGAACTTCCCCTTCAGCAGCTACCGTAATCATGACAATCACGTTACGGGTGACAGGGAGTGATAAGGGCTGGTTTGAGGTGGTGGAACTAAAATCCAGATTAGCCCCATATCTTTGGGCGGAGTCTGTGAATAATTCGTTAACAAAATCTCCAGCCTCACCTTCTTTCCAAAAGACATCGCCTTCGTTAGCAGCGGAGAACCAATATTCATCATATTGCAGGAGAGTTTGGCAGATTTGCACCAATTCTTCTCCCAAAACTTCTATATCACCGTCAGCATCAATTGCGGTTCTGGCGCTACGATTGAGGATACCTAATATTGGTGCTACTTCCTCTCCATTTAAATGCAAAAACAACCGAGAGACAATATAGCGAGTTTTGCCCATCATGCGATTAAACATTTTTTCTCTCCTGTAATTTTGGTAGATGATGATCTAGTATCCCAACTTATAGTCAGGAATAGGTGGAGAAATAAATTCAAAATTACTTCTGCCTCCTACCAAATGACTACTGACTACTGACCAATGTAGTAAAATCCTTTGATAAAATCGACAATTATGTTTAAATCGGGGATAGAATATCCTGATTCGCTGGATATATCATCATTATGGTTAGTATTCAAATTATGGAGCAGTGTCTTGCCAAAGCGAGGATTGTCATAAATTATCAGATTTTTAGCCTTAGAATTTGTTAAAATTACCTGAGTAGGTGCTTGAAAAAACTTGACTTTTTGGGTTGATTCTGAAGTTTTTTTAGTTTGTTCAATTATCTTAGTTTTTCTCATAGCTTCTGCTAAAAAAATAATTAATTGTCTAACAATTTTGATAGACTTAAGATCCTGCTGCTGTATAACTTCGGCACGCATCATATCTGCCATAGTATAAAGATTTTTTTGGGTAATGGTGGCATCTTGAAAGGGCAGAATTGCCATAAAAGCTGTAGGAAATAAAGCTAAGTCGTTATCTATGCGGAAGCTTAAAATAGTCCTGCGGTTGCTAATTTCTATGCTAGGGAGTTGGATGATGTCTGGGTATTCTTGAACGATTTGATAATAAGTACCAGCGAGAACAAAGTTAGCTTCGTGATCTAGGGGTGAATCAATAATAATGCGGAGGGTGGGTGGAGTGGCATTAAAAAATTCTTTGGCTGCTTCTAAGGTAAAATTTTGGATGATTGAGCGATCGCCATTAGAGGAAAGATCCACCCATTCGCAAGTAATCCCCTCTGTTTTTAAGCCAAATCGAGGTGTACCATGCAGTTTAGCTCCAGTTAATGTAGCTCCAGATAAATCTGCACCAGTCCATTCTACTTTAATTAATTTGGCCTGAGTTAAATTAGCATGAACAAAACTGGCATTGGTTAAATTGGCATTTGTCAAATCTGCTCCGGTTAAGTTAGCACCACTCAATTTTGCCCCACTGAAATCTACCCACCGAAGATTTGCTCCTCGTAAATCTACCCAACGAAGATTAGCTCCTCGTAAATCTGCACCAGTGAGATTAACTAAACACAAGTTGGCCTGTCTGAGTTCGCAATCGCGTAAATTAGCCCCACTGAGGTCACAAGCTCCTAGCTCTGTACCGTGTAGATTTGCCATTTCCAAATTAGCTTCTCTGAGGAAACATCCTCTCAAATTAGCTTCACTGAGGTTAGCGCGACGGAAATTAACTTGTCGTAATGTGGCTTCCCGCAAATCAGCACCACTAAGATTGGCATCTGATAGATTAGCGCGACTTAAATCTGCACGAACTAACTCACTACGAACTAGGGAAGCTCCGCAAAGTTGGGCGCGAGTCAAATCTGCTCGCACCAAATTGGCAACATTGAGACTACAGCCGTTCAGAATAGCATCTACAAGATTTGCACCACTGAGTCGAGCTACATTTAGTTGGGCATCAGTTAAGTTAGCTTGATGGAGATTTGTACCACTTAAATTGGCTACACTTAAATTAGCGTTACTGAGATTAATCCCACTGAGATTAATCCCACTGAAATTTGATTCTGCTAAGTCAAGACCACTGAAGTCTAAGACTCCCTGTGCATATTTGGCGATTAATTCTTCTTCTATAGTCATGAATCTACCCTTCTATTGCCAACGTTGACAGTTGGACTTGGTAAAGTATCGAGAGAACAAGTACAAATTAAATTTTTTTTCAAGATGACGATGAAAATAGGTATTTTAGGACTAGGACTCATAGGCGGTTGTTTAAGTTTCGATTTACGTTCGCAAGGACACTATATTTTAGGTGTGAGTCGTCGTGAATCAACTTGTCAAAAAGCAATTGACCTCGGCATTGTTGATCAAGCGTCCTTGGATTTGAGCTTGTTGGCATCAGCCGAAGTAGTATTTATTTGCACCCCGATAGGACTAATAGTGCCTCAAATTCAAGAGTTGATAACTCATTTGCCTAAGACTACTATTATTACTGATGTTGGTTCGGTAAAAACACCTGTAGTTGAGGCGATTTCTCCTTTATGGGAGAATTTTATCGGTGGTCATCCGATGGCGGGAAAAACAGATGTGGGTATAGAAGCAGCACAGCAGAATTTGTTCGTTAATCGGCCTTATGTATTAACGCCAATAGAAACAACACCTAATCATATTGTAACAATTGTAGAGGAAATTGTGCGATCGCTCGGTTCTATTATTTATCATTGTCAACCAGAACAACATGACCGGGCTGTGAGTTGGATTTCTCATTTACCCGTGATGGTCAGTGCCTCCTTGATAGCTGCTTGTTTAAGTGAAACAGATCCAGAAATTGCTGAATTAGCCCAAAATTTTGCTAGTTCAGGGTTTCGAGATACGAGTAGGGTCGGGGGAGGAAATCCCGAATTAGGGGTGATGATGGCGCAATATAATCGGCAAGCATTATTACATTCCCTCCATCAATATCGTGAAAATTTAGACGAATTTATTCATATAATTGAGCAGGAAAAGTGGGAATTATTAGCAGAAAAGTTTAAATTAAATCAACAGGCGCGTCCCCATTTTGTAGAATAAAAATTTGGTGCGTTATCAATAATATAACGCACCTGATCATTTAGTTGTGAGGAGTCAGGAGTCAGGAGTCAGGAGTCAGGAGTCAGGAGTCAGGAGTCAGGAGTCAGGAATCAGGAGTCAGGAGTCAGAAAGAAAGAAGAAAGAAGAATATTTTTCTCTTCTGTTCCCTGTTCCCTATTCCCTATTCCCTATTCCCTATTAAAGATTATCTACACATTAAATCGGAATAATAGGACATCACCTTCTTGGACAATATACTCCTTCCCTTCACTTCTGACCAAGCCTTTTTCCTTGGCTGCACTCATGGAACCATGTGTTACTAAATCGTTATAAGCAACAGTTTCCGCGCGAATAAATCCCCGTTCAAAATCAGAGTGAATGACTCCGGCGGCTTGGGGTGCAGACATTCCCGCATTTATTGTCCAAGCGCGGGTTTCTTTTGGTCCACAGGTGAAATAAGTCCGCAAACCTAAGAGAGTGTAAGTTGCCCGAATTAAGGATTTTAAACCACCTTCTTTTACACCTAAAGATTCGAGAAAATCAGCTTTATCTGCTTCTGGTAATTCCACTAATTCCGCTTCTACTTGGGCGGAAACTATGACAACTTGAGCATTTTCGACCGCAGCAACTTCTCGCACTTTTTCGACAAAATCATTACCTGTTGCTAAGTCTTCTTCAGAAACATTAGCCGCGTAAATAATTGGTTTATTGGTGAGTAATCCTAAGCCTTTTATAATTTCCAATTCTTCTGCACTCAAACTGACTTGACGGACAGATTTACCTTCATTTAAAGCAGCGGCTAATTTTTCCAGAATTTCCACTTCAAACTGGGCATCTTTGCTGGTGCGTGCGAGTTTACGAGTTCTCTCAATGCGTTTTTCAATTTGGAATAAATCTGATAAACCCAGTTCTAAATTAATGATTTCAATATCTCGCGCTGGGTCAACAGAACCGGCTACGTGGATGATATCATCATTTTCAAAACAACGGACAACATGAACTATGGCATCAACTTCCCGAATGTGGGATAAAAATTGATTACCCAGTCCTTCTCCTTGACTCGCACCTTTGACTAAACCAGCAATATCCACAAACTCCACTCGCGCGGGTATTGTTTGTACTGAGGTAGCAATGTTTGCTAAAACGTTTAACCGGTCATCTGGGACTGAGACCATGCCAACGTTGGGTTCAATGGTGCAAAATGGGAAGTTAGCGGCTTCAGCTTTAGCGTTAGCCACCACAGCGTTAAATAGGGTTGATTTTCCGACGTTGGGAAGTCCGACAATTCCGGCTCTTAGCATTGTAGATTTTAGATTTTGGTATCAAGTATAAGGATAATTCAAACAGGTGGAGATGGTGGAGAAACTAGGGAGAATCTTTTAGGTATCAGGATTTTCCCACAATTCTAATAAACCAACTGTACCGACAAAAAATGTATAAGTTGCATATTTGATTGATGTCTGATTGCGAGTCGGTGCATAATAAGCGGCAATTATGGCTTCGATAAAATGAGCCGACAGGGCAATATGGGCAATGATTAAAGCTGGTGTTAAGATACTCGGTAGTTGATTGTTAGTGACTGATATTTGCATATTCCATAATTCTAACCCAATGGCGCTGGTGATGAGTGCGGTGGAGATGATTTTGATGATGGGGAATAGTTTTTGTTTGATATCTTTTAAGTTCATGTTGTTTGATTTTTATAGTCAGAATATTTTACATTTTATTCTATCAAATTATTCATTAATTCATCTATTCTTAAAAGTTCCTGAGTAATTTGTTGAACCGTATTTAATTCAGTTGCAGGATCTGGAGGTTGAACAGTCATATACGATATAGCTGAGGTATGTGCTACAATACCCCTTTCTTTTCCAAATGTATTCATAGTAGCAAGCCAAGCAGGATCTAAATCATTATGATCAATTCCTATTGGTAATAATAATGCCAAAATATTAGCTTCTTTGATTCCATGATTATTATCCTTAACCCACCGAAAATTATTGATAGCTAAATCTATTTTCTTACTTATTTTCAATCGCTTATTGTGATTATCTTGACTTACATTGTTGGGTTTGTTAAGTGTATCTGGTGGTTTATCCATAGTTAAATCAGAGAAACCAAGCAGACATATTAAAGTGCGAGTAGTTTTACCTGTTGTACCCCAAACTCTTTTGGCATCTAGAGCTAATTCCCAAGCTCTATCTTCAAGATAAGACTCAATTTCAGCATGAGCTAAAATTCTGTATGCAAGAGTTCTGGATAACTGTCTATCAGAGTATAAACCTGTCGGGTTAATCTTAGGCAGAAATTGCTTTTTTAACCTATTTAACTCCCTCGTTAAAGTGCGGAATCTAACTGATTTTGGCATAGTTATAGAAAATACCTTATCTTAACCCGTTAAAAATAATCCGATTATCAACGAGTTCAGGTAGGTTAAACTCTACATCTAAAACTTCTAATAGACTTTCACCCCACAATCTCAAACGATTGTAAGTTTCTCGAATGTTCTTAGTTGTTCCTTCAATAGCATCTTTAAAGTTACTGTTGGATGAACATAAGTTTTTGAAAGCTTCTTCAACTTTCTCCTTATTTCTTTGAGCAGATTCCCTTATAGTTTTATCTTTAAAGTAGAAAACCATTACGTCTAAAATTGCTCGATTAAACTGGCTGCGATATTTATTCCCTAACCACATACGAGAGAAATTATCTCCAAATATATTAATAGTTATTTCTACTGCTTCCTCAAATTGCTTAACTGCATTTTCAACATCATCCTGTTTTTTATCCCAATCTTGATTCAATATTTTACAAGTCATGTCAAGAAATGCTTTAAGATTTCCCCTATATTCAGAGAGAAAATAGTTAAATCCTATATAACGTAGTAACAATTCTACATCACGCATCCGAAAATCAGGATTTGGTGATTTCAATATTTTTTGTAAAGCTTTACTTTCAATTGATTTATCATCTAAGAAATTGATAAAACCACCTGGATGTAATGCTTGTCTCAGTTCTTGAGGAGATAATGGAGTGCTTTCTACATTCAATCGCAGGAACATTTTATATAGCAAATCTTCACTATACCAATTCCGAATTAATATAGTCCGAATAGTTTGATTGTCTAGAGCATTAAGATCAGAATTTAAAATTACATCATTCTGAAAATCATCATATTTTTTACCAATCAAATCACGTCTAAACTCTAAATCTTTTAGAGCAAAGGCATTATTTTTGGTTTTTTCACTTCTACCATAAAATTGTAGGATAGTTAACAATCGTTGCTTCCCGTCAAGAACGATAAATTTACCTTTTTCCTTGCCATTCACAGCTAATACTATTTGGGGAACTGGAAATCCAATTATCAGTGATTCAATAAATCTACTTTTGCGAGTTATATTCCAAGCATCTCTCCTTTGAAACTTAGGATTTAGCTGTATATTATCCCGAACAAGTTGATTAAGTATTGTCTCCGTTGTCCAGTCACTACTAGAAACAACAATTTTGGATATTTCCTCTAATACAGGCATTAACTTGTTACGAGGCTCAAACTCGATTTCTTGGGCTTCCTCTTCCTCAAAAAACTCTACTTCTTTGTTAGCCATAGTTTTAGTCCGGATAAAAATTTGTATTTAGATATAATATACCTTATTAGTTAATAATATTCTAGACTTCATAAATTTTATCTGAAGTCTTAAACACTTCCTTTTCCTCAAAAATGCTCAATCAAAACCAAATCCCTCTCATAAATGCCTTAAAAGCCTGTACAAACCGTCCTCATGCCCCATTTTACACCCCAGGACATAAACGTGGTGCTGGCATTTCCCCACTTTTAACCGATTTATTAGGTAAAGAAGTCTTTCTTGCTGACTTAACAGAATTAGCAGAATTAGATAATTTATTCACACCCCAAAGCGTAATTCTCGCAGCACAAGAATTAGCAGCAGAGGCTTTTGGGGCTGAGAAAACATGGTTTTTAGTTAATGGTTCTACCTGCGGAATTGAAGCCGCAATTCTCGCTACTTGTAGAATGGGAGATAAAATTATTCTGCCTAGAAATGTCCATTCTTCAGTTATTTCTGGATTAATTCTTTCTGGTGCAATTCCTATTTTTATAAATCCTGAATATGACGAAGATTTAGATATTGCTCACAGCATTACACCAGAATCATTAAAAGCAGCATTAGCAAAACATCCAGATACAAAAGCAGTGCTGATAGTTCATCCTAATTATTATGGTGTTTGTGGGAATTTGCCAGCATTAGTAAATATTACCCACCAATATAATATTCCTTTAATTGTAGACGAAGCTCATGGCGCACATTTTCATTTTCACCCAGAATTACCCACCTCAGCTTTAACCGCAGGTGCAGATTTAACAATACAATCAATTCATAAAACATTGGGGGCAATGACACAGGCATCAATGTTACATATTCAAGGTCAAAGAATTGATATTGATAGAGTTAATAAAGCATTGCAATTAGTTCAATCTACCAGTCCTAGTTTTATCCTTTTAGCTTCTCTAGATGCCGCACGTCAGCAAATGGCAATACAGGGAGAAAAGTTGATGTCTCAAACTTTGGAATTAGCGAAAGAAGCAGTTGATAAAATCAACAAAATCCCTAGTTTATCGGTTTTACAAATACCTCAAAATCATATAAAAAATAATGGCTTTGTAGATTTAGATAAAACCCGGTTAACCGTTAATGTTTCTCAGTTAGGTTTAACAGGTTTTATTGCTGAAGATATCATTAATGCCATGGGAGTCACTCCAGAATTTTCATCTTTGCAAAATCTCACATTTATTATTAGTATCGGCAACACAAAGACAGATATTGAAGCATTAGTACAAACCTTAAATAATCTTACCCAAATTCCCCACTTGACAAATCGGGAAAAAACCTGTAAATATAAAAACGATCCTATAATTCTCCCTTCTCTGTGCATTTCTCCCCGCGAGGCTTTTTTTGCTGATAGTGAAATCTTACCTTTGGAGAAAACCCCAGAACGGATTTGTGCAGAAATTATTTGTCCTTATCCTCCAGGCATTCCCGTATTAATGCCAGGAGAACTAATTACAAAATCAGCTTTAGCATATTTGCAAGAAATTCAAAAAATGGGTGGTTTTATCACTGGTTGTGCAGATGAAAATTTACAAACTTTAAAGGTTGTGAAAGGATAAATCATTAGATATTATTATAATAATCATCAGAATATTTTAGTCTTTATATGAAGTCAGCACTAACAATTCGTGCTTAGATAGAGTTAGCACCTTATCATAAAATTAAATAATTCCCGTGTTAGAAGCTTGCGTACTAGTCACAATATTGTGCGGTTTTTTTGGTATCATCCTCAAAAAAAACCTGGTAATGAAAATTGTCTCAATGGATGTAATGAGTACAGGTGTAATTGCCTTTTATGTACTCATTGCATCACAAAAAGGCCTATTTACTCCTATTATATCAGAGGTTAAAAACATTGCCTATGCCGATCCTGTTCCCCAAGCGGTGATATTAACAGCAATAGTTATCGGGTTTTCTATTCAGGCTTTGATGCTGGTTGGTGTGATGAAATTAGCACGGGATAACCCCACATTGGAAAGTAACGAGATTGAGAAAAATAATACACCATGAATACCATTACACTAGCTTGGATTGCTACCCCATTTATTCTAGGGTTCATGATTTTTCTAGTCCCCAAACTGAACCGACATTTGGCCATGTGGGGGACTATTGCTTCTGCTGCTTACGGGGTACAGCTATTTCTTGAACCATCCCCTATCACACTGAATTTACTGGATAGTTTCGGTGTCAGCTTAGTAGCGGACGAGTTAAGCGGTTATTTTATTTTAACCAATGCCCTGGTAACGGCTGCTGTTGCCCTCTACTGCTGGCATAGTGATAAAACGGCTTTTTTCTATGCCCAGATGATTATTGTGCATGGTAGCCTGAATGCTGCCTTTATCTGTGCCGATTTCATTAGTCTATATGTGGCATTAGAAGTAAGCGGTATTGCAGCTTTTCTATTGATTGCTTATCCCCGTAGCGATCGCTCAATTTGGGTAGGTTTACGGTATCTCTTTGTTAGCAATACTGCCATGTTGTTTTATCTGGTGGGTGCGGTGCTGGTTTATCAGACACATCACTCCTTTAGTTTTGCAGGTTTAAAGGGATCACCACCAGAAGCACTAGCATTAATTTTTCTGGGATTATTAATCAAAGCTGGAATTTTCGTATCGGGATTATGGCTACCTTTAACTCATTCTGAATCAGAAACACCAGTTTCCGCATTGATGTCAGGAATTGTCGTTAAAGCCAGTGTTTTACCTTTATTACGTTGTGCATTAGTTTCCGAAGAAATTGAGACCATAGTCAGAATTTTTGGCGTAGGAACAGCTTTAATGGGTGTATTTTATGCTGTCTTTGAAAAAGATACTAAGCGGATGTTAGCATTTAGCACTATTTCCCAGTTAGGCTGGATTCTCGCTGCACCGGCTGTAGGTGGATTTTATGCCCTCACTCATGGATTAGTCAAATCATCTTTATTTTTGATTGCGGGTTCTTTACCCAGTCGTAATTTTAAAGAACTGCAAAATAAACCCATTAATACTACTATTTGGATAACCTTAGTTATCGCTAGTTTATCAATTTCTGGTTTGCCTTTGTTGTCAGGTTTTGGTGCAAAAGTTTTAACGATAAAAAATTTAGAATCTTGGCAATTTATAGTTATGAATATTGCCGCAGTGGGTACAGCAATCTCCTTTGCTAAATTTATTTTTCTCCCCCATACAAAAGCAGAAGAACAGAAAATCAAACCAGGTTTTTGGATATCAGTAATATTTTTGATTACTGGATTATTTGTAGCAAATATTGTCTATCTTCCAGCTTATGAAATCACCAATATTACAAAAGCAATCGCAATTATCGCTGTGGGCTGGTTAGGATATCATTTCATTTTCAAGAAATTATCTATATCTCTACCTCGTGTATTTGAAGAATTTGAGCATTTAGTTGGTGTCATGAGTCTAACTTTAATCTTACTATTTTGGATGGCTTTCCCATGATTGGACATCTTATTTTAAGACTATCAATTTGGTTTTTACTTACGGCTAATGTGAGTTTAACAAATATTATCATCGGTGTAATTATTGCCTTACTTTTACCACGTGGTAAGTCATCACCAGAAAAATTAAAAACCTGGTTAAAGGTAATAATTAAAATCCTTGTTGCCATTCCGGTAGCTTTTATGGAGGCATTTGAAATTATCTTCCGTCCCCATAATGAAGAAGAAATTATCATGGAGAAAGTCAAACTTAAAAGATCACCTTTATTGATTTTTCTCGATATATTTCTGATTACCTTTACCCCGAAAACCATCGTCATGAAATACCACGAAGAAGGATGGTATGAAGTTCACCACATTAAACCCACTAAAAAACAATCATGAACCTAGAAATAGTCTTAATGGCAATGATTTTGGCTTTACTAATTCCCATTTATGAAGCCTGGAAAACAGATGATACTTGGCAGTTGATGTTAGCATTTGGCAGCATTTCCAGTAAAGTGGCTATCATGATTCTCGTAATTTCCGTTTTACGAGATGATTGGATGATTGGTGTAGTTGCAGCGATTATTTTAACAGTAGGAAATGCTGGATTAATGTTATTAGCACATATTCTCAGAAGATTAGGTGAAGTATGATCAACTTTCTTAGTTATACCTGCATAGGTATCGGCATAGTTTTCTGGTTTTGGGGAACTTCTCATTTAGTTAGTAACAGATCAGTATTATTCAAATTACATGGACTTTCTGTTGCTGATACGTTAGGTTCAATGATGATTATTGTCGGACTATTATTGAAAATACCCAGTGAATGGCCACTACTTATTCTTGGCATTATTTCCTTAGCGATTTGGAATACTATGCTGGGTTATGTATTAGCATATTGTTCAATAGAAGAAGAAAAACATGAATGATACTTATCTCTATTTAATCATTGCTTTATTACCTTTAACTGCTGGGATGTTAGTAACTCAAACTAACCCCTATCATGCCTTAATACTTCGTGGGGTACTCGGTGCAGTTGCGGCAATGGTAGATGCAGTTTTAGGTGCAGCAGATGTGGCTTTAACAGAAGCATTAATGGGAACAATGCTATCAATTACTTTATATGCGATCGCAGTTCGTTCATCTTTAGTTTTGCGTCTTGGTGTCATGGAAAATCAGTCAATAGAAAAAAATCAGGATAGCAATTTTCAACAACTGATAAACGACTTTCGCAGTATTTTCAAGAAACATTATCTGCGTCTAGAACTCGTACCTTATCCTACTGAAGAAACTTTACAACAGGCATTAATAGAAAAAGAAATTCATGCTACTTGTGCGCCATTAGAAAAAGTTGTGGAAACAGCAGAAACATATCAAACTGTGATTAGAGTGCAACGCATTTATAACATCATAGAAAGTGAACTGTTATCACAAAAAACAACTTTAAGATATTTCAATGTTTTAGATTCAGGGGAGCAAACTTTATGAAAATAGTTTACATTTTAGCCGGAATAGCGTTATTTGTGAAAATGCTGATCATGCCTAATTCCGAACTAAATTTACCAGATATTTCCATTGTGGAAACAGTGGTTAAAGAAAGTGGAGTTCCCAATGCAGTATCAGGGATTATTTTCAGAAATCGGCTATATGATACAATCTTTGAAGTTATTGTTTTTACTATTGCCATTCTTGGAGCTAATTTTTTACTAGCTAATGAGAAACCATCTTGCAGTATCTATCAATTTAAAGATCAACCATCAATAATATTAGCTCGTTTAGGGGCAACAATTGCGGCACTAGTGGGGATTGAATTAGCTATTAGAGGGCATTTGAGTCCGGGGGGTGGTTTTGCGGCTGGAGTCGCTGGAGGGACAGCAATCGGACTGATAGCAATTACCTCATCATACCAATGGATGCAGGATATTTACCAACGTTGGCACGCGGCTATTTGGGAAAAGATTTCGGTATTGGTTTTCATTGTTTTAGCAGTGATAACTTTGTCGGGACTAGAATTACCACACGGGGAGTTAGGGACGTTATTTAGTGGTGGGATTCTCCCGATATTAAATATCTTAGTTGCTATTAAAGTAACATTGGGTTCTTGGGCTGTAATTTTGATTTTTATTCGTTATCGGGGTTTGTTGTGAAAGATAGGAATTTAAGAAATTAGCAATTACACGTAGCTTATGTTAATCTGTTATCAGTAAAAATGACAAAAAATAGGTTTTAAATCAATGCAGATAAAAACTTTCGTTTTTGCAGCTTCACTTTCTTTGATTACTACTCTCAATATACCCGCTTTTGCTCAAACTCCAGATAGTCCCAATGTACCCATTAACAAAATTGAAGATACGGAAAAAACCAATAATATCAACAAATTATTGGATATAACTGGTTCAAGAAATCTTTCCCGCAAGATAATTACTCAATTAATAGATAGTCTAAAAGCTGAATATCCCCAAGCACCTCCAAAATTTTGGGATACTTTTATGGCTGAATTCAAACCAGAAGAAATTATAGATGAATACATTCCCATTTACAGCAAATATTTCACAAATGAAGAAATAGAAGGAATTATCGCATTTTATGAAACACCATTAGGAAAGAAAACATTATCTGTGATTCCGCAAGTTTCCAAAGAATCTACAGCAATTGGTATTAAATATGGGAGACAAGCAGCCGAAAGAGCCTTAGAAAAATTGAAATCAGAAGGATATATCCGTTCTCCTAAATAAAGCGTCATATTAATGCAATAGTAGATTCTGTTTCTTCCTCAATTTCATAACCATGAGCTAATCTTTCTATCGCACCATCAATCAAATCTAAACCTTGTTGGACAGTTTCCATTAAACTTAACTTACCGCGTAAATCAGCAGCACCCATAAAGCCTTTAGCATACCAAGTCATGTGTTTCCGAGCTTGACGGACTCCCCTATCTCCCTTATATTCCCATAAAGCAAAAAGATGTTCTCGCGCACATTCTAAGCGTTGAATGGGGTTAGGTGGTGGTAATAATTCTCCAGTTTTTAAGAAATGATCAACCTCACCAACTAAAAACGGATAACCCAAAGTACCACGAGAACACATTACCCCATCTGCACCAGTTTGTTCTAAACATTTTACCGCAGCTTCCACAGAGAAAATATCCCCATTCCCAATCACAGGAATTGATAAAATTTCCTTGACTTTTTTTATCCATTCCCACCGCGCATTACCGTTATAACCTTGGGAACGAGTCCTTCCATGAACAGTAATCATTTTCGCTCCCGCGTCTTCCATTCTTTTCGCAAAATCAAGAATAGTAATTTCATGATCATTCCAACCAATGCGGGTTTTCACAGTTACAGGAACATCTACCGCTTTGACAACTTCTCGCACAATTGCTTCCGCAATTTCTGGTTGACGTAATAAAGAAGAACCCCCACCATTTTTAGTAATTTTATTAACTGGACATCCCATGTTAATATCAATAGTATCCGCACCTTCCGCAACAGCTTTTATGGCTGCTTCCGCTAGAAAATCGGGACGACAATCAAATAATTGAATACTAATAGGTCTTTCTTGAGGATCTACTTCCATGATTTTTGGTAATTGGTTAACATAGTGTAAACCTGTAGCATTTACCATTTCCGTATACAGCATAGATTCGGGAGCATAACGACGCACCAAACGCCGAAACACCATATCAGTCACTCCCGATAACGGAGACTGTAAAACCCGGCTTTTAACCTCAAATGAGCCGATTTTTAAAGGAGTGGAAAGTCTAGCTTGAAGTTCAGGAGAAAGAGAAATCATGGTTAGAATTAAAAATATGTATTAAGTTAAGAGAATAGAAATCAAACCGACAAACCGTTGAAAGAGAGTAAAAATTATTTCTTAATATCTTTCCTCTGTGTTCTCTGTGCCTCTGTGGTTCGATAAATTATCTTTAAACAGCAGAAGCACAGAGTGAAAAAAGAGATTTTTCAAGTTACCTTGAAAGAAATAGCTAATTTCTACCTAACCATTTTTGTCCGTTCAAGCGATATACTAACCGAGATACCAATAATTCTAGAGTAGTTTTGCGCTCATCAATTAAAAATGATTCCAAGGTACTGGGTTTTTTACCTTCATTACAAGAAAATCCCTTTTTACCTTGAATATTTTCTTCAGGAAAATATACATTAAACTGGCGCTGTCCCCCTTGCCAAGAACCGATAACTTGCCAACATTCTTCCGTTGAATTAAAACCAATAATGGAATACTTCTGCTTGGCAAAAGTCAGCTTCACATCTGGTACACCTTCTTTAGTAATTGCTTCTTGCAACGCCGGTAAGTAATGCTGCTGCATAAACTCTTCAAAAGGCTTATCTTCCAACGCTGGGGGTTTTTCCTTTTTGGCAGCTTTAGCCTCTGCTGGGGGCTTTTCTGGGGCGGTTGCAGCAGGATTAGAAGCTACATCTCCGGCTTGATTTTGATTAGTTTCTTCTGCCATTGCTCATTTTGGGGTAGTCAGTTACTTTTATTTTGGCATATTAGAGCATAGCTACAGCTATTTATATATAAGGATTATCTAATCCTTTCTATCTATTTTAGGCTGGTAAAGGGTGATTGGTAACAAGTAATGCTATTATGAGAATGCAATGTTGGCGTAAAGTTAACAAGGTTAATTATGGAATTAAGTATAATTGACGATAAATTGCAAATAGAATTTTCTTTAAAAGAACAACTTTTAGCTGTTCGCTTTAATAAGATTTGGCAAATACCACTAACTCATATTATCCAAGTTACCACAGACTTACCCCCAAATGACTGGAAAGAACTCCGCGCCCCTGGTAGTTTTGTCCCTGGAGTGATTAAAGCTGGAACTTATTACACAGATAGAGGTAAGGAGTTTTGGTATGTCACCAAAAAAAAATGATTTTGGTAATGTTTTAAATATTGAATTAGAAAACGAAGATTATAAACGGATAGTTTTAAATAATATAGAAAATAACCAAGAATGGCTACAACAATTAACGCCTTTTAAATAGATAGTTTTCGCAAAATACCTTCTATAAGATTGGGTAACGGGTAATTTGGGACTTTCAAAACCCTATACCCTAAACCCTGATAGATGTTTCAACCACCTGCAACAGCGGGAACGATACTCACTTCATCACCATCTTTGAGGGCTGTTTCTGCCCCTTCTAAAAAGCGGATATCTTCGCTATTGACATAGAAATTCAAAAACCGTCTGAGATTTCCTGCCTCATCACACAAACGCGCTTTGATACCAGGACAGCTTACTTCTAAGGAATCTAATAAGCCAGAAATATTACTAGCACTACATTCTAAAGCAGCTTGGTTATTTGTGAATTTTTGCAAAGCGGTGGGAACTAAAACTGTTACGGCCATTGTTTAAACGTTAATTTTTACTGAGTGATTTGTCAGGTAGGGGTTGAGCAATGCTAAACCCCTACAATTGATGGTGAAAGGATTAAACTGTAACTTCTTGCCATTCTAAACGGTCAAGTGTGCGGGATCTTTCTAAAGCCCGTTCAAAACTGTCTAATTTGGCATCAATTGTTAAAGGTTCGCCAATGTAGCCTTGAATTGCTTCCTGGGTTTTCAAACCATTGCCAGTGATGTAAACCACTGTAGTTTCATCTGGATCAATTTTGCCAGCTTCGACTAATTTTTTGAGAACTGCAACGGTTGTACCACCTGCGGTTTCGGTAAAAATGCCTTCGGTTTCTGCCAATAGCTTGATACCTTCGATAATTTCAGCATCATTAACTGATTCAATATTACCGTTGGTTTTGTTTGCTATTTCTACAGCATATACGCCATCAGCAGGGTTGCCAATAGCAATTGATTTGGCAATTGTATTGGGTTTAACTGGTTGAATAAAGTCTCTACCTTCTTTAAAAGCTGCCGCAATGGGGGAACAACCTTCTGCTTGAGCGCCACTGAAACGGACATCTTTACCTTCTACTAAACCAACTTCGACAAATTCTTGAAAACCTTTATAGATTTTGGTGAACAAAGAACCAGAAGCTAAAGGTGCAACTATATGATCTGGTAATTGCCAACCTAGTTGTTCGGCAACTTCAAAAGCTAATGTCTTAGAACCTTCAGAGTAGTAAGGACGCAAGTTAATATTCACAAAACCCCAACCGTGGGTATTGGCAACTTCTGAGCAAAGGCGATTAACTTGATCATAGTTGCCTTTGACTGACATCAGGGTAGGACTATAAATCAAGCTACCGATGACTTTACCAGCTTCTAAGTCAGAAGGAATAAATACACAGCAATCTAAACCAGCGTAGGCAGCGATCGCTGCGGTAGAATTTGCTAAATTACCTGTACTAGCACAAGATACGGTAGTAAAACCTAATTCTCTGGCTCTACTGAGGGCAACTGACACCACCCGATCTTTAAAGCTCAGGGTGGGCATATTGACGGCATCATTTTTAATATAAAGTTTATTTAGACCCAGGCGACGGGCAAGACGGTGAGAACGCACCAAGGGAGTCATTCCTGTACCGACATCTATATAATTATCTGTGGCAACGGGTAAAAAGTGACGGTAGCGCCAAATAGAATTAGGACCAGCTTCAATAGTTTCTCTACTAACTAAGCTTTTTAGCACATTGTAATCATATTTGACTTCCAATGGTCCAAAACACTCTTCACATACATGAGTAGCTTTAAGTTCGTATTCTGCTCCACATTCTTTACACTTCAAAGCCTTGAGAATAGAAGTGTTCGCTTGGTTGAGGTTTGTAATCGCCTGAGTCATAATTTCGCGTTCCCTGGGTGTCCGTCAACTGTGGAATGATACTAGCACAAGGCAAAATCCACGTCAAACATACCCGACTATTTTTGTCGGGTTTAATTACTCTATAAATTTGGGTAGTTTAATGAAATTTCCGTTTAATTAATGTAAAGATTTTGCGAAAAATCAGCTTACTGAGTTAATAAATATATTTCATGAAGAAACATCATAAATATATTTACTGAATTTTGCGTAATAAACATTACGTTTTAAATTTATTTAAAAAATAAGAGAACTAAATAAATAAAGTATATTTAAAGACAAATTTAATTTGATTTATTTTTTAGTTTTGATGATAAATAACATTTTAATTTAAGTGCGTATATTTATAATGTATTATTAATTTAATTCAAGTAGATGATATTTATACTTAGAATAATAGCTTGATTAACAAATATTAATTCAAGTAATATATTTTTTTAGCCTCTAGACAATATTACTTATATGATTTAGGATTTACCTATCTAGAGATACAAGACAATTTATTTCTCGTCAGGATAAAAACTAGAAACTAAAAAGAACATAAGTAATACTCAGTTACTAAGAGATTGCTTCTATTACCTAGAAGCTAGTCATATCTGAGTAGTGTGTTTTTTTAATGTATTCAAACTTGAAGAGGTGTATATCTATCGATCAAATAAAACACAACTCTAGTTAGGGCTTGCAGGTTCTAACTAACATTTAATCGCAGTGCAACTATGCCGAAGATAGAATTCGTGAAAGGCTTGTATAAAATCAATTACGAGAGTTTGACTTGGTAATTGATATAACGGGTAAATATGAGGATCTATCTCCACAACTTATGCAAAATTGCGGCATATATATTAAGACATCGGCAATAAGACATGAAACAACCAATCGTTTAGAAGCTATCTCACAAGAGTAAATTCTATAACCTCTTAAGTAAATGTTCAAGTTTAATTAGGTTTTGGTATGCAAATATTAAGCCGTTGATACTGAAAATATGACAACAGGATCAAATTACTTTATTACCGATTAATACCGGATAAATAACTCCAAATTCAAAGTTTCCAGCCATGAACATAGCTTGGGAAAAAGTTTACATTGGATATTCATATCTGTAATCCTCAATTAATGAAGTGAGAATTTTTACAGATGATTAACCTATTTTGCACATATACACATTCCCATGAACCGTACTAAAAAGTCTTTAACTCGTAGACAATCTCAATTATTCCGTTCCTTACTAGCCACAGCCTTTATTGCTAACGGCTTCTTCCCCTTTGTTGCCCCTGCCTTTGCTGATGGAACTGCTGCTGGGACAAGCATTAGTAACACAGCAACAGCGACCTACGAAGATCCTAATGCCCCTAACTCACCAATCAATTCAACCTCTAACACCGTTCAAGTCACGGTGGCTGAGGTAGCAGGTATTACCGTCACAGGTTCTGGTATTAATAACTTGGGTCGTCTTGATGCAAATAATGTCCTAATTAATCAAGGTGGACCAGTTCAACCTGGTGATTTACTGTCCTATGTCTTTACCGTAACCAACGTCGGTAACGAGGTAACTAACTTCTACATTCCTAACGTATCCAATACAACAGGTCCAGCAACAGTTGCAGGTACATTACCCGGTGGCGCAAGTGGACAATTGCAGTACAGTCTCGATGGTGGTGCAAACTGGGTAAATGTACCTGCGGGTGGATTCACTACCACAACTGCTATACCAGTTAATGGTAGTGTGTTGGTACGTGTACCAGTTACAGTACAAAATAGTGCTACATCAGGAGATACTATTACCGCCAGATTAGGTCAAACTCCTGGTGATGCCCAAAACCAACCACGTAGTGCAGATGGTGGAGACGTTTACACTGTAGATGCTAACACAACGGTAGCGCCAATCAATGGTGTGAGAGAAGCCAGCGCTACTCAAGGAACTACCGTAGGTGCTACTCCTAAAATCCAGGCCTTAGCAACTTTACTGAAAACTCGGACAGCTTACAGTCCTGGTCTCACATCCGTACTTAATGATGATGTGCTGACCTATGGTTTAAGCTTGCGAGTAGAGCAGAATGATCCAACTAATAGTGGTTCGATACCAGCGCCTTTAACAGCTACAAATATCACACTTGACGGTACTGCAAATACTCAGCGCATTTTAGTCTCTGATGCTATTCCGGCAAATACAGTGCTTACTGGCAAGCCTGTTGCTCCTGCTGGTTGGAAAGTAGTTTACTCCGTTGATACGGACACTACTAAAAAAGCTAATGCCCTTACTGACTGGGTAAGTTGGGACACTACCGCGCCTACAGCACTTGCATTGGTAAAAAGAGTAGGTTTTGTCAACGATCCTAATGCTATCACTTCTGTTTCACCAGGGGTAACTATTACTGGTTTTAGTATCCAGGTCATAACGAGTGGTATAAACGCAGGACCAGCAACTATTAACAACATCGCTCAAGTGTTCGGTGAAACTTCTGAGAAACCAGGTACACTTGTTTATGATGAATCAGGTGACCAAACCCCAAGTAACTTCAACGGTACAAACTTCTCTGATCCAGCAAATTTAACCACTGGTAATGACAATACTGCGGCTTCCGGTCTTGACCCAGGAAATAATAACAGTGGTACTGCTAATGATGGTAATGGTGAATATAACCAGCTAACAATTAGCATACCTGCTGCTTTATCTCTCTTGAATGGACCACAGAATGCTCCTGCTGCTGTCGGTCCAACTGATAACAATGATGATTTCACTAACAAATCATCATTAATTGACGCTAATGTTATCCCTGGTACTCCTATTAATCCGGCTGCTGTATCGTTTACTAACACGGCTCAAAATACTGGTGCCGCTGCTGCAAATATTTCTTTGTTGCCCACAGCACCAACAACAGTAGGTAATTTGCCAAGCGGTACAGTAGTAACCATAACTTATCAAAGTTTAAGTGCTTCTTACACCTATGATGGCGCAGGTAATTATACATTCCTTTCTGGAACGGGTACAGTAGGCGGTAATCCGATTTCTGATATTAACCCACTGCGGATTAATGGTGTTGCCAGTGGTGCTAACGTTACCTATGGTGTGAGTGTTGACTTGCCTGCTGGTACTCCACTATCAACTGATACATCGGCGCAAGGTACTACTGCTAGTCCTGTCACAACTGTCGAACGTGGCTTCCCTGCACCAATCACAGCTTTCATAGACAACGGCGCTACGCCAGGTGTGATCGATGCTACTGAAGTTAGAAACACCACCATTGACCGGGTGTACACTGGATTCTTGCAACTAGTCAAAAAATCCAGACTTTTACAGGGAACAGGTGCTGCTATCATCGCTGGAGAGGGAACATTTAGTACCGAACCCAAGTCGCCTCAGCCAGGGAATATTATTGAGTATCAGATTACTTACAAAAATGTTTCTGAAGCTACAGTAGGAACAAGTAATGTAATTTTGAGTGCTGATAAAGTTGTTATCACTGAGAATGGTGTATCAGGAACAAACAACTGGGCCAAGGACAATGACGGCAATGCGATAATTGACACCAGTAATATTGTTGGTTCAGCTAAGGATTCTGGAGCTTCAACCATCACCTTCTTCAGTGGTCAGCCTGCCACTACTTCTACGAGTGATGTAACAGGACTAACACAAGCTACTGATGTCACCAGATATGTGAACTCAGTGACTGGACAGATTGCACCAGGTTCTACAGCGAGAACATTTACTTTCCAACGGAAGGTTAACTAGTAGGTTGTGAATTATCCCCCCTAATCTTCCTTGGAAGGGGGGAAACTGGGGAATAGGAAAGGTTAATTACCCTCCTTAATCCCCTAGGAAGGGAGGAAACAGAAAATTTGGTTTCCTCTCTTTGTCAAGATGAGAGTTAGATAAGGAATATAAAATGAAACGTTTTTCTATAGTTAGTTTAAGTGCATTTGCTTTGGTTGCTACTGTACCATTTATTAGTCAAGTCCCAGGAATAGCACCTATATGGCAGTCTAGCAGTGCGATCGCCCAAAGTAATAACAAAAAGCCTCAACTGGAATTACTTTTAGAAGCTAAAAAACAAGTGATTGTGAAAGATGAACAAGGTAAGGAAGTTAAGAAATGGGAACGTTTAGAAGGTCAAGCTAATGTTAAGCCAGGTGATGTATTGAAATATACCTTAACTGGGGAAAATAAAGGCGCTCAACCTATTAAAAATTTGGTTCTTAATCAACCTATTCCTAAACAGATGGTTTATGTGTTGAACTCGACTAAGACTTCTAAAGGTGCTAAAATTACCTACAGCATTGATAATCAGCGCACCTTTGTAGAGAATCCTACGATTAAAGTGACTCGCAACGGTAAGGTAGAAACTCAACCTGCACCAGCAACAGCTTATACTCATATTCGCTTGCAAATATCCTCACTTCCAGGAAAAGCGACAGTTACAGCGACTTATGAAACCCAAGTTCGCTAATCAGAGGGAACAGGGAAAAATAGAGATTTTCCATGGAACGTCTCTACAATCTTTACCGGAAATGTATATCTATCTCAATTGATAAAACACCAAAATTTATTAGTGAATTAAGTCATCAAAGATGCGTTTTACCAGTGAATATTTATTTGCTAATCAAAAATTTTTTAAATTCTCAAGGTAGCTGGTGTAAACGTATAACAGCTAGTCTTTTATTGGGAAGTATCTTACAAACTACTATACCTGTAGCTGTATTAGGACAACAAACAGTAGTTGAGAAAAAATATCTTTTCGATAATCAGGCTACTTATACTTATACCTATACAGATCCAGATCCTAATTCTCCTGGTCCAATAACGATTGAAGGAAGTTCTACTCAACTCAGAACCAATAATGTTTTGGTTGACCCCCTAGGACGGATTTATGGGTGTGGAGGTGCATTATTACCTGACTATACAGGGTTTTCTGTGGGTGTTTATGAACCTCTTGGTGGTGCGACTGGTACAGAGTTGGGACAATTGGTTTCTCTGACACCGACAGAAGTACCAGATGTTCTTAATAATGTTGTGCCAGAAGGTTTATCACCAAATGATAAAAATGCCAACCCTTATTTTATTGTAAATAGCCCTTTGGAATACAAGGGTGCATATAATTTTTTACTTGATGCTAACAGAGGTCAAATTGATGTTGGTAAAACCTATATTTTTGTAGTTAATCCACCAGCAACTTCTGTCTTTAAAGAGCAACGAATTAAGGTTGAGATATTAAGTAATCAAAATAATGTTGTTACCTATCGGGCAACTTCTTTAGATGGTCAACCAATTAGTCTCAAGAATAATGAAACGACAATCACAGATCAAGCGGTATTGGTAAATAATGCGGCCACTCAATCATTAAGTCTTTTATCACTGAATTTTCAGGCTAAGTTGTGTCAACCAAATCAGATGCAGATTAATAAAACAGGCGATCGCGCTACAGCAGAACCGGGAGATACAGCTATCTATCGTGTCTCTGTGAAAAATACATCTGGGGTAACAATAAATAATTTAGCTGTTACAGATACTTTACCTTTGGGTTTCAATTTCTTACCCAATTCAGTGCGGGGAGAACTAGATGGTAATGCAGTGACTATTAACGCTGTTCGCAATGGCAATACAGTTAATTTTAGTACAAATACAACTATTGATATTGATAAGACTATCAATATAGCTTATGCGGTGCAATTAACAAATGATGCCCAACGGGGGACAGGCAGAAATAGTGCGATCGCTAGTTCCCAAAGAACAGATAATAATTTAACTATAAAAGATGGCCCGGCAACACACTATTTGAAAGTCCGCCCAGGAATTACTAGCGACTGTGGAACACTCATCGGCCGAGTGTTTGTTGATAAAAATTTTGATGGAGAACAACAACGAGGTGAACCGGGAATACCAAATGCGGTAATTTACCTCGAAGATGGCAATCGCATCACCACAGATCCCAATGGTTTATTCTCCTTAGCTAATGTTTTACCAGGAGCGCATACGGGGGTATTAGACTTGAGTAGTTTACCCGGATATACTCTAGCTCCGAATCGGAAATTCAATGAGCGTAATAGCCAATCTCGCTTGGTACGGTTAGAACCGGGAGGGATGGCACGGATGAATTTTGGGGTTACTCCCACATTCCAGGAGGGTAAGAAACCATGAAACCTAAACTAAACCATCCTGGTATTTTGAATGTAAGATTAATGGGGGCTATAGCTGGAGCTTTCAGTTTTATAGTATCTCATAATTTAGTTAAAGCCGAAAGCACAACTGAACAAACTAATTCAGAACCACAAACCTATGTTGGTGATGAAATTAGTGCTGAAGCAGCAGAAAATTATGCTGCTAAATCACAGCCGAAAATTACAGAAAAAGAAGAAGTTTCTGCGATTCCTCTAACTCAATTACCTGTACCTACAGCAGCAGAAAAAGCTGAAAATATTCCCCTTGCGCCATCTTTAAATTTTACAAATTCTGCCAATTATCAACCAGTCAAAACAGTACAAAAAGCTGGAAATATTCCTCTTGCTCAATCTTTAAATTTTGCTAATCCAACTACAGAAAAATCGGTAGATGCTCCTGCTCCGTTATCTTTAAATCCAACTACCACAATAGAAAATTCTCCAATTCCTGCATCTTTAAATCCAACTACCACAACCGAAAATGCTCCTGTTCCGGCATCTTTAAATCCAACGACAACAGTACCCCAAATTTCTCAAGTAGCCAAAGTAGTGAAAATTCTCACTCCTATGTCTGATGAGGTTTTAGATAGTCCTGTTACTTCCATAATTGTGCAGTTTAGTGCTGGTAGTCAGCTAGAATTGCGAGTGAATGGAGAGTTGGTTGATTCCTCCTTAATCGGCCGGACAGAAACAGATACTACTACCAATCTGGTAACTCAGACATGGTATGGGGTGGGTTTAAAACCGGGGGAAAACACTATTTCTGCTCAAGTGGTGGGAAGAACAGAACCACCGGAAATAGCCAAGGTAAGTATTAAAGGCGCACCAACAGAATTAAAATTAGAAAGTCGTGCAACTCGGATTCCTGCTGATGGCCGTTCTACCACAGTAATTCAGGGACAATTACTAGATAAAAGTGGTAATCGTTCTAATCAAGATGCTGTTATTACATTATTCCCCACAGCCGGGGAGTTTATTGGTACAGACTTCAAACCAGATCAACCAGGATTCCAAGTAGAAGCTAAGAGTGGCTTTTTTGTAGCTAATTTACGTTCAGATACGAAAGCTCAAACAGTGAGAATTCGGGCTACAGCTACTGGCTTAGAAGGTTTTACCCAACTACAATTTGAAACCGCACTTCGTCCTAGTTTGTTAACTGGGGTGATAGATTTACGAGTAGGTGCAAAAGGTACAGATTATTACAGCCGATATCGTGATTTTCTCCCACCTGATAAAGATAACAATACACAAGTCAGTTTTCACTCAGCCATATTTGCCACTGGTGCAATTGGAGAATGGTTATTTACAGGTGCATATAATAGTTCTCGCAGTTTGAATGAAGATTGCAACTGTGATAATAATTTGTTTAGAACTGGCTCATCTAATGATAAAAACTATCCTGTTTATGGTGACAGTTCCACATCTACAGTTGTTACTCCTTCTATTGATAGCGTATTTGCCCGATTAGAGCGATCGCCTAAGATTTCTGGTGCTAACCCCGATTATTTCATGTGGGGTGACTACAACACAGAGGAATTTGCCCAACCATCACAGCAATTTACAGCTACCAGTCGTCAACTACATGGTTTTAAAACTAACTACAACTTAGGAAATCTGGCAATTACAGGTTTTTATAGTCAATATGTTAAAGGATTCCAACGAGATACAATTCCCCCAGATGGGACAAGTGGTTACTACTTCCTTTCCCGCAGAATCTTGCAGGGAGGTAGCGAAAATGTCTATTTGGAATTAGAAGAACTCAATCGTCCAGGAACTGTCATTAAGCGGCAAAAACTCACCAGAGGCCCGGATTATGAAATTGATTATGATCGGGGAACTTTATTATTCCGAGAAGCGATTCGGCGAACTGCGCTGGATGAATATGGACAGATATTAGTCCGCAGAATTATTGTTACCTACGAGTATGACGTGAAAAACTCTGACGGTAATATTTATGCTGGTCGTTTGCAATATAACTTGAATCGGGGCGCGGGGAAAGATAGTTGGATAGGAGCAACTTACCTCAAAGAAAATCAAGGAATCCGAGATTTTGAAATCTATGGTGCAGATACGCAAATCTCCTTGGGAAATAGTGGTAAATTCATTGCTGAATATGCCCATTCCACCAATAATTCTGATGTAGCTGGTAAAGTCAGTGGCCAAGCTTATCGTTTGGAAGCACAAGGAGAAATTTTTTCAGGTCTTCAAGGTCGCGCTTATTATACTTCTGTAGATCCAGGGTTTGCCAATAATGCCACCATTAGTTTTGCTCCCGGACAAACTCGTTATGGAGCGCAACTGACAGGTAAAGTTACTACAACTACAAATCTGCGGTTGCAATATGATCACGAAGATAATTTTGGTATTGCTCCCGAAGTTCGTAATACCTTTGAAGAACTATTTAACCCCAAACCTGAAGCTACTCCCGGTAATCAACTTGATAATTCCTTAACTACCATTTCTGCGGGTATTCAACAACGTTTAGGTAAAGCCACTTTTGATGTAGATTGGATTTACCGCGATCGCCAAGATCGCATTTCTACTACTTCCCTCGGTGGTACTTCTCAACAATTGCGATCGCGTTTTTCTGTTCCCATTGCCAAGAGTCTCACATTTCAGGCTCAAAATGAACTTAGTCTCTCGGCTGAAAATGATAGTGTTTACCCCAACCGTACCATCTTTGGACTAAATTGGGCAGCTATTCGTGGCATTAATATTAGTCTGACACATCAACTTTTTAATAGTGGTCAATATAGCGGTAATGCTATCACCAGTTTAAATGTCAATGGTGAACACAAACTTGGTACAGATACTACTGTAACCGGGCGCTATTCTCTCATTGGTGGTGCAAATGAAATGACTACTCAAGGTGCAATTGGGTTAAAAAATCTTTGGACTATTGCTCCTGGTTTACGCTTAAATTTAGCTTATGAACACATATTTGGTAACTTCTTTACACAAAAAGCCACAGGTCAACAATCTGCTCAACCTTTTGCTTTTGGTCAAGCAGCTTCCGGCATTAGTTTTAATAGCGGTGATAGCTACAGTGCTGGCTTAGAATACAGTGATAATCCTAATTTTCAAGCCAGCACTAGATACGAATATCGTAATTCTGCTGGAGGCACAAATACAGTTATTTCTGGTGGTATAACTGGTAAAATTACGCCCTCTTTAACAGCTTTAGCACGTTACCAACAAGCTAATTCTTCTAATCAAAAATTGGTTGGCTTAGGAGACACAATCAACTTGAAAGTTGGTTTAGCTTATCGTGACATTGGTAGTGATAAGTTTAACGCCCTATTACGCTATGAATATCGTCAAAATCCGGCAACTATTCCCGATACAATCCTGTTAGGAAGTGGCACAGGTTCAGAAGATCATACTTTTGCAATGGAAGCTATTTATGCTCCTAATTGGCAATGGGAATTTTATGGTAAATATGGCTTACGTAATAGTACCTCTTATCTAGCCAGTGATTTAGCCGGGACAAGTACAGTAAATTTAGCACAATTCCGGGCAACTTATCGCTTAGGATACAACATGGATGTGGTGGGAGAAACGCGGTGGATTAGTCAAGGTAATTATACAGAAACAGGCTTTGTTGTAGAAGCCGGCTATTATCTAACTTCTAATTTGCGTCTTGCTGCTGGTTACGTTTTTGGTAAAGTTGATGACCGAGACTTTTCTGGAACTCGTTCCGCAGGTGGTCCATATTTAGGTTTAACTGTGAAACTTAATGAACTATTTGAAGGTTTCGGACAACAAAAAGTTGCACCACAACAACAACAGGAATCATTAATTAAAGGAAACACAGCCGGGAAACTAAGAATATGAAACTATTAAAATTTAAAATTATAAACTTATTTAATCTTTATTTATCACTACTCATCTTTCTGCCAATTCCTACCTTAGCTCAATCTCCAGGACTAAAAATAGTAGTGAATAGTAATCAAGACGGAGAAATTAAAGCAGATGATACTTTAACATTGAGAGAAGCAATCTCTCTAATTAATGGTACTCTAAAAATAGAACAATTAAGTAATATTGAAAAAGCTCAAGTTACCCCTAATCAAGATTCTCGGATAGAGTTTAATTTACCACCACAAAAAACTACAATTTATCTGCAAGAAATTTTACCACCTCTAGCTACTCCTGGCTTAATTATTGATGGAACAACTCAACCAGGATATGATAGTAAAAAGTCGCCAACAGCGGAAATTAATATTCCTCAACCTGTAGTTAGTATTACTGCTGCTAATAATGCTGAAGTTTTTCGTGGTTTAACTATCACCGCCGATAATATCACAATTCGCGGTTTGAGTATTTATGGTTTTAACTCCTATCATCGAGATACCGCAAGTACACCACCAGCAGATATTTTTATATCTAATACTTTTACCCATCCCCATACAATTAAATTAAAATCTTTCGTGGGAGAAATTTCTGAAACAGAAAATAACCAACCTCCTAAAAATGTAGTCATTGAAAATAATTGGTTAGGTATTCTCCCTGATGGGAAAATGCCAGAAAATACCTCTGCTTTTGGGGTTTCTGTGTTTAATTCCCAGGGAACAATTATCAAAAGAAATCGCATTTCTTATCATGATGGTAGTGCGATTATTACAGGTTGGCAAGCCACAGAAATGCAAATAGCTGAAAATATTATTATTAGTAATGGTTTAGCGGGAATGCCCGATGCTATTCGCTTAGATGGTAATATTGATAAATCGGAAATTACATCAAACTTAATTTGTGGGAATGATGGTAGTGGAATTTATGCCTTTAAACCACAAGGATCTACTAAAATAATTAATAATCAAATTAAATCTAATGGCAGGAGATTTCGTCGCGCTGCTATTTATTTAATGGGGAATGATCATCAGGTTAATAACAATAATATTAGTTATCAAGCAGGTGCAGGAGTAGTAATTACATCCTATCCCCAAAGTGATAGAAATATTATTGAAAATAATAAATTTTCTTTTTTAGAAGGATTAAGTATAGACCTAAATAATCAGCATAATGTGGGAGTAGATGATTTTCAAAATGGGGACGGACCGAACCCTATGCGTAATTCCGAAAATAGAAGATTAGATACAGCTAATGGTGCTATTAATAGCCCTAAATTTCTCAGTTCTGAATTTTTCCTAGGGATAAGTTCTAAAGTTGGTATTGATGGTATAGCTGAACCTAATTCCCAAGTTGATATTTATCGAATTACTGGTAAAAGCGGTTATGGCTTTTTAAGCCAACCATTAGCAACCACCACCGCCGATAATCAAGGTAAATTTAGCTTTAACTTGGATAATTTACAACCAGGAGATAGAGTGAGTGCGATCGCTACCCTCAAACAATATGGTACATCAGAACCTGCCTATCCGGCGGTAATTCGTCCTATTAATATCAATAAACCGATTGTTATCAATAGAAAATCTCGAATTTCTCTCCCATTTCCTAATTGTTTAATTCCACCACGGCCAAACAAACCTCCAATCACTCCCCCAGAAATTACAGAAATACCTAATGAACCAATCAAACTCAAAGTTCCTAAAAACATCCATTTTGCCCTAGACAAATATAATATTAGTCCCGCTAGTGCGAACATCCTCAATAAAATTGCTCAAGTATTACGTGAAAATCCCTCAATCATCGTTGAAATTTATGGACATACCGATAAACGTGCCAGCGATCAATATAATATGAAATTGGGAGCAAATCGCGCCAAAGCCACCCGAAATTATCTCATTCGTCAAGGTATTGACCCAGAAAGAATGATAATTCGTTCCTTTGGTGAAACCGAACTATTAACCCCTGGCAATAGTAAATTAGATCATGCACGTAATCGTCGTTCAGAATTTATTTTCAAAGATATTCGAGGCATAGAAGTAATTGTTCAAGAGGAAGATTTGCAATTGGAGAGATAAACAACACATCTCCCTACTTCTGAAAAGAACCTGTGATCCGAAACCTTAAATTATAATCATCGAATAAACTATTTATGAGCCTATTATTTCAATATCTTTCCCAAATAATTCTCTCCGCAAGATGCTCTAAAAATCAATCAGCTTCATGTAGAGACGTTCCTCGGAAAGTCTCTACAAAGAATACTTCTAAACATCAACCATCTGTCAATTACCAAACAAAATGGCTCGGTGTCCTTCTTCTCATACTGTCTTGGGGTTACTGGATACAACCAGTTCAAGCTGAAGGTAGTAGGGATTTACATCCTTCTAGTGCTACTGGTTTTAGAGCTAACCTTGAATGGTACGGAAGTCAATTCTGGGGACCAACTTCTGCACCACCTGGCGCTACTAATTTTGTTAACAATTCTCTACGACGGCGGACATTACTACAAGTCTACGCTAATGCTGGAGAATACATCCTCTTGGGTTCTAGTTCCGAAGGAGTGGGTCAGGCTCAAATTACTATTTATGGTACGAAAACAGGGAGAATTGGCGATGAAACTCTCTCTAATCAAGTATTCCGATGTTCCAGCCAAAGAACTTCCACTACAAATACAAATTTAGGCAAAATCACTAGCCGGACTCAAGAATTAGCCGGTCCAGACACCATCACAAATGAGACAAATGGCACACCAGGTAATGCTGTTTCTGGTGGCTACGTACCTTGTTACTATCAAGTTCCTACGACTGGTATTTATTATGTAGTTTTCTACGGAGTTGGCGGAAGCAGTACGGATACTGGTACTGGTACTAGGCACGATGGAGCTATTAATTTTACCAGTCAGGATAATGGCAGCAATAGTTCAGCCGCTAATATAACAGCATGGGATGTCACAGTCCGCAGTAGTCTAACTTCTACAACAGACATTAAAGGGCGACTATTTACAGACTATTTGGCGCTCACTACGGGAAATAATGGCAGACCTATCAATTCTGAGTTCTATATTGTAACTAAAGATGGCTATCAATATAAAACTAGCTTAAACGGATTAGATCCTAATGGTTTTTTGGTCTATGGTAATGATATTGGTTACTTGGATAGTGATGGCTTAACACCTCTTTATCATAATCTTGTCAATAACGTAGATAGTCCTTTATTGCAAACACCTCAAGGTGGAGTAAATATTGCACCACCCAACCACGTTATTTTCTTTAATATTCCTGATTCTAACTCTATATTAGCTCGTAGCCTCCCCATATCAGCCATATCACCAGTTATCAGTAATGCCAGTTTTACTGGTACACTAATGTCCAATACCTCCAACTATAAAAGTGGAGGAACCTTTAAGTTCGACAGTAATTTGTTGAGCAGTTATGAAATAATCATTAGCAGAGACGGTGTAAATTTTGACCCTAATAATTCCAACAACCGTTTATTACGTGGAAAAATACTGTCGCCAATAAATAAAACCGTTACCTGGGATGGTAAAGATAATAGTGGCAACTATTTCCCCGTTGGCACTTACTCAACTACTATCCGCAACCGTGGTGGTGAATACCATTTTCCCCTGTTTGATGTTGAAAATAGCACTCTTGGTGGTCCAAATTTTACTCTCATCAATGCTACGAACCCATTAGGGCAACATACAGGATTTTATGATGATCGTGGTTATACTACTGTAGGGGGAACTACTGTAGGAACAGTAGGAAACGTTCTTTGTGGAAGTAATCCACCTCCGGCTGTCAACGGTCAACATAGTAGTAATTTAGATTCAGGATTTAATACTCTTAGCACTCAACGAGCTTTTGGCGCAAGTTCTGGTGGAAGTACTAACACCGTTTGTACAGGCTCATTTGGTGATGCCAAAGGATTAGATATATGGAGTTATGTTCCCAGTGCAGCAGAGTTTGTCCCTGTGGAGATTATTGATATTGTTTCCCCTAACGCTGGCAACATCATCATCAATGAAGTATTACACAAGGAAACAGGAACAACTACTGCTACCAATGATGAATTTATTGAACTCTACAATTCTTCTGCATCAGCGGTAGACTTGAGTGGTTTTCGTTTATCAGATGGCCACTTAACCGCAAGCGATAATGATGTTACTAATGGTTTTACCTACACATTTCCTAATGGTACAACCTTACAACCAGGGCAATATGCAGTGATTTGGATTGGTGACAACAATGCCAATAATCAAGCTACAGGAGCAGCGTTTCAGAGTTGGTTGGGACTAACTCCTAAACTGAATAATACAGGTGATGATGTTTGGTTATACGACAATCTGGATAAGGTGATTGATTATATCGCTTATGGTACTGGTGGTGAGATTAATTCACCTCCAAACAGTGTTCTCAATCTTTGGGACAATACCTATCAGTCTAGTTTAGTGACGACTGCTTTAGGTCAGTCTATTAGTTTGACTCGAAATGGCACTGATACTAATACGAGTGCGTGCTGGGAAGCGACTACCAGTGGAGATGCTAATACAAATAATAGATGTGCAAACTTTTTACCAACTATAGATACTGATGGTACAGGTAGTCGGATTACTAGCGTTGGGCAGAATAATAACGGTAATGCGCCAAAATCAAAATTGCTTTTGGTTAAACGCATCACCAGAATTAATAGTCAAGATTTTAATACTTTTATTGATGGTAGTAGTGCTGTATCTCCCACTGCTGACAATTATGTACCTACACCCCGTGATGTTGATGATGATGCCATACAAAAATGGCCTAGCGGCTACTTGCAAGGCTTAATTAATGCTGGAACTGTGAAGCCAGGTGATGAAATAGAATACACAATTTATTTCCTATCTAATGGTACAGCAGATGCTACTAATGTTAAATTCTGTGACTTAGTACCAACTAACGTCACTTTTGTCCCTACAGCTTTTAATGGTTTAACTCCTAATGATGGTGGTTTACCAACATCAGATCATGGTATTGCCTTAGCAGTTGGCTCTAGCACTGTTTATTTAAGTAATGATCCAGATGCAGATCGGGGTACTTATTATCCAGCTAATAATAATACCAATATACCAGCTTCATGTGGTAGTAATACTAACGGTGCTGTAGTAGTCAATATCACTAATTCAACTACTTTACTGAATCTACCTGCTGCTACTAGTTCGGGAAATCCAGCTAATTCTTACGGCTTTGTGCGCTTCCGTGGCCAGGTAAAATAGGTGTCAGAGACTTCTTGCAGAAATCGAGAAATAGAAAAGTATTTTCCTTTACTTTTTTGCCAGCTTTTGCAAGAAGTTAATTCTTTCTTGAAGAATATTAAAAATCATTTACATCCTGGGATTAATGCCATATATTATTTAATAATACAATGTAACAACCAAATAAACTTTAGCACTCACAAGGGTTGAGTGCTAATTTCTGACCTCATATTGAAACTGATGTAGTAGGCAGAAAATCTACTTTTTCTCAATGGAGTTAACGGACTTTTCCTTAATAGTTTTTTGCCTAAAATTCAGGTTTCTCGGCAATTGATGAATTCATTAGGAGGACGAGAATGATTAAATACAGCTTCAATCTGGTAGGGGTATCTCCTGTTTTGCATTTTTTCAATCACCAACAACAGAGTTTAGCTAAACCACAGCACCAAGGCATAGAATATCTAGGAACTCACATTTGTACTTTAGATGCCTTTCTAGCATCTATAGAACCAGTTCCTATAAAATGGGGTTGGAACTTAGATCAAGTGGTAGATACGGTAGTTGAGTTTTGGATGAATAATGCTGAGAGTATTAACTATTGGAAATCTCGATTAAACGATGCCGGAGATGATAGTCTAATCGTAGCTAGGGTCGCAGATATGAACTCTTTGTCAGCGGAACTCGAATCACTACTAGGGAAAAATTTGTAGTCAGAATTCACCAAGTCAGGAGGGGAAGTTATAACTATCATTTTCCAAAGCTTGGAGAATTTTCAGATATAATTCTTCCACTCTCTTAGCTGCTACCTCACCACTAGCAGCATAGTGATTTAATCCAGGAGAACCATTTACTTCAATGAGGGTATAATCTACCATCGGCATAGTTATATCATGGGTGAGTATATCCACCCCTGCTAATCTTAGTCCGATATCTTTGGTAATATTAATTGCTAATTTCTGAAAATCAGGATGAATATTGTCCGAAAAATCTACTGCTTCTCCACCACTGGATAAATTAGCACTATCCAAAAGATAGACAATATGATCATGAGGAATTACACTATCCCAATCAAGATTTTGTGTTTGTAATTTTTGGAAAATGCGGAAATCATCAAATTTAACAACATTTTTTCTACCCGCACTAATAAATTTTGCCTGCTTTTGTTGAAGTAATTCTAAAACATTAGATTTACCATTACCAAGAACAAATAAGGGGATTCTTTGGTAAGCGGCAATCACTTCGTTATCTAAAACCACAATTCTATAGTCATTACCACTATAAAACTTTTCCACAATCAATCCTGATTTAATTTGGAATATTTTATTAGCTACATCATAATATTCTGCTTGATTATATACCTTAGTCACCAATATTCCTTGACTAAGATTCAGCGGTTTAACAATTACCGGAAATCCCATTGATTGTGCATAATTAAATCCATCATCAATATTTCTAGGGTTTGCTAATTTAGCACATAACTTATCAGCAAAAAATGTCTTTCCCTCTGTCACTCTATATCCAAACTGCTTTAAGAAAAAATTAGCATAGGCTTTATCTTTGGCTAAATCTGCTGAAGCCAAACCGTTAATATCTAATTTGGCATAACTAAAAACTGACCTTTTACCATTTTTAAAAGTAATATGTCCCACAAATTCATATTCTGGTTCAACTAAAACTACAGCCCCTATTTGTAATGCGACTTTTTTGATGATTGATGTGATTGACATTTTTATTTTGCAAGATAATCTCAAATAATTGAAGCTTGGTATAGTTTATACCAACATTTTTCGTTTTTATGTGAGTTTAAACACTGAATAAATCAGTATATACTCGTTGGAATCAAATAAAACTAAACATTGTCAAAAGATTCAGTTGTTGCACCAGGTATTGACAATTTTTAAAATATGTAATAACAAGGTGGCATCATCAATAAAAAGAGCTAGTACATCTTTGACTAAAAGACATACTAACGCCCTTCACTCAAGTTCATACGCATAAAATAATCATGCCACAAAATACGGATTACAAAGATACCACTTCAGAAAATCAAGCTATTGCCTATAAAAAAAGGCTGAATGGTTGGGCTGTAGCTCGTGTCGTTACCGAACAAGAGAAAGTAATTGTTTCTCGGTTTCGGAGTCGTGCGGATGCCGAAGGCTATATTCAGCATATCCGTCAGATGATTCCTGATACTGTTTTTGAGCTTTTCTTTGATTGCCAACGGGAAGAAGTTGTCATGTAAATTTACTGAGGGAATGGGTAATTGGTACATGAGAAGAAAAAGAAAAATATTCTCCTCTAGATCCCTACACCCCTACACCCTTAGATAGTAGTCAGCAGCCCATTGTGCTTAAGTAAAGCCTTGGTACTGGGTTCTCGTCCCCGGAAGGTTTTAAAGACATCCATTGGATGCTGGCTGCCACCTAGTGCTAACACCGTATCTCGGTAACGTCTGCCAATAGTATGGATGGCGATTTCATCTTCTAAGCCCGCTTCTTCAAAAGCAGCAAAAACATCAGCACTGAGAACTTCAGCCCACTTATAGCTATAGTATCCGGCTGCATAACCACCTTCAAAAATATGACCGAAAGCACATAGAAACGCATCCTCCGGTAATGGTGGTAATACAGTTGTTAACTTAGCAATGCGGTGTCGCACATCTGTCACGGTTTCCTGACTATTGGGAGAATAGCGGTAGTGTAATTCCAAATCAACACTACTAAAGTCCAGTTGCCGCAACATAGTTGAACCACTCATATAGTTACGTGCTGCCAACAACTTTTGGTAATAATGCTCCGGTAATGATTCCCCTGTTTGATAATGTTTAGCCATACCAAACAATGTCTGGCGGTCATAACACCAGTTTTCCATAAACTGGCTCGGTAATTCCACCGCATCCCATTCAACATTATTAATACCTGCTGCCCCCAAATAATCCACCTTAGTTAGCATATGATGTAAGCCATGTCCAAATTCATGGAACAATGTCTCCACCTCATCAAAAGCCATCAAACTAGGATTACCATCCACAGGGGGAGTTTGGTTACAAATCAAATAAGCTACAGGTAGGCGAATTGTAGTCACACCATTTTCTGTGACTTTACGACGGTGAATGCAAGCATCCATCCAAGCACCACCGCGTTTTTCTGCGGGACGGCTGTAAGCATCTAAGTAAAAATAAGCAATAGGTTCACCATATTTATCCGCAATTTGGAAATAGCGGACATCCTCATGCCATATTGGGGCTTGGCCATCAGCAGGAGTCACCCTCACACCAAAAAGCCTTTTTACCAGCCCAAATAAGCCATCTAGCACTTGAGGGAGGGGGAAATAGGGACGTAATTCTTCAGCCGTAAAGGCAAATTTTTCTTCCCGTTGACGTTCAGCCCAAAAGCTAATATCCCAATGTTGCAAATTTTCGGCTTCTGTTGCGCCCTGAGCTTGAGCAAAGGCTTTGAGTTGCTCTAAGTCTTTGACAGCAGCATGATAACTAGCTTGACGGAGTTCTTCTAAGAGCTTTTCAACAGCGGGAACATCCTTGGCCATCTTACTAGCCAAACTGAGTTCCGCAAAACTTTCAAAGCCAATTAATTGAGCTAGTTCTTGACGTAATTCTAAAATACGGATAATCAAAGGATTATTATCTAATTCCCCAGCCGATGCCCTGGTAATATAAGCTTTATAGAGTTTTTCCCGTAAATCCCGTCGGGTACTGTGCTGCATGAAGGGGAAATAGCTGGGAAAATCTAAAGTAATATGCCAAGGGCCATGTTCTGGTGTGGCATTTTCTTCTCCAGCCGCCCGCGCTACTTGGGCTGCAAGACTCAACAAGCTACTTGGTAAGCCATCAATGTCATCTAGGGTGGTGAGTATTAAAATAAAGCCTTTAGTGGCATCGAGAACGTGATTCGCAAATCTAGTTGCCAGTTCTGCTAATTCCATCTGAATAGCGTTAAAACGTTCTCTGTCTTTTCCTTCTAAACCAACACCAGACAATTCTGCATCTCGAATGGCAGCTTTGATAATTCGTTGTTGGGCTGAATCTAAAGTTTCCCAAGTAGAACTATTTCTAATTGCTTTAAAAGCATTATAAATGGGTTTGCTTTGACCCAGAATATTCATAAACTGGACTACTTGTGGCTGTACCTTTTCATAGGCAATACGTAGTTCTGGACTATTTTTTACACCCATTAAATGATTCAGTATCCCCCAACTCCAATTTAGCCGTTCTGTCAATTTTTCTAGAGGTTCTACTAAGCCGCTCCAAGTAGGCTCTATATTTGTCTCCAAGCCAGTTAACTGCTTCTCAAGTTCGGCTAACAGATAACTAAAAGCTGGTTCGACTTGCTCCGATTCAATAGCCGCAAACGCGGGTAAACCAGAGCTTTGAAGTAGGGGATTCTGATAAATAGTAGCAGTTGCACGCATGGTAGTGAGTTAATAGCCGATAAATTAGGTGGGAACAACGATTGATTTTTCTTATATAACTAATAATTTAGCGTTACGACAAAATTTCGCATTGCTAGAATGGCAATCTTACTAAACAGAATACAGAAGTTAGGAGATTAGCATCAATTAAGTACGGTTTTATACATTAAATGATTGAATCTATCTCTATTCCTATGCCAGTTATACAAAAAGTTCATTCTGATAGCGTAGCGTAGTGTGGCCTAAACCATACTCCTGCAACTTTTAACTACTGAATTCTTTTTTGATAGCTGAGACATATTGTACAGAAGCTAAAAGCAGAATTGTAGCAATTATTTTCAAAATAATGACTTTTATTTGGTCGGGTTTTATGGTGATAATTCACCATAATCAATTTTGAATACTGAATAAAGTTATGAAATTTTTACTTTCTGTTTTGCTGACACCTGCGGTAATATTGTTAAGTTCCACTCATGTATTAGCAGAAATTAAAACTAAAATAATTGAGTACAAGCAAGGAAATACAGTATTAGAAGGATATCTTGCTTATGATGATGCTATTAAAGTTAAGCGCCCTGGTGTATTAGTAGTTCATGAATGGAATGGGTTACAGTCTTATACCAAAAAACGGACTCAACAGTTAGCCAAGTTGGGATATGTGGCTTTTGCAGCCGATATTTATGGTAAAGGAATTAGACCAAAAAACATCGAAGAATCAGGCAAACAAGCCACTATTTATCGTCAAGATCGGAAATTACTGCGGGAACGAGCAAAAGCTGGGTTACAAGTTTTACAAAAGTATCCCTTGACTGACTCTAAACGCATTGCTGCTATTGGTTACTGCTTCGGTGGTGGTACAGTCTTAGAACTAGCTCGCAGTGGTGTCAATATTGCGGGTGTAGTCAGTTTTCATGGCAACCTGGACACGCCTGATCCTAACGATGCTAAAAATATTAAAGCTAAAGTATTAGTATTGCATGGCGCTGATGATCCCTTTGTTCCCGAACAGCAAGTGCAAGCTTTTCAAAGAGAAATGCGTCTAGGCAATGTCAACTGGCAATTAATATCCTATGGTGGTGCGCTTCATGCTTTTACTAACCCAGAAGCTAAAAATAACCCCAAAGGTGCTGTTTATAATTCAAGTGCAGATCAGCGTTCTTGGCAAGCTATGCGGCAGTTTTTTGCAGAAATATTTGCTAAGTAATATTTTGTGGGTTTGAACACTGATTATATCTGTAATAGCTGGTAATTGGTAATTGGTAATTGGTAAAATTCTTACCTGTCACCGATTCCTTAAAAATTATGTCTAATCTTCCAGCACTGAATACAGAAACAATTTGGGCAATCATTAACGATAAAATTGATGATGATACTGTAAAAAAATTATTATGGTATCACCTGGGTTATCGCTATAATCCCATTACAGACACATGGACTAATAGTGAAGTAGCAGTAACCTGGAGAGATGAATATCCACAACCACCGGATTTTATTGATTCTCGTCCAGCAATTATGAAATTAACTCGTTCTATTCCTCCAGAAAATAAACAGCTACTCAAGGAAAAACTCGGTTTTAAAGGTTACAAAATTGGTGAATTTGGGCCTCGACAAACTCGCAGAGCTACATCAGCAAATTGGTTATTAAGCTATATGTTAATAACCACTGGTAAAATTGAGTAGAGTTGCTAAATATAGCAATTTTCCCCAAATATCCCCGACTTCTTGAAACAGTTGGGGATAGGAGCCTTTTGTCTAACTTAAGGTATTAATTATCTTGTATTTTTCTCAAAAACTGTGTATATTAATATATCAACCCTTGCATATAGCCATCTGATCTCATTTGTGTAACTTGTTTTTTTTAACTAATTTAGACTTAAAGAACATAAAAAACGGCTTCACAAATATTTTAGATAGGATGATTACCGTATAACACAATTCAAAATATTTCTGCCATGATTCACAAATTAATTAACACTAACATTAAGAGTTCTCATGTTTTACCAACTCCTAATGAAGTAAAAGCAAAATTACCTTTAACTAAAACTGCTGAAAATACAATTTTAAAATTCAGACAAGAAATAGAAAATATTCTAGATTTTGAAAATCGGCGTAAATTTGTTGTCGTGGGTCCTTGTTCAATTCATGATCCGAAAGCAGCCATAGAATATGGAGAAAAGTTACTAGGTTTAGCCGAAAAAGTTGAGGATAAACTGCTATTAATTATGCGAGTTTACTTTGAAAAACCGAGAACTACTGTAGGCTGGAAAGGATTAATTAATGATCCAGAAATGGATGATTCCTTTCAAGTAGAACGAGGAATATCAATTGCCAGAAACTTACTATTAAAGTTGACAGAATTAGGATTACCAACTGCCACAGAAGCACTTGATCCGATCATTCCTCAATATATCAGTGAATTGGTATCTTGGTCAGCAATTGGCGCAAGAACCACCGAATCACAAACACACCGAGAAATGGCCAGTGGTTTATCTATGCCGGTGGGTTTCAAAAATGGTACAGACGGTAATATTCAAGTTGCTGTAAATGCGCTCAAATCAGCGAACACACCGCATAATTTCCTGGGTATTAATCAAAAAGGACAAGTAAGCGTATTTCAAACTAGAGGAAATGCTCATGGCCATGTAATTTTGCGGGGAGGAACTCAGCCTAATTTTGATGCAGAGAACATTAAATTAGTAGAAGAACAATTAAAAGCAGCTAACTTATCACCAAGAATAGTAGTTGATTGTAGTCATGGTAATACTAACAAAGATTACAGATTACAATCTATGGTGTTTGAAAATATTATTCAGCAAATAGTAGATGGAAATACTTCAATTGTCGGCATGATGCTAGAATCGAACTTGTACGAAGGTAGCCAACCGATTACCGGAAAACGAGAAGACTTGCAATATGGTGTTTCCGTAACAGATAAATGTATCAATTGGGAAGAAACAGAAAGAATCATTTTAGCTGCTCACGCTAAATTACAGTAAATTTAATTCAGAAAAAATCCAGAACCACAAATTCTTACTTCTTTGTAGTTGTGCTTTAGTGCAAAGTACGACTACATAAATCTGATAGTTTACAAAAATAAACCAACACGATTTAGTTAAGCATTTTCTCTTGCCTCTGCGTCCTCTGCGCCTCTGCGGTTAGTCAAAAAAAGATTATAAAGCCCAACAGCAAACTTAATTAGAGTATAAATGGGATCGGTGCGGATCGAACGCACGGCCTAGCGCTTAGGAGGCGCTCGCTCTATCCAACTGAGCTACAACCCCAAAGATGAACCAAATATTATCATAGCAGTATTTTTAGTGAGACTGCCAGTAATTATCCCAATCATCACCACCAACTTCTAAACCGCACAGATTACTACTGGCATTGAGGATAACTTGAGATTTGCCGCCATTAACTTCTCGCAATTCTAAATTTAGCTCCCCTTGCATAGTATCCCGACAACAAAAATTTAAACCATTAGTTGTCGGTGCGCGGAGGGGTGTACCTGGTAGCTGGGTAGTTCCTGTCAGTTCAACTTCATAATTTAGGTTTTTGGCTTGCATTTGCCATCTACCCCAGGGCTGAATTTGCCATTTTACTTCTGAATTCCAGGGAACGAATTCATAAAACTTGCCTTGGTGGTGAATACCAATCATGGCGACGGATTCCATCCACCATAATACCCCACGTCTGCCGCCACCGGCTGTTAAAGCTAAGTCAGGTTGATTGATAAAAGAATTGCAATTTAGCCAAAACCATTTTTGGGGAAATGCACCACCCCAATTTTTTTCTGCGTATGCTGGAGCATTTGTAAACTCATAAATTTTACCATGCCAATCTATCCAACCACTGGCTAAACCGTGAGCCATTAAAATTTGCCAACCGGGTTCAAATATCTGGGAAAATGATAACCAACCGGCGGTTGATTGCTGAAGACTATTTTGATTTCCCCATGCGTACACGGGTTGAATTTCATACTCCCATCGGCAATAATTACCAGTAGCAGGATCTGTAATTATGCCTTGGTTTAAGGTGGCTGTGGCTTGATAGCCTTCTTGAATATGGTGTGTAAATTCACTGGGGACAAGATACAGGGGAGGAACTTGTAAGTTAGTTTTTCCCCAATGTCCTAATTCTAAAACGTCCCGACTGGCCCAAAACTTATTAACATCGGGAAAGGTGCGACAAAGGTATTCATCATTTATGCCCAGGATTTGGGCTGCACCACCGCTGTAGGGCTGATTACCCTTGGGATCTTCGATGGAGTACATGAAGGCGATGGTTTGCCTAATTTCGGGCAGTGTGACGCGGTAATACCAACCTTCAAAAAAGCGGCGGTTGCTACCGTCCCAATGATAGCCGCTGTGAGGGGTTTGGGTGAAATTGAGGAGGTTTTTGGGAATATTGAGCATAGATATAGGAATAATACTGAACGGGATTTTTTTAACGCACCGCAGAGGCGCAGAGATCACAGAGGAAGAGAAAAAGGAGAAATGTATTCCTAGATTAAGTTACACGTTGGCGTAAATTTGCGTTATCACGCTTTACTTTTGTTTTGCTTATTTTTCGATATGGGCGATGCGAAGACTTTGGACTAAGATGATTAAAGAAGCGATCGCCATTAATAGCCCCCAAAACCAATAAGGTAAAAACAAATATCGCTGCATTTGTCCTGTATCTGATAATCCTAGGGGGCCAGCAGTATAACTAAATAAATAATCCAATTGATGATAGGTACTTACACAAGCTTGCACACCTAAAAATTGGATTGCAAATCCTTGTACCCAAAGAGGTGTTTTTAAGGCAATTCCTAATATCATTAAACCTAACAGGGGAATGGCCACAAAACCAAACCAAGAACGCACCCAAATTAATGTAGATAGCAGTAAAAACCCACCTAAAATTTTTAAACTCAAAGAAGCTGTTTTCAAGCTGCGAGAAGCGAGAATTAAACTTGCACCGGCAATAGGTGGCCCCATTGGACCAGCAGCCGCGACTAAGCCGATGCCAAGGTATCCCCATGTGCGACTTAAAGTATAATGAGCTACGCCAGAACCATTACTAAAAATTTCTAATTGTTGAAACTGTCCCCCCAACATCAAGGCCATTAAACCGTGACCCATTTCATGAAACCATGTTGCCAGAATAGAAAATGGGTATAAAATATAATTTCCTATGGGTATTTGCCACATAATTACTGTGACTATAGCCGCTGCTACTAACCAAGTTAACCCCATTTTTTCTACTTCTGCTGGAGTAAATAGAGGGTTGAGATTTTTACTGGGTTCTCTCATTAGTGATTATCCTGCTAGTAATTACACCAATTAGTGGAGTATTCTTGAATCTATCCTAATTTACTCCAACCGAAAGTAGAAAAATTATTATCAGAGGCAGGGAAGAAGGGCTTGTTTCCTCCCTAGAAAGCCCCCTTCCCCTCTACCTTTTCTGGAGTTCCCTGTTCCCTTGTCAAAATTGGATACTCTATCAGCAGGAATATAACTGTGACTTTATTTCACAAGCATACTAATTTATTGATAATGTCCGCCTTGCTGGGATTAATAGCTTTACCAAACATGGTAACACCAGCTAAAGCTCAAAAGGTTGATAATACAGACAAAAATCCCACTCTCAATCAACCTAATTCTACCCCCACCTATCCAGCCGCAGCACCACCAGAACGAATTAAACCCTTACCCAACGAGAGAGAATTGCAAGAGGGGGAAACAGAAGTAGATTATCGCATTAGTAACTTACTCGGAGATTTTACAGGTAATCTTTGGGTAGGTTCATGGCGCGGACTATCACGCATTGACCCCAATACTGGCAAAGTTATTTCCCGTGTTAGTTTACGAAATATTGCTATTAGTGCTTTAGCACAAGATAAAGTAGGGCGTTTGTGGGTAGGAAACAATGAGGGTTTAACCAGAATAGACCCCCAAACCAGTCAAATTACAGCCCAAAATTTATTATTACCCTCCAAACGAGTATTATCACTGTTACTTGATAAGCGGGGTTACTTGTGGGTAGGAACTGATGCCGGTTTAACCCTGGTTAGTCCCGACCAAGGCTTAATCATGACCACAGTTAAAAATATGCCTGGTGTTAGTGTTAACGCCATGACTTTAGATGCAGATGGTCAACTGTGGGCTGGGACGCTAGAGGGAATAGTCAAGGTGAATACCTCCAGTGCTTTACTAATGAAGAGAATCGAAAATCTCCCTGGGGGGACTGTCCAGACTTTAGCAATTAGTCCCCAAGGATTAATTTGGGCAGGAATGCCAAATCAATTGTTAGTGATTAATCCCAAAAATGGTATTGTATTACGGTCTGTGACTCCCCTGCGCGGACGCAACGTGACATCAGTTAAGTTTGCCAGAGATGGTAGTGTATGGGTGGGTACTAACAATGGGTTGCTCCGATTAAACCCATATACAGGAGCCGTCTTAGACCAAGTTACCGGACTTCCTTCCAGTCGAGTTTTGACCCTGGCACCAGATATTGGTAATAAATTATGGATAGGAACAACGGAGGGTTTAGCTTGGTTAATGCCTTCAGTCGGTAAAGCCCAACCTCATTTTGGTTTTGGTCGGTATGTGAAATAGGGAATAATTGACAATTATCAATTGACAATTAACAATTGACAATTATCAATTATCAATTATTTATGGCAGTTACTACCCAACAATTAACTCAATGGAAACAACAGGAACGGGCGATTGTTGCGTTAACTGCCTGGGATTATGCGATCGCTCAACTTTTAGATATAGCTGGTGTAGACTTGATCTTAGTTGGTGATTCTCTTGCCGTCATCCTTGGTTATGAAACTACTTTACCCATAACTTTAGATGAAATGATTCATCATGCTAAAGCTGTGCGGCGTGGTGTCAAAAATGCTTTAATGGTAGTTGATTTACCATTTTTGACCTATCAAGAAAGCATCTCCCAAGCCATGCACTCCGCCGGCAGGGTGTTGAAAGAAACAGGAGCGCAAGCGGTAAAATTAGAAGGTGGCTATCCCGCAATGGTGGAAACTATTGCCCGATTAGTGCAATCTGGAATTCCGGTTATGGGTCATGTGGGATTAACACCCCAATCAATCCATCAATTAGGGTTGCGACAACAGGGAAAAACCCAGGAAGCAGGAGAGAGAATTTTTAACGAAGCGATCGCTCTCGAACAAGCTGGGGTTTTTGCGATAGTATTAGAACATATTCCTACAAAACTAGCCCTGCAAATTACACAAAAACTCCATATTCCTACTATTGGAATTGGTGCAGGTTCTAGCTGTGATGGTCAAGTATTAGTCACTTCTGACATTCTCGGACTTTCGGAAAAACAACCACCATTCGCCAAGGTTTATACAAATTTACGAGAAACAATTACCAAAGCTGTCCAAGATTACGCTGTGGAAGTGCGCGAAGGACAGTTTCCTAAATGAGTTTGTTGGGCTTCGCCCCGCTTCGCTAACACGCAGAGGCGCAGAGTCACAGAGAGTAAGAGTTTGAAATCTTTTATACTCCTAATGGACTCTTTTTTTGTTCTCTAAGGTAATTCGTTCCTGAATAGCTTGTTCCGCTAACCGGACATTCTCTTCTATTGGTATACCTTCTGCTGTCACCATTGGCGCATACCATGTAGCTTCTGAATCAGGAGTACGACTACTCACTAGAATATTCAAAGCCTCCCAATCACTGGGATGTCTACGTACATAGTCTTTCAACTCAGACCTCGACATTTGAGCAAAATTAGGTTTCATTATTAAACCTCCAATTTCCTTCAGGGAAGATTAGAATTTCCATTTCATCACCTGCCAGAATATATACATATCGCTCAATTTCGTCAAATCGAATCAAGTGGATGTCTAGAAGGCGGTTAGACAGCATCTCACAAACCCTGAGACAGGTTAGGGCTTGCACAGCAGTAGGATTATAAATGGTAGTTTCCTCAATTGTGACATAGATAATCTTAAAACGAATGTCGCAATTCTCGATTACAAGTCACTTCTAACTGTTTTCAGCCCTAAACCTCAATTAAACCAATTTCAAATCAGGATATTCAGCAAACAAATCATCTGATGTTAGAGTATCCCCTTCAGCTTGGGGAGTCCACAAAACTTCAATTGCTAAAAGTTGTTCACCACCAAGACTACCAATTTGACGTAAAGCTTGGCGTAAATCATCAGCATTATTAATAGCGGGAATTTCACATTTACCCAAAGTTGCTGCTAATAAAGTGACAATAATATATTCTCCTGGCCCTTCACTAATCAAACGAGTCGGGTTATCTTCACCAGATAAAGCTTCCTGACTGAGAACAGCCTTTAACTGATTATTGACATTAGAAAGAGTTTCTTCGCTAAACTTACTGCGTTCGGCTAAAGATAACCGATTAAATTGGGATTCTGCGGAATTTAACTTTGCTTGTTGAGTTCCACCACCCGCATATACCCAATATTCAGGGTGACGCAATAAAGCCAAACTAGCTTCTTGTAAAACTTCGCTTCTTCCCGTTGGGCTATTGGTATCAGCAGTTTCCGCAATCCGATTGAGTTCGGGTTGTAAATCTCTGGCTTGGGCTAGTAAACCAACTTGTAAACGAGTAACGGAAACCGAAGGATTACTACTGTAGCTGACTTCTTCCGTTTCTCCACTGGTAACACGGCGAAATGTTTGGACTAAAAAATTCGCCATAGCAAAAAAGATCAAAATCCCAAACAACCCGCCAAAACCGCCACCAAAACCCCATAAGGGCAAAAGAAACGGAAATCCGAAACCACCACCATAGGGAGCGTAGTAACCGCCACTGCTGGGCATATTTGTCCGGGGTGTGTAGGTACGACTAGAAGGCATTCTAAAAGAACCACCACCAATTCTGCCACCACTGCGGGCTGCTAAGGCATCATTAGCATGACTAAAAGCCAAAGTTAGCACTAAGCTAATGACAAAGATGGTTTTAAATAGGGGTTTGAGGAATCCTTGTATTTTTTTACTCATAACACATTTATTGTGACAACTGTATTTTTATGATGACTTCCCCTGTTTTGAAGAAGTGACGCTATATCTAATCTACCGCTTCTTATCTTGGTTAGGGAGAAAATAGGGAGAGATTTCTGGCGTTGATAACCGTACTGGGAAACATCCTTACCATCAAAAAACTTGGGAATCAATTAATTATTTCCATTGCTCAATAATGCCATACTGATAATGTTGGGGCTAAAAAAGTAATTTGTATCATTGATTAATTAATAATCTCAGTAATAATTCTTACTGATGATGGCAGCACTTATTTATTAAGTGTAAATCCTACTACTGTTAAATATTTTTTTGAGCATCTGAATAAGCCTGTTTTAAATGATACGAGTTTTTTTATATTACTAATTTTGCTACTAACAGATTTTTTCCGGATAGAGACGGAATATTTAGCACCTATATCTTAGGGGGTTTTATTTTTCATCAGTCGTCAGTAATATAAGCGCAGTGACAATTAATAATTTTACACTTACTACTGATTAACTATGGCAGCGGGTTGAAAAACTCGTTTCTAGGATAAGCTGTAATGTGGCAAATATATCCATGATTACCATCTCAGGGTATTCAAACTCAACATGGGGTAAATGCAATGATTGATACCCTAATTAATGATGAAAATTATGTACGCAACAAAGGTAAAAATAATGGATGTTATTAAATCATTATTTGGCAATAAATGCTATGACACAGATTACAAAATTACCGATATTTTCTGGCGATTTGGCACTAAAATAGACAATATTTGCGGTATTCTAGAGGAAATAGTTAGATTTAACAATTTTCCGAGTAGTTTCTGAGTAATCTCTTGGGAGTATCAGTGATAAATCATAGCTATCTTTGATTATGCAGATAACTTATCCAGCATTGATAAACCTGGGCAAATTAAACAATAATTGGCAGCGAAATTGGTGATAAATTTATAGTTTTGTTAGCCAGGTGTTACACATATAAATCATCTTCTGGGCATTAAGTGAAAAGTGCAAGTTTTATCTGTTAACAAAAATGTCAAAACCTAATTTTTGGAGTTAGAACTTAATAATTTTCTCTAAATCAGCAGAATTCGACAACCTCTATTTATATATCTCTTCTGTTTTATCTGTTGTCGGATTTGTCTGGACTATACCTCTATTAATGCAAATGATTATTTCATTTTTTCTGATTACTAATTTTTTGAAATTGCCATTTAGATTGGATAGTTTTGGCAATATATTTACTTTGCTATTTAGCAGTAAATAATCAATTCAATTGAAGATAATGCCCTAATTCCAGTTAATTTATCAAGCTTAATTATGGAAAATATATCACAACTAGGGTCACAAATTAGAGATAAAACGGCTTCTCCAGATATCCTGGTTATTTCCCGAATATTTCGCCCAAAAGAAGCTGTAATTGGTGAATATGTCTATAATCGTTGTTTACAAGATCCAGATCGGGTAATTGTTCTCGCTGGTGGTTGTGCTGGAGATAAAAAATTTGATCAATCCCAGCAATTTCCGGTTTATCGTTGGTTTAATTTTCCAGCTTGGTGTGATAACTGGTTAGGAAATATAATCCAATCTGGCTTTAATATTATTGCTGCTTTTTTATTAGCTATTAAATTATATTTTCGCTATCATTACCGCTACATTGAATGGTGTCATGGTTATGATTTTCCGGCGTTGTTGTTACTCAGTTACATTTTACCAATTCGCTTTTTTATCTATTTACATGATAATGATTTAGTCCGTACAGCTAGTAACCCTTTGTGGAAATGGCTATTAAAATTAACTCTCAAACGCGCTGATGGAATTGTTTGTAATAGTTCTTATATTCGCAATTCTTTAAGAAATACTTTTCGGTTAGATACTCCAACTCATGTGATTAACCCAGTTGTGAGACCAGAAAGATTTGGTAATCCTACTAGTTTTAGTCATATTGATGATTTACGTAATCGTATTCGTCAAACTTACAATATTCCGGAAACAGCGATAGTTATTCTCTCTGTGGGGAATTTGGTTAAATATAAAAACTTTGATCGGGTAATAGATAATATTCCCGTATTGCTAAATTTTGGTGTAGATGTTCATTGCATTATTTGCGGTACAGGAGTTTGTGAAAACCAGCTAAAATCCCAAGCGGAAAGGTTGCGAATAGATAAACGAGTACATTTTGCAGGGTATGTCCCAGAAAGGGATTTAGCCGGTTATTATGCAGCTTGTGATATTTTTGCGATGTTAAATTCAGATAATCATGAAGATAAAACCATAGATAATTTTGGTGTAGTTTATTTAGAAGCTGGTTATTTTGGTAAACCTGTAATTGCTTCTCGCTTAGGTAGTGTTTTAGATGCGGTTCATCATGAAGAAAATGGCCTGTTGGTAAATCCCGATTCTGGTTATGAGATGTTGCAAACTTTTAAGCGTTTGTGTCAAGATTCACAGCTTCGGGAAAAACTCGGCCGTCAAGGTAAGGAATTAGCGAAACGGAAAACCTATCATCGCTGGTTATATAGTCCTGAATCTTGCTATTCTTGTTTGTTAAATTAACCACCACCAACTATGGTGACTACTTCCAAGCGATCGCCATTTTTGATTTGAGTTTCAGTCCAAAATTGACGATGTAATATTTCACCGTTGTATTCTACTGCTATTAAGCGCAGATTAAAACCCAACTGTTGCAGTAATTCGGGTAAAGCAGTTGGGGATATACAATTGCGCGTTTCTCCATTGACTTGGAGATGAATTTGATTGGACATGGAGAAAAAGTTTGAATTTAAGAGTTATAAAAATAATAATCTAGTCAGAATCAGGATGTCCACCGATTAAAGGATAAATAGGATGAAATAGAGATTTGATCACCAATTATCAATTGTACATTGTTTAAATCTATTTCTAATATTTACGAATTGATATTGATTTATTTCCCTGAAATTGATTTCATACGGCAATTTCTAATATTTGAGCAGATTCATCCAGTTCTAATGAATCAACATCAACGAGTAAACAACCCTCAACGGCTTCATATATATTTTGTAGTAATTCTTCAAAAGTATCTCCCTGGGTAGCACAACCGGGAATAGCAGGAACTTCTGCCCAATAACCTACTTCTTCTTTGTGAATAATGACTTTTATTTTCATAGTTTGAAGTTCAAGTTTTTAGGTAGGGGATGATCAAAATAATTATATCTTAATATAGCGGTTCTTGATTGAGTGAAATACAAGAACCCCACCCCCAACCCCCTCCCCGCAAGCGAGGAGGGGGCTATTATGTACAGGGGAATATAATACTTTTCCAATTAATTTAGAAGCAATAAAAGCCATAGACTAAATCACAATATTGACAAACACAGCAAGGTGGGTGAAATTAACCCACTATAATTACTGTCAATATTCCTGAATTATTTAATTCGGTGCAGTTGCGAAAGAAAATACTGAGTTGCCAATGTAGGTTGATCTGATTCGATCAGCGATCGCACTACAGCCACCCGTTGCGCTCCCGCATTCATGACATCATTCAAATTACTCATATCTATTCCCCCAATTGCAAACCAGGGAATTTGACAATTTTGGGAAACATACTTCACATACTCTAAACCCGCTGCGGCTTTACCTACTTTAGTTGGTGTTTCATACACAGGCCCCACACCAATATAGTCCGCACCTTCGGCAATTGCCCCTTGCATTTCTTGAGGATTTGTGGTAGAGCGGCCAATAATGCGTTGATGTCCTAGTAATTGACGCGCTACAGCAATAGGTATATCTTGTTGTCCCAAATGCACACCATCAGCATCCACAGCTAAAGCTAAATCTACCCGATCATTAATAATGAATAAAGCACCATAATGGTGACATAACTGCCGTAGCTGCATAGCCCGTTCTAAACGTACCGAATCATCAGCCGTCTTTTCCCGATACTGTAACAGAGTTAATCCACCTTGAAGGGCAGCTTCCACAATTGCGAATAAGTTATCTGCGGGAGATGTTACCAGATATAAATGCGATCGCCATAATAACTGATGACGCTGATAACCCATCAAATTACTTTCCAGGGTATAAACCTGATAACGCATTTGTTTACAAGCCGCTCCCATATTCCCATGATAAAGCTTGCCATATTCTTCTAATACGCGCAATGCTTCTTGCACACGGCAAAAATTAGCCTGTAATAGAGATGTAATATCAGCCCGTTGTTCCTCTTGGGGGTGACTTAAATCAGTTCCCGGATCACCTGGTGTATCGCGGGCTGCGCGGATTTCAGCCGTATGCCAAGCGCCCAACTCTTGACGCAAGTGTTTACATATACCTGAAAACTGGGCATTATTTAAACCAAATCGGCACCATTCTTCAATAATTCGCAAACCCTCACGAGCGCGATCCAAGTTCGCATCTAAAATGCGATAAACAGTTTGTTGTGTGTGACTATGGGCTGAAACCATTACAAAAACCCCATTTTTAATGCTTGCATCGTAATAGCCAGCCTGATTCATATTTTGATTATTAAATAATTGCTAACTAATTGTGGTCAATTTGTCAAGGTACGAGTAACATCGTGAACATACTACTGTTGGACAGTATAAAAATTGATTGTATAGCAGTTGTCTGGCAGCAGTTGATATACAGTGATAATCAAAGTCATAGAAAAAAAGACTGTCAATCTTCCTGCTAGATATTTTCAGGAGTTCTATAAACAATGATAATTCCCCAAAAATCTGTGAACACCCTGCATAATTCCCTGAGTTTCTCAATTTTGAGTTTAACTATTAGTTTAGGAATGACGAGTACAACACTCTTAATGACAAGCGCAAGTAGTGTCTTTGCTCAAGTGCCTACAGGAATAGAACAGCTATTTCCAGGTGAAAAAACAATCTCTCAGGTTAACCAATCATTTGTCAACCCAAGTATGGGAAATGACAAAACAGGTAATGGGAGTGAAAGCGCACCTTGGCAAACAATTACTCAAGCCTTAGAAGCATCACAGTCTAACAGTTTAATTATCCTCTCTCCTGGTACATATAGTGCCAAAACTGGAGAAGTATTTCCTTTAATTTTAAAACCAGGGGTAGCGATTCAAGGCGATATTAACAATAAAGGCAAAACCGTAACAATTATTGGTGGTGGTGAATACCTCAGTCGCAGGTTTGGTGGTCAAAACGTCGCCATTGTCGGTGCTAACCAAGCTAGTTTAAGTGGTGTCACCATTACTAACTCTAATAGTCGGGGTTATGGATTGTGGATTGAATCTAGCAATATTGTAGTTCGAGACAATACCTTTACTAATAGTACCCAAGATGGAATTGCTGTCACTGGTGATGCTACACCTAGCATTAGCAAAAATTATTTTATTCGCAATGGTGCTAATGGCATAACTATTTCTGGTAATGCTCGCCCCGAAATCAGAGAAAATATTTTTCAAGAAACTGGTTTTGGGATTAATGTTGCTCAAAATTCGTCTCCGGTGGTAGTAGCTAACCAAATTCAGGACAATAGATCGGGTATTATTGTCCAAGCAAATGCTACACCCATGTTCAGGAATAATTTTATTCAAGGTAACAAAGAAGATGGTTTAGTAATAATTGCCCAAGCTAGACCAGATTTAGGTAGTAGTTATGACCCAGGGAAGAATGTATTTCGGAATAATGGTCGTTATGATATCAACGCCCAAAGTGCTAAGTTGCTAATTTCTGCCCCTGGAAACAATTTAGTTAGCAATCGCATCAGCGGTAAGGTGGATCTTCAAGGCATAACCGCATCTACAGCCCAAAATTCTGGTTCTAACTCTTTATCAAGAGAAATTTCGGGGAATACACCAATAACCTTTTCTACCCCCACAGTTTCCAATTTTCCTAATCAAAGAACTCTAACACCTTTAAAAATTAGAACCATTCCTAATTCCAGTCAACCGCCACAATTACCAAATAATCAGTCTGATTTACCACAGTTTAATTATGTGCGACTTGACTCAGGTGCTATTGAATTTGTCGCTCCTCAAGCCGCAACAGGGGCAAATATTCAGAATTCAGCCCCTCAAAATTATTCAGCTACTAATAAAAATTCCCGTTATCGCGTGCTAGTGCTAGTTGCAAATCAACAGCAACAGAATTTAGTCAGTTCTCTAGTTACTGATGCTTTTTCTAAAGTTTGGCAAGGCCGCAAGGTGATGCAAGTGGGAATCTTTAGCAGTCAGGAAAGTGCTAGTGAAATGGTTAACTCTTTCAATAGCAAAGGTTTAAGAGCAGTTATCGAGCCTATAAAGTAATTTCTTTCTTCCTTCTTCCTTCTTCTTTCTTCCTTCTTCCTTCTTCTTTCTTCCTTCTTCTTTCTTCCTTCTTCTTTCTTCCTTCTTCTTTCTTCCTTCTTCGTCCTGACTCCTGACTCCTGACTCCTACTCCTGACTCCCTAAAATACAAACTCCAAGCTTTCACTAGTGAGGGCTTTGAGTTTGGATGTAAAAGATTCGGTGCGATCGCTTTTTTGGGGCATAAACTGACCAATGGGGGGATGATTGGCCGTTGCTGCTAACATTAGCTGTGGTGTTGGTTCATATGAAATACTCTCAATAATTTCCTGTTGACTTACTTCTGCTGTTAATTGAAAAGAAGGAGGTGTAGGGACTAGATTTTCTTGGTCAGAGTCCCAGGTTGCGACTGTACGCTGTAAATTATTATTTATTTGATACTTATAACTAACTTCGGCTGGTAATAATTGAGGATGTTTATATTTTTCAGTCCTGATCTCCTGTTCAGGTGGTGGTAAAACTGGGAGAGAGGGAGAAGTGAGACGTTCGGGGAATTTGCTGCAAATCATGCGCTCAAATTCCATGTTGAAATGATATGTTGTCTCTCCCCTACGCCGCCAAAAGGTCAAAATTTGCTGTACAGATATAGCTTTATAACGTCCTTGATACAAAGCTTCTATCACCGCCAAGTGTAACCAATGAATGGGATATTCTGATTGCCAGCGGCTAATTAACTCACTGGCATTATACCCATTGAGATCAAAACTGTAGTGAGTTAATAATTTAGCTGCTAATTCGGCAGGAGCCGCAAAAGTTGGAGTAACCGGGGCTGTTGTTAACATGGGCTGTAAGTTTCTATGGCAATAGGTATAAACATTTCACCCATCGCATCTAGCCTAACGTATTTTTAGCTACATGAGTGTTTTTTTTCACCAGCGGCAAAATTGATAGGCAGTGTTTCTCATTCTACTTGTCAATTGCTGATCTGCAAAACAATATATGGTGAGTTGATAACTTTAGTGCGTTGACTGGCTACTAATGCCTGATAGACCATAGCCGCAACTTCGGCACGGGTGGCTTCCCTGGTTGGTGCCAGCAAATTGGGATCTGGATAATTAACAATAATTTTTTGCTGGGTAGCTATGGTAACTGCTGTCCGGGCATATTCGGGAATTTTATCTTGGTCAACATAGGTTACGGCTTTTTGGGCAGTTGGCGAAAGTCCCAGTCCGTTGACTAAGGAGACTATGACTTGTAGCCGTTGGACGTTTTGGGTAGGACGGAAGGTGCGATCGCTAAATCCGCCTACAAAACCGCCTCTGGCTGCTATTTCGATGGCGTTAGCTGCCCAAAAATTCTGGGGTATATCTATAAATTCTGGGGACGGGCGTTTGGCTGGGGGATTAAAGGCCGCAGCGATTAAAGCTGTGTATTGGGCGCGAGTCATGGCTTGATCTGGTTGGTATGTACCATCAGCAAAACCCTGGGTTAAGTTCATACTAACCAATGCTCGAATAAATGGTTCTGCCCAATGTCCGACAATATCGGAAAAAGAGGGAATCTCTGTCTCTGGTTTGACAATATAGGGAGAGGGAAGAGGATTTTCTTGACCTGTAGCGACTAATGCCTGATAAATGAGAACGGCAACTTCAGCGCGGGTAATTTCTCGCAGTGGTTCTAATTGATCCACTTGGGGATAATTAACTACTAATAGTTTTTGCGTAGCTACGGTGGTGGCGTTGGTAGCGTAACTAGGAATTTGGGCGCGATCACGGTATACCATTAAGACGTTAGGATTACCACCATTCAAGTTTAAACCGTTGACAATGGAGACTAGAGCTTGAATTTTTGTTAAGTTATTTTCCGGTCGAAATGTCCCATCAGGAAAGCCCTTCAAAAAGCCTTGATCCGCCGTACTGGCTATGGCTTTAGCAGCCCAAAAGTTTGATTTGACATCTTTGAATCTATCTAATTGATTACTTTCAGGTAGTTCAAATGTTTTAGTCATCAAAGCCGCATATTGGGCGCGGGTAATTGGTGTGGCTGGTTGAAAAGTCCCATCAGGAAAGCCACTAATAAAACCTTTACTCACCAAGGACTCCACAAAAGCTGCCGCCCAATGTCCCTCTAAATCAGCAAACCTGGTGCTAACTCCTATTTGACTGGGGGTGTCAATGGTAGCAGCCATAAAATCTATTGCCCCCATTACCTGGGGAGGGCTTAACTGATTACCGACGGACATGATTTTCTGATCTGTGACATTTTGTAAATCGAATTTACCCTGTTCCCGAAAAATATTGTCAGCAGGATCTTGAGGACTTCCTAAATCGGGAATAGCATTACCATTTATCAATAGACCACCTTGGATATTATTAGCAATCAGATTCCGGCGTAATACTGGTTTAGCATCCCTAGAAAGGGCGATCGCTGTGCCATTGGCTGAAAGTTTATTATTGGCGATTAAAGGGGCAGCAAAATCACTAATCGCTATACCCAAACCGTTATTTTGAAATACATTCCGCAATATTTCCCCTTTACTATTTTTAGCGATGACTAATCCACTCACCTTATTGTTAATAAACAAATTATCCACAATACCCGGTTTAGCATTGCCAGTGGTAAAAATTCCTTCCCTAGTACAGTTCTTAAATGTACTATTAGCTATGGTAGGTATTGATGACTCAATCCAAACACCAGTACCTTTAAGTGAATTATTAATCACGGTAACACCTAAGAGACTGGCATCACCTAGTAATAGTAAAGTTATATTCTGGACTCCGAAACTAGGGCTTTGATATTCCCCACTGCCAGAAATGATAATTTCCTGACCTTTATTGGCCTCATTTCCTACTACCAATACTCCCGGTGGAATGACTAGGGGAAAGACTTCGCCATTGGCTGTGCTATAAGTGCCTGTGGACAACTGAATAATTGTTGATGCTTTCCCTTGCTTGAGGGCGCGGGTAATAGTTTTTAATGGCGTAGACCGAGAACCCGTATTAGCATCATTTCCCGTAACGGAATTAACATAGACTGTGGCAACAAGACTAGAATTAACCATTGATTGTTAAACGTGTAAGGTTTTAATGGTGACATCCATAATTAACCATACTTTTAACACACTCAATATTTTAAGTCGGTAATTCTAGTCAAAATCGAGTTGATCGAGAAATGTGAGTTTCCGGATCAGAACGCCAATACATTCTCAGTAACCGCAACCAACGCAGCCAAATTTTTGCAGGTTGGTCAAAAAACGTGAAAATATCCCCGAAACCCATGTTAGTTTTTTGGTGATGTAACCAGTGTTGTTCCGGCGTAGTAACAAATAAAAATTTACACAAAACCGTTACAGCTTGAGGTGTTTGCCACCCTAAAGAAATTACGTGTCTCCACCACACATGGAACTGCCCAAGCAACAAACCACAAATTACGCCTATGGGTGATAACTGCCATAACCAAACGGCTACTAGTAAATAGGGCAAAGCTCCCAAAATCCCATCTAAAAGCACCTGGGGATTAAATGTTAAAATAGCATAGTGGCGAAAATTCTTTTTCCAGGAATGATGAGTTGTCAGGTGGAGGCTACCAAAAACGTGTTCAGGGACATGATAGAAGAAGGTAGAAACAAAATCGCCAAGAATCAGTAATAGCCCAGCAACAGCAATAACTTCAAGCATTTGGAATCCTGTATACATCTATAACCTGATAGATATACTGTGTGTTTTTTATCGTATCCTCACCATCTTCTAACTAAGGCAGATCCAATGAGCAAAGATTGAGTTAACATCAGTACAAATTTAGGTTAAATTGCATATTTAGGGAACAGGGAACAGGGGGAAGAATTTTCCCAATTACCAATTAGCAAAGAGTATATCAAGATGCCAAAATGGAAACTAAGTACAGAATTTACCTTTGATAGCGCCCACTATATCAAAGACTATAATGGTCCTTGTGGGAGAATGCACGGACATACTTATAAGGTGAGAATTGAAGCGCAGTCATCAACTTTGCATTCCTCAGAATACTGTCCTCACCCAGTTATGGTGGCTGATTTTAGAAGTTTACGTTGGGCTAAAAAAGATATGACTCAGGGAGGGCTAGATCATTGTATTTTAAATGAGGTGATGCCACCTGAATATGAAACAACGGCGGAAATGATTGCTAAATATATTTATGACGAAACTAAAAAGCGGTTATCGAATGATATAAAACTTAAGGTTGCTGTATCGGAAACTGCTAATTCTTGGGCAGAATATGAAGATGATTAAAGTTTAAATTCAGGGAGTCAGATTTCCAGATGTAGACTTTAAAAAAAACAATAAGCAATTCAAAATTCAAAACCAGTTACGATGGTTATTTAAGCATGGCAAAAAAGATCATAATAACACAGCCAATGTTCATGTACCGAACTTAAATAGTAGGAAATACTAAACGCGAATATTGCTAAAAGCACAGGAACTACCATAGTAAATTCTAACTTGCCTTTTTTAAGGATTTCTAAGCAAGAAATCACAATTACTACAGGCCACAAAATAGTGGTGATAATAAACATGATAAAGGAGAAAAATTTATCCTCTGGAGAAGATGTAGGATGACGGAGAGAAAAGGTTAACCAATTGGTAAAAAAATAGCCAGTCATTAGGACATAGCTAATAACTAAAGTTAACTGAATTTGATTCACAGTACCTACTCCTTTAATAATATAAGTTATAGGAAATACGGCTTTAGCGTAGCTGTCGTAGGCATAGGCCACGCTGGGATATCAAGCATGAAGCAGGTTTTACTCCTGACTCCTGAATTCTGCTGTATCTATTGAGGATACATTTTAAGTGAATACTAACAACACATTAATCAGCAATCATACTTTACTTAAAACTGAATTTTAAAGTATGGTGATTATACTTGTTAATGTTAATTAGCTATTTCTACACTGATATAGCATAGATTTTAAAAAAGTGCCAAATAAAATGCAACATTAAGTACCTCAAATTTTTTGAGTTTGAGGATAGCGTAATAAATATCTAAGACCCCAGAATTTACAAGTATTTTATATTTGGTATCACAAAAAATTAGGTACTGGGAATTTAAAGCTAGTAATTAGAAGGAGTTCGGTAACTATAACCGATACAAGAATCTTTTTGAATGTGTTGTTTCATACTATCAAAATCTATGAATTCATCAGCCACATCAATAAGGTAATTTCTAGATCGGGCTTCGCTATCGCTAGTTGTTGTTTGCAAACCAATTACTTCTACTCTAGCTCCTATCCGACTAACGGCATTAACCGCATAAGATAGATCTCCATCCCCACTAACTAAAATAGCTGTATCATAATAGGGTGCTAAAGTAATCATATCAACGGCAATTTCTACATTCAGATTTGGTCTTTTGTAATTATCTACAACTACACTCATATCTTTAGTAACTACACGATAGCCGTTACGACGCATCCATAAAAGAAATCCCTGTTGCTTTTCGTTGCCACTGTCCATTCCCGTATAAAAGAAGGCACGTAATAATCGAGAACTTTTAGTTAAACGACAAAGCAATTTTACATAGTCAATTTCAATTCCTAGTTGCAATGCGGCATGAAATAGATTTAAGCCATCAATAAAAATTGCTACTCGACCACGATTGTCATCATCACTCAGGGTACTATTATTGACTGGATTAGGTTCTTTAGCTTTAAGACTACCTTTAGTAGGGGGATAATGTCTTTGAGGTTTTTCTTTAAGTTCTTTATATTCGTTTGTTTTTTTGCTAAGATTATTAAACTCCATTGATACCTCTAAAATATTAAACTAGGGATGTTGTAGGTACGTTGACAATAGCTGAATTCTGAGTAATTTATTGACACTGCCCTGATTGAATTAAGGTCTATCAGGTAGATTTTAGCCAATTTTTGGGAATGAATGTGATATTTTGCCATTTACCTGCATATACTTTACACAAAATGAACACTTTTGGACAAAATTCACTATTTATATAAATATCCTATTTCATTTGTGATAACTGACTGTGGATAGCCATACTTCCTAGTAGAGATAGGTAACAAGCAAGACTAAAGCAAAAAAATAGGTGTGTAGGTTATTTTTTGTGAAAAATGAGATAAGATACAGTTTTTATAGTATCAATATTATACTTAGTGTCGAATATTGCGTTAATAAAAACTTGTAGGTGATGGTAATAGACTCAAAATCTCGACAAATTTTGTTCCTCCAGCGGATTAGCAGTAAATTAAGTTGAGTTAATATTAAGCAATAATATTTTTTTTATACTCAAAACTTGGGGTTTGCTCTGTCTAAATTTATAGCCAAAGTTGTTGTTACCAAAACCTTATATACTATACTAAACTTTGATAAACTTGAGACTTATGTTAAGTACGACACCATAAACTGTTAATTCCTAGATTAAATACTAGGGTATCTATGGTTTTTAAGGTTTAGTAAAAACTAAAGCCAGTATCATCAAAAAAAATCCGAATTGTGTGTGGTGTGAAAATAAAGAGAGGAGTTAACAAAATGGATTTACGTGGAGATGCTTTGCAAATCCTCAAAGACACTAGTCGAACTTTTTATATCCCAATTAGTATTTTACCATCAGGATTGCAAGAAGCGGTAGCATCAGCATACTTGTGTATGCGGGCAATTGATCAAATTGAAGATGATCCAAAATTGGATAATGAGACTAAAAAACACCTATTGCAAAATATTAGTCTGACATTACAAGCTGGAGTAGATGGTTTTCCCCTTGATGCTTTTTCTGTGGGATTTGACGGATACGAAAATTCTTTACAGGAAGTCAGCTTACGCATTAGAGAATGGTCAATATTAGCACCTGAAAGCATTGCTCCCCGGATTTGGGATGCAACAGCCGCAATGGCTGATAGAATGGCTTACTGGGCAGATAGAAATTGGAAAATAGAAACAGAAGCTGATTTAGACCGTTATACATTTGGAGTAGCGGGTGCGGTAGGCTTGTTACTCTCGGATTTATGGAACTGGTATGATGGAACTCAAAGCAACCGCACTCAAGCCATAGGATTTGGTAGGGGTTTGCAAGCAGTAAATATTCTGCGGAACAATTCTGAGGATTTAACCCGTGGGGTCAGCTTTTCTCCCGTGGGTTGGGATAACGATCATCTCCAAGAATATGCCCGTCGCAATCTTATCTTAGCAGATGCTTATACCAACTCTTTGCCAGAGGGGCCAGCTTTGCAATTTTGCCAAATTCCTCTAGCTTTAGCTCATGGTACTCTTGATGCTTTAGCCAGTGGTAAGGAAAAACTCAGCCGCAGTGATGTTATTTCCCTGATTGAAAACCTCATGGGTGTGAACGTCAAAGCTAGTTAGGTCAGAGGGAACAGGAAACGGGGAACGGGGAACAGGTAAGAGGAAACAATTGTATATTACCAAAATAAAAATTTGTGTGTGAGAGATATTCATGAAAACTACTTTATTTCTGAGTCCACCATCTTTTGATGGTTTTGATGGTGGTGCAGGGGCGCGATATCAAGCAAAACGAGAAATTACTTCTTTTTGGTATCCCACTTGGTTAGCACAACCAGCGGCTTTAGTTCCTGGCAGTAGGTTAGTTGATGCACCTCCCCACGGGCAAACTGTGGATGATGTGTTAAAAATTGCCAAGGATTACGAATTGGTAATTATGCACACTAGCACGCCTTCTTTGGCGAATGATGTTAAGTGTGCAGAAACGATCAAAGCGCAAAACCCTAATGTGCAAATTGGCTTTGTGGGGGCGCACGTTGCGGTTTTACCAGAAGAAACTTTGCGGGAAAATCCAGTAATTGATTTTGTCTGCCGCAATGAATTTGATTATACTTGTAAGGAGTTGGCAGAGGGGAAACCTTGGGATGAAATCAAGGGTTTGAGTTACCGGGATAAGTTGGGAAATATCCACCAAACTGAAGAACGTCCTTTAATTCATGACTGGGATGCTATGCCCAGTGTGTTACCAGTTTATGCCCGTGATTTGGATATTAGCAAATATTTTATTGGCTATTTGCAACATCCTTATATTTCTTTTTATACTGGGCGTGGTTGTCCGGCAAAATGTACTTTTTGTTTGTGGCCGCAAACTATTGGCGGACATTTATACCGTCATAAAAGCCCCGATGCCGTAGGCAGAGAAATGGAAGAGGCTAAGGTTCTCTTTGGGGACAAGGTGCGGGAGTATATGTTTGATGATGATACTTTTACCATTGACAAACATCGAGCAATAGCAATTAGTAAACACATGAAGCGACTCAATTTAACTTGGAGTTGCAATGCTCGTGCTAATTTAGATTATGATACTCTGAAAACTTTACGGGATAACGGTTTAAGGTTATTATTGGTAGGTTTTGAATCTGGTAATCAAGAAGTTCTCAATAATATCAAAAAAGGCATTAAGCTAGAAGTGGCGCGAGAATTCATGAAGAATTGCCACAAACTTGGTATTACTGTTCATGGGACTTTTATTATTGGTTTACCAATAGAAACTCCAGAAACTGTAGAAGAAACAATTCGCTTTGCTTGTGAATTGAGTCCCCATACAATTCAAGTTTCTATTGCTGCACCTTATCCTGGTACAGAATTGTATGACCAAGCTAGAGAAAAGGGTTGGTTTGCGAATGAGTCTTTAGTAGCAACTTCCGGTATTCAAACTTCAACTTTGCAATATCCAACTCTTTCCAGTGCAGAAATTGAAGATGCTGTTGAAAAAATGTATCGCAAGTTTTACTTCCGTCCAAAAGCGATTATTCCCATTGTGCGGGAAATGCTTGGTGATAGACAAATGTTAGTTCGTCGTTTGCGCGAGGGTAAGGAGTTCTTTGGTTATTTGAATGAACGTCGGACTCAAGCTTTAGCTAGGTAAATTGTCAGAATCAGGATATCCAGGATTAAAGGATGTTCAGGATTTGATTTAATAATTATCTTCTGAGGACTGTCTGAATCAGGATTTACAAGATTTAAGGATGTTCAGGATTTAATTTAATTATCTTCTGAGGGTTTTTTAATTAATCCTGTTAATCCTTTAATCCTGGGTATCCTGATTCAAACATTTTTAATCATCATCACTTTTTACCAATGTCTTATTTAATTATTAATGCTGATGATTTCGGTGTTTCGTCCGGTGTAAATGCAGCGATTATTAAAGCCCATGAGGAAGGGATTTTAACTAGCACTAGTTTAATGGTAAGTGGTGATGCAGCACAAGAGGCGATCGCTCTAGCAAAAAATCACCCTGATTTAGCAGTTGGTTTACACCTGGTTTTAGTTTGTGGTAAATCAGTTTTACCACCTGCAAAAATTCCTCATTTAGTAGACTCTCAAGGTAATTTCTCTAATGATCCTACTCAAGCAGGATTAAGTTATCAATTTAATCAAGCTACCCGTGCAGAATTGCGGTTAGAAATATATGCTCAATTAGAAAAATTTCGGGATTCTGGTTTAAATCTTGCTCATGTTGATGGACATTTGCACCTTCATGTGCATCCTGTAATCTTGAATATTTTAACCGAATTTGCCCCAGAATTTCAGATTAAATTTATCCGTTTACCTTCCGAAGAATTAACAAAAAATCTGAAGATTGATAAACGCAACTTACTGATTAAAATAATTTGGTCTATTGTTTTTGGACAATTACGCCGTTATGGAGAAGGTTTATTAAAAGCAAATCAAATTAAATTTGCTAACAGGGTTTATGGATTGTTACAAACTGGTGACATGAGCGAAAAATATTTACTAGGTTTGATACCGCAAATAGAAGCGGAATTAGTAGAAATTTATTCTCATCCTGATTTAGTGAATACTGATATAAATAACGGTGGTGAAGTAGAATTAGCGGCTTTGTTGAGTCAACAAGTGCGGGAAATGTTGACTGTGAAAGGGTTTAAATTAAGTAATTATAACCAGCTAATTTAATTAAGAATCTTGTATAAACATCAATATTTAAAATATAATGTTGTTTAGTACCGTCTGTTATTGTCCATTTTAACTTTTATTGAATTTGTGTAGAATCTTCAAGAATAATTGAACGCAGATAAACGCGGATAAACACAGATAAATACCCTGATTTTACTTGCATCTACTATTATGGCACGCAAAACAAAAACAGCATCCTCAACTACAGTAACTCCCTTAGCTCTTTCTGACTTACATCTTCAGTTACAGGGTTTAGAGAAAGAACACGAATCTTTATTAAAGCAAATTAAGAAAAAGCGGACAGAATTAAATAACTTTGTCGAAAAAATGCGTTCTTTAGCTACAGAGGTATTTCATCGAGTTAGTCCGAATATGAAAACAATGGCAGAATTAGATGCAGAAATTCATGCTTTGTTTGCCGAAATTTTAACTACGAGAAAGATGGGAAAACAAACCCAGAAAAATATCCAATCACTGTACAGAAGTTTACAAAAGGGAGGAATTATTAGTTATAAACCCATTGATGATGATGAAGAAGATGATGATGAAGAATTAGATGAACTATTTGAAAATGATGATTCTGAAGAAAATCATCAACGTCGTCGTCAGTTTTGGGAAGCAGAAGGAGATTCAGAATCTCCCACAGTAGCGAGAACAGATGAATCTAGAAAAGTCCGACAGACATTTTTGCGATTAGCGGAAATCTTTCACCCTGATAAGGTTAAAGATAATGAAACCCAAATGACGCACACAGAAATAATGAAGGAAATTAATAAAGCTTACCAAGAAGGAGATTTAGCGCGACTTTTGGAAATTGAACGTAAATATGAAGTCGGAGAAACAATTGATAATAATAGTGAGGATGATTTAAGTCGCAAATGTAAAAATATAGAACAACACAATCAAATTCTCAAAAATCAGTATGAGAAATTGAAGCAAGAACTCCGATTAGCAAAAAATACCCCAGAAGGGTCTATGGTTGCTGATTACAAAAAAGCAGCTAAACAAGGTGTTGATTGTATTGAAGTGATGCTGGAAACCATGCAAAATCAAACTAAAATCGTTGCAGAAATTCGTGATTTTGTCAAAGATTTTAAAGATAAAAAAATGACGATTAAGGAATTTCTGGCAGGTCCCGAAAGTCTCCGTTCTATGCAGGAGGAGATGATGGAAGAATTAATGGAGAAAATGATGGAAGAATTTGGGGACATGATGAATTTTAATTAGTAACAATTGACACGATTAATAGTTTAATGGTACTTTGGTGCTGTTTATATTAATACGTGAATCCAGTGAGATGCCAATGATGTTAAACAAGTTAAATGGATTTCTCTGCTTAATTTCAGCAACAGGACTATTTTTTGTAACTACTCTATCTAGTCCTACCTTGGTAAGCGCAGAGGAACTTTTACCTTTCTTTGATAATATTGATAATCCTGTTAACGTTAAATTTGGTGGTAGACAAGATTTAACTCCTCCTCCTCCTGTATTGAATAAGTTTGATCAAGCAGTTAATCAATTATGTGGGAAATTAGGAAAAGTGGTTAAACCTACTGAATTCAAAACCATGTTTAACAGTTTTCCCAATGTTCTCAGCAATATTAAAACTAATGTTGGGGGTTATATTTTTCCAGATAGAACTTCTAATCCAAAATTTCTGGAAGATTTAACTAATCTTTGGTTTAATGCAAAAGGATTCGATCATGTTTTTTGTGGTGAACCCGGAGAAACTAAAATTGGTGGTTTACACTATGCTGGACGTTATTTAGATTTACAGAAACGAGGTATTGCGGGAATTTCACCTCAGTCTGTGAAAAAATCTGAGGTGAAACCAGGGGCTGTTTATTCCTTTGGTGTTAGCATGAAAGTGGGCAATCGCATCGTCAATGATCCATTCAAAGGATATGGTTACACCCTCAATGCCGAAGAGATTTTAACTATTGCAGCTAAAGCATACAAAAATAACCCTAGTTTAAATGCAACTCCCAAAGCTTGTTTGTTGAGTGTGACTGATAACGGCAAAACATTTGCAAATATTTTTGTTGCTAAAAAAGGTGCTATTCGTACCTTTTATCCTGACGCTACTCCTAATTATGGAAAAACTCCAAAATGTCGGAGTTAATAATTTGAGTTAGTGGCAGTTTTTTAATTACGAATTACCCGATATTTTTGCAAGTCTGCTAAATTACAAACTTCTAACGCCCTAGCGTGGTTCTTGCCCTCTTGCAGCGCGTAAATACCAACAATCACCGGCTTTTAAACCGGGAAAACTAAAATGATATACAGCACTTTGCGATTAATTATTGTATTTAACCGTTAGGCAAAGTGCTGTAATAATGAAGATATAACCGAAAACTGTGATGATATAATTGGTATTGAGTTTCCTTACTTGTGCGTATTTCTTGCAGAAATTCTAACCAAGTTTCCATAATTTCCGCCACATCAAAAACATCAGCTTTGATAATTTGACTAATAGCTACTGTTGACATGGGTTGAGTTTCTTCAGCAGTCAAAACCCGCAATATATCCATCGCAACATCAGATAAACCCTGACCTTGCATTTTTTGCCAATGTTGTTGATAATAGACCTCTAAATCTGGTGGAATTTGCTCAAAATCATTTGCAGAATAAAAACCATCAGCAATAGCTTTTAAAATTTGTTGCACATACATAAAATTATCTTCATTTTCATTAAACCTCTCCCCCAACCCCTCTCCTGGGAGGAGAGGGGAGTTAGAAAACTCTTGTTCCCCCATTCCCTGGTAGGGAAGGGGGGTTAGGGGGGTTAGGTTTCTCTGAATATATGCTTTAATATCTTCCCTATTCTCCACTGGATAATCTGCTAAATCTAAAATCTGTGAAGGTGCTTCAATTAACAAGCCACTATGGGATTTTTGATAGGGACGACGAGCGAAAATAAAATAAATTTGATCGGGTAAATATCGCGGTAGATAAAATAAATTCGTTCCTACAGCTTGACTATTTATATCAATTCCATCCAAACCATCAATCACAATAATTATTTTCTGATCTGGTAATTTCTCGCTGACTTGTTGCAATAAAGTAGAAAATAACCAACTTCCCTCATTTGCATTGATAAATCCTGTCTCTGTCATGGTTTGCGGGGAGGGTTGGGGAGGGGTGCTAGATAAATTCTCTAACAATAAATTTAACTGTGTACAAACCTCTGGAAAAAATGCCTCAACTCGATTTTTACCCGCAATTTGGGCATTGTAATAAATAGTATGGGGATTTTGGCGCACAAATTGGGCAAGAATGGCACTTTTACCGCTACCGGGAACACCCACAATGGTGAAATAACCCTTGGGGTAACGGTGGAGAAAATTATTAATAGCAGTGAAAATAAAATCACGACCAACAAAATTTTCTGTTTTGCTGAGGATGATGGATTGTAAGTCTGGGGAAGAGAAAGATAAGGTATTCATTTTCACCTTCCTTGCAGACGCAGAAAATGTAACCTTCCCGATTCTTCTCCCGCTACTATTGTCACCCCATCGGGAGCAACTGCACAGCATTTTATTGGACTTTCTCCTGTGAAAGTTGCTATTTCTTCACCTGTTTCCAAATCCCAGATTTTGATAGTATCGTCCCCTGAAGCAGAAATCACGGTTTTACCATCGGGTGTGACTGCAAGCACTTCTACCCAGTCACTATTATTAGTGAAGGTGAACTTTTCTGCACGTGTTCCTAAATCCCTGATTTTGATAGTGTTGCCACCTGAAGCAGAAATCAGGGGTTTACCATCGGGTGTGAATGCAATCGTTCTATGACCTTTAAGAGTGAACTTTTCTGCACCTGTTCCCAAATCCCATATTTTGATAGTATTGTCATATGAACCAGAAATCAGGGTTTTACCATCGGGTGTAACTGCGAGCGCATTTACCGATTTAGTATGACCGTTAAGGGCGAACTTTTCTGCACGTGTTCCTAAATCCCAGATTTTGATAGTTTTGTCAGATGAACCAGAAATCAGGTTTTTACTATCAGGTGTGACTGTGAGAGCATTTACCCAGTCACTATGACCGTTAAGGGCGAACTTTTCTGCACGTGTTCCTAAATCCCAGATTTTGATAGTTTTGTCATATGAACCAGAAATCAGGGTTTTACCATTGGGTGTAACTGCGAGGGCATTTACCCAGTCACTATGACCGTTAAGGGTGAACTTTTCTGCACGTGTTCCTAAATCCCAGATTTTGATAGTGTTGTCAGATGAACCAGAAATCAGGGTTTTACCATCGGGTGTGACTGCAAGCGCTCTTATCGAGTTACTATGACCTCTTAGGGTGAACTTTTCTGCACGTGTTCCTAAATCCCAGATTTTGATAGTTTTGTCAGATGAACCAGAAATTAGTGTTTTACCATCGGGTGTAACTGCGAGCGCATTTACCAAGGAGCTATGACCGTTAAGGGTGAACTTTTCTGCACGTGTTCCTAAATCCCAGATTTTGATAGTATTGTCATATGAACCAGAAATCAGGGTTTTACCATTGGGTGTGACTGCGAGCGCTCTTACCCAGTCACTATGACCTCTTAGCGTGAACTTTTCTGCACGTGTTCCTATCTCCCAGATTTTGATAGTGTTGTCAGATGAACCAGAAATCAGGGTTTTACCATCGGGTGTGACTGCAAGCACATTTACCAAGTTACTATGACCTGAGAGGGTGCGAATTAATCCACCACCACCAGGAGGTGTGAGGCTACCTATTAAACTATATAAACCTATATTTTTATCTGTGGCGATTTGTGCTAACAAATTTTCAATTTCTAGTAAATCAAAATATTTTAGTCGTGCTGATAGTTGTACCTTGAGTTGTTTTGGCTCTCGAAATATTATGTGTGCTGATCTGGATAAAGCACCTTGAACTAATTTTAGTGATTTGATAGTTTCTGCATATTTTAAATTATTCATGATTCCTGAAGTATCTAATAAATCATAATCTTCAATCAGTGCTTTTACTCCAAATAAAGGATGATTAATTTTCGCTTCGATAAAGTAGTAGTTAGCTAATAATTGGCACAGTTTTTTATACTCTTCATTTGCTAACAATAATCGGGTATATTCACCTAAAAACTGTTCTTGTGCTTCCTCTGATTTTTTATCAAACCAAGTGCGAAAGTTACTCATAGTATTAATCCCTCAGCCATATTTTTAGCAACTTCCGCGCTGATTTGAGGTAAACTCACCCCCGCAGCTTCCACAATCTCCTGACGTTGTAAAAAATCGCGGAAACTTTCATGATAAAAGCGATAACGAGCCGGTTGATAGGTTTCTTGTTTCTGTAAAAATTGTGTCCAACCTTTGAGAACTTCCTGCACTGTGAGATCATCTTCCTGGGAATATTTCACAATCATTTCACGGGATACGGCACTTTCTAAAGCACACATTACATAAATGATTTTAATTTTATCCTTGGGTAAAGGTCTAGCAGTCATTCCCATAATGCGCCAATGACTCTCATAATATCCCTGTAAACCTGCGGGTAATTGTTCTAGTTTTTCATCTTTATAAAATCCTTCTGCAATTGCTTCTAAAACATAGCGTAAATACATGAAATTATTTTCACTTTTAGCAGCGATAGTTTTAATAAACTCATCTACTGACAAATTCCTTTGTTGTATTATCCAATTTTCTAAACGTGCTTTATATTCTTGTAAATCCATAAATTCTTTAATATAGGCTTTTACATCATTATTACTTTTATCCTGATATTCCCTCAAATCTAATTCTTGATATTTAGTATCGGGGGAAAGAGTTAATCTTTTATCATCTAAATTATAAGGTCTTCTGGTGAAAATCAAGTAAACCTTTTCCGGTAAATACATCGGTAAATTTAATAGATTTCCGTTGTCTTCTTGATCAACTTCATCTAAAGCATCAATAACAATTACTAAATTTTCAGAATTAGATAATTGTTGACTAGCTTTAATTAATAAAGTAGATAAATCATCATTTTCTACATTCTGTAAATCAAACCTATTTACTAATTGTTGACGAATTAATCTCAGAAATACATCGGGACGATTTCTACCTTCAGCGCGAATATTAAAAAAGCAAATTGTTCCAGGATTATCTACTATATATTTGGCAGAAATAGCACTTTTACCCATTCCCGCATCACCAAGGATGGTAAAATAGCCACTTTTGTTATCTTTGATAAATTCGGTAATAGCATCAAATACAAATTTGCGACCGCAAAATATTTGGGTTTTGTCTGCAATTACGGTTGTAAATTCTGTTGGTATTAGTGGTGGATACCAATCATCAACTATATCTGATGGTGTGAGTTTTTCATCTATATCATTTTTTTTAAATCCTGCATTTATAGCATTCACTACATTTTCTATAATGTATCTATCAACTGCTTTTACTTTTTGGGTATTTTGTCCTATTAAATATTTAATTTGGTCTTGACTAGCATTTGCTGTTGTTGCTAGAGTTTCTATAGTAAAACTTGCTTTTTTATATACTTCTTTTAGTTTAGCTTTTCCTGCCTCACTAGCTTGTACTTTTTCTGGTTTATTCATGAATATAAATTAGTAGTAGCTTAATTTTCTCTACTATAGCAAATATGGATTATTGTTGTCTAGGGAATTTGGGGTATTGATATTTCACTAAATTCCCTAAAGTTTGGGGAAAAGTTTTCACGAAGAAAACCCTTTTTTCATCTTTCTCATTTTGAATGAAATTTCTATATTGTTATTAAGTTCAAAAACGAACTGAGATAAATCATCAAAATAGGAGTTAAGAGTTATGTTTAACTGGTTTAAAAAATCCCCAAAAGATTCACATATTCAAATTACTCAAGAAAAGCAAAGTCAAATCATTGATTTGTTAGTTCATCAATCAAGGGTTACTTATTACTTAGGTGTTAGTATTACCATTTTATCTACAATGGTAACGTTATTGATAGTCATTTTATTATTATTTAATAGGATACAATCAGACCGAGTTAATGTCCCTTTAAGCATTGTAGCTAATTTAGCTAGTTTGAAATTGACTCAAGAAGCAAAAAAGGACTTGAATGATCTTTTAGAACGTTCTCAAGTCAGTAAAAGCAGTAAATAACTCTTTTAGCCTCCACACCCACCCGGAAATCAATTTCCGGGCTAATAGCAAAAGTGCGTTAAAACGCACTCTAAAAACAGTCGGTTAAAACCGACTTTAGCTTTGAGACAGGGAATTTATTCCCTGGCTACTTAGATTTTTTCAAAATTCATATACTATTGCTATATTTGCTAATAATTATTAACCACTTTCCTAATTACGAATTACCCGATGTTTTTGCAAATCTTCTAAATTACAAGCTTCCAAAGCCCTAGCATGGGTGGCTTCTAAAACTACGGTCGGTGCAACACCAGCTTCTAAGGCTTCTTGCCACCTTGCAGCGCATAAACACCAACAATCACCAGGTTTTAAGCCAGGAAAATTAAAATGAGGTGCAGGTGTACTCAAATCATTTCCCTGGGATTTAGTATATTGCAAAAATTCCTCTGTAACTTGAGCGCAAACAACGTGCATTCCCGTATCTTGTCCACCTGTGGTACAAAATCCGTCGCGGTAAAAGCCAGTCATGGGAGAAGTGCAGCAAAGTTCTAATTTTGTCCCCAGTACGTTTTTCGCTTCTGTCATTGTTAATGCCTAAGTTTGTGGGAGTTGATCAAATTCAATTTTGCCATAGTCTAGTTTAATAATTCTATCGGCTAAATGAAAATAATGATCATCATGACTAATTACTAAAATTGTTTTTCCCTGTGCTTTCAATTCTGGTAATAATTGGGTATAGAATATATCTTTGAATAGGGGATCTTGATCAGCAGCCCATTCATCAAATAAATAAATTGGGCGATTTTCCAAATATGCTGTTAGTAATGCTAGACGTTTTCGTTGTCCTTGGGAAAGAGATGTGGTGGAAAGTTGCCCATTTTCAATTTTAACTTTATGATCAAGTTGCAATTTTTGTAAATATTTTTGAGCCTGAATATCTAAGTTATTATTTTCTAATCCTAGTAGTTCTTCAAATAAGTAGAAATCAGAAAAAACGACGGAAAAATGTTGGCGATACCATTCGCGGTTAGCTTCATTAATCAAACTTTGATCTAAGATAATTTCGCCATTTTCAGGAATATATAAACCAGTGATTAATTTCGCTAAAGATGATTTACCGCTACCATTTCCACCCACAATAAAAACTAATTCTTGGGGATAAAGGGTAAGATTAATTGGCCCAAGAATAAAGCTATTATCTTCTTTATCTGTGTAATAGGTGTGAGTGACGTTTTTTAGTTGTAAACTGTGCCAATTTGTGAGAGCATGAGGTGGTGCTGTGGCAATTTCCGCCCGACTGGCTAAAGATAAATCTAAAGATTCGATTTTTTGTAAAGCAACACTGGCTTTACTAATTAATGGTAAATTATTGGAAATATTATCCATAGGCAACATTAAATAAGTGAAAGTGAGAATGTAACCGGATAAAGTTTCGGCATCAATAGCGAATAAATGCGGTAAAATGAAAAGGACAAAACCAATAGCAAAGAAAAATATTAATTTACCCCAACTGGTAGTTGTGGCAAATAAAGTTAAACCTTGAACATTATGATTTCTAAATCTGCTGGCTGTAGCTTCTAAACGATTACTCAGAAAGAATTGACGGCGTTGATAGTGGAGTTTTAGTTCTTTGATTCCCGCTGTAAGGGTGCTAAAATTATTAAACAAAGCATCTTGATCTTCACGGGCTAAAGCTAATAATTTTTCGCCTTTATCTAATAATAATTTACAACTAGCAATAGCAGCAATCATTAAAGCCACAACCATGATAAATACTAACCAAGATAGCCAAGTTATATATAGTAAACAGCCTAATGCCATTGATATATCAATACATAAAAAGGGAATCACATATACAGCATTTGCTACCGCTTGGACATCTTCTGTTAAAGTTGCTAATAAGCGGGGATTTCCTAATTGTTCTAAATGACTTAATTCCGACGCTAATATTTGCCGACTTAACTGCATTCTCAATTGCAAAACGGCATTTTGAGATAAGCGAATTAACATGATTTGGGAAATCACGCCGGTAATTAAGGCCACGGTGACTAAACCAACGAAACCCCAGGCTATAGTTGTCAAAGGTGCAGCATTGCTTTTGCTCGCTGCACTACTAATCAGGGCGATTAATCCCGCACTACTACCACCACTCAAAAAACCTGTGGTAATAGCAATCGCTACCATTTTCCAAGAAGACCGTAAAAGAAAGTAAATTAGATTCATTATGTCAATTGTCAGTTGTCAGTTGTCAGTTGTTTTACTCCCTGATTCCTTTCCCCTGATGTTAATTCTTTGTTTATCAGCCGTTTTATTTTACACCTATGGGGTTTATACAGCGATAGCATTTTTGCATGACTCTCCTCCCATAAACCCGGAATTTCATCCCCCTGTCACTATCCTTAAACCGCTGTGTGGTGTTGATAAGGGGACTTACACCAACTTAGCTTCATTTTGTCAACAAGATTATCCCCAGTATCAAATTATTTTTGGTGTCCGCAGTTCCACAGACCCTAGTATAGAAGTAGTTAAGAAATTAATTCAACAATTCCCCGAAATAGATATTAGTTTGGTGGTGAAAGATCATATTATCGGCGCAAATTTAAAAATCAGTAACTTAGCTAATGCTGTCACCGGTGCCAACCATGCTATTTTAGTAATTGCTGATAGTGATATTTATGTTAGTTCAAACTATTTGCAAACAGTTATTCAACCTTTACAAGATGAAAAAGTCGGCGTTGTTACCTGTTTATATCGTTCCACAGCCCAAGGAATAGCCACAATTTTAGAAGCTATTTGTACAGCCACAGATTTTCAACCCGGCATTTTAGTTAGTAAACAATTAGAAGGGATAAAATTTGCCTTGGGTTCAACCATTGTCATTCGCAAAACCACATTAGCGAAAATTGGCGGTTTTGCGGCTGTAGCTGATTATTTAGCAGACGACTATCAACTCGGCTATTTACCAACGCAAGCAGGTGAAAAAGTAGTTTTATCTAACTATATAGTAGAACACGGATTAGGATATAGTAACTTATTTGATTCTATCAACCGTCAAATCCGTTGGGCGCGTTGTATTCGTGTTTCTCGTCCTTGGGGTTATGCCGGATTAATATTTACTTTTGGGACAATTTCTAGTTTACTATTATTGATAACTAGCAGTGGTTCTATTCTTTCTTGGTTGGTTTTCTCCATAACTTTATTAATGCGATTTATTATGGCTTGGGTAATAGGGGTAAAACTTCTTGATGACGCAGTTACTAAAAAGTATTTTTGGTTAATTCCTGTTGCAGATATAGTGCGCTTTATAATTTGGTGTTGCGGGTTTGTGGGTAATACAATTGAATGGCGAGGGACAAAGTTTAAATTAGTTAAAGATGGTAAATTGGAAATGGGTTAATGTTGTAAATTAATGATTTATTATAGAAATATATCCTTGCTTCTCTAAATAAATGACTACTTGAGAAACACATTGTTCAACAGTAAATTTATCAGTAATACAAATAATATCTGGATTTAAAGGTTCTTCATAAGGATCAGATATACCTGTGAAATTTTGGATTTGTCCAGCCCTAGCTTTAGCGTAAAGTCCTTTTATATCACGGGATTCGCAAACCGTTAATGGTGCTTGAACGTAAACTTCCACAAAGTTAGTAGTTGTCTGTTTTAGTTCCTCTCGAATTTCTCGATAGGGGCTAATTGCTGCAATGATCGCTATTATGCCATTACGACTGAGTAAATTGGCAACAAAACCAATACGGCGAACATTGATATCCCGATCTTCTTTACTAAATCCCAACCCTTGAGATAAATTAGTGCGAACAACATCACCATCAAGTAATTCTACTCTGCAACCGCGTCTTTGTAGTTCTTGGACAACAGACGAGGCGATCGTTGTTTTACCTGCTCCACTTAAACCTGTTAGCCAGATAATTGTACCTTGATGATTCATAAATCGTGATTTTTCGCTTAGTTTATCAGATTTTTTACCACAGAAGATGCCAGAATTAAAGTCAATTATTTTTTCACAGATTACTGGACAGTGAAGTTCAATTTAATAATTAAATCATTGTAATCCAAGTCACCACCACCAGATAAGTCCTCGAAACCAAATGTATTGTCTGCTAATAAGCGAATGTGGTCTACTCCATCAGAATTGACTCCCAAGTAAGGGAAATAAACTTGAGGATCATTATCAGTATTATTATCAGTCAACTGTGACAAAGTGCCATTGATAATGATCATGGGAGCGAAGATTGAACCACCTGTAATCATGGCACTGTCTGTGAATTGACCCTGGTTAGAAACAGCAAATTTGATGGTTTCACCAGTTTCTGCATCTTTAATCAGATTGTTGATGGCTGCTTGTAAGTAATTGGCTCTATTAGCTGAAGTTGCTTCCAGGCTGCCAATTTGTCCTTGAGCATTGTTGACTTCATAAAAATAGACCTCGTTGTTGTATGCAGCTTCTCTAAACACAGAAAAGTCTGCTTTTACCAAACCTGATATATCTCGTAAATCAATTAATTTTGCTTGGCTTTCTTCTTGTAGTGCTGTACCTATAGTTAAGGATTCATCAGTTGATTCTATCTTCACTACTAGAGAATCGAAGTTGGTCTTAGTCGTATTTTCTTTCCAGGAAATTGTAAAATTACCCTCTTCTTGTGTAATGATTTGGTTTGAAGAATCAGCAAATAAAATGTTGGTATTTTCAATGAGTCCGGCTTTGAAAGCATCAACCGTACCGTCTTTGACTAAAAAGAATTTTAAGTAACTACCAGAATCAAATTCCAGTAGTCGTGTCAGACTATTAGTTTCAATGTCAGTTTTAAACAGATTAGGAAGATTAGCAATGGCAGAAAAAATACCTTCACCTTGGGTTTTTGCTCGGTTAAAAGCGGCTTCATTGTAACCTTGTTCCCCTGGTGCAATACCGTTAATTCTACCTTCGGCATTGTCAACAACAAATACACCAAGTTCGTTGACAAAAGTAGAATTGCTTTCTATTAAGGTGGCTTTGAGTCTGACTGTATCACCAACTCCTTTAACACTAAATATGCTGTTGTTGGTAATAACGGCTAGAGGTATATCTTCATCATTAATAGTTCCCTTGGCTATGCCATTTGTAGAATTGATAATTGATCCGTTTGTGGGATTACTTAAAGTCACAGTAAAAGTTTCAGCACTCTCGAATAAGCTATCTAGTATGCTGGAAACAGTAAAGATTTTTTGGGTTTCTCCCTGAGCAAAGGTGATAGTTTGAGTTTGAGCAGTGAAGTCAGAAACACTGGCTGTATCTCCTGTATTTATGGATGTGGATACAGTCACTGTTTGCTCAATTAATATATCATCGGTGCGGGTAATGGTGAAATTTAGATCATTACCTTCAATAGATGCAGCATCAGTAATTGAGAAAACAGGAATTATAAAATCAAAATTAGAAGCATCTAGATCACTGCTGAGGACATTTCGTAAAATGCCCAAGTTTTTTTCACTACTATCAATTAGAGCTTTGACAATTGTGTCATTCCCAACTTGCTCTAGAATGATGTCTTCAAAATTATGGACTTGAGGGATGCCAGCAATGACAACTTTATCATCACTTTTTGTAAAATCTAATACTTCTGCGGGTACATCAGGAACTGAACCATTACCAAGATAAAAGCGGTCAAATCCATTACCGCCAATCATTTTAGTACCTTGTTTACCAGCGTAGAGTAAGTCATTTCCATCATTACCAAATAAGCTATCGCTCGCCAGTGTTCCCATCAGAGTATCATTACCTTCACCACCCTCTAGGGTGTTGTTACCTGTGATGCTGAGTGTCTGAAGAAAATCATTACCAACCCCGCCTTTGAGAGTGTTAAGGCTACCGTCCATGACATAAAGCTCATCATCTCCAGCATCACCATTCAGGCTGTTATTATCGCCTTCTAAGACAAACAAGCGATCGCTATCATCACCACCATTGAGGATGTTATTACCGGAATTACCTTCAGCATATAAGTCATCTTCTCCAGCACCACCATTGAGGATGTTATTACCGGAATCACCTTTAGCATATAAGCTATCATTTCCATCACCACCGATTAAGGTGTCGTTATTATTCCCAAAAAGCTTGTCGTTGCCAGATCCACCGTCAAGGATGTTATTTCCATCACCATTAGCTGCATCTAGGGTATCATCACCTGCAAATCCAAAGACTTGATCACCTTGTTGGGCAATTAACTCATCGTTATTGGAAGTACCATTAATAATCATAATAATTACGATTTTGCCTACGTAAATGGTTAAATAGTTTTAAACAAATAATACGATATACCGAAAACTCTTGTAGAGACGTTCTATATAACGTCCCTACATTCTCAATCAGAGATATCTAATCCACTTAAACAGAGATAAAGTTGTTCTGTGTCAGTGTAGTAGTATCAAACCCGGTCAATATGCCTAAAGTTTGATTACCCAAACGAATCTCATCACCAGAGAAGGACAACTGATTGAAACTCAAGCCAGACAAGCCGATTTTATCGCCCTGACCTAAACTAAAATCAGTGATTTTATCTCTACCTGCGGCTTTCTCGAAGACGAAGATATCGCTACCAGTACCGCCAGTCAGGATGTCATCTTGCTTGCCACCGTTGAGGAAGTCATTACCAGCACCACCAACAAGCAAGTCTTCACCATTACCACCGAAAAGGGTGTCGTTACCGTCACCGCCATAAAGTTTGTCTTCACCGTTATCACCTTCGAGATGGTCGTTACCAGCATCACCATAGAGGAAGTCATTGCTGTTACCGCCATAAAGTTGATCGTTACCAGCACCGCCATAGAGTATGTCATCGCCATTGCCACCAACAAGGTTGTCGTTACCAGCATTGCCGAAGACATTATCATCACCATTGAGGGCGTTAATGATGTCGTTGCCGAGTGTACCGTTAATAACGTCATCTTTGTTAGTACCGTTGAGGTTAACCCCGACAGCTACTGTTACCATGCCTAAGTCAGTGCCACCATTGCCATCGCTGACGGTATAGCTAAAGCTGCCATCCCCACTAAAACCTGTGGTGGGAGTAAAGACGACATTGCCACTGCTATTGATAGTTACGCTACCGTTAACACTGTTGCTGACAGCAGAGATGCTCAAAGTAGGGCTATCTACATCGGTATCATTTGCTAACAGGTCGCCAGATAGCAAGGTCAATGGGGTATTTTGATTGGCACTAAAAGAGTCATCACCAGCTACAGGTGCATCGTTGACAGGAGTTACGGTCAGGTCAAAGGTATCATTAACACTGGCATTGCTGGTGTCAGTCGCGGTAACTTTGATGCTAATTGTGCCGTTATCTGGGTCGTCGGGTGTGCCACTAAAGGTATTGGTAGCAGCATCGAAGGTTAACCAGGTAGGTAGAGAATTGCCGTTAGCGAGAGTAGCAGTATAAGTTAAGCTGTCACCTGCATCAACATCAGCAAAGGTATTGGCGGGAAGGGTAAAGCTGAAGAAACCATCTTCTAGAGTGGTTTGGTTTGCGATCGCATTTGCTACAGTTGGTGCATCATTAACCGGAGTCACAGAGAAAGTCTGAGTTTGTCCAGCTAAGGTATCTGTACCATCACTCACACCGTAGGAAAGATTAACTGCACCATTAAAGTCAGCAGTTGGGGTGAAGGTATAAGTCCCATTACCG
>NZ_VILB01000008.1:0-24453 GCF_009712035.1 Anabaena sp. UHCC 0187 | reverse complement strand
GGGGTGACAGAGAAAGTCTGATATTGTGTATCTGACGTATCTATACCATCAGTGACTCTATATTTGATTAGGACAGAACCATTAAAGTTAGAATCAGGGGTGAAGGTATAAGTCCCATTATTGTTGTCTACCAATACACCGTTATCAGCAGTTAAGTTCACAACAGAGAGGGTATCACCAGCATCTACATCACTAAACCCTGCTAATAAATCAGCAGCATTAATAATAATGGCTGTATCTTCAGCAGTGTTGCCTAAAGTTGCAGTGGGTGAACCAACAGGAGCATCATTTACACCGTTGATAGTCAGATTAACCGTTGCTGTACTAATGCCGCCATTGCCATTATCGCTGGCAGTGTAAGTGAAGCTATCAGTAGCAATTGCACTCACACCCAAAGACTCAAATTGACCGTTGGGGTTGTAGTCGAAAGTGCCATCGGTGTTGAGAGTTAGCAGCGCACCGGAAGCTAGGGTAATTGGTGTTCCGACTGTGACGCTATTACCATTGACTTTAACAACAGTCAAGCTATCACCATTTTCATCGGTGTCGTTACCCAAGACATTAATATTGACAACCGTATTTTCATCAGTGGTAGCAGTATCGTTAGCAGCAACAGGAGGGATGAAGCCTGATTCATAAGCCCCAATATCTACTGTACCGCCAATGGTGCGAGTGATACCCCGTTGGTCAGTGGTGATACCACTGGGGATGAGGGTATTATCTCCGGCGTTGATAGCAGCCGAGCCTGATACTAAAGCGTGGGTTTGAGTAGCACCGCCGTTGTCAGCGAGGGCAGCAAGAACTTGACTAATATCAGTAATACCACCAGATTCAAAGGTAATATCGCTACCTGTGCCAATTGTCCCGGATGCACCAATGAGGCTACCAATCAGGTTATTACCATCGCCTATTACTTCACCAGAAATATCACTAGCATCAGTTCCAGTATTACCAGCGATGATACTGTTTTGGGCGGTAGCGATCGCACTATTTTCATTATCATTGAGAAGACCGCCAACACCGTCACCGCTGTTATTGGTAATAGTGCTGCTGGTAATCGTAGCTGTTCCTGCATTGAAGATACCACCGATTAACCCATTATTGCCAGAGATGGTGCTGTTGGTAATCGTAGTTTCTCCTCCGCTTAAGACACCACCGACGATCCCACTATTGCCAGAGATGGTGCTATTACTAATCTCAACTGTTCCAAATAAGTTCGCGATACCACCGATGAACCCATTATTGCCAGAGATGGTGCTGTTGGTAATTGTAACTGTTCCCAAGACGTTCGTGATGCCACCAGCATAGGGTGCTGCACCGTTTAGCTGTCCTGTATTGTCAGAGATGATGCTGTTGGCAATAGCAACTGTTCCTCCGTTGTTAAAGATGCCAGCGTTAGCAGACCCATTATTACCGGAGATATTGCTGTTATTGATGCTCAGGTTTTCTGCATTGGTGATGGCAGCAGAATCATCATAACCACCAGATATCTTGAAAACATCTATATAAGCATCGGTAATCTTCAGTCCGTCAATTGCTACGGCAATTTGATTGTTACTGTCGCTATCATCTATCCTGAAAACAGCAGAACTATTGTTACCACTGATACTGAGGTTGTTTGCTCCCAGTCCGTTGATAGTTACCGCATCGGTAATGAGTAATTCTCCAGAAGTTAGGGTAATGGTATCGGGAATACCATCTTCAAAGACGCTACCAACAAAGGTAATGGTTTCTGCCCCAGCATCGGCATTAGCATCTAATATTGCTTGTCGCAGTGAACCAGCGCCACTATCGTTGGTGTTGGTGACAAAGAATTCAGTATCATCAACGGCTGTAACACTGAAGGATTGAGTCGCTGCTAAAACACCACCATTACCATCACTCACATCGTAGTTGAGGGTGACAGCACCATTAAAGTTAGCAGTTGGAGTGAAGGTATAAGTGCCATCATTGTTGTCTACCAATACACCATTATCAGCACTCAAGTTAGCAACAGAGAGGGTATCACCATCTACATCTGTGAAACCTACTAATAAGTCAGCAGCATTAATGCTAATGGCAGTATCTTCAGCAGTGTTGCTTAAAGTGGAACTAAGCAACACTGAGACGTTGTTGGACAATCCGTTTGCGGTCGCCAAGTCCACTTTGCCATCACCGTTGAAGTCCCCAATTGCTACGGAGGCGGGAAGATCGCCTGCCGCAAAGTTCGTGGCAACACCAAAACTGCCATCCCCATTGCCCAACAGCACCGAGATGTTATCAGAGAAGAGATTTGCAGTCACCAGGTCAAACTTGCCATCCCCGTTAATATCTTCGATGGCAACAGAGCTTGGACCATCACCCACCGCAAAGTTCGTGGCGGCACCAAAGCTACCATCTCCATTGCCCAACAGCACTGAGATATTGTTGGAGTTTCGGTTTGTGGTTACTAAGTCAAACTTGCCATCCCCATTAATATCCCCAATCGCTATGGAGCTAGGAAGATCGCCTGCCGCAAAGTTTGTGGCAGTACCAAAGCTACCATCTCCATTGCCCAACAACACCGAAACATCGTCGGAATTCTGGTTTCCGGTCACCAGGTCAGAGAATCCATCACCGTTGAAGTCTCCAATTGCTATAGAGACAGCACTAGAACTAGCACCTCCTGGAAAAATAGTGGCGGCACCGAATGTACCGTCCCCATTACCCAACAATACTGAGATATTGTTCTGCTGATTATTTGCAGTCACCAGGTCAGAAAAGCCATCACCGTTAAAATCACCAATTGCTACTCCATAGGGAATAGGACTAATGGAAACAGTCCCTATCATGAATGTCCCTGTGGAGTAGTTAGTAGCGGCACTAAAACCACCATTTCCATTGGCTAATAGCACTGAGACGTTCCTAGCATTCATACCAGTGTTTGCAGTCACTAGGTCAGAGAAGCCATCACCGTTGAAGTCTCCAATTGCTAGAGAGTAGGGAATATTGCTCACTGCAAAATTTGTGGCGGCACCAAATGTACCGTCCCCATTGCCTAATAGCACCGAGATGTTATCAGAGAAGCGATTTGCAGTCACCAGGTCAGAAAAACCATCACCATTGAAGTCTCCGATACTGATGAAAAGTGAGGAATTACCCACCGCATAGTTAACGGCTGGGTTAAATGAAGGTAAACTTGTTGGCGCATTGTTAACTGGGGTAGTAGCGGATGTATTCTCAAAGAAGACGATATTGCCGTAATTATTGCCAACAAAAGCATCCAAGTCCCCATCCCCGTCAATATCGGCCAAGGTGGGAGTAGCAAAAGACCCCACATTCGTCAGTCCAAAGGGGTTGGTGGTTTCCTGGGTAAAAATGGGTGCAGTGGCAGTTCCCGTGTTGCGGAAGAACAGGGTATTGCCGGCATTGTTGCCCACAAAAGCATCCAAGTCCCCATCCCCATCAATATCGGCAAAGGTGGGGGCAGCATAATACCCCACATCCGTCATTCCAAAGGGGTTGGTGGCTTCCAGGGTAAAGCTAGGTGCAGCAGCAGTTCCTGTGTTGCGGTAGAAAAGGATATTGCCATAATATTCACCCACAAAAGCATCCAAGTCCCCATCTCCATCAATATCAGCTAAGGTGGGTCTAGAATTAGAAAGATTCATCTTTATAAACCCGAAGGGGTTGGTGGCTTCCAGGGTAAAGGTGGGAGCAGAAGCCGTTCCCGTGTTGCGGTAGAACGTGGTATCGCCGTAAGCGTCACCCACAAAAGCGTCCAAGTCCCCATCCCCATCAATATCGGCTAAGATGGGTGTAGAATTAGAGAGCACCCTCGTCAGTCCGAAGGGGTTGGTGGCTTCCAGGGTAAAGGTGGGAGCAGCAGCCGTTCCCGTGTTGCGGTAGAACAGGGTATCGCCGTTAGCTTCACCCACAAAAGCATCCAAGTCCCCATCATTATCAATATCGGCAAAGGTGGGTGCAGCGATATTCCCCACATTCGTCAGCCCGAAGGGGTTGGTTACAGGTGATAAGAATTGTGGATCTGTTGTATTGCTTGGTGGCATAATTAGTTTTCTCCAAAATGAATTCAAAATGAAATAGATGTGGGAAATATCCCCCCTAGCCCCTTAATAAGAGGGGAATAGGAGTCAAAGTCCCCCTTGTGAAGGGGGATTTAGGGGGATCAAAGATTTACTCGTCTGTCGTACTTCCCCTAACCCAGTTAAATAGGGAGTCAGGTGTCGTTCAACAAACTGCAACAAACGGGGATAATGGTGGGAAACCGAACCCGTCAGATAGGGAACACCACTGTTAACTTGAAGACGGATCGCTTCAGCCAACAGTGAAATCCCTCGCCCCCGCTTCTCAAAAGGTTCAGCAATTGAGAGAGTGGTGTAGCGAATTGTGTCAGGTGCAACCCGATGGGTGAACACCCAACCAATTACCTCCTCCCGATAGCGTAATCCCAAGCTATTTAGGGGTTCTAAGCGGTGTGATTCCACAGCACGGGGCAGGGCTAAACCTGCATCTAGCCAAGGAAACACCTCAAAGGCTGGAGGTAGGGGAAACTTGTTTAACCAAGGGGCTTGGGCAATTTTTTCTGTAGCGGTTTTGCCCAGCACTAAGTTGGTTTGATGGGGTTGCCAATGTAGCTTTTGCAGTAGCGGGTCTAAAGCTGTATTGGTAATTGTATTGGTTGAATAGCTGAGGACGATTTCTTCACATCCCTGTTGTGCCAATTCTCTTTCTAAATAGGCGACTAATCTTGTGCCAATCCCTTGATGACGGTATTCGGGTAATACAAATAGGGAGATAATTTCGGCTTCTTCTGAGCTTAAACGTTCAGCGATCGCAAATCCCACAATTGCCCCATCTAGGGAAGCGGAAAGCCCGGTTAATTCCCCTTGGGGTGGTTGGGTTTGCCAACGTTTTTCTAAACTGGGATAGGTGAGGTGATTGTAGGTGAGGGCGTTGCTAGTATTGAGGTGATACACCCGTTGGTAACGGACGGTTTGACCTAACCCCCCCTGCCCCCCTTCCCTACTAGGGAAGGGGGGAGTAATAATATTACTCCCCTCTCCTTGTAGGGTTGAGGGTGAGATATCCCCATTACTCTTATTACTCCCCTCTCCTTGCAGGAGAGGGGCTGGGGGAGAGGTCGGTAATCCAGCCACAGGGGGTTTTGCGCCCTTACTGGGACGCTTGGCGGTGGGTTTGGTGGTGACAATGCCGCCACTGTTGGGAAATGTGACTAATCGCTGTATGTCTTCTTCCTGTAAACCAATTAGTTCGGGTTGTCGCACTCCGGGCAAAACTACCACATCAAATAGTTCTTCAATGACGCTCTGAAAATATAGCGAGTGAACGGTTTCACCTGTTTGTAAATCAATCACCATTAACCCAGATTGGGGGCGATTTCCCTCGGACATGAGGCGTTTTTCTAGGGTTAAGCCGGTAAAACTCTGGGAACGTAATTGAGATAGTCCCACAAAGGCGAAGTTTTGCCAAAAGGCTAACCCGCGCACAAATCCAGGACAAAAGGTGATGGGATGGAATTGATGATCTTGGATGTAGCCAAATTCCCCTGTGCCGGAATTGAGTACCCATAATTTCCCCTGATACCACCGGGGAGAATGGGGCATGGATAAGCCTGTGGCGATGATTTCGTTCTGCTTAACATCAATAACGACTCCCCCATCGTGGCGATGATTACGCCAGCCGGCGGCGGTATCTGTGGTACTACAGGCGGTGACATAAGCGGGCTTGCCTTCTACCATCGCTAAACCATTCAGATGACAACGATCTTCAGCGACAAGTTTGGAAATAAAGGGTGGTTGCCAGATGGGTACAAAACTGTAATCGGGGCTAATGGTGGCTAAACAACTAAAATCGGTATTGACAAAAATTAGTTTTCCGGCATTGTCTAATGCTATTTCATGGGCGTTGACATCTCCAGTGGTGTAAGCGGTGTGGGGGACATAGAGACGATCTGTTTCTTGTGATTTTTCCCCACTATCCAGGAGATTATGGAAATCCCAGATTTGGTAACGGGTGGTCATGTAGAGACGATTTGCTGCTACACATAATCCCATTGGTTTGTCGAATAGTCTTTCGTGTAGTTTCAGTCTGCCGTTAGCTTGGCCACTGACGAAAAAAAGGCGGTTGGTTTGGTAGGTGGTAGCAGCAAGGCTGAGGTTTTGCTGTTCCAGCCAGGAGGCGAAATCCTGGGAAGCTGTAATTTGTAAGGAAGGGGCGGAATTTGCGGTGATTGTTGACATTGATTAGTATATGTTTTGTTTTTATTTATTAAGTATTAATGCCTATGCGAAAAAGCCCAGGTTGGCGCGGTAATGCCTCTGTGGGGAAGTCAGCGAAAATTTAAACTTGATGAATTTCTTGATTTAATGATCTGTGTCGTTCATTATATTTCGATAGTTATAGCGATCGCATCGGCCATTGATCTAGTCTTTGACTAGGATCATGATCCTATATAAGTAAAAATTATGAATTAGAATAAACGAATAAATTCGCCTACTACGCCTTATTCCCCATGTCTAAAGCCAGTGACCTCCAATGCGTGAGGATTTGGTGATATTAGGTGATTTCTGGTATTATTAAAAATGTATATTCCACAGTTAACGTCTTTTTCTGTAGCAATAGCGAGGTCATAATGACGGCTCAGGTTGTATTAGGAAATATTAATCCGAATGTATTAGAAAAATTACAGGTTTTAGCTCAAAGCCATAACCGTAGTTTAGAAGATGAAGTCAATATAATTTTAGAAAACTTTGTACAGGCTGAATTAGTCAATCAAGAATCGGCTAAAGCACAAGCATGGGCGAAAATAGATACTGCACGTCAGCGTCATTTAGGTAAAACTTTTAGTGACAGTGTTGAACTTTTACGTGAGGATCGAAACCGTTGAGTAAATTTGTAGTAGATGCGAATGTAGGAATTAAATGGGTACTACCAGAAATCCATTCAGAAGCAGCATTGCGTCTCAATAAACCAAATTATCAATTATTAGTTCCTGATTTCTTTTTCCCAGAGATTGGAAATATTTTCTGGAAGCGTGTCCGTCGGGGAGAAATGACTTTAGATGATGCTCAAAATGATTTAGAATCACTTTTAGAATTACCTTTACAAATTTGCCTGTCTTCTCCTTTAATGCCAATGGCTTTGGAAATTGCTGTAAGAGTTCAGCAAGCTGTTTATGATTGTGTATATCTAGCTTTAGCGGTGAATAATGACTGTCAAATGGTGACGGCTGATGAAAGATTTTATAATGCGGTGTCTAACGATAAACTATTTAGTCATTTGTGTTGGATAGAAGATTTACCATAAATATGATCTTATACAAGTATCAGTTATGAATCGGAAGAGAAATGAAGTTTGATCAAATGTCTCATTCAGTGATATTACTTATTTAAAGGTCAATTTCAACTTCTCATCTAAATCTATCAATGAATATTCTCCCCATTATTCTCAGTATATGTGCTGGGGTTTGTCTCTATGTAAGTATATTACACCTACTAATTGGCTGGCAGCGATTACAACCAGCACTCCATATCTGCTTTGGTTTATGCAGTTTGTTAGTCTGTAGCTATATCTTGGGTATGATAGCTATGTATCAAGCTACAAATATAGAAGACTATATCTATGCCAGAAAATGGGTATCTGGGACAGGATTCATCTTGGCGGTTTGTCTGACATGGTTTGCAGCTATATATACTAATTTTAAGCCAGTGCGTCTAATTTTGGTGCTGAATAGCCTTTACCTATTTTATTTTTTGATCAACTTAATTTCTCCTGCTGGTATTCCCTATTCCTATATCAGTCAACTATCAAATTTTTCTTTACCTTGGGGTGAGTTAATTACCTATCCAGAAGGAACAACAATTAATCCCTTCATTAGATTCCAATCTCTGAGTTTAATTATTCTTGCTATTTTTATGTTTTATGCTTGTTATCGTCAATATCTTCGTAGTGAAAGGCAGGCGGCAATTAATCTGACTGTTAGTGTATATATATTATTAGGAATGTGTGTACATGATCGCCTCATAGATTTAGGGATATTCAAATCTGTGTACTTAGCTCAATTTGGGTTTATGTCCTTTGTCTTGATTATGAGTATAAGTCTAACTAGAGAGTTGTTTCAAGCAGTCAAATTGCGCCAACAATTACTAGAAAGCGAGCGCCTACGTAAAATTGCAGTAGAAGAGGAGCGAAATCGTTTAGCGCGAGATTTACATGATTCAGTATCGCAGACATTGTTTTCTGTGGCTACAATTGCCGAAACTGTACCCAGAGTATGGCAACGTCATCCAGAAATAGCCCAAGAGAAATTAGAGGAACTTGCCCAACTGACACAGGGGGCATTAGCAGAAATGCGGAGTTTACTGGTAGAGTTGCGACCTAGCGGGTTGAGAGACAAATCATTAGGTGAATTACTAAAACAGTTAACTAAAGCAGTTCAAGGACGGGCAAAAATTCAAATTATCACTACAGTAACGGGAGATCAACCTTTACCAGAAGAGGTAAAACTGGTATTTTACCGTGTTACCCAAGAAGCACTTAATAATATTATTAAACACGCCCAATCTACCCAAGTAGATGTCACTTTTCAAGGCAATTCAGAGTATATAAAATTATGTATTAGTGATAATGGCTATGGGTTTGATGTTAAAGATATACCATTGGGTCATTTAGGCATAGAAATTATGAAAGAACGCGCTGAGTCTATTAGTGCTAATTTCCAGTTAGAAAGTTATCTAGGAAAAGGTACAAAGATTATATTAACTTGGTTGGTTAATCAATGGTAGGTAATTAAGAATTAATAAAAATATTACAAATACTAACAGTAAGATGATAATCTATTATAAATAAAATCAATTTTAGCCCTGGCGACTAGAAGCTACATAGGCAAAACCCACCTGCATTGGTTATTTCATGAAGTCCGCGTCGGCGGACTTAGTTTGTGTAGGAGTGATTTCTAATCGCCCTCTTATTTTGATTCAAAACATTTTTAATACTCAGGGTGTCGAAATGGAAAACAATCAATTAATCAAACCCATTCGAGTCATAACTGTTGATGATCATGAAATCCTCAGAGGTGGGATTAAATTTTCTTTACTAGCCTTTGATGATATTGAATTAGTAGGTGAAGCACGTAATGGTAAAGAAGCAATACATCTGTGTGCAGAGTTACAGCCAGATGTGGTATTAATGGATTTAATGATGCCGGAAATGAATGGGGTGCAAACAACAAGAGTTATTAAGAATAATTACCCAGAAATTCAGGTTTTGGTATTAACTAGCTTTGTAGAAACAGACATATTACAGCAAGTAATGGAAGCTGGAGCGATTGGTTATTTACTCAAAGGTGCATCAATTGATGAATTAGCGGATGCTTTACGATCTTCTGCTGCTGGTTTGTGTAAAGTAGCATCAGAGGCTCTTGTGGCATTATTTCAACAACCTCAATCCTTATCTAAATCTGCCTATAAATTGACTAAACGACAGGAAGAAGTGTTAGCGTTATTGAGTGTAGGATTAACTAATGAAGCGATCGCCCAAAAGTTGAAAATCAGTCCTTCTACTATTAGACATCATGTGACACATATATTGTATAAATTAGGGGTAGAAAACCGCACTGAAGCTGCAACCACAGCAGTCCGAATTGGATTTATGTAATTAATGTGGCGATCTCTTTTATTATCTATAAAATCTGCTAATTATCAAGTATACTAAACCTCGTTATTGTTCCATAAAATAATTTTGCAATAGGTCTAAATTTTAAATTCTAACAACATGATTCAACCCCGTAAACAGTTTGCTCAACATTGGTTAAAAAGTGATAAAGCTCTCAACTCAATTGTCCAAGCGGCTAATTGTCAAGAAACAGATAAAGTTTTAGAAATTGGCCCCGGTACAGGAATTCTCACTCGGCGTTTATTACCGCTAGTAAAATCTTTACTCGCTGTGGAAATTGACCGGGATTTGTGTAAGTTACTAGCTAAACAATTGGGTGAGAAAGAAAATTTCTTATTGCTGCAAGGGGATTTTCTGACCCTTGATTTACCATCCCAATTAACAGCATTTCCTAATTTCCAAAACCAGAATAAAGTTGTTGCTAATATTCCCTATAATATTACTGGGCCAATTATTGAAAAGTTACTGGGGACTATTTCTCATCCCAACCCAGAACCTTTTGATTCTATCGTTTTATTGGTACAAAAAGAAGTAGCAGAAAGATTATATGCTAAACCAGGTTCGAGAACTTTTGGGGCGTTATCGGTGCGGGTACAATATTTAGCAGATTGTGAGTTAATTTGTACAGTTCCGGCTGCGGCATTTGTGCCACCACCAAAGGTAGATTCCGCTGTGGTGCGGTTACTTCCTAAACAAATAGAAATTCCAGCCCATGACCCCAAGAAGCTGGAAACTCTAGTTAAATTGGGATTTGGGTCAAAGCGAAAAATGTTAAGAAATAATTTACAATCGGTAATTGACCGTGATCACTTGACGCAATTACTGGAACAATTAGAAATAAATCCCCAAGTCCGCGCTGAAGACCTCGGTGTTCCACAATGGGTATCATTGGTAAATAGCATAGGGAATTAATTAAACAATTCAAAATTAACTTCTCCCTTTCACCTGTCACCTGTCAACTATTATGCGTTTTTACAGTTTAATTGCACCTGCCAAAATCAATCTGTATTTGGAAATTATCGGCAGTCGTCCTGACGGCTATCATGAACTAGCCATGATTCTCCAAAGTATAGACCTTTCCGACCAAATTGATATTTACCCCGCCAGTACAAATAATATCCGCGTCTACTGTGATCATCCCCAAGTACCCACAGATAAAACTAACCTAGTTTATAAAGCTGCGGAATTAATGGCCAAGGAATTTCCCAATGCTTTTAGTAATTTTGGGGGTGTTGATATTACCATTAAAAAGCATATTCCTGTTGCTGCCGGTTTAGCGGGAGGTTCTAGCAATGCCGCAGCGGTGTTAGTCGGAATAGATTTACTTTGGAACTTGGGATTAACTCAATCAGAACTAGAAGAATTAGGCGCAAATCTCGGTTCAGATGTGCCATTTTGTATTGCTGGAGGAACAGCAATTGCTACGGGTAGAGGTGAAAAACTTGCTCCTTTACAAAGTTTGGATAATTTACATATCGTATTAGCCAAATATCGCAGTTTAGAAGTTTCCACACCTTGGGCATATAAAACCTATCGAGAACAATTTGGGATTAATTATATTCAAGATTCAGAAGGTTTAGCCGCTCGTGCTAGTGCTTTTCATTCAGAAGCCATGGTAAAAGCTATCTTGAATAAAAATACCGAAAAAATTGTCCAAGAACTACATAATGACTTGGAGAAAGTTGTATTATCAGCTTATCCCCAAGTATTGCAACTGCGGGAATTATTCGCCAGTCAACCAGGGGTTTTAGGGACAATGATGTCAGGTTCTGGCCCTTCAGTTTTTGCCATTGTTGAATCTCAAACTCAAGCAGAAATAGTCAAGCAGCGAATACGTGAAGCTATTCCTAATGAGGATTTAGAATTGTTTGTAACGCGGACAATTAAACATGGAATTAAAATAGCCTAACTTATTATGAATCAACCACAAGAAACCCCATCAGCAGATAGTTCTAATCAAATCCCACCTACGCCTTTACGCTGTATTACTGGGGCAATTATGTCCGGTGGATTTGCCTTTGCAGCCTATTCTCTCATGATAGCAATCGCCACTACTTTTGCCAATAAACCCCTTCATTCTGATAACCAAATGGTAGTCAATATTGGTTCGGCTGTGCGGACTTTAGTAGTAGGTGTAGTAGCCTTGGGAATGGGAATCTTTGGCTTAGTTGCTTTAGGTTTATTAGCCTTAGCCCTACAACTTATAATCCAGCAATTAAGCAATCCTAAAAGTAGTTAATTTTATTGAGTAGGGAACAGAGAATAGGAAATAGGGAGTAATTTTATTTTTCTTATTCTTTTTTTCTTATCTAACTCCTGATTCCTTTCTAACTCCTGAATTTATCCCTACAGGTACTGATTTAACTAATTGTGAGCGATTTTTGAGAAATTGCAACTTAGTAGTTGTTGAACCTGAATCTAATTGATGTTTTTTGCGCCAATTTGCGGGAGATAAACCATTATGTTGGCGAAACTGTCGAGAAAAATGGCAACTATTTTGATAACCTAGTTTAACAGAAATTTCCTCAATTGTCTGATTAGTATTTTCCAATAAAGACAGGGCTGCAACCATGCGCCGTTTGACAATCCAAACATTTATTGGCTTTCCTGTTTGTTTACCAACTTGGGTAGTTAAATATGCTTTAGAATAGCCTACAGCTTCGGCGACATCAGATGAAGTAATCCCTTCTTGATAATTAGCCTCAATATAATCAAAAACCTTTTTCAAATGGGGAATATTCGGAAAAATTGACGGAGAATTTACTGGTATACTGGGAAAATCTGCTAATATTAATTGATGGGAATTAGTGGCATACCAATATCTAAAAAGAGCTTGTTTTTGTAATCTAATAGCGATTGCTCGCAATAATTCATCCGTGGTTGCAGGTTTAGTTAAATAATCATCTGCTCCCAATTCCATTGCTTTTCGTAAAGATGCCTTTGTATTAATAGCAGTCAGAAAAATGAACGGAATAATTACTGTCAATGGATCTTCCCGGAGATTATTCAATATAGTATAACCATCTATATCTGGCATCATTAAATCGCAAATTACCAAATCAGGTAAATATTTTTTGGTTAATTGCAGTCCAATCATCCCATTTTCTGCACCTATAGCATGATAGCCCTTAGCTTGCAGACAATCTAAAACAAAATTGCGGCTTACAACATCATTATCAATGACGATAATTTTTTTTGTTTCGTACATAATTATTACAATCAGTATTTTTTGGAGTTTTTAGACATTAATAAACTCTGTACGGAGTCACGCACAAATATAGATATAAATTGAGTAATAGGAAACACAAAATTAGAGTAAATAGTTCATACAATCTTGGTAACTGCTATTACCTCAATTAGTAATTAATCTTTGGTAGGTTCAAATCTAAGTTTGAAGAAATTTGATTTTATCAATAAAAAGTATATATTTTCAACTTGGTTGCATAAAAAAAATAATCCTTATTTTGATTGCTTGCCAAGGGAGTTACCCTGAGATTTGAAGGTAGAAACATAAACTTGCGATATTGTCAATTAATATTTGTATGTATTTTTGGGTTTTGAGATTTAATAAATAGGTAAATTATGAGTTATTTACCTGATTTCACTAAGTTTGCTCTTATTTCGATTGAACTACGAAATAATATACCAAGTCATCTATCATCAGGAGTATTTTTTTGACTCAAATTAGCTACTAATAATTTAGCATCCTCCCTAGGGAAGATAAATGATTAGTAAAATTTATGTATAACTATCAGAAAGAATCCTTAAACAACAAAATTAGGAAATCTGGAATAGATGACAGTTAAGAATAAACAGGACAGGGCAATAATTTTACGGATGATCCATTAACAATCACTAGACTAAAATAAATAAACCACAACTTGAACACAAAAAATTAATCTAAAAAGAGAAAAAATCCTATATAATCATTGCTGCTAAATTTGCGCTTAAAAAATAAAGATTCTGACAATTAATTTAATGCAAAAAAAATAAGAGCGAAAAAATAATCAAATCAATCAAAAAATAGTTCATGTATTGGAAGGGTAACTTTGGGTAGTCTTAAGAAAGAAGCCTTTACCGATGAATATCAGAAAAATCTTCTAAATTATTAGATGATTGCTATTACAAACAGGAGTGCAAATTATGAATCAAAATCTTAGTGGGTATAATCCATCCAACAACAAAAAAATAAAAACTGAACAAATAGAACAAATAATCAAAGCAATTATATCAGGAAAGTATTCTTGGGCTTGTGTTCTAGTTTTACAATTTGCTGGTTACAATCCCATAGACTATATACCCTATCGGACTTATATCAGATTGCTAAAAACTAATTGTTTACTGGGTAATTCTCAACAAAATTAGCCATCTGTCAAAAAGTTGATAATTTTGATATCAAACCAAAGTGGCTGAGTTTTGCTTAGATGGATATGTTTGACTTTTTTTTAGAAGATAAAAAGGAAAGGTGAAATTTCATCAATAATAATTTATCACCACTATCCAGATTTTATGCTCTATCCCATCACAATTTATAATTATCCAATGCAACCAATTCTCAAAGAAATTGTGTGGCATAAAAAACTAGAAGTTGTACAAATGCAACAAGATATGTCTTGGGCTTCCTTACAACGTCAGTTAAGTAATGCTCCTCCTATCCGGGACTTTTTTACGGCTTTACAACAGAGTATTTATAAACCTAGTTTAATTGCAGAAGTAAAAAAAGCATCACTTTATCATAGTGTAATTAGACCAGATTTTGACCCAGTTACTATTGCACAAGCCTATAAAAGAGGAGGAGCAACTTGTATATCTGTTGTCACTGATCAAAAATTCTTCCAAGGTGGTTTTGATCATCTGCGTGCAATTAGACATCTGTTAGCAATACCTCTACTTTGCAAAGATTTTATCATTGATCCTTGCCAAATTTATTTAGCCCGTTCCGCTGGTGCAGATGCGGTATTATTAATTGCTGCTATTCTTACAGATAAGCAACTACAACAATTTTCACGAGTGATTCACTACTTAGGAATGAATGCTGTTATCCAAGTTCATAACTTGACTGATTTGGATAGAGTTCTCCAATTAGAAGATGTACGAATAGTTTCCATTAATAACCAGAATTTAAGTGATTTTAGCACCAACATTAGCACCACTCAGCAATTATTGGCAGTGAAAAAATCGCAACTCCAAAAATTAGGAATTTTAGTGATTAGTGAATCGGGAATAGAAACCCCTGATGATTTAGCCCTAGTTGCTGATGCTGGTGTTCAAACAGTGATTATGGGAGAATCATTACTTAGAGAAAGTGATTTAGAAGTAGCTGTGCGGAATCTACTTCAATCTAAATTTCCCATTCATCATTAACAGAAATTGATGATTAAGAATTAGGAATTTCTCATAGCAAAGGTTTCCACCAATCATAATGACTGAGATACCATTCCACCGTTAACCGTAAACCTTCAGCAATTGTCACAGATGGAGTCCAACCAAATTCTGTTTTTAGCTTATTAGCATTAATTGCATATCTTCGATCATGTCCAGGTCTATCCTTAATAAAAGTAATTAATTTTTCCGCTGGATATACTGGTAAATTTGGTGCTAACTCATTCATGATTTCACATAAATTTTGGACAAGGCTGATATTTTCGACTTCGTTATTACCACCAATATTATAATTCTCTCCTGGTTTTCCTTGATGGATTACCACATCTAAAGCCCGACAGTGATCAACTACATATAGCCAATCTCGAACATTTTTTCCATCACCATAAATAGGTAATTCTTTACCAGTTAAAATGTTAATACACATTAAAGGAATTAGCTTTTCAGGAAATTGAAAAGCACCATAATTATTGGAGCAATTTGTGATAATTGTCGGTAATTTATAAGTATGATAATAAGCCCGAACTAAATGATCACTCCCAGCTTTTGAGGCTGAATAGGGACTATTAGGACTATAAGCCGTAGTTTCTGAAAATGCTGGTTCATCTGGGGTGAGACTACCATAAACTTCATCTGTAGAAACATGAAGAAATAGGTAATTACTAGGTTGTGTTTTTGCTTCCCAATGTTGACGAAAAGCTTCTAACAGAGTAAAAGTTCCCACTACATTAGTTTGGACAAATGCAGCAGGTCCAGTAATTGAACGATCAACGTGAGATTCAGCGGCAAAATGGGCAATAGTATCTATATTTTCTTCTAAAAGTAAATTATCAATTAAAGAGCGATCGCATATATCCCCTTGGACAAATCGGAAATTCTCCTTTGCTTCAACTGATGCTAAATTATGGCGATTTCCAGCGTAGGTAAGAGCATCTAATACCACTAATCGATCATGGGGATAAGCTTGACACCAATGATGGACAAAATTTGCACCAATAAACCCAGCACCCCCAGTCACCAATAATCTTCTATTCATGAAATCCCCTAATTACCCTGTAAATATTTCTTCTTAATTTTACCAAAGATTCTCTGTGTAAACAATTTTGCTAACCGGATTTTTGTCAAATCGGGAATTTTAGCTGCATAGTTATTTTTATGATCAAAGAAATCATTGATTTCTGTTAAAATTATCCGCAAGCGTTGGATAATATTCTCAGTTCTATACTCTGCTAACACAGTTTCTGATAAATTTAGTGCTGTAGAAGATGCTAGAACTTGCAAAATCCTTTCCACATCATACTCCAAAGCATAACCAGCAATTTTATAACAATTAAATCCCGGATCTAAATAATCAGATAATCCTCCATTGACACTAGAAAAGACTTGACAACCACAAGCTAATGCTTCCATTGGTTGTAAACCAAATCCTTCGCTAACTCCTTGTAATTTCCAATATTCCGCAGAATCATAAAGATAAATTTTAGTGCGATTAAATAAAGCTGGTAAATCTTCTACATAACTATCAATAACCAACACATTACATTTTTTTTCTAAAGCGGGAATTAATGACTTTATTAAATATTCTGAAGATTTCCGAGTTTGGACTAAAACATCAATATCTCGATTTTGATGTAAATTAGTAAATTCCTGACTAATTTGATTTGGTAAATAATAAATTAGAGAATTTGGTGCTTGTTGTCCCCAATAACCTAGAGAATTTCTGCTAACTGTAATTATAGGAATACTCGATGGTAAATTAATCTGATAACCTGTACTGTGAGCATGATAAATTACATGATATTTCTGCAACTTAGCCGCCAATTTACCAATATCAAATCCCCAACTAATCACAAAAATTACATTATCTAAATTTTTCTCTTGTAATAAATCATCTAAAAACAATTTATCTGATTCCCGCTGACGATAAGTAACTACTTCAGCAACACAAATCTGTTGAGTTAAAGTAAGCGTTTTCAACTCTGCCCAAAGACCACCACAAGCAAATTTACCATCTGTCCCCGGAACTAAAAAATAAAGCTTTCTCATACTAAATACCTAATTTTCTTCCTTCTTCCTTCTTCCTTCTTCCTTCTTCCTTCTTCCTTCTTCCTTCGTGTTCTTCGTCCCTTCGTGGTTCATTAACTCCTGACTCCTGACTCCTGACTCCTAACTCCTATTCCTCCCAATATACCTTAACAAAATGACTTTCTTTTCCCCAAAAATCACGAGCAATAGTAATATTTTCAACAGCTAAATTAAAGGGAATCGAAGTTGTAATATAACGCTGAGTGAGCATTCCTAAATCCGGTGCAATTTCCGCTGCGGCTGTTGCGGCTAAACCGAAACCAATAAGTTGTTCAATTGGTCGAAATGGTAATAAAAAAGGTACACTTACCGCTAGTCCAGCCGTTAACAACATCGCTACAGATACATTTGTGCCACAGCGAGGATGTACAGCTAAATCCCATTCTCCATTGGTAAGACGATGTTTAGCTAATGTTACAGCCCGTCGCAAATCACTAATATTCACATCACCATAGAGAAAAAATCCCTGTTCGGTAGACAAACCACCTAATAATTCATTATCTAATTGCATATTGGTGGTTGTTCCTGGTGGTGAATAGGGGTTTTTTTGTTCCCCTAATACCCAAACCGTAGCGTGTTCTAGAGCGTGAACTTGACGTAACATGAGAATTTCTTTCAACCCAGGGATAAAAGATAGCTGTTGGAGTAAATCAGCATCTTGCTTAGAGTGAGGTGCGAGAAAGTCAAAGTTAAAGGAAGATGATTCGCCCGAATAAGAAGTAGTCATCTTTTTTCTTTTGAGAATTAATATTCCTTAGAGATGTTTTTTAAACGACTGCAAGAGCTAACAATTTCTGTATTTTCCCAATAACCTAATCCCAATGCCCCATTACTATTGAACGCCTAACAGTTCTACGTCAAAAATCAAAGTAGAGTAGGGGGGAATAACGCCACCAGCACCACGCGCACCATAACCTAATTGTTCAGGAATAATTAATTGGCGACGGCCACCTATTTTCATAGTCATTACGCCTTCGTCCCAACCTTTAATTACTTGTCCTACACCAATTTTAAAGCTAAAGGGTTGACCGCGATCGCGGGAACTATCAAATTTAGTCCCATCTTCTAAAGTGCCTGTGTAGTGAACCACAACGGTTTTTCCAGTTTCGGGCGTTGCACCTGTTCCCTCTACTAATTCAACATATTTTAATCCAGAAGGGGTAGTAACAACATTGGCATTGGCTTCAGACATAGTATTGCTTGCTATTAGAGTATTGTTTGCTTGAGTGACAGTGGTGGGTAGTTGTGTAGCTATTGCAGTATCTTGTTTACCGCCAATTTGGGTAAATACTAAAACGCCAACACATACGAGCATGAACACCACGCTGAGGAAAATTGCTTTCAAAATCAGCCCTCTCCGTTTTAATTACTGGTAATCAGATTACCGACAGGACACAAATTAGTTTAAATCAGAAATGACCGTTTAGCGCCATAGCTTATTTTCCAAATCCCGAACCTGCCGCTCTAAACGGTCAATTCTGCCCCGTAATTCGTCTACTTCTGACTGACGGGCAACTCCTAAATCCTGCATCATATTCCGCATTTGTCGTTGCATTTGCTCATCCCAATTGCCTTGTTCAGACTGTAATTGGGTAACAAGATCATCCATGACTGCCTTAGCTTGCTCAGGATTTAGTTTGCCGTCTTTAACCAGTTCATCACTGACTTCTTTCAGTTTGTCTGCAACTAAAGAAGTTGTACCAATACCCAACATCATTAACTGCTGCAACCAGTTGTTGCTATCCATACTCCCTTCCTCTGACTTGTTGCTAACTAAAAGCTTAGTAATTCTAGCCTACACATTTATTTTGGCAAATCAGGGATGACATTCACTTGTTTTGATTCTGAAAACTCTTAACCTTTGCGCCTTAGCGTGAGGCTAACTCATGTCTCTATCCATCCGTGCATAGGTGCTATAGCTTTAGTGACTAACTCAATGATATCCGGAGGTGCTACGGAAAGCATGACACTAGGATAAACAGCAGTTCCCCATTGAGGATGCACAAGGACATGGCATTTATTTTCAATGGCGGGATACTTAAGTAAGGCTTGAGCTACTGCTGTATCATCATGGGGAACTAACCCGGAATGAGATAGTAATGGATAACCAGTTCGGGGATCTATTAGGTCTGTCAAATATCCGCGATCGCGCAAATTAAATGCCACATCGCAACCAAAACGCATAAACTTTTCCCGTAGCTTTTCCTTTTCTATTTCTGTTTCTGTGGTCATTTCCTCCAGAGGATATTGTGATTGCTGCAAAACAACCACTACCCACAAAAACTGCTGCTGTTTCCAATCTGGTAATATCTGTTCGCAGTTGGCACAGATATATGGACTGGGAGTATGAATAGAAATCTCTACAGCTTGTCCTGTTTTGCCAACTAAATAAATAGGACAGCTAGGCTCAGAAATACAAACTTGGGGATAATACACCACATTAATTAGGTTTATGAAAGTTTTTAAATTTATCTTTGCTAAAAATAATAACTCTTAAATCTCCAAATAAATCATCAATTTTGATTCATGAAAAATCATTTCCATGATATTACCATTTATCCTGTAAGTCATAACAGTTGAAGTTGAGCTAAGTATCTTCATGTAAATAGTTGTATAAAGTATGGGCTATAAAATCAGACATATCAACCCAGTTTTAAATATTTAATTTGGTATTTTTAATAGCAGGTGAGCGATAGTTAGCCAAGATTGGGCAATAATACTACATTTTAAAGATGTGAAGACCGATCCAACTATGACCCCAGATGTTTTTACAATGGTTTGATTAGATAGTAGTTCTTTATGCTAAAAGCCTATGCAGCCGACTAATCCCAATCAATTTACAGAAAAAGCCTGGGAAGCGATCGCTCATACCCCTGATGTCGCTAAACAGTACCAGCAACAGCAGCTAGAAAGTGAACACCTGATGAAAGGGTTGCTAGAACAGGAGGGACTGGCCAGCGCGATTTTCACCAAGGGTGGCGCAAATCTGCAAAAAGTTAGAGATCGCACCGAGCAATTTATCCAACGTCAACCCAAGGTATCTGGTACTAGCAGTTCTGTGTACCTGGGGCGAAGTTTAGATACACTATTAGACCGAGCAGAAAAATATCGTCAGGAATTTAAAGACGAATATATTTCTATTGAACACTTACTGCTGGGTTACGCCAAAGATGACCGTTTTGGTAAAAGTCTCTGCCAAGAATTTGGTTTAGACGAAAATAAACTCAAAAATATTATTAAAGAAATTCGGGGGAAACAAAAAGTGACTGACCAAAATCCAGAAGGTAAATATCAATCATTAGAAAAATACGGACGCGATCTTACAGAAGCTGCCCGAAAAGGTCAATTAGACCCCGTAATTGGCCGTGATGATGAAATTCGCCGCACAGTCCAAATTCTCTCCCGACGGACAAAAAATAACCCGGTTTTAATTGGTGAACCTGGAGTTGGTAAAACCGCAATTGCCGAAGGACTAGCACAACGGATAGTTGCCGGTGACGTTCCCCAATCTCTCAAAGATCGTAAACTGATTAGTTTAGATATGGGGGCTTTAATTGCTGGGGCAAAATTCCGAGGTGAATTTGAAGAACGGCTCAAAGCTGTATTAAAAGAAGTCACTGAATCCGGCGGTAATATTGTTTTATTTATTGATGAAATTCATACCGTTGTCGGTGCAGGTGCAACCCAAGGGGCTATGGATGCCGGGAATTTATTAAAACCGATGTTAGCGCGGGGTGAATTACGTTGTATTGGGGCGACAACTTTAGATGAATACCGCAAATATCTGGAAAAAGATGCCGCTTTAGAAAGACGCTTTCAACAAGTTTATGTAGATCAGCCAAACGTTGAAGATACAATTTCCATTTTACGCGGTTTGAAAGAACGTTATGAAGTCCATCATGGGGTGCGAATTTCTGATAGTTCTCTAGTTGCTGCGGCTACTTTATCTAATCGTTATATTAGCGATCGCTTTCTTCCCGATAAAGCCATTGATTTAGTGGATGAAGCCGCTGCTAGACTGAAAATGGAGATTACCTCAAAACCTGAAGAACTGGACGAAATTGATCGGAAAATTCTCCAATTGGAAATGGAAAAACTCTCTTTACAAAAAGAAAGTGATCCCGCTTCCCGCGAACGTTTGGAAAGATTAGAAAAAGAACTGGCTGACCTCAAAGAAGATCAAAGAACTCTCAGCACCCAATGGCAATCTGAGAAAGGTATTATTACCAAAATTCAATCAATCAAAGAAGAAATTGATCGAGTGAATTTAGAAATTCAACAAACCGAAAGAAACTATGATCTCAATCGGGCTGCGGAATTAAAATATGGCAAATTAACAGATTTACATCGACAATTACAAGCCGTAGAAACTGAACTTTCCCATACTCAAGGAACAGGAAAATCTCTATTACGGGAAGAAGTTACAGAAGCCGATATTGCGGAAATTATTTCTAAATGGACAGGAATTCCCCTGAATAAATTAGTGGAATCAGAAAAAGAAAAACTCCTCCATTTAGAAGATGAATTACATCATCGGGTGATCGGTCAACATGAAGCCGTCACCGCTGTCGCTGATGCCATTCAACGTTCTCGCGCTGGACTTTCTGACCCCAACCGTCCCATTGCTAGTTTTGTCTTCCTAGGTCCAACTGGTGTTGGTAAAACCGAACTCGCTAAAGCCTTAGCTGCCTATATGTTCGAGACAGAGGAATCTTTGGTAAGGATTGATATGTCCGAATACATGGAGAAACACGCCGTTTCTCGCCTAATCGGTGCGCCTCCTGGATATGTTGGTTATGAAGAAGGGGGACAATTAACTGAAGCCATTCGTCGTCGTCCCTATGCCGTGATTTTATTCGACGAAATTGAAAAAGCACACCCTGATGTGTTTAATATTTTCCTACAAATTCTCGATGATGGCAGGGTGACGGATGCCCAAGGTCGGACAGTGGACTTTAAAAATAGTATTATCATCATGACCAGTAACATCGGTTCTCAATACATACTCGATATAGGCGGAGATGATAATCGTTACGATGAAATGCGTAATCGAGTTATGGAAGCTATGCGAAATAGTTTCCGGCCAGAGTTCTTAAACCGTCTGGATGAACTGATTATTTTCCACAGTTTACAAAAATCAGAATTGCGGAATATTGTCCAGTTACAAGTAGATAGATTAAGACAAAGATTAAGTGACAGGAAAATGTCTTTGAAATTATCTAGCTCTGCTCTTGACTTTTTAGCGGAAGTAGGATATGATCCCGTTTTTGGTGCAAGACCATTAAAACGAGCTATTCAGCGGGAATTAGAAACCCAAATAGCTAAAGCCATTTTACGCGCTGATTTTAGCGACGGTGACACCATTTTTGTAGATGTTCAAAATGAGCGTCTTTCCTTTAATCGCTTACCCGCAGAGGTATTTACGGGTTAATTGTTTGTAGTGTGGACTTTAGTCCTGATGTTGCGGACTGAAGTCCACACTGTAGATGTTCAAAATGAGCGTCTTTCCTTTAATCGCTTATCAGTAGAGGTATTTATAGGTTAATTGTTTGTAGTGTGGACTTTAGTCCTGATGTTGCGGACTGAAGTCCACACTACGGACACAATTAAAATGAATCCCCAATTGATTATTTTGATTTTCCCTCTAATTTATCTAGCCGGTAGTCCTGGATTTGGTTCGCGCTTACCACTTCCTGTCTAATTAATTTAATTTCAGATTCAATGCCGTTAAGCTTACCACCAGCCGCAAATCCACCCGTTAGCAGGTAGAGCCCTACCTGTGTGGCAACAGTGAGGACTGTAATTAACATCGTCACTCGTTCAGTCCCTGCCGAGGCTTTTTCTACATTGTTCATATTTTTTTCTGGAAAAGTTGAGATGCTTTCGCACTTTATGGAGGCGTGAGAGCATCTATTTTTGCCTCTATTCTGGCCAGGTCAATTTCTGCCGCCGATGTATCACTACCGTCATATTGGTAAATTGCGATAGTTAAGTCTATGAACCATTTTGGTGGTTTATACCTCAGTGTGTAATCCCCCGCAACCTTGCTAAATGTAATTAAATTTCTCTCTACTAGAGATAGGGGTGATTCTTCGGTAATAGAGTTACCTAATGCAGTGCTTACCACTTGCCGCACCTTACCGCCATACTCCCATACCTTGCCCACTGGGACCGTAGTAATGATATTGATATTCAAGACTGGCTTATCAAAAACGACGGGAATAATTATTTCTGTGAGCTTTGCATAAATATTATTCCCGCCTTGCATTTCTATCACTTGCGCTGCAAATGAATTGCTGTACTGTAATAGAAAATTACTAGAATTTTGTAACTCTAAAATTCTATGCACTTATAGCCCAGCCCTCATGATCAATTCTGTGTGATCACAAAATTCACCTACAATTTCATAAGGATCGGGGATATCATTGATTTGCAAAATATCGCAATAGTCCATTAATGATATTGTGCCGTTCAGCCAATCCCTAGCAGCTTGATTAATGTTGAGCATAGCTCTTATTTCAGCATCACCATCATCATTGGCTACGCTAACCGCTAATAAATCAATATCATCTGCTGGAGACCAGATCATTCCGGTGCGCTGCGCTATGCTCATGGACTAACCTTCTGGGGTGAATTTAAAAGAACGTTTTGCTGGTAAAACAGCAGCACCTTTCCAAGTTGTGGCCAATGGGATAAGAATAGCCAAAGCAGCCGCGTAGTCCTGTCCTGCTACGGATTGACCAAATGGGGCAGAAAAAGTATCCACATCAGGCTTAAGATAACTGCGCTTTGTAATCCGACTAGTCTTTTTGGTGAAGGTACTGCGATTAGTGTAAGCCAGTTTTGCAGCTTTAAATCTTGGGAAAGCAATTGCTCCCCCAGTTGGAACAGCTTCCGTATCATCTATGTAGAAGGTATCTAGTGCAGTTGTCAGAGAATTCCCTATATCCGAACCTTGCCCCGTTTGTGCCTTTTTTAGCACAGGTAGACTAATATATCTTAATGCTGAACCGACTTGATTAAATGGAGATATATAGCCAGTCAAACGAATTGGTTTGGCTCGCTTGGTTTCGTCAGTAACAGCAGCGAATGCTGTCTGCTTTGCATCTGGGCTTAAATTCTGCCAAGCCTTATAGTTGTCGTAAGCTGCTTTTTGTGATTCATATCGCCGTAAATCGCTAAAACTCATATATTCACTAGTTGGAAGTTATCTGTTTCTCCAAATTAAGTGATATTTGTCCTTCTTTTCCTGACTAGAAACCTAATAGGTTTTGTTGATATTTCCACAACAAATTTTATAACCAATTAACC
>NZ_VILB01000007.1 GCF_009712035.1 Anabaena sp. UHCC 0187 | reverse complement strand
AAGTTACTCAACCTTTTGGTTATATTGTTAAACCATTTACGATTAAAGATTTACGGATAGCTATAGAAATTGCTTTGCTAAAACACAAACTAGAATGTGAATTACGAGAAAGTAGAGATCAGTTAGCTACCTTATTAAATTCCATGAGTGATGCTGTAATTGCCACAAACGAACAGGGAATAATTACATTTATTAATCCTGCGGCTGAAAAAATTACTGGTTGGCAAGAAACCGAAGCTCTGGGTCTAAATATATCAGAAATTATCAAAATTATTGATGAAGTTACAGGTGAGATTATAGAAAACCCTGTAACAAAAGTGCTGCGAGAGCAACAAACTTTGAACTTAAGAGAATTTGCCTCTTTAATTACTAAAAATGGCACAAAATTACCCATTGGCAATAGTGTTTCTTTGTTGATGCGACGACCTGATCAAATTAGTGGTGTTGTCCTGGTATTATGGGATTTGAGCGAACGTCGTCAAAGAGAATATTTAGAGCAAGCTTTAAAAAAAGAACAGGAACTCAATCACCTCAAATCCTTATTTATTTCGACGGTTTCCCATGAATTTCGTAATCCTTTGAGTGTGATTCAAACCGCAGTAGAACTTATAGAAATCCAAGGTGATAATTTAACAGAATGCAAAAAAAATAAATACTTAAAACGAATCTACGGTGCTGTAGAATCTATGGAAAAACTCATGAAAGATGTACTTTTTATGGGTAAATCAGAAGCAGGAAAACTTCATTATAATCCTGAACCGATTAACCTAGAAAAATTTTGTCAAGAGCTAATTGAAGAGTTTGAACTCATTGAAGATAGCGGACATGAAATAATTTTTAATTGCCAGAGTCAAAATGCAAATACGGTGATGGATGAAAGATTATTACATCACTTATTTAGAAATCTACTTTCCAATGCAATTAAGTATTCACCAATAAATAGTAAAATTAGGTTTGAACTTACTTGTGATTATGTAGCTAATTTAGTAACTTTTCAAATTCAAGATCAAGGAATTGGTATTCCTGAATCTGACCAAAACAAAATATTTGATTCCTTTTATCGGGCTTCAAATGTGGAAACAATTCAAGGTAACGGACTAGGTTTAGTAATTGTCAAAAGATGCGTTGATGCTCATCAAGGGCAAATTAATATGGTAAGTGAAATTAATGTTGGTACTACTTTTACAGTGACCTTACCATTAAATTTACAGCAAACTGTAGATAATTGAAGTACAAAATTATCATCAAAAATTAAGTATCAAACAGCTTTTACTTCTTCCTTCTTCCTCCTGACTCCTGACTCCTTCCTTCTGATTCCTAATTTTCAATTATCTTGACGGACTACACCACCAACCACCGGTTTAACTTGTCCGTTAGTAAATGGATCTGTACCACCTGTCCAATTAAAATCACTAATCCGAAGACTAAAGCCACCTAATTCTAGAACAGGATTATAACGGAAAGTAATCCCGTAGGTGCGACGACTATATTCCATAATATAATCAGTGCTGGTTTCTTTCCCTGTATCAAGGTTCACAGATGTTTGCAAACCTAACCGGAATGGCCCATAAACTTGCTGAGAAATACCCGCATTCAGGACTTTGTTATCAACTGAACGGTCAAAAAGAAAGGGTGATAAACCGCTATTAGTTCCTTGGGAATAGCTAACATTAAAGGCAGTATAGTCTAAATAAGGACGAGAGAAATTCCCAATTTGTCCCACTAAACCGATAGTACCAATTAAAGTGCTTTGGTTATCTCCACTACTATAATAGCTAGTAGTTCCCGTTACACCAGCGATCGCTTGCAAATACGGTACTACAGAATTGGATGTATATTTTAATCCCTCTGTGGCTGTAGCTGCCAATGGTTTTCCTTGCCACAAATTGATACCACCACTTAACGCCACACTCCCCTGCAAACGACTCAAAGAAATGCGATCATTTTTCCGCACTGGAGAGAGTAAATCTTGACGGTCTGTGTTTGCATCTATATATTGAGCGCCGCCTTGATAGCTAAGATTAACACCACTTTTACCTAAAGGAATGATCGGAGAAGTGATAATTCCACCGATACTACTTTGTACAGTTTGATAGCCAAGACTACCATTGTACAAGCGATCACGGTAACTAGATTCCAAACTTAATGTATAAGGATTCACATTGCCCAATGCTTGACGTAACCGCAAACTCCCGCGCAAATTATTTTCCAGTTGATCAAAATCAAAACTAGTTAACTCTCCCGCACCTTCGAGAACAGTTTTAGGACTTAAAACAGCATTCACCTTGGTATTCACACCAAATAAACTGGCCACATTTTCACTACTTTTCAACGCCCTTTGCAGATAAAACTGTGGTGTAACAATCCAGCGAGTCTGATCATTATTAATCGGTTCAAAACTGCGTTCTACAAATAAACCGCCCCGTTTATCATTATCAAAACCAACGGAGACGATAGTGGGATTTACCTGTCGTGGCCGCCGATCTATTTTCCGACTATTAATAGGAATAGGAATAACAACTTTTTGATCAAAAACTAATCGTTGCCGCTGGGTAGTAATCCGGTCTATTAACGGTGCTTCTCGCGTTACCGTGACCTTGTCCGCCCTAATTTCTAATTCAGGAGGTGAAAAAGGATCATTAGTAATTCTGGCATCTTGGGCTTGAAAACCTCGCGGATAAAATTCAATCCGTTGGGCTTCAAATCGTAACCGCTTGACCACACCACCAAATTTAGGTGAAGCCACATTTCGGGCATCAGATTGACCACTAGCACCAAATTCTATCCCCCCTGGACTGTTAACACCAGTTACAGGCTGATTAGCCCGAATCCGATTACTCAAAGGGCGACTAGGGACTCCACCCGCTGTAATATCTGTAGGTAAAGTAGATGAAAAAGCAAAATCTGTGTCTGTGGTGGGGATATAAAGTTCACCTTTGCCGTTTTCCAAATCCCCACTATCTTGAATAAAATTATAGGTGAAGCGTTGTCCTTGTAATACCTGATTACCTCTAGTTAAAGCCACATTACCTTCACCGACTGCAATCAAATTATCCAAATTTATTTGCAAGCTATCGGCATCAATCACAGCCCCATCAAATCTGACTACTACATTACCTTTTGCTGTCACAATTCGCCTTTGCTCATCATACTCCTGGCTATTGGCAATTACCTCCACAACTCTGCCTTTTCCGGCTGGAATCTTCTCTGGTTCTGGGAGTTGGGGTGATAGGGGAAATTCAACAGTAGTTGGTAGTTCCTTTGGGGAATTGCGAAGCTTAAATTCAATAATATTTTGTATTGGTGACGCAGCAGGTGTATTTTTACCCACGGATAGATCAAATTTCCCCCCTGATTCCTGTAAATTCACAGGACTTTGTTCTGTTTTTGGAGGAGTTGATATTTCTGCTAAAACTTGCTGATTGACCGTAGTATTATTAACTTCACCCTTAACTTGAGGATTCGCGCTAGAAAATTCGGGAGATAGTTGTTCTGGTGAAGATAATGGCGAAAAATTTTGGTTGACAACATCTTCATTAACTAGACCGCTAATTGATTGATGCTGCTTGTCCTGATCTTTACCGTCAATTAGTGGTTTTTGCCCATTAGTTTCAACCTTGACAACAGGAGTAGCAGCGAGATGATAAGCAGGTTTTGAAGATTCAAGATTGGGAGGTAGCTGAGGTGGTAATAATGGATGAAACATATTTTCAAGCTGACCAAAAAGCAAAAAATAGCCGGAAGGTTAAATTACATATTAGCCTGTTTCTACCTTCCAGCCGTTGGGGTTTGTTGTCGGAATGTTTATTCTAAATCCCGACGACCAGGGTTACGGGCTGGGTCATTTGACAAAAGCCCGAATATAAAAATGCTCACGAATAAGCCGACAACAATATAAACAGCGATTTTTAAACTCAACATAGAACTAACTCCCAGGGGTTTGCCAAATAGTAAATAGAGATGTACTTTCTGCTATGCAGAACAGATATCTCATTTATCTTACCTACATCTTGCACCTTTTTTGTGGGAATGGGATTTTAGGGGTGTAGGGAGCGGGGAGCAAGGCAAGGGGGCAGGGAGCGGGGAGCAGGGGGATATTTACTGTTCTTTACACATTTTCCTTATCTCATGTCCACCTAATTAATTGATAAAATCAGATAATTACGAATTACAAGATACTTTCGCAACTCGACTCTTAATAACTTTTGCTGGTACACCCACGGCAATGGAGTAAGGGGGAATATCTTTGCTAACAACAGCACCTGCACCAATAATACTACCCTTACCAATGGTAACTCCATCTAATACAGTTACTCCATGTCCTAACCAACAATCATCTTCAATAATAATTCCTTCACAAGTAACACCTTGTTGTTTTATCGGTAGCAATGGGTTGGTAAAAACATGATTATTGGCATAGATTCCACAGTGAGATGCTATCATGCAGTTTTTACCAATGTGAATATCTCCTTGACCGGCAATACACACACCAGGAGCTATATAAGTATCTTCATCAATATATATAGAGGTATTATCCATACATCCAATATCTACATTCCGCTCAATTGTGACGCGATTACTGATAGAGATTCTATTATTTCGGTGTCCTTTGGCATCTAAACGCACACCTTTAAAGATATTAACTCCGTTCCCAAGTTCGATAAATGAACTACCAGTTATTTCCACTCCATGTTGAATAAAAACTTCATTACCCATACTGCCAAAAATATTCTGGTATACTAATTTTCTTAGCTGTGGCCCCATGGCAATTGTTGGTAAATCTCCCAATAAAGTAGTTATTAATAGTTCTTGGAATCTTTGAATTTTTGCAGAATATTGTGAGTTAGTCATGGTACGTCTCTCGTAAATAAGTTGGTTTTGGGCAAAAAGGGGAGTGAGGAAGATCAAAAATGATGATCCCCATGGGTAGTAGAAGCAAATATATGTAGCCCTAAAAAATCAAAAAATATCTACAAAATTCCCGATTATGGCAAATATACAAATTTGCTTACAGTTGTAAATTGTTTACTTAACTACTAAAAAACTCTACTTTTAAAAAGTTTTAAAATGATGCCCAGATAAATTATTTCATCTAACTTTAGGAACATTTTCATATGCACATTTACTGAACTAATCAGCAACTAGTGGTTGCCTGATTTAATGTACTAGTCAATATCAGTGCATAGTAGTAGTTAATCTCTAATTATGAGATTGGTGCAATAAACAAATTAGTTTTTACTGGATCGGGAAAATTGGGGCAATTGGTAATGCAACTGCGAATACAGAAATATTCATTTAGATTAATTACCAGTAGAATTTAGCCATACTTTCATCACAGATGACTTTAATTAGTTGTTTGTTAACAACAATAAATCTACATAGGCGTTTGTAGTGCTAGAAAAATGATTCTAACATCACAATTTAATCTTTATGTAATGGGAATGATTATTTGAAAATACAGCAGATTACATATCAATGAGGTACAGAATCTAAATTCAAAGCCATACACCAAGCCAGTTTTACTCCTGACTCCTAACTTCTAAATTCTGACTCCTGAATTCTGCTGTAAAAGCTACTAAGGTGGAGTATCTCCCACATCTGCCATAATATTAAAGTTCACCATTGGTGCAAACAAGAAAGCACTACCGCGACTGCTGTGACGGCTTTCTTGTAAATAACTTGTAGAGTATCCGGCTCTAATCATGTTGCACACAAATGATTTATAGGCTAACTAAATTACATTTTAAATTAGATAATTGTTAACTAATAACAATTGCTATTAAGCATAACATATTTTTGATTAAGTGAACAAGTTTCATGGAAAAGATTAGGGCGTAAATATATATTTTTTTAGCTTTATGTGAGTTCAACTACTTATTTTAGGTATAAATCTTTTGTTGAGTTTTTATTTGTCTTTTTTATTGCCTGTTACCTGTTTTTTGTGGATTTGTGTATATAATGTATCCGATCACTACGTGTATAAAATTTTAATAGAAATGTGTAGTTATCGCTATTGTGCCGACACAAACAGCAGATAATTAATTTTTACGAAAACTTTGGCAATAACTCAGGAAAACCCCTAGACTCAGAACACCGATTAGTTTAATGTCTGTATCTAGCAATTAAATAGTTATCAATTCTTAACAAAGTCATCAAAATTTGACAAACATCGTATAAAGAGTTGGCAACATTAAGTAAAAACAGTCAACAATATCTATAGCTGAACTTCAAGTTTTTCTAAACTATGCAGCCAATTCGCACTTTTAACGTATCTCCTTCACTACCATCCAGACTAGAACCCCTGCGGAAACTAGCATATAATCTCCATTTCGATTGGAATGTGGAGAGCAAAGACCTGTTTCGGCGTTTAGATCCCGATTTGTGGGAATCTAGCCATCATAACCCAGTATTAATGCTGGGAACTATCAGTCAAAGCCGACTGTTAGAAGTTATCGAAGATGATGGCTTTTTAGCACAAGTAGATCGAGCCGCGCGGCAATTAGATGATTATTTGCAAGAACGCACCTGGTATAAAAAACAAAGAAATCAGCAGCCCAAGGAATGTTACGCCTATTTTTCCGCTGAATTTGGGTTAGTAGATTGCCTACCTGTCTATTCAGGTGGTTTAGGTGTACTGGCAGGAGATCACCTCAAATCAGCTAGTGATTTGGGATTACCCCTGGTGGGCGTAGGTTTACTTTATCAACAGGGATATTTTGCCCAGTATCTCAATGCTGATGGTTGGCAGCAAGAACGCTATATCATCAATGACTTCTATAATATGCCCTTGCATTTGGAGCGGAATCCGGATGGTTCAGAACTGCGGATTGCCGTAGATTATCCCGGACGTAAGGTATATGCGAGAGTGTGGCGTGTCCAGGTGGGAACTGTACCCCTGTATATGCTTGATACTAACATCGAACCTAACAAAGCTTATGACCACGATATCACCGATCAATTGTACGGTGGTGATATAGATATGCGTATCCACCAGGAAATTATGCTGGGCATAGGTGGTGTGCAAATGTTAAAAGCTTTGGGGTATGAAGTCACTGCTTACCACATGAATGAAGGTCATGCAGCCTTCTCTGCCTTAGAACGCATCCGCACTCTCATTCAGGAAAAAGGGCTAAGTTACAGACAAGCTAGACAGGTAGTATCTTCTAGTAATATCTTCACTACGCATACTCCAGTTCCCGCTGGAATTGACTTGTTTGCCCCCGACAAGATTTTGCACTATCTGGGTTACTATGCAGATATCTTTGGTTTACCAAAAGAGCAATTTTTAGGCTTGGGACGAGAAAACACTGGTGATTTGTCTGCGCCTTTCAGTATGGCAGTATTAGCCCTGAAAATGGCGACATTCTCCAATGGTGTGGCACAATTGCACGGTGTTGTCTCCCGGCAGATGTTCCAAGGTTTGTGGCAAAAAGTTCCAGTGGAAGACGTGCCAATTGCCGCTATTACTAACGGTGTCCATGCCCGCAGTTGTGTAAGTAAATCCACTCAAGAGTTATACGATCGCTATCTTGGGCCAAACTGGTCATCAGCGCCACCGGATAACCAATTGTGGGAACGCATGGATGCAATTCCTGATGAAGAGTTATGGCGGAATCACGAACGCTGCCGCTTGGATATGGTGTTGTATGTTCGAGAACATTTAGTTAAACATTTACGCGATCGCGGTGCTTCAGCTTCAGATATTGCCCAAGCCCAGGAAGTGCTTGATCCTAACGTTCTCACTATTGGCTTTGCCCGTCGCTTTGCTACCTACAAACGCGCTACTTTATGGATGCGTGATTTGGAAAGAATTAAAAAGATTTTACTCGCTAACAAACACCGGAAAGTGCAGTTTGTGATTGCTGGTAAGGCACACCCCAAAGATATCCCTGGGAAAGAATTAATTCGGGATATTAATCACTTTATCCATGAACACCATTTAGAAAAACAGGTGGTGTTTGTGCCTAACTACGATATTCACATCGCCCGCTTAATGGTAGCAGGTTGTGATATTTGGTTAAATACCCCCCGTCGTCCCCGCGAAGCTTCCGGTACAAGTGGTATGAAAGCCGCTATGAATGGCTTACCCAATTTGAGTGTACTTGATGGTTGGTGGGATGAAGCCGATTATGTTCGCACTGGTTGGGCTATTGGCCATGGGGAAAATTACGAAGATCCTAATTATCAAGATGAGATAGAAGCCAACGCCCTCTACGAGTTGCTAGAGAAGGAAGTTGTCCCCCTATTCTATGATCATCGTGATGGTGATGGCTTGCCTCGTCCTTGGGTAGCAAAAATGAAAGATGCGATTCGGTTGAATTGTCCTTTCTTTAATACAGCCCGGATGGTGCGAGAATATGCAATGAGAGCTTATTTCCCTGCCAGCGATCGCTATCATAACCTCACCGTTGATAATTATGCTCCCGCTAAGGAATTAGCGGCTTGGAGAGCAAAATTAGGTGAACACTGGTTTAACATCAAAATCAAAGATATTGACGTATCCGCAGCATCAGATATTGAAGTTAATCAAACTGTAGCTGTCAAAGCTAAAGTTGATTTAGCAACTTTGAAAAATGATGATGTCCAAGTAGAACTCTATCAAGGTTCTATTGATGCCAACGGTGATATTGTCAATGCTGTACCTGTAATCATGGATTATCAAGGGCAAGATCCAGAAAATTCAAGTGTGTATACTGCAAATATCACTTACACCACTTCTGGTTTGCAAGGTTTATCTTTGCGTGTCTTACCTCGAAATCAATACCTCTCTAGTCCTTACGAACCCAGATTAATCGCTTGGGCTGAATAAGCAAAAATAAAGAGACGTTCCCTGGAACGTCTCTCCAAAAATCAGGTTATGTTTAATAATAGAAAACCTTAATTTTTAACAGCTTTGAGTACCCGATTCAAAATCAATTTACCATTAGGTTGAGTGACTTGAACCCGAATAAAATTCGGATCACTTGGTTTCCAGGTAACTTGGTATTTCATGCCATTATTATTCCAAGTATAAACTTGACGTTGTTTAGTACCGGAAGCAACAGCACCAGATAAATTAATACTAGAATTACTATTACGGTTTTCTCCATAATAGTAATAAGAATTATTGTTAAAAGCTAAATTTACCTCCCAATCTTTATCACTAAATGAACCGGCTGGATAATCAAACTTTTGCACAGCCATAGCTTGATTAGGAATAGCCATATCAATAATTGCAGGAGTAGAAATTCCTAAAATTGCCGATAAAATGATAGCTTTGTAGTTCATAATCCTCACATTTACCCTAATAAATTTCTAACTTACTATTTGACAAACAGTGTGAGAAATAGAGAGATAGTCCAGTTTTCTCTACCTCTCTGACATCATTATTTCTTCGCAATTATCCACACTGCGTGAACAATACCAGGGATATAACCAAAGAAAGTCAAAATTAGGTTAATCCAAAAATCCTTACCAATACCGACTTGCAAAAACACTCCTAAAGGTGGGAGAAAAATTGCGGCTATAATTCTGACTATGTCCATATCCATGTTATGCTCCTGTTGATGTTCAATGTTTCTAGAATTAACATCACATACTATTGTGACGATTCCTGAAAAGATACGGTAAACCGCACTTTTTAACCACCGCTGATTTTGGCTTTATAACCCAATTTTACCAAAATCTCTAATATCTTCTGTTTGTGTTCTCCCTGAACTTCAATTTCATTATCTTTCAAAGTTCCACCTGTACCGCATTGGGCTTTTAACTGTTTTAATAAAGTAGCTAAAGTTTCGGGTTTAGTCTGGAAACCAGTAATAACCGTGACAGTTTTCCCCTTCCTTCCCGCGCGAGTGGCTTGAATTCGCACATTTTGCTGATTGGGGGGTAAATCTTGGATTCCGCGTTCTACAGCGCGTTCGAGTGCGGGTGAACTACCGTTACCAAATTCTTGGTAGACAAAGCCTTTGTCAGATTTGGGATTAGCCATAAATTTTAATGCAGGAAAAATAGACTTTTATTCTAAACAATTTTAGCCTAAGCGGTGGGAATTAAATATATAATTGCTACATGATAGAGTATAAGAGGATAAGAGAAAATGAACCACGAAGAAGCGAAGAACACGAAGGAAGAAGAAGAAGGAAGGATGAGGAGGTTGGGTGATGATGTGGAGAGGTTGGCTTATGCTGTGATTGGGGCGGGTATTGAGGTGCATAGGATGTTGGGTCCGGGGTTTTTGGAGAGGGTATATCAAGAGGCTTTGGGTTTGGAGTTTCGCTTGCGGGGAATACCTCATAAACCTAAACATTTAGTAGCAATAAAATACAAAGGTTATCCCATAGGTGAGGGTGAATTAGATTTTTTAGTTGGTGATTCTTTAGTTGTTGAATTGAAGGCTGTGGAAAAGTTAGCCCCTATTCATGAAGCGCAAGTTATTTCTTATTTAAAAATGACTAATTGTCCTCTTGGTCTTCTCATCAATTTTAACGTCCCCGTTCTCAAAGAAGGCATTAAACGCATCATCCTCTCTTCTTAACTCTTCTTCTTCTTTCTCTTCCTTCGTGTTCTTCGTGCCTTCGTGGTTCGTTAATTCTTCTCCATAGCACCTATTGCCGAAACGTTCTAAAATTATTCACAGCAAAAAATCAAGTAAATAAGAAAAATGACGGAATTTGTTGTACACCCAGAAAATCCCTTTTCCGAGAAAACTTTTGAACTACTTGCTCAACTTCCCCAGAAGGAAACACGGAAATTTTATCTTTCTAAAGAAGAAGAATATAGGAATTTTGTTCTGAAACCAGTTGAGGATATTTTTTTTCAAGTAAATTCTCAATTTCCAGATAATATTTCTAAGCAATTAAAAATTAATATTAATGAATATCCAGGTTATCAACTTTATGAATGCAGATTTTATCCACAAAATACAAATGTAGAAATAGACAAAGCTCATTTATTTTTAAACATTTCTAAAAACGATTTTCGCTTTGGTTTTTATATCAATATTAATAGTCCTAACAAGCAAATATTTATTGAAAATTATAAGAAGCCGGCTATCAAAGATTTTATCATCAAGTATATAAACTTACCTAGTAATTGTCTCTTGCATATAAGGAAAGGAAATCGCCGAGAATGCTGGAATATTAACCGTTTAGAAGAATGGTTTCAATCTATAATTCATAAAAGTAGTGCAACTAAGAATATTCAAATAAGTGAACATTTAAAACCATCTAAATTACTACAATTTACTAAAGAAGATTTAATCAATAAAATACGAGAAACATTTGAATTACTTTTTCCGATGTGGTTAATAGCCATCTATGATGATCCAATGCCATTACTATTAGACTATAGAAGTTTCCAGAAAAAAAATAATCTTGAATCTAATGACCAACTGAACTCTTTACCTGAAGAAAATACTTTAGAATTTTTATATGCTAGTAATTTAAAAGAAAATTATACTTTGATACAATGTGCTGAAGAAACTAGTTTCCAGGAAGTAGATATACAAAATTGGATACGCGTAATTAATCGCAAAAAACAAGCCATATTCTACGGTTCACCCGGAACAGGTAAAACTTTCATAGCTGAAAAACTCGCAAAATACCTAATCAGTGAAGGTGACGGTTTCTCTGAATTAGTCCAATTTCATCCAGCATATTCCTATGAAGACTTTATTCAAGGTATTCGTCCTCAAAGTGAAGATGGTAAATTAACATATCCACTTGTTCCCGGCAGATTTTTAGAGTTTTGCAAAAAAGCTGAATCATTTCAAGATATTTGTGTTCTGATTATTGATGAAATTAACCGCGCTAATTTAGCACAGGTTTTTGGTGAATTAATGTATTTACTAGAATACCGTGATCAAGAAATTCCCCTCGCTGGTGGTAATAGATTTCGTATTCCCCAAAATGTCCGCATAATAGGTACAATGAACACAGCAGATAGGTCTATTGCACAAATAGATCATGCTTTACGTCGTCGTTTTGCGTTTATTGAACTTCGTCCTAATTATGATGTGTTAATCAAATATCATCTAAATACAAATTTTGACGTTATGGATTTAATTAATGTTTTAAAACAATTAAATCAAGCCATTAATGATAAAAACTATGAAATTGGTATTTCTTTCTTTTTGACTCCTAATTTACGAGAAGATATTGAAGATATTTGGAAGATGGAAATTGAGCCTTATTTAGAAGAATACTTTTTTAACAACCTAGAAAAAGTAAATGAGTTTCGCTGGGAGAAAATAGAGAAACAGATAACAATATGAACTCAGCAAACTTTAAAATTCTGGAAATAACCGAATATCAAGCTCAATCTTTTTCTCGTGAGGAAATTTCTGAAGAGGTTGGAATTATCTTATATGAGAAATACCAAAGCCAAGTAAATGTAGAATTTCCCAGTCCTAAAACTCGTAATCAATGGAAACTAACTGCTCAAGGATATGTCGGATATATTCCTTTAAATGCTGATTTAGCTTTGAAAATAAATCCCAAAGTCCCAATTAAAAATTTATTTGGAATGTTGGAATATGCTTATAACTTAAAAAGTTTTAGATTTCTTGAAGGCTTAATGAATTGTGAATCTATAGAAGATTTTTATAATCATTTAGCTTATGTTTTAGCCGATAAAATAATAGAACGCTGTCGTAAAGGATTATATCGGACTTATGTACCCAAAACTGATCAGTTGGCTTATGTGCGCGGAAGATTAAATGTACAGCAAATAATCAAAAAACCTTGGAATGTAAAATTAGAATGTGAATATGAAGAACACACGGCTGATATTATAGATAACCAAATTTTGTTATGGACACTTTTTAATATTGGACATAGTGGTTTTTGTACAGAGAAAGTATCATTGATAGTGAGAAAAGCTTATCATGCAATGCAAGAAATGGTATCTTTACAACCTTATAATTCAGAAGATTGTATTGATAGAATTTATCATCGTTTAAATGAAGATTATCATATTTTACATCAATTTTGCCGATTCTTTTTAGATAACACTAGCCCAAGTCATGAAAAGGGTAAAAATACAACTTTACCTTTTTTAATAGATATGGCACGTCTTTATGAAATGTTTGTTGCAGAGTGGTTAAAGAAAAATTTACCCCCAAATTTCACCTTAAAAACTCAAGAGAAAATCAATATAGGAGAAAAAATATATTTTAAAACTGACTTAATTTTATATGACACAACAGATTCAAAACCTAAATATATTCTCGATACTAAATATAAAAACCCCGAACATTCTTCTTCTAAAGATATAGCCCAAGTAGTAACTTATGCAGTTTCTAAAAGTTGTCTAGACACAGTATTAGTCTATCCAACAGAATTAAATCATTCCCTTGATAAATATATTGGAGAAATCAGAGTTCGTAACCTCACCTTTTCTCTTGATGATAAAATTGAAGATGCAGGAAATAAATTTTTAACAAAACTATTTTCTTAAATTCTCTCTGCGTCCTCTGCGTCTCTGTGGTTCGTTTTCCAAAATTAGATTAAATTACTCAATTACCGTGAAAACAAATACAATTTTCTATACCAGCACTAGCAAAACGCTTAATTGCCCAAGCAAACCAACAACTAACTGATGCAACCATTAAACGGGATTTAATTAATCTAATTGAGACAATTATCGTCTACAAACTACCCAAAAAGAGCAGAGAGGAAATTGAAGCTATGTTAGGTTTAAGTGAATTGAAACAAACTAGGGTTTATCAAGAAGCTGTAGAAGAAGGTAAATCTGAAGGTAAAACTGAAACAACAAGACTGTTTGCTTTAAAATTGTTACGAATTGGCATGAGTTTAGAACAAATTGCCGAAATTACGGAATTACCTCTTCAGCAAATTCAGGCTTTACAAAAGGAAATTCAAGGATCTTAAATTTTCTCTCGTTCCCATGCTCTGCGTGGGAATGCAGTTGAGAGGCTCTGCCTCTATTATAACTGGAGGTAGAACCTCAAAGATGGCATTCCCAGTCTGGAGACTGGGAACGAGGACACGAGGACAGGCTAGAAGCCCGTCCCACAATATTGTTCTAGAATTAAAATTAACTTTGTTCTCTTATTTTACCCAATCCGTGACTACTACACCCCTCTCTCCGAATTTCTCACAAACTACGCCCGTACCTGATACTCTAGGACGTTTTGGCCGCTTTGGTGGTAAGTATGTTCCTGAAACCCTGATGCCGGCGTTAGCTGAATTAGAAACAGCATATCAGCAATACCGCAATGAACCTGGTTTTCAAGCGGAATTACAAGGTTTATTAAAAGATTATGTCGGACGGGCTACACCTTTATACTTTGCTGAACGCCTTACGGCTAATTATGCTCGTCCTGATGGTACAGGGGCGCAAATTTATTTAAAACGGGAAGATTTAAATCATACTGGCGCACATAAAATTAATAATGCTCTCGGTCAGGTATTATTAGCCAAACGCATGGGTAAACGGCGGATTATTGCCGAAACCGGTGCAGGACAACATGGCGTAGCTACGGCCACAGTTTGCGCTCGGTTTGGTTTGGAATGCGTGATTTACATGGGTGTTCACGATATGGAACGCCAATCTTTAAACGTCTTTAGAATGCGGCTAATGGGGGCAGAAGTTCGTCCAGTGTCTGCGGGTACGGGAACTCTCAAAGATGCCACTTCTGAAGCCATCCGGGACTGGGTAACGAATGTAGAAACTACCCATTACATCCTCGGTTCTGTGGCTGGGCCTCATCCTTATCCGATGATGGTAAGAGATTTTCACGCTGTGATTGGTGAGGAAACCCGTGTTCAAGCTCTGGAAAAATGGGGCGGTTTGCCTGATATTCTGATAGCTTGTGTGGGTGGTGGTTCTAATGCTATGGGACTATTTCACGAATTTGTCAAAGAACCATCTGTGCGGTTAATTGGGATAGAAGCTGCTGGTGAAGGTGTGAATACTGGCAAACACGCGGCCACTCTCACAAAAGGACAGGTTGGTGTATTGCATGGTTCCATGAGTTATCTGTTGCAGGATGATGACGGTCAAGTTATTGAACCCCATTCCATTAGTGCTGGTTTAGATTATCCTGGGGTGGGGCCTGAACACAGTTATATGAAGGATATTGGCCGGGCTGAATATTACAGTGTGACGGACGCTGAGGCTTTGGACGCATTCCAACGACTATCGAAGTTAGAGGGAATTATACCAGCTTTGGAAACTTCTCATGCGATCGCCTATCTAGAAACTCTCTGTCCTCAACTTGCTGGTAGTCCCAAAATTATTCTTAACTGTTCTGGCAGGGGTGATAAGGATGTGCAAACAGCAGCTAAGTTCTTAATTCACTAAATTTTTGGAAAAAATAGTTGCTTAACAAAAATAGTATCCATGACATCTATCATTGGATACTATTTTTTGCTATTAGTTTTGATTAATAATGTAGTGTAAATAACAGTTACTAGCTCTATAGTAATGGATGATATTTTCTAAAAAACAAATCAGCGATCTAGCAGATATATGACTGATTTAAATTGTGAAAATTTGATGATCCTTTAGTTCATAATTGGCAAATAGTATCCTGGTAAGTATTCTGATAATCAGAAGATAGGGTATATATCCAATAAATCCATACATTACTTAAACCTCTATGTTACGACAAACTGCTTTTGGCATCGCTTTAAGTACGCTTGTCCTTGCTAGTGGCTATATGACTGCTGCGAACCCAGATAATAGTTCTGCTAAACAAACTGTTCGTCATCAGCGTTCATCACTTGTGACAAGTCAAGCCAAAATATCTCATCTTGGTTTTCAAACTACTAATTTAGAAAAATCAGTTTTTACTCAAATTAATCAATATAGGGCAAAAAAGGGACTAGGACAATTAAATTTAAGTGAAAAGATCAGTCACCAAGCAAGAATTCACAGTCAAAATATGGCTACTGGTAAAGTTCCTTTTAGTCATCAAGGATTTGAACAGCGAGTTATGGCTATTCCTCTTAAATACAGCAGTGCGGCAGAAAATGTAGCTTACAATACGGGCTATAGCAATCCTGACAATGAGGCTGTTTCTGGGTGGTTAAAAAGTCCGGGACATCTCAAAAATCTTCAAGGTAAATATAACTTAACTGGGGTGGGTGTGGCTACTAATGAACAAGGTGAAGTCTACTTAACACAAATATTTTTAAACACTAATACCACAGGACGGAATTAAGCCTCAAGAATTACGCCCTTTGTAGTCAAGGGGCATAAACCAACTTTTTAATTTTTAATTTTGCATTTTTAATGGGAGCGTAAGTGACGGTCATCTTGTCTGGCAAAATAAAGATAATTTATATTTGACAAGTTCATGACATTACCAGATTTTCAAGTTGGCGATGGCGATTTAACTGATGCAACTCTTTCTGAGTATTTAAAAGCCCCAGCCATTGCCGTTGATACAGAAACAATGGGACTTTTACCCCAGCGTGATCGTTTATGTCTAGTGCAACTGTGCAACCCAGAAGGACAAGTCACGGTTATTCATATCTCTAGAGGACAAACAGCAGCACCAAACTTAAAAACACTCATGGAAGCAAGTCACAGCCTCAAAGTTTTTCACTTTGCTAGGTTTGATGTTGCCACTTTACGGCACAATTTAGGTATTGTCGTTCAGCCTATTTTCTGTACAAAAATCGCTAGTAAATTAGCACGTACTTATACAAATCGTCATGGACTAAAAGACGTAGTATCAGAATTAGAAAAAGTGGAATTAGATAAAAGCTCCCAAAGTTCTGATTGGGGGAATGCTAGTAACTTATCTGAAGCCCAACTACGCTATGCAGCCAATGATGTCCGTTACTTACTAAGTGTACAGCAAAAGCTCACAACAATGTTGCAACGGGAAGAACGTTGGCAACTTGCCCAAGAATGTTTTCAAGTGTTACCCACAATAGTTGCCTTAGATTTATTACAATTCAAAGACCTATTTGAACATTAATTGGTAAGTAGGTGGGCATAGGAAAACGGCAGTGTGTAACAAAAAATAAAACTGCCAAAAACTTCTTTCCTATTGCCTCTTCCCAAAAACTTCTTCCCTATTGCCTATTGCCTCTTTTTTAACTAAGAACTTACACTAAGTATATATAAACATGAGACAACGAATTAAGCCAGGAAAAGTAAGATCATTATGTTTATAATATATAGTTTCAGTAAGGAAATTATAGATAGTGACTCCCTCTGTTCACAAAAATCATACCTTGGTATTAGTCGTAGATGATGACTTAGTTATACAAATGCAACTGCGTTATGCTATGCAAAAAGAGGGATATCAGGTACTAGTAGCAAATGATGGTAAAGCTGCTCTAAGTATTTATATTGAATCTAATCCAGATCTAATACTTTTAGATGCGATGATGCCAGTCATGGATGGCTTTAGCTGCTGCGCTCAATTGCAGGAATTAAATGCTAATATTCCTATATTGATGATTACAGGACTAAATGATCAAAATTCCGTAGATAAAGCATTTGCTGTTGGTGCGGCTGACTACATCACCAAACCAATTCATTGGGCAGTTTTAAGACAAAGAGTGCGTCGGTTGCTACAAATGCACTGGGTAATGAAAGAGTTACAAAGTCGGATCGAAAAAGAGCAGCTAATCGCCAAAATTACCCAAAAAATCCGCCAATCTCTGAACTTAGAGATAATTTTGAGTACAACTGTTATAGAAGTCCGCAAATTACTAAAAACTGATCGTGTCATTGTCTATCGGTTTCTCCCAGAGGGAAATGGCTATGTCATAGTTGAATCTGTAGCCCCAGAATGGCAGCCGATGTTAGGCAAAGTATTTGAAGATACTTACTTTTCCGACAAATGTACTTATAATTATCAGCAAGGTAATATTTATACTATTGACGATATTGATAATGCTGGGCTTTCCCAATGTCATATTGATTTACTTACCGAATTACAAGCTAGAGCGAATTTAGTTGTACCTATTGAAAGGGAAAATAATGTCTGGGGATTATTGGTAGCTTATGAATGTTCTAGACCGCGCAAATGGGATAAATTAGATATTGAATTGCTTATACAATTGGCAGATCAATTAGTCATGGCTATTCAGCAAGCAGAACTGTACCAAAAATTAGAAATAGCTAACCAGAAATTACAACAACTGGCAAGCATAGATAGTCTGACTGAAATTCCTAACCGTCGTTCCTTTGACGAAGTTTTAGAACGGGAATGGAATCGCTTAGAACGAGAAAAAGCACCTTTGTCTTTAATTCTTTGTGATATTGACTTTTTCAAGAATTATAATGATACCTATGGACATCCAGCCGGAGATAAATGTTTAAAAGAAGTTGCTCAAGTTCTTAATCAAGTTATCCAACGTTCTGGAGATTTAGCTGCACGCTATGGTGGTGAAGAATTTGCTTTAATTTTACCAAATACAGATGCTACTGGTGCAGTTTATATTGCCGAAACAATTCTCTTGCAGATTCGCTCTCAGAACCTGATTCATGAAAGTTCTAAAATTAGTTCATATCTAACTCTTAGTCTTGGTGTTGCGACTATTATTCCTCAAGCAACCAGTTCTTTAACATGGCTAATTGCTAAAGCTGATGAAGCTCTTTATCGGGCTAAAGAAACAGGACGCAATCGCTACTGTATTCATCAGTAATTGACTCAAAATTATCACGCTCTCAAGTCAAAGTTATGACAAAATATTACAGTTTACCATTTTCAAAATTTTATAAATGTCCCCAATAGATACTCAGGCTTTAGAATCATTACTGGATATGCTCGAAGGTGATGAGGAAAGTTTAGCAGAAATAATCAATTGTTATCTGGTTGAATCACCTAAAATTTTCATAGCTATTCAAGCATCTGTCACCAACCAAGATGCTAATACCCTGCAAAAAACAGCCCATAAATTAAAATCTAGTAGTGCTTCTTTGGGAGCAATGAATCTCCATCAGCTTTGTTTAGAGTTAGAATCAAAAGGCAGGAGTGGCAATTTAGAAGGGGTTGTAGAACTGGTGTCACAGTTGGTTAATGAGTATGCACAAGTGGAAATTGCTTTAAAGAAAATAGTACAAGTGTCATGAGCAAAAAATTCTCTAACCGCATTCAAGCTGGTCAAATGTTAGCTCAACATTTACAGGCATATAGTAACCTTGAAGATGTCTTGGTACTAGCTTTGCCTCGTGGGGGTGTCCCCGTGGCCTTTGAGGTTGCTAAGATATTGAATGCGGCCATGGATGTGTGCATAGTCAGAAAACTCGGTGTACCTGGACACAAAGAACTGGCTATGGGGGCGATTGCTTCGGAAAATACTATGGTTTTCAACCAAGATGTGATTGATTCTTTAGGAATAGATAAGGAAAAAATTACCCAAGTTGTTAACCAAGAATTGCGAGAATTAAAGCGCCGAAATCAGGTTTATCGAGGTGATAAACCAGCAATTAATGTCAAAAATAAAACAGTTATTGTCATAGATGACGGTATTGCTACTGGTGCAACCATGCGGGCTGCCCTCACTATTATCCAACAACAGCAGCCGGCGAAAATTGTCGTTGCTGTTCCTGTTGCACCCCTAACTACTTGTGAAGAATTGCGTTTAGAAGTGGATGATGTAATTTGTTTGCAATGTCCAGAGGTGATGTCTGCAATTGGTTTATGGTACGATGATTTCAGCCAAACTACAGATAACGAAGTTCGCGCACTTCTAGAAAATTAACACTCCCAAACTCTCACTCTCTGAGACTCTGCGCCTCTGCGTGAAAAAAAGTCTTAATCAGTTCCTCCCATTTTACTCCAGCCAAACTAGGCAAAACGACATCAGCATCCCCCACCCTCTCTTCTGGTCCCAAGCCTACAGCCCACATATTTGCTGCTTTGGCGGCGGTAATACCAACGGTTGCATCTTCAAATACTACACATTTATTTGGGGGGATTCCTAACTGGTTGGCAGCATTAAGAAATAAGTCTGGTGCTGGTTTAGCTTCTTTGACGCTATTGCCATCAGCGATCGCATCTACTTTACCACCAATCCCCAATTTTTCAATCACCATGCGGGCATTTTTACTAGCAGAACCAATGGCAATTTTAATTCCAGTTTGACGCAATTCATCCAATAAAGCGATCGCACCTGGTAATAAATCTGTGGCTGTAATATTGTGAATCAGTTCTACATAATAATCATTTTTCCGATTCATCATTTCCTGAATTTGCACTTCTGAATATTCTCTATCCCCAATAATCAACATTAGGGAAGCGCGACGAGATACACCCCGTAAAGCTTCATTGCTTTCTCGATTAAAAGGTAAACCTTCTTCATTTGCTAACTTTTGCCAAGCTTGATAATGATATTCGGCGGTATCAGTCAATACGCCATCTAAGTCAAAAATTACGCCCTGGATGTTGGGTGTTCTCGTTTCTGGCAATTCCTGACGTAAATCGAATTCGTGCCATTTACCGCGCCAGTGTAACTGAAATTTCAGTCTTGTCCAAGTTGGGGGTAAGTGGGGATGGGCTACGGGGACATTTTCCCGAAATTGGATACCGCCGAAACCGAATATTACAGCTTGCCAAATGCCTCCAGCACTAGCACCATGTATCCCATCTTGGGTATTTCCGCGTTTATCTTCTAAATCTACCATTGCCGCTTGCATAAAGTATTCGTAAGCTTCCTGGGATTTGCCCAAATCTGCGGCTAAAATGGCGTGAATAGCTGGCCCCAAGGAAGAACCATAACTAATATCTGTGCGGGGGGCGTAATAGTCCCAATTTACCTGTAATGTTTGCTGATTATAGGGAAAATCGGCAGATTCTCGCATCAAATATAGAAGCATTAATACATCTGGTTGTTTAATGACTTGTCCTTTGTTGGTTTCTTCCATTCCCAAAATAATTTGGATTGATTTTTCTCGCGGTTCGTATGCGGCTAAATCAATATCATCTAGTTGAAAAAATCCCTCACATTGCTCAATTAGTCCGGTTTCTGGGTTGTGGAGAATGAGCATTTTAGCGATAATTTCTGTCCAATGATTGAGGACTTCGGAGGTAATTTGTAATTTATGTTCAAGTTTTGTGGCTACTTCTGGAAAGGTGGAATGTAGCCAGTTATAGATGATTAAGGCTTTTTCTAAATGCCATTGTACCATCCGATTGGTGAAGCAGTTGTTATGAACTAATTCGTGATATTCATCTGCACCAATAATGCCACGAATTTCATAACATTCTAATTGGGGATTAAATTCCACTCGGCTACTCCAGAAAATAGCGGTATCTAAAATAATTTCCGCACCATAATCCCGCAACCATTCATCATCTCCTGTCACTCGCCAATAATACCAAAGGGCGTAGGCAATATCTGCACTAATATGAATTTCTCGATCACGACACCAAATGCGGATATCTTCGGCATAAAAATCACTCCGTAGTGACCAGCGCGGTGTCGCTTCATCCCCTGTCACTGCACTTTCCCAGGCAAACATCGCCCCCTGATATCCATAATGTGCGGCTTTGCGTCGCGCCCCTGGTAAAGTGTAATAACGGTAACTGAGCAAATTACGGGCTAAATTCGGTTGGGTAAAGGTAAAAAATGGCAGAATAAAAATTTCCGTATCCCAAAAAATATGTCCGTGATAACCAAAGCCAGATAGGGTTTTCGCAGGTACACTTATGTGATCATTATTTCTAGGTGCAGCAATTAGTAACTGAAATAGATTGTAACGCACTGCAAAAGCTGCTGTGATATCTCCTTCAATGATAATATCGCTTTGTTGCCAAACTTGCTCCCAGGCTTGGGCATTGGCATCAAATAAGGTTATATAATCTGGTATATTTACGAGTTTGTCTTTAGCAGCTACAACTGGTTGCTCAACTTCGTTAGATGTAAAAATACTAACAATCTTGACTATGGTAATTGTCTGTTGGATTTGACCTGTCACAGTTGCATTTAGGCTAGGATAACCAGGTGTAGTATTAATTTGGAGGTCTGCATCAGTTCCTGAAATAGTTATTTTCGCCGCCATACCCACATCTATACGGCTGTTGCGAGTGCGACTATGCAACCAGAATCCTTGGGTGATTTTACCTTGATCTAATCCTTCCCAATGGTTGAATCCTTGGTTTTCTGAGTAGCTGTTAATACTGGCTTGAATTTCAATTAAACCATCAAAATTTACTGGTGTTAGTTGGCAACGTTGCCCTACTATATGCTGATCTGCTAAACTGGCAAAGCGTTCAAAATGGATATCTATTGCTTTACCATTGGGACTACACCAACGTAAACACCGGCTGAGAATGCCATGATGTAAGTCTAGTTTGCGATTATATTTTAATATTGTACCGTGATCAAGGCGAAAGCGTTCTCCCTCAATAATAACTGTCAATGGTAGCCAATCTGGACAGTTTACGAGTTCGGTATAAACTACAGGAACATCATCATAAACACCGTTAATAAATGTTGCTGATAATGCGCGGGGATAGCCTTCTTCAAATGTTCCTCTTGTCCCTAAATAGCCATTACCAATGGTGAAAATAGTTTCTCGGCTATGCAAATACTCTGGATTAAACTGGGTTTCAGTTAATATCCAATCTGTATAACTAAAGTCACGAAAATGGTCTTTTTTATCCATGATTTTGGATTAGGTATTTTTGTTTTTTTGAATATTTAAGATTTACGTAGGTTGGGTTGAGGTACGAAACCCAACGGTAGCATCTACTTTTACCGGATAGCCTTTTTTAGATGAACCATATAGTAGAATTTTTGGAATGCGAGAATTATGTTTCTTCCAAAAGTGGATGCTCCCAACCCAACAAACTCCTGTAAATGAAATCTAATAAACTCCTGTAAATGTTGGGTTTCACTTCGTTCTACCCAACCTACAATTTTTATTTTTACTGATGAATATGTTCTGATAAAATCTGGTCAGCGATAGGCTTATAAAGGAGATGAAATAAACTTTCCATGTAACGATCTCTGGCTTCGTTATCTTCGGGATAGATGAAGTTCCAAAAGCTAAACATTTTCGCTAATAACAGGAGTTGATTTGTGTGGGAATTCCAGTTATATTTATGGCGAATGCGTTCAATCATCCATTGAGAATTTTCTAGCCAATATTCTGGGTAGTTATCACATTTCTCTAGGAAATTAATAATTGTTTTGGCTGTTCCTTCTAAGTCTGTGGGGTTAAGATTAAATCCTTTATCGTGATCTTCAATAATTTCTAATGAACCACCAAATTGAGTTGTAAAAGTCGGTAATCCAGAAATCATTGCTTCTAAAACACTTCTGCTAAAAGATTCATAAAGGGCAAAGTGAATATAAATTCCTTGAAAATCGGCAATTACACGATAGGTTTCGGCAATATCGCGGATAGGAAAACGCATTCCTAACCAGCGGATTTTATTGTGAAGATGATATTGATGAATAATCGCATGAATTTTTTCTATTTCTTGAGTTTCTTCTAAGTTTGTGCCTGAATCTGGATGCAGTTTACTGGTTAATAAAATTAAGTTACAATGTTCTTGTAATTCTTGACTTTTGCCGAAACATTCAACTAAACCTGTGAGGTTTTTAATTGAGGTAATGGGACTAACAGAAAAGATCGGTTTTTTATGAGGATGTTCTAATTTTCCTAGTATTTCTGGGTGTTCTGCATGGAAAATTAGGTTTTGGATATGTTGACGACGGTGGGATTCTCTGTTGGTTGTTTGGTTGTAGGGAAAAAATATATTTTCGCTGACTCCTGGTAATACTACATTGAATTTAGGACTAAATAAATCAATGCCATCAATTACATGATATAAATGGGGCATGGTAAAGCATTTATAAGATTCATATTGTCCCATGTTATCCGGTGTACCTACAATTTCTTGATAGGATGATGTGATGATAAAGTCTGCGGCATTCATGGTGATTAAATCAGCCGTAAATTGGGCAGAAAAGTGATATTGTGATTCTAAGTCTTGCCAATATAAGTTACTAAATAGATATTTAGGTTTTTCTAGGGAATGAGCAATATTACATTGGGTAACTTTCATTTTTCGGGAGAGGATAAAAGCGACTAAGTTGCCGTCACTGTAGTTACCAATAATTAAATTCGGCTTTCCTTGAAATTGTTTTAAAAGTTCTGGTTCGGCATCAAGAGCAAATTTTTCTAAATAAGGCCAAACTTCAAATTTAGAAATCCAGTTATTGGTAATTTCCGGTTCAGATTCTGCAAAAGGAACGCGCAAAATCCAAGCATTTTCTGTACCATCAATTTTTTCTAATGGTAAGTTACAAAATGTGCCTTCACAATTGGGAATCAGTCGAGTTAATATAATGATATGGGGTTTAATTCCTAATGTATCTAAACCTGCAAGTTTAATTTCTGCCCGCATTTTATTTTCTAAACTGCGTGCTTGTTCTAAAACATAAATAACTTGACCCAATGTTTCATCTCTGCCTAAAACATCTTCTTGTGCAACCCAACCGTGGATAGAAATAAGCACGACGCGAAAAATTGCACAAATGCGAGAAACAAAGGTTTCCAGAATTGCAGGTTCGGGATTCTCCATGAGTCTTTCCAGCAGTTCTAAGGTTTCTCTGACTCTGGCTGCATTATTACCCCAACCTGCTTCTAAACCGAGTTCTTGGAGATGAAATTTAAATTTTTCATAGGGGGTATGGGGGGATAAATGACTCACAAATTCTAACGCTAGTTTGATTTGCTTGGTTAGTTGCAAACCTGAATGAATATGATTACTAATTAATAATTTGATCCCATTATATTCTAATCTTTTTAATGATTGAAATAATGCGTCAATCCAATATTCAGGATCTGTCAATGTTTGATTACAAAAATAATGATTGAGAACGGTTAAACCTTGACCAATATTTCTGGAATCATCAATTCTCGGTGCTGCTGGATAAAAGGGATGGAGATCAATTTCTAAAATGTGCGGTTGATAACGGTTTACTAAGCGATCGCTCACATCTAATAAGGCTTTAGGTGTCATTAATTCAAACTTAGTCAAGTCTGCGCTTAATAACCATACCTCTTGACTCGCAATCTTTGGTCTAAGGACAAACCAAGTATTTTCACCATCTAAAATTATTTCATGGGTGTACTGAATAAATGTCCCTAAAGAGGAAGAGTGATAAAAATAAGCAGGTTTTTGGAATTGGTGACAATAATCTGCAAAAGCTTGTAAAATTTCATTTCTTAAAAAGTAACGTTTATGATCATGACCTAATCCTAAGATAAAGTCACCTAAAACATTTTTTTCATCACTGTTAAAAATAGTTTGCACTAATTTATACATTGTATGTTACCAAACTCTAGCTAAAGTTAGGATAATCGAGATACTATTTCAGGTTAATCGTAAATAAGTTACTCAATCATTTGCTTCTAGCTAAAGGATGAACCCTTACCTCCTCTTATAGATAGAGAAGTATCTATTAGTTAGATGACAGGGAATAGGTAAAAATTTTAGCAATCCCTAATCTCAACTCCATAACTGCCAAGTTGGCTTTCTTATCTATTAATTGCTATTCTGTAAACTTTACTTGTGCCACTTCTTTAACAGTCCATTACAGCAAGAATCAAATACTACATCTACAAATTGTACTCAATTCCTCAAAACCTTAATAATCATATCCTCAACGATTTTAAGACCTTGAGTATTTCGTGATGAGGTGTAACTAATTTAGCAAGAAAATAAAAAATAGCCAAAAATAAATTTATATTTTTATGCTATTTACAGTTTTGTAAATACCCCTTGTGACACTATCTAAATAGTCATACAAGATTGAAGTACCTCTTGCTTGTAAAATTGTAAATACCCCTTGTGACAGTATTTAAATAGTCATTTAATACTGAATTTCCCCAGGACATTATATGTAATATCTAGATAAACAAAGTGCCAATTTGGCTTACCAGTTAATGAAAACATAGTATTCTGCATATAATAGTGTCACAAGGGGTATTTACAAAACTCTAGATAGGAAGGAAGCAAATGTTGTATGACTATTTAAATACTGTCACAATACAAATATCTGTAGTTCCTATTTTTTATTAACCACAAACTTAGCCATGAAAATACCAGGCATTTGCCTATGTTTTGTCCTAGCACAAGGGTAATGTGCTTAGTAAATCACCAATTTATACACTCAAAAATGCTCAAACCCCATCTATTCAGATTCACAATTGCCAATGGGATATAAAAATGACAAAGCTACCGATTACTTCACAGATATGTTGCTGACAGAATAAATACCGCTGTGAATCAAACCTCACAGAAAATTAATAAAACTCTCTCATAACCACAAACGATGTTGATATTTAATCGAAAATTTATCGCTATACTCAAACTTAGATACCAAGGTTATTTACCAAGAGAATAAAATCCTTTGTAAATCACACCACGACATGATAGATGTCTCATTAATTCTGCCAATAATTCAGAAGTTAAGAATCAGAAATTAAGAGTTAGAAGGCTTGTCACATCAGGATCAAAACTTCCAGGTTTGACTAGAAAAGACTCATTGGTTTCGACTAAAAAGATTATAAATTCTGAATTTTGATAACTTATTAACTTTCAATCCTACAAGATTAGATCAGGGTTAGTCATGAATTATCAAGCTTCTTCCTCTCAGAATGATTTTCATAGTGTTATCACTCCTGAACAGTTCAATAATATCATTGAAGCTATTGCTGATGGTCGTTATTCTTGGGCTTGTGTGCTAATTTTACGTTGTATTGATTACAACCCCATTCACTATATTCCCCAACGGACTTACAGCCGCTTAATTAAAGAAAACCGTAAAGTTGTCACACCGACAACATCTAGCAAACAAAAAACACAATCAGATACTTAAACCTCTGTCAATAGTCCTAATTGCAGAGATTCATCTCAATTACTAACCACGCCAAAAGGTAGAATAACTCAGCCGCAAATTCTTCCCTCCCACCAGAATAATTTGGGATTTTATTTCCATTCACCCCTCATGCTAATTTTAGTATCTGGGGTAATTTATTTTTTAGCTATTCCTAAGTGCTGAGTTTTCCTCATAAGTTCCTCAAACTTTTGTTTTAAGTTAAAAATAGAAAGTGGCGGATTGAGAAAACGCTTACGCAGGGCCCAAAATCGAGTAGTTTTTCAAGGTAAAAAAAAGATGACAACTAAAAACTTTGCAACCATAGACGGTAATGAAGCTGTTGCTAAAGTCGTCTACCAACTAAACGAGGTGATTGCTATTTATCCCATTACACCATCTTCACCCATGGCTGAATGGTCTGATGCTTGGATGAGTGAAAATAAACCTAATATCTGGGGTACTGTTCCCTCGGTGGTGCAGCTACAGAGTGAAGCAGGGGTTGCGGGGGCTATACATGGGGCTTTACAAACTGGTTCACTGACAACCACATTTACCGCATCTCAGGGATTGATGTTAATGTTGCCAAATATGTACAAAATTGCGGGTGAACTTACACCTACAGTATTTCATATTGCGGCGCGATCGCTGGCAGCCCAAGCCCTCTCCATTTTCGGAGATCATAGTGATGTCATGGCTGCAAGAACTACCGGTTTTGCCATGTTGTGCGCTGCTTCTGTGCAAGAAGCCCATGATTTTGCCCTGATTTCCACAAAAGCAACTTTAACATCTCGCATCCCTTACTTACACTTTTTTGATGGTTTTCGCACCTCCCATGAGGTAGATAAAGTAGAAATATTAACAACCGAAGACTTACAAAAATTTATTCCTTTAGAGTTAGTAATTGCCCATCGTTCCCGGGCTTTAACACCTGATAACCCGGTATTACGAGGAACAGCCCAAAATCCTGATGTTTATTTTCAAGCTAGGGAAACAGTCAATTCTTTTTATCTCGCTTGTCCAGATATTACTCAACAGGTAATGGATGAATTTGCCGCAATGACGGGGAGAGAATATAGATTATTTGATTATCATGGACATCCAGAAGCAGAAAAAATCATTATCCTCATGGGTTCTGGGTGTGAAACAGTTCATGAAACCGTAGATTATCTCAATCAACAAGGGGAAAAAGTCGGAGTGATCAAAGTTAGATTATATCGTCCCTTTGATACCCAAAGATTTATTAATTCTCTCCCTAAAACCACCCGCAGTATCGCCGTTTTAGATAGAACAAAAGAACCAGGGGCAATTGGTGAACCACTATATATAGATGTAGTTACAGCTTTGGCAGAAAACCACATTCACAACATTAAAGTTGTGGGGGGACGATATGGGTTATCCTCTAAAGAATTTACACCAGCAATGGTAAAAGCAGTATTTGATAATTTGGTTATGGAAACACCAAAAAATCATTTTACCATCGGCATTAACGATGATGTTACTCATACCAGTTTAGCATATAATCCCGAATTTAATATTGAAGCAGATAATATAGTGAGGGCAATTTTCTACGGTTTGGGTGCAGATGGTACAGTGGGGGCAAATAAAAATTCTATCAAAATTATTGGGGAAGAAACAGATAATTATGCCCAAGGTTATTTTGTTTATGATTCTAAAAAGTCTGGTTCTGTAACTGTTTCTCATTTGCGTTTTGGTTCTCAACCAATCCGTTCTACCTATTTAATTACTAAAGCTAATTTTGTTGCTTGTCATCAATGGGATTTTGTGGAAAAATTCCCAATGTTAAAAGATATTATTCCTGGTGGCACATTCTTACTAAATTCGCCCTATAACAAAGATGAAATTTGGGATAAATTACCTGCAAAAATGCAAACAGAGATAATTACTAAAAATCTCAAATTCTATGTCATTAATGCCTACAAAGTCTCCCGTGAAGCCGGAATGGGTGGACATATTAACACAGTTATGCAGGTTTGTTTCTTTGCTGTTTCCGGTGTTTTACCAAAAGCAGAAGCAATAGCCCAAATTAAAAAATCTATTCGTAAAACCTACGGTAAAAAAGGGGAAGAAATCGTCCAAATGAATATCCAAGCAGTTGATAAAACCTTGGAAAACCTCTATGAAATTAACCTTACAGAAAAAACCACCCAGTCCCCAATCCCCACTCCCCAACCCCTATTTCTCGATACTGCACCTGCATTTGTGCGTGAGGTATTAGGTAAAATGATCGCCCGTGAAGGTGATGATTTACCTGTGAGTGCATTACCAATAGATGGTACTTATCCGACGGGAACATCTAAATGGGAAAAACGCAATATTGCTGAGGAAATTCCGGTTTGGGATGCCGACGTTTGTATTCAATGTGGTAAATGTGTGATGGTGTGTCCTCATAGTGTCATTCGTGCTAAAGTATATGCACCAGAACAATTAGAAAATGCCCCGACAACTTTCAAAAGTGCCAATGCTAAAGAACATGATTGGCATGATTTAAAGTTTACTATTCAAGTAGCCGCAGAAGACTGTACAGGTTGTGGTATTTGTGTTGATGTTTGTCCCGCAAAAAATAAAGCCGAACCTCGCAAAAAAGCCATTAATATGGCAGCACAAAGACCATTGCGAGAACAAGAACGAGAAAATTGGGATTTCTTCTTAAATCTTCCTAACCCAGATAGACAAACTTTGAAATTGCATCATATTAATCAACAACAAATGCAAGAACCGTTGTTTGAGTTTTCCGGTGCTTGTGCTGGATGTGGAGAAACACCCTATATTAAGTTAGTAACACAATTATTTGGCGATCGCATGATCGTCGCCAATGCCACAGGTTGTTCATCTATCTATGGTGGTAATTTACCCACCACACCTTGGACAAAAAACGCCGCAGGTAGGGGGCCAGCATGGTCTAATAGTCTATTTGAAGATAACGCCGAATTTGGTTTAGGTTTTCGCGTTTCCATAGATAAACAAGCAGAATTTGCCGCTTATTTACTCCAGCAACTTGCACCAGAAATAGGAGAAACCCTAGTTACAGATATCCTCAACGCTGAACAAAAAGACGAATCTGATATTTATGAACAACGAGAACGGGTGGTAATTCTCAAACAAAAATTAGAAGAAATTATTACCGCAGATGAACGCAAATTAACGCAGATAGAAGAGGATAATATCAGCGTTAATCAGCGTTTATCTGCGTTCAAAAATCTCCAATCTCTTGCTGATTATTTGGTGAAAAAAAGTGTGTGGATAATTGGTGGAGACGGTTGGGCTTATGATATTGGTTACGGTGGTTTAGATCATGTCATTGCTAGTGGCCGCAACGTGAATATTCTCGTATTAGATACAGAAGTTTATTCTAATACTGGTGGTCAAATGTCTAAATCTACTCCTAAAGGTGCAGTGGCAAAATTTGCCGCCGGTGGTAAACCCGCAGCTAAAAAAGATTTGGGTTTAATTGCTATGACTTACGGTAACGTTTATGTTGCCAGTGTAGCAATGGGCGCGAGAGATGAACAAACCCTCAAAACTTTCCTAGAAGCTGAAGCTTACGACGGGCCATCATTAATTATTGCCTACAGTCATTGTATTGCTCATGGTATCAATATGAGTACAGCTATGCAAAACCAAAAAGCCGCTGTAGACTCTGGACGCTGGTTATTATATCGTTATCACCCCGACAGGTTACAACAGGGAGAAAACCCCTTACAACTCGATTCCCGCACCCCTCGTATCCCCATAGAAAATTCCATGTATATGGAAAACCGTTTCAAAATGTTAACCAAAATCAACCCAGAAACGGCTAAAGAACTTTTACAAGAAGCGCAAGGGGATGTTAATACCCGTTGGCAAATGTATCAATATTTAGCTGCCAGAAAATTACAAGAAACCTAATTTAATGGCAAGATCAGTAGGGCTTGCTGAATAAAGCTAAAACTTAGATATATCAAGAGTTTGAATGTGAAAAAGGTGAATCAGGTGCAAGGAATAAGGGTTGAAATTAGCAAAAACCTATCACTTGACCAGATTCAAGACTATTCTTCTCTTCTTCTAATTCTTCCTCCTGACTCCTGACTCCTGACTCCTGACTCCTAGCCTTAATTAAGAAAACTTGGTTAAAAATCCCAATAATTGCTTAGTTTTTGGTGTGAGTAGGGTCTTGCGGTAAGCGTCTGCGGCTTTTTTAATTGCTTCTGCTTGGGTGGGGTAAGGATGAATTACACTACTGAGTTTACTCAAACCAATTTGATGAACTATAGCTGTGGTAATTTCTGAAATCATCTCCCCTGCATGATTAGCAACTATGGTTGCACCCAGGATTTGATCTGATCCTTTTTTGTGATGAATCTTTAAAAAACCGGATTCTTCATGATCGGCGATCGCTCGGTCTATACTTTGAAAAGGAATCTTAATAGTTTCTATTTCTATACCTAATTTTTCCGCCTCATTTGCATACATCCCCACATGAGCAATTTCCGGGCTGGTATATGTCACCCAAGGCATTACCAAACTACTGAGTTTAGATCGTCCCCAAGCAAAGGGCGAAAAGAGGGTATTTTTAATCACAATTCGTGCTGCCGCATCTGCCGCGTGAGTGAATTTCCAATTCATGCAGATATCACCAGCGGCGTAAATTTTGGGATTTGTGGTTTGCAAATAATCATTCACTTTTACACCCAAAGTCTGATCATATTCTACACCCACTGCCTCTAAATTCAAATTTTCTACATTTGGCGCACGTCCCGCACCAACTAAAATTTCATCAACTGTCACCGAATCTCGTTCACTATTTACAGAAAAATATAATCGTTTTCCTTCCGTAACTGTGACGACTTCTTCTAACTGACAATTTAATACTAAACGAATCCCTTCATCAATTAAAACTTTTTGGAGAATTTCCGCTGCTTCTGTATCTTCCTGATTTAAAATATGTGAACCCCGATGAAATAATGTCACCTGACAACCCAAACGCTGAAATGTTTGTGCTAATTCACAGCCAACCGGACCACCACCAATTATTGCTAATTTTTCCGGTTTTTGAGTCAGAGAAAAAACAGTTTCATTAGTTAAATAACCCGCTGCTTCAATTCCCCTAATTTTCGGTTTCACAGCCCTAGCACCCGTAGCAATGACAGCTTTTTTAAACTTTAAGGTTTGATTGGTAACTTCTACAGTATTATTCTTGGTAAATTTACCATCACCTAAAAAAACATCAATTCCTAAACTTTTAAATCTTTCTACAGAATCATGATGACTAATACTCGCCCGAATGCGTCTCATTCTCCCCATAACTGTGGCAAAATCTACATCAAATTTCTGGGAAACATTAATCCCTAAATCCTTAGCTTTCCTGATTTCTTCTACCACACGGGAAGAACGAATTAAACATTTAGAAGGAATACAACCAAAATTTAAACAATCTCCTCCCATGAGATTTTTTTCAATTAATGCTACTTTTAAACCTAAATTCAAACCCGCAGCCCCCGCAGCTACAACTAATCCCGCAGTTCCGCCACCAATTACTACCAAATCATAACAATCAGCCGCTTGGGGATTTACCCAATTATCTGGATGCACATTTTTGAGTAGTTTTTGATTATACTCATCCATAGGTCGGATTGTAACTCTTGGAGACTCTGAAGTTGACATTAGTATTACCTCTATATTTTCCAGTATGAAGTATATTTTTGATTATGTGATCTTTATTTATAAATACATGATAATCAAAAAAATGTCGGTTTTATATTTAACAAAATCACTAAAATTATCGAAAAATAAAAAACAAAAAATTTTATAAGTTTTCATCTTCTAAAGCTTTCTTAGCTATCTTCGTGACATAAACTGTAACAGCAATTGTCGCTATCAACCCAATAATTTGAATTATCCAATGGAGGATGATGTTTTCAGGTTGATTTTTACTACCAATTAAGGCTATATCTCCTGCTAAAGATCCCAGATAAACATACATAATTGTCCCCGGAATCATCCCCACTGAACCAATAAAATAGTCTGAGAAAGAAACGCTAGTAATTCCTAAAGCATAGTTTAATAAGTTAAAAGGAAAGAGGGGAGAAAGCCGAATTAATAAAACAATTTTTAATCCTTCTTTGCTAACTGCTTTATCAATAGTGGCAAATTTTTTGTAACTAGAGATTTTTTCTTTTACCCAACCTTTAGCTAAATAACGTCCTACTAGAAATGCTGCTGTAGCCCCCAAAGTAGCACCAATAAAGACATATAAAGAACCCCAAATTACCCCAAACATTACCCCAGCACCCAATGTCAGCAGTGAAGCTGGTAAAAAAGCTAGAGTAGCTATAATATAGATACCAATAAATACTATTCCTCCTCCAGCACCGAGGCTATTAGTCCATTGTAAAGTATTCTGTAAAAATTCTTGCAGATTCAGAGAAGATACGTTAATAGATTCCTGGACTACAGCGAAATCTATTGTTGATAAAAAGGCAATAATCATAAAAATTATCTATAATTTTGGGGGAGAATACCAATTACGAATTTGATCTGGGGAAATACCGAGTAAATAAGCAATGACAATAATTTGATTTAAGATAGTAGTTTGGATAATGCCTTTTTTTAACCATCTGCGAGGTGAAGTAATTACGGGTGTTGGTAATAGATAAATTTTTCCCAGAGTTTTTAATTTTCTCATCAGTTCAAAATCTTCCATAATTGGTATTTGTGGAAAATTACCAACTTGCCCAAATACATCTTTGGTGAGAAAAATAGCTTGATCACCATAGGGCATTTGCCAAAGCTGCGATCGCCATTTTACCCCAAATTCGACCAAACGCAACCCCCAATTCGGGGCATTTATCCGTAAAGCAAACGCACCAGCTACAATTCCCGGTTTTGCTAAGGTTGTGCAAATCATTTGCTCAAAATTAGTCGGTAAACGAGTATCTCCATGCAGAAACAGCAAAATTTCCCCACTAGCAGCCATAGCACCCGCATTCATTTGATTAGCACGTCCAGGAGGAGAAGTAATCACCTGAACATTCAATGATTTGGCTATTAATAAGGTTTCATCTGTTGAACCACCATCAACAACAATTATTTCTACATTGGTACTAAATTGACTGCTAGTAATTGCCTCTCTAATGTTACCCGCTTCATTGAGAGTCGGAATAATAATAGAAATTAAGCTGTTGTTAAGATTTTGATTGATAATTTCTGTCATAATCACAAAAATAGTTAGTCAATAAATAATAAATTTTCCCCCATTTTCCTGCACAATTAATAATATTTAATTAAGCCCTACATCCTCTAAATAACTATGTTACTTCTCCAAGTGATTATATGTCTTACTTTAGTAATTTTTATCGGCTCATGGCTTTCCCAAAGTGCTGATATTTTGGCAGAAAAAACCGGATTAGGACGGACTTGGGTGGGTACAATTCTGTTAGCAGGTGTCACATCTTTACCTGAACTAGCCACAGGGACAAGTGCCATAGTTATATTTAACTCTCCAGACTTAGCTGTAGGGGGCATCTTAGGCAGTTGTCTCTTTAATTTGCTCATTTTGGCATTACTGGATATTTACAACGGGCCTGAACCCGTACTACAGCGAGCGCAGATTAGTCATGGATTAGCCGCTAGTTTGGGCTGTGTCATGTTAGGTGTGACTACTTTAGGAATACTCCTAGCCAAAACAGAAATGAATTTAGCGATAGGATGGGTGGGTATTCCCAGTATCATCTTACTCTGGCTCTATTGGTTGAGCGCCCGCATGATTGCTCAATTTGAGATGAGACGACGCGCACAAGTGCTAGAGGAAGAAATTGAGGCTTTTCAATATCAACATATTACCTCACAACAAGCATATCTGAGGTTTATTTTCCTCTCAGTTATAATTGTCATTCTCGGTATTTGGTTGGCATTTTTAGGTGATAGAGTTGCAGCAGTAACTGGATTGGGACAAAGCTTTATTGGTGCAATTCTCTTAGCGACAGCTACCTCACTTCCCGAAGTAGTAGCATCACTAGCGGCTGTGCGACTTAATGCGGTTGATTTAGCAGTATCCAATATCTTTGGTTCTAATATCACCAATTTAGCAATTTTGGGCTTTTATGATTTGGTCTATTTACAAGGTAATCTTTGGTTAAATATCAGTCAGATACATATATTTACTGCTATTGTTGCCATGATTATGACTTCAGTAGCTATTAATGGACTGATTTATCATGCTGTCAGCGGTTCACGAATGTACATTACCTGGGATGGATTAACTCTCGTCGCGCTCTATGTTGGGGGAATGTATGTGATTTACCGGGATATATTTTGATGGAAATTAAGAATGTTTTTCTAAATTATCCAAAACCCCACTGCGAATCATCATCTGTGGCCAAATTAATAGGAAAAATCCCATCCAAATTAATAAGGGAATAGCCACTAAAATTGTCAACCATATAATTTTGAAGATTAACCAACTACTACTAATTAATGTAACAGCAGTTAGGATAATTGACCAAGGTTGACACCACCAAGGTTTATATTTCCAAGGGCTTATTATTTGTTGTTCAGACATTGTTTATGTTAAAAAAATTTGGTGTTTGTCAATGCAAGAGTAAAAACGGGATGCAAGGAGTTAAAGCAATAGTTGATAGCAAGTTTACCTAGCGTCAGGATTCCACTTTTCTAGAGAGATATATTCGTTGTTAATTAAATCTAAAGCTTCAATCACACTGCTAGAACTGAACACGCGAAACCAATAAATTGTGCTTGTAGTTTTATCAGAGTGATTTTCCACTACTCTAACTACATAGTAAGGTGCATCAGCCGTAGGGGAACTATCAACCACCGAGGAAACCCGGATACTTCCTCTCGATAGTCTTTGAATCTCCCGCCCTTTTTTTCGCACTTGTGGTAGATTCTGGACTAGACTTAGAGCTTTTTTTTCATCTAGTATGGGAGTAGATTTAGAATCTTCTAGAGAGTCAGGATTATCTACTTGAGCTATAAATTGAGCAGCAGCGAATGTCTGCTGACTCTGATTTTTGAACCCCTGATCAATAGTAGAATGTGCTAACAGCACTACAACTAATGAAGCCAGTAAAGGGTAGTAGGTGACTTTTTTGATAGAGTTACCTCTAAACATTTGTACTTGCCTCCGTTGATATTGCATCATGTGAATCAGTATTATATCATCAGTGATCCCCATCTTTAGCAATCTGATTTAATTTGCTATTTTTGGCTTGGTATAGTTATATTTGCTGTCTATTTGCTACTAAATAAACAACCCTGGGGAAATATGAAAAAATTATCCTCATATTTTTCCTATTCACAATTTCAAAAACTACTACTTTAGAAGTAATAATTCCTACTAAATCAAATTCTTTGATTTCTCTCGCATTTATTAAATATTTTACAATTGCATGGTGGGATTATGGTTCAATAGGATAGTGTTTAGTTGCAAATTATTTAATCATCAATTATTAGTAACTTTGACTACTTTTAGTATTTTTTCAAGAGTTCTCAATAGACGGCAAAATACATTATAATTTTGTTACATATTTGTTAAGAAAGGTTACACGACTCTTAACAAAAGGAAATATTGTTTATGGTTGTTCCCCGTGAGAAGAATGCACCACATGAGGTTGTTATCGTTGGTGGTGGCTTTGGTGGATTGTATGCAGCCAAAGCTCTTGCTAAGGCAAAAGTAAATGTTACTCTCATTGATAAACGGAATTTTCATTTATTTCAGCCGCTTTTATATCAAGTTGCCACAGGTACGCTATCACCTTCTGATATTTCCGCACCATTGCGATCTGTATTCAGCAAAAGCAAAAATACAAAAGTGTTGTTGGGAGAAGTAAGTGATATTAATCCCAAAGCGCAACAAGTTATTTTGGGTGATGAAATAGTCCCTTATGATACATTAATTCTGGCCACTGGTGCAAACCATTCCTATTTTGGTAAGGATAATTGGAAAGAATCTGCTCCAGGTTTGAAAACTGTGGAAGATGCCATAGAAATGCGTCGGCGGATATTTTCAGCATTTGAAGCCGCAGAAAAAGAAAGTGATCCTGTAAAACGTCGAGCTTTGTTGACTTTTGTGATTGTGGGCGGTGGTCCAACTGGTGTAGAATTGTCTGGGGCGATCGCTGAATTAGCATACCAAACCCTCAAAGAAGATTTCCGCAACATTGACACCTCAGAAACCAAAATTATCCTCTTGCAAGGGGGCGATCGCATTCTCCCACACATTGCCCCAGAATTATCGAAAGTAGCAATAGAATCTTTACAAAAATTGGGTGTGGTTATTCACACTCAAACCAGAGTCACGAATATTGAAAATGACATTGTTACTTTCAAACAAAACGGTGAATTGACAGAAGTTCCCTCAAAAACTATCTTGTGGGCAGCCGGTGTGCAAGGTTCGGCTTTGGGGAAAATTCTCGCAGAACGGACAGATGTAGAATGCGATTTCTCTGCCAGAGTAATTGTAGAACCTGACTTGACTATTAAGGATTATAAAAACATTTTCGTAATTGGAGACTTAGCTAATTTCTCCCATCAAAATGGTAAACCTTTACCCGGTGTTGCCCCCGTAGCCAAACAAGAAGGAGAGTATGTAGGTAAACTCATTAAACGCCGGCTTCAAGGTCGGACTTTGCCAGATTTTAAATACAATGATGTCGGTAGTTTGGCAATGATTGGGCAAAATCTAGCTGTTGTAGATTTAGGCTTTATCAAACTCACAGGTTTTATTGCTTGGCTATTTTGGCTAGTAATTCACATCTACTTCTTAATTGAGTTTGACACTAAATTAGTCATAGTAATTCAATGGGCGTGGAATTATATTACTCGCAATCGTCGCTCTCGATTAATTACAGGTAAGGAGGCTTTTTTAGCACCACAAACTGTTAATAATAGCAGTCATTCCCAAACTACAGAAAAGAAGCAGCCAGTCAATCTCTAGGATTTGTGGTTTTTACTACCACGGCATTAAACTTTATGGAAAAATCCGCCATTCCTCTCAACACTGAATTCAATTAGTGTGAGGTGGCGGTTTTAATTGTGAAAATTGCCATATTTGTGATATAATAAATCCAGTTTTATCAATTTATCAAAACTTTTGATAATGGCGACAAAAATCTATGACTAATCTCTTACAACAAGCTTATGCTGTCGTCTCAAGGCTACCTGAAGATGAACAGAATGAAATTGCTCAACTGATTTTCCAGCAATTAGCACAACGTCAACAACTACTGCATCCAACAAATATAGATTTTATGCAATTTGCTGGTATTGCAAGTTCTGAAGAAACTATACTTTTACAAAACCTAGAACATGAGATTGAAGAACAAAGATTATTAGACTTGCAAAGGCAAATTGAACTATGAAAAAAGCTTTACTAGATACTAATATCCTCTCATATTTTCTGCGAGGTGAAACACAAGTTGTCAAAAAATTCCGTGAATATAAAGAATTTCACAGTTATCTAACTTTTTCTATTCTTACCTACTATGAAATCAAAAGTGGGTTGTTGTACAAAGATGCTAGAAATCTTTTACAGCAATTTGAAATTCTTGCCAATAGCAGCGAGATTTTACCCCTTGATATAGATACAGCTAATGTTGCAAGTTTTATTTATCAAGATTTACGTCAGAGAGGTTTATTAATTACTCCCCTTGACTTACTGATTGGAGCATCAGCAATTAATAATAAAAGCGTTTTAATCACTGCTAATATTAAACACTTTCAAAATATCACTAATTTGGAATATGAAAATTGGGTAACACCACCCACCAGGATATTATAATTAATGTCGGGTTGTGCTTCGCTGTATAATTAATGTTGGGTTTCCTTGCGTCAACCCAACCTACGGGGTAAAATCAAGATTATAAAACACAACTTTAATCACAGGATATTTATAGTATGGAATATCGCCGCGCCAAAGTGGCAGGAGGAACATACTTTTTTACAGTGGTGACAGATAAAAGACAAAAAATATTATGTTTACCAAAAAATGTTTCTTTATTAAGAGATGCTTTTGGTTATGTAATGCAGAAACATCCATTTATTATAGATGCTGTTGTTATTTTACCTGATCATCTCCACTGTATTTGGACTTTACCAGAAAATGATCAGGATTTTTCTACCCGTTGGCGGTTAATTAAAAGTTATTTTAGTCGTAAATGTGAAACTATTTCACCAGAAAATATATCTTTATCTAGAAAAAATAAAAAACAACGGGCTATATGGCAATATCGTTTTTGGGAACATTTAATTAGAGATGAAATTGATTTTCAAAATCACGTTGAATATATTCATTATAATCCCGTGAAACATGGTTTGGTAACAGCACCAAAGGATTGGGAATATTCCAGTTTTCATCGGGCTGTGCGTCAAGGTATGTATGAAATGATGTGGGGTGCGGGTGAGGAAATTATTTTTGATGATGATATTGGCTAAAAATTTAACACCATTATTTGCTCTGGACGTAAACCAAGAGATTCATAAGTTTGTCCATTACTATCGCTAAATTCTACTTCAAACACAGCACCATCGGTTAATAATTCAACTATTGTACCAACTTGACCACGCAGCAAATGATATTCAGCTAAATCAACTGTGAGTGCTACTACATCTAGTAAATTGAACTGATTTTTAATCATTTGGGAATAACTGACGGTTGGATAAGGATGAGAAAATAATTTTTGATACTCATGAAATCTGTTATATTATAGTACATACGAATTAAAAACATCAAATCCAGATAACTTACAAAATTCATAACTGACTAAGGTTAAATCATCATGTCTAGTATAAACACAGGTATTGAGTGGACAGATAAAACTTGGAATCCTACAACTGGTTGTAACAAAGTTAGTCCGGGTTGTGTGCATTGCTACGCAGAAGCTATTACTAAACGCTTTCCTAATAATTTCAAAAATGGATTTGATTTAACTCTACATCCAGAAAGATTGACAGAACCTTTAAAATGGCGTACTCCCAGTAGAATATTTGTTAATTCAATGAGCGATCTTTTTCATGAAGAAGTACCTTTAGATTTTATTCAAAAGGTATTTAAAGTGATTCATGCTACGCCTCATCACATATATCAAATATTAACAAAAAGACCTGAAAGATTAGTTGAATTAGCACCACATCTAGACTTTCATAAAAACATCTGGTTAGGTGTATCAGTAGAAAATCAAAGTTATGTTTCTCGTATTGATTTACTTCGTCAAGTTCCTGCAAATGTGCGTTTTCTTTCCTGTGAACCATTATTAGGTTCATTAAATCTTGACCTCACAAATATTGATTGGGTCATTGTTGGTGGAGAATCTGGTCAAAAACATCGTCCAATGAATATTGAATGGGCTGAAGACATTCGTGACCAATGCCAAAAAGCAGAAGTTGCATTTTTCTTTAAGCAAATCGGTGGTAGAACTTCTAAAGCTGGAGGTAAGTTATTAGATGGTAGAATATGGGATGAAATGCCAGAAGCTTGGCAAGAACATCAAAAAACATGGGGTCAATCTCCACGAAAATTAGCATTGAAAAAAGAAAATTTGCAACTTACGGCTTAGGTGGGAATGTAACTTTAACAGAATCTGCAAAAGTAATTTCTCCTTTGCGTTTTGGTCTTTTATCAGCAGGACGGTCGGCTGTAATTTTGCCTTGAGCTTCAAGATTAATAAGAGCAGTTTTGTAATTCTTGCTAATGTAACTTCTACCAACATTATGCTGCATATAAATTTCTTGCATAGTTATTGTTTTATTGGCAAACTCATTTAGTAGCATTTGTTCTAATTCATCGAGAGGACGATAAAATTCAAATAGCAACGGTTGTATAACAGTAGCAGGGTTATATTCAAAGGAAGGTACACCTTGATTTTGCTCAGAACTTTCTTTTGCCATGATCTCTTTCATAATTTCATAGCCTTTGAAGTGCTTACTCACGAAGATTAAGTGATGGCTAGTCCGTTTACCATTTTCATATTTAAAGCGAAAAGGTAAAACATATTTCCCACCCAGTTCTTGTAAAGCTTCGCAAATAGCCTCTACAATTGTTAACTCCCTTTCTTCTGCTTTAAGTGCTTTTAATTGCTCGCGTAATTTATCTGCTCTTGTTTTTTCAAATAGTGCATTTATATGTTCTTCAACTGCTGTATTACCTAAACCCATATTTATGCGATTGTAGTTGAAAAAGAAAATGCAATCGCAACCCCAATTTTTTACAACTGAGTTGATCAATTTTAATGACAAACCTTTATATCCCCAAGGATCTACAAAAAATAATGTGGGAACTAAATTTAACTGACTAAATGTATTAACAATATTTTCACCAACCTCATAACTAATTACTTGAGGCTTATATTTTAAATTATTAATGCCAGGAATTGCATCTATAGCTTCTTGAAGAGAATTGGTATGTTCAGAATTAGCATCATTAAATAATGTTTTCAGCATATTTTGCATATCTGGATCAGCAATTGCCGTTTCTAAAACTTTGATGGGTGTTGATTTTGAACCATCTTTGTATCTACCTGGACCAGCGAAAAGGTCTATATAAGCAATTTTATGACCTGCTTTTTTAGCAGTTGGGATAATCACCTTTGCCCAAACCCAAAAATATTTCTCAACAATTCTGGCTTTTACCAACGATTGCTCTTTCTGCTCATCAAAAAAGGAATTGTTACTCATACGTAATAGCTCCGTATATACTCTATCTATATTAGGTTACAGGTTACGGGATGTCTATATGCAATTCAAAGGTTTTAGTTTTTAAGCTTTATGCCTATCTCCTATAATTGATCGGATAACCTGCACACCTACATTTAGGCATGAAACTGTGACCGAAACTGGAAAATACAAAGATACCGTCAACTTACCCAAGACTAAATTTGATATGCGGGCTAACGCAATCAAGCGCGAACCCGAAATCCAAAAATTCTGGGAAGAAAACAACATTTATTCTCAACTGGCTGAAAACAACCCTGGCGAATTATTTATACTGCACGATGGGCCTCCCTATGCTAACGGCCAGTTGCATATTGGTCATGCTTTAAATAAGATTCTCAAAGATATTATTAACCGCTACCATTTGCTCCAAGGTCGTAAAATTCGCTACGTTCCTGGCTGGGATTGTCACGGATTGCCCATTGAGTTGAAAGTTCTGCAAAATATGAAACAGGCAGAACGGCAAAATCTCACTCCTTTGCAATTGCGACAAAAAGCGAAAGAGTTTGCACTGAAGACCGTAGACGAACAACGAGAAAGCTTTAAACGCTATGGGATTTGGGGTGATTGGGAAAATCCTTATTTAACCTTAAAACCAGAATACGAAGCCGCGCAAATTGGCGTATTTGGGGAAATGTTCCTCAAAGGTTATATTTATCGCGGTTTAAAGCCTGTGCATTGGAGTCCTAGTTCTAAAACCGCTTTAGCAGAAGCTGAGTTAGAATATCCTGAAGGTCACGTTTCTCGCAGTATTTACGCGGCTTTTCCGGTAGTGAAGGTTTCTGAAGGGTTAAAAGCTAGTTTGGATGGCTTGTTGCCTGATTTGGGGGTGGCTGTGTGGACTACTACTCCCTGGACTATTCCCGGTAATTTGGCTGTGGCTGTGAATGGTGCGTTGGAGTATGCGGTTGTGGAGGTCTCACGCAGAGACGCAGAGGCACGGAGAGAGTGCAAGTATCTGATTGTGGCGGCTGAGTTGGTGGATAGGTTGGCTGGGGTTTTGGATTGTGAGTTAACGGTGAAAGCCAAGTTCGCAGGGAAGGATTTGGAACATACTATTTATCGTCATCCTCTTTTTGACCGTGAAAGTCCGGTGGTGGTTGGTGGTGATTATATCACTACTGAGTCGGGGACTGGGTTGGTTCATACGGCTCCTGGTCATGGTCAAGAGGACTATATTGTTGGTCAGCGTTACGGTTTGCCGATTCTTGCCCCGGTTGATGATAGTGGGAATTTTACGGATGAGGCTGGTAAGTTTTCTGGCTTGAATGTTTTGGGTGATGGTAATCAAGCGATTATTGACGCTTTGCATGAAGCGGGTTCTCTGTTGAAGGAGGAAGCTTATCCTCACAAGTATCCTTATGATTGGAGAACGAAGAAGCCGACGATTTTCCGCGCTACTGAACAATGGTTTGCTTCTGTGGCTGGTTTTCGGGATGAGGCTTTAAAGGCTATTTCATCTGTGCGTTGGATTCCGGCACAGGGTGAAAACCGCATCACGCCGATGATAGCAGAAAGATCCGATTGGTGTATTTCTCGTCAACGTTCTTGGGGTGTGCCGATTCCGGTGTTTTATGATGAAGCAACTGGGGAAGTTTTGCTAAATGCGGACACGATTAACCACGTTCAAGCTATTTTTGCCGAAAAGGGTTCTGATGCTTGGTGGGAGTTGTCGGTAGAGGAGTTGTTACCGGAACAATACCGCAATAATGGCAAGACTTACCGCCGGGGTACAGATACAATGGATGTCTGGTTTGATTCTGGTTCTTCTTGGGCGGCAGTAGCGAAGCAAAGACCAGAATTAACGTATCCTGCTGATATGTATTTGGAAGGTTCTGACCAACATCGCGGTTGGTTTCAATCGTCTTTGTTAACCAGTGTGGCGGTTAATGGCATTGCACCTTATAAAACTGTGTTAACTCATGGTTTCGTCTTGGATGAAAATGGGCGAAAAATGAGTAAATCGGTGGGGAATGTGGTTGACCCTCAATTGATGATTCAAGGTGGGACTAACCAAAAACAACAACCTGCTTATGGTGCGGATGTTTTGCGGTTGTGGGTTTCTTCGGTAGATTATTCTGGTGATGTCCGGTTGGGTGGTAACATCATCAAGCAATTAGCGGATGTCAGAAATAAGATTCGCAACACCGCGCGGTTTTTATTGGGTAGTTTGCATGATTTTGATCCTCTCAAAGATGCTGTAGCTTTTGAAGATTTACCCGATTTGGATAAATATATGCTGCACCGCATTCGTGAGGTGTTTAATGAAGTGACGGACGCTTTTGATAGTTTCCAGTTTTTCCGCTTTTTCCAAACTGTGCAGAATTTCTGCGTTGTGGATTTGTCGAACTTTTATTTAGATGTTGCGAAGGATAGATTATATATCAGTTCTGCTGATGCTTTCCGTCGTCGCAGTTGTCAAACGGTTTTGCAAATTGCTTTGGAGAATTTGGCTAGAGCGATCGCACCTGTTTTGTGTCATACTGCGGAAGATATCTGGCAATTTATCCCCTACGAAACCCAATATAAATCAGTTTTTCAAGCTGGTTGGGTGCAGGTTGATGATAAGTGGGAAAATCCCGAATTAGGGGAATTTTGGAAAACACTGCGACGGATTCGTGGTGATGTTAATAAGGTTTTAGAACAAGCACGGACAGAAAAGCTGATTGGTTCTTCTTTAGAAGCTATAGCTTTGATTTATTTCAGTGATGAAAAATTACGCGCTGCTATTGAACCCTTAAATATTGGTGGTAATGGAATTGATGAATTAAGATATTTATTCCTCACTTCTGAAGTGCAATTATTAGATACTCCTGAGACATTAAAAGGATTGAAAACTCTGCGAGTTCAAGGTGAGGATAATTGGGATATTGGCGTAGTTAATGCCGCAGATTACGAACATGATGGAAAATCTTACCACAAGTGCGATCGCTGTTGGAACTATTCTACTCATGTAGGTGAATCAGCAGAACATCCATTGTTGTGTGAACGTTGTATTCCGGCTTTAGCTGGAGAGTTCTAGAACAATAATATCCCCGACTTCTTATAAATTGATGGAAGAAGTTGGGGATCTATTTAAAGTCCAATTTCTGCTCTTAATACTGTGGTATCATTTGTATTTGTGATTTGAAAACCCAGTGTTTGACATACTCGCTGCATACCTGAATTATCAGCCAAAATATCAGCATAGATACAGCAGACTTTTTCATTTTTACCAACTTCTAATAACCTGCGGAGTATTTCTGTCCCTAAACCTTGACATTGGAATTTATCGCTGACTAGCATAGCAAATTCCGCTGCATTATTCTCATGTAATTTACTTAATCTTCCTACTGCTAATATTTCCCTATTTTCTGTTTCGGGATTTTGGTATTCTGCAACTAAAGCCATTTCTTGATCATAGTCAATAAAACATATCCGCGTTAGTCGTTCATGGGTAATGCGTTGACTCAATTTGATTAAGTGAAAATAGCGAAAATAGACACTTTCTTCTGATAGAGTTTTGTGAAATTTTACCATTAATGGTTCGTCTTCAGGACGAATGGGACGAATAGTAACTGGTATATTATTTTTCAATTTCCAATCACTAATATATTGACTAGGATAGGGACGAATGGCTAATTTTGGTAATTGATGTTCTGCAACATCAGCAGAATGTAAAACTATTCTGGCATCTAATGCAATTAATCCTCCAGGATTTTCTGGAGTAGGAGGAATAGCTAACAAGGGATTAATATCAATTTCTTTAATCCAAGGTTGTTCCACAACTAATTGACTAAATTCTACCATTAATTGGTCAAGGGCAGCAATATTAATACTTTTCCGTCCTCTGACTCCTTGCAAGGCTTTGTAAATTTTGGTTTGTTCCATCATCCGCCGTGCTAGGGTAGTATTGAGGGGAGGAAGGGCTATAGAACTATCTTGAAAAACTTCCACCAATTGTCCTCCAGCACCAAATAATAATACTGGCCCAAATTGCGGATCTAAACTACTCCCAATAATCAATTCATAACCATCAGTTTTTATCATTTTCTGTACCATGACACCGAGAAAATCTTCGGCTTTGGCTTTTTCTTTGACTGATGTTTCAATAGTTTGGTAAGCCAGGTTTACAGCTTCAGCATTTTGCAGATTTAACTGCACACCACCCACATCAGTTTTATGGGTAATGGTTTGAGAATAAAGTTTTAAAACAACTGGATAACCCAGATTTTCTGCACATTCAACTGCTTTATCTGCACTTTCAGCGATACAACCAGCAACCACAGGAATACCATACGCGGCTAAAATTTCCTTAGATTCAAATTCAGTCAGAATTGTTCTTTGTGCTGTTCTTGCGGCTTGAATAATATTTTCAACTATGGCACAATTGCGAGTATTCACATCACAAGTTAATGTTGGTAAAACCGGAGTTTCATAAATACCCCGCAGGTTATAACTCGATTTCCACATATAACTAAATACCCGCGCTGCTGTATCAGGATAAGAGTATGTGGGAATACCTTGACTGTTAAGAATTTTTTGTCCCGCAGCCACATCTGCACCACCCATCCAACTTGCTAAAATCGGTTTATTCGACATTTGCGAGTAGGGTTTTAATTGTTCTGCAATTTGGGTAGGATCTGTCATCGCTTGGGGTGTTAAAATTACTAACAAACCATCACTATTGGGATCTTTTGCTGCAATTTCTAAGGCTTTTGTATAACGTTGTGGATCAGCATCTCCTAAAATATCAATAGGATTATTATGACTCCATTGTGGTGGTAAAATTTCATTGAGAGAAGTGATTATTTCTGGAGAAATTAATGCTAATTCTCCCCCACTTTCAATTAATGTATCTGTTGCTAATACTCCCGGACCACCCGCATTAGTTAAAATCGTTAACCGTGGACCTTGGGGACGGGGTTGTTTTGCTAATACTTCTGACATATCAAATAAATCAGAAATACTATTGACTCGTAATACCCCACAACGCCGAAAAGCTGCATCTAAAACAGCGTCACTTCCTGCTAATGCACCTGTGTGGGAAGCTGCGGCTTTAGCTGCGGCTGCGGTACGACCGGCTTTAATAACAATTATCGGTTTTGTTAAAGCCACTTCTCGCGCTGCTGACAGGAAGGAACGCGCATCCCCAATGGATTCCATATAAATGACAATACTTTTTGTATGGGGATCATCACCAAGATAATAAATCAAATCACCCCAATTTATATCTAACATTGAACCGATGGAAACAAAGGCACTAAAACCCACATTTTCCTGTAAACTCCAGTCCAAAATTGATGTACATAAAGCCCCACTTTGGCTAATAAAACCAACGTTTCCAGGTTGTGCAATTTTACTAGCAAAGGTAGCGTTTAAACCGGAAATTGGGTTCATTACTCCTAAGCAATTTGGTCCAATAATTCTAATGTTTCCTTTGTGTGCTTGTTCGAGTATTTCCTGCTCTAAAGCAATCCCTTTTTCTCCGGCTTCTTTGAAACCAGCGGAAATAATAATTGCGCCTTTAACACCGATAGTTACACAATCAGATATAATTTTAGGAACGGTGGCTGCTGGTGTGGCAATTACCACTAAATCTATTTTTTCGGGAACATCAAAAATAGTTGGATAAGCTTTAATTCCTAAGACGCTATGACGGTGAGGATTAATCGGAAAAACTGTGCCTCCAAAGGGATTAGTAATTAAGTTCCATAGTAAAGTTCTACCCACACTTCCGGGTTTTTCACTTGCACCAATTACGGCTACTGTTTTGGGGGCAAAAATTGCATCCAATGGGTTAATTCTCTCTGTATGCAAGATATCATAGGCTTTATTGCTGGTTTTATTGGTAGATGTTTCCATTCATAACTCCTGGTAATTTGTAATGAATTTTTAGACTTTATTAATAATGCTAATTATTTTGGTTAAAGCTATCCCAATCCCTTTTTCTGCTATTGGTGAAAGACAATCCCCTAATTCAAAGTTAACTCCTGGGACTGTCACTAACCAAGCTGCTGGATAACAACCATAGAGAGATTTTGTCAAAGCTAAGAGCGATTGTGGATTAGCACTATGTCCTGTTATCATATTATATTTAGTAGGCAATAGATATTCTACTTGTACATCTTCTGATTTAGAATTAATCATAGCATCTACAAAAATCGCTAAATTAACATTTGCTAAATTTGCTGCTAATTCTGGGGTAAGTTGATGCACTGCTAAAGATTGGACATTAGATAGATGCCAGAGATTAATTAGATTTGCTACCCTTGGTCCAATAGCATCATCACTCCGTAATTCATTCCCATAACCAATCACTATTGCAGTTAACGTCATTTTTATCACCCCTTTTTCATCAATTGTAACTGTGATTATTGAATTGAATCCTTCCCTCTATAGGATTTATTCTTTACTTTGAAACTACTAGAGAAATTTGAGGAACTTGTGAGGAAACACAAAAACACTAAAAACAAACTTATGTAAACAGGATATTTATTTTCTAGCTTATTCGTTATATTATTAATTTGGATGGTATCAATCAAACCATTAAAAAATTTAGATAAATTGTGAGGCTGTTCTATGCCTGAAGTGAATTTTCAACAGCCAATTAATAGTGCTGCTAGGATTGTCGAAGAATATACAGCAGGAAAACGAGATTTTGAAAGAGCAGAACTAGGTGATGCTGATTTACAAGGTTTGGATTTGAAAGGTGCTGATTTCAGTTATGCTGATTTGAGTACAGCTAATCTCAGCAGTACGAATCTGCGAGGCTGTGATTTGAGTTTCGCTGATTTAAATGAAGCTAATTTAGAAAATGCAGATTTACGAGGGGCTATGTTGTTTTCTGCGAATTTGCGTAATGCTAATTTACAAGGGACGCATTTAGAAAAAGCAGATTGTGATCATAACACCCATTTCCCCCCAGATTTTGACCATATTGCAGCAGGTGTAAACATGAGTAATCCATCTGTATAGATACTGGTGCGGCTATATCAGCCGCTAATTTTTATACTAGTATTATTATAAATTGTTAATATTAGCCTAGTCTATCACTTGACACTTAAAATAGCATATTTTCGCAATTTTTGCAAATTTGAATTTTATAACTTAATTTTTTCCTGGAAATACTTTAGTTAAATCTAAGATTAACTCAGGGAAAGATGGCAATTTTACAGACTCATTAGGGAGGATAATTGATTTGTGACGATAGCCAAATTTACCTTGTAAGTCTTGATATGGTTCACTGTATTATTCTAAATAATAGGTGATTAAATTAAATATCCAATAATCAGAAATACCAGCTTCTGAATATAGGGGTAACTTTACCTCTTGGTCATATTTTAAAGATGAATCAGCTACTTCAATAATTAGGAAAATGTCAGAGGGAGTAGGATGATTTAGAAAATAATCATCAGTTCTATTACGGAGGATAGCTATATCTGGTTCTGGTTCGCTATTTGGAGGTATATATATAGGATCTTGAGACTGTAAAGTGGCAAGATTTCCTAATAATATTGTTAATTCTCTGATTAACCGTCTATTGTATGTTGAATGTGGTCTACCTTTTGCAGCCATTTCGATAATTTCACCTTTAATTAATTCAACTCTGTCATCTTCTGTGAAGAAGCCAATGTCTGCTAGACGGTGATATTCAGTTATGGTAAAGCGTTTAGCAGTAGCAAGAGTCATAAAATTTGGGTAATATGAGTTTAAATTAAATTATATCATACAAGACAAGAAGACAAGATCCCCGACTTCTCTAAGAATTCGGGGATCTGAATAAATACTTAATCCCGGTAAATTTGATTAACTACAGTGCCATTTGTGTCTACTATTTCTATTAATAAAGGCATTTGTCCCATGGCATGAGTTGAACAACTTAAACAAGGATCAAAAGCCCGAATTCCGGCTTCGACACGGTTTAACATTCCTTCTTTTATTTGATCACCTTGGATAAAATGACGGGCAATTTGGGCAACGGTACGATTCATTGCTAAGTTATTTTGACCAGTAGCAATAATCAAATTTACCTTTAACATTAAACCATTTTCATCAACTTGATAATGATGAAATAATGTCCCCCTTGGGGCTTCACTTGCACCCACAGCTTCTAGACAATTAATACCAGCTTCTGCCCGCAGACGAGTTGATAAAATATCAGGATCATCAAGGATAATTTCTATGTGTTCAATACAGGCTAAAATTTCAATTAATCGGGCATAGTGATAGAAAAATGATGATTTAACAGTGCCATTACCATGACTGCGGAATTCTTTTAATTCTGCATCTGCTAAAGGTGTACCAATGTGACTACAAATATTCAATCTTGCCAATGGTCCGACGCGGTACATTCCACTATCTAAACGACAATGATCACTACTATCAGGATAACCTAAAGGACGATAGTAAGGAGATTTTAAATAAGAATCTGCTTGCACCGCTTCACCGAGAAATTCATGATAGTTACTGGGGTCAAGTTTATCAGCAACAATATTTCCCCCACTATCAACAAACCGGAGATGTCCATCATAGGTTTCCCATAAACCTTCAGAACTGACTAAACCCATAAACAAACTAGGAAAATTACCAAAGGTTTGTGCCTCTTTTTCGTAATCTTTTAATAACCCTTTAAATAACTCTATGGCATTAATTACAGTAGTCCTAGCTTCAGGAATCCGTTGTTGAATGTGGGTGCGATTTTCTTCAGTTAAAGGGTCACGAACTCCACCAGGAATAGCCCAGGAAGGATGGACTTTTTTACCTCCTAATAATTCAATGATTTCTTGGCCAAATTGTCGTAAACGAATCCCACCTCTAGCCAATTCTGGTTCAGCAGCAATTAAGCCAAATACGTTACGTTTTTGGGGATCACTATCCATGCCTAATAATAAGTCCGGTGCGCTGAGGTGAAAGAAGCTGAGGGCATGGGATTGGACAATTTGACCCAAATTCATTAAACGGCGTAATTGAGAGGCTGTTTTGGGGATTGTGACAGCTAAAATGCGATCGCCTGTTTTGGCTGATGCTAATAAGTGACTGACTGGACAAATACCGCAAATTCTTGCCGTAATTCCTGGCATTTCTGGAAAAGGACGACCAACACAAAACTTTTCAAAACCGCGAAATTCAGTTACATGAAACCGGGCATCATTGACATTTCCAGCATCATCTAAATAAATACTAATTTTCGCGTGTCCCTCAATGCGAGTAACCGGATCAATAACAATTGTTTTCATAAATCATTGGTAATTGGTAATAATAGAAAATTGTAATGTTGGGTTTCCTTGCGTCAACCCAACCTACATATTACAAATCATAAAACCTAGATTCTGCGGCTTCTGGATATTCATCACAGTAATCTTCAAAGGCAGTTTTCAGAGGTTTTTCGGCGCGTTGGTGAGCCATTTCCGCTTGTATTTCTTCTACCACATCCCAAGCGGCTGCACATTCTGTGGAATTCATGCCTTTTTCTGCACAAACAATCCGAGCTTTTTTAATTTCATCTTGTAATTCTTGCTCTAATAAAAATGAGCGCGGTTGTTCTAAACAACTACTTCTTGCTAAGATATCAGTAAGCGAAATAATTCCTAATAGTTCACCACTAATTACAGGCGCACGCCGGAGATGATGGTTAGCAAATAATCTGGCTACATATTCTAAACCTAATTCTGGATTAACCACAATACAAGGTTTAGTCATAATTTCATAAACACGGATTTTATTCGGATCTTTGCTATAGGAAATTACTTTATAAACAATGTCGCTTTCTGTGACAATTCCATAAGCATCTTGTTCATGCCGACGATCTACAATTAATGCTCTCCAATCTCTTGCCCTCATTAAATCAACTGCTTCCTTAACTGTGGCTGAACTGCGAATCATTGCCACATCTTTGGTCATTACATCTGCTGCTGTTAACATAATTCACCTCTGGGATAATTAAAAATTAAAAAGTGAAAATTAAAAATGGTATTAACCAAATTTAATCATGTTTCGTCCATCCATAGCAGGTTTTTCTCCTCTTAATAAGGGTTCAATTGCGGCTTTAATTCGGGAGGCTGAAGGGGGACAACCTGGTAAATAAATATCAACATCTACTACCTTATGCACAGGAACAACTCGATCTAGTAAAGGGGGAACAATACCTGGTGAATGGGGAATTTGTTGATTAATATCTGCTTCTTGAACATAGGCTAATTGTAAAGCTGGTTCAGCACCACCGGAAAGATTGAGTAAAGCGGTAACATTACCAGTGACAGCGCAATCTCCAAAGGAAATGATTGTTTTAGTCCGTTCTCTAATTTTGTAAATTAATTCTAGATGTTCTTCATTGGCTATAGCCCCTTCAACTAATACCACATCTACACCTTCTGGATATTCTTTAATATCAGCAATGGGACTATAAACTATATCAACCTGTGCTGCTAAGACGATTAACCATTCATCCAAATCGAGAAAGGACATATGACAACCAGAACACCCACCTAACCATACTGTTGCTAATTTTATTTTAGTCATATTTTTGCCTTTTCAGTGGAAATTAATGATTGCCATTCTTTGACAACATGGGTAGGAACTGAGATATTAATGAAGTTTTTTCCAGGTAAAGACATAGATAAAGTTAAAGATTCTAGAGGCAATTGGGGTAAGATTTCTGTGAAATCATATTGACCAATTGTAGGGGCTGGGGCTTCATCTACAAATATATCATCAGCTTGCCAATTTTTACCTGTATTGGTAGTAATTCTTAAAGGTTGGGGATGAATTAATTCCGCAGAACCAGGAAAGCCCACTAAGCGAAGATTTATATTAGATGATTGCCCAGAATTTACTTGTTTAAATAGCACAACTTGCCAAACTTTTCCTGATTGATCATCTAATTTTACTTGTGAGCGATAAATAACTTCTCCTGGTGGGTTTCCTAACTGAGTAATAGCAGCAAATGCTTTCCCAGATGTGAGGTTTATTAAACCCAGGAATATAAATATTGTCAATATCCCCACTAATAGAATTCGCCTAAATATTTGTCGAATATGGTGGATCATGAGATTGATTTTTTGTAAGTTATTTATTGCTATATAAATATAGGATTAAAAATTCCATTGTTTTTTCTCTCTAGCCATTACTAAAAAGTCAATCTTACCGCGATCATGTACCATTTCCCCAACACTTGAACCTTTATCAAATAGCGCACCTGTGGGACAAGCATTTACACATTTACCACAGGAAGTACAGGTTTGGGAAGTTCCCCAAGGCTGATTTAAATCAGTAATAACGTGAGATTTTGAGCCTCTTCCTGCCATATCCCAAGTATGTGCGCCTTCGATTTCATCACATACCCGCACACAGCGAGTACAAAGCACACAACGATTATGATCTATGCCAAAAAGATGATGAGAGGTATCAACAGTTCGCTGAGGATTTTGATATTCTAATCGCACATGATCCATGCCCATTTCTATGGCTAAATCTTGTAATTCACAGTTACCATTAGCAACACAAACGGAACAAACATGATTCCCTTCGGCAAATAGCATTTCTACAATTGTACGGCGATATTTTTGTAAGCGATTGCTATTTGTATTCACCTCCATTCCTTCTGTAACCTTAGTCACACAAGCAGGTTGTAGTTTATTACTACCTGCGATTTCTACCAAACATAAACGACAAGCACCCATATCTTCTACACCTTCTAAATGACATAATGTAGGAATATGAATACCAGCTTGCTGTGCTGCTTCTAGTAAGGTTTCATCCTCACGGGCGCTCACAAGTTCGCCATTTATTGTTAAAGTTTTTACAGTCATAATAATTTGGTAATTGGTAATGGGTGATTGGAAATTGGAAAAGAATTCTGACAACTGACAACTGACTACTGACCACTAACCAAAGCTAAATACTCATCATGGAAATATCGCAAAGTGCTAAAAACTGGATTTGGTGCAGACTGTCCTAAACCACATAAACTTGTGTGTTTCACCATGTCGCAAAGTTCCTCTAACAAATCTAAATCAGCTAGTGAACCTTTTCCTTTACTAATCTTTGTTAATAACCCGTGTAATTGCACAGTTCCCACTCGACAAGGAATGCACTTACCGCAAGATTCATCCATGCAGAATTCCATGAAAAAGCGGGCGACATCTACCATATTTGTAGTTTGATCCATAACAATCATCCCACCCGAACCCATCATTGAACCTAATGCGGTTAAGGATTCATAATCTACAGGTGTAGCAAAAGCGGAAGCAGGAATACATCCCCCAGAAGGACCGCCAGTTTGTACTGCTTTAGCAATACCACCAGGAACACCTCCCCCCATTTCTTCGACAATTTCTTGTAAAGATGTTCCCATTGGCACTTCAATTAAACCCGTATTGCGGATTTTTCCAGCTAAGGCAAATACCTTTGTGCCTTTGCTTTTACCAGTGCCAATATTAGCAAACCAATCAGCACCTTTACGGACAATGGGCGCGATATTTGCAAAGGTTTCCACGTTGTTAATTAACGTCGGATAGCCCCATAAACCGGACTCAGCGGGATAAGGTGGGCGGGGATGAGGGACACCGCGTTTACCTTCAATCGAAGCCATTAAAGCCGTTTCTTCGCCGCACACATAAGCCCCGGCACCGATGCGGATTTCGAGTTTAAAATCAAAGGGAGAATCAAAGATTTGTGAACCTAAAAGTCCTAAGCGTTGGGCTTGACGAATTGCCGTTTCTAGCCGTTGAATAGCAATGGGATATTCGGCTCTAACATAGATATAGCCTTGATTTGCACCGATGGAGTAGGCAGCGATCGCCATTCCTTCCAAAACCCGATGGGGATCACTTTCTAATACACTGCGATCCATGAATGCACCGGGATCACCTTCATCAGCATTACAAATCACAAACTTTTTCTCACCGGGGGATTTTGCCACTGTCCCCCATTTTAAACCTGTGGGATAACCAGCCCCACCCCGTCCCCGCAAACCACTTTTGGTAATGGTTTCCACTACCTGACTGGGTTTCATTTCTCGCAGCACTTGGTAAAGTGCTTGATAACCATCAGCCGCAATGTACGCTTGAATGCGTTCGGGATCAATTTTGCCGCTATTTTCCAAAACAATGGGGAATTGACCGCTAAAAAATGGCTGATTTAAATCACCCTGTTGTAAATTTGTGGTTTCTCCATTTACCCCCGCAATAATTTCTGCTGCATTTTCTGGGATAACTTTTTCATACAACTTTGATTCCGTAGGATGTTCGGCTGTATCCACCTGTACCAATGGTCCTTGACAGCACAAACGCATACAACCCACACCAGAAACCTGGACAGTATCTTCTAAACCCGCAGCTTTCACAGATGCTTCAAGATGATCTTTGACAGCTTGGGAGTGAGAAGACAAACAACCGGCAGCGGTACAACACCGAATCTGCACAGATTTCTGTTGAGAACGTTCTTTTTGACCAATTTCTAATAATTCATTTAGTTCCATTTTGCAGCCATTCTCCCACTTTTTCAGATACTGATTCCGGGGTTTGATTACCTAAAACAGCGCCATCAAACACCACCGCTGGGGCAATTCCACAAGCCCCCAAACATCTAGCCGTCATCAGAGAAATTTGACCATCTGGGGTAGTTTCTCCTGCGTGAATTTGCGTAAACTGCTCTAACTTAGTTAAGATAGTCTGTGAGCCTTTGACATAACAAGCTGTACCTGTACACACCACACAGTTATGAACCCCTTTCGGTGCTAGGGAAAACAAATGATAGAAGGTAGCTACCCCATAGACCCGACTAGGTGGTAATTTCAGGCTATGGGAAATGTACAATAATAAATCCAGTTCTAAATAACCAAATAGTTCGGAAGCCCGATGCAGAATTTCAATCAGTGCATCTTGTTGATATTGATGACGCTTGATGGTTGCGTCCAACATCTTTAACCGCTTGTCCCCACTGGGATGGGTTGTAGGAGGTGGAACTGATGTTTTCATATTTTTTCCACGTTATAGGATTGGTAATCGGTAAATATTTTACCTCTTACCTTTGCCTTAGTTACTAAAAGTGGTAGTTTTTGAAGTAGCCTCTACCGCTTTGGAACTAATAGGAAGATGGACAATCTGCACGGAACAAGGTGCATGATGCAACACATAGTTACTCACACTACCGAGAAAAAATTCTGCTATTCCAGAACGTCCCCGTCGTCCCATCATAATCAGATCAGCATTCCAAGTGGTAGCTAATTCACAAATCATTCTGCCTGGACTACCAGCATTTTGCGTAAACTCCGTATTAACACCGGATGTATTAGCTTGGGCGCTCCATGACTGTAACATCTGCAAACCTTCATTTTTAAATTTTTCCCAATGCTCTTGGTATAATTTAAAACTTTGCTCATTCCAACCGGGATAGTAGTCAATATTCGGATAAACCAGGGCTTCAGGACTGCCTTCTTCTTCCTGTGATAAAACGTGCAGTAACATTAAGCTTGCAGATGTGATCTTGGCTAAAGATAAAGCTTGCTCAAAAACTTTTATGCTCATATCTGAACGATCTACCGCAACTAGAATTCTATTAAACATATATACCTCGATGTTAAGTTGCTAACTAATGATAATGATTATATCTGGCCTTTTAGGTTAATTTTTGCTAAAATCAGCCTTAACCTTCAGTACCAATTATATTTATACACCAAGAATTTGAGTAACTTGTGAGGATAGATTTTTCGGAGCAGGTTTGATATTCACCCTATACAAAAAATCATAAAGTTGCATCTTATCTAAGATAGATTCACAAATATTAAAATTTATTTCTCTGTAGCGATAATGTGTAAATCTATGTTCTGATTTCTGATTAACTCCAGCAAGCGTTGTGTGAAAGAGCGTTTAAAAAATCTTTTCCATCGGGGTTGCTGACTTTCACCGATGACTATTTGAGTGATATGATGAGTTGTAGCAACTTGAGCGATCGCTTGAGGAACATTATTACTTTTAACATGGATAAATTCACCAGCAAATTCTTTGCAAAGTTGCTCACAAGTATGAATATGTAAACTTTCTTCCTTACTAAGAAATCGTTCAGGACTCGCAACAAATACAGTATAAAATTTCGCATTCATATAACTGGCAAGTCGCGCCCCACGCCGTAATAATTGAATCGAATTAGGATAAGTAGATACACATACTAAAACCCGTTCGTGAACATTGCGAATTTGTCCAGCAGCAATAGAAGTATTTGCTTCTTCTTCAACAGTATCAGCAACTTCTCTTAATGCTAATTCTCGTAAAGCAATCAGATTCCGCCGTTGAAAAAAGTTTTGTAGGGACTGCTCAATTTTATCAGGAGTATAGATTTTACCTTCTTGCAACCGTTCTTCTAAAGTTTCTGGAGTCACATCAATCACAACCACAGCATCAGCTTCATCTAATAATCTATCAGGAATCCGTTCTCGCACCACAACACCCGTAATTCGTGCTACTAAATCATTCAAACTTTCCAGATGTTGAATATTCACAGTCGAGTAAACATCTATCCCAGCCGCTAAAATTAATTCGACATCTTGATAGCGTTTTTCTCTAACTGAACCAGGGACATTTGTATGGGCTAATTCATCAATTAAAACCAGTTGAGGAGAGCGATCTAAAATCGCATTTGTATCCATTTCTTGGAGGTTGATATTTTTGTGAATAATGACTTTTCTCGGAATTACCTCCAATCCTACAGCTTTTACAGCCGTATCTTTGCGTCCATGAGTTTCCAAAAAGCCAATCACAACATCAATACCTTCTTTTTTAAGTTGATGTGCCTCTTCCAGCATTTTATAGGTTTTCCCCACACCGGGAGCCATACCAATAAATATTTTATGCTTTCCTCGTCGAGCCGGACGAATATAAGAACTATCAGGAGAGGGTGTATTGGGATGAAACATGAACAAATTCCTACTTATTTGCTAATTTTATCCAATGATAAATTTAGGTTCAAAACATTCACACCAGGTTCACCAAATATACCCAAAAAGCGACCATCTGTGTTTTGAGAAATTAAAGTTTCCAGTTGCTTTGGTTCAATTCCTCGCGCTTTCGCTACTCGTGCAACTTGTACCTTAGCACCTTCAGGAGTAATGTGAGGATCAAGACTTGAACCAGAAGTATAAACCAAATCCGCCGTAGCTTGGATACCCGCTTTTTTAAGTTTATTAATTTCACCTTCATTTCCGTTAATACGTTCCAACAATGCTGGATTACTCGGAGCTAAATTACTAGCACCAGATACCCCAGTCTTCAAAACACCAGCTTCATCCTTTTTTGGGTCTGCTGTGCTGTAATTAGTAGTGCTAGGACGACCCCAAAAATACTTTTCGCTGGCAAAAGGTTGACCGATTAAAGCTGAACCAATAATCACACCTTGAGAACTTCTAATTAAACTCCCATTTGCCTGATAAGAAAAAGCAAATTGCCCCGAAACTAACATAAATAACGGATAAATAAAAGCCGTTAGTACCCACAAAACCAAAGTCGAACGAATCGCTTTACTAACTTGATGCCTCTGACTCATATTCAAACCTCCCTGATTTAAAAACCACAACAAAATATATTTCTTCCTTTGCGCCTTTGCTCCTTAGCGTCTCTGCGCGAAATAAAAAATATGGTTCATCTTAAAACCTCTCCGGCTGAAAAATCACAACAAACAAATAAACACAAAGACTGAGAATAACAAGCCCCAACAAAGTAATTGTGTAAGCCGAAAAACGCGATTCTGCTACTGGAGTAGCGGCTTGAACTGCTGGTGCTAATAACAAGTTGAAGCAAAGTAGTAAAAACAAACTTAGCGGAACACGATGACCTTTAGAAATTGCCATTGATAAATATTCCATAATTAATTAAGCTAATCCTACAGATGCAATGAAAACGTCAATAATTTTGATAGCAATAAAAGGAGCAATAACACCACCTAATCCGTAAATAAAGATATTCCGTTGCAAAAGTTGGTCAGCAGAGAGAGGACGAAATTTCACACCAGTTAACGCTAAGGGAATCAACGCGGGAATAATTAAAGCGTTGTAAATCAAAGCTGATAAAACCGCCGATTGGGTACTTACTAAACCCATAATATTTAAACCACTAACACCAATACCTGGAAAAATTGCCGGAATAATTGCGAAGTATTTAGCGATATCATTAGCCAGAGAAAAAGTTGTTAAAGCCCCACGAGTAATTAGTAACTGTTTACCAATAGTGACGATATCAATTAATTTTGTCGGGTCAGAATCCAAGTCCACCATATTAGCAGCTTCCTTCGCCGCTTGTGTACCAGAATTCATAGCCACACCCACATTTGCTTGAGCTAAAGCTGGGGCATCATTAGTACCATCTCCAGTCATAGCAACTAATTTTCCTTGAGCTTGTTCATTGCGAATTACTTCAATTTTATCCTCTGGAGTTGCTTCAGCAATAAAATCATCTACACCAGCTTCTTCTGCAATTACTGAAGCAGTAAGACGGTTATCTCCTGTCAGCATTATAGTTTTAATTCCCATTCTTCGCATTTGATCAAATCGTTCTTTAATCCCCGGTTTAATAATATCTTTGAGATAAATTACACCGTAAATATCATTATTTTGACAAATTGCTAATGGTGTTCCTCCTAATTTAGAAACTCGCTCATAAGCCGTATCGAGTTCTGGCGTTAATTGTCCATTTCGAGAACGCACAAATCCTTTAATTGCGTCTACAGCACCTTTACGAATTTCTACTCCATTCGGTAAATCAATCCCACTCATGCGCGTTTTTGCTGAAAATTCAATCCCCTCCGCAGTTGTGGGACTAAAACTCAATTTTGCTCCTAATGATTCGGCTAATTTAACAATTGATTTTCCTTCGGGAGTTTCATCAAAAATACTGGATGCTAAGGAAATTTGGGCAACTTCATTGAGGGAATGACCTTTAACAGGAATAAATTCCTCCGCCATGCGGTTTCCTAATGTAATTGTTCCCGTTTTATCTAAAACCAAAGTGTTAATATCTCCACAGGCTTCTACAGCCCTGCCAGAAGTAGCTATGACGTTAAATTGAGCAACTCTATCCATTCCGGCAATGCCAATTGCACTCAATAATCCGCCAATTGTTGTCGGAATTAACGCCACCAATAAAGCAATTAAGACGGCAATACTTACAGGTGACTTAACATAAACTGACACTGTAGGTAGCGTGACAATTACCACTAAAAAAACTTGAGTTAGCACTGCTAAAAGTACAGTTAAAGCAATTTCATTCGGGGTTTTAGTGCGAGAAGCGCCTTCTACTAAAGCAATCATGCGGTCAATAAAACCTTGACCAGGATCTGATGTTACCCTAATAGTTAATTCATCAGAATTAATGCGCGTTCCTCCCGTAACAGAACTAGCAATATCAGTTCCCGGTTGCTTTAAAACTGGTGCAGATTCTCCAGTAATAGCAGATTCATCTACAGCAGCTACTCCACCAATTACTTCTCCGTCTGCGGGGATAACATCACCAGCGATAACTTTAATTTGATCACCACGTCGCAGAGTAGCGGAACTAACTTCTTGAATAGAACCGTCAGGAAGCAGTTTTCGGGCTGTGACATCGGATTTTGTCGCCCGTAATGAGTCAGCTTGTGCTTTTCCTCTTCCTTCAGCCACAGCTTCCGCAAAATTTGCAAACACAAGAGTAAAGAACAGAATTATCATAATTAGACCGTTAAAAAGCCGAGGATTTTTATCAGGATTAACCCCAAAAAGATTTGGTTCAATAGTTACTAAAACCGTAACAATCGTCCCCACCCATACTAAAAACATAACTGGATTTTTTAGCATATTGCGTGGGTCTAATTTGACAAACGCTTGTTTAAATGCCCTAGAATAAATTCCAGTATTTTTAACCTTGGGAGTATGTTTCCGTTCTTGTCGAGTTTTTGTAGTTTTCATGGATGTTTAGTTATTTATAGGAGAACGAACCGCAGAGGCGCAGAGGACGCAGAGAAATGAAAGATTGAAAGATATTTTTTGTAGGTCATAAGTTTATTTGGCAATTAAAAACCATTCTGCAATTGGACCTAAAACTAATACGGGAAAGAAGGTTAGCGCCCCCAGAATTAAAATTACTCCTCCTGTAACTCCGGTAAATAAACGAGTATCTGTTCTGAGAGTACCGGCAGTCATGGGAACTGGTTGTTTTCTAGAAATACCATCTGCTAATAATAGTAAAGCGATGATAGGAATGTAACGACCGGCTAAAATGCTGACACTGGTGCTGAGATTCCACCACAGGGTATTATCTCCCAATCCTTCAAAACCAGAACCGTTATTGGCAGCAGCAGAAGCGTATTCATAAACTACTTGAGAAACTCCATGAAATCCTGGGTTACTAATACCTGAAAGCACGTCAGGAAAGGCAAAAACTATTGCCCAAGGGATTAAAACTGCGAAAGGATGAACTAATAAAATTACACTGGAAAGAACTATTTCTTGTTTTTCAATTTTTCGTCCTAAAAATTCTGGTGTTCTTCCTACCATTAAACCAGTCAGGAATACTGCCAAAATCAAGTAGATAAATAAATATGCTGTGCCTGTTCCTTGTCCTCCCCAAATAATTTGTAAAAACAGATTTGAGAGGGTGGAAAATCCGCCAGGTGGCATTAAGGAATCGTGCATTCCGTTGACAGCACCACACATTGTTGCTGTTGTCATCACTGCCCAAAGTGCTGTTTGCGCCCAACCAAATCTGACTTCTTTTCCTTCTAAGTTAGGTTGCTGTGATCCTAACAAGGAATTAACAAGTGGATTTCCTTGATATTCACCAATTGCTGTTATTGCTACTAAGAAAATAAAGATGATAAATACCATCCAAAATACTAACCATGCTTGTTTGAGATTATTAGCGAATACTCCGTAAGTGTAAATAAAAGCTGAAGGAATAGAAATCATTGCCCAAGTTGCTAATAAATTAGAAAAACCGTTGGGATTTTCAAAGGGGTGGGCTGAGTTAACACCAAAAAAACCGCCGCCATTTTCACCAATTTGTTTGATAATTTCAAAGTGAGCAACTGGTCCGCGAGCGATCGCTTGTGTTGCTCCTTCTAATGTTGTGGCTGTTGCTACTCCTGCAAGGGTTTCGGGGACACCAGCCATGATTAATAATAATCCCCCGACAATAGACATAGGTAGTAAAATTCGGGTAATTGCTTTAGTTAAATCACCATAAAAGTTACCTAATCCTCTCCCCGTTAAACCACGAATAAAGGCAATACCCACCGCTAAACCTGTGGCTGCTGAGGTAAACATTAAAAAACCTAAAGCAAAGGTTTGACTAGCATAACTATATGTTGTTTCTCCAGAGTAATGTTGTTGATCTGTGTTAGTTAAAAAGGAGAGAGTGGTATGTAATGCCAAATCCCAATTTGGTGCTTTTAATCCTGTAGGATTTAGTGGTAAAAATCCTTGAGTCATGAAGATGGCAAATACCAAAATTGCCATGACAAGATTACTATAAAGTACCGCTTTGGCATATCCCCAACCTGTCATTTCATCTTCTGGACGAACTCCACTTAATACAAATATTATTCTTTCTAAGGGATTTAAAACAGAGTCTAGCAGTGTTTTTTCTCCTAGAAAAACGCGAGCGATATATCTCCCTAGTAAGGGAGTAGTGGCAATGACGATAATTAATGTCAATGCAATTTGCATCCAACCTTGTAACATGAATTATAAAAGCTCCTAGCAGTATCAGTAAAATTCAGTAAAATCAATTTTTGAATGATTCAGCCATATCGTAGTCTGGATGAATTTATATCATTGATGATTTTCGGAATAAAAACAAGCAATACAAGGATATAAAAACTGTTTATTTTTTCTATTTATCTGTCTACCCAAAGATATATATCAGTGTTTAGTAAAGTTTAGTGAAAATCTAAACGCTAGTAAACAAGATCCCTGACTTCTTGAAGAAGTCGGTGATCTAAATTTTGATAATTGCTATAGTTATATAAGTCGAAAAAAGGTAACTTAGTAAATGGCATATTTTAAAAATAAATTAATAAACAATAATTTACGCGTTAGTAAAATATTACTGATTGTGACTATATTTATCTTTCTAGCAGTTTTAGAATATTCTACCCCAAATGACTATGTTTTTGGATATCTCTACAGTGGAGCAATTTTATTAGTCAATTCTTGGTTTGGGGGAATGGCAACAACCAGCGCCACATTTATGGCTGTTTTTCTAACTATGTTAAATGTGTGGATACCTGGAAGTGAAGTAATTCGGGCTTCTACTGTTGCGAGTCGAGTCATTGCTGCAATGGCTTTGATAGTTACAGGATTTTTAAGTCAGCGATTAAGAAAATCTCAAAAAGCCATTGCCCTTACTCAAACTCAATTAGAAAGCCAAGCGCAATTAGTGAGGCTACGAGAAGATTTTGCTTCTACACTTACCCACGATTTAAAAACGCCACTTTTAGGAGCAATTGAAACTATTAAAGCCTTTCAACAAGAAAAATTTGGTGCGGTTTTACCAACTCAGCAAAAAGTTTTGGCAACAATGGTACGTAGTCATGAAACTTCTTTAGATTTATTAGAAACTTTGTTAGATGTTTATCGCAATGATACTGAAGGCTTAAAACTGGATTTAGCTCCTGTGGATTTAAGTATTTTAGCAGAAACGGCAGCGTCTACTTTAATTGAATTAGCGGCAAATCGTCGCATTCATCTATCATTAAACTATGGTAACTCAGATTGGAAACGCTCTCTTTGGGTTCACGGTGATGCTTTGCAACTGCAACGAGTTTTTAGCAATCTTCTCATCAATGCTATTAACCATTCTCGACGTGGAGATCATGTCGAAATCGTTTTAGAACCCCAAACTTCCTATCAAGTTGTCAAGATTTTAGATACGGGTGCAGGTATCCAACCTGAACAGTTTTCCCACTTATTTGAAAGATTTTACCAAGGAAATAGCTATAGTGGTGAGCTTTCCCAACGTCAAGCCAAAGGTTCAGGATTGGGACTTTATTTATCTCGGCAAATTATTGAAGCTCATCACGGTATAATATGGGCAGAAAACAGAGTTCCCAATGGCGCTATTTTTGCCTTCAAGCTCCCTGTTTTGCCATATCAGCCTTAAATAATATCAGATGTCTTCTACCCCTATAAAAATCCTTCTAGTTGAGGATGATGAACTTTTCCGTTTAGGCTTGCGTGTGCGGTTGCAGCAAGAAACTGGTTTGGAGATTATTGCTGAAGCAGAAGATGGTGAAACAGCCATTGAATTAGTTAACCAGCATTCTCTCGATGTCGTTATTTTAGATGTAGGATTACCAGGAATTGGCGGGATTGAAGCCTGTTATCAAATTAAACAAAAATATCCCAATTTGCCAGTTTTAGTTCTTACTTCCCATTCCCAAAAATCTCTAATTACGCGGCTAATTGAAGTGGGCGCTCAAGGTTATTGTCTCAAAGGTGTTGCGGCTGAAAAATTGGTATTAGCCCTGTGTTCTGTAGCGTCTGGGGCATCTTGGTGGGATGAAACAGCTACTAGAGAAATTCGTTCTACTTTTGCATCAGATCATCACCAGTATGAATTAGAAAATAGCTCAAAACCTGCTCATAAACTAACACAAAGAGAACAACAAATTTTATCACTTTTGGCAGCGGAAAAAACTAATCAAGAAATTGCGATTGCACTCTATATTACACCGGGAACAGTGAGGGTACACGTCCATACTATCTTACAAAAACTAGAAGTTAGAGATAGCGAAGCGCTCCGTAGGAATCGCTCTCAGGCTGTTGTTGTGGCTTTGCAAAAACGGTTGATTAAAGATGATTTAATTTAATTTTTCTTGTAACCAATCTTCTAATTGCAAATCTTTTATTCTTAATAAATCAGAATCATGAGAAACTAGAATTAAATTGTGAATAATAGCTGTAGCTGCTATAAATATATCTGCTTCTTGAATTGGTAAACCTCTGTGTTTTAAATTAGCATAGATTTCTGATGCTTTTTGAAATATTGTCATATCATCTAATAGCAATACTGGATATTCATGACATAGGTTTTGTAAATCAATTAACTTTCTCGTCGCGTTTACTGCTAAAAGTCCACGTTTGATTTCATAATAAGTCATTCCACTGATAAAAACTTTTTCTCCTTGAGTACGTAATTTGTCTAATTTAATAATAACTTTTAGATTATTTCTGAAAATTGCTGAAATAATATTAGTATCTAGTAGATATCCCATTTACTTATTTCCGTTTTACTGCTTCATCAAATATTGTCATTTCTTCCGGTGTAAAATCATTTAAAGTTCCTGCTACAGAATGAAGAACTAAAATACCATTAATTCTCTTAATTAATTCTTCCTGTTCTATTATCTCTACATTTGGTTTATTGAATAGATCATAGATGTAATTAATCATTTTTTCTTTATCTAATCTTTCTTGATAAAGGCTATTATTAGCAATTAAATTTTCTATAATCGCTGAGATGCGTTTAAAGGCAGTTTCTTCTTTGAGAGATGTGTTATTCATATTTTTGTGAGATATTTTTCCACAACAGATACTATTATACCACAGGGTTACGAATGCGATGTAACAATTGCAAAATTTCTGCTTTTAGAAAACTTCCCGCACCTCCACCCCATGAAAATTATTTAACTTTGATAAATCAAAGATCATAACTCTTGAGTACAACATTAATATAGATAGAATATTTACCATTTGCTATAATTAAAATATTGGCTAAAAGTCAAAATAATTGATAATTAATAATTCCCAATTCATCAAACTGTAAAAAACATCACAAATTCACTTCCTGACTTTAGCTAGTTCTAATGCTTATCTTTTTGGTTTCTCTGCATACAGTTTAAACAACCACAAAAGACTCAGGAAGGAAAATCATGACCAAATCCTATGCCACAATTGATGGTAATGAAGCCGTTGCCCGTGTAGCTTACAAATTAAACGAAGTCATTGCCATTTATCCTATCACCCCATCTTCCAATATGGGTGAATGGGCTGATGCTTGGATGTCGGAAAATAAACCAAATCTTTGGGGTACAGTTCCCAGTGTCACCCAAATGCAAAGCGAAGGAGGGGCTGCTGCTGCGGTTCATGGGGCATTACAAACAGGGGCATTAAGTACAACTTTCACCGCTTCCCAGGGATTATTATTAATGATTCCCAATTTGTACAAAATTGCCGGAGAATTAACCAGTTTTGTGCTTCATGTTTCCGCCCGTTCTTTAGCTACACACGCTTTATCTATTTTCGGTGATCATAGTGATGTCATGGCTGCAAGAGCGACAGGTTTCGCTTTTTTATGTTCCGCTTCTGTCCAGGAAAGTCATGATTTTGCGTTAATTTCTCATGCTGCAACTTTAGAAGCAAGAGTGCCATTTATGCACTTTTTTGATGGGTTTAGAACATCCCACGAAGTGCAAAAAGTTGAATTATTATCTGATGAAGATTTACAGGAAATTATTCCTTTTGAATCAATATTAGCACATCGTCAACGGTGTTTAACTCCAGATAGTCCAGTATTACGAGGAACAGCCCAAAACCCCGATGTTTATTTTCAATCTCGTGAAGGTGCAAATCCTTATTATGATGGTTGTGCTGATATTGTCCAAAAAATTATGGACAAATTTGGAGAACGCACAGGCAGATATTACAAACTCTATGAATATCATGGCGCACCTAACGCAGAAAGAGTAATTGTGATTATGGGTTCTGGTTGTGAAACTGTTCATGAAACGGTGGATTATCTCAACAATGAAGGGGAAAAAGTTGGAGTTATTAAAGTGCGGCTTTTCCGTCCTTTTGATGTTGCTAGATTTATAGAAGCATTACCAAATAGTGTCAAATCTATTGCCGTTCTTGATAGAACTAAAGAAGCCGGAAGCGCAGGAGAACCATTATATTTAGATGTGGTGACAGCTATTTATGAAGGCTGGAAAAAAACCACATTCCCGAAAATTGTTGGCGGTAGGTATGGACTTTCTTCTAAAGAATTTACTCCGGCAATGGTGAAGAGTGTATTTGATAATCTCACCCAAATTAAACCCAAGAATCATTTTACCATTGGCATTAATGATGATGTCAGTTTTACCTCTTTGAATTTTGATTCTAATTTCTCTACAGAACCGGATTATGTAGTTCGGGCAATGTTCTATGGTTTGGGTTCAGATGGTACAGTTGGGGCAAATAAGAACTCCATCAAAATCATCGGTGAGGGAACAGAAAATAACGCCCAAGGTTACTTTGTTTATGATTCCAAAAAATCCGGTTCAATGACAGTTTCTCACTTGCGGTTTGGAACTGGAACAATTCGCTCAACTTATCTCATAGACAAAGCTAATTTTATCGGTTGTCACCATTGGGGATTTGTGGAAACTATTGATATTTTAAAAGCTGCTGCACCGGGGGCAACTTTGCTGTTAAATAGTCCTTATGATGCTGATAAGGTTTGGCAAAATCTACCACAAAAAGTCCAACAGCAAATTATTGACAAAAACTTGAAAGTTTACACTATTAACGCCAGTCAAGTAGCTAAAAATAGTGGCATGGGACACAGAATTAATACTATCATGCAGGTGTGTTTCTTTGCTTTAGCGGGGGTCTTGCCAGAAAAAGAAGCAATTGCTAAAATCAAACAAGCCATAGAAAAAACCTATGGTAAAAAAGGCGTGGAAGTTGTCAAGATGAATTTGAAAGCTGTGGACAACACCCTAGAAAATCTTCATGAAGTTGGTAATAGATCATTGGTAACAGGTAATAGGGAAGAAACCAAATTATTAATTACCAAACCCAAATTTATCGAGAATGTTCTTGATAAAATTATGATCTGGGAAGGTGATGATTTACCTGTGAGTGCTTTACCTGCTGACGGAACTTTCCCCAGTGGGACTGCAAAATGGGAAAAACGCAACGTTGCGGAAGAAATCCCGGTGTGGGATGGTGATGTCTGCGTTCAATGCGGCAAATGTGTAATGGTTTGTCCTCACGCTGCTATTCGTGCGAAAGCTTATCAACCTAGTGAATTAGTCAACGCACCGATAACTTTTAAATCAACTAACGCCAAAGATAAGAGCTTTGCTAACCAGAAATTTACCATTCAGGTAGCCCCAGAAGACTGTACAGGCTGCGAAATTTGTGTGAGCGTCTGCCCTGCCAAAAATAAAGCAGAACCCACCCTGAAGGCGATTAATATGAGTCCGCAATTACCGTTGCGGGAACAGGAACGGGAAAATTGGAATTTCTTTTTGAGTTTACCAAATCCTGACCGGAAAACTTTAAAAGTAAGCCAAATTCGCCAACAACAATTGCAAGAACCGTTGTTTGAATTTTCTGGTGCTTGTGCTGGGTGCGGAGAAACACCCTACCTTAAATTATTAACACAATTATTTGGCGATCGCTCACTCGTTGCCAACGCCACCGGTTGTTCTTCCATTTACGGGGGAAATCTCCCCACAACTCCTTGGAGTCAAAACGCTGACGGAAGAGGTCCCGCATGGTCAAATAGTTTATTTGAAGATAATGCAGAATTCGGTTTTGGTTATCGTTTATCCATAGACAAACAAGCGGAATTTGCAGCCGAATTATTGTCACAATTAAGTAGTGAAATTGGCGATAATTTAGTTAATGCAATTCTCAAAGCTGAACAAAAAACCGAAGCTGATATTTGGGACCAACGGGAAAGAATTGTCATTCTTAAACACAAACTCCAAGAAATTTTAACCGCAGATGAAAAAAATATCTGCGTTAATCAGCGTTTATCTGCGTTTGCAAATCTTCAATCCTTAGCTGATTATTTAGTTAAGAAAAGTGTGTGGATAGTTGGAGGTGATGGTTGGGCGTATGATATAGACTTTGGTGGAATTGATCATGTGATTTCCACAGGCAGAAATGTGAATATTTTGGTCATGGATACAGAAGTTTATTCTAACACTGGAGGACAATCTTCTAAAGCTACTCCCAAAGCCGCAGTTGCTAAATATGCGACGGGTGGAAAACCAGCACCCAAGAAAGATTTGGGTTTAATGGCGATGACCTATGGTAATGTTTATGTGGCGAGTGTGGCGTTAGGTGCGAAAGATGAACATACACTCAAAGCATTTTTAGAAGCGGAAGCTTTTGATGGTCCATCAATCATAATTGCTTACAGTCATTGTATTGCTCACGGTATTGATATGACCAAAGGTTTACATCAGCAAAAGGCTTTAGTAGACGCAGGAAGATGGTTGTTATATCGCTATAATCCAGCATTACAATCACAGGGGAAAAATCCCTTACAGTTGGATATGAAAGCGCCTTCTGAATCGGTGGAAAAGTCAATGTATCAAGAGAACCGATTCAAGATGTTGACGAAAAGTAAACCGGAGGTGGCGAAGTTGTTGCTAGAACAAGCGCAAATGGAAGTTAATGCAAGATGGGAAATGTATCAATATTTAGCGAATAGGTAATTGGTAATGAGTAGTAGGTAATAGGTTTTTACCTGTTACCTATTATCATGTCAAAGTTTTCTTTCATAAATTTGAGAACGGACAATTTCAACTTCTTCGGTAATTTCCTCTAATGACAATTCATCAGTTGGAAATATTTCTAATAACCCTGTTAATTTATTATTCAAAGTTTCTTTTTCTAACTCTTTACTAAGTAATATTTTTTCAGAATTAGAAAGTTGTTTAACTAAGCTAAGAATTTGATCAAATGTTAAGGGAAGTTGATAAATATTTTGTAACATGGTGTCAATCCTCCTGTTTTGATATATTATTCACCAGTTTTTATGAATTTCTATTCCTTTAATGTGACACATCGTCCGTAGACTGATAGTCCATAAAGGCTCAAAATCAGTGCATGAATGAATCAAAACAAAAAATTCTTTATGCTTTAGGTTATCTGGTCAGACAACGCAGAACAGAGTTAGGAATTTCACAAGAGGAGTTAGGATTACGTGCTAACTTAGACCGCACATACATTTCCGGTGTGGAACGTGGAGTCAGAAATCCTTCCCTCACTGCTCTTGTAAGTCTTGCAGATGGCTTAGGTATGAGTGTTTCCGTTCTGCTGACAAATCTGGAAATTGAAGCCGATAGAATACAGTGACAAACCAACAAAATTTAGTCGAGACAATTAAAGCCCAATTTAGAAAAGGGGCAACTCAATTACAAGTCTTTAACCTTTTGTCAGATCAAAAATGGCATTGTAGAGAGTGCGAAGGCAAAAACATAGGATCAACTCAGTATGCTGGTGGTGGTGGTATTCAGGGATTACAACGCGGGACAAGAAGTCGTCCTGGTCTTGTCATTGAAACACAAAAGAATTTCTGTCCAAATTGTCAACAAATACGTTTAGGAGATTGCTGGACAGGAGAGATAAAATCGGCTAATTCAGCTTCTAATATACCAGCTTCTTTAGTTCAAAGAATTCTCCAAGTTTATTCATATACAGATGCAATAGAGCAGAGACAAAGAGAGAAGCATGAGCTAGTTATTGATCATAGATTTCCTATGGAACGTTGGGGAGAAAGTGAAGCTCCACATTTAACATCTATGAGTGAAACCGAAATTAGAAAAAAGTTTCAATTACTCAAAAAAGATACTTCTGGAAATCATAATCTTTTGAAATCTAGAAGTTGTGAACGCTGTATAAAAATTGGTAAACGAGGTACACCTTTTGGGATTAAATTTTGGTATCAGGGAGGTGAAAATTGGCCTTCTCAACATCAACGAGGTGATGAGGCTGAGGAAGGCTGTATTGGTTGTGGTTGGTATGATTTTGAAGCTTGGCGTAATGAACTTAATCAAAAGATAGGTGAGTTTGTTCAAAATCAAGAAAAATGAGTGGTTATTTTTTGTTCAAGTAAATATTATTTAAGTAAGGAATCAGTCCATAACCAATACATTCTGCTAAACGTGGTGGTACAGCATTACCAATTTGCCACATCGCTTTTTTCATACTACCTTCAAAAATAAATGAATCGGGAAATGTTTGTAATCTTGCCATTTCCCTAGCTGAAATCACGCGATTTAAATATGGATGAATATGTGTACCACCATGATTTTCTTTCACAGTCATACTCGGTTTACCAGGATATTGTCGTTTGAAAGCATCAACGTATTTTGTATATAAAGAACCACCAGGAGGAACTTGAGCAAGACGTTCCATATACTCCTGTGAATGTTTAGTCCATTCGTGATTAATCTCTGATATTCGAGTGTATTCTGGTAAATCAAAAATTGCTGACTCAATAGGTTTGTATTCTTCTTGGTTTAATTGCGCTTGAGGATAAGGATTTGGCATTCCAAATCTATTAGCAATAAAAATAGCTCTTGGTCGAATTTGTGGGACTCCATAAGCCGCAGATTCCAGAATGGCCACAGAAATATGAGGATAACCAATAGACTCAAAAGCTTCAATAATTGCTGTCTTTACGTCCCCTTTTTGAATTGTCAAAATACCTGGTACATTTTCCATGACTACATACCAAGGGCGTATTTCGGAAACAACACGCACAAATTCATAAAATAATCTATTTCGAGGATCTTTTGGATCACGTTTTCCGGCTACTGAAAATCCTTGACATGGTGGACCACCAACAACAACATTTACATCAGGTGAGCCGATTTGTTGTAGCCAATCTTGGGGAGAAAATTGTTCAATATCTCCACAGAAATGATGACATTGTGGGAAATTTTTTTTGTGCGTAGCAGAAGCAATTGGACTAATTTCTACACTAGCCAATGGTGTGAATCCAGCTTGAAATAACCCTTGTGTGATTCCCCCAGCACCACAAAACAGATCCACAAAAGTATATTTAGATAATGGACTGGGTGGGGAACTAACATCAGTAAATATCTTATATGGATCAGATTTATCCTCATCTAGTTCGCGCTGAATACGCTCATAACGCCCTAATTTCGGCTTCTTTTGCTTTTGGCTAGGATTATGCTCATCCTCGTTAGAAAAAAAAGAAATTTGTGTTCCTTGCATTCGATAATTGATATGAATGTTTGCTGTGACATATAGTCTACAATACATCAATCATAGCAAAATTAGCAACCTAATCCTAAAAACGAGAAAATTCATTTCGTTATCTGACACAATCTATTCCTCAGAAATTAACACTGGAGCAATAAACAGACATCACAAAATTAAAAAATTGCTACAATAGATAACATCCATAAATATCATTTACATTTCCTAGGAGGAAATATTATGTTATCAACAGAACTTCAACAAGAATCAATGAAAACAAGAATTGAGAGAATTGTGAATATTTTGATGGAAGAACGTCCTTTATTTAAGGAAGAACTGAATGATGAAGAAATGATTCATCATTTATGTAACATATTTCAGAAAAATTTATCTATTGAGGAGTTTAATATTATGGAAGATCAGGACTTGAAAACCCGTTGTAGCGGTATTTTGTCTGTAGAAATGCTGTCAGGATTGTTAGATGATTTAACTCCTGAACAAATCGCTATTTTTGACGAAGCAGTTAAACGGAAATAGGTATTATGAGTTATTTATTAGATATAAACATTTTAATAGAATAAATAGAAATAGATCCCCGACTTCTTTAATAAGTCAAGGATCTGGGTATTAAATATTTTAAATTTAGCTACTTAACTCACAGTTTCTAACTGTAAACTTATTGCTTCTTGCTCCCGTTCATGCTGCTGGAATTCTGCTAATTCCGATTCTATTTCTGCCCTTACTTCATGACGGAACTTGAAAAAATGTTCACCTGTACCCAAGGCAATTAAATAATCATATAATAGATGAGGTTTCTGCCGTGCCATTGTTATTAATTGCTGCCAAAAAACAAACCGTGTAGAACGCAAAAATCCCTGTCGCCAACAAATAGACATTAAAAACTGGAACTCTGGTTTAGTTAAAGTTCTTTCATATTTAGCCCGCCAACCTTCCATCATCATAAAATGGCGAAAAGTCCGTTTTAGGTAGGGCATAGGTTCATATAAATTCCAAAAGGCATCAATAAACTCCTCCGCAATTTCCGACATTGGCCGCGTCGGAACAAAATTCATTAAAGCTTTTTGAGAACCCATAAACTCACCCAAACCATCCCTTAATCGTCCTTCTTTTTGCAAGCGAGTCCACATAGCTGTATTCGGTAAAGCTTGCAATAAGTTAAGATGAGCTTGGGGAATACAAGTTGCTTCCACAAACTCTTGAATTCGTTTACCTGCACCTGGTTTTTCCCCATCAAATCCTAAGATAAAACCAGACATAATTTGCAATCCAGCTTTGGTAATTTTATTGCAAGATTCAACTAAAGAACTGCGAGTATTTTGTGGTTTATTAATTCCTACTAAACTATCTACATCAGGGGTTTCAATTCCCATGAATACCTGGACAAAACCAGCTTTTACCATCAATTCTAGTAATTCATCATCTTCTGCTAAATTCAAAGAAGCTTCTGTTAATAAAGCAAAAGGATAATTACGTTCTTCCATCCAGGGAATTAATGCCCTTAAAAAGACTTTAGCATTACGTTTATTGCCAATAAAGTTATCATCAACAATAAACACATAACGCCACCAACCCATCTTGTATAAAGCATCTAATTCTGCCAGAATTTGTTCAGGTGTTTTCGTGCGGGGCTTGCGACCAAAAAGGGTAATAATATCGCAAAATTCACATTGGAAAGGACAACCCCGCGAAAATTGCACCGTCATGGCAATATAAGCATCTAAATCTAATAAATCAAATCGAGGTAAGGGAGTTGTGGTGACATCTGGTTTCTCTGTAGCCCGGAAAATTCCCTTTTCCTCTCCCTTTTCTAAAGCCTCTACAAACAAGGGAATAGTGATTTCCCCTTCATCTAGAATTAAATAATCTGCTCCTGCTTCTAAAACAAATTCTGGTACAGATGTGGCAAATGGTCCCCCCACAGCCACTTTTTTACCTAACTTTTTACCTTTTCTAATTAAGTCCCCAAAATCCTGTTTCTGGATGATCATTGCAGAGACGATAACTATATCGCACCATTCCCAATCTGCATCTGTTTCTAAACGGACATTGCGATCGCTCAATCTGAATTCCCAATCACTCGGTAACATCGCTGCCACCGTAATTAAACCTAATGGGGGATTGGTAGCACGTAACCCAGCTAAATCAATGGTTTCCTGATAAGACCAAAAAGAATTAGGCATTATCGGCCAGATTAATAAAGCTTTCATTAAATATATTTCCCTGAGTTGTTTTTGATCAAAACCTATTTAGTCTGAACTATAAAAGCTAGGTCAGTTGGTTTTTATCTCTCTGGAGATACAGATTATTTTAGTTTTATATTTAAGCAACAAAACAGAGTAACAAAGAGGCACTTGCATGGCGATTTACTCGGTATAATTTGTATTATTAATTTTGCTATCTAAACTCAAATCAAACTGCTTACCAAACTAGCTTAACTTGATATTTAGCAATCATAGGATCACAACTAACTAAGACAGCATCTTCAATATTACTTTGAGCAATTAATAAGCGATCAAAAGGATCTTTGTGATGATTGGATAAATTCTCTAATGCTAAAATATGAGTGACGCTAATCGGAAGAATTTTCAAATTATTGTTTTGTTGTTGATGTTGAATTATCTCTACTAACGGCAGATTCAGAGTTAATTTACCTAATTGAATCTTAATTTGCATTTCCCAAATACTCACCATACTTAACAAGAGAGTATTCGCAGGATTTTGACACAGTATCAAGGCCTGTTGTGAAAGTTTCTCTGGTTCGCTATCCCACCAAATAAAGGTATGAGTATCTAAAAGTAAATTCATAGATTTCCTGTCCAGAAATCTTCAGGTAGTGGCTCATCAAAATCTTCACTTGTCCAAATAGCTCCAGAATGTAATCCTGCTATGCGAGATTGAGAACTTGAAATTTTTTCGGAAGACATTGATATCAAACGTGCTTGGGGGATGCTACCATCAGTTAAAACAATTTCTTTACCTGCAAGCACTAGAGATAACAACTCTTTAATACTGATATTGGATTGATTTACATCAATGTTAAGTGGGGGCATAACTAAATAATTTCCTAGTTGTTAATACACCTATTATTAATTGTAGAAGATGATGAGAAAATGTTTGATCATATTTTCTAACAAACCTCTCCTATCTACTTAGGACGGTTTTCAGGGGTTTGACTTGACGGTTAGGGTCTATAAAATTGAGCAAGTTCTCGTTACACTGATAATTATGGGTAAGCAGCGCGTTTTGTCGGGAGTTCAACCAACTGGTAACTTACACTTAGGTAACTATTTAGGTGCGATTCGCAACTGGGTAGACATTCAAGACCAGTATGAAAATTTCTTTTGTGTGGTAGATTTACACGCCATCACTGTACCGCATAATCCCGCCACTTTAGCGGCTGATACTTACAAGATTGCTGCTTTATATTTAGCCTGTGGTATTGATTTACAGCATTCTCATATCTTTGTTCAGTCCCACGTTTCCGCACACAGTGAACTCACTTGGTTACTAAATTGCATTACTCCCCTGAACTGGTTGCAAGATATGATCCAGTTTAAAGAAAAAGCGGTTAAACAGGGTGAAAATGTCGGTGTTGGCTTGTTAGATTATCCCGTGCTAATGTCTGCGGATATTCTCCTTTATCAAGCTGATAAAGTGCCGGTGGGTGAAGATCAAAAGCAACATTTGGAACTAACGCGGGATATTGTTAATCGGTTTAATCACCAATTTGCGAAAAAAGCACCTGTATTAAAATTACCAGATCCTTTGATTAGAAAGGAAGGTGCAAGGGTAATGAGTTTGACAGATGGAACAAGGAAAATGTCAAAATCAGATCCTTCGGAGTTGAGCCGAATTAATATTTTAGACTCACCAGAGGAGATTACCAAGAAGATTAAACGCTGTAAAACTGATTTAGTGAGGGGTTTAACCTTTGATGATCCAGAACGCCCAGAATGCCATAATTTATTAACTCTGTATACCCTACTGGCTGGAAAAACTAAGGAAGAGGTAGCGGTTGAGTGTGCAGATATGGGTTGGGGACAGTTCAAACCTTTATTGACAGAAACGGCGATTCAGGCTTTAAAGCCAATTCAAGAGAAATATCAGGAGGTAATGGCGGATAAGGGTTATTTAGAGTCAGTGTTGCGGGATGGTGGCGAGAAAGCCAGAGCGATCGCTAATCAAACTTTAGCAGATGTTAAAGCCGCTTTGGGTTTCACTGTTCCTCTTTAAGGTTTAAGCTTTTAGGTGTCTAATGTCTTACCCTACTAGCAAACGGAAATCATAATGTTATGCCGGATACCCATAGTTTTAGTGCTTTTAATAACTTCCGTAAAGCCGCCCAATCAGGTGACTTTTTAATTACCGCCGAAGTTGCACCTCCCAAGGGCGGAGATCCTACCCATACCATCGAAATGGCAGCGACTCTTAAGGGGAGAGTTCATGCTGTCAATATTACTGATGGTAGCCGTGCCGTAATGCGGATGTCTTCCTTGGTAGCCTCAGTAATTTTATTGCAAAATGGCATTGAGCCGATTTGTCAGTTTGCTTGCCGCGATCGTAATAGAATTGGATTACAAGCAGATTTAATGGGCGCTCATGCTTTGGGTATCCGCAACATTTTAGCTTTAACTGGCGACCCTGTAAAAGCCGGTGATCATCCTCAAGCAAAAGCCGTTTTTGATTTGGAAGCTGTGCGGTTATTGCAGTTAATTAGAAACATGAATCAGGGCTTTGATTTTAATGAGAAACCCCTCACTGATGGCGCATTAGATTTATTTGCCGGGGCAGCAGTAGATCCTCAATCGAAAAGTTGGTCAGGTTTACAAAGTCGGTTTGAAAAGAAAATAGCAGCCGGAGCGCAATTTTTTCAAAGTCAATTAATTACTGATTTTGAAATCTTAGAAAAGTTCATGGATAAAATTGCCTGTGGTTACAATAAACCAATTTTGGCAGGAATTTTTCTGTTGAAGTCGGCAAAAAATGCCCAGTTTATTAATAAAGCTGTTCCCGGTGTGAATATTCCTGAACATATTATTGAGAGATTAGCCAAAGCGAAACATCCCCTCGAAGAAGGCATGAAAATTGCCGCCGAACAAGTGCAAATTGCGCGGGAATTGTGTCAGGGTGTGCATATTATGGCGGTGAAACGGGAAGATTTGATTGCACCGATTTTGGATTTAGCGGGGGTGGAGAAAGTTAGTTAGATGGAAATGCGATCGTATTGACTTATGTGCGATCGCTTTTAGCCGGCGTTTCGCCATCGCTTTACACCCTAATTTTGCTAAACTAGAATAAACCTCACACCAGCAGGAGGATATATGACTTTTACAACTGATGTCCAGGAAGATCCAGACTTACGCCCTTACCCAGAAACCTCTCTTCCAGATCATACCCAACTACCAGATTCTAATGGTACGTTTGTGAAAAACTTCCAGGAACATCCCCAAAGTATTCTACTAACAGAGTCCATCACACAAGTATTACAAAAACTCCATCCAGATGGGCAATATACTATAGGTCAAGATTGCGGTATCTATTGGCGTATTACTGACCCACCAGAAAAAGGTGCAGAAGCCCCAGACTGGTTTTATGTCCCGAATGTCCCACCTTTACTCAATGGTAAAACCCGACGTTCCTATGTCCTTTGGCAAGAATATATTTCGCCATTAATTGCGCTAGAATTTGTTTCTGGGAATGGTAGTGAAGAAAGAGATAAAACTCCGTGGAAAGGTAAATTCTGGATTTATGAACAGGTGATTAAACCTGCTTTTTATGGCATTTATGAAGTGAATAAAGCCAGTATAGAAGTCTATGAATTAATTGGTGGAAAATATCAGTTATTGTCAGCAAATGAACGGGGACATTATCCGATTACATCTATGGGTATTGAGTTGGGTTTATGGCAAGGTGAATATAAAAATATGGAATTACCCTGGTTGCGGTGGTGGGATTTGCAAGGTAATTTGTTATTAACTGGTGAGGAAAGAGCAAATCGCTTAACTGCACAATTGCGGGCTTTGGGAATTGAACCGGAAGCCTAATATTATTTAGATTTTGGGTTAAAAATGCGATAGTATTAGTTTTGGATTTGATGGGGGTGGGAGGGAATATGAATAGGATTATTAAGGAGTAAATGCCGTGACAGATGTAAAGGATAATGAAGTTTTAGATTTAGAAGATAGTGATGATGAAGAATATGAAAAAGTTACTTTTGAATATGATCCTGATAAAATTAATATTGCCACTAGACAACCAACAATTGAACAATTATTAAGACGAATTGACGAAGCAGCACTTGATTTAGCACCTGATTTTCAGCGTCAGGCAAATATATGGAATGAAGATGCTAAAAGCCGACTAATTGAGTCTATTCTGATTCGGATTCCATTACCAGCTTTTTATATAGATGCTACTAATGATGATAAATGGGTAGTTGTAGATGGTTTACAAAGACTATCTGCTTTAAAACACTTTGTTAGTGATAAAAGTGAGAAAAGACTGACATTAAGTGGACTAGAATATCTGACAAATCTTAATGGTAAAACTTATGATGATTTAGAACCAAGATACCAACGACGAATTCTAGAAACTCAGCCTACAGTCTATTTAATTGAAAAAGGCACTCCTATAGAAGTAAAATATAATATTTTCAAAAGAATTAATACTGGAGGAGTGGGTCTTTCAAATCAAGAACTACGTCATGCTCTCAACCCAGGTAAAGCCAATGAATTTTTGCGAAAACTTACAGGTCTATCTGAATTTATACAGGTTATTAATCTCAGTAGCGCGAAGAAAAAACGTATGGATGATAGAGAATTTGTAGTTGGTTATCTGGCATTTATGCTTACTCCTTATAAAGATTATAAAGAAAACACTAGGGATGTATTTTTGAGCGAAGCCTTATCTAAAATAAATAATCTAACTGATGATGAATTAATAAATATTAAGGAAAAATTTAAAAAAGCAATGTTGGCTGCTTATGATATTTTTGGAGATAGTGCTTTTCGGAAAATTACTCACAAAAATAATAGGAGATTTCCAGTTAATAAATCTCTTTTTGAATCTTGGTCATTTCATCTTAGTCAATTAAGTTATGAAGATATAGAAAAATTAAAAAAATATAAGCAACAACTAATTGACAAGTTTATTGAATATGCAGATAATGATAGAGAATTTTTAGCATCCATATCCCAAGCTGCAAAGAAAGTTGAGTATAGATTTGAAACTATTGGTAAAATTATTCAGGAAGTATTGTCATGATTATTTCTCTGCGTTTAATTAACTTTAAAAAATTTGAAGATCAGTTGCTTGAATTTAAACCTTTAACATTAATATCTGGTCTAAATAGCACAGGCAAATCTTCCGTACTTCAGTCATTATTACTGTTACGTCAATCTTCTCAACAAAATTTATTACCAAATATAGGATTAGCTTTAAATGGTGAATTAGTAAATATTGGTACAGCACAAGATGCTTTTTATGAAAGTGGAAAAGAAAATTTAATTAGTTTAGAAATAATTTGGGAAAATTATGAAAGTAAATGTAAATGGGTTTTTAAATATGATCCAGATCAGAAAGATGAAGATGTTTTGAATATAATCTCAGAACCCAATTACTCTTATCTATCAAATCTTTTTAGTAACAATTTTCACTTTCTTCAAGCAGAACGTATTGGTCCACGTTCCTTTAATGAAATATCTGATTATCAAGTACGAAGATGTAGACAAATTGGTACTAGAGGGGAATATACAGCCCATTTTTTATATATTTATGGACGTGAACCAATTCCTATAGAAAATCTCAGTTATCCAGAAGCAAAATCAATGGATCTTATAGACCAAGTGGAAGCGTGGATGAGAGAAGTAAGTCCTGGTATTCGTATAGAAATTAAAGCTAATCCAGAGATGGGGTTAGTAAATATACAATATTTTTATGGAGAGAGTAACCGTTACCGTGCGACTAATGTAGGATTTGGAATTACCTACACCCTACCAATAATTGTAGCTATACTTTCATCATATCCTGGTACACTAATTCTAGTTGAAAACCCAGAAGCACATCTTCATCCTAGAGGACAAGTAATAATGGGAGAATTATTAGCATTAGCAGCCAGTTGTGGTATTCAAGTTGTAATAGAAACTCATAGCGATCATGTTTTAAATGGTATTCGTCTTGCTGTTCATGGAGGTAAAATTAAACCAGAAAGTGTACAGTTACATTATTTTCAACGTCAAGAAAAACAAGCACAAGCTCTTACCAAAGTAGTTTCACCCCACATTAATCGCAGTGGCAGAATTGATAAATGGCCAGATGGCTTTTTTGATGAATGGGATAAAAGTTTAGAGGTTTTATTAGAACCAGTGGAAGAGTAAAAATATGGAATTAGAAATCGTTTTTAATGAACTCTGTTTACAAACTCCTTCTACTGATATTAATACAGCAAGACAACTAATGACAGATTTCATAAATACTATACTTGCTATTAAAACTCCAAGTAGTATTAAAAAGAAACTTCGTACCCAAAGCAATTTTAATAATTTACAGCTTGCACCAAATTATCTATTAGTCCAATGGCGTAATGATCCTGATGTAGATATAGATGCTCGAAGATTAATTAGAAGTTTACAAGATAAAAATGATCCTCCCATACCAGATATTGTCGATCCAGAAATTCAGGTAATTTATCAAGGACAGAATACGATTGGAATTTATTACGCTTACGTTTACAATTCTCTAGCCATAAGTTTGCTATCTGATCCACAGTGGGAAGCTAGTAGTTTAGAGGTACAGGTAACAAGAATAAATGAAGATGAAGAAGATCCTTTGATTATTAGTAATGATATTGTAAAACACGTCAGTTGCATCACTCATGGGGGAGAACATACTGATTGGTTAGAAGAACGCTTCAAAATAAATATAGAGAACGGTAATGAAATTTGGAATAGAAGAGAAGAATTATTTTTTAATCTAGAATTTTGTGATTGTGTTGAGAAAGATTTAAAAGATATTCGCTCAGGACAAAATGAATTAGCAGGAGTATGTAAAACCTTAAATGAACTTCAAAAATGTTGTCAAAATTGGACAAGTGAATCATTTAGCGTAGAAGGTTATTCTCTTGATGAATCTGGAGAAAGTAAATCAACTCGTAATAACAATAAATATAGAAAAGAAAGAACATTTATGTGTCCTGATGGAGAGGAACGTTTCTTTGAACGTCATATTAAGTTAAGATCCTGTAACTGGAGGATTCATTTCTTTCCATTGCAGCCAGGAAAAGTTATTATTGGCTATATAGGTCGCCATCTTCCTACAGTAAATTATCGAACATAATTATTAATGCTGTTCATAATTCATTCCTTATACTCCTTTTCCACAGCTAAATATTGCGGCACATTCATCAATTCTTGAAAATCCTGAAAATTCATCAAACCAGATAAATTATCAGTCCTTCCCTGTGCTTTCAAATGACGAAAACAAACACTCATTACCTCAGTTACAGCCATGAGTGCAGTCAGAGGAAAAAAGACAATTTTAAACCCCAAATTTTGCAATTCAATAGGAGAAATGGAGGGAGTTTTCCCACCTTCAACAATATTTGCTACCAATGGTACATCAGGAAAAGCAGCAGCTATAATTTCCAACTCTGCCACAGATTGGGGAGCTTCCACAAACAAGATATCTGCACCAGCATTGATGTATGCTTGACCACGGGCAATGGCTTCCTCCAACCCCAAAGGCGCACGGGCATCAGTTCGGGCTATAATGACCAAACCGCTATCACCACGCGCTTCCACCGCAGCCCGGATTTTTCCCGCGTGTTCAGTCATAGAAATTACCCGTTTACCTGCAAAATGTCCGCATTTCTTCGGCCATTCTTGGTCTTCTAAAATAATCCCAGCTAACCCGGACTGCACCGCATCTTTCACAGTCCGCATCACATTTAAAGCATTACCGTAACCCGTATCACAATCAGCAATCAAAGGTATATTAATTGACTGAGCTATCCGCCCGACACTGTACAAGTTTTCCGTAGCAGTGAGAAAACCATAGTCAGGTAAACCCAAAGTAGAAGCAGCAATTCCAAAACCACTGGTAGCAGCAACGTCAAAACCAGCCTTTTCTACCAGTTTTGCACTCAAACAGTCATAAACACCAGGAATAACCATAATTTCCGGACGTGCCAGTAATTCGCGCAATTTTTTAGCAGCAGACATACAAATAACTATAAATGGACTATTTTGAGAATACAATAAATACCGTATTTATTGTATTTCTTCCTTTGCGCCTTTGCTCCTTTGCCTCTTTGCGCGAAATAAAATTAAATCTTGTTAAGTTTACATTTAAATTAATCACAAATGAGCAAACCAATAGAAGTCCGCAACCCCCGTACAGGTAAATTTGATTATGTCATCGTTCCTCCACCACCAAAATTACTTTCCCAGCAATGTCACCGTCTGCGAAGAGGACAAAGTACCTGGGGAAAATTAGGAATTGAAGGCAGAATTACAGCTTTAAAAGCATGGAAACAAGCTATATTATCAGAACGTAAACAATTAACAGAAGCTTTAGTCAGTGATACGGGGAGATTATTAACATCAATTATGGAAGTAGATTCATTTCTTACTAGTATTGATAAATGGTGTAATATAGCCCCCCAACTACTACAAGGGACAGCTAAAAATACATCTATTCCTTTTATTGCTTTACAACAAACTGCTTCTCCTTATCCTCTAGTCGGAGTAATTAGTCCTTGGAATTTTCCTTTGTCCTTATCTACAATTGATACAATTCCAGCTTTATTAGCCGGTTGTGCGGTGATAGTTAAACCCAGTGAAATAACTCCCCGGTTTGTTGCTCCTTTAATGACAACTCTCAATACTATTCCCCAATTACGTGATGTTTTAAACTTTGTGGAAGGAGCAGCACAAACAGGAGCAGCTTTAATTGAAGATGTAGATTTAATTTGTTTTACAGGTAGTGTAGAAACTGGGCGTTTAGTCGCTGAAAATGCGGCAATTAATTTTATTCCCGCTTTTTTAGAATTAGGAGGAAAAGACCCAGCTATTGTTTTAGAATCTGCCGATTTAGATTTAGCAACTTCAGCAATTTTGTGGGCTGCTGTAGCCAATTCAGGACAGTCATGTTCAGCAATTGAAAGAATTTATGTTGCTGAATCTATATTTGAAGAATTTTATCATCAATTAGTTACTAAAGCTCATCAATTAAAACTAGCATATCCAACTATTGAAAGTGGCGAAATTGGTCCAATTATTTCGGAAAAACAAGCTGCTATTATTAATGATCATTTGCAAGATGCTATTTCTAAAGGGGCAGTAATTCACTGTGGTGGTAAAGTAGAAGAACTAGGTGGAGGTTGGTGGTGTCGTCCCACAGTTATCACTGAAGTTAACCATTCCATGAAGATAATGACTGAAGAAACATTTGGCCCAATTATGCCTGTGATGTCTTTTGCTAATATCGAAGAAGCGATAAATTTAGCTAACGATTCTATTTATGGACTGAGTGCGGCTGTATTTGCAGAATCAGAAGAACTAGCAATAGCAGTTGCTGATAACATAGAAGCCGGTGTGATTAGTATTAATGATGCCGGATTAAGTTCATTAATTAACGAAGGAGACAGAAATGCTTTTAAATTTTCTGGACTAGGAGGTTCACGGATTGGTACAATAGGTTTAAATCGCTTCTTAAGAAAAAAAGCATTTTTGATGAAAACTAACTCTCATAAAGATCCTTGGTGGTTTAATGATAGTGATTAAGTAATTGAGCATGATTTAACATATAGTCTGTAGTGAGCGATTCATCGCTCAAAATGAAAATACTCAGGAATTTATTCCTGAGTACAAACATTATTTACTCTAATTGAAAAACAAAGGGTAAAATAGTAATTCTGTGGTTAATTTCCCATTTAATAAGGTAAAAACATGACTAAAAGTGACAAAATTAACTTTTCTACTCCCAGCGGATTTCCCGAATTTCTACCTAGCGAAAAGCGTCTCGAAGTATATTTACTAGATATAATTCGTAAAGTTTTTGAAAGTTATGGTTTTACACCCATTGAAACCCCAGCAGTAGAACGGTTAGAAGTGTTACAGGCTAAAGGTAATCAAGGTGACAATATTATCTATGGTATTGAGCCAATTTTACCACCCAATCGCCAAGCTGAAAAGGATAAATCTGGAGAAACCGGTTCAGAAGCTAGGGCTTTAAAGTTTGATCAAACTGTTCCTTTTGCTGCTTATATTGCTCGTCACTTAAATGAATTAACTTTTCCTTTTGCTCGTTATCAAATGGATATGGTATTTCGGGGGGAACGGGCAAAAGATGGACGATTTCGGCAATTTCGCCAATGTGATATTGATGTAGTTGCCCGTGGTAAATTGAGTTTACTTTATGATGCCCAAATGCCGGCAATTATCGCGGAAATCTTTGAAAAGATTAATATTGGTGATTTTGTGATTCGCATTAATAACCGCAAAATCCTCACAGGCTTTTTTCAATCAGTAGGAGTTGCGGAAAACCAAATTAAAACCTGTATTAGTATTATTGATAATTTGGAAAAAATTGGCGAAGCTAAAGTTAAACAAGAGTTAGAGAAAGAAGGTATTTCTTCAGAACAAACGGAGAAAATTATTGAGTTTGTGAAAATTGATGGCAGTATTGATGATATTTTAGATAAACTTAAACACCTAGCTGAGAATTTGCCAGAAGCCGAACAATTTAATTTAGGAGTTACGGAATTAGAAACCGTAATTAATGGAGTTAGAAATTTGGGAGTTGCTGATAAACGTTTCTGTATTGACTTATCTATTGCCCGTGGTTTAAATTACTATACTGGTACAGTTTATGAAACTACCTTATTAGGTCATGAGGCTTTAGGGAGTATTTGTTCTGGTGGCAGATATGAAGAATTAGTGGGAACGTTTATCGGTGAAAAAATGCCTGGTGTGGGTATTTCTATTGGCTTAACTCGGTTAATTAGTCGGTTGTTAAAAGCGGGTATTTTGAATACTTTATCTGCGACACCAGCGCAGGTAATGGTAGTAAATATGCAAGAGGATTTAATGCCTGTTTATTTACAAGTATCACAACAATTAAGACAAGCAGGAATTAATGTTGTCACTAATTTTGATAAAAAGCAATTAGGTAAACAATTTCAAGCCGCAGATAAACAGGGAATTAGGTTTTGTGTAATTATTGGTGCGGAAGAAGCAGCAGCACAAAAATCATCATTAAAGGATTTACAAAGTGGTGAACAAATAGAAGTAGCTTTGAGTGATTTATCAGCAGAAGTTAAACGGAGGATTTCCATAATGCAAAATTAATCAATAAATCATCAAGAAATCCCAGCAATGAATTAATCTCACGCAATCTCTCTTAGAGATCCCGCAGGGTAGACGCAAAAGCAAGAGTTTTGATAGCGTAAGTTTAGAAGTCCCCTAATCTAACTCTCTTCGTCCTTCTAATGCCCTTGCTAAAGTTAATTCATCAGCGTATTCTAAATCCCCACCGACGGGTAAGCCAAAGGCAATCCGGGTGACTTTAGTAAATGGTTTCAGTAATTGACCTATGTATAATGTTGTGGTTTCCCCTTCGATACTGGGACTAATAGCTAAAATCACCTCTTGGGGTTTTTGTTCGCTGACTCGTCTCACTAAGGGTTGAATATTTAACTGTTCTGGTCCGATACCATCCATTGGGGAAATTACGCCACCTAAAACATGATATTTACCTTTAAATTCACGGGTTTTTTCTAATGCAATCACATCACGGGAATCTGCAACTACGCAAATAGTTGTATTATCTCGCTGAGGGTGACGACAAATTTCACAGACTGGATCTGATGACAGGTGAAAACAAACTTTACACAAACCTACTTGTTTTTTCGCGTCAACAAGTGCTTGAGCTAAAGCCTCTACTTCTGCTTCTGGTCTTTTTAAGATGTGCAAAGCTAATCGTTGGGCGCTTTTGGGACCAACTCCGGGTAGCCGTTGCAATTGTTCGATTAATCTGGCTAGGGGACGTGCGTAAACCGTAATTCTACCTCCGGGGTTTTTTCTATTTTACAGTTAAAATTATGTTTCGCGCAAAGACGCTAAGGAGCAAAGACGCAAAGTTTGAGGAATTTTAACTAATAAATATTATAATCATGATTTATGCGGAGAGATTCACTTTTCTATAAACTCTTTCAACAATATCCATCTTTGTTGTTTGAACTGTAGATAAAATCTATTTCTGGTTGACCATTATCTGTGTTGGAAGAATTGAGTGAAGCTCTTTTAGATTTTCAGAGTTTGAATGATTTGCAAACTTGGTTGTTAATACATACTCCGGCAAAAACTGACTAACTATGTATTCTCGGTTCTGGATGTAAGGTTGATAATAATTGACTTTCCACCTCTGCTAATTCGTCTAATCTGTCCATGACTATTTTTCGGTCAAAATAAGTATCAGCTAAAACCCAATACATCCCAAAATGTCGGGCTTCTGATGCCATTAAACTGCGGTAAAATGCGGCTAATTCTGGTTCTGGACAGTTAGCAGCGAGGAGTCCTAAGCGTTCATGACTGCGGGCTTCTATTAAGCCGGTGACGAGTAAGGAGTCTAAAAATCTATGGGGTTCTTGTCCCCGAACTTGGGATTTTAATCCTGCACCGTAGGGGGGTGCGGACAGGGCTGCTAGTTTGATGTTACGGCGTTCTAGCCATTGATTGACGAGTTCAAAGTGTTCTAGTTCTTCCCGTGCTATTGCGGTTAACTCCCTCACCATTTTAGCATTAGAGGGATAGCGAAACATCATATTTAAGGCTACTCCAGCGGCTTTGCGTTCACAGTGGGAGTGATCTAGTAATATAATATCAAGGTTAGCGATCGCTTGCTCTACCCAAGCATTACTGGTAGGTTGTTTGAGAGCGTTGATAGTGGGTAAAGGGGAACTCAGCACGGGAAGAAAAACTCCAAATTGAACAATTCAGTTAATTAATTTTAATCTGAAATCAGCGATCGCTCACTGGTGATTTATACTTTGAACCATCAGGCATAATTGCACCTTCGAGGAAAGCACTACTCAATTCATAATCGCTGACTTTAGCATTTTTGAGATTTGCACCTGTGAGGTAAGCTCCCTCCAAATTAGCACCACTTAAACTAGCATCTTTTAAATTAGCACCACTCAAGTTAGCATGACTCAAATCTGCACAAATTAAATTAGCATTACTCAAGTTAGCACTACTCAAATTAGCCTGATTCAATTTAGCAAACCCCAATTTTGCATGACTCAAATTTGCACCACTAAGTTTAGTTTGACTGAGATTAGCATTATCTAAATCGGCATAGGTTAAATTAGCATTACTCAAATCGCATTCCATCAAATTAGCTTTACTCAAATTGGCACGAGGGAGATTAATATCTACTAACTCCGCACCAGGAGCATCCAGACCCCGCAAAGAAACTCCATCCTTATTCAAATCTTGCAGTGCCAAAACTCTGGCATAACTAACTTTAACATCCTTTGCCGCATCAATCGTACCCCAGGCTTGATAATGAAATTGTTTTCTGCGGTCTGGAGCTTCTTTAATGAAGAGAACTAGGGCAATAACTAAACTAATACTGTCAGCAGAACCTAAAACATCTGCTAGGACAGAATTATCATTAGCAATAACAACAAATACGATAAATATCAATGTGGAAACTAGAACAACTAACCATGTTGGTGCTGACCAGAAAGTATCAATAAGTTTACTAGGAATTTGTTTGAGGACTTCACTTAATGGCTGTTTTGATATTTTGGTCTGGAATTGCTGATACTTTTTAATAAAATTATTGATAATTTCTTGTAAAATTTCCCTATCAATCTGAATTGATATCAAAACTTTTTTATCTTGTTCTAATGTAGACTGCAATAGTTGAGATTCTTGGGAAATTTCGGTTTTTAATGTTGTAGACTTCGCTAAAGTTGCAGGGTTTTCAGTTGGGATAGGTTTTGGTAAAGTAGCAGGTTTATCAACTACTTGCGGTGAAGATTGTTGACTTGCACCTTTTAACATCAAAGCAGTAATATCTCTATAAGCATCTAACCAAGCTTTTTTAACTTCAGGAGTCCAATCTTCACCAAGATACTGCTCAAACGTCACTAAAAGGGCTTCACCTACTGGTTTATAATATTTAGGAGTAGCTCCATAGCTAATATGTCTAGCACCTAGAGCGTTGAGAACTGGAGATAAAGCCTCTGGGTTGCGGAGATTTTCTACTACCAATACCAGAGAATTGATCAATTTTTTCCCTTGGGTTTTCATCTCCGTTTTAGTAAACAGTGGTTTCACTTCTGGGTAAGCTTGAAAAAGATTTTCGTAGAAATTAGCTGCAAATTCATCAGCGTAAGGTTTAACTTTTTCAAAACTTTGCACTAAAAGTTCAACATTTAAGGACATAAGTTTTTCTCCGTTAATTTAATTTAACTTTACTTACATGAAAAAATTTACGAATTAAAAAAATATATATTTAAGAAACCAGAGAAGTAGGTGCAAGATTTGAGCCTCCAACGGGGGCGGTTTGCCCCCCGCAACAGATGAAAGAAACACATTTAAATTGAAAACCTGAAATCCTTATTTGGTAAGGTTTATAAAATGTGCTTTTTAGGAGTTCTCCTATTGTGATATCTTCTGTTCGTCTGGTGTTTCAACTTTTAACGTTGTAGCCTTGACTAAATTTATAGGTTTCTCAACAACTTGCTATTCAGATTTTTGTCCCGCACCTTTGAGCATCAAAGTAGTAATGACTCCATAAGCATCTAGCCAAGCTTGTTTAATTTCAGGAGTCCAATCTTCAGCGAGATACTGTTCAAACGTTATTAGCAGAGCTTTTCCCACAGGTTCATAATATTTGGGAATAGCCCCATAACCAACGTGCCTAGCACCTAGAGCGTTAAGGACTGGACTTAAAGCCTCTGGGTTGCGGAGATTTTCTACTACCAAAACTAGAGCCTTTAACAACATTGTTTCTTGTTTTTTCATATCTGTTTTAGTAAACAGTGGTTTTACTTCTGGGTGCGCTTGAAAAAGATTTTCATAGAAACTGGCTGCAAATTTATCAGCGTGAGGTTTAATTTTTTCAAAACTTTGCTCTAAAACTTCAACATTTAACGACATAAGTTTTCCCTCGTTAATTTAACTTTGTACACATGGAAAGATTGTGATTTAAAAAATATTCAAGAAATATTCAAAAAATATTTATGTACCTTGAATTTTTACTTATTCACAGTTTAACTTACTTTGCATTTCTCCTGCAAGTTAATTTTATAGAATCCCTGTAACCTAAAAATTTCTGTGATTTGAAAAAAGCAATTACAAACTCAAATTTTCTAATTCTTCCCATAGAGTATTCATAAACTGATTAGCATCCTTAATACCCATTTCTCCCAATGCTTCCCACTCCTCTGTGGTGTAATCTAAATCCTGTCCCATAATGTCTTGAGTCCAATAAGGTAATTTCGATGGATTTTCCATTAACTCATAAGTCATCTCCAATATTTTTGTTCCTGTCGTATTTTCCCTAACCTTTGTACTCAAGCAAAAAGCCAGTAATTTAGCGAGATTGCTTTCCGGGGGAATAGATATCAGGAAAGCCATATTTTGTGCGAGAGTAAACTTATCTAATTTCATTGTGATACCTTGTTTTAATAAAAAACTGGTTTAACTTTGAGGAAAAATGTTGCTCAAGTAATAATTGTATTTAGCTAAAAAGAAAAGACAGTTCTTAGCGTCCCTGTCGTGATAGTGCCGTTATTATCCTGATTTGCCGCATTTGTGATTACTTGAATTAGAGGTGTCACCCGGATATGATCATTAATCGGGAGGTTATAAAATGCCTCAAAGTTAGTTTGAGTAGCATTACCAATATTACCTTCAATAAAGGGTTGACCGGCTGCAATACCTGCTAAAGCTCCCCGCTTCAATAAGTCTCGAAATCCAACACCTGCCATCCAATATTGAGGATTGAGATCGCCGAAGGTAGTGTTACTATAATCACCGTAGCCATAACGACCAAAAACCGCCAACTTATCTGAAAGTGCTAATTCAAAATTAACTCCAAATACATCAAAGCGGTTACTCAACATCTGCCCCCCACTGTACTGGAGACGGACTGCAAGGGCTTTGGAAGGAGCATATTCAAATTCAGCTATACCTTGGTAAGTATCACCGAATAAACCACCAGCGCCTGCATTGGTAGAATAAAGCAGTGGAACAAACGAGGATAAACCTCTAACGATCCCTTGATTGCTAGGATTTTCTGCATTTGCGGCTACGTAAACAGCACGGATGCTAAAAGGTGTGGCTTGAGGTTTCCAATCAAATGCTGCTCCAGCCCTGAGTCCAACGATAGGAAAGAGAATAAAGTTGTTGATAAATGCTTGGGTGGTAAAGTCTCGGAAACTGAGAGAGGCGTAACTGTTGCGATCCACATAGGCTGTAGTCCGAATGTTAGGACCGACAGAAACTGTCATGTCTGGAATTGGACGGAAAGTGTAATACAGCATACCTACGCCCAGATTGCCATCGCTGGGTGGTTTCACTGAAAAGTCTAAAACACTGCCAAATACAGGCTCTAAAACCCCGGCGGCGTTATCACGACTACCGTTGCTACCAGTATCAAGCAGAATTCTTAGGCGATCGCTACCATTAAAACTGGTGTTTAAATCCAAAGCAGCACGATAAAGGCTGGTAATATTGGGGTCGTTTCTCGTGATCTCTGCACCTGTGGCGCTGACAATGCGATCGCCCTCAAATCCTCCTCCATTCACTGCCAAGATGACTTGACCTGATAGCTTTGTCGTTGTAGAAAACTGATTGGCTTCTAGCTGAGTAGTGCCAGCTTCCAGAGTGTCTACTCTTCCTCGCAAAGTTGTCAATTCTTGAGCGAACTCTTTCTGTAGTTTTTCTACGACAATTAAATCCTCTTGAGTTAGTTCGTCGGCAACTTTAGTTACTATCAATTCGTTGACGCGATTCAAGCAAGAATTTAAAATATTTGCAAATTCATAACGAGTTAAAGCGCGGCTACCACGAAAAGTGCTATCTGAATAACCTGTAATACACCTATGTCGCTCAATTAAAGATTGCAGTGCTTGAAATGCCCAATCTGTTACTTGCACATCAGTAAATTGATCAACACTAGTTACTTCCTTGGGAGTAGACATTTCAGCAATAGCAGAATCGGGGAGTTGATCTGATCGCGTCAACGGTTCGGCAAATACGGGAGTAACTTGGGTTAAGAAGTGGAAAAGAAATAAGCTGATGGCAATCTGCCAAGGTTTGTTAAAACTCAGAGTCATGTTATGTGCAAAAAAGTGAATATATTTGATCACAGTTAGATTCAAGATAGGTTTTGAATTGAAACTATTTATCGAACTCAGGCTGTTTTCGTATCATACTTATGTACTATCGTAAAAAATTTTTGTTCTCGGTAATATTCACTAAAAGCTTCTGCATAGGGACGAGTCTGGAAAATTCCGGCAATATAAGCGCGATTGCCTAGTATATATTCTTCTTTGGCGTTTGGCATAAGAGCGAGAAAACTTTTTTCCTGTTCTTGATTAGGATGAACCATTACACCATATAAAGAGGCTTTTTGTTGATTGCCATAATCGCCAAGAATACCAGATATTTCTGCTCCAATTAATTCCTCTTCCTTGGTAATCTCCTCATCTATATTAATTAGTGCCTGTACTACATCACTAAGACTCATAACTTGTTCTTTTGACGGCTGAAGGGCTAAATAAACTATTACTTCCTCACGGATTTTATTAAATTTCTCAATACCCTTTTCTGGTGGAGGTTCAGCGAAAAGATGGCTAGGATCAATCTCCCAACTATCGGCAAACATTTGAATATATTGCCGTTCTTTTTCGTTAAGTTCATCATCCAACCACGCAACGCGATATAAAATGTTCAGCAATTCTTTTTTTCCCGATGGCTGGGTGAGAGCTTTGATTAAGTTAGTTGATTCCTTTGCTTCTTGTTTGAAAGCTTTGATAAATTTCTGCCAAATCCCATTATGCTGAGGGTCTTTCACCCAAAACCCAATGGCGACTAAAAATAAGAAAATATACATACAAAGCCGAATAAAGTTATCTAAAGCTATCTTGATATCACCATGTATACTATAATATACAAGAAATGGTAAGGTAGTAGAAATAGATAAAATTTGGGCAAGTAATGATCTACTTTGTACCACTGTAAGTTCATGTTTGCGAGGCCAAATCTTATTAATAGCTAAATAAGTCATAAGAGCAGTAATTGCTACTGATATTAAAAGTATTCCCTTCAAAATAGATTGCAAAACTTCCATATTTTTCCTTTTTTTAGATATAAAATGAACGAATAAACACAAGCTATTAATTTTTCTGCTTCCTTATCAGCGGGTATTATAAGTTTGTACTATCGTAAAAAAGCCTTGTTCTCGGTAATTTTCACTAAAAGCTTCTGCATAGGTAGCGGTCTGGAAAGTAGCAACGATGAAAGCAGGATTCCCGCAGATATATTCCTCTTTCGCTTCTGGTACAAGAGCCAGAAGATTTTCTTGCTCTTTTTGATTAGTGGGATGAATAATTACCCCGTATAAAGCCGTTTTTTCCTGACTTGCATAGTTAATGAGCATCCCAGATATTTCTGCTCCAATTAATTCCTCTTCCTTGGTAATCTCCTCATCTATATTAATTAGTGCCTGTACTACATCACTAAGACTCATAACTTGTTCTTTTGAGGGCTGAAGGGCTAAATAAACTATTACTTCTTCACGGATTTTATTAAATTTATCAATACCCTTTTCTGGTGGAGGTTCAGCGAAAAGATGGCTAGGATCAATTTCCCAACTATCAGCAAACATTTGAATATATTGCCGTTCTTTTTCGTTGAGCGCATCATCTAACCACGCAACACGATATAAAATATTCAGCAATTCTTTTTTTCCCGATGGCTGGTTTACAGCTTTGATTAAGTTAGTTGATTCCTTTGCTTCTTGTTTTAAAGCTTTCAGAAATTTTTGCCAAACTCCTTTATGCTGAGGGTCTTTCACCCAAAACCCAATGGAGACTAAAAATAAGACAATAAACATAATTAACCTAAAAGAATAAGTTAATACTGCCCCCCAATCATTTTCTAAAGTATTGTCAATAACAAAAGGTAAGGAAACGGAGATCCACACAGCCATAGCAATTGGTGAATTGCTCTCCACCACTAGGGGATCATGTTTGCGCGGCCACATTTTATTAATAGTTAAGTAAGAAATAAGTGCGGTAGTTCCGACTGATATCAGCAGTAAAAATTTAAAAATTGATTCAAAAAGTTCCATGATTTGTAGACATTTAATGGTAAAAGTTGAATATTTGTTGTTTATTTTTTAGGTAGTAATTGCCAGGAATGCAGGTAGATTTTACCTGAGAATCTGACAATTTCTGTATTTTGCCAGGGTGAGTTTTTCTATTAGTTGATTTTTCAAACTTTCAAAATAATTAACACTATCTTCCAGTTCAGAGGCTTTTGCATAGCGAATTAATGGTTCAAGCAGCCAAGATTCTGTAGATGTCATTTTCGGTTCTAAAGTTAAGAGACGTATTTTAGTATCTATCCATTGTAAATTAGAGGGAATATGAGATCCATGGGCATGACAAGTTTCCATCAATTGATCGAGAATTACCTCGAAATTTTCATCTTTTCCATAAACTTTAATCATTTGTCCCACTTTAAATACATGGTAAGCCAATTCACGGATTTTGGATTGATCAGAATTTGCTAATATTTGACTGATTGTTAAAATCTGGAAATTACCTTCATCATCAATTGACATTAATTGCCCCAATAAATTAGTGCTGAGGTTACTTAATGCTTTATCAAATTCCATACGGGTAGGAGAAATGTTAGGAGCAACTTCAAACCATGCTCCTTTTCCTGCTAAAATCTCATAACAACGTTCTCGTGAGGTGATATCTCCGCCAGTGATTTGTGTTCTTCCTCTTAGTCCTGGTCGGTAAATTGTATTACCTTCATTACCTTCCCTTACACCAGTTTGAATTGTGACTCCTCTTAAAAATCGGGAGACAATTCGAGGCATAATATCAGGCCAAAGGTCAGCTAAACGACCAAATAGAGTGGCTTCTTCGATTTTTTCAATGAATATTTGCCGGAAGTGTTGAAAGTAAATGCCGTTGGCAGATAAAACAAGGTAGGGAAAGGGTAATTCTGTTTGTGATAGTTCTTCTTGTTCTGATATGAGAATGAGTAATTCAACAGCAGTGCTGATGATGCTTAAAATTTGGTCGGGATTGGGACAGATAAGGACTATTTCTGGTAAAACACCTAACTTATAATAGCTAAGAAGGTCAGGTTTAAGGATTTTAGCTGTGGGGAAATATGTGATAGTTTCATTAGCAGCGATGTCTTCGGCGAGCGCAGCTATCGCAATTTTTCCGCTTTTTTTCAACCCCTGAGAACTACTGGAATTTTGTCGTTCGAGAAAATAAACTTCATCGTCTACTTGTGTCAGTTCCTTGGTGAGATGATAAAAAAAACTGACTCCCAGTGCGCCAGCAGGTAGGATTCCCACACTACCTTTGATTAGTGAAACCACTGTTAACCCTCCTCAATTGTTGAATATTTATTATTTATTTTTTAGGTGGCAATTGCCAGGAATGCAGATAGATTTTACCTGAGAATATGAAGTCATCAAATTCTCAGGTAATCGCTCTTAATCCTTAAGTTTCAGCTTATTCATAAAGACCAAAAAATAAATTACCAGGCGCTTCTGGGTTGTTACTCAAGTAGAAATCAGCAACTAGATTCAGGTAGTCATTTTTCATGATTTTGCCATCCCCATCGAAATCCAGCTTGGCAAAAATTTCTGCGGCTAAACTATCATTACCAATTCCGTGAATTTGGTATATGACTTGATATTCTTCAAGACTTATTGAACCGTCCTTATCTATATCCTGAATGTTGAAAAACATACTTGCTACTCTCATCCAGAGAAAGTCGCTTTCAGGATTATTCAGTACGTTGTCTTGATAGGCAAGCCACTCATCTAAAGTCACTTTATTATCAGCGTTTTTGTCGGCCTCTTTTGCCAGTGCTTCCCAGCGCTTACCATAGGTTGAGTAAATATATTTGTAGGTTTCTGAATCTTCAGCTACGTTGTAAGCTTTTGCAACACCATTGACAATTTTATCAAAATCGGGCTTTTCCAAAAAACCATTTTTATCAATGTCAAGTGTATGAAAATAATAGGTCAATTTCTTCGTCTGAAGTTCTGTTAACATGAATTATCTCCTGAAATAAAAGAGGCTAGTAAACCTATTGTTAATCTCCACTGTTGAGTTCTCATATTCAACAGATGATATTTCTAAATATTCAGCATAATAAAATACATAACTAAAGTCTAATGCTTTATAATCATAGCAGTTATAACTTTTAGGCATACCCCACATAATAATGGAATTACGCCATCTTAAATATTTCGTGGTGGTTGCAGAAAACCTCAATTTCAGTCGTGCTGCTACCCAACTTTATATTTCACAACCTGCGTTAAGTCGTCAAATAAAAAATCTTGAAGATGAACTGAGTGTTATCCTCTTTGTCCGACAATCGGATGGATTGAAACTCACTGAAGCTGGAAAATTTTTTCTCGAACAAGCTATTGCTTTACACATTTTGGTTTTCCCCCGCCCATCTACTTATTTAATTTTTAGTAAATGAGGTAAATTTAGCAAGAACACTATTCTGACCGAAATAGTATCCCTGACAGTGATTGCCATTAGCATAATCAGGTTCATTCATCAGTAGTTGATGAGCTTTGAATAAATTCCAGCTAGGGGTTTTTGGACTAATATGATGAGTCAAATGTAAGTAATCACTATGTGGAAACATCAGGAATTGAAGCAAAGGATTAGTAAATACATTCCTTGACTGCTTTAGGGATTCGGTTTCCCATACAAAATGCTCCGTCATAATGACAAGCCGATTAATAATGCAATAAACGGTTATAAAGGGAACTAGATAGAAAAATGTAAATGGTATCCAAGCGTTATAAAAAGTAATTATCGTTAAAATAACTACCCAGTAAAAAAGTCTGACAATCTTTTCTGTTTTGCTACTTGTCCATAATGGCTCAAAAAACTTTAAATACTCACCATTTCCATAGCTACAGGTGAACACTTTGAATATGTGCCAGCGCATCTGTGAAAGTTCTAAAGGAAAATAATTATAATCAGATAAGGTAGGATCATCGGATTTGATAGCCTTTAAGTGATGTCTTAAATGTGATACTCTGTACCTCCACAATGAAATGTGCAAAGGAAAAGCACAGAAGATTGAAATAATCCAGTCATTCCAGACGGGATCTTTTAAAACTGTACGATGAGTACCTTCATGAACTAGATTAGCAAATGCTTGCAGTCTAGAGCCAATGAGGATAAGAGAGATAGGATAAAACCAGTTATTGAGGTAGAACAAAGTAATTGCTAAGAGAATAACTAAATAATCACCTGCAATACTCAATACACCTTTAACGCTATCAACTTCTTTTAGTTTATTGAGTGCTAGTTTTGTTGTTTTCTGCATAATTATTTAGTTAAAAAAACACAACCAATTAGAATAAAAAATATTCCTAATAATTTGAGTGCTGTATAAGTCTCTTTGAATATGAAAATACTGAATAATAGAGCAAATAAAGCATCTAAACCAACTATTAAAATGTACGTAGATCCCATATCTTTGATTCGCATAGCGATCGCCTGTACTAATCCTCCCAAGCTAAAGAAGACAATTAATCCTATCGTTCCTAGAGGATTTGTTAGACCTGCACTAAGTTGCGAAGCAAGTGCGCCAAGGCCAAAAAGTATCCCAGAAGTGAGACTAAGAAGTAAATATTGTAGTAGCATAGTTAGTCTTAATTGATCGTAAATGGAGGCTATTAACCCTATTGTTAATTTTCACTGTTGAGTTCTTATATTTAAAAGATGATATCTCTAACAATTCAGCATAATAAAATACATAACTAAAGTCTAATGCTTTATAATCATGGCAGTTATAACTTTTAGGCATACCCCACATAATTATGGAATTACGCTATCTTAAATATTTCGTGGCGGTTGCAGAAAACCTCAATTTCAGTCGTGCTGCTACCCAACTTTATATTTCACAACCTGCGTTAAGCCGTCAAATAAAAAGTCTTGAAGATGAACTCAGTGTTATCCTCTTTATCCGACAATCGGATGGGTTGAAACTCACTGAAGCTGGAAAATTTTTTTTGGAACAAGCCAGGGATATTTTAAATCGTGCTGATAATGCAATTCAAATTATTAAGAATAATTATACAAATATAGATGAGCCTTTAATAATTGGCTATATCCCAACTATCCTGGAGAGTTTTTTAGGTGAAGCGTTACACCGTTTTGGAGTTGCCTATCCTGACATTACTTTACGTTTGCAGGAGATGTCCCCTAGTGACCAAGTGAAAGCTTTACGAGATAAAGTTATAGATATTGCTTTTATGGGTAATCCACCGGATGATTTAGAACCAGAATTTATAGTTAAATGCGTTAAGGAAGTTGTGATTGATGCTGTAATACCAGATACCCATTTATTAGCATCTTGTCCTTCAATTAATTTGATGGAACTTGCATCTGAAAAATTTATTGGGATGTCTGAACAGACTTTTCCAGGACGAAATGATCGCATCCGTGATACTTGTTATCAAGCTGGTTTCATACCAAATCTGAACTTGTTAGCTGATAGTCATGCTTCTATGATTGCCCTTGTTGCGGCTGGACAAGGGGTAGCAGTGATGCCGAGGGAGGCAAAAGCATTGCCTCATCCTAATGTGGTGTTTATGCCCCTTTATCATCCCATCTACTACGCTCGTTCCACTGCGGTATGGAGGAAAGAAACTGTTTCTGCATCTTTGGATAAGTTTCTTAATATTTTACTTTTGAATTCCGTTCTCTGAATACTATTAATTGTGTTTATTCACAGACACAAATGGTAATTTTAATAAACTGATAACATTAAAATCTCTGGTTTCTTCGGGTACACCTAATTGGATAGTTTCTGGTTGGGGTGGATAATAACGAGATTGAAAAATTATATCCCATATAGTTAATAAACTTGTATAATTACTATTTAAATATTTGGTTAATTGACAATGATGAGCGCGATGATAATTAGGTGTGACAATAAAATAACTCAGGAATTTATCTACTTTGAAAGGTAAAGCAAAATTACTGTGATGAAAAACTAATGATACCGCAAATAAAGATTCATATAATATCCACGCATTTGGTGTAATTCCCAATAGATAAATTAACCCAATTTTGGGAATATTAGATACAATTACTTCTACTGTATGAAAGCGGTAAGCTGTGGATATATTCATCCATCTATCTGTATGATGGACTTTGTGAAACCGCCAAGCAAAACCCCAAGTGTGGATTAATCTATGCCACGTATACATATACAAATCAAGCACTAAAAAAGACAGAATAAAATGCAACCAGGGTAAATTAATATCATAAAAAAATCCCCGCCATAAAGTTGGTTCCCAGAGAGAATTTAAGATTAAAATAACAGTTAAATTAACCACCAAAAAATTTATTAACCCCAAAATTAAATTGTGAATAACTCTTTTAATGGGATTTTGACGATATTGAAAAAAAGGAACTAAGGTTTCCAAGATTCCAAATATAATAATACTGCTAACAATAGCCAGAGATTTATATGCCATTTTCTTCAATATCCTGATAATTATGGCATATATGAGTCAATTTTCTCGCTCTATTCATGAATTCCACCTTGAACATTTTCTCCAGTTATTTCCTCAGCCTTTAACAATTCTAGCGCCTGATTAGACTTAATACCAACAGAACAATCAGTGATTAATTTATGTTCTGGTATAAGGAATTTAATGTTTATAACGTTGTCCTTTGCAAGTATTTACTTATTGGTAATTAAATCCGGATACAATACTGTATCCAACCTGGTTAATCCTGTTTACTGAAAAAGTGTTGTGTTAATTTATCCAAGCAATGGACTTTCATAATTTTAAGTTTTGTACCTCAACTAAAAAATAGGCACTACCTAAGATTTATGATTGAATACAAGTCCTCAAATTGTAACTTCGGATTTTTTCCACACAAAATTAAATAAAGCTGAGAAAAACCAAAATCCGTAAAGAAAAGTAAAATTGCCCAAAGCTTCTTCACTCTTGCCTTTTACCTTGCCATAACAACAACTTTTAACGCCAACCTACTTACCAATTACCACAATTATGACTTTAACTACAACATACTTAGGCTTAGAATTAAAGTCCCCGTTAGTTCCTTCTGCTTCTCCACTTTCAGAAGAAATTGATAATATTAAGTTAATGGAAGATGTGGGCGCTGGTGCAGTGGTTATGCACTCACTATTTGAAGAACAATTAACTTTAGAAAAGCACGAACTTCATCATCATCTTAGCTATGGGACAGAAAGTTTTGCTGAAGCCTTAACCTATTTCCCGGAAATAACTAATTTCCGAGTTGGACCAGAAGAATATTTAGACCATATTCGCAAAGCTAAAGAAAAGGTTGATATTCCCATTATTGCCAGTCTGAATGGTTCTTCCGTCGGTGGCTGGACTGAATATGGTAAACTAATTCAGCAAGCCGGGGCATCAGCACTGGAGTTAAATATTTACTATGTTCCCACAGATCCAGATTTAACTAGTCAGGATATCGAGCAGAATTATATTGATATTCTCACATCTGTTAAAGCCGCAGTCACTATTCCTGTAGCCGTAAAACTCAGTCCCTATTTCTCCAATACAGCAAATATAGCCAAGCGTCTAGATCAATCTGGGGCTGATGGTTTAGTATTATTTAATCGGTTTTATCAACCTGATATTAATTTAGAAACCCTAGAAGTAGAACCTCATGTACTGTTAAGTACACCCCAAGCCATGCGCTTACCTCTGCGCTGGATAGCCATTCTCTATGGTCATATTCAAGGTAGCTTGGCTGCAACTAGCGGTATTCATAATGCCCATGATGTAGTTAAAATGCTCATGGTAGGCGCAAATGTAACTATGTTGTGTTCTGTATTATTAAGGCAAGGAATTAATCATATTCAGTGTTTAGAAAAAGACTTGCGAGAATGGATGAAAACACATGAATATGAATCTGTCCGTCAAATGCAAGGTACTATGAGCCAGTTAAATTGTCCTAATCCTAGCACCTTTGAACGCGCTCAATATATGAAAGCTTTGCAAACCTATAACCCAGACTGGGGTAGAATTTGTACATCATTTTAGGTGATTGGGGACTGGGGACTCTGGGGACTGGGGACTGGGGACTCTGGGGACTGGGGACTGGGGACTGGGGACTGGGAACTGGGGACTGGGGACTGGGAACTGGGGACTGGGGACTGGGAACTGGGGACTGGGAACTGGGAACTGCCAAGAAAAATATTCTTCCGTACACCCTTACACCATTAAACCCATAATTTATGAAAAAACGTATCGGTATTCTTACCAGTGGTGGTGATTGTCCTGGTCTAAATTGTGTGATTCGTGCGGCTGTGAGTCATGCCACACGGACATACAATTGGGAAATAGTGGGTATTCCTTACGCAACCCAAGGGTTACTAGAACGGAAAACTGTACCTTTAAGCATACACGGTTGGGATTTGCGCGGGATTGACCCCCTGCTGAATATGGGGGGAACGATTTTAGGTAGTATTAATAAAGGGGATACTTTAGCCCATGCTGATGAAATATTAGCCGGTTATGAAGCCATTGGTTTAGACGCTTTAATTGCTGTCGGTGGAGATGGTAGTCTAAATATTATTCATCAATTAGCAGTTTTAGGTAATTGGAATTTAGTTGCTATCCCCAAAACTATTGATCATGATGTTGCTTTTACAGAACGTTCAATTGGCTTTGATACAGCAGTTAATACAATTGTTGATGCTATTAATCGTCTCATCTTTACTGCTGCTAGTCATGACCGGGTGATGATTCTCGAAGTTATGGGACGCAGCACCGGACATTTAGCTCTACACTCAGGAATTGCCGGGGGTGCTGATGTGATTTTAATTCCTGAACTCCCTTATAATATTCAGGGAATGTGTAATCATCTTACTGAATTACGTGATTGTTGGCAAAAAAAATTTGCTATTATTGTTGTTGCTGAAGGTATATCTGTTTGTTCAGAAGATGCCAATAATCCTTCTACTTGCACGACTACTAAATGTGGTCAAGGTCAATATATTGCCGAAAAAATTGCCAATTGTAGTCATCATTTGATTGATACCAGAGTTTCTGTATTAGGACATATTCAGCGCGGTGGTATCCCCTCAGCTTTAGACCGTCTCACGGCTACTATGTTTGGTAAAGTTGCAATTGATTTAATTGCCCAAGAAAAATATGATCAAATGTTAGCTTGGCAAAACGGAAAAGTTGTCACTTTGCCTATTCAAGATGTTATAAATAACAACCCCTCTCTTGTTGATCCTCAAGGTGATTTAGTCCAAACCGCTCGGTCTTTAGGCATATATATTGGGGAATAAGGGAAGAGGCAAGAGGCAAGAAATATTTCCCCCTGCTCCCTTACCTATTACTCGGCTTCAGCAAGTGCTTCTAAATGAAAAGCCACATTTTTAAGCGCCATCTCAATTTCGTTACTGTAAGCAAGACTTCTCCATCTTGGGGCTGTGGCATGATCCAAGGCAGTTGTATCCAAGTATTCTGCAAAAACTACCAGTTTTTCGGGATCTGTTGCCGCTGTTGCCAACTTTTCTAAAAATTCTTGAGGTGTCATAGATTTGCCAGGAAGGGGTAAAAGTCTTATAAATTGGTCAATTCTATGAGAATAAGTGCTGTAATCTCCAAAAATCTGTTCACAATACTCAATTATGGATAATTGGTAATTGGTAATTGGTAATTGGTAATTGGTAAAATTCTTAACTGACTCGGTGATTTCTCAGTTGAGGACAAAATTTAATTTCTCTAGTAATTCTTGATTGGTGTAGGGTTTTGATAAAATGGCTGGAACTTGATTTTCATTATTTGCTTCTAACATATTCTGTATATCGCGGCCACTACAAGCAATTATTGGCACTTGAGGGTTAATTTTTTTTAAACTCCGAATGGCAGCAGTTCCATCCATTTCAGGCATCATCATATCCATCAATACTACTTTGATTTGATCTTGGTATTGGGCATAAATACCAATTGCTTCCCTACCATTTATAGCCGTGATAGTTTGATAATTGTAGTTTTCTAAAATTGTTTTTGTAACTTCCAGAATTTGCGGTTCATCATCTACTACTAAAATTAGTTCTCCCTGTCCTTGACAGGGTTCTTCATGTTCGGGTTCTAAAGGGGTAATTTCTTGGTTTACCGATGGTAAAAATACCTGAAATTTGCTGCCTTTTCCAACTTCACTATCAACGTTAATAAACCCGTTGTGATTTTTAATAGTTCCGATTACTGTTGATAGTCCTAATCCTGTTCCTTCACCAATATCCTTAGTAGTAAAAAATGGCTCAAATATTCTCTCTCGTATTTCGGGTGACATTCCTTCCCCTGTATCACTAACAGTAATAACAATATAATTCCCCACTTGGGCATCAGAATCTATCCGTGTCATCTCTTCATCAATATACAAATTGTCCGCAGAAATAGAGAGATTTCCACCGTTTGGCATCGCATGACCAGCGTTAATTATTAAGTTTATTAATACTTGTTCCAATTGGTTCTTATCCCCAGATACTGTCCATAATTTTGGCGGAAGATTGGTAGAAAATTGGATAGATTTAGAAAATGAAAATGTTTCTTTAGCAATCTGGATAGTATCCCTAATTAAATCATTAAGGCTCTCCTAGACTTCGTTTGATAAATTAATACTAAAAAATACCTAAAACACCTGATATAACTAGGTTTCGCTAAAATAGAATCAAAGATTTAATAAAAATATGCTTTCTAATTCTTGAATCCTCTATGACGTAAGGATTTAACCTGATATCAAGTATTATTTTTCTATAACTAGTCTAGGAGAGCCATCATTAATCTGTATAATCGTATATTTAATTTCCACTCCCTTAGCAAAGGATAACAGTTGTTTCACTAAAGCTGCCCCTTTTTTAGCATTCTCTTCAATGATTTGCAGATAATTATCTTTGTTTGAGCAAGATTTACTTTGAAGTAATTGAGCATATCCTAAAATCGGTGTCAAGTTATTATTAATATTGTGGGCAATACCACCAGCTAAGGTAGCTAAACTTTCTATTTTCTGAGCATGAATAAACTTCTCTTCTAACCGTTTCTTTTCTGTAATATCAGTGTCTACAGTCAAAATAGATTTAGGTTGTCCGTCAGCATCTAACATTAATGTCCAGCGGCTTTGAACAATAATTTTCTGGTTTGATTTTGTATTTTTGTGTAACTCACCTTGCCAATTTCCAGTTTTAACTACAGTTTGGAGAGCTACTATCTCTTGTTGATGGGAAGTTGAATTGTAGAAAATATCCTTGGGGTTCTTACCCTTTATTTCCTCATTTGTCCAACCATACATCCTTTCTGAACCCTGATTCCAAAAGATGATTTGAGATTCAAAATCTCTCACAAAAATACTATCGGTGGCAATATCTAAAAGAGCAGCTTGTTCATATATTTTTTGTTCTGATTGCTTGCGTTCAGAGATATCTCTAGTTGTGCCAATCATCCGTAGTGGTTGACCGTTTTCGTCATAGTGGACTTTTCCTCTAGAACTCAACCAATGTAGGCTACCATCACTCCATATTACCCGATACTGACAAGCAAAATCAACTCTTTGCTCAATGGAGTAATTCACACAGTCACGAAAACACTGACGGTCTTCAGGATAGATTAAATTGAGAAAGTCTTCAATACTGGGACAGAAAGTATTAATAGGTAAACCATACATTAAACCTATAGTAGAAGACCAGAGGGTTTCATTGGTTTGGATATTCCAATCCCATATCCCAATACTACCGGCTGCCATTGCTAAGGTAAGTCGTTCTTGACTTTCTTCTAAGGACTCTTGAATCTGTTCCCGTTCAATGATTTCTTGTTGTAACTGCTCATTGGCAATTACTAATTCTGCCGTGCGTTCTTTTACCCGCATTTCTAAAATATCACTATCTTCACGAAGTGCTGCTTCTAATTTTTTGTGAACGCTAATGTCAGATATTGACCAGAGAAAACCAGTGCAGTTACCTCCTTTATCTTTTAACGGATTTACTCTCAGACTACTAGGAAAGGATGAACCTTTGCGAGGCTGTAAATACATTTCCCATTCCTGTAAATCTTGTAATTTATTTAAACGGGATACAAAGGAGGAACGGTATTTTTCACCAATAAAAACTACTAATGGCTTACCAATCAGCCAATTTTGACGGACAGATAACAATGATGATGCGGCATGATTAGCCTGTTGAATAATACCGAAAGTATTAGTTACTAAATAACCATCAGGTGCAAATTCAAATAGATTTTGATAACGCAATTTATCTGCTTCAATAATTTCCCTAGAAAAGATCAGTTGTTCATTTTGTTGACGCAGTTCTTCTTCCGCAATTTGCAATTCTTCTAAAGTTTCCTGAAGTTCCTGATTAATTTCTGGATTACAAGCAACTTGTTTTTTCCCCCATTGTTGTAAATGATTATGAGTTTGCCAACGGATTACTTCTAATTTTTGATTAACTGGTTTGTGTTCTGTGTTCAACTCTAGCAAATTTTCCTGCAATGCCTCAAGCACACCAACCATGGTTTCTACATCTAAGGCTTGTAGTAAGTTTCTTTCATTGACAATGCCAATTAAGTTTTCTTCGTCATCTACTATTGGTAAATGCTGAATACAATGTTGCTGAAAAAGTGCAAATGCTGTTAGAATATGCTCAGATGCTGATTTTTTGAGAGTAATTAGTGGCTGAGTCATTACGACCGCCATTTTCACCGCTGATAGGTTGGTATTTAAGCCGATTACTCTCAATACATCTTTAATAGTAAATATTCCTAGTAACTGCTTTCCCTCTACTACTAAAATACAGTCATTTGCTTCTTTGATCGGGTTATTAACTGTAACGTTCTGATCTGGTTGTTGGTTCATCAAATTAATAGCATCTATCACATAACTATCAGGACTAATAGTTAAGGGAAAATAATTAATAATTTGATTTAAATTAGGTAAATTAATAAATGGTTGGTTAAATCCGTCAGTTAAGGTGTCCAATTGCTTCCTCTGATTAATAGATGCGGCTGTAACTAATTTTATACTTATAAAACTCTGCTTTCTCAGTAGTTAATAAATTTGATAGATATAGATAGCAAGGGTTTAGGGCATTTAGAAAAATTGCTTTTATCAAAAAATTAAGTACGATGGCACATATTCATAGCTGGTAATATTAATATTATTTAATTTTAAAGCATTTAACTAGATTTTACCCTGAAAGTTTTATCTATAAAATTTTAATTTTGTAAATATTTCTAATAGTGAGTATTCACAATTACTATATATAGTTTTGTAAAGCTGCTTGCTTACCAAGAATGTAAAGCCCGTAGCTGGGGTGTTTTCTTGACTTGATGGGCTTGCATTCTGGTGAGGACATCATCTAAAATCCCCACGGCTTCGAGAATATAAGCACCCTTATTGAGCATAACGCATTCTGCTCGTTCTGACATAGCCGCATCAGTGATTTCTGCGCGGGAAGGTATTCCATGTTTGACGAGATTCTCTAATACTTGGGTTGCCCAAATCACGGGTATATGGGCAGCTTCACATAACCATAATATTTCCTCTTGAATTTCCGCCAGCCGTTGATAACCAATCTCAATGGCCAAGTCCCCCCTCGCAATCATAATCCCAAAAGGTTGTTTACCTGCGGCTTGAATAATTAATTCTGGAAGGTTACTAACAGCCAGGGGTGTTTCTATTTTAGCAACTATGGCAGGAGTGGGAGAATTTTTTGGTAATCTTGTTGCTAATTCTTGTTGTAAAAGCCGAATATCTTCAGCAGTTTGCACATAAGAATAGCCGATAATATCAACTTGATTAGCGTGGGTGGTAATAAAGTCTAAATCCCGTTGATCTTTTTCTGTTAAAGCACTTAAATGTAAATCAGTGTCAGGAAAGTTGATGCCTTTTTCTGGTAATATTTTTTCACCTTTCAAACGGGCATGGGTGACTTTTAACCATACTCCCTGGGATGTAATTGACTCCACACAAGCACCAATACGACCATCATCAATCCAAACTATTGTGCCAATTTTCAGTTGTTTTAAGACTTCGGGAATCGTGCAACTAACTTGGAAAGATTCAGAATTAATAGTTGTGGGTAAATCGTGGGTGAGGAGAAGAGATTCACCTTTAAATATTCGTTGTTTGGGGCTGGGGGCAAGGGCAAATTTAATTCTGGTTTTCGGACCACTCAAATCCATGAGAATTTTGCAGGAAGATCCTAATTCTAATTCTGCTTGTTTAACATTATTAATCATCGCTAACCATTCAGCAGAGGTATCATGGGCGCAATTAATTCTCACACAATTTGTCCCTTGACCAATTATATCCCGCAGGAATTCATAATTAGTCGCGGCTTCAGTTGGTAACGTCACCATAATTCTGACTCGACGGTTATCGAGGGTATTACCAAATAAATCTTCGGTATTTTGTTGCAGTAAGCGATCGCCTACAAAAAATGCTTCCAAAGGTGGATGTATAATGATAGAATCTTGTTCTGTGCGACAAACTGCCTGTAATGTGGCAATCACAGCATCTAAGGTAGGTAAAACCTTAGCTTCTATCCTCCCTAAAGACGACAAACCCCAAGGCATTAAAGCCGCTTGGAGTTCTCGTAAATCGTGTCTTCTCAGTGCCAAATAATAGGCAAGATTTAAACTACTTTTAATAAAAGATTGTCGGTGAATTTGCTTTTTCCATCTTTGAAATATTTCCCTTCCTTCCTGATCAACAGATTGACGAAGTTCTTGTAATGTGGTAAGCAAAACACAAGGATCTGAGAGATCCAACTCTACATTTTTTGTTTGCATATTGGTTGGTGGTTGGTGGTCAGTTGTCAGTTGTCAGTTGTCAGTTGTAAAACTGTTACCTATTACCTATTACCTATTACCTATTACCTATTACCTATTACCTATTACCCAATCCCCAATCCCCAATCCCCAGTCCCCAGTCCCCAGTCCCCAGTCCCCTATTCTCCTTTTTCTGCTGAGGCAATTTCTAACATTGTCTTAATCACAGAATCAGGGTTAAGACTAATAGAATCTATGCCTTGTTCAACGAGGAAACGGGCAAATTCTGGATAATCGCTGGGTGCTTGTCCACAAATACCAATTTTGCGGCTATTTTGTTTCACAGTAGTTATGGCTTTGGCAATTATTCTTTTTACAGCTTCATTGCGTTCATCAAATAGATGGGCAACTAATTCAGAATCTCGATCTAATCCTAAAGTTAATTGGGTTAAATCATTAGAACCAATGGAGAAACCGTCAAAGACTTGGCTAAATTCATCAGCTAATAAAACGTTACTGGGTAACTCGCACATGACGTAAACTTCTAAGCCATTTTCACCTTTGACTAAGCCATTTTTTGCCATTTCTGCTAATACCCGTTTTCCTTCTGCGGGAGTGCGACAAAAGGGAACCATGAGAATCATATTGGTTAAACCCATTTCTTCTCGTACCCGTTTCATTGCCTGACATTCTAATGCAAAACCTTCACGATAACGAGGATCATAATAACGAGAAGCACCACGCCAACCAAGCATGGGATTTTCTTCTTTGGGTTCAAATTGTCTACCACCTAAGAGGTTGGCATATTCATTACTCTTGAAATCAGATAAACGGACAATTACAGGTTTGGGATAAAATGCTGCGGCAATTGTGCCTATACCCTGCGCCAATTTAGCAATAAAGAATTCGGCTTTGTCTTCATATTGTGCCGTTAATTCGCTAATTTTATATTTGGCCAGTTCGTCTTCTAATTCATCAAAATGTAATAATGCTAAAGGATGGGCTTTAATATGGTTAGCAATGATAAACTCCATTCTCGCTAAACCAACACCATCATTAGGAATTGCAGTCAAACCCAATGCTTCTTCAGGATTACCCACATTCATCATAATTTTGGTGCGGGTACGGGGTAAGTTATCTAATGGTAATTCTTGAATTTCAAAGTTTAGTAAACCTGAGTAAACTTGACCTGTTTCCCCTTCTGCACAACTGACAGTAATCTCTTGTCCAGTTTCTAAAACTGTAGTCGCATTCCCACAACCAACTATAGCAGGAATACCCATTTCTCTGGCAATAATTGCCGCGTGACAGTTACAAACAACTACAGGAGTATATTTATCCGTAAAAACCAGATAATTATGATGATCCGCAACAGTAATATTATAAACTTCAGCGTCTACTGCATCTGCAACTTTAACAACTCGTTGCATTCGCAAATCACCTGTTAAAAGGTCTGTAAATTGACTTGTTTCCCGCAATTGTTTATCGGAAATCAATAAATTTTTATCTTTTCTAAGTTTGATTTGTCCGGTAACATTGTTAGCAAATAGTTGATTAGTAGCAAAAAACCGGGTTTGAATAGTTCTGGAAGTAACTTCTCCCTTAACTCGTTGGGTATATTCTAAAATTTGCTCTAATTTTTCTACAATTTGGACATTGTAGATATGACGATTTTTGGTAACTTGAGGAACAGTATTAATTTTCAAACAAGCAATAATCACAGCTTGTAGTAAGTTCTCTTCAGAGATATAGATGTTAATGCGATTATTAGCATAGCAACCATCACCATCAATTACACCCCCTAAAAAGTGATAAGCAACTTCTGAAGTGTTTTCCAGGAGAATTTGGGTAATCTGTTGTTCTTTTTGTTTTAAGTCGTAAGCTATAGCTTTAGAATAAACACGGTAAGCTGTAGCTTGTCCTTTTACCTGTTTTCCTCGGATATAACCTGAAGATACTGCTTTCTCACAAGGAGTAAAAGATTTACCATAAACAGCATTCATTTTGTCATTCATCGTAGCTATGAATGCTTGTTTTTCTGGTAAACATTTTTGAATAAACTGGACTTCCCCATGAGTTCGACTAGTGTAAATTGAACCGTCTGTGATGATTCCCCCAATCAGATAAGCTAAATCAGCTTCTTGATTTTTGTTGTCACCCAATGTGGGAATATTCTGAGATACAAGCACCATTTCCTGAGTATCTAACATTTCTTGAATCTCAGTTTTGGTATATTCACCATTCCGCAGGTTGACCATTTTATGATCAGGAGTTAATCGCAGAATATTATCTGTAACTTTCCCAGTTTGAGATACACTCACACCAATTGTTTTAGATGTCCGTTTCATGGCATCTGTAATGGGTTTCCATTCCATTTGATGGGTTTTGGTGTTGAGGGCTAAAGTTGATAATCCTTGATATCCCTGTTCATAAATTTGCTGAATGGTCATAAAACCTTGATTGGTGAGAATTTTTGTCTCTCCATCAAAACAAGTCCGTCCCCCAGAGTTAGTGACAATAGCACTAGCTTTTTTCATAATCGGTTCCCAGTCGGGGTCTGTGCGGTTAGTAACTAACACTTCTCCGGCTTGAAATAGATTAATATCAGGAACATCTAGAATAACTCTAGCGTTACCTTGACCAATCATTTCGCCAACGCTGCGACCTGTTAATAAAACTTTACTTTTTTCCTTGAGTTGATAACTTCTGAGGACGGTTTTTGATTTTTGCGATTGAACTGTTTCTGGTCTTGCTTGGACAATAAATAACTCTCCCGTTATCCCATCTTTTGCCCATTCAATATCCATTGGTGTGGTTATTCCCCGGACTTGGGAATAATGATCTTCAATGATACAAGTCCATTCCGCTAGTTGTAAGATTTCTTGATCATTCAGGGCAAATTGATGACGTTCAAGTTGAGGAACAGAGATATTTTTGGTTAATTTTGATCCGCCTAAATCATAAACCATTTTAATTTCTTTTGTCCCCAACCGTTTTTGGAGAATGGGTTTATATCCTTGTTTTAAAGTTGGTTTAAATACTAAATATTCATCTGGATTAACTGCACCTTGGACGATATTTTCACCCAAACCATAAGCAGCGGTAATTAACGCGGCATTTTGAAAACCTGTTTCGGTGTCAATGGAAAACATGACTCCAGAAGATGCTAAATCAGACCGGACCATTTTTTGGACACCGACTGATAAGGCTACTTCAAAATGATCAAAACCTCTCATTTGTCGGTAGGAAATTGCCCTGTCTGTAAAGATAGAAGCAAAGCACTTATGACAAGATTCTAATACGCTTTTAATGCCATGAACATTCAGGTAGGTTTCCTGTTGTCCCGCAAAACTAGCATCTGGTAAGTCTTCTGCTGTGGCACTGGAACGAACAGCTACATCAGTATTAACACCGTATTCTTGACATAAACTTTGATAGAATTGAGCGATCGCTTCTTGCAATTCTAGCGGAAATGGGGTTTCTAACATTAATGATCTGGCCTGTTTGCCACATTCTTGCAGATTATCCATATCTTCCACATCTAAGTCTGCAAAAATCTTTCTCAGTTTTGCTTCTAAACCAGCCGCAGTAATAAAGTATCTATAAGCATAAGCAGTAGTCGCAAATCCCGTGGGAACTTTCACCCCTTTACAACTTAGTTGTTGAATCATTTCCCCTAGAGAGGCGTTTTTACCACCGACTAAGGGAATATCTGCAATTCCAACCGAATTAAAGGGTAATACTAAAGCTTCTTGGGTAATTTGGCTATTTTCTTGGTTGCGTTTAATTTCTAGCATATTCTGAGATTCCTTAAATATTTACGGTTATTTAATTCAGAACCTTTGAATGAGTTTTTCTTTTCTTAACCCATTCTATTTATGCACGGACAGTTTGAGGATCTTGTGAGGATATATAGCAGGAAATAGGGAACGGGGAATAGAGAATAGGATTTACTACCAGATGTCTAAGCGGAATCCTATATTTAAGATTACTCTACTTTAGAGTGTAAATAAATGTAGAGGTAATATAGCGAAATATTACGTAATATATTGTTCCTGTAAGTATCCTCACAACTTCCTCATACTTGAGAGTTAAACTTAGCCAATATACATAACAAGTTTTAATTTATCTCAATTCATTACATGACCACATTTAGCCAAACATTTTTAATAAAAGGACTTGAAACTATTATGCCTAACTGTCCTTGCTGTTCTGACTCTCTCTTACACCATATCCGTGGTGCTGAAAATTACTGGTTTTGCCGGAGTTGTTGGCAAGAAATGCCAGTATTAACCCAACGTCACCCCGCTGAAGTCCCAGCACCCATTTTGGCAAACTTAGCTAAAAAAATCTTCAGACCGGAACATCATTTAAGTTCTTATCGGTTCAATCAGCCAGATTCTTTACAATCGAGATTAGAAGGCAAGTGGGATCGAGATGTTGTTAACAACGTGCCTACAGAAATTTGATCCGGTAATTTATTTTGCGCCATCCGATGATAGAATCAGCCCAGCGCAATTGGCGTGACTCAAGTTTTGAGGATTGAGTTACAATGATCTAATCAGATGCCAGGTGATAGGAAACAGTTGACAGGTAAGGAATTTATCAATAACAACTGACAACTAACAACTGACAACTGACTCATCCTCTTGAGTTTCTGTTAAAAATAGTTATATACATAAACCAGATTCGAGATTGCCTACGGCACGCTAAGTGAACAGGACGACCTATAGAATGACCTCAGAACAAGTAATTAGACGTTCCGATATATTAAACACTCAGGTAATCACCCGCGATAATGGCAAGCGGCTAGGTATCGTGAGTCAAATCTGGGTTGATGTTGATCAAAGAGAAGTGGTGGCGCTGAGTTTGCGAGATAGCCTGATCTCTATTTCTAGTCTGCCTCGCAATATGTATCTCAACACCATTAACCAAATCGGTGATGTCATCTTAGTTGATAACGAAGATGTCATCGAAGATGTGGAAGTAGAGATTCTCAGTAACCTGATGAACTGGGAAGTAATTACAGAAACAGGTGAAGTTTTAGGTAAGGTGCGGGGATTTAAGTTTAATGGCGAAACGGGTAAAATATACTCTATAGTTATTGCCTCCTTGGGATTACCCCAAATTCCTGACCAGTTTTTGAGTACCTACGAACTATCCATAGATGAAGTTGTCAGCACAGGTCCAAGTCGGTTAATTGTTTTTGAAGGTGCTGAAGAAAGAGTCAACCAGTTAACCGTAGGCGTTTTAGAACGGCTGGGCATTGGTAAAGCCCCTTGGGAAAGAGACGCAGAAGAAGAATTTGGCTATACTGCCCCCCGCACAGTTGCACCTAGCAATCAATTACCTAGCGGTGTTCCCCTGCAACCACCCCGGCCTAAAGTTCGCATTCCTGAACCCATAGCCCAGGAAGAAGAATGGACTGAAGACTATATTGAAGAAGAAAGACCCCAGCGCCAAGTCATGAAAGCCCGTTCCTATGAGTCAATTCAGTATGAAGAAGACGAAGAAGATAACTGGAGTGATGCAACGGTAAGAGATAGTTATCAGGAAGCACCAAGATACGAAGCCAAACCTGCCAAAAAGACCTACGCAGATCAGTATGATGACTATGATGATGATCTAGAAGCTGATGCTTGGGATGATGCACCCCAACCCGTGAATATTCCCAAAAAGGTCAAGGAACGACAAGTAGAATACGAAGAAGAAGGCGGATATTAAGTTGAGTAAACCCCCTCTACTATAAGTACAGGGGGTTATTTTTTGTCACTTTTGCGATTATACCAACTGGGCAGTTACAGCGATTTCCAATCATATAAGGTACATCTTAGTCCCCTCATCGCTTGCGGGGAGGGGGTTGGGGGTGGGGTTCTTGTTCCAGGTTTGATGACAATTTGCTGTAGGACATCAAATAAAACTGCGTCCACGACTGGGTTTTACTGCTGACTCGGTGACTCCTGCTATATGCCAATTCTCGATGAAGTCATTTTGACTACAGAATTATCTACCCTTATTTACTTACAGTTCGCTGCTGAAGCAGAACTAACTGTCTTTAAATCTCCCTTAAATACAGATGTGTATTTGAACGGGGATACTGATCCAGGTGTGCAAGTCATGGCCTTTTTATCAGGACGACGGGGACTCCACCAGGAATCGGCTTTTACAGTCAAGTTTGTACCATTCCATGATAATCCTGTCACGGTTAAAGAGTTACTTTTCCCACTGCTTAAGATAGCAGATAGGAATGTAGCATAATTTACATCTCCATTGATAGGATTAATCCGGGCAATAACCGATACTTTTGCACCACCCCCACTACCATAGCTGGATAGCCAACGTCCAGTAGCAAAGCGCCGAAAATCAGCACCAGTTTGAGTACCAGTCGAGGAGAAAACGCCGTATAAAGTCCCGCTTCCATCCCACAGCAATCCGTAACCTCTACCATCGTCACTGGTTGTTTCATAGTCACTACGACACCATTTTTTAACACCATTATCAAAACGGACAATCCGGGGATCTTGATTAAGTGATGTGACTTGCTGATAACCAATATAGATACTAGTTTGACCAACAGTTACTTTTGGTCCATTTTTAGCTTTAATTGTGGCTTCAGTGTCATTACAGGTAAATGTCACACTTTTACCTACTGATGATACCGGAGCAGCTTGGACGGAGGCGTGAGGAGCTAAAGCTATAATCCCTAAATTAGCTGCTAAGATTACTGATAAGCTGGAGACTTTTAGCGCTTTTCCTAAGTTAAGGTTATAAATCATTTTGTTACCTTTTAAAGTTATTGATCTTGTGTAAATCTATAAATTTATTATGTATACAAAATATCTATTTATCTACGGTGTAATTACTGATTTTGCCATTTTTATTAAGGAATTGCGATCGCCTGCTTTCAATCCAATTGTATATTGCACACCCTGGTATTTCCACGTTAATGTTGCATCTGAGCAATTAGCACCACAACGAAAATCCACAAAATAACCAGTAATACCCTGAGCTAACAGTACGGGTTTACCAGTGAGCCGGGGCATTTTGGGTGTTATGGTTTCTCCTGTAATTATACCGAGACGGCAGGCTGTACCACCAGAACAATCAGGACTAAAACCTAGTAATATTTCATATTTATTTTTTGTAGCAGTTTCGATAATGGCGTAAAGTGGATTTTCCCCATCTAACTCACCAATATACTGGGGTAATAATATCTTAATTTGGGTTTTTTGCTTTAATTTGGAGAGAATTGGTTTAAAAACTGGGTGTGGTTGGGAATTTTTCCCTTTTACTTCCTGTTTAACTACCATCTGCGGCTGATTTTTAACAGATGCTATGGCTGTAACTTGAAAGCTGCCAATACAAGTTAAAAAAACTAAGCCAGGGATAATATTGATATTTCTAAAACTATTCATTATGATCAAAAATCTACAATTATCTGCTATACATATTTTTGTGGGTTGGGTATAGCCCACCCCACTAACTATCGAAATTCTACAGTTCCCCAGAATCTCCATCTCTAGATTTAGCTTTGGCTTTGTTAGCGCTGCGTTTAAGAGCAGACAATCTAGCTTCATATCGAGAACGCTGACGTTTGCTAGGAGTGTTTTCCACTAAAGTCTTTAAGGCACTACCAAGACTTTTATAGGCGTTGGGTAAACTATAACCAAAGCGGGTGGCTAGAGCGATCGCTTTTTCGTCAGCATCTAACAATTCTTTAACTTGTTTATCCCCATTATTTTTTTGATATAATCTCCAACCAGAAACGCCACAAAGTGCCATTGCTAATACCAGCAATAAGCCATCCTGTACCCATAATTCACCCACAGCACCACCTAAACCAATGGCCAGTGCTGCCATTTCCCAACCATCTTTGGGAATGGTGTCGTTTTGCACGCGAGCAACTTCGTGCCAGAACAGCAAATTACGCTGATCCATTGCTAAAGCATCCCATTTTACCAAGTCAATTTGAATTTCTACTTGGTCTTTACCAATTTCTTCACAACGAATCAGGGATGGATTAACCTCTGTTGTGCCTTCAACTGTTACCCAACTTTGCAATTCTGGGGGTAATAAGCTTTTTAACCGCCGGAGTTCACTCATTTCTGCTTTAGCAGAGGAGGTTGCATAGGATGTCATAAAAATCCAGCCTTACAAAATTTCAGTATATGATCAGGTTATCACTTTGCAGTTTAGCGATTTCAGTAGTGATCCGCTTTATTCATCGGCAAAACTACCCCGCTTTTTCCGCGCTTCCATGGCTTTTTCTAGGAGTTCTAATAATCCAGGAGCTTGTTCTTGAATACTCAACAATAATCTTTCTCCTAAATCCATATTTCCCGGATCTGCTCCTGTTTCCATCACCTCTTGCAAACGCGGCAGGGCAATGGTATCCACGATTTGGATTAATCCGCTCAGACAACGGTTAAATTGTCTTTCGGTGAGCAGGGAGTCTTCCAGGGGAAATTCGATGATAGCGCGGATTTCACCATCGGATGGATCATATTCCCATTGCAGCATTTTGGTTTCCCAGGAAATGGCCAGCATAGTCTGGAGGATAGCGTCTTTGTGGGGATGGTCTTTTACTTCCGCCAAAACTTGGGGTGCAAATAGCCGGAAAAATTTCCCTTCTTCATCCAGTTGGACAACTATCAGAAAATCCTCGATGTTTTCAGCTTCGACACCTGTAATAATTCGGTCTTCTTCTTCATCAAAACGGTAGTCCCAACCAAGATTATCTAGGTACTTGGCTATTTGTTTGAGATTTGCTGCCATATAAAGCCTCATAAGGAACAGTGGAGAGGCTGTCACCATAAATATTTTAACTTGCTAGGCGCATTTACTCAATTGTTATAGTAATTTCTGCCTTTATATTTAAGAATTTGCGCTGCTGCCTTGGTTGCAAAACTTAACACAGTTGCTAGTCAAGACTTTTTGCCAATATGTATCCGCACTTTGGTAAACTTGAAAACTGAAATAGCTAATCAAACGACGCTAAGACAAGTAATTTAAAGGGGATACTCGTGGAAAATACTCTTGGGTTAGAGATTATAGAAGTAGTTGAGCAAGCAGCGATCGCTTCTTCTAAGTGGATGGGTAAGGGCGAAAAGAACATTGCTGACCAAGTAGCAGTGGAAGCCATGCGCGAACGGATGAACAAAATCCATATGCGTGGTCGCATCGTCATCGGTGAAGGCGAACGGGACGAAGCTCCTATGCTTTACATTGGTGAAGAAGTTGGTATCTGTACTCAACCTAATGCTGCTAGTGTCTGTAATATTGAAGAACTCGTAGAAATTGACATTGCTGTTGACCCTTGCGAAGGTACTAACCTAGTTGCTTACGGTCAAAATGGCTCTATGGCAGTTTTGGCAATTTCCGAAAAGGGCGGTTTATTTGCTGCTCCTGACTTCTACATGAAGAAACTCGCTGCACCACCAGCGGCTAAAGGTCTTGTGGATATCAACAAATCCGCTACAGAAAACCTAAAAATCCTTTCTGAATGCTTAAACCGTTCTATTGAAGAATTGGTAGTAGTAGTCATGGATCGTCCCCGTCACAAAGACCTGATTCAAGAAATCCGCACCGCTGGCGCTAGAGTAAGACTGATCAGTGATGGTGACGTTTCTGCTGCTATCTGTTGCGCTTTCGCTGGTACTAATATTCATGCTTTAATGGGTATCGGTGCTGCTCCCGAAGGTGTAATTTCTGCTGCGGCTTTACGCTGCTTGGGTGGACACTTCCAAGGACAATTAATTTATGATCCAGCCGTTGTCCAAACTGGTTTGATTGGTGAAAGCAGAGAAGGTAATCTTGCCCGTCTAAACGAAATGGGTATTACTGATGGAGACAAGGTTTATAACGCTAATGAATTAGCTTCTGGTGAAACAGTGCTATTTGCTGGTTGCGGTATCACTCCTGGAACTCTGATGGATGGTGTGCGCTTCTTCCACGGTGGAATTAGAACCCAAAGTTTGGTTATTTCTAGCCAATCTAAAACCGCTCGGTTTGTGGATACAGTTCACTTGGTTGACGAACCTCAAGTTATTCAATTGCGGTAGTAATTAGTCAGTAGTCAGTGGTCAGTGGTCAGTAGTCCATTGTTATTAGTAGTCTGTCAAAGTAAATTTGACAGGTTGTGAAAATCTAAAAACTTTGTATTTTAGAGTTTTTGGTCAATTTATATCCGTCAATTAGTTATTGATAGTCTACTAACAACTGACAACTGACACCTAACCAATTACCTATTTAAGAAGTCAGTAACCCAGCCCTAAAGGGACTGGGCTTGTAAGAGTAATCAAGCAAGCCGTACTGACCAGACCACCCTAAGTGTAGTCGAAGGGTAGCCGTTATTTGAGTCACGACACCTGGGAATGCGTAGCCCCTTCGGGGTTCAGCAGTCGCTCATGGGGGAAACCCCCAAGACCGCGCTGCTTCACTAGTTCCCCGCTCTGTCGCTTGTGATTAAACAGTTCTAAGGTCACTGGAACAGTGTTGCCAGCCTAACAAGCTCTTATAACAGGTCTAAGCTAACATTACCCCAGAAATGGGAGGCACATCACGTGCAAAACATTATGCGTACAGAGTTGGAAAATTTGAATCGGTAATTGTCCCGTTGAAAGTACATCACAAAAGTACCCCGAATTTCTCAACTCCAAGGCGGTAATGAAGCGGTTAAAACCGCACGAGTCGTTTCCCTCTCAGCACTAAAGTGACTGAGTTTCCCACTTACCGTAAGGTCTTATGAATATTGCAGTGGTGGGGTTAAGCCATAAAACAGCCCCAGTCGAAGTTAGAGAAAAATTAAGTATTCCTGAACCTCAAATTGAAAGTGCGATCGCCCAACTTCTGAGTTATCCTCATGTTGATGAAGTTGCTATTCTCAGCACTTGTAACCGCTTAGAAATTTATATCGTTAGTAACGAAACTACCCAAGGAATTCATGAGGTGACTCAGTTCCTTTCTGAACATAGCAAATTGCCGATTATGTCTTTGCGACATCATTTGTTTATGTTGCTGCATACTGATGCTATCACCCATATTTTACGGGTTGCGGGTGGTTTAGATAGCCTGGTTTTGGGTGAAGGTCAAATTCTCGCTCAAGTTAAGAATACCCACAAACTCGGACAACAATTTAATGGGATAAAAACCATTTTAAATCGGTTATTTAAACAAGCTTTAACGGCAGGTAAACGGGTTCGCACGGAAACCAGTATTGGCACTGGTGCGGTTTCTATCAGTTCGGCCGCTGTGGAATTAGCACAGATGAAGGTAGAAAATTTATCTACTTATCGGGTGTCTATTCTCGGTGCTGGGAAAATGTCCCGGTTGCTGGTACAACACCTGATTTCTAAAGGTGCAACTCAAATTAGTATTGTTAATCGTTCCCGCACAAGGGCTGAAGAATTGGCGAAGTTGTTCCCAGAACAACCTATCCAAATCCATTTGCTGCCAGAAATGATGTCAGTGATTGCCGCTAGTGATATAGTTTTTACTAGCACTTCTTCCACTGAACCCATTTTAGATCGCGCCAAGTTAGAAACGGTGTTAGAACCCAATCAACAATTGATGATATTTGATATTTCTGTCCCCCGGAATGTGGATGCAGATGTCAATGATTTGGCCAATGTCAAGGCTTTTAATGTTGATGATTTGAAGGCGGTTGTCGCCCAAAATTATGAAAGTCGCCGGCAAATGGCGCAGGAAGCTGAGAAGATTTTAGATGAGGAAGTTGAAGCTTTTGATATTTGGTGGCGAAGTTTAGAAACTGTATCTACTATTAGTTCTCTCCGCAATAAAATCGAAACTATCCGCGAACAGGAATTAGAAAAGGCTTTATCTCGTTTGGGTTCGGAATTTGGCGAAAAGCATCAAGAGGTAATTGAGGCTTTGACAAGGGGAATAGTAAATAAGATTCTCCATGATCCGATGGTGCAATTACGCGCCCAGCAAGATGTGGAAGCTAGAAGACGATGTATGCAAACTCTGCAAATGTTATTTAATTTGGACGCTGAGGAACAGTTTAGCTGAAATCATCAAGAAACAGGGAACTGTGATTCCATTCCTGGGATTGTTCCCTGTTTTGCTGGGGTTTTGGTTTTGCCTTGGCTTTTTGGTTTGCTGTTGTTTGATTTTTCTCTCTTATAGCTTAAATTTTTCTAACTGCTTGGTTTGTTCTTCGAGTCTAACTTGCAAGCGATCGCACACTAAGTCACACAATTGAAATAGAATAGGATCAGCTATCTCGTAAATTACACTGACTCCTTCGGGCGTTCTTTTGACAATACCCGCCTGTGCTAAAACTTTAAGATGCTTAGAAACATTAGCCTGGCCTAATCCAGTCTCCGTAATAATTTCAGTGACGTTCTTCGCACCAGTTTTCAAACAACATAATACCTGTAACCTGCTGACTTCTGACAGCACTTTGAAATAATCTGCAACTTGGCTAAGAGCGCCGGGAAATATGTCTGACATAGAAAATTTAAAATATTTGGATGTTTCTGTTGACTATTCTACTATATGGTTATATCATGAATAAATAACAAACTTTGTAAAAAAATGTTATTCCGCCAACTTTTTGATCAAGACTCAAGTACATATACATACCTAATTGCTGACGAAAATACAAGAGCAGCAATACTCATAGATCCTGTATGGGAACAGGTAGAACGAGATTTACAACTAATTAAGGAATTAGGACTGGTACTGCAGTACTGTTTTGAGAGTCATATTCATGCCGATCACATCACTGGTACAGGTAAATTACGCCAATTAACTGGATGTTTGGGAATTGTTCCCGAAAATGCACCTGTTATCTGTGCTGACAAACAAATTAAAGATAAAGAGATTATACAACTAGATGGAGTAGTTATCCAAGCTATTTCCACACCAGGACATACAGACAGTCATACAGCGTATTTAGTCAATCACGAAAGATTATTTACAGGAGATTCTTTATTAATTCGTGGTTGTGGAAGAACTGATTTTCAAAGTGGAAATGCTGGAACTTTATTTGATGTCGTCACCCAAAAATTGTTTACTCTTCCCGATAAAACCCTAGTTTATCCAGGACATGATTATCAAGGTTTTACAGTTTCCACAATTGGGGAAGAAAAACAACATAATCCCCGATTTAAAGGACATAACCGCGATAGTTTTATCCAATTAATGTCCAATCTTAACCTACCAAATCCCAAAAAAATGATGGCAGCAGTACCAGCCAATGAAAGTTGCGGTAATGCAGTTTTAGTTAATAATTAGTATCCACAATTAAATTAGAGGTAATAAAATGACTACATCTATCAACGCCAAATTAAAATTAGTTGATGTTGCTACTGTTCAGCAATTAATTAAACAACAGAAAGTCCACTTAATAGATGTTCGAGAACCTTCAGAATATAGAGGAGAACATATTCCCCAAGCGCAACTTTTACCCCTTTCTAAATTTCAGCCAGAACAGGTATCTTTAATCCAGGGTAAAGAAATTATCATTTACTGTCAATCAGGAAATCGTTCTAACCAAGTAGCCCAAAAACTTGTTAATTCTGGATTTACAGAATTTAGACAATTAGCAGGAGGAATTACAGCTTGGAAACAGTCAGGATATCCAACTCAAATCAATAAAAATGCTCCAATTAGCTTAATGCGTCAAGTGCAAATTGTCGCTGGTTCATTAGTATTTACCGGAACTATATTAGGTGCTTTTGTTTCTCCCTGGTTTTTAATATTGAGTGGCTTCGTAGGGGCAGGATTAGTATTTGCGGGATTAACAAATACCTGTGCCATGGGAATGCTATTGGCTAAATTACCCTATAACCAGAAAAACTAAATTGTGTAGGTTGAGTTAAGTCGCAGCATAACCCAACAAAATCCTCTAAATGTTGGGTTTTATTATGTCAAACTAACCTACAATTTGCTGAAATGAAAGTAAATTAATTAATTAATTAAGAATAACAAATTATGTTTACATGGATATTAGGGCATTTTTTAGCAACAGGTATTGGTATTAGTTTAGGATTAATAGGTGGTGGTGGCTCTGTTTTAGCATTACCTATTTTAGTGTATGTCATGGGAGTACCGACTAAACCAGCTATTGCGATGACTTTAGTAATTGTTGGTACAGTAAGTTTAATTGGTGTCATACCTCATTGGCAAAAAGGAAATATCAATTTTAAAAAAGCAGCTATTTTTGGTTCTGCTACCATGTTGGGTGCTTTTTTAGGGGCAAAAATCGCGGGATTACCATTTATTACTGACAGTTTACAAATGCTGCTGTTTGCAATTATGATGCTGATAGCGGCAGGTTTAATGATTCAGCGTAGTAGTAAAAAATCCCCCAAGGAATCTCCAGCAAATCCTCATGTAGTTTATACAGCCCCAGTTTGTAAATATTGCTGGTTGTGGTTACTAACAGAAGGATTGGGAGTAGGAATATTAACGGGATTAATAGGAGTTGGGGGAGGATTTGCGATTGTTCCAGCTTTAGTTATTTTGGGGAGAACTCCCATGAAAGAAGCAATTGGGACTTCGTTGTTAATTCTAGTTGTTAATGCTATAGCTGGGTTTTTAGGGTATTTGGGGCAAGTTGAATTAGATTGGCCATTAGTAGGAACATTTATTATTGCTGCTAGTTTAGGAAGTTTTTTTGGTGCTTATTTATCTCAGTTTATTGATGGTAAAAAACTCCAAAAGTATTTTGGCTATTTTTTGTTAGCTGTAGCGGCTTTTGTTTTGTTTCAAAATCACGATGGATTTTCGAGAAAGAAAACAGCATTTAATTGGGAAAATAGAAGTTACTCCATAATTCAAAAAAATGGGTAAATTTGCCAATTTTTAATAACTAATTGTGCCATCAGGCATAATTGTTTCCCGCAAATTTGCACCTGTGAGATTTGTGGTACTCATTTCCGCTCTAATCAAACTTGCCTTAGTTAAATTAGCACCAGTCAAGTCTGTTCTGGCCAGATAGGCATCTACTAAGTCTGCTTCAGTTAAATTAGCCTCGCGCAAGTTAGCCCGACTGAAATCTACTTTACTCAGCCTAGTAAAACTCAAATTAGCTCGACTCATCTGAGCTTTAGTTAGTTTAGCATCGGGCATCCTTGCACCTTGCAAGTTCGCACCAACGAGTTCCGCTTCACTCAGATTTGCTCGTTCTAGTCTAGCATTGATCAAGTTAGCGCCATTCAAATTAGCACCCTCTAAATTAGCCTCAGTTAAAGCCGCACCTTCTAAAATTGCCCCACTGAGGTTAGCACCACTGAGGTTAGCACCACGCAGCATGGACTCACTTAAATTAGCACCACTCAGATTCACCTTGGCTAAATCTGCACCAGTTAAATTAGCACCCCGCAAATCAGCTTTATGCAGGTTAGCACCCCGGAGAGTAGCACAATAGGCTCTCTTTTCTTCTCGCAGGTTAGCACCCCGCAGACAAGCACCTGTGAGGTTAGCACCACTCAAATCAGCACCACGCAGATCAGCATTCATCAAGTTAGCATCTAGCAAATCAGCTAAAGTTAAATTAGCATTACGCAAATCAGCACTTTGCAAAGTTGCACCATGTAAATCAGCATCATGTAAGTTAGCATTAATTAAACTTGCTTGATTCAGGTTCGCACCACCGAGGTTTGTACAAGTTAGATTTGCCTGGTTGAGAATAGCCCGATTTAAATAGCTAAAAATGAGGATAGCATTACATAAATTTGCCTGATTTAAACCGATACCAATCAAGTCTACACCAAACAGATTCACCCCATTTAAATTTGCGTCAATAAATTTTGTTTCTCCATTTGCATATCGCTGTAAAAGTTCTTTAGCATCCATAGTTTTTCTCTCAATTATTTTCCCAAAAATAACACAATAATAGTGGAAATTTTTCTTGATTATTTTCTATCTGGTGTCGGCGGTACTATCACTTGACAGGTATTATTATCGTCATCGTTATTATCATAGAAATCATCAAGATCAGTGAGGGGAATTTGATGATTAGGATTAACTAGTGTTCTAGTTTCTGGAGATGAATAACTGTTAATTGATTGCTGTGAGTTACTACTAGCTGGCATCTCACTATATAAATTTCGCATAGTTTGAATGATTGCACCTGCTGCTTGAGTATTTTCATCTGGTTCACCTAAAGATATAACAGCATTATTGAGTTTAGATTCTAGTTCTCTGAGAGTGGGACAAGAATTAAATAATCTCTGTAATAAACTATCAAGTTTTTCTCCCCTGAGTTTAAACCAGTCTTGTTCATTGAAAGTAAATTTCCTGTAAAGTGCTGAATATAAAATTATTTTAGCCCTCAGTGGGTTAGTATATTTCATCAGATTTTGCCGTAAATCAAATGGATTATATTGAGCTTTTCTGGCAATACTTGGCGGTTTATTTATAGGATTTGATAATATTTTTTCAGGATAAGAAAGTATGGGGTTATTTTGCGGTAATACTATTCCTGTTTCTTCTTCTTGATGGGGTTGTTTTAAGAGTATTCCTGTTTCTTCATCAGATGTGAGATATAATTTTTGGATTTCATTGACAATAATATCGGCAACGATGGAATATTCCCCTGGTTTATTAAGAGTATTAACCACACTAGATAAACTAGAATTTAAGTTATCTATCGTTGGATTTAAACTACATAATTCTTGAATTAATTCTGGCAATTTAAATCTATCTAAGGTATGTTGATCATTCTCCCAAATATTTTTGCAAGCAGAGAATATTAATTTTTTAATCCTTTTTGAGTTTTCATGCTGTTCTAAATATTTCGCTATTTCATCCAGAATAGATAGAGTTATCATTGGTAAATCTCCGGTATAAGTATGCAATAGTAGTAAATTATAGCTGAATTTGCGTCCTAGTAGGTAGCAAAAGTTTTATGTCAGTTTAAAAATAGAAGCAGGTGACAAAGCTAGGTCAAGCTGAACCAGAACAGTACTGCAGTACCAGTGAAGGGATTCCATTTTGCCACCAAATCCCAGACGAGTCCTTCTTTGACGACTAAATAGCTAATTGCTAGCACACAACGGCGTAAGTCAATCAACCATTAAAAATTTGACAAAAGCTTGTGTAATCTGCTTTTTTAACTTTTAATTTTTAATTCCGCACTGCGGTACTAGTAATTCCTAGCTTTTGGTTTACTGTTAATTAACTCTACCACTACCGATAAAATACAAAAGTGCCATCCGCACAGCGACACCGCTAGTTACCTGAGATTGAATTAAACTAAATTCCGGATCATCCATTAAATCAGAACTAATTTCCACACCCCGATTAACTGGACCTGGATGTAAAACTTTAACTTTAGGGCTACAGAGTTTTAACTTAGCGCGAGTAATGCCAAATAGTTGATGATATTCTCGTAAACTGGGTAATAAATGAGCGGTCATCCGTTCTTTTTGTAGCCGCAAAGTCATGACAAAATCAGCATTTTCTAAAGCTGGTTCTAGTTGCCAATGGGTAAATAATCGTTGGGATTTCAAGTTTTTTGGGTCTGTTACACCTAAATATTCAGCAAAGAATTTAGGTAATAATGTGGGAGGTGCTGCCAGATGGACTTCTGCACCACTGGCAATTAAACTCCAAATATTAGAACGGGCTACACGAGAATGTAAAATATCGCCAACAATAGCTATTTTTTTACCTTGTAATAATTCAATTCTGGGTTGGGCAGGATCAATTAAACTACAAATTGTAAATAAATCTAGTAATCCTTGAGATGGATGTTCATGTTGTCCATCACCGGCATTGAGAACGCTAACTTTTACACCTAAACGATCCATTTCTTGGGCGATTGCCTGTGGTACTCCGGCATCTTTATGGCGGATTACCATGATATCAGTTCCCATGGCCAAATAAGTCTTGGCTGTGTCCAGAATTGTTTCTCCCTTGGTCATAGAAGATGTAGCCGCAGCAAAATTTAAAGTGTCCGCACTGAGTCTTTTGGCCGCAATTTCAAAACTACTCCGGGTGCGAGTAGAGGGTTCAAAAAATAAATTTGCTACCACCTGCCCCTGTAAAGTGGGGACTTTCTTTGTGCGTCGTGATAGGACTTCTTGAAAAGAAGCCGCAGTTTGTAACACGGCGTTATATTCAGCCGTTGTGAAGTCAGCCAGGGTGAGAATGTGATGACGATTCCAGGTAGTAGTAGGCATTGGGATTTTAGATTTTAGATTATTAGATAATTGTTTATTGGTAATGACGAAAAAAGCATAATTACCAATTACCAACTGGTTAACTTTGTAAATGAAATACCTTTAAAGCAATTGAAATCATGCTGAGAAAGGTTAAAAAGCCGATTGTATCCAAAAGTGTTGTTACTAACGGACCACTCATTAAAGCCGGATCTAGTTTGAGATGCTTCAAACCCATGGGTAGCAAAGTTCCTAGGGTGACAGCCACCATTGTATTTGTGGCCATAACTGCCCCAGCAATTAAAGCTACCCATCTTTCTTGAGGTTTAGCCCAAATCAGGGACAGGGCCACCATTGTCAGCCCTAAAGCTACAGCAGTGCCTAAACCCGCTAAAAGTTCTTTGCGGAGAATTTTTCCAGTGTCTTCGGGTGTGACTTCTCCTACCCCTAAGCCGCGAATAGTGACAGTGAGGGCTTGGATACCTACAGTGCCGCCTGTGTTAGAAAATATGGGCATAATCACAGCGAGAACTGGTACAGCCGCAATGACTTGTTGAAAAGGAGCGATCGCACTGGCAGCACCAATATATAATCCCATAATCCCCAATAACCAAGGCAACCGTTTCCGAATTGTGATGTGTGCGGGAGATAAAGCTTCTTCATCACCACTTACCCCTGCCAATTTTTGGATGTCTTCGGTGGCTTCTTCTTCTAAAATATCTACTACATCATCAATCGTAATAATACCCACTAACCGATCTTCTCTGTCAACCACAGGCATGGCAATTAAGTCGTAACGCTGCATAATGCGGGCAACTTCTTCCTGTGAGGTTTCTGTTGTTACCTTAACCACGTGGGCGCTGGCAATATCTTTAATTAAAACATCGGGAAAGGTAAATAATAACTGCCGCAAAGAAACAACGCTGACTAATTTGCGATTATCATCAGTGACATAGGCATAGTAAATTGTTTCCTTATCTTCGTCTTGCAAGCGAATTTTACTGAGGGCTTCACCCACCGTTAATCCTCGCCGCAAGCGGACATACTCCGTCGTCATTACCCGGCCAGCAGTCCCTTCTGGATAGCCGAGAATCGTGGCTGTGGCTTGTCTTTGTTCGGGACTGAGTTGTTGTAATAGGCGTTTGACTACTCCCGCTGGTAGTTCATCAAATAATTCTGCCCGTTCATCAGGACTCATTTCTTCAACGAGGTGAACTACCTGGGCATCATGGAGGGAATTAATGAGGTCTTCCCGTACTTCTGTGGGTAAATATTCAAAAACATCTATGGCTTGATCTTTGTTGAGTAAGCGGAAAGCGATCGCCCTTTGTTTTTCGGGCAATTCCGTAATATACTCGCCCACATCCACGGGCTGTAAACAATTCAGGTCGCATTTAAGCTGATTTAAATCAGCAATATCTAAGGAATTCCGAACTTCCTGTGAAAGCATAATCAACATCTCCTAAAGTCTCCCCCACGCCGGGAGACTGCCTCGCCAGCTTAGAGGAGGATAATACTGCCATCTGTTGGACTTTTGTCCATAACCTCTTGTAAAATTGAATATCAACATCGGAACTAAAAATAGCACCGCTAAGTAATGAGTTTAGCCCGAAATTTTCTTTTCCGATAGGTGCTGTGTCATATTTTAAGCATAATCAGCATAACTTGTAACTGATCATGCAATATATTCTTGATTATAGAACGGCAAATATGCTATTGTATCTTTTATAATAAGTATTCTACAGTTGATTTTTTAAGAACCCATCAGCGAAAAAATTAAACCTCGGTTTTGAGACTTTGGGAGAAGATACCTCTACTTTGGTGGGAGGAATCCTGTCAGGGAAAGTAGTTTCAGTAAACCAAGAATCGAGGGTGTCTTTAGACAATGAGAGTGTTAATATCGCAGTTATACATAAGAACTTAAGGTGACTGTGAGCCAATCTGATATACCAAACATCCAAGAACTGTCTACCGAAATATCCCAGTTGCACCAAGAGTTGCAACTGCGAGATCAATTAGTGCAGCAGTTATCTCAAGAACTATTTCGGCTAGTTAAGGGTAATGCTAACTTTACACCCCCAAAATCCGAGCCAGAGATAGATTTGAGTCAATTGCAGGCTTTAAGAGATCAACTCCAAGCTGTGGAACAGCAGGTGACGTTCTATCAAGAGCAAATTACGAGTCGTGACACGGAGATTCACGAACTAAGACAGTCAGTGCAAGAGCTAACTGATCGGAGTCGGATGCTGGAGCAGGTAGTACAGGAATTACCCCAAATTTACCGTCGTAAGTTTGAGGAACGCATGACACCAGTGCGAGATAAGGTAACAAAGCTACAACGAGAAAATCGCCAATTGCAAGCTGAATTGCAAAGTGTGAGTTATCGTTTAGCACTCAAAAACCGCTATACAAATCATGGTGGTATTGATTTACCAACTTTTCCTCGTTCGGAAGTTGCACCAAATAATCTGTCCGCTCCCCAGAATGCCTAAAATTTGTGCGTGTATTTGCAATAAATAAACACCTAAAATCCGCAGTACCTGTATTTGTCAGATGCTGCGGATTTTAGGTATTTGTCAGGAAAATTCTACAAATTAGCTCGCTAATAATAGCGGCTGATCTTCAACAACAGCAAAAATATCTTCATAATTTGGGAAAATTTCAAATACTGTATCAAGTTGGGTAAGTTCCAAAATCAATTTGACTGGAGCTTTGACATTACAAAGAACTAACCGACAACCACTTTGACGCGCTACCGTAAGTCCTTTGACTAGGGGGACTAATCCAGAACTATCCATAAAATCTACTTCTGCTAAATCTATAACCCAGAGTTGATGATGCTGAGGTTTTATTGCAGCCATCTGTTCGCTCAAGACTGTACCACTGTCTAAGTCTATACTGCCTTGGGGTTTGAACAAAATCACTTGGCGTTCTTGTGTAAGAGTCATAAATTTAACTGGTTATTTGAAAGACAAAATCAAGAGAAAATTGACATCAATACTGTTTATACTTCAACAGCAGCATCACTGTTTTCGCAAAGTTATGGGAATTTACAGCAATGCAGTTGAGAATAGGGTTTCCAGTATTTATGCCGTATAATTTGTGATATGTCTTTCTAGTATAAGCAGATTTTTCTAGTAATTTCGGTAGCAAATTTATCATTTATAGCTGGGACAAAATTCCTGCTCAACTTCAAGTTAAATCGCGCAACTGCGAAATAAAGGAGATTTTCAGGGTTGACATTTGATTTTAAATTTGTTATCATGAATTTGATGAGGAAGAACTATCTTGCGATAATCAAACAACTATTTAATCTGCGGACACACTAATATTGCTCACGCCACCATCTTGTATAAATTACCGGATCAAAGTTAAACTTCCTGATTAAATTGATAGAGCTTTGAGGACGCAAATCAGAACTATCAGATAGTCTGGAAGCTTTGCAGTGGTGTGATTAGGAGTGAAGTGCAATGTTAAGTCGCAAACAAACCCCAATTTTTGCTGATCATCAGGAACGTGATACTTATGCTTGGTTTTCTCAGCGGGCTTGGGTAGAAATTGATTTAGGGGCGTTGTCTCATAATGTCAAACAGTTGGTCAAGTTGTTATCGCCACAGACCCAATTAATGGCAGTTGTCAAAGCTGATGCCTACGGGCATGGGGCAGGAACAGTTGCGAAAACTGCTTTAGAAGCGGGGGCGACTTGGTTAGGTGTAGCAACTGTTCCCGAAGGTATTCAATTGCGGGAAGATGGCATTAAAGCCCCGATTTTAATTTTAGGGGCAACCAACACACCAGAACAAATTCAGGCGATCGCTCATTGGCAACTTCAGCCGACACTATGTAGTCCTAAGCAAGCTTTAGAATTTTCTAACACATTAGAAACTATTCACTATAATTCCTCTTTACCCGTACACATCAAATTAGATACAGGAATGTCTAGGTTAGGGACTAATTGGCAACAAGCAGCAGAGTTTGTCCAGTTGGTCCAAGGATTACCCCATTTAGATATTGCCAGTATTTATTCTCACTTAGCAACGGCAGATAGTCCTGATGTGACGGTGATGGGAGAACAGCATAGACGATTTGAGGAAGCAATTGCAGATATCAAAGCTAAAGGGATCAAAATTCCCAGTTTACATTTAGCTAACTCAGCCGCTACCCTGGCAGATTCAAGCCTTCACTATGACATGGTCCGTGTAGGTTTAGCCATGTATGGCCTTTATCCTGCCACTCACTTACAACATGAAATTAAACTTCAACCTGTTTTACAACTCAAAGCCAGAGTTACCCAAGTTAAAACCATAGCCCCAGGAACTGGAGTCAGCTATGGTCATCATTTTACTGCTGCCAAAGAAATGCGTCTAGCTGTCGTTGGTATCGGTTATGCCGATGGAGTTCCCCGTCATCTTTCTAATCAAATGCAGGTATTAATCCGTGGACAATCTGTGCCGCAAATTGGCGCAATTACAATGGATCAAATCATGTTAGATGTGAGTTCCATCCCCGATTTGCAAGAAGGGGAAATAGTCACCTTACTAGGAGAACAGGGACAAGAGCAAATATCCCCTGATGATTGGGCAAATCGCCTCAACACCATCTCTTGGGAAATTCTCTGCGGCTTTAAGCATCGTCTCCCTCGTGTGGCTGTGATGTAGAGGATTGGGGACATGGGGCGAAATCACCAATCCCCCAGCCCCGAATTTTAAATTTTGACTTTTTACCTATTGCCATAAATAATTTGTTATGTTAAAGTAAGTTCTTAATGCGGATATGGCGAAATTGGCAGACGCGCTAGATTTAGGTTCTAGTTCCGAAAGGAGTGAAGGTTCAAGTCCTTTTATCCGCACTTTTAAACAACTAGTCAAATTAAAAGCACTCAGGAAAATTAAATGTACAGTGACTAATTATATGTCATCAGTGACAAATTAGTGTCGCTGTGACTATTTGTTGTCGTTTTGATGGTAGTGACAAATTAATGTCGTAAAAAAAAATCATCCTTGTCATCATTATAGAACAAGCGGATAAAAGGACTTGCTTTCAACCCCCCTAAATTTTTTAGTAGTTACTAAACCCAAAAATAGTCTCAATTTCAAGCTTTTTCATTCATGGAGCATTTTCTGTCAATTGGTTTAAACTTTGAAATGTGTCATGTAGCTTTGGAAACTTTGCGTAAAAGAGAGCCTTGGCTATTTGAGGAGTCTGTTACTGAAGATAAGATGAAGCGGTTGATGTTTTTACCTTCAAAATCGCCTGAACAACCTTTGCAACTGGCGGAGTTTGACCAGCAAGCGGCTTTAGAGGCACTTTGTGAGGGACAAACTGTGATTCCTTTTTGGTGCGATAGCGAAGCGCTGCTGCAAGCAGTTCGCGTGCATCAACAATTAAGGGATAATCTCAGTAATTTTAGCCACTAATCAATCATTGAATCTTTCATAATAAGCCTAGCGAGAAACGGGAGTTCATGGTTAAAGCATTATCTCACCCTCGTAATTTGGCTAAGGTATTGTTAATGATATATTTTAGGTTAGGTTTTGAAAAATTGTGACCATTATACAGCAATTTGTGGTAAAAAATGCAAGACTCATTTTCTAATTCAGCAGGCAGACATTTACAGGATGCTCAAATTCTTTTGGGAGAGCAACGGTGGGACAATGCCGTTTATCTAGCAGGTTATGTCGTAGAATGCTCATTTAAGGTACTTATAGAGCAATATTTTAAGCATGATCAAAAGGCAGCAACAAAATATAACCATGACCTCTCCGAACTTGATGGAAGGTTAATGGAACGCTTACGGGTTATCTACCCCGTTCTGGATAAACAACTCCCTGCTTCACGAATAGCTGGTACTGTTTTAGCTGAAAATCATCCAATTAGGAGATATTTCAAATCTGGACATTGGACTGAAGCTGAAGTACAATCTGCTGTTCAACGTGCGGAAGAAATTTACCGAGAAATAATCTCCAAATTAGTGTTAGATGGCTTAATTTCCAGTAAAGATATTTAATAAATCATGATCAGTTTTAGTGAAACCTTTGATAAAGTGCAGGAATGCTTTAATGAACAGATCATTGTAGATACACTTATACCTAAACTTAAGTCTATCACTATTATTCGTGACGTTAATGGAAAGATTAGAATTTTTCTTGAACCAAAACCATCAGAAACTACTAACATTGAAGAATCAGAAACCACAGACCTTAATAACTTTTTATCTACAAAACTTGGAAAGTATTATGGGAATGATATTTGGTTGCCGAAAAGAGACAAGGACGCTTACAAAGCTTTAATTAAAAGTATCGAGGCTGAAAGAAGTCCTGCATCTTGGGATCATGGGGATGATGAATCAGTTTTGCCTCGTTGGTATATTCTTGAGCGCCATATTGCTAAACAGGCATGGATAGGTAATCAAGTAGGTACACCACCTTGGCCAGAAACAGTAGTTTATCAAAAATATAAACCCGCGATCATATCTTTTTTCTCTTTTAAGGGAGGTGTGGGACGAACTAGTAGTCTCGTTGCAACTGCATTGACTTTAGCCCGTAATGGTCATCTAGTTGCTATTGTTGATCTCGATTTAGAAGCGCCAGGATTGGCTACAATTTTTTCACCAGATAACTCAAATAATCCAGGTGTGATTGATTATTTATTGGAAAAGAAAATTCAAGAACAAGATTGGAAACTGCGTACTCATTTGAAAAGCATTAATGAACAAATTTTGTTAGAAGATAATAGTGAGGGTATACAATTACTTCCGGCTGGAACAGTAGATAAAAATTATTTGGAAAAATTAGCTAGATTAGACTTTCAGAACCTTGTAAATGGTGAACTGGAAAGTACAATGGTAAGTATGTTAAAAGAATTAAATAGAGAAGCAACAGAGTTAGATTTTATTCTAATGGATGCGCGGGCTGGTTTTCATGATATTGGTGGATTAGCGATCGCTAAACTCTCTCATGCAGCAGTGATATTTGGTACTCAATCACGTCAAAGTTGGGCTGGACTAACTCATGTTATTCGACATTTAGCAAGTCCTGGAGTTGATGAGCGTTTACCGTTGGTTCTTGTACATTCGATGGCTCCAGCAATCGGAATCTTAGGAAGAGACATAGAATTGAGAGAATTTCGGGAAAAAGCCTACGACCTTTTTCAAGAAAACTATTACTCTGTAGATGAAACTGTCCCTGATTCTAACGATAGAGAAGCACCATTTTTTCCTCTAGTTGTACCTTATCAGGAGAGTCTACGGGGAGACATAGCTCTATTTTCTCGCAACTCAACTCCAGAAGAATCCACTCGACTATCAGACCTTGTAGGAATCATGACTAATTCTCATTATCAGGAGATTGCAGAAAAGTTGTGTAATCTTTTTGGGCGTGAATTTCAAAAAAATAATTAGATTAAAACCTATGTCTGAAATTAATAAACACAAATTACTAGAATTAATAGAGAATATCGCCCCTGGTGAAGGAATTGCTGAACATGAAAGTAATGATCATGAAATTTTCTTAAAAAACTTTTTACCCATAGCAGATTATCGTCGTGCTTTAGAACCAAATATATTATTAATATTAGGAGGAAAAGGAGTAGGAAAAACAGAATTATTCCGGTTGCTTGCAATTCCTTCAGGAAGACAAGCTTTGGTTGAAAGCTTGGGAATTAGATCCTTACCCACTTTGAGTAAAACAACATGGATAGCAGGTTTTGGAAGGATTCGCCAAGCAGAAAAGCGATTTCCCACTCCAGAAAGTGTGGAAAGCCAAATGAATAAGGCTACAAATATTGAATGGCGTAGCTTCTGGATTGGTTTAATTTTAGGCGTGTTATTACAGCAAGAAGATTTCAAGTTCAAAGATTTTCTGCTTGAACAAATGGAGACAGAAATAGTCAATCTTCTGAGAGATAATTTATCTCTTTTATCAACTTGGCAACCTATCGTCAATCAAAATCTTGAAAAATTAAATTCTGTCTTAGATAAATTAGATCAAAAACTTATTGAAACAGATGATTGGTTATTTGTTACTTATGATGAATTAGATCGATTAGTGGTTTCCTATACTGCCTTAGCAAGTCCAATTCGTGAACTTTTAGCTTTGTGGCTTGATCGATGGCGACGTTGGGACAGAATACGACCTAAAATCTTTTTGCGTACTGATCTATTTGGAGAGGAGTTTTTGAATTTTCCTGATGCTTCTAAACTGCAAGGACATCAAATTCGACTGGAATGGAAAACTTCATGGCTTTACCAACTTTTGGTAAAACGACTTGCAAACTCTGGATCTGAAATGACAGAATATTTGCAAACTATTCCAGAGTTAATTATTGAAAATAAAACTGGTTTGGGCTGGACTGTAACATCAAATGAAAAATTATTTGAAGAACTAATTGAAAGGATGATTGGTAAGTATATGGGGGCTGCTCCTAAAAAAGGAATTACCTATCGCTGGATTCCCAATCACCTCCAGGATGCTGGTAGTCGAATTGCACCCCGTTCTTTTCTCAAGTTATTTGTTTTAGCCGCAGAAAGTAGAATAGAACAACACTCAACCGTTGAACAAAATATGCTACTTTTGCAACCCTCTGATTTACAGGAAGCTTTAATGAAGACTTCAGAAGCGCGAATTAAAGAATTAGCTCAAGAGGAGTATCCTTGGTTAGGATCTCTTAAAACAAGTTTAGCTGAACTTGTAGTTCCAGTAGAGAAAGAGAGGTTTTTAGAAGCAGTAGAATCTACGAACTGGAGCGAAAAACCAGAAAAACAACCACCTGTAATTAACCCTGAAGAAATTTTGAAATATTTACTTCAACTCGGAATTGTAGAAAGTCGTTCTGATGGAAGAATTAATATGCCTGAAATATATATGTATGGATTTAAAGTTAAACGGAAAGGTGGGCTTAAACGTCCCAAGTAGCATAAGATTGAAACTCAGGTAGAGGAATACCCAACTTGTCATAAATATCGCGTACATCGGCAAAAGTCTCAGGCTTGATGCGATCAGCTTCATCAATAATGATCATTTCTACGCGACAGCCTTTTAATACCTCCATTGTTCTACCGCGAAAATCCGAGACTGTTCCCTTAGTTGCCTTAAATTTGAGATACTCAATAATCTCCTGAAACAAATCCTTTGCACCACATTTTTGGGGGGGCTGAATATACACTACAGGGACAATTGGTGTTTTTCCCACTTCCTGCTGTGGCTTTTGTCTATACCGATAGGCATCACAAGCAACTGTTTTGCCCGTTCTCGATTCCCCAACCACTCGACAGGATTGCCGTGCTTTGCGCTTTCCATCTAACCAATCATGCAAGGTTATAACCTGCTGTAACGGCACAATACTCTTACTCTTGAGACGAGCAATTTCAGCTTGCAACCACTCATCATCCGGTTTTACCCCACCCAATTGCTTGGCGATCTGCTTGCAGCAGCGCTTCGCTATCGCTTGTGCATCATCTGTCATTGTTTAAAATCCGTATTCTTCACGCAGTTGTTCATAGTCCCAAACCTCTAGTTCCGGGGATGAAGATTGAACCGGAGTAGTAGATTCCACATCTTCTGCTTCCATAACTGGAGATGCCAAAGACTCATTTTTACTATCATTTACCGCAGTAGAGCGCAAAATTTCTTGCTCCAATTTTTGACGATCTTTACGGCTTTTCTTATTTGCTACCAGAGCATCACGCTCAAGAACTTCTTGCAATAAGGCTTGATTACTAATAGTTTTACCCAAATTACGCAGTCTACGACTAGCAGCTTCAGCTTCATCTAATGAAAGTTGCTCAGTCTCCAAACCTTGAGCATGAGCGCGAGTCAGAAAAACTTCTTGACTGTTCTCTTGGTGATAAACCAGCACCGTTGTAATATCTCTGGGATTAAATCTTAAATTGACGGTTTCCCCATCATATCCTCCCAAATATTCCCCCCGATACATTAAATTTTAAAACTGTAAATGCCCGCCTTTTTGCACCCTTCGCCGTGACTGCTTCATGAGGCAGATATCTAAATCACGTTCTTCAATTGGTACTGGTACTGAAGGTAATCCTGCTTCCCAACGCCCAAAGCGAGTTTGATCACCCATTCGAGCATCAATCAATGTCTTAAAAAGACGTTCAACGATTCCACCTTCGGAAGGGCGATAGCGAAGCGCTCCGTAGGAATCGCGTAAATGACAGACAAATCCCAATTGCGCTCCAATCTGACTCAAGTGGTTAGAGCGAAAGTCTTTACCACCATCAGTATAAAAGTGTTCTGGCTTACCGTAAGTTCCCCACTCACAATGCAGTTTGTACTCTAAACCATACCTTTTGGGTAAAATCGCATGGCGTAACGCTAAGGCTACTACCTCAGAACTAGGTGCATCAAAACCTAAATTAATACCCATAATGCAACGAGAATAGGTATCAATTACAGTCGTTAGCCAGGGACGACTGAGAAGTTCACCATGCTGATCTACTAACAACACATCCGCAGGGGTATGATTCCTACGGAGCGCTTCGCTATCACATTGCCAGACATGGTTACTGTAATCAACAGATAAATCTTTCCCTTCGCGGGTTTTAACAGAAAGGGTTGTTCCTCTCCAACCAGGACTGCGGATACTTTTAGTTTTTTCTTGTTTTTCCAATATAGGAGCTAATACCCGTAAAACAGTCCTGTAATTAGGAGGTTTTAAGTCACCCAATTCATGGGCTTTAGCCTGAACCCTAATAGCAACCTGTTTAGGACTCATGCGTTTGCTTCCCTTATTACCCTCCTTATGAGTTTTGACGATGAAATCCTCCCAAAACTTACCAATTCGATGTTTTCCTTTATCAGTCCTACCCGTTTGAGTGAGTCCGACTAAACCATCTTGTTCCCACTTTTTCACCAAACGCTGAACTGTTAGGACTGATACAGCTAGTTTTTCAGCCGCCTCCTATAGGTTTTGTATTGCATTTCTTGTATAAATAGCAACTAAATTTATAGGAGAAACAAATAATATATTGTATTTAATTTTACCAATAAAAATAGATAAATCAAGAATTTGTGGTTGTTCAAGACCAATAATTTGATAATCTTTAATTAACCTGTTAATCTTGGTTGAGTTTGACGATCACCTCAAAACAAATACTTTGTATTAAAAATTACCTATAAATTTATGCTGCTTTAGCATAAAAATTTTGATTTCCCAAATCGAAATTATTCCATCAAGCCAAAATTAATTAATTTTAATAATCCAGCCCCATGAAAAAATTGCAAATTGATTTTAACCATCAAGCTATACATAACAGCAGAGAAGATGGCTATCTTAAATTTCAACTCAATCAACAAACTGGTGCTGTTTTATCCATTACTCATACTCAAGAAGCAATTATTGTACCTGTTACATCGGTTACAGCTATTCCAAATATGCCTGCTTGTATATTAGGATTAATGAATTGGCGCAGCCATATAATTTGGGTAGTTGATTTACCGAAGATGTTCAATTTAGAATGTCTTGATCATCGGTTGCGTCAGTACAATATCATTGTTATTCAAATAGAATCAATGATTTTAGGTTTAGTCGTTCAAGAAATTAAAGGGACAACTAAGTTTATTCCTGATGATGTTCGTTCTCCTGTAGGGCAGGTAGCATCTAGTTTAGTACCTTACTTATGTGGTTGTGTAGTCCAACAAGAAGAAATATTATTAGTGTTAGATGCAGTACATATTTTACAGTCGGCTATTCTCCGTATTGACTAATAATTAATACTCAGAAAAAGTGTTTGAACCTTGTTATTTTATGGGTAAAGTGTGAGGAGTATATGTTAAATAAAACTGATATTAAACAAAGTGGTGATTCTCAAAAAAAAGCAGCTTTGATTTCTCCAGCAAAAGTTGTTGAGAGTAGAGGAGATAATTTTAATTATCCTACAGCTTGGCATCATAGAGTGAAATATTTACAACAGTTTAAATTGAGTACAAAATCTATAATTTTGTCCATAGCTATTGGTACTTTACCAGTTTTGGGAATTGGCGCGATTGCTTATATTTTTGGGAGCAATTTGATTACTAAGCAAATTATTACATCTCAAGAAACGAAAGCAATTAGTTTAAGTGATACAGTTAATAATTTTATTGGCCAACGCTATGGTGATATTCAGGTATTATCTAATTTATCATTTTTGAGTCAAACTAGTGGAGGTAAAAAAGCAGAACCAGAAAATTCTAGCAAAAAACGCAAGGTTAATGTCAGCAAAATTAATATCGAAACACAAGCTGCCTTAGATCGGTTAATTAAAACTGGTAAAGTTTATGATAGTGTGGCTGTATTTGATCTTAATGGACAAGTAATTATTCAATCAAAAGGAGAATCTTTAAGTCCGGAAAAACAACTTACCTATTTTCAAAAGGTAATTCAAAAAAATATTCCTATTATTAGTCAACCAGAAATGGTTAAAAATATAGGCACAGTGATTTATATAGCTGCACCAATTAAGGATATAAGTCAGGGTAATACTATTGGTATAGTCAGAACCCGTATGCCTTTAAAAGCTTTAGGAGAAGTGGTAAAAGGTTATATAGATGATCCTAATGATCCTAATCAATATTATTTTTTAGATGAAACAGGGAAGATTTTAATCAGTTCTCATCAGGAATTAGTTAGTCAAGAAGCCATCGGTATATATCCTAACTTAGCTAATGTTTTAAGTGCTAAAGATATTGACACATTTACAACCATTACTAAAAATGAGAAAAAGCAGCAACTAATTAGTTATGTACCATTCCGAAAATTATCCAGTTTACCAGATATCAATTGGCAGTTAATTATCGCTAAAGATACAGCAATTGCCTTTAAACCACAAAGAGAATTTTTGACATTAATTGCAAGTACAACACCACTAATTGCATTATTAATGACGTTGTTTGTAGCTTGGTTAAGCCAGCGCATTCATGCCAAAATTGTTAATATTAATACATCTATAGCAGAAGCCAAGGGTAGCCAAGAGCAAATATACCTGAGTGCAGCCAACAAGAAAGAACATCAAGACATAGAAATTGAATGGCTACAATTACTGATAGATATTACCAAAAAAATTCGTCTAAATCTTCAGCCTGAATATATTTATCAAACAGCAATTTCCGAAGTTAGTCAAGTTTTAAAAACAGACAGAATCATCATTTATAAACGGCATCGTAAAACGCAAACAGGAAAAATAATTGCTGAATCAGTCACCGGTGATTGGCAAAAAATTCTGAAAGTATATAACAATAACTCTCATTGGCAAGAACTCATCCAAAATGGTGGATTAGAGGCTATATCAAATATTGAAGAATCGCCAAATTTAGCTCCTAGTTACATTGAATGGTTAAAGCAATTTTCTGTGCAAAGTAGTTTAACTGTACCAATTTTTACTCATGGGGAAATTCAAGGTTTCTTGATTACTCATCATTGCCGTAATTCCCATATTTGGCAACCTAGAGAAATTAATTTATTGACACAGGTGGCTGCACAAATTGGCTATGCTATAGAACAATCTCATCTAGTGATAGAGATCAAAAAATTAAAGGCGAATAGTAAATTAAATAATCATCAAGATACTGGAGAATTGCAAGATTTTCAGAATAGTCTTCAGCAAATTGTTAACCAAATTCAAGAAACTGTTAGTGAAGTGCATTTATCTTTAGAAAAATTCACAGTAGAAGCAGTGATAGAACCCGAACAAATAAACCGGAGCTTAGAAACTATTAACAATATGACTATTGCTATTCAATCTATAGCTGATATAGCACAGCAGGCTGTTAGCATTGTTAATGATACTAACCATACAGCTACTAAAACTGGAGAAGCGATGGATTTAACATTGCAAAATATTTTCTTTGTCCAAGAAACAGTTGATGAAATAGCTAAAAAAATCAGACGTTTAGGAGAATCTTCTCAACAGATTTCCCGTGTAGTTTCTGTAATTAATCAAATTGCTATGCAAACTAATTTATTAGCAATTAATGCGGGTATTGAAGCGGCAAGAGCTGGGGAAGAGGGTCAAGGTTTTGCGGTAGTAGCTGAAGAAGTAGGAGAATTAGCAGCCAGAAGTGCCACCGCAACTCAAGAAATTGAGGAAATAATTGCCAAAATTCAACGAGAAACTGGTGAGGTATTACAAACGATGATCATGGGAAATAATCAAGTCGTCGAAAGCAGCCATATTATCGAAAATGCCAAGCATGGTTTACAGCAAATTGTTGATATATCACAACAAATAGATACTTTAGTGCAGTCAATTTTAATTGCGACTACATCTCAAGTGCAAACATCACAAATTGTTAGTCAAACTATTCAGGATATTACTAATATATCAGCCCGTAGTAGTGATAATGCTCGTCAACTTTCCCAATCTGTACAAAAAGCAGTAGCTATTTCTCAGGAGTTAAAAGAGACTATTGAGACTTTCCCTCCTACTTGATATCCTCATTTGTTCTGAATTAATAACTAATAACTAAGGACTAATGACTAATGACTAAAGATAAAGAATTAGAAATCCAGATGCAATTTCTGGAAGAAGCCACTGATTATCTCAATACTTTAGAGGGGATATTACTGGAAATTGACACCAGTAAACGAATTGAATTAGAACATATTAATGCTGCAATGCGAGCCGCCCATTCTATTAAAGGTGGAGCGGCTATGATGGGATTTCGTGTATTAAGTGATTTAGCTCATAGATTGGAAGATGCTTTTAAAGTTTTAAAGACTCAGAAAGATTCCTTAGAACTTGATACTCATTTACAAAGTTTATTACTATCGGGTGTTGATTGGCTACGGCAGATTGTGGAATTACTTGCAAAAGGTAATGATCTCGATACTAGTTGGTTAAGAAAATCTTGTTACCCAATTTTTGATGAACTTTATGAGCGTTTAGGTGAACCTTCTCCAGAAGATATTACAACTTTGCTATCATCAGAAGATGGGCAAGAAATTATTCCTTTATTGTTTGAAACGGAAGTTGAAGAGTATTTACAACATCTCGAAGCTCGATTAAAAAATAGTAATAAATCAGGATTAAGAGCAGAATTGGTGATCATGTCTACTGAGCTAGGTGGATTAGGAGAAATGCTCCAATTAACAGCATTTACCAAACTATGTCAATCAGTTAGTCATTACCTAGAAACTTCTCCTGATCGTTGTGTGGAAATTGCCGATTTAGCATTAAAAGCATGGAGGCAATCTCAAGCTTTACTATTAAGTAATCAACAAGATAGTTTACCAACTAAAATTGATCTTGGTGAAGTTATTAATGATCATCATGCTAACAATTATACAGATACCTTATCAAATCGGCAAGATAATTTGTTGAATAAAGCAGTTATTTCTGATTTTCAATTATTAGAAAATGTTGAATTATCTCCAGAAATCAATCCTGATAAAGTATTGGCTTCAGAGAATCTGCCCATAGATTATAAATATACTGAACGTAAAAGCGATCTTAATTCACTTCCTAAAGAACGAGAAAATCAGGAAAATACAGTTAGAGTCCCTAGTAAACATCTAGAAAAAATTAATGATTTATTTGGGGAAGTTATTATTCAACGAAATGGGTTGAATGTCCAAATGGAAAGATTACGTAAATTAGTTCGTAGTCTCAGTCAACGAGTCCAAATTCTTGATCAAGAAAATCAAGAACTGCGGACAGCTTATGCAAAAATGATCATTCATAATCATCTTGCGGAGGAGTCAACTAATCATGGTAATCAAGACACAGAAAATAATGTTTTAGACCAGGATGGCTATCAAAAATTAAATTTGTTATCTCAGAATGTCATGGAAACTATCGTGCAAGTTGCAGAAGTTACCAGTGATATTCAATTAAGTGTTGATGATACAGACCAAATAGCGCGGAAACTGAATAAAACTTCTAAACAATTACAAAGACAATTAACCCAAGTGAGGATGCGTCCTTTTTCCGATTTAGTGGAACGTTTTCCTAGAGCAATTAGAGATTTAAATGTAGAGTATGGAAAAAATGTGCAGTTAAAAATTGAAGGTGGTAATACTTTAATTGAAAGGAGCATTTTGGAAGCTTTAAATGAGCCTTTAATGCACTTATTACGCAATGCTTTTGATCATGGAATTGAAGATCCTGCTACCCGTAAAAATCAAGGAAAATCCGAACAAGGGTTGATTGAAATGAAGGCAGCTTACCATAGTAATCGCACGATTATTACTATCCGTGATGATGGTCAAGGTATTTCTTTAGAAAAAATTCGTCATCGGGCTTTAATAATGGGTTTGGATGATTCTTTATTAGCGAGTGCAAGTGAAGAGGAACTACTATCATTAATTTTTGAACCTGGGTTTAGTACCTCGGAACAGGTAACAGCTTTATCTGGTCGAGGGGTGGGAATGGATGTAGTCCGAAATAACCTCAAGCTGGCGCGGGGAGATGTGAATGTTGATACCCAAACAGGAGTGGGGACAACCTTTACTTTATCAGTACCATTTACCTTGTCAGTAGCGCGAGTCTTATTAGTAGAAAGCGATCGCTTAGTGTTAGCATTTTCCACAGATGTAGTAGAGGAAATTTTCTTACTAGAAAATGAGCAAATCTTTTCCCAAGATGGTAAAGAATTTATTAATTGGCAAGATATTCAATTACCATTGTTGCGTTTAAATAGTTACTTTGAGTTTAATTGCTCTCGCTACAATAACTTGGAATTAGAAACTCTGCCCATAATTAATGCTACAAGTGTATTGATAGTCAAACATGATCATCAACAAATAGCAGTTCAAGTAGAACGCTGTTGGGGTGAACAGGAAGTAGCTATTCGTCAAGTAGAAGGTAATATTCCTCTACCTAGCGGTTTTAATAACTGTACAATTCTTGGTGATGGTCGAGTAGTTCCCTTGGTTAATACCAATGATTTAGTATTGTGGATTACTACTGGTGAACGTCCTCATGTTAGCAATAAGTTACCAATAACCAGATTACAAACCGCTTTCCTAAAACCACCAAAAGTTCCAACTCCAATCCAACCTACGCGCCAAAAAGGCATAATTTTAATTGTTGATGATTCAATTAATGTGCGGCGTTACTTAGCCCTAACTCTAGAAAAAGGTGGATATCAAGTAGAACAGGCCAAAGATGGTCAAGACGCTTTAGAAAAGCTGGAAAGTGGTTTACAAGTCCAAGCTGTCATTTGTGATATTGAAATGCCACGGGTTGATGGTTATAGCTTTTTAGAGCGCGTCAACGCTAATGCAGAATTCAGAAATATTCCTGTAGCAATGTTAACTTCTCGTAGTAGCAGTAAACACCGTCAATTAGCCATGCAGCTAGGGGCAAAAGCTTATTTTTCTAAGCCTTACAATGAGCAAGAATTATTACGGAAATTAGAGGAGATAATTTTTCAAGTCGCACCAATAGTATAAGTTTAGTTAATTATTTTTTCTTCTCTCTGCGTCCTCTGCGCCTCTGCGGTTAGATAAAAAAGAGCTTTAGGGCATTACAGACATGATAAAAATTCGACAGCGATGCCTACTAACAAGGCATCGCGGATTTTAGATTTGCGATTGACCCGTAATCTAAAATCTAAAATCCAACCAGCGATTTAATGGTTCACTGCGGCCGCTTCTCGTGCTGCTGCTGCTTGATCTGGGTGAATACCCAAACGGGTGAGGTTAATTCGACCCTTATTGTCAATTTCTCGCACCTTGACAATCACCTCATCACCAACAGCTACCTCATCTTCAACCTTACCAACGCGGTAGTCAGCGAGTTGAGAAATGTGAATCATGCCTTCTTTACCGGGCAAGAATTCCACAAAAGCACCAATGGGTATAATCCGAGTCACACGACCGATGTAAACATCGCCTTCATGAAGCTTACGAGTCATGCCTTGAACGATGTTCCGCGCTCTCTTAGCTCGGTTTTCATCAACTGCGGAAATAGTGACAGTACCATCATCTTGGATGTCAATTTTTGCACCGGTTTCTTCAGTGATACCCTTAATGGTTTTACCACCAGGCCCAATGACTAGACCAATCATGTCAGGATCAATCTTAATCGTTAACAGACGTGGGGCAAAGGGTGAAGTTTCTTCCCTGGGGGTGTCAATAGTCTGGAGCATTTTTTCCAGAATGTGCAACCGGGCAGGTTTGGCTTGGTTGACAGCTTGGGCAATTACTTCTAAAGGCAAACCAGATATTTTCATATCCATTTGCAAAGCGGTAATCCCCGTATCTGTACCAGCAACTTTGAAGTCCATGTCACCTAAAAAGTCTTCAATGCCTTGAATATCGGTAAGGATTCGCACTTCGTCCCCTTCCTTAATCAAGCCCATTGCCGCACCACTCACGGGTTTGGTAATGGGTACACCGGCATCCATCAGGGATAGACTAGAACCGCAAACTGAACCCATTGAAGTAGAACCATTGGAAGACAGCACTTCCGAAACTACGCGAATGACGTAGGGAAATTTATCCTTGGGTGGTAGTACAGGTAACAATGCCCGTTCCGCTAATGCACCATGTCCGATTTCCCGTCTACCAGGGGCGCGTAATGGTTTGGTTTCGCCGACGGAGAAGGGAGGGAAGTTATAGTGATGCAGATAACGCTTGGTTTGTTCTAGTTGCAAGTCGTCATTGAGATTTTGGGCATCTCCGGGAGTACCAAGGGTACACATTGATAGTACCTGAGTCAGTCCCCGGTTAAATAAACCGCTGCCATGGACTCGTTTGGGTATGATGCCAACTCGACAAGATATAGGGCGAACTTCATCAAGTTTGCGACCATCAACGCGGACATTATCTTCGACAATTTGACGGCGCATAAAGTATTTGGTAATACTTTTAAATGTATTGCCAAGAGCTTTAGAATTTGCTGTGGCGGCGATGCGAATAGGGTCTTCTTCTGGTAAAGCTTTGATTTCAGCCGCGATACTATCTTTAACTGCATCCAAAGCAATATCACGATCAGTTTTAGTTAACTCAAATTGCGCTAAGATTTTTTTGATCTCATCATTAGCGCGATCGCGGATATAGTTTTCTAAGGTCTGATCTACTTCTGGTGGTGCTTCTTGCACAAGTTTTATACCTAATTCATCCAGCAAATCTAACTGGGCTTGAATTAAATCCCGAACTGCTTCATAGCCAAAATCAATCGCTTCAATAATATCTCGCTCTGGCAACTGATTTGCACCCGCTTCCACCATGATCACCCCATCTGGTGAACCAGCGACAATTAAATCCAAATCTCCCGCTGCAATTTCTGCGTAGGTAGGATTAATAATAAAATCATCACCCACTAAGCCCACTCTCACTGCGGCCATTGGTCCATTAAAAGGAATTTGGGCAATGAGGGTAGCAATTGAAGCACCTGTTACTGCTAACACATCAGGGGGGACTTGCTCATCCATTGACATAGTTATTGCCACAACTTGCAAATCATCCCGCAACCATGAAGGGAATAAAGGACGGAGTGGACGGTCAATCAGACGACTAGCAAGAATTGCCTTTTCCGGTGGACGACCTTCCCGGCGCATAATTCCCCCAGGAATTCTTCCCGCTGCATACAATCTTTCTTCGTAATCTACGGTCAGTGGCAAAAAATCAATGCCTTCCCGCGCTGCTGACCTTGTAGCCGTTACTAAAACAGTTGTATCTCCTGATTGTATCAAAACCGACCCACCTGCTTGGGGGGCTAGTAGGCCAACCGTTAGTCGAATATCCCGTCCATCAAAGGATATTGACTTTTCAAATTCTGCCATTCAGTTTTTTTTCCTTCTCTTACGCGATTCTCACTCTGTGGCAATCCTAACATTTATGCAGTCTAGACGGCTTCTGTAATGAACAAACATAAAACAAAATTCCCCCAGTTAGCTGTACAACAGGGTTCATATCTGGGTTTGTTACCTAAGTTCTATTTTTGCTGAACGATTTCATCATAGTTCATCAATCAATTAAGAGGTGATTAACTGTATCACATCTCCTAAAAATTGCCCGATGCTTTACCATGTGAATAAAGTTGTACAATAAATAAGATTCTTATCTATAGTCTCTTAACTGTGAACAATAGATTTTATTTTTTAACAAACCACTCCAGGCACAGAGGTAACAGAGATGGAGAAATAACAGATTATTGCATTTTATTTAGGATTCCTATCGCAATTTATAAAATAAATAATTAGTCTATTTAAGTATGGCAATTTTACACGGAACTTGGGTTATAAATCATCAAAATAGTTATTTCTTTATTTGGGGAGAAACTTGGCGTTCTTCACAGGTAAATACTGAAGTATCTAATGAAATCATTTCACATCCATTGGCAATGACGTTAGGGGAATTAAATGAATGGTTAGACGCATCCAATTTATCAATTACTAATTTAATTCAAGCATCTCCTACTACTAAACAAAGAATTAAAAGTAAAGCACCAACGGCAATCAAGTTACCTACCCATTCACAAATAATTTCTTTGCCAACTTATTTTTTAGCAGATAATAAATCAGGGTTAACCACAATTTCCCCAGTTCATTCTGTCAGCATAGATATAGATTCTCCATCTTCACAATATTTACACCCTTGGAGAATAGATGGTTTTTGTCTCACTCCAGCATTAGCAATTAAATTTCTCTCATCTTTACCCCTGAGTGCAACTGATAGTAAAGCGGCTTTATTAGGAGCAGATATTCATTTTTGGGTACATATTTACAGATGGCATTTAGATTTAATTTCTCGTTGTAAATTTTTACCAACTGTTGAAAAACAAGATAGTAATGTAATTGCAAAATGGCAGGTACTTCTAGATAGTGCTGTAGATGTCACTAGGTTAGAAAAATTCGCTGCACAAATGCCCTTAGCTTGTCGGACATATCAACAAACCACCGAAAATATAGCAATTGATTTACCATTATTACCTCAAGAATTAATATTATCATTCCTCAATAACATTACAGATAATCAATTACGGTTAATGGTTGGTTCTCAATCTCCGCTTGAACCTAGAATCATGATGTCTTTACCTGTGGTATTACAGCAATGGTTACAAGGATTAATTAATTCAACTAATACAATTGATGCCGCAGGGGGAGAACGTTTAGAAACTACATTAAAAGCTTGGACTTTACCCTTACAATATCAACTTACAGGCCAAGCTTTATTTAGAACTTGTTTTCAATTGCTTCCTCCAGAAAATCAAGAACCACATTGGACTTTAAAATATTTTCTCCAAGCCGCAGATAACCCAGAATTGTTAATAGACGCAGCGACAATTTGGCATCAACCTGTAGAAAAATTAGTTTATCAAAATCGCACGATTGAAAAACCTCAAGAAACTTTTTTGCGAGGTTTGGGTTTAGCTTCTCGATTGTATCCGATAATTACCCCTAGTTTAGAAACCGCATCTCCCGAATTTTGTCACCTCACCCCCATGGAAGCTTATGAATTTATCAAAGCTGTAACTTGGAAATTTGAAGATAGCGGTTTAGGAGTAATTTTACCTCCTAGTTTAGCAAATCGGGAAGGGTGGGCAAATCGTTTAGGGTTAAAAATTAGTGCCGAAACTCCTCAACAAAAATCAGGGCGTTTGGGTTTACAAAGTTTATTAAACTTCCAATGGCATTTGGCAATTGGGGGACAAACAATTTCTAAAGTTCAATTTGATAAACTGGTAAAATTAAATAGTCCTTTAGTCGAAATTAATGGTGAATGGGTAGAATTGCGTCCCCAAGATATTAAAACTGCCCAAAACTTTTTTAGTTCTCGTAAAGAACAAATGTCTCTTTCCTTAGAAGATGCTTTACGCATTAGCAAAGGAGATACCCAAGTAATTGAAAAATTACCCGTTGTCAGTTTTGAAGCTTCCGGTGCATTGGAAGAATTAATTGGCACATTAACTAATAATCAAGAAATTCAAACTTTACCAACTCCTGGCAATTTTACCGGACAATTAAGACCTTATCAAGAACGTGGTGTAGCTTGGTTAGCGTTTTTAGAAAGATGGGGTTTGGGCGCTTGTTTAGCGGATGATATGGGATTAGGTAAGTCCGTGCAGTTTATAGTTTTCCTACTTCATCTCCAAGAACAAAACGCATTAGAAAAACCGACGCTTTTAGTTTGTCCGACTTCGGTTATGGGCAATTGGCAAAAAGAAGTCAAAAAATTTGCTCCTACTCTTAAAGTTTTAGAATACCACGGTGATAAACGCCCCAAAGGTAAAGCATTTACCGAAGCAGTTAATAAACACGATATAGTAATTACTAGCTATGCACTGATTCACCGCGATATTAAATTATTAAAAACAATTGAATGGCAGATAATTGTTTTAGACGAAGCCCAAAATGTTAAGAATTCAGAAGCAAAACAATCACAAGCAGTCCGACAATTAGAAACCACATTTCGGATAGCCTTAACAGGAACACCTGTAGAAAATAGATTACAAGAATTATGGTCTATTTTAGATTTTCTGAATCCCGGTTATTTAGGGAATAAACAATTTTTCCAAAGACGGTTTGCTATGCCCATTGAAAAATATGGTGATACTGCTTCTTTAAATCAATTACGTTCTTTAGTTCAACCTTTTATTCTGCGACGGTTAAAAAGTGATAAAGACATTATTCAAGACTTGCCAGAAAAGCAAGAAATGACTGTTTTTTGTGGATTAACTGCCGAACAAGCCACACTGTATCAACAATTAGTAGATGAATCTTTAGTAGAAATTGAATCTGCCGAAGGTTTACAACGTCGAGGGATGATTTTAGGGTTATTAGTCAAGCTGAAACAAATCTGTAATCATCCGTCCCAATATTTGAAATTAACAACTTTAGAAAAACATCATTCAGCTAAATTACAACGACTAGAAGAAATGTTAGATGAGGTGATAGCAGAAGGAGATCGCACTTTAATTTTCACACAATTTGCTGAATGGGGTAAATTACTAAAACCGCATTTAGAAAAACTACTAGGACGGGAAATATTCTTTTTATATGGTAGTACCAGTAAAAAACAAAGAGAAGAAATGATTGATAGATTCCAAAATGATCCCCAAGGACCACCAATTATGATTTTATCTTTAAAAGCTGGTGGTGTCGGCTTAAATTTAACTAGGGCAAATCATGTCTTTCACTTTGATAGATGGTGGAATCCCGCAGTTGAGAATCAAGCCACAGACCGAGTATTTAGAATTGGTCAAACCCGTAATGTTCAAGTCCATAAATTTGTCTGTACTGGAACATTAGAAGAAAAAATTAATGATATGATAGAAAGTAAAAAACAACTAGCAGAACAAGTTGTAGGTGCGGGAGAAGATTGGTTAACAGAAATGGATACAGACCAACTTCGCAACTTATTAATATTAGATCGGAATGCTGTTATTGAAGAAGATGAAGTTTAAAAATATATGACAGAAAACATAGACCATGACCGCTTATTCAAAGAACTAATATCAACCTTTTTCATAGAATTTATAGAATTATTCTTTCCTCAAGTTCTTGAATATATAGACACTGAATCAATTATATTCTTAGACAAAGAAATATTTACTGATGTTACCGCAGGAGACAAATATGAAACCGACTTAATAGCCAAAGTTAAATTTTTAGGTCAACCTTCTTATTTTGTGATTCATATTGAAGCCGAATCAGGTGCAAGATCGAAATTTAATCAAAGAATGTTTCGTTATTTTGCCAGATTAGATGAAAAATTGGACTTGCCAATATATCCCATAGTTATATTTTCCTACGACTCACCCAAAACCGTAGCCGTGAATAACTATCAAATCAACTTTCCTGATTTTCAAGTGCTAAAATTTAATTATCAAGTAGTGCAACTGAATCAACTCAACTGGCGAGACTTTTTAGCCCGTCAAAATCCGGTTGCATCGGCTTTGATGTCAAAAATGAGCATAGCACCAGAAGATAGGCCAAAAGTCAAAGCAGAATGTTTAAGGTTATTAGTCACCTTAAAATTAAATCCGGCCAAAATGCAATTAATATCAGGTTTCATTGACACATATTTGAGATTGAATAAAATAGAAAAAGAGAAATTTCAAACAGAAATAGGCACATTAATTAAAGAAGAAAAGGAGGAAGTTATGCAAATTGTCACCAGTTGGATGGAAGAAGGAATTGAAAAGGGAATTGAAAGAGGAATTGAAAGAGGAATTGAAAGAGAAAAAAATTTAATTCTCCGTCAAATTAATAGGAAATTTGGACAAATTGATATGGAATTAGAAACCGAAATTAGAAGTTTAAATATAGAAATCATTGAAGCTTTGGGAGAGGCAATATTTGATTTAGATACTGTGGAAGATTTGCAAAATTGGTTAGATAATCTTTGATATATGAATAACGAAACCTTACAAGCAAGTCGGGAATGGTGGTCACAAAGATGGCTCGATTTACTAGATTCCTACCGATTTAAAAAGCGCTTAGAACGGGCTAGAAATTATTCTCGACAGGGAAATGTTCTGAGTATTAAATTTAAAGCTGCGAAAGTATTAGCGAGGGTTCAAGGTAGTGAAGCAGAACCTTATAAAGTTTCTTTATCTCTTGATGCTTTTAGTGAAGAAGAATGGGGTTATGTTGTGGAAACAATGTCCCAAAAGGCGATTTTTGCGGCTAAATTATTAGCGGGGGAAATGCCACAAAATATTGAAGAAGTTTTTATCAGTAATGGTTTATCATTGTTTCCCTTTACTCTGACTGATGTTCACAGTAAATGTTCTTGTCCTGATAAAGCCGTTCCTTGTAAACATATCGGTGCGGTATATTATCAATTAGGCGATCGCTTTAGTGAAGATCCTTTTGTGTTATTTCAATTACGTGGACGCACAAGAGAGCAAATTATCAGCGATTTACGTCAATTACGTGGCACTAAAAATGTAGAGACAATTCAGGAAATATCAGAAATTCAACCAGAAGTTTCCGAAAATCAATATCCCGTTAAAATAGCTGATTTTTGGCAATATAATGAGCCATTAGAATCGTCTTTAGTAGTAATTTCACCTGCGGTGAGTGACACAGTATTAGATGTATTAGGGACAATTCCTTTAGCGAAAGATGAGGAAAATACAACTAATTCCCCTGCTGGTGATTTGGTGATGAAATATTTGCAAGCAATTTATCAAGATGTGAGTCAAAAGGCTTTTTTAGCAGCGATGAATGTGGGGGGATGAAACTTTTATGGGGTCATATTTATGATCCTCAAAAGGACTGAGGCACTTCTGTTTTATAAATTCAATTGTGTCACATCCAAAGGTAAACAAACCATAAAAAAGCCCTTGCTGTAAAAGCAAGAGCTATAAAAAGCATTATATTGTCAGTAATGAAATCAAGCTAAGAACAACCTAGTCGAGGTCAGGCATAAACATTACTGGTTCTGTCTCGCGGTTAATACCTTTCTCAAAACCACCAGCAGCAGCACGGGCGCGGCCTGCGTGCCACAAGTGACCAATGAGGAAGAAGAATCCTAAAACGAAGTGTGAGCAAGCTAACCAAGCTCTAGGAGACACGTAGTTAAAGGAGTTAATTTCAGTAGCTACACCACCCACAGAGTTCAAAGAACCCAGAGGAGCGTGTGTCATGTATTCAGCCGCCCGACGAGCTTGCCAAGGTTGAATATCATTCTTGATTTTTTCCAGATCAAGACCGTTAGGACCACGAAGAGGCTCTAACCAAGGACCACGGAAATCCCAGAAGCGCATGGTTTCACCACCGAAGATGATTTCACCACTAGGAGAGCGCATCAAGTATTTACCTAGACCGGTAGGACCTTGAGCAGAACCAACGTTAGCACCTAAACGTTGGTCACGAATCAAGAAGGTTAAAGCTTGCGCTTGAGAAGCTTCAGGACCAGTAGGGCCAAAGAATTCGCTGGGGTATGCGGTGTTGTTGTACCAAACCATGATGGAAGCAATAAAGCCCATCAAGGAAAGAGCGCCCAAGCTATAGGAAAGGTAAGCTTCACCAGACCAGATGAAAGCACGACGCGCCCAAGCGAAAGGCTTGGTAAAGATGTGCCAGATACCACCAGAAATACAAATTAATGCAATCCAGATGTGACCACCAATCAGGTCTTCCATGTTATCAACGCTCACAATCCAGCCTTCGCCACCGAAGGGAGATTTGACGAGATAACCGAAGATGATCGCGGGGTTCAGTGTGGGATTAGTAATCACACGCACATCACCACCACCGGGAGCCCATGTATCATAAACTCCACCGAAGAACATAGCCTTCAGTACCAACAACAACGCCCCACATCCTAAGATGATCAGGTGGAAGCCGATGATGTTGGTCATCTTGTTCTTGTCTTTCCAGTCATAACCGAAGAAAGAAGAATATTCTTCTAAGGTTTCAGGACCACGAACGGCATGATAAATACCGCCAAAGCCTAGAACTGCGGAGGAAATTAGGTGAAGTACACCCACAACAAAATAGGGGAAGGTATCAAGAACTTCACCACCTGCACCAACGCCCCAACCGAGGGTGGCGATGTGAGGGAGAAGAATTAAGCCTTGTTCGTACATAGGCTTTTCTGGGACGAAGTGAGACACTTCAAACAAAGTCATTGCCCCAGCCCAGAAGACAATTAAACCAGCATGGGCAACGTGAGCGCCAAGTAGTTTACCAGATAAATTGATTAAACGGGCGTTGCCAGACCACCAAGCGAAACCGCTGGATTCTTGGTCGCGTCCACCACTAATAACTCTATTAGAGAGCGTTACCACGTGGGAGTACCTCCTCTGGGAATACGAAC
>NZ_VILB01000006.1 GCF_009712035.1 Anabaena sp. UHCC 0187 | reverse complement strand
AATTTGACTAGATATTTCAGAACATGAACTCATTATTTTATTCCCGCTAAAATTTTTCTGATAGCAGAAATGCCATTAAAAATTTCCGCACAATCCAAGCAGCAATCACCACAATCTAGGGAATTAGGTGGGCATCCAGAAACGCACTGTACAGAGTAATTACAATTAGCGAAATTCCCGGAAAAAAGTAAATCATTTGCGGTATTAGATACCTTGATTAATTTGCCGGTAGAAGTGCCGGAAATAGAAAGGATTTCTACCTTGGTGAAATACCAGGGCCGCGAAACAGCGATGGACATATTGACAAATCGCCATTCCAACGTGGGACAACCATCATACTCCCCTCCTCTAGATTTTATTTGGATCTCTTTATTATTTAGAGGATTTATCCTTATCCCATCAATTGTCCACCGGTGGTACAAATTCCTTTCCACCGTTTCCGTCCCAGTCGCGGAATCCCAACGAGAGTATCTTATGCGAATAGTACATAGAGTACATTGATTGAAATTATTCTCACAAGTAATATTTATGGGGGTATCAGCGAAATTCAGAATACTCCCATCGGGAAAGGTGACGCGGGCAATATCACCCGCTTGACAATGTACAGGCATTAATATTTAGTAGGATCTAAAGTTGATTCTGAATCTACTTTTGCCAGATTAAAAACTATTTGATCAATCCTATATTGTGTAGTCCCTCTTGTAGTAAAGCCAGGGAATCCGTCCGAAAGGTAAACGCTATTATCATTATCTAAATCATAAGCAGTCTGAGTAAGATTAGTTTTCAGTAACTTTACTATTGCAACAATATGCCCTTCAGCCGTTGCAGTAGTAGGAGTTGTTAGTCCCGCGCTAATAAGCAAGCTGTCGGGAATAAATAAACCCGCACTTGGCGCAGCCGCCGCACTAGCCAAGCGTGTTGCACCTGTTCCTAAAATTTCTACTAATGATTTTTCTGCCATGATGAATTAATTGTTGTTAATAATGAATAATCAATTATTGATTCATTTACAGAAGTCTGTAAATATTCCACTTTTATGTAAAAACGGAATATTAAATAATATGCTGTAACTATTGCGATATATGGAACACAGACTATTATAGATAGTGGGTAATCAAGAAAGTATTCCAGATTTACCACCCTTCAAGGTAAAACCGGAATAACTGAAGGTAAAACTTTTTATGAAAAATAATAGATGCGGAAAAGCTGCAACTTTAACTGAAAATGATTACTCGAAACTAAGAAGAAATATTAAAACGCTTAAATACAAATTACTATTAGATTTGGCTTGGTACACAGGTGAAAGATGGGGAGCTTTGGTGCAATTGCGAGTATCTGATGTGTACAATTTGGATGGCTCGCCACGAGACGTGATCACGTTCCGGGCTGCCACTAGAAAAAAGCGCCCTGATGGAAGTTGTGAAACCAGGCAAGTACCAGTTCACCCAATCCTGTTTGAAAATTTGCGAAGTTACCAGCCGGGATCGAACCCGTGGATGTTCCCAAATCGAGAAGGAAATAAAAATGTTACATGGAGAAATGTTTATGCAATTTTCATGAAGTCCGTAGAAAATGCTGGTTTGATAGCCAAAGGTATATCAACTCACTCAACCCGACGGAGCTTCATAACCAAGTTGCATAACAACGGTGTGGCGACGGCTACCATCAAGAAAATTACTGGTCACCGTGACTTTAAAGCTTTAGAAGGATACATTGACATCAGCGTTAACGAAATTAGAGGAGCGATCGCAACATTATGATTCCCCAACCCATTAAAAGTAGACTTGCTCAACTGGCCACTTTTCCAGAAAAATACACACTAGTAGAATTAGATACTGAGCTACAAATGCTGTTGGCACTGACAAGGACTGCTAAAATACAAGAAATCGAATTAACTCAGTCTGCGCTAAAAATCGAGTAGCGTTGTGGTATATTTGTACTTAGTAGATAAAGGTTTTATTCTCCCGAAACTTCCCCTCATGCGTGTTGAATGGGGAAGTTTTTTATTTTGGGTTAAGCTGCTACCGGCTTAATTAGTAATTGAATTTCATTTGGTGACTTACCAAGTGCGATCGCTCTTTCAACTCGCTCTTTAATCTCCAAACATTTATCAGAACTAGTATTACCCCCAGGTATGTGGATATGCTTAATCCTGGATTGGTAATAACAATAGCGGTAATACCAATATTTATTACCACCGCGATTCACATAGTAAGGCTCTACCCACTGATTGATTTTAGACTTTTCCAGAACACTATTTGATTGTTCTGGAAGAGTTGCTAGAAACTTATTCTCAAGTGGTAACAACTCGGATAGACATACTTTCACCTTAATAATTTCACCAGCAAAATATCCCTGAGCTTTGGAAACTGTATTAAACAGTTTAGTAATTTTGAACTGAGAATTTCTGGAAGAATGCCAGTAAACCTTACCCTCTTGAAAATGCCACCCTTGAACTGGTAACTCTTCCAGAACATCAATAACCGGACTCATCGCTGGTTTAAAGTCTGGATGCAATTTTTCCCACTCGGACCAGGCAACCTCAAAATCATTGCGATCTTGAAAGTCATCGGGGTCAGGTGGCTCTTCCGAACTGTCATAAAACAGAGTCACCTGCCCATTATCCTCAACTTTTCCAGAACAATCTAAAACCAATTCATTCCAATAGGGGTCTATGGGACGTGGTGGGCTTACCTCGTAGTCCTCAAGATTAAATAATATTGTCATGTAGTTGACCTGTGGTTTTAAAAACTATCTACCGCTACCCCGATGACTTGGACGACGGAATGGAACTATTTGATGGGTTACGGTCTGAGATAATTCCCGCAGCGCATCACACCAAATTAGAGCCAAGTCGGTGGGCATTGTCCCTAATTCAATTTCAGATATAAACCTTCTCTTGATCCAGTTCTTGAATATTTCCTTCTGGCAGTTATATGGGTTGTTCATGTTCACCACCGAAGAAATCTTGAATTGAATTACCGTATTGAAGACCCTTAGAATTGCCAAGAATATCAACAATAGCTTTGTAATTGGATGGATGTTCCCAATATTCAAGTTGCAAACAGCGTCTTATCCATCCTTCAGGATTCATAATTTTCTCAGCAGCACCACGAAGTCTAAACAGGAATATTGCAGCTTTAATTTCAAACTGGGGACGTTTTAAAACTTCTTTTTCTTGTGTGTCAAAATAGATACCAGCTTCAGACATCAGTTGTTGATTAGATAAGATATGCTGCTGCTGAATATCATCTTTAACGGAGTTATCAGGGTTTGAGGTGGGTGTTTTGTAAGTTGAGTTAGGATTGTGTAACTTTTGTTTTCTGCGTGGAAACAACCACTCCAGTGGTCTAACTATTAACTTGAATATCTTCCATGAATACTGTTTGATTGTGCCTACTACTCTGACTTCTACTAATTTGTTAAACATCTGTTTGAGGTAATTATGGGCATAACCTTTACCTCGATGTTTCTCTACCCAAGTGTTGAACTCTGATAGGTCAGGTTCTACTTCTTCTCCTACTCCTTCTCTGGTTAGCCACTGCCATAGAAGCTTGGCGGCGGGCGGGATGGAGTTCTTTAAACAAAATTGATCGTGTTTTTGTGTCCAGTTCATAATTTTGAATGCAAGAATCTGTCACCACCTAATAGTCAGGTGGTCAGGATGTTGAATGGATTTAATAAGTTATTCGTTAGCGATAGAGGTAATTAATCATCAGGTATATCTGATGTATTAATTCCCAGGGAATGAACCATCGTTTTGAGAGAGACTCGGTATAAGCGACATAGCGCGGCGATGTTCTCAATGTTTGGCATAGCCTTTCCTGATTCCCAATCAGCCTGCCGTCGCTCCGAAACACCGATTTTGTCTTTAACCTGGGGGCGAGTTAGCCCCGCACCTTCTCTTATTAGCCTCAATGGAGACTTTTCCTGATTTTGTTTTTGCTCTTCTATCATAGGACGTTTTATTCATGAATGAAAGGTCTTGACAAAATAAATTGCAGGACGTATCATTCATGTGAAGGGATACAACAAACCAGCCGAGTCATTAACTCGGTAAATAGTAAATACTTGGCTGGTTGCTCAAAGTCTCTCATCTTTACCGCATCGGTAAAACTGTGGACAGTTCATTTTTGAACACCCGCTCCCACCCCACACCGGGGATTACCACTTTGGAGCAAGCACCCACGCCTAGACCTCGCGTGGAGAAACTGCAATCACCGGAGAATTAGGCGCTGATCACGAGTTGACAGCGCGGTGATGTTTTATCGTTTAATGTCCAGTCAACATAACAACAACAAACATGAGAATAACAACAGTTCAAGAACTAAGAGAAAAGCTTGACGGTTTTGATAATGACACGCCTATCTTTGTAGACTATCAAGGTGTTCAATTCAACGCTGAACAAGTCAAAGAATGCGGTGATAGCCTAGTGATTGGCATTGGCTATAACAATGACCGAGAAGAGGATGATTTGGCTGGTGAAGAGTAATTAATACTCGCTTTTAGTGTGTTCCTGACCTGATGACTAAATTGGTAATAGGGGAAATTCTCTATTACCAATTACCAATTACCAATTACCAATTCTCATGGATCTACCATGTTGGTTAACTAAAAAGCAGCTATATGTTGCACAACAATTAATCAATCAAGGCTTTCACTACTGCGGTAATGCTGATGGTTATTGTGAGCCTAATTTCTCCATACCCATAATCGACGGCTGGGAATTATCTTTCCCACCTGGTGAGTGCTTCCTTGACGCAAGTTGCAACAAGGCATTATTTACCAAGAATCTAGAGGGTAAAGAATTTAATTTTCAAGCAGAATTAAAAGCTACTAGAAGATTAATTCGTACCGCATCTAAAGAATACGATTGTACAGGTATAAACCATTATCAAATGGCTTTATTCTGATTATGAAAACATATCAAGATTTACTCAAGCCTTGGGCTGTATTCTGCTTAAAGGAATCAGTTCGCCATGTCTGCGTTGCTAGGTTTCGCACTAGAATTGATGCTGAACAATATCGGTCTTTGATATCTCGCGCAAATTCTAACTTTTTCTACGAGGTAGTTTTTGATAATGATTAAATCTGCAACTTACAAGCGAATCCTTAACCTCGGTAACTACGAAAGTAAACATTTAGAGATTGCTTATGAAGTTAGAGAAGATGAAGACCCATTAATTAAAATATCCGAGCTTATGGAGTTAACTGAACGGAAAATAAGGGAAGAACAAGCTACTTCAATCATAGAAGAAATTACAGCATTACGCCACGAACTGCGTAAGCTGAAAACCGAACACCGCGAAATACTTAATAAAATCAATGGCAATGACTCAACTACTGACGATGGAGATATTTTTTAATGGCTGATGTAAGCATCGAAAAACCGTATTTAATCCCCTATGACGATGAATACGTATTAGTTAGCAAACGCCGATTAATAGCTGGTAATAATTGCGTAGCGGCTATGGCTAATTTAATTTCTGGGTTAACAAATACCTCAAGAGCTTGTCTGATAGCTCAATTTGCTAAAGAGTCTATCCGAATGGTTGAGGAATTACCTCAATCACAAATTGATGAGCAAATTGAAATTATTACCGCAACTTACAACGAACAACCCAAGAAAAGCGCATGAAACCTGATCAAAAAGTTCTTCTCCCTTACAACGATAACTACGTACTAATAAACAAACGATCACTTTTAACTAATGGTGCGGTGATGGACAGCTTGATAAGCTATATAGCCAAAGAAAGAGGCGTACCGGAAGATCAAGTAGCGATGGAATTCGGGCTTGATGCCGTTCTATTTTTCCAAAAATTATCACAAGAGGAAATTAATAATAGAGTGTCATCAGTTATTGCTAGTCACTGGAAAGCAAGTTCATCAAAATTATCTATTACCACAGTTTGCAACCCGCCTGACGAGGCTGTTTAACCCAGCAGCCGAAACACTCCAATCCTGGAGTGTCGCGGATTGGGTCCAAACCAATCAGCAACCAGCGCAAATAACTTAGGGCTTTGAAAATGAATGAAGCTGTTATGGCTTTCTTGTATTCATAAGCTCGGTTACTTTGTGCTTTTAAAAAAATTGTGTTTTCCAATGTTTACAGCACTGGAATTGCTTTGAGAATGAATCAGGCTCGTTGGCCTTTGGGTGATTCACAAGCGTTATCAACACAATCTACACACCTACAAAATGAAAACAGAATGACTAGAATTATTGGGTTGGATGTTTCCAAGTCAAGTGTATCATGCTGCTTGCTTTTGGAAAAACCAAGTAACCCACGGGAATTTTACTATGATTGTCGGTTCTATAAGTTTGAAACTGATCACTCTGGTTTAATTGGGTTAATGTCCTTAAAACCAGAAATTGCAATTCTTGAACCCACGGGAATGAATTACTCAAAATTTTGGGTAGAACATTTGAGCCGCGCCGGGGTTGAGGTGAGGTTTGTTGGTCACAAACAATTGCGAAATTACCGGGAAAATCATCTTGGTTTACCAGATAAAGACGATGACGCTGATTCTCTAGCTATTGCCTGTTATGGGTTTGACTATGGAAGTGATTTGAGTCGGTTTGTCCAGGTGCGCGATAGCGAAGCGCTGCTGCAAGCAGATCGCCTAATTTCCAGAATGAGAGAGTTGACACTGCGACTCAACCACCTTTCTAGAATTCAGTCTCCAATAATTAATCGGGCCCGTCAAGATTTAGCTTGGCAGTTCCCAGAAGTAGCTTTGGTAAAATCAGTTCGCGGTGTTTCTGGAAAAGTTCCCTTGCTGTGGGGGTGGTTAGCTGGCGAGCGCTCGTCAAAAAGATATGACCGACTCTATTCCCAAACCGCTGGCATTGGGCTAACTGACTCAGTTAAATTTCATGCTCAGAGAATTTGTAGTTTACAACTAGAAGAACAATTAATTGAGGACGAATTAGATACACTGCTTACTGATGAAAGATTTAGCAGCTATCGTGAAATCTTCCAGAAATTTAATTTTGGCGATAGCGAAGCGCTCCGTAGGAATCGCTTACAAGCCATAATTTTGTCGCAAATTTTCCCACTACAAAACTACTTGGGTGAGGATGGTAAACCAATTATCAAGATTAGGAAGGGTCGCAAATCTGGTAATCCTACCAAACGGCACCTATCACTAAGGAAATTTCAAAAAGCTTTAGGAGTTGCACCGTCTCAAGAATCTAGTGGTGACATCGCCAAATCTAAAGTTTCTGGAGGTTCAGCACTTTGTCGGCGGGCATTGTGGCAGTGGGTGTTTAGCGCGGTTGAACCTATCAAGTGCCGCACTAATCCCATCTTGGTTAATTTGGGCGTTTTCCTCGACGAGGAAAAAACAGCCGGTAAACCAGTGAAACTGATCAGGATGCGTGTAGCCGTCAAAGCGGTTAAGCTGCTGTTTAAAGAGCTAATTTTATCCAGAAAAGTTCTAGAATGAATACAAAAACATTCATAGCAGCCCAGAGGGACGAGAATACCTTATGGGTTATTGATAAAATCAGTTCAGGAGTTAAGAATTTGTCAGTAACCCAGCCCTAAAGGGACTGGGCTTGCAAGAGTAATCAAGCAAGCCGTGCTGACCAGACCACCCTGAGCATAGTCGAAGGGTAGCCGTTATTTGAGTCACGACACCCCGGAATGCGTAGCTAGTTCCCTGCTCTGTCATTTGCAATTAAACAGTTTTAAGGTCACTGAAACAGTGTTGCAAGTTTAACAAGCTCTGATAACTGGTCGAAGCTAACATTACCCCAGAAATGGGAGGCTCTTTGGAGCAAAACATTCATTATGCGTACAGAGTTGGGAATTTTGAATCGGTAATTGTCCCGTTGAAAGTACATTACAAAAGTACACCGAATTTACCAACTCCAAGGCGGTAATGAAAAAATATTCAAGGCGGTTTTAACCGCTCGTGCCGTTTCCCTCTCAGGGCTAAAGCCGCTGAGTTTCCCACTTACCGGATATTCTTATGACACAAGCAACTCAAACTCAACAACGCGGAATTCTGTTATCTGAATCTGCATTGCGTCAGGTTAAGTCTCTTCAAGACAAGCAAGGACAAGATTTATGCTTACGGGTGGGAGTCAGACAAGGTGGTTGTTCGGGAATGTCTTACATGATGGATTTTGAGGATGTCAGCAAGATTACCCCTGATGATGAGGTGTTTGATTATGATGGCTTCAAAATTATCAGCGATCGTAAAAGTCTCCTTTACCTTTACGGCTTAATGCTCGATTATAGTGATGCCATGATTGGTGGTGGTTTCCAATTTACTAACCCCAATGCTGCCCAAACTTGTGGTTGCGGTAAGTCTTTCGGGGTGTAATATTGTGAGGAGTCAGGAGTCAGGAGTCAGGAGTCAGAAAGCAGGGAGAAAGAATTTTTCCATAACAACTGACAACTAACAACTGACAACTGACAACTGACAACTAACAACTGACTAAGAACAAATGACTAATACCGTTGATTCCCTATTTGATACAGGTTTAGAACGCTATAAAGCTGGAGAATCTGTAGAATCTCTGATTCCTGTATTTAAAGAAGTATGCGATCGCTCTCCTAAAGCCAGTTCTGCCTGGGTTTGTCTCGCTTGGTTATATCTTCTTGATAACAAAGGTAAATTGGCTTTCAACGCTGCTAATAAAGCTGTGAAACTCAATCCTCAAGACCCACAAGCTAGAATTAATCTAGCTTTAGCTATGCTAGAAACAGGTCAAAAAGGTTTGCGGGAACACATTGACTTTGCACGACAATTGATATTTGTCAATGAAGAATGGCAAGAAGAAGTTAAAAACAGCATTGAAGATGGTTTAACCAGAAACCCTGATTGGAAAAACTTAGTTAAAGTCAAAAAATGGTTATTTGAAACAGAATAATTTGTAATTAGGGAACAGGGAATAGGGGATAGGGACAAAATATTTTCAACGAACAACTGACAACGAACAACTGACAACTGACCAATAGAAATGAAAGACAAATTATTAAACTGGCTCAACTTCATCTTAGTCGCTGATGTTTTCCTTGTGATTTTGGGTTTTGCGTGGCTTGTTATTGCTGTGATTGGTGATGCTTCAGGAATCAATCTCGGTTTAGATTTGTGGCATAAACTCTGGATACCATTATTTAACCCTGCCATTGGTATCCTCATGGGTGGTGCGTTACTTAGTGGCATTATTAGCTGGGTATCTAAGAAATTGACTAAATCCACCCCGATGTCATAGGATACATCAACTATTCTATCTGCTATCAGTAATCTAACGTTTACTTGAGAATCTGCTTTAGTGCTGATTGCAAATTAGGATATTGATACTGAAAACCTGACTCTAAAGTGCGTTTGGGGAGAACCTGCTGCCCCTCTAATACCACCTTTGCCCCATCTCCCAACATCGCTTCTAAAGCAAAAGAAGGCACAGGCAACCAGGAAGGACGATTCATCACCTCACCCATAGTTGTGCTTAACTCATTCATGCGTACTGGTTCGGGAGTAGTGGCATTATATATCCCTTCCATTGTTGGTTGAGTTAAAGCTTGGATGATTAAACTGACAATATCGTCTAAATGAATCCAGGAAAACCACTGCCGACCACTACCAATTGGTCCACCAGCAAAGAGTTTAAAGGGAGTAATCATTTTCCCCAAAGCGCCACCATTACCTAAAACAATCCCCAAGCGCAAAATTACTAACCGCACCCCAGCATCTTTTACCTTCCCTGCTTCTCCTTCCCACTCCCGACAGATTTGGGAGAGAAAATCTTGACCACTAGGACTATTTTCATCAAAAGTTGCTGTTTCACTAGTTCCGTAGTAACCAATGGCAGAAGCATTTACTAATACAGTGGGTCGAGGATTAACTTTAGCTATAGCCTCAACAATTTTCTCTGTACCCAGTTTGCGACTGTCAAGAAGTTCTTGCTTGCGTTCGGGTGTCCACCGTTCTTCAGCAATGGGTTCTCCGGCTAAATTAACCACCCCATCACAACCTGCTATAGTATCTTGCCAAACACCGGATACACGGGGGTTATAGGCAATAATTTCGACATTAGGAAAAGTTGAGGATGGAAAAACCTTGTGGGCAAAGTTAGTATTTCGAGTTAACACCAATATTCTATGCCCTTGTGTGTGTAATCTCTCTACCAGCCGACTACCCACAAATCCTGTTGCACCACTAATTGCTATTTTCATCTTGCCTGTTTATTGTTACCTGCTTAAATTAAAACTCTGTTAGTCATCAAAATCGTCAGTCATGCCAGGATTAATTAATGTAATGTCATATTCACTAGCATCAGTTGAGGACAAACGATCAGTATTTTTGAGTAGATAATAAATAGCACGGACTTGGGGACCAAAAATAATTTCATCTTCATTCTGGAGGTCATGGCCTGGTATTTTCCGCCCATTAATCATTAAACCATTAGAACTGGGTTTTCCTTTGGCATTACCATCAACAATTCGATAATAAAATCGCTGACTATTATTCGGGCGTGGTAATTTTACTAATGTGGCATGATGACGAGAAACAAATTGGGAGAACAAACGGATATCACAATCCCGATCTCTACCAATAGAATAGACAGGGTTTTCTAAAGGAAATTCTTTCCGTCCTTGGTCGTCTTCAATAATCAGTAAATGGTTTTCATTAATTGCTGTTGCCATTTTAAAAGAGATACTAGAATCACCTGAACTTTGATCAATCATAAATATTAGTGGCGGATATTTTCCTGCAATTCCTACAAATTACAGAAAAATTTGCAAAATAATTGGATATTACACTAAGGCGAAAATAAACTCGCTATTAAAAATTCCTGCAAAGCTGGTTAACTCTGCTTTTTTAATTTTTAATTTTTAATTCCGCCCTACGGTGCTAGGAAGCAAACCTCCTTAATGCAATTGAGTTAGTCACAACACTCACAGAGCTAAAGGCCATTAATGCCGCTGCACTGGAGGGAGTCAGAACAAAACCCCAGCTAGGCAATAATATGCCGGCAGCTAGGGGAATACCTATTGTATTGTAGGCAAAAGCCCAGAATAAATTTTGACGGATAGTATTAAAAGTGGCTCGACTTAGCTGAATAGATTTTACAACATCAGTAAGAGAATTTCGCATTAAAATAATTTCAGCAGTTTCCATTGCTACATCTGTACCAGACTGTAAAGCGATGCCCACATCTGCCTGTGATAAAGCCGGGGCATCGTTGATGCCATCTCCAATCATAGCGACAACAGATTTGATGTTCCCAGATTGAAGAGATTGAATAGTAGCAGCTTTCTGGGCTGGGGGAATACCTGCCATAATATCAGCTTTGGCGATGCCTAGTTGTTTAGCGATCGCATTGGCAGCTTCTAATCTATCACCACTGAGGAGCATGACTCGCAAACCCATGTGTCGCAATTTGTCTACTGCGGTTTTCGCATCGGGTCTGAGGGTATCACTAACCGCAATTAATCCCATTAAAGTCCCATCTACAGCCACACCAATCACGGTTTTTCCGGCTGTGGCTAATTTATATCCCTGTTGTTGTGCGGTTTCACTAATATTGACTTGGTGGTAATTAAACCATTCCCAGTTACCTAAAAGAACCTTTTTTCCCTCGACTACAGCGGATACACCCATGCCCGGTGCGGTGTGGAAGTCTACAGCATGAGGGATAGTTAATTCTTGGCGTTTGGCTTCTTGTTGAATAGCTACAGCTAGGGGATGATAAGTACCGCTTTCTACGGCTGCGGCTAGTTGAATTAATGATAATGGTAAAGCTGATTCTTCAATGACTAGACAATCTGTCACCGTGGGCTTACCTGTGGTGAGAGTTCCGGTTTTATCAAAAACTACCGTGTCTAGTTTATGAACTTTTTCTAAAACGTCACCACCTTTGATTAATAATCCCCGTTCTGCACCCATACCCGTTCCCACCAGAATGGCTGTAGGGGTAGCTAGTCCTAAGGCACAGGGGCAAGCAACTACCATAACAGCGATCGCTAATTTTAAACTAATTAATAGTGAGGAATACTGGGTATGAGGTAATAAATCCTGGGGATTATGTCCCATATTGTGAGCCATTTCCATCGCACCAGACATAGTAACATCTGGCCAAAGGTGAGTTCCCCACAAATACCAAAAAGCAAATGTTAAACAAGAGGCTGTTAAGACACCGTAGGTAAAATACCCAGCCACCGTATCAGCTAATTTCTGAACTGGGGCTTTGCGAGTTTGGGCAGCTTCCACCAAAGCCACAATTTGGGCTAGAGTTGTATCATCACCGATGCGGGTAGCTTGAATAGCGATCGCTCCTGACTGATTAAGAGTTCCCCCGGTGACCATATCTCCTGGTTGCTTGATCACGGGTACTGGTTCCCCAGTCAGCATAGATTCATCTATGGTAGTTTGTCCAAAACGAATTTCACCATCAACGGGAATTTTATCCCCTGGGAGTACCTGCAACCATTCACCCACACGCACTTGTTCCGCCGGAATTTCCATCATATTCGCACCGGCAATTAATTTTTCTGGTTCTGGGTTAATAATTAACCGGGCTGTTTGGGGTGCTAGGGCTAACAATTGCCGAAATGCTTTAGCCGCACGTCCTCTAGCCTGTTTTTCTAAGGTTCTCCCCAAAAGAATAAAACCCAGCATCATCACAGGTTCATCAAAAAAGCATTCCCAACCCATTTGGGGAAACAATAAGGCCACTAAACTTGCAGTATAGGCTGTGAGTGTTCCCAAACCAATGAGAGTATTCATATTTGGCGCACCCCGTCGCCAACCTAGCCAGCCTTCTACTAAAATCGGTCTACCAGGAATAATAATGGCGATGGTAGCCAGTCCACAATGAAACCAGATATCATTTAAGAAGGGAAAAATGGCAGAGCCAATATTACCAAAATGCCCAATTCCCGACAGCAGTAGTAGCAAACTAGCAATTACTAACTGTCTGATTGTCGCCTGCATTTCTTGGCGCTGTCTTGCTTCTGGGTTAGGGATTGCAGATTTATCACCAGCACTTTTAGCTGTTCGCAATTGGCTAGGAAATCCTGTAGCTGTCAATCCTTGAGCTAGTGCCTCTGCATCTACAATACCAATTTCCACCTCTAGGACTGCAACTTCTGTTGCGAGGTTGACACAAACGCTTTTAACTCCTGGATGCTTAATAAGCTGTTTTTCTACTGCATTCACACATCCAGCACACTTCATCCCCCCAACATCTAAAATAATTTTCTCTAAGTTTAATATGTTTGTGGGAGGGTTAGATTCTGGGACTATTTCAGATTTTGGGATCAGTTGCATGGCCAGTTTTTAGCTTCGCTCTTGTTAGTTTCGACGCTTGACAACTAGCGTCTCTACTTTGAGGTTAAGCCAAATCTGCCATTTTGACCAAGTGAAAGAATATTAAGTTGCTGCAAATTCTAAAAATCATCTAAATCACAAAAATCATAGTTTTGTTCTGGTAGTGTAAATTATTGCAGTTAATTGTACGGGCAACATCAAAATCAGGCTTTTATAGAAATAATTTATTTCCCAATCTGATACTATAGTAAAGTATCCCATACTCATTATTAGCAGGATGAGTAAGCCTATCTGTTTATGTTTGAGAATTTGCATATCAATTTTACCTAAAACCAACCTTGCTTATTCACAAAGTAAGTATTAACAAATTCTTCATGGGGTTTATTCAAATAAATCATCGCTTCAATTAAACCAACAAATTGCATAATTATTAATGTAAATCCGTAGGTAAAAGAGCCACCAATTACCGAAATTACTAACATAATCAGCCCTTCTGATGTGTAACCAAGAATAAACTTATGCAGCCCAAATCCGCCAAAAATAATTCCCGCATAACTAGCTAATAGTTGTTTGGTAGTATGAGATGGGTTGAGATTACTCATATTTAACTATGCTCCTTTATTTATGAATTATAAAATTTAGGAAATTGATAATTGATAATGACTGTTTTGAGCAAGAGTTCTCTGTAGTTTAAATACTCATAAAAACATAGAAAATTTGGCAGAAAAATATCGTGCAGCATCTTGGCTGATTTCCAGGTAGTAATTAACCTCAAAATCAGCAAAGATACAACACTATAGATTTTTCTACATATCTATTGATGGGAAATCCGGATAATTTTATTTGAGAAGTAGTTGAAGAGTTAGCAATGAGGATAAAAACAGTTAGCAATAACCTAATCAATCCTATTAACCTATTCCCTGTTCCGTGACAACTAAATTAATTATTACTACCTAAAAGAAACAAACTAATTAATGTGCCACTGTTCCAAAGACTATGGAGCAGCATAGAAGAAAGTAAATTGCGCGATCGCGTGTAAACTATTCCTAAGACCATCCCTAATGCTGTCAGCGGGAGTATTTCTGATAAACTCAGGTGAGCAGCCGCAAACAACAAACTACTGGCGAAAATCGCCCCCCAAACCGACGTATAACGAGTCAGAGACGGTAATAAAAAGCCTCGAAATAGGAATTCTTCAAAAAACGGTGCGGCTATGGCTGCGGTAAAGAAAAATATCCCTAATGCCGTATTATCCCGGCTTTCTAGTGCCATTTGTAAAAGTGGATTACTGCCACCTTGGCCTTGCCATAATTTTTGATTAATCAGTGATACTATCACCACAATGGGTAAAGCTGTACAATAGCCACCCAGTCCCCACAAAAACCAATTACTGAAGACATTGAAGCGAAACCAGTGTTCGGGAAGGGGGAAAAAACGCCTAATGGAAAAATATAGCACTGACAAAGAACCGAAAGCTACTAACAGATAACTGACTAAAACCACAAAAGCCTCAATTCTGGCATTACCTGTACCCCGCGGAATAGGGAGAATAGATAATAATTCTGGGATAAATAATTGTCCCATTAAGAAAAAACCCAGGACGAAAACTTGGATAATTGTTTCCCAATTCCAAGGAGTTGACCAAGGTAAATCGCCATTTGTCGCTAATAGAGATTCTCGCCCTTTAAGTAAGCGTTGAACTAATAAGAAAATCAGTAGTATTAGCCCTATAAAGGCTGTTAAGGTGGGGATAGTAGCAATTATCGCCAATTTTAATAATGCTTGGGTTGCTGCTTCTTGTTGGGCAATTTTCAGAGATGATAAAGCTTCTTGACGTTGTTGGAGTTGATATAATTTTTCTAACGCTGTAGAACGAAACCAAGCATCTAAATTTTGTTGAATGAGTTGTTCAGCTTTGGGAAATAGACGCGGAGGTTTACTCCACATTCCGCTTAAACTTTGTGCAGTTTCTTGATATTTGGGATTAATATCTGAATATTGCTGTAATTCATTCCAAGTTTTAACAGCGTTATCTGTTTCCTGTTGCTGTGCTTGCAAAATTCCCAACCGTAAATCTACCTCTGCTAACATTTTTTCTTGTTGCTGGATAGATTTTTGTAAACTTTTCTCCTCTGCGGGAATAGGAGTAATTGCGGAAGATTGCAGTTTTGCTAATTTTGTTTGAGTTGTCTGCAAACTGGTGTGAACAGATTCACTCGCTTCTTGATATTGCTTTATTGCACTTTCTAGAGGATTTGCACCGAGAATAGATTCTTGCAGTGTTTGAATACTATTATCGCTACTATCTTCTGGTTGCCATGCTTGAGCTTGTAAGACGATATTTGTCTGGTACAATTCTAGACGACTCTGGAATTGAGGTTTTTGCCAGCTATTCAATAAAGATACCCCTGACAACATTATCGCTAACAGAGTTAGTCCAAGTAACAGCAACCGCTTAATTGTCATCTATCCCCCTTCGACTTACGAGTACAGGAGCATCAGCCCCTTGGCAATTATAAGCTAGTACCGCAGGGTGGTGTTAAAAATTAAAATCTGTTTTTTTTAACGATAGCCAAGCGTGGCCTATGACTCCTCCGTCGTCACGCAAGCTATAGCCATAGCACTCCAGACACAGAGGACACGGAGGAGGAAAATTAAAATGATGATTACCAATTACCTATCACTAATATATTTTTTATGAATTCTTTAGAAAATCAACTCCAGCAGTGGAATAATACTATTAGTAATCAGCCCAATAATCCTCATGCTTATATTCGTCGAGGCATGATTTATTTTAAGTTGGCGAAAATTGAAGACTCAATTCAAGATTTTGATACTGCTGAAAGGTTAGATGTTAATATTACTCCTTATCTGTGGCAACGGGGTTTATCTTATTATTATGCTGAACGATTTTCTGAAGGTGCAAAACAGTTTGCAGTTGATTTGACTGTTAATGCTCAAGATGTGGAGGAAACTGTTTGGCGATATCTTTGTATGGCGAGGTTTTCTGGTGTGACAGAAGCCCGGAATTCTCTTTTACCTGTGAAAAATGATCCTCGGAAAATAATGCTGTCTATCTATGATTTATTTGCGGGTAATTGCACAAAAGATGATGTTTTAAATGTCGGAAAATTGGCAGGGTTGAAGGGGAAGTTTTACAGTCATCTTTATTTGGGTTTATATTATGAAGCTGAGAATAATTTGGAGTTAGCACGGGAATATATTGTCAAGGCTGCTGACGAGTACAAAATTGATGATTATATGTGGTATTTAGCGGTGGTTCATAAAAATTTACGGGGATGGAAAATATAAGCAATGATAGAAATTTACCAGACAGTAATTATTCCTGATAGCGATATTGAAATTAGTGCAATTCGTTCTCAGGGTGCAGGTGGTCAAAATGTTAATAAGGTGGCTACTGCTATTCATTTGCGCTTTGATATTGGTGCTTCTTCCTTACCAGAAATCTATAAGGAACGGCTTTTAAAGTTGAAAGATAACCGCATTACTCTTGAGGGAGTTGTGGTGATTAAAGCGCAGGAATACCGCAGTCAAGAACAGAATAAGGAGGAGGCTTTTAGACGACTTCAAGAACTGATTAAAAGTGTTTCTGTTTTACCCCGAAAACGTAAACGAACGAAACCAAGTCGTAATTCTCAAAGAAAACGTCTTGATAGTAAAAACAAGCGCGGACAAATTAAGTTGAATAGGGGTAAAATTACAGAATAATCACCACGCTATTACTGTAATGCAAATATACAGCAATCCTAAATAAACTGTAAACATCTCCTTCCTCTCTTCCTCTGCGTTCTCTGCGCCTCTGCGGTTCGTTAAAAAAAGAATATCATCAACTACCCAACATTTTATCTCGCAAATGCTTAATGAGATCGCTGACGCAGCGCCAGGCTAACGCGCAATTTTCCAGCTTTTTAACGTCCTAACATTTTATCTCGCAAATGCTTAATGCGATCGCGCAATTTTCCAGCTTCCTCAAATTCCATCTTCTTCGCTGCTTCCTTCATCTGTTTTTCTAAAATTGTAATTAACTCTGGAATATCTTCCACTGATAATTCATCTAAATGTTCATCAACCATTTTTAAATCAGTTGCATTTAAGCGTCGGGAAGCATCTAAAAAAGATAAAATCGAATTACTCTGTTTTTTAATAATCGGTTGCGGTGTAATTCCATGTAGTTTATTATAAGCCGCTTGAATTCCTCTTCTTCTATCAGTTTCATCAATAGCTTTAATCATACTTCCTGTCATTTTATCAGCATATAAAATTGCTTTTCCTCTAATATGACGCGCCGCACGTCCGATAGTTTGAATTAAAGAACGTTCAGTTCGCAAAAATCCTTCCTTATCTGCGTCCATAATTGCAACTAACGAAACTTCAGGTAAATCTAAACCTTCCCGCAATAAGTTCACACCGACTAACACATCAAAAACACCATTTCGCAAATCTTGTAAAATTTCAATGCGTTGAATAGAATTAATTTCTGAATGCAAATATCTGATTTTAATTCCCCTCTCTGCTAAATATTCAGTCAAATCTTCCGCCATACGCTTAGTTAATGTTGTCACTAAAGTTCTTTCTTGACGGTCAACTCGATCTTTTATTTCTCCTAATAAATCATCAATTTGTCCTTCCGTGGGACGCACAAATATTTCCGGGTCAATTACTCCCGTCGGTCTAATTACTTGTTCAATAATATTCTCTTCCGAAATTTCTAATTCCCAATTTCCGGGAGTCGCCGAAACGAAAATACATTGATTGACTTTTTGCCAAAATTCCTCGGCTTGTAAAGGACGATTATCCGCCGCACTGGGAAGCCGAAAACCATGATCAATTAATACTTTTTTTCTCGCTTGATCTCCGTTATACATTCCGCGAATTTGGGGAACGGTAACATGAGATTCATCTATCACTAATAACCAATCTTTGGGAAAATAATCAATTAAACATTCTGGTGGTTCTCCTGCTTGTCTTCCGGCTAAATGACGAGAATAATTTTCTACACCGTTACAATATCCCACTTCTCGTAACATTTCCAAATCATAACGGGTACGTTGGTCAATGCGTTGTGCTTCAACTAATTTACCCATTGATTCTAATGTTAGTTGTTGGTGTTTTAATTCTGTAGCTATATCTTCACAAGCTATTTCTACTCTTTCTTTAGGAGTAACAAAGTGACGCGCAGGGTAGATATTTACTGCTTCTAAACTGTGGAGAATTTCCCCACTCACAGGATCTACATATCTAATTGCGTCAATTTCATCTCCAAAGAATTCCACTCTAATAATTCTATCTTCGTAAGCAGGAGAAATTTCTAAAACATCACCCCGAACTCGAAATTTTCCTCTCCCCATTTCGATGTCATTGCGGGTATATTGAACTGCTGTTAAATCCCGTAAAACTTGACGCGGATCAATTTCCATTCCCAATTGTAACCGAATTGCGGCTTTCAGGTATTCCGCCGGCATTCCTAAACCATAAATACAACTAATTGAGGCGACAACAATCACATCTTTGCGTTCAAATAAGGAACGGGTGGCCGAATGTCGTAACATATCTATTTCTTCATTAATCGCTGATGTTTTTTCTATATAAGTATCAGTAACAGGTAGATATGCTTCGGGTTGATAGTAATCGTAATAACTGACAAAATACTCAACTGCATTATTAGGAAAAAACTCCCGCAGTTCGTTACACAACTGGGCGGCTAATGTCTTATTATGGGCTAATACTAGGGTAGGTCTACCGACTTTTTCAATGACTGCGGCTATGGAGAATGTCTTACCGGTTCCTGTCGCACCCAGTAATGTTTGATAATGATTTCCTGTTTGAATACTAGCAGAAAGTTGTGCGATCGCTTGTGGTTGATCACCGGTGGGGACAAAAGGTGCTTGCAGATTAAAATCCATTATCTAGCTTGAACGTTACACCTAGCAATTCTACACAATTTCCCAGTTTTACGTTTGGCGCGAAATTTTTTTTTCGGAAGTTGGTTGGCAACATCGCCGGCGATGTGCTATATTAATATAATGGAGTGTGGATAAAATTTTTATAGAGGCACACATTCCCATTATCAGGATATCACGCCTGGCGGCGCAAGTCAATCCCCAGAACCCTAAAAAAAGAAATTTTTTTACTTAAATATAAATTTATACTAGTATTTAGATAGGAATTAGGAGAAATGAACCACGAAGGGACGAAGGAAGCGAAGGAAGAAGGGTTTTAGAGAATTTTTGCGTGGGTTATATCTATAGTATCAGAACTGGTTAAAATAGAAAATAAATCTATTGCAGTATTGAAATGATACCAGAACCAAATATTGAGGACGTTCAAGAACCAATTACCAGCGCACCACCGGAGGTAAAGCAAATTATTGAGAAGGTATGGAGATTGGAGAAAAGCAGGTTAGATAGAAAGAGTAAGGGTCATATTAATGATGATATTCTCACTATTGTGAAGGAAGCGGTGCAGTCAGTAACTCAGCCCTAAAGAGACTGAGCTTGTAAGAGAAATCGAAACAAGCTGTATTGACCAGTCTAAGTCTTCACTGACTACGTTTTTTGAGTCACGACACCCTGGAATGCGTAGCTAGTTCCCTGCTCTGTCATTTGCAATTAAACAGTTTTAAAGTCACTGAAACAGTGTTGCAAATCTAAAAAGCTCTTAAAACATTGACGAAGCTAACATTACCCGAAAGGAGGGACTTTATGTCCAAAGTATTTGTAATTGATACCGATAAACGACCATTAAATCCAATTCATTCAGCACAAGCTAGACAACTATTAAGAAATGGTAAAGCAGCAGTTTTTAGAAGTTTTCCTTTTACTTTAATTCTGAAAGAATTATGTTCTAAAACCGTATTACCTCTAAGATTAAAGATTGACCCCGGAGCAAAGCATACAGGAATAGCATTAATTAACGATGCTAGTGGTGAGGTTGTATTTGCTGCTGAATTAAAACATAGAGGTTTTGCAATTCGAGATGCTTTAACTTCTAGAAGACAATTAAGACGTTTTAGACGGGCAAGAATTACTCGTTACAGAAAACCAAGATTTTTGAATAGAACACGCCCTTTAGGCTGGTTAGCACCAAGCCTGCAAAGTCGGATTGAGAATATAAAAACTTGGGTTAAGAAGCTGAGTAAAATTGCCCATGTTGTTGCTATCAGTCAGGAACTTGTACGTTTTGATATGCAGTTAATGGCTAATCCTGATATTCAAGGTAGGGAATATCAACAAGGAACTTTAGCTGGTTATGAAACCAGAGAATACTTACTAGAAAAGTGGGATAGGCAATGTGCCTACTGTGGAGTGAAAGACGTTCCTTTTCAAGTAGAGCATATTCATCCACAAGCCAAGGGTGGTAGTAATTCAATTACAAACCTCGCTTTAAGTTGTGAAAAATGTAACACAAAAAAAGGAACGAAAGATATTAAAGATTTCCTCAAAAAAGACCCATCAAAATTGGAAAAAATATTGAAACAAGCTAAAAGACCACTGGCTGATGCAGCCGCAGTAAACACAACTCGTTTTGTATTACTAGAAGTTTTGAAAGCGACTGGATTACCTGTAGAAACGGGTTCAGGAGGTTTAACTAAATTCAATCGTAGTCAACAGAAACTAGCGAAAACTCACTGGATTGATGCGGCTTGTGTTGGTCAATTAACTCCAATTCTCAATATCAAAGGTGTTAAGCCATTGCTAATTACAGCTAACGGTCACGGCACTAGACAATCTTGCCGTACAGACAAATACGGATTCCCAAATCGTCACTGTTCTAGAACTAAATTTCATTTTGGTTTTCAAACAGGAGACATCGTTAAATCAGTTGTCAAAACTGGTAAAAAAGTTGGCGAATATATTGGAAGAATTGCTACTCGCACGACAGGAAGTTTCAATATTTCAACTAGAAATGGATTAGTTCAAGGAATTAGTTATAAAACTTGTAAAACTATCCACAAAAAAGATGGGTATGGTTACTCAAGTTAAAAAGTTAAATTCGGTTAAAACCGCCCGTGTCGCGGCTGGTGAGCCATGTAGAACCATCCCTTTCAGAGCGAAAGCCGCTGATTTTCCCACATACCAGGTATTTTTATGAAGCTAACTTCTATTAAATTATGTAATTTTCGTTCTTTTTATGGGAAGACACCAGAAATAACTTTGGCTGGTGGAGATGTTCGCAATACTACTATGATTTATGGTAGTAATGGTGCAGGTAAAACTAGTATTTTGAATGCGTTTACTTGGGTTTTATATGAAAAATTTAGTGCGGCTTTTGCGTCAACTGAACAGTTAGTAAATAAACGCGCAATTGCAGAATCTCAACCTAGTCAACCTGTGGAATGTTGGGTGGAAGTTGGTTGGGAACATGAAGGTAATCGTTATCGTGCTACTCGTGGTTGTCGGGTTTATAAAAATGAAAGTGATGTGATTGAAGCTGGGAAAACTCAGTTGAAAATTCAAGTTGCTGGAGATGATGGAAAATGGTATTTTCCTCTTCAACAAGCTGAGGAAATTATTACTCAGATTTTACCAGCAAGTTTACATCAATATTTTTTCTTTGACGGTGAACGGATTGAAGAAATTGTCCGTTCTGATAATAAAGCGGAAATTTCTGAAGCAATTAGAACTTTTTTGGGTGTGGAAGTTATTGAACTTTCGATTAAACACTTGAAAGATGCTAAAAAGAGTTTAGAAACTGAGTTGAAACATATTGGTGACGCGGAAACTAAACAGTTATTGACTCAGCAAGAAAAACAAGAACTGGAAATTGATAATATCAATAAACGTCAAACAGAAATAAATCAAGAGTTGGAATATCAGCAAACTTTTAAAAAGGAAGTTAGTAACAAGTTACGAGAATTGAGTGCTGTTAAGGAATTACAGGAAAGAAAGCAAAGTTTAGAATCGCAAAAAGATAGTTTACGGGAAGAGTTGAAGAAAACACGGGAGAATTTGAAAAAGGCTATTTCCGCACGGGGTTATACTGTTCTATTGTCGGAAACTACCGCTAAGTTTCGGGAAATCTTCACAGATTTAAAACAAAAAGGTGAATTAACTGCGGGAATTTCGCGGGAATTTGTCAATGATTTACTCAATAGTGGACGTTGTATTTGTGGTGCAGATTTGAGGGAAGGAACTCATACTCATTTTCATGTGAAGAATTTGATGAGAAAATCCGGTTCTTCGACTGTGGAAGAAACCGCAATTAGAATGAGCGCACAAGTTGATGAAATTGATAAACAAGCAGTTGCTTTTTGGGAGGAAGCAGACAGAGAACAAGCACGAATTCAACAGTTAAGAGAAAATCTCAATCAAGTTGAATTGGAGTTAGCAACTATTCAAGAACAACTCCGAAAAGATCCCAATGAGGAAATTAGTAGTTTACAAAAACGTCTGGATGAAATTGAAGCCAAAATTGATGACTTAAATCGAGAACAAGGTGCAAATCAACAGGAAGTTTCTCATCTGAAAACAGCTATTGATGCTTTGATAAAACAAATTTCTAAGCAAAAACAAAATGAGGAAAAACAATCTTTAGCACAGCGTCGCATTAATGCTACTCAAGATGCAATTGATAGATTATCGGAAGTTAAAAACCGTCAAGAAAATCAATTTCGTCTGCAATTGGAACAGCGGGTACAGGAAATTTTCTCGGATATCTCTTTTACTCCATACATTCCCAAAATTAGCGAAAAGTATGAATTAAGTTTGGTGGAAAATACGACGGGAATTGAAGCACCAGTCGCAGCTTCTACGGGAGAAAATCAAATTCTCAGTTTATCTTTTATCGCTAGTATTATTGATAAGGTACGCGACTGGAGTGAGAAGCGGAAAATGATCATGCTTCCTGAAAGTAGCACTTTTCCGATTGTTATGGATTCTCCTTTTGGGAGTTTAGATGTTAATTCTCGTCGTCACATTGCGCGAACTATTCCTAAGTTAGCAAATCAGTTGGTTGTGTTGGTGACTAAGACTCAGTGGAGGGTTGAGGTTGAGGAGGAAATTGCTGATAAGGTTGGGAAGGAATATGTTTTGGTTTATTATTCTTCTAAGCCTAATTGTGAACAGGATTTTATTGAGTTGGGGAGGGAAAGATATGCTTTGGTTCGACAGAGTTTGAATGGTTTTGAATATACTGAAATTGTTGAAGTGGAACGAAATTAATATATCTCACGCAAAGGCGCAAAGACGCAAAGGAAGAAAGGAGTTATATGAGTCCTCGGTTTGTGAGGATGTTTGTTGATTTTTTTTCTCACGCAGAGGCGCAGAGGCGCGGAGAGGCGCGCGAGAGTGTGTTATTAGTAAGTTAGGTTTGGTTTAATATATTTAGGGTGTAGATTTTATAGTTATGGCTGCAAATAGAATCAAAATTGCTCAAGATAAGGCTGAGTTGGTGAAATCGTTAGTAGCTTCCAAAGATACCAGTGGGATTTTTCAGACTTATGTAGAAGTCATGGTATTTGCAGCATCATTGGGAGTAAAGTATAAAAAGCGAGTTCCACTAGAAGGAAGTTCTAAAGATTTATCCCCTTTACGACAGGATTATTTTCCCAGTAGCTTCACTATGCTGATTAATTTATTAGCTATCACCGAAATACAAGATATAAAAATTTTAGGTGATGATGAAACATCTGATGATCAACGTATTCATACTTTTGAAGAATATGCTAATGGTGGACTAGAAATATTACAAAATGAGTTAAGGGGTGCTGTAGATTATTCAGAACGAATTTTATTATTTCTCAAGTATCAAAAAATAAATATTCATGAAGAAACGGAGGAATTTGATTTAAGTAAATTCCTCTCCTAAGCCTTTTCTAATGTAAACAGTTAATCATTTATACCCATCCCAATTTATTTTTTACTGCCTTTACTGCGTCTGTAACAGCACCAGCAGTCGCTGATATTTTATAAGGCTTGCTTGAATTTTTGGGTTGGGATTCAATTCTAACTATATTATCTCTCCAAACTTCATCTTCTCTTGACCAGTTTAAACTTGCTAGTTGAGAAATTTTTTCTGAATCAAAATAATTTTCTTCAGCATCATAAGACCAGTATAGTAAGCGACCTAAAACTTCTAATCCTACACTTACACCCAATAAACAATCGTCTTTAAATGCAGCAACTTCATCATTTGTTAATTCAGATACACTGAGTGAAGCTATATATTCTGTATTACTACATTCTGAGAAAAACTGATTTAGGCAAGTAACCAAAGTATCAGATGTGCTATCTACATCTATCTCTTTTAATTGGTTCATCATATCATTACTAAATACACAACTTACAAATTTAGCGATGTAGTTCATTGTGTAAATTAGATTATTTTTAGTTGAAGGTGATGCTTTAATTTTCTCAGTTTTCCCCTTAAATAATGACACCCGGCTTACTAACTCTTTACTAATGCCGACTCTACCAGAAAATTCACCAAATGACAGCAATAAAGATTTATCAAGCTGTCTAGTTTGTGCCATATCTCTAAAATCTGCCTGACACTGTTGAAAATCTCCTTCTAAAACTAAAGTTATTGGAAAATTGTCATCTTTAATTAAGTAACTATCAGCACTTTCTATTAATTCATGAATTGCACGTTTTCGATGTTGTCCATCAGTAATGTCTAGCTTCACTCCTCTGCGAATAACAACTAAGCCAAAATCTCTATCAAATTCTAAAAAAGTGATCTCTTTTGGGGAAACATTTGCTGTTAATGTTCCCACAATCCAAGGTTTTTGTTTTTTAGCACGTTCGATAATGTATTTTTTAATTTCTTCTGCATGGCCTTTAACTTCTGGACGATTCTTACCAGAATCAGGATCATTACCACTTGAAGGTTTAGCTTGCAAAAGTCCAGAAAAGTCACCAGCAGGTACATTAATTTGTAGCATAGTCCTGTTTCCATGTGTCAATCTCAGTCCTAAATAGCACCGATCACGATGGTATTTAGAGAAGAATGGAGCTATAAATGAGCTAAACTGAGCTTTCACTTCAGGAGTAATATCTTTGTTGTTTTCTTCGTTCAATTGAGTCATATAAATGCTGATACACTTAGCGATGTCAAAAAACATAGTAAACAACATCGGTGGTATTGAACATCCGTAAAAACCACAAGGTGATATTACTCGCTAACTTGTCTAACTCAGTATAACTGGTAGCCCTACATCTTGCGGTTTGACAAACTTACCATCAAAACCTATAGTTTGGTCTTCCATTGTCCTAGCATTAGCTAAAGCTTTACGTAAAGCAGTAACTTCCATTTTTTCAGTCATTCCTCCCAACATATAAATAAATAACTTCACAGCTAAATCTTTTCCTACTACCTGTACCCGCTTTTTATTGGGATCATATAAAACCCCATACCATAAAGATTGAGGATATTCCATACTACTAAAACCCCCTTGACGGTCAAATTTCTCCAACTTCTTGAAAATATCCGTCAAACCAAAATCTTTTTTAAATACCAAAGTTCCCAAAGCTTGCGCTAAAGCAACTTGAGAAACTGGACGAAATAACATATTTCCCTCACCTCCGTCTTTTTCAAAATGGAAGCGACGCAAAACAGTTGTATCTTCGTGTTCCAATATTTTATAACTGGGAAGATTAGCTAAATTATCAAAAAGTAGTCTAAAATCGGCAATTCCTTCCTGAATTTCTTCATTTTCTGGACGCATGGGAATTAACCCTTTTTCCAAAGGTTTCCAGTGGGGGAACTTTTGCCCCAAATACCTTTCAGACATATCTTGTAAGGCTTGTAGCGTCGTCAAAACCGTAGAATTAGCGGCTACTGTGGCACTATTCCAATTAACACGGGGATTGCGATTTGGTTTTTGTTCTAAAAGTGGATGTGTAACGGCAATTTTTCGCGCTACAATAGCAAAACCATCATCTTCATTTAATTGTGCTAACTGACCTTTAGTTAAAGGTGCAGCCATTAAATTTACATGAACAAAAATTGATCTTACCCGTCGTTTTGCTTCTGTATGAGTTTCCCCAGTATTCACCGCACAAATAAATTCAATGCCAATTTTTTCTTTAGATAAATTTTGTAAATAAGCAGGTTCTACTTGATATTTATCAATCAAATCAGATAGAGTAATAAAACTTTCATCAGCAGTTTTATCCTTTTTATAACGTTGGAGTTTACCAGATTTAATTAACTCCATTAAACCTTGGACACCCATTAATCTATGCTGACCATCTAAAGCATAAATTGTCACATTGTCTTCAGAAATATTCAATAAACCGACTTTACCATCTTTATCTAAAGGTATAAAATCAGTTGTCGCTTTTTTAGCTCGTCCTTGACTATCCCACTCCGCTGCTTTGGGGTTATCCACCCAAGGTTGATTAATTACTACCAACACAGCCGGAAATTTATGGTTTTTTCTCGCTGCTAAATACTGTACTAACGGTGCTTGACGCGACCAATCAACAGGACGTTGTTGAATTTCATCAATACTATCAGCGTCAATTTCAATATTCTCTGTCTCTGGGTTGTACTTTTTTTGCAGCAAGGGTAAACCAGACGCAAAATGTACCCGTCCCGCAAACCATTCCAATGTCACAGAACCTACATAAGCCTCAGTACCACCCATTTCGGTTTTTTGGACAAGGATTTGGTCTTTCTTCTCTAAAAACCTGTCTAGCAGTAAAGCTAATACCTGTTTATCCTTATTTTCCCGTTCTAAATACTCGTTAGCGAGTTGATTATTTAGTGTATCTGTATTATCATTCATGTTAATTTTTGAAAACTTGGTGACTGACTCTTGCTTTATTGTCCGAAAAAATGGATACTAGGGATGCAATTTTTAAAAATATGTTGCACGCATAGGTTAAGTTTATTTATATACTAAATGATTCCATTCCCACAAAGGGAAGTATTGATTCTATGTTCATATATCCACAGGTAAGGAAAAATGACTACAACACAACAGCCAGAAAATAAAAATCAGCCGAATCGTACTGTACCAGAGTTAATCGAAGATATTCAAGCTCTGACTATAGAAATTCAAGAATTGTATTGTTTAGATGAGATACCTTGGATTATAGGTGTATCTTGGGGTAAAGATTCTAGTACAGTCTTGCAGCTTGTTTGGAATGCTATCTATTCACTTCCTCCAAACAAAAGAACTAAGACTATCTATGTTATTACAACTGATACGGGGGTAGAAAATCCCATAGTTGCCGCTTGGGTTCGTAAATCTATCAACCATATTCGGTTAGCTGCTCAAGAACAAAATATGCCAATTGAAGCGCATCTTCTAGAGCCAGTAGTTGAAGATTCTTTTTGGGTAAATCTTATTGGTAAAGGATACCCAGCACCTCGTAATCAGTTTCGTTGGTGTACTTCGCGTTTAAAAATAAATCCAGCTAATCAATTTATTCGTCAAATAGTGAGAGCTAATGGCGAAACAATTCTTGTTTTAGGTACACGTAAAGCGGAAAGTTCCAAACGTGCAGCTACCATGAATAAACATCAGCTAGGTAGAGTTAGAGATAGGCTTAGTCCTAATGCAAGTTTACCAAATTCTCTAATTTATACGCCTGTTGAAGACTGGAGTAATAACGATGTTTGGATATACCTGAATCAATATAAAAATCCGTGGGGAGGAAATAATAAAGATTTATTTACTATGTATCGAGGTGCAACAGCAGATAATGAATGTCCTTTAGTTGTTGATACTTCTACACCTAGTTGTGGCGATTCTCGATTTGGTTGCTGGGTATGCACATTAGTAAATAAAGATAAATCAATGGAGGCAATGATCCAAAATGATGAAGAAAAAGAGTGGATGCAGATACTACTAGATATTCGTAATGAATTAGATGTTAAAGATGATAGAGATAAAAGAGATTTTAGAAGAATTCGGGGGCAGGTTCAATTATTTGAACGAGATATTAAAGGAAAGAAAGATGTTGTACCAGTACCAGGTCCATATACAAAATATTGGCGAGAATATTGGTTGACAAAATTACTAAAAGCGCAAATACAAGTCCGGCAAACAGCACCTAAAAATATGGGTGATATTACTCTAATTAGTATGGAAGAATTAAGTGCTATCCGCCGAATATGGTTAGAAGACAAACACGAATTTGATGATAGTTTACCCCGTATATATGAAGAAGTTACAGGAGAAGTATTTAAAGATTCTCGTCCTGGTGCAGATCAAAGCATACTTGGTAGTGATGAATGGGAAATATTAGAAGAAATCTGTGAAGGTGACGGAATGCACCTAGAATTAATGGCCAGACTATTAGATACAGAAAGACAATTTAAGAAAAAAACCCGCCGTGTGGGTATCTACGAAAGCCTAGAAAAATGCTTTGATACAAGTTCCCGTTCACCAGAACAAGCGATCGCAAATGCCCATTTAAAAAGGGATTTAAGACAAGCAGCATTAGAAGGTGATGTAGCCACAATTCGGGAAAAATTCAAACAATTGAGTTTAGGAGATACCGCCGAAAAACAAGAGACTAAACCACAAACTTGGGCTAACTTCAAATATGCACAAAAAAACTCAGATGAATAGAATACTCCCTTCTCAGTATAAGATTACTTATCTTCTTCCTTCTTCCTTCGTGTTCTTCGCTCCTTCGTGGTTCATTTAATCTATATTCCTCATTCCTAGCCATAACAGAGGCAGAGCCTCTTGAAAGTATTCCCTGTCAGAGCCAGGGAACGAGATAAACATCTCCTTTCTCTCTTCCTCTGTGTCCTCTGTGCCTCTGTGGTTCGTTTAAAAAACTAGAATACCCAACCCAAAAACCCATGATATTCCTAGAATTAGTCCTGCAAAACTTCGGTCCTTATGCTGGAAAACAAATCATCAACCTCAACCCCCAAATTGACGAAGACAACACCCGCCCAATTATCTTATTAGGAGGAATGAACGGCGGCGGAAAAACCACCCTTATGGATGCCATTCGCCTCGCTTTATATGGACAACGCGCCCAATGTTCAACAAGAGGAAATCTCAGTTATAGTGATTTTTTAACCCAATGCGTGAATAGTAAAAGTACCCCCACAGAAAAAACCAGAATTGAATTAGTTTTTGAACATATCGAAGAAGATAGACCAATAAAATATCGAGTTGTGCGGACATGGGAAAAAAATCCTAAAGACGGTAAAGACCATTTAGGAATATTAGGAGATGATGAAACATGGCCAATTGATTCATTAGTAAATATTTGGGATGAATATATAGAAAATATCTTACCTATAGGTATTTCCAATTTATTTCTTTTTGACGGTGAACAAGTTAAAGAACTTGCAGAACAGGAAATCCCACCTCCTATAGTTGTGGATGCTATTAACGGACTTTTGGGTTTAGAATTAGCCGATAAATTAGCAATTGATTTAGAGATTTTAGTAAATCGCAAAAAACGAGAATTTGCAGATACAAAAGATTTAGCTAAATTAGAAGAAATTGAAACCCGAATCCAGGAAAAACAAGCAGAATACGAAAATAATCAAATAAAACTCGTAAATCTGAATATTGAAGTTGAAGAATTAGAACAAATTCATGAAGAGGCTTTAGATAGATTTGTGAATGAAGGTGGTAAAATTGCCGCTGAACGTAGCCAATTAGAACAACAAAGGGAAGAAAAAATCAAAGTTGCGAATAACGTCCGTGAATCCTTGCGTGAAATAGCTGCTGATGTTTTACCTTTAGCCTTAATTAGTCCTTTATTATCGCAAGTCCAAAGACAAGGAGAAAAAGAACTAAAAACACAACAAATCCAATTAGCTAAAGATGTCTTAATTGCTAGAGATGAAAGATTATTAAATTGGCTACAACAATTAAATCTAGAAACTAATAAAGTTACTAATATTCAATCTTTTCTAGCTGAAGATATTAATAATTTATATACCAATAACTTATCAACAGAAAATAATTGGTTAAATGGAGATGAAGAAAGTTTAAGTTTACTTGACAATATAACCTATCGTTTACAGGTTTCCCAAAATACCGCCCAAAAGCAACTAGATGAATTAACTAATTATGAAGAAGAAATCCTCACCTTAGAAAGACAAGTACAAACTGCGGCTGCACCGGAAGAATATACAAAACTACAAAAAGCAGTAAAAGAAGCACAAACTGAATTTAATAAAATTAAATCTCAGTCGGATATAATGACTCAAAAACTGATAGAATTAGATACAGAAACCAAAAGATTGAGACAAGAACTAAATGAATATACTGTACAAAATATCAAATATCAAAATAGTGAACATATTATTGATTCTGCATTAAAAGTTCAACAAACATTAAAAGTATTTCGAGAAAGATTAACCCTGAGAAAATTGAATAAATTAGAAGAAGAAGTAAAAAACTGTTTTCTATATTTATTACATAAATCAGACCTAGTACATCGCATAGCTATAGACAGCAAAACCTTCGGCTTATCATTATATGATTTAAACGGAAAACCAGTTCCCAAACATAGACTTTCCGCCGGAGAAAAACAACTATTAGCGATCGCATTTTTGTGGGGACTAGCCAAAGTATCAGGAAGACGCTTACCCGTCGCCATAGACACCCCATTAGGAAGACTAGACTCCTCCCACCGCAACAACCTAGTAGAAAGATACTTTCCCTCAGCCAGCCATCAAGTAATCCTCCTTTCCACCGACACCGAAATCGGCAAAAAAGAATATCAAAACCTGCAAGAAACCGAAGCCATCGCCCGCGAATACCTACTCCAATATAACTCCAACAAAAGAGAAACCACAATCAAACCTGGTTATTTTTGGTAAACTCCAACTCCTCTTAATTTCTTCCTTTGCGTCTTTGCTCCTTAGCGCCTTTGCGCGAAACTCAATTCATATTTTTCACCAAAATCATGGAATCACCAATAGAAAGAATCAAACTCTCTCAAACAGCCAAAGAACAACTCCTCAAACTCAAACGCAGCACCAAAATCGAACAATGGAACATATTATGTCGGTGGGCGTTTTGTCGTTCCCTCGCAGAAGTTGCTGCACCTTCCCCCGTACCCATTCCCCAAGATAGCAACGTCGAAATGACATGGCGGGTTTTTGGGGGAGAAATGTCCGATATTTTACTTTTAGCCCTCAAACAACGCTGCTACAACGACGGCTTAGATACAGATAGAGAAACCCTAATTACGCAATTTCGCTTACATTTACATCGGGGGATTGGTTACTTAGCAGGAGATCAGAATATTAAGAAAATTGAAGATCTAATTGAACAGTCCACAAACAAAGTAAAATCCTGATTTTGCACTTCTTGTGCCAGCATGGCAAGATAATCTTATGAAAGAAATTCAAGCACTCCGACAGGCCTTCCAAAGCCAGAAAATGGGTGCTTTATTATTACTAGGTTTTGCATCAGGTTTACCACTATTTCTGACCAGTAGAACCCTACAACTATGGATGCAAGATGCCAAAGTTGATATTGCCAAAATCACCTTATTTGGTTTATTAAGTTTACCTTATTCCTTAAAATTCCTGTGGTCGCCTCTATTAGATAGATTTACACCACCATTATTAGGTGGCAGAAGAGGTTGGTTAATTATTACTCAAATTGGTTTAGTATTAGCGATCGCTGCCCTTGCCCTTCAACAACCAGCCCAAAACGAACAAGTATTACAAATCCTCGCCATCAATTGCCTGATTATTACCTTCCTCAGTGCCACCCAGGACATCGCTGGTGATGCCTACCGTACCGACATTTTAAACCCCCTAGAGGCGCAACCAGGGGCATCTGTGTGGGTATTAGGCTATCGCATCGCCTTATTTATTACCAGTTCCCTGGCCTTAGTGTTAGCAGATTATCTACCTTGGAATGTAGTATATTTGCTCATGGCAGTAATTATGGCAGGAAGTATATTTACTACCTTATGGTCGCCCGCAGAACACAAACTACAAGACAAAACACAATTAGCACCCATTTCTGCCAAAGACGTGATTTTTATAGTCCTGATTACCTTACTAGTGGCAGGGTTAATAGCTGGGGTTTTTGTCGGATTCATTCCCCAACCTGTATTTTATTGGTTATTAGCAGGATTATTAGTGGCTTGGATAACTGCATCCGTATTATTACCAAACTCCCTACTAAATGAAGTTAGCGAAGATAGTCCACCTGAAAACCTACAAACAGCTATTTTCCTACCTTTTAAAGAATTTTTTCACCGCTTTGGTATCAAACAAGCGAGTTTAACACTAGGTTTTATATTACTTTATAAACTAGGTGATTCCCTCGTCGGCATTACAGCTAACTTATTTCTGAGAGAAATAGACTTTACTAAAACCGAAATCGGCGCAATTCAAGCAGGAATGGGATTTCTTGCCACCACCGTCGGCGTATTAGCTGGGGGTGTGATCATGACCAAAATCAACTTAAATCGCAGTTTGTGGGTATTTGGGGCGCTGCAATTATTGAGTAACTTAGGTTATTATGCCCTAGCGATGGCTAATAAAAAAGATTATTCTCTATTAGTCATAGCAGTAAATATTGAAAACTTCTCTGCTGGATTAGTAACAGTTGCTACAGTTGCCTTTTTAATGCGTCTCTGTAACCACCGATTCACAACCACTCAATTTGCTTTATTCTCCAGCCTCATGGCCATTAGTCGAGACGTACTTTCCGCACCCGCAGGAAGTTGGGCAAAAGCCACAGGTTGGCCGACATTTTTCTTACTTTCTCTTGTAGCGGCGTTACCTGGTTTGCTACTATTACCTATTGTTGCCCCTTGGAATCCCAAAGTATTGGCAGCAACTAGACCAGGACTAGAAGAAGAAGATATATGGGAACACAAGTAGTTATTCTTGTCGGTACATTTGTTCTAATAGTTACAGGTCTATTACTGGGCTATGTCCTCTCACAATTAGTTCTCCAAAATCTGGCTTTTAATTTCCTCACACTCCTGGGAACAATCAGCCTGATTCTAATTTTTGGTACACTTTATTACGTCTTATTTTGGCAACTGCGACGCGAACCCCTCCAATCAGTCAATCCCAGCATCCCCAACCAAGTGGACGAAGAAGTTACTAGCAACTACCTCAAAAATCGCCTAATCGCTAGATTATCTGGAGACGTTGCGGCTGCTGAAAGACTGATTGAGCAAGCCAAACAAAACTTCCCAGGAATGCCAGAAAATTGGTACTGTGAAAGAGTCTTAGATGAATTAGATCGGGATCAGCAATAAGATCAAGGCTTTGCCAAACCCGAATAATTGCTAAAATCAATCCAGTCGCTATTTATTTACAACAGACAACATGGCTATTTTGCGTCAATATATCGCTCCTTTCTTGGCAATCCTGATCTTTACCTTTGCCTTAGTAGCAGTCAGCGCCCGCATTTTTTTACCATCGGACATGGCAGCCCCCGCTCCTATTGGCATGATAATTGATTGGCAAATGATTTCATCACATCTGAAATTTTGAATTTTGAATTTACTTCCAGGCTATTCTATTCGCAAAGGTTCTACTCTAGATAAAGCCCTCTTGGTTAAGTTCATGCAGCGGACTTACCAAGAACAATTCCCCCGTCAAGATTTTTCCCACTTGGCACATACAGTTGAGCAATACTTCTGTCGTGATACCCCTTTATGGTGGGTAGATGAAGAGGCAAGGGAGGAGGGGGCTGGGGGCAGGGGAGAGACATTTTCCCCCATAGCTTGTCTTTGGGTTGGGAATGCTATAGATCAGGTCAGTGGCGATCGCCATCCGCATATTTTTCTCCTCTACGTGATCCCAGAATATCGCCACAGAGGCATTGGTAAAGGATTGATGGCTTATATAGAAGATTGGGCTACACAAAAAGGATATCGCCAAATCGGACTACAAGTATTTCTATCCAACACACCCGCATTAAATCTTTATCATCAACTTGGTTATCAAGAACAATCCCTCTGGATGGTAAAATCACTTTAGTTAGGGAATAGGCAAGAGGCAAGAGACAAGAGGAGTAAGAGTTATTTCTATTCACCAATTACCAATTACCAATTACCAATTAATTTTAGACCGGGGAGTGTCAATAGGGGTTACAGTGGAATAATTATGTACGACGAATACGAACTCAGCCTACTCGATACCGAAGCGGAGCTAGAAAGCCCCTTAGATAAAATAGAACCACTTACTGATGAATCAGAAGTGGAAAAACCTGATCCCGAATTAATGTTGGTACTTTTAACAAATCCCCAGTCCCAGCAGCGGATGTTAGCAGCGCGTGCTTTTTGTGATATTCAAGATGAACGAGCAACACCTCATCTTATTCATCTATTAACAGATAATTGTCCCCTAGTGCGAGTCAGTGCAGCTTACGGTATTGGTCGCAATCCCGCCAAGGAAGCCGTAGAACCGTTAATTATGCAACTTAACCGCGATTTTAATGGTTATGTTCGTAAAGGTGTAGTTTGGGCTTTGGGTAACTGCCGCGATCGCCGTTCCTTAGCACCCCTCACCAATGCCCTGAGAACCGATATTCCCGCCGTGCGTCTCTGGGCAGCCAGCGCCCTAGCACAGATGACAGAAGTAGGTTATGAAGCCATCGTCGGCGCAATTCCCGCCCTGATTGAAGCCTTAGTTACAGACCCCATCGCCGCTGTGCGAAGTAACTCCGCTTGGACAATCGGCCAACTTTGTAAAGAACTCCCATCTAATGTTGTCTATGCTACAGCCATAGACGCATTAATTCAAGCTTTTGCCGAAGATAAAGATTTAGGAGTCAGAGCAGACACCAAAGCCTCACTTCTAGGAGTAGGAGATCCTCGCGGTTTGCAATTAATCGAAACCCTCGAACAAGAAGGATGGTTTTAGAAGAATTTGTAGGGGCAAACCCCCCGTGGTTGCCCGAATTTGATATTATTGAGAAAAGATTGTAGACTGATTGCGTCCTTGTTGTTTAGCGCGGTAAAGTGCTTGATCAGCTTGTTCAATTATGTTAGTTGCTGATAATTCGGAACTAGGTATCAAACTGCTAACGCCGATACTAATAGTAACTGTATTACTTACTTCCGAGGCTTGGTGAGGAATGGCTAAATCTTTAATTGCCCCATGAATTCGTTGAGCGATCGCCATCGCCCCTGTAATATGAGTATTAGGTAAAACCACTACAAATTCTTCCCCACCATAGCGAGCCACTAAATCTGCGGGACGACATACCACCTGCTCTACAGCCTGAGCAATTTTGATCAAGCACTCATCCCCCATTTGATGACCATAGGAATCGTTATAGCGTTTAAAATAATCAACATCGAACAACAGTAAAGATAAAGGTTGCTGTTCCCGGTATAGTCGCTGCCATTCTTGCTCTAAACGATTGTCAAAACAGCGACGATTGGCAATTTGCGTTAACCCATCAATATTGACCAGTTTTTCCAGTTCCTGATTGGCGATTCTGAGGTTATATTCTGCGGCTTGCAAGGCTAATTCTGCTTGTTTGCGATCGCTCACATCTAAGACAACACCATAATAAGCAATATCTCCATTTTCTCGCCGTTCTGGTCTAGACCTGGCTTTTATCCACTTGAGTTTTCCTGAAGGAGTGATAATGCGCCACTCATAGTTAAAAGGAGACATATTTTCCAGGCTGTGAGCTACTGCTGCTTCATAGCCAGCGCAATCATCAGGATGAAACTGCTCAAAGCAGAGATTGGGATTTTCTAGTATCTGAGCAACAGTTACTTCATGAATATCCTCAAAGGCACGACTCATATATTCATAACCCCAAGAGCCGTCCAAACGCCTAATAGTAATATAAATGACTCCTGGAGAAGATGCAGAAATCTCTTGAAACCGCTTTTCGCTTTTGAGTAAGGCTAATTCGGCTTTCTTGCGTTTACTGATATCTGTAACTCGCACCAAATCAATAGTTTTACCAGCGATATTAATGCGTTTTACTGCGAGATTCCCCCAAAAATTCCTCCCTTTTTTAGTCACATATTCGATTTCTCGACTCCAAAATCCTAACTTAGCTATATCATCAACAATCATGATCATGTCATCATCGGTAAAGCGGTGTTTTTGTAAATTTTGCCCTTCAGTACCAATCAGTTCCTCCTTGCTGGTAACTTCAAACATCTCCACAGAACGGCTATTGCAATCAATAATCAACGGATTAGGAACATCAACCAAAAAAATGGCATCGGTAGATTCGTTATAGATAGCTTCTCTAAAATCTCGACTTTTCCTGAGTTCTAACTCTGCTTGTTTTCGCTTACTGATATCCTGGGACGTTCCCAAACTTTGCTTTAGCCTACCATCCGCAGTTCTAGAAAACACCATATCTCGACTATAAAGCCAACACCAGTTCCCTTGGGCATTTTTAACTCGGTACTCTACCTCCACGAACTCACGATCTTGCAGACTATAAAGCTTTTGCATAGACTCATAAATCAGAGGGAGATCATCGGGATGACAAATAATCGGAAACAAGTTAGCTCCCATTTCTTGAATCGCTGTGGCAGAATAGCCCAATATTTCGCCAACAGAACGATTAATATAAACATTTCTTTGTTCAGTATGGTCGTAAATATACAGTAGGTTTGGCGTTAGTTCTGTAATCTGTTCAATAAAATGCTGACTCTCTCGCAATTGATCTTCTGCTTGTTTGCGTAACTTCAGTTCTTCGTAGAGATTACTAACATCTTTCATGACACCAATCAGACAATCTTCTTCACCCAAGAATTGTAACCTAGCTGACATGAGAACGGTTTTAGTTTGCTGGGAGTGAGTCCGAATTACCACTTTAAAATTGAGGATACTTCCTTCATTAACTAGCGTCTTTTTCAGGTGGTGTAAATCGTCGATATTGTTCCACAATCCCAATTGCACACAGGTTTTGCCAACAATATTTTCTGGGGTATTTCCCCAAAACTGGGAAAAACTTTCATTGACATTCAAAAATTTTCCTTCCCCTAAGGTGGCAATCCAAACAGGGTCAGGAGTAGTATGAAAAATAGTCGAAAATTTAGTTTCTGATTCCTGAAAGGCTTTTTTGATTTGAGCAGACATCTGGTTAAAGGATGTTGCTAAAACCTTGAGTTCTGCTATGGCTATATTCTCAGATAAAGACTCTTGCCACTCTCCCCTAGCCATAGCTTGACTAACTCGACTCAAGCGTAAAATTGGTTTAGTAATCCAGTATCCAGTCAAACTACCCGTGCCAATGGCAATTATTAGGGTTAAGCCACAAAGTAGCAGGGTTATTTGAGCATTGGCATTAATTTCTGCCATAAATTCCGATTCGGGAACTACCGTGACTACGAGCCAATCTAAGCCGTAATCGTCGCGGTAGGGTGTAACTCTCACAAAGGGTTTGTCTGGCAAAGACGGGCGCAAAAGTTGGGGTTTAGAGATAGCTTGTAAACTACCAAACCGCCGGATTAAATCCTGAGTTATGTCACGGATTACGGGTTCACGGCTATGCAAGGCTTGTAATCGTGTCGCTTTGCCATTGACAATGGGAGCAGGAGATTCATCTTCAGAACTGGCAACAATCAATCCTGATGGTTCGATGATGAAAATGTGACGTGATTTTCCATAATGCAGTTTTTTTAGGAATTGACTAATTTGCGAGAGTTCGAGATCAATACCGAGAACTCCCATGAACTGTTTCTGCTTGTCATAGACTGGAGTGCTGGCAGAAATGCTGATGCGATTAGGTAAACCGCCCCAAGTGTAAATGGAACTCCAGATCGGCTTACTAGCTTTGACTGCATCTGAGTACCAGGCAAAATTAGAATATAGCGGGTTTTGCAGCGTATCTACTAAAGAGAGACGATTACCCTCCTTATCTACTGAGTAGAAGTGGAATTGGCTGAGATGAGATATGAGAATTTCTCCAATTTCCAACCTATTACCCAGCCCATAACCCGCACCAATAAATCCTCCCTCTTTACTACCAAAATTAACATAAGCAAAATTGAAAGATCGCACCTGACGATAAAAATATTTACCCAGAGCGTTAAAATCATTTAAGTCTAAGATGCCCGATTCAAAGGCATCTACATTGGTACTATTGATTTGCTGGGCTTTGCCTAAATAAGTATGTAAATGTTGCTCAATGCGATCGCCTACTTCTGTCATTAATTGATCTGCCAGCTTATCCACAGCCTGCTGTCCGCTACGGTAAGAAAAATAGCCCACCAGTGTCACCATTCCCACAGTTTGCAAAACAAACGGCACTATCAACAAGGTTCTTAGTGGTACGTTGGTGAATATTTTAGCGAACCAGTTGACGGAGGGATAAGTCATTTTTAAGCATTTTCCTCTACTGGACGTTCTATATCATCCTCACCTAAATACTCGCCATTTTGGATTTCTAAAATGATTAAAGGGATTGAACCGGGGTTTTCTACTTTGTGCAGTGTGGCTGCTGGTACATAGGTGGATTGATTGTGATTGAGTAATATTTCTTGATCACCACAAGTTACCTTAGCCACCCCAGAAACCACTACCCAATGTTCATGACGATGATAATGGATTTGGGCTTTAATGCCGTGTCTAGGCTTAATTTCTACCCGACTGATGCGATAATTTTCCCCTTCTTCAATAACTTCTACATAGCCCCAATAGCGATTACTAGGTCGCACTATCTCTTTCGAGACGCGAACGCTATCGCCTGGGTGTGAGGAATTTATACTCGGATTTGATAAGATATCAATTTCATTTTGATTCATACAATTTTAGATTTTGGATTTTGGATTTTAGATTCTTCTGCCCTATTACCTATTACCTATTCCCCTAAATAGACAAAGATTTATTAGTTAATAACAGCTTTTGAAATTCTAAAGCGGGTAATGCTGGACTACAGATAAAGCCTTGGATAGCATCGCATTTATTTTCCCGTAAAAATGCTAGTTCTGATTCAGTTTCTACCCCTTCAGCAATAATTTTTAGATTTAGATCATGTCCTAAACGAATTAAGTTTTTTGTAATTGCTGCTTTGCGGTAATCATCATTAATATTTTGGATAAAATCACGGTCAATTTTGAGCGTATCCATTGGTAATTGTTTGAGAGTCATCAATGAATTATTACTAACTCCAAAATCATCAATAGCAATTTTTACCCCTAGAGAGCGCAGTTTATTCATGGCAACTATTGCCACATCCACATCTTCCATAATCATTCTTTCTGTTAGTTCAATCTCCAGAAAATTTGATTGAATGTTATTGTTAGATATCAAGTGAATAATTTTGGGAATTAAATCTGATTGATTAAATTCAATTGCTGATAAATTAACCGCTATGGTTAAGTTATGAATGCCAATATTTTCCCAAATTTGCATCTGATTGCAAACTGTAGTTAAAACCCATCTACCAATATCAATAATTAATCCATTAGTTTCAGCTAAAGGAATAAATTCTTGTGGTGATACTTTTCCTAATTCTGGACTTTGCCAACGTAATAAGCTTTCTGCTGCTGTAATTCTGCCAGTATTAATATCAGTAATTGGTTGATAATGAACCTCAAAACCTTCAAAATTTTCTTCTTTAATTACTTGTTGTAAATTCCTTAATACTATGTGCATTCTCGGTGTTAATTTATTAGCACCAGACAACAAGTGTTTCTTTAGATTTGAATATTTTTCCAATTTATTGAGGATAGCACTCAATAATTCAGACCTGGTAAATGGTTTAGTGAGATAATCATCTGCTCCCATATTCATCCCTTGACGAAAATCAGATTTAGCCGATTTAGCAGTCAAAAAAATGAAAGGAATAGTTGCTGTTGATGGCTCTTGACGCAATGCTGTTAATACACCATAGCCATCTAATTCTGGCATCATCATATCACACAAAATTAAATCTGGATATTCTGACATGGCCATATTTAAGCCTATTCTACCATTAGCGGCGACCACAGTTTCAAAATTTTCAGCTTCTAATAAATCTAATAGATTCTCCCGCACTGATTCTTCATCTTCAATAACTAGAATTTTCGGCATATTTCACCTTGCTTTTGCGATGATTATTTAACTTAAAGGCGATTTTCAGATACATGAACCACAGTTTTTGTTTCGCGCAGAGGCGCAAAGTAGGAAAGGCGCAAAGGAAGAAAGTAATTAGAGTGTGGTTTAAATAGATGAAAACTGCTGTAAAGGCAGCGTAACAGTGAACTTAGTACCAACATCAACTTGACTAATTAGGGAAATTTCTCCTTGGTAAATATCTACACATTTTTTGACAATGGCTAATCCTAATCCAGTTCCTAAAATATTACCAACATTGCCGGCACGATGAAAAGACTCAAATAATCTAGAAATATCTGCTTCTGGAATCCCAATCCCATGATCTTGAATTTCAAATATTACCTTTCTCTCTTCACAAGTAAGAGTAAACTTAACAAGATCAGAATCAAGTGAATATTTAATAGCATTGGAGAGGAGGTTAATCAGAATATGACTGAGTAATTTGTCATCCATATAGCAGGGAATAGATTCATATTGACAATTAAAATCAATCAATTTGTGATTATTCCCATTTAATTTCAAGTCTTCTAGCAATTGACGGCAGTAAGCGACTAAATCCATAGAAATAGGGTTATACTCTAATTTGCCTACTTCAGCCTTGCCAATTACTAAAATATCATTTAACATTTCAACCATGCGCCCGACAGCAGTTTGAATCCGACGGAGATGAGTAAGTTGTTTTTCCTCACTCCAACGGTGACGGTAGTTTTCCAACAACTCAGCAGAAGAGAGGATGGTACTCAAGGGGGTGCGAAATTCATGGGAAGTCATGGAGATAAAACGGGATTTTAATTCATTTAGTTCTTTTTCCTTCTCAAGTGATATTATTAATTCTTGTTCTAATTGTTTACGATTTGTAATATCAGCCCAATAACCCACAATTTCTATGGGATTGGCAACTTGATCTAATACTACTTTACCTTGATCATATACCCAACGGTAAATACTATCTTGGTGTAAAAAGCGATATTCTAAAATGTACTCTCCTTGCTTTTGGATTGCTGCTGATATCTCAGTAATTACATATTGTGCATCTTCTGGATGAATATGGGTATACCAAAAATTAGAGTGGGTGACAAATTCTCTAGCTTCATAACCCATAATAGATTTAACATTTTCACTCATAAAGGTAGCACCGTAATCATCACCAGCTTTGCGGGTATAGATCACAGCGGGGCTGGAATAGAGTAAGTATTGCAACCGTTGTTGACTGACCAGTAATGCTGTTTCCGCTTGTTTACGTTCAGTGATATCAGTTTGAATACCAATATAGTGAGTAATATTACCAAAATAATCATAAACAGGAGAAATATTTAATTCATGCCAAAATAAGCTACCATCTTGATGTAAATTACGTAAAATTACTGTGCAGTCTTGTCCTGTTGCCATAGCAGCAGTGAGTTGTGCTAATTCAGATTTATTGATTTGAATATTAGTTAATAAAGGAAAACTTTGACCAATTATACCTGCGGATAAGTAGCCTGTCATCTTTTCAAAAGCAGGATTCACATAAATAATAGGTTTATTAGCAGTAGTTACATCAGCAATAACAATACCATTACTATTAGCAGCAATGGCTCGATTACTCAAGCGTAAATCTTCTTCTATAATTTTTTGTTGAGTAATATCTGTATATATATTCACAAGATATACGATTTCATTTGTAGGATCTTTAATAGCATCTGTGCGTAAATCAACTTGCACAGTATGATCATTAAGAGTTTTCATAGTTACTTCACCCCGCCAAGATTCACCTTTTTGGACAGTTGTAAATACTGTTTCAAATACTTTCTTAACTTTAAAATTAGCTGATAAACCACCTTGTTCATTTAATTGAGTAAATGTGTAATTAAATATTTCTGTAAAAGCAGGATTAACATAAATTACTTGTCCATGAATATCAGCAATACTGATAGCATCACTGGTACTTTCTATAGCTTTTTGTAATCGCAGTAAAGATTTTTCTGTTAATTTACGTTCTGTAATATTGCGGGTCACTTTCGAGAAACCGCGTAAATTGCCAGTTTCATCATACAAAGCTGTTAAAATACAATTTGCCCAAAACTGAGAATTATCCTTACGAACAAAAATACTTTCACATTCATAGCGTCCCTCCGCTGCTGCTATATTCAATTGTTGAATTGGTAGAGAATTAATAATATCTTCTGAAGGGAAAAAACAAGAGAAATCTTCACCAATAATTTCTGCTGCTGTATAACCAGTAATATATTCTGCCCCAGAATTCCAACTCATCACCCGTCCTTGAGGATCGAGCATATAAATGGCATAGTCGGCAACACTTTCAATTAATGAACGGAAATATTCTTCACTTTCCCTCAGAGAAATTTCGGTTTGTTTACGCTGAATACCCAAGGCTATTTCATCAGCTATAATAGACAAAAAATTAAAAGTAGATTCGTCAATTGTTTGACAGCAAAACATGGAGATTACCCCAATTACTTCACCTTCAAGAATTAAGGGATAACCAACAAAAGCCACCATTCCTTCTCTTTTTACCCATTCTTGATCACTAATTTGAGGATGATCTTCGATGAAATTAATCAGACAAGGTTGACCTTTTTGAGCAATCAAACCAATTTTTAAATGGCCTAAAGGTATCCGACTATGGGGTCCATTAATATGGGTGTACATTCCGGAACTGACTTGCAATTCTAGGACATTATTTTCTTTATTCAATATCCAGATGCGAGCAAAAGCAACATCAAGATGTTGAACTAAAGTATCTGTACAACCTTTCAGCATGGTTTCTAAGGTTTCTGCCTGGGTTAAAATAGCATCTATATCAGCTTGAAAATCTGCTAACCGCAACCTTTCTGCTAAGGCTTCCTCAACTTGTTTATGGTCACTAATATCAGTAATAGTACCTACATAACCAATGATTTTGCCGTTATCTCCTATTTCTGGTACTGTCTGACCCAGAACCCAAGTTACTTCTCTATCACAACCTTGAAATCGGTATTTAGAACGAAATGGCAGCTTTTGTTTGAGTGCATGACACCATTCAGCCTCAATTCGTTCTCTGTCTTCTGGGTGAATAGTATTGATCCAACTCATACTTACAGCCGTTTCTCGGTTGATACCAGCGATTTTGCACCACCGATCATTAACATAATGGCAATTACCTAAAGCATCTGTATGAAATATACCTACAGGTGAAATGGCGGCGATGGTTTCATAGCGACGTTGATTATCTCGCAGAGAAGTTTCTGCTAATACCCGGTCATGAATATCTGTATTTGTCCCCAGCCAATTGACAATTTTATTGTAACTGTGCCAAGGCTCGGCTCGTCCTAAATACCACCGATAGGTTTGGGAAGCTTTCTCATAGAGACGAAGTTCAATTTCGTAATTTGTGCCTGTGACTAAAGCATAATTCCAAGCAATTAGAGTTTTTGATACATCTTCGGGATGTACCATTTCCAACCATCGCCAGCCCAAAATTTCCGCTACTGTACAGGAAAAGTAACTTAAAGTGGGTGGATTAACATACTCAATACTGCCGTCAGCAGCGGCAATCCAGACTTGTTGGGGGATAGATTCGGCGAGTTGGCGAAAGCGTTGTTCACTACCTTGGGAAACATCCGCATTAATGAACCAAGGTATGAATTTAGGTATAGATAATTTCCGCTGATATTTCTTGATCAGGGCTTGGAAATAACTTAAAATCATTGTCATACATAAAATTAACAATTCAAAATCGACTAACAGTGCAAATCAGTATTAGTAAATATTTTGGCTGATATAATAAAAGCACTAAATCTATATTATAAGAAAATAGGCTAAAAACCCCAGAATTGACATCTAAAAATCCCTTTGGCTGACCCTCCCCGAACGCCCAAAATTTTTTAGGTTTCCACTTAGTCTACCGACGCAGATTTAATCTTCTTTCCCCATAACGGATAAGTCGTTCTATAGTCAAAAGACGATTTTCCCATACTGTAACTTGATAGGAATTGGCTTGATTTTCTATTTGCATCCATTTAGAAAATTGAGACTGGAAACGGTTGAGGGCTTTTCTAGCTGTAATTAAATTAATGGCAGAAGGTACAGCAGCCAGTTGATTTAAGGCATCTTGTAATTCCTTAGTTAGCTGATTAAACTCAGAATTGCTCATTGCAGACATGGATAATTGACCATTTTTTTGTAACACTTGCCATTCTCTTTGTAAAGCTGCATAACGAAATGCCGCAGTCCGAAAAGGTTGACGCTGGGGTATGGGTTCATTTTTAATCCCTTGGGTATTACTAAATATTTGTTCTAGTTCATTATTAAAATTTTCCGCTGCAAACAACGCATAACCACTAACCGGCAAGTCTCGAATTAATTGCAGTTGATCAAATGCACCTATAGTTGGTAAAGACAGTAAGCGAATTCCGGGAACTAACAAGGTAGCACCTAATTTTGTGGAAGTAATCCACGGTTTGGCTAATCGTTGAAACCGAGGTGTATCTAAAGCATAGGTCATAGGCACAATTAAATCTATATCTCCTCTTCTTGCCCACACTTCCCAATGTTGTTGAATCTTTTGGATTCGTTCATATTCTGGTAAGGGAAAAACAGCTACTGACAAAATTAAATTTTTCCGCTTTTGTCGTAATGTTTGTGATAGTTCAGCGACAAATTTATCAACCTGTTGGGTGCGGAATGCTGTCCATTTTTGCCATAAATCCCGCTGACTGGGGGAGATATCTAAGGGATCTATGCCAGTCTGCTGTTGAAATTGTTCTCTTGCGGCTTTACCATAGCCATAGGTGCGACCAACAAAGGGGTCTTGAAAGGGATAACGAATATAATCTAAATGGATACCATCTACTTGATAGTTAGTGACAATTTCTGTATATAGTTTGATTAAATATTCTCGCACTTGGGGATTAGCTGGATCTAAAAAAGGTTTAGTTTGTCCAATGGGAATAATGTTACCTTTATTGTCATAATTAGCCCAATCGGGATTTGCTGCTAGTACGGGTCCCAAATAATCAGGACTAACATTAATAATTTGATTATGACGGCTATTGCCGGCGGCAAATACCCACACCCAAGCGTGTAACTCCATCCCCCGTGCATGGGCTAATTTGACAGCGGTTGCGAGGGGGTCCCAGTCACGAATGAGGGGGTTTTGTTGCGGTGCTACCTGACTGGGATAAATGGGATAACTAGCGTTGATAGTTTCTAAAAAAATGGTATTAATTCCAGCTTGTGCCAGTCTATCAAAAATCTTGGCTAATTCTGCTTCATTGCCAGCTTTAACAATAGTTCCCCTATCTAACCAAACTGAACGGATTTCTGGTTGTGCTAATTGTTGATTTATGGGAAACTGTTGCCACAAATCGGCTTTGGTTTGTAACCATATCTGCCGGGCCATGGCATATTTTTTTTGTTCAATTAATAAGGGGAAATTTTTGACTGTTTCTCTAGCCTTTGTTAAAGTTTCTTTTAAATTTGATGCTGGTGCTTCTATATTGGAAGATGCTGTTTTGATCTCTTCTGCTTTTTGAAATGGCGAATTAGTTATACTATTGTTGCTATTTTTGGGAAAATTATGCGCTGATGCTGCTAAATTGGCACTTTCTAATCGGCCAATCAGATTTTCTAACTCTTGTTTTAGGGAAATTGCTTCCTTTGGATCAATTGGCTGATTAGAATTAGGGACAACATCTAAACGGACATTTTGTTCTAGTTGATTGATTGGGTCAATCAAGTTTTGATTTGTGATTTGGGAAACGCTTAATAATCCTTGCTTAATAGGTTTAGATGTAACTGAGGAAATAATATTTGGTTTTTTTAAAGTTTGTTTTCTAGGTTTTTGAGAATGGTTTATTTTGCTAGAACTAGGTTTTTTTAAAGGTTGTTTTCCAGGTTTTTGAGGACGGGTTAGTTTGCCAGAAACAGGTTTTTTAAAAGTTTGTTTTCCAGGTTTTTGAGGACGGGTTAGTTTGCTAGGACTAGGCTTTTTTAAAGGTTCTGATTGAGCAATAACAATTGGTTTTTCAGAAGTTTGCGGTTTTGTGGTTTCCGTGACTATTTCTGGCTGACAATTTGGGGCAGAATTGGGAATCTTACCTTTGCTATTTGGTAATTTCAAATAACGATTGAGAGATGCTTTTAACCAAGCAATATCTAACCCCACAGATGCGACTGTGTCTGTTCCCCAGCGCCAACCTAATAAGGTAGATTTTTCAGTTGTTAATATTGCTGGTGGACGATCTTGGGTTTTCCAAACTACAGGAGTTTGACTGGTAGAATTATTAGGAATAATTACAGCACCGCGAATTACACCAAATAGTTCTGTTTGATTTATCCAATCGGGAATCGTCGTATTTGTAGGTTGCAAAGTTTCAATACTATTTAGGCTAAATCCCCAATAACCTCCCAGCAGTTTGCGTAATAATTGACGGACTCCTGGACTGGATAAATTACCCACTGGGCCACTAGCTATTAAATATCCACCTTGACTTACCCATTGATCTAAAGCGATCGCTTGTTCTGTTGTCAATACCTCGACATTTGGTAAAAATAAAACCCGTGCTTTACCCCAATCAGTTTTATCTTTAACTTGACTCAGGGGAATAACACAATAGTTCACATTTAGTTTCTGTAAGCGGGTGCTAATTCCCTTCCATTGTTCAGGATTATCTTGGCTATTAACTACACTAAATACAGGAGAATTATTCATAGCTTTCGCTGGTAATACCCCCAAAATATTAAACAAGAAAAGGTTAATATTTAAAATAACGAATCCGACTGTCTTTTTATTCATTAGTCAGTTGTTAGTTGTTAGTTATCAGGGAATAGGAAATAATTTTGTAAATCATTAATCCTATCGAAGACAAGTATTTATTAATTCCTCAACTCCCGCTACTGGGAAAATACTGACATTTAATTGTTGAGATACTTCCTCAACTGTCATATCATCCAAAAATACCGACTCCCCATGTTTCAGCATGACACTAGGTAATAAAATTCCCTCTCCTATATCTTGCCCTTTTAAGTGCAAAAGTAAATCATGTCCAGTTAATAAACCAGTAACACTGATACTTTGTCCCCAATAATCGCTACATAAAGCCACCATATTCACTTCTAAACCTGCTACAGTATTTAACTGGTTTACCAGGGGTTGAAATGCTGTTTCCACTGCATTACCGACAACCCAAGTTAATCTGCGTTGGGTTGTAATTTTCGGTGGTAATAACTCGGTTGCAGTTTGGGTAAATTGTTTGATAAATAAGCGAATTGAACCCACACCATTATCAATTTGGGGATATTCTTCATATTCAGCTTCTGTGGGTAATTCTTCCCCTGCTATTAAAAACCATTCATCAGCTAACCACACTACACTAGAAGCATATTTTTGGCGAAATTTCTGAGAAAGTAATTTAACTTGACAAATTACCTCTTGTGCTTTTTCTCTAGTTACAGGTATGAGTTCATCTTCCTGGGGACGAAATCGCGTCAAACCCACTGGGACAACTGCTACTGATGCTACCGTTGGTAATTCTCCAGTATGAAAAGATGTTAAATCCTCTAATGTCCTTTCTAGATGTTCACCATCATTTATACCTGGACACACAACAACTTGAGCATGAATTTGCAATCTTCGCTCTTGAAACCATTTAATTTGTGATAATATTTCCCCACCCCGATTATTTTTTAAAAGTCTAATTCTGACATCTGCTTCCGTAGAATGCACGGAAACATACAGAGGTGATAACCGCATTTGTTCAATTCTTTGCCATTCTTTAGCGGTTAAATTCGTCAAAGTCAGATAAGAACCATACAAAAAGCTTAATCGGTAATCATCATCTTTTAAATATAAGCTAGTCCGTTTTCCCGGTGGTTGTTGATCAATAAAACAAAAGGGACAACGGTTATTACACTGAATTAAACCATCAAATAAAGCCGTAGCAAATTCTAGTCCTAAATCATCATCATAATCTTTTTCAATTTCAACATGATGGGTTTTTCCTGTCGCATCTAAAACTTCTAGTTCCAGAATTTCATCAGCACACAAAAATTGATAATCAATTAAATCACGGGGTTGTGTGCCATTAATAGCCACAATCGCATCACCGACTGCAAAGCCAATTTCGTCCGCAATTGAGTCAGGAAGCACCTTGGTAATTTTAGCAGGTTGAATGGTAATCATAAATTAGGTAACAGAGAACAGGGAGCAGGAATTGGCAGGTTCTAGATTTATTCTGACTCCTGACTCCTGAATTCTTACATAACAGAGTTATCCTTGCCAACCTGCGGCAATGGCTAATAATATGGAAATACCAAAAGCTAATCTATACCAAACAAAAACCAATGTATTTTTTGTTTGCAAGTATTTGATTAAAAAAGCAATTGATAAATAGGAAAAAATAAAGGTGGAAATAATGCCGACAATTAACAGAATTACAATATTATCTGGTAATTCTCCAGATTGAAACATTTTGAAAATTTTTAAACTTTTGTACAAAGTCGCAATCGTCAAAGTGGGAAATCCCAACAAAAAAGAAAATTTCGCGGCTGCTTCTCTTTGTAATCCTAAAAATAAGCCAGTGGTTAAAGTTGAACCGGAACGAGAAACGCCCGGAATTAAAGCTAAAGTTTGTCCTAATCCTACCAAAATACCATCTCGAATTTCCAAGGCATCAAAACCTCGTTTACGAGTCCCAATTTTTTCGGCTAAACCTAGCAACATTGCCATAATAATGGACATTATCGCAATAATTAAGGAACTTTCCGGAATTACGTCTTTTAACAAAAACCCAATAGTTAAAGCCGGGATTGTCCCCACGGCAATACCTACAACAATTTTCCAATCTTCACTTTCCCAGTCTTTAGTTTTAAAAGCTGTAATTGCACCTTTAATTAAACTGGAAATCACAGCCCAAAAATACCACAAAATGGCAATTACACTACCAAATTGAATCGCATCAACAAAATCTTTAGAACCAAGTTCTTTCCAACCAAATACCTTGGTTACAATTATTAAATGTGCTGTACTACTAATTGGTAAAAACTCTGTAATCCCTTGCACAATCCCTAAAATAAATGCCTGGATCACTCCTGGAACCAAATCAACTTGACTAGGTACTCCTACTTGTAAAACTTTTATCCAGTGGTGTGATAATACAATTGTATTATTTAATTCTAAGATGACGGACATTAACTACACTCCTAGTATGGATGAGTAACTTTAGAAAATTATCCAACTTTACTCTGTCTTGGTCAGTCTTTTTAGGCAAAATCCCATAACAAAAAAAATTTGAGTATAATTATGATGCCCCTAGGGGGGATTTTCAATTATGATATTCTGAGATAAGTAAAGTTTAGTAACAAATATTAAAAACTTTGATTAATCATACATTCTCTTCCTATGCAGCTACTAACCCCACGTTAGAGATTGATAACAGCAGCGGAAACGCTCCTTTACAAAATTTAATGTCTTCTCGGCAAAGTTGGCTAATATTTTTATCATCGGTATTTTTAGTATCAGTACCAGTGTTCGTGGAAGCACCATTAGTGAGATCATTTCCCACTCTGAGCGTATTAATGACAGGCTTTTGGGTGTGGCTCAGTATTAGATTAATGTCCCGTCCCCAAACCTATCTTTGGGGAGATATGCTCTTTGGATTTAGCTGGACTTGGTTAACAGGAGCAATTTATTGGGGTTGGTTAAGATATGAACCAATCTGGCATATACCGATAGAAGCATTAGGATTACCCTTTGCTGTGTGGTGTTTAGCGAAAAATTGGGGTAAAGTCGGCAATTGGTTTTATCTAGGTTCTTTACTAGGAACAGTTTTAACCGATATTTATTTTTATTTAGTAGATTTGATGCCCTATTGGCGACAAATTATGAGAACCGATCCCGATGGTGCTTCACAAATCTTACAGAATGCCTTAATACAAGTCCAAACACCCTGGGGAGAAGCCTGGGCAGTCATTCTTGCCCTGATCCTGATGACAGTGGGAACGGGATCATTACTGAATAAACAATCCCATTGGTATGCTTTTGGGGGCGCAGTTTTGAGTACAATTCTAGTAGACAGTCTCTTCTTATTAGCAGCGGCTCTTGCGTGAAATTCCCGTCAATTACGGGAAACATCTAAAAAATGGGCGCAAAAGTGCTATTAGGTGGGGTTTTGGGCAAAAGTCAAATCAAACCACATAGTAGTAAATATTATGGATATTGATACGCTGTATATTAGTTTTTGATGACTGTTGTGCAAGTTCTCAGCTATCAAGGATGAAGCTAAACCATGAAGAAACGAGGATCAAGTTAGAAAAGAAACTGCTCTAACAGCCCCAAACTTCCAGTTTATGCCCTAAAATTCATAGCTTTTGGCTGCAAAATTTTATTGTTTTTTGAAAGAAAGAGGTAAAAAATCGTGAAAGCATTGGTGCGTTTATTCAGTGTGTTTACATTGTTGCTAGGTTGCTGGGGAATGTTGGGAACTACCCAAACAGCCCAAGCTACTGGTTTTAATAGCTTTGTCGGAAATCAAGTTCCCGTTTTAGCGATCGCTCGTCAAAACAAAGCAGATCAAAAGCTGGGAACAGAGTTTGGTAAAAAAATTGATTTGAATAATACCAATATCGCTGCTTTCCAACAGTATCCAGGACTGTATCCTACATTGGCCAAGAAAATTATCGCTAATGCTCCCTACGAAAAAGTAGAAGATGTATTAAATCTGCCAGGATTGAGCGATACTCAAAAAGAACGTTTGCAAGCTAACTTGGTACACTTCACAGTTACAGAATTAGAGCCTAACTTCAACGAAGGTGATGACCGCATTAATAACGGTATTTACAGATAACTAAGGATTGGGGACTGGGGATTGGGGACTGGGGACTGGGGATTGGGGATTGGGGATTGGGGATTGGGGACTGGTGAATTAACAAATATTACCAATTACCAATTACCAATTACCAACGTTTAGATTTTAAATTTTAGATTGAAAATAAAGGTTGTGAAAATGATATTGTTATGGTTTTGCCAAACAAATATCTAAGTCACAAAAATCATCCAAATCACAAAAATCATAGTTATCCCTTGCCTGATATAAATATTCCTAACCAATTTGATGTTTTAGTAGTCGGTGCCGGTGCAGCAGGACTATATACAGCCCTATGTCTACCCGCATCCTTAAAAGTCGGCTTAATTACTAAAGAAACAGTCTCCCTATCTGCCAGTGATTGGGCGCAGGGTGGCATAGCCGCAGCCGTCGCCCCAGAAGATTCACCTAAACTGCATATTGAAGATACATTAAAAGCGGGCGCTGGTTTATGCGACATCGCTGCTGTAAAATTCCTAGCCGAACAAGCCCCTAGCTGTATTCAATCCCTCGTTAACTTAGGGGTAGCTTTTGATCGTCATGATAGCAACTTGGCTTTAACTCTAGAAGCAGCCCATTCTCGTCCTCGCGTGCTTCATGCAGCCGACACCACCGGCAGGGAAGTTACCACCACCCTCACAGATCAAGTCCTGCGTCGTCAGAATATCAAAGTAATTCAGCAAGCTTTAGCTCTGAGTTTATGGATAGAACCCCACACCGGTCAATGTTTGGGAACTAGCCTATTTTATCAAGGTAAAATTACCTGGATTAGAGCTATGGCAGTGATTTTAGCTACAGGTGGCGGTGGTCAAGTATTTGCCCAAACTACTAACCCAGCGGTAAGCACAGGGGATGGTGTGGCCATTGCTTGGCGGGCAGGTGCAATTTTGCGGGATTTAGAATTTGTCCAGTTTCATCCCACAGCCTTGAGTAAACCAGGACGTTTTCTGATTAGTGAGGCTGTGCGTGGAGAAGGGGCGCATTTGGTAGATGACACCGGGCGACGTTTTGCCTTTGATTACCACCCAGCAGGGGAACTAGCACCCCGTGATGTGGTCAGTCGAGCTATTTTCAGTCATTTACAAAAAACGGCTGCTGATATGGCTACAGCGAATGTCTGGTTAGATATGCGACCCATTCCCGCTGACAAAATTCGCCATCGTTTCCCGAATATCATTAATGTTTGTCAACATTGGGGCATTGATGTTTTTACTCAACCCATTCCTGTGTCTCCCGCTGCCCATTATTGGATGGGTGGTATCCTCACAGATGTGATGAATGCCACGAATATTCCCGGTTTATATGCCATTGGGGAAACTGCCAGTACGGGAGTACATGGTGCTAATCGTTTAGCCAGTAATTCCTTGTTGGAATGTATTGTGTTTGGGGCGCAAATGGCTAATGTTGACTATGAAAAATTGCAACTGAGAAAACAGGAATCTGCTAATTTTATTGAACCTGAAAGTTTGGAAGTTAACCCATCTTTAATTGAGTGGGAAAATCAACAAAGACAATTAGCAGAAATTCGTAAAAATTTACCCCGGATAGTTTGGCAAAGTGCGGGTATTTGTCGAGAAAAATCAAGTTTAGAAAATGCTATTTCTCAAGTTGCTTCTTGGCAACAAGAGTTTGCTGCTTTACCTTTAAGTAAATTATTATTGAGTTTACAGCCGACACAATCAGTTAATTTTCATCAACCACAAATTGAAAAGGAATTGCGGCTTTGGGCAGAAACCCGTAATTTATTAGATATTGCGGAATTAATTCTCAAAAGTGCCGCTTTTAGAACTGAAAGCAGAGGTGGACATTACCGTTTAGATTATCCCCAAACAGATCCTAATTGGCAATTTCATACTGTTGTCCAAAATCAAGAATGGGTAATGGGTAAATAAGAGGGTGTTTTAAAAGTTTTCAAGGTATAAATTAACCCCTCTCCAAACCTCTCCCCGACGCGGGGAGAGGCTTTGAAACCCCCCCTTCCCTGGTAGGGAAGGGGGCTGGGGGGTTAGGTTCTTGGAAATTATTGGTTTCATCTAATACTTTATGGCTAACGCCACGCTATGCCTTCGGCACACTTCGTGAACGCTATCAAACAACCTCTAAGGCAATTTTAAATTTAATTCCTTTAACGTTGGATCATTGGATGTAATTGTAATTGTATTAGGTTCAGCAGATTGACCATTAACTTGTAATTGATATGTTGCTAATGGTAATTGTTCTAAATAGAAAATACCCGCACTATTTGTAATAGATACAACTGATGATTTATTATTAGGATCAATAGCTTCAACTTTAGCACCAGCAATAGGTTTTCCTTGAGAGTCTGTCACAGTTCCCGCTAGAGTGTAAGAAGCAACAAAAGGTATAGAAAGTTTTGTATAACTACCAGCAACTACTTCTATTGCAGAACTTACTTGAGTAGGTTTATAGTCAAGAGGATATCCAGAGGGATCTAAATCTAGACGATAAAAACCAGGAGAAAGTCTGATAAATACACCTTGTTTTGTAATATTTGAAAAGTTAGGATTAAATTTTTTATTATTCAGCATTAATAGTAGTTCTGTATCTTGAGTATAAATCTCTTCATTATTATCTCTCATAGCATTATTATTTTTATCTAAGAAGGATTGAATAAAAACTCCCCCTTCACTGCGTAAACGTTCAAATTGAGTATCTCCTGGACTAAATTTAGGACTGAAATTAGCGACTGAACCAAGTTCAATGCGAAAAGAAGCAGTATCGGAAGTTAAAGAAACACCATCATAACGTAAACGTAAAGACAAACCAGGAATCACAACAGTAGAAACAGAAGCTAATAAACCACTACCTTGAGAACCAATACCATAACCTAGATCAAAGTCCCAAATAGAACGTCTATCACTTTGACGATAGGGTGATTGATATTTCCATTTTAAGGTCAATAAATCATTAGCACGATTACTAGAATTGCTAGTTTCATAAGCTAAATTTAAAGACTCGTTTCCAGGTAAATTTAAAATATCACCATCATAATTTAACTGTAATCCTATTCCAGTAGAACTTGATCTAGCTGATACATTAAATTTACGCCAACGAGCATTAGATAATAAATCTAATTCTCCTTTATTATCAATTTTTAAACTTGAAAAAGTGGATATATTACCAATATTTTGATTTACATTAAATCCCAAATTAATAATATTACTGGAATTATTACCACTGCTAGTAACGGTTAAAAATCGAGCTACATTCCAACTTGCATTAAAACTTTGAAACTGTTCATTACTAGATAAATTAAAATTTAATTTACGCCAAGGCTGAAATTGGATATTAGCATTATATTGGAATTTGTCTGATGTTTGTAAAGCCGATAAAGCTAATTTAAAGGGAAAATTATTAGGTTGATAAAAGATATCTGCTAATGCTAATAAATCTCGATCATAAACAATTCCTGCACCCAAAGTTAAAGAATCAGAAACACCATAACGATAACCAACTCCTCCGCGAATATCAGTTAAGTCACCAAATAATTCATTATTTCTTGTTTGTCTACTCAAACCACTGGATACAATCAAACTTGATGTTCCTTTAGTTAATTGTCCAGGAAGATTGAGAAATATTGGTTCTTGTTCAAAAGGGGTACTTGCTAATTGTCCATTTGCATATAGTAAAACTCGATAATTTCCTCCATTATTACCAATAGGAATATTATCAAAGCGATAAACTCCTGTAGAATCAACTAATACTTGTCCCCAAATTACATTATCATATCCAGAAACTAATTGTACTAAAGTTCCTGGTGCTGCTGCTCCTTCAATAATGCGATTAATGGTATTACTTTGTAAACGTTGGGAGGGATTAAATACTCCACCCTCAAAATTATCTAGTTTAAATCCAAATCTTTTAATAGTAGTAAAACCCCAATAATCTCCCCTACCTTGACCTTGCCAAAAAGTAGGTTGAGAACCGATAATATAATCATGAAAATCACCTGGTTTAAAATATTGACTTTCTTGAATTTGCCAAGTGGTATTATCTAGTAAATCTGGTTGATTAATTCTTAAAAACCAACTTCCTCCCCATACTGTACCAATGGTTGTTAAAGTACCTTGAGTAGTTAATTGATTACTATTTGCACTACCATTAATATTAATTTGTTGTCCTATTGTAGAAAAAGTAAAATTAGGAGATTTAACAACAGGTAAACCTTCTAATATTACGGGAATTTCTTGAAGACGGTTTTTTTTACCCTGAAAATTTAACCAAGGTGGTTCAAGTACAATTGAATAAGCTGCAATATCAAATTTAGATTTAACCTCTAATAATTTCTCAATTTTAGCAATAGATATAACTTCCCCTAATTCTGGATCTGTAGTTAATTCATTGGGGTTAATGCGTTTAATTAAACCAATTCCTCTTAATTCTATTTGTCCATCGGGTAAGGTAGTTACAGTCAAATTTAATGCTGTAGTTAAATCTTTAAAACTAACTAACCAATCAGCAAAATTAACAGCTTTTTCTCCATCTTCATAACCTCTGACAAAAGAAGATTGTAAAATATTACGTCTACCAATATTAATTCCTATTGGTAAAATTACAAATTGTGGTGCTTTTGGTTCTGGTATGACAGCAGGAGAATCTTTAACTTGAGCTAGATTAAGACCATAATTAGATAAACTAAAAACTGGTTTTTGATCAATTTCTGGTTTAGGGAAAGATGAGAGACTTTTAACTTCATAGACAGGATGATTAACCCTATGATCAGATGAAGTTAAAGCTGGTTGTTGATAGGAATTTAAAACTATAGAAGCTATGATCACAAAACTTACAGAAACACATTTATTGTAGGTAGTTTTTAATGTATAAACTGACCCCTCTCCAAACCTCTCCCCTGCACCCCTCCCTGACCCTCCCCTACAAGGGAGGGAAGAGGAGCAGCTTTTATGACTGGAGAGGCTTTAAAACCCCCATTCCAGCTAACAAAAGTTTTTCCGCTTCCCTCTCCTTGTAGGAGAGGGTTAGGGAGAGGTAGGTTATAACCTTATTTCTTTATGGGTTGAGCAGGTTTATCTTCTGTTTTGATATCTTCTGGAGAAACATTAAAATTAACACTAAAAGGTAAATTTCCGCCTTTGTTGGGAAAGTCCCATGTTAATTTTCCTGAAAAGTTATAATTACCAGGTGTCAGGTTTTTTTCTTGAGGAGGATAGGCGATTCTAATATATCTATCACCTTCGGCAATAATAGTAGTTTCTTCTAATTTACCAGAGTTAATAGGTTTGCCATTTTGAGTTAAATTCCATTCAGTTTTGGCGCGGGTTGTAGCTTCGCCTGTGTTATTAACTAACAATCTAATTTCCTTAAATTTACCATCATAAAATGCTTTTTCTACCTTCAAAATCGGTACAAGATCACCATTTCTGACAAAGATAGTTGATACTATAGTGACAACAATACCAACCTGATTCTCTTTAGTAGTAGGATCATTATTTTCTTTAAGTTCATCAATGGAAAACATCGCCCTATATTCCCCTTGGGGCAAGCTGGGAAGTAGCCTAGCATTAAAACGAATTGAGCGTGTTTGTCCTGGGGCAATTACTAATTCACGGGGAGAAAAGGTTAAATAAGGTGTTAAGTCATTGGGGCTAGATTTCAAAACTTGCAATCCTTCCCGAATATAGGTGAAAGGTGATAAAGAAACTCTAGCTCGAAATGGTTTATCAGAATCATTAGCAACATCAATAACTCCTCTAGCTTGTCCTGATTCCGCTTTGCGTTCAATTACTAAGGGCGTAATACGCAACTGTTGGCTATAGGCTGGTAGGGAAGCAAAACCAAGTCCAAAAAAACAGAATAAGGGGAGGATATTTCGTAATCTTTTCAACATAGAAGCTATCAATTTTCTGTAATTCAACTATTAACAATGTCTAGAATTTGATATCTTCTAAGAGCAAACCATAGTTCGCCCTGAGAAGATATAATTACTAAATCTCAAATAGCTATATCAAACTATTGAGGTGTTAAAGCTACACCAACACGCACTTTATAGAATCCAGAACTTAGATTAACTCCGTTTTTGGTAAGATTCAAATTAACTGGATAATTTTTATTAGTTATAGCAGCAGCTTGAAGAGGACCCGCAACACCAACGGGGAAGCCTATACCATTGTTACCATCAGGTGAAACCTGTGCTATTGCTACAGTTAAATCCATTGGATTACCAAGGGGATCAGTGCCTCCTGCACCCACATCTAGGATTTGTGCAGCTATAAGGCTAATACCAGTAGCGTATGTACCAGTTGTTAAACTAGAACCATTATCAGTAATACCTGTGATGGTAAATGTTGTGCCATTTGTGCAGGTAACATTAATATTTCCAGGTGTGCCAAAAGCAGAATTTGCTGCCAGGATTTGAGTACCTACGGGAACTAATGTTCCATTGGTTACAGAGTTGATGATACAAGCAGGTCCAATAGATCCACTAAAATCAACGTTAGCAGTTTGGGCTTGGGCTTTGGGGCTAAAAGCAATAGCGCTGAGAGCAGCAACACCAGCAACTAAGGCAAGACGGCGAAGATTTTTCATTTTTATTTCTTTAGATAGATGTTTTTTGTCTTTCTATTAGTTAGACGTTTACGGATGCCAAATTGTGAATTATTTAACTGAATAAATTCCTATAGGATTTTCGATAGTAAGCATCCAACGCACAAGCAATAATTCCGCTTTTATGTGTATTACCAGTGAATTTATGTAGCTTGACAAGGGAAATTCAACCCAACAACTCTTTGATAATGTTTGTGGGCTGGAATAATTTGTATTAAGTTGAAAGACAGCAAAAAACAATCCAGATCCCCGACTTCTGAACATTATTGATCTATTGATAGAAATGATAAAAAAAGAAGTCGGGGATCTTCTCCCACCACTATCACCCCACTTTTGCCAAAAGACTTGGTAATACAATAAATAAAACAATATAGCATTTATTATCGTGGGGTAAACATCTTGTCTGCTATGAAAATTGCACCATTTCAAGGTTCTGGATAGTCTATTTTTTCCTATTCTCCTATTCTCCAAAACATCCAGTCCAGCTAGACACTCATCATTTACATCAAACTCTTTGATAGCCTCTTCAACCTCTTCTACTTCTAACTCATCAGATAAAACCACAGTCTTAGTAATAGATACTTCTAGCTGATGAGTGTTGTTAGATGTATTACTGTTTCTCGACTGAGAATAAACCTCATCTTTACTAATATCTTCACCAATAAAATCTTGATGATATCTCTTTTTTAAAATTACTCGTGCTTGAGAAATCCGCTTGCGGACATTATCATAAGAAATATTTAGTTTCTCCTCAATTTCTTGATATGAAAGTTCCTCTTTAAAATTCAGAATAAAAGTTTCTCGCAGTCTAATTGGTAACTCATCAATAGCAAAACAAAAAAAATTTTCGAGTTCTTGTTGCGTAGCAACAAGAACTGGTGTTTCTTCCTGACTAGCTATTTCTTGTTCTTCAAAACCTATTGTGTCCAAACTCTCAACTTGTTTTCCACCCCGATGATGTTCTCTGTGTATATCTACGCAAAGATTATAAGTTAATTGACTTAACCACGCTTTATAGTTTTTAATCTCAACCGGAGAATTAGGTATTTTATCCCAGGCTTTAAACATTGCCCGACTAAGAGCATCTTCAGCATCAGCAATATTATCCGTCCATTTTATACAGCAACGATACAAATAGTCCTCATACTGTTGCCATAATGGCCAAAAGGCTTCCTGATCATCAGGATATAAGGGTAAGGAAGAATTAGAAGAATACATATTAAATTAATTTTTAGCTGTGTTAGCTAGATAACATCATAGTAATTAACTATTATGTTAATAATAAACCGTATATTTACTTAAATGTATAATCTTTATCTAAATTTTATACAATTGGGATTATCTTTATCTAAACCTTACATAATTGGGGTATAAGTTGACAAAAAGCAGGTTTTGTGAATGATTTACATAAATACGCAGTAGGGGTTTAGCATTGCTAAACCCCTACACTTGATCTTTGATTAATGATTTTCTGGATTCTTATCTCTAGCGGAAATATTTAAAATTTTTCGGACCTGTATAACCGGTTATCTTTCCTAATTCCTCTAGAGTCTGCACTCCGCTATAGGTTTTACCATTAATAATCCAACTTGGAAAACCTTCAATTTTTGCAGCTTTACATAATTCTGGTTTACCTTTAGGACTATCAGCAGCACACTCTACCGTAGAATTTTCACTCATGATGTTATAAGCTTCTTTACCAAAAAGTAGCTTTTGTTCGTGGCAGTGCGGACACCAATAAGCTACATATTCCTTAGCACCAGATTTAACAAGATGTTCAGCTAAAGCTATTTCGGCTTCCCCAGATTTAGTGGTAATTTCCCAGCCAAATTGAGGATTTGGTTGTTCTTTAGGGGTAAAGGTAATTGCTGTCGGTTTGCCATCAGTTGATTCAGTAATGCCACCGGATGGGTCTATCTTAGCGTAAACCCCTAAAGTCCCAATTAACGTTACCATTGCCACAATCAAAGCCGTAAATAAAACTTGTCCGATGTCTTCCCAATCCCTACCCATAACGGTTAACACTAACATAGTTAATGCAAACAAGGCAGAGGCTATACAGTACAGACAAACCGCTTTGAGTTGAAATGCCAGTACATACATTAAGTATCCACTGAAAACTGACATTGCGATCGCTCCCACAAACAGCAACCACCAAGTCAAATTTTCTAGTTGTTTCTGACTTTTTTGATTTTCCCCGGAATTCAATGCTAAGGGAGCTAAAGCCAATACAAACATCCCGATGTATGCCAACAAACCAAATAGAGGTAATGGTTGACCAAAAACCGTAGCCCAAGGACTGGAAAGGACATCCACACATCCCTTAACATTTTCTGGAGTAGTACAAACCGGAGTTCTGCCAGTGAGCTTTTCAAAAGTGAGATAACCTGTATTCAGGATACCAAATCCAGCGATGGTTGCGATCGCCGGACGTGACCATTTATGAATCCAAGGAGTAGAACGACGACGAATCATAATATTGGTAATTGGGAACTAGGGACTGGGAACTGGGAACTGGGGACTGGGAACTGGGAACTGGGAACTGGGGAAGAGAGTCTAAAGATCCTCATAATCATCTAAATCATAAAAATCAAAAGAATCATAGTTTAGACAATTTCTAATCAAGAAAATCAAAAGAATCACAGTTTAGACAATAGAGGTCTGCGGGCAGCTTCTACAAATTGGCTGACGCGAATGGGGTCTATCGGTTGCTGAATTTGACCATGACGTTTGAGAGAACTAGAAACAATCACCCCGTCTGCTGCTTGTAGTAGAGTGCCAACATTTTCCCAACTTGCACCACTACCAATAAACACAGGAGTACCAGCAGCAGCATTACTAGCCAGTTCTAAATCTTCTTGGTCAGGAGGACTACCAGTAGCCCAACCAGATAAAATTACCGCATCAGCCAAACCTCGTTCAATAGTGTCTTTAACAGCAACCGTCAGATTAGGAGAACTCAACGGACGGGCGTGTTTAACTAAAACATCAGCAAAAATTTTTACATCAGATCCTAATTCCCGACGATACCGCAATAATTGATGAGCTTCCCCCTCAATTAATCCTTGGTCAGTTGCCATCACACCTGTGAGAACATTAATTCGGATAAATTGGGCATTAACGCAACTAGCAATAGCGATCGCACTTCTGCCATCATTGCGTAACACATTTAACCCTATAGGCACAGTTACTAGATTTTGGATGCGTTGGACAACCACAGTCATGGCACTCACAACGGCGGGGTCAACTTGATTTTTGGTAAATGGGGCATCGAAAAAATTCTCAACGATAATCCCATCTACCCCTCCACTAGCAAGGGCTGTGGCTTCTTGTTCGGCGCGGTCAATCACTGCTTTGAGGCTACCTCCCCAACGGGCTGAAGTAGGAAGGGGTAGCAGATGTACTACGCCAATAATTGGTGTTCGGGTTTTAAATAACTGATGTAAGTCCACGTCTTTAATTTACTTGTCACAGTCTGGAGTGCTTGCCTATCCCCGCTCTCCAGACGAGGGGGCTTCAAATGGCATGAATAACTAGACAGTGAGAACCAAACAACAAATGTAGATTCTCTAGGCATTACAGCCTTCCGCCTTTTATACTAATAATATAAGTTGCTTTAGGGAACAGCGAAGAGATAGGGATTTTACAAATTACCTTTTTCCCTGCCTAAACTAGATAAGGGAGCAACTGGGTTGAATAAATAAAGAAAAATCAAGAGTTTGGGTTGGGTGTAGACTAAAGATGTAAGGTGTAGAGGAAAGAAATATATTCCGGAATATATCTCACACTTTAAACTCCATAACCCTTTACCACAAGCGATCTTGGAGCTTAAGTCTTAAGCAGATTTTTTATGGTCAGGTTGCTGCCTCCTCCTCAAGATGGAAATTAGCTGTAAACCTTCCATAAGATATGTTAAGATAGAATCTGATGACAAGAGGAGTTTGCCACTCAAAAGATGCAAGGCAGCTTCCCGCCATTTAATTCTGAATGTCGGAGTAGCATTACTGCTTGATAGGCGTAGTCGCCAGTGCGATTTCCCCAGTTGGGTAGCGGCTTCTCACAACAGACCTCTTGGTCGGCTTCCCAATGGGTAAATTAACAACGCCCACGCTGCGGTAATGCAAAATACCATTAAGCGAATTGTTAAAAATATTATGAGTGTCAGACTTACCCAAAGACACTTAAGATTACCCTGGGAAACAAATTAGTAGGAGTATCATAGCATGACCCCTATCAACACGATAGATGAAGGTCGTAATTTGGCTTTTACTAGTTAAAGTTGCTAGTTATATAGGTTAAATCTGGTAATTAGTAGCGGGTAGTTGGGCGGAAATTATGTCAGGAGTCACCGAGTCAGGAGTCAGGAGTTAGGAGTAAAACCCGCTTCATTTTCCTGCTATCTTTTGGTGTTTGCATATTCCCGACCCAATGCTTGAATGTTAATTAACAAGGAAAAACGGAACATTTATTGAAAATATGGGTGAAAAGCCAACGATTGCCATTTCTCACCTGGGCTGCGAGAAAAATCGAATTGATACAGAACATATGCTAGGGCTGCTAGTAAATGCAGGCTATGGTGTAGATAGTAACGAAGAATTAGCAGATTACGTAATTGTCAATACCTGTAGTTTTATTGAAGCGGCTCGACAGGAATCAGTAAAAACCCTAGTAGAACTAGCGGAAGCCAATAAAAAAATCGTCATTACTGGCTGTATGGCGCAACACTTTCAAGAACAATTATTGGAAGAATTGCCAGAAGCAGTAGCGGTAGTGGGAACAGGCGATTATCACAAAATCGTTGATGTGATCGAGCGAGCAGAGCGGGGAGAGCGAGTTAAAGAAATTACTGCTGAACCCACTTATATAGCCGACGAAACCACACCCCGTTATCGGACAACCACTGAAGGCGTAGCTTACCTACGAGTGGCAGAAGGCTGTGATTATCGGTGTGCATTTTGCATTATTCCCCATTTGCGAGGAAATCAGCGATCGCGTACCATTGAATCAATAGTTGCCGAAGCCCAACAACTGGCAAGTCAAGGTGTCAAAGAAATAATTCTCATTTCCCAAATCACCACCAATTACGGCTTAGATATTTATGGGAAACCAAAACTAGCTGAATTGCTGCGGGCCTTAGGAAAAGTAGATATACCTTGGATTAGGATGCACTACGCCTATCCCACCGGATTAACACCGGATGTGATTGCGGCCATCCAAGAAACTCCCAACGTTTTGCCATATTTGGATTTGCCTCTACAACATTCCCATCCAGAAATTCTCCGGGCTATGAATCGTCCTTGGCAAGGACAGATTAATGATGGGATTATGGAACGGCTGAAAATCGCCCTACCATCAGCAGTGCTAAGAACCACATTTATAGTTGGTTTTCCTGGAGAAACACAGGAGCATTTTCAACATTTATTAGAGTTTGTAAAACGACATAAATTTGATCATGTTGGTGTTTTTACCTTCTCACCAGAAGAAGGGACTCCTGCCTACAATCTACCTAATCAAATTGCTCCAGAAGTAATGACGGCACGCCGTGATCAACTGATGGAATTACAACAGCCAATTTCTTTCGAGAACAATCAAAAGGAAGTCGGCAAAATAGTTGATGTCCTGATTGAGCAAGAAAATCCCGAAGGTGGAGAATTAATCGGTCGTTCTGGTAGATTTTCTCCCGAAGTTGATGGTCAAGTCTATGTTAAAGGAGAGGCTAGGCTAGGAACCATCGTCAAAGTAGCAATTCAAAGTGCCGATGCCTATGACCTCTATGGTCAAGTTATCAATAGTGATAGATTATCTTCCCATCTGCTATCTGCTGTTGTATAAGACTTAATTTACAAATAAGTATCGGCTGACAAGTTCAAAATTTACAATCAAATCTAGGAGCGTTAATGAATTTATCATTTCAAGAATTAGGCATTTCCCAAGAACGGGCTGAACTATTAGAAAGCATGGGCTTTTCTGCACCTACAAATATCCAAACCCAAGCAATTCCTCAACTATTAAATGGTCGGGATGTAGTTGGTCAATCTCAGACAGGAACAGGTAAAACCGCAGCTTTTTCTTTACCAATTCTAGAACGGCTAGATCCTAGCCTCAAAGCTGTACAAGCAATTGTCTTAACCCCAACTCGTGAATTAGCAATTCAAGTTCATGCTGCTGTTTCCCAATTTATTGGTAACAGTTACTTGAAAGCGGCGGCTATTTACGGTGGTCAATCAATTGACCGTCAAATTATGCAACTCAGACGGGGAGCGCAAATCGTCGTCGGCACACCAGGACGGGTCATAGATTTACTAGATCGTGGTAACTTGAAGCTGGATCAAGTGAAATGGTTTGTCTTAGATGAAGCTGATGAAATGTTAAGCATGGGCTTCATTGACGATGTGGAAAGAATTCTTTCCCAAGCCCCCAATGAACGGCAAACAGCATTATTTTCAGCAACAATGCCACCATCAATTCGGATGTTGGTAAATAAATTTTTGAACTCACCGGTGACTGTCACCGTTGAACAACCCAAAGCCGCACCGAATAAAATCAATCAAGTGGCTTACATGATTCCCCGTCATTGGACAAAAGCTAAAGCTTTACAACCAATTCTGGAAATGGAAGATCCAGAAACAGCTTTAATCTTTGTTCGCACCCGGCGCACAGCCGCAGAATTAACCAGTCAATTGCAATCTGCTGGTCATAGTGTGGATGAATATCATGGTGACTTGTCCCAACAAGCACGGGAACGCCTATTAATCCGTTTCCGTAACCGTCAAGTTCGTTGGGTAGTAGCTACTGACATTGCCGCCCGTGGTTTGGATGTTGACCAACTTTCCCACGTAATCAACTTTGATTTACCCGATAGCGTAGAAACCTATGTTCACCGGATTGGTCGGACTGGTCGGGCTGGGAAAGAAGGAACTGCAATTTCTTTAGTTCAATCCTTTGAACGCCGCAAACAACAAGCATTTGAACGCCATAACCGTCAAACTTGGCAAATTCTCTCTATTCCTACCAAGGCACAGATTGAAGCCCAACATATTCAGAAGTTAAGAGGACAAGTTGCTGAAGCTTTAACTGGGGAACGGTTAGCTTCCTTCTTACCGATTATCAGCGAAATGATTGAGGAATATGATGCTCATGCGATCGCTGCGGCTGCTTTACAAATCGCTTACGATCAAACCCGTCCTGCTTGGTTAATCTCTGGTGTAGATCTGCCTGTAGACGAAAGCCCAACTCCCAAGCCCAGAATTAACAAACGCGGTGATGGTGGAGAACGGGAACGCAGTTCTGGTGGTGGTCGCGGTGGCCGTTCCTCTTGGTCAAAAGAAGGTAGAGGCAATGACGAAAGACGTAGTAGCGGTGGCGGTAGCCCTAAACCCAAGTTAAAAACAGCCCATCGTGAACCTTCTTGTTAACCCTACTCATCAAAAGTTAGGTTTACTTACAGGTAAAGAATAGGTAATAGGTAATGGGTAAAAATTCTTGCCTCTTACCTCTTACCTATTTTTCTGTATTAGCAAGTATCAAATTCATTAAGCTGTCTAAAATGCGATCGCGTGATAAAGGCATTATTTCTTTGCCATACAGCATTTCTTGTACCATCATATAACCCACCAGCGAACCAAAAAATATTTGCGCCGTTGCTTCTGGGTCAGTAATCCCCAATTCTGGGTGAAGCACAAAATATTGACTTAGCATCAGCCGACCACGCTGGATTACAGTTTGAGTATAAAGTTTTACTAATTCTGGGAAACGCTGCGACTCGCTAATAATGACCCGGAATAGTGCCAAATAATCAGGATTTTCAGCCACTTTTATTAAATAAGTTTCCGCCACTTCTCGTAGTAAAATTGCTGGTTCACCATGCAATTCTTCTGCACAAAATATACTACTAAAATTAGCAATTGTTACTCGTTCTATTAATGCTTTAAACAGTCCTTCTTTATCTTGAAAGTGACTATATATAGTTTGCTTAGAAACTCCCGCTTCTGCACTCACCCGATCCATACTAGTTCCAGCATAACCATCTCTCAAGAATACCCGCATAGCCCCTTGTAAGATTTGCTCTTGTTTTTGAGTGACAGCAGGTAGGGAAAATAATCTTTCAGATTGAGAAGCTTGAGAAGCAGAAGTTTTCGACATAGATTTTAGAGGTAAATTTTTTGCATATTTCTAGCAATATCATACTAGACTGTCTAGTATTGATCTTAAAATAGAGATTGATAATTTAGGATGCTACTATGTCTCAAATTGCGCCAACATCGTCAGATAGTTTTACTAATGTTCCTGGGAAACCATCTAAGCAGCAAAAGCGTAAAAAACCAATTCCTTTGTTCTTGGGGTTGTTAGTTGTAGGAGGTGGTATTGGCTATTTCCTGTGGCAAAATCAACTACAAGGAGCAGTAGATATACTGAAACTCAGTGGCAGGATTGAGGGTTATGAAACCGAAATTGGGATTAAGCGTTCAGGACGAATTGAGTCAATTGCTGTCCGTGAAGGGGCTTATGTCAAAAAAGGACAAGAATTAATTAAGTTAGATGACAGTAATGATCAACTGTTACAAGAACAATTACGAGGAACTGAGGCACGGATAACATCTGCACAATCTGATGAACAGCAGACAATTGCAGATGTGGATAGAGTACAAAGTGAAATTGAACAAGTTAATAGTCAAATTAGTGAAGCAAAACTGAATTTACAGCAGTCTGAAGGGGATACCCAAGGACGAATTCAACAGGCAAAATCTAACGTAGCGGCTGCTAAGGCTCAATTATTGCAAACACAAGCCCAAGTTAAGCAAACAGAGGCAGAAGTAAAATTAGCGAGAATAAACCGCGACCGCTATGGCCAGCTTATCAAAGAAGGTGCTATTAATCAACAGCAATTTGACCAAGCACAGACTACATTAGATACAGCCATAGCCACATTAGAAGCGCGAAAAGCAGCGATAAATGCGGCACGAGAACAATTAAATGCTATCCAAGGGGCATTTACCCAAGTCAAAACCACAGGCTTCAATCCTGGTATTCGCAACGCCCAATTAGAAGCATTAAACAGAAAAAAAGACCAGAGTTTTGCTCAAATGCAATCTGCCCAGGCTAAAGTCAGATCGGCTCATGGTAAAGTCAGAGATGCCTTAGCATCAAAACAGCAAATTCTCACCCAAATAGAAGACTCAAAAAAAGATTTAAATGTTATTAGTCCTTTAGACGGGGTAATAACCGTCCGCACTGTTGAACCTGGTGCAGTAGTTAATAATCAAACTAAGATTTTAACCATAGTTGATCCCAAAAATATATATCTCCGGGGGTTTATTCCTGAAGGTGATATTGGCAAAGTCCGATTAGGACAAACTACTAAAATCTTTCTAGATTCTGCACCGAAAAAACCGCTAAATGGTAAAGTTATTTCGATTGATCCTCAAGCTTCTTTTACACCAGAAAATATTTATTTCCAAAAAGATCGGGTGAGACAAGTAGTAGGAGTTCGCATTCAAGTGGAAAATCCTCAAGGTTGTTTTAATCCTGAAAATCCCTATAAGGAATCAGATTTACCCTGCGCTAAAATTGGAATGCCGGCAGATGCGGAAATTAGGTTACAGGAAATAGGTAAAAGTTAAGTTTTGGGAAGAGAAACGTTCGCGCAGCGTGCCGTCAGGCATACCGCAGAGGACGCAGAGGTCAGTGAGGAATAAGAGTTTAAGATAATTTCTGCATAAGTCATAGGGAGAGTTAATAATGACTAATTACCAATTACCAATCACCAATTACCAATCACTAATTACCAATTCGCAAACAGAGGCTATTAAGGTTAGTAATTTACATAAACATTATGGTAAGTTAGCCGCAGTTCGAGGAATTAATTTCACTGTTAATAAGGGGGAAATGTTTGGGTTAATTGGTCCTGATGGTGCGGGTAAAACTACTAGCTTTCACATTTTAGGTGGGGTGATGGAAGCGACTGCGGGGGAAGTTTTGATATTTGGTCAACCTGCACGAGATGCGCGGTTAATGACGGGCTATTTAACACAACAATTTTCTCTATATTTGGATTTGAGTATTGATGAAAATTTGCGTTATGCCGGAGGTTTAAGACAAGTTGATGATGATTTGTTATGGGAACGCAGAAATAAATATCTCACATTAATGAGTTTAGAACGATTTGGTTCACGCTTGGCAGGTGAATTATCAGGGGGGATGAAACAAAAGCTGGCTTTATGTTGTGCTTTGGTTTCCCAACCGGAAGTTTTACTATTAGATGAACCGACTACGGGAGTTGATCCAGTTTCCCGGCGAGAATTTTGGGATGTGTTAGCGGAATTATCAGCGGAAGGAATGACAATTGTGGTAGCCACACCCTATCTAGATGAGGCTGAACGATGTCATCGGGTGGCGTTAATGTATAGTGGTCAAATTCATGAAATTGGCACTCCAGCGGCTTTACGAGCCAATTTAGGTTTACATCGGTTAGAGGTAAAAACTGCAAATCTGGAACTCAGCGAGAAAATTCTTTTGCAGAATTTACATACAAATATAGTTGATGTGCAAACTTTTGGCGATCGCTTGGATGTTTTAGTTGAAGATATAACTATGGGTGAAAACCAAGTAAATGAATTACTCAAACAACAACATCCCCATATTGAACATGGTGAACCTACATTAGAAAATGTTTTTGTTACCCGTCTGCGACAACAAGGTTCTGCACCACCATTTTTACAATTTCCCCGTTCTCGTGGGGGAAATAGGGAAGAAGGTGACAGGGAAAAGGTTACAGGTGACAGAGGGAATAGAAAAGAAGGGAAGAGAGAAAAAAGAGAAATAATAGAAAATTCTTCTACACTGTCACCTTCTTCCTCTCAAATTGCTATTTATGCGAATAATCTCAACCGTGTATTTGGTAAATTTCAAGCAGTTAAAAGTGTAAATGTGGAAGTGCGTTATGGTGAAATATTCGGGCTTTTAGGGGCAAATGGCGCAGGAAAAACCACTACAATTAAAATGTTATGTGGCTTATTAGCAGCTAGTGGAGGAGAAATTTCTTTAGGTGGAGAAACCGGAAATTTACGAAGTGCCAAATTAAGAAAACGTATTGGTTATATGAGTCAAAAATTCACACTTTATGACGATTTAACAATTCTGCAAAACCTAGAATTTTATAGTGGTGTTTACAGCGTTCCCCGCAAACTTAGACGCGAAAAGATTGATTGGGTAATATCTACCTGTGGGTTAGAAGGACAAGAAAATATGCTGACGGGACAATTACCAGGAGGTTGGAAACAACGAGTTGCTTTTGGTGCTTCAGTTATGCACGAACCAGATATTTTGTTTTTAGACGAACCAACATCGGGAGTAGATCCTTTAGCGCGTCGTCAATTTTGGAAACTAATCAATGATTTTGCGCGGAATGGCACAGCAATTTTAGTCACAACCCATTATTTAGAAGAAGCGGAACAATGTAACCGGATGAGTTTTATGGTAGCTGGAGAAATCGCTGCTGAAGGTTCACCCAGTTATATTAAATCTTCCCAACCAGGACAACTGATAGAAATAATTGTTAATCAAAATCAAGCGGCTTCTAAACTATTAAAACAACAATTTGATTCTTGGAGAGTTTCCATTTTTGCGAATAGTTTACATATAGTTCTCGACAACCCAGAAACAGAAATTTCCCAAGTAATGCAGCTTTTAAAATCGGCAAACTTCATGGTTGAATCTCTCCGTCCTATTCCTTTTTCCTTAGAAGATGCTTTTATTGGTATAGTGCAAAGAATAGATAATTGACAATTGATAAATAACTGATATAAATATCTCTTCTTTCTTCACCTCTGCGCCCTCTGCGTCTCTGCGGTATGGCTAACGCCACGCTTCGCTATCGTTTAAAAAAATACTATAATCACAACTAATAATGAAAAGAATTATTTCCCAGTGCATTAAAGAACTAGCTCAATTTAGACGTGATAAATTAACATTAGCATTAGCATTTTTATTGCCATTTATGACATTGTTAATTTTTGGTTTTGCTACCAGATTAGAAAGTCAAAATATTCCCTTAGTTGTCCAGGATTTTGACCATACAAACTTGAGTAATAGCTATATTGAAAAATTATATGCCACCAATCAATTTATCCCTAAAGAATGGTCAGGAGGAAACCCAGCAAGAGATGCTATTGATAGAGGTATTGCCAAAGTAGCGGTAATTGTTCCTCCTCAATTTAGTCGAGATATTAAAGCTAATAAACCTACCACATTGCAAGTTTTAATTGATGCCACAGATGTTAATAATGCCCGTGTAATTAGAGGTAGTATTCAAAGAGTTACCAATTTCTTTATGCAGGAAGAAGGACTTTTACCAGCTAATAAAAGAGTTACAGCTAGAATCCGTTTATGGTTTAACCCTGGACGATTAGAATCTCTATATATTGTTCCGGGAGTGTATGGTGTAATATTGTGGATTTTTCCATCTTTACTAACAGCAATTGCTATGGTAAGAGAAAAAGAAAAAGGGACAATTTTACAAGTTTATGCTTCTAGCATTAGTGCCACAGAATTGTTATTAGGTAAAGGTATGGCTTATCTATTAATTGCGATTACAGAAGCATTAGTTGTGATAGGATTAGGGACAATTATTTTTCAAGTCGGCTTGGTTAATAACCCTATTACTTTATTATTGGGAACTTTAATATTTTTGATAGATAGTGTAATGTTTGGTTTGCTGGTTGGGGTACGTAGTAATAATCAAAATTCTGCTGTGCAAATTATTTCTCTAGTTGGGTTTATTACCTCTTTATTATTATCTGGTTTTATTTATCCTCTCAACAATATTCCTTTTCCCCTTTCACTTGTAACTAACGTAGTTCCTGCCCGTTATTACATTAATATTACTCGTGATGCTTTTCTGCGGGGTGCGGGGTGGCCAGGAGTTTGGTTTGATTTCCTCATGCTGACAATTTTAGGTTTGATATTTTTTAATGTCTCGCGTCGAATTTTAAGTAAAATGCAAATTAGTGATTAGTAATTTTTATGAAATTTATTCTTCAATTATTTGATAATCCATTTTGGGCATTAGTGCGAAAAGAAATTAATCAAATTTTACGAAATAAACAATTAATTGTTTTGTTGATAGTTCCACCAACAGTCCAATTATTACTTTATGGATTTGCACTTAATCCTGATGTCCACAATTTGAAATTGGGTGTGATTGATTATGCTAATGTTGCTGATAGTAGAGAACTAATTTCGGCAATGACTTCAAATCGAATTTTTACCCTAGAATCTGTACCAACTAGCGAAAAAGATTTAAGTCAACAAGTAGAAGAAGGAAAGTTAGATGTAGGGGTAATAATTCCCCCTGATTTCCCCCGTAAATTGGCACAAAAAACCGCAGAAATTCAAGTTTTTATTGATGCAGTGAATGCCAATACAGCGGGTATTGCTGCTAATTATATGAATCAAATTGTCCAACAATATAATCTGAGTTTGGAACAAGGTACACGAAGTCCTCCCGTATCATCTCAAGTCGTATTTCTTTATAATCCTGGACTTATAAGTAGTTGGTTTTTTGTACCGGGAGTCATGGGTTTAGTTTTAACATTAATTGGTACATTAGTTTCCGCAGTTACTGTTGTGCGCGAGAAAGATACAGGAACTTTGGAACAATTGTTAATGACTCCAGCCGAAAATTGGCAAATATTGTTATCAAAAATTGTCCCTTTGGTTTTCTTGCTAATAGGAGATGTCATGTTAGCTTTAACCTTGGGAATTGTGGTATTTAATTTACCATTTCGTGGTAGTTTCTTATTGTTTATTTCCCTATCAAGTATGTATGTATTTGTAGGAATTAGTTTAGGAATTATGTTAGCCACTATTTGCCGTTCTCAACAGCAAGTATTACTCACATCTTTCTTTATTAATTTACCAATGGTGCAGACATCTGGGGCAATTTCTCCCATTGAAGCTATGCCTCCTTTTTTCCAAGTTCTATCTTTATTAAATCCTTTGCGTCATTACATCACAATTGTGCGAGGTATTTTACTCAAAGGAGTTGGTTTAGATGTGCTGTGGATTCATGTTTTAGCATTACTTGGTTTTGCTGTGGTGTTGTTGAGTATTAGTGTTAGTAAGTTTCGGAATCAGTTGAGTTAAATCAAGATTGACAAAATTTAAAAAATTACATAATTCCTTTCTCTAGTGCTTTACGTTTTAGTACCATTACACGAGGACGCGCTCCACGAGCTAGAGAAAATCCTAGACCTTCACGGAATATTTCAGGCATATAAAAACGTGCAGTATCTTGTTTTCCTGTATCTTCGTAAATCACCCCCATTTCTTCTAACATCCTCACTGTTGGCTGATCCATACCTAACTCTTCGACAGCAAAAGGAATTTTCTTTTGTTCTGGCGTAAACTGATAAAGAGTTTCATCAACCCATTTTCCAAATGTGGGATATTCTTCTTTGGCTTCATCTACTTTTTTTCTACTACATGGCTCAATTGCTCGACGGATAGCTTGAGGGGGTAAAAGTCTATTTGCAAACCACTTTACAAATTGTGATTCTTGAGAATTCTCTATTGTTATATCAGCCGCATGGTATAAAAGACGGACAACATCTCTTGCTTGCAGTCTGTTATTAAAATCTGTTAATGCAGCAAATATCCAAGAATGTGTGTAGGCTTCATTCGAGTTATCTGCACCAATTTTTTTACCCCATAACTTCTGTAATTCTTCGATAATATTTTTTTTGCTTAAACTGCCAATAATATTTTGATTTGCGCCTATTAACTGTGCTTTACTACAAATCCAATAAACAAGCCTTAGAAAAGACTCTTGATCCCAGGATAAATCGTAAGGACGATAAAGATTTTCAAACTGTTTCAAGTCTTGTTTAATTGTATAACGGAGAAAGTCTCGACGGAGAAAAATTATTAAACCAATATTAGATTGTCGTATTTCAGATAACTGCCCTGGTACATTTTGAATCAAGGCTCTTAAAGCTCTTTCTTGTTGTGGCTGATAAGAAATCTCAGGAAAAATATTTTCTAACCCATCAAAAAGAAAGATTATCCGTAAATTTTTCTTTTTTAATTCACGATTTATTATGCTCAGATTATTAACATTTCCGTTTTCACCATTAATACCTATAGCTATTGATATTTCATTGATCCAAAATTCTGTCCATTCTGGTTCTGCCCAATTTATGTTCGATAAAGCTTTTTGAATTTTAGTCTTGAAACCATCAGGTGAAAATTCAGGTAAATTCTCGCTTAGAGCTTTTCTAACATTATTTCTAGCTTCATTAGTTACGTTCTTAGCTTTATCGAGAAGGTTGCCTGTTTGCAGCAGAGGAAATATATAAGTTTGTGATTCTGATGATGTTGATGTATTGTCAATTTTATCTAAAAATGATTCCCAATACTTAAACCTTGACAACTGAACATAATTAAAAGTTTTACCTGCACCCTTAGCTCCAATGGATACAACACAAGGTAATTGTTCTTTGTAATTAGTCGCTAAATTTTTTAATGGTTCTGTTACTAATAAATCTTCCCCTTCTCCATTTTCAGCATATTCATAACGCTGACTCAGATCCTTAAGTCGGTGAACTTCTGTAAGTCTATCTGTTTCTTCTCTAGGGCTTAAACTTGATTCCTCAGTGGATATAGTGATTAACTCTCCCTCAGCCCACTCTTTAGCAATTTTCATTACTGAAACTGAAGTTGCATTTAATTTAGAGCGTGCATCTTCCCAGTTATTTATATAAAGTAATTCTTCTACAAAATAAGCTTCTTTTATTTTTAATCTTGTACTTGTAGCATCTGATTTATTCTCTTGTGGTTGGATATAGGCAGATTCTAATTCAAATAAGGCATCCTCAAATACTGGTAATTTTTTAAATTCTTCTTTTAACATACTAATTACTATTGATGGATCATAGTATGTTTTATCTTTAACTTGTGCTTCTGGTGGCGCAATTTTGCCAATTTGTTTTAAAACCAGACTTGTACCTTTAATAGATTGATCATTAATAGTTGTAACTAGAAACCGCTGAATTCTTGGATCAAAAATTATTGGACTAGATATTTCACTCAATCCGGCTCTCAAATCAATGAAAACATAATCTGCATCAACAACTTGACCTAAACTATAGATAGCATTGCCATATTCCCAAGTTCCATCTGGACTTCTAACCAAATTTTCAGGTAAAATAGGAGTATCTAGTAGTTGTTCATCATTAAGACAGGCAGGTAAGAAATAAATTGTTAATTCTCCCTCATGTTTAGCTGATTTTTTAACTTCACGGGCAAATAATGAAAGTGCTTCTTCTCTTCCAATCGGAGAATAGTGGTAAACTTCTAAAAAATCAATAAAAGAAACGGATGGTTGTTGTTTTTCCAAAGCATTCCAATAGGTAAGACCTGGTGCTTCTAAATCAGCATCAATAACTAACACGGTTATAGACTTATTTAACTCTTTAGCTCTATCTAGCAAAGCAAAAAGATGGGCTGATAAATTTAAAGTTCTACCTACACCACCTTTAAAAGAATAAAAAGCTATTAAATTAGGTTTTTCTGGATATGGTTCTGGAAGTTTAACTATTTTTTTGATTGCAGTTTCTGTTTCTGACTCACTTTCTAAATAAGCAATTTCTTCCCAAAAAGGACGAACATCAATATCAGTTATGTAAGTTTCCTCTTCAGAGATAAATTCTACTGGAAATGTAGCATTACCAAGGTCAAACTGAATAACAGACTCTTCTTCCTGATACCAATCTTTGAACCATTCTTTTAAGGCAATGACAGCATTCTCTCTATTCCGAAAATATATTTCTAAAGCATCTGAGTAACAATAAAATTTTACTACACCATCTGGTAAATTAGTTCCATAATTAGTTTTTATGCGAACAGTTCTTCTAATATCAAGCCACGTTAGTAATTTTGGTTTATTCATAATTTTTCAAGTTCTCCTGCAATCCATTTTGATATTTCTAGTAGTTTATTTTCTATATCTTCATCATTTGCTTTAACTTTTCCATCTTTATTAACTATAGCAATAACTTTTCCTCCATAACGCCACAGTTCATTAATTTGACCAGGGTTTAATTTCCTCTCCTCTTTATTATTTCGTGTATCAAATATTTCCTGAATAAATATTTCGTAGGGTAAGCTTAGAGGTCCACCTGCACCTAAAAGACTTAATAATTTATTTATATTATGTCCACATTCCTTAATATCTTTACATAAATTAGTACGTCTTGTTTCCTGTCTTGCCATCAAAACTGCTTTCAAACCACATTCAACAGCATAAAACAAAAGTAAACGATGGGCATTAGTACGAGGACTTATCTGAGAAGCAGATAGATTTCCACCCCAAGCTTTCTTCATTTCTTTGTCTGTAAAAGGTATTGCCATTCCCGTTAACTAAGATTTTACTCAGTTATTTTACGTTAAAATCGCTCCACCCATTAACCGCTCATACTTATACTTCAACTCATCCTGCATTAATGGACAACGCTCCATAATTGATACAGTTGTAATCAACTAAATCTTTCTGCGTGTTAAATTAGCATTACTGGGAATACTAAGTATAGTAATGATTGGATATAAATGACTATGTTCGGGAAAATCAAATTTGCGGCTATTTTCGTAGCGGGTACAGCAGGGATATTGTGGGTGGTGAATTTACCTTATCCGATGATTCGTCAACCTGTAGCCCAAGCAGCGCCATTGCTGTTGTTACCCAGTTTTATGAGTATGGATCGTCACTACCGAGGTGCTATTGATTCTCTAGAACAGGCAGATCAATTAATTAGTAAAGCTACTAGCACTGCCGATATTGAAAGGGGTGGGGAAAAAGTCAAAGAGGCAAAACAACACTTGGAGAATTTACCAGTTTGGTTTTTGGGTTATTATCCTCAACGTTATTGTACTTTGTTTGGTTGTTCCTGGAAGTTTACTTTTGATGAATTTGAACAAGCACGTCAGCGAGTAGCGCGGTTAGAAGCAGTAGCTTTCCAGAATAATAATGCTTTAGTTCCATTTAATGAAGCACAAAAGTCACTATTGGCAGCAAAACAGCAATATCAACAGGCAAAAAATACAAAAGATCGAGAAAATGCAATTGCATATTGGCAAACATCTATAGATAAGTTAGATCAAATTTCTCAGCAAACTTTTGCTGGACAAAATGCCCAAACTCAACTTGCAGCTTACAAACGGGATTTTGAAAATGCGCGAGTTAGTAATTTTATTTCTGCTGCTGAAGAATTTGATTTAGAAGCCCAGAAAGTTAAACCAAAAAACTCTCAAGCAGCATCAGATTTATGGCAACAGGCAATTAGGAGACTTGAACAAGTACCAAATGAAAATCCCCGTTATGTGGACGCACAAAAATTAATGGCTGCATATCAAGTCAAACAGACAACTGTTGTTGATCAACGCAGTTCGACTTTAATTGAAGCTGGAAAACAATATGCTTTAGCTGCTGCGAATGCCTCCCAAAAACCACCACATACGGCTCAGAAGTGGGAACAAATTGGTGATTTGTGGGAAAAGGCAATTCAGCAATTAGAAAAAATTGAAGTTAGTGAACCCAGCTATGTGGAAGCGCAAAAATTAATAGCACAATATCAAACCTATTTAGGAACTATTAAAACTCGTCACCAAATGGAAAGTGATGCAGTGGAAATTCTTAAAGAAGCTAATACTAAAATTGAACAATTAATTGCTTCTCCACCAACTGATAAAAATCAAATTAGATCGGAAATTCAGAGAGTTATGACTCAACTTAATACTATCAAACCAGGGACTACTGCCTACACAGAGTCACAGCGATTATTGACATTAGCAAATAAAAGAATTCAGAAACTACAGTAATTAATCCAACTTGCTATTTCGATTCTGTAATAGTGCAGCATTGTTGTTAAATCCCTATGCTGCCTAAATCATGTCAAAATCGCGCCACCCATTAACCGCTCATACCTATACTTCAACTCATCCTGCATTAATGGCCAACGCGCTAAACTTGCATCCATATCAATCACCTTTTCCGCTGCTTGTCGCGCTAACAGCAAAATATCCTCATCTTCTACCAAACTCGCTAAGGTAAAATCTGCTACACCTGATTGGCGAGTTCCCATCACTTCCCCAGGACCGCGAAACCGCATATCCATTTCCGAGATAAAAAACCCATCTTGGGACTGTTCCAACACCTTTAAGCGTTGTTGGGCATCCGGACTTCTAGAACTACTCATTAATAAACAATAAGATTGCGCTGCACCCCGACCCACACGTCCCCGTAATTGGTGCAATTGTGATAAACCAAATCTTTCCGCGTGTTCAATCAGCATCACAGTGGCATTAGGAACATCCACACCCACTTCAATCACAGTGGTAGAAACGATAATTTGAGTTTCATTATCGCGGAATTTGTGAATTGCTGCTTCTTTTTCGGCTGAAGTCATGCGTCCATGCAATAACCCAATTTGAAAATCAGGAAAAATACTTTCTTGTAACTTTTGATGTTCCTCTACAGCCGAACGTAAATCTAATTTTTCCGATTCCTCTACCAAAGGCAAAACTATATAAACTTGTCTACCTTGGGCAACTTCTCGACGGATTAAATCGTAAGCTTGGGGACGTTGTTGACCACTTAACATTGTGGTTTTAATTTGTTGTCTTCCCGGTGGTAATTCATCAATTTGACTAACATCTAAATCCCCATGTACAGTTAATGCTAATGTGCGGGGAATGGGTGTAGCTGTCATGGTTAAAACATGAGGTTGTTCACCTTTTTGCTGTAACTTTGCCCGTTGTTGGACTCCAAAACGATGCTGTTCATCTATGACAACTAAACCCAACCGTTGAAAATTAACTTTATCTTGGATTAGGGCATGAGTTCCCACTAATAAAGGTAATTCACCTGTTTCTAGCTGGGAATGAATTTCTCTTCTTTTAGCTATTTTTGTCGAACCTGTTAATAATTCCACAGGCAAATGTAACAAGTTAAACCAACTAACTAACTTCCGATAATGCTGTTCTGCTAATACTTCCGTGGGAGCCATTAGTGCCGCTTGATAACCTGATTGAATTGCGGCTAAAATAGCAATAACAGCAACAACGGTTTTCCCTGAACCAACATCACCCTGAACTAAGCGATTCATGGCTACAGGTTTTTGTAAATCGGTGAGAATTTCGTTAACAACTCTTTGTTGTGCGCCGGTAAGTTGAAAAGGGAGAATTTCGTTAAATTCTTCTAATAATTTGCCTGTGGGTGCAAGTATGGCGCTAGTTTGAATTTCTCGCGCTTTTTTTTGCCGTTGCAATAAGCCCAGTTGCAAGTAGAAAAATTCATCAAATACTAAGCGACGACGAGCAATTTTTAAAGAGTCACTATCTTTAGGAAAATGAATATTAGGAATTGCTTCTTTCAATTCCATCAAAGCATATTTTTCTCGTAAACCTTTAGGCAAAGGATCTTTTAAATTCACTGCTGCTGTTAAAGCTGTCATCATTGCCTGTCTGACTGTATTAGCCATTACCCCTTCAGTCAGGGCATAAATGGGAACAACTCGCCCAATAGTTAGAGAATCAATGGTATCCCCTGGATTTGCTAAAACTTCCAATTCTGGGTTATCCAAAGTTAACCCATATTTACTACCTTTTACTAACCCACAAGCTGCCAACATACTACCTACAGGATAGAGGCGTTTTAAACTTTCTTGCCAACCACGACTACTAAAACGCGCACCTGCGTAAAAACGGGTAACTTTAATTTGTCCGGTATTGTCTTTTAAAATTAATTCTAAAATTGATAATTTCTTATTTTTAGGACTGGTGAAAAAATTAAACCTTTTGACGGTTGCTATGATAGTTACTGTTTCTCCTCCTTCCAACTCACTAATATTCACCTGACGGGCATAATCAATATGATCACGAGGATAATAAAACAGTAAATCACGGACTGTATATAAATTTAATCGCCCTAAATTCTCAGATTTTCTAATCCCAATTTCTGGTAAATCTCTCAGTTCTTTATCTAGTGTTGGTGCTAGTCTTTTACTAAGTTCGGCAACAATAGGAGTTGTGGGATGTTGATTTTTAGATTCGTAATTTATTTTGGTTTCTTCTGTCTCCAGTTCTTGCTGAATTTGATTCAGATATCTTCTAACTTCTGCTATTAAATGTTGTCTTTCTGGTAATTCTAAATTTGGGTAATTGGCAAAATTCATGCCTACTTGATGCCAGCGAAGTCTTTCTTTTTGCGGTAAAGCTGTGGGGAAATTACCAAAGGTCAAACACAGAAATTCACTAAAGCGGTATTGTTTACCTACTAAATCTATAAAGCCTTTTTCAGCCTCAAATGCTAAGGCTTTATGTAATCTTATCCAATCGGGTATTCCATTTGTCATTAGACACTTATAATTCCTATATAATCTTAAAGAAATATTTTACCGCATAAGTATGGCTAACATACCAGAGGATATTGCCAATAATCGAGAATAAATAGAGAGCCTAATACACAACGGCATAAGGCAAAAAATATTAAAAATGTTACAAAAATCTGCTTTGTAGAGACCTTCTATAGAACGTCTCTACACCTAAATTCATACTTAATTTCAGCAATAGCTTCAAATATTTGTACAAGAGAAGGAAAATATAGCATTTCCTAGTCTCATGATGTCCAAAAACATCTGTGTTTATCTGTGTTCCATTCTTACTGCTTGTATCTCACTTGAATGGGAATTGCTATAAACCTATCTCCTGCTACAATACCAATTTATTCTCCCTCTTCACTAATGACTACTTTACCTCGAAAGACAAAATAATTGTAGATGTTGTAAAACAACATAATCGGAATCAAAAATCCAATGAACGTAATCATGAACACCATTGAAGTAGCAGAAGATGCCGCTTGATAAATGGTAATAGTGGGGGGAATAATGTAGGGAAAGGCAATAAATCCTAAACCAATAAATGTCAGCAGAAAGACTAATGCTGTGTAAACAAATGAAGCAACTTCCTCTTTCTTGTTTAGACTTTCTAACAGCAACCAAATCAGCAGCATACCCAATAAAGGAATTAGGGCAAAGATATAAACTTCTGGTTGATGAAATAGCCTAGCTCTAGCATTTTCATAGACAATTGGCGTAGTAATGGTAATTAAAATTGCGCCAATAAAAGTTGTCCAAGCTGCTAATTTGGCAGTGCGAAAATGAGTTTCTTGTAATGTACCTTCAGTTTTGAGAATCAGATAAGTTGAACCAATCAATACATAACCTTGGACAAGGGTTAATGCTGTTAATAATGATTGCCAACTTAACCAATCCCACATTCCTCCAATAAAATGTCCGGCTACATCAACTTTGATTCCTGCTAATACACCACCCAAGGCAAATCCTTGAAATAAAGAAGCAATAAAACTACCGATTCCAAAGGCAAGATTCCAGAAACTTTTATTATCAGAATGTTCCCGAAATTCAAAAGCAACAGCCCGTAAAATTAACCCCACAACCATCACCATAAGAGGCAAATAAAGGGCATTGAGAATTGTCCCATAAGCTAGGGGAAAAGCCCCAAATAATGCCCCTGCCATCAAAACTAACCAGGTTTCGTTAGCATCCCAAACGTTACCTAAACTGGTCATTAATAAACTACGACGTTTTTCATCGGAAGAAGTTAAAGAGAGGATACCAACCCCTAAATCAAAGCCATCTAAAAGCACATAGAGAAACAGGAAAAGCCCCAAAATTACAAACCAAACTTGCGGTAGAAAGTGCAACAAAGCTTCCATATAACTTCTTCCTATTGTGGCGTTTCTAGGGGACGACTATCGGGAATATGACTGACTGATTCAGTGGCAATTACTGTATTTATCTCACCTCCAGGTATTGGTAAAGTTAAATCTGGTCCTTTGCGAATAATACGGCTACCAAAAAACATCGCACAAACAAACAAAACGCTGTAAAGAAGGGCAATAACTGTGAGGGAAAATAACACTTCACCAGCTGGTAAATGAGAAGCCGCGTCAGTCGTGCGAATTTGTCCATATACTGTCCAAGGTTGTCGTCCCACACAGCGAACAATCCAGCCTGATTCAATCGCAATATAGCCCAAAGGTGCAGCTAAAATCCAAGCCCGTAACAACCATTTTTGCTGATTGATATTATTGGCATTCAGTTTACCTCTGAGCCATTGCAGAATACTCCACAACATTAATCCTACTAAGAAAAAGCCGATTCCTGCCATGATTCGGAAAGAATAGAAAATCAAAGGAATCATTGGTGGACGGTCTTCTGGTTTCCATTCCTTGAGTCCTAAAACTGGTTCTGAAAGTTTTGGTTTGAGTTCTAAAATGTAACTTAAACCATTAGGAACAGAAATTTCCCAATCATTTTTTTCAGCTTTTCTATTGGGAATTGCTAATATATTCCATTTGGCAGATTCACCAGCCGGGACTGTTTCCCATTGGGATTCTATTGCGGCTAATTTAGTGGGTTGATAGTGATAAACTTGATCGCCACTAGCGTGACCAATGTAGACTTGTAAGGGAGCAACAAAAATTGCGATCGCTAAAACTATTTTAAATGATTTGCTGAAAAATTCTGAATGGCGATTATTGAGAATATACCAAGCACTAATGCCACCAATCACAAATAAAGAAGTCTCCAAAGTTGCCAAGAACATATGGAGAACACTATTCACCATGAAGGGATTTAAAATTGCTTGAAAATAGTCTTCAACAATAAATTTACCATTCACCATTTGTCCACCACTAGGAGTTTGAAACCATGAATTAGCAACCAAAATCCAGAATGTGGAAAGATTCGCCCCAAAAGCCACAAGAATAGTCGCTAAATAGTGAATTACAGGAGGAACTCGCTCCCAACCAAACATCATAATTCCTAAAAAAGAAGCCTCTAGCATAAATGCCATTGAGCCTTCAAATCCCAGAATACTACCTAAGAAATCTCCCACTGCTTCTGATAATGGGGCCCAGTTAGTCCCAAACTGAAAACCCATTGGTAAACCTGATGCAACTCCGATACCAAAGTTTAGTAAATAGAGTTTTGACCAAAAACGAGCGTGATGATAATAAGTAGGATTTTTGGTTTTTAACCAGAGTCCTTCCACCACAATTAAGTAAATAGACATACCTGTAGTGAGAACAGGCCAAATCATGTGAAAAATCGCCGTAAATGCAAATTGCAACCGTGATAACGCGACGGTATTAGATAAAATTTCCATACTCTTTAAGGGAGTTACGCAAAAGGGCTAAATACCTATTTAGGATATACAGTAATATTTGTTTACATGGTATTACTTCCAAAAGTTTTAAGCTTTGAAATGTTTGACACAAATAGGCACAAGTGTACAATTCAAGCTACCGTTCCCATTGACAACAAACGAAAAGAATGGTAATATCCTACTTCATATCGGTTTTAGTGAAAATAACCATTAAACGTAAGGGGGAAAGTCTGGTGTAAATCCAGCGCTGTCCCGCAGCTGTAATGAGATTTATATCTCTGAGTCAGAATGCCCGCCGAAAGTAAAACAACCTATATCTATCTGCGTGGTACAGATAAATAAATTCATGAATATTTCCATCAAAATTAATCAGTTTAGCTTCAGAGAATCTCTACATATAGTATCTTGCTCTGAGATAATTAACAGTCAATTTAATTGTTTGCACCCTTGTACCAACGAAATCGGTAAGCTTATATGACTGATGCTTATTGCTATCTTTCATAGACTTTTCCAAATTTTAAGTAGATATAGCGATTAGATATCTAGCAGTACCCCTACTGCAAAGGACTCTCATGTCTGCATTTATGACTGATTCTTACACATTTCTAAATCAATGCTCAATCAAAAACATAGTCTATTTGTCTGCACAACTTGTGGTGGTAAATGGCAAGACGGTAAGCGGGTTGGTGAAAGTAAAGGCGAACAACTACTACAACAGCTTCAAGAACTTGCACAAGATAGCGAATTGCACAATCAATTCTGTATTCAAGGGGTTGAATGTATGAGTGCTTGTAGTCATTCCTGTGTGATTGCTTTTGCAGCGGAAGGAAAATCAACATATCTCTTTGGTGATTTACCCATAGACAGTAGTGCATCTGCGGTACTAGAATGTGCAAGCCAGTATTACACCAAATATGATGGTTTATTGCCTTGGTCAGAACGTCCAGAACCTTTAAAAAAAGGTATTCTAGCAAAGATTCCCCCAATAAATAAGTGGACGCAATCAAACAACAATTGTTGCTAATTAATAGCTGAATTTATCCAGATTAAAGTTTTATAGGCGGAAGGAATGCGACCAGCAAATAGTGTTTGGCAAGGAAATTTTGGTTACTGGCAAAAATGTCTTAAAAGTGACTTTTTTCTTACACGGACAATTTTTGAGTGCTAATTTGTTTGGTTCTACCGCTCCCCTTATGGAAAAGAATATTAATTTAATTTCTGTAGGTTGGGTTGTAGCTTGCTTCCCGCAGGGTACGAAGACCAAACCCAACATTGGCGGTAAGATAGTAAGATTTGTTGGGTTTCCTTGCGTCAACCCAACCTACAATAAATGTTGTTTTACATAAAGGGAACGGTAGAGGCATTTATTTTATGGAATCTAAATTTGGGAATTATCAAAAGAAAGTTAACCAAAATGACTTCTGAAACAAATTCCCAAATCAATCAATCCTGATTTCATTGACTTGTTTAGAAAATATCTGTAAGTAATTTCAATCCTCTCCTCACAAAACTACATGAAACTACGTTCATTACTCTTATTTAGTATCACGACTTCTCTGCTATTCTCTTTACCAGTTAAGGCAAATACCGATCATAACCAAGTTGAAAACCCAACTAGCTGGAGTCGAAATAAATCAAATGTCCAATTGCCAGAAATTAAATTTATTCCCCCAAATTCTGTCAGCAATATCAGTCCAACAGATACTCGTAACTTCCCTGGTATATTTCCTTTAGGAAGAGAAATTTCAGAACTACAAACTCCCATTAAAACATTAATGGCTCGCTACAAATTTCTCTCTCCTGGGATCTTCTTTATGGACTTGGAAACAGGAGATTATTTAAGCATTAATGGAGATAAATCTTTTGCGGCTGCTAGTACAATTAAATATCCGATTTTGATTGCTTTATTTCAGCAAGTAGATGCTGGAAAAATTCGATTAGATGAAACTTTGGTAATGGGTAGGAAACATATAGTTGGTGGCTCTGGAAATATGCAGTATGGGCGGGTAGGAAGTAAGTTTAGTCTCTTAGAAACTGCAACTAGAATGATGACTATTAGCGATAATACTGCAACAAATATGATCATAGATCGTTTAGGCGGGATTACTCAATTAAATCAAAAATTTCGCAGTTGGGGATTGCAAAATACTGTCATGCGAAATCGTCTAGGAGATTTTAAAGGAACTAATAAAACCAGTGCCAAAGATTTGGTAAAACTATCAGCTTTGATGGAAAATAATCAGTTACTTTCCAGTACAAGTGAATTGCAAGTAATAGGTATTATGAATGGTTGTCGGAATAGAAGTTTATTACCTTCTGGTTTAGGTTCTGGGGCAAAGATAGCGCACAAAACAGGAACACTTAGGTTTATATTAGGAGATGCAGGTATCATTGAAACGTCATCAGGTAAGCGTTATTTAGCAGGGATTTTCGTGCGAAGACCGAATCATGATGCTAGAGCAAAAGATTTTATTCGTCAAGTTTCTCAGGTAGTCTATGGTTATTTTGACCAACCAAAAATGAGTACCCAAGTAAGATTATAGACTTACTATTCAAGTCAGTTAAGAACTACTGTAAGTCTTTATTTGACTTGAATAAATCTTTCTATAATTATTTTCTCTTCAGGAGATAGTCCACTAAACAACATCTCATATATTAATGGTACACCCAATTCTAATTCTTCCAAAAGTGTGCGCTGGCTAAATACATCCTCTGGTGTTCCTTCTAGCATCAATTTTCCTTGATCCATGACAAAAACCCAATCTGCCCAGCGATAGACTAAATCTAAATCGTGAGTTGCCATTAATAGAGTATTGCCATTTTGATGAATTTTCTTGAGGGTTTTCATGAAGTTTCGAGTATGCCTAATATCTAAATATGCAGTTGGTTCATCTAATACTAATAGTTGCGGTTGCAGTACCATGACATCAGCTATGGAAACTCGCTTTTTTTGCCCTAAACTTAAATGATGTACTGGGGTTTCTGCTAAATCAGTTAGTCCAAATTCAATTAAAGCTTGTGCTACTCGATCCTTAATTTCTGTTTCGGGTAAACCTAAATTACACAAACCATAAGAAATATCTTCTTCAACCGTAGAAGCTACTAATTGTTGTTCTGGATCTTGAAATACTAAACCAACTTTTTTGCGAATTTTACTGAGATATTGACGATTATAAATTAATGGTTTGCCACACCAACTGACAATTCCCGAATTTGGTTTATAAAGTCCGTTAGCTAGTAAGAAAAGTGTGGTTTTACCACAACCATTTTGACCAATTAAGGCACACTTTTTCCCGGAAGGAATCCTCATGGTTAAACCATTTAAAGCTGATTGCTTTAGCTTTGCTGAACCTGGATAAGTGTAATATACCTGCTCAAATTCAAGTAAATATTCCTGCATTTTGGCAAATTTCTAATCCTATTAATAATACACAGCCACAAATTGCTTCAATGGTATATCGTGGAGATGAACGATAACGTCGGGGATGCCAAAATCGCAATTCACCACTAAAACCCCTTGCTTGCAGTCCTAGAGAAAATTGACTATATTGTTGTAAAGTTCGCTGTAATAATTGTCCAATTAATAATGCTAAACTTTTCATGCTAGTATGCCAATTGCGGTAGCCACCACGAGATTTTTGTGCTGTCAATAATTCATTAGCTGTTTTTAGCAGAATGAAAATAAACCGATACATTAGTAATAATAAATCGGTTAAGAGTGCTGGAAATCTCAAGTAACGGAGAGTTTGCAAAATTTCTGTGAACGGGACAGTTAACATGAGAAAATATAAACAAGAAACAGAGGCTAATGATCTAGTTAAAATTTCCCATGCTTGCATACTGCCAGTACGACTAATGTAAATATAGAATTGTCCAAAAGTCATTCCATACCATGAGTCTAATTGGACGATTGGCAAATTAGCAATTGCAATTCCATTTACCATGAGTGCGGGTAAACTTGTTAAACAAAAAACTATGGTGAACATTAACAATCGCCAATAAACACCAACAGGAATTTTTGCATAAATTACTGTCCAAATGCTCATCCAAATTACTATCAAGATTTGGACTAAAGGATGAGTGCAAAGAGAAATAATCAGAGTCGTCAAGGCAAAAATCAATTTATGTTCTGGCGGTAATCTTCGCAGTTGATTCGTGTAAGCTAGGGTATCTAATTGTAGAGTCATTCTTCCCGTCTTTTTTGTTCGGAACGTCCTTTATATACACCAATTGCATAACCAACTACTCCCGCACCTAAAGCCGCTTGAGAAGCAAATAATAAACTGGCTATTTCTCCACTAGCCGGTTCAAATATTGATTTAACCCAAGGTTTATATTCAGGTTGTATTTCTGTAATAGCGGCTTTAGCTTTGTCATCAGAACCACCAAATTTTCCATTACGCACAAAGATTAATGGTGCAACTGCTAAAGCTAAAACGCCTAATATTAAAAACCAGTTATTTAAACTTTTTTTAGATTGATTCATTACTGTGATTTCTTCCCTTAATTAATTGCAGAAGTTCCAATTCTTGAGGATTATAAGATTGTAACCAGTTCCAAACCAAGACAGTTAATAATCCTTCACTAATTGCTAAGGGTACTTGAGTAATTGCAAAAATTCCTGCGAACTTGGCAAATGAAGCGATAAATCCACCCACAGGTGCAGGAAAAGCCAAGGCTAGTTGGATAGAAGTAATAATATAGGTGAGTAAATCTGCCAATGCTGCGGCTAAAAATATGGCGATTGTTTGTTTACCACTCAGGCGCATGGTGAGATTATAGATCCAGTAGGCTGCGAATGGTCCAGCAATTGCCATTGAAAAAGCATTTGCACCCAAGGTAGTTAATCCACCATGTGCCAGTAACAAAGCCTGAAATAACAATACTAAGCTACCCAAAACTGTCATCGTCAGGGGTCCAAACAGCACCGCACCTAAACCTGTTCCTGTGGGGTGAGAACAGCTACCTGTGACAGAAGGGATTTTTAACGCTGACAGGACAAAAGTAAAAGCACCAGCCAAACCTAACAAAAGTTTCAACTCTGGGTTAGCTTGGGTAATCCGAGTCAGACTCCGCAACCCTAAAATAAAAAATGGTAATGCCACAACCCACCAAAAAATCGCCCACTGCACTGGTAAAAAACCTTCCATAATGTGCATTGCGTAGGCAGGTTTGGGAAAACCAACTACTAAATAAAAGCTAATAACAGCCATCAGTGTTAGACTCACTAACGCCTGTTTTTTTCTAGTTATCATCTGTACCTCGCAGATTTATATAAACGTCTTCTTTTCTTTTCTATCGGCGGGCATCCTGACTCACCATATTATGGCTCACAGTTGCGGGACAGCGCCGGATTTGCACCAGACTTTCCCCCTCACGTCCAATGGCTGCTCCCCATTAGAACCGATAGTCACAACTATATCACTTCTATTTTTAATTCCTCAAAAAGGTACTAATCTTCAAACCAACTGGCACGCCAAGCAGCTTCAGCTTCAGAAATTTTAAGTTCTCGTTGCCTTTTTTGATATTCTCGTCCTAGTTTATTCAGTCGCATTAAGATATTACTAATTCCCTTGCGCTCTGACAATAGTGTCGTTTCAGCAAATTCTATTTCTCCGAGTCGCAGGTGAATAGCCACAATCTGAGTCAGGCTAGAATCTTCGGAATCTTCCTCGTCACTAATTTCTATGACTAAGTTTAATAGATTGGGAGGGCTAGGTATCATATTACTAGAACCTTCTGAGGAAGCAGCAGCAGCGGTGGCGGCGGCTAATATGGGTTCTGGTAGTTTTTTAGGTAAAACCCCGGTTTTTTGGATTAAAATATTAACTGCTTGGGAGACTTTTTGCAAAGTTTCTTGAATCTCTTCTTCTAAATCTTGTTGCCATTCAACTAGTTCTATGGGGTTAGAAGGATCTAAGGCTTTAGGTTGTTGTTCTTGTTGTTCTTGTTGTTGTTCTTGTTGTTGTTCTTCTTTTTCTTCTAGTTTTTCTGTGTTTTCCTCGTTTTCTTCTTCAGTTTTCTCTTCTTTCTCCGCTTGTTTCTCCGCATCTACAACTGTTTCTGTTTCGGTAACTTCTGGGGGTTGAATATAATTAATTAATTCTTTAGCGGCTTGTTGACTTAATTTACGAATACCTTGCTGTAATTTTTGCCGCTGATTTAGTGATAATTTGAGAAATTCATCAGGATATTCTTGGGTACACAGGTAATAACTAGCTAAAATTAATTGTTTTTGTAAGGCTGATCCCAAGATATTTATATATTTAGTATAGGCTAAATTGAGTTCTTGAGCGATCGCACTAATCGCCTCTTTTAAGTCAGTAATATCTTTTTCTATCCGTTCAATTGCTCTTGCCATAACTTTAAGCTGGTCAGTTGTCAGTTGTTAGTTGTCCGTTGCTTTCTATAGTACAAATATACTTAATTTTGAATAAATAATTATCATTTAAATAAAATACAGGCCAGCATATTGTGCGTGGCCTGTAATAGAAATAGTTATTAGTCAAAGGTAAAAGTCCATAATCAGCAGCCAACTATTAAGTACATATGCTTAACCACTGACAACTGACCACTGACAAATGACTAAAAACAAAATTACTTAGCACCAATTTGGGCAGCAACTTCATCAGCAAAGCTCATTTCGTTCTTTTCAATGCCTTCACCGAGTACATAGCGCACAAAGCGACTAACTTGAATTTCTTCGCCAATTTTGGATTTTACTTGCTTCACCAAGTCTTCTACGGAAATACTTTGATCACGGATATAAGGTTGATCTAGTAAAGTCATTTCTTTAAGGCGCTTATCAATTCTACCTTGAACAATCTTTTCTTTGATGTTCTCTGGTTTGTTACCCAAGTCGTCCTTACCCATTTCGATGCCTTTTTCTTTGGTGACAATTTCGGCAGGGATTTGGTCTACGCTAACGTATTCAACGTTGGGACAAGCGGCAACTTGCATTGCTGCATTTTTAGCCAAACTTTGGAATTCTTCATTAGCAGCGGCTGAAGCACTTTGAGCGGTCAATTCCACTAATACACCAACACGACCACCAGTGTGAATATAGCTATCTGCTATTCCTGATGTGTTAGCTAGAGAGAAATTAACAAAGCGACGCACTTGAATATTTTCACCAAGGGTAGCAATGGTTTCTTTGATGAATTCATCAACAGTGACGCTGGACTTTTCAATATAGGGTTGAGCCAATAAAGACTCCACACTATCAGTAGTTGCAGCTTGTTGTGCCAGATTCTTAACTAAGGCTTTAAAAGCTTCATTGCGGGCAACAAAGTCGGTTTGGCAGTTAACTTCTATAAGTACACCTACCTGACCATCAGGCTGAATGTAGGTATCTACTAGACCTTCTGCGGCAATGCGACTGCTTCCTTTATCAGCTTTGGCAATACCTTTTTGCCGTAACCAGGTGGTTGCTGCTTCGATATCGCCGTCATTTTCCTTTAGTGCTTTTTTGCAGTCCATCATGCCAGCACCGGTTTTTTGGCGTAGCTCTTGGACGAGTTTTGCAGATATTTCCGCCATATTGCCTCAATTCTTAACTTGACAGATACAAATATTATTCAAGATTCTAAGATGAATCCTGCTCATCTTAGAATCGTTTAATCCTGATTACAGATACTTATGCTTCGCCTTCTGATTCAGTGCTATCACTTTCATCGTATTCGTAGTCTTCGTCAGCGTAATCATCGTAATCTTCTTCCGCTTCTAGCTGACCGTGACGGCCTTCGTAGATAGCATCTGCTAATTTACCGACAATTAGCTTAATGGATCTGATTGCGTCGTCGTTGGCTGGGATAGGAATATCTACAACGTCTGGGTCACAGTTTGTATCTAACATAGACACAATGGGGATACCCAATTTTTCGCATTCTTGAACTGCGTTATATTCCCGCTTTTGGTCAACAATAACCACGATATCGGGGACTTTCCGCATATTTTTAATGCCGCCCAAGTATTTTTGTAGCTTCGTCATTTCCCGACGCAGCATGGAGGCTTCTTTCTTTGGTAATAAATCCAGTGCGCCGCTTTCTTCTCTCCGTTCTAAATCTTTGAGACGCTCGGCTCTGGTTTTAATGGTTGCCCAGTTGGTGAGCATTCCACCCAACCAACGTTGGTTAATGTAGTGAGAACCACAACGGAGGGCTTCTTGGGCAATAATTCCGGCTGCTTGGCGCTTAGTACCAACAAACAGGAATTTTTTACCTTGCTCTGATTGAGTCCGCATATAATTATATGCGTTATCCATCAACTGGGCTGTTTGCACCAAGTCAATGATATGTACACCATTTCGTGAGGTGTAGATATAAGGAGCCATTTTGGGGTTCCAACGTCTGGTCTGGTGACCAAAGTGAACACCTGACTCCATCATTTGAGCCAAGGAAACTACTGGCATATTTTATTACTCCTATTCGGGTTAAACCTCCATCTAGGTGCATTTCTCAATTTAAGAAACACCCGAATTCCCAGATGTGCGGATTTTAGACAACTGTACTAGGGTAACACAAATATATTGAGTTTTGTGGTGAACTTGGATTTTTGGGGAAAGGAGTCAGGAGTCAGGAGTCAGGAGTCAGGAGTCAGGAGTCAGGAGTCAGGAGTCAGGAGTCAGGAGGAAGAAGAAAGAAGAAAGAAGATAATATTACCTGTTCCCCAGTCCCCAGTCCCCAGTCCCCAGTCCCCAGTCCCCAGTCCCCAGTCCCCAGTCCCCAGTCCCCAGTCCCCAGTCCCTTTTTTTGGTAATAATGGAAATTGCGGATCTGTGGAGATATATAAAAAAATGACTAAGCTACGGGTGGGTTTGCTATTTGGTGGACGTTCTGGAGAACATGAGGTTTCAATAATTTCGGCACGGGCGATCGCTCAAGCTCTCAGTTTAGAAGAAAATGCGGATAAATACGAAGTTTTGCCTTTTTACATCCAAAAAGATGGTGTTTGGCAAGCAGGAGAAGTTGCACAACAAGTTTTAGCATCTGGTGTTCCCACAGAACCGCTCACCATAACCCCTAATTTATGGCAATTTCCACCAGAAATTGAAGAAGTTGACCTTTGGTTTCCCGTTCTTCACGGGCCCAATGGCGAAGATGGTACAATTCAAGGCTTACTAACTTTAACGCAAGTTCCCTTTGTGGGTTCTGGGGTATTAGGTTCAGCAGTGGGTATGGATAAAATTGCCATGAAAATGGCTTTTGCCCAAGCGGGATTACCGCAAGTAAAATATAAAGCTGTTACCAGGGCGCAAGTTTGGTCAAATGCTTGCGTATTTCCCAAACTGTGTGATGAAATTGAAGCCACATTGGGCTATCCCTGTTTTGTCAAACCTGCTAATCTAGGTTCATCGGTGGGAATTGCCAAAGTGCGATCGCGTCAAGAATTAGAAGTAGCTTTAGACAATGCAGCCACCCATGACAGACGGATTATTGTGGAAGCTGGAGTTGTGGCCAGAGAAGTTGAATGTGCGGTTTTAGGTAACGACAACCCCAAAGCTTCCGTCATTGGTGAAATTACCTTTGATAGTGATTTTTACGATTACGAAACTAAATATACTCCAGGAAAAGCTGATTTATTCATTCCTGCTAAGTTACCAGATACAGTAGCACAGCAAATTCAAGACATGGCTTTACAAGCTTTTGCGGCTGTTGATGCGGCGGGGTTATCCAGAGTAGACTTTTTCTATGTGGAGGCTACGGGAGAAATTTTCATCAACGAAATTAACACTTTACCAGGATTTACTTCTACAAGTATGTATCCTCAACTCTGGGCTAATACTGGTATACCCTTTGCCCAATTGGTAGATCAGTTAATTCAACTAGCAATTGAAAGACATTCTCCAGTTAATTAAGAGGATTAGGGAGAGGATATAGCGGATTAGATAAAGGGGGAAAATAAATATTTTCCTCTTGTCTTAACTATGATTTGTGTGATTGATGTGATTAAAGTGATGGATAATGAACAAGAGTTAAAAAAAAATAAAGATCCTAGAAAAAATCTAGTAAATCTATTGAGAAAATACCCTGGAATCTGGTTTTTGAGTTTATTCTTAATTCCTCTAGGAGTTGCAATTTTTGCCTATAATCAACTGAGTTATACTGGCTATCTGCCACAAAAAGCACAGGAAGAAACCCCATTTATCCCAGTACAATCAACAATTTCCACATTTTCTGATACTAGTAATCCTCTACCTCTATGGTTGATAATTGCGGTGATCTTCTGCTGTTCTACAGGTTCGTTTGTAATTTTCTACCTACTGCAAAACTCACGAGAAACGCAAAAATCTATTCAACGCAATCGCAACAGTCACAAATTGAATCCCCAGAAGCGTCATAAATCCATAAATTCCCCATCTGACGGCAAAAATTTGCTGATAATTTCCCCACCAGAGAAAATCTATCCTCTCAATGCCAATACAGAATTTTTCAGAGACAGACAAGACTCACGATTTCTTTAAACACTTGGAAATACAAGACTTTCAAGAAAATGCCAAGTTGGCAACCAAGTTTTAATGGTCTAAGTTACATTGATGCAAGATAAATGATTTTAATCGTGTGATTATTTCGGGCAATACCTTAGTTTGTCCCAACATTTTATGGATATTGCACCAAAAGTGCTATTTCCTCACTAAACTTTTTCCCAAAGACGAGCTATATGCTATGGTTCAACAAATTAGAAGAAGTGCAGTATCCATCCCAGCTAATATTAATTACCATTGGCTAAAAAATATTCATAATTTTTAAACAAAAAAGGTAATGTCAACCCTCGGTTATTATATTGCCATTCCCAAACTTCCTCAGACATTAAGGCAGTAGTTAAGTTACTTTGGGGGTCTAAGTCAATAGCAAGAACACGCTGACCATACATTGTATCCCCTGCTAAATACTCTGCTAAGGCCATAACAAGGGTAGTTTTGCCAACTCCACCCTTAAGGTTGCAAACACTAATTACTTTAGCTGTCATATTTTTTGGTAGATGCTGTATTTATGGAGATACTATTCTATTTTGCCCGAAAATGGTACTTAACGTTTACCTGCAAAAAAATTCCTGATTGTGAATTATGATTTGAATTATACTTTAGATGATTACGTAATTTTGGCTCGAAAATGAGCAAACTTTTAGAAACAAAAATTTCCAGCACTTGGCATGGCAAACTTAACTTAGTTTATGCTAATCACCAAGATTCCACTCAGTTAATTTACAACCACCATCAAGCCCCTTTTAAGGTACAACGCCCCTTTTACCCAGAAGGTAAAAAAATTTGCCATAGTGTAATTTTACACACTGCTGGCGGCGTTGTCGGAGGCGATCACCTATCTTCCCAAATTCATCTTCAACCCCAAACAAACGCATTAATTACCACCGCAGCCGCAGGTAAAATATATCGCAGTAATGGCTTACCAGCAAGACAAACCATAGAAATACAAATTGATGCTCATGCTTGTTTAGAATATTTACCCCAAGAAACAATTTTATTTAATGGGGCAATTTATCGCCAAGATTTACGGGTAGAATTAGCTACGGGTGCGAGTTATTTAGCCTGGGAAATTACGCGATTTGGCCGCAGTGCTAGGGGTGAGAAATTTTTACAGGGAGAGATGCGATCGCACACGGAAATCTGGCAAAATGGTATACCGTTGTGGATTGATAGACAAATCGTCCCCGGTAGCGAAGAAGTATTTCACAGTCCCCACGGTTTAGCAGGAAAACCCGTTGTTGGTAATCTAGTTTGGGTAGGAACTCCGGTTTCTGAAGAAATTATTGACGAAGCTCGTTCTTTAATCATTCCCAACTCTTGCGCTGGAGTAACTCGCTTACAACAGGGATTTTTGTGCCGATATCGTGGTAATTCTACATCTGAAGTCAGAAGTTGGTTTACAAATATTTGGCAAATATTACGAGTATCTTGTCTAAATCGTGGTAATTGTATTCCCAGAGTTTGGCAAATTTAAAGGATAAAAAATGCAACTTACACCCCAGGAAAAAGACAAATTATTAATTTTTACCGCTGCTTTAGTCGCGGAAAGACGCAAAAATAGAGGTTTAAAATTGAATTATCCTGAAGCAATTGCTTTTATTTCTGCGGCTATTTTGGAAGGAGCAAGAGATGGTCAAACTGTAGCAGATTTAATGAGCTATGGCACAACTTTATTAACTCGTGATGATGTCATGGAAGGAATTCCAGAAATGATTCATGATGTCCAAGTAGAAGCCACTTTTCCTGATGGGACAAAGTTGGTAACTGTACATAATCCAATTAGATAATTTTCACGCAAAGGAAAAAATTATGATCCCCGGAGAAATTATTACCCCAATAGGTGAAATCGAATTAAATGCAGGTCGTCCCACCACTGAATTAATAGTAGGAAATACAGGAGACAGACCAATTCAAATTGGTTCACATTTTCACTTTTACGAAGTTAATACCGCTTTAAACTTTGACAGAGAAAAAGCGCGAGGAATGAGATTAGATATCCCCGCCGGAACAGCCGTGAGATTTGAACCAGGAGATGAAAAAGAAGTTACTCTAGTTCCTCTAGTTGGTAGCCGTCAAATCTATGGATTCAACGGCAAAATCAATGGAAATCTCTAAAAAACAAATTTCAATTGCATAATTAGAGCAGACATTATATCTGTTTTAGTGTAACTCTTATTCATCTGCCAAGAAACTTTCTCCCCATTTCAACTCAACTTTACCACTGGGACTAAATACAACCTTAAATTCGGTTACAGACTTACTAATTACTAGCTTAGTAGGTAATATGAGAGTGTCATCTTTTGCCTTACCGTCATCAGGTTTAGATAACAATTTAGGTAAAGGTGTGGTTTGCAGTAAATCAATCGCCAATTTATCAATTGGCTCATAGGAAACAATTGCTCCTTCTGAATCTACCAACACCCGATAAACTAAATCTCGATCAAAATTAACAGATGTTTCCTTAGATTCTTTGTTGTTAGATATTTGCCAATTTTGAACAATGAGTTTTTGTAGATCCTCTTGCAACTTCTGGATCTTTTTCTCATCGGTAATAGCTGTTAGAGAATTAGCAATAGAAGGATCTAAACTAGAGGGAATTGAGGTAGGTATCAGACTAGCTCCAGCTTGCAGAGGAATTAGTTTTTTGAGCGTATTTTTCTCTAAATCCAGCGCGTTACCCATCAAATCATTGACTTTTTTCCGGTCAGTGACGGTCAGTAAGCGATGTTGGAATACTATGTGTTTATATTCTTTGGAAATTTTCCCTTCAATGACACTAATTGCGTGTTTACCAGCCTCCTCAGCCGCATAGCTGGGAGCTTCATCCACAATTGATTGCAGAGGTTGATTAGGGTCAAGCAGCATATTTGCCAACTTACGAGTTAAAGGAACAATCCCATACACAGTTACCTTTTTCTTTAACCCCAATTCCCTAACTGCTTGGAGAGCAATTTCTGTAGTCATTTCCGAACCACCCCACAAAACATTAATATTTGGGTGGCGTTTGAGCATAGCTTTCACTTTATCCACATCTTCTGGGGTTCTAGCATCAGTCGTTCCCGTTTCCGTCCATTTGACATTGGTATCTTTTATCCCTTGGAAAAAGCCCTGTAAATAAGGATAAAGACGGGTTGAATCTGCCCCATCAACTAAACCCACATTTAGGTCTTTTACCTGTTTCCTGTTCCTGTCTAATGCCGCATTGCCCATATACTGCCCTAGATCATAACCCATGCGTGAAGAATCACTTTCATAACAAGCAAACACGACTTTCTGAGCTTCTTTGGGCAAGCAATCACCGATATTAACTACCACCACACCGGAAACATAAGCCTGGAGAATACTAGGTACAGATTTCTGTGGATCTAGAGGTCTCATCACGATCGCATCAACATCTTGAGTGAGTAGTTGTTTGATCCCTTGAGCTTCTTCCTGAACAGTTTCTCCAGTTTTAATGGGGATAATTTCGACTTGTTTATTTTCTTTAGCCAGCCTTTCTAAGCCTTGTTGATACAACTTATAGGTTAAGTTATCGTTGGGAACAATAAATCCGATTTTATACTTATCTGGGGTGTCTTTGATAGTTTCTGCTTCCCAGTTTTTATCTTTAGCAGCTTTGTCCCAATTATAAGATCGTTTCAGTTGATCCACTGACCAAAACTTAGCTCGTTTCAGGTTAGCACGCTCAAATTCAGTGCCAATTGTGATTGTTTCATTCCCCATATCCACATAGCGAAGCAAAGCTGCTTTGAAATTAGTTTTGTAGAGATCAGCACTTTGCAGATTAGCACGGCTAAGATTAGAACCTTGAAAATTTGCTTGGTTGAGATTTGCCCCTTCTAAATCAGCCCATAGCAAGCGAGAGTTAATTAGTGATGCTTTGCTTAAGTTAGCATCTCTTAAATAAATCCGACTCATGCGGCTGCTATCAAGATTCGCTTCCTCTAAATTGGCTTTCTCCAAATAAGCGGCTCTGAGAATTGCCCCTTTGAGGTTCGCACCTTTCAAATTTGCTCCTTTCAGATTTGCTCTTTCCAGGTTTGCGCCCTCTAAATTAGCTTCTTCCAGGTTTGCCCCCTCAAGGTTTGCTCCGCTTAAATTTACGCCGGATAAATCCATTCGGGACAGGTCAAATCCTTCATATCTGTAAAACTGCGGTGGCCATTGGGCAATCCTACCCCAATTCCATTCAAATTTATAACACTTATTAAGTTCAACTCCTTCTAAGTTGGCCTTGGGAGCTTGTTCTCCCAATAGACTCTCACAGGCTTTATTCAGATATTCTATAGCTTCAATTCTTGATTCAGAATATTCAACTCCCTTCTGATTTCTAATTTCTTGTCTAGCGTTATCAAGAGCCTCTTTTTCTCTCTGAGGTGCTTCCACAAAGTAAGCTCCCATTGCCGCTAACAATGTAAATTGACCAATAACTGTGGCTAAACTGTAGAGAGAAACATTTTCACACCATTTAACAAAGTCTCCCAGTCGTTGATCTAAAAACGTGAGGGGGTTTAACCATAAATGCTTCTCTGGTTCTGGTTCTTGTTCTGAGCAGTAAAATTCCCACATTCGCCGATAGGTTTCGGGTGGGATATCTAGCCTTTTCGCTTCCTGAAGGATTTTGTACTCCCGTTTGACTGGATCTTCAATAGAAGAAATTTCCTGAAAGCTATTCTCTAAATTTCGGATAACTCCTTCCAATTCAAAAATTTCAGCTTTTTCTTGGGGTGATATTTTAGTATTTTTTGTCTCACTTGTTTCTATATATGTTATGTCTTCTACCTCGGGTTCGTCCGTAGTAATTCTTTGTAGATGTTGAGCATTTGCGGTTCTTCTAAGCCTGGAAAAGTTACTAGACATAATTATTTAGTGTATTCAGTAAAAAAAAATTCAACTTAGCTAACTTTATTAAATATCATACTTGTGTTGTAATTGGGTCAATCTGTTACGTATTTTTATAACCTTCAATTATTGTTGGTAATGATAATCTTTTTATTTTTATGACAATCTCCAAAATTTTATAACCGGGTAAGGGAGATAAAAATATGACAAAATTGGGAAGTAGTAAATAGATGATTGTATGAGTTATAGAATGAATCGTTCCGCTTATGCGGAAACTTATGGGCCCACAGTGGGTGATAAAATTAGGTTAGCAGACACAGAATTATTTATAGAAGTAGAACAAGATTTTACAACCTATGGCGATGAAGTGAAATTTGGTGGTGGAAAAGTAATTAGAGATGGGATGGGACAATCCCCAATTTCTAATCATGATGGTGCAGTAGATTTAGTTATTACTAATGCTTTGATTCTCGATTGGTGGGGTATTGTCAAGGCAGATATTGGCATTAAAGATGGCAAAATTTACAAAATTGGTAAAGCCGGAAATCCCTATATTCAAGACAATATAGATATTATTATTGGTCCGGGAACCGAAGCTTTAGCAGGAGAAGGAATGATCCTCACTGCGGGGGGAATTGATACCCACATCCATTTTATCTGTCCTCAACAAATTGAAGTAGCTATTGCTTCCGGTATCACCACGATGATCGGTGGCGGTACAGGCCCAGCCACAGGGACAAATGCCACAACTTGCACCCCTGGACCCTGGAATATTTACCGAATGCTACAAGCGGCGGATGCTTTTCCTGTCAATTTGGGATTTTTAGGTAAAGGTAACACAAGTAAACCAGAAGGACTTATCGAACAAGTTGAAGCCGGAGTAATGGGGTTAAAACTCCATGAAGATTGGGGAACTACTCCTGCCACAATTGATACTTGTTTAACTATTGCTGATGAGTATGATGTGCAAGTAGCAATTCACACTGATACTCTCAATGAAGCCGGATTTGTCGAAGATACTATTGCGGCTTTTAAACATCGTGCTATTCACACCTACCACACAGAAGGGGCTGGAGGAGGACACGCACCCGACATTATTAAAGTTTGTGGACAAAGTAACGTTTTACCATCTTCCACTAACCCCACCCGTCCTTACACCGTCAACACCCTAGATGAACATTTAGATATGTTGATGGTATGTCATCACTTAGACTCTGCCATCCCTGAAGATGTATCTTTTGCTGAATCTCGTATTCGTAGAGAAACTATTGCCGCTGAAGATATATTGCACGACTTAGGCGCGTTTAGTATGATTGCTTCCGATTCCCAAGCAATGGGGCGTGTCGGTGAAGTAATAATTCGGACTTGGCAGACAGCACACAAAATGAAGGTACAGCGCGGAACACTCTCCCCTCACCTTGTAGGAGAGGGGTTGGGGGAGAGGTCAGACAATTTTCGAGCTAAACGCTATGTTGCTAAGTATACTATTAATCCAGCAATCACCCATGGTATTTCTGAGTATGTAGGATCTGTGGAAGCGGGAAAAATCGCAGATTTGTGTTTATGGAAACCTGCATTTTTTGGTGTTAAACCGGAAATGGTGATTAAAGGGGGTATGATTGCTTGGTCACAAATGGGTGATGCCAATGCCAGCATTCCCACACCTCAGCCTGTATATATGCGCCCGATGTTTGGCAGTTTTGCAGGTGCGAGAAATGCGACATCATTAACTTTTGTTTCTCAAGCAGCTTTAGAAAAAGAAATTCCTCAACAATTAGGGTTGAAAAAATTAGCAGTTGCTGTTTCGGGAACTCGTCAATTAACTAAGCAGGATATGAAATTAAATGATGCCTTACCTCACATTGAAGTAGATTCTGAAACCTATGAAGTTCGCGCAGATGGTGAATTATTAACTTGTGAACCTGCCACAGTTTTACCAATGGCACAAAGATACTTTTTGTTTTAGAATATGACTGAAATATTTACTAATAGTAACGATAAATATTTGCAAATTACATTTGTAGTGAAGAGTAATAATGACTAATAAATTACCAAAATGCGCCGAAATTATTACTAAACAACGGCAGTTTTTCCAAGCTGGTAAAACTAAAGATGTTGATTTTCGGATTAGCCAACTCAAAACCCTCAAACAATTAGTAATTGAGAATAAAGAAGCAATTATCCAAGCATTAAAAGCAGATTTACATAAACCAGAATTTGAAACTTACGCTACAGAAATCACTGTTACAAAAGAAATTGATTATGCCCTCAAACATATCAATAGTTGGATAAAACCGAAAAAAGCAGCCGTTCCTTTAGACTTATTTCCCTATGGGGCTAAGATATATCCAGAACCGTTAGGAGTGGTTTTAATTATTAGTCCTTGGAATTATCCTTTTCAGTTAATTATCTCACCTTTAGTTGGGACAATCGCTGCGGGAAATTGCACCATAATTAAACCTTCAGAACTCGCACCTCATACTTCTGATTTAATCACAGAACTTATTCATAAATACTTTTCTCCAGAATACATTACAGTCGTGCCTGGAGCAGTAGAAACCAGTCAACAACTACTAGCAGAAAAATTTGACCACATCTTATTTACTGGTGGTACAGCCATTGGTAAAATTGTTATGGAAGCTGCTGCAAAACACCTGACTCCAGTTACTTTGGAATTAGGGGGAAAAAGTCCTTGTATCATTGATACGGACATTAATCTAGAACATACTGTTAAACGGATTGCTTGGGGAAAATTTATTAACGCTGGACAAACTTGTATTGCCCCTGATTATCTTTTAGTAGATAAAAAAATCAAACCAGATTTAGTCAATGCTTTGAAAAGATGTCTAAAAGAATTTTATGGCGAAAATCCCGCTACCAGTCCTGATTATGCCCGAATTATTCATCAAAAACATTTTGACAGATTAACTAATTTACTCAAATGTGGTGAAGTGATTATTGGTGGAGAAACTAAACCAGAAGAACTTTATATTGCTCCCACTGTAGTAGAAAATGTTGCTTTAACAGATATGGTAATGCAAGAGGAAATTTTTGGTCCAATTTTACCAATCATTGAATATACAGATATCAATGAAGCTATTACCTTAATTAACTCTCGACCAAAACCTCTGGCTTTATATTTATTTTCCCAAAATAAAAGCCTGCAAAAACGCATTTTACAGGAAACCTCCTCTGGGGGAGTATGTATTAATGACACAGTAATGCAGGTTGCTGTTTCTTCCTTACCATTTGGGGGTGTGGGTGATAGTGGGATGGGCAGCTATCACGGTAAAGCTGGTTTTGACACCTTTTCCCATTATAAAAGCGTCTTGCAAAACTCATTTTCTTTGGATATAAATTGGCGATACGCACCCTATCAGGGTAAATTATCGCTGTTGAAACGAATTATCGGTATTTAATAGAAATTCAGTAGGGGCGCAGGCTTTGCGCCCAGGAGTAACCGAGTCAGAATCTAACTGGAAGATTTTCTTTTGAGGGAAAATTCCATTTAAATTTATTCTGACTCCTGAATTGGAGACTACTGAATTCTTCTTTAAGATTCTTCGGTTTCTGCTTCCTCAGCAGTTGGATAGACGAATTTAGAACGGCCACTCAAAATGGATTTACCGAGAGAGATAGCTTTTTGCGCTTCAACAACAGCCTTATGTCTCCAAGTAGCGCGGCGTTTATCTCGTTTAGATTTTGATGTTTTCTTCTTAGGAACAGCCATGACAGCGGTATATCGTGATTATTTACAACCTTCCTATTCTAAGCGATTAATTGACATCAGGCACTATAAAAAGAACTGTTATTCCGATTATGGCTTTTGTGGCTGAACATTAGAGGGTGGATTATTGGGTTTTTCTGCTGGGTTGCCGTTATTAGGGGCTGGATTATTGGATTTTTCTGCTGGGTTGACGTTATTAGGGGCTGGAGTTGTAGTAGCTGCTGGTTGAGTAGTTGTGATTTGTTTATCAAATAACAGTAAAAAGCGGGATGTTTTGAAGTAATTTGTCCAAAGTTGGGGATCTGGGCGTTGTTGCCATTGAGGACGACTGACTTCTAATGATAAGATTGGTGCGATTGCTCCCTGATTTTGTGCTGAAATAATAACAGATACTTCTGTTACCAAAATATCTTGATCAAAACTACGTTGAGTTGTTGCTCTAGCGGCTGCTTCCGCCCTTCTCAGCACGTTTTCATAGCTTTCCTCTGGTAAGCGCTCGATCAGCAAATCTACTCTAGCAGTATAAGCTTGAACAATTTGCGGAGCAATTACTTCCGTAGTTAACCATAAAGGAACGGCTAGTAAAAGCCAAAATCCACTATGAATGATCCGGATTTTTTTGCTAACTTGGCCAATAAGTGAAAAGGGGATAACCAAAAAAGGTTGTTGTGTATAAATCCTGAACATAAACTTGTAGCTCCTAAATGATCTATAATCGAAATCCACTGCAAGTATTTTACGATTATTTATGTTGTATAAACTACAACGGATTTAAAAAATAGGTGAAAATTACCTAAACTATCAAACATAAGTTAGCTTTGTGCTTAAAGCCCCGTGCTAACAGCAATTTCCGGCAAACAACAACCGACAAAGAGCGGGATGGTAAAATACTGGGCGATCACAATTGGCATTAATCAATATCAATTATTCCAACCTCTAAGTTGCGCTCAAGCAGATGCTGAGGCAATTAAAGATTTTTTGGTGACACAAGCAGGTTTTGTATCAGAACAATGCTTGTTAATGACCAACACTTCGCCCCCCATAGGAGATAAATCCTCCTACCCTACAAAAGAAAATATTCTCTCGTTGCTAGAAGAATTAGCAGCTACATTTTGGCAGCCAGGAGATTATTTATGGTTATTCTTTAGCGGCTATGGGGTTAACTACAAAGAAAAAGATTATTTAATGCCAGTCGGAGGAAATCCTGAGCAAGTTCCCGAAACTGGTATAGAAATGCGATCTCTGATGCAAAGCTTGCAAGTTACTGGGATCAATGTCTTACTCATCTTTGATATTAACCGCGCTTTTGGGACTCAAGCAGATGCACCCGTAGGACAAGAAATCATCGAACTTACCCAAGAACTGCAAATGGGGGCAATTATTTCTTGTCAACCTGAAGAATTTTCCCATGAAAGCACAGAATTAGGTCACGGCTTTTTCACAGCAGCATTATTAGAAGCTTTGGGTTCTGGGAAAGGATACAACTTCCCTGATTTAGCAGCTTATCTGAGTTATCTTACCCCCAAACTTTGTCAACACCATTGGCGGCCAGTCCAAAATCCTGTGACGGTGATTCCTGCTCAACAGACAGCTATTTTACCGACGTTGACATTAGATGAAAACTCGGAAGCACTAATTTTCCCAGAAGAAAGTTTTGCAGTCACTGGGACTGCACAACCCGTAAAAATAGAAAACAATGCCTTTGTTAACACCACAGACAAAGCTTGGTGGACAGAAAATGCTTCCGCAGAAACTACTTTAAGCAACATAACGACCGAGGAAAATTTAGCAATCACATCAGTTTCCGAGCCACTTGTCGCCAGCAATCAGACTCTAACAACTGCCCCAGAATCCCAGCCAGGGGGCAGATTTATCCCTCATGTCACCACCCCCAACACCTATCCCTCAAATCAGTCGGAAACACCCATTTGGCAACAATTTATCATCTGGGGTGGCGGGACTATGGTGATAGTAGCTTTAATTGCTACATTTTTGCTCCGCAATCACGAGAGTTTCCGGTTTAAAAATTTCTCAAAAACAGTATCTAATAATAGGACTAGCAAACCTCAATTTCCCCAGATTTTCGCCACTAATCAAAATTCCAGCCACGCCCAAATCAGTTTTAATACAGACTCCAAGAAACGGAATCAAGCCATTTTAGAGCTAAAAAAAATGTCTCTCGTTGCCACCAAACCTGATCATTTAAGTATTGCGATCGCTAAAACCCAAAGAATTCCACCGGATGCACCACTATATGCCACATCTGTGCAGAATATTCAGGTTTGGTGTCAGATGATTTTAGAGTTAGCACAAGCACAAGCCCAACAAAAACAATATGAAAATGCTATAGTAACTGCCCAGCTAATTACCAAAAAAGAGCCGCTTTATTCTCAAGCTCAAACTGTCATTCAACAATGGCAACTAGAAGCCAAGCAATATGTGAGCAATAAAACTCTCTTAGATGCAGCTAAAGCGTTAATTATTCCTGAACAAGCATCTACCTATAATCGCGCTATCGAAGTTGCTAAAAAAATACAAAAGGGACAACCTGGGTTTGAAATTGCCCAAACATCCATTAATCAGTGGAGTGAAAAAATTTTAGATTTAGCCAAAATCCGCGCCACTCAAGGAGATTTTAAGACCGCTATCGCTACCGCTGCGCTAGTTCCAGAAGTGACGATTACTTATGAAGATGCTCAAGATGCTATCCAAAAATGGCAACTTCAAAAGAATTAGTCAGTTGTCCGTTGTCCGTTGTCAATTAGCAATACTGGGAAATATCTTCGCCGCAGGTATCAGCTAGATAGCACATCGCTTTAAAGCGTAAACCTACTACTTCTTCATATAAAGGGTTGAGCTTACACATTGGCGGAATGTGAAATAAAGTTCTACCAAATACTTTGACATCTCGCTCAAACGGACATTGAGACGGAATAAATTTACATAGACGGTGAGCTAATTGGCGATCGCTTACTTGCAAGTTGTCTAGCCAATTTCGTAAAGGACGCAAAATGTCCCAAACAGGCTGGGATGCGACATGGTGCAACGGAGTCATATTAGCTTCACTAGCGTCTACGGGATGTAGAGAAATCCAACTTGCTAAAAAAATATTCTTGTTACTGTTCTTAGATACCTTCATGGTAATTCCTCTCTTCCTTTGAGGGTATTCACCTTACTGATGAATATACAATATGACAAGAAACTGAACCGGAAAACAGTATTATGACGGAAATTTTATAAAAAGTGTAATCAACTGCTTTCTGTTTTGATCTATGTGTTAATACGTCACTTGAATCGTAAGTTCCCGAAAGCAATACTGTATTTATTCAATCTTCTTGATAACTTGACACAGTTAAGATTTTAGTGAAGACATCTGCCTTTGGGTGTGATTTATCTTAACTGTAACAAAACTTAATGTAAGAATAATTATCAATAAACAAGATTAAGGAAAATACTCTCAAATAGCTAACTTCAGGCGGTGATTTTTACTAAATTTGTCATTCATAGTGCAATTACCTTGAACCTATCTGGGTTTAGCTATCAGTTACATCCCAGGTTTACGAATGAACCGGGCCACTATTGCCTTAGTCGGTTCTACCGTGTTGATAGCTGTGGGTGTCCTGAATTTACAGGAAGCTTGGCAGGCCATAGATGCCAACACCATTGTATTTTTGTTAAGCATGATGGTAATTAAAGCCAACCTTGCCTATGCTGGCTTTTTCCGCAAAGCATTGGTGTTGCTATTGAAGTGTACTCGTATTCCTCTAGGCTGATTGATAGTTCTTACTTTCGGCTGTGGCATCCTCTCGGCTTTCTTTCTTTCTCAATGACACCATAGCTCTAATTTTTACACCCCTCACTTTAAGTCTAACTCTATCTTTGGGATTAAATCCCATTCCTTACTTATTAGCTGTAGCAGGTGCAACGAACATTGGTTTTGTAGCTACATGAAGCGGTAATCCTCCGTGTCCTTCGTAGTTCCTGCAATGGCTATTCTTTAGCTAGTCAAAGAGTAATTAACGGTCTTATTCACGCTCAAAAAAAACGCAAAGATGCTAAAAAACACCTTTGCGCCTTTGCCTCTTTGCGCCTCTGCGCGAAATAATCCTTTAAGAAGCCACAGCAGTAGAACGAGTGCGTCGTCGTCTACCATCAGAAACCTTAGCAGCAGGCTCTTCAGGGACTTGCATCAACAACGTCAAAGAAGGTTGACATTGCAACTCTCTCCGCATAGAACGCGCCAATTCCCGTTCCAAAGTTTCCTGCAATCCACCCCAGTCTGTATCAGCGGGTTGTCCTCCTTCGGGAGAAAACTCTGGCCAACGGACCCCAAGGATTTCTTCAATGCGTTGTTGTACCCATTTTTGCAAAAGCGATCGCTCAATACTTGTTACCACACCTTGCATATGTAGTTCTGGTCTAGCCATCAGCTTACCACTCCAATCAATGGCAGCAGCAATAGTTACAGTCCCTTCAGAAGCCATGCGTTGGCGTTCTTCCAATACTTTAGAACTAACCATACCAGAACTAGAAGTATCCACCAATTCAATCCCCGCTGCTACTTTCCCAGCCACGCGGATAGAATTGTCTGTCAACTCAATCACATCCCCATTTTGGATAATTATCATATTTTCCGCAGGGATGCCCATACTTTGAGCAGTTTCCGAATGCTTCACCAACATTCGATGTTCACCGTGGAATGGCACAAAGAACTTGGGACGAGTTAAAGCAATCATCAGCTTTTGTTCTTCCTGACAGCCGTGGCCGGAAACGTGAATCCCTTTATCCCGTCCATAGACCACTTTTGCCCCCTGAATCATCAATTTATCAATGGTGTTAACCACGGCAATTGTATTACCGGGAATGGGGTTAGCGGAGAATAGAACCGTATCTCCTTGGCGAATTTTGATATGGGGGTGTTCTTTATTCGCAATTCTTGTCATCGCTGCCATTCTTTCACCCTGAGAGCCAGTGGTTAAAATCAGCACTCTCTCATCTGGCATTCCCCGCACAGTATGCAACGGTTGGAATAGGCTATCTTCACACTTGATATAACCTAAATTGCGGGCATGGGCGATTAAATTCAGCATAGACCGCCCAACAATTGTCACCACACGATTATGTTTTCTTGCTAGTTGCAAAATCATGTTAATGCGATGGACGCTAGAAGAAAAGGTCGTGACAAATAAGCGTCCAGTAGCGTGGGAAAATTCTCGGTCAAGGTTAGGAAAAACAGCCCGTTCAGAAGGTGTAAATCCTGGTAATTCTGCGTTAGTAGAATCACTTAATAAGCAGAGTACGCCTTTTTCACCATGTTCGGCCAAGCGTTGCAGGTCAAACTTTTCACCATCTACGGGAGTATGATCAATTTTAAAATCTCCGGTGTGGATAACTACGCCTATTGGTGTATGAATAGCAACGGTGAAGCTATCAGCAATGGAGTGAGTGTTACGGATGTATTCAACTAAGAAATGTTTGCCAATTCGCACCATGTCACGGGGCATAACTGTTCTTAATTCCGTGCGATCTCGTACCCCTGCTTCTTCCAATTTACCCTCTAGCATGGCCATTGCTAGTCTTGGCCCATGAATCACCGGGATATCGAATTGCTTCAAATGAAAAGCAATACCACCGATATGGTCTTCGTGACCATGGGTGACGATCATGCCTTTAATTTTGTGGCGATTTTCCCGTAAATAAGTTGTATCAGGCAATACAATATTTACACCGTGCATTGCTTCTGTGGGAAATGCCAATCCTGCATCTAACAGGATAATTTCGTCTTCATACTCGAAAACACAAGTATTTTTACCTATTTCGTGTAAGCCGCCCAAAGGAATAATTTTGAGAGCGGAATTAGTTTCGTTTTTAACCATTTTGTCCTGGAGATTGTTGTTTGTTGTGAATCAGTTGATAGTTCGGTTTCTTGTATGAAAGAAAACACCAAATTTCTGTTTAAATTCAGCTTTTATAAGAGTCCTATTCAATTTCGTTTACGGAAAACTGACTTAAAACTGAATGATTTTTATATTGTTCAGTTGTAGTACAGGTGTTTAAATTGCAATTAGGTAACAATTTTTACACATTATTTATAAGTCGCTCACCTATTGTTGCTTAGATTAAATTCAGCTTTTGCATCACAGATGCTAACTGTTTAGATACATCCGGATCAGCTTCACATAGAGGTGAACGAGTTGAACCTACTTCCCAACCTTGCAGTTTTAGCGCTTCTTTGACAGGAATGGGATTTGTAGTTAAAAATAAAGCTTTAAACAATGGGAACAGTTGTAGATGAATGTCGGTAGCAATTTGAGTTTTTCCTACTTTCCATGCTTGAATCATCTGTTGGAGTTGATTACCTACTAAATGAGAAGCCACACTTACCACACCTTCAGCACCTATGGCTAACATGGGTAAGGTTAAAGAATCATCTCCAGCATAAATCCCAAATTCTTTTGGTGTCAAGCGACGGATTTCACTGACTTGATCTAAGTTACCACTGGCTTCTTTGATAGCAACAATGTTATCAATTTCCGCTAACTGTACCACAGTTTCTGGAATGAGGTTTTGACCTGTCCGTCCAGGGATATTATATAACATCATCGGCAGGTCGGGGCAGGATTGTGCTATTGCCTGAAAATGTTTATACAAGCCAGCTTGCGGCGGTTTATTGTAATAGGGAACTACTTGTAAAGAACCATGTACTCCTATCTTAGCCGCTTTTTGGGTGGCGGCGATCGCTTCTTTGGTGTCATTAGAACCACACCCAGCAATTACTTTAGCTTTCCCGGATACAGCTTGCAATACCTCAACAAAGAGTTGGTATTCTTCATCCCAAGTCAGTGTCGGGGATTCTCCTGTTGTTCCACATACGACCAATGTATCTGTACCGTTGTTAACTAGATGATCAGCTAGTTTGGCAACTAAATCATAATTAATACTACCGTCTGCTTGAAACGGCGTAATCATAGCTGTTATTATCGTACCAAAATCTCCCACACTCTTTTCTCTCCTAATTTTTCAGTTGTTGGTTGTCAGTTATTGACTACTAATCTCTCATGATAAATAACTAAATTTAAACTTATGCTGTAGTTGATTTTAGTAGATTTTTTTCTACTAATAATTCAGCAATCTGCACTGCATTTAAGGCTGCACCTTTACGGATTTGGTCACCGCATAGCCACAATTCTAAACCGCAAGCATGGGAAATATCCTGGCGAATTCTGCCGACTAAAACTTCATCTTTACCACTGGCATCTATGGGCATAGGAAAATAATTAGCCTGCCAATCTTCTATTAATTTAACACCAGGTGATTTTCTTAAGATTTCTCTAGCCTCATCTGGATTAAAAGGAGTTGCAAACTCTAGATTAATAGCTTCAGAATGGGCGCGGAGGACGGGAACCCGTACACAAGTGGCTGTAATTCTGATTTCTTGACTACCAAAGATTTTGCGGGTTTCGTTCACCATTTTCATTTCTTCCTCACAATATCCCCAAGCTGTCATGGGGGAATTATGGGTAAATAGATTAAATGCCAATGGGTAAGGTAAAACCTCCGCTACTGGTTGCTTTCCTTGTAGTATAGCGTCACTTTGGATTTTTACTTCCTCCATTGCCATAGCACCGGCACCACTAGCAGATTGATAGGTTGAGGCTACAATCCTTTTAACTGGTTTAACTTGATGCAATGGCCACACTGCCAAGGACATGAGAATTGTTGTACAGTTAGGATTAGCGATAATCCCTTTGTGAGTAAATGCGGCTTGGGGATTTACCTCTGGGACTACCAAGGGTACTTCCGGGTTCATGCGGAAGGCACTGGAATTATCAATTACCACTGCTCCTTTTTCCACAGCTATGCCAGCCCAAGTTTTGGAAATGCTACCCCCAGCACTAGCTAAGACTATATCTAGGTTTTCCAAACTGCGATCGCTGACTGCTTCAACCGGGATATCCTCCCCTTTGAATCTGAGTGTTTTTCCCGCACTGCGTTCTGATGCCAATAATTTTAAATCAGCAAGGGGAAAATTTCGACTTTCTAATAATTCCAGCAACTCCGTACCTACAGCACCAGTTGCACCCAAAATAGCTACACGATAGGACTTAGACAAACTCGACTCCTCCTTTAAGAGGTAATTAGCACTTTTTTTCCGGACAACTTAAAAAATCAAATGTTTCTGTTGTTCCTCTCAACAGCAGATTTTAAATAGTGAAATTTGCATATTTTTGTGATTATATCTCAGTTTTTGATGGCTATTGAGGAATTTGAGACTTTGTTGTTTATATGGCAAAATTAACTGATATCGTAGTCTACAGCAATTTAAGTTATAGCAATCAAATATAATAATCCACTATCGTATAATATCCTATTATACAGCAAACTGCAAAAAAAGAAAACGAAGAGCGATTAACATTTAGGTATTTTCAAGAAGCCTTGCCTGTCAGGTTATGTTACCGGAGCTAAGGCTACTATAGAAGAATACCATAAAGTGTTCGGTCGCTTAGTTTTGGGAGTATACTGGATATCTGCCAAAGGACATTCATACGCATTTTTGTCTGAATGATACCTAATCAGTATATAATCACGTCTCGAAGACAGCGTGTAAGCTTAGGTCGGGATAACTGCTCCCATACTCCCGTTGAAGTAAGAAGTAAATGTCTAGACTTGTCTAGTATTTATAGATCAAAATACCAGAAAAATAGAAATAAAGCATGAAAGTTACCCAGGAAAAACTTCCCGCCAGTCAAATTGGTTTGGAAATAGAAATTGCACCGGAAATTACCAAACAAAAATACGAGCAAGTCATTAGAAATTTAACTAAAACCGTAAATATTCCTGGGTTTCGCAAAGGCAAAGTACCCCGGCAAATATTAGTACAACGGCTCGGAACTACTCGCGTCAAGGCAACCGCCCTGGAAGAAATTATTCAAGAAGGCATTGAGCAAGCAATTAAACAGGAAGCGATTACCGCCATTGGTCAGCCCCAATTACGCTCTTCTTTTGATGATTTGATTAACAGTTATGAACCAGGACAACCCCTGATTATTGCTGCGGCTGTGGATGTAGTCCCAGAAATCAAATTGAACCAATATACCGGTTTAGAAGCCAAAGCGGAGGAAATTAAATATGATCCCACCCAGGTAGATACAGTTATTGAACAACAAAGAGAAAAGTTAGGAACTTTAGTTCCTGTGGAAGGACGGGCTGCCCAAATCGGTGATATGGCAGTTATTGACTTTAAGGGTGTAATTGCTAAAACTGAAGGTGATGATCCTGACAGTGAACCCAAACCAATCCCCGGTGGAGAAGGAACTGATTTTCAAGTTGAGTTACAAGAAGATAAGTTTATTCCCGGTTTTGTTTTGGGGATAGTGGGTATGAATCCTGGAGAAACTAAAGAAGTATCTGCTCAGTTCCCAGATCCTTACGGTAACGAAGAATTATCTGGTAAAGCGGCTCTGTTTACCATCACGCTTAAAGAAATTAAAGTTAAAGAATTGCCAGAGTTGGATGACGACTTTGCCCAAGAAGTCAGTGACTTTGAGACATTAGAGCAATTGCGGGCATCATTGGTAGAGCGGTATGAAAAAGAAGCCGCAGATAAAACCAAAAATAATCAGCAAGAAGCCTTATTAACAGAACTGCTGAATCATGTCGAAATAGATTTACCAACAACATTCATTGACCAAGAAGTTGATGCCATGCTGTCACAAACAGCAATGAAGTTGTCTGAGCAGGGAATAGATGTGAAAAAGCTATTTACCCAGGAAATTATTCCCCAATTGCGGGATAGATCCAAACCTGAAGCTATAGATCGTCTCAAACGTTCTCTATCCTTACAAGAAATTGGCAAGCGCGAATCTATTGAAGTAGCAGCCGAAGAAGTGCAAGCTAGAGTCACAGAATTGATGACCGAGTACGCTGATCAAGATTTGGATGAAAATAGACTGCGTGGAGTTGTTCAAGAAGAACTTTTAACCAAAAAGATCGTTGATTGGTTATTAGAACGTTCGTCTGTGGAACTAGTAGCCGAAGGTTCTTTAAGTCCTACAGAAGAAACAGATTCAGAAGCTCAAAGCACTGAAGCAGTTCAGGAAGAAGAAACCAGTAATCCTGAGTAATGGAGACTGGGGGCTGGGGACTGGGGACTGGGGATTGGGGACTGGGGACTGGAGACTGGGGACTGGGGATTGGGGACTGGGTATTTTCTTCTGACTTCTGACTTCTGACTCCTGACTTCTGACTCCTGACTTCTGACTCCTGACTCCTGACTCCTGACTCCTGAATTCTTCTACATAAGGCATAATGGTTAACAGTTCACAATTTCATGCCATTTATTGTTAAATATTCTAGTATGCTTGTATCGCAGTCGGGAAATTACCCTATCAACAGCTTGAGTCCTATCGGTATTAGTGGCAGTTCCAGCAGCTCTAGTAATATTGTGCCGATGGTAGTAGAACAGTCTGGGATGGGAGAAAGGGCGTTTGATATCTACTCCCGCTTACTGCGCGAGCGGATTATTTTTTTAGGAACGCCCATAGATGATGTTGTAGCTAATTCTATTGTTGCCCAATTACTTTTCCTCGATTCTGAAGACGCGGAAAAGGATATTCAATTGTACATTAATTCTCCTGGTGGCTCTGTCTACGCAGGTATGGCAATCTATGATACAATTCAACAAATACGTCCCGATGTTGTAACTATCTGTTTTGGACTAGCCGCGAGCATGGGGGCTTTTTTGTTAACATCTGGAACTGCTGGAAAGCGGATGTCTTTACCTGACTCCCGGATTATGATTCACCAACCCCTGGGTGGCGCTCAAGGACAGGCCATTGACATTGAAATTCAAGCGCGAGAAATTCTTTATATTAAGGGTGAGTTAAATCAATTAATGGCCAAGCATACTGGTCAACCCTTGGAGAGAATTGAAGCTGATACCGAGCGCGACTTTTTCATGTCAGCAGAAGAGGCGAAGAATTATGGTTTGATCGATCAGGTCATTTCTAGACAAAATCTTCCCACAGCAGGGTAAATCGTCGTCATTCTGAAATAAGAGGCTGATATGTCTAAGTACGACTCCCATTTAAAATGTTCATTTTGTGGCAAGTCTCAAGAGCAGGTGCGTAAATTAATCGCGGGTCCGGGAGTCTACATCTGCGATGAATGCGTTGACTTGTGTAATGAAATCCTCGACGAGGAATTGCTGGATACCAATACAGCAGCCGCATCTCCACCGGCTCAAAAGTCAGAAACACCTGAAAAACGGCGCACTCGTTCGTCTAATCTCTCGTTTAATCAAATCCCGAAACCGAGAGAGATTAAAAATTATTTGGACGAACACGTTATTGGCCAAGATGAAGCCAAAAAGGTGCTATCTGTAGCTGTTTACAATCACTACAAACGACTGGCTATTCTTCAGTCTAAAGGTAGTGACAAAGCAGGGGCGGATGATGCTATAGAACTACAAAAGTCTAATATTTTACTTATTGGACCCACTGGTTGCGGTAAAACGCTATTAGCACAAACTCTCGCCAAAATTCTCGATGTCCCCTTTGCTGTGGCTGATGCGACAACCCTAACAGAAGCGGGGTATGTGGGGGAAGATGTGGAAAATATCTTGTTGCGACTGTTGCAAGTGGCTGATTTGGATGTGGAAGAGGCTCAACGGGGCATTATCTACATTGATGAAATTGATAAAATCGCCCGCAAGAGTGAAAATCCCTCAATTACCAGAGATGTTTCTGGGGAAGGGGTACAGCAAGCTTTGCTGAAAATGTTGGAGGGGACTGTTGCTAATGTTCCACCCCAAGGCGGACGTAAGCACCCATATCAAGATTGTATCCAAATTGATACGAGCAATATTTTGTTTGTCTGTGGTGGTGCTTTCGTCGGGTTGGAAAAGGTTGTAGATCAGAGAGTTGGTAAAAAGTCAATTGGCTTTGTCCAACCAGGAGATGTGCAAACTAAGGAAAAACGCGCTGCTGATACATTACGTCATCTGCAACCTGATGATTTGGTGAAATTTGGCATGATTCCTGAGTTTATTGGCCGGATTCCCATGGTGGCTGTGGTTGATCCTTTGGATGAGGAAGCACTGATGGCAATTCTGACTGAACCACGCAGCGCTTTGGTGAAACAGTACCAAAAACTGCTGAATATGGATAATGTCCAGTTAGATTTTAAACCAGATGCTTTGAAAGCGATCGCTCAAGAGGCTTATCGCCGGAAAACTGGGGCGCGGGCTTTACGCGGTATTGTGGAAGAATTAATGCTTGATGTGATGTATGAGTTACCTTCTCGTAAGGATGTAGCTCGCTGTACTATCACTAAGGAAATGGTGGAAAAACGTTCCACTGCTGAATTGATAGTACATCCTTCTTCTTTACCTAAACCAGAGTCGGCTTAAAAGTCAGTTGTCAATTGTCAGTTGTCAGTTGTTAATTGCCAATTGCCAATTGTCAATTGTTAATTGTTAGTTTTGAATTTTTAATTGTGACAATGAGTTATATAAATGTTCGGGGTGTTGATCATTATTACGAGTGGATGAAAAAACCATCAGATGTTGTTAAACCTGTGATGGTTTTTCTGCATGGTTGGGCTGGTTCAGCCAGATATTGGCAAAGTACGGCTGAGGCTTTATTAGATAATTTTGATTGTTTATTATATGATTTACGTGGTTTTGGCCGTTCTCAATGTCAACCTCATTTAAGTTATGAATTAACAGAATATGTCGAAGATTTGGCGGTTTTATTAAATGAGTTAAATCTTGATCGTGTTTATATTAATGCCCATTCTATGGGCGCTTCTATTGCTACTTTATTTTTCAACCGCTATCCCGAAAGAGTGGAAAAGGGGATTTTAACTTGTAGCGGGATTTTTGAATATGATGAAAAGGCTTTTTCTGCTTTTCATAAATTCGGTGGTTATGTAGTTAAATTCCGTCCCCAGTGGTTAAGTAAAATTCCTTTGGCTGATAAAATGTTTATGGCCAGATTTCTCCATAGTCCGATTCCTAAATCTGAAAGTCAGGCTTTTTTGGAAGATTTTGTTAATGCCAATTATGAAGCGGCTTTAGGGACTATTTATACTTCTGTTAGTAAAGAACAAGCGGAAACAATGCCGGGAGAATTTGCGAAATTAACTATACCAACTCTGCTAATTGCTGGGGAATATGACATTATTATTCCGGCTGAATTGGGAAAAACAGCGGCAGCTTTAAGTGATAAAGTTGAATTAAATATTATTCCGAATACGGCACATTTTCCCATGTTAGAAGATCCAGAAACTTATTTAGGAAAGGTGCGAGAGTTTTTAAATAATTGATTTAGTGATCAGGGGAATAGAGAACTTAAACCCATCCTATAGAGAGATGATCTATCACAGAATTTGAAATAAATTAGTAAACACATCAATTCTGAATTAATCTCAATTAAATTGTGATTACAAAGAGATTATTTAACTTTTTAGGATTGGTAATAACCATAGCGATTACTATTATTAGTTGTCACAATTTGCTATTACCAAAACCACCTCTACCCATCACCATAAAACTCAGTGGTTGGACAGGTAATCCCCTAGAACAAACACTTTTAAAACAGGTAATCCAAGACTTTGAAAGGCAGCATCCAGAAATCAAAGTCAAATATGAAACGATTACCGATCAATATATGGATGTGATTAAAACCCGCTTAGTAGGAGAAGCCGCACCAGATGTCTTTTATCTCGACGCACTAGAAGCCCCTTTTTTAATGGGTCAGAACGTCCTAGAACCCCTTGATAAATACATTAAGCCCACATTTGACCTCCCAGACATAGAACCGAATTTACTCAAAAATTTCACATACCAAAACCATATTTATGGTTTGCCTAAAGACTATTCCACCCTAGCCCTATTTTATAACAAAAAAGCATTTCATCAAATTGGTTTAACCAGTCCTCCAACTACCTGGGAACAACTCCGCACCTATTCAAAACAATTAACAGGCAAACTGAATAAATATGGCTTTGGAGAAATTCCCGAATTAGCCCGTCAGGCATACAAGATTACTGCTTTTGGAGGAGAAATTGTTGATAAAAATGGTTATGCTACCTTTGCCAATGATCCAGGTTTGCAAGGTTTAGAATTAGTAATTAAACAATATCAAAAAGATCGTTCCTCTGCCCAAAAATCTGATGTCGGCACAAATTCCGGGAGTGAAATGTTTGGACAAAATAAAGTAGCAATGGTAATTGAGGGGAATTGGGCAATTCCCTATCTCCAAGAAACCTTCCCCAAACTAGAATTTGCTACAGCAGAGATACCTGAAATTAATCATACAAAAGCAACAATGGTTTTTACTGTTGCTTATGTCATGAATAAACAAGCACAGCATAAAATTGAAGCTTGGGAATTAATTTCCTATCTGACAGGTAAAGAAGGGATGAAAAAATGGACAAGGACAGGATTTGCCTTACCAGCCCGTAAATCAGTGGCACAGCAGTTAGGTTATGATCAAGATCCTCTGAGATCATCATTAGTAGCAGGAGTTGATTATGCGACACCTTGGCAAATAGGTAAGAATCCTGCCGCAATTATCAACAATTTTGATAATCAATTTATTAGTGTTTTGCTAGGACAACAACCATTAAAACAGGCAATGTTAAAAGCACAAACCGCAGCAAACCAGCAAATTCAGGCAGATATGTAGCGTTCTCTAATTTTCCTCTTCCTTTCTTCCTTTGCGCCTCTGCGCCTTTGCGTGTTAGCGAAGCGGGGCGAAGCCCGATAAAAAAATGTGTTTCATTTACCCGAAAATCGTTGTAATAGGCAGATTAGAGAAAATTTTACAGGTTATTTATTCATAACTCCCAGTATTTTAGTTTTAGGCACATTTGTAATTTTGCCTATTCTCTATGCTGTATTTCTTTCCTTACACAAAGTGCAAATGTTGGGAGGTATTGATTACCGTTTTTTGGGTTGGGGTAATTTCCAGCGATTGCTAACAGATGAAAGAGTGGGAATTGCTTTAAAAAATACCGCCGAATATGTGGCTATTGTTGTTCCCACTCAAACTATTTTGGCCTTAGGTTTAGCTGTGACACTGAATTCTGGTATTCGTGGGAAAAATTGGTGGCGGATTCTTTACTTTTTACCAACAGTTACATCTTCAGCAGTTTTGACACTAATTTTTATGTGGATTTATAACACAAATGGACTATTAAATAATTTTTTGGCTTTGCTAAAATTGCCTATTTATAATTGGTTAGGAGATCCATCTGTTGCCCTGAAAGGGATTATGATCATGAATATTTGGTCAACAGCACCGTTTTTTATGGTGATTTATTTAGCGGCTTTACAGGATATTCCCCAAACCCTTTATGAAGCCGCAGAACTTGATGGGGCGAATAGTTGGCAACAGTTTCTTTATATTACATTGCCTTTATTGCAACCTGTAACTTTCTTTGTCATGGCTATGGGGATAATTGGGACTTTTCAATTATTTGATCAATCTTATATATTTTCTGGGGGGACTGGTGGCCCAAATAACGCAACTCTGACTTTAGTTTTGCTAATTTATCAAACTGTATTTCGGAATTTACAAATGGGATATGGTGCAGCAATTGCCTTTTTACTAGCATCTGTAATTATTATTCTCACATTAATTCAGAGGCAATTGTTTGGAGGTTATAAAATTTGAATAAAATCTTTTATATTTCTTGCTTCAAAGTTCTTTTATATATCCTCCTCACCGTTTATGGAATTATTACCGTAATTCCTTTTCTCTGGGCATTTTCTGCATCATTTAAGCCTCTATCAGAGATTATTAACGGTGAGTTTAATTTCATCCCTAAACATTTTACTCTCGATAATTACAAACAAATATTTCTCCAAGAACCTCTATTTTGGCGGTGGTTATTTAATAGTGTAATTATTGGCGTTACTGTGACAATTTTGAATTTGTTATTTAACTCAATGGCAGGTTATGCCCTCGCAAGATTGCCTTTTCGGGGTAAACAGTTCTGGTTTTTCCTGATTTTGGCAGTGTTAGTAGTGCCGGCGCAAATTACCCTGATTCCCACATTTTTAATTTTAAAAGCCATCGGTTGGCTAAATTCATACCCAGGGATGATTGTTCCCAGTATGGTTAATGCTACTTTTATTTTTATGATGCGGCAGTTTTTTATAAATTTCCCTAGAGAATTAGAAGAAGCTGGGCAATTGGATGGTTTAAATACCTGGGGAATTTTTCGGTATATAGTTTTACCTTTAGCTAAACCAGCATTAGCGGCACAAGCGATTTTTGTATTTATGGGTAGTTGGAATAATTTTTTACTCCCTGTAGTGATTCTCTTTGACCCAGAAATGTTTACTTTACCTTTGGGACTAAATACATTTAAAGGTCAATATATCAGCTATTGGAACTACATTATGGCGGCTTCAATGGTGTTTACTCTGCCAGGTTTAGCTATTTATGCTTTCTTTAACCGCTACTTCATTCGAGGTGTTACTTTTACAGGTGGTAAAGGTTAAAAACCGATCCAAAAAAGCTAACTAATGCTAACAAGAGCCAGCTTTTTCTTTCTGCTTCATCCTAGAAGTGTCGGCACTATCTAGTCCACAGGCTAACACGGTCAACCTGACCGCTTCTTTTTCTAAGTTAATCGCAGAATTTACATCTCTATCACATTCAAAACCGCATATCTCACAGGTAAATACTCGTTGAGACAGTGACAGAGATGATTTTTTCTCACCACAACTAGAACAAGTTTTACTACTGGGATAAAATCTATCTACAATGACTAATTTACTACCATATAGTTGAGTTTTGTATTCTAACTGCCGACGGAACTCATAAAAACCCATGTCAGCTATAGCTTTAGACAACTTACCATTAGCTAACATTCCTGATACATTCAAATCTTCTATCCCTATCACCGCGTGGTTTTTGCTGATATAAGTAGTGATTTTGTGTAATGTATCTTTCCTGATATTAGCTATTTTTTGGTGTAGTCTCGCTATTTGGATTTGGGCTTTTCTATAATTATTAGAACCGACTTGTTTATGCCGATTCAAGTATTGCATTCTTGCTAGTTTAGACTCATATCTCTTATAACTTTTTGCGCCATCAAATATTTCTCCTGTTGATAATATTGCTAGATGATTTATTCCTAAGTCAACTCCGACAAACTCTTGTTTTTTAGGAGTTTCATTGGTTTCTAGTTCTATTTTCCAAGAGATAAACCATCTGTCAGCTTGTTTGCTAATTGTGACTGATTTGGGTTTATATCCAAAAGGTAAAAGCTCATAAGTTTTTAACCATCCAATTACAGGAACTCTTACCTTCTTCTGGTCAATGTGAATTGCACCATCTAAAGTAAAAGAATCATGTCTACCTTTTTTTTTGAAGTTAGGAAACCCTTTAACTTTCTTGAAAAAAGATTTAAAGGCATCTGATAAATGTCTTAATGCGTATTGAGGAGCGCATTTAGATACTTCATAATACCAAGGATGGGTAGATTTAACTGCTGCTACTAACCATTTATGTAAGTCTATGGCTGTGGGAAATTTAATTTTATCGTCAGGGTTTGTCCGATTATGTATTATTACCTGTTGACAAAGTGCTAATCCTTGATTCCAAGAGTGTCTGGCTACTCCTGCGTGTTGTGCTAGTAGTAGTCTTTGTTGCTTGCTTACCTTTAGTTCTGTCTTGAATCCTAGTAGCATGAAGGTATTTTACAACAAAATCCCAATATAGTCACAATAGCAGATGACTTTGGCTGGGATAATAGTGAGTAATTGGTAGTAATTGTTAGCTTTTCAGCTACTGTTAATTAACCCTTGATTTTTCAAGGTTACTTAATTAGGGCTTGCTTAATAAAGCTAAAACTTAGATATATCAAGAGTTTGAAGGTGAAAAAGGTGAATCAGTTGCAAGGAATAAGGATGACTCCTAGCCCTCACAGATAACTTTTATGGCTTACGCCACGCTTCGCTATCAGCAAACCCTAATTATTACTCGGTGACTTGTGCCTCCTCTCAAATTAAACCCAGTTCGCGTTTGAGTAAATTAATTGATTGAGTGCCAATATAGTTTTCACAGCGAATGAGTTTAGGTGGACGAATTAGGTCTTCTAAGACTGTTTGCATGGCTGCTTGTGTTGTGGCATAGCTGACTTGATCAGTACAAAAGATGATCTCTGAACGTTTGACGATGGCGTGTAGTTTATAAGCATCCTTGGGTTGGGCAGTCATCACTAATAATTCATCCCCTCGTAAACCGTGGAGAATGACTTCTGTGGCGCGGAGAATGCCAGAACTGAGGCTAACTATGCCTATACAACTAGATTTGGGTAAGCTTTTGACTACAGTGAGTTCTTTAGCGTAGTCGTGAATATCTAAGGGAATGACACGGACTGCTTTTGGGGCAGCGATCGCTTCTACTTCTCCGATAAAATAACGACTGGTGACTAATGTGGCTGAGGTAGTTTGGTCTAGTACCGCTATTAGTTCTTCCATTGCTACCAGTTGGACGGGGATTTGCAGGGATTCTTCCAATTCATCAATCATTAATTCCCCAGCCCCAATGTCTTGAGATGGTGTTACTACTAACACTCTGGCACTACAACGCAAACGCCAGTCAACTTCTGCTAAAAATAGTTCTCTGGCTTGATTGAGGGAACAACCTTGACCAAGTAACTCATCTAGGGCTTGTTGCACTACCTTATAGGCTTCAGGATGTTGTTTCAGCATGGGGGATTGGGACTTACTTCCGCCCTCATGACCTTGGGCGCGGACATAGATTCCTGAACCTGCTTGACTTTCAACAAATCCTTCTTCTTCCAACTGACGGTAAACTTTGCTGATGGTATTGCGATGTAATCCAGTTTGCATTGCTAAAGCCCTGGTGCTGGGCAATTTATATGCAGGTGAATATTGCCCAGAGGCGATCGCAAATCGGATTTGATTAAACAGTTGGTTAGATGCGGGAATTTCACTATCTGGTTGAATACGGAATTGAATCATTACCAATTCTGCTCCATAAGACTTATCCAAATCGCCATAAGTTACCTGTTAAATATATGATTAATGGGTTAGTTTGCTCTTTTGAAATATTACTTTGGTAATTGGTAATTGTTAATTGGTGATAGGTATAACTATGATTAAATCTTTCCTTTCCCCTTTGCCCTTATTACCAAATTGATTATGACAGAGCCAACAATACAGACTACAACAGTGCAAATTTCCCAAGATAATTTGCCAATCACCGCTTATTTGGCCAAACCAACAGCAGCCGGTTCTTACCCAGGAATTGTTGTTTTACAGGAGATTTTTGGGGTTAATGTGCATATTCGGGATGTCACAGAACGGATTGCTAAACTGGGATATGTAGCGATCGCTCCAGCACTGTTTCAGCGTCAAGCCCCTGGATTTGAAACTGGTTATACTCCCAAAGATGTGGAAATAGGCAGAAACTACGCCGCAGAAACTACAGCATCAGAACTTTTAAGCGATATTCAAGCAGCTATTAACTACCTGAAAACTTTGCCCGAAGTCAAACCAGATGGATTTGGCTGTATTGGCTTTTGTTTTGGTGGTCACGTGGCCTATCTAGCTGCTACTTTACCAGATATTCAAGCCACTGCGTCTTTTTACGGTGCGGGGATTACTAGCCGCACTCCTGGCGGTGGAAAACCCACTATTACCCGGACATCAGAGATTAAAGGCACTATTTACGCCTTTTTTGGCCAGGAAGATGCGAGTATTCCTCCAGCACAGGTAGACGAGATTGCTGCCGAATTTGCAAAATATAACATTTCTCATCGTCTATTTCGCTACGATGGATCTGATCATGGATTTTTCTGTGACCGTCGTGCCAGTTATAATCATAAGGCTGCGGCCGATGCTTGGGAGCAAGTTCAAAAACTTTTTAGTCAACTGGCCTAAGAATCTCCACCGTCCGGAGTCAGCAATTAGTGAAAAACAACTGCTGACTCCGGAAAAATAACAATTTATCCTCAAAAGTCATGAATTCCGAATCTAAACTTTCTCAAACAGCCAATTCGTCTTTTTCAATGGACGATTTTGCCAAAGCACTGGAAAAACACGATTACCAATTTCAAAAGGGACAAGTTGTCCGTGGTAAAATATTCCAAGTTGACCATGATGGCGCTTATGTTGATATTGGTGGCAAATCGTCTGCGTTTCTTCCCCAAGATGAGGCTTCTTTGAGAGCAGTAACTGATTTGTCGGAGATATTACCGATGGATGAGGAACTAGAGTTTTTAATTATTCGGGATCAGGATGCTGAAGGTCAAGTTACCATTTCCCGCAAGCAATTGGAAATGCGACAAATCTGGGAAAAACTGTCAGAAATACAAGAGAATTCCCAAACTGTTCAAGTGCGGGTAACTGGTGTTAATAAAGGTGGTGTGACTGTTGATCTTCTCGGTTTACGGGGTTTTATTCCGCGATCGCACCTGTCTGAACGTGATAACCTAGATGCACTCAAAGGTCAAAATCTCACTGTTGGCTTTTTAGAAATTAATCGTGAAACCAATAAACTCGTTCTTTCTCAACGTTTAGCGGCTCGTTCTAGTAATTTCAGCTTATTACAAATAGGTCAATTGATAGAAGGAAAAATCACAGGTATCAAACCTTTTGGTGTATTTGTAGATTTCAATGGTGTCAGCGCCTTACTACACATTAAACAAGTTAGCCAAAAATTCATTGAATCTTTGGAAAAAGTCTTTCAAATCGGTCAACCCATTAAAGCTGTAATTATTGATTTAGACGAAGGTAAAGGCCGAGTTGCTATTTCTACCAGAGTTTTGGAAAACCACCCCGGTGAAGTTGTGGAAAACTTTGCAGAAGTAATGGCTTCAGCGGAATCTCGTGCTAATCGTGCGGCTAATAAAACTGCTGAATAGGTAATTAGGGATTGGGGATTGGGGATTGGGGATTGGGGATTGGGGATTGGGAATTGCTATTTTCCTTTTCCCTCTTTAGATCAGCTAAAATAATTAATATGATGATAGCGAAATTACCATGACTCAAGTAAATGCTACTGAAGTACAAGAACATTTGAGTGATTTTTTGGATAGTCTTACCCAAGGTGAAACATCAATTGTTATTGAACAAGCTGGAAAAGCAATCGCTACTCTAATTAGTTATGAAGAATGGAAACGTTTAAAACAATTAGAAAGTTATTTAAGTTCAGAAGACGATGAAGAATCTTTTAGTCCTGAAGAAGTCATTCAAGCATATAATCAGCTTCATGGCACGGAATTTACTGTAGAGAATATTGTCAATGAGTGAAGGTAAACAATATAAGCTCAATATTAAAAAATCCGTTCGTAAAGAATTACTAAAACTGCAACCCAAGTTTTTTAAACAGGTAATGTCAAAAATTCTCGCTCTCATAGATAATCCTAAACCTCAAGATTATAAATCATTAAAAGGATTTGCTGATCTCTATCGAGTGGATCAGGGAGAGTTTCGCATTATCTATAAAATTCAAGAAGAGGAGGTTGAAATTTTCCGAGTTGGTAAGCGAAATGATGATGAGGTTTATGAAAATTTGTAAATAAGATATAGAACTCCTATTTATGGATAATTTACCAGAAAATAAATCTAATTCCAATGCCGGGGGTGGTTTACCTGTAATCCAATATTGGGTAGAAAAAACTCTCTCACCCCAAGGTTTACAATTATGGCAAACTCTCAATCATAAAAGTGCTTGTTTATCCTGTGCTTGGGGTACAGGTGGACAAAAGGGAGGGTTTGTTAATGAAGCGGGAGAATATTTACAACGTTGTGCTAAAAGTGTAGAAGCGATTGCAGCAGAATTGCAACCAGGAATTAAACAAGATTTTTTTCAAAAATATCATATTAGTGAATTACAAGAACTGACTTCTCTAGAATGTGATGATTTAGGTAGGCTGAGTTATCCTCTCATTCTTAGATCAGGTTCATCTCATTATCAACGCATTAGTTGGGAAGAAGTTTATCAGATTGCAACAATAGCTTTTCAACAACCAGCAGCAAAGATTGCTAGTTATAGTTCTGGACGTTCTTCCAATGAAGCTGCTTATTTATTACAATTGTTAATGCGATCGCTTGGTAGTAATAATCTAGCAGATTGTTCTGATTTATGTCACGCTCCCTCAACCGTTGGCTTAAAAAAAGTTTTTGGTTCTGGGACATCAATGGTAAGTTTAGAAGGCTTACAACATAGTGATTGTGTGGTTTTAATTGGTTCTAATGCACCTGCAAATCATCCGCGCTTGATGAATGAATTAATCAAATTGCGGGACAGAGGCGGTAAAGTAATTATCATTAATCCCCAAATTGAAATCGGTTTAGTTAAATTTGCATCTCCGGCGTTTCCCATCAAATCTTTACTTACAGGTGGTTCAGATATATCTTCTTTGTATTTACAACCGCTTCCTGGTAGTGATGTGGCATTATTTGTGGGGTTGCAAAAATCCCTAATTGAACAAAATTTAATCAAAACAGAATATCTCAAATCCTATACTCAAAACTGGCAAGAAATTTTAGATTACGCTGATAATATATCCTGGGATAATATTACTAATACTTGCGGTTTATCTCAAGAAGAAATTACAGCCACAGCTTATCTAATTGGTAAATCAGAAAGTGTTGTTTTTGCTTGGGCTATGGGCATAACCCAACAAGGTAACGGTGTAGATAATGTTTTTAGCATCGCCAATACCGCCTTAATTACAGGTAATGCTGGTAAAATTGGCGCAGGAACAATGCCCATTCGTGGACATTCCAACGTGCAAGGATTTGGTTCAATGGGTGTCACCATCAATTTGCGCGAAGAAATCAAACAAGCACTATCGAAACTGTTAGGAAAACCCCTCAGCGAAACTCCTGGTTATCATACCCGTGACTTAATAACAGCAGCAGAATTAGGAAAGATCAATACACTCTTTTGTTTAGGGGGAAATTTGTATGCAGCTAACCCCGATTTACAACAAGCAAAACAGGCTTTATCGCAAATAGAAACTATTTTTTATGTAGCGACAAAACCGAATTTAGGACATTTTCACGGTTTAGGAAAAACGCAAACTTTAATATTACCTGTTTTCAATCGGTTTGAAAATCCTCATCAAACCACAACGGAATCAGGTAATAATTTTGTCAGGTTAAATGATGCAGGTAAAAGTCATTTACAACCACATAATTCTGATTTGATTTCTGAAGTAGAACTAATTACAGAAATTGCTCATCGTTTACATGATGAAAATCCGATTAATTGGCGTAAATTACAAGATACAGTTTATGTCAGAGAATTAATTGCTAAAACTATTCCTGGTTATGAAAAGATTAGCACAATTGATAAAACTAAAGAAGAATTTATTATTGCAGGACGGATTTTAGAAGAACCTAAATTTCCCACTGCTAATGGTAAAGCGCAGATGTTTGTCACTGCTTTACCGCAATTATCTTTACCAAGTAAATCAGCTTTTGGTGTTGAGGAAAATCAATCAGGAATTGTAGTGATATTGGGAACAGGGCGCAGTTATGGACAACATAATACAGTAGTTTATCGCAGTGCAGATAAATATCGAAATATGCCTCATCGTCATTGTATTTTAATGAATAGTTTGGATATCAAAAAAGCAGGATTTCAGGAACATCAACGAATTACAGTTAAAGGGAACGCAGGAGAATTAGAGAATATTGAAATTATTTGTGGGGCAATTCGTGAAGGTGTAGCTTTTATGTTTTATCCTGAAGCTAATGTTTTATTTAAAGCAGAAATTGATCCAAAAAGTGGGACACCTGCTTATAAAAGAGTTCCGGTTTTTGTGTACTAAATTACCAATTTTCATCGTTTGGTAACTGATTTAAATAATCATCCATAATAGCTGGTAATTCTTTTGGTGAATAAGTATAAGTTAAAGATAAAAATGTAATAACTGTAGTGATAATTTGGTTTCTATCTAGGATTTCTGATAATTGAGAACGAGTATATTTACCATTCATTATTTCTAAACTAGCATCAGCAATAGCATCTTCAATTGCTTCTTCCTCTATTAAGTTTTCCCATTCATCTTGATTGACATAATAGGACTTTTTATTTTCCTTTAGATTTATCTTTTTAATTTCTCTAATTGAATTACGAATAGAAGCAATCCAAGAATTTGTTAATCTCTGTTCTATTTGGTTTTTAATTAAGTGAATTAGTAAAATCTTTAAATAAGATTCTATATTTCGCAATATTGCTTGTTTACTCATGCCTTCTAATTCATCTACAATTGCTAAAGCATCTGCATAATTTCCTTGTAAAATGCTGTTTCTGAGGTCTATTAATTCTTGAGTCATTGTTATTAACCTCCAGTATTATTTACATACTGATAATAACACATTTATAAATATGATAATAGATCCCCAACTTCTCAAAGAAGTCGAGGATCTGGGATATTAATCATTATCCCCAATATCTCGCTTAGGCGGACGCTTATAGGTAAAAGTAAAACTCTCACCACTAGCAATCACTTTCCGCATTTCCTCATACATAGGATAACTACCAACACCGCTAAGATTCGCCCAACCTCGCGCCCTCGTTAAAGCCACAAATAACTGGTTGCGGAAATTCATATCACTTTCATTCCGCGCTACATTATCAAATCCCACTACATAGACAATATCCGCTTCATGTCCCTTAGCGCGAGTGATCCGTGATACAGTCACACCACCATCACACCAAAATTTATCAGGATCATTATTTGGATATTGGGGAACTAAATCATTTAACTTTAAAGCCGTAGGAATATAAACATCAATGTCAGACTCCATTAAGTAACTAGCAACATAAGTTTCTAATTCCATTGCTTCATAAGATGAACCTAAAACTAATACCAAAATATCCCGACTGGGGTTAAGTCCATCATGGACAATATTGTGCATAATATTCTCAGATAAAGCCTTCATTTCTGCTTCACGAGAACTATAAGTTTCAAATTCTAAAACAGGTTTTCCCCACAGTTCAGGAATAGGATTTGGTGAATATTCTGCTGGCCGATAAATAGTGATTGGTGTACCAACTCGTCGAAAATCACCCTTCACTTTATAACCAATTTTATCCCAATTTAACTTACTCATACCTGTTAACATTCCTTCTGGACGTAACAAACCCATACCAATAGCATGAGCAGCCGCAAGAATTGGTCCAGGGACACGGTAACAGTGACGCATCACTGCTGCACGTCTAATACCGCCAGGGTATAGCGGTTGCTTGTTCAACATAGTATTCAATTTTTCGCCAAATATTTCTTTAGCTTCTGGTACTACTAAATTATCTAAACTTTGCGCTTCATCATAAGCCCAAATCAAACGTTTTTCTTCTGGCTTGTCTGCATTTACAGGTCGTAAAGATTGATAAGCTAACCAATAAATAGCTTGTTTATCTTCATATTTTAAATCATCTTCTGCTACTAAATCTTGACCTTCATCAATTAAGATGGCATCAAACATTGGTTCAATGGTAATTTCTTCTAATAGCCGTTTACTTAAATCTATTAAACCTCGATTTGGCTGTCTTTCATTGGTATTTTGTACAGTTCCCGGTCTTTTACCATGATATTCGCAAATAGTTCTATATAAACCTGGTTGTTCTTTTGCTCCCCAAGCATGAAATACTTGCAATCTGAAGTTAGTTTTTGGATCATAGTGCATTTCACCACAACTAAAACGCCGTATCCATTGATCTAGTAACCTAATCATTAAATCATAAAGAGAACGGGTAAAAAATACTAAAGCAATATCCCAGTCTGGATGTTTCAGGTGCATATGTGCGGCTTTTTGACACAGTAAAACCGTTTTTCCTGAACCAGCAATACCGCGAATCCGTTGGGGTCCTGGAGGAATTTCTTTACCAATATGTTCTTGTTGTAAATCAATTTCGTAAAGTCTTTCTCGTAAACTATCAATGACACTAGAACGGGTTTTTCCAGTGGTATTAACTTGATTCCGGGGTGGTTTACGCAGTATGGGTGTACCGCCAATCACTGATAGCAATAATTCCCAATCTTTATCTTCTAAATCTGCTCCAGGAATGACAATATTAGCTTGTTGAATTTGTTCAATTAAACCAACTTTTCCTAATTGGTCTTGGAATATAATTGGTGGAATATCTGGTAATTTATCAAAGCCTTTTTGTTGCCATTGTTCGGCGGTAATTTGCGGTAATGCAACTATGGCTTTACCATTAACTTTCCGCCAAAGTGCAGGTTCTCGATCACTATATGATATTAATGCTCGCAGTTGGTGTTCTGCTTGTTGGTAGGGATTCGTTTCTGTGGTATCACTATTTTGCAATTGCCATTGTTGACCATTAATAGCGGCGATTTGGTCAATATTTAGGGATTTGACTTCAATTACAATTACACCAAGTTCTCTATCAACTATTAAAATATCTGGCTCTTTTCTAATTTCTCCAACTTTGGAAAAAATGGGATAACGCCAATATCCAATGCAGTTTCTATCAGCAAAGGCACTCCGAAAAGCATCCCAAACTTTCTGTTCTCCGTCTTGATTTTTGATTGCTTCGGTGGTGATAAACTTGCTACCCTGTTCTTCTATACCTACAGCCATTTTTTTGCTCGCCTAAAATGGTTACGGGTTTTAAGCTACCATTACTAATGGGTTGTGAACTAGTGAGAATATACTGATATGGCATTTTAAATTTGAGAAGGTATACTTACGTGTGTTTGCGTAAGTAATTAAAACGAACCGCAGAGGCGCAGAGGACGCAGAGGTGGAGAGGGGGGATGAAAGTCAAAAATTCCATCTCCCAAACTCTTACTCTCTGTGACTCTGCGCCTCTGCGTGTTAGCGAAGCGGGGCGAAGCCTGACAAATTCATACTTTTATTCAGTAACACCCACTTGCAACAAATCTAATCCTTGGGCAAAAATCTCATCAATTGGTAACATTTGCCCTTCTTCAGTCATGAATTTATGGTCTTTTGTGGCGCGAATAATTGCCCCATTTTCTAATAAGTATTCATAAACTTCCTGTTGTCCCCGATTATGCCATTGGGCAATTGATTGAGTATAAAGTATGCCATTACTATCAAGGGTATAAACTTTACATTCAATCTGTTTTTCGACAATTTCCCCAATCTGTAAAAAACCATATTCAACGGTTAAAATTTCTGTGTCATAACTTAAACAGTATTCGGCAAACTTCAACATATCCCCAAATAAATGTTCGGCTACTTGGGTTTTTACGCCATTTTTTGTCGAACCATCAATAAATTTTTCCTTTTGTTTCTCCATTTCTGATACTTTCTTTTTACCCATAGCCCGACGCAGTAAATCAGCTTGTCCTAAACTATAACCAGCCATATCTTGAGCAATTTTCATGATTTGCTCTTGATAAACCATGATTCCGTAGGTTTCATTTAATATCGGTTCTAAAATTTGAGTGTCATATTCAATTTCTTCTCGTCCATGTTTACGATTAATAAATTTAGGAATTAATCCTGCATCTAATGGGCCTGGACGATACAGTGCGAGAATGGAAGAAATATCTTCAATATTTGAAGGTTTTAAATCTCTGACTATTTGTTTCATCCCTGAAGATTCTAATTGAAATATTCCTTCTAAATCACCTGCTTCTAATAGTGAATAAGCTTTAGCAACGTCTTTTGGTAAGCTGGTATGATCACCTTTAGATAATATTTTTTGTGCCTTTCTTTCCTGTCCTGTAATTTCATCAGGATCAATTCGATAGCCTTTACTTTGTTCAATTAAATCAATGGTTTTTTGAATTAGGGTTAAGTTCCGCAAACCCAAAAAGTCCATTTTTAATAATCCCAATGATTCCAAATCTTCCATGAAATATTGGGTAATTACAGAACCGTCATTATTCCTTTGCAGGGGAACAAGTTCATCTAATGGTTCTGCGGAAATAACTACGCCGGCAGCATGAACACCAAAGGTTTTGTTAGTCCCTTCAATTCGCATGGCCATGTCAATCCAGCGCCGCACGGTGGGATCATTATCATATTTGGCTTTAAATTCTGGTTCGGGAGTTTCATCTGAAATCATTACTTTCAGCTTTGTGGGTTTACCCCGAACTACAGGAATCATTTTCGCCATTTTGTCAGATTCTCCATAGGGAATATCTAACACTCTAGCGACATCTTTTAAAACTGCTTTTGATGTCAGACGGTTAAAAGTGATGATTTGGGCAACTCTATCAACACCATATTTTTCAGTTACATAATCAATGACTTGATCTCGTTTATCAATGCAGAAATCTGTATCAATATCCGGCATTGATTTGCGTTCAGGATTGAGAAATCTTTCAAATAGTAAGCCATGATGTACGGGGTCAATATTCGTAATTTTCATGGCATAAGCTACTAAAGAACCTGCCGCAGAACCCCGTCCTGGACCAACAGGAATATTATTATCTCGCGCAAATTTGATGTAGTCCCACACTACTAAAAAATAGGTGGAAAATCCCATCTGTTGAATCATTTTTAATTCATATTCCAATCTTTCTTTATAGACTTGATCTACTTCGTTGCGAGATTTGCGTTTTAATCTTTCTAAAAGTCCGTCCCAAGCAACTTCTTCTGCATAGGTATCTGCTGTATGTCCTGAAGGTATTTGGGGTGTGGGAATTTGTGGATCACCCATAATGTGATAAGGTTCAACTTTATCAGCAATTTCTTCTGTGGTAGCTATGGCTTCAGCAATGACATCATCGGGTAAATGGTCACGGAATAACTGGTGCATTTCCTCTGATGATTTGAGGTATTCTGTGCCGCTATACCGCATTCTTTTATCTTCGCTGATGAGTTTCCCGGTTTGAATACATAGCAGGGCATCATGGGATTCTACATCAAAACAAGAAATAAAATGGGAATCATTTGTAGCAATAAATTTAATTCCTAATTCCCTGGCAATTTTGACAATTTCTACATTCACAATCCGGTCTTCTTGTGAACCATGATCTTGAATTTCTAAGTAAAAATCTTCCCCAAATACTTCTTTATACCATTTGGCAACTTTTCTAGCAGCATCTGGCCGATTACTCAAAATTGCTTGGGGAATTTCTCCCCCTAAACAAGCACTGGTGACTATTAAACCTTCACGATATTGTTTGAGTAAATCTTTGTTAATACAAGGACGGGAAAAAATACCTTTACCTTGTACTCCTTGAAGATGGGAAATTGTGGTAATTTTAACTAGGTTTTTATAGCCTTGAGTATTTTTTGCTAATACGACTTGATGATATTTGGGACGGCGTTCTTGTTTGTCAATCTCTCCGTTTAGGATATACATTTCGTTGCCAATTATTGGCTTTATAGTCTTACTGCGGCAGATTTTAATGAGTTCAACTGCGCCATACATGACACCATGATCTGTGAGGGCAATGGCTTTCATTCCTAGTGCGATCGCTCGATCTACCAATTCTGGTAGTTGACTAGCACCATCAAGCAAACTGTAATCACTGTGAATATGTAAAGGAACAAATGACATATTAGTATTTAGTAAGGTAAGGGGATTTTAAATTAACAGTTTTTAGTTAATATCTTGTGCTGGGAAGAGAGTAATTAACCGGGTATGATATAACTTAGCATTAATGTTGTAGCTATTGTAGCTAATTTCATTTTAGGATATATGGTTTTGTAATTAGCCTCATAATAGGCATTTAATAAGCTACTTAATATTTAATATGCAAATCCAAATTTCAAAAAACTCTTGTGGGGTGGGCATCTTGCACGCCCTAATTATACAACTTGAATGAATAAATTCTTCAATAATTAATTTGTATTATCACTATTATAAATATTTTCTATGTCTATATTGTAAAGATACTTGGCTCTAATTCTATTTATGTTACTACATTCAGCTAATATGCAAATAGCTTGTTCTAAATTTTCAGGTGCAGGTCGATACCCGGACTTTCGCAACCATTCAACCATATCAATTAATTCAGGATGCCCTTTTTGAAGCCATTGACAGTATTTATCAACAGTAAGACTTCTTAAAAATTCAACATCTTTTTGTAGTGTAAGTGATCTTGAAGAGGGATCACAATTCATTATATTTTTCACTGCTGTAGTAATATCTAATGTTTGGTGATATTCATGGATTTTCTCATTGAAAGATGCTTCCAACTCAGGATATTTACTCAGTTTATTTCTAAAGGCGCTTAAATTTTCATAAGAATTAGATTTTAAAATTTCTTCTAATAATAATTTTTCGTAATAAGAAATATCAAATTCCGAAATTAATGTAAATCGTTCAATATTTTCAAATTCTGCAATAGTCAAATCAAGATGATGCTGTTCAAGAAAATTAATAATTCCATCTATAATATCTTGTTCGTTATCTGCGAATGAGTTATAGTATTTAAATTGGTAAATATTTTCCAATTTTTTAATAATTTGCTTTCTTTTTTCTCTTTCATTGAGAATATGACCTCTTTCCTTAAACTTCGACTCAATGGAATCAGATAATGGAGTATTAACCAACTGACTTATTAATTCATCTAGTTCTTCTAGACTTCTATAACCCATCTTTGCTATTTTTTCGAGAAATTCTAATTTCTTTATAGAAGTTTCCTTGTCTTCAGCTTTATATTTTTCTTCATATTGTTGCATTTGTTGATGGTTGTAGGAAATAGAAAATATTATAGTATCAACAGGGTCTATACCATTGATAGACAGGCGTTTACAAAAGTCTGTGTCGAGTTTTGCGACAGTAATAATAATACAATTTTTTATAATTTGATGACATAAACTATCCTCCCAATCCTCCATTAGGGAAATAAGTTCCTTAATAAGCCATTTAGTTTTGCGTATAACTCGAATATTATTTGTACGAGCTTTTAGAAAAGCTTCTTTAATTACTTCTATATCAGGATGATCTTTAAATATGAAATCTAAGTTTTCATCAACTGTTGGATCAAGTGTAAATTCTCTATCAATTACTTTTTCTCGATAACGTTCTAATAGTTTTTTATCCTCTAACTCATCTTGATTATAAATTATAATAATTTTGCATTTACATTCTTGCACTAGATACTCAACAAACCCAAGTATCTCTTCTAGAGATAGTTTAGATTTTCTTTCAAGGTCATCAATACATATAATTGAATTTTCTGTAACTTTTGAATTAAAAAATATCTCAAGTCCTAAATCACCAGCAATAGCAAGTAGTGAACCTGCTATTGGAATAGAAAAATTGTGTGGCAATGATAAGTCTAGTTTTGGAGTTTTCTCTACTCTGGAAGCATTACGACTTACAGATTCAACTAGATTAGACATCTGCTTACGAATAAAATTTTTATTTTCTTGACCTGTATAATTAGCTATTAACCTTGCTTTTAATTGTTCAATTGAAGAAATACCAAATACAGAAGCATATGAATAATCGTCTTTTCTATGTTCAGATAAAAAATTATCTACTAGATAAGTTTTTCCAACACCCCATTTTCCATTAACAGCTAAAACTCTATAATTTTCATTATTTAAGAATCTATCGAGAATACTTTTAGCTTCTTCTCGACGAACTCCAGCATTTGCTTTATTTGTGTTTTCAGTCATAAGTGCTTCTCACTTCCAATGATTACAGTATATATTTTTCTACTACTTAAATTAACCTAATCTTGCCATTTATTGCAAAGGGTGGGCAAGATGCCCACCCCACAAGAGAGGATGCAATAATTGAGGTTATTCTGAGGTTTGCCACAAGTAAGGGTAATCTTCTGGAGTTGATGATAAACCTGCTTCTATAGGATTTTGTCTGATATATTGCCAATATGATTGAAACTCTTCTTCATTCCTGACGATTCTGTCATATCGCTCATCTTGCCAAACAGTTCCTATATGTTTCATCACCTTGGGAATCTGTTTAGCACTATAACCTTTGATACTACTCATAATGCTACTGAGTGACCAATACTCATTTTCTGATTTGAGTAAAGGCTGCATCAGTAAATGTACATGATCCGTCATCACAACAAAGACAAATATTTTATATCTTTGATTATTAAAAAATAGACAACTATTCAAAACTATTTTCCTAGCTTCTGAATTAAGTTCTAACTTTTCCCAAGTATTAAAAGTAATAAAATAACTTGCCCCATCTAATTCCCAATGAGGTAATGTTCTGTAGAAAATTTTCAACCTTGCTTCTTCCATAACAGAAAAATATTTTCTAGGTTTATTGTGGGGTAGGCATACTATGGCTAACGCTACGCTATCGACAAGCTCAGTACAAGTCTTGCCTGCCCTATCTTTATATTTCCCATTCTCCAAACAGAAAATTACATTATTTTCGATCTTTCCTTGTAATTTATATATCTCTTGTGGGGTGGGCATCCTGCCCGCCCATTAAAAAAATCCCCCACCTTACGGCAGGGGATTTTTAATTACCTAAAACTAGTAGTCAGTATCAACCAAACTTACCAGCAGTAGAAGCAATGAGGAAGGCTGCGTAGGTGACGATGTAGCCAACAGTGAAGTGAGCTAAACCAACCACACGAGCTTGAACAATGGAGAGAGCAACGGGCTTGTCCTTCCAGCGAACCAAGTTAGCTAAAGGAGTACGTTCGTGCGCCCAAACCAAGGTTTCAATTAACTCTTGCCAGTAACCTCTCCAAGAGATGAGGAACATGAAACCAGTAGCCCAAACAAGGTGTCCAAAGAGGAACATCCAAGCCCAAACAGACAGGTTATTCATGCCGTAGGGGTTGTAACCGTTAATCAACTGAGCAGAGTTAGCCCAGAGGTAGTCACGGAACCAGCCCATCAGGTAGGTAGAGTTTTCGTTGAACTGAGCAACGTTACCTTGCCAAATACCGAGGTGTTTCCAGTGCCAGTAGAATGTTACCCAACCGATGGTGTTTAACATCCAGAACATGGACAGGTAGAAAGAGTCCCATGCGGAGATATCGCAAGTACCGCCACGGCCTGGACCGTCGCAGGGGAACGCATAACCGAAGTCCTTTTTATCGGGCATCAGTTTAGAACCACGAGCATCCAAAGCACCCTTAACGAGTACCAAGGTGGTGGTGTGGATAGCCAAAGCGAAAGCGTGGTGAACCAAGAAATCGCCAGGTCCAATTGTCAAGAACAAGGAATTTGTTCCAGAGTTGATGGCATCTAACCAGCCAGACAACCAAACGTTACCAGCATTGGGGTAAGCGGTATAAGCAATACTGTCAGGGTTAGACAACAGTACATTCAAGCCATACAGAGCTTTACCTTGAGCAGCTTGGATGAATTGAGCAAATACTGGCTCAATCAAGATTTGTTTTTCAGGAGTACCGAACGCAACAACTACGTCGTTGTGAACATATAAACCCAGGGTGTGGAAACCCAAGAAGAGAGATACCCAGCTAAGATGGGAAATGATCGCTTCTTTGTGTTGTAACATCCGGTCAAGGACGTTACCTTTGTTTTGTTCAGGGTCGTAGTCACGTACCCAGAAGATTGCTGCGTGAGCAAAAGCACCAACCATCAAGAAACCAGCGATGTACTGGTGGTGAGTGTACAATGCTGCCTGTGTGGTGTAATCCTTAGCGATGAACGCATAAGGAGGCAGAGCGTACATATGCTGCGCTACCAAGGAACAGATAGTTCCCAAAGATGCCAAAGCTAATGACAACTGGAAGTGCAGGGAGTTGTTGATGGTGTCGTAAAGACCTTGGTGGGGCAGGTTGAACTGACCTTCGCTCTTGCTACCGGGAATTAAACCGGATTTGGAGTTCAGCATTTCTTTGATGCTGTGACCAATTCCGAAGTTAGTCCGGTACATATGACCAGCGATGATGAACAAAACTGCGATCGCCAAGTGGTGGTGAGCCATGTCAGTCAACCACAAGGATTCTGTTTGGGGGTGGAAACCGCCCAAGAAGGTCAGAATCGCAGTCCCAGCACCAGTGGAAGTACCAAATAATTGGCCAGCGGTGTCAGGGTTTTGAGCGTAAACGCCCCAGTTACCTGTGAAGAAAGGAGTTAAACCTTCTGGATGGGGAGCTACAGTCAAGAAGTTATCCCAGCCCACGTGAATACCACGGGATTCAGGAATAGCAACGTGAACCAAGTGACCAGCCCAAGCCAGAGAACTAACACCGAATAAAGCCGATAAGTGGTGGTTTAAACGGGGTTCAGCACTCTTGAACCAAGAAAGGCTAGGACGGAACTTGGGTTGTAAATGTAACCAGCCAGCAAACAGGAACAATGCTGCCAACAAGAGCAAACCAACAGAACCAGTGTATAGTTCGGTGTTTGTCCGCATCCCGATGGTGTACCACCAGTGATAAACACCGGAGTAAGCAATGTTTACAGGGTTGCTTGCACCAGCTTGGGTGAAAGCTTCAATTGCAGGTTGACCGAAGTGAGGGTCCCAAATTGCATGGGCAATGGGACGGACGTGCAGGGGATCTTTAATCCACTGTTCAAAGTTACCTTGCCAGGCCACGTGGAACAGGAGGCTGGATGCCCACAGGAAGATGATTGCCAAGTGACCGAAGTGCGTAGCGAAAATCTTTTGGTAAAGATTTTCTTCCGTCATGCCATCGTGGCTTTCAAAATCGTTGCCTGTAGCGATCGCATACCAAATCCGACGAGTAGTCGGGTCCTGTGCGAGATCCTGGCTAAATTTTGGAAATTTTGTTGCCATAGGTGTGATATGTCCTCTGACCTTTAGCCATTATTTGTCAGCAAAATTTTAGATTTTAGATTCTGGATTTTGGATTAAATCTGAAAATCCAAAATCCAAAATTCCACTGATTTTTATCCTACTGAAAGGATGTGTGCGTGGAAGAATGCCCAAGTGGTGGCAATTCCTCCTAATAGGTAGTGAGCCACACCTACAGCCCGACCTTGAGTGATGCTCAGTGCGCGAGGCTGAATTGTTGGGGCTACTTTCAGTTTATTGTGCGCCCAAACAATGGACTCAATTAATTCTTGCCAGTAGCCACGACCACTGAACAGGAACATTAAGCTGAACGCCCAAACGAAGTGAGCGCCTAAGAACATGAGTCCGTAAGCGGACAATTCAGTTCCGTAGGAGTTGATTACTTGTGTAGCTTGCGCCCACAAGAAGTCACGTAACCAACCGTTGATGGTGATAGCACTTTCTGCAAAGTTGCCACCAGTAATGTGATTTACTGTGCCATCTGCATCTACTGTTCCCCAGACATCAGACTGCATCTTCCAGCTAAAGTGGAAAATTACAATTGATAAGGAGTTATACATCCAGAAGAGTCCGAGGAAGATGTGATCCCAACCGGAAACTTGGCAAGTACCGCCACGACCTGGACCATCGCAAGGGAATCGGAAGCCTAAGTTAGCCTTGTCTGGAATCAGACGAGAACTACGGGCATACAATACACCTTTGAGCAAGATGAGAACAGTAACGTGAATGGTGAATGCGTGGATGTGGTGAACCATGAAGTCCGCTGTACCCAAAACAATGGGCATCATTGCGACCTTACCGCCTACAGCTACCAATCCGCCACCAAAAGCATGACTAACTACTTGAAGAGCGTTAGGTGCTGTGTTGCCGGGAGCTAATGTGTGCAGGTTTTGCACCCATTGAGCAAATACTGGTTGCAATTGAATTGCACTGTCGGAGAACATATCCTGGGGACGACCCAAGGCACGCATGGTGTCATTGTGAATGTACAAACCAAAGCTGTGGAAGCCTAAGAAAATACAAACCCAGTTGAGGTGAGAAATGATAGCGTCACGGTGACGAATCACGCGATCTAATACGTTGTTTTGGTTAACAACAGGATCGTAATCGCGCACCATGAAGATGGCTGCGTGAGCAGCGCCACCAACAATCAAGAAACCACCGATCCAAATATGGTGAGTGAAAATACACAATTGTGTTGCGTAATCAGTTGCCAAGTAAGGATAGGGAGGCATCGCGTACATATGGTGCGCGATAATGATTGTCAAGGAACCCAAGAAAGCTAGGTTAGTAGCTAATTGAGCGTGCCAAGAAGTGGTGAGGTTTTCGTAAAGACCTTTGTGACCTTCGCCAGTGAAAGGACCTTTATGAGCTTCTAGAATATCTTTGATGTTATGACCGATACCCCAGTTGGTACGGTACATATGACCAGCAACGATGAACAGTACAGCGATCGCTAGGTGGTGATGAGAAATATCAGTCATCCACAAGCCGCCTGTAACTGGGTTTAAACCACCCTTAAAGGTGAGGATATCAGCGTAAGCTCCCCAATTTAAGGTGAAGAAAGGTGTTAAACCACTAGCGAAACCAGGGTAAAGTTCTGCCATTTTTGCTGTATTGAACAGCAATTCATGGGGCAGAGGGATGTCCTTAGCTGCTACACCTGCATCTAACAGATTGTTGATTGGTGCAGAAACGTGGATTAAGTGACCAGCCCATCCTAAAGAACCACAGCCTAGCAACACTGATAAGTGATGATTCAGCATTGACTCCACATTCTGGAACCATTCCAGTTTAGGAGCGCGTTTGTGGTAGTGGAACCAGCCAGCAAATAAGAACAAGCCTGCTAATACCAAGCCGCCAATTGCAGTTACATATAGCTGGAAGGAGCTAGTGATACCCCAGCCACGCCATACTTGGAACAAGCCAGAGGTGATTTGAATGCCGCGGAAACCGCCGCCCATATCACCGTTTAAAATGTCTTGACCAACAATAGACCAAACAGTTTGGGCGCTGGGCTTAACTCCTAATGGATCAGCCAGCCAAGCTTCGTAGTTAGAGAACTTAGCGCCATGGAACAACATCCCGCTCAACCAGATTGCTACTACAGCCAAATGGCCGAAGTGAGCGGCGAATATCTTGCGGGAGATGTCTTCTAAATCGCTTGTATGTGTATCAAAATCATGGGCGAGGGCATGGAGGTTCCAAATCCAGGTTGTGGTTTTTGGGCCTCGGTTTAAGGATCTCTCGAAATGTCCTGGCTTTGCCCATTTTTCAAATGAGGTAGGAACCGGATCATTATCAACGATCACTCTTGCTTTTTTTTCCTCTCGCTCCGGAGGACTAATCGTCATTCGACCTCCTCTCTATAAGGAATTGGGAATCATGAATACCACCTAGAATAACACAGTCGCAGTTTTCAGATTTCTCTGGACTAACGATGCGGTTGTCGTGTGGAAAAGAAAAGTTGTTTCTGTTGAATTATAGAGTGAGAACTTGCACATTGTTATAGACCTGTTAACAATAATTAAAAATAGCCCGATTTATCGTCCAATCTACCTTACCAATTCCGATACATTGTCCAAATGTCAATAGACTCTTCATTTAATTTACAAAGAACAACAATTTGGAAAACTTATGATTGATACGGAAATTGGCTTAAACCCTTACTGTTTAGCTACTTTCAACCAAATTAGGCGGTCTATCAGCAAATTCTTCTTTGGGAATTAAGTCAAAAAAATCACTTATTTGGCATTCTAATCAGACAAAAGTAGGTAGATTTATAACTTTGGACATGGATTTATGCTCTTAATCCATAGTCCATAAGTCATAATTTGCGCCACAATGATGGCGTTAATTGTTAAAAACTATTACGGAATAAAAACATGAACACTGGGTGCAGAAAATTTTTTAAGTCACTTTTTTCAACCGGATTCCCAATTATTAAATGGGTTATCGCATTAGTGCTAGTTGTTAACTTAAGTAGTTGCGTTGAAGCAGTAAAAAGTCAGGAAGTATCCATTAATCCCTTCATGAAAGCGCCCCCAGCTTCAGAAATTTCTGGGACATTTTCAGAAACCGCACCACCAGATGTTATCCAAGCATTGCGTCCCAGCTTAGAGGGTTATCAACCCCAAGTCAGCATCCTCAGTCCCCAGATAGATGAAATTCTTCCAGACAATATAGTTAAAGTGAAGTTACAAGTTAAGGACTTACCGATATTTAAAGACCCTCAATGGCAACTTGGCCCCCATTTGCACCTAATTTTAGACAATCAACCTTATATAGCTGTTTACGATTTAAATCAGCCAGTGGTGTTGTCAGACTTATCCCCCGGTACGCATACTCTTCGCGTGTTTGCTTCTCGTCCGTGGCATGAAAGTTTCAAAAATGAAGGTGCTTATGCTCAAGCCACATTTCACGTTTTGACGAAAACCGAGGAAAACAACCCAGATTCTAAATTACCCTTACTTACTTATAGTCGTCCCAATGGTGGTTATGGAGCAGAACCAATTATGCTGGATTTCTACCTAACTAATGCACCATTGCACAGTCTCGCTGAAACTAATCCTGACGATACAATGAGTAATTGGCGGATTCGGAGTACAGTTAATGGTGAGAGCTTTATTCTTGATCGTTGGCAACCTATTTATCTCAAAGGGTTTAAACCCGGTAAAACTTGGGTAAAACTGGAATTCCTCGATAATCAAGGACAACCTGTGAAAAATGCCTTTAATACCAGTATCAGATTAATTAATTACCAACCCAATGGTCAAGATACTTTATCCAAAATTGTCAGAGGGGAATTGACAGCAGATGAAGTCCGTGGCATTGTAGACCCAACTTATACCGCTAAGATTCCAGTTACTGAACCTATCCCTGCACCAACTCCAGAAACCAAGGTAAAGAAACAACCAATTCCTGAAGTTAAAATTCCTGAAGTTATACCCACTCCAGTAACGAAAGTAGAAAAACAGCCAATTCCCGAAGTTACACCAACTCCAGAAACCAAGGTAGAGAAACAACCAATTCCCAAAGTTAAAATTCCTGAAGTTATAACCACTCCAGCAACGAAAGTAGAAAAACAGCCAATTCCCGAAGTTACACCAACTCCAGCAACGAAAGTAGAGAAACAACCAATTCCCGAAGTTAAAATTCCTGAAGTGACACCAACTCCTCTTGTGACTCCTCCAGCACCACAAGCAGAAATAACAGAAACAGAGGAGTTAAATTTACCTAGCGAGACAATGGAAAATCCCAAATCCCAACTCGAAGAGTAATTAACCAAAAATACTCAGTTGCAAATTTTGAGATAAAGTTTCCATTAGTGCCAAACCAGCTACAGGATTACCTACACTATCTAAAGCCGGACTGTAGCTGGCTATTGCTCCATGATTTGGTATGATGGCGACAAGTCCACCACCAATACCCGATTTTATTGGTAAACCAATTTTCACAGCATACTCAGCGGAAGCTTCATATAAACCGCAAGTTAACATCACCGCATTCACAATTTGACGGTGTTGATTTTTTATAACCTCGCTTTTGCAAGCTAATACTTTTCCCAGCTTCGCTAAATCTACTACTGTCCCAGATAAACAACATATCTGCTCATAAACGTCAAGAGATAATTCAATATTATTTAAATGTCCAGCTTTGTAGAGATAGTTAGTAATATCTATATTTATTGGGGAACGATTAGCACGAACTGAAGCAAGAATATTTGCATCTATATATAATTGAGTATCTGCTAATTTGTTTAACCATTTACAAAACAATTGTGTACATTCATTTGCATTCTTTCCTGGTAACTTATCAGCGAGAGTAATAGCACCACTATTAATCATGGAGTTGCGAGGATATCCATTATCTGCTATCAATTGCGTTAAAGAATTAAAAGGCGCATCCGAGGGTTTAACCCCAACCCATTGCAAAACCTGTTTTGCTCGATAATATTCGAGCAGGTATAGTAAAGAAAATGGCTTTATGACACTCATAAATGGAAATACACAATCTGTATCTCCCAAACTATAATTTTCTCCTGATTCACAACTTATATGAACTGCAAACAAGCTAGGATTAACTATAGCTAATTGAGGAATGCGTTCAATAACTTTCCCTTGTGCTGCTTGGCTTTTTGCTTGTTCTACCCAGATAGATAAATTATCTATATTGATGCTTTCTATTCCTATCAAAAGCTTTATCCTCAAATCAAAATAAAATGCCCATAATTCCCCGTGTTAGAGCGCCAGAAATCCCACAAAATCACCAATGGCTAAATACAAATAAACCCTTATCTTTAAAAAATCTCAAAGGTAGAATTATCATTTTAGACTTTTGGACATATTGCTGCATTAACTGTATTCACATTTTACCAGATTTGAAATATTTAGAACATAAATATCAGGATAGTTTGACAATTATAGGTATTCACTCTGGAAAATTTGATAATGAAAAGGAAATTGCCAATATTCGTCAAGCTATCTTGCGTCATGATATTGAACACCCGATTGTTGTTGATAGGGATTTTCGGATTTGGGAAAGTTATACAGTTAAAGCGTGGCCAACATTAATTATTATTGATCCACAAGGATATGTAATTGCTCAATTTTCTGGAGAAGGGAATCTTCAAGTTATTGAAAATATCGTTATTGAGTTAATTAGTAAAAATCAAGATAAAATCAATTTTCAACAACTTGAATTTACATTAGAAAAACAGCAAAAACCATTAATTACACCTTTAGCTTTTCCCAGTCAAGTTTTAGCAACAGCAGCGGGTTTATTTATTGCTGATTCTGGACATCATCGCATAATAATGAGTAATTTTGATTGGGAAATTATTCATGTTATTGGTACAGGAAAATCCGGTTTGAAAGATGGTAACTTTGCAGAAGTACAATTTTCTGCTCCCCAAGGAATGACTTATGATCTAGAAAATCAAATTCTTTATATTGCTGATACAGAAAATCATGTTTTACGACGTGTTGATTTGCAAAAACAATTAGTAGAAACAATTGCAGGAACGGGGAAACAAAGCCATATTATTTATCCTCACGGTGGTGCTGCATTAGCAACATCATTAAATTCACCTTGGGATTTAGTTAAAGTTGATAATTTCCTATTTATCACAATGGCAGGTTGTCATCAAATTTGGCAAATGAATTTAGCAACAGGTAATATCACAAGTTATGCGGGAACTGGTGCAGAAGGTTGTGTAGATGGTAATTTTCAAGAATGTGCATTTGCTCAACCTAGCGGAATTACTACAAATGGTAAAGAGTTATTTATTGCTGATAGCGAAGTTAGTTCAATTCGGGGTGTGGAAATAGCCGAAAATGGCAAGGTAAGAACAATTTGCGGTAGTGGTTCTTTGTTTGGTTTTGGTGATAAAGATGATATGGGTGATAATGTGCGTTTACAGCATTGTTTAGGTGTGGAATATGGTAATAATTTTCTTTGGGTTACAGATACATATAATCATAAAATTAAATTAGTAAATCTGAAGAATGGTGAATGTAAAACTATTTTATTAAATGGTGAAAATTATCTTTTATCTGAACCTTCGAGTTTGAGTTATTTGGGTGAATATCTATATATTTGTGATACCAATAATCATGTAATTCGGCGTGTTAATTTGGAAAGTTTGGAAATGATAACTTTACAATTTTCTGGTTTGTGTGCGTCTGGGGTGTGTTTTCCTGAGAATGGTTATAGGACTTATACACAAGCAATAAAAAAATGAACCACGAAGGCACGAAGTTCACGAAGGAAGGAAAGAGAGTTTGAGAGATATTCTGTGTAAGTCTTAGGTTGATTTATATAATTTTACAGGTTGACAAATACAATGAAATGGTATATTTATTATTGTTGATATTAATAATTTAGGAAGATAGATATGAGTGATAAATTTATTCCGTTACACTGTGATGATGATATCATACAGATTTCTAAGGATAGTCTTACAGTAGGTAGATTAAGAGAGTTGGTAATCAACGGAATTAGAGGAAAAAAATCTTCATACATGGGCAATAACATTGATATTTATACCAGAAATTGTATTGACCATTTGCGTGATTTTAAAATTTATGACCAAGATATTTATGTAGATGATTTGCAATTTCAAATGTTAAAAGATTGCCAGCTTTTAAGAATTGGTGGAAAAGGGTGGCAGACAGGAAAGATTAAAATAAAGATGTCAATTTCACCTATGAAAAAATATTCAGATTATGTTGATTTAGAATTTTGTCCTAATGAACCTGAAATACCAGAATCACCGTTAGATGATCTAAGACAAAGCTTGAATACTATATAATATAGTGAACTCTTCCTCATATTCCTCTGTGTCTCTGTGGTATGGCTAACGCCACGCTTCGCTATCGTTAAAAAAATGGAAAATCAAGATTTTAATGTTCAAGAATACGTTAATCAAATGTCGTTTTTATTGGACTTACCAATAAATGATGAATATAAACATGGCGTAATTGCTAACTTTGAAAGAATTAAAGACATAGCCGAAATCGTCAATAACTTCCCTTTACCAGAATCAATAGAAATTGCACCGATTTTTGAACCATGAAAGATGCTGTATCTATAGCCGAAAATGTGTTATCAGGTAAAGTTAGCGCAGTGGATATTACCCAAGCTGCATTAACTAAAATTGCTGCTAAGAATGATGAATTAAATTGCTTTACAACAATTACCGCAGAAACCGCTTTACAAAATGCAGAACGTATTGACAAAGAAATTGCAGAAGGTAAAAATCCCGGTGTTTTAACTGGTGTACCTTTTGCGGTAAAAAACCTTTTTGATATTTCTGGTTTAACAACATTAGCAGGTGCAAAAATCAACGCCGAAAATCCTCCCGCTACCCAAGACGCAACCGCAATTAAGAGATTAAAAAAAGCCGGTGCAGTGTTAGTTGGGGCGTTAAATATGGATGAATATGCTTATGGATTTGTCACAGACAATGCCCATTATGGTGCAACTCATAACCCCCATGATTTAAATCGGGTTGCGGGAGGTTCTTCCGGTGGTTCTGCTGCTGCGGTTGCTGGGGGGTTAGTTCCTTTTACTTTGGGTTCAGATACTAACGGTTCAATTCGGGTTCCTGCGGCTTTATGTGGTGTTTTTGGGTTTAAACCTACTTATGGCAGGTTATCCCGTGCAGGTGTAAAATTATTTTCTAGCAGTTTAGATCATATCGGTCATTTTGCTAATTCAGTCCGAGATATTGCTACAATTTTTGATGTTTTGCAAGGTGAAGATGAAAATGATCCCATTTGCACAAAACGTCCCATTGAACAGTGTTTACCACAATTAAATTATGATATCTCTAATCTGAGAATTGCGATCGCCGATGATTATTTTACCCAAAATGCCGCAACAGAGGCTTTACAAGCTGTTCAAAAAGTTGCTAATGCTTTAAATGTGACTGAATATGTAACTATTCCAGAAGCGAAAATTGCCCGTGCTGCGGCTTTTATAATTACGGCTTCTGAAGGGGCAAATTTACATTTACATCAATTAAAAACTCGTCCCCAAGATTTTGATTTTGCCACGCGAGATAGATTTTTGGCAGGTGCGTTAATTCCTAATCATTGGTATTTACAAGCGCAGCGGTTTAGAAGCTGGTATCGAAATCAAGTTAGAGAAGTATTTGAAAATGTAGATATAATTATTGCCCCAACAACGCCAATTACTGCACCATTAATTGGTCAACAAACTATGATATTAAATGGTGAAGAAATTCTCATTCGTCCTCATTTGGGTTTATTCACGCAACCTTTATCTTTTATTGGTTTACCTGTTTTATCTGTTCCCATAAATCAAGAAAATTCTTTACCTTTAGGAGTACAATTGATTGCAGCACCTTATAATGAGGCTTTAATTTTACGGGTTGCAGCATTGTTGGAAAAACAGGGTTTAATTTCATGTGGTTCAGTTAAGAATAAAACTCTTTTCTAGTACGAACCGCAGAGGCACAGAGGACACAGAGAAAAGAAAATATTATTAACTGAACTGTATTGGGGTATAATTTTTGTTTAAATCTTAAATATCAAAATTATGAAAACTTACGATTGGATTGTTATTGGTGCAGGAATTACTGGTGCTGCACTTGCTTACGAACTAACAAAAATCGGATTTTCTGTACTTTTGTTAGAACAATATCAAATATCCCAAAATGCTACTTTTTATAGTTATGGTGGCATTAGTTTTTGGTCAGGAAAAACAGCAATTACAAAACAATTATGTGAGGAAGGTATTACCCGTCACCGAATTTTATCACAAGAATTAAATGCAGATACTCAATTTCGGGAATTAGATTTATTAATGACTATTTCTGTGGATATGAATCCCGAAATCATGGTTCAATCTTATCAAGAAGTTTTGATTCCTCCTCGCTTAATTACTATTCAAGAAGCTTGTGAATTAGAACCTTTATTAAATCCAGAAGTCATTTCTGGTGCATTAACTGTTAAACATGGTCATGTTCACCCAGAAAAAATTACCCAAGCTTACATTCAAGCAATGGTAAATTTAGGAGGAGAAATCCAATTTGGTCAATTTTTAGAATTAGTAACTACTTTTACGAAAAAATGTACAGGAGTGAAAACAAATACCACTACTTTTAATAGTGATAATGTTGTGATTTGTGCAGGGGGAATTAGTCGAAAATTACTTAAATCAATGGGTATTTCTGCAAAGATATATTTTTCTTATGCAGAAATAATTGAAACACCACCTAGCGATATTAAATTACATACCTTAGTATCACCAGCAAATCTGCAAAGATATGTACTAGAAACAGAATCTACTCAAATTGATGAATTATGGGATAACCCCAATAATGAAATAGTACCACCAATTTTAGATGCTGGTGTGGTGCAATTTCTTGATGGTAGTTTGCGCTTAGGTCAAATTAGCCGGTCTTTAACCAATCCTGAAGGGGAAATTAACTCAGCAGCAAGTGAAAAGTGGTTACGAGAAAGTATCAAGCAAATATTACCAAGTTTAGGAAATATACCAGGAACATGGCATCATTGTTTAGTCGCATTTACTCATGATAAATTGCCTTTAATTGGTGCTATTTCTGAATTTTCAGGATTGCATATATTTTCTGGTTTTAATAGTCCTTTTATCTTTGTACCACCTTTAGCTGTCCGGTTTGCTAAGTTTATATCTGGTCACGAAGATGAGATAATTAAACAGATGTCTCCTCAACGTTGGCATTATTAATGCTATTCTGTGAATCTGATTTCATGAGTTTAGCAGCTTCTTGTAATAGTGCTTTTTGTTCATTATGAATAACTTCTAAACGATGAGAAATTTCTGCTAACCGTTGCTGTTTACTATCATTTAATTGATTACTTTGGATTTTACTAATTCCGAAAGTTCCAACTTTGCTAAATGTTATCCATAGAGATTTTAATAATTTTTGTAGTAATATAAAGGGAATTTTTAATATTGACCAACTGGCAGTTTCTATAATTTTAACAATTGCTTTAATGATACTCCAAATTACTGCAATTGTAAATAATAAAATTATCACACCCCTCACAGGATGATTTATTCCCCATGTGCATATTTCTAATATTTGGAAAAACCAGGGATATTGTGATAATAAATCATGAACAGATGTATTAATAGTTTTTTGGATTACTCCTGATGTTGTATTGGTAATTTTCTCAACGGTATGCCAATTATTTTCTAATGCAGCTTTAGTATTATCAGTTGTTTGTGTGGTTTTTTGTTGTACTGATTGGGTGAAAGAATTAACATTTTGACTAATATCATTTTTAACTATTTGCCAATGCTGAATAACTGTCTCTGATAAGTTTGAATTTAGCTGCATAAGCTTCAAAATATTTCAGAAAATATGAAAGATAACGAACCGCAGAGGCGCAGAGGACACAGAGGGAAGAAGGAAGAGATGTTCTTTTAAATTTTAAACTATTCTCAAATTAATATTAAGATAAAATTAATTTTATCCAATTACCCGACTTCTTTAAGAAGCCGGGTATCTACTAGTTAGCAAATAAGTCCAAATCTGTGACTGCACCTACACTGCTGGAAGCTACCAGTTTGGCATATTTTGCCAGTACGCCTTTGGTGTATCGGGGTGGAAGTAGTTGCCAATTTGCACGACGACTGGCTAATTCTGCTTCTGATACATTGAGTTGTAACAAACGATTATTGGCATCTATGGTAATGCTATCACCTTCTTGTACTAAGGCGATATTACCACCTACAGCCGCTTCTGGGGCAACGTGACCGACTACCATGCCGTAAGTACCACCGGAAAAACGTCCGTCGGTAATTAATCCTACGGAGTCTCCTAAACCAGCCCCAATAATAGCGGAGGTGGGGGCAAGCATTTCTCTCATGCCGGGGCCACCTTTGGGTCCTTCGTAACGGATAACGATGACATCCCCAGCTTGGATTTTTTTGGCGAGAATTGCCTCTAAACAGGATTCTTCTGATTCAAATACTCTAGCAGGGCCTGTAATTACAGGCTTTTTGACTCCGGTAATTTTGGCTACTGAGCCTTCCGTGGCCAGGTTGCCTTTGAGAATGGCTAGGTGTCCCTGGGCATACATGGGGTTATTCCAAGGACGAATTACGTCTTGGTCTGTCCGTGGTTCTGCGGGGATATCTGCTAAAACTTCGGCGACGGTTTGCCCAGAAATTGTCAAACAATCACCATGCAGCAAGCCATGAACCAACAACATTTTCATGACTTGAGGAATACCACCAGCTTTGTGTAAGTCTGTGGCTACATATCTACCACTGGGTTTTAAATCACAGATGACGGGAACACGACCGCGAATGGTTTCAAAGTCATCTATGGTTAATTCTACTCCAGCAGCGCGGGCGATCGCTAGAAAATGTAATACTGCATTGGTTGAACCACCCACAGCCATAATGATGGAAATGGCGTTTTCTATAGATTTCCGGGTGATGATTTGTCGGGGTAATATCTGCTTGCGAATGGCTTCAACGAGGACAACGGCTGATTTTTCGGTGCTGTCGGCTTTTTCCGCGTCTTCAGCAGCCATTGTGGAGGAGTAGGGTAAACTCATGCCCATGGCTTCAAATGCTGAGGACATGGTATTAGCCGTAAACATCCCTCCACATGAACCTGCACCGGGGCAAGCACCGCGTTCTACTGCTAACAGTTCATTATCGTCAATTTTGCCGGCACTGTATTGGCCAACGGCTTCAAAGGAACTAACGACGGTTAAATCTTTGCCGTCATAATGTCCGGGTTTAATTGTGCCACCGTAAACAAAGATAGCCGGAATATTCATCCGCGCCATGGCTAACATTGCCCCTGGCATATTTTTGTCACAACCACCAATTGCTAATACACCGTCCATACTTTGCCCAGTACAGACAGTTTCAATGGAATCAGCGATAACTTCCCGCGATACGAGGGAGTATTTCATCCCTTCTGTCCCCATAGAAATACCATCACTAATGGTAATTGTCCCGAAGACTTGGGGCATAGCACCAGCGGTTTTAATCGCGGTTTGCGCCCTTTGTGCTAGTTCGTTAATCCCCATGTTACAAGGGGTAATGGTGCTGTAGGCATTGGCTACACCAACAATGGCTTTGTTAAAATCTGCATCTTCAAAACCTACAGCCCTTAGCATGGCGCGATTTGGCGATCGCTGCACCCCTTGTGTGATAACTTTACTCTTAAGATTTTCCGACATCTATCTTTTTTCCTTCTGTACCATTATTGCTTGGTCGTCAGTATTCCTTATACCAAATTACGATGAAGCTGCATACAATAAGATTTCCAGAATAATTAACCGCAGATAAACGCAGATTAAGACGGATTAATTAATGGATGTCCTCATTTTGTGCAGTCTCACATAAAATTACTATTAGAAAGGGAAAAACTGTAATAAGACTGAACCTAAACTCCCTACAAAGTCCATGAAGCTGGGTTTACCCGCACTCACTGTTTCTGAGTAAGGCGTTTTTAATTCGGTAATAAAAGCTTGCGCTGTTTTTAGTCCTTCGGTATTTTTTTCTTTTTCAAATAGTTCTGCTGCCTTTTGGGCATCTTGTAAGGCGTTTTTTCTATCTAAACTTTGATAACTAGCGATACCACGGGCTAAATATGCCCCTGCATAATCTGGTTTGATAGCGATCGCTTGGCTAAAATAATCAATAGCTGGTTTAAGATTCCCCTTTTCTGCGGCTGCTACACCCCAGACATAAAAATCTTCTGATTTAGCAATTTGTGAAGGTATTCCTACCGCACCTTGAAAATTTGTCCCTGTAATGTTAGCACCTTGCAATTCAGTATTCATTAAATAGGTATTTCTTAAATCAGCACCAGTTAAGTTTGCACCACTGAGTTTAGCCTCACTTAAGTTCACACCAAATAAACTTGCACCGCTTAAATTTGCCCCTCGCAAATCCGCACCAGTCAAATTTGCCCGACTCAAGTTAGCACCCACAAGGTTAGCACCACTTAAATTTGCCCCAGATAAATCGGCCATTACCAACCCAGCATTACTAAGAACACATTTTGGACATTGCTTGTTTGCTAATAACTGTCTAATATCTTCATAATTTGCAGCTTGGACTGTAGTTGATAAGCTGACTGTAAGTAAAAATACGGAGGTAGCCAGAATTTTACTGTTCATAATTTATTCTTGTATTAACTCAAGTTTCTAATTTAGTGTGGAAATTGGTAATTGGTAATGGGTAAAGATTCTTCCCTGTTCCCTCTTGCCTCTTCCCTTCACTCAGCTAAGTTTAAACCGATAATACCGATAATTATAAAAGACATAGAAATAATTTTTACAATTGTCAAAGACTCATGAAACCAAATTACGCTAATAGTGGCAATTATCAGAGTACCCAAACCTGCCCAAATGGAATAAACTATACTCACAGGAATTGTTCTTAAGGACAGAGTTAAAAAAGTTAGGCAAAGTCCATAAAATACAAAGATGAAAATTGAGGGGATAATTTTGGTAAATTCTTCGGAAAGTTTCATGCAAGTTGTTCCCGAAACTTCAAAAATAATTGCTGCTACCAGATAAAGCCAACTGATTAACATAACTGTTATCGCATTCCCATTTGATTTGGATATTTACTGAGAAATGTGGCACAAAATTCAGAATTATCTCTTAATAAAACTTCTGAATATATAAACTTGAATTTTTCAATATCTATATTAATGAAAAGTATTATTCCAGAAATTTATGACAATTGCTGTTTTCTCCGCTACTTGATAAAATTAGATCGCTAGTGTCATCCTTTTTACAAATGTTCAAAATTTTTACTCATTTCCGCAAGTTAGCAATTTTCAGCTTGATCTGCCTAATATTAAGCTGGTCACTTCCTGTGCAAGCTGATACTAAAATCCCCCCCCAACTAGAACAACAAGTTTTAGAAATCATCCGCAAAAACCCAGAAATAATTATTGAATCTGTGGAAGCATACCAACAAAAACAGCAACAGCAACTACAACAATCACGGCAAGAATTTATCAATAATTTTCAAGCAAATCCTCAAGCCGTAATTGGTGATTCTCCCACTACTGGTGCAACTAAATCAAAAACTGTATTGATAGAATTCTCTGATTTTGAATGTCCCTATTGTGCCGAAGCACATAAAACTCTCAAGGATTTATTAACAAAATATCCTAATAAATTCACCTTAGTTTATAAACATTTTCCCCTTTACCAAATTCATGACCAAGCTTTACCCGCAGCTACAGCAGCTTGGGCAGCATATCAACAAGGTAAGTTTTGGGAATATCATGATGCCTTATTTACCAATCAAAAACAATTGGGTGAGACTTTATATTTAGACACTGCTAAAAAGCTCAATTTAGATATCACAAAATTTACTAGTGACCGCAAATTAGCTAATAATCCCATCCAAAAAGACCTATTGTTAGCACGAAAATTAGGACTAGGGGGAACACCTTCTTTTATTATGACCAGTGAAAGCTTTGCCGGACCCGTGAAGCTAACAGAAGTTGAAGAAATCTTGCAGGGTAAACAATTATCTAATAAGTAGGCAATTCTTTATACCAATTCTCTGGCAATTGCTAATAAATCTGCACCCTTAGCTAGAGGTTGCACGTATTGATTATCTGTTCTAATTGCCATAAGTGTAAGGAGTAGTCTTATGAGAGGTGAGGAGTATAACTTTTCACTTCTCAATTCCTCTTTTTTGAAATCATCAGTTTATTTACAAATAATCCTTTACATTTAATAGCAAAAAAGATTACAACAGATAATAGGTAGTTTTCAAGGGAATCACTAAGCAAAAAAAAGATCCTGCTTGATTAACTCCAATAATTCCCCAAGAAAACGAGGTCATGAATGCGTCACCTGGGATTTTTGATATTATTACCTATTACGCTGGTAACTGCTTTTTCTAGTCAATTACTGGGATTTCGACAATCTACTGCACACCTGATCCCAAATACAAATAATCAGACTTTATTAGCACAAGCAAGTTATCTCTCCCCATTAGAACAACAAGTAATTTCTGAAACTAACAAAGTCAGAACAAATCCTCGGTCATATTTGCCCATTTTAGAAAATTATAAACAGCGGTTTCAGGGCAATCGAGTCAAAATGTCGAGTAATACCTATTTAATTACCCAGGAAGGCGTAAAACCGGTTAATGAAGCGATAACTTTTTTAAAATCTGTTCGTCCTGTTGGTGCCTTACGTGCCTCCAAAGGAATGTCTTTAGGTGCGCGAGATCATGCTAAAGACCAAGGACCAAAGGGAACAACAGGTCATAATGGTAGTGATGGTAGCAAACCTAGCACTCGCATCAATCGTTATGGTAAATGGCAAACTACCGCCGGTGAAAATATCAGTTATGGCCCAAATACAGCCCAAGATATTGTCATGCAATTAATTATTGATGATGGTGTACCCTCCAGAGGACATCGGACAAATATCTTTAACCCATCTTTTCGGGTAACTGGTGTGGCTTACGGTTCTCACAAACAATACAGAACTATCTGCGTGATTACCTATGCTGGTGGTTATATCGAAAAATAGAACTTACAATCAGAATTTATGGCTGTACCACTTAACTTCTACACCCAAGGTCAAGGATTTCCCATTCTTGGCTTACATGGTCATCCTGGTTCTGGACAAAGCCTTTCTATCTTTACCAATCATTTATCAAAACGCTACCAAACCATTGCCCCAGATTTGCGCGGATATGGCAAAAGTCGGTTTCAGGGCAAATTTGAAATGCAAGACCATTTAGATGACCTAGAAGCCCTATTAGACCAGTTAAAAATAGAAAAATGTTTAGTATTGGGATGGTCGCTAGGGGGAATTTTAGCCATGGAACTAGCAATCCGTCTACCACAACGGGTAACAGGCTTAATTCTCATCGCTACCGCAGCCAGACCTTGGGGAAATCATCCCCGTATTTCTTGGCAAGACAATGTTTATACAGGGATTGCGGGGATATTAAACTATATAAAACCCAGTTGGCAATGGAATATTGATACTTTCGCCAAGCGATCGCTCTTTCGGTACTTAATCCAACAACACACACCCACCGCCTACAGTTACATAGCCAGGGATGCTGTACCAGCCTACTTACAAACTTCCTCAGCCGCTACTAATGCCCTTTACAGTGCCATTAGAGCAGGTTATAACCGCACTCCCGACCTCTGGCAAATCCAATGTCCTAGCTTAGTGCTTGCTGGTGAACAAGACCGCCACATTACCGCTGATGCCAGTTCAGAAACAGCCCAAAAACTCACAAATTCTCAATGGCAATGTTACCCGAATACAGCCCACCTCTTTCCTTGGGAAATACCCCAACAGTTATTAGGGGATATTGACAGTTGGTTAGTAAGCAACCCCCAGGTAATGAAGCTTTAAAATAAGCAAAATTAGTTCCCAGGATTAACCCAGGAACGTTAACAGCCTATAGAATTGGTAATTAGACTAAATCTGACCGCTAAAGACAGGCTTTACTTTACGGTCAATCCATTCCCCCAAATCTTCAGCAATTGTTAAAACACTAGGTTTACAGCGTTTGATATTCACTATAATTCCCTGCGCTCCTTCAATTTCCAAATCTTCTATATAGCCATTGCTGGCTTTACTGGCTTCCACAGAACTGAAAAATGGACCGAAGTAATATGTACAACTGGGATTTTGTGTAACAACTTCTACCCACCAAGCAAGTCCGAGTCCATTGAATGTATTAATCAACCCTTCTTGGAAGTTATGCCAAATCGTTTTCATGGTTTTCGCCGATTTATAAACGTGTGACTGGGTGTGTGAGAATAGGCTAGATTTATTGTCTTTTACATTTGTTTATAGTTACTAATTTCGTGGATATTTGTCCACGAAATTAGCTTTTGTACTATTGTTTGTTCAAAGCAGTTGTCTGTAGTTTATCAAGATACAGTGTATTCTGCGATTTTTGACGATAAATTTCGTAAAGTGCCATACCAGTTGCGACTGAAGCATTGAGGCTAGGAGTCTTGCCCTGCAAGGGAATGGACACCAAAACATCACAAGAACGTTGTGTCAACATCCCCAGACCTTCACCTTCACCACCCACAACTAAAACCACAGGCCCACTAAACTTAACGGTTTGTAATGCTTCGCTACCGTTGGCCGCAGTTCCGTAAATCCAGAAGCCTTCTTCTTTTAATTGTTCTAAGGCGCGACCAAGATTCACCACTCTAGATACAGGGAAAGTTTCTAATGCCCCTGCTGCCACTTTCATCACCGTAGAAGTAATTCCCGCTGCCCTTCTTTGGGGAATCACCAAACCATGAGCGCCAATTGCTTCTGCTGTGCGAATAATTGCCCCTAAATTGTGGGGATCAGTAATACCATCGGCAACGACAATTACAGGATCAGTAACAGCTTTAGCATTGGTAATCAGGTCTTCTAATTCAATGTAGGAATAAGGAGCAATTTGAGCAGCTATTCCTTGGTGATTTGCCCGACCAGTAATTTGGTCTAACCGCATTGGTTCAACTTCATCAATAACTGCGCCATTATCTTTGGCTTGCAAAATCAAATGATGAAATCTGGGATCATAACGGAGACGGGTAGTAATCCAAAGACGATTAATACTCCGTTCATTTTCCAAGGCTGTCAAAACTGGATGACGACCGTAAATAAGATCACTCTCTTCTGTTGGTGTGATTTCTGAAAGTTGCTGGGAAGATTGATAACCGGGACGGTATCTAGCAGTGAAGGATTTACCTTCATTTGCTAATGTGATTTCTGAGGATTGCTCAGACGAGTACCGAGATGTGCGGGGTTTAGGACTATAGGATTTACTTTCTCTGTCTACTCTAATTTCTGAGGATTGCTCCGAAGAGTAGCGAGGTTTCACGGAAAAGGATTTACCTTCCTTGCTCAA
>NZ_VILB01000005.1 GCF_009712035.1 Anabaena sp. UHCC 0187 | reverse complement strand
TATCTTTTTTAGTAGTTCTAAATTCAATATACTCTGGAAACTGGTCTAAAAATTTGACATTAATTGCTGTAATATTTTTACTTAAAATCTCCTTTCCCCGTTCTGTAATTTGAAAAAATCCTCTTTTGGGAGATTCCACTAAACCAGCTTTTTTCAAATGTGTCCTAGTCCAACCTACGCGATTATCAAAAACCGCTTGTTGTCCACTAGGTAATAAATCCTTTCTTTCCTCATCACTTAAATTAAAAACATCAGCTAAAAATGTAATAGCGTCTCTTAAAGAATGTTCCTTTTCATCACCTGCATATTGTAATAAAGGGAGCATAATAGTTTGAAAATCAGGAATAGTCATCTTTTCCAAATCAATCAATATATTAAATTTTATACCATACTCTTGCGCTCTTCTCTGTGCCTCCGCGTCTCTGCGTGAAAAAAATCATATTTCAACCCCCTGCAAAAAAAGCAGAGGGAATAATCAAACCTTAAACCTTCGGTTTAAAAGTGGAAGCAACGTGTAACTCCTTCAATTGTTTTGCGTCCACATTTGCGGGAGCATCTGTTAACAAACAACGAGCTTGTTGAGTCTTAGGAAAAGCAATAACATCACGAATTGATTCTTCTCCAGATAACAACATTACCAAACGATCTACACCATAAGCAATACCACCATGAGGAGGAGTACCATATTCAAAAGCTTCTAACAAAAAGCCAAATTTACTTTGTGCTTCTTCCGTTGATAAACCAATAGCTGCAAACACCTGTTCTTGAACTTCTCGCTGATAAATTCGCAGACTTCCACCACCAACTTCAAACCCATTTAAGACTAAATCATAAGCTTGAGCGCGGGCGGTTTTTAAATCGCTGATATCATCAGGATGAGGGGCTGTAAATGGGTGATGTAATGCTTCTAGACGGTTTTCACCTGCATTCCATTCAAACATGGGAAATTCTGTCACCCACAGGAAGTTAATTTTGTCTTTTGCAATTAACTTAAATTCCTTAGCCACAAATTGACGAATTCTGTCTAAAGTTTTATTGACAGTCCCTGTATCAGCCGCCGCAAATAATAACAAATGTCCAGCTTTTGCACCTGTTCTTGTTAAAATTTCCTGCTTTTGTTCCGGTGTCAAATTATCTTTAATTGCGCCAATGGTGTCAATTTCGCCATTTTCTCGAACGCGAATATATGCTAAACCTTTCGCACCAGCTTCTGCGGCTTCTCGGAAAATATCTCCACCTGGTTTAATGCGAACATTAGAAATTGCATCGTTACCGTTAGGAATGGGCAGAATTTTGACGATACCACCGTTAGCAACAGCTTCTCGAAAAACTTTAAAACCGGAATCTTTTAAAACGTCGGAAACATCAACTAATTCTAAATCGTAGCGGGTATCTGGTTTATCACTTCCGTAACGGTTCATTGCTTCCGCATAGGGAAGCCGAGGAAAAGGACGAGGTAAATCAATTCCTTTCACGGTTTTGAAAATATGACAAACTAACTTTTCGTTGAGTTCAATAATTTCATCTTCAGACATGAAACTCATTTCCATGTCTAATTGGGTAAACTCCGGTTGTCTGTCGGCGCGTAAATCTTCATCCCGAAAACATCGCGCAACTTGATAGTATCTATCCATTCCCGATACCATCAATAATTGTTTGAATAGTTGGGGAGATTGCGGTAAAGCAAACCATTCACCTTCATTCACGCGACTGGGAAGAATATAATCTCGCGCACCTTCGGGGGTGGAACGGGTGAGAATGGGGGTTTCGATTTCGATAAAACCTTCTAAATCTTCCAGGTAGCGACGCATGGCTTTGATAACTTGATGACGCAATTGCATATTTTGCGCCATGCGTTCCCGTCGTAAGTCCAAATAACGATATTTTAACCGCAAGTCTTCCCGAACTGTTTCCGTGTCTGCGGTGGAAACTTGGAAAGGTAACTGTTTGCGGACGGCGTTGAGTAGTTCTATTTTATCCGCATAGATTTCGACTTCGCCTGTGGGTAGACGGGGATTTAGGGATTCTGGGGGACGTTGGCTAACTGTACCGGTGATGGCGACAACGTATTCATTTCGGAGTGAGTTAGCCTGTTCGTAGGAGTCTGGGGTGCGCTGGGGGTCGCTGACGATTTGGACAATACCAGAGCGATCGCGCAAATCTAAGAATATCACACCACCGTGATCGCGGCGACGGTCTACCCATCCGTAAAAGGTAACAGTTTCACCAATATGTTCTTTTCGGAGTTCGCCGCAATAGTGAGTTCGCATAGTTGTTAGTTCTTTGGTTCCGGGCTAGGTTGGGTAAATGTCAAGGCTTTCCCATTATCTAGCATCAACAGTCATTGTAGTAGTTTTAGTTGAAAAAAAATCAGCAAAAATCAAGAAACCAATCATTTTCAGTCTCGATCTCTAGAACACTATGTTTTTATTTTAGCAAAATATATACTTATAAAAATTTGATTAATCTCTGAAAAACTTATCTATGAAGATGTTGTATCAGGTTTTATTTGAGATTTACCATCAATTCTCAGATCAGGGATACAATCGTCTCATATCCCTAAATATAGCGATTCTAAATAATATGTAAACATCTCCTTCTTTTCTTCCTCCGCGCTCTCTGCGCCTGGAGCGGTTAGTTAAAAAAAATTCGTTTACAAATCAAATAGAACCGCTATATTGTTATTATTAATCCTGATCACGAGGAGCATTAAAAGCGTCCCAAGCAGCCTTAGCAGCATTTTGGAATCTCTCGCCTAAATCTGTCACATCCTTAGACAGTAAATTCCAGTTATACTCTAATTCTTCTTGAATTTTCGCCCAAGAATATTCTAAGCGATCCCGCTCAATAAGTTTGTCTCTTTCAATAGCTTCCCGCGCCTGACGCACCGCATTTAAATAAGTTTCACGGGTGAGAGTACCGGCAGATTCCGCTTCAGCTTGGGCGCGGTTTTTAATTGCTTCCAATAATGCCGTAGTTTCCTGCTTAACTTCATCTGTCTCGCCATTTTCACTGGTATGAAGACTAATTTCTACGATTTCTATAGATTCAATATTGTTAGTAGTCATAGTTGCCACATCCTATTGGTAAAGTTTACTTGTGGATGAATATTGCACCTGTAATGATCATAATTTGGTCATCAGTTAATTGGGGATTTATCAATATACTTATGACCAAAGATAGATAATTAACGACTAATAAGTTGCCGTTCTAATTGTAATAAAGCTTCTACTCTTACTTCAGTTGCTGGGTGACTAGAGAAAAGATTACCCAAAAACTGCCCAGAAATGGGATGAATAATTAATAATGGTTCAAAAGCTGGGTTAGCATTCAAAGGCATTTGTCTAGCTGTAGATTCCAACCGTTGCAAAGCCCTAGCTAATGCGCGAGGATTACCTGTTAATTTTGCAGCACCAGCGTCAGCAGAAAATTCTCTAGTTCGGGAAATAGCCAACTGAATCACCGTCGCAGCAATGGGGGCAAATATAACTGTAGCTAATACGCCCAAAGGATTGCCACCTCTTTCATTATCCCGTGAACCGCCACCAAACCACATACTATAACTGAGCATTTGCGCGAGGAAGGAAACAGCCCCAGCCACAGTAGCCGCCACCGCTTGAGTTAAGGTATCACGATTGATAATGTGGGTAAGTTCGTGGGCAATTACGCCTTCTAATTCATCCTCTGGGAGGATGTCTAAAATCCCGGCAGTGACAGCCACAGCGGCGTGTTCGGGATCTCGTCCTGTAGCAAAAGCGTTGGCGGTTGGGCTAGGAACAATGTATACTCCCGGCATGGGAATATTGGCACGGCTAGATAATTTTTGGACAATGTGATACAGTCCTGGTGCTTCTGCTGCGCTGACAGGTTGGGCGTTATATACTGCTAAAGCAATCTTATCTGATTGATACCATGAGAATAGATTAGTCGCTGCGGCTAAACCAATGCCGATAACTAAGCCCCCCGTACCACCAATCACCCAATAACTAATTGCTATCAATAAGCCACTAAGAGTAGCTAGTAAAATAGCAGTTTTCAGTTGATTTCCCATCTTGATAACTCTCCTACTTGTGCTGTATTAATTTTTGTAACTTTGTCTGGACAACAGCATCCTTTTAGCCACTCCTTGATTGTATCGAGTTCAACTTTGAGGTACAGTGATGAAAACCTATCCCCAAAGTACGGTTTTCCGTTTGAGGCCGATTTAAGAAAAGATTAATAATGTTACAACAGGCAGAAATTCGTGTTCCCATTGCCATTAGTTTAGGGGCAATAGCTGGGGCTTTAAGTCGCTATTATTTAACTTTGTGGTTTACAAACCGCTTTGGTTTTGGTTTTCCCTATGGAACTTTTTTTATTAATATTAGTGGTTGTTTAGCAATGGGTTTTTTCGCAACTTTAGCTATGGAAAAAACAGCGATGATTTCTCCAGAAATTAAGTTGATTGTTGCTACAGGATTTTTAGGGGCATATACTACTTTTTCTACTTTTGGGTTAGATACAGTTGGCTTGTTACAACGTGGTAATTGGTTAGCTGCTGCTGGTTATTTTTCAGGTAGTACAATTTTAGGAATTATCAGTGTTCAATTAGGGATGATTATTGCTAGAATGTTAAATTAAAAGTTATTGAAAATTAATCAATACAGAAAATGGTGCAAACACAATCTCTTCTCAACGAAAATTCTATCACAGAAATATTACCTGGAGGAAATAACCCCGATTCTTTCCAATTAGCAGAAGCATGGTATCCAGTTCACTATCTTCAAGATTTAGATAAATCAAAACCCACTCCTTTCACTCTTTTGGGTAAAGACATTGTGATTTGGTGGGATCAAAAAAACTCATTTTGGCAAGTATTTATAGATCAATGTCCTCACCGTCTTGCACCCCTTTCCGAAGGCAGAATTAATGAAGAGGGACTATTAGAATGTCCTTATCATGGTTGGTCTTTTGCTGGAGATGGAACTTGTCAAAAAATTCCCCAACAGGTTGCAGATGGAAAAGCGGAAACTTCTCCCAGGGCTTGTGTACCATCTTTACCAACAACAGAACGACAAGGATTATTATTTGTCTATGCTGGTAATCCAGAGAATGCTGTAAATACAAAAGTTCCTGTAGTTGAACCCATAGAAGCAGCGCCGGATGGATGGGTAATTATGAACACTTTTAGAGATGTTCCTTATGATGCTTTAACATTATTAGAAAATATCCTTGATCCTAGTCATATTGCCTTTACCCATCATCTGACAGTGGGGAATCGTGCCAATGCTGCACCCTTAGAATTAGAAATAGTTGAATCAGGAAAACATGGTTTTGAAGGGATTTGGAAACAAGGATTAAAAGCGGGACAATCGGGAAAACTTTCCACAACATTTATTGCCCCTGGGTTGATGTGGCATGATATTAATGCGGAAAAAGGCAGAATTTTAACCGTTGTTTATGCTGTCCCCATTCGCAAAGGTGAATGTCGGATTATTGCCCGTTTTCCTTTTAAGTTCAAGTCTAAACTACCAGGATTTTTTATTAAAATTCGCCCTCGTTGGTATGTCCATATTGGACAAAATGGCGTTTTGGAAGATGATCAAATTTTTCTCCATTATCAAGAACGTTATTTAGCGGCTCAAGGTGGTAGTGCTAATTTTAATAAAGCCTTTTATCTAGCGACGAAAGCAGATACTTTTGTGGCTGAGTTACGTAAATGGGTAAATCAATATCATGGGGAAACATTTCCAGAAGAATCTTTACCACCACTTTTATTGAATAAGGAAGGATTGCTAGAAAGATATCATTCCCATACAGAAAAATGTGCTAGTTGTCGTCAGGCTTTAAAAAGAGTTCAACAGTTAAAATTTTGGTGTGGTGTTCTTACTATTGTTGCTTTAGCTAGTAGTCCTTTATTAGCTTTTTTGATAGAAACAAAATCAATTTTATTGGTGATGGTAGAAACATTGATCCCTCTGTTGTTAGGTGCAGGATGGTGGAAATTAAGTCAGTTGGAAAGGGAGTTTTATGAGGGGAGAATGATCCCCCCTCGTAATTTACATGAGTGAATTAATTACTTTTTCTCACGCAGAGGCGCAGAGGCACTCCAGAGGAATTAAGAGGATTTGAAATTTATCCGGCAGCATCAGGTAATGGTTTTTTGGGTGTTGCTAGTTGCAGGATGATTTCTAGTAACCACGGGGCAATACGTTGGCATAATACGGCTAGGTGAGATTGCCAGCCTACTAATATTTCTGCGGTATCGTTTTCTATGCCGATAACGAGGGCTTGGGCGACTTGTTCGGGTGTCATGGGGATCACTCCCCGGAATGATTGCAAGTCACGCACCATGTCTGTTTCGGTGAGGGAAGGGAGTAGGGCGATAACACGGACATTGTGTTGGGCAAGTTCTTGACGTAGTGCCTGGGTAAATCCAACAATGGCAAATTTGGTGGCGGAATATGTGGCCATTGTCGGGGCGGCAACTTTCCCCATTAGACTGGAGACATTAACAATGATCCCTTGTCTTTGACTCACCATACGTTTGGCTATCAAGCTGGTGAGGGTGTACATTCCCAACAAATTGACGGAGAGTTCTTCTTGCAGTTGGGGAAGTTTTGATTGCAGAAATGAGTTTTGATGTGCGACTCCGGCACAATTTACGAGTAGATGAATTGGTCCATGAGTGCGCCAAAGTTGGGCTACGGCGATGTTGACGTTGATTGAGTGAGTTAAGTCTAAGGCCATGATTGTAGTTTCTACGCCCAAAGCTTCGATTTCTGCGGCTACTTCGGTTAACTTTTGGCGATCGCGTGCTACCAATATTAGCCTTTTCATGCCCTGTTTGGCTAATTCTAAAGCGATCGCTTTACCAATGCCACGGGAAGCCCCGGTAATGAGTGCAACTTTTCCTTGAATCTTCATCGGTTTTCACCTCCAAATTCTTCATTTTTCGTCTTCCTTTTGCCTTCTTGGCAATCAACAGGGAAGACGATTAATGAACGGTAAACAAAAATCAAATCTCCATTCAGTGACAAGATTCGAGCTACTTTTTCTGCTCATTTGCAATACCCCTTTATTGCTTGTTGAAAGCAGAAATTCCTCGTTGTCAGGATTGTTTAATCAACATAAAAGACTTTTGGCAGGATGGATAAAGCTCATTGATTTCACCTCTCTAATGATCCGAGCATTCACCAGTGCTGTCGTACCTACACACATTAGCAACTAAATCAAGTTATTGCAATATTTTTTAATCAGGATTTCTGAACAGTCGTTTTCCTAAAGTATATATATGGCAATCTGAATTTATATAAGTTTTTATTAATACTGGGCAAGTAATATCTTGATCCCCTCACAATTGGTTAATTTTTGTTACAACAGACACATTTTTTAACTTGTTCAAGATAATTAATCTGTTGCATTTATAAAGTATTAGTTATATTTTTCAGGAAAATAATGGCTAACGTCACGCTATCAGCACCAATTTATAGACATAGGAAAATAATTATTAGCAAAAGTGAATACTATATTTCTCTCTCTCAGAATATTTAGAAGCTGAGAAATCTAGTGAAATTAAACATGAATATATTGATCAAGAATTTGAATATTTTAAGACTTGACAAGACGCGAAATTTACATTATACTTATGTTATCAGTAGGAATCTGTCCGCGCATATATAGTAAAATTTTGCATTATTAACATCATTATTTTTACCCATATCTAAAATATCCCTAATTTCTTTGTTCCAATCATTCTGTATCAAAATCAATTATCCTAGAAATTGAGAATCTAAATCCTGTTCATCCTTAAATCCTGTAAATCCTGATTCAGACAAAATACTATTTCATCATGTTACAACCAGGAAAACCATTAAAACAACGTCCCCAATATGTTATAGAAAAAGTAATTGGAGAAGGAGGTTTTGGAATTACTTATAAAGCTAGACATCAAGATTTGAATTTTCCCGTTGTTATTAAAACTCCTAATAGTCGGTTGTGTAGAGATGTTAATTATCCTAGATTTGTGGAAGGTTTTCGCAAGGAAGGAAGAACATTAGCCAAAATTTCTCAAAATCATCATCCTAATATAGTCAGAATTATAGACTTTTTTGAAGAAGATAATTTACCATGTTTAGTCATGGATTTTGTTAAGGGTGAAAATTTATATCATTTAATCCAAGACAAGGGCAGTTTATCAGAAAAATTTGCGATTGATTATATTAAACAAATCGCTGATGCTTTATCTCTCTGTCATGAAAATAGGATTATTCACCGGGACGCACATCCAGGGAATATGATATTAAGAGAAAATAGCAATACTGTAATTTTAATAGATTTTGGTTTAGCAGGAAATGTGAATAGTCAAAGTATTAACCAAGCTGCTAATTTAGCTTTTGCACCTTGGGAACAAATGTTAGAAACAGAAAAATCAGCAAGTATAGATGTTTATACTTTAGCTGCATCTTTATTTTATTTACTGACTGGAGATACTCCCACACCTTGTTTAGCAAGGAAGATGTTAAATAATGATTTCATAGAACCAAAAAGGATAAATTCAAAGATTAGTGATAGGTTAAATCAAGCGATTATTAAAGGTCTAGAATTAGAACCTAAAAACCGTCCGCAAAGTATGAAGGAATGGGTGGCTTTATTTCCTAGTCTAAATAGTGAGAATAATGGTAATGACGCTGAATTAAAATCAGCCGTAGGAATGGACTACACGAAATTGCAAAACTACCTTAAAGCAGGGAACTGGAAAGAAGCTGATGCGGAAACTGTACGAGTAATGTTAGCGGTTGTAAAGCGAGAACAGGAAGGTTGGTTAGATGTTGCAAGTATTGATAATTTTCCCTGTAAAGACCTCCGCACTATTGACCAGTTATGGGTAAAATACAGTGATGGATGTTTTGGGTTTTCTGTTCAGAAAAAGATTTATCAAGGTTTGGGTGGAACGAGAAAATACGATAAGAAAATTTGGGAAACCTTTGGAGATAAAGTAGGATGGAGAAAAGGAAGCAACTGGTTGTACTATAAAGATATTACTTTTGATAAAAAAGCACCAGAAGGACACCTCCCGGCAGAAGTTTTGTTTGATTATAGGGCTTTCTCTTCTCTTTCTTCTCTCGCATCGAGACTTGTAAACTGTAACATTTAAAGATTACATAAAATTATTAATTCAGAATCAGGATATCCAGGATTAAAGGATTTACAGGATTTTATTTTCTGATGAAAGCTCCCCCAATTCTGACATAATTAATTAGATAAATGAGAAAATTACTCCCTTCCCACACAAAGATAACTGATATTTTTTCTCTGTGTCCTCTGTGGTTCGTTTAAAAAAATTAGTAATCTAACAGTAATATCAAGAATAATTGAACGCAGATAAACGCCGATAAACACAGATAAAGATGGACAATCAAAAATCAAAACATGATACTTTCAAACAACATCCTGTAAATCCTTTAATCCTGGACATCCTGATTCTGACAAATTAAAATATTAGTACACCACAAATAAAATCAAAATCCTGTAAATCCTGAATATCCTGATTCTGACAAATAATAAAATATCCAATAACCTGTATCAGCAAATACTTTTTTCATTCTTCACTTTTGTGTGAACCATATAAATAGTAATCTAAATTTTTTGACATATCAGATGGTAGCTTTTCCCATTCTGTTTGATGAATTTGGCTAGTAATATCATCAATGAAATTTAAAAAAGATGGAGATGATAAGTTATTGCTAACATCTCCAGTTTGACTTTCGGAAATTCTTTGCTTAAACCTGTTTTTAATGAAGAGTAAGAAATTTAAAACTTCTTCAATTACAAAATCCGGTGATTGAGTAATTTCTTTGATTAGTTCTTCTTTTGTTGTCATGATTTCACCTTGTTTACTTCATGATTTATATCATCTTTAGCTGCATAATTTTGTTTAATTCTTTGTTGAAGATCACCAAATACCTTGCGACGTTCACGTTGTGAAATTTGAGATATTTCGTAATTTATATCATCACTTGCATGATAACGTTTACGTAGTGGACGTACATAACTTATATGAGCAGTTGGTTGATTCTCATCACGTTGATTCTCATACCATTGATTAATCAAAGAAACAATATCATTTATTGCTTCCTTGGTCAATTTTCTAAATTCTGGACTTCTATTAAATTCTAATTTGTTACTGTTTTCGTTATCAAAAATTGGTTTGCTAATCCATTTATAGTATCCATTATCATTATCCAGTGTAAAGAAAAATAGACATATTGGAAAATTACACTTTTTGAATCGTGATTGCAGAACATTTACATCTGCTCCTTCTATATTGAAAACAGCATCATTTTGAATTATTTTAGGTGTGGATTTTACAGCTTTTATTTCCACACCGAAAAGCCTATTAATATCCTCACCATTTTTGCTAATGGAAACTAGAACATCTAAATCATAATCTTTTGTATCTCTATAAACAATCAAATCATTACGTTCAGTTAAAGATACTATTGCTAAAGCTTTTGAACGTAAACCAATATACCAAGGTTGTTCTGTTTGCATTGTTTCATCTCCATTTGAACTTGGAACTTAAATTTTTTTGTTTATTCTGTGTATAAGGTTTCCAGAAATCATTGACTTCATTCCAAAGGATTTCTCTATTTTGTTTATTAATAGGAAACTCAGTAGATAGGCTTGAGAGAGATTTTAAATTTTCTCCATTAGCAGAAACTATATAACCTGTTTTTTGAATTTCATCAATTCCAACTATATAAGTTGGTGCTGGATAAGATGCTATACCAATTACAGATTTTTTTTCTACTTTCACATTAAGACGGTTATCTTGTTTAGTATAACCTCGTCTGGTAGTTTTGACTTGTACAAAGAAATAGGGAACACAAGAAACAGCACCCACTAACTCCACAATAAAATCAACATACTGCCATTTATCTCCTAAAAACTGCGGTTTAAAAATTGGACCAGCATCAGAGTCAAATTCTGTTATTAAGATATTAAATAGCCACTCACCTCTTTGTCCTAGTGCATCTCTCATTTTCTTGTATATACCCCTATCATAATTCAAGTTATAATTTTCTTCACACAATATAGGGTAGGCAATTTTGCCCACCCCAAATTACTTTGCTTCTTAGCGTCTCTGCGCGAAACTAACCTAAATTAATTCCCTTCCCGCAACTTATCCAAAACACTGCGATCCTCCAAAGTCGAAGTATCCCCCGATATTTCCTGTCCTGATGCCAAATTCCGCAACAAACGCCGCATAATCTTACCAGAACGGGTTTTTGGCAAAGCATCAGTAAACCTGATTTCACCAGGACGAGCGATCGCTCCAATTTCATTGACAACGTGCTTTTTCAGTTCCTTGCTCAACTCCTCACTGGCTTGATAAGTTCCCTCCAAAGTCACAAAAGCCACAACTTCCTCACCCTTCAAATCATCCGGTTTACCCACCACCGCAGCCTCAGCCACTGCCGGATGAGATACCAAAGCCGATTCCACTTCCATCGTTCCTAAGCGGTGTCCAGACACATTCAGGACATCATCCACGCGCCCCATTACCCAGAAATAGCCATCCTCATCCTTTCTTGCACCATCACCCGCAAAATACGTATAATTACCATTTGTGGGCGGAATATGTTCCCAATAGGTACGACGGAAACGATCAGGATCACCGTACACAGTCCGCATCATTCCCGGCCAAGGATGACGAATGGCTAAATAACCACCCTCATTATCAGGGACAGAATTCCCGTCTAAATCCACCACATCCGCAATAATACCGGGGAAGGGGAGAGTAGCTGAACCTGGTTTAGTGGCAATTGCCCCAGGTAGAGGTGTAATCATAATCCCACCTGTTTCCGTTTGCCACCAAGTATCCACAATCGGACAACGTTCACCACCAATGATTTTGTGATACCACATCCAAGCTTCGGGGTTGATAGGTTCACCCACACTTCCCAGTAATCGCAGAGAAGAAAGATTACGTTTGTTAGGATGATGTTCACCCATTTTGATAAAGGCGCGAATTGCCGTTGGTGCAGTATAAAAAGTTGTTACACCATATTTCTCAATGACATCCCAGAAACATCCAGGATTAGAAGCACGGGGCGCACCTTCATACATCAGAGTAGTTGCCCCGTTGGAAAGTGGTCCATAAACAATATAGCTATGTCCCGTAATCCAACCGACATCGGCAGTACACCAATATACATCTGTATCTTTGAGATCAAAAATCCATTTGGTCGTGATATGGCTGTATAAGTTATAACCGCCTGTGGTATGGACAACTCCTTTCGGTTTGCCCGTACTACCAGAAGTGTAGAGAACAAACAGCATATCTTCACTGTCCATCGGTTCAGCGGGACAATCAGCGGAAACGCCTTTTTGTAAATCGTGCCACCAATGGTCACGTCCTGCTGCCATCTGTGTTTGTTGATTTGTGCGTTTGACAACTAGCACATCTGTAATGCTGGGAACTGCATTATTTTCTAAAGCTTTATCTACCTGTTCTTTAAGAGGTACAATTGCATCTTTGCGCCAACCACCATCGGCTGTGATCACTAACTTAGCTTCGGCATCATTCAAGCGATCGCGCAAAGCTTCAGCACTAAAACCACCAAAAACAACGCTATGGGGTGCGCCAATTCTCGCACAGGCTAACATAGCAATAGCAGCTTCGGGAATCATCGGCATATAAATACCAATGCGATCGCCTTTTTTTGCTCCCAACTGCTTTAATACATTTGCAAACTGGCACACTTCCCGATGCAATTGGGCATAAGTCAGAGTCCGTGAATCTCCCGGTTCTCCTTCCCAAATCAATGCAGCTTTATTTTTCCGCCAAGTAGTGAGATGTCTGTCAAGACAATTGTAAGAAATGTTTATCTTACCGTTGACAAACCACTTGGCAAAAGGTGGTTGCCAATCTAGTACGGTGTCCCATTTTTGAAACCAATGCAACTCAGTTTCTGCCAATTCTGCCCAAAATTTCTGAGGATCGGCTTTTGCTTGGTCGTAAAGACGCTGATAGTCTGCTAAACTTTTGATCTGGGCATTTTCTGAAAATTCACTGGTAGGCGGAAATAGCCGCTTTTCCTGTAAAATGGATTCTATAGTTGGTTGAGACATAATGATGGATGCAAACGATATTGTGACTTAAAACTATTTTTAACGAAGTTGTGCAAAAAAAACTTCAGATTTCCATGAAGTTGCGATGAGTGTAAAGATTATTTACCGATCTACTCATCTAGTCTTACTCTAGTACGAAAATTAATTAACGCTGATTTGTTCAGTGCAGTAGTCAGATAAAATAATGATAATGTTTTTAACAACCTTATTTACTGATCAAGTTCAATATCAATCTTTAGGTACTGTGTTAGTGTTTTACAATAGGGTATAGTTTGCAAGCAAAAGAAATTAAGGATAAACTAAATTTATTAATTGAGCAAGCCTCTGGCATAGATCCAAATCTCACGATAAGATTAAGAGAGATAGACCGTTGGATTAAACATATCAAGCTTGGTTCACTGATATCCAAACCCATCGTTGTTGCTTTTTTATTAGAAGTAATTACGGACTCTAAGGTTTGGTTAGCAATTAAATCTTTACCTTCAGAGGCAGACCAAAAACTACAGTTTGAGCAAATGACCGCCAATGAAAAGTATTGGTACGGTTATCTGTTTCCTAAATGGATAAACGCCACAGACACCAAATTTTATATTTGGAAGAAAAAAATGATGGCGGGGGAGTTTAATCAGGCTGATAGTGATATCATTAAATATATAGCTCAGGATGTTGTTCATCGAGAAGGGGATTTTTGGCGGCGTTATATAGCTGACCTTTCTATGGCAACAGACCTAATTGTTAGCAATCATCAAAATAAACCACTCTGTATTCAAGTTACCAGTGTCAGTGAAGAATTTCATAACACTAAGTATCAAAAGTGGGAAAATGCACTGCAATTGTGGGAAATAGAAAGAGGATTATTCTTAAGTTACAATCCCAAGGAAAATGATTTTATTCATCAGTTAGTCAATGTCGCACTGTATAACAGTGATCATCTTGCGGAAGGGAAGTATGTGAATTTTTCCTGATTCCCAAATATTGAAATCGAAATCTGTGTCCTAGCCAACATCATTAATCCGCTGAAAACACCATTTATGGTTAACCAACAACAGACTAATCATAGCACCCAACTTGAAAGCCTAACAGAAGCGTTAGCAGCAGCCCGGAATATGCAGCAAGATTGGCTAAATTATGGATTGAATTTTGTTCATATTTATGTAGAAGATGTGGAAGGTGATTGGCTAGAAACTTGGGAAGATGATGAAATATCTAATCCTTTATTTGATTCTATTAAAGACTTTTTAGTTAGTGATGATGATGTTGCTATCAAACTTAGAAACTATGTAGGAGACACATCATTGTTTGATTTAGCAGTAGACTTAGAAGAATGCTTGAGAATCTCTAGAGAGAATGACAAAACATTTGCTGTGAAAGATGTCTTAGCGAATGATAATGATAATGATATTGATGATCTGGAATTATTAGATATAGCTCATAATTTTGTAGATAGGTGTTGTCACAAAAATTCAGAAACTAGAATTATTGAGGTCTAGTTTTCGAGAGTTTCAGATACCCGACTTCTTAGAGAAGTCGGGTATCTTGTTTTGTTTATCACAACTAATTTAGGCTTGGTATATAAAAGATAATAAATTTTAATAATTAATTCTTAACCACAAGATAATTTACTACCCTTTGTTGCTATACTAACGATTAGTGTATCAGTAAATTAAACTAGATACAACAGGTCATTAGAAACACAAATTGTATCCATAAATCAGTAGTTATACATGATCAGGTTCAACCATAGTTCCTGAGATATCTCTATTGATTCTCGATTTTCATGATTAATCTGTGAGGAGTTTAAATGAACATAAAAATAGCTACTGCTTGCGGTATAGGTATTCTGTACTTATTCGCTGGAATATTTCCCGCACAAGCGGCGGATGCCTTCGCCGAAGGTTTTGCTAGTTTAGGTGAAGATACTAGTAATATTCAAACTATCAAATCTTCCGAAATTAGTGAAGAAGGATTAAGTAATCAGAAAGTTACTATTGCATCAACAAAAGACAAGACACAGACAGATTCATCAATAGGACAGGTAACATCTGTATCTCAACTTTCCGATGTTCAGCCTAATGACTGGGCTTTTGGAGCATTACAATCTCTAGTTGAGAGATATGGCTGTATCGCAGGATATCCCAATGGGACATTTCGCGGGAATCGGGCTTTAAGTCGCTACGAATTTGCTGCTGGTTTAAATGCTTGTTTAGATAGAGTTAATGAGTTAATTGCTACAGCAACTGCTGATTTACCATCAAAGCAAGATATCATGACCTTGCAAAAACTACAAGAAGACTTTTCCGCCGAATTAGCAACATTACGGGGAAGAGTAGATGCAGTAGAAGCACGGACAACAGAATTAGAAAAAAATCAATTTTCCACAACCACTAAATTAAGTGGAGAAGCGATTATTTCGGCTATTGGTGCTACAGGTGGCGCTCCTGGTGGCAGTGATCCAAACATAGTTTTAAATAACCGAGTTCGCTTAAACCTGACCACCAGTTTTACAGGTAAAGATTTACTGATCACTGGGTTGCAAGCACATAATTTCTTGGATGGTGCTAATAGTGTCCAAGGCAATTTAGGGTTATCCTCATCCATCCTAAGTGCCAGTAGCGCCCGCACCGGGTTTGAACCGCAATTTCCCGGAGTTGATCCGAAAAATTTATCACCTATTGGGGCAAACTCTGTTCAGCTTTATAAATTGCTGTATATCTTCCCTGTTGCTAACAAATTAACCCTATTTGCGGGAACTGGTGCCGAAGTATCTGATGCTTTCCCAGCCGTTACACCCTTCTATGGAGAGGGACAGGAATCTATCTCTCGGTTTGGGAATTTAAACCCTGTTGTTCGGGTTTCTGGAGGCACTTCTGGTTCTGGTTTAGCCTCTGCGGCTGGGTTTATTTACAGCATATCCCCTCAACTGGATTTGAGAGCTTTATACGGTAGTGTGAATGCGAATCTGCCTCAAACTGGTGCTGAGATAGATCCTGTGAACGCACCTGGAGTTTCTAGTACACCTTTGGGATCTGGGGTATTTGGTGGTAGTAGTGTTGTAGCTACCCAATTAACTTTTAAACCCACCAAATCCATAGATATTGGCTTGAACTATGCCAATAGTTATCACCAAATCAATATTTTGGGTACGGGATTAACTAGCAGTGATATTGGTTCAGGTTTTGATAGCGGTGCTATGGCAGGTGTGCCGCTGGGAACACCCGTAAAACTTAACTCTTTTGGTGGAACTGTTAATTTACGGTTTTCTCCCAAAGTGGCTTTATCTGGTTATGGTGCAGCCATGTTTGTGGATGATTCTTCTACCACTATTAATGCTTCTACAACCTTTACCAGTTGGATGGTAGGTTTACACTTCAACGATTTGATCAAACAGGGTAACAATGCTGGTTTGATTTTTGGACAACCTCTTTATCGGACTGATGCTAGTGGAACTGCCACCCTTGCTGACGCGGGGGTAAATAGAGCCGTTCCTTATCATTTGGAAGGTTATTACCGTTTCCGTGTTAATGACAATGTGAGTATTACTCCAGGTGCAATTGTCCTCTTTAATCCTGAAGGAAATAGTGCCAATGAAACCACAACTATAGGGGTTCTGCGGACTACCTTTACTTTCTAGGTTAAGAGGTAATTCATTGTTGTAAGTCCTAAAAAGGACTTACAGTTATAAACTTTGTCTGATAGCGTGGCGTAGCCATATCAGGATTTCCAGGATTTGAGGATTTTCAGGATTGTGATTTATTAATTGTTGGTGAATGTTAATATTTTCACTGTCTGAATCAGGATTTCCAGGATTTGAGGATTCTCAGGATTGTGATTTATTAATTGTTGGTGAATGTTGATATTTTCTATCATGAAAAAATCTCTATTTCCAATTTTCTAATAAACAATGACATCCTGTAAATCCTTTAATCCTGGTTATCCTGATATGGCTAACGCCACGCTTCGCTATCAGACAATTATTAATAAATTCCCCTACTTCCTTCTTTCCTGCAACTTGCGATATACGGCTTTTAAATCAACTTGATGATGAGCCAAAGCTACAAGGGTATGATAAAACAAATCCGCAACTTCACCAGCAATCCCATCGGCATCATTATCCTTACAGGCCATAACTACCTCGGCACTTTCCTCACCAATCTTTTTCAAAATCTTATTATCACCACCAGCCAATAACTTGCAGGTATAAGAATCTTCATTAGGGTGATCACGGCGATCGCAGATTACCGCAAACAATTGTGATAAACTATCCCCCGGTGGTGGTGTCACCGTGCCATCAACTTGATGAAAACAACTGCGTTCCCCAGTATGACAAGCAATATCACCCAACTGCTCCACTCCTACCAAGAGAGCATCACTATCACAGTCATAACGAATAGTTTGTACCTTCTGAATATGTCCAGAAGTCGCGCCCTTGTGCCAAAATTCCTGACGGGAACGACTCCAAAACCAAGTTTCCCCAGTTGCCAAAGTCCTTTGTAACGATTCCCGATTCATCCAAGCCATCATTAACACAGTACCATCCAAATAATCTTGGACAATTGCCGGCACTAAACCGTGATCATCGTAGCGAATTTTTTCCACAGGGATAGCAGATTGAAGCGATAGCGGTTCGGAAGAAGACATACCAGTTAATTTACTCTTATAACAATAATTCTTTGACTAAAGATACCATTTTCAGCTAATTCTATACCATAGAAATTCTGAGCAGCTTTTCACCCTATCCTAAGATAGAAGCTCGATTTTAATCACCACTTGTTAGGAGAAACCCTTGGTAAATACCTCAATTAAAACCACAAAATCCCAAGAAATCTTTGCGGCTGCTCAAAATCTCATGCCCGGAGGAGTGAGTTCGCCCGTTCGCGCTTTTAAATCCGTAGGTGGACAACCCATCGTATTTGATCGGGTTAATGGCGCACATATTTGGGATGTAGACGGCAACAAATACATTGACTATGTTGGAACTTGGGGTCCAGCTATTTGTGGTCATGCTCATCCAGAAGTCATTTCCGCACTGCACACAGCCCTAGAAAAAGGAACTAGCTTTGGCGCTCCCTGCGTCCTGGAAAACGTTTTGGCCGAAATGGTCATTGATGCTGTTCCTAGCGTCGAAATGGTGAGATTCGTCAATTCTGGAACAGAAGCTTGTATGGCCGTATTACGGTTAATGCGAGCCTTTACAAATCGAGAAAAAGTCATCAAGTTTGAAGGCTGTTATCACGGACACGCTGATATGTTCTTGGTCAAAGCTGGTTCTGGTGTGGCTACCCTGGGTTTACCCGACTCCCCAGGAGTACCCAAATCCGTAACAGCCAGCACCCTAACTGCGCCTTTCAATGACTTGGAAGCGGTAAAAGCCCTATTTGAACAAAACCCCAACGAAATCGCCGGTGTCATTCTCGAACCCGTAGTTGGTAACGCTGGCTTTATTACCCCTGATGCTGGTTTCTTGGAAGGACTACGGGAACTTACCCAAGAGCATGGCGCATTATTAGTATTTGATGAAGTGATGACAGGCTTCCGCATTGCCTACGGTGGCGCACAAGCAAAATTTGGTGTTACCCCAGACTTAACCACTATGGGTAAAGTTATTGGGGGTGGTTTACCCGTAGGTGCTTACGGTGGTCGCCGGGAAATCATGTCTATGGTTGCCCCCGCAGGCCCTGTATATCAAGCCGGTACTCTATCTGGTAATCCTTTAGCGATGACAGCGGGAATTAAAACCCTCGAACTCCTCAGCAAACCCGGTACTTATGACTATTTAGAAAAGATTACTAAACAGTTAGCTGATGGATTACTAAAAATCTGCTCAGATACTGGTCATGCTGCTTGTGGTGGCAATATCAGCGGTATGTTTGGGCTGTTCTTCACCGCTGGGCCTGTTCATAACTATGAAGATGCCAAAAAGGCCGATACAGCTAAATTTGGTCGTTTCCATCGGGGAATGTTAGAGCATGGTATTTACCTAGCACCATCTCAATTTGAAGCTGGTTTCACTTCTTTAGCACATACCCCCGAAGATATTGAACAGACCTTAGCCGCTGCCAAAGATGTACTATCTAGTTTGTAGGTAAGGGTCTAGGGGTCTAGGGGTCTAGGGGGAAGAAATGTCTTTCTTTTTTCTTCTTCTTCTTCTTCTTCTTTCTTCTTTCTTCTTCCTGACTCCTGACTCCTGACTCCTGACTCCTGACTCCTGACTCCTGACTCCTTCTTTCTTCTTCCTGACTCCTGACTCCTTCTTCCTGACTCCTTCTTTCTTCTTCCTGACTCCTGACTCCTGACTCCTGACTCCTAACTCCTACTATATGTATATATTTACAATTAAAATTTACCGAGAAATACTTAACAATATTTGCTGTTTTTGTATTACTTTAGTGAGATAATCTATAGAAATAACAATGTTTATTTTATATAGAGCTAAATATGGTCAATACTTACTTTAATGACTACAATTTTTAGTAGTATGAATATGACTTGGGAAAATTTTTCACAAAATTCCCGCTTAAATAACCTAGCAGAAATTTGAATTTGCTCTCAATAATAAATAAGAGCATAATTAGTCCCGTTATTCATCGTGCAGCGAGTTGACAGTGCATGAGCTATTGCGTAAATCCCACTTGTCCAAATCCCAAAAATTCAGGCTCTAGTCAAAGCTGTCAGGCTTGTGGCTCACAATTATTGTTGCGCGATCGTTTTCGGCCGATGAAACCAATAGGTCAAGGTGGTTTTGGTGCAACATTTTTAGCAATAGAGGAACACCTGCCAGGAAAACCTCCTTGTGTGATTAAGCAACTACGTCCATCAGGGACAACTCCGTACATATTGAAAATGGCACGGGAACTGTTTGCAAGAGAAGCGGAAACTCTCGGTAAAATTGGTAATCATCCCCAAATACCCAGGCTACTGGACTATTTTGAGGATAGTGAGCAATTCTATTTAGTTCAAGAATATGTGAGCGGTTTTACTCTCCAACAAGAGGTGAAAAAAAACGGGGTTTATAGTGAAGCAGGAGTGAGGCAGTTTTTAAGTGAAATCATGCCATTGCTGCAATATATCCACGAGCAACAGGTAATTCACCGTGATATTAAGCCAGCTAACTTAATCCGTCGTTCTCAAGATGCCAGATTGGTATTAATTGATTTTGGTGCTGTCAAAAACCAAGTTAGCCAAATCCCAGCCAGTCAATCAGGACAAACTGCTTTAACCGCTTATGCAATTGGGACTCCTGGTTTTGCACCGCCAGAACAAATGGCCATGCGTCCGGTCTATGCCAGCGATATCTACGCTGTGGGAGTGACTTGTATTTATTTGCTGACTGCCAAAATTCCCAAAGATTTAGAATACAATCCCAGCACGGGGGACATGATGTGGGAGCATCTGGTAAACATCAGTGACCACTTGACCACAGTATTGAAAAAAATGTTGGATGTATCAGTACGCAATCGCTATCATATAGCACAAGACGTACTCAGAGCCTTGGACATGGAACCATATTTAGATAGTTTAGCCCAAGGTTTACTCTCTAAACCCTCGGTTGGGCAACCAGAAAAAACCCAGAGCGGTCGAGATTTTGGGATTGACTCCATTCATTCTCCCCGGAACAACAATGATGGTGTATCTAGGATAGCTGCATCTATTCGAGCGAGAAGGGATAAGACATCAGGAGGAAAGGAATGGAAACCTGGAATAACTCACAGTGGAGAATCTATCTCTAAATCACCTTCTAGAGAGGCAAATAATAGTAATGGTTCGTCAGTGCGAAAATTAGATTCCCAAGGGCTATTAGCAGCTTATGAGAAAGGAAGACGGGATTTTGCTTCCTACAATTTCATCCGGTTGAGTTTACCTAGTGTTGACTTATCAGGAACTAATTTTCATGCGGCTCAATTTTATAAAGCTAATTTTCAAGGAAGTAATCTTCACAATACCGACTTTGGCAGAGCGAATTTAAAAGAAGCGAATCTTAAAGATGCGGACTTAAGCAAAGCCTATTTTAGCAATGCGGACTTAGAAGGAGCAGACCTCAGAGGTGCAGACCTTAGCCAAGCTTATCTGAGTCAAACTAATCTTCGGGGGGCTAATTTATCCGGTGCTAATCTGACTGGTGCTAAGGTGACTGATGAGCAATTAGCACTAGCTAAGGTTAATTGGCTAACTGTGCGTCCTAATGGTAAACGGGGTTTGTTTTAATAGGTAATTAGGAATTGGGAAAAAACTGGAATTGTAATTATTATGGACATTTTTAGGTAAATGAACCATATTTTTTTGTGTCATGCAAAGACAATCCAGGTGCAGAGAGAAATTAAGAGTAAGTTTAAATTAAATCATTTTGTCTAAAACATACTAATTTTACTAAAACTGTCATTGGTTAACCATCTGACTTTCTATTTTGGCATATCATCTCTAAATGTTCGTTTCTGTCAAAAACCTAGAATTGATTTGTCATCTGTAATGCAATAAATTGACTAAACCGTTTTGTCTAGATATACATTTTTAGGTTTTTCAGGATTTCGTTTTCTACCTCATATTTTTCATTAACTAATTTTGAAACAGCACTGAAAAGGTATGCAGTTGTGCAAAACCACAAGCTACAAAGTTCATTATCTTCTCAGTCTATTCTCCGATTAGCGATCGCTATTGCTGTGCTGGCATCTTTATCTGTGGCTAGTATTAGTATTTTTATTGTCCTCAAGTTTCGGGATGTAGATAATCAGAAACCAGTAGATTCTAAAGTAGTAATGCCAGAGATTAAAACAGTCACAGCCCTTGGTAGAATTGAACCCCAGGGAGAAGTGATTACATTATCAGCAGCTATATCTGGAGAAGGAAGTCGAATCGAAAAGATATTAGTCAAGGAGGGAGATATGGTAAAAGCAAAACAGGTAATTGCTATTTTAGATAATAGCGATCGCTTGCAAGCAGAATTAACCGAAGCCAAAGCAGAAGTCAAAGTAATTCAATCTAAAATAGCCCAAATTCAAGCAGGTGCTAAACGGGGAGAAATTACAGCGCAAAAAGCCATAATTGACAGATTAGCCGTAGAAAGTCAAGGTGATATTGATACTCAAAAAGCAACTCTAGAAAAATTGCAAGCTGAATTACTCAATGCTGAAACCGAAAATAATCGCTATCAGGAATTATATAAAGAAGGGGCAATTTCCGCTTCTCAGAAAGATAGTAAAAGTTTGAATGTAGAAACTGCTAAAAAAAGTCTTCAAGCTGCACAATCACAATTGAAAAAGCTGGAATTAAGTAGTCAACAACGAAAAAAGGAAGCTTCAGCAACACTAGATCAGATTTCCGAAGTTAGGAAAGTAGATGTAGAAGCTGCAATAGCTGAATTAAATCGGGCGGAAGTATTAGTAAAAAAAGCTACTATTAATCTGCAACAAGCTTATGTAAAATCTCCTCAAAATGGACAAGTATTGGAAATTCATACTCACCCAGGAGAATTAGTTACTAATAATGGTATTGTTAACATTGGTAAAACCAGTCAAATGTATGTAGTTGCTGAAGTTTACGAAAGTGATATTACTAAAATCCTGCAAGGAAAACAGGTACGGATAGTTGGTGATGTTTTTCCTAGAGAATTACAGGGAAAAGTAGAACGAATCGGTTTACAAGTAAGCAAGCAAAATCTCACTAATACAGATCCTTCTAGCAATATTGATAACAGAATAGTCAAAGTTCATATCCGACTAAATCAAGCTTCTAGTCAGCAAGCCGCTAAATTTACTAATATGCAAGTTAAGGCAATTATTTCTCTTTAGTTATTAGTTATTGTGTATTAGTTATTGGTTATTGGTGATTAGTTAAAAACTATTCTCTCTTCCTTCTTCCTTCTTCCTTTCTTTCTACCTCCTGACTCCTGACTCCTGACTCCTGATTCCTGACTCCTGACTTCTGACTCCTATGATTAATATTTTTCAACAATTGCGACGACGAACTCCTTTGGGTTGGTTACAACTTACTCATGAAAAAAGTCGTTTATTTGTAGCAGTTTCAGGTATTGCTTTTGCTGATGTTCTCATGTTTATGCAGTTAGGTTTTCAAACGGCTTTATATGATAGTAATACTCGATTACATCGGAGTTTACAGGCTGATATTATTCTCATTAGTCCCCAAGCCCGTAGTTTACAAAGTATGTCTATTTTCTCCCGGAGACGACTTTATCAAGCAATGGATGTTCCAGGGGTAAAATCGGCTGAAGCTATGTATTGTAATCATATTATTTGGAAGAATCCCCAAACACGCTTAGAAACGGGGGTTTTAATTATTGGCGTAAATCCAGATCAACCAGCTTTTAATTTACCAGAAATTAATCAACAATTGCACAAGATTAAATTACCAAATACAGTTTTATTTGATCGGGCAGCTAGAGGAGAATATCAACAAGCAATTAAGCAAATTCAAGAAGGTAAAACTGTTACAACTGAAATTAATGGCAGCACAATTACTATTGGGGGTTTATTTAAACTTGGTGCTTCTTTTGCGGCTGATGGTAGTTTAATTACCAGTGCTAATAACTTCTCCCAAATTTTTGCCAGGCAGCCTACAAGTAGTGTGAGTATCGGCTTAGTTAAAATCAAACCAGGTTATAAAACTGACCAAGTTGTTGCCCAATTAAAGGCTTATTTAAAAGATGATGTTAGGGTTCTCACCCATGATGAATTTATTGAATTTGAAAATAATTTTTGGAGTAGCAATTCTCCCATTGGGTTTATTTTCAATCTCGGTGTATCCATGGGATTTGTGGTTGGGGTAATTATTGTTTATCAAGTTCTTTCCACAGATGTTAATGCCCATTTACGAGAATATGCAACTTTCAAAGCCATAGGATATCGTCATTTTTATTTACTCACTATTATTTTTGAAGAAGCTTTAATTTTAGCAGCTTTGGGATTTTTTCCAGGGGTAGCTGTATCTTTAGGGCTTTATCAGCTAACCCGAACAGCGACAAATTTGCCGATGTATATGACGATAATTCGTGGTTTACAAGTCCTATTATTAACTATAATTATGTGTGCTATTTCTGGGGTAATTGCTACTAATAAACTTCAATCTGCTGATCCTGCGGATATGTTTTAGGAAAAATAGAGGAGTCAGATGTAGATTGGGTTGAGAAAATTTCACAAAATCTAGGATATCTTGGGTTTTACTTCCTTCAAACCAACCTTGAATTTCATCATTAATAAGTGATTATTTGCCACTACAATTACTAATGCAGCGCGGCAAAAATAACTAACCACCTCACCATGATTGAAAGCCTATTTAAAGCCTACACGCCTCTATTTATTTGGATAGGGTTAGGATTGGTATTATCCCGAATTACCCCCGATAAATTAGCTAAGTGGTTAGGACAGTCACTATACTGGGTGGGAGTGCCACTACAATTATTAGTATTGGCACGACATACTAATGCTTCTATTGGTCTGTTAATACCGGAGATAGGAGTGGCAGTAGTGCTACTCAGTTTAACTTTAGCATTGTTAACTTGGTGGGTTTGGCAATGGTTCATGAGTCAGAAAACCAAGTCAGAAGAACAAAGCATAGAAGTCTCAGACTCATTAAAGCGAGCGAGTTTAGGCAGTTTTATTTTAGCAACAATTTTAGGAAATACAGGTTTTGTCGGACTAACACTTACACAAGTGCTAACTAGCCCAGAAAATACTGATTGGGCAGTATTATTTAGCTTAACAAATAATGTTTTTGGTACTTATGGCATTGCCGTCTTAATTGCTAGTTATTTTGGCTTCAGAGAAACCGAAAATCATTGGTGGATACAATTGCGAGATATAGCCACTGTTCCCAGTCTGTGGGCATTTTTCATTGGTTTAAATACCCAATTTGTAAAATTACCAGTGGAAATTGAATCAGGTTTAGAACAAGCTGTGTGGGTAGTAATTGCCTTGGCTTTATTATTGGTTGGTTTGCGACTAGGAACAATCAAAGAATATAAAAATCTCGATATTGCTGTAATTGCCAGTGTGCTGAAAGTTTTTATTGTCCCTTTACTCGTAGGGTTAGGGGCAACTTTTTTTGGTATAACTGGCGAACAGCGGTTAGTATTGGTACTCATGTCAGGAACACCCACGGGGCTTTCCGTACTGATTTTAGCGGAAGTTTATGATTTAGATCGCAACTTGTTAGCCAGCAGCATTGCTTTGACTTTTGTTGGCTTATTTTTAGCACTACCCCTATGGTTGATTTGGTTTGGTTAATCTGTTAACTTAGCTGGGAAACACTAACCACCATAAAATAGTCTGTTGGTTAGCAGCAGCCAAAAATTTGTTTATAAACTTATGATTACCATGACTGACGCTATTAATCCACAGAATAAGTTGCGAGGTATTGGTATCATCAACCGTGCCAAAATATTCATAGGCATAATTGCCGCTGTCCCCATGGCTTTAGGCTTACCTGCAAAGGCTTTAGATGTGCAGGTAATACCTAAAAATCCTCAACTGGGAGATACAATTTCGGTAGTAATTGAGGCAGATGACCAGGAAAAAACTAGTAATCCTACGGTAACAGTTGGGGAGAAAACCTATCCAGCTTTTGAAATTTCACCTCGTAAATACCGTTCTTTCATTCCCACAACTCCTTTAGAAAAGTCTGGAGTTAGAAAGGTGACTGTGACGGGAGAAGGAGCGCAAGATCGAAACCTTGCAGTGTATGTGCGCGATCGCAAATTTCCCGTCCAACGCATTACCTTACCACCTGGAAAAGCTGGAGTTGGCGCAACAGCGTATGAACTCAAGCGAGTCAAAGAATTGAAAGCCCTACAAACACCGGAAAAATATTGGAATGGTATTTTTCTCACCCCCAATGCTGGGCGAACCTCCACTAGATATGGTGTCCGTCGCTACTACAATGGCAAATTTGCCAATGACTATTACCATCGTGGACAAGACTACGCAGGAGCAGCAGGTTCATCGGTTGTTACCCCAGCAGCGGGAAGAGTTGCTTTAGTTGGTACAGTATCCCAAGGTTTCCGGGTTCATGGTAACGTAGTAGGCATTGATCACGGTCAAGGTGTAATCAGCATTTTCATGCACCTAAGTCGGATTAATGTCAAAGAAGGTGATTTTGTGAAAGCAGGGCAAAAAATTGGTGCAGTCGGTTCAACTGGTGCATCTACCGGACCCCACTTACATTGGGGTTTGTACGTAAACGGACTATCTGTTGATCCAATACCTTGGAAATCTCAGCAAATTGATTAAGTTTCTGACTTTGTTACGGCTTTAGGCCAAAATACCTGTATATAAATAGTACAATCTAGCAGAGTAATTCATTCAGTAATACAGAAATAGGGGGCTGAAGCCCCTTGTTTATCCACAATATGTACTGATTCTGCTATTGTATTCTGGGTGATTGATAGCGTCCCTGTTTAACTTGGCTATCGGAAATTTTATGTTTCTCTCCAGAAATACTTTTATCCACACTACCTACGAGGTTTTATGAGTATTGCAAAAATAGTAGAACAAGCTCTTCTAGATGGTCATTTGACACCAGCGATGGAGGCAGAAGTTGGGCGCATTTGCGATAATGCTTCCGAACTGTCCATTGAGGAATACATGGCTTTAGATCGCCTCATGGGTTCATTATTGACTGGTGAGGTAGTAGCAGTACCCCGCAAACAATTTATTAACGTCATGGAAGAGTTGGTACTAACTGACGTAATCGCCAAAGTAGCAGCAATTGAAGCCACAAGTGAAAGCTCTCTAGATGTGGGAGATATCACAGCTTATGCTCTCAATCGTCTACCTCCTCTATATGCGACTACAGAAGAAGGTGCGAAATATCAGCGGGAAAAAGCTAAAACAGAACTTGATACCCTCATATCGGAACAAGTCAGCGGAGCTATATCCGCGTATTTAGATAGACCTAATTTCTTCCCAGAACGTCAAGCTCTGAATAAGAACACAGGAAATGAAGTATTAGTTCAAGTTAGTACATTACTTCAGGTTTATGCACCTAATTTTGAGCAAAAATAGGGTGTAGGGGTGTAGGGAAAAAATTTACCAATTACCAAAAATTTTTACTTACGCACCAATACTTGTGTATCTATACCTACTTGTTCATACAACATTCTCACATCTGAATTACGCATTCTCAGACAACCGTGAGAAACAGCCGCGCCCACTAAGTCAACGTTTGGTGTACCATGAAAACCAATTTCATTGCGGCCATCTGACCAAAAACCAATCCATCTATCTCCCAAAGGACTATCAGTACCGCCCTCAAAAATAGCACCTGTAATGGGATGTCGCCAAATGGGATGGTGTTCTTTGTGGATAACTTTAAAATTACCTGTTGGTGTTTCCCAACCCTTTTTACCAATAGCGATTGGGTAACTGGCTATGATCTCATCAAATTGAGACACATAGACACGGCGATCGCTTAAATCCACCACCACTTGGGTTGTCTGTGATCCTCGGACTGGCTGCTTTGTATTTTCAACTGGATCTGTAACAGTAGCCCGACGTGACTTCTGTGTTTTCCAGGGAGAATCCAAGTTAATCACGGCAGATTTTTGGGGCGAGGTCGGTACAGAAGCCGCAATTGCACTAGCCCCAATTTCTACTGATGAACCCTGTGGATAAACTTCTGTGGATGCAGAATTTAACTGCTCTGTTGCTTTCAAATTGTGCCAATGGACAGCCAGAGATAAAATTGCTGTACCAAAACAGAGAAACATGACCATACTCGCTACAGATTCATTTCTTGCCATTGCGTGAGCCTATTATTTATCCCTGACATATTTGGCTGATTGGTGACTGGGGGTGAAAATTTTACCAATTACCAATTACCTTTTTACCTATGACCTATTAACCATTACCAGTCAAGTGCTTAGTGGACAGTTGTTAATCTGATCACTATTCCTAATTTAACCAAGACCTGATCCGTGTGTTATTTTTGCCTTCCTTTCCCATACCTACTCTACGATGACTAAAATACCGAAAACTCCAATAATTTATATTTCCGTGTTCCGATTATAAATCCGTCACCTTACTGAGGAACTTTTGTCCAATCTTCTAGTCTAATAGAAGGGAGTGATTTAACGCCAGTCCAATCTATGAGTCAATCCATTAGTGTATCTTGGTCAACAGTTGATGCCACCTACCCAGCAGCATCGGTGCAAGTTGACAAACTCTCAAATCACGATCTTATTTTGCGCTGTCAAGTCGGATTGCGTCCAGACCGGGCTGCCTTTGCAGAACTATTACGTCGCTATCAGACTCAAGTTGATCGAGTTTTATATCATTTAGCTCCTGATTGGTCTGACAGAGCCGATTTAGCTCAGGAAGTATGGATTCGTGTGTATCGAAATATTAACCGATTACAAGAACCTGCTAAGTTCCGAGGTTGGTTAAGTCGGATTGCCACTAATTTGTTTTATGATGAATTAAGGAAACGCAAACGGGTAGCCAGTCCCCTATCACTGGATGCTCCGCGACTGTTAAACGACGGGGAAATGGATTGGGAAATTGCCGGTGATACGCCAAGTCCAGAAGAGGAGATGACGACGAGAGAATTTTATGAGCAGTTGCGAGAAGCGATCGCGGATTTACCAGAGGTTTTTCGGACTACTATTGTTCTGAGAGAAATTGAAGGGATGGCTTATGAAGAAATTGCCGAAATCACCGGAGTTTCCCTGGGAACGGTGAAATCTAGAATAGCCAGAGCCAGATCAAGATTACAAACTCAGTTGCAAAGCTATCTAGATATATAATCTACATCATGTTTCCTCAATCCTATGGCAGATTTTAAGAAATATTAAGGACTGTCAACGAAAATATATATTTTCTGCCATTGAAAAGCAAAAATGAATCAATGGGTACTAGAAATATGGAGAAGCGCGATTGTTTCGAGTTATTAAGTGCTTACTTAGATGGCGAAGTTACAGCTACTGAACGTAGGCAAGTAGAAGAATGGTTGTCAACGGATGCCTCCATCAAATGCTTGTATAAGAGACTGCTAAATCTCAGACAAGGCTTGCGGAATATACCTGTGACCGCAGGTAATCAGTCACCAGAAACTACTGTTGAGCAAGTATTGGCGCGTGTTAACCGCCGTTACCAGTTAGGCTGGATATTTGGAGGTGCGGCTGTAGCGGCTTGTATTCTGGGAGCAATTTCTGGTGTATTCTCAGGTAATTCATCCAGAATGCTAGAAATGGCACAAACACAACCAGGGACAGAATTAATATCACAGGCTAAACAGCCTTTAATGGTGGCTTTAAATAACCCAGTCATTGAAATTCCCAAAACGGCAATAGCCCCTACTCAAAAGCTAGTTAACAACCTCAACTAATTAATAGGTAAACTGCAACCACTCCACCAGCCATCAAGCAGTATGCCGCCTAGCTGGTAAATTTTTTCTGATGTCATCAAATACACCCAAGGATAAGCAGATTAGCTTGTAAACCTCTATATACTGGCGATTATAGAGGTTTTTTGATGTATTTGGAGTTAGGAGTCAGTAGTAAAACCCGGTCGTGGAAAGAGTTTCATTATCAATTGATGTCCTAACCACCCGGTTGCTGTAAATCAAAAATTTCAACCCTGTCAAACCCCAGTTATTGCGGAAATATCAATTAACCAGCGAACTGTTTGCGGGAAAATAATCACAATTAACAACACAATAAACTGTAACACCATAAAAGGAATTGCACTTTTATGAATATCCAAGGTACTCACTTCCTTAGGGGCAACACTTTGTAAATAAAACAAAGAAAATCCCACCGGTGGAGAAATAAATGCTGTTTGTAAATTCACTGCCATTACCACCCCAAACCATACCATATCAATATTTAAAGCCTGGGCTGCTGGTACAAATAAAGGTATAGCAATAAAGCAAATTTCAATAAATTCTAAAAATGCTCCTAAAATAAAAATTGCTATATTACTAACGATTAAAAATCCCCAATATCCACCAGGTAAACCCGTTAATAAATTAGTAATCAGAGTTTTTCCACCTAAAGCATCAAACACCAAACTAAACATCGAAGAACAGAATAAAATCATCACCACTAAAGCGGTAATTACTGCGGTAGAATGAGCAGCATCACGAATTAGTTGTGGTGTTAACCGTTTATTAAAAGCAGCGAGAATAGAAGCACCAACAGCCCCAACAGCCCCAGCTTCTGTGGGAGTAGCCACACCAAAGAAAATACTTCCCAACACCGCAAAAATTAAAATTATCGGGGGAACAACTGCTTTAAAAATTTGTTTAATTAATTGAGTACCTTGAGGAATTACCACATCATCAGGAATAAGTGGCACTTTTTCCGGTTGAAAAAAAGCTAGTCCTAAAACATAGAGAATATAGGAAGTAGATAACATTAATCCCGGAATTAATGCCCCTAAAAATAAATCTCCGACAGAAACACCAATTTGATCACTCAGAATAACTAAAACTAAACTCGGAGGAATTAACTGGGCTAAAGTACCAGAAGCAATAATTACTCCTGAAGCCAATTTTTTATCATAGCCATAGCGTAACATGACAGGTAATGATAACATTCCCATAATAATTACTGTGGCGGCCACGACTCCAGTTGTGGCTGCTAAAACAGTTCCCACCAAAACAACTGCTAAAGCCAATCCTCCCCGGACACGACTTAAAACAATGCCAATGGTTTCTAATAACTCTTCAGCCAATCCTGACTTTTCTAAAACTGCACCCAGAAAGACAAAAAAGGGAATAGCTAATAAAGTAAAGTTCGACATTGTGCCGAACCAGATGTTTGGTAATAGTAGTAATCTACTAGGATTAAAAGCCCCGACTGCTGTGCCAATGATTCCAAAAATAATGGCTGTGCCGGCAAAGGAAAAAGCGACAGGATAGCCACTTATTAAAACAAAGAAAAAGCCGACAAACATTAAAACTGCTAACCATTCAAAACCCATATTTTCCTCTATTCAACATTAATATTTTCTGAAGTTTCTAAACGAATTTGTTCCGCTACTTGTTGATAGCCTAATAATACGGCTAAATATTTAATTGCTTGGGAAATACTTTGCAAAAGTAGAAATAATAAGGCTACAGGAACCATAGTTTTGATTGGTGCGCGAGGTAAACCATTAGCATCAGAAGATATTTCCCAAGTTCCCCAACTACCGTCGCTTAACCTTCCCCAAGATTGCAAAACAGGATTAAATGTTACCCAAATGCCAATTAAACAAAAGGGAATCAAAAATAAAATCGTGCCGATAAAATCAATTAATGCCCGGTTTTTTTCACTCATATTCGTATAGAGAAAATCAACGCGGACATTTTCCCCATGACGTAAAATATAAACAAAGCCGAATAAGAAAGTTAACGAAAATAAATACCATTGCATTTCTAATAAAGCATTAGAAGACAATTGCACCCCAATAAAGCGACCCATATAACGGGCAACAACATTAAAGAAACCGACTCCAATTGTTAGTAAAACTAACCAATTCGATAACCATCCTAATTTATCAGCAAAATTGTCAATAAACTGGGAAAATTTTAACAGCCTGCTGATTAAAGAAAATCTTCTTGATTCACGCATACATAAGCAATTTATAAATTTAAAAGCACCTTATTCTACCTGAATTGTTGCATCATTATGATATTGTAGGAAAATCTTACAGTTAGTAAATAGTATTAAGTTTTATGAAACGTCGGGCTATTGTTAACAGATTATCTCAAAGTGCGATCGCTGCCACAGGAGTAGCAATTATTGGCGGTTGTCAAAAGGCTGAAAATCAAGCTGTCAATGGTAAGACAGATACCAGTAACCTACCGACAATCAAATGGCAAATGGCGACAAGTTGGCCATTGTCCATAGAAACTATATTTGGTGGAGCGCAGGTATTGGCAGAGCGTGTCAAAGTTCTCACAAACGGAAAATTTATCATCGAACCCCGTGCGGCTGGAGAAATAGCCCCCGGTTTAGAAGTTCTCAATGTAGTTTCTCAGGGTGCAGTGCAAGCCGGACATACTGCTGCTTATTACTACATCGGTAAAAGTCCCGCTCTCGCATTTGGTACATCAGTACCATTTGGACTCAATGCCCAACAACAAAATGCTTGGTTATATGAAGGGGGAGGTTTAGCCAAACTTCAGGAAATTTACGCACGTAAGTTCAATGTGATTCAATTTCCGGCGGGAAATACGGGGACACAAATGGGAGGATGGTTTCGCAATGAGGTGAAAACCCTCAATGATCTCAAAGGCCTAAAAATGCGGATTCCCGGTTTAGGAGGGCAAGTTATGGCTAAATTAGGCGTAACTGTGCAGAATCTACCAGGGGGGGAAATCTTCCAGGCTTTACAAACAGGGGCTATTGATGCGGCTGAGTGGGTAGGCCCCTATGATGATGAAAAATTGGGTTTAAATAAAGTCGCTAAATTTTACTATTATCCAGGTTGGTGGGAACCAGGTCCAAGCCTAGAAGTACAAGTGAATTTAGACGAATGGAAAAAGCTACCACCTCAATACCAAGCAGCTTTAGAAACCGCTGCATATCAGTCGAATACAACAATGTTAGCTCGTTATGATGCCCGCAATAGTGAGGCATTAGAGAAACTATTAAAAACGGGTACTCAACTTCGTGGTTATAGTCAAGAAATTTTGGAAGCAGCGGAAAAAGCCTCTTTTGCTTTATATGATGAATTTGCGGCTAAAGACGCTGATTTTAAAGCCGTTTATCAACAGTGGAAACCTTTTAGAGATCGGATATATGCGTGGAATAATCTCAATGAAGGTAGTTTAACCCGTTATGCCTATGGGAAGTTGAAAGTGGGGAATTGAGAGTTTGTTTAATGGACTTCTAAATCCAAAAATCTCCATCTTTTTCAACATAAACGTGGAGATTTTTACTGTATAGTCTATAACTTGGAGATATGAATAAAGTGGAGAAAGCAGATCACGCGAAAGATTTTAACCCAGAAGCGGAGTATCGCAAATTAGTAGAAAAATATGCCCAAAATGGTGAACTAAAAAAAGTTGCTGTTGTAGTTTTAACGGAAAAACGGAAAACCTTGGGAATTACAGATACAAAAGCTGAGGAAATAGAAACGGAAATTCTCGCACCTGTTCGTAAACATTTAGCAGATTTGCAAAGTTACAAACAATATTTTGCTGAAGAAGTTGAGCAAAAATATCCCCTGGATGAACATACCTTAAATATACTCAAAGATTATCAGGATATGTTAGGTTTAAGAGATGAAGATGTAGCATCAATTGAGCTAGAAATTACATCTGTCAAAAAAACAGAATATCAAAAACAGCTTCAGATACAGAAACAAAAACAAGAATATGAAAATAATCTACAGCGTTATGAACAAGAACTTATAAAAGCAGTTCAAGCGCAATACCCATTAGATGAATATGTTGGCAATGGATTAAAAACATTTCAGCAATTTTTAAAACTGAGAGATGAAGATATAAATTTAATAGAACAAAAAATACTTGCCCCGAAACAGGCCGAATATGAACATCAACAGCAAGAATTAGAGAAATTAGATCAAGAACAAGTAAAAAATTCTGAAAATTCTCTTTTATTGGATAAAGTTCGGGGAGATGATTTACGGCTTGATTTAAAACTGGACTTCCGAGAGGCTATATTTGGTGGTGAAAAAGAAATTTGTATTTCTCATTTAAAATCCTGTGAAGTCTGTAAAGGATTTGGTAGAACATATACCTCTCTCACTTATGTAACTGCTAACAGAAAATGTAACTTTTGTGATGGGAAAGGTCTAAATCCAGTAACCCAGAAATTGAAAATAAATATTCCTGCTGGGATAGAAAATGGTACGCGTTTGCGGATAGCCCAAGAAGGAGATGAACGACAAGGTGGTGGTAATCCTGGTGATTTGTACATTTACTTATTTGTGAATCAGGATAAAGAATTTAAGCGAAATGGCATTAACATCCTCTCAGAAATCACAATTGACCAACAACAAGCAATCTCAGGATGCCACTTAGGAGTCAATACAGTAGATGGTCGAGTGGAACTTATCATTCCGCCTAAAATCCGAACTAATCAGGTCATGAAGCTGAAAAATCGTGGTGTACCTCGCTTAGGAAATCCCAGTAGTCGAGGCGACCATTTGATTACGATTATTGTTAAAAACTGAATCAACAAAAAATGACTCGCTTTATACATGACCAATTTGCAAAAGATTATTTAGAAGAATTACTCAAACCATTTGGAGAAGTTCAAGCAGCCAGTCAAGTAGCTGGAGAAATCCGGGAAATAGACGTATTATTTACACCATTTCCCAACCAAACAACTAACGTAGAACTATTAGGATTATTAGGAAAATTAGCCACAACACCAGCTATTTTTGAGCCATTTCGTAATCCAGCATCAACAGAAGAAATCTGTGATTGTCTGTTAAAATCATTAGAAGTCAGAGGTGCATTAAGAAGAGCAGCCAAACGGGAACAAACCACCACCGCAAAAATTGAGATTCCTAAATTGTGGATTCTCACCCCCACCGCATCAAAGAACATTATCTCAGGATTTAGCGGTACAATACAAACAGATTCCTTACCCGGAATATACCATTTACCAAAATCCTTACATACTGCAATTGTCGTCATTCATCAATTACCACAAACTCAAGAAACACTGTGGTTAAGACTTTTAGGTAGAGGTACAGTTCAAAAAAGAGCAATTGATGAATTAGCTGCGTTACCATTAAATCAGCCTTACGTCAAAATCACCTTAGAACTACTCTATAACCTCCAGAAAAATTTAAAAATCAATCAAAGTTCACAAACAGAAGATCAGGAGTTGATTATGCGATTAGCACCACTTTACCAACAAGACAGAGAACTGGCTAAACAAGAGGGAGAACAACGTCTAATTATCCGTCTCTTAAATCGCCTAATTGGGGAAATTGACTCATTATTAATTCAAAAAGTCCAGGCATTATCTGTGGAGAAACTGGAACAATTAGGAGAGGCTTTATTAGATTTTACTTCAGTTACAGATTTAGAAACCTGGCTGGAACATAATTCCATTAATTAGCTGCAACTTCCTAATTTTTCTGTACTATTAACAATAGCGATAGCCCTACCCATTGTATCTTATTTCCTGGGTGATTCTTGGGGTTAAGGATGCGATGCCTGCGGAGAGCGAAGCTATCGCTATAGCTGATTGAATTATTTAATTTTCACTCTTAATGTCTGATATCTACAATTATGCCACAATAGCGAGATTAGGTAAAAGCATTAGGAGTTTTAGTTGTGGAGTCCCCCCAAAAACCGTCATACCAACCAGCCGCAATAGAGGAAAAATGGCAAAAAACATGGTTAGAACTTGGCTTAGATAAAACCCCTCAAGATACAAACAAGCCAAAATTCTACGCGCTTTCCATGTTTCCATACCCATCCGGTAGCTTGCACATGGGTCATGTCCGTAACTATACAATTACAGATGTAATTGCCCGCCTTAAACGAATGCAAGGGTATCGAGTATTACATCCAATGGGTTGGGATGCTTTCGGACTACCCGCAGAAAACGCCGCCATTGATAGAGGTGTACCCCCTGCCAAATGGACTTATCAAAATATTGCCCAAATGCGCCAACAATTACAGCGTCTGGGTTTATCCTTGGATTGGGAAACTGAACTTGCTACCTGTTCTCCCGATTATTATAAGTGGACACAATGGATTTTTCTGCAATTTTTACAAGCTGGTTTAGCATATCAAAGAGAAGCCGCAGTTAATTGGGACCCCATTGACCAAACCGTATTGGCAAACGAACAAGTTGATAACGAAGGACGTTCTTGGCGCAGTGGTGCAATAGTTGAGCGTAAACTACTACGTCAATGGTTTTTTAAGATTACTGACTACGCCGAAGAATTATTAAATGACTTAGATAAACTCACAGGTTGGCCAGAACGAGTTAAATTAATGCAAGCCAACTGGATAGGAAAATCCACAGGTGCATATTTAGAATTTCCCATTGTGGGGTTAGATGAAAAAATCGGCGTTTATACCACCCGTCCCGATACCATTTATGGTGTGAGTTACGTCGTTTTAGCCCCAGAACACCCCTTAACTCAAGTTGTCACTACATCAGAACAAAAAGCAGCCGTAGAAGCCTTTATCAAGGAAGTCAGCAACCAAACTGAGTTAGAAAGAACCGCAGAAGACAAACCAAAACGGGGTATTCCTACAGGTGGGAAGGTTATTAACCCCTTCACTGGAGAAGAAGTACCCGTATGGATTGCAGATTATGTTCTCTATGAATATGGTACAGGTGCGGTAATGGGTGTACCAGCACATGATGTCCGAGATTTCAAATTTGCTAAAGAACAAAGTTTAGCTATCAAAGTGGTAATTGTTCCCGAAGTTGGTGCAGAAGAAACTTTAAAATCAGCCTATACAGAAGCGGGAATTTTAGTTAATTCCGGTGACTTTAATGGCATAAATTCAATAGAGGCAAAAAAAGCCATTATCGAATTTGCCGAAAAACAAAACTTTGGTAAATTAAGAATACAATATCGCCTCAGAGATTGGTTGATTTCTCGACAACGTTATTGGGGCGCACCTATCCCTGTTATTCACTGTCCTGAATGTGGAATTGTGCCAGTTCCTGACAAAGATTTACCTGTACAATTACCGGAAGATATCGAATTAAGTGGTCGTGGTGGTTCACCTTTAGCACAATTGGAAAGTTGGGTAAATGTTCCTTGTCCAACTTGCGGTACTCCTGCGAAACGGGAAACCGATACGATGGATACTTTTATTGATTCTTCGTGGTATTTCTTGCGTTATCCTGATGCAAAGAATGAGGAAAAGATTTTTGATTCTGGCAAAGTAAATGATTGGATGCCTGTAGATCAATATGTGGGGGGAATTGAACACGCAATTTTACATTTATTGTATTCGCGTTTCTTCACCAAGGTATTAAGAGATAGAGGTTTATTTAACTTTGATGAACCATTTCAAAAGTTATTAACTCAGGGAATGGTACAGGGTTTAACTTACATGAACCCAAATAAAGGTGGTAAGGATAAATGGATTCCTTCTAATTTGGTTGATGCTAATAATCCTGTAGATCCACAAACTGGAGAACCTTTACAACGTCTCTATGCTACCATGTCCAAATCAAAAGGCAATGGTGTTGCCCCAGAAGATGTAATTAATAAATATGGCATTGATACGGCGCGGATGTTCATTTTATTTAAAGCACCTCCAGAGAAAGATTTGGAATGGGATGAGGCTGATGTTGAGGGACAATTCCGCTTTTTAAATCGCGTTTGGCGGTTGGTTACTGATTATGCGGCTGCGGGAGTTTGTAAGCAAAAAGCGGAAGTTGATAAGTTAAATAAAGCGGAAAAAGATTTGCGTCGCGCCATTCATATTGCGATTCAAGCAATTACGGAAGATGTGGTAGATGAATATCAATTCAATACGGCAATTTCGGAATTAATGAAGTTAAGTAATGCCTTGACTGATGCTAATTGTCATAATTCCCCAATTTACGCGGAAGGGATTCTAACTTTGGTGATTATGTTAGCGCCTTTTGCACCGCATATTGGTGATGAATTATGGCAATTGTTGGGGAATAAAAATTCTGTACATACCCAAACTTGGCCGAGTTTTGATCCTGCGGCTTTGATAGCTGATGAAATTACTTTGGTGATTCAAATTATGGGTAAAACTCGTGGTTCTATTCAAGTTCCTTCCCAAGCTGATAAAGCTGAGTTGGAAAAATATGCGCGTGAGTCGGAAGTTGGACAACGTTATATTGAAGGGAAGGAAATCAAGAAAGTGATTGTTGTTCCTGGTAAGTTGGTGAATTTCGTTTTGGGATAGTTTTTGTTTGTAGCGACTGTCTTGATTATCAAGCGATCGCTACATATTCGTTGAAAAATATGGAAGGATAAGATATAATTAAGGGGGTAGGTGTAACGCCGACATAGTGGGAATTTTGGCGCGCCTTTTGGAAAAGCGTTCGGTCTACACCGTCGTGCGTGTGTACCTGCCTACCAAGTTCTATGAATCTCAAATACTGATAGAAACCAAATTCTAGATTCTCCTACTCCAGTTAAATCGCAGAATGTGCGTCTACGTTGTAACACAACACGCACTACTGTAGACTGCCGATGGGGAAAGTATACTCTAGCCTCCAGTCGAATAAGATCATCAAAAACCCTCTTTCCATCCACTAATTTTTCTGACCAAGCGCGTAAAGTTTTTGCAGGAGTTACTTCCTGAATGATGCGAGATGCAACTGGAAGTAGTTGTAGGGATTGAGAAATAGCTAAAGATTGTCGTTCTCTACGAGTAATATGTCGCCACCCAACACGGTTGACGATGACTTCACCTAAGTCTGGATTAGTGCGATTTGCAGCAGAACTCTTCCCCCAATCACTATAATATTTACGAGCAATACTCTTTAAGCTTTCACTAAATGAACCCAGTTTAAGATCATTCGGTTTTAAACTTAATTTATTATAAAAATTTTCGTAGTTAACTTTTGGACCACAAAGCTTGAAGAAGTCACCTTTAGAATGGGGTCCAAATTTTTGTATTTGCGGTAAAAGAATAATGTTTTGATTAGCATCCGTATAAGATTCAGGCGATCTCAAATCTGTCCACCAAGCATCAGGTTCTTTAGGATTTTCTGAAGGATCTACATATATTAAAACTACTGGAAAGGGCAAGGCATTCCATCTAGGGCGGTGATCTTCTATATAGGACTTGCCTACTTGAACTCCAACATAATTTGGTCTAATCTTCGCATCCTTTCTATAACCTGGTCCGCATTTTATTTGAACAGCTACAATAGCTGATGTTGGTTTTCGACCACGTTTTAGAAAAATTAATCCGTCAATCGCATCATCATTAAGGCGATCAATTTCTTCCCACTTTGAATGCCAATCAACTCGGACAATTGTGTGAACATGAGAAACACCTCTATAGTCCTGTATGGTTGAATCAACCACAAGCAAACTCCTAAATGCAGATAAACTATATCCCTATTATGCTTTAAATATTATGGCATTGATTTATGTTTATTTTTTTAATTGGATTAAATTTAATCCTATTTAAACCATTTATTGTTGATTAATGTTGGGTTTCCTTACGTCAAACCAACCTACAGATTTTATATTTTTTTGTCAGAATAATTCATTAGTAGGCGATCGCTCTCTACTTTAGCTCCATTTCTTAACCATTCAATAGGTTGTTCTTCTTCTACTTTATCTGGATTTACCCATACAATATTTTTGAGTTCATCAATTTTAATAGATGCTTCACTAAAAAACTTCCTAGCAGTATTATCATCCAAGGATATAACAATTTTATCTGTTGCTAGTGCTGCTTCTATTAAACATAAATCTTTGGTCATTTCCGCAATTCTTTTATTACTAACATCGGCAGCAATACTTTCTACTTGACTCCATAAACTATCATTTATGGATATGTTCGGAGAGTTCCATTTTTTCCTGGATATCATTTGAATTCGCCATTTTCTGGCATAGGATGATTGATGTTTATCCCATTCTGCTCTTATAGCTGGTGTCATCACAATTTGATGACAAGTATTCAAAACTGCTAATAGAAATTCACGACAGTGAACCGACTGGGGATAAGTAGCATTTTTATCACCAGCAGAACGAGCTACAGAAGCATCAATTACCAAACGTTGAAGATTTACTTTAGCCACCATGTACACCCTGCATTAAACGAGCTTCCGCAGCACTTAAATAACGGTTTTCTAATTGTAGAGATAAATCACCAAAATCTTCTGGCCAATCTCCAAAAGCGCCAGTTTCATCTAAATCAGCACTATTGACATTTGTTATCCCATTTTCTTGGCGTGTAAACCAGTGCAGTTTTACTAAATCTGGTGATAGATTACCTTCGGCGACTAAAGATTGAATTGCTAAAATTAACCTATCACTATGAGTCTCTACAACTACTTTAACACCCCTTTTTGCTGCATTAGATAATATTTCTGCCATAGCAATTTGAGCGCGGGGGTGCAGGTGAATTTCTGGTTGTTCAATATATACTAATTGTCCTGGTTTTGCTACTAATAAAGCAACTAAAACAGGTAAGGTTTGGGAAACTCCAAAACCAACATCGGCAATATTCACCATATCATCTTTAGACTTAGAATGTGTTGGCAGACGACCTACTATTAATTCTACTTGTGTATCATTAACTTGTCTTGCTTGTACTTTACAAGTTAATCCTAGTGTTTCTAATGCAGCACATAATTCTTTAATAGTTTTATTATTTTTACCTTTTTGCCAATAATTGATCACACTAGCAACGTAATTTTCAAATGTACCTGGAAATTCATCACCTATAGCTGTAATTTTATAATTTCGTTCAGGATTTCCCCTTAATCCAGGTACATGGATTATTTGGCGGATATAATTACCAAAAACTTCCCAAGGACTGGAATATAAGAAGTTAAAGAATGGATTCTGAGAAATAATATATTTTTCACTTGCTGATAAGGAAAACTCTAAAAAACACCGATTTCTATCAACAACCCATGCCATTTTATTTTTTAATGCTTCTGTATGTTGAATGGCATTATATATTTCTATATATGGCTTTGGTAAAACATTCATTACATCTCCTGGCAACATATCTGGTAAAAGGGAAAACTCTTGTTCATTTCCTTTATATATCATTTCAACAATTTCTATGGCTTCTTTTTTATGTGTTGTAAATACATTACTAATAATTTGATCATTCTCTATACCAATACCAACGGTAAACTTATTATTAGGTTTGATTCCAGATATTTTAGAAAATAATTGTGTTGCTGAAGTAAACTTAACATTAGGTCCATTAAGTAATAATGCACCAGGATCATAAGTTGCTTCTAGAGTTTGTTTCATCAACAATAAAGGTTGCATGATGCTAGATTTTCCCGAACTATTAGCACCTGCAAGAATTGTTAACGGGCGTACTTCAATACTGCATTCATCATAAAGTGACTTATAACCACTGACAGAAATTTTTGTAATTCCTCTGACATTTTTGTTTTGTTTGCCATTATTGGAATCAGATTGATTCATAATTCGACTTTCCCTAATTTCAGTTTATATTATAATAATACTCTGTGATTTCTGATAGGTTGCGTGGTGCAGCCATATTTACTTGTGTGGGTAATTAACAAAGTTTATTGCTTTGTTATATATCACTACTGGTAAATTTATGTAATAGTTTATCACAACAAGGGAGAAACACTAAGAATGAATAGAATATTGTCCCCAACTATGGAAAAGCACTATTTTGTAAAGGCGTTCTTAGATTTTCTTGCTAGAGATATCAAAAAAAATCCTAGCACTACTGAACCACTTACAGAAGATATGTATCATTGTGCTTCTATATTGACTGAAGGTATGGAAGTTGATCTTGATGAAGAGTTCCCAGAGGATTTGATATTTGTATGAATGTTAATGGGTGGACGTTAAAATTTGTAGGTTAGGTTAATAAAATGCAAACCAGAAAGAAAAATCTTGCTACTTCCGATCAATTAACAACTCAAGAAGCAGCTAAAATTCTCAATGTTTCCCATCCTTATTTGATTCAATTATTAGACTCTGGTGAAATTCTTTGTCATAAAGTGGGAAATCTTCGCAAAATATTCTATCAAGATTTGATGGAGTATAAAAATATAATTGATGCTAAACGTAGAGAAACTTTAGCAGAATTAGCCAATCAAGCTCAAAAATTAAATATGGGATATTAAAAAGGTAATCCGATAATGGATAATTTGACCGCAATTTTTAATGTTTTGCGGAAAAAGTTAAATGTTGATACCAATGTCCAAACAACGGTTATTTCTCATGAAAAATCATGAAATATGTATTGATTATCCATGAAGTTGAAGACTATGAATCATGGAAAAAGGTTTTTGATAATGCTACCGATATCCGTAAGCAAGCTGGAGAAATAGCATATCAGGTTTTAAAATACGAAAATAATCCCAATAAAATAGTGCATTTTTCCTCATGGACATCAATAGAAGATGCAAAGCAGTTTTTTGAATCTCCTCAACTCGTGAGAATTAGACAAGAAGCTGGAGTCAAATCTCCCGATTTTATATATTTAGATCAACTGGAGTTGGGTACTTTATAAGTAATTACTAATTTCCGTTGTAATCGTTTGAGATTTTGATATATTTCTAGCAAATGGCTATAAATTGTATATCCTTTCAACATACAAAGTTGGGTTAAACAAAGTGCAACCAAAAAGATATATTATTGGTGATTAATGTTGGGTTTCCTTGCGTCAACCCAACAAACTGTTGAAATTGAAAGATAATTATCTATCAACAGAACCCATGATTACGTCAATACTACCGAGAATAACAACGATATCTGCAACCTTCATTCCCCGCAGTAAATGAGGAAGAATTTGCAAATTGTTGAAATCTGCGGCGCGGATTTTCCAACGCCAAGGGAAAACATTATTATCACCTACTAAATAAATTCCCAATTCTCCTTTTCCGCTTTCAACGCGGGAGTAAATTTCACCTTTAGGAACTTTGAAAGTAGGAGAAACTTTTTTAGCAACGTATTGATAATCAAAAGCATCCCATTCAGATTTTTTCCCAGCCATTATCCGCTTGGCTTCTAGGTTTTCGTAGGGGCCACCGGGTAATCCAGCAATCGCTTGACGAATGATTTTTACAGATTCGCGCATTTCTCGCATCCGTACCATGTAACGGGCAAGACAATCGCCAACGGTTTCCCACTGGACATCCCAATCGAAATCATCGTAACATTCGTAGTGGTCAACTTTCCGCAAATCCCATTTCACCCCAGAAGCGCGTAACATTGGACCAGAAAGTCCCCAGTTAATAGCTTCTTCACGGGTAATAGTTCCCAAGCCTTCAATGCGGCGGCGGAAAATCGGGTTATTGGTAACTAGGCGTTCATATTCATCAACTTTAGGGATAAAATAGTCGCAGAAATCTAAACACTTATCTACCCAACCATAGGGTAAATCCGCAGCGACACCACCCACACGGAAATAGTTATGATTAACCATGCGGTAGCCAGTGGCGGCTTCCCACAGATCATAAATCATTTCCCGTTCCCGGAATTGATAAAAGAAGGGTGTTTGTGCGCCCACGTCAGCGAGGAACGGACCAAACCATAAGAGGTGGTTTGCAATACGGTTTAGTTCCAGCATAATCACCCGGATATAGCTGGCGCGTTTGGGAACAGTGATACCTGCTAATTTTTCCGGTGCGTTGACTGTTACCGCTTCGTTAAACATCCCCGCAGCGTAGTCCCAACGGCTAACGTAGGGGACGTACATGATTGTAGAACGGTTTTCGGCAATTTTCTCCATTCCCCGGTGCAGGTAGCCTATGACTGGTTCACAGTCAACGACATCTTCACCATCTAGGGTCATAATTAAACGCAAAACCCCGTGCATTGATGGGTGGTGAGGCCCCATATTTAGCACCATCGGTTCAGTGCGGGTTTCGATTCTACTCATAGATTTGCTGTTCTCCCGTTGTGGATGTTGTGAATTGACCCGCTAAGATTAACTTGCCACGATTGTTATTGTCTGCCAAAATTTAGCTGATAGGGATAATATCCAGATTATCTCTACAGGGTGACGTTGGAGAGAGAATAGCAGAGTCGGTTTTGTACTTGATGTTTTATTTTGTGCCGCTACTTCAATTATTATAGGGAAGCTTGATATATCAGGGATTGAGAATCTGGATTTTTTTCATGTACCTGGGGGTGTGGGAATGGGGAGAAATCTGCGTGGTGCGGATGACTAAACTAAAATTGTATCAATGTCTTGGTGATTTTGCTGGTAGTTAAGATAGATTTAATTTATAATTACTCTAATTAATATCTATAGTTAAATCTTAGCTCACGCAGAGGCGCAGAGGCACGGAGGAAGAGAAACAGAGTTTTTGAATGGATATGATTAATTTATGAATTATCTGCAAAAATACAAGGAACAAAATTTTTTGGAAGCCTTAGATATTTGTCAATCATTAATTGATTTTAAATATCGTCCTACCAATTTAACCTATCAAGCAATAGAGTTATTTTGTGAAATCTGTAAAAATCCTTTTGAATTATTAGAATTATGTCAAAAATATTCTAGTAAAATTGAAAAAATCTGTGATATTATTCATGAATATGGAACAAGTATAGATAATTGGCGTGTTGATTGTCCACTTGGTTTTGGTGCAAAAGATCATTGTAGTTTTTTGAGTTTTTTTCTCAATCTTAATTTTGGCAAATTTGAATATTTCACAGATAATTTTACAACACCTGAACAAATTGCTGAATTATTTAAAGATTGGAAAGAAATTGATTTTAATCCTCTCATTGAAAAGCAAAAGGCAGTTACATTTTAATAAACCAAAAGTATTATCTAAACTTAGTTAACCAAAATTGTCAATTAAGGAGATATCCATGAAAGAATTAATGAAACAACCCTCATCTTGGCTACCAAATGGAATAAACCTGAATCTTTCAGATCAATTTCGTCCTTTTTCTTTTACTGAAGAGTTACAGATTCGTTTAGAGGAACTATTAGAAAAAAATAAAGAAAATTTACTTAATCCAGATGAACAAGCAGAATTATCTGGTTTGTTGGAATTAGAAAAAATTTTCAGTTTTATCAACGCTAAACTCGCCTCTTAATTTTTACTATCAATAAGTTTATAATGCAATCAGATTTACAAACACCAATAGATTCAGAAGAAGTTACATTTTCCCATATTCCCGTTCTCAGTCAAGAAGTAATTACAGGTTTAAATATCCAACCTGGTGGAAATTATTTAGATTTAACCGTTGGTGGCGGTGGTCACAGTCGGTTAATATTAGAAACTGCTGAAGATGTGAAAGTAACTTGTGTTGACCAAGATGAAGATGCTTTAAACGCAGCAAAAGAGAATTTAGCAGAATTTGGGGAGAGAGTTAATTTTATTCATAGCAACTTTGCCAATTACCAATTTCCAGAAAATACCTATCATGGAATTTTAGCCGATTTAGGAGTAAGTTCCTATCATTTAGATAATCCAGAACGCGGGTTTAGTTTTAGAAATACCGCAAACTTAGATATGCGAATGAACCAACAACAATCCCTCACCGCTGGAGATATTATAAATGAATGGGACGAAAAAGAATTAGCGGATATCTTCTTTAAATATGGTGAAGAGAGACTTTCCAGAAGAATAGCTAGAAGAATAGTTGAAAAACGCCCATTTGATACTACTACAGAATTAGCAAATGCGATCGCCTACTCCGTCCCTCCCAAATATCGTCATGGGAGAATTCACCCTGCAACCCGCGTCTTTCAAGCCTTACGCATAGCAGTCAACGACGAATTAAAAGTCCTAGAAACCCTCATAGAAAAAGCACCAAACGCGCTAATTCCCGGAGGAAGAATCGCAATAATCAGCTTTCACAGCTTAGAAGACAGACCAGTTAAACATGGTTTGAGAAATTCCGACTCATTACGAGTATTAACAAAAAAACCCATAATTGCCACAGAAGAAGAAACAAAACAAAACCCCCGTTCTCGTTCTGCTAAATTGAGAATAGCAGAAAAGAAACCTTAAACTGCTTCTTCCTTTGCGCCTTTGCACCTTTGCGCCTTTGCGCGAAACATTCCTTAATCAAAATGCAAACCACCCTTCACCAGCGCCGCCAAAAACTAGCAGAAATCATAGACTTTCCCACCGTTCTCTGGTCTGGTAATAGCAGTCCCCGCAACTTCCCCGCCAATACCTTCCCCCACCGTGCCAATAGCCATTTCCTCTATTTTGCCGGAATTCCCCTCGAAAACGCCGCCATTCGCCTAGAAAGTGGCAAGCTACAACTATTTATAGATGACCCCCACCCCAGTAGCGCCCTCTGGCATGGAGAAACTCCAACCCGTGAAGAAATCGCTGCCAAAATAGGCGCGGATGAAGCCAAAACCATGGCAGAATTAGGAAATTATTTAGAAAATGCGGCGACTGTTCCTGTACAAGATGCAGCTACTTGGACACAGCAAACCCAACTTTTAAATAGACCAGTTTTCCCAAAAAATCCACGGTCAGGAATTGATTTAGAACTAGCAAAAGCCATTGTTTCTCTGCGGCTTACCCACGACGCAGCAGCATTGGTGGAATTACGTAAAGCTGCAAATGTGAGTGTGACAGCCCACAAAGCCGGAATGGCGGCAACTTCTTCAGCTAAATTAGAAGCCGAAGTCCGCGCTGCAATGGAAGCAGTCATTATGGGTCAGAATATGACCACTGCTTACACCAGTATTGTCACAGTTCATGGTGAAGTTTTACACAATAATCATTATTACCACTCTCTGCAACCAGGGGATTTACTTTTAGCTGACGTGGGTGCAGAAACCCAGACGGGTTGGGCTGCTGATATTACCCGCACTTGGCCTGTTTCTGGTAAGTTTTCCTCTACCCAAAGAGACATTTATGATATTGTTTTAGCTGCCCATGATGCTTGTATTCAAAACATAGCTCCTGGTGTAGAATATGCAGATATTCATCTATTAGCAGCAACTACAATTGCTGAAGGTTTGGTAGATTTAGGAATTTTGCAAGGTAAACCAGAAGATTTGGTAAAAATGGATCTTCATGCTTTATTCTTCCCCCACGGAATTGGGCATCTTTTAGGTTTAGATGTTCATGATATGGAAGATTTAGGAGACATCGCCGGCTATGATCAAGGAAGAAGTAGAAGTAGCCGTTTTGGTTTAAGTTATTTGCGGTTAAATCGTCCCTTGCGTGCAGGAATGTTAGTAACAATTGAACCGGGATTTTATCAAGTTCCGGCAATTTTGAATAATCCTAAAACTCGTGATCAATATCAATATTTAGTTAATTGGGAAAGACTAGCACAATTTGCAGATGTGCGGGGAATTCGCATTGAAGATGATGTATTAGTTACAGAATTAGGAAGTGAAGTTTTAACGGCCGCATTACCAAATCAAGCTAGTGCTGTTGAAGATTTAGTTGGTTGTTAAATTTGAAATTCTCAGGTTTATTTAAAGACATTGAGATTTTTACCAAACAGAATTAAACAGTATTTGGATTGAACAAAGAGAGGAAATTTACCGCTTTTTCCGTGAAGTATTGAATAATGTCATCCAACACGCTCAACCACCTCACGGTACGGCTACCCAAGTATTTGTTAGTTTAGAGCAAAAGGGAATTAGATGTACTTTAGTAATAGTCAATGATAGAGCTATTTTAGCATCTACTTATAGACCCCAAAAAGGTGGCTATGGTACTAAAATCATGGATACTATAGCCAACGAACTTCTAGATGGTGTATGGGAAATATCAGTTTTACCGAATGGAGAAGTGCGAGTTACACTAAGTTGGCATTTACCTAACTGAACAACTGACAACTAAGGCAATTCTACAGAATTAGGTTTAGCAATGTGCGGTAAACCCCAACCGAGTTTTTCCCGCAAAATACGGAAAAATTCCGGTGATTGCAGACGAATAAATCGGGCGCTATAGGGCGATCGCTCTAAATATACCCGATCCTCTGGCAAAACATAACATCCACCATTACCATCTACCACCATTACCAACCGGGGAATGTTGACAGGATAGATATTAACTGGTTCACTATCAGGAAACACCAAAGCCCTAGAAGCTAGGGAATGGGGACAAATGGGGACTAACTGCAATACAGGAACACCAGGAGTAATTACTGGCCCACCTGCGCTTAAAGCATAAGCTGTAGAACCCGTTGGGGTAGAAACAATAATCCCATCAGCCGCAATATCCACCGGTGAATGTCGTCCCACCGCAATTTCAAAATGGCACATACAAGTTAAAGGTTCTCGATGTAGCACCATTTCATTTAAGCAGAGGGCTTCCCACTTTACCGTATCTCCCCGCATAACTTTGACGGTGAGCATAGCTCTATCTTCAACTTCATATTCACCCGCCATTGCCTGTTCTATGGCTTGGGGTAATTGGTTGAGATAAGTTTCCGTCAAAAATCCCATGTGACCAGTATTTACTGTCAGCATGGGTATACCACAGGGGGCGACTAGGCGCGATGCTGCTAACACAGTTCCATCTCCCCCTAACACCACTGCAAATTTCATATCTGAGTCAAAGCCAGGGGGCGTAAGACCTTCAATAGGGGTGTGCAAGACAGGACTATTTGGTTGAGAATAGCCTAATATCCCACCGATACTCGCTGTGATGTACACATCCCAACCAGCAGCGGTAAGTTTGTCTTTTAGTTCAATAGCGACACTACTCGCTATCGGTTTAACATCGTTGTAGATAATGCCTGCTTTCGGCACACTCAAATATCCAAGTTTAAGAGATGATTTTTCTGTATCTAATAGTTACACATTTTTGATTCATGTCACCATTAGTCTTACATTTATTGACTATTGGCTTTGGAAGATTGTTTAAAGGGAGTCCTTTTACTTTTGAGCTTTTTGGTTTTAGCTTTCTCGTAATCCAACTGTTTCAGCTTGTTCATAATCCGACTGAAATATTCTTGTAGATATGCTTCCAAGGTGGTGGTTTGTTCTTTATCTAACCCAAAAACAGTATATACTTCATCCATATTTTCTGCATTTAGAGCTTTACCACTGGCTAAAACTTCTGTAAAAGCTAATCTATCAGCAACATTCCATCCCCACTGAAAGCAGCGCAGTAAATTTTGTACAGCCCGTAATAATCCGATGGGCATTCGTGTAACTTTTGCATCTCTATCAGATAAACGTTCACAAAGATTAATAATTTCCTCTGCACTCCAAGCGCGAGTTCCCACGACTGGGAAAGCTTGCTTTTCTGTTTCTGGAACAGTCAAAGCCCGCACCGCGAATTTAGCAATATCCTGAGTATCCATATAGCCAATAGGTGAGGATGTTCCTGTTACCCATACTGGTTGTTTTTCTAAAATAGGTATGCCATATTGACCAATTAGCCCTTGCATAAATCCAGCTAAACGTAAAACCGTATAGTTTAAACCGGACTCTGCTAAATATGCTTCCGTACATCGCTTAATTTCCATCAGCGGTACATTGGGGTATTTATCAGCATCTAAAATTGAAAAGAAGATAAATCTTTCTACACCAGCAGCTTTAGCGGCTTGAATTAATGCTACTTTGCCATCCCAATCTACTTCTTTAATAGTTAGTGAATCTGTGGCGCGAGATGTAGCAGCATCAATAACTGCGGTTACACCTGTTAATGCTTCTGTCAGGGTTTGTGGATTACACAAGTTTCCCCGTACCAGTTCTGCGCCCCATTCTTTCAAAAAAGCAGCTTTTTTAGGACTCCGAACTAGACAACGAACTTTGTACCCTTCATCAATTGCGCGACGAGCCACTTGTCTTCCCAAAGTGCCAGTTGCACCAACTATTAATAATGTCATGGGGTTGGTTATATATCTTAATGTTTATGAAAAGAATCTTAACAGAATTTAGTTATCTAAATAAAACTTTACATCTTTTTAAGGAAAGATAGGAGTCACCGAGTCAGGAGTCACCGAGTCAGGAGTCACCGAGTCAGGAGTCACCGAGTCAGGAGTCAGGAGTCAGGAGTCAGGAGTCAGGATAAAGAATTAATTTTTCTTCCCCTGCTTCCTCTGCTTCCCCTGCTGCCCCTGCTTCCGTTCTATTCTTCTGCGCCTTGAATTTTGAGTAACAAAGCACCAATTGCCCAACCTACGAAGATTAGACCGAAAGATAGCATCCCTGCATTTAACATTTCGCCGCCCATTTGCTGTAATGCTCCTTTGTGGATTGTTGATTTATGTTTCCTGTTTTTCAGACTGCTGAATTTGATTTGAAGACTCAAATCTGATTTTCAACTTTGAGGATTCAGGTAAAATAGGTCTATCAGAACTATTTGGATTAGACTCCTATCAATAATTCTAAACCAATTTAGGGATGATAATTGGGGATAGATGGAGATGGGCGGGGAAACCCCTCCCCTACAAAATAATGACTAATCAAGATAAACGGACACGGTTGGTGCTGACCCTGGGAGATCCTGCGGGTATCGGTTCTGAGGTGATTTTGAAGGCTTTGGCAGATCCTGAAGTTACTCAAAATTGTGATGTGGTAGTGGTGGGGAATAGAACTTTATTAACTAAAAGTTATGAAAGTATCAGTAAAAATATCGAGAATTCTCTAGCTTTAGCTAATCCGGCTGATTTGTCTATAGTTGATGTTCCTACTGCTGGTGAAATTATCACAGGTGTAGGGAATACGGCTAGTGGTGCGGCGAGTTTTGCTTATATGGAATATGCGATCGCTCAAACTTTGGCGGGTGAGTTTGATGCAATTGTCACCGGGCCTATCGCTAAATCGGCGTGGAAAGCCGCTGGTTACAATTATCCGGGACAAACCGAACTTTTAGCCGAAAAGGCTGGTGTTGAGCGTTTTGGGATGTTGTTTGTGGGGCGATCGCCTTTTACTGGTTGGACACTCCGCGCTCTACTTGCTACCACCCATATTCCTTTATCTCAAGTAGCTGCGACTTTAACACCGCAGTTATTGACAAAGAAATTAGATTTGTTGGTGGAGTGTTTAGAAAATGATTTTGGGATTAAAAATGGCAGAATTGCGATCGCCGGGTTAAATCCCCACAGTGGAGAAATGGGACAACTGGGAACAGAAGAAATAGATTGGTTAATTCCCTGGTTAGAATCAGAACGGCAAAAACGCCCGCATTTACAGCTAGAAGGACCCATCCCCCCAGATACAATGTGGGTAAAACCAGGTATTGCTTGGTATGGTAATTCTGTGATCAAAAATCCCGCTGATGCTTATCTAGCACTTTATCACGACCAAGGTTTAATTCCCGTGAAGTTAATGGCTTTTGATCGGGCGGTAAATACTACCATTGGTTTACCATTTGTGCGGACTTCCCCGGATCATGGAACAGCCTTTGATATTGCCGGAAAAGGGATTGCTGACGGGACAAGCATGAAAGCAGCGATTAATTTGGCAATGGATTTAGTTAGACAAAAACAAAGAATATTGGCAAAATTAAGTAGGTCAACATAATAAAACCAAACTGTGTAAAGAACAATAAAATCTCCCAAAACCTCTTCACTCTTGCCTTTTGCCTCTTGCCTTCCTACAACGATAATTTTTAACGCCAACCTACTTATCGGATTTTATCTGAGGCTTGAGTAGACACGAATCCCTGACTGGCTTTAGCTTCAATATTTACAAAAGAATAATACTGATCATCTCATCAAGCCTCGATTTCAACCAAGTTGTTAAGCTATCGCAACAATTATTTTTTTAGAGTTTAAACTTTGATGTTTTCTGGTGGATCAAACTTATAACCATAACCCCGCACCGTTTTAATGAACTCCGGCATACTAGAATCAACTTCCATTTTCTTCCGGAGTTGGCCAATATGCACATCCACAACTCGCCCATCTCCCACATAATCACAACCCCAAATCTTTTGGATCAGTTGGGTACGACTCCATGCTTGTCCAGGATGGGTAGCCAGAAAATGTAAAATGTTAAACTCTAAAGCAGTTAAGGCTAAAGGTTTATCATTAAGTGTTACCTCTCGTGCGTCTGAGTTAATGGCTAACTGGTTAAAAGTGAGGCGGTGTGAGGGACTGGGCTGGATATAGCGGACACGCCTTAACAGGGCTTCTACCCTAACTTCCACCTCGGCTAGACTAAATGGTTTGGTCAAAAAATCATCTGCACCAGCAGCCAGGACTTTAATTTTATCAGCTTCATCATTGCGACTGGTGAGCATCATGATTAAAACATTGGTACGACTTTGCATTTCTTGACAGAGTTTATAGCCATTTGCATCTGGTAAATTCCAATCGAGAATCACTAAGGCCGGATTGAATTGCTCAAATAAGAGCAGAGCAGTTTTACCATCTGCTGCTGATTCTATTTGATATTTCCGACTCAAGAAACGCTGGATGAGATTGCGAACACTGGAATCATCATCTACAATCAGAATCTTGGAATTGGTCGTGGAAAGCGTATCCATAATGCAATCTATTATTATTTTGGCAATTTACTGTGGCGATAGATGCTGTTTAAGTTGTGTTTTTGCAAGTAAACTTACTCTCAAGTCTTGGTCATATATAGCAAGAAGGTTGAAAGTCCTTTGCTGTCTGATAGCGTAGCCTATGGCTAACGCCAAGCTAGGCTAGAGTCATGTTTTATTATCACTGGATGTCCTTACCTACCTAAAAACTGCTTTAGCTAAATTTTCCATGAAGTTTATGCAAACTTTAGACATCTTACTCTTTAAAAAGAGTATGAGTAATGGACAATTTTGGTATTTTTTAAAGATTTTTTTGTATAAATTAGGTACATAAATCAAATTAGATTCCTATATGTTAAGTATAGCAAGATACCCGATTTCTTAGATAATTCGGGTATCTTGTTGTTAAGATCAGATTGGGGATAGTTATAGGTTTTTCCCAAACATTATCAACAATCCCGCACAAAATTATTAATACTGAGGAACAGAAGCATCTACTTCTTGACTCCAAGCATTAATTCCCCCTTTAACATTTGTACCAGTAATTCCCGCTTCCTTGAGGATAGCCAAGGCTTTCGCCGAACGTCCACCCAGTTTACAATGAGCAATTAAGCGGTGTCCATTGAGTAATTCCTTCACCTTAGCCACACCACCACCATTTTCAATATCTGGTAACGGGACTAACACAGAACCAGGAATTTTCGCAATTTCATACTCATGAGGATTACGCACATCTAGCAGCACAAAGTCCTTTGCACCACTATCTAATAAGGCCTTCAATTCCTTGACGGTCATTTCTTGAATTTCCATCTGCTGTTTTGCTTCTTCGGCTTTAGCTTGGGGAATACCACAGAATTGTTCGTAATCTATTAGCTTGTCAATAACTGGACGGATGGGATTAGGACGCAATTTTAATTCCCGGAATTTCATATCCAAGGCGTTATAAAGCAACAGTCTGCCACTCAAGGTAGTACCATTACCCAGAATAATTTTCACTGTTTCTGTGGCTTGAATAATGCCAATCATTCCCGGTAAAATTCCCAGAACTCCACCTTCTGCACAGGAAGGAACCATTCCTGGTGGTGGTGGTTCGGGATATAAGTCACGATAGTTGGGACCACCTTCATAATTAAAGACGGTTGCTTGTCCTTCAAAACGGAAAATAGAACCGTAAACGTTGGGTTTATCTAATAATACGCAAGCGTCGTTGACTAAATACCGAGTTGGGAAATTATCAGTTCCATCAACAACGATATCGTAAGGACGAATAATATCCAGAGCGTTTTCTGAACTCAGACGAGTTTCATGCAAATCAACCTGACAATGGGGGTTAATTTCATGAATCCGGTTTTTTGCTGATTCGATTTTGGGTTTACCTACCCAGGATGTCCCGTGAATAACTTGACGTTGCAGGTTAGAAGTATCCACAACATCAAAATCAACAATACCAATTCTGCCTATACCTGCTGCTGCAAGATATAACAGCAATGGTGAACCTAGTCCACCAGTACCAATACACAATACACTGGCGGCTTTTAGTCGTTTTTGCCCTTCCATTCCCACTTCTGGCAAAATTAAGTGGCGGGAGTAGCGTTCGTAGTCGTCTTTTGTCAACTGGATTTCATCCAGATTGGGATTTAGCATAGCAGTTGTATGAATCAGCGCGGAGTATTAATGTTAACTTAAATTTGCTAATTTTATCAGTTCAATTGTCTCGGCTTGAAACTGGTGGTTTTCATCAAGAGTCCAGCTTTGCAGTTCACCAGCTTGAGTATTTTGTACGGATAATATCACATAAGAGTATTCTGGCCAAGCATATATTCTATCCCATTCTGAGGGAACAGCAGGATAATCAGGATGGGAATGATAGATCCCAATAATATTTAAATTGCGGTTTCTCGCTTCTTTCTGTGTTTGTAACATGACTTGAGGAGCGATAGCATATCTGCTTCTGGTACTGTATTCTTCTTGGTTTTCTGTAAAATTACTCTTTTCCCTATTCCAGACGTTTTCTGTGGGGATGATTTCTACTACAATTTTATATTCACTATCTATATAACCTAAAATTAGCCCACAGCATTCATCTGGGTAGGTTTTTTCAGCATGATTTTTGATAATTTCTAGATGATTTGTTTTGAGTTGAAGATTCATGGTGGCTTTCAAACGCAGATAGACGCAGATAAACGCAGATAAAGAAAAAAATATGGATAAATATCAAGTTAAAAACCGAACTCTGCCAGTATCAATATCATAGTAAGCACCGACAATTTTTAATCTGTTATCACGGATTAATCTATCTATAATTTGTGAATTATTTTGCAATTTTCTAGCTTGGTATTCAATATTATTAATCACTGCATTATCATTAATATTACCTCTCATTCTTGGATTTTGAGATAAACTTGGCTTAATGCCATCAACTACAGAACCGATGTTACCATCATCTGGTTGATTATCCATCGCTGCTGATACTGCACCACATCCTTTATGACCCAGAACAACTATTAATTGTGTTCCTAAGTTAGCAGCAGAATATTCTAAACTACCAATGGTTTCATTACTGGCAATATTACCAGCTATCCGCACAACAAATAAATCTCCTAATCCTTGATCGAAAATTATTTCTGGTGGTACGCGAGAATCTGCACATCCTAATATTGCTGCATAAGGATACTGTTTTTTAGATACTGATTGTAAACGTCTTTTTGTTTGATTTGGATATTGACGATTTTGATTAATAAATCTTCTATTACCTTCTATTAATCTTCTTTTTGCTTCCTCTGCACTCACTGGATTAGGATTAGGATTATTTTCAGGAATCCTGATTTGTGAACGGTTAGTAATGATTTCATTACAAGCAGTTAGAGTACCAATACTCAAGGTACTTAAACCTACGAATTTCAAGAAGTTACGACGACCTAGAAAACCGTTAATTTTACTCATGACTCCACCTGATAACTTCTACATGATTTTTACAGAAGATATCAGATTTGATAATGAGGTTAGAGTACCTGATTACACGGTTTAAGGGTTATTTAATCTTTTGTTTAAATACCAAAAAATATATTGGCAATATGGACTATATTTGCCTTCTGCATCTTTGCTACTCAGTTCTTCTAGCGTCTTTTTTAGAGATTCTTTTGACCAAGTTTTATTAGGAAATTTTCGATTTAATACTGTAATTACTGTATGTAAAGCTATTTTACGATTATCTATAAGAGTTTGATAGTTAAGATTTAAAATTTCATTTAGATCAGTATTGATATTTTCATCATCAGAAAAAATTTTTCCAGTAGAACTATATCTGATCTGATTTTCACAATTTTTACTAAAATCGGCTGGATTAATAGTAATTTCTGCATCACCTTTTTTGGGATTACAATGCTGATTATTCTTTTTACTACCACGATTACCTGAACAAGAAGCAAGGAGATTTTTATAATTTATTTGTAATTCTGGATATTTACTTTGTGGTTCCCAATGCTCAATTTCCATATTCTCTTCAGATATTCGTCGCATACAATAGCAACAAATATAACCTTGTTCAGTCAGCAATGCTTTTTTTTAAGGTTCTTTTGGATGATATCCGTCATAATTTGTATCTTTTATTTTTCGATATTTCAAAAGACAATCAGGTTCTATTCCTTTGATAATGCGTTTCATTCTACCCTGTTTAAAAAATCAATAAGTGTATAAGCTTGAAGCATATCTGGATCATTATTCCCCAATAATTCAGATAATTCTTTGAGTTTTATTTTGGCTTCTTCTAATTTACCATCATCTATTAATTCAAAGCAACTATCTATTCTTTCTTGCATTTTCACAGGTCTTTTTTCTACACCCATGACTTCAGAAAGAATTGAGTTACTGTCTCTCCCAAAAGTATGGGGTGTTAATTCTACAATTTCTGAATCTTCTAAAATAAATACGTTTTCTCGGTTGACTCCACTCAAAACTTGAGGAGAATGAGTAGTAACAATAAATTGACAGTTGGGAAATGTTTTTCTAAAACTAGGAATTACAATTCTTTGCCACTGAGGATGTAAATGTAAATCTATTTCATCAATTAATATTATTCCTGTTCCTTTTTCTAGCAGTTCTGACGGATTAGTAATATTAGGATTTAAAATTGCTAACCGTCGTGCAATGTCAACGACTAACATAAGTAAAGTTTTTTCACCGTCAGAAAGCTGATCTAGTTTAAAGTTTTTACCATTTTTTTTGATAACTAATGAAGGTTTAATTAACTGACGAATACCAGATTCTTTATTAGAACTGACTCTTACTATATGTAAATCGGAAAATTCAGTATTGGGAAAGCCTTCTAAAAATTCTTCTAATGCTTTTCTGACAATTTGTAAATTAGGGTTTCTAAAGTTATTATCTTCTCTTAATCTAACTTCGTTTTCATATTCTTCTTGTTCTTTGAACCAATATAAAAAATCTCTAAAATCATTTATCTTTCCTGAAAAAGCTGTTTGATAACCAAAAAGCCGACTTCCGTTGTCTCTTTCTTCTTCACTCATATCTTCTATGGCTGAAGATTTTATAAATATTCGGTTTGTTTGATAATAAACTATAATTGGCAAAAGAAAATTATTATTATCATCCGTTTGGATAATAGGATTATCAATCAAAAATTTGATTTCATCGTCATCATTATTATTTAGTCTTAAAGTGACTTCAAAAGCATAATTATCTATTTCTTTCTTGTTTGTTTCAAATTGAGTTTTATCTCGATTTTTACCAACTTCCCAGTAAAGCTTATTCTGGGAGTCAATTTTAACATCAATAGATATAAAAACTTTATTAGAACTTATGTTAATATCATCTTCTTGGAGATATAATCCATCACTTGGGTACAATTGTACATATTCATATAAAAGTATAGCAATACTATCTAAAATAGATGATTTCCCTGAACCATTAGATCCAATAAACACAGCCAAATCAGAGGGAAGCGTTAATTTAAGTTCTCGAAAACCTCGAAAGTTTTGTAAATGTAATTCTTCAATACGCATATTTATAAATTGAATATAATTGTAAATTCAAACCGCCAACAAGATGATATTTTGATCTTATCAAAAATTTCCGATTTAATAAAATTAAGACTTATGCAAAATATCTCTCAAACCCTCATTTCTCTGTGACCTCTGTGCCTCTGTGGTTCATTCATCTTTAAATTATTTAATAATTAATCTCCATTTTCTGTAATCACCCTTTCTAAAGGTTTATCCCAACTATCAACAGGTAATTGAGATAAATAAGCAAAATCAAAAACCACTCCTATAGTCGCTTTTGCCTTCCAACCGGGGGAATTTAATAAACGGTCATAATATCCCCCACCATAACCCAAGCGGTATCCTTGGACATCACAACCCACACAGGGGACAAGAATTAAATCTACTGCTTCAATCTCTATTATTGGTGCTTCGTGGTGAGGTTCAGTAATCCCATAAGCGCCGATATTAATTGTGTCGTTAGGTTGCCAAGAATGCCAAACTAAAGACTTATCAACACAACGGGGAAAACCCCAACGTTTGTTAGTGTTGGTATACAGCGAGCTAATATCAGGTTCTTGACGAAAGCTGAAAAAAGCGAGAATTGTATTTGCTTGATTAAATATAACTGAGTTTTGGATATTGGTAGTGAGGCGATCGCTCTTTTCTCTCCATTCTAATAATGTCATTGACTGGCGTTTTTGAAGTAGAGTCCGCCGCAGTTCTTTTTTATTTAGCTGAGACAATTTTGGATTTTAGATTTTAGATTTACAATTCCCTTGTTCCCATACTCTGTATGGGAATTAATTCAGAAGGCTCTGCCTTCTGTGTATATTAGAGTCAGAGACTCTATAAAGCATTCCCAGTCAGAGACTGGGAACGAGATGGTCTATGCAGCGTTTTTCCGCCACCAATCAATGGTGTTCTTTAACCCTTCTCTAAATTCTACCTGAGCGGTAAAACCAAAAGCCTGTTTTGCCCTTTCGGTATCCAAACAACGTCGAGGTTGGCCATTGGGTTTGTCAGTCTCCCACACCAGTTCACCCTCATACTCCATCAATTCGCAGATTAAGGTAATTAAATCTTTGATAGATATTTCGTAACCAGTTCCTAAATTTACGGGTTCAGCATCATTATAAAACTGAGTTCCCATCACTATTCCCCGTGCTGCGTCTGTAGAATACAAAAATTCACGGGTAGGAGAACCATCACCCCACACAGGAAGTTGTTTTTCTCCTCTGGTTTGGGCTTCTTGGACTTTGCGAATTAAAGCCGGAATTACATGAGAACTGCTGGGATTGAAGTTGTCTTCTGGTCCGTACAAGTTCACTGGTAAAAGGTAAATGCCATTAAAACCATACTGCTGACGATAAGATTGCAGTTGGACTAAGAGGGCTTTTTTCGCTACTCCATAGGGGGCATTAGTTTCTTCTGGATAACCATTCCAGATATCATCTTCTTTAAATGGGACAGGGGTAAACTTAGGATAGGCGCAGATAGTCCCTACACAAACAAACTTTTCTATGCCCTGTTGATAAGCAGCATGGATGAGTTGAGTCCCCATCATTAAGTTATCGTAAAATAACTCGCCGGGTTTTTCTCGGTTCAGACCAATACCACCAACATGGGCGGCTAGGTGAATGATAATATCCTGTTGATCTGCTGCTCGTTGGCAATTTTCCCAAACCCGCAGATCACAATCATGCGATCTAGTCACGGTAATTTTCTCACGATTTGCGCCATTTTGACACAGTTGATCTATTACCTGACGACCGAGAAAACCTGCCCCACCAGTGACAAGAATCCGTTTATTTTCTAATTCTAAGGCATTCATATTGTTTGTTATCCTTGATTTGAATTAAAAGTGCATAGATCCCAAATCTTGACGGGTAGTAGCAATATCTCGCGGATGTTTTGAACCATTACCATTACCGTTGGGGGAAGTACAACCCACAGCTTGTAAATCAGCTTCCACCATGAGAGAAACCAATTCTTTAAATGTTACCGATGGTTTCCAGCCTAATTTTTGCTGGGCTTTAGTCGGATCACCAATTAATAAATCTACTTCAGATGGGCGCAAATAACGTTCATCGAATTCTACGTATTTTTGCCAATCGAGATTGACATAACTAAATGCTAAGTCCAGAAACTCTTTCACTGAATGGGTTTCACCAGTAGCTACTACATAATCATCTGGTTGTTCTTGCTGCAACATTAACCACATGGCTTTTACGTAGTCTTTGGCATAGCCCCAATCTCTCTGGGAGTCCAAATTCCCCATGTAAATATTTTTTTGTTTACCAGCGACAATGCGGGCTACGGCTCTAGTTATTTTGCGGGTAACAAAGGTTTCACCTCTTCTCGGAGATTCGTGGTTAAAAAGAATGCCGTTACAAGCAAATAAATTGTAAGATTCACGGTAATTCACTGTTTGCCAGTGGGCGTACAATTTAGCGCAAGCGTAGGGACTGCGGGGATAAAAGGGCGTAGTTTCACTTTGGGGGACTGCTTGTACTAAGCCATACATTTCCGAAGAACCGGCTTGATAGAAACGGACTTCAATCCCTGTGCGGTGTTGATAGTCGCGGACAGCTTCTAACAAGCGTAATGTACCCATGCCGACGGCATCTACTGTATATTCAGGTGAGTCAAAACTCACCCTAACGTGAGATTGAGCGCCCAAATTATAAATTTCTGTAGGTTTAACTTCTTCTATGATCCGCCGCAGTGTTGTCCCGTCTGTCAAGTCCCCATAGTGGAGAAACAGCCGCACACCCTGTTTATGGGGGTCTTCGTACATATGATCAATGCGGTCTGTGTTAAAGGTAGAAGTGCGGCGAATAATCCCATGAACTTCATAACCTTGTTCTAACAAAAGCTCAGTTAAATAAGAGCCATCTTGACCAGTGATCCCAGTAATCAAAGCCCGTTTTAGTTGTGTCATGCTTGATTATGCCTCGTAGTTTTTGATTGAATAATTAAAAATGATCTGATCTAAATTAGCAGTTAAGTGCAAGCACTAACCAATTGTCAAGCTATATGCAGGGGTTGCTATTAAAAAATAGCTGTAACCAAATATACTTCATCAAAAATAGTTTAACAAATAATTATGAGTTTGATTTAGCCAATATCCCTAAATCTATGTATATTACTTGTATATAACTTTGCTAAAGCTTAAATGTATCAATTATAATCTTTACTAAAACTTTATCTGTAGTATCAAAAATAGTTTTTGGGGCATAATATTGCCCCACAACAGGGAATTTGCGTACTTAGTTAGTAAGCTCCTTTGTTTTTGGGCATAATGACAACATTAACTGTTTTGAGGATAATCCACAAATCTAGCCAAAAATTCCGAAAATTGACATAGTGGAGGTCTATTTGTACCCGCTTGGGATAAGGAATATCATTACGTCCAGATACTTGCCACAAACCAGTAATTCCGGGACGGATTGTTAAAACATGATGGATATATTCACCATATTTTGGTAATTCTTCCGCGACTAAGGGACGTGGCCCAACTACACTCATATCCCCTTTGAGAACATTCCAAAATTGGGGAAACTCATCTAAGCTGGTAATTCGCAAAAAATGACCAATTTTAGTGATTCGAGGGTCTGTTTTTAGCTTAAAATTGCTTTCAAATTCTTCTCGCAGGTTGGGTGACGTGGCCATGATTTCTAAAAGAATCTCATCGGCATTGTTTACCATAGTGCGAAACTTAATACAATTAAAGCTGCGATAGTTTTTACCTACCCGTTCTTGAACATAAAAAACCGGTCCTTTGGAGCTTATGGCTATCAATAAGGCCAATATTATGTAGATGGGAGAAAACAAAATCAAGACCGACAGTGAAAAAACTATATCAAACAGTCGTTTAAAAAACTCTCCGTATAAACCCTGAAAAGATAAACTTCTGGATTTCACCTTTGGCTGTTTAACTTTTTGACCACGTTTTGATAAAACAGCCATAGATGTACTGTTATCCTTCCGCGGGTATCGCTTGCCGGAGAGGAGTGAACTCTGGGCAGTCATCATACTCCTTTATAATCCACACCACACATAGTCCCGATCTTAAAGCTAAAAGGCAGTAATTTTAAGAGAAAATTCGCTGTCTTTCTCAATAATAAATACAAAAAGGCTGATGTTTACTTTAGGTAAACTCTTTTTTCACGACATTCATTGATAAAACCTAGATAACGTTCTGCAAAAACCTGTCGAGAAAATTGATTAGCGTGTGTTTGTATATACTCGTAATTGTATAAATGTTGATGATCTGCAAATTTTTCTACGGCATCTACTAAAGCTCCTACTGTTTGGATTTTGAATAATATACCAGTTCCTGTATCAGGATGAGTCCGAATATCTCTCACTGTTTCTGATGCACCACCTACACCATAGGCAATTACCGGAGTTCCACAAGCTTGGGCTTCAACTAGGGCAATGCCAAAATCTTCGCAAGCTGCATAAACAAAGGCTTTGGCACGAGCCATATATTTTTTGACGATATGATCCGGTTGCCATCCTAAGATTTGGATATGCGGTTGAGCTATTTCCTGCAACTTGGTCATTTCTGGTCCTGTGCCAATCACTATCAAGGGTTTTTTTAGGTGATTAAAAGCCTCAACAATTAAGGAAACTTGTTTATAACTCACTAATCGGGAAACTATCAAGTAAAAATCCTCTTTTTCTGAAGAAAAGGAGCATTCATCCAGGTTAACTGGTGGATAGATGACGGTGGCTTCCCGACGATAGCAACGCCAAATCCTTCTAGCTGTGTGTTGAGAGTTGGCAATGAAATAATCTACCCGGTTGGCACTGATTACGTCCCATTGCCGCAAATTATGCAGGATGTAGCGTGTAATCCAGCCAATTGCTCCTTGCCCTAGTTTGCTTTGGTTGAGATAATCAAAGGTTAAATCCCAAGCGTAACGCATGGGGCTATGGCAATAACAGATATGCAATTGATTAGGCGTGGTTAAAACTCCTTTAGCTACGGCATGAGATGAAGATAATATGACTTCATATGCTCGCAAATCCAATTGTTCAATGGCCAAGGGTAATAAGGGTAAATATTTTTGGACTCCTTGACGCGCTTGGGGAAATTGTTGTAAAAACGTTGTGCCAATTTGCCGTTTGTACAAATAACTTTCGGGATTGCTGGATTCAAAATCAATCAGGGCATACAAATCAGCCTGAATGTGATTTAATATTTCCTGAACTACGAGTTCTGAACCACCGGTAGCTTGAGGGGTTAACCACTCATGAACCAAAGCATATTCTAAAGACACAGTTAACTTGAATGGGTGGAAGGTAATGAGGCTGATTTTAATGAGGTGATATTAAGTCTTCCCCATTGTTATCCAGAAATAGGAAAATCCCTAGATTGAATAGAAGATACAATCCTACCAAAAGATGTTCCAAGATGATACTGCAACCTGATAATCTCAAAGATAAGGGTAATTTTGCCACTTGTGGTTATCTAGGAATTAGGAAGTTATGCGGATTCTGATTATTGGTGGAACTCGGTTCATTGGTGTGTACTTGACTCAACTACTGATGAAAGCTGGACATGAGGTGGTTTTGTTCAATCGTGGTAATCATCCCGCACCTTCAGGGGTTGGACAAATTATCGGCAATCGCACTGACTCAAACCAACTTAAAGAAAAGTTAGCACAAGAAACCTTTGATGTCATTTTTGACAATAATGGCAGGGAACTCACGGATACTCAACCTCTGGCAGAAATTTTTCAAGGACGGGTGAAACACTTTGTCTATATGAGTTCTGCGGGTGTATACCTCAAATCTGACCAAATGCCTCACATCGAGGGTGATACCGTTGATCCTAAGAGTCGTCACAAGGGTAAACATGAAACGGAAGCTTACCTCAAACAGTTAGGAATCCCCTTTACTTCTATTCGGCCTACTTATATCTACGGGCCAAAAAATTATAATCCTTTGGAAAGTTGGTTTTTTGATAGAATTGTGCGCGATCGCCCGATTTGTATTCCGGGAAATGGAATGCACATCACTCAGCTTGGCCATGTCTGGGATTTAGCTCAAGCAATGACGCAGATAATTGGTAATGACAAGGCTATTGGCGAGATTTATAATATTTCTGGCGATCGCTATGTCACTTTTGACGGTTTAGCGCGTGCTTGTGCTGTGGCTGCTGGTAAATCTGCTGATGATCTGAAAATTGTCCATTATGATCCCAAAAAGTTTGATTTCGGTAAACGCAAAGCTTTTCCGATGCGCGTACAGCACTTTTTTGCATCTGTAAATAAGGCACAAATAGAATTAAATTGGCAACCTAAATATGATTTAATTTCTGGTTTGCAAGATTCTTTAGTAAATGATTACTTAGCTACTGGTGCAGATAAATTAGAAGTTGATTTTTCTGTAGATGATGAAATTTTGCAAGCTGTTTAATTTTTAGTATTTGTAGGGGTTTAGCATTGCTAAACCCCTACGTTTAAATTATGATTTACAAATCATCAGGATTAATTCCCAATTCTTGTAATTTTGCTGCTAATTTATTAGCTCTTAATTTCTCCTGTTCTAGTTGTTCTAAAGGGGTAGAAATCCAGTTTCCGGCATTATCATACCAACGTAACCATAAACGTTCAATGCCTTCATAACTTCCTTGCCAAAGTCCTAAACCTAACTGTATTCCTGGCATCCAGATTTTCCGGTCACTAACATCTATTTCTTGATAGCTATTGGCGACTAATTGAAAACATTGTAATTTATCTGTGTAACGGTCAAACACAACATAATAGGGAACTCTGATAATTCTTTCATAAACTTCCCACTTAGTTGGTGGCTGATTAATCTCCCTTAAAGTTTGTCCTAAATCTTCTTTTTCTGTGCCAGGAGATAATAATTCTACCATGACAAAAGGAGCAATACCTTCTTGCCACATCACATAACTTAAACGTAAATCACGCTGTTCATAAAAACGAGAACCCCCCACCACAGCAAACCAATCTGGACGTTTATACCATAGTGGATGGTGAACATCATAATAAAGGTTTAAATCCGTGGCAACTAATACCTCATCTAAAGGATAATTAGGAGGTAAAAAAGTATCTCTCAATAATCGTGGTTGAAAAATGTGAAATTCATCTGGCAAACCAGCATCCTCCGGGTATTCGCTAGGAAGATCATACATTGTCGGTAGGGTGTCTTTAGCGGGAAGAGGTGGATCTGTTTGGTACATAATTATCCTTACCAACTAACTCTAAAGTAACTGATCAAAAAATATCTTGTGGGATAATTTAAGATATACAAATTCTCTTGCTCATAACGATTTTATCATTTTGCTGAATGTTTAATGCTGTTGACCTATTTAGCCTGAGTTGATACCGTTAAAACCTGTGGTGGTGAAGCATCAGGTGGATACAGAAAGTCAACTTGGACTAAAGATGTATTTCCTGGTTTTATATTCAATAACACCAAAGGTTCTCCCGTTTCACCACGCTTTTGAACTAAATGCACAAACTTATTTTGCCATTTTCCCTGGTCTTGATAACGTAAGCGCACCGTTCCCCGAAAGAAGACTTGACGCGCTGGGGGCTTTAAAAAGCGCAGTCCCGGTTTACTTAACTCATTCTCTTTTAGTGGAGTTTGGACTGCAACACTCACCGTTTGTGGATTTTGAGTATTGTTGTATAAAGGTAACTTGAGACTATATTGAATACCATAATTACCATGAGCGTAATAAGCAGTATCAGGGTAGCGCACTAACATGGGTGCGGTTTGAATTTGATTTGTGCCGAAAGTTCCCCCATGTAAGGTACTTAAACCGTAGGAAAACGCTGCACCGGGTTGAGGAATGGTTAAATACTTGCTTTTCGGTGCATCTACTATATCTGCTAACCATCGAGAACCCTTAGATACTCCCGCTACACGTCCGTAAATTGTCGGTTTGTTGTTTCCTACTATGGGAGTGGGGACTTTATCTCTAGGGGTAGATAATTCACCATTGTCTAATAAATTTTGCCATTCTGCTAAATTGGGCGATCGCTCACTACCGTCAGTATTTGTACGGGCAAACATCGCCAAACTTGCCGCGTAAACATTACCATTACTTCGCAGTCGCAGATATGTAGAACGACCATTTAAAGGGGGTGTTAGTCCTTGGACGGGAATTGGTAAATTTAATAACATCTGGCTTTCCCCTGGGGGAATAATAATTTGGGAGGGGAAAATATCTTGTCTTTTTCCTCTCAAAATATCAGACATAACTCGACTACCAGGCCCGGCAAAAACTGTTCCTAAGTCATTGGCAATTAAAGATGGTAATTCCTTAAATGGGGCATCTGGTTGACTTAAATAACTCGCACCTTGCAATATATTTACTGTCACTGGTTGAGAACCAGGATTATGTAAGATGATGCCCAAATACAAAGAACGTAAATTTTCCGGTGGGTCAGCTTTAGCAATATGATGGGCAAAAATATCAAATTGTCCCCGTAAGGGAAAATTTAAATGGGCTGAGGTGACTTTTTTTCCCGCTGCTGGAAATGTAGAAAGTAAGATTCCTTCTTTTAATACCAATTCTGGACTATTGCTATTAAATACCGGCACTGAATCCAATCTTCCCGGCAAAGGACGTACTGATTGTATTTGTAATATTTCTTCTGGTGGTGGTGTGGTAGGGGCAGCTTGAGCCAAGGCAAAAGGAAGTAATAGTGGCAACATAATACTGAGTAAATTTGTTTAAACAGACGTTAATATTTCTAGAGCAGTGCCAAGTTGTTAATGATCAAAATGAAATCAGCAATCATCCCCATCGAATTTTCTGGATTTAAAATTGGGACGTGGACAAAAATACACTGAGTTGACAGTTGGGACTGGTGTAAATAGTCTAAGACTAAATAATAAAGTCCCTCGCAGACAAACTTACCACAATCGTAGCTAATCTCAACTGCGGCTGTTCCCACTAATAATTTCTCGATATCAACGGTGGTTTGCAAAATATTTTCGGGAGAATTTATAGACTTTTCCGGCAAAATATCAGTAGAATTTATAGACTCTATAGACAAGATGCCTGCACTACTGGCCAGGACTTCTACGCTTAATTGTGAACGACTGGTAGCCATACCACAACAGATAATATAGTCAGGCTGGATGTCATTAATTTCGGTAATGACGTGAGAACTTGCCAGTTGCACATCTACAGGGAGACGGTGCAAAAAATTTAAATCATGGGGAAGTGAAGCCATTTTGGCTAGTGCGAGTAACAAGTCATCGGATGAATTTGACTCTTGTTGGCTTAACCAAATGTCAAAAGAAGTTAATAGTATTTTTTTTTGCATTATAAATAATAATTAGAATTAGAATAATTAAAAGCCCTCCCTCATAAATTTACAAGGAGCAGCTAAATGCCAGTGATTGCAGTTGTTGATTACGATATGGGAAATTTGCACTCTGTTTGCAAAGGATTAGAAAAAGCTGGTGCAACTCCTCAAGTTACTTATTGTTCTCAAGAGTTGGCAAAAGCAGATGCTATAGTTTTACCAGGAGTGGGAGCATTTGATCCGGCGGTACAACATTTGCGAGCGCGGGGTTTGGAAAAACCGATTAAAGATGCGATCGCTTCTGGTAAACCGTTCTTAGGTATTTGTTTAGGATTACAAATTTTGTTTGAATCCAGCGCCGAAGGAACATTACCAGGACTAGGAATTGTGCCGGGAAAAGTCCGCCGATTTCGTTCTCAACCGGGGATGACAATTCCCCACATGGGTTGGAATCAACTCCAACTCAACCAGCCAAAAAGTCTTTTATGGGAACATTTACCTATCGATCCTTGGGTTTATTTTGTGCATTCTTACTATGTTGAACCCACAAATCCCCAAGTTCGGGCGGCCACTGTTACTCATGGTGATCAAACTTTTACGGCGGCCATCGCTCATGAAAATCTCATGGCTGTACAATTCCATCCTGAAAAATCATCAAATGTGGGATTGCAAATCTTATCTAATTTTGTGGCTCAAGTCCGCGAAAAAGTTTTTGCTTAACAAAAGTTTGGAATATTTTCAGGTGTTTATTTTTTCAAAGTTCAAGTTTTAATGATCAATAACTAATGAGTCTGAGAATTTACGGGAATCGTCTGCTAAAAACCTTACCAGGTGAACATACCAGACCTACCAGTGCGCGAGTCCGGGAAGCATTGTTTAATATTTGGCAGGGAACAATCGTTGGTTGTCGCTGGTTGGATTTGTGCGCCGGTAGTGGTTCTATGGGTGCGGAGGCTTTATGCAGAGAGGCCAGCGTTGTCATCGGCATTGAAGAATCTAGTCAATCCTGTGCCATAATTCAAGAAAATTGGCAGCAGGTAGCCAAGCCAGACCAAAAATTTCAGCTATTACGGGGAAATGTTACCCAACAGTTAAAAAAATTATCAGGTCAAAAATTTGACAGAATATATTTTGATCCACCTTATGCTAGTGGATTATATGAACCAGTATTAGAAGCGATCGCCCAATATCAGCTTTTAGATTCCCAAGGAGAAATAGCCGTCGAACATCGTTACAGAAATTGGCAGCCATCAAACATTTACAACTGGGAAATCTGCCGTCAAAAAAGCTATGGTAAAACAGCTTTGACATTTTATCAGCAACAGGGAACAGGGAACAGGGAACAGGGAACAGGGAACAGGGAATAGGGAATAGACGGAGAATTTTCTTCTTTCTTCTTCCTGGACTCCTGACTCCTGACTCCTGACTCCTGACTCCTCAATTAATATCAGCCGCCCAATTCGGTAGGACGCTTGTATTGTTTGTAAGCAGCGTAGAATAATCCGCTTAAAGTTACAAAAACTAAACCAAGTACAATACCTGATAGTAGGGGTTCAACCACTGTAAAGCTCCTTGTTGCAATTATGGAAAAATTCGGTTCCTGTTTTTGATTTTACCAAATCTGGCACTAATCCCGCGTCCCATAGCAGCTTTAAATCTAAATACTATCTAAAAATCATCATTTGTACTTGCCAACACAATCAAGAAATTTTAAGCTATGTGTAGGAAATGAAAACTTGCACATTGTTAAAGCAACCCTTTTGGATAACCAGCTCATCAAACCTGAAACCCTAATTCAACAGTTCGTTATCTTCACCGTAGCGATGCTGATAGCCTTGCCATTAATCCTGTTTGGGATTGAGATAGTCAAAGCCTCTGATCCTTATGTTAAAAGTGTTCTATCCCTCCAGGGAAACCCAGTTCAGGGAAAAGCTATTTTCCAAATCAACTGTGCTGGTTGTCATGGTTTAGAAGGAAATGGACTAGTTGGTCCGAGTTTACATGAAATCTCCAAATATAAATCCCGCTATGGGCTGATTCATCAAGTAACTAGCGGAGAAACTCCTCCTATGCCGAAATTCCAGCCCAGTAAGCAAGAAATGGCAGACCTTTTAAGCTATTTAGAAAGCTTATGAATATTTGTGCATAATTAGTATCATAAACTTACTGATAAATTATTATTTCTGTTTAAATAGTTTTATTTACGTTAAAGTTAGTAACAAAGAAACGCAACAAAGAATAAACAACAAAAGTGTTGACAAATACATTTATATTAAATTAAAAACCTTAAGGGATGGTGAAACCAGAGGTGCTGGAGTTGATGAAATTTTAGGAACTTTTCCCCTACCCACTGCAAATAAATAGTCAAATTAAGAACCCTATGTCAACTTTAGTTAAAATTAAATCCCACCGGCGATTAAAAAGCCAACTACTCATCGTCATGTTGGTGATTTTTGCTTGGAGTGTAGCTATGGGCTGGATATTGGGATTTGCCACCAGCGCCCACGGTGCAAATCCTGGGGCTGCAATTGGGACTGTGGATGTCGTCCCAGCACGATACCAACCAGGACAAGAACTGTACTTAGAAAACTGCTCATCTTGTCATATTGCCTTACCACCAGCGGTGTTTCCTAGCCAAACTTGGCAAAATCTCCTAAAAGACTCCCAACACTATGGCGCACAAATCCAGCCTTTAGGCAAGCTTCAACATCTTTTAGTATCAAAATATCTTTACACCTTTTCCCGCGTGCAACTGCAAGATGAAACAACACCCTATCGCCTCAAAGACTCCCGTTATTTTCGGGCTTTACATCCTGGCGTAAAATTACCTAATCCTGTAAATATTGGTAGTTGTGCGAGTTGTCATCTTGGGGCTGATAAGTATGATTTTCGCAGCCTTACTCCAGAGTGGGAGCAGGAAGCAGGGGGCAGGGGGCAGGGGGCAGGGAGCAGGGAGCAGGGGGAAGGGAGCAGGGGGAAATAATTTAATGACAACTGACAACTGACAACTGACAACTGACCAATGAAGCAGTTTAAATATTAAGATAATAATTAAAACCAATCCTTATATAAAAGTGATTGATTAATTTTCATTCGGTTTTTGAGTAAATTCTCATTTTCCACCCATCCATAAGCACAACGGCTGGGTTAGATTAAACGTCTATAATCATATAGCCAAAGCTTAAATCTCCATTCCTCTTGATTTAATTCTATAAACTGCCATGCTAAAACTTTTGTTGGGCGATCCCAACGCTCGTAAACTTAAAAAATACCAACCTTACATTACAGAAATTAACCTCTTAGAAGAAGATATTAAGCCGCTGTCTGATGAACAGTTAAAAGCGAAAACCGTCGAGTTTAAACAACGGTTGGCTAATGGCGAAACCCTAGATGATATCTTGCCGGAAGCCTTTGCTGTGGTGCGGGAATCAGGGCGGCGTGTCTTAGGATTACGACACTTTGATGTGCAATTACAAGGTGGGATAATTCTCCATTTTGGGCAAATTGCCGAAATGAAAACTGGTGAAGGGAAAACTTTAGTAGCTACCCTACCAAGTTATTTAAATGCCCTGACTGGTAAAGGTGTCCACGTAATTACCGTCAATGATTACCTGGCGCGTCGGGACGCGGAATGGATGGGGCAGGTACACCGGTTCTTAGGGTTAAGTGTGGGGCTAATTCAGTCCAGTATGACTCCCAGCGAGCGCCAAAAAAACTATGAGTGTGATATTACCTATGTCACCAACAGCGAAATTGGCTTTGATTATCTACGGGATAATATGGCTACCTCTATGGCTGAGGTGGTGCAACGCCCATTTAATTTCTGTGTTATTGACGAGGTAGACTCGATTTTAGTTGATGAAGCCCGGACTCCATTAATTATTTCTGGTCAGGTGGAAAGACCTACAGAAAAATACTTAAAAGCGGCGGAAATTGCCTTTAGTCTTCAAAAAGATGAGCATTACGAAGTCAATGAAAAGGATCGTAACGTTCTGTTGACAGATGAGGGTTTTGCAGAATCGGAAAATCAATTGGGTGTAACCGATTTGTTTGACCCAGAAGACCCTTGGGCGCATTTTATGTTTAATGCGATTAAAGCCAAGGAATTGTTCCTCAAGGATGTGAATTATATTGTCCGCAATGACGAAATTGTCATTGTGGATGAATTTACAGGTCGGGTACTGCCGGGACGACGGTGGAGTGATGGTTTACACCAGGCAATTGAGGCGAAAGAACACGTAGAAATTCAGCCAGAAACCCAAACTTTGGCGACAATTACCTATCAAAATATGTTTTTGCTCTATCCCAAGTTGGGGGGAATGACGGGAACGGCAAAAACGGAAGAAGTAGAATTTGAAAAGATTTACAAACTGGAAGTGACGATTATTCCCACCAACCGGATTAGAAGACGGGAAGACTTGTCTGATATGGTGTTTAAGACTGAACCAGGTAAGTGGGGAGCGATCGCTAAAGAATGTGCCGAAATGCACGAAAATGGTAGACCTGTGTTAGTGGGGACAACTAGCGTCGAAAAATCTGAACTTCTCAGCCGACTCCTCAAGGAAATGGCAATTCCCCACGAGTTACTTAACGCTAGACCAGAAAACGTGGAACGGGAAGCGGAAATTATCGCCCAAGCTGGACGTGGTGGGGCTGTAACCATCGCTACCAACATGGCGGGACGGGGTACAGACATTATCCTGGGTGGTAACTCTGAGTATATGGCGCGGTTAAAACTGCGGGAATACTTTATGCCCAGGATTGTTAGCCCAGAAGATGATGATAGTTTTGGTGTACAAAGGGCTTCTGGACTACCTATCGGTGGTAGTGGTGGTGGTCAAGGCTTTGTTCCTGGTAAAAAGGTGAAAACTTGGCGGGCTTCTCCAGAAATTTTCCCCACTCAATTAAGCAAGGAAACAGAACAGCTTTTAAAAGCGGCTGTAGAGGTGGCTGTGAAGGCTTACGGTGAACGTAGTTTACCGGAATTGGAAGCAGAGGATAAGGTGGCTGTGGCGGCGGAAAAAGCCCCGACAGATGACTTGGTAATTCAGAAATTGCGGGAAGCTTACCAGCAGGTTAAGCATGAGTATGAAGAATTTACTGTCCGCGAACATGATGAGGTGGTGAGTAGAGGCGGTTTGCACGTAATTGGGACGGAACGCCATGAGTCACGACGGATTGACAACCAGTTGCGCGGACGGGCGGGCAGACAAGGCGACCCTGGAACTACAAGATTTTTCCTCAGTTTAGAGGATAACCTATTGCGGATCTTTGGGGGCGATCGCGTTGCTGGCTTGATGAATGCCTTCCAAGTGGAAGAAGATATGCCTATTGAGTCGGGAATGTTAACCCGCAGCTTAGAGGGCGCACAGAAGAAGGTAGAAACCTATTACTACGACATCCGTAAACAGGTATTTGAGTATGATGAGGTGATGAATAACCAACGGCGGGCTATCTATGCGGAACGTCGTCGGGTGTTGGAAGGTCAAGATTTGAAGGAACAGGTGATAAAATACGCAGAAAAAACGATGGACGACATCGTTGATTATTACATCAACCCTGATTTACCTTCGGAAGAATGGGAATTAGAAAAGTTGGTGGATAAGGTGAAGGAGTTTGTTTACCTGTTGGCTGATATGCAGTCTGTCCAGTTGGAGGATATGGGAGTTGCGGAAATTAAAGCTTTCCTCCACGAACAAGCGCGGATTGCCTATGATATGAAGGAATCGCAAATTGACCAAATTCAACCGGGTTTAATGCGTCAAGCGGAACGGTTTTTTATTCTTCAACGCATAGATACTTTGTGGCGGGAGCATCTGCAACAAATGGATGCTTTGCGTGAGTCTGTTGGCTTGCGTGGTTATGGACAAAAAGACCCGTTGATTGAGTATAAGAGTGAGGGTTATGAGTTGTTCTTGGATATGATGGTGAATATCCGCCGTGATGTGGTTTATTCTCTGTTTATGTTCCAGCCTCAAGCACAGCAAACTGCTGAGATGGTTTAGGAGTTTTTTTCTCGCAGAGACGCGGAGGCACGGAGGGTGTTTTCTGCGTCTTTTGTTTTATGGGGAGAAGGGGAGAAATGAACCACGAAGGAGCGAAGAGCGCGAAGGAAGAGGAGGAAGAAGAGTTATTCAGCGAACATTTCAGCTAGGATATCCAGAACTGTTTTTTGTTCTTCTGTCGTAATTTGACCTAGAAGTTTGACTAATTGAGTTTTATCTACTGTGCGAATTTGATCTAGGACAATTTGTCCTTCTTTTTCTTGAAATTGACAGGTTACTCTTGTCGGGTATGTTTGCCCTTTTGTTGTCATTGGTGCAACTATGACGGTGGCAATATGGTGGTTTATTTCGTTGGGTGAAATTACTAAACAGGGGCGTGTTTTTTGAATTTCACTCCCAATGGTAGGATCAAGATTAACTAGGAAAACATCAAATCTGTTAACTACCATTGCCATTCATCTTTATCCCATTCTGTTATATTGATATCATCTAATAGGACATCATCTTGTTTTTTTGCCATTTCTATAAATGCTTTTTCCCAACCTTTTCTTACTTGTTCAACTGGGCGAATAATGAGATGATTACCGTGAACTTCTATTTCTACTTCTGAGTTAATTCCGCTTTGTTCTAATAGGGTTTTGGGAATGCGTAAACCTTGGGAATTGCCGATTTTGACTATTCGGGTTTTGATTGCTTTACCCATTTTTGGTGTTTGGGGATAGGGTGGTGTTTACATTGTAATTACAATAATTGAAATATCAAGTCAAAAGCCTCAAGTAATGGTGTAAACGACTGAGATGGGTTAAAATGTATTTCACACAAAGACGCAGAGACACAAAAAGGTTTTTTCTACATCTTTGTTTTATGATGATAAAGGGAGAAATGAACCACGAAGGAGGGAAGGATACGAAGGAAGAAGAGTTAAAGAGAGTTTTTGTATAAGGTTCTTGATGCAAACTGTTAATTTTTAAACATTAACATAGTATGGTTAACAGAAGATACTATTCAGTACGGACAGGCAAAAATCCAGATGCGATTCGTTTCGATTTAGAGATGCTTCGTCGTTTATTTCGGGACATATATTTGGAATTTACATCAAACGATTATTTCCAAGAAGCTTTTGGCTTTGACTGCGTAGATGCCGGAGAAGTTGCAGGTAAATTAGGTGCTGATATTGAAGCTCAAATGTTTAGGGTTTTACGAAAGCCTAATTTATGGACAATCCAAGATAAATGCTTAAACTATAGTGAAGATGATTTATTCGATGTAATAGAATTATTATATGATTGGATATCCAAGCCTATTGATGGGTTTCATCATACTTTTGGTAATTGTGGTTGGCATTACAATACATTTGATAAAATAGCTGGACAAAAAGAATTTAGGGATAAAATCAATGATATTCTTTGCGACTATCAAGATGGTTATGAACTCTCTGAAAATGGTGAAATTTTAGAACAGGCAGAACAAGGACTAGATTTACTTTTTGAAGCAAATTTACCTACCTATGATCCAGAAAATGTTGAAACAAGAGTAGAAGCAGCAATTATCAAATTTAGGCGATATCGTTCATCTCTCAATGATAGGCGTGATGCCATAAAGAACTTAGTAGATGTATTAGAATTCCTCAAGCCTAAGATTCAACAAATAATCACTTCAAAAGATGAAAGTGATTTATTTAATCTAGCTAATAACTTCGGTATTCGTCATCATAATCAAAAACAAAAGATAGATTTTGATCAAGCTATTTGGTATAGCTGGATGTTTTATTATTATCTGGCAACTATTCATGCTTGTTTAAGATTAATAAATAAAGCTGACAATAAGAAAAGCAATAATTCTGGATCTGACTAATACCATAATAGCAAATCTTAATCTTTACTTTGGAGTGACACACCTCTTTAACAGCTTGTCTTTCAATGAAGTAAATTATAACTAATAATACGTGATGTTATTACCCCATCTTCATTATCATAAAAATATGAAGAGTTGGCATCTTCAGCAGCAATAACCATCGCCATATCTGATTGAGGGATAGTTCTTAATGATGGAATATTATTCAACTATAATACCGTAAATTTATTTACATAAAATTAAGTTAGGTGATAGAAAATTGTTATAATATAATTATTCAGTCAAGAGGTCTGACTTTTTCAAATCATGTTAGCAAGGTCTACTCTTGACTGACTTTTATTTTCCAATAACATAGTATTTAACAATGCTAGGAAAAAATATTATGACTACATCTATTGCTGACCAAGTTATTGAACAATTAAAAATTATGCCTCAAGACTTGCAATATCAAGTCCTAGAATTTGCCCGCAATTTGACAACTTCAAAGATCAAAGGTGTTCCCGGTAAACAATTACTGCGTTTTGCAGGTTCAATACCTAAAGAAGACTTACAGCTAATGAGTGAAGCAATAGAACAATTACAAGATAGAAAATAATCCACTTTGGAAAAATATATGCCAAAAATTACCCTAGAAGTATCAGAAGAACTATCTCAACAAATAGCACAAATAGGCAATGAACGCCTACCAGAACTACTTGCTTTGAGTCTTCAACAACCAGCAATACCAACACAAGTTTACCAATATATCCTTAATTTTCTTGCCAGTAACCCCACTCCTCAACAAATTGTTGAATTTAAACCCACACCGGAAATGCAAGACCGGTTACGTACTTTACTAGCACGTAATAAAGCAGGTGATATTAACCCCAGAGAGTTAAAAGAACTGGATGAGTATGAACGTATTGAACATTTAATTGTGATGATTAAAGCTGGTAAAAATAAATAAGTATGACAGAAAATATTAATATAAAAACCAGTTGCAACAACGTAATTATCGTCTTAGTAGAACCAGCCGGTCCATTGAATGTCGGTTCTGTAGCCAGGGTAATGAAAAATTTTGGCTTATCTAAACTAATATTAGTCAATCCTCAATGCGATCGCACATCCGATGATGCTTTAAAAATGGCAGTTCATGGTAAAGATATTTTAGAATCTGCGGTCATAGTAGATACATTACCACAAGCATTGCATGGCTGTGTCCGTGCCATTGCTACTATGGGACGGGAATACAGTGGAGAAATCCCCCTAGAAACCCCCCGCACCGCTTTACCCTGGTTATTGGCAGAAGTAGAAAAGCCTGTAGCCTTAATTTTTGGTAGGGAAGATAGAGGATTAACTAATGAAGAATTAAGTTATGCCCACAAATTAGTTTTTATTCCCACTAATCCAGAATATCCATCTTTGAATTTAGCTACTGCGGTTTCTATTTGTTGTTATGAATTATCACAGTCTACGGATTTATTTACAGAAGAGAATATACCTGATCCAGAAATTGCCTCATTAGATGTTATGGAAGCTTTTTATCAACAATTAGAATCTTTATTGCTTGCCATAGGTTATCTTTATCCCCATACCGCAGCTAGTCGCATGGAAAAATTTCGTCACCTCTATAACCGTGCTTATTTACAAACTGCCGAAGTGGGAATGTTACGGGGGATTTTACGACAGGTAAAATGGGCAATTAAGCAAAAATAGGGAACAGATAAGAAACACTCATTTGCAAAAGTCTAGAGCTTTAGTCAAAAAAAGATATTTTTAAAAGATGCGTAGCACGAAAAAAACAGTGTCATTATTTCAATTTCATGTTTTTAAACATGAGTTTTTTCTGTTCCCTGTTGCTTCGGAGTTCCCTCTGAAATTGTTTACATTTAAACTGTCGGCGATTAACTTCTAAAAATACTTCTTTTTCTGCAAAAGGGAGGTCTTTAATAATATGTCTATGATTTTGATATAATTTATGGCTGGTTGTGCCACATTTAGGGCAGGTACTAAATGAATTTTCTTGTTCGATTTTCATTGAGGTATCTTACATCCATTGTAGGTCTGTGGGCATTAGACTTTCCGCTAAAAGAGCGATATCGCTACTCTATGTCACAAAGCAAAGAACGCACCCTTTCTTTTGAACAACTCCAGTTCTCAATTTGGACGAGGTTTAGATGGAACTCACACTAAAATTACGAGCAAAAATTATTATTGTTCGGATTGAGTTGCGGAACCTTGTCTATAGGTGCAACCGGAAAATCAGTAACTTGAGTTAATATTGTCTGAAATACCACTAACACGGTAACAGGCTATAACTATAGGTGAGGGTTTTTCCAATTCAATTACCAATCCCCAATCCCATAACCCCAACTGCTATGATAGCTACCCACAATCCCGCCGTTTTTGTTTTGGTGATTGAACCAGATGAAACTTTAGCTAATCAATTAGCTTTTGATTTACAAGAAGCTGGTTATGATGCAATTGTGACTCATGATGCCGTTAATGGATTACAATTCTGTCGAGATCGCCAACCTGCTTTAATTGTTGTAGATCGAATGCTCGTCGGAGAATCAGGACTATCTTTGTGTAAAAATCTTAGAAATATTGGTAATCGTTCTCCTGTACTGATTTTAATGGCCAGAGATACAGTAGATGATCGCATAGCCTGTTTAGATGCTGGTGCTGATGATTACATCCTCAAACCTTACCGCTCGGAAGATTTTTTAAAATTGATTCGTCTCTATCTCAAACCAGATATTGATACCACAGAGCAATTACGCTTTGGTGATTTGATTTTAGATATAGGAACGCGTCGCGCTATTTACAACAGTAAGGCCATTGACTTAACCATGAAGGAATTTGAACTCTTAAAGTTCTTAATGGAACATCCCCGCGAAGTATTAACCCGCGACAAAATTTTAGAAAATGTTTGGGGTTACGACTTTATGGGTGAGTCTAATGTGATTGAGGTGTATATTCGTTACCTCCGCCTCAAAATTGAAGAAGAAGGTCAAAAACGCCTGATTCAAACTGTACGCGGTGTAGGCTACGTACTCAGAGACTCCTAAAATCCATAAAAAAAAGAAATAACCACAAATAAAATCTAAATTTGTGGGCAATTTTGCAGAAATTAAGTAGAATAATCGGAATCTAAATTCCAGTAAATAAGGTGATTGATAAAATCATCGCTTTTGCCCTAGTCCCGATTTCCGGTATTATTTATGATCTCCTGGCTCAGTCTCTGTTCAATATTACTCAGTATTTTCCTGATAGGCTGTTCACCACCAACCACAGCTAAATCTCCCTCTATGACACCAGCATCACCAACCCAAACACCAGTAAATGCTGGACAAAATCTACCAATTTCCGCTCAGGCTACTCTTCCTCAAAATGTAAAAATTCAGTTAGAAGTAGCGCAAACATCAGAACAGCAAATGATGGGTTTAATGTATAGACCGGCTTTACCCGATAACCGAGGAATGCTGTTTGTTTTTCCGAACCCACAACCAGTAAAATTTTGGATGAAGAATGTACCTGTTCCTTTAGATATGGTATTTCTCCATAAAGGTGCAGTTAAGTATATCCAAGGATCTGCTCCACCTTGCAAAAAAGAACCTTGTTCCACATACGGTCCAAATGTACTGATAGATCAAGTAATTGAACTGAGGTCAGGACGAGCCGCAGAACTAGGCTTACGGAAAGGAGATCAGGTCAAAATTGATTTCTTAACTCCTAAAGTTCCTCAGTCAAGAGGATGAAGATTTTCTAGCAATGATCCAGTTTGGATATAGCAGGGCTTAATATTTCTGAATTTTTATCTGATACAGAATTATTCTGTTAAAAAAACTGTTCCGCAACCTAGCATAAATAGGCGTGAAGAGGTTAATATTTAGCAGTAGCCTGAATAACATCAAATTTTAGTTTTTTTCCAGTTAAAATCATGACTTCAGAGTTTAGTAACAGAAATCTCCCTTTTAGCTCAAGTGTAAATAGTCGCTAATAGAGGAGTATAGGATATAAAATCTTTGTTACTTAAACGACAAAAGTAAACTAGCGGATGTTCATGCTCAGGCTAACATCATGGTTAAAGTATTCTCTAAATCTTGTCCTGATAGGATACATGAGCTACTGTATTACGAATTTTCCCCGTTATTGTAAGTAGCGTGGTGTAGTAGTACATCCAATAAAGTTAGTGCTTTAGAAACAGGTTATTTAGAAGAATGCAATGTTTTTCTATACAACCTATAGATATTGATATAGCAGGAGTCACTGAGTTTCATTATCAATTGATGTCCTAACCGCCTTGTCTGTTGCTATACAAGCAGAGAAAAGTAACAAATAAAATACTGGCTATACAATACTCACAAAATAAATAATCAATCTATGATCATCAATTCTACTCAAGGAGGTGAGATACAAATGACACCATCAAGATATTCTCGGCTCATTAATTTTCTCCAGGAAGATTTGGCAATTTCGGCCGCTTCCTTAGCCGTAGCATTACGTAACCGTGATCAAGATCCTGGTTCTTTAACCATGACTCTTTGGCAGTATGGGTTAATTACTCTTGAACAGTTAGAACAAATTTATGACTGGCTAGAAACGGCGTAGGGAAGAGGCAAGAGGCAGGGTGCAGGGTGCAGGGTGCAGGGGGAAAAATTTTTCCATTACCCATTACCCATGACCCATTACCAACCTAATGACTATTAGGCAAAAACTTTTGCTGCTGCTGCTATACCAGCGCCGGGGGTGAAATTTTCATGGCCGACTTGTGGCAGGACAACTTCTAGGGAAGCAATACAGCTAAGAATATCCCGATCACTGACAAAACCCAAGTGACCTATGCGGAAAATTTTATTACTCAGATGGTCTTGTCCACCAGCTAAAGCAATATCAAACCGTTTTTTCATTAAAGAGCGAATTTTATCGGTTTCGATGCCTGGTGTGGCTACAGCGGTAATGGCGGGACTGGCACATTCATCAGCAGCAAACAATGATAAATTTAACGCCTTCATCGCCGCACGGGTAGCATTTTTTTGGCGTTCATGACGGGTAAAGATAGATTCCAATCCTTCCTTCTTCATCATTCCCAAGGTGGTGTGTAATGCCACCATTAAGTTGACGGGAGGAGTAAAGGGAGTGGTATTTTTAGCGGTAGCTTTGCGATATTTACCTAAATCTAAATAATACTTAGGCAATTTTGCGGTTTTGTAGGCTTCCCAAGCTTTGGGACTAACGGAGACAAATCCTAAACCGGGAGGAATCATGTAGCCTTTTTGTGAACCGGAAGCGACTACATCCAAAGCTAAAGCGTCTACAGGGACGTTATAAGCCCCTAAACTGGTGACAGCATCAACAATGATTAAAGCCTCACCATGTTCTTTAACGTGGCGGTTAATAGCTTCTAGATCATTGATGACACCAGTGGAGGTTTCGCTGTGGGTGATAATTACAGCTTTGATTTCTTTGTTGGTATCAGCTTGCAGTTTGGTGGCAAATTGGGCTGGGTCTAAGGGTTGTCCCCATTCTGCGGTAACTGTTTCCACATTTAAGCCAAAGGCTTCACCCACTTCTACCCAACGTTCACCGAATTTACCATTAGAACCAACTAAAATGCGATCGCCTGGAGAAAGGAAATTAATGATTCCCGCTTCTACAGCACCAGTACCGCTGACGTTTAACATTAATACATCACTTGTGGTTTGATGTAGCCATTTGAGGTTTTCTGTCACCTCTCCCATCATCGTACTAAATTCGCCACTGCGGTGGCCAATGGGGTGCTTGGCTAATGCTAGTAAAGCAGCTTCTGGAACTGGGGTAGGCCCAGGAATCATCAGCATCAATTTATCGTCCATGTTTGTCTCCTAGTTGAAAATTTCAATACAATCCAAATTAACCCCTCCAGGGGATAAAAATCCAAAAAATAACCTACTAAAATCTTTTAATAGGAAGTCTAGTTAAAAGCCCCGCTTTTGCAGGGCTGGGTTTTTGTCCAGATAGAAACAGCATTCATTAGGAATAGTCAACTTTATCCGCAAAATGATTAATAGACCAACGGTGATCAATCACTAAAGAGGATGATTGAAAAGTTTCTTCTAGTCGCTTTTGTTGGGATGCAGCTTTTCGCAGGGTAATAATCAGTTGATTAACTTGATTGCGAAGGTCTTGGTTTTGACCTAGAGAAGTCATGGTTTGCTTTTCTAAAAGTTGAAGTATAAGTTCGTAATGAATAGGAGAAGGTAAAGGAATTGGCTCCATGTAGTTTATTCTGAAGTTGCAACTTAGGAATTTTTAATTAGTTAAAGTTTAGCTAATCCCGGATTAATTGTTACACAGGAAATCAATAATTGCCATTATTTTCAATCAAGATTGTGATTAAGCAAATAGATTTGCTATTGCTAATTGAGGATCTGGTTGTTTGACCAATGATTCACCAATTAATACAGCGGATGCACCTGCTGTTTTAACTACACTTAAATCCTCTGGGTGATGTAATCCTGATTCACTGACTACAAGAATATTCTTTGCTTGTAATTGCTCACCTCTAGCTGTTAGTAATTGACAAGTAGTTTGCAAGTCAACGGAAAAATCTTCTAAGTTGCGATTATTAATACCGACTAAAGACACACCATCCAAAGCCAATACCCGATCTAATTCTTCTAAGTTATGCACTTCTATTAAAGCTGCCATTTTCAAGTTATTAGCAATTTTGATAAAGTATTGCAAATCTTGATCATTGAGAATTGCTGCTATTAATAAAACTGCATCTGCTCCATGAATTCGCGCCCAATACATTTGGTAAGGATAGATAATAAAATCCTTACATAGCAAAGGTAAATCCACCGCAGAACGGACTAAAGATAGGTTTTCAAAACTACCCTGAAAAAATTTAACATCTGTCAGCACAGAAAGGCAACTAGCTCCACCAGCTTGATAAGATTGAGCGATATTTACTGGATCAAAATCTGCCCTAAATACCCCTTTACTGGGAGAAGCTTTTTTGACTTCAGCAATTAAAGCAGGGTTAGTTTTACCTTGACGCAAAGCGGCAATAAAATCACGAATAGGTGGTGCAGTTAAGGCTTTTTTTTGCAATTCTCGCAAAGGTAGCCTTTCCCGCATTTTCTCAACTTCTGTTTCTTTTTGCCAAACAATTTCTTCTAAAATATTATTTGGTGCAGCCCCTTCTATAGCGGATTTATATTGGATTATAGAAACATTAATAGCTCGGCTAGGTGAACGACGACGGATTTGCATATTGTGTAAGAATTTAGGAGTCAGGAGTCAGGAGTCAGGAGTCAGGAGTCAGGAGTTCGGAGTCAGGAGTTCGGAAAGAAGAATGAAGAAGAAAGAACATTTTTCTCTTCCCCATTACCTACAGCACTTCCTTCTGTTATGAGGTACAAGAACCCCACCCCCAATCCCCTCCAATATCAAAAGTTTATCCTTTTCTTCCCCCCGTTGCGGGGGGATTGAGGGGGGTGCGATGAGGGGGTGCGATGAGGGGGCTAAGATGTACCTCATAAGAGCGGAAACCGCTGTATTACCTATCACCTGTAACTCCTCAATTCTTCTACTAACTAACTAATGCCCGTTTATAAGCTTCATCTAGAACTTCTGAAAGCGTGGGGTGAGCATGAACCAGATAAGCAAGAGTTTGGATAGATTGACGGTTAGCAACAGCGGCTGCAGCTTCGTGAATTAAATCTGAGGCGTGGGGACCAAAGATATGTACACCTAAGACTTCGCCTGTATCTTTGCGATAAATTACCTTGGCCATCCCATCAGTATCATTTTCGGCTAAGGCTTTAGAATTACCTTTAAAGTAACTCTTACTGGTGGCGATTTCAAAACCTTCAGTTAGACCTAAAGCATGGGCGGCGGTTTCTGTCAAACCCACATAACTAACTTCTGGATGGGTAAAAGCAGCGGCGGGAATACTGCGGTAGTCAACAGTTTTATGACGACCCAGAATATTTTCTACAGCAATGATCCCTTGGGCAGATGCCGCATGAGCTAACATCATTTTTCCGGTAGCATCACCAATAGCCCAGAGATGGGGGACAATTTCGCCGTTTGATAATACGGCCATATTATCATTAACAGGAATAAAATTGCGGCGGTCAAGTTCAACGCCAACGGATTCTAGACCAAGATTTTGGGTAGCAGGAACACGACCGGTAGCCACTAAACAAGCATCAACTTCCAGAACTTCTAAATCTTCTTTAGTTTCAAAGTCAGCCAACTCAATGACTACTGGTGAACCAGGAATAATTTTTTTGGCGTAAATGCCGACTTTGGTTTCAATATCACGGGGGTTAATTAAGACCCGTTCTGCCAGTTTAGCGATATCTCGGTCAAATCCTGGCATTAACTCACTTAGAGCTTCAATTAAGGTAATTTCACAACCTAAAGCTGAGTAAACATCAGAAAATTCTAATCCGATGTAACCACTACCGATAATCGCCACCCATTTAGGGAGAGTTTCTAGTTTAACGCCTTGGTCACTGGTAAAGACAGTTTTGCCATCTACTTCAATTCCAGGGGGAACGAAGGGGACAGAACCAGGGGAAAGGATGATATTTTGGGCGGTGATGGTTTTCTCACCTTTATCTGTGACGATGGTAACTTTTTGTGTCCCAGATACCTTGCCCCAACCCCGGATAATATCAACTCCCAAGCGTTTGAGGCTGTTGGTTAAGTCTCCTTGAATTTTGGAGACGAGATTGTTAGCATGATCAGCGATCGCTTGCCGTTCAAACTCGACATTACCAATCTGTATTCCCAAAGACTTGAGGTGATGGGCGTTGCGTAATTCTCTCACCTTTCCTGAAGCTGCCAGCAATGCCTTAGAAGGAATACAGCCCCTGTTTACACAAGTTCCTCCCATCTCCCCAGCTTCAATAATCGCTGTTTTCTGACCGCAACTGATAGCGTGTAAGGCCGCACCATGTCCACCCACACCAGCGCCGATAATGACTAAATCGTAATCAAATCCAGGACTCACTTTTGTTTCCCCGTTTTTTTTGGGCTATTTTTTCTTAACTTAACTTTTTTATGGAACTTTCTCAAATTTACAAAAAATAACGGAGAAGCTCTTTTTGTCTCTCCGTTGTTTTTTATACGTGTGTAATTAGACTTGAGATTAGTTAATAGCGGCTCTCAATTCTTTTAGTGCTTTCCCAATTGCTAAGAACTCTTCGTTTTGTGCGAGTTGTTGCAGAGCCACTGGACTGCTTTCTCGGATAATATCGTTGTAAGCACTAATAGCATCGTTCAACTGGTTGATATCTACATCTACTTCAGTATTTGCTTCAGTATCAGGAATTGGTGTCAGATTCTCACTTGGTTGAGTATCAGCCGCTTGAGAAATTGTGAACTTAGCTTTTAGAGCTTTTGTGCTGGATACTAACTGTTCTTGTGGTAACTGAGCGACAGGAAGGGCTGGGACTGAGGCTTGTCTACGAGAACCATATAGACCAAACAAAGCTCTCATCAAGGATTCTACACGTCCTGGAGGCGCACCGATATTAATAAAACGAGCAGCGATCAATTGAAGGTTGCCATTTGGAATTCCCTTCAAAATGAGAACGATAATAGAAGAATTACCACCAGGAAAATTCAGTAATGTGTTACGCCCAGCTTGATTGAGAATAATCTGAATTGGCTGACTAATAATCAATAAACCAGTTGTTAAAATCCTCACATTAGGAGAAAGTGATAGAGGCCGTCCACTTGTAGCACCTCCACTCAAAGACCCGGCTGCACCTTTACTAGGACCAGCTCCACTTCCAGACCCGGCCGCACCTTTACTAGGTGAATTACTTTGGGCTTGGCTCGGTAGCTGCCAAGTGAGCGACAGTATGGGAAACAGACTGAGGGCAAGAATAAAAGTTTTGATTTTTAACATGGTGATTTTCTCAGTATGGAAGTGTTTATTTAGGTAAGGAAGAACTGGAACCATAACCTACAGTCAGAACAAATACGGTACCACCTGGGCTGTTATCAGTGAGATCAGCACCCTGGGCTGTAATTGTTAAGGGGATGGTAGGGACGGGAATGAAAGAAGCCCCAACGTTTAAACCAACTCCACTCCAACCTAAACCTACACCTACCTGGGGATGAACTTGCACACCCACGCCACCAAATACCCCCGTACTAGCATTACCTTGTCGGAAGTCGCCACCGCCTGCTCCTACAGAAAAGGATATAGGCATTTGATTAACAGGATCGTTAACTTTTAAAAAGGAGTAAGTTGTGACTACACCATAAGCACCGGAAGGTCTAATCCCTTCATTGCCATACTGAGCAAAGGTATTCCAGCCACCAGCTACAGCTACTATATTGTTGTCTTTTTCATAGACAATGCGGTGAGCTTTGAGGTCAAAAGTGCCATTTTCCCCAAAATTCTTAATACTGCCGATAGTGTAGCCAAGTTCTAGTCCAACTAATTTTCGGGCATCTCCTAAACCAATACTTGTACTGATACTCCCGTCTACGTCACCGTTTCTAAGTTTACCCGCAGTGGCTCCTGATGCTTCTATAGAAAATTCACCCCAGCTTGCCCCGAAAGCACTGGGAGTGCCAAAATTAAGTCCAGGTCTGTAGGTTCGCTTGACTGAACCTGCTTTAACCAGGGGTTGAATTAATAAATCTTGGCGTAATTTATCAGCATCAATGGAACTGTTAGCAGCGGGTACAGAAGAGTCTGTTTGAGAAATTACCTGGGGTTGTTTTTGCTCAAGAATAGATTCTGCCTTTTGTCCTAATTCTCCTTTTTTCGCTAGGACTTGTTTGAGATCCGGTAAAGTATTCTCTTGGGCAGCTTGATGAGTGACTAATTTGCTATTCTGGTTTTCTGAAGCTATCTTATCTGCTGCTACGGCAGGGGCAACTGAAATAGCAGTGCTGAAAGAAATATAACTTAACAGGCTTGTGCCTATTAACTGCGCCCAATTAAGGCGTAACAACATACATAAAAAATTTGTGCTTTTCAAAGTCTTACTCCCCACAATGTTAATACGCGCTCAACGATGAACTAAAAGAAATTCACTAAAAAATGATTCAATGTCATTGAGTGAAATTTCCCCAGCTTCTGGTAATAAATAACCTTAACCTTGGGAGATTTTTAGTAGCCCCAAGATAAAAACGTAGGTATATACCATATACTTCTCTATACCTCTTCAAGCTACTAGACGACACTCAGGGTATAAATCATTTTATTTTTACGGAATTATGAAAATTATACCACCCATACTAAAAATGTCCATACAGAACTTCCGGAGCGTGGCGTTAGCCATACTCCTTTTTTAATTGTTTAATTTTCAATTTGTAAATTCATAAAATACCATTTGGGGAATTAATAAATCATCTTCTAATTTCCCGATTCCCAAAAAATTGGTTTCTGTTTCATAAACTCGCACGAAGTCGGGAATAGCCAGATTGAGGGGAATTTTTTGACCTTGACACCATTTTTTAGCTGATGCTGTTGGTAAATCTACAGATACTAAATGCTGTAATGGTGCGTCTGGGGCTAGAGGTTGAAATCTGTTGGTTTGGAGTTGGGTTTCTAAATCTGTGAAGGTGAGACTGTCTGGGATCTGAAAACTGCTGCTTTCTGTGCGGATTAGGGCTGCTAAAGTACCACCTGTATTTAATATTATACCTAAGTCACGAGCGATCGCCCGAATATATGTTCCCGTACCACAGGAGATGGCTATATCTAATTCTGGAAAATCCCCGTCTCGCCAGTCTATCACCTGAATTTGGGATATCTCTACTATTCGCATGGGAACTTCAACTATTTCCCCTTTCCGTGCTAAATCATATAGGCGTTTGCCGTCGATTTGAATGGCGCTATAGCTGGGGGGAATTTGCTCAATTTTACCAATAAACTGGGAAAGTGCCGTTTTCACATTGTCCAAATCCAAGCCTGAACAAGGAGTAGAGGTAATAATTTCACCCTCTAAATCATCAGTGGTGGTACGCACACCGAGACGAATCGTGGCTTGATAAGCTTTTTTCCCTGGTAAATATTGTAGTAATCTGGTGGCTTTACCCAACGCTATCGGTAATACTCCGGTGGCTTTGGGGTCTAAAGTTCCTGCGTGTCCGACTCGTTTCATATTCAGGAGTTTTCGTACCTTGGCTACGCAGTCATGAGAAGTCCAATCCAGTGGTTTGTTTAAATTCAGAAAACCTTGCACAATTTTAGATTTGAGATTTGAGATTTTTGTATTTTTACATAAATTGTTATCTTGTAAAGAAAAACATCCCCGACTTCTTGAAAAAGTCAAGGATCTGAATTACGAAGAAAATGTGCATAAATGTAGTAGAGAAACACCGATACCCAGCATCCAAAATCCAAACCGGACTATGGTATGGGAAAGTTTTTTTTTGCGGGGTTGGTTTCCTGGAAGTGATTACCTAAAACTGGTGCTAATTTGATCTGATCTAGGGATTGAACAAGATTTAAACCCAAAGACTGACTGGAAATACTTTGAGCATAAGCAGCGTTAAGATAAGGCATATATTCTAGTTTTTTGGCTACATAAGTTTGGAAGAAAGGTAAACTTAAAGAATTCATGTAAAGATGGGCTTGAGAAGCATCACCTACCATATTCGTAGGTAGTGCCATTTGTGTACTTCCAGGGTTGCTATTACCAATGGTAGAAAAATGAGTAGCACCAAGTAACATGACTAAATATTTTTGGGGATGAGTAATCCAAGAAAAAGGTAAAATTTGCTCATATAAAGTTGGGGCTACAGTATCTTCACTGCTACCAATGATCATGACTGGAGTATGAATTTGACTTAAACCAGCTTGTCCAAAAATAGAACTGGTGATAGGATTAACGGCAATCACTGCTTTGATTCTTTGATCTTGTAAATTATCCTCTTGTCCTGACTGATTGGGTAATTCTAAAGCCCGACATTGCAACAGTAAAGACATATTCCAGGTATTTCGCAATTTTTCGGCATTGCAGTCTTGTTTTAGTTGCTGAAAGTTAATTTTTGCTCCAGCTAAAGCTAATGCAGTATAACCTCCTAATGACTGGCCAAATATTCCCACCTGTTGTAAGTTGAGCCGATGCTGAAATCGTGAATCTAACTCTAATTTATCTAAAATATATTTTATATCTAAAGGTCTATCTTTAAATTCATTGGGGTGTGCAACCTGATTACTATTACCATTAATTAAAGATTGTAATTGCTTTGCATCACTACCAGGATGATTGGGAATGACGACAGCAAAACCATAAGTAGATAGATGATTTGCTAAATAACTAAAGTTACTGCTGTCTAAACCCAAGCCATGGGAAATGACAATTACAGGTGCAGGATTTTGGGTATTAGGAATATAGATATCTGTGGATAAATGCCGATTACGGAGTGAGTCAAATAACTTTAATGTTTGTTTTTGAGGTTGTAAATTTGTTGGATACGACAAGTTTGATAATTGAGGTAAATTACCTGGAGAGATTTTAGCAGCTTCTAAATTTGCTGCTTGTGTTAATGTAGCGATTGCTTTTTCAGTTTCGCTGATCATTTTCTCCAATTCATCAGCAACTTTCATGCTAGAAGCGACATCAATCCTAATACTATTTTGAGGATATTCACGTAATAAACTTAATAAAGTTATCCCTTCTGGTTGAGCAGCAGCGGAAATTAAAGCTGTGCGTAAAGCTTGAGATTTTGATTGTGGAGAATGAGATTTAGTTTTAATTAATTCTGCCAATCTCCTTAAGATAAATTCCCCTTGTTGAGTGTCGAGAAATTGCGAAGTTACAGCCGGACTAATTTTCAGGGGTTGAATTAAAACTTTTCTTAATTCTTGCAGTTTGTTGGTAGGAATATATTGATAATATCCTGCCAACTCTGTATTAATTATCCCATGTTTAGCATAACTTTCTAAGGCACTAAGGGGGATGGAAATTTCTAGTGGTAAATAAGAAGCATGAATTTGTTCTGCTGCCATTACCGAGTTACTGATACCAAATGTTGGTAGCAACATTGATAAAACCAGTGATAAGGAGTTTTTTCTCAGGGTGCTGCCCCAATTACCAAACATATTCATCGCTTAACTTTTGTGGTGATGTTGTTGAGCGAGGCTCAAATTTTGGTAGTTATTTAGACACCCTGAACATTGATGCTAATTTCTGAATTATTCTGCCAATTAATTTGGTTGTAATTACCAACATTTATTTTAAGATCATAATAAATACATAAATGATCTGCATCAGTATTGATTATGTATTTTTCCTGATTAACACAATCTAAATAATGCAAATAAATCCTATTAATTGGATCTACCTAAGGCAATAGATATTGAGCCACTAACTACTAGTAATGCTCCGAAAATCCCTGTCAAAGAAATATTTTCTGGGGTGATGATGCTAGGGAAACTTACTGACATTAACCAAACGGAGGTTAAAGTAATAATTGGAGTTAAAGCTATTACAGAACTTACTCTTGATGCTTGCCAATGTGCCAAAGATTCTGCAAAAGCACCATAGGCAATCAGAGTATTGAAAGCGCAAAATAACAATGTTGAAAAATGGAAACTATCAAGAGTAAAAATTGTCTTGATTTTTGCGAATGGTGTGAATAATAAAGCACAGCCACCGTAAATAATCAACATAATTTTAGCTGAAGATAAAGATTGTAATAGTTGTTTTTGTGATAAGGCATAAATAGCCCATGCTATGGCCCCAAGAACAGTCAAGCCGCTACCTAGTAAATATTGACCTTTGGCTGTGATGATAGTAGCTAATTGAGCATGAAAAAATAGTGCAAAACCTAAAGTTAGGATAGCTACACCTAACCATTGAGACAATGTATAACGTTCATGAAAAATTATTAATCCACCGAAACTTAATAACACACTAGATAATTGAATTATTACTTGAGCATTAGCTGGGGTGGTCAATGCTAAACCTTGCATAAACAAAAAATAATTAGCAGCCAAAAATATGGTAGCAACTACTAATAACTGCCAAGAAGTAGCACGTAATTCTGCTAAGTTTGGTAATTTTTGCTGGGAAAACAAATAAATTACTAGTAACAGGAAGGCGGTTAAAAAGCGAAACCAAACAACGGTGTACACGTCTAATGCTTGTAGCGTTACTGTTAAAGCTAGAGGCAAAATTCCCCATAAAAAAACCGTTACTAATGATAAACCTAGCCCTAAACGCCAGCGACCGGAACTTTGATGCATTATTAATAATGACTAAATAGGACAAATCATTTTTGCATAATAGTCAAGTACCAGGAATAGTTAATTACTTCTGGCTATTGGTGATTAGTCCGGGTAATATTAAGTTTCTGAAAAATTTGGCGCATAGCATAACATCACGAGCTACGGCGATTAATACAGGCATTAAAAAAGACAGAGGAAATCTCTGTCCTGAACATATAATACTTAGAGTCTTAATGGTAAAATTTAGTAACGGTTGCGTCCACCACCACCATAACCACCTCGGTCACCACCACGATCCTCTTTGGGTTTAGCTTTGTTAACTTTTAAGTTACGTCCCATCCATTCAGCACCGTCAAGAGCCTCAATTGCTTTGGCTTCGTCCGCTTCTGTTTCCATTTCCACAAAGGCAAAACCCCTAACACGACCAGTTTCTCGGTCTGTAGGTAACTGCACACGCTTAACTGTCCCGTATTCTGAAAAAGCCTGTTTTAGGTCTTCTTCTGTAACCTGATAGGACAAATTACCGACATAAATTGACATTGAATAGCTCCAGAAATCAAAAAGTGGATGTTTACACTACTAACATAAGAAGTGTCTCAAACATATAATACCCGTAATTAAGCTTTATTTTTAATTGGCTATTGACTAATTTTTTGATGAATTTTTGATCAACAAAAAGATTCCCAGATTCTTGAAGAATGAGGGAATCTGCATCAAGAGAAAAAATGCTACAACTTCACATTAGGAGGAAGCAGGACTTTATTAATTACATGAATTACACCATTACTAGCTTTGACATCCGCTTTAGTGACTTTAGCGTTACCTATAGTAACTTTGCCTTTCTTAACTTGAATCTTCACAGCAGCACCTTCAACGGTTTTGACTTCACCAGCCTTGATATCTTTGGCGTAAACTGTGCCAGGAACTACATGATAGGTCAAGATTTTCACTAAGGTTGCTTTGTTTTCTGGTTTGAGGAGTTTTTCCAAAGTTCCTTTTGGTAAAGCCGCAAAAGCCTCATTTGTGGGTGCAAATACGGTAAATGGTCCTTGACCAGATAATGTTTCCACTAAACCTGCTGCTTTGATAGCTGCTACTAAGGTTTTAAAAGATGGGTTGGCGCTGGCAACTTCAACAATTGTCCCTACAGTATGTGTCTGAGTATGAGGTGTCGCAGGTTTCGCCGCAGGCTTAGTTCCGGCAAAGGTGGGAACGCTGACGAAAAGAGTAGTTGCAGCTATGGCGATACCAACTGTTTTATTAATTAGGGAATTCATGGTTTGTTCTTAGTAAAAGTGTTTAAACTGTGAAGAGTTTTGTTCATTTATCTTCACAATTAAGACTGTAACAGCATTTAACAATTGATGTCGGTTTATAACTATTCTGCCAGCATTGTCAATAATTGTGCCTCAGTCAATTGGCTAATTTCCAACTTCTGCGCTTTCTCTAATTTAGAACCGGCATCTACACCTACAACCAAAAAGTCTGTTTTTTTACTCACTGACTCAGTTATTTTACCGCCTGATTTTTGAATTAAGGCTTTGGCTTCATCCCGTTTCAAGGTTGGTAATGTGCCAGTAACGACAAAGGTTTTACCAGCAAATTTTTGATTAATTTCGCCCACAGCTTGGGCTTCTGTGCTGTTTGCTAATTCTAAACCAATAGCCTGGATACGGGAAATTAAGGTTTGATTCGCTGGGGTGCGAAACCATTGATAGACTGATTGGGCGATTTCTGCACCGATACCATAAACGCCTGCAATATCTGATTGTCTGGCGGCTGTTAATTCTTCGACGGTGGTGAACTTCTCTGTTAATAATTGGGCGTTGACGCTGCCAACATGACGGATGCCTAAACCATATAATACCCTAGCCCAAGGTTGCGTTTTCGATTGAGCGATCGCATTGATCAATTTTTCCGCTGATTTTTGTCCCATGCGCTCTAATGTACATAAGTTTTCCGGTGTTAAATCATATAAATCTGCCACGGAATGGACTAAGCCCTTATCTACTAATTGATATACCAGCTTTTCCCCCACACCTTTAATATCTAACGCGTCACGACTTACCCAATGTTCGATTTCACCTTTGAGAATAGCCGCACAGGAGGCATTTACACATCTAGTAACAGCTTCTCCAGTTTCTCGGACTACCAGTTGTCCACAGACGGGACAATGGGAAGGCATGATAAAAGGTTGGGTATCAGCGGGACGGAGTTCTTTAATTACCCGAACTACTTCGGGAATGATTTCCCCGGCTTTACGAACAATCACGGTGTCGCCAATACGGATGTCTAATTGTTCAATGCGATCGCTATTATGTAAGGTAGCACGGGAAACTGTTGTTCCTGCTAATTGTACGGGTAACATTTCCGCCAAAGGAGTTAATGCCCCGGTTCTGCCGACGTTAACTGTAATTTTTTCTACACGGGTTGGGGCTTCTTCCGCTGGATATTTTAATGCTATTGCCCAGCGAGGAAACTTCTGTGTAAACCCCAATTGTTCTTGGAGTCTAAAAGTATTTAATTTGACGACAACACCATCTGTCATATAGGGAGAATTCAGCCGTTCTGTATCCCAATATTGGTAATATTCGGCTACTTCAGCAATAGAATGGCAGAGTTTATGGTTGGTATCAACACGAAAACCCAGTCTTTGCAGTAATTCCAATGCTTCCCATTGGGTATTGGCAATACTGGAATCATCCAACCCGGTAATATGCACAGTATAGGCAAAGAAATCTAACTGCCGCTGTGCGACAATCCGCGAATCCAATTGTCTAAGCGTACCAGCCACAGCATTGCGCGGGTTGGCAAATAACTGTTCACCAGCTTTTTGTCTTTTCTGATTAATTTCTTTAAACACCTGTAAAGGTAGAAACACCTCTCCCCGTACTTCCACTTTAGCAATATTTTCTAAGCCGTCAAAATTCAAACGTAGGGGAATTGAGCGAATAGTTCTCACATTTTGGGTAATCTCTTCACCCATTACCCCATCTCCCCTCGTTGTCCCCCTGACTAGAATTCCATTTTCATAAGTTAATGCTAAAGCAGCACCATCAATTTTTAACTCAGATACATATTCTATTTCTCCGGTATCATACTGAGTTGGTGAGTGTCGCCGCCAACGTTGATCCCAATTTTGCAATTCTTCAATATTAAACGCATTTTCCAGGCTGTACAGGGGGATATTATGACGGACTGAGGTAAAATGGGTTGCAGGTCTTTCACCAACGCGCTGAGTCGGACTATCGGTCGTAATTAATTCTGGATACTTCGTTTCTAATTCTTGCAACTCTCGATAAAACCGATCATAAACCGTATCCTCCATTATTGGCGCATCTAGCACATAATAAGCGTAGCTGGCTTGTTGCAATAATCGTCTTAATTCTTCTATACGTTTTATTTCGGATTGAGTTGACATCATAAGTTTCATAACGAAAAAATAATAACAGTGGAATTTTAATTATAGATAAGAGTCATGACTCAAACTTTCATAGATAAACCCCTTGTTATTATCGCTCATCGCGGTGCAAGCGGCTACCGTCCTGAACATACTTTAGCCAGTTATGAGTTAGCAATTGATTTGGGTGCTGATTATATTGAACCCGATTTAGTGATTACTAAAGATGGTATTTTGATTGCGCGTCATGAAAATGAAATATCAGAAACTACGGATATTGCTAATCATCCCGAATTTGCTCATTTAAAAACTACGAAAATCATTGATGGTGAAATTAAAACAGGGTGGTTTACAGAAGATTTTACCATAACAGAAATCAAAACATTAACAGCACAAGAACGGATTCCCCAACTGCGTCCCCAAAATACAGCTTATAACGGAATATTTACTATTCCCACTTTTCAAGAAATCATTGATTTAGCACAGCAGAAAAGTCAATCAATTGGGCGCAATATTGGCATTTATCCAGAAACAAAACATCCCAGTTATTTTAAATTCATCGGTTTACCATTAGAAGACACTTTATTATGGAATTTACAGGAGATTAATTTACCTGTATTTATTCAATCTTTTGAAGTTAGTAACCTGAAAGAATTATCTCAGAAAACAGATTTACCGTTGGTACAACTCATTAATGATCTTGGCAAACCCTATGATTTTGTGATTAATAATGATCCTCGCATTTATACAGATTTATTAAGTCAAACAGGGTTAAGAGAAATTGCCGAATATGCCCAAGCAATCGGTGTACATAAAAACTTATTGATTCCTAGAGATATCAATGGTAAATTATTATCACCAACATCTTTAATTATAGATGCTCATGGAGCTAATTTACAAGTTCACGCTTGGACTTTTAGAAATGAAGATTTTTTCTTACCTTTAGACTTGCAAGGAAATCCGCAAAAAGAATATGAAATATTTTTTAATTTAGGGGTAAATGGCGTATTTAGTGATTATCCAGATATAGCTTTAAATGTTAAACCCCTATGAGTAATTTATCATTAAACCGGTTAACCGAAGTTGCCCAACTGTTTCTCAAATTAGGTATTATTGGTTTTGGTGGCCCAGTTGCCCACATTGCCATGCTTGAAGATGAAGTAGTTAAACGTCGTCAATGGTTGACACAAGCACATTTTCTAGATTTATTAGGGGTAACTAACTTAATTCCTGGGCCCAATTCCACGGAAATGGCTATTCATATCGGATATATTTATGCAGGGTGGTTAGGGTTAATTGTTGCCGGAGTTTGTTTTATTTTCCCTGCGGTTTTAATTACAGGTTTATTGGCTTGGTTATATGTCAATTATGGGACTTTACCCCAGGTTGCACCGTTACTTTATGGAATTAAACCTGTGGTTTTAGCAATTATCATGAATGCTATTCGGGGGTTAGGGAAAAAAGCCATAAAAACTCGACAATTACTCATAATTGCTGTGGCTGTGGGGTTAATAACTGAATTTACTAAACTTAATGAAGTTGTCGCTTTATTACTAGGAGGAATATTAGGAATGGTTTGGTTACGCAGTGGTAATCTAACTAATTTAATGATGATTGGTTTAACTACAGGGACATTTTGGCAAACTATAGCAACTGTAAATACAACTATAAATAATCATCTATCTGTACCTTTATGGCAATTGGGTTTATTTTTTCTCAAAGTTGGTAGTGTGCTATTTGGTGGTGGTTATTTATTAATAGCATTTTTGCAAGGAGGATTAGTAGAAGAATATGGTTGGTTAACACAACAGCAATTATTAGATGCTATTGCTATTGGGCAATTTACTCCTGGCCCTGTACTTTCTACGGCTACATTTATCGGGTATATAATTGCTGGATTTCCTGGGGCAATTGTCGCAACTGTGGGAATTTTTATGCCTTCATTTTTATTTGTAGCTGCTTTAAATCCTTTAATGAATCGGATTCGTAATTCATCTTGGACAAGACCTTTTTTAGATGCTGTAAATGTTAGTGCTGTAGCGTTAATGGTTTTAACTACAATCCAATTAGGAATGGCTACTTTAATATTACCAAAAACCCATTATCTAGATTTTTTAGGTTTAGGAATTGCTGTGATTTCCGCAATTTTAGTAATTCGCTACCGTATTAATGCCGCACTTTTAATTTTAGGTGGTGGTATTATTGGTTGGGGTGCTGTAATATTCGGTTATTCTCGTTAAGAAGATAATTAATTTCTGTTTGTAAATTATCACGGGCAGATTGTTCACAATTATCAAACATTAAAGGTGTAAAATAAATACGTTCTCGCTGCAAAAATCTTTCTAAAACTTGTTTTCGTCCTGTGATATATTCTAATTCTGATACCCAAGCATATTCTTGACGAATGGCTTGAGAATATTCTTGATATTCAATTGGTTCTGCTGCTAAAATTGCTAAATCTGCATCAAGTAAAACTTGGCTATTTAAGTCTTCACCTTGATGATATTTAGTATTTAAAATTAACTGATGTACTATATTAATAGTATGAGTTGGAATTGCTAATTTTGCTAAAATTGTGGTAGCATAATCGGCGCTTCTTTCTTCATTATCTTGAGAATGAGTGTTATAAATGACATCATGAAACCAACCTGCAAGTTTTACAGAAGCTAAGTCTTGGGCATAAACTTGTAAAATATCAATGGTACTGATAACGTGAAAAATATGCTTTAAGGTGTGGTAGTAGCGATTTTGACTAGAATATGCTGCAATCAAAACATTAAAATATTTATTAACTGCTAATTTATCTACACTAAAGGGTTGAAATGTGCTTTGCCAATGCAAAAATAAAACAGACATCAGTTTTTCTGGAGTCATAGGTACTATCATTTTTGCTTAAAGTCTGACAGATCAACGTATACAGTGTAATATATGACATATATACCAAAATTCAGAGGTAACACAGACTTAATATTTAGTTTTTAGGCACTTCTAACTAAAAAATCTCTTCTTCATTTATTTTAAAATAATAAATCAATGAAACTTTGGCAGCCTCATCAATATCTGAATAATGATAGATTTATTATCCAAAATATATTGGGTAGTGGTGGCTTTGGTGTTACCTATAGTGTTAAAGAATTATCCACAGATAAAATATTTGTTATTAAAACTCTTAACCATATTCAACAAGGTAAAGGAGATTTTCAGCAGCAACAAGTTAAATTTGTGAATGAAGCCTTACGATTAGCTAAATGTTCTCACCCTCATATTGTTAAAGTTTATGAAGTGATAGAAGAAGATGGACTTTGGGGCATGGTAATGGAATATATTAATGGTCAAGATTTAGCAACCTATCTTGATGAACATGAGAAGTTATCAGAACATGAAGCACTATGTTATATTAACCAAATTGGCCAAGCTTTAGAGTATGTCCACCACCAAGGATTTTTACATCGAGATATTAAGCCGAGTAATATTATTTTACGCCGAGGAAAAGCAGAAGCAGTATTAATAGATTTTGGTTTGGCAAGAGAATATAGTATCGGACAAGTCCGAAATATGACTAATGAAAGAACCGACGGTTATGCACCTCTGGAACAATATAAAAAAAGGGGGAATTTTGGTAAGTATACAGATGTTTATGCTTTAGCTGCGACTCTATATACTTTATTAACTAAACAAGTCCCAATTCCGGCTGAATATAGAAAAAATAATCCACTTTTACCACCACCAAAACAATTTAATCCTCATATTAGTAATAGGGTAAATGACGCTATTCTCGAAGGAATGACATTGGACTTCCAAAAGCGTCCCCAGTCAGTACATCAATTTAGAGATTTATTAGGTATAGTGGATACTCCTTCTCAGATTGATGAAAAAGTATCCGCAGTGGGAATGAATTACACAAAATTGCAAGATTTACTCAAAGATGGAAAATGGCAAGAAGCTGATGTAGAGACAACAAGAGTGATGTTAGCAGTTGTTAAAAAGGAAAATGATGGTTGCTTGAGTGAGAAGGATATTGAAAATTTTCCCTGCGAAGATATTCGGACTATTGATAAATTATGGTTAAAGTATAGTAATGGACATTTTGGCTTTTCTGTGCAAAATCGTATGTATCAAGATTTAGTCAATACAGGTACTCCTGAAGCTTTAATTTGGGATAAATTTGGCGATATTGTTGGTTGGAAACAGGATAAAAAATGGATGTATTATGATGATTTAACCTTTGATCTTAGCGCCCCCATAGCACATCTTCCTGGCGGAATTTTTTGGTTTGATTCGTGGTGGGGAAGATATGGTTGGTTTTTAATGGATGGTGTGGAGGGTAGATTTTTGGATTTATTAAAGAGAATTATTAATTGTCATATATAGCAGGGAACAGGTAATGGTTATTTTCTTCCTTCTTCCTTCTTCCTTCTTCCTTCTGACTCCTGACTCCTGACTCCTGACTCCTGACTCCTGACTCCTACTAAATTAGAACTTCATAAATAGAAATAGCTTGATCTTTACCTTTAACTTTAACTGATTCATCTACAAGTCTTAAAGAAAATAATTCAGGATTAAATAAGCTATTAACTACTGATTCTGTAACTAAAATGTTGCAATTATATTGCTTTGTTAATCCTTCAATTCGAGAAGCAACATTGACAGCATCACCAATAACTGTAGAATCAATGCGGGAGGTAAAACCAACAGTACCCATAACTACTGTACCCCTATGAATGCCAATTCCTGTAGCAATGACTGGTAATCCTTTTTGCAATCGTTCATAATTAAACTTATCTAAAGCCTGAACCATTAAAATAGCTGCTTTGATAGCACAGTCTGTGGAATCGTCATCAAATAAAGCCATGATAGCATCACCGATATATTTATCAATAAATCCCCCGGCATCATCTATGGCTTTTCCCATACAGGCTAAATAGTCATTCAAAAAGGTAAATATTTCCATAGGCTGCATGGCTTCAGACATAGAAGTATAACCGCGAATATCACAGAATAAAATTGTCATTTTTCGTGTTGAAGCTATCCCGACTTGGACATTTTCTATTCCTGCGGGGGCAATGACAGAAACAAATTTATCTGGTACAAACTTTTCAAAGGAGTCTAAGGTTTTTTGCAATTTGCTAAAGGATACCTGTAATGTTGCCGACATTTCATTAAAGGAATTTGCCAAGGCACCAATTTCATCTGTGCGATTATTAATATCTGCACGATGTTGTAAATCACCCCCAGCAATTTGGGCGACACTGGACTGTAAACGCCGCACAGGATCACTTAAATGTCGGGCGAGGATATAGGCACACAACCAACCTACAACCAGTCCCGCAGAACCGACCATCAAAGCCTGATTGACTGCATTAGTAACAGCCCGATCTACTTTTTTTAAAGATAAACCAATGCGTAAAACGCCTAGTTTTTTATTACCAGTTGGTGTACGAATATCTGAAGCTACTTCAATTATTTGTTCACCACGTTTAGCCCGCAACTGATTTGCAAAATAAATATCTGTCAGCAGAAATGTTTCGGATACGCGAGTATTTTTAGAGGATTTTAAGGCAGTTTTAGTAACACTTAAAGGGACAAGATTAGGTATGTACTGATTTTGAAATTCGTCAGGGAAAGCAGCCGCAATTTGATCATCTTGACTAATATCAGAAACAAAAAGATAGATAAAATCTTCATTTTCTCGTAAGGTTAAACCTATATTTAAGCGAATTTGACTCCAATTTTCTTCAGATAATTCGTTAGAATATGTATAACTGAGAATGTTAGCAATACTTTTAGCATCATTTAACTTTTCTTGACGGTAAAGAGTATTTTCACTGTTTACCCAAACCGCAACTATCGCACCAATCAAACCCAGAATCAGTAAGGTGGTAGAAGTCATGATTTGGGTATGAATAGAACGAAAAGTAAATATTTTCATAATTGTGGAGTTAACTCTTCCACGAAAGTTACCCAGGGTTGATTTTTAATTTTGCTTGGACAATCATCACCAAAAGCTAGAGTCACAGGACCACCCATTTTTGCTAAAATCGGCTGTTTATCTTCACCCCATCTAGTTGCTAAAATGATATTACATTTGTTTATCTCTGTAGATGCTAACTTTATGGCTTTAGAACTTTTCCGGTAAATTTCTGGTTTCCCACTCACAACTATAGAAGCTTGAGGTTTTATACTCGACAAAGCAAGGACATCCCGTATCCTCACACCATGTAATTTAACTTTGCTACTAGGCCACCAAACGCGATAACCAACACTTTGGTTGAGGGTAACTTGTGGTAATTTATCAAAATCGGCTAAATTGAGTTGACGATTACCCACGCGCACCAATGCTTTTTCTGTACCAAATATAACATGAGTTACATAAAAAGCCCAGATTGATTCATTATACTTTTGTCTAATTTGCGGATATTTAGTATAGGGAAAGATTAAATAAATCGGACCACCTTGGTCACGTTGAATTGGTTTGTTATCTTTAGCCAATGCTAAAATAATTGGGTATGTGAGTAAGTCTTGTATTTTTACTGTCACTTGATAAGCGTCGTAGCAGACAAAAGTTATTTCTGTTACTCCTGGTTGAATACCAAAGTTTTTTAGCAGTGTAGATATAGATATTCCTTGAAATTTAAATTCTTGATTGGGGTTAACAATGTTATTTGCATCAATAGTACGGATATTGGTTGTAGCTAATTTAAGCAACTCCGGCCAATTTAAAGTTTCTGATTTACCATTTGCTGTCTCACCCTGAATAACTAAATTCCACTGACGCTGCGGGTTTTTTTTGGCTTTATCTGCTAGAATTTCCGCATTGCCATCGCTTGCTTCTTTCCGCCATACTTCTAATTGTGCATTTGTCGGCTTTTTTGTACAACCTCCCAAACAAATTATACCTAACCCCAAAGATACTAAAGCCCAGTTTTTCCAGATATTCAACACAACAACATTTAAAACTACTAGGAAAGTTTACAAAATGGTGTTCAATAAGTTAGAAATAACACCGTAATTCATTTTTACATAATTGTTCAACATTATTCCAGAAAAATGTCGCTTGGAAACAACTGACAACTGACAACTGACAACTGACAACTAACTACTAACAAACTTATGGTATTACAACTAGAAAACAGCGCATACGAAGCGAAAACCCAAGAAATTGCTAAACAGGTTCTCGCTGCTACTGGAGAAAATCGCTCATTTTTCTCGGCTTTACGGGACCAAATGCGCTGGGATGATAAACTACTCGACTGGGCTATGAGTAATCCGGGTTTACGGGTACAATTATTTCGGTTCATTGATACTTTGCCCGCTTTACATAGTAAATCAGAAATCGCCTCCCATATGCAAGAATATTTGGGAGATGAGTCCGTAGAATTACCCACAGCTTTAAAAGCAATTTTAAACTTTGCTAACCCTGATTCTATGCCCGCACAGGTAGCAGCGACAACTGTGGGAACTGCTGTGGAAACTTTAGCACATAAGTATATTTCTGGCGAAAATATCAAGCAAGTCATCAAAACCGTTGAGAGACTGCGAAAGGATAAAATGGCTTTCACCATTGATTTACTCGGTGAAGCGGTAATTACGGAAACAGAAGCACAATCTTACTTAGAAAGATACTTGGAATTGATGCAGCAATTGGTGGAAGCATCAAAAAATTGGGCGAAAATTCCCGCTATTGATGAAGCTGACGGCGAAAATATCCCGAAAGTGCAAGTTTCTGTGAAATTAACGGCGTTTTATTCCCAATTTGATCCTTTAGATGCTGAAGGTAGTGAAGCAAGAGTAAGCAATCATATTCGGACTTTACTCCGTCGCGCTCAAGAATTGGGTGCAGCAGTCCATTTTGATATGGAGCAATACGCCTATAAAGATATTACTTTCACCATTCTCAAAAAGCTGTTACTGGAAGAGGAATTTCGTCAACGTACTGATATCGGGATGACAATACAAGCATATCTGCGTGACAGTGAACAAGACGCTAGAGATATCATTGCTTGGTTAAAACAGCGCGGTTATCCTCTCACCATTCGTTTAGTTAAAGGTGCGTATTGGGATCAAGAAACCATCAAAGCTGCCCAAAAGCATTGGCCGCAACCGGTTTATAATGATAAAGTCGCCACCGATGCCAATTTTGAAGCCATTACGCAGATATTGCTGGAAAATCATGAGTATGTCTATTCTGCCATAGGTAGTCATAACGTGCGATCGCAGTCTCGCGCCATAGCAATTGCGGAAAGTCTTCAAGTTCCCCGTCGTCGCTTTGAAATGCAAGTTCTGTACGGCATGGGTGATAAAATAGCTAAGGCTTTGGTAGATAGAGGTTATCGGGTGCGGGTTTATTGTCCCTACGGTGACTTATTACCGGGAATGGCTTATTTAATTCGGCGATTGTTGGAAAATACGGCGAATAGTTCGTTTTTACGGCAAAATCTGGAAAATCGTCCGGTTGAGGAGTTGTTAGCACCTCCTATTTTATCTCACGCAGAGGCGCAGAGGCACGGAGAGGAGGAAGGAGGTTTTGTTGGTGTTGCGGATACGGATTTTGCAGAAGAAGAGAAAAGGAAAAAATCAACTTTAGCCCTTGAAAATGTCCGTCAACAGTTAGGAAAAACCTATTTACCTTTGCTGAATGGGGAATATGTGAATACTTCAACTTTTGTTGATTCTCTTAATCCTTCTAATTTTAGTCAGGTTGTTGGTAAAATTGGCTTACTCAGCATTGAACAAGCCGAGGAAGCAATGAAATTTGCTAAAGCTGCTTTTCCGGCTTGGAAGAAAACTCCGGTTAAGCAACGTGCTGATATTTTGCGGAAGGCTGGGGAGTTAATGGAGGAACGACGCGCTGAACTTTCCGCTTGGATAGTTTTGGAGGTGGGGAAACCTGTTAAGGAAGCTGACGCGGAAGTTTCGGAAGCCATTGATTTTTGTCTTTATTACGCTGACGAAATGGAACGGCTGGACAAGGGTGTAATTTATGATGTTTTGGGGGAAACCAATCGTTATATTTACCAACCCAAAGGAATCGCTATTGTGATTTCTCCCTGGAATTTTCCTTTGGCTATTGCTTGCGGTATGACTGTGGCGGCTTTGGTTTCGGGAAATTGTACTTTACTTAAACCTGCGGAAACTTCTTCTGTGATTACTGCGAAGTTGACGGAGATCTTAATAGAAGCGGGAATCCCCAAAGGTGTTTTTCAATACGTTCCCGGTAAGGGTTCGCAGGTCGGTGCTTATTTGGTTAATCATCCTGATACTCATGTGATTGCTTTTACTGGTTCTCAGGAAGTAGGTTGTAGAATTTACGCAGAAGCCGCAATTCTCAAACCCGGTCAAAAGCATCTCAAGAAAGTAATTGCGGAAATGGGTGGGAAGAATGGCATTATTGTGGATGAAAGTGCTGATTTAGACCAGGCTGTTGTCGGCGTTGTCCAATCTGCTTTTGGTTATAGTGGTCAAAAATGTTCTGCTTGTTCACGGGTAATTGTGCTTGAACCAATTTATGATGCTTTTGTGGAAAGGTTGGTAGAAGCCACAAAATCCTTGAATATTGGGGAAACGGAATTACCCAGTACCCAAGTTGGTCCGGTGATTGATGCTATTTCGCGCGATCGCATTTTGGAGTATATTCAAAAAGGCAAACAAGAAGCAAAAGTCGCCTTAGAATTACCCGCACCCAGTCAAGGTTATTTTATCGGTCCGGTGATTTTTTCGGAAGTACCCGCAGACGGAGTTATCGCCCAACAGGAAATATTTGGCCCTGTCTTAGCAGTAATTCGAGTTAAAGATTTTCAAGAAGCAATAGACGTTGCTAATGGCACAAACTACGCTTTAACTGGTGGTCTTTATTCCCGCACACCTTCCCACATTGAACAAGCCCAAGCAGAATTTGAAGTGGGGAATTTATACATTAACCGGAATATTACCGGGGCGTTAGTTTCCCGTCAACCCTTTGGTGGGTTTAAACTTTCTGGAGTCGGTTCAAAAGCAGGAGGACCAGATTATCTGTTGCAATTCCTAGAACCGCGCCATATCACAGAAAACATCCAACGTCAAGGTTTTGCCCCAATCGAGGGTGCAGAATAACTAGATGATATCACCAGATCCCCGACTTCTTCAAGAAGTCGGGGATCTAAAACTAATTATCTATTGTTTGGACACTCTGGTAAGCTTTTACGAGCGTAGTTACAATCAAAGTCATTTAAAGCTTCTGCACTAGATTCAAAGTTTCCCGTTGTCACATAACTATCTTTTTGCGGATTTTCATCTCTATTCCAAATTTTTAAGTAATAATTATTACCGTCATCACTAGACCATAACTCATAGCGGTATTCACCACCATAGCCTTCACTTCTTAAGTAGTCAGCTACTGCTGTATTTGCTATAGATAGAAGGGTAGATATAGCTAACATAGGAATTAGGGCTATTTTCAATACTTGACTTGTTTTCATAGATACACCTATTATTGCTTGCATTTCCAGCATAATGTAATTGTGTATCCTTGTCTATGCGTCTTAGCGAAAAATAAAAAATACTAACATCCTCAAGATAGATACCGTCTCTCTAAAAATATGTGAAAATAAAGGTAGAAACATCTGTTAAAAAGAACTTAACACCATTTTCTATTTTAACTCCTGAACTCCTATTCCTAGGGGGTGAGACTATGATTGATACAAGTAACGATATAAGAATTGTCTCTTTAATTCCGAGTGCTACGGAAATAGTCGCTAAACTTGGTTTATTTGATGCTATAGTCGGGCGATCGCATGAATGTGACTATCCTCCCGAAATCGTCAATCTTCCAGTTTGTACCCAAGCACGTTTGAATGGTGACGCTAATAGCCATTCTATTCACAACGAAGCCGACAGTATATTGCAATCTGCTTTGGGTATCTACAAAATCAAAGTTGATGTCTTAGAGAAATTGCACCCTACCCACATTATCACGCAGGATCAATGTGATATCTGCTCTGTAAGTTTACCAGAAGTAGAAAAAGCAGTTGCCCAACTTACCCACAGTTCACCGCAAATAATTTCTTTACAACCCAACACACTAAAGGATCTTTGGGGTGATATTGAACGGGTTAGTCACACATTTGGAGTAGATTCAGTAGCAATACTGGAAAATCTAGAAGCCCGTGTCAGAATTTGCAAGCGGAGACTGCAAGGACTTTCTCTCGCAGAAATGCCTAAAGTCGCTTGTCTTGAATGGACTGATCCGTTAATGACCGCTGCAAATTGGGTTCCTGAATTAATTAACCTAGCTGGGGGACAACCATTGTTTAGTGTCATGGGTAAAGCTACTACTCATCTCAAATGGGAAACATTAGTAGCTAGTAACCCAGATGTGATTATTTTTATGCCCTGTGGCTTTGATTTACAACGGACTCAGCAAGAAGCTGACGTATTAACTCAACGTCCAGAATGGAAAAAACTCCATGCAGTTCAATCGGGAAGAGTCTTTATTACTGATGGTAATGCTTACTTTAACCGTCCTGGTCCGCGGTTGGTAGATTCTCTGGAGATTTTAGCAGAAATATTGCATCCAGATATCTTTAATTATGGTTATAAAGGCACCGGTTGGCAAGCTTTGTAATCAGTATGCAAATAACATGATTGTAGGTAAGAGTTTTATTAAATTTTGAATTCTTACCTATTTTTTCACAATTGACTAATATTATTACGGGTATATCTGTGTTTAACACCCCCAGGAAAATATTCAACATCACCAGTAGATTTTAATTCTACTACAGGGGTTTGATATTGTGAAGGAACATAATTAGCAAACTCACTATTTAGACGCAATAATTGAGTAAGAATAGAAGCAGTGATAGATAATCTTTTCTCCTCATGATCATCTATTCCTGGTGCTAACTCTACCACCACAGATAAAAAACGATTTTTGTCTAAATCCTCTTTTACCTGCAAAACAAATTTACCCGTTACCCATTCTCTAATCATTGGTTGTTCTAATCCCACTGTCACATTTTCTGGATAAATATTTGCGCCAAAATAGGAAACTGTGAAGTTAGAACGTCCGAAAACATAGACAAATGGTAATTGATGAATTCCGCGATGATTTTGTAATTCTGTAATCGGATTAAAACCCCATTCTGCTAAAAATTCTAGCATTTGGGCATAAGTAATCAAGCCACCTTGATCAAGAATGCTATATCTAATTAAAGGAACGCCATTATTCCCAGAAAATAGTAAATTTCCATCTTCAACTTCAAAAAACCGACTACAAGGATCATATTGGACTAAAGTCGGTAAACGCGACTCTCCAAATAATGCTTTCGCTGCTTCTGGAGTGGCTGCTAAAAACCGCCGAATACAAATACTAAGAGGGGTTTCATTCCCTAAAACTCCCGCGTCTGCTGTTCCATACATAGATGCAAAATCATCACAGGGATTTTCAGAACCTATTCTTTCTCCCACTAAATTTCGCCATTCTTCACTAAATACTTCTCCTGCCATGACTAACTTAATATGATATTGCCCCCATTCCATCCCATTGGCAATTCCCGTATCAATCACATCTTTTAAAAATGGTGGATATCCTAATAATACAACCTGCTCAAAATTACCGCCCAATTCTTGGACAATTCGCAAAATTTCCGTTTTATTGTTTCCTGGGGTAATGACGGTAATGGGATAACCTTTAGCTGCTAAATGACGACAACAATTAGTAGTAAACATTCCCCCTACCCACGTTCCCAAGGCAAAGCAAACTACTGCTAAAGTAGTTTTAGTATCTGCATGAAAACTATCATGAAAAATTTGCTCAAAACGGGTGGCTATTTGTAATTCATCAGTGATAAAACGCGGCCAAAATGTGGATTTACCTGTTGAGCCAGAGGAGGCCGCGATTATATCACAGCCTCCTATTTTTCCATTATTACACAATTGGGGCAAAGAATAACGGGAAATATAATTTTCTTTATTAACTTTTGGTAAGTTTTGGAAATCTGCTAATGTTTGAATTTCTCTAGGATTTATGCCTCGTTCTGCTAAAAATGCCTGGTAAGCGGGTACACTAGCAGCTACATCTTGAAATAATGTCAAAGCTATTTCTTGAGAGTCAATGTAAAGATGCTGTTCTAGTTTCTCTGCTAAGGGAGTAGAGATAAAATTTTCTAATCCCAGAATTGCCCTTGGTGTTGGTATTTGGGGTTTCATAAGGCTTGTGTGGGGAAAAACTCTAGTTAATCTTTAGTCAGTATTTTATCTATAAATGCAATTTTTTAGTAAACTATTATCCTATGAATCTAATTTCCTGGAAAATTTTGACAGTGGCCACTTTGGGTGTTGCTATTCCTTGGCTTCCCTCCCATTCATTGATTCCTACTACTAATCATTCAACTACTTATCTAAGCCAAACTAGTCAACCGATTTTCACATTCAAAGAACCGGAAAGAGTTCCCGCTATTATTATTAGTGCTGATGGTAAAAAATTAATCGGTGGTAGTCGGTCAGGAACTATTAAAATCTGGGACTTACAGACTGGTAAACTCCTAAATACTCTGACATCAAAATCAGAAGGTGTTACGTCTCTGGCTATGGGTGGAAAAAATGGACAGATTCTGGTCAGTGGAGATATTGATCATACGGTCAAGGTTTGGAATTTGTCTACGGGAAAACTACTTTTAACAATTGCAGGACATTCACTTCCAGTGGAAGCAGTTGCAATTAGTCCTGATAGTAAAACCCTTGTCAGTGGTAGTGATGACCGTCAAATCCAGATTTGGAATTTACAGACCGGAACACGACTGCGGACTCTGGTAGGACATTCAGACTATATTAGTCGTCTTGCTATCAGTGCTGATGGGAAAACTCTTGTCAGTGGTAGTGGCGGTAATGGTGCGGCGAAAGAACAAGTGAAATTGTGGAATTTACGGACTGGAAAACTTTTGCACAGTATGGAACATCCACCGGGTATTGATGCCTTAGCTATCAGTTTGGATAACAAAGTTGTAATTAGTGGTAGTTTTGGTCAGCTTGTGACTAAAGATAGTGCCATTAATACTCTGAAGCTGTGGGAATTAGGTACTGGTAAATTATTGCGCGATTTTACTCAGAATACGGATTCAATTGAGTCAATTATTCTGACTCCAGATGGACGAACGATGATTACTGGCAATTTTAATGGCAAAATAAAGTTCTGGAATTGGCGAACTGGGGAACTACTCTCGACTATGAGAGGTGATACCAGTCCAGTGGAAGCGATCGCTATTAGTCCAGATCAAAAAATTCTCGCTAGTAGTAGCGAGGATGGCACAATTAGAATGTGGCAACTGCCATAAAAATTTTTTCTGCCAGATGCTACACGAACGTAAATTATCTCACTCCTTTTGTAGTCATTGATAACTCTCGATTTATCTTCCTATATCATGCAAATATATTGCAGTCAACAACACATAAATAGTGGTAGTCATCGTTTTTGTACTCATTGCGGTGAGGCATTACCTTTGACTGTGGGACAAGTTATTGATAATCGTTATGAAATTGCGCGGATATTGGGACAAGGTGGTTTTGGACGCAGTTATTTAGCGATTGATAGGCAAAAATCTCGCAAAACCTGCGTTTTAAAAGAATTTGCCCCCCAAGTTGTCAAACCCCAGGATTTACAAAAAGCTAAGGAACTGTTTGAACGGGAAGCAAGTGTCCTCAAAACAATTCAACATCCTCAAATTCCGCGTTTTCACGCTTCTTTTCAGGCAAAAATTGGGACTAAGGATTTTTTCTTTTTAGTGCAAGATTATATTGAGGGTGATAATTATGATCAATTATTTGAACAGCGTCGAAATCAGGGCAAGTCTTTTAGTGAGGAGGAAGTAATTAATTTACTGCACAATATTCTCCCAGTTTTAACTTATATTCATTCTTTAGATATAGTTCACCGCGATATTTCCCCAGATAATTTAATTTTACGCCAAAGTGATAATTTACCCGTATTGATTGATTTTGGTGGTGTCAAACAGTTACCCGCTTCTCAGGGTTTTTGGCGGACACAATTGGCTGTAAATGGAACTTTATTAGGTAAAAAAGGATATGCACCAGAGGAACAATTAATTCAGGGAAAAGTATATAAAAGCAGTGATTTTTACTCTCTAGCAGTGACGGCTTTAGTATTGATCACGGGGAAAGAACCACATTTACTTTATGATAGCTATAACGGCGTTTGGTTTTGGGGTAAGGAAATTAAAGTGAGTCCCAAATTAGAGGCTGTCTTCAAGAAGATGTTGGCATATAAACCGAGCGATCGCTATCAAAAAGCCGAACAAGTTATTAAAGATTTACCTTTACCATCTCTTTCATCTACACCACAGACTATGCAAACTCCTAACAATAATCCCCATCCTTATATTACTAAATTGAAAACCGAGGTAGTAGCACCGGGTATAAAACACGCTCGTAATCTTGGTGGTGGTGTCCACAATAAGACGACATTATTTGTACAGAAAATACCAATGCCAATATGGTTGCGGCCTTTTACTGTCAGCTTTATTATTAGTACGGGAATGTTGTTAACAGGTGCGGGGGTGTTCGCTTTAGGAAATTTTGCAGTTAAGGGGATAACATCAATTAAAGTCCCTCAAATTGAAGTTCCTAAAATTCCGTCTATTAATAATCCTGGAGGTAATAAAAATAATAACCGCAGTATTCAACAGGTTTTTAGTCGTGTTCAACAGCTAGAAATTTCTTCAGTATTTTTTACGAATACAGTTAATGAAGTTTTCTATGCGGGAAAACCAGAGTTAAATAAACGGAAGTTAACTGAGAAATCGGAAGATGCAGCTTTACGGGAACAATGGAATAATGTTGCAGATCAGTTATTAAATAATATAGAAAAGGCTAATTTAAGTGAAACAGCGAGAAAGAAAATAGGTAGTTATAGTCAACAAGATTCTCAACGGTGGAATCAACTTGCTAAAGTAGGAAGATTGGGTAATTATCAATCTTTTCAGGATTTACGCGCAGACACATATCAAACATTTGAACCATTGTTTCCTGGTCAAGAACGTGGGAAACTAAATCAACAGACTTTTCTCCAAATTTGGTATGCAATCGCATCTGATAAAGTAGGGAACAAGTAATTAACAACTGACAACTAACAACTGACAACTGACAAATGACAAATGACTAATCTTTATTGTTCTCAAGGGCATCAAAATCCGTCTGGTAGTAAGTTTTGTCTCCAATGTGGAGAGAAAATTGCCAATATACCGACATCTGTAAATCAGGGTATTCAACCAGGACAAACTTTAGGCGATCGCTATGCTATTATTCGGCAAATTGGCCAAGGAGGATTTGGACGAACTTATTTAGCTGAAGATATTAACCGCTTTCGAGAAGCTTGTGTTTTAAAAGAATTTTCTCCCCAAGTACAAACTCCTTATGTTGTCCAAAAAGCTGAAGAACTTTTTCAGCGAGAAGCAAGTGTTCTTTATAAATTACAACATCCCCAAATTCCTCGGTTTCGGGAACTATTACGCCTCAATTTACAAGGTAAAGAAAGTCTATTTTTAGTTCAAGATTATGTAGATGGTGAAACTTATAATTCTTTATTAAATAGTCGTCAACAACGGGGTTTAAAATTTACAGAAGCAGAAATCCACCAACTATTACAGCAAATTTTACCAGTTCTGGAATATATTCACTCTTTAGGTGTAATTCATCGGGATATTTCTCCTGATAATTTAATGCTTCGTAATGGTGATAAATTACCTGTGTTAATTGACTTTGGGGGAGTTAAACAAGTAGCCGCAACTGTCGCTTCTCAATATTACCAAACAGGGGCAATGACACCTCCTAGCAATGGCACTTTGTTGGGAAAAATAGGATTTGCACCCCCAGAACAAATGCAAACTGGTGTGGTGTCTACCCACAGCGACTTATATGCTTTAGCTGTCACGATGTTAGTTTTACTGACAGGTAAACAACCCCAGGAATTAATTGATACTTATAATCTGAGTTGGCAATGGCGGAAGGAAGTGATCCTCAGTCCTGCATTTGGACAAATTATAGATAAAATGTTATCACCAATTGCCAGCGATCGCTATCAAACAGTTAGTCAACTTCTCCAAGCCCTGAATCCCCCAAAAACCCAACCTGTTAACTATCCGCAATATCCGCAAACTCAACCCCCCACATCTGCAACTGTCGCTTTTTCTCCCCCCCAAATCCCAGTTTCTGAACCTGTGATTACTGCCAATCCTGCAAAACCAAAACCAAGTATTTGGACAGGAACAAATGTCTTCATTATGACTTTGGCTTTATTTACCAGTCTGGGCTTACTTGCGTGGGGATTCAAAAACCGCAGTCAGAATTTAAATGCGAGTAACCCGACAATTACATCTAGTCCGAGTAGCACAGAAATAGAAAAACCCGCAGTTAATTTTTCACCAGAGGAAAAACAACGCAAACAAAAATTGAGCGATAGCCGTGAAAACTTAGGTATAAATTATAAATTTTATGTTGCACTGGTAAACCAAGTCTTTCGGGAAAAAGATCCCAGTTTAAAGGGACGTATTCTTAGCGATAATCCAGAAGATGAAAGTTTACGAGCAGAATGGGATAAAACCGCCGCCCAAGTCCTAGAAAAGCTATCAGCAATCAGTTCTGAATCCCGTCGTCAACTGGGAAACTACACTTTTGCAGAACGTGATCGCTGGAAAGTCGCAGTCAATAAAATCAACGTTGGTAGCCGTTCTTTATATCATTTAGGTGATGCAGCTTTTTTGCGTGAATTCCCTGAGCAAAAAGGTAAAGATTTTATCAAACAACCCATCGGACAAGTTTGGTACGCATTTGTAAATGATCAGCTTAACGCTATTCTTTCCAAAAGTGCATTTACAAGAATAGTTTTTCCTGAAGGTGCTACGGGTAAAACAGTTAATGGAAGTCTACAACCAGGAAGAGGTAAAGTTTTCATTGCTGGACTAGCTAAAGACCAAAATATGGAAGTTAAGCTAGAAGCAAATGCAAAACTTTTATTATCAATTTATTCTCCTTCTGGGAAAATCGTATTTTTAGAAGATTCTCAAGAACGGAGTCTATCCAAAACATTACCAGAAACAGGATTTTATGAATTTGTTATTGTTTCTACAGCCTCAGAACCGGTAGATTATCAATTAACTGTCACCGCAGAAAATCCCCCAGCACCAGAACCTACACCTACAGAAACACCAACGGAAGAACCAACTCCGACGGAAACACCCACAGAAACACCCACACCTGAGAGTAATTGAAAAATGAATAAATCCAACCCCTCTTGCTAATAAAAGAGGGGTAAATAAACAAACTACAACATGAACTTAAATTAAAGCTGCTGTTGCTTTGAGGGCAAAAATTTTCTCGATTATCTCTTCAACTACCTTATCTGGTGTTGAAGCACCAGAAGTAACACCAACTTTAATTTCTCCTGCTGGTAGCCAGTTTTCTGTAATTACTAAATCCCCTGTTAATCGCCGATGTTCAATGTTATTAATTGATTGGATACGTTCAACACAATCAATGTGATAGGAAGGAATATCACGATCAAAAGCAATTTGTTGTAATTGAGTAGTATTCGATGAATTAAACCCACCAATAACTATCATTAAATCTACCTTTTCTTCCACTAATTCCAACATAGCATCTTGACGTTCTTGGGTAGCATCACAGATGGTATTGAAATTTTGAAAATGCTGATTTAACTCTGCTGTCCCATATTTCTGCATCATGGTACGCTCTAGCATTTTTCCGATTTTTTCGGTTTCATCTTTGAGCATAGTTGTTTGGTTAGCAATCCCTACCCGTTGTAAATCTTGATCAGGATCAAATCCCGCAGAACAAGCTTTAGCAAACTTGGTTAAAAATTCCTCACGATTGCCACCATTGAGAATATAGTTAATCACATATTCTGCTTCTTTCAAATTCAGAACAATCAAATATTTCCCAGCGAAGGAACTGGTAGCAACAGTTTCTTCATGCTTGTATTTTCCGTGAATAATTGAAGTGTAATCACCTTTTTTGTGCTTTTCTACAGTGTTCCAAACTTTAGATACCCAAGGACAGGTAGTATCAACAATTTGGCAACCTTTATCATTCAAGATTTGCATTTCTTGAACACTGGCACCAAAGGCTGGTAAAATCACCACATCACCGCTACCAACAACAGAAAAGTCTTTTACTTTGTCAATGACGGGAATAAATTCTACTTGCATTTCTTGCATTCGTTTATTCACAGATGGATTGTGAATAATTTCGTTAGTAATCCAAATGTGTTCTGTAGGGAAATGCTGACGAGTTTCATAAGCCATGGCTACAGCCCGTTCTACACCCCAACAAAAGCCAAATGCTTGAGCTAATTGAATGGTGACATTACCACGTTTGAGAGTGTAATTGCGATCGCGGATTTCCTGAATTAAGTTACTCTGAAACTCAGACTGTAACTGGGTGGCAACTTCCGCTTGATGACCAAAGCCCTTACGATTGTAATTGGCTGAATGTTGGAGGCTGCGTTTAAAAGCTTTTGTATCCATTTGGAATTGACCACTAAAATTACTATTTTTGATTTTCTCGTGCTTGGAGGCGATTTAGATGGAAAATTTTAATTTATATCCTATTTCCTGAGTTTACCTTTGGTGGTTGAGGAGACGGGGAAGATTGGGGTACTACTTTTTGGCTAGTATACATTTGCAAAGCAGTCCGCCAAACTAGATAACCTGGGGGACTCAGATGTAAACCGTCGGTGGTAAAATCTGAACGAAGATTACCCTGTTTATCAGTGAACAGGGGATGTAAGTTCAGATATCTCGCACCTTTTTCCGTAGCAATCTGATTCAGTTCCTCATTCAATTTGCGAATCCGAGGATTAGAAATAGCTAGGAGTTTTTCTTTTCCTTCCCAAGTTATGCCCTCGACACCATGGGGCAAAATTGACTGAACGACAATTTCTGCTTGGGGCTGTTTTTTTCGCAGATAACTAATAATTTGCCGATAATTAGCTAAAATTTCCTGATCATCTAGCCCCCGAATCAGATCATTAATGCCCACCATAACGAAAATCATCTCTGGTTGGGTGCGATCAAAGAAATCTAATCTTTGCAATAATCCATTACTAACTTCCCCAGAAATTCCCTGATTTAGCCAAGTTCTATCTTCAGGTAATAACTCCGGTGGAAACCATAAACTCAGAGAATCTCCCGCTAGTATGGTTAATCGCTGGGGATTTTTCTGGGCAGTTATTTTAGCTTCTTGCTTGAGGATATCCAACCATTGGGGATAACTGAGTTTATGACGGGGGCCTAACTCTGGTTGTACATATTGATTTTTCCAGTTGAGATTAACTGGTTCTGGGGGATTTGGGATAGCTGTGGTTGCTAACACAGGGGTTAGTTTGTGCTGTCGCCAAATCAATAAGATGACCGCTAACATTAGGATAACGTTAGTTAACAGTGCGAAGAATCCCCAAGCAGGAAAGGTTTTTACACGATTAGACACGACTAATAAAAATGACCGATATTAAACTTAATTGTAAATCTGGTCATGGGTAATTGGTAATTGGTAAAGGCATGAAAATATTGCCCCTACACCCCTACAACCCCACACCCCTAAACCCCTGCCTTTTACTTGTTAGAAATACGATCAGCAAACTCGGAGTTATAACCTTCTTCCCCGTGTTCATTGATATCCAAGCCTTGATCTTCTGTTTGATCTGGGACTCGTAAACCAACTGTAGCTGCAATAATTTTGAGAATGATCCAAGTCCCCACACCAGCAATGGTATAGGCTATGGCGATCGCGCCTAGTTCCACAAATAATTCACCGAAGTTACCGCGCAATACCCCATCTTTACCGCTGCTATTAACTTCAACTGTGGCAAAGATAGCTGTTAAAATCGCGCCTATTGTCCCACCAACACCGTGGACGGGATAGGTGTCCAAGGCATCATCAACCCGCAACTTGTGCTTAAAACTGACAGCATAGAAGCAGACAACGGAAGTAATGAAACCGATTAAAATTGCTGATAGAGGTGTAACAAAGCCGGCGGCTGGGGTGATCCCAACTAAACCAGCTACTGCACCTGTGGCTGCGCCTACTGCGGTAGGTTTTCCTCGCAATGTGGCTTCTAAAATTAACCACATTAATGCCCCGGCGGCGGCTGATGTATTGGTAGCAACAAAGGCTACTGTGGCTACTGTTCCTGCGGATAAGGCGCTACCAGCATTAAAACCGAACCAACCAAACCAAAGTAAGCCAGCACCTAACAGAATAAAGGGGACATTGTGGGGAGGACTAAGACGATCTGGATAGTTTTTTCTTGGACCGAGGACAATTGCTGCTACTAATGCCGAAACCCCAGAACTAATATGCACTACGGTCCCACCAGCAAAGTCTAAAGCACCTATCCCACCAGCTAACCCTAAAAATCCTCCCTTTGCCCAAACCATGTGTGCTAGAGGTGTATAGATGAAAGTTGACCACAGCACTACAAATAGGCAATAGGCACGGAAACTCATCCGTTCGGCGATCGCTCCCGAAATTAAGGCTGGGGTAATAATTGCAAACATAGCTTGATAGATCATGAATGCTTGATGGGGAATTGTCGGGGCATAGGAAACAACTTCCGCAGGGGCTGAACCTTGCAGATAGCCTGTTGTCTCTAAGCCGACCCCATTTAACCCTAGCCACTGTAAACCACCGATGAAAGGCAAGCCAGGGGCAAAGGAAAGGCTATAACCCCAAAGCACCCAGGTGACTCCGACAATGGCCATCAACACAAAACTCATCATCAATGTGTTGAGAATATTGTGCGATCGCACAAACCCACCATAAAAGAATGCTAATCCAGGTGTCATCAGCAATACCAGGGCTGAAGAAATCAGCATAAATGCTGTATCTCCCGTATCAGGAAGGGGTGCAGCAGCCGAAGCTGCTGCAAAGGCATTTCCTGTTAATAAGCCTACCAACATAAATAGGGTTAAACACCCAATGATGACGACTTTTTTGAACATTTATTTTCTTTCCTCTACATCTACGATTTTGGTCTTAATTAAATACAATTCGTAATATTTGTTACTTTTTTCTGTCTTAAAAGCTACTTAACTTTTAATTTTGCAGTAAGCTTAACAAAAATCTTATCTTTTGTGTGGGTGATACTTGCAAAGTCACTTGTTTGATTATGCAATTTATACATATTATGTTTATGTAGAAAATAGGCAAAAAGTTTTACTAATTACCTATGACGAAGAATTTCAAATCATGAAACACTGCTGTAGCTGATTGATAGCGATCGCTAAAATGGGAACAAACCATCTTATCTACAAATTGCAGCTAAATTAGTGATAAAATTGCCTGTCAGGGAATTAATTTTAAGTTCTTGGGGAGAAATGCCTGTAATTGCTTGAAGATTCTTCAATATCCGATACCGGGGTAGATATTGATAAAGAAATCGGAGTTGAGTTTACTGCTGATTCTAACTTCGGTACTTCCCCAGGGGTGATAACAGGAGTATTACTGAAGTAAGAAGGAAAAATCTTCTCATAGTTAGAGGCAACTGCTAATAATGCCCCCCCTAAAATATATATGGGCAATGGGACAGAAAAACCTTGCAACCACTTAAAAAACTCCGCCAAAGCAAATAGGACAAAAAAACATCCAAGCCAAACTCTCATAATTTTATTTGTTCGATACGATGTTATCTTCTCACTAATTTTAGTTTTTTTGGGATTGAGAATAAATCAATTAAAAGTTAAAAATTACAAAAAACTTACAGCAGATTGCATATCAATGAGGTACAGAATCTAAATTTAAAGCCATACACCATACACCAAGCTAGTTTTACTCCTGACTCCTGACTCCTTCTTCATGTTTCATTTTTCAAAACTTCTGTAGCTTGGTCAACAGATAGTGGACGATATAAAAGAAATCCTTGAACATCATCACAGTTAATTGAGCGTAAAAACTCTAACTCTGCGGGCTTTTCAACACCTTCAGCAATTAACGTCAATCCTAAAGATCGTCCCAAGGTAACTATAGCTTGGATGATGTGAGCGACTTTTTCATCTGTGGTGAGTTCTTTAATAAAAGAACGATCAATTTTGAGGTTATGAAATGGTAGCACTTGTAAGCGAGAAAGAGAAGAATAACCTGTGCCAAAATCATCAATGGCTAGAAGTAAACCCATTTGTTCTAAACTACGTAGTGCAGTTGTAGTGAAGTTGATATCCAAAATCGCTGTGGTTTCCGTAATCTCTAATTCTAAAAATTTTGGTTCTAATTGAGTTACCGTTAAAATATCGGTTAATATTTCTACTAACTTAGGTTGGCGAAACTGCTTAGGAGAAAGATTAACGGCAATTGTGATGGATGGATATCCCGCATCTTGCCAAATTTTATTTTGCTGACAAGCTTGGCGTAAAACCCATTCACCAATAGAGATAATTAAGCCACTTTCCTCCGCCAGAGGAATAAAAACAGTGGGAGAAACTATCCCCATTTCTGGATGATACCAACGCAATAAAGCCTCCATGCCTGTAATTTTGCCCGTGATAATATTAACACGAGGCTGATAATAGAGGATGAATTCTTCTCGTTCTAGGGCATGACGGAGACTTTTTTCTAACTTCAATAGTTCTGGATTTTTTTTACTGAGAGACTCTTTATAAAATTGGTAGTTATTTCTGCCTTCGTCTTTGGCGTAATATAAAGCTGCATCTGCGTGTTGAATGAGAGTTTCGACATCAGGACTATCTTTACCTAAGAGAGCTATGCCAATACTGGAACTAATATAAAGTTCATGTCCGTGGACATAAAAGGCACTTTCTAAAGTCTGGAGAATATTTTGAGCTATTTGAATAATGGGTTGAATTTCAGGTAATTGTCGTAATAAAATAGTGAATTCATCACCGCCCCAACGAGCCACAACATCTCCCGCTCTAATTGTATCTTTGAGTCTTTGGGCAACGATTTTTAATAATTCATCTCCGACTGTATGCCCTAAAGTATCATTAATTATTTTAAAGCGATCCAGATCCAGAAACATAACCGCAATGATTTCCTCTTTCTGATTTACTTTTTGGATACTGCGGTTAAGCATATCGTTGAATTGTAAACGATTAGGTAGTCCAGTCAGTAAATCGTGCATAGCCTGATAACGAATCTTTTCCTCTACTTGCTGACGTTGACGAGCGCCACTAATACTAGCGGCCATGGTTAAAAGGCTAGATTCTTCATGTTTTGACCAAAGACGTTCTAAGGTACATTCAATTAAACCCAAGCAACCCCAAAATTCTGCCTCTAATCTCAGAGGTACAAGCAGGAGCGATTTAATCTGATCTCCCATGAGCAGTTCTTTCTCTGTAGTCGGAAATAGTTGGGTAATACCGCTAATAGTTTCACCCTGAGAGAGTGTGTTATACCAACGTTCTAGTCCAGAGGTTTGATAAGACTGATTTTGCCAATGATAGTGGGAGGTTTCCGCACCGGATTTAATCCATTCAAACCGCATACTTACGGATATTTCCCCTGTAAGTGGATGGGGATGATTTTGAAATAGATAGACTCGTTCCACATTGGTAGCTTGTCCTAATGCTGCCAGTGCTTTTTCGATAGCTATTTCATAGTTCATTTCTGCTAATAAATAATTAGCTGCTTCAGCTATTCCTTGTAATAGACGATCACGTTGTTGTAGTTCTATTTCAGCTTTTTTTTGTTCTGTAACTTCTCTAATAATAAAAGTTCTAATTAAATCACTTTCAGGTAAATAATGCACAGATTGTTCAAAAATTTCATCACCAACTGTGACTTCCCGCACAAAGGAATTTTGTTTTTGATTCTCAACAGCTTTTAACAATTGTGCCAAAATTGGGTGTTCTTGAGCTATCTGTCTTAAGTTGGGAAATTTCGCTGCTGCTGCCGGATTTAGATATGTGACTTTCCCCTCTAAATTCATTTCAATAATGGGATTGGGAATCAGTTCTGGAAAAGAAGCTAGACGGGCTAAAGCTACATCACTAGCAGCTTCAAAGTTATTGTCATGGATAATAGATGTATCAAAAGGAGAGTTAACATTAATTTTGCCTGCAAGGAAATCAGATAATTCATCAGCTTCACAAGAGTCAGAAAAGGCTTGCTCCGAGAGGTTAGTAATTATATAGTATTTAGCTTGAGTATTATTATTACCAAAAGCAATCACATCTCCATTTTGGAGATTATGGGCAAGGCATTTATGTCCATTCACAAATAAACCGTTGGTGCTTCTTTTTCCCTGAAAATTACCATCAATAATCCGAAAACCATATTGGTCAGTATTAGGAATTGTTACTCTTAGCAAAATCGCGTGCTGCCTAGAGACAGACCGAGAATGGAGAACAATAGCGTTCCTTAAGTCCCTTCCTAGAGAATAAGTTGCCTCTAGCAAGGGAAGAGTGCGCTGTCCCTGTGGATCTTGGACAACTAATAAATGGCGGATTTTTTCCTTCTCATTTCCTACCATGCCTCTTCCTTAAAATTTTATGTATTTGAATAGGTTATACAAAACTTTTACTATATTCTCAATTATTACTATTTTCAATTATTTCAGATGATCAGGTGAACTAATTATTTTACAGATTATGCAGCTAGTATACCCTGAAAAATTCCTAACTATTCTCTTGACTGAGCAAAATGTTAGCTAACTTTAATTACATTTTCTTTTGTGTAATTTTTATAACACATAAAATACAGTTATATACTTACAATACATAACATACTATACAATAATGGGCGCGTAATACAAATTTATGTAGATAACTTACTGATCAGGACAAGAGACAATCGGGAATAGAAAGTAATTTTCATTACCAATTACCCATGAAGAAATTACCCATTACCAATTATCTATTACCAATTACCAATTCTTTAGCTAAGATTGTTTGGGTATTATTATAATTGGGCAAATGATTGAAGTTGAGCATCTTAGTAAAATTTATGGTTCGACAACAGCAATTACTGATGTTACCTTTAGCGTTGAACCTGGGGAAATTTTGGGGTTTTTGGGTCCCAATGGTGCTGGTAAAACCACAACCATGCGAATTTTAGCCGGTTATTTACCTGCCAGTAGTGGGACAGCCAAGATTGCAGGTTATGATGTCCACGATAATTCTCTTTTGGTGCGGCAGCGGATTGGCTATTTACCGGAAACGCCGCCGTTATATCCAGAGATGACTGTAGAAGGATTTTTGCACTTTGTAGCCAGGATTAAGGGAGTTTCTTCAGGCGATCGCCCCACAAAAGTCACAGCAGCCATCAACCGCTGCAACTTACAAGATAAACGCCAAGTCATTATTCGCAAACTTTCTAAAGGCTATCGTCAAAGAGTAGGGATTGCCCAAGCAATCGTTCATGATCCCCCAGCGATTATTCTTGATGAACCGACAGTTGGACTTGATCCCCGGCAAATTACGGAAGTGCGGAACTTAATTAAAAGTTTAGCAGGAACACACACCATAATTCTCTCTACTCATATTCTCCCAGAAGTCAGCATGACCTGTAGCCGAGTTGCCATTATTAATCGAGGACAAATAGTTGCAACTAACACCCCAGAAAATTTGATGACACAATTAACAGGTGGGGCAGGATACGAATTAGAAATTACAGGGGAAGCACCTTTAGCTAAACAAATGCTGCAAAAAATATCCGGTGTGAGTTTAGTAGAATCCATACCTAACCATCAGCACTTATCAGAAAATCATACCTACCTACGGGTAATATTACAACCAGGAAAAGAACCAGGAAAAGAGATTGCTTCGGCTTTAATTCGGGCTGGCTTTGGTTTATATGAAATGCGTCGGATTAATGCCACATTAGAAGATGTTTTCTTAGAATTAACTACAGCAGAAAAGAATTTCTCTACAGGAATAAATTCAGAAATTGCAGAATCAGAAACCACCACAGATATCAAATCAGAAATTGAAGAAGGAGAAGCTGCATAAATGGGTATAGTTATCGCCAATATTATTGCCATTTATCGTCGAGAACTACAGAGTTATTTTATATCGCCCTTAGCCTATGGAATAGCCAGTGCATTTTGGTTTTTAGCAGGTTTATTTTTCGTGATGATTTTATTGGGGCCAGAAGGAATTTTAGTCACAGTTTCTGGCTATGATTTACAAGGGCAACAATTTGGAGTCCCCTCCCCATCAATAGATGTTCCTTATGAATTTGTGCGAGCATTTTTAGATAGAATGGGCTGGTTAATGTTATTTGTATTACCTATTCTCTCCATGGGACTCTATGCCGAAGAAAGGAAGCGAGGAACTTTAGAACTATTAGCCACATCACCAGTTACCAACTGGGCTGTAGCCGTAGGCAAATTATTAGGAGTATTAACATTTTTCTTAACAATGGTTTTGCCATTAATCGGGTTAGAAGCGATCGCTTTATCTAGTTCCAATCCGCCCATATCACCGACAATTCCCTTACTTGGTCATTTAGGATTAATCTTACTAGCAGCAGCAATTTTATCATTAGGAATGTTTATTTCCTCATTAACAGACAGTACAATTTTAGCGGCTGTCCTCACCTTTGCCGTGGTTATTTTGCTGTTATTCATTGATTTAATTGCCAAAACCATTCCTGGTCCAATTGGTGAAGCCGTAAGTCATTTATCCCTTCTCAAACATTACAACACCTTAATTCAAGGAATTTTTGATACTAGCGGCTTGATTTTATTCGCCAGTTACATTATCTTAGGTATTTTTCTCACAGCCCAATCAATTGATGCACTGCGCTTTCAACGTCAATAAAAGTAGAAGTTAACCCCGGCATTTTTTTCAAAGCCAGGAAAAACTTTGCTAAAAAAATTCCTCCTTAACCTCTTACCTCTGTGTCCTCTGTGCCTCTGTGGTTAGATACATTTACATAATAAATAATGAAAAAAAATAAACTTGGGAAACTTGTATTTTGGCTAGGGCCATTCTGTTTAGCGGCTGGTTTAACCGTTGGATTAATATCAGAAAAATGGGGAATAATTCCTTTATCATTGACAATAATAGGGTTGATAATTTGTGTTTTATGGGTGGTAGTAAAAAGTCAACAAAGTAAATGGTGGCAAAAGCGTTCTACCCAATCGGGTACTAATGCCTTAGTTGCAACTTTATCAGTATTAATTATCTTAGGGTTAATTAACTTTTTAGGTATTCGCTACCACCTGCGTCTAGATTTAACAGATAGTCAATTATTTACTTTATCCCCTCAATCAAGGGAATTAGTGAATAATTTACCGGAAACAATGAAAGTTTGGTTATTTAGTAGAGAACAAAATCCTCAAGATCGGGAATTATTAGATAACTATCATCGTCAAAATAACCAATTTAAATTTGCCTATGTTGATCCTCAATTAAGACCAGGATTAGCAGAAAAATTTGGTGTCAAAGATTATGGTGAAGTTTATTTAGAATTTCAAAATAAACGGCAATTAGTCCAGTTAATTAGTGAAAATGAACGGCTATCAGAAATAAAATTAACTAATCGGTTACAACAAATTACTAGTTCCAAAACTGCTAAAGTTTACTTTCTGCAAGGTCATGGGGAACACCCACTTTCCGCGAGTAAAGGGGCAATATCTCAAGCAATTCAGGGATTAACTGATAAAAACTTTACCACATCAGCTTTAAATTTAGCAGAACAGCCGCAAGTTCCCGATGATGCTGATGTTTTAGTTGTAGCTGGACCCCAAAGAGAATTATTGACGGGGGAAGTTACAGCTTTACAGAATTATCTTAATCGGGGTGGTAACTTATTATTGATGATTAATCCCAACACCAACCCGAAAATAGACCCCATTTTAAAAGATTGGGGTGTGCGTTTAGATAATCGTTTGGCCATTGATACTTCTGGGGCAAATTTGCAACTTGGCCCGGCTGCTATTCTAGTCACAGAATATGGACAACATCCTATTACTAAGGATTTTGCTAACAATATTTCTGTATATCCCTTAACTCGTCCGCTGGAAATTGATCCTGTTCCTGGTATTGAGTCTATGGCTTTATTAAAAACCAAACCTTATCCTAGCAGTTGGGCAGAAAGTGATCAAAAAAGTGAAAAATTAGAATTTAATGAAGGTAAAGATTTAAAAGGACCTTTAACTTTAGGAGTAGCATTAACTAGAAAGTTATCAATTCCAACTCCCACAAATTCACCAACTCCTACAACTTCACCAACTCCTACAACTTCACCAACTCCCACAAATTCACCAATTCCCACAAATTCACCAATTCCCACAAATTCACCAATTCCTACAACTTCACCAACTCCTACAAATTCACCAATTCCCACAAATTCACCAACTCCTACAAATTCACCAATTCCAGCAACTTCTCAAACTACTGCTAAAGAATCCCGATTAGTAGTATTTGGAAACTCAAACTTTGCCGTTGATGGTTTATTTGAACAACAATTAAATGGAGATGTATTTCTCAATTCAGTTAGTTGGTTAACTCAACAGGATCAACAACTTCTCTCAATTCGTCCCAAAGAACCAAAAAATCGCCGGATTGTGATATCAACTCTTCAAGCTAACTTGTTAACAATATCTGCTATATTTTTATTACCTTTAATTGGATTGGGGGCAGGTTTTCTGATTTGGTGGAAACGCCGATGAAAAATCAGTTAGTAATTCACGATGCTAAATTAAAGCAGTGGCTTTGTTTTCAAAATCCTGATGAAATTATCAGGGCTGATAGTATTGATCAAGTTGTTCCCAAATTGCAACTTGTGAATGATTTGATTGACAAACATCAAATGTATGGGGCAGGTTTTATTAGTTATGAAGCCTCAACAGCTTTTGATTCTGTACTAAAAACCCATTCTCCCTGTTCATTTCCCTTACTTTGGTTTGGATTATATCAGAAACCAGAAATTATTGAGTTACCAAAACCAACTTTACCTACAGAATATCAACTCAATTGGACACCTTCAGTCAGTGAAGCAGAATATCATCAAGCCATTAGTAAGATTAAAGAATATATTGCTTTGGGGGAAACTTATCAAGTAAATTACACCTTACGCCTAAATGCGCCCTTTAGTGGCAATGCTTGGGAATTATTTCTCAAATTAGTGCAAGCCCAAAAAGCCGATTATGGGGCTTATGTTGATATTGATAACTTTGCTATTTGTTCCGCTTCTCCTGAACTATTTTTTCGTCTTGATGATAATCAGTTAACTTCTCTTCCCATGAAAGGAACAGCAGCCAGAGGTTTAACATTAGTAACAGATCATGATATTGCTAATCAACTACATCTTTCCGAAAAAAATCGCGCTGAAAATGTAATGATTGTGGATATGATTCGCAATGATATGGGAAGAGTGGCTAATATTAATACTGTCAAAGTTCCCAGTTTATTTAATGTCGAAAAATATCCCACAGTTTGGCAAATGACATCTACTGTTACAGCCACAACTACAGCTTCCATAAGTGAAATTATGGGGGCATTATTTCCCTGTGCTTCTATTACCGGCGCACCTAAAACCCGGACTATGCAAATTATTCGGGAGTTGGAAAATACACCACGCCGCATTTATACTGGATGTATTGGTTTTATTAGTCCCCAACGTCAAGCTCAATTTAATGTGGCTATTCGGACTGTGTTAATTGATCAAGAAAATAATCAAGCAGAGTATGGAGTTGGAGGGGGAATTGTTTGGGATTCTGTGAGTAGTGATGAATATCAAGAATGTCAAATAAAAGCCCAAGTTCTCACCCTCAATCAACCAGATTTTTCACTTTTAGAAACAATATTATGGCAACCTGATGATGGTTATTTTATTTTAGATTATCATTTACAACGGTTACAGGATTCAGCAATTTACTTTGATTTTCATATTGATATAAATAGCATAATAGCTCAACTTCATCAATTAACAGAATCATTTTTAAATCAAGATTATAAAATAAGACTATTGTTAGATTCTGATGGTGAAATTGTATGTCAAACCATAGCTTTATCGGCTGTAAATAATCAGAAAATGATCAAACTAGGCTTATGTAGCACACCTGTTGACTCTAGTAATATATTCTTGTATCATAAAACGACTAATCGCCAAGTTTATGAAATAGCAAAAGCCGCTTTTCCTGATTGTGATGATGTTTTATTATGGAATGAAAGAGGCGAAATCACAGAAACCTGTATTGGTAACATTGTGGTAGAGTTGAATGGAGAATTGCTGACACCTTCAGTAAAATGCGGTTTGTTACCAGGGACTTTTCGTAGTGCTTTACTTGATAAAGGTAAAATTAGAGAAGAAATTATTACAGTAGAAATGTTAAAATATAGCAATCGCATCTATATGATTAACTCAGTCCAAAAATGGCGAGAAGCGGTTTTAATTTCTCACTAATTAGATAGTTTTGTTAATTAATTTTTCATATGAAATTGCCAAAAACGACTTTAATTTTAATACTTTTAACTCTGGGTTTAGGGAGTTTTGTTTACTTTCATGAAATCAAAGGAAAAAATCAGCAAACAGAAATCAAAGCCCAAAAACAGAAAATTTTCTCTTTTACCGCTGATAATGTTCAATCTTTAACAATTAAAATCAAAGATACAACATTACAACTAGAAAAAAGGAATACATCTGAAAAACCTGAATGGGAAATCAAATCTCCCATATCAGCACTAGCAAATGATGCAATAGTTTCTTACTTAATGGATTTATTGGTTGAGGGTAAAAGTGAAAGAACATTATCAGTTTCACCAACCGAATTATCAGAATTTGGTTTAGATAAACCTGTAGCAAGCATTGATGTTAAACTGAAAAATCAACAAAGTCATCAATTGATTTTAGGGAAAGGTGATTTTAATAATCAGTTTTTATATGCTCAAGTTGATGGTAATCAGAATCTGAACTTATTATTAGTTTCCAAAGATTTTGTGAATGCAGTTAATCGAGACATATCAGAATGGAAACAAACAACAGAAAAAATTGATGTAGAACCATTGCCTAGCCTTCCTAAACCAACACCAACACCTACAAAAACAAAATAATAAAATCTCCTCTCTCTGTGTTCTCTGTGCCTCTGTGGTACGCGCTACACGAACGTTTATTTAGATAACTTAAAACAGCAAAAATTTCATGACAAAACAAACAGCAACCTTATTAATTTCTTGCCCAGATCAACGGGGATTAGTAGCAAAATTTGCGAATTTCATCTATGCTAATGGTGGTAATATTACCCATGCAGATCAACATACAGATTTTGAAGCTGGATTATTTCTGAATCGCATAGAATGGCAATTAAAAGGATTTAATTTACCCAAAGATTTAATTGCTGCTGCTTTTAATGCCATTGCCCAACCTTTAAATGCAAAATGGGAATTACACTTTTCTGATACTCTTCCCCGCATTGCTATTTGGGTAAGTCGTCAAGATCATTGTTTGTTTGATTTAATTTGGAGATATCACGCTAAAGAATTTCATGCAGAAATTCCTTTAATTATGAGTAATCATCCCGATTTACAGCCAGTAGTTGAACAATTTGGCATTGATTACCATTACCTACCCATCACTAAAGAAAATAAAGAAGAACAGGAAGCTAAACAACTAGAATTATTGCATAAATACAAAATTAATTTAGTCGTATTAGCAAAATATATGCAAATAGTTAGCGCGGATTTTATTGAAAAATTCCCGCAAATTATTAATATTCATCATTCATTTTTACCTGCATTTATTGGTGCTAATCCCTATCATCGTGCCTTTGAGAGAGGGGTAAAAATTATTGGTGCAACAGCCCATTATGCTACGGCTGACTTAGATGCAGGGCCGATTATTGAACAGGATGTAGTGCGGGTAAGTCATCGAGATGAGGTGAATGATTTAATTAGAAAAGGTAAAGATTTAGAAAGAATTGTCTTAGCTAGGGCGGTAAGATTGCATTTACAAAATCGCGTTTTAGTTTATGGAAATAGAACGGTAGTTTTTGAGTAAAGTCTCCTTGTAAAGTATTTTATTTATTTGTTACTTTTGCTATTCTTTCCTCTGTACCGCAGTCTGGGATTGCTGACGCTGGGCGATTTGGATTAATAATCTCAAAGCGTCATTCACCGCGTCATCATTGGGGAAAGCTTGGGCAATATCGGGATCTAAAAGCACTAAATTTGTCCCAGTCCGATATCGCTCAACATATTTACCTCTAACACCTCGCTGCATTTGAGCGAAGTCATACTCAGGACGTAACTCATCTTCCATTTCGTTCTCAACTTCCTTCTTCATAAAACTTCCTCTCCTGTCGGGTGGCTTTTCGAGCAGTGATAATTCTGATCTTGTCTTCTCTATCAGTGTGGGCAACAACTAAAATTTGTCCAAATCTAGATATTCCAATAATAACGTAGCGACTTTCTCCAATGGAGTGGTCAGGATCAGGAAAGGTGACAGATAATGGGTCATGAAAAGTGGTTGCGGCTTCTGGGAAAGAAACACCATGCTTCTTAAAATTTAACTCCGCTTTGTTTGGATTCCACTCAAATTCCATGCAAAATTCCCCTCATTTTCTCTCACCTAGATTTGATCTATTACCTATTCGTGTCAGGAGGGAGATATACGATTTGTGGACCAATCCAATTATAACCCCATCCTTCACAAGCAGAAGATTTAACAGTACCATAAGAACTAGTGTTTGCTTTTTTCTGACATTCCTCACAGTTACACTTACCGCTACCGTCGCAATGCCTACACGGCATTACTTGACCAATAGACATCATTTAAACCTTGAATATTGCCTGAATTATTATATACTTGCCATGGTTGGGATTTCAATTTTTACAAAATATTAAGAGAAAACTGTAAGTTCACACTATCCTAATATTCTAGTACACAACGGCGTAAATCAACCAACCATTAAAAATCTCTGAAAAGCTTATACAATCTGCTTTTTTAATTTTTAATTTTTAATTCCGCCCTGCGGTACTAGTCCTGTGTCAATTATCCCCAATCTCCAGATTTCCCCCCTGTCTTACTGACTAAATAAATCGCCTCAATCTGAATTGATTTTTCTAACGCTTTAGCCATATCGTATAAAGTTAAAGCCGCAATAGATACCGCTGTTAAAGCTTCCATCTCTACCCCAGTTTCCGCTTTGGTTTTGACAGTGGCATCAATTTGATAACCAGGTAGTTGGGCATCGGGGATAATTTCCACAGTAATTTTCTGCAAAGGTAAGGGGTGACAGAGAGGAATTAAATTCGCTGTCTGTTTAGCAGCCATGATTCCCGCTAACCTCGCAGTTGCCAAAACATCACCTTTGGGAGTGTTGCCGGCTTGAATAGCAGCGAAAGTCTCAGGTAACATTCGCACCTTCCCAGTCGCCACCGCTTGGCGAATAGTGGCTACTTTGCCTGATACATCAACCATTTGAGCTTCTCCCTGGGCATCCAGATGAGTTAATGAAAAAGAATTTGAAAAAATATCTTGCGTCATTGGGAAAGTGTGTGCTATTATAAAATTCGTGAGTCAAGGGTGTGTAGCTCAGTGGACTAGAGCACGTGGCTACGAACCACGGTGTCGGGGGTTCGAATCCCTCCTCGCCCATCTTATAATTAAAAATGCACAAGCTTCATTTTTGGGGTTTGTGCATTTTTAATGGTTAGTTAGTTAACTTACGCCATTGTGTACTAGCAGCCTGGTCAAAACCAGATAATCTTATCGTATACCTCCCCACCCTATGAGTGGATTAAGGTAGGTACTTTCCCGTGTTGTTAAAATGAATTTAGAATCTCCGTCTCTTGAGAGTGGGGATTGTCAATGCCAGTCAATTATGGAGGAATCAGCACTGTGTCAAACAACTCAGGGTTGTACATTTTGCTCGTCAGCGTTCATGGTTTAATCCGTGGTCATAATCTAGAATTAGGAAGAGATGCAGACACTGGTGGACAAACAAAATATGCAGTTGAACTTGCTTGCACATTAGCGAAAAATCCCCAAGTAGAAAGAGTTGACCTAGTAACACGGTTGGTAAATGACCCAAAAGTTAGCCCAGACTATGCTCAACCAGTAGAAATTCTCTCAGATAAAGCCCAAATTATTCGTATTGCCTGTGGACCTAAACGCTACCTCCGCAAAGAAGTTCTTTGGCCACATTTAGATACCTTTGCAGACGAATTACTCAGGCACATTCGCAAAGTTGGCAAAATTCCCAATATCATTCATACTCATTACGCTGATGCCGGATACGTAGGTTCTCGGGTTGCAGGTTGGTTAGGTATACCTCTAGTCCATACGGGTCACTCCCTGGGACGGATTAAACAACAAAGATTATTAGAGCATGGTACTAAACAGAAAACCATTGAAGAGAATTTTCATATCAGTACCAGAATCGAAGCCGAAGAAATTACCCTAGGTAGTGCAGCCTTAGTCATAGCCAGCACTCATCAAGAAGTTGAAGATCAGTACGGCGTTTACGACCAGTATCAACCGGAACGCATGGTCGTCATTCCCCCAGGTGTCACCTTAGAGCGTTTTTACCCGGCTGCTGATAATTGGCCAACCCCACCGATTCAAAAAGAATTAGATAAGTTTCTCAAAGACCCGCAAAAGCCGATGATTATGGCGATTTCTCGCCCAGCTATTCGGAAAAATGTCAGTAGTTTAATTAAAGCTTACGGTGAAGATCCCGAAATGCGAAAATTGGCTAACCTGGTACTGATACTAGGAAAGCGGGAAGACATCATGACGATGGAATCGGGACCGCGTCAGGTATTTATGGAGATATTGCAATTAATAGATCGGTATGATCTTTATGGTCATATTGCTTATCCTAAACACCATAATGCTGATGATGTGCCAGATTTATACAGGCTAACAGCAAAAACCCAAGGGGTGTTTATTAACCCAGCCCTGACCGAACCATTTGGACTCACATTGATTGAGGCTAGTGCCTGTGGTGTGCCGATTATTGCGACTGCGGATGGGGGTCCAAGGGATATTTTAGCGGCTTGTCAGAACGGGTTATTGATTGATCCTTTGAATATTGAAGATATTCAAAATGCCTTACGAATAGCTCTCACAGATAAAAAACAATGGCAAGAATGGTCTGAAAATGGATTAACTAATGTCCGTAAATATTTCTCTTGGAATAGTCATGTAGAAAAATATTTAGAGAAGGTCAGTTTATTTCCCCAAAGACGAGTGCAATCTCTCCTCAGTCCTTTGCGCGAATCTCCCGCAGTTGAACATCCAGATTGGAATATACCGGATACCAATCACCTCCCAACGGCTGATCGGTTTCTGGTGTGCGAAATTGATAATACCCTATTAGGTGATCAAGAAGCTTTAGAAAAGTTAATTCAGAGAATTCGTAATGAAGGTAATACAACTGGAGTCGGTATTGCCACAGGACGCAGTCTTAAAAGTACCTTAAGTCTGTTAGAAGAATGGCGTTTCCCCATGCCAGATTTACTAATCACATCAGCAGGAAGTTCTATTTACTATGGTCCGCAGATAGTTACAGATACGAGTTGGCAAAGACACATTGCGTATAATTGGCGACGGTCAGAAATTCGCAAAGTCATGCAGGATATACCGGGAGTTGAATTGCAATCTGCCGATGCTCAAGGCAAATTTAAGATTAGCTATTTTGTTGATGAGGCCAAATCACCTAGTGTCCGAGAAATAATCCGTCGTCTGCGTCAACATGGCCTCCACGTCAAAGGAGTTTACAGCCATAATATGTATCTTGACTTAGTGCCTATTCGCGCTTCCAAAGGAGATGCTATTCGTTATGCAGCTTTAAAATGGGGCTTACCAGTTCACCGCTTTTTAGTAGCAGGGGCTTCAGGTAATGATGAATCCATGTTAGCAGGTAATACTTTAGCCGTCGTAGTCGGAAATCATAGCCAAGAAATTGAAAAACTGCGAGGCTTACCACAGATTTACTTTGCCCAAGGAAACTATGCCTGGGGTATCTTAGAAGCATTAGATCATTATGACTTTTTCGGTAACTTATCGCCAACACCATAACAGTCCAGGTACTTATACTGCTTAAAATGAGAAAATTCCTGAATTCATCCATATTTATCGGCGTTTATCGGCGGTCAATAATTCTTAAAATCTGATTAATTTGGATGACACGGTTTTTTTGTGAAAATAAAATTTTCCGTAGCAATACAATTTGACACTCCCCGGTCTAAAGTTAAGAAAGTGAATGAGAGGTAATTATCAATGGCGCTACGTAGAGCAACTTTTAGACTATATCCCAATAGGCAAGTCAATGAAATGTTGCACTATCACCGCAAACTTCACAAAGATTTGTATAACGCTGCTGTATCTAACCGTATTACTTCATATAAAAAGTTTGGTAAATCTGTTTCTTACTTTGAACAACAGAACTGTTTACCGGATTTCAAAGAAGTCTGGATAGAATATAAAGAAATAAATTCCCAAGCATTACAAGCCACATTAAAACGGGTTGATTTTGCTTTTCAAAGGTTTTTTAAGGGACTAGGAAAGTACCCTATATTCAAGTCAATTCGTCATTATTCTGGTTGGACTTACCCATCTTTTACAGGCTGGAAAGTACACAGTACAGGGGATAACGGCTATTTAGAATTATCAAAGATTGGTCAAATTCAAATGCGGGGTAAAGCTAGACTTTGGGGACATCATAAAGCTTTAGATATCGTTAACCGTCATGGTAAATGGTATGCTTCCATTGTCTTGGAGATTGATGATACTTTGTTAAAGAATAGCCGCAAAACTGATAATGGTGTTATTGCAATTGATTTAGGTTGTAATGATGCAATTGCTTGGACAAACGGTGAGGATAATGGTTTAGTACCTGCACCTCGGTTTTTCCGAAAAGCAGAACAAAAAAATAAACAGTTGGGAAAAGCTAAACGTCGGAAACGTTCTCCCAATTTCAAAAAGAAAGTTAAGGCTTCTAGAAGGTGGAAGAAAGTTCAAAAATTAGGTAGTAAACTTTCGAGAAAAGTTTCTAACCAAAGACAGAACTTTGTTCACCAGGAAACTACACGAATAATCAGCGGTAATAGCACGGTAGTCACTGAAAAACTAGAAGTCAAAAACATGAGTGCCAAAGCTAAAAAAGGTAAACGTAAAAAACAAAAAGCTGGGTTAAATAAATCAATTCTTGATGTGGGGATGGGGATGATAAAAGACGCTCTAAAAGCGAAATTATCGGACATTGGTGGCTTGTTTATAGAAGTACCTACTCGCAAAGTGAAACCATCTCAAACCTGTCCAAAATGCGGAAATCAAGAAAAGAAGAGTTTAGCCGAAAGAACTCATATTTGCCATAACTGCGGGTATACTCAACAGCGCGATATCGCCGCCGCAGAAGTCATGCTACTTTGGCACTCAAATAATTTACAGGGGTTAGGAACTAGCCTCTCAGACGTAGATGATTCTAGCTCTACTTCAAACACTAGCAAACGCAAGAATGCTGGAAGTATGAAGCAACTAGGTCGTGTGAAACGTCAAAAATCTCAACTTACTGATGGGGATGTAGAAACCCCATCTTCAACGAAGTAAGATGGGGTAGTTCATAATAGAGATTAGCACCATGAAAAATCTTACTCCTAATTCTAGTTTTAGTGTTACCCTGCGGTTACAGATTCCCAACCGGGTGGGGATGTTAGCATCTGTTACCCAAGCGATCGCTGCAACTGGTGGTAATCTTGGACAAATTGATTTAATTGAACAAACCCGTCAAGAATCTATCCGTGATATTACAGTTGATGCGGCTAGTACGGAACACGCGGAAACCATTGTGCAAGCAGTAAAAGAATTACCAGATATTAAGGTAATTGATGTCTATGATCGTACCTTTAATTTACATCGCGGTGGCAAAATCAGTATTGTCAGCAGAATTCCCCTCAAAAGTGTTTCTGATTTAGCCATGGCTTACACTCCAGGAGTTGGTCGGATTTGTAAAGCGATCGCTGAAAATCCAGAGGAAGTGTATAATCTGACCATCAAAAGCAATACTGTCGCCATTGTTACTGATGGTAGTGCGGTTTTAGGTTTAGGTAATTTGGGTCCAGAAGCCGCTTTACCTGTGATGGAAGGGAAAGCCATGCTGTTTAAGGAATTTGCTGGACTTGATGCTTTTCCCATCTGCCTGGATACTCAAGATACAGATGAGATTGTCAAAGCTGTCAAAAATATCGCCCCTGTCTTTGGTGGTGTGAATTTGGAAGATATCGCAGCCCCCCGTTGTTTTGAAATCGAAAAAAGACTCCGTGCAGAATTAAATATCCCCATTTTCCATGATGACCAACATGGTACAGCCATTGTCACCTTGGCAGCATTATTTAATTCTCTGAAACTTGTGCAAAAATCCATTGCAGATATCCGCATTGTCATTAATGGTGCTGGTGCGGCTGGGATTGCGATCGCTCGGTTACTTCGCAAAGCTGGTGCAGAAACCATTTTAATGTGCGACTCTCAGGGAATTATTTCCAGTAATCGCACCGATTTAACTCCTGAAAAGCTGGAATTTGCTGTTAAAGCCCAAGGAACTTTGGCGGGTGCGGTTCAAGGTGCAGATGTCTTCATTGGTGTCAGCGCACCGGGAGTTTTAACACCAGAAATGGTACAAGGGATGACGAAGGATGCAATTGTGTTTGCAATGGCTAATCCCATTCCCGAAATTCAACCAGAATTAGTTCCTAAAAACGTCACTGTTATGGCTACGGGTCGGAGTGACTACCCCAACCAAATCAATAACGTCCTGGCGTTTCCTGGGGTGTTTCGTGGGGCTTTAGATTGTCGGGCTAATACGATTACTACTAATATGTGTTTGGAAGCTGCCAGTGCGATCGCTTCTTTGGTTAAGCCTTCTGATTTGAATCGGGAACATATTATCCCTTCTGTGTTTGATAAGCGTGTGGCTACTGCTGTGGCTGCTGCTGTCCAACAAGCTGCACGGGAAGAAGGTATTGCTCAAAGTTAGTTAGTTTGTGGGATGGGCTTCTTGCCTGTCCCTGTGGAAATACGGATTTTTTCTCTCGCAGAGGCGCAGAGTCACGGAGAGGGTATAAGTTATTTGTATGGGATTTTGGGAAAAAAGAACTTTCTCAATTATGGGGGGTCTATTCTCATTATTATTGAGAATTTTATCAATAATTGAACGAGTTTTGGTGATTTCAGCTAGGGGGCTTGACAGTGTTTCGAGTTTTGGGTATGCTTATGGTAAGTGTGGGAAAGTGTGCGCCCATATATATAAGGTTTTTATTTATCAAGATAATTATTTCCTAAATTAACTGTCAGAATCAGGATTTAAGATATATGTTACATCTAAACATCTATAATTTTATCTGAATCGCTTTTAGAATAATTAATATTTCCGTCTAAATCAGCTTCTCCAAGATGATTTTTACCTGTTTTATCAAAAACTTCTAAATGCGGGTTACTCTTATGTAAATTATCTACATACCAATATCTGCCTGTAGTCAATTCAATATAAATGGATCTTCCCTGACATTTATTTGCTGTTTTTTTAAATCTTGTAGTATCTCGTAAAATTGTCTGTTTATCCGTTGGTAATTTTGTGCTATCAAAAGAATATTCTAATTGACTTAAATTAAGTTTCTCTTCTAACCAACATTCCAGAGCTAATTTACTGTCTATAGCATCTAAACATATCAGATTGATTTCATCATTATTTTTAATAATAGTGATTAAACAATTGTGTCTGATATCAGGATGTTCCATTCTAAAACTAGAATTTGGAAAATTAATTAGTAAATATTTACTGTCAGGACTTTTTAATTTTCGTTCTGTAACTTCAGCTAATGAAGTATCACTCACATCTTTATAATTATCATCACTAATTAAACAATCAAATAAATCTTCTGGAGAATGTAGTTTTTCTATACGCCATTTTTGGGGATTTGATTTATTAAAAACTATGTTCATAAAAGCTGTTTTCAAAGATTTGTCTTTAAGTTGATTAAGACTGGTAGGAAAATTAGAATCTCTAATTGCTTCATAGATGTTAATTCTATCACTTTCTTCTTTGTAAAGCTTCTTATCTTGAATTTTTTCATTAATTAACACAAAAATAGCAGTGAACGTTTTCACTGCATCTCGAAATTCTGCTTCGTTAAGATACTGACCCTCTAGAGACACCTCATTGATAAATATTTCCATTTTTTACATCCCGAAAAGTCGTGCAAAATCTTTATCCATTTGGTCAAAAAATCCTTCTGGCCATTCTTCAATTCCCCCATTAGGTTGTACAGGAATTTTCACAACTGGCTGTTCTGAATTTTGTTGAAAATATAAGATACTTAAGTCTTCATGAGTAATAATATCATCAAGAACAGCGATTCGCAAGGCATTTAAAATATGATCACTATGGGATTCAATAAAAACTTGTACACCACAACTACTCACTTTAGCCAAAAATTTAGCTAGTCGTGATTGTGCTTTTGGATGTAAGTGTGCTTCGGGATTTTCGACTATTAATATTTCTCCTTCTTTTGCAATCAAACCTGAAACAACAATTGGTAAAATATAACTGTATCCAAATCCCACATTAGCTGGTCTAAAACGGTCTTTTGATGTGCTAGTATTAAATAAAAGTTCGAGTATATTACTTTCAGAACTGGGAATTTCGACTTTTGCACCATTAAATATTTCGTTAAGCCATTCTTCAGTTTGGGTAGCTAGTGTTTTAGCATCTTCACCTAAACATAGTTTTTCATTAACTAAATCATCTCTTTTTTTATAGAGTAAGTTAACTGTAAATTCACCTTTTGCACCAACGTTAGGAAATTTATTGATGGTAGATTTTAAATAATATTCTTGAGGACCCAGACGGTCTGCGGAGATATAGTGAATATGACTAAAGTTTAAAGATTTATGTAACCACTCTGATGCTATTTTCTGATATATATTATCAATATTATCAACCATAAGATAATGTTGTTCAGGTATTAAATTATTTATAAGAGTACCTCCACTATATGAATTTGTATTATTATTTTTATCTATAATATTAATATTATAATGAACTATAAATTTGCTTAAAAAATTACTTAATCGAGGTTCATAAACAGAAATTATTTTATATAAATCACTTTTATTAATATGCTCATCTTGCAAAAAATTTAATCCTAATTCATCGTAAAATTGAATTTTCTGAATTTTCCCTACCATGTCATCTTCTGAATTTTCACTCAAAAAGTATTTAGCATCTCCACTTATGTTGAATTTAGTATACTTATTAGGATTACTTGTATCATAAATTTCAACTAATTTATTGTAACAATATTGCAAAATAATGTCTTCATTTCTAGAATTGTTTATATTTCTAACATCATTAAAACTATTTAAACTTACACTATTACCATTTAGCAAAATTTGATCAGTATTTTCATTATGATCAATAGATTGTCGCATTAATAGCAAAGACTGAAGCAAAGTTGACTTACCACAGCCATTGATTCCTGTAAGCAGTGTTAATTGTCCTAATGAAAAAGAAGTTCTTTCTTTAAAGCATTTAAAATTTTCTAATTTAATTTGAGTTAGCATATCTATATATTTCCTAAAATTTCTTGTGCGAGTTTAAATCTAGTAATAACTTTATTTTTACTGCTTGTAGCATATCTAACAGCATCAAGATATTCTTGATTCTCTAGCAATTTATCAAAATTATCTTGAATAAGTTTTTTATTATCTTCTAGAAATTTATCACTATTTACAGAAAAGAAATAAGAAACAGATTCAAAAATAGCAATATTGATTCTTCCTCTCCTCTGTGCTGCGGGTAATCGGAAATTTCTTTTACTAAAAAACTCAAAAGTCAGATTCATAACTCGCTTAAAATCTTTTTTTAATAAATCTATTTTTTCATCTGACATCAAATTAAGTTTTTTCATGGCATTTTCTACAAAATCACTTAAATCTCCCTGATATTCTGTTTCATAATCAAAAATTATAAATGCTAGATAACGCAAAATAACTTCTCTATCTTTCATTCTTCTGGGAGATACTCCATTATCAATAGCTTTTTTAAAATAGTCTGTTTCTGATAATTCTTTGATCAGTTTAGTAGATTTTCCTGAAAATATACAATTTCTGACTTCTTGACGTTCAAGATTTGTTCCACCTGTATTAATTCTATTAAAGATATCATAAACAACTTTAGCTTGGACAGAAGGTTTAATAAGATATATATTAAGTTTTTTATCTTCCATTCTGGTTTGATAATCACCCGGTAACTCTTTAAGTTCAGAAAAAATATATCCATTCAAATTAGTTAAAGCTTCTAAACCTGTTAGCTGAAATTCGTCATTGATAAATTGATGCAAAGTAGATGTTCTCTGTAGACCATCTACTATAATGTACTTGCCTTCTTTAGTTTGATTAACATACCAAGGTGGTATAGGAAAGTTAAGGATAACTGATTCAATAAATTTACTTCTTTTTTCGATTGTCCAAACTAGATTACGTTGAAACTCAGGATCAATTATCAGTTTTCCATTATCATATTTTCTCATTAACTCGAAAACTGTTTGCGGTTCTTCTCTAATATCAATATCTGCTTTAGTTGGGTCATAAGGATATAACCCTCCACTATCACCTCTATCCTCTTCAGCAGTGTCTTCATCTTTTTCAATGACATCGCTATCTTGTAATTGATCATCCATATTTTCACTCCTTTTCTTATCTAAACTGGTTTAACAGTTTAATTATGACATCTTTAAGAAGAATAGAATTGGTTATAGCTACTTTTGACGAATTTATTAGATAGCGACTTTCATTTATTCCCCCTTCAAAAACTCCAAATACCCCTTACTCAATTCCTCCACAGACAAATCATAAAACTGCTTCCCATGTTCTGGGGTTGCTAAATCTGGATTTGAACCCATTCTCCCATCTGGATAACGTAACCGAAAATCAGCGGAACTATAAATTTTATGTCCACCCGCAACTTCTGGATCAAGATATGCTTTTTTAATTGCTTCTGGATAAACATATTTGGTAACAGCTACTTCACTGGGAGTAGCATGAGAACCTTCTTGATCACCATACAATTCTTTGGCAAGTTTGTACACATAACCACCCATAAACCAATTAGCAATTTGACATTGTACTTTTGCGGAATTGGGAATTTGTAAATCTTCTAAATGAGCGTAAGTTTCCGAAAAAGCAGCTTTGAGAGTCGCAATATTTCCCCCATGTCCATTAATAAAATAGAACTTGGTAAAACCAGCTTTGACTAAACAAGTTAAATAATCTTTAACTACTAAAATTAAAGTGCTAGGACGTAAACTAATTGTGCCGGGAAAAGCAGTATGATGTAATGCCATTCCCACATTAATAGTTGGTGCTACCATTGCTTGAGTTGCTTCCCCAACACCTTTGGAAATAGATTCTGCACAAATCGCATCAGTCCCAATTAATCCCGTTGGGCCATGTTGTTCTGTTGAACCAATGGGTAAAATAATTCCTTGAGATTGTTGCAGATAAGTTTCAACTTCTGGCCAAGTGCTTAAATGTAAGAGCATTTTTTTAAAGGAGTCAGGAGTCAGGAGTCAGGAGTCAGGAGAAAGAAAAGAAGAAGGAAGAAGAAGAAGAAAGAAAATCAACCAATTACCAATCACCAATTACCAATTACCAATTACCAATCACCAATTACCAATCACCCAACAATTTCCCACCAACCGAAAGCAGGACCGATAAACCGGATGATTACCCAAGCAACAACCATAGATCCAATACCTATCCAAGCACCACGAGTGGTGATAGCCACAAATTGTGAAGCTTGGGTTTTATTGATGGGAATCCAAGGTAAGATTCTCGTAGTGTCTTGTCCGTATTCTTCTCCTAGAGAGTTTTTACGGCGTTTTGCTTCACCCATAATTCAATAATTTAGTTTCTTTTTGAGTTCAATTTAAATTTTAATAGAAATTCGTCATGGAAATTAATTAACCAGAATCATCTTCATTATTCACAGAAAACAGACTAGGATCGAGATAGTTTAAACGGGCTAGGGGACTAAGGGCGGAGAGGATTTGCACGCCATAACTGCGGTTAACGACACGACTATCTAGTAAAGCCACAATACCTTGATTTTCGCGTACAGGTGCGATCGCTCTTTGCAATTCATTCATAGCCGTAGGTAACAAGTATAGCCGAAACCAGTCTTGATGCGATCGCTTATAATGAGCTACTCTACCAGCTACCAAAGGATTTTCCAAAGATGGTAAAGGTAAAGTTGCAATAATTAACAATCTTGGTGATGGTAAAACACTTTGATTTTCGCGCCAAAATTCCCAACCAGTAATCAAAATCCCGTTTTCATCTAAACAAGTTTTTTCGACTTGTACCCGTGAACCAAATTCAGAAGCCAAAATTGCCCCTACCCTGGCTTTTAGTGGTACATCCCCGATTAATATTACCGTCATTCCTGGTGCAGTTGCACTCAAACATACCAAAGTGCGAACTTGATGAATTAAAGCTCCTTGAAATTCTGGCGTATTCGGTAAAGGCAACTTATAAGGGGCATAAAGTTGAATTGCTTCCCCTTGACTATCAGCAGCAAATTTCAAGCAAGTAACATCTTCTAAACCCAAACGTTGACGGAAAAGAGGTGCTTCCGTTTCCGGTTCTAAAGCACTACCAATTAATACTACAGGTTGACGTTGCCAAATTGGTGCGAGAATTTTACCCAATTCAATGGGGGCATAATGTAAAGAAAATAAACCTTGACGACGGGAAATGGTTGACCAAAATAAAGTAGGAGAAGAAGAATCTTCTAAATTTGGGAATTGTTGCCAAAAATTTCGCCAAACATCTGGAAGATTGTTTTTATCTAAAGCTAAATATAAATCTTGTAAAATATCAATTTCTGGCTGAGAAATTAGATAACAATGATAGGGATTTTCTGGATGCTGAAATAATTTATATGTCAGTTCTACCCTAACTTCCCGAATTAAATCCGCTTGATAGGGATAAGCCAGCATTAATTGATCCCAATCATGGGGTTCAATGCTTTGAGTCAGTTGAGAACGAACCCAATCTTCTAAATCGTCAACCCCATCAATAATTGTGGGAATATGAGCAGGAAATGGATTGTTATCAGCCAATTGTCCTTTTAACCAAGCTGCGGGGGAAGTTAATAGCAAACCCTGAAAATCAGGACTTGGCCAAACGTCACCGGTTCTAATGGGCTTATTTGCTGGTAGCCACTGCTGGAGTCGGGGAATTTCTACCTTTAATAACCGTTGCTGGACTGTTTCTGAGGCGACAATAATTACAGAACCATGCCACATTAAAGCAGAAGCGATAAAACTGGTGCGATATCGTCCTTGATGTCCACAAACCGCCCCTACCTGAATCAAAGCACTACGTCCCAACCGCAAAGCACGTGCTACCAACCTAGCCATCGTCAAATGATGGGGCCAGGAAGGAAACCCGTCCTGCGATCGCAGGAAGTTATGTAATGATAAATGAACTTCAGCTTCAATCACGCGCTTTAAATTCCATAACAAAGGATTTTTCCGTTAGCGAAGCGTGGCGTTAGCCAGACTACCTCATTTCTATTATGTATGTTGTCATTAATCATTAGTCGTTGTTTAACCATTCACCCATTTTTCTAAATTATGCCAACTTACCCAGGAATTTCCAGCGAAGCCTTCAGACATCCCTTAGATAGTCAAGCAGAACAAGCTTTACGCAGTTTACCCGGCTTTGATTTAATCGCCCGTAAGTTTGTAGAATTTGTCTATGAACGCCCCCAATTTGTCTATTTAATGGGTAACTCCATTGAAGTCGGACCGCGCCAATATTCCACCATTTACCAGATATTCCGGGAATGTGTCCGAGATTTGGACATCAGCGGGGAACCGGGATTGTTTATTGCTCAAGATGCCCAAGTCAATAGTTATGCTTTAGGACAGGAACATCCTTACATAGTCGTCAACACTGGGTTACTAGAGTTACTCAATGAATCAGAACTACGCACAGTTTTAGCGCATGAACTGGGACATATTAAATGTGGTCATACTATTTTAATTCAAATGGCGATGTGGGCGATGAGTGCCGCTTCCGTCATTGGTGAATTAACCTTCGGTTTAGGTAATTTTGTCAGCCAGGCTTTGATTTATGCGTTTTTCGAGTGGCGACGCAAAGCTGAGTTATCGGCTGATAGAGCGGCTTTATTAGTCATGGATGATTTAAACCCAGTCATGTCATCTATGATGAAACTGTCTGGAGGTAGTAATAAATATGCCCATGAATGTAGTTTACAAGAGTTTATCCAGCAGTCGGAAAAATATCAGGCACTAGATGATGATGGGCTGAATCAAGTATATAAATTTCTGTTATACAATGGCGCTCAAGGAATGATGTTGAGTCATCCCTTCCCTGTAGAACGTTTGCATTATTTACGCAGTTGGGCAGTATCAGAAGAATATCAGCAAATCAGAAAAGGCAATTATCAGCGGACTCCGGATGGTTCGGTTGATGTGACACCAGAAACACCTGAGCATGAAGCGGAAAAACTCAGAAAAGAAATTGAAAAATTACAAGCAGAAATTAACAAAATGAGAAAGTCTGATTAGGTGACAGGTGACAGGTGACAGGTGACAGGTGACAGTAAGAAGGGAAAAGGGAATAGGGAAAAGTTTCACCAATTACCAATTACTAATTACCAATTACCAATTACCAATTACCAATCACCAATCACCAATCACCAAATTAATCAACTTTCAGTTTCGCAATCAGGAACACCTTCTCTAAATACTCGACTAGCGAGAATATCTATGGCTTCAATGGTAATTAAATCCTGTTTATTTAATAGTTTACCACTACTTAATAACCGATTTGCTTGACGTAAACGCGCTCTATCTATGGCATTACGCACACTTCTAGCATTGGCAAAATGGGGCATTGTCTTCCGTTTAATTAAATAGTCGCGGAAGGCTTTTTCGGCATCTGGACTAAAGCAATAGTTTTGGGCTTTGACTATAGATTGAGCAATTACCATTAAATTATCAACGCCATAATCATTGAATTCAATATGTAATCCAATGCGGGAATTCATCCCGGGATTACTATGAAAAAATCTTTCCATGTGGTCTTTATAACCAGCAAGAATGACGACTAAATCATCTCTTTGGTTTTCCATAACCTGCATGAGAATTTCTATGGCTTCTAAACCAAAATCCCCAGGATAATCTGGACGGTATAAAGTATAAGCCTCATCAACTAATAAAACTCCGCCCATGGCATTATTTAATACTTCCCTGGTTTTGGGTCCTGTTTGCCCCATACCTTGACCAACTAAATCATCTCGCGTCACTAACATGACGTGTTCTTTACGGATATATTCGAGACGATAGAGAATTTCTGCCATTCGCATAGCTACGGTGGTTTTACCCATGCCCGGATTACCTAAAAATGTCATGTGCAAACTGGGCGCACCTGCATCTAAACCTAAGCTTTTGCGGATACGGTCAACTAACAACAAAGCCGCCATTTCTCTAATTTTGTTTTTGACGGACTTTAACCCGACTAATTCCTGATCTAATTTATCGAGGATTTCTTGAATGTGAGATTCTTGGAAAGCAGCTTCCAAATCTATGCCGTCATTTTGCTGTATTTGTTTTTCTAATATTTGTTCTGTCATGCTATCACCTTGGCTAATGAATTTGATGATAGCCTGGAGTCGGGAAATATAAAAGAACATAATCTTTATGTCTCTGATATATTTTTCTTACTTATCAATTTCTGAGTTTGGTCATAGAGAAAACATTATCTATCTTACCCCACCTCGAATATAGAAACAGCCTGATTTCCTTGTCTGTGTCTTGAACTCAGGATTTATACTGTTTAGGTAATAGTAAATCTGTTCTATTAAATAAGTGCTGATCAATGTTTGTTTATCTTTGCCAGTTAGCGCCCAGAAATAGGAAAATTGTTTAAGCTACTCTTCCCCTAACTAAAATTTGACTTAAGCTGTTATGAACATCAACATCAACATGATTAATAAATTAACACAACGGTTATTGACTTTGGCTCTTATTTTTGCTATCACCTTCTGTTCCTGGAAAGTTCCTTTTGCTTGGGCAGATCACTTCTTTACTAACTCTGGAGAAATTAGCGATAATATCAAATTATCTGAATATGATTTTACTCCCCAAGAAAATCAAGCATTGCAAGCTATTCGTCAGCGTCGAAATAAAGAAATTGCCGCAATTTTAGATTTATCTCAACGTGATTTGCTTGCCCACAAATTGCACAATGGTAATAATATTGATCAAGCTTTGGAAGCATTAAATTTAAGTTCTCAACAAAGAGAATTAGTAAATTCTATAAATGTCTTCACTAATTTGAAATTGAAGGGCATTTTTTCTCGGCATAGTTTACTTGATAGTCATAGATAAAGTTGGAGATTGGTAATGATAGATTATGCCAGTTGTGGGAAATTTTAAATTTCTACAACTGGTAATTAGTTAGGAAAATTGTCTGAATCAGGATGTCCAGGATTAAAGGATGAACAGGATGAAAGCAAGCAATTGCAAAGGATTTATTTTTTGGTAATATTAATTCTGTTTTATGCTAATTTTGCAAACCTAATTATTATTGACGGTTAGAATTTGTCATCCTATCAAAGACTAATTTAGACATTTGTGGAAAAATTGTTCTGCTTTTACCATAAGCAGGATCATCACCAAATATTGCGAGGATATAACGAGTTTTACCATTTGGTGTAGTTACATAAGCTACTTCTTGTCGAGAACTCGTAGTCCAACCTGCTTTAGATGCAAATTGTACTTTTTCGTTAGCTATACCTTCACCGAAAAAATTCTCTACTGGATTAAATTCATCTAGGTTTGGTGGATCGAATTTCCAAGCTTCTCGACGTAAATCTCTTGTGAGTAAATTGAGCATTTTTTGACTATATTCTGGTGCTACTGCTTGTTGAGTAGCAATCTCATACATTAGTCTAGCTGCATGATATGTTGTAATTTTATTACGAATTGGTTTTTGAAGATTATCTCCCCGTATTTGTAAATCTGTACCTTGAGGTTCATTGATTTTTAAATCAGGAATAGGAAATGTTTTTTGACTAATATTAATATCTTGATAGTTAGCATTTTGGAAGAATCTGTTAATGCTTTGACGTTGTTTTTTCCATTGTGTAAATCCTTCTTTATCTAGTTTATTTTTTAAAGATTGGGCATTAGTAATCATATCTACAATCCGACTAGCAGCATTATTATCTGATTTAAGAATCATTTTATCTAAATCAGAATTAATATTATTATCTAATTGAATCAATCTTTGATTAATTTGAGCTTCTAGGTTTACCATCCAAAATAATTTTACTACACTAGCAGGATAACGAAGTGTTTTTTGTTTATACCCAGAAATAGTTTGTTTATTTACATCTATCAAACTAATTGATAAATTCTCTACTGGTAAATTCTTACTTTTTGCTAATTTGGTTAATTCTTGAGTTATTTGATTTAATTGTTCGCTGTCTTTAAAGCTAGGAGAATTAATTACATTATAAGTAAGTTCTGAATGATTATCATGAGGTAAATTATAACCTTGATCAATTGGTGTTTGTGCTAGAGGTTTAATATTAACTGGAATATTTGGTGGTGCTAAAGACAAATTTGGTTGCGAAGTTGCTGATGTTTGATTTTTAGATTGCTGATGAGATGATTGTTTACTACTTTTTCTATTTTGATTATTGAATAATGTACTAACTCCAAATAATAAAAGTATTGACATTACTACTAAAGATGTAAGTCCGTAAAATTGCCAATCTGATAATTGTGAAAACCGATATTTACGAATGATTCTTCTATTTCCTGATGACTTAATCTGGTTTTGTCCAGGTTGTAAAGATTGATTATTTCTTGATTGTGATTTTTGGTGAAATTCGTCTAATTCTAATTCTAAATTAGTAATATTTTTTTGAAAATCAATATTTTGCTTTTGTAAGTTGGTAATAATTTGATTAGCATTAGTTAATCTTGCTTCTAGTTCAGCAATTTTTTGATCGCGGTTATTTAAATTCCCTTGTGACTGTTGTTCCACAAAAATACACCTAGATTACAGAAATACTTATTGATTTGATATTGATAAATTAGGAATATATAGCAGGAAAATAACTTTAATTTATCTTAAAACTCATTCCTGCAATATTCTTGAATTTTCATGAAAATAGTGAATATATTTTATTTGTAATTATATATTTTGATTTCACCATTTTCATATTGTAAATCGTAGCTGGTAGTTGAAGTAAAAAGACCTGATTGGCTTTTATCTACATTTCCATTTTTATTATATAATGTGCGTTGTTCTGTAACTACAACTATGATTGTGGCATTATTGCCACTAGAAACAAAATTTCTTACAGCTTGGATTTTTTGCACACCATATACCCAATAAGCTCTATTTCTTATTAACCAATCTACAGAACTTAGACAATCATCTTCATTATTCCCTCTAGCAAGACAAGCATCGGGATTATCTGTTTTACTAATGAACTTTGTATATACAGGCCCTGTCAAAAGTTTAGATCCTAATTCTTTATTGTAAGGAGGAGAAAATATTTGTCTTTTAGCTGCTAACCATGTTTCTAATCCTTGTATTGCTGCTTCTCGTGAAATTGAGCTTGTTGTTTGTGGTTGTATAGGTTCTGGGGGTGATGTAGTTGGTTGACTAATAGGAGAAATAGAAGTATTTGATGGAGTTATATTTGTGTTTTCTACTGGAGAAAGTACAGGTGATGGTGTGGTATTAGTAGTTGTAATTTGTGGTTTATTAACTATTCCTAATACCCAAAAACCACCTACTAGAAATGATCCTATTACACCACCAATAATTACAGCTTGTTGCCAAGTTCCTAACCCATTATTAGAAGTAACTGGATATTGGGTTTGAAAATGTGGTTGTGAGGTTGGGAGAGATGCGACGGTCTGCGGTTGTACATAACCTGCTGTTACTGGTGCAGCAAGAATTGTAGGGATAGATTGGGGAACTGGTAAAGTAGGTGCAATAGGATTTGAGAGAGTTTGTAAAGCTGTTAACATCTCTCTAGCATTGAGATAGCGATCGCGTGGATGATAAGCTATAGCTTTATCTAAAACATCCCCAAAATTAACATTCAAATAAGGTGCAAAATGTCGCCATAAAATATTCCCTAGATTTGGTTCAGTTGGTAAATCTTGGGGAATTTTACCTGTTAACAAATAAATCGCTGTTAATCCTAAACTAAATAAATCACTAGAAAATACTGGTCTTCCTGCTGATTGTTCCATTGGCATAAATCCGGGTGTTCCAATCACAATAGACTGATGAGAATTACCAGAAGGACTGACTTCTGTGTTCATTGTTACCTTAACAGCCCCAAAATCAATTAATACTGGTTTGCTGTCAGAAAAACGCAAAATAATATTATCTGGTTTAATGTCTCGATGGACTATACCTTTACTGTGAACATATTCAAGAATTTGCAAGATGTTAATTAAAATTTCCTTAACTGTAATTTCACTTAACACCCCTTGCTGTTGTAGTTTTTCGGTTAAAGTTTTACCTTCAACATATTGCTGAACTAAATAAAATTCCCCACCTTCCATAAAATAAGCATATAACTGGGGAATTTGACTATTGCGATCGCCTAATTCTTCCAAAATAGCTGCTTCTTGCTGAAACCTTTCCTGCACCAGTTGGTATACCTGGGGATTATTCACCACTGGGATGAGTTGTTTAATCACACACCGTTTAGCAGAAGGCATTTGGGTATCTTCAGCTAAAAATGTTTTCCCAAATCCTCCACTACCCAGTTCCCGCAATACCTGATAACGATTATTCAATAGTGTCAGTGTCATAAAACTTTACTCTTTGTTGACGTTTTCACTGATTTAGGTAAAATTTTCATTTAGTTTCCATATATTATCACCTTTTTATACGTAAAATGTTCTCAATATTTGCTAAAAATACCGCAAATTAAATTACTTTTTATTACAACCAGTCTATGTCATACCAACCAGGACAGTATCCCACCGCTTCAGGTATAAATCCCTATCTGGAAATCAACAATCAAGGTAAAAGTTTACACTTAAACTTGCAGAAGTCACAGCACATTTTAGGACGTGAACCCAATCTAGCTGATTTAGTCGTTCCCCAAGACTGGGAATTGGTTTCCCGTGTACAAGCTGTGTTCCGCAAGGAGGGTGCAGAATACCGTATTTATGATGGTGATGGTCAAAAACCTAGTAGCAATAAGTTGTATATTAATCATTCTTTGATTACGGCTACCCAAGGTTATTTGTTAACAAATGGTGTGGAAATTCAAATTTCTCAAAATCCTCACCAACTGATTCAAATTAGATATTTTAATCCAGCTACATCTAATTCTGGCAATTCACTAACACAAAAGTCAATCTCTTTAAAACAAAAATCGGTTTTAATCGGACGGGATTCTACTGCAAACTTATATTTGGATGCTCCGACAATTTCCCGTCGTCATGCCACAATTGATAGTGATCATCAAGGACGTTATATTTTACAAAATCACAGCAATAATGGAGTTTTTATTAATGGTCAACAAGTAAGCAGTAAAGCGATTTTGCACAATGGGGCAAAAATTCATATTGGCCCTTATATTTTAGTTTTACGTGATGATAACTTAGAGATTTTAGATCAAGGTACTCACATTAGACTAGAAGCACAAAATTTAATTTTAGAAACTAATGGTAAATTGAGAATAGATGATTTATCTTTTGCCATTGAACCCGGACAATTTGTAGCCTTAGTAGGAGGAAGTGGTGCAGGTAAATCTACTTTAATGCGGACACTTTTAGGAATTGAAAAAGTAACGCAAGGGATAATTTATCTGAATGGGGAAGATTTACAGAAAAACTTTAATTTGTACCGAAATCAAATTGGTTATGTTCCCCAAGATGATGTTATTCATCGAGAATTAACTGTTGCAGAAGTGCTGACTTATGCTGCTAAATTGCGTTTACCTCCTGATATTAATTTACAACAAGTTATAGAACAAGCATTAGCAGCAATTAAAATGAGTCATCGTCGTCATGCTTTAATTAGTGATCTTAGCGGTGGACAAAGAAAACGAGTTTCTATTGGTGTAGAATTATTAGCTGATCCGAAATTATTCTTTTTAGATGAACCCACTTCAGGACTTGATCCAGGTTTGGATAAACAGATGATGCAGTTATTAAAAGAATTAGCACATCAAGGAGGAAGAACAGTCATTTTAGTGACTCATGCAACGGCAAATATTACAGAATGTGACAGAATTGTATTTTTAGGAATAGGTGGAAAACTTTGTTATTTTGGCACTCCTCAAGACGCTTTGCAATTTTTTCAAGTTAGAGATTTTGCTGATATTTATATTAAGTTGGAAGATGAACAAGAAGCAATTAAATATGTGAATAAATTCCGTCAATCTAATTATTATCAGGTTTATGTTGCTAATCAATTAAATTCAGGAATTAAAGCAGGAATAACCACAATACCAGCAAAGCCTAAAGGTGTTTCATTTTGGCAGCAATGGCTGTTATTAACACAACGTTCTGGTCAATTAATTGTTCGGGATAAAATTAATCTTGTACTATCTCTTTTAACTGCTCCAATTGGGATTAGTCTGATCACTTTAGCGATGAAAGATAAAGTACCTTTTGTATTAGGAAATGAACCAGATCCAGCTTTAGCTTCTTTAGCTTTACGGGTTTTATTTGTATTTACCTGTGCTGGTTTGTGGGTAGGATTTTCTAGTTCTTTACAAGAAATAGTTAAGGAATCGGCAATTTATTTAAGAGAAAGATTAGTTAATTTAGGATTATTTGCTTATCTTGGTTCTAAAATTACGATTTTATCAGGTTTAGCATTAGCACAAACTTTATTAATTTTAATTATAATTCTCATGGGTTTCAAATCTCCAAATCCAGCCCTAATTTCTTGGCATATGGGATTATTAATTACTAGTTTTCTGACGTTATTTGCTAGTTTTAGTTTAGGGTTACTTGTTTCTGCAATTGTCAAAAATAGTAGTCAAGCGAATAGTACATTACCACTGCTAATTTTACCGCAAATTATCTTTTCTGGAGTATTATTTAAAACTGAAGGTGTTGTGAGTAAAATTCTCTCATGGTTAATGATTAGTCGCTGGTCTGTTGGTGCTTATGGGACAATATTAAATGTTAATGCTTTAGTTCCAGAACCAGTTAAATTACCTGACGGTAGTTTAATTCCTCAACCATTTGAAGTTACATCTGTATATGATCCAACTTGGGGAAATTTGAGTTTAAATTGGGGAATTTTGTCGTTACACGCTACGGTTTATTTGTTGATAACTTTTGGGTTGCAAAAGCGGAAAGATATTTTTTAATTATCTCCTTGGTGGGCATTGCCCACCTTAATAATGACTAATTAGCAACTTCAGCCATTTCAATGACACGCCCTTCATAATCCTTAACTAAAAAATTCAAAGGCTTTTGGTTGCGAATTTTGAACTTTAAACCCCTGACTTCCACCCGCATTAAAATTAATTCTAGACAATCATGATCAAAGCAAACATGACGATGCTGATCTTTTTTGCCTAAACTTGCACCAGTGATAATATGTAATTGAGTATTTTTCTTGAGTTGATACCACAGTCCGTCACTACCACTATTCATGGTGCTGTTAGACCAACTGGGACCAGCGGACATATACAGCGGGTCAATACCTGTTGCACCAATGGTTTGCTCGTAGTTGTAATAATAGTGCAAAGGAACTTCTGCCACTGGCAAATCTAGCAATCCTTCATATAACTGTCGGGCAACTTCTAAATCCGATACCATGACAGTATAAACTTTAGGTGCGCTACTCAGGAACATCCACATAGCACCAGCGTAAGCTGCCAGCAGCATAATCATAATCCCCTGGGTGGAGAACAGGCTATCCAAGGGCAGGGAAGGTAAGAACGAGCCGAAAGTGAGTGGACTCAGCAGGAACATTATGGAACTAGCTTCTATAACCATGAACAAACAGAATCACAATAAAGGAGACGCTTTGAGTATTGTCAGTTAAGACTAACATTAAGTCCTAGTTTCTAGTTTATCAATAGTCTAGTAGTCTGACTTTACAAACTTACTGACTTTCCGATATTATTAGCCATCCCATCACCATTCCCTAGTATATTTTAACAATTATCTAGTCCAGAGATTGTGCAAATTCCCCACTTTCCCGAAGCTAATCACCCATTGGTGAAGTCGCTATTTCATCACAGTGATCAAGAACTACTGAGTCTATTTCAGCAATATCCAGATTATGGCAAGTATTTTACGGTGATTTTTTGCCGTTATAGCCCCATAGTGTACACCTTAATTCGGCATTCAGCGCGATCGCCTGTGCAAGCTGATTATTTATTTGCTCTGATCTGGCGAAATATCTATTATGAATTAGGGGGACTGGATTTAAACCAAGCAACCAGAGGGACGGATTCCTTAACCCTACAAAACTGGTTAATTAACATCACTGCCTTCCATATTAACGACATTCAACTACCACCCACAGAAGCCATTCATTATTCCCTCAAGGACACATCACCACCGCTATGGTGCTATGTAGAACAGGCATTAGATCAACTACCACCAATATCGCGGTTAATCGTCTTAATGGCGCAAACTTTTCACTGGAGTGAAACGAGAATTGCTGCATATTTGCAAGTTGAAGGAGAACAAATTTCCCCCGCTGAAGTCGCAAGTTCTCTCCAAGAAAGTTATCGGCTACTAGAAGATAAATTACCTGCTGATATTCGAGCTATTTACTTAGGTGAACAGGGAATTTAGTCCTAACTTTAGCTATAATAATCACAATAGCCCATCTACGGCACAGAACCAAGGCTGAGAACCCTTCGTTTCTGTTTTACATAAAATTAGCGTTACACTATCTACTTACAGCCGGAATTTCCAGGGTAAATATTATGAAACAGCGGCATTTGTTATCGGGGAATCTGATGAATATAGGCAATTTTCCCAAGTTGCCAGTTTTGACTTTTTATATTGTATTGTTCACCTGTTTATTTACTGCTACAGGTGTAAAAGCAATTGATATTACCCAACAAATTCACCGTCCTTTAAATAGTTCCGTTGATAAATCATCACGAGATGTGGCTGATAGATTACTCAGGCAGGGTAAACAGCAATTATCCCAAGGTTTACCCGAAAAAAGCCTAAAATCAGCCTTAGAAGCCTTGGAAATTTATCACACATTGGGTGATTTAAAAGCTCAAGGTTCAACCTACGATTTACTAGCTAATACCTATCTGAAATTAGGTAATATCAAAGATGCCGAAGATGCCTTACGGCGACAGTTAGCAATTGCCCGTGATAATCAAGATTTTCAAAATCAGATTTTTGCTCTAAATAATCTGGGTAGTTTATTCCTAGAAAAAGGCGAAAATATTGCCGCCCAAGACACCATTGAACAGGCTTTAGTTGTGGCTCGTAATGTGATTAATGTTGAAGGACAAGGGCTATCGTTAAGTAATTTAAGCTTAGTTGCCCTTAGAAGAGGTGATTATAATAAAGCCATCAAAATTGGTGAATATGCCTTAAATTTCCGCCGCCAAATTGGTGATGCTATCGGTGAAGCTAACACCCTCAATAATCTTGGTGACGCTTATCTAGCGATTGGAGATTATCAAAATACCATTGGTAGTTATGGTTCAGCAATGCGGTTAGCGAAAGGGAGTTTTGAGCGTCCTAACCAATTACGAGCCATTGATGGTTTAGTTACTGCCCATGCTGCTGTAGGGCGTTATGATCGAGCTTTGGAACTGTTAGAAAATCGTGTGGCAATTACAAACTCGATTAGAAATCCTGCGGAAGATTTAAAATATTTAGCTATATCTGGGGATATTTATGAAAAAATGGGGAACTTTGCCAAAGCTAAAGCTTTATACAGCCAGGCTATTTCCATAGCTGAAAAATTAGAAGATAGTAAACAACAAACCTTATTAGTTAATAGACTTAATGACTTAAAAGGACGTTGATTTCTCAACTTTTTTCTCATTAAACAAGTCTGCTTACTGTTATCAACTTAGTATAATATTGATTTTAGTCAAAAATACGAACAAGTTTTTAACATTATCTACTGATAAAAGTAAGTATTTCATCTATACTATAAACTGAGCTTTGAGTAAAAGTCATGAAGAATAAGCTATAGTGTCAGACAAGATGACATTTTTCCAAAACAACTTAGGCAAATTTTGCATAGTTGTCAAATATTAGCGTGCCTTCTTAATTTATTGTTTCTGTCAGTTTGTAAAAAATGAATGAATCAATTCTTACTCAGTTTTTATCTCCTCAATTACAAAAAATTTATGAACAAATTCTTATACCTTACCGAAAATGGGTAATATTTGTTTGTTTATTGAGCTTGAGTGATATTTTCTTATTAATTGTTCTGCAAAACAGTTGGTTTAAGTATATAGAAATTCCCCTAGGGTTATCAATAGCCATTATGGTTGGGGTGTTAACCTCTCAGTTGTTTGATAAATTCTTCAATTATTATTTGCTAGAGTCAGCTATTAAGCAAAAAATGAATGGTGAAATATTAGTAGTCAGCAATATTATAGCCAAGGGTCTAATTTCTATCATTATCTTCTGCGTTTTCGCTGAAGCTCATCAAATCAATTTATTGGGTATAGTAACCAGCTTAGGAATCGGTGGTATAGCTTTGGCTTTTGCCGCTAAACAAGCCTTGCAACAATTATTAGGGGGAATTGTTATTTATATTGATAGACCTTTTGTAGTTGATGATTATATTGGTTTACCTGATGGCACTTTTGGTAGGGTAGAATCTATCGGGTTGCGTTCTACTAAAATTCGGAATTCCGGAAAGGGAACTGTAACTATAGTTCCCAATGATTCCCTGATTCAATTAAATATCGAAAACTTTACAGGAGGAAGAAAAGTTGTTTCCTTAATTTATTTGAAATTCCATCAAGAAATTAACGAAAATGAACAAGCTTTAATTCGTCAGATTATCTTAGAAAGTACCAAAGATTTATTTGGTATAGATTCCCGCAATACTGAAGTAAATTTCAAAGATATATACAAAGATGAAAAAACTAAGACTACTCAAGCACAAATTAGCTTTTTTATTCTTGGTGCTGGGGAAATAGGCATGGATCTGCGTCATCAATTGCTAGACTTAGCTAAACAAAATATTACTATGCAGCTTCAAGAATTTAGTATTAATTTTGATATTGCAGATGAACCTGTGAATATTGATGCACCAATCACAATCTAAATAAGTTAAGTAAATAAGTATAATGCAGATTTTAGTTGATATTCAAAATTGGTTAGCAATTGATGAAGAAGCACGCAAATTTCTGGTGTCATTGGGTATTAATTTAGGAATTTTTTGTTTCTTTTTTCTAGTATCTTTGCTAGTTGGTAAATATACCCCTGGCTTGTTAACAATAATTATTCATAAATTTACACCCCAACCCATAGTTAAGATTTATGAAAGTTTAATTGATCCTCTAGAAAATCTTCTAAAAATTACAGGAACTTTAATTCTTGTTTCTGTATCTTGGAATTTTCTACGACAATATACAGGATTTTATTTATTCCTGAAATTCTTTTTAGACTTAGCATTAATTAGCAGTTTTGCCGCTTTAATATCTCGCTTATTTCGGCAAGTTTTGCGTGTCTATGGCATTGATTTAATTCGCAGATTAGGTTTAGAAATTGATGAGTTATTACTAGTTGTGGAAACTGCCGCTAATATCATGCTGGGGTTTATCGCAGCTTTAGCATTTGCTCAGAGTCAAAATATTAATTTAATAGGATTAATTGCCGGTTTGGGTATTGGGGGTATCGCTGTTGCTTTTGCGGCTCAAAGCACCTTAGAACAAATTTTTGGAACTATTGTTTTATATCTAGATCGTCCTTTTGTTGCTGGAGAATATATTCGCGTTAGTTTAAGTTCTCAAGGAATATTATTTGCTCGTGTAGAATCCATTGGGTTGCGTTCTACCAAATTAAGAATAGCTGGTAAAAGTACCTTGGTAATTGTTCCTAATTCAGTTATGGCAAAAGTTGATATTGAAAATGTCACTAGGGGTAAAAAATTAATGGTCTTGCTTTATCTTGATTTTTCTCGCATCTTAGATCAACCAGAAGAAGCATTACTAGAAAAAGTGATTAAAGAAGGAACTAATACTTTATTTGGCATTGACCCCAATAGTACCAAGATTAATTTATTGCCTCACGAAAATCAACCAGGAGTCCGCGCTAGAGTGAGTTTCTTTATTTTGGGTTCCCATGAAAATTCCATTGACTTCCGCAAGCGTTTATTAGAATTAGCAAATGAAAACATTGCTAAAAAATTGCTTGGCTATGGCATAGAATTTACCATGCAAGAACCAACTCTTTATGTTGAGTCACCCATGATAATTTAAGTACAGACAAGGGAAAATCGAACTCTTTTGAGACACCATCAGCCAAAGCCTGACACTTTTTGACCATCAAAAAACCTGAAACCCTTATCTGTTAAGTAGGTTGAGGTTTTGGGAAATTTTACTTTCCTTTTCTTGACATTACCATCAACAACAGTTAAATTAATAAGTGATTACATACTTATTTATGGCGCGCACACCGAAAATCACTAATGAGCAAATTTTAGATGCAGCCCGTGAAATATTTCTCCAGCAAGGATTTGGGGCTTCAACCTTAGAAATTGCCCAAAAAGCCGGAATTTCTGAGGCATCTATTTTTAAACGCTTTTTAACCAAAGAAAAACTATTTTTTGCGTCAATGGGAATTTCTGAAAGACCCCCTTGGGTAGAAGAACTGGATTCTTTATCTGGGAAAGGAAATCTCAAACAAAACCTCATTAATTTGTGTCTACAAACTTTAGAATTTCATCGTCAAGTGATGCCACGATTAATGATGTTAAAAGCCTGTGGCAATCTCCTTCCAGAGACGGCAAGTATAATCAAATCAAAACCTATCCGCGAGGTGAAAGTATTTACTAAATTCCTAGCGCAAGAAATAGAACAAGGACGTTTGCGCCCCTGCGATCCTCAAACTATTGCTATGATATTGTTAGGATCGTTAATGAACTATGTTTTCTTAGAACAAATGCACCCTGGAGAATTTATAAAAACAGAAGAAACAATATTTGTCGAGAATCTCGTGGATATTGCCTGGCAAGGAATTGCACCCATGCAAGATTAAATTTTAGTAATTGCTGCAAAATAATATGACTTTTTACATAGAACTTCCCTTAATTCGCAAAAAAGTTAAATATCCATTACGTTGGTTAATGGGTTTAATCGCTAGTGGTGTCTTAATTGTAGGAACAACAACCACTATCAAAACCATCCAGCAAAGAAATAAACCACCAGATATTAGTAAATTGACTGTTCCTGTAGAAGCAAAAAGCGTAACCGTAAAAATTTCTGCCAGTGGGAAAGTACAACCAGTTCAAAGTGTGAATATTAGTCCTAAAAGTCCAGGACTTTTGGCAGATTTAAATGTGGAACAGGGAGATACTGTCCAGCAAGGACAAATTATTGCTCGCATGGATAATTCGGAAATTAAAATGCGAATTCTCCAATATCAAGCTAATTTAGCACAGGCAAAGGCACAGTTAGCGGAAAGCCAAGCCGGAACTCGTCCCGAAGAAATTGCCCAAGCCAAAGCCCGTGTAGCTCAAGCACAGGCGCAATTATCCATTGTTCGTGATGGTAATCGGTTACAAGAAATTCAACAAGCCCAGGCTCAAGTAAACTCGGCAAAAGCTTCTGTGACACTTAGCCAATCTAGATTAAAACGTTATCAAGACTTAGCTAAAAATGGGGCTATTTCTCAAGATAGTTTAGAACAATATATCAGTGAAAATAGCAAAGCTAAGGCTAATTTAGAAGAGGCTCAAAGACGATTATCTTTACTCAAAATTGGTAATCGTAACGAAGATGTTCAAAGGCAACAAGCAATTGTGAATCAAGAACGGGAAGGATTACGAAAGTTAGAAAATGGCAATCGTCCCGAAGAAATTTCTAGATTGAAAGCAGCGGTAGCCAGTGCAGAAGCTCAATTAAAACAACAACAAGTTCAATTAGAAGATACAATTATTCGCGCTCCTTTTACGGGAATTATTACCCAAAGATATGCCACATTAGGAGGATATGTCAGTCCGGCAATTTCTGCTTCTAGTAATGCTTCTGCCACTTCAACTTCCATAGTCGCTTTAGCAAGAGGTTTAGAGGTTTTAGCTAATGTTCCCGAAGTGGATATATCCCAGATTAAACAGGGACAAAAAGTAGAAATACTTGTTGATGCTTATCCTGAAGAAGTTTTCCAAGGACAGGTACGTTTGATTGCTCCGGAAGCGGTAGTTGACCAAAATGTGACATCTTTTCAAGTGCGAGTGGCTTTGAATACAGGCAAAGATAAATTACGTTCAGGAATGAATGTGAGTGAAGTCACATTTATTGGTAATACCGTGAATAATGCTTTGTTAATTCCCCAAGAAGTGATTGTGACTCAATCAGGAAAAACAGGTGTTTGGGTAGCAGATACCAAGAATAAACCAGAATTTCGTCCTGTAACAATTGGCGCAAATATTGATAGTCAAATTCAAGTTTTGGATGGTTTAAAAGCAGGAGAAAAGGTATTCGTTGAATTACCTAAAGATAAAAAATCTAAGGAGAAAAAATAAGCAAAAATATGGATATTTTAGAAAGTGTGAAAATGGCGACTACTACCTTATTAGCTAATAAATTGCGTAGTAGTTTAACTATGTTAGGAATTATCATTGGTAATGCTTCAGTTATTGCCATGATTGGCATTGGAGAAGGAGCGCAAAAGTTAGCTAGTGAACAATTTGAATCTTTAGGACCTAATTTACTCTTTATAATTCCTGGTAGTGCTGAAGGTCGTAACCGAGTTATGGAAATACCCAAGACCTTAGTTTTAGAAGATGCTAAAGCGATAAAAAAACAAGTGCGGGCTATTAAAGATGTTTCTCCGGAAATTAGTACCAGAACAACTATTAATTACCGTAATAAAAACTCCAATACTTCCATTATTGGTACTACCCCAAATTATCTGACTGTCCGTAATTTTGAAATTGAGAAAGGCAGATTTTTCAATGAATTAGATATTAAACGTAGTCAACCTGTGGTGGTAGTAGGTCCCGAATTAGCTAGAAAACTATTTGGTAATCAAAATCCTATTGGTGAAAAGATTCGCATTAAAAATGTGAGTTTTGAGGTAATTGGTTTAACCGTAGAGAAAGGGACATTTTTAGGTAACAATAATGATGATATTGCCTTTATTCCCATTACTACCATGTCCGGTCGCATTGTGGGCAGAACATCTCCCTATGGGATTGATTTATCTATAATTTCTGTAACTGCTCAAGATGAAAATAGCATCAGAGCCGCAGAATTTCAAATTACTAATTTATTACGATTACGTCACAAGATTACCCAAGAAGATGATTTTACAGTGCGGACTCAAAAGAACATTTTAGATATTATTGACACAATTACAACTGGCTTAACTTTGATGTTAGCCGCAATTGCAGGTATTTCTCTATTAGTCGGTGGCATTGGTATTATGAATATTATGCTCGTTTCTGTCACGGAACGCACCCAAGAAATTGGACTCAGAAAAGCCATTGGGGCAACTCAACAAGACATCTTAATTCAATTTATGATTGAAGCAGTGATTCTCTCAATTGCTGGTGGTGTATTGGGAATTGCTTTAGGTGGTGGAGGTGTACTATTAATTAGTATTGTTACACCTTTACAAGCAACTATTTCGCCCTCAGCAGTTATATTAGCTGCTAGTGTTTCTGGGAGTATTGGTTTATTTTTTGGTGTCGTTCCTGCCCGGCGTGCGGCTCAACTTGATCCTATGGTAGCACTAAGAACGGCATAATTTGCCATTGATAATTTTAAACAAGAGGATAAATTTTTATGGCTGATACTTTGACTTTTAATGATCCGAATATTCCCCAGTCTGCACCAGAATCAGCAATGATTCGTTTAGAGAATATTTTTAAAGTTTATGGCATTGGAGAAATAGAAGTCAGGGCGCTCAATCATGTTAATTTGGTCATAGAAGAAGGTGAATATTGTTCTATTATGGGGCCTTCTGGTTCTGGTAAATCTACAGCCATGAATATTATTGGTTGTTTAGATCGTCCCAGTGATGGAAATTACTATTTGGATAATTTGAATGTTGCTCAAATGAGTGATACTGAATTGGCGCATATTCGTAATAAAAAACTAGGATTTGTCTTTCAACAATTCCATTTATTAAACCAATTAACAGCCCTAGAAAATGTGATGTTGCCCATGGTATATGCTGGTATTAAAGCCAGTGAAAGAAATGATCGTGCTAGGGAAGCATTAATCAAAGTCGGTTTAGAAAAACGCCTGAATAACAAACCTACCCAATTATCAGGAGGACAACAACAAAGAGTAGCAATTGCTCGCGCTATTGTCAATAATCCCGTTGTTCTCTTAGCAGATGAACCCACCGGCGCACTTGATTCTCAAACTACCCAAGAAGTATTAGACTTGTTTAATGAACTTAATCGCAGCGGTATCACCGTTGTTATCGTCACCCATGAATCAGAAGTTGCGCGTCAAACCAAGCGGATTGTTTGGTTTCGTGATGGTGAAGTTGTTCATTCTCATCTGACTCCCAATGAATTACATCAAGTTGTTATATCTTAGGGAATTAAAAATGCAATTATTTACTATTCCCTATTCGCTGTTCCCTAATCCTAATGAATACCATACCCGAATCCATCCCCAATTGGGAAGAAGAACTAGATCACGCTATTTTTACCTTTGACGATATTCAAGCAGAACTTAACTATAAACAAGCCAAAACCGCACTAAAAAACTTAGTTAATAATCTGGATCTTTCTCCTGTGGAAAAATCAGGTTTAGAAGCGGAAATTCATGATTTAGAAACCATGCTAGATAAACTAGATAGTATGGTAGTCCAAATTGCGGCTTTTGGCATGGTAGGACGGGGTAAATCTTCTCTTCTCAATGCTTTAGTCGGTGAAGAAGTCTTTGTGACTGGTCCCTTACATGGTGTTACCCGTGATGCACAAACAGTCAATTGGAGTATTAGCGAAGAAGCTTTAGGAACTTTAAAAGTCACATTACCCAGCAATGGCCAATCCCAAGTTGAATTAATTGATACTCCTGGATTAGATGAAGTAGACGGGGAAACTCGCGCAGCTTTAGCTGCACAAATCGCTAAACAAGCAGATTTAATTCTCTTCGTAATTTCAGGAGACATGACCAAGATTGAACAAATAGCATTATCGCAATTACGAGAAGTCGGTAAACCGATAATTTTAGTCTTTAATAAAGTTGACCAATATCCCGAAACTGACCGCATGACAATTTACGAAAAAATTCGAGATGATAGAGTGCGGGAATTACTTTCACCAGCCGAAATTGTTATGGCTTCCGCTGCACCATTGGTCAAAGTTGCAGTCCAAAATCCTGATGGTTCTAGAAGTTTAAAATTGCAAAAAGGCAAATCCCAAGTTGAAGAATTAAAATTGAAAATTTTAGAAATTCTCCACCATGAAGGTAAAGCTTTAGTGGCTTTAAATACTATGCTTTATACTGATAATATTAATCAGCAATTGGTAGAGAGGAAACTAATAATTAGGGACGAAAATGCTAATCAGTTGATTTGGAAAGCAGTTATAACTAAAGCATTGGCGATCGCTCTTAATCCTGTTACAGTAGTTGATATATTAAGTGCCGTAATTATTGATATCTCCTTAATTTTAGGTTTATCTAAACTTTACGGTATCCCCATGACCGAAACCGGTGCAGTGAAATTACTGCAAAAAATCGCCCTGAGTATGGGTGGTATCGGTGCGAGTGAACTATTAGCAAATTTAGGTTTAAGTGGTTTAAAAACCCTGCTGGGTATCTCTGCAACAGCCACCGCAGGTATGACAATGGGACCCTATTTATCCATAGCCATAACCCAAGCAGGAGTAGCTGGTGTTTCTTCCTATGGTATTGGCCAAGTTACTAAATCTTATCTAGCTAAAGGTGCAACTTGGGGACCAGATGGACCCAAAGCAGTAGTTAGTCAAATTTTATCAACATTAAATGAAACTTCAATTTTAAACCGGATTAAAGATGAATTACTGATTAAAGTTAGACGCAGGAAAAAAATCTGAAATCTCCCCAAATTTAAGAATAATTAGGGCAATTCTTGGTAAGATAGCCGACAGTTGTGTGAGTAGAGTGATCATGGAGTCAAATTTTCTAACTACGGTTTTTCTGCCTGTAGCCCTATTTATTATTATGCTAGGCATGGGGCTGGGATTAAAACTGGATGACTTTAAGCGAGTCCTAATTGAACCTTTTGCCGTCCTTATCGGACTAATAGCCCAATTAATTATGCTGCCAATAGTCGGCTTTTTGGTAGCTACAGTTTTTTCCCTCACACCAGAATTAGCCGTAGGAGTGATGATTTTATCAGCCTGTCCTGGTGGTGCTACTTCCAATCTGGTAACATATTTAGTCCGGGGCAATGTTGCCTTATCAATTACGCTGACCGCTATTAGTAGTCTAGTTACTGTGTTTTCTCTTCCCTTGGTAGTTAACCTGGCTATGCAGCACTTTATGGCAGCAAATTCTTCCGTACAATTACCATTTCTGAATACGGTGATTCAGATTGCGGTAATTACCATTATCCCCGTCGCTTTAGGCATGGGAATACACTACTACTTACCCGTGTTCGCAGCCCAAGTGGAAAAATGGGTTAAGTGGCTGTCTTTATTCTTTTTAGCCTTAATTATCTTTGGTTTGCTGTTAAAAGAAAAGGCGAATATTCCCACCTTTTTCTTACAGGTAGGTGGAGTAACTCTGGTTTTAAATATATTAACAATGGTCTTAGGTTATGCCTTTGCCACCTTCAGCAAGCTGACCTTAGAAGATGCCAAAGCGATTACAGTGGAAGTCGGTATCCAAAATAGCACATTAGCGATCGCAATTGCCAGTTCCCCCACCCTACTAAACACGCCTACTATGGCGATTCCAGCCGCTATTTACAGTCTGATTATGTTTGCCACTAGCGCGGCTTTTGCTTGGTTGTCTAATCGGGAAATTAAGAATCTTCCTCATCAATAAAGCCATGAAATAACTTGAGTTTAGATTTTAGGGAAATCCATTTTTTACTAAATGGGATAATCTCAAGTTAATCATCACCTAATTTAGCAAGTAATTGACGAATGACATCAGCATCTTTAGCATCGGGAACTTTAATTAAATAAATTTGCAAGTCTTCCACAGCTTGAGAAAACTGCCCAAGTTGATAATACAATAATCCCCGATCTCTTAATTCAAAACTTGCGTCTGGAAACAACAGCAAAATCCGTTCTACTGTTCCCAAACTTCGTTCCAAATCTTGCTTTTGCAGATAAATATACTTTAAATTAGTTAACATTCGCGCCAAAAATTGCCGATTACTGACAACAGCTAAAAATTCCGGTTTTAACGTTACCGATTGCTGATAAATTTGTGAAAGTCTTTCTTGACAGTCTTGGGTAAACATGACCTCACCACCATTAAAAGCATCCACAAAAATCCCTATATCTTCAATATCTGGACGAATTAAAAAATGTCCCGGCATTCCCACACCAACCATGGGAAAATCAATCCGTTTTGCCACCTCCATATAAACCAAAGCTAAACTAATAGGAATCCCCGTTTTGCGCTCAATTACATCATTGAAAAAACTATTGCGGGGGTCATAATAATCAATTTTATTACCATCAAAACCCAATTCTTCGTATAAATATTGATTAATACTTTGAATAATCCGCAAGGGATAGCGAGAAGAAGGCAAACGTTCCTCTAATTCCATTGCCATGGTATCAAGAGCATTTAAATATTCTTCAGTATCAATATCTGGATATTCTTCCTGGGCAATATACAAAGCTGCCTTTGCTAAGTTAATATACTCGTCAGGTTGTTGAATCTCTTGGTAAAAATACTGTCGTGCTAACGAGAAGTTCATAAGCAATTAAGATGAAGCGACTGGAGGAAAGTACAGGGTTTTCTGTACCTACTTTTATTTTAAAGCATTCAGACGATTTATTTCTCGTTCCCAGTTTCCAGATTTTCTCGTTTTCTCGTTTTCTCGTTTTCTCGTTCCCAGTCTCCAGACTGGGAATGCTATCTTAGAGGTTCTACCTCCTATATCCGTTCCCACCCAAAGCATAGGAACAAGAGAAAAGAGAATTAATATATACTGATCCTATTTGATTTGTAAACGGATTTTCTTTAACTAACCGCAGAGGCGCAGAGGGCGCAGAGGAAGAGAAGAAGGAGTTGTTTACATCTTATTTAGGATTGCTATAGTATGATAAATATAGGTTTATAATTGTGGCGTTTTTATTCAAATTCTCAAAATATGAAACTACCTGATTTAGAGTCTGAAACCATAGATCGGATCATCGAAATGGCTTGGGAAGATAGAACACCTTTTGATGTCATAGAAAAACAATTTGGACTTTTAGAAAAACAGGTAATTGCCCTCATGAGAAGGGAAATGAAATCATCTAGTTTCCAAATGTGGAGAGAAAGAGTTACCAAACGCAAAACTAAACATTTAGAAAAAAGAGAATTTATTGCCGGGAGATTTAAATCCCAAAATCAAAAAACTTAAATCCCCTCGTTCCCAGTCTCCAGACTGGGAATGCTGTCCTAGAGGTTCTACCTCCCATATCATAGAGACAGAACCTCTGTATATGCGTTCCCACTCAGAACTAGAGAAGTTACTGATACTTCAGTGCATAAAAAATGGTATTTTTACCAGCTTCACAAAAACTTTATATATCAGCATCAGTTAAATTTACTACTTAATATGTTTGAAAGCCTTACAGTATAAGTGTTTAACGCTACCCCCCCCCCCGAAAATAGTAGCTTTTCTTTCAGTAAATTTTCTGTGAAGTTGCTAAAAAAGGCTTTACAGGCATGAGAAACCCATATTAGTATCAGTGGCATAGAAGGCAACAAAAAACTCATTTCTCAGGGAATAATTAATATTATGACTACCGTAAATGTATTGAAGAAATTGTCAATGGCTACAGCAGGAGCAGCCGTGATCGCTTTGGGTATTGCAGGAACAGCACAGGCCGAAAGTGTAGTTATTGGAGGACCAGGGGAACCTGGTGGTGACTGCGCTCCTTTTGGCTGTACCCTACGATATCAGCAGGTTTATAATGCCAGTTTGTTCTCATCCCCTATTCAGATTGATACTATTTCATTTTTTAACAAAAATGATAGCCCCGGATCTATTAGCAACGCAAATTATACCATCAATCTCTCAACCACAAACAAAGCTGTAAATGGTTTATCTAATATCTTTGCAAGCAACATAGGAGCCAATAACCAAAGTTTTTTTGTAGGCTCTCTGAGTGGCGCTATTAGCGATGGAAAATTTTCTATTACTGGAAATAGCTTTCTTTACGATCCGTCCCAGGGCAATTTACTGCTTGATGTTTCCAAAGATGGCGGAAGCTATGATTTCTCTGCATTTCTCGATTATAATCCCTCCAGTAATGGTAGTTTTAGCCGACTTTTTTCATTTGATAATAGCTCCAGCGGTAATATCCATGATAACTACGGATTAGTTACTGAATTTAGTAGCGCATCCAAATCTGTTCCCGAACCCGCTTCTCTCATGGGTATCTTAGGCTTAGGTGCTTTTGGCGTTACCTCACTCCGCAAACGCAAACAAGTATCCGCAGTTAAAGCGTAAATTAATTAACAACTAAATATAATTCAACCCCAGCCGTGTCAACTCCAGACATGGCATTTTTGCTTTTGATACCAGAGATTTCCAATTTCTTCTATTTAATCATACTGCAAAGAGAAGTTAACTAAATCAAGTTGGTCTTGTTCTGTCCAAGTATCACTTTGGTCAATAACACTATTATCATGCTGCACCAAGTCATTAAGAATCAGCGTTGCCAAACGAAGTCGATCTGCTGGTGGTAAAATACGAACAATATCAGTATAAATTTTTTGAACCGTAGCTGGCATAAGTAATCCTCCTATCTTCATCTCATAAAAGAACAAAATCCACAGCATCCTCATTATCACACCTCAAACGTTTCTAAGCAAGCTTGAGTTATAGATGCTAATTTTGCTTTTGATACCAAAGATCCCCAACTTATTCAAGCAGTCGGGAATCTGTTCTTAATAATGAATTTAAGGCAAAGATGGAGGCGTTAGGTGCTAACCTAAGAGATGATATCGCTTGATCTGGGGTCTTAAACGACCCACTTGTGAAAACTAGCTTCAATCATTTAGGCGCAGCATGGTCACCACCGCAGAAAAAACAAACATAGGTTACATTACCCAAATCATTGGTCCGGTTGTAGACGTTAAGTTCCCCGGCGGTAAATTACCCCAAATCTACAACGCCTTAACCATCACAGGCACCAACGAAACTGGACAAGATATCAGATTAACAGTTGAAGTCCAGCAACTTCTAGGCGACAACCAAATCCGGGCTGTGGCTATGAGTACCACTGACGGTTTAGTTCGTGGTTTAGAAGTAGTTGATACAGGCGCACCTATCAGCGTACCTGTTGGTAAAGCTACCTTGGGACGAATTTTCAACGTTTTGGGCGAACCTGTAGATCAACAAGGTCCCGTAAACGCTGAAGCATATCTACCTATTCACCGCGACGCTCCCAAATTCACAGATTTGGAAACCAGTCCTTCTGTGTTTGAAACTGGGATTAAGGTTGTTGACTTGCTAACTCCCTACAAACGTGGTGGTAAAATCGGTCTGTTCGGCGGTGCTGGTGTTGGTAAAACCGTGATCATGATGGAATTGATCAACAACATCGCTACCCAACATGGTGGTGTGTCTGTATTTGCGGGTGTGGGTGAACGCACCCGGGAAGGAAATGACCTCTACAACGAAATGATGGAATCTGGAGTTATCAACAAAGATAACCTCAACGAATCCAAAATTGCTCTAGTTTATGGTCAAATGAATGAGCCACCCGGAGCAAGAATGCGGGTTGGTTTGTCTGGTTTGACAATGGCTGAGTATTTCCGTGATGTTAACAAGCAAGACGTATTGCTGTTTGTTGACAATATCTTCCGGTTTGTCCAAGCTGGTTCTGAAGTATCCGCGCTCTTGGGTCGGATGCCTTCTGCCGTAGGATATCAGCCTACCTTGGGTACAGACATGGGTGCTTTGCAAGAACGGATTACCTCCACCACCGAAGGTTCTATTACTTCTATTCAAGCTGTATATGTACCTGCCGATGACTTGACCGACCCCGCACCTGCAACCACCTTTGCTCACTTAGACGGAACAACAGTATTATCTCGTGGTTTGGCATCTAAGGGCATCTATCCAGCGGTTGATCCTCTGGATTCTACATCCACCATGCTACAACCCAACATCGTTGGTGATGACCACTACAACACCGCTCGTGCTGTTCAATCCACCCTCCAACGTTACAAAGAACTTCAAGACATCATCGCCATTTTGGGTTTAGATGAATTGTCTGAAGAAGACCGTTTGACTGTGGCACGGGCGCGGAAAGTTGAGCGGTTCTTGTCTCAGCCTTTCTTCGTAGCTGAAGTATTTACCGGTTCTCCTGGTAAGTATGTGAAGTTGGAAGACACCATTAAAGGATTTAAACAAATTCTTTCTGGTGAGTTGGATGCTTTACCTGAACAAGCTTTCTACTTAGTCGGCGATATCACCGAAGCGATCGCTAAAGCGGAAAAAATGAAAGGTTAGTCATTAGTCATTAGTCAGTAGTCAGTGGTTTTTTGCAACTGACAACTGACAACTGACAAAAGACAAAAGGCAACTGACAAAGGACAACTAACAAATGACATTAACTGTTCGTGTAATTTCCCCAGACAAAACCGTTTGGGATGCTGAAGCTGAGGAAGTAGTTTTACCTAGCACTACTGGTCAGTTAGGTATCCTTAGTGGACACGCACCAATGTTGACAGCTTTGGATATAGGTGTAATGCGTGTTCGTGCTACTAAAAATGCCAATTGGCAAGCGATCGCTCTTTTAGGCGGTTTTGCTGAAGTTGATGAAAATGAAGTCACAATTTTAGTCAACGGTGCTGAACGTGGCGACAAAATTAAACTTGAAGAAGCCCGCACTGCTTTTAATGAAGCACAAACTAGCTTAAATCAAGTCAAACCAGAAGATCGTCAAGCACAAATTCAGGCAACAAAAGTATTTAAACGCGCTCGCGCTCGTTTTCAAGCTGCCGGCGGCTCAGTATAAATTGCATACTGCATCTAAAATAAATAAGGGTGGGCAATAATGCCTACCCTTATTTATTGGGATCAGGAAATTTGATTTTTACGTAAGACTTACATAAAATATCTCACAGACTGTAATTTCTCCGTGTCCTCTGTGCCTCTGCGGTTCGTTACTCTAAGTTATTACTAAGACAAAAATTACGTTAAGTTTAAGAAAAATCATTCCCCCCTGATGAAGTGATACCTTGGATGATTAATTGCCCAAAGAGGCAGATATATGAAAAGCTTTCCATTTTCTCTTGATAAAAGTAGACAAAATAAATTTGTAACCTTGGCTACATCTGCAATTGCCGCCTTAGCCTTAGCAGGTGGTATCAATACTGCCAATGCCACTCCTATAAAAACACTAACAGCAAAAGAATTAACTTCTGTATCCATCCCCTCTACCCAAACCCAGCCCGTAGTTACTCAATTAGTAACTCGCCAAATCCCCTATCAAGCCATGGGAATTGAACCTTTGATCATTATTCCCGTGATCATTATTGGTGGTTGTTTCTTCTTTGGGGGACTGGTAGTTATCGGTGAACGGGAAGTGGGAATTGTGGTCAAAAAATTCACCCTTTCCGGTAAAGGACTACCCGCAGGGAGATTAATCGCCCTCAATGCTGAAGCGGGTTTGCAAGCCGATACCCTTGCCCCTGGTTGGCATTGGGGACATTGGCCTTGGCAATATGCAGTTAAAAAAGAATCAATAATTGTTGTCCCCCAAGGTCAAATAGCCATGATTGTCGCCGCAGATGGCGCACAAAACCCCCCAGAACGGATTTTGGGCAAAATTGTCGAATGTGATAATTTTCAAGATGCGCGGAAATTTTTGACCAAAGGTGGGGAAAAAGGTCGGCAAATGGGCTTTCTTACCGCTGGTAGTTATCGTATCAACACCGCGCTGTTTAAAGTAATTACAGCCGCTAATGCCTCTGCCCATGGCATGAATGCAGAACAATTGAATGTATATAGTGTCAAATCTGATAAAGTCGGTATTGTCACTACTTTGGATGGGTTGCCAATTTCCCCCGGTGAAATTGCTGGGGCTGTAATTGAAGGACACGACAACTTTCAAAATGGTCAAAAGTTTATTAATGGTGGTGGTAAAAGAGGTTTGCAAGAGCAAATTTTACTATCTGGTTCTTGGAACTTGAATCCCTGGTTTGTCCAGGTAGAACAAGTCCCCATGACAGAAATACCGATTGGTTATGTGGGTGTGGTAATTTCTTTCGTAGGTAAAGATCAAGAAGATATCAGCGGTGCAGCTTTCACCCACGGTAACTTGGTGCATCAGGGACACAAGGGCGTTTGGGTAGAACCTCTGTATCCGGGTAAACACCCAACTAACTCCCGAATTATGAAAATTGAGTTAGTCCCGACGACAAACATTGTTTTAAATTGGTCAGGACGGACAGAAAGACATAGCTATGATGAGAAATTAGAATCTTTAACTGTGCGATCGCGTGATGGTTTCGCGTTTGATTTGGAAGTAGCACAAATTATCCATGTCGGGGCTTTAGATGCACCAAAGGTGATTTCCCGCGTGGGGGCAATGCAAAATTTAGTAGATCATGTTCTCGAACCAACCATTGGTAACTATTTCCGCAACTCTGCTCAAAACTGCACTGTCTTGGACTTTTTAACAGCGCGAAGTGAACGCCAAACTGAAGCTGCTGAATATATTAAAATTGCTTTGCGTGCCTATGATGTGCAAGCAATTGATACCTTAATCGGTGATATTCAACCACCAGCGGCTTTAATGCAGACACAGACAGACCGAAAAATTGCCGAAGAAGAACGCAAGACTTACGAGGTGCAGCAAATGGCACAAACCCAACGCCAACAACTGGTGCGGGAAACAGCCTTGGCGAACATTCAGCAAGAAATGGTCAAATCTGAGCAAAGTGTGCAAATAGCAGAGTTAAAATCCCAAGCAGCCATTAAGGAAGCGAATGGGGAAGCGGAAGCAACTAAGCTAAAAGCTATAGCGGAAGCTGAAGGTATTCGCGCCACAGGTAACGCGAAAGCGGAAACCTATCGCACAGGTGTACAAGCTTTGGGTTTGCAAGGTTACACAGCGATGCAGTTAATGCAAATTGTGGGCGATCGCCATGTCCGCATTATTCCTGATATCATTGTTGGTGGTAATAATGGCAGTAATAATGGTTTAGCAGATGGTTTGTTGTCTATGATTCTTTTGAATCAAACTAATAGCAAAACCCATTTAGAAGCGAAAATCCCTACACCCCCACCGCTTCCTAATCCTGTAGTTGCTAAATCTGAATCAACTAATCAAAATAGTTAAGCTTGGGCGACTAGAAGTCGCGGCTACACAAACAAAGTCCGCCTGCGCGGACTTTGTAAAAATCAAAAGTTTGCAACTGCGGCGATGACAAAAATGATGAGGCAAGCTTGTCTTATCCACGCTATAACTCGATAATCTCTCCAATTCAGACTTTTCATACCTATTGCTAAAAAAGCTATTTATTTAAAACGCCATTTTTCCGGTTAATCCCAATTTTTATGACTGTTATAATCATTTAAATTATTAATAATCTCGTTATACCTTTGTTCTATATCTTTGTAGTCTTGTTCTTGAGAAAGTCCCCCCCGACTATCTTGTAAAATCATCTGAGCATGATGGCACAAACTTGCTTGATACTTAGAATTGTTGGTATAAGTAGCAATGGTGGCTATAGCTTCTAACAACCGCATAGTTACTTCTGCATCTGACTTTCCATACTGCCGAATTTGGTTAAAAGCACAGTCAAGCAAGCCTTGAAAATCTGCTCCTTCGACAATGAAGCGTAACTTGTTATTGTCATCGTAGCGGTAGGGTGAAGGGAAATTTCTTTGAGCTAAGTGGCACAGTCCGGCAGTAATTCGGTCAATACAGCGAATTGCTGTAAATGGATCATTAATGCCAGGGGAAATAGCACGGAGGGCAATTTCAACTAATTGATAAATAGGAAACTCTACATCCTGTTGTTCTGTACGTTCTTCACCGGAAATAAAGGCATCATTAATTTGTTTGGTAAGTTTTTTATTGACTTTTTCTCCGGGAAACACCAAAACTAAATCGCTACCTTGCAGCAAAAATTTTCCCGGTCTCACCTGAAGATGTATTAGTAAATTATATTGACAAGCAATTTTCATCAGTTCTTGATCATCTATTGCTTGTAAATAACCAGTGTTGTTAGATCGAATTGGTAAAGCTTCTGCCGCAAAAGAGCTAGGAATTTCTGCAAATCCTTGTCTGTGTTCTGGTTCACCATGCCCAATTTTTTCGGGAAATAGCCGCTTAATTGTTAAATGTAAATCTTCACTAACATTTTGGATGACATTAGAAGCCTGAATGATGGTTGAAGCATGATGGATGAAATAAATCAAAACACCAATGCTAATAATTGCCAATATAGTGCCAACTGTAATCGAAAGTTGCGGCACAAATTGTTCGTATCCATCTCCTTCTCCATGAATTGTCCGCAGCACAAGTAAGGAATAAATAAATGTACTAATAAATGTGCCGAGGACAATCTGATTACCAGTGTCCTGCATAAAATTACGTAGAAGTCGTGGACCAAAATTGGAAGCAGCTAACTGAAGTGCCACGATGGTAATAGAAAAAGCTGTAGCAGCAACGCTGATCATTGAACCCGCAACAGTTCCCAGTAGCGATTGCGCTCCGTTTGCGCCACCAGTGTACATCCACCAATAATTAATTTTCACCTTGTCTGTGCGGTCAAGAGTGAGCATAATGAAAGCTAAAGCAGTAGCTGCTACTGCCATAACTGCTGGTATAAACCAGTAGCTTGAGTGGATCTGACCCCAAAATTTGCTTAACTTGACATTTTTCATTTTTCATTAATTTGAGACTTTAGCTGACGGTTATGCTCTCGCGCAAATAACCTGAGTGAACTGCTAATAGTGCGAGGCTTTGGTACTTCAGCTTGACCTACTGGCCAACCTTCACGCTGACGAGAGAGGTTTCCATCTGTCTCTTCGGTTTGATCGTGGAAGAGAATTTGTTGTGTTGGGAACGGTAAATCAATACCATTTACCACTAGCTTTTTCTTAATGGCAGTAATTACTTTGTCCCAAGCTGTGGATATTTCTGCATTCATGAACTTTTCTCACTCATTGAATTTGAGATTTGAGATTTATTTGAGCAATTCTCATTGCTTTGGACTCTGATGTAATAATTCTTGAATTTCCTGCCGCAAGGCTGTAATTTCAGCCTGAATTAGTTGAATTGATTTCACCCCGGCTAATTCTGCTTCGTCATCATTAGCATCACTATCAATAAAGAATGTGGCTAGGGTCGCAGTTACGTAACCAAACACAGCAAACGCATATACAGCTAATAAAAAACAAAGCACCTGACCTTCCGGGGTTTTAGGCCAATATTCAGAACCCATGGTTGTGATGAGCATGGCTGTCCACCATAAAGCAGTACCATAGTTGTGTAGCCCATTTTCTACAGGAACTTCGTTTTCAAACCCATACATTCCTGCTGCTCCGATGAAAGTAATAATTATGGTTAACGCCACAATATAACCAAATCCTCTCCGGCTAATACTTGCTGTCAAAACTTTCATGCCTCGGTTAGTACGAGTCATGACTCGCAATAGTTGGAGACCTCGCGTAGCCCGTACTGTTCTGAGTATTCTTACTACTCGGATTATCTTAAAAGTACGCAGTGCTGGCAACAGCAGAGAAATAGCTGTTAGCCAGTTACTGGTGATATAGGAAGGTTTCTGAGGAGCGATCGCTAGTTTCAGAATAAAATCTAGTATAAAAATAATCCAAATAGTGATACTGAGAGCTTCCAGTAACGGGTTTAACCTCCAGATGATCTCAATGATAAATAGTGCCAACCAGACAAAACCCAGTATTAGCATGGGAATTTCTAGCCAATCTTCTAACTGTTGCAAGACTTCGTTACGTTCTTTTTCTAAGGCTTGCTTTTCAAAAAGTTTTAGACTACTCATAATATTAATTCGTAATTCATCATTGGTAAGTAGTCGGGCAAAATTAAATTTACTTGTTGAGAGAGGGCATTTTCTCTCAGGGAAGAGGGAACTTTAGCAGAAGTTTTAGCAGCTTTTATTTTTTGTTACATATTACTCTTTGAGAAACCGCTCCGCGTCACTTGGATCATGAGTTGGCGCATTTTCCCCTCCTACCTCTAACAATCTCTTTTTTTAGGCGATCGCTCTAGTATCGAAAGAGATATTTTATGAAAAAAAATCATCCTCAAGGAACACTTAATTATTGGCGAGAAGATGACTATTTATGTGTTTTTATTCCCAATTGATGGGAAATTCAAATATCGTTTTGACTACAACTAATGTCATACATTATTTCCTTCTCTGGTAAGATTTTCTCTCTGACAGGAATTTATTTATGCAAAAAGCCATCTATTACTTAATATTTATAGAAAGATAATAGAAAATAAATCCTGCACAGATGTTGCGCTAGAACTAGAATATTCCTACTGACCCCTGCTACAGCAGACAATTTTCCCGTTTGCTTCAAGTTATCTCTTCACCAAATTACTCTAAGATAATTAGCGCGGTATCTCCACAAAATTGAGGAAAAATAGATGAGTTTATTAAAAGGTCAGGTTGCAATTGTCACAGGTGCATCACGGGGAATTGGTAGAGCGATCGCTATCCAACTAGCATCCCAAGGCGCAAAAGTAGTTGTTAACTACGCCAGTTCTAGCACAGCAGCAGATCAAGTAGTAGCAGAAATTACAGAAGCAGGAGGAGAAGCCATTGCTCTCCAAGCAGATGTTTCTCAAGAAAATCAAGTAGATACACTCATTAAAACCACCTTAGAAAAATTCCAGCGCGTGGATATCTTAGTCAACAATGCAGGTATTACCCGTGACACCTTGCTATTAAGAATGAAGTTAGAAGAATGGCAAGCAGTCATAGACCTAAACTTAACTGGTGTATTTTTATGTACAAAAGCCGTTAGTAAAATTATGCTGAAACAACGTTCGGGGCGGATTATTAACATCGCTTCCGTCGCTGGACAAATGGGCAACCCTGGACAAGCCAACTACAGCGCCGCCAAAGCTGGAGTAATTGGCTTTACCAAAACCGTTGCCAAAGAACTTTCTTCCCGTGGCATCACTGTCAATGCCGTTGCCCCTGGCTTTATTACCACCGACATGACCAGCGATATCAAAGCCGATGGCATTCTGCAATATATCCCCTTGGGGCGTTTTGGTAACCCAGAAGAAATTGCCGGCATGGTGCGCTTTTTAGCATCCGATCCCGCCGCAGCTTACATCACAGGACAAGTATTTAATGTTGATGGCGGTATGGTGATGTAATTTGTCAGTGGTCAGTTGTTAGTGGTCAGTTGTCAGTTGTAAAATTCCTGTCACCTGTCACCTGTTCCCTGTCACCTGCTCCCTATTCACGGATCATTCTTTGCCCAAGGGTCAACCCTAACAGCAAAATAATACCAACAGCAGTAGCCAGCATTACTGGTAAACTCATACCCTGGACTCTCATCGCCAGCAAATTACAGCCTAAAGTAATTGACCAGAGGATAAAAGCCGCATTACGTTGGGATAGTCCCCAGGCTAACAAGCGATGATGGAGGTGGTCTTTACCTGGTGTACTCAAAGGGTTTTTTCCTGCCATGAGCCGGCGCACAAACACTTGAGTAGTGTCAATAACTGGCAACAGCAGAAATAAAACTGTAGGTATTAGGGCATAGATTGTATTTAATTGGAGTTTACCTAAAATGCTGGTTGCTGCTAACACATAGCCAAAAAAGTATGCTCCAGCATCACCCATAATGATGTGTGAGGGGTGAAAGTTATGGCGTAAAAAGCCTAGTGCTGCCCCTCCTAAAGCTGCTAAAACTAAAGTTGCAGCAGCACGATTATCAAACTGGGCAGAAACTCCTAACAAACTAATAGCAGTAATAAAGCTGATGCCACCAGCCAAACCATCCATGCCATCCATGAGGTTAACAGCATTAGTAATTCCCACCACCCACAGCACGGTTAACGCCATAGACAAGAGGGAATCAATGGGTGTCCCAAAGGCAACTTTGATGCTGATACCGTTACCGACCAGTAACAGTGCTGTCGTTACCTGCGCCCATAACCGCACAGATGGAGGTAAGCCAAATTGATCATCAATAAAGCCAACTAGAACTAAAATCGAACCACCGAGGAGAATCGTTAAAACCTGAGCTAAAACCCCTTGCAGTTCAATCGGCCGCAAGAGACTAGCTAAGACCAAAGCCGCAATTACCCCCGCGTAGATTGCCAAACCTCCCGCATTAGGTAAGGGTTCTTGATTCAGTCGTCGGGCGTTGGGTTGATCTGCCCAACCTACCTCTAAGGCAAATTTGCGAATTGTGGGAATTAAACGCCAGGTAACAACCAAAGCTAATAGAAACGTAAATAATACAGCTAACCAGCCGGAGCCGCTAGGGTCAGCAATGCCAAGGGATTTAAGGGAGTTCTCTAAGTTCATCTGCTCCCAATATAATCATTAGTTTTATTGTCAAACATAAGTATCAACTGTTAATATTAATCAATTTTGGGATTTTGATTGTTAATCAAAATTGGGGAAAGAGATTAGCACTCTTTGTCAGTGAGTGCTAAATTGTCTAATGGAAGCAATAGAAAAATAAAACATGACTAAGATTATTGCATTTAATGAAGAATCACGACGGGCATTAGAAAAGGGTATCAACGCCCTGGCAGATGCAGTGAAAATTACTTTAGGGCCAAGAGGTCGTAACGTCCTATTAGAGAAAAAATTTGGTGTTCCCCAAATTGTTAACGATGGTATCACTGTTGCCAAAGAAATTGAATTAGAAGATCCTCTAGAAAATACTGGTGCTAGACTTATTCAAGAAGTAGCATCAAAAACTAAGGATATAGCTGGCGATGGGACTACCACTGCCACAGTTCTAGCACAAGCCTTGATTAAAGAAGGTTTAAAGAATGTTGCTGCTGGGACAAATCCCATTAGCTTAAAACGGGGTATTGACAAGACCGTTGAGGCGTTAATAGCAGAAATTGCCAAAATTACTAAACCTGTAGAAGGAAGTGCGATCGCTCAAGTTGCCACAGTTTCCGCTGGTAATGATGCTGAAGTTGGGCAAATGATTGCACTGGCCATGGAGAAAGTGACTAAAGACGGTGTAATTACCGTTGAAGAATCTAAATCCTTCACCACTGAACTAGAAGTAGTGGAAGGGATGCAGGTTGATAGAGGTTATATTTCTCCCTACTTCATCACCAACAACGAACGGATGACAGTAGAGTTTGAAAACGCTCGCATCCTGATTGTTGATAAGAAAATCAGCAGCATCCAAGATTTAGTGCCTATCTTGGAAAAAGTTGCCCGTTTAGGTCAACCTTTACTGATTATTGCTGAAGATGTAGACGGTGATGCTTTACAAACATTGGTTGTAAATAAAGCCCGTGGTGTATTAGCTGTAGCTGCGATTAAAGCCCCTGGTTTTGGTGAACGTCGCAAAGCTATGTTAGAAGATATTGCCATTCTCACCGATGGACAAATGATTTCTGAAGAAATCGGCTTGAGCTTAGATACTGCCACTTTGGAAATGTTGGGAACTGCTCAGAAAATCCACATTGACAAGGAAAATACCACCATTGTCGCTGGTAATGTTGCTAAACCAGAAATCCAAACCCGGATTGAGCAAATTCGTAAACAGTTGGCGGAAACTGATTCCGACTATGATACCGAAAAACTGCAAGAACGCATCGCTAAATTAGCTGGTGGTATTGCCGTGATTAAAGTCGGTGCAGCTACAGAAACCGAACTCAAGGACAGAACCTTGCGGATTGAAGACGCACTCAACGCTACCAAAGCAGCGGTAGAAGAAGGTATTGTTCCTGGTGGTGGTGCAACCTTAATTTATCTATCTACCAAGGTAGATGCTATTAAAAACAGCCTCACTCCTGAAGAAAGAATTGGCGCTGATATTGTTAAAAAAGCTTTAGAAGCTCCCCTCCGGCAAATCGCGGAAAACGCTGGGGCAGAAGGTTCTGTCATTGTTGCCAGAGTTCGGGAAACTGATTTGAATATCGGTTATAACGCAGCTACAGGCGAATTTGAAGACTTAATTGCGGCTGGTATTATTGATCCTGCAAAAGTGGTTCGTTCCGCTTTACAAAATGCTTCTTCCATTGCTGGGATGGTACTAACCACCGAAGCTATTATTGCCGAAAAACCTGAAAAACAATCCGCTGGAGCGCCTGATGGTGGCATGGGCGGCATGGGTGGTATGGGCGGTATGGGCGGCATGGGCGGCATGGGTGGCATGGGCGGCATGGGCGGCATGGGTATGTTCTAATTTGCCACTGTCCCAAATCCATAATTTATGAATTACCCACCCCTGAAAGCGTTAGGGGTGGGTTTTGTCATTGTTAAGAACGAGAATCTTGGGGGAAAATCATTTCCCGAATGGCTGTGGCTGTTGCCGGGGCGAGTAAAACACCATTGCGATAATGTCCCGTAGCCAGGAGAACATTATTAAAACCTGGGAGTTTATCAATTACTGGTGCAGGTCGTCCTTCGGGACGGGGACGCAATCCTGACCAAGTGCGGAGAACCTTTGCGGCGGCTAAATCTGGGGTAAATGCGATCGCTTGTTGTCTGACAGCATCCAATAATTCTTGACTGGGAGATATTTGATCTTCATCATCGGGAAATTCTACCGTTGCCCCGACCCAATAATCACCATTTCCCATTGGCACAATATGGACATCATTACCAGTAATCACCGGTTGAAAATCAGGATTTCCTAAAGTCCGTCCTAAACTTAAATATAAGGCTTGTCCCAGCACCGGACGGATATTTACCATTTGATCTAATTGTGCAGTTAAAGCCGTTGAACCTAAACCCGCAGACATGATAAACCAATCAGCGGTAACTTTGCCCTCTGTAGTTTCAATAAAATTACATTTGTGTGGTTCTCCCAATCCTTTTTTGATGTGTAAAGGCGTTGGGGGGGGAGGAGGTGGGGTTTCTGTTCCTGTGACAGATACACCAAATTTGAAATTTACCCCATTGCGTTGGGCAGCATCTACTAAGGCTAAAGTTAAAGCTGTGGCATTTAGTTGTAAGTCTTGGGGAGAATAGACAGCACCAATAATTTGTGGGTGACTAACTTGGGGACAAAATTTTTGCAGTTGTTCTTGATCCCAAACTTGTAATTCCCAGCCTTGAGATTGGCGAATTTCTCGCAGTTGTTCCCATTCTGAGAGGACATCAACCCCACTTTCTAAAGGACGTTCTAAATTCTCTGACAATAGCATCACGATTCCTTGGCGGTTACAAGGGATTTTCCGCCCTGTAATGCCTTCTAATTCAGGAATCAAAGTTCCATAACGTTGGATGCTACTTTGTCGCATTCGCCAAGCAATACCCTTGGTTTTACTGCTAATTACGCCCATTAACACACCGAGGGCAGCGCTGGTAGAACCTTGTGCCGGTTGTTTTTGCTCGAAAACGGTGATACTTAAACCTTTAACTTGGCTGAGTTCATAGGCGATCGCCGCCCCAACCACGCCACAGCCGATAATTACTACATTCATGGTTTTTGCGCTTGAGTCAGGGGTGAAGAATGAAAAGTCTTCCTCTCCACCCTATCACCCCATCAACCTAGCATTTTGTGATTCAAGACTCGAAAGGAGGCAGGGGAAGAGAGCAGGGAGCAGGGGGAGAAATTTCTTTCTTCTTCTTCTTCTAACTCCTGACTCCTGACTCCTCTTTTAGCTACTCTTTTCGGGAACTAGTTCTAAGAATTTGTCAATATCTGCAAAAGCTTCTTTGTATTTACCTAAGGCTAGGCTAGTATTGCCCGCAGCAGCAGCTTGATCAATTCTTACTAAGTCATTCAACAAATCTTTACTGATTTGCCGGGCTTGAGCTTGGTTTTGCTTGGCTAGATTAGGAATGATATAAGTCATATTCAATCTAGCTTCTGTGATGGGTCCGTGGATAAAATTACCCACTTTAATCCATTCACCTTGGGAAATCAGGTTTTTAAGTTCGGTCGAGCGATCGCGCACCATCTGAATTCCGGGAACATATTCCTGAATTTTGGCAACTTCCGCTGCTGTATAAGATGGTGGTAAAGTAGCAACAGTAGGACTACCACAACTAATCAAAAATGTTGCTAATAATACAAAAATCAGTGAAAAAATAGAACGTTGACGCACCATAAATGGAAATTAATTTTTTGTTTGTTTACAGATTAACAGTGTTATTTTAGATCGCTATGTAATGAACCGTTACAATTAACTCAGGTTTTTCTGTCTTTATCTTCCCCACAGACCAACCGCATAGAGGAGTATTATTGAGTGAACGCAGCCGAACAAGCCACAAACCTGGAATTTGCCAGCAAAATTGCTACAGTAGTAAATTTATTTAAATACGAATTTCCTGATGTCAAATCCGATCTTAAACCTTGGCACAATGACCCAGAAACCAGAGAATTAGTAGATCCAGATTCCATAGACATCGGTTTTCACTTTCCTGGCATTAGCAAATCTTGGCGCTGTCGGAGTATTTTAATTCAAATCCGATTTTATCAAGATCCTATCAATAATCACCGTCGCGCCATTGGTGTGGAAGCTGCTGGATTTGACCACAGTGGGGAAGTTTGGCGACTTTCTACGGTGGAAACCTGGAGTTTTGTGGGTGATTCCACACCCTCGGCTGTTGTTGGGGAAAAACTAAAACAAGTTTGTCGGCAGATTTTAGAGGTGTTTAATGGAAACTAAGAATTAGTAATACAGCTACCATCTACACAGTATGCTGATTGATAGGTTTGGGAACGCTTACCAAACAACGTATAGCGATTATCCCGGATTTGTTCATAAAACCTATCTCCTGCCCATTTCATCCCCGGTAACGCCCGATAAGCCTCGACAAATAAGCTTCCCAGAGGCAATAATCGCCCAATTTCCTCAGCCGCATTACTACCTTGCCAACGTCTTTCTGTAGCATTACCATCAATTAAAATCATCCCCTGTTGACAATCTGTGGAGGTAATTCCCCATTGGGATAATGTTTCCTCATCTTGCATAGAAACGTAGCGAAACAGTTTTCCTTGGTCTAAAGTTTCCAACAACTGCACTAGAGTCACACAAAGATTGCAGTTGCCATCATAGATGACATAGTAATTCATAAAATTAGTAGCTAGAGTATGCTTTTGGGAAGAATCTTACTTTTTAGTGCGTACTTGTTAATTTATCTATACATACCTTACTATATAAACAGTTAAAAAACTACTTCTGTTTTGGCAACTCTCCAGTACAACTAACTATTAATACAAGGTAAAATCATGGCTCAAAATACAATTAATTATGTGATTCACCAGGGAAATAACCGATTTCATAGTCAAATTGACTGGCTGAATAGTTATCATACATTTTCTTTCAGTCATTTTTATGATCCGCAGCGGATGGGATTCCGTTCTTTGCGAGTGATTAATGATGATCGCATTGCTGCTGGTGCAGGATTTCCCACTCATGGACATAAAGATATGGAAATTCTCACTTATGTTTTATCAGGTGCTGTGGAACATAAAGATAGTTTAGGCACAGGTTCGGTAATTCTTCCCGGTGAAGCACAAGTTATGAGTGCGGGAACTGGAATTATGCACAGTGAATTTAATCCTTCCCAAACAGAAGAATTACATTTATTACAAATCTGGATTTTACCCAATCAGCAAGGACTAAAACCTAGATATGAACAAAAAGCTTTTCCCATAGAAGAAAAGCAGGGAAAACTGCGTTTAATTGCGGCTGAAGATGGACGAGATGGGGCTGTAACTATTTACCAAGATGTCTCTTTATATGCGGGAATTTTAGCCCAAGGTGATGTAGTAAATTATCACGTCCAACATCATCGTTATGCTTGGTTACAGATAGCTAAGGGTGAAGTAAATTTCAATAATCACGAATTAAAAGCTGGAGACGGAGTAGAAATTACAGGGGAAGAGAAATTAACAATTAGCAGTAATTGCAGTGCAGAAATATTACTTTTTGATTTAGGTTAAAATACGGATTATTAATTGAATTAAAGTTTTCAGTGGGATAATTATCCTGAAATAGCTGAAAAACCTAGATAATTAAAAATGGGCTGATTAATATCGTATAAATACTTTATAAATTAGCTAACTTAACCAAATCTTAAAGTATGTATTTTAAGATAATGCAATAACATCTCATAGAGATTTACAAATTATGGATTTGTCTAATTTTACTACACTACAAAATTTAGAATCAGCCTTTGGTGGTGAATCAATGGCAAATCGTAAATACCTATTTTTTGCAGCAGTAGCACGTAAATTGGGTTTTTCAGATTTAGCGAAACTTTTTAAAGAAACAGCAGATCAAGAAACTGAACACGCTTTTGCACATTTTGAATTATTACATCCTGAACTTGTAGTTAAAGACGCAGCAGTTTTAACTGATGAACAAAAACGGGAAATTATCTCTCGTTGTTTATCTTTAGCGATAGCAGGGGAAACCTACGAATACACGACAATGTATCCTGAATTCGCTGCTGCTGCCGCAAATGATCGAGATAATCCCGCAGCGGAAGAATTTCTCAAACAAGCTCAGGAATCTAATGATCATGCTAACACATTTCGCTCTGCTGCCCACCGTTTCGGGTTGCTCAAATTCATTGAAAATTATCACGCAGATCGCTACAATGAAGCCTTAGAAGTATTAAATGGTGGAGAAGCAGTAACTAGAGTTGTCAGTGAAGATCCTCAAACTCAAAAATGGATTTGTAGGCAATGTAGTATGATTTATGATCCTGTAACAGGTGATCCTGATTCGGGAATTTTACCAGGTACAGCGTTTGCAGATATTCCTGATGATTGGAATTGTCCTATTTGCGGTGCTACGAAAAAGACTTTTAAACCTCTTGAGGAAAAAGTTGCTGCTTAACACAAGTAAATTCTGAATCATTTAACTTCGATCCCTCTTCTCTGATAATGTATAAAATATGGAAGGGGGATTTGTGGATTTAATATAAATATGCGGACAAAAATCAGAAAAATTTCCAGACTGGAAGAATATTCTTCGTCAAACATCATCTATCATTCTGTTACTCCTATCATAGCCATATTCTTCAGTTTGTTTGGTGACTGGGTATCGGCTTGTTTTTGTTTATTTATTGGTGTATTTATTAGTCTTGTAGTTTTAGATATTGATAATTGCCATGAAGTGCTAACTTGTAAGTTTAATTCGTCACTGCGTCGCATTACCTTACAACAACGGAATTTGTTTTCTCAGGGAGTGCTTGAATTATCTATTGATGACATTGAAACAGCACTGATAAAATCCCGGAATTCTTCCTTTAGCTTAAAAAATAGATTTGGGAAAAATATCCAAATAGATAATCAGTTTTACTGGATTGTGATAGTTTTAAACTCCGGTAAATCTCATCGCTTGACTTATTATGAAACCACAATGTTTAGTTGCAAACAACAAATAGTTGATTATATTATCTTTTTGAAAGAAAACTGATTAATTTAATAGTGAATAATAATGAATTGAGTGACGAATATCACAGTCATAGGTAGCTTCATAATTGTATCTTAATTCAAAATAAAATGATAAAATAATGAAGTTTAACTTACAACTTATATTAGTTCGTTCTACATGGATAACAGTTTTAGCCTTAGTTTACTACGAAACTGCACAATTTTCTCGAATTATTGCTTCTACTCCCCAAAATGTCACACCAGTTTGGCCACCTGATGGTTTTGCTGCTGCGGCTATGTTACTTTTAGGGTATTGGATTTGGCCAGGAGTATTAATTGGCTCATTCCTAGCAAATATTTGGGCATTTATCAATACAACTAACATTATTACATTAGTTTTCTCGATTTTACAGGTGTTAGGAATTGCTATCGGTACAACTTCTGGCACATTATTAGGTAGTTTCCTATTTCGTAAATTAGTTGGTACACACTCTCCCTTAGCACGACTCAGCACTGTGAGCAAATTTTTAGTCTTAATAGGTATGTTTGGCCCAATTATAAATGCAACTATCGGAGTTGCAGCATTAACATTAGGAGGAAAAATACCTATTAATAGCTATAATGAAGTATGGGTAACTTGGTGGATATCTAACGTGGCTGGAATCTTTATTTTTACTCCTGCATTGCTAAGTTGGGGAGAGTTATTTAAAGAATATTTTTTAACTGATAAACAACAATTCAGCATTCGCTTAAAAGCAAAATTTATTTGGCGAACTACCGAGCTTTTACTTTTACTAAAAATTGTGTTTTTTATCTGTGAAAAGGCATTTTTTGGTGACTATTTTATAGAATATATGCTCATTCCCTGTTTAGTTTGGACAGTTTTTCGGTTTGGGAAATTGGGTGCTACTAACTTAATTGTCATTGTCGCTGTAATTGCGGTTTTAGGAACAGTTAGAGGACTAGGAGCATTTAATCATTCTAACTTAAACGATTCTCTCTTATTACTACAATGCTTTATCGGAGTCATCGTCTTAACAACACTTGTATTAAATGCTGTGATAACTGAAAAAAAAGTAGGAATATTAATACTCAAAAATTCACAAATCCAATTATTAGATAAATCCTTAGAACTTCAGCAAACAGCAAAAATTTTAGAGCAACAAAAAGAACAGCTTATTCAGCAAAATTTAGAATTAGAAATAGCGAAGCAAAATGCAATAGATGCTAACCGTTCTAAAAGTCAATTTCTCACCAATATGAGTCATGAACTGCGGACACCGTTAAATGGTATTTTAGGAATTGCTCAAGTTTTTCAAGATTCACCAAAATTAACAAATCAAGAACAAGAAGATATTAAAATTATTTATCAATCAGGTGTACATTTATTGACATTAATTGATGATATTTTGGATATCTCTAAAATAGAAGCTGGTAAAATGGAACTCGAATTTAAAAATTTTAATTTTCCTGATTTTCTGAAAGGGATAATAAAAATTTGTCGTTATTCTGCATTAGAAAAAAATCTTAATTTTAGTTATAAATTTGATGCAAGCATACCTGTAATTATTAATGCTGACGAAAAATGCTTAAGACAGATTTTACTGAATTTATTAGGAAATGCTATTAAATTTACGAACACAGGAGAAGTAAATTTTATTGTTGATTTTATTAGTCAAGAAGTAAAAAATGATTTATTTTATTTGACTAGAGTTAAATTCCAAGTCGCAGATACAGGTGTCGGCATTAATAATGAAAAATTAGCAAAAATCTTTTTACCATTTGAACAAGTAGGAGAAAGTAAATTAAAATCGCAAGGAACAGGATTAGGTTTAGCAATTAGTCAAAAAATTGCCGAAATGATGGGTAGTGAAATTAAAGTTACTAGTGAATTATCTCAAGGGAGTATATTTAGTTTAGAGCTAGATTTACTCACACCAAAAAACCAAGATATAGAAAAAAAATTAATTAAATTTGATGCTAATTTCTCTCAGAAATTTCCTTTAAAAATTATGATTGCTGAAGATAATATTGTTAATCAGAAAATTGCTGAAAAATTATTTAAAATAATAGGATACCAAGTAGATATTGTCAATAATGGCGTTGAGGCACTAACCGCCTTAAAAAAAGAAATGTATGATGTTATTTTTATGGATATCCAAATGCCAGAATTAGATGGTATTGAAACCACTAAAGCAATTTATCAACAGTGGGATGAAACTAATCGTCCTTATATTATTGCTTTGACTGCTAATGCAATGCCGTCAGATAGAGATGAATGTTTATCTGTTGGCATGGATGATTATATCTCTAAACCTGTAAAAGTAGAAGCCATTGTAGAAGCAATTCAAATACTCCAACGAAAACGTTTTTATAGTAAAAGTCAAAAGTCAGCAGCCAGAAGTTAGAAGTAAAATTTACTTGATACTGAATCTTCAAATTTTAAATTGTTTAATAATAGCAGGAGTCAGGAGTAAAACTGGCTTGGTTTATAGGTTTCAATTTAGATTTTGTACCTCCTAACTACCCAACCTGCTGTAAGTCAATTTTATTCTGACAAAACTGACAAAAAGTACCCAAAAAAAAGAGAGTGGGAGGAGGCATTACCAAGCGCCTTTCTCTCCCACTCTACCATTTGCTGCTGAAGCGATTAGGAACTTTATTCATACAGACGAAAACCGTTAATTAGGGGGGTAATTTGCAGGTTAACGATAACGTCTATACTTAGCAGGTATTCCTATGCAGCAAATACTAATTCTATTTATTTTTTAAGCAATCTCAACAAGAGCCTTTTGCTAATTGATTCAGTCTTTCAACAAATCCCTTGTTTTTGCTCGACTCATATAATTTAGCCTGGTTCATTTCATCATGGTTGCCAATTTGGCATTTTTCTTAAATTTTTTAATTGTTCGTCTCTAACAGTTTTTAACCTATATTTTCCGGGAATAATTAATAGGGGGTCACACCCATCATCCCTAATATGACTTGATTTTACTGGTTTTCAAGGCATTTAATCCATGACAATAAAACCGATTTCAAAATATTCTCATCATCCAAAATTAAGGCTTTAAGCATGAGGGGTGAAACCCTTCATTAATTAACTAACAGTGTTCTCTATATAGGATTGAGGCTATCAATTTAAATTGTTAAGCCAATTCCTCTAGCTGCAAAATCAGCAACGGTGATCACTACGCACACCGCAGGTATCATCAACAAAAAAAATACAGAGAAAGGTTAGTTTTTCTATGAGGACACCTATTATCAACTATCACACCTTCAAAATTACGGTTTACCAGATCAATCGGTTGCTACAGTCAGATAAGCTGGAAAAGAAGATCGTGAAACACTCGACCAAAAATCCTCAATCCCCAACTGACTAACTACGTTGTAACTGAATTATGTTTGATGCACTATCTGACCGTTTAGAATCCGCCTGGAAAAAACTGCGAGGACAGGATAAAATCTCCCAATCCAACATTCAAGACGCTTTACGGGAAGTGCGTCGGGCTTTGTTGGAAGCAGATGTTAACCTCCAGGTTGTCAAAGATTTTATTAGCCAAGTCGAAACCAAAGCACAGGGGGCTGAAGTTATCGCCGGTGTGCGTCCTGACCAACAGTTTATCAAAATTGTTCATGATGAATTAGTGCAGGTAATGGGGGAAGAAAATGTTCCTCTGGCAGAAAATGTAGGTAAGACCACCGTTATCCTCATGGCTGGTTTGCAAGGAACAGGAAAAACCACAGCCACCGCTAAATTAGCTCTGCACTTACGTAAACAAGAACGTAGTTGTCTGCTAGTGGCTACAGACATATATCGTCCCGCCGCTATTGACCAGTTAATTACCCTTGGTAAGCAAATTGATGTCCCAGTATTTGAACTGGGAATTGAAGCAGACCCCGTAGAAATTGCCCGTCAAGGTGTGGAACGCGCCAGAACCGAAGGCATAAATACAGTAATTATTGATACTGCCGGACGCTTGCAAATTGACGAAGATATGATGGCGGAATTAGCCCGCATCAAAGAAATAGTCCAGCCGGATGAAACCCTGTTGGTTGTGGACGCAATGACGGGTCAAGAGGCTGCAAATCTCACTCGTACCTTCCATGATAAAATTGGGATTACTGGGGCAATTCTGACTAAAATGGATGGGGATAGCCGAGGTGGTGCGGCCTTGTCAGTGCGGCAAATTTCCGGTGCGCCCATTAAATTTGTGGGTATGGGGGAAAAAGTCGAGGCACTACAACCGTTTTATCCTGACCGCATGGCTTCGCGGATTTTGGGTATGGGGGATGTTCTCACCCTAGTAGAAAAAGCCCAAGAAGAGATAAATTTGGCAGATGCCGAGCAAATGCAGGAGAAAATCCTGTCAGCAAAATTTGATTTTACTGACTTTCTCAAGCAAATGCGGTTATTGAAAAATATGGGTTCTTTGGGCGGAATCATGAAGATGATTCCGGGTATGAACAAACTTTCCGATGATCAGTTAAAGCAGGGAGAAACCCAGCTAAAACGCTGTGAAGCCATGATTAATTCCATGACGGGCAAAGAACGCCGTGATCCAGATTTGTTATCTAGTTCTCCCAGTCGTCGCCGTCGCATAGCTTCTGGTTCTGGTTATAGAGAAGCGGATGTAAGCAAACTGGTGGCAGACTTCCAAAAAATGCGATCGCTCATGCAGCAAATGGGACAAGGTGGCGGCATACCAGGAATGTTTGGCGGTGGTAATCCCTTAGCAGCGGGTGGTAATCGCCCTGCCGCAGGCTGGCGTGGCTATCCCGGTGGCGCACCACCAGCCAAGAAAAAGAAAGAGAAAAAGAAAAAAGGCTTTGGGACTCTTTAGGAGGCAGGGAGCAGCGGAAAGATATTTGCAACTGACAACTGACAACTGACAAATTACCAATCATGGCTAGGAAGTGCTAAAATTAGCATTTCAGTGTCGGAAATTGTGAACGTGGGTGTCATAGCCCAGTCACTTCCGGATCAATCGGTTACAAACTCATTACATAGGAACAGGAGAAACAGTTCTCAACATGATCAAACTGCGTTTAAAAAGATTTGGCAAAAAGCGCGAAGCAAGTTACCGGATTGTTGCTATTAACAACCTTGCCCGTCGTGACGGTCGCCCCCTAGAAGAACTAGGATTTTATAACCCCAGAACTGATGAAGTAAAATTAAACATTCCTGGTATCGTTAAGCGACTACAACAAGGCGCTCAACCTACCGATACAGTTCGTAGTATCCTCGTAAAAGCTAACGTTTTTGAACAGGTCAGTGCAACAGTCGCATCATAGTCTTGAGATTAAATCCCCAGCCGCCAGTCCCAATTATGTTGGGCTGGTAAAGTTTCTTGTGCAACCGTTTTTAGAATCTCCAGAATCTTTAAGCGTTGATTGTGAAGTATCTCAAGCCCTCCAGCGGGTTTGGGTTCGCATTGCTTTTGATAGCACAGATAAAGGAAAAGTGTTTGGTCGAGAGGGACGGAATATTCAGGCCATTCGCACTGTTATTGCCGCAGCAGCAGAACTAGCTGGGCAATCAGTATACCTGGATATTTACGGTGGTGGTTCCCAAAGTCGGGATAGTACGTCTTTTGATGAAGAACAGGAAGAGCGGATACTACCACCCAAGTCGAAAGAACGAGAGAGCAATATTCCCAAACCTGTTGTTAAACCACGTTTACGCTAGATAATAACTAGTCAGTTTAAATGGTTGGTAACAGATTTAATTCTGGGAAAATGGAGACAGGGGACAACAGCATTGTCAAATCTTGGCGAATAATTCCGTGTTTACTCCGGATTTACCAGCCAAGAATTAACAAATGTTGTCAGCCTATTTCCCAATCATACAAATACTAATTAACAGAAAATTACAGAATTTTCAATTTACATTTAATAGGAAAATATTAATTTTGTTAACAACTACTTTTTACCCAATTCAGCAATAATATGGCAGATGATTCCATAATTCAACTGCCTAGTATGTCCAGTGCCATCGCACTAGCAGGATATGGCGAAGCAAATATCAAGTTTCTATCCCAACAAACAGGAGCTAACTTAGTTCTGCGGGGACAAGAATTATTAATTTCAGGAACACCCAAACAAGTAGAATTAGCAAAGCGATTAGTGCGATCGCTAGAAAATTTGTGGAGTCAAGGTAATAATATCTCTAGTGCTGATATTCTCACAGCCCGTCAAGCCCTCGATACAAATACAGAAGACCAATTACAGGACTTACAGCGGGATATCCTCGCCAAAACTCGCCGAGGTTTTGAAATTCGCGCCAAAACCTTTCACCAACGCCAATATATAGACGCACTTCGCAGACGGGATTTAACCTTTTGTATCGGGCCTGCGGGAACTGGGAAAACCTATCTGGCTGTGGTTATTGCCGTTCAAGCCTTACTCAGCAATCAATTTGAACGGCTGATTTTAACCCGTCCCGCAGTGGAAGCAGGGGAAAAACTCGGCTTTTTACCAGGAGACTTACAGCAAAAAGTCAATCCCTATTTGCGTCCTCTTTATGATGCCATTAATGAATTCATAGACCCCGAAAAAGTCCCTAATTTAATCGAACGGGAAATCATCGAAGTTGCACCACTGGCGTATATGCGGGGACGGACATTAAATAACGCCTTTATCATTGTTGATGAAGCTCAAAATACCACACCGGCGCAAATGAAAATGGTTTTAACCCGATTGGGTTTTAACTCCCGCATGGTGATTACAGGTGATATTACCCAAACCGATTTACCACATTATCAGAAATCAGGTTTAGATGTAGCTTTACAGATTCTCAGAAACGTGGAAGGAATTGCAGTTTGTGAATTTTCTCAAAAAGATGTGGTGCGTCATCCTTTAGTACAACGAATTGTTGCTGCTTATGAAAAATATGAAACGTAGTAAATTTAAATTGGTCATTTATAGTTGTTGTATTGTATTTTTTAATTCAATTAAATCAGAATATTGATTAATATCAATCTGATTAATTGCCCATTTAGAAAAATCATACATAGAAATATATGATCTAAGTAGGTTAACAGAAAAAACTAAAGGTATGTGAAGAAAAGCAAAGCCAGTTCAAACTCTTTCCCCCTGCGCCCTGCTCCCTGCTCCCCTGCCTTATCCCAACGACAATTTTTAACGCTCACCTACTTATATGGGAGTTTACTATTTTGGCTAATTTTGTGCATAGCTGCTTGAATATCTTTGCCATCAAACCAAATTAAATATTGTTTTTGTATCCAAAATTCCTCTTGATCAAACTGTTGTAAATATTTATTAAGACTATCTTCAAATTTGATTGCTTCAACTTGTGAGACTGTAGTAATAAACTCATTAATTAAAGATAAAGCCTCATTTTTACAGTCAGATAAAATTAGAGAAATAGGGATTTTACCACTCTGAGTCCATGTTGTTTTCAACTGTTTCTTACTGGCACTAAGTTGGCATAAATTACCTAATGCCCATCTTACAGCTTGGTAATGTAGTAAAGTTCTAGCAGCATCTTCTATCCATTTAGTAATATTATCAATTCCAGGTGAATCTTTATGACCCCATTTAGAAATAGGATTTTCTAACTTCTCGGCATATTTTGTCACCCAATAGTTATGAATAAGTTCCGGGTTAAGTAAATAGTTCTCAACACAGGTACGATGACAGAGAAAAGTCCGTTTATCTATCCGTTTGCCTACTTTATCTATTTGTAATAATTTAATTTCTGTAGTAGGTTCAATATCAAAATCACGATCCCGAAAAATCATATAATTTTGATTATTTTGTTGTTCATCAGTATATAAATATCCCTGAACAAAAACTGAAAAATTAAACTTACTACCCGTAGGAATAATTGTGATCTGATTGGATAAATTCTCTAATAATCTTTTGATTAAGCCTGAATCTAAACTTTTTAATCCACCTTCACAAAAAATAACTTTGTTACTAACTACTCTCAAAATTCAATTACCCCTCTATTCTTTTGATAGATGTTTCCGGTACTAATTGCGCTATATAATCAGAATGGGTTGTAATAATAAACTGATTATTTTTACCTAATTTCGGTAAAGCCCTCAATAATGCCTGTTGCATTGGTGGATGTAAATGTAATTCAATTTCATCAATTAAAATAACTGAATTGTGAATATTCCAACTCATAAAATCTATCAGCATAGGAAAAATAGCCCGTTCTCCTCCAGACATTTCCGAAATTTCATATTGGTTTTTTCCATCATAGAGATAAAACCAAGGTTCACTAAAAATTTCATCAATATTATCTCGTATTTCCAAACCTTCAAATACACGCCCTGGAAAAACTGCTTGATAAATTCTTTCCATTTCTGCATATAAATCTTTTTGTCCTGGTCGAAAATTTTTACCATTCTTTTGATGAACCATTTGCCACTTTGCTAGGCGATCACGTAAAATATCCTCTGTAATTTCTAATTTGTTTTCTGGATCTTCAGGAGTTAAACTAGTTGCAGTTCTCTGTTCTGTATACCAAAAAACTGTCCCCACTTTTTCAAAAACTGGAAATCCTTCAGAACGAAATAATTGTTTAGCGTATTGTCGTCCTTTAAATTGAAATAATTCAGCCGCGCTATCTGCTTTCACATTTTCATCTTGCCATTTTAAGGTCACAAGATGCTTTTCAGCCGGAGGAAGTAAATCACGACCCATTTCTCGTAATTTCTGTTGAAATTCGCCTACAGCTTGCAATTCTGATTTAGAAAATTGTATATTCATAGTCACATGAGATGGAAATCCACGCCAATTTCTACCCAGCAAGTCATAGTTAAACCCTGGCCAATCTAAATCGGCAGGTTTTTTTAATCTTCCTGTAGCTGTACCTAATGTTGCCGCTATCGCTTGTAATATACTGGTTTTTCCAGCCCCATTCATCCCAATGAGAACAATTAGATCTTGTGCTAAACCTGTTTCTGGATCAGTAAAATCTAGTTCCTGATCTCGAAATTTCTTAAAATACTTGAGTTTAACTGTTTGAATTTTCATAAGTAAATCTCATGACCAAGAGAACAATTCACCATATCATATTTATTCATGATAGCAATTTGAGTCCAATCATGTTATAAACTTTTATAGTCAGAAGTTATTTATTCATTTTCCATCACGTCAACTAATTCATATTCAACATAAATGATGAAAACAACATTGAAAGAATTTTTAGAAGCTTGTGAAACCTTGGGAACTTTGCGCCTAATTGTCACCAGTAGCGCCGCCGTTTTAGAAGCTAGAGGAAAAATAGAAAAGCTATTTTATGCCGAATTACCAAAAGGTAAATATGCGAATATGCACACCGAAGGCTTTGAATTTCATTTAAATATGGATATGATTCAACAAGTGAAATTTGAAACAGGTGAAGCTAAAAGAGGTAATTTTACAACCTACGCAATTCGGTTTTTAGATGCAGAAGAAAAACCTGCATTAAGCCTCTTTTTGCAATGGGGTAAACCCGGAGAATACGAACCAGGACAAGTAGAAGCTTGGCAAGGTTTAAAAGAAAAATATGGGGAAATTTGGCAACCTTTAGCCTTAGAAACCTTGTAGTTTTAAACAATTCCCCGTAGTTTTAAACAGTTCCCCGATTTTTTAAAGAAATCGGGGAATTTAATTTTTCATTTTTAATTGTTGAATATGTTGATTAAAATAATTGTTAGTTTTTGCTTAATGCTTTTTTTGTGCTTAGGAAATAACGAAGCCCAAGCAGGAGAATTAGCAGAACATTTAGCCAAATTTCCCCAATGGGAAAAATTAACATCAGTCAAACCAGCCCAAGGAGATTTAGTTTATCCTGAATGGATGTCTGGTATGTGGAAAGTTACCAGCACATTAATAGATTTAGCCGCACCCTTAGCACCGGATATAGTGACACCAGGCTTTGAAGGTAATCGCAGTCAGTTAAATCAACCAATTAGTTTTTTAGTTAAATTTGTGAAAGTTCAACCAACTAATTCGGGTTTAAAATTCATTCCTGATTTTCAAAATCAACCGTCAATATTAGTAGCTGATAGGGCATTTAATAGTTTAAATTTATCTAGAGCTTATTTAGGAGATGAGGCTGTATTATCATCTAAAGTAGATCCTGAATCTCCTAATCGGCAAATTACATTTTTGCGGGGTGAACGTCAATTAATTTCCATTGTCACCGCTCGCGCCACAGAAACAACAGCAGATGCTCAATTCATCACTACAGAAGTTTTTCAACAATTGTTTAAAGGTGGTTCTCGTCCATATTTGAATACTGTAGAATCAACCACAGCTTATCAAAAACTTTCTGCATCCTCTCCAGCCATTACCGCAGATCAAGTAACCGCTGTCTACCTTTCCCCCCAAGATCCTGATTATTTTACCGCAGGTTCTCGACCAGTGGCTTTATATCGGTATCGGCTGGAATTTTTTCCCCCAAGCTGAACTTTCAAATCAAAATGGTATCTACCACCGCTTACACTTTCTGCAAGAAACTGAAAAACTAATAGGGTAAACTTAGGAAACTGGCTTGGGGTAAAGGATTTATGGTTTCTGAAAAATATTTTCTCTAACCCCTTGCCAAATCCAGCGACTGCTGCTATTATAGTTAAGCGTGGGACACAAACGGGTCGATGTCCGAGTGGTTAATGGAGACGGACTGTAAATCCGTTGGTTTACGCCTACGCTGGTTCAAATCCAGCTCGGCCCATATCCTACAGACATTAAGAATTATAAATGCTGCGCTATCAATGTGCAGCATTATAAATCTTAATTTTGGTTTTAGTTTCGCCCGTGTGGCTCAGTGGTAGAGCACACCCTTGGTAAGGGTGAGGTCACGAGTTCAATCCTCGTCACGGGCTTTTTATAAGTACGGAAAAATCAATGATTTGATCTAGGTTTTGGTGATAGCGTGACTTTAGCCATATAAACCTAAATCATCGGTAACATCTAAATCCAAAATTATCTGTCGTGGTGGCTTTCGATACGATTCTATAAATAGTTCCACCAGCAATTCTCATTTTGAAAAAAAATAAAGTATTAACCCCGATTTTGGAATTCAAAATATAGTACAAAATACTATTTTTTAGCCAATTGCCTCTGGCTAAAAAAACAGTCGGGTTGAAAAATAAGTATAAATACTCAATAAACTAGAGAGATTGCTTGACAACGAATGGGGAAAATCCTGTTCGTTGTTCGGGTTTTAGAATAGGGAATTCAAAGGAAATAAAAATTTATAATTGTTGTCAAATGATGTAAACTCGGTGAGTTAAAAATCTGACAGTGCATCAAATTACTCAAACCTGGACTTTGGACTAAAAAGCTAGAGAAAAGCAGTCAGCAGTAACACTGACTGGCGTAAAGTCAATGAAAGTAATCAATAAATCATTGACATGATGATCCTGACACAACTAGAAAAATTCCGCCAAGGTATCTACGATTCGTTGGGGAAGGCCAGAGATGCAGTATTTGAATTGATGGATGCAGTATTAACAAGTCCAAGTATCCCATCATTTGTCAGCTAAACATGAACGGATAACCAGCTTTGAAACGCCAACAAGTAAAGCCGCATTCTAATAGTCTAAACTCAAGTTTTGAACAAAACTCGGTACACCTTAATATTCTGAAATCCTCTTGCCTTCCTACGTAGAAAAATTCAGTAATCAAACCGGATTTCTATATCATATAATCCAAGAACTTAGATTGTCAATGAAAATGATAGATAAAAAACATAAAGAATGGCAACAACGAAATGCCGACAAAACTAGGGCTTATACGGCTAAGTTTAAAATAAATTGAGGTTTTAAATCCTGACACCTGCTTTAATTATTAATTGTTTACCGCATTTTTTGCAAAATCCAGCATCTGCATCATGAAAAGCTAAACCGCAACCTTCACAAGTAATTTCTATCTGATTTGCAGTTTTTACCAATCGTTTGATTAGGTCTCCAATCTGCCAAGGAATCAGTGCCACTCCTGTTAAAATCATCAATACTGTTAGTAAACGACCTAATTCAGAAATGGGAATTACATCACCAAATCCCACCGTTGTCATTGTGACAACAGAGAAATAAAAGGCATCTAAAAAAGTATTAAAATTACTGGGATTAACTGGATGCTCAACTTGATAAATTAACCCAGAAAAAATAAAAACTATGGCAAATAAAGTAAATAATATTCTCGCAAAAATTACACTATCTTCATTACTGATACTACCAATCAAAAACTTTTTATTAATAAATCTAAGTAACCGTAAAATGCGAAACCATCGTAATAAGCGGATAAAACTAATATCTACTAATCCGATAAAAGATGGCAAAATTGACATTAAATCAATAATTGCATAAAAACTTAGAATATATTTAATTCTATTTTTTGTACTCCATAACCGGAGTAAATACTCCCCAGCAAAAATCATTAATATACAATCATCTAATCCTCTTAACTCCCAGCGAGCATCTTCAGGGAGATTATAAGTTTCCGCAACAAAAATTCCTGAAGATACTAACACCAATAAAGCAATAGTTACACTAATTACCTTACCTACAGGAGTTTCTATGTCTGTTAAGTAAAACTCTACTTTTTCTCGGTTCAGCACCATCTGTTAATTCAAAATTAAAAAAAATTCTTACCCATAACCAATTAACAATTAAAATCTTAAACCGACCCCACCTTGAACAGATAGAGCCGTACCACCAGTATTACGGTAAGCATCAAAAGCAATAATAGCATTACCAAAAATCACAGTATTACTATTAGGAATAACGTAATCAATGCCTGGTTGCAAAGCAAAGCTAATTTTATTACCTACAGGAGAAGGTGTATCACCACTAGTTAAAACCAAACCAGCACCTAAATAAGCATCAGTTTGCCAGTTAAGAGGGAAATCATAGGACACCGTGGGGACTACTGCTGTCCCTTTACCAATTAAAGCTTGAGTGCGGAAGGAAATAGGTGTTTCTAGTAATTTGTAGCGAAAAGCCAGCACTCCACCCAGTTGAGTACCATCAGTAAATCCTACAGTTGGACCAATACCAACATAACTCCCATAAGCTACTTGAGCTTTTGCTGGTTGAGAGTTGACAGCTAAACTCAAAACCGTTCCCACACCGATTACCCCAAGCCAATACTGAAGATGCCTCATTACCCTACTCCTGACAAAATCTGAATTTAAGTTTAATTGCTAACTACCCTGGATAAAACCCCCTACCTTTTATTTCCTCTATTATGCCTCTATTATGGACAACGAGAATGCAGTCCACCTTGAGTACAAATGAAGGCTAATTGTTGAGGATCTAAATTTTTCGCTTTACTAAAATCTACTCCTTGAATTGAGGCATTTTGTGAACCGAGATCAGGTGTTTGGACAAACTTGTCTGACTCTTCTTTACCGACAAAGAGAATTGTGCCTTGAAAATCTGTGCCGGCGACATTTGCTCCTCGCAAATCAGTACGACTTAAATCAGCATTTCGCAAATTGGCGTTTTCTAAGTTTGCCCAGCGTAAACTAGCACCAGTAAGCCGAGTAGCACTTAAGTTAGCATCACTGAGATTAGCATAATCTAAATAGGCTTCAGATAAATCTGCACCTTGCCAATCAGTTTTCGTTAAATTTGCATAAGCTAATTGTGTGCCAATGGCAGAAACACGAGGTAAATGAGCCGCATATAAATTTGCTTCTGTTAAATTAGCATCGCTTAAGTCCGCATTTGTTAAACTGGCATTTTCTAAAATTGCATTTCGTAAATCTGTACCTACTAGCTGGGTACTACTGAGATTAGCACCAAATAAGCGGCCGTAGGATAAGTTAGCTTTGTTAAGATTAGCACGACTTAAATCACTCCGGCTCATTAAAACACGACTTAAATTAGCATTACTGAGATTAGCTTGCTTTAACTGAGTATTGCTAAAATCTGCGATCACATCATCATAAGTATCCCAGCGTCCATCTTCACCCACACTGCGGAAACGGCTACCTTGGAAATTAGCTTGGTTAAGATTTGCCGATTTCAAGATAATTCCTGATAGATCAACGTTGTTTAATACCAGGTTAAATAAGGACTTTTCTCCAGATCCTTGAGAACCTAATTGAGCATTGCTCAAGTCAATATTGTTAATTTTGCCACTATAAATACCCAGGATTTTATTGATCACCTGTTGGGTGAGAATTAACTGATTTTGTCTAAATTCCGCATTGGGACTTTTACCCATAGATGCTACTTCCCCAGCCAAAAACTGATTCATGCGGTTTAATTCGGGGATGGTTTTAAAACCAGCATTAGTTAAAGCTTGTTGAATGGTATCTAGGGTTTTGGGGTCTGTTTCTTTTACCAGTAAGTCAACTAATAATTTGATGGATTGTTTGTCATCAATACTACCCAGGGCTAAAATGGCTCTTTGGCGATCTTCATTGGTAAAACCATTGTTGGGATTCAGTGCTTTGATGAGTTCAATAAACTTTTGGCTATTAGTTTGTTCGCTTCTGCGTTGACTTTCTTGGCTTTGGATATATATTTGTGTACCGACTAAAGTTGATAACACAGCAATCATACTAGTCAACCCCACCAAAAATAAGCTCAGATTAGGGTTAATTCCCTGGGAACGAGTGGGGATAGGTTGTGGGGTTGAGCTATCTCCATTATCCTCATTGATGGTTGATTGCTCCCCAGGGTGACTGAAAGTGCTGGTCGCATCTATTGTGTATGTCCCTGCTAGTTGGTCATGGAAAGAACGGCGATGCTTTTGGACAGGCCAGCCCTTTGCTTCTGCTAGGATCATTAACATAGTCAAAGATGTAAATAGCGCTAAGTTGGGGAAAACAAAGCTGTAGCGCCAGAGTAGATAAGCTGCGGTCATTGGTACAGTCCAACGCCCTAATCCTTCTCTGACTAGCACTGTGCCTAGACCTGGGGCTGTTCCTTCTTCGTTAACTACACGAATACCAAACCAGCGTTTGGGAATGGTACTGCCAGTTGTAGCTAATAAATACAATTGCCAACCGGAGAGGCTAGTGGGTAATAATAGGGCTAATGTCCAGAGGATATTAGTCGGCCAGGCAACGTTGCGAATACCATAACTAACAGGCAATGCTAGAGGTCTAGCGATCGCTTTTTCTGTGACTACTAGGACAGGATTTAGGGGGACACGACGGATTTCACTATGGGAATTTACGTATACACCCAAAGCATAAGGAACTAACCCACTAGCAATAAAGAGGGTTATTTCCACCGTCCAGGCTACAAAACGTCTGGTTGCTAATGGTGTGATATTGGCTTTTTTCGGTTCTTTTGGGCGGCTAGACTGACTATTACTTCTGCCGATCATTGGATTCGCCATGGGATAATTTACCTGTGAATTTATTTTTACACCGCTATCGGCATGATTAAAATAGGCTATTGCTTATTTCGGTTTTCTATTAGCAACAAAAAATTTGTATCCAAGATACACTAATACTGCTAAAACTGCCAGACTGATTACAGACGCAACGAGAGCGAATACTGTTTGCAACATCCAAACAGTTAACAACATAATTATGCCTGTAACCGCCAATTTTTTAATTGTTGCTAAACTATTAAACCAACTTCTGGATCTTTCTAGATATAAGTTCCATTCAGAGAAACTTATCCCAGGTGTTTTTGCTTCTGGTTGAGGAGAATTAACACGAGCAGATTTAATTTCTGCTTCTAGATTTTGGAGACGACGCTGTAAATCTTCTTCTGGTTGAGAGTTCATAAGGGTAAGCGGTAAGTAGGAAACTCAGTCACAAAGCGTGCTGAGAGTGTCAGGAATCTTTTGGGTGTTTAACAGGGTATTAGCTGAGTTTACAACCAATCCCCATTGAGAGAGCTATCCTCAGTGGCAAGTCTCCACTGTGTACATATTAGTGAGAGAATAAAAACTTGCAATTATTCTTACCTTGTGTTGCTGACGGCTCAAAGGAATCTTAAAAAATGTGGAAACGAATTACGTTAATCTTATTATTGGTGTTGAGCTTCAGCCTGAGTAGTCCCGATGTAGCTGATGCGGCTGGACTTAAAAGCTTTGTAGATAGTGCTGACGGTTATCAGTTTTCCTATCCTAATGGTTGGTTAGCTGTTAAAGTTGCCGATGGACCTGATGTGGTATTTCACGATTTAATTGAAGTATCAGAAAATGTTTCTGTGGTCATTAGTCCCGTTCCTACAGGTAAAACTTTGCCAGAATTAGGAACACCCTCAGAAGTAGGTTATAAACTGGGAAAAGCGGCTCTTGCTCCTGTAGATTCTGGCCGAACTGCTGAATTAATCAATGCGGCTCAAAAGGAAGTGAATGGTAAAATTTACTACTTTCTAGAATATGAAGTTAAACTGCCTAATGGTGAAGAAAGACATAATATATCTAGTGTGGCTGTAAGTCGCGGTAAGCTTTTTACTTTTAATGCGTCAGTACCCCAAAGACGGTGGAAAAAACTGCAACGGATGATTGATGAAGTTGTTAGTTCTTTCACTGTTTATTAATTATGGACTGGGGAATAGGGAATGGGGAATGGGGACTGGAGAATTTTCTCCACAATTAGGATTTATTTACCCATACAAAAATTTATGAAAATTCCACAATTTGTGCTTGCTTCTGCCTCTGTTGCCCGTCGTCGGTTACTGAAAACGGTAGGGATTGAGCCAATAATTTGCCCTAGTGATTTTGATGAGTCACAAATTACAATTACTGAACCGGGAGAGTTAGTCAATACTTTGGCTAGATGTAAAGCAGAAACTGTAATTTCCCAATTTCCATCAGCTTTGGTCATGGGTTGTGATTCGGTTTTGGCTATGAATGGGGAGATTTATGGTAAACCGGCAGATGCTGAGGAAGCGATCGCTCGGTGGCAATTTATGCAAGGTAATTTTGGTGACTTGTATACGGGTCATGTTTTGATTGATACCACCAAAAATCAATCTGTAGTTAAATATCAAGTTACTAGGGTGTACTTTGGCAAGATGAGCGATCGCGCGATTCAAGCTTATGTAGCCACAGGTGAGCCTCTTCAATGCGCTGGGGCTTTTGCCTTGGAAGGGTTTGGGAGTTTATTTGTGGAAAAAATTGAGGGTTGTCACAGTAACGTAATTGGTTTGAGTTTACCCCTATTGCGACAAATGATCGGGGAATTAGGCTATGAAGTTACAGATTTTTGGGGATAATTTGCAAAATTATGATTTTTTTTAATCACAATTTTCAGTCAACCAGTTAATTAGATCAGTTTCAGTTTTAAAATCTAATAAAGCTTCTCCTAAATCCTCTAATTGCAGAAAAGATAAGTCTTGAATTTGATTTTGAGTTTCAGTACCTATTTTTCCTAAATGACGCTGAAGTTGACGAACAATTAATTTAATTTCCGAACGTCTTCCCTGTTCTAAACCTTCTCGAACGATTTTTTGATAAACGACAGATTCTTGCATAATATCCTCCCGAAAATAGGCGTTAATCAAATCCGCATCAAATCTAATTCCAGCTAGAAGTTGAACACAAGCTGAGACGTTGATTTGCTGTCTTCTATCTTCTATTATATTTACTTTAGCTGCAACTTGTTCTAATATGGCTCTGGGATTATCAACTTTGGCTAATACAGCTAAGGGTAACAGTTCGGTCGTTGCTAATAATGGTTGAGGATCACATTCCCAAATTCTGATGACTCGATAGCGATGAAAGGTATTAGCTGTTCTAAATTCATTGATAAAAACCTCCTCTGATGTGGTGGGTTTTAAAAAGATAATAATTTGTTCAATGTTAGTATTATATTGGCGATATAATCTCACCCAATAATCTAGCATTCGTAATGGTAGCGGTGGTTTTGATTGATGAACTGTTTGAAATTCTAAATGAATGATATTGTTGTTGGTTTTTAATAAAAACAATCCATCAACACGAATTGGTTCTAAGTTTAATTCTGTTTTTAGTAGTTCTGGATTTTCTGTAATTTCTGTATTCAACAACCACTGAACAATGGCTTGGGGATATTCTTCAATTAAGTATTTTAGGGTACTATCATAGCTCATATTTTTTTATATATTAACCTCTTAAAACTCAGTATCTCAGACAATTAATCATATTACAGAATATAATTGCACTTTTTGTTACATAAATTTATTTTGATAATCAGACTATAGTATAACTATTTGTTTATATTTCCAAGCAGAACAGCATGGTACAGATAGTTGTAAACTAACATATAGATTGTATTTTCCAAATAATATGTCTTCTACTCCTTCCCTCCGTGAACAACAACATCCCCTAATTCGTCAACTAGCTGATTGTATTGAAGCAGTTTGGCATAAACACCTAGACTTATCACCATACCATTTACCTGCGGAATTGGGATATGTAGAAGGTAAATTAGAAGGGGAAAAACTGATTATAGAAAATCGCTGTTATCAAAGTCCTCAGTTTCGTAAAATGCACTTGGAACTAGCAAGAGTAGGGAATATGTTAGATATTCTCCACTGTGTCATGTTTCCCCGTCCAGAATATGACATTCCCATGTTTGGCTGTGATTTAGTTGGAGGTAGAGGTCAAATTAGTGCTGCTATTGCCGATCTTTCTCCGGTAAACTTAGATCGAATTTTACCAGATGGTTATAATTCTCAACTTAGCAAGTTAACCACAGCCAACTTTTCTCAACCCCGTGAATTACCAGAATGGGGAAATATTTTTTCCGATTTTTGTCTTTTCATTCGTCCCAGTTCCCCCGAAGAAGAAACAATGTTTCTGTCTCACGTAGAGTCATTTTTAGAAATACATTGTACCCAAGCGATTTTATCTAGTCCAGTTGCACCGGAAAAAGTAGCTGCAATTATGGCTGGACAACATAATTATTGTACCAAACAACAACAAAATGACAAAACCCGTCGAGTTCTAGAAAAAGCTTTTGGTATAGATTGGGCAGAAAATTATATGACTACAGTTTTATTTGATTTACCAGAATTACCTTAAGCATTCAGTTAAAGCCTAACAGCACGATACGCGTTAGGCATTAGCTAACGGCTGATAGCTGCTGTATTACTAAAAGTGTCAGCAATTAAAAATTGCTATTACTCTATCTGTAAGCTGTGTTACGTTTTCTCTCAACTGATAAATGTAGAATTTATATGAAGTAATCACCACGGATACTTCCCTGGGGAAAACTAATGTTAATCAGCCAAGTGCCTAATTATCTAGTTTAGACTGATAATTAGTAATTAGTAATTGGTAAAATTCTTACCTATGCCCTATTCACGCAACTGTTTTTTATGTTCTTTTGTAAACTTTAACCCTTCTTAATCTTGTAACCAGATGTTTTAAAAGTTGTCAGTTATGTACAAACAACTCTCAATTTCTCCTCAATTAACCTTAATAATGAGAGTTTGAAACCTTTATTTATTACTGAGAACAATCAGAGTAAAGGTGGATACGGATGAGGATTATTCCTACCAAAAGTAATCAATTCACATTTTCGCATATCTTCTGAATAATGAATTGTGAAATTTCCAGTATTAATGATTTAAACATCTGCCAATTGTATCCCAGGTTGCTTTGATACAGAAATTTTCATGCAAGAATAGTACACCTTACTAATTACAGGGTATAGGGTGTAGTTTATCCAAAGTTAATAATATCCAGTTGAAGAATAATTGCAAAAATAAAAGTCCAAAAAGCTGTAAATTTTGCATAAAGTTTACTGTGAATTGTAAATAGTCACCTTTGTTAATAATCAGGTCTTAAATTAAGACTTTGGGTGACTAATTTCACTACAGCTAACTTACTTTTTAGTTTCATCACCACAATTCAGATAAATAGGTCACATATCATGTCAAGGGTGAATGAAAAGTCAAAATCTAAAGAAAAGTCATTTGAGCAGCCTAAAGTTTGGTTAAGTATTGCCGTAGCGCTGCCAGTAGCTATAGCTGCCGGTTTACTAGCTACAGCCAGAATGGAACAGTTAAAAAAACTGACTTCCGTTGTATCTGTAGCTCCAGTTCCTAATACTGTTAGTGCCATAGGACGGTTAGAACCAAGAGGAGAAGTCATTAAACTTGCTGCTCCTGCTGGTATATCAGGCAGTTCACGAGTACAGCAACTTTTAGTTAGAGAAGGACAACGAGTACAGCAAGGGCAGGTTGTGGCCATTTTAGATAGCCGCGACACTAGCATGGCAGTGGTGGAAGAAGCCAAAGCCAAACTGCAAGAATCCCGTGCGAATTTAGCTCAAGTTAGTGCTGGTCCACCAAGAGATGCTCAAGCTCAAAGATTCATTATTTCTCGATTGCAAGCCCAATTAGCTGGGGAAAAAGAGGCTCAACAGGCAACGATTAGCAGAATTGCTGCCCAGTTAAGTGGCGAAAAAGTTGCCCAACAAGCGGGAGTTAATCGTTTAGAAGCCGAACTAATAGGACAAAAAAATTCTTTAAAAGCTAATATGGAGCGCATTAGAGCCGAAAAGCGTAATGCTCAAGTAGATTATGGACGCTATGAATTTTTATACGGACAAGGTGCTATTTCTCAGCAAGAACGCGATCGCCGACGCTTAAGTGCGGCTACGACTAATCAACAACTCATTGAAAGTGAAGCTAGTTTAAAACGGGCAATAGATACTATTCGACAGCAAGTTTCGGAAGCTAGAGCCAATCAAATTAAAACTATAGCTACCCTACAACAACAATTAATTGAAGCTACAGCCACACGCAACAAAACTATCGCCACTTTGCAAAGGCAAATAGATGAAGAAAGAGAAAGATTAAGCAGAATATTAGTAGTTAGTCCGCTAAATGTTCAAGTAGCTCAAGCTCAAGTTACTAATGCAATTGCTTTAATGAGAAAAGCTCAAGTAGAACTTCAGCAAAGCTATGTCAAAGCCCCAAGTTCTGGTGAGATATTAAAAATTCACACCAAATCAGGGGAAATGATGAGTGCAAATGGAATTGCGGAAATTGGACAAACTGATCAGATGTTTGTAGTCGCAGAAGTTCCTGAAGATAGTATTAGCAAAGTGCGTTTAGGTCAAACTGCTACTATTACTAGTGATAACGGCGCATTCAATGGTCAATTAAAAGGCAGAATTACGGAAATTGGTCGGAAAATTGGCAAAAAAGATGTCCTTAATAATGATCCAGCCGCAGATATTGATGCCAGGGTTGTAGAAGTAAAAATTGCCCTTTCTCCAGAATTTACCAAGCAAGTTTCTGGTTTAACTAACGCTAAAGTTGCGGTGGAAATTAATGATAATTAACTTCCTACTTTCGTAAAAAATATTAATGTTCAATTACTTAATTAGTATCAAGATTAGAAAGGCTAGAAAATGGCAATAAAAATACCTTTATCTTGGCTACAACTGACAAGAGAAAAAACTCGCCTAGCGGTAGCTTTGTCAGGTATTGCCTTTGCTGATATTCTAATGTTCATGCAGCTAGGTTTCCGGGATGCACTCTATTACAGTAACGTCAGAATGCACAGCAGTTTAGTAGGAGATGTGATTTTAATTAACACTCAATCTACTGCTGTTCTATCAATGAAACCGTTTTCCCAGCGTCGTTTATATAAGGCATTGGATTTGCCAACAGTTCAGTCCGTGCATCCCATATATTTAGACTATACTAGCTGGCGAAATCCCGTTACAGGCCGCCCCCGAAATATATTAATTTTCGGCATAAATCCAGAAGTTAATTTATTTGATTTACCGGGAGTGGACAAAAATTTAAATAAGCTCAAGCTTCCTGATGTGGTTTTATATGACCGTTCTTCTAGGGTAGAGTATGGTCCAATTGCTGATAACTTTAATCAGGGAAAACTTGTTACAGCAGAAGTACGAAGACGACAAGTTAAGGTCGGTGGCTTATTTACTTTAGGTGCATCTTTTGGAGCAGATGGAAATTTAATTACCAGTGATGTTAACTTTTTACGAATTTTTAATAATCGGCAACGGGGATTAATTGATATTGGTGTAATTAAATTAAAACCAGGTGCAGATTCTCTCCAAGTAGCTCAAGATTTGCGGAATTATCTACCTAAAGGTATCAATGTTTTAACTAAGGAACAATTTATCGAATTTGAAAGAAATTATTGGGCAAGTAGTACGGCTATTGGCTTTATTTTTACTTTAGGGACAATTATGGGTTTTATTGTGGGAACTGTAATTGTTTATCAAATTCTGTATACAGAAGTCAACGATCATTTATCTGAATATGCTACTCTCAAAGCCATAGGTTACACTCAAAACTATTTACTAATGGTGATTTTGCAAGAGGCTTTTCTATTAGCAGTTGTTGGTTATTTACCTGGATTTGGCTGCGCTCTTGTTCTGTATAGTGTTGCTAGAGATGCCACACTTTTGCCCATATTCATGAGTTATGATCGCGCTATTATGGTGCTTATGTTAACTATTTTAATGTGCTTTATTTCCGGAATGATTGCTATTCGTAAATTAAGCTCTGCTGATCCAGCCGATATTTTTTAATAGTTAGTTGACTTACTTTTTTCCTTCTTTTTTGCTTCTTCTTTCTTTCTTCTTCTTTCTTTCTCCTGACTCCTGACTTCTTTCTTCTGACTCCTACACTCTTTTATTATGATCAACAAAGAACCTGTAATTTCTATCAAGAATATTAATCACTACTATGGCAAAGGCTCTCTAAGAAAACAGATTTTATTTGATATTAGTCTGGAAATCTATGCCGGAGAAATTGTGATTATGACGGGACCATCCGGTTCAGGTAAAACAACTTTATTGAGTCTGATTGGTGGATTAAGATCGGTACAAGAGGGAAGTTTAAAATTTTTGGGTGAAGAACTATGTGGAGCTAGTCAAAGTAAACTGGTACACATGAGACGTAAAATTGGTTATATTTTCCAAGCTCACAATTTATTGGGTTTTTTAACTGCTAGGCAAAATGTCCAAATGGCTGTGGAATTAAATCATAATATTTCTCAATCAGCGGCTATTTCTCAGTCAGAAGATATGCTGACATCTGTGGGTTTACAAGAACGCGTTAACTACTATCCAGATAATTTATCTGGTGGACAAAAACAAAGAATTGCGATCGCTCGCGCTCTAGTCAATCACCCTCCTTTAGTATTAGCAGATGAACCAACCGCTGCATTAGACAAACAATCAGGACGTGATGTAGTAGAAATCATGCAGCGTCTGGCTAAAGATCAAGGAACTGCGATTTTATTAGTGACTCACGATAACCGGATCTTAGATATAGCTGATCGCATTGTGGAAATGGAAGACGGTTTACTTACCCGTGATGCTCAAAATGTAGTTTCTAATCATGACGCTAAAACAAATAATCATAATTCCTAATTTTAATCACGAGCTTGATACCAAAAGAGTTTTGCTCCTGACTGCTGACCCATGCTGTATCTGTTGATCATCTAAAATTGTGATTATTTTTGGATAGCATCTGAATGATGTGAATTTTCTGGCTGTTGTTTTGTTGGCACAGGGCTTTGACGGCTAGTTCTAAATGTCACATTCACCCCTTCATTTGATTGTTCTAGTACCAGCAGCGGGGTAGGTTTGGCCTTTTGATCCCAGTGCATATAAACAATCCGACCTTGAATAGTGGGTTGCCAGCTATCATCATCTTCTCTGGGACTAAGATATGTTTCTATACAACCAATTATTTGGCTGATAGTAGCAGAAGTAGCTTGAGTTGGTAACTTCATTAATCTAATTTGGACTCGAAATAGCACCCGCTTCACAATGTTGGGCGCTACACCAGTTTCATGTTCGACATCAAAAGTTTCATCTACTTGCTTGCCACTGTTACTAGCAACTCCCACCGCTCCTTGGCTAGATTGACTAGGACGCAGTGCTTGAGATATCTTCTCTTTAACCTTAATTTTAATTTGATTAACTAAGGCAAAATGGAATACTTCCTCTGACATCCGCATTCGCAGATAATCGAGGTTAAAATCCCGTGAGTGAACTAAATCTGGATTAGTTTCCATTTTGCGAATAGTTTCTAAAGCTAATTTGAGCTTTTTCTCTAATTCTCGCGTGCGAAATTTTTCAAACTTAATTTTCTTCTCCGCCTTTTGGACTAAAAGTTTGCTATAAATAATTACAGCGACTAAAGCTAAAACCAGCCCTCCACTAGCAAATAGTAATAATGGCGGACCTTCAGATTCATTGGTGACTACAGCTTTATTCGTTTTTGTGATCTTTGAGCCAGAAGACTGAGCCAGAAAAATTGTACTGACCATAATTTATAACCTAAAAAAACTATTAACTTCTGTTGTTTAGAATGCCCAAATCTTGCCTAGTAGTTTGCTATGGTATAAATATTTTTCACATTGTTTTGATAATTTCATATGTATAGACCTATTACAGACTTGGGCAAACATCTCATAAATATACAGCAGTTTTCCGATATAGTATCTACGCATTTGTGCCAGATTTGCCTTTTAGCCACAGATATGGATGGTACACTCACTAAGCATGGCAAATTCACATCAAAACTACTAAATACTTTAGAGAGTTTAGCAGCGGCTAAAATTCCCGTATTAATTATTACTGGACGTTCCGCTGGGTGGGTAAGCGCGATTAGTAGCTTAGTGCCCATTAATGGTGCAATAGCAGAAAACGGTGGTTTATATTATCCGTCAGGTAGTTCTGAAGCAGTTACACTCACACATATTCCTGACTTAGCTAACCATCGTCAACATTTAGCTAGAACTTTTGCAAAATTACAAAGTTGTTTTCCGCAAATTCAAGAATCTGCTGATAATCGGTTTCGAGTCACAGACTGGACATTTGATATTAACTCATTAACGACCGATGATCTCAAAAATATTAGTAACATTTGTGAACAAATGGGTTGGGGTTTTACTTATAGTAATGTTCAATGTCATATTAAACCTCAAGGACAAGATAAAGCAATCGGCTTATTAAAAGTTTTACGTCAGTATTTCCCTATGTACTTACCAGAACAGGTTATCACTGTTGGTGACAGTCCCAATGATGAAAGTTTATTTAACCAGCGTTATTTTCCTATTTCCGTAGGTGTAGCAAATATACAAGAATATGTAGATCAGTTACAGCATCAACCTACCTATGTGACTACAGCAGCCGAAGGAGATGGATTTTGCGAATTATGTAGTTATATTTTGCAAAGCTGCCCAGGTTAATCTAAACACAGGTATTTGATCGCCATTGAGAACAGGGAATAGAAAACAAAATGAACTTTCTTCTTCCTTGTTGCCTGTGCATGATTATAAAGTAAGTAACTTACATAACATTTTTCTTTATCTTCTATAACCTAAAATTAATTGTCATCGTTTCCTAATGCTTCTGCAATCTAGCTGGGGTAAAAGCTAGATAAATCAGTGTTCTTGCCCATGCCCATTGAGATTACTGAGGAGTTTTCAAACCATGAATTGGGATTTTATATATGAGATTACTATATCCAATATCAGGAATCCATAAGCTGAGACTATACCATTTTTAGATTTTCTTTGTTATTTTGTATTCAAGTGAACAGTTATTCCACACAAAGCCAGTTTAAATAAAAATTAGTTCAACTACTTTACAGTTCTTCAAGTTCAGTGCAAATTCCCAAGATAATTTATCAATCTCATCTACATAGGATTTACAACCATGCTAAAAACCAATAGTCAACCGATGATTCTCTCTAGTTTTGTTAACCCTATCGAGGAAAACCATTCAGTTAAAAATAAGTTTGATTTATTGCAAAAAATCCGTCAATGGTTCGACGAAATTGAAATTGATAATCCTCAAGTTGCTAGATTGATTGCTAAATTAATTCCTGCCCAATGTCCCTTTGAGCGTGATATCATAGTTTTTGGCCGAAAAGTTGCCCACATTCCGCCTTTATGCAAATTTAACCCACTGTATGAGCAGTTTGTAGGCTTGCGTTTTCGCGCATTATGTTATTTAGTAGATAAGTGTGGAGAAGATATCCAATCTTATTGTTAAATACAAGTCAATTCCATGAAAATTAAAGTCGAACATCAACCTAGTCTTGCACATCTCAACGAGTTAGATGTATTCAACTGGGCAATTTGGAAAAAGGAAATATCCAAATTTTCCTGGACTTACGATGATCAAGAAACTTGCTACTTTTTAGCAGGTAATGTTATTGTCACTCCTGATGGAGGAGAAGCGGTAGAAATGGGTAAGGGAGACTTAGTAACTTTTCCCGCTGGGATGTCGTGTACATGGGAAATTACCAGCGACGTAAGAAAACATTATTGCTTTGATTAATATTTCTACAATTCTATTTAATTAATATCTGAAGATGTGAATTGAATGTTATTTAGAGGCTATGAAACTATTGATCCCAAAATATCATCTACAACTAAATTAATTTCGGGGAATGCTTGAATTGACATTTTCTCCCCGCGACTTAGTTTTTGAATCTCGCTATAACCATTTTCGCTAGGGTAGCGATAAATAATAATTACTTGTTCATAAATATCAACTAACCAAACTTCAGTAATACCACTACTAGCATAGAGAGGAATTTTTACGTCTCTATCATATTCCAGACTGCTATCTGCAACTTCAATTAATAGAAATATATCTTTGGGTTCAGGGTGTCCAGATTCATAAAAATCTGCACGGGGTTGTAGTAATGCTATATCTGGTTCAGGTTCAGATAAGTTATTTAAGATAATCGGATTTTGTACCCTAACAATTACTTTTATTCCCAGAATATTGCTAAATAAGCGATTAATTCTGTCAACACAAGCTGCGTGTCTTCTACCAATTGGTGACATTTCTATAATTTCTCCATTAATTAGTTCTACCTTATCATTTTCTGAAAAAATACCTACTTCGCTCATTTGGTGGTATTGAGAAACATTGAGACGAAAAGTGTTAAGGCGTGGTTTTGCTAATTGTAAGGTCATAATTAACTTCCTCCTATTTACCTTTATTTTTACTATAGCAATCCTGGAGAGAATTGCTATATTTTGATTTACAAATAATCAAAAAATACTTCAGGAACTAATCTTAATTCACCAGATTTGAACCGGGAAATATCTATCCATAGTGCGCGATGTTGACGTGCTGGTGTTTCTGAAAAAGTTAAACTTTCGATTTGATAAAACTTGGAATCAGCAAAATCACATTCATAGAGTTGAATGATTTCATGTCCTTGTTTACCATTAAAAGTAAATAAGTTTTCAATACAACTCAAATAGCGAATATTGGTTAATTCTGCTTGAATTTCTTCTTGAAATTCTCTAACTAATGCTATGCGGCTAGTTTCGCCAAATTCCACACCACCTCCTAAAGCGCGATAGAATATTGATTGTTTTTGAGGATCATATCCTTCAGAAACAAATATTCTATTACCATCTCGAATTAGTGCTAAAACAATTACCCGAATTTGACCTTCTTTATTCATGATTGCAATTAATTATCGTAAATTGAGGAGGGGCGACTTTCACTATCTTCTATCGGCCAATCTGAATTTTCACCACCAAGATATAGTTCTTCAATAGTTACATATTCTTCAGTTAGTTGAGTTAAGGCGTTGATCAGAATATCTAATGCGATCGCATCACTTGTACCTAAATCAAACCAACAACGCGCCCATTCTCCTTCATATTCAAATTCACCCATGTTGTGCATCAAAGCCATTAAGCTTTTATCATAGCCTTTAGCATCATAATTCATGTAGCTGATATCAAGTCCTGTATCTTGGATTTGGAGATTTTCCGCATTAAATCCCCCCAATTTACCTAGATAAAACCAGGAATTAAAAACTTCTTCTACATATTTTTTTTCCTGCTGGGAGGGAACAGTGCTGAACTTTAACCAAATCCAAGTATCAAAAGGATTAAACTCGCGGAATTGAATTTCCATTTTTGTAATAGGTAATGGGTAATGGGTAATTGACAACTGACAACTGACTACTGACAGCTTGATTACGTTCGTATTCAATTTGTTTAACTAAATTAGCAGGAAGTTGGGATTTTTTGGCTAATGCTTTGTCAAAATGAGCTATTGCTTCCTTAATTAAATTCTGGCTTTTTTCGTTTTTGCCCTTTTCATGGAGAATTTGGGCTTTGAGATAATAAATTTCTGGGTTGTCAGCAGTTGTTTTTAAGGTGCGATTAACATAATCTAAAGCCTGGGAATACTTTTTCAAATCTCGATATGCTAAAGCAATACCTCTATCTACTAAATAACCAGGTGCAGCTTTTTTTTCCAACCGATTAATTACATCATCTGGACTAGCAAAAGGCAAATTCACAGCTAACATTAAATCCATATAGCCGCGAATTAAGTTTAACTCTGGATCATTGGCAGAAATCCTTTCGGCTCTGTCAAGATATGTATAGACTTTACGTAAGCGACTAAATGCAGAAGCAGCACCATTTACAGTCCCTTCTCGACTGAGAATTACCGCCCCTTCTAGAAAATGACCAGCCGCAGTGTATAAATTACCACGTAATGGATTACTGGCAATAAGATTTTGTCCAGTTTCTAGGGTTTTGCGACTGTATTTTTCTAAACCAACCAAATCTTGGTTTTGATATGCTAGAGAAGCCTGGATCGCGTAAATTAAGGGTTCATTGGGTTCGCTAGACATTGCTTTTTGTAAAGCATCTTTGGCTGTGGGGTAATTTCCTTGTTGAAAAATAGCATTAAAAGCGGCTTCCGTGCGATCGCCAATTTTATGGGGTTCTCGATTGCGAAATGGATCACCAGCAAAGGAGGGATTTACCAAAATATTTAACAGGATGGAAGCCGTAACAGTCACTTTTAAAAATACAGGAAATCGGCAGAATATCATCAATTGAGGAATTAAAAACTGTTTGAACATGGCAAATCTCAGAATAATTACGGTTAAAATTGTTGTATCTGTTACCTAAAATGCCAAAATAGTTAATTATAAATTACGTCTATTGCCACCAAAATTTTTCATAACTTGGTAATCTTTACAAATGCTCTATCTTAGAAATCTAACTTATCACCCCACAGCCTGCCCAAAAGCAATTCTCCAAGCTATAAATTTAGAATTACCACCCCAGAAACTGGGTTTAATTATTGGCCCTAGCGGTTCGGGTAAAAGCACCTTATTAGAAATTTTATCTGGATTGGCTGATCCTACCGCTGGTGGGGTTTTTTGGAGAGAACAGGGACTTATAGCCGAAGAACTACAACAATTAGCTGGTTTAGTATTTCAATTTCCAGAACGGCATTTTTGCGGGGGGACAATTTTAGAAGAATTGCGCTTAGGACATCCCGAACTAGGAACAGAACAGGTTAAACAAGCATTAACAGAAGTTGGATTAGATCATTTATCCTTATCTGCATCACCCCATGCTTTAAGCGGTGGACAACAGCGACGTTTGGCTTTAGCGGTACAATTAATTCGTCAACCAAATGTATTATTATTAGATGAACCTACAGCGGGATTAGATTGGTCAATGCGTCGCCAACTGGTGAATTTATTAGCCAAACTCAAAAAAGATTGGACATTGTTAGTTGTAACACATGATGCAGGTGATATGTTACCAATAGCTGATTATTGCTGGACATTAGATCATGGGGTTTTAAAATCAGTTGATCCTGCGACTTTAGGAAATAAAGAACAGGAGGTACTGATTAATTAAAAATGTTTAAATAAAAATTAAGGGATGAAAAAGATTAATTATCCATGAAAATGTCAGGACTTACGCAACTAGTACATACATTGGTAAGGTGCGTTAGACTGTATAAATCCTGCAAATAAACAGATTATTGATGTCTGATGCACCTTGTAACAAATTTTTAGTGTGAGACTTGCGTAAGTCCTAGATGTTTTAAAAGTAGTTGGCTTATTTTCGACATAAACCCCGTCCAAGTTGAAACCTAGACTCGTGTTGCTATGGGTTTGAATTCGTTTGAGTACCTGTATCTGAACTAGTCTTAGGCGTATTAGGAGATGTTTGCGTTTTTGAACTCGTGTCCGGGTTAGAGGTAGGTGTTGAAGTCTTCGTGGATGATTCAGGAGGAGCTACATTAATCGTCGTGTTCGGTGCAGCGGGAGCAGGCTGTGAATTACTAGGGACAATCACCTTAATATCTGTCTTTTCTTGTTTAGGTGTTTGTGGCTGTGGAATCGCAACTTTTACGTTAACATTAGGCGCACTTTGTGGGCGAACAGTAGCAACTGCTGGTACTGAAACACGCTCAATAGTATTCGTCTTTTCGATGATAGTTGTCTGTTTAGCTGGCTGTTGAGCAGGAGCAGGTACAACAATTACCGGATTGATAGCTGGTGGCCGCCCCCAGAAGTAGTAAGCAAGTCCACTTAGTCCTAATAAAGCAGTAATACCAATACCAATTAACAAGCCGCCAGCAGTATTGTTTTGATCGCGTGCTTGTAGTGCTTCGTTTTTGAGGTTTGTTCCAGAAACTCGACCATCAGAGTAACCGTCACTATAAGAGGATGTTTTCCCCTTTGTTAAATTATCTTCACGATTATTAGGATTAGGATTTTGGGGGTTAGTCATAGTTGATATCAGCAATAATTGCTGGAATTAGGACACGAAGGAATTTAAAATATCTGCCTCTAAATCAGTCAAAATTTAGCAATAATCTATCTGCTTTTAGATTTCGCTTTTTTGATGTAAAATTGAGGCTTTCTATCTCTTAGTTGAGGATGTTTTGCACATTGGCTTTCACATCTTCTATTGTGTTACGAACTTGTAGAGGTTGAAACTAACAAAACTAGGCTAATGTTTAGTAATACTTTACGAATTTTTTGCAATAAAATCATTGTAAATTACGAATTTTGGATTTTTAAAGGGTATTGACTATTAACTAAGGGCGCGAAACTAGAAAGTATAAATAATTGGATTTTTATTTATACCTTCCATGGAAAATAAACTCTAGAAGGATGTTTAAAAAGCGAATATGATTCGCCTAAAACTTTTCAAATATCCTCTTAGTCAATAATTTTTTTGACTTCATCTTTCACATTTTCAATAATGTGAGTAGTGCTTGCTTCCACTTGTTTTGCCTTCCCTTCAGCTTGAGCTTGAGGATCTCCCGTAATATTTCCTATAGCTTCTTGAACTTTGCCTTCAATATTTTTGGCAGTTGCTTTAGCCCGATTTTCTAAGTTCATAATATTCTCCGTATTAATTTTCAAGATCAAGATTACGTGAATTTAAAATTGCATTACCGTTACAGTCAATGAGAGTATCGCTACTTTTCACCTATAATTCAAAACCATTCCTGACAGTTTCCTAGCACAAACAGCTTTTATTGTGCAGACTAAATATAGTCAAGAAGCCCCCTTTGCACGCAAATTCAAGGGTGCTGCTCCTTAAAATGTGGGTTATATATGCATTCATTCCTATCGCTGGCAGGAAGGGAATTGAATTGTTATGATTACTAAATTTTTAAGGTTATACCTTAATAGTCATCCTCAGTATTTTTACTCTTTACGACTGAACAGGTCGCTTTTTTCTTCACTTCTCTACTCTAACACACATAATGGTATTAAGCCGAAATACTTATTTAACCTAAAATTCAACACCTCAAGCCTAAAACCTAAAAATCAAGATATTTTCGGACAGGAGCAAGATTAGAGTAGATACTCTTGATCCTTTTAAAAAAAATACTGTGGAATTAAACTGAAACATCCGTCTTCAGGAGGTTTCCTGAGAAGCTATGTTATATTTAATTTAGACCACGTATTTAATCTTCATGGATGTTTAATTTTTTATGGTACAAATTCCTGGATCACAGTATTCACCAGAACAGTACAAAGTAGGTTCAGAAAAGACATCCGTAGAAGCAATTATACAAGCAACCACATCAGATACAGAAATTGATCTAGAGTTTCTTTATACCAGAGATATCGAATTTCGCCAGGAAACGATTTACTTTCTTGTAGTTGATCGCTTTCATGACGGTGATCCAAATAATAGTGAAGGCGCTAACTCAAAACTATATGATCCCACTGGCAAAGATTGGGGTAAGTATTGGGGTGGTGATTTGCAAGGTGTGATTGATAAATTAGACTATTTACAAAAAATGGGAATAACAACCCTGTGGTTAACTCCCCTATTTGAACAGGTAGAAGATTTATTTTTTAGCAATGCTGCAATGCACGGCTATTGGACAAAAGACTTCAAGCGCATAAATTCTCGCTACATTGCCCAAGGAGAAGATGCTTCTTTAAATAGTACCCAAGAAGCCAAAAATACAACATTTGACCGTTTAGTTGCCGAACTGCATCACCGCAAAATGAAGTTGGTATTAGATATTGTTTGCAACCATAGCAGCCCTGATACTAATGGTAGTAAGGGTGAATTGTATGATGATGGAGTCAAAATTGCTGACTTCAATAACGATATCAATAATTGGTATCACCACTATGGGGAAGTGCAAAATTGGGAAGATGAATGGCAAGTGCAGAACTGTGAATTAGCGGGTTTAGCTACATTCAATGAAAACAATAGTGAATATCGTCAGTACATCAAGTCAGCGATTAAACAATGGTTAGATCGAGGTGTGGATGCACTGCGGGTAGATACTGTCAAGCATATGCCAATCTGGTTTTGGCAAGAATTTACTGGCGAGATGATGAATCACAAGCCAGATGTGTTTATTTTTGGGGAATGGATTTATAATCATCCTTGTGATATTGACTCGGTTGAATTTGCGAATCATTCAGGGATGTCTATTTTAGATTTTGGCCTGTGTACGGCGATTCGGGCGGCACTGGGACAAGGTTCTGAAGACGGATTCCAAGCAATTCAAACTATCTTTGATCAAGACCATGCTTACAACGGGGCGACTGAGTTAGTCACTTTCATTGATAACCATGATATGTCCCGGTTTCAATCGCTAAATTCTGATCCAGCGATGCTGAAAGTGGCGATCGCTCTAATTATGACCTCTCGCGGTATTCCCTGCATCTATTACGGCACAGAACAGTATCTGCACGACGATACTGATGGCGGTAACGATCCCTACAATCGTCCCATGATGGAAAAATGGGATCACGATACAGAAATTTATCGCACTATCAGACTACTTTCTGGTTTGCGGCGGCTAAATCCTGCCATAGCTATGGGTAGCCAATGGCCAAAATACCTCACACCTGACGTTTATTGCTATGTGCGCCGTTATCGTGATTCTTTGTGTTTTGTAGCACTCAACCGAGGAGGAGAAGTGACTCTCCCAGAAGTAGAAGTTGAACTACCCGACGGTGAATATACTTGTGTAGTGACTCGCAACAAGTATGAAGTTAAAAATGGTAAGATTGATAATTTGCAACTGGAAGAACGGGGAGTAATTGTATTTAGCCGCGTGGGAGAACGCATCAATGGGGAAACTATTGTCCGTGTCCAACTCAATGGCGTGAATACCCAACCAGGAGAAACTATTGTGGTGACTGGAGACTGTCCAGAGTTGGGTAACTGGGATATTACCAAGGCATATCCCCTAGAGTACATCAACGCTAATACTTGGTTTGCGGAGATTCCCTTTGATGAGAGTACAGGTAACTTAATTAGTTACAAGTATGCTATATGGAGAGAAGGGCAAGCACCGCTGCGGGAAAATCTCGTAAATCGCCGTTGGGTAATTGCCAAAGAAGGTACTGTTAAATGGCGTGATACTTGGGCTGTGGGTAAGTAGTCTTGGGATATACTAAACACGGTTGGGAAATGGACTTTTACGAAATTACGAAAAACCTATATTTGTAGGGGTTTAGCAGTGCTAAACCCCTACCCACTCCTCCTAAACAAGGGAACAGATAAGAATCACTCATTGACACCAGTTTAAAACTCAGTTAAGAAAAAGATGTTTTTAAAAGATGCGTAGCACCAAAAAAAACAGTGTCATTATTTCCATCTCATATTTTTAAACATGAGTTTTTTTCTGTTCCCTGTTGCCCGTTCCCTGTTCGCTCAAAAAACACAAATTTACCCATAAGAACGCAAAAAATTTATTAAATAGTGATGAATATAGAATCTTTACCCATCAATAATTTGCCAGAAATGGGAGAAATATGGCAAAAAACTCTGAATTGGCAACCAACGGAACTACAAGAAAACCAATTTCAACAACTTTATCAATTAATCATTGCCGGAAATCGTCAACTTAACTTGACTCGCATTACTGAACCGGAAGAATTTTGGGAAAAACATCTTTGGGATTCTTTGCGCGGAATTTGCCCAAAACAACAATTTATCCCCGGTATTGAAAAGGGTAAGCGGATAATTGATATTGGTACGGGTGCGGGTTTTCCTGGTATTCCCATTGCTCTAATTTTTCCCAATTCCCAAGTTACACTTTTAGATTCTACGGGTAAGAAAATTACTTTTATTGAGACAATTTTATCGGCACTTGCTCTTACTAATGCCAAAACTTTACTGGGGAGAGCCGAAGAAATTGGTCAACAAATTCAACATCGACAACAATATGATCTAGCGGTAATTCGGGCTGTGAGTAATGTTTCTGCTTGTGCTGAATATGCCTTACCTTTGGTAAAAAAAGGCGGTTTAGCGGTAATTTATCGTGGTACTTGGACTCAAGCAGAAAATGAAAGTCTAGAAACTGCTGTTGAACAATTGGGTGGCGTAATTGAACTAATTGAAGAATTTTCCACTCCCTTGAGTAATAGCATTCGTCATTGCCTTTATTTACGAAAAGTAACCAACACACCAATTAGTTTTCCCCGTGGGGTTGGGATACCTAATCAAAAACCAATTTAATCAACGGATTCCTCGATTTTAGATTAGATTGGTGATTAGATATCTAACAGCGTGAGAGCGTCAACGCTGATAGCGACAATAAACCTAAAATTCCCGAATCCAAGTGTTAAATTTGTCTCAAAATGGGTGTTCTGTATGGGTTGCTTCTTCCACAGAAGGACTGCTGACACCAACTGCTGTTGCTCTTGGCAAATTTGATGGTGTTCATCTTGGTCATCAAAGAGTAATTCAGCCAGTATTGCAGTCAGCAGGAGGTGGCGAAAATTCAGCCCCTTCAGACCAAAAAAATCCCCGCCCATACTCAACCGTTGTCACCTTTGATCCCCATCCCCATGAGTTTTTTACGGGACTTCCCCGTGATTTGTTAACACCACTGGATGAAAAAGTTCAACAATTGCGATCGCTTGGGGTAGAGCAATTGGTATTATTGCCTTTTGATAGAGAATTATCTGCCCTTTCCCCGGAAGAATTTGTAGATAAAATCCTTGTCCAACAACTGCAATGTCAACAAATTAGCGTTGGCCAAGATTTTTGTTTTGGCAAAAAGCGCATGGGTACTGCTCAAGATTTGCAAATACTCGCGGCAAAATATAATATACCTGTGACAATAGTTCCTATACAAACTGATACAGACAACTTATCCACAGCAGATGATACTCGCATCAGCACTTCATTAATTCGGGAAAGTTTGGAAACAGGTGATATTCAAAAAGCAAATCGTCTCCTGGGAAGACCTTACAGCCTCACAGGTGTAGTAGTAACAGGTCAAAAATTAGGGAGAACTATTGGCTTCCCTACCGCCAACATTCAACTACCAAAAGATAAATTTTTACCCCATTATGGTGTTTATGCTATTGAGGTAATTATCCCTAACCAAACACCGGATATCGCGCCTACTCAGCACGTAGGGGTGATGAATATCGGCAACCGTCCCACTGTTAACGGTATAGATACCCATGTGGAAGTACATCTGTTAGATTGGTCTGGTGATTTGTACGGAAAAAATTTGGTAGTGCAGTTAGTAAAATTTTTGCGCCCCGAACAGAAATTTCCTTCCCTGGAAGCTCTAAAAAACCAAATTCAACTTGACTGTACAGCAGCATTAGAAATTTTTAATTTCTAATGCTGGATTGGTAATGTTCAGTGGGAATACTGTAGGAAAGGTTAAAGTAGAAAATACGGCAGGAGTTAGGAGTCAGTATTCAGGACTCAGGAGTTAAACCCACTTGATATTTGAAATTTGATACTTCATTTACCTCCAATCTGCTGTAAGTTTTTTATACTTTATACTTCTTCTACATTTCCCCCCAGGTACTGCATGAGAGAAAAAATTGACGCTTTAACACAAAATTTGGCTCGTACCATCGTTGGTAAACATGAAGCTATCCGCTTAGTTATAGTAGCTTTACTTGGTGGTGGTCATGCTTTATTAGAAGATGTTCCCGGTGTTGGTAAAACCCTTTTAGCCAAATCCCTAGCCCGTTCTGTAGATGGCAAATTTCAACGGTTACAATGTACCCCTGACTTACTCCCTACGGATATTACCGGCACAAATATTTGGAATCCTAAAAGTGGCGAATTTACATTTTTACCAGGGCCCATCTTTGCTAACGTCCTCCTAGCTGACGAAATCAACCGCGCTACACCCCGTACCCAGTCAGCTTTGTTGGAAGTGATGGAAGAACATCAGGTAACAGTTGATGGCGTTTCTCGTCCCGTTCCTCAGCCGTTCTTTGTCATAGCTACCCAAAACCCCGTTGAGTACCAAGGGACATTTCCCCTCCCAGAAGCCCAAATGGACAGGTTTATGCTGTCTTTAAGTTTGGGCTATCCTTCGGAATCTGAAGAAATGCAAATGTTGCAAAATCTGCAAGCTGGTTTAAAGGTTGCTGATTTACAGCCTTGTATTACTTTAGAAGAAGTCCAAGCATTACGCCAAGCTTGTTCCCAAGTCAAGGTAGAAGAATCTTTGCAACAATATATTTTGGAATTGGTGCGGACTACTAGACAGGATGAAGAAATCACTCTCGGTGTTAGTCCCCGTGGTAGTGTCGCATTACAAAAAGCGGCTCAAGCTTTGGCTTTTATTTTAGGTAGAGAATATGCTCTTCCTGATGATATCAAGTTTCTTGCACCTCACGTTCTTTGTCATCGTCTGATTCCTAGAGGGGGACGAAATGCTAAAACTATAGTTGAACGGTTATTGCGATCTGTGTCTATTCCTTAATATAAAATATCCTGGGAGGTAGATCCTCCCAACAAGTATTTCTAGTTTAAAATTGGATATAGGTTATGGTTCTGGTATATCTATTTTAGATAGGAATCATTTGTTTATCTCTTGGTGCTGAAAGAATTTTTAATTTAATAAACCACGAAGACACGAAGAGCGCGAAGTAAGAAGAAAAGAAGATTAGCAATTTTCTAGGTTAGAAGAGAGTAGTCAAATTGTTTTAGAGTGCAACCAAACCACACATTAAAAATCACTAAAATCGAGATTTACTATAGGTTATAGTTAGTTTAAGTCAACTACATACTATTGCTATTACTTTTTTAGTTATGAATCTTTCTACCTTATTATCAAGGGTTTTTTGGGAATTTTTATGGCAATTTTTCCAAATAACCTCTTTTTTCTCTAATTTGATTAGTAAGAGTGATGTTTTGCCTAATTTTAAACAACAAAAACTTATCGT
>NZ_VILB01000058.1 GCF_009712035.1 Anabaena sp. UHCC 0187 | reverse complement strand
CACATTCCGCACTTCATTTTGTAGTACAGATACAAGTGTAATAACTAACAGAAACAGCTTAAATATAAACACATAGCTAAGTTAGTAATAAATATAGACAGTAATATAGAAATTGCCAACAAATTGAAATTAATAAGGTATTGACAATAAATTCAGAAGAAAAAATGAGAGAATGAGTCTGAATTAACTAAAAATACCCAAAAATATGAATAACCAAAAAGAAGAATTTGAGAGTAAAAACTTAGATCACTTAGGAATAATAGCAGGAATAATAGATGAAATAGGAATAGTAGAAAAAATTAATGAAATATTCTTAGTAGATAGTAGAGAGAAAGTAAATACAGGCGAAGTAGTCAAAGCAATCATTCTGAATGGACTAGGTTTTGTATCAAGACCATTATATTTGTTCCCTGATTTTTTTCAAGATAAACCCATAGAATATTTAATAAAAGAAGGAATAAAAGCATCAGATTTAAACGATGATAAAATAGGTAGAGTAATGGACAAGCTCTATAAATATGGATTAACAAAAATATTCCTAATAATTGCCTTAGAAGTAGTCAAGAAATTTGGAATAGAAACTAAATATTCCCATTTAGATTCAAGCTCATTACATTTACATGGAGAGTATAAGAACTGCGTAAATAATAAAGATAAAGAACAAGGAATAAACAAAGAAAATCCGATTAATATCACACAGGGCTATTCCCGTGACCATCGCCCAGACTTAAAACAATGTATATTAGATTTAATAGTAAGTAGTGATGGAGATATACCTTTATTTTTTAGAGGAGCATCAGGAAACGAATCAGATAAAGCCGTATTTGCTCACATCTTAGTGGAATATTCTAAACAAATAGATTTTGATAGTATAATGGTCGCCGACAGTGCATTATACAGTGAAAATAATTTAAAATTAATGTCAAACATGAAATGGATAAGTCGAGTACCATTATCCATTAAAAAAGCTAAAAACTTGGTAAAAGCACCGATAAGTAAAGAACTGAAACCAACTGATATCAAAGGATATAGCTATCAAGAAGAGAAAATATTTTACGGGGGAATAGAGCAAAGATGGCTAGTAATTGAAAGCACAGAAAGGAAAAAAGCAGATTTAAAGAAATTAAGCAAAAAAATCTTAGAAGAGTTGATGAAAACTAATAAACAGCTAGTCAAGTTAGAAAAAGAAGATTTTTGTTCAAAATCTTCAGCAGAATTAAAAATTAAAGACATGACAGCAAAATTAAAATATCATCAAATATCAGACATAGAAATTACCG
>NZ_VILB01000057.1 GCF_009712035.1 Anabaena sp. UHCC 0187 | reverse complement strand
AAATAAAGGAGAAACAGTAGTTTATCAAATCAAAGGTAAATTAATAGAAAATCAGGATTTAATCAAAAAACATGAAAATTCTTGTGGTCGATTTATTTTAGCAACGAATATTTTAGATACAACCAAATTAGCACCTACAGAAATATTGAAAATATATAAAGAACAGCAATCAACAGAGCGAGGATTTAGATTTATCAAAGACCCGTTATTTTTTGCCGATAGTCTTTTTGTGAAAAATCCAGAAAGAGTAGAGACAATGATGATGTTAATGGCATTGTGTCTTTTGGTTTATAATCTGGGACAAAGACAATTACGAATTGCATTAAAAACACAAAAAGCTACTGTTAAAAATCAACTGAATAAACCCACAGAATCTCCCACATTAAGGTGGATATTTCAATGTTTTCAGGGGATTCATATTCTGATTACACAAGAACTTGATAAGATTCTTAACTTAACGGATGAACATTGTAGGATATTGCAATTTCTACCTAATTCTTGTCAAAAATATTATTTATTGTGTTAGTTACCGACTCTATAATTCCCTATCGCATAGTCTTGTATTTGCATAATTGATTGAAAAATTCAAATTAAACTGTCTTACTAGCTTTTTAAACATAATAAAAAAGCTGGATTTTTGGTGTGTATAATTTATTTATTGCTGCTACTTAGTTTTTAAAAATTCTAGTTTTTAATTAGTCGTAAATGTAGTTTTTGTATACTACTTTTTGAAGTGCGGAATGT
>NZ_VILB01000056.1 GCF_009712035.1 Anabaena sp. UHCC 0187 | reverse complement strand
AGGTCCGGATATTTGGTCTGCTTCTCAAAAAGTGTTTGACGCAGCCGTAGCCAAAGCCTACGGAGGCAAGCGTAAAATAAATTGGAAGGAAGTTCTCGCTGGTGAAAAGTCTTTTAACAAAACAGGTAGCTGGCTGCCTGATGAAACATTGGATGCGTTCCGCGAGTATTTGGTTGGTATTAAAGGTCCGCTTACCACACCTGTGGGTGGAGGAATTCGCTCGCTAAATGTTGCCCTTCGTCAGATTTTAGATTTATACGTATGCCTTCGTCCGGTACGATGGTATGAAGGAGTTCCTTCACCAGTAAAAAATCCAGGTGCTGTTGACATGGTAATTTTCCGCGAGAACACGGAAGATATCTATGCCGGTATTGAGTTTGCGGCAGGCACACCTGAGTCGCAAAAAATATTAGACTTTTTGGCAAAAGAATTTCCTAAAGAATTCAATAAGATCCGATTCAATACAAAAGAAAAATCAGAGTCTTTCTGGAAAATGGTAGGGGCGCCTAACATGAACAACGATGTGCAGGTGGGTATCGGTATTAAGCCGGTAAGTTATAGTGGTAGCGTGCGATTGATTCATAGTGCTATTGCGTATGCGATCAAACACAAAAGAAAATCGGTTACGCTTGTTCATAAGGGTAACATTATGAAATATACAGAAGGTGCTTTCCGCGATTGGGGGTATGCAGTAGCGAAGGAATACTTTGCAGACAAAGTTTACACCTGGAACCAGTGGGAAAAAACGAAGAAGGAAAAAGGTGAAGAGGCTGCTAATGCAGAACAAAAAGCAGAATTAGCAGCCGGTAAAATATTAATTAAAGATTCAATTGCTGACATTACGTTACAACAAGTTCTTACTCGTCCTAACGACTTCGAAGTAATTGCTACATTGAATTTGAATGGCGATTATTTGAGTGATGCCTTGGCTGCTCAAGTAGGCGGTATTGGTATCGCTCCGGGGGCAAACATCAACTACATCACAGGGCATGCAATCTTTGAAGCTACGCATGGCACAGCACCTAAGTATGCGGGTCAGGATAAAGTGAATCCTGGTTCTGTAATTCTTTCCGGTGTAATGATGCTTGAATACATGGGCTGGCAAGAAGCGGCTGACTTGATTAACAAAGGACTTGAAAAGGCCATTTCCACCAAGCGTGTAACCTACGATTTCCACCGCCAGATGGAAGGAGCCACGTTGTTGAAGTGTTCAGAGTTTGGAGAAGAGATTGTGAAGAATATGTAAAAGGAAAATTATTTTTATTTGTTGAGGCTGATTATCTAAATAATCAGCCTCTTTTTTTGTTCACATTCCTACAAAAACTTACATAGGGTAAAGCAAAAACTATTTCCATCCTTATTTTAGCCAAGTCTATGGTGGAAGAACTTCCTTTATTCAATTCACTTACACCCCGCGAACTGCAAGTGATGGAAGCGCTGCTTGGCGGCCCGCAAACTTTCGCACTCAATGGTCATAGCAAAGAGCTTGAACAAAGTATCCTTCAAAAAACAGGTGCAACTTCTATTGAAGAGTTGATCTCCCGCTTGCATACCGAGTTGATTCAAGCGAATGTTTCAGATGCAGAAAAGGAAAGTTCGGTCGATCATTTTTTGAAAGACCCACGCTTTCAACGCTTTCAGGTTTTTGCCGACCAGGCCATCCGCATTTTGGATAATTCAACCCGGCACTATTTATACATTAACGAGGCAACCACTCACTTAATGGGCTATCACACCGATGAACTTCGCAAAGGAGGTCTTCGCTTTGGTCATAGTAAAACACATCCCTGGGATTTACTTCAATTGGTATTTATAAGCAAGAAGGCTATGGCGGTGTTTAAGAAATTATCGCATGACGATAAAATCAATGCCCGCTTTTCGTTTGACATCCGCATTCGGCATAAGGATGGAGACTACCGAAGAATTCAACAACATGTATACACCCTTACCGTTACACCGGGCGGTAAACCCGGCATAGCAATGATTCTTTCCAACGACATCACACACTATAAGACCAGCACAAAAATTCAGTATGTGTTTGGTGTAACACGGGGCAAACGATTTGATATTTTATTGAATGGCGAAAGCAAACCGCACAGCAGTCCACTTACCGAGCGCGAAGTAGAGATTGTAAACCTGATTGCCTATGGGCATAAAGAGTCTGACATAGCCGATCAATTGCACATCAGCGCGCAAACGGTGAAGACTCACAAAAAAAATATTCTAAGCAAAACGCATAGTAAAAATACAGCCGAACTCATTCGCATGGCCATGATGGAAGGCTGGATTTAAAGCCCGATGCTTTTAGCTTTGTTGTTGGCTTCAATCGCTTTAAAATCAACTACTTGAGGATCAATATACTGTGCGAAGTGTTGAGTTGTAGGGTAAATTGCC
>NZ_VILB01000055.1 GCF_009712035.1 Anabaena sp. UHCC 0187 | reverse complement strand
ATACTTATTTACTGGTAGTAGTAGTAATGATGAAAGCAATATTCTCCCTGTTACACTATGGGATATTAGAACCAATAGTATAGCGGGTGATTTTGAAGCTCATCAAAGTTATGTATCTCATTTATTTCTGAGTGCAAATGGAAAATTTTTAGTAAGTTCTGGAGGTGATAATACAATCAAAATTTGGCAAGTAGAAACCAAGTAACTTTATTTATTGTTAAACTAAATTTATCAGGGAGGAAATTATGCAATATCTACAATGGGCAAAGCGATCGCTATTTATTTCAGGACTGAGTTTAATGATTTTTGGTGTTAATGAATCAGTATTCGCTCAAACTCGACAACCGACAAATGCAGAACTAAGCAAATTACGTCAAGGACTTCAAGAACACATTAGACAAGTCAAAAATGATAGTACAGGTGCTAGTCATATTCAGGATAGACGTACTCCAACAGAAAAAAGCTCACGAGAATCCTTTGTACGCGGTTGGTCACAAGTTGAACCAGGATTAGCACCTTTTTTGGGTTGGTGGGGAGGATACGGAAGGACTAGACATATTTATCCTTCTAATATTAAAGGTCGTGTTTGTGTTATTTCAACAGGTGAAGGTTTTGGCAGAGTTGATACTGGGACGTTATCTAATGGAGTAATAATAACCAAGAATGGTGAAGTCTTATTTAAAGAAGGAAATTATTATTTAGGATTAGCATTAATAAACAATGGTAAATTTGTCACCAATAATGGTGATGTTCCATTGAACGCTCCTAGACCTCTTATCTTATTAAATAACTTACTTAATTACATAGTTGAGTCATCAGATCGGATTATATTTGTTCAACAATTTAATTCAAATGGCTGTGCTTCTAGTTTACCTAAATCTTTAAGATCAACTATGACTGCACCAGCACCAATATTTAAGCCTGTAATTAATCAGATTAAACAACGCTTACCAAATAATTTAGTTTTCAGATTACCAAGCAGTTTACCTGATTCCATAACGCAAGGAATTAGCAAAGATAATTTAAAAGTTGTTTTGAAAATTGTTAATAATCAAAATGCTTATATATCCTTACTAGATACAGGAAAAGATTGTCAAAATATCAATACTGCCAGTAGACTGTATTCTTTAGATTGCAGACGAATTTCCATTAACACTGCTTTATTGTCCTCCGATTTCTACAAAAATTACCAAACTAGATATAATTCAACTATCCCTTTAAATCTCAATAAAAGCATCAAAGCATCTTTATTTAAAGGAGATGGATGGAATAATATAAGCTGGATTCAAAATGGATTATTTTTTCACGTATATTCCGGTTCTTGTTCAGAAAATGAATTAATTGCCATCGCTAACTCAATGGTTAATGAAACACCAATTAAGAGAAACAAATAATAAGGAGCAAAAAATGAAACACCTATTTATATTAGGATTCAGTTTACGTATCCGCTCAATAAATGGGGGCGGACTAGCTGTTGGGGAAGGATTTTACGCCATTTGAGGCTTGTCATGGAAGGATTTACCCCGGATTATTGAGCGGTTATTACTTATTTCTGTTAACTTTTTTATCGAGTAATGCGGAGAATTTTATCCCGCTGTGGAGGGCAATTTCCCCGTCCATCACAGTTACTGGTGGTGACATATAATTCACCATCTGGCCCCATAATTGCTTCTCGCAGCCGTCCATATTGACCTTGCAAATACACCTCATGACGCTCAACTTGTTGGGGAGACTGGGGTTTGAAAACAACGCGCTGCAAATGTTGAGAACGAAGAGTGGCAATTATTAAGCTCCCTTTCCATTCAGAAATAGAATTGCCAGTATAAATTGCTGCCCCACCAGGAGGTAAAGCTTCACGCCAAACAATTGACGGAGTAACCATTCCTTTCTGTGATTCACAACGGTAGATAGTAGGCCAGCCGAGATTGTCTCCTGCTTTTGCTAAACTGAGTTCATCGTGACCCCTTCTTCCCAAATCCCCACTAGGTCCGTGATCTGTCACCCATAATGTTGATTTATCCAGCCAATCAAACCCCTGAGTGTTGCGAATCCCAGTTATATAGACAGGATTTTTACTAAACGGATTGTCTTGCGGTACTTGTCCGTCAGGTGTCACACGCAGGATTTTACCAGCAAGGCTATTAACATCCTGGGAACTTTGCGGTTCTCTGGCATCACCGGTGCCAATGTAAAGCATTCCATCTGGTCCAAAGCGAATGCGACCACCGTTATGAAATTGTGCTACGGGAATATTATCAACAATTACTTTATCCGGGGAAGCACTGAGTCCATTCTCAGATAGTCGCCATCTTTCCACACGATTAACCTGTGATCCATTTCGATCAGCAGTGTAGTAAATGTAAAAAAATCGGTTCTTAGCAAAGTTAGGATGAGTGGCAATACCCAATAAACCATCTTCACCGCTTTCTGTGACATTGATAGTAGCTACTGGTTGGGAAATAAGTTTACCATTCCGCACGAGGCGGACTCGTCCCGGTCGTTCGGTAACTAAGATATCTGTATTTGGCAGAAAAGCTATTCCCCAAGGAACTTCTAAACCTGTTACGACTTCTTCTACCCGCAGTTTTACCTGTCCTTGGGAACCGAAGCCATTTTCTACTAAAGTACAGGCTTGATTTTTAGTAGCAGTTTGTTGGCTGACTTGTTGGGCTGTTTCTGTTTGTTGATTATTAGTGTTTGCGGACTCAGTTGTTGCTAAGTTGCAAGCTGAAATTCCTACTAAAACCATGCCGAAAAGTAATTTTGCTGCCAGAGTTTTTGTCTGTTTCATGATTTGGCAATGGCGTGTTCTTTTGTTTGACCATAACATTGCCAATTCTGTTTGGTATCATCCAAAGACGATGACATCTGGCAAATGTACTGTCCATTGTCTGGAGGCTATACTGTGATTGTAATACTTCCAGTAGTGTCATTGTTAACTTCCATCATAATATTAAATGTGCTTAAAAGGGGAGGTTTTAAACCGTTCGGCTGACGCTCACGGCGGAAGCCTTGAATGAAACGAAACAATTATCAATTAATCAAAGATTTCTGGTCTATAATTTCAGCAAATTATTTTTTCTCAGCGCAACCTGTTCGCACTGTCCTACCCAAAATTAAAGTTGCTGTGTAGGGATATTTTTTATCTGACATACCATCGCTACAGAAGCCATTAGCTTTCTGAATCATCAGCATATTATCTGCTCCACCACGTAAGCGATAAACTCTAAGCACATCTAAAGGCCGTCCGTCTGCTGCTTGGGGATTTACATAAGGAAAGGTTTGTTTTCTAATTTTATCTGCCACCCAGGAATAAACGATACCTTTTTGGCTAACATTTATATTCCAAAATGGTTCATTACCTACTACGTTAAATTCTTCTACTCGGCTGCTGGCAATATGATTTTGTGCCGATTTAATTGCAACATTTGCTGTTGCGCTGGCAGTAGCTGGGGTTAGGGATATACTGGCTAATCCCATACATAATATTTTTAAACACAACAGCTTGTTCATGAATTTTCTACCTGGATTGGGTATCTACAACACGATTAACTAATATATTGAGCGCGATAAGTAATACACCTATTTAGGTGTCAAATAATTAAACAAAAGGAGATCCCTAATTTCCTAATACAACAGAAAAAAAGTCAATGATGTATAATTTGCTAACTTTAACATTTATGATTCTGGAAAAAAGTCTAGTAGTGGTCTGTCAAGCTAAAAATTGTGAATTTGAGGGAAAATGGAGGGGCTATTCACTGTAAATCTCAGCAGATATCCTAATAACTGATTATGCTTAAGACCTATATTGTCCGGTTAAGTCAAGAAGAACGGCAGTATCTACAAAATTTGGTATCCACCAGAACAGAGTGCTGAATTTGTATCTAACGTGGGGGATAATATCGAGCTACGAAGTATTGATTTAAGTTTTCCCATTGAGTCGGTTTATGAGGATATTGTTTTTGAGGAATTAGGATAAATCGCTAGTATTTCTAAGCTGTGACGCAGCTAAGAGAACTCCACAAAAAAGATGAACTGCTTGCAGCAGCGCTAGTTCCCTCCGGGACGCACTCGCGTTCGCTATCCAATTTTACCAAATCAAAACGACTTTTCCTCCCCATGCTCCCTGCTAGAAAGCCCCCTGCCTACAAAGTTTTATATTGCTATTGCTCGAAAAGCTTAATTTGGCGTTACTTATGGCTCATGTTATGGTTCACAATTTGGATTATGGTTCAAGTCACATAGAGTCCTTCTAGTAAGACTTTTGGGCAAAAAAGCAAATGCGTAATAGCATAAT
>NZ_VILB01000054.1 GCF_009712035.1 Anabaena sp. UHCC 0187 | reverse complement strand
AATTGAATAGAGGTCAAGCCCTCGGTCTATTAGTACTCCTCAGCTTCATACATTACTGCACTTCCACTTAGAGCCTATTAACGGGTGTTCTGCCCGTGACCTTACCTACTTATTGTAGTGAGAGTACTCATCTTGAGGTGGGCTTCCCACTTAGATGCTTTCAGCGGTTATCCTCTCCGCACTTGGCTACCCAGCGTTTACCGTTGGTACAATAACTGGTACACCAGCGGTGCGTTCCTCCCGGTCCTCTCGTACTAAGGAGGACTCCTCTCAATACTCTTGCGCCTGCACCGGATATGGACCGAACTGTCTCACGACGTTCTGAACCCAGCTCACGTACCGCTTTAATGGGCGAACAGCCCAACCCTTGGGACGTACTTCCGCCCCAGGTTGCGATGAGCCGACATCGAGGTGCCAAACCTCCCCGTCGATGTGGACTCTTGGGGGAGATCAGCCTGTTATCCCTAGAGTAACTTTTATCCGTTGAGCGACGGCCATTCCACTCTGCGCCGTCGGATCACTAAGGCCTACTTTCGTACCTGCTCGACTTGTCAGTCTTGCAGTCAAGCTCCCTTTTGCCTTTACACTCGTCGCACGGTTTCCAAGCGTGCTGAGGGAACCTTTGCGCGCCTCCGTTACCTTTTAGGAGGCGACCGCCCCAGTCAAACTGCCCACCTGAAACTGTTCCCCAACCGGCTGACGGTCGTGGGTTAGAATTCTAGCTTCGCCAGAGTGGTATCTCACCGTTAGCTCCTTATTCCCCAAAAGGAATAACTCACCGCTTCCCACCTATCCTGCGCAAGCGAAGCCCGAACACAATTCCAGGCTACAGTAAAGCTTCATAGGGTCTTTCTGTCCAGGTGCAGGCAGTCCGTATCTTCACAGACATTCCTATTTCGCCGAGTCTCTCTCTGAGACACCATCCAGATCGTTACGCCTTTCGTGCGGGTCGGAACTTACCCGACAAGGAATTTCGCTACCTTAGGACCGTTATAGTTACGGCCGCCGTTCACCGGGGCTTCAGTCGCCAGCTTCACTTTCGCTGACCAGCTTCCTTAACCTTCCGGCACTGGGCAGGCGTCAGCCCCCATACGTCCTCTTACGAGTTGGCGGAGACCTGTGTTTTTGGTAAACAGTCGCCTGGATCTCTTCACTGCGACCCACGTCTAAGGTGGGCACCCCTTCTCCCGAAGTTACGGGGCCATTTTGCCGAGTTCCTTAGAGAGAGTTATCTCGCGCCCCTTGGTATTCTCAACCTCCCTACCTGTGTCGGTTTCGGGTACGGGTGTTCTATCTTCATCACATAGCGAGCTTTTCTTGGCACTATCCTTCACCACGCGGAGTTCGTAAACTCCTCCCAAACCAATCAGGGTATGGCTATCTTTCATGCGTCCCTCTCTATGCTCCCATAGAACAGTAAGTGACTATTGACACTTTGTCCATCGACTACGCCGTTCGGCCTCGCCTTAGGTCCCGACTAACCCAGAGTGGACGAACCTGGCTCTGGAACCCTTAGGGTTTCGGGGTGTATGATTCTCACATACATTTGCGCTACTCAAGCCGACATTCTCACTTCCGTTTCGTCCACAGCTGCTCGCCGCTACTGCTTCAACCTACGACGGAACGCTCCCCTACCGATTAATAACTTAATACTAATCCCACAGCTTCGGTACATCGCTTAGCCCCGTTCATTTTCGGCGCAAGATCGCTTGACTAGTGAGCTATTACGCACTCTTTCAAGGGTGGCTGCTTCTAGGCAAACCTCCTAGTTGTCTAGGCAATCTCACCTCCTTTATCACTTAGCGATGATTTGGGGACCTTAGCTGGTGGTCTGGGCTGTTTCCCTCTTGACAATGAAGCTTATCCCCCACTGTCTCACTGGCAATGTCTTCCTCTGGGTATTCTGAGTTTGTCTCGATTTGGTACCGGTCTCCCAGCCCGCACCGAAACAGTGCTTTACCCCCCAAATTTAACCATTACCGCTGCGCCTCAACACATTTCGGGGAGAACCAGCTAGCTCCTGGTTCGATTGGTATTTCACCCCTAACCACACCTCATCCGCTGATTTTTCAACATCAGTCGGTTCGGACCTCCACTTGGTGTTACCCAAGCTTCATCCTGGACATGGTTAGATCACCAGGGTTCGGGTCTATAAACACTGATTTATCGCCCTCTTCAGACTCGGTTTCCCTTTGGCTCCAGCATTCTCGCTTTAACCTACCAGTGCCTATAAGTCGCCGGCTCATTCTTCAACAGGCACGCGGTCATCCGTTAAATCGGACTCCCACTGCTTGTAAGCTTATGGTTTCATGTTCTATTTCACTCCCCTTCCGGGGTTCTTTTCACCTTTCCCTCGCGGTACTTGTTCACTATCGGTCACACAGTAGTATTTAGCCTTACGAGGTGGTCCTCGCTGATTCACATGGAATTCCTCGTGCTCCATGCTACTCGGGATTCAGCTACTATCCTTTGACTTTCAACTACGGGACTTTCACCCCCTCTGGTACAGTATTTAGCTGTTTCGTTTAGTCTCTAGATTCGATATTGCTGTCCCACGACCCCAAAGGATAAATCCCTTGGTTTAGGCTCTTCCCCTTTCGCTCACCACTACTGAGGGAATCTCTAGTTTGATTTCTCTTCCTCCAGCTACTAAGATGTTTCAGTTCGCTGGGTTGGCTCTTTCCTGTCTATATATTCAACAGGTAGTACATAGGGTTGCCCCATTCGGACATTTCCGGCTCAAAGTTTGCTTCCAACTCCCCGGAACATTTCGTCGGTAACCACGTCCTTCATCGCCTCTGTGTGCCTAGGTATCCACCATTAGCCCTTATTAGCTTGACCACATTTTCTTCTTGTTTGCTTTCAC
>NZ_VILB01000052.1 GCF_009712035.1 Anabaena sp. UHCC 0187 | reverse complement strand
GATTATTACAGGTAATGCTGAATTTGGTAGGTAATGCCATTAAATTTACCCATGAAGGTGGCATTACTATCAGTGCTGATTTAATGCTGAAAAAACACCCTGGAATAGTCAAAGTTCGCGTTGCTGACACAGGTATTGGTGTTTCCCTAGACAAGCAGGATAAACTATTTCAATTATTCTCTCAGGTTGATGGTTCTCGGACTCGCCATTATGGTGGTACAGGTTTGGGACTAACCATATCCCAAAAGCTGATAGAAGCAATGGGTGGTCAAGTCCATTTCTATAGTCTCGGTGAAGGACTTGGTTCAACGGTGACTTTTACAGTGCCATTATATCAACAACCATTGATGATTTGAACTTTTGGGGGAATGGGGAATGGGGAATGGGGAATGGGGAATTAATGGCTTTCGATAGAATTGATTTCCTGTAAAGTTTGCCACCCAGCATACCATTGAGAATTATCTTGCAATAATTTAGCATTTAACCAAAAGCGCACTTGAGGATCGCAAGCTGCCACCATTTCCGCATATACCCATTTACCCTGATTTTTGCGGTTAACAACCTGAAAATGTCGCCAACCATCAACTTTTTGCTGTGCGGTCCATTTAGAACCCAGTAAGTAAGGAAATTTTTGTTTTTTAGTCATTTGTCAGTTGTCCGTTGTCCGTTGTCCGTTGTCCGTTGTCCGTTGTCCGTTGTCCGTTGTTAGGAAATTTTTCTTCATACTAATTACCAATTACCAATCACTTGTTAAGTTTTATATCAGATATTTTCTAATTTAATAAATATTTACTAATCCAGAAGTGATCATGACTATGAGGGAAGGGACGCTTGTAAAAATATCTTTATTGCCAATTTTACTCCTTAATCAGAACTCTTAATTCATCTGATTGCAATATCCTGCCTTTATTTACAACGTAGTGCTGACAATGCTTTTATCGTTGCATACACCGTAAATACCTGTAATATCGTCAATGGCGACAATAATAAGCAAATACTATGGAATTAATAGATTTTTACCTATGCTGTTTTTTTGTCTTTTGACACTATTTTTATATAAATACTAAATAAAAATATTAAAAATGATATTTTTAGGCTTTTTTAAACTAATTAAGCAATTAATAAGGTAATAAAACATTATTTTCGCAATCAAACGGCGTATATCAGCATTTTTCGGATTTTCACCCCCTTTCCTTTCTAGGGGATTTGCACAATAATGGCAATCACATACCTCAGACATCCCCGAATCAACCTAGATACAGGCAAATGTTTGAGCTAAGAGTTTGTAAAGAAACTATAAGAGAGGCACAACAATGAAACTAGCAGTTTACGGAAAAGGTGGAATCGGCAAATCTACAACCAGTTGTAATATCTCTGTGGCTCTAGCTAAACGGGGTAAGAAGGTGCTACAAATTGGCTGTGACCCCAAACATGACAGCACCTTTACCCTGACTGGGTTTTTGATTCCCACAATTATTGATACCTTGCAAGAAAAGGATTATCACTACGAAGATGTTTGGCCAGAGGATGTAATTTACAAAGGCTATGGTGGTGTTGATTGCGTTGAAGCAGGTGGACCTCCAGCCGGTGCTGGTTGTGGTGGCTATGTAGTTGGGGAAACAGTCAAATTATTAAAAGAACTTAATGCTTTTGATGAGTACGATGTAATTTTATTTGATGTTCTTGGTGATGTTGTCTGTGGTGGCTTTGCAGCACCGTTAAATTATGCAGATTATTGTCTAATTGTTACAGATAATGGCTTTGATGCCCTATTTGCTGCCAACAGAATTGCCGCTTCCGTCCGTGAAAAAGCCCGGACTCACCCCTTACGTCTAGCGGGTTTAATCGGTAATCGTACCTCCAAGCGGGACTTAATTGATAAATATATAGAAGCCGTACCCATGCCTGTTTTAGAGGTATTACCTTTGATTGAAGATATCCGCGTTTCCCGCGTCAAAGGCAAAACTTTATTTGAAATGGCCGAGTCCGATCCTTCTCTGAGCTACGTTTGCGACTATTACCTGAATATTGCCGATCAAATTCTCGCGCAACCGGAAGGTGTTGTGCCTAACGATACTCCGGATCGTGAACTTTTTTCTCTATTGTCAGATTTTTATCTCAATCCAGTAAAAGTTAAAGCCACAAATGCTGAAGAGGAATTAGACTTGATGATTGTATAAAACATTTTACCTCTCAGGATGGACTTATGGCTTTCTTTGATAGCTTTACCGATTCACTCAAACAAAAGTGGTTGCAATTCTTTCAAGCTAATCGTGATTGGATTACGCTCCAGATGACTATTGAATCAGTTTATACTCCTGATGGCGGCAAGCGTCCGTCTTCTTACCTCATCCTGGGAGTCATCAATGCTCTAGAACCGAAATTAGCCCAGCTAATGTTTCCTTTTGCCAAACTCAATCCAGATGCGGATACTTTGATTGAAGTTCTGGATTTACATTTTGACCCAGATATTGCCCTTGGTAATCGTCTTAGTCCGACTGTAGAACCAGAGATGTACTTGCGTCAGCACTCCGTTGTCATGGAAGATATCTCTGAACCTGAAGCGGAATCCTTCCCCGTCCCTGATCCGAAAATCAATGACTTGAAAGAGGAGACCCAAGCAACTTGGGCAGCCGATAGTGATGATGATTTTGGTGATATTTCTTTAGCCGTTGAAGATATCACTGATGAGTCAGAAGCAATGGATGATTTCGGTAATGTCTCTTTTAATCCCATCTCTTTAGCTGATGAAAGCAATAATCAGGGATTTAACTCTCTCGCTTTAGAAGATGACGATGCTTTTGGGGAAATACCTGACAATGCTTTTGGAGAAATAGATGAAAACGCTTTTACTGGGCTGAATCTATCTGAAGAGAATTCATTTGATGAACTAAGTACATCTGAAGAAAATGGGTTTAATGATGTAGTCTCGGACATCTGGGGTGATGAAACATCGTTAAGCAATGGTGATGAAAATAACGATTTGTTAATGGAAGAACTGCCATCTGAGGTTTTTGATGAATCAGAAATGGCTCGTCTCTTCCCTAACAATTAATTGTTGAAAACAGGTGACAGGTGACAGGTGACAGACAAGAATTACCAATCACCAATCACCTGCTTTACAAGCTGAAAAAATAAAGGGAGAATATTAATATGACTGTTGCTCAACAGCCAGAAGCTTTAAATTTTGAATGTGAAACCGGAAATTATCACACTTTTTGCCCCATTAGTTGTGTGGCCTGGTTATACCAAAAAATTGAGGATAGTTTCTTTTTGGTAATTGGTACAAAGACCTGTGGTTACTTCCTGCAAAATGCCATGGGAGTGATGATTTTTGCTGAACCCCGCTATGCTATGGCTGAGTTGGAAGAAGGGGATATTTCCGCACAATTGAATGATTATGAAGAATTAAAACGGTTATGTGAGCAGATTAAACGCGATCGCAATCCTAGTGTAATTGTCTGGATTGGTACTTGCACCACCGAAATTATTAAAACCGATTTGGAAGGTTTAGCACCTAAGTTAGAAGCTGATTTAGGTATTCCCATTGTGGTCGCCCGTGCTAACGGACTCGACTACGCATTTACCCAAGGAGAGGACACTGTGTTAGCCGCTATGGCTCATCGTTGTCCTGAAAAGTCTCCAGTATCGGAAACTGAAAAAGGCGAGCGTAACGCCATTCAGAAGCTAATGAATTTCGGTAAGAAAAAAGAAGACATCGCCCACGATGAATCTGAGTATGTAGATCATCCGCCTTTGGTGCTATTCGGTTCTTTACCTGACCCAGTAGTTACCCAATTAACCTTGGAACTGAAAAAACAAGGTATTAAAGTTTCTGGTTGGCTACCTGCAAAACGGTTTACAGAATTACCTGTGATTGAAGAAGGGTATTATGTCGCTGGTGTGAATCCTTTCCTCAGTCGCACTGCGACAACTTTAATGCGCCGCCGTAAGTGTAAACTCATAGGCGCACCTTTCCCCATTGGTCCCGACGGTACTCGCGCTTGGATTGAAAAAATCTGTTCTGTGTTTGGAATTACACCCAAAGGTTTAGATGAACGGGAAGCGCAAATTTGGGCTGGGTTGGAAGATTATGTAAAACTGATTCGCGGTAAGTCTGTGTTTTTGATGGGTGATAACCTGTTGGAAATTTCTATGGCGCGGTTTTTAATTCGCTGTGGTATGACTGTTCAGGAAATTGGCATTCCTTACATGGATAAACGCTATCAAGCTGCTGAGTTGGCTTTGTTAGAAAAGACTTGTCGGGAAATGAATTCACCTCTTCCAACTATTGTGGAAAAGCCTGATAATTACAATCAAATTCAACGGATTTATGAGTTGAAACCTGATTTGGTTATTACTGGTATGGCTCATGCTAACCCATTGGAAGCACGGGGTATTAATACTAAGTGGTCTGTGGAGTTTACTTTTGCTCAAATTCACGGTTTTGGGAATGCGCGTGATGTTTTGGAGTTGGTAACTCGTCCTTTAAGAAGGAATAATAATTTGAAGGATTTGGGTTGGGATAAGTTGGTAAGAGAAGAAGCGAAGATTTAGATTTTTCTGGTAATTTCTAAGGGCGGACTTTTTTAGTTCGTCCTTTTTTTGCACGCACAGACGCAGATGGGAAGAGGAATGTTAGAATTAGGTTATGGATTTAAATTTATGGCAGTTGCAAAGTTATATCCTCAGGGACAGGTAATTATTCCTGAATCTTTACCTGAAATCAGTATTTTTCTTATTTGATGTCCTAACCGCCAATATGACGTAAACTAGATACAAAAATACTACTTAGTCCCACAAGGTAAACTAAGT
>NZ_VILB01000051.1 GCF_009712035.1 Anabaena sp. UHCC 0187 | reverse complement strand
AAATCAAGTTGGCTATTTCTTTTCTTTAATGAATCTTAACACTTAAATCGGCTTTCTTCACTAAAACTTTAAATTTTACCTACGTCAATAGGCATATTTTTTGATATAATTTTTTGCTTTATCTATATCAATAGATAGATTTTTTGCTGTTATACCTTATTTTGCCTCCATCAATGGGTAGACTTTGCTAGAATCCTAAAAAATTTAACCGATAGACTGAGCCGTTTGTAGTCAACTATTTCCCACGTTAGAAAGAGTACATTTAGCTAGTTGTTGAGGTAGGTAATGGCAAATATTAGAGCGGTAATTATCGAAGACCACAATTTGACTAGAGTAGGTATCCGTAGTTGTTTGAATGAGCAAAAGAATATTCAAGTGATAGGAGACACAAATACTGCTGCTGCTGGTCTAAAATTGCTTCAGAATACTAAACCAGATATTGCTATTGTTGATATTCGCTTACCAGATATGGATGGGATAACATTGGTGCAGCGGTTTCGACAATCTATGCCACCAGAAACAGCAGCGCAAACGAAGATCATGATGCTCACTTCTTTTGCTCAAGAAAAAATGGTCTTAGCAGCTTTTGCGTCTGGGGCAGATTCTTACTGTGTTAAAACCACTAAGTTTGAGTTGCTATTAGAAGCGCTGTACATGACTTATGAGGGCTATTCGTGGATAGACCCAGTGATAGCTCGTATTGTTCTCAAACATATTCGTCAATTGAAAATAGTTACGGCAAAATTAAATATTGCCCAAACAGTGCCAATTTCTGCAATTGATCCAGAGCAAGCCAGTATTCTAGAAGCAAATCCACTGACTAATCGGGAAATGGAGGTATTGGAACTAATTGTCCAAGGATTCAGCAATCAAGAGATTGCGGATCAACTCTATATCAGCTTAGGAAGCGTAAAAGTATATGTACGCGGTGTTTTAAACAAACTTTTTGCCAGTCACCGCACCCAAGCTGCTGTCATCGCCTTACGGGCAGGTTTATTTGATTAAAATCACTCTTGAATTAGTAGTGAGGGGAGCAACGCCATTTTGTGAAGTGCGAAAACTAAGACCAACAATAGGCTATTTTAAGTTGCGATGGCTATGCCTAGCAAAAGCATTGCAACAAAAAAACCTGGAGTTATTGATAATTTAACCTCGCTCTCACATTTTCGGGTTGCTCCTCCTTGAATTATTGTCTTACCCTATTCCCAACAATAGCTGTATAAGTCCTGATTACCGGAATCAATAACTATGGTAATAGTGAATCTTTGAAGTCTTGAATTGCCGTTGCTGTCAAGGCATAAACAACCCGCCGCTTACGTTCAACATGAGTACCATCCACAGGAATTCCTTTCTTCCAAGCAGCAATAATTGCTTTCTTGTCTGCTGAGTAAACAGTCTTTTCTCTGCGGTATTTTAAAGGCAATTTTTCTGCATCTATAAGTACATCACAACTTGGTGGATTTTCTTTAATTGTGATCCGCAGTGAATTACCAACTATTTGCTCAGGGATAATTCCTGTGGCATTATGTTCTAAAATGGTTTCATCTAATTTCTCTCGCCAGCGTTCTAGTCTTAATAGTGCTGATTGATGCACGGCTTTGAGATGTTCTAGTCGTTGCTTAATAGCTGCTATTTCTGCATCTAGTTGTAATGCCAATTCAGCTTGAATATCAATAGCTTCTGATTGAACTTCTTGAGTTTCCCAAATAGCGGTGATGATAGCAGATTCTTCTTCAGTCGTTTGACAATTAGTTAGTTGTTCCCAAAGATGAGCAGCAGTTTGGGATAGTCCTGCTAAGGATTGTTGAGCGAGTGATAAAACCATGATTACCACTCTCCACAACTTTGATAGTATTCGTGTTCATCTTCAATTTGGTTGAGAATAGCTATCATACCTACATCTAAATTAGTGTCGAGTAGTAAATCTGAAGTAACCTTTTGTGTCACTTGAGGATTTTGCTCAGGAATGGCAATAATTTTAGGTTTCATTGTTGTTATACTTTCTGTTACAATTACTGTTAGTTGTTGCATTGTTTTGGTTACATAACGCCATCAATTTGAGCGCGTTAGCGCATCTATCCATGTTAATATTCAACTAAAACTTAAAGTTTTTGAGTTAAGTTGGTATCAACTATTCATGATTTCGTCAATATCAAAAGTTACATCTGCTACTAAATATGAAACTCATCAAAAAATCTGACAAACTCCTTCAAGAAACACAAATTATAGATAAAACAAAAGAGCCAAATCTGCAAGTTGATTTTATTAATAAAATAGAGGAAATAGCAGTTGAAGAACAGCTAAAACGAGATAAAGAGTATCAAGAGCCTAACTATGTGCCAATGGGTGTTAATCCTGTAATTCTATCTGTTGGCAAGACGGGATGGCAAGTTTCTGATATTTGGAAAGATATTAGATTGGATAGTTTTTAACTATTACTTGATTCCACTGCTTTTTGATTGATAAATTTTTATAAAAAGTGTGGTTATGTCTAGTGGTTATTATCCCGTTATTCTTTATCCACCCTTAGCTAGACGGTTTATTGGTGGTAATCAAGAACAGAAGCATCTCAAAGCTTCGTTTCAAGGATGCGTGGCATTACCAGATGAGAATAGTACAGCCAAGCAAGGTGTGAGTGAAAAGCAGTTTTTTCGGCATTTACTGGCAGCTTTTTCTGGAAATTTGATTTGTCAAGCGGTTGAGTTTGAAATTCCAGGTTATCCTCTCCGCTACTCGGCTGATTTTATCTTTTATCATCAATCATCTGGATTAGCTTTGGATATTGAAATTGATGAACCTTATGCTGGAAATACAGGGAAACCTCACCACTGTATTGATGTTGATGATGATAAAATTCGTAACCGATTTTTCTTGGAACGGAATTGGGGTGTAATCAGGTTTGCAGAAATTCAGGTGGTGCGTCATCCTTGGAATTGTTGTAAGGTTATTGCCCAAACAATTGCTAAGTTAACAGGAGACAATAGTGTGTTTATGCTGCTGCAAAGATTGGCTGATGTACCTTTACAAAAGTGTTGGACAAGGCGTGAAGCTAGGCTAATGGCTAAGAACAATTATCGTCAGTCTTATTTGCCAAAAATGGTAAAATAAAGCCAGATATAACAAAAGTAAAATGGTAATTTTTTATGAACCTGCATTCAAAATGATCGCTCAGAGTCCGGTAATTTTGTTTTACTTGTTCCCAAAAATCCCCCAGTTGCTAAATAATTAATTATTCCCCAGCAGCTTGTAAGATTGTTGTATACAATTGGTCACTCACTCGGAAATCAGCTTGCTCAATTAGTTGATTCATCAAAATTTTTACAGCAGGAATCAACATTTTTCGTTTCGCTTGCAATAGAACTCCTAATAAGCCAGTTATTTGCAAACCATAGCTGGTTGCAACTATCCTACCTCGACGTTCATCCATTAATAGTAAATCCGCTTTCAGTTCCAGAGCTAAAACAATCGCTTCTGCTTCACCCAAATCAATATTTTCTTGGGTTTCTTGAATCAATATTACTCTTTGAGAATCTACAACAGACTGTTTTTGAATCCAAGATAAAGTTTGTACCTCTACAGCACCAGGCACAATTTTACCTGCCCTGACCATTTCATTATAAACGGCTGTGGGAATAACAATCCCAGTGTAAAGTTTTTGCAGTAAGTCTAGCTGATTGATTGCTGCTAAATTAGTAATTGGTGATGTATCACTAACAATAATCACAATAACCCCATTGATTCTAGGGTTTTGAGATCCGATTGAAAATCCTCTATATCATAATTGATACAAAGTCCCCGTAAAGCAAGTTGATGTTGAAACTCAATTACTGTGAGTCCAGTCCAAGCACGAACTTTACCACTACTAATTTTTCCTTGCTGATAAAGCATAATAGCGATTTCTAATTTTAGTTCCCCTTCCGTCATTTTGCTGGCTCGGAGAATATCATCAGGTATTAAGACACTCATAAACAAGTTTACAATTGTAATTTATCTAATTTTAGAATAATTCATAGGGTGATAGATGGAATAGGTAGCGATCGCTCAAAATAATTTCCCCATAAAGCAACCATAAGGTGTTTTATAGCATTTTTAAAACAGCCCATTATGCGGCAATGTACTTCTTTTTAACAAAAAGAAATTGCTCCCACTCCTAAAAAAGAGCAGCAAGCTACATCGCAATATTATATTGCTTTAATCCAACTATAAAAAATCAGGTGGTTTAAGTAGAAACTTAATATTCAGGTTCTACTTTAGCTAAGTACGAAACCAAATACCGCTTAATCTCATCATGAATCTCCTGCGGCAGCACAGATATCAAACAGGCAATTAAAAAAGCTTTAATTTCTATCGTCGCTGCATTCACAGCCCTGGAAAACCCTTGCCAGCCAATATCTTCACTAAATGTGATCACATCTTTAATGATCATTTCTGCCGATTGACCACCCCCTTCACAGTCATACTTAAGCAGAGGTAAATACTCATCAATAAACCACTTCTCCTCACAGGTTAAAACCTCCTGAGAATTATTACTAACCCTATATAGAGAGTTATATAGGAGTAGCAATAATTTTTTAAAGCTGTTCCACCCCCCAAAATACTTCTGAGTAACTTGACTGAGCCACGGTTGAGAAATCCCAGCAGCTTTAGCTAATACCCCCTGACGAACCTTCTGCCAATCTGTCACCCCTTCTGCTACCAGTTGCTTGAATGCCGTTAATATACCCTTGCGTGTCTGCTGGATTTCCGTTCCTGCGGCTGGACAAATATCAACAGCATCAGACTTAATAAACCTAGCATTAGGGTAATAGTCCGCTAAATAGGACAAATCTTTTTCACTAACCACATAATAAGTTACCCGTTCTGTCCTGCGATTAGCTCTAGTTCTACCTACACACTGCACAACCTCAGTCTGAACTAAATGGTTAATTACCTCCTGAAAAGCTTCATGTTCTTTCCCAACACTTCTATCTCCCGTTAAAGTTATATAACCC
>NZ_VILB01000050.1 GCF_009712035.1 Anabaena sp. UHCC 0187 | reverse complement strand
TGCTTGTTTTAAATCTTTTGCCAGTCCTATGTCATGTAAGCTGACAACTAATTTTAAATGCCAAGCTTTACGATGTGGCAAATGTGCTAATCCACCAAATAACATCAACAGTGCATTTTTAATTTTGTTTTCGTTGTGGTCCGTATTGCGGTCAAAATGATAACCTGTACGAAAAGCAGATTCTCCCACGGTGTAAGCTGCACCATCTAAAACGATTCTTCCTGGGACATCTTCCATCTCGGCGGTGGAAATATAGCTGGGGATACGAACGACTTCAAATCCATCGACGAAAAGTTTCAGACTACCGTAACCGTTATCGAATCCTGCTGGAAAGATTTTTTGCAAGGCGTGAATGTTGGACATGGGGGTCAAGTGGGATACAAAAAAAGGGTGGCACAAAAATACCCTAAGTATCTCCTATATATACCCTAGATAGGGGCTAAAAGTTTAATTATTTTCAATTTTCGCGTTAGGGTATATTTATCCCATAAGTAACCCCTACACATACCCCAAATTATTTTATTTTAGCAATATAGACCCTATATAACCCCTATGCAGGTTATAAGCAGGTAATATATAGGGGTCAAAGGAAATAAATACAAGTCTATAATCTCTTTTTGGGGTATATATAACCCCTATAAAACACCTAAGTGTACCCTAAATTAATTTTAGTTAGTAATTTTATGAGCATATAATATTGCGTGCGAGTAGCAATGAAACCAAAATATACGTTAACGACTGATTCATGTGATAACAATAAAATTCATACCTTTTTCAAGGTCTCATTTTCATCATTTTCATAGTAAATTCAGGCTTTCAGGTTTTCTTCTGTGATAAAAATTGTTATTACCGGAAAAGTTATATTTTAATGCAACGACTCAAACTCAGTGACAGCAAGCTTTTTTGGCTTAATATACACTCCTGTTCTCATGCTACTCACGGGCGAACATCAATCTTCTTCTAGTAAATTTTCCATTTGAAATAACAGTTTTTCTAATTGTTTTTGCTTTTGGGGATTGGATAAAACCTTTGTTTTTTGCACTCGTCCCAAAATGGATGTAATGCGCTGTTTGAGAGGATTTGAGGTATCCTGGCTAGGTTTAGTTTCGTTAAGACTACGGATACGTTCTTTAATTTGAGTTAGTGATAATCGACTAGCGATCGCTTCTGCTAGTAAACTTTGGCGTAACTGTTCATTCTTCACCCGTGCAATGGCATTGGCCTTGGTGTACTCAATTTTCCCGGAACGCAGTGCCTCTAAAATATCTATAGGTAGTTTTAGTAAAGGTAGACGATTACTGACAAAAGACTCCCACCCCATTAGCCCTAAGTCAGTAAATATCGCCTTAATTGCTTCAGATTCTGGTTGACTAATAACGTTATTAGTCAATCGGGAAACATCATTCAACATCCGATAAAGCAAGGCTGTGACTTCATTTTGAGTTAATTCTAATCGCAGTGACAGTAGCTGCAAAATACCTTCAGTTTCTTCTACTGGATTCAGGTCTTCCCGTTGAAGATTTTCTACTAGGGCAATGGTAAAAGCTTCAGAATCAGTTAATGTGCGGATGGTAACAGGAACTTCTAATAATCCCACAGCTTGCGCTGCCCGATAGCGTCTTTCTCCGGCTACTAATTCATACTGCCCTGGTTGACTTAAAATTGGTCGAATGAGCAGATTTTCTAAAATGCCATGCTCTTTCACAGATTGAATGAGTTGCTCCATCTTGAGTGGATCAAAATAGCGCCGGGGCTGCTGAGAGGGCAGACTAATAGCAGATAAAGCTACCGTTGCCGTTGGCAGTGGTGAATCATTTGTTGGCTCAGTGCTTTCATATAAAAAATCTTTGAGTTCCCGCCTTTTACTTGACATTCAGCACCTCCAAGGCTTCTTGAAAAAGTGCCTCATAATCACTTGCGGCTTCGGTTGCGGCTTTGCCTGACATTTGAAATACGGTACACCCTTGACCAGGGGCATCAGCGATACACTGTTTTTGATAGATAGCAGTTTTTAGTAAATGGGTTCCTGTGGCAATAAGAGCTTCTCTGGCTTCTCTCTCTAACACTGTACCTTTGGTAGCTCGGCTCAAAAATAAAGCAGCTTTTGGATAACCAGAGCGCAATTCAGTCGCGTGTTTGATAAAACGCAAAATTTTATGACTGCTGTGTAAATCTAAGCCAGAAGGTTGGCAGGGAACTAAAGCAATATCACAACGAGCCAATATTGCTTTAGTAGTTTCAGAAAGTGAACCAGGAGCATCAATCACCAAGGCTGAATACTGGATAGCTAAGTCAGGAATTTTTTCAAACAACTCTTCTGGGTCTTGAATGACTTGGTAAACCAGACCTAAAGATTTAGCCCAGACGGAACTACTTTGTTGGGCATCGGCATCAACCATTAGTGTTTTTTGGCGTTGACTAAACCAATAGGCCAGATGAACAGCAGCAGTTGATTTACCTACGCCACCTTTTTGATTTGTAAAGGCAATAATCATAAAAATATATGGTAGGGGTCACTCGATTTTGGATTGACGTTAGCGCAGCGTAAGCAGCGCAGCGCGTATTTTGGACTTCGACTTCGCTCAGTCGAACGATTTTGGATTAACTCCACTCTAAAGTGTAGAAGCTCGAAGAAAATGGATTTGGGATTGACGTTAGCGAAGCATACGCAGCGCGTATTTTTCTGGACTGAAGGACGGGGCTTTTACCAAATTTTTTTAATCTAAAATCTAAAATCTAAAATTCCCGGTAAATATAGCGAGAGGTAAAAGTCCTCAAAAAGAACAGGACGATTATATCAATTCTATTAACTTAGTTTAGTTGTTTGTTTAGCAACCAAATATTGCTCAATCGCTTCACGAATCAAATCAGGTACTGTGCATTTTTCTAGATCAGCCAGATTTTTCAGATGCTGTTTCATCTGTGGATGCATCAATACTTTCACTTGTTCTGAAAGTGGCTCGTCTCTGCCATAGTCAAAGCGATACTTGATTCCAAAATCGGGATTACCACCAGGTCTCGCCATTAGTTGCACACTTATAACGACAATCTCAATTATATCGCAATTAGCATCAGACAAATACTTCTAAGTCAGACACTTTAATTGCGTGGTACTACGTTATAATTATGATAATAACTAACCAGGAGCGCAAGTGATATGGTTAATGCGCCGCTTGACAAGACTACCACTGTTATCAGTGAGAATTTGGCTGTTGATGCTAAAAATGGTGATGCTGTTAATACTACGATAGCAATATTTACTACTAAAGAACTAACCAAAGAAGAAGAGGGCGATAGCGAAGCGCTCCGTAGGAATCGCTTCCGGTTAGAGCGTCAAGTAGAGAGGGCGTTCTCCGAAGCTGGAAAAGCCTTGAGACAATTGAGAGACAGAAAACTATATCGCAACTCCCACAAAACTTTTGACGAATACTGCAAAGACAGGTTTAGCTATAACCGTTCCCGTTCCTACCAACTTATTGACGCAGCTAGTGTTGTGGACAACCTGGAAGAATGTCCACAATTTGTGGACATTTTGCCAACAGCAGAAGGACAAGTGCGACCATTGACAAAATTAGAAGCAGAGGAACAAGTTAGATGTTGGCAAGAGGCAGTAGACGCGGCAGGTGGTAAAGTACCATCAGGACGCATTGTTAAAAGTATTGTGGACAAATTACAGGAGCAACCGAATTTACCTAACACCCACTATTTAGGGCAAGTGTGTGAAATTCTCCCTAAAGATGATTTAGAACTCAAGGGCAAAAACGGTTGTTGGGGAATTATTACTCATGTCGGCAATTTTAGCTACACAATTACGACCTGGGATGGAGAGTATCTAGTGAAGATGGAAAACCTAAAGCCGTTGGATTATTCTGAGAGTGATAGCCAATATATGCAGCAATTATGTCAACGTCTTGTCAGATTGCATCGAATGAGAAATATTGATGATGCTATTATTTGGCTACTAGCTGGTTTAAGTAAACGATATCAACCATGTTTGACACCACTGCAAGAAAAGTTACTAACTATTGCTGAAGAAGAGTGTGGACTGATCTAATGTCATTCCTTCTAATCCCAAAATAATGTAGTGTTTCGTAGTCAAAAGTAGGAATAAGCATCTTTGCTGTGGAGTTTTTTAAAATCAGTTAGTTTCCCACCGATTCTTTTCCCTATTATTTTGATATCAAGTCCTGATCACAAAGAAGCTGTTGATATAGGTAAATAAACTGTAAAAATACTGCCTTCCCCTACGGTCGATTCCACAGAGATATTTCCCTGATGGGCTTCAACAATTTGAAGAGACAAATATAATCCTAGACCATTCCCCCGGCGCTGGTGTTTGCCCTGTCTAAAACGTTCAAATAAACCTACTTGTTCTGATTCACTGATACCAATACCTGTATCTTTTACTGCAATTGTTACATATTCATGATGGCGATGAAGCTGAATTTCTATTGAACCGCTATCTGTAAACCGAATAGCGTTGCCAACTAAGTTAATCAGCAATCGGTATAATTCTATCCTATCACCCCTAACTGTCAATAATGATGATTGTTGACTGTTGAATGTTGTTGTCAGAGTCAAATTTTTCACAGCAGCTAAAGGTTGGAGTTCCTGCACTACCTTTTGGCTTAACTTGCACAAATCTACAGAAAAAACCTCTAAATCTTTATTACCTGCTTCATATTGATAAACGTTGAGGATATTTTCAACCATATCCAACAATGTTTGATTACTTTCGGTAATTTGTTGGATATATTCCTGCATTTCTGAGAGATTATGCCCAAAAGTTCCTTTTTTCAGCACTTTTAGCATTTGGATTACTGAAGTTAAAGGAGTGCGTAAATCGTGAGTCATATTAATCACAAAATCTTTGCACCATTGCTGGGTAATTATATCTCGGTGATTGATACTGTGTTTTAGTCGCAAGAGCGAACGCACTTTTGCCAACAATTCATTTTGCTCTACAGGTTTAATCAAAAAGTCATCAGCACCAGCCTGTAAACCTTGAATGAAAGAGGACTCGTCACAATTGGTAACGAGTAACACAGGTATAAAAGGTAAATGGGAATTCTGCTTGATCTGTCGAGTGATTTCATAGCCATCAATACTTGGAGTGAACGTATCTAATAGGACTAAATCAGGTGGAGATTCGACAATCTTAATTAAGGCTTCACTATCGCTATCTGTTACTGTTACCCTGTATCCTTCTTGCTTGAGAGTAGATTTTAGTACACAAACATTCTTGGTTGAGTCATCTACCAAAAGGATACTTTCTGTTGAACTTGAGTTCCAAGAGAAAGGTGTCATACAAATACCAGTAGATTTATTT
>NZ_VILB01000004.1:200719-216838 GCF_009712035.1 Anabaena sp. UHCC 0187 | reverse complement strand
AAGTTCTTTATTGATTTCGTCAATTACAACTAATCGTTGATCTTTCAATCGTTGAACATTAAGTTCCAGGGTATCAATAGTAAATTGAACATTTTCTATAGGAATACCAGACTTGTCACAAGCGTCTTCATCAGGTCTAATTTCACCATCTTTACTACTGAATTTAAATAGACGTAATGTTGGTAAATTGAGAGGATTTAATAACCTACTATCAGGAATAAAACCACCCTTTTTTTGACCACAACAGGGTGAATCTTTCAGCAGTTGTGGATTTTCCAAATCATCATCTTTCAGTCCACCTGGAGGAAGACAGATAGCAAGCATATTTTGCCAATCTAGATCATGATTATTTTCTTTTGTTGATTGGTTACAAGGAATAAAATGTTCAACAGAGCGATTGTTTTCATGAAGAGACATTTCGCAATAAGCACAAAGTCCTTTTTGATCAGATACTAAAGTATCACGAATTGCATTTAAAGTATCTCTATTCTTTTTTAAATCCTTCCATTTTTTAAACTGAGAAGAAAATCGGTTTCTATAGTTTTTAAGTTCCTCTATTTCTGGGGATTTAATCACATTTTTCATACTGCATTTCTCCGTTCTAAGCGGCGGATTTGCATATCTGCTCTAGTCATATCTGGATCAAAAGATTCCCAGTGTTGTAATTCTTTTTTAAGGCGTTTTGCTTCTTCTAATTGACCATTATCAATTGCTTCAAAAAGCTGTGTCAGTGTTTTTGATTCTTCCGTATCTGGTCTTAAATCACTTAACCCTAAAACATATCTGACAATATCTGAACTTTTCATCCCCCTGGTTGGTGATGGACATTCCTTTATTTGATAATCTTCTAATATCTTCACCTGATTTTGTTGAACTGTTGTCACAACTTCGGGACTGTGGGTAGTGGCGATAATTTGAGTGTTGGGAAATACCTTTTTTAAATCAGGAATAATCTTTTGTTGCCAAGTTGGATGTAAATGCAAATCTAACTCATCAATCATCAAAATGGCTTCTGCTGCTAAGGGGTTTTCCATATCTGGATTAGCTTGTGCTAAACGTCGCGCAAAATCCATCACTAACGCTAACATATTGCGATAACCTGCACTTAATTGACTAAGTAAAAGTTCTCTTTTCTCTCCTGTTTCCATTGTCCACTCAACCATCAGTTTTGCAGATGTTGCACCTGAAAAATAAACGCGAGCATTGGGAGCAATAATAGTAGAAATAGCATTTCTTATTTGCTTTAAATCAGGAAGTTCAAAATTAATATCTTTGCGATTTTTTCCCTCTCTTAATTCTTCGTACTCCCGCAAAAAAAACCAGTTAGCTAAATCTGTGAAGTTAGCTGTTGCATTAAAGGCTTTCTTCAAAGTATCAAATCTATCAAAAGACTGATTAGAAATATTTTCAATATCAGCAATATTAGTTAAGTTACGATTACTTTGATAGTAAGCTATGACAGAAAATTCAGATGTTTTGTCATACCGTAAAGTATCACAGTTATATAGTAATTCAGAATAAAGCTTTTTAGTCCCTTCTTGTAAAGCTCTTGAGGTGTGTGAGACAAGTAACATTGACGATTTTCTCCTTTTTTTATCATCTACATCATTCTCAATTGGCGGATCTTTGTAAATAATTGTCCACTCTGGTAAACTCGTAGTTGATAAAGTAAATTCTGGATGATTCCTTTGTTCACTGCTATTTTGCTTTACGGGTAAATCTCGTTGTAAAACTGGAGATACTTCTTGTTCTTTATTTACAATTTTTTGAATTTCAGCCACATACGGGTACATTGCCGCAGCAATAGCATCCAATAATGCACTCTTTCCTGATCCATTATTGCCAACAAAAATATTGATATCGGGATCTAAATTAACTTCCAAATGCTCGAAGCAGCGGAAGTTTTTGATAGTGACTTTTTGAATGTGCATTGGTTTATTTTCCCTAATTAATCTTTTCTAAAATCGTCCCTTTCAAATTTGCTCCCTGAAGATTTGCACCACGAAGATTCGCACCTTGTAAATTTGCTCCGGCTAAATTCGCACCTTTTAAATTTACCCAACTTAAATCAGCTTCCGTTAAATTTGCTTCCGTCAAATTAGCTTTAGATAAAAATGCGTTTCCTAAATGAGCTTTACTTAAATTAGCTTTATGTAAATTGGCTTGATAAAGTTGAGCAGTCATTAATTCTGCTTCATATAAATTCGCTTCACTCAAATTAGCGGTAATTAAATTAACTGCTATCAAATTTGCAAAACTTAAATTACTGCGAATAAGTTGGGATGCTGATAAATCAGCACCTTTTAAATTAGCATTTTGCAAATCTGTACCAATTAAATTGGCATCGTTAATCATAGCATTTTCTAGATTTGCCCCACTTAAATCAGCACCAATAAAGTTTCCAAAACTTAAATCAGCCTGTGTCAAGATTGCACCATTCAAATTAGCAATACTCAAGTTAGCCTTACTTAAATTAGCTTCAATTAATTTAGCTTGATAAAAAATAGCATTACTGAGATTAGCATAACTAAAATTAGTTCGCACTAATAAAGCATGAGCTAAATTTACTTTATTCAAATTTACCCCTTGGAGATTTGCCCCTCGCAGGTTTTCTCCTAGTAGATTGGCACTACTAAGATCAATTTCAATTTGTGGGTTTTGCTTTCTCCATTCTATCCAAGTAACTGCACCTGATCGTAATAAATTGAGATGTTGTTGATTTGCCATTTTTTACTCCTTGTTGAATCTTTGGTTCACCAATGTTGAACCTCTGGTTCACTAATGTTGAACCTCTGGTTCACTAATATTTATTCGTTCCGCTTACCTTGAAGATTTTCCCTTCCCGGTGAATTTTCAATTGCGGCTAAAGCGCCCGCTGCTCCTGCTAAAATATCCTGTTCTGAGCCACCTAAATAAAGTCGGCCAAAACTACCTACAGCTTGAACTTCCAAAATATTAATTTGCGCGGCTTTTTCCGCTTCATTAGCTGCTAGTGCCGCATAAGCCGCTGGTTCAACTTCCAATACATAGAGGGTTTGTCCAGCTAGTAGCAATTGTCCCCGCCGACTACGGTTAATCAGTTGGGTTTGGTACGCGTCAATATTACGGATAATTTGGCTAGAAATTACGCGGGGTTTGAGACATTCCTCTTTTTTCACCCCCAGGAACGCCAAAATTGCATCTCCAGCCGCTCGCGTTTCCCCTTGCGAGCCAGAATGCACTTCTAAAAGTCCATATAGCCGTTCTACTACTTGCACTCCAGGACGGACAGAAGCGGATTTTAGGGCTACGTCAGTAATCTTGTTAATTTCAATACCAGGGGAAATTTCAATCCATAGAGATGTATCCCCCGGTAAGGGTAAGAAACCCTGGGCTACTGTTCCCATGTATGCGGCGTGTTGAGGTTGCAGATTGTCTAGAAATACGAAACTGCGTAGTTCTATGCCCAAGGTCTTAATTCTCCAGTCATGAGGGTAAACTTTTTTTGTTGCAATATATGAGTTTACCGTTAAAGTTGACTGATTAGTTCATTCTATAACTGCTTTTTTTACCAAAAATGCAGCTCGTAGTCTCAATAGTAGCATAGTGATACCTGTAAAGAAGATACCAAGTAATATATTTGCTATATCTATACTCTTCCCAGTATTAATTACCAAAATGGTTTCTACTATTAGCGCAGGTAATATGATTCCACTAGAAACCAAAAATTTGTAAAAACTTAACTTTCTCTTAGCCAGAATAGTTAGGAATGTTAAGCAAATTCCTAAAGGGATAAAAGTTAGAGCATAGTAAAATATTCGCTGGTATTTAGGAATTAATTCTAGTAAATTGAAAGAAGACAAATTCTGTACATTGTCTACATAAACTTTGAGAGTTCCTGGAGAATAAGTAATAATTAGAGAATGGAAATTATTAGTTGCAAAAATGCCAGGAATACTTAATTTCATCTCTGCGCCATTTTCTCCAGTAATTGGTGTACGTACCCGCAAATCTAGGTCTTTTCCCTGTTGTCCTAAGGTAAAATTGCGATGGAGAGTATTAGAGGAAAGAGAGATTATCCGTCCTGGGCCTGTTTGAGTTGTATCAGCCGTAGCAACAGTAGTAATTATTGTAAATTGAGAGGTTTGACGAATTCTTTTGCTTAATAAAGTAGCAGGAGTTTTTGTTTTTAGCCAATGACTAGAACTCAAAACAACACCTTTCTTATTTTGAATCTTTGGTGACTGTCCTTGGGATAATAGTTCAGGCAGTTTTCCCGTTGAATCTTGATAGCTTAGTTTATTAGTTAATTGATAAGAACCTATTAAATAATCTCCAATGGTCTTCAGGTAACTCTTATGATCAAATAGTTCTAAAACATCCTTAGTGGAAATTGCTTTATCTGCAATATGAACTTCTGAAATATATCCATGCCAAGGTTTATCACCTGTTTCCTCATTACCAAGTAACAGTGAATAATTGAGATTCCAATTACTTAGATTTATTGTACTTTGCCAGGGGATTGAGATTAAAAATGACAGAAGTATATATCCAAAAAACAATAATGTTATCTTTTTGACTGAATTTTTTATGTTACTATTTTCTAGGGAGGATAAGATATAAATAAAGCTTTGTGAGTGCCATATATAAAAACAAATCATCCCGACAATTCCACCTATTGTATTATTAATAAGATCGGCAGGAGTAGGTGATCTAGAAGGTAGAAATATTTGTAACATTTCCACCGTGAGTGATAAGCCGGCACTAATGAATACAACGATGAATAATTTACTTATTGTCTTGATCTTTATCTTCTGCAAGAAAGCAGTGGAACTAAAGCCTAAAGGCATAAATAATAAAATATTGTTTACTAAATCTTGAAAAGAACTAGCATTGTCGAAACTGGTAATAATTGTATGTATAGAAAAATTATCTATCAGGAAAAAATTAAAGGGATAAAGTGTAGCTATGAAGACTGCTAAAATGCTGAGAATTACAAAAAAAAAGTTATTCATAAATATTAATTTTATTAAAAAAAATCTTCTTTCATATTATTCAATAATTAATAATAGTGGGGGAGTAATTTTAAATATTTAATGAAGATGTTATGAAGATAGTTCATATTTTGCATTATATAGGAATCCTAAATGATTTCTATTGACGTAGCTTGCGCTTAAAATATCCAAGTATTGTAGGGTGGGCAATGCCCACCAAAACCCGCATATTGTGGGCATTGCCCACTCTACGTATATGTTAATAATTTTAGTGTTCCGCTGAGTTATCTAAATCTGCCAATTTGTCGTGAAGAGCTAATTTTTTTAGTAAGGTAGCACTGGCTTCATTAAGTCCCAATAGCTCTACTTTTACATCATTGCGACGAAATTTAATCACGACCTTATCAATGGCTGCAACTGCTGCTTGATCCCAAATATGGCCATTGCTTAAATCAATTTTTACCAAATCCACCTTTTCTTCAAAATCAAAAGCCGCAATAAAATCTTCTACTGATAAAAAGAACAATGATCCAGCAACATTATATATACGGTAATTTTCCCCAGAATTGGGAACTTTGTCCACAAAAACTACTTTAGCAACTTTACGGGAAAAGAAGACTGTACTCATCACCACACCAATAATAACTCCCAATCCCAAGTTGTTAGTAAATAAGGTGACGAAAACTGTTGTCACCATTACCGCAGTTTCACTTCTAGGAACTAGATGTAAAGTTGTTAATGAATTCCAGTTAAAAGTACCGATAGAAACCATAATCATCACTGCTACCAATGATGCCATGGGAATCTGTTTTACCCAAGAGCCTAATGCCAGAATAAAAAATAGTAAGAACACACCAGCAACTAAGGTAGAAAGGCGGGTACGTCCACCATATTTAATGTTAATGACTGACTGCCCAATCATGCCACAGCCTGCCATTCCTCCAAAGAAACCATTAATAATATTGGCAATTCCCTGACCTTGAACTTCTGTGTTTTTATCACTATGGGTATCTGTCAACTCATCCACTAATGAAGCTGTCAATAATGACGCTAACAAACCCACAATTGATAAGGTGACTGCATAGGGAAAAATAATCTGAAGTGTCTCTAAGTTCAGTGGTACTTGGGGAATTTTGAAAAAGGGTAATGTTGTGGGTAATTCACCCATATCACCCACTGTTGGCACGTCAATTTTAGCAATCAAAGAAATGGCTGTTAGGACAATAATGGCAACCAATGGCGATGGTACAACTTTAGTAAATCGAGGTAATATATAAATAATGGACAAACCGCCAGCTACCATCGGATATACTTGCCAAGGAACATTCATCAATTGCGGGAACTGTGCCATGAAAATAAGAATGGCTAGGGCATTGACAAAGCCAATTATCACGGCACGGGGGACGTATTTCAGCTTACTACCTAACTTCAACCAGGCAAAAATGATCTGGACTATGCCCGTTAAAATTGTGGCTGCGAAAAGATATTCTAGTCCATGTTCTTTAACCAAACTCATCATCACTAGTGCCATTGAACCTGTAGCGGCGGAGATTAAACCTGGTCTTCCTCCGACAAAGGCTGTGACTACAGCAATTATGAATGAGGCATATAGTCCAACTTTTGGGTCTACACCTGCGATAATAGAAAAAGAGATCGCTTCAGGAATGAGCGCTAAAGCAACTAAAGTTCCTGATAATATGTCTGTTTTGGTATTAGATAACCATTCTCTCTTCAAAACTGCTGTATTCAAATCATCCTCCGCTTTGGTTCAATTTAGGACACATAAAAAACCTTCCTATTCCATGCTTTTATTTACTAGAATTTTTACAGGCTGATTAATTTTTGTATGCTAGAAATCTCAATTACCTGACAATACCTTCGTCAAATTGAAAAAAGCCTTGATTAGTAGGTTGGGTTGCGCTGTCGCTTAACCCAACCTACAAAAAATGGCGAAGGTATTGACCTGATATAAAAATTTTCTCGTTCTTTTAACTGGTTTCTATAACTTTAAAATAAAAATAGTCTAATATTCTCATAATCAAGCCATATTTCATCGTCACTAATCACTTAACACTACACTAAAAACTTGATGCGTTTAAACCAATCCTGATAAACTTAGGTAAATTTTTAGGGTGGACAGTTTCTTTGTGTAATAGTGACTAAAAGCTTCTTTGGTCTTAACATCTGGCTTGATTTTATCAATTACTAAAAGGCTAATGATACTTTTTGATCATTAGCCTTGACAATATCATATAAATCTTAACCTTGGCAAGAAAAATCTCAAAATAAACTCAAATTAGCAAAAATTTTGAAGATTGCATATTTGAGATGCACCAAAAGGAGTTTACTATTGACCGCCGTTATATTTTTCATGCGGTCTTGATGTCTCAGGCTTTTATTAGATTACGGCATTTTTGACTTTGGATTTTTTTAAGAAACTGGACATAAATGGCCGCTCAAAGAATAGGTAAAACAAGTAAGCAATAATGAGTGACATTACCGTACCTAGTAAATAAGATGCGGCTGCAAACATATCTGGAGAAATGGGTAGGTAAAACAGGAAATAACGCACTAAGACTAAGACTGGGCCATGAATTAGATATAGACTATAGGAAAATGTCCCCAGTGCGATCGCTAAAGGATGTTGTAATATCCGTAGTATTAAAGATGGCTTTTTGTCCTCAATTATTGACTTAGTTAAGGAAATAAATAAACAGGCAAATGCTAGACCAGCAAAAGTTTGATTAATCCATATATGCAATCCCAGTCTTCGCCATTCAGTTAGAAAAGCAATAGAGGTAAAGATAACACTCAACCAACCCCAAGGTAAAGAATTTCTGATAGCTATTAGCTGGGGTTTTTGGGAAAATCCAATATCTGCGGCGGCCATTCCTAAACAGAATATACCTAAAAGCCAAGGATTGGCTGATGCAAATAATCCATTCAACAAATATACAGGTGTTAAACCAATTAAAAAGGCAATCATGACAACGGCGAATAATCCAAATCGTCGCCATATAGGTAGCAACAAGAGGGGAAAAATGAAGTACATTTGCCATTCTGTGGCGACAGTCCACATGGGTGGGTTAATGGTCAAGTATGAGCTACCATCGAGATTATGAATTATTAACAGGTGGAGTAAGAAGTCAATCAAGGAAAATTTGGGAGAGAATGAGCCGAGTCCTGCTACTTCATTCCATTGAAAATTTGTAAATCTCTCGAAAATAAAGACAATTCCAGCTATTAGTAAGCAGATGAATAATACCATATAGTAGGGAGGTAAAATTCGCCGTGATCGCCTCTTAATGTAATTTATCAAAGTTCCTGATAGCTGACCATTGGTAGAACGCGCTACTGGCAACATTAAAACATAACCAGAAAGCACAACAAAACTGATGACGCTAAATGCTCCATATTTCATAGCTCTCACAAATAATGACCAAGATTCAGGCAATTGATCACCAATTCCTGGTTCAACATGAACAAGGACAACATACAGAGAAGCTAACCCCCTTAATCCATCTAAATAAGGTAAATGCAATCTTTTTTCGGTGGATTTTTCTATCATTATGGTCATTGAATTCATCTCCTATTATGTTCTTTATATAGATGTTTTAATCACTGATTAATAATATAATCATGGTTAATTATGTTCATTTTTTCTCTTGTGGACTGTTGCCAAATAAACATAAATTTATATAAATGTTTGACAAATCTAGGAAAAGCTTTAATGCTAGTAACGCAGGGCAGAATTAAAAAATGATAATTGAAAATTAAAAAAGCAGATTACATAGGCTTTGTAGGGATTTCTAATGGTTGTTTGATTTACGCCGTTGTGTACTAGTATTTATCAAATATAGATACTATTAATTGTTAGACATAATTCTGAAATTGGAGTAGATTGCAATTTTATCCGTTAAGTTTTCTATTTCCTGTATGCACTACTTGGAAAGTATAAAAAATACTCTTTTGAACTTGAAACTAATAAATATTGTTGAGTTAAGTAGGTGAACACAATAAAACCAAAATGTCTAAGAAAAAGTAAAATCGCCCAAAAATTCTTCACTCTTGCCTATTACCTTGCCATAACGACAATTTTTAACGCCAACCTACTTAGTGAGATAAACCATGTCCTTTCACTATCCTAAAAGAGAGTTATGAAATAAATATCAAGTAATGGTAAAGTTTCAGCAGAAATTATAAAGATTAAAAATAAATATAGTTTTATTATCCGTAGAAGTAGGGACGAAATACTCTGTTAATACAACACCAATATAAATAATTTTAACAAAACTTGGGGTATTAATTATGGCAGGGCTGTACCAATTTCTTTCGCTGTGATTTTGTAGTGTAATTTAGTTTAAATTTTAGTAAAAACCGTAATCATTGTTACGAATTTAATTTCCCAAAATATACTTTTCATTACAGCTTTAAAAAAGAATAATAGTGAGAATAGGGGCAGAAGAAATTATTGTTTATTTACTGTTGTGAAATAATGGTAGCTATTTCAGAGAACATTCAGAACCGATTAACTATACAAACTGTAGAAATTGCCCCTAATACCACTGCGATTCGTTCTCTTGACTGGGATCGGGATCGGTTTGATATTGAATTTGGTTTACAAAATGGTACAACCTATAATTCATATTTAATTAGAGGTGAACAAACAGTTTTAATTGATACTTCTCACCAGAAGTTTCGTGAACTTTATTTAGAAACTCTCAAGGGTTTAGTTAATCCTAAGACTATTGATTATATAATTGTTAGCCATACTGAACCTGATCATAGTGGCTTAGTAGAAGATATTTTACAGTTAGCACCCAGAGCCACTGTTTTAGCTTCTAAAGTAGCTTTGCAATTTTTAGAAGGTTTGGTACATGAGCCTTTTTCTAAGCGAATTGTCAAAAGTGGTGATCGCATAAAAATTGGCAAAGATCATGAAATGGAATTTGTCAGTGCGCCCAATTTACACTGGCCAGATACTATTTTTAGCTTTGATCGCAAAACCCAAGTTCTCTACACTTGTGATGCCTTCGGAATGCACTTCTGTGATGATCGCACTTTCGACGAAGATTTAGAAGCAATTGAAGCTGATTTTCGCTTTTATTATGATTGCTTAATGGGTCCAAATGCTCGTTCTTTGCTGAATGCAATGAAGAGAATGGGTGAACTTGGTGAAATTAAAATTATTGCCAATGGACATGGACCATTACTATATCATAACCTTGATATTCTTAGAGAATGTTATCACAATTGGAGTCAAAAACAAGCGAAAACAGAAACTACTGTAGGTTTGTTTTATGTCTCTGGTTATGGACATAGCGATAACTTAGCACACGCTATTGGTGATGGTTTACAAAAAGCTGGTGTCGGTGTAGAAGTATTGGATCTCAGTACCGCAGAAAGTCAAGAAATTCAAGAACTAGCCGGGAGAGCATCTGGTTTAATTGTAGGTATGCCTTCTACCAGTGCAATCAAAGCGCAAGCGGCAATTAGTTCATTATTAGCAGTTGCAAAAAACAAACAAGTCGTTGGTTTATTTGAGTCCTATGGTGGGGATGATGAACCTATTGATACTCTCAGACGCAAATTTATTGATTTAGGTATCAAGGAAGCTTTCCCCGCTATTCGCATTAAAGAAACCCCCACTGATGCTACCTATAAACAATTTGAAGAAGCCGGAAATGGTTTAGGACAATTGTTAGTGCGGGAACGCAATATTAAACAAATCAAATCTCTCGACGTAAACATGGAAAAAGCGTTGGGAAGAATTAGCAATGGTTTGTATATTGTCACTGCCAAAAAAGGCGATATTAGCGGCGCAATGATCGCTTCTTGGGTAACACAAGCTAGTTTACAGCCTTTAGGTTTTACCATTGCTGTAGCCAAAGATCGCGCTTTAGATAATTTATTGCACGTAGGCGATCACTTTGTTCTTAACGTTCTTGAAGAAGGCAATTATCAAGACCTGAAAAAGCATTTTCTCAAACGTTTAAATCCCGGTGCTGATAGATTTGCAGAAGTAAAAACCCAAACTGCTAAAAACGGTTCACCCATTCTTACCGACGCACTCGCATACATGGAATGTGAAGTTGTTAATAGCATGGAATGTAGTGATCACTGGATTTTATACTGCACAGTTGCAGATGGAAAAGTTTCCAAACCAGATGGAATTACCGCAGTCCGTCATCGCAAAGTAGGAAATTACTATTAATTAGTCATTAGTCATTAGTCAGTGGTCAGTAGTCATTGGAAGTCAGAGCAAAATTTCCTTCTTCTTCTCTGTCTTCCTTCTTTTTTCTTTCCTGTCTTCTTTCTTTCTCCTGACTCCTGACTTCTGACTCCTGACTCCTATTTCCCAATGCACAGATATTTATTTACCCATCTTTCATAATAATTATGACACTTCCAGATTCATTTTCTAACGCTGTTGAATCCGCTAAAAATTGGGTTTCTCAAGTTTTTTCGACCCAACAAATATCCATGAGCGATTCTCGACCAAGAGACGTACAAATTCTACCTATTGCTACTAATACAAAAGTGATGAGAGCGCGTAGTAGGTCACGTCTCCGATTTGAAATTGAATATGCTCTAGAACGCGGAACTACTTCTAATTGCTATTTAATTGAAGCCGATAAAACTGCTATTACAGATCCTCCAGCAGAAGGATTTACAGAAATTTATTTGGAAGCATTACAGAAAACAATCAATGTCCAAAAGTTGGATTATGTGATTTTGGGACATTTTAACCCCAACCGTATCCCAACTTTAAAAGCAATTTTAGCAATTGCACCACAAATTACCTTTGTTTGTTCTCTTCCCGCTGCTAATAATTTACGTGCTGCTTTCACCGACCAAGATATCAAAGTTTTAGTCATGCGGGGGAAAGAAACCCTAGATTTAGGTAAAGGTCATGTTTTAAAATTCTTACCTACTCCTAGTCCGCGCTGGCCTGAAGCACTTTGTACCTACGACCAAAAAACTCAAATTCTCTTTACAGATAAGCTTTTTGGCGCACATATCTGCGGTGAAGAAGTATTTGATGATCATTGGGAAACTTTCAAAGAAGACCAACGTTATTACTTTAATTGCCTCATGGCTCCCCATGCAAGCCATGTGGAGTCAACTTTGGAGAAAATCTCCGATTTACAGGTAAGAATGTATGCTGTTGGTCATGGCCCATTGGTACGCACCAGTTTAATCGAATTAACAAAATTATATGGTGAGTGGAGTCGCGCTCAAAAAGATAGAGAAATATCCGTAGCACTTCTCTATGCTTCTGCCTATGGTAACACTGCCACCTTAGCACAAGCAATGGCATTAGGATTAACCAAAGGTGGCGTTGCGGTTAAATCTGTCAACTGTGAATTTGCGACCGCTGATGAAATCCGCGCTGTCTTGGAACAAGCAGATGGTTTTATCATTGGGACTCCCACCATTGGTGGACACGCACCTACGCCTATTCATACCGCATTAGGGATTGTCCTCTCTACAGGTGATAATACCAAACCTGTGGGAGTCTTTGGTTCTTACGGTTGGAGTGGTGAAGCTTTAGACTTGGTAGAATGCAAACTCCGAGACGCTGGTTATCGTTTTGGTTTTGATACCTTAAAAGTCAAGTTTAAACCTGATGAAGTTACTCTTAAATATTGCGAAGAAGTCGGTACAGACTTTGCTCAAAGTTTACGAAAAGCGAAGAAAGTCCGTGTTCCCCAACAAGCTGCAACTCCCACAGAACAAGCTGTAGGCAGGATTATTGGTTCTGTCTGCGTGATTGCCGCCAAGCAAGGAGAATTTTCGACAGGCATGATGGGTGCTTGGGTATCTCAAGCTACTTTTAATCCACCGGGAATTACTGTAGCGATCGCTAAAGATCGAGCCGTTGAATCTCTATTATATCCTGGTGGTAAATTTGTGCTGAATATCCTCCCTGAAGGTGTTCATGTGGAATACATGAAACATTTCCGCAAGAGTTTCCAACCTGGAGAAGATAGATTTGCTAACTTCCCCAAAGCCGAAGCGGATAATGGCTGTACCATCTTAACAGAGGCTTGTGCATATTTAGAATGTTTAGTGCAGCAGCGGCTAGAATGCGGCGATCATTGGGTAATATATGCAACTGTAGATAACGGTAAATTACTCAAGCCTGATGCCATGACTGCTATTAACCACAGGAAAACAGGTTCATACTATTAATTAGTAATTAACATAAATTATACAACCGTCTAGGATCATTGCCAAGGCGGTTTTTTTAGTCTTTGAGATATAAATTAAGTGAAAATAGGGTAATCTAGATTTAAAGGAACAACTGACAACTGACAACTGACAACTAACCAATTAACCAATTAACTTTTAAAAGCCATGAAACCAGAAGATTTTAAAAGAATTATCGGCTACTTTGTTGAAGAAGCAAAAGAACATCTCAATACAATATATCAAGGTTTCTTTAACTTACAAAATACCATTGATGATCGTTATGAACTAGAGGCTATATTCCGTGCTACCTTTAGCCTCAAAGGTGGTGCAGCCATGCTAGGATTTACGAGTATGCAAAAAATTGTCTATCGTTTAGAAGATTGTCTCAGGTTACTACATTATCCAATTATTGCTGATGAACCCGTACAATTATTATTTTTAGATGTCTACCATATCCTGAAACAACTAATTAACCAAGTAGAAACAAATGAAGGGCTAACCTTAGATAAATTGGTTAACATTACTTTAAATATTGATACTATTTTTACCCTGCTTAATTCCCATCTCCTATTTTTAATTGATAAATCAAACTATAAAACTAAAATTACCAACTTAAATTCCCATCAGTCATGGAGCTATGATATCCCACTAAAATTAATTTTGCTAGACTCTAAAACTTTTTTATGTAGAACCTTTACCGACTACTTCAGCGATTTACCTAATATAGAAATAGTTAATGGTACAATCGAAGAATTACCTTTTTTTGATTGTGTAATAACTGCGGCTAGTTCCTTAGCTGCTGCTAATAGTGCTGATGCTTCAACTCTCCAATTTTTTGGTCAAGATGTCGAAAACCTCTTACAAAAACGCATTCAAGAAGTATATTTAGGAGAACAACCTATCGGCACATCTTTAATTGTAGAAACAAATCACCCCTTGCACCCGTTTATTGCTCACACACCTACCCTAAGAATGCAAATGTCCATAGCTGGAAAGGATCATGTCTACCAAGCTATTTGGTCAACTCTTTTGGCTATCCGTCAACATAATAAATTATATTGCCATAGTTTGCAAAATCAGATTAATATAGTGGCTATTCCTGGCTTAGGAACAAATTTTGGTAGTGTTCCTATTGATGAAGTAGCTAGACAAATGTCTATGGCATATCAAAATTTTCTTTTTAGCGTTCAACCATTGCAATCTTCCTCCCAGTCGCAATTGCAAAATTCACTGCCACTTTTTTAAAATTTGCAAAAGTAAAATTTTCTTAACCTCCGCAATTTCTACCAAGACAACTGTTAAATATTAGTTTAATCTTAAATAATGAAGGTATTAGTAGTTGAAATTTATTCAGTAAATTGCCAGCTACTGCCGAAGCTATTTTATAGTATCTTGTTCCTCCCATGACTCCCAAACACAAAAAAATTAAATTTCCGCTTTGGCAATATTTAAACCAGCCATTATTTAGCCGTGATACTCAATTAGTCTGGAATCCTCAACGCTTTGCCATTCTTTGGCGAATTCAACTTTTGGAACGATGTTGGAGAAAAGAATGTGACTCTAAAGGTAAACAACAATCTTAATTGACAGGTTTTTAACTGCTTCTAAAACATGATTTTTACTGTTTGTAGGGATTTAAGCCCGTTAATAAATCCCTATTACCCATTACCAATTAAATAGATTGACTAAACAATAAAAATCCTACTTGCAACAAACCGACAAAGAAACCTAAAACACCACCTAAAGTCACAATTGCTTGTAATTCATTTCTAACAATTCCCTCAATTGCATCTTCTAACTCAGCCGGTGAAGTAGCTTTTACTCGTTCCACAATCACTTGATCTATGGATAAAATAGGAATTGCTTGAAGTACAATAATTTCTAAATCTTTTTCTAAATACTTCTCTAAAATTAATGCCAAATCTCGCGCCACAACTTCCAAGGAAGTATTGACAACTGGTGAATTACTTAACCGATTTAGTAAGACAATAGAAATTCTTTCCCAATCAGCCGATTCCGTTAATTCTTTAAGCAACCCACTACCACTATTTTGCAGATATTGACGCACACTATCTCTAATCGTTTTTCGCAGTTGACGCACTGTACCAACAGGGAGATTTTGCAAAGATAAATTTTGTAATAATTCCTTAATGCGATCGCGCATTTTTAAATCTTTAATTAATTCTTGTAACCGTTTGTTAGTTGCTTCCTTCTCATCTAAGCAAAATGTCCGCAACCGAGTCAGAGTATTCTTTAATCCAAACAGATTTGCAACTACCCAATAAGTACCGCTGGTTTTTTCTCGAAAGCTTTCATCAATAGTTTGAATTGTGCGATCTGTTAAAAAGTCAATGATAGTTTGTCGTAATCTATCTGGAGGTAAAACTACTTCTAATAACCAATCAGCTAACCGGATAGATTGTTCGTCACTGAGTTGAAACTCTAATAATACCTTGTCAAATATTTGGTTAATTTGCGTTTCTAAAAATGTTTCTTGTCGCGCTAAAACCTTTAAAAGACGGGGTAAAGATTCACCCAATAAATCCCGTAAAATCCCAGCTAAAATTTTAGTGCTACGGGGGTTTTTATCCCCTTTAATTTGATCAACTACCAAACGTAATAACCAAAAAATCCCTCCTTGTACCCGTTCAGGTTGCAGGAGTCTCCGCGCCAGATTTTGCATTTCTTCGGGAGTCAGTAGCGACTTCATAATCGCATTAGCAATATTCTGTCCCAATCTCTCCTGATTACTGGGAATTAAACCAGGAGTAAAGGGTAATTTCCGTCCCAAAATATAAATTGCTTTATAGGGACGAAATAACATTTTTATGGCTATGTCGTTTGTATAATAGCCAATTACTCCACCCAGGATTGGGGGTGATATATATAATAAAATTCGAGACAAATCCACAGGCTTTTGGATTAGATAATGGGTGATTGGTGATTGGTG
>NZ_VILB01000004.1:175088-200678 GCF_009712035.1 Anabaena sp. UHCC 0187 | reverse complement strand
GGGTAGGAGTTTTTATTTGCTGACTACTAATACTCCCATCATACCGTTAGCAATGGGATAGTGTGTGGCATCCCCAAAACCAGCTTGACTGGCTAACTCTATTTGCTCTCTCCCCGTGGGGAAGCGGTCTAAACTAGGGCTAATATAAGCATATTCTTCCTTTAAGCCTAGGTTAGTGGCTATGGGAACTACAAGATTATCTAAATACCACTGTTGCACAGCCCGCAATTGTTCATTACTGGGACGATGAAAGTCTAAAATTGCGGCTTTTGCTCCTGGTTTGAGAACACGGTGTATTTCTTGCAGACTACGAGGAATATCTTTAACATTTCTTAATCCATAGCCCATAGTGGCTGCATTAAAATAATTATTCTCAAAAGGTAAATTTAATACATCAGCTTCTAGCCAAGTAATAGGCGGTTGGGGATAGTAATTTTTGCAGCGTTCTTGAGCAGTATCTAGCAAATTGGCAGAAAAATCAACTCCATAAACTTGCCCTGTCATCCCTACGTGACGTGCTAATCGAAAAGTTAAATCACCACTACCACAACACAAATCTAACCCAATATCACCAGATTTAGCTGCGCTCCATTTGACTGTCATTTCTTTCCAAATGCGGTGTTGTCCCAAGCTTAACTGATCGTTAAGTTGGTCATATACGGGAGCAATTCGGTTAAATATAGTGCGAACTTCGTTACTCATTTTGTAAGGTAATAGGTAATGGGTAATTGCGAATAGGGAATAGAGAAGGAATTTTCTTCTCTTGACTCCTGCTATTTTTCCTTCAAAGAGCAGCAAGCACTAGCAAGGGCAATCGCTACTAATTCCGCTGATAAATGAATCATGTTGAGTTCATCTTCTCGCAAACTGCATGATTCTTGCCACTGAATTGATAATATCCCTAAAATTTGACTACGATAGCTAATGGGAATTACTAAATGTGCTTTGACGTTATTGTCATCATAGTAATTAACACTATTTAAATTAGAATCTTTAGGTATATTCAGGCAAAGCTGCATTTGCTTAGAAGCGATCGCTTCCTGAGTCAAAGGATCTTGTGCTAACCAATTTTTGATAATACCACTTTCACTGTAAACCCCTTGGGTCTTGATTAGGGTATTATGCTCCATTAGCTGTAAAATGCAGCCATCAGCCGCTAACGTCTCAGCAAAGGCTTGAGCAATAGGTTTCAGGGTATCTTCTAAACCAGATCCGGCTTGAGTTACCTCTACCAAAACAGCCAATAAATCCATGTGGGCATGGGCGCGACGCAATTGCTCCGTGCGTTGCTTAAGCAAATCATAGGTTTCTGCCGCTCTTTGGACTACTCCCTTTAATTCTCCTGGATCCCAAGGCTTAGTGATATATTTATATACCTGTCCAGCGTTAATGGCTTCTACCAAGTCTTCAATATCGGTAAACCCAGTCAAAATTATTCTCACCGTATCGGGAAATTGAGGTACAGTACGACTAAGAAATTCTGTCCCTTTCATTTCCGGCATTCGTTGATCGGAGATAATAACTGCTACTTCCCCCTCTTCTTCCAATAGTTGTAAAGCGGTAACTCCACTATCAGCCTTTAGCACCTGAAAATCACGGCGAAAGGTACGATACAGTAGATCCAGATTATCTGGTTCATCATCCACAACTAGGATTTTGAGTTTTTTGGGACGTTCAAGAGTCATCGGTTGACGGCGGTTTTTTTCAGGTTCGAGATTCGGATTATCCATAAAGATAGACATTGGAGGTTTCTATTTTGTTATATTTTGTACCTATATCACGTTAAGAATAGCACTGAAAAACCAAGTAAGGTATAAACATCTTTGATACAGGAATTTTAGAACCATTATTATAAGGAGAATGCCGAAAACCCTTGAAGGCGTGTCCGACTCAGGAGGACACACCTGTGCTTCAGCCAAGGGATGAAGGCTAGTTACAGGATTTATCCTGCACTGACATTTTGTATATATTGTATAATAAATGCAGGTTGAAACCAAATCAAATTGATTGTTCAAAGTTAAATCAATGCTAGTCCTAGAATACAAAGTTAAAGGTAAACAAAATCAATATAACGCCATAGACGATGCAATTCGTACCACCCAATTCATTCGCAACAAAGCGATCAGATATTGGATGGATGCCCCGCGGGAACTCAAAATTGACAAGTTTGCTCTTAATAAGTATTCAACAGAACTCCGCTCAGACTTTACCTTTGCTGCTGAATTAAACTCAATGGCAGTACAATCAGCCGCAGAACGGGGATGGTCTGCTATATCAAGGTTTTACGACAACACTTCGGCAAGGCTCAGTGACCACTGTAAATCTAAAAAGTCTGGAAAGAAAGGATATCCACGGTTTCAAAAAGATTGCCGTTCTGTTGAATATAAAACATCAGGATGGAAATTACACAAAACTAAGCGACGGATTACTTTTACTGATAAAAAAGGGATTGGTGAACTCAAATTATTAGGTAAATGGGATATTCAATCCTACGAACTTAAAGATATTAAACGAGTGCGTTTAATCCGTCGTGCTGATGGATATTATGCACAGTTTTGTATTGGTATTGATGTTGTAGATATTCAACTAAAAACAGGTAATGAAATCGGGTTGGATGTTGGTATTGAGTCGTTTTACACCGATTCTAATGGACATCATGAACCTAACCCTAAGTTTTTGAGAAAGGCTGAAAAATCAATCAAGCATTCTCAAAGACGGATTTACAAAAAAGTCAAAGGTTCTAGTGGTAGGAAAAAAGCTAGAAAACTTTACGCTAAAAAACACTTAAAAGTAAGTAGGCAACGGATTGAACACGCTAAGAAACTAGCGCGTAACGTATGCAAGTCTAACGACTTAGTGGCCTATGAAGATTTACGTGTTTCAAACATGGTAAAAAATCATTGTCTAGCAAAATCAATTAGTGATGCTAGTTGGTATTTGTTCCGGCAATGGATTGAATATTTTGCTGTTAAATTTGACAAAATTACTATAGCTGTAGCACCACATTATACTTCTCAAAAGTGTTCTAGCTGTGGCGTAATTGTCAAAAAATCTCTATCAACTCGCACCCATAAATGTAGTTGTGGATTGCATCTTCATAGAGATACAAACGCCGCAGTTAATATTCTTCATCTAGCAAAAAATAGGGGAGGGCATCCCCAAATTAACGCTACAGGAGTTGAAACCCCTACTTTGCTTGGTGTGAGCCTGGTTGAGCAAGTTTTGACGGTGAATGTAGAATCCCCGTGTCTTTAGATCGGGGAGTGTCAAATTTCTTCACACCTATCAGACAGTATTAACGAAAAAACCCTTAATTTTTGATTATGACTGAAACACAGCCTAACCTCCAAAATCCTGAACAGGATACAGCACAGACAGCAACAGAAATATTAGTCAAGCTGAGACAAAAACAGGGTAACTGGGTGGAATGGGGACAATCGATCGCCTACCTGCAAAAAAACGGTTACAACCCCCAAGAAATTTTTGAAGCCACTGGATTTGAGCCGATTCAACAAAATCAGGTCATTGTTGGCTCTCAGGTTTACAATTCCATGGAAAAATGTGGCTCATCGCCAGAAACATTAGCATATTACAATACTAAAAGTAGTGATGTGTTATATGAATTACGTGGATTGACTCAAGAAGACCGTGCTACCACTGCCGACTTAACCTGTCAATACAAGCTTGATGCAGATGTAGTCAGGGATATAGCCAAAGCAGTCAAAGATTATTCTTGGTTTCCTAATTTACCAGAAGGTTTCAGTAAACATCCAGGAGATGCCATCGCCTATCAATCATGGAAATATGCGAAACAAAAATCTGACTTATCCGAGCGATCGCGCTTAATAGCCAAAGGTTTACGGTTTGTCCATTCGGAAACAGCTAGAAAACAACTAGAACAGCTATTAATGGATTTTAGCGTTGCTCCCAAACTAGCTCCGCCCATTCTGCCATTTTATCGGCTGGAAATTGATGAAGACTTACCCCGAATTTTACCAGTCGTAGGTGAATTGCCATTAACAGCAGAAGTATTAAAAGCCGTACCATTTATTACGGAAATTCAACCATTTCGCATTGTTAAATTTACCGGAGAACAAGCTTGGGTAGCCTTACCAGGCTGGAAAGTGCTACTCAATGCCGAAGATCCTGTAGTCGTCATTGGTAATAGCGATATTTTCCCTAACCCCCATCAAAATAAAATTGAACCGATTATGATTGTCATAGATCGCGCTCAAAGAGAATGGGATATTTCCAACTACTTTGTGTTTGAGAATGGCAATAGTATTGACTTTCAATGGTTTGAAACTGCACCAAACATTCCCCTATTAGGAAAAATGATTGTCTTAGTTCGTCCTAAGAAAGTATTGGATGAAGAATATACCAAAGATGTTTGGCAGATTGACGAGTAATATAGCAGGATTGAGAATTGAGGACAAAAAAACTTTTCAACAAGCCTAAATAGCCCAGTGTGATGTGAGACATACCCTCTGGTTCTTTTCTGTGCTAAACCTAGAGTGATAAGTGTTGGCGTGTTTGATGGTTAAACACGCTCGTCCTGATTTAGCTTTATCCCATGTTCTAATCTAGTCATGACTAACATCCCTAGTCTAATTTCTACCAAGCCAGGTAAATTATCGACAACTATTTTAATAGTGGACGATTCTGAGACAGATCGCGCCACTTATTGCCGATATCTTAACTCTGACTTAACCAACAGTTATCATATTTTAGAAGCTGAAACTATCAAGGAAGCTCTTTCGCTTTGGCAATGTCAAGATTTTGATGTGGTATTGCTAGATTTGAATTTGCCTGATGGGGATGGTTGGGAATTACTAGATGCTATGGGTAAAGACCATGGAGAAACCAAAACCAAACTACCTGTGATCATGCTAACAGAGGTAGGGGATGAAGGGATTGCCGTCCAGTCCATGAAAAAAGGGGCAATGGATTATTTAGTCAAAAAAGATATTACTAGCATTGCCTTATCCCAAAGTATTTATAGTTTACTTGATATCATTCAACAGGCAGAACGCTATGAAAACCTGCAAACATTCAATGCTCGTTTAGAACAAAAAGTAGAAGAACGTACCAGGGAATTAATAGCTAAAGAGCATAAATTCCAAGCAATTTTTGATAATACCTTTCAATTTACGGGACTGCTGACAACTGAGGGAATTTTAGTAGAGGCCAATCAGACAGCTTTAAGTTTTGGCGGCATCCAACTAGAAGATGTTATCAATCGCCCATTTTGGGAAACATATTGGTGGACAATTTCTCAGACAACCCAGGACAAATTAAAGCAAGCGATCGCCAGTGCAGCCCAAGGAGAGTTTATCCGCTACGAAGTAGATGTATTGGGTGCTGGGGGTCAGATAGCCACTATAGACTTTTCACTCCGTCCCCTCAAGAATGAATTAGGGCAAGTGCTAATGTTGATTGCTGAGGGACGAGATATTACTGAGAAAAAGCACCTTGAAGGTCAACGCAAACAAGCCGCAGAAGCCCTTCAATCCTCAGAAGCTGAATTGCGTGGACTATTCAATGCAATGGTTGATGTCATTCTGGTACTAGATCAACAAGGACGTTATCTCAAAATTGCTCCCACCAAAACCGATAACTTTTACCGACCTTCTGAAGAGGTACTTGGTAAAACAGTTCATCAAGTTTTACCCACGCATCTAGCGGATATGTATGTGAGTATTATTCAGAAAACTCTAGCGACACAACAAACCTCAGATTGCGAATACAAATTACAGATTAACAACCGAATAGTTTGGTTTAATGCCAAAGTCTCCCCAATTTCACCAGAAACTGTAATTTGGGTTGCACGAGATATCAGTGAAGCAAAGCGCAACGAAATTATTCACCAACAGGCACTTCAGGCGCTTCAGGAAAACCAAATTCTCTTGCGAATGGTCATGGATAGCCTACCCATAGCTATCTTTTGGAAAGACCGCAACAGCAATTATTTAGGCTGCAACAAGCAGCTAATTTTAGATGCTGGGCTATGCTCTATTGAAGAAATCATTGGCAAGACAGATTTTGATATGCCCTGGAGAGAACAAGCACCACTGTATCAAGCAGGTGATCGCATGGTCATTGAATCTGGTCAGCCTCAGTTCAATATGGAAGAACCCTTTACAAAAACTGGGAATGTGCATAGATGGTTAAGCACGAACAAAATCCCGCTGCTCTCCCCTAAACAGGAGATTATTGGCGTTCTGTGCAGTTATGAAGATATTACAGAACAGAAAAAGATAGCGAGGGAATTAAAGGCAAGTGAACAACGCTATGCAACTCTAGCAGCATCAGCCCCCGTGGGTATTTATCGCGCCGATGCCGCCGGAAATTGTTTGTATGTCAATAATCAATGGTGTGAGAATACTGGCTTGACACCGCAAGCAGCCGCAGCAGGGGGTTGGAAAAAAAGCTTACACCCAGAAGATCGAGATATAGTCGAGGCTCAATGGGATCACTTTGTCCAAACAGGTGAAACTTTTAGTTTAGAATATCGCTTTGTGCGACCGGATGGGGTGGAAACTTGGGTATTTGGGCAAGCTGTTCCCGAACAAGACTCCGAAGGAATGGTAACAGGATATGTGGGGACAATTACTAACATTACTGAGCGCAAAGTAACGGAACAAGAGCGCGATCGCCTCCTGCAACTTTTAGAAACACAAAATCAGACTTTAGAAGCTCAAGTCAGCCAAAGGATTGCAGAACTGCAAAAAAGCCAAGAACGCTTTCGTAATCTTGTGGAAACTTCTAGTGATTGGATTTGGGAAGTGAATGAGTCGGGTATTTATACCTATGTTAGTCCGCAAATCATGAATATTTTGGGATATTCCCCAGCAGAAGTTTTGGGTAAAAGTCCCTTTGAATTCATGCCCCCAGCAGAAGCTGAAAGAGTATTGAAGGAGTTTAGCAAATTTGCCTCAGTTCAAGCCCCCTTTCAATGCTTAGAAAATACTAACTGCCATAAAGATGGCAAACTGATTAGTTTAGAAACTAGTGCAGTTCCCATTTTTGATCAAGATAGACAATTTCGCGGCTATCGGGGCATAGATCGAGATATCACTGCCCGCAAACAGACAGAAGTAGATTTACACGAAAATGAAGCCCGATTTCAGCGGATTGCCGCTAATCTTCCGGGGGTAATGTATCAATATCTTCTCCATCCCGATGGATATTCTGAATTTGTATATATCAGCGATCACAGTCAAGAACTCTATGAACTAGAACCAGCCAGCATTATCGGAGATGCCAATACTCTATTTAAGTTAGTACACCGAGAGGATATCTCGTCCATGTATGAGTCAATTGCCCATTCAGCCCACACTTTAGAGGAATGGTCATGGGAGGGGAGAGTGATTACCCCATCTGGTCGGTTGAAATGGATAGAGGGTATTTCTCAACCGCAAAAACAAGCAAACGGCGCTATTTTATGGGATGGATTAATTCTTGATATTAGCGAACGTAAACAGATCGAAATTGCCCTGCGTGACAGTGAAGAATTTAACCGCAGCATCTTTGAAAATAACGCCGACTGTCTGAAAGTTTTAGACCTTGATGGCAACATTATCTCGATCAACCAAGGAGGACAGGTTTTGATGGAAATTGATGACCTTTCCCTGGTGATTGGCGAACAATGGGTGCAATTTTGGAGAGAAACTGATCAATTAGCAGCAATTCAGGCGATAGAAGCCGCAAAAATCGGAAAGATTAGTCGTTTTCAAGGATTTTGCCCAACGGCTAAGGGTATTCCCAAATGGTGGGATGTCTTGGTTGCTCCTGTGCCTGACTTAGCAGGAAATATAATTCGTTTAATTGCTACCTCCCGTGATATCACTGCCAATAAAGAGGCAGATAAACAACTCCGTAATCTCTCAGACCGATTGAATTTAGCGATCAAGTCTGGTCAAATTGGTATTTGGGACTGGGATATTGTTAATGATCATCTGGTCTGGGATGACCGGATGTATGAACTCTATGGGGTCAACCCCTCAGATTTTCCAGGTGCTTACCAAGCATGGGAAGCAGGTTTGCATCCTGATGATGTTCTGCCTGCTCGTACCGCTATTGAGCAAGCCATTGCCGGAGAAACAGACTTCGAGCCTGAATACAGAATTGTCTGGCCTGATGGGACTATCAAATTTATTAAAGCTTATGCGATTGTCCAGCGAGACCAGCTAGGAAAAGCGCAACGGATGATCGGCATTAACTTTGATATTACCGAGCGCAAACAATCAGAAGCCAAGTTACAGGCAGCAGAAATACAACTCCGCAACCTTTCAGATCGCCTCAAATTAGCAGTAAAATCGGCAAAGATTGGCATTTGGGACTTAGACTTAATTAATGATTCCCTGGTATGGGATGAGAGAATGTATCAAATCTTCGGTGTCTCCTCCATCAGTTTTGACCCCAGTGAGACAGGGAGGGAAAAATTTGAACAACTGGTATATGCCGATGACAGGGTTACTATCCGCGAAACTATCCAACAAGTTATTGCTGATCACCAAGAACTAGATACGGAGTTCAGAATTGTTTTACCTAATGGGACAATTCGCATCATCAAAGCCAATGCACTGGTTGAATACAATTCCCAAGGACAAGCCCAACGGATGATCGGTATTAATTACGACATCACCAATCGCCGCCGGGAAGAACTGGAAAATCAACGCCTCAAGGAACGCCTAGAATTTGTTCTCTCTGCCAGTCCAGCCATTATCTACACCTGTGAAGCCTCTGGAAACTATAGAACTACCTTTATCGGCAAGAATGTCCAGAATATTTTAGGCTATACAGTAAAAGCATGGTTAACAGAACCGAATTTCTGGGTGAATCATATCCACCCAGACGACTTACCCCAGGTTTTTGCCCACCTATCCCATCTCGAAGCACAGGAAGATTACCTACATCAATATCGCTTCCTGCATCAAGATGGTAATTACCGTTGGCTAGAGGATGAATTCCGCCTAGTCCGGGATAAAATGGGCGTAATTACCGAAATTATCGGTTACATTGTGGATATTAGCGAACAGCAAGCTGCACTCCGGGAACGGGAACTGGTAGAAGCTGAAATCCTCCGCAGTCGAGATTTGCGCGAGGCAATTTTTAATGAATCGGCTGATGCCTTGTTCTTAGTTGATATAGAAACAGTCAAAACTCTAGACTGTAACCAACGGGCAGTGGAGATGTTTGCAGCTATGGATAAACATGACCTGATTGGGATTGAAGGACATAATTTACAAAAGCAGCAGTTTACCCCCGAAGAACTAACAGCCATTAATAATGATATGGAAAGCCAAGGGGTTTGGAGTCGGGAACTTGAATACAAGACCTTTAAGGATCAATTATTTTGGGGCAACCTAGCAGCCAAGCAAATTACTGTCGCAGGTCAGAAGATGAATTTAGTCCGCGTTACAGATATTAGCCAACGCAAAATGGCAGAAACTCAACTTCAAGAAACAAATAAACAACTTGCTGCTTCTAATCAAGAACTTGCCCGCGCTACCCGTCTTAAAGATGAGTTTCTGGCGAATATGAGTCATGAACTTCGCACTCCCCTAAATGCCATTCTCGGCATTTCTGAAGGGTTACAAGATGAGGTCTTTGGTGTGATCAATGAGCGACAACGTCAGGGTTTACAAACCATTGAGCGCAGCGGCACTCATTTGTTAGCATTAATTAACGACATTCTGGATTTATCGAAAATTGAAGCGGGGCAAGTGGAATTAGAATATTCTCAAATAGCTATTAGTCAACTTTGCCAATCCAGTCTATCCTTTATTAAACAGCAAGCTTTCCAAAAACAGATTCAGCTTGATGTGAAGATTCAAGCTAATTTACCAGATTTGCTCATAGATGAACGGCGGATTCGCCAAGTTTTAATTAACTTACTCAATAATGCTGTGAAATTTACCCTAGAAGGAGGGTCTATTACCTTAACAGTCACAGGGGAGAAATATTCCCCAGGATCAAAAATTACACATCTGCAAGACTTTATTAGAATTGCCGTAACTGATACAGGTATTGGGATTGCCCCAGAAAATCTCCATAAACTATTCCAACCATTTGTACAAATTGATAGTTCCTTAAATCGTAAATATAATGGTACTGGTTTGGGATTGTCTTTGGTGAAAAGGATTGTGGAAATGCACGGTGGTAAAGTAGATGTCAGGAGTGAAATCGGTGTGGGCAGTTGTTTTATCGTTGATTTACCCTATGCGAATATGCCTGCTTCCTCCTCTGAATCTATAAATCAAGTACAACCTGATTTAGTCTCTATTCCTGACGAAATAGCCCAGAAATCCCCGCTGATCTTGCTGGCAGAAGATAATGAAGGCAATGTCCTCACTATCTCTAGTTATTTAGAAGCTAAAGGATACCGCATGATTTGGGCAAAAACTGGTCAGGAAGCCATTGAACTTGCCAAATCTCACTTTCCTGACTTAATTTTAATGGATATTCAAATGCCAGAAATGGATGGTTTAGAGGCAATGAAACAGATTCGATTAAACCCAGATTTATTAACTCTGCCCATTATTGCTTTAACAGCTTTAGCTATGCCCGGTGATCAAGAAAAATGTTTAGCCGCAGGGGCAAATCACTATCTCTCAAAACCTCTGAGACTTAAGGAATTAACAACCATTATTCAACAGCTTTTAGATTAGATAAATGATTTAAAAATGGGGAATATAGAAGAGTAAAATTGGATAAAGAGTTGAGATTTTTTTAAATTATTGCATTTTTAATTTTTCATTTATGTCAGATTCTCACATTACTAATGAAGTATTGCCACCATCACCTCTTACCAAATTAAACGAAAATATTGCTGAGATTCGCGCCCAATTGCGCCCAGGACAAACAGAAATGGCTGATTGGCAAGCGGGTCCATTAGCCGTGTCTGCCGTGCCTGGGGCGGGAAAATCTACGGGAATGGCAGCAGCAGCGGCGATCGCTATTGCTCGTCAATATGAGGATTATCTAAATACAGGTAATAAGGAATATAAACAGTTAATAGTTGTAACTTTTACCCGTTCTGCTACTGCTAATATTAAATATAAAATTCGGGAAAATTTAAAAAAATTATCTTTACCGCAAACGGGATTTGCTGTTTATACCTTGCATGGGTTAGCCTTAATTATTGCTAGTCGTCATCCCAATTTATCAGGATTACAGTTAGAAAATACGGCTTTAATTACACCGAATCAAAGTCATAGATTTATCCGCATAGCTGTAGAACAATGGATTGCTAATTATCCGGAAATTTATCTGCGGTTACTTGCAGGACAGCAATTTGATGGAGAAGAAACTGAAAAATTACGTCGTCAGTCGGTGCTACGTACAGAAATATTACCAGATTTAGCTTATACCGTTATTCATGAAGCAAAAAGTTCGGGAATATTGCCAAAAGATTTATTAAATTGGAGTGAACAAACTTCAGATAAATATGGGATTTTAAGAATTGCAGCCGGATTATATGAACAATATCAAAAAATCATGCAGTTGCAGGATTTTATTGATTATGATGATATGATTTTAGCAGCTTTGAAAGTTTTGGAAAATCCCAGTACCTGCCGCATTGAACAAAATAAGATTTTAGCTGTTTTTGAAGATGAAGCTCAAGATTCTAGTCCATTACAAACAAAGTTATTAGAAATATTAGCTAGTCAAGAATTTGGGGACAATTTAGATAAATCAGCTTTGAATTTAATTAGAGTTGGTGATCCTAATCAAGCGATTAATTCTACTTTTACCCCCGCAGATCCTGTTTATTTTCGGGAATTTTGCCAAGATTGTCAAAGTCAAAAAAGACTAGCTCAAATGGCTCAAGCTGGACGGAGTACACAAATAATTATTGATGCTGCTAACTTTGCTTTAGCATGGGTAAATAATCAGGATTTTGCCAAAACTAACAATAAACAAACACCATTTCAAGATCAGCAAATTCAACCAGTTCATCAACCAGAAGGAAATCCTGAACCTACAGGAAAAGGATTAGAACTTTATACCCCTAGTGATATTCATCATACAGTTGAATTACTTTCCCAAAGAGTAATTGAGTTATTTACAGAAAATTCTCAAGCTAGTGCAGCAATATTAGTTAGAGAAAATCGTCAAGGACGATGGTTAGCTGCTGCTTTAGCACCAATATGTAAAGAACATAAAATTAAACTTTATGATGTGGGAGAAAAAGAACGCCGTTCTCATGTTCCTCAAGAAATTTTATCACTATTACAATTTTGTGAACGTCCCCATTCTCCCGATTATCTCAAAGCTACTTTAGAGGTTTTTGTCGAACGTCAATTAATTCCTACCCAAGATATTAATACTCTTGCTAGTTTACCGGAAGAATTTTTATATCCCAGTCCTTTAACCACAACCCAAACAGAAATAGTTGCCAAAGCGGCTCATTTTTGTCGGAGTTTACTGCGGGCTTATTTAGAATTACCTTTTTATCAAATAATTTCCTTTTTTGCCTTAACATTAAAATATGATCAGGCAGAATTAGCCACTGCGGATAAACTTGCAGAACGGGTAAATCAACAAATTTTTGGTAATAGTTCTATGGGGGCAATGATATCAGCTTTAAGTGAAATTGTCAGTTCCGAAAGATTTGAATCAGTCGAACCAGAAGATGTGGAAAAACAATATACTAAAGCAGGGCAATTAACAATTATTACCATGCACAAAGCCAAAGGGCTAGACTGGGATTATGTATTTTTGCCCTTTCTCCATGAGAATTTAATTCCTGGTAGATTTTGGATTCCACCCCAAGGACAATTTTTAGGTGATTTTACTTTATCAGAAGTTGCCCGCGCTCAAATTCGTGCCGGACTTCACAAAAAACCCATACCTGATCTTAATCAAGCTTGGGAAGCATCCAAATACCTAAAAATCGCTGAAGAATATCGGTTACTTTATGTTGCCATGACTAGGGCAAAAAAACTTTTATGGATGTCTGCGGCTCAAAAAGCCCCTTTTACTTGGAGTAAACCAGATAACTTACAAACATCAGCCCCTTGTCCCGTTTTTGCAGCTTTAAAACGCCAGTTTTCTGCATAAAAGAAAAAGGGCGTTGGTGAATTAAGGTATGAAATTCCTAAATTGAACCTTTAAAACTCTTACCTTTGCGCCTTTGCGCCTTTGCGTGAGACTAAAATTCATACCCTTAATCAGCAACGCCAGAAAAAGATACGCTAAGAAAAGCGCACCTTTTTAAAATTACTACTTTCTACTTCCCAAATCCTTTACCTCTACTAATAGAAGGAAGACAAATACAGTTTTCTAACTGCTGGAGTAAGGTTTCGGTATCGAGATTTTGACCAATTAATACTAACTGATTTTTCTTTTCACCTTTCCATTGATCATCATCAATAGTGAAGCGTTTACCGCAAAGATGGAAAATATGACGTTGGGGACTTTCATCAAACCACATAATTCCCTTAGCACGAAAGACGTTTGTGGGTAATTGATTATCTAAGAAATGTTGAAACTTTCTAATAGAAAAAGGTTTTTCACTTTGGAAAGAAATAGAGATAAAACCATCATTTTCTAAGTGGTCAGAATGATGATGATGTTCATGATCATGGTGGTCATGGCCGCAGGTAGAATGATCATGATCATCATGATGTTCATGTCCACAATCATCATGATCATGATGTTCTTCTACATGATCATCAAAATATTTATCAGATTCAAACAAACCAACACTAAGAATTAAAGGAAGAGGAACTTGAGATTTTGTCGTCCGAATAATTCTTGAACCTTCCTTAATATTGTTGATTTTTTTCTCCAATTCCTGCAAAGTTGGTTCATCAACTAAATCAGTTTTATTGAGAATAATGACATCACCATAAGTAATTTGACTCAACGCAGCTTCAGAATTGAATAAATCCAAGCTATAATTTGCCGCATCAACTACAGTAATAATAGAATCCAACCGAGTTAAATCTCGCAATTCTGAACCCAGAAATGTCATAGCCACAGGTAAAGGATCTGCTAAACCTGTTGTTTCTACAACTAGATAATCTAGCTTTTCTTCCCTTTCTAAAACTTTGTAAACGGCATCAACTAGGTCATTATTAATGGTACAACAAATACAACCATTACTTAATTCCACCATGTTTTCATCAGTGGAAACAACCAATTCATTATCAATGCCAATTTCGCCAAATTCATTCACTAACACCGCAGTTTTCACACCTTGCTGATTTGTGAGAATATGATTGAGCAAAGTCGTCTTACCACTACCAAGAAAACCCGTAATAATTGTTACTGGTAAACCTTGTTTGGTCGCTTCCATTGGGTGAGATTCTGTAGTAACTGATGATGTCATAGTCATAAAGTAGGATTTTGGTGTATTCTAAATTTTATCTTAATTTTGGCTACTCGGCATTAGAGTAACATATTTACATACCAGCTTGAAAAATCTGATTAGCGGTGAGGGTAAGTTCTGGGAAAGTTGGTGATACTATAGTTTCATTTTCTCTAAATTGACTAACTCGATATTCTCCATTGATTAAATCATAGATAGAAATAGTTGGTTGTTTGGGATTTCCTATATAGGGAGTTCCACCTAAACCTAAATAATCAACAATCCAATATTCAGGAATACCAATTTCTTCATAATCTTTAACTTTACTCAAATAATCAACACGCCAATTTGTACTCACAACTTCAATAACTAAGGGAATTGATGCACCTTGAGTAACTGTAGCTGATTTTTTCCATAAAGGTTCATTAATTAAATTAGATGGATTGAGTAGTAAAACATCTGGTGCGTAAGCAGATTCATTTTCAGGAGGTTTAACCAACACAGTTTTTGCTATTCCATAGGATAATCCTAACCGTTCTGATTCTGAGTTTATTTTTCTATTCAAAAAAATGATAATCCACTCATGATCGCCTAAAGGTTGATTCATTTCAACAACTACTCCATTATGTAATTCATAATACTTTCCTTCCGGTTTCCATTGGACAAATTCCTCAAAAGTTACTGATTTAGTTTTCGGTAATGCTTGAATCATACTTTACCTCCAGGTATTGACAAAATTACGAAGTATTACTAACAAGAATTATAGCCAATTATTAGCTACCAAAATTTTCATTTACGCCATTGTCATCAACTTGCGTTATCATTGTTTATCGTCAGATTGCCTTATTCCTCTATTATGACCCTATCTATTTACAATACTCTCACCCGTCGTCAAGAACAATTTACCACCGTCGAACCTGGCAAGGTTAAGATGTATTATTGCGGTGTGACAGTTTATGATTACTGCCATTTGGGTCATGCTAGAGCTTGTATTGTTTGGGATGTAGTGCGTCGCTATCTGCAATTTATTGGCTATGATGTGCGTTATATCCAAAATTTTACGGATATTGATGATAAAATTCTCAAACGCGCCAGAGAAGAAGATTCTTCCATGGAAGTTGTCGCAGAAAAATATATTCAAGCATACTTTGAAGATATGTCGCGGTTGGGAATTAAAGAAGCTGATGAATATCCCCGCGCTACACATACAATGAATGGGATTCAAAGATTAATTCACGATTTAGAACATAAAGGTTTTGCTTATCCGTCTCATGGTGATGTGTATTATGCGGTGCAGAATTTTGCTGAATATGGCAAACTTTCGGGACGCAAATTAGAAGATATGCAAGCCGGTGCGAGTGAACGCGTAAACGTCGAAGACGCAGAATATAAAAAGAAGCGATACCCCTTTGATTTTGCCCTGTGGAAGTCTGCAAAACCCGGTGAACCTGCTTGGGAGTCTCCCTGGGGAAAAGGCCGCCCCGGATGGCATATAGAATGCTCGGCGATGGTGCGCGATCGCTTGGGTGATACCATAGACATTCATGCTGGTGGTGCTGACTTAATTTTTCCCCACCATGAAAACGAAATTGCCCAATCTGAAGCCGTTACCGGCAAACCATTAGCCAATTATTGGTTACACAACGGCATGGTCAAAGTAGATGGGGAAAAAATGTCCAAATCCTTGGGTAATTTTATCACCATTCGTCAATTATTAGATCGGGGTGTAGACCCAATGGCCGTGCGTTTATTTGTGATGATGGCACAATATCGCAAACCCATAGATTTTACCGATGATGCCATATTAGCCGCAACAAATGGCTGGCATACTATCAAAGAAGGATTACTTTTCGGTTATCAACATGGTAAAAAATTGGGGACTGGGGACTGGGGACTGGGGACTGGGAATAATCTAATTTCTAATACCTATATCCAGAGATTTAAAGAAGCCGTTAATGATGATTTTAACTTCCCTGGTGGATTAGCAATAATTTTTGAATTAGCCAAAGAACTAAATCGAGAAAGAAACATTATTGTCCATCAAGGAAAAACAGAAACTCCGGGAAATGAATTACTCCAAAAATGGCAAACCCTAATTACATTAACAGAAGTTTTAGGTTTAACCGCTCAACCAGAATCAGAAACTTCTCAACAAGATAGTTTAAGCGATGTTTATATTGAAGATTTAATTCAACAAAGACAAGAAGCAAGAAAAACGAAAAACTTCGCTGAATCTGATCGAATTAGAGATGAACTAAAAGCCCAAGGAATTGAATTAATAGATAGCAAAGAAGGCACACGCTGGCATAGATAATAAATTAAAAATTCCGGCTCTCCTAGACTGACTATGTAAAATTAATACTTAATTTCATCTGAAATCCTTAGATACAAAAGGTTTTAATATAATAAAACAATATTTTTATTAAATCTGTATTTTTGGATTAATAAAATCCTTACCAGGTAAGGACTTTGAGATTTTTTTGTTATTAAATAACCATAACCAATCTGGGAGAGCCAAAATTCCTCTCTGCGCCTCCGCGTCTCTGCGTGCAAAAAAAAATAATTCTCAATTTTTAATTAACACAATGTGGAAACAATTAACAACCGCAATTTCTAATTTAAACATTCCCGCAGATTGGGTAGGAATTAGAGCCGTAAAAACAACTTCAACCCATCATTCCGTGCGTGATGGTTTACCCCAAAGCAATGGTAAATCATTGGATATGGGAGCAATGATAGAAGTCATAGTTGATGGTTGTTTAGGTTATGCAGCCACCAACTCCTTAGATATTTCCAGTTTACAAAATGCTGCGGAAATCGCCTATAAACAAGCATTAGCAGCTAGTAAATGGTGGATATATCCAGTTAGTGAAAATATCCGCCCTCAAGTAGTTGGTGAATATAACTCGCCATTTTTAGAACCATTTAACGCTTTTAGTCCTGGAGAAATCAATGATTTACTAATTCGGATTTGTCAGCAACTCAAAATTAACGATAAAATCATTCAAACTACAGCCACCGTCGGTACAGATCAAAAAGAAACTTGGTTTGTGAGTAGTAACGGTTCAGAAGTATATCAGAATATTCTAACCCTTAGTCATCATTTTGGAGCGATCGCAAAAGATGGTGCAATCGTCCAACAACGCAGCAATAACGGCGCTCATGCAAACTCTTATCAAGGAGGTTGGGAACTGTTCAAACACGATAATTTATGGCATCAAGTTCAAAAAGTTGGTGAACAAGCATTAGAATTATTAACAGCCGAAGAATGTCCAAATACTCGAACTAATTTAGTTTTAGCGCCAGATCAAATGATGCTCCAAATTCATGAAAGTATCGGACATCCTTTAGAAATTGACCGCATTTTAGGAGATGAACGCAACTATGCCGGCGGTAGCTTTGTTACCAAAGATGATTTTGGTAAATTAGAATATGGTTCACCCCTGATGAATATCACCTTTGATCCTACAGTACCAGGTGAATTTGCCAGTTATAGTTTTGATGATACTGGTGCAGCAGCTACCAAAGAATATGTGATTAAAAAAGGCATTTTACAACGCGGTTTAGGCAGTTTAGAAAGTCAAGCCAGAGCAGATTTACCCGGTGTTGCTTGTGCGCGAGCTTGTTCCTGGAATCGTCCCCCCATAGACAGAATGGCTAACTTAAATTTAGAACCAGGAAATGCCACTTTTGACGAAATTATCTCAGGAATAGAACATGGGATTTACATGGAATCTAACCGTTCTTGGTCAATAGATGATCAACGTTATAAATTTCAATTTGGTTGTGAATATGCCAAATTAATTGAAAATGGTAAACTTACCAAAACTCTTCGTAATCCTAATTATCGTGCCACCACACCAGAATTTTGGCATAGTTTAATTAAAGTTGGTAATGATACTAATTGGCAAATATACGGCACACCTTTCTGCGGTAAAGGAGAACCAAATCAAGCCATTTCTGTAGGTCATGGTTCACCCGTTTGTGAATTTGCAAATGTGGAAGTTTTTGGTGGTGGTTGATGAATTATGTTTCGCGCAAAGAGGCAAAGGAGCAAAGGCGCAAAGTTTAATTAATGCTACAATGAACAAGTAACTACTTGATGCCATATCAATATGATCATTGCTCAAGAATTAGAATTGAAGCAAGACATCTCCGCAGATGTAATATTTCCTCCTAGTGATTTATATAGTGATGAACCTCCCGTGGAAACTGAACTACATCTACGACAAATAATTTTACTTTTCAAATGTTTAGAATGGTTATGGAAAGATAGAACAGATTTTTATGCTGCGGGAAATTTGACTATTTACTATAGTCCTAATCAGAAAAAATCACAATTTTTCCGAGGCCCTGATTTTTTTGTTGTCTTGGGAACTGAACGCAAAACCCGTAAAAGTTGGGTAGTTTGGGAAGAAGATGGTAAATATCCTAATTTCATTTTAGAAATTCTTTCACCCAGTACAGCTAACACTGATAGAGAATACAAAAAAGAACTTTATCAAAATACTTTCCGCACACCAGATTATTTTTGGTTTGACCCTTATACATTTGAATTTGCAGGTTTTTATTTGACGAATGGAAAATATCAACCTTTAGAACCCAATGAAAAAGGACATTTATGGAGTGAACAGTTAGGTTTATACTTAGGGATTCATCAAGGATTTTTAAGGTATTTTACTCCAGGAGGAGAGTTAGTTCCTACACCAGAAGAAACCGCAGAAGAGGAAACTAAAAGAGCCGAACGTTTAGCAGCAAAATTGCGAGAATTAAATATTGACCCAGATACAATTTAAAAAATGAAACCAGAAGAATTATCAACGCTAGAAAAAACTTTTAATCAACTTGTGGAAACTCTGCTGATTAAAAAAGCAGAAAATGAACATTTTACTGTGCGACTTAGCAGCGAAAGTAGTCAATTTACCCGCTTTAACTCTGCCAAAGTTAGACAAACTGGTTATGTTCATGATGGTTCGATTCAATTGACCTTGATGGCTAATCAACGCAGTAGTTTTCGTCAGTTTCCCTTTACTGGAAATTGGGATATAGATTGGGAATTAGCATCTACAGCTTTACAAGAATTACGGGATGAATTGCCTTTATTACCAATTGATCCTTATTTAGTAATACCATCAGGAAATAATACCAGTCGAGAAGTGCATATTGGTAAATTACTAACTCCAGAAATATTAGTCCCCAGTATACTCGAAACTGTTGCTAATTTAGATTTTACTGGGATGTATGCGGGGGGGATTGTCATCAGAGGTTATGGTGATTCTAGCGGACAAAAACACTGGTTTGCAACTGATTCCTTTAATTTAGATTATTCCTTATTTATGGCATCAGGACAAGCTGTAAAAGGAACTTTTGCTGGAAGTGAATGGAATGAATCTGCTTATTTAGCAAAAATAAATGATGGGAAGCAGCAACTAGAAATGCTATCTCGTCCAGTTAAAGAATTACCAAAAGGACAATATAAAACCTATTTTGCTCCCGCTGCGGTGGCTGATTTATTAGGTATGCTTTCCTGGGGTGCTATTAGTGAAGCGGATATTCAACAAGGTAATAGTGCTTTGGCTGTTTTATCACGTCAAGAAAAACAACTTTCTCCAAAGTTCACTTTCAAAGAAAATTTTCAAAGTGGTTTAGTTCCCAGATTTAATAATTTAGGAGAAATGGCTGCACCAGAATTAACATTAATTGAAAAAGGCATTTTAATTAATAGCTTAGTTAATTCTCGCACTGCGAAGGAATATAATAAACCTGCTAATGGTGCAAATAGTTCAGAAACATTACGTTCTCCCGAAATTAATCCTGGTAATTTGAATTTTGAGGACATTTTATCAATTTTAGATACAGGGTTATATGTTTCTAATTTACATTATTTGAATTGGAGCGATCGCCCATCTGGCAGAATTACAGGGATGACTCGTTATGCTTGCTTTTGGGTAGAAAATGGCGAAATCATTGCCCCCATTGCTAACCTGCGCTTTGATGAAAGTCTCTATCGCTTTTGGGGAGCAGAAAATCTCCTTGATTTAACCAACTTTCAAGAATTTATTCCCGAAGTTGGAACTTACGAAAATCGGCAATTAGGAGGAAGTTTAGTTCCCGGTATGTTGGTGAAAGATTTCACATATACATTATAAACTTTGAAAAGGGCGACTAGAAGTCGCTGCTACACAATCAAAGTCCACCTGCGTGGACTAATACAACATCATTGATTTGCTAACCTGCGGAGGCAGGTTTTGTCTGTATAGCCGTGATTTCTAATCGCCTTTATAAACTCTATTCCCTTTGGCACTCTTTAGAACTATATTAATTAAGTAGCTAGTAATCTGTTACAGAATCAGTCTGTAATTAAAAGCTACATAAGATAGCTGTTTTTAAATTATATAACCTATGCCAGCGAATTCCTGGCCTGAAAACGATGCTTATGATGGAAGCTCTGATCCTCTTGACTCCATCTTATCTGACCTATCAGTAGATGAGGAATCAGAAGTAAATACAGATTCCGTATTTCTATCACCATCCCGCTTTAAAGGACGTAGAGGCAAAGCTGCTCTAGTTTTAACTATAGTCTGGAGTGGTACTATCACCTTGCATTTAGTTTCTTGGGGTTCAATATTTATCCTGGGACTGACAACAATGCTAGGCATTCATGCCTTGGGGATTATTTTTGCCAAACCCCGTCACCATTCCCAAGAAATAGAGGGAGATTTACCTTTTATTTCTGTCTTAGTTGCCGCTAAAAATGAGGAAGCGGTAATTAGTAGATTAGTTAAAAATCTGTGTAATTTGGAATACGGTAATGGTCAATATGAAGTCTGGATTATTGATGATAATAGTACAGATAATACACCCCAATTACTAGCCCAACTCAAGCAGGAATATCAACAACTAAATGTATTTAGGCGTGATCCTGATGCTAGTGGGGGCAAATCGGGGGCATTAAATCAAGTGTTACCGCTGACAAAGGGAGAGATTATTGCTGTATTTGATGCTGATGCCCAAGTTACACCAGATTTGCTATTACAAATAGTTCCTTTGTTTCAGAAAGAACGGGTAGGGGCGGTACAAATGCGGAAAGCGATCGCCAATGCTAAGGAAAATTTTTGGACTAAGGGACAAATGGCGGAAATGTTGTTGGATATCTGGTTTCAACAACAGCGCACTGCCATTGGTGGGATTGGTGAACTCCGAGGTAATGGTCAATTTGTCCGTCGTCAAGCCTTAGCAAGTTGCGGTGGTTGGAATGAGGAAACTATTACTGATGATTTAGATTTAACTATCCGTTTACATCTAGATAAATGGGATATTGAATGTGTTTTTCATCCTCCCGTCGAAGAAGAAGCAGTCACCAATGCTACAGCCCTTTGGCATCAACGTAACCGTTGGGCAGAAGGTGGTTATCAACGTTATTTAGACTACTGGGATCTCATCCTCAAAAACCGCATGGGGACTAAGAAAACCTGGGATTTGTTGATATTTATGGTAACAATGTATATTTTACCTACCGCAGCAATACCAGATATATTAATGGCGATCGCTCGTCATCGTCCCCCCGTATTAAGTCCTGTAACTGGCTTATCTTTGGGAATGTCAGTAGTAGGAATGTTTGCTGGTTTAAAGCACGTCCGTTCCGATCAACAATTTAAACCATCTACCTATTTAATGGTACTTTTACAAACCCTTCGCGGCAGTTTATATATGTTGCATTGGTTAGTAGTTATGGGTAGCACGACGGCGCGAATGTCTTTCCGACCAAAACGCCTCAAATGGGTGAAAACTGTCCATACAGGTGTTGAGAAATAAGGAAATAAACACCATAAAGTTTGCAGAGTGAAGGATGAATTTTTTTATCCTTCATTTTTTTGTTCTAGCCTAGTTTAGTGATTGCTGTTATTAATAAAGTTGCAGGTTTTACAAACTTGATTTATGCTAAAAATAAGAGTTTATGAAATTAGCTTATATGTCAAATTTACTGGAAAGAATTACAATTAATCCTAAACAATGTGGTGGTCGTCCTTGTATTCGGGGGATGAGAATTAGGGTATCAGATGTATTAGATTTGTTTGCCTCTGGTTTAAGTGCTGAAGAAATTCTAGCGGAAATGCCGGATCTTGAAGCTGATGATCTCAAAGCAGCACTTTTATACGCTTCACGAAAACTCAATCATCCGGTGTTAGTTGCATGATTATCTGGGTTGATGCACATTTATCACCATCTATTGCTACTTAGATTACTCAGACATTCGATTTTCTAGATTAGCCTTTTGTTATTTATCCCAATTTTGGTAGATATGCTTGACTTATGCGTATACTATCTACTAATTTAGATACATTAGTTCAATAAATAGACTTATGAGCATAGTTAATATCACATTTGACTCAAATGTTTTTCCTAAAGTGGTCAATCCAAATCCAGATAAATTCCCAGATGAACAGGCTCTCCCAAGTTTCCAAATAATAAATTCATCTATTAAAAATGGATATGCAAAAGGTTTCTTGGCTGAGACAGTTTTTACTATAGAAGCTATTAAAAAGATAGACAGACATAAATTTTTTAGAGACTATAATCTACCCTATACAGTTACAGAATATATTGAGGGAGACATTAGAGGAATTAGATTGAATATTGATCAAGATAATACTTCGCATCCTGGTAATAAGGCTTATAATCTCCACTTAACATCACAGTTAAATGATGCTTTGGAGTTAGGATTTAAAATTCTACCATGTAAAAGATTCGGTTGGATAGAAAATCCTGACTTACAAAGTGAGTGGTTTATAAAATTAACCCATACAGAAATATCTCTTTATGAAGAAACATTTGGAGAAGTGGTTGATAAAATTAAGAATTGTTGCTGTGGTAGTTACGATTTAGAAGAAATTGGGAAACGCTATACTAGCGGTACGGAACATTGGATAAAAGGATTTAAAAATGCTCCTCCTGAAGAAAATAAAAAAATTGAAAAAGCTTTTGCTGAATGGGCAGATGGTGATGCTATAGCATCTCATATTGCACATAGCAACCAGTATTTTTGTACACGAGATAAAGCTAAAAATGCAGGACAAAAATCAGTCATGTCTGAAAATAATCGTAAGTGGTTAGAACAAGACTACGGCATTAAATTTGTTAGTCCTGAAGATTTGGCACAAATTCTTACAGCATAATGCAAACGCCACAAAGCCTTTATTCAACAAAAAGCATAATTACTCTGTATATTTGTTTAAAATGAATTTTGGCAAAGTTACCAGCACATTTTAAATGAAGCTTAAAATCTGTTGACTCAATTAATAAATATGGATAAACTCAGATGTGTAAAGATACTGAAATCAACGCTTTAGATATGTCATCCCAAGAGGAAAACCCGCAAGGAGAAGTCAGTATTGATGACACTATGGATTGCGTAACATTCGAGTTGGAGGGTGAAAATCTCATATTTAAGAGAATCCCCAACAAATATGGTCAAGAAGGGATGACTTTTGGTCTTTTTCGAGAGGATGGAACTCAACTTGGAGAAAGTTTCTGTAGAGTAGACAGATTTAACAAACGAGCTTGGTACTTGGATACTATATACACTTTAGAAGAGTTTGAACGGCAGGGGTATGGCACGCCACTACTAGAATATACCTGTCAAGCACTCTGGCAAAGAAAGAAAACAGCTATTATTCTCGAGAGACCAGGAGACTCTATTGCTGCTGACGGCTTTAATCGAAAAGAATGGTATGAAAGACATGGGTTTGAGTCTTCACCTGAGCCTTTAACTTTTATGTCCCGCGACTATACTGAAAACGGCTGAGATTTGAACTTTTACAAAATAACAAAAAAGCTAGATGTGTAGGGGTTTAGCACTGCTAAACCCCTACCTATATTAAAATTCCCCAGCTTCTTTAAGTGCGAAATCAATCACTCGTTGACTTAAACGAATATTGTGATTGAGCATTTTTTCAATCGCAGTTTTGATAGATAGAGGATATCCTTCTTTTTTAGCACGTAGCAAAATCCCAATTGAACCCGTAACTGCAAGACCACTTAATCTAGCTATTCTTCTTCCTACCGCTTCATCTATACAGACTGTAGAAATATTTTTATTTAATGCTAATTGAATTACAGAAGCTTCTCCTATATCTAAAGAATTCAGAAGTATAGGAGAAATATTTACAGGAACACTTTGCTTTTTTAGCCAAAAATCTGCTTGAAATTCAGTTACACCCAAACCTGTTGTACCACCAATGAGTATTTCTTGAGAGACTTCAAAGGGAACAAGAACATTTGTATATAAAGACTGTAAAACATTAAATTCCCCCATAGCAGCAACAATAGCAATTAAAGGAGAAGTATTAATAACAATTTCACCGGTGTTAGGCATTTTCTATATCTGATAATAATTCCTCTGCACTTAAATCAATTAATGGCACTCCATAATCATTTAATTTGAGAATAAAAGTTACTCTCTCCACTCCCAGTAACGCCGCAGCCATACCAGAAGAAAGGCGTTTCATTTCATATAGTTTAACTGCCATAGCCCATTTTGCTTCTTGTTCAAACTGTTCTCTGGTTTTACCAACAGCATCAGGTAAAGTTTCTGGATAGTTAATTTTGAGTTGCAAAGACATGATTTATTGTATAGCAAAGGTTGATAAAATTATAACGAAAATAACAATTAACTCAAAGCGTGAAGCGATATCTGGGTTGTGGTGCGATCGCATAATTCATTAAAAGTATAAATTGCTACAATAAAATACCCTCTTCAATCCTTACAACTACTAATCAAATATGCAAAATTAGACAGCGTTGGGAACTTAGAAATATCATATTCAGTCCGATACTGTTATACGCAAAGTCGTAACATCTACCAATAAACGCAAAAAAACTATGTCACACAAGTATTTGTTTAGTTCCTTGTGGAAAAATGCTCTAACAGTTAGCAGTTTCTCACTCCTAGCGGTTGTCTCAATTCCCTCTCAGGTTTTTTCTTTAACAACAGATATAGTAGATATACAAGGGAAAATTGTTAACACAGAAGAGAGAAACAACAACTCATTCACAAATCTCTTAAGTGCAGACAAAACAAACCTTCTTATAGCTAAAAAAGACGATAACAAACGAAATAATCGTAAAGATAAAGATGATGATGATGATGATTACAAAAATAATCGTCGTCGAGACAATGATAATGACAATAATCGTAACAGTGGCTATGGCAGAGAAGAAAATTATCGTTCATCAAAATCCTATCGCAGCAAAGACTGGAATTGCTTATT
>NZ_VILB01000004.1:0-174905 GCF_009712035.1 Anabaena sp. UHCC 0187 | reverse complement strand
CCAGAAGTCATCGAATTTAGCCAACTGCGTCAAGGTAATCTTGACTTATCGAGAGAAGACTTAAGAGTTGTCACAGAAATTAGCTATGATTCCAACACCAGCCGTAATGAAAAAATAGTCTTTGAAGATGTTTGGAATTATACCTCAATTACCGAAATTAATACTATCAGTCAGCTAGATACTTTCAGAAATTAAAGTAGGACTTACGCCAGTATCACATTGAAAACTTATGATAGGATGCGTCATAAATCAAGAGACTTTTGACATCTGACGCACCCTACTAAGAGGTTGTTTGATAGCGTTCACGAAGTGTGCCGAAGGCATAGCGTGGCGTTAGCCATAAAGTATTAGATAAAACCAATAATTTCCAATAACCTAACCCCCCAGCCCCCATTCCCTACCAGGGAATGGGGGTTTCAAAGCCTCTCCCCGCGTCGGGGAGAGGTTTGGAGAGGGGTTTATTTATACATTAAAAACTTTTCAAACATCCTCTAAGACACCAGTTGCGTAAGTTTAGTACAAAGAGACCTTTGCAAAAATTCTCATAAATATAAATGTAAAGACGTTACTAAAAGCGCCTTTACATTGACAATTAAGGATACAAACCCCTATCATTTAAAGCCTGGGCTACTCTACCCACACCCAAAGTATAAGCAGCTAACCGCAGATTTACCCCCCGTGCTTGCGACTCATGAATCACCTTGCGGTAAGCCTGAACCATTAAATGTTCCATTTCCCGGTTCACCCGTTCCTCATCCCAGAACAGGTAAGAAAGACCTTGCACCCATTCCAAATAACTAACCACCACACCCCCAGCATTGGCTAAAATATCCGGTAACACCGTCACACCACGGGCTTCTAAAACTCGGTTAGCTTCCAAGGTAACAGGGCCATTAGCAGCTTCCGCCACAAATTGCGCTTTGATTTGATAAACATTTTCTTCAGTGATTTGATTTTCCAAAGCCGCAGGAATCAACACATCACAAGCTAAAGTTAGTAAGTCTGCATTACTAATGGGTGTAGCTTGGGGAAATCCCACCACGCTGCGGCGATTTTCCGCAGAGTATGCTTTTAAAGCGGGAATATCAAGACCATCTTCAGAAAATACACCACCTGCACCGCTGGAAACAGCGATGATTTTTGCTCCCTCTTGGTATAATAATTCCGCAGCAGCCCCACCCACATTACCGAAACCTTGAATCACAACCCTGACACCATCAAGGGATTTACCATGATCTGCAAGGGATTCACGGACAATAATCATTACACCCCGTCCCGTTGCCATTTCTCGTCCTAGGGAACCACCGATAGATAAAGGCTTACCAGTGACAACTCCAGGAACAGAATGACCAACATTAACAGAGTAAGTATCCATCATCCATGCCATTTCCCGCGCGGATGTTCCCATGTCTGGGGCGGGTATATCTACTGATGGTCCAATGTCCTTAATTAATTCACTAATATAACGGCGGCTAATCCGTTCTAATTCTCCCACGCTGAACTTTTTGGGGTCTATGGGAATTCCCCCTTTCCCACCACCGTAGGGAATACCTAACAATGCACATTTCCACGTCATCAGCATGGCTAGGGCGGAAACTTCCCGTAATGTCACCGCTTCATGGTAGCGAATACCACCTTTATATGGACCTAAAATATCGGAATGTTGGACCCGATGTCCAGCAAAAACCCGCACTTCCCCATTATCCATTTTTATGGGGATGGAAACTGTGACAACTTTACGGGGATGACTGAGTATTTCTACTATACCTTGATTTAATTTTAATTCTTTAGCAGCCCATTCTAAATAGCTACAAGCTTGATCATAAGGACAAATATGGGCTGGAGAATGATTTTCCATCAGTGGGAGAGAGGTTGTAACCATAATATTCACTCCTCATCACGTATACTCGTGAACCAGATTTATATAATTAGCTTACCCTCTTTTTTGGAAAAGATATCAATTTTGTAGTTTTTGTTACAATTTAATTTTTGGTTATATGATATGTGAGGTTAACTAGAATAAACTACAAAAATACCCAAAATTTTCATGACTTTGTTGGGTTCGCTTTAGTCAACCCAACCTATATTTAATATTTAAATGAATATTTCTGGTGTAAAACTCCCATGTAAACCGTAGGGAATATGATGTTTCAGGTGTAGTTTTGCAATTGCCCCTTTTTCCAAATTGACAGCATCTAAAATCACCACATCTGAACGATGGTTTTCTGCATCATAGACCACAGCAATTAACCAACCATCATCTTCTTGTTGAGAATTTACTTTAGGAACAAAAATTGGTTCACCGACAAAACCTCGCGGTGCTGCACTCCAAAGTTGTTTTTTCCCTGATTTGAAATCAAGTTTGAAAATGGCTTGTAAGGGTGCATTAACCGTTGCATGATGAGCCGCAGCAGCGTATACATAACGATAGGCTTTACCGACATTATTTGGGTGAATAGTTGGAAATTCACAAGCACGGTTATCTATTAACTGATTTTGCACTTTATTTTCTGATAAATTCAGATTAAATCGCCAAATTTGTCCAGGAGAATTGGACTCAAAATCAGTTTCTCTGTAATCGCTATTTGGTTCAACATCTGTTAATGATTCATAGCAAATAGAATCAATAATAATTTCATTTTCCATTTCAAAAGCATTAACATGATGGAAAATAAAACCTGCTTGAGTTTCTAAAACCTTGACTTGTTCAGTTTGGGTTTTTCCTGTGCGCGGAATAATGATAATTTTTGTGGGTTGATTTTTTTGAACCTTAATACATTGGGCTGCGCTAGATATTCCTAAAGCAAAAGCTAAGGGATTAAAACTAACAGGATTTTGAAAGAAAATACAGTAGTTTTCTGTAATTACAAAATCATGAATGAAGCAAAAACCAGAAACACTATGATTTTGTTTACTGGTGATTTCCCCTTTTATGTTTAATTCAAATATGCTAATTGTGGTTGATGGTCCTGGTTTAATGGCAAAGTTAACTAATGTACCATTTGGATCAATTCGCGGGTGGGCGCTAAAGGCTTCTTTTTTGGATAAAACATCGTTGAAATATTCATTTCCTAATGTTTCTAAGGTATGGGGATTAAGTAAATAAGGTTCTGCTGCTTCCCATAGTGCTAAAAGTTTACCACCCCAATAAATTATATTTGTATTGGCAATATGTTTAATTTTAAAATCAAAAATATTAGCTAACCAACCACCAGGTTTTTGTGTACCAAAAACACCACGATAAAGAATTTTACCAGCTTTTTGTTCTGCTAAATAACCTTCTGTTTTTACAAATCGGTTACGAAAATGAGCGCGGCTATTGGTAAAAGTAATGCGGCTAATCATCCCGTCACCATCAAAAGGATGATGTAATCTTTGCCCATTTATATCTAATAAACCTGGACCATTTCTAAATAATGTTCCTGTTAATTCTGGAGGTATTTCTCCTTCTATATCATCTATCCAATAATCACATTCTTGGTTGAGAGATTCATATCCTCCTTGCCAATCTTTGAGGGTATAGGATTTTCCTGAGATTTGACTATCTTGAGTGTCTATTGTTTTCATTTTTTGGCTGTTTTATCTATGAACTAATTCCATTATGGCTAGTATCTATCTCAATATTAGCATCTGGTAGCCATTTAATAAATAATATTGGTATGAGAGAACTACAGTTGGTAATAATGATTAATAACCATAGAGAATCAAATTGATGTTCTGTAATTCCCAACCATTTCATTATGATAGATCCTAATCCGAAAGAAATAGTTCCTCCTAAATTATATATAGACATTAATAAAGCAAAGAATGTGGCTTCTATACCAGGAGGACAAAGCTTTGTTGCTAATACTAATATTGGCATGAATAAAACTTGCCCAATAACAGCAATAATCAAACTATCACCTAAGCTAAACCAATGATCATCTATTCCTAAAAGTCTGTTAGTGTGAGTTACTAATAATAAAGTCGTCATTCCTAAAGCAGTGGATATAACAGCCCCCCAAGTAAAAATAATTCTAAAGGAGAGAGTTTTAAAGTAACTTTGAAAAGCCCAAACCCCAATTAAAGAAGCAAAACTTGTTACTAACCGCACTCGTCCTAAAAATTCTGGTTGAAAGTGTAGTTCGTTAGTTGTAAAATAGAAAAATGCTGATTCGGCATTTGGTGTAGCGTGCCAAACAAATATAAATGCTGTTGGTAGCCAAATGGTTTTTTGTGTGATAGCTTGGCGAATTTGTCTTAATTGATGTTTTGTATTATTGCTTTTTTTAATATTTTTATTAATAGGTTGTTCCGCAATTAACCAAGCTACGGATGAAATAATTAAAGGGAATAATGCGGTGATTAAAAATACTGTGCGGGTGGTAAAATATTCTAAAAGTAAGCCGCTAAAATAAGCTGTACACAACCCACCAATAGCTGAACTACTCCAACACAGAGATTGTAAAGAACCTATCTTAGCTGCTGATTCGGATCTAGCTCTTTCAACTACAATAGAATCAACTATCACATCACTAATAGCTACAGAAAGGGAAGAAAGGAGGATCATAATTGTAGCTATTAAGCTAGTATGCACTATTGTTCCTAAACTTACCCAAGCTGTACATCCTATAATTCCTGATAAAACTATGTAAGGTTTTCTATGGTAGCCAAACAAGGGTAAACTATCGGAGATAAAACCATATAATGGCTTAATCATCCAAGGGATGGTACTAATTCCCACAATTGCTGACATCTGCACTGGACTTAATAGCAATTCATCTTTCAGAAAAAAGCTGACTGCTAACCGTGATAGTAACAATATGCCTTGAACAAAATAAATGGTAAGGATTGCTATTAACTCAGCACTAGGTTCATTACCTAAGAGAATTTTCTGGATTAGTAAATTTTTAACCTTGGGTAATTCAGAGGAGTCATTTAGCATTTGGATGAATATTTCTGAAGTTTTATTGACTTTTATATCATACCTGGATTTTCAAAAGTTTTCAGGTAGGAAGAATTGCTTCTTCCTTCTTCCCTCTTCCTTCTAAATTTCTGACTCCTCAATTCACAGCCGATAATTAGCACTGAAATATAAACCATCATCTTGGGCGTTAATTCCTCTATCTTGGAGATTAATGAGGGGAATACCATAATCTAGCCTCAGATTCAGATTGGGGAGAGGTTGAAATAATATTCCTAGTCCTGTTCCCGCTAAAAACTGCTGAGACTGTAAAAGGTTGGGGTTGTTATCTACATTCCAGATGTATCCTAGGTCAACAAAGGGGGCAAATTGCAGCATGGCATTACCAGATGCGTCCTTGTGGACTGTAATTCTATCTTCTAGGGAAAATCTGATCCCGTTGTCCCCAGCGCGGGCATTTTGCCGATATCCCCGCACCGATTGACCGCCACCGATAATATATTGCTGGGACGGTAATAAGCCATTGGGAGCTAACTGAAGTTCAGCTTGAGCAATTAATAAGTTATTTTCGTTGAGGCGTTGTACTCGTTGCACTTGTGCTAACCAACTAAAAAAGCGACCATCAGGAATGGGATTAGGATTAATGGTGGCATCAAATACACCTGTACCGACACTAAAAAGCGATCGCAAAGCCCAAGCCCCTTTTGTATCTCTTCGCACATAGTCTTGACCGAATTTAACTACACGAGTTCGACTATTACCCAGGGTATCAGGCCCAAAACCGAAGGGTGTGGGCCCTGCAAAGGTAAAGGTTTGGCCATCTTGATAACTAAAACCGAGAGATAGGGCAAATTCTTCTCGTAAAGATCGCATTAATGGCTGTCTATAACTAATTTCATATAGTTCCGACTCTCCACGAATGTTTAGAGCTTTGAACTTCGGTTCAATAACTTGGTTATTATTAATAGAAGTCCGCAACTGTAAAGTTCCATTCATGGCATTCAGCGGGACTTTGTAGGTAAAATCATAAATATTGGAAACACCTTTGGTACTAAAATAATAGGAAACATCTAATTGATCTCCCATCCCAGTGAGGTTACGATGGGTAGCACTCAAACCCAATCTTTCTGAACCCACACTAGGAGGAGAATAGTTATCAATGCTGATATTGGCATCAAAGGGATTGGCTTCTGTGACGCGGACAAATAATATACTTTGACCTAAACTATTTCCTGGCTGTAAGCTGGCTTCTACATTAGAAAAAAGAGGATCTGTGCGAAGGATTTTTAATTGTTCTTCTAGTTTAGCTGTGGACAGAGGTTTACCAGCACCCAAGGCTATTCGTGAACGCACATAATCAGGATTTAAACGTTTAGTTCCTTGAACTTCAATTTTTTCTAAACCACCTTCAATTACCTGGATTTTAATAATCCCATTGCTAATTTTCTGGTCTACTAACACAGCCCTAGATGAGATGTAACCCTGATTTAGATACAATTGGGTAATACAATCGGCGACTCTTTTCAGTTCCCCAAAAGTCACAGCCCGTCCTTCGACTGGTTGAGTAATCGGGTTTAATGCAGTGGAGTTAAATAGGGTACTCCCTAAAACTTCAATTTTCTGAACTTGAATAGTTTCCGTGCTGGGAGTTTCGGAAGATTCTGGACTAGGAGTGGGAGTAGGTTGTAGTGGGGGTTGTGGTTCTGGTGCTAGAGGTGCTGGTGTGGGTAGAGATTGGGGAAATCTGTTTTGATTGGGATTTCCTTCTGGATTTGGTGCTTGAGCAATGCTGGGGTAGACACCAGTAAATAAAACCATACTCACAGCCGAAAACCCATAAAACCCAATTTGACTAGGCATCTGGAGGAAAGCAGGAAGTTTCATAATTAAATTTCTATACATTTTTGAATTATCAATTGATACATTTAGCAGCCCTCAATACTTTATCAAGGACTGCCAATTTTGAATAGATTATTTTTGAATTTTTAACAGTTTTGCTGTAAATTTATTTCGCGGATTCTATTTAGTCGAGAGATTGCTTTTTGGGGGAGAGTCGTAAACCGAATTAAAAAATAATTTGGGTCAATAGTAGACTTTCTCACTACTTTCGCATACATATCTGGGTCTTCATCACATAAAGCCGTATCTGTTAATAATTTTAGTTTAATATTACTTAATCTTTCCAAAGGATGTTGAGAATGCAGTTGTGCGCCATGCTCAGAGAGTCCCACCAAAGCACCAGAGAATAATTCTTCATCTACGTGTTTTCCCTGCACCACCATATATTCAATAAATAATTCCTCACTTAAACTTACCATACTGTCTTCTTCTGTGGGTAGAAATAGCTGATATTCCCCACCAATACCACCAACTTCATACAAATTGACAGGATATTTTATCCCCTTAGCTTCTACTTTTAATTCACTATCAATTCGCAAATCAATATTTGCATCTTTATAACTATGCTCGGAAATAAAAATCTGTCCTCCCACCGTATAGGACTCAATCCGCGCTGCTAAATTTACATGACCACCAATAACAGTATATTCGGCACGTTTTTGAGAGCCAATATTCCCAGCAATCACTTCACCTGTATTAATCCCAATTCCCATTTCGAGAATTGGTAAATTCATTTCTTGATTTTTTTGATTAACTTGTTTCATAGCCAATTGCATAGCAATCGCACAGGCAATGGCTCGTTGGGAATCATCTTCTCGACTAATTGGCGCACCAAACATTACCAAAATTCCATCACCCATGAAATCATTAATTGTCCCTTTATATTCATAAATAATATCATTCATAGCTTCTAAATAAAGGTTGAGAATTCTTACCACTTCCTCTGGGGTAAATTCCTCAGAAATAGAGGAAAATCCTCTTAAATCAGAAACTAAAATGGTAACTTTTCTCCTTTCTCCTCCCAGCTTCAAACCAGCAGGACTTTCTAATAAATTATTAACTACTTCATCTGTTAAATAACGGCCAAAAGTCTTTTGCATATTCGCCGCACTACTAGCCACATATTGCGTAATGATTATTGCTGATCCTACTAATGCTAAAAGTGCTGGAACTACAGGAATCCACCAACCAAATATAAATAATAGGAAACAACCACTAATTAAAACACCACTTGTCAAGATAATACTAATTGCCAGGAGTCTGTTACTATGGCGTAGCTGCCAACTGACAGTAGCACCAATAGTTGACCAAACAAATATCCATAGATATTCTCCTGGTTCTGACCAAGACTTAATTAATGGACGATTATCTAGGGCTGTACTCAAGATTTGACTAATTAAATTAGCATGAATTACCACACCTGGCATTTTCTTCGGAGTTGTAAAATATTCGTTCGTATAAGGCGTATAGAATAGGTCTTTTAAACTTCCCGCAGTAGAACCAATTAACACCACCTTTCCCCGCATCAAATCTGGGGGAATGCGATTTTCTAAAACTTCTGTTAAAGAAATATTGGGAAAGGTTTCTATATTTCCTCGGTAATTTAAAAGAAGTTGATAACTTCCCTCTGTCGTTCTAATATAACTACCATCATTAGCTTCAAATCGGGGAAAAACACCTTTGCCCAATTGTAAATAATTGGGGTTAGTTTTTGCAGTTTCTTCTGTAATTCCCTCCGGTTTTAAATACAACAATGCTAATTTTAACGCCAAGCTTTCTAAGAAATCATCATTATCTAAATATAGGTAAAGTAATCCTCTCCGAACTTTACCATCATCATCTCTAGGTAAATCATTGCCTCCTACTTGTTGCTTGTTCTTGAGTATAGACGGCGGGTTAATCGGGAAATCATCATCATCATTCTTCAAAACTTTTTGAATACCAATCAAGTTAGGAGTAGATGTAAATACATTAATTAGGTCTTTGTGTCCAGGATTAACTGGCAAATTTCGATAAATATCTAAACCAATAGCTCTAGGTTTTTGCGCCTTGATTTTTTCTAGTAATCTCGCCAATACAGCATCAGAAATCGGCCACTGTCCTTGTTTATTGATGTCTAACTCATCAATTTTCACAATAACTATTCGGCTATCAACTGTCTCCCTTGGGCGAAGCAGAAAAAATTGATCTAAGGCTGTGAATTCAAGAAATTGTAGCAAGCCCATCAACCTAATTAACGTGACAATGACGGTAGTATTAGAAATAGCAATTAATACTGCCCGCCATTGCCAGATTTTTTTTGCCAGCTTTTTCCTCATTATCTATTATTTATTAACTGGGCAGAAATTGATTAATTTCTTAGATGCAATCTCTTTCAATTCTACCGATTCTAAAAGTTGTTTCCACTTCAATTTGACTGTTAAGCTATTTGGTTCATTACAACGTTGTTTGGCTATGGCATTTACTCCTTCATACCAAATTCCTGCTTCAGCATAAACAGTTGATAAATTCCGTAAATTAGTCTTTTTTAGCTTTTGTAGTAGGGAAACATCTGGTTCAATTCGTTGTACCCAAGCATCCATTTCAATATTGCTACTATAATCTTCAGGATCACAAACTACAGTGACAGACCATTTGTAAGGGCGATTAATTTCTAATTGAGGTGCATCTTCAGGCAGGGTAAAGCTAATAATTCCCGCTTCATTTGGTATTGGTAATTTGCCTTCATATAAGTTTTCAGTTTCACCATCAGCAAGAATAGTAAAATTGAGAAATTTAGCTGTAGAATTCGGCTGATACCAAAAAAATGTCGGATGTTTTGCTACAGTTAGCCCAACTAAATTTGCTGGAGTTAAAGGGACTAGAGATTCTTTCTTATTTTTCAAACAAGATGTTCCCCGTGTCGCACCACCATCTGTGGCCGGATTGCGTTTATTATCTACTCGTGGTTTAAATTTCTGACTGATTTGCCAAGTTTTGGTATTTGGCAATGATTGAGCCTGTGCTAACCCTATCTGGGAAGATAAAGTTACATAAAAAGCTAGAAAAAATAGAGATTTCTGCATCAATTTCATCGTTAAATATCCTCTTGATTAATTATTGAGTATTTCAGACAATATTTATATGATCCACAGCATTAATAGCAATTTACGCAATAAAATCTGTTCTTGTTGATATTTTTAAATCGGGTACTAAAAGTTTGTTCTTCTCAAGGGATTAGATCAACATTAAGGTTAAAAAGAGTGTATAATACAATACCTATGATAAGGAGTTTACAGTGAGTTTTGGGTAAGGTTATAATGATAACTTTGTTATACCATAGGACGAATTGCTGATTAACTGTGTTCCCACTATGATGGGAAAGAAGCTAATAAATGATAATCACAATAGTATATATACATAGAAATACATAAATTCACAATCTAGTAGAGTCGGTTAACTTAAAAATTTACTATATTTGTAAAGTAATATTACAAACCTTGGAAAAATATTGAGAAATTTTCACATTGCCAAGCATAGCTCTAAGGTAGAAGCTATAGGATAAAATTGAGGGCAGTTTTAATGAACAAAAATAACATTCAAAACTATCGGTTTGTCTGCACTTTGACCTTTGGTGATATTTACGGTCAAATTATCGTTTGGTTAATTACGATTACCATTAGCTTGGCTTCAGCTTTAGCACTGATGGGTGCAAAAAGACCAGTATACGCTTTAGCTATAGTAGGTCTTGTTGTCCTTTTATCTCTGCCTTTTTTACTTTTTGCCTTTGTGACGACTTTATTAAATAATATTGAACTCAATGCTGTAGAACCAAAAACAAAGACAGAATCAATCCCAAATAATATTCCCCAACAAAACCCAGTCCAAGCAACTAGCTAAAGGGAATTTTACTAATTTATCCATTCCCTATTACCCTGTCTTGTAGATAGGGAATTTTTTTTAATTGGTGGTTAATAATGCTCGAACATGATGTAATTATTGTTGGTGGCGGTTTAGCTGGATGTCGGGCTGCGCTGGAAATCGCCCGGACTGACCCTAGTTTAAAGGTAGCGGTAGTTGCCAAAACTCACCCAATTCGCTCTCATTCCGTGGCTGCTCAAGGTGGAATGGCGGCATCTTTAAAAAATGTTGATGATACGGATTCTTGGGAAGCTCACGCTTTTGATACTGTTAAAGGTTCTGATTATTTGGCAGATCAAGATGCAGTGGCAATTTTAACTCAAGAAGCCCCGGATGTGGTGATTGATTTAGAACATCTGGGGGTGTTATTCTCTCGTTTACCTGATGGTCGCATTGCTCAACGGGCTTTTGGTGGTCATTCTCATAACCGGACTTGTTATGCGGCTGATAAAACCGGTCATGCAATTTTACATGAGTTGGTTAATAATTTGCGCCGTCATGGTGTGCAAATTTACGAAGAATGGTATGTAATGCGCCTGATTTTAGAGGATGGTCAGGCTAAGGGTGTGGTGATGTTTCACCTCTTGGATGGACGAATTGAGGTTTTACGGGCAAAGGCTGTGATGTTTGCCACCGGGGGCTATGGTCGCGTTTATAACACGACTTCCAATGATTATGCTTCCACTGGTGACGGTTTGGCGATGACGGCTTTGGCTGGGTTGCCTTTGGCAGATATGGAATTTGTGCAATTTCATCCTACGGGTTTGTATCCTGTGGGCGTGCTGATTTCCGAGGCTGTGCGGGGAGAAGGGGCATATTTAATTAATGCCGATGGCGATCGCTTTATGGCCAATTACGCCCCCAGCCGCATGGAATTAGCCCCTCGTGATATTACCTCACGGGCGATCACCTATGAAATCCGTGCCGGTCGTGGTGTGAATACTGATGGTAGTCCAGGCGGTCCCTTTGTTTATCTGGATTTGCGCCATTTGGGTAAGGAAAAAATCATGAGTCGTGTTCCCTTCTGCTGGGAGGAAGCCCATCGTTTAGTTGGTGTGGACGCTGTAACTCAACCGATGCCTGTGCGTCCTACCAATCATTATTGTATGGGTGGTATTCCTGTTAACACTGACGGACAAGTTAGAAGTAATAATGATAGTTTTGTCGAAGGCTTTTTTGCCGCTGGGGAAACTGCTTGCGTGTCTGTTCACGGGGCAAATCGTCTCGGTAGTAATTCTTTATTAGAATGTGTAGTTTATGGTAAAAGGACTGGAGCAGCGATCGCTAATTATGTCCAAAATCGCAAATTACCATCAATAGATGAAGCCAGGTATATTCAGGAAGCCCAGCAACAAATTCAACTCTTAATAGCACAACCAGGACAGTACCGAATTAATCAAATTCGTCAAGCCTTTCAAGATAATATGACTGAACATTGTGGCGTTTTCCGCACCGATGAAGTCATGCGTCAGGGATTAGAAAAAATTGCCGAATTACAACAGCAATATTCACAAATATATTTAGATGACAAAGGAACTAGCTGGAATACAGAATTAGTTGAAGCCTTAGAACTACAAAGTTTAATGGTAGTGGGACAAACCATTTTAACTTCCGCCCTCAATCGTCAAGAAAGTCGCGGCGCACACTTTAGAGAAGACTTTTCCGAAAGGGATGATAATAAGTTCTTGCAACACACAATGGCTTATTATTCCCCAACGGGAATTGATATTCAATATCGTCCAGTTACCATCACAATGTTTGAACCAAAAGAACGCAAGTATTAATTGAAAAAGAATCTAGCAGTCAGAATTCAGGAGTATAGCTTGTTTTTACTCCTGATTCCTAATCTATGGCTGATGCTATACTATCACCAAAAAACTTTTTCAGTATTTCAGTAAACCCTACTTATTTTTAGGTTTAAAATTCGGCAGTTCTACAGATGCTAAAGATTTACGTCCCTTGGGTGGTCGTTGTGGGTAAATTAAAGGTGAAGGTGATTTATGGACAGAGATATTATCATCCAATGACTCAGATAAACTATCATTAGTTGGTAAATTTGACTCTACATTAGGTGAAATATCCAACCAATAATCTTCTATTTCCACCGTAGTTATCTGATGATTTAGAGAAGTAGAAATGATGGGTAATTTTTCTATTGTTGATAGGGACAAATTTTCTTTGTCAACATCATCAACAATAGCATAGGGATCAATTTCTATCGGCAAATCCTGTTTAATTATTATTTCTGGTTGTTCATAATTTTCAGAAGTAGATACTAAAGTTTCTACAACAGATATATCAGCTTGATGAATATTTACCTCGGTTTCTGTGTCCTGGGTCGTGTCTGAGGTAGATGGTGTCGCAAAAAACTTATGAATTATGCCTTCTAGTTGCTGGTCTAGGGGTAATAGTTCAGAAGTAGCTGTAGTTGATTGAATTGGCAATTCATGAACTTCTATCGGTGGGGAGATTGATGGTTCTTGATAATGGGTATAGTTATCAGCAGTTGGTGCTGTTGGTTGCACCCAAGAATCAGGCACAGATTCATTCAGAGAATCTGCAACTCCAGACCAGGGTCGAATCGGTTGGGCGTTGGGAAATAAAGACCGGGCTTTTCTAGAAAATCTCGTTTGTTTGTGAATGACATCATGGGGATGATGGATATGATCCTCTAAATTTTCATGACTAGGAATCGGTGTATCTAGACATTTTTCTAGAGCCGATTTAAATTGCATAGTCTGCCGTTGTTGACGCATTAGTCTAGTCCGCAACTCACGACAAGTATTTTCGGAGTGTAATAGCTGCTGAGACTCTTGACTGTAGTTAGTTTGTAGCTGGGAACATTCTCTTTCTAAATGCGCTAAACGTTGTTGGCTAATTTGCAAATTAGCCTTATAAGTTTCAATACAGATTTCTTGGTGCTGAACGGTTTGTACAGATGTTTCTAACTGTTGATATAATGACTGAATTTGTTCTTGAGCAGCGGAAAGTTCTTGATTTTGTTGGTTAAACATGGACTCTGTAACGCTAGAGCGTGTTTTCTGCCACTGCAAAATTTTTTCTGCCTCAGCTAATTCGGTTTTTAATTGACCTAATTGAGCATATAGATCATTATTAGCTGTACTTAATTCTGTATTTAACTTCAGTAGTTGCTGAAATTCTAAATTGACCTGTCCTTGTTGATCAATGTCAGGTTCTGCAATCCAGTCCTGTTGGTTAATGTCTTCCGATTTTTCCATAACTACGGTTTCATATTGATGATCTGTAGCTGGCTGATAGCGTAGCGCGGCGTTAGCCATAAAAGAGGTGAATTTGTCACGGTCATATTGTCAATATCCAGGAATCACAAGTAAGTAACCGTTATCACTTATTTACATTTTGATATTTTATCAAGAAATAATACAGGTGTCAGGACTATTAGGCATTGGGAATTGGGAATTGGAAAAAATCATCTTCCTCTACACCCCCAGACCCCTGCACTTAAGGTAGCCATTGGGGATGAAACCCAACTAAAGGCAATTGTTCTGGTTTAATCTCAGTATTTGTATGATCAGCGATAGGTAGCAAGGGCATCAACCAGAGACTACTACTAGCAATTGGTTCACCGTCATCAGTTTTTAAGGTGTTGGCGGGTAATTGTGTGGTGTTATTACTAATGGGGACTACTTGGTCAAACAAGAAACCTAAACCGTCGGGGGCTAAACTGGTTTGCACATTGCGTTGAGCGGGGGGTAAGAGTAATAGTGGTTTTTGTACTCCTGTTTTTAAGTCAATGGATACCAAGTAAGGCTGTTCTATGTATTGTTCTTTAGAAATCAATTGTGTCACTAAGCAGTAAAGGCTAGGGGACGCGGGGTCAAATTGACAGCTAAGAATTGAGCCTGTTGTTTTTAATAGTTGTTTTTGTATGCCTTGATTGGTGACTAAAAACAAATCTCTTGTATAGTCAGTGTTAAATTTGACCATAGCTGCCTGGGAACCGTCTTTGGAGAAAGCTTGGACTAAACCAAATTGGGGGAGAAAATCCAGAGGTTTGCTGCTATCAGCTTCTAGGGAAACAATTGCTGTTCCCTGTCCTTGGGAAACTGCTACGGCTTTGCTATCGGGTGTAATTAAAAAATCTCCACCTGGTTGCCCTTGTAACTTTTTTGGGGTGGATTTCTCACCAGAAATGTCATTGCTAGTAGATAAATGCCATAGGGCAAAATCACCGGGATTATCCCGTTTACCTCTTTGAATAACAATTGTTTTGCCGTCGGCTGAAAGGTCAAATTTGAGGTTTTGATATTCTTTATTATCTAAAATCAAGTCAACTTTACCTGCTGCTTCTGTTTCTTTGTCAACTTGACTCTTGATACCCGTGGTGACTGTATAAATTTGGGCGGAAAGAAGGTCAGGATTTTTAGAAGAACGAGCAGAAAAGGCAATTTTTTCACCATTGGGGAATGGCTCAAAGTCCATCACAATTAAGTCTTTGGGAGTAAGAACTTTTTTTTGTTCTTGGGTTAAATTATAAAGTACCAATTGCCCTTGGATTTCTGGATCAGCACCAATGTAAAGGATGACGCGATTGCGGGTGGTGAAGCTACCCGTAAAAGGCTGCATAACCCGGTTTTGTCCTTCGGCTTGGGAGTATTTATCTCGACCTTTTTCTAATTTGACTTGGTAATTTGTTCCGTAGGGGGCTGGTGTGAGTAGTGTATACACCATTCTTCGCCCTGCCCAACTGGGTTTACCGGCTAAAGGTGGATCTATTTTTAAATTTTCTTGGACGCTTTTAAAGTCCATTGGCCGACTGAAGGTGAGGGAGAAGGATAGATCATCTGCTCCGATTTGTTGCTGTTCCCAGGTAAAGGTGCGAACAATGGGTTTAACGGCATCACCATTCCAGATGATTAACCCAATTAACACACTCAGGAGGAGTATGACGGCGATCGCCATGCGATCTAATGGTTGAATAAGTTTATAGGATTTGTTCATCTAACAATTTTAGATTTGGGATTTTAGATTAGGGAACAACTGACAACTGACCACTGACTAATAACTGTAAGGATTTTGCGGTTGAGGAATTTTTTTCAGGGAGTTAGCTTTGATAGTGAGTTGGCGTTTCTCTCCGACAGTTTGTGTTGTCATTTGTCCTTCTATTTCTAACCATATATCCGGGGGGTACTGTTGACGTGATCCAGGTATTTGGACTGATAATCCCACCGGATAGGCATCTGCGGCACAACAACTGAGGACAAATCGGGCTAAGAAGATATAGTCTTCACCCATCGTCGGGGGATGAATCACAAATCCTTGGACTTTTACTTTTTGTCCTGTGTATGCGTCTGGTTCAGGATAGACATTGAGTGTCCGCACCCAGTCTACGAGCGATCGCTCTTCTGGACGAACTGTAGCCCGAAATGCTTGGGGTTGGGCGCGACTAGCTCCAAGTGATTCTGTGACACCCCGATCTAGTGCTGTTTGACTGGCAAAGACACGGGGTGTAATAGTTAATCCTAAAATTGCAGTGGTCAATAGTAGAAAACTACCCCAGCCAGGTGGAAATAAACTAATATGTGGAGCATTAGGTATTTGGGGACGGCGACGGTGTTTCCACAGTTGTAATCCTTTAAAGAAACCGATAATTAATAAAGCTATGCCAGCCACGATTACTAACCAAAAGTAATCAGGGTGAATCAACAAGTAAAGTTTACCTGTCAACCAGTATTTCAGCATTAAAATACCCCAAGCGGTAATGGCTACCACATCTAACCAAGGGATGAATTTATTTGGGGTTTTAGTTTGGGAGTTAGGAATTAAGGTCATTTATTGATCACAGGTGATAGGTGATGGGAAACAGATGAGTAATTTCATAAAATTGCTCTTTCCCAATCTCCAGTTACTATATTCTCACTTTCCTAGGATTTAAAGCCTATACCTCACACCCCACATTCCAGTAAAAAAGCAGAAGATAGGATTGTAGGGGTGCAAGCACCCAGAATTATGGCTGTAGGTGGCATCAGTCCTATACCGTGCTGCACCCACGATCACAAGCAAGAAGAAAATTTTCCTAAAAATGGAATTGAATCGAGATTAGATTACGTGCAAATTGAGAAATAGGGTGAATAAAAGCGTCAACTGTCCAGCTAAGACAAAGAGATAAATGATGGCTTTCGGTTTAAAGATTGATAACATCAAACCAATGCCTTTGATATCAATCATCGGTCCAAATACTAAAAATGCTAGTAATGACCCACTGGTAAAGGTGGAAGCAAAGGATAGGGCAAAGAAGGCATCAACTGTAGAGCATATTGATACAACTGCCGCTAATACTAGCATGGCTAAAATTGAGGTAATTGGACCTGCACCAAGACTAAGAATCAAGTCACGGGGGGCTAAAACTTGTGTGGCGGCGGCTATTGCGCTGCCTACTACCATGACTCCGCCTAATTCCCGCAATTCTTGGACGATATTATCTAATAGGGAACGGAGTTTTTCTGGCAAGGGTTTACTGAAGTTAGGAATTGCAGCAGCTTCACCGTAATTATCATCTATGCGTTTTGATCCTCCTGTTGTTCCTCCAAGAATATACGTCCCTGATTGCAATAAACTAGGCGTATTGATTTGAGGTTGTAATTGAGACTGTCTTCCCCCGCGTTTTGTTTTCGGTTGGGCAGGTGGGTTAAATTTGAGATAACGAGTGATCGCTGGCTGGAGGAAAGGACCTAAATCTGATTGAAAACTGAAGATAAAACCAATAATAGTCGCAATGGCTAGGGAAAATACCACTCTTAACACTACTATTTCTGGTTGATCTCTAAATGCAGTCCAAGTTGACCAAATCACAATGGGGTTAATTGTCGGCGCTGCTAATAAAAAGCCAATTGCTACTGGTGTAGGTACTCCCTGCATCAATAGCCGTCTAGCCACAGGCACATTACCGCACTCACAAACTGGAAACAAAAAGCCGATCATACTGCCAAATAAAGCCCCTAATAGGGGATTTCTGGGCATTTTCTCCACCAATTTACTTTCATCGACAAATAGTAGTAACAGACTGGATAAAAATACACCCAGCAGCAAAAATGGCATCGCCTCCACTAGTAGACTGAGAAATATTGTAAAACCATTGTTCAGTTGATTCATGGGCGTTGTATTCAACAGCAGTTCTGAGTTTTAGGGTTTTGTTTTGTCATCTTATGCGATCGCTCATCCTAGAGTAACCTTATGGGGATCATTAATTAAACTGCTAAAATTAAACCTTGTTATCGTGAAGAAATTATAGCAACCCTCAACAATTTCTGAGAAAATTGCTTTCTTGTCGTTTTCAGCCGATAAATTTAAACAAACCGTATAACCTAAAATAAGTCTAATTTTTGTGGGGTGGGCATCCCTGCCCGCCCTCAATTGTATTAAATTCAAATGATAATCGCTGTAACAGGGTATTTACACCCTGTCTAAACTTTAGATCACAAGTCTTATCTAGTATAAGCGCTCATGGGTTCTTTAATGAATCGGATGTAAAGATGCCTAAAAGTAGATTTAATCACACGGGGCATGGCAAAATCTATGGGCATTAACTTTTCGGGTAATTGCCAATCAGCAATTTGTAGTAAATCGGGTGATAAATTCGGGAAGTGAATATCACTTAATTCTGGACATATTCCCAATCTTTGGGAAGCGGCAACGGTGGGAACTTGTTCCGGTGCAACTTGGAGAACTTCTAACATTGCCCGATCTAAAGCAAATACATTAGTTGATGCTGCTAAAATTTCTAAATTCCGAGGTTCTCCCCCACTTGGTCCATTACCTTCATGACCAATAATTCCATCTAAAATTGTTAAAGTTGGATTAATTGCCCTAGCAGTTTCTACTAACATTTCTCCGAATTTATTAGCATCTTTGCCAGCTTCCATGTGCCACCAAGCTTTCATTTTTCCCGGAACACAACCAAAGAGATTTTTAACCCCTAAAGTTAAAGTTAATTGCATATGAGATTTAACTTTGGGGAGGTTAATAATCACGTCTGCTTCCATAGCTTCTTTAGATAAAAGCAGGTGATTAAAATTGTCGTTGACGGTTTGATAACGTTTGCCGTGAAATTCCACAAGTGGTAATTTTAGTTCTTCTAAAATTGGTAATAAACCATTCGCTATGGCCACACCTTTGGCACTACCAAAAGCGGGGCTATCTCCTAAAAATGGGTTGCCACCAACGGCAATTACCATTTCGGCAACTGCACGAACTAATTCTGGACGAGTGGTACATTCTTTCGTCGGACGAGAACCTGTAAGCAGGTTGGGTTTGAGTAGTACCCGGTTTCCTGGTTTAACAAAAGCAGCCATGCCCCCTAAAGGTTCTAGCAGTGTTTCCAAGGATTCTTTTAAAGCGTCTTGTTCGTAGGATTTAGCCCGAATCAGACTAACAGATGATTTTTGTGTTTGCATGGGGAATAATTGCGTTATTATATAACAATATAAACGAGATTTATGTAGGAATAGGGCAACCAAGCAGAAATTAATGCCAATATCCCTGAGAACAGACAAAAGCTAATCCTCTAGAAGGATGACATAAAATATGGATTCTGTAAATCTCACCCACCAACAATTATCCCAAGCTATTAATGAACTTCCACTGGCAGCACTGCCTGAATTAGCTGATTTTATTGAAGACTTACGTTTTAAACTAAATTTAACTTCTGCGGCTATTAATAATGAACAAAAAGAGAGTAATTTTTTATTAAGTATTTCTGGGATAGGAGAGTCTAGTGAACTCTATTTATCAGACAAAGATGCAGAAAATCTAGCACCTGAAATTGAGCCAGCTAGAGGGATTAAGGAATTTAATCATGAGGTAAATGAATAATCATGACCGCTATTTTAGATATAAGTTTCTTAGTGTCCACCATTGATATTAAGGACGAAAATTATGGACGTGTCCTTGATATTATAGTTAATTTAAAGGAAGTATTAGTTTTACCAACAACAGTTTTACCTGAAGTTTGTCATTTGCTTACTTCTCGGTTAGGATATCCTACAACAAAACAGGTTTTAAGTGAATTAGTTAATAGTAATGTCATTATTGAAGGGATTAATAAAACTGATTTAAAAAGGGTGACGGAGATTTTAAGCCAATATGCTGATAGTGAGTTGGATTTTGTAGATGCAACTATTGTTGCTATTGCGGAAAGGATGAATATTCCTAAGATTTTAACTTTAGATAAACATATTTTTAGTATTATTAATCCACAACACTGTGCTGCTTTTGAGATATTTCCTTAATATAAGAATACAAGTAAGAGAAATAAACAATATAAACGAGTTTTATCTGAGAAATCTTTTTACCCCCAATTCTTACTTTTCAAACATCCTCTAATGAGCAACAATAGCGATCGCGCCCCTTGTTTTTGGCATTGTACAGTGCTTTATCGGCTGAAGCGATAAGTGTATCTGGCTTGATGTCGCCAGTGGGGATGACAGAAGTAATACCTAAACTAAGTGTAACGATATCCTTGACATCAGACTTTGCATGGGGAATGGCCTGATCGTGAATTGCTTGTTGAATACTTTGTGCTACTTTAATCGCCCCTGCTAAGTCAGTATTGGGGAGGAGTACCGCAAATTCTTCTCCTCCGTAACGTGCGGCCAGATCAGCAGGACGATTAACTATCTTTTGCACTGTTTGCGCTATCCTAACTAGGCAATCATCGCCGCCAAGATGACCATAATAGTCGTTGTAAAGTTTGAATTTATCAACGTCAAATAAAATTAGTGACAGGGGTTGTTGTTCTCTTGCAAGGCGTTTCCATTCTGCTTGCAGTCGTCCATCAAAGCAACGACGGTTAGCCACCTCAGTTAAACCATCTAAATTTACCAATTTTTCTAGTTTCTGATTTGTATCTTCTACTTTTTCTTTAGCAATTACTAACTCTGCGGTTCTCTCCTGTACCCGTTGTTCCAAAGTTTCCAAAGATATTTGTAACTCACGGGCCATGTTGTTAAAGGACTTTGCCAGTTGACCTATTTCGTCCTTTGAATTAATTTTGGCGCGGATCTCTAAGTTACCTATTGTAAAATGATAAACTATATTGGTCAGGTAAATTATTGGCTTTGTTAGCAATTGCCCAATAGTAAAAGCGATGATTGTCACTACGGAAGCGATAATTGCAAAGAGAAATATTGCATCATGGATTTGCTTTTTTACAGGTGCTAGGGCAATACTAATCGGCTGTGCGAACAACACAGACCAAGGCTTATATTTTAAATGAGTAATCGCAATCAAATTATCCTGATTACCTGTTCCTGAGAAAGATGCAATTAAATATGATTGTTTATTATCCAATGCTTGCTTAAGTTTAAACTCATTAGTTGCCAATTCTTTAACAGGAGAATTAGGCAAACGTTCTTCTTGTTGCAGTTGAGTTAAAACATCGGCAGGCAAAGGCACAATTGATTTAAAAAGTAGTTCTGGTGCAGTGCTATGTGCCAGATAAATATTATTTTCATCTAAAAGAATAGCAAAAGATTTTGCCCCAGCCCGTTCAGTTTGTCGAGTTACTAACTGCTGAACAACAGTCGCATTGTATGAAACACGCAATACACCCAATATATCTCCCTTGGCATTACGAACCGGACTGCTAAAAAAAATGGTAACAAGGTCAGGAATTTTTGGTGATAGCTTCATGTCAGAAACAAAAGAGAACCCAGTTTGCAGTGGTTTTTTAAAGTAATCTTGACCAGATTCATCTTTGCCAACGTTCGGTGTATATGTATCCAATACATTTTTCCCGTTTAAGTCGAGCAAAGCATAAGAGAGAACATTGAGCATATCTTTGCGACTGAGACGGATTAATGTTTCTGTCGCCAATTGCATTTCGGGGCTGTCATCTCGCTGTTTTGGAGTGAGGCTGAGATAGCGTGCCAAACCTGGTAAAATCGCCTCTACGCGCACGGAATTGAGATTTCCATCAATAAAAGCATCTATTCTGTTAGCAGTTTCCTTAGCCGCCGCAGATAGGGCTTGTCGGGCGTTGTCAGTTAGTGCCTTTTCTGTAGTCTGTTTGTTGATAAATGTCAATAACAGTAACGGAATCAAAGCAACAATCAGAAACGAGACGATCAACTTTGTCCGGATGCTATCCAAAAGAGAATGCTGCATGGCTGTAAGGGACTTCCAAATAAAAAAACACTCAACCACCTAACGTAAAAAATCTCTCAAACCCTCATTTCTCTGCGTTCTCTGCGCCTCTGCGGTTAGTTAATCCGGATAATTTATTTCTTGGAAGTCCCTAAACTAGGAGGAAGAGTTCAAGAAGGAAGAATTGAACAAACTTTCTAACTGAGGAATACGCGTTACATTTCCAGAGCGAATAAAAAAGTCTGTATATGTCTTGGCAATTTTGTAAATAGAATTAGGGTTGCTAGATTGAAAGAATTTTTGATTGTCACCTAAATCAGTGAGGGTTACTCCCTCCAGAGAGATTGTATTGCTAGGAATTTTTAAGACTTTGCTGATGATTGCGTTTCCTTCCTGAACATTTGCTTTCCAGTAGTTTACTGCTTGTAGCCATCCTCGCACAAATGCCCGAACATCTTCGGGGCGACCGCGGATGATCTCACCACGAAAGACAATCATATCTAAAATTAAGCCAGGGGTTTGTTTGCTGGTAAATAGGATATGTCCCCCTGATTTGAGAGCTTCAGAAAGATAGGGTTCCCAAGTGTGTCCAGCTTGAATAGTATTATTTTTCAGACGTTGAGGAATTTCTGAAGCCTCTGATTTAACTAAGTTCACATCATCGCTGGTTAAGTTGGCAGTTTTCAACATTTCAGTCCCAAAAACTTCGCTAAAACCACCTAGATTTGCACCCAGCTTTTCTCCTTTTAAGTCAGCAACGGTTTTAATTTGTGATTGGGCGACTACTACATCTGCACCTGTTGATTCATCTACAACCATCACGCCTTGTATATCTGGATTTGTGGCGCTCAAGATGATAAAACTTCCCAAGGAAGATATAACACCATCATATTTACCCGCATTGAAATTTGCTGCTTCTAATCGGGTATATCGTTTATAAATTACTTCCACATCTACCCCTTGGGCTTTGAAGAATCCTTTTTCTTGAGCAATAATGCTTGGATACTCGCCAACAAAATATCCAAATGGTATTTTCAAGGGAGGGCGTTTTACTGCTGTCGGTGTCCAAGCATGACAAGCAAATAGCAAACAGGCACTAATGAAACAAATACTGAGGTATTTGAGGAGTTTCAACATAGAATATTTGATATTTTTTCAGAGGATGTTTTAAAAGTGGGAAAGGGGATAAATATGAATTAATTTTCGTGGGGATGATTGCCTCTAAACCATAATCATTAAACATATTTTTTAGGGTTTAGCAATGCTAAACCCCGCCAATTTTATAAAGGCACAATCGCGCTCATTTGGTCTAAATCTAAGACTGTTGCTAATTCTGCTTCTGTCATTAAACCTTTTTCGAGAACTATTTGCCGCAGAGATTTTCCTGTTTCTAAAGATTCTTTAGCCACAGCCGCAGCGTTAAGATAACCAATGTGGGGATTTAAGGCGGTGACTAATGCTAAACTGCCTTCTGCATAGGCTAAACATCTTTCTTTATTGGCAGTAATTCCTTGAATACAGCTTGTAGTTAAAGCCGAAATTGTATTACCTAAAATTTCGATACTGTGAATTAAATTATAGGCAATCAGGGGCATCATCACATTTAATTCTAATTGTCCGGCTTGGGCAGCAAAAGCGATCGCATTATCATATCCCATTACCTGAAAACATACCATTGATGTCATCTCTGCCATCACAGGATTATATTTTCCGGGCATAATTGAAGAACCAGGTTGCACAGGTGGAAGTTGAATTTCCTTAAATCCGGTTTTGGGACCTGAATCCATTAATCGCAAATCGTGGGATATTTTCACCAAATCCTGGGCTAAATTTCGCAACGCCCCAGAAACATTCACAAAAGCCCCCATACTTTGCATAGCAGCCATTAAATGAGGTGCAGGTTCTAGGGGAAATTCCAATAATTGTGACAGGATATCCACGACTCTTTGCCGATATTCTGGGTGAGTATTCATACCTGTTCCCGCAGCACTACCACCTAAACCCAATACCATTAAATCTCCAGAAGCAATATAAAGACGGTTTTGGTGTTCTGACAGGATTTGCGCCCAAGCACCGAAATTATCACCTAATCGCACGGGTACAGCATCTTGGAGGTGGGTTCTCCCCGATTTGACGATATCTTGAAATTCTGTGGCTTTGGCTTCTAAGGCGGAAATTGCCTGTTCTAAAGCTGGTTGCAAGGTGCGAGAAAGTGCCAATAATCCACCAATGCGAATGGCTGTAGGAATGACATCGTTGGTAGACTGTCCGTAGTTTACATGATCGTTGGGGCTAAGGAGTTTATAATTACCTTTTTGATCACCAATAATTTCTAAAGCGCGATTTGCCAGAACTTCGTTAATATTCATGTGGTGTGAAGTTCCCGCACCGGCTTGATAAACATCAACGACAAACTGATCTCGTAATTCACCTGCGAGGATTTCATCAGTGGCTTGAATAATGGCTTTGCTAATATCTGCGGGAATACAATCTAATTCTCCGTTGACAATAGCGGTGGCTTTTTTAATATATAAACAAGCATCTATATAAGTGGGTAAAGGTTTAATGCCGCTAATGGGAAAGTTTTCAATTGCTCTTTGAGTTTGAATACCATAATATACGTTATTGGCAATTTGGCGATCGCCCATTGAGTCTTTTTCAATGCGAAAATTTGTTTTGTTAGTCATATAGCACTCCTATTTTATTTGTGTAAGCTGTTACGGAATCTGTAAGCAAACGGGATTTTTTTTTAACGTTCGCGCAGCGTGGCGTTAGCCATACCGCAGAGGCACAGAGGGCGCGGAGGTGGAGAAGAAGGAGATGTATGCCTACGGCACTTTTGCGCGCTCACTTTTTGTTTAGGATCGCTATATATTTTTCACTTACTATAATACACATACTGGCCAGTAAAAAGGCGAATACGCTGCTTATTCCAGTGACTACAGATGTGATTCCTGGTGGAAATACAAAGCCAAATAGACTCATGGCTAGAGAAAATCCGCTAAAATACATCCCAATTCCTAATCCTGCCCATTTCTGAGGGATTAATTCTAAAGTAAATGGAATTGCCCCATTGAGAATTAAGCTAAATCCGGCTAATGTCAATAATATTATTAGGAAATGTGCGCCTATATTTAACATCAATATAATTGATAAAATGGTTGTACAAATACCTGCTAACATGGCTTGACGATTACCAATTTTTACAGCCAAAAACCCCGCAGGTAAGGCAGCAAAAGCTAAGGTTACGCCAATTCCTAGCATAATTGTACTAATATCATTTGTCTGGAGTTGGGTTTTGAGGATTTTGCCTATAGTATCCATGAGTAATCGAGAACCCCAAGCTATACTAAAACCTGTTAATAAAATTAAGCCTAATTTGCCAATTGGAATTTTTGGTATTTCTACATTTTCTGGATTTGCTGGTGTTTCGGGAGGGTTGAAAAACCGCAATGTAAAGGTTGCACCTAAAAGTACGAAGGAAGCGATAGAAAAAGCAAAAATAGGACCTAAACTTAAAATAAATGTATTGGCAATCCCCCGAAAAGCCCCAATTATTCCCCCTGCTAAAGTTAGAAAACTCGCTGCTAATGGTAATTCTTTGGGAATAGCATATCTTCCTAATAAGGAAATTGCAGGAGAACGAAATACTGTCATTGCTAATGCCCAAGCTATCAAAACTAAGGGTAAAATTCCCTTGATTACTTCCGTTGGGGGAATGAAGGTAACAATGCAAGGTATGGCAATAAATAAACTTGATGCTAAAATTACACCTGCGGAAATAAAGGGAAAACGACTTCCTACCCAGCGAATAGCTTGATCTGAAAGTCCCCCCATGAGTGGTTCTAATACCACAGCCAAGGCATTTTCTACGACTAATAAACCAACTGCTAAGGATGCAGGAAATCCAAATTGAGTTAAAAGTTGGGGTAAGTACACATTATAAACCAACCAAGTCAGGGTAATTGCCCCTTGTAACCCGGCTAAAACCAAAACTTGCACCCATAAAATACTGGGTTGAGATTTTGAGATATTCATAATTAAATGGGTAATATTTCCTTAAATTACAGCAAATTCAAGGTAAATGAACTACAAAATTTTGATCACAAAATGGCTGATACTACGCTATCAAGGATAAAAAATTAGGATTAATTTTTCACAGCATAGTAGAATGGTGCTATAGGATTAGCTGTAACTTAACGTACCTGTTCACAAACCGTCACAAGGCTTGTTATCGGTAATACACAATATTTGGTATGCTCACTCATACTAATCTCGTTTTCCAGTTAGGGAATAGGTAATAGGCAGATGGGAAGATCCGTAACAAGTAATATAACGGATTGCAGGTAAATGAAGTAGAAGATTCAAACCAAAAATCAAGAGGTTTTGAATTCTGACTCCTGACTCCTACTGTATATTTTTTCCCATTACCTCTTCCCCAATCACCAATTATCCATTACCTCTTTCTTTAACTGCTGCATGAATCTAAATCAACTAAAATCCATCCCAGAATGGACTCAATTACCATCTCCACCGATATTTTGTTCAGAAGTATCTATGCAATTGGATATGGCTACAGAAGAAGCAAAACTACAACAGCAGATACAATATTTACAAATTCAATTAGAGTTAGAAAGACAGGAATACACTCATCAGTTAGAGCAGATTCAAAAATTTCAATCTTTACTACAATATATAACTGAACAAATTCGGGATGGTCTAGATGATCGAAAATTATTAACAATTATTACTCAAAAATTAGTTGATTTATTACAACTTAACCGTTGTCAAATTGAACTTTATCATCCCTGCTTAACTTCTGTTACAGTTACTTATGAGTATACTTCTAGTTTACCCCATTGTCAAGGATTAACTAGAGAAATTGCTGATTTTCCGCAAATTTATCAGTCGCTATTACAAAGAAAAATCTGGCAATCTGTGGAAATTATGCCGGGATATCATGCTAGTTTACAGCTTGTGAATCAATTAGCTTGTCCAATTTTTTATCATCAAGGAGTTTTGGGTAATATTTGGCTAATTAGGCAGACAGAAGCAAAATTTGGAGAATTAGAAATATCCTTTTTACAGCAAGTAGCTAATAAATGTGCAATCGCAATTGGTCAATCTCAACTGCACGCAAAAACCAAAGCCCAGCTTCAGGAAATAGCCAAACAAGAACGGCATAAAAACGAATTTATTAAACATCTTGCTCAAGAATTACGCACACCAATTACGAATATTAGTCTTGCGGCTCAAACTTTAGAAAGTCTGATGACACCAGGAGAAATTTTAGATCCAAAAATAGTATCTCAGCTATTACAAATTCTCCATCATGAATGTGGACGAGAAAACAAATTACTTAAGGATCTTCTCACCTTTGCATATCTCAAAAACCATCCTGAACCACCGATTTTAATTACTATTAATTTTCTAACTTGGTTGTCTCCCATTGTGGAATCTTTTCGAGATGTTACCAGTTGTCAGCAACAACTGTTACACCTGGATATGCCAACAGAAATTCCCCCTGTATCTACAGATATCACTGATTTAGAGAAAATTATCACTCTACTACTCAACCAAGCTTGTCAATGCACTGCTCCAGGTAAATCAATTACAGTTACCGCTGATTTGAATGCAGACACGGTAGAATTAAAAGTGAGTATTTCTGGTGTGGAGATTCCTCAGCATGAACTATCACAAGTTTTTCAGCCATTCTACCGCATCCCTAAACATTCCTCTTGGCAAGCACAGAACACCGGCTTAGAGTTGATATTGGTAAAAACAATGGTGCAGCGTTTAGATGGATTAATTTATGTCACAAGTGCTAACAGTCAAACCACTTTTATCATGCAATTTCCGCTGTTGCCAGTTTTTTAGCTGCAACACTAGCGCCAAATTCAAAAGTCTGATATTATGGCTTTATCAGCGGGTGAGTAGCTCAACGGTAGAGCAGTTGACTCTTAATCAATTGGTTGCGGGTTCGATTCCCTCCTCACCCATTAGCTTTTAGGCTTTTTAGTATTTGGCTTTGCCTAATTCTTGCCTAAAATCAGGGAATACCCCAGGCATTTATTTAATATTTTGTTTTTTTTATCAGTGATAAAAGTTACGTGTTTGGCTGTATCTTGTCACAAGCTAGGGACTGAAACTAAATTACTATATACTCATACATTTACTGAGTGAGTATCATGGCAGAAAAATCATTAGAGCAAATTTTAGGGACGGGTGCGACTCGGTTAGCATCGTCCGCGGCTGCCCCCAGTGCTGGTTTATTTATTCCTGATAGCTTGCTTATCAGTGCGGGATTAATAACTCCTACTACTGCAACGGCTGAAGGTCATATTGTTGCAATAGTAAAATTACTGAAAACTAATCTTACTCAGACAGTTTACGACGCAGATAATGACAATAGCGTCTATGTTTCTGACGGATTCGCCAGCTTTACCACGCGTGGGACTACGCAGTACAGAGTGGATCAGGTTATCGTCAACCTTGCAAAAATAGATTCAGAAGCAGGATTAGATCCTACCAAATACTAATGCCTGTACATTGCCAGGCGGGCGATATTGCCCGCGTAACGTTTCCAAATGGGAGTATTCAGGATTTTGCGGATGCTCCCGTAGAAGTTACTGTAAAAAGAGAAGATGGTATTCCACCGCAGTTCGGTACGGTTTGGGCGCAAACGAATGGGGGTACTTATGGATTGGTTGGCAGTTTTTTTGCTCCAATTTTCGATGTTTATTATGTGGTAGAAGGCAGGTTCTGGAATTTAAGAGTATCACATAAGGCAGGCATAACTAATGCAGGAGGCGGGTCTACCGGTGGCAGACCTTTTACAAACGTCATTACTGGTTGGTACTTTACATCGGGAGGCGTACAAAGCCCTCTGAAATATCGAATTAAAATATTTAATTCCGTTGGTACGGAAATATTCAATCAATTATTCGATACCGCAAATTATTCTGTTAATTGTATCCAAGGATGCCCCCCAAACACCCTCGACTGTGGCGATTGTTGCTTGGATTGTGCAGAAATTTTTAATGGCATTTCCAGTATTAGAAAAATATTAGCGGGAATAAAATAATGAGTTCATGCTCCGAAATCTCTGCACAAATAGCTGCTTTATCTGCTGATGTTGCGGCTTTAAATAATAAGTTTGTAACCAAATCGGAGTTTACCAGTTACAAGCAATATGTAGAAAATATGTTTGGAGGGATCAGAAAAGGATTTGAGTATTTATTCAGGATATTGGATGAAGAAAAAGCTGGGCATAAAGAAGTGAATCGGTTGGGTGACGGATTAAATAGGAGGATCGACGGACTCCAGGAAAGAATAGGATGGAGTCCCAATTATCAGAGAGACAATAGCCAAGATGCGGAAATAAACCGACTATGGGATAGAGTAAGAGCATTGGAGGCGCGTGGAACTCCAGCAAGAGGGCTTAAGGGCGACAGGGGCGAACGCGGTCCAGTTGGTGGACCCGATCCACAAACAAAATACGATATTCAGCGAATTTCTGGGCAAATAAGAGCGCTCGAAGCGGCTGAAGGAGGGAACAGGGCAGAACATACCAAAATATGGGGGGCTATTACTGTAGTTCAAAAAATGATTGGGGCGTTAACCGCTGGACTTCCCGCACTCGTAAAAACAATCGTACTCAGTATCCTTGCCTCCACTTTATTTAATGCAGTAGCCCAAATACTGGCCCAAATTCTTGCCGGCTCGAAAATTAGCGATATAAACTCAATTCGACAACTTGCACAAAGGGCATATGATGCCGCTGTGAAAGCTGGTGGAGATGCCCGTGCAGCCGCTACTTTAGCAGTAAAAGCCGAGAATAAAGCAGATATTGCCAAGGGACTCGCCGAACGGGCGATGGAAGAAATAAAGTACATTACCGAACGAGCGTTAGCAGCAATGCAGCGCCTCGAAACTTATATAAAAAGTGAAATTGCTTTTTTAACCAAGTCAACGTTAGATGCGCTGGCAAGACTTCAATCTAGACTGGGAACACTAGAAGGTGTGGTCAATGAAATAAATAATCTAGTTATCGGATTGATAGGTCAAGTTCAATTTATCAATGGTAAATTACTTGAGTTACAGCAATCGGTAGCTAGTCAAATCCAAAGTTTAGTGGCTACAGTCACCGATTTAAAATCAATAGTCAAAGCAATTCAAGCACAATTCGCAGCACTTCAAATTGGGGTAAACGCACAGATTAGAACTCTTACTGCTACAGTCAATGGATTAAAAATAAATTTGGAAAATCAGATTAAAAATATCACTGCAACGGTTGAGGGGATTAAAGCAAATATCGAGAATCAGCTTAAGAATTTTAAATTGGATATTGCAAAAATATTTGGGACTTTAGCTGCACTTGGGGCGCAAATCGCTGGGATTTTACTAGCAATTGCCGGGATAAATGCCTTGATAAATGCCTTTAGACCTGGAGGAATCGTGAATAATTATTTCATAACAAACAATACAAATAACGTTACCAATGTTCAGCAAATTTCACCTCAAGACAGCGCACTTCTTAGAAGGATTGACGCTACCACTACGGCTAATCTGACAACCAGTACAGGGAATAATATTTTCTTACAGGCGATAAATGGCATAACTTCTACAACATTGGGCATAGTTAGTTCGCTAGGTGCGACTATCGGAATTATAAACTTGAAGATGGGGAATATTATCCCAGATGGCTTATCTGGGTGGATGTTGCGATTTACCTCACATCAAATAGTAGATAGAGCCTTGGGTATCCTCAGTCTAGCCGCGACTTTGCATAACGCAACCCAACTATCTTCAAACATCACGGTTACATTAATTCAATCAATGCAAAATGTTATTGATTTAGTTGGTCTAAAGGATAGCGAAAAAAATAATTACGATTTAGCCGACATCATAGGTAAGGGGGTGAATGGATTCCTAGAGTCTATATTGGGAGCGGAAAACTTAGCAGGAATCAAGAAAGAATGGAATAAATACAACAGAATTTATCAAGCCAGTGCAAATGTTTTCAATTCATTAATGAGTATGGGGGACAGACTAACCCAAGGATTGCAGGTTATCGGTGGACAGAATGGAAAGATTGGAAATGCCTTAAGAGCGTGGGGGGTTGTAAGCGAAAAAGCCTATAGTTGGATGAACCCTTCCCCCAATTTTAGCAATCCATTATTAACAAAATTAAGTAGTTTGGAAGAAACTGCCAGCATGGTTGAGAGCGTATCGCAAGAACCTCTAAATATTAAGTCAGCAAAAGAGGAACTAGAAGCCACATCCAAGGAATTAGCCGATAGTTTAGAACAGAAACCAGGAACTACACAAGCGAAACCTATTCCGGAAGCCGCAGAAGTCAAGAGGGAGCAAGATATAATCAAAACCGAGTCAGCAGGTAAAGATTTAGCAGATAAAGATTTAGAGCCAGATGAGGACTAACCAATGCCATTGCCAGAAAATTTCAGTGAGTGGAAACATCTACAAGATCAAATAGGCAGGTATCACAATAAAGAAGTTCACAAATTCTTCAAAAATACAAACAGTGACAATTTCTCCACACCAAAAGAACATTTAAAACACGCTTGTTTAATGAAGAACAGCGACACCTCTGACATGACTTTATTAAGGAAGTTGCTATTTGAATTTGATGCTGGTCACGCGCAAAGTTTGCAAGCTCCTATTTATGGAATTCCAGTCAATGATTTTCAAGGAGAGGTCATTTTCAAACCTCAAGTTCATTTACACTTCCAAGAGAGATATCCCTATATTGCTGACAGGATACGAGCGGTAAGGGGTGAGATTAGTTTTCGTATCATGAATGAAACCGGAGAATCTTGGTCACGGGCAAAGTCAGAAGAATTGGCAAGAGACATAAAAAGAGAATTCGCCACACCTATTTTTATTTGGAATAAAGGTAAATATGTTTACTACTACAAAGACCATGAACATGGTTATCAGTTCAGACTTTATGTAACATCGAAATCCGAGGGGGAACGAATAACTAGGGCTGTTTTAGGTGTCCGTGGTCATACATTCAATGATGATTTCTCTGACTATGTAGAAAATTCTAGAACCTACCCAAACAACCCAGGGAATCATACCATTTATGGACAAAGTGTACCCAAGCCCGTTCGTCGTCCTACAGCAGATATCAGGTTTAGGTATGCTCAATTATTTTTGCATGGCAGGACAAAAGTAATCAACTTGGTATCAACCCCAGAAGTAGGGTTAAAGCAGGTGATAGAAAGGCTAAATACCGTCTAATCCGTTGAATAATTGTTTTGCCAATATCTAGATATCGGTGCGAAAAGAATAGCTGTTTTTTGATGCTAGAAATAATAAACACCTAGCGATTAAAACAATGTCCAAAAGATTCAACAACTTAGATGCCGCGCTTAAATACTTGCGACCGGTGAATGCTACGGCTGAGACAGAAGTCCCAGACGCTCCAGCCGGAACGCCATTGAGAAAATATCAAGATTATAAAGCGGGGAAAGTAGCTATTACCTATACTCGTGCAACAGCTTCTTTACCTGGCGATATCAAGGTAATAGCTTTGAAGCCTTTCGCGTTTCCCGCTGCCAGTACACTTGTTTTAAAATCAGGTATCAGCAATCGAGCATTGATCAACATTGGTGATTATGGTCTAACGGCTGCAGAAGCCGGGATTGATACAGCAATCCCGGCCGAGGCGCAGGAGGCTGTGGGATTTACCCCAGCAAAAGCTATTTGCAAAAAAGTAACAGGGACAACTGCCAGCAGCACACCATCGAAAATCTTAGGTAGTAGCTACAAGAGAAAGACTTCTAACACGCATACCATCCCCCTAGGCAGGACTACAACAGGCGCATCATGGGGGGCTCAAAAAGGCATTGTTTTAGCCAAGGTGTCCGCAGCCGCTGGCAATACTAGCGTTTCATTTAAACCAGAGAAATACTAATGACCAAGCATCTTGATTTAATTCTGGACACTGAAATAATAGTGTCCAGCCATCTCGATGCCATCGAGTGTGACGATTTGGTGAAAAGGCTAGATATCTGTCAAGAAGCGAAAAGCCAATTATTGGCTTTGAAAATTTCATGGCAAGATTATCTAGATTTAATAGAAGTAGCGGGTGTAGATATTCAAGATTATTTAAATATCACCGATGAAAATGCTTTAGTCTTGGGGTTCTAAAATGACTCGCAATGTTTCTTTTACCGCTCAAAATTGGGAGTCAATTTACACTTTTAACGCTACGGCTGGAATCTTGTCAGAAAATACTTACATACCTATCCCCCCAGCCACAGCACCTATTTTCCTAGAGTCTGACATTATCGCTGTCTACGTTAACACAGATGTTCCGGACGGTAGAAATTGGCGATATGGGGGCTTTGTTGAACAACGATTTACCAGCGGTCTAACAGTGGGGGGCAGTGCGGATGCTGCGGGTAGTCCACACAATATTTACATTAATAAAATCACTACTTTATTCTTTCCCCCCATCACCGCTCAGTATTCCTTGAAAGTATATTTCCCCAAATGGTTTAAATCAGTCGAGTTACAATTATGGCAATATACGGGAGTTGATGATACTAGCGAGAACATCACCCTAACAGAAGAATTTGCAAATATCAATTTTAAAATAGATCAACTTAGTTCTAAATTATGACAACAATAAATAATTTAATGGAAACAGTCTTGATGCAAGTTCCATTAATAATCGCTCTCACTTGGAAGGCAGCCACAGAAAAAGCCGCCATTTACCGCGCCATTGATGCAGTAAAAGACGGGCATGATAAACAGCTTTATTTATTGGACAAAAACTTGTCATTACTTACTCAGGAATCACAAGCGAGCAGGTTATCTCTAGAAGATAAAGTTTCGGGGCAAGGAAAACGATTTGGTTCTAAGTTTGAAAGAATAGAAAAAAAGGTAGAAGACGTTATTGATTTCAAAATCATTGTTTGTCGATTGGAAGAGATGAAAGACCGATGACAATTAAAAAAAAACAAATAATTTAGTTAACCACCCACTACACCATATGTGTCCGTGGGTGGTTTTTTTGGTAGATTTCAGTTACGCACTTCCAGGAAAGGCGATCGCACAATTCCCCATTCCCTATTCCCTATTCCTCAACCTTTACCATCCGATGAGCGTAAAATCGCTTGGCTGGAGCAAAATTATCCCCTTTCGATAAGGCTACCCAAACGCCTGTAGAGTCTAGTTTTGTGACCACTCCGAGTTCAATTACCTTTTCCTTTTTCAATTACCTTTTCCTTTTTATGGATTCCTGTGACGACACTAACTATATCGTTAACTTTAATGTTGGCCACTGGTGACTTGTCAAAGGGAACTAGATCATCAAAACTGACATTTGTAGGTGGTTCATTTTCAGGCGTTACCAGAACTACTGGAGATTTAAAATTCGCCACCGTATCCTCAGTTATTTTGGTAATTCTGACAATTTTATTTTTACTCAAACTCCAATAACGGCTTAGTTCAATGAATTCTGGAGTTTTTGTTAAATCAGGACTTGGTTCCGCGAATAAATCTCCCTGGACTGTTTCTGCCTCTTGGACTGGTTCACTAGCCTTTGGTTCCTTTAAAGCAGATGCCTTCACCCATTCCAGTCGTTTGTTGGGATACTCAACCTGAAATTTGCCTGTCCCAAAACCAACTATTTCTACTATTTCCCCCGCGTAATCGGCTTTTTTATTGAGATTCGGTTTCCAAGGTTGTGGTGTCTCAACTGGCTGTACTACTTCTGTAGTGTTTGATGATTTTATTGACTCAACATTAACAACAAAATTGTTTGAAAAATTTCCATTTTCCGCTGTCTTCCCTGTCTTAGAATGGCTGGAATCCATGCTGCTGTAAGTAGACAGTGGAATTTCTATTTTTTCTTCTACGGTCTTATGGTTTTGGTATGTATCAATTTGAGAGTCTTTTTCTACGGACTTGCCCTCAATCCCTAGCTGTGTATGAGTTTCAGCCGTCGGATTTTCGGGTAAGACAGCGTAGACAGCGGAATCATCACTTTTTAAATTACTTTTTTCAATTCCATTGTTGTAATTGTCGTTAGCCCATACTCTAATCTGTGTCCCAGCTACTGTTATCCGTGTATCCTTGAGTCCTAAAAGCTTGAGGACTGCGGTTATCCGTCGTTGGTTGATGATATCTCTTCTTGCTGGTTCAATAGAAAGCTCATGATAGATTTCGTCCACGGTCACATAATCACGATTGCTTGCAAATCGGCTGATTGTCTCATGCCAAGGATCTACTACTTGATACTCCTTGCTTAAAGCTTCACGTTGAATCTCTTCTTCATCACTGAGGAAAAATTGATATCCAGTTTTAAAGAGGGCATTAGCCGCCGCCCAGATGCGATCACGTAATTGTGATACCAACTCCAATGGAATCTTATTTTTAAGGGGAATTATCCAAAATCTTCTACTGCCAGTAGGGTCATTTAATATTTCTGACTCGTTTGAAGTTCCACAAAATACAAATCTCCTCAGGTGATCGTTGTTTTGGATGTCGTAGGGGGCGCGATAAGTGTCTCTTTTTCTGGCCATAAAAGCCTTGAGTTGAGCTATGTCCTTCTTCCTGTAGACAGTTTCAAACTCTGACCACTCCAAACACCAAAAATGCGAGGTATAAAGCCCAAGCCATAGCTCCTAGCCAGATTAGTGTAATTAAGTTGCTCACGATGAATTAGATTACTATAACTAATTCATCGTGTAGCTTTTTTTGGTGTTTGTACAGTGGTTTGTGTTGAAAATTGGGCGATCGCACAATTCCCTATTCCCTATTCCCTATTTCTTGAAAATTCCCCAATGCTGCACGGAGTCGTTCCCCATTGGGCGCTACGAATACGAAGAATGTTTCCTTGGCGGTGGGAGTCAGAGTCATTTTACAGCCCTCTACCCAGATATCTTCTCCTTCGTTGGCTGGTTTCAAAACTTTGTAGGTAACTTGTTTAGATTTATGCTCCCAATCTTTACGGACAGCCGCCACAAGCTTCTCAAGGTTACTCGAATTTTTAGCTACTCGTTTGATTGTGACGGGGTGAAGTGGCATTTTTACCTTTTCAGCTATTCTCCCTTTCTCCATTTCATAAAGAATATGGATTTCTGACTCATTTGTTTTTGATGATTGGATTCTTTTGAATGGTGTGGCGGTGACGTGGCAATCCCCAAGACTGGTTTCAATAGTGAAAATCATCGGGGGTGTTTCTGTCAATTTGTAATGCTCATCTTTCGGTGGACAGGCAAATTTATCAATCGGGACTGATTCACTGGGCTGTACTATTTTCTGGTGGTAATTCAGGTTCAGAAGATATCTATATATCTTTTGTTTTTATTTTGTAGTGAATATAGTTAAATCTGTATACAGGTGTAGACATCTCTACTGTCCACTGAACATATACAAAACGACCCGGCGTGGCCAAGGTCGTTCGTCTTAGAACCCATATTTTTTATAGATTTCGGCAACTACCAACTACTATCCTTCATTTTTCTCTAATTCCCTAATAAATCGGTCGATTGCCTTTCCCTGTGCTGACTGTCCTCCTACCTTTAGTTTTTTCAAAGTGTCATCGCGGACATCATCATAATAAGTCCCTAGCTTTCGATCCAGTCTGTCTACCTGTTCAGCCACTTTTTCTTCCCAATGATCCATCAAGTCCGATAATCGCAAAATCCATTTAGCCAGGCTCTCTTCTACAGCCTTTATACGCTGTTCCATCCCTGCATCCACCGTATTGCTATACCCAAAATCCTCTCCATGCAGACTTTCTAGCGTTTCTTCCACTTCACATAAACGGTTTTCTACTTTCTCTACGCGTTCGCCAAGGGAATCCAGGAATTTACTTGCCTCTACGCCCGATTTCCGTGCAGTTACGTTGTTTACAACACTATTTACAGTTGTAGACGCAGCCAAAATACGTTCTACTTCCCGTTCAACCAATTCTTGCATATCTATTGGGGCAGTCATTCTTTTAGGAAGTGATAGAGATGCAGATAATCCCAGTGCCTCTGTTAAAACTCTTTGGGCGGTTTGATTTAGTGTTTCATTTTCCAACCCTTGAGACTGCAATGCTTGTACCGCTTCATCGGGTAAGCGAAACGAAAATGCCTTGCTGACCATAATACTCCTGTCTTCAACTGATTACATTTTATCAGGTTTTCATGCAATGTCTACAATATTGTTGACATTGTATTCAATCTGGAGTTATCCTGTTTGCATACAGTTGAATACAGTTGGTTGACTAAGGTTATAGCGAGTAAGTTCGTATCGTCGCATCGCTACCTACAGTGCCAATTGATATTTGAGTGAAACTTAAATTTTTAATGCGCCCCAGCGAGAGAGCCTCTAACCTCTCCCTCACTGGCACGACTTCCCCAAAATCAAACACACTGACTAGGAGCAATAAAATGTTAGCGTCTAACCAGCCCTTGTGGGCATCAGATTCTCACGACCAATTTTGGCGGCTGCGGGTCACGAAAGAATTTACTAAACCAAAATATTACATTGGTCAGACGGTGTTGCACAGGATAAAACGGAAGAATGGGGAAATCTTGCACCCTGTATATATTAGTGGACTAAGATGGGATGGTATTGGATGGGCATACGCCATTGATTTGCCAGAAGATCACCCATACTGGATATTTGAGGACGGGGAATGGCAGGAGTCCGAAGAGGAGAATTTGGAGGAGATGTAAGGAATAGATACCTAAGTCCTTGGTTGCAAACCGCGCCCCCTCTAAAGAGATTTTGATTTAGCCATGCAAAAGAGCGATCGCCCCCAACCACCAAAAAGTTAAAAGTCAAAATTAATATTTTATAAATTTTCCACCAAATTAAATTGGTGGTTTTTCTGTTGAAAATTCAATGAAGTGATGTCTCTTAATCAATTGGTTGCGGGTTCGATTCCCTCCTCACCCATTATTTTTCGGTTCTTTCCAGATCCTTGAGGATGTATTGCTGGGAGTATGTTTTTGAGTCCGTTCCATTCTTCTTTGAGTATGGCTGTCAATTATTAGTAACGACCTTTATCGCGTTCTAAATCAAAAATTGCTTTCTCGACGTACCATCTATCAGTCTCGCCAGGATGTTTAATTTTTAGATGGTTAATTAATCTTTCCGCGGTTGCTGTGTCTCCTTGAACTTTTGTTAATAGTTGATTCCAAGAATGCCCAGAGAGTCTAGACTTACTGGATGCTTGGCGATTGAGTTGTGAGAGCCTCTTGTTGCGTTCATCTCTGACTTGTCTAGATTTTTGTATTTTACCCCATCTCGGTTTATCTGGTCTGGTTGAACCAACTTTAGACCGGGGAGTATCAACATTTGATGTGTTCGACTTCCTCTTCCTGTAAGCCGCGACAACCCTATCAATCTGGGAAAATATGACTCGTAACACCAGAACTATAAAGATTATCTGAGTGAGTATTACAATTAGATTGCTCATGGTGAATTAAAAAGTGTGTGTATTTAATTCATCGTGTAGCCTTGATGTCTTTTATCCCAGTGATTTGGATCACGTTGTGTCAGTGGTAAATAGCGCAAGGAAATATCCCCTACCTAAAAAGCCTTATTTATGTTTGTTTAATTTCCCGATGATTAGCAGCTTGTAATAATAAAGATTCTGCAAAAGAGATTGCGTCATTTGCAGATTTACCACCAGCTAACTGTGCTAATTCCTCCCGTCGGGTGGTTAAATTATCCAAACTTGTCACTCTCACAACTGTCCGTTGTTCATCATTGCTATTCCTGGCTTTGTTAATCACTAGTTTATCAACGCGAAAATGACGATCTGCCATAGCTGCGATTAGAGGTTGGTGGGTAACACATAAGACTTGATGTCCTTGACTAAGTTGGTGCAATTTTTCCGCTATGGCTTGGGCAACTCTACCGGAAACTCCCACATCAATTTCATCAAATATCATTGTTCCCACTTCATTACCTTGATTAAAACAAGCTTTTAAAGCTAATAAAAAACGGCTCATTTCCCCCCCAGAAGCAATTTCTGTTAATGGTTGAATAGGTTCACCAGGATTAGGACTAAACATAAAAGTAATTTTATCTGCACCTGTAGCTGCGGGGGAAGTTGCCACAATTTCTACTTGAAATTTCACCTTATCCATTGCTAAAGGTTTGAGTTCAGCTAATAACCGAGATTCTAAATTAGCCGCAGTTTGTCGCCGTAATTGGGTTAATTGTTGACTAATTTGCTGGAGTTGTTGTAAAGATAATTGTTCTTGTTGTTCTAAAGTTTCGATAGATTGTTCACTATTATTTAATTCAGCTAATTCAGTTTGAATACGTTCATAATAAGCGATCGCTTCCGTGAGAGTCGGTCCATATTTGCGACAAATTTGTTTTAATTCCCGTATCCGTTCATCCACTTCTTCTAACCGCTGGGGATCTGCTTCCAAACCTTCCCCATAAATATTAATTTGTCTCCCCACTTCCATCACCGCAGCAATGGCATCTCGCACCAATTCTAACAAAGATTGTAATTGAGAATCATACTCTACCATGTGAGTTAATGTCATCTCTCCATCGGCTAATAAATCAGCCGCAGTGCGCGTTTCCTGATCATCTTGATACAAAGCCTGATAAACCTTGTAACTCATTTGTTGTAAATCCACAACATGATTGAGGCGGTCCCGTTCTTGATTTAATTGTTCCATTTCCTGGGCATCATCTAGATTAGCCCCACCCAATTCTTGCACTTGATATGTTAATAAATCCAATTGTTGCAGTCGTTCCCGTTCCGATGTCCGGCGTTTTTCCAGGGCTTGACGGGCTTGTTGATAGACAATAAAAGCAGCGGCGACATTTTGGCGTTTGTGCAACAAAGCATCACCACCATATAAATCTAACCAATCTCGAACTTGGGCAGATTGTCCTACTTGTACGGTTTGCCCTTGTGCCGTAATTTCTACTAAACTATCCCGTAATCCTGCCATTAAGGGGCGATTTACCAGCACTCCATTTACTCTTGATCTACTGCGGATATTACTGGTAGTAGTGGCAATTTCCCGACTAATGATCACAGCATGATCATCCGTTAAATCAATTTCTTGTTCACTTAACCAAGCCGCTAAAGGCGGAGTGACGCTAAAAGTCGCTTCCACTATGGCGCGATTTGTGCCAGTTCTAATCACCCGACTGGAGACTTTACCACCCAAAACCGCATCAATGGCATCTAATATGATTGATTTTCCTGCACCTGTTTCTCCTGTTAATACGTTCAAACCCGCACCAAAATCCAATTCCAGATGATCAATTAAGGCGAAATTTTCAATTCTTAAATATAGCAGCATTTTACTAATCCTCAGATTGCATACTTCCCCGTGTCCTCAATTTCACTGTCTTATCTTTACTCGCATTAGCTATCCTAATATTTTACCTTTGCAACCAGCCTCTTAAAAATCCTTCTAAATCCCTAAAAGTGTCTTTTGTATATTGGTAAATAAACATACAAATATCTGATTTAAAATTTTTCTCTGAAATTCCTTGTTTTTCTACAGATTTTATTAAATCTTGAAATAATCGTTTACCATCCTTATCATTCTGCGATTTTGGATTGTTTCTGTAACTTTCCAAAATTAAATTTATGCTCTCGTAATGAAAAAATTTATCGCCAATTTGTCTAGCTAATTCGGCATCAGGTGTATCAATAAATTTCTTTTTCAAGAACTTTTCTATACTTGGTATAGGAAGATAATGTTTTTCTAATGCAAAATATTTAGAACCAACTAAATATTTTTTTTCACACTGTTCTTTTACATCTCCATCGAGAATAGAGGATATTTTACAGTCTTTACCAGCCAATTTAGAATCCATCATATCATAGTGCATTGCGAGAACTTGCTCCCAGCCACCACAAGGCAGTATTTTTACAAGCTTGTTAATTCTAAGATTATTCAAGTCAATGATTTTATCTACAATATATTTTGCTAGTTCATCTTCAACAAGAAAAATAAAATCAAATCCATCATTTGTGTATAAATTACGTGTTGCATAAGCTGGATAGCATGGATTTATTAACTCAATATTGCCAGCTATATCTCTTTGTATATGATAAATTATCTGTGGCTTAATATGGTTAATAATTTGGATAGAGTGCGTTGCAAAATATATACAAAACCCGTGTTCTCTAGAAATATCATTTAGAAATAATAATAATCTTGCTTGTGCAGAAGGATGAAGAGCAAGTTCAATTTCATCAATGAGAATTAGGCTTTTTGTATCAATTTTTTTTCTTTTTTTGGAATTAATTGTTTCATTAATAAAATTAAGTAATCCGATTAATAATAATTCTCCAGAACTCATAAAAAACTGAGCGAACCAATGTCCTTCTCTTTTAATAAAGTATGGTTGCCCTTCAAACCTATATATTTCTTGGGCAAGTTTCTTTGTTTTGATTTTTTTTAAACCAGAATAGAAGTTTTCATTATTTCTCAATATTTTTCCTAGATTTTTTATAATGAAAATGTTTGCATCACGTAATTCAAATTCTTTAACAGGATAATCTCTATTCAAAATCAATCTGTGAACATCTGAAAATCTTGAACCAAACATAAAACTACCTTCAAAAAAGCCATGAAAAATTATCCCCTCTTCTTTTTGATGAGAGTATGTCCATTTTCCTAATTTCTTTAGCCAGGTATTTTCTTTACCATCAAATTTGAATTTTATCTCACTATTTTCATCACCAATAACTTTAAATAATGTTTTTAAAGCATTCTTAGAGACTAATTGCGCTAAAACTGAAAAAATAGTGCTTTTTCCGATTCCATTTTCGCCTGTAATCGCATAAACACCTTCTTCAAAAGGAAGTTCTATTGAAAACTGTTTAATGTTTCTAAGATTCTTAATCTCAAGTTCTATTATTTGATGATTATTCATGTGAACTGATATTACTTGTCAAGCCGTGATTACTATATCACAAACTATACTCAATAAAATTCAGCAAATAAAACTTTATACTCTTCGCGCCTCTGCGTCTCTGCGTGAAAAAAATTTCTTCCTTCCGCAACGCTAATTTTTAGATATAAAAACTTGCAGATTATATATCTTGACAATAGCACAAAATTTCAAGATGTCAATACCCTAGTAAAATGGTTAGCTTATTGATTACATTCTCAATAATCTTGAGAATAAACCGAATATATTCTCAATAAACATAGGAATGCGATTTTTTTGAAAAAGGGAGATTTAAAAAACTTATCTGTCTGACTGCACTGGTAGAAAATTAGCAGCTATGACTTAAATATTGCTAAATTAACAGAAGATGCAACTATCTCAATAAATATGGTATCTACTCCTATAACTTTCTCCGATATTCAAAATCATTGGTCTCGACCATTTATTGAAGCCTTAGCAGCACGGCGCATACTCAATGGTTATCCTGATGGGACGTGTCGCCCCAACAATCCTGTAACTCGCGCTGAATTTGCAGCTATTATCGCTTCAGTTTTTTTCCAACCAGTTAAACGTGCATATCTGCCTTTTGTAGATGTTCCCCAGACCCATTGGGCGATAAACGCGATTAAAAAAGTTTATGAAAGTGGATTTTTGACAGGTTATCCAAACAAGCGTTTTGGCACAGATGAAGGAATTGCTAGGGGTGATGCTTTAGTAGCAATGGTCAATGGTTTGGGCATTGCTGGTCAAGTTGACTTAGACTTAGTAGGTAAACTGGCAGAAATTTATCAAGATGGATCTTTAATTCCCTATTATGGGATTAATCAAATCGCGTTAGCAACTCGCGTTGGTTGGGTAGTGAGTTATCCCAATGTCAAAATCCTGAATTATAAAACAGCCGCTACTCGTGCCGAAGTTGCAGTCATGGTTTATCAGGCTTTAGTATATTTAGGAAAAGCGGAAAAAATCCCTTCTGACTATATTGTTGTTCCTCCAACCATATCGAAACCGACACCCACAAGTTCTAATACTGTCAAGGTAAATCATCGTCGAGAATTCCGAGGTGCTTGGGTTGCGACTGTGTGGAATAGTGATTGGCCTTCTAAACCGGGACTAGCTGTAGAACAGCAAAAAGCGGAATTGGTGGCGATTATTAAACAGTTACAATCTTTAAATTTCAATGCTTTGGTTTTGCAGGTAAGACCAGAAGGTGATGCTTTATATGCTTCCGAGTTAGAACCTTGGAGTGCTTGGATTACGGGAACTCAAGGAAAAGCACCAAATCCATTTTATGATCCTTTGGAGTTTGCGATCGCTGAATGTCATAAACGCAATATTGAATTACACGCTTGGTTCAATCCCTATCGCGCTAGAGCAAATAGTAAAATTTCCCCTGTTAGTCCCCACATTGCCGTTACTAACCCAGAACTTATTTGTGAATGGGGTACTCAACTATGGATGGACCCCGGTGCAAAAATTGTTCAAGACAGAGCATACAACGTTATTATTGATGTTGTTCGCCGTTATGATTTAGATGCTATTCATTTAGATGATTATTTTTATCCCTATCCCATATCTGGTAAATCTTTCCCCGATTATAAAACCTACTCAGTTTATAAAACTAGCGGGGGTAGACTGAATTTAGAAGATTGGCGACGGGAAAACGTCAATCAAATGGTATTGCGACTTTCTCAAGGAATTAAAGCCACCAAACCTCATGTGAAATTTGGGATTAGTCCCTTTGGGATTTATCGTCCTGGACAACCTGGGGGAATTGTGGGTTTAGATGCCTATGGTGTTCTCTATGCTGATTCTAAAAAATGGTTACAGGAAGGCTGGATAGATTATATCGCTCCCCAACTCTATTGGCGGACTGACCAAAGCCAGCAAAGTTATGAAGTTCTCCTGAAATGGTGGACAGAAATTAACACTAAACAGCGTCACGTCTATGCAGGTAATAATCTCGGACAACTAAATGGTAAAGAATGGAAAAATAGTGAAATTGCCAAGCAAGTTCAGATTTCTCGGAATTTAGCAAGTAATTTATCTTTGGGTAATATCTTTTTCAGCATGACTGGCATTAAGGAAAATCGTCAAGGCATTGCTGACCAATTTAAAACCGATTATCCCACACCTGCTCTAATTCCCACTATGTCATGGCAAAGTTCTATCACGCCACCACCTCCCAAAAACCTCAAGTATATTGATGGGAAATTAAACTGGGAAGCAGGTGATGATCAACCTGTGCGTTCTTGGACTCTGTATTTGCAAAATAGCAATAATTGGATAATTCAACGCATTTTATCCGCTGGTACTACCTTTGCGACAGTTACACCAGGAACTTATGCGGTATGTGCTGTGGATAGATTAGGGAATGAAAGTGAAGGTGTGATCATTACTGTAACTTGACAATTAGCAAGTTGGGTTTTCTCTCGTCAATCCAACTACTTTTTAACTTATGGTTTTCCCGGAAAGCTATAATTTTTTTCAATCAGATTTTTACAAAAAAGGCCTAGTCCCCTATATTGTCAATAATCTTGAGAATATTCTCAATAAGTCGGAGAAAAAAGTTCATTTCAGGGCTTGATATTCTCAACTATTTTTTGTACAATAATTTTGATTATAATTTGCTTGGGCTATTTTTAATGTTTCCAGGATTTCCAGAATAATTCACCGCAGATAAACGCAAATAAACGCAGATAAAGACGGATGAATTAATGAGTTTCATGATTCTGTGCAGCCTTGCATAAGTCTGATATTACTGGAAAAAAGCTTACATCACCCGCAAACCCAAAATCATTAAATCTCGTTCCACTCCGTCCAAATCAGCAATTTTCGGTAAATTTCCCCAAGCTTGAAACCCAAACCAGGCAAATAACTTTAAACTGGGTTGATTGTGCGCGAAAATAAAACTAACTAAGGTCTTTAACCCTAAATTTGGACTTTCCTGAATTGCTTTTTCTAAAAGTTGTTTTCCCAAACCACGTCCTTGAAAATTTGGAGAAATATAAATACTAATTTCTGCTGTAGCATAGTAAGCTGGTCTACCATAGAATGATTGGAAGCTCAACCATCCAGCAATTACACCATCCGTTTCCATTACCCATAAGGGAAACTTTGAGGGAACTCGTCCTTGAAACCAAGCCATACGACTTTCCACAGACACAGGTTCTAAATCAGCGGTAGCCATGCGTCCAGGAACAGCAGCGTTGTAAATGGCGACAATGGCAGGTAAATCAGATTCTGTGGCATGGCGGATAATCATTGCTGCTATTTGGGCAAAATTATTGATAAAATATTTCCAAATAATACAGCGTTAAGAGGCCATTTATTCGATAATTTTCTCTTAAAACCGAACTTTGTACAACTCGAATAATTCTCCTAATTGCCGTTTAACTATCTTAGCACCCCCAGCTTTAATGGTTTTTTCCCACTCAGCGACGGGTTCGAGAAAAACCTCTGCACCCAAATAAGTTTCCAGTACAGCCCAATCTTCAGCTAAAGGTTGTTCTGAATTAAGAATATCAAAAACAAAATGTCCTCCTGGTTTTAATACCCGTTTGACTTCGACCAAGACAGCATTCCAATATTCTAGGGGGAAATAGCAACTAAATCCCGTCGCAATGACTAAATCAAACTGATCTTTATCATAGTTTAAATGGTGAGATGGTCCTAACTCCACACCTTTGAATAATTTTGAGTTCAACTGTGAACCACGGGAGTTGAGAGTATCTCTGGCGATATTACTAATTTCTTGCCCATAAAAGAATGCTTGCCAATCTCTCCAAGGATAGATTAAAAAACTGACACCGCAACCTATATCTAAGCAATGTTGATTTTTTTGAGGTTGAGCAATATCCCAAAATGGTGAAACTATTCTCTCACTTAATCTGCCATTTTTCCATTCCTGAAATATTGGCATTTGTTGAACTTCGTCGGGTACTTCAAATTTCTGATTTTGATATTGACGATTAAAGCGATATGCTATTTGTGCTATTCTCTCTTGCCATTTGTCTGCGGCATAAATCTTATTTTGATAAGGGTTAGAAGGTGGATTTTTAGACATTAATTAGTTTGGTGATTGGTGATTGGTAATTGGTAATTGGTAATTGGTAATTTTCTTCTTATTCTTCTTCTTCTTTATTCTTTATTCTTTATTCTTTCTCCTGACTCCTGACTCCTTGACATCAAGCTTTTGCGAGTAAAGGTGCAGCAGCTAAGAGAGTTTGGGTGTAGGGATGTTGGGGGTGAGCAAAAATTTGTTTAGTCTGTCCTAATTCAACTATTTTACCACCATTCATCACAGCAATGCGATCGCACAAGAATCTTGCTAACCATAAATCATGGGTAATGAACAAATAGGTTAAATCAAATTCGTCCTTTAATTGCAACATCAAATCGAGAACTTGCGTTTGCACACTGGCATCTAACATACTCACAGGTTCATCACATATTATCAGTTTTGGACGAGTAATTAAAGCCCGTGCGATAGCTACCCGTTGTTGTTGTCCCCCAGATAAATCGGAGGGATAACGATGATAATAAAGTTCTGCGGGTGTTAAACCAACTTTTTCCAACATCCATAAAACCTGTTCTTTAGCTTTTTGGGTATTAGCCAAATTATGAATTAATAAAGGATCTGCTATACTTTGTCCTACCGTCATGGCTGGATTTAAACAAGCATGAGGATCTTGAAATATCATTTGGATTTGTCTCCGGGAAGAACGAATGTCTTGACGGGATAAACTGGTTAATTCCTGTCCTAAAAATTCGACTTTTCCCGATGTCGGACTAATCAATTGTAAGATAGTTCTCGAAAGTGTACTTTTCCCACAACCAGACTCTCCCACTAATCCTAAAATTTCCCCAGAATACAATTCTAAATTAATTCCATCTACAGCTTTAACTGTTTGACCTTCTCCTTTAAATATCCGTTCAAGAAAATTCGGTTCTATAGTATAATGCTGTTTAAGTTCTGTAATTTTGAGAATTGGTGATTGGTGATTGGTGATTGGTGATTGGTTATTATTCCCATCTTCATCAACTGCTTGAATATGTAAAGCTGCTTTTAATAAAGATTGAGTATATTCATGCTGAGGATGAGCAAATACAGTTTCCGTTTTCCCCATTTCCACCATTTTACCCTGATACATGACCCCAATGCGATCGCAATATTCTCCCACCATTGCCAAATCATGGGAAATTAATAATAATCCCATATTTTCTTCCCCACACAAGCGCGTTAACTCTTGGAGAATTTGAGCCGAAACAGTTACATCTAAACTCGTTGTTGGTTCATCAGCAACAATTAACTTAGGACTCAAAAGTAAAGCCAAAGCAATAGCTACCCGTTGACGCATTCCCCCGCTAAACTCATGGGGATATTGACTCCAACGACTAGCGGGAATTTTCACCTTTGCCAAAGTCGCTAAAGCCTTTTCCTTCGCTTGCTGTTTGGATAAGTCCGGTAAATGGGCTTGGAGAGTTTCAATACAATGGTTGCCAATAGTCATCAACGGATTAAGGCGCGTCATCGGGTCTTGAAAAATCAAAGCTACCGCTTCCCCCCGAAACTTCCGCATTTGCATGGGTGTCAAATCCAATACAGATTGCCCCTGAAAACTTACTAATCCCTCAACACAACTAGAGCTAGGCAACAACCGCATAATTGCCCGTCCAATCGTAGATTTACCACAACCAGACTCACCCACCAACCCCATTCTTTCCCCAGGCTGGAGAACAAAAGATACATCATCAACCGCCCAACTTTCCACCTCCCCACTCCGTCGAGGATAAGCCACACGGAGATTTTCCACACTAAATAAAGCTTCACTCATAATTAATTATTTTTAGGACTTACCCATAAGTAAGGGAAAAACGAACCACGAAGGAACGAAGAACACGAAGGAAAGAGGGTTTTAGAGAGTTATTGCGTAAGTCCTGATTTTATAAAATTATCAATTTCCAACTGACTCTTGACTCCTGACTCCTGACTCCTGAATTCTTCTATATACCTGCAATATACTGTAATAATTTTCGTTATAATATAGTATTAAGAATTATAAATATTCTTTGCAAATTAAAAATTGCAGAGATGTTTATAACTGATACCGTTTAATCTTAGCATCTTGTATGAATAATGATAAAGTAGTGATGAATTGGCAACAATTAACCTCATCTCCTGTAGTTGCCGATACAAGTTCCAATTTCTTCGGAGAAATTGTCCAAGAAACTTTTGCTTTAACTCGTCGTCTGTTTATTCAACTGCAACGCCGTCCTTCTAGCTTTGTAGCCGGGATTATTCAGCCGGTCATGTGGTTAGTTTTATTTGGGGCTTTATTCCAAAATGCGCCCAAAGGCTTGTTTGGAAGTCCGACAAATTACGGACAATTTCTAGCAGCGGGTGTCATAGTATTTACAGCTTTTGCTGGAGCGTTAAATGCCGGTTTACCTGTCATGTTTGATCGGGAATTTGGCTTTTTAAATCGGTTGCTGGTTGCACCTTTAGCTTCCCGGTTTTCAATTGTTTTTGCGTCTGCTATTTTTATTATTAGCCAAAGTTTACTGCAAGCAGCGGTAATTGTGGCAGCAGCAGCATTTTTAGGGGCTGGCTTACCTGATTTTACAGGATTATGTGCGATCGCTCTGATTGTCTTGATGCTGGCTTTGGGTGTTACTGCCATTTCCCTGGGTTTAGCTTTTGCCTTACCAGGACACATTGAACTTATCGCTGTAATTTTTGTAACTAATCTACCGCTATTATTTGCCAGTACAGCCTTAGCACCTTTATCCTTTATGCCAGGTTGGTTACAGGTTATCGCTACCCTTAATCCTCTCAGCTATGCGATTGAACCAATTCGCTATTTATATTTACACAGCAGTTGGGGATTAAATGATATCGTCATGCACGCCTTCTGGGGTGATGTTACCTTTGGGGGAGCGTTGTTAGTGTTGCTGGGTTTTGCAGTAGTCGCTTTACTTAGTATTCAACCCCAACTCCGTCGGACTCTTGCTTAAGATACAAAGAAGAATATAAGGGGAAATTCATGAAAAGATCATTTTTACCAGTGCAGAAAATTATTGTTGCCACTATTGCCGGTTTTGGTTTTGCTTCTATGCTAGTGGCAGAACCTACCTTAGCTGATCCTAATCAACCCTTTAATAGTTTGGAAAGTGATAGGAATAGTAATCCTTTGTCCAATAATGCTTCAGATTTCAATATGTTTAACCTGATTCATCAAGCACAAATGGGAACTATCCAATGGAATCCTGAAGAAAAAAATCAACAGTTAGATCAAGCCACAGCCGCATTTAAAGCTGCACAAAATCAACGTCTTCAGAGTCAGCAACAACAAAACCCAGGTATGTCGGGAATTACATCTGGTCAAAATACATTGCCTTTACAAATCCTACCCTCATCAGGTAAATAAAACCTGAAGAAGGACTTGCAGAAGTATGGCTAAGGCCATACTCCTTAACTCTTACAACCCAAGTTTTGCTAAAACATCACTGGCATGGGTAGGTGTATTCACTGCTGTATCCACATGAATGATTTTGCCATCACCATCAATGATGTAGGTAACACGCTTGGCATAACCACCACCATCAACGTCATAGGAACTGATGATGCTTTTATTGGTATCAGCTAATAAAGGGAAATTGAGACTATATTTAGAGGTAAATGCTTGGTGGGCTGTTTCATCATCAGCGCTCACACCTAGCACCACAATCCCTTTGCTTGTATATTCTGTCTGGGCATCCCGGAAGCTACAAGCTTGTTTGGTGCAACCTGGTGTGTCATCCTTGGGGTAAAAGTAGAGAACTACTGTTTTACCAGCAAAATCAGATAATGAAACTGTATTACCGTTAGTGTCTTTAGTGGTAAATGCAGGTGCAACTGTACCAACTGCTAGAGCCATGATTCACCTTGTCCTGTTTAAAAATCTTTATGCAATCAAGATTTTACAATAATTTACAATATTTAAATAACTTGCTTATGAATATTCTCCCAAAGAAGTATCTATTGCCAAAGCCTTGACAAAAAGTACAAATTAGAGTAACAAAAAATGTCTGTCATTGATTCCCCAAACCTGAAACCCTTAGTTTATACTGATAAAGCCTTAGAAAGAGCCGAGCGATCGCTAATTTGTTCGCCCTTTAACCTGAATTTGTTTGTAGCCATGACTAGCCAAAGTATCCAATTAGGTGCTATAGCAATGGATAAAGGCATTAGGCAAAATTACACCAACCGCCCATTATCAGAATTAACCTGTGAAAATGCTTTAGCCTGGTTAATTGATGTAGGAGTATTGCGGCGAGAAGTTGATGGACAGGGGATTACAGATAGTTTTCGGCTCACACCCCTGGGTCATCAATTGATCGGAAAATTACAAGATCACCATTGGCGTAGTCCTTCACTGAGCGATCGCTACAATGATTTTATGACTCGTTGGTTACGTTTACCCTTTTGATAGATGTTATTGATTAGTAACTAACCAATTAATTGCCGTTAAAACTCTTGTGGGGTGGGCATCTTGCCCGCCATACTTATGCAAGTTAAAAAAATAACAGCTTATTCACCGATGCACTACTAAATCTCAATACACTAAATTATAATTAAACATGAAATCAATCATGGTGGTGGGAACAACATCCCACGCAGGTAAATCACTGATCACCACAGCTATTTGTCGAATTCTAGCGCGGCGCGGCTGGCGAGTAGCCCCCTTCAAAGGTCAAAATATGGCTTTAAATGCCTATGTTACTGCCAGTGGGGGAGAAATTGGCTATGCTCAAGCAGTGCAAGCTTGGGCAGCAGGAGTAGCACCGCTGGTAGAAATGAATCCAATTTTACTTAAGCCCCAAGGGGATATGACATCCCAAATCATCCTCAAAGGTAAAGCCATAGGTAAAGTTAGTGCCACAGACTATTATGAACAATATTTTGAACTTGGTTGGCAGACTATTAAAGAATGTCTAGAATACCTATCTACAGAGTTTGATGCCCTAGTTTGTGAAGGTGCTGGTAGTCCCGCAGAAATTAATCTCAAACACCGGGATTTAACTAATATGCGGGTGGCGAAACACTTGAATGCACCTACATTATTAGTTGTTGACATTGATAGAGGCGGGGCTTTTGCTCATGTAGTAGGAACATTAGAACTATTAGACCCAGACGAACGCGCCTTAATTAAAGGTGTAGTCATTAATAAATTCCGAGGACAGCGCTCAATTCTCGAACCAGGAATCAAATGGTTAGAAGAACGGACAGGGATACCTGTTGTGGGTGTGATTCCCTATTTAGAACAAGTCTTCCCAGCGGAAGATTCCCTAGATCTACTAGAACGGAAACCAGCAAAAGCTAACTCTGAACTGAATATTGCGGTGATTCGTTTACCAAGAATTGCCAATTTTACCGATTTTGATCCTCTAGAATCAGAACCATCGGTGACAGTAAATTATTTACATCCTAAGCAAGAATTAGGACATCCAGATGCAGTAATTATCCCAGGAACAAAAACCACCATTGCTGATTTAACAGTCTTACAAAAAAGCGGCATGGCAGAAGCAATTCAAAACTATGCGGCTTCTGGTGGCACAGTTTTAGGCATTTGTGGTGGTTTCCAAATGCTGGGGCAGACTATAGCCGATCCCGAAGGTATGGAAGGACAAGTTGGTAAATATCCAGGGTTGAATTTATTATCAGTAAAAACAATAATTACAGGTCAAAAAATTGCCCGTCAGCGTCAAGTTACCTCCAATTATCCCCAAGCGGGTTTACCTGTCACCGGGTTTGAAATCCACCAAGGGAAAACTACTTTCAGCAGTCCTTCGCTATCACGCATAGAAAACTTAGCGGATCAAAAATCCTGTCAACCTCTATTTGATGATGCTAATTTAGGGTTAGTAGATAGTTGCCAATCAGTTTGGGGAACTTATTTGCATGGAATTTTTGATAATGGCCCTTGGCGACGGGCTTGGGTAAATCGTCTTCGTCAACAACGAGGTTTGAAATCTTTACCAACAGGTGTATCTAACTACCGAGAACAGCGAGAACAGCTTTTAGATTCTTTAGCTACTCAAATTGAAGAACATTTAGATTTAACACCGTTCTTGTAGTAGGAGTAACCCAAAAACTTTTTCAGCAAATTTCAAGAAACAGGGGTGTGGGGGTGTAGGGAAGGAGAAATTGTTTGTTATATTCATAGCGGGTGGCAGCAGCGTCTGTGCAGTTGCTTGTAAATAACAAAATCCCCGACTTCTTTAAGAAGTCGGGGATATGAGGCTTTTGCTATGTATTCAAAACCTTACAGAATGGGTACAAACTGAGACTTATCAGGTACTTCAGCATACTCAGCCACAATTTGACGGAATTCTTCACCATCAATGGTTTCTTTTTCAATCAATAAGTCAACCAAACGATCTGCGAGACTACGATGATCACGCATGATCTTCTTCGCGTTGGTATAGCATTCTTCCACAATCATTCTCACTTGGGCATCAATGCGACAGGCGATGGCTTCGGAATACTCGGAACGGGTTGTCCAGTCCCGACCCAGGAACACTTCACCCTGTTGGCTTTCCAGGGATAAAGGCCCTAAATCAGACATTCCAAATCGAGTTACCATTTGTCGTGCCATTCCTGACAATTGCTGTAAGTCTCCACCCGCACCAGTTGTCACTTCTGCTGCACCAAAAATTACTTCTTCAGCCGCACGACCACCCAAAGCACCTGTAATTCTAGCCTTTAACTGAGAACGGCTAATTAAACCTTGTTCTTCATTAGGCATAAACCAAGTTAAACCCTGTGCCTGTCCTCTAGGAATCAAAGTCACTTTTTGTACGGGATCATGGTCTTTAAGTAAAGTCCCTACCAAAGCGTGTCCGACTTCATGGTAAGCAATTAAACGCTTACTCTTGCTGTCTACCAAGGGAGTACCTTCCATCCCGGCAACTACCCGGTCTACAGCATCATCAATTTCTAGTAAAGTAATGCCTTCTTTGCGTCTTCTCGCTGTGAGAATAGCAGCTTCATTGAGGAGGTTAGCTAAATCTGCACCAGTAAATCCAGGAGTTCGGCGAGCGATCGCTTCTAAAGAAACACTAGCATCTAATTTCTTATTTCTAGCATGAACTTGTAATACTTCCAAACGTCCTTTAATGTCTGGTGCATCTACATTGACTTGTCTATCAAAACGACCGGGACGTAACAAAGCCGCATCGAGGACATCAGGACGGTTGGTGGCAGCAATAATAATAATGCCAGTATTGCCTTCAAAACCATCCATTTCTGTTAATAATTGGTTGAGGGTTTGTTCCCGTTCATCGTTCCCACCACCAATACCCGCACCCCGTTGACGACCCACAGCATCAATTTCATCAATAAAGATGATACAGGGAGCGTTATCTTTAGCTTTCTTAAACAAGTCACGGACACGGGAAGCTCCCACACCCACGAACATTTCCACGAATTCCGAACCAGAGATGGAGAAGAAAGGCACACCAGCTTCACCAGCGATCGCTTTTGCGAGTAAAGTTTTACCAGTTCCCGGCGGTCCCACTAACAGTACACCCTTAGGAATGCGAGCGCCAACAGCAGTGAATTTTTCAGGTTGTTTGAGGAAAGTGACAACTTCTTGTAATTCTTCCTTTGCTTCTTCGATTCCGGCTACGTCGTCAAACTTGACTCCAGTTTTCGCTTCCATTTGGAAACGAGCGCGGGATTTGCCGAAATTCATCGCTTGTCCAGGACCACCGGGAAGATTATTAGAACGACGGAACAAAAAGAATAAGCCGGTAATCAATAAAACTGGGAAAATCAAATTCCCCAAAAGTCCCCAGATTGCGCCATCATTTCGCATGGGATGGGCATCAAAGCTAACTTGCTTTTCTTTGAGCTTTTGGATTAATTCGGGAGCGTTTACAGGTAAATCTACCCGCCAGTGTTGAACGCGGTTTTCGATGTCTTGGTCATTAGCTTCAATAATTGCTGTTCTACCACCATCGTAAAGATCCACATTGGTAACACGATTTGCATCCAAGTATTCTAGAAAGCGACCATAGGTCATGCGGGTATTGGCTGCATTTTTAGTTGTATCCGCAGGAGCGCCTGCAAAAGCTCCTTGCCAAAAGAAAAAGCCGATTACCAAAGCCAGCACTGACCAGAGTGCTACGACTCTCCAAGAGAATTTCATCTTTAATTTGCCTCTAAATGTCAATATGCTCTATAGGGAATGTCTAAACTATGAGTTACGTGATTAATTTGATTTAGATGATTAATTAGTCTGTCATCACAGTTAATCATAAACATCACAAAAATCACAGTTTCAGACGATTTTGTTTAATTTCAGTCTGAGAATGAGATGTTTTATGGCAGACCCACGATTTTTATCAAGAATCTTAATTAAACTTAACTTAATTCTAATACAAAGTTGCCCTACAAGCACAAGTCCAGGGGAAAAAGCTGATCTAAAAAAGGTCGAAACCCTCTTCTTACTTAACTTCCGTAATTTTTAAGGTATAAGGTAGGGATTCATTTTCTTGATAAGAACCAATCCAAATTTGATAAGTACCTGGTAGCCATTCCCCAACAATACCGGGATTTTTACCGTCAAAGTCATCATTACACCAAGTTCCACCGGGTCCTTTGACAATCATGGTCGTGTCCGCAGGACTTTGAACTACTAATTTCAGGTAGTCAAATTTACTTGTGAGTTTTAGGGTATGGTCTGGTGTTTCATCCACAAATCCTTTACATGGACCTGTTGGCGCTGTTTCTGCTTTTCCAGCTATTTTGCTTCCTGGTATGGAACCACCACTCATTCCCCTTACTGTTAATGGATCTGGAGAAAATGGATGCTGAATGGTCATATCTCCAAAAATCGGTGAAGCTGTTTGAGCATTAGCGACTGAATTAAATCCGGCTGTAATGCAGAGTATAACTATGATTTCTGTGGTAAAAGCTATTTTTGACATTGCAATTAGAGAAGATTCCTAAATATCTTTAAAGACATTAATTTACGGTCTCAAGTTCCTTTGCAGAAAAGACTTGAGTACCGCAGGGGGGGAATTTAAAATTTCAGAAAACTCTTACCCAATACCCAATAATTAGTGATTACTAATTGCCTGATTTAAACGGGCTTTGTCTAAACCAATTTGATTTAATAGTAGCCAAGATTGGATTAGGTCTGGTCCGTGTACATCCCCGGTCAAGGCGGCTCTGAGCGATCGCATGACTAAGCCTTTTTTCACCTTTTCTGATTTCACAACTTGCTTAATAATATCCTGGGCAACATCGGCAGTTAACTCTGGTTGACTTTCTAAAGCTGTGATAATTGCTTGCAGTACAGTCTTCACACCTTCTTGCTGTAGTTGTTGACTGCCTTCTTCAGTCAATTCTACCCCCTCAGTAAAAAATACTTTGGTCATGTCCACAGCATCCACCAATCGAGTCAAACTAGCCGCAATTAACGCCACTAGCTGCTCTAACCAAGGCCGTTCTCTCCCACCAGTAAATTGAAACCCAGCTTTTGACCAGAAGGGAACAACTAAATCTGTTAGCTTATCAACTGGCATACTGTGGAGATATTGACTATTCAACCAATCCAATTTATCCCAGTCAAATTTAGCACCAGCTTTATTTACCCGCTCAAAGCCAAAATCTTTAGCTGCTGATTCTAAATTGAAGATTTCTTGAGTAGAATCCGCTGGTGACCATCCCAGCAAAGTCATATAGTTGACTAAACCTTCCGCAACAAAGCCCATTTCTTGAAAGTCACAAATGGAAGTTACTCCATCTCGCTTCGATAGTTTCCGCCCTTCTTGATTCAAAATCAAAGGTGTGTGAGCAAATTCGGGAATTTTCCCCCCCAAAGCTTCATACAACAAAATTTGTTTAGGAGTATTAGAGATATGGTCTTCACCACGAATGACATGACTAATTTCCATATCAATGTCATCCACAACCACCACAAAATTATATAGTGGTTGACCAGTACCATCAGTAGCGGCGCGAGCAATGACCATATCACCACCCAAATCGCTACCGCGCCAACTCATTTTCCCCCGCACTAAATCATTCCAAACAATTTCCCGATCATCGGCGATTTGGAAACGAATTACAGAAGAACGCCCTTGAGCTTCAAACTCAGCCCTTTGTTCTGGGGTAAGATGACGGTGACGGTTATCATAGCGAGGCGCTTCCCCTCTGGCTTTTTGCCCTTCTCGCAGTGCATCTAATTCTTCGGATGTGGTGTAGCAGCGGTAAGCTAACCCTTGATCTAGTAATTTTTGAACTGCTTCTTTGTAAAGATGGAGGCGTTGAGATTGGAAAAATGGACCTTCATCCCAGTTCAATCCTAACCAGCGGAGTCCAGCCAAAATATTATCTGTGTATTCTGGACGCGATCGCTCTAAATCTGTATCTTCGATTCTTAAAATAAATTTCCCATCATGGTGACGGGCGAACAAATAATTAAATACAGCGGTTCTCGCTGTACCAATGTGTAAATTTCCGGTAGGACTCGGAGCTATACGGACTCTAACGGTCACAGTTGATTCTCTCTTTTACAAATCATGATTACACCTACTGAATAAGAACCTGTGAGTCTTTTTCATAACCTCAGTATTTTCTATTCAGCATTTTAGAACGGGACTGACGGGGCTCGAACCCGCAACTTCCGCCGTGACAGGGCGGTGCTCTAACCAATTGAACTACAGTCCCTCGATTGCTTCGTTACTTGCACTCTCACTATTATGCCTATTCCTTTTCTAGTTGTCAAGTAGTTTGCGAAAAATTTTTTTTGAGGGGAATTAGGAACAGGATAATTAGGAAAAAGTATCTGCTTCCTCAATTTCAGTTGCTACTTACATGAGAAAATTTACGCTTCTAGATGTTTTAATATTTTTAATTGTATCTCCTTGTATTGCTGCTTCAACCAGTTTTTACTAATTAGGGTTTGGTTAGAGTCTGTTAATTTCAGACTTTGTTGCACCCAACTTTTGAGGTTTTGTGTTTGTGGGGGAGAAATGCTGAGACTGAAAATATTAGTGCAGTGATGGGGGGGTTCTAAGGCAAAGAACAGCAAGGAATAGCACTCAGTTTCCGCCAATGTCCACATCAATTTTAGATTTTGGGAATTTTTCATATCTAAATAGCATGGTAGCCACTTAGGAGTCAGGTCACGGTCGTAAAGTAGTGTTATCCATAACAACATTGGATGGGGATGTGTAATAAAAATAAATCGAGTGTAACGGGTAGTATAGGCATAATTTTGAATTTCTGATTGAGGCAACATTAACCACAAAGAAGCTTTATGTACTTTTTCTTCAGTGATTAGCTGTGGAAAAACAATTTCTTGAATTGGTTTACTTTCAGGCCAAATGAACTGTTGATCAGGGATGATTCTTTGTTTTGATGATACAGTATTCCTAAGACCTGAAGCTAAAGATATCTGGTCAGTAGATTGTTCTATATTCTCCAAAACTTGGAGAATTTTTGCCATATTTTGGGGACGCTGCTCTGGCTTTTTTGCTAAACAATTCATAATTAAATCATTTAGCTGCTGGGGAATTTGGAGATGGGGATTAATATCAGATATATGTTTTGGTGGTTCAAATAAATGCACTCGATACCAAGCTCCAAAGCCATCTGTTTCTGGTTGCCAAGGTTTTTGCCCTGTCAACATTTCAAACATCATCACTCCCAAACTATAAATATCTGAGCGACTATCTAAATTTCCTCCTTCTAATTGTTCAGGAGAACAGTATGGTAAAGTCCCATGAAATCCTTGGCTAGCAGTAATGACTCCTGTATTATTGAGGAATTTAGCAATCCCAAAATCCAATATTTTGGCTAATTTACCTAATATGGGGTCAGGGGTGACAATAATGTTAGCTGGCTTAATATCTCTATGAACTAAGGGATGAACTTTTCCGTCAATATTCACACCTTGATGAGCGCATTTTAAGCCTAAACAAATTTGACGTGATAGATTCAGAAACATTGGGATCGGCAGGGGAATTAATTCCTTTAAACTCTGTCCAGATAAATATTCCATGACATAATATGGGTTGCCATTATTAGTTACACCATAATCATAAGCACGGACAATATGAATACTTTTTTGACTTAAAGCTGCACTAAGGAGAGCTTCTCGGTTAAAGCTTTCTTGTATTTGAGGATCAGTAACAGTTTGAGATAAAAACTTAATGGCAACTGGTGTTCCTCCTAGCAACATATCTTCTGCTAGAAACACCTCACCCATGCTACCCCTGTCAATTAATGTTTTGATTTGATAACGGTTGGCCACCAACTCCTGATTTTGTGGAGATAGGTATGGGCTATTATTCACTTCGATAACCTCTAGATATAGGTAAATATTACAAAATTTAGCAGTCAGGAGTCAGAACTAAAACAAATTTCATCCAACGACTCAATAAATAGCCAAGGAATGTGTCCGATAGCGTTCACGTAGTGTGCTGTAGGCATAGCATGACGATTTAGAAGTGCGTATCCGCATTAATCTTTTGTGGGTACGAGTCCTAACCTTAAGATTTGCTTTCTGACTAGCTTATCTTCTTCATGGTGGGGTTATTGACTCTGAATGATCACGATTTATCGCTGAATTTTTTCTTAAGAAACTATCAAATATCTTAGCTATCCATGATTTTGCACAACCTGTAATTTTTTGTTCGTCTCGATTTAAATTCTCTGCTATTTGTAATTTAACTTTTTCATAGTCAATTTTAAGTAAATTTTTAGCTTGCTGGGGTGAAATATTGATATTTTCTACATAATTTACGTTTATACAGTCAGTCAAATATTGACGTTGTATAGCACTTAAAGTCAAAGTCATGACTTTGGGTTGATGATTTGGGTTTTCCACGCTAAAAAATAGTAGATGATAATAACCTACTCTTTCTAAAGATTTGATAATTTTTTGCCCGAATTCATTTTTTATATCTAAATAGTGGGATAACCATCTAGTCAGAGAAGATTTTTCATCATATAGCATTGTTATCCATAATACCATTGGATATATCTGCATTTGGCTAATCAACTCAGTATGATGTTTATTGTTAATGAATTTATCAATTTCTTGCTGGGGTAGCATAGCCCAAAAAGTTGGGATAAAACCTTGTTGTGTATATAAAAGATGAGGAAATCCAATTAGTGCAACTGGTTTACTTTTAGGCCATTTTTTTTGCACACATTCTTTTTCAGTAATGGCTGTAACCAGGATTAATTCTACTGCTGGTGTGGGCATAAATTCCTGACTATCAGTCGTTTTAGAATTAACTAATAGATGATTTTTTTTATCTATTTGTGTTTTAATCTCTTCTAAATTAGATAATATTTCTTTAACGTTCTGAGGTCTTTTATTTGGATTTTTAGCTAAACAACTGATGACTAATTTTTGTAATTTATCGGGAACTTCAACTTGGGGATTTACCTCTGTAAAAGTTGGAGGGTTTTGAAAATGATGGAGGTGATACCAAGTACCAAAAGATTTACTGGTATTATGGAAGGGATGTTTCCCCGTCAGCATTTCAAACATTAACAGTCCCAAGCTATAAATATCAGAACGGGCATCTATGTGTTTTTGTCCTTCCATGTGTTCTGGAGATGAGTAAGGTAAACTACCCACAAAAGATTCTGTTAGTGTCATTCCCCCAGTTTCTGTTAAAAATTTAGCAATCCCAAAATCGAGAATTTTCACCATCTCTGATTTTTGTCCGGTTTCATTAATAAATATATTTTCTGGTTTTATATCTCTATGAACTATAGGATAAATTTTCCCTTTGAGGTGAACACCTTGATGAGCAAAATGCAGTCCTAAACAGATTTGTTGACAAATTTCTAAAAATATTGGCAGATTTAAATAATTTTTTTTAATAATTACGTTTAATGGTCTACCTCTGAGATATTCCATTACATAAAAGGGAACTTTATTCTCAGTTACACCATAGCTTAATAAGCGGACAATATTTTTACTTTTCTTACCCAGTTGAGCCGATACAAAAATTTCTCTCCCAAACCGTTCTGCTACCTGCTGATTAGTAAGACGCAAGGTGAGAATTTTCACGGCTACTAGCATACATCCTTTAGAAACATCTTCGGCTAGGTAAACTTTTCCCATGCCCCCTTGTCCGAGTAAATATTTGATTAAATAGCGGTTATTTAATAGCTTGTCAATAAAAATGTCTGATTTAGGTGTTTTGTTATTCATATTTTAAATTGATTTTAGCTACTAAAAAGTGTTAGTATATTTGCTTCTGAATATTTTCACAAAGTTGTCGGTATCAAGTTTATAAAAATCCATCAACTTCAATAATTTTGATGAGATTTTAAATCTAAGATTGATATCACATTTATAATTACTGACAGGCTAAAATGAAGACAACATAATGCCACATTATTTTTAGTTGTTGTGACTGTTGCCTATTGATGATTATATGGGAGCAGACTGCAAGGAAAATAGATGTATATATTATATACGTGAATATGCGGTAATAGGAAAATCTTGATAATTATTGAACGTTCGGTATTCTCAATCGGCGTAATAATCTAGTCATCGGTGATTCAATTTTCAGTTTAAAGGCTAGAATTTGGGTCTGTTGTAACCCATTGAAATTATTATCGCTGATGAGAATCAGTGATGGTTGTCCGTCGGGTAGTTTTGCGCCCAAGGTCAATCCCTCAATATTATCTAATGATACATCTAAAGTTCGTAAATCTAAGAGGAGTTTTTTCTCTACTGGCTTGATGCTGTCAGTATTAATTTTTACAATGCTTTCCAGGCTATGAATGTCGGTAGCTTTGTCTAAGGAAACCTGAAATAAAAAAACTGTAAATCCCAAACCTGTAAAACTTCTTTCTATACTGAGAAAGTGTCCTTCATTATCGAGGGCTAGTAAATCGGGTAAGCCGCTGGCAAATTTACCAGTAGGATTAAACAACGGTGTGATTGGTTGTGTTTGGTAGAGAAATTCCTGTTCTGGCTGTTTGGTGAAGAGGTTATATTGCAAAATACGGCAAGAAGTACCAACACCGGATTTAGCTGCTGTACCATCTTGAATTAGGGCGTTTTCGCTGGCTGTAAATAGGAATTTCTGATTGGGTGTAATGGTGAGACTTTCAAAGGCTAAGTTATTGCGGATACCTTTTTGCTTTTGGGGATCTGGTAAAAATTTATCTGGTATGGGTAGGGTGCTAATTGTTTGTCCAGAAGCCAAAGCAAATTCTTTAATAAAGGGGTTGATGAGTTTGTCTACATCACCTTCAGAAGCAACAAATATGGTATCTTGATTGGTGAGGGCTATCCCTTCTGTATCAGTGGTATTAGGTAAAAAAGGTTGATTATCTGTATTTAATAAGTTGGTTACACCTACGGGAATAACACCGTTATTGGTTAATTTACCTTGGCTCAGATCAATTGATAATGTGTAAAAACGTGCAGGTGCTTTTTGCCCTCTATCATCGGAAATTGCGTAGTATAGGTTATTTCTGGCATCATAAGTAATTCCCGATAAACCACCAACTTCAGTTTTTTGGAAAGATAAGCCGGTCGGTAAAGTAGCTTGTCCAATAAACTCTACACTACTGATGATGAAAGAGGCAGAAGCGAAATTACTAAAAAAGAAACTAATGAGAATTAGTGGAATAGTGAAGAGAAGGATTAGGGATAGTTTGCGAGGTTTTGGGAGACGGAGCATATTATAGTAGGAGTCAGGAGTTTTATGAATATATTATGCACTTATAAAAAAGTTGACTAGCCAATCTTTGACGGTACGAGTGGCGCGACAATCATCTTCGTTGTAGTCTTGAATAATTTTTAATAAGGTGCGATCGCCTGTTTCTAACCATTTATCATACCAATAAATACATTTAGCACCATTGGCTTCTTGATCACGCCATGCAAATCCTAGCCAACGGGCAATAGCTTTTAAGGCATAACTGTCTATTGGTAAGGCTACACTTTGAATTAATTGTTCATATATGTCTATAAACCGATTTAGTACGGGCTGAATGTGGGAGTGTGGTGTGCGGTAAAGTTTAGCAAGGCGTTTAACGGTATCTACTTCATAAGCACAAAAATGATAAATTGGTGCTTGGGGATATTGATCCACTAAATTCAGAAATTGCTGCCAAATTAATGGTTCTGCCTCTGGTGTTTCGGCTAAAAAAGAATAAAATTGTTCGGTGTTGGTAACTCTATCCACCACTAAAACACCTAAAAGATAATTTAAATTTAAATCTGGCTGGGCTTCAATATCAAAATAAAGTTCAATAGGGGCTGTAAAAGTCAGATATTCTGGAGAACAGGGATTAGGAAGAATTAAAGGTTGTTTGGTGAATACAGATTGGGCTTGAACAACTAATTTAGCCGCCACATTACTGTCAAATCCTGTCAAGTTTTCTAAAGTGCTGGCATGGGTCTGAGCAAGTGCTTCTAATGTGGTAATAGCTAGATTTTGCAGTTGAGTGTAGCGAATTGGTGTTACCCCTGGCAACAGAGAAAGGTGTTCCTGGGATCTCGCTTTCGCATAACAGTAATTATACCAAGGACAAAGATTACATTTTTGCCGAGAAATAAAAATTTCTGGTGGTGCTGCTGACTCAATTACTTGGGTGTATTCATGTAAAATATCTAACATTTGTGGTGTCCATTTATCTAAATCCACCACATAGGTTTTATCTTTATCTCGCAATATCAGTCCAGCTTTACTCAGAATCACATCCTGAACTGTGGCTAAAACTTGGGCATGAAAAGCAATAACTACTTGATATTCTTGTTTAGGACGTTTACCCAATTCAATATTGACTGGGACATAGTTCCAATTACCAAAACGGGATTTTCCTGGCTGTTTGACAAGTAAATCTGGACGACTCAGCAAGGTATATTTTTCACCATAAGTAGTTAATAGCACACCACGACGAATGTAATTAACTCCTTGCTGCATCAATTCTAGGGTAGCTGCTGCTCCTGCTTGCCAATTGCCTGAAGGATAATCAGGTTCATAGTAACTTAACTTTTTGACTATTCGCTGATGATGAGCAATTTTATCCTGTTGTACCTTCAGCACTAACTCATTAGGAATTTCTCGTTGCAGGTAATCACCATGAACGTCTAAAAAAGGTCGTCGCTGACAGCGTTGAAATTGTAGTAAAAGTTGAGCATTAATTAACATCCTTTTAAGCTAACAAGAATTCAAAGGATCTGGAAGTAGCTGGAACGACTAAATCACGTATATTTTTCATGACTAAGTAAGAAACAGCAAAGCCAAAAAATTAGCTTTGCTAAATAATTAAGACTTGAATTGTTCAGCAAAATACTGTGGTTCTCGTTGCGATTTTTCATGTTCAATCACAAACACATTCGAGTAAAGATTGGCGATAACTTGTTTACCTTGCTGAGTTAAAGAGAGATAACGCAAGCCATCTGTAATATAGGGATAAACGCTATTCCAATAAAACTTGGCGTAGTTTTTGCGTAGATCTCCAGGATTTTGATATCCTAAAACTTTAGTTACCCCTGTTTCTTCAAACTCATAGTATAAACTGGTGATTTTTCTTAAATAACGGGGGTCACTAAGTTGACCAATTAAATCAGCAGCACGGACTAAACCAGCAAAATTTTGGGAATCGTGATGATCATCTACCGCAGGTACAGGGAATCTAGTTAATTCAATATTACTCTTAATGACTTCTGCATCAATCAGAGGATGACCACCAAAACGTTCATCAATAAACTGTTTAGCTCTGTCTACATGATAGGGAGTTAGACTAGCATCAGAAGCCCCAAAGGGAAGTGAAACCATGCCACCATCTTGACCAGTAGCATATAAACCTTCAGCTTCTTGATCTTGGCGACAAACTCCCTTGACATAACCAATATCATGACAGAGGAGGGAGATAATGCAATGAAGCCAATCTTCGCAGGAAACACCACCTTCGCGGATTTGTTTACCTCGCAAAATTTCTTGTCCCACCAGCGTCACCAAAACAGAATGTTCAACGTTATGGTAGAGAGCATCACTGTTGGCGATATTTTCCAAGGCCATATTACCAGCCCAGGCAATGATGTCTTGATAATTGGTGTTTAAGCCACCATAGGTGCGTCGGTATCCTTCTCGAACTTGACTGACGAAAGCATCAATTATAATTTCAGTGGTATTGAACATACGGGATTCTCAAAACTATATGTTTAATATATTCAGGTTTTTGGCTGACACTTTAGGAAAATCAATATCAATAACTGATTAACAGTTATGTCCCCAGCTTACATGATTTTCTTTAGTTTTGACCAATTTAACCTGACTAACCCGATTAGTGATGGATAATTCGCAATTCTTGATCACGGCTGTTTCTACTGGAAGTTGAATATTTACTCAGTTATGGTATAATAGCCGATATATGCGGGTGTAATTCAGTGGTAGAATGTCATCTTCCCATGGTGAACGTCGTGGGTTCGAGTCCCATCGCCCGCTTTTTGTCCTGTTATTGACAAATTAAGAGCAATGGGGATGAATCTTTGCCCATGAATATAAAATAAGTTCAGTTAAGACTCAACACCTTCAAAATTCTGGGTATTACAACGATTCATCGCTTTTTCTACGCCCTGTTTGAAACTAAATTCTACGCACTCAACCACAAAGCCTAAAACTTGAGACATGACTTTGTTTTCAGTGGCAGAAAATCGTCCTAAAACATGAGAGACAGTATGAGAATTATCCCCATCTATGGCACCTTTCGGTTTACCTATCCCAATTCGTAACCGGGGAAAGTTTTGGGTACTCAGGTGGGAAATAATGCTTTTCATGCCGTTATGTCCACCGGCAGAACCAGATAGACGTAAGCGAGTTTTGCCCAAGGGTAAATCCAAATCATCATAAATGACTAATACTGATTCAGGCGGTAATTTGTACCAATTGGTTACAGCCTGTATGGATTGTCCTGAGCGATTCATGTAGGTTAAGGGTTTAAGTAAGCGAATTTTACCGCTACCTGGTGCAGTCCCTTCACCAAACTCTCCTTGAAATTTGCGATTTTCAGCTAGAGAAATTTGCCAAGCCCTGGCTAGGGTATCTATGGCTGCAAAACCAATATTGTGGCGAGTTTGATCATATTTAGGTTCTGGGTTTCCCAGTCCGACAATTAGCTGGGGAATCACCAATGGCGGTTGTTTGACTAATTCATCCTTCATCCTTGTATATTTTCCTGCTGGTGTTTTCCAGCTTCAATGTGTTTATTTTCTAGTTCAGCGGTTGTTTGTACGGTTTCTTTCAATTGTTCGGCTTCCCGCTTAAACTCATTCTGAAATTCATTAGAAGCTTCTTGAAAACTGCGAATGGTTTTCCCTAGACTGCGCCCAATTTCTGGTAACTTTTTCGGGCCAAAGATTAATAATGCTACTACCATAATTACACCCATTTCGGGTAAACCGATGCCAAATATATTCATTTTGCTCTCCTGTAGACTTATAGACTTAAAACTGACACAGCAACTGTTATATAGGCTAATTTTATCGCTATTTTCCGGCGTTTTTTCTGAATAATAAAAAAACCCGGACAAGCCGGGTAAAAGCTAATTGTCATGATAGCTGGATAGCTATTAGCCGCCTAAACTGCGCCAATCAACAAGGACATCCTGAATTAACAGTGACTTGTTATAAACTTGGAGGATAATTAACAGAAATACCAGAAATAAACCCATAAACCCACCCATTAAAGGTGTTGTTCCCCAACCTGGAGATACTTTACCATACTCAGCATTTAAGGGTCTGAGAATATCTCCCAACCTAGTCCGTTGTGCCATAGTTCACCTAAGATCAGTTGCCAAAGCTTTTTTAATTTTTTTAGACATTCCTCAGCCTGTTTGGGCTGGGGATTCTTGGATTGAACTTACCTGTTTTAGATTGGACTAATCACAGGTTTAACAGTTCGTGCTTACTCGTGTAATTTTCACGAATAATTACCCAAGCTTTTATCCGTTGGCGGATAAGTTCCCGTTTGTCTCACGGTACGCGGATTAATCCAAAAGCTTTTCTTAAATTATCGCAGTTTGTGATCTTTGTTTAGCTATATTGATGGAGGTTTTCGCTACATTTACAAAAATACACTATTTTTCCTGAACTAATACTGCAGTACTACTTTGATGCTTATGGTTCAATTTTCACTAGAATACCATTGCTTGGCTAGTTTGTCTGAATTCGATAATTATGGAAATGTTTTTTAAGTTAAATTTTGTAATATTCTATAAACATAGCTTTGATAATATGTATCTAAATTTATGGACTTAGAACCCGCTACGGTGCTTGGAATTTGCTTTTGTTCGGCACTAGTTGCTATTACTGGTATGGCAATTTACACATCTTTTGGACCACCGAGCCAGGAATTAGATGATCCCTTTGATGATCACGAGGATTGATCAGGTGGTAGCAGATGACTGAGTTGAAAGTTTATTTTTGTCTTTTGTTTTATCACTATCCTAGGATGTAAGTGCCAACGGCGAATATATTCGCCGTCAATATTTTAATTTGTAACAAAGCTGCCAAAATTGCTATATTCTATAAACCTTAGATTTGAGTTTATTCTCAACTGAGTAAAAATAAATACAATTGTCAGGTGGACTCTTTATGTCCTTCTACCCCCAGATTAAGCAATTTTTCCTCGGTAAATCCTTACCAACTAGTGCCCATAGCGAAGAGCGATTGAGTAATGGCGCGGCTTTAGCGGTGCTTTCTTCTGATGCTCTTTCCTCTGTAGCTTATGCAACGGAAGAGATTTTACTAGTTTTAGTGGCAGCAGGTAGTGGCGCTCTTGGCTTGTCTCTCCAAACCACTTTGTTTTTGAAGAATGCTTTACGAGCGAAAAAAAGTCGCATTGTCACAACTGTTAGATATTATTTGTAAGGTAATTGGTGATTGGTGATTGGTAATTGGTAATTGGTGATTGGTGATTGGTGATTGGTGATTGGTGATTGGTGATTGGTAATTGGTAATAAAAATTATGATTACCAAACTCCTTCTTCTTTCTAAACTCCTGACTCCTGACTCCTGACTCCTGACTCCTGACTTCTTCAAAATCTCCGTTCAAACTCAAGTACAGCGCGACTATCATCAGTGAAATTAGTAGAAGAACGCAGACGAAATTCATTATTTATCCGGTAATTAATCCCCAACTGTAAAGGATCACCCGCTGTCAAAATCTTGATAGTAGAAATAGAAAATTTTGGAGAAATATCAATTCCTGCTTCTAAAGCTAATTCTAAAGATGAGTTATTTCTCCCTGCTTCTGGTCTTTCAGAAAGAATAGTGGGAAATATCCGCAGTTCACTTAAACCAAAAGCATCACCAATTTGATTAAATGCACCTTGAAAATTACTAAAAACAGCCGAACCAGCAATATTAATTAAACCCAGGGTACTGTCACCACGTCCTTGAGTATCAACAAATCCACCTCCTAACAAAGTGACAATTTGGGTTTCTGAACGGGAAGGAATGCTTTTTAGTTGTAAATTCTCATTGATTTGACTAGCTAAACCATTAATACTTGCTTCGACTCGGACTGTTTCTAACCCTGCTAAACCTGTAGAACCTTGTCTGCTAATATCACTATTTTGAGTTATATCGAGAATCTTTGTAAATAGCCGAATATCCAAGTTAGGATCACGGGGTTCACGGGAGCTAAAAGTAGCAGTGTGTTGATAATTTCGTGCTAAATTTAATTGAGTCGTGAACAAATTCACTCCACCTTTAGTTAACTTGATAGTTCCTTCTGGTATGGGTTCAGCGACAGAACCATTAACAATTAAATCCCCAGTAGCTTGAAATTTAAAAACTGGTGGTCTGGCAATTTGGACATTTTTACCTAATTTTAATTCTAACTTATTTAACCTGGTAATTTTATTTTCTATATCTGTTTTATCGGGATTGCCAATTTTAGTATTTGATGAATTACCATTTGTAGATTCTGCTAACAATACTTGACCATCAAATAATTCAATATTACCGCCAATTATTGGTTTAAGAAGAGAGCCAGTAATTTCTAAATTACCACTAGCACCTCCTTGATATAATCCCTTAAGATTCAAAGCCAATTGTTCTAAATTAACAGTCAGAGGCTGATCTATTTGAATATCTTGACTAAAAATTGGCAATTCACCAACAGCCTCAACTTTACCATCACTAAATCTACCTTCAAGACTTTCTACAAACACACGATTTAAATCGAACTTGGCACTACCAGTCACATTTGTCAACTTTCCTGGTAAGGCTTGGGCGCTAAAAGTAGCATTATTTAAAGAAGCAATACCTACAACCTCTGGTTGTTCTTTAGTTCCCGCAACTTTTAAATTTAATTCTCCTTGTCCATTTTCAAAAGCTATTTCATTAGTAAAGAGATTTAAAAGTGCTAACCCTTCATTTTTGACTTTAACATCTAAAGTAATTTGATCACTGTCTGATTTTTGAGAAGCAAAGGGTAATTGATAGGGAATACTAGCATTAATCTTTGCAGGTTCATCTCCCACTCCTAAGACGTTGCTACCAAAGTTCAAACGTCCATTAGCATAACTGAAACTAGCAGTAGCTGATTCTACTGATTTTTGATCAATTTTTCCTTCTGTAATATTTAATTCTCCTGTAGTTTGAGGATTGCTAATACTACCAGCTATGGCTGCTGTCAGATTCAGTTTACCTGTAATTCCCACTGGGAGTTTGACTAAATTATTCAATCTTTCAATCAAAAAGTTTTCGATTTTTAATTGACCCGATTGTTGCTTACCCCCAATGTTACCTGTAAAGGCAATTAGCTTATCTTGAGATTGAAACCGTAAAGGTTGTAAACGCAAAATTCCTTGTTCAAAACTACCTTTGGCTAGAATTTCTTCTGCACGATAAAAACGGCTGGGTTCTGTTGGTTTACCCCAAATAAAATTTTGTCCTTGCAGGTTAAATGTTATCGTTGGTTCGTTGTTTGTGGCAGTATTAATAGCAATATCACCATTAAAAATTCCCTTTAAGTCTCTTAAATCTGGTATAGGATTAGCATTAGCTCGTTGTTGTTCTTGGGTAGTCAGGAGGGAATCAATTTCCGATAACCGTTGAATTTGGGTGAATAGGGACTCTGTCGGTAATCCTTGGGAGTTGGTGGTTAAATCCGCAGATGTACCATAAATAGGTGCTTTTAAACCCCGTTGCAAGTCTTGAATATCAAAAATTTGAGCCGCATTAAGAACGTCTTGAATATTACCTTTATCAATATTGATGTTTGCTTGTAGTTGGGGTTTTTTTGTTGCTTGTTTGATGCTTGCATTCCCGGTATATCTACTTTCACCCTTGAGGAATTCACTATTCATGAGGGTGGCTGTATCATGATTGTAACGGAATTGAGTAGTAAAGCGATCGCCTTTAATGCGGCCAATTTCTGGTTTGTCAACGGCTATATTTCCGGCTGTGGCTAATGTCTGCGAATTAAATTGCAAATTTCCAGTTAATAATCCTGTCACTCCTCCTGGACTTAAAGGAGTATTCGCAGGTAAAGCTATATTTACAGCTTGTAAGGGGAAATTAGTCACATTTACTGCCCAGTTAACTCCCGTTGCTACACCTGATAATAATGCTTGTTGCCACTGCACTAAAAATGATTTGGGGCGATTTTTACTATCTAAATTAACTGCTATGCGTTCACTTTTGCCTCTAACATCTAAACTTAAACCCTGTCCTGATATAGAATTAACATTACCAGTTAACAACGGTTCAAAAGCAAATTCCTGAACTTTGAAATCCCGTAACCCCAACTTACCTATAATATTAAGTGCGGTAGGTTTTCCGGTTAACTGTCCATTAAAATCTAGATTACCAGCAATATCTCCAGTATTAGGGAGTTTAATTGGCAATTGTTGAAGACTATAATTTTTGGTTTGGACATTCAGATTGACATTAGTAATTTCTGGGATACCTGCTTTTTTAGCATTAGCTAATAAATAACCTTTCGCTTGAAATTTTGCGTTATTAGAACTATCAATAGTCAGCTTTTCTCCATTCCAACCAATATCAGCTTGAATAGGTAAATCCATTCCTTGTAAACCGCGACTAAATCGCACCTGACCAACAGCAGCCACATCTGCTAATTTAGTAGAATCTAAAGTTCCTGATACTTGTAACTTTCCTCCCAACTGTCCTTGTAACTGCTCATTAAAAGGACGCAATTCCAAACCAGAAGTAGCCAACAATGCTTGATAGCTTCCCTGATTAAGTTGAATATAAGAAGCTGTAACTATACCACTGGAAAGTTTTAACCTACCTTCACCCAAACCTTGAATAGTTTCCGGTTGAAATGACTCTAGCGAACCATTTACCTGCAACTCACCAACTATATTTCCTTGTAATTGAGTTGGTACAGATGCTAACTTTGTCAAAGGTACATTATCAGCTTGAATTTTCGCCTGATAGCGACCCTCAGCAACCTGAATATTCGCAGCTTTAATTGTCCCCCTACCCACAGATAGAAAGGCTTCACCAATTCCTGAAAAGGTTTTGAGGCTGAAATTTTCCTGATTACCGGCAATCATGAAATTACCTGCCAGGGGATTATTTAAAACCGGGTTAGCTCGTTTTAATATTGTTCCTAAACGTAAATCTTTGCCTACCAATAGGGCTGTAAAGTTTTTGTTTTGTAAATTGATTTGAGAAATATTAACTTTACCACCAGCAATGTTGACATTGGCATTGTTAGGAATAATTGTCTCTATTTGAAATGGTGAAGAATTGCCTGATAACCGCAAATCACCGTTAAATTCTGCCCCAGCTAAAGAAATATTTTCCTGTTGTTTCTCATCAACAAAAGATGTTAATTTAATCCTGTCAGCTTGGGCTAAAGCTTGCCAACGCCCATTATCATGACGATAACTACCACTACCCCTAACTACACCACCACCCACACTGGCAACTGTATCACGGAAAGAAACTGTCCGGTCGGGATTAATAATAGCTACCCCTGTCGCTGGGTATTTGGCTTGGGGTGCTTGCCATTTAACTACAGTACGGGTATCATCAGCCACACCTTTTACCTCTGCGGTGGCTGTCATTTTGCCAATGGGGAATCCCATTTTGATATTATATGCTTGAGCGATGGCATCCCCCGGCATATTTTCGGCGCGGAGTTGAAAATTCAGTGCGGATACTTTACCAAGTTTAATTATTCCCGCACCTTTAACCTCACCACCATAAATAGTTTGCCCTTGAATATCCGTAATTCTCAGGAGAGATTTACTACTGATTAGCTCAAATTTACTACTAACTTTCTGAAAATCAACTTTATCAATTCGGGCAGTTTTCCGGGTACTAACATTACCCGATAGCACTGGTTGAGCAATTCCTCCCAATATCTGCAAATCAGCTTCAGCTATTCCACTCACGGGAACTGGTAACTTTACCTTCAGAGTTGCTTGGGCATTGGCTAAACTTACCGCATTCACACGGGCTTTTAAATTAAATCCTGCTTGCTGATCAATAATACCCGATGCTGTAACAGGGATTTGTCCGTAGTTGGTAACTATATTATCTAATTTAATGATCAGTCCGTCAAAACTGAGATTCCCCTGACTATTATTGAATAATTGGGGGATTTTAGGGATTTGCACCGTCACCCCTTCCATGGCAGCATTACCGTATATTAAGGTTTTTTGCCGGGGTACTACCTTAATTTGCAAATCACCATTCACTCTCCCAGTTTGTAAAGCCAGTGGTAAAGTTACAATCCGGGTAATATCTGCGGCGAGAAGATTTTGTGCCTTTAGTCGAAAATCTCCAGCTAAAGTTTTCTGAGGAATCAAATCTCCAACAATGGAAATATCACCCCCACTTACTGCCTTCCCAGCCAATTCTAATTTAATTAGTTTATTTTTATTTAAGAGTTGAGCCGTCCCATTAATGCCTGAAAATTCTACAGGAACTCGTAAAGAATTTTTCTCCCCCTCACGGACTTTTGGAACTAATACCAAATTAGCATCCCGAAACCGCAACTTATCCAAATCAGTTTTAATCAATCCCTCACCCGTAGCTGGGGCGATAGTAGTCGTTAACCAACTCCCTTGACGATCCTGTTCAACATAAACATCGGGATTAATTAAAGTTACATCTAATCGAAGATTGCGGTTAGTAACTAACTTCCAAATATCAAATCCTACATCTACTGCTTTGATACTCGCCCGATCTGGATCCGTAGCTGTAGGGGGAATTTCTGAAGCGGCAAATTTTACCCCAGTCAGGGAAAACGACTTAACTGCTCCCAGTTTTACTGGACGGTTAAGAGTAGTAGTGAGACTTTGGCTTGCTAATGGTACTAACTCCTGGTAAACAAAATTCCTTAATCGCCAAATACCAGCAATAATTCCCAGCAGCAACAAAGCACCTATAGCCAGTCCACCACGGCTAAATATCATGAATAATAGGCGCTGAATCCCAGAATTTGCCGGACGAGGATGTTGACTAGGAGAGTTAGACATGGTTTTCGCTCTTTGATTAGCAGATACCCGGCAAAATACAAAATACTGGAACAATACAACACTCAGTTTTGTCTACAGTGCTGGGGATATAAATTAATTTTGACATCATTTTGCGTTTAACTATTAGAGTATAGCGGCATGATGGCAAAAATTGCCGCCGGGATTTTTGTAAAAGCGGAGAATTATATCTTTTGGTCTATGCCTAATTTTCGACAAGCGCACAAAAATTATTTGGAGATTTTCATGAATGGACAACCTAGAACTTTAATTTGACACTCCCCGGTCTAAAGAAACGGGGATTCTTGGTTCAACGAGACCACTTAAACTAGACTCCTTGCGTTATCTAGCTCAGAGGTGGGACTCTCCACGCCAGTTGCTTCAAGTCGGGAAACCCGCCCAACGCACTGGCTTCCAAGCGTTAACTTTCGGTCTGCCCGACCGTAGTTGCATGACTGCAAGTCCTGTTGAGGATGAAACTTTCCTGTTTCAAAATTCTGATTCGTCTAGCCCCTATAAATCTTTTACCTACTGCTAGGAGGAAACTAGAATAATGCAGTAGAACCGCATAGATTTAATTGTCAAGGTACAGATTGCCGTTAAGCAGTTAGGTTTTTAGACAGGTTGATTACCTTTCCTGTTACAAATAGTATAACACAAGTCACTGGAGGCTAAAGCCTCTAATTGGCTTTCATCCCCGGCTTAAAAGACATTGACACCTAAAAACTTTTTGGATTTTCAGGTGTCAATTCCGGGGTTTTCAGCCTAGTTTCTTATAAGTTATAGAACTGATTAAAGGATGGATAATGCGTGTTTTTGTACTGATTTTCAATGCTGGTACTGATAATGAGGGGATTCACAGCATTCGGATTAGCAATGCTCAAGGGATAGAAGGCAATAAAATCCTCATGTTTGAAACAGAAGACGATGCCACTCGCTATGCTTTGATGTTAGAAGCTCAAGACTTCGCTGTCCCTACAGTGGAGATGATGAATGCTGATGATGTGAAGGAATTTTGCGAAAGCACTGGCTATGAATGGGAAATTGTCAATGAAAACAGTGAATTAGTGATTCCACCAGAAACGAATGTAGAACAAACAGATTGGCAAGCTGAACCAGAAATAGAGGATACTAATGAAGACTTCTTCCCTCCCATTCCGTCTGCTCCAGAAGTTGCTAATTCTGATTTAGACAGCATTCGTCGCCAGCTAGAAGGCTTATTATAATTTTAATTTGTCATTAGTCACTAGTCATGGGCAAATGACAAATGACTACTGACCACTGACAGAGGATACATAAGACATGACAAATTTCCAGGAACGCGGGCATCTGCTCACCGAACAAGTTAATCCCAATAGTCTCAATTTAGACCAACTCAACTCTTTAGAATTGGTGGAGTTATTTAATAGCGAAGACCAAAAAGCTGTAGCAGCGGTAGCAGGAGCTAAAGTTCAGTTAGCAGCAGCTATTGACCTGACAGCGGCAAGGCTGCGTCAAGGGGGACGGTTATTTTATGTGGGTGCAGGAACAAGTGGGAGATTAGGGGTATTAGATGCTGCCGAGTGTCCCCCTACTTTCTGCACTCCGAGCGAATTAGTCCAAGGGATTATTGCCGGTGGTGCTGGAGCATTAGTCCGCAGTTCCGAGGATTTAGAAGATCGGTCGGAAGATGGGGAAACAGCGATCGCTCAACGACAAATCACCCAACTGGATGTAGTCGTTGGCATCACGGCTGGGGGAACAACGCCTTTTGTTCACGGTGCTATTAATGCGGCTCGTCAACGGGGGGCAATCACTATTTTTATAGCCTGTGTTCCCGCAGAACAAGTTAGTATCGAAGCTGATATTGACATTCGCTTGTTAACAGGGCCAGAAATTTTAGCTGGTTCTACTCGCTTAAAAGCGGGAACAGTCACAAAATTAGCTTTAAATACCCTTTCGACAGGGGTAATGGTGAAACTAGGCAAGGTGTATGGTAATCGGATGGTTGATGTCGCTGTCACTAATCAAAAATTACGCGATCGCGCCTTGCGTATCTTACAAGACCTCACGGGTTTAAGTAGAGAAGCCGCTGGTTTTTTACTAGAACGTAGTGGTAAATGGGTTAAGTTAGCATTATTAATGCACTGGACTGGTTTAGACCAAGAAGCTGGAAAACAACTACTAGCCGATCATCTGGGCAATCTCAGACTAGCTGTTACCACCTATAATCATGATTTGAATAACTAGAACAGGGGACAGAGTTACAAGATATCAGGGCGTTTAATAGCGCAGGATGGCGTATATCTGCGACAGCTTAGGCTAGAGCTATGTTTTATGATCACTGTCTGTAATCATTTTACTCTGTGTCCCCATGCCCCAAGGTTTCAAAATAAGCATTTTTACGGATATAATCCCAGGGCAAAAATGAATATAATGTTACATGGGAATTTAGTAAAATAAATTATAAATCAGTGTATCTTCCTGTTGCTATCTGCCACATTAGCACACTAAGTGTCAAGGATTATATCAATGTTATACTTTCTTATACTTTTTAATATTTACTGGTATCCTAAAGGTTAGAGAATGTTATATATAAGCAAAATCTAGATGACAGTTCAGTTGGGTGTTGTTAATACCTTGATTAAATTATCAGATTTTCACTCAAAAATTCAGTATTTATTTCTACCAAAAATTAATCAGTAAATTCTTAGGAAAATAATGATGACCAACCTAGATGTAATAGAAACGCAAAACCTATTCAATGAGTTTAAAAAGTGTACTCAGTTACAATACAACGGACAATTAAATATCCAGAGTTCTAAAGGGCGGCGATGGACTTTTTATTATCGTCTGGGACGAATAGTCTGGGCTACAGGTAGCGATCACCCCTTCAGACGTTGGCGCAGAAATATAGCTCAATATTCTCCTGGGATTGATTTAGATAAAATGCGCTGTCGTTATGAAGACATAGCCATAGACTATTGGGATTATAATCTTTTAGAGATTTTATACAAAAGACAGAAAATCCAAAGAGAAAAAATTCATGCCATTGTCGAAAGCACTATAGCCGAGTTATTTTTTGATCTCGCCCAGGAAGTAGATTTTGCCTCGATGACTTGTAGTCGCAGTCAGGAGGTAATCTTAGAAATGCCTATGAGCTTCACAAGTGCCGATATGTCCATCAAGCAAATGCAAGAAACATGGTCAATTTGGTCACAAGCTGGATTAGCAAATATTTCTCCCAATTTCTCGCCAATTCTACGCCGACCTGAACAACTACAGCAACTGGTAAATCCATCCGTATACAGGAATTTTGTCAGTTTAATCAATGGTAAATTCACCTTGCGGGAGTTAGCACTGAGAATGAAACAAGATGTGATGCCTGTTGCTCGCTCCCTGCTTCCCTATATCCTGAAAGGCATCATTGAATTAGTAAAAGTACCTGATTTACCCTTAATAGTTACTGAACCTGGTAGTTCCACCCCCAAGCGTCGCAGAAATGAAGTTCCGCCGCTGGTAGCCTGTGTTGATGACAGTCCCCAGGTGTGTAAAATTTTAGAAGAAATTATGACGGCTCATGGACTGAGATTTATTAAAATTCAAGACGCTGTCCAAGCCTTACCGATTATTATCCAAGAAAAGCCAGATTTGATTTTCCTGGATTTAATTATGCCCATAGCCAGTGGTTATGAAATTTGTACACAATTACGCCGAATTTCCGCCTTTGCGGAGACACCAGTAGTTATCTTAACTGGTAATGATGGCTTAGTAGATCGGGTGCGTGCCAAAGTGGTTGGTTCCACAGACTTTATTTCTAAACCAATAGTGGCTGATCGGGTTATGAATGTAGTCCGTAAATATTTACGTATGCCGACTTTATCAAACAATAACAATGAAGCTAATGTAGAAATTGCCAGTGAAAACAATTTATAACCTTAATCATTCTCTACAGTAGGCAATATACCTGATGGTCAGTATTTACAGACTTTTATCTTTTATATTTTAGATATCTGGAAAAAATCATGATTTTTACGGAGATAGTCCTGATAAAATGGTGTTAAGATTAACAGTGTTAATTAGTGATAATTTTCCTGGTTACAACCAGCATCAAGTCTTTTTAAGAATAATTTATCAAACCTAAATTCATGATTAGGTGTGTTAATTTATGTTGAATACTTATCTCTAATGGAGAAATATCTATACAATGTATAAAATGGGATAGAATAAAACACTAAAGAGTGTATATTTGATCTGTCTAAGGACATATTTCAATTTTTGTTAACATTCTTAAAAGAATTAAATAGGTAATTATCATGAGTACGGTTCTAGTGGTGGAAGATGGCATAACTGATATGGAAGTTATCAGTCTATACTTACAAAAGGCTGGTTATTCTGTGGTTTGTGCCACGAGTAGTGCAGAAGCACAATCTAAACTAGGTAGCACTAAACCAGATGTAATAGTTTTAGATGTAATTTTACCTGACAAAAGCGGTTATGAAATTTGTCGGGAATTAAAAGATAATGCCGAAACTAGAAACATTCCTATAGTTTTTTGTTCTACTAAAAGTAGTGATGTAGATAAAATGTGGGGAAATATGTTAGGTGCAGATGCTTATTTAGCTAAACCAGTAGATAAGGAAGAATTGATGCGGACTTTGAAAGGATTGATTAAATCGTAAATTGTTGATTAGTCACTAATTGATAGTGACTAAAAAGAATTATCTAGGGCAAGGGAAATTAATTTTGGAAACCAAACAAAAATTTTTAAGCTTTTCTTTGGGAGTCAGAGATACAGCGATAATTCCCCTAGAACAAATTACAGAAGTTGTGCAAATACCACTAACAGAAATATGTGGTGTTCCACAAATGCCTAATTGTGTTGTGGGGATTTATAACTGGCGGGGTGAAATGTTGTGGTTGGTTGATTTAGAAGAAATGCTAGGTTATCCACCACTTTTACAAGGGTCAAATTTTCTCTCAAAAATGATGGTGTTAGTTTTAGAGAATGAAGGCAAGTATTTGGGAATATTAATCCGTCAACTCATAGATATTGATTGGTTGGATACTCAGCAAATGAAACAACCATCTGGAGAGGTATTCTATCCAGAAATGACACCATTCTTGCGGGGGTATTTTATTAATGATTCTGAACAAATGATTTTCAATTTAGATGCTTCAGCAATTCTGCAAACTGCTATGTGGACAACACATAACTGAAGAAGGAGTCAGGAGTCAGGAGAAAGAAAGAGGAAGAAGAAGGAATAAAACTACCAGTCCCCAGTTCCCAGTCCCCAGTCCCCAATCCCCAGTTCACTAATATAATTATTGAGGTTAATGGCATGACGACTTTATATCAAAATCAAAATGAAGATGCTGGAAATGTTTTTAGTACAGCACAAAGCGAAGAAAAGAAAAAAGATAATGGCAATTTAGGCAACGGTGCTAATTATGATTCATCTAGTAAAAGTTTAATTGCTCAAGAATTCAAAATCTGGAGACAGCGGTTTCAGGAAATAACAACCCGAATGCGTCAAGTTGCAGATATCGAGAAGTTATTACCTGTAACAGTGGCAGAAGTTAGAGAGAAATTATTGTGCGATCGCGTCTTAATTTATCAGTTTACCACAGATGATATCGGAACAGTATTAGCTGAATCAAGAGCCACCGGTTGGACTCCGGCTATTAATGAAAATCTGGCAGCTATTTTGTTTGGTGTTTATACAAGTCTAGATTATCTAGAACCTGTAGTTATTGACGATATCAATCAAATTCAAGTTACCCCCTACCAAAAGCAGCTACTAGAAAAATTTCAAGTTAGAGCTAGTTTAAGTTTACCAATTTTTGTTGATAGTAAAGTTTGGGGTTTATTGGTAGTTCATAGTTGTGGATTACCCCGACAATGGCAAGAAACAGAAACCACACTTTTATCACAAATTGCCACAGAAATTACTTATAGAGTCCAGGGATTTAAGTTACAAAAAGAACTCAAACAATCTTCCCTAGCCAAGCAATCAGCAGCGAAAGTTATTACCAAGATTTTACAACAGCCAGATGTAGAAAAAATCTTTCAAACCACCACTCAAGAAGTCCGCCAATTGTTGAAATGTGATCGCGTTGGTGTCTATCGTTTTAATGATGATTGGAGTGGTCAATTTGTCTCCGAAGCAGTGGGAAATAATTGGGTAAAAGTGGTAACTCCCGGTTATAAAATGGTCTGGGAAGATACCCACCTGCAAGAAACCAAAGGTGGCAGATATGCTCAAGGAGAAACCTTTGTTGTTAATGACACCTATAAAGTAGGTTTAGCCCAATGTCACATTGATATTTTAGAACAGTTTGAAGCCAAAGCTTATATAATTTCTCCCATCTTCTCTGGGGAAAAATTATGGGGTTTACTCGCAGCTTATCAAAATACTGGAGCGCGGGAATGGCAAGATTGGGAAGTTAGCTTTTTAAATCAGATTGGTTCACAGTTTGGTGTGGCTGTTTCCCAAGGTGAATATCTGGGACAAGTACAAAAGCAAAATGAACAAATAACTCAGATTAGCAAACAAGAAAAGGCTTTAACTAAGATTGTTAACCGCATCCGTCAGTCTTCCGATATGGGGGAAATCTTTAAAATTGCTACCCAGGAAATGCGTCAAGCTTTGCGGTGTGATCGGGTTGCAGTTTATCAATTTCACCCTGACTTTAGCGGTAAGTTTGTGGCGGAATCAGTTAGTAGTGGTTGGAATAAATTAGTTACTACAGACCCCAAAGATATCATCGAAGATACTTATTTTCAAGAAACCAAAGGAGCGCGGTTTGCTAAAGGGGAAACCATTGCAGTCAATGATATCTACACAGCAAATATTACCCCTTGCTACTTGGAATTATTAGAGCAGTTTGAAGCCAAAGCCTATATCAATGTGCCGATTTTCTTTGAGGATCAATTGTGGGGTTTATTGGCAGCTTATCAAAACTTTGAACCTCGTGAATGGCAACCTTCAGAAGTTAGCTTTTTATCTCAAGTCAGTTTGCAATTTAGCCAGGCTAAAACCCAAATAGATTATGTACAAAAATTAGCACGAGCGGCTGAACAGGAAAAAGCCATCAATAGGATTGTTAACCGCATTCGTCAATCCTTAGATGTAGAAGAAATATTCAAAACAACTACCCAAGAAATTCGCCAGGCTCTGCAATGTGATCGTGTCGCAGTCTATCAATTTAAACCAGACTGGGGTGGTGAATTTGTCTACGAGTCAGTAGGTGTGGGTTGGACGCAATTAGTCGGACCAAATATCAAAACGGTTTTGGACGATACTTACTTACAGGACACTAAAGGTGGTAGATATGCCAAGGGCGAAACCTTTGTTGTCAATGACACCTATGCCATAGGGTTGGCTGATTGCCATATTCAGATATTGGAACAATTTGAAGCCAAAGCTTATGTGATTGTCCCTATTATCTTTGGTGATAAATTATGGGGTTTGTTAGCAGCGTATCAAAATACTGGTGTTCGTGAATGGAAAACCTCAGAAGTTAACTTTTTGAATCAAATTGGCTTGCAATTTAGCCTAGCAAAATCACAAGTTGATTTTGTGCAAAAAGTACAGGATCAATCAGAAGAATTAGCTAAATTAGTCGAACAAGAAAAAGCGGTTAATAAAATTGTTAACCGGATTAGACAAGCGACAAATGTAGAAGAAATCTTCAGAAACACCACTCAAGAAATTCGTCAAGCGTTAAAATGCGATCGCGTCGGAGTCTATCAATTTCACCCTGATTGGAGTGGTATATTTATCGCTGAATCAGTGGCTAGTGGTTGGACAAAAATAGTTACACCAGAATTCCAAATGGTGTGGCCAGATACCCACCTGCAAGAAACCCAAGGTGGTAGATATGCTAAGGGTGAAACCTTTGTTGTGAATGACATCTACCAAGTCGGCCATGCTCAATGTCACGTGGAAATTTTAGAACAGATTGAAGCTAAAGCCTACATGATCGTGCCAATCTTCTTTGAAGAAAAATTATGGGGCTTATTAGCAGCTTATCAAAATTCTGCACCCCGTGAATGGCAACCTTCAGAAGTCAACTTTTTAATTCAAATCGGGTTACAATTTAGCCTGGCTAAATCCCAAGTTGATTATTTAGATAGATTAAAGCAGCAATCTGCAAAAATCGCTCAAATACTTGAACAGGAAAAAACTTTCTCCAAGATAGTTAACCAAATTCGTCAATCCTTAACTTCAGGAATTGAGGAAATTTTCAAATCCACAACTCAGGATATCCGCCAACTATTCAAATGTGATCGCACCGCTGTCTATAAATTCACATCTGATTGGGGTGGTCACTTTGTCGCTGAATCAGTCGCTACAGGTTGGATAAAACTAGTTACACCTGAACATAAAACCGCCTTTGATGACCCCTGTTTACAAGCAATGAACGGCGGTGATTATAAGAAAGGTCAAAAATTAATAGTCAGTGACATTTATCAAGCCAGCTTTGATACTTGCTACATTGAAATCCTCGAAGGGTTTGAAGCCAAAGCCTATGCAATTGTCCCCATCCTATTTGGGGAAAAACTTTGGGGATTATTGGCGGTTTATCAAAACTCTAGTACCCGTCATTGGCAAGAGTCAGAAACCAACTTGTTAGCGCGGATTGGTGATCAATTAGGATTAGCTTTGCAACAAACAGAATTCTTGCAACAACTACAAACCCAATCCGCCAAACTATCAGACGCAGCAACTAGAGAAAAAGCAGCTAAAGAACTACTCCAACAACGTTCCATTCAACTGCTCATGGCTGTCAGCCCTGCTCTCAAAGGAGATTTAACAGTCCGCGCTCCCATTACAGAGGACGAAATAGGAACAATTGCTGATGCTTATAACGGGACTCTCAAAGCACTACAGCAAATCGTTATTCAGGTACAGTCATCTTCCCAAAAAGTAGCCGAAACCTCTACTAACAGCAGTACCTCCCTAGTAGGATTGACTGGTTTAGCTAAACAACAATCTGACGAAATCACTAAGGCTTTGAGTGATTTGCAACAGATGGTAAACTCTACCCAAGGGGTAGTTAACAACGCCCAATTAGTGCAGATAGCTGTTCAACAAGCCAACAAAACTGTAGATTCTGGCGATACCGCTATGAATGAAACAGTCAATGCTATTCAAGCCATTCGAGAAACCGTAGCTCAAACCAGCAAAAAGATTAAACGGCTGAGTGAGTCATCTCAAAAAATCTCCAAAGTGGTAAATTTGATTAGTAGCTTTGCGACTCAAACCAACGTTCTGGCTTTGAATGCGGCTATTGAAGCCACTAGGGCTGGTGAATATGGTAAAGGCTTTGCAGTGGTAGCTGATGAAGTGCGGTCTTTATCTCGTCAGTCAGCATCAGCAACCATCGAAATTGAAAAATTAGTTCAGGAGATTCAAGCAGAAACTGGGGAAGTTGCAGTGGCAATGGAAACAGGGATTCAGCAAGTTGTCGAAGGAACAAACTTAGTTAATGAAACTCGCCAAAACCTTAATGCTATCGTTTCAGCTACTGCGGAAATTAGTCAATTAATTGAACGCATTACTGAAGCCACCCAAATCCAAATGCAGCAATCTGGTACAGTTACTAAATCCATGAATGATGTGGCTGAAATTGCTAACAAAACCTTTGGAGAATCTCAAGAAATTGCCCATGTCTTCCAAAGCTTAACCGGAATGGCACAGGATTTATTAGCAACTGCTAGTAAGTTTAAAGTCAAGTAAGGGATTGGGTAATTGGTAATTGGTAATGGGTAATTGGTAATTGGTAAGAAATTATTACCAATCCCCAATCCCCAGTCCCCAGTCCCCAGTCCCCCAGTCCCCAATTTAAAATAATTACTAAAATCTAAAAGCAAAAATTATGATTACAGATCCAGCAATTCGTGAACAAGGCTATGCCTATTTCCTGGGTGAAGCACCAGAATTGTTACAAACTATTGAACAAGATTTATTTACTTTAGTTGAAAGTTCTAGTACAGCTAAAGTACATAATTTAATGCGGGCAACACACACAATTAAGGGTGGAGCAGCCAATGTTGGACTCGATACCATCATGACAATTGCCCATTCTTTAGAAGATATATTTAAGGCTTTATATAATCCCAATGTAGTTATTGATGGTGAATTACAAGCTATGCTTGTAGAAGGTTATGAATGTTTGCAATTAGCAGTTACAGCCGAACTTACCAACAGTAATATTAATGCTGACGGGCTTTTAAATCGAGCTACTACAGCATTTGCCCAAATTCAAGAAAAGTTAGGGGATGCTTTTGGGACTGAAACCCATATTCCGACATCGGAAGAGTTGGGATTTGATATTGTTAAATCTATTTTTGAAGTTGGAGTAAAACAACGTCTAGATATTCTGAGTCAAGCTCTTAGTCATCCACCAAATAATCCTGAGTTTTGTGAATTATTACATTCTCAAAGTGAAGTATTTATCGGTTTGGCAGAATCTTTAAATCTCCCAGGATTGCAATCACTAGCACGCACAATTATGGCGGCTGTAGATGCAAATCCCCAAAATATATTAGAAATTGCAAAAATCGCTTTTACTGATTTAAAAGCCGCACAAATAGCTGTTTTAGAAGGAGATCGTACCTCTGGAGGCTCACCATCTCTAGAATTGCAAGCGCTGGTAAATGTCAACGATGATTATTCGTCTTCTGTCACAACAACCAGTTCTTTGGCAAGAATACCAAAACATGAGTCGGCAATTACATCTATAGATAAATCTTATGCTGAGAGATTTTTTAATATTACCACTGAATTCTATCAGTTTCTAATTACACTTAGTAATGGTAATCATGAACCTTTAAAACCAGTTCATGCCAAGTTTTATTTAAAAGTAATTCGCTATATTTTTGGCTGGTTTAACCACTACAAAGAAATACCAGAATTAGAACTGAATCTATCTTTATTAATTCCTCCACTTACTCAAAAATATCCCGTAAATTATTTAGAAGATTGGCTACAACAATTTCTTTACTTTATAGAAAATGAAGGAGATAACCAAGCTTTATGTCTTTATCGTCGTGGTGTCATTTTAATTATTCTTCTAGCAATTGCCAAATTCCAATATACTGTTGAACACTATAATAGTGCTATCCCCATTATAAAAAACTTAAGACAGCAAATCCGTGAATTAGGTAAAAAATATAAAAATTACCCACCAGTGACTGAGGCTGAAAAAAACTGGCTTGATCATCCTAAGTTACAGGATTTGTTAGTGATCAAAGAAATAGTTCCTTCCTTGTTAATTGAAGATAATAATAATCTTCTAGAATCAATATGGGGAGGGGACGTTATCTTAGATGCTGATGATGAAATAGTCGCAATACCAATTGTAGAAACAGGAGAAGCTGTTAAAAATAATAGTTATTTAGAAAGTGTCACATCATCAGCAGTCAGTGAAGAGGTAATCACAGCAGATGATACTCCAAATATTAATCAGCAAGTAGAAGAAAAAACTACTGATGCTGTGAATAGAAGTTCCCGTCAAGCTTCCTTTGTGCGGGTAGATGTTGAAGGACTACAAAGGCTGAATTACCTCACAGGTGAATTACTAATTTACCAAAAAAGACGGACTTTATACGATGATCAAATTGTAGAATTAATTGATAGATTAAGTCAGCAACTTAACCAACACCAACTTACTTTATATCAATTACGTGATTTACCATTACAAGGGAATCATGTCACATCTCACAACACCCAAGCAGTCAGTACAGTAAATTTTGATTCTTTGGAAATGGATGTATATTCAGAGTTTCAATTAACATTGCACTCAGCAATGGAAGAAACTTTGCAAATCCAAGAAACTTCTGAATCTCTGGAATTATTGATGAGACAAGCTGCTCAAATCAGTGAGAAAAAACAGACTTTAACCCTAAATATTATAGATAACTTGGTAGAAGCGAGAATGTTACCTTTAGGAACTATTCTGAGTCGCTTTCCCCAAATGGTGCAGAATTTAGCCAATGTTTATGGAAAACAGGTAGAATTAAAGCTTACTGGTACACAGGTTCTAGTTGATAAAGCGATCGCGGAAAAGCTGTATGATCCTCTATTACAACTGGTACGTAATTCTTTTGATCATGGGATTGAACTTCCAGAAATTCGTCATGAAAGAGGTAAATCTGCACAAGGTATTATTGAAATTCGTGCCTATAATCAAGGTAGTCAAACTGTTATTGAAATCCATGATGATGGACAAGGTTTAAACTTAGAAAAGGTTCGCAGTAGAGCCATAGAACTGAATCTGATTCCCGATGATAATAGTAAAGATTATGTTCATCATCTCAGCGAGTCTGAACTGATAGAAATGATGTTTGCTCCGGGATTTTCTACAGCCGGTAAAGTCAGTGAAATCTCTGGACGGGGTATGGGTTTAGATATTGTGCGTACCCAAATGCAATCACTGAATGGCTCAATTTCTGTGCAATCATCTCCTCATCAGGGAACAACATTTATCCTCAAAATTCCTTTTTCTATGACTACAGATAAACTCATGTTAGTTCAGGCAGGTGGTGTTATTTATGCTTTACTACAAGATAGTATTGAAAAAATAGTTATTCCCTCTGCTCAACAAATCAAAGAATTTGAAGGCAAACAATTTTTACATTGGCATACAGATGACGATGAATTGATGGTAAATCTGCAAAAATTAGAAAATTTAATGTATTACAATGGTGCAGTTCTAAGTACAAATAATCTGCAAAATTTACCCGATAATTCAGAAGCAGGAATGTTGAAAAATCCCATCATTTTACTCCGTCGTAATCAGGGAATGGTGGGAGTAGAAGTTGACCAAATTATTGGGGAACAAGAATTAGTAATTAGACCTTTAGGCAGTTCCATTACTCCACCAAAATATGTTTACGGTTGTAGCAGTTTAGCTAATGGTAACTTGATCTTAATTATTGATGGCACTCTGTTGATTGATACTAAGGAAATGCAAGCCACATTGGATGTCATGAAGCTACCCATGACACCCCCATCAACTCAACAAGCTTTGCCAATGTCAGAAGAGGCAATTGCCTCTACACCTCTAATTACTACATCTACTCCCGCAACTAATAGCCAAAAACAGCTAACTGCTAATGTGTCAGGAAATAGCAAATTACCAAAAGTAATTTTAGTGGTAGATGATGCTATTAGTCTGCGGCAAACTCTCTCTCTGACTTTGCAAAAATCTGGCTATCAAGTATTACAAGCGCAAAATGGTGTAGAGGCTTTAGAACAATTGCAATTACATCCAGAAATTGAAGTAATTATCTCTGATTTAGAGATGCCAAGGATGAACGGATTTGAATTATTAAGCCATATCCGTCAAAACCCAGATATTGCTAAAAAACCAGTTGTGGTTCTCACTTCTCGCAGCGCGGAGAAACATCGTCAGTTAGCTTATGAATTAGGGGCAAATTATTATTTAACTAAGCCTTATTTGGAGCATGAGTTTCTCTCTACTGTTAATAGTTTGGTTAATAGAAATAAGGAAGATTTAAATCAGGGTTTAATAACAGCAGGTAAGTAAATTTAGGATAAATCACAAAAAGGTTGAATTATCAGTTTCTTTATTTTATGATTCAGCCTTTTCTACTAGCCTTTTTATACCTTTAATCGTTGCATGGTAAGGAACTTGCCACAAATTTTCTAAACCCCAAAGATATTGTAAATATTGAGTAAATCCTAAAAAATTTGATTTCCCATTTTCATCAGATACCATTCTTGCATATTGGTAGTATCTTAGATTCAAACGATCTAATACGCTATTATTCTCCTGAGTCATAATCTGATATTCACGATCTTCAAAGCGGGAAATTGATAAGTTCATTATCTCTGTCAAAATCGAAGACGGTATAGAAATATTTAAAATTTCCTGTAAAGCTGTGATCATATTTTTTAGCACTAAAACCAAGCGGTATTCTTGAGCTTTGATAATTAATTGCTTCCAGTCAATTTGATTTTCTGAAGTATTGATAATAATTGCCGCATCAGCTAGTCTATTACTTGAGATCACCTGATTTTTCAAAGCCCCACAAATATACAATAATTGATCTGTTGGATTTAAAATATGTATTGATAATTCCCCCAATTGAGTAATTATTGTATTTTTCCAGAAATCATGTTCGGCTTTTTCTGCAAACCCATCTGCGAATAAATGCCACCGCAAAATAAAAGATTGATTGGAACTGTTTTTAAATCCTATCGCTTGGGAAAATGGAAGAATTTCTTGAGGTACTTTTCCTGTTACTTGCCAACCAAGATTCTGCAATAAATTAATCCCTATTAAAGCATCTGATGGCTGAATCAACAGTTCTAAATTAGAAATCATTCGTAATCCATTATCGCAGTAATAATGAAGATTTAACGCTGCATCTTTAAGCAATAAAGATTTAATTCCTTTGTCTTGAAAAGATTTTAAAATGGGAGTAATCACTTGAAATAGAACTTGGTTTTCTACCCAAGTCCGTCGGTAAACTCCCTTGAGTCTGGCTATATGCACATCTATCACTTCTTGTGCAGATAAATTCCGATAAAGTAAAGGTAATAAGCGATAAGATTCAGTATCTATATTTTCAATATCAACGGTTTCTCTCCATTGTTGCCAGGAATTTAAACCCGTTTTATCTGACAATAATGCTGCTTGCAAAAGCCATATTTTCTCATGGGAAAGTCCAGATTTTTCTTGCTTATTCATGATCATATTTTGACACCTGGAATATTAACTCTAATTTTGTAAACAGAGGTAGAAGCTGTAATATAAAGACTTTGGTAATCTTCATCTCCCCAAGCACAATTTGCAGGTACTTCTGGAGTGACAATTGTTCCTAAATGATTACCTTCAGGATTGAATACCCACACACCACCACCACCTGTGCAGTAAATGTTTCCTTGTGTGTCTACTTTCATTCCATCTGGTAAACCGGGTTTTTCGACTTTCATATCATAAAAAATCCGTCCATTGGTAAGTTTTCCATCAGGTTGAACATCGAAAACTCGGATATGACGACGTTCTGAATCATCTATATACAGCTTTTTTTCATCAGGTGAAAATGCTAAACCATTTGGTTTGATAAAATCATCAGCAACAATAATAATTTCATTGTTATCTGGTGAAATTTGATATACTCCTTGAATTGGTTGCTCCTGTTGTTCGGGTTTGATACCATAAGGTGGATCTGTAAAATAAATAAACCCGTCACTTTTAACAACAACATCATTAGGACTATTAAATTTTTTCCCTTGAAATGTATCAGCTAAAATAGTAATTGAGCCATCTTTTTCTGTGCGAGTAACTCGACGTGTGCCGTGTTCACAAGCAATCAATCGTTCTTGTTTATCTTTAGTTAAACCGTTAGAATTATGGCTAGGTTCTCTAAATATTCTTAATTGACCATTAGGGTTAAGCTTATATATTTTATTAGCAGGAATATCGCTAAATAGCAGATATTTTTCTTCACAAAACCAAATCGGGCCTTCTGTAAATTTAAATCCTGTAGCTACGCGCTCAATTTTCGCATTTTTAGGAAAGAGGGTTTTAAATGTTGGAGATTTTGCCTCTAATCTACCTGATGCTAATTTTTTGGGCAAAATTGCAGCTATTCGTTTTATTTTTCTATTAATTCGTTGAATAAAATGAAACATTATGTTTAGAAAAAGACCATAAATAGTTTTTTATTAAAGTGGATTTTGAGCAACACGATAATTATATAATGTTGTGCCACCATCAATTTTAAGAACTGTTCCCGTCGTAAATTTTGAAAAGTAATCTGAGGCTAAATAAACAGCCGCTCTACCTATATAACAAGGAGAGATACTACAACCATGCAACAGGCTATACTTAATATTCAATGGTTGTTTTTGCTCATCTTCTGCTACCCAAGCGGGAGCAATTCCATTGACTCTTATTTTGTCTGCGGCTAAGTCTACTGCTAATTCCTTGATAATCATGCCTAATGCTGCTTTTGAAGAACTATAACTAGGCCAACGAACAACGGTTTCTTGGTGGATAGAAGTCATAAAAATAATAGAACCCTGAATAGAATTATTCACCATCATTTTAGAGATAAGTTTAGTGAGATACATAGGACCAAATATATTAGTTTGAAAAGTTTGATGCCATTCTCCTAAATCTAAGTTATTGATTCCCATTGTTTCAAATTGAATGCCTACATTATTGACAAGAATATCAATTATGATTTTGTTTTCTTCCAAAATGCTATATAAATAATCAATATCTTCAGGTTTTGATATGTCTGAAACAAAGCCTCTTACCTTAACTGCATAGGTATTTAATTCTTTTTCTAAGTTTAAACATCCTTCCTCATGGATATCGGTAAAGAAAATATTTGCACCTTGTTTAGCCATTTCAATAGCGATACTTCTGCCAATATTTTTTGCCGCTCCGGTAATTAGGACATTTTTTCCAGCTAAAAGCTGATTATCTAAAACTACTGAAGGCTCTACTATTTTGACAAAGACTTTTGGTTTGAGAGTAGGAACTGGGTCAAGGAAGGCTTGTAATGCGGCTTTGAAACGAGTTTTAATGTTGTTTAGCTTAGTCTTTATCATAATCTTGAATATCCTAACTCTTAGCGCGTCGGCGATCTAGTGATGCTTTGAGAATCTGAATATATTCAGTTTGATATTGTTTTTTCTGAATTCCTTTATTGGTTTCATGTAGTCTTCGCTTTGCTACTAAATCGGGTAACATCATTGTTTGGAGTCCTATCTCTGTAAGACGCACTTGCCAACTAGCAAATTCGGCTAATTTCCAATGAGTTTCAAATAAACCAACCCGAAAAAAGGAGTCCTTTTTTATCAGCAGTGCTGAAGGAATATGTCCCGGCATTAACTTATTAGGGACGTACAGTTTGGCTTTGAGATTTTCTGCCAATTCTGGACTAATAAACTGTTCAACTTGTCCGAATACAACATCAAGATTGGGGTTATTTATAAACGTTAGCATTTGGCGCGTTAATTTATCATCTACCCAAAGGTCATCTGCATCAAGAAAGGCAAAAAAATCACCTTTGGCTAATTCTATGCCGCGATTACGAGCCGCAGCAGTACCACTGTTGACTTGACAACAATATTGCACCGCAGAACCAAATCCCTTGGCTATTTCTGCACTAGCATCAGTTGAACCATCATCTATGACGATAATTTCTAGGGGTTGATAGGTTTGAGCTAGTACACTTTCGATGGCTTGGGATAGATATTTTTCACAATTGTAAACGGGAATAATGACGCTGATTAAAGGATTATTTTTCATACTTATTTTTGATTTTCTTTACGTTCAATTGATTGTTTCATAATCTTTTAGCAGTTGAATTTAAGGAGGATTACCAATGTATTCATTAATTGGCATATCTAATAAAAAATTGGTTGGAGATAGTTCTTTTTTTCGGATTCTATCTAAACGTTTTTTGTATATTTTGATGAATCCCAGTTCAACTAAATTTTTACCCCCGGTCATATTTTTTTGATGCTTTCGATAAAATAGCATTACCTGATCTATAAGAAGTTTAGGTATACCATTTTCCCAGGCTCTGACAAACCAATCAACATCTTCAGCATAGTTGAGAGTTTCGTCAAAATAACCAATTTTCTCAAATACTGATTTTCGATAAATTGCACTTCCTAAATTAATATAGTTGTAAGGTTTATAGACAGGTTCAAAAGTAGGTTTTTCCGCAGATGTTAGTTGTGATAAATTCATTTGTTGAATTAACCCTTGAACAATATCTATCAACGGATTCTCTACTAAGTAATTTGTTTGTAGTTGCAGTTTATCATCCGACCAAAGATCGTCAACATCCAAAAAAGCAATTACATCACCTTTTGCCATCTTTATCCCACGGTTTCTTGCCGCAGATGGACCACTATTTTCCTGATAAATATAGCGGATATTATCTTTAAATTCGGCAGCAACTTCCCCAGTTTTATCTGTAGAACCATCATCAATGACAATAATTTCTAATGGTTGATAATCCTGATTTTTGACATTTTCAATGGCTTCAGCTAGATATTTTTCTCCGTTGTAAACTGGGATAATAACGCTAATAAATAATTTCTGATTTTCCATTTTCTATTGTTTTGTAAGCAGATTAAAAATCACTTGAGGAATTTGCTCTAAATCAGTCCCCAGTTCTAAATAATAACAAGGAACTTGTTTCAAGACTTGCATCATTATTTGACAAGCTTCTTTCCCTGCACCCGCTAATTGAATCATCGTACTTGGTACGAGTGAAGCTAAAGCAGCAGCAGCAGAAGTAGCTGTTAAAGAAGTATCTGTTTTTCCCGTAATACGCGGAACTAAAACTGCACGAATGGGACAACTTTTCAATATTTTTTCAGGAAAATGCTCGTTAATAAAATAAACGGCTTTTTCTGAATCCAAGCGATCGCTATTACTGATAGCTTCAGCCAAAAATGGTAATCTATTTACATCATCGGCATTTTTTTTGCCTGTGTTGTAAATACTAAAAACTGTTGGTGTTGGTTCACAGGTAATCAAACTGTAATCGTCACTGGCATAAAAAAGCTCTGAATTAATACAGGTTAAAGCCGTTGTTGATTTTCCAGATCCTCCCTTTCCTACCAACAACACACCCCCGCTAGGGAGTCCCACAGCACCACCATGAACCAGTTGTATTCCCCGTTTACTCATCCAGACATTTAAAATTGTCCTTAATGGTGAACCTGTTTCCCAATAGGGAATTTGTTCCGTTGTATCTACCCAATAAATACCTAAATTGCGATCGCTATCCAACAGACTCAATGCAAATGCACCCCATTGAAAACTCGTATGAATGCGATCAGTATTAAATCCGTGAATTTCTCCGCGCTTGGGATGATGATGATTTCTCCCCCAAGGTGGAGGAGGCATAATAGTATTGGTTGAGGTGCTATCCCACAAACAAACTGTTAAATCGGGATTAACAACAGGCTCAATTTCTAAATGTCCTAAAGCCGGAGTTTGATAAGGAATTAAAGCCGAACCTGCAAACCGCAACTGAATTTTAAACCCACCAATATTATAAAACCGATTAACCGCACCCCCTACAGATGCTTCCGCTTTTTCGTATAGTTTATAAATTGAATTAAAAAAAGCAATTGGGTCTTTTTGCTCTGTTTGAATTGAATTTTCTGATTCTTCAATATCAGTTTTAATCATTTTGTTTTATTGGTATTTTTACCCTGATCATGTTGGGTTTTGTGATCTCAACCCAACCTATACAAATGCTATTTACTAATTTAGACCTTAGCACTTGGCCAACCCATTTCTGGCTCTACATCATGGATAGGATCTAAAGCCAGCAATTCTTCCATGTCTGTATATTTGTTTAAAGTTGGTGGTTCAAATTTCAGCTTTTCTATAGCTTGAGTTGGCAGATCATCATTATTTGTATGCGTTTGATTTTCTGAATCTGTTGCGTCAATACTAATCAAACTTTCGCGCTGCAATTCTGTAATCAAATTGTTAACAGCGGTGGCAATTGTTTCGCTGTTACTGTCGTAGCAACTAACCATTTCTGCCAAAATCTCACCTCTGGAAAGACCTCTAGCTAGTTTTTCCCAAATATCTGCTCCGACTGTCACCAAACTATAATACTCTCCCCCATCTAGATTGACGATGACTACTTCACCCTCAATCATTTCGTGGACAACCTTTGGGACATTGATTTTAAATTTTTCAGATAAATTCATTGTGCTTTGAAACGGAATGAGATTGTTTGCTTAATCCAGATTTAATCATAATGTAAATTCGATCACATCTTTTTTAAAGATTTAATAAAGAAGTTTACATTTTCTTAAAGATAGATAATATAGCAATTTGATTTGTATATTCCTGACTCATGCTAAAATGCCCTAATTGCTAGGGAATTCAGGGATATTGTTGTTCAAAATTGCTATGGAAAAATCAGGAATTGTGGTTAATTTTTTTTAACAATTGCCCTCCCACTAAGCGTATTGGTCGCAATAAATAGTAAACAAAAGCGGGGAACTCTACCAAAGGCAATACTAACCAATCCGAAGTAGTTGGCGTTGTGGCTAAACGCAAAGAATAAAGTATTTTATCTTGTACACGTTCTCTGATACTCAAATGAAAGCGAGTTACTTTCCCATCTTTCAATGAGTCATCAGTATTTTGGAACAGATTTTGGCTAACTTCAACTGCCAGTAAACTAACTTTTGGATCTGTCTGGATTTTCTGCCAAACTTCATTAGGTAAAGCAGTTCCTAAAATATTTCGCGCTAGTGTTAAAGCTAAAAATAAGATTCTTTGACCACCTTTAATTCTTGCTATCTCCATCAATTTCTGCCAATTTAATTGGGGATGAGAGCGAATTAATTCAGCCACATCACAAATGCGAGCCAAATTTGTCCAACAGTCTTTCGTTCCATGTCCAGCTAACATCAACAGCGTATTTTCTGGAGAAAGATTGGGAACACTTTTACCAGCAATAGTAACTGGCTCTAAATCTTGCCACAATGCCTCAGAATCAATGGGGAAGGAAAAATAGTTTGGCATTACTCCCCAGTGGAGTTCTACCACCAATTCTGTTTCGGGATGAATAAAAGGATAAGCAGCTTCACGAACCAATTTATGAATACTTTGCGATCGCACAAATGCAGCTTTTTGCTCTTGAGTAACTTCGATGCGTTCAATTTTCATGTTATACCCCTGAGACAGGAAAATTTGTTTGGCCTTTTCCACATCTTTGGGGTGAACTAAAATATCTAAATCACTAAACTGTCGTAGTGATAAATTGCCATAGGCACTCGCAGCTAAAACTGGTCCTTTAAAGGGAAGAACTGATATTTTTTCTTCTGCAAATAAATTTAGTAGCCGTACCAATTCCCCGCTTAAAAGTAAACTACGCCGAGTTTGAGCTAAAAAATCAAGTCGTAATTTGCTCAAAATCGCTTTGGGAACTACTTCTGAAAAATTTTTGGAAAGACTAGAATACAATAGAGGCAACACTCGTTGCTGTTGCGCTATTTCTATCAATTTATCCCAATTTATATTTTTTGCCAGAAGTTCTCTAATATGATCAGCAGTTTCTGATTCTATGACGGTTTTGGCACAGCAAAGCAGTACCTCAATTTCAATACTGGTCTGTGATAATGCAGTTTCAACAGTTAAATTGTGCAATCTCCGTCTCCATTTATAAAATTCAAATTTTCCAATTATTGCAAATAATTTTTATTTTTTCGGTGTTGCTTCACCAAATTTAATCACCAGAGTGATAGCCATACTCACCATTAAAATCAATGTCATACTCAAAGCCGAACCAAAACCCCAATTTTGAGTAGCACCCAGAAACTGGTTATAAACTAACCTTGCTGCTGTCATACTCGACGCACCACCAAGTAATTCAGGGTCTATAAAATCCCCCAATCCAGTAATAAAAACTAGCAGCGAACCAGCAGCAATTCCTGGTAAAACTTGGGGTACAGTCACTTTCAAAAAAGTTTGTACTGGATTTGCACCCAAATCAGCAGCAGCTTCTAATAACTGTTTATCTAACTTTTCTAAAGAAGCATATAAAATTAACACCATGTAGGGTAACAAGCTGTAACTCATGCCAATTAATACCGCTGAATTACTGTTGAGAATATCTAACGTAGGTAAACCGACAGAAGTTAATAAACTATTTAATAATCCCGTGGGACGTAAAATTGTAATCCATGCGTAAGAACGCAATAAAGAAGAAGTCCATAAAGGCAAAACAAAAGCTAATACCAACAAATTTTGCCACCGCTTTGGCACGATCTGAGCAATCCAATAGGCAACAGGAAAACCTAGAATTAAAGTAATAATAGTAGTACCAAATGCCAAGAAAAGTGAATTGAAGATAACTTTTAAATAAAGCGGTTCAAAAATGCGAATATAGTTACTAAAACCACTAGGATTTACTAGATCACCTGGGCGAATATCCGGTACTAAACTTAACTCAAAAATTATTAGTGTTGGCAAAACTAACAATATTAATAACCAAATACCAGATGGTGCTAGTAATGCGAAGGGAGGTAGCCAATTTGCCCAGACATGAGCTAATTTATTTGTTTTGTTGAGATTGCTAGGAGATTCCATTTAAGAATTAGGGATTGGTGATTGTTTACTAGGGCGGGCTAGAAGCCAACCCCACAAGAGTTATATATTTATTGTGGTGTGGGCATCCTGCCCGTCCATCTTCATTTTTAATTACCAATTACCCCTTTTTTAAGTTAGTAATTGAGTCCAATAGCGGTCATAAACTTCTTCAAATTTTCCCAGAGGAGTCAGCCGTTCACACTTGGCTAAAATTGATTCAGGGGGAAATAAATTAGTATTTTCTTGAATTGTCTTTGGTAATTGTTCAAATCCTGCTCGATTAGGAGTAGAAATATATAGTCTTTCGGAAATTTTCGCTGCTATTTCTGGTTCCAAAATTAAATTAATCCAGGCATAAGCACCAGCTATATTAGGATTAGATTTAGGAATGACAATAGTATCAGTCCATAATGAAGAACCACTGCGAGGAATTACAAATTTCAGTTTGGGGTTTTCTTGAGAAATTTTGACTGCATCAGCAGAATAACACATAGCAATTGATAAATCCCCTGCCAGAATTTTATTTTGCCAAGCATCAGTATCAAAGGCAGCAATGGCAGGTTTTAATAATTTTAATTTCTCATATGCTTCTTTAACTTCATTTTCATTTTGTGAATTATAGGAATAACCCAACATCCGCAATGTTGCCCCCATTACCTCCCGCACATCATTGAGTAAGGTAATGCGTTTATTTAGCTTATCTGTGTTTTGCCAAAGATATTCCCAATCTTCAGGTGGATTTGGCAGTTTTTCTGAGTTATATAATAAACCCGTTGTTCCCCAATTAAAGGGAATACTATAACGGTTATTAGGGTCATAAGTAGGATTATTAAATTGTGGAAATAAATTATCTAAGCCAATTAAGCGGCTATGATTTATTTCTGTTAATAAACCTTTTTCTGCCATTTTCTGGACCATATAGTCAGATGGGTAGATGATGCTATAAGTACCAGCACCTCCAGCTTGCAACTTAGCCAACATCACATCATTGGATTCATATACATCAGCTATTACTTTCATCCCCGTTTGAGTAGTAAAGGTAGTTAGTAATTCTTTATCTGTATATTGCGTCCAGGTATAAATATATAGTTGGTCGCTTTGGTTAGAGCTAATATAGTTAGACCCTACATTAGCCAGTCGCCAGCCACAACTACCTAAAGATAAGGTAGAAAAAGCCGCCATCTTTTTGAGAAATTTACGTCTGTTAGTCATCTAATTTGCATCTTGACTAATAGCTAAACAGTCAGTTGTTTCCCACCAAGCATAAATAGTTGTATTCCGGTCTGGTAAGTTACCGAATGTATTAGGTTGTAAAACATTGATGTTAATACCGTTGATTAATTGCACAACATAATTAACATAAGCACCTAAATACATGACATTAATTAATCGTCCTTCAAAACAGTTTATTGGTATATTAGGTTGATAGAGAGAAAGTTGAATTTTCTCAGGACGGACACTGACAACAACACTTTGGGATATTTCTAGGGGTGTTTGTTCACAGCGTCTCACAATAATGGTTAATCCAGTTTTAGTAGAAATTTTGACACATTCTGCATCTACTTCCGCAATTTCACCACTAAATAGATTGGTATCACCAATAAAATCAGCGACGAAAGTTGTTTGGGGACGGTCATAAATTTGGCTGGGAGTACCAATTTGTTCTATTTTGCCTTGATTCATTACGGCAATGCGATCAGATAAACATAGTGCTTCTTCCTGATCATGTGTCACCATAACAAAGGTTAACCCTAAATCTTTGTGAAGATTGGATAATTCAACTTGCATCTCCTTGCGAAGTTTCAAATCTAATGCTCCCAAAGGTTCATCTAGAAGGATAACTGCGGGACGATTAACCAAAGCCCTGGCTAAGGCTACCCGTTGTTGTTGACCACCTGATAGTTGACTGGGAACACGCGATCGCAAACTTTCCATTTTTACGAGCTTTAAAGCTTCCGTAACTCGACTAGCAATTTCTGATTTGGATATTTTTTTTAATCGCAGTCCAAAAGCAATGTTTTCCCAGACATTCAAATGATTAAATAAAGCGTAACTTTGAAATACAGTATTCACAGGTCGTTGATAAGGAGGAACATCGGTCATTAACTGACCTTGAATTAGTAACTTCCCAGCGTCAACCTTCTCAAACCCAGCAATTAAACGAAGTGTGGTTGTCTTTCCACAACCAGAAGGGCCTAAAATACTAAAAAACTCCCCCTGTCTAACATCTAAATCCACTCCGTGTACTGCGGGTTCTTGGTTAAAAAACTTGAATACATTACGCAATTCAACATCAAGTGGCTGTAATGTTTTTAAACCTCTTTGATTCTGCATCACAGTTTGAGCCATAATCTTCAGTAGAATGCCCTGATATTTAATATTGTCAGTTGTCCCTAGTCCCCAGTCCCCAGTCCCCAGTCCCCAAGTCCCTATGGCTATTTTACCACCATTACTTAGTAGTCAAAAAAATACACGCACAGTTGGACGTGGTGTCCAATCTACATTTGTAATTTTATTCACATTATTAATGTTATCTGGAATTGGCGCTCGGTTAATTTATTTACAAATTGTGGAAGGAAAAAACCACAGACTTCGCGCAGAATCCAACCGCATTCGGATTATTCCTAAACAACCAGAAAGAGGTAATATTTTTGACAGGAATGGTAAATTATTAGCCAGCACCCGTTATCCTCGGTCTGTATATTTGTGGCCAATGGCACATACAAAACCCTCATGGTCGGTGGTTGGCCCACGTCTAGCAAAAATACTCGACACGCCCCAAGAAGATATTGAAAAAATCCTTGAACAATCTGCTGTCAATCCTTCCTCCCTAATTCGCATTGCTCGCAACTTAAATGAAGCACAAATTACAGCATTAAGAGAGTATGAAAATGAACTACCAGGAGTAGAAATAAATACGGAAGCTGTTCGTTATTATCCCCATGGTAAAGAGTTAGCACATATACTTGGATACACTCGTGAAATCACTGCCGAACAGTTAGAAAAAAAGAAAGCTGATGGCTACCGATTGGGAGATGTTATGGGTCAAATGGGGGTAGAAAAAGCTTATGAAAAATTATTAAGAGGTGAATGGGGAGGACAACAAGTAGAAGTAGATGGTAGCGGTAGACCATTACGCGTATTGGGAAGCAAACAAGCTAAAGCTGGAAATGATCTGCACCTGACCATAGATTTAGATATGCAAATGGCCGCAGAAAAAGCTTTGGGTAATCGTAATGGTTCAATAGTTGCACTTGACCCCAAAAATGGGGCTGTTTTAGCAATGGTGTCTCATCCTACCTTTGACCCCAATATCTTTTCTAAACAAAAACTTTCTCAAAAAGATTGGAAAAGCGTCCAAGGTTCTGAACATCCTTTAGTTAACCGGGCTATTAGCGTCTTTCCTCCAGCGAGTACCTTTAAAATCGTCACGACAACGGCTGCACTAGAATCAGGTAAATTTTCTCCTGATACAGTATTGCAAACCTACGGTTCTTTAACTATTGGTGGGACTAGGTTTGGTGAATGGAATCATGCTGGTTTTGGACCATTGGGTTTTGTAGGAGCGATGCAGTGGAGTAGCGATACTTTCTTTTATCAAGTTGCCAAGCGAGTTGGTGGACCAACACTGATTGAATGGACTCGTAAATATGGATTTGGTCAAAAAACCGGGTTTGAATTTACAACGGAAGAAGCCAAAGGTTTAGTTCCTGATGATAAATGGAAACAGAAAACATGGAAGATACCTTGGAGTGTTGGTGACACCGTGAATATGTCTATTGGCCAGGGGGCTTTACAAGCTAGTCCTTTACAAGTCGCTGTGATGTTTGCTGTACCTGCCAATGGTGGTTATCGAGTTCAACCCCATTTACTTAAGGATAATGAAGAAGCTAGAAGCTGGAGAGAATCATTAAACCTCAAACCCATAACCATTAAAATTTTGCGTGATGGCTTGCGGAAGGTAATTACTGAAGGTACGGGTAAGGTATTAAATGTCCCTTCTCTTCCTCCTATAGCTGGTAAAAGTGGCACTGCTGAAGCTTGGAGGGGAAGAGTTAAAGAAAATCATGCTTGGTTTGGCGCTTATGCACCTGCGGATAAGCCAGAAATTTTAGTGGTGGCTTTTGCTGAACACTCTGGTGGTGGTGGTGGTAGTGTTGCTGCACCTATGATTTTAGAAATAATGGAAAAACATTTTGCTAAAAAATAGGTAATTGGGGATTGGGTAATTGGTAATTGGTAATCCTGAATTCGGATTAAATTGCACTAAATTCATAAATTTCTAAGGGTAAATTATCAGGGTCTTGAAAGAAGGTAAACTTTTTGCCTGTAATTTCATCAACTCTGACATTTTCAACTTCGATATGATGAGAGTTTAAGTAATTTACACTTTCTTCAATTTCCTCAACTGCAAAAGCCAAATGTCTTAAACCACAGGCTTCAGGATAACCAACTCTTTTAGGAGGATTAGGAAAAGAAAAAAGTTCAATTTGGGTATTTCCTACTTTTAAATCTAATTTATAGGAATTTCTTTCAGCCCGAAATGTTTCGTGAATAATCTCAAATCCTAAAATTTCAACATAGAAATGTTTGGATTTTTTGTAATCAGAACAAATAATAGCAATGTGATGAATACCGGAAATTTTCATGTTTTTTTATTACTGGTCAACTTATCTAATAATTGGAATAGGTTTTTTGCGTTCTTAAGAGCTTGTTCTGCTTTAGGAATAAGACGATAAGAAACTATACTATCTTCATAGTCAACTTCATTTCTTAACGATCGTAACCGTTCTAAAGTTTGTCCTAAAATTATAAAATCACGTTCTTTACTACTTTTTAATTCTTGAATTACATATTCATGTACACCTCTTGTAAGTCCTATTAAATTACTATATCCCTCAAAATCTCTTAAGTAGTTTCTAGTTGAACAAAAAGCCGAGTAATACGCTCTACTAATACAAGAGCGTATTTTAGCTTCATCAATTGATGCACTATTTCCCTGATTTGAGGTATTAATTACTTCATTATATAAAGTTTGTGCAACCTCTAAATAACTTAACCAATCAAATTTCATTCAAATTCCAAATGAATACAAAGATTTACAGCAACTCCTAATGAAGCGTCTATCCACCAATTTTCATCAAATTCATCTAGTTGATTTAAAGCTTCATCAACAGATTCTGGACTAGCACAGATAGAAATAATCAGATATTCCCATTCTGAAGATTCAGGATCAATATACAACTTTAACCGTAATTTCTCGGTTGGGAAATACTTTCTGATTTGTGGATGAGCTTCTAGAATTACATCTATCAGATTTGAATGATTTTGCAAAAATCTGTTGACATCAACAGTGTTTTCTATTATGTAGAAGTCATTAATTGTTTGACTTTGAGCAAGCATTATTAACTCCTGATTTGTTTAGACATCACAAGATGATCCTATTATATTCTCAAGGGCAGGCTTTTAGCCCACCCTCCAGCTATTCTTTCAAAACAGTCTTTGATGCCATTCTTGTCTTTTTGCGATCGCTCTCAGTTAGTTCTTCTCCAGCTTGTAAGCGAGTAGCAGAAACTTGTAACACCGTGGCTGCATTGGTGTCACCGATTTGTAAAGCAGTGTTAGCAGCAGTTTGTAACATGGTGGCTGCACCAATGCGATCGCCTTGTTCTAATTTTGCCTCGGCTAATTGAGTTTGGCGATATTTAGCTAATAGCAAAATTGAATTTAGCACCTGGGAATTGAGAGCAGGTTCATAGCTCTTGGTGAAATTAGCGTATATTGGCACTAACGGGGAAAGTAAACCCTGTTTATTCAAAGATGGGTCATCGTAGCGAATTTGGATATGGCCAATAACTTGTTTCCCTTCTGGTAATTGTCCCAGATAAATATTAGCTAAAACAACCCGTTCAGCATCTTTCATTAAGTCCCCCAACCGCACCACCAAAGTCCCATTGGCATCTGTGTTTACTGGTAACTCAATGGTATCTGGGGAAACTTGGGCAACGGGTTTGAGTTCCGCTAGACGCACAGCCGGCACGAAAGATAGAAGTAAGTGGGCATTTGTTAACCCCACAGACTGTATGCGCCGAAACAGCCTGGCAAATTGGGTTACAGCTTGTTCGGGGTTCTCGATATAAGCGAGAGTCCCACCACCAGCATCAGCAATCTTTTCCAATAAATCTGGATTCCAGTCATGACCAAAACCCAGGGTATTGATTGTCAGATTGAGTTTGGCAGCTTTTTGGGCAAGTTGCAAACAACGTTTATTGTCATTGGGGCCAATTTGCCATTTCCAAATTTTTAAGCCATTATCCCCATGGCCATCTGTCAGCAGGAAAGCTTGGGAAACAGCCCCCTTTGTGCCTTTGAGTAGTTCTGTAATCCCCAAAGATAAACCCTCGGCAATGACAGTCCCACCAGCAGCCTTGAGCTTGGCTTTGAGTTGGGTTTTGATGCTTTCGATATCTTGGACGATTTGGTTGGGGATAATGACTCCCGAAGTACCAGCAAAAGCGATGACGGAAATCCTGTCACCAACTTTTAACTGATCTAATAATTGCTCAACTGCTTGAATGACGATATTCATGGGTTCACCGGACATAGAACCACTTTGATCGAGAATCAAGCAGAGATTCAAGGGCAAATTTTGTTCAAACTCGGACGGAGTGGCGGAAATAGAAATTGAGAGTTGACGTTGATTACTTTGTTGGGCAGCATCAACGTTAGTATCATTTAGAGCCGATGTTAGTTGAACTTTCATTGAGGAGAAGCATCTTGCAAAATAGTTTTTGAGACAATTCTGGTTTTCTTGCGATCGCTTTCTGATAACTCTTCCCCGGCTTGTAAGCGTGTGGCAGAAATTTGTAACACCGTTGCCGCATTAGCATCACCCATTTGCAAAGCAGTTTTCGCCGCCGTTTGTAACATCGTCGCTGCACCAGCCCGATCACCCTGCTGTAATCTTGTTTCTGCTAACTGGGTTTGACGATATTTGGCTAAAGCTAAAACCGACTGTTGCACCTGGAGATTGGGGGCTGGTTGGTATTCCCTGGTGGCGTGGACGTAAATTGGTAGATTGGGGGAGTATAGCCCGATTTGGTTAGCGGCGGGGTCATCGTAGCGGACTTGCAGATTAGCGATCGCCTGTTTACCTTCTGGCAACTGTCCCACATAAATATTAACTAAAACTACCCGTTCCCCGTCTTTCATTAAATCGCCCAACCTCACCACCAACCGTCCATCGCTTTCGGGTTGTACTGGTAACTCAATGGTATCTGGGGAAACTTGGGCAATGGGTTTGAGTTCTGCTAACCGCACATTAGGCATTAAGGATAATAATAGTTGAGCGTTAGTCAATCCCACTGTTTGCATTCGACTAAATAAGCGACCAAATTCCGATACAGCCTGATCTGGGTGTTGAATATAAGACAATGTCCCCATGCCAGCATCAGCGATTTTTTCTAAAACTTTATCATTCCAATTGTCACCAAATCCCAATGTATTCAGGGTTAAGTTATAGCCAGCAGCTAATTGGGCAAATTTCAAACAGCGATCATTATCACCATGTTCATTTTCCCCATCAGTGAGTAAAAATGCTTGGGAAACGGTATCATGTTTACCCTTGGCTAATTCCTCAATTCCTAAGCGTAAACCCTCATCAATGGCAGTTCCTCCATCAGCGGTAAGTTGTTTAATTTGCTTTTTAATATGTTCTCGATCTGTAATTAACTGATTGGGGACTAAAACCTTGGCACGGTGATCAAAAACAACTACACTGAGACGATCTTCAGGAGTCAAACGATCTACTAATAAACAAGCGGCATTTTTGACGGTTTCCACGGATTTCCCCATCATGGAACCGCTATGATCGAGAATTAAGCATAAGTTCAAGGGTACAGTCCGATCTATTGTTTCACCACTAGCAGAAACGGAAATTGCTAGTTGACGTTGAGTGCTGGCTTGATTTGCGTCAATACCTGCATCATTTAAAGCCAGTTGTAAATTTACTTTCATAATTTCTATTTCCTATCTAGTTTAGACATACATAATTTTATAGATAACTTCAAACCGCATCCTCTATACTACGGAAAATCAGTTAATGACATAGAGTATATTGCAGATAAATAATGGTATCTCCTCAATATATCGGGGAAAGAGTTATTCAGGCATCCATGACTTTACGGCGTTTTAGATAAACACCGATGTGATGCTTTAAGTATTCTTAACATTAATGCTGTAATAATTACATTTACCTAAGTAACATAAATTAAAATTCTATATTGAAATTGATACTATATATGATATCATCAGAATAGCAAAATAAACCTGCCAGCGAAGGACACAAACATGAAAAAATTTAAAATTACCAGGTGTTTAACCTATGACTCAGTTAGACAAACTAATTCAATTATTTCTCTCTTATCCTGTTGAAATAAGATTTGAAGACGTAAGACGTATTTTAATAGCATTCGGTTTTGAAGAAGTTCGATCTAAAGGAAGTCATCATACTTTCCGTCATGAGGATGGACGGATACAAGTTGTACCCAAGAAAGATGGGCAAAAAGTAAAAGGAATTTATATTAAGCAGATTGTAAAACTGCTCAGATTAGAGGAGTAGTATGTCTAAGAAAAATAAAACTGAACGTGAGTCACTGGAATTTTACTTGAATTTGAAATATCCAGTTACACTTTATCCTGATCCTGATGGGGGATATGTAGCAGAAGTTAAAGACCTTCCTGGATGTATGACTCAGGGAGAAACAACAGACGAAACGTTATTTAATATTGAAGAAGCACGTAGTTTGTGGATAGAAACAGCCTACGAATATGGGGATGAAATTCCCTTACCCTCAACTCAAGTTCAATACAGTGGTAAGGTTTTATTACGTATACCTCGATCATTGCATGAGAGATTAACAGAAAATGCAGATAAAGAAGGAGTTAGTCTTAATCAATATCTTGTGTTTTTGTTAAGTGAAAGAAATGCTGTTAAGTCTCTGAAAATGGTAAATGTTAAGTAGAAATCTTTTGATCTAAGTTAAGATTTTGGTTAAACTTTCACTCTCAAAAATTTGATGAATACTAATAGCGATCGCTAGTTAACACCAAATGCGATCGCTATTTTGATTAAACTTTGTTTATTGCATTCTGAGCTTAATGAAATTAGGTTAAAATCCAAGTAAGTAGGTAAACATAATAAAAACGATATATGTTTAGTTTTGTGAAAACCGTGAAACGACATATTTGCAAGGCATTTGTTGAATTTACATTTCGTCATATACATTTAATTTTTTCTGTTTACCTACTTATTGGCAATTTTAGGTATAAAAACTAGCCACACCCAAAGGTAGAGAAAATATAGCGGTTCTTGGTGGGATGCCATACAATTGAGGGCGCAGACCCTGCGCCCCTACATTCTGTTGTAATTGGCATAATTGGTACTCAATACCCAAATATTTTAAAATTTAGCTTTTTTCACCATCAGGGAGAAATCCACACCCTAAATTGGGTGAGCATCGCGCTAGGATGTAATACATTAACGGCATAGTTTCAGGCGATTAGTTGCTATGGATATTTCTCACCTCAAGGCTGTGCAAGCCCCCTATTCCGGCGATAGTTCCTACCGGACACCGCCGCCAGATTTACCGTCCCTACTATTGAAGGAGCGGATTGTGTATCTGGGTATGCCACTTGTTCCGTCTGTTACGGAATTAATCGTCGCTCAATTGCTGTATTTGCAGTCCGATGATCCCGAAAAACCAATTAAAATCTACATCAACTCTACAGGTACTTCTGGTTACAGTGGCGAACCTATCGGTTTTGAAACCGAAGCCTTCGCTATCTATGACACTATGAAATATATCAAGCCTCCTATCCACACCATTTGTATTGGTTCGGCTATGGGTATGGCGGCGATGATTCTTAGTGCGGGGACAAAAGGCTGTCGTGCTAGTTTGCCCAATTCTTCTATTATCCTGCATCAGCCTAAGAGCTACGCCCAAGGACAGGCGACGGATATTCAAATTCGTGCTAAGGAAGTTTTGGCAAATAAAGCTTCAATGCTGGAAATTCTCGCCCGGACGACTGAACAAGACATGGCGAAAATTAGCAAGGACATGGATCGTCTGTTCTACATGACCCCTGACGAAGCTAAGGAGTATGGTTTGATTGACAGAGTTTTTAGGAAGGATGAACTCGCTAATCCCCCACTCCCTGCAAGTGTGCTTTAAATAGGTAATGGGTAATGGGTAATGGGTAATTGGTGATTGGTAAGAAGATATAGCTTCATCTGACCATTAACCACTAACCACTGACAACTGACCACTGACAATTAACTAATTACAAACGGAGTACCGCAAATGCCTATAGGCGTGCCTAAAGTTCCTTATCGGATGCCCGGTGGACAATATACAGATTGGATTAGCATTTATGACCGTCTTTATCGGGAAAGAATTATTTTCCTAGGAAGAGATGTAGATGACGAAATTGCTAACCAAATCATTGCTGTCATGCTGTATCTGGATTCCGATGATCCAGGGAAGGATATTTATTTGTATATCAATTCCCCCGGTGGGATGGTGACATCTGGTTTGGCAATTTATGACACCATGCAACATATCAAGTCTGATGTGGTGACAATCTGTGTCGGTTTAGCTGCTTCCATGGGATCTTTCCTGTTGGCTGCGGGAACAAAGGGTAAACGCATGGCCTTACCTCACTCCCGGATTATGATTCACCAACCTTCTGGTGGAACTCGCGGACAAGCTTCTGATATCGAAATCGAAGCTAGAGAAATTCTGCGAATTCGGAGTCAGTTAAATCAGATTTATGCTGATAATACTACTCAACCTTTAAGCAAGATTGAAAAAGACATGGATCGTGACTTTTTTATGTCTGCTCAAGAGGCTAAGGAATACGGTTTAATTGATCGTGTGATTGAAGAACGTATTTAAATAGGGCAAAATGATTCAAAATTCAAGATGTAAAGTTCAAAAATATGAGTTTCTCATTTTGAATTTTTAGTTTTGAATTTTGAATTGGAGTCAAGCAAAGCAACATGGATCTTCAAGATTATTACCGGATATTAGGTTTAAGGTCGGGAGCTTCTTTTGCTGATATTAAAGCGTCCTATCGCCGATTGGTACAGCAATATCATCCTGATATTAATCCAAATGATCTCAAAGCTAAAGACAAATTTATTGCGGTGACTGAGGCTTATAAATTTCTGCAAATGGTTTTACCACCGGAGGAAATTAAGCCACAGCCTAGTGAGATAAAAATTAATGTTTCTAGTGCTACAGAAGTTAAAACTCAACCAGCAGCAGCAAAAACAACGGTTATATCTCACCCACCAAATTTAGAGGATATAGAACAACGGTTAAAGTGGAAGACTTATGAACAGTTACAGCGATTTTTACAGGAAAGACGTTTTCCCCAAGCGATCGCTCTAGCAGAGGCTTTAATGGCACGTTTACCAGCAGATGCGGAAGTGCGTCAATGGTTAGCGATCGCTTATCAAATCTGGGGACGAGCTTTAATTACAGAAAAGCAACTTCCAAAAGCCAGAATTTATCTGAAAAAAGCCCTGAAAACCGATCCATATAATAAAGCTTTGTGGAATGAAGTTCAGCGAGACTTTCAACGTTTGGAATTGAAACTTTAGATAATTGTTAATGGGTAATTGGTAAGAGTTTATTATTCATTCTTTATTTCTCAGCGTGGATATAATCTACAAAATAGAATTTAGGAATGAGAGAAAATTTCAGCCAACTGTAAGCTGCTAAACCTAAAAGTCCGGTAATTACTAATGGGAAACCTAGCTGAAAACGCCAATGATCAGGTAATACAGCAACTCCAGATATAATAATTACAAAATATGCTAAAAGTCCTATTTGTAACCGTTCTAAATTTTTAACTGCTGTTTTACAACTACTACAATGCTGGGTATGTTGTTTATATCTATCGAGAACTTCAGCCCGATTTTCATTAATAGTTGTAGGTTCACTACCATTAATTCCTATTTCTTGCCAAGGTAATTTACTTTGACAATGTTTATCAAACCAATTGCGAAATTCAATTACTAATTTATCAGCATTTGTGGGTAATTTATAAGCTGTTTTCCAACTTTGGGTTAATTGTTTTTGTTGTAAATAGTATTCTTGTTGTTGCAGAAAAATCATATCTCCATCTAATACTAGATGTCTCTCATTAATATGATTCCACCAACGGGGTATAATCCGATGTAGGGTTTTAGCAAAGTTGCGGGGAAATTGAGCAACAATTCTCGATTTACCAGGAGATACGGGAATACAATAAACAACTAAACCTAGTTTCTTTCCCGTATTACCAATACTAATTGCATATTCTAATCTACAAGGTGGTTCAAATGTAATTGTTGTGGGTAAACCTCTCGCAATATCTACTTCAATTAAATCCATAGTTGATTTAACTATGTTAATAGGTATAGGTCTAGCTTTGTCTCTATTACCTTGGACTCCATGATGAGAAAAGGGTACATGAGCAGGATCTGCTACATTTTCTATTAATGTTTGCCAATCGTATGCTAAATCTCGAACATAACTAGACCAAACAAATCCTTTTTCTGCGTCTATTTGTGGTGATAAAGGTAAAGGTGTATTTTCAGCTATTGCTGCTGTTGTTTCATCTGGCCAAACCCAAAGTATTTCCTGTTGTTGACGAACTGGAAAGGAAATCACACAAAAATTTTCTGGATTTTTGGTGAGAATTTCTGGGTTTTCTGCTTGGGGAATGCGTTGACAAATACCATTTTCATTAAATTCCCAACCATGATAACTACACATTAAGTTACCTGTTTTATCTTCGATTCTGCCTTCGCTTAATGGTGCGAGACGGTGAGGACATTGATCTAAAAATACTCGATATGTTTCCGATTTGCTAGGTTTCCAAATTACTAATCTTTTGCCTAATAATGTGATAGGCTTTGGTTTTTGGGGTTCTAAGTCTTCTATGGGGATGAGAGGATACCACTGTTGAAAAAAGTTAAATTGTTCTGTCATTGTTTCTGGGTTTTAATTAAATAAGTAAGTTTATCCTATTCTCTGCTATAAATTAATTATATAAAAAAATGTGGACAAGTTGATATTATGTCTAATGCGGCAATTACTGTAACTGTAAAGTTATTTGCGATTTATCAAGAAGTTTATGGGGTGAACGAGTTAATGTGGGATTTTCCCCATGGTACATCTGTTCAAGCTGTGTGCGATCGCTTAATTAATGAACATCCTCGGCTAACTCCCTGGCGTGATCTTACCAGATTTGGTATCAATTTACAATTTGTGTCACCGCAAACAATATTACAAAATCATGATGAAGTTGTGTTAATTCCTCCTGTCAGTGGTGGTTAATGATGATCAATTCAAATACATTGATAAAAGATAAAATATGATTAAGTGGATTTTTACAACAATTTTAATAATTTGCTTAACAGCTTGTAGTAGTATTGCTTTATTACCAACACCGGAGTTAGTGCAAAAAGCGATCGCACTGCAACTAGAACAAACCCAACAGCAACTTAACCAACAACTAGATTTAAACTTCCAAAAATTTAATATTCAACGGATATCTATTACTCAAGAACAACCCCTCACCATTGAAAACTTACCAGCTTATCGGGTACAGGGAAATTATGATTTTACTGTGAAATTACCAAAACGTAGTTTTAAACAAGTTCAAAAACACTTTGAAGTTTATCTACAAATTCAGAAAGAAGGTAAAAGTTGGCGGTTATTAATACCAGAAAAAAACCGTCAAGATCCTCAATCAAAATGGCATAGTTACTTAATTCTTTGATTTGATTATTTTTGGTTATGGTATTTATCTTATCAAAAATATAAAATAATTTTATAACTTGATGTAGCCTATTTGTATTAAAATAAATGTACATTAGCTGATATGATCAGTATTCTAACCGCATTAAAAAATATATCAATCTCAGATTTAACCTGTGATATATGCTTGTTTAAGGTTAGACTCTAAATATATGGGAAAAAAATACTTCTTTCCTTAATTATTGTAAAATTCACTTAACAAACAAAGATTTAGTTTGAGACAGTGCTATCAAATACAAAGGAGAAATAACAGTGACAGAAAATAATCAGGATCAGAGTGGTAATACTGAAGAAACTTCTCAGGGAACTATCATAGTTGCTGGAATGCGTCCCATTACCACCGGGACATTGCAAGTAGTTGATACCTTCAACTCGATGGGAATTCGTCCCATAGGTGCAAACACATTTCAAGTAGTTGATAGTATTAACTTGTCTGGTATTCGTCCCATTGCTTCTAGTGCATTGGTAGTTGCTGACAACTATTCTGTATTCGGAAATCGGCCAATAGCGCCAAATACCTTTGATGATTCCGAAATTTTGATGGGTTTTCTAGATTAGTTACAAAGTTAAGAATTCAGGAGTGAATTATCCAACATTCTGAATTCTGGAATTACTAATTATTGTGACTATATTTTTCTCAACCTAGTTTTATCAATAAACTAGGTTTTTTTATTGGGTAAATATCTAAAATAGATGCAGTTATTTTTCCGTAAAGTACCAAATACCATCCCAATTTTCTGGCTTACCATTTTCTAACAAATAATTTACCCGACTTAAATATAAATCGGCGGTTTTATCAGCAGTATTCATAGTTAAAACCTTTTCAAAATATTCTTTTGCTTTGTCAAAATTACCAGTACGATAATATTCTAATCCTTGTTCAAAACTTGGCTGAGTTTGGAGTTTAATAAATCTCACCGTATCAATTTCTGCATCTAATACTTCATAAACAGCAATTGCTTCACTTCTCCCTTTCACAACTACCTGATCTAAAAAGCGAATTTGGTATTTACCAGGGTTACTGAGATTATCTAACGCCTGTTCAGAAATCAATAAAGAGACACCATAAAATTTTGTCAATCCTTCCAAACGGGCTGTTAAATTCACATTATCAGAAAAGGCATCTCCCTGCATTCGGTTTTCTTCCCCAACCATTCCTAACATCATGTGTCCAACATGAATACCAATCCCAATTTTAATAGGAATATAACCATTTTCTACCCGCTTTTTATTATATTCTTCTACCCGTTTAAGTTTAGAAACACCAGCAGCTATAGCATCATCAGCACCATCAGGAAAAACTGCCATCATGCCATCACCTAAAAATTTTACTATCAATCCATAGTTATTACGAATTTCGGGACTAACTCGTTTGAGGTAAGCATTAACAAAATTAAAATTATCCTGGGGTGTCATTCCTTCAGAAAGAGTGGTAAAGGAACGAATATCACTAAACATGACAGCCATGCTTTTACTAACATGATCACCTAATTTCACATCAGTAATGCTTTCTTTACGCAAAAATCGTAGATATTCATTAGGTACATACCGTCCATAAGCTTTTAATAAAGACTCTAATTGGGTGTTAGCATTGGTGAGTTCTTTTTCCCTTGTCTTTACTGTTTTCACCATATTAGTAAACACCCTGGCTAGTTGTCCTAATTCGTCGCTACGTTTAGCAACCTCTTCTAAAATATCAGGTTGAAAAGCATCTTTTTCCACATCAGAAGCGGCAGTTGTCACCTTACCAACTTGCTCAATATATGCAGCTTGACGCATAATTTCTGCTTTAAATAAAGCCTCTGCTTCTTGACGTTTGAGAAAGTTAATATAAGCTTTGGAATGATAACGAATTCGAGCGATTAATTCCATGGCATTTGGCAGTTTTACCAAGTAGTCATTTGCCCCTAATTCAAATGCTTTAGCTTTGATAGTTGGATCTTCTTTACTGGAAAGAACAATTAAGGGAATATGAGCAGTAGAACAATCTTTAGAGCGCAAAAATTTGACTAATAATAACCCTTCCATTTGGGGCATTACTAAATCTTGAAGAATAACTGTAGGCTGACATTCTTTAGCGGTTTTGATGGCTTTGGTAGGGTCGTTACAGTAGTGAAAAACGATATCGGATTCAGGTTTAAGCATTCGATGAATGGCTTCACCGATGATAGATTGATCGTCTATGAGTAAAACTGTAATTTGTTCTTCCATAGTTAGGTAATTGGTAATTAAGAAAATTTATCTGTCATTTATTTGAAAATTTTTGTAAATTTGTGGCTATCCCCTCTAAAGATAATACCTGAACAGCAGCATTTAATTCTACAGCGGCTTTGGGCATTCCGTAGACAATACAACTTTCTTGATTTTGGGCAATTGTATGCCAACCTTGGAGTTTTAACGCATTTAATCCTTCTGCACCGTCTTTACCCATACCTGTGAGTAAAATTCCTGTTCCTTTCTTTTGCCAATGTTGGGCAAGACTGTGGAAAAATACATCTACAGAAGGACGATAAGGGTAATCAAGGGGATTTTTGGTATAGGCTAAGGTTAAATCTGGTTTTAAGCAGAGATGATCATTTGTTCCTGCTATTAAAACCGTACCTTTTTGCAAGCGATCGCCTGCTACTGCTAACCTTACTGGTAAAGGTGTTTGCTGGTTTAACCAGTCGGCAAAACTGCTAGAAAAATGGCCATCAACGTGCTGGACAATAGCAACAGCAGCATTAAAATTAGTTGGTAGTTTTGATAAAATCGTAGCTAGTGCTTTAGGTCCGCCAGTGGAAGAACCAATTGCCACTAATTCCAGTGATGTAAATATTGGATTTTGACTTCCTGATTTTATTTTGCTGATTGTTGAACTCTTTTTAATTAACTTGGCAATTCTAGCTATTTTATTTAGTAATTTATCAGTCATATCTGCATATTTTTCTGTATCCATTACTGGAGTATCAACAACATCTAAAGCCCCGTAACCCATTGCTGCATAAACGTGCGAAATATTATCTTTTGTACTTTTAGTGACAATAAGAATGGCACAAGGAGAATATTTCATAATATGTTGGGTTGCTGCTACCCCATCCATCACCGGCATTAGTAAAGCCATCAAGATTAAATCAGGGGTATTTTCTTGACATTTACTAATAGCTTCTTTACCATTTTTAGCAGTCCAAATTAATTGATAGTATGGTACAGATTGGACAATCCGCCGTAGTGTGTTTAGAGAGATAACTGTATCATTAACAATGGCAATTTTCATATAGGGAATTAGTAATTTGTAATTGGTCACTAACAACTGACAACTGACAACTGACTATTGACCAATTAAATCAATTACTGCATTAATTAAAGTATCGTCATGAAAACTACTCTTAGTTAAATAATAATCAGCCCCAGCTTCTAAACCCTGCATTCTATCTTCTTCTCTGTCACGATAAGAAATAATAATCACAGGTAAATCATGTAAACGGGGATTATTTTTGATTTGCTTGACTAATTCAATGCCATTCATTCGGGGCATATCAATATCACTAATGACTAAATCATATTCCTTAGTACGAACTGCATTCCAACCTTCCACACCATTAACAGCAGTATCTACTTGATAACCACGATTTTCTAATAGTTTGCGTTCCATTTCTCGCACAGTAATAGAGTCATCAACAACCAAAATTTTGCGCGGTTCAGTAAAGCTTTCTAATTCAGCTTGCATCATCACCTTAGATAAATTCCCATCTTTGAGGATGGCATCCATAGAACGGACTATATCAGAAATATCAACTATCAAAATAGGTGAACCATCTCCTAATAAAGCAGTAGCACTAATATCAGGAACTTTACCTAAGCGGGGATCTAGGGGTCTAACAACTAAATCTCGCTCACCTAAAAACTTATCTACTACTAAGCCATAGGTACTATTTTGATCACTAATCACAACAATAGAAACTGCGCCATTTTGCTGTTTTGGTGTTGGTAATTCTAACACCTGATGAGCAGCAATCAATCCAATATTTTGGTTATTCATAGTGAAATATTGCCGATTTTCTACATCAGTAATTTCGGATCTTTCTAAAGTAACGATTTGGTCAATTCGCGCCAAAGGAATAGCATAGGGTTTGCCAGAAATTTCTACTAATAGTGTTCTAACTACTGACAAAGTCAGCGGCAGTTGAAAATGAAAACTTGTGCCTTTTCCCAGTTGAGAAGTTGCCCGGACTGTTCCCCCTACATCTTGTGCCATACTTTTGGCAATATCCAAACCTACACCCCGTCCAGAAATTTCCGTTACCTGTTTAGTTGTGGAGAAACCAGGTAAAAATAGAAATTCTATCAACTCTGCATCTGAGAGTTGGGCAGCCATATCTAATGTGAGTAAATTCTTATGAATGATTTTCTGACGTAATTCTTCATGATTGATACCTTTGCCATCATCACTAATAGTAATTGCTAACATTCCCCCACGATGAAAGGCTTCTAAACGAATTGTCCCTTCAGGGGATTTACCGGAGGAAATGCGGTTTTCTGGAGGTTCAATGCCATGATCTAGAGCATTTCTAAGAATATGAGTTAAAGGTGCTTCTAATTTTTTGAGAATATCCCGATCAACAGGTGTAGATTTGCCGAGAATTTCTAACTTTATCTGTTTATTTAAGTTTCGTGCTAAATCCCGAATCATGCGAGGAAAACTTTGTAACCCGTCTTCAAAAGGTCTCATGTGGGAATTAATTACTTCCCGATAAAGACGATCTGATAAACTAGCAGTCCGACGCACATATAACTCTAATTCACCTAATTGATCGCCGATATAATCAATACATTCCTGTTTTTGCTGTCGCGCTTGCACTAAATATTCTTTTCCCTCTTGCTCATATAAGTTCTGATCAAGAGATTCTTGTAATTGTTCTAAACTGCGGGAAATTTCTAACATCCGCGACTTTAGAGACATCATCGAATCAGCAAAAGGTTGTAACCAGTTAGCCTCAATTAATGATTCTCCCGCTAAACCCATAATCCGATTCAAATTATCAGCACTTACCCGCACCACACGGTCTTGATTGTTTTCAGTATTTTCCACTTCACGAGTAGCAACTGGGGATTGAGAATTAGGGACTAGGGATTGAGAACTGGGAATGGGGGATTGGATATCAAGTATCTGTGCCTTGTGATTTCTGACTCCCGGTTGTAAAATTGCGGCTACATGATCACGAATATTTCTGAAATCGGCTTGATGTTGTCTTAACCAACCTAGTAGTTCTGCATTATTCAGTTGACTAATACTTTGCAACAAATCCACACCTTGCAACAATAAATCTACATCATTGGGAGTTAAATTAATGGTTTTCTCTTGGGCTGCTACAAAACAATCTTCCATGACGTGGGCTAATTCTACTACTTCATCTAACCCAACAATTCTGGCTGCACCTTTGATAGAATGAGCCGCTCGCATCAATGCTTCTAATTCCTGTACTGATTGAGGCTTGTTTTCTATTACTAATAATCCATGATTGAGGATGGTAACTTGTGCTTCAGCCTCCAACTTGAATAAATCCATCATCGAATCATTATCGCTACTCATCTGTGGTACTTCTACAGGAGTAGGAACAGCAGGAGGAGAATTATCTATTATCTGTTCCTTTGTAAGTAAATTAGCAATTGTTTTCTGAGTAGTTTGCCAATCCCAAGCGCGATCTGTTATCCATGTATCTAAATTACCTTTAGCCGCTTTACTCATATCCAAAAGTAAATCGCTGGCATGAAGTAAGGTATCAATTTCTTCTTCTTTTAAGGTAATACTTTGTTTTTGAACAGCAATTAAGCAATCTTTTATTAATTGCACTAAGTGGGAAGCTGCTTCCATTTCCACAATGCGGTTAGTTCCCCACAGAGAATGAGCCGTTTTTATTCCTTGCTCAATTTCATGCTGAGAAACTGGCTGAGTTTTTAATAAAGAAAGACATTGTTTCAGGATAGTAATATTAGTTTCTACTTCCTGACGAAACAGTTCCAAAATGGTGTATTCGCTCATAAGTATGTGGGTATTGGGGATTAGGAATAGAAGTTTATGAATTACGAATTACAAAATTTTGTGATTGAGGGTATAAAATAATAAATCAGAATCAAGATAATTTATTTTCTTACCTTCCCAGTAGACAATTCCTTTGGTGTAACCTGCTTCGGATTTGCTAATAACAACGGGTACATCTTGCAATTCGTTAAGGTGAAAGCGGAAAATTCCATGGACTTCATCTACTGGAAATACCCATTTATCCTCTCCTTGTCCAGCGACAATCATCCGTTGCAGATTAATTGGTTTAACTGGGGATTTAGGTTCTTGATTTGGTTTATTGTTAATATTCTCCTGAGTTGGTTGGATATGTAAAAGATAACTTAGAGAAGCACAAAGTAAGGTTTCCCCACGAATGTTTACCAAACCTAAAAATAATTCGTTGCTGCGATGGGGTAGAGGTTGAATGATGCAAGGATGGGTAACTTCTTGCAACATTTTAACTGGTAAGCCTAATTGCTCTTTTCCGAGTCGAAATATAATGATAGAAACAGCTTCGGCAGTGCGAATAATTGCTTCATTACTGTCGGAAATATGAGGAGTTATGGATGTTTCTTCGAGAATGTTAATCCAGTTTTCTAGATAATCTGCTGGTGGTTCTCTTTCTAATAAACTATCACCCACTGCGGCATAAACTGGACATTCATAGCAATGAATAACGGTTTTTAACTCGCCACAAGTGCGATCGCCTTTTACGCCAATTTGGTTCCAGCAATCATTGAAAACTGGTGGTTCAATATTGACAGTATTTAATATTGAACCATTGTTTTCTTTAGCATTGCTGACATAGCTATCTTCTTTCATCAGCATTTCCTTTTTTTACTTAATTTTTCACGTGAAAATGTGAAATTTCTGAGCGTAATAATTGTGCTGCTTCTTCCAATTGTTCCAAAGCACCATTAGTTTCTCGCAAAGCATCAACAGTTTGTTGGGAAGCATCCGTTAATTGTTCCATTGCTTCACTAATTTGTGTTGCTCCCTGAGACTGTTCTTCCATACTTTCACTTACTTGGATAAATTGCGGTGGTAAGCTTTGTACTTGATTGATAACTTTACCAATTTGGTTACTAATTCTATTTACCTGTTCAACACTATTATTCACAGAGTTGTTGAATTTATCCATTTCCATTACACCCACAGAAACAGCCGATTGCATATCTTTAACAATTTGCTCAATTTCTAAAGTTGCCACCGCAGTTTGATTTGCTAACCGCCGAATTTCTCGCGCTACTACTGCAAAACCTGCACCATATTCTCCCGCTTTTTCTGCTTCTATAGCGGCGTTTAAGGACAAAATACTGGTTTGATCGGCAACTTTAGTAATTGTGACAATGACATTATTAATATTGCCGGCTTTTTTATTCATTATTCCTAATTTGGAAGTAATCGAATTTGTCGCTTCTGTTAATTGCCGCATGGTGTTTTCCATTTCTTGTAATTCATTGCGGCTTTCACTTGCACCAGCAGCAGTTAGTTTTGTCATATCTGCTACTTGATCCATCATTTTCACTAAATTTCTGGAGGTAGCAGCAATTTCTTGAGCAGTAGCAGCAACCTCATTTGTAGAAGCTAATTGTTCTGTGACTGTGGCTTCTAATTGTTTTCCAGAAGCGGCAATTTGTGTACTGGAAGTGGTAATTTGCACCCCTGAATGTTGAATCCGGCGAATCAAAGAATTTAAATCCTTGTTCATGGTGTAAAAGGCATTTTGTAATTTACCTATTTCATCTGTTCCTTCTGCTGGCTGAATTTGTGTTGTTAAATCACCACTGGATATTGTTTGGGCAATATTCACTAACTCACCAATCTTAGATGCGACTGTGTAAAAAGCAGTTTGTAGTTTACCTATTTCATCTTGTCCATCAGCTAATTGCATCTGTGCGGGAGAATTACTATTAGCTATAGACTTAGAAACTTTGACTAATTCTTCCACATTTTTGACAATTGGTTTACTAAAAACAAATCCAAAGACAACGGCAGTTATAGGACCAATTACCAATGCAAGTAACAACAAAAATGAACCAGATGCTGCATCTTTCTGTGCTTGTTGATAAGTTTCCATACCAACTTTTTCATTAAGTTGGATATTTTTAATGAGTAATTCTTTAGCTCCATCAAATAAAGGGCGATTACCCAGAGCTTTTTCTCTTAATTGTGATAAAAAATTATTTGCTCTTCTAACTAATTGTATTTCTGGACTATTGGCTTGATTTGATTTAATTAATTCTAGCTCCCTAGCAAGTGGACTAAGAATACCCATGCTTTGAAACTGTTGATTCATTTCCATCAATGTTTCATGATTCTTTTTCCACTCATCCCAAATATTCTGGAATTGAGCATATAATTTCTTTTCTTCATCAGTTTTATCTGTTACTTCGTATTCTTTAAATCCCCCATCAATTTGTTCCCATGCTTTCTTTATTCTTATTACTTGAGCATTTCTTTGTTCTAGGTTGAGATGGTCTTTTAGTAAAGCCCGTTCTGAAGATTGGATCTGGGTTTGCCCTTCATTTATTTTCCACAACCCTGAAATACTGGGAACAGTATTTGTACTTAAAACATTGATAGCATGACTTAGGCGTGTATTCACACTCCAGCCGATTATAGCTACAATTAAAACAATTAAACCAATAAATAAAAATCCACTAATTAAACGAGCTTGTAAACTTAAATTCTTTAGCATAAAATACCCTAATTTTTTAGTTTAAATGAAATTTATTGAGATTCATTATCTCACAATTGTTGTAATCTTTGTAATCTTTGCCGTAAAATTTTTGCTTTGCTTATATCTCCTCTTTCTTCTGTGAGTAAAGTTAAATGTAGTAAAGCCTCTGAGTTTTTTGGATCAAGGTAAATGGCTTTTTGGAAGCATTCTTCTGCTTGTAATTCTCGTTTTTGAGCCTGATAAATCTCGCCAAGCAAAAGATATGCTTCTGCATTGGTTGAATTGTTGTATAAATAGCTTTGACATTGTGATGCAGCTTCTGTTAAATTACCTTCATTAGCTAAATTACGAATTGTATTTAGAGTATGATCAATTCTTTCTGTTACCTTGGTTGCTATATTTTTATTTTCTATATTTTGGTTATTATTGATTTGGGAGTTTTCAAGTGAAACTTGAGGTATTTGTGTGGATTTAATTGCTGGTGTTAGATATTTTTTATGCTCTTTTGGCTTGTGATCATCTAGAGATGAGTAATGTAAATTGGTATTTTCTGTATTTGTGAGTTTTTTTCGTCCTACAAACACACCATCTAACCGAATTATTTCTAAGCCTAAATTAGCTAATTCTCCTGTTTCTGATGCTCCAACTAAGATTAAACCTGCCGTCTTTAATAAACGATTTAAACTTTTTAAAGTTATTTTTCTAGATAATGAATCAAAATAAATTAAAACATTCCGACACAAAATAATATCATAGGATTGTCTATTCAATAAAAACTGAGAATCAAGCAAATTACCTTGACTAAAGTTAACACTAGTTTTTACATAATCAGATATTTGATACTCTTTATTTATAGGTTTAAAGTAGCGGCTTTGAAATTCTAAGTTATGTCCTCTAAAAGAATTACAACTATAAATTCCTCTTCTTGCTTTAGCTAAAGATTTGTTACTAATATCTATGGCATCAATATGAAACTGAGTTGGTTTTAAGCCTAAATCTAATAATGTCATAGCCAGAGAATAAGGTTCTTCTCCAGTAGAACAAGGAACACTTAATAAGCGAAGTTTGCTGTGGTGAAATTTATTTAACCATTGAGAATTAACATAGTTGATCAGAGCATGATAAGGTTGACTATCACGAAAAAACCAAGTTTCAGGAACAACTATCAATTCCACTAATTCATTAAATTCTTCGGTGGAGTTCTGTAAAATTTGTAAATAATCATTTATATTACTGACACCACAGATAACACGACGAGTTTCCACAGCTTTAACAATTTTTCTAGAACCAATAATATTGGCATCAATGCCGATTTTTTTGCGTAATAAGTTCTCAATTTCTAGACAACTCATTTATAAAACCTTCTCCCCCTGTTAATAAGTAGGTATTTTGAACATCAGTAAACAATTGTTCCAAGTGAATGCGCTGAATTATTCCTTTTTCATCCATTAATATTCCACCTAAATATGGTGCTTCTTTCACCCGAATACCAGAATCTACAAAAGCGGTTTCTGGTTTATTTAAAGTTTCTGTAATCTTTTCAGCAATTAATCCTAAGTATTGTTGTCCATCATGCTGACTAGGGTAGCTTACCATAATAATGCGGGTACTGAGACAAAAGCGGCTAAGTGTACCACGAATTAAATGACACAAATCTATGACCGGGACAATTTTACTCCGGTAATTAAATAAACCAGCAACATATTCGGGGACATGATGTACTTTTCTTAACGCTACTCTAGGGATAACTTCCACTACACGAGAACTTTCGATAGCATATAAATCTTTACCAATGTAGAAAAGCAGCATTAACATGATAGTCAAACTGAAGGTAATTGTAAATATACTATCATAGTATGTTTCTTATACTACTTTTCCCTATATAGCGGCAAGAGTGTAATTTTAATTATCTCTCGATTGATGACGGGATTGATATTGATAGATAACTCCGCATAATGCAGCGACAAAAACCCAGGAAAGAGTATTTAACCGAATATCAAAAGTAGTGACATCAACAGTATTAAATAATATCCATCCTATAAAGGTGATCAGATAACTAAAAAAGATTAAGCGATTTTCTGGTTCTAAAGATGCAGAGATTTCCGACTTCTTGAAAAAGTCGGGGATCTTGTTAATAAATAAAAGTTGACTAGCGGTAATTAATATCCAAGTTAATAAACCACAAAATATCAAAGTAGTAATTAAACCAGTTTCCGCAGACAGCATTAAAAATAGGTTATGGGGATGGTTGACATCAATTTGCATTTGGGTTTTATACAGTCCACCAAAACTACGTAAACCCGAACCAGTTATAGGGTGTTGCTGAGTTAAATTCCAGGCAAATTCCCATTGGGTTTTCCGCATTAATGCCACTGGTCTACCAGGAAACATATCATCATTTAACCGCGCCCAAATGCCGTAGGGAACAAAGTTGCGGAAAAATTGGGCTATAGGTAAAGGTGCAAAAGCTGCCAAGAAAAAACTACTGGTAATACTGACAACCGCAGCCACAATTAATCGCCAACCTTGATATAAAGTGTATGCTAAACAGGCAAAAATAGTTATTCCCCAACCATTCCGAGAATTGGTTAAAACTATGGCGATAAAGTTAGCAAATACCGTGATTGTCAAAAAGATAATCAGGCGATTTTTTTGCTTGAGTTTGTGAAAATTTTCTAGCCATAAGCCTAAACCCAAAATAAAAATAGTTACTAAATATGCAGCTAAAATATTCGGGTGCATGAAGTTAGAAGCCATGCGTCCTGATAATGATTTTTCAGGGGCAACTATCCAATCAAAGACAATCCATAAAACCTGAAATTGGAAATTCCAACCGAGAAATAATTGCCCAAAACCTATTATTAAAATAGGTACAGAACCAAACACCATTATCCAAGAAATTTGTCGTAATTGAGCAGGTGTTTGCACCAGGGAAGTGAGTCCCGTAAAAAAGAAAAAGAAGGGTAATAAGTTAAATAAACCTAAAAAAGCCTCTAATTTGTGAGAGGCAAATCCGGTGGTAATGAGTAGTAAGATACTCAAAATAGCAAATCCCTTGTGAATTGGGCGGTTACTAATAATATGGTGTTGTTTGCGCCAAGTTAGCAATGATGCCACAACTATAGAAATACCGCCCAAAAATGGACTCAGGGGGAAAGATAGTAATCCAAATTGCAGCCAATTCCAAGGGGTTTGTAAGCGATAATTTGGATGATAAAAACTTTTATTTAAGCTAGTTCCCAACATTCTGTACGGGTAAGACGAATTTGCGCGAGGGTGAAGACTGTAGGAATAATTCTCCCATAGTTTGTGGCGATCGCTTTCCAACCTAAATCAGCAAAAAACCAAGCCCACATCACTGGACCGACAAAAGCAAACGCACTGCGAACCGCACCATAACGGGCTGCACTCATGGTCATACCCCGACGGGACATTTGTAAAGCTAGATAGTTTTGAAACTGTTTGGTTGCTAATCCTGTACCTGTAATTGCTGCTTCTTTAGCTACTTGATAGGTAGCAAAATGAATAGCAAATTGACGGGCGATTTGTTGCAAAACAAAAGGTTGGATTACAGAAGTTACAGCCAAGGCACTACCACCTTTAAATATTAATCCTAAAGGATCACGTTGTAATGATAATGGTAATGGTTGTTTAAGTTTTGATTGTGCTAATTGACGTTGGACATTAATAGTTAGTTGTTGCTTTTCCTGTTTTGGTAGCTTTTTCCAAACTTTTCCCAGGAGATGCAAAAATACTTCTGCTTCTAAATCAATTGTTGTTAGTTCTTGATAATATTGAATTTTCAAATATTTACATACTTGAATTAAAGCTTGTCGGTAAGTTACTTGATTAGTGCGTCCCCGTAATACTGTTATCCCGTCAGCAGCTAAAAAACGAAAGCGATTTTCTATTGTATCTAACCAAGCTTGACGATCTTGGCTTTGCACTGTCATGGGTTCGGGTGTGCGAACATAATCTAAGGGGTTAAACTTGCGACTAAACAGAATTGCTGTTAAGTCCTGTAGTTCCTCTTCGGTGGCTAGTTCCAATACCGCCCTGAGTTCTTCCAATTTCCCTTCCTCTCTTCGGTGCAGCTGATCTGTAACCTATTCTACTATCTTGTCAATCAAAAATTTTTCCATAACCACTAGGTTTAGGCTATCGGGTATCAGAAAAATATTTCTGAGTTTTTGGTTATTATCAAGGGTCAATTCATGATTCAACAATTCAAAAATAAATCAGAAATTTTCGTAATTTATATAAGTAATGTAACGTACATAATGAGTTGGAAATCACTGTGATTTTGACTATTATTAAGATAGATGATTGTTGCTGAAAATTGATCCCTAATGGTTAATACTGCGTTTTGTATAGTTTTTTGGCAAATTCATAGGAATTTGCAATAATTACTATTGTGGGCATAAAACCATCATATTTGTGAAAAAATTGGTTAATACTTAGGTTTCTTTTAAATAAGAAGTATAAATATTCATCAGTTTAACTAAAACATTAATGATGGACTAGTACCATAGGGTAGAATTCACAATAGCTTAACGACGGAAGTACAAAATCTAGTCATTAAGCCTTTGCTATACATTTGGGGTAATGGCAGTAAAAACTTTGTTGTCCAATTTTATTCACTTCAAGAAAACAGGAGATACAAATTATGGAAACAGTAGTTAAACTCACGGAACAATCAGTTATCGGTGAAATTAATAGTGTGTTAGATACATATCCATACCAACCGTATCAACAGACTTTTGCAATTCCTGATTTACGTCAAGAGCTAATTTCCTTTGTTATTCAGCGTCTTCCTGGCTTTAACAGCCAAATTGCTGATAGTTTACTAATAAATGATGATGACAAAGTTAACTCTTTTCATAACAAGTTATCTCGTCATCCTTTAGAGCAAAAAATACACTTACAAAAGTTAATTCATCAAGGTATTTCCTCGATTATCAGAGACAAATCAGATTGGATTAGTAATTACCTTTGTGAAACAATTGAACCAAATTGTCAAACCTCCTATTGGTTTGGATAAAGTCTGCGTCCCAAACTTAACATTAATTTACAAAAAAAAGACTTTACTTAACATTTAATTTTTTAGTGCGGTGTGCTTGAACTTTCATCAATCCCAGGTTTCCATTATTACAAGAGAACTACCACATCGCACTGATTTTCTCTTGGTAAAGATACCAGAAACTTGATAAGATATTGGCAATATAGCTGCTGAGTTAAAAACAATGCCAAGTATAAACGTTGAAGTGCAATTATCTTCAGAGCAACTGTTTAAAGCTGTTGAACAATTAACCCAACCAAATTTAGAGCAGTTTCTCTCTCAAATTGTGGTTTTGTATACTCACAAAGCAGCAGCCTCTTTGGTGGAAAATGAATCACAATTATTTGTGCAGTCACATCAACATATGATTATAGATAATAATGAAAAATTGATAGACAAAACAGAAGTAGAATCATTAACCAAAGAAGAATATAAAGCCTTATTATATCTAGGTGAGCAAATAGATAGACTACAAGCACAACGCATAGAATATATGGCAGAATTGGCAAAAATACATGGTATTTCTTTAACTAAACTCATGGAAAATTTAGGACTTGAGTAGAGATTTAATAGGTAATTGGTGAGACTGAGTTAAGTTTTAATACAAAAGCACACATATCCGTACTTGCTAGTATAAAATTGTTAGAAGTTTGATCAAAACTGTAAATTGTAGTAACTTATAGAGCGATATGTAACTTGCTACGAGTGGAAAGAGTTGATTTTGTTTTGTACCAGATAGTTGAGCAAAGTGTTGTATTATGGAATTAATCACGTCTCTAAACCTTAGAAACTCAGAATACTTTTCTAAACATAGGTTTATTAGTTACCATCACCAGTTACGCCTATTATTTTCACTTGGTAAACAGGTGAAAAACGTCCTGGAAATCGGAATTTTTAATTCTCTGTTCACAGATATTCTGAAAAGGAATGACTATAAGGTCACTACCGCTGATATTGATCCTCATCTTAACCCAGACATAATTTTGGATCTTACACAGGATTTTACACTACCAAAAGACACATTTGATGTGATTGTCCTGTTTCAGGTTCTAGAACATCTTCCCTATGAGCAATCAGAATTGGCATTGGAAAAACTCGCAGTGTCAACAAAAAAATACTTGTTGATCTCTATTCCCTATAATACTGAACACTTAGCAATACAAGTAAAATTTTCTTTTCTGCGTAGGTCAAGGCATTTATTAATTAATGTTCCTAAGTTTTGGACTAAAAAGCCTTTATGTGACCAACACTATTGGGAAATTGGACTGAAAGGATATTCCAAACAGCGGTTTTTAAATTCCGTTGTCAAAGCTGGTTTAACTGTAAAACACGAATTTATAGACCCTACCAATCCATACCATTATTTCTTAATTTTACAAAAAAACTGAGTTTTTAATTATGTCTTTTGACTTGACTGTTGCCATACCTACCTATAATGGGGAAAGCCGTTTACCCAAAGTTATAGAGCATTTGCAAAAGCAACAAGGTATAGAAAACCTGAATTGGGAAATTTTAGTTGTTGATAATAACAGTATAGATAGCACAGCACAGTTAGTTAAAAATTACCAAACTAACTGGAATCAGCCATATTTGTTAAAGTATTTATCAGAGAGCCAACAAGGTGCAGCCTTTGCTAGAGCTAAAGCTATTCAAGAAGCTCAAAGTGAAATTATCTGTTTCTTAGATGATGATAATTTACCCGCACAAAATTGGATTTTAGAAGCTTATAAATTTGCTGTCAATAATCCCCAATCTGGAGCTATAGCCAGCAGAATTAAGGGTGATTTTGAAGTAAATCCCCCAGAAAACATTAAACCAATCATATTTTATTTAGCAATTACGGAAAGAGGTGAAAATCCCCATTTATTTCAACCTCGAAAACAGGGGTTTCCCCCAACTGCTGGGTTGGTAGTGCGTCGTCAAGCATGGCAAGATAACGTTCCCAAAAAACCTTTTTTTATTGGTAGAATTGGTTCATCAATGTTAGGTAGTGAAGATGCAGAAGCTTTATGTTATATCCAAAAAGCTGGGTGGGAAATTTGGTATAATCCAGCTATGCAAATAGAGCATCTTATCCCAGCATCACGGTTAGAACGAAATTACTTAATTTCTCTCATGCAATCCGTTGGTTTAACTCGTCATCATTTACGAATGCTAATATTACCAAATTGGCAAAGACCTTTTGCTTTTTTTACCTATCTTATTAATGATATACGCAAATTTGTGTTATATTATATTCGTTACCATAGTTTAATAAATAGTGATACTGTTACCGCTTGTGAAATGGAACGATTAAGAGCTACTATAATTAGTCCTTTTTATTTAGAAACTTTAAAAATTAGAAGATTTTTCCAAAAATTCATCACGTAATTACAGCACTTTGTGCAACGGTTTGGTACAATAGTTGAGAAGATAAAAGTAAAAATAAGATGAAACCCTACTCAATAGATCTGCGGGAGAAAATTATTAGCGTTTACGAAGCGGGAAATACATCTATTAGGAAAGTAGCAGAAAGATTCAAGGTAAATAAAAATACAGTACAAGACCTAGTGAAGCGAAAACGAGAACAAGGGACACTAGAGCCAAGTGTAGCGACTGGAGGAAAACCGAGCCAACTATCTGGTTATGAACAACAGATAGAGGAAATGGTAGCAGAACATCTAGACTATACCCTAGCCGAATACTGTGAGTATTGGGGAGAAAAAACCGGGGTAAGACTAAGTGAAAGTGCAATGTGCAGATTTCTTCAAAAACAGAAGCTCACCATCAAAAAAAACAGTACGAAGCAGTCAAGCAGGGACAGAAATTACACAAAATAAACGGTTGAATTACTGAACAAGCATCCGAGATGTTCTGGCAGATGACCTGGTTTTCCTGGATGAAATGTGAATATTACTAGGACTAATGAGAGGAAGGGGCAGAAGTAAAAAGGGAGACAGAGTGTACAAAGTCTGCATTTATCTCCCCATAACCACCACCCCCAGGAGTTTCAATCACAAATATATCCCCAGAATTCATTTCCACCACAGCTTTACTTCCAAATTCTTCCACAGTTCCATTATTTCTTTCCACATAATTTTTACCTATCATACCTGCTTCCCCACCACATAAACCAAAAGGAGGAATAACGCGATGATTTGCTAAAATTCCCGCTGTCATATTTTCCAAAAACCGCAAACGCCGAATTACACCATTTCCACCGTGATATTTACCTTTTCCTCCGCTATGTTTACGAATGGAAAAACTTTCTAAAATCACTGGAAAACGCCATTCTAAAACTTCAGGATCTGTTAATCTAGAATTAGTCATGTGGGTATGAACTGCGTCTGTTCCATGAAAATCTGCACCCGCACCAGAACCACCGCAAATAGTTTCATAATATTGATATTTTTCATTACCAAAAGTGAAATTATTCATTGTTCCTTGGGAAGCAGCTAACACACCCAAAGCACCATATAAAGCATCAGTAATTGCTTGGGAAGTTTCCACATTTCCTGCAACTACCGCAGCCGGATAATGGGGATTTAACATACAACCTTCAGGAATAATCACTTCTAAAGGTTTCATACATCCTGCATTTAAAGGAATATCATCATTTACCAAAGTGCGGAAAACATATAAAACTGCTGCTTTACAAACTGCTGACGGCGCGTTAAAGTTATTATTTAATTGGGGTGAAGTTCCAGTAAAATCTATTTTGGCATTTCTGAGTTTTTTATCAATCGTAATTTTCACTTTAATCATACTTTTATCATCCAAAGCATAACTAAAACTACCATCTTTTAAAACTTCAATTACCCGACGCACTGAGGATTCAGCATTATCTTGCACAAAACCCATATAAGCTTGGACAGTTTCTAAACTATAGTGTTCTACCATTTTCAATAATTCTTTAACTCCCAGTTCATTCGCAGCAATTTGCGCTTTTAAATCGGCGATATTTTGGGGAATATTCCTAGCTGGGTAAGGTTCACTGCTGAGTAAATTAATTAATTCCTGTTCACAGAAAATCCCAGAATTAACTAATTGAAAATTATCTAATAAAATTCCTTCTTCTGTGATGCTTGTACTATAAGGTGGCATAGAACCGGGAGTTATTCCACCAATATCTGCATGATGTCCCCGTGAAGCCACATAAAAAATAGGAAGATGGGAATTTAGAAATACAGGAGTAATCACTGTAATATCTGGAAGATGAGTTCCCCCATTGTAGGGATTATTAGCAGCGAAAACATCACCAGGTTGAATATTATTTTCATGGGTGGAAATTAAAGCCTGGACACTTTCACTCATAGAACCTAAATGTACAGGAATATGGGGGGCATTTGCTACCAATTGTCCATGATGATCAAAAATTGCACAGGAAAAATCTAGCCTTTCTTTGATATTTACAGAAGAACTAGTATTTTGTAATGTTATCCCCATTTGTTCAGCAATTGCCCGAAACAAATTATTGAAAATTTCCAACATGACAGCATCAGGATTTTCAATTTTCTCATTTGTATTTGCCACTGACAACTGACAACTGACAACTGACAAAACTAAGTTTTGAATATTAGTTAATTCCGCTTTCCAGTGGGGTTCAATAATATTTGTACCCGTCGCTTCGACAATAATTGCAGGCCCAGAAATACAGTCTCCCGGTTGTAAATTCTCCCGACGATAAACTGGAGTATCCCACCATTTCCCAGCGGTAAACATCTGCACGGTTGTCTCCGCAACAGGCAAATCATCATTTATCCGAGAAATTACAGATGTAGATGGGGCCTGATGATGTAATACTAACTCCACTGTCACCGCTTCCACAATTAACCTTTTTTCCGGCGCAATAAAGCCATAACGCTGACGATGTAACTCTGCAAACTGATTCTGCATTGCTGCTAAATCGCCGAAATCCACAACTAAAGGTGCATCTGTTCCTTCATATCTTAAAAGCAGTTTTTGATACAACTTTATTTGAGGATTACCAGGATCTTGGCGGTTTAATTCTTGTTTTCCTGCTGCGGCTAATTCCGTGAATACTACTTTTAAATCTGACAATAACCCTAATTCTAAAATTGCTTCAATAGCTTTTTCTTTTAACACCCTCACATCTGCTAAACCCATACCATAGGCAGATAAAACCCCAGAATAGGGATGAATAAATACCTGCTTCATTCCCAAAGCGTCAGCAATTAAACAAGCGTGTTGCCCACCTGCACCACCAAAACAGCATAGAGTATACTCAGATACGTCATAACCCCGCTGGAGGGAGATTTTTTTAATCGCATTGGCCATTTTATCAACAGCAATGGTAAGAAAACCGGTTGCTACTTCTTCCGCTGTGCGATCATCACCAATTTTCTCTATTAATTCCGCAAATTTACCCTTGACAATTTCTGTATTTAATAATTTGTCAGCATTTGCGCCAAATACCTGGGGGAAAAAAGCCGGTTGCAACTTACCTACCATCACATTACAATCTGTCACCGTCAGCGGTCCGCCTTTGGAATAGGAAGCAGGTCCGGGATTTGCACCGGCTGATTCTGGTCCAACGCGATAACGAGAACCATCGAAGTGTAAAATTGAACCACCACCTGCGGCGACGGTATGAATAGCCATCATTGGAGTCCGCAATCTCACTCCAGCTACTTCTGTTTCTAATGTGCGTTCATATTCACCATTGTAATGAGCTACATCCGTAGATGTACCACCCATATCAAAACTAATAATTTTATGGAATCCTTCCATAAGGCTAGTTTGCACCGCCCCAACAATGCCCCCCGCAGGGCCAGATAAGATACTATCTTTACCAAGAAAAGTTTCCGCGTCAGTTAAGCCCCCATGAGATTGCATAAACTGGAGAGTGACGTTTTTTCCCAACTGACTCGCTACCTGATTGACATATCTTCGTAAAATCGGCGATAAATAAGCATCAACTACCGTTGTATCACCCCGACTCACTAATTTCATTAACGGAGTAACTTCATGAGATACGGAAACTTGAGTAAAGCCAATGTTCTTCGCTAGGTTAGCAACCTGTTTTTCGTGATTGGTGTAGCGATAACCGTGCATAAACACAATTGCACAGGAACGAATACCGCTATGATAAGCTCTTTGCAGTTGGGGATAAATATCATCTAAATTTAAATTTATTAATACTTCACCTTGGGCGCTATAACGTTCTTCTACTTCAATGACTTGCTCATACAACATTTCTGGTAAAATAATCTGCCGGGCAAAAATGTCAGGACGGTTTTGATAGGCGATTTTTAAAGCATCCCCAAAGCCTTTGGTGATGACTAAAACTGTTCTATCCCCTTTTTTTTCCAGTAGGGCATTTGTGGCTACTGTTGTTCCCATTTTGACAACGGCGATTTCCTCAGCAGGAATAGTTGCATGATCAGAAATGCCTAATATTTCCCGAATTCCCTGGATTGCTGCATCGGTGTAACGTTCGGGATTTTCGGATAATAGTTTGTAAATTTGTAACTTGCCATCGGGGCGTTTAGCGACAATATCAGTAAATGTACCACCCCTATCAATCCAAAATTCCCAAGTCATGTTAGATTACACCCTTTGCAACATTTATAATATTTTAAAACGTTAATTAGGTATTGGCAGGTGTAGCGGTTGCCTGTATATTTTATCTCATATTCAATATATTAGAGGATTTTATGGTAGAGAAAAAACCGCAATGGTTTGAAATCGCTTTACAAGTCAAAGGTTCAGTCATTGCTGCTATTTACAAACGGGTGCTTTTGTGTGGTGCTTTTGGAGTATTAATTTCTATACTTTATCATTTTAAAGTACCCGTTTCCCAACCAATTTTAGGGACTGTTATTCCCAGTATCGTTTTAGGTTTATTATTAGTATTTCGCACAAATACAGCTTATGACCGCTTTTGGGAAGGGAGAAAATGCTGGGGTGCAATAGTCAATACTATCCGTAATTTAGCCAGACAAATTTGGGTATCTATTGATGAAAAAGAACCAGAAGATAAAGATAATAAAATTGATGCCTTAAACTTACTTGTGGCTTTTGGAGTATCCACAAAACTACATTTACGAGGTGAACCTATAAATAGTGATTTAGAAGCATTAATGCCAGATTCTAAATATATCACTCTCAAGATTATGAATAATCCTCCTTTAGAAGTGGCTTTCTGGATTAGCGATTATTTACAACAGCAATATAACCGTAATTGTATTAATAGTTATCAACTAGCATCTATGCAAAAATTATTGGATATGCTGGTAGATAATTTAGGTGCTTGTGAACGAATTTTAAAAACACCAATACCTCTAGCTTATTCTATTCACCTCAAACAATTATTATTACTATACTGCTTCCTTTTACCATTTCAAATAGTCCAGAGTCTTGGCTGGTGGACTGGGTTAATTTCTGCTTTGATTAGCTTTACTTTGTTAGGGATTGAAGCCATTGGGTTAGAAATAGAAAATCCCTTTGGACATGATGAAAATGACTTACCTTTAGACGCAATTTGTAAAACTATGAAACGGAATATTGATGATTTAATCAGCTTAACTCCTACTGTGCATAAATCCTGAAATTTTCAATAGCAATGGCCATTAAAAATCCCATCTTAATTATGGGAAATAGCAGCGATAAATGGTGATATAGCCTCAACGAATGCCTGAGTATATTCATAGGGCATGACATTTTTCCCAATGATTTTTACTCCCTGACTTTGAGGTAAGCAATTCAGATAATATGCTAATCTTTCATCGGGAGCTTCTGGTTTGCTTTCTTTACTAATACCGCGAGCTTGTTCTCCCACCACTAATAATGTTCGCTGGGGAATTGAGGCAATATCACTACTGTAATCTCTTTGCCAAAATCTCGCTAAAAAAGCAAATACCGCATAACGCCCTTTCATGTTTTTAGCATCTGCCATGAGCGTATTTAACCATTCGTCATCAACATTTTCACGGACAGCAAATAATTTTTCAACCGAGAAAGAATACAAAAATTTGCGGGTACGGGCATAGCGGAAAAAAGCATTACCTATAGGAGATGTGAAAATACTCCAAAGTAGTTTTTGTTGCCATTTAGGGGCATTTTTAGTAATAACGGGACGAGATGTAGGATCAGATAATACTAACCCTGAAACTAAGTCTTTTTCCAGTTTCACTAATTCAATGGCAACTGGTAACAAAGCTCCTTGCACGACGATAATCACGGGTTGTTTCACCACAGTTTGCAAGAAATATTGTAACTGTTTTGCCCAATTAATTGGTGTATGCGCTAAGGCTGGCATATCACTTTCACCACATCCCAATAAGTCGGGATTGTAAATAGGATTTTGGTGATTTTTATCATACCATTCTCGGCAAAATCGCTGCCAAAATTGCCGTGATAATCCGACACCAATGGGATGAATTAAAAGTAAAGGAATGCCCGTTGCAGGAGAATTGAGAGGTTGATGAATTTCGTAAGCACAGCGGTATTTTCCCCAAGTATAATACTGGGTTGGAGAGGCTGTTTTGTTGCTGACTGTAGATGATGACATGATGGCAATTTTAATAGTAACTAAAAAATTATGCGAGGATGAATAAATTTATATCCTGCATCTTTCAGTTTTTGATTAGACACCCAGGCATTATATGGGCGGGTATTTTTATTATCTGCATCCCAAGTAACATGAGGTAAATTATTTTTTGTCATCACATTATCAAGTAATTCTTTATTTGTGAGATGACTATCATCTACAAGATTATAAATACCTTGTAAGCGATGCTCACGGGCAAATTCTATACTGCCAACAATATCATCAAGATGAATCCAATTGGTGATATCTTCCCCGTTACCGGGACGGGTTGTTCCTGCGGCTCTACCAAATATTTTTACCAGTTCTCTACCCGGTCCATAAATACCCCCTAAACGTAAAATACAAACACGGGTATTATCATTATTTGCTGATAATAATATATCCTCTGTTTTGCGTAGTAGTTGAGAATTGCGATTAGCTGGCGCGGGTGGAGTTTCTTCGTCTACCCATACACCATTTCTATCTCCATAAATTGAATAACTACCTGTATATATGACTTGGTGAATATTAGGGAATTGGGGTAAAATAGAAACTAAAGTTTTAGCAGTATTTATATAAGTTTCTTCATAAGAATCTGCATTTTTTGCACCAACACTTAATAAGACAACTTCTTGATTTTTTAATACGGCTTTGAGACTTTCTGAATCATTACCTGAAGTGACGATAACTCTTTGTGCTACTGTTTCTAAGGTGGGGATACGTTCTGGGCTAGTTGTAGTTACAGTTAGTTTGAAATTACTGTTTAACTGCCAATATTTGCTAACTGCATAACCCACATAACCACAGCCAATAATTGCAATGTTCATGATCATTAATAGAACTAAAATAAATTATTTTTAACAATTACCGCTCAATCATCAATAGTACAGGAATACAGATTTTTTGACTAATAGGTATTAGTTTAACTTGTTGTTTCTGCCTATTTAGCTATATAACGCTAGGAGGAAGCCACATTAATAATTAAATTTTGTTAACATAGCATTCCTATTTTGTATGTAAACTCGACTTATGGAGTCAACGAGCAGGAAGTAGATTCTCTCACAGATCATGGAGCATGGCTATATTATTATTTTTAGTGACTATTAACTACTATGTTACTCACTGGTAATCTAGTTAGCAAGCAATATTACTAAGTTTTGTATATTATAGGTAATGCTAACTTGCTTTTTAGCCCTGGGAATTGTTTTCAGGTATGAATTATACCATCAGGCATGATAGCTCCAGCTAATTTAGCACCAATCAATTTTACCAGCAGGCGATCGCCTGAACGAATTCTCGCTCCTGTCAAGTCAGCACCCCGCAAGTCAGCACCGCTAAGATCCGCACCAATCAAATTTGCCGAGCGTAAATTGGCATCTCTTAAATCTGCTAACAGTAAGTTAGCTCTAAATAAATTGGCTTCTGACAAATCCGCACCTCTGAGAATCACCTTGTGCATAAAAGTGTCACTGAGATTAGAACCGCTTAAATTTGCATAACTCAAGTTTCTTCCTGATAGATCCCGATTACTCAAATTGGCGCGGCTAAAATCTTTACCACTTAAATCTGAATTTGCCTGTGGTGAGTAAGCATGGGTAGAGGAGGATTTATCCGTGTGATGTGGTGGAGAATAAGAGGGAGTAGGCTGTTTATCTCGTAAAGAGCGCAATTTATCACGAGCTTCATTAAATGATTTTAGCTTTTCCTGTGCTTTATTTTGCAAACGCAGGTTATCTTTGGGGAGGCGGTCCGGATGCCAAACAAACACTAAATCTTTATAAGCCTGGTTAATTTCTTCGAGTGTGGCCCCTAGCTCTAATTCTAAGATTCTGTAGTACCGCTCCAGTTCGCTCGTCATGGTGTATTCGTGAATATTAATATAATAATTGAACAAATGATGATTTATGCAGTCATTTGTTCAGTATAACGATTGATTGCTACTGCTATCCTTTTAACTCTGACTTTTGCTTTATTAAGATCATACCGCAAAATTATTTACAGCTTGGTTTTGATACCAGTATTTCCTCATGTTTGTCCAAATTTTTCTACCTAATTAATTCATCTCGCCAGCGAGTTATCCCTCGCCAATATGCTATAAAGGGAATCTGATAAACTTCAATAAAAATCCAAACAATAATTGCTAAGTGCGATATAAAAGTTAGCCCTGTCCAAATAGATGGAATCCATGAAAGGGGAACATGAGACTGAGGGGGAAAATAATATGCGGTAACACCGATTAAAGTAGTTGGTAAAATAATAAAAGCCATGGCAGCTAAACCATAACCCCAACCTAAATCTACACCAACTAATTGGGATTGTGTCCACTTAAATCCATTCCATTTCCAAACTAATGCTGGTTCTCTGGAAGGCATTTTGATTTGCTGTAGTTCTAAGTTGATTGTAAAAATTTCGTTGCAAAAATCACAATACATTGACTCCATCATCGGCATTTGAGAAACTTTACCAATGCGACATACTGGACATGGATAATCTTCTTGAAAGTTTAAAGACTTCGAGAAAATTGGAGAATTTTCCATAATCAAACTACTACTTTTTTAACATTGTTAATAGGTAATTGTCACAAATCTTGAATATCGGAAAAAGGGTAACATAATCGGCTATTATAGATGGCAATGATTCATAAAAAGCAATTAAAAATAATTAACAATCTTTCTTTTTTTATTCCGTCCTGCAATACTGGTGTAAACAATAGGTAAAATGGGAATGTCCGTAATTAAAACCTTATGCCTAGTACAGCTAATTTTCTGCAATACACCGAATGGTGTGGTATTGCGACAATAGTATTTGCAGTTCTGACAATCTTGGCTTTCATTCTCAAATGGGGCTTTCGCTTTCGGCTGGTGGGTGCAACTGGCTTTATGCTGGTACTGACAGGGGGGTTATTTTCACTTTCCCTCGTTCCCCTGAGTCGCACAATTATTCCCGGTGCTGTCAAGTACACCCTAGTTTATGACAACGGTTCTAACCAAACAGTAATTGCAGTCACACCACAAATCACTCCCACAGAATTAGAAGCCACTTTACGTCAAGCAGCTAGTAACCTTTATTCCTATGGTCGCTTAGGTAGCGGTGGAAACAAGCAATTAACAGTCCGCGCCCGCACCATTATCCACCCAGAAATCGGGTTATCTGTACCCCTGTACTTGGGTCAAGTCAACCGCACTTTAGTCAGTCGTGAAGACCCAGCAATGGCAGTAGAAGTTTATCTAGACAAGTTTGCCTCATTACCAAAACCTACAGCTTCATAGGTAACAGATGACAGGTGACAGGTGACAGGTGACAGTAAATTGGTAATTGGCAAATTATTTCCCCCTGCTCCCTGCTCCCTGCTCCCCTACCTCTTTCCTCCTGCTGTATATTTTTCCCTGTTCCCTATTACACAATTTTTTTGCTATATACAATACAATAAGGATTATTTTAAAATTTGATTAAGAAATATCAATAGTTTTGGCAAAATAGAGATCATGCCTAATCAACATTCTACTGAAACTTTATCTACCCAAACCCCTAACTCATTCTTCAGCCTTTCTGTTTCCCCTGGAAAAGTGATTCGCGGTGCGGGTGTGTTATCAACCATTGCGGGTGAAGTCGCTAATTTGGGAACTCGTCCGTTAATTATTGCTGGAAATCAGACTCTCAATCTGAGTCAAGAGAGTTTACAACCTCTTTTCCAATCTTCAGAATTGCATCCTATTTTGGTTTCTTATGGTGCTGATTGTTGTGAAGTTAGTTTGAAGACTTTACGCAAAGCGGCTAAAGAACATAAAGCTGATCTGATTATCGGGATTGGCGGTGGTAAAGCCCTGGATACGGCTAAATTAGTCGCCCACCAATTGACATTACCCGTTGTGACCATTCCCACTTCTGGGGCTACCTGTGCGGCTTGGACTGCCCTTTCTAATGTCTATTCAGAGACGGGGGCGTTTTTGTATGATGTGACTTTATCTCGCTGTCCTGATTTACTAATTTTGGATTATGATTTAATTCAGACTGCACCCCAAAGAACATTAATAGCAGGAATTGGGGATGCGATCGCTAAATGGTATGAAGCCTCAGTGAGTAGTGGACATTTACAACAAACTCTCATTATTGCCGCAGTCCAACAAGCGCGAGTTTTACGAGATATTTTATTACAAAAGTCTGCTGATGCTTTACAGTCTCCCGGTAGCGAAGTTTGGCAACAAGTTGTAGATGCAACTGTACTCCTAGCTGGTGTAATTGGGGGACTAGGAGGGGCGCAATGTCGCACAGTTGCCGCCCATGCAGTCCATAATGGCTTAACCCATCTTTCTGGACATGGGAGTATTCACGGGGAAAAGGTCGCTTATGGTATCCTGGTACAACTGCGGTTAGAAGAAATGATCCAGGGAAATCAATTAGCAGCGTCAGCAAGACAGCAATTATTGAAATTCTATGCAGAGATTGGATTACCCCAAAAATTAGCAGATTTGGGATTAGGTAATATCACTCTAGGTGAGTTACAAACAGCAGCAGAAATTAGTTTAGAACCTAATTCCGATATCCACCGTTTACCCTTTAACGTAGCGTTGGAACATTTGATGGCCGCAATGGTTTCCACCACTGCACCAAATCAATTAAAAGTTAAAAATTAAAAGTTAAAAATGGGTAATTGGTGATTGGTAACGGGTAATAGGTAAATTATTTTCCCCCTGCCCCCTGCCCCCTGCTCCCTACCCCCTGCCCCCTCCCTGTTCCCTATTTCGAGGTGAAAGAATGAGTTTAAGTTGGATTTCTCCCGCAGAACGGATACAAAAATTGCCGCCTTATGTGTTTGCCCGTTTGGACGAATTAAAAGCTAAGGCTAGAGAACAGGGATTAGATTTAATTGATTTGGGTATGGGTAATCCTGATGGCCCCACACCTCAACCAGTCATAGATGCAGCCATAGCAGCTATGCAAAATCCGGCTAATCACGGTTATCCCCCATTTGAAGGAACTGCTAGTTTCCGTAAGTCTATTACCCAATGGTATCATCGCCGTTATGGTGTGACTCTTGATCCTGATAGTGAGGCTTTACCGTTACTCGGTTCTAAGGAAGGTTTGGGGCATTTAGCGATCGCCTATATTAATCCTGGTGATACTGTATTAGTACCTTCACCATCTTACCCTGTGCATTTTCGTGGTCCGATTATTGCTGGGGGAGTTATCCATAATTTAATTCTCAAGGAAGAAAACAATTGGTTAATTGATTTAGCGGCTATTCCTGACGAAGTAGCCAGAAAAGCGAAAATCCTCTATTTCAATTATCCCAGTAATCCAACCGCTGCAACTGCCCCCCGCGAATTTTTTGAAGAAATTGTGGCCTTTGCGCGGAAGTATGAAATCCTTTTAGTCCATGATTTATGTTATGCAGAATTAGCTTTTGATGGTTATCAACCCACTAGCTTATTAGAAATTCCTGGTGCAAAGGAGATTGGTGTAGAGTTTCACACACTCTCTAAAACCTATAATATGGCAGGTTGGCGCGTTGGCTTTGTGGTGGGAAATCGTCACGTTATCCAAGGTTTGCGAACTCTCAAAACCAATTTAGATTATGGCATTTTTTCGGCTTTGCAAACAGCAGCAGAAACTGCCCTTAGTCTCCCTGATTCTTATTTACATGAAGTTCAACAACGTTACCGCACCCGTCGAGATTTTTTAATTGATGGTTTGGGTAAATTGGGGTGGAATATTCCCAAAACGGAAGCAACTATGTATTTGTGGATAAAATGTCCGGTGGGAATGAATTCTACAGATTTTGCTTTAAATGTTTTACAGCAAACTGGGGTGGTTCTGACTCCTGGAAATGCCTTTGGTGTGGGTGGTGAAGGCTATGTGAGAATTAGTTTAATTGCAGATTGCGATCGCTTGGGTGAAGCTTTACAAAGATTCAAGGAAGCGGGTATTTGCTATCAGTCGGAAGTTTCTGTTTCTGCGTGATCATTAAGGTGATATGGGATAGGGGGAAATCACCAATTACCAATCACCTCAAATCTGTTTAAATTAGTGATAATCTTACATATAGAGAAAATGCTTTTTCCAAGTTGAAATTTTCTGACATAGGTAAGTAAAATCAGTTTTCAGGTTTACGATTAAGGTTTCCAACTGTTGAGAGATTGACGAATTAATATTAATTCCTGTAGATATTCATTCAATTTCTCTTTTTGCAGATTCAAGCTATTAATGATTTTATCTGATTCTGCTTCTTTTGTCTCTCTTTTTTTTAGTAGACTATCAAAATCATCCTGAAATTTCTTAATATACTCATTAATTTGTTGTTCCGCTTTTTTGAAATCATCTGCAATCTGTTTTTCAATCACCCTTTGTAGTAATTCTCGATTATTTAAAACTTGTTCATCAATTTTTTGATGAATTAACTTTGTTGTTTCACGTAAATATACTTCATGCAATTCTCCTTTTTCTTCAGACGGAATACTAACAGTGTAAGTTTCTTCAGAACAACACTTTTTCTTCTCTTCTGTTTTTGTCCTTTTAAATACTCCTTGCTGTTGTTTAATTCTTGCGTCAATACCGGGAAATTCAAATTTAGGAAATTGAATTTTATTAATATTTAATTTGACTTGTAATTCTTTCCCCAGATAATCAGATAGTTCATTTGATATCTCTTGGATATCATTTTCAATTTTCAAAGCCAGAATTTCACGAATATTAGTACCATCTCTTACCAATGTATCTTGAGTATCTAACCAGAACTTTTGAATTAGAGAAGCGCAAGATTCATTAATTGTTTTACTAATCTTCTCAGCTTCATTTTTACTGCGAACTCTAATGATATATGGATCAGAATTTTTTTGTATTTCACCCATATCATCATTTGAAGAAGAATTGAAAACTTGAGGTGTTTCTTTAGAAAGAGATGACAGTAAAGATGTACCTCCTTTTACACCTGCTTTAAATATACTTCCCAAACGTTTACTAAAAAGTTCCAAAATACCGCCTCCCACATCAGCAACAATATCACCAATATTACCCCAATCAATATTTTGACTTGTCTTCATAATTGGTGAGCGATGAGCTTTCACTTTTTGGGTGGTAGATAATTTTGTAGATTGAGATTCAGCAATTTGATCAATTTGATATTGAATTTCTGCTTTAGTTTCTTCTGCAAATATATCAATACCTTGACTAAAACCATTGATGAGTATTTGTTTTTGTCTATCTACGGACTTTTTTACATTCTCTACTTTACTTCTAGCATTATCAGAACGTTTTTTGTATTCTTCAATTTTTTTCTTTAATGATGCAATATCCATTTCCCAACCACTAATTTTTGTGTTGAGAGTATCTTCAACTGTTTTAGCTGATTTATCAATTATTGCTAAAACATCACTCAAAAGATTCCAACCTGCATTTTTAGTAATAGTTTCAATGACTGTTTCTTGAATAGTAGGAATACCACTATCTATTAATGCTTGTGGTGCTATTTTCCGAGGTGCTGGAATAGTTTGAGTTCCTTCTTCATCTTCAATTGCATATCTCGCACTAAAGAATTTTTTAAAGTCTTTGGTTTGACTTTCTGTAGCTTTTTGTTGTTGAATTAATTTTGCTAATAATCCTTGTCTGGAACTTGCAGGATAAATAATGGGGTTGGGAAAACCAAAATTAGATAATTCCCGTTGTAAATCTTGAATTACATCTTCAATTTCTCTATCTCTTTCAGTTTTCTGATCAACTTTATTAAGGATAAAGTAAATCTTACCTTTTTCCTGTTCTAAAATTTCCTGGCGATTTTCTAAGACCTCTTTAAATAAGTCAGAAACAGCACTATCTTTGTAAGATGCGTAATTTAAAACAAATAAAATGGCGTTACAAGTTCTTAATGCTTCTAATGCTGTTTGTTTTAATGCAACTGTGTTAAAATTAGCTGATTCCCATTCATTTGGTCCAGGTGTATCTACTAAGGTAAAACCATCAAGGGAAGAAAGTCCACTAATTGCTTCTATATGATGTTCTATTTCAAACCGGATGGTATTATCAGGATTTCCGGTTTCTCTAATTTTACGGGTTCTCAGTAAAAATTTGTGTTGAATTTCTCCTTCATCCCCTTCAGCTATCACAATGGGTTTTCTTGCTCCTGCTTGATATTCTAACAGTCTGGAATCTTGATTAGAGGGAATGTGACGGACATCAGTACGACAAATAGTACAAGCTGCGGTTTCACTAGCTAAAACATCTGCACCAATAACAGCGTTAAGAAATGTACTTTTACCAGCTTTCATAGCTGCAATAACAGCTACTTGATATTTTTGTTCCTTTAGGGCGTTTAATGCTTTATTTATATTATTTTCTACACTTTCTAAACTTTTGGTATCATCACCTTCGCTAAGACGACTTTGGCGAATTTCCTCAATATATTTTAAAAGCCTTGTACCGAGTTTGTAAATACTGCCATGTGCTGATTGGAATTGTTTGGAAGACATATTAACCCTTTAACTATCAAAGTAAAAACAACTAATATTGAAAACACGGACATAAACAAGACGCTTACAATACCAATGCAACTATGTTTAAGTGTAATTGTCAATACTTGTTTTATTAATTTTTCTGATACTTTTTTAAATTAAATACATAAAAATTAAATTATTTTAATAATCCAGGGAATAAATTCCCTGTCTCAAAGCCAAAGTCGGTTAAAACCGACTAGAATCTAGTCTAATTTACTGAGGGAACATTTAACAATCACATCCTGAAAATCCTCAAATCCTGGATATCCTGATTCTGACAATTGCTAGTTTATAATTAATCCAAGTGTAACTTTTCCATTTACCAAAGAGGAATAAGCGATGAAAGGATGGGAAACTTTAGATGCTATAGAAAGACAACCTGATAAAGTAAGTGGTGCATGGGTATTTCGAGGAACAAGAGTTCCCGTTGCTGCATTATTTGAAAATTTACGTGATGGTGCAACAGTAGATGAATTTTTGGAATGGTTTCCACCTGTGCAAAGATCGCAAGTTGAAGCTGTACTTAATTATGAGCTTGAAAAATTAGCTGCTTAGATATGAAAATTCTTTTTGATCAGGGAACTCCTGTACCACTACGAAAATATTTAATAAACCATTCTGTAACAACAGCTTATGAAGAAGGATGGTCTAATTTATCAAATGGAGATTTACTAAAAGCTGCTGAAAATAAAGGATATAAAATACTTGTTACAACGGATCAGAATTTGCGTTATCAACAGAATTTGAGCGAACGCCAAATTGCAATTATTGTTTTACTGTCAACTTCATGGCCAAAAATTCGGACACAAGTTGATAAAATTTGTTCTATTATCAATACAACTGAATCTAGTGATTATAAAGAAATTTCTCTAATCTAGTTCAGTTTATTAAGTGATGTCTATAGCGCACCACACTACACAAGATAAAAATTAGGCTTCAATTTAAAATAATGCCAATTGCCACTCACAATTTAATAGTATCGGGTTTTCATGCCCTATCAGATCCCATTAGAATCAGTGTTATAGAACTCCTGCGTCAGCGCGAACTATGTGTATGTGACTTATGTGATGCTTTAAAAATAAATCAGTCAAAACTTTCTTTTCATCTCAAAACCCTCAAAGAAGCAAGTTTAGTAAATTCCCGTCAAGAAGGACGCTGGATTTATTACAGCTTGAATATTTCCCAATTTCAGATTTTAGAAACATACCTAGCAGAATTTCGCCTCAATTCCGGACTTTTATCCCCTCGTTCCTGTTGTGAGTAGTTGATTTCTATAGCAGTCAGTTAAAGCAAATTAATTTCTCGTTCCCATACTCTGTATGGGAATGAATTACAGAAGGCTCTGCCTTCAAGATATAGTAGAGGCAGAGCCTCTGTGATAGCATTCCCAGTCAGAGACTGGGAACGAGATGAAATTATGACTTCTTTTTTTCATAAAACAAATCCCTGCAACCTTTTCAGATTACAGGGACTCATTTTTTTCATTTGGTGGCGGGAAGTGGATTTGAACCACTGACCTTCGGGTTATGAGCCCGACGAGCTACCAGGCTGCTCTATCCCGCGTCGCTTGTGTCGCGTTTCTCTCGACTCCTTTAATATAGCGCGAAGTCAAAAGTTTGTCAACTACAAAAGCGATAATTCTCCAATTACTTCCAAACGCTTGTATTTCCCTAGGTTCATAAACTTTTCGGAGAGGCTTTGGGCAATGCTGGGACTAATCCAACCCATTTGTTGGAGGATGTGAATAGCTACGGCATATTTAGCGCGTTTTGAGCCATCCATAACCTTAATAGCTAATCCCATACCTTCACCAAGTCTGCCAACGCATTGTACCCCTTCCGCCCCAGATTTACTAACCAATTCGCTAGGAGTTAAACGCATCAACTCTGTATCGAATTCTCCATCTCCAGCTACCATCGTGGGATGATGGTTCATAGCGCGAACAATCCTTTCCATATCCACGCTATTACTAGAAGCCAACACAGCATATAAAGAGGCCATTTGACTAAGCTGCATCAGATATGTGGGTGCGCCACAGTCATCATGGGCCGTGAGAAATTCTTCTGCGGGCATTCGCAGCAATTCTGCTACTTTGGAGATAATTAACTGCTGGACTGGGTGTTTACGATCCAAGTAGTTAGTTAACGGCCAATGGCGTTGCTGACAAACAGCTAACATTCCCGCGTGTTTACCAGAGCAGTTATATTCTAGAGAGCTACGTTTGCCTTGAGGGATTGGACAGTGTAAAGCATTTATGTCAATATCTGCCCGCCACAGGATGTTAAATACCTGTCTCACCTGTTCCATGCTGCCTTTGTGGGAACTGGTGATAATGGCTAAGTCTCTATCGCTCAAACCATAGCGTTCCATTGTGCCTGTACTGGTGACAGCCAGGGCTTGAAATGGTTTGAGGGCAGAACGGACAAATGTAGCAGTTTCAGCGTTACCAGCAACGGAAAGTACCCGTCCCCTGTCGTCGCTAACCACAGCCTGGACTATATGCCGAGATTCGATAATACCTTCCCGCAGCAACCGGACTTCCAATGCTGCGGCTTGAGTTCGTTTTCCCATTATCATGGGTTTATATCTATGTTGTGAATTGTCAGTTGTCGGTTGTCAGTTGTCGGTTGTCAGTTGTCAGTTGTTTTACCAATGACCAATGACTATTTACAAGAAATGCCAAACTATAGTACCAATAAGATACGTGAGAGCCAAGACAGCAAAGGTAATTTGCAAGCGTTGGAAAATGGGTTTGATTTCGTAGGTAACAATTAAGCGATCGCGGCTAATGACTGCTTGGGGTTTTGTCCAAGTCTGTCCGTCGTACCAACCAGATTCTTCATAGAATACGGTGGGACTGTAAAGGCGATCGCGCACATAGAACCAACCCAAATACAAACGCACCAATACCAGCACTACAGCTACACTAGCAGCACCAGATCCACAAAGGAGAAAATTAAAAATCTGTTTTTGTGGCGGAAAACTGGCTGCTGCTACAGGTCCGGCTACCAACCAAGACCAAGCCCAAACCCAAAAAATCTTCTTGGTGTAGTGGCTTAAGCTTAAGGTACTATCCCGAAATAGCCAAGCATTTTTTAACTCTTCGTACTCGTTTAGCGGTTGTTGTTCTGTAGGAACAGGGCAATTCTCCAGGGAGGATCGCGTCATACTGGTTAACCCCCAATATTATCGGAGCTTGGTATGGAAATACGTTCCGCGTGTCCCCAGAACGCTTCTAAATTATAAAACTCCCGTTCCCTTGGCATCATGATATGGACGATAACATCACCATAATCTTGCAATACCCAAGTTCCTTCCGCTTTTCCTTCTGTTCTAATCGGTCGTCGTTGCCAGTCAATGTCAACTTGTCCTTGAATTGCGTCAGCGATCGCTCTAACTTGGACCTTAGAATAACCGGTCATCATCACAAAGTAATCAGACAGGGAAGAAATCTCTGCCACGTTGAGCAAGATAATTTCTACAGCTTTGCGGTCTAAAGCTGCTTCGGCAATGGTTAGAGCTAAATTGTGGCTCGTAGCTTCTGTGGCAGTTTTAGGTCTGTTCACAGGGTTCTGTGTCAATGGGAAATTTCTGGAAAAAGATTCAGTCATTCAACCTCAAGTGCTTTTTTCATGGAAGGAACTACTTGTTCAACTTACTTACAAATATCTAACAAATAACTTAACTGCAATTGTGTGAATAGGTTTTTTCTGAATAGTAACATATCCTACACTGCAATCTGCACAATGCAGGCTGCTATATAAGTCCTCATGTTTATTTGCCAAATTTTGTTAAACTTCCTGTTTGGTGATGGTTGAAGACTTGATTGCTTTACCATTTGCTGTCATTGAGTTAAATAATGTCTCATACTGATTTAAGGTTTGCTCAAAAGCATAATAATCAACCGCATACTGGCGACTTTTATCCCCTAATTCTTTCACCTTTTCAGGATTTTGAGATAAATCCAAAATTGCTGTAGCTAAAGCTTGAGGATCTTCTGGGGGAACTAACACCCCACCACCACTTTTTTTGATGGCTTTAAATGCAGTGCCATTTTCAGGAACAGACGCTACTAAGGCTCTACCGCTGGCCAGTAGCACTTGGATTTTTGATGGCATATTGAAAGATATCACATTTTTCTTTTGCACCACCAAGCCAACATCAGCAGCAGCTAACATTTGTGGTAACTCTTGACGGGCTTGAAAAGGTAATAATAAAACGTTATCTGCACCATAGTTTAAACATTCCTGTTGTAATCGCTGTAAACCTTTGGCTTCTCCCACAATTACAAAGGCAATATCTTGAATATCTCGCAGTTTAGCAGCGGCTTGAATCACAGTTTCTAAACCTTGGGTTAAGGCTATATTACCAGAATACAAAACTACAAATTTCCCCTTGAGGTTATGTATAGCCCGGAAAGGATTCTCTTCCTTGGATAAGGGACGGATAAAATTGACATCAACCCAATTGGGAATTTGCACAATTTTTTGGGCTGGTACACCTTTAGCGACTAGATTATCAGCAAACCCTTCGGTAATGACACTAATCTTATTCGCAGAAGCGTAAGCAAATTTTTCTAAGGCTGTAAATACTTTAATCAGTAATTTATTTTTTAGTAGACCCATCGCCACTGCTGCTTCTGGTAAAATGTCTTGTAAGTTGAGGACTACAGGACAGGAACGTAAGAAGCCTAAGAAAGTCGCAGGAATACAGACTGGTAGAGATGGTGAAGTTAAAAGAATTATTTCCGGTCGCCAACCCATCAAGGCGGGAAAGAAACTGGTAACAACAAAACTAGCATCTAACAATACTCGATCTAAAAGATTTGGTTGGGGACGAATCCATACATAACTACGTTGAATTTGCACACCATTAATATTTTCGTCCACATAAAATTTACCTCGATATTCCTCATAAATTTGTCGTTCGGGGTAGTTAGGCATAGCTGTAACTACACGGACTTGGTGTCCACGTTTGACTAGTCCCTCTGCTAACTCAGTCATGAGTGGGGCTATACCAATGGGTTCGGGGTGATAGTTGTAGGAGTAAATTAAAATTCGCATAACAAAATTTATCAGAATACCCTGGTGGTTCGTTTAACGAAAGTCAATACTTAATTTTCAATCTCACTTGTTAAGTGAGTAAGGTATACATAATTATATTGTCTTTTTAGACTCTTTTATTTTCAGTAACTTTTCGTTAAAGATTTAGTAAATTTTGATACAGTAAATTTTGCATGAATCAGGTACACCCGTAGCGGGCAAGATGCCTGCACCACAAGGGTTTTATGGCTCACCGCTCACCGCTGAAAGCTGTTGTATTTTATGAACCACAAAAATAAACCCAAGCCAAAAGGAAGCTTGGGTAAATTAAATAGGCAAATTCTAGCGCTGCTTACTGAGTATGCCTATGACCAGGCAATAAAAATTAACTAAACAGCCCCACTGTTTTTATTAAACAAAATGGTTATCGTTTTGAAAATTAACTTTAAATCGTAAACTAAGCTCCAATTTTCCTGATACTGTAGGTCTAAACGAATCACATCTTCAAAGCTCCGCACTTTAGAGCGTCCATTGACTTGCCATTCACCAGTCATGCCAGGTTTAACATCTAAACGTTGCCATTCTGGGACTTCATAGCGTTCTACTTCATCAGGCGTAGGTGGTCGAGTTCCGACTAAACTCATTTCACCTTTAAGGACGTTCCAAAATTGTGGTAGTTCATCGAGACTGGTACGGCGTAAGAAGTTGCCGACTTTAGTGATTCTGGGATCATTGTCATTTTTGAAGAAAGCACCTTCTACTTGGTTTTTGATTTGGGATTTTCTAGCTTCCGCATCTACACACATAGACCGGAATTTCCAAATAGCAAAACGCTTACCCATCCAACCACAACGGGTTTGCTTAAAGAAAATTGGGCCAGGATCATCCATTTGAATGGAGATCGCTATGGGAATTAATAAAATAAATGTAATTACTAACCCGACTAATGATCCAACAATATCAATCAGCCGTTTCATCAAAGATGCCACAGAAGGATGAGTTTGAGGGAGTGGATCTACTTTTCGAGAATTATTTTTTCCTGTATCTGGAGGTTGATCCGTTAGCACTGGTGCTAGAGTCTGAAGAGACTCAATGGGAAACACCTGATCTAGTCCCGTCAGATTTAAGACTGCCATCACTTGGGGCGTGACATGACGCAGTACAATACTAATTCCCTTTTCTTGAGAATTTTTAAAGTTACTCACCAGAGAACCTAAACCACTACTATCCATAAAGGTAGTATTTTGGAAATCAATGAAAATTTGCCCCGGTGGTGAATCTGCTTGGATTAAGTTTTGGCAAGTTTGTTTAAAACTTACAGCCTCAATCACGGTTAACCGAACTGGCACCTGCAAGATTGCCGCGCCTTCTAGGTAAGTAATTGGAAAATCTACTGATATGGGTTGGCTACTCATGAAGCTCTGCACTTTAGTTGCCATCTACAATCTAATCTGCTAAACGTTATTTTGTCTTAAAAACACAATTAACCTTATTTTTAATCTGTATGATGAAGTACAAGTTGGTAGATTTTTAAAGATCAGCGAGAATATCACCAAGAAAGCTTCACAATAGAAGAAACGCCCAAGATTTTTGCCGTTGTGAATAGGTGAATTAACTCGTTACTTCCTATGATCATATGATTACTAAAAATAAAGTTAACTCTACTGCACGCCTGATTGAAGTTTTTTCTGCCATTCAAGGGGAAGGTCTCAACGTCGGAACACGTCAGATTTTTATTCGCTTTGCTTTTTGTGATTTGCGTTGTCATTTTTGCGACAGCGCCCATACTTGGAATGCACCCCCTACTTGCCGAATTGAGTGTTCTCCTGGATTACGGGATTTTGAAGTTCATTCAAATCCTGTTCAATTACCTATATTACTAGAATGGATTGCCAGACAAAACCTCCCATACATCCACGATAGCATTAGCTTAACTGGAGGAGAGCCTTTGCTTCATGCACCATTTTTGGCGGAATTTCTGCCAGCGGTGCGATCACTTACTAGTTTACCAATTTATCTGGAAACTGGCGGACATCGCCCAGAACAGTTGGAAATAATTATCCCCTATTTAGACTCTGTGGGGATGGATTTGAAATTACCCAGTGTAAGTGGTGAAACTTATTGGGCAGAACATACAAAATTTCTTCAACTATGCTCTAACACTAAGTTAGAGGTATTTGTAAAAATAATTGTCTCTCAAAGTACAGTTGTTGAAGAGTTGGAACGGGCAGCTTTACTAGTTGCGGAGGTAAGTCAGGATATTCCGGTATTTTTACAACCTGTGACACCTTTAACGCCTTCTCAACAATTTAGTTCTGTGGCCATGCTCGCACCAACTCCAGAGCAGGTTTTAGAATGGCAAGTTTTAATGAAGCGATTTGTTAAATCCGTGCGTGTGATTCCCCAAACCCATAAAATGTTAACCCAGATGTAGGATTTAAAAAGTTTTCATCAAGAAAAGCATAAAGTTTATGAATTTCTGATCTACCATTGAGTAAATTGATTTTCATTAAACTTTTTCTGATCCAGCAACAGAAAAGGAGATTAGAAGTATCAACTTTTCGTATTAGTATACCGTAGATATTCATGAAACTTCTTCTTTCTTTATTTCTTCTTTCTTCTTTCTTCCTGACTCCTGACTCCTGACTCCTGACTCCTGACTCCTGACTCCAATGTAATTGTTAGAAATTTAAAATATCTAAAGATGCTTCTATTTCTAATTCTATAATTCTAGCTTGTATATCTTTATATTTTGCCAATTTTCCCTCTTGCCAATATAAATTTGCTGCTTTATGAAAATCCTCAATTCCTCCCTGTTTATCTGCAATTTCTAACCGGGAATTTCCCCGATTGTAATAAGCATCAACATAGTGAGAATTAATTTGAATTGCTTGGGTATAATCGGTAATTGCTGCTTCATATTTTCCTAAATCATAGTGAGCATTACCTCGATAATAATAAGCATCAATATAATCAGGATTAATTTTAATTGCTTGATTATAATCGGCAATTGCTCCTTGATAATCTCCTAATTCAGCCCGATTATATCCACGATTTTTATAACCTATAGCATCATCAGGATCAATATTGATTACTTGCTTTAATTGCTGTTGATTATCTAATAAATAACGAGCTATTTGTTTATTCTTCTGGGTTGTTGCATAATGAGGATTAATCTTAATTGCCTGATTATAATCCTCTATTGCCCCTTGATTATCACCAAGATGAGAACGAACATCAGCACGGTTTTTATAATGAATAGCAAGATGAGGATTAATTCTAATGGCTTGGGTGTAATCTTCTATAGCTATTTGATAATTACCTATTTGATAATGTGCTAAACCTCTTTGGTTGTAAGCTTTATCATAATTAATATTAATAGTTATTGCTTGACTATAATTAGTAATTGCTGTGTGATAATCACCTAATTGATAATTAACTAAACCTAGTTTATAATAAATTTCAGCATCATGATTATTAAGCTGTAAAGCTTGATTATAACTATTAATTGCGGCTGCATACTCCCCTTTTTGAAAATATTCATCACCGAGAGTTAAATAAGGAGTAGATTCGGATTTAATAAATTGATTTTGAGATAAATAAGATTTATGAGAATTTTGGGAAACTTGAAACTGTTCTAAATAGGAAAATAACCCACCACCATATAATAATTGATTAATACCAAAGGAAATTTTTCCAGTTTTCAATTTAATCATTTGAGTGGGCAGAAATCCAGCTAAAAAAAGGTGATATGCAGATTGCGCTTCATTAACTTCTTCTTGAATCAAAATACAGACAATTACCGCATTCTTTTCCACTTCTTCGGCACTAACTGACCATCTCACTCTATCAATACTACCGTGACGAGATTTGACTTCAACACCTACCAAAGAATTAGCGGTGAGAGTAAAATCACTTTTACCATCACCACCAAAGCGTTTTTCATAATCTATTTCCGTAATAAAATCAGCTAATCGTTCTTTAACAACTTCTTCACCTAATTTACCTTTCAGATTATTAATAAAAACGTCACGGACTGGGGAAGTGCGTTTATATTTTTCCGCCATCAACCAGCAAAATTCCCGTAATGTTTTTAATCTATCACCGGAAATAATAGTTAATTCACTATGTTGGCTTTCTATTTCACAGTGGAGTAGACAACCAGATGTTAACCTTTTAAGAAAGTCAGACTGTAGGGATCGCAGGAGGGTAATCCAGTCCATTTATGATATTTCTGCGGTCTTTTAATTAACTTGGATCTATCAGAATTGGTAATTGATAAAGCTAACTTTACCCCTTACCATCTGAGAGGATGTTTGAAAAGTTTTTAATGTATAGATAAACCCCTCTCCAAACCTCTCCCCGACGCGGGGAGAGGCTTTGAAACCCCCATTCCCTCCTAGGGAAGGGGGAAGGGGGGTTAGGTTTCTCGATATTATCGGTTTCATCTAATACTTTTCAAACAACCTCTGACAGATGATTATTGAGAATTTTTTCTCTCTTCCTTGATTTGACGTAACTTTTGGATGAGTTGTTGATTAGACTCAGTAGATACAGTAGATGGATTATTGGTTGGCGTTGCTGAAGGCACAGGATTAAGAGTATTTGCTGATGGACTTTCCGGGCGATTCTCAGCATCTTGGGGGACAAATACTTTTTCAGGATTTGGAGTTTGTGACGGTTGTATTCGGGGTGTAAATACTTTTTCACCATTTGGAGTTTCTAAAGGTTTGATCTTAGAACTCACTCCAGAAGGATTCTGATTATTTTGGAACTTCAGTTGGAAAGAATAAGAACTAGTTAGCCGCTTATCTGCTTGAGGTGGATTAGCGCTGAAAAATTCCCGAACTTTAGATTGTAATTTTGGAGATCCTGTTCCTTCTTGGAACTTAATATCTAAAACTTTACCATCTGGATCTACAACCAATCTACCCAAAACTGTACCTTCCATCTCTGATGTATCTGTAGAGATGGTTTCACGAATTACCCCTTTTTCTTTGACATTCGGATATTCTTGGCGAATATTTTGTCTGAGAGTGTTGTATGAGTTCAGTTTAGCCAGTAATTGATCCGTTTTTTTACCTGTTGATTCCTGCTGACTGGGGAGGGTTTCTGGTAATTTTCTGCTAGAAGTATCTGCAAGAGCTAATTTTTCCCCACCTTGAGGAATTTTAACGGCATTATTTTCTGCTTCGATTGTTTGTGGTGGTGAAATTCCCGCTACTGTTGTACTGCCAATATCAATAGGTTCAGCGGATGGATTAATGAGTGGTTCTCCAGGGATTTCATTATTCTGCCGAAGTTCTGGCAACCTATTAATACCTAGGGATTCGGTTTCTCGGATTTTTCTATCTAGATCATGGACAAAAGGAGAAGTTGTAGGATTATATGTACTTCTGCTTGGTAATCTAGAAATTTGAGTTTGTAAATTGTTACCAGTCAATCTCTGAATAGATTGTCGGCTGGGCAGATAAGAGAGGTTATAATTGGTTGGTGAGCTAGGAATAGCTGGTAATACTGGCTGACTAGATAATTCTGGTTGTACAGCAGGATAGATCGTTGATGGGTTGCCCAAATTAAAACCCGGAAGTGATTGCTGTAGCGGTAGTTGAGGTTGCTGCAATGCTAACTGGGATGTATTGGGGGCTTGTGGTAATCGGCTTTGATCAGCCGCACTCAATTCCATGATTCCCACGGGTTTTGCTGAGTCAGCCTTTGAAGATGCACCAGAGTTCGCTGGCATAAATGGCACAATTAAAGCAATAGCACCGTGGATACCAAGGGAGGCTATAGCAGCTATTCCCGTTGGTTGGCTGAGGAGTTCTGGTATGTTTCTCAAAAGGGATACGTAAGACATATTGTTATTGTTTACTCGGCTCGGTTAAAGTTGAATAGAAATTTTATCAACAAAGAATTCAAGATTTATCTCAATGAGGTTAATATCCCACAGTATTATCAACATGAGAAAGGAGAATAATAATGCTCAAACCAAAATTGATTAACTCCTGAATTTGTGTCTTTTGAATTATTTTTATTGTTTAGACTATCTTCATATTTACGAATTGCACCTTATTACCATACATAATAACTTCCGAACTGAACAATTTCAACAGGAAAATTCATGATATTTAAAGTTTTTGTCTCATCAATTCGTGATTTGCTAAATATGACGAATGATTTCAGCGACAGACCAAGCTTGAGCGATCGCCCCTCTGGGTGGATGGGGTGCATCACCATCAAAAATTTCGGAAATTGAGCCAAGACAAGCACTATAGAGAAAGTGATCTAATAATGGTTGCCAGTCAAAAGGTAATGGCTTTTCTGGGTAAAAACGTTGCCAAGCGCGGATATAAGCACCAATTAGCCAACTCCAAACTGTACCTTGATGATAGGCGCGATCGCGTTTGTGAGGACTGCCTTCATATTTACCTATATATTGCGGATCTTGAGGATCAAGACTACGCAAGCCATAGGGTGTAAGTAACCTAGCAGTTGCCAAATCCAAAACCTGTTGTCCTTGACATTGGGAAAAACCGCAATGATGTAGTGATAAGGCTAAAACTGCATTAGGACGAATCTGGGAATTACGGCGATCATCTGGTTCAATGGTGTCGTATAAATAGCCTAGCTGATGATGCCAAAATTGTTGCAATGAGGCTTTTACCTGTTCTGCTTGTTGAGCATAACGTTGTCCCTGTTTAGATAGACGGACAGCATCACCAACATCCAATTGACTCAATTTTTCAGCCCACTGACTCAACCAACATAATGCTGAATACCACAAAGCATTGATTTCCACTGGTTTACCGCGACGGGGTGTAACAGGTAATCCATCAACTACAGCATCCATCCAAGTTAAAGCTACACCGTAGGTATCCCAACTTACTAGCCCATCAATAGCATCAACTTGGATATTATAGCGAGTACCACCGACAAAGGCTTTATGAATTTGCTGGGCAATGGGAAATTGTGCGGCTAAAAACTGCCAATCTGCGGTTGCTTCTAAGTAAAGCCCTAAAGTTTCAATCCACCACAGAGTAGCATCAATACTATTATAAAAAGGTTCGCCATCCCGATCAGGAAAAGCATTAGGAATTAGCCCATGACGACAATAAAGCCCAAAAGTATTTAACACTCCTTTTGCTAAGTCAAATCGCTGGGGAACAAGTGCCAATCCTGGTAAGGCAATTAAGGTATCTCTACCCCAATCATTAAACCAGTGATACCCAGCAATGATGGTAGGACCAGCAATGGAAGCGCGATAAACTATAAACTGATCACCGGCTTTGATAAGTTGCTGTTTAGTCGGTGATAGAAAATGAAATGATTCTTCTTGATTTTGACTTCGGCTAAAAATTTGTGTCAGTCTTTCTTGTTCTTTATCTACTGCTTCTGCAAAGCTTTCGGGTAAAAGTATAGTTTGTAGGGAGTTAGGTAAACCTACTTTTGCTTCGAGGGTGACAGTATCTCCTGGTTGGAGATGAACAGTTAAATATCCAGGACTGTAAAGGTCTTCCCGATCACCTAATCCTCGTTTTGTCTCTTCTGATAAGCCATAATTCCAATACCAAACTGCATCCGCTTTATACTCTCCTTGTGTCCACCGGAGATGCCAAGGTGTACCAAATTGGTCAGAATTAATTGCTTGTAGACAAACTTCTTGTTTGCCCAATAATTGGGAAAAATGTAATTCTTGGCTATGAGTTTGTTGGTGATGAAAATCGCGATCTCCTATTAATAACCGCAACTTTAAAACTGCTGATTCTTTCCCCTCATACCGATACTGAATTAACAGCCTTTGGTCAAAAGATATAGATGGACTAGACTCTTTTTCTACCAAACCATAGGGCATAATCAACTGTCTAGTTAACTGCCAATTCTCTTTACCCCAAGTCCATTTAGGAAGAGGATAAAGCTCGAAAGAAGACAACATTTTATAGCCTTGGGGATCAATTTCACCACTACTCCAGAAATTTGTTCCCAGTGCTATTACCCTTTCACCAACTTCTAAACTTGCTTCTAAGTGAGAAAGCAAAAGTTTTCGCTCTGACGGTGGATTTGTAGTAGCAAATAACCAACCGTGATAGGTGCGGGTACGGACATCAGAAATAGTACCACTGGCAAAACTACCCAAGCCATTAGTCAGTAACCATTCTGATATATTCACGCCCGCAATTTCCTGAATATTATTAACCAATGCTGTGAGCAAATTACCTATAGATCATATCAAGTTTTGACTATTTTTTCAAAACCTGACTTGAAAATAAGACCCCTCCCCTAACCCCTCCCCGCTCTTCGAGAGGGGAATAAGAAGTTGTTTCATGGGTAATGGTGTACACAGTTCATGATGGCTACTTAATGACTAATCAATGAAGGTTATTTTGCTAGGGTTGACAAAATTTTTGTATGCTCTTATTTTAGCGGAACTATTGTTGTCAGAAGTGAAACTAATTAGAAACTGATAAATCAAGCAATTTGATATTTAGGAGAATCGAGATGGGACTGAGCGACGAAATGTTGAATTCTAACAACAAGGTATTGATCGTAGAAGACTGCTGCAAGATGATAGAATTACAGATAGCATCTAAGTCAGGCGTGAGCGGCATTGCCCTGAAAGCTGCCTTTGCTGCCCTTAAGGGCGTTAAACCAGGGTATATCCCGGATGTCGTTGAATCCCTCCTACCACCATGCTTCACCTCCCTTGACCCCATTTGGAGTGAAGGAATGAAGCAAGGCGAACCAGTAGAATATCTCATCGCTAATAGCTCTCAGACTGCGGACGCGCTGCTGGGTGTTACTGACGCAAGGATCAAGAATACCAAGCGCCAAGTTGTCCGAGGAACCTATGATAAATTCCGTAATTCTGCTAAAAAACACGTGGAAGAAGCGGTACCAGACTTAGCTAAGATACTTGGCAAGTATGCTAATAACTAGCTAAATAGGCATTGGATATAGACTCAAAAGGTTTCCCGCTGGGTTTTCCAGTCCGTCCTTGAGCCAAGAATCTCAGTGTTTAAAGACGCTGGGATTTTCAAAATTAAATAATAGTAGTATTAACACGTAAGTTAATCTTAGTAGATATACTTGCACTGAATAATGAATACAAGTATGAAGTTGAAGGAGAATTAGGTTAATGACTCTCAGCTATGGAACAGAAGGATGGCTTCGCGTTGGTCAACAGGCTCCCGATTTTACAGCAACAGCCGTGGTAGATCAGGAGTTTAAATCCATTAAATTGTCTGATTATCGCGGTAAATACGTTGTTCTGTTTTTTTACCCCTTAGACTTTACCTTTGTTTGTCCAACTGAAGTGACAGCATTTAGCGATCGTTATGAAGAATTTAGCAAACTAAATACAGAGTTTTTTGGTATTTCCGTTGATAGTGAATTTTCTCACCTGGCTTGGATTCAAACAGATCGTAAATCCGGTGGTGTGGGTGATTTAAATTATCCCTTAGTTTCTGACATCAAAAAAGAAATTAGCGCTGCTTACAACGTTCTTGATACCGCAGCCGGTATTGCTTTACGTGGTTTATTTATTCTCGATAAAGATGGCATCATTCAACACGCTACTATCAATAATCTAGCCTTTGGTCGCAGTGTTGATGAAACTCTGCGAAATTTACAAGCAATTCAGTATGTGCAATCTCATGCTGATGAAGTTTGTCCTGTTGATTGGCAACCTGGTGATAAAACGATGAATCCTGATCCTGTGAAGTCTAAAATTTATTTCTCTGCTATTTAGGGAATTGGGAATTGGGAATCGGGAATAATTTTACGAATTACAAATTATTTTTTATGCTGACTTCAACTGATTTTACAGGCTTATTTAATGAGCGATTTTTTCATAATTTTTTACCCATACCTGCCTTAGATAATTTCCGATTAGGTGTAGGAACACCGGATTTTAAATTATCGGATATTACTAAGAATACTGTAGTCAAATTATCTGATTTTCGCGGTAAACAACCTGTATTACTGGCTTTTACTAGAATTTTTACAGAAAAGCAATATTGCCCATTTTGCTATCCCCATATTAAGGCTTTAAATGAGAACTATGAACAGTTTAAAAATCGGGGAATTGAAGTTTTATTAATTACTAGTACCGACAAAAAGCAAAGTCAAATAATCGTGCAAGATTTGGGTTTAAAAATGCCATTATTAAGTGATTCTAGTTGCCATACATTCCGTAATTATAATACTGGACAAGCATTAGGAGCGCCTTTGCCAGCGCAATTTGTGTTAGATAAAGATGGGAGATTAATCTACAGGCATTTATTTTCCTTTTTAGATCATAATGCCACTATAGAAAGATTGTTAGAGCAATTCAATTATATCCAAAACTGAGTGCTTGGTGCGATCGCTTACTTATCCGTCCATCATGGCAAACTACCCAAGCGACACCAGAAATCATAGAAAGATTTAGAACTATGTTAATGGCAAGAACGGCATAGTCAAAGACAAAGACGGGAAATTTCCCGTCTTTATCTGGATAAATTTAGGAGATAGTTACAATTTAACTTTCTCCAAATGACTGCGGGGATTATAAGTACGGATAGCCCGGATTTTTTCATAGTATTCTCTCTCTTGGGGGCTGAGGTCTTTTGGGGGAGCGATCGCTACTTTCACAAATTGATCACCACGTCCACCTTTAGCTATCGGCCAACCCTTACCACGTAGGCGCAGAGATTGACCAGAACGGACTCCCGCCGGTAATTTGACATTAACATGACCATCGGGTGTTGGTACATCTATAGCCGCGCCTAATGTGGCTTCATCAGGGGTAATTAACACTTCGCAAACGAGATTATCCCCTTCAATTTGGAAAAAAGTATGGGGTTGTAATTCCACCTTTAAATATAAATCTCCCCGTTGTTGATTCATGGGGTTAATTTGTCCTTTTCCCTTCACCCGTAAGCGAGTACCAGCTTTAGCACCACCAGGAATCCGCACATCAATAGTTTCAGTTCCTAAACTAAAGCGTTTTTGGACACCAGAAAATGCTTCAGCGAAAGTCAAAGTAATAATAGCTTCTGTATCTTGTGTGCCACCAGCGCCAGCATCTTGAAAACCAAAATCGTTAAAACCGCCACCTGCTCGACCTGTGGAACTACGATAAGAGTAACTTTGTCGCCCACTGCGGGGCCCTGCGCCACCAAATAATTCAGTTAAAAAGTCATTAAAACTGCCGTATTGACCGAAATCAACCCCACCCATGTCCACACCAGAACCACCAGAGGGAAAACCTTGACCAGCTTGTTTCCAATATTGACCAAATTGGTCGTATTTTTTGCGTTTATCTGGATCAGATAGCACCTCATAAGCTTCATTAACTTCTTTAAATTTTGCTTCAGCCTGTTTGTTATTGGGGTTAACATCAGGATGATATTTGCGGGCTAGTTTCCGAAAAGCTTGTTTAATTTCTTCTGAGGTGGCAGTTTTACTAATTCCTAACATTGCATAATAGTCTTTAAAGTCGGTTGCAGCCATCTACCAGCCTCCTGTAGAAATTTACGTTATGTTTTCTGCTAAGATATGAGATTTACTTTCTATTTGGTCTAATGCCAGGCAAAAAGATTCTGATATTAAATTAACAAACAATCGCCAAAATCAAGTGTGGTTCTTGCTGAATGTACCAGCGCAATTCCCGTACTCTTGCCATGATCAAACAGAAATAAGCTCATCTATTCCTTCTTCTAGGCTAGGGGGAGCATCCCGGAGTTGGCGGTGCATTCGGAGAATTATATCTTCGGGAACTTGACGAATCCGGTTTTGATTCCTTGTCAAACATAACCAAACTGGAGTTTGCACCCAAATCCCGGTGATATGACTAAAGCCACAATCATGGGCGAGGGTAATCACTTCCCGGCGATTTTTCCTTTGGGCGTTGGTAGCATCGAAAATCACCCCTTGATCTGCGGTTATGGCTTGTTGCAATTGTCGTTCCAGTTCCCGCCAAATTAGCAGCCAAGGGCCTTGAATGGCTTCTGAACCAAAAAGTTGCCCCCGGATGACATCTGTAGAAATTAACTGCATCTGGGGGCATTCTCTGAGTAATTGCGTTGCTAAAGTAGATTTACCGCTACCAGGAAGACCAATCAGCAAAATTAATTTAGTCATTGGTTATTGGTCAGTGGTCAGTGGTCAGTGGCAAAACAACGGACAACGAACAACGAACAACTGACTAACTAAATGATTGTTTCATGGGGAATTGTAGCATTTTTGAGAACAACGACAATACCACTACGGATGTAGAAGCCTTGCTTTTCCCGTTCTGCTTCTTGGATGTTGTCTTTATTGATAATTTTCACATTGTTACCAATGCGGGCATTTTTATCAATGATGGCCCGGCGAATAATGGTGTCTGTACCAATACCGACGGGGATATCATTTCCTTCTAAGCTGCCTTGTCTTTCCACAGATGGTTGGTAATAGTCAGCACCCATGATCAGGGTTTCTTCAATTACAGATCCTGATTCTATCCGCGATCGCACTCCCAAAACTGAATGTTGAATGCGGCAATCTTTCAAAATACAACCGTCGCCAATCATAGATTCTGTGATTTGGCAATTCAGCAATTTTGAGGGTGGTAAATAACGAGCGCGAGTATAAATTGGTGCTGCTTCATCGTAGAAGCTAAAGGGAGGGAGAGGTTGCTTAGTTAGCGCTAAATTGGCTTCATAAAAAGATTCAATTGTCCCAATATCTTCCCAGTAGTCATCAAACAAGAAGGCTTGAACGTTGTGATCCTTAGCTGCTTCGGGAATAATCTCTTTACCAAAATCAGTTTGTTCTAAAGATTGTTTCAACAACTTGATTAAAACATCTTTTTTAAAGACATAAATCCCCATGGAGGCGATATATGGTTGTAATTCGGCTTGTTCTTTTGTCAATCCCAATATGGTGGTATCAACACGCATTTGCGCTAAATCTTCACCCTTGGGTTTTTCGCTAAAGTCAATTACCCTACCCGATTCATTGATTTTCATCAAGCCAAAATCCGAGGCCCGACGATCATCCATGGGAATTACGGAAAGTGTAATATCAGCGTTTGTATCTCTGTGCCGCTGGATAAACTGCCGGTAATCCATGCGGTAGAGGTGATCACCGGAAAGAATTAGAAATTCCTCTACATCCCAATCCTGTAACATCCAGATGTACTGACGCACAGCATCAGCCGTACCTTGAAACCAGTTGGGGTTTTCTGGAGTTTGTTGTGCTGCTAACACTTCCACAAACCCATCACTGAACCCACTGAAGTTGTAAGCACGGGCGATGTGCCGGTTCAGAGAAGCTGAGTTAAATTGAGTCAGAACGTAGATTTTGAATATTTCCGAATTGATGCAGTTGCTAACAGGGATATCTATTAAACGATACTTCCCAGCCACTGGTACTGCTGGTTTAGCGCGGAGTTTAGTTAACGGATAAAGCCGAGTCCCCGCACCCCCACCCAGAATAATTGCTAAAACTTTTTTCACAGAATTTCTCCCAACTGCCTTTCAACTCTCATCTACAGTTTAGGACTGTATGTAGCAACTGAGTAAGGGGGATCAAAAAATCTTAGGGATGAATTTTGGATTTCGCGGTCAACTTGGGAAAATAGAACTGATGTATTAATAGTATATTCCAACACAATCTAAGGTTGGGGAAGAGTTTTTCCCCGTTCCTGGGGAACTTCAGCAAACCTATTTACCTATGTTCACACTGGGACTACAAATTTTTCAGTGCCGGCTAAATCAAAAGCGGAGTGAATGACTTGTAAAGCTTTGACACCTTCATCTTGTGTCACAACACAACTAATTTTAATTTCTGAAGTAGCAATCATTTGAATGTTGATTTGATTTTGGGCTAAAGCTGTAAACATTTTTGCGGCAATACCTGGTTGTCCCACCATTCCAGAACCAACTATACTAACTTTAGCGATCGCCCGATCTAATACTACTTCACCCCAATCAAACTCTGCTGCAACTTGTTGTAATTTCTGTTGGGCGTTTTCTGCGTCCATTCTCGCTACAGTAAAGGCAATATCCCGACGCGGGACACCATCTACTATTCGGCAACGTTGGGATTGAATGATCATATCCACACTAATATTATGTTCTGCCAAAAATCCAAACAATTTGGCAGCTATACCTGGATGATCTGCTAATTGGCGAATTGCAATCCGGGCTTGGTTCATGTCTAAAGCGACACCACGCACAGCAGGAGATTCAGCGGTAGGAGAGGCGAGGGAAGTAGAGGAAGAGTTGATTTCAAAGGTGTGACAGAGGGCAGCTATGGCGCGATCGCAATCTACAGCATCAACGACACAACTCACTTTGACTTCACTGGTAGAAATCATTTGAATATTCACACCAGCCGCAGCCAAGGTTTTAAACATCTGCGCTGCTACCCCTGGTCTACCAATCATCCCTGCACCGACAATACTAACTTTTGCCGTATCTTTCTCGACTATAACTTCCGCTTCATCTGAAGTCGGATAATTTCTCAATGCGGGGGCTATAGCCGATGATACGGCTTCTGCTCGTTTTAATATTGATGTATTGACTGTAAAAGCAATATCATTACTATTACCTTCATGAATAGACTGAATAATTAAATCCACATCAACATTTTGCTGGGAAATTTCCCCAAATAACTGGGCTGCTACCCCTGGTTTATCAGGAACACGCAATAAAGCCACCTTGGCCTGTTGAATATCAAATTCTACCGCATCTACAGGACGGGCTAATTCTAAATTTACTAAAGCTCTATCTTGTCTTTGCGGCGTTGTTACCCAAGTTCCGGGTTGATCTGTCCAACTAGAACGCACCACCAAGGGAACGCCATAATTGCGGGCAATTTCCACAGCCCTAGGATGTAATACTTTCGCCCCTAAACTCGCCAATTCCAGCATTTCATCACTGGTGATTTCTGTTAATAATTGGGCTTCGGGAACAAGGCGCGGATCTGTAGTTAAAATCCCTGGTACATCTGTATAAATTTCACAAAAATCTGCCCCGATTGCGGCGGCTAAAGCTACCGCAGAAGTGTCAGAACCACCACGCCCCAAAGTAGTAATTTCTAATTCTTCGGTGCTGCTAATCCCTTGGAACCCGGCAACAACAACGACTTTACCGCTATTTATCTGCCGCATTAAGCGTTCTGTTTGAATATTTAAAATCCGAGCGCGGCTATGTTCGGCTTCTGTAACAATACCTACCTGAGCGCCAGTCATCGAAATCGCGGGTTGGCCAATTTCCTGTAATGCCATACTTAATAAAGCAATGGTAACTTGCTCTCCCGTAGAAAGCAGCATATCCATTTCCCGACGGCTAGGATTTTTAGAGATATCATTGGCTAGTTTAACTAATCCGTCGGTGGTTTTCCCCATAGCGGAAACCACTACTACTACTGAGTTTCCAGCTTTTACAGTTTTTTCAACTCTTTGAGCAACGGCTTGAATCCGTTCGACTGAACCAACAGATGTACCACCGTATTTTTGAACTATGAGCGCCATAACATTCTCTTTAATAGATGAATTATCTTAACCAATTTATACACCTTGTTTGTTTATTCTATCTAGGGATAAGGAAGTATTTATGGTTAAATAAATAAAAACTAATCCGCTTAAACATGGCAAGAATTTTATCTATTCCTAGCAAACCGTGTATTTACATAGCACTGCTAGGATATTTTATATATTCATGCCTAGTATTCAATTTTTAATTTTATTTTAAACTAATAGCAGCATTTCCTTAATCTATTATTAATAATTAAAAATCAAATTAATACAAGGATGTAATTCCCTAAATAAGTATTTCTGATAACTTTAAGAGGCAGTATGGCTTTTTTATCCACTATTTTGAATCGTGTTGTTGCTACTTCAGTCATAACTGGGGCTGTTGCATTGAGTCCATTGTTGAGTGCGACTACTCAAGCTCAAACTATCAACGGTGCTGGAGCAACTTTTCCCGCTCCTCTTTACGAAAGATATGCTCGTGAAGTTAAGAAAAAACACCCCGAATTAAAAGTTAACTACCAAGGAATTGGTAGTAGTGGTGGTATTCGTCAAATCACTGCGGGAACTGTTGACTTTGGTGGTAGTGATGCAGCAATGACAGATGCAGAAATCGCTAAAGTTAAGAATGGTGTGATCTTAGTCCCCACTGCTGGTGGTGCTGTTTCCGTCGTTTATAATTTACCTGGTGTCAGCAAACTGAGATTATCTAGAGCGACATTACCAGCAATTTTCTCTGGACAAATTAAAAACTGGAATGATCCAAAAATTAAAGCAGATAACCCTGGTGTGAATCTACCAAGTCAACCGATTAAATTTGTGGTTCGCGCTGATGGTAGTGGGACAACATTCATTTTTACTAATCATTTAAGTGCTATTAATGGTTATTTTAAAGGTAGGATTGGAGCTAATACTGCACCTAAATGGACTTTACCAAACGCCCTCAAAGGTAAAGGTAATCCTGGAGTAGCAGCTTTAGTGAGAAGCACCCCCGGATCTATTGGTTATGTTGAATATGACTACGCTACTAAAAACAAACTAAATTCAGCAGCAATACAAAATAAAAAGGGAGAATTTGTAGCTCCTACTTTAGCATCTGCTAACGCAGCTTTATCCAATGTAACTTTTCCCGCTAACTACCGTGTATTTGTAGGAGATCCAGGACAAGGTTATCCTATTGTTGGTCTAACATGGATGATGGTTTACAAGCAGTATTCCAATCCTGCGAAAGCTGAAGCTGTGAAAAAATGGATTAACTGGGTTCTCAAAGACGGTCAACAATTTAATGATGACCTCAACTACACTAAAATACCTAGTGATGTTGTAAACCGTGTGCTAAATACAGTAAATAGCACCGTCAAATAATTTTCAAAAAGAAAGGGAATAGGGAACGGATAAACGATTCGTTCCGCTGATTTCTCCTTGTATAATTCAACTTAGAGTATTCCTAGAAAGAAAATGCTCTTAATTCTGTCTGAAGGTTGGTAATTTCCACTTCCATAAATTTTTTATTGATCATGGCTAATTTATTTCAATCTCAGGATGATAGTTCGCCTAGTTTAAGTGAAGGAAATATTGATTTAACATCCACTGGTGGCGTTAACTTTTGGTTTGACAAAGGATTTACATGGCTAGTATATAGCTTTGCTAGTATTACTGTACTCATCCTATTTCTGATGACTTGGGTGATTTTTAAAGAAGCAAAACCAGCTATTAATGAATTTGGATTAGGCTTTTTATGGGGTCAAGATTGGGATACAGGCGCAGAAATTTTTGGTGCATTACCTTATATTTATGGAACTTTAGTAAGTAGTGCGATCGCTATTTTATTAACTATACCTGTAGGCATATCCATAGCTTTAGTCACCAGTGAAGACTTCTTACCCAATTCAGTCAAAACAACCCTAGCTTTTGTAGTGGAATTAATTGCAGCTATCCCCAGCGTCATTATTGGTTTATGGGGAATTTTTGTATTTATTCCCATTATCGAACCCCTAGAAAATTGGTTAGGTAAAAACTTTGGATTCATCCCCCTATTTAATACCGAATACCCAGCCGCTAATAATATGTTGACGGCGGGAATTATTCTGGCAATTATGATTTTGCCGACGATGGCAGCTATTTCACGCGATGTATTAATTGTTATTCCTAAAGAGTTACGTAGCTCATCTATGGCTTTAGGGGGAACTCGTTGGGAAACAGTTTTTCGGGTTTTATTACCAGCAGGATTTTCGGGAATGGTCAGCGCAGCCATGTTATCTCTGGGTAGGGCTTTAGGAGAAACAATGGCCGTAACTATGGTAATTGGTAACTCTGCTCAAATTAGTTTATCTTTGCTAGACCCAGCATATACAATTCCCGCTATTTTAGCTAATGAATTTGCTGAAGCTGGTGCAGGATTACATATTGGATCATTAAGTTATTTAGGCTTAATTTTATTTGCTTTAACTTTAGCTATAAATATTATGGCTGTATTAATAGTGGAGTGGGTTGGTAAAAAGAATAGATAAAAGAAAGCAGATTTTTCCCACTGACAACTGATAACTAAAATTAATATGAGCGATTCTCTCAATTCAGAAATAGATCAATCCATAGCGGCTGAATTATATCAGCCTTTACCCACGGCAAGGCAAGTATTTACATACTTAATGAATGGGATTGCCTTTGGTTTGACGGCGTTAGCACTCCTGCCATTATTATCCATATTGTGGGCAATTATGTCACGAGGACTTTCTGGCTTCAAGCTAGAAATGTTATTTAGTCCTTTAATTGAAAATGGTTTTGCTAATGCTATTCTTGGTACTATACTTATGGTAGGTATCGGTGCATCACTCAGTATTCCACTGGGGGTAATTACAGGAATATTTTTAGCAGAATTTAGTCAAACCAATCCATTTACACAGTATGTTCGGTTTATTACTAGCATTATTACAGGTGTTCCTTCCATTGTCGTGGGAATGTTTGCTTATGGTGTAGTTGTTTTACTAACTAAGGGATTTAGTGCGATCGCTGGGGGCTTTGCTTTAGCTGTAATTATGCTACCAGTGATAGTATTGACAACAGAAGAGGCTTTAAAGCTAATTCCCGTTCCCCAGCGTCTCGCTTCCGCAGCTTTGGGAGGAACTCGTTTTCAAACTACCTTTCGTGTTATTGTTAGTTCGGCTATCCCAGGGATTACTACGGGTATTTCCTTAGCTATAGCCCGTGCTTCTGGCGAAACAGCACCACTACTTTTTACCGCTTTATTTAGTCAGAATTGGTCAGATAGTTTATTGAGTCCCACTGCTTCGTTACCAGTATTGATTTTTAATCTGTATAATAATCCTGACCCAGCAGTAAACCAATTAGTGTGGACTACTTCTATAATTCTCCTGACTTTGGTTTTGTTTTTCAGCTTACTGTCTCGCTTAATTGCCAAGAAAAGTAAGGTTAACTAAAAATTTTCTTTTGTATCTTCAATCATGGGTAATCTAACCACTGCTATCAAAGTCAAAAATCTTAGCTTTTACTACGGAAACTATAAAGCTATTGAAGGGATATCATTAGATATCTATAAAAACCAAGTTACGGCGTTAATTGGTCCTAGTGGTTGTGGTAAATCAACATTCATCAAAACCATTAATCGAATTAGTGAATTAGAAGGAAAAGTCAAAGTTGAAGGTCGGATAGAATTTTTTGGTCAAAATATCTACGATTCTCGGATTAATATTAATCGTCTGCGTCGAGAAATTGGCATGGTATTCCAAAAACCAAATCCTTTTCCGATGAGCATTTATGAAAATGTAGCTTATGGTGTAAGAATTGCCGGGAGACACCCGAAAGTAGTATTAGATGAAATTGTAGAATCTGCCCTGAAAGGTGCGGCTCTATGGGATGAAGTTAAAGATAAGCTAAATCAATCGGCTTTAGGTCTTTCTGGGGGACAACAACAACGTCTCTGTATCGCTAGGGCTTTAGCAGTTAAACCCAAGGTTTTACTAATGGATGAACCTTGTTCAGCGCTTGATCCGATCGCTACTATGAAAGTAGAAGAATTAATTCATAAATTGCGAACAGAATTCACAATTGTGATTGTTACCCATAATATGCAGCAAGCAACTCGCGTTTCTGATTTTACTGCCTTTTTTAGTACCGATGAAAGTCGCATTGGTCAAATGGTGGAATTCGGGGAGACTGGTCAAATCTTTCGTAGTCCTCTAGATACTCGGACTCATGACTATGTTTCTGGACGCTTCGGTTAAATATATGAGAAAAGCGTAGTTTGAGGGTAATCAGGATTTAAAATCAATAGGATTCCTAATCCAAAATCCAAAATTGGTATGACTCATTCTACAGATATTACTACCTTAGCCCGGTGGATGGCGGCTGATTTTAGCAATCAAGCCCAAGTTTTCGAGAATCCGGCTTTTTTTGCCCATATTCGTGTATGTATGCGTCCCCTTGATTGGGGAGTATTATCAGGAGTAAGTTTGTTTGTGGAACAAGCTTATGACTATATGCTGAATAAGCCCTATCGGGTGCGGGTGTTACATCTGACGACTGTGGGGGATAAAATCCATATTGAAAACTATACTGTCAAGGAAGAAAAAGACTTTTACGGTGCTTCCCGTGATTTACCAAGGTTGCAAAGGTTAACCAGCGATCGCTTGGAAAGGCTTTGTGGTTGTAACATGATTGTAGAGTGGACTGGTAACAAGTTCAAAGGTACAGTCGAGCCTGGAAAGGGCTGCATTGTCATCCGTGACGGGCAAAGAACCTATTTAGATAGTGATTTTGAACTTGATGGTGAACAGTTCATCAGCCGCGACAGAGGGCGAAATCCCGACACAGATGAGCATATTTGGGGTTCTGTCGCAGGGCCATTTTACTTTACGCGCTGGGGGAATTTTGCCGAAGAGGTGAAATTAAATCCCTAAGATTCACGGGAGGACAGGCTTTGGGTCTGTCCAGTCCATGAAAAAAATGAATATTCAAAAAAATTTCTCCTAGATGGTGCAAATTAGGAAAAATGGTGCTACTATTAGTAATTGTGAGTGCGGCGACATAGCCAAGTGGTAAGGCAGAGGTCTGCAAAACCTCCATCCCCCGGTTCAAATCCGGGTGTCGCCTTTATTTATATTGTCTGAGTCAGAATATACGGTTACTGAGCGAAGTCGAAGTAACTGTAAATCTTGATATGGCTTGCGCCACGCTACGCTATCAGACGAGAATTAATTTAACTGACCGTGAAATACTATCAACAACATCCTAACGCCTTTCCTCTTCAATATCTCCAGGACTTGTGGGGAGAAATCCAAGCTTGTCCCTATTTTGCTATTAATAACCTTAATCGAGATTTTATTAATACTAAAGGCTTTTCTGTAGTATTTCAGCGTCAGGGTTTAGCAGAAGTTACCCAAAAATTTCCCTATTTCAAGCCTTATTTAGATTTGGCACTTTTGCCTAATTGTAATGCTTTTTATCTGAATCCTTTACTCCTCAAAGCAGGTTCGCGCGTTGACCCCCATATTGACAGGTCTTTGCGTTCCTATTGTAAAACTGTTGAACCACCTGCATTTGTAAGCGTGCTTTATGTGCGCGTACCAGAGGAAATGGAGGGGGGAGAATTGGTGCTAAAATCGCAAAAACGCCAAGTTGGACAAGTTAAACCGCAAACCAATTCTTTAATTTACTTTCAGGGTGATTTAACTCATTCTGTAAATGCAGTGACAACTGTGGGAAATCGCTTAAGTCTTGTGTGTGAACAGTATTGTTTGAGTGAAGATGAACTTGAGGAAATACCACAGTTTACATTAGAATCTAGGGCTAATCAAGGGAATGGGAAAAAACAACGGAAGACTTAGTATTATTAGCTTTCGTCTTTAAATTTAAAAATCATTTAATATCAACATAAATATCTTTTTCAGATTGCTTAAATTCATCATCAAGATTATATAATAAATTACGAATTTGTTGACGAAGTTCTCTCGCAGGTTCTAAACAATCGCGTTGATAATCTTGTAAAGTTAATTGAAGATGAGGATAAAGTAATTTGAGAAAACCTGATGCTGTTTTGAGAATTGCTTGTTGATCTCTAATGGTAGTATGATGATCAAATTGAGTATGTTGTTGAGCATATTGGTAAAAACTCCCATCTTTTCTTAAAGATAATAATGCTTCCCCAAAAAAGTCCATTTTTAAGCCTATTTGATTAGCAATCATATCTCTTTGAAATTTAGGAATTTCCCAACCAGGTAAAACACCAGCAAACCGATCTAAAAATGCTGTTTCTGAGAAGAATTTCGGTAACTTAGCCATTAAATTATATGTATCTTTAGGACGTTGATATTCATCAAGTTCAATATTACCTAATAATACTAAAGAACAATCACTAGAAATAGGAATATCAGAAAACCCTGAACGATTATAACTTCCATTCGCAAGATAGGTTTTTAATGGTCCGATAATTTCATCAGGATTATCAAATGTTAAACTTTGAATTTCATCTAAAACTACTACATCGTAACGACCTAATAAACCAACTGATTTAGTTTTACCATCAATGAATAGTTTAGCAGGAGTGATTTTACCTCCACTAATTACAGAAACTTTATTATTAATATTTTCATAAACAAAACTTTTTCCTGTTCCTTTCGGAGCTAATTCTATGAGGTGATAATTAGATTCTACTAAGGGAAGTAACCGAGTTAAAATCCAGGTTTTTGCTCGATAATTATAACTCGGATGATTGGGATTAAAACCCATTGAACAAAACATCAAATTTCGCCATTGTTCTGTGGTAAAATGAGAATGACATTCTACATATTCTTGTAGATCAACTTCCGATGATTGGAAGGGATCAAAATCAGTAACAGATACTTTAAAATTACCATTGTTCAGGAGTCGGGATCATGACAGATACACAAAAACCCAATAAACCCTTATTTTCTCAACATTATTTAAAATTTCGGATTCAAGAATTACCAGAATGGCAATTAGATATTACCTCAGAATTTGAGCAATTAAATAAACTCTATTTTGCCAAAAAAGCCATTTTACCCACATTAAACGAATCCCAAACAGAAGAAGAGTTTATTAAACCTGTATTAAAAATATTAGGGTTTAAATACATTACTCAAGTAGTCACTCGTGGAAAAGGTAGATCCCAACGTCCTGATTATGCCTTATTTTCTAACACAGAAACAAGAGATATTGCTTACACATTACAAACTAATGAAACTGCTTTTTATACTCAAGTATTAGCCATAGCAGAAGCTAAATATTGGGAAAGACAGTTAAGTAAAGTTTCTGCTAATGATAAGCGGGATATTTTCAAAAATGAAAACCCATCTTTTCAAATTTCCAGTTATTTAACAGGTACAAATGTTGATTGGGGAATTTTAACCAATGGGAGAGAATGGCGGTTATATTATCGGTTAGCGTCTTCTACTGCAACAGAATTTTATCCCATTGATTTGGTAGAATTATTAGAAAGTGAAAATGTAGATAAATTAGAAAACTTTAAATATTTTTGGTTATTTTTTAGACGTGCAGCTTTTGAAAAAGATAGCTATAATAAAAACTTTTTAGAACGAGTCAGAGAAGGAAGTACAACCTACGCGACTCAAGTAGGAAACGAACTAAAAACATTAGTATTTGATCAGATATTTCCTGACTTAGCAGGAGGTTTTGTTGCAGATGCAGTAAGAAGGGGAAAAACCATCCAAGAAAAACAAGTTTATGCGGCAACTTTATCATTTTTATATAAATTATTATTTCTATTATATGCCGAAGCCAGAAATTTATTACCAATAAACACTGCTTACCGTGATTATAGTTTGATTAAAATTACCCAAGAAATAGCGGAAAGTGTTGATAAACAAAGAACATTGAGTCAAACTTCCACCAAAATTTATAGAAGTTTATTAGGTTTATTTGAAATAGTGGATAGAGGTGATGCAGCTTTAGAAGTACCTCGTTATAATGGCGGTTTATTTCATTTTGATTTTCATGAAAACCAAGATATTAAAGATTATCCAGATAATCATTTTTTGTATGAACATCAATTATCAGATGCAGTGTTAGCACCTGCTTTAGATAAATTAGCAAGGTTTGAAAAATTACCCATTGACTACAGCTTTTTAGGTGTGCGACAATTAGGATCAATTTATGAAGGTTTATTAGAATATCGAGTAGTTGTTGAAGATGGAAATACGGTAAAAGTCCATTTAGAAAATGATAAAGGTGAACGCAAAGCTACAGGTTCTTATTACACACCAGATTATATTGTTAAATATATTGTTAGTCATACCCTCAAACCAATTTTAGCAGAGAGAAAACAAAGGTTTGCTGATTTAATGACGCAAATTAATCAAGTTCAAGAAAATTTCAAGGATGGTAGGTTAGGTGTACAAAGTCGCAACGGTTTACAAAAAGATTTACAACGTTTAGAAAGAACTGCACAAAATACACTGTTAGATATTAAAATTTGTGATCCAGCAATGGGAAGCGGACATTTTTTAGTAGAAGCAGTTGATTTTTTAACTGATGAATTAATCAATATTTTAAATGAATATCCTGAACATAACCCTGTTTTGGAGATGTTAGAAATTACCCGCAATAGTATTTTAGAGAATTTGCAACAACAGGGAATTACTATTGATGTCAATAAATTAGAAGACACTCAACTTTTACAAAGGGTGGTAATGAAACGCTGTATTTATGGTGTTGATTTAAACCCGATGGCGGTAGAATTAGCAAAGGTGAGTTTATGGTTACATTCTTTTACAATTGGCGCACCTTTGAGTTTTTTAGATCATCATTTACGTTGTGGAAATTCGCTTATTGGTACAACCGCAAAAGAAGCGGAAGCGAAAATGCAACAAGAGAAAAGTGGCCAATCTGGTTTTCAAGTAAAACAATCTGCTTTTCAATTAAATTTATTAACTGGTCCATTTGTGGGGTTATTGCGTGCTGCGGAAATTATGCGCGGTGTGAGTACGTTAAGTGATGCAACTTTTGCGGAAGTGGAAACTAGCGAAAGGTTATTTAAGGAATTTGATAAGGCTGCGAAACCTTATAAACGGTTATTAGATATTTATGTTTCTAAATATTTTGGTTTGAAACGTGCTGATCATTTTTTACGGGTTTATGGTACAAATGCGATGACTACTAACCCTGAAAAGATGAACGCTGATTATTTGCGGCTTTCTTATCCTGAAATATGGATGGGTAAAAATGATATATTCTATTTCTTCTTCAAACGCGGAATTGATATTGTAAAAAATAACTGTTATTCATCTTTTATTACATCACGCTACTTTCTTGAAGCTCATTTTGCGAATAGTTTAAGAAATTTCTTGTTTCAAAATACGCACATTCAAGAAATTATTGATTTTGGTAATTTTGTAGTATTTGAAAATCTGGGTATTAAAACCTGTATAACAGTTTTACAAAAAATAGCACAACAAACCAATAAATTAGAAGAAATAGTACGTTTTATTCAATTAGAAAGAGAAATCAAATTACAAGAAGTTGAAGATTTATTAGATAATAGTTCTATATCTGAAGATTTTGCAGAAGTTGAACAATCAAAGCTGGAATCTGATAATTGGAATCTTGGCTATTTGAAGAATATAAAAATAATAGATATTATTGATGATAATTGTATACCTTTAGGTGAAATAACATTCATTGGACAGGGAATGCAAACTGGATCTAACGAAGTTTTTATAGTAGATGAGAAAACAGTCAAAGAATATGCTATTGAATCTAATTGCATTAAAAATCTAATTAAAAATCAAGATATTAAACAATATAGTCTAGATTTTAGAGATTTGTATATTATTTATCCTAATGATTTGGATGAATTAAAATGTGATGAAGGAGTTGGAAAGTATTTACAAGAAAAAAAGGATATTTTAACATCTAGAGCAGCATATATTAGAAGAAACTGTGAATGGTTTAAGTACACTTGGCCTCTACATAAAGACAAATATCATCTACCTAAAATAATTGTCCCATATATTGCACCAGAAAATAGATTTGCACTTGATGAAAAAGCTGAATACATTAGTTTAACTGACACAACTGTTATTTTTCCTATTCCTGAAGTAGAACTTGATATTAAGTTTATCCTTGCGCTTCTTAATTCTAACCTTCTCAATTATCGTTATCGCTTTATTGCTAAACCTAAAGATTATCGCTATGAATATTTTGAAAATACACTAAAGAGAATACCAATTCCTAAAATCTCCTTTATCACTCCCCCAGAAAAACATCAAGAATATTTAGAAAACACAATTAACCTTTACCAACAATTCCAAAATAATCAAAATGCTGATATCTTACTTACTCACATTATTCTTCACCTTAGTAGTAGTAAAGAATTAGTGATTGTTTTTTTATATCCTTTACTTATACAAATTGGTTTACACCAATTAGGATCATTACTTCTACAGAATTTCCATCATATCCACCAACAACCATCAGAAGCAGATGTAATTCATGATTTCCTCGCATATTTAGCCGAACAAATGATAGAATTAAATAAACAAAAACAAACAGAAATTAAAGGCTTTTTAACATGGTTAGAGAGATTAATCGGTACTGAAATTGACAATCTTACCAATAAATCGAAAATTCAAAATTATTTAGGTGATTATTATAAACAAAAACAAGGAGATAATCATTTAACCTTAGATGAATTAATTGATATTCTCAAGAAAAATAAGAAGAAAATCAAAATTGATCTTACCACCAGAAAAGAACAGGAAACATTAGGTAAAGAATATCAATCAAGTTTAAATATTCTCTTACCAATCAAACAGCAACTGCAAAGATGTGATTGTTTAATTGATGAAATAGTTTATTTGTTGTATGGGTTAACAGAAGCAGAAAAAGCGATCATTGAGGGTAATCTCTAGGTTTTATATCTACAAATGATAAATTATTGATTGTTACCATAAGCTTTTTCTAATAATTTGATAGGTTGATCCCAACGACGGATAATTTGATAAGGTGAAACTGTGCGTCTTTGTTCAATAATTCCCAAAGATTCCATCCTATTCAGGTGTTGTTGTAAAGTTTCAGATTGAATACCTAAAACGGGGATAATTCCCATCTTTTGGGAAAAAATATCATCAGTTAATACAGAAGTTTCCTTGTTAAAATCTCGTTCCCACAGTTTAGCTAGGAAATAACCTATCAAATAAGAATTAGGAAGTTTAGAATTCCCTGTTTGATATGTATCTGGTTTGATTTCTTTGATAAATTGACAATTAGCTAATGCTTGTTCTTGAGTATATGCTTTTAAAATATACTTAATTCTTTTAGGAATTTCTTTATCTAGTTCTTCAAATATAGGAATACTATTTTGAAATAAATCATTTTTAGTGAAAGTTGAATTTTCAGGAAGAAAAGTATAAATAAAATAAGTCCACCCTCCCCATTCAGCAGGATTTTCTGGGATTTGCTTTAAACCTTGAGTACCAAAACTTAAATAAAAGTGCATTAACCAATCAGTAGTAATTGATTTTAAATAAGGATCATGTTTTAAAACTATTTTTCCTTCTGGACTCAAATAATTATCTTTAACTAAACCTGCTCTAATTGACCAACTTTTAATTTTACCAACTTTTGCATTACCTAACCCTGTTCTGGTCATGAGATTTGCTAAAGAATCTTTTAAACCTTCTTTCTCAGCAGTAGCGTCAAGTATTCTCTTAATTTCTTCTTTTTTGAGAGGAAAATTACCGTTGAAATGTAGTTGCATCTTAGCCATAGTCTATCAAGTATTGAATAATATGAAATTTTCAGTGATTTTACTGAATAAAAGTCAATTCACTCTAAAAACTGCTAGTTTTCGTTGACTGAGATTGTAATATTCTCAGACCTGTTTGAGTGCTTGTGCTGGTTTTAGTATAGTGTCTATTATAACGTTATAAATAGTCGAGCATAAAAATAAGTGCAAGCAAAAGCGATGTTTTGCTTGATAACTTCGGATGTTGTTAACTTGTCTAGCCAAATTCCAGGTTATTAAGAATCTTCTGGAAACACCCATTTAGGTGGTTCTGTCATTTTTTTCCGCAATCTTTCTTCAGCCATTTCTAGCATTTTGTCTAGGGAAGTTTCTTCAATAAACTTTGAAGTTGATTCTCTAAACTCGATATTGGGACACTTATCACCTAAAACGCAGCCGTTAACACAGGCTTCAGCACAGTTAATTTTTTGCTCCACAGTTAATTCCTCTCTAATTTAGGTGTATAAAAATTTTACCTAATTTTTTCCTTAAACTATTGTACTGTAAGGGTTTAACATTAAGCTTGACTCGCCCTTCTGAATTTCTCAAAAACTGTCCATGTCGGAATTATTGGCTAACACTGGAACTATTGCGGCGATCGCTACTGCTGTTGTCCCTCAACAAGGTAGTGTAGGTATTGTGCGGGTTTCTGGTGATCAGGCAATGGCCATCGCTCAAACCCTATTTTATGCCCCAGGGCGACAAATTTGGCAAAGTCACCGCATTATTTACGGTTATATCCGTCAACCCCAAACCAAGCAAATTATTGATGAAGCTTTATTGCTAATCATGAACGCCCCCCGTTCTTTTACTCGTGAAGACGTGGTAGAGTTCCATTGTCATGGGGGAATTATGGCGGTACAACAAGTATTGCAATTATGCTTAGAAAATGGCGCAAGATTAGCCCAACCGGGAGAATTTACATTAAGAGCATTTTTAAATGGTAGATTAGATTTAACCCAAGCGGAAAGTATCGCCGATTTAGTGGGAGCAAAATCACCTCAAGCTGCTCAAACGGCTTTAGCTGGGTTACAGGGTAAATTAGCCCAACCTATCCGCAAATTACGCGCTAACTGTTTAGATATTTTGGCAGAAATTGAAGCTAGAATTGATTTTGAAGAAGATTTACCACCTTTAGACGAACAAAGAATTATTGCAGACATTGATCAAGTGACGGCGGAAATTAGCAAATTATTAGCCACAAAAGACAAAGGTGAATTACTGCGAACTGGTTTAAAAGTGGCCATAGTTGGGCGGCCAAATGTGGGAAAATCCAGCTTATTAAATGCTTGGAGTCAGAGCGATCGCGCTATTGTCACAGATTTACCAGGAACAACTCGCGACGTGGTAGAATCGCAGTTAGTTGTGGGCGGAATTCCTATCCAGGTGCTTGATACAGCCGGGATACGGGAAACAGCAGATCAAGTAGAAAAGATTGGTGTAGAGCGATCACATCGGGCTGCTAGTGCCGCTGATTTGGTATTATTGACTATAGATGCTGCCACTGGTTGGACTCCAGCAGATGCAGAAATTTATGAACAAGTTAAACACCGTCCGGTAATTTTAGTCATTAATAAAATTGACCTAATTTCATCAGCAGAAACAGAAAACCTGAAATCCAAAATCCAAAATCCAAAATCTAAAATTGTCACAGCCGCAGCGATAAATCAAGGAATTGATAGTTTAGAAATAGCGATTTTAGAAATAGTTCAACAGGGAAGAGTCCAAGCCGCAGATATGGATTTAGCAATAAATCAACGACAAGCAGCAGCTTTAACAAAAGCCAAGATTGATCTAGAACAAGTGCAATTTACAATTACCGACAAATTACCCTTAGATTTTTGGACAATTGATTTAAGAGGAGCAATTCAAGCATTGGGAGAAATCACCGGTGAAGAAGTCACAGAATCAGTCTTAGATCGGATTTTCAGTAGGTTCTGTATCGGGAAATAATAGCTAGGCTTTAGCTGTGACTGAAAATAAATTTCCCATTTTTCCCCAAACCTCTTGACTTAATTCCGGTGATCTGTGCTATCATGGTGGAGTTATGATTTTTCGGGGTTATAGCGCAGTTGGTAGCGCACCTCAATGGCATTGAGGGGTTTAAGAGGGTTTAAGAGCTAGAAGCCTGATTCTTTGGTTAGTTGAATAGAAGTGCCTTCATGCAGTTTGCATAAACTTGCATAGAGGGTAATGAAAGAACTTAAAGTCAGAAAGAATGGTAATAGATGCCTGCTGAGGTGGACTTACCAAGAAAAAGATTATTCCCTAACTTGGGGAAAGTGGTCTGATAAAGTAGAAAGGGCAAGGCTAGAGTATTGTGGTAAGTTAATATACCAGGATTGCCTTTTAAATCAGTTTGATACCAGTCTTAATAGGTACAACTTGTGGCTACAAGGAATCACTTACTCCGGTAATGGTGACTCAAAGCCTGCTGAACCGAACTTCCCTCCCTTGGTTTCCTTACTTGAAGAGCGTCTTGTAGAAGCCTATAACAATGCTGATTTTGCTTTAATAAAGCTGATTAAAGCTTATGGGAAGGAAATTAAGACTAAAGTAGATGCCAAAGCTTTTATGAAATGGCTATCGGATACTAGAGAACTAAAACCCTCTAGTAGAAAAAGATATCTAGCTATTCTGCAAGCAACTCGAAGAGACATATTTGGGGAACTAGAAGTAAAGGTTCCTCAAACTCCAATGGCTAAACCATTCACAAAAGCTGAGGTCACAAGGATACTGGCTTATCTTCGAGATAGTAAACATTACTCCATCTATCATGACTTTATACTTCTACTTTTCAACACAGGGCTTAGAACTTCTGAAGCTATAGGTTTGCAGTGGAAGAATATTGATCTGACCAAAAGAGAGCTGCACATCTATGAATCTCTAGGCAGAAGTAAAGGTAGTAGCAACAGGAGGGAGCGCAAGACTACTAAAACTGGTAAATATAGGGTTGTACCAATTAACAACAATGTTTATCAAATGTTAATTAAAAGACCTAAAGGAGGTAAGGATGAGTTGGTATTTACTTCTTTAAAAGGTCTACCGATAGATGACCACACCCTAAGTCAAAGATGCTGGAGAAATACTCTCAAGGCTTTAAATATTGAACATAGGGCTTTATATACCACTAGGCATACATTTGTTAGCCACTGTGTTGATAGCGGGTTAACTGTGGCTGAGGTTGCTTCAATTACTGGGCATAACCCTAAAGTGCTTTTAGATCATTATCTGGGTTCTGTGAAGAAATCTCACCTACCTGAATTATGATCTCATATTTCTCTTTTTTCTCTAGAACCTTAAATAAGGAAACAGAAAATGGAAGACCCAATTCTTATAGAAATGGCCGAAGACATAGAGGCTTGCATAGAGGAGTTATCTTCAACTGTGAGACTTATAACGCTAGTTGACACTTACCTCAAAGAGACCCCAGAAATCGCATTAAGGATTGCCTCTGAGAGTCTTAATGATACTTTCTCTAGCGTCTACAAAAGGTTAGATTCCCTGCAAATAAGCCTTAGTCTGCACAGGAGGAATAGATAAGAACCC
>NZ_VILB01000049.1 GCF_009712035.1 Anabaena sp. UHCC 0187 | reverse complement strand
GGGTTGTAACTGATCCGCCTTATTATGCCACTATTCCTTATGCGGATCTTTCTGATTTCTTTTATGTTTGGATGAAACGCACGCTAGGTGATATTTTTCCTGATCTATTTTGGTCAGAACTTACCGAAAAAGCGAGAGAAGCTGTTGCTAATCCTTTCCGCTTCCGTAACATGGGAATATCCCCAGAAGAACTAGCCAACCAAGACTACGAAGCCAAAATGGCCATGGCCTTCGCCGAATACCACCGCGTATTACGGGACGACGGCGTAATGACAGTCCAATTCAACCATAAAGACTCCGGTGCATGGGATGTCCTAGCCAAGTCCCTGATAGACGCAGGCTTTGAAATCACCGCATCATGGGCTGTCAGCACCGAAAGCCCCCAAAACCTCCACCAAGCACAGAAAAACGCCGTATCCAGCACCGTGCTTTTAGTCTGTCGCAAACGTCAACCCAACGCTGAACAAGCATGGTGGGATGATGTCCGCATTGAAGTGCGTAATATCGTCTTTGAGAAAGCCCCAGAAATCGAAAAATCCTTAACAGCAGATAGCCGTCCCGCCGCAGACAGAGTAGCAGACCCACGCCGTCGCGTCAAACCCCCAGGTATTGACCTATGCTTAACAGCCTTTGGTAGTGCATTAAGCGTGTTTACCCGCTACAGTTCCATTCTCGACAGTGCTGGCAACCCAGTAGAACCCAAAGCCGCCTTTGAAGAAGTGCGCCAAACCATCGTCGCATACCGACTAGAAAAGCTATTAGCAGGTAAAGACTTTAACGGCATAGACCCCCTCACCCAATGGTATATCCTCGCTTGGGATACCTTTGAAGCGCGGGAATTTCCCTTTGATGAAGCCCGACAATTAGCATTAGCAGTGGGAGGTTTTGATGTTTCCGACTTAGTTAAAACCCATAAATTACTAGATTCTGGTAGTGGCTTTTGTAAGTTACTCACCCCAGAACAACGGTTAAAAAAACGCGCCTTTTCTACTATTGATACAGAATTTTCGGGCAGATATTTAGTAGATGGACTTCACGCGATTATTGCCATTTACCAAGCAGAAGAAAATACAGAACCAGTGCGGAGATTTCTGAAAAATACAGGCTTAGTTAGCAATGATTCCTTTATGCGGACATTTGAAGTAGCGTTAAAAGTAATTCCCCACATTAAAGATGAAAAGAAACGCATTTTGGAAGAGAAAGCTTTATTAGATTTGTGGTTAGCAATGGATGAAATTAAAGCTAAAGTCTCCTATCAACAAACTGAGATACCATTAGATAATCAGGGGGGACAAATGAGTTTATTTTGATAAATTTTTTAATTGTCTGAATCAGGATTTTCAGGATTTGAGGATGTACAGGATGTTAATTTTTGTCTGAATCAGGATTTCCAGGATTAGAGGATTTACAGGATATTAATTTTTGTCTTAATCAGGATTTCTAAGATTAGAGGATTTACAGGATGAGTTTATTTGTGAGGATCATAATTGATTAAATTTATGTAATATAATAAAGAGAGTAAACTGACAATTAAATATTTGCAACTCACAGACAATTCATAAATAACAATCCTGAAAATCCTAAAATCCTGAAAATCCTGATTCAGACAATTAAAATGTTATCAACTCACAGACAATTGGTAAATAACAATCCTGAAAATCCTAAAATCCTGTAAATCCTGATTCAGACAATTAAATATTTGCAACTCACAGACAATTGGTAAATAACAATCCTGAAAATCCTGATTCAGACAATTAAAATGTTATCAACTCACAGACAATTGGTAAATAACAATCCTGAAAATCCTTAAATCCTGAAAATCCTGATTCAGACAATTAAAATGTTAACATTAATTAGTTAAAAAATTGAAACCCCTACGCGATAACCACTGGAAAATTAGCTACTCCAGCAACACCCACAATACCATTGCTGACTTCTATATTCCTGCTTTAGAATCTGCCATCCAATATGACAGAAAATCAGGCTTTTTTAGCAGTGCTATCTTAAGTAAAGTAGCACGAGGTTTAGGGGCAATGCTACATAACCAAGGCAAAATCCGGTTAATGATGGGATGCCAATTTAGTCCCCAAGACTTGCAAGCAATAGAACAAGGATACGCATTACGGGATGCCTTACTAACTCGTTTAGATGCCGACTTAACACCACCCGAAAACTTTGCCCAACTCAAACATTTAGAAATACTCAGTTGGTTAATTCAAAATCAATATCTCGACATCAAAATAGCCATTCCTCTCCAAGAAAATGGACTTCCAGAAAATAGCATTCAACAACTAGATCCACAACATATATTTCATGAAAAAGTCGGCATCTTTACAGATAGCAACGGTGATAAATTAGCATTTAATGGTTCTAATAACGAATCTATTGCCGGTTGGGAGAAAAACGTCGAATCATTTCACGTTTATTGTTCCTGGGAAGGAGGAAGAGAGTTAGATAGAGTAGAAGAAGAGGTATCCAGATTTGAACAACTGTGGTATGACTTATCCCCCAATGTGCGCGTATTTGAAATTCCCGAAGCAGTACAACAAAAATTGTTAAATTATGCCCCAACATCTAAACCTATCTGGAATCCTCAAATTGAATTTGATTCTCGGCCAATAAAAAATGCTGACAGTTCACCGTTAATAGTTAACAGTTCACAATTGATAGTTAACAGTCATCAGTCATCAGTTAACAATCAAAAACCAACAGTCATCAACGAAGAAGAAAAACAAGCATTTTATCAACTAGCGAATATTCATCAACATCCTGGATGTTTAGACTTTTGTTTAAAATCAATTCCCATAAAACCCTGGCCACACCAAATTAAAATATTGCGTCGGGTAGCAGAAACCTTTCCTAAAAGTTTTCTTATTGCCGACGAAGTTGGATTAGGTAAAACCATTGAAACAGGACTAATTCTGCGTTATCTTCTCCTAGCTAAAAAAGCCAAACGGGTACTCATACTTTCCCCTGCAAGTGTCCAACCACAATGGCAAGAAGAATTAAGAGAAAAATTCAATCTGCATTTTTGGAGTTACAATCAAAATTTGTTCACTGTTCACAGTTCACTATTAACTGAACAATACCGTCAACATTCCACAGTCAATAATCAACAGTTAATAAATCCCTGGAATAGCCAAGATTTAATTCTCGCTTCTTCTCATTTAGTGCGGAGAAAAGAAAGAATGCAGGAATTACTAGCAGCAGAACCTTGGGATTTAGTCATATTAGATGAAGCACACCACGCAAGAAGAAAAAGCCCTCAAAATCGCAAAGAAACACCGAATCGTTTATTAGAATTAATGCAGCAATTAAAGGATAAAACTCAAGCCTTAATTCTGCTTTCTGCTACTCCCATGCAAATTGATGCCATAGAAGTTTTTGATTTATTAAATTTACTAGGAATACAAGGACATTGGAGTTATGGAGATAATTTTTGTAATTATTTTGAATCATTACCAAGTAGTGTAAAACCAGAAATCCTGAACTTTTGGCAAGTCATGTCTAGTGACTATTTTCAACAAGGGGGAAAACCTTGTTCTCGGTTACAGCAATTTTTAAACCAACAAGATAAGATTCTTGCTTATAAAATGCAAGATTTATGGCAACGGGGTAAAAAAATCTCTAATCATAAACAATTATTAGCAGATGAAGATTTTATCAATACTTCCCGACAATATTTAACAGTTAATACCCCTTTAAAAGATTTGATGTTTCGTCATACCCGCGATACATTGAGACAATATTATCAACGCGGATTATTAGCCCAAGATATTCCTAGTAGAATTGTGCAAGATAATGCCATTAGTTTAGAAATTAACCGTGAAGTTCCGCTTTACCAAGCTGTTAGTAATTATGTCCGTCATTTTTACAGACTAGCACAAAAAGATCAGCGTACCTGTCGCGGTTTTTTGATGACTTTGTATAGGAAACGTTTAACCAGTTCATTCTACGCTATCAAAGCATCTTTACAACGGGGTTTAGATTGTTTATTAACTAAACAAGGCAGTTTTATTACAGAAGATGATTATGCCGATATTGATGAAGCTAATGATGCAGTAATTTCTGGGATGGAATCTTTCTTTGAAGAAGTAGACCCCCAGGAAATTCAATATTTAGAAGATTTATTACAGCAATTTGAAAATACAGGAGAAGATAGTAAACTTTCCCATTTTATTCAGATTTTACGTCAAGAATTAAGCCAAAGAGAAAGTGCTATTGTCTTTACTCAATATACAGACACAATGGACTATCTGCGAGATGCTTTAAAAGAATTATATGGCAGTCAAGTAGCTTGTTATTCTGGACGTGGTGGGGAATTATTAAAAGTTAACACTCAACATTCAACAGGGAACAGTGAACCTACTTGGTGTGTAGTTTCCAAAGAAGAAATTAAACGCAAATTTCGCCAGGATGAAATTAAAATTCTGCTTTGTACTGAGTCTGCATCAGAAGGATTAAATTTGCAAAATTGTGGGGTATTAATCAATTATGATATGCCTTGGAATCCCATGCGTGTGGAACAAAGAATTGGCAGAATTGATAGAATTGGACAAAGGTATGAAACTGTCCGCATTCACAATTTTTATTATGATGGCACTGTAGAAGCAAAAGTTTATAGAAAATTGCGCGATCGCATCAATGCCTTTGCCAATGTTGTTGGTAATCTCCAACCCATTTTAGCCCAAGTTCCCACCTTCATTGAACAAGCAGCAATGAGCGCAGATCCAGAAGAAGAGGATGTGTTGATGTCTGAGTTTGATTCAGTATTAGACGCGCCTTTACGTCCAGGAATTGAAGCAATGGTGACAATGGATTTGGATGCTGATTTAGCGGAAATTCAAAAGCCTATTCCACCCACTCCCTTCACACCAGAAAGCATTGAGCATTTATTTACCACATCAACAATTTTAAAATCTGCTGGGGTGATTTTTCAGCCAAACGGGGAAAGAACTTGGTTACTTATCTATAAAAACCGGGAATACATGATTACTTTTTACCCAGATGTATTTGATGAAATACCTTCTCTGAGATTAATAAATTTTGGGGAACCTTTGTTTGCAGAATTATTGCATTTAGTTCAGAACTTGTAATCACAATATAGAGTGTCAATTGAATTAAGAAATAATCAATACAAAAAAGAATACATCAAATGATGGTTTTTAAATAGGTAAATAATCGGTAAGCAAACTAGGCCACTAAATGCTTAAAGGCACACTATTGATCAGGCGATCGCAAATTATAACAACTTATTGATTGCAGTTCGCTCTTGGTAGTAGAATAACGCAATATTTTCAGGATTTGTTGGGTTTAGTTTCATATCCTTCGGGATCTTGCTACAATCCAACCTATGATCCTACTTAACTCAACTGTGTTAAATCATCCTCATGAATCGAGATGCGCTGGTAGTGGGAATTAATCAGTATCCTTCCCTGAAAGATACTCCAACAAGCAAAGCGAAACATCTTTTTACCCCTGCTAACGATGCCGAAGCGATCGCGCAACGTTTAAAAGAATATGGTGATTTTCGCGTGCGGCGACTGCCAGAAACGATTCAGGGTGAACAGCGTCGAGTCACATCTGATATTCGTGATGTTAGTGGTGGGGTCAAATCTGAGATTTTGAGAGATGCGATCATGCAGTTATTCAAACCAGAAGGCGAAAATATTCCAGAAACAGCGCTGTTATATTTTATCGGTCATGGTTTTCGCACAAATTTCGGGGGGGTAACTGAAGGTTTTTTGTGTACCAGCGATTTTGATGGACGAAACACTAGTAAGGCTGTTTCCCTGCGATGGTTGCGAGAACTATTGCAAAAAAGTCCCGTCAAGCAGCAAATCGTCTGGCTGGACTGCTGCTACAGTGGAGAACTGTTATCAGGGACATGGCCTCAAAAACAGACGCAGTTTTTCATAACTGCATCGAGAGAATTTGAACCTACTGAAGAAGATATTGCTGGAAAGCATGGGGTATTTTCCAAAGCACTATGGCAAGGACTTGACCCTAGAGAACAGCCAGATGGGTTGGTCAATAATGACAATTTAATTGCGTATATTGACCAAAACCTCAAGGATGTTCCCCAGCGGCCGATTTGGGATAACCCCATCCAGGAAATCATACTCACCGGTAAACGGGGAAATGTTGCGATCAACATCCCAGATGGAGTTTGTCCTTACAAAGGGTTACACTTCTTTGATGTTGAAGATGTTACCTATTTTTATGGGCGGGAAGTATTGACCCAAAAGCTGATTCAGCACGTTCAGGTGGGTAAGGGAAATTTTTTGGCAGTGCTGGGCGTATCGGGGAGTGGTAAGTCTTCCTTGCTGCGGGCGGGGTTGATTTACCAGTTACAGCAACAGCGCAGATTACCAGAAACTGAGCAATGGAAAATTCGGATTTTTAGCCCAGGAGAGCAACCTCTGGTGAGTTTGGCAACAGCATTTCTGGATGAATTAGCCACAGATATGCAGCGTGCAGAACAGCTAAAAGTGGCAGAGGAGGCGATTGCACAAGGAGAAACGGGACTAGCAAGATTAATTAGAGCATCGCAATCGCCTCGCACCCTACTAATTGTGGATCAGTTTGAAGAGATTTTTACCGTTTGTCAGAGCCACAGCGATCGACAGCAGTTTATTTCTAGTTTATTGGGAGCGCTCAAACAAACAGAAGATAAACTCTGCATAATATTTGCTATGCGTGATGATTTCTTGGGTAAGTGTGCTGCATATCATGAGCTAACTGATTTGATTCAAACCAATCTGGTGATGGTAACTCCCATGTCTTTAGAAGAGTTGCAGCAAGCAATCCGAGAACCGGCAGCGAAACTAGGACGGAAGGTAGAAGAAAATTTAATCAATGCTATTCTCAAAGACTTGGGAGTTGAGGTAGGGCAACCCACACAAGAACCTGAACCGGGAATGTTGCCTTTGTTGTCATATACTTTAGAGCAGCTTTGGCAACGACAGAAACTGAATTGGTTGAAGCTAGATAGTTATCACCAATTAGGTGGGGTGCGAAAAACCGTAGAAAATTTGGCAGAAAAAACTTACAAAGAACTTTCGGCTGAAGAACAACGGGTAACGGACTTGATTTTTATTAATTTGACCCAGTTAGGGGAAGGTACACTAGACACACGCAAGCAAGTTCCGCAGCAAGATTTAGTTTCTTTGGGTAAATCTGCACAGTTGGTAGGGCAGGTAATTCAAAAGCTGGCACTAGCGAAGTTAATCGTCACTAGCGAACAACGCAGAGGTGAAGAAAAAGTGGCAGTAGTGGATGTATCCCATGAAGCTTTGATTCGCCATTGGTCAAGGTTGAGGGAGTTGCTGGATAATAATCGGGAGGCTATTAGAACTGAGCGCAAGATTCAGGCTGCGGCAGAAGAGTGGCAAGACAAAGAGAAATCTCAGGATTATTTATTAACAGGATTAAGGTTAGCTGAAAGTGAGAAATTTCTTCATAATGAGGTATATACTGTGCCTCTATCGAATTTAGCAAAAGAGTTTATTCAAAACAGTCAAGAGTATCAAATTCAGCAAGAACAGCGTTGGAAAAAGTTATATGAAGAAGCAGAAGAACAGCGTAAAATTGCTCTTGCACGCCAATTAGCAGCACAATCAGAACTACTACGAAATCAACAACCACGTTTACTAGAACGTAGTGTTTTACTAGCTGTAGAATCTGTGAAACGCTATCACTCTGTAGAAACAGATCAGGTTTTAAGAAAAGGATTAAGTCTATTAGCTCGTCCTCTAGTAAATTTAAAAAATGAATATAAAAATATGGCAACAGCTATATCATTTAGTTTAGATAGCAATCTCTTAGCCATTCATCAAGAAGAAGATATTGTTCAAGTATGGCACTGGAATAGTGACATAATTCTTAAATCTCTAAAACATAGAAAACAAATTTCACCTCCGCTTAATTCTCATAATTATAAATTTTCTATTTCTTCCTCTTTTTTCATTGATCACGATTA
>NZ_VILB01000048.1 GCF_009712035.1 Anabaena sp. UHCC 0187 | reverse complement strand
GGTTGTAAATTTACCCAAGCTCTATCCAAAAAAGGAACTGATGCTTCTCGTTCTAAAATTAAGTGACGGATATGAAAATCGCTGTTCTGTTCTTCCCGCAATCCATCATCATCTAAAGTCAGCAAGTGCGGAATATTTGGAGGTTTGCTGGTATTAAATTGTCCCCAAATTACTCCCCACAGTTCCTGAGAACCCAAGGGTTTAATATTCAACCCCATTTTATTATTGAGGGTTTGTTCCCATAGCTGAAAGCCAGATGTAAAGCTATTTTTGAGAATTGATTCAATGCGTTGATGTCGCACTTCGTGAATTTGTCCAGTAAATTTATGCCAACTTTCTTTAGCTTGGAGAATAAATTTCTCTACAAAGTCCGCTGTTTCACTATTTTCAGCAACAGTGTAGGTACAGTAAATTCTCAAAAATTTGTTTTTGCGATAGCGAAGCGCTCCGTAGGAATCGCCTTGGTTTGTTAAATCTCTAATTCGCAACCTTTCTGACCGAATTAACAGCATCAGTTCATTACTGCGACAATTTTCTTCTAATGCTTTTAGTTCCTGTTGACGCTCATGATCATTGGTAAATGAACCCAGATGGAAGGTTAAAGATTCACCATAGGGTATTTCTTTCAGTCCGGCTTCTATGCCCGCAAAAATTGGTAAAATTTGACTTTCTGGGAGAGAAGAATGGATACCTTGGCAATCAAAGCAGAATTTAATTTGAATATCGTCTTTACGCTTGAGGATAATCGCACCAATATCTTTTCTGCCGGCTATGGAGATATTAGCGATCGCTGCAATATGAGTTAAATCCTCAAAAGGAGTCAGACGTTTGGCTACAGAAATCTCTTGGGCAGAGATATTTTTATTTCCTACCTTATCTTTAGATATTTTCTCTTTCGTTGAAGAATTAATTGTCATGATTTCGGTACTCAAATAATGTAATTTTTTCTGACTTTGACCAATTTTAAAAGGATGCAAGCCTTGAAATTTAGATAGTTTCAGATTCTAATTTATCCCGCATCTAAGTACGTGAGCGTTAAAAATTGTTGTTGGGATAAGGCAGGGGAGGAGGGGCAGGGCGCAGGGGGAAAGAGTTTGACCTTGCTTCTTCACATACCTTTAATTTTTTCTGTTAACCTACTTATGCAACGAGTTTTGATTTTTTTACCTAGCCTGTGGGCGGGATTATTTTGAATTTGGCACGACCATCTTTTTTTGCAGTTGATGTTAGTATTTCTGGTTCTTGAATTAGGGAATAAAAGCGTTTATATCCTCTAGTAACTCTGGGGACTGTGAGAAACTTTGATAACCAGGTTTTATTACTGGTCAGAGTCCACCAAGTTCCCCACCCCCAAGCGATAACTAATCCAGTCACTAACCAAGAAGCTTGAAGACTTTGTTTGCAGATTAAGTATGTAATCAGTGCAATAGCCGTCCAAGGAAAAACTTGATCTGCTGGAAATGGTCCAATTCTCGGCTGTTCCCCCAAAATTCGATTGACTGTTCTAAATTCTTTGCGCTTCATCATCTCTATTATCTGAGGTTTTTGAAGATGTAAATTTAACCTAAACTGGTATTATCAGACTGAGAGAAAAGCTGAAATTTTGTCCATTGTATTGTCGAAAAATAGTGAATTCATCCAAGAGTGATAGAAGTTGTTGAGAAACGAGCGCTCGTTATGCAGAAAAATTCAAGGATCTGGAGTCAAAATTAAAACTGTCTTATTGTCTGGCTTTTAACTTAGATTCTGTACCTCGCTTATCTGGAATCTGCTGTAAATCTCTAAAAGCTACTCTTTAAGAAAGAGTTCAACCCCTCTTTTTTTGAGCTATTTAAGCCGCATTACCAGTAATCAAACCTGTGAGAATATCGCCAACTACAATAGTAACGCTGATGATCAGCGGAGTTCTCGCTAAATTCTGCCAATCTTCATCGTTTCTGGCAGCATTGACAATTCTCACCAAGGAAATACCAAGATACAGCAAAAACAATGCTCTAAGAACATTAAAAAATAGTGCAACGGCATCAGCCGGCATTCCTGCAAAAGCTCCTGTCATCCATGTTTGTGCGCCATTAAAAAATTGGGCATTTGCTGATGTTGTGGTGAAATCAAAAGTTAAAATTATACAGATAATACCAACTAAAATGGCATAAAAGTTGATTCCCCAACGGCGTTGCAATTTTTCAAATTTAGTCAGCAATTTATTTGCTACTTTGGGAAATGCTGCGATGATGGCAGTTAGCAAGATTAAAACAGACATTAACAGATGATTAATGGATGTATTTGCCAACACTAATGCTGTTGCTGCTGCTACCAATAAGAAAATTGAACTTTTTTTATCAACTGGACGACGCTGGGATACTATTGGATAAACCTCAATCGCCTCTTGTTGGGGAATTTGGTAATTACTGCAATCAGGACTATTGTGTATTCTCATGTCTCAATCTTTATAATTACTTACGAATAAGCATCATTTTCTACTATCCTGCTTCTCTGAGTCAGCTATCAAATTTCGTAATTGCAGATATAAAATGATGTGTTCTTTTTTCAACACTTGTTTCTAAAACATTGGTATAAAATTTATGGCAACATCTATCAATTGATATAATAAATTTGCCATTACTAAATTATGGGATAATTTTATCTCACGTTCCAGATGCACAGGGGCACAGAGTAAGTAATCGAACAGAATTAATTATGTACATTGTCTTTCTAGTCCCTGACTCTTTCTTTAGGTTTCTAAATCTTTAATTGCCTTTTCAACCTCAATTAAAAGTGAACCTAAATCTTGAGTGATTACTTGCCAGACAATATTTAAATCAACATCAAAATACGCATGAATCATACGATTTCTCATGCCGATAATTTGTCGCCAAGGTATTTTAAAATACTTAGATTGGCAAGGTTCGATTTGAAATTCCTGGTTCTGGGGTCAAATTTCAATAAACGATGTAAGTCTAAATTAGAAACCTTAAACCAGAACTACTGCTATCTCCCTAATTCGATTTGCCCAGGTTTGAGACAAAGTTGAAATTTGGAGACGACTAGAATCACTTTCCCAAGTCTCCAACCAATGGATATGCCATCGAGACAATTGACGTTGTATTTGAGCCAGTTCAAACGCACTGTCTACATCTAAATCAATCGCTGTTAGTTCTAAAAGTACTTTACTTTCTTTAACAATCCCAAGTGCAGCTTCCCCATTAACCCCATCCAAACTGAAAGATGCCATTTGCAGAAAGTTCTGTGCCAATCGTTCAAGACGTACAGAAAGGCGATTGCACCGAAACACAATTTGTTCTACAGTCCAGTTATTCATACGCCTCCAAATAGTTTTCAATCCCGGTAAGTGTAGCTGGTTTAGTTATAACAGTTACCACAATTGTTAGGGTATTTTTCTGTTCCTCTTAAATCAAAATACGATTTCTTAAGCATCTTAGCAACTGCTATAAATTAAACTGCTGCTATTAAGTCTTCCTGATTGAGCGGCTGATACTCTGGATTAGAAAATGAGCGAAAGTCGCCTTTACACAAAGCAGTTATCTGACACAGTAGCCGAAATTGGAGCGGTGTCGGTGGTAAATTTACACGTTCTACTTGTAGTATTACTGAACTGGGGTCGCGTTCAAGAAGTTCAAAAACTTCATTTTTTAAGTAACGTGGGCAATAGCCTACGATGTGGTGATCCTCACTATGAAGAGTTAATGCTTGGGAATCAGAGGAGTTTTGAAATTCATGAGCTAACCATAATTTTTCTCCAGGTTCCAAGCGATTAATCCGCTCAATTGCACATTGTGGCAGGTGTCGCAGCCCATGTACAAAAAAGTGCAGCTGATATTGTCCTGCTGCATCTGGTTCTGGGCAGGGAAAGACGGTGAGTGTGTCTGTTTCTCGTTGTCCACCACTACGGGCTAGTACTGCAATTGGATCATCTTCATGTTCTGGAATATTCAGCCATTGCCGGAAACTTGCATAATCAGGACGGGAACGAGGCAATAACCGATTAGAGAAAACAGGAAATAATTGGGTTGATGTATATTCTTCATTCAAGTGCGGAAAAGAAGATAAAGGTGTAAAACTGCACATCTGTTCTGCCGCTTTTACGCCTTGGGTGTAAACAAACTTATACCTTGTACCATCAAACGTTAACCTACCAATCGGAAACCAAGAGCGACTGTTAGAGTCTTGCCAAGCTAAAAATAATGTTTGAGGTGTCTTCACTATACTTTTAATAACCCTGATAATTACCCATTATTCTCCTTCCTTTTCCTGTGCTAAAAGTAAAATCTTGTCATATAAAAGCGGAGAAATCCAAAAAGTAGAATTTTCAATCAACTTATCCATCAAAGGCTTAACAACCACAATAAAACCCCTCTTTTTCCCTTCTAATAAAACCCCCAATAATCCCGTAATTCTAATTCCTAACCGTTGTGCCTCAGCCCTTCCCCTGCGTTCATCAATTAACAATAAATCAGTCTTTAACTCCAATGCTAAAATAATAGCCTCTGACTCCCCATTATCTAACTTAGCTTGTTGTTTTAATTCATATACTTTATTTTTATCTTTCACAGTTTTAACCTCCAAAAAAGGAGATTTTTCTGCTTGTATTTCGCTTAAAAATAGAGGATGACACCTCGATAATTCTTCATAAACTGCTTGAGGAATAATCACCCTTTCATAAAGTGCTTGTAATAGAAAAATATGCTCAATACTAATTAAATTAGTAATCACAGAAGTATCACTAATAATCACAATCTTCCCAACTCCTGTAAATTCTGTAAATCAATCTCAAAATCCTCCAAATCATAATGATATAAAGGTATTTTACGTGCCTTCAGTAAATCCCGAAAAGCATCAGACTCCATTTGTGCCATTTTAGCTGCATAATCAAAAGTTAATCGCCCCGACTCAAATAAATGTAATGCAATCTCCTGTAAAAATTCCGTAGGGGTTAACTGGGAAGCGTCTAAAAATTCATCTGCAATCACTAATGACATTACCAAAATCTCCTAACTCTATATTTCTATTTTAGTCCTTAAACCACTTCTGCCCACATCGCCATAATATTCGACTACACCTAACCCCTTTGCGTGTTAGTTCACCTACTTATTCCATATTTTCTGATAACTTCAACCACCAAATATATCTATATTACCAATTGCATACTCCGATGAATCTACGGTCGAAGATGGCAACCCCTGAAGTTCAGCTTTATTCCTCATACTTTCCACCTTATCTGCTTCTCTAATAGCTAATGGATTAATTTGCTGACGTTCTGCTAACAACGTCGCCACTGAAATCTCCAATGGTGGTAATTTACTATTGCGAGAAACAGGTATATCTTCTGGAAACATTTGACAGAAAGTAGTAGCCGCAGCCCTCTCCACAATAGTTTGGATTTCTGCACCTACACAACGATTAGTTTCTTTCAACAGTCGTCGCCATTCCTCTTGACTATAAGGGTCAATACTACCAGAAACATCACTACTAAATCTATCATCAAATCTAGCACAGTGAAGTTTAAAAATACTGTGTCTTTCTCCATAATTAGGCAGGTCTACTTTATAAATGTAGTCAAATCTGCCTGCCCTAGTTAATTCTGGTGGTAGCCATTCCAACCGGTTGACACTGGCGATTACAATTACATCACTGGTACGTTCTTGCATCCAAGTGAGTAACTGTCCTGCTAACCTTCTAGCTATATCATCATCTCCAGCAAATCCCTTATCAAAGTCATCAAAATAAATAACAACTTCATTCAAACAGTCTACTAAATTTAGTAATTGCTTCAGTCTTCTTTCTGCTTCATTACCATAGCTTCTCAAATTACCCCAATCTACTAAAATCAAGGGAACACCTAAAATTTGAGAGCATACTTTAGCAGAATGTGATTTACCCGTACCTGGAGGACCTACTAGCATTATACCTTTAGGAACTCTGAGTTTATAGGCTTTAGCAAGGGGACTAAATAATCTTTTAAATTTCTTAAAAGCCTCCTGCATCAAATCTAATCCTCCCAAGGGAACTTGGGGAGTAGGAATAAACTCAATTCCATAAAGTCTGTTAAGCAAATTGATTTTATATTGGAGTAGTTGTTTAGCTATTGTTTCTACACTTTTATCATGAGAATGAAGTGATTTTAGCCCTTTTATTAAATCGGAAATGTATAATCCAATCCCACTACGGACAATTGTAATTTTGTCAATTTCCCTCAAATTTGATGGTAAAATTCCCTCTGCTTCCTCATTAAGACTTGCAGTAATTTCTGAGATATCAGGTAATTCTTGAGTGACTACAGGAATTTGAGCAGCAAGTTCTGGGTGTAAGTTAGCTTGAGAACCTAAAAGAATAGCGCATTTGATTTTACCAACAGCAGATTGGGAGAAGGAAAGATTGAGCAACTTTGATTTTACCCATTCAGATATCAAGAAAAACTGCGTTTCTTGGGTTACATTAGCACTAATCCAAGGATATAGATTCTCGATGATTAATACTCCTTCTCCCTGAAAACATTCCCAAAAATTCAAAATTCTAAAGTAGTCTTTAAGTTCTTGTGTCGGATTTAGAGTATAACCATAAAAATCTTTGAAACTTAAATCTATATTATTTAGGCATTCAATTTCCTTAATTATCTCTTGTCCCAAATTCCATAGATAGCACTTAATGCCGATTTTTGAGCAATACTGGCAAAGAGAGCGGAGCATTCGATATCTTTCTTGTACAGGAGATTCACAAATAATCACAGGCTCTCCTGTGGTGATGAAGTTAGTCAGTTTTGCTAAGAATAAGGATGCCATATTATTATATCCAGAAGCTTTTTATAGGATTAGTACCGCAGTGCGAAAGTCAAAATGAATACTGCATTGAGCTTTTCAGATATCTGAAATAGTTGCTAGTAGTCTGTCAAAATAAATTTGACAGGTTATGAAAATCAAGAAGCTTTAAATTTTATAGTTTTTGGCAAATTTATATCCGTCAATTACTTCTTTATAATAGACTAATACTACCTCTTGGCGTAAATACGTCTACCTTTTACAAGGATTCTAAATACAAAGTTTTTACCAATTATAATAGTGGGTTCACTTATGCCGTGCTGTACTAGATTGATACCAATTCTGTATGATTATTGAATCTTTGAAAATCCAGATTAGCCAAAACTTTGGCTGACATTGATGAGATTTTCAGCAACATAACAAGATTCAAATCTGATTTGTATAGCCAAATTCTAATGATAATTTGAGGTTTTAGCTAGGATTAAACTACGTAATTTCTTTCTATCAAATGATAGATGCAGAATGTAAATAAAAATAGATTTAATTACAGGTTTAGAGTAAGAATATTGTCTTTATAATAGGAGTATAATCAATACTTTTTTGATTAATCCACAATTTACTTTGTCGCCTGGGTAAAGGAATTATAACTTTTTCCCCTTAATCAAAAGGTATTGGTAGTGTTGTTACTTATACGCAACAATGGTGACTAAATCAGTTCCAGTTTATCCTATTATTTTAATTCCCACCTTCGCTGATACTAAAAATCTTTCTCCTTGTATTAAACCGAATGGTAGTGGTAGCGTGACTGTGGGTGCTTCTGAAGAACGGTTTGGACAAGTGCTTAAATATTATTTTGGTGATTGGGTGCGATCGCAACAAGAAATGCTACCAAATGGTCATGACCGCCCTTATACCGCAGACTTTGCAATTATAGAACCAAATACTGAGTTACATCTTGATATTGAAGTGGATGAAAGCCATTGTTTTTCTACAGGAGAACCAACACATTTTATTGGCGATGATGATTATAGGAACAAGTGTTTTGTGGATGCTGGATGGGTAATAATTAGGTTTGCAGAGGAACAAGTAGTTAGTCAGCCAGAACGCTGTTGTCGCTTTATTGCTAATGTAGTAGCAAAGTTAAGTGGAAATGAATCGTTGAGTTACCAGTTTACAGATGTTCCACAACTGACTCCTGTTAAGCAATGGTCAAGAAGAGAAGCAGCGTCCTTAAAGAAAAAGAAGTATCGTCAAGGCTACTTGTCAACTACGCCATAAAAATAGCGCCGAAGATCACAATCCCCAAATATTCCTGGATCAACAAATGTGATCCATGGATCACAAAATGCAGTTGAAACCTCCGATAACACCTGAGTTCGATGTAAGAAAATCAGCTAGAAATGAGTCTTGAAAAGGGTTAGAGGTTTGTAGGTTGAGAGACTATATTCTCAATAAATCTTAATTATTGAGAATGACTAGAAAACTGGGCTAGATTAAAGTAAATTTTTATAACAGAATCTAAATTTATATTACGAATACTATTTGAATACCAACTCAAAGTACCTCAGATTAGGAACAATAAGATAGGCATCGCATTCACAGACTCTTGTTCCAACC
>NZ_VILB01000047.1 GCF_009712035.1 Anabaena sp. UHCC 0187 | reverse complement strand
CGCTTGTTTTAAATCTTTTGCCAATCCTATGTCATGTAAGCTGACGACTAATTTTAAATGCCAAGCTTTACGATGTGGTAAATGTGCTAATCCACCAAATAACATCAACAGCGCATTTTTAATTTTGTTTTCGTTGTGGTCTGTGTTGCGGTCGAAATGATAACCTGTACGAAAAGCAGATTCTCCCACGGTGTAAGCTGCACCATCTAAAACGATTCTTCCTGGGACATCTTCCATCTCGGCTGTAGAAATATAACTGGGGATACGAACGACTTCAAATCCATCAACGAAAAGTTTCAGACTACCGTAACCATTATCGAATCCTGCTGGAAAGATTTTTTGCAAGGCGTGAATGTTGGGCATGGGGGTCAAGTGGGATACAAAAAAAGGGTGGCACAAAAATACCCTAAGTATCTCCTATATATACCCTAGATAGGGGCTAAAAGTTTAATTATTTTCAATTTTTGCCTTAGGGTATATTTATCCCATAAGTAACCCCTACATATACCCCAAAATATTTTATTTTAGCAATATAGACCCTATGTAGCCCCTGTGCAGGTTATAAGCAGGTAATATATAGGGGTCAAAGGAAATAGATACAAGTCTCTAATCTCTTTTTAGGGTATATATAACCCCCAGAGAACACCTAAATATACCCTAAATCAATTTTAGTTAGTAATTTTATGAGCATATAACCCACATTCCGCAGGTGTTTTTTGAATTTTCGGAATTATCTATAACCCAATGATAACAAGGCTTTCAGACAATTACACGCAATTCTATATTAGGGTGATGCCTTCGGCGCGGCGTAGCCATCGCCGATATACTTAAAGCTCGAATCAAGTTTATTGAGAATAATGTCAATAAATTAGTTGGTTTGAGATTAAATTCATTGAATACCGACCTAGATGGCAAAAAGTATGAAGTGGTTATTATGATTGGGTTTTAGCTGTTTTATGAAATTCTTTTTTTGACAAAATAACCTGCTGGGAAAAATATTTTGAGTATATTTACTCATGCTGAATGTGGGATATAATATTGCGTGCGAGTAGCAATGATGGACTCTACCACCCAATCAAATAAATTATGGAAGTGCGATCGCTGATTATTGACAATACCTTTTCATTGCCCAGGAAAGAGCGCAGGCTCAAAGAAATTCTGCATCCTTGAGACACTCTTGGACTGCCTTTTAGGTTAAAGAGGAGTTGATATCAATAGCAATCACTGTAGCGAAAGAATTGATTACTGATTCAGGTACACAAATTGTTAATTCCCCCAGTGGGTCGGAATTGAGAAAAGAATCCATAATTGCACAGCGACTTGTATAGGTAAGTGGTGTACCGTCAGCAAGAACAGATACTGATTTCACTCGTTTGATTGGCACACCTCTAACCGATATTGTTTCGTAAGGTTTCATTAATAGGTGTAGATAAATGCGATGCCCTTTGGGCAACTCCTTTGGAGCATCGTCTTCGGCACGCGAAGCGCGATCGCCCTTACAGGTTGAGGGACCGTAAAATTGCCAGGGTTCTAGTCCTGGTGTTGTATCGAGTATACTTTCAGAATGCTGAGACATCCATTTAGCTATATCTTCTAGACGCTCTAACTGCTCAGGTGGAATTTGCCCATTGCCCATTGGACTAATATTCAGTAAAAGTTTACCGCCTTTAGCTGCAACTTCGCACAATGTATGAATCAGTTGCCGAGAGGATTTGAAGTGATGATCATCTGGGTTATATCCCCAACTCTCATTAATAGTCAGACAGGTTTCCCACAGATGAGCCAGAGGTTGGGGGGGAATAAATTGCTCAGGAGTTGCAAAGTCTCCACAATTTGGTAAGCGGTCATTAATGAGAATATCGGGTTGTAAATCACGAATCATTTTTGCCAATTCTTGAGCCTGCCATTGCTCTGGAGTCCTTTCCCAACTTCCATCAAACCATAAGATGTCAATTTGACCGTAGTTGGTCAATAATTCTCGGATTTGATTGAACATAAACTGAATATATCGCTCCCACTGTTGCTGTGTGGGTTGAGGCAATTGCTCAAAGCGATAAGGTTTATCAGCTTCTGTAAAAGCCGGATAATCAGGATGATGCCAGTCTGAAAGTGAAAAATAAAGCCCAACTCGCAATCCTACAGAGCGCATAGCTTCAATATATTCACGAACAATGTCTTTTTTATAAGGTGCAGATGCAATAGAAAAATCTGACTCTTGGGTATGGAATAGAGCGTAACCATCATGATGTTTAGTAGTGAATACGACATACTCTACTCCTAAATTTTTGGCTAAATATGCCCATTCTTGAGGATTGTAATCTTGAGGATTGAAAGTATTGACTGTACGATAATATTCTTCAACCGGAATATCTTTGCAGAAAGGAAGACTGAATACACCTCCAACCATAGGCCAAGATAACTCACGTCCCTGATGGGAACTATGACCCCAATGAATAAACATCCCCAGTCGTGCTGTATCAAACCATGTACTCATCATGATGAAATTTAAATTAGTTTTTCACATTGAACGGTAGTCAGCAAATTTGACATAACCAGGTGAACTCGCCAAACTGCACGAGTTGCTTACATCTCAGTTCTAAGTGCGATTCGTTCAGTCGAAATGAGTAGAAATACTCAAGGATGACTGGCTTCTGTGAGATAACCCATAGGGTAGAGTTCGCACTTTAAATCTCTCACAGTTGATAACTTGATGTCCATGCTGGTGAACGGAATTATCCTAGAAACCGGAAGTCCAGCCGCCTTGGTGCGAGGTTGAAAGCACACAGCATTCCAGCAATGGTAATTCCCTAAGAGGAAACCCAAAGAGTAATCTTTGGAATCTCCACCTTCAACTAAGTAAGGTGGGGAGGATGTCAAAGTGTTTATTTAGCAATGAAACTCAACAAAAAATAAACAAGAAAAGTCTTTACAACTACGGTTAGATGTGATTATTATTTTAATTACTATATCACTTACTACATCAGGCAATGAACCAGATGTTTAAAACATTACCCGAAGTTGGGGGGCTGATTCGGGAACTGCGATTGGCTACGCCAGTGCCGAAGGCGATCGCCAGTGAGAAGTAATTATGAATAAATACCGACTTCTCGAAATTACTGAGTATATTTCAATCTTTGCAACTTTAGCTGGTTCTACCATAGCGGTGACAACAGGGCAGATAATTTATGCTACCGTGCCAATGGCTTTAGCACTGCTGCTTAATTTAGTTAGACGCTCTCAATTTGAAGAACGGTTAAAACAACGAGTCAATGAAAGTCATGCTGCCAGATATCAACAAATTGCAAATGATATTCAATTTATAAAAACAGCAGTTTTAGAAACTGATTTTCAAAATAATTCTGAATTAATCAACCACTATCAAAATTTACAGGAAACTTTAAATAGTTTAGTTTACCGGCTGTTAGCTGATGGGGTATTGAGTAGCCACGAAGCTGGTTCATCTGATCAAGGAATTGCAAATATAATTAGTGCATATCGTAACTATAAGGAAGAATACAAAAAATCCTATAGTGCAATGTTTCCACAAGAAGAGGAAGATTTGGAAACTGATGAATGATATTCAGCCTAGTGTTACCAATATGAGGACATGACAGACGACCAAGACATAAGACCCGCCGAAATCATTGAACAAAAAGACATTAAGTTAATTTGCTATCAGTGCTTTAAACCGGGTTTTTAAAACAGGCGATGCCTACGGCGAGCGAAGCTATCGCTACTCTTAAACGTCCCAGTTTATTTAACAATCAACAACAATCATAAATCAAAGGTAACACCCATGCAGGATATTCAACAAGTAGTAACATTATTTTTTATGACCTTCATTTATATACTGATGTTTTTGGCTTTCATCCCCGCACTAAAACTAGGTTGGATATTAAAAGAATGGTCTTTAGGTTTAGCAATTATTTGTTATCTATTTACTAATTCCACTCCACCCCATGATATACCTAGCATCATCTTAAATGCTTGTGCCTTGAGTGCAATGTTTGGCTTGTTGGTTATGTATATTCCCTACTGGTTAAAAGCCTGGGGTCGCTTTGGGAGAGAGTTAAAGCTATTACTACAAATTTAGAAATATGGCGGTTTCCGTTCTTGAGGGAAATCAAGGATAAATGCGAGCGCAATTTATTTAGTTAACAAACATATCAATGGAATAGTGAAAATAATGTGATATGAAAAATACAGTTTATTTTTCTAATGGTTCTCAAGTTAGTGGTGGACGTTATACCTCAGAAGATTATGAGATTCGCGCAAATGATATTTGTGTTATAGAACCTAGTAATCCGCGCAATAAAGCCAGAGGACACCGGGGAAGAATATGCAAGTTTACAGGCAAATCGAGAAGCACACAGAATGGATTATTAGCCCATGTAGAATTTTTAGATGAAAAAGGAGGCTATGGATATGTAAATCCTTGTGATTTAAAACCACATTCATAAGGTATTGACAAAATTTATTGTGATCGCCCCCGTCCCATCTCACCAAATTCTTGAGGGAAAAGTAATAGCATATTGGTTATTTCAGAGTAATCCCAAATATTACCGAATCATGGACGGCATTCGAGAATTTGAGCAGATGCTGTGGTTATGCTACTAATTTTGAAACAAAGTTCAATAAATAATATCAAAGGGTAAATAACATGAAACTTCAGAAAGTCAGCAACATAATATTAATCACCACATTGGTACTAACACCAATAGTTGATCAGACAATTCATATATTTAAAACCACAGCAGAAACTAACTCAAAGAATACTAAACAAAATACTGCTCAGTTTAAAACCTATATTTTAAATAGAACCATTTCCTTTAACTACCCATCAAAATGGCTATTTTTCAAAGTTGATAATAATTATATTTATATAACTAATCGTCAACCTAAATTTGCAGCTCCTTGGCCTTATGACTTCATCAAAACAGATATCACGATTGAAGTAGCTTCTTTAAAAGATAAAGCAACCGAGTATAGCAATACTAAGGCTGGACTTGAGAGAGATATTTTAAAAGTTGAAAAAATCAGAATTAATAACCGAGACAGTTACAGAATTTGGTCAACAGATGGTGAAACAAATACTATTTCTACCCTAGTTTATGTTTCTGCAAATAGAACCGCCAGCATCAATACTTTTCATAATCCAGGCAATACCAAAATTTTGCCAACAGTATATAAAATTCATGATTCTATAAAAGTTATAAGATAAAACGGAGTTATTAAGGAGCATCCCCAATTATGAAAAGTATAAAAGTTCAATTGTTACTTAAGTTCACATTTATTTTTACAGTTTTATCTTTAAGCTGCCATAAACAAGGATTAGCACAATTTCCTTCTGAAGTACCATCTAGCAATAAAGTTCATTCAGTTAGTCACGCCAAAAATGAAATTAGGAAGAGATTAAACCCTCCAAGTTTTTGTGATACTAAAGGATGTATTGCTCCACTATCTATTCAAATTTGTGCAATCGTAGGAAATCTTAACACACGAGTTAATGGAAAAATTATTGGCAAACCTCTAAGAAGTAAACGCCCTCTCAAAATAACATCACGAGAATTAGCTTTAATGAAGAAAATTTGGTCACAATGTAAAACTGTTAAAGCTGAAACCGTTTTTATAGGTGTTCCGGGGGAAGTAACTATTTATAGCCCATCTTGTGAGTTAAGGAATCAAATTCTCAAAGAGCTAGATTTACAAGAAAGAATGTATCAATGCAATTACTAATCAGTGTTTACAAATTATCAAACAGAAGCTAACATAATGAAAATCCGAATGTTACCACAAGCACAGCGATACCTACGGTGGGCGAAGCGATCCCTATTTATCTTAGGATTCAGTTTAATGACTTTCAGTGCTAATGAATTATCAGCATTAGCCCAAACTAGACAGCCCACAAATGCAGAATTAAGCAAATTACGTGAAGAACTTCAGCAAGAAATTAGGAGAACCAAAAATAATAATGTAGGTGCTGGTTATATTATAGATAGACGTACTCAAGTAGAAAAAAATACAAGAGAATCCTTTATACGTGCTTGGTCAAAAGTTGAACAAAGACTAGCACCTTTTATGGGTGTATGGTATGGATACGAAGATATTAGACATATTTATCCTTCCAAGATAAAAGGTCATGTTTGTATTGTTTCAACTGGTGAAGGTTATGGACGCTTTGATATAGGTGTTTTCTCTAATGGAGTCATCATAACTAATAACGGGCAAGTTTTATTCAAAGAAGGCAATTTTTTAGGTTCAGGAAGTTTGAGAAATGGTAAATTTATAAGTAGTAATGGTGAGATTCCTCTAAATAATCCTAGACCTCTTGAGTCACTAAATAAATTATTGAATTATATAATTGAGCAACCAGATAAAAGTCAAATTTCTCAACAATTTAAAGCTGCTGGTTGTACTTCTAGTTTACCAAATTCATCTGCAAATACACAACCCCAAAGTAAAAACGTTTCTACGATAAATAACCAAGAACTACCACCAGCACTGATAACAGCTATTCGTCAAGATTTTTTGCAATATCGGGAAGATTTTGGTTCTTATAAAGATAGCAGAGATCACCGAGTGTTTTTTGTTGATCTTAATAATGATAATGTCAAAGAAGCGATTTTATATCCAGCAGGGGGACGAATTTGTAGCAACCGTAGTTGTGGGATTTATATATATACGAAAGTTGGTAAAAACTATAAAAGAATCTCTGCCCAAGAAACTGATAGATATTCCGGTGTTGCTGGCTCAAGAAACGAACCCTCTATGGGGATTTTAAATACCAGTAATCAAGGATGGCGTGATATAGCAACTCGATTCTTTGACTATGAAACTAGAACAGAAAAGTGGTCAAGGAGTCGTTATGGAAATAATGGATATACAGATTCACCTTTAGTTGTAGTGCCAACTCCAGGAACTATTTTGGAATATTCATCAGGTATTCCAACAGACTTCAACAAATTTATAGCTCCTTAATCCAGCATTTAACATATCAATAGAATGAGTAAATTAATGAAAAGTAACCCGCTATTTATTTTAGGATTCAGTGTAATCATATTGCCAACTTATCAGTTATCAGCAGTTGCTCAAATAAATACATGGGGGGATAGTAGAACTTCATTACCAGTTGTAGCTAAGACTCAATCTCAAAATAATATCAATTTCAAACTTTGTTATGAATCAAAAACCTGGTTACGCCCAACACTAGCAGAACAGAAAAGACATCTAGGCATCTGAATTTTACAAAAATTCTCAAGCTAATTATAACTTAGCTATCCCTTTAACTCTCAATAAAAACATCAAAGCCTCTTTATTTCAAGGAGATGGATGGAATAACATAAGCTGGATTCAAAATGGTATATTTTTTCACGTATATTCCGGTTCTTGTTCCGAGAATGAATTAATTGCAATCGCTAACTCAATGGTTAATGAAAACCCAATTAAAAGAACTCGATAAAACAGTTACATTCATAAATAGAGGAGAACCCCATGAAACTAAACTATCTTTATTCATCAATAGTGACCATAGGAATTTTAAGTAATTCCTATTTACCAGCTTTAGCACAAATATCAGAATACTCAAATAGTTCAGAAGTATTAATATCAGAATCTAACAATAATATTCCTGGTAAAGCAGTATTTGATGTATATGATATGAGCAAGGGTAGTGGAATTATAACTAATTATAGTGGAGAAAACCCCAATGTTCCCAGACAAGATAATTTAGGATATTCTATTACTGGTCAAAAAAACATTGAACAGCTTAGTGAAAATCAATTATTCTCTGTTTTAATATTGCAAGATGGTTTTGTTAGGCTGGCTATTTTACAGCCTGGTCAAAAATCAAAAATCCGTTATATAGGTAAAGATTATCTGTTTAAAAAACTCATCAAAGTTGGAGAACGGAGATATATATTAAATTCTCAACGTGACCCCAATGAAGGAGGCGATAATTACTATGATGTTGACTTGAGAAACATTAGTAAACCCAACATCAAAAAAATAGATTTAGCTACTGTACAAAGATTAAGTAGAACCAATAGTAATCAAAAATTAAGTAATTCCAACAGTCGATCTACAAACCAATGTCAATCAGCAATCAAGCAAGCAAAAGCAACAATTACCAAAGGTAGAAAAATTACAGTAAATATTCAAACTTCTAGTTTTGGTGAAGAATATAAAACCTATCCTCCCGAATATTCTATAGGTTACACAATTCGACTTAGTGGACTTGCTACAGAATCAGTCATGAACTCTACCCAATTCATGAACATTATTAGTCAAAGAATTATTAATAATTGTCAATCTGTGGGATTAGTTAACTTCATTCAAGACCAAAGTGATTGGGTAATAAGATTTGGCAGTATTAATGGCGAAGTTAAACAGTTTAAATGTGTTGATCCTAATCAAGATAAAGTTGACTGGGGTGCTTATTTCTGCGTTTAGTTACATAAAGAGACATTATTTTAGCGATCGCTCTCTATCAACTTGCTAAATAACACCCTGTAGTAATAATTATCTTGTTAAACTATGATGAAGCAACTGAAATCCATTTTATTATTAGGAACAATCCTCACAGCCCAAGTTATCACTACCAAAGCATTAGCACAAGAAGTCAAAAAAGATAGTATAGTTCCCTCACAAAAAGATGCTATTGCGCTGATGCAAAATATTTGTGGTGCTGGGAATATTGCACAAGAAAAGGGAAAGATTGTTTGTAAAAAATGCCCGTCATTTACTAGTTATAATAATGGAACTGCTACCTTAATATCTGTAGTTTATGGCAGTTTTACCAAAGGCAGTAGTCGGGAAGCATTAGTAGACTTGGGAGATTGTGAACCCCATGCAGGTAATTGGGGAGGTTCTGTTTTATTGCGGCGCACTAATAATGGTTGGTCTAGAATCCGATATGAAAGTGGGTTTCGTTCCAATAGCTGTCTAAAAATCCCTAATAAAACAGGTCGTGATTCTCTGGTTTGTGAAGGTTCATATATGGGACAAGGTTATTTCATTACATGGCTGGATCACTTAGAAATTGGTACAACTAAAACCAAAAATATCAATCT
>NZ_VILB01000046.1 GCF_009712035.1 Anabaena sp. UHCC 0187 | reverse complement strand
ATTAAAGGTTGGGTCTAATACAGCTAGTTGTCGTCCACCCTTTTATGATGTAGGAATCAAAGATTTTACACTACAAGACACCAACAAAGATAAACGCGCTGATCTGGTTGTAAAAGTCACAGAAGCCAGAGAATCCAAAGGTGTTACCAGAAGCAGTGATGACCAGTGTGAACCACGACTATCTGAGTCTAAATTACATGAACTAACATTTTTGTACAATGGTCAATCTTTCCGGGGTACTCCGGCTACTGCTAAGTTAATCAAACGATTAGAACCATAGTTACAGCACAGTCTTTAAAATTAGCGCACAGGAGAGCATTGACAGGTGAAAAATATTCTAAGCGGGGAATCTATGAATGTATTTTTAGACGACTTAAACAGAAAAGCAATGAACCGTAAGATTAGAAGGGTCATAAAAATATTTATGCTCTCCAAAGGGATTACTTTTATCCAATTTGTTAAGCACAAATTAGGTTAAATAAAGTTAGGTGCTATGATGACCGTTAACGCAGTGTTCCATCATAGAGGAAGAACTTGTACAGTTTAGAGTGATAGCTCCAGGACATGAAACTTTATTAGGTAGTCTTCTATCTAATGCTTTTTCTAGTTATCCTGAACCTGAATTAAAGCGTATTTGAAACTCTATTTTAATAATATCAATCTGGCAGGTAATAAACATGGCTTCGGTAACTCATCGTTTTATCAAAACCAACAACATTCAGATGCACATTGCCGAACAAGGGCAGGGTAAACTAGTCATCTTATGTCATGGTTTTCCGGAAAGTTGGTATTCTTGGCGACATCAGTTATCTGCATTAGCTGAAGCAGGATTTCATGTGGTAGCACCAGATCAGCGTGGATATGGACAGACAGACAGACCAGCAGCCATTGAAGATTACAATATTTTTGAGTTGGTGGGTGATATTGTTGGTTTAGTCAATGCTTTAGGTGAAGAACAAGCATTTATCGTTGGACATGATTGGGGTGCAGTTGTGGCCTGGTATTGTGCCTTGCTCCGTCCAGATATTTTTCGCTCTCTCACCCTGGTAGAGTCGAGGGGGAATATTATTTCCCGCCCCTCTCTGTTAAATCTGGGCGTGCAGCTTTCACTGCACCCAGCTT
>NZ_VILB01000045.1 GCF_009712035.1 Anabaena sp. UHCC 0187 | reverse complement strand
GGTTATAACCCTGAACGGGACTTACCTGCAATACATTCCTGTCGGGGTAAAAAACAGGTTGAAATGCCAGAAACTACTGTCAAAACAATGATGGCAACATTGTCCCCAGAGGACGAAATAGCATTAGTTAATACAAATACCAACGACATTAATCAAGCGATAGCGAAGCGCCCCGCAGGAATTTCACAGAGCGCAGTGCCAAAGGCAATGGCTTCAGAAAAGTCTTCAAAAAATGCTCTTGACAGTGAACCTAGCAGTGCATTTTCTGTAGACGGAAATAACCAAACTTCCAGTCGGGTAGATGATGTAATACCAGCCCTGAGCGCACACCAGCAGGGTACTAAACCAAAAAACTACGCTGACAGCATCAGCCCCATTATCCGCCTGTTCTGGCAGCAAGCAGGGCAACCTGAAACATATTCAGGAAAATACTACGACCTTGAACTAGAAAGAGATATTCTCAAACTGCGACGCAAAAGTGGAGAAGAAATTGCAGAACTTCCCCTCCGTGATGGTGCTGAAAGCAAAGATAAAGGTTTGACATCCGAAGATTTAATAATACTGGAGAGACTCAAAGAGTTGCTATTGAATCACAACCAGCAGCAAGAACCAGAAAATCAAGAAGAATTGGCGTAAATTTACGGTTTTATCAGCAATGCTTCAGATTTATATCAAATGATATAAAACACAAAATAAAACCTACCTCCAATTCTACTTTTTTTCACTAGCACCATCACTGAAGTAACTTTTAGAATCTAATTTTAGGGAACTATTAGTAGTTATCTGTGATGTCTAAGTTACTAATTTCGCTTTGTTTCAATATCGTGTGTCTTGATCAAACGGCAGAGTATCAACATCCTCAAAATTACGCAAATCTATTTCCATCTGCTCCCTGCGTTGTAAATAGGTTTTGTTATCAGTAATTCTTGCTTGCATCTGCTGTTCACCAAAATTGATGCCCTGTTCAGCATATCGAGCAGACAATTTATTGTAATTGTCAACTTCAATTTTTTTACGACGTTCCATTTCTTCCAACGATTGAACGCTCATACCAATACTATGAGCATATTTTACATACTCCGGCTTCAGTGACCCATCACCATTAAATTGCTGCTTCTCTTCTTCTGTGAAAAAGTCATAAGCAGTGTAATTTACCCAAGATTCAGGTTCTGTTTCATCCAAGTATTTAAGATGCTCATATTTTACTTTTAAGGTAGTTGCATAGTCTTCAATTGATTCATTATTCATTCCTATAGATAGCATTTGTTTTCTAGCTTCGTCTTTGAGAACTCCGTCTAAATTCAACTCTCCTCGGTGCATATTTAACCAACGAGTCAATCTTGACATAATCAAACCTCAAGAAATAAAAATTTGGTTTGGAATAAAAATTACCTAAAATTATGACATTAGAATTCAAGCACTTTGACACTAGACTAAATCAATGGATTCATACAGATGGCAATACCAAAAATGCCAACTCAATTTTAACTGAAAATCTAGATAATACACTCTTAGGATTTTTCTTACCAGAAAAGAATTTCTCTTTCGGTCAGATGGATGAAAATACCACGGCAGCAAATTTAAAAAATCATCCAAATGGTGATGTTCTGCTGTTGTCATCCAAAACTAGACTACTCTACGGTTCAGTAGAATGTTTAGAAGTCATTGAAAAACTTTGCCCAGATCGCAAAGACCGTGGTGCTTACGGTTCCATTTTCTTAGGTTCGTGTAAAAATGCCATCCATGAAAAGTTAAATATTTTAGTAGTAGATGATACTAATGGAGAAAATGGAGGCATATTAGCAAATGATGTAGCATATAAATTTGTAGGTGACTGCTATGGTCAGATTACCACTAAACTATATGACCAAATAACTAACAGAAATGAACAAAAAGATAAAAGTTATCGTGTAGTACAGCATCGCTTTGGTTGGAGAGAACATGATGGAGAGGACACCAAATACCGATTTGGCAAAGGCACACTTCGTCCTTATAACTTAGACGAAATAAAATATGCAAATTCAAATAACAAACCTAAAATTGACCTCATTATCCCCATATCTAGCTTCAAGGGAACGGATAAAGATAACCCATCTACACCCATAAAACCCCAAATCAAACCAGGTTTATATAATCAAACCATTTGGTTAGGTGAAAAATCACAGTCCCAAAAAGGTAAGACTGCCATTTCTCAACTACTGGCTTCTTTCCCCCAAGGTATCAAAGACTTTGCTGAAGAATTAGAAAAGCAAGCGCAAGAACTTGCAGAAATCCAGCAAGACCCCAGAAAAGTAGCACAGTTATATTGTGAAAAATATGAAAAACGTAAAGCTTTTATTGAACAGCAAAAAACTGAACAATTAGTAAATGAAGCTGTAGAAAAAGCGGTGAAATTATCTACTGATGACCCTAAGATAGATGAAAATTTATATGCAGATGATTTACAAGACGATAGTGAATCTGAACAAGATGACTTGTTAATGTACAAAATTATCAAAGCAGACCTACTTGGTCATGCCCAACTATTAGAAACTGAGAAAGTTAAACAAGAACTTAGTCGGTTTGTACAAAATGAATGGCGGGATATTGCCCTTGGTCGTGTCCTCACATTTGACCGGGGAATGATTATTCCCTCCAAAGAACTCAAAAATGGTGAGATTTCTGTGCCTTGGATAGCTGAGGGTGAAAAAATTCTCAATTTTCGCTCCCCCTTCCTCAATGCTAATGGTTTATGTGTTTCCGTCAACAAACATATTGAAGATTACTTAGGACCAGATGGCAACCCCTTGGCAGGAATTATCGTAGTCAACGATGAAGACCACAAACGCATTCAAGGTAGGATTGAAGCCCTAAAAGCACAAGGTATTGAAACAGAAGAATTAGACCCCATAGAAACAGAATCAGAACGTCAAGGTCGAGACTTTGATGGTGACTGTATTGGTGTGGAATTAGCCAGTAAATATCCTAATTTTACCGCCGAAGCTGAATACAGAAATCTGCCTGAAAATGCTTATGCTCCCACAGTCAAATTGAAAAAGCAATCTTTTTACAGAGAAGATGGTACACAACCTGAATTTGAAGAAATCGCTATTCACATGAGTGATGGTATCAGCGTTGGTATTATCAATAATCATGTGACAGCACTGGAAGCTTTAGAGTCAGAAATTGAAACTTTAATAACTTATGGAAATTCTCAACAACAAACCGAATATTTAGACCAAGTTGGTAGTCATTATCAAAAATTAGTCAATTTAGAAAATAATCAAAACCATCCTCAAGCCATAAGGGAAGAATACAGAGAACAGATGCAGGAATTTCTCAAACTTGCATCTGTTCAAGATAGAAATTCTCAAGTGATAGAACAAGCAATGGCAATTAATCGCAATATTTACCGACAAATGATTGAAGCAGCTTGTTTCCAAAATCAAATTGCGGTGGATTTATTTAAAAGTGCCAAAAAACCTGATATGGAGGTAATAGCTGAAAACAAACGCTATCTTTATCGAGATGTTAATTATATTAAAGATAAAAAATCTTCATCTGCTTACTTAAATGAAGGTATTACTACTACTGGCTATTCACCAGTAGAGTTACTAATTAACCAAGTTAATAAATACTTTGAATCATCTCATTTAGAATCACGTCCTATTATCCAATTTCAAGATTTATTTAAAGGTGTAGAATTTACTCCTCAACAAAAATTTCAGGCTATATTAGCCAAACAGGAATTTGATGATAAATTCAATGTAGCTACTAGATTAAATAAACGTCGAGAAACTGAACAAGGACCTTATGCTGTTGTCAAAACAAGCAATGGTACAGAAATTACCATTACTAATCTCACTCGCTACGAACATCCAGGAATTTGGAAAGGTTCAACACTCAACATCCGTTTAGAAGAAATTCCAGAAAAATATCGGTCTTTACAACGTCCCCATACTTTATTAGCAATAGCGCAAATTGATGGAGAAACGGAAAATGGAGAACCTAAATATTGCAAACTAGGAACAGTTAGTCAACAATCTGTAATTGACTATAAACTTAAACCAGGAATGATAACTCAGGGTGCAACATTAGTTGAACTTAAACCTGAACTGAGAGAAAGTCAAATCAAATTATTGTTTCAAGAAGCTTATGCTGTTGCTGAAAATTTCTATAATTTAATTCCTGAAGACCAAAAATTACCAGCCGCAGCCGCAACATGGAATATATCAGCTTCTCGACAAGATGAATTAGAACAAGGAGATAATTCAAGTTTGAACTCCCGTAAGAAAGTTTCTAACTTTGTATTTGCAACTTTTGGTAAGGAAATAGTTAGCCGCTTAGATGAGTTACAATTTTCACAACTCAAAGTATTAGGAATTGGTAAGGAAGGAGATAATTTTGTTGGTAGGGAATGGAATTCGCAAGAAAAATATTTGATAGAGATACAAGCCAGTCGCTATCCTCCAGGACATGAAAGACATAATTCTAGATTGGTATTTGTCAAAGACAATGACGAAAAATACAAAGAATTTGCTGTTTTGGAACAAAGAACAGGCCAATTAGCAATTGGTACTCAGGCACAAGCATATATTAAACCAGGTGAATCTTATACAGCTACGGCAACTATTAATTTACCATCACAACCACCAATCAACATTACTATCAGAGAAATTAGTAAATTTTCTCATGCAGGTAAAACTTTTAATGGTGAACCAGTCACACTCGCTATTGGTAATGTAGCAGTTCCTATTGACACAGCTAAAATTAAATTGGCTGGTCAAATATTAGGAGAATTGGATAATGATTCAATTCAAGAATTAAGAAAAATAAATTATTTAGCTAATGGTAATCCGCTACAACTTAAATTAAAGTCTATTGGTGATAGTCAACATGAAGGTGGTTTTATTATTGCTGAATCACCTCATGGGAATTTGTTGAAAATTAATAAGATTAATGTTTATGATTTTAAAGGACAAGTTTTTACTGGAGAAGAATATAAAAGCGTTAGTTTAGAAGTACCAACCAGTAAAAATAGGGATGCTGTTTTTCTAAATGGAGAATTATTAGGAGTTCTTCACTATAAAAAAGATAAGGAAGCACTGCAAAATCTGGGAGTGCTTAAACATGGTCAACAAGGGTCTGTAAATTGTACGTTACAAAGCAATTTTTCTCACACCTTTATTAATATTGAACCCAATACAGTACAATATCCTCAAATTTGGACAAAGGAATCTCAAGCTTTTCAAGATAATTCCCAATCAAATACGGTAACAAAGCAAGAGGTGATGGTTGAAAAAAGTGGACTATTGCTGGAGAAGATCAAAGAACGTCCGACAATATTGTTTACTAGTCAGGAAGATAAGGTACTGGGATTAATAGGAATAGCAGTGGACAACCACAAAACAGAATTAGTTCAGAATTGGTTTAAATCTAAAAATATTGAATTTAATGTTTTATCACTACAAGATGTACCACTAGAAACGAAAAAGGGTCTTTCTCTAATTTACTTGGTTAGTAGTACAATTCCATCTGATGATTTTGATGCTTTGAAGACAAAGTTTGGAGAACCATTAAGTGCTGAAGGAAAAAATAGTGCTTACAATCAATATATTAATTCCCTTCCCAATAGACCACATATAATAGGAGAAAAACTCGATAAAGTTCAGGAATTAGCTACAATTACAATACCTGTTACAGTTACACCGAATTTAACAAATAACAATCCACCACAACAAACAATTGTAGTTACTGAAAATCCGCAAACTATATCCGCAGTAGCTGAGGTATTACCTGCTAATAGCACCATTGTCTCTAAACCGGAAGAGAAGGATGTTGTGATTGCCGGTAAACCTGTGCAAATGGTTTTTCCTATGAAAATGCACGGTGAACCCAACCCTTTACCTGTCAACACTACTATTGAAGCTATGCGCGGATATGGTAGATGCCACACAACCAGAACTTATGAACCGTACAAAGCTTATGGTTTTAAAGAGGGAGATATAGCGATCGCCGTAGGTGGCCATTGTGCGATAACTTCCAGCAGACCATCTCCTCAAAACTCTACACAAATAGCGATCGCCTCCAACGGGCGTTCCGCCATCGCCATATCCAGTTCCCAACAAGTTGCCTTTCGAGTAGGTAAACAATACCGCATCACCGCAGAAATGATTGCAGATCCAGCATATCAGCAACAATGGGGCGCAATGGAAAAACACAGCAGTCGAGAACTGGCCACTTTTAGGGATAAACCTGAAGTGTGGGGACTGCATACAGAACCGCTGGGAGATTATGTCAACAGTAAAATCCTACCTTTCCCCAGTACAAACCTTGAACAGTCATTAGTTACACCTCCTATACCACCACCTTTATCTACAGGCATACCCCTGGTATCTGTCATTACTTCTCCAGTGAATATCGGTTCGAGAAGTTCTGACCCTCTAGGTGCGGCTATGACTAATCCTACTGTTAAAGCCAAGGAGTTAGGCAAAATCCAAGGAGAATACCCTGTATCTTTCCGTGATAACGCCGCAGTACCCGCCGGTAAATATGGACCAGAAACTTATGCCCAAGATAAACCTGCTGGAGTCCCTTTTGTCTCTGCTGAACAAGCTTACCAACACTACAAAACAACAGTACCTTTGGGAGAACCACGAATACAGTTAATGACAGAAATTATTCAAGCTAAGTTAGAACAACACCCCAAGTTGTTTGCAGCTATCACCCAAAGAGGAGGAGTAGAATGGTTGGAAAACTGTACTCACTATGTCACTTCTACCAGAGATAACTACTGGGAAGGCAAGGGTAAAGAATCTCCGTTTATTCGCGCTTTGATTGAGGGATATTCTAAAGTGTTGGAAAATTCTCAGACTATTCAAGCATCCTCAGAATTGATACCAAAGGTTTCTGTACAAACAATTACAACCCTGTCCACACCTCAATCCAAAGATTTTGTCCAAGAAATTCTTAGTTCTCCCAAAACTTCCAACCCACTTGCCAATCTCCAACCCCTAAATGCTTCTGTAGCAACGCATATGCAAAAGGATGTGGCAATGGCTGAAGTAGCTACTCAATTCATTGGTATATCATCTGCACCACCTGAAACACTCTCTAGCACCCGTAATTATCAAAAAGCTTGGGGGGAAAGGGCAAATACGGGGGTGTACTCAGCTAATGACACGATTATGGTTTCAGGTTCTGGTCCTTGGAGGGGTGTTACTCAACAACAAATTTTGGACACCTTCAATAATCATTATGTACCGTTAATTGATCAGGCGATCGCTTCCAAAAGTTCTTTTGTAGTGGGTAATGCTGCTGGTACTGACCAACTGGTAAAACAATATTTAGAAGTACAGGGGTATAAGCTAGAAGCTGTCAATGATGGGTACACACGCGCAGTCAAGCTCGAACAAGATACTACGCTTACCAATCAACAAGCAGAATCTATTACACCAACAGATTCAGAAGTATCTTCCCCAGTACCTACACAGCCATCATCTGTGATGTCATCTCATGGGCTAAAGTTGCCTAACTCTACACCCGTTTCCTCATCCAACATTGTTCAAAAAGAGGTAGTTGCTGATAAAACTATTCAGGATCAAAAAACAACATTAGAAAAATTAAGAACCTGGTATTTGACTGCACAAAAGTTAGGTAAGTCAGCAGAATATATTCAGCGAATTGTAGAGGTTGGTAATGAATTTAAATCAGGTGCAGAATTAACAAAAAAAGCGGTCTTAGCAATGAATAATGATTTTCAAGAATTACATTCTATCAATCGTCTTACCCAAATTTCTCAACGAATGGGGGATGTATTTGGCATTCCTCAAGATAATGGAGACGTTATAGTACAAGGTAAAGAATACTTGATTTCCATCAATAACTCTCACAAAGATTTAACGATTATAAAAAAAGATGGAAGTGTTTTACTAGATATTAAATTAGGACAAATTAACCAGAGTCGAATATCGGCTGAAGTTATTGATGTATTTGAGGAAATCAACAATAATATCAATCAATCTTTGGCATCAGTCAAAAATCAGTATCTTCAAGTTTAATATTTAACCAAATTAGTCTTTATTGAATTCATTGGCATAAATTTATGACAACTAATCCTTTAACTATACTCACTGAAGAATCAACCAAAATATCACCCGATATTTCCCCTGCTAAAGCTGCTTATATGTTAAGCCAACTTCTCGAATATGTTGATTACAATGAATTAGAATCAATTCCGGTAACAGAAACTGTAAGCGTCGAAGAACAAAGTGATGCTATTAAAACACTGGCATCTATTATTGCTAGTCTCAATTCTGGAAGGACTATGGAAGAATCTGTTATAATAACATTTGAACCAGAGGATATCCAGGTACAAAATCCAGAGTTTATTCCTGAATTACCAGTTATCTTGGCAAATGATTTAACTGTAACTACAATAGAAAAGGAGAAACACAATCTCGATCAAATTAATAATGATTCAATTATAGTTTTGGTGGATGAACAGGAAGAAAACCAAACAGAAATATATGAAGAAGACATTATGTTGTACGTCATTCCTTTGATGATAGCAAGGTTAATGAGCGAAAAAAGTTTAGTAGAAAATAGTAAAGATGGAGAGATTAGAGTTTATCAATTAGATGAATTTACTGCTTCACTACAAGTTACAGCGACAGAGGAGCAAATTTTAATCTTGAAAAGAAAGCAACATTTATATTCTGAAGCCGATGTTGCTTTAAATGCTGTGAGAAAAACAAATTATGCCCAGTTTCAAGTTACTACAAATCAATTAACAGAAGCAGAGATAGAAAAGTTTAAACTGATAGCGTTAATGGAGTATAATCAAAGTAATCAATTACTTAAAAAGGAACAAGAGTTAGGAGAGTAATAGAATTTGTTTATCAAGATATGGTTGATTCCTGGATATAAAGACGTTACATAGGACTCCTATTTGATTTTTGAACATCTTTTTTTACGCCAGGACCTTTAAACGTCTTTTAAGAAGTAAAATAAAAATGTAGAGTTGGGAGATTGTCAAATTATGCAAATCACAATTGATTTACCAGATAATTTAACAGATAAAATCCAGGATAAATTAGAGGATTTATCCCAAAAAGTTCTCAATACATTAGCTATAGAAGCTTTTTTGGAAGGGTTTATTAATTTTAATGAATTTAGACAGATGATAGGTTTTCAGGATGATACAGCTTTTAAAGCTTTTTTATCTGCAAGTCTTCCCGTTCATTCTTTAGGATTATTGACTTTGATGGAAAGTTGTGCAGATATAGATTTTAGAATTAATGAACAAGGGATTTTGGAAGAAATTAATAATGATGGCTCTACCTTTCCCTTTATGTAAAACAAAATTTATTGTAGCGACTGTCTTGATTGTCAAGTGATAATCCAGACAGTCGCTACAATAATTAAATTAATATTCTTTTCTATAAGGGGGAGCGGTAAAACCAATAATTTTACAAAAATGAGTTTTGATCTTTTTATTATCAAAAATAATATTGTTATTGAAATCAAAGATATTATCTTGAATGTATTTAAATAATTTTTACCCCTGAACCCCTTGACACAAAATGCCCAAAATCTTGTTTAACTCCTTAATATAATAATTATTTAAATCAATAAATACATTAGTTCCTTCCAACTTCAAAAACTTCCAAATATCTCCGGTAGTAACAGCACCATAAATAGTTTTAATTTCATTACCTTCCTGCTCATTAAACAATTGTGCTGCTAACATTGCTGCCATACATTGTCCTAAACCACCTTTAATGTTTTCGTTCTTTGCTTCTACAATAATCATTACAGGTACATTAATTGTTAACTGTTCCTTAGAACGACTGATTACAAAATCACAATAACCATTTAAACCTTTTTCAACATCAACATTAAAATCACTTCCTGAAAATAAACTAATTTGAGAATTAGCCCTACGTCTTACCTCTAATAGAATAGGGGTAATAATCATTTCAGAACGGGCTTTTTCAGTATTAATTGCTAATGCCAATTCCGTAGTTTCTTCTAAACTATTTTTAAGTTTTTCACTTATTTGGATAGGTTCAATATTAGCAAATAAATCCATTTCTTCATTAATATGAATATGGAAATCCTTTTTAAATTTACTCAATGTAAAATCACTATAAGCCATTTGTATTACCTTATTATTTTCGGTTCTATCCTACTTGATATGCTATTTAAATCACTTATTTTCCCAATTGGTTTAAATTTCGTTTTCTTCTAGCGTCTCTCTTTTGCTGTGCTTTATTCAGTTTCTCAAGTTGTTTAAATCTAGGAGAAGTGGTAAAATTTAAGGATATGGGGTTCTCTGTACCAGTCGCTTTTATAGTTTTAGGAGAGATATCTGTGATATCCTTTAAACCAAGTTTGACAAGCACTTCATCATAATCTCCTATCACATCCTCATCAACACACCCTGCTTGAAAAGCTCGCTCAATTAAAGGTAAACAATCTATTGCATTCATATCAGAAAGCACCCAGACAATATGACCGTTAAACTCAGGATCATTGTCTCTAAAAGATTCTAGCTGTTGACATAAAGAAGTAACACAATACTGGTAATACTCTGGATAGATAGAGGCAATGGTTTTAATAGTTAAAATAGCTATAATCCGGGAAAATTGCCCATGAGAATCATCGGCAATATAAGTAGAAAGTGCTGGAATTACAGGTAAACCAATCAGGCTCAAAACATTTTTTAATTCTTCATCCAAAATGAACAATATTTCATCCTTAAAATCAAACTTATCAAATTTGGATAATAAGGTAATTAATGGCTCAATTGCTTCTTCTACTCGGAATTTTCCTAATATACGTATTGCATGAATTGGTGCATATTCCAATAAACCACTTTCATAATATAAAAGGTCGTTATGATGTATAGTGTAAAAATCCTCATCAGTTGCTAAACGGATCAACTCAGGAATATGTTCAGTAGTAATACCTAATTCATCGTAGTTAGGCCATTTATCTGGGGATAATTTCCCTGTCCCTTCTTGATAATTAAACAATTGAGCAACAGTGTCGGAATAACTATTTTGAAACATACAAATCAAACCTGAATTTTAATACTGTTTGCATAGATTTATTAGTTTGATTCTAACGCAAAACAACAATTATTGAACCAATGTTGAAACCTACATTCAAGCCGTTGTTTGAAAAAGTGCAAAATAAGACTGTGCTTATAACCCAGAATTTAATGATCTCCTTGACGAAGAATATCCCTTAGACGGAAAACTAC
>NZ_VILB01000044.1 GCF_009712035.1 Anabaena sp. UHCC 0187 | reverse complement strand
TAAATTATTTTCTATTTATGGCGATTTTCAACGGAAAGCTAAACGAGAAAATACTTCTTTAGCAGAAACTAATTTACCATTTTTGTGGGTTTTAGCTCCCTCTGCGTCTACTGGTTTAATAGAGAGTTTTGGAGCTAAACTAGATTTAGATAATTGGCTACCAGGAGTATTTTTTCTACCGGACGCTTTCAAAACAGCTATAGTAGCAATTAATCAGTTACCTGTCACTAATGAAACACTACTGTGTAGGTTATTAGGACGAGATAAGGTTCAACAGGAAGCGGTAAAACAATTAGTTGCACTAGCACCAGAAAACCCGTTACGTCATAATATTTTAGAACTGGTTTTTAATTGGCGTGTAAGTGTACAAACTCAGGAAATATTAACAGAAGATGACCAGGAGTTAATTATGAATTTAACAGCAGCTTATCAAGAGGCTAGGGCTGAGGCTGTACAAGAAGGACAACGTTTGGTTTTGGAAAATTTATTGAGGGTAAGATTTGGTAATTTAGATAATGAATTATCCAGGACTATTGATAATTTGCTCAATTTACCAACAGATGAGTATAGCAGATTATTACTTCACTTAAATAATTTATCCCGTGAGGAATTATTAGCAAGATTTAACAATTAACTCTGTCTAGATAAAGGTTGGGTTAAATAAAACCCAACCTTTACAGAAGTATCCGGTAAGCGTAAAGCTCAGTCCTTCGACAAGCTCAGGAACCATGGCTTCAGCCCTGAGATATAAGCGACACTATGGCTTAACGCCACGCTTCGCTATCGACAAGCTCAGTGACCGCACGGGCAGTTCGGCAGGCTCACTGACCACGGTTTTAACCGCCTTCAATCTTGTACTACTAAATATCTTGACAATCTTACGCCACAAATAGTAGTATAAGATTGGAGGTAGGAATAATGCTAATTTTTGAGTTTAAAGTTTACGGAAAATCAGTTCAGTTAACAGCAATAGATGATGCAATTCGTACTGCCCAATTCGTTCGTAATAGCTGTATTCGGCTATGGATGGATGTTAAAGATATAGGCAAAAATGACTTGCAGAAATATTGTGCTGTACTAGCAGCTAATTTCCCGTTTGCTAATGAACTCAATTCAATGGCGCGACAAGCTAGTGCAGAACGGGCATGGTCTTCTATCTCTCGGTTTTACGATAATTGCAAGAAGAATATTCCTGGTTTAAAGGGATATCCTCAATTTCAAAAAGATTGTCGTTCTGTTGAATATAAAACATCAGGATGGCGGCTTGCTGATAATCGTAAATCCATCACATTTACCGACAAAAAAGGTATTGGTAGATTAAAAATCAAGGGAACTCGTGACCTTCATTTCTACCAAATCAACCAAATAAAACGGGTAAGATTGGTAAAACGGGCTGATGGTTATTATTGTCAATTTTGTATTGATGCCAACCGTCAAGAAAATATCACTCCATCAGGAAATACAATTGGATTAGATGTAGGATTAAAAGAATACTACACCGACTCTAATGGCGTAATGATTGAGAATCCTAAGTTTCTGCGTATTGGAGAAAAGGTTCTTAAACGTTCACAACGTCGCGTTTCCAGAAAAGTCAAAGGTTCAAAAAATAGAGGCAAAGCTAGACAGATTTTAGGAAAACGCCACCTCAAAATAAGTAGGAAACGTAAAGACCATGCTGTGAAA
>NZ_VILB01000043.1 GCF_009712035.1 Anabaena sp. UHCC 0187 | reverse complement strand
CGAAGATTTGAGAATTAAAAATCTGGTGAAAAATCATTGTTTAGCTAAGTCAATAAATGACGCATCCTGGTATCAGTTCCGTATCTGGCTTGAATACTTTGGGAAAGTATTTAAGAAAGTCACGGTGGCTGTAAATCCGCAATATACTAGCCTTGAATGCTCTAGCTGTGGTGAAATTGTGAAAAAATCTCTATCCACTAGAACGCATATTTGTCAATGCGGTTGTGTGATGGATAGAGATGAGAATGCAGCTAGAAATATCCTGAGTCGAGGATTGAGTACCGTAGGGCATACGGGAACTTTCATGCTAGACATGAGCAACGCTTTAGGAGATAAGTCCTCTATTCAGACTGGAGAAATCCTGCCTGAGCAAGTCATATCGTTGATTAAAGAATCTCAGTGTCTTTAGACCTGAGAGTGTCAATTTATAGTGCGTTCCAGGCTTTAATCAATGATTATATTGATCGTAAAAAGAAAGATATATAACAATATCAACCTTCATGAATCAATTGCAATAATGCTTCCGTTGATATCTTGCCACTCATATCTGTACCTTCTAATAAACTATCCGCTAAATCTCGCTTGTGGTGATGTAATTCCACAATCTTGTCTTCAATAGTATCCTTAGCTACCAAGCGATAAATTGTTACCGGACGTTGTTGTCCAATCCGGTGGGCGCGGTCAGATGCTTGATCTTCCACAGCCGGATTCCACCAAGGGTCTGTATGGATCACGTAATCAGCAGCAGTTAAATTCAGTCCTGTACCCCCGGCTTTGAGACTAATGAGAAAAACATCCCCATCCCCAGCTTGAAAGGCATCCACGCTTCTTTTCCGTTCCGCCATTGGGGTACTACCATCTAAATATTGATATTTAATACTTTGTTTATCTAGATAATTGCGGATGATATGTAAATGGTCAACAAACTGACTGAACACCAACGCCTTATGGCGATTTTCTAAAAGTTCACCCAACACCTCACCAAAAAGTTGCAACTTAGAACTAGATAACTCAGTATCAGGCATCACCAAACTAGGATTACAGCAAGCGCGACGCAGTTTCATAATCTCTGCTAACACTTGCAAATGTTTCTGTCCTGCATCTGCATTACTTTCAGTTAGTTTAGATATAGCTTGACGACGCAACGCTTCATAAAATGCCTTTTCCTCTTTACTTAACTCCACATGAAGCAGAATTTCCGTGCGAGAAGGTAATTCTGACAACACCTGATTTTTTGTGCGTCGTAATAAGAATGGTTGAATTAGTTTTTTCAGTTTATTACGTGCTTGTTTATCTTGATATCTCTCAATGGGATTTGCAAAGCGTTGATTAAAGCTTTCAAAAGAACCCAATAAACCAGGATTAATAAAGCGGAACAAATTCCACAACTCACCCAAATGATTTTCAATGGGAGTCCCAGTTGTCAGCAGTTTGAAATTAGCTTTCAAGTTCATAGCTGCTTGGGAACGTTTAGTAGCCATATTTTTAATTGATTGGGCTTCATCCAATACAATCGTTTGCCACTGCAATTGAGAGAGCATTTGAGCTACTTCGTCTTGCTGCAATAGCCCATAGCTACATATCAACATATCCAATGGTTGTAAACCATCTAATAATTTTTGGCGGTTAGCACCAGAAAATTGCATAATATTCAGAGTTGGAGCGAATTTTTGCGCTTCACTCACCCAATTCATACAGACGGAAGTAGGGGCAATAATTAAAGTTGGGCCTGTATGGGCATTTCTAAGAATAACTGCTAATGCTTGGACGGTTTTACCCAGTCCCATTTGGTCGGCTAAACAAGCACCTACACCCCAATGTGCTAAACGTGCTAACCAACAAAAACCATCCATTTGATAGTCCCGTAATTCGGCTTGAAATGTAGACGGAAGTTCTGGTTTAAGGTCTTGCACTTCCTTGAGTTTCTGGATATGTTCCTTCCAATGTTTATCTGCTTTTAGTTTACCTACCTCATCTACAAAGTCTTCTAACCCCAATGTAGCCAAGGGGTGAAAACGCATCCCTTTGCCATGTTTTTCGGAAAACATCCGCAATTCGTCGAGACGCTTGCGAAATGCTTGGGTTAAAGCTAGAAATTGACCATCACCCAGGGGAATAAAGCGGCTAGGGGTTTTCTCCAAGAGTGCTAGGAGTTGCTGCATATCTAGCACTAGGTCATCATTTAATTTTAATTCACCAGTAGCTGCAAACCAGTCTTGTTGTCGTTGAATTGATAAATTAAAGTCTTTCAAGTCTGCATTGTGACTAACTCGCAGTTTTTCCCCTTCTGGCCAAGCCATAACTACACTGTCTCCCAGTGTTTGCAGTTCTAGCAGCAGTTCTAAACAGTCTTCTGCTTCTTCTATTGCCCATTCACCATCTTGTTCTTCAATTCGCGTTAAGGTGGGACAGGCGGCTATAGCGGCTTTAGCAAGTTGTTTTTCTTCTGCTAAATTACGTTTAGTTTGCAGACGTTTACCTTCAATTTCGGCAATGACTGTTTCACCACCTGCACCGGGACGGAAGTAAGGGCCACCTTGGGTAAAGGGGCGGGATAACAGGGTGATTTTCAAGCCGGAATTGGCAGGTAAGAGGTGAATGTGGGGTAAGGTTTGGGCGGGGACTTCTTCGGCATTTTCTAGTCCACCACCGATGTCAGAATGGACGGTAACGATACCAGATACGGCATTAATGGCTGCTAAAACTTGCTTTTCGGCGATCGCTGGGACGTTTAGTTTGTTATCTTTACCAATAATCTCGGCAATGCGTCTGTGTTCAGCTTTAATTTCAATGACTTTGATGCGAGTTGGGGTTTCTTTGATATGCAGAATATTCTGTGATTCTGGTAATTTGGGCGAAAATTCCAGGGTGAGACGACCTTGTTTTTCTTTTTTCACCAGTAGTTCTGGTTCTCCTTTGACAATTTCTACCCGGATATTGGGCGTATCTTCCCAAAAAACTACTGGGTGTCCAATTAACGCCAAGATGGCTTTTTCGTTGAACATATAGTCAACTTTGCCATAATAGCCCTCGTTATATGTCTGAATACAACCACAGATCCGCATATCTTGGGGTGTGACGTAATCAAAATCCGCTAATCCGCTGCTAAGACGTTTAAGGGCTATGGCACGACCTTTACTCCATTCTCCTTTGGCATTAACTTTTTGTTCCTTGGGTTGCAAGACACATTTGCTGGGATAGAAGGTAATGAACCATGCTAACCGCATTTCTGACTCTGGTTTGCCAGGGTTTTGTGGTTGTTTCTGGAGATTTGCTAGGGCATTGAGGCACATTTCCCAAGCTTCTTGGGGTTGGATTACATCTACTATGGTTTGGATGCCGCTATCTTCTCGTAGTGCCGCTGCTTGTTTTTTGTAGTTACTACTAGGTTTGAGTCGGGAGAGGAGTTCAGCGGTTTCCATTGTCAGCCAGTGATGACAGGATGCGAGCGATAGCGAAGCGCTCCGTAGGAATCGCCGATATAATGGTTCTAGTATGTCAGGTAAGCGTTTTTTAGCACTTTCAGCATCCATCCAATAAAGGCACAGAGAACAAAACAATGTTTGTAAGCTATTTTCTTCTTCTACACAAGCAATATAGGCACTTACTACAAGTTCTTTTTGAGTAATATCACCTCGCTGAACTTGCAATACCATTTTCAGTCTGGCATAAACAAATGTGAGCCAATGATCTGATTCACGGGACATTAATGTGGCATACTCTTCTGCTTCTTTGAGGCGTTCTGCTGAACCATCTTTTAATAGGGCGAGGATAAAAAATAAGCCGCCCATTGTATTAAAATATATTTGGCGTTTGCCTGTAGCTTTTTTTATAGCTTTGAGGGCATCTGTATAATATTTAATTGCTTGGTCATTTTCACCCCGCACAAAACTCAACCAACCCCAATAAATAGCGGCGTTATTTTGAGATTCCTCTGATATCCGTTCCAAACAATCTTTTGCTTCTGCCGTCTCACCCCGTAATAGGAATTGTTCTGCCAAAATCAGATGCAAAGAATCTGAAGAATATTTTCCAGGTTGATAACATTCTTCTTCTAGCATCATAAAAGCATCTTCGCAGTCAGATAATTTTAATGCTGAATTGAAGAGGACACTTGATATACAACTTTGATATAATTCTTTTGGTAGGGTGTTAAACCAATCTGCGTCAAATGGGTTATTACATATCTGGTTGAAGATATTTTCTATGACTATTTTTTCTTCGCTATAACTATGGTTATGGTAATCTTCAATTTGCTTTTTAATAAAAATAGGGTCTTGGCGGTAAAGTCCAATGCGGATTTCTCTGATACACTGGCGGAGACTGCGGAACATCCGAGAATTTTTGTTCCAGTGATTACTTACTGGTAATGTTTCCTCTACGGCTTTAACTAGTATCTCAAACTTTCCAGTTTCTACAGCATGACGAGTAGCAATTTCTGTGAGTAAGGGATGACATTCAGGTCCTGATTTGCTTTCCTTGACTAGCAAACCTGCTATTACCAATTTCTCAATTTGGTAATTGAGGGTATTAGTAGTCCAAGGTCTATTCTTTTCGTCTAAGGCAGCCGTTTGCGAAAGACAACTGAGGAATGAATTTTTGTCTATCGGTGCATAAATTACCGAAAACAATTGGATAATCTTTTGGATAGCAGGGGATAAATCGAAGTATTTTTTAGCGAGTTGTGTTTGGAGTTGGGTAGAATTAGGGTTAAAATCGGACATGGTAATAATAATTGACACCGTTGTTAGGTATCTGGTGTAGATGTGCCAAGGCTGTAGAGCTTTTAGCTGGAATATTACCTTTTAGGTTATCAGATGTATTGCTAGATTTTCTCAAAGTTTGGCTCATTAAACTGACTTAAATCTAATTACGAGTGTAAAGGTCTGGTTGTAGTTTTCGTGGTAGGCTGCAAGATGCGATATCAAGGAGAATACCTCAGCAATCACCCCATCTAAAAAATAGTAAGCATTCAGCCGTCAGCTAATGCCTAACGGCACGCTACGCGAACAGCAAGAGAAAGAATTGATAAGCATTCTGAATATTAATTACTGATGTCAGTCTTCCCTATTCAAAAGCCCTAAAATCCGGTTTTAGCTGACCACTGATAGCTGAATGCTTACAAAAAATCAAGCCACAGTTTTTACTGATTTGATGCCTTGGCTACATTTTTGAATTAGCAGCCACCGGTCAGAATCTTTGTCTAATGCTGGTTTGAGACGAAAATTAAACACTTCTTCCCATACATCTACTCCATACTGACTAACAAAATTAACTTCTAGGTTTTTGAATTGTTGCCAGTTGCGATCGCTAATTGCGGTAAGCATAGGAACGATAGTAGTGATAGGGACTTGGGTAGCTACGGTACTCATTCTGGGTAGTCCTCAAAAATACAGATTATTGGCAGGGGTTCATCTTCTGTGTCGATAATTTCGACCAATCGTTTGCCTTTACTTCTGGCAAGTTTTTGACAACGTTCTTCAGTTGCGGCTGATGACCAATCTCTAGTCTCTTTGAAATAGTCAAACTTCCCCTGGGAACGTTTAATATCATCATCTTTCATACTGATTTTTCAACGTTCAGTTTTTAGCGATTGGAGGATGCCTGCGGACTTAGGAACATGGATTAAATAACTTATAATTCCCGGTTATTGTTTTGGTATAGGACAAGAAACCTCAAATAAAGTTTGACACCTGATTACATCCATGTTTCTTAGCGTTGCTATCACAACTGTGTGAATGTTGGTTAGCTTGCCTTTTGTTGACGTTCTTGAATGTATTTCTCTACAAGTTCCCGTGTTTTCTCACTCATATTTGTATTGTCTCTAGCGCAACACACCTTGAATTCTGTTCTTAACTGTTCCGGTAGAAATACGCGGTAACTAACCATTTTTTCATCTAGGTTTTCTGACATAGCTGATATAGATACGCTGTTTAACCTATTTTGCCTCCTTTTTGGCATTTTGTATTTATATGTCGTATATATCGGTTGACATATATGACATATATTGTCTATGATAACAGACATACCTGACCTATACAACCCCATTGCCTACCAAAAACCTTACAAGTTTTCTGGTAGGCATAAAGAAAGCTCAATGTCTTTAGACCGACCTAAGAATATCAATCCGGTGTGATGATGTGGAATTTAAGCCGATTCTATTTGTGTAGTAGCCAGTTGCCGCATTATTGCCTTTACTTGTGACTGGTTCATGCAATTGCATGACGGCTTACGCTACGCTATCGGCAGTGTGATGGAGCGCTATCTCTATTCCTGATGGGACTCGTATCCCTGACGGGACTGAAAGAATAGAGATAGCGCAACATAGTAATCGCAATTTGAACAAATTAGTGTAAAATAATTTCAATAGCAAAACCCGGTCAGCCGTCGAAAGTTAACCGGGAGTTGCATTTCAATAACTCACTCACCACTTGGGGCGAGTCGTTTTGTTTTGACCACATTCGCAGCAGTCGTTATCTATGACTACATTAACCGATCTAGACCAAATTGATCAAGAAATTTTTTCCCAGATCCAGCAACAAGCGCAAAACATGACTCGCGCCTTCATCCAGATGTGTCAAACAGTCTATTTTGCCAAACTGACGTGTAAGCGCACTGAGTTGAAGACCATTCAAGAATCATTAGAGTGGACACCAACCACGGCCACCTCCTATGCTAAGGTAGGCGAGTTCATTGCCGAAATCGAACCTAGCAATCTAGATTTGCTCGATTGCAACACAATCAAAGCTTTGTGCTGCGATAAGTTTCAACCAATATTAGAACGCCTTAAATCAGAACGTCTCACAGTAGCAGAAGTCCGCCAGGAGATGACGCAAATCAATAAGTCCATGAAAAAAGAGAAGCCACCGCAGCGATTATTGGAGTGGAAGAGAGGGAAAACAGGTGAGCGATCGCTAATTATTTGTTTGCAAGATGCGGAAGCAGGTGCAGAATTTGAAAGCAGGTTCAAAGCCTCCTGTCTCCCGTTGCCCTTTTTCATTAGGAATTTACTGAGACAACAGCCAGTGCAACCGGATATGAATTGGCAACCAGGATCAGAAGAATCAGTCGCACAGATGGAAGAAAAATTACCACAAGCAGAGGAAATCGCAGAAATAGAGAAGGTGATTTGTGGGGAGCATCCCAGTTTTTTGCAAAGGGGAGAAAAATCAGTCAGGACAGGTGAGACGAGTGTATTTACGTACAAATGAGTTCAAAACAAAAGCAAGGACATGAACTACCTCTAGTTAGCTTCGCTTGAACTAGAGGTTTCTGCATCCTCTAGTTTGATATTGGCAGAGTTACTTTGAGATTTTTGACGCTTCTTTTCCCCTAGTTGCCTCATGCTTCCCGCTTGTTTGCGGGTACGTGAAGTAGAGCTAGAAAGATCAGCGTCTGCGAGGCTAGTTCCTAGCCCCGGCAGAGTACCTTTTGCCCAATAAAGCATCACCTCGGCAGCGGCAATATCCCTATCCTGAACATACCCACAGACACCACACTCATGCTCTCGTTTATCGAGTGTTTTCTTGTGCTGATTTCCGCATTTCGGACAAGTTTGACTGGGTTTTACTTGACGGGTGGGGACTTCTACAAATACACCGCCAAATTGCTCAACTTTGTATTTGATAGTGTTACGAAGCATCCCAAAACCTACATCAAGGATTGACTTATTTAACCCAGCTTTTTGCTTTTTGCGCTTACCTTTTTTTGCTTTACTGGTCATGTTCTTTACTTCTAGTTTTTCCGTTGCAATGAAGCTATTACTGCTGATTATTTCTACTGCAACTTGATGTACCCAATTTTGACGCTGGTTAGCAACTTTACGAGCTAGTTTACTAACTTTGGCTTGGGCTTTTTTATATCTTCTAGAAGCCTTGATTTTTTTGTTTCTATTTGGTGCGCGTTTACGTCTCTTCTCCTTAGAAGCTTTTTTGATTTTCTGTTCAGCAATTCTATAAAACTTAGGGGCATCAATTTGTTGATGATTTTCCCCGTCGGTAATTGATAATGCTGATTTACACCCTAAATCAATTCCTACCGCACCAATGGGTAAAGTTTTTGGTTTTAGGGCTTGCTCTAAAACATTAACTGTTATAGAGGCGTACCATTTGCCATTGCGAAAAACAATAGTGCAAGTAGTAGGTTTTCCCCAATATTTGGCTTGTCCACGCATTTGAATCTTGCCAATTTTGGATAGATTCAGATACCCATTCTCGCCATTAGATTCTACTTTAAACCCCGCAGAATCTGGGTATGTCCACCCAGAATAGTGCCTGATTGATTTGAATCTAGGGCGTTTACCCAGTCCTTTAAACCAGCGTTCAAAAGCAAAATCAACCCGCTTTAAAGTTGCCTGTAAAGCATGGCTAGGAAGCTCTTTGTATTCTACCCAAACTTCTTTAAACGCTGGCAAACAATTCTGTTGCTCAAAATAATCAACCTTGTGGTTAAACTTTTGATATTGGGTAAACCTATTATTGACTGCGGCGTTAAATAAGTCTTTGTGTAACTTTCGGTGATACCGCAATTTTGATTCAGTTGTCTGATTTGGATATAACCGGAAAGTCATCCGTCTTATCGCCACAGCAAATATTTACCCTCTGTTTAAAATCTGTTATATTATTAATATAAATTAGACACGGGGGTTTGTCAAGTGCTTGCTCGTAAAGGCTCACACGCCGTATTTTCTATTCACCTGCACTTTATATTTGTGACTAAATACAGAAAGAAAATAATTAATGCTCCAATACTGGAAAGAATGCACGAGATTTTTGCAAATATCTGCATTAAGACTAACTGCATATTAGTAGAGTTTTCCGGTGAACAAGATCATGTCCATTTGTTGATAGACTACCACCCGGACAATAATATCTCTGATTTTACATCTAGTTTAAAATCTGCCAGTAGCAGGATTATTCGTAAAGAATTTAAAGAACATATTGATAAATTTTATTGGAAACCTGTCTTCTGGTCTAGCTCGTATTATGTGGCATCAAGTGGTGGTGCGCCAATTGAAAAACTAAAGCAATATATCAAGGAACAAGACGCACCAACGAAGTAAAAAGAATAGAAAGATGGTTATTTTCGCTTCGCTGCAAGTTTGAGCATAAAAACTTGGAAAACTTGAGGTAAAATGTTAGAGAATCCTCAAATAGTAATTACTTATGATATGGCAAGCAATAGAAGATATATTATCAAATTGGCAAAATTTAGCTAGTTCTGAGTTACGTCCTTTGGTTACTGTTTGGAATGAGCAGGCAGAGCGGCTGCGTGCATCTGGTGAATTTAAAGTTTTTATGGAAAGACTACGCCGAGAAATAGCCATTGAAACGGGAATTATTGAGCGGTTATACAATATAGATAAGTAGAACGGCTTGAATAATTCAAAGTTTGTAGTGAGGAATTTATTCCTCATTTGAGGGCTGAAGCCCTCACTACGAAATCATCTCCAAATTTTTTACATTACTTAATCTACTTTGATTTATTTTCGTCTACTTACTTAGAGGAATAACTCGCCTTTTAATTGAACAAGGAATTAACGAATCTCTAATTCCTCATGGAGCGACAGATCGTCCAGTAAAACAAGTAGTATCTTTAATCAGGGATCAAGAAACTGCTCTTGAAGGATTGTTTGATTTTGTCGGTGGACAAAGGAATTTATCAACCTCTTATATAAAACAGCTACATCAAGTTCTCACCCAAAACCAAGATAATACAGAGGCTTTAGTTCCATCAACAGGGGAAATTATTCGTGTTTCTCTGATTAGCGGTGACTGGAAGCGTCAACCGAACAATCCTATCAGACCAAATGGTATTATTCACGAATATTGCCCTCCAGAACAAGTAGCATCGGAAATGGATAGGTTGATTGAATTGCATCATCAACATCGAAATCAACAAATTCCCCCTGAAGTTGAATCGGCTTGGTTGCATCATAGATTTACACAGATTCATCCATTTCAAGATGGAAATGGCCGAGTTGCTCGATGTATTGCCAGTTTAGTTTTTATTCAAGCTGGTTGGTTTCCTCTAGTTCTGACTCGTGATGACCGAGCAGATTACATTGCCGCTTTAGAGCAGGCAGATCAGGGGGATTTATCAAAATTAATTAATTTGTTTGCCAAGAGCCAAAAGCAAGTTTTTCTCCGCAGTCTTGGTTAATGTTTAGCAAGTTGTTGTCAGAGGCACGACGGACTCAGGTTATTATTGCTTCCATTGCTGAAAAGCTCAAGCAAAATCAATCAGCATCTATTCCAGAGCGCAGTCAAAAAGTTGAAGATTTTGCTTCAAAGTTATTTGAAATAGCCTCTAATCGCGCACAAGATGTTGCCAATGAAATCAAGCTATCTGTACAAAATATAGTGGATGATGCAGATGTTTTTATAATTAGTGCGCCTGCTGGTGATCCTCGTTCATATTACCACCGTTACCAAATTGTGGAAACTGCTAAACAGTTAGGATATTTTGCTAATCTTCGTAGTTATCATGCCTGGATACAGTTGGTTATTAATATAGGAATATCAACGACAATTTTGTTTTCTTTTCATGTTCAAAGGACATGAATATCGGGGATTGCTAGTATGTTCAGCCTGTGCCTACCATAGAGATAATACAGAAGATGGGGAGCGCAACATTAGTGATATTCAAACACTAACTGATTCTCCATTTCAGTTTTCTTATGCAGATGAAGATGATAACTTAACAGAGCGGTTTAAGTTGTGGTTGGAAGATGTAATCCTCACGGGGTTGGAATATTGGAACCC
>NZ_VILB01000042.1 GCF_009712035.1 Anabaena sp. UHCC 0187 | reverse complement strand
GGGTTACAACTATGGTTGATACCCATTTAGACGCTAGTAGTTGCATAACAGGTAACTCAGACCTGAGAGTTAATATTGTTGGCACAAATAACTACACCTATCCCGATGTCAGCGTCACCTGCGATGATCGCGATAAAACCACAACCCAATATATTACCTACCCCTGTTTAATCATTGAAGTTCTCTCAAAAACTACCGAAGCCTACGATAGAGGCGGCAAATTCAGAATGTATCAAAATAACCCAGTCTTGAAAGATTACTTATTGGTTAGTTCCACTGCAATGGAAATAGATTTGTATCACAAAAATGATGCAGGACAATGGATGATTATTAACTATGGAGAAGGTGACACCATTGAACTAAAAAGCATCAATCTCAGCTTCCCCATTGAACAAGTTTATCGAGGTCTAAACCTTACACCAGAATCTTAATCAATTCAATCATTTCAGACAATCGCTAATCTTGCGACTTGAACCATAAGTTGGGTCTTGGCAACTTTTAGTGATCTTGGTTGGGCGAAGGCAGAAGAAAGAAAGGAAGGAAGAAAGATATAATTGAGATACTTCAAACTTCATTCCATCAAACATTTGAGGAATAAGCCTCAGTAAGCCCTATGTCGGTGCTAACTCACCTATTACCAGATTCAACCAATCTGAAACTTGAGAATTGCCAAGTTAACAAGATAAAAAGTCAGATAAAGTTGATTGTTTCCGCCATCAGTAAAGTAGTTAATTGTCCAGTTTATAACCAACCAACGCATAAAATTCATAGTCGCTATGAACGCCTCTTAGCAGACTTACCCTGGTCTGACTACAGCATTACTTTACAGTTAAGGGTGCGGAAGTTTTTTTGCATCAATAGTTTGTGTAAACGGCGTATTTTTACAGAAAGGTTGACCAATGTAACCGCACCTTGGGCTATGCGGCAATATACTTCTTTTTAACAAAAAGAAATTGCTCCCACTCCTAAAAAAGAGCAGCAAGCTACATCGCAATATCGTATTGCTTTATTCCAACTATAAAAAATCAGGTGGTTTAAGTAGAAACTTAATATTCAGGTTCTACTTTAACTAAGTGCAAAACCAAGTACCGCTTAATCTCATCATGAACCTCCTGCGGCAACACAGATATCAAACAAGCAATTAAAAAAGCTTTAATTTCTATCGTCGCTGCATTCACAGCCCTAGAAAACCCTTGCCAGCCAATATCTTCACTAAACGTGATCACATTTTCAATGATCATTTCCGCCGATTCACCCCCGCCTTCACAATCATACTTAAGCAGAGGTAAATACTCATCAATAAACCACTGTTCCTCCTTTGTCAAAACCTCCAAAGAATTATTACTAACCCTATAAAGAGAGTTATATAGGAGTAGCAATAATTTTTTAAAGCTGTTCCACCCCCCCAAATACTTCTGAGTAACTTGACTGAGCCACGGTTGAGAAATCCCAGCAGCTTTAGCTAATACCCCCTGACGAACCTGCTGCCAATCTGTCACCCCTTCTGCTACTAGTTGCTTGAATGCTGTTAATATGCCCTTGCGTGTCTGTTGGATTTCCGTTCCGGCATCTGGACAAATATCAACAGCATCAGACTTAATAAACCTAGCATTAGGGTAATAGTCCGCTAAATAGGATAAATCTTTGTCACTAACCACATAATAAGTTACCCGCTCCGTCCTGCGATTAGCTCTAGTTCTACCTACACACTGCACAACCTCAGTCTGAACTAAATGATTAATTACCTCTTGAAAAGCTTCATTTTCCTTAGTAACACTTCTATCTCCCGTTAAAGTTATATAAGCTTGCTCCGACGCTCCAATATCTTGATAGGGAGTACCAAAACTACAAATAGCTTGCTTATTTTCATAAGCATTACTACCGCGATTATCAACAAACCAATATCCATCACCCTTGTTTTTATGTGCCAAGTGGTCTATGTAAGCAATATTGCCATCATGACGTAAATCTAATTCCTTTCGCAGTGCTGTAACTCGTTCTTTTAACGGTTCACTACGGTCTTTATTCAGCAAGCCAAAACCCGTAATTTGGTGAATAGTCAGATTACTATAATCAGGGGGGATTTCCGATATCACCAGTATTTCTTCTGGATTAATCCCCAACTGCATAGCCATATTGTCACGGGTAGTAGTAGCATCCATCAAGAAAACAAACTCAAAAGCTTTGAGAACATCAACATGACGGCTGTTTTTAGTAGCAATAATTAAATGTTTGTTCTTAACCCGTAATGCTCCTGGTTTAATCTCTCCAATGATTTCTAGCAGGGGAATTAACCATCTCACAGGTAAATTTTCGATATTCTTGTAAGTTTCCTGAGCAGCTTGTTTATTGAGGTGACTACGAATTAATTTCAAGGTTTTTCTGCTGACAGATTCGCGATCGCATTTATCAACCCCATCCAATGTAATACTATCAGCTTGTTGTACCAATTCCTCAATATCTGGAGCAATAGTTTCCAGTTCGGCAATAATTTCTGGTATATCTGTGGGAATTGCCCCTAATAAAGCCCGGATTAATTCATCATTGTACCCATGATATGTTTCCTGAACCCGGGGGATGTTTCCAGTTAGCAGTCCCCGCAGTGGTAGAACGAAACCTTTGATTTTGTCATAGACTGCGGGTAATAGAGTTTGTACCTCCATCATCGAGGAGTCAAAATCTTTGGAACTAACCCTGATGAATTCCACAGGTTGTATTTGTCTGGAAGCTTCATCAACAAAACCACCTCCTTTCATCTCAATCATATCTGTAGCTTGAGGTAAGGAGTTGATATTGGCACGAATTCGTTTAGATGCTAGTGCCTCCCTTCTATCACGTCGGAAGGTAGAACCATTGACTCTTGGCAGGGCATTACCATCCGCATCTCTACCCGCACAATTAGCTCTGAGTTTACAACCGTTGCAGATGGGATTAAGACTGGCTTGTGCGGATGTTTCTTTTTTATATCCTTTATTTGCCAGAGCATTAAATAAATGTGTCAAAGGACAAGTTCCCTCAACATTGGTTTCCTCCCCTAATTGAGGCCAGTGGACTTGGGGATTGCCTAACGGTGTGAGTTTGTTAGCATCTGCCACTAGTCCATCGTGACGGACTGGTAAATCAGTCCAGTTTTCAATAGTTGCTACAGTGGGGTTACGATGTTCGTTGCTGAGGTAAAACAGCATATTGACCCCAAACTGTTCTGGCATAAATTCCCCCACCGTATAAGATTTACCAGCACCAGCGTGTGATAAATCTAAGATGAATTTATGACCTGATTTGATTGCATTTACATAAGTGTGAGTCCGTTGATTTGAGGTAAACCAAATATCAACGTCGAGGTTGTTATTGGCGACAAGTATAGTTGGTTCTATTGGGCAAACTATATTACCTATTAACCGTTGAGCTTTATTAGTGACAGTGATTAAGGTTTGGATAAATTCTTGAAAGTCTCTCTTTATACCGTGTTTAGCAAGCCATTCTTGTTTGCTGATTATGGGATCTGTGATGCTGGAGTGTAGGTTTTTATTAAATTCCTGATCTTGGTAATTACTATTAAAAATATTCCGTTCAACTGTGGGAAATCTAAACCCATACTGTTTAGCAATGTGAAATAGCGTACCAATTGATATACCAGAACGACTGCGAAAACTCCTAATTTTGTCTCGAATATTCCAACTCGTTCCCTTAATTGAAGGACTCCACTGTTCCCCTATAATTTCCGCATCTACAGCACCGTAATGAGAAGTTAGTGCCATTAATACGTTTATGCACTCATTGTAGTTGTTGCTACCAGGACTACGTGTGGGAATATAAGTTAATGCTTGTTGAATTAGCTGATCAATATCCCAGTTATTAGCTTCTGCCCGTTCTTGAAATTGTAGCCGACGGATTGTAATTTCTGCTAATCGGCGCTCGTATTCAATTTTTTCTTGAAAAGCAGTGGTGACAGCTTCATCTATCCAAGATTGCGGTAGTCTGACATGAGGTTGAATTAAGGGGAATGTGGCTTGGCTATTGCCATAAAACACCCGTGAAGCATCTTTACAGGCGGGGTCATGGGGCAGATGCTTCATTAAGTAGCGCGTTAACACTTCTACTGTCTCTGCACCTTGAACATATTCAGGTAATACGAATACTAAACGAAATTTATCCCAACCTGGTTGATGACTGGCTGTGGTGTAGATTAACGCGCAATATTGTTTGATAAACGGGTGTTCTATTGCTTCGTCTAAATTTAGCTGATGTTGGTAGATTTTCTTGGCTTGTCTACCATCTGATTTTTCAATCACATTACCGTTAATATCTACCCAAGCTTTATTAATCTTGATTGGTATACCATTTTCATCTAATGGATTACCATTTGCATCTTTCCAAGTGTCGGCGTTATCAATATCTAGTAATAACCACTGAGAACCAATTATATGAGATTTACTCCGCCATTGACCACCAAGTAAACCAGCACATAAGGCGTGTCCTTCTTCTACGTGCCTAGCTACATCCCAAATAGTACCTGTTCTGTCTTGGAAGTTGGCTGCTAGTTTCCGAAAATCCCAGTTTTTATCTTTACCAGTGGCGTTAAATGCGAATTTGATTCTGTCGTTCTGGATAGGCTCTGGTTGTAATGGTGGTGTAAATGGAGTCTGTTCAACGAACAGGCAGGGGGCAGGGGGCAGGGGGCAGGGAGAAAAGACTCTTTCCTTCTGCGGTAAAACGGAGCGGAATATGGGTTTGAGTCCCCCACTTCTACAAACTGGTTCTCGTCCAGGTGGGGTAGTCCCTGAGCTTTGTTGAAGTGTCGAATCCCCATCTGTTGCGCCAGCTTCTCTTAGGGTATCGTCTCCCCTGCTCCCTGCTCCCTGCTCCCTTGCCTCTTTTTCTTGCAGTTCTAGCTGTTGTTCGATCTTGGTATTAGATTTAAAAACAGACTGTTGTGCAGGGAAAGGAGGGACAACGGGATATTCAAACGGCGATTGTACCGCACCTGCATATAAGCGACTCAAAGAAGTGCTGGGTTGTGACCTCTGTTCCACTTTGTTCCATGTCAGCGAAGAAGGAGACATTCCCCCTGCTCCCGTTCGGCTTACGCTCACAGCAAAAGCCTGTTCTCTTTCCCCCTGCTTCTGCTGTTGAACGTAGGGCTGTTGTGATTCTGATGAGTTGTGAAATTGCTGTTGAACCGTTGCTTGTTGCGGTTCTGATTGGTTATTAAATTGTTGTTGAGCGTTTTGATTTTGTGATTCTGATGAGTTATTAAATTGCTGTTTCGCTTCTAACTCATTATTAAATTGTTGTTGAGACATGATAGCCAATCCTCCAGTAAGTGTGTTGGAGGAATTGGAGCAATCCCGTATTAGTAATCTTTTACACACATACTCAGGAAGATAAGAAGATAAAATTCCTGAAATGTTGCTTTATTAGGACTTACGCAGGGGGTACAAACAATATGGGTTTGACATTGTTTTCCGGCGATATTTACGTTGTCTTTGCTTCTCCTGTTGGAGACGGTGCGCTTTAGCAGAGCTAATATTTGCCCCATACTATGCTAACGATTAAGCGTTGAAAGACGCTGCTTGTAGCTTAAGCTTGCTTACTAAATTGGGTACACCGAAAGCATTGTAATTGCGTAAATCCTAATTTATTTGTAAAATCAGTATTCTTCTGCTTTTACATCTCAACTTTTTGAGATAAGATTACTAACAGGGATATAAAAATTAGGCTGTCGAAACCCAATACCCCGCTCCAATTCCGATGATGGAATGTAGTATTTTGAAAACCTCGTTGTCCTAGCAGGACGTGGGGTTTTCGCCTTTTAATCTATTCGTACTTCGCTAACCAAGCTGTGACAAACTCGATTACTTCCTCCTTTTCAATCACAAAAGCAGTACCTTTTCTCTTAAGAGCTAGAATTTTCATATTTCCTACCTCAGTATAAAGATGTTCTTTGTGATCTTCAACTGCTTTAGTGGGAGGCCATAAAACTAAAACTTTGGCTGTGGGTGTTTTTTGAGCTTCACGGGAGGACATCCCAAATAAGGCTCTATTTTTGTCAAGCCAGCTTTTGTAATCTCCTAATTCAACTAGAGGGCATGGTTCCCAAGTTCCTAAACCACTCTTTTTTTTCTTTTTGACTTGCAAAACCTCTCTCGCTTCGTTGTAGACAATCTCTCTGTCTCCTTTTGATCTAATGGAGATAAACAAGTGGGTTTTGCGTGGAAACCTGATGAACAAGTCAATAGGGTTCTTATCTTCAATTTGCAGGACTGGAAAAACTTGTATTCCCTTGTCTTTAAACTCCTCCAACAGTACAGTTGTTAAATTTTCCAGCCGCGCAATCTTTTCCACCCTAACCAACGGTTTGTAAGCCAAGCCGAAAAGCAACCAGCCGGCGGGGGTGATTGTACCTGTAGCAATTGCTGAACCACTAGCTGCTAGAGCAATAGTGGAATCAACGTTTTTTGCTTCCCTAAGTCCCTCTAAAGCCGCTTCGTTGTGCGGCGGAAGTTGAAAATCGGTAGGTGGGTCTTTCACGGTCAACATTACAACATTAAAAACTAGTGGTGTGAAAATAGCACTTCTTTTACAAATCCTAACGCCTGATACGGCATTTTAAACAGAAGAATTAGAGGGGCTGTGTGTACAGAAGAGGAAAAATTACTCTTCCCCTTGCGTTTTTTTTCATATTCCCTACTCTCCTTCTCCTTCCACAAGAGCATTTTTTTTGAATATCAGGCAACTTCTGAAACTGTAATATCTATAAAATTTTGGTGAATATTTCTATTTTGAGGACAATTCTTTTTGGAAATTGCCTCTTCCACAAGTTTTGCTACCCATTCCATTACTGCTAAATCTGACTTTTTAGCAGCATCTTGTATTAATGGTTGTAAGTATGCTGGCAGTTGTAAAGTCAGGTTAAAAGTTTCTCGTAAGGGAACTAAATTATTTCTGACTTCAGATGATTCTCCAAAACGATAAGTCCAGTATTCACATTCTGCACCCCGTTCGTTGCCATTTTTCTCAATAAAACTTAACTTACCAAAGCGATCGCAATAAAAACTTTGATGATCATCTTTGATCAACTCTTGACTAGAATGACGGCAATTCCAGCAACTACGGTTTAATGATTCCTCAGAATTATCAGTTGATTGGTGTTGTTGTTCAAAAGAATGCTTTTGCCTAGATTTATTTGCTGAGTTCTCTCGGTGGTACTCTCTGGCTACTTGGGCAACGTGATCAGATGTAACTTTTCCATTAGGGGCTGTAGAAACTGCTTTATCCCAAGCCTCGCGTTGTTTTTCTGGGGGTAGTGTTACTAAGGGTCTGATTTGCCGTTCGTTCGTAGGCAGAATTTGATTTTGTGATCCATGGGTCACATTTACAAAACTTTGTGATCCACGAGTTACAGTTTCAGGATTTTGTGATCCATGGATCACATTTACAAAACTTTGTGATCCACGGGTCACATTTTCATAAACCAATGCAGCTTGTATCAAGCGATAAGCAGATCGTCGGGACATTTCCCAACGGTTAAGGCAATATTCATCAAAGGTTTTGTAACTTTGCCGATAAAGCTGTTTATCTCGAATTTGACCCAAAGATTGTCCGATGTCCCAAAAAGCTCTTAAACCCTTTTCAATTCTGCTTTCTAAAGTACCTAATTCTAGGGTTGTGGATGATTCATCCTCGAAACCAGAGCGTTTTCCACCAGGTAAGCTATCAGCTTCATGGGACTGATGTTCCATATTCGATAGGTTTTGACTATCAGCCTGATTTTTTTCAGAGTTAGTCTCCAAACCGATTGGATCACTATCTTGGGCTTGGATAAAAGTAAAATTTTGTGTATCCAAAAAGACGGTAGAATTAGAGGATGACCTTATTTGGTTCTCTCCTCCACTAATAGAAGTTTGATTGAAGTCCGTCATATACGTCATAACTTTCCTTTGGTAGCGATGACACCTTGTTTGTTGACGGATGCTTTCTAAAGTACATTTTGTAACTTCTGCACCCTGCAATAATTATGGTTGCATAATGCAGTTTAAGTTGCATGATTACTTATTATTTCTTAATAATTTAATTTCTGATGTGATCCAAAATGTTTGATCGGCTTGTTGTCAGCACTTTTTCAGATTATTTTTCTCAAACTCTTGTAAAGGAAAGAGATTTAGTCTTAAATTAGTGAATAAAATGAGTAAGCAAGTCTTATCCACTTTGAGCCTTGCGAAACTCTTGTGCCAAAATAAGCAGACCGTTGGTGAATGGATCACAAAAATCTAAAAGCTTTATGTAGCGGTTAGGATCGTGGATTTAATAAGGTTTCAACCTTGTTTGAGGTTTTTTGTTCTACACCAAAACAATAACCGAGAATTATAGGTTATTTCATCCAAAATCCTTACTGTAAAATAAATTCAGCGATTAGACATGAATTATTTGAATCCGCCAATGAAATCAGATAAATATAAAGTGGGATAAAAAGTAAATTTTATAACTGGTAGAACCAGGTTTTCTACTATGCAAGAACGTCAAAAACGATTAGCTCAGTTAATTGAACAGTTACTACAAGAAGGCTGGACTCAAAAAAAGTTAGCTGAAAGAATAGGTGTTGATGCCACAACTGTATACAGATGGTTAAAAGCGAAAGTTGTTCCTGAAGCTGACTCTAAAAATTTCTTTCGTCTGGCACAAGTCAGTGGTGGAGATAGTGAATTGTTGCAACAGTATTTGGATGGTCATATATCCTTATCTAGCTACCGTGAATGTTGCGAAAATAGTACATTGAATTATGCCAGAAATCTTAAAAATCGTCCTGTTGAGGATATTAAACAGGAAGTTTTGGCACAAATTACTCTGCTTGAACCAGCAGATATTTTGGATGTGATATCTAGAAGTGCGAACTTTTTAGCAGCAAAAACAGCATGAACAGAAAATAAAAAGAGCATCGGTGATAAACATATTATACCTAACCTTTTAAATTTCATCCCTATCAAAAGGTATAAAAAATAATTTTGTATTTTGTTCATGCAAATCTATCTTTCGACTAAGCCGTAAGGAAGATACAAAAATTGTTATACCATCCAGTCTAAACACTGAAAATTTTCTAAAAATCTATCTTTAGACTGTTGTTTGGTATAGAAATTATTTAAATTTCCCCTTTTTGATGATTATTTAACACACCCATAGAATTAACTCTATGGGTAAATCTTAAGAAAATATTAAATTAATATATTTGTCATCTATCTAACTTAATAGATAAGTTAGCATTTCTAGATATCATCATTAATACTGCCAAATCAGAAGAAACCGCAAACATAGTAGGTGAACAACATGATAAAAACAGTAATTATCGATGACCATGAGTTGAGTAGATATGGTATCAATGTGTTACTTACTGCTGCTCATGATATCGAGATTTGTGCGGAAGCTGAAACAGCTTCAGTTGGACTCAAATTAATAAAAACTTATACTCCACATATAGCTCTTGTTAATCTGCATCTTTCAGATGATAGTGGTATTGAAGTCGTAAAACAAATTAAACAAGTATCACCAAGCACTAAGATAGTGATTTTTAATGCTCAAGCTATGGAAGACTCTGTTAGAGAAGCTTTCGCAGCAGGTACAGATTCATATTGCACAAGGACGATAGCTAAAGAAAAGTTAGCAGAAGCTATTTATCTGACACACAAAGGAGGAAATTGGTTAGATTCTGCTATCGCTAAAATATTAATTCAAAATTTTCAACTTCAACAATTAGTAGTTACTCCCAGTCTAAAAATAAAACGAGTGTGCCGGCAATATTCCCTTAGTTCTAGGGAATTAGAGATTTTGCAAATGATTGCTATTGGTGATAGAAATAATCAAATTGCCGACAAACTTTTTTTAAGTGTAGGTACTGTGAGGTCTCATGTCCATCGCATTTTAACTAAACTCGATTGTCAGAACCGCGCTCAAGCTGCTACGAAAGCAATTGTAGAAGGACTCATAGATAGTCCTGAAATGGGCGAAATTGGTTTAACGGCTTGATTTTGATTTTTGATTTAATTGCTCTAGATAACGTTGTCGCTCGTCATTATTCACAACCCAAATCATACATCTGCCTTTTAATTGAGCTTTTTTAGCTCGACAAACACTCAAATCAAAATCGTTCCATTTCATAATTTGACGAGCAAATTCTCCGTCTTTTGACTTAGCCCAATTCAAAGTTTCTTGTTCTTCTCCAGTTAAGCGAACTGGTTCTGTTAACCCTCTACCTTTCCAAATAAAAAATATATTACCAGCCAGCATAACAACACCAAACACACCAGATAATACCAGGGCAGTGGCTATTAAAGGACTAAAGACGGATCTAGATTTTTTTTGCTCGGTTTTACTCAACAAGGTTGATGCTGCTTTGGCGATCGCACTTTTTTGTTGAACAATGGCTACACTTGATGCTTTATCAAGTTTGTCATCTATTTCTGTTGTCCAACCCTCGACTACAGTATTAAGTTTACCGGGAATGTCTTCCATTAAGACCTCAAATTTACCCAGGGAACTTAATACCAAAAACAATGGGTCTTTAGGATTGATACCAGAACGTCTTACTACGTCAAGAACTTTCTGTTTAAAATGATCTGATTGTCCTGCTAATGTTGTATCTAAAGAAGCTTCTACAGAGGTGTTCATAAGTTTATGTGCCTTTTTTAAGTTTCTTGATAGAGATGATGTGTCAATTTTTTATTGTCCTGAAATTTTCCACACATCTTATATTTTAGTTATTTACTAAAATGCAATGATTAAGAAATCAAGAATCATAATTGTTGTCAAATTAGTAATTGACTAATATTTAAGAGTTAATTTTTATAAAAACTTTAAAGGTTGATTCTAAACTCTAATTTTTTTGACTTCTGATTTTTGTAGGTTGTTAAAACTTAGAAATCGTTAATTAATTGGTTGGGTAAATCCAATGAGGACGTAATGTTTAATAAACCCAATAATTCTCCAATATGTTTATTATTCTTAATTTGCTCACTAAATTCTTCCATCCAGTTAAAGACACGAGAACGGTTCATAAAATATATTTCAGAGTTTTGGAGGGCATAGTTATAAGGTGAATCCAGAGATTCTAATAATTCATAAGTATCTCTCCATAACTTACCCAAATATAATTCATTGTTTCCACTCGCTTGGATACGCTGTTGAATATCAGAACCATCATAGTAAGGAAATTCATCACCAAAATACAGATTTTTGATAATGATGTAGTCTGCTTTATTTCCATAACAATTAAAAAGCTCTTGTAGATAATCTGTACAATCTCTCCGATAAGAAATTGGATGCACAAAAGTGATACGATAACCTAATTGAGAAATGGCATCCCACAGCATAACTTCTTCGGCAAATTGTCGAAATTCTTCAAAACTTTGTCCGGGTAAATCACTCAGAGCTACTTGCACATTAGAAAAACTCTCTAAATCAATTAATAATTGGTCTGCACCACCTTGTGTTAAGGGCAATTGAGCAATAGGTAATAATAGCTGATAAGCATATAACTTATTGCGATTACCACTGTAATAAACTCTGAGATTTAGTTGTGATTCTAGATAAATCTCTATCAACAAACGTGCTGTTGTTGACTTACCTACTCTAGCATCACCAACTGTCATTACCAGTCGTTTAGGATTGGGGATAATTCCTGGATTATTTTGGCTATGCGGCTTGATCTGTGGTGACTGCATTTTCTTTTATCCCCAATAATTCATTAGCATTCAATACGCTTTGCTCAAATTCTTTCAACCAAGCTGAAACACGAGATTTAATGACAATGTTGGCTTGTTTATCTTCCAAAACTTCACTAAAAGTCAAGTTCTTTTCATCAATATAGTCATAGGGTTTGAAAAACAAATCTGGCATTTTAATTTCTACCGCACCATCTACCAAAAGTGTGGTACGAGTATCTGAATTGTCATAGCGTTCAAACTTATCAGCTTCACCGTGGAACAGATTTTTTACAACTACATAATCAACGCGATCGCCACAATATTTGTGAAGAATTCGTAATATATTTACTGAGTCTTTTACCCTAGATAGTACACTCACCATTGTGACTTTGTATCCTAAGCCTTTGACAGCATCAAATACACCTAAATCTTTCTCAAAATTCTCAAAAAATAGACCTGATTGGGCTGGTAAATCTACTAATACCAGTGGGGGAAGTTCTTTTTCTAAGTCTATTAGTAAGTCATCTGCACCACCTCTTGTGAAAATATCAAGTAGCTTGACTCCAGGTTGTGCTGAGTCGTAATGTCTATACAATTGGGCATTACGATGATCTGAGTCATAAGCTAAATATTTTAGCTGTTTGTTGATATATAAATGTAGTAATCCCCTTGCAAATGTGGATTTACCTACACCTCCTTTATCTCCTGTGATAATTACTATTCTTCCTGTTTGTTCAGTTGTTTCTAACTGTTGATTTTCTGTAGTTTGTTGATTTTCTGTAATTTCTTCATTTGCTGGATTCTGTTCATTTTCATTCACGGTGGGGTTCTTCCTTTTTCTAGTCATAAATTAAGCAATGATTTGCTTCAACTTTGAAGATGTTCTGGTAATGGAAGAGATAAACTAGTTTTTATTTAAGTTAAGTTACGATTAACTCCAGTTAATTTTCAAGTTTATGAAAGCATCAGTTGTATTTTTACAATTTATTTACTCATTGATAAACTATCATTTGACGTAAAATAGTAGGCTTTTTGATGTATTCTATTACAGTTGATTATTCCTAAATTCAAATTCCACTCCAATCAGCGATTAAGTGGAATTTGTAATTACAAGCTAAAAGCAACAACTTGCTCATTGATTTAGCTCTTGTTCGATTTCCGCCAAAGCTTTGAGTTCACAAAGATGATGAGCGTTCTGAACTTCCTCGCTTCTCTAACTGTTGTCGAAGTACACTCGCAAGAGGAATACCAGCTTCTACCAATTGATACACTAAATTAGAATAATGTTTTAGGATTACCTTATCATTACGAATCTGCCGCTCAAAACTGCTCCAAATACGGTTTAATAATTCGGCTGTCCGTCTCCCATTCCCACGCTGTTCATTCCAAATGTCATGAACGGCATTATCCGCGCATCGATTTAACCATTTAAGTGTTAGTTCGGGTGCAAACTGCTGGCCAATACCGTTGAGCATTGTAAGAAGATGGCTATAGGCATAAGGATGATGACCAGCTACGCTAACCCACTTATCAAAAATATCAATAAAAAGGTGGGCGTGCTGCCAATCTTCCTTAATACGAGATTTACTATCCTGGGTAAAGATAATCAGTTGTAATACTTCCTCAGTATCCCGATCAAGGTAGTCATAACTGGTTTCTCTAGCAATTTCTGAACTATCCAATACCCAGTTGCAAATTTCTTTCCAAGTTTCTAAAGCTTGTGCGGTCGGACCCTCAATGTAAGCAATTTGATGACTGATATATCCATCCAGAAGAGAGGCTGTCAGTTCTGGAACCTGAGACCAATTGTCTCGCAGTGGTGTCCAAATTTGCTGATGAGTTTCCTCAACACTTAGAAATTTTGCTAAATATGCTGCCCAATTAAAGATAAAAGGATTCCACGTATAGGGCTTATGAGTCTGGGAATAACTTTTATCTTTCACTGGCAAGTTGTCTACAATTGTTCGAGCTATTAAATCGTTACATAGCTGAATTAATTTATCTTTTATATTGAGGTCTCGACACAGTTCTGTAAGTGGCAAAGCATAAAGTCCATATTGAGTTTTACCATGAACAAAAACGATATTTTTTGTGGTAGGAATTCTAGGTAAATCCGGTATTTCATCTTTTGCTAAATAATCAAAATGATTCTGAATTACATTGTCTTCCCAAGTTTCTAACTCCTCAAAGCTGGTTTCAAATTGCCCAACACGATTTCCATAGTAAAGTTCCCCAGGAATTACAGATAGCGAGAGACAAAGGCTTAATAAATTCCAACATAATACTGGATCGATATTCCAGGCATTTCCTAGACCAATAAATACTGCTTTTACTACTTCTCCAGCATCGGAAAAGTGCCTTACTGACTCACTTATTAACTGGAGAATCTGTTGCCGTACTTCAGTATCTGCTATACCATGAGCAATCAATAAAGCTAAACTCCGTCCAGCATAAACTTTTACGCTAGACGGGGACATATCATACATGGATGCTTTAGGCATACGAGCCGCTGCAAGTAAAATAGCACCACTCCACTCCAAATGATTCTGTGTTCTTGACCAATCAAAATCTGCAATGAGAATAGCTGCGGCAACACCAACTATTACTTGAAAACGAGTAATAGGAGCATGAATATCTTCTGGCTCCATTTCAGCAAAATTTTCAGATGTTTGTAATTCCTTAGCTGCGGCAACAGCCTCTTCTAAAGTCATTCTTTCATGTGCTTTACTATTTTTTATAGTCTCTTCTGTCCATAAGTACACACCAAGCCAACGTTCCAATTCAACATTAGGAGCGAGAAGCTCCTCGTTACGTTTTCTTATTTCTTCGGGAGGCTCAACGTAAATACCTCGATATTTACCCACTTGCTGTTGTCGATAATTTTCTATCCTCCCAAATACTTGATAATTCTCCATTGTTTCTCGGAGATCAGCCAGAGCGTTTGGATCTGATTTTTGTTCTTGATAACGAAAAGGAAGGTTTTCTGTAAATTTATTAACTGCTCGCTCAAATTCAACTCTTAAAAAGTCATCACTCGACAAAACATAGTACATTGCTAAATGTCTAACATCCAGCGAACGCTGTGGTCTTTTATTCCGCCTTTCAAGGATTTCGTAAAGCCAGTCATTACGGTTGTCAAATTCCCAGGCTTTAAGAGATGTTAATGAATTTCTTCTATCACCGAGTAGGCGTTTTATATCCATTTCCCAAATATGGGCACAGATGGTAATTGGCAACGCTACTTTTAAACATTTTTCAGGATAAGCAAGTGCCATACTTAAGCAAATACCTAGTACAGCAACAGAATTGCTCCCAGATAACACCTTCTCAAAAAGAGCTTCAACATCTCGACCTGCTTCAATCTGTCTCTCCATCCACTCTTCTAATGCCATCAATGCAGAAATTACAGTATATGGTCCATCAGTTGTTCCTCGAAACCAACAATAAACTTGAGTATCGCCCCAAAATTCACGATAACCAGAGGGTAAATTAATAGTGACTGGTAAAGGAGTCAATTTAGGTTGGTCAATTTCTTGTCGCTGTTTATATTTACGCCATTTTTCTGATGCTGCATTGGTCAGAGCATGGACTAGCCGTAGTCCTTCATCCTCATGATTAAGTAAGAGAAAAAAGAATGGCCCTTGAATAGGTGCAGGCGGGATGAAATTTAAGATATCGTTTATACCAAAGTTTCTATCTTCTAGTGAGCTAGTGATTCTTCTAGGAATATGAGGGTGATTTTTCGGTTTAACTGGCTTTTGGATTAGCACACTGATTACAAAATCAACAAATTCTCTGGGAATTGAATCAACAAGAGGCTTAAAGTCTTGAATTTTAGAAATTACCTCCTTTTTTGTTTCGTCATTCTCAGACTTAGCAAGTTCGCTGAGGTAAGTTACCACTTGCTCTGGCAGAACATCTGCTGAGTACAGGATTATTCTATGTAAACTGGTTTCATATTCGTGATATTTCGACATTACCAACCTCTGCTTGCTTCTTGTTCTTTAAGCCATGCGATCGCTATTTCACCAATTTCCTTTCGATAAATTGAGCCTGTTGGTGACTTGACTTGCCAAATCTCCATTAGCTTGACAACTTCTGGACGAATACTGCTGGGTAAATCATTGATCCGCTTTAGCAACCACCCCATGAAAGGTTCCCATACTGACCATCGTGGGATTGGATCACTCATTAAAATCGGCATCACGCGATCGCTTGACTCTAGCTCTGCTTTTGTAAATAGATACATTAGTGAAAAGTTCGGCATTACTTCCAAGGTTCGTAGCGCAACAAGCAACTCGATAAGCCTCCGTGCATTATCCGCTATGAGTATTGGTTCAGCTTTATTAAGCAATTCACTGCAACGTGGAGATACTAAAGGTGCAGTTAGTAACGCTTGCCGCCATCTAGGAGAAAGTTCCGAAGCTTGTTCAACTTGTTCAATCAAGTTTATCCAAAATTCAGCCGTGACATGACTTTCCAGGAGAGCGACTCCCACTAACTGAACAGCTCTCAATAAACCGAAAGGTTCACCCAACTCCTTGAGGTAAGCAGGCAGTTCCTCTCGATATTCATTTATTACACGAAGCATTACCCAGTCCTCAAGTAAGTCATGACCAAAGCGAAATAATCGCCGATCAATATCTTGAATAAGAATCCGATCTTGTTTTAGAGAAACAACTGCTTCTGGATTAGCATTTTCGATGCGGAGCCTAGTTCCGGGAGACTTAACAGCCTTTTCACCTAGACTTGTGAGTATTTGTTCTCTACCTTCACCAATAATAGGATTTTGTCCAATGACAACTCTTGACCACCACACATTACTTACTTCAATCTCCGTAGCAATAGGTGGTAAGTCTTCTAGATTGGGAAGCATACGTGGGTCTTCCAGAAGCTTCAACATCAACGGATTCTTAAGAATAGGCGAAAGCTGACTAAGAGATAGTAGTGGTTTGAGTCGAGGAATATGTTCGACGACGCTTTGGAGTTCTGCTTGAGTTAACTCTGGTACTTCCAACCTTACTGGCTCTCCTAGTGCTTGCCAGTTAAGCCATTTATAAACTTCCCGAAGATTTTCTTCCCGTGTCGAGAACACAACTTTCCAATGCCGAGAACCATCTTCACTGAGTGGAATTTCCGCTAATGTATAAAACAAATCTTTTATAACAGTCTGTTTACCCGTCTCAGTAATGCGATCAATTCCATCAATAAAAATAATTGGTTGAGTATTTATGCTTAATGCTAAAATAAGTTTATTTAACGGCTGTTTGAGTTGTAGAGCGCCAGCATAACTACTCCAACCTGTCCCAGCAATACGATCTCCTGAAAGGACTACAACTTGACCTTCTTTTTGTTGATACTCAACAAGAGTTTTCAATACGGCTGACTTACCAACCCCAGATGAACCAACTATCTCGATTACTGATGCTTCTAAAATCTTTTTTTGAGCGTTAGCAATTAGATCAGTTCGGTCAAGCTTGAAACCACCAATATCACTTCGTATATCATTTAGCACATAATCTGCTTCTTGTTGCAACTTTTCGAGGTCAGACGAACAATGAGAGAGAGCAGGTTTGGTTTCTGTAGAAGCAGATAAATCAAACTGAGATTTATTGGTGTCTGATCGCTGATTAACGCTAGGCTGACCTCTACCTTTAACCAGTCGGATTTCTTGATCGGGAATTCTAATTTGTGGCTGTTGAGGTATTTTTGTTTCTGCGTAATATTTTTTTAGTTGGGTATCTACAAAAGCTCCCAAAGTACGGGCTGTTATCCAACTGTGATGGTCAATTTTTTCAGAATCAAGTCCCTCAATGAGCGCTCCTGAGAGTACACCATGTTTACCATCGAATCGCTCGTAAGCTACTTCCGAACTGTGAGAAGCTGCTATTAAAAAACGGTTGTGTGCATTGGGAAATTCATTTTCTTTAAAATTCAGCAATTCACCGCCATAGCAGCAATCTATCCAGATTATTTGCTCTTTAACATAACTCTGCTTGATTATTTCCCATAAATCTCGCAGAAGTATACCATTCCACTTTTTTAACTGAGGATTAGCATCGCTAGTTGCTAAAAGCGTTTGTTTTAAAGTTCCCAAAGGCTTTTGTAACCCATGTCCAGCAAAAAATAATAGTGCTGTGTCTAAATCTTCTGATGGTAAAAATAGCTTGGTAATAGCTTCTAATAATTCATCAGCAGAGACTGATTTATTCGGATCAACCTGGAATTTACCATTTATTCTACTTTCGGGAAGTCGGATCACCCGAAAATCCTGATCGGCTTCTAAAAGTTGAGCGATTTTTTCGGCATCTACCGCAGGAGTTGTTAAGTGTTTGGCTTTGCTATTTGATGTATCCTTTAAACAAGGATACAAATTTATACCGACGACAAGTGCATCTCTTCTCATGATATATGAAATTATTATATAAATTGATTTTAAGTGAATTGACTGTTTTACGTTGTCAAAGATGCAAACTATGTCTATGAATTCCTCTGTCAACAAGGTATTACTGGCTCTCTTATTGGCTCTAAGAGAACCGGAAGTTTCTCTGACTAACGATGAGCGATCGCTTTTGCAAGATATAGGACGGCAACTACAGCTACTGACTGATTCTGATGATTGGGAATTTATAGAAGAACAGTTGACGGCTATAATTCAGATGAATTCCGTTTTAAATCGCTTTTTCCAGTATAACAAAGTAAAATTAGATGCTTTAAACAGTCAAATCCCACAGGAATTTCTTCCTAGCCTCGATGAATTAGAACAGGGTATTTTTGGAGAGTCAAAAGAGGTAAAAACTTTTGACGGTGGGTTTAAAGGTAACGTCCAATCTGATTTACTTATCAGACTCACGGGTACTATATTTAACACCGATCAGCCAGACAAAACGGTAAAGCAGCAAACTTTTATTCAAAATATTGATGAATTTACTAAGAACCACCGTTTTTTAAATACTTACTTTGCTTACTCTGATGATGCCGGCGAGGGGCTACGCCATCTGATAACTGTTCCATCCAGCGAGCCTTTAATTCATGGACAGACTTATTTCTTGCTTATAGACATCAGCCCGGAACGAAAAGGAATACAGACTGAGCCGATTCCCTTTCCAGATCAAGCCTTGGCACAGGTGTGGAATGACTCGGAATCTCTACCTCTAGATTTAGTAGTGGCTTCTAAAGACTTTAACATTGATGCAACAGTCAAAAAGCTAATCCTACCCCGCAGTGGTGCATCAGATATTGTCCAGTTCACCGTTAAACCTAACTTATTTGAAGGTCGAGGCTACATTCAGGTGGACTTGTTATATCGCGGATATTTGCTCCAGTCAAAGCAACTTGCAGTCCTCATCATCCCCGTAGCCGGGGCAGAAATACCAGAGTCACTGCGCCCACCTCAAACTGCTAGTATTACTTTTACTACCATCGACTTATTGACTCATGAAAAGCTCGCACTGCTGCCTGAGCGATTCTTAACTGTAGATGTACAAGTTGATACACGAGATGGTAGCACTGACTTACGTTTTCTGGATAGGACACAGGGAAATCAAGAATTAGTATCTTATAATACAAATTTACAATCTGGGTTGGGAAGTGCGATCGCCAGAGTGCGGCAAAAATTACACTCAATGGCTTCTACAAAAGAGGGTTATAAGAGTAAAACCCAAGGCGATATGAAGCTGCTGAATACCTGGCTACCTCAATTAGCTGATGCTGGACGATATTTATATCGCTCATTACTCCCCGAAAACAAAGGTCGAACGTTAGGTGAAGATAATGGCGAAAAATTACGCGCCGCATTGAAACCCGATAGTGTCATCCAAGTTAACCCGATTAACCCAATTGTAGGACTGGGAAAAGCAACAATCCCTTGGGCGTTGCTATATGAGCGTAAGGTAATGACCAGTAAAGAAGTTCATGTCTGCGAAGAATTTCTCAATCACGACATAGACTGTACTGGTTGCCCTTTTAAAGATAATTACAAGGTTGTTTGTCCCCATGCTTTTTGGGGCTACCGCTATGCTATTGAGCAAATTCCGGCTTGGACAAGTGGCGAACTCTCTCAAACGCCTAGCCTTGTATGGCAAATTGCCAATAATCAACCTTTGTATATCAATTTCAACGTCAGGGAACAATTTAGATTTTGGCAAAACCATTTATCTAAAATTAAACAACTTGGCTCAGTGGAAATGCTAATAGCTAAAGAAATTAATGACCTGGAAATGATTTGGGCAAACCACAGTTCTGACTTAGATATTGTGTACTTTTATTGTCATGGCGGTATAGATGAAATTGAACAATTGCCTTACTTGCAACTGAGCGATGACAAAATTTATAGTAATTTTCTTGAAGCCTGCGAGGTAAACTGGCAGCATCGCCCTTTAGTCTTACTCAATGGCTGCGCTACTGCGGATTATAGCCCGGAGAGTTACATCAGCTTAATTGATGACTTTCGCTCGGCTGGTGCTAGTGGCGTAATTGGTACGGAATGCCCTGTACCAGAATTATTTGCAGAATTCTATGCCATTACCTTGCTCAAGCGAGTATTTCGCGGAGAACCTTTAGGACAAGCTATGCTGACAGTGCGGAGAGAAATGCTTCAGCAAAACCTTAATCCTTTGGGTTTAGTGTATTCATTGTATGCTCCTTACGAGATTGCTTTAGCCCGTACGTTGGCGCAACCGCCCGTAGACATCGCCCATCATTAACTACTTAACCTACTTATGAAACGCTGGATTACTGCTGCACTCCTGATTTTACTCATTTGCCCTGCTCCTGCTGTTGCTCAAACTAATGTCAAAATTGAAGTTGATGCCAAAGACAAGCCTTTAGAAGTTAAAGGTTGGCTTGGGGAAGATAATGCCTTGATTAGCAACATCCGGTTAACAGCCTCTGGAGGGAGTATCACAGCTTGGACATTCTTACCTTCAGACTTGCAGCGGAAAGAAGGAGATGAGGTAATTGGTCGTCAGCAGGTAGAGTTAATCGGGGAACGTAAGCTAGAAGCGGGTTTACCAAAAGATTTTCAGGTAAAGCTCAATGGTGTAAAGCTACCAGGAACTTATCAAGGACAGATTGAAATACTTTTACCTAGCCAAAAGCGGTCTGAGGCTTTGGTGATTCCTTTAACAGTAAAAGCAAAAGCTAGACCTGCATTAGTACCTGTAAAAGATTCAGAACAAGTTCAGTTGCAATTAGTCCGATGCAGTTGGGACTGTGGTTTAGCTCATCTATTACTTCCCGCCAGTGCTTTCCAAAATCAACGGTTCATTTATTTAGATAACCCCAATCAAGCAACTGTGTTTCTTACCAGCGCTGAAATAATTTTACAAGGGAAGCAAACTGACTATCAAATTACTAAAACCGAGGTAGAACCCCCGCTAAGTCCCCAGAATTTAGCTGCCAATAAAATTATTAGTTTACCTTTGAAGTGGGAGCGATCGCAAATTCCCCCCGACCGATATACGGGGGCAGTCTACTTGACAATGGAAGGTCGAGAGGGCAGACTGTCGATTCCAGTGGATTTAAGTATGCGTATTGGCCCAGCAATGCCAATTTTAGTCTTATTGGTGGGTATTGTTCTGGGCAGATTGTTCAAATATATGCAAGAGAAGGGGATTCCCCAATCGGATGCTTTGGCGAAAGTCTACGAAGTAGAGAACATGATTGATAAAGTTGACCAACAAGACCAAGAAATTCTCAGTCCAATGGTTAATAAAGTCCGCAGTTCTGTTACTCAAATGGATTTAGAAACAGTGAACACAGATTTAGCCAAGATTAAAGAGCGTCTTAACTGCTTAACTAGCCTGCGAAAAATCGAACAGCAGTTAGAAGGTATGGAACAAGACCCTGATGTCGGTGGTGACGACGGAATATTAACCAAAATCAGTGAAGCCCGAAAGTGGATTAAATTTGAGAACGATGATAAAGCTAAAGAAATGCTGCAACATATACAAGAAAGTATTGTCAAACTCAGCAATGTGATGATGGGAGCAGATCAACAACCTGATCCTAGTTTGACAGCAGCTGCGAATGAAGCTGCTGTGGCCATAACATCTGCTGAACGTGCTACACAGGTACAGAAAACTAAATCAGCTAGGTTTGCGTGGTTACGCCAACTTTTAATAGCGATCGCGGGAGTATCTAATGAATTACGAGCAGAAACAACACTCTGGATTGTGCGACCACTGTTATCTTTAACGTTGTTAGTAGGATTATCGTTAGTAGGGATACGCGCTTTGTATGTAGAAAAGGGGATGACCTTTGGTGCTGACCCCTTTTCTAATTATTTGGAATTGATACTTTGGGGATTGAGTGCAGATGTTGCTAGTCGGAGTTTGAGTAATTTACCAGGAGAGGAGAGACAAATAACAAAGGAGTAAGCTATGT
>NZ_VILB01000041.1 GCF_009712035.1 Anabaena sp. UHCC 0187 | reverse complement strand
ATTATAATTTAATTGAACTAGTTTGGCATTCCGCAAAGGAATATATAGCTCATAGATTATTTGAGTCCGTATCACAGCTAGAGGAGTTGTTGAATAAATTGTTAAATGAAGGAGGTCTTATTATTAAATGGGAGCGCAAAATTAAAAATAAAGGTAATGCTGTATATTAAATTTAGCTGCGTAACAGCTTAGCCTTTTTCAGCAAGCCCTAATTCTTTCTCTTTGATGATTTTACCCATCTTTTGATATTCACGACGTACTGCTTGAATTAAGTGAGCTACTTCAATTTGATTGTTATCATCTGCGGCTAAAAAAGCTGCGGTTAAGGCAATATTACGAATATTTGCCCCGGTTAGTTCAAAATTACGGGCGAGAAAATTTAAATCTAATTCAGGACTACAGGGTGCGCTTTTAGGAAATATTTTCTGCCAAATTTGATATCGTTGTTTTTCGCTGGGAAATGGGAATTCAATAATAAACCGGAGTCGTCGCACAAAAGCATCATCCATATTCATGCGGAGATTGGTAGTAAGAATAGTTATGCCTTCATACTCTTCCATTTTCTGTAACAGGTAACTGATTTCCAGATTAGCATAGCGATCATGGGCATCTTTCACTTCGCTGCGCTTACCAAATAGGGCATCTGCTTCATCAAATAAAAGAATAGCATTAGCATTAGTAGCTGCGGTAAAAATCCGATTTAGGTTCTTTTCTGTTTCCCCAATATATTTACTAACTACTTGGGACAAATCAATTTTATATAAATCAAGCTGGAGTTCTTGAGAAATTATCTCTGCTGCCATAGTTTTACCTGTTCCCGGAGTTCCAGAAAACATGACATTTAACCCTTTTCCTAGTGATACCTTACTCTCAAACCCCCACTCTTCCCAAACTAAATGTTGATGCTTTATTTGATTGCAAATCTCTCGTAATAGATTTTTTTGGTGATCTGGTAATATAATATCTTCCCAACTATATTTAGGCTGAATATGCCGAGACAAGGTTGCTAAATCCTGACCTGATAATCCTCTGGACGCAGTAAATAAATCAGTTAATGTTATAGGTTTTTGCGGGCTAAATTGGGAATCAGGAAACTCGGATACCGCGGCTTGCCAGCGAACTTGATTGGTCGCAGTTGTCACAGCATCAGCAATTTGTTCAGAAGTCAAACGAAAGCGATCGCTCAAACTATCCAAATCTATAGCATCCAGGGTAATACCTACGGATTGCAAGCAATTTTCCCAATAAAAACGACGCTGCTGAAAATTTGGCATCACAAAAGGAATTGTGATTACTTCTATGGCTTTAGTTGTCGTATTTACCCAAGACTTAATACCTGCTAAAATAGTAACTCTGGAATATTCTGTTAATTGCTTGAGAAACTCTTGATATAAAATAGTATTTTCTTGGGTTTGTAAAACATCTAAATCTTCGATATAAAGCAGGGCATTTTTAAACCAAGCTTCCCGAAATAATAGTTTGATAGTAGATTGAAACTCTGCTTTAGCAGCCAAAATTATCGTCAAATTTGCTATTAACAAAGGTACTTGTAATGAATTAGCAATGGCTTCAGAGGTATGACTTTTGCCAGAAATGTCCTCACCTTGAAAATATAAATTTAGGGTTTTATCTGCTAACCAATCGGCATTGACTAAAGATATTAAACCTTGCTTAATTTCAGATTTTAAAGGCAAGTCATCAAACTGAAATTTAGGCGTAATTAATTGACAAAAAGAAACGAGTCTGCCATCAATTCCCGGTTCTCCTAATAGCAGTTGAATTACCTGCTGATCAAGTTTAATGTTATGGGCAAGTAGGGGTGGATCTGTTTGATGAGATTCCGGGAAAAGGTGCAGCAGACCATGATGAATCAGCGGCGCATCAGGACTAAAATAAACCCGTCTTGTGAGTTTTTCTATTGCTGAAGTACAGAGTAAATTTAGAGCTAGATCTACTGTCGGTCGTTTGCAACGCACATCATCTTGGAGATAGGCGTAAAGGCGTTCGTAACGGCGGTCAAGTTCTGGGGCGAGTGCGATCGCTATAATATTGATATCGAAGTCTGATAACTCAAAAGTTTTCTGAAGCCATGCGAGAGGGGAATCTGTTTCAACAACATCCGAGGGAAATTGCTGAAAATTCTCTGTATATAATAAGGGGATTCCTGGTTTTCGTTCTAGTAACCGTTCTACTTCTTCTTCATTGATTTGTATTCCTCGATAGGAATTGTTTTCCGCATCTGTGCCATAGGCACTTTGAGCGGCTATGATTGCACTTTCTAATAGTCCGTCTAACTGTTTTAATAATAGTAATAGTTGGTTGATATGAACTTTTTCTCGCAGGAGCATAAGTATTCTAATTTTTTTGTATTGTCATCAGAATTTTTGAATGACAAGAATAGTTTTTAAGATTTGAGCCAAAGTTAATAAAATGAAACCTCAGAGATGTTCAATATGACTTCAATAGTTTATTGGCAGAAGTGCCTCCTCCTGCCATTATCCTTTCTCCTTGTTTTTGTAAACTGGAAATAATCTTAATTAAAGATTGCTTCTAAATCTCACTAGATAATGTAAGTAGGTGAACAAAATAAAAATGAGGGGTATTGCGTTTTGTAAAATGGCTGAAACTCAATCAGAATATCGCATTGAGACAACTTTACATACCGTTACATACCTTTAAATTTTCCTGTTCACCTACTTATCTATTTCAGAATCTTCGATGTGGGCGATCGCCGCTGCTGGAGAAATATCCGTAAACATCACCTGTAAAATCCCAGGCAAATATTGATCCATCGTCATAATATTGATTAATAAACATTGCTCAATCATTAATTCTGGTTGAACCTCGCCAGCAAATTGTATGCTTGTCTTGAAGCGAATTTCGCCATCTCGTAAATCAAATTCAAAATTTCCGAACTTTAAACCAAAATTAGCCCGTGTTAAGAACTCCTGTATAACAGTGTACTTTTCCACAAGGGGTTTATTAGAACACACTGAGTAAGCCACAAATTGCTGATACTCATCCACACATTTTACAATCACAATCCAATTTGCAGTTTCTCCATTGATATCAATCCTTAGTGTGGCGTTACCTAGATCGTAAAACTGCCATTCTTGTTTTTTGAGTACAGACTCTGTAGCTTTCAGAAGCATTAGTGATTCACCAAAGTAAACGATAGGTTATTGCTTAGATTTTAGTGTAACTTTGTGAACTATTTTGTCAACAAAAATTCACCTAAAAACGTAATTTTGTCTTGTCAAGTTTCGATATCTTCCAACTCAGAAACTTGTTTCTCAATGGATGAAATATCTAGCTTAATACTCTCTTCCTTTAATTTTTCTTGAGCAGAATCTAGTATTTTTTGCTCTTTTTCAATAGTAGATATATTCTCAATGCCTTTTCCTTGCTCTAGTGCTTGAATGTTTTGAATAGCGGCTTCAACATCTGCCAGCACAGTAACTGATTGCTTGATAGCTGCGACCGCATCTTGATACCTCGCGTAGTGTACATCATATTTGTCGCTAATTTTGTCCCAAAGATCGCTTGTTGTTTTGATTCTGTTGCTCAAGTAATCTTTATTATTTCTTCCTCGTAATGTCGTGCCTCCTTGCTTCACTGTCTCTTTGGCTTGATGTACACTATCTGAGTGCCGTATGCCAGAGGCTACTTGTTTAATAATGTTCCTTTTCTTGATAGGTTCATTTTCATCCCCATTCAATTTCTTCCATACATTGCTATAGCGCGATAACTTTTCATTAATTTTGTCTAGCTGATCAACGCATTTATTGCTCTTTTCTACCTCCTTGTCGATAACACCTTGTGTTACCTTAATTGCCTCCTTGTATTTAGCCTCAATTTTCTTAATAATTGCTTGACGTTCTTCACCACTGCCTTCAATAGATTGTGCTGCATCCCGTAACAATTTTTGTGCTTCGGCGACGGCAATTATTTCACCTTTTGGACCTGTGCCATTTTTCTCAATCTCACCTTTCATTACTCCACCGAATGTAGGTGAACTAACTTTTAATTTACCATCCTCATCAATCTTAATATCGCCCCCAATATTACCAGAACCTAACTCCCATTTACCTATAGTGATACGGTATAGGTTTTTCTTGAAGAAGTAGAATGCTTGAGCTTGAATGCCAGCAGCAATCTCAGCCGTAAATTTGGCTTCAGCATAATATTTCGATGTCAATTTACTGGCATTAATTTTCTTGGTACTTTCGTCATATCCAAATTTGCCGCTAAATTCCAGACCCCCAACTGCATCAGCACGACATATCCCTTCTATGTATGCTTGTAGTGAGGCAATGTAGGCACTTCCCACACCCGCAAAAGCTTTTAAGCTAACCGCTAAGTATCCTTTGATCTCTGGGTTAACGGCAAAATCCCAATCTTGGTTTGTCCCATTTTTGGCTATTGCACCTTTCAACGCACCCGCAATGCCACCTTTAATGCCTAGCTGAACCCCTGCCTCTAAGCCTGGGACAATAGGATAGCTGAAATCAATACTTGGCCACACCATCAATTTACCAGGTAGTTCTACCTTGCCCTGAGCTTCAAGTTTGGCACTCTCAATTTTGAGTTGACTAGGTGAAACAGTTCGATCAAGTTTGACAGCACCTGTACCTGTGGCTTGGAAGTAATCGCCAAACTTTAATTCTAGACGGCCACCAATGATGGTGCTATATTTTTGTTTTGCACCTTCAATACTGGCTTTAGATTCTTTAATTTTTACAATTTCACCCAGGGGAATTTCTGGCATTGGGATGCTGATTTGATCCCAATCAATCCCGTTGTGATCAATTCGTGCATTTTTCGCCTCCGCCGATATGTTTTTTAGTTCTGGAATAGTGATACTAGCTTGGCTTAAAGTCAGGGATTTCTTTTCATGATCATAGTTGATACCTTTCGCCTCAAAATTCAAGATGTCGGCGATTGTCGCACTTAGAGATAGATTCTTGCTTTCATAGTCCCATTTACCGGATTGGTAAATAATCTTAAGGTCGCCGCTTGATTTGACATTAACAATTTCTTTGGAGCCAATATTTACTGCTACTGCTCCGGCACATTCTAATTTATATTGCTGGCTCTTGCCACAGATGGTTGCTGTAGGCTGACTAACTGATGCGAATTCTCCTAATTTAATATCATTGGTGTTGACGGTGATTTTATCCCAATCAATGCCGTTTTTATCAATCTGAGCTTTTTCTACCTTAACCGATGTCTCGTTGAGTTCTGGAATGATGACACTCGCTGTTTCAAATACGAGGGATTCATTCGTATTGTCGTAGGTAATCCCTTTGGCTTCCAGATTAAATACTTCGTCAATTGTTGCCTTGAGATAACCTTTGCTAATAGCGTATTTCCATGTTCCGGCTGTATAGTTAATATTAACATCTCCACCGGATTCTACCTTGCCAACTCCGGTAGAACTC
>NZ_VILB01000040.1 GCF_009712035.1 Anabaena sp. UHCC 0187 | reverse complement strand
GAGAATGCCAATAGATTTGTTAATATTGTCGTAATTTATCTCTGTTGCATCAAGCTTAAAAATATTGTCAATTGTCGCACTTATGGAACCATTTGTAATCGCATATTTCCATGTTCCTGCCACATAAGTAATATTGACTGTGCCGCTTGTTTTTGCCTGAAGACCTTGTGAACTAAGATCAACCCCAAACGTTCCAGAAACGTCCGATTGATATTGTTTTTTCTTGCCAAGAATGTTGCCTTGGATATTCGTAATTGTGGCGATTTCCCCTAATTTAATATCTTGGGTTTTGACGGTGATTTTATCCCAATCTACGCCTTGACTATCAATCACCATCCCACTCACACTAGCACTGGTGTTATTGATATCTGGAATAATAACTGTGCCATCGCCTTTGAGAGCATCTTGATCTTCGTTATATTCCAGATTTTGGTCAGTGAATTTAAAGATCCCTATTTCTCCAGTAACATCTTTTGATATATCTATTCCACCTTTAGATTTCTTTAGTGTCTGTTTAGGCTTGTCATCATTTTTACGCTGTACAAGCCGTCCTTGCCCCCCTTGCTGAATAACATGAGTTAATTCATGGGCTAGGAGTTCCTGCCCTTTAAGACTTCTGGGTTGATAAGCGCCCCGCTTAAAAAAGATGTCCCTTCCCTTTGTGAAAGCAAGGGACTGAATGGAGCGATTTAATTCATCTGACTGGTCATCGGTATGCACCCTGACACCACTCAAATCAGCACCAAATGACTCTTCTAGCGGTTCCCGAATATCCTCCGAGATAGGCTGCCCCTGACCCTGTTGTTGTTTAATGGCTGTTTCTAAGTGTGGTGTGGTTGCTATTCCCCCCGCGATAGGCACAGGAGATGACACCGACTTTCGCATTAATTTTTGGCTATGGACTGCTTCTGGGTTAGCTGATGGCTGGGAAATAGGGTGATTAATTTGCTTAACTACTTGTGCAGCTACTCTATCAGCTTCCTGTTCGTATTTATCCCCTGGTTGGTTAACTGTCAGCTTGGCCTGCACCAGATAACCTTGTCCATTACCTGCTAACTCTTGGGAAAGACCGCGAAAAAAAGACCGCCGTTGTAGAGGGGAGTTATTAGCTGTTGAAATTTGTTTGAGAAGTAGGTTTGGGGAATTATCTGTTGGCTGATCTTGGGAGCTTTGCGACTCAATTAGGCGACCCAGTGCTTGGTTACCAAACATCTCTTGTATTTCTTCCGCTGGATGGATATCACGGTTCTTATTAGATGTGGCTTGTTGTTTGGCAATGGCTTGAGTTTTTTTGCTTTGGCTTTGTCGCAAAGTACCCATATATATTACTCTCTACTTTTCTGATTGAAAATGTGAATGTTGTTGATTGTCGTGAGCATTGACGCAGATAAAGTTAAGGAAACTTAGGAATGTGAATTAAATAAAGTACAACTCTTAATTTATGTAATTTAATGTTGGGTTACGCTGTCGCTTTACCCAACCTACAAAGAATTGTAAGTTAATAAATCCACGTTCCTTAGTTAAGTTATTTGATAATAATGAACAAGGATTAATTAATATCGAGTTTCATGTTCCTTTAACTCGAAAGTTAGTAGTGATGAAACTACCAGTTCCAGTATATTGCGGGCTAGGATCGGGAACTGGACCAGCAGGGGTGGGTTGTTGGGCGGGAACAACAACTTGAAACTTGGCTTTAAATGTTCCTCCCTTGAGTAAAACCGGTTTACCGTTAGATTTGGTTCTTTGGGCTTTTTGATTGGGTGCTAGGGAATCAATGGAAAGAATACCCACACCGGGAATAGGATGTGATGGAGTCATGTAGGGACAACCAGGAACAATGACGGTTTTTTCATCCCCATCAACACAGACCATTTTTTTGTTAATCATGTCTTTACTGGACCCCATTATATTACCAGGAATTACGGTAACAATTGCTTGCCCAAATGGGGGGTTAAACATGGCCATATCGCCTGTGGTTAAAATAAAGTCAGCCATAATGATCTAGTTACAACCAAAATTTAATTAATCAATCCAATCGTCTTCCTCAACTGCCAAAGTTTTCAGCATATATGGGGTAACTCTGCCAATAATGGTATTACCCTGAATATCTCCATCCTGATCCTTAAGAGGGTGACAAATTTCTAGAACATTCGCCCTGGGATTGAGATTAAAGTCTTCTGCGATAATCACCTCAGACACAGGACGCTGATTAAGATTGAAGTTGAGCTTTATGGTGATTTTTCCAGCCACTTGGCGATCATTGACGTTAGATAACACTATGTAAAAGCCTTTGGGGTTATCCAAAAATCGTTGATAGCTAACCTGGTGTGTAGCCCGCAGTCCTTGGGAGGAAAATTCTAGATTTGGCATTATGGGGCTAAAGGAAGAAGTACGGGATTGAATGCGTAATATTAACAACCTGGCGATTTTTTCCCCTTCTGTTTCAGCCACGTCTGTTAGTGTAATAATTGCTTCTATTTCTATGTTCTTTTTAGCTGGAGAATCAAATAATTTAAACCGATAAATCCGCTCTAACCACTGGGAGTTAGGAACGAGACGCATGGTTGCACCTACTTCGGGTCCTAGAAGGGTGTTGCCAATTTTGTATTCTTGATTTTGACTGTAAATTTTTAATTCAGAATCATCTAAACCTGTGGGAATCTGGATTGTTTCACCTACTTGGTTCCCCAAACGAGTATTCCCCTCCATGCTCTCAAACAATCGTCTGGGTTTGTAAATTCTCAGTCTGGCATCATGCACCAGGCGCATAGTTTGACCAACTTGAGAACCCAGGCGCGTATTACCGTCAATCCACTTGATTTGAGGCTGATAAATTTTTAACGGGGGTTCTGGATGGACACGCAAAGTTTGCTCTGGATTGGAGTCAAGACGAGTATTTCCCGGCATTAACTCTAATTGATTCAGGGGGCGATAAATTCTTAAGTTAGGTTCTAGGTCAAAGGGTAGGGAATCAAATATGATCAGGGAATATTGCTGGTGGTTGAGATTAAAGTTAACTTGAACCGTAATTTTTCCAGTCAGTTGGCGATCGCTCAAATTAGCTAGAGCGATAAAAAAGCCATCGGGATTGTTGGTAAATTGTTCATAAAACACTGTTTGCCTGACATGGGGTCCCAGTTGGCTGCCATTCGGTTCAAGGGGCAAATTTTTTCCCTGAATGCGGATTAATATTTGCTCTTCTAAGGGATCTCCCGGCGGGCAATCATTCAGTTTAATCCTAGCCTCGATTTGCATTTTCTGTTGAGGCGGAGCGTCAAATAAGGTAAACGGATAACAACCTCCCCATGCTTTGGTAATTTGCATGGTTAGTGTTAATATTCTTAAGGCATAAAAGGTATGGGCTGGTTTTTCTTGATCAATAATGGCTTTAGCAATGCGGCATCCTCGCCAATATCTCTCCGGTTGAGTGGTCAGAAGGGGGATTTGGACTTGAAAGTAATGAGGATGGTCGTCAAATTCAAATATTGAAATCTTTCCTGCGGGATAGTTGGAGTTAAATTCTTGGAGATAAAGTTCCAGATAAATTCCTAACATTTGTTTTAATCCGGAAATAGTTCCCCGAATTTGGTATAGCGGCACTATTCGGCTAATAAATTGCCGTTTAACTGCGTCATCCCAATCTTCTCGTAAACTTAATGCTACCCACCCTGCCAACCACGGCAAAAATTCCGATGGAGTTTTCTGGGGGTCAAAATAGGTGTGAATCTGAGAAATGATTGTTTCTAAACCAACAGAAGTTTGGGAATTTCTGGAAATAATCTGAGGATGAAGCGAAAAATATTCTTGCTCTTGAGTAGACCCAGTCAGAATTTTTTCAGCCGCTAGTAAAAATCTGCTCAAAAAGGGACTTTTTTGCAGATCAAGATCAGAGAAATCTTCTTGCAGATAAGCAGGTAAATATTCTTGATAACTACTTAGTTGTTTCTTTTCCATTTTGCTTCAAAATGTTGTTGAATGGTGATAATTTTGTCAATTTCTACCTCAACCAATTCATTTTCTTCTAGAGAAATACCGATCATTTCGGATTGTTGGTTGAATTTTTTTCTTTGCTCATCGAAGTCGTTAAGTTGAACTACCTCTACATAATCAACACCAGGCAAATTATCTAATAATTGATATAACTCAGAAATATAGATATCCGCGCCAAAAGGATAGCCATTACCTTGCCAATATTCTTGGGAATCTAAAGGAGCAAAAAAAGCTTTAATCCGGCGTTCTGCTTCTCTTTGAACGAACAGATTATTCCCACCGTCTTGTAAATATAAAGTGGCAGCAACTTTGACTTTCACATATTTGGGGTCAACTAGATGGAGGCGGGTAGTAATCAGTCGTCTTTGATTGAGAAATTTCTTAATTATTTTTCTGAGCTTTTCGGTATTGGAACTATGTAGACGAGGCAAAATTACTAAGCTAATATGCCCTTCCACAATCTCATTGACATCTTTTGTTTCTAAATCTCGCTCTGGCAAGCATTGCACTCGCGCAATTATCCCCTCCTCTCCAAAGTCTCTTTTAATAGTCTTAGTTTTTGACCAGTCAGATAAAATCAGCCGTTCAAAATCTTTGGCGGTGACGGCTCGATAGGGTGTTCGCAATTCTGCCAAGGTTTTTTGAATCTCAGCCTCCAAGATGGCATTTTGATCGGCGGGAGATTTTTCTGCTGGCAGTTCAAAATGATGCCCTTTGAGTAGAGTTAAAAAAGCGGCTTGATTGTGATTAGGGATTTGATTGACTCGATATAACACCATTTCAGTCAACCAGGCCAATAATTCAATCAGGATAATTCCTGTATCAGATGGGTTGTGATCTGTCCATTGGGGTGCTTCCGTGGGAATGAGAGCAACCGCTTCTTCTACCAGGCTGGAATATGTGCGGTCATCGAGATTGGGTAATGGTAGTGGCATAAGTTAATCTGTCTCTCCTGGTAATTTCAAGGTAACTCGGTGTTGACCAGAGTAAATAAGAGTACGGATATCCATTTGACAATCAGTCGGTTGGATGTCTAGGTAGCGGACGTATTTGACCCCTGGAACTGCTTCCAAGAGGGCATAGAGGTCGGAAAGGTGAGGTTTACGCCCGAAGCTCCACCCTACTCCTTGATTGCCACCTGTGAGGGGGTGAAGAAAGTTATGGAGGCTACGCTGAACTTCAACTCTGACAGCATCAGCATTTTCTAGAGAAACAGGGACAATTTCCGTAATAATTCTGATCTCTTGCCAGTTAGGTCCGGTTACTTGCAGTTTCATGGTCGGCACGAAACGCGTTTGTAAATAAGTATGGACTCGATTGAGTAATGCCAAGTTGGGGGTAGGCTGACTTTCTGAACTCTGGGGAACGATGATTACTCGCACCCGCCCAGCCCGAATCTCATGGGTAAAAACTTGAATGGGATTGCCCTCGATTTTAGGACTCTGACTCCTAACTTCTGTTATCTTGGCGAGTGAGGAATTTCTCTCTGGTTCAATCCATAGTTCCTCCAGTAAGGGATTGAAATTGGGAACCATCATTTCTGGGGTGATCACCTTTACCCTGGCCACATCTATAGATGCTTGATATGTTAGGTCTTCAAAATCTTGGGCTGTCACGGCGCGATCGCGGTGGCGTAGTCGTTGGGGCGATCGCTCTTTGAGCCGTTCCAGAGATTCTTGCTCGTTTCCTCCTGTGGCCGCTTCCCAATTAATGACGCTATCAATGTAGGGGATAGTAGTTTTTAATTCGGCGATCTTATAGGCAGGTTGATTCCCTCTGATGCCACCTCCGGTATGATAGCGAGTCAGGCGAATATTGTTGCGTCCTCGCGGTGGAATCATTCCTGCTTTTCCGTCACCAAACTGAATTTTTCCAGTTTGGCGATCAATGACATAATGACGATCCTTGGTCTGGGAACTATAAAAATCAGGGACTTCTTGCCAGCGCACCCAAACTGCTACTAATTGACCTGTTTCATCTGTAATTGTGCTGATTGCTTCTGAGCCTGATTGTAGTTCAATGACTTGTCGTTCTTCGTCGGCAGGCATTTTACCTTCCTGCACCTCTAATTGTTGTCCCCAAAGAATGGGTACTTGACTGGCAGAAAATACCTGTTGCGGCTCATTGTTGCTAGAACCTAATATCTCATTTTCTAAAGTAATAGTTTGACTAGCCCAGGTAGTATTCGTCCGTACAGAACGCAAACGGGGATCTACGGAAAAATCAACAGAACAGCTTATTTGCCAACCAAGATAGCGGATCAAGCCGAACAAGTGTAATCGTCTAAAGCCTAATGCCCATTTAAAAAGACATAAGAGTGCGAATGGAATACTACTGGGCTTTTTCCTGGCTCGTAGCCAATAAAGTTCTTTGCCAAAGTGAGACGATGGGATAAAATCTGTTAGCCCAATAAATTGAATTAGCCCCTTCTCAGCAAAGGCTTGGGTTTCATCCTGAACAACTAGGGGTTGCCATCCGTTGGGACTAGCGTATTCCCAAGCAATCCGCTGTAGGTTAAGGTCACCTTCCCCTCGATTGGCATTGGGGGCTACTTCACTGGGTAAAGGTGGTTCAACTTGGAGGTAAAGAGTATTGGGACGATTGGGAAATGGTTGATTAAATCCCAAATAAAGGGCGGAATTGCGATTAATTGCGGGAGTTAACGGGTGAAAACAACGAATTACCCTAACTGCTCGCCGATGATCATGATTCAATGCTGTGGTGAAGATGACCAGATGGCGATCTCGATCAATTAGCTCAATTTGCCGTTTTTCGGGATTATTATCGTCAAATTTGATCAACTCACCTAATCTTAACTGACTAACATCATCCAGATGTAAGATCCTTTCTCCAGCTTTAACCGCTTGTGTCAGTCTGACAAATCCTAAAGGACTGCCTTCACAATAAATAAAATCATTATAAGCATAGTAAAATGCAGGTTTTCTCAGCAGAAATTTATAAGTTAATGTCAAAGATTGGACTACCGGTGGATCGCAAGTGTCAGGAATCTTGTCCACCATAATAAATTTGCACAATATTCGACTGCTGGCTTCATATTGATTACGAATATTATTCTCAAGAATCAGCTTTTTCTCGGAGGCAATTTTATTAATTATTCTGACTTCTTCCTGTCTGGTTGGATCAGCTAATGATTGGATGCGAATGATATCATTAATCTCTAATTCATCTACACTATCAACGAATATTTCTGTTTGTCCAGAGGAGATGCCTCTAGCAACTAGGGTGACATCATTATAAACAACATATTTTTTCTCTCTCCCTCTGATCCCGTAAATTCCATTGTTAATGCGGGCGCGCAGCCAATAGGAATTTTCTCTATGATCATCAACTAGATTCTCATTAATTAGTGATTGAGGAAACTGAAAAGTAGTTGATGTGATAGGTTCTGTAGGTTCTATAAATTTTATTGGTGATGAATCATTACTCCATCTAAATTTATCTGCTGCTGTTGAAGTTTCAATGATTTGCCAATTTTGCCCGTTTCCTATTTCCCAAATGATATCTATATCGTCAGTATAAGTGGGTTGATGGTTCAGTTTTGGGCTAATTTCTATGGCAACTCCGGGTTTAATTAATTTATTATCTAAAGGAATAGAAAATGTATCGTTACGCCCAGGGGTTGTACCAAAGGGATAGAAATCTTTGCTCAGATCCAAGGGAGTATTATTAAATAAGCATAATTCGGGGGTATGGGTTTGATTAATACTAGTGCTAATTTCAATTTGGGTAACTTCTGGTAAATTATCTCGTGCGGCTTCCGCTAATTGATTCCGTTGCTGAGACTTTAAGCTTACCCGCAAACATGGGGCTTTTTGTCCATTAAATTGCACCAAAGGCATCAATTTAGGTAACTGAGTCACTGTGATCATGAATTGTGTTGTATTTGCTTGGGTGTGAATGCGGGTCAGAGGTTTCCATGCTGTCTTCTCCCAATATGACCAAGTATCAAGTAATTCCCCGAATTGAGTGGGACTATTAGTATCAATAGTGATGGTAATAGTTTCTAATTTTGGTATGCTAAATATTTCTTCAGAATATATATAAAGATAATGCTCCGTGGGGAGGTCGCCTTTGAAAGCTGAAAATGCTGGATTTTGGTTGGCAATTGTGGGATCAATCCAATGGTTGCGATCGCTATAATAATCCCGATCTTCGACCACAAACATTGCTTGTAGTTGTGTCCCGCTGACTACCAAATCTTGTTGAGTTTCAAAGATAACTTCCTCTGTTTCACCTTCGGGAGCGGGTGCAGAAACTTGGGTATGAGCCGGAACTATAGCATCTACCGGACTACCACCCGCTAAGGTAAAGGTGAGAGGGACTCTGGCTGGTTGAGGGGGAGCCTGTTGAGTACCAATTAAGTTGAGAAATGCCAGCAAATTGCGATCCGGGGAGCGATTGAGGCGATCACTGACGATGGTGGCCATGCGGCTGAAAATGCGGATGAGCGCCAAACCTGAATCGCTTTTATCCAGGCATTGCCATTTGTTATCCGTATAGTCCTCAGTTAACTCCTGAGTTTCCTGAACTATATCTTCATAGGTGCGCTGATCAATTTTGGGAGGAGGTAAAAACATGATTAATTACTGTAAATAGAAGGGATAGACTAGATTAAACTGATTATTTGTGGTGCGAACCTGGTAATTGATGGAAATTTGCAAAAGATTAGGATGAGCCGGATTTGGTAGCACATCAATATCTAAAATATCAATGCGGGGTTCCCACTCTACTAAAGCTGATCGGACATCGCTGATCACTTCACCAACTGTTCCGGCATTATTGGGTGCAAAGACGAGATCATGAATACGACAGCCAAAATCGGGACGCATCACCCTTTCCCCTCTCGCGGTACTGAGGATCGCCAAAATTGACTGACGAACGCAATCTTCGTATTTCACCATCAACACTTGTCCTCTCTCATCCAATTTGCACGGATAAGACCAGCCCACACCTAAAAAATCAATATCCATTACATTACCTCCAAAGCCCCATTATTGACCTTAACCCCCGCAGCGCAGGTAATTTCCAAGCCGGATTTGGCGGCAAATTCCCCTTTAGATTTAGCTTGAATACTATAATTAGATCCGGCTTGAATTTTGCATTCTTGTTGAGTTTTAATCTCTAAATTTTTACATTCAATCAACATATCCTCATCTGTGCTTTTTATAGTAACTTTGCCTTTAGCTTCAATGGTAAAATCTTTTTCTACCTGAATATTCATGGCATCATTTTCGCAGTCAATAGTAATTTTGTTTTTTCCACTTTTATCTTGAATAATAATCTGTTCCTTATCTTTAGTATCATCCAAAATAATCATGTGACCGCTACGGGACTTAATCAGGCGTTTATTATTTTCATCATTATCGTTTTTTTCAGGGGGGTTATCCTTGCCATTCCACAAACTCCCTAAAATATAGGGAAAGGCAATATCGCCATGTTCAAAAGCCACTAAAACCTCATCGTCCACTTCAGGTAAAAAGTAAATGCCTCTATCTTTCCCTGCCATCAATGTTACCACCCTAGCCCAAGCACTTTCATCCTCTTCTGATAACCAAGGAAATTTCACCTTAATTCGTCCTACTCCATCAGGATCTTTGATATTAGTGACTACGGCAACTGTCACTCCATAGAAGCGAAGACTTTTGTCTTCAGGCATTAACAAATCTATTCCCATCATGAGGCGGTTCTCCTTGCAGTAAATAAAGTACCATAACCTTGCTCTTGGGAGTAATTATGTTCAGTTGATGTCACATAATACATTCCACTAAATCGCTTTCCTACTCCAGTCACTTCAATAACTTTAGCAATTTTTAAAGTAGGAATTCCCGAACAAGTTCCTTCAGCAGTAATATAGGCGATCGCCATATCTTTAAACTGTCCTAAAGCTATTTGATCCGCTTCTGCTTTACTGGCTACAGGTTGAATAACCACAGTAGAAACAGATTCTCCAAATGTTTCCACTGCCTTTGCTCCAGTAGTTTTGCCACCCATTTTACTCCCTTCTTTGCCAGCAGCAGCTTTACCGACAACTTCTTTTTTATCTTTGGGTATCCAGCCTTTTACTTCTACTTTTTGCACCTGACCCATACTACTCAACCGAGGTAAAAACTCACGCAAATTCTCTGCAAACTTCAACGTCAAAACTTTTTGACTATCGTGCTGATGGGGTTGAAAATATAAGGTTTTATTATCAATAACTACTTCATAACCAATTCGCTCTGCACGACTTTGCAGAAAATCCCAATCAGTCTGATTATGTTGTAAAACATATTCATGTTTCACCTCACTATCTTTAACTTTTGGTGTTAAGCTGTTACCCCTGGCAATTTGACTAGCAATATCACTATCTTTCATTTTGGCATAGGATTTTGTTTTAGAACCTCGCAATAAACGGTGACGCATATCATGTCCCCGTACCACTAATATAGGATTAGAATTTTGATTAAACTCCGGTTCTAGACCAGTAATTTCTCCCACGATTACTGTTTTTAAGTTATTTTCATAACCCATCTGAATTTCTACTTCTTTACCAATATCAAACATCTTGTCATCAATCCAAGTTAATTCACCCTTGGCTAAATCCCAACTAGAAAATTCCAAAGTAAACATACTTGGTACGTCCACATCTTCCGATACTTTCACCGCGAGTAAATCAGCACTAGCCTCAGCAGAAAGCTTTTGTCCTTCAATGATTACTCTAATATTAGGGGAAAGGCTTTTAACACCACCACCATCAGACATAGTTCTTTTCCTCTAAGTTTGGCTGGGAATCCGCAGAGGTGGAATCGTCAGAACTAATCCGGGAGGTATTTTCCGCGGATTATCTAGCCGATTTTCTTCAGCAATTATGCGCCACAATGCAGGATCTCCATATTCTTCATAAGAAATACTGCTCAGGGTTTCTCCCCTTTTAACAATCCGAACCGGATCATCTATTAAATTCTCCTCTTTTTTCTTTTTTACCGAGTCTGTCCACTCTCTGAATGTGCAATTAAGAGTTGCTCGCACAGGAGTACCGTCTTCCAAGAACTGCGTCAGAGTTTTAGTGACACTTTCTAACATCCCATCAGGTAACAAAACACTATCTTTTCCCCCAATTGTTCCCCACACCAATTTACATCTAGGTGGTCTTTTTGTACTATTACCAATTCTTGGGTGAGTCAAATTAAAAATCTTCTTGGTATATTTCTGGACATTTTCTGGTGGAGAACCTTTAAGAGTGGTATCGAAGAATAACTCTATTGTTAAAGTTGCTAAATCATTAGACGCAACTAATTGATCTCCGCTGGTTGTCCAACCGATCTTATTAATTTGTACCTGGTTAGGGTTAAACAAGACCTCGAATTCATCAGCAAAATCTCCCTCGTTACTTTTCTCTGCTTTAATTGTTAGTTTTTCTAGCGCCATTTTTTCTTACCTCTGCGTTCACTTTCTACGACTAATCTCCGCATGATTTTCCTCTCTACTTTATCTGCTAAAGCATCAACATCAATCTGAGGTGGCCGACTAACACCTGCAATGGATGTTTGGTTAATTTGATTGACTTTAGGTGGTTGAGAATTGGGAGATGGGGTTGATGCCATTATCCCTTGATTTGAAGCAATATTATTGCTTATTAAGGTTTCATCAGGGGATGATGTTATATTATAATTCGTTGTTGTTACTAAATTCATCTGGGGAGTTAATTGGCTACTATTTAGGGTGCTTGCCTTTTTTTTAGCACTAGGAGAAGTAGACAAGACTAAAGATTCAAATTCTGGTAAAGATGGCTCGGAATTAATTTTTACAACTGGTAATTTAGATTGAGCATTAGCAACAGTAGATTGGGTCATCTTTTCTACTCGTTTATTCCCATTAGTCACAACTGAAGGATTATTTCTCTTAAACTCTTCGATTAAGAGCATTGGCTCATTTGCAGCTAATTTAGTCCTGATTGGTTGGGAATAAACCACTACTGAATTTTCCAATTTGGGTTGAATTTTGGATACGGAACTATCAATAATTGGGATTACTGAAGTTGAGGGAGAGCTTTTATTATTAGTATTAGTTGATACGCCTTCACTTG
>NZ_VILB01000003.1 GCF_009712035.1 Anabaena sp. UHCC 0187 | reverse complement strand
AGAACTTGATGATGAGACAATTGATATAAATGATTTAGAAGAGAAAATTGCAGCAGAATATTTTGGTTATGGGACAGGTAATTGGCCTCGTTTTTTTACAACTCTTCGCTGGGTTTTAGGTGCAGGTGCGGAACGACATCTTATGAATATTTCTTATTCAGGTTAAGATTATCAACAATAAGACACCCGACTCCTTAGAGAAGTCGGGGATCTGACTGATGCGATGGGATGTAAAAAAGATGTTAATTGAGCAACATTTGATTAAACAAAATAAAATCTACCCTTTCATCTATCTAGAGAAATAGATTTTAGTTTGCAATTAACCTAAAATTAACCTATTTATAAAAAGGTGCTTTTTTTTTGAACAAAGCTGCAATTTTTGGAAAAAGTCTGATAGATTATCGGTATTGAGTTTTTCATTGTCCTTCTCATCTGAGAGAATCTTATCAACTCGATTCCCTGTTATTAATTTAGTTGTTGTATATGGATATCTTGTTTGTTCACGGTGAAGAAAGTCAAAACATCATCGGATGTTATGGAAATATTGAAGGAATTGCGGCTGTGGTTGTCACAGTATTTCCAGACAATAGCAAGTATGAAATTATTGATTCTGTGTTCCGTCGTCGTCTCGGACTGAAGCCAACTGCTGATGATTTGCTAGAACTGGCTAACACCCATAAAGTTAAATATATTCTCAGCAATAAACTCATGGACAATGTTTACCATGGGGGAACATTAGAAAAAAATTATGAGTTTCCTGTTGAGATTCAATGGGAAACCAATGAAATTAATGTTGAGAAATTGGTATTTTTAACCGAATGTTATCTCAATGAAGGGAGGTTAAATTTAGCTGCTGATGTCGAAAACGTGATAGAAAAAGAATTACGATCTTTCGATCTCCAAAAATGCCACGATTATGGTCAAGCCAGCCATAGGCTATTTGCATTCTTTCATGCGATTTCTGCTGCGCGTTCATCCACTCCCTCCTGGGCAAAATCTTAAGAGAATCTAAAGGTTGATTACGCAAAATAATCAATCTTTAAAAAAGCTTATAATTTCTTTCTCCACACTTTTTCAGAGTCTCGCTATATTAGCAAGTAATAGGAAAAGTTGAAAAGGAGTTGACAAAAGATGGAAACCAAGCCCATGAACCCATCTCTCGGACTCGCGGACATTCCCCCCGGTTATCTTAACATTATGGGTTATGTTGACCAATCAGAAGTTAATGGCCCTGGTTGTCGGGCTGTTGTCTGGGTACAAGGCTGTAACCGTGAGTGTTCTGGTTGCTTTAATCCGGACTCCTGGGCGTTTGAGATTAATGATTTAGTAGCTATTGATAGCCTAGCTGAAAGTATTCTCAAAAATCCTCAAAATACTGGTGTAACTTTTTCCGGTGGTGAGCCATTTTGGCAAGCACCTGCATTAACAATTCTAGCGAAAAAGTTAAAAGCGGCGGGTTTAAATGTGATGTCTTTTACTGGTTTCACTCTTCAACAATTACAATCTAATTCTGCCCCTCCAGGTGCAAAAGAATTGTTAGCAGAATTAGATATTTTGATTGATGGTCCTTTCGTTAAATCTCTAGCAGTTAATTCTCCTGATTCTCCGGTTTCTTCTAGTAATCAAAATGTCAATATCTTCAACCCAGAATTTGCCGATAAAATCACTTGGGCTAGTGATCAAATTGAAGTTCACATTCTCAAAGATGGAAATCGTATTGTCACAGGTTATCAAGGTTTATTGGAATTAAGTTAATGCTAGGGAGGCTGAAAAATACATCTTGATTTTTCAGTCTTTCGCATTTATTTGGGGCTTTAGTTTTGACTAATTATTTATATAAGGAGTCACTTCATGATTAATTTTGTGTCAAGACCATACAGCCATACTTACCACCCCAGCAAAATCACCATCTTCAGTTTCACCAATGGCGTAAATATTATAGCAACAACCTATGCCAAATAGATAGGTATGTAAATTGCTTAAGTTTGACTGAAGTAAAGCATCTAATTCTTGTATAGCTTCCATATATTCCTCATCAAAATCATCTTCAGAGTCAGTGTCTGGAGTAAATTTTTGAAATGAAAAAGTTCTCGCAAATCCAATTTTATCTAATAAATTATTCAACATTGATTCTCTTGTTTCTCCCAATCTGACAGTAAAGCCTGTATATGTGAAACCTCCTAAAATATTCGGTTCATAAACCTCTAAATCTGCTAATAGAGTTTCTAGTTGAGTAAATAACTGAATATTTGTTGCTGTTTGTGGTTGATAAACTGGAAGTAGTGGTTCTCCTATAATCATTTCACCTCTGGGACTATATTCTTCAAAATCTGCTGGTAGTTGAGGTGCAATACCAATCCATTCTCCAGATTTTGTCAGTCCGAAAATTATCTTAAAGGTATCTGCTGGATCACCTAATGTTCTAATTTCCGCTGCTTCTAAAAATGAAGTATTGTTTTTGAGTAATTCTATGACTATTTGATGTTTTTCGGTTTTTTGCCAAACATTCTCTAAATAATCATCTAAATTTGCAGTTTTCATGATCTTACCGCCTTCTTGGTAAGATAGAAAATTAGGAGTTTCTGATCTGAATAAGTTTTCTATGGTAAATTCTCCTAGCGTTTCCACTTCCCAAACAAAAGGATTGATAGGATAATCTGAATCACTCCAAGGAAAGTCTAAATCTCTTGTTAATTTTTGAATTTGCTGGAAAAGTTCTGCATTATTGCTTTTCATGACATTACCAAATATATTCTTTTACTGCATTAATATTAACTGTAAAGGGTCTAAATGTACATACCAAGGAAAAGGTTGATCTTGAATATTTACCCATTTTTCCTTATAAATTTCTCCTTGTAAATGATAATCATGGGGATGATTCCCACCAGAATGTAGTTTGAGAAATACTGTCATTCTGTGGGGTGTTTCACTGGTACGAACTAAATAACAGGGAAATGTATTTACTTGCTGAGGATCTTTAGTGAAAATTAAATGATGAGCGCGAATACCAACATGAGATAATTCTGAAGGAATTTTTTCTCTCACTTCCAGAATACAACCCCAATCAATTACTTCTATTTGTTGAGGAGATAAAGTATTAGCACGGGAAAAGTTTTTACAGCCAGTAAGTTGAGCAACATTTACACTAGCAGGATGTTGAAATATCTCATATTTAGAACCATGATGTGCTTCTTTTCCCTGTTCTAATACTAATAGATTGGGACATAGCCGATAAGCTTCTTCCATATTATGAGTCACAAACAAAGTTACTCCAGAATAATCATCCAGAATTTCTGTAACTTGTTGTTCTAATTGACTGCGTAAATGTGTATCTAGGGCGGAAAATGGTTCATCTAAAAGTAATGCTTCTGGTTTGCTGGCCAAAGCCCTAGCTAATGCTATTCGTTGCTGTTGTCCCCCAGAAAGTTGGTGCGGATAGCGATCGCCAAATCCCTGTAATTGCATCGTTATTAATTGCTTTTCTACCTCTTCTTTAGCATTTAGATATTTGGGTAAACCAAAAGTGATATTTTGCGCCACAGTCATATGTGGAAATAAGGCATAGTTTTGGAATAAAAAACCAATCCGTCGTTGATGAATAGGAATATTAATTTTCTTTTCTGAGTCGAATAACACTTTACCATTTAAAATTATTCGTCCTTTTGTAGGTGTTTCTATCCCCGCAATACAACGCAAAATCATACTTTTTCCTGCCCCAGAACTTCCCAATAATCCCAATGGTTGATTGTCAGTATTAAAGGCAACTTGTAGATAAAAGTTATCTAGTCTTTTTTCAATATCTAAAAATAAACTAGATGTGTAGGAATCAATTAATAAAGAATTAGATTTATTTGCTAATTTTATTGGCTTTATTGGTACTTTTGTGCGTTTGCGTTGATCCTGAAATTCTTGCCACAAATTAGCTATAATAATTCCTGAAAGAGAAACCATCATAATGACAATTGACCAAAACCAAGCTTCATTCATTGCCCCCGCTTCCACAGCAAAATATATTGCCATTGGCATTGTTTGAGTTTGTCCAGGGATATTACCTGCTAACATCAAAGTTGCCCCAAATTCACCCAAAGCCCGCGCAAATGCTAAGGTAGTGGCAGCTAAAATCCCAGGAAATGCTAGGGGTAAACTAATCCGCCAAAAAATTGTGAATTCTTTAGCACCTAACGTTCTCGCTACTCGTAAAAGATTGGCATCAATTTGACTAAAAGCTCCCAATGCAGTTTTATACATCAATGGGAAGGAAACTACTGTAGCAGCGATTGCCGCACCATACCAAGTAAACACAATGGTGGTATCAAACGGTTCTAGCAGTTTACCAACCGGACCATTTTTACCAAAAAATAGCAGCAGTAAAAATCCCACCACAGTAGGTGGTAAAATCAACGGTGCAACAAATATCCCCTCAATTAAAGATTTGCCTTTACCCCGATATCCCAACATCCAATAAGCAGCAGATATCCCCAAAAAGAAAGTAATAAACGTTGCTAGTAAAGCTGTTTTGAGAGATATCCAAAGCGGTGATAAATCCTGTGGCATAGTTTTTAAGGTTTGACTACATAGTTAAATTGATTTAAATCAACTGAATGGGTATTATACCTTTAAGGTTAACTTATTCATTCCTGCATAGTTCATAAATGCAGGAATGTTTAAACTGAGAAAAAGTATTTAATTTCACCTGTGACTAAGGCAAAATAAACCCATATTTCTTGAATACAGTCTTAGCTTGATTGCTAGATAAAAATTGAGAGAATTCTTTAGCAGCATCAACATTTTTGCTACGTTTCAAAACTGCTAATGGATAAATAATGGGAGAATGATATTTTTCATCCGCCGCAACTACAACTTTTACCTTATCAGAGATTTTGGCATCAGTAGCATAAACTAAACCAGCATCAGCATTACCACTTTCTACAGATGCTAAAACTTGACGCACATTATTAGCAAAAACCAGTTTTGATTTAATTTGTTGCCAAATTTTCAACTTTCCTAATACTTGTTGTGCATATTGTCCTGCGGGTACACTTCTCGGTTCACCAATAGCGATTTTTTTAACTTTGGCATCTTTGAGACTGTAGAAACTGGTGATACCAACAACATTTTTAGGTATTACTAAAACTAGCCGATTTTTAGCAATGATATTCCGAGTTCCTGGAACTAAAAGTCCTTTTTGTTCTAAAGCATCTACTTGTTTTTTAGCCGCAGATATAAAAATATCCGCCGGCGCACCTTGTTCGATTTGTTGCTGTAATGCACCGGAACTACCAAAGTTATAACTAATATTGACGCTTGGTTTACTTTGTTGGTATAGAGGCTTAATTTCTTCCATTACGTCCTTCAAACTAGCAGCGACGGAGATGAGTAAGTTGGTATTAGATTGTGCTGCTACAGGGGAAGAAGTCAGAATTGGTAAGCCAATAACCAGTAGTAAGGTAGCTAATGCTGTCGCTATTAAAACTAGTAGCTTTCTTCTTTTGATTGGCAAACTGGACTGAGAGAAATTTTTACTCATGGAATTTACACTCGGTATACTTTGATTACCATAATATTTACCAAGATAACTGGTAAATATTTCCTGAAAAAATCAACCTGTAAAGATCATTAATCTCAAATATTGTGTCGTAAGCTACTTTTTTTCAAATAGGGCTAGAGGATACTTACCAATTAAGTTGGTTGTTGTGTGGCTCTAAAATTCTCTTGGGAAAAAGAGCTTTTTTTTACTAGCTGATGGATATAAACAGCAATGGCAAAAGATTCTGATTTTTTAACTAATTTAACTGATTTTCTCTATCCTCGCCACAAATATTATGGTCAATTCAAGCCAGAGTATTTGGTTTTTAACTCTAATTTACAGGAATTTTCTCAGCGGGTAAGCTATATTTGTAGCCTGCAAACTGCTGGTAAGCTTTCACCAGAGGACGCTTACACTCAAATTAAAAGGCTTTGGAAGCAATTAAAAACTGCTAAAAAACAAATTTTACCAACCACAGAAAATCTGTAGTCTTTGCTACAAAATACCAAGTTAATTGGTATTAATATGTACCTGTTAAGTTGGTATTAAAGATTTGAGGTGTGAGGTAAATGTCTACTTTTCTACGAAATTCACTGTGGATTACTCCGTTATTGATTGCAGCTAATACAATTACAGCTAAGGCTGGAGAAGTTGATACCAACCTCACTAATTTGCAGGTGAAAGACGGTATAGTTTATGGAAATCAGGAAAATTCCAACTCGGAAATAGAGCAGGTAACATCTGTTTCCCAACTTTCAGATGTGCAACCGACAGATTGGGCTTTTCAGGCTTTGCAATCTCTAGTTGAACGCTATGGTTGTATTGCCGGATACCCAAATAGCACTTTCCGGGGCAATCGAGCCATGACGCGCTATGAATTTGCAGCGGGTTTAAATGCCTGTTTGAATAGGGTTCAGGAATTGATTGCCACCAGTACGGCTGATGTGGTGAAAAAGGAAGATTTAGACACTCTGCAAAAACTGCAACAAGAATTTGCGGATGGATTAGTAGAAATACGAGGCAGAATAGATGGCTTTGAAAGTCGTACTGCTGCACTAGAAAGTCAACAATTTTCCACTACTACCAAGTTAAATGGGGAAGTAATTTTTGCTCTTGGGGGTGTATTTGGTGGAGATAGGGCGTTAGATTCTGACCGTTGGAGGACAATTAATGCAGCCCCCGCAGCTAGTCGAGAAGCTGTTAAGAATGCACAATATACAGCATCAGGAGGACGTAAACTCCAAGATAATACAATTTTTAGCGATGCCTTCGGCGGGCGTAAGCCATCGCATCCGCCTGAATTTAGTTACTAGCTTTACAGGTAAAGACCAATTGTTTACTCGCTTAGAAGCAAACAACTCCACTGCTTTTAACTCACCAGTCACAGGTACGAATATGAGTCGTACATCCTGGGATACGACTAATGCTGATAACAGTATCCAAATGGGCAAATTGTATTATCGGTTTCCCGTAGGAGATAAAATCAATGTGATTGTTGATGCCATTGGTGGTGAATTTTACGACAATATAAACACCATTAACCCCTTATTATCTTCAACTCCTGTCGGTTCATTGTCTCGTTTTGGTCGCTTTTCTCCTATCTACCGTGCCAGTAATACCAGTTCAGCAAGTAATACAGGTTCGGGTGTAAGTGCTGTCTTCAAATTAAGTGATAAAATTACCTTGTCTGGGGGTTATCTGGCTAGAAGAGGTAGTGATCCAAGTGCTGGAAAGGGCTTATTTGATGGGAGTTATGGTGCATTAACGCAATTAGCATTCCAACCAAACAGTAATTTAACCCTTGGTTTGACTTATGCACACTCTTATCTCAGAGGTGCTAATAATGATGGTGATGTGACAGTTTCGGGCGCTTATGGTAGTGCTTTTGCCAATAATCCCTTTAACTCTAGTGCCACTAATCCAGTGAACACTACAACGAATCATTACGGACTAGAAACCAGCTATCGTGTTCATCCTAAACTGGCATTTGGTGGTTGGGTTGGGTATACACAAGCCATAGCTGAAAATAGTTCTGGTGCTAATGTGAATAGGGGAGATAAAGCAGATATTTGGAATTGGTCTGTTAACTTAGCTTTCCCAGATTTAGGTAAAAAAGGTAACTTAGGCGGTATTATCTTTGGTCAACCACCGAAAGTTACAAGTAATGATTTTGGGCCAGCGGTTCTCACTTCTACCAGCAACCGTCGTCTGGATAGTGATACTTCTTTGCATCTAGAAGCACTATATCGTTATCAAGTTAATAATAATCTCTCCATTACTCCTGGCTTGATTGTTATTTTTAACCCAGAACATAACAGTAACAACAACACCATTTATACAGGAATCCTCCGCACCACATTCCGGTTTTAACAAGCCCTGGCGATTATAAAGATGCCTCCGGCTCCCGTCAGGGATACACGGCTACACAAACAAAGTCCACCTGCGTGGACTAAGAAAAAGCACTTATTTTTAACCCACGGAGGTGGGTTTTGCCTGTGTAGTTGCGGTTTCTAACCGCCGATTTCATGTTAATAGGACTTGTGTATACACCGTAGCCAGAAAATAGAGAGGAGAGGAAAGAATTCAAGTATGAAATACAACTGTAACTAAGGGTAAAAAGGCTAAGAGAAAAATATGCCAAGATTGCAATTGCGTTTCTAATATTGGTTCAGAGGGTGTTAATAAAGCCTCTATTCTTTGTTCCAAGCGATCGCCTGCACCCAAAGCAGCACAACAAATATCAGATGTCATGGGGTTATTACTAACTACCAAAAGCAAAGATTCTGCTAATACTAAAGGATCTACTTGAGATGCGGCATAACTATCAGCCCGTAATTCTCGTAAAATTAACAATTCTTGCCATAAAGACTCTGTATTGGGCAACCAACTTGTACAGGAACGCACCCAACCCAGCCAAAAAAACCAAAATGTATCCCTATATTGATAATGCCCGTCCTCGTGTGCCAATACGCTTTCTAAATGGGCTGGAGAGAGGGTTTGTAGTAGTCCTTGACTAACAACTAATTCAGGTTGCCAAAAACCCATTTGTCCGGCAAATAAAGCCCCTGTTGGCAAAAGTCTGGCTGGTTTACCAACGAGATTTATGTGGGGACATTCACGGACAGATTTAATCGCTTTCCAGCCCCCAAAAGCGAGTTTGATGCCTAAGATATTAAAAAATCCCAGCAAAATTATTGCTAGAAGATAGCTTAAAGAGTCGGTATACATTCCGCCCATTTTTCCCTGTGTACCCATACAGACTATAGAAGTCACTGTCATGAACACAAGTAAAGGGGGAAAGAGGAATAAAAACAGGGTTTTTTGCCACCGTAACTGCCAATTTCCTGGGGGTATACTGCGAGATGATCGTAACCAGTAAGCAATGGTTACAGCAGTGACTATCATCAGTAGATGCATAATTCTATTTTTCTCCTCTGGCTTCCCGTGCGGCTTGAATGCGTTTAGAAATCGCTTCGATTTGGTCACTAGCAGCTTGATCTAAACTATCAGCAAATGCCGCAATTACATCAGGATTTCCTACTGCTAAAAATTGCTGTAATTGATCATGTGCCTTAATCACCTCTGCTTGTTGCTTGGTGAGTAAAGTCCGCCAATAAAAGGCTTTTCCCTGCTTATCACAAGCTAACCAACCTTTTTCCGTGAGCCGACGGAGAACGGTGGTAACGGAAGTATAAGCCAATTCGCGGTTAGGATCAGCCAAAATGCGATCATGTACATCTTTAACTGTTGCTGAACCGATATCCCAGACGATACCGAGGATTTCTGCTTCCAAAGGACCTAGGGACATTTGTTTGGGACGGTAATCTGGTAAGGGTGCCATATTGATAATTTTGGATGTTCTTTCTATTTTAAGATGACTTCCAACCACAAGTTCCCCGACTTGTTCAAGAACTTTTAGCAAGAATGAAAAAGCTCAAATTTCCAAGTTTCTCCAAAAGTTGGTAATCCTTTTCATCCTTACATCCTGGAAATCCTGATTCTGACAATCTCTAATTTTTCTATGTTTAAGATTAGAAGATGTAATACAAAGCCTAAAACCTTACTATATATGCTTTTTAGTCCTTATTAGTATTTATGTATTATCAAAGAGATAGATTTTAGTATCGTCAGTTGGTGACATCAAGTAGGTAGAATATTACCGCAGTCATATAAAGTAGGTGTAGCCAGCACGTGAAGATATTTGTATATCACACTCCCGAATTAACCCCAACTGATACATTACCAGAATGTGCGATCGCTGTTGATGTCCTCAGAGCAACTAGCACAATGGCCACAGTTTTAGCCGCTGGAGGGGAAGCTGTGCAAGTTTTCAGCGATTTAGATCAACTCGTAGAAGTGAGTGAACAATGGCCTCCAGAAAAACGATTAAGGGCTGGAGAACGGGGTGGTGCGAAAGTCGCTGGTTTTGAGTTAGGTAACTCACCCTTAGATTGTACAGCAGATTTAGTTACAGGACGACGGTTATTTATTAGTACCACCAACGGGACAAGAGCTTTACAACGGATACAAAACGCCCCCATTGTTCTCGCAGCAGCTTTGATTAATCGGGCAGCAGTAGTTAAATTTCTCCTAGAAAAGCAACCGGAAACCGTTTGGATTGTTGGTTCTGGTTGGGAAGGTAGTTATTCTTTAGAGGATACAGTATGTGCTGGAGCAATTGCTCATAGTATTTGCCAACAAACTAATTGTTCCCTAGAAGAAATTAGTGGTAATGATGAAGTCATTGGTGCAATTGCTCTTTATTCCCAATGGCAAAATGACTTATTAGGATTATTGCACAAAGCTAGTCATGGTCAAAGATTATTACGTTTAGAATGTTTAGAAGACCTTAAATATTGTTCCCAAACCGATATTTTAGATGTTTTGCCAATTCAGCAAGAAATGGGAGTATTAAAAAGTCAAAATAAGTAACTAAAAAAATATTTTTTCAAGCAATTAATCATCTGAATCAGGATTTACAAGATTTAAGAATTTCCAGGATTTAACTATTTGCATTTTGCATTTTTTCATCCTGTTCAATCCTTTAATCCTGGACATCCTGATATGGCTTGCGCCACGCTACGCTATCAGACATTAATCTTACTGAATAGCTGACAGCGGTACACCCAACCAACCAACAAAATTATCCATTTCTGTAGAAGAAGGATTTTCCACAGATTTAATTTGATATTTGCCAGGAATTGGTGCAGCCAAAATCACAGCATAAGTCCGCAATTCATCTTGATGAAAAACAGTAACTTGGATAGAATCATTTGCTTGATAATCCTTCAAGCGTTCATTTAACTGACTTGTTCCTACCTTAATACCATCAATAGCTAATAACTCATTTCCGGCATCAATTCCCGCTTTTTGTGCTGGTGAACCCGCTTCCACAAATTTAATTATTTCTCGCCCATTTTCAGTATTTATCCTCACACCAAAATAAGGTTCTTCATTCTTTTCCTCAACTAATCGCAAACCAAAAGGTTGCAAATATTGATTAAATGGTAAATCTTCCAAACCATTAAGATAGCGGTTAAAGAAATCGCCCAAATCCATCCCCGCGACAGACTCAATTACTCCCTCTAACTGTTCGGGAGTATAACCAATTTCCTCTTTGCCAAATTCCTGCCACATTTGCCGCATGACATCATCTAAGGAACGTTGATTTTGATGATGAACGCGAATTAATAAATCTAACAAAAGTGACACCATTTCCCCTTTTAAATAATAGGAGATTTGGGAATTAATACTATTAGGATCTGGACGATAAAGTTTAATCCAAGCATCAAAACTTGACTCTGATAAAGGTTGTACTTTCCGTCCTGGAGTGTTGAGATATCTGGTAATTTCCTTACTCAAATAGTTTAAATATGCCTTGGTATTATAAATACCTGCCCGTAAAGGAATTACTAAATCATAATAACTAGTTGTTCCCTCACAAAACCATAAAGATGGTGTATAGTTTTCCTGATCATAATCAAACACTTCCAAACCCTTGGGACGGATTCTTTTCACATTCCATAGGTGAAAAAATTCATGGGCCACTAATTGTAAAAACGGCTCATATTTATCCTGACTTCTAAATCCAAATCTCTTGTAAATTAAAGAACAAGAGTCTTTATGTTCTAAACCACCAAAACCTTGCTGAAGTAAATGCAGAAAAAATACATATCTGTCATAAGGTAAACCGCCAAACATTTGTGCTTCGACTTCAATGATTTTTTGGCAATCTGCAATCATTTGTTCTGGTTGAAAATTGCCTTTTCCCCAAACTGCTAATTCATGAGGTTTACCCAAAACTTCAAACTTATATAATTGATGATAACCAATTTCAAACGGACTATCAACTAAAGTATCAAAATCTGCGGCTAAAAAAGTATTTTCGCTGTTTGGTAATGCAGGTAAACCAGTAGTAATTTGCCATGTAGGGTTAGCTGTAATCACCGTTACCTGCATGGGTAAATTCTCCCAACCAGGGATTCTGAAAAACAATGCCGCACCATTAAAGTAACCGTGAGTGGCATCTAAATGATTTGTTCTGACGGTTAATTCATTGGCAAAAATACGATAAGTGATCGTAACTTTTGAAATATCACCTTTTGCTATCTGCCAATGATTTTTACTGATTTTCTGCCAAGATAAAGGTTCATTGTCAGCAAAAGCCGCAAAATCTTGTAAGTTTTTTTCATATTCCCGGACTAAATATGATCCAGGTGTCCACACTGGCATTTTTAAATCGAGAATTGAATTTGGGTAGTTAACAATATGTAATGTCACCTCAAACAGATGGGTTTCTGGTTGAGACATTCCTACTAAATAATGAATTTGGGGAGTGATTTCGGGAACTTGAGTATTTAAACGTGGTGGTGTTGGTTTAGTCATCTTGTTTGTTGAGTTTTGAGTTATTTATCTATAGTTAACAGTTCATCATTAATCGTCAAGCATGGGAATATAAGTTTATAATTACTTTTTATGAAAATATATAAAAATAACATGATTCGCTTATAAGCAACAATATACAAATATTCAGTAAATTTTAGACAGAATATACTTGTATGCACATTGGTAACTGTGCAACCAAGGATTCTCAAGCTATATTTTGAATTGATTGTAATACAGTAATTATTATATTTAGAAATTCCCACATCAAAATCCGTTAAATCAAGAAAATGATCAGTGAGTAGGGGTTTAGCAGTGCTAAACCCCTACATTTATACTATAGATTGAAAGATTACTTCCCTTGACTGGGCTTAAGAGATAATAACATCTCCATTTGAGTCATTGATTTACTAGGACTATTAACAGTCACACCAATGCCACGAATAGAAGCTAGGATAGCGGTAGCCTCTGAAGGTAAAGGCTGACTTTGGGCGGCTAAACGCTCAATTATAGTGGTGGTTTTATCCATATCTAAATAGAAGTAACCGCCGTTGGGAGTTTGCAAAGAACCTGTGACAGTTTTAAAAGTATCACTTTGATCAAGTGCTGCACCTTTTCGAGCTGCCAATGTTTCCGCAAGAGGTCCACCAATAGCCAAAAATACCGTATCATCATCTAGCCAACCATGGGACATAAGAGCGCCTTGTTGGGGAATTTGCCATTCTGTGACATTTTTACCACCAATATTTTTTTGAGCAACATTGAGAGATTGCTGTTTAGCAAGATTATCGAGTTTAGTTAGAGTGGCTTCAGCCGTTTTGCGATCGCTCGTATCCAATACTAACGCACCCCCAAAACCCACATTGGCTAATAAACCTTGATTAGATTGAATCGCACCTAAACCAAATTCTCCATTCATCCACCCAAAAATATCTTTATCTAAATCAATTTGTACAGCTTTTAGTTGTGTCCGTGCTTGTTGCAGTCCTTGATTTAATTCAGGATAATCTTTTGACTGTTCAACTAGAGTTTGCCAACTTTTACTAATCCCCTGTCCACTGACTAAAGCCAAGGTTTCAGTGGGAAATTGTCCGACAATCTTAGCCGCAGAGGTTTGATATTGAAATTTATTTAACTGCGGATCTAAATTCACAATTGCTTTTACTCTCAATCCACCATCATCTACTCCCACACCTGCTGTCAGTGATTTCACTTGCTTAATTTGTGCCAGGGTTTGTGGCGGTAATTGTTTGGACTGGGGATTGAAAGTCGTTAATTTTTGTACCATATTCGCATAATCAGGTACATAAACTTGAGCTAGACTATTTTTAACATCTACACCTTTACGGAGAATATCATTTGCACCTTCTTTAGTCGCAAAGGAAGGTTCACCTTTGTAGGTATCAATAGCTTTTTCTACAGCTTGTTTATTTGATGTAAACAGCAAATGGTCATTATTCAAAACTGTTGTATATGTCGGTTGTCCTTGACCTGTCGTTTCGATAATTTTTTGACCTTTATAGTCCGATTCCTGAACTTTGACATTTTTTTGGTCTTTCAACTTATTGGCAAATTTCAGAGCAGCTATTTTATCCTTAATCCCTACTACTAAGAGAATATTGGGTTCTTCCGGTGAGCGTAAGTTAGTCTGGGATACTTTTTTGGCATCTGGTGGTAGTACCGCAATCATCACACCACCAACCCAAGGTTTGATATCTGCTTCGTAAGATATCTTACTATCATTCAACATTTGTTGGTTGAAATTTTCTAACTCTTTTCCCAGTATTTTCTGTGCTTGAGGTGTCCCAAACTGCTGTAACTTATTCCAAGATTCAGGATTAGTGTCAATATAAGCTGCCATTAATGCAGTCCCAGGTACTAATTTAGCACTACTTAAAGGGCTAGAACTATCAGCACCACCCTTGAGATACATATAAGCTGCTATACCTCCTGCTAAGATTACAGCAGTGCCAATTACAGGAATTAAAAATGATGATTTCTTTTCAGACATGAGTAACCTATCCTTCTTTTTGTAATTTTTGTAACAGTTGCTATCAAATACTAATTGGTGTGTGTGGAAATTTCTTTAGTCAACAATTCATGGAAAGCAAGTATATTTTGGGAATTTTGTCGGTTTAGTAAATCTGAGCAGATATCGCATATTGAGTATAAAAAAGTGAAATGCACTCATCTCATAGAGACAGTTTACAATCAAGTGGTGAAAAACTTTAGTTAATGGATTTTAATTTCTTAATCCTTATTTTTATCACTAATTTCCGCTAATTTAACGGTATTTACTGATAAAATTTATGGTTTATGCTCACCAATAATTTGTAATTGGCTCTAAATAATACTCCAATATGGTTAGAACTGAATCCGCAAATGATATCTTATTCCTTTGAAAACAATATTTGTATGACTTACATCTCACTAGACGTTTCAAGATTAAAAGGCTAGAAATAATCAATGTTGCAGTTTTATTTTGATACCGAAAAAACCGGACACAAACGTTTTGAGTTACCAGGGGCAAAACCACACTATAACCCTGATCGACCCGGACAGGTAGAACATATTTTTCTGGATCTGACTTTGGATATCCCTAACCAAAGTTGCTCCGGAACTTGTAGCACTCGCCTATTGCCAGTCCGTAATGGTATTGATAGGTTAACTTTGGATGCTGTCAATCTGAAGATCCAGTCGGTACAGGTAAATGAAGTTGAGCAAAAATTTGAATATGATGGTGAAAAACTTTGCATTCACCTATCACAACCTACGCAAATTGGCCATCGCTTGTTAATTGCGATCGCTTACGCAGCCGAAAAACCCCAACGGGGTATTTACTTCATTCAACCAAACAAACACTACCCCCACAAACCCACTCAAGTCTGGACTCAAGGAGAAGACGAAGACTCTCGCTATTGGTTTCCTTGTTTCGACTATCCCGGACAGTTATCAACATCAGAAATTCGTGTTCGTGTCCCTAACCCCTTGGTGGCTATCTCCAACGGTGAACTAATTGACACCATAGAAGAGGCAAAATATAAAACCTATCATTGGTCACAGCAACAAGTTCATCCTACCTATTTGATGACTTTAGCCGTTGGTGATTTTGCGGAAATTCGGGATGAGTGGCATGATAAAGCTGTTACCTACTACGTCGAAAAAGGACGAGAAGCTGATGCTCAACGCAGCATGGGCAAAACTCCCCAAATGATCGAATTTCTGAGCGAAAAGTATGGTTATCCCTACGCTTTCCCCAAATATGCCCAAGTTTGTGTAGATGACTTTATTTTTGGAGGTATGGAAAATACTTCCACAACTCTATTAACTGACCGATGTTTATTAGATGCACGGGCAATATTAGATAATCGCAATACGGAAAGTTTAGTTGTCCATGAACTCGCACACCAATGGTTTGGGGATTTGGTGGTCATTAAACATTGGTCCCATGCTTGGATTAAGGAAGGTATGGCTTCCTATTCTGAGGTCATGTGGACAGAACATGAATATGGCGACCAAGAAGCCGCATATTATCGGTTATCCGAAGCGCGGAGTTATTTAAATGAAGATAGCAGTCGCTACCGCAGACCGATGGTAACTCATGTTTACCGGGAAGCAATTGAACTTTATGACCGCCACATTTATGAAAAAGGATCTTGTGTTTATCACATGATTCGGGCAGAATTGGGCGATGAGTTATTTTGGCAAGCTGTGCAAACTTTTGTTCAAGATAACGCCCACCAAACTGTAGAAACCATAGACTTATTAAGAGCAATTGAAAAAGCCACAGGACGCAATTTGGCTTTTCTGTTTGATCAATATGTCTATCGTGGTGGTCATCCTGATTTTAAAGTCGCTTATGCCTGGGATGGTGACGCAAATTTGGCGAAGGTGACAGTCACGCAAACCCAAGCTAAAGCCGATAGTAAGGATTTATTTAATCTCAGGATTCCCATTGGTTTTGGATATAAAGAAAATCCCCAACTGACAACTTTTACAGTTCGAGTACATGAAAAAGAACAAAGTTTTTACTTTCCCTTAACACAAAAGCCTGATTTTATTAGCTTTGATGTTGGCAATAATTACCTCAAAACTGTCAAATTAGAATTCCCAATTGCGGAATTAAAAGCCCAGTTAGAATTTGATCCTCATCCCATTTCCCGCATTTATGCAGCGGAAGCTTTAGCTAAAAAAGGCGGATTAGAAGCTACTTTAGCCCTATCCTCAGCTTTGAAAAATGATCCTTTTTGGGGTGTGCGGGTCGAAGTTGCCAAAGAACTGGCAGAAATTCAGCTAGATCAAGCTTTTGATGGTTTAGTCGCTGGATTAGATGATCCTAGTCCCTTTGTGCGTCGGGCTGTGATTAGTTCTCTAGGGCAAATTAAAACTCATACTAGCTATAAAGCTGTTAAGGGTTTTGTGCAAAATGGGGATGCCAGTTACTATGTAGAAGCGGCAGCTTGTCGAACTATTGCAGCCATAGCAGCGGCTCATTTAGAAGATAAACCCCATGAAGACAAGGTAATCAAGTTACTCAAATCTGTATTAGAAGAACGAGCCGGTTGGAATGAAGTGGTTCGTAGTGGGGCTGTAGCTGGTTTAGCTGAATTCAAATCTTCGGAAGCGGCTTTAAATTTGCTACTGGAATACACAAAAGTTGGTATACCGCAACCATTACGCCTTTCAGCAATTCGCGCTGTGGGCAAAATTTCCACTGGTCAAACTCCTGCTAATATCGAACGGGTTTTAGATCGGTTGGCGGAAATCGCCAGGGAGACTTTCTTTTTAACTCAGGTAGCGGTTTTAACAGCTTTGGGACAAATGGAAACGCCAAAAGCGATCAGCATTTTGCAATCTTTAGCCAATCAAACCGCAGATGGGCGCGTCCGTCGCTATGCTGAGGAGGAAGTTGGTAAAGTGCAGAAGAATATCGGTACAGACAAAACCCTGCGTCAATTGCGTGAGGAACTTGATCAAATCAAACAGCAAAATCAGGAATTGAAAAGCCGTTTGGAAAATCTGGAAGCAAAATCAAAGTAAATATGATTTACGCGCTGTAGTTGTTTACAGTTGGGTGAAGTAAAGTTAAACCTCTCTCCAAACCTCTAGGGGAGGGGCTTTGATATTACTGCTGCCTATGTCGGATAAACGAACCACAGAGGCACAGAGAACACAGAGAAGGAAAAATAGAGAGGGTTTTTGCGTCAGTTTTGGGACATTTTTTGATTTGGAAGTCTCTAATTTTGCCGGGATAACGAAAATGCCAATAATCAATTAAAATTTAAGTTGAGTCCTTGAGATTCCTAAATATATAAGTTTATCTATGAATCAACCTAACTTTCAACGTGCCAATACTCTTAAATCTGCCTATAAGGCTTGCACTTTAGAACCTCTAGAACCTGCGGAAATTCCTAAATACTATGTTGATTTATCAGCAGTGCGTAAATCTTCAGCCGTTGAGGGTGTAAGCACAATTTTAGATTTTCAAGAATTAGGGGATTATACCACTATTTTATTTACTGGACATCAAGGTTCAGGCAAAAGTACAGAGTTAAAAAAGATTCAAAGTCAATGGGAACAAAATTATCATGTAATTTATTTAGAAGTGAATGAAGAAACAGATATTAATGATGCTAATTATACAGATTTATATTTAATTGTCATCAAACAAGTTGAGTTTGCTTTACGCAAATTAGGGTTAAATTTTGATCAAAGATTATTAAATAGTTTTGAGAATTGGTTTAAGGAAATTACCGAAGAAAATGAAGAAAGTGTAGAAAAATCAGTCAGTGTGCAATCAGAAGCCAGTTTAAAAGGTGGTGCGCCATTTATTGCTAAATTAATGGTTAAGTTATTGGCACAAATCAAAGGTTCTGACAAGCAAAAAACTACAATTCGCCAAACTTTAGAAAAAGATATTTCTCGACTCAAGGCAGATATCAACCTATTGCTAGATGATGCTTCTGGTAAATTGCGGAAAAAATACCCAGAATATAAGGGTTTATTAATTATTTTTGATAACTTAGATCGTGTTCCCCCTACGGTTGCATATCATTTATTCTCTGACTATGCAGCACAATTACAAGAACTGCGTTGTACAATTATTTATACAGTTCCTATTTCTGTTTTGTGTTCGCCAAAAAATCCCCTATCTTTGTTTAATGGTAATCCTCACATTGTGTCAATGGTGAATATATACCAATTTGATCGCAATGTGCGTGATTTAAACTATAACCAAATTGGATTGGATACAATAGCAAGTCTAATTGAAAAACGAGTAGATGTTGATGCTGTGTTTAATTCCCGTGAGGAATTGCTAGAGTTAGCTAAGGCTAGTGGTGGTCATGTGCGTCAAATCATGCAAATGATGCGGGCTACTTGTTTACGCGCCAGCACTAAAAATCATAGTAAGATTGAATCTGAAGATATTGTTTATGCGGTGAAACAACAACAATTTAGTTTTGAAAGATTTATTCCTGAAGAACATTATCCAGTGTTAGCACAAGTTTATCTGAATAAAAATGTAAGTAAAGATGATATTGGACAGTTAATGCTGTTTAATACTTCTGTTTTAGAATACAATGGCGATAACAGATGGAATTATCCTAACCCAGTGGTGAAGCAAAATGAATTCTTCCAAAAAGCACTGGCAGAAATTACAACATGATTTTAACGCCGAATTGGGGCAATTTATCGCCCTAAATGAAGATATTTTGGCGGAATTATTGACCTTTATTGATTTTTCAGAAAAATTCACTTTAGGATTTATTGAGATTAACTTTCCTCCTAATGGAGAGTTATTAATTGAGGCATTAAAAACAAATTCCCAATGTGAGGAAATTCAGTTTGTAATTCTCAAATTTGCTGATCCTAATTTGCGTTTTTTGCGTGATGCTGTTATTCAGGAATTAGCAAAAATTCAGAAAGAAGCAAATAAAAAGTTAGTATTAATTATTCAAGGTTTAGAAAAATCTATTGGTGTGTATGGTGAATATCCGCCATTTTTACAAGATTTGAATTTTGTCAGGGATGCTTATAAAAAAACTGTCCCTTATCCTATATTATTTATTTTACCAGATTACGCTATTAACCGTTTAGCTAAATTTGCTCCTGATTTTTGGGCTTGGCGTTCTGGTGTGTTTAGGTTTAAAACTTTAGAAAAAACTAGAGAAAATGCTATTACTCAAACTTTACAATCTCATATAGAAATTGATAGAGTAGAACCACAGGAAAAACAAGAAAGGATTGAAATTTTACAACGTTTATTAATGGAATATAATCCTACCTGTGAGCAAGTAAATGATGGCAATTTACGCAGGTATGGTAATATTTTATTTGAGTTGGGGAAAGCTTATGTTAGTCAGCATCAACCAGAAACGGCTAGGGAATATTTAGCAGAAGCTTTACAAATTGCAGAAAAATTAGCAGATGGAAATTCTAAAAGTTGGGTTTTAAATAAAATTGGTGATGCTTATAGTAAGGAAAGGAAGTTTGAGACAGCGATTAATTATTATCAACAGGGTTTAGATATTGCCAAGGAATTAAAAAACCGTAATGCTGAAGATTATGCTTTGTTTAATTTAGGTAGTTGTTATTTGAATTTAAGGCAATTTTTAAAAGCTAGAAAGTTTTATCAACAGTGTTTGGAAATTGCTCAAGAATTAGATGATCATGATCACGAAGCTATAAACTACCACCAGTTGGGATATGTAGCTCAAGAAATGCGAGAATATGAGCAAGCATGGCAATTTTATCAACAAGCTTTAACTATCAAAATTGAAGATGGGGATATACATTCTCAAGCTGGAACTTACCATGAGTTGGGAAGAGTAGCCCAACAAATGCGAGAATATGCACAAGCGCGGGAATTTTATCAGCAAGCTTTGGATATCTTCATCGAATATGGGGATAGATATTTTCAGGCTGGAACTTACCACAATTTGGGAATTGTAGCCCAAAATTTGCGAGAATATGATCAAGCACGGGACTTTTATCAACAAGCTTTAGCTATCAAAATCGAATTTGGCGATCGCTTTTCTCAAGCCTTAACTTACTACGGCTTAGGCACTCTAGCAGAAGCACAGGAAAATTATCCAGAATCAAGGGTGAATTTACAAAAAGCGTTGGAGATATATGTTGAATATAAAGATGAATATAGCGCGAATATTGCGAGGGAGAATTTAGAGAGATTACCAGAGTGATAGAATAAATACGGTTGTTTTGTTTGCTTTCACAACCGCCCTGAACTAAAGTTCCGGGCTAATAGCGCAAGTACGTTAAAACGCACTACTTTTATAATCAATCAATTCTGAATAGTCGGTTTTAACCGACTTTAGCTATGAGACAGGGAATTTATTCCCTGGCTTAAAGGTTCGTAAATACTTTGAGGACGGGGAAACCCCGCCCCTACATCATAAATTATTTGGCTGGGGGTAAAGTTCCACCACTAGCAGCCGGGGGTTCAGTGTAATCGCAAAAGATATTTACACCTATTTTCAGGATATATAAAACTATAACGGTAGCGATCGCAGGATCAAGAGGTAAACCACTGGATGAAGCTAAACCCACTAAGGAAACTATTACACCTGTCAGTAAGGGAGAACTGCCAGGATTTTTGGTGTATTCTTTGATTTGACCACGAAACCCATCATCGCCGCAAAGTTCATTTCGCAAGGCTTTGAGGGTGATTTCCCACAGGGATCTATTCTCCCCCATCATGGCTTGACCATTTTTTTCTTGCCATAAATCTTGAAAAGCCCTTTCCATGTCGCCATTGTGCTTTTCTAAATGATCCATTGCTTCCAGTCCAGGGGTATAATTGGGCATTAATTCCCGCATAGCTTGGATTTCACTGCTAGTGATTTGCATAACTGATTCAGATTTTTTACTGAGTGGTGACAAAATTAACTACATTATGGAAAGGCTGTAGTCATTAAGAAAAGATAAAATACCCCAAATACACACAAAAAGTTTGTACTTTTATAAAGTATAATTAAGAAAAAGATAAATAAATCTAGCTAAATAGGCTTATTTCTTCACCTATTGTCCCTAGATCCGGTTAAAGTTTCTTTCTAAACTAAAAAGTACCATTTTCCTGTGCCAACAACTAAGTTAGCATTCAGGATCAAGGCGACGGTGTAAAATTCCCAGTTGAAGAGGCAAATAAAGGCGTGGGTCAGTATCAATCTGATGAATTAAAGCAGTATAATCCAGAGGAGATCGCTCGTTACTTTCGTTACCGTCCCTGGTTAGCTTGGGGACGACTACTGAGAATAATCTGGTCTTTTACAGGATTTATATTCAGTCTCAAGTGGGACGAATGGCAAGACCAGGTGGAGGAAAATCAAGGGAAACGCGCTACCCAGTTGCGAACCCTACTTACCGATCTGGGCCCGACATTTATCAAAGTTGGTCAAGCTCTCTCGACTCGTCCCGACTTAATCCGCAAAGATTTCTTAGCAGAACTAATCAAGCTACAAGACCAGTTACCACCTTTTAATAATAATCTGGCATATCAGATTATTGAAACCGAGCTAGATCGCTCCATTGGTGAAATTTTTCGGGAACTTTCCCCTCAACCCGTAGCTGCCGCTAGTTTGGGTCAAGTCTACCGGGGTCGGTTACTCAGTGGGGAAGAAGTGGCTGTTAAGGTACAACGCCCTCATCTCCGGCCTTTACTGACAAAAGATTTGTATCTCATGCGTTGGGTTGCCAGTTGGCTTGCTCCCTGGCTACCGCTCAATCTCGGTCACGATTTAACTTTAATTGTGGACGAGTTTGGCACAAAGTTATTTGAGGAAATTGATTACATCAATGAAGGGCGCAATGCGGAAAAGTTTGCCCATAATTTCCGTAATGACCCCCAAGTAAAAATTCCAGGTATTTACTGGAATTATACCAGTAATCATGTTTTAACCCTGGAATGGATTAACGGCTTTAAACTCACAGATACTCAAAATATCCAATCCGTAGGTTTAGACCCAGAAGCCATCATTCAAATAGGTGTAACTACTGGTTTACAACAACTATTAGAGCATGGCTTTTTCCATGCTGATCCTCATCCTGGTAATTTGTTCGCTATGGCCGATGGTCGCATGGCTTACATTGATTTTGGCATGATGGATCAATTGGAGGAAACAACCAAGGAAAGTTTAGTTGATGCCTTAGTGCATTTGGTAAATAAGGATTACGCTGACTTAGCGGAAGATTTTGTCAAATTGGGCTTTTTGACAGCAAACACTAATATTGCTCCTATTGTTCCCGCATTAGAAGCGGTACTAGGGAACGCTATTGGTAAAAATGTCCAGGATTTTAACTTCAAAACCATTACCGATGAGTTTTCGGAATTGATGTATGAATATCCTTTCCGCGTACCGGCAAAGTTTGCTTTGATTATTCGTTCTTTGGTAACACAAGAAGGGATTGCACTGAGTCTGAACCCGAATTTCAAAATTGTGGAAGTGGGTTATCCCTATATAGCCCGGCGGTTATTGACTGGGGAATCTCCGGCATTACGGCGGCGGTTATTGAATGTGTTGTTTAAAGATGGTAAATTTCAGTGGCAAAGGTTAGAAAACTTGATTACCATTGCTCGCACTGATAGCCAATTTGATGTTTTACCAACAGCGAAAATGGGTTTGGAATTCATCCTTTCAGAAGAGGGTAAATTTCTCCGTCGTCAGTTGGTCTTAGCTATCACTGAAGATGACCGTTTACATACGGAAGAAGTCCAACGGCTGTGGGATTTAGTTAAGGATGATTTACCACCAAATCGCTTACTCAATGTCGCCATTAGCCTCTTAACAGATTTCTCTAGAGAAGGTGTAGCAGCTATTTTAGCGAAATAATCTGTTACCAAATAAAAACGAATTTTAATAACATTTAGGAGTTTTAATGTACTATTACCCTCTACAACCGCCTTACTTTTTACTATTAGTTGGTTTTCTCACCGCTTTAACTTCTGGGATAGCTCTATCTGGGACATTAAAAGTAATTGTTCAGCAATGGCCAAAAAATAAATCTGCTGAAGAAAAGACTAATACCCGTTCTTTTTATAAACAATTGTTAGTGCCGTTTATTGGGATTACTGGTGGTGTTGGTTTGTTTCTTTCTTCCGGTTTAGAAATATTTGGTTTTCCCTCTGGTTTAGCTTTAGGTGTGGGTTTACCCATGAGTTTGCTAAGTTGTGTATTTATTTGGTGGCAGTTGGGAGGTTTGCTAGATTATGTTAAAAGCGAAGGAATGCAGTCTTTAGATTTGGATTCTTGGTCTTAGATATAAAATGAAAATGTAGAGATATTTTAATAAACATCTCTACATTTAAACTCGGTATTTTTCTTTTTAACTATTTATTCAAAATAGCTAATCATTTATTTTTTAGTTGATGCAACTGATTTTTAACACTATCAACAGTTTCTTGCCACTGACTTTTTTTTGCGGGTACGGGAATAGCCACAGGAGGCACACCAGGATTCAGATTCCGATAATATTCCCAAATTTCCCAGTAGGGACAACCTGGTTGAATTTTAATCCCTGCCCAATGGAGATATTTTAGTTTTTGTCCTCGGTCATATAGGATATATTCTTGTTGTTGAAAGTTACGTGAACCTCCCCAACTTCCCGGTCCACCACCAGGAATTTTGACGAGATTACCACGTTTAGCAATTAATTTAAGAATAAGGTAATTAAGAATAGGTTGGTCTGTCACTCCTTCGGTAAAATCAAAATATTCACGGTGTGTGGCACATTCGCGCAAAGCTGTATCCAACTGTTCTTCGGTAATAGCACCCTTTTTTGAAGCCCAGAAACCACTATTAAAAACATCTTCTAGTTGGGTATCTGTAAAAATTTGTTGCTCTTTTACTAGGGGAGAAAAAATATTTCTGAGCTTGTCTTTAGCATGATGATAATCACAACAGAAGAAGTCAATTTCGGCGAGTTTATCTAAATTGTCAGCTATTTTTTCAAATACTACAATATCCGTATCAATATAAATAAACTCCTCCAATGGTCCAAACCATGCTATTAATTTACGCATTTTGTTTGGTAAAGCCAAAAAATCCCGATCAAAAATTTCACCTATGCGGTTAGTCAAGTTTTCTAGTAGTTGTAAATCTGGGAAAATTCTGACGTTATGTAATTTGTTGAGTTGATCAATTACTTGATGATAATCATCATTAAAAGGTATCAGGTAAATTGTGACTTCTGGATCATAAATGTGAATACTATTGATTAAGGCAATAGCATTTTCTGTAACTTTATCATTGGCAACAATATAAATTCCCCTAGTCATGAATTAATCCTCTACTTTTTATTTAATCCTAATTTTCTGATAATTCGTGTTCCTAAACTGGGAGGAGCATCATAAGCCTTTGGTTTAGTTGTAAATTTTGGTCGTTGTTCTGGTTCGTGCAAATAACGATAGTGCAAGAAAAGATCCCGGTAAGGAAAATCAATATTTTCTCCAGCACAAACTTGATTAAATATTTTGGAAGATAAGCCAATATAGTGCAGATAGGTTAAGAGATTCCCTCCATCATAAACAAGATTATTTTTAACTTCAAAATGAGGCGATGATACTGAACAACCTGTTGCTTTTCCAGTAGGTAAATTGAGGGCAAAATTATAAAAAGAAACATTATTCTTCATTCTCATATAATTGAGAACAGATTGATTAGGAGCAGACATATATAAAATATCTGATTCTCCTGTATTCAATTCAGATATTATCCAATCTCTTTGTGCAGGTGGAAATACTCCTCTGTTAGATGCATAGAATCCTGAGCAAAATATTTCTGAATTAATTCTTTCTTGACTAAATGTTTCTAGGAGCTTCGGAGAAGATAAGTTATAGATATGACTAGGATCTTTATATTGAAAGTCATAGACTACAAAATCATAATGATCTAATTGTGCAAAAACAAAGTCTAAGGGTTGCATGACTAATGTATCGGCATCCAAATAAATAAATTTTTCAAAGTTACTTTCTGGATCAAATGCACAATATCGTCTATTTTCTCCCACACGGTAAAATTTCTTAATACCTTTTTTTTGCCAATTTTGAATAGCTGTGGGATGAGATTCCCATACTTTGAGAGAAAATTCTTCCCAACGAGCAAAGATTTCTGGATCATTTAATAAGGTGACATTTGGCCTTTTTGCTATTTCTGCTTGTACTTTATCTATCTGATCGTTGTAGGCAATTACGCATACTGGGACATTTTCACCAGCATTGATTTCTATGCTATTGAGTAGGGCAACCAGTTGGTTGTAAACATAATCATTAGCCAGTGTATAGATTCCATTTTTCATTGTTTTATTCATATTTTTTGGTAAATTCAGATAACCAATTAAGGAGATTTAATTTGTGTAAAATGATTTGTCTAGCTTCAGCGATCGCCTCTTTAGCATCGTGCCAAGCATCGGGATTAGCTGTAACTTCTTTAATGTAAGCAATTCCTTTTTCATCCAAACTAGGTAATCTTAAAAAACTACCAGAGGGTAATAATTTATCTGCTGCTGAACCACCATAATAAATTGGCAAACACCAAGCTAATAAACTATCCCAAAGTTTCTCGCTGACATACCAATCATTATCGGCATAGTTTTCTATAGCTAGGTTGTAATAGTAGGGTGACATTCCGTGCCATTTGTTGCCTAGTTCACCAGAGTCTCTCGACCATGATGGTAAATTTCGTCCGTAAAAATCAATGGGAATATTGCTATTTTGTAATAATTGTAAAAAGTTTAAACGCTGGCGATGGTTGACAGTGCGACTAATGCCAGAAGTGATCCAACTACATGGGGATACTTTTTCGGGAGGGGGCATTTCATTTAATTCCCGGAATGAATTTGCATGATACCAAATTGCAGGCATATATTCAGGAATAGGAGCAAAGTCATCGGGACCGGAAACATAACCACAATATTTTTCAGCTTCTTTATAAACTCTTTTATGTGCTGCTAGCACTTCATCTAGAGGTGGTTCTCTCATTAAATAAATTATTCTCTCTTGGCTCACTCCACGCAGAAGAGAATTAACGTTAATTTCTGGTTTTCGTTGCCGCTTCCGTAGACGATCTAATAAAGATGGTTGTGGTGATGGTTGGGGAAAATCAAACTGGTACATCAATAGAAAATCTGGTTCTTCTGCTAATGCTTGCATTTGGATATTTTCCCAAATCCCAAATTGATTTGGGGTTTGTTGCCATAGCCAATCTCCTCTTTTATTAAGATTGCTATAGCTACTAATCATGCTAACAGTTTTAATATTTTTTTGAGTCATACTTTATGAATGAGATGGATTATGTAATTCTATGTTGCTATTTTTTAATTAATACTTGCTTCAAGTTTTTCTAAATTTTTGAGCAGATATATGGCAGAATCATTAGCTTCTATAAAAACCTGATTCTGTGATTCGGGATTTTCTATCATATTGTTTTCCATGATGCGTAAGTTAGTAAATACCGGATTTAGGCAAGTACGAAATTCTTCAAATATGCTATTGAAGTTGTGATAAGGAGATGTGATGCTACTGCGATTCTGCTCTGCAAATGTCACTAATCCTTCTTTCATTTGTTTGTTGATCACATCATCAAACACATCAATGGTGTTGAGAATTCTCCATACTGATTTGTAGGATTCTTCTATTAATTCTTCACGCTCTTGAGAATCGTCTACTAGATCATCAATTAATAGTTGAATTAAGCCAATCATGGAGTTTAATTGTGTACGAATTTCATAGGATATCCGGAGTAAACTTTGATTACGTTTTCCAGTTTTTTCTGGCTTATTCGCAAACTGCATTGAGTAGAGGTTAGCGTAGTAACCACCTTTTTGTAAAAGTTCATCGTGAGTTCCTATCTCGACTACACAACCTTGATCTAAAACAGCAATTTGATCAGCTTTACGGACCGTAGAGAGTCGGTGAGCAATAACTAAGGTGGTACGATCTCGACTGAGTTCATCAAGTGCAGCTTGTACTAAACGTTCAGAAACTGTATCTAAAGCACTGGTAGCTTCATCTAAAATCAGAATTTCTGGATTTTGTAAAAGTGCGCGAGCGATCGCTAATCTTTGTCTTTGTCCCCCTGATAACATTACACCGCGATCGCCGATCATTGTATCGAATCCTTGGGGTAATTTACTAATAAATTCATAGGCATTAGCACGTTTTGAGGCTGTAATAATCTCCTCATCACTAGCATCTATCTTAGCATAGGCAATATTACTTCGCACAGAGTCATTAAAAAGAAACGTATCTTGACTGACAATTCCCATTGATTTACGGACTGATTTCAAATCAAACTCCTGTAAATCTCTGCCATCTAGGGTAATAGAACCAGATGTGGGGTCATAAAATCTGGGTAATAGGTATGCCATTGTTGATTTACCTGCACCTGAACCACCTACTAAAGCTAAAGTAGTGCCTCGTGGTAAATATAAATCTACGTCCTGAAGGACTAAATTCTTATGATTAGGATAGGAAAAACAAAGATGATTAAAATGTATTCCCTTTTGTAATTTATCATAAGGAATTTTGCCGTTTTGCATCAACGGTTTATTATCATATCTTAAAAAATCAGCAACAATATCCACACTAGAAGAAGTATTAGCAAAGCTACTACGAATTGAATTTAACTGAGAAATAAATGGTAGTAGTCGCAGCAATAATAATAAATATGTGATTAAAACTGCTGATAATGAAGCAATTTGGTCGGCAAATAAGGTGCGCCCTATGACTACAATCAGCATTAAGGACATAATACCTGTCACCTCACTGATTGGCGCAATTGCCTCAGAATTTATCTGAGATTGAAAATCTGCTTGTTCTCGCTTACGAATTAGCTGAGAAATTCGTTGATATTCTTTTTCTTCGTTCCCAGTTGACTTGACTAACCGAATGCCATTGAGTATTTCCATTAACGCAATGGAATAAGATTTAGACAGTTCTGAAAGCTGTTTACCAAAACCTCTAGAACGGTAAATTATGTACTGATTTACTAGGGTAACAAAAGACAGTAAAATTGTCGAAGCAATGGTCAATTGCCAGGAAATTGACAGTAATAAAGCTGCAAAAACCAAAATTGTAATTATAATAATGATCAATTTTATGATCATGCTTATAGCACTAGCAGCCCGACCAATTTCTCCACCCAGACTGTTTATTAAATCACCAACTTTCATTTTGGTGTAATAATCTATGTCAATTTCCAGTAATAATTTCAAACCAGCTTCTCTCATGTCTGATGTCAAAGTTCGACTGAGGGAACTAGATACCAAACTACTCAAATAGTTAGCTAAATTTTTTAGACCTATTGTGAAGATAATTGCTCCAGCCATCATCCATAGACGGTAGTTATCTGGAATATTATCAAAGGGAGTTATAACTGCTTGAATAATCGGCGGAGCGCCTTTTAAATCCACAGACTGACCCACAATTTTTAGAACAATTGGGACAATTAGTGCCGTACCTACACCATTGAATAGAGCGCCTGAAAATCCAAGTAAGATTGTAAAAAATATCCTGAATGGATAAGGTTTAGCAAATTTTATTATTAATACTTTGCTGTTAGACATTGGGTAGTTTGATTAGAATTTACTAATTTTTAACATTGGTTATAAAATAATTTCTGGTTGCCAGAGATGATTAAATCAGTGTAAGTCAATCATCTCCAAATTTCTGAGTCTCTCCAGCTAGAATCAGACCTATCGGTATATTACTCCTGAATTGATCCTAAAATTCACGGTTTCTGAATACTTACAAGCGGGAAATGACTTCATTAAGTGTAGAAGCCATAGTTTCTAAACTATATTTTTCAACACATCTTACTCTTGCTTTTTTTCCTCTTTCCTCCGCTTGTTCTAAATCAGCAAATATCAGTTGAATTTGATCCGCAATTTGTTCAGGACTACTAGGATCAACTAAATATCCTGTTTCTGCTAAAATACTGGGAATATCGCCTACTTTGGTGGCTAAAATTGGTTTACCCATGGCCATACCATCAGTTAATTTTAAAGGGAATTGGGCTAAGGTAGTAGGGGTGTTTTTTTGAGGAATAACAATAATATGGGCAGCAGCTACTACATTAGGCATGACATCAATAGGATATTGAGGTAATTGTATGATCCATTTTCCCCATTTTTGTTGTAATTCTGCATCATAATTATCATAAGGACTGCCTCCAACTATGACAAGTTTTAAGTCTGGCTGATTAATTTTATCTAGTGCTATTAATACATCTTCTAAACCTTTATAGGGTCTAGGTGCGCCGGGAAACATTAAGATCCGATAATTAGATAAACCATATCTTTTTCTACTTTCTTCTACATTGTAATTAGCAGGATTAAATAAGTTGATATCTTTACCATTAGGAACATAGACACCACCAAAACGTTGCTGTAAAAATTCATTGTGTACTGTGACAGCATCAGCTTGATTTATTAATTTTTCCATCCATTTAATATACAATGGATGATGGGGAACTCTTAATGCACCATTTTGTTTAATTATATCTCTAGCTAGTTGTTTTAATGTTGGTTGATAAACCCACTCATCACCACCATACCAACTCATTTCCCAATCGTCTATATCCAAAATTATGGGTTTACGACTATATAATTTCTTGCAGATGGCTATGCCAAAACTTGCTGGTTGGGGTTTAATTGCATAAATAATATCGCCATCAATATGATGTAATAATTTAGCGGCATTGACCAAAAATTTGGGATAGTTTGCTCCATTTACCGAAAATAATGCTGTTTCCTGGGGAATAGCTGAATATAAATTTTCATTGAATAAAAAGCCTAATATTTCGGTTGTATGTCCTAGTTGTTCTAAGGCTTTTTGTAATAGTGATGCACGAATAAAACCATCATTTGTAGATAAGTTCCATACTAGTAAGGAAATTTTTAATCTACCTTTTAATTTATTGTGTATTTTGACCATAATTCCTACTTTTAATTATGTTATTTTTTCCGCCAAGGATTTGTAATTTGATTGGGTAAAAATAGGGGAGCAATTTTATCAAATACTCTTGTATAAACAGAGCGAGTAATATCTTTAGCATATTGGGGGCGATAAGGATATGTACAATGTAGAACTTTTATAGGTTCGTTAATATGATAAGCTTTGTCCCATTGACTTAAATAATTATAAGTAGGTGGTAGGACTTTTATGTTTGGTTTTACAGAAGCTATTGCAGAGGCAAAAGCCCCTTGATCTCTGAGTAACAATTTATCTTGGTTATTTGTAATAATTTCAAAATAACGTCTATATTCATCAAACAATAGCTCGTTAATATCGTTTTTTTTAAAAGCCATAACACCACTATTGTACTGGACATTATCTGCTTCTAGTGGTAGACCGACTGACTGCAAAATTGTTAATACATGGGGTAAAAGCTCTTGTTGATTTCCTCGTAATAAGTTAGTAGCTTTAACAATGGAAGGTTGAACATCTTCTGTTAATAAAAAATCATATTCATCTAAATAATCAAAAACATTCTTGATATCAGAGAGTAAACAAATATCTGAGTCCAAGTAAATTGTTTGATCAAATTCTGAGTATTCATATAAAGATACTTTGGCATATCGTGATGATAAAACTGTATTTTCATGTGCAGGTGCAGGCTTTAGCTTAATATTTTTAAAAGCTGTCAATAAAGGATAGAGAACCTTTGGAATACGGTCAATTAAAATAATAATCGGCTCTTGATGAAACTTTCTTACTGCTGCTAAAAAATGAATGCAATCTTGGAAAGAGTAAAGACCTGTCAGAATTGTGATAAATCCTCTATTTGATTTCATAATAAGTTTTGTGCTGATTTTTACTTAAATGTATTTAATGTATCCATTCCCAGGAATTCTTACTCCAGTCTTCATTGGCATAGAAAATTCCTTGCCATTGGTCGAATTGAACGAAATCTTGTATTGTTAAAGATTTATTAACATCTCTAATCATATATAAAGGCTTTTCTCCATAAAAAGATGCCCACATTGTATAAGTACTAGGAGGTCCAATTATATAATCACATTCAGCTAAAGAATACATATCCTCAATTATATGATTATTACCATAAACATAAGAGAGATTTTGGAAGTTATCTGGAGTTTGATTTTCATTTGAACAAATTAAAAAAGTAACTTTTTTGTTAGCAAAAAGTTTTTTAACAGTCTCCATTACTTTTACATATTGCTTAACTGTATAGAAATATCTGCCATCCTGATGAGATTGATAATCTCCTTGGCGAATATGTACTCCAATGATAACATCAGAGTGGTGGCGAATCTTGGAGATAAGATTTGCTATATTTGATTGATACTTTGGCAAAGGTCGAAAATAAGTACGAATAGTATCTGCATATTGACGAAGATTGGCGATATCTTCTATAAACCATCCATCTCGAAATAGCCAACCTTGAAAAAAGTTAATTGCATGGGGATTTATTTGTTGGCATATATTATAACTATTACTCCAATTGAAAGGTTTATCTCTTGGGATATTAATTTTTTTAAATAAACCACTATTGCTTAAATAACAATTAAATTGATAGTAGTAACTTCTTAGTCGTTTATTACTAGGCAAAGGAAATGCTAAAGGAGGATAACAACAAAGAAAGTTTCGCTCAGTAGAATGAAAAAATTCTGCATACTCCTCAAAGGCAGGATTTACTACTTTATAGTTATTTTTGATAGCAAAAGCTATAAAATTAGCAAACAATAATAATCTATTGCCTAATTGTCCCGATTTTGCGGATATTACCAACATAAGTACAATCAATCTAGTTTAAGGAGGTAGATGTGATAGAAGTAGCCCATCTTGCAGCCCTATCAGACAACTATATATTTTTGCTACATGATAGCAAAGAAAATATTGTAGCTATAGTTGATCCAGCGGAGTCTTAACCCATATTACAGCAAATTCCGGAAATGGGAGCAAAGTTAGTAGCAATTTTTAACACCCACCATTATTATGATCATGTAGGTAGGAATGAGAAGTTAATGGCAAGGTTCCCAAATTTAGTAGTTTATGGAGGTGCAGAAGATTGGGAAAGGATTCCCGGACATCAGGTATTTTTGCAGTAATTGCTCAATAATCTGGCGTAAATAGCACAATGACAACCCTCAAATGCAGCAGGAGCAAAATTGTTATCAATATGGTAGTCTACCCCTTCTTATTGAGCGGATACTTTTTGCAAGAGGGTGATCGCCTAAAATTTGGGAATCTTACTGCTGAAATTGTGTTTCTGGCTATACCCGCGCTCATATTGCTTATTATTTTTCTCTTACTCATACAGATGTAACAGGCGATCGCTGCCTATCGTTCTCAGTATACACCTATAGATAAAAACTCTTCTCCCATTTTAAAACCTGGTTTTCTGCAAAGATTCAATGTGCCTGATGAGATTTTTTTTAAACTGGACTCTTTAGTAAATAAACTGAAAAAATAACCATCAAATCTATGAACATTAATGAAGTTAATAGCATTGAAAAAAATTTAAATTTGCCTGTTTTGCTAGATGATATCTCCCTTCCCCCAGAATTACCACCAATTGTTCTTCTGGCTTTTACCCGTCCCGATCTTCTCCAAGAACTTCTCCCAGCTATAGCGAAACAAACTCTGCTACCAAGGCAAATTCTGGCTTTTATTGATGGATCTCGTAATGCTCAAGATCAGCATCTGATTGACGATTGCATGAGATTATTAACCGAATTTTCTCAAATTATTCCCGTTAAAATTATTAACCAGCAACATAACTTAGGTTGTGATGCACACGCTATTTATGCACTCACAGAGGCTTTGTCCCATTATCCTGCTGTCATTTATTTGGAAGATGATACTATTCCCAATCCTTATTTTTACGATAGGATGTGTCGGCTGTTAGAAGCTTATCGTCACTGTCCTCACGTATGTTCAATTACAGCCTATGCGAACTTTCCTAATGAAATACGAGAAATGATCACAGCGGATTTTATGATATCTAGACGAGTATTTGCTTACGGTTTAGGAATTTGGGCAGATCGTTGGCAAAATTTAGATCTTAGTAATTATCCCCAAGCTTATAATCCTTTTGGTCATTTCTATAATATTCCAGCAACGATGCAGACAAAATATACAATTGTCAATCAATTTTTTCTCGAAAAAGAAAACCAAAAAGATTGGGTGATTACCCTCACTTTAGCGGCACTGAATCAGGGATACATACATATAACACCAATGGTATCTTTGGTACATAATATCGGCTTTGGACATCCCCAGGCTAAAACATATAATTCAGGTGGAGAACCAACTTGGGGAAATGCTCATAGCGATGTATCTGCCTGTCCAAACAAATTACCTCCTAGTTTAGAATTGATCAAGGCTTTGGCAGATCCTCTGGATGGAGTTGAGTTCGTTAGACATTTAGAAAACTGTCAGGGTTTATGGCTGAGTCCATCAGCATTGTGGCACTTACTATGTAAATATAGCGGTTGGCACAACCGAATTGCCCTTTTGAAACTCTTCTTTTCTCGGCTAGTGATGATGATGAGACGCTGGCGTTCAGGAAGACCAATATGAAGCTTGATAAGTATAGTGTAATTTAAGATACTTTACAAATACCAATTATATCTTTGTGGGAGAAAAAGCAATGCAAGTAATTCGGCTGCCGGTACTTTCAGACAACTATATATTTTTACTGCATGATCCACAGCAGAATATTGCGGCTGTTGTTGATCCAGCAGAAGCGCAGCCAGTTTTAGCGGAACTGACGAAACTCAAGGCTGAGTTGGTAGCAATTTTTAACACGCACCATCACGGTGATCATGTGGGTGGGAATACACAGTTAATGAAAGCATTTCCCCAAGTGAAAGTTTATGGAGGTGCGGAAGATCGAGGGAGGATTCCGGGACAGCAGGTATTTTTACACGAGGGTGATCACGTAGAATTTGCAAATCGCACTGCTGATGTGTTTTTCGTTCCTGGACATACCCGCGCTCACATTGCCTACTATTTCCCCCCAGTAAGCCCAGGAGAGCCTGGAGAATTGTTCTGTGGTGATACATTGTTTGCGGGGGGGTGCGGTCGTTTATTTGAAGGTACGCCAGGGCAAATGGTAGATTCTTTAAGTAAACTCCGGGCTTTACCGGATAATACTCGCGTTTGGTGCGCCCATGAATACACATTGAGCAATTTGCGTTTTGCGGTGACTGTAGATGCTGACAATGTGGATTTACAAAAACGTTACCAAGAAGTTAAAGCTCAACGCGATGCTGATAAACCCACGGTTCCATCAATTTTAGGAATAGAAAAACTTACAAATCCTTTTTTACGTTGGAATGAACCATCTCTACAAGTAACAGCGAAGAGTAACGATGAAGTCCAAACCTTTGCACGGATTCGAGGAATGAAGGATAATTTTTAATTATTGGTCAGTAGTTGTAGGGGTTTAGCAATGCTAAACCCCTACCATGCTGCTATTTTAATATTTCTGGCATTTAGTATTGCGATCGCCCCCCAAACTTCGCTAAAATCTTAAGGCTGTGGGTATGTTTAAAGTCGCTGAGGATCAAGCTACACTTTTATAAGCTATCCTGCTGACACCCAAATAAGTAAGATTTTACCAAGAAAAGCGAAAAACAATGGCGAAACGTGTGCAATTAGTTTTAACAAAAGATGTAAGCAAGCTGGGAAAACTCGGCGATTTAGTAGAAGTAGCCCCCGGTTATGCTCGTAACTACCTGATTCCCCAGAGTTTAGCTGCTCGTGCTACACCTGGTCTTCTCAAACAAGTAGAACGCCGACGTGAGAAAGAATATCAAAGACAATTAGAACTCAAACAACAAGCAACTGAGCAAAAAACAGCTTTAGAAAATATTGCTGGTTTAAAAATTGCCAAGCAAGTTGGTGAAAATGAAGCTATTTTTGGAACTGTGACTACCCAAGATGTGGCAGATGCGATTAAAGCAGCGGCTAATCTAGAAATAGATCGTCGTGGTATTAGCATTCCCGATATTAGCCAATTGGGTACTTATAAAGCTGAAATCAAGCTCCATTCTGACGTAACAGCAGAAATTAACATTGAAGTCGTCTCTAACTAACGGTGATGCAATTTTGGATTTTAGATTTTAGATTTTAGATTGACTCCAGCAACTAAGCTAAGAGCTTGTCAATTAATTTGAGATTTTATATTTATCCTCGAATAAATTTGGCGGCTGCGGACATTTTTGAATTTTCAATCTTTAATCCAAAATTTAAAATCTCAAATTCGGTGACTTAATCACCACAGATATATCATCTGTGGTTATCAATGTTTTTATATTGGTTTTGGATGATTAGGTAAAAATCCAAAATCGCCAACATTTAAAATATTATGGCTGAAGAACTAAGTTTTCAAGGTGATGGTAGTAATCGTCTACCACCTCAAAACATCGAAGCAGAGGAAGCGATTTTAGGAGGTATTCTACTAGATCCAGAGGCAATTGGTCGAGTCAGCGATCGCCTAGTTCCCGAAGCTTTTTATATTAGCGCCCATACAACCATCTATCAAGCTGCCTTACGTCTACATACGCAGCAAAAACCCACAGACTTACTTTCCATCACCAATTGGTTAACAGATAATGATCAGTTGACGCGAATTGGTGGCAGAAATAAACTAGCAACATTAGTAGATCGCACAGTTTCAGCGGTTAATATTGATGCCTTAGCAGTGTTAGTGATGGAAAAATACCTGCGACGGCAATTAATTAAAGCAGGTAATGAAATTGTCCATCTTGGTTTTGAAACAGAAACAGAATTACCAATAGTTCTGGACAATGCCGAACAAAAAGTTTTTAACGTCACCCAACAAAAAACTCAATCAGGATTAATTCGTATTAGTGACACCTTAGTTCATACTTTTCAAGATATTGAAACTCGTCATCAAGGCATTGCTTTACCAGGAATACCTTGTGGTTTTTATGATTTAGATGCAATGACCAGCGGTTTTCAGCGTTCTGATTTAATTATCATCGCAGGGAGGCCGTCAATGGGAAAATGTCTCAGTTATGATTCAGAAATCGTCTTAGCAGATGGACAAATTGCCACAATTGAAGAATTATATCGGCAACGTCAAGGTTCATTATTAACCTTAAATGACGATTGGAAATTTACCTTTACCCAACCATCTGCATTTGTAGATGATGGAATTAAACCAGTTTTCCGCATAACAACTCGCTTAGGTCGAGCAATTGAAACCACAATTACTCACCCATTTTTAACTATTAAAGGTTGGCAAAGATTAGAAAATTTGCAAGTTGGAAATAAGATTGCTATCCCTCGTAAAATAGATGTGTTTGGTACAGAAACTATCCGCGAGTGTGAAGTCAAATTATTAGGATATTTAATTGGTGATGGTGGTTTAACTAATAGCACTCCTAGATTTACAAACAGTAACCCATTACTGCAAACAGATTTTTCCCAAGCAGTAACTGAATTTGGTGGTTTGTCAGTAAGATGGGAAGATTCCCAAGAACAACGGACACCTTCATTATGTGTTCGCGGAGATTTAGAATTTATTGCTAATCAAAGACAGCTTTTTGCGGAAAGTCTCAAAATTGCTATTAGTTCTCGTTCATTATCTGCTAAAAAATTAAGCGATGAACTAGGAGTAACTCCATCTTTAGTTTGTATGTGGCAAAAAGGAAAGTGTGTACCCAATCATGACATTTTTGAGTTATTATGTAAGACTCTAGAAATTGAGTTAGAAGAACTTGCACCTTATGGATTTGCTAGTATCAGAAAATCTAGTAAAAACGAGTTGACAATTTGGTTAGAAAAATTAGGTTTATGGGGTAAAGATGCCCATACTAAAACAATTCCCCCAATTGTCTTTAAATTAGAAAAATCACAATTGTCCTTATTTATCAATCGTCTCTTTGCCACTGACGGCTGGGCTACTGTACTTAATAGTGGTCAATCACAATTAGGTTATTGTACAGTTAGCGAAAAACTAGCAAGACAAATTCAACATCTGTTATTAAGATTTGGTATTATTGCTGCTTTGAAAAAGCGGTCTATGAAATATAATAATACCCGCAGACCAGCATGGCAATTAGATATTACTGATGCTTTATCTATCAAAAACTTTATTGCAGAAATTGGCATTTTTGGCAAAGAAGCAGCATTAGCAAAAGTCACATTAGCTATATCTCAAAAGAGATATCAAACCAATCGTGACTTAATACCTATAGAAATTTGGGAACAGATAGCAGCCGCTAAAGGTAGCGAAACTTGGAGTAGTTTAGCTCAACGGGCTGAAATTAAAAGCTATACAAATATTCATGTCGGTAAACGGGCATTAAAACGGGAAAGATTATGGATTTTAGCCACTGCTTTAGACAATTTATCACTTCAGCAATTAGCAAATAGTGATGTATATTGGGATGAAATTATTTCCATTGAATCAGTAGGTAATCAACAAGTTTATGATTTAACAATTCCCGAAACACACAATTTTGTTGCTAATGATATTTGTGTTCACAATACGGCCTTTTGCTTAAACCTTGCTCATAATATTGCTGCTGGTTATCAATTACCAGTTGCAGTTTTTAGTTTAGAAATGTCTAAAGAACAGCTAGTACAAAGACTATTAGCTAGTGAAGCTGGAATTGAAAGCAGTTATTTAAGAAGTGGCCGCATTAGTCAAACGCAATGGGAACCTTTAAGCCGTGCCATTGCTAAACTCTCAGACACTCCAATTTTTATTGATGATACATCAAATATTACAGTCACACAAATGCGAAGTCAAGCGCGAAGATTGCAAGCCGAACAAAGTAAAGAATTGGGATTAATAGTAATTGATTACTTGCAATTAATGGAAGGTAGTAGTGATAATCGTGTCCAAGAATTATCAAGAATTACCCGTTCTTTAAAAGGTTTAGCAAGAGAATTATCTGTACCCATAATTGCCTTATCACAGTTAAGTCGCGGAGTAGAAGCAAGAACCAATAAACGCCCAATGTTATCTGATTTGAGAGAATCAGGTTCAATTGAACAAGATGCTGATATAGTAATGATGTTATATCGTGATGAGTATTATTCACCAGATACCCCAGAGAGGGGAGTTACAGAAGTAATCATAGCTAAACATCGGAATGGACCAACAGGAACAGTTAAGCTATTATTTGATCCACAATTTACAAAGTTTAAAAATCTCGCTAAACCAAATAATAATTGGTAATATCTTGAAAAAAAATTATTTCAGCTTTATCTTACTATTTATCTCTATTAATATTGGTAGTATTCAAAAAATAGCCCAAGCCCAAACACCTGTTCCTCAAGTTACTACTACCAAATCAATTTGTCCGGCTCAATTATCATCGGAAATTAATACTATTATTAATCGTCCCCAATTTAGTCGCGTCCGTTGGGGGATTTTAGTTAAACCATTATCATCAGAAAAGATTCTTTATAGTCAAGATAGCCAAAAATATTTTATTCCTGCTTCTAACATGAAGCTATTTACTACCGCAGCAGCATTACAAAAATTAGGTGCAGATTTTCGGATTCGTACCTCCATTTATGATGATGGTAATGGTGTTTTGCGTGTAGTGGGAAGGGGAGATCCGAGTTTTAAAAATGCCCAATTAACAATATTATCAAAACAACTATATCAACAGGGAATTAGGCAAATTAATCAGTTAATTGCTGATGATAGTTATTTTCAAGGTGAAGTAGTTAATTCTAGTTGGGAATGGGAAGATATACAAGCTTATTATGGCGCACCTGTTAATAGTTTAATTGTCAATGAAAATGCTTCTATTTTAACTTCTTCACCCCAAACTATTGGACAACCATTAAAGATAAAATGGAATGACCCTACAGAAGCATATCAATGGAAAGTTGAAAATAATTCTGTCACAACTCAAGCAGATAACCCTGGTTTTGTACAAGTAAATCGTGACTTAAAAGGACAGATTATCAGAATAAATGGACAATTAGCCGTAAATTCTCAACCAGATATTACTGGTTTGGCTGTATTTGATCCAATTGCTAATTTTATCAGACAATTTCGCCAGAATTTAGCTAGGGAGGGAATTACTGTTAAAGAAACTGTGAGTAGTAATCTGAGTAAAAATAACAAAGAAATAGCCGCTGTAGAATCTCCACCTTTGTCGGAATTATTGATCGAGACAAATGTGAATAGTAATAATTTGTATGCTGAGGCTTTACTCAGGAGTTTAGCTATTAAAAAACCAGCAGAAACAAATCAAAATACGGCTGATATTGGGTTAGAAGTAGCAAGAGAAACTTTAACTCAATTAGGAGTTGAACCAGACGGTTATGTAATTGTAGATGGTTCTGGGTTATCTCGGAAAAATTTAACAACTCCAGCAGCTTTGGTGGAACTTTTACAAGGAATTAATAAATCATCTCAAGCCGAAGTTTTTCGGGCTTCCTTGTCTATTGCAGGTGTAAATGGGACTCTAAAAAATCGGTTTATTAATACGGCTGCTGCGGGAATTGTGCAAGGAAAAACAGGTTCAATGACAGGAATTTCTGCTCTATCTGGGTATGTAAATGCACCTAATTATCAGCCATTAGTTTTTAGTATTATTGTCAATCAATCTGAGCAACCGGGTAGAGTTATGAGAACAGCAATAGATGAAATTGTAGTTTTACTAGCACAGTTAAAGCGATGTTAAATTATTTTTTATCAGCCTTTGAATAAAGAAAATTATTGATATAAAGGAATTTCAATTAAAAACTCAGTTCCTTTCCCTATTTCTGATTCACATTTGAGAAGTCCAGAATGTTTATTAACAATAATATCATAGCTAATAGATAATCCTAAACCTGTTCCCTTTCCAATTGGTTTAGTCGTAAAAAATGGATCAAATAACTTACTTTTTATGTTTTCTGAAATCCCTTGTCCATTATCAGCAATTCTGATCTGTAATTGATTAGTATCCGATAGTTGGGTTTGAATTGTAATTTGACTGGAATGATTTTGAATTTCCTCTAAAAGTTGCTGATTATTATCACTTTCGATAGCATCAATAGCATTATTAATAATATTCATAAATACCTGATTTAGTTGTCCTGGATAGCATTGAACTAGGGGTAAATTACCATAATTTTTGATGATTTGAATTTCTGGATGTTCTGTTTTTGCTTTCAGGCGATTTTGTAAAATTAATAGTGTACTATCAATACCTTCGTGAATATCAACTGATTTCATTTCTGCTTCATCTAATCGGGAAAAAGTACGTAAAGATAAGACTATTTCTCTAATTCGATTAGATCCTATTTGCATAGAATTAATAACTTTTGGGAAATCCTCTAAAATAAATTTTAGATCAATTTCCTCAATTTTATCCTGAATTTTATGACTCGGATTGGGTAATTCTTCAATATATAAGCCAATTAATTCTAGTAATTCATGAGCATATTCACTGGTATAGCTAATATTTCCAGAGATGAAATTTACAGGATTATTAATTTCGTGTGCTATGCCGGCAACAAGCTGACCTAAGCTAGACATTTTTTCAGTTTGAATCAATTGGGCTTGGGTACTTTTAAGTTGCTGTAAAGCTTCCTTTAGTGCCGTTTCTGCTTGTTTGCGTTCGTTAATCTCTAACTGAGAGCGCTGGTTAATTTTTGTTAATTCATCGTTTTTTAACAACGTGTGTCGGGAATCAGTCAGCTTGATAGCCATATAATTAAATGCTTCAGCTAATTTTTCTACTTCATCACCTGTCAGAATATTTAAACGGTAATCAAGATTACCAGCAGCTATTTCCGCAGTTCCTATCTGTAATTCTTCTAAAGATTTAATAATTGGTTGCCAGACTAATATAAATGTAATTGTAAATAAAATAATGATTGCTCCTATAACTTCAATAGTGATAATTGCCTGGAATTTATATAAGTTGTCTAATTCTGATTTCATTAATTGTTTTTGTTTGTAGGCACGTTCAATGACATTTGTTAACATGAAATCAATATCTCTATTAAAGGAATTAATAGCGAGAAAATATTGCTGAGATTCAACTATACTAAATTCATTTCTTCTCTTTTTAATTAGCTGATTTGCTATGTTTTTAAGAAAAAGATGGCGGCGACGAATCAGAGCAATGTCCGGATCATCGGGCATAAAAACTGCTAATCTATTTAGAGAATCAAGAAACTTATTTTGGAATTTTTCTATTTCTGATTGGTTGCGCTCAAATAAAACTATATCCTTCAATAAAATTATTTCCGACCTTAAAGTATTTTCTGCTTCTAAAGCAGCTTTAATGGTGTCTATGGCGATATCACTTCTTTGTTGAGCAGTATTTTTAATTTGCTGGACAACCACAGCATTACCAATCTGAATAGCTGTGACAATTCCTAATAATAAAGCCGCACTAGCGAGAAACTTTTTAGATATATTCATTTTGATGGACTGGAAATTAAGTTAAGATCCTTACGGATTTGCTGAATTGATTCGTAATCTGAAGCACTGACTAAAGTATAGCCAGCAGACTCAGTGCCGTTAATATCCTCAATACCATCAGGGGTATTAATAAAAGCTTGTTTTAACTGTTTGATCAACTCAGGAGGCAATTTTTTTAACACTACCACAGGAAATTGGGGCATAGGGTCAGATTCCCATAAAATACGTGAATTTTGTGGGAATTTACCCATTCTTTTCTGCTTAGTATAAAAGGGAATATGAGTAGCTATGGCATCTACAATACCATTTTCTAGTGCTTCCATACTCTTAGTATGACTGCCAGTATAAATAAATTTTTTAAAATCCTGATTGGGATCAATATTGAGTTTCTTGAAAGCTGCTAATGGCATCAAATAGCCAGCAGTTGATAATTTATCTATAAAGGCAACCCGCCTACCTTTGAGGTCGCTTAAGCTGTGGATAGAGCTATCTGATTTGATGATAATACAAGCTCGATACCAAGGTTGTCCTGTATTTTTATCTATGGAAGCAACTAGAGGTTCAATTTTTGCACCTCTGTCCAAAGCTTCTAAATAAGTTAATGGTCCCAAATAAGCGATATCAACCTTTTCTTCTACTAACCAGTTAACAGCTTCGTCGTAATTTTTAGCCAGTTGAATATCAACGGTTCGTCCTAAGAATTTCTCTAGGTAGCTATCAAATTGCTTAATCATGCGTTGTTGATTTTGAAAATTTTGTAATGGTAATATGCCAATTTTCAAAGAAGGTAAGTTTTTTCGGATTTTATTTACAGCAGGTGGAGAAGGATGAAATACTTTTTGACTACAGCCTGTATTTAGTAGCATCATCACTACAGCTAAAAACATAATTATGCTTTGGCTAAATAAGTGATTTTTAATAAACTGATTATGAGACAAATAAACAAATTTTTTCATGGTGAAGATAGCCGAATAATTGGTTAAAAATTCCTAGGATAATTAAGCAATGCTTCCTCTTTTTCTGGCTTCTTTGTTGGAAATTCCCACATTTTTGATCCCGGCTTTAATCATTTGTCGTTCTAAAAGGGCAAAAAAACGGCTTCTATCCGCACCTCTGACTACAGCCTGATTATGAGCTTCCGCAATAGCCACAGGATAACCATATCCTTTTTGTACCTGTGCCAGCATTAATCCTAGTGCTTGATCAAACATAGTGGAATTTTCAGCAACCCAAGCGGGAACTTCAATGCGGGCAATTTCTGTACCGACATGAACGTAACAAAAATAAATAATTTGCTCGTCATATAATTCTAAAATTCGGGCATTACTCCGCCATAGTGGTCCGCGTTGTCCAGGTTGAAGTTGGCTTGTCCATAGGGTTGTATCTCGCAAAGTATCAAATTTTTTACAAGGTACGTATTCTAATTGGTTAGGACAATGGGTGATACAATCGGGGACAGGGTGAGGACAAGCTAAAAAGCGTAAAAAGTTAGTGGCTTCGGTGCTACGAGAGGCACTAAGATAACCCATGAGGGGGATTTGGGCTTGCTGGAGTTTTTGCCAAGCTTCTAAAACGGGAGGTAAAATGAGATCCCGTGCATCCATCGGTAATTGATCTAAAAACCAGTATATTAACGAACCATCTGTCATCGCTAAAGTTGGGGCTTCTGTCTTGGTACTACAAGCCAGTTCGGCTAATACTGTAGCCTCGGAAGCTGTACGCCGATAACCCATCCATTCTTCCGTTCTAATGCCCCATTGACGAGAGATATATAAATCTTCAGGGCGATAAAATACCTCCGGTAAACTATCGAGAATAGGGTGAAGATTTTGACCATAGTGTAAAACAACTCTGCCGATATTTAGTAAGTAACAATACGCAATTTCGTGATGATTGGGGGAGATTTGTGAACCATCTGTAGAAATGACAGTATGAACTTTGGGGGGAACAGGAATAGTCATGCAGGTTTCCAGAGGTTCAATGGGAGTAGCATTAGCAAAAATAATGCGATTTCGCCATTCTTCTTGACGTTTAACTAACTCCTGTTGACACTCAAACGCCTTTTTTAAATATTGTTGTGCTAACTCTAACCGCTGATGACTTGCAGCCACTTCTGAAGTTAAATGTTGACTGAAACCTTGCATTTGTCCTGATATTTTTGTTAAATCAAGCATAGTGTTTGTAGTTGTGCAAATAGATGTAAATACTATATAGGACTAATATTTGATTCTTGAAATATACCTAGGGTGGGCAATGCCCACCAAAACCCCCCTACGCTGGGCATTGCCCACCCTACACTACTTAAAATTTTTCCAATATCATTTATGATTCCTATATAATTAATAACTGTATGCTAATAATTGGAAAAATAGCGTCATGAAAAAATGGAAATTAACAATTACAACTCTCATATTAGGAACTATATTATATAGTCCGTCAGTGGGTGCTAACAATTTGGCAAATATTTCCGATTTGAGAACAAAATCAGCACTGTTAGCACAATCTGATCTGAAAGAGGCTATAGTATATTTCCATCGAGGAATTAACCGCCATACATCGGGAGATACAAAAGGAGCAATTGAAGAATATAATCAAGCCTTGCAGTTACATCCTAATTTTCCTGAAGTTTACTATAAAAGAGGGATATCTCGCCATAAATTGGGAGACTTGAAAGGAGCAATTTCAGATTATAACCAAGCAATCAGTCTTAATTCTAACTATCCTGGTATCTACAATCATCGAGGATTTACTCGCCATGATTTGGGAGATTTAAAAGGTGCTATTGCAGATTTTAACAAAGCATTAAGTCTTAATCCTAAATTTCCTGAAGCTTACCAGAATCGAGGTATTACTCGCAATACCTTAGGTGATAAACAGGGAGCAATTAATGATTTGACAACAGCAGCTAACTTATTTCAAGAACAAAAAAGAATCTCTAATTACCAAGAAGTAATTGATCTGATTGAGAAAATAAATCGTAGGTAATTTCAATTTAATTCTCACCTACGATTTATATTTTTCTAGATTATAACCAAGTGGAAAAATCGTGAGCAAAATGAGAAAGTGATATTAGCTGAATGCGTGGATCATTTTTTCCTGCTTCCCTTTCTGGTTGAGTATTATAACCCCAATCAGCTAAGAAAAGTTTGACATGATTTAAGTCTGATTGCTGTTGGACTAATTGTAATGTTTTTAGTCTATCTTCCACAAACCACAAACTCACAGTTTGGGTATTTGCTTTCTCAATTAATTCATGCAAAGTTTCATATTTTGGGCGTTTTACTTCCTTCCCAAAAATATTTTCTGGTGGTAAATTAACTCCTTCTTGCTGTAACAATTGCTTGACAAATCGCCCTTCTTTGGTAGTAACAATATATAACTGAACTTCACTTTCAAGAGTTATTTTGAGTCTTTCTATCACACCCGGATAGAATTTATGTAGACTTAACCAACCATTTAAATCTGTCTGAATCCATTCATCTCGCAGATGATCCAATTTTGTCGAAACTGCTTTTGCTTCTAGGTTATCTACTGCCAAAATTTGGGGAGTAATACTTGTCCATGATTGCAGAATTTGATCATCAGAAAAACCTTCAATTAAGGCTTTAATTAAAACAGGCATTTCCCAACCAGTTTCAATTACAGGACGTAAGCGATAAAATCTCAAAGCTAAATCATCTGGTGGTGTGTCCTTAGCCGGCGACCAAATTTGACAGTAGGTACGCCACGCTACCTCAAAATACTCAATTAGTCCATCGCAAACCACTCCATCAAAGTCTAAAGCCAAAATCGTGGGACTATTTGCTGTCATTGTTCTGAGGTTAAAAACTGCTTTTGTTAGCTTACCGCACTATAAATTATTTTTCTGTATCAGCACTAAAACAGAAAACCGAAATATTCTTTATCCTGTAAATCCTTTAATCCTGGTTATCCTGATTCTGACTGTTCACACAGATACTGCAAAATGCTTATTTCCTATTCCCACTAGGAATCAAAATCCCATGTCGAGGACTAAACAACAAAGCCAAGGTAAATAAACCTGAAACTACTAACACAATCGCCGGACCAGAAGGTAAATTATAAAAGTAGCTGAGATACATTCCGCTAATACTAGAAATCACCCCAATTACCGCCCCTAAAATCATGACTTCATGTAACCGTTTCACTAACAAATAAGCAGTTGCACCGGGTGTAATTAAAAGTGATAATACTAAGATTACGCCCACAGCTTTCATACTGGCAACAATTGTTAAAGCAATTAACAACATTAAACCAAAGTTTAAGCGATTAACTGGTAAACCCGCAGCTTGTGCGCCTAAAGGATCAAAAGTGTAAAATAACAGTTCTTTATATAATAGGAAAACTACTATTAAAACAATAGCTGCAATAATAGCTGTATCTCTAACTTCGTCCGCAGTTACGCCCAAAATGTTGCCAAAAAGAAAATGATTCAAATCAATTTTATTATCTTTTTGAATGACTGTAATTAAGGTGACACCAAGGGCAAAAAAAGCGGAAAAAACTATGCCCATAGCGGCATCTTCTTTGATGGGAGATCGGGTTTTAATGACAGCTATGGCCATTGTACTTAAAACACCAGCAATAAACGCCCCTACAAAGATATTAGCACCGATCATAAAGGCGATCGCCAGTCCTGGTAAGACTGAATGGCTAATAGCATCACCCAGTAATGCAAGCCGTTGTACCATTAAATAACTACCAACAATGGCACACAATAATCCTACTAATATGGCAATGATTAAGGAACGCTGCATGAAGCCATATTGCAACGGTTCTATTAGTGCTTGAAGCATAGATGAAAATCAACCACGAAGGAGCGAAGTACGCGAAGGGAGAGAGGAAGAGAAGATGTTATTATGCTGCGTCAGAAAAGTACATGACTTTGCCGCTATAAGCCCGATATAAGTTTTCTTCTGTTAAAACTTGTTGGCGTGAACCTGTGGCAATAAGTTCACAATTAAGTAAGATTAAATCATCAAAATGGGTGATTGATTCCCCTAAATCATGATTAACTACTAAGACGATTTTATTATTTTTTGCTAGTTCTTGAAAGACTTCAAATATGATAGCTTGGGTTTTTTGATCTATTCCTACAAAGGGTTCATCAAAACAGAAAATTTCTGCTTCTTGAGTTAAAGCCCTAGCTAAAAATACCCGTTGTTGTTGTCCTCCTGAAAGTTCACCAATGGGACGATTTTTTAATTCTCCTATTCCTACTCGTTCTAATGCTTGTTTAGCGATTTGGCGGCTAACTGTGGAGAAACTACGTAACCATCCTGTTTTTTTTACACGCCCCATCATGACGACATCCCACACGGTTGCGGGGTAATTCCAGTCAATTTGACTACGTTGTGGTACATAGGCAACTTTTTCTAGTTGCTGCATTAAGGGCTGATTTTTATATAAAACTTGACCGCTACTCATGGGAACTAATCCCAAAATGGCTTTCATCAATGTACTTTTACCTGCCCCATTCGGTCCAAAAATGCCTGTGATTTTTCCTGGTTTAATTATGCAGTTAACATCCCGAAGTGCTTCTTGTGTGCGGTAGTGTACGCCTATATGAGTGATGTTAATTGCTGTTGAGGAATTCATGTCAATGGTTTTGATAACTTGTGTAGGTATATCTACTTGATTTCTGGGAGATAAACTAAATTTTTGGTAAAAAGAAACGTTTTGCATAACCCTAGTTAAAATACTTATTTTTTGAGCTTATCATAAAAATGAGAGAAATATGAGAATATCTATAATTAGAAGTAATCACTGAGATAAATGAAACTAATGCTTAATACAATGTATGACTTATTACTGAAACCCCTCTCCAAACCTCTCCCCTGTGAGGAGAGAGGCTTTTATTCTTACTCCCCTTCCCTCGCAGGGAAGGGGTTGGGGGTTAGGTTTTCTTTACTTAATCCCCTTTGTCTAGGAATGTTCTTATCTTTGGCTTTAATGGGTTGTACTCCCAACTCCCAACCCCAGGGAAATACTAAGCCACAGGTTGTAGCAACAAGTACCATTATTGCTGATTTGGCTGAAGAAATTAGTGGAGAAGAAGTACAAATTACGGGAATCCTCAAACCAGGTGCGGACCCTCATACGTATGAACCTGTACCCGCAGATAGTCGGGTTTTGGAAAAAGCTAACTTGATTTTGTATAACGGTTACAATTTAGAACCGGGAATTATTAAGTTAATGAATGCGACTGGAGGGAAAGCGAAAAAAATCGCTGTAGGGGAAGTTGTTAAATCTTTAAAATTAGATAAAGGTAAAGGGCAAATTGTCCCAGATCCTCACGTTTGGGGCAGTGCAGAAAATGTTATATCTATGGTAAAAGCAATTCGAGATAGTTTAATTGAGTTGTCACCAGAGGATAAAAATAAATTTACTCAAAATGCCGAAAAGCTAATTGATGAATTACAGCAATTACATCTTTGGATTATTCAAGAAATTCAAACTATTCCCCCAGATAAACGGAAACTTATCACTACCCATGATGCTTTTCAATATTACGGAAACGCTTATAAAATAGCAATTGCTGGAACTTTAATCGGGATTAGTACGGAGGAACAACCAAGCGCCCAAACTGTGAAAAAGTTAGTTGAGTCAGTTAAAAGAATAGGTGTTCCCTCCATATTTGCGGAAACGACAATTAACCCAGCTTTAATTAAAACAGTCGCGGAAGAAGCAGGAGTAAAATTAGCACCAACTCCACTTTTTTCTGATTCTATTGGGGCAAAGGGTAGTAATGGCGATACTTATATAAAAATGATGGCAGCAAATACCCGCGCTATTGTTGAAGCATTGGGGGGAAAATATACGCCATTTCAATTAAAGAGTAAAAAATAAGGTGATTGGTGATTGGTGATTGGTGATTGGTGATTGGTAATTGGTAAATAATTATTCCCTATTACCTATTCTCTCTTAACTGTCACCTGTCACCTGTCACCTGTCACCTAATTAACAAACTTGTTTACGAGTTGCTTCCGTGTCTATGGGTTTAATCAGAAACAGCTTGAACATATACCAAAAAATCATTAGAGTTAAGGGAATTTTTTGGATAAATTTTGCAATTGCCCAATCACTAATTTGATTGAGATCAATTATTTTCTGATTATAGACAGCACATTGTTCCAAATACCAGAAAAAATAGGGATGATTGGTATTTAAAATAATTGGAAATGCTTTGGCTGCGGTTTTGTTAGTTTCTTCAACTACTTGAGTATTGTATTGACGAGGATGAATCCCTAATATCTCATAGAAATTTCCTCTTTCAAAGACTGTCATAGTATGAGTTGCAAACACAGTAATCAAGAAAAACCGCACCCATAATCGAGATCTCCAATTATTCCATAATTGGGGTTGGGAACGTAACAAGGCTTTGAAAAAATCACCGTGTCTATTCTCATCCTGACACCAGCTTTCAAACTTCCGAAATAGGGGATAAAACTGGTATTCTGGATTTTTTTCCATGTGACGAAATACTAAAATATAACGCCAATACCCGATTTTTTCTGATAGGTAAACTGTGTAAATAACCCACTCGATTGGGAAGAATGTATAGGTGCGATTTTTAGTTAGATAACTTAAGTCAAGGGAAAGGTTAAAATCTGCCATTGACTTATTCAGAAATCCCGCATGACGGGCTTCATCTCGTGCTAAATAACCAAATGCTTCGGATAGTAGAGGATTGCTATCTTTAAGACGACGAGATAATTCTTTAAATAGTAAAAACCCGGAAAATTCCGAAGTACAAGAACGTTCTAAAAAGTCAATAAAGGCCAGTCGTTTTTCACCAACAATGTGATCCCAACCTTGCTTAAATTCATCGTCTCTCACAAAGTGATGACGGTTATAATCAGCCTTGAGTTCGTCAATTATTGCCCTTAATTCCGGTTCATACCCAGAAATATCCATTTTTGCCACTGTATCAAAATCAGTGGTATAAAAACGGGGTGTTAATAATGTTTCTTGAACTGGTGCTTTTACACCTGATTTCGATAAATCAAGTGGGGGTTTATCGAACGATTTAACCATAAGTAGTCCCTTTACCATTATCTGCCTTAAAATTATATAAGCATAAATATTTGTTATTAGTCATCAGTTAAATTATTGAAACTAATTCTTACAAAAATACTGAATTATCTTTAATTCTCGCATAGTTTAAATACCTATTTAATAACTAAATGTATCTATGAAACCATAAATAAATATGAATACTCTTATAGTTATACCAAGAATAATAGTTAAATAATTTTGGGAGCAGTAAAAATAGCCGGAATCTGCATCGGTAGTAATTTGTGCTGGAAAAATTATGCAGAAACCCTATGCACCTAAAATAACAATTTTTCTGTGATGATAACGACGGTGAACTGATAAACAAGTCGTTGAAATTTGGAAACCCTGACACGTAAACAAGAAGGAACGAAGAATGAGTAATGATTTGGCAATGAAACTGCGTGTAGGAACTCAACAAGCCCATACAGATTCAGAAAATCTCGGCTTCATGAAATGTTTTGTCAAAGGAGTTGTAGATAGAGATTGTTTTATTCAGTTGTTGAGAAATTTCTATTTTGTTTACAGTGAACTAGAAGCAGCAATTGAAAAACATAAACAGCATCCTGTCATTAATTTGATTTATTTTCCTGAACTAAATCGCCAATCTTCCCTAGAACAAGATATGTTATTTTATTATGGGAGTCAGTGGCACAAACGCATCACCCCTTCACCCGCTGCTCAGGCTTATATTGCGCGTATCCAACAAATTTCCGCTCATGAACCTGCACTATTGTTAGCTCATTCCTATACTCGTTATTTGGGTGATCTTTCTGGTGGGCAAATGCTACAAAAAATTGCTCAGTCAGCCTTAAAATTGTCTGGATATGAAGGAACATCCTTTTACAACTTTCAGCAAATTCCAGACAAACAGGCTTTCAAAGAAAAGTATCGTCAAGCATTAGATAAAATCTCTATTGACGATAAAACCACTGACAAAATTGTGGCAGAAGCTAACCATGCTTTCAAGCTAAATATGCAGATACTTCAAGAGTTAGAAAGTATTTTAATCGAAGCTCTTGGGAGAGCTACTTACAATGATTTAACTTAAGTCTCTGCATAACTTACAAAATATAATTCATCACCCAATTAACCTTGGCAATGATGAATTATATAAAAATCCCAAACAAGACGTAAACACCTATTCATTCTCTTCCTCTGCGCTCTCTGCGTCTGAAGTGGTTCGTTAAAACAATAATGCCAACTACAAACAAATAGAATATATTTATTCTATTTGCTAAATCCTAAATTACAACATTAAATTGGGAAAATTAATAGTTTCCCAACTACACAGAAATATACTCACATTTATTGGAGGCTGTAATGGTTTTTCTATTACCTAATGTTAAGTTTGATTTTGATCTAATTCAAAAGTATGATACTCGCGCTCCTAGATACACGAGTTATCCTCCAGCAACAGAATTAACTGAAACTTTTACTGCAACAGATTTCCAAGCAGCAATTACCGCTTCTAATCAACGAAAAACTCCTCTATCTTTGTATTTCCATATTCCTTTTTGCCAAAGTGCTTGTTATTTCTGCGGTTGCAATACCGTGATTACCAATAATAAGAAAATGGCTATTCCCTATCTGGAACATTTGGAACAGGAAATCAAAAATACCTCAGCTTTAATTGACAAAGATAGAAAAGTTCTTCAGATTCATTGGGGTGGAGGTACACCAAATTATTTAGAACTTGATCAAGTAGAATTTCTATGGAAAAATATCAACCGTAATTTCCAAATTGCTTCAGATGCCGAAGTATCTATTGAAATCAATCCCCGCTATGTAAATAGAGACTATATCTTATTTTTGCGGGATATTGGCTTTAATCGGATTAGTTTTGGGATTCAAGATTTTAACCCAGAAGTACAAAAAGCAGTGAATCGCATTCAACCAGAAGCACTACTTTTTGATGTCATGGGTTGGATTAAGGAGGCTGAATTTGATAGTGTGAATGTAGACTTAATTTATGGTTTACCCTATCAAACTCTTGATACTTTTAGAGAAACATTACACAAGACAATGGCGTTAGATGCTGATAGAATTGTTGTGTTTAATTTTGCCTATGTACCCTGGATTAAACCTGTACAAAAAATGATTCCCCAAGCCGCATTACCGGGAGCAGAAGAAAAATTAGATATTCTCAAAATGACAATTGAGGAATTAACAAATAATGAGTATTTGTTTATTGGGATGGATCATTTTGCTAAAAATAACAATGAATTAGCGATCGCCCAACGTCATGGTACACTAAAACGTAATTTCCAAGGTTATACTACCCACGCGGAAACGGAATTGTTTGGTTTCGGTGCCACATCTATTAGTATGTTAGAAGATGCCTATGCTCAAAATCACAAAGAATTAAAGGATTATTACAAAGCAGTTGCAGCAGGTGTGATTCCTACCAGCAAAGGCATTAAACTCACTCAAGATGACATGATTAGACGGGATGTAATTATGTCAATAATGTCTCACTTTCAATTGAATAAGTCAGAGATTGAGCAGAAATATCATATCAATTTTGATAAATATTTTGGCTATGAACTCCAAGAATTAGCACCACTACAAGCGGATGGATTAGTAAATGTATTAGCAGACGAAATCCACATTACTGATATTGGTAGATTGCTAGTCAGAAATATTGCGGTTGTTTTCGATACTCATACAAGAACTAGAGAGACAAAATTCTCTCGTTCTATTTAATGAGAATTGCTATGCAATACTACTCGGTTAAGACTAAAAAATCGTTATATAGTAGGTTGGGTTGACGCAAGGAAACCCAACATTATCAAGGATTTTGTTGGGTTTTGCTGTCGCTCAACCCAACCTACATTTTATTAACCGATCTGCATTGAATTGGTATGTAGTGATGATTGATCAAGAGAACAAAACTACATACCTTTTGATTTATACAGTTTATGTCATTAGGTAGAAATAAATAATATTAAGCTTTGATAAATTTGACTTAACTTAAGTCAATTTTTGAGGCAATCAATGAATATTATTACTTGGATAATTTTAGGACTATTAGCTGGTGTCATTGCCAAATCAATCTATCCTGGTTATCAAGGTGGGGGGATGATATCCACCATGATCTTAGGTATTGTTGGTGCTTTTATCGGTGGTACTTTATTTACTCTTCTCCGCACAGGGACTTTACAACTGACATCGGCATCTTTAAGTATTCCTGGGGTAATAGTGGCAGTTTTTGGGGCAATTCTTGCCATTTATTTGTGGGGATTATTCCAAAGAGGCAGCAGGGCATAACTTACTAATAGTTAGCTATTGATATAGCATTAATTAAAGTCATCTTCATTAAGTTACGTAGGTTGGGTTGACGCAAGGAAACCCAACATTATTGTGATTATAAATTTAATTGTCAGAATCAGGATTTAGAGGATTTAAAGATTAACAGGATGTTCTATTCATTAATCCTGAATATCCTGATTCAGACATTATTCTATTCATTAATCCTGAATATCCTGATTCAGACATTATTCTATTTATTAATCCTGAGTATCCTGATTCAGACATTTTCATTTTTCTACAGACTTCGCTATTACCCCTAATTGTAAACCTGGAGGAAAACTCCCTTCTTCCTTGATGCGTTTAATTTCCGCAGCAGTAATTGGCAAATTTAACCTTTGTGCTAATGCTTGGACAATATCCCCTCTATCAATGACACCAGCAACAGCATCCGCAGGAGAAAGAACAGTAATTTGAGGTAATTGTTCAGTTTCTAATTTTTTAATTACCTCTGCTAAAGAAGTAGATTCAACAACAGTAGGAATTGTATTTAGGGAATGAACAATAGTTTGTAAAGTTTGAGTTTCCCATTCACTTCTTTCGGTTGTTCGCAAATCATTAATATTAACTAAACCCCGATAACGACCATCAGCAGCGGCAAAATAAACTTGTGTTGCAGTGGTTTCCAAAAGATAAGCATCAGCGAATTCTCGTAATGTTTGATTAGCATCAACTACCCGAAAATTACGAGTCATACCATCAGATGCTACTAGCTTGAGTAAAGTTTCTTGTAATGTGGTGACACGGTCATAACTGTTAGCATTACGAACTGCAAACCAACCGATCAATACAATCCATAAACCCGTGATAAATTCTCTAGTCAAGAAATCAATCGCAAATCCCAAAGCGATCGCAGTATAACCTAAAATTTGTCCGGCTCTTGCTGCCCAGTGTACAGCTTTAAAGCGATCGCCTGTAATTTTCCATAACGCAGCTTTTAACACCTGTCCCCCATCCAACGGCAAACCAGGAATTAAATTAAATAAAGCCACAACTAAATTAATTCTCGATAAATCTCCTGTCATCTCACTCAAGGGGTTACTATCAGGAATCACACTCGCTACTAGACGCAGTAAAAAAAATAGAATAACACTTACCGCAGGACCAGCGATCGCTACCTGAAAAGCCTTACCAGGGGTTTTTGATTCCTCCTCGATTGCCGCAACTCCCCCAAATAAAAACAAAGTAATAGAATTCACCTTAATTCCCTGGGATTGTGCTACCAAACTATGTCCCAACTCATGCAGCAGCACCGAAGCAAATAACAACAGTGCCATAATCAAACCAGCACTCCAACCTGCGACAGTCCCCCATTGTTGGTAAGCTAACCCAAAATTTAGAGTAGTTAACCCCAAAATGACAAACCATAAGGGGTCTAAAAATAAAGGAATGCCAAATAAAGAACCTATTTGCCAATTTGTTTGCATTATTAGATATTTCCAGAAATTCTTTTATAGTCAGAAATGTACGTATAACTCTAGGATAGACAATTTCCCAAATTTGATCACGAAAGAGAAAGCCGCAAATCCCGCACTTCTTCAAGAAATATGGGATTTTGTTTTGTTGAAATTTGCCAAAAAAAAGCGATAGGCAAATTAATCACCTATCGCTGTTGGCAAAAAATATTAATCCAACTTACAAACGACCAATGTTAGTCAGTCCTAAAACAATACCAATACCAATCACATGACCAAAAGCCATTGCCCCAATGAATCCTGGTACGCTTACAGGTAATATAGGCATTGCGGGTCCGACTTTAGCAGATTTCAGGGCAAAAGTGAATAAAAGTACAACTGCGCTGCTGGCACTGATAATCATACCTACTGTAGGACTCCACACCGGTGTAACGGGAATAGATGCTGCGGCTAATAAGATTGATGACATGAAGGTGTGTTCTCCTGAATGAAAAAATGAATATAATCCTACTGAATTATAAAATTACCGAGGACAAAGCAAAAGTTTTTAACTTGAATTAAGATACTTTTGTGATTATTTGTAACTTTTCAGATAGAAATGCGGGTTAAAATTTGCGGTATTACTCAACCACAGCAGTCTCTAGCTATAGCCTCCCTGGGTGCAACAGCATTAGGATTTATCTGTGTTCCCAGTTCCCCTCGCTACGTTACCATAGCTCAAATTCAGGCGGCTATCGCCCCACTTTCCCCAAATATTGACAAAATTGGCGTTTTTGCAAACACTACTATTTCGGAAATTATTCAAATAGTTAAAGAGTCTGGTTTAACTGGTGTGCAGTTACATGGAGAGGAAACACCAGAATTTTGCCACCAATTACGTCAATCCCTACCCCAAGTAGAAATTATCAAAGCCTTGCGAGTCCGCAGTTTAGAGCATCTACAAACCACCACACATTACACTGATTATGTAGATACCCTACTACTTGATGCTTACCATCCCCAACAGCTAGGAGGAACAGGGCAAACCTTAGATTGGCAAATGTTACAAAGATTTAGCCCCTCTCTTCCTTGGTTCTTAGCCGGAGGACTCACCCCAGATAATATTTTGACTGCTTTAAGTCAAATTAACCCCAATGGGATTGATTTATCCAGTGGTGTTGAACACTCACCAGGTAACAAAAATTTAGACAAAGTAGCCCTATTATTTCAACAGCTAGGGAATAGGTAATTGGTCAGTTGTCAGTTGAAAAAATCTGCCCCCTACTCCCTGCCCCCTACTCCCTACTCCCTGCCCCCTGCCTCTTCCCTGTTCCCTCATTAAAAGAATGACGGTTGATGACGAATCAAGTTGAAGAATTCTTCACGGGTTTTGTGTTCTTCTTGAAATACGCCTACCATTGAACTGGTGACAGTCCAAGAACCAGGTTTTTGTACTCCACGCATCACCATGCACATATGACTAGCTTCCATGACTACCGCAACACCTTTAGGTTCGAGAACGGTTTGCAGTGCTTCAGCAATTTGTCGAGTTAGTCTTTCTTGGACTTGCAAACGGCGAGAATACATTTCCACAATCCGTGCTAGTTTACTTAATCCCACAACCTTTTGATTGGGAATATAAGCCACGTGCGCTCTACCCATAAATGGCAACATATGATGTTCACATAAGCTAAAGAAGTTAATATCTCTAACTAACACCATTTCATCATGTCCTTCATCAAAAATAGCACCATTGATGAGGTCTTCTAAAGATTGATTGTAGCCACTGGTGAGGAACTTCATCGCCTTGGCTACGCGTTTGGGTGTTTTCAGGAGTCCTTCTCGTTCTGGATCTTCTCCTACTCCCACTAGCATTGTTCGCACCGCTGCCATCATCTCGTCCATTGTTTCCTCAGATGGTGGATGTATTTCTGGTTCTTTGCCATCATGAGTATTGCGGTCTGGGCGGACATTGATAGCTTCTGCTAAGTCGGGAATTAGGGGTGATTGAGCGCGATTAGAACCGTTTGAACCAGCGATAGTCATGATTGAATTTTAGTAGTTGATCAGTAGTCAGTTGTCAGTGGTAATTAATCATTTAAAAAGATAAATGAAAAAATTACCAATTAGAGAACACCAGCATTGGACATGATGGTCAATTCTGGAATTACTGCTTGTTGTGGTAATAAGACAGTGTGCAGAATTGTTGCCGCCACAATTTCTGGAGTTAACATTTGGGAACGGTCAAAGTTAGCCTGGACTGTGGGTGTATCCCAAATTTCCGTATTGACAGAACCAGGACAGATGGCAGTGACGCGAATGCCGTTAGCACGTTCTTCTTGTGCGAGGGTTTGGGATAGGAAAAGAAGTCCTGCTTTGCTGACGCAGTAAGCGCCCCAACCCGGAAAAGCTTGTTTGCCAGCTATAGAAGCAATATTAATAATTGTGCCTTGGCCTTGTTGGCGCATTCCTGGCAAAATTCCCATCATGCACTGAAAGACACTGGTAAGGTTCAAGTTAATTACTTGTTGCCAGTCTTCTAAAGGTGTTTCACTCAGGTTGCCTGTATATGCAATACCAGCGTTATTGATGAGAATATCTATGTTGCCAAATTCATTAGCTATTGCCTGAATTTTAGCTTTAACTTGAGAAACGTCAGCTAAATCTACACTAAAGGCTTTGGCTTCTACTCCCAAATCTTTTGCAGCTTTGGCTACGGACTCTAATTTATCCTGAGAACGACTAACTAAGGCCACATCTATCCCAGCCTTTGCAAATGCCAAAGCTGTTGCTTTGCCAATTCCGCTACTAGCACCAGTAATTAAGGCACGTCTTTTTTGCTCAACACTCATAATATTTTCCAACTTTTTGGCAATGCAGTCAGCCAACAGCTACTGATAAAATCAAGTAAATACAAATGCCTATAGCTGAGAAGATTGTTAAAAATCTTTAAGCAGCCATAGGCAATTATAGCATTGCTGTGATTCTATGCCATTTTCTTGAGTATTTTTAGTGAGCAAGTTCTGTGAAAACGCCGATATTACGGAATTTATCATAACGGAGTTGGCGGCGTTCGGCAGGTGTCAGACGGTTCAGTTCGTCTAAGTTTTCTAACAAGGCTTGTTTTAAATTGGTAGCCGCTGTTAAGGGATCTGAGTGTGCGCCACCCAAGGGTTCAGGGAGAATTTGGTCAATAATGCCCAAGTTTTTGAGGTCGTGGGAGATAATTTTTAAGGCTACGGCGGCCAGGTGAGATTTACTGGCATCTTTCCACAAAATTGCGGCACAAGCTTCGGGGGTAGCAACGGTATAAACTGAGTGTTCAAACATCAAGAGGCGATCGCCTACACCAATACCCAAAGCCCCACCAGAACCACCTTCACCAATAACTGTGCAAATGATGGGTACGTCAAAGCTGAACATTTCCCGCAGGTTATAGGCGATCGCTTCTCCTTGTCCTTGGTGTTCGGCTTCTATGCCCGCCCAAGCCCCAGGAGTATCAATAAATGTCAAAATTGGCATACTAAACTTATTGGCGTGTTCCATGAGGCGTAGAGCCTTACGGTAGCCACCAGGAGCAGCCATGCCAAAGTTCCGAGCAACGTTATCTTTAGTATCCCGGCCTTTCTGATGTCCCAACATCATCACAGGTTGTCCAGCTATGCGGCCGACACCACCCACTAAAGCCGGATCATCTCCGCCACAGCGATCGCCATGCAACTCCATCCATTCATCGCTAATGGACTGGATATAATCTAAAGTGCTAGGGCGACGAGGATGACGGGCTACCTGCAATCGTTGAGATGGTGTCAGACTACTAAAAATCTCCTCGCGCAATTGCGTCGCCCGTGTCTCTAATTGGCGAATTTGCCCAGAAACATCAACACCATTTTCTTCAGCCAGTTGGCGAATTTGGTCAATGCGAGTGGCCAGTTCTGCTAAAGGCTTTTCAAAATCTAACAGTAGCGGTTTGCGCTCAGTGGTTGCCATAGTTATGTTAGTTGTCAGTTGTCAGTTGTTGGTTGTCAGTTGTCAGTCGTCCGTTGTCAGTTGTTAGTTGTCTTTTCTTTGCCACTGACCACTGACCACTGACTAATGACTAAACTAGCAATGGTCTAAAACCGTGTTTAATGGACACACGACCAATTTGCTCCATTTTGTCTACGGTAATCTGATTACGCCCCCAAGAAAAGTTTGTATATAACTTCTCAAACTCCAGCAGCATTGATTCTGCAAAACAAGCAAATAATTGCCGCCCTGGCACATCCATATTGACAATTTTCATAATTTTCCAGTCAATATCTAGGGAATGCTCCACAATGCCACCATTTAACACATACACCCCTGGGTGCTGAATTTTTGTGCCTAAGTTTTTAGGATAGCCACCATCAATCAATAGACAGGGTTGTTTTAATGTTGTCGGGTCAATTTCTACGCCTTTGGGCATACTCGCCACCCAAACGACAATATCCGCTTGGGGTAATGCTTCCTGTAATCCCATAATTTTCCCCCGTCCTAGTTCTGCTTGCAGTTCTTGGAGACGTTCTTGATTTCTAGCAATTAATAGTAATTCTTGGACATCTGTTTTTTTATCTAGCCAGCGGGTGACTGCGCTACCAATATCTCCCGTTGCACCGCACACAGCTACAGTTGCTTTGGACAATTCAATCCCTAGTTGTTTAGAGGCTTCTTCTACTTGCCGACAAATAATGTAGGCTGTATGAGTATTGCCTGTGGTGAAGCGTTCAAAATCTAGGTTAATATTGCGGACTTGTTTGAACTGCTCTAAATTAAAGTTCTCAAAAATAATTGAGGAAAATCCTCCCAAAGCTGTAATATCAATGCCATGCTTTTGAGCATGAGCCATAGCGTTGAGGATTTTGCGCGTGGCGGCTTTAATACGACGATTGGCCAACATTTCTGGCAAAAAGCAAGACTCTACATACTTTCCTTCTATTTTTTGTCCAGTGATACTGGTGACAGTGATATGATCAACTATCTGCGGCGGGGCGCTACACCAAAAGTCTAGCCCTTGATCGGCATATTCTGGATATCCCAATTCTTGAGCTACGGATTGAGCGTGTTCTAAACTAGTCAGATGTCCAATTAAACCAAACATGGAGTGATATATTAGGCGTGTGCTGTCGTGCAAAACTGTGGAATTAGTGAGCAATACCAACTTTGGATTTGAGGTTTTGGATTTTGGAGAAATCGCAAACTATACTATGCCAAGGTGGGATTAAAGATAATACCTAACTATTAAAAATACTACATAAGGTGTCCAGATAATTCGTAATTAGTAATTACACTCTGTCACCGATTTCCCTGGGGTAACAAAGTCGTCACCCCAAGGTCATTCTTAAGCGGCTACAAGTCCGTAGGCAGAAAGACGCATGATGTCACGGGTGGTAAAGCCAATGTTACTTAGGGCTTCACCGTATTGAATCATAAAGTCTTCTACTAAAGCGTCTTTTTCCATTGCTAAGACTTTGGCATCATCTGCTACTTGGTTGAGCATTTTCCAAACAAGGGGCAAGTTTTGGCGGTTTGCTGCTTCTAATTCAGCTTTGGATTCTGTAAAGTTTTCTTGCAACCACACTTCACCAAAGTTGAGATGGCTGTATTCTTCTTTTACAACTCCTTCTGTGATTTTACGGGCAAAATCATCAGCTACGGGAATGTAGATGTTATAGGCAGCGATCGCAAAACATTCGATAATTAATGATTGAATCAAAAGGCAAGTAACGACTTTACCTTCTTTGGCTGCGGTTTGGAAATTGTCATGCAGTCCCAAGAAAAACTTTTTAGCGAATACTAAATCTGGAGTCACTTTTAAATTCCGTCCACAGGCTTCAAAACCTTTTTTGTGGCGACTTTCCATTTTCGAGAGGGCAATTAGTTCCTTTTCCTGTGCTGGCAGTAGTTGAGCTAATGTAATGTAATTTTCGTGGGCTTCTTGTTCACCTTCAATTACAATGGCATTGATGCGGCTATAAGCATCTTTATATATTTCACTTTGGAAATCAATTGTTTCAACTTGGTCTACAATCTGCTGCATAGTCTGTATTACTCCGTTAACCCTGCTCATTTGATCAAAAAATTTAACTTACCCGATAAATTTCGGGTAATTATCACTGTGATTTAATTTAACTTAACAAGAAACTATAGTTATTAAATTAGTTTTTACTGATGGTTCTACTACCAGAAAAACAAATGTATGGAGTCATAGCCAATGTCCAAGCTAAACTGGAATCTAAAAAATGCCAATTTGTTGAGCCTGTTAGTAGCACTGACAGGTGCATTTATCGTTTTACTACCGCTAATTGTGGTTTTCCTCACCTCTTTTGGGGGTGCGGGAACAACAACAGGGGTTTCTCAAAATAATTGGACTTTAGCCAATTACCGGGAAGCATGGGAACGAGGGAAATTTTTACTGGCATTTGCTAATTCTACCTTAGTAGCGATCGCAGTTACGGCTTTTCAAATTTTCACTTCGGCTTTAGCGGGTTATGCCCTCGCACGGCTAAAATTTCGGGGTAGACAAGCGTTGCTTTTAGTGGTATTGGCAACTTTGGTAATTCCCTTTCAGTTATTAGTGATTCCCATCTTTTTGGTGCTGAAGTGGGGACATATGATTAATACCTACTGGGCTTTGATTTTACCCACCGCTGTCAACGGCTTTGGAATTTTTCTGTTACGTCAATATTTCCAGACAATTCCCGTAGAATTGGAGGAAGCAGCCGCTATTGATGGTGCAAACCGATTACAAATTTTATGGCGCATCATGTTACCTTTAGCACGTCCAGCTTTAGTAACTTTGTTTTTGTTTACCTTTATTGGTGAATGGAATGATTTATTTAAGCCTTTGGTATTTACAACTAGACCGGAATTAAGAACGGTGCAATTAGCTTTGGCAGAATTTCAAGAGCAGTTTACCAATAATTGGCCGTTGATGATGGCAGCAGTGACAATTGCTACTTTACCCGTAATGGTGTTATTTTTAATTGGTCAACGCCAATTTATTCAGGGTATTGCCACAACGGGTATTAAGAATTAGTGATTGTTTAGTTGTGAGTGATTCCAGGGAAAAATTATTGATCTTGTACAAGATGTAAGTTAAACCACTCCAGCCAAACAGATAAAAACACTAAACTCAGATTTCTTCACCAACAGGAATTATGCAAAAGCTGGGTTTAGGGTTAATTATTATCTCATTTTTACCGTGGCTGATCATTGCTGTAATATTACCATTTTTACCAATCTCTCTCGCCCAAAAAGCTTTATTAGTACCAGCTTTATTAGTTTTGGCTGAAGTTCTGTTTTGGTTGGGTGCGCTACTGGTAGGAAAAGAAGTAGTGCAAAAGTATCGCCGTTATTTGAATTTCCGTTATCTCAATATACTCGTCAAAAGATGGAAGCGGAAAAACCGAAAAAGATGGTAATTAGATAAAGTACATACTTATAAATATCTGTGTAGGTAAGGAAAATGGCAGCACAAAAATTGAGCGAAGCAGAACTAACATTAGCCCTCAATAGTTTACCAGGATGGCAAATCCAAGAAGGCAAATTATACAAAGAATACAAATTTAATTCTTTTGCAACTGCGTTAGGTTGGATGGTTAGTGTGGGTGTTCATGCAGAGAAAATGGGACATCACCCGGAATGGTTTAATGTTTACAATACTGTTAAGGTCAACCTTATTACTCACGATACAGGTAATGCTATCAGCAATTTAGATTTGGAATTAGCGAAGAAAATGGAGGAAATTTATAGGTAGGGGCAAACCCCCCGTGGTTGCCCGAAATACAGGGGTAGGCACGGGGGCGCTACCCCTACAAGGTCTAACTCGTTTCTTGAATCTGTAATCTAATTGTGTGTTCTGTTGCACCGCTTAATTGCAGTTCCATGATTTCCCCTCCTAGTGGTTCTATGCAGGTGAGGAGCGATCGCAAATTGGGTGTACTTGCACCAGTATCTACATATAACCTATCCGCCAAACTACTAATTTTTTTCCAAGTCATATACAACTTGGCAATGGTTTGTTCAATTTGGGAGGCTTGATTTACCAAGTCAGCCGCAATACTTAAACAACCGACTCTCTGGGCTTCTTCTAATGCGGTTTCAATATCTACATCTTCCGCTATTAAGGCTTGCACTTGGGCAGCAGATTTGAGATATTTGCCTAATTGCCGAGCTTCTGAGGTGGCTTGTTTGACAGTATCAACGTCAGGATTGGCGGCTATATCCCTTTGTAATGCCTTTTGGTGCAATTCCGGCAGTTTTTCCATTTCCTTGACCAAAGGGGCAATGTAGCGCGGTGGCAGGCTGTTATCTGCGGCTTTTTCCCTGACTTCTTCTGGTAATAAATCTGAGGACATAGCTGTCCATTCGTCGCTGAGTTGACGGACTTCTCTGCGGGTAATGCGATCGCCTTTTTCTGCGGCTTCACTCACCATCTGTTGCACTTCTGGTGAAGCTTTAGCGGTTTCTACAAATGCCCGTTTACTAAAGTTATTAACTGTATTTGGGTTCAGTTTGCCATCGGAAATCAGGGTATCAGCACTATTGGCTAATTGAATCCAACTATAAGCTTGGGTTTTACTGATTTCGCGTTCTTTGAGCCATTTAAGAAAACCAGTACCGCGTCCATCTCCGCCTTTTTTCTCTCGGTCACGGATAGAGCGTAAAATCCGTCCTCGCCAAATTTCCGTTTGCAAGTCAAAGCGATCGCATACCTGCCATGCTACATCAAGCTGTTGTAAAAAATCAGACTCAGGAATTTGTTCGTCTTCTGGATCAGGTAATGCAAAGTCTAAATCTGCTGGCTGTTGGAGTGCAGCAGCAATGTCATTCATGGAGTCGGTATCTTGCACGATGGATAGCTGGTTGGGGTATGCGATTTAGCTTATGTTCACACAATTTGTATCATGAAAATTGGTGAGTAAGTATTGTACTTTAAAAATTAAATTTTAGGGGACTGGGAAAATGAGAAAATGGAGAAACAAAAGACCGGGATGCAGATGAAAGATGAAAATAAAAAACTCTTCCCTGTTCCCCGTTCCCTGTTCCCCGTTCCCTTGTTTATGAATATACAAACTGCCAAAATCCTCGATGGTAAAGCATTAGCTGAGAAAATTCAGCAAGAACTTAGTGAGACAATTACCAAATTACAAGGTAAAATTGGGCGATCGCCTGGGTTAGCAGTATTAATGGTTGGTGATAACCCAGCCTCAGCCGCTTATGTTCGCAACAAAGAAAAATCCTGTGCCAAAGTCGGAATTACCTCTTTTGGTAAACATTTTCCCACCCAAACCAGCCAAACTGAATTAGAAGCAGTAATTGCCCAACTCAACGAAGATGAAAGAGTAGATGGGATTTTAGTCCAGTTACCCCTCCCCCATCATTTAGATGCTGTGAGTCTATTACATCAAATTGCACCGGATAAAGACGCGGATGGACTGCATCCTGTGAACCTAGGGCGACTGGTGCGGGGTGAAACAGGTTTACGCAGTTGTACTCCTGCCGGTGTGATGCGGTTGTTAGCAGAATATAAAATTCCTTTACAGGGGAAAAAAGCCGTAGTCGTAGGACGGAGTATTTTAGTAGGGAAACCCATGGCTTTGATGCTACTAGAAGCTAATGCAACAGTCACAATTGCCCATTCCAAATCCCAGGATTTACAAGATATTACCAAAGATGCGGATATTCTCATTGCTGCCACCGGGATTCCGGGAATGATTAATGCCCAGATGGTAAAACCGGGCGCAGTTGTGGTAGATGTGGGAATAAACCGGGTTACAGATAGCAATGGCAAAAGTCGGCTAGTTGGTGATATTCAATTTGAAGCGATCGCTAATGTGGCAGAATATATTACCCCTGTTCCTGGTGGTATCGGTCCAATGACAGTAGCTATGTTATTGCAAAATACTGTTTCTAGCTATTTACAAACCACAGGCAACTGAGAAATAATTTTTATGAATATTCATGATTACTCACCAAAACTGTGAGTGTTTCCGCCCCAAACCCCCTTAAAATTGGTACACAGATCACCAACAACAGCCCAATATTTTGAATAGTCAAGAGGAATACAAAGCATGGTAGCAACGGATAAAAGATTGGAAACCCCCAAAAAATCAGAGTCGGCTAGTTTTAACCTCGCTACCTATCTCAAAGAACGACAACAGCTTTGCGAACAAGCTTTGGATAATTCTATTACCGTCGTTTATCCAGAAAAAATTTATGAAGCCATGCGCTACTCTTTACTAGCTGGAGGTAAACGCGTCCGTCCTATTCTCTGCCTTGCCACTGCTGACATGATTGGTGGCACAATAGAAATGGCCATGCCTACAGCTTGTGCGGTAGAAATGATCCACACTATGTCATTGATTCATGATGATTTACCCGCCATGGATAATGATGATTATCGTCGCGGTAAACTCACAAATCATAAAGTTTATGGTGAAGATGTTGCTATTTTGGCAGGAGATGGTTTATTGGCTTTAGCCTTTGAACACGTAGCCGCCCAAACTCCTGACAATGTACCTAGGGACAGAGTTTTACAAGTCATCATTCGCCTTGGTAAAGCCTTGGGCGCGGCTGGCTTAGTCGGTGGCCAAGTGGTAGATTTGGAATCGGAAGGTAAATCAGATATTTCCTTAGAAACCCTGAATTTTATTCATAATCATAAAACCGCAGCTTTATTAGAAGCTTGTGTAGTTTGTGGGGGAATTATTGCTGGTGCATCTGCTGAAGATGTGCAAAAATTAACTCGTTATTCTCAAAATATCGGTCTGGCTTTCCAAATCATTGATGATATTCTAGATATCACTGCTACCCAAGAGCAGTTAGGTAAAACCGCTGGGAAGGATCTCACAGCCAAGAAAGTCACCTATCCTAGTCTGTGGGGAATTGAAGAATCTCGCGCTAAAGCCCAACAACTCGTTGCTGAGGCTTGTGCTGAATTAGAATCCTATGGAGAAAAAGCCGTACCTCTCCAAGCCCTCGCTCACTTTATCACCAGCCGCAATTACTAAGCTCCATTTGGGATTGCAAGGCTTGTACTCACGTTTTTCCTCCACACAACCACTACTCACACTTACTAACCTCACCAAAATACCATGCAGGACATAGGCGAAATTATCAACAACCGGGTGCTGCTGGTTGCGCTTGTAGCTTGTTTTGTGGCTCAAGGATTAAAGCTTATCGTTGAGTTAGTCAAACATCGCAAATTAAACGTGCGTGTTTTAGTGACTACTGGAGGTATGCCCAGCGCCCATTCAGCCCTAGTAACAGCCCTAGCAGACGGTGTTGGCCAAACTTTAGGTTGGGCATCTCCAGAATTTGCTCTAGCTACGGTTTTTGCTATTATCGTTATGTACGATGCCGCTGGAGTCCGTCAAGCTGCTGGTAAGCAAGCAAAAATACTCAATCAAATGATTGATGAATTATTTCATGAGAAACCGGACTTTTTCCAAGACCGTCTCAAGGAATTATTAGGACATACACCAGTTCAAGTTATCGCTGGTTCAGTTTTAGGTGTAGCTATTTCTTGGTTAGCTAGGGCTGCATATTAGTCAGTTGTTCGTTGTCAGTTGTCAGTTGTTAACTAACTTTTAACGGACTGTTGAGCGGAGTAAAACTACTTTCCGACCATCAGCTAAGATGGCTACAAATCCGCTTTCGCTAAGTTTTTGTAGTGTACTATATGCTTCTTTTTGATTGGTAGTATAAACTGCCAGTAAATAAGGGCGTTGTCCGTAGGACACAAAACCCACATCACCTCCTACAGCTTTTTGCAGACTACTAACCATTTCTGGACGGTTAAAATAATCTACCAGAATTGCATAACCTTCTCCTAATATTTTGGGGTTATAGCTGATTTTTGAAGTTGGTACTTTTGCTGTTGTTTGTGGCAATTGTTGCGGTGCTTGTTCTGTGGCACGAGTGGTGATAACGGCAGATAAACCCACTATATTCTGAATATACCTAGCCCAGCGATTGGCATCATCAATCTTTTTGAAACCACCAATTCGGGTTACTGTTTGATTATTATATTTGCAAATAACTGTTTTTAATTCAGTCGGTAATGCACTACGCAACTGCTTTTGATTTTCGGTTGTGGGACTAATTACTAATAATAGGTATTCTCCTGCCTTTGGTGCTTGACAATTAGCCATAGTTTGTTGGGCAATAACAGGATTAATACTGCTAACCAAAGGGGCAACTGTTAATAACAAAATACTTGGCAACGTTTTTAATATTTGCATAAATGGTAATTGGTAATTGGTAAAACTCTTCCCCAGTCCCCAGTCCCCAGTCCCCAGTCCCCTCTTCCCTATTAAGAAGCTGTGGTAAGGGATGCTAATGGATTCGGTATGGTATCGGTAGGGGCGGAGAATTGTCCAGTAATTACATACTCTAACCGCAATTTTAACCAGGTAATAAATTGGGCATTGGTGGAAATAATGGCTGCCGCAGGTTGGGGGCATTTCTTTTTAATATCAGCCATTTTCGGTGTTTCTAAAAAAGCGGGTTGCTTAACTAACCAAAAATCAATTTCTTTTTCTTGTTCATGATAGTTACGAGTCCGTTCTTTGAGAACTTCGTCTATCGGTTCTTCTTCCATAAGGAAGTGTTGACTGGCCAAAATGTAATAGTATGTTTGCATTTTCTTTGTTTGCTGACTAATCTATAATTTTAGGGTACAGTGTCGAATCTGTACCCTAAGAAGTTAACTTTTCTTCAATCCCTGAAACCAAGAACTAAAAGGACAACCACCGCTCTTATTTTCACTATTTTCTAGTTTGCCACCTGCTGTCAGGCTTTCCAAGAATAGGGCATTATCAAAATAGTGTTCTAAGGAAACAATTTTTAAATCGTCGGTAACTTGAGCAATACTCATACCGATAATTTCTACTGTTTTCCCTGTAGGTGCATAACCTTTATACTTACCTTGAAAATGTCCCCAGTGTCGCCATTTAAATGTAACATTAGGCGGACCTGAATAAACTGCTAATACTTCCCAGGGAAATCCTTTAGGAAAGGTACTATGAAAGATATCATGGGATGATTCAAAACTTTCTTCTGAAGCTTTGTAATGTTCAGAATCAGCCATAAATAAATTATAAGTACCTGATTTACCTAATTCAGCAGCGGTGTATTCTTGACCACCATTGCTACTAACCCGGAATTTGTCATTAACGATAGATAACCACTGTTGGGGGTTAGTTTTCCATGACACTTCCATTTCAAAGGTTCTCACCAGATTTTCGACAATAGCTTCCAGTGTACCTTCAAGATGGTGGTGGATACTCTCTTTCGCTAGGTTTTCCTGAGAACGGCTATAGTCAGGGGCTTTTTGATAACGCCATTGAGCATCAGTGCTGGCTGCAATTACCTTAGCTCTATCTTGTACCCATAGGGGCAGGTTGTTAGACTGTTGAGAAGTCATAGAAGTTTGAAGTTTCAAATGTGACTTTTGAGGATTTCGCAGCTAACACCCCTCTAGGACTGGGGACTGGGGACTGGGGACTGGGAACTGGGGAATAGTTTTTATAATTACCAATTACCAATTACCAATCACCCCCGCATGGCTTCTTTCATTTCTCGGACGGCTCTTTCTATCCCTACTAAAGCAGCCCGACTAATGATAGTGTGACCAATGTTTAGTTCTTCCATGCCTGGAAGCGCAGCAATGGGGTAAACATTCCAGTAGGTGAGTCCATGACCGGCATTCACCCGTAACCCAGCTTTAATGGCTTGTTCACAACCTTGGGCTAATAAAGCTAGTTCTTTTTGCCGAGTTGTTTCGTCTTTGGCTTCTGCATATTGCCCTGTATGCAGTTCAATAAATTTAGCTTTTACCTTGACAGATGCCTCAATTTGTGGTGGTTCGGCATCAATAAACAAACTTACGGGAATGCCAGCATTTTGCAACTTATCAACTATCTCTCCTATTCTAGCAATTTGTCCGAAAATATTTAAACCACCTTCTGTAGTTACTTCTTCCCGCTTTTCCGGTACTAAGGTAACATAATCGGGTTTGATATCGAGGGCTATGGCTAACATTTCTGTGGTTGCTGCCATTTCTAAGTTTAAGTGGGTTCTCACAGTTTGCCGCAATAACCGCACGTCTCGATCTTGAATATGTCTTCTATCTTCGCGTAAATGGGCAGTAATTCCGTCTGCACCCGCTAGTTCTGCTAGTATTGCTGCTGCTATGGGATCTGGTTCTACTGTCCGCCGTGCTTGCCGAATGGTAGCGATATGGTCAATATTAACACCGAGTGTAGGCACGCCTGATTTCTCCTGTTTAAAAATTGTCAGATGTTGATTTTAGCGAAAATTAAAAGCATATAGTCAGTCATTATTGCAATATAAATTTACTTTTTTTTGCATAAATATTATAGATAACAAGGTATTGTAACTACAAAAGCTTTTTAAGTAAACCCACCATAATTTAGTTTGTGAGGTTGAGTAAAAATAGAGTATTATCTGGAAATTGTACCTACATAAATAGGAGATACATCAAATATCAATCACATCAAGAGGTTGATTTTGAGATTGGATAGTTAGGTAGCAAATATGGTCAAACCTAGTGGTAGACAAAGTAGAAACTGCTAGAAAATATCATGTATTTATGACTCTATCCATATTTCTATTTCCTGACATTCTGGAGATAATTCCTCTTGGGAATTCGTTAAAAATTGTAATAGTTGAGATAGGCATCAATGATTTATATTCTTGCTCAAGCAGAATCACCACCTCCAACGACTAATCCTATAGCTACATCACTAATAGTTATGCCAACTGCGGCACAATTTAGTGCGTTTTTATTGACTTTGGGCTTATGTGTAGGTATCTTTCTTGCAGTTTATGTAGGACTTTTTTATGTCCTCCGACCGCTAGTTCGCAAATGGGAAAAGGATACATTAATTCTCATTCTCGGTGTTTCGCAAACTCCTCTAACTATAATTTTCATCCTGCTCAGTCTTAAAATTGCCCTATTCAATTTAAGTAGTTCAGGAGAAATAATTAAATGGGTTCAGAAAGGAATGACGGCGCTCCTCATAGGAGTGCTAACTTACTGGATTACCCAGTTGTTTACTGAAGCGGCCGTTACCTATTTGAAAGCCTACGCTCGGCAAACAGAGGCTGTTTGGGATGATGTTTTAATACCTCTTTTGCAAAATTTTATACCAGTAATCACTTATATTATTGGTATTTCCCTATTTTTTAGTTCCCTTGGTGTAGATTTATCGGGAATAGGATTAGCTCTAGGTAGTATCACGGTTGTCTTAGGGTTAGCAGTCAAAGATATTTTAAGCAACTTTTTCAGCGGGTTGGTTCTATTAGTTGATACACCATTTAAGTTCGGAGATGTTATTTCTACTTCTGATGGTTCACTAGCAATTATCAAACAAATTGGTATTCGAGTCACAAAGTTGTACTTAATAGAACAGCATTGTGAGGTGTATATTCCCAATGCTACCTTGGGAAATGATAGTATCACCAACCTTAGTCGTCCCACTACTCACTATGCTTATACAATTCCTGTGGCAGTGAGGATTGATGCTGATGCAACGATGGCAACAAATATCCTACAAGAAATTGTCGCTGGACACCCAGACACCTTAGCTGATTTTGATGACAAACTTAAATCATTAGACAGTTTTTATGGGTTAAAAGAAGCTCAAGAAGATGGGCTTTCTAAAAAAGAAGCTGGACGGAAGCGGATATTAGTTGAAAAAGAAATCAATCTTCAGTTAAAAAAAATCAATACTGCATTTGAGAAATTAATTGAAGACATTTTAATTGTAGAAAAGGGTGGGTTAGATGCACAAGAACTGAAAGGTCTTATGAAGGACTATACAGAGATATTAGACCTCATGGGAATGGTTGTGATTACAGAACGTAAGGGTAAAAGACAACGCTCCTGGTTAGAAGAAGAATCCACTGGCAAACAAAATCTGATTAGCTTAGTCAGAGTTTGGTATGAAGCTTGGTTAGAAGATCCGGATTTAGTTTTGGAAGATCAAAACATCTTACCTGAAGAATGGGAACAAAAGATTGAACTCTTAAAAATTAAACTTAGTAAATTGTTTCAAACAATTTCCAATCCCGGTGTTAATGAAACTAGATTAGATGACTACGCAGTCAAATTTTTAGATTGGATAGAAACCAACTTTAAAGAGTCATCTACTGCTTGGAAAGAACCACAAATTCAAATCACAGATATTCAAGGTTCTTGTATGCAATTTTCTGTAAGGTTCTACATTGATAATATTCAATTAGAACATTGGAGACGTGGTGAACGAGTTAAAAATGAAGTGCGTCGAGAGATGATTCGCCGCTTGAGACTGGCTCATATTTACACTGGTTAAGAAATCAAAATTTTAGTGGTAAACAATACCTTCGCCATTTTTTGTAGGTTGGGTTAAGTGACAGCGCAACCCAACGAATTTATACGCTACGCTCCGCGAACAATCCAACCTACAAATCAAGGTTTTTTTTCAATTTAGACAAGGTATTGATTAACAAAAAAATTTAGTTACTAACTGGAAGCACTAGTGTAAAAACGGAGAGCAAATCGCCAAAACTGAGTAGAAATAAAAAATAAGATTAGAGCTAAAAGTCCCCCACCTATCAACCAAGTAAATTGAATTTGTCCTAGCATAAACTGAGCGGGAACTGTAGTTAAAAAAGCTACTGGTACTACAAAGGTAAAAAACAAGCGATAAGCAGCCGGATAGGCCTTAATGGGGTATCTTCCGGCTTCTAACAACCCTCTTAATACTTCTGTAACGTTGTATATTTTCACAAACCAAATACTGGTTGCCCCTAGTATAAACCACAGACTATAAAGAATAACTAAACCGCAACCCAAGGGAAAAATAGTCAATAAATATTGATCAATACTTACGTTAAGTTTTGTACCAGCGTAGCCAATGATGAGTACACCGAAGATTAAATCTGGTATTCCCCAGGGGGAAAGGGTATGAATAGATAACCAAAACTGACTGCGAATAGGTTTTAATAATACAAAGTCTAAAGTCCCTTCCTGAACATGGCGAACAATCCGATTTAAGTTGGGAGCGAGGAAGGTAGCAGAAAAGCCCTGTAATAAGGTAAAAATTCCTAAGACTACTAAAGCTGCTTCCCATGACCAGTCCGTAAAAGTGTAGCCTGTGCGGTAAAATAGGAATAAGCTAAAGATACTACCTATTAAATTACCTAAGCTACTGAAAGCAGCAATGATAAAATTAATACGGTATTCCATTTCCGCTGCAAGGGCAGCACTCCAAAATAATCTCAGCACTTTTAGATATCTTTGCATTTTTGGTCTTTACCCCAATATAAAATAATTTTATCTAAACTTAATATTATTTGGTATTTTTATAAATTTATGAACGTTAAAATGTTGAATGCAACTTCTTAAGCAAATCGGATTTTATGCACTTTAATTTACCAGAATTAATTAAATCGCTGGGTTACTTTGGAGTATGGGGAATTATCTTTGCTGAATCTGGTTTATTGATTGGGTTTTTTCTGCCTGGTGATAGTTTACTATTTACGGCAGGATTTGTTGCTTCTCAAAACTTGTTGAATATTTGGGTTTTGATTTTCGGTGCATTTGTTTGTGCTGTATTAGGTGATAATGTCGGATATTTTACAGGGCATAAATTCGGGAGAAAATTATTCTCTCAAGATGATTCTTGGTTATTTCGTAAAAAACATATTGTGAAAACTCAAGATTTTTATGAAAAGCATGGTAAAAAGACGATTGTTTTAGCTAGATTTGTGCCAATTGTCAGAACTTTTGCCCCGATTGTCGCAGGAATTGGCGCTATGCACTATCGCTCTTTTATGTCTTACAATTTGGTGGGTGGCTTTGTTTGGACATTTGGAATTACTTTGTTAGGATTTTTCTTGGGAAAAACTCTACCAGCAGAACAATTAGATAAGTATCTATTACCAATAATTGGTTTAATTATTGTTGTTTCTTTATTACCGTCAATTATTCATGTAATTCTAGAAAACAGAGCTAATAAATAATTATGAAATCGGCTAATTAAAGTTTATGCTTTAGGGTAAGCTGTTTTTTTGATGTATAACCATAACTAAATTGTAATAATTTCTGATCATATATGGCTAAACTGTCTAATGAATTGCAACGCTATTTTTTTGAAGAAGAAAGACCTGAAAAAGTGGCTTTAGCAGATATTTTGCTATTAGCTCAAGAAAGAATTTTTGGGTTTTTGCTGGTGATTTTGTCTCTACCTTCAGCTTTACCAGTTCCTGCACCTGGGTACTCAACTCCTTTTGGTGTGCTGATTTTTTTGTTAGCGATACAGTTAATTGCGGGTAAAAAAACCCCTTGGCTACCCGACAAAATGCTTAATTATCCTCTTCAACTATCTACAGTTCAGGGATTCTTAAAAGCGGGACTGCCTTGGTTGCGAAGAATTGAAGCTATCGCTCGGCCGCGTCTATCTTATATTTGTACCACCTTACCAGGTAGAATCACCATTGGCAGTGCGATCGCTCTGATGGCTATTTCCATGATGATTCCCATCCCTGGAACTAACACGTTACCAGCAATGGGTGTTTTTGTCACAGCTTTTGGTTTATCAGAGGATGACGGTGCTATCAGTTTAGGCGGTTTAGTGATGTGTGTGATGGGAGCGATTTTAACTACCTCAATTCTATTTGCTTTGATGTGGGGTGGTTCTAGTCTGCTTGATGTGATCAAAGGTTGGTTAGGAAGGTAGGATAAGGTGACAGGTTACAGATAGGTAGGTTAGTTAATAACCCCATTACCAATTACCAAATTAAACCAAAAACTGGTAGCGTCAAACAAAGGAAAATATTTTTTGTGGATGTTACGACTTGAAAACACGTTCTAATTATTGGCAACTTTTACCCTATGTCCGCACCCAGTGGCAAATTATCGCTAAGGGTTTTGTGGGCATTTTGGGATATGTACTGGCAACTTTAACCCTGATTAATGTCGCGGGGAAGTTGGCAGTTCCTTTCGGAAATGGTAATGTATTAGCGATCGCTCAATTAGCCGGAATCAGTGCGGCAATATTTCTTGTGCGGGGCTTTTTTCAGTCTGTGCAAGATTTATACATGGCCAGGGCAGCTTTAAGGGTGGCTTTTTATCTCCGGCAACAGGTTTATACACATTTACAAAAACTCAATCTCAGCTATTTTGAAACTGCTAAAGCTGGAGATTTATCTTACCGTCTCACGGAAGATGTTGACAGGGTTGGAGAAGTTATTAATAAACTTTTTCATGATTTTACTCCCTGTGCTTTACAGTTAATTGCCATTCCCATTTACATGATTTATTTGAATTGGCAACTTACCTTAGCGACGGTAATTGTTGCCCCAATTATGGGAATTTTAATTGGTTGGTTTGGGGAAAGATTACGAAAATATTCTCTCAAAAGTCAAAGTCGTATTTCTGATTTATCGGCTATTTTAACCGAAGTTTTTAGCGGGATTCGGTTAATTCAAGCCTTCGCAGCCGAAAAATACGAAATAGACCGATTTAGCCATGAAGCAGAACGCAGTTTTAAAGCTAAATATTCAGTCGAAAGATTAAAAGCTATTCAAATTCCCATTGTGGGATTTTTAGAAGCTGTGAGTGCTTTATCTTTGTTAATGGTAGGAACTTGGCAAATATCTCAACGCAATTTAACTGTAGGTGAATTTTTTAGTTATTTAACAGCAGCAGCTTTGTTAATTGATCCTATTGGTCATACTACGAATAACTATAATGAATTTAAACAAGGTGAGGCATCAGTTGATCGGGTTTTTGAGTTATTAGCAATTCAACCGACGGTGTTAGAAAAAGTTAATGCTATTACTCTTCCTGCTGTCAATGGCAAAGTTGAATATTGTCATATTACTTTTGCCTATAAGTCAGGAGAACCTGTATTAAATAATATTAGTTTATTGGTCATGCCAGGTCAAGCCATTGCCCTTGTTGGTGCTTCTGGTGCTGGTAAAACTACTTTTGTGAATCTGTTACCTCGATTCTATGATCCTGAATTTGGGGACATCTTTATTGATGGTGTAAATATTCGAGATGTGACTTTAAATAGTTTAAGAAAACAAATTGGGATTGTTCCCCAAGAAACAATTATGTTTTCGGGAACTATTGCCCAAAATATCGCTTTTGGACAAAATGATTTTGATATTAATGCAGTAGAATCAGCGGCAAAAATTGCCAACGCTCATCAATTTATTCAGCAACTACCGGAAGGTTATCATACTTGGGTAGGAGAGCGAGGTGTAAATTTATCAGGAGGACAAAGACAACGAATAGCGATCGCTCGTGCAGTGCTTCTCAACCCGCAAATATTGATACTCGATGAAGCTACATCCGCCTTAGATTCAGAATCAGAAGCTTTAGTACAAGAGGCTTTGGAAAGATTGATGGCAAATCGCACAGTGTTAATTATTGCCCATAGATTGTCAACAGTACGGAAGTGTGATCGGATTTTAGTTTTGGAAAAAGGGCAAATTGTCGAATCGGGAAATCATGAGGAATTATTAGGAATTGCCGGACGGTATGCACGATACTATGCTCAACAGTTTTCCTAACTTAAAGTACCGAAAATGATTTCCCTAATTTCCCAGTCTACCAAGTACCGATAAACTCCTAACTCATAGTGAACACCATAGCCTGAATGCAGGTTATAATTCTTTTGCGGAGCAACTTTACAAAAATTTATGAGTAATCCCCTTGTGCAAGCCTTTTTCGTAGGTAGAGCAGTAGCTGAAGTGATTAATGAGCGCGTAGAAGTCGCCTTGACTGATGCTTTAAGTGAATTAGGCAAATTTGATGCTGAAGCTAAAGAGCAGCTACGCCAGTTTACAGAAGAAGTGATTGCACGAGCTAATCGGGCTGCGGAATCTTCTGCAACTGGAACAACCACAGGTAATAGTTCATCTAGTGGGGGTTCGGTAGACATACAAACCGAAATTGACGAATTAAGGGCAGAAATTGCCCTATTAAGAAGTGAATTGCAGAAATATCGCAATACTGCAAAATAGTTAATAGGTCATGGGTAATGGGTGATTGGGGAAGAGGTAATGGGTAATTCCCTCTTCCCCTGCCCCCTACACCCCGTCACCTACCTCAAATCAGATGACTCCGTAACAAGCCGACGGTATAAGAAAAATATGGAACAAGGTTACTCAGACAAAGCATACCGTTGGAATCGGGAAGAATACTCTAGCAAACGCCGCTTTGTGGATATTTGGTCTTTTGTCTTGACCTTGATGTTCAAAATTTGGCGCTATAACAAGGCTTGGAGTTACCCCGGTGGTGTAACAGAAGCCAAGCAAGCAGCTAGACGCAAAGCCCAAGCAATCTGGATTAGAACTACGTTCTTAGATTTGGGTCCGACTTTTATCAAAGTGGGGCAATTGTTCTCTACTCGTGCGGATATTTTCTCCGCTGAATATGTAGAGGAGTTATCTAAGTTACAAGATAGAGTCCCAGCATTTAGTTATGAACAAGTAGAAGGAATTATTGAGCAGGAATTAGGTAAGGAAATTTCCGTTCTGTTCCAAGATTTTGAACCTGTTCCCCTGGCTGCTGCTAGTTTGGGTCAAGTCCACAAGGCTATTTTGTATACTGGTGAATCAGTAGTTGTGAAAGTGCAACGCCCTGGACTCAAAAAGCTGTTTGAGATTGATTTAGGCATTCTCAAAGGTATTGCCCGCTACTTTCAAAACCATCCCAGATGGGGACGAGGCAGAGATTGGATGGGTATATATGAAGAATGTTGTCGCATTCTCTGGGAAGAAATTGATTATCTAAATGAAGGACGCAATGCCGACACTTTCCGCCGCAATTTCCGCCCTTATGACTGGGTAAAAGTACCGAGAGTTTATTGGCGTTATGCGACTTCTAGGGTAATTACTTTAGAATATGTTCCTGGAATTAAAGTTAGTCAGTATGATGCTTTAGATGCTGCGGGTGTAGATAGAAAAGCGATCGCTCGTTATGGCGCTCAAGCTTACTTACATCAGCTTCTCAATAATGGCTTCTTCCACGCTGATCCCCACCCTGGTAATCTGGCAGTTAGTCCCGACGGGGCTTTGATTTTCTACGACTTCGGGATGATGGGAACAATTAAATCCAATGTCCGGGAAGGATTAATGGAAACCTTGTTTGGCATCGCTCAAAAAGATGGCAATCGCGTGGTAAAATCCTTAGTTGATTTAGGCGCGATCGCCCCAGTTGATGACATGGGACCTGTCCGTCGTTCTGTCCAGTTTATGCTGGACAACTTCATGGATAAGCCTTTTGAAAACCAATCGGTGGCAGCCATCAGTGAGGATCTATATGAACTCGCTTATGATCAACCATTTAGATTTCCAGCAACTTTTACCTTTGTCATGCGTGCCTTTTCCACCCTCGAAGGAGTTGGTAAAGGTCTAGATCCAGAATTTAACTTTATGGAAGTTGCCCAGCCTTATGCAATGCAGCTTATGACAGATAACAGTAGTTCAGAGGGGAATAGCTTCTTGAATGAATTAAGTCGTCAAGCAGTCCAAGTCAGTAGCACTGCTTTAGGATTACCACGGAGATTAGAAGATACCCTAGATAAAATAGAACGTGGGGATATCCGTCTGCGAGTTCGCTCAGTAGAAACTGAACGCCTACTTCGGCGACAGAGTAATATTCAACTGGGAACGAGCTATGCTCTGATCATCAGTGGTTTTACAATTGCCGCCACAATTCTCCTAGTTAGCCATTACGTATGGTTAGCGGCTTTTATGGGTTTAATTGCTGCCTCAGTTTCATTCATTCTGATCCGGTTACTTTTACGTCTCGACCGTTATGATCGGATGTATTAAAAAACTTCGCTGATTCTCTAACCATTTGTGGTAAATTATAGACAAATTCCCAGAACCAATGACCTCATTCAAGAAAAAGCTAAAAGCCTATCTACCTGTAGATTGACCCCTAATCTCAACAGCAGGTGCTAAATTAGTGAGGTAATCAAATTAGGAAGGTGTGCAAAAAAACCATCCCAAATGCTTATGCAAATGAGATAGAGTCTGGGTATTTCCGCCCTAAAACTTCTAAACTAATTAGTCTGGGTATTTGTCCGTATAATTAGCAACTATTAATGAATTGTTCACGAAAAATCTATGAAACTTGACTCTACCGGTTGTACAGATCCGGGACTTATTCGTGCTTATAATCAAGATTCCTACTATATTGATCCCACAGGGCGATTCTTTATAGTCGCCGATGGTATGGGTGGTCATGCTGGAGGAGAAGAAGCCAGTCGCATCGCTACTGAAGAAATTCGTTCATATCTAGAGCAAAATTGGGAATCCCCCCAACCCGCATCAAAACTATTGGAACAAGCTTTATCCACTGCCAATAAAGCCATTATCCAGGATCAGCAAAATAATCCTGAACGTTCTGATATGGGAACAACAGCCGTAGTCGTAGTTATTCGTCCATCTGAATCCCCTGTATGTGGTCATGTTGGCGATTCCCGTCTCTACCGTCTGCGGGCATCACAACTACAACAAATTACACAAGATCATACATGGATCGCCAAGGCCATGAAAATCGGTGATATTACTCGTGATGAAGCCAGAGTTCATCCTTATCGCCATGTTTTATCCAGTTGTTTAGGTAGACAAGACCTTAATCAGATTGATATTCAACTTCTGGATCTAGAAAATGGCGATCACCTTCTCTTATGTAGTGATGGACTCACAGAAGAACTCATTGATCCGCAAATCCTTGGATACATCAGGGACACACCTTCTCTAGAAAAAGCTGCTCATGACCTCATTGAAGCTGCTAAGACGGAAGGAGGACACGATAACATTACAGTTGTCCTTGTGTCTGTAGAAATTTAATAGGAGTTACCGAGTCAGGAGTCCCTTGTCTCTTGCCTCTGACCTCTTGCCTCTTGCCTAAACAAAAAAAGTAAATATACTGAACAATTTGTTCAATTTGAGCATTTTTTCTATCAATAAATTGATAAAAATATTTTTAATCTCCATCAATTACCACAGGAGCTTAAATTTCTATAATTTCCACAACTGACAGATGACAAAGTGTAATCTGTCTTAAATAAACAGCAAATAGCAGGTTAATAATTTACAGAATCTAGATAATCTAGATAAAAACCCCAGGATCAAACTTGTCTTCCTCTGGATTTCTGATCCTGTAACTTCTGAATAGAAGCAAATTCATAACTACTGATATTTAAAGAATCTTAACCAAAACTAAACTCTCCCCATTCAGGATAAACCTGCTTTTGGGGGAGTGGATTGCTATATCAGTAGCTCAGTGCAAATATATACATCAGAAAAAATAAATTCAAAAAGATGGGCAAATTGTCAAACACTTGTTATCTTTCTTAATATAGATAAACAAATTTCAGGCAAAATCTAGCCCAAGAATTAGTTCTTCGGACTTTTACGTAATCAAGCAGATTGCAGACAAAGGAAGTTAAGAATCTAAGTAACAAGCAAAAGCCTCTTTTACTTTTAACATCTGACTCCTAACTCTTCAATCCCGTGATCAATTTCGGTTTTACACGTTGTTTGTTTTGGAGTTCATTATGAATCAACCCATGGAACTGTCTTTGGAACAGCAATTTAGCATTCGCTCCTTTGCGACACAAGTTCAACACATGAGCCACGAACAAGCTCAAGACTTTTTAGTCAAGCTCTATGAACAAATGGTTGTGCGTGAAGCAACTTATCAAGAAATGCTTAAACAGCAGTGGGGTCTAGACTCAGGCTCTACAATGGCATAGAGTAGCCATTCTTGTGTCGCAGTGGACGACCTCCTTCTCTTGCTCGTTTCCTCTAAAGGAAAAAAGCTGGGGATGCTGGGGTGTCAACTTCGATTCTTCCGTCGCGCTTCACCTTATGAATTAATCACATAAATTCATAAACCAGAAAGATCAAATGGAGAATCAGTGTCAATTGTTTCTAACTTAGCTAATATTTTTGGTTTAATCTTTTCATATTCTGTTTTCAATAATTTTTTACTAATCTGAGCGTCCGTTGATAAGCTGGAAAAATTACTAGATTGCAGCCATTCTTGTAGTCGTTCCCGTTGAGCAGTGGCAATACTGGACGGTAATATATGTGTACAGGGATTAGGAGTTTCTTTGGCAAAGAACAATAAGCGATATTGCCCAGTATGTTGTAGTAACCGCGTGATTTCTTGACCAAAACTTGTCTTCAGATCCAAATAGTAGGGCAACCATTTAGCCCCATCTTGACGAGTATAAATAACCGTAATCCATAACACTACTGGATGGGGAGAAGAAATAAATAAAAATTGATTGTAGCGAGTACAAACTAAACGTTTTTGAATTTCCTCTTGGGGTAGCATCACCCATAGTGCTGGTAACAGATTTTTCTTGTGATAAATGGGTTGAATAAAAACAATATCCGCAATTGGTTTATTGTGTGGCCAGGAAACAAGCTGTGCTACATCATCATTGACTGAATATGTCCGTAGTTCTGATTGTGTATTATTATAGGGAATTGGAGATGTCCACACACCCGGTTTTCTTGTCGCTTCCGTTGCGGGAACTACAGGGAAATTAGTTTTGATAGTTTCTTCGGAATCTGTATATGCAACGGTATTACTAATGGTAAGAGTATCTTGGTTGATGTTGCGTATATCCTGACGCTGTTCTAGTGCAGCAAGAATATTAACAATTTCCCTGATACTTTGGGGACGTTCACTAGCTTTTTTGGCTAAACAACTCATAATTACATCTTCCAACTGCTTTGGTACTGCCAAATTGGGAGAAGTTTGCGTCAATGAACGAGGTTTTTCAAAGGTGTGGGCTTTATACCATGCTCCAAAAGTGTTGGTTGGTGGCTGTAAAGGCATTTTCCCTGTGAACATTTCAAACATCATGATGCCAAAACTGTAGATATCAGAACGACTATCTAGTTCTTTACCTTCAATTTGCTCAGGAGAAGAATAAGCTAAAGTTCCTAAGTAGAACTTTGTATGGTCACTATCAGACATGATTAACTTAGCAATACCAAAGTCCAGAACTTTGACTAATTCGCCAAAACTGGGGTCTTGAATCACCATCATGTTGCTTGGTTTAATATCACGATGGATGATGGGACAAATTACTCCATCCACAGGAATACCATCATGAGCGCACTGTAAACCTAGACCAATTTGCCTGGCCATACTCAGAAATCTTGGTAAATTCATCTGCTGCTTGCGAATGATATTACTCAAGCTTTGTCCTTGTAGATACTCCATCACATAGTATGCTTCATCTACTCCATAGTCCATCACTCGGACAATATGGATGCTTTTTTGACCTAGTAAAGCGCAAGTTTTTGCTTCTCGCTCAAATCGGTCTTGCAAGCGCATTTTTTCATTTTGGACTGATAAAGCTAGAAACTTGACAGCAACGGGGACACCTCCCAGCAAAGTATCCTTAGCACGATAAACTCGTCCCATTGCTCCAGAGCCAATTAGCTCTTGTAGTTGGTAGCGGTTTCCGAGTAAGCGACCAATGTTGGGGTCTGACATAGAAAATTCGACTCCAATGTTTCACAATTCAGGGGCAATATTGTAGATTCTGTTTATACAAGTCGGACGTATTCAGCCATAAACACCAGATTAAACAAGGGTTTATGGGATAATTATCTGGCATTTTGGGTAGATTTACGCAAACTGATCATTTCTACCCATATATTTACGTAAAACTGGTAAATTTGCATTTAGTACGCTTTTACTAATATGGGTTGCTAATTAATTACCGAGGACACAACAGCTTAAGTCCCATAACTATTAAAAATTCCATAGGAGTATCATCACGATGATTCATATATCTATTAATGAATGTAACTAATGTATTTGACGTTCTAGATTAGCTTCCATTGTACTGTCTAAAAAATGACCAGAGAGGATACCGCTTGTTAAGTAGTATTGATCATCATTAATTCGATGTAAGGTTTCAAAACCACTACGTCTTTGACGAAACCGAACGTCAGCAGAGCTATCTCCTAATACCCAATAACGCTGCACAATTGTATCTGGACAAATCCACCCTTCTCCTTCTACCTGTCCTAAAAGATTATGCTGGAGTAAAAAAGTATACTGGCGTTCACCTTCATGTAGTCGTCCCTTGTACTGAAAAGAAATTTCTGCGCGATCACTGTTAGGAAATGTTAATTTTGTGGCCATAGAGAACCAATTATCTCGATTCCAAACTACCAATGTCAAACCTTTCAAGGGAATTGGTGGACTATTACGCTCCAACCAACTACCTTGCATCACCCAACGTCCTGGTTCTAATAAAAAAGTATGACCCACCTGCTAAATTCCTTGTTTTAAGCCAGCAGAGTAAAATTTTAGAATTACGTATTACCATAGTCTTTTAAGAGAAAATTAGGAGAATATTGCCTTAATTAGCCATAATTACCATGAATTTCCCCTAAAAGCACCTCTTGAGACGCTCCTGTGACAGTAGGTAAGTTACCAGGAATACATAAGTTTCGCCAGTATCCTAAAACCGCAAAGGCGATCGCTTCTTTAAATGCGGCACTCAAGCCAAATTCATCCGTAGTTGAAACTGGCACTTTCCCCAACAATAACTCTAGCCGATTTTTTAAGTAAATATTACGACTACCACCACCACATAATAATACCTTATGTGGCATTCTTGGTAGAAAAGTGTCATAACTATGAACAATAGAAGCTGCCGTCAGTTCTGTTATGGTTGCTAAAAAATCTGCGGGATTAAGTTCGTAGACTGCGCTATCTTGTAAACACTGGTGTAAATAAGTAACACCAAATAACTCACGTCCAGTAGATTTAGGCGGTGGTAAATGGAAATATTCATGACCGAGCCATTGTGCTACCAACGGATAACATGGTGTACCACTGGCTGCCCAGTCGCCGTTCTCATCATAGCTTTTAGCCCCATTGGTAAAATGCTGTACGGCTAAATCCAGTAGGCTATTGCCGGGACCTGTATCCCAACCTCGAATTTGCGACAACCAATCATCACTACGGGCGGGGAGGTAGGTTACATTACCAATACCACCAATATTTTGAATACAACGTTCTTCCTGGGTATCACTGAGTAAATAAGCATCTACCCTAGGAACAAGGGGCGCACCATGACCATGAGCAGCAATATCCGCCGTTCGGAAATTACTGACAGTAGTAATACCAGTTAGATAGGCAATCAACGCCCCCCGGCCTAGTTGGAAACTATAACCTAATTCCCCCACTGCCTGGGGTGGACGATGATAAACAGTTTGACCATGAGAACCAATCAGAGTAGCTGCTTGATGACCAACTTGAATATTTTGAGCAGCTTGGGCAAAAGCGCGGGCAATGGCATCATCTACTGCTGCTAACTCTGCCATTGATACAGCAGTACCAGCCCCAAGTTGGAGAATCTGTTCTCTAAGTTGAGGGGTGTAGGGGTATGTTTCCCCTGAGAGTAATTCCACCTTTAGATCCAAATCCGTTCCAGAAATGTCTACTAACGCGGTATCTATCCCATCTACAGACGTACCACTCATTAAACCAATAACGCGAGTCGGTTGCATTGACTCAAATACTCTTATGGATTATCAATGGTAGTGTAATTCATACTATTACCCATGTCAAAAGAATACTTCTACTATTCCTAATGTCAAATTTGGGCAGAAATGCGATCGCGTCCCTGTTGTTTAGCATAGTACAGTTCTCTATCTGCACGAGCAACTAATTCTTCTGCACTATAACCTAGTAGTTTTTCAGCCCCTTGATTGAAAGATTGAATATTACCATTAATATCGGTGGAGATGATGGAAGTTAAAAAGTAACAAAAAAGAAATTATAAATATTTCTCCATTACATAATTTTTAAATTTTACTCCTCTCCGTTCTACTTCTTGTTCTTTTACTATATTAAATCCCCAATCTTGAAAAAATGGTTTTGCAGTAATACTTGCTTCTACATATAGCCGATCAATTAATCTTAATTTTGCAATATTTTCTATGTAAGTAAGCAGTTTTGAACCTATACCTTGTCTTTGATATTGACTATGACAATAAAAACAATCAATATGTCCATCGGCTTCTAATTCGGCAAAACCAACTATTTCACCATGATTTTCAGCAATATAAGGAAGTTTAGATTTTAACCTTTCCTGCCAAAATTCATAATCCATATTTTCACCAGTCCAAGCATTTACTTGTTCTTGAGTATAATCAAAAATATTGATTTGATGAACTGTGTCATAAAACAGTTTCATTATTGCCTTAGTATCAGATAACTGATATTCTCTAATTATCATATAGCGGTTCTCGGTTGAGTGAGATACAAGCTTGATACTTTTTCTGAAAACTAACTAATTTTGCTGACGATTAATCTCTTGTAAATCCAGAGCATAATTTAAGCGTAAAATATTTACCCCTGGTTCACCAAAAACTCCTAGAAATCTACCATCAAGATATTTATTAATTAAGGGAATAATATCATCTTCCTTGATACCCCGTGCCTGTGCTACTCTTTCTATTTGTTGTCTTGCTGCTTTCAAAGAAATATGGGGATCTAAACCAGAACCTGATGTATAAATCAAATCAGCTACAGGTTGTTTATTCTCATTCTCAAATTCTTCTACTTGCTTAAAAATGCGTTCCTTGAGTTCTGGATTAGTAGGAGCAAGATTACTACCTCCAGAAATACCAGTAGGTTGAGCTTTTCTACCTTGGCTATATCTGACAGCACTGGGACGACCATGAAAATAACGTTCTGATATAAATCCTTGACCAATCAAAGTTGAACCAATGGGTTGAGCATTAATATTTAACATAATGCTACCATTAGCTGAACCCGGAAAAATTGACTGACCTATTAGCAATATAAAAAGAGGATATATAATTGCTGTTAATAACCAAATTACCAGAATGATTCTGAAGGCTCTGATAGTTTCTTTAATAATAGACATAATTTAAGGTTGAATTTTATTTTAACTTGTGAATTATTAAAAGCGTTCTGGCTGAAAAATGACTATTAACAAATAGACTACTAACATCAAAGTAGTCAAACCCAAAATACCAATTGCCCAAGTAGAAACTTGATTTAAACTGATACTACTACTAGCATAAACCATGGGAGCAATAAAAAAAATCAAGCACATCACTATAAAAATGATGATCGGTAATTGATATTTAAACCAGGAGAATCTCATAAATGGGATCACTTTCATAAGGTAAGAGGTAAAAGGTAAGAGGCAAAAATTACCCATTACCTATTGATTTAATAATTTAAACTAAACCCACAAATGTAATCGTCATATCTATTAATTTAATCGCAATAAATGGTGCAATTACCCCACCTAAGCCATAAATTAAAATGTTTCGTTGCAGAAGTTGATTAGCTGTCAAAGGTCGAAACTGAATACCTTTTAATGCGAGGGGAATCAAAGCCGGAATAATTAAAGCATTATAAATCAATGCCGAAAGAATAGCCGAATTAACGCTATTCAACTTCATAATATTCAAGCTTTCTAGATTAGCAGCCGTAAAAAGCACCGGAATAATCGCAAAATATTTAGCAATATCATTAGCGATAGAAAACGTTGTCAATGCCCCACGGGTAATTAACAATTGCTTACCAATACTAACAATATCAATTAATTTGGTGGGATCAGAATCCAAATCCACCATATTCGCAGCTTCCTTAGCTGCTTGCGTTCCCGTATTCATAGCCACACCTACATTAGCCTGTGCTAAAGCGGGAGCATCATTAGTTCCATCCCCTGTCATGGCGACAATTTTACCCTCAGCCTGTTCCCGTTGAATCACACTGATTTTATCTTCTGGTGTAGCTTCAGCGATAAATTCATCTACTCCAGCTTCCTTGGCAATAACAGAAGCAGTAATCCGGTTATCTCCCGTGAGCATGATTGTCCGGACTCCCATGCGCCGCAGTTGGTCAAATCTTTCACGGATACCAGGTTTAACAATATCTTTGAGATAGATCACACCGTAAATTTCGTTATCGAGACAAACAGCTAAGGGTGTACCGCCTTGGTGAGAAACTTGTTCATAAGCAGCATTTAATTCTTCTGGTGTATCCCGTCCGTGACGGGAGAGGACAAAACCTCTAATTGCTTCTACTGCGCCTTTCCGTACTTCCCTGCCCCCAGGTAAATTAGTGCCACTCATGCGGGTTTTAGCGGAAAATTCTATCCCCTGTGCTTGCTTGCGCTCTAAATCGAAATTTGCACCTAACTTTTCTGCCAGTCGGACAATAGATTTACCTTCGGTTGTATCGTCAAAAATACTAGCTGCCAAAGCCACATTAGCAATTTCTGTCATTGAGTGGCCATTGATGGGGATAAACTCTTCTGCTAACCGGTTGCCCAGGGTAATTGTCCCGGTTTTATCAAGAACTAAGGTGTTGATATCTCCACAGGCTTCTATTGCCCTACCAGAGGTGGCAATGACGTTAAATTGAGCAACCCTATCCATACCTGCGATCCCGATGGTACTCAGCAAACCGCCAATGGTTGTGGGGATGAGTGCTACCAAGAGAGCAATGAGAACGGGTACACTAACAGGACTATTGACATAGTAGGCAAAGGCGGGAAGGGTTGCCACTACGAATAAAAATACTAAACTCAGAACTGCTAATAATACTGTTAAAGCAATTTCATTAGGTGTTTTAGTGCGTTCTGCACCTTCGACTAAGGCAATCATCCGGTCAATAAAGCCTTTACCTGGTTCAGCCGTGACGCGAATAATTAGTTCATCGGAAATAATGCGTGTACCACCTGTGACAGAACTGGCAACATCTGAACCAAATTCTTTGAGAACCGGGGCAGATTCTCCAGTAATTGCCGATTCATCCACGGAAGCGACACCCATGATCACTTCACCATCAGCGGGGATAATATCACCTGAGACTACATATATAGTATCTCCTCGGTTCAAGCTGGTGGCAGGAACTTCTGTAATTTTGCCATCAACGGTGATAGTTTTGGCGTTGGTGGCTGACTGGGTAGAACGTAAAGTGTCAGCTTGGGCTTTACCTCTTCCCTCCGCTAGGGCTTCAGCAAAGTTGCTAAATAAAACTGTGAATAATAAAATTCCCGTTAATAGTCCGTTAAAAAGATGGGGGTTTTTTTGATTTATTGGGCCAAATAATTCGGGATAAATGCTAACAAAGAAAGTGATGATTGTTCCCATCCATACCAAAAACATCACTGGATTTTTGATGGCAGATTGGGGATGCAGTTTCATAAAAGCGTCGCCAATTGCCCGAATATAGAGTCCTTTGTTCGTTACCCGTGCTTTTTTGCGTTTCTTGCGACGATAACGAGGACGGGAAGATTTAGAATTGGGGTTAGTTCCGTTTGAGTTCATATATAAGTAATTTTTTAGGAGTCAGGAGTCAGGAGAAAGAAAGAAGAAGAAAGAAGAAGAAAGAAGAGGAAAGAAGAGGAAAGAAGAAAGAAGAGGAAAATTATCTTCATCTTCTTAGTCCTATTCCCTCATTTTTTCTAACTACCAGAGGCGAGTTTCAAACCTTCGGCGATTGGTCCCAAAGCTAGAACGGGGAAGAATGTCAGAATTCCTAAAATTAGGGTGACACCAGCGGTAATCCCGGTAAATAGCAGAGAATCGGTTTTCAAAGTTCCCCGGCTTTCTGGACTAGCTTGTTTTTCAGACATACCATTAGCTAGAAGCAACAGGGCAATAATGGGGATGTAACGCCCTACCAAAATACTCACAGTTGTACTTAAGTTCCACCATAAAGTACCGTTATTCAATCCCTCTAAGCCAGAACCATTGTTGGCTGCGGCTGAGGCGTATTCATAAACTACTTGAGAAATCCCATGAAAACCTGGGTTACTAATTCCTGCCAGAGAGATGGGATGTGCTAAAGCGATGGCACTGGGAATTAAAACCATCATTGGGTGAATTAACAGCACTATACTAGCGAGAACAATTTCTCGTTTCTCAATTTTGCGCCCAAAAATTTCCGGTGTGCGCCCTACCATTAAACCAGTCAGAAAAACGGTAAAAATCAGGTAAATAAAGAGATAAGCCGTTCCTATTCCCTGTCCTCCCCAAATTATTTGTAAAAATAGGTTGAATAAGGTGGAAAATGTGCCATTGGGCATGAGGGAATCGTGCATTCCATTGACAGCACCGCACATGGTGGCGGTAGTTGTAATTGCCCATAATACGGTTTGCGCCCAGTCAAATCTAACTTCTTTGCCTTCTAAATTGGGTAATTCTAATCGCAAAGCATTGTTAATCAGAGGATTTCCTTGTAATTCTCCTGTGGCTGTAACGCCAATGAGAAGGACAAAGATGATAAACACCATCCAATATAGTAGCCAGGCTTGTTTGAGGTTGTTGGCAAATACTCCGTAGGTATAAATTAGGGAGGTGGGAATGGCCAACATGGCGATGATTTCTATTAAGTTAGAAGCACCATTGGGATTTTCAAAAGGATGAGCGGAATTAGCTGCAAAAAATCCGCCGCCATTTTCACCTAGCATTTTAATCATTTCCCAGGATGCCACTGGCCCTCTAGCTATATACTGAATTCTCCCTTCTAAGGTTTCTACTACTAGGGTTTTGGCTAAAGTTTGGGGTACACCGGAGATAATTAGAGCGATCGCTCCAATAATAGATAAAGGTAGTAATATCCTAGTGATAGCCTGGGTAAAGTCAACATAAAAATTCCCCAGTTTTCTCCCCGTCAACCCGCGAATAAAGGCAATTCCCACTACTAAACCACTAGCCGCAGACGTAAACATCAAAAAGCCTAAAGCTGATGTTTGGCTAAAATAACTAAAGGTATTCTCTGTGGCGTAATGTTGTTGGTCGGTATTCGTCAGGAAGGAAATAGTAGTATGTAATAATAAATCCCATCTCATTCTTCCCAGTCCATTGGGATTCCAGGGCAGAAATTTTTGATAATAGAGGAGAGCATAAACTATCACACCCATGACTGCGTTGCTGCATAGCAAGGCGCGGATATACTGCCAACCCGTCATATCATTTTTTTTACCCACACCCCCTAAAATATAAATTATTGCCTCTATTGGCTTCATCACAGGATCAAGGATTGTCCTTTCTCCCAAGAAAACGCGGGCTATGTATTTTCCTAGTATGGGCGTAATGAATACGACAATACATAGCGTTAAAGCAATTTGTAAAAAACCTTGACTCATGTAGTTTGTACTCTATTCAACTGAAGTTTTAGCCAGTCAACACTCAACAATAACGCCTAAATTAGTAGTAAATTGAATTTTTAGCGATTAGATAATTTTCATACCACATCAATTTATCCATCAGGTATTGTTTTATCTGATTCTAGTTAAATATTCTAGACAATATATTTTTAATTTATTTAACTGCACATCAGATTATAGTTTACTATTCTCTAAAAATATGCTTTTAATTCTAGTCCAGTATACGTAAGTATATATCATCATCTAGTGATTGGTATATTTTTAGATATAAATTTGCTAAGGGTAAATATATGATTTTGATTATAAGCTAATTAGCCCAACTGACGATGGACTTCAAATAAACAATCATTATATTGCTTGTCAACTTCCAGATTTGTAAATGCCCATGCTACTTTATATGGCTTTTGATATTCCCCTAAAATATTGATACGGTGACAAATATCAGGAATTTTGGTCAAATATCTGGAAGTTAAGGGGATATCACTAGCAAATATACCTTTAACTCGTTGTGTTGCCCCTGTGGTATATTTAATCATGATTGCTACACAGTAGGTATCTTCTGATGTATGCAGGACTTGAACTAACCCATCATGACTGATATTTACGAGATGATCAGGTAATTTCAAGGCTTGGCTAGTATCTAAGGGGATATTTTGAGTTTTCACATAGTCGAGAATTTCCTGATATTTTGCCAGTGCTACACGTTTTTTGTAAAAGTATTTAATCTCAAGAATTGAACTAAATATCCAATATACTACTTGTACCGATAGTAATATAAATCCGCTGAATATTCTTTGTAGTTTATACATTTTGTTATACCTTATATGTATGATTCACCTTTATAACCAATAGGTAGAGGATACGATGATATTATATTTCATCATAAACACTCGATATAATTAAACAATAATGCTTACCTACACGAAGTTTTTAAACGAGACACAACATGGATACTGAAAAACTCAAAATACAAATTGAAGAACAGAGAAACTTATTGACCACTGATAGGCTTGACGTGTCTTTTGGTGAAATAATGCGTCTGTATGAAGACAAAGAAATTGTTATCAAACCTGCGTTTCAAAGATATTTTCGCTGGGATGAAGAACAAAGGACGCGTTTTATTGAGTCTATACTGTTAGGCATTCCAATTCCTCCAATATTTGTAGCTGAAGATGGAAATGGGGTATGGGAATTAGTTGATGGACTTCAAAGAATTTCGACTGTACTTTCTTTTTTTGGAGTTTTGAGTAGTGATGATCAAGGTATTAGGGACAAAAATAATTGGGCTTTAACAGAAGGTGAAAAAGTTCAAGCTTTAGAAGGATTCACTTATGAAACAATACCAAATCAGTTTCGATTAAACATAAAGAGAGCTACTTGTAGAGTTGAAATTCTCAGATCGAATAGTGCTTATGATATGCGATTTGAACTGTTCAATAGGCTGAATACAGGTGGTTCTCCTTTGACTACGCAAGAGATTCGGAATTGTATTTACAGGGATATTTCACCCAAGTTTAATGATTTTCTCAAAGAGCTTGCTGCTAATCAGGATTTTCGTACATTAATTGATTTGAGTAATGAGCAATACGAGCAGTTATATGATGAAGAGTTAGCGTTGAGATTTATTTCTCTTTACCAAAATCTTAACAATGTCCGAACCAGTATTGCACAACACATGACTAAGTTTATGAAAGATGCGTTGGACAAAGAAAGTTTTGATTATGCACGATACAAACAAATATTTTCTGAAGTATTTGCTTTGCTGAAACCTTTAGGAAAAAAGATTTTTCGCCAGCAAGATGGAAACTTTGCAACGGCTCTTTATGATGTTATTACTATTGGTGTTGCAGAAAATTATGATTATTACAAATCTCAACAACAAAAAGTTATTTTGGATAAAATAAACGAAGAAGTACGCACAGATACCACTTTAAGAAAGTTCTCACGACAAGGAGGAAATAATCAAAAAGCTAGAATTATAAATCGGCTGACAGAAGCCAAGCGAATATTTGGAAATATAAAAAATAATGACCACTGATATAACTCTTTTAGAACAAGAAATAATGTCGGACATTGATGAAAGAGAAGAGTTAATGTCACGGGTAAGATTACTGTACATACGATACGGGTTTTCGGAACAAGATGAACACTTATTTCTTAACTATTCAATACCAATAGTTTATTCTATTTGGGAGGGTTTTGTTCAAACTTCTTTTCAAATATATATTCGAGAGTTGAATAAAGAGTTAACGAGATTAGAACTTAACATTGACAGTGTTTGCGAACCAATTCTGGTTTATCATATGGAATCTACATTCCGGCAATTTAAACAATATCCAAATCCTAAAAGTGACGAAGATAAGCCTAAAATAGTTAAAAAGAAGGTAGATTTTTTCAATGCTTTAGGACTGTTTTATAAATCCAATACTTTGCAAATTCATCCAAATATAAATACAGAAAGTAATGTTGGCTTTAATGTATTAAATAAAATATTGAATGACTTTAATTTAGCAAAAATACCTACACACGAAAATAATTATTCGTTGAAAGATGAACTCGGTAAATTACTACAGATTAGAAATGCAGTAGCTCATGGACAAAAAAGTTCTATAGTTGTAAATAGAGAAGATTTAGAAAGAGCAATTAAAGTAGTTGATAAACTTATGGATTTAGTGTTTGAGAGAATTAAAACTGGATTTATAGAAAAGTCTTATCTCAAATAGTAAATATTTTATTTAATGTATTTATTTATAATTATATTATTTTCTTAATGATTAATAATTCTACAATCTTCTCCTTCTTCTCCGGTTCAGGATTCCTCGATTTAGGCTTTGAAACTAGCGGCTATAACATCGCTTACGTCAACGAAATATTCCCTCCATTCATGTCCGCATATCGCTATTCACGGGAAAAACTCAACCTCCCCCAACCTGAATATGGATATCATGAAGGTGAAGCCGCAGACGTAAGCAAATTAATAACAGGAACACCAGCACAACAATTAAATGAATTAGTCAAAAATTCACGAAAATCAAATAATATAATAGGCTTTATTGGTGGTCCACCCTGTCCTGATTTTTCGGTTGGTGGCAAAAACAAAGGACATTTAGGCGATAATGGTAAACTCTCATCTGCTTATATTGAATTAATTTGTCAAAATCTACCCGATTTCTTTTTATTTGAAAATGTCAAAGGTTTGTGGAGAACCACAAAACACCGTTTATTTTTTGAAGAACTAAAAATCAAATTACAACAAGCAGGTTATATCTTAACAGAAAAGTTAATTAATTCTATTGAATATGGTGTCCCTCAAGATAGAGAAAGAATTATTTTAATAGGCTTTAAAGATAATTTTCTCAAAGACATAAAAATCAAAGATGAATTTACCTTTCCTTGGGAAAAACATATTTTATATCCTCAAAATCAAGTATTTGCTTATCCTTGGCATAAATGCGAACCATTTCAAGAAGATTCCATAATTCCTTGTCCTGAAAATATTCCTCAACAACTCACTGTTGAATATTGGTTTAGAAAAAATAACGTTCTTAACCATCCCAATGCTAAACATCATTTTCAACCAAGAGCAGGTAAAATTAAATTTGCTACTATTGAAGAAGGAGATGATTCCAAAAAATCATTTAAACGTCTGCACCGGTGGCGTTATTCTCCCACAGCTTGCTATGGTAATAATGAAGTCCATTTACATCCTTACAAAATTAGACGTATTTCTGTAGCAGAAGCCTTAGCAATTCAATCCTTACCTGAAGATTTTTCACTTCCAGAAAATATGTCACTTACGAATATGTTTAAAACCGTTGGCAATGGAGTTCCATACTTAGCCTCAAAAGCATTAGCACAAACTATTCTTGACTTTTTAAACACTGGTTCGCAAGATTAAGATCCCCGACTTCTCAAAGAAGTCGAGGATATGGGGATATTGTGGTTTAATATATAAGAAATACTTTAATTTTCATCAAGTTTAATAAACTCTACACCAAAAGAAAAACAATGGCAGCAGACTATCCAAACATTGATATTGCGCCATTTATTGACCACTCTCTGCTATTACCAATTGCCACCCCAGAGCAGATTAGTCAATGGTGCGACGAAGCATATAGATATAACTTTGCAGCAGTTTGTGTGAATCCTTGTTATGTCAAGCAAGTAGCAGAGCTACTATATAAAAAAAATCCTCAAGTTTGTACAGTCATTGGTTTTCCCAATGGTGCAAACACTTCAGCAGTGAAGTTATATGAAGCCAAAGAAGCAGTAGACAATGGTGCTACTGAGTTGGATGTAGTTATTAACATAGGCTGGTTAAAAGCCGGGAAAACCGAGGAAGTTCACCGGGAAATTGCCACAATTTGCGAAGAAGCCGGACAACCTGTCAAGGTAATTTTAGAAACTAGCCTCCTCACGGATACAGAGAAACAACTAGCTGCGGAACTAGCTATGGATGCCGGTGCAGCATTCTTAAAAACCAGTACAGGTTGGAATGGTGGCGCAACTGTAGCAGATGTTAAGCTTTTAAAAGAGATAGCAAAGGATCGGGTAGGAATCAAAGCATCAGGAGGCATTCGCACTCACAACGATGCCTTAGATTTAATTATGGCTGGTGCGACTAGATTAGGCACATCTCGTGGTGTGGATTTACTTCGTCAACGCCATAACCCAGAAAAAGAAAAGAGTGAGTAGTCAGTTGTTAGTTGTCCTTTGTCAGTTGTTTTTTCTTCACTACTGACCACTGACCACTGACAACTGACCACTAACAACTGACAACGGACTAAAAATGAGTAAAACCTATAAAGCAACTGGCATTAATCTCAAAGCGCAAGCACTGGGTGAATCTGATAAAATAGTTACAATTTTAACTCAAGAATTTGGGCTAATTCGGGCAGTTGCCACGGGAGCGCGAAAACAAAACTCCAGCTTGGGCGGGAGAATGGGGATGTTTGTCGTCAATGAATTACTAATTTCCCAAGGTAGAAATCTCGATAGAATTACCCAAGCTGAAACTATAAAAACTTATCCGGGTTTATCTAAAGATTTAGGTAAATTAGCTGCTAGTCAATATTTAGCTGAAATAGTCTTATGTCAAGCGTTAAGCGAACTTCCCCAAATAGAACTTTATGAGTTATTGAATGAACAGCTTCAACGCCTAAATGATATACCCAAAACTGAAATAAAATGTGTAGTTGCGAATTTAGTCCAAGGTGTATTTCAGCTTTTAACCTTAGCAGGAATCACCCCACAAGTAGAGTCTTGTTGTTTAACTCAACGGCTTTTAACTCCAGATTGGACAAATCCCCATTGGCAAGTGGGATTTAGTATTCCTTCTGGTGGGATAATTTGTTTAGATGCCTGGAAAAGCTTGCGAAAAGAAATAGAGCAGGAAAAACGGGAAAATAGGGAAACGGAGGAAACAACAAAGAAAAGTGTTCCCAATCCCCAAACCTGTGCCTCTAACCCTAGCTATGAAACAGTTTTTCATCAGCAGGAGTTACCAATTATTTCTCGTCGGTTGAATGGGAAACAACTGGTTATGCTTCAACATCTGTCGGAAACAGAGATAATACAAATAGATGCAGCTTCAGATTCTGGATGGTTAGCTGTTGAGCAAGTTTTGCGCCAGTATACCCAGTATCATTTAGGACAACCTATTCGCTCTGCCACTTTGATTGACTCCTATTTTGCCACCAACCATGATGCAATCGTCTGATTTAGATAGAAAAAGCCGAACTCACTCACCTAGCGACGCTAAAAAAAAGCATAAAGCATCAGATCATAATGTTGCTTCTTCACCTAAAGTTAGTCATATTCATAGTCCAGAAATGTCACTAAAGGAGGTTTCTGAAAATGGGAATTGCACCTCAGAGATTCCCTTGACTGACACCCCCAAACCATCAGAAAATCCGCAGACAAACGGTAAAACTAATAGTGTTGAGGAAAATGTCCCAGCCATAACGGAATTAACACCGGAAACACAGCCATTAATAGATGCTGATTCTGGGGATACAACTTCAGAGAATCATCAACAGGCAGGTTTTTTACCTGTATTGAAAAATCCGAATTTTCTCGCTCTTTGGGCAGGTCAAGTTTTCTGTCAATTAGCTGATAAAGTTTATTTAGTATTGATGATTGCTTTGATTAATAGCCAATTTCAAGCTAGTGATCAAAGTATTAGTGGTTGGGTTTCCGCTTTAATGATGGCCTTTACAATTCCCGCTGTATTATTTGGTTCTGTCGCTGGGGTATTTGTAGATCGTTGGTCAAAAAAAGTTGTTTTAGTAGCATCAAATATTTGGCGCGGTATTCTGGTTTTACTCGTCCCTTCGCTGTTATGGTTAACCCAAGATTGGCAGCCTGTGGGAGTTTTACCCGTGGGTTTTTTGATTATTTTAGGGGTGACTTTTTTGGTTTCTACCTTAACACAATTTTTCGCACCGGCGGAACAATCTGCTATTCCTTTAATAGTCAAAGAACAGGATTTGCTTTCAGCTAATTCTCTCTATACAACGACAATGATGGCTTCGGTGATTGTGGGTTTTGCCGTAGGAGAACCTGTTTTGGCCTTAGCAGATGGACTCTGGACGCAATTAGGTGGTAGTGGGGGATTGGGGAAAGAAATTTTGGTCGGTGGTAGTTATGCGATCGCTGGGTTAATATTATTCTTACTCCAAACTAACGAAAAACCTCATCCCCCAGAAACAGAATTTCCTCATGTTTTCTCCGACTTGCGCGACGGGTTACGTTATCTCCAAGAAAATCATCGTATCCGCAATGCTTTATTACAACTAATTATCTTATTTTCTGTCTTTGCAGCCCTGACTGTGCTTGCAGTTCGCATGGCAGAAATTATTCCGAATATGAAAGCTTCTCAATTCGGCTTTTTACTAGCGTCTGCTGGTGTGGGTGTTGCTATGGGGGCGACAATTCTCGGTCAATTTGGACAACGCTTTTCCTATAAACAACTCAGTTTTTGGGGTTGTCTAGGTATGGCAGCATCTTTAATTGGTTTATCATTGTTTACAACTCAACTATTGCCAGTGCTATTCTTCATAGCTTTAGTGGGAGTATTTGGGGCTTTAGTGGGTATACCCATGCAAACTGCAATCCAAACCGAAACACCCGCAGCTATGCGAGGTAAAGTATTTGGACTGCAAAATAATGTGATTAATATTGCCCTTACTCTACCTCTAGCTTTAGCTGGTGTAGCTGAAACTTTTATCGGCTTAAAAGCAGTATTTTTTGCCTTAGCTGCCATTGTCTTAGTTGGCGGTCTCTTTACCTGGTATAATTCTGGTGAATCCTCAAATGGCAAATAGCCAAAAACTGCATCAAACTATTGGGTTTCGTGCTAAACTTAATCCAGCAAGATGCAAAATACTTGCTGGAGAAAAACTAAGTAATCAGCATATTAAGTTGTAATCAAGTTAAATAATTTATTAAAGCCATTTATTGAATTTTTAATTGCTAAGATTATTTAGGTTTCAAAGTCAGAGATATCTGAGTTTTTGTGAACACCAAAAATTCACTCATAATAACTGCATAATAAAAACAGTATATTTTACCCTTGCTTTTTTATAGATAACCGAAGAATGCGTATAGCTTGGATTGGAAAAAAAACACCCTTTTGCGGTAATGTTACCTACAGTCGAGAAATTACCAACGGATTGCTAGACAGGGGACATGAGGTTAGTTTTCTACACTTTGCTCAAGAAGAAGCAACAACTGACAACTGGCCTAATTGTCAAGAAGTTCCTTTACCATTTATTTACAAGTCCCAGGTTTACACAATTCCCTCTTTTAAAGCAACTAAAGTTTTGAAAGATTCGCTACGGGAAATTAAGCCGGATATAGTCCACGCTTCTCTGACTTTATCCACTTTGGACTTTGTTTTACCAGAAATTTGCGAAGAATTAAATTTGCCCCTAATTGCAACTTTTCACACTCCATTTGCAGGTAAGGGCGCAAAATTATTATCCAGTACCCAACTTTTAGCTTATCAACTCTATGCTCCTTTTTTGGATCATTATGATGGCGTAATTATCTTTTCCCAAATTCAGCGGGAATTATTATCAAGTATGGGTGTGAGGGAAAAGAAGATTGCTGTCATTCCTAATGGTGTAGATCCTGTTAAGTATTCTCCCGGTGTTTCCCAAGTTAAAGCCGAATTTGGCGCTGAACGTTTGTTTGTTTATCAAGGGAGAATCGCCCAAGAGAAAAACGTCGAATCTCTCTTGCGTGCTTGGAAACAGTCAGATATGGGAGTCAATAGCAAATTGCTAATTGTAGGTGATGGTCCATTAAAGCCCTCTCTAGAGTCATTTTATGGGCGAGAACATGGCATCATTTGGTTAGGATTTATCGCTGACGAAAATCGCCGCATCGAGATTTTACGGGGAGCAGATGTATTTATTTTACCTTCTTTAGTAGAGGGTTTATCCTTGTCTCTATTAGAGGCAATGTCCTGTGGTTTGGCTTGTTTAGCTACTGATGTCGGTGCAGATGGAGAAGTTTTAGAAAAGGGTGCTGGCGTAGCAATTAATACAAGCAGCGTGCGATCGCAGCTAAAAACCCTGTTACCACTATTCCAAGATCATCCAGAGTTAACAACATTATTAGGAGAAAAGGCGAGAAAGCGAGTATTAGAGCGTTATACCCTACATGATAACATCACCCAATTAGAAGAACTTTATAGCCAAGTTCTTGCACAACGGCCTTTAACATTGAGTTGGGGTATTTAAATTTTTTAACCTATGTAGGGGCGGGGTTTCCCCGCCCTTGATGGGGTTTCCCCGCCCTTGATGGGGTTTCCCCGCTTTTTGTTCATTGATGACACGCCCTTTTATCTACAGTATCCTATTCAAAAACCCTAAAATCAACACCTCATATCTAGCATGAAATATAACCCTAAAATTCATCATCGCCAATCAATTCGTTTGCGGGGTTATGATTATTCAGAACCAGGAGCATATTTCATCACCATTTGTACCCAAAACCGTGAATGTAACTTAGGTGAAATCATTAATGGAGAAATGAAACTCACAGTCAGAGGTTTTATTATTGATGAATTTTGGTTAAAAATACCCGAACATTTTCCTAATGTGGAATTAGATGAATTTGTTGTTATGCCTAATCATGTTCATGGAATTATTGTGATTAATGATAATTTTAATGAAGGTAGAAAACATCAACAGAATCACGAAGAAGCCAGGGAAACCGAAGCGGACCGGGATACCGAAGCGGGCGGGGAGACCCCGCCCCTACGGAAGAAAACGACCTTGGGACAAATTATTGCTTATTACAAATATCAAACAACAAAAATTATTAATCAAATTGATGATACTCCCGGAATGCGTATATGGCAACGCAATTATTACGACCGCATTATTCGTAATCAGAAAATTTTAGATATCGCTCGTCAATACATTTTCCAAAATCCTTTGCGTTGGAATAAAGATCCCAATAACCCCTATAAACTGAGTCAAAGCTATTGACATAGAAAAATAAATTTGTTATTATGAAACCGATGAGGAAGAACTATCTCTATCGTATAAACGCAATTAGTCTTGCCTCTGCGTGAGATAAATTCTGCCCCAAACTTGTAGGTTGTTCATAAACCTTCTTCAAAGTATTCACATCTCTCACAGAAATAAACGGCGGTTTACGAACTTGAGAAAAATACATAATATCAGTTTGCAGAAGACTATGCCCCCAAATTCCTAAAGCATGGCCAAGTTCATGACGTGCGGCTGATAATACATAATCACCAGTTTGACTAGGACTCAGCAGAATTGTAAAACGGTGAGATAAAATATTATTTTCAGTATATAAATCATAGGTAGTTAAAGCCGAACGCGCCCGCAGTATTTTACCATTAGGTTCAAGTTGTAAAGGTGGTGCTTTGCGAATAATTGTAATATCAGCAATAGCAGATTTTTCCACTACCTGTAAAGGTAAATAAATACTCCATTCCTGAACTGCTTGGAAAACACTATTTACCCATATTTGCGATTGCTTTTCATTAATATTTTGTGGCGGTTCTATCTTCACCTTTACCGGAAAACTTGACCAAATTAAATAACCAACTTTAGTAGATTTAATTTGGTCGAAATAATCACCACTATTTGTTTTATCTTGCCACTGTGCCAGAGTTGGTGGTAAAGAATGGGTTTTTTGGAGATAGGATTTATCAACAATCGCATTAACTTGGAAATTACTAAAAATAACTAGCAGTCCTGTACTTATCGCTAAAGTCAGAACTGCTATTAACCGTCTCCAAAAGTTTTGATTTTGGGTAATTTTTCCCATTTTCAGTTTCAATTATTTAGGCAACCAATTAGCACTTAAAACCACAGTTAAACCCAGAAAAACCACAACCAATGCCCAAGTAACTCGATTTAAAGTATTTTCGGCACTTTTGGTACTGCTAAATAATTGTGCTTGTCCACCAATAGCACCAATACCATCACCTTTAGGACTATGTAGTAAAACGAGGATAATCAAACCGAGGGCGGAAAACGCCCAAATGCCTTGGATGATGTTAGTAATTGCCATATTAGAAATGTTGGTTATAAGAAGTTATCAATCTCGTAAGGGTTTAGCAATGCTAAACCCTTACCATTTTACGATTTTACAAACCTATTTGTACAGGAGTACGAGTTAGTTGTAAATCATATTCTGCGGCTTTAAGTAATGATTGCCCTGTCATTTCTTCTGGTTTAGATATTTGTAAAATATCCAGAATAGTTGGGGCAATATCGGCTAATTTGCCATCATTTCTTAATTCCACATCTGTTCCATATCCGGGTATTTTGGCTTTTTCACCTTCTACCAAAATTAACGGAACTGGGTTAGTAGTATGCGCCGTCCAAGGATTACCACCTTCATCCATCATATACTCAGCATTGCCGTGATCAGCAGTAATAATTGCTGTACCACCAGCTTTACCAATAGCATCAATCAGACGACCTAAACAGCGATCTACGGCTTCAATGGCTGTCACAGTAGCGGGGATTTGTCCTGTATGCCCTACCATATCTGGGTTAGCATAGTTCATCACCACTAGGGAGTAGATGCCCTTTCTAATGGCAGCGATCGCCACATCTGTCACAGCTTGTGCTGACATCGCCGGGGCTTGATCATAAGTCGCTACCATGGGACTACTGACTAATTCCCGGTCTTCTCCCTCACAGGGTTCTTCTAGTCCCCCGTTAAAGAAGTAGGTGACATGAGCGTATTTTTCAGTTTCCGCAGTTCTAAACTGCTTTAAACCACGATTAGCGATAACTTCACCGAGAATATTACTCAGATTTTGCGGCGCAAAAGCCACAGAAACTGGCAATTCTGGATCATACTGAGTAAAAGTTACAAAAGAAAGCGGCTTAATTGGCTGTCTTTCAAAACCGTTAAAAGTATGACTAACAAAAGCTTGAGTTAGTTCTCTAGCGCGGTCGGGGCGGAAATTAAAAAATATTACCCCATCTCCAGATTCTACCGCGCCTGGTTGCAGACGGACTGGAAGAACAAACTCATCAGTCACACCTTCAGCGTAAGATGCTTGCAATACCTCTACAGCCGTGAGTCCATTGCCCGCACTATCCGTCGTCATCACATCGTAAGCGCGTTGGACTCGATCCCAACGGTTATCACGATCCATGGCATAATAGCGACCGCTGATAGTAGCGATTTCACCGATGCCAACTTTATCTATATAGTCTTCCAATTGCTGGATGACGTTGATAGCATCTGTCGGTTTGGTGTCACGGCCATCAGTAATGGCGTGGATACAAACTTGTGAAAGTTGCTGTTCCTTTGCTAAGTCAAGTAGTCCAAATAGATGGGTAATATGGGAATGCACCCCGCCATCAGAACAAAGCCCCACTAGATGTAACTTGCCATTAGCAGAACGCACTTCTTGGCAAATTTTGACAAGGGCTGGGTTTGCGGCTAAAGAACCGTCTTCTACAGCATCTGAGATCCGTACCAGTTCTTGGGGTACGACTCGACCAGCGCCAATGTTCAAATGACCAACTTCCGAGTTGCCCATTTGTCCTTCTGGCAACCCTACGGCTTTTCCTGATGTGCGAATGAGGGTGTGGGGATAGACTGCCCATAAACTGTCCATAATCGGAGTTTTGGCAGCGGTAATTGCGTTTCCTCGCGTTTCCTCACAGTAGCCCCATCCATCTAGAATGACTAGCACCACAGGAGCAACAGGTGCTTTGGTCATAGTAAAATTGCCCTTTACTTTTTGTAATACTTGAATAATACCACTACTCAAAACTAATTGAGGCAATAAATTGAAGAAGAGACAGGAGACAGAGTACAGAAATTGAAAATAATTATGTATTTTCTTTTAAAATGTTTTTAACATTATAATATATGCGGAGACAAATTTGCCAAACTCGATTACCCATCAAAGCCACACCAGCAAGAGCTAAAGGTATAGCGACCACACTTAAGACAGCAGCAATAGGAGGAAAAATCATACCAATTGTGAGCAATATACCTGTAATTATGCTACCAGTCAGCCCCGCTTGAGCAGTATCAGAAACAACTTTTTTAATCAACTCATCCTTAGTAATTTTTCCCTCTGAATATAATAGTGAATTTTCAAAAATTGAAAATACTAATTCTACAGATGCGGCTACCACACCCCCTTTCACCGCTCCTGCAATAATTTCCGTAACTGCGGCTTTAAAAGCAGCATCAGCTAAAACTTGTCTAGCGGCGTTTAATTCTTTTGGTGTCATATTAACACCACCACGAGCGCGGTTAAGCCGATAGATTTCAAAAATACCATTACCAGCTTTATTGTTACCACCATTAACACGGGCAATAATGTGACTCCAGTCTTTATCTTGAAGAAATTGCTGCACTGCCTCAAGTCCCTGGGCGCGAATTTGGGCAGGTATACTTTCAAACACTTCTTGTGCTGCTTGAATATCCCGCGAATTGCCACGCATTCCTGCCCGCGCAAATTTGGATTTTAAATCTGATGGTAAGTTATCAAATTTTATGTTACGGGCTATTTCTCCCAATTTTTGAGTCGCTATTGCACCTGCACTAGCTAAAGACCTCAATATAATTATCCAAAAATCAGATTTTGACGCTTGATTTATAAGGGTTTGAAATTCATTTGCGGATATCTCTAATAAAGAATTGGATGCCGTTTGTGCTACATTTGGAGCTTGAGTAGCTGATGGGTGTGCCACTTCGACGAGTTCATCCAAAGCAAAGTTGTTAGTGTTCAGATCAGAATAGTTAACTTTGTCAAAACGAACAATTATAGGGTATTTGATGGCGCTTTTGTCCATAGAAACCACTGTACCAACATCCTGAAACCAGTAGCATTCAGGGCGGAGAATCCGAACTTTAGAACCACGTTGAACCATATTGTACCTTCCCTTTGGATTGTAAGAGTACCAAGAAATCAGGAGTGCTTGTTTTAACTCTACAACTCGAAGGACTTTAGTAATGGGTTTGTTAAGTTATTTTTCGGGAATAGAGCATGGGAAATAGGCAATAAGCACTGCAAGGGTTTAGCAATGCCCATGAGTCTCAAATTAAGTTTTATTCGTGTAGATGCGGTTTCCAATCGCCAGAATAATCTGTTAATTTTAATCTATGCAGGTGGGTTTTATTTGTGTAGATCCGATTTCCAACCGCCCGAATAATCTTTATTTAATTAGCAAGAAACATAATAATGGTACAATCAGCCCTAAAACTAATCACAGTTAATGAATTTATTGCTCAGTATGGCGACAATGAGTGCTATGAACTTATTGATGGGGAATTAATCGAGATGGAACCAACAGGACCTCATGAACAAGTATCATCTTTAATTGGGCGAAAACTGAATGTACAAATTGATCATCAAGACTTACCATACTTTATCCCCCATCGCTGCTTGATCAAACTATTGGGAACAAACACAGCCTTTCGTCCCGATGTAATCGTATTAGACCAAACCCAACTAATCAATGAACCATTATGGCAAAAAGAGCCTGTAATTACATCAGGAAAATCAATTAAACTAATTGCTGAAGTCGTGAGTACAAACTGGCAAAATGATTATGCTCGCAAAGTTGAAGATTACGCCCTATTAGCTGTTCCTGAATATTGGATTGTAGATTATTTAGGCATTGGTGGTAGAGAATATATTGGCAAAATCAAACAGCCAACAGTGACAATTTGTACATTAGTAGAAGATGAGTATCAAAAGCGATTGTTTCAAAACAATGAGCAACTCGTTTCCTCAATCTTTCCCAACTTACAATTAACAGCAAAACAAGTCTTTGCATCCGGGGGTGTTGTTGCTATGTAATTTCTCTTGTAATACTAATTTTATCTGAGACTGCACAGAATAATAATCATCAATATTTATCTGTGTTTATCTGCGTTCATCTGCGTTCAATAATTCTTAAAATCTCATTCTTAAAAAATAGGTGACAGAAAGCCAGAATCACAATCAGTCACCCATTTGCCGATATTACCTATTTCTGCTTTGCTCCAGCTTTAGCAGCCTTTGCCGCTTTCTTAGCAGCTTTTTCGGCTTCTGCTGCTGCTAATTCCGCTAGTTCTTTCTCTTCGGCTTTCTTATCGAGATAGTAGTGATAATCTCCTAAATAAACGCGGAATTCACCATCACGAATTTCCACAATTTTATTAGCTACTTGGGAGATAAAATAACGGTCGTGGGAAACTACAAGGGCTGTACCTTCATAGTTTTGCAAAGCCTCTTCCATCATTTCTTTTGCTGGAATATCTAAGTGGTTGGTAGGCTCATCCAGAATGATTAAATTCGCTGGACGTAAAAGCATTTTTGCTAATGCTAACCGAGCTTTTTCACCTCCACTCAATGCCCCAACTTTCTTAAATACGGTATCACCAGTAAATAAGAATCTTCCTAACAGTGTGCGGACTTCTTCGTTTGTCCAATTAGGAACTTCATCATGAATAGTTTCCATGACGGTTTTATTTAAATCCAACGCTTCCGCTTGGTTTTGCTCGAAGTAACCGGGAATAACGTTGTGATCACCCAATTTCACAATCCCTTCTGTAGGTGGTTCTACACCCATCATAATTTTCAACAGTGTGGATTTACCCGCACCATTGGGACCGAGAAACGCAATTCTGTCTCCTCTTTCTACTAGGAGATTTGCTGATAAAAACAGAATTTTATCCCCATAAATATGGGTTAAATCCTTAATTTCTACAACTTCTCTACCGCTACGAGTGGCATCAGGAAAACGGAAATGCAGAGTTCTCATTCCTCCTGTCGGTGCTTCGATGCGTTCAATTTTGTCTAGTTGTTTTTCCCGGCTTTTTGCTTGGGTACTGCGAGTTGCACTAGCGCGGAATTTATCTACAAATGCTTGTTGTTTTTCTAATTCTTTTTGCTGACGTTCGTAAGCGTTAAGTTGTGCGTATTGATTTTCGGCTTTTTGTTGTAAATAGGATGAATAATTACCCAGGTAAGAACTGGAAACACCCCGTTCAGTTTCGACAATTTGGTTACAAAGACGATCTAAAAATTCCCGGTCATGGGAAACTATCACCATGGGGGTAATTAAACCGCGCAGGTAATTTTCTAACCACTCAATGGTTTCTAAATCTAAGTGGTTTGTCGGTTCGTCCAGTAGTAACAAGTCAGGTTTTTGCAGGAGAATTTTGCCTAAACTCATCCGCATTTGCCAACCACCGGAGAAGGCACTAACTAGGCGATCGCCATCTTCGAGTTGAAATCCCATCTCTGGTAAAATCTTACCAATCCGTGAGTCTAAGTTATATCCGTCTAAAGCCTCAAATTGACGCTGCAACCGATCTAACTGATGAATGAGTTCATCTAACTCTTCTGGATTAGCCGTTTCCATCTCATGGGGAATATGAGCTAAAGCCATCTGCACTTCGTTGGCTTCTTTAAATACAGTCCAAAATTCTTCTCTGACTGTGCGAGTGGGGTCAACCTCAAACTCTTGGTTAAGATAAGCTATATGTAAGCTGGAAGGGCGAATAATTTCCCCAGCGGTGGGTTCAATCTCCCCGGAGATGATTTTTAGTTGGGTGGATTTTCCCGCACCATTAACGCCAACTAAACCAATACGATCTCCTGGTTTGACTTCCCAGTTGATATCTTTAAGAACTTCGCCTGTAGGATAAATTTTACTGATATGTTCTAATCGCAGCATGAAGCGTCTCGTAGGTAGGGGACAGGGGGCAAAGCTAACGCCGTGTACAATCTTAACAAAATTTAACGCCTTATTTACAATTTTTTGATTATAAATATAAATTCCTTCCTAGACAAATCTTAAATGATGACATTTTCGTCATTTTTAGACCTGATCCCGAAATTTATAGCTGTAATTTCCGGCGATCTCAAAAATCTGGGGATATTTGCCTAAAAATCTCTATCAGCACTTGTATTTTGTATTTATCATTTCCACATTTATTATTAAGTATTGGCGATGACGAATAAGACATTGTCCTGAACTATTACTGATACTATTATTTCATTATTTATCGGTTATTATTACCTTTTTTCAGGAAATAATTGATTTATCAAGGGCTTTAACTATTGTATTCTCTTGATAAGCATTTTATTCTGGCTAATTCTCATATTTATTTATAGTTGAATAATAAATTAATACTGATTTTTCGTTAGCATAGATATATTCAGGCGATAATAATTAACATCACCAATCAATATAAATAGCCAAAAATGTATCTGGTTAGGTTGATAATTTACACTCTTATAAAGAATTATCATAGTGAACCTGGATAATCATTAGCGAGGAAAATATGCACACAGTTATTCTCGTTCTAGTTGAGGTATTAATTGTTATTGGACTCTCCCGAATTGTCGGATTGGGATTCAAAGCGATTAAACAGCCATTGGTAATTGGCGAAATCTTCGCCGGTATCATGCTTGGTCCATCATTATTCGGTTTAATTGCTCCCGGTTTAGCACATAGCCTGTTTCCACCAGAAACAATGCCTTTTTTGAACGTTTTGTCGCAAATAGGGCTAATATTTTTCATGTTTCTGATTGGTTTGGAATTAAATCCCAAATATCTGAAAGGTAACTTAAAAACTGCGATTCTTATTTCCAATTTTAGCGTTATTGTTCCCTTTGCTTCGGCATTTATTTTATCTTTACTGCTTTATCCCTTGGTTGCTGGTGGCAATGTACAATTTATCCCTTTTGCCTTGTTTTTAGGGGCAGCAATGTCAATTACTGCCTTTCCTGTCTTGGCTAGAATTATTACGGAAAATAACTTACAGCGCACTCGTTTGGGGACATTAGCCTTAACTTGTGCGGCAGTGGATGATGTGACAGCCTGGTGTCTTTTGGCAGTAGCGATCGCAGTCGCCCGCAATGGTAGCATTGACGGGCAAGCTTTTCTCACCATTATTGAAAGCCTTGTTTATATTGGCTTTATGTTCACAGTCGGGCGCTGGTTTCTCAAACGTTTCAGCCGTCATCATCGTCGGGCTGGGCGTTTGAGTCAATTGCTTCTGGCTGTTATTTATATGGGAGTTGTTTTCTCAGCTTTAATCACTGAATTTATTGGTATTCACCTAATTTTTGGAGCATTCCTATTAGGTGCAGTCATGCCCAAAGATGAAGAATTAGTGAGAGAATTAGCCATCAAAACTGAAGATTTTGTCCTCATATTTCTCTTACCAATATTCTTTGCTTACAGTGGTTTAAAGACGGAAATTGGTTTACTCAACCGTCCTGAATTATGGCTATTATGTGTCTTAATTATAGTCGTAGCCAGTGCGGGTAAATTTATTGGTGCTTATGTCGCGGCTCGCATGAGTGGCATTGATAAACGCGAAGCTTCAGCCTTGGGTTGGTTAATGAATACTCGCGGTTTAACTGAGTTAATTGTCTTAAATATTGGTTTAGAGTTAGGCGTAATTACACCTTTGCTTTTTACGATGTTAGTCATTATGGCTTTGGTGACAACATTTATGACTTCACCATTGTTGGAATGGACCTATCCCAAACGCCTCATTAGATTAGATGTCATTGAACCAAAAATAGAAATAGAACCAGAAACAGAAATTACACCAGAACCCAGTGAACCTTACATTCCTCAATATCGAATATTAGTACCGGTGGCTAATCCCAGTACCCAGAAAGGTTTATTACAGTTAGCAACAGCGATCGCTATCAACTACCGACAATCAGCCATTATTCATCCCCTTAGCTTAATTGAACTAGAAGAAAACTATGGCTTTGAGAGTACCCCCACGGAAGCCGATAGACTCATAGCTGAACGTCGTCAAAAACTAGAAGAATTAATCAATACCCTAGAACCACAACTAATCCGTTCCTATATCCAGCCCATAGTTCGCATATCGAGCAATGTAGCCAGAGAAACCGCACAGATAGCCGAAATAGAACAACCAGATTTAGTGCTTGTGGGTTGGCATCGTCCCGCCTTTAGTAACAATCGCTTGGGGGGAAGAGTCGGGCAAATTCTCAGCACCACACCAGTAGATGTAGCCGTATTTGTAGACAAAGGGGGCGATCGCTTAGAAAGTCTCCTCGTTCCCTATTCTGCCAACATTCATGACGATTTAGCATTGATTATTGCTTTAAGAATGTTGCTTAATCGTGACACTTGTATGTTACAAGTTTTACAGGTATTCCCAGGCAATCATATCCAAGACGAATTAAGTTATGAACTTAACGCCATGATTGAGCAATTACCGAAGAGTGTGCGCGATCGCATTGAAATCAAAACCGTCACATCCCCAGAACCAATCCAAACCGTAATTGCTGCCTCAGAAAATGTTGATCTAACCATTGTTGGTACTAGTCGTCTGTGGGGAATTGAACGCCAAACCCTGGGAAGATACACAGATCAACTCGCCATCCAATGTCGTTCTTCGTTACTCATTACCCGTCGTTATAGTCAAGTTACCTCACATCTGAATTCTCTCTTACCAGCAATTAATAGCCAAGAAGTAATTCATAATCCCTAACTATGAAAACTAGAACTAATCAAATTCTTCCATCTCTTGGGGTGAGCTTATTTAGCTTGATTGCTTTCACCCCTAGCATCAGTTTTGCCCAACCATTAGCACAACTGAATAATTGGGAATTTAACCCCAAAACACAAAAATTAGAAATCAGCCTTTCAGCCACAGCCACACCCCAGTATTTCTATCTTTCTCAACCCCAACGTCTGGTTCTTGACTTACCCAATACCAAACTCGGTAAAGTCCTCACCCAAAAAGAATATGCCGGTGCAATTCAACGAATTCGTATTTCCCAACTTAACGCCAATGTCACCCGCATAGTTCTCGACCTAGCACCAGACAGTAAATTTGAAGCCAAAAAAGTCCAACTTCAGCCCTTTTCTCCACAAAAACCCACCCGCTGGGTATTCAATCCTTATCTTACCTTTTCTCCCGCTAACAGTCTGTTAACAACACCCACAACCACCCTACCACCATCCACAAACCTGACAACCAACACCCAACAACCCTTAATCACCGTACCACCCTTAAATTCTCAAACCCCTCCAGCAATTACCAATTCACCCCTACCTGCTGCCATGTTTCCCACACCTTCAGATAATAAAAACACTTCTCCACATAACCTGAAAGAAATTCCCATTATTGAATTTGGTCAACCCCTACCCATACAAAAAATTTTAGATTTGAGATGAAATGTATTTAGGTAAACTCACAAGTTCCTCATCAATTTTAGCTAGAGTTAACAAAACGCGAAAGTCCCCACCCTCAATGTACTCATAGGTTGGGGACTTTCTTTTGTGATTAAAATCTTTCCGTATCTTGTGGCGTTCCCACAGCCCCTGGTTGAGATAAAAAGAAATTTTGAGCCGATTCATTTTGATAAATACACCTAATATCTGGCTTTTCACTGTTTAAGTCCCCTGTAAAGCCAAAGGTATTCAGGCGATTCTTGCATTCCCGTACCTGCTCAGATGTCACAAGCTTTTTGTTTTCCAAAATTGCCCAGTTATTTTGACGAATTACACATCCAGGGCGGATATTTGGCTGGGCAACAAAGACATTAAAGGGATTAAGAGTTACAAAGAGTCTGGCATCCATCACCATTGCACTAGATCCATACTGCACACAAATCTCAGGATTTGGCGCTCTAGTATCAATAAACTCACGGGAAGCCACATTTGATGAACTCAATGTAGTTGTCGAACTAAACGCAATCCCAATCCCAATTCCTAAAATCATCACTCCCCCTAAAAGGGCAATGGTGGCGAAGTTAAACATTGGGGATTGGAAAATAGAGGGTTTAGGGGTATTAGTTGGCCTAGTAGTAGAAGATTTACGTCTCATTTTCGCTTTATATTCCCTCACCAGATTTAATTGTGGAAGTAGATATTACTCATACTGACATCAATAAACTCAAGTTTTATGCCAGCATGGGTGTAACAGAATTTTGGCGTTATAACGGCCAAATAATCCGAATTTATCAACTTCAAAATCATCAATATATTGAAGTAGAGAAAAGCCCAACATTTTTTAGAACAATCAAAGAACAACTTTACCAATTTTTGCAAGATTGTCAAATTGATAAAGTGCAATTTAGCAAATCCTTTAGTGCTTGGGTACAACAAGAAATACAGAATTAGAAATAATTGAACGGTAGGGGTGGGAATATCCCACCCTTACAATCTCTTAACTAGCTAAGAGTGTCTTTTCTAAAGGTGTCCAGCGGAAAATGCGATCGCCACCTCTCTCAATTACCACCTTAACCCGTGGTTCTAGCTTGGGCAAATTCATTAAATACTCAACTTCCTGATCAGAAAGAATATGTCCCTCAATAATCCACAACACCAACCCCTTAGACTTAGGAGGTAGTTGTTCCAAATGAGAACTGATCATTGGTGGTAAATAATATACGTCACCCACAGCCGCACCACTACTATTGCTTCTTTTGCCTAAATGCGGTGGTCTAACACCATGAACTTGTGTAAGATATGCAGCCACATCACCTAGTCCCCTCGCAGTAATATGGAGACCAATATAGCCAGCCGCACGTAATCGGCGCAGATACCGACCTTCATAACCCCCCTCCAGAGGAACATAAACACCCAACGCCCCAAATTTCTCCAAATTGCGGATGAAACTGTTGCCAGTGGTAATTAGTGCCATAGATTTTCTTCCTATCCCACTTAGATATCTCTATTATTCACTCTCTAGTGGTAGATTAAGTTAAATGAAGCTGCATATTTTCAAAAATCTTGAAAATTCCCAGTCGGAATTTGGGCAAAATCACCCACCCCCGCCTCAGTACCCCATAACATAGCAAAAAAAATACTAGACAAAAATTAATCAATGATTTATAGTATTAGATTGTGACCGAATAGTATAATTAGATAGCCATCTTTCTTATTTCGAGTTTCTAGTTAGTCCTAGCATCTGAGTTTCTAGTTAGTTTCCCCAAAAGAATAAAACTGGCTTACTCCATAAGAGACTGCTAAACTAAAAAGGCTTTCAGGTCAAATCAAGAGCCAAAGTCATATTTAAGCTCCCACACCAAAACACTCCCGTAAATCCTAAAAAAAATTAGGCAAGACCTCAAACAATAGTTTAAGGTATTAAAAGAAGTAGTTCTTGAGCAATAATGTCGTTGGTTTTATGGCATTATGTTAAGTCTGAGGAAAAGGATACTGAGAGGAAATAACCACTTAAGTCCTGCTACCACGGTAGAGTGCCAAAGCAACTGCTTGGACGAAAGCATTGCTGCACACAGCGCAAAGCCATCAAGCCTCGCATTGGATTGCAGAAGTAACACCTTCTCCATAGAGTAGGCAGTTATTCCTGTTATTGTGATTGAGTAAGTGAAAATAAACAAATTCACTAAAGCAAAAGGGACAAAAATTGTTGCGTCGCCAAGAATTTGCACTGTCTAACGCCAGTCCAAATTTGAGAGGTATATTTTACCCTCAAGCGACATTAACAAACTTCATCCCCATTCAATTTCCGCAGTCAGCCCAAAAAATAGAACGAAAGGAGAACCAGTAACTGTGTCTGTAGGTATTCTCGGCACCAAGCTGGGCATGACCCAAATATTTGATGAAGCAGGAGTCTCCATTCCTGTTACTGTCATCAAAGCCGGTCCATGCACCGTTACACAAGTTAAAACGAAACAGACCGACGGTTACTCTGCCATTCAAGTTGGTTATGGTGAAGTTAAACCCAAGGCACTGAACAGACCATTGTTGGGACATTTGGCTAAATCATCCGCCCCAGCAGTCCGTCATCTGAATGAATATCGCACCGATAGCACTGGTGATTATGCTTTAGGTCAAGAAATTAAAGCAGATATTTTTAGTGCTGGTGAAATTGTAGATGTAGTTGGTACAAGCATTGGTCGCGGTTTTGCCGGTAACCAGAAGCGTAACAACTTTGCTCGCGGTCCCATGTCACACGGTTCCAAAAACCATAGAGCGCCAGGTTCTATCGGTGCTGGTACAACCCCAGGTCGTGTTTATCCCGGTAAAAGGATGGCAGGACGTTTAGGCGGTACTCGTGTCACAATTCGCAAACTGACAGTAATACGAGTAGATGCAGAACGCAACTTAATCCTCGTTAAAGGAGCTATTCCTGGCAAACCAGGAGCTTTAGTCAGCGTCGTTCCTGCAAATATAGTTGGTAAAAAATAGTCATTTAGTCATTGGTCAGTAGTCATTGGTTAGTGGCAAAAAAATAACTAACACCTGACAACCGACAACTGACAAGAGACAACTGACAAAGGACACAAAGATGGTAGAGAGTGTAATTAAAAATTGGCAAGGAGAGCAAGTCGGAGAGACAAACTTCGACCTACGGGTTGCCAAAGAAACAACAGCGGTGCATATCGTACACCGCGCCCTAGTCAGACAAATGACCAATTCTCGCCAGGGAACTGCCAGCACCAAAACCCGTGCAGAAGTTCGTGGTGGTGGTCGTAAACCTTGGCGGCAAAAAGGCACAGGTCGCGCCCGTGCAGGTTCTATCCGTTCGCCATTGTGGCGTGGTGGTGGTGTGATCTTTGGACCAAAACCCAGAGATTTCGACCTGAAAATGAACCGCAAAGAACGCCGTTTGGCATTGCGGACAGCATTTATTGGCCGTGCTGAAGATTTAATAGTTGTTGAAGAATTCAGCAATGAGTTACAGCGTCCTAAAACCAAGGATCTCGTAGCAGCATTAGCTAGATGGGGTGCGACATCAGAACAAAAGACACTGTTGATTTTGTCTGAAATAGCAGAAAACGTGCTTTTATCAGCCCGTAACATCGAAAACTTAAAACTGATTCCTGCTGACCAGTTAAACGTTTACGACTTGCTCCACGCTGACAAAATTATCGTCACATCATCAACCCTAGATAAGATCCAGGAGGTCTACAGTGCCTAAAGTAGTTGCCACCCGTGATCTACCTGATTTAGTGCGTCGCCCCATTCTCACCGAAAAAGCGACCATGCTCATGGAACAAAACAAATACGTATTTGAAGTAATTCCTAAAGCCACTAAGCCACAAATTAGAGCCGCAATTGAAGACCTATTTGCAGTTAAGGTCGTCAAAGTCAATACCGCTAACCCTCCACGCAAACAAAAACGTGTAGGTAGATTTATTGGTTACAAGCCCCAATACAAGCGAGCCATTGTCACAGTAGCCCCTGGGGATGAAGAAAAAATCAGAAAAGTTCTCTTCCCAGAAGTTTAAGAATTTGAGATTTGAGATTTGAGATTATAAACAATCTAAAATCCAAAATCCAAAATCCAAAATTGATTAATCCAAAATCCAAAATTGAACTATGGGTACTCGTTCTTATCGCCCTTATACCTCCAGTACTCGCCAAGTTATCATCTCCGACTTTGCCGAAATTACGAAAACTGAGCCAGAAAAATCATTAACTGAATCAGTTCATCGTCCTAAAGGTCGGAACAATCAAGGGCGGATAACCAGCCGTCGTCGAGGTGGCGGACACAAACAACTATACCGCATTATCGACTTTAAGCGAGATAAGCGGAATATGCCCGCTACAGTTACAGCCATTGAATACGATCCTAACCGAAATGCGCGGATCGCTTTAGTGTTGTATGAAGATGGCGAAAAACGCTACATCTTGCAAACAAATGGCATGACTGTAGGCACAAAGATAATTGCTGGGCCTGAATCTCCTATCGAAGATGGTAATGCCTTACCTCTATCGAATATGCCCTTGGGTACTAGTGTTCACAACGTCGAAATGACACCAGGTAAAGGTGGTCAAATCGTGCGGGCTGCTGGTGCAGTAGCTCAAGTGGTCGCTAAAGAAGGCAACTATGTAACCTTAAAGTTACCTTCAGGTGAAGTCCGGTTGATTCGGCGTGATTGCTACGCCACCATTGGACAAGTAGGTAATACAGACGCAAGAAACCTCAGTGCTGGTAAAGCTGGACGAAATCGCTGGAAAGGCCGTCGTCCCAAGGTTAGAGGTAGTGCCATGAACCCAGTGGATCACCCACATGGTGGTGGTGAAGGTAGAGCGCCTATCGGTAGAGCCGGCCCTGTAACACCTTGGGGTAAACCTACTTTAGGAGCTAAGACACGGAATCGCAAGAAAGCCAGCACTAAATTGATTATCCGTCGTCGCCGCAAATCATCTAAACGTGGTCGTGGTGGTCGTCAGTCCTAGAATTTTAGATTTTAAATTTTGGATTTTAGATTGAGTCTATTTTTAAGCGTTCAAAGTTTTTGAAGCCTAATATGAAGACAGCTTAGTTATCCAAAATCCAAAATTAAGAAATTCAAAATCCAAAATCCAAAATCAAAAATTGAACTATGGGTCGTTCTTTAAAAAAAGGTCCTTTTGTTGCTGACCATCTGCTCAAGAAAATTGAGAAGTTAAACGCAAAAGATGAAAAACAAGTAGTCAAAACTTGGTCGAGAGCTTCGACAATTTTGCCCTTGATGGTAGGTCATACTATCGCTGTTCACAATGGACGGCAGCACGTTCCCGTATTTGTCAATGAACAAATGGTCGGTCATAAGTTAGGAGAATTTGCTCCTACCCGTACCTACAGAGGTCATGGTAAAAGTGACAAAAAATCAGGGAGATAGTCTTTAGTCAGTAGTCAGTGGTCATTTAGTCCTCTTGCAACTGACAACCGCTGACAACAGACAACTGACAAACATAGAGTAAGTTATGAAAATGGCAACTGACACTACTGAAGTTAAGGCAATCGCCCGTTATATACGCATTTCTCCCTATAAAGTGCGCCGTGTACTTGATCAAATTCGCGGGCGTTCATACAGAGAAGCACTAATTATTCTCGAATTTATGCCCTATGGTGCTTGTGACCCCATCTTAAAGGTTCTCAGAAGTGCCGCAGCTAATGCAGAGCATAATGCTGGCTTGGACAGATCCAGTTTGGTGATTAGTCAAGCCTATGCCGACCAAGGACCAGTGCTAAAACGGTTTCAACCCAGAGCGCAAGGTCGAGCTTACCAAATTCGCAAACCAACGTGTCATATCACTGTTGCTGTTTCCGCTGGCACTGCTGCTGAGTAAACAGCCATACAGGCACAAGAAAATTGCGTACAGTAAGAAATTTTAGAGGAAGCTTTTGTGGGACAGAAAATTCATCCAGTCGGCTTTCGACTGGGTATAACTCAAGAACACCAATCCCGTTGGTTTGCAGAACCTGACCGTTATCCAGAACTTCTCCAAGAAGACTACAAACTGCGTCAATACATTGAACAAAAACTAGGTAGATACGCTCAAAATAACGCCGGTATTTCCGAAGTGAGAATCGAGCGCAAAGCTGATCAGATCGACCTGGAAGTCCGGACAGCTAGACCTGGTGTGGTTGTTGGTCGTGGTGGTCAAGGTATTGAATCATTACGGTTGGGACTACAAGGAGCCTTGGGTGGTAATCGCCAAATTCGCATTAACGTTGTTGAAGTCCAACGAGTTGATGCTGATGCCTACCTGATTGCTGAATACATTGCTCAACAATTAGAACGTCGGGTTTCCTTCCGCCGAGTTGTTCGTCAAGCAATTCAACGCGCTCAAAGAGCAGGTGTCCAAGGAATCAAAGTTCAAGTCGGTGGTCGGCTCAACGGTGCAGAAATTGCCCGCTCTGAGTGGACTCGTGAAGGTCGAGTTCCTCTCCATACCTTGCGTGCTGATATTGACTATTCTGGCTGCACAGCTAAGACAATTTACGGGATTCTCGGTATTAAAGTTTGGGTATTTAAAGGAGAAATTATTCCTGGACAGGAACAAGCTCCCGCTCAACCAGCTAGAGACCGTGACCGTGGTGATCGTGACCGTGAACGAGAACCCCGTCGCCGACAACAACAACGTCGCCGTCAACAGTTTGAAGACCGCTCCAATGAATCCTAGTCAATGCTCAATAGTCAGTGGCAAAAAAACTGACAACTGACAACTGACAACTGACAACCGACAACTGACAAATCATGTTAAGTCCTAGAAGAACTAAATTCCGCAAACAACAACGCGGACGCATGGAAGGTCTTGCCACCCGTGGAAGTACCCTCAACTTTGGGGATTTTGGACTCCAAGCCCAAGAACCATCTTGGATTACCTCACGGCAAATCGAGGCTTCCCGTCGGGCAATGACTCGTTATATTCGCCGGGGTGGCAAAATCTGGATTCGGATTTTCCCTGACAAACCAATCACCATGCGTCCTGCTGAAACCCGGATGGGTTCTGGTAAGGGTAACCCAGAGTTTTGGGTAGCCGTAGTCAAACCAGGCCGGATCATGTTTGAAATTGGCGGCGTTACTGAAGAAATTGCCCGCGAAGCTATGCGGTTGGCTGACGCTAAGTTGCCAATTAAGACCAAATTTATTGCCCGCTCTCAACCACAGGAGCAGGAGTAGTTTATGCCTCTTCCCAAGATTTCAGAAGCTAGAGAATTAAATGACGAACGGCTGTCTGAGGAAATTGTCGCTGTGAAAAGACAACTATTCCAGTTGCGCTTACAAAAAGCCACTAGACAATTAGAAAAGCCTCACCAGTTCAAACACGCACGCCATCGCCTCTCCCAATTACTAACAGTAGAAGGAGAACGGAAACGGGCAGCGAGTCTTTCAGACCAAGAACAAAAGTAGGAGATTATGGCAGTCAAAGAACGAGTTGGCTTGGTAGTGAGCGATAAAATGCAAAAAACTGTGGTAGTAGCCATAGAAAACCGCGCTCCTCACCCCAAGTACGGCAAAATCGTAGTTCAAACCCGCCGCTATAAAGTTCACGACGAAGAGAATACTTGCAAAATAGGCGACCGGGTGCGGATTCAGGAAACTAGACCCCTGAGCAAAACCAAGCGTTGGCAAGTCAAAGAAATCCTGAACATTAAAGCTACTTAGTAAACAGTTGTACCATCAGCTACAACGACCCTAAAAGAGAGACCAGTTGTGATTCAACCCCAATCTTATCTGAATGTCGCAGATAATAGCGGTGCTAAAAAACTAATGTGCATCCGCGTATTAGGTGCAGGTAACCGCCGTTATGGTGGCGTAGGCGATAGAATTATCGCTGTTGTCAAAGAGTCTTCACCCAACATGGCTGTAAAAAAGTCAGATGTTGTAGAAGCAGTAATTGTCCGTACTCGTAAAGCTATTAGTCGTGACAGTGGCATGGCTATCCGTTTTGACGATAACGCCGCAGTGATTATCAATAAAGAAGGTAATCCTAGAGGTACACGGGTATTTGGTCCCGTAGCTCGTGAACTGCGCGACAAAAACTTTACTAAAATTGTTTCTCTGGCTCCGGAGGTGCTGTAATGGCAAAGCGCCCACAACCCAAAGTTTTTCATAAAATGCACGTCAAAACCGGTGATACTGTGCAAGTCATCGCTGGCAAAGATAAAGGTAAAGTTGGAGAAGTGATTAAAGCACTACCACAACTGAGTAAAGTGCTTGTCAAAGGTGTTAACTTTAAAACCAAGCACGTGAAACCTCAACAAGAAGGTGAATCAGGGCAAATAGTCACCCAGGAGTACCCCATTCATAGCTCCAATGTGATGCTCTATTCCACCAAGCAAAACGTCGCTAGTCGTGTTTGCTACACTTTCACAGCCGAAGGCAAGAAAGTGAGAATGCTCAAAAAAACAGGTGAAATTCTTAACAATTAAAAAGTAAAAATTAAGAATTAAAAAATTGAAATTGTTGATTTTTAATTTTTAATTTGTCATTTTTAATTAGAGCGAAGCGATCCCTGACCAAGCCCAGGGGATATAAGGACAAACACTATGGCGAAAACACGACTCAAAACCGTATATCAAGAGACAATTACTCCCAAATTGATTACTCAGTTTGAATACACCAACGTGCATCAAGTGCCGAAGGTGATTAAGATAACTATAAACAGAGGTTTGGGAGAATCTGCTCAAAACGCTAAATCACTAGAGGCATCTTTAAGCGAAATTGCCCTGATTACTGGACAAAAACCTGTGGTAACACGGGCAAAGAAAGCGATCGCCGGCTTTAAAATTCGTCAAGGTATGCCCGTAGGGATTATGGTGACACTAAGAGGCGAACGGATGTACGCTTTCTTAGATCGTCTGATTAACCTCACACTGCCCAGAATCAGAGACTTTCGTGGTATCAGCCCCAAAAGCTTTGATGGCCGTGGCAACTACACTCTGGGTGTGCGCGAACAGCTAATTTTTCCAGAAGTCGAATACGACAGAATCGATCAAGTCCGGGGTTTAGATATTTCTATCATTACCACGGCAAAAACCGACGAAGAGGGCCGCGCCTTACTTAAGGAAATGGGAATGCCCTTTCGCGATCAATAAGTTCATCTAAAGAGGGAACGATGGCGGCTAACGACACAATTGCAGATATGCTGACGCGCATCCGCAATGCCAATATGGCGAGGCATCAAACTACGCAAGTACCAGCTACAAAAATGACTCTTAGTATTGCTAAGGTGCTGCGGGAAGAAGGCTTTATTGCGGAAGTTGAAGAAGCAGGAGAAGGAATCAAGCGTAACCTAGTAATTTCCCTGAAATACAAAGGTAAAAATCGCCAACCCTTAATCACTGCCCTAAAGCGAGTGAGTAAACCAGGTTTACGTGTTTACTCCAACAAAAAAGAATTACCAAGAGTGCTAGGCGGTATCGGTATTGCCATTATTTCTACATCCAGTGGGATTATGACTGACCGCGAAGCACGTCGCCAAAATCTAGGCGGTGAAGTGCTTTGCCACGTTTGGTAGTCGTCATTGGTCATTGGTCATTGGTCAGTGGCAAAACAACGAACAACTGACAACTGACAAAAAACAACTGACAAAGAACAAAAAATCATGTCTCGTATTGGTAAACGTCCAATTACCATTCCCGCCAAAGTGCAAGTGGCGATTGATGGTGTCAAAGTAGTGGTGAAAGGTCCTAAAGGCGAACTTTCCCGTCAACTACCTAACAATGTCATACTCTCCTTAGACGGAGAAACATTGCTAGTTACTCGTCGTGATGAAACCCGCACCTCCAGACAAATGCACGGTTTGAGCCGCACCTTGGTGGCTAACATGGTGGAGGGAGTATCTCAGGGTTTTCAACGTCGCTTGGAAATCCAAGGGGTTGGTTATCGCGCCCAACTTCAAGGCAGTAACCTAGTTTTAAATATGGGTTATAGCCATCAAGTTCAAATTGAACCCCCAGCAGGAATTCAGTTTGCAGTAGAAGGGACTACTAATGTCATAGTCAGCGGTTATGACAAAGAAATTGTCGGCAACACAGCAGCTAAAATTCGTGCCGTCCGTCCACCTGAACCTTACAAAGGTAAAGGTATTCGCTATGCAGGTGAAGTGGTCAGACGCAAAGCTGGTAAGACTGGTAAGGGTGGTAAGAAGTAAATATGAAACTTACACGCAAAGAATCAAAACAACGTCGTCATCGGCGCGTTCGTGGCAAAGTCAACGGTTCCCCAGAACGTCCACGCTTGGCTATATTCCGATCTAATGAGCATATTTATGCTCAAGTAATTGATGATGCCAAGCAGGAAACTATAGTAGCCGCATCCACTGTAGAACCAGAATTGAAATCTAACATAGCTTCTGGCGCTAACTGTGACGCATCAGTGCAAGTTGGTAAATTGGTAGCTGTCCGCGCCCTAGAAAAAGGGATCACTAAGGTCGTTTTTGACCGTGGTGGCAACCTTTATCATGGTCGCGTTAAAGCCCTGGCCGAGGCGGCACGCGAGGCTGGTTTAGAATTCTAAGTCCGTCAGTAGTCAATAGTCAGTAGCAACTGACAACTGACAACTGACAACTGACAACTGACAACTAAAAGAGAGCATTGATTATGGTAACCGGTCGTCGTAAAGCAAGCCGTACAAAAAAAGAAGAAACCACCTGGCAAGAGCGAGTTATCCAAATCCGCCGGGTGAGTAAAGTCGTCAAAGGTGGTAAAAAACTCAGCTTCCGTGCCATTGTCGTCGTCGGTAATGAACGTGGACAAGTTGGAGTCGGAGTTGGTAAGGCATCAGATGTAATTGGTGCAGTAAAAAAAGGTGTCGCTGATGGTAAAAAACATCTCATTGACATTCCTATCACTAAATCCAATTCCATTCCTCACCCCATTGACGGTGTTGGTGGCGGGGCTAAAGTCATGATGCGCCCAGCCGCACCAGGTACAGGGGTAATTGCCGGGGGTGCGGTACGGACTGTATTAGAGTTAGCAGGAATACGCAATATTCTGGCTAAACAACTAGGTTCAAATAACCCTTTGAATAATGCTAGAGCCGCAGTAAACGCTCTATCTACCCTGCGGACATTAAGTGAAGTTGCTGAAGATCGCGGTATCGCCATTGAGAAACTCTATATTTAGTCACCCTTTGTATCAGATTCTCAATCTAAAATCCAAAATCTAAAATCTAAAATCACAAACCAAAATGAGACTTAATGATGTTAAGCCCCAAAAAGGCTCTAAAAAACGCCGTAAGCGTGTAGGTAGAGGTATTTCTGCTGGACAAGGTGCTAGTGCTGGTTTAGGGATGCGTGGTCAAAAATCCCGTTCTGGTAGTGGGACAAGACCAGGTTTTGAAGGTGGTCAACAGCCATTGTACCGCCGGATACCTAAACTGAAGGGTTTCCCCCTGATGAACCGGAGAATCTACACTACGATTAATGTAGAGAAATTAAATGATTTACCTGCTAACTCAGAAGTAACATTGGAATCTTTAAAAGCGGCGGGTATCTTAACCACTGTTAAAGGTGAATTGAAAATTTTGGGTAATGGGGAATTGAATGTTCCTCTTCAGGTAAAAGCTGCTGCTTTCACAGGCCAAGCTCGGATCAAAATTGAAGCTGCTGGTGGAAGTTGTGAAGCTGTATAAAAGTCTGAACTATGATTTTTATGATTAAGATGATTTATATGATTAGGATGATGAATGTGATTTTGATAATCATCTTCATCAAATAAATCACAAAAATCACAATTCAGACGACTTAATCATCTTCATCACATGAATCACGTAAATCATAGTTAGGACTTCAAAGGGAAAACTCTATGATCAGTCGAGACAAAGCCCCAACGGCTCAAGAAACTTTTATGCAGATGGCGCAAGCAGCCGGACTGAGAGGTAGGCTGCTTGTCACTGTCGGTATTTTAATTTTGGTTCGCCTGGGTATCTTTTTACCTGTCCCAGGAATTGATAGACCTAAGTTTGCTGAAGCTATATCGGGCAACAATTCCATCTTTGGTTTATTGGATATATTCTCTGGGCGGGGACTCTCTACTTTGGGTGTCTTTGCCTTGGGGATTTTGCCCTTTATTAATGCGTCCATTATTATCCAATTACTCACTTCTGCTCTGCCATCTTTAGAAAATTTACAGAAAAATGAAGGCGAAGCAGGTAGGCGGAAAATATCACAAATTACCCGCTATGTGACTGTAGTTTGGGCAATTATTCAAAGTGTGGCTTTTTCGGCATTATTTCTCCAACAATTTGCCAAAACACCAGGTCCGATATTCGTGGCAGAAACGGCAATAGCTCTCACTGCTGGTTCAATGTTCGTAATGTGGGCATCGGAACTGATTACAGAACGCGGTATCGGTAATGGTGCATCTTTGTTGATTTTTGTCAACATTGTGGCATCTTTACCCAAGTCTCTCGGCGATACCATTGACTTGGTACAAGTTGGTGGACGGGAAATAGTCGGGCGCGTCATCGTGCTTGTAGTGGTTTTTATGTTCACAATCGTGGGTATTGTGTTCGTACAGGAAGGAATGCGCCGCATCCCCATTATTTCTGCCCGTCGTCAAGTAGGCAGAAGAGTTTTAGCAGAACAGCGTAGTTATTTACCCCTACGTCTCAACTCTGGTGGGGTAATGCCGATTATTTTCGCAGCCGCAATCCTGAGTTTGCCACTTTTAGTCGCCAATTTCACTAAAAATCCCGAATTAGCAAACATCGTTAATACCTATTTAAGTCCTGGTGGTTCTGCACCTTGGGTATATGCCCTCGTTTACTTAACTTCCATTGTTTTTTTCAGCTACTTCTATTCTTCGTTGATTCTCAACCCAGTAGATGTGGCTCAGAATTTGAAAAAAATGGGTTCTAGTATTCCCGGTATTCGTCCCGGAAAAGCTACTAGTGAGTATATTGAACGGGTGACAAACCGACTCACTTTTTTAGGAGCTATCTTTCTAGGTTTAGTGGCAATTATTCCCACAGCCGTAGAAAGTGCTTTGAAAGTACCAACCTTTAAGGGGCTGGGTGCAACATCTTTGTTAATTTTAGTCGGTGTGGCAATTGATACGGCTAAACAAATCCAAACTTACGTTATCTCTCAGCGTTATGAAGGAATGGTGAAACAATAGTGACGCGATTAATCTTCTTGGGACCACCGGGTGCTGGTAAAGGAACTCAAGCTCAAACCTTGGCTGCATTTTTGCAGATTCCCCATATTTCTACAGGTGACATTTTACGTCAAGCTATTCAAGAGAAAACAAATTTGGGAATGCAAGCCCAAAGTTTCATGGATAAAGGCGAATTAGTCCCCGACAAATTAGTAGAAGATATGGTTAAGGAACGCCTGCAACAACCAGATACTAAAACAGGTTGGATTTTAGACGGCTTTCCTCGTAAAGTTACACAAGCAGAGTTTCTAGCAGAATTACTTAAAAGTCTAGGACAGGGTGGTGAAAAGGTAGTTAATCTGGATGCACCAGATGAAACTGTCATTACTCGGTTACTAGGACGCGGACGAAAAGATGATACTGAAGAAGTAATTCGTCGGCGCTTAGAAGTTTACCGCGATGAAACTGCACCTTTAATTAACTATTACAGCGATCGCCAAAAACTCCTAACAGTCAACGGTAATCAGTCCCAAGAAGAAGTTTTTACTGATTTGAAAAATATCATAGCTGCTTAAAGAAACTCAGGGGTAGCGGTCTATGTCGGCAGAGAGAAAAAACCAAATTTTCCCTTGCCTTTATTACCTCACCCCTATCTTCCAAGCCAGGCGCAAGTCAATTTTAGCTAAGATATATTAATAAACTGTTGATATTTTCTCTAATTGTGTTCTTGATGCCCATGGTACAAGGACAATAGGAGATTGTTGAGTTGAGGAAAAAACTTGTCTAAGCAAGATCTAATCGAAATGGAAGGGACTGTCACCGAATCGTTGCCTAATGCAATGTTTCGTGTTGACTTAGATAACGGCTTTAATGTCCTGGCACACATTTCTGGGAAAATTCGCCGTAATTACATCAAGATTTTACCTGGCGATCGCGTCAAAGTTGAATTAACACCCTACGACTTAACCAAAGGTAGAATCACCTATCGCCTGCGGAAGAAATAAAATCTATCTAGAGAATCTTACCATACATAAATCAATTGGTCTTTTTCTAGTTACATAACTGAAATATTTCTTCTAGAAATGCTATAATTTACTATTTGGAGTCAATTTTAAAAGGCATGAAAGTCAGAGCCTCAGTTAAGAAAATTTGTGAAAAGTGCAGCGTGATCAAGCGTCGTGGTCGCGTTATGGTGATTTGTGAAAATCCCAAACACAAACAACGCCAGGGATAGAAATTATCTATCAAAGCAAAGTTTAAACCGCGACAATTAACCGGCTAAAGCCACACTATCGCGCTTTGCGAACTGCAACTACGAAAACAATAGGGAGAGATTCATTGTGGCACGGATTTCCGGAGTAGACCTTCCCCGCGATAAGCGGATTGAAATTGGTCTAACATACATTTACGGAATTGGCTTAACTAGATCACATCAAATTCTCGCAGCTACTGGCGTAAACCCAGATACCCGCGTAAAAGACCTGTCTGATGCTGATGTAGCTGCCCTGAGAGGAGAAATCGAAAGCAACTATCAGGTTGAAGGAGATTTACGCCGTCTAGAAGGACTAAATATTAAACGTTTAGTTGACATTGGCTGTTACAGAGGTCGGAGACACCGCATGGGCTTACCAGTGCGTGGACAAAGAACCCGTACCAACGCTAGAACCAGACGCGGTAGAAGACAGACAGTGGCTGGTAAGAAGAAAGCCCCTGGCAAATAATTTTTCTAAACTTGCTAATTGCCGCAAGTTGTACCTTAAATTCACTAAAGAAATATGGCCAGACAACCAACGAAAAAATCCGGGAGCAAAAAGCAGAAACGGAACGTACCCAATGGGGTTGCCTACATTCAGTCTACCTTCAACAATAGCATTGTCACGATTACCGATCAAAATGGAGATGTTATCTCCTGGGCAAGTGCTGGTTCTAGTGGATTTAAAGGGGCAAAAAAGGGAACTCCCTTTGCTGCACAAACCGCTGCTGAAAGTGCAGCTAGACGAGCCACAGACCAAGGAATGCGGCAAATTGAAGTTATGGTAAGTGGTCCCGGTGCAGGTAGAGAAACCGCTATTCGGGCCCTTCAAGGTGCAGGATTGGAAATTACACTCATTCGTGATATTACCCCAATTCCTCATAACGGTTGCCGTCCACCCAAGCGCCGTCGAGTTTAAACAGAACCTATTGGGTCATCCAGCCAAAAGCTAGAACCCTTGGGAAATCGTCAATAATGCCCTCTGTGGCTTTTAATTTTGAACTATTTTCCCCAAGCGAATACTTGTTGAATTTAAACGCGTGGGGTAAATAAGTTCGCTTTCAAGAAAATTCGAGAGGCAATTAAATTTGTCTTCTAGCAGCACCTTAACAAGGGAGGCTACTCCGTGGCGCAGTTTCAAATTGAATGTGTAGAGTCTAATGCTGAAGAAAGTCGGAGCTATTACAGTAAATTCGTTCTAGAACCCCTAGAGCGTGGTCAAGGGACAACTGTTGGCAACGCGTTGCGGCGGGTTTTACTTTCTAATTTAGAAGGGACATCAGTGACAGCAGTGAGAATTGCTGGTGTTAGTCATGAGTTTGCGACAGTTCCAGGGGTAAGAGAAGACGTGCTGGAAATCCTCATGCGAATGAAGGATGTAATTCTCAAGAACTATTCTTCTCAACCCCAAATTGGTCGGTTACTCGTGAATGGACCGGCAACAGTTACTGTGGCACATTTCGATTTACCTAGTGAAGTAGAAGTGATTGACCCGACCCAGTATATCGCCACCATTGCTGAAGGTGGAAAACTGGAAATGGAATTTCGGATTGAGCGAGGCAAGGGCTACCGAACTGTAGAACGAGGCAGAGAAGAAGCCACATCTTTGGATTTTCTCCAAATTGACTCAGTGTTTATGCCCGTGCGGAAAGTCAACTATAGTGTTGAAGAAGCCCGTGGCGATGGTTCTTTGAAAGACCGACTACTGTTGGAAGTATGGACTAATGGTAGTATTTCTCCTCAAGAGGCGCTATCATCTGCTGCTGGAATTTTGGTAGATTTATTCAACCCATTGAAAGATATCTCCTTAGAACCAACGGATACAGGTTCAGATATCCCAGATGATCCCACCGCGCAAATTCCCATTGAAGAGTTGCAGTTATCTGTCAGAGCTTATAACTGTCTAAAACGCGCTCAAGTAAACTCCGTAGCTGATTTATTGGATTATACCCAAGAAGACCTTTTGGAAATCAAAAACTTTGGTCAAAAGTCAGCGGAAGAAGTAGTGGAAGCTTTACAGCGTCGCTTAGGTATTACTTTACCTCAAGAAAGAAGCTCTAAGCCTAGCTAAATCAAAACCTCATAAATGAAACTTCATTAGTGCATTGTTATGCGTCATCGTTGCCGAGTCAAAAAACTTAGTAAACCAGCGGATCAACGTAAAGCTCTTCTCAGAGCTTTGACAACAGAGTTGGTACGTCATGGTCGAATTACGACAACTTTAATCAGAGCTAAAGTTGTCCGCAGTGAAGTAGATAAAATGATTACCCTAGCTAAAGATGGCTCTTTAGCTTCACGTCGGAAAGCATTAGGTTATATCTACGACACAGCCCTGGTTCATGCACTATTCGAGCAAGCTCCTACTCGGTATGCTAACCGTCAAGGTGGTTATACTCGCATTCTGCATACCGTCCCCCGTCGCGGTGATCATGCTGAAATGGCGATTATTGAACTAGTTTAAAGTTATTGGCAAGAGGGAACAGGGAACAGGAAACAGGGAACAGAGGAGAATATCCACTGACAACTGACCACTGACAACTGACCACTGACCACTGACTAAATTATGTTAGAAAGCCGCCAGCAAGCCACTCAGCGAGTAGCCTTAGTCATTCAGTATGTAGGTACTCATTTTCACGGCTGGCAACGACAAAAAGGACAGCGCACTGTCCAAGAAGAGATAGAAACAGCTATAGCCACTGTTCTAGGGTATCATGTGACACTCCACGGAGCAGGTAGAACTGATTCTGGAGTCCATGCTGCCGCTCAAGTAGCCCATTTTCAAGCTACAACTTTAATTCCTGCTCACAGGTGGGCAAAAGTTCTCAATGGCTATTTGCCCCCAGGGATATTAATCAGGGCATCAGCAGGTGTAAGTGAAAGTTGGCACGCTCGTTTTAGCGCAGTTTACCGACGATACCGCTACACTATCTATACTGAAGATTTACCGAATTTATTCGTACAACCTTTCAGTTGGCATTATTATTATGCTCCTTTAGATGAAGCCTTAATTACATCTGCCCTGAAACCGCTGCTGGGAAAACACCATTTATCTGCTTTTGAACGGGCTGGTTCAGCGCGATCGCATTCCTGGGTAGAAGTGCAAGCAGTAGAATGTCGTCGTAGTGGATCATTCATCCATATTGAAATTCAGGCTAATGGATTTTTATATGGCATGGTGCGGCTATTAATCGGAATGGTAGTACAAGTAGGTTCTGGTCAGCGGACTCTAGATGACTTCACCGAAATCTGGCAACAAGAACGCCGGGAAGAAGTGAAATATTCTGCACCTGCTCACGGGTTATGCTTGTTGAGAGTCGGTTATCCCGATTTTCCCTTTCCGCCAAAAATCTGGTATGACACCCAACCATACCTAGTCATGGGTCATGAAAATTGACAACTGACAACTAACAACTGACAACTGACAACTGACAAACAAAATGACTAGTAAAACTTACCTTCCCCCTCAACAATCTATTGAGCGCGATTGGTACTTAGTAGACGCTACAGATAAACGTCTGGGTCGTCTGGCTACAGAAGTCGCCATGATTCTTAGAGGCAAAAAGAAACCTGAATTTACACCCCACTTAGATACAGGGGATTTTGTCATTATTATCAATGCTGAGAAAGTGGCAGTTACAGGTAAAAAGCGGACTCAAAAAGTTTATCGTCGTCATTCCGGCCGTCCCGGTGGAATGAAAACAGAAACTTTCGCTAAGTTGCAACAGCGCTTACCAGAAAGAATTCTTGAACACGCTATTAAAGGTATGTTACCTAAAAATAGTTTGGGTAAGCAGTTATTTACCAAACTGAAAGTGTATGCAGGGCCAACCCACCCGCATGAAGCACAACAACCCAAAGAAATCACAATTAGTACAATTCCTGGAGAAAACTAATGCAGGTAGCAGAAATTAACAGCGGTCGTGCCGTTTACTGGGGTACTGGTCGCCGTAAAGCCTCAGTTGCTAGAGTTCGTCTAGTTCCCGGTGAAGGGAAAATGACTGTTAATGGTAAAGATGGAGATTTGTATTTCCAATTCAATCCTAACTACTTGGGAGCTATCAAAGCACCTTTGGAAACCTTGGGATTAGAAAGCGAATATGACATCTTGGTAAAAGCTGAAGGTGGTGGCTTAACTGGACAGGCTGATTCTATTCGTCTAGGAGTTGCTCGCGCTTTGTGTCAACTCGACCCAGATAACCGTTCACCTTTGAAAACCGAAGGCTATTTAACTCGTGACCCACGAGCTAAAGAACGGAAGAAATACGGTTTGCACAAAGCCCGCAAAGCTCCTCAATACTCCAAACGTTAAGATAGGAATCAGGAGTCAGGAGTCAGGAGTCAGGAGGAAAAAGAAAGAGGGAAGAAGGAAGGAAGAAAACTTTTACCTAATCCCAATCCCCAGTCTCCAGTCCCCAATCCCCAGTCCCAATTTATATAGATTCGCAACAAAAAACAATGGCTAAACCTGATATTCATCCCAAATGGTATCCAGACGCTAAAGTCTACTGTAATGGTCAAGTTATTATGACCATTGGTGCTACCAAACCCGAATTACACGTAGATGTTTGGTCTGGAAATCACCCCTTTTACACTGGTACTCAGAAAATGATTGATACTGAAGGCCGTGTAGAACGCTTCCTCCGTAAATATGGTATGTCCAGCACTCAAACTGAAACTCAAACTGAAGACGATAATCAAAAGTAGCTGGTTGGCTGTAGCTGTTGATAGCGTGGCGGAAGCCACAGACGACCCTGCATAGTGCTGGGTCGCTTGTCATTTAATGCTTGAGCCAACTTGTTATTTTTTTAGGAGCATTTATAGTCATCATGGCAGAAATATACTTACTGGATAAACTTAAATCTGTTGAACAAACTTTTCATGAGTTAACACGCCGTTTAGCTGATCCGGATACCGCTAGTAATCCTGATGAGTATCAAAAAATTGCTAAGTCTCGTTCTTCTTTGGAAGAGGTAGTTAATACCTATGAAACTTGGAAAACAGCCCAGGATGAATTGGTAGGGGCGCGTCAGGTACTCAAAGAGTCTAGTAGCGATCTAGAGTTACAACAAATGGCAGCTTTGGAAGTTAGTGAATTAGATGAAAAGCTGGAATATTTAGAAAGTCGCTTAAAGGTGTTGCTGCTACCCCGTGACCCCAACGATGATAAAAACATTATGTTGGAAATTCGCGCTGGTACTGGCGGCGATGAAGCAAGTATTTGGGCAGGAGATTTACTGCGGATGTATTCCCGCTATGCTGATGTCCAAGGTTGGAAGGTGAAGCTGGTCAGCGAGTCCTTGGGGGAAATGGGCGGATTTAAAGAAGTAATTCTAGAAATTCAAGGCGATAGTGTTTATAGTAAGCTAAAGTTTGAATCTGGTGTACATCGTGTTCAGCGTGTACCAGCAACAGAATCGGGGGGAAGGGTTCATACTTCAACTGCGACTATAGCCATTATGCCAGAAGTGGATGAAGTGGAAATCCATATTGACCCGAAAGATATTGAAATGAGTACGGCGCGTTCTGGTGGTGCTGGTGGACAAAACGTGAATAAGGTGGAAACAGCCGCTGATTTGTTCCACAAACCGACTGGGATTCGGATTTTCTGTACAGAAGAACGGAGTCAGTTGCAGAATAAAGAACGGGCGATGCAAATTCTCCGGGCTAAGTTGTATGAGTTGAAATTGCGAGAACAACAGGAGGCTGTGACTTCCATGCGGCGATCGCAAGTTGGTACGGGTTCTCGTTCGGAAAAAATTCGCACCTACAATTATAAAGATAGTCGGGTAACTGACCACCGGTTAGGTCAAAATTTTACCCTTAATCCTGTTTTGGAAGGTGATATAGAGACGGTGATTCAATCTTGTATTTCTCAAGATCAACAAGAACGGTTAGCAGAATTAGCCTCCTCTGGTTCTAGTAGCTAATTCATTTCATAAATATTCTAGAAAACCGCTTGTTGTTATTTTTTGCACCCACAGGCGGTTTTCTTATGGGACGAGGGAATAGGGAAATAGATGATGTTAAAGTTTAAGGACTAAACACCTTAAACCATCTAGTTAAAACTGTATTGATTGTTTGTTTAATTTGATGGTTACGATTCCATCTTTGAAAGGCGATTTCATAATCTTCACCTTTTGGTTGAAAAGTATTCCAAATATCTAGAGTTATGGCTAATCCGCAAGCTAATAAGATGTAAAGTGACCAGGAAAGACCGCCACTAATAGAATCCATAGCTAGGAAAAAAATATTAATAATTGCGTAATTTCCTAGACGTTTTTTAAATTTACTTTGACGGTAAATATTAAAAGCTTTACGCTGTTCAACTTCGCTTTGTTTGACTAACCAATCCCGTTCCGCTTGTTGCAAAGTATCAGGTGATATTTGTAACTCTGCGGCAATTTCCAATATCTGCTGATAGGAAAATTCTTGATCATTATCATCCACTTGACGTGCGATCGCTAATTGCAGAATTTGCTGTACATCATCTTGACTGTAGGAACGCAGGCTGTCAGAGTTAAACGCCGTCATAATTCTTGCTCAAATAAAAGTTTTAATAGAAAACCACGCTACCATCAGCAATATTTACACTATTTCCAGGTTAGCAAATTTAAATCAATTTGGTGTTCGGTTAGTTACGACTGGGAAAAAGATATATTTATTTTTAGCTCTTTTCTCTGTGTTCTCTGCGCTTGGAGTAGTTATATAAACTACCTTTCAATCACCACCCACAGCATTAACCATTTAAGTGACTACGGATTTTCAAGCAGCATTATTATAAAGACTATGAAAACATCTCCTGTGGAATCTAATTTAGTCACGCATAATAACCAAAGAACTTATCGCAAAAAGAGAAAATCTCATGTTAGAAGATAACGGATCAATTCGGACTCTATCTGTAGATATTGGTGGTAGTGGCGTAAAAGCAATGGTGTTAGATATTACAGGTAAGCCCTTAACCGAAAGAGGTAGATTAGAAACACCCCAACCCGCCACACCGGAAGTAGTCATTAATACTGTTGTCGTCTTAGCAGCTTCTCAAGGTGAATATCATCGGGTATCCGTAGGTTTTCCTGGTGTCGTCCGTTCTGGAGTTACAGAAAGTGCTGCAAACCTCCATTGTGATTGGATTGGGTTTGATTTAGCAACAATACTCTCAGCAAGGTTAAACAAACCTGTCAAGGTGATTAATGATGCAGATATGCAGGGACTAGGGGCGATCGCTGGTAAAGGTGTAGAATTGGTAATTACCTTGGGTACAGGTTTTGGTTCAGCCTTATTTGTGGATGGGAAGTTAGTTCCAAACATGGAAATGGGACATCATCCATTTCGGAAAGGAGAAACTTATGAAGAACAGTTAGGACGGGCGGCGTTAGATAAGATTGGTGAGAAAAAATGGAATAAGCGATTACAAAAAGCGATCGCATCTTTGCAACATTTATTTAACTATGATTATCTTTATATTGGTGGTGGTGAAGCAGTGCGAATCAATATGAATCTGCCACTAAATGTGAAATTAATTCCTAATATCACCGGTTTGTTAGGTGGTATTGCTTTGTGGAAAGATTAGGCAAAATTAAACTAAATATAAAATGGGCGGGCAGGATGCCCACCCCACAATAACAAATATATAACTCTTGTGGGGTGGGCTTTTAGCCCAGCCTAGTTCACCATATTATTTGATATTTATTGATATTTATTTCAGTTCATCTACTTACCAAGAAGTTAAAAAGTTCCATCCTTCTTTTTCGTCTCCTTCTTTTTCTCCTTTTGGAGTGTTGATATTTTCTCCTTGAAGTACATGATCATATTCTCCCGAATCAACCCATTTTAATAATTCCCCAGTTCGCATCACTAACCAAGAAAGACTAGATTCTGAATAACTTAATATTTTCGTAACTTGATCTAAACTATCAACACTATTAGCAGCAAATTCGCGGGATTGAATGAGAAAATCTTCGATCACATGAGGAGTTAAATACTCTTCTGGTAAACCTGCAAGTTTCATCAGTGCAGTAGTTGCAACATCAACATCCTGACAAGCTAATAAACCAGCACGGTCAGCAGTAAACTTTGCCATCATTACCCAATTATATAATGCTAATTCTACACCACTAGCTATCAATCCTCCTAACCCTAATGTGGTACTGCTTAACCATATTTTCAATGCTGGCATCACAATTGATATTTGATGATAAATGATATGCTGGCTTTTAATTCGAGCAAGTTCGTATCCAAAAATAAATAGAAATTCATCATAATTCAACCATTCCATTGCTTCAATATTGATACCAATAATAGGTTTTTCTACTCCAATAATATAGGTTTTAATATGTCCTGTACCTCGGAATAAATACAATTCAGGAATAGTTGTAATATCAAGAACTTGGCAAGCTTCTAGTAATGGTTGATATAATTGGGGAAAATTCCGGGGTGTAACTCTGATTTCACTAGCAATACTTTGTAATCTCAGCAAACGATCAATCCCGTATTCGTTCACTTTTTTGAGTAAAGGAGAAATCCCAGGCATACTTTGTAAAGAAGCTAAGGCTTTCCGATCAAAGGGATGTTCGTAAGTTTGTGAACTTAGTCCAGTTAGTATTTTTTTTGTCATGATTAGTAAGTTAATTTGGTAAATACAATTAAGTCAATTAAATCATATTTTTTAGGCGTGATAAAGAAAAATCAGTTATTTAATCTTAATTGCTAAAATCAAGTTCTATCCTCATGGTAATTTAATTTTTGAGGTTAAAAATTGCAGAATAAAATTTCCTACTAAATTACCGAGGATAATGCTTGGTTAGAAATTCTTGTGCTTCCGCTTTATCCTTAATTATACCATCTAAAGTAGCAGTCAATAAATCATCAAGCATTTGCTTATATTGGGGACTAGGTTTATAACCCAATTGCTTTAAATCATTTCCATTTAATAGCGGTTGAATATTTCCCCAATTTGTTAAATATTGCCAAATCCGTCTTCTAATTTTGCGGTGACTTTGTAAAGCAATTAAGATTAAAGTTTGCAAATCATATTTTCTGAATAAATAGACAGTTTGACTAGGTTTTTCAAAAGTGGGTAATAATGTAATTACCTCAGCTTGAATTTGAGATAATTTCTCTAATCTGACAATACTATCATCAACTAATTGCAGATTTTTAGCTACTTTTTCCCGATATTCTGGTTGCAAATAGGCAATTAATACTTCCAGACGCATTTGCCAATTTATTAAAGTTTGTTTTTTGTCAAATTTCCTTAAACAGTGTTTTAATAAATTTAATTGTCGAGAAAGTTCTGCATCTAATTTTAGAGTAGGATGAATACATTGTAAAGCCCCTAAATCATCGAGTAATTCTAAAGCTGATTGCCAATAAGGTGCGGCTAATATATATTTTAATTCAGTTTTTAGCCGAGTTTGCAAAGCCGGAGTTTTACTATTTTCTTGACTAGTGCGATCATAAACTCCGCTATTTATGGCATAACGAATATAAGTTTCTGTTTGTGGTTCTAGAGAAAATCCAAACCGCACTGCAAACCGCACACCCCGATAAATCCGAGTCGGATCTTCAATAAAACTATTAGCGTGTAAAATCCGAACTTGCTGATTTTGTAAGTCTATAAAACCACCAAAGAAATCTAATAATTCCCCAGCACGGGGAGAAGTTAACCGCAAAGCCATAGCATTAATTGTAAAATCTCGCCGATATAAATCTTGACGAATAGAACTAGCTTCAACCTCTGGATTTGCTGCTGGGTAAGGATAAAATTCGGTTCTGGCTGTGGCAATATCTACCCATAATGAATCTAATACTAAATCTTTATGCCATAATAAAGCCGCAGTTTGAAAAGCACCATGAATTTCTAATCTCGCATTTGGATAAATTTGCTGTAAGGCTTTAGCTAATTCCACCCCTGCACCGACATCTGCGGTTTTATGAAAACCATCAACTACTAAATCAATATCATTAATCATCAAACTGCGAGTTTCTGCTTTTGATAATAGCAAATCTCGCACCGCACCACCAACTAAATAAAGATGCCAACCTCGTTTTTCGGCTTCTTGAGATGCAGTGGTCAATAATTGCCAAAGTTGCGGTGTAAGACGTTTTTCTAATTCCGTACTTAGTCCTAAATCCTGAGAATAATTTTTAATTTTTAATTCTAAATTTTTAATTGTTAGTTGATGTAATTCTCTTAAAATATCGGTGCGGGTGACAATACCAACTAATTGCCCATGATCTAATACTGGTAATCTGCCAATATCATAAGTCACCATTAAAGATTCAATTTCTGGTAAAGAAGTATCAGGGGTAATTGTCTTTAAATTACTTGTCATATAACCTTTAACTGGTGCATGACTAAACCCATGATGTAAAGCAATATCTAAATCCCGTCGGGAAATAATTCCAATTAATAAATCTTGGTTATTAACTACAGATAAACCTGAATGTCCATAACGTAATAAAATCCGTTGGGCTTCGGCTATAGTAGTATCAGGGCGAATTGTCCGCACGGGAGAAGACATCAAATCTCTAGCTGTGGGAGGATGGGGAATTTGGGCTTTTAACCCAGATAATAATTGTTGTAAAATTGCTTGGGAATCTGTAGTGCGGAGGTTAAAAGATGCAGCTTGAGAATGTCCCCCACCACCATGAGGTTGAAACAAAGAATTAAGATTTGTTTGGGGAATTTGCGTTCTCCCAATTACTGTTAAGCGCCAATCATCTTCACCCAAAGGATATTCATTTGCTAACAGCACAGCATCGGTTTCTGTTAAATCAATAATTTCGGAAGCTAAACTTGATAAACCGGGGACAAAACCATCGGTTTTTAGTGTTACTGAAGCAATGGTATATCCCCGTAAACAAAGATATTCTAAATTTTCTAAAGCTTCAGTTAATAATTGTTGTAATTGTGGTGATAAACCAGGATCACGATAAGTAGAAATAACTGATAAATTTGCCCCTTGCTGCATTAACCAAGCTAAAGCTAAAGCATCTCTGGGTGTAGATTGTTTATAAGTTAATGAACCTGTATCCACATGAATCCCCAAAGCCATTGCAGTTGCTTGGGCAGAATTTAGGGAAATGTTATTTTTTTGCAATTCTTCTACCATTAAGGTAGTTGTCGCCCCCACTTCATCAAGGTATAATTGGGTAGTGGGAATATCCCGATCTTGTCCCAGATGATGATCATAAACTATGATTTCTTGGACATGGGGTAAATCGAACCATTCAGCAGCTTTACCCAAGCGATCGCGCTTTTGAGTATCCACAACCATTAAAGAGCGAATTTTTTCAGGATTTACCGAACGTCTTTCAATCAACGGGTACTCGTCACGATGTAACGCTAGAAAGTCCCGTACGGGAGGATGTGCGCCCCCAGTTAAGACTATTTTACTCCCTGGTTTGAGACAAGTTAACCCCACCGCTGCCCCCAAAGCGTCAAAGTCAGCAGTTGTGTGACAAAGAATTAAATCCATATATTTTAAGTAGGAGTCAGGAGTCAGGAGTCAGGAGGAAGAAGAAAGAAGAAAGTAGAAAGTAGAAAGTAGAAGTCAGAGAATATAATTTCTATCTTAATCATTTTCCCAATCCCCAGTACCCAGTAACCAGTACCCAATCCTCGAAAGAAATCACAGATTGGCAGATCAGAAGTGACCAACTGTTACACAGCAGACGTAAAATATTAATTGATCAGGCGATGCCTTGTGAGTTCATAAGGTTCACTGAAAAACCCAGACTGTTCATACAGCAGCAGTTATGGGCAAAACTAAGATTTCGTCATGTTGGGAAAAACAAAATGAGCATAGTATTTCAAATCGCTTTAATATCATTAGTCTTGTTCTCCTTCGTGCTTGTGGTTGGTGTACCTGTTGCTTACGCCACTCCTCAAAACTGGGTAGAATCTAAAAAACTGCTCTGGGTTGGTTCAGGAATTTGGGCGGCTTTAGTCGTGTTAGTTGGTATATTAAACTTTTTTGTGGCTTAGTTGAATGCTTTAACTATTCACTAACTCATACGACACACATTATGAAGAGCAGAAAAGCGCAGGTAAAAAGTTAAAAAAGAAAAAACTTTTTTTTCTAAACGACTTTTTCCTGATTGTGCTTTCCTGCTCTTCTATTTTGGTGGCAGAAAAGTATATTGGTAAAGCAGTTATTGTAAATTTATTTAGAGGCAGTTATGGCAGTTTTTGAAGGAAATTTTCAGCACACCGAGTCCTTCCGGTTTGCATTGATTATCGCTCGCTTTAATGATCTTGTTACTCTGAAACTTGTAGAAGGATGTAAAGATTGCTTAAAGCGTCACGGTATAGATCCTGATCCTGAAGGCAATCAAGTAGACTATGTTTGGGTTCCCGGTAGTTTTGAAGTTGCCAATGTAGCCCGTCAATTAGCAATGTCTGGCCGTTATGATGCCATAATTTGCCTGGGTGCAGTCATCAAAGGACAAACACCACATTTTGATTATGTATCGTCAGAAGTTTCTAAAGGTATTGCGGCGGCTAGTTTCCAAACAGGTGTGCCGGTGATTTTTGGAATTTTGACCACAGATACCATGCAGCAAGCTCTAGAAAGAGCCGGCATTAAGAGCAATCACGGCTGGGAATATGCCATGAATGCTATAGAAATGGCTAGTCTCATGCGGCAATTACGCCCGAATTTAGCAAGTAAGTGAGGTAATGGGTAATTGGTGATTGGTGATGGGTGATTGGTGATTGGTAATTGGTGATTGGTAATTGGTGATGGGAATAATTCTTTCCCCCTGCCCCCTGCCCCCTGCCCCCTGCCCCCTGCACCCTGCACCCTGCCTCTTCTAAAAAAGCCCTTTGAAAAAAGTTTAGCTAAGGGGTTGACAAAGCTGAATATATCTGGAATAATAAGTTTATTGGTGAGTTCGCGGGTGTAGCTCAGTGGTAGAGCGCAACCTTGCCAAGGTTGATGTCGTGGGTTCGAATCCCATCACCCGCTTTTTAGTTAAAGTTGATATATTAAAATAACACTAAAGATTTTCCATCTCTACTAAATTGGTAGGTGATGGATTTTTAGCTTAGGAGTTTGTTAGTAGACTTTCCCCGCTATATCATTAGAAGTAATTTTAGGTTTCCCCATGCTGATTTTCAGGAAAATTGGGGAATAATGTAAAAACCGCCCAAGTTATTTATCTCGCTTGTGCAACCTCAAAAACCAGATAAAATTGACTTAAATATGGAATACGCTTGTCCTTGTCGTCGCAAGGGACAGTTAATTCCTATTACGCTAACAGAAGCCTTTGGATGCGATCGCTGTCAGCAAATTTTTGTTGTCGAAGAAAATGGGTATGTATTAGAGCAACTTTCTACCACCTACCCCTATAAGCGGGCTTGGCGATGGAAAGGCAATAATTGGCAAGTTGTGCAACCTCGCTTGGGAGAAAACTATTTACCAATAGCACTAAGCATTATTTTTGTGTTAGTCATTATATGGCTACCATTAGCCCTGCGGTTAGCTACTAGTTCCAGCATTCTCGCTTGGGCAATGGTAGCAGTGCTATTGGCAATTCTGCCAGCACTAATGGTCTGGCTTACTTACAGACGTTAACTCCATGATAGGTGAAGTGATTGATGATTACCCTGAACCCATAACAAGTGCTAAACGCGCTTTTCAGGCTTCCTTGAAATTGGGAACAACTAAGGGGATAGATAGGAGTCGCGCTGTGTTAGCAATGGCACAAGCGATAGAAAATGATTTTGATGAAATTCTCGAAGCTAATACCTTGGATTTGGAAGCAAGTCGAGAAATGGCAGTTCCAGAATTAATTTTGGACTGGTTGAAGCTAACTCCCTCCAGGTTGGAGAATACAATCAAGATTCTGCAACGATTGGGGGAATTATCCGATCCTTTGCGACGGGTAAGAACTGCTGATTATCAACAGGAAGACTCCCAAAGTTATACCCAGTTAATGCCTTTAGGGGTAATTGCCTTTATTTATGAGGCTTTTCCCGATTTAGGGGCGATCGCTGCTGGTTTTTGCATAAAAACTGGTAATAGTATTATTCTTAAAGGTAGTACAGAAGCTAGTAATTCTAATCGAGCGATCGCTAACGCACTCCAAACAGCCATTACTAAAGTTGGTTTACCAGCAGGTTGTGTGGAATTAATTACGGCTGAACATGGTGCTTCCGTGCGAGATTTAGTTACCCAAGATCAGTATTTAAGTTTAGTTATTCCCTACGGACGTTCCAGCTTAATTCAACAGGTAGTGAGACAGGCAACTTGCCCAGTTTTAAAGTCCGCAATGGGTAATTGTTACCTGTATTGGTCAGTGAATAGTAGCTTAGAAATGATCCGCTGGATGATTATGGATAGCCATGAAAGCGAACCAGATCAAGTAAATGCCATTGAAAAAGTTTTAATTCATCGTCAAGCTTTACCATCTTCTTTATCAGTGCTATGGAGTAGTTTAAAAGAAAAAGGTTTTGAACTCAAAGGTGATGCAGAATTAGTTGCAGCTTTTCCTTATTTACAATTAGCAAAAGATGAAGAATGGGGAACACCTTATTTAACCAAAACAGTGGCTTTTAAATTAGTAGATAGTTTAGAAAGTGCGATTTCTTGGATTAATCAATATAGTAGCAGTCATGCTGACAGTATTGTCACCGAATCCTACCAAGAAAGTCGCCAATTTGCATTAGGAGTAAATAGCGCCTCTACCTACATTAATGCTTCCCCTCGGTTTTCCCGTCACTCCTCACGGGGAGAGGCTGTATTTTTAGGAATGTCGAATCAAAAAGGACATCGTAGGGGGTTTATTAGTTTGGAAACATTGACGACGGTGAAGCATATTATTCAGGGAAATGGACGGTTTTAGGGAAAATGTCTGAACACGGATTTAGGGGATTAAAGGATTAACAGGATTTTATTATCTTTAGATTTTGTGTATTCTTCATATCCTGAAAATCATTAAATCCTGGATATCCTGATTCAGACACCTTTGTTCCTGGAGCGTTTCTGCACGAAATAAAAAAACCCATTTAGATAAATCCCACATTTCGCACTTCAATTAGTGGTATATAAACCGAAAACCTGAATAAATCAAGAGTTTCAGGGTTAAAAAGGTGAATTAGGTGCAAGGAATAAGCTTTGAAACCATCAAAAATCGGTCACTTTTCCAGATTTAAATTATTCTTGTCTCCCTCTAACTCTTCCTCCTGACTCCTAGCCCTAACTTACGCCACGCTCCGCTATCAGCAAACCCTATATACTGATAGCAAACAAAGACATGACTTTAGTAACGTGCAAATTTCTGGAAAATCTTTATACTAAATTTATAATTCTACAACGTTAAAAAATATATACATTCATGTCCAAAGCCATAAAACAGCCAGTAAGACAAATACAAAACCTATGTATATTCTGTGTATTTGGTCTAGGATTACTAACCGCAGGTTGTGGTTCATTACCAAAAGAATCAGCGGAAGCACAATCTGGAAAACCCGAACGAGGGAATCAAGCACCTGCGGTAGATGTGGCTATCGCTCAGACTAATTTTTTAAGTCCCCAAGCAGAGTATATCGGCAATACAGCACCATTTCGCATTGTTTCCGTGCGATCTCAAGTCGAGGGCAGACTCATCGCCTTAAACTTGGATATCGGTGATACAGTCCAACGGGGTAAAATTATCAGTCAATTAGACGATACCCTTTTAGTCACCGCCTTAAAACAAGCCGAAGCCGAACTAGCAACCAGTGAATCAGAAGTAGCCAGAGCTAAAACTCAAGTAAGTAATGCTCGCGCCCAAGTGGAAACAGCCCGGTTAGAATTAGTCCAAGCGCAGGAAGATTCCCGCAGACTGACACAATTATACAAAGAAGGGGCGATCGCTCAACAAAACACCCAACAAGCGCAAACCAAAGCCAAAACAGCCGCCCAAGCCCTCCGCGCCGCCATAGAACAAGTCAGGACGGAAAAGCAAGCCGTAGCCGCCGCCCAAGGTAGAGTATTTGCCCAAAAAGCAGCAGTCAGCGCCGCTGTTGAACGCCGTTCCTATGCTCGTTTAATTTCCCCCATTACTGGTGTAGTTATCGAAAAAGTCACAGAACCAGGTAATTTATTACAACCAGGTAGTGAAGTTTTAAAAGTTGGCGATTTTAGTCGCGTTAAAGTCGTCGCCCAAGTTTCTGAATTAGAATTAGCAAAAATCCAAGTTGGGCAATCTGTAGAAGTAAAATTAGATGCCTTTCCTGAGCAAAAAATTATCGGACGAGTATCCCGTATTTCTCCTACTGCTGACACCACAGCCAGGTTAATACCTGTAGAAATTGTCATGGCTAATAATGGGGGGAAAATTGGCAGTGGACTATTAGCAAGAGTCAGCTTTAACACCCAAACAAAACAGCGCGTAGTAGTTCCAGAAATAGCAATTAGTGGTCAGAACAAACAAGCTACTTTAGAAAATGGGAACTCTACGCTTTTTGTTATCGAAAAAACAGGTAATAAAACCACAGTTAAACAACGTCCAGTATCTTTAGGGAAAATCTCTAACGGCAAAATAGAAATTTTATCAGGCTTAGAACCAGGAGAAAAGTATATTGTTCGCAGTAGTCAACCATTAAAAGATGGTGCGGTTGTTAAATTATCAATGTTGTCGGAAAAGTAAGTGATTGGTCAGTTGTTAGTTGTCAGTTGTCAATAGAAGAAATCTTCTCCCTCTTACCAATTACCCATTACTAATAAATTTACAAACAAAATCAGATTATTATATGCAGCAACCAAACATAAATAGTGGATTTAGTTTGAGTGGTATTTCCATACGTCGCCATATTGGTACACTCATGCTCACCTTAGCCATAGTGGTCATAGGTGTATTTTTCATTCTGCGATTACCAGTAGATTTATTACCATCAATTACCTATCCTCGGATTGGTGTCCGCATAGAAGCACCGGGAATTTCTCCAGAGGTAGCAGTTAATGAAATTACCAAGCGTCTAGAAGAATCCTTTAGTGCAACTGAAGGGGTACTACAGGTTTTTTCCCAAACCCGTGAGGGTAATATCAGTTTAGATTTATACTTCCAACCAGGGGGAAATATTGACCAAGCGCTGAATGATGCTACAGCCACCTTTAACCGGGCTAGAACTAGATTACCAGATACAATTCAAGAACCCCGGATATTCAAGTTTGATCCTTCTCAATTACCAGTTTATGAATTTGCCATTACCTCACCTACCCTCAAGGGTGTTGATTTACGAGTATTTGCAGAAGAAGAATTAGCCCGTGAATTAAATGTAGTTCCAGGAGTGGCAGTAGTAGATGTATCAGGAGGAGTAAAAGAAGAAGTTAGAGTCAATATTAATTTAGAAAGATTGCAGTCTTTAGGAGTAGGTTTAAATGATGTTCTCGATGAATTAAGAACCCGAAATCAGGATATTTCTGGGGGGCGAATTTTAGGACAGAATTCGGAAGCTTTAACTAGAACTGTAGGACGCTTTCAAACTGCTGAAGAAATTAAAAATCTGTTATTTGAAGTTTCTGTTCCTAACTCTAATCTTAAAAATCGGGTTTATTTGCGTGACTTTGCTGAAGTTATTGATGGTTCAGAAAATCAACGAATATACGTTTTGCTGAATGGAGAAGAATCGGTAAAACTCAGTATTCAAAAACAACCAGATGCTAACACTATTAATGTAGTTGATGCGATTAAAAAACGATTAGAAGAACTACAACAAGCTGGTGTAATTCCTTTAGAAGCCACCCTAACACCGACTTTAGATGAGTCAAAATTCATCCGTAATTCCATTGCGAACGTTACCACTTCTGGATTGATTGGTACGGGATTGGCAGCCATAGCTGTGTTACTGTTTTTAGGTTCTCTGCGCCAAACTTTCATTATTGTTTTGGCGATTCCTCTAGCATCTTTAGCCGCTATTATTTTAATGGGATTATTTGGTTTATCTCTCAACGTTTTCAGCCTAGGTGGTTTAGCCTTGGGTGTGGGAATTGTGGTAGATAATTCCATTGTCATGCTAGAGAATATTTCCCACGGGGTGAAAAATTCCCAATTATCCGTTCTTCAACAATCAGAAAAAAGTAGCCGTGAAGTAGAATCAGCTTTGTTAGCTTCTACAAGTACAAACTTAGTTGCGGTATTACCATTTTTATTAATTGGTGGTTTTATCTCCTTATTATTTAATGAGTTAATTCTCACCATTAGTTTTGCGGTCGCAGCTTCTATTTTAGTGGCTGTAACTGTTGTCCCCATGATGACATCTCAATTATTGGGAATCAAATTTTCTAGTTCTTTAAATGATTTTTGGCCACTGCGACAATTTAATCGTCAGTTTGATGCTGCTACAAGATTATATGGACAGTTTTTAGGTGGGATATTACGTTGGCGGTTCTTAACAATTGCGATCGCTATTATCATCTTAGGAGGTGGTAGTCTCTGGTTAGCTCCCCAAATTCCCCAAGAAATTCTCCCCCGCATTAACACCGGACAAGCTACCTTATCGGCTCAGTTTCCCCCCGGTACACCCCTAGAAACTAACCAAAAGGTCATGAAAGCGGTAGACGAAGTTCTCCGCAGTCAACCAGAAACAGCCTATGTATTTTCCACCATTGGTGGTTCTCTTTTTGGTAGTAATACCAATGCTAACCCCCTACGAGCTTCCAGCACCATTACTCTCAAATCTGGTAGCAACATGGATGGTTATATAGAACGAGTTACCAACCAGCTAAAAAAACTCAACTTAGTAGATATTCGTCTCCGTCTGTTTCCTGGACAAGTCCGGGGTTTATTTCTGAATAACTCTCCCATTCGCGGTGCTGACGTTGATATCATCATTCAGGGAAATGACTCAGAAACTTTAGACGCAGCCGGTAGTCAGGTATTAGCAGCTTTAGACGAGCAAATTACCTCGGTGAGATTCCGTCCTGATGCAGATACTCGTCAACCAGAAATTCAGATATTACCAGATTGGGAACGAGTCGCCAATGTCGGTTTGAATGCTAAAAGTATTGGGGACACCATTCAAACTGCAATTACAGGTAGTATTCCCACCCAACTACAACGCGCCAACCGCTTGGTAGATGTGCGCGTCCAGTTGAATGAAGCATCATTACAAACAACTTCCCAATTAGAAAGATTACCGTTGTTTGTTGATGACAATTATCAAATTCGCTTGAGTGATGTCGCCAAAATTACACAAGGTCAAGCGCCGGGAGAAATTCAACGTATTAACCAACGTCAGGTATTTTTAATTGCGGGGAACTTAACAGAAGGTGCTAGTTTGGGTGAGGCTATCTCCCAAGTAAATCAAGTTCTCAGTAGTGTAGATTTACCTCAAGGTGTCAGCATTCTTCCCAGTGCAGCCGTTGAATCTAATCAACAATTACAAAAATCTCTGCAACTTCTAGGAGGACTAGCTGCCTTTTTAGTCTTTGTAGTTATGGCTGTACAATATAATTCCCTGGTTGACCCTTTAGTAATTATGTTCACCATTCCTTTGGCATTAGCTGGGGGTATTTTCGGGCTTTATATTACTAAAACCCCCATTGGCGCAACTGTGATAGTTGGTGCAGTTCTCTTAGTTGGTATTGTTGTTAACAACGCCATTATTATGATTGAACTGGCTAACCAACTGCGGGAACAGGAAAAAATTGACCGTCGCACCGCTATTTTACAAGCTGCACCCCAACGGCTTAGACCAATTTTAATGACTACTATTACCACTGTTTTAGGGATGTTTCCCATCGCTTTAGGAGTTGGGGAAGGATCGGAATTTCTCCAACCTTTGGGTGTAGTCGTCTTTTCCGGTTTATCTTTAGCAACAATACTAACCCTATTTATTATTCCCTGCTTTTACACAATTCTCCATGATTCAATTAGCTTGCTCTGGGCAAAGCCAGTATTAATCAAGTGGCGGGTATTGAGAAAAACTTTCCTCAAATTAAGGTGATAAATTTAACAAACCTTATCAACCCAATCTTTCTCGTAACCACAAAGCCAACAAAGGCAAAGCTAACCGATAACCATGTTCAGCATTATAAATTAAACCCTTGTGCTGTAACCCAGTCAAAGCACCTTGCAGACTCCCACCCCGTGAAAGTCCATGCTTTTGAATATACTCCTTACTCTGGGGTTTATCAGTAGGATCAATGGCTAAAGATTCTAGTAAATGTACCTGATTTGCAGGTAATAACATCAGCAAAGATTCATAAGTCATTGATAAATCTTTCAGTAATCCTGCTATCGCTTTTTGAACATCTTCCTCCCGAATTAACCCATCTGCACAGCGCGACGCAGATAAACGCCGAATAATCGCCATCCCATCGCCAATATGTCCCTGTACCGCCTCTAGAAATAGCTGCAAAGCTTGACTATGACAATCAAATGTGAAACCTTCCCTATGTAAAATTTCTCTCGCCCACAAGGCGACAACATCCTTAGCTAAAGGAGCTAATTGAATAGTTTCTAGGGGATAATTAGTATCATCTGGATGTTGGCTAGATTCAGCTATTGTGGCTATTAGTACATAACTAACATGAGGGTAAGTCTTAATTTCTTTCCTAAATTTAGTTTCCCATAAACCTTGACGATCCCAAGAACGAATATGGGGAAAACTTTCTAAAATTAGCAATATGCGGTGATTTAAATCAACCGCCATGATTTCTAATAAGTCTAACAAATTGGCGAAAGCTTGCCATAGTTGTTCTTGTTCCAAAGAACGAATTAGTCTTAATTGACTTTCAGAATTAAAAGTAAAAAATGCTGAAGTATTTTCATTTAACCAGATTTGAATTTTCTCTGCTTCCCAGTTTTGACTAATCGCTTCTGCTAATAGTTGTACAAATCTTTCGGCTTCTGTAGCGCGAATGCAGTCTATTTCTAAGATAACTGTATTCACTTCCTGTGCTGCACCTCTAACTAAAGTTCGTCTCCCACTACCAGGAACTCCAGTAATTAACAAATCACCATCTTTGGCAAGTATTTCAATAATCCGCTGAAATTCTCCGGAACGCCCAATTAATTGTAATGGAGTAGACAAATTTAAAATTCACCTTTTTTTAACTTAAAACTATGATTAATATAAATGTTCCTACTCAAGCCTTGAGTTGTTCCCTAACTAAAACATCTATACCTGTTGCCATTCCCTCTAAATATTCTTCTACAGTAACCCCTAAATCTTCTATTTCTGGCATTTTTTTAATGTCCACCTGAATCACCTATTTTGTGATCATAGACGATCAGAAATAAAAAAAGCCCGCCTGGGCGGACTTCGTTTATGGGAATAATCTACCCATTAATTCCCATTCTGACTCTTAGAAGTGTAGTAAACCTTACTACCTGTATTTGGAACAAAATGACAACCAATAGCAGAATTCCATAAGGACTTCCAAACTGGTTCTTTGGATTCGTGGAAATACTCACCCATAATTGGTTTAATTGCCTCAGTTGCTTTCAGCAAATTGTAATGAGGCATATTCAAGAAAATGTGGTGGGCAACATGAGTACCGATATCATGGTGAATATGGTTAAAAATTCCATAATCTCGGTCAACGCTAGAAATTGCCCCTTTCAGGAAAGTCCATTCTTCCCCACGATACCAAGGAATACCAGGTTCAGTGTGGTGCAAGAAAGTCACCAAGTCCAACCAAATGATAAAGACAATGTAAGGTGCAGCGTAGTATTTTAAGAACGCCATCCAACCAAATTGATAGGTAAACAATCCTAGCAAAGCCACCATACTAATCCACAGGGTGGTGCTAGTGATAATGTCCCATTTTTCTGAAGGCTTAAACAGCGGACTACTAGGTGAAAAGTGAGAACCTTCTTTACCAGGAGAACGCTTGAACAAATACACGGGATAAGCCAATAAGAACAGATAGAAACGCCCTATTCTTTGCGCTAAGGGCATTTCATCATACTCAGATTCAGAGACAGGATACCAGCTTTCATCATTTTCCAGGCTGCCTGTATTCTTGTGGTGAGTTCTGTGGCTAATTCTCCAACCATGATAAGGAACGAGAATGAAAGTATGGGTAATATGACCAACCAAATCATTCAACCATTTATGTTTAGAAAAAGATTGGTGTCCGCAGTCATGGCCAACGACAAATAAAGCCCAAAACATTGTTCCCTGCATTACCCAGAAAACTGGCCAAAAATACCAAGAATCGAGATAATTGGCCGCTGCATAGAGCAGTCCCACAATCAGAACATCACGAAAAAAATAATAGAGTGATTTAGTCACACTAGGCTGAAAACATTCAGCGGGAATTGCGGCTTTTAAATCCTGAAGAGTAAACGGTAATTTTTCTTGACCTTCAGAAGATGCAGAACTAGGATCTTGATTGAACTGGATGGTATCTAATTGCACTGGATTGGTTGATTGTAAATTATCAATTAACTGTGAAGTAATCTTTAGTTACCTCTGGAATTTAACCTGAGAAATATTGGCAAATTACCTAAACCCTTTCAGATTTGGTTCATTGCCAAACTAAAAAAATTGGTTATGAAATTAGAAGTCATTAATAAATTCATACTTCAAAGTTCATAATTGATGTTTTATTATCTCTCTGCTCGATATTCGTCAAAAGTAGTATAACCAATATCAGTTTTGTAGAGTTGACATTGATTAGTAATTTCTTTCATCAAATCCCAAGAGAATTTATATTCATCATGGAGAAGAGGACCCCAATTTTCTTTGATGCTGCTGTAAGCTAACCGCAAATTATAGGAAGGAATTGCAGTAGAAATATGATGGGGAACATGAACATTAATATCGTGACAAAGAATTTCTACCCAACGAGGATAATCACAATGAACAGTTCCAAATAACTGTGCTAAAGCCTCATTCCATTTATCAGCAGTTTTGAAAGGAACATCTGGAAGAGTGTGGTGAACAATGGTGAAGGTACTCATCCAGAAATGGTAAACCATCCAAGGAATAACCCAGAATTTAAGAAAACCCCAAACACCAGTTGTAATAATCAAACTTGGGAAAACAATAGCCGCAAAAGCAACTACTACAGCCACAGAAAGTTTGACACTAGCTTGTTCTTTTTTCTGGAAATTGCGCCAATCAAAATGCACAACTGCCCAATGGCCAATAGAACCTACCCACCAGAGACGTTTACTCATGAAAAACTGAAAAGCGGACTGTCTATTTTTAGACCAACTTGCAAAAACTTCTGTTCTAATAGGATGCCAAGCATTATCTTCATCTAGCTTGTTAGTATGTTTATGGTGATGATTATGTTTAATGCGCCAGCTATGAAAAGGGTAAATTAAGAACATCATGAAGAAATGTCCCACTAAATCATTTACCCAGCGACGGTTTGCAAATGAACGATGAGCGCAATCATGGCCAATAACGAAAAAACCTGTTAAAGCAGTTCCTGTAAAAATCCAAGCCAGGGGTAAAAGAAACCAAGGGGAAATTGCTATAAAATAATAGCCTAATGTAGCCATAGATAAACTGAGGATTACAGTTGTCCATGCTTTGCGGCTATTTTTCTGAAAACATTCCTTGGGCAGACTTTTGATAATATGTTTTAGTTTTATTTGGTCTTTACCAAGGTCTGTGGAGACCGCTATTTCCTGACTTTTGATGATTGATGTAGTCATGAATACCTGAAAAACAACAGACTGCACACAAGCTTACTAAAAAAAGTAACTTGCTACAAAGTTTTGTAACATTAATTTCTGAGATTATAGCAACTTAACAACAACTTAGGATAGTTAGTCAGCAATTAAAAAAAATAAATTTAAAATTGCTTTATTTACACACAAAAAGTCAATAGTCTTAAGCCAAAAATTGACTATAAAACTATTGACTTTGAGCATGAAATCTGTATTATGCCTTTTTCTCTGCCAGCTTTACGTTTGTCGCTAGACCTAGTAATTGTAATAACTGAATTGTCATCCAAGTCATATCAATTTCCCACCATTCCAAACCATGACGAGCAGAGTATTGAAAAGCGTGGTGGTTATTGTGCCAACCTTCACCAAATACGAGAATAGCCACCCACCAACAATTAGTTGACTGGTCACCAGAATCATAAGTGCGGTAACCAAACTTATGAGTAGCACTATTTACCAACCAAGTACAGTGATAAACCCAAATAATCCGCGCGAAAATTCCCCAAACTACCATTGACCAGCCACCGAAGAAATACAGGACTATGCCCAAGGCAACTTGTAATAAAATGAAATTTTTCTGTAAAAACTGATAAACTGGGTCATCAATAATGTCTTTAGTGAAGCGAGGAACTTGACTGTGAGCGGGAGCAAAATGAATCATCCAACCCATGTGACTCCACCAGAAACCTTGATTTGAATCATGGGGATCAGATTCAGTATCAGAATGTAAGTGGTGAATCCGATGTGTACCGACCCATTCAATTGGACCACCTTCACAAGATAGTGTCCCAAAGATTACCAAGACATACTCTAGCCATTTAGGCGTTTGAAAACTACGGTGAGTGACAAGACGGTGATATCCCAAAGTAATACCTAAACCTCCAGTCACCCAGTAAAGCAATAAAGCAACACCAATTGCCTTCCAGCTAAAATTGCTCGGAATTAAGGCAAATAGAGCGCCGACGTGCAATGAAACGAAAAATAGGGTATTAACCCAGTTAATGGGAGGTTTAGAAGTAGCAATTGTCATGCAGTAACCTGAATAGAAATTGTTCAGCCTAATCTGCGAGATCCTAAAATCCGCATATCTATTTTATGTTTTTGAATGAGGAAATGATGAACAGCTTTGAACGGCTGCGGGAAGCAGAACAGGCGCTATTAGAAATTTTTTCTGGTATTGACGCTCAGGTCAAGCATAATCTTAAAAGAGTATTAGATGCCTTCCGTCATCACCGAGTAGGCGCACATCATTTTGCAGGTGTAAGTGGCTACGGACACGACGATCTAGGACGAGAAACTTTAGATAAAGTTTTTGCCCAAGTGATGGGTGCTGAAGCTGCTGTGGTGCGAGTGCAGTTTGTTTCGGGAACTCATGCGATCGCTTGTGCGTTGTATGGTGTACTTCGTCCTGGGGATGAAATGTTAGCAGTAGTCGGTTCTCCCTACGATACTTTGGAAGAGGTAATTGGCTTGAGAGGACAAGGCCAAGGTTCTCTAATTGATTTTGGCATAAAATACCGCCAATTGGAATTAACTGATCAAGGAAAAATAGATTGGCAGACCTTGAATACTAGCATTACCGACAACACAAAGTTAGTATTGATTCAACGTTCCTGCGGATATTCATGGCGGCCAAGCCTCTCCATAGCCGACATAGAGAAAATTGTTAACATAGTCAAACAGCAAAATCCCGACACAGTTTGTTTTGTAGACAACTGCTATGGGGAATTTATCGAAACCCAAGAACCCACCCATGTTGGTGCTGACTTAATGGCTGGTTCATTGATTAAAAATCCTGGGGGTACAATTGTCAGTGCAGGGGGGTACATAGCCGGACGCGCCGACCTAGTAGAAGCAGCAGCTTGTAGACTCACAGCCCCCGGAATTGGTAGCGAAGGAGGAGCAACCTTTGATCAAAACCGCCTCTTATTCCAAGGATTATTTTTAGCCCCGCAGATGGTAGGGGAAGCCATGAAAGGAACATACCTAACAGGATATGTCTTTGACAAACTTGGTTATCCAGTCAACCCCCCACCATTAGTGCCCAGAGGAGATGTCATTCAGGCGATTAAACTCGGTTCAGCCAAAAAACTGATCGCCTTCTGCAAAGCCATTCAACAGTATTCACCCATAGGCTCTTATCTCGACCCCATCCCCGACGATATGCCCGGCTACGAAAGCCAGGTAGTCATGGCTGGGGGGACATTTATTGAGGGGAGTACCTTAGAGTTATCGGCAGATGGTCCATTACGTGAGCCTTATGTGGTTTATTGCCAGGGTGGGACTCATTGGACTCATGTATCTATAGCTTTACAAGCAGCTATTGAGGCTGTGGGGACTTTATGAGGTAAGATTTTTGCACGCAGAGACGCAGAGGCACAGAGAGTATGATTGAGAATGAGATTTCGGGAATGATTGTTGATGTGGCTTTCAAGGTTCACACTACTTTGGGACCTGGTTTGTTGGAGTCGGTTTATGAGACGGTGATGGATGTTGAGTTGAGAAGGCGAAAGTTGGAGGTGAGAAGACAGGTAATTATTCCTATCTTCTATGAAGGTGTGGTTTTGGAGGAAGGTTTTCGGGCTGATTTGATAGTTGAAGACAAGGTGATTGTCGAACTCAAATCAGTGGAAACAGTTCATCCTGTACACAAAAAGCAGCTATTAACCTATTTACGCCTTGCTAATAAAAAAGTCGGACTACTAATCAACTTTAACGTCCCACTCATCAAAGACGGCATCACACGAGTAGTCAACGGCCTCTGAAAACTCTCTGTGTCTCTGCGCCTCTGCGTGAGCCATCATTTCGGTAACTTATACTGCCCCACTATCCGCTTCGCAAACTCCGGTACATGAGCTTCTAATTTCTCTCCATGATTCCGCTTCACATATAAATAATTTCTCGCAAAGTGGGAATCTATGGAAAATCTCGCATATTCCAGTCCTTTGGGGCCAATTTTATCTATCACGACTCCCATTAATTTCGCTGCCCACATGGGTAAGGTAACTGCTTGATCGTAAGCTGGTATGCTTTGCTGTACGGCGGGTTTCCGGTTTCCTTGGGACATGACGGGCTGGGTGTGGAGTTGGTCTTTGACAAGTTCGAGCATTTCTTTGCCTGTATCGTTTCTAACTACTATCCATTGCCATTGGTAGGGTGCGCCCATATACCCAACGACGATATCAGCGAGGGAGTTGACGTAATCGAAGCAACTCATACATGATGGTGCGAAGATGTCTTTGAGGACGTTGGTTTTTAAGCCGAAGAAGGGGACTGTTTCTTCTGAACCGTCTTCGTGTTTAAAGTGGACTCGGAAGTCTTGCATAAATTCGTAGCTGACGACTGTTTGGGGGGAACGGCTGGTGGTTTCTAGGAATTTTTGCAGTCCGGCGCGGGTAACGTTATCTACGCATGGTGTTCCCAGTACATAGAGTTTTTCTAAGCCAAGTTTTTTCTCTACAGCGCGTAATGCTTGGATTTGACAACCTACACCGATGACTAATAACCGTTTCATTCCTGATTTTTCGATTTCTTCTAATACGGAGAGGTTGGGGGATAGGGTAGGTTTATTGACTTTAGCTGCTAGTATTTCTTCGGGTGTACGGGCGATGATGGGCATGGGTTGAAAGCGGTCTTCTTTGGTGTTTTGCACACAGACTACGCCTTCTACTAAGCCACGATTGAGCATTTCTATGGCTATGCTGCTAACTATTCCTGTCCATTGTGCGCCTTCTATGGGTTGTTGTTTTCTGGCGGACATCATTTCTTGATGAACTCCAAAGTAGAGTTCGTTTTCGTCTTCGAGGTTGCGGGGGCGTTTATGGGTGGTGGTTTCTAGTTCGTCTATTCTTTGGGTAATGAAGGCGCACGCTTCTTTGACGTAGTGGATATAGTAGGTGTCGCATAGTCCGCATTCGCTACATAGTTCTTTGGCGGGGCGCACGCTTCCGGGTTTGAGGGCTTTGGCTTTTTTGTGGGATTCTATGGATGTCATCTATTTTGTTTATTTTTACTAAATATGGCTTTTATTACCTTACCGTTTGGGGATGTGATGTGGGTGTTTTGATTTGGATAAGAGTTTTTTTTCACGCAGAGACGCTCCAGGCGCAAAGAAGAACGCGGAAGGAAGTAATTTATTTTAATGTTTAGTTAATATTTTGACTATTCACTGCTTTTTTAGCACAATTTATGTATTTCTGATAATCAATGATTTTTTGTTGTGCTGCTTTATAATTCGGATCAGAAATTGGTACAGTTTTCATCATTTCTATGGTTTTTTGCCATGCAATACCTACTTGATACCACTCAGCTTTAGTTTTAGCAAAGCGAGTTATTTGTGCTGCCTTTTTAGCTAAAATTATGGCTTCTGTAAACTCATCTTTTTGTTGTGCAATTGGAGATAATTGGGAAGTTGTTAGTGATTTTTTTGTATCTTTCATTTCAGTTAAACCATGATCTCCTTTTAACGTATTTAGTTGTACTTCTACTTGATCAATTTGAGATTCTTTTTTGTCATTACTATTGGCTAGGGAGATTGATAATAAATGTCTTTTAAATAAAAAATCAATTTGATAAATAAATGCACCAGTAGTTATCCAAGTAAATCCAAATATACATATTATGGTTTTTTCATAATCGTTATAAATTTTGGTGGTTTCATGGAATTTTATATCAAATACAGGGCTTATTAATGCAGTGATTAACAATAATATAAATGACGATAAAGCAATCACTAGCCAACCATATAAACCTTCCCAAATACTTACTATTCCTGGTATATATCCTTGAATATTTTGCATCTCTGGAGATTGTATTTTAGGAAAAATTTTTCCGATAATTATATGAAATATGTGGTGAGTAAAAGTAATTAGGACAATTGGTGATATGATTAGCAAAATTGTAAATATAACAAATAATTCTGGACTATTAGCAAAATTAGCTATTTTATAGCTTATCTCTCCAGTAAATGAGATAATTCTGATAATAATTCCTAAAAATAAGGCTAAAATAAAGGCTTTTAACCAGGAACTAGGATATGGAAACCACTCTGTCCAAGTAAATTTGTTCGTTTTTGGCTTAGTCATAACTACTACAAAGTGAATTATACATATAGTATCACTATAGTGTCACTTTTAGCCTGATATTTATACCACACTCTTGATTTCTCTCTGTGACTCTGCGCCTCTGCGTGAGATAAACTCATACAGATAATTACCTTTTTAGTGTTATCTTTGATAGTAAAATCGTATTTTCTGAAAAAATCTTACACCGCAAATAAACTTACAAACACATTTAATAACCCCATGCGTAATATTCCCCCCCAATCTTTAACCATTGGAATAAGTATTATTTTACTTTCCCTATTCCCCTCCTTTAACGTTCAAGCGCAAAAGGTAGCAAATAAAATTGAACTCAAAGTTTATAATCAAAACGAGCGAAAACAAAGTTGTCCAGATAAAGTTATTGTCACTGAAATTCCCCGTCCTTATCAAGAAGGTAGTTTTGCTACCGACGGTTCTGTGAATTTAAGTGAGTACGCAAATAATATTTCTGTCAGCGCAAATAATAGCTTTAGCACTACATGGGTAGGAACATTAAAACCCAAATATGCAAAATGTTTTGCTTCTGCTGGAATCACCAAAATTGATGGTGAAAAATATACTGGAACTACTAATCATTTGCGGCTGCATTTTGTTAAAGGTAAAGTTTATTTTATGCTTGATTTAGCAGGTGGTTTTGATGCTAATGATTATCCTTTAATAGTTCTCAAACAAGGAATGAAAATAGGTAATCCTGTGTGGACTTGGGGTGGAACTGATTAATAAAAAATTCATAGGTGCTATTATCGGGAATAATAGATTATTAGATGACACAAATAAATATCCTCTCAATCCTTAAATCCTGTAAATCCTGATTCTGACAATAACCATGAAAGCAACATCCCAAACAGGTGCAGCATTTATCACCACCGGAACATTAACAGGTGCGACTATTTCCTCCACAGTCGGAGGTATTGGAATAGCTGGAAGCTTTGGGGGTGTGGGAATAGGTGCTGCTTCTGTAACCGCTGCGGGTGCGGTTGTTGGCGCTGCTGTTTATGGTGCTTTCAAAGGAATCACGGAAGGGGATACAGTAGCTTATGGTGCAATGGGTATAGGTGCTGTAGGTGGTGTTGGCGTTTCTAATATTGTTGGTGGAATAGGATTTGTTGCGCCTAAAATTGGTTTAGCTTTTGGTATTGGTACTGTACCAATGGCGGGAATTGGTGCTGTTTTAGGACTTGCTGCTTATGGTGTGGCTAAATTATTAGATGATTCGGAATTTAAAGAACCTCCCATACAGCTTTTTGAACGTATGGAAGCAAAAGTTTTACAAAATGATTATTATTTTGAAGCATTATTAGAATTATCTGGTGATGATATAAATGCCAAATTTACAGCTTTAGAAGTTGACAATGAGTTAAATAAATTAAAAGCTAAAATAAATGTTGAACCTCCAAAAATCAAACCAAAAATATTAAATATAACTCCTCAAATAACGGGAATTTGGCAATGTGTAAAAACTCTCAAAGGACACACCGCCACTGTGAATGCAGTAGCTATTCATCCTGATAACCAAACCTTAGTTAGTGGTAGCAATGACAGACAAGTTAATTTATGGAATTTACAAACTGGAAAATTGCTATATACTTTTTCTGGACAAGCTGAAGCTGTGTTATCTGTGGCTATTAGTCCCGACGGAAAACAGTTAATTAGTGGTAGTGTAGATCGGAAAATCAGTAGTTGGGAATTAGAAACAAAAAGATATAACCGCACATTCTCTTATTTAAGTTCTCCCTATAGTCATAATGGTTTTATAAATGCACTTGTTTATAGTCCTAATGGTAATATTATTGTTAGTGGTAGTACGGATAAAACTATTAGAATTTGGGGAAGTTATTCGGGAACAATTAAACGCACTTTAAATGGACACATGGATGCAGTTTTATCTGTTGCTATTAGTCCTGATTGTACAACTCTTGTTAGTGGTAGTGCTGATAAAACTATCAGAATTTGGAATTTACAAACTGGTGAAACCCGTTATATTATTAATCAGCATTTAGCAGCAGTCAATACATTAGCAATTACTCCCGATAATCAAACTTTAATTAGTGGCAGTACCGATAGTACAATTAAATTCTGGAATCTCCATACAGGGGAATTACGCTACACTTTGCAGAAATACTCAACGGCTATTTCTGCTATTGCTCTTCACCCCGATGGTAAAATTATTGCTAGTAGTAGTGAAGATGGAATCATCAAGCTTTGGAATATCGCAACTGGGGAATTAATAGAAACTATTTCGGGATTTAGTCCCCTAACTTTTAGTGCAGATGGTAGAATCTTGATTAGTGGTGGTAAAGGTGGAACTCTCAAGATTTGGCAACAGGTTCACAGCGGTGATCATTTACCCTCAACTGGGGAATGGTGGGAAATTTTAGGCGTAGAACCGAAAACCCACCCCAAAGATGTCAAACTTGCCTATCTGCGATTAGCAAGATTATATCATCCTGATATTAACACTTCTAGCAGTGCTAAAACTGCCATACAAGCAGTTAATCAAGCATATCAAAAGTTTCAGCTTGTGAATGACTTGTAATATATATATCCCTTCATCAGTATTAATCTCCGAAAAAACTTTAACTGTTTATGTTGCATATTCTGAAAAAACGTTATAAATTGTTAAGTTGTAGGGGAATAATTTATTTTGTCATCTCAATAGCCAATTTCTGAACAAGTAGATATACTATATTCAAGTGATTCTACATACAGAATAAGCTGTATTTTTAGGAATTGAAAAAGCTGCTAAACATGATGCAGTTAGTTTTTTATATTGACTGAGTTTTAGTATTTTGACTGGATTGATATTTGCTATTTCAAAGTTATGATAAAAATGGCATAAATAATAGTTAAAGGTGCATCTACTCCCAAAAAATCTACTATCTAAATGGAGTTAGTCTGGTAATGCAACTAAACGAATTAGAGACAAGTAACAATATAGAAAATGAAGCATGGCAAGTATTAGAGAATTCAATTCTCTACTATAAAGGTCGTCCTATTGGTACTTTAGCTGCCTATGATCCATCTGTAGAAGCTTTGAATTATGACCAGTGCTTTGTCAGAGATTTTGTATCTTCTGCCCTAATTTTTCTCATTAAAGGGAGAACAGATATTGTTAAAAATTTCCTAGAAGAAACATTAAAGTTACAGCCGAAAGAAAGAGCATTGGACGCATATAAACCCGGTAGGGGTTTAATCCCAGCCAGCTTTAAAGTTGTATCTATCAATGGCGAAGAACATTTAGAAGCTGATTTTGGCGAACACGCGATCGCTAGAGTCACACCAGTAGATTCTTGTTTGTGGTGGCTGATTTTATTACGTGCCTATGTAATTGCTACTGATGATTATTCCATTGCTTATCAGCCGGAATTCCAAACAGGTATCCGGTTAATTATGGAAATCTGTTTAGCTAATCGCTTTGATATGTATCCAACCCTATTAGTGCCTGATGGAGCTTGCATGATTGATAGGCGGATGGGGATATATGGCCATCCTCTAGAAATTCAAGTTCTCTTTTTTGCTGCCTTGCGTGTAGCGCGGGAACTACTAATTTGTGAAGGCAACCAAGATATTATGGAGGCAATTAATAATCGCTTGCCTTTGTTATGTGGTCATATTCGTAAACATTATTGGATAGATATTTCTCGCTTGAATGCAATTTATCGGTTCAAGAGTGAAGAATATGGTAAAGCGGCCGTAAATCTATTTAACATTTATGTAGATTCTTTGCCTTATTATGAATTAGATAAATGGCTACCCAAAAAAGGTGGTTATTTAGCAGGTAATGTTGGTCCATCCCAGTTAGATACCCGCTTCTTTTCTCTGGGAAATTTAATGGCTATTATTTCCGATCTTTCTACAGAGGCACAATCCCAAGCGATTATGACTTTGATTGAAGAAAGATGGGAAGACTTAGTGGGAGATATGCCCATGAAAATCTGTTTTCCTGCCTTAGAAAATGAAGAGTATAGAGTTGTCACAGGATGTGATCCTAAAAACATCCCTTGGTCATATCATAATGCAGGAAGTTGGCCTGTTTTAATGTGGATGTTAGCCGCAGCAGCAGTGAAAACGAAAAAACCACAGTTAGCAGAGAAAGCTTTTGAAATTGCCAAAGCACGTATATATGAAGATGAATGGCCAGAGTATTACGATGGCAAAAAAGGGAGATTAATTGGTAAACAAGCGAGAAAATATCAAACTTGGACAATTGCCGGCTATTTATTAGCGAAAGAACTGATGGATCATCCTGAATTCTTGCCATTAGTTAGTTTTGATAAATTACCTCCAGAAACCATTTCTAGAGCTTGTGAATTTGAAGTTGGTAGTGTAGATCCTTATATGTCTCTTTGACAGGAATAGCAATCTTCAATCGTTGTAATTCTAGTAATCTGAAAAACTGTCCAAGGTAGACAACATCTTTTTAGCCCCTATGAGAAAATACGGGGCTTTTTAATTTTGTGGATAAATAGCTGTCAGTAACCAGTTAAAAAGGATATCATAATAAAAGACTAGGAAAAAACAACAAATTGAAAAGTTTTTTTATTCACTAGGTAAATTGTGATTTCCTAAACAATCTCATGAAAATGGAGTAGTTACCCTATGACAAAAGAGAAAATATCAATATTAAATACTCTAGATACCCAGGCTTGGGAACTTCTAGAAAAATCAATTATTTATTATAAAGGTTATCCTATAGGAACTATAACTGTTTGTGATCAAACACAATCTGGATTAAATTTTGATCATTGCTTTATTCGGGATTTTGTACCATCAGCCTTACTTTTTCTGATGAAAGGTAGACATGATATTGTGCGTAACTTTCTAGAAGAAACTTTAAAATTACAACCGAAAAAAAACCAATTTGATGCTTATACACCTTGTAAAGGTTTAATACCAGCCAGTTTTAAAGTTGTATCAATAGATGGAGAAGAATCTTTAGAAGCAGATTTTGGTGAAAAAGCCATAGCTAGAGTTACACCGGTGGATTCTTGTCTCTGGTGGATTATTCTTTTACACGCTTATGTTAAAGCTACAAAAGATGTGAAATTTGCCATGCAGCCGCAATTTCAGCAAGGCATTATCTTAATAATGGAACTTTGTTTAGCAACTCGGTTTGATATGAACCCTATGCTATTAGTTCCTGATGGTGCTTGTATGATTTACCGTCGCATGGGCATTTATGGCTATCCTTTAGAAATTCAATCTTTATTTTATGGAGCTTTACGAGCATCTCGTAAATTATTAATTTGTGCAGGTAACGAAGAAGTTGTTACAGCTATTGATAATCGCTTACCCTTATTAAGAGATCATATCCGCCATCATTATTGGATAGATATGAAAAGTCTGAATATTATCTATCGGTTTAAAAGTGAAGAATATGGACACACCGCAGTAAATCCATTCAACATCTATCCAGATTCCATTCCATACGCCGATTTATCCGTTTGGTTGCCAAAACATGGGGGTTATCTAGCGGGAAATGTCGGCCCATCTCAGTTAGATGTTCGTTTCTTCTCGTTAGGAAATTTAATGGCTATTATTTGTTCTCTTACTAATGAACGTCAATCCCAAGCCATTATGAATTTGATTGAAGAACAATGGGATGATTTGGTGGGAGAAATGCCCATGAAAATTTGTTTTCCAGCTTTAGAAAAAGAAGAATATAAAATCTTTACTGGTTGTGATCCTAAAAATATCGCCTGGTCATACCATAATGGTGGTAGCTGGCCAGTTTTGTTATGGTTTTTAGCTGCTGCTGCTCAAAAAACAGGTAGAACCAATATTAGTAACCGGGCTATTGAAATTGCTCAAGCAAGGCTGAGTGAAGATGAATGGCCAGAATATTACGATAGTACAAGTGGATCATTAATTGGTAAAGACGCAAGAAGATATCAAACTTGGACAGTTACAGGTTTTTTATTAGCCAAAGAACTAGTGCGAAATCCTGAATATTTAGATTTAATTAGTTTTGGAGAGTTTGATACTGAGAAGAATGACCGATTTTGTGATTTATAACGACTACTAAAGTAGTTTGTGTAATCAAACTTCACAAATATCGGATCAAGGTAGTGAAATTTTAGGTGATTTTATCAATCCAAAAAATTTTACTATAACTATGAGAATTTTGATAATTGAAAAAGTATGATTCGACAAATTTCTAATTTCTGGTTGCGTCATCTACATCCTCGTTTAGCTCCCTTAATGGTTATGGAGTTGGTTTTTTGTGGCTGATGATATGTATTACGATGCTTAAATTGCAAAAATTAGGATAACTTAGAAAACGGTAAAAACGCGCTAGGATTTTTTTATCTATCTATATGGATAGAGAAAAATTTCGGGGGAGATGGGCATTCACAGAGTTAAATAGTGTAGGGTGGGCAATGTCAGCCCTACCTGTAATTTTTTGTGATCTTATCAAGTCTATCTCGCAGCCGTGTTTAGTGTATTATCATGACCAATCCCCGTCAAGTTGCATTTATCGCCCTCAAGGAAGTTCATAAAGGAGCTTATGCTGATGTTGCTTTAGATCGAGTGCTACAAAAGTTTAAGTTACCCGACAATGACCGCCGGTTAATGACAGAATTAGTCTATGGTAGCGTGAGAAGACAACGTACCCTAGATGCTATCATTGATCAACTTGCTACTAAGAAAAACCAACAACAACCAAAAGACCTCCGCACTATTTTACATCTCGGTTTTTATCAACTCCGTTATCAAGAAAGAATCCCCCCTTCTGCGGCTGTAAATACTACCGTCGAATTGGCAAAGGAAAATGGTTTTCCTGGTTTAACGGGTTTTGTTAATGGGTTATTACGTCAATATCTCCGAATTGCAGAAAAGTCATCAGAACCTTTACAGTTACCGGAAAATCCTGTAGAAAGATTGGGAATTATCCACAGTTTTCCTAATTGGATAATTGAGGTTTGGTTAGCAGAATTGGGTTTTGAAGAAACAGAAAAACTGTGTATCTGGATGAATCAAACCCCGACAATTGATTTACGGGTAAATATTCTTCGCAGTTCTTTAGAAGAGGTACAATTAGCTTTTGAATCTGCTGGTGTTGTGGTGAAACCAATTCCCCATTTACCCCAAGCTTTACGATTAATTGGTAATAACGGCGCAATTCAAAATTTACCTGGTTTTGCTGAAGGTTGGTGGACTGTTCAAGATAGTAGCGCCCAATTAGTTGGGCATTTGCTTGACCCTCAGCCGGGTGATGTGGTGATTGATGTCTGTGCTGCACCAGGGGGGAAAACTACCCATATTGCTGAATTAATGGGCGATAAGGGCAAAGTTTGGGCTTGTGATAAAACTGCTTCCCGGTTACGTAAATTAAAGGAAAACGCCCAACGTCTAAATTTACAATCTATCGAAATTTGTACGGGAGATAGTCGTAACCTACCGCAATTTTATAATTCTGCTGACTGTGTATTACTTGATGCTCCTTGTTCTGGGTTGGGAACTATGCACCGTCACGCCGATGCGCGTTGGCGACAAACACCGGTTTCTGTACAGGAACTTTCCCAACTCCAAAAAGAACTGCTTTCACATAATGCAAGTTTTGTCAAGACTGGGGGCGTTTTAGTGTATGCAACTTGTACACTGCATCCAGCGGAGAATGAACAGGTAATTTCCGAGTTTTTGGCAGCAAATCCCCATTGGCAAATTGAGCCTCCCAGTTTTAATTTAGTTGATATTTCTTCCCCAGGGTGGTTAAAAGTCTGGCCTCATCAACAGGATATGGATGGATTTTTTATGGTGCGCTTAAGAAAAACTAAGGATTCCGAGTGAATACTAATAGTGATTGTAAGATTTAATCAAAGCCCGAATCTACCAGAGGAGGCAGTGATGGTTAATAATTTCCATGAAAAAAAACTAGTAAAAATCCTGATTGGAGCAGCTTGGATTGATGGGAAAATTCAGCCGGAAGAACGGCAATATTTGCGGGAAATAGCTCAAGTTAAAGGTTTAGCTAATGATCCAGAAATCAAGCCCTGGCTGTATGAATTAGTGCCAGTAAGACCCAAGGAATGTTATGAATGGGTTAAAGAGTATTTAGGCGATCGCCCAACTCAGGAAGATTACGAGAATTTAATTGAAGCCATTAGTGGCTTAATTTATAGTGACGGTGATGTAGCCACTGAAGAAGCCAGACTTCTCTGCCAATTGGAAGAGTTAAGCAAGTCTAGTGAAGCTAATTTATCAACCCACACAACATTGCTTAAGCAAATTAGAAAGCTTTACCGTCGTTGGGTTGATGTACAGAATTAGGGGATTGGGGACTGGGGACTGGGGACTGGGGACTGGGGACTGGGGACTGGGGACTGGGGACTGGGGATTGGGTAAAACATTCTTACCAATTACCAATTACCAATTACCAATTACCAATCACCAATCACCAAATTTACTCCTTTTCAACTTTGGGGATAATGTCGGGACGTTCTTTATTTTCCCAACCTGGGGGACGTTTGGAGTTGTACCAGGCAATTGAACCAATGGTGACAGCAGCGATAAAACCCACTACATACACCAAAGTAAAAGCTAAGGGAAAGTGATTTCCAGTATCTTGCACTGGGACTTGGAGCAATAAATAACTCATGATTATATTCGGCTAATGTAGGTTACACTTCTTAACAAAGTATAAACTGATCGAATCACCTACATCTACCCCAGGAAAAATCTTTGCTGTATTCAAAGGCATAAGATTAATTATTCTGGTGAAGAATTAGGTTTAAGTCTTTCCCTCCAAGAAGGTGGTGATGATGAAGATCCTCCAGAATTATTCTCTCCCGCTGAAGAGGATGACTTTGCAGGACGTGATTGTTCGCTGCTACTGCGTCGTGAACGAGATGATTTAGGAGTAGAGTTGCTATTAGATTCTTCGCTGCTGCTGCGTCTTCTTCTCCGACGGGTAGAAGAAGATGTATCATTATTTTCCTGACTGTAGCGTCGTCTCCGTCTTGGTGTACTTTCTGAAGAATCTTCCGATTGATTATAGGTTTTTCTCCGTCTGCGTCTAGTTGATGAATCAGAATTGTTGGTATTAGCCTCATCTGATTTCTGATCACTATCATCAACAGCGCGATTAATCAGTTTTTTGGGTTTGAAAGGTTCGGCTTTAATAGTACCTTTGCGACCTTCTAATTTAGGCCGGGAGGGAAACTTTTCTACAGGCATTCCCTCTACTGCTTTTGCCATAAATTGATGCCAGGCATAGGCAGCACTACCACTATTACCATAGGTAGGGCTGTTATCATCATTGCCCAACCACACACCAGCGACTAATTGAGGAATATAACCAATAAACCATAAATCACGGGATTCATCGGTAGTGCCTGTTTTGCCCGCAACTTGTCTATCATCTAATTGAGCCGCAGCACCAGTTCCATCGGTAACAACATTTCTTAACATCCAAGTCATGATGGCGCTACTATCAGCATCTAAAACTTGTTTAGGTTCATACTTGGCTGACCAAATTACATTCCCTTCCCGGTTGAGGATGCGACGAATCCCATGCACATCTGTATGATTTCCCTGATGGGCGAATGTACCATAAGCACTGGTTAATTCTAGCAAGTTGACTTCATTAGAACCAAGCGCCAAAGAATAGTTAGGTTTGAGTTCTGATTTAATTCCCATATCATGGGCAAGTTTAATCACCGGATTAAAGCCCACTTCTATTAATACTTTTACCGCAATTGTATTCACAGATTGGGTAAGAGCATCTTTCATATTCAACCAGCCAGAGAATTTTTTATGGGAGTTTTTTGGCTCATAACCATCTACTACTAAAGGTGCATCTAGATAGCTATCGTAGGGACTCTTACCAGTAGCGATCACTGTAGCATAGACAAACCCTTTAAAGGTTGATCCTGGTTGCCGCTGGGCTTGTGTCACGCGATTAAACTGGTTTTTACCAAAGTCTTTACCTCCCACCATCGCCTGAATTTCGCCATTGCGAGGATCTATGGCAACTATTGCTGCTTGTTTAAAGTTTTGCCAACGCCCTTCATTTTTTAAGATTTTGGCAACTGCGGCTTCTGCGGCTGTTTGCCAAGTTGGGTTTAAGGTAGTTTCTACCATTAAACCACCACTAGCTAAGACATCGGCGGAAACGAGTTTTGGTAATTCCTTTTGAATGTAGGTGGTAAAGTAGGGAAATTCTACTTGTAACCGTTTGGGTAAACTGCTGTTAACTGTTAATGCTTCCTGGGTAGCGGCTTGTCTTTGTGCTGGTGTAATAACTCCATCTTCTGCCATCCGCTGTAACACCAAATTTCGCCGTTCTGTAGCTGCTTTGGGATTTTTGTCGGGAGCATAGACGTTAGGTGCTGGAGCTAAACCAGCTAAGGTGGCCATTTCTGATAAGGTCAATTGATCTATGGATTTACTAAAGTAAACCCAAGCTGCATCGCCCACACCGTAAGCTCCAGAGCCTAAATAAACAAGATTTAGATAACGTTCAAGAATCTGATCTTTAGTCAGTTGCTGCTCTATTTTTTGGGCTAACCGAACTTCTTTGAGTTTCCGCCAAAAGGTTTTTTCTTGTTTGAGAAAGAGAATTCGTGCTACTTGTTGGGTGATGGTACTACCACCTTCTACCACATTTTGCGATCGCAAATTACTAATAACTGCTCTGGCAATTCCCTGGGTATCAACTCCATTATGTTGATTAAATCTGCGGTCTTCTGAAGCAATAAAAGCTTTTTTCAAATTATCTGGTATTTGTTCTATTGTCAGCACTTCTCTGGTGGCTTCACCTTGCTGTTGTAGTACACTACCATCACCAGCTTTAATGGTCAGTGTTTGCTCTCTTGCTACTGCTTTAAGTGCAGACTGATCTGGTAAATTTTTATCTATTTCTAAGATTGTGTAGTGGAAAGCAATGATCCCACCACCTAAACCTAAACTTGCCCAAAACCAAAAACGACGATAAAAGGGTTTATCGTTGCTGGCAATTTTGCCCAAGATTCCAGATGATATAGTTGTCATCTGATTTAATAACTGCTTTGCCTTCACCTGCATTCCCGGTAGTAATTTTTCATTTTCGGACTCGTCATTTTGTTGATGATTACCTAATGGCAATAGCAGTTTCTCCTGTTTGGTTTGAGCGCAATATATTGGCGTTAATATAATATCCTATATAATACCCCATAAATTATTAACTTAATTCAGCGCTAATATATGTTTTCTGTAAAACTAGTTATGGACATTAATGTAATTCTCACAATTAAATAATGTAATTATTGCATAATATTGCAAAACATCAAAAGCATAGAAATAGAAAATAAGCAACAATACGAAACCCAAGGCATTTGTTGGGTTTTGCTTCGCTCAATCCAACCTACGAATTAAGGCTTTTTTCAATTTGGCGAAGGTATTCAAGCAAGGTAAGGTATAGATTGAGCGGGGTTGTTTAAAAATTAAAAAGGAGTCTGACTAGGATGCTAAAGACTGCTGCTAGAACTGCAATTGCTCTCGGTAGCAACATGGGTAATTCCCCAGCCATTTTAGAGGGAGCTTTAGAAGCTTTAGCCCAAACATCAGGAATAACTATAGAAGCCAGATCTAGTTGGTATTGTACTAAGGCTGTGGGTCCAACTCAACCGGATTACTTAAATGGTTGCGCGATATTATCTGTCCAAATGTCACCCCAGGCTTTATTAACACATTTACTAGTAATTGAACAGGAGTTTGGACGTGTGCGTCAGGAGCATTGGGGACCACGCACCCTAGATTTAGATTTATTATTATATGATGACTTAATTTTGCATCAGCCAAATCTCCAAATTCCCCATCCTCGCATGGTTGAACGAGCTTTTGTCTTAGTCCCTTTAGCGGAAATTGCTGCGGATTGGATAGAACCCGAATCTCAACGGGCAATTCAAGATTTACTTCTAAAGATAGACACTTCTGATGTACATTTATTGTAGTGGGTGAAGAAATTACCATTTTGCCACCCAAAAAGAACTGATCACAACACAAAACCCCCGTATACGTTCTCTGTATTTACAAACGGTAGAATTTTACTATGCCATTAGGTAGAGAATTACCACAGTTACTTAAGCAACGCTTATTTTATAAAGGACGCAAATTTAACTTTGAAGTTAATCGCTTGCGTTTACCCAACAAAGCCGAAGGGGAATGGGAATGTATTCGTCATCCCGGTGGTGCTGTGGCTATACCCATCACCGCAGAGGGTAAACTGGTACTTGTCCGTCAATATCGGTTTGCTGTGCAGGGAAGATTATTAGAATTTCCGGCTGGGACTGTAGAACCCAATGAAAGTCCTTTAGAGACAGTTAAACGGGAAATTGAAGAGGAAACTGGCTATCATGCTCGTCAGTGGGATAAGTTAGGCGAATTTTTCCTTGCTCCTGGTTATTCTGATGAAATCATCTATGCTTTTATCGCTAGAGATTTAGAAAAGCTGGAAACACCACCAGAAAAAGACGAAGATGAAGATATCGAAACAGTCTTACTCTCTCCTGAAGAGTTGGAAAAAGCGATTTTGGAGGGAGAACCGATAGATGCTAAATCTATTGCTAGTTTTTTCCTGTTGCGTTCATTTTTAAAGTAGGGAATGGGGAGCAGGGAGCAGGGAGCAGGGAGCAGGGAGCAGGGAGCAGGGAGCAGGGAGCAGGGAGCAGGGAGCAGGGAGCAGGGAGTAGGGGAAATGTTTCCTGACTCGGTTACTTTTGCTGTAATTATCGGGAATAACTATCAGCATAATCACGAATTCGATAATCCATAAATTGAGCTAAAACTTTTTTGGTTGATGCAAACTCTCGTAATTGTCCCACATGATGTTCATTGTATTGAAATAAAGCTGTAAAATCTGCGAGCCGAGAGACTTGTTGGATATTTTGAGAGATGAATATAATTGTTAGTTCAGAACGCAAACACTCAATTAGTTCTTCAATTTTAGCGGTGGTAATAGGATCAAGTCCAGAGCAAAGTTCATCCATCAGAATAACTTGCGGTTTCACGGCTAAAGCGCGAGCAATACACAGCCGTTGTTGTTGTCCACAAGATAGTTCTAAAGCAGGTTTATGGAGTTTATTTTTGACTTCTTCCCAAATATCAGCAGATTTCAGACCTAATTCCACAATATCATCTAATTCTGGTTTTGGTCGCCAGCCAATTAATTTTACACCGTAAGCAACGTTATCATAAATGCTCATGGGGAAAAGATTAGGTGTGGAGTAAATTGTACTAATTTGCCGACGGAGACGATTGAGATTAATCCGTCGTTCGTAAATATTTTGCCCAAAAAATTCTATTTTTCCTTCAGTTTGGACTTCTCCCTCTAAGTCACTCATGCGGTTGAGAGACTTTAAAAAAGTAGACTTGCCACAACCACTAGGTCCCATGATGGCAATAATTTTATTTTGGGGAATATCCATAGAAATACTGTCAAGAATTTTTTGCTTGTCGTAGTAAAAACTAAAATTTTTGACACTAATGGCAGGAATTATTTTACTCATATTCATAAAAAAGGAGTTAGGAGTTAAGAAGAAGAGAGAAGAGGGAAGAATACTTGTAAAAATTGATATTTGCTTATAACCTGAATTAGATCCTCTATTGATCTGCAATATTGCATTTAATTAATGTAACAAAGGTAAATCCACCATGCTACAGCGTTTTATTTTAATTATCACTACTATCATTGTCTGGCATTTGTGTATTTCTGGCACAGTTGCAAAGGATAAAAAAGTTGAAAATTTGGATAAGTTTCCTCCCAACCCCTTAGAAGTGACTCTACCAGATCCACTGTTACCAAATTTACCAGATAAACGCGAATTAACATCAGGAGAATTGCAAAAATTGAAGACGGATTTAGATGGGTTAAATCAAGAGGCGCAGGTGATGTTACAAGGAGAAGATAAAAAGAAAGCCTTTGAGATTTGGAACCGTGAACTAAGATTAAGACGGTATTTAGGTATATTGGCTGAGGTAGAAGCGTTATCACGGGTGGGAGAAATCGCTTGGAATGAAAATGAACGGGAAGAGGTTCAATATATTAGTCAGCGATTACAAGTAATTCAAAGCGAGATGGGGAAACAAAAAAGTACCGATTTGCAATTATGGCAATCCCTTGGGAATGCTTATCAAAAAATCCGTCTTCCTAAATTGGGAATATCAGTTTATGAACAAATTTTAATCTTAGTCAAACAACAACAAGATTCATCTGGAGAAATAGAGACTTTAAAGAATATTGGAGAATTACATTTAAGTTGGTTTGATTATCCTCAAGCTGCTAATACTTACGAAAAACTGTTAAATTTGGCAATTAATCAGGGTGATAGAACTAATGAATTAGCATATTTACAACAATTAGCTTATATCTACGCTCAAGGAAAACAACCCCAAGCGGCAATAGATATATTAAACAAATTAGCCCAAATTTATACTAGTCAACAAAATCTGATGCCAATTCCAGCTTTGAAATTAGCTATAGCTGCAAATTATGAATCCCTAGCTCAAGAAAATCCCAATTTAAAACAACAGGCTTTTGATAATTATCAACAAGCTTATACTACTGCATGGCAATCAGAGCAGTACGCTAAGGCAGCAGAAGCATTAGAGAAATTAATTGCTTTTTACCGTTCACAGAAACAAATAGATGCAGCTTTACAAACTAGCCAAATTCTCATGGAAACACAAACCTTAGCTAACAATTCTTATGGTTTAATGTCAGCTTATGACCAAATTGGTGAGATATATTTAGAACGCCGAGAATATAGCCAAGCATTAACAGCATTTGAGAAAGGATTAGCAATAGCCCAACAACTTAAATATCAAGAAGCATACTTTACTAAACGAATTGAAAAGTTAAAAACTGAGGTAAAAATGTAGAGGATATCAAGATAAATAAAAAAGTCCGCGTTAGCGGACTCTGGACATTGGATAAGGTTAAGTTGTCACCAAGAGAGCCTACAAGATGTTAGACTTATTTACATTTTTACTAATTAATTTGAGAAAATCAAGTGGTTTGATTTAAGAGTTAGGACATAATTCCTATATTTATGTCTGGGAAAAAAGGGGTTTATTGATGATTATTGTTACAGTTGCATATCTCCCATTGCTTGAACAGGTAGGAAATATTCAAAATTGCGGACATAATTAAGATTGTTTTGTCTGAGATTTTTTTACTGAAAGAGGAAAAGGTAAAAATTTATAATTGGCAATTACCAAAATAACAAAAACCCCAGAAGTAAAAACTTCTGAGGTATAAAGAGTTTTAGGAACAATTGAGAACAATAGCAATCTTGTTATCAGTTGGAGTAGGCAATCTTTCGACTGATAACCAAATAGCTTTGTCAGCGTCTCAAACTAAGAACCTAAAAGCCCACAGGTCAACTACTTAAATACTGTAGCAGAGGTATTTCTATCTAAGTAGCCAAGTTGGCGTTTTTTTTAATGAACAAAATACAGAATTACCCCACCCTAACCCTCCCTTGAGAAAGGAGAGGGAACAGAATTAAATAACATCTACCTTTTGACGGATGTTAACTAATTCATAAAGCTTATTTTCAAACTTTTGGGTACAAGCTGACCAATCAAATTCAAGAATTGAAGGACGTGCTTGTGCAGTTAGTTGGTTTTTGAGGTCAGGATTTTCGAGAATTGTAATTACCTTTTGGGCAAAATCTTCAGGGTTATTAGGTGCAGCTAGAAAACCATTAACTCCAGAAATAACCTGTTCAGCGGTGGAAGGGGCAACAACAGCCACTACGGGAGTTCCAGAAGCTAAAGCTTCGTTAGTTGTAGTACAGAAATTTTCCGTAACTGAAGGGTTGACAAATATATCTGCTTTCGCAAACCAACCCAAAAGTTCTTTACCATGAGATTCACCCCAAATTGTGACACCATTGGGGAAATTTTCAGCCCGACGACGAATTTCTGCATCTAATGGACCGCTACCCACAATTACTAAATGCACATCAGGAATTTTAGCAGCAATGAGAGGATAAATATCTAAGAGTTGATTAACATTTTTTTCTGGAGTAATGCGTCCCACAAATAAAATAGTTGGGCGTTTATCCTCAGGAATTGGATCATAACAAATATTGCGGGGGTGAAATTTTTCGCAATCAATTCCTTGATAGGGTAAATATTCGCTGCGTTGTGCTTTTAGTTTTTGGTATTTAGTTAATTGTTCGCGGGAAGAAAATAAACTTAAATCGTAAGTTTCACTAAATTGTTTAACTAAAATTGGCAGTAGAGGACGGACTAAATTAAAGAACTTATTTCCGAAATAATATTGGATATAGGCAATAATATCTGTATGGAAAATTGAAATAATGGGGGTGTTAGTTTTTTTTGCATATTCTACTCCCACAGAACGCCCATAACCTTGTAAAAAGCCAGAATATAAACCTCTCATTTGTGGGGCTTCTTCGACAACAATAATATCAGGTTGAAAGTGACTAAGTAATTTTGTATCACTCCAATGACGATGGTTTAATGGTTGGGGTAAGGATTTATAAAATATCAGTGGTTCGGTAGGAAATGAATAGGAAGAAAAATTGATAAAAGTTTCTAATTCTTCTATTCCCGACATGGGACGATTACCAACTTGTTTTGGGTATTTATCATTAATTTCTGGGTGAACTAGAAAAACTTCATGTCCTTGTTTTAATAGCCAGTGAACTCGTTGATGAACAGCAACAGAAACTCCTGTTAAAAATGGAGCATATAGTCCTGTAAATAGGGCGATACGAAGAGGTTTTTTGTTCATGATTTTGAGGGAAATTTTCTACAAAAATAGATTACTGATGCGCTGGTTTATAATAATTATTAGCTTGGAGATTTTAGATATTGAAGTGAAAATCTAAAATTCTTCCCCATTCTCTTAAATAGATAATACTGCTTGGTTAAGGCTAAAAAGTAATGAAAGGCTAGTTGATAATGTTGGGTTTCGTTCCTTAACCCAACCTACATTTAGTTAACCGAGCAATATTATTTAAAGAGAAGCTTTTGGATCAATTGGTTGATCTAACCATTGGTAAGAACGGTATTCAATTAACCGAATATTTTCACGTCCTTTAATGCGATAAGTAATTCCCCGCCAGGTAATACTTGATGTCCACAAAGAAGATAGCATGATTAACCCATAGACCCACTGTGTCAAGGGAATTACTATCAACATTTTGAGGATAATTAAAGGCGATAGTTTAGGTATTTTTTCACCTTGATTGTGCAAGATTTTATGTATTCCGAATTCCATTAATAGCATTAGTAAGACTAAGCCAATGGTATAGGAAATATAGGTAGAAAATAGTAAAGCTGCCGCGTACCATTGAGCCTCAAATAATAGCTGAAAAATAACGATGATGACTACATTGGGGACAATAATACTAGAATATGCTTCACTGACTATAGCTAACCACCGGGGGTGATAAAGTTTAGAACCAATTATTAAACGTTTTAATGATTCTTGTAAGTTATGTAAACTACTTTCTTCCCGATTTAGCATCAATAAAGAAGGCACAAATTTAATTTGTAACTTCTGTTGTTTGATAAGTTTATGAAGAAGCATATCATCTGTTAATACTTCTCCCCACTTATCTAAAAGTTTGATGCGGTTTAACACTTCTGTTTTGATAGCTAATGTTCCACCCCAAGGAATCTGAAAGAGAAACATTTGCACAACTGTGGAAACATTACCGGAGTAGCGAACTAATGAACCCCAATAATTACCTGTGGGAACATACCAACGATTTCCTGTTGTTAGTCCAACTTGATCATCAATGAGAGGAGTAACTAATTCTCGTAACCAATTAGGATGAGCGACAGTATCAGCATCTATAAAAGCTATAATTGGATAAGCATTATCCAAATCAGAAACAGCTTGGATTAGAGAACTACATTTAAGACTACAATTATGACGAACTGCTCTTAATGTGCTAATTTGGACGTTAGTTGCACCCAGTTGATTAATTGTTTCAGTGGCAATTTTAAAAGCTGGATCTTCTTTACTATCAATGATCAGCTTTAAGTCATATTCTGGGTAATTTTGTTGTAAGAGCGATCGCAAAGAATTAGGTAAAAAAGGATCAGCACCACGTAAACAAAGAATTACAGCCGTTTTTGGTAACTGTTCATCTGGTAATAATTTGGGTTTGTATGAACGCAAATACCATAAAAATACTAACGTTAAACAACTTTGAATTACCAGCCAACCGAACAAAGACTTAGATAGAAATATTATGAAATCTGGCATTATCTCTATAGTCTTAGACAGAATATAATTCGGTAATTTGTAATTTCTACTCAATGCTGGTGGGCATTGCCCACCCTACGCAACAAGTAATCGCTAATCCCCAATTCCCAATTTTTAATTAGGGGTCAAGAGAATACTTCAAAAAGATATTAATGGTAGTATTCTTGTCCAGCTTAAAACTAGCATTATTGAACTTAGGTGTTCCAGTGCTAATGGAAACGGTAGGATTTTTGGAAATACCAAAACCCTCTTTAGGAATGCCAAAAAAGTCTTTATTGAGTTTGTGATCACCATTTTGATCATCAACTACAGCTACAGCATAATTACCAGGTTTTAAGCCAGAAAATACCTGCTTTACGGAATTGCCTGTAATTTTAGTACAACCGCTTTTGACTTCACTTTTAGCACTATCAGGAAATCCTTTTTCAGAGTTATAAACTCTCATGCAAATTTCCCCTGTTTTATTACGAATGCCATTAACAACTACAGTTAAAGATGTTGTTGTTTCAGCCTGGGCTACTTCGGTGAAGCTAATAGTTAGTAAAGTAGCAATTAACAGATTCACAATTTTCAACATTAGTCAATACTTCCTTTTTGTGAAAATTTACTTGTGGGAAATTTGATCTATTTCATCAGTTTTTGAATGTCAGTTTTTTGCAACCATTCATTGGTGCGGCGCATTCCTTCTGCTAAATCAATTTTTGCTTGGTAATTCAAAATATTTTGCGCCTTTGCAATAGAATAGGCATAAGGACGACTCATGAAATCAACTGATTCTGGAAGAATATCAGCTTTTTTACGAAATAGTTTTTGTCCTTGAAGACGCACCCGGAGGAATAATTTCATTTCTTCTTTAGGTAAAGACATTGGTGCTGGTAAACCTTCTAGTGAAGCGAGATGAATAAAATAATCTTTCCAGGAAGTTTCTTTACCGTCGGTAATGTTGAAAACCTCTCCATAAGCTGATTTTTCTATAGCTAAAAAGATGGCATCAATTAAGTTATCTACATATAGATGATTCATCACACCTTTGCCTTCATTAGCATAGGCAAATAATTTTTGTCGCATCATGTGAATTGGCCGTACAATCCAAGGAAGACTTCCTGGCCCATAAACATCTCCAGCCCGAATGACAATTACTCCAAATTCTGGGGCATTATTCAGTTTTAAGACTTCAATTTCTGCTTCAATTTTAGTTTGACAATAAGCATTATTTTCACCAGAAAGCGCACCTGATTCTGTGACTTTCTCAGGGTAATCAAACCCATATACTAAAGCGGTAGAAAGATGGACAAATGTTTTCACTCCTGCTTGTTTAGCAGCTTTGGCGATGTTAATAGTCCCGCTAACATTGATTTCTCGGAAATGTTTAATATCCCCAGCTTCTTCGGCAAGTTGAGCATTGTGTAAAACCATATCTACTCCCTGACAAGCTTTCGAGCAAATTGCTGGGTCAGTGATATTACCAACGAAAATTTCTACACCTAACTTTTGCGCTGTTTGATCCTTAACTTGGGAACTTTGTATACCTCTAACTTTCATGCCTTGAGCTATAGCTAATTCGGCTGCACGTAAACCAATAAATTCGTCAATTCCAGTAATCAGCAGAGTTTTGTTTTGGAAGTTCATGGGGATATAGATAGGTGTTTTGTGATAGCGTGGGGGTAGCCGTACACTTGACAAAGTTATACAATCTAAGTTTAATAATTGCGATAAAATGCAACTATGAACTGTTGTACTCGCTAGAGAATTTTACTGTTGTTAATAACATTAAACTTCTATCTTTGGTTGGTTTTAGTTTAGAGAATATTTGGCAGAATTTGATAAATTGAAATGCAACAAATTCTTAAAAACTATCAGCCGGATCAGCAGAACGGAGTTTATTGATAGCTAATGCTCCAGAGGTAATGCAAATTAAGACTGTAGATATTAAGACAAGTAAGGCATTATTAGTTGTCATCATGATGGGTAATTTAGTTGCTTTCATGGCAAAATCGTATAAACCAATGGAAACAATAAAACCAGGAATATAACCTAACAATGCTAAGATTAATGCTTGTTGGAAAACAACATTCAATAAATATCCATTAGCATAACCAATGGCTTTTAAAGTTGCGTAGGCAATAAATTGAGTAGCAATATTGCTATAGAGAATTTGATAAACAATTACCACACCGACAACAGAAGCCATAATTAGCATCAGATTAAGAATAAAACCAATGGGGGTTCTTACTGACCAATATTGTTTTTCAAAATCAATAAACTCTTGACGAGTGAATATTTTTACATCTTTTGGTAGATTGGCTTTTAAATTGGCTAAAACCTGTTTTATATCAGCATTGTCTTTGAGTTTAATTACCCCCATATCTATTTTTTCAACTGGACGACTATTAGGATTTATTCTTAAAAAAGTTGAGTCACTAACAATTAAATTACCATCTACACCGAAGGATGGACCTAAACTAAATAAACCACCAACTCTCACCCGATAACCTTTAACAGCATCAAAGGGAAATATCTCAATTGGCTGTTCAGTATTTCCCTGATTAAATAATTCTGCTATTGGTCCAAATTCTGGACGGGCATCTCTATCAAATAGCATGACATCAGAAATTTTGAGTTTATCTAAATTTTGTTGAACTTCTGGAATATCTAGTACGGATTTTCCAGGGTCAAAACCAATGACATAAATTGAATACTTCTCACCACTAACGGGATTTTTTAATTTTGCAAATTGTAAATAAATTGAACTAACTGAATCAACACCATCAAACCCTAAAGTTTGGTATAATCGAGTGCGAGAAAAACTTTGAATTGCTGTTAAAGATTTATATTGAGAACTAACTAAAAATAAATCACCGTGCAATCGTTGATGTAGTGCTGTTGCACTAGAATATAGTGCATCTTGGAAACCAAGTTGAATAAACATTAACAGCACAATAAAGCCAATTCCGGCTACAGCGATGACAAAACGAAGTTTTTGCTGGGCAAGCTGTAGCCACCCTAAAGGAATTTTGAAATTCATATTAGTTGTTAGTTGTTAGTTGTTAGTTGTCAGTTGTCAGTTGTCAGTTGTCAGTTGTTGAAAATAACTAATAACTAATGACTCATAACTAATGACTAAATCTGGATTGCAACATCAACTTGCAAGTTAGTTAAGCGAGATATCTTTTGACTATCGCTGGGATTATCAATAGATATTTTGACTTCAATTACTCTGCGGTCTGCGTCAGAATTAGGATTAATACTAAAGATGCCTTGTTTATCAACTTGCCAACCAATTTCTCGGACAGTTCCTTGTAATTTACCAGGAAAAGTCGTGCTGGTAATGATAGCTTTTTGACCAATTCGGACATTTTGAATATCGGTTTGATACACTTCTGCTAGAACTTGCATTTTTGATGTATTACCAATTTCAGCAAAGCCAGAAGTACCAATTACTTCGCCATTTCTGGCATGAATTCGCAAAATTGTACCATTTATAGTAGCAGCAATGTAAGTTAAATCATGGTCAGCTTTAGCCTGTTGAATTGCCGTTTCTGCACTTTTAACTTCACTTTTTGCTAACTCTACATCTACAACCCTAACTTCTTTAATACTGTTAAGTTTGGATTTTCCTTCTTTGACTTGATCTTGGAAAGTATCTTGAGTCCGTTTGAGAGTAGCTTCAGCTTCTTTTAACTGCTGTTGTGTAGTTTTTAGGGCTAAATTTTTACTATCGGCAACGGAAGCAGAAACAGCACCATCTTTAGATAATTGTTGATAGCGATTACTCTCTTTTTGAGCATTTTCAACTTCAGCTTTAATGCGGTTAATTGTTGCTGTTTGAGCCGCAATATCTCCTTTTGCTTGGGAATTCAAGCGAGTAATTGTGGCTTTTTGAGCATTGATATCTCCAGTTTTTGCTCCAGCTTGTACCTGTGCAAGTTTAGTTCTGGCAATTAACAATTGATCAAATGCTTGTTGGATAGCTGCTTGAGAACGAGCATAGTTTTCTAGATAAGCTAATACTTGTCCTTTTTTAACATTATCTCCTTCCTTTACCAACAGTTTTTCTACTCGGACACCGTTGATAGAATTAGGAGCAGATAAATAAGTAATTTTGTCTTGTGGTTGTAATCTTCCTAGGGCAGTTACAGCAACTTTAATAGGGGTAGGTTGAGATTTACTAACAGTCGGAACAGAAGGAGTTTGAGTTTGAGAATTTACTTTCAACTGATGAAAAATGTAGAAACATACTAACCCTGTCGCTAAAGTTAGAGAAGTTGCCAAAATTATTCTCCACTTTAGCGTAGCTAGTTTGAATAATTGGCGTTCTTTATTTACTGCCATATTTTTATGCCAATGGTGTTATGTCGGAAAATACTGGTAGTGGTTATAGACTTATCCTTTATTGCTCTCATAGAAGGAATATGTCTAATTATTTATGTATGAATTGTTGCCAGCATTCTTAGCTGTTATAAATACCTAAATTAGCGGTGTTTTTACTTCCAATTATCCATGTATAACGCCAGTCTCCGCTATCAGTTTTATCTTGAATTGGCATTTAATTAAGTAGCCTAAAATACGATAGCTCTAGGGAAAAGTAAAGATATTCAATTCCCAAGTAGTGATGATGCTAATAACTTAAGGAGAATGAATAAACTTACCTGCAATTATCCCAAATAACTTTGATATTGTCAACTAAAATTAGTTTTTTCAATTAATAAAATCGTTGACTACATACTATATTTAATTACTCATGAATTCATTTAAAAATCTGTACTTTTTTTAGCAAATCATGGTTAATATCTGCCAATTGTCCATATTTCATCACAATTGATATATCTACAGGTTAATGATCAACATCCAACAAATTAATGTTTGGTTTATAAATAACCAATTGTCTAGAAAAGGTGAGTTATCTTATAAATTCATCAAAAACTAAGACTTGATTATGATAGTTTGCTCAAAAAACACCCAATTATGTTCAAATGTTTCTTGTGTATATTTATTGATTTGTTACTTGTGAGACAATTTACATAAAATCCTTGAATTATCAAGAAAAGATTGATGTTCAACCCGTAATTACCCAAGATATGTTATTCACAAATTCAGTTCTAGATTATACTCACCCAATTATGTTTTATTTAAAAGGAGATCAATTAACAAATATTTTCCTCCAAAAATTAGCAAAAATGAACTATTCCATTTTCATAAGCTGTGCTAGTCTTTTTATTAATTCAACATTTATCAATCAAAAAATAAATTGTTGATTTTATTTCTATAAACAGAAGAAATACTAAAATCTATTCAGCTTTTTACAGCAGAATTGCCTAAAGAAACAAAACCTATACCTTGATAAACCGGGGTTTTGGATCTCACTAAGTTACAAACTGCTAGACTATTGAAAAGCTGTTTAAGTATTTTTTCACTATTCATAGAATTTGCCACAGAGTGCTAATTATTTTGTAACGATTTTGGCAGCTTTTATCAGTCTAATCATCTAAAATAGGTTATCCTGGACTTTAAAAACTGGCAACTGCTATATCAACATACAGAACGTTATTCTTCCATAGGTAAAACATTCAATGATTAAGAGATAAAAACGCTTCTGTCTTCATACATATCCTTCAGCTTAAGTATGTCCTTTTGCCAGTTATGACCACAAGGTAATCTTCACTTTTTCAATATCAAAAGTCCAGTATTGTCTAGTATTTATTCATGAACATAAGGTTCTAAAATTGCGGCAAAACATCCAGCAAACACCCAGGAACTCGACATTTGCCACAAACAAGGCAGTATATATCCTGTGGTGTTGATGTAAAGTCAAGCATTTAAACTTACCTGCGGCAACTGCGCGAATACAGATTAACTATCTGTTGATAGCCTGCTGCACAATTCACGGTACTCAAAATTAGTCTATGTCCTATGTCTTGCCCCCCTCAAAAGATAGACACAATAAAAAGTTCTTTGACGGAATTAGAAGCCCAAATTAATAGTTTTGAACAGGCTGTGCTGAAGTTTATAGAGGAAGGAAAAATGAATTCAGGAAACTTAGAAAATTCGATAAATTCCATGTCAACTAAGGAAATTAATAGAAAACTGCACACAACTCCCATAGCTATTATTGGCATGGCTTCCTTAATGCCTCAATCGAGAACATTAAGGGATTACTGGCAAAATATTGTTAATAAAATTGACTGTATTACTGATGTTCCTTCTAGCCATTGGAGTGTAGAAGATTACTACGATCCTAATCCCAGAACAACAGAAGATAAAACCTATTGTAAACGTGGTGGTTTTATTCCTGAAGTTGATTTTAACCCCATGGAATTTGGTATTCCTCCTAGCATTTTAGAAGTTACCGATGTTTCTCAACTATTAAGTTTAGTAGTTGCTAAAGAAACAATGGAAGATGCTGGTTATAGCGACTCCCGTGAATTTAACCGTGAAAATATCGGCGTGATTTTGGGTGTAGCTATGGGCAAACAATTGGGAATGCCCTTAACTGCCAGATTAGAATATCCGGTTTGGGAAAAGGTTCTCAAAAGCAGTGGTTTATCTGACGAAGATACGAAAAAGATTGTTGATAAAATTAAATCTGCTTATGTGAAATGGGATGAAAATGCTTTCCCTGGAATGTTAGCAAATGTGGTGGCTGGCAGAATTGCTAATCGCCTCAATTTTGGCGGTACAAACTGTGTAGTTGATGCGGCTTGTGCTAGTTCCTTTGGCGCATTAAAAATGGCCATTAGTGAATTAGTTGAACATCGTAGCAATATGATGTTAACCGGTGGAGTAGACACCGATAACACGATCATGGGTTACATTTCCTTTAGCAAAACTCCTGCACTAACTCCTAGCGATAATGTCAAACCATTTGATGCTAAATCTGATGGGATGATGTTAGGTGAAGGTATTGGGATGATTCTCCTCAAACGCTTAGAAGATGCCCAAAAAGATGGGGATAAAATCTATGCGGTAATCAAGGGAATTGGTACTTCTAGCGATGGTCGCTACAAGAGTATTTATGCCCCTAGAAAAGAAGGACAAGTTAAAGCCTTAGAACGGGCTTATGATGATGCTGGATTTTCTCCGGCAACTGTGGGTTTAATGGAAGCACACGGTACAGGAACAATGGCAGGAGATCCCGTAGAATTTAGTTCTTTACAGGATTTCTTCGGTAAACATGACACCCAAAAACAACATATTGCTTTGGGAAGTGTAAAATCACAAATTGGACATACAAAAGCCGCTGCTGGTACTGCTAGTTTAATTAAAACTGCCCTAGCATTGCATCATAAAGTATTGCCAGCAACTATCAATATTACCGAACCAAATCCCAAATTAAATATTGAAAATTCTTCCTTTTATCTTAATACTCAAACTAGACCTTGGATAAAGGCAGAAGGTGAAACTCCCCGACGTGCGGGGGTGAGTGCCTTTGGTTTTGGTGGCACAAATTATCACGTTGTTTTGGAAGAATACGAACCAGAACAACAAAGTTCCTATCGTTTACATGGTGCAGCCGGTGAAGTGCTATTATTTAGTGCTACTCATGCTGAATTAATTAGCAAGTTAGAAGCAACTTTAAATAATTTGCAAGCTAACGAGGGCGAAAGATTCTATTCTCAATTATTGTTAGATTGTCAATCTTTAGCTATCCCTAAAACTGCCCTCAGAATTGGGTTTGTATCTGAGAATTTACAAGAAGCTTGTAAGTTACTGCAAGTTAGTCTTGGTTTACTCAAAAGTAAGCCGGATGCAATTTCTTGGGAACATCCTCAAGGTATTTATTACCGTTCCTCTGGTATGGATTTAGGTGGAAAAGTTGTCGCTTTATTCTCTGGACAAGGTTCTCAATACTTGGAAATGGGCAGAGAAGCAGTGATGAATTTCCCCAGCTTGCGACAGTTATATGGCAAGATGGATCATCTGTTCAAGCAAGGTAATTTGCAACCAGTTTCTGAAGTTGTTTTCCCTCGTTCTAGCTTTGATGAAGTTGAGAAAAAAGCCCAAATTGCAACTTTGCAAAGAACGGAATATGCACAGCCGGCAATTGGGGTATTTAGTGCCGGGTTGTATGGAATTTTGCAACAGGCTGGTTTTAAAGCAGATTTCGCCGCCGGTCATAGTTTTGGTGAATTAACCGCTTTGTGGGCTGCGGGAGTGTTGAGTGAGGCTGATTATTTGTTCCTAGTGAAAGCTAGAGGACAGGCCATGGCCGCACCCAAAGATCCAGATCATGATGCTGGTAGTATGTTAGCGGTGAAGGAAGATATCAGCAAAATTGAACCGGTACTGAAGCAGTTTCCAAAAGTAAGTATTGCTAACTTTAATTCTCCTACTCAAATTGTTTTAGCGGGACCAAAGTTAGAAATTCAAAAAGTTCAAGCTGCTTGCGAAAAGTTAGGATACAGTGCGGTTTTATTGCCTGTGTCTGCGGCTTTCCATACTCCATTAATAGCATTCGCGCAAAAATCCTTTGCCATTGCGACTAAATCGGTAACTTTCCACAATCCCCAAATTCCGGTTTTTAGTAATGTCACTGGTAAACATTATCCACAAAATGCAGCGGCAATTCAAAAGAACTTAGAAAGCCATTTGGCTAGTTCTGTACTGTTCAAACAAGAGATTGAAAATATCTATGCGGCTGGTGGTTATTGCTTCGTAGAATTTGGACCAAAACGGGTGTTAAGTAACTTGGTAAAAGATACATTAGGAGATCGCCCCCATCTTACCATATCTCTAAATCCTAGTGCCTCCAAAAACAGCGATCGCTCTTTGCGAGAAGCCGCAGTGCAGTTGCGAGTTATCGGCATGAATTTGGGCAATCTTGACCCCTATAAACTCCCTGCCGTATTGCCTCCCATTTCCACCAAAAAGACTCTTAGCGTCAAACTAACCGGCATTAACTACGTTTCCGATAAAACCAAAAATGCCTTTCCAGAAGCATTAGCGGACGGACATAAAATTTCCGGAATTCAGGACAGTAGGGGCGCTGTCTCCGCGCCCAATGTGGCAGAAATTCAAGAATTCAAGAATTTAGAAATAGAGACTCCCGTAATTGCCAAAATTCCCCCAACCAACGGACATAACGGCAACGGTAACGGACATAAAAAACCACCCGTCATTGAAACCCAGTTACAGCCACAAATGACTACTGCAACCATCACCAAAGAACCCAACCCAGAATTCTTCGCGCCGCAATCCAGAGAGAAGATGCAAACACCAGATAATCTTGTAAATTGCCAACAAATTCTCACTAGTTTAGAAACACTTCTGAGTAAGTTTCAACATAACCAAAGCGAGAATTTAGAAGTTCACAGCACATATCTAAATCATCAAATAGAATACGCGAAAACCTTCTTCCAATTAATGCAGCAGCAAAACACCTTATTTGCTAATGCTAAATCTTCCGCTGAAGCCGCTCAAATTAAGCAAGTGATCATGGAAAGCTTAGAGCGTAGCATGATCCAGTTTCATTCCCAACAAGGTGAAACCCTCCGCATTCATGAACAATATCTGCGGGAACAGATAGAATATACCAAACACTTTTTCCAACTCATTCAAGAAGAATATTCTCAACTCATTTCTGATACCCAAGCAGTCGCCTCTGTAGGGGCGGGGTCTCCCCGCCCTACCCCCACCGTTAATATTATTCCCCCTCAAGCAGTACCAGTAATTGAGCCAAAAGTTCAATTAGAAGAACCTGTTCCCCCAGTAATTGAAGTTGTAAAACCTGTAATTGCTGCACCAGTAATTGAACCTGAACCAATTATTATTCCCCAGTCCCCAGTTGCATTCATACCAGAACCTGCACCTGCAAATAACAATCTTAATCTTGATGATCTAGCTAACAATCTATTAAGTATCACCAGCGAAAAAACTGGTTATCCTATCGAAATGCTAGAACTCGATATGGATATGGAAGCAGACTTAGGTATTGATTCCATTAAACGGGTAGAAATTCTGGGAGGATTGCAAGAATTATACCCCAACTTACCTAAACCCAACCTCGAAGAACTGGCAGAAAAACGCACCATTGGTCAAGTTGTCGAATATCTGCAAGGACAGGGAACAGGTGACAGGTTACAGGTGACAGGTGACAGTGTAGAGGTGAAAGAGGAAGTAATACCTGAACCAGTGATAATTCCTCAAGTCCAAACACAAGTGATAGAGGAAGTAATACCAGAATCAGTTTCCAGTCCCCAGTACCAAGATTTAGGACAAACCCTGCTAAACATCACCAGTGAAAAAACAGGTTATCCAGTGGAAATGCTGGAACTGGACATGGACATGGAAGCCGATTTAGGCATAGATTCCATCAAACGGGTAGAAATACTGGGAGCAATGCAGGAAGCGTATCCTGACTTACCCAAACCTAATATAGAAGAATTAGGCGACCTACGGACAATCGGACAAATCGTTAACTACCTCCAATCACTGGTGGGAGGTGAAAAAAAAAAGCCGCACATTGATGTTAACCCGGTAGTTGACCTCATCCCACCCACCGTAGGGGCGGGGTCTCCCCGCCCAGATGTGGTTGATTTAACCCCACCACCAATAGTAGACCCCAATCTTCCCCGTCGTCCCGCTCAACTCAAAACCTTACCTAGACCAGATTTTTTAGAAGCGCAGTTAGCAGAAGGACACATTGGTTTAATCACTGATGATGGTTCTTTAACTACCACCAAACTAGCCTACGCACTGATAGAACAAGGTTGGAAAGTTGTAGTTTTGAGTTTCCCCCAATCATTAGTTCCCGAACAATTGCCATTACCTCTAGGTGTTACCCGTGTAACTTTGGCAAACATGAGTGAACAACATCTGCAATTATTATTGCAAAGTGTGACTACTAAACATGGACCGATTGGGGCATTTATTCACTTACATCCTCAATTTACTCCTGAAAAACCTGGGCATATTTCTTATCCAGAAGCAGAAAAGGCAATTCTTAAACAAGTGTTTTTAATGGCTAAACATCTGAAGGCAACTTTGAATAATGCCGCATCATTAGCAGGAAGAACAAGCTTTTGCACAGTTGCCCATCTGGACGGTGAATTTGGCTTAGGACATGAAGGTAATTTTAGTGCAATTGGTGCCGGGTTGTTTGGTTTAACGAAGAGTTTGCGCTGGGAATGGCCACAGGTATTCTTCCGAGCAATTGACCTGAATCCCACTTTAGATCCTCACGAATCTGCTGAATATATCGTTGCTGAATTGCATGATTCTAATCGCTATATTGGCGAGGTTGGTTATGGTGATCAAGGACGGGTAACGCTGGTGGCAAAAAGTGAGTAATGTCTAAACTGTGATTTGTTTGATTAGTTTGATTTTTTTGATTGAATTATTTGCTGAGTTTACTGGATTCATTTCTTGTTTATTTTCTCATCAATCAATAAATCATCCCCATCAAACAAATCACATAAATCATAGTTAAGACTAATTAATCATCCAAATCAAATAAATCCCATAAATCATAGTTATGACTGCAACAGTTCAAGTTAGTCCATCTTCTGTCTTTGTTGTCAGTGGTGGCGCAAAGGGAATCACTGCTCAATGTACTATTAAATTAGCACAACAACAACCTTGTAAGTTTATTCTTTTAGGTCGTTCGGAAATCACTAGAGAACCGGAATATGTACGTGATTGTTTGGAAGATTCCGCTTTAAAAAAACGCATTATGGAAAATTTGATTTCTCAAGGTGAGAAACCAACACCCATGATGGTACAAAAGATATTTAATCAAATCAATTCTAGTCGGGAAATTAAGAAGACTTTAGCAGCTATTGAAGCGACAGGAGGAACGGCTGAATATATTAGTGTTGATGTCACTGATACTGTGAATTTGCAAGCTAAACTTCAAGAAGTTTCTCAAAAAGTTGGTCAAATTACCGGAATTATTCACGGTGCTGGTAACTTAGCAGATAAGTTAATTGAAAAAAAGACAGAAGATGATTTTGAGAAAGTTTACACTGCTAAGGTTCAGGGTTTAGAAAATCTCCTATCTTGTGTCAATCCTCAGCAGTTACAACATTTAGTATTGTTTTCTTCCGTGACTGGATTTTATGGTAATATCGGTCAAAGTGATTATGCGATCGCTAACGAAATTCTCAGTAAATCAGCCCATTTAATGAAACAATATAACCCCAATTGTCATGTAGTGGCAATTAACTGGGGAGGTTGGGATAGTGGCATGGTAACACCACAATTAAAAAAAGCATTTGCAGAACGAGGAATTAGTATTATTCCAGTAGAAGTTGGCACACAAATGTTAGTTAATGAACTACATCCAGCTTATCAAGATCATACACAAGTTGTCATTGGTAGTTCCATGAAACTACCACCTGCTCCTTTAGGTTCAGAACTTCGTAGCTATCGCATTCGCAGAAGAATGACATTAGCAGAAAATCCATTTTTGCATGATCATACAATTGCCGGTTCACCAGTTTTACCAGCAACCTGTGCTAAATCATGGATGGTAAATGGCTGTGAAGAAATTTATCCAGGTTATACATATTTCAGTTGCCAAGACTTCAAAGTTTTAAAAGGAATAACCTTTAATTCTACCTTGGCTAAAGAACATATTCTAGAAATTCAAGAAGTTGCCAAAGTTGATGGTGATTTTGTCGAATTTCAGACCAAAATATTGAGTAAAACTCCCGAAGGTAGAACTCATTATCACTTTAGTTCTCTGATAAAACTGGTAAAAAATATGCCAGAAGCACCCATTTATGAAGCAATGGATCTCAGAGAAGATAATATCGTCACTGATACAGCCAAAGACTTCTATCAAAATGGTGATTTATCCCTATTTCATGGACCAGCTTTCCAGAAAATTACCAAAGTTTTAAATATTAGTCCAGAAAAACTCACAGCCGAATGTTGTTGGCAAGAAATCACAGCCAAAGAACAAGGACAATTTCCCGTAAAATGGCATAATCCTTACATCATTGATTTGAGTACCCAAACATTATGGCTATGGTTAAATTATATCCATAAAGAAGTTTGTTTACCAGGACAATTAACATACTGTGAACAGTATCTAGCAGTACCATTCAACGTCCCATTTTATGTTTCCTGTGAAATCATAACCAAAACCGACACAGGTGCAACCGTGAACTTCATTATCCATGATAGTCAAGGAAAAATCTACTCCAAAATCTTAGGAGCAAAAGCCGTAATTTGGCCAATGAAAATGTTAAATAAAAAGTAAAAAAAATGCAGAATAAATAACATCTCTTCATCCTCTACCTCTGCGCCCTCTGCGTCTCTGCGGTTCGTTTCATTCGTGAATTTTTACCGAATAACAGCGCAAGTTGTTAATCCTTGCCGATTGGGGGAATAGCGTAAATCCTTTTCAGTCACGTCTTATGCCCCAACGAGGATTTTCAAATTGGAAAAAATAGCAATCATCGGGTTATCTTGCCTATTTCCCGATGCTAATAATCCTGAAGAATTTTGGCAGAATCTCACCGCAGAAAAAGATTCAACATCATCTATAACTGTAGCGGATTTGGGAATAGATCCCGCTATATTCTACGATGAAACCAAAGGTAAACCGGAAAAATTCTACTTTCAAAAAGGTGGATTTATCCGCGACTTTAAATTTGATGCCAACGAGTATAACTTACCTGGGGCATTTGTTGAAAGCCTAGATAATACCTTTAAATGGTCATTGTATGCTGCCAAACAAGCCATTGTCCAAAGTGGTTATTGGGGAAATCAAACTGCACTGGCAAAATGTGGCGTAGTTTTAGGAACTTTGGGATTACCAACCAAAGCTTCTAATAGCCTATTTGCTCCTATTTATCAGCAAAATATTGAACCTGCAATTGGTGAACTATTACAGGAAAAAGACTTTCATTTAAGTGGTTCATCAACCTCCACAAAAGTCTCTCCATACAATGCTATGGTTTCCGGTTTACCCGCTGCTATAGTTTCCAAAGCATTTTCTTTATCTGCAACTCATTTCTGTATAGATGCTGCCTGTTCGTCATCATTTTATGCCATTAAATTAGCATCCCATTATCTGCAATCTGGCAAAGCTGATTTGATGTTAGCTGGTGCAATTAGTTGTTCAGATCCACTATTTATCAGAATGTTGTTTTCTGGTATTCAAGGATATCCAGATAATGGCATTAGTCGTCCTCTAGATAAGTCATCACGCGGGTTAATTACCTCCGAAGGAATTGGAATGGTAATGCTCAAAAGATACAGTGATGCTGTGAGAGATGGTGACAAAATCTTGGCAACGATTTGCGGCAATGGTTTATCTAATGATGGTAAAGGTAAGCACCTTCTTAGTCCTAATCCTCAAGGGCAAACTCTGGCATATCAAAGAGCTTATTCAGAGGCTGAACTTAACCCCCAAACTATTGATTATTTAGAGTGCCATGCTACCGGCACTCTATTGGGAGATACCACAGAATGTAACTCAATTGAAGGCTTTTTTAGTCCATATAAAGCAGCACCATTAGTAGGTTCAACCAAAACAAATGTTGGTCATTTATTAGTTGCTGCTGGCATGGTAGGCATAACCAAGACAATTTTAAGTATGTCTCATGGGGTTATTCCTCCAACTATTCATGTGACTCAACCCATAGGTGCTGAAAACAATGTTGTCTCTCCAAAAAACATTGTCAGAACGCCTACGAAATGGCCGAGTCAAGGAACTAAAAGAGTAGCTTTAAGTGCGTTTGGTTTTGGTGGAACAAACTCTCATATCATTTTAGAACAGGGGAAGTAAGCAAATGAATATTCAGCAAAATAAGACTGCAAAAATGGCGATTGTAGGAATGGATGCCTTTTTTGGTGAATGTCAAGAATTAGATGCCTTTGAGAACAGTATCTATGATGGAAAACAGCATTTTGTCACCTTACCAGAATCAAGATGGCATGGTATTGACCAGCAAGAAACTTTACTGCGCGAGTATGGTTTAGAAGCTGGAAAAGTCCCACAAGGAGCGTATATTGATAATTTTGAAGTTGATACTTTAGCTTACAAAATTCCTCCCAATGAAGTTGAAAAAATCAACTCTCAACAACTTTTATTATTAAGAGTTGCTGACCGCGCCCTCAAAGATGCGGGACTTTCACCTAATAGTAACGTAGCGGTAATTATTGCCGCAGATACAGAATTATCTGTACACCAACTCCAGCAAAGATGGAATTCATCTTGGCAAATTAAAGATGGTTTGAATGGGGCAGAAATTGCTTTATCACCAGAAAAAGTTAATCAATTAGAAGGCATTGTTCAAGATAGTATTCATCATCAAGTTGAATTGAGTGAATATCTGAGTTACGTTACCAATATTATGGCTAGTCGGATTTCCTCTTTATGGAATTTCTCTGGCCCATCTTTTACTATTAGTGCCGTCGAAACAGCCGCTTTTAAAGCTTTAGAATTAGCGCAAATGCTGCTAGATACTCATGAAGTAGATGCTGTAGTTGTGGGTGCTGTTGACTTAGCAGGAGGTGTAGAAAATGTCTTGTTGCGAAGTCAATTTGGGACAATTAATACAGGAGTCAATACTTTAAGTTTTGACGAAAAAGCTAATGGTTGGAATGTGGGAGAAGGTGCAGGTGCAGTTGTTCTTAAACGTCATGATACGGCGTTAGCAAATAATCAACGAATCTATGCAGTAATTGATGGTATTAGCATTGGTCAATCTCCCTCAATGGCTGTAGATAGCCATACCATTACCCAAGTCTGTCAACAGGCTTTTCAACAAGCAGGAATTGAACCCACAAAAGTTAATTATTTGGAAGTCTGCGCTAGTGGTATTCCCGCAGAAGACGAAGCCGAAATTAACGGTATTCTTCAAGCTTATCCTGCCGTTGGAGATGGTTTACACTGCGCTATAGGTAGCGTTAAAGCTAATATTGGTCATACCTTCGTTGCGTCCGGAATTGCCAGTTTAATTAAAACTGCACTGAGTATTTATCACAGATATATTCCCGGAACTCCCAATTGGTCTGGTGTGAAAACACCGCAAGTATGGGAAGGTAGTCCTTTCTACGTCGCTACTGAGTCCAGACCTTGGTTTTTGCAAAAAGAGGTCAAATCTCGAATTTCCGCGATTAATAGTATTGGTTGTGACGGTTCTTTTGCCCATATCATCTTATCAGAAGAAACCCAACAACCAGAACGCACCAGCACATATTTAGAATCCAGACCTTTGCATTTATTACCCATTGCGGCAGATGATCAATCTAGCTTATTAGCAGCATTGGATCATTTGCAAGCAACAATTGAAAATGCTGATTCTCTCAAAGATATCGCTAGTCAAACCTTTGTTAAATTTCAACAAAACTCTGACAGCAAATATACACTTTCCCTAACTGGACGCAACCAAAAAGAATTAATCAAAGAAATTAATTCCGCCAAAAAAGGTGTAACTAATGCCTTTGCAAATGGCAAAGATTGGCAAACTCCCATAGGTAGTTATTTCACACCCAAACCCCTGGGTAAAGATGGAGAAATTGCCTTTGTTTATCCCGCTGCTGTTAATACTTATTTAGGAATTGGTCGGAGTCTTTTCCGTTTATTTCCTAAAGTCTTAGATGATGTCATTATCAAAAGTCTTGACGAACGAGCAGCAGATGTTGAAAAACTGGTATTTCCGAGAAGTTTGAGTAAATTGTCAACTCGACAATTAGAAACCCTAGAAAAGAAATTGCTGGATGATTCCTTAGCAATGTTTGAAGCAGAAGTGCTTTTTACCAGATTAATCTCCACAATTATTACCGAGGATTTTCAAATTAAACCTAAATATATTTTCGGATATAGTTTAGGTGAAACTAGCATGATGGTTGCTCAAGGAGTATGGAGCAATTTTTATGAAGTTAGTCATACCTTCAATTCATCAGCTTTATTTGGAGATAGATTATCAGGACCCAAAAATGCTGTCCGTGAGTATTGGGGACTACCAAAAACTGACATAAATCCAGAGAATAAGTTGTGGGCTAACTACGTTCTCATGGCTACTCCAGCCCAAGTTAGAGAATGTTTAAAAAATGAAACCCGTGTTTACCTAACACAGATTAATACCCCAGAAGAAGTATTAATTGCCGGAGAACCAGCAGCTTGTGAACGAGTAATTAAAACCCTGGGTTGTAATTCTTTTCCTGCTCCCTTTGATCATGTGATTCATTGTCAAGCAATGCAATCAGAGTCTCAAGAATTGGAAAAATTATACACTATACCAGCGCAAAAAATACCCGAAATTAAGTTTTATTCTGCGGCTGAATATCAATCAATTGAAATTGAAAGCAACCAAATTGCCCACAATATTGCCACAGGATTATGTCAACAACTCGACTTTCCCCGCTTAGTTAATCGCGTCTATGGTGACGGAGCAAAAATCTTTATTGAAGCCGGTGCTGGTGGTATTTGTTCACGCTGGATAGATAAAAACTTAGGTAATCAAGAACATCTTACCGTATCCCTAAACCGACGGGGTACAGATGATCATAGTTCCCTAATTAAAGCATTAGCAAAATTATTGAGTCATCAAGTAAACTTGAATCTTGCTCCTTTATATAACCTATCCTCAGAAAACACCCAACAGAAAAAAGCTGCACTGAGAAAAGTTACATTAGGTGGTAATTCCATGACTTCTGCAATTTTGAATGCAGAAAATCGCCAAATTTTTGCTAATAACCACAAGCAAACAAATCCTACTCATCAAGAGTATAAAATCATCAATTCCCTACAGACATCGGAGAAAATAGCACCCACAGAAATTTACCCCAAACCCCAACCCAAACCACAGAAAAATACCATGAAAACGATCATGGAGAACGGTTTAGAATTGTCAAAGAAACTAAAATTCTTTGAGTCAACAAAAATCATTAAGCAAAACATAAATCAAGAATCTAGTGGAAAAATTAGCATGAATGATTTAAAAATTGCTCAGTATCAAAACCTGAGTAACAACACTGCGAAATTAACTAAAACGCACACAAGTTTCTTAGCAGCTAGACAAGATTTTAGTCAACAAATGAGCGAAATCATCCAATTGCAACTAGCTTGCGCTCAGAACCTACTAAACGAAGAGAAATAATCCACTTAGTGTTAAGTGTAAAGCTCTTTTTTAACTAACCACAGAGGCACAGAGGACACAGAGGGAAGAAAAAATTGTATTCAGAAATAGCCTGAAAATTACATCGAGATGTAAAAAGATCAACGCTCTTTCTCTGTACCTCTGCGCCTCTGCGTGAGCTAAATTCTTCATTTCACATCCTTCGCTTATAAATTGAGGAATAACTACCGTGACAACAATCGAGACGGTACTAAATAAACATGATAATGGACTAGGTTTTTTTACCTGTAATCATCAAAACCAAATTTGGAAAGGTTCATTAGATTGTGTTAGCTTTGAAAAAAGTGCCATCAAAGATAAACTATTAACATTAGATCAACCTTGTCATATTATTAAAATAGCAGGGAGAATTGGTGCTACTAATGATGGTTATTTAGCACCTAGTGATAATAGTTCATTTGGACAAGCAGAACTTTTAATTTCACTCCCTCCCCTACGATTACAACAACTTGGCGACCCTAGTTTTCTCGCTACTTATGGTGTAAAGTATGCCTATATGACCGGAGCAATGGCTGGGGGTATTGCTTCCGAAGAAATGGTAATTGCTCTGGGAAAAGAGAAAATTTTAAGTTCCTTTGGTGCAGGTGGTTTGCTTCCAGAACGCTTAGAAACCGCAATTAATCGTATTCAAGAAGCATTACCTAATGGTCCCTATGCTTTCAATTTAATTCACAGTCCTAACGAACCAGCTATTGAACGTCGGGCTGTAGATTTATATTTGAAATACGGTGTGAGAACTGTAGAAGCATCAGCATTTTTAGACTTAACTCCTAACATCGTTTATTATCGAGTTGCGGGGTTAAGATTAAATGCAGCTAATCAAATTGATATCAGAAATAAGGTAATTGCTAAAATTTCCCGTCGGGAAGTTGCTACTAAATTTTTGCAACCTGCACCAGAAAGAATTCTCAAGGAATTACTTGAGCAAGGACTCATTACAGAATTGCAAGCCAATTTGGCGAGACAAGTGCCAATGGCTGATGATATTATCGTTGAAGCTGACTCTGGTGGTCATACAGATAATCGTCCTTTAGTATGTCTATTACCTTCAATTATTGCCCTGAGAGACGAAATTCAAGGGCAATATAATTACTCAGTTCCTATTAGAGTCGGAGTAGCTGGAGGCATTGGTACACCAGAATCAGCATTAGCTGGTTTTATGATGGGTGCTGCTTATATAGTCACGGGTTCAATTAATCAATCTTGTGTGGAATCTGGTGCTTGTGAACATACTAAAAAGTTATTAGCACAAGCAGAAATGGCAGATATGACAATGGCTCCCGCAGCCGATATGTTTGAAATGGGAGTCAAATTACAAGTTCTCAAACGGGGGACAATGTTCCCTATGCGAGCGCAAAAACTGTATGAATTGTACCGCACTTACGACTCTATTGAACAGATTCCTCTAGCAGAAAAAGAGAAACTAGAAAAACAAATTTTCCGTAAAAGTCTTGCGGAAGTTTGGGAAAGTGCAGCAGCTTATTTATCCCAAAAGAATCCGGAAAAATTGGGTAAAGCAGTTAACAATCCTAAATTGAAAATGGCTGTAATCTTTCGCTGGTATTTAGGGTTATCTTCTCGCTGGTCTAGCACTGGTGAAAAAGGTCGGGAAGTCGATTATCAAATATGGTGCGGACCAGCTATGGGTGGCTTTAATGACTGGGTGCGTGGTTCATATTTGTCAGAACCTAATCAGCGTCATGTGGTTGATGTTGCTGACCAAATTATGAAAGGGGCAGGGTTTTTATACCGCAGCCACAGTTTAAAAATGCAGGGTTTGCAAATGCCTACTTACTACAGTCAATATCAGCCAATTCCTTCTACATTGGAGAAGTAAAAATGAATTTAAAACAGTCTTATAATGCTGAAAGTATTCAAGCATTTCTAGTTTCTCATCTTGCGGAAGTTGTCGGAGTTGAAACCGTAGAAATTGACGTTGACGAAAACTTAGAAAATTATGGTTTGGATTCTGCTCAAGCCATGATGATTATTAGTAAGTTAGAAGGGTTGCTAGGTTTTAAACCCTCTCCTATTTTACTTTGGCATTATCCTAACATTGCTGCCCTTTCTCAGCGGTTGTCAGAAGAATCAAGTGATGATTCTCAAGTGAAAGATGCAGGTTCTGGGACAAATTCTCCAGTTAGTTTTGCTCCTCCTCTTCTGGATTTAGCTGCGGAAGCTGTCCTCGACCCCACTATTCAGCCCATAGGTACTGCTGTTTCTGTTACTAACCCTAAAAATATCTTTTTAACCGGGGGAACAGGTTATTTAGGCGCTTTCATTATCAAGGAATTACTAGAAGTATCTGACGCAACTCTTTATTGCTTAGTCCGTGCTAGTAATTTGGAAGAAGGTAAAAGCAAATTAGAAAATAATTTGCAACAATATGGCATTTGGCAAGATGAATATAGTAGCCGAATTATCCCTATTACTGGTGACTTAGCACAGCCACATTTGGGGATTAGTGCAGAACAATTTGAAAGTCTAGCGGCTAATATTGATACTATTTATCATAGTGCAGCTTTACTGAATTATGTTTATCCTTACTCAGCATTAAAAACAGCGAATGTTTTGGGTACACAGGAAGTTTTGCGGTTAGCTTGTCAAACTAAAGTTAAGCCAGTTCATTATGTTTCTAGTGTGGCTGTTTTTGAATCAACTGCCTATGCTGGTAAGTTAGTTAAAGAAGATGATGATTTCCATGACTGGGAAGGGATTTTCCTCGGTTATTCCCAAACTAAATGGGTAGCAGAAAAATTAGTAAAAATTGCTGGTAGTCGAGGATTACCTATCACAATTCACAGACCTCCGTTAATTTCTGGAGATAGTAAAACTGGGATTTGCAACACCCATGATTTCATCAATTTGATGATTAAGGGTTGTCTACAAATGGGTTCTTTCCCTGATGTAGATTATATGTTAGATATGTCTCCTGTTGATTATGTCAGTAAATCAGTTGTTTATCTTTCTCGACAAGAAACATCTGTAGGTAAGGCTTTCCATTTACAACATCCTCAACCTGCTTCCTTAAAATCTTTAGTTGATTGGGTACGTTCTTTCGGATTCTCACTGAAGATGATTCCCTACGAAGAATGGCAAGCAGAATTAATTAATAATGTCACATCTCAAGACAATCCTTTATATACTTTGCGGCCATTTTTACTAGAACGTTGGTCAGATGAACAAATCACTATTCCTGATTTGTATTTACAAGCGAGAAGACCAATTATTAGTTGTGAAGAAACTCTAGAAGCACTCAAAGGCAGTTCTATTGTTTGTCCTCCTATTGATTCTCAATTGTTGATGACTTACACATCTTATTTAGTGCAAACTGGGTTCTTAAGTCTTGCTTAATGGTGTTGGCACGGTTTATCCGTGCCTATTTTATTAATACAAACTCACTTTTTTAAAATGAACGTAAAATGTCGAGAAACTGTTTTAATTACGGGTTCAGCTAGTGGTATTGGTTATGAGTTCGCCCGGATTTTTGCTCATGAAAATTATAATCTTGTCTTGGTAGATAGGATGGGAGAAAGACTTAAAATAATAGCTGTTGAACTTGAAGAAGAGTTTGGAATTTTTGTCAAGCCTATTGTTAAAGATTTATCTATATCCACATCTCCAGAAGAAATTTTTACAGAGTTACAACAAGCAGGCATAAAAGTTGATATTTTAGTAAATAATGCAGGTTTTGGTACTTATGGTTTGTTTAATGAAACTAACCTCAATACTGAATTGGAAATGTTGCAGGTAAATTTAGTTTGTTTGACTCATTTAACCAAGTTATTTCTCAGAGAAATGGTTAAACAAGGTCATGGTAAAATCTTAAATGTTTCCTCTGCGGCTGCATTTCAACCAGGTCCTTTAATGGCAGTTTATTTTGCGACTAAAGCCTATATTTTATCTTTTTCAGAAGCGATTGCTAATGAATTAGAAGGTACAGGTGTAACCGTAACTGTTCTTTGTCCAGGTTCTACTACATCCGCATTTCATGAAAGAACCGGAATGGCAGATTCTAAACTGCTGAAGGGTAAAAAGATGATGGATGCGGAAACTGTAGCCCAAATTGGTTATGATGCTCTAATGCAGGGAAAAACAATTGTTATTCCTGGTTTTATGAATAAACTCATGTCCAAATGTGTCAGATTTATTCCTAGGAAAATTGTCACAAAAATTGTGAGAAGTATGCAGGAAGATAAGTAGTTTAGGAGTCAGGAGTTAGCACTTCGGCTTCGCTCAGTGACCAGTTAGGAGTCAGGAGTCAGAATAAGAAAGAAGAAAGACTGGAAAGGGAGTAGAAGAAAAATCTGCTTAATTTTGAATTTAAAAATTTTGGAATTTATTGACTTTTAATTTTCTGCTTTTAATTTTAAATTTACCAACTACATCCTCCACAATCTAAAAAACTACAATCAGCAGCACCACAATCTAGAGAACTGCAATCAACAGCAGCAAAATCAGGAAGGCTACAATCAGCTAAACTGCAATCAGGAACTATATTTAATAATTCAGCACAATTACAACCCAAATCCACACAATCAATCTGGTTAGTATTGAAGAATGAGGAATTTTGAGAAGTTTTTATGGGTGCTTTTTTAGGATTTTGTGCTTCTATTTCTGCGTTTTCTTCTGGTAATTCGGGGGTTTCAATTTGCGCGTGCAAAATTTGATTTGCGTGTTTGCAAGCTATAAATCTTTGTTGCGACTTGATCAAAGCAGCTTTTAACCCATGTTCAGTAATTTGTCGTTTTACATACCCAGAACAAGATTCTCCACCATGTAACACACGGTGGGCGCACCTAAACCCTTTATGGGGGGAAATGTATCTTTGATATCCCGTAATAGCTGTTATACTTATACGGCGGGAAAAACTATCAAATACAGAAGTTTGCATATTTGATGATTAGTTATTATTTTAGTTACCATTGACTAATATTTACTCATAAGATATAGAATATACAGTTTTTGTGTCGAAATGTTAAGGAATATTGCATTTCTCGCAAAACCTGAAGCCCAAGGGGGAATTCCGCCAAAAGTCCGTGATAGGATACTTTGGGAAAATATTTATAATTGGGAGAAAACCTTTGACACTACGGGTTGCTGTTGTTGGTTCTGGCCCAGCGGGTTCATGCGCTGCTGAAACACTAGCTAAAGCTGGAATTGAAACCTATTTATTTGAGCGCAAGCTAGATTACGCCAAGCCTTGCGGGGGTGCTATTCCCCTCTGTATGGTGAGTGAATTTGACTTACCTCCAGAAATTATTGACCGTCGGGTGCGGAAGATGAAAATGATTTCTCCCTCTAATCGTGAGGTTGATATCAATTTGATAAATCAAGATGAATATATAGGAATGTGCCGCCGAGAAGTGCTAGATGGTTTCTTGCGGGACCGGGCGGCAAAATTAGGGGCAAATTTAATTAACGCCACTGTTCATAAAGTTGATATCCCTACCGGCAAGTCTGACCCCTATACAATCCACTACGTTGACCATTCAGGAGAAGGGGTACAGGGAGTTACAAAAACCCTCAAGGTAGACTTAATCGTTGGCGCTGACGGGGCAAATTCCCGCATTGCTAAGGATATGGGTGCTGGAGATTACAATTATGCGATCGCTTTCCAAGAACGCATTCGTCTTCCCCAAGACAAAATGGACTATTACAACGACCTCGCCGAAATGTACGTTGGCGATGATGTTTCTACCGACTTCTACGCTTGGGTATTCCCCAAACATGATCACGTAGCGGTAGGTACTGGCACAATGCACATCAACAAAGCCAGAATCAAACAATTCCAAGCTGGTATTCGCACCCGTGCTTCTGAAAAACTAGCCGGCGGTGAAATCATCAAAATAGAGGCACACCCCATCCCTGAACATCCCCGCCCCCGTCGCGTTGTCGGCCGCATTGCCTTGGTAGGGGATGCTGCTGGTTATGTTACCAAGTCCTCTGGTGAAGGTATTTACTTTGCGGCTAAATCTGGCAGAATGTGCGCTGAAGCCATTGTGGAAGCAGCTAACGGTGGGGCGCGGATTCCCACAGAAGCCGACCTCAAGGTATACCTGAAGCGTTGGGATAGGAAATACGGACTCACCTACAAAGTATTAGACATTCTCCAAAACGTCTTCTATCGTTCCGATGCTACCCGTGAAGCATTTGTAGAAATGTGTGATGACATGGATGTACAAAAGCTAACTTTTGATAGTTATCTTTATAAAACTGTAGTTCCTGCTAATCCCTTCACTCAATTAAAAATTACTGCCAAAACCCTTGGTAGCTTAATTCGTGGTAACGCCCTTGCACCCTAAAGATGGGAAATGAGAGGCCCCGAAATTTATTTCTGGGCTTCTTTTTTTTGGGTGAATAAATTTTTTTTTGCACGCAGAGGCGCAGAGACGCAGAGAGTAAACACAATTTTTATTAGAGGGTATTGGAAACTTTTTCTGTGTTGTATCTAATAATGTTATGCGAATTTAGGGCTATTTGGTCAAGAATATAATCCCGAATCCTATGCTATTTGTTGTTCTGATTTATTGATTAAAGATGAACCGATTGACAATATTATTTATGGGGACACATTAGGAGTTAAAAACGCCAAAAGTAAAAGTAATAATTTCTTACCCCAGGACGGACATCCTGATAAACAATTTCATTATATGTTTGCAAACCCCCCGTTTGGAGTGGAATGGAAACCAGAAGAAGATTTTATTAAAGATGAGTATGAAAGCTTAGGATTTAATGGCAGATTTGGCGCAGGTTTACCACGCATTAATGATGGTTCATTGTTGTTTCTCCAACACATGATTTCCAAAATGCACTCCTCTCCAGAAAATGGCGGTGATGGTTCACGAATTGCCATTGTCTTTAATGGTTCTCCATTGTTCACAGGAGACGCGGGAAGTGGGGAAAGTAATATCCGCCGTTGGATTATTGAAAATGACTGGTTAGATGCGGTTATTGCCTTACCTGACCAGATGTTTTATAACACAGGAATTTTTACTTATATTTGGTTAGTCACCAATAAAAAAAGGTTAAATCGTCAGGGAAAAGTGCAGCTTATTGATGGTACTCACCATTTCCAAAAGATGAAAAAGAGTTTAGGTAATAAGCGCAATGAATTATCACCTGAACATATTACCGAACTGGTGCGACTGTATGGGAATTTTGAGGAGAATGGTATTAGTGAAATTAAAAATGATGGCAAAATAGAAAATCCGATTTGTTCTAAGATTTTTGCTAATCGGGAATTTGGATTTTTAAAGATTACGGTGGAACGTCCATTAAGGTTAAATTTTCAAGTTAGTCCAGAACGTTTAGCTTTACTTTGGGAACAAACAGCTTTTCAGAATTTAGCTACCACTAAAAAGCGCAAAGATGAAAAGGTACAACAATTAGAAATTTTAGAGGGTGAAAATATCCAAACTCAGATTATTGAGGCTTTGCAGAAAATAGATGCAAATAAACTTTACTTGTCCCGTGATGAGTTTGACAAAGAATTAAATCAGGTATTAAAAAAAGCAGGTTTAAATTTAAAAGCACCTGTTAAAAAAGCGATTTTATCAGCATTGGGAGCAGCAGATCCAGAAGCGAAAATCTGTAGAGATAGTAAAGGGAATCCTGAACCAGATAGTAATTTGCGAGACACGGAAATTGTTCCTTTACCCGATGATATTGCTTTACCTTTACCTTTAGATTATGGCAAGGATACGAGTGCAGATGAGTTAGTTAAGTTAGTCAAGGAACATTGTCAGGAGTATTTGAAAAAGGAAGTTTTACCCCATGTTCCAGATGCTTGGATTGATTTTGATAAGACTAAGGTAGGTTATGAAATTCCCTTAAATCGGCATTTTTATGTATATCAGCCACCCCGTGCGTTGGATGTAATTGAGGATGATATTAAGGCGTTAGAGTCGGATATTATGGCGATGTTAGCGGAAATAGTTTAAGGACTAAAATAGAAATATAGAGTTAGGAGATTTTCAAATTATGCAAATTACAATTGATTTACCAGATAATTTAACAGATAAAATACCCGATGAATGGGGTAATTTATCCCAAAAAATCTTGGCTAATCTTGTATTAGATGCTTTTAAAGATGGCTTGATTAATTTTGATGAGATGAAAGATATGCTCAACTTTTTTTCTGAGACTGATTTCCAGGAATTTTTAAAGCAAAAAAATATGCTTCATTCTCAGGGGATACTTAATTTATATGGTGCTTGTGCTGATATTGAGTTTAAGGAAGATGATCTAGGAATTTCTGATGATATGGATGATGATTTAATTGGGGTGTTTGATGAGTAATAATTCTTTGATTTATTTACTAGATACGAATGTATGTATCATGTATCTCAAGGGTAGATCCCTTAGTATTAATCGTTATATTGACAATCTAGAGGTTGATAAAATTGCAGTCTGTTCTGTGGTGAAAGCTGAGTTATTTTATGGATCTATGAGGAGTAATAACCCTCAAAAAAGTTTGAAGATTCAAAAATCATTTTTACAGCAGTTTGTATCTTTACCCTTTGATGATTCTTGTGGAGAAATTCATGGTAAGATTCGGGCTGATTTAGCAAATACTGGAACTCCTATTGGTTCAAATGATATCCAAATTGCTGCTATTGCTTTAGCGAATAATTTAATATTAGTGACTCATAATGTGAGAGAGTTTAGCAGAACTGAAGGGTTAAAAATTGAAGATTGGGAGGGGGAATAATGGGTAATTATCAGGGTTATCAAAAGTATAAAGATTCTGGTGTTGAGTGGCTGGGTGATATTCCAGAACATTGGGAAGTTAAACGGTTTAAGTTTTTACTATCTGAACCTTTTAAATATGGTGCAAATGAAGCAGCAGAAATAGATGATCCAAATTTGCCCCGATACATAAGAATTACCGATGTAAAAGACGATGGAAATTTAAGAGATGATACTTTTCGTTCTTTACCTGAAGAAATTGCAAAAGATTATATTTTAGAAGAAAGTGATATTTTATTAGCTCGTAGTGGTGCAACAGTCGGGAAAACTTTTATTTATCGTAAATCTTGGGGTAAGGCTGCTTATGCAGGATACTTAATTCGTGCGCGTGTTTCTGGTCAAAATAATAGTGATTTTATTTATAAATTCCTTCAATCAAAACTTTATTGGGATTGGGTTAAAAGTATTTTTATACAAGCAACAATACAAAATATTAGTGCTGAAAAATATAGTAATCTATTTATTACAATTCCTCCACTAAATGAACAAGAAAAGATCGCTCAATTTCTCGACTATAAAACCAAACAAATAGACGAACTCATCAAAAAGAAAGAAACCCTCATTGAAAAACTCGACGAAAAACGCACCGCCCTCATCAGTCACGCTGTCACCAAAGGACTAAATTCAAGCGTACCAATGAAAGATTCTGGTATTGAGTGGCTGGGTAATATTCCTGAACATTGGGATGTACGTCATGTAAAAAGAGTTGCAGATATTTCTTATGGTGTGGGAGGTGAAATAGATCGAAGTCTTACTGAAGGTATTAATTTACTTTCTCTTCCCAATGTTACACGAGATGGAAATTTATTAGTAGATGAATATGGTTTTTGTGAACTTAGTGACTTTGAAAAAGTAGGACTTATTCTCCAAAAGGGCGATTTATTATTTAATTGGCGAAATGGAAGTTCATCACATTTAGGTAAAACAGCTTATTTTGATTTAGATGGTGAATGGACTAATGTTTCGTTCTTACTTAGAATAAGATTCAATATGTCTCAATTCTGTTCTAGATATTTTCAATATATGTTAAATGGCTTGAGAATAACTGGATTTTTTATGGTTTCAAAAGCAGGAGTCAATAATACATTTAATCTGAATGAACTAAGTAATTTAAAAATTATCTGTCCCGTACACTCTGAACAAAAACAAATTGCCGAATATTTAGATCAAAAAACAACCCAAATTGACATACAAAAAGCCAAAATCAAACAAGCTATAGAACTATTAAAAGAATATCGCACCTCCCTAATTACCAACGCCGTCACAGGTAAAATAGATGTAAGCCAAGTTGATATTCCCTAACCCCAGAAAACACAACCCTAAAAAGGATAATCACAATGAGTACAGAATATCACATCAAACTTATTCAAACAGGAAACACCCAAACCTTAACCATCCCTCCAGAATTAACTCTATCAACAACAGAAGTAATTATCAGAGAAGATAATGGAAAACTAATTATAGAACCCTATAAGAAAAAATCTCTCCTAGAAACCTTTTCCACCTTAGATGACATAGAAGAAGATTTCCCCAATGTTGATGAAGGATTATTACCCTTAGATGATATTGAATTGTAAAAATGTCTTATTCATACTTGCTCGACACCAATATACTCTCTGATTTTGTCAAACACCCAACAGGGAGAATTTTTTCTCAAATTAAAAATGTGGGTGAAGAAAAAATTTGTACCAGTATTATTGTAGCTTGTGAATTACGATTTGGCGCAGAAAAAAGCAATTCATTCCGATTAAAACAACGAATTGAACTAGCTTTTAGCATGATTCCTGTATTACCATTAATGGCAGATATAGATCATAATTATGCCACAATTCGTACACATTTAGAACGTCAAGGAACTCCCATTGGTAGTAATGACTTATTAATTGCTGTCCATGCGTTGACATTAAATCTAACTGTTGTTACCGCCAATGTCCGTGAATTTTCTCGCATTCCTAATTTAAAAGTAGAAAACTGGCTCAACCCCAATTAACAATATGCACAAAGAACAAGAATTTGAAAACATTATTGAAAAAGAACTCCTGCAATTCAGTGGCTACGAACAAGGTAACGCCAAAAACTACGACCCAGAAACAGCCCTTTTCCCCACAGAAATCATTAATTTCATCCAACAAACTCAACCTAAACAATGGCAACAATTAGCCAAAACCAGCCCCACAGATGCCCAAAAAATCATCATAGATAGCCTCACCAAAGAACTCAAAAGCCGGGGGATGCTAGATGTCCTCCGTAACGGCTTCAAATGTTATGGTAAAACCTTTAAAATAGCCTATTTCCAACCTAACACCGGCATGAACCCGGAAACATTAGAACAGTACCAAAAAAATCGCCTCACTGTAACCCGTCAAGTCACTATCAAAACCGGAAAAATCCCTGATATTCTCCTTAGTCTCAACGGTTTACCCATAGCAACCATCGAACTAAAAAACCCTCTAACTGAGCAAACTTACCACAACGCCATTCATCAATATAAAAACCATAGAGATGCCAAAGATCCCCTATTTACCTTTAAACAACGGTGCTTAGTCCATTTCGCCGTAGATACAGAAGAAGTTTGGATGACCACCAAACTAGCCGGAGAAAGTACCCATTTTCTCCCCTTCAATAAAGGACATAATCACGGTGCTGGTAATCCCATTGGTGACAATGAAGAATATCGGACAAGTTACTTATGGTTAGAAGTTTTACAAAAAGATAGCCTATTAGATATTTTGGCGCGTTTCCTCCACATCGAAATTAAAGAAACCAAAATTACCACAGATACAGGCATTAAATACCAGAAAAAAGAAACCCTAATTTTCCCCCGTTACCATCAACTTAATGTGGTGCGTAAACTTATTAACCATACTCAAGAAAATAAAGCCGGACATAATTATTTAATTCAACATTCCGCAGGTTCAGGAAAATCTAATTCTATCGCTTGGTTAGCCCATCGTTTAGCAAATCTCCACGACAACCAAAACGAAAAAATCTTTCATACCGTTGTCGTGATTACAGATAGAACCGTATTAGATCAACAACTGCAAAACACTATTTATCAATTTGAACATAAAGCCGGAGTTGTCCAGAAAATAGATGAAAATACCCAACAATTAGCCACCGCTTTAAATGATGGAGTTCCCATTATAATTTCTACTATTCAAAAATTCCCCTTTATTACCAAAGCTATTGAAACTCTGGAGAAAAAAGGGAAAACTATCAATATTAATACCAAAAATAAACGCTTTGCCATCATAGTTGATGAAGCCCATAGTTCTCAAACAGGAGAAACCGCTACAGAACTGCGGAAAATTCTCAATCAAGACGGGATTGAATCGGCAATTGCGGCTCAACTTTTAGAAGATGAAGAAGAAGAGGATCTTAGTGACGAGGCTAAACAACAACTATTAAAAGCCCAACTTACCCGCACTAAACAACCAAACCTGAGTTATTTCGCCTTTACCGCTACTCCCAAATATAAAACCTTACTCGTATTTGATGAACCGGGAGAAAATGGTGAATCTCCCTTCCATCTTTACACCATGCGTCAAGCAATTGAAGAAAATTATATTAAAGACGTTTTAGCCAATTACACCTGCTATCAACGATATTATGAATTAGTTCGCACCTCAGCAGATGACCCCAATTTACCCCGTCGGCAAACAGCTAAAGCCATAGTTAAATTTATTGAAAGTCATCCCCATAACATCGCCGAAAAAGTAGAAATTATCATCGAACATTTTCGCACCCACACCCGTCATAAAATTGGTGGTAGGGCTAAAGCAATGGTTGTTACCCGTTCCCGTGAACACGCCGTTAAATATAAGCTTGAGTTTGATAAATATATTCAGAAAAAAGGTTATAGCGATATCAAATCTCTAGTGGCTTTTTCTGGTTCTATTACCCTCGATGAATTTCCAGATCAACCCTTTACAGAAGCCAATATGAACGGCATCAAAACATCAGAAATTCCCGAAAAATTTGACAGCGATGCTTATCAAGTATTGTTAGTTGCTAATAAATTTCAAACCGGATTTGACCAACCTTTATTACATACCATGTTTGTAGATAAAAGGCTAGATGGAGTTCAAGCCGTGCAAACTTTATCTCGCCTCAACCGGACCACCACAGGGAAAGACGACACCTTTGTACTGGATTTTGTCAACAAACCAGAGGACATTTACAAAGCCTTCAAATACTACTATGAAGAAACCTCCATTGGTGAAACCGCAGATCCACAACTACTTAATGAGCTATTTTATAAACTTTATGAATGGCAATTTTTCAGCAAAGAAGATATAACCCAATGGTGTGAAATTTGGTTTCGTCCGAAAACCTCTCTAACTGGCAGCGAACATAAAAAATTAAATACCTTACTAGATCCAATAATTGACCGTTATCAAAAACTAAAAGACGCAGACAAAGAAGACTTTAAAAAGCAACTTACCAGCTTTCGCAACCTTTATCTATTCCTAGCACAGATTCTTCCTTATCAAGATTCAGACTTAGAAAAACTCTATGCTTACGGACGTTTTCTGCTAAAGAAATTACCCCGCAGTATTGAAACACCAAAAGTAGATTTATCTGGGGATATAGAACTAAAATTTTATCGTTTAGAAAAAATCAGTGCCGGAAAAATTGATCTCAATGATGGTCAAGCCGAACCATTATCAGGTGCTACCGCAGTGGGAACTCGTCAGCCAGATCAAGAAATTCCCCTATCTCAACTAATTGACTCCCTAAATGAAAGATTTGGCACAGATTTTACCCTAGCAGACCAACTGTTTTTTGAACAAATTACCGAAACAGCAATTACTAATAATTCCATTAAACAAGCTGCCCAAGTCAACACCAAAGAAAACTTTGCCCCTGTCCTAGATAAACATCTAGAAAACCTCTTTATTGACCGTATGGAAGGCAACGAAAAAATCTTTATGGAAGTAATGAATAATGAAGAATTTAGGAGTGTTGTATTTGAAAAATTACTTGCTAGTATTTATGAAGCCTTGCACCGAAATATAAACGAAAACGGAAATAGCAACTGAAAAGGTATTAGACATCTGGTGAAAACTAAATATGCGTTTCCTAAAACCCTTGTAGAGACGTTACATGGAACGTCTCTGCTTTTGTGGAGATATCTATTGATTATTTAACTAGTTTGTTCTGTTGGTGTTTCTACCTTTTGCCCAATTTTCGGTTCTGTCCCCGCAATTAATCGCTCAATATTAGTGCGGTGACGGATAATTACATATAAACCACCAGCAAAACCAAGCAGAATATAGGCTAAAGGTTGCTGGAAAATTACCATTAAAATAGAAACAGCCACAGCCCCAGCAATAGAACTTAAAGACACAATTCTCGAAATAGCAATTACTAACGCAAAAACCCCCAAGGTTGATAAACCTACTTGCCAACTAATAGCTAACAAAATCCCCACACCACTAGCCACAGATTTACCACCAGTAAAGCCGAGAAAGATGGATTTACTATGTCCTAAAAGGGCAGCTAACCCAGCTAAAGTGACTAAATAAGGTTGCCAAACTTCAATATTTACAGTTGGTGGAATTAAGTTCTGACTAGAAGCAATATTGCCTAAAGCATAAACTAAATTTATTGCTAATCCACCCTTTAAAGCATCAATAAATAACACGAATGCCCCAGGAACTTTACCCAAAGTTCTTAAAACATTAGTTGCACCAGTTGAACCAGAACCAACTTCCCGAATATCAATTCCTTTTAATAGCTTACCTGCCAGATATCCAGTTGGAAAAGAACCAAATAGGTAAGCTAATAAAACCACCACTCCACACAAACTTAACCACATAAATTTGTCAGTTGTCCGTTGTTAGTTGTCCGTTGTTAGTTGTTTTGCCAATGACCAATGACTAATGGCCAATTAAAAATCATCATCAAAATTCCGATCTTTCATAGTTTTTGGATCAGGGGCAAAAGCTAACCAGAGAGGGAATTGTAGCAAAGCCAAATTGATTTGTTCCTCAGAATCATCAACAATAATTAAAGGCATTTGATTAGCTTTAACTAATCTTTCTGCCTTCTGGGCTAAAGCTGTTGCGGCTTCAAATAATACCACCCCTCTATCTGGTCCAAAATCAGGACGACCGATACCTAAACAATCTTGTAAACCCCGTCTCCATTCACCTAAACGTTCTGGTGTATTTGCTAAAATTAGAGTTCGCACCCTGTCCCCATATAGTTGATGTAATATCGAAATTGCCGACGAAGCAATTAAAATATTTTGTAAGCGGCTACCCATTGTCCGCAAAGCACCGCGTCCACCTAAAGTAAATAACCAATTTGATATTTTTTCCGCGTGAATTGGTTCAAAAGTCCGGCGTAACTGCCAGGGTGGGCCATAATAATCTGGTTGATTGCGGTATTGGTCAAGCAAGCGGCGGATTTTTTTAGTAGTATCCTGAAACTGCTGTTGTCCAAGTTGTGGGGTTTCTAATTGTTCTTTAACAGGTTTTGCGTCTCGCTGTGGTGGTTTTTCCCGTTCTCTCACAGGTTGGACAAGTTGCATTTGTTCCGCTGCTGATGCCAAATCCTGTAAACTGCCTGTGAGATAGTCCTTAAAACCCTGTACCCGAATTGCTATATCTTGAGATGTCCCCGCAAAGGTAGTCCGCATTTCATTGCGAATCCGTTCTTGACGGCGTTCGAGTTGTTCGACAGAAATTTGTAAAGTTTGTTTGCGTTGTTCTAACTGTAATAATGAGTCTTGAACAACTTGTGAAAGTGCGCTTTGAGTTACACTTACTTGGGTCTGAAGGGTTTTGTATATAATTTCCAATTGAGCAATTTCTGCATTTAGGTCTGCTGATCTTTGCTGTAATTGGATTACTCTTTCCGCAGCTTGTGTATATAGTGAATCTTCCGCTTCTAATGCTGTTGTTTCTGTGGTTAATGACGTTACCAATTCACCAGATGCCTCAGTTTCTAATTCTAAATCAGCAGATGGGGTTTCTGATAATTCATCTGTAGGGGGTTGCACTTCTATTTGTGCCAACCATTCATCTATTGGTTCTGGAGTTTGAGATTCCTCTGGGTTCATAAATATTAATCTAAATTTTCCATGATACAAAAAACATCTTTCCCAAAATATACAATCAACCAGCTACCAAACCTAATCAATCCGGGGACAACGTTCTTCTAAACAAGATTTCAAGGTTTTGGGGTCAAATAAAATTGGCAAAAAGTGAATACTGTTAACTTCTTTAAAATAGAACAAAATGGGCACCGGATTCCAGAATATCCGCCAGTTTTGCCATTCTTGGTAAGGAAAACGCTTAATTAACTTTTCTCCTCTGTAAAGATCAAAATCGGTAGCGGTAAATTGAAACCGCAGTGTTACAGCTTGCAACATCAAAAACAAACCCAATAGCGTTAATATGCCTCCTACCCAAGGTTGTATCAACAGTATGGGAATAGCACCCAGCACTAAGACAACCGGAATATTGTAACTTGGTTTTAATTCTATTGTTGATGTGGCATTAGGTATGAATGAACTTGTCAAAATCTTTTCTCCTACTTCTATAATTCCTAATTACTCTCTTTTGTCTCTTGCCTTTAAATCACTGTCCTGGTGAAACTCCACTACCTGGACCCTGAAACATTACCCAAGATAGAAAGAAGTTACTAATAAATATAACTAATAAGGCAGTGACAACAGCAGTTGTGGTTGATTGTCCCACACCTTTAGCACCTCCAGTAGTGGTTAAGCCCCAACTACAGCCGATAATGGCGATTAATACGCCAAAGCAACAGGCTTTAATCATGGCGCTGCCAATATCCCACATATCGAGAAAGTCCCGCGCTGAGTCTAAAAATACTGTATCTGAAAGGTTGTAAATCCGGGTAGCTATAAGCAATCCTCCAGACATTCCTGTAATTAAGGATAGCAAAGTTAAAATTGGCAGCATAATAAAGCAAGCCAAGAGCCGGGGAATCACTAGATAATCAATAGGATCTGTTTTTAACATTAACAGAGCATCTATTTGTTCTGTGACTTTCATTGTGCCAATTTCTGCCGCAAAAGCCGAACCTACCCGTCCCGCTAAAACTACTGCTGTCAATACGGGGGTAAGTTCTCTCGTCAATGCTACTGCTAAAACGCCACCAACGAGGTTTCCTGCCCCAAAGTTGATGAACTCCCGTGCTACCTGAATTGTAAATACTGCACCCACAAATATGGCTGTTAATAAGGCAATAAAGAAGGAGTCAGGTCCCACTATTGCTAATTGTTCTAGGGTGTTACGGCGGTGAATTTTACCTTGAAGGAGGTGAAATAGGACTTGTCCACCTAAAAATATCGCGGCCAGCAATCGCTGACTCCATGTTCCTAAACTGGATTTGGTCATTGTTCACCTGACGGGGGGGATAGAATTAACATTTACATAAAAATTTAAATCTGCTTAGGTCATAGCATTGCTATAACCCTACAATAATTTTTAACACTCAGGGTCTTTATCTATAAAATGGGTAATAGTAAATACCTGAATTCTACCAAAAAGCGATCGCTTCGGTCAGCTTCGCTGCATGAGTTTTATTTTCTGGGAGTACGGTGTTAATCACATTACTTAGCAAAACCATGAGTTCTAACAGCGGTTTTCTTACCTAATAACCAATTTAAATGCTGTGGTAAAAGAGTTTCTAAGTCATAATTCTGGATAATTGTTTTTCGCGCTTTGGTACGAATAGAGAGCATATCTGCGGAATTATCTAAGGCTTCATCTATTCTTCGAGCGATTTCCTGGGGAGAAAAGAAATCTACCAGCAGTCCATTTTTACCATCTTTAATTACTTCTAACACTGGTGGAGTATGAGAAGCTATTAACAAACATCCAGCGGCCATTGCTTCTAACATTGACCAGGATAAAACAAAGGGATAGGTTAAGTAAATATGGGCTGAGGAAGCTTGTAATACTTGCAGATATTCATGGTAAGGTAATCCACCGGTAAAGTGCAATCTAGATAGATCCAAATCTAACTTTTCTAACATTAATTGTTTATAAGTTTTGCCATCGGGGAGAGTTTTCCCATAGGCAACTCTATCTTCTCCTACAACTACAATATGAGTATGAGGTCGTCTTTGTTGAATTAATGCTACTGCTTCCATAAATTGGGGAAAACCCCGATAAGGTTCCATTCCCCTGCCTACATAAGTTACCAATTCTTCTACATGAGAAAGATCAAGATTAATCCGGGGTAAAACTAATTTAGCTCCGGGATTTGGTTTAAAAAAGTTAGTATCAATCCCATCGTGGCAGACAGTAATTTTACTATGATATTCTGGGGGGAATTGTTGCCGCTGCCAATTAGTGGGAGCAAGACCGCGATCGCAATTGTATAAATCTATTAAAATTGGAGCATTTTTTACACGAATGCGGCATTGGTCATCTGCATTTAGAGGTTCAGTGGGGTCAAAATCAGCATCAGACCCGCGGGCATGATAAAACCATTCAAAGAAACACAATAATTCAGCTTTGGGGAAAATTTCTTTCATAAATAATGTTGGACCCCAACCAGAATGACCATAAATTATATCTGGGACAAAACCCTGTGCTTTCAGTTGTTCGGCCATGCGATATACAGCTTGTCCTGTGATCACGGCATTTTCTAAATTGCGAACATAATGATGAGTGGCTGCGGCAGCTTGACGGGAAGGTTCGTAAATAGCCTTAAATACACCGGGTATCGTTCCTTCTTGGCGATTAGTACCAAATACAACTTGATAATGACTATTTTGGCCTAAAGCGGTAGCCAGGTGGCGAAATTGAGCCGGAAAGTTGGGATGTAAAAATAAAATCCGTTGAGTATTTGTAGAAGCGTTTTTCATATCTTTGGTACTAGCAGCTATGCGTCCATGTCAGCGTCTTACTTTTCCATCAAATTATTAACTTAGTTTACGACTAGTCTCATAAAATTAAGCGGGTTTTCACAGTGTTTTTACTTCTAGTAAACTGCACACTGAGATGTAAACCCTGATTATTTCACGGTTTTACAGATTTGAAACATCAAAAATAGCTAATGCACTTGGGATAACTATTACCCGTGCAATTTAATGAAAACTTAAGATTCTTGACGAAATGAATGTTTGAGAGCGATCGCCAGTATTGTAGAAAGTGGCAGATAAATTTTTCTCGATCTCTCAAGTTACCCACTATCCCGGTCTCAAAATGACTATTTTTAGTAACTTTTTCCGATCTTTAGTCCTGACCACCATTTTTAGTTTTCTTGTCCCTGTGTTCCTAGTTGGTGGTTTGTTGTTGGTTTTATCACTTTTTAGTTATGTTCCTGGGCTACAAGGGATGATTTCCGATGTCTCTAGCCAAATTCTCCATTTTCTCGCCACTTTCGGCAGTGGTAATTCCCTCAACGGTCTATTTATAATTAGTTCGACTTGCGGCTTTGTTGGGGCGTTGTTTGATATCTACGTTTATTACCGCTATCAAATTCTCCGCACTGACGCTTAATATTTCGCAACGCACCGAACCAGCGTTGATGAGTTAGACAATCACAAAACAAGTAATTTTGCTAATGGTGAACTATAGCTAATTTTGATCAAAGCTATTGACTCTGTGCTAGAGACTTCTATTTTTTAATGTCGTTATTTTCCCAAATGCTTGTGTAGTGCAGCGGTACAACACAATAGATTTAGATGTCTATATTTAGTAACAGCAAATATTTTTCAATACTTGGCTTTTGTTCCTTAAAGATACCAAATAAAACTACACATAAAATCTAAAAATTTCCTAAAGCTTTTCCATAGTGGTCTAGCTAATGCTTGTGTAGTGCAGCGGTACAACACAATAGATTTAGATGTCTATATTTAGTAACAGCGAATATTTTTCAATACTTGGCTCTTGTTCCTTAAAGATACCAAATAAAACTACACATAAAATCTAAAAATTTCCTAAAGCTTTTCCAGAGTGGTCTAGCTGCTAACTTTTATTTAGAGGAAGGAGAGGACAAAACAATTCAAAAAAAAAATTGTTGCTTCCTGTCCCCTTTTCAATCCCTAATTCTCAATGAGATTAAAGGTAAAGTCTGTTAGCTTCACGCTGGGGGTTCTATATTAAGGATATTCACAAAGATTAAAAAGTTATTTGATTGCCCATGATTTGGCCATTTAAGCCCAACTTTCGGAAACAAATTGCGCGGATTGAAGTTAGCGGTGCCATCGCTGGTGCAACCCGTAAGCACGTCCTAGAAGCCATAAAAACCGTAGAAGAAGGTAAATTTCCCGCTTTACTGCTACGCATTGATAGTCCTGGGGGGACAGTGGGAGATTCCCAAGAAATATACAGCGCACTGAAGAGATTGGCTAAAAAAACCAAAATTGTCGCCAGTTTTGGCAATATTTCCGCCTCTGGTGGCGTTTATATTGGTATGGGGGCAGAACATATCATGGCGAATCCAGGGACGATTACAGGCAGTATTGGGGTGATTTTGCGAGGAAACAACTTAGAAGTGCTGCTGGAAAAAATTGGCGTTTCTTTTAAAGTCATTAAGTCCGGACCGTACAAAGATATATTAGCTTTTGATCGGCAACTAACAGCACCAGAAGAAACTATTCTGCAAGACTTGATTGATTGTAGCTATCAACAATTTGTGCAAACGGTAGCAGAAGCTCGTTCACTAACTGTAGAAAAGGTAAAAAGCTTTGCTGACGGCAGGATTTTTACCGGACAGCAAGCCTTAGAATTAGGCGTTGTAGACCGCTTAGGAACAGAAGAAGATGCACGACGGTGGACAGCGGAATTAGTAGGACTTGATCCTGAGAAAACTCTTTGCTATACGCTAGAAGAACGGAAACCATTTTTGAGTCGTGTTCTCCCAGGAAGTCGTCAAGCTAAATCGGTTATTGGTGCGGGAATCAATTGGCTAGAATTTGAAGTATCTACAAGTGGTTTACCCATGTGGTTATATCGTCCATAAAAAGTTAGTAGTCAGTGGTCAACTGACAACTGGCAACTGACAACTGATAAATACAAAAGGAGAATTTTGGTAGTGGAATGGCAAATGCGAGCAATTCGTGGTGCAACAACCGTTGCAGAAAACACCGTCGAAGCAATTCGAGATTCAGTGACAGAATTATTAGATGAATTGGAGCAAAGAAATCAACTCCAACCGGACGATATGATTAGTGTGACTTTTTCCGTGACAAAAGATTTAGATGCTATCTTCCCAGCGGCGATCGCTCGCAGTCGTCCTTTGTGGGATAGTGTAGCTATGTTAGATGTCCAACAAATGCACGTTGAAGGCAGTTTACCGCGCTGCATTCGCTTTCTCATTCACGCCAATTTACCAACTTCTACGCCAATTCACCACGTTTATTTACGTCAAGCAGCTAAACTGCGTCCCGATTGGAGTTTACCCCAAACGTTACAAACTTCACAGCAGGTAGTGGAGACGAAAGTTTAAAATTAGCAGGTCAATAACATAATTAAAAGTTAGCGCCAAATGAGCTATTACAGTGGTGACGCGGCTGCTCAACCTGCTGCTATTGGTGGGAGTATTTTCACTCATCGGGGTACTGGTGTATGTGTGAAATTAGACGCTTTTTTGAATATTCTCACCAAAGGTGAAGAGCCGCTTGTCATTGTCACCAGTGAAGGTTATTTTACGAAAATATATAAGTATGTGACGGCATATAAGGGTTTTGTATTTTTTACAGAATCCTTAGATAAGTTGGAATTTGGGAGCAATATTGAAGTGATTTATGCTCAGAGTTTAGGGACGGATATTTGATAAAATAAAAAAGTCCTATTTTTGCAAAGTTTTCTAACTAAAGGACGCAATGAAAAAGCCTAAAAGTGTGCAAGATCGGATTGCGTGCCGTATTACCCGCAGCAAACGTGAAGTGTTTGTGCGTAAAGACTTTGAAGATATCGCTAATTATGACCAAGTTGGCCGTAGTTTGCGTATGCTGGAGAAAAAAGGCAAACTTATTAAAATTGGCTATGGTTTGTATGCCAAAGCAGCTATCTCACCCTTATCAAATCGCATCATACCTCGTAAGAGTTTACGTGATTTAGCCATTGAGGCGTTAAAAAAACTCAACATGGAAGTAGTTCCCTCCAGTTATGATCAAGCTTATAATGAGGGACGGACAACCCAAGTCCCCACAGGGCGTGTAGTTGGGGTGAAAGGGCGTGTGAAACGCAAAATTGGCTATGCAGGAAAATATATAACCTTTGAATACGCGACTTAATCTCAAGACTGTAGAACTTATTGCCGCTGATCTCGGTGTTGATGCTTCTTTTGTTGAAAAAGACTGGTATGCAATGCGGATAATTGCCGCCATGATTACCATCAAATCTGATATGCGGCTTGTTTTTTCTGGGGGAACGAGTTTATCAAAAGGATTTGGGCTAATTCAAAGGTTTTCAGAAGACCTAGATTTCAAGGTAATTCTGCCGTCAACAGGTTTTGATCGGAAAGAATGCCGAAATTATCGCCATCTGCTAGTTGATACAATACGCAAAGCTAGTTCTGATTGGTCACTTCCAGATGAGGAATGTAAAAGTAGAAACGAAGGACAATTTTTTATTTGTAAAATTGCTTATCAGCAAAATTTCCAGCCAGCAGTAGCTTTACGTCCTCATATCAAGCTGGAAATCACATTTAAGCCACCAATTTTACCCTTCCAAGTCCAAGAAAAACCTCTACAATCTTTTATTGCTCAAGCTACAAAGAAAGGGAAACCAGAAGTTCCCATGATAGCTTGTGTTTCACCTATAGAAACTGCGGCTGATAAACTTAGTGCTTTAACTTGGCGTGTGTTATCTCGAAAGCGTGAAAATGAAAATGATGATCCAACAATCATCCGCCATTTACATGATTTAACCGCTTTGGCAGATTTTATAGCAGATTACAAAGATTTTCCTAATCTAGTTATTAGTCTATTGGAGCAAGATGCACAACGCGCTAAAGGAATTAATCTTTCAGAAATTCCACCAAAACAGCGGTTGCAACAAATGCTGCAATACCTGGAATCAGATCCAATCTATGCTAATGAATATGATCTATTTGTTAATGGTATGTCCTATGCCTCAGAGGATGAGCGTCCCTCTTTCAATCAAGCTTTAGATACTGCTCGTGGTATAATTAGCAGCATTGAATCAGTCTAGTATCCCTAAATCACATTGATTTTTTTGAAAATTATTATTATGTAATATTACTGTATATCAATAGCAATATAATTTGTATATTTAACAGCCTGTGCCTAAACTACAAAATTGGGCGCTCGCACTTGTTCTTTATTAATCTTGAAAAATGACACACTTAAACAATCAGGTAATTAGCTGTCCAGAAAAAAAGGCAATTGCTGAAACTGTCCATGAAACGTTATGCGAGTTTCGTGATGAACTCAAAGGACTTGAAGACTCTGGTTATGCAGGTTATACAGATAACTTGGAAGGATCATGTTTTTACTACGCTGCTTTAGGTGTTGAAGTTTGTAAAAAATTTTATCAGCAAAGATTTAATGATACAGAATCTGATTATACTCTGAAAGCAGGATTTTTTGCACTAAGGCCTTATAAGGATAAAACTCAGCAATTAGCATGGCTTCGTTATAGTGGGGACATTGATAACAATATAAACGACTACCATTGTTGGATTGTTGGACCTGTATCAATAAAAGATGGCAAAGAAAAATTCGACATAATTGATTTTACTGCTAGGCATTACAAAGCGCAAGTAGAGAAAAAGGCGAAGTTAAGCTGGGAACGTGAAGATTTAGAAAAGAGAAACTTCATTTGGAATGATAATCATGTTCTTTGTGATTATCATTTGGGAGATGGACAAGAATCAAAGGCCCTAGCATTTGCGGAAGAGGGCTTAGTCTTTGGTGTTAAAGAAGATACTACTATCAAAATTAAGGATGAGAAATGGACTGATTGGAAATCTTGTGATCTTCGGGTACAAATGATGGAAAAATCTGCCGAAATTTTGAGTTACAAACTTGCAAATTTGGAAAATCAAGCATAATAATGCTAGACGATATCATCTAGTGCAAGTGCAGTCTCAAAAATTTAGACTAGGCATTTTTTGAATGATAAGTAAACTCAAGTACCAAATGATTATCCAGTGGTCTGAGGAAGATAATTGCTTCTTAGTAGGATTTCCGGATTTTCCAGGACAAAAATGGCGCACTCATGGAGATACTTACGAGTTAGCAGTAACGAATGGAATAGAAGCCTTAGACTCTCTCATTATTGCTTATGAATCTGCGGGTGATGCACTTCCAGAAGCAACAGTTTGTAATGCAGCATAGGGAAGAATTGAAATAAAATAACCCAACAATGCTGGTTGGGTTTTCTGACCTAATTTTTGGGTTGATTAAATCATATTATTGCGTATAATTACTGCATAATACCAAGTCAATGCTTAATATATTATACCCAATGTGGTTGCCTGAAATATAAAATCGGGCGATCCTTGGTTACAGAATCCTTAGATAAATTGGATTTTGGTAGCAATATTGAAGTGATTTACGCGCAGAGTTTAGGGACGGATATTTGAAGTTACAATTAACAAAGTAAAATATAGAAAATAACTATTTAACTCGAAAAAATCGGGGATTATGGCATCTATTAACTTCATGGCTGATCTTCAAGAAATTATTATACGGAGACTTTCCAACCTGGGACCCCTCCCAACACCAGGAGAGGATTTGGATACTCTTTTGATACGATATCTGAACCTTATACGGAGAATGCCACCAGTTATCTGTTGGAATATTAAACAATCTAAAGATTTAATTAGCAAGTCTTTATCAGAAGAAATTCATAATGGCTTACAACAATTCATTGAAAAGGCTGAGTCTGGACAAGATTTAAAACCTCATATTAGTACCCGGATAAATAATCCAGACTACAACGATACGATGTTTTCTGACTGGGGATTTTTTCATTTTCATTTGGGTACTACTCTTGATCCTGATCCCAGACGTTATGGATTTATACAACGCACTAATGAACTTTTATTTGCTATTCTTGCTCCCAATTCAGAAACGATGTATCTAATTGATGTTCATCCACATACAGGGGGTTTTATAAATCAAGATTTACTCAGGATTATTGAAGAAAACTGGGAGGAACTCCTAGATCCACATACTGTACGGGGTATTGATGAAATTGATTACAACCCTTCTGATAACGATATTGGAATCTTTCGGAAAGCTGGATTAGTTACTATATCTCAAACTCCTGGTGGTCGTATACTGTTTCCTATGGGTGGAGGAAACACAACGGCTGGAACCTATAACAAAAAGAGAACTGACGGAACTAGTGTTAAAGATCGAGAAGATGCAGATAAGATAATAAGCAGAGTTCGAGAACTTGAGAATTGGTTTATTCAACAGAGGAATACATTGGCAAGTGAGTTCAAAAATACGTATAGCAAAGAGTGGGATGATTTGCACTTTAAAATAATATCTTTTGAGAAACCAGCAGAAATAAAAGAATTAATAACAGGACATATTCTGTTTGTTTCTTCGTAGTATGACTATCTAGGAGATGTTACAAAACATGACTGAAATTGCAGAAAAACTCAAAATTGAACTCTCTCAACTCTCCATAAAAGATCGGGCAGAACTTGCCTATTTTTTAATTCATTCTCTAGAAGAAAGTATAGATGATGATGTAGAGGTTGCTTGGGATACAGAATTAACTAGAAGACTAGACGAAATCCTGAGCGGAAAAGCTATTGGTGAATCATCGAATCAAGTATTTTCTAAGTTGCGAGAGAAGTATTCGTGAAGCCAATAATTATTGGAAAAAAAGGCAGCTTGAATAAATATTGTGGGGTGGGCATCTTGCCCGCCCAAATTACAACTTCAGATGTAGAAAACCACATCAATCATGATTATGATGAAAATGAATACCTATGAAAACATCATAGACAAATTCAAAAAAGTCCTTCTTCTGCAATAACCCCGAAGTTTGCGGACTACCCTTTTCATCCAATAACGGCTTCATCAAATAATAAGCTGGCTGGTAATTATACCAAGGAATCGAAGGCCAAAGATGATGAATTAAATGGTAATTCTGCCCCAAAATCAGAATATTGAGAACCTTACCAGGATAGACACGGGCATTTTTCCAGCGACTGCGTTCCACAAAAGGACGGTGGGGTAAATAATCAAAAAAGAACCCCAAAGTTATTCCGATCAAAAAAGCGGGAATAAACCAAAAATTAAGAATATAGCCCAAAAAATGATATTGGACAGAAATATAAACAATAGTAATGACAATTAGGCGACTAATAAACCATTCTAGTAGTTCATAATTCCGCCATAACCGTCTTTGAAAGAAAAATACTTCATGGTACAAAAATCTCACCGCAATTAACCATAGCGGACCACCTGTAGAAACATAATGATCTGGGTCGTCTTTGGGGTGATTGACATTACCATGATGCTGTAAATGTACTCGTGTAAATACTGGAAAAGCAAAAACTAGGATTAAGGCGCTACAATGCCCTAAGATAGCGTTAACAATTCGATTGCGATGGGCGGATTGGTGACAAGCATCATGAATCACCGTTCCTGAACAATGTAGTGCTAGAGTATTGACACTAAAACACAACCAATGCGGCCATTCCCAAAGCCAATACCCAAAGTTAGACAAAACCAACATCATCACTACGACTAAAAACATCAATAGCGTGGGGTTAAAATCACCAGGAGGTGATAAAAGTTCTTTGGGGGGAATTGTCAGTGGCTTTTGTGCCTCCGACGTGAGCATTCTTAACTCCTTTAATAATCAATCTTTACGGATCATACTATTAATCTTAGTTAAGAGTAAAGTTGTGTAAAGCAAGATTTATCCACAGTCCTGCTGAAGAATCAATAAATGAGGTTATGATTCTTGGCTAAACCAGCACTGTAAATAAAAAACTTCCCCAGAAGCAGGTTGCCGATCAGATTAGTGTACGATATCAAATCTATACCATAATTACCTCTCTAACTGTTTATAACATTGATATAGCAGTGACTGAAAAAGAGAGTTCGTTTAATTCATACCCATTTGCTTTCATGATGGCGATCAATGGAAAAATGATTTGCTGATACCGTCAGTCTTTCATCATCCAAAATCTCAAATCTCAAATGGTATGACAAAACATTTACGATTAATTCCCAGGTAGATCCCAAAAATCTTGAACCCAGCCCATGACGCAATTAAGAGATTCTCAGCGCCGAACTAAAATTGTTGCTACTATTGGACCTGCTACCAGCAGCCCAGAAATGCTGAAAGCGATTATTGAAGCGGGTGCAACAACCCTACGGCTAAACTTCTCCCACGGAACTCATGCTGACCATCAGCGTAGTATTCGGTTAATTCGGCAAACCGCTTTTGAACTGAATAGACCAGTCGCAATTTTGCAAGACTTACAAGGTCCAAAAATTCGCTTGGGGCGGTTTGAAACTGGCTCTATAATTCTAGCAAAAGGCGATCGCTTCACGTTAACAAATCGCCTCATCGAAGGAACACAGGAAATAAGCTGCGTTACCTACGATTACTTAGCAGATGAAGTCCCTGTCGGTTCAAATATCCTCCTCGATGATGGCAAAGTCGAAATGGTAGTGGAGGAAATTAACCACGAAAAAGGTGATTTACATTGTCGGGTTACAGTTCCCGGTAAACTTTCCAACAACAAAGGTGTTAATTTTCCGGGAGTTTACTTATCCATTAAAGCCATGACCGACAAAGACCGCGAGGATCTGATGTTCGGTCTAGACCAAGGTGTGGACTGGGTAGCACTTTCCTTTGTTCGCAATCCCCAGGACATTATCGAAATTAAAGAACTAATTTCCAGCACCGGTAAAAATGTCCCTGTGGTTGCCAAAATCGAAAAACACGAAGCCATTGAACAAATGGAAGCAATTTTGTCTTTGTGTGACGGCGTAATGGTTGCTAGAGGTGATTTAGGGGTAGAATTACCCGCCGAAGACGTACCTGTACTGCAAAAACGGCTCATTGCTACAGCCAACCGTTTGGGTATTCCCATCATTACCGCGACCCAAATGCTCGATAGCATGGTCAGCAACCCCCGTCCCACCCGTGCGGAAGTATCTGATGTTGCCAACGCGATTTTAGACGGTACAGACGCGGTTATGCTTTCCAATGAAACCGCTGTTGGTAGTTTTCCAGTGGAAGCTGTAGCTACTATGGCGAGAATTGCTGAACGTATTGAACAAGAGGAAACCCTTAACGCCAACTCCCGTTTGTCACGAGATAAGAGGCGTTCTATTCCCAATGCGATTAGCCAAGCAGTTGGTCAAATTGCGGAAAATTTGGGCGCAGCGGCAATTATGACCTTGACACAAACCGGGGCTACAGCCCGCAATGTTTCTAAGTTCCGCCCCAAAACGCCAATTTTAGCCATTACACCTCATGTCAACGTGGCGCGACAGTTACAGATGGTATGGGGAGTTAGACCGCTGTTGGTACTAGAACTACCTTCTGCTGGTCAGACATTCCAAGCGGCTATCAATGTTGCTCAGGAAAAAAACCTCTTAACTGAAGGTGATTTGGTGGTAATGACTGCTGGTACACTTCAGGGCGTTTCTGGGTCAACAGACTTGATTAAGGTCGAAGTGGTGACTGCGATACTAGGACAGGGAATTGGTCTAGGTCAAGGTTCTGTGAGTGGCCGCGCTAGGGTAGTTAATAATGCTATGGATGCCAGTAATTTTAACCCTGGTGATATTTTGGTGGCATCCCGCACTGGTGTTGATTTTGTGGAAGCAATTCGCAAAGCCGGAGGGATTATTACTGAAGATGAAAGTCTCACAAGTCACGCGGCAGTTATTGGTTTACGTCTTGGTGTACCAGTAATTGTGGGTGTGAAGGAAGCAACACAGGTAATTAAGGATGGTGCGATTTTGACTTTGGATATGCAGCGGGGTTTAATTTATTCTGGTGCTGTGGGAACTTAAACAATTAAAAATTAAGAATTAAAAATTAAAAAAATAATTAATTTTTAGTTTTTATATTTTCAAATATAGGGGGTAATAAGTAATTTATTCCCTATTACCTATTCCCTATTTTTAAGTTAGTTCAATTTGAGAATCATCACCTATTAAAAAGCGCAATGCTTTCGGGCGACGGGGAGCAATACTTAATTGGGCGCGTTGTCCAATGAGGCTATCAATAATTCGTTGTTGAATGCCGGTGATTTTAGCACCTTCTAAAACTACGCTGTGTTCTAAATCTGTTTCTATCAGTGTTGAATTATCGGCAATACTGCTATAAGGACCAATAAAACAGTTTTCTAAATAACAATTATTACCAATTACCACAGGGCCGCGAATTGTACAGTTAATGATTTTAGATTCAGCCCCAATTTGCACTCTTCCAGTAATCTGAGTTTTGGTATCAACTTCGCCTAAAATTGATTTTTTCAAATAGGTATCCAGAATCAGCCTGTTAGCTTCTAATAAATCATCTTTTTTACCTGTATCTAACCACCAACCGTCAAGATTACAAGCGACAACTTGCTTTTCTTGATCTATTAAACATTGAATAGCATCAGTTATTTCTAATTCTCCTCTAGCTGAAGGTTTAATCAGAGAAATCGCATCATGGATAATGGGTGAAAAGAAATAAACCCCTACTAATGCTAAGTTTGAAGGGGGAATTTTTGGCTTTTCAATTAATTGTAATACTCTGCCTTTTTCATCTACCTTCGCTACACCAAATGCACTAGGATTTGTGACTTCCCGCAGCAGAATCAAAGCATCTGGTTGTTGTTGGATAAATTTATCCAAAAATGAACTTAAATCCCCTTGTTGAATCAGGTTATCACCTAAATACATGACAAAAGGTGAATCTTTTAAAAAAGGACGGGCAACTTGGACAGCTTGGGCTAATCCTGCGGGTTGTTCTTGTAAAATATAGGTGATATTAACGCCAAACTTTTCGCCATTTCCAGTTTTATTCTTGACTTCTTCTCCTGTTTCTGGGCTGATAATAATACCAATATCAGTAATCCCCGCAGCAGCCATTTCTTCAATGCCGTACCATAAAATAGGTTTGTTAGCAACGGGTACAAGTTGTTTCGCTCCTGTATAGGTTAAAGGGCGTAATCTTGTCCCTTTTCCACCAGATAAAATTAGTGCTTTCATAAAGATTTTTCTTGTAATTTTTTTAACATTAATCTTAATCTTTGTCGCCAATGGGGAGGATTAGTTCCCAATATTTTAGATATTTTCTCACAAGCTAAGACGGAATAAGCAGGACGTTTTGCGGGTGTGGGATATTCGGGGGTGGTAATGGGGATAATATTTGCAATTTTCAGGGGAAAATCTAATTTCTCGGCTTCTTCAAAGATAGCTATAGCAAAGTCATACCAACTCGCAACTCCACTATTTGTATAGTGGTAAATTCCCGCAGTTTCTAATGTTAATTGGGGGATAATTTGGCTAATTGTCAAAGCTATATCTTTTGCCCAAGTGGGACTACCAATTTGATCTGCAACTACTCTCACTTCTGGTCTTTCTTTACCAAGTCGTAACATGGTTTTAACGAAGTTGCTTTTTCCATAAGTTCCATAAACCCAAGCTGTGCGTAAAATGATATATTGGGGACAAGTTTTTTGAATTGCTATTTCTCCCGCTAATTTTGTCTGTCCATATACACTCAGGGGATTGGTAATATCTGTTTCTCGATAGGGATAATTATTATTACCATTAAATACGTAATCGGTGGAGAGATGAATTAAGAAACTTCCTAGTTCTTGACTTTCTTCGGCAATAATTTGCGGGGCTATAGCATTAATAATATGAGCTATTTTTGGTTCACTTTCAGCTTTGTCTACTGCGGTATAAGCAGCAGCATTAATAATTATTTCTGGTTGGGTTTCTCTGATAATTTGGCGAAGGTTATCAGCTTGAGTTAAGTCTATTTGTGGACGGGCAACTGCAATAACTTTATAGTTAGATGAAAGGGTATTTTGTAATTCTGTGCCAACTTGTCCGTTACTACCTATTAGTAATATGGATTTACTCATAAACTTCGGCGTTTTTAAAGGTTTGAGCGTTACTATCTTTAGCTGATAGAATTGGGGGTGTTTTCAAAGGCCAATCTATAGCTAAATCTGGATCATTCCAAAGTATAGCGCGATCGCCTCCTGGTGCATAATAATCTGTAGTTTTATAGATAACTTCGGCTATTTCTGAAAGCACAAGAAAGCCATGGGCAAAACCTGGTGGTATCCACAATTGGCGTTTGTTTTCAGCACTGAGTTCATAACCTACCCATTGTCCAAAGGTAGGGGAGTTTTTTCTAATGTCTACTGCTACATCAAAGATTGTACCAACAATGGCGCGGACTAATTTACCTTGAGGTTGGATGATTTGGTAGTGTAGTCCTCGGAGAACGTTATATTCAGATTTTGAGTGATTATCTTGGACGAAGTTGGCTGTGATTCCCAGTTTTTCTGTGAATATTTTTTGATTGTAGGATTCCAAAAAAAAGCCCCGTGAGTCTTGGAAGATTTGGGGTTCTAGGAGGAGGATATCTGGAATGGAGGTGGGGATGATGTTCATTGAATATGAAATTTCTATAAAAACTACTTAGACAATAGCACAAAATGTTAATTTTACAACTTGATCTCATAGAGAATTTCCCATACTAGAGGATATCGCCTCTTCCTGTATACTAATCTGTAGCTTTAGATATAGCCATTGATGAAAACAGATTCAATTTTCTATCAAATATTTCAAACTTTACCAACTGTCCTATTTGAACTATTAGGAGAATCCCCATCAAATGCCATTGGGTACAAGTTTGATTCGGTGGAAGTTAAAGAGTTAGCATTTCGCTTTGATGGGATATTTTTCCCACCAAATGATGATCAACTAATCTATTTTGTAGAAGTACAATTTCAGCAACGAGATAATTTTTACTGGGACTTATTTGGAGAGATATTTCTCTACTTGAAGTTATATCGTCCTCAACAGAATTGGTATGCAGTCGCTATATTTCCTAATCGTAGCATTGATACCGCTGAACCAATTCAGTATCAAGAATTATTTCATCCAGGCAGAATCTCCCGTATATACTTAGATGAACTGGAAGAAACAAGTGCTGATTCTATTGGTTTGGGAATGTTAGAATTAATAGTAGCGCAACAAGCGCAAGCTAGGGAAAAAGCAATCAAACTGAAAGAACAAGCACGGGTATCTTTAACAGAGCCAATAATTCAAGAAAAAGTTGTAGAATTGGTAGACAAGATACTGGTGTACAAGTTTCCTTACTTAAGTAGTCAGGAGTTAGAAGCAATGTTTGGACTAGATGAATTGAAGCAAACACGGTATTTTCAAGATGTTAAGGAAGAGGGGAAAATTGAGGGGAAAGTTGAGGAGAAATTAGAGATTATACCCTTGCTATTACGTTTGGGTTTAAGTGTGGAAGCGATCGCATCTGAGTTAAATTTAGATGTAGAATTAGTAAGGAATGTAGCACAAAAACAGTCAACAATATCCTCTTCTACGGAAATAACTGATATTAATCAACAAGAAGATTAATTCTTGATGATGATTGAATTTGGGGATCTGAAACTAACAAGATCCCTCAAAGATATTCTTTTAAAACCTCAACTGTAGCAAGTCCGGTTTTTTCCCAACTAAATTGATTTGCTCTTTTTAGACCTTGTTCTGAAAGTTGTTTTCTGGTTTCTGAATCATTAATAATTGTTTGCATTGCTGCGGTTATTTCCTCTGTATTATAAGGATTAATTAAAATAGCAGCATCTCCCGCAACTTCTGGAAGTGAGGAAATATTAGAGGTAATCACTGGTGTACCACAAGCCATTGCTTCTAAAACTGGTAAACCAAATCCTTCCCACAAACTAGGAAAAACTAATGCAATTGCTTGATTTATAATTATTGGTAGTTCGTCGTAAGATACATAGTTAAGGAATTTAACTAGATGATTTATTCCTAATTCTTGAGTTTGTGTTTCTAATAATGGGGAGTAACGTTGATCATAAGGTCCAGCTAACCATAGTTCATAGTCATTTCTGTTAGGTAGTGCGGAAAAAGCGGTAATTAATCTTTGCAGGTTTTTGTAAGGGTCTTGACGACCTATATATAGGAAGTAATTGCGGGTAGGGAGGTTGAGGAATTGGAAATGTGTGCGATCGCCCGCCAGGAGAATTGGTGTTATTTTATTACTAGGAATTTGGTAGAATTGGGTGATATCTTTAGCCGTGGATTCTGATATACAAATAATATGTTCTGCTTGTTTAAATACTTCAGGTGTATAGTATTTATGGTATGTTGTTAATGGTGATAAGCGTTTGGGGAAACGCAAGGGTATCATGTCAAATGCTGTGACAATAAAACGAGAATTAGTGTATAGGGGTGCTTCTGGTATTGGAGAAAATAACAGGTTAGATTTGAGGGTTTTATATATTTTTTGTAGTTGGAATTGTGTCCAAACTAAGCGGCGTAAATGTCCTTTTAAACCTTGTTCTGATGTTAGGTTAGGAGGAGTTGGATAGCAGTTATAGTCAGGGAAAGATTGTGAAGTCAAAAGTATCGGATCAAGTTTTTGTAAGTGAGGTAAAAGATTAAGTGCGTAAGTAGTTGTACCTGTGGGTTTTTTTAGTAAAAAGGAAAGGTTAATAGGTAATTGCATTTTCTTGAAAAATTAATAGTTATTACTTGTATTGGTTATTTCTAATATAATCACATATACCATGAATTTTTCCTAAAGCAGCTTGTGGTTTTATGATCAATCCTATTGCTGCTTTGATGATTTGCATAATAAGCTTCATAATAAAAATTGATTTATTTGTGTATCTATGAATTGTGAATAAATAACTATAGGTACTATATCTAATTTTTTTAAATATATTTCTATTAGTAATTGATGATGGTTGATGTGTGACACCTAACTTTTTAGTTACTGCTATTAGATGTCCTTGATTAGCATAGCGTCTGCAAAAATCAAAATCTTCATAATATAGGAAGTAAGCATGATCAAATAAAGGACATTCAGAAAAATTCTTTAAATTAATTATTAAACTACAACCTGAAACCCAATCACAATTAATATAATCTGTATCTGTATTAGTTAATAAATCTACTTCTGAAATTGTGCCATTTTCAGGAATAAAGCGACCACCAGCAAACCATATTTTGTTTTCAGGAGTACAAATAATTGTCCCTAAAATTGATAGTTCTGGATGTGAATCAAAAAATAATTGAAGTTTTTCTAAAGTATTTTGTGGTAAATAAGCATCTGGATTAATTATCCAAACTATTCCTTGTTTATCTTGATTGTAAATCCATTGTAAACCTAAATTACAAGCACCACCAAAGCCAAGATTTTTTTCTGCTTCAATAATTATTGTTGGTTTATATTTAAGTTCATTAATTGAATGATCATCTGGAGAGTTATTAATGATAATAATCTGGTAGTTACTATCTTGATAAGATGGTAGAGAAATGATTAATTTACTTATTAAATTGGTAGAATAATAGTTAACTGTTAAAAAATAGATCATAATCGACTAATGTTAAAATAAATATTTTAATGAGGATATCAATTACCATTTTTCAGTAAGATTACCTATTAATCCATGATAAGTTCCTAATAAACAAGCCCATATTTTTAAGTGTTTATCTTCTAAATCATACAACATAATTAACAAGATTTTAACTAGCATATATTTTATTCGTCGCATTAAGCTAGTAAGGCGGTAATAACCTTGAGAAAAACGAGTTTCTAAATAGGTATGGTTGCGACAAATATAGTAATAACGTAAAGCCGAATATTCTTGTATATAGCGATATTGATTTAGAAATTTTATTTGAATAGGACTACCAAAATTGTGGTGCATAATAGCTTTAGTAACAATCAGATTATGAAAGCCTTTTTGCCTTAGTCGTAAGCCATAATCAAGGTCAATACCATCAATAAATAAGTCAGCACAAGGAGAAGAAATAGTTTTAGCCGCAGCTAAAGAAATTAGAGAACCAGAAGTAATGGGTGCATCACATTCATAAAAATCTACATTATGATTATGTTTAATACCTCGAAAATGATCATTAGCAAAAACTACACTTTCTACAACTTTACTTATTCTAGTATCAAATGCAGTAGGGGCAATAATACCAATTTTATAGTTATCTTGTTCAGATAATTTATGATAAGTTGTCAGCAAAATTTCTAAGCAATTTGGAGTAAGAATACTATCTTGATCAAATGTCCATAAAAAATCATATTCTTGATTAATAGCCCATGCTAATGCTTTTACTAAACCTTCAGAAATGCCAATGTTTTTTGGATAATGATGTATTCGCAATAGTTGATTTTTATCATTTAGTAACAATGGTTTATCAGAGTTATCTACTATATATATAGCTGTAACTTGAATTGATTGGGCTTCTATTGCTTGGATACACCTATTAACAGATTCTATATCTTGATAACAAGTTATATAAGCTGCTACTTTTGATTGCATATTGTTAAGTGGTAAGGGAGAAACTTAATAAATATATTGCTATTGCTTATTTTAGTTTATTTTTAATCCATAATCTAAAAACTAAAGGAATCAGGTTTTTAACTTTTTTAATTTTTTTAAAATTCTTAACTATCATTGATTCTAATTTCGACATTTGTTGCGTTGCAAAATAATGATCTGCTAATAGTTGCTGTAAAAACTCAATCCTTTCACCTTGAACATGAAATGTTTTTGGTTGATTAGACAAATTTTGATAGAAAACTTCTAATTTATTAATAGAATCTTCCCACTGCATTGAATCAGCAGTTATTTTCCCATTTTCTTGCAACTTTTTATATAAATCTTTATCATTTATTAATCTTTTTAATGCTTGATGAGCTAAATTAACATCTCCATTAGGTATAACTAAAGCATTGTATTCATCCTTAATATATTCATCATACCCAGTAACATCACTAACAATACAAACTCCACCACAGGCCATCATTTCTAAAGGGGGTCCAAAAAATCCTTCAACACTACTAAGTTTAACTAAAATATCACAACTCGAATAAATATGTTTCATTTTACTAAAATCTACTTTGTAAAAAAAGCGATCAATTTTCCAGCATGGAGAAGGTTCTCCTCCATTGGAAACACACCAAATTTCACAATCTAATCCTTGACTTGCTTCAATAGCTTCTTTTACTCTTTTAAAAGGAGTATCTATTGTACCTTCTATTAATATTCTTAATTTGTCTTTTTGTTTATTTTCAATTGGTTTAGCAGGATGAATTATATCAGAATCAAGAGCATTAGGGATATAAACAGCTTGATACCCAAAGTTTTCTTTAAGCCATTCAACAATCCATTTTGCTTCTGTCATATAATGAACATTACATAAATAGCTTAAAATAACTTGATTTTTGAGAATTGGATCATCATAAAAACGAGTTTCATCTGATTGAACAAAATACACTTTATGTTTGGCTGGAAATTTTAAACCTGGAATAACTGTAGCCCAAAAAGTAGCAACACAAATATCAACTCCATCAGGAAAATCTTTAGGATGAAAAACAGGGCAATTAAAATTTGGAAACCATTCAAAAGAACTTGATGTTGCAGGAATAGCTTCATTTAAAAGACAAATAATAATCTCGTGACCTCGTTTTGCTAGTCTAGTAATATGCTGAAGAACTATAATATGTCCACCACAAATCAAATTAGATGGGAGCACATAAACAATTTTCATAATAATGATTTAATTCCTTCTTCTAAACTAATTAAAGGTTGAAAATCTAACTTTTCTTGAGATAAACTAATATCGGCACAAGAATGTTCAATCTCTCCTTGACGAGATGGCAAAAAAGTGGGTTCTAAATAGTAATTGGTCTGCTTAGAAATTAAATTAAGTAATTCTACAAGATTAGTTTTATTACCCGTACCAATATTGAAAATTCGATATTTTTTTAAGATGCTACTTGGTAATGTTGCAGCCAAAATATTAGCTCTAGCGACATCTGAAACATGAATAAAGTCTCGGCTTTGTTGTCCAGTACCATAGATTTTAGGAGGTTTTTTCTGGTGATAACATTCTATAAAACGAGGAATTACAGCCGCATAATCTGAATCTGCTCTTTGACGTGATCCATATACATTAAAATACCTTAAACAAACTGTTTCTAAACCATAGGAATAATAAAAGCTTTCAGCTAATGCTTCTGCTGTTAATTTACTAGCAGCATAGGGGGATTTAGGATCAGGTAAATAGGTTTCTTGTAATGGTGGTTGATGAATATCTCCATAAACTGAACAACTTGAAGCTATGACAACTCTTGATACTTTTGCCTGTAAGGCAGCCCAAAGTACATTTAATGTACCAGTATTATTAATTTCATGAGTTAACAGTGGATTTGCTAAAGAACCTGAAACAGAAGAATGTGCCGCCAGATGAAACACCCAGTCTACATTTTTTATGGTTCTCTGTAGGGTATCTAGGTCACGAATATCACCCGATATCACTTTAATCTGCTCTTGGCAGTTGTTCAAATTTTCAAGGTTTCCAGTGGAAAAATTATCATATATAATCGGATAAACACCTTGATCTAATAACGAATCTACAAGGTGGGAACCAATAAAACCACAACCTCCTGTTATAATAGCTTTCATGGGATATAGAGTTCTAAGACTGAAGAAAGATTATCACTATTATCGCTGGTTTGCAACTTTTTTAAATAATTGCCTTTTGAAGTTTTAATATTAATCGCTGAAAATGGTCTAAGCTGATTTTTCCCATCTAATATAATTACCTGTTCAAAATTATATTTCTTTTGTGCCACCATTAAGGAATTAAAATCAGGATTAATTTTAAACTTCAGGTTATCTTGATTCTTTTCAGCCGATATATTGTAGTAGTCACCTTTAACCCCTTGCATAGGATAAATTTTTCTAAAGAAACCATTAACAACCCAGTCTCCAGCAAATACAGGAACCCAATTACGCAAGATTTCTGCATCTTTGATTAAAAAGAGAGTCTGAGGTGGAACAGTTGGAAAGTTGCTTTTAACAATGACTTCATAGTTCTTTAAATCCAATCCAACTTGTCGCCAAATCGTTCCTATTCCTATCATAGATTCAGCCCCACTTGTGAGGGGTTGTACCAAAAAACAAAATGTTATTAGTATGATTACATATTCTATTTTTTTATGCTTTAATTTTTGGATAATTTCCAAGAATCCTCTCAGTATTAAGACAATAATAACAGCCAAGCCCAAATGAGGTAAATATGTATGTCTTGTATCAAACCAGGCAGAAGTCAGAAAAAATGGAATAAGGGGATATAAACATAGACAAATCGAAAGTATAATAGTAAAAATGTAATCATTCTTCCTAAATAAATTAGAAGTATTGGAAGATTTAAAAATAGGATAAAACCAAGTGAGTATTAAAAAAATTAGAAATAAGCTTGTTATAATGAAAGAAAATTCAGTAAATCTTGAACCTTTAAATGCCTGTGAACCAACATAATTGTCCATCTGAGGATATGACCAAAAAGTTGATTGTAATATATCTTTGGTTCGGATAAATATATTTTCTATTGCCACCTGACTGCGATCAAACTGTGAGGATAAACCAAAGGATTTAGTAAATCTAAACAAGAGAAAGGCAAAAATATATGCTCCAAAATAAGAGAAAGTTTTTAGAAGTTTTAGAAAATTAATTTTCGGCTCTTTCCAGATCACAAATCTTGCATACAATAAGCCATGAATTATAGGCAAAAATAAAGCCAGTTCATAGCAAAATAAAGTTGTTCCATATAACAAGGAAGAAATCCATAAAAATTTATTTTTCTTGGTTAAAAGAAATTGATAAAAAAAGTAAATTGAACCTAACCATACAACTAATAAAAGTTTTAAAGTTAATAAAATAACCCACCAATATTCTTGTGAATGTCCTGGCATTAACAGAAAAAATAATACTGTTAAACTACTGTAAAATTTGTTATTCCAAATCAGTCCATCACATACATGATAGACAGTTAAGTTAGCAATAATTTCTACAATTGCACCGAAAATATGATAATAGATCGCATTCCATTTAAAAACTTGAAAGATAGAGATCAGAAAGATTCCTGCTAAAGGTCTATCTGTGAAAATTGGAACAATAGAATTTGTTTCCTCAAAATCAGAAAAAACTGAAAAATCGTCCAAATAAAAATATAAATCTTTCAAAAAAATATATTTAAAAACTAACGTAAATAGAGTCAATCCAAAAACATGAATAAAATTGATCATTTTTCTAATTCATTTAATTTTGAAAATATTTTAATATTAACTCAATAATCTGATCTGTTTTATCTAAGTTAATCCATAAAGGAAGACGTAACAGACGATCACTAATAGTATTTGTATTGTTCATTTTTCCCTCGACCCTACCATATTTTATTCCAGCAGGGGATGAATGAAGGGGAACATAATGAAATACTGATTGAATGTTATAAGATTTTAGATATTGAATCAGATCAGTTCGTTCTTGTAAACTATTTAACAATAAATAGTATAAATGAGCATTGTGTTGACAATAACTTGGAATGATAGGACGGCGAACTTTTTCAATTTTTTCTAATTTACAGAAAGCTTGATGATAAGTTTCCCATATAGACAATCTTTTTTTCAAAATCATTGCATTTTCTTCAAGTTGCGCCCATAAAAAAGCTGATATTAGTTCACTTGGTAAATAAGATGAACCCACATCAACCCATGTATATTTATCTACTTGTCCTCGAAAAAATTGACTCCGGTTTGTTCCTTTCTCCCAGATAATTTCACTACGTTCAATTAAACTAGCATCATTAACTAATAATGCTCCACCTTCTCCACTAATTAAATTTTTTGTTTCGTGAAAACTGAGAGCCGAAAGATTACCAAAACTTCCGAGGGGTTGTCCCTTATAGGTTGATCCTATTCCCTGTGCATTATCTTCAATTACCAATAGCTGATAAGCTTTGGCAATATCCATAATAATATCCATTTCGCAACCTACACCAGCATAATGTACTGGAACAATAGCTTTAGTCTTTTTGGTAATAGCTGATTCTATTTGAGTTTCATCTATATTTAAAGTATCTGGACAAATATCAATAAATACCGGAACTGCTCCACGCAAAACAAAAGCATTCGCAGTAGAAACAAAAGTATAAGAAGGCATTATGACTTCATCACCAGCTTGAATATTTGCCAAAATTGCTGACATTTCCAACCCGGCTGTACAAGAATGGGTCAAAAGAGCTTTCTGACAACCAATGGTTTCTTCTAACCAAGTTTGGCAACGCTTTGTAAACATACCATTTCCAGAAAGATGACCATTGTTAATGGCTTGCTGGATATAGTCAAGTTCTTTTCCTGTCACAAAAGGTTTATTAAAGGGTGTAATCATTAAAAATCACAAATAAATTTCCTAAATTTTTATAGCAACCAGAAGAAGTGAACCTCCCCAGGGAAAGGAAACTCCACTTTGAATCATTTGACGTTCTATGGACAATATAAACTCCAGAGTAACATTTAACCATGAACTAATCTTAAATTCATTCAGAGGATCATAATTTTCTTGTTCTCGACGTTGAGAAAAACGGGAAAGTATCATTAAAGGCAAGAGAAGGGAAACGAAAGAAGTCATTTTCACAATCTTAAATCCAGCTTCTTGTACTTTCCTTTTTAAATCTTGAGATTGATAGCGTCTCACATGAAAAGCATGATCATCTGCTTGACTCCATAACCACGGATGTTGAGGCACAGTCAAAATTAAACTTCCTTGGGGTTTCAAAGCTTGATATATTTGTCCAAGGACTAAATGATCCTCTTGGATGTGTTCCAATACATCAAAAGCACCAATACCATCAAATTCATCTTCAAATGGAATATGAAGTGCATCCATTTGAAAAAGTTGGGTACGATTTAAACGTTGGGACGCAAATTCTAACCCTTGTGTAAATATTTCACTTCCTGATAATTGTAATTGAGAAAAAGATTTTTCTAATCCAGAAAGCACAAACCCTGTGCCACAACCAATTTCTAAAAAGTTTTTTTGATTGGGAAAGAATTTTTTAATTGCCCAAATAATGAGACGATTTCGGGAACGAAACCAAAAGTTTTTAGCTTCTACTTTTGCTAATTTAGCAAAGAAAATCGGATCGTAACTCTCAACTTTGTCTATAATTTCAGGCGCAAATGATAAACAACCATTAATTAGATTCGGATTATATTGACAGTTGGGACATTTCCATTCTTGATTGTCAAATATATAAGCACATTCGTTACATTTTTTCATCGTTATTACCCTACTGAATTAATAAGTGGTAAACATCTTGAGCATTTTTAAAAGTGAACCCTAATGATCTATAAAGATTGAGTACCGCCAGATTAGAAGCAGATATTGAACTAATAATTTCCTGATGACCTAATTTAAACATTTCTTGGCAAGCTATACTCCAGAAATATTTTGCCATGCCTTTTTCTCTAAAATTGGATTTCAAAGCATGAAGCAGGATATTTTGAGTAGAAAATCCCCAAAATCCTGCTAATTCTTGGTCATACATTAAACCCCATACTTTTTCATCATTAAACAATTGACATAACCATGAATTATATCTTGAATCTGCTTGTTTTTTATCTATGTTGAAGTCACGGTGAAACCTACCATGAGCGAAAGCACCATCACAAATACTAATTAATTCTTCTAAAGAATTTGTTTGAGAAAGATGAATTTTAGAGTGATAATAAGGAATAAAGCTGGAAAAGTAGCAAGATGGTTGTATTAACGTATCACAATAATAAAAATCACAATCAGATAAAACTTTAGTATTCCAAAGAGGATCTACTTTAATTGTATAATGTCCTTTTTCTGCATTTTTTATAATTTGATTTATGCCTGAAAATAACAGTTCTTCAGATGGAACAATAATTTCAAAAGTATTGATTCCTAAAATATTTTCATCCCAAGGAGTTTCCTTAATTAAAATTTGATTATTTTTTGGACTTGTTTGTGTCATGGAATGTTATCTGAGAAGTTATTTAAAATCTAAATTAGTTGAATCTCTCACTAAATATAATGGTCTTTTTTTTGTTTCATCAAAGGTTTTACCTAAATAAATACCCATGATTCCTAAGATAGAAATAATAATTCCTCCTAAAAAATATAAAGAAACAATTAAACTACTCCAACCGATTACAGGAGTTCCAAATAAGATAGCTCTAATAATTAGATAGATTCCTCCTAGAAAAGCCAAAAATGCAATCATAAAACCGATTTTAACAGATAAACGTAATGGTTTATCTGAATAGGCAATAATCGTATCAGTAGCTAATTTCCAAAGTTTATTAAAAGTATAGGTGCTTTTCCCTTCTAGACGAGAATCATGTTTAACCTCAATACTAGCAGTCGGAAACCCCATCCAATCAACTAAACCACCAAAAAACCTTAATTGCTCCCGAATTAGACAAAAATTAGATACCACTTTCCTAGAGATAATCCTAAAGTTACCGACCTCAGCATCATACTTTAAATCTACCAAGTAGTTAAAAACTTGATAAAACAGTTTAGAAGTTAGTTTTTTGAGAAAAGCATCCTGTCTATTTTTCCTTTTTGCCAAAACGACATCATACCCTTCTTGGGCTTTAGCATAAAGTTTAGGGATTTCTTCTGGACGATCCTGCAAATCACAATCCATAACTACGACCCAATCTCCATTACAGTGATCCAATCCTGCTGTTATCCCATAGTGTTGCCCAAAATTGCGACTAAATTGAATACCTTTAACTCTGGTGTCTTGATTTGCTAATTCTAAGATAATCTCCCAAGAGCGATCGCCTCCACAATCTTCTACTAAAACAATCTCAAAATCTTCAGAAATAATCTCTAAAGATTCTTTGAGTCTTGCGTAAAGTTCATGCAGACATTTCTCTGCTTTATATACTGGAATCACTACAGATATATGAGACATAGATTTTAGATTGAATTAGGTTAAAAAATAATTTTATATACGCTTTATTAATTTTCATGTTTAATCATCCTTAATAAATTAATTTTCGATATATCAGAAAAAATATCATTAACATTGAGTTTGTTAATAAAATTCCTTGATTTGATTTCAAATATACTCAAATTGAGATCATTGGCAAGTAAAATTCGTTCGAGAAGGTGAGATAAAATTACAGACCTTCCACTTCCTATGTTATAAACTTCTCCCTTTTTACCATGATTCATCACTATTTCGTAATCTTTAATTGCTTCATCCACAGTAATATAATCCCTTTTACTGTCTAAATTACCTAAAATTATTTTCTCTATTTCACCTTTTTTATATTGTTCTATCTGTTGATAGACTCGACCTATAAAAAGTTGCCTAGAGATATTTTCTCCTAATAAGTTAAAGGTACGAGCCATAACTATATCCAGATCATGAACTTGACAATAAAATTGCATTAAATGGGTTTGATAGACTTTAGTTAAGCCATAAATACTAACTGGATCTAAGGGATGATCTTCCTTGATTGGATTATCTTCTTCTTTAATTAAACCATACTCAGCCGCACTTCCAATTAATAATACTCGACAAGATATTTTGGCTTTAAGAAGACTATCTAGGATATTTTTGGTAGATATAACATTATTAGCATAATCTATAGAATAATCATTAGTAAAACTTCCCGCTAGATGATAAATTCTATCTGGTTGAATTTCCTGAATTAAATTTTCAACTAAGTTATAATCGGTTAAATCACAAATAAGATCATTATGATTTTTTTGTTTATTACGATTAACACAGTTGATTTTTATCTGAGAATTTTCTTGTAAATATTTAACTAAATGAGTACCAGTAAACCCATTTGATCCAGTTATTAAAACTTTCATGTTAAACCCAATTTAATTTTAAGTTGATCATAATTTTCATTAGCATTTTCATAATCTTCAGGACGACCAATATCTAGCCAATAACCATCAAACGGTTTTACTAAGATTTTATTTTTATTTTTAATTCCATCTATCATTAAATTATCAAAGCCATAAGGTTCACCTTTAGTCAGTTGCTCAACAACCCGACGATTAAGACAATAAATTCCCATGCTTACATCAAAGTAGTAAGTAGGTTTTTCAATAAAGGAACAAATTAAATTTTCCTCATTGTATTTCAAAACTCCAAAATCAATTTTTGACTCTCTTTTAAAAGTTGAGACTGTAACATCATTATCAGCTTGAATATGATAATCGTAAAAATCTAGGTAGTTCAAATTACAAAGAATATCACCATTCATCACTAAAAAATTATCAGGCAAATCAGGGATTAAAGTTAAAGGTCCAATGGTACTAAGAGGACTTTCTTCTAAAGAATAATCAATTTTCACATTCCATAAAGAACCATCACCAAAAAAAGCCATAATCAAATTTGCCAGATGATTAACAGCTAACGTAATATGATCAAATCCTGCTACTGCTAATTGACGAATGATAATTTCTAATATGGGCATTTCACCACCAATCGGAACGAGGGGTTTAGGAATAGTCACTGTATATGGCTTTAATCGAGTCCCTTTTCCACCGGCTAAAATAATGGCTCTCATCTTAAAATATTCTCCCTACTAAACATTATAAATATTAGCTTTATACTTCGATAAATTTTCCTTATTCTTAAACCATTTGATAGTTTCAGCTAATCCTTTAGCTAAATCATATTGGTGACTCCAATCGGTAAGGGACAAGATTTTTTTATTACATCCTAATAATCTATTAACTTCTGATTTAGTAGGGCGTAACCGATCATTATCGCTAATAATATTAGCATGAGGATTTAGTTGTTTTATTAGCTCCTTAGCCATCTCTCCAACGGATATTTCCACTCCAGTAGCAATATTAATTTCTTCTCCTATTGTTAGATCCGATTTGGCAATTTCTACAAAAGCATTTGTTGTATCTTTCACATAATTAAAATCACGAGTTGGCTCAAGACTTCCTAATTTAATCTCTGTTGCCCCTGCTAACAATTGAGTAATAATCGTGGGAATAACAGCACGCGCTGACTGTCTTGGTCCATAGGTGTTAAAAGGACGGACAATCACAACGGGTAAATTAAACGACCGATAAAATGATTCTGCTAATCTATCAGCACCAATTTTAGTCGCACTGTAGGGAGATTGTCCTTGAAATGGATGTTTTTCGTCAATAGGCACATAGTTCGCAGTCCCATAAACCTCAGAAGTAGATGTAATTAAAACTTTTTCAACCCCTAGCTTTTTGGCAGACTGTAGCACATTTAATGTTCCCTTGATATTGGTGTCCACATAAGAATCAGGGGAGTGATAAGAGAAAGGAATAGCAATTAAAGCAGCTAAATGAAAGACCACATCACATCCTTTCATTGCCATTTCTACACCATTGGGATCACGAATATCTCCAGCGAATATTTCAATATTATTCAGTTTTTCTTCTGATAAAGAATCAAGCCATCCCCAAGAGTTAAAAGAGTTATAATAGACAAATGCTTTAATTTTACAGCCCTCCTCTAATAACCTTTCGACTAAATGGCTACCGATAAAACCATCTGAACCTGTAACTAAAACTCGTTTGTTTTTAATTTCCATGAAATTTAATGCACCTAATTATATTTGTGAACACTTAATTATAAGTTATTACTCTTAACTAAGGAAATAAAAATATTAATATATTCCTTATTCATTTTAGTAATATCTAATTTTTCTTCTGCATAAGTTCTAGCGTTGGTTTTTAGTTGACTTTGAAGATGTTTATCTGAATATATCTTAATAATTGTATTAACAAAATCATCTGTATTATTCGGATCACAAAGAAAACCATTATAACTATCTGTAATTATATCAGGAATACCTCCAATCCTAGAAGCAATAACAGGTACACCTAAAGATAATCCCTCCAGAAGAATAATTGGTATGCCTTCAATGCTTGAGGGAATAATTAATAAATCAGTTGCTTTTAGGAAAGGTTTATTGTCATCAACAAAACCCGGAACATAAATTTTGTCCTGCAATCCTAATTTATCTATTTTAAATTTAACTGAGTCGTACTCAGGACCATTCCCTAACAGCAAAAAATAAATATCTTTATTGTCTCGTAATTTATCAACTATCTCAACAAATTTTAGAGGGCATTTTTCCTCTGAAAACCTTCCCATATATGAGACAATGAATTTACCTTCAGGGATGATGTTTCTAATTAGTTGCTGATTGATATTAATGGAATTGAATTCTTTTTGAGTATCCACTCCATGAACGATAACACGAGTTTTTGACTTTGATTCTTGATATTCTTGTAGTAAGATGTCCTGAATAATCTGAGTTGCTAAGATATTCATATCAATCAATTCAGCGTGCTTTCTGTTATTGGCTATGTGACCATATTCATTAAAAAGCTGATCTACTATTTTGATATGAGGAAAATCTTTTTTTATCTCTGGTAGTAGATCATAAAAATAAGCTGAACCAACAATAAATAGGATGTCAATTTGACGAGATTCAAGATAGTAATAAACAAAATCTTTCCACTTTTCTTGAGAGTCTAAAAAGTCATATAGATGGTATATTTCTTGAGTAATTTCTTGATATTTAGGTGTATTATCACCAAATTTATTAGCATCAGTTTTGATAGTTGTCATTACTGATATATCAAAATCATTTTCACTGAAATATTTGGCAATCTGAAGTAATATAGTATCTGCTCCTCCTGTGATGACAAAAGGTAAAGCAAAAAGAATTTTAAGTTTATTTTTTTCTTTGGTTTGTGCTAAGTATGATTGGGTTAAGTTTATACTACCATTAGTAACTTGGTAGTATGTATGATTGTTATTCCCAGAACGTTTATAGGCTTGATGAGTGAGATATTTTTGATTAAAAAATGCAATAGTTTTTGCTTGCTCTTTCAAGCTAATACTTTCAGGATGACTACTTAAGCTTGTATGCCTACTGTGAATACGATACAGCATTAGGGGTTCGGAAATATTGCTTACCCTTGCACCTATAGCCATCATTCTTACCCATAAGTCCCAATCTTCTGAAATATAATCTTTACCTATACCATAATCATGATAACCATTAGCCTTTTCCCACATCTGCTGAGAAAATACAGCTACAGTGGAAACTTGATTGGCTTTAAGAATTTCCTCCAATATGGGACTAGGTACAAGATTCCAAGTTTCTATGGAATTACCAAAACATTGCACTGATGTGGACACAATATCATAAGCATAAATCTCTAATAAAAAGAGAGCCTTTTCTAAATAAGTAGGTTTGATTTTATCATCTGCATCGAGACAACAAATATACTTGCCTTTTGCTTTTTCTATAGCGAAGTTTCTATTATCTCCTACTAAATGACGACCTTCTCTGTAATAAATAGTTGTTTTTGGCTTTTGTAAAGACTTTAGGGTTGTAACTGTTGAATTATCTGTTGAACCACCATCTACAACGATAATTTCCAAATCCTGAAATGTTTGATTAAGAACGGAGTCTATTGCTTCTTCAACATATTGACCGTAATTAAAACAGGGAATAATTACACTTACTAATGGTTTCTCTGAATCCCAAATTTTCTGTCTAATTGATTTAATGATTGGATTACGATTCTGAAATTTAACTGTAATTTTTTTTATTAAAGTTTTAATTAGACCTTTTAAAGTAAGTGATGCACTATTATCATTTATACCTATTTTTTTCCTAAATTGAAACCATTTTTCTCTTATTTTCCAGAATTTACTACTTTTAATAGCTGATAATTCATTGTGAAGTTGTAGCTTTTCATTGTGAAGTTGTAGTTTTTCATTATGAAGTATGTCATTATTTTGAACAAAATATTTTTTTGCTTCCAAATAACTTATATTATCTTGATATAATTTAATATATTGCTGAGTTAAATATTGAATATTATGTTCATACAAAGTTAATTTGTATTTTTCATACTGAGTTAATAAATTTAGCAGTTTATGGGCAATAGCTAGATCATCTAAGTAGCGGATTGAAAAAATCAAAGCATGGGTAATTTGCTCTGCTGAAATATTATTCCTAGTTAATTTTTCGATTTTATCTTGAAAAATAGCATGAAAAATATTCAGGATGGAATTAGAGTTATATTGATTACTAGCTACTCCTACATAAGTTGCTCCAAAGTTTTGTATAGCTACTACTTTTCCTGAATAATTATCAGAAAAATATTCTTTGAGAATATTCTGAATACTCTTTTCTGTAAAATAATAAATATGTTCTAAAGATGAGTCATACCAATATTGATCTCTTGTTGTGAAAGTTAAACAAGGAACTTCAAAAAACAACCACCCATCTTGATTTAATAAAGACTTTATTTTGGTTAATGTTTGTAATAATTGTGGGATATGTTCTAAAACAGCCCAAGCCGTTATAATATCATACTGCTGTTCTTCAGGCTGATGAAAGGTGATAAAGTCTTCACTAAATACTTCATAGCCTTTCTTTTGACAAATTTGGGCATAATCTTGATTTAATTCAAGTCCTGCTAAAGAAAAAAATCCATGACTTTTAGCTAAATCTAAAAATAAACCGTTACTACATCCTAAATCAAATAAACTACCTTTCTTTTCTGTTATTGCCACAAGTGCAATAGACCATAAAAAGTAGTCATACTTGATTTCTTTATAGTTAGTATAACCAATGACAGGATTTTCAATCCCTCGTTTTTCATAATAATCTAAACTATAAAGTTCTTGTAGATTTTCTGGATATTTTTCCACAAAACCTAAACCACAATCTTGGCAGAGTAAAACCCAAATATTATCTGCTCGTTTTCCGTGTTTTTTTAAATTCTTAGATTGACAAAAGGGACACTCGTTCAATTCAATATATTTATTATTACCCATAATCATAGATAGACTTACATTTCAATATTTAAAAATACAGTAATTTAAGTTGCTTCTGAAAATTTAACTAGAAATTATTGGAGGGTTGTTTACGCCTTCAAGATAGCATCTTACAACTTCATCAGCTTCTCCAGATAATTTTATATTACCCTTAGTTAACCAAATAGCTCTATTACAAGACTGTTGAATAAACTCCATTGAATGCGACACTACCAAAATAGTGACATTATTATCCCAAAACTTATCCATTCTTTGCTTACACTTATTCTTAAAACTCTCATCTCCCACCGACAAAACCTCATCTAAAATCAAAATATCCGGCTGCACATCAGTCGCAATAGCAAAACCCAAACGAGCCACCATACCCGAAGATAAACCCTTAACTGGAACTAAAGCATAATCCTCCAACTCGGCAAACTCCAAAATAGAACACGCTCTTGCTTTCATCTCAGCCCTAGAAAAACCCAACAATACACCATAAAGGAGGATATTGTCCATCACAGAAATTTCCGCATCAAAACCTGCTCCTAGTTCAATTAAAGGTGCAACTTGACCCCGAACCCTGACAGTCCCAGTTGTCGGCTGAAGAATCCCAGAAATTATCTTTAACAGAGTGGACTTACCTGAACCGTTCGCACCGATTATACCTATTTTTTCGCCTTTTTCAACCACTAAGTCAATATTATTTAAAACTAATTTTTTGGCAGGTTGGCGATATTTCCCCTCTACCACAGATAGGATCGTTTTTTTTAAGTCGTAGGAAAATTCCTCTTGAGTCCTTCTCCACAGCGAAACATTATCCAAACGTATTACTTCCATTTACAGCAAATCCATAAATTGATGTCGCCACAGATGAAAACAAGTCCATCCCAAGGCTAAAATAATGATGCCACTCAGTAACGCCCCCCAAATCAAACCTAAATCCGGTGGAGAACCTGATAATGTAATCTGACGCAGACTTTCAATAATTGGGGATAAAGGATTAATGCCTAAAAACTGTTTTACCTGCTTTGGGACAATAGCTGCTGGATAAAATATCGGGCTACTAATCCAAATTACAAATACTACTAATTCATAAAAGTAAGGTAAATCTCTAAAAAATACGTATAAAGCACTGACTAAAAATCCAACTCCTGTAGAAACTAAAATCAGTGCGAGAAATGGAAATACCAACGCTAGGACATTGACTAGACTTTTGGAGTTAATCAAAGTCATAATCGCTAGTAACGGCAATGCTCCTACTGAAAACTGAAATACATTCGCTGCAATCATTGATACTGGGAAAACACTGACTGGCAAGCGAATTTTATTTAATAATGCACCATTTCCGACCACGCTGGATAAAGCTTGGGATGTGCAAGCCGAGAAAAAATTGATTACTAACAGTCCCGTCAGTGCTGCCAGCATATAGTTCATGATGGAGTTACCATAATAAGATGCAAAGGTAGCACCAAAAATGGCAGTGTACAGCCCAGTCATAATCAACGGGTTCAATAGTGACCAATAAACCCCCAAAAAAGAACCCCGATAGCGTACTTTCAGGTTTCTTCCTACTAAGACTTGCAGAAGTTCACAATAACGCTGCACTTGTAACCAATTTAAATTATCTTTCAGGGAAAGTGTCATTCTTATAGCACCATTACACACCAGACAAAACTCATTTGGGCATTTTATACTATATGAGTTCTATTGTCTGCGATTAATTTTAAGATTAGTGAAATTTCATCTATCTCAGGGAATTAGTTACAAACTATCAGGCTCAATACCTAATTCTCTTAACCGTTGTGCCAAAATTGCTACTTTAGCCTCCGCTTCATCAGCCCTTTGGCGTTCGTTTTCAGCCTTCTCTGTCAAAGTTGGCAACCAACCATCAGCATTATACCCACGTAACCACAAACCCTCTGTATTTTGATAACTACCCTGCCATAAACCTAAACCCATTTCTATTTCTGCTAACCAAAAGCGGTTTTCTGATAGATTTATCGGTTCATAACGAGCGCCATTAAGTTTAAATCCCCGAAAATTATTTTCATAGCGGTCATAAACGACATAGTAGGGAATACGCAAAATGTTCTGGTATACTTCCCACTTGGTTAGGGGTTTATTTACTTCCCGCAATGTTTGTCCTAAGTCTTCTTGTTCTGTTCCTGGGGAGAGTAATTCAACTACTAAAAAAGGAGCAATTCCTTCTTGCCATACTACATAACTTAAACGTAAATTTTCCTGTTGGTTAGCATTAGCAACTCCTAATACCATATACCAATCAGGACGTTTATACCAGCCAGGATGGAGGGGATCATAATAAAGGTTTAAGTCGCTGGCCAGCAATATCTCTTCAGATAAATAATTGACAGGTTGACAAGTTTCACTGAGTAAATCGGCTTGGATACAATGAAATTCATCCGGCAATCCCGATTCTCCTACTAACTCACTAGGTAAATCATACATTGTCGGCATGGTTTCTTTTGGCGACAAGGGTGGGTTATGTTGATACATATTTACTTACCTTAAACTATGTTGTTCTAGTTGTTGGGCTGTAACAAACATAAGAGGATACCTACTTGCTTGCTGATTTAATTTTAAGTCATGGGCAGTGAAAACAGAGTACCAGATTCCGCTACACTGAGATTTGGATTATTTTATTGTAACTAGATCATGGACATCGGACAGAAAGTTAAGGTGATTCGTTTGCGCGATCGCGTATCCTCTACTATCGCTCAAAAACTCGGAAAAGTTGGCATTATCGAAGGCTACAAAGTCACTGACGGGGCGGGAATCGGTGTGGTGGTCAAGTTTGACGATAACTTCTCTACCTGGTTTTTTGAAGATGAAATCAAACCAGCTTAGTCAAAACAACTTATAGCAGAGGCGAAGAAGATTGGTTGAGTGCTAAGTTGTAATTGACAAGATCGGCAAAATTGGAAATTGAGTAATGGCCTTGATACTGACATTTTTAGGCAAAAACGGCATCGCTCGCAGTAAGATAGCGATCGCCGCAGCCAAGCTATTGGCAACACAAGGTAAACGGGTACTCCTAGCAGGACTAGCAGATCCAACATTGCCAATTCTACTCAATACTACTCTGACTCCTGACCCCCAGGAAATCTCTCCCAATCTCCAAGCAGTACAGTTTCAAGCATCTGTACTGCTAGAACGGAACTGGGACGAAGTGAAAAAATTGGAGGCTCAATACCTCCGCACACCGATTTTCAAAGAGGTTTATGGGCAAGAATTGGTAGCATTACCAGGGATGGATAACGCCCTCGCTCTCAATGCTATTCGTGAATATGATGCCAGTGGCAAATATGACGCGATTATCTACGATGGTACAGGCGATTCCTCTACCTTGCGAATGTTGGGAATGCCAGAATCTTTAAGTTGGTATATGAGACGATTCCGGCAATTGTTTGTTAACTCCGATTTAGGCAAAACAATTACCGAATCTCCCCTAATTCAACCTTTAATTAGCAGTCTTTTTAATATTAATTGGACTGCTGATAATTTTGCCCAACCTACTAACCAAGTTAATAATTTTCTCGAACAAGGTAAAGCCGCTTTAGCTAATCCCCAGCGGGTTGCCGCTTTTTTGGTGACAACATCAGAACCCATTGATGTGGCAAATTCTCGTTATTTATGGGGAAGCGCTCAACAAATTGGTTTAACTATTGGCGGCGCAATACTAGTTGCTGGGTCAGAAAATACTAATTTATCCGAAGAATTTGCACCTCTACCTGTGAGCATAGTTCCTGATGTCTCTAATGGGGAATGGCAACCTCTCATAGATGCTTTACCCAACTTTGTTGAGCAAGCATTACAAGCTAACCAACCAATTGAAATTGACGTACATAATCGCCAAGTACGCTTATTTTTGCCTGGGTTTGACAAAAAACAAGTCAAACTCACCCAGTACGGGCCAGAAGTCACGGTAGAAGCCGGAGATCAAAGACGCAATATCTTCCTCCCTCCTGCCTTAAGTGGTAAACCTGTCACTGGGGCAAAGTTTCAAAATAGTTATTTGATAATTTCGTTTTAGTAAGAAGCTATCAGCTATCAGTATTCAGCTATCAGCTAATTTTTTATCTTTTCCAACAATTTTTACTTCTAACCTGTAACTTATTAGCTGACTGCTGACTGCTGACCACTGAAAGCTATTTATCACCCATTACACCTTATGTCTGAATCAACTCCCATTAACCCAAATTCTCAGCCAAATGAGGCTATAGAATCTCCAAATCCAGAAGTTACAATCACAGAAGACCGCAATGCAAAAACCCGGCAATTGTTGGGAATGAAAGGTGCAAGTGCTGGGGAAACTTCTATTTGGAAAATTCGCTTGCAATTGATGAAACCGATTACCTGGATTCCCCTGATTTGGGGTGTGGTCTGCGGTGCGGCTTCTGCTGGTAACTATACTTGGACTTTAGAAAATGTTTTGAAGTCTGCCCTGTGTATGTTGCTTTCGGGTCCTTTATTGACAGGTTATACCCAAACCATCAATGATTATTATGACCGAGAAATTGATGCGATTAATGAACCTTACCGTCCCATACCTTCGGGGAGAATTTCGGAAAAGCAAGTAATTAGCCAATTCGTGCTTTTACTATTACTAGGATATGGGGTAGCTTACACCTTAGATTTATGGGCTGGTCATCCATTTCCTACTGTTTTAATGTTGTCTGTTTTTGGTAGTTTTATCGCCTATATCTATTCTGCACCACCATTGAAATTAAAACAAAATGGTTGGTTAGGAAATTATGCTTTAGGTGCAAGTTACATTGCTTTACCTTGGTGGGCTGGCCATGCTTTATTTGGGGAATTGAATTGGAAAATTGTGATTCTGACTCTGTTCTACAGTTTAGCAGGTTTGGGTATTGCCATTGTTAATGATTTTAAGAGTGTAGAAGGCGATCGCCAATTAGGTTTACAATCATTACCAGTTATGTTTGGGATACAAACTGCGGCTTTGATTTGTGTCGTCATGATTGACTTATTTCAAGGTTTGGTTGCAGGTTATTTGGTGAGTATTCACGAGAATTTATATGCAGCGATTCTCGTCTTATTAATCATTCCCCAAATCACTTTCCAAGATATGTATTTTCTCCGTGACCCCATAGCCAATGATGTCAAATATCAAGCCAGCGCCCAACCTTTCTTGGTATTGGGAATGCTGATAACAGGTATAGCATTAGGTCATGCTGGAGTTTAATTTAATATATCTTTAGTTAGTTGTGAGCAATGAGGAGTGAGGAGTTATATTAATTTCTAACTCCTCACTTTTTTTATAAAATGCCATGTTAAATTTTATATCTTTCCTAATTCATGGGATACAACCATTCTTGATTCCGATTTGCTTTATGATAGCTTGGACTGTGATTGTTTTGCTCTTGTTGAATTTATGGACAGCAACACAAGCAACAGTTAAAACTGCTCAAAAAATGCACAAAATTCCCTGTCATAATTGCCAATTTTTTACAAATAATTATCGTCTTAAATGTACGGTAAATCCTTATATTGCCAATACAGAAGCAGCAATTGATTGTCAAGATTATCAATCACATTAATTATTATCTTTTTGTCAGAATCAGGATATCCAGAATTTTCGGATGTACAGGATGTTAGTTTGAGATATGATTTTAAAGTGCAAAAAATTACTACATCACAAAAATCCTTACATCCAAAATACTCAACCCAAATAAACATCCTGAAAATCCTGATTCAGACAATTATCTAGAAAATCATCCTGAAAATCCTTAAATCTTGGATATCCTGATTCAGACAATAATTAAGAATTCATCTCTAACAACACTTTTAAAACTCCCTTAGTTTTTGCCTTTTCAAAAGCCTCCAAACCTTGAGAAAGGGGATAATGATCATGAATTAAAGATTGGACATCTACCTTTCCCGTCGCTAACAATTCCAACGCTGGAACAAAAGGACCGCAACGAGAACCAATTAGAGTAATTTCATCTACCACCAAAGCGGAAGCATCTAAACTAAGATTTCCGGAATATGTGCTTTTCAATATTAATGTACCACGAGGACGTAAAGCCCGACGAGCAGTAGTAAAACCTTCAGGATTTCCGGTACAATCAACAGAGATATCAAAATATCTATCAGTGACGCTATCAGCTAAACCAGTTTTAATTCCTCTCGCTGCTAAATTTACTAATTTATCTTTATGTCTTCCTACTACTAATAACTCACAACCAGTTAAAGCTAAAGTTTGCGCTATTAATTGTCCTAATTTACCATCTCCAACCACTAAAACTCGGTCATCTTTACATATTTGCACTTGTTGTTGAATTTCCAAAGCTGCGGCTATAGGTTCAGTAAAAGTTGCAGCTTCTGTAGAAACATTTTCGGGGACAAGATGCAAATTTTCCATAGGTAAAGATAGATATTCTGCAAATGCACCATGACGGTTAACAATCCCTAAAACTGTGCGATTTTCGCAATGAGTTGGTTGTCCCCGACGACAAAAACGACAATTACCACAAGCAGCGTTAATTTCACCAACAACTCTTTGATTAATTAACTGTTCTGGTCCTTGTTCCACCACACCCACAAATTCATGGCCGATAATGCCAGTATAGGGATAATAACCTTTAATTAATTCCAAATCAGTATTACAAATTCCCGCCCGCAAAACTCGCACTAAAGCCTCTCCCGGAGGTGGTTCAGGAATAGGAATATCAGTGCGTAATTGTAATTGGTTATTTTCTAGCCAAAGTCCTTTCATAATATTGTCAGTTGTCAGTTGTTAAAATTTCATACTTTTCAGAAACGGTGTAAATATGGGAACTAAATCTGAACTACTAACAACCATTGTCGGAAAAGAGCGATCGCTGTAATCCATTCCCGGCGATAATGGAAAAGACTCAGAATCCAGAGATACCCATGTACCACCAGCAGCTTGAAGAATTACCCAAGCACCTGCAATATCCCATACCTTTGGTGTCGCTTCAACTCCTCCCAAAACCGCACCAGTTGCAACTGTTAAAAAGTTATAACTAGCAACCCCTAACATTCGCAGTTTACAGGGAAAACCCGGTTGAATAATATCGGTACTGCGAGAACAAAGGTTAAAAAAGTGGTTTTTGCTCGGAGCATCTTTACTTGTATGAATGGGATGATGATTTAAAAATGCTCCCGTTGGCGTTGTTAAGCCTGATGAACCCGCCCAAAATCCGTGAAAGGCTTGATTTAATGGTGGCACGTAAACATAGCCAAAAATGGGCGTACCACGATAAAGTAAACCCAAAGAAATAGACCAAATCGGAATTCCCCTAGTAAAATTGGTTGTACCATCCAAAGGATCAATTACCCAACACCATTCTGTATTAGGAAAAGTTTGGTCACTTTCTTCACTCAAAATGCCGTAGCCTGAGAAAGTAGAAACAATGGCATCTCGAATTTCTTGATCTGCCCATTTATCTGATTTTGTTACCAAGCTACCATCAGCTTTTTGTGAAGCTTGAACTTTGCCAAAATCTTGCATTAACTGTTTTCCTACTCTGGTAGTAGTAGTTTCAGCAAAATCTAAAATCGTATCCCAAAAATCGTTCATTTGTTATTAGTTAGTTGTCAGTTGTCAGTTGTCAGTTGTCAGTTGGTTTTCAATTACCAATTACCAATTACCAATTACCAATTACCAATCACCAATTAATCTAAATCACTTTCTAAAACAGAAGCTAAAGCTTTTCTAGTATTGGTTTGAAATTCTGTCACATTGACACGATTCAAAAACCCAATTGATATCAACATTCCTACCGCTTCTAAAGCAAATACCAAACCATAAGCTAAGACTAAGTTATCTGGTAATAACCTGCGTCCCACATCTAAAAGAGTACCACCAATTACAGTGGCAATACCTCTAGATATAGACTGAGCAAGTCCCCAAGCACCAATGAAAGTACCAGCGGCTTCCGCAATTGTTAAATCTAGCATTAAACTAACTGCTGCGGTGGTGACAAAACCAGTAGCTAAACCGAATAAAACCAAAGTTGATTTTAGCACAGATGGATTGGCAGAAAATCCCGAAAAACCCAGTAATAAAGCCGCAACTGCCACTAAAATACAACCTAGTTTGATAGTTCTCCGTTTACCTAATCGGGGAACAATAAAAAAGCCTGTAATACCATAGGAAATTAATATGCCTGTTCCATAAAAAACATTGAGTTTCGTACTTTCCGCTAAAGGCATTTTAAAGACTTGTCCCGCATAGGGTTCTAAAATCGGATCTTGCATAAACAAGCTAATAGTCATCACCAATAAAAAGGTAAAAAAGAAGCCTGTTTGGGGACTAGCTGTTAAGATTTTCCAAGCACCACTTAAAGTAATACTATCTTCCCGGTTTCCTAATTTGGAACGGTTGAAGAAACGAGAATATTTTTTTTCTACACCCACAGTTGCGATAATTGCTAAACAAAAAACTATTCCCGGAACAATCTGAAATAATTTATTAATTGCAGCTTGTAAAGTTTCTATGGGTGCGTCTGTGGTTAATTGCTGCAATAAGCTAGAACTAATAATTGCTCCAACTATAATCCCTACCATCAACATTGACCAAACAATCCCGACAACTTGGGAACGGTTGTCTTCTTCCGAGATATCAACTAATAAAGCCGCAAAAGCAGTACCACTAGCACAAATAGCCAGTCCATAAACCGCGAAAACTAAACCTAAAACCGCCGTCCAACCAATTGTTTGGCTAGTCCATATCCAGGTATCTCCAATATTAGCAGAATTTAACTGCCACATTACTTGTACCGCTAAAAAGGCAGCGATCGCAAATATTCCTGCTCCCACCCATACATAAGCCGTGCGATGATAACCTAACAAGGGTTTGGAATCGGACATTTGCCCAAACAAAATCCGCGTTGGGGCAACAAATGAAGGTAATGCTAACACCAAAGCCACCAATGTTGCGGGAATGGCAATTTCTTGAATCATGACTCGGTTAAGTACCCCTAAAGTCAAGATAGCCATCATACTCAATCCCATTTGAAACAATCCTAACCGGAACATGGTCAAAATATTGACCTTTGGAAGAATTAAAGATTGATTTGGAGTATTAAATGTATCTTCAATTGCCATAGCTACTTTTTTCTATTGTTTATAAGATATTATCCCTTCTAATCAAAATCTTCAGCTAGAACATCTTGAAGCTAATCCAATTTTATGTGAAGCTGTGCAGAATCATAAAATCCATTAATTTATCCGTCTTCATCTGCGTTTATCTGCGTTTATCTGCGTTCAATTATTCTAGAAATCTGATTGTATGCAGCTAAAGCCCAAACTACTAACTTTGAAAACGGTAGACTAGGAAAGTAAAGAAATGTAAATAAAATAATTTTACCAAAATGGAAACCATCACATTAGGAAAAAATGGTCTAGCTGTTCCCCCTCTCTGTATGGGTACATGGGCTTGGGGTGATAAACTATTTTGGAATTATGGCGACGGCTATGGAGAAGAACAGTTACAAGCCGCTTTTACCGCTGCTTTAGACGCTGGTATCACCTTCTTTGATACAGCGGAAGTTTACGGTTTAGGACTTTCAGAACAGTTTTTAGGAAAGTTCATGAAACAAACCAGCCAAAAGGTACAAATTGCGACGAAGTTTGGCCCCTTACCTTGGCGTTGGGATGGTAAATCTGTATCGGAAGCTTTAACCGCTAGTCTCCAACGTCTCCAAGTTGAGAGAATTGAATTATACCAAGTTCATTGGCCTTTCGCCTTCTTTTTGAGTCAAGAAACGCTCATGAACACCCTCGCAGATGAGGTGAAACGGGGGAGAATAGGTGCAGTTGGTGTGAGTAATTATTCAGCAACCCAAATGCGAGAAGCCCACCAGATATTAGCCGCTAGAGGTGTACCTTTGGCTGTAAATCAGATGTGTTATTCTTTACTGACACGCCGCATAGAAGGTAACGGTATTTCCCAAACAGCCCGTGATTTAGGCATAACTATTTTAGCTTATAGTCCCCTAGCTCAAGGATTGCTCACAGGTAAGTATACACCTTCTTATAAGCCTCAAGGAGCAAGAAGCATAGATCCGCGATTTAGTCCAGATGGTTTAAATAAAATCGCCCCAGTTTTATCTCTATTACGAGAAATTGGCGAAAAATACAATCGCACTCCTGCCCAAGTATCCTTAAATTGGTTAATAGCCCAAGGTAATGTGATTCCTATTGCTGGAGTCAAAACCGCTGAACAAGTTAAACAAAATGTAGGTGCTTTAGGTTGGAAAATGACTGAAGATGAAATTGCGGAATTAGAAAAAATTACCCGTCCTTGGTTACATTAATTCTTCTTCCTTCCTTCTTTCTTTCTTCCTCCTGACTCCTGACTCCTGACTCCTGACTCCTACATTAATCCTCTTTCACATTCAAAGCATATTCTTTAAACCTTTCCAAATCTGCTTGAATTGTGGACTCTACCACCTTTCCTAAAAACAAATTATCCATGAGTTTACCAATCAAGCCAGGAATCGCATAGGAAACCGTCATTTTCACAATACTATTATCATGGCGATCATAAAAGCGAATTGCTCCTTGATTTGGTAAACCATCAACCGATTCCCATTGAATAATTTGATAAGGAATTATTTTAGTAATTCGAGATTTCCAAGTAAAATCTAACCCTCCTGTACTCAGTTTCCAGAGAGAAATTTCCGGGTTATCTTCCGTAATTTTGACTGAATCAATCCATTTCATCCATTTAGGCATTTGTTCTAAATCAGACCACAATCCCCATACTAATTCTATAGGAACTTCCACTTCTACCTGCACACTATGTTCTAACCATTCACTACTCATAGGATTTTAGATTTTAGATTATTCATTGACTCTTTTTCCCAGTCCCCAGTCCCCAATACCTATTTCTTCACACTTTCTAGAATTACTTTAGCCGCACGTTTTCCAGAAACTGTTGCTCCTTCCATGCTGTCAATATAATCTTGTTGTGTGTAACTTCCAGCTAGGAAAAAGTTAGGGATAGGTGTTTTTTGATCAGGACGGTACGCATCCATACCTGGTGCTTCCCTATACAAAGATTGAGCCAGTTTCACCACACTATACCAAGTCATGTTTAAATCTCTTGAAGAAGGAAATAGTTCATGCACTTGTTTAAGGACGTGGTGAGCAATTTCTTCATTGCTTTGTTTAATAAAAGGATCACCCGGTGTCAATACCAATTGCAACAATGAACCCTCCCCAGGACGATAATAATCTGCGGGACTAGTCAAAGCCAAATCAGCAAAACAGGAAAAATCAGCATCAGCAGTATATAACAAATTATCTATGCCCGCAGCCTGTAGGGGCGGGGTCTCCCCGCCCTTACCTCGTTTTTCCTCATCTTGCAATTCTGTCACCCAACCATCAAAACGTAGCTGCACTGTAGCGACTGGAACAGCATCTAACTTATAAATGTTATCAAATTCTGGCCATTTCCGCCAAGGTTGGGGTAAAACTCGCTGAATTCCCGGAACATCACAAGCACAAAGATAAGCGTCAGCGGTAATTACTGCTTCTGTGTCACCTTGGGCAACTAATATACCAGTAACATGAGTTTCGTCGCCAGACTCAGCAAACTGAATTTCTCGAACTTGGCGACGAGTGTATATTTTTGTGCCTCTTTCTTCCAAGTATTTAACAATAGGTTTGTGTAAATATTCCTGGGGTGAACCTTCCAACATTCGTAGAATTGAAGCTTCAGTTCTGACTGCAAAAAACTGGAAAATTGTCAACATACACCGGGCAGAAATATTATCACAATCTATAAATCCCAAGGCGTAAGCAATCGGATTCCAGAGACGTTTAATACTGCCTTTACTACCACCGTGACTATAGAACCAGTCAGAAAAACTGATTTTATCTAATTTGCGAATAGTTTTCATTGCCCCATCAAAGTCTACCAAACCTTGAACTATGGGGCTAGTTCCCAGAGCGATCGCATTTTGGAATTTATCCCGTACAGAAAGTTGGGAAGTGGTGAAAAACGCCTTTAATCCATTAAAAGGCGCACCTGTAAAAAAGCGAAAATCTAACGCCCCAGTTTCTCCACCTTTATTGATAAAAGTGTGGCTATGTTCCTTTAAGCGTAAATTATCCCCAGCCCCCACTTTCTCCATCAATGCAAATAGATTGTAGTAGCAGCCAAAAAAGACGTGCAGCCCCATCTCAATATGGTTGCCGTTACCGTCTACCCAACTGCTAACTTTACCACCCACAAACGGACGAGACTCGAATATTTCTACCTCACAGCCCGCATCTACTAAATCTACAGCAGTTGCTAACCCCGCTAATCCCGCACCTACAATTGCAACGCGCATTCCCTCGTTCCTTGTTCAGTTTCTTTACAAATTGTAACTGAATTGGTGACTGGTCAGTTGTCAGTTGTTAGTTGTCGGTTGTTAGTTGTTAGTTGTCAGTTGTCATGGAAAAATTCTTTCTCCCTGCCCCCTGCTCCCTTCTCCCTGCTCCCTGCCCCCTGCTCCCTGCCCCCTGCTCCCTGCCCCCTGCCCCCTGCTCCCTGCCCCCTTCTTCCTGCCCCCTACCGTCTATCACCCTCCTGCCACCTCTTCCCCCTGGGGTAAACTTCTAATCAGTTCTCGAATTACATCTGTTGCTGGTCTACCTGTCTGTTGACAATATTTTTCTAGTTTCTCTGCTTCTTGTGTTGCCAGATTAACTGTTATGCGTTTAACTGCCCATTTTTTATTTGTCATTATCATGCACTTTGCTGTATATTAACTTGATTTAGAGAGTTTGGTCACTCAAAACAAAAATGATACTATGAAAGTTAGTCGAAATTAACAAGGTAACAAAAACACTAATCTTATATGAACTACCCCTGGCTAACTTCATTTGAGCCAGAGGTTTCTACATCCCCTAGCGTAGCCTGAGATTTTTGACGTTTCTTTTGACCTAGTTGCTTCATACTTCCAGCATTCTTGCGTTTGCTAGTGTTTGAAGTAGAGCTAGAATCATCTACGTCTGAGAGGCTAGTTCCTAACCCCTGTAGATTATTTGAGTACCAAAGCAACATCACTTCGGCGGCGGCAATATCGCGCTGTTGGGTATATCCGCAGTTATGGCAAACATGGGTTCTTTCCGCTAAACTCTTCTTTTCTTGATGCCCACATTTTGGACAGGTTTGAGATGGTTTTACTTTGCGAGTAGATACTTCTACAAACAAGCCACCAACATCTGATAATTTTGCTTTTAGAGCGTCCTTTATCATCCCCATACCGACATCAAGAATTGATTTATTTAGTCCAGCTTTTTGTTTTTTACGTTTGCCCCTTTTAGCTTTGGCACTCATGTTTTTGACTTCTAGTTTTTCAGTAACCACCGTGCTATTACCGCTGATTATTCGTGTAGTTTCTTGGTGAACAAAGTTTTGACGTTGGTTGGCAACTTTTCTCGAAAGTTTACTCACTAACTTCTGAACTTTTTTCCACCTTCTAGAAGCCTTAACTTTCTTTTTGAAATTGGGAGAACGTTTCCGACGTTTTGATTTACCCAACTGTTTATTTTTTTGTTCTGCTTTTCGGAAAAACCGAGGTGCAGCCACTAAACCATTTTCTTCACCATTTGTCCAAGCAATTGCATCGTTACAACCAAAATCAATTGCAACAATCCCATTATCAGTTTGGCGGCTATTCTTGAGTAAAACATCATCAATTCCGAGAACAGTGGAGGCATACCATTTACCGTTGCGGTTGACGATATCTAGGGCTTTAGGATGTCCCCAAAGTCTAGCTTTACCCCGCATTTGTATTTGACCAATCTTTGCTAATTCTAGATAGCCGTTATCCCCTGTGCTATGTAATTTCCAGCCTGTAAAAGATGGATAAGTCCAACCGGAATAATGACGAATTGATTTGAATCTAGGATACTTTGCTAGTCCTTTGAAAAACCTTTGGAAAGAAAAATCAACTCTTTTTAAGGTAGCTTGTAATGCTTGGGAATTTATTTCTTTATATTCTATCCAGACTTCTTTGAAATCCGGTAAACAGTTCTGTTGCTCAAAGTAAGAAACAGATTTACCAAACTTTTTATATGAAGTAATACGGTTGGATACAGCAGCGTTGTACAAATCTTTGTGAAGTTGGCGGTGGTAGGACAACATTTCACTGACTTGTTTATTTGGATATAGTCGGAAAGTTGATCTCCGTAATGCCATCATCAATCACCCCCTTGGTTTATCTATAGTATACTGCTATTATCTAATTCCATCACTGATATTCTCAATACAGACAAATCCGGATGAATTCATGGATTTTATGATTCTGTGCAGCCTCTCATCAAGTTGGTATTAGATTAGATATCCTGTAATTTAATTTATAAATTCTAGGTATATCTATTTATTTAGTCAACTGTTTCCAAGCTTAATTCTTCCGAGGAAAGGACATGAGCTTCTAATAGAGCCATCATATCTCGTAATTGAGGATTACCACGAGCAGCGCCGGTCAATCCTTTGGCAATAATTAGACCGCAATGGCCTTTGGTATTTTGACAACGCTGCTGCCATTTTTTCTTGGCTTCTATATGCACTGGGTCATCATCTAAAAATTGCCCAAACAAAAATAATTCATTATTATGTGTTTGCAATAAACCTAAGTCATAGAGATCATCATCCACAGGATCAGTTACGGTATGAAAACAGATGGCATTTAATCCTCCAGCGGCTTGAATATTTTCAATAATCCCCTTAGCTTTAGGGCGAGAGGTTTGAATGACAATCACAGGTAAACCGTCCCCTTTTGGTGCAAATTCCCCCGCTGATTGGTAATTAGGTGCTTGACGCAGGTAATTTAATGTTTCCCAAGGTAATACGCCCAAACTCATGAAAGCATCTTCTGGGATTAAGTCGTCTCTGAGGGCTTCAAATATGGAATCATCTTCATCTTCATCATCTTCGTCATCCAAATCAAAACCAGCCATTTCTTCTAATTCTGCTGTCAACTCTGGCATGGTAGAAACAGTGACAGTTAAGGATTTACGATTTTTGTCGGTTTCTGGTAAGGAAATTCGATAACGTTGGTTGAGGGTGAGAAAATCTTCCTCGTATAATTGCCGATGGTGGTCACGAAGAAACCGTAATAAACTTTCTACAGCGACAAAAGTGAGTAGTGCTTCTTCTTCATACAAAACGGAACGTAATCCTTCTAGGGGATGAATATTACCAAAGGTCGGTTGAATTTCTGAAAGGGGCATATCTGCCAAATTATCCGGTTCATCATCGTCGTTATCGTGCAATGAATCAAAGGTGAGAAATAAGCAGTCTTGCTTGAGGAAGGCTTCTTCTAAGTCTTGCTGGAGTTCATCTTCATCAGCTAAAACAGCAGCCCGAAACCGTTTTAGGGAATCTTCCGAACGATAAAATAAAATCCCATACTCAATTCCTAGCATTCCCATGACTGAGGCATAGAGTTTCTCTACATCCCATTGATTGATCTCTATGGACAAAATTTGCTGTTCTTCCAAAAATCTCCAAGGGGCAGATTGCCAAACTTCTAAGGCTTTATCATGGAGGAGTTTGGCATATTTGGGTGGTAAATCGGGAATTTGGCTGTCAATGACTTCGGCAAAGGAGCGAAATAGTTCATCAATGATGGGTAATTCCGGTACGTAGTCAATGGCAATATCTAAATCTTGCAAGACTCCGCGCAAGTAAAATTGAATTTCCCGGTCACGGACGACAATTCTTTGCGGTCTGCCGGGTTTAGCAGGACTTTGGGGATGCTCTATTGCCCGCATGAGGGTACGCACAATGGCTTCTGGACCCAGGCTGGGATCTACCATGTCCATGCCTCTAACAATGCCTTCAGAGGCATCTACCCAAAGGATACAATCTCCTTTGGCCTCTGAGTCTGCAAATGGATTGTGTGGTGATGACATTGGACGGCGATCGCCCTCCCATACAGAAGGAATCTGGGTTAATTTCTGCAACCGGCGACTGGTAGAGCGATTAAAACTTGTCATAGAGTAAATGAATCAAAACAAAGCGATTGAGAATTAGACTTTTGGGAATGGTTAATCTTTAAACATACCGAACCGAACCCCTCAATTCTAGAATAAAAATCTTTGGTTGCTAAAAATGAGGCAACAGGTGATAGGGAAGGAATAATTGAGAATTTTCTTCCCATCTTTCCATCTTCCCATCTTATTATTCTTTTTTGCCGTCGTAATGTCGCTAAAATGAATCCCCAATTGATTATTTTACCCTGACCTCTAATTTATCCAGCCGATAATCCTGGATTTGGTTAGCGCTTACCACTTCCTGTCTGATTAATTTAATTTCAGATTCAATGCCGTTAAGCTTGCCACCAGCCGCAAATCCACCCGTTAGCAGATAGAGTCCTGCTTGTGTGGCAATGGTGAGGATTGTAATTAACATTGTCACCCGTTCGGTACTTGCGGGTGCTTTTTCTATATTGTTCATATTTTTATTTCTGGAAAAGTTAAGAGCGATGCGATAGCGAAGCGCTCCGTAGGAATCGCCTTTTTTAATCCCTAATAGCAAAAATTGTCTAAAAAAGGGAATCATGATGAAAGCAGGTAGTAGCAATTCATCATGATGGTTTTAATTTTAATCGTTACCCAAATTATCTTTATCCTTGGAATACTGGGGTTGATTTTGCATCTTACGGATAAAATAGTTGATGCGTATAAGCTAAAATTATCCTTTAGGCGAAAAAATTACACCCGCAACATCAGAAAGTCACGCATACCTCATCAATTATTAATCCTGGTTAACTTTGATGCACCCACAGCAGAAAGGCTAATGAACCACGTCAGGCGCAAGTATCCTGGCAAATCTGACAGATGGTATGCGGAAAAGGTGATTCATGACTTAGAGCGTGACAGGCACTAATCATACTGAAAGCGCATCAATTTTTGATTCAATCCTCATCAAGTCGGTTTCTATTGCCGAAGTATCCGCCCCATCGTACTGGTAAACCCCGATGGTTACATCTTTGAACCACTTTGGAGGCAGGTAACTTATCGTGTAATCGGATTGGACCTGTGAGAATAAAATTAGATTTCTCTTCCCAAGGAATAGAGCTTTTTTTTCTTCTGAAAATGAGTCTCCAATCCCAGTCTGGATAACTCTACTCAATTTTCCCGCATAGTCCCAAATTTTACCTACTGGAACGGATGTGCTGATTTGCACGGAAATAATTGGTTTATCAAGAATGACCGGCGGTATGATTTCGGTTAGCCTACTGCAAATCTCCTCTCCATCCTGGGTTGTAAAACAGGTGGCAGGTATAGAGTTTGAGTATACTAGTGAGAAATTAGCCGGGTTGTTTAATTCAAGAATTCTCACAAACCATACCTCATGATCATCTCAGTGTGATCTAAAAATTCTCCGACCAACTCATAAGGATCTGGGATGCCAAAGAGTTGGAGTTTATCGCAATAATCCGTTAGGGATATGTCATTTTCAAGAAACTCTCTACCAGCTTTATTAATGCCAATCATCCCCGCAAATTCTGCATCATCGGCATCGGCATCAATTTCAACTGATAACAAGTCAATGTCATCATCAGGAGTCCAAATAAATCCCTCTCTTTGAGCAATCCCAGACATCTTAGATACCTTCTGGAGTGAATTTGTAGGTTTGTTTAATTTCCCCGGCCGAAGCATTCGCCCACGCATTCGCGCCGCTTGCCTTAGTTTTTATTTCGGCTACCGCAACGTCGAAATCTTCTGACATACTAGATCCTCCAAATGGCATGGAAATAGTATCGGATGTTGGTTTCTTATAGCTACGTTTGGTTATCCGTGAAACTCTCGCTACTGGGGTATTTCTCCGAGTAAAAGAAAGTTTTGCAAATTTGTACCGGGGGCTAGAGATAATTACCGGAGTTGTACCGGTGGCTGTGGCGAAAAACTGGCCACTTAAAGCAGTCCGCAACGCTGTGGCTACAGCAGCCCCAACCGCGCTCCCTTGAGTCGCATCTATAATTTTCTTGGTTTCAATGTAAGTGACAATAGTTCCTGTGGCATTAAACGGAATGATAAAACCCGCTGAAAGTACAGGTTTTGCGCGACCTGTAGCTATACCAGGGATGGCATCATATAGAGCTTGTTTGGCATCAGGGCTTAATAGTTTCCACGCCTTGTAGTTGTCATAGGCTGCTTTTTGGGACTCGTAGCGTTCGAGGGATCTAAAACTCATATTTTATTTTTTGCTATCATGGGTTATTTCGTCCCTCACCATAGTCCGTATTTTGTCGTTAAATTTTGGGGTGAAACCTAATAGGTTTTCTCAATATTTCCCAACCAAGCTTACAGCCAGTTAACT
>NZ_VILB01000039.1 GCF_009712035.1 Anabaena sp. UHCC 0187 | reverse complement strand
CTCAGTTGTTTCAATTTTTCGTTGAATTGGTGATTCTGAGGAGGTTGAGGAAATTTGATTAACTAGATTAATTAAGGGGTTTTCATTTAATGGAAATGAAGATAATTGCTCAGAATTTACGTTGACTATCGGTAAATTTTCAGTTGTTTCTGTTTTTCGTTGAATTGGTGATTCTGAGGGAGTTGAGGAAATATTATTGTGTAAATTAGGTAAAGAATTATCTTGTGTTAAAGTTAATTCTGTGGACTGCGATCGCTGATTTACTAAAGGAGTCGTTTGATCTTGATTGGATAAAGTCATGTCAACTGGAATTGACTTAGCATTGACAATCAAGACTTGCTTATTACCTTGACTGCTATCAGGAGATAAAAAGTTAGGATTTATCGTCTGCTGTTCTACTGCTTGACTTCTCTGCTCCTGATGTTGAACATAAACAATAGGTGTTGATTCTGACTGTAAATCAATAGTGGTTGACCAACGCTGCATTTGTTGAGCAAGCAAAGGTAGTTTTTCTAATATATCAGGCGATCGCTCGATAATTCTTCTAGCCATCCGACCATCGATAACTCCCTGTTTCATCAACGGATTATTTAGCCGACGGACAAGTTTCGGATCAAGAGACTTTTGCCATTGTGGTACACGATTGAATGTCATTTTAGATGAGATACTTAATTTTTGCTGATAGAGATGATGATTTTATGTAATTTATATTGACTGGTTTTAACTATGCTTTATAAACTCCTCTATGCACTAATTCCAGCCGTTCAAATGCGACTTCCGAACCATTACTAGCATTCAGTTGTGGACCTTCCCAAGCAACCGGGTAGGCTTTTTTAAAGTTCCATCCTATGAGTTTATCCTGCTTACTGTCTCGCACCATAATTGTGCCGTTCAAGAGACGAATTTTACCTCTAGTAGCATCTTCATACCACTTCCATAAATCATCTCTTTCTCCTAGTCCCCGCTTGAAAACCAAATTAGGATAGTTCATGTATTTAGGGAATTTATGAACGTGGTGATGAACCCCACCCTCCACATAACTCTCCAGTTCTATGTTGCTGCTTAATCCTGTCACTTCTGAAAAGCCACCCACTGTCAGTCCTTCAATTTCCACCATAAAATTGAAAGCCATATAGGGATCTTGGGATTTCTTTTGAGAATTACCCCCGCCTTTTTTTTGCGATTTTGCCATGAAAGTCTCCTCTTGAGAAAAGTTTTAATCTCAAATCCTTAATTGCCTGACTGCTGATTAATCTGCTGATTAATGTGGGCAACTTGAGTTACCCACTGTTGCCGTTCCCAGTGTTCCATGTTCATCACTTGATCATAAGACCAGTGAAAGTGATAGGAAAGATAAGCTACCTCCTCCAGTAGGCGTTCTGGGGGGTAGCAGACTACTCCCCCATGGAAGAGGTTTCTACTTCAAAATCTCCTCCACAATGGGGACAGGCAACCTGAAAGCGGGTGTTACCATGGTGATTAATTCGTTGGTAAAAATCTTGCAGGTAAACCAAATCCCCAGAAAATAATTCCTCAATAATTTTGGTATTGAGTTGGTCTAAAGTTCCTAGCTTAGTAATCACCCGTGCGAGCAGAATAATCACCAAATAACCCGGATTTCTCTGTACCCTGGGGTCGCGCAGAGGAGCTATTTCATCATAGGCTGTTGATAGTCGCATCACTCCTTCTCGATGAAGGATTCCTTCTGCATCTATATAACCGTGAGGCAGGGTAAACAGAAATTCAGTTTGGTGCATTTTCCCTCGTATTAATCAACGCTGATTCCTTCGTGAACTAATTCTAGTGATTCAATCGCTACCTCGCCAGCGGTAGCATTAAAATCTGGACCACTCCACATGGTAGGCCAACATTTTTCCAAGTTCCAACGCAGTTTTTCTTCACCTTTATCATCGGCTAGAATAATCGAAACGTTTTTCCGATTGTCTTCCATTGGTTCACCATCTGTGATTTGCTTGTGCCATTTCCAAAGTTCATCATTGTCAGTGATTCCTCGCTTCAGGCTGATATTACTGAAACTATTTAAACCACCAAGTTGTCTTTGAGCAAGAATTTTGTCTGTTCCTTCTCTGTAGGTCGTGGCTGCCCTGGTAGCCGTCAAACCACTACATTCTCTAAAGCCTGCATGAACGATTCCGTCCCACTCTACCCAGAAATTATAACCATTAAATGGATCGTGAGTATCTTTAATAGCTGGCATGGTAAGTTCTCCTGAAGTAAATTACTAAGATTCGACAAATCTAACACCGCTACTGCCGTGAACTAGGGAAATAACAATAAATTCACTAGGAGTAGTGGGTGCTAAACCAATTTCCGTGACTATTTGTCCGATATTGCGGATGGCTGGGGGGTTGGTTTCCTCGTCACACTTGACATAGAAAGCCTCTTCGGAACTATCCCCATGGATAGCTCCCTGTTCCCATAGGGATTCACAGTAAACTGTTAATTCTCGCTCCATACGACCCCACAAATCTCTGTTGTTGGGTTCAAACACAGCATCAGCTAAATTCCGTTCTGCCCACCGCAGGACAGTGATTTTTAAACGGCGAATGTTGATATATTGCCATTCTGGATTTTGGCTTAAGGTGCGTGACCCCCAAATCCGAATTCCCCGACTTCTAAAACTGCGAATGCAGTTAACTCCTGATCCAGTTTGAGGATTTAAGATGTCCGCATCTGTATCAGTAAACAAAAAACTTAAATCCAATACCCCTTCTAGTAGGTAGTTAGCCGGAGCGCGATAAACTCCGACTTGCCGATCATTACGGGCATAAATTCCCGCGATATGACCACAAGGGGGAATGTTCATGGGGGCGTTTTCTATTTTCAGCCAGGGAGTATAGAGCGCACCGTTATCGCTGATTAATCGTTGTTGTTGTGTTTTCAGGGCTTCTATGTCTTCAATTTTGGTAATCCTGAAGCCATCAAGAATGGCAAAGCGATCGCCCATTCTCTCACAATGCTCTAGGACTGCTTTTTGCATTTCCATAGCCACTTCTGCCTCAGAGTTTTGCATAATATCAGGCGCGCAGACTAAATCAATGACATCTAGTCCTTCTATTGCCCGCAATCCGTTTTGCAATTCTGAGAGAGTGTTATTTAGCAAAGGAACGACATAACACAGACGACCGTCATTGGTAAAGAAACCCCTTACCGCATGAGCTAAATAGCCATCTAGTGTTTCTATTTCTGCCAATCCATTTTGCAAGGCTGAGAGAATATGATCTAGCAAAGGTAAGACGGAAGATAGACGACTGCCATTGGCAAATAAAACCCGCACCAAATGCAGTAAATAACTATGAAGTAATGGCTGTCCAAAATACTGCCCAAATTGAGTCCAGAGTGTGAGCATTTTCGGCACAGGAAGACCGTTTTCCTGAGCATTGTTAACCGGAGCGACTCCCAAGAACACCGGAACACCCGTTAGTAAATCTTTACCCGGTAAGGTAGGAATATCCTCTAAATATACACCAGGTGCTGTTAAATTTAGGTGTGTAGATGTCTGCATAGGTTAATCAATTTTGGATATAGGTCATTTCAGTGCGGTCAGGAGCCTATTTTTTCTTTTCGTCTACGATTTGGCTAAGGCGGAAGATGACAAATTCTGCTGGTTCTATTACCGCCACCCCGATTTCCGTCACCACTTGACCAAGTTTACGAACATCCATCGGATTGGTTTCTGCATCGCACTTGACAAAGAATGCTTCTTGGGGACTTGTGCCAAATAATGCCCCTTTGCGCCATTCATTGGTGAGGAAGGCAGTAATATTGCGGCGAATTTTTGCCCAAAGTTCGGGGTTATTGGGTTCAAAGACTACCCATTGAGTTCCTTCATCAATTGACTCCCGCAGGTAGTTAAATTGACGACGAATATTAATATATTTGAAGTCTGGATTGTCTTTTCCCGCGCCTAAAGTCCGCGCTCCCCAAATGCGGATATTACCATTGAGATTGCGGATACAGTTAATACCTATCTCGTTCAGAGGACCCTGTTTGATTTTGCTGATATCTTGCTTTAAGCCTACTGCTCCCGAAATTGGTTCATTAGCAGGAGCTTTATGCACACCTCTTTTATCGTCTACGCGAGCGTAAACACCGGCAATATGACCACTAGGGGGAACAAACTTCAGTCCGTTGCTGGCGGGATCGAAAACTTGAATCCAGGGGTAGTATACTGCCGCATAGTCTGAGTTTCCTAGCAGTTCGTCACTACCTGGTTTTAGTTGATCCGAGTCAATGGCGATATCTTCTATTGTATCCAAAATCGCAAAGCGATCGCCTAACAATCGGCAGTGATCATTAATTTCACCCAGGGCTACCTTACTTGTAACACCCGGAGCCGCGACGATGGCAATTTCATCAATGGCTTCAAACTTTCCTAAAGCCCTATCCTGACTAATTTCTGATTCTGCTGTCACCCATATTACAAAACACCTGGTGCCACCATTTCTGAAGAAGCCATAAACAGCATGAGCGAGGATATTTTGACCGGGATTATCTGAGAAATCCCCGAAGAATTTCTTAAATTCAGTGAAATTTGTACAGAGTTTGACTTCACCAGACTTAACTGAAGTTGAAAATTCTACCTCTTCTGTGGCTTTTTTTTGGTCTTTCAACACAACTGAATATTGGTCTTCACCAGAAATAAGCTGACCTTTCTTCGCCAAGGTTGAAGAAACTGTAGCATCTTCAGCACCTTCAGCACCTTCAGCACTTTTCGCACCTTTCGCACTTTTCGCTACTTTCAAACTGACGACACCAATGAATCCAGCCGTACTAGTTCCTACACCAGCAATAGGTGCTAACCCTGAAGAAATTTCATCAACATAAACGCCAGGAGCTAAATTGGCGAAATTGGTGGGCATAATATTTTTCCCTTTTTTTTGTGATAATTCGGATAAACAAAATTGACAGTTGCGAGTTGATACCTATTGCAAAAAAAAGCTATCAGTTGGAAGTCAACTGGAAATCTAAGGATTTCACCTCCCCAGGCTGCAAACTGATTTCTTTTTGCGTTCCAGGATATCCTTTAGCTGAAACTATTACTGTTATGGGAGTATTTTTGGCTTCTATCCCAACGATTTGATAATTCCATTCTCCTTGTTGTTGTTTAGTAATTTCAATTGAGCTAAAAGTGTATTCTCCACTCCCTAAAATCTGGACTCTAGCCATGCCAACTGCTTCTGTATCATCCGCATTCGTGATTTTGCCTCTAAGGGTGGTTGGTTTCAGTTCTAATTCTACTTTCCTAATATTATCAAATAGATCAACATTTTGATCTTGGTTAATAATATTATTTTGATTTTTTTGCCCAATCTCAACTTGACATTGACTCTTGACATAGCGCATTTTAGCACCAGACAAAGATGCTTCTAGGCGATATAATCCGGCTGGCAAATCCCTAAAATAGAACCAACCATCAGCGGCTGTTTTAGTCCTTCCTAAGTGAGAATTTTTGGTCTTTGGGTCGAGTGGAAAATAGTCAATAATTTCCTGAAATCCTAGAAATTTATGTTTACCACTAAGGTGGGGATTTTCCAGAAATACCTGAAATAATTCTAGCTTATTAGTAGCTTTTAAGCTAGAATTTCTCAGATTTTTTTGTAATTCTTGAAGTTCTTGAGGTAAGGCTAAGTTGGGAGGATTGAGATCGGGATTAAAAGAGTGCCACTGAATTAATGAACTTGGTAATCCAAATAATTTAAGTTGGAAGATTACAAAATTAATAAATTCATCAGGAGCATCAATAATCTTGACCATAGCACCTGCAATTACCTCTCCTGTGATAGCATCTCTAACTTGTCCGGCTATGGCTACTTGATGATAAAATCGTTGTCGCTTTAGCATTTTTTTCAATAGTTATCGCAGAACAATTCAGGCATGAGGAATTAAGGCTAATAGCTCTGGAAATTGAGCAAAATGGTCAACTTTAAAGTTGGAATTTATTCCCAAAATTACCCCCCTTGTGTACACTGTAGCCTTAGCAAGGGGGAAGATTGAAAAATTCCGTTCCCTGCTTTTCGCAAGGAGAGTGGTTCGTTTTTCCCCCCTATATAAATTCAATTCGTTTATCAAGCACTAAAGGAAATTCTTCTGTTTCTTCATCAACTGGAACAGCAATTGTCACAGTATAATTGAGTGCTGCTTTAGGTTTTCCCCCAATTGCTTGCCAAAATTCCCCTAAACTTTGTAAGTAGCTAGAACGCAAACCAACTGCTAGTGGTAGAGGTTCTTGTCCTTGCAAACTGCCTTGGAGAATTGCTGCTGGTAATGTCCGATAGCGGAGTAATAATTTCATTACTTCCCCTAAGATGTGATGTTCTTGTTGGGGATCATCGGCATTAGCCCAAACGGTAATCAAATAGGAACAATCTATCCTAGCTGGAGGACGTTTTTTGATTGCTGTACCATTTTGGCGACGTTGCACCGACCATTCATTACTCCGTAATTCCAGATTTTCCCGCACATCATAGAGGAAAAGATTAATCGCCGGTTTCTGTTTGATAGACCCTTCTAATGGGATATCAAAGCTAATGGCAACATTTGTTTCCGTTGACCTTTGCAACTCTGGTAATTCGTGAGTTAGTAATTGTTTTAGGGTGCTATCTAAGTCGTCCAACATGATTGAATTCCTATGGAAAAAGACAGATATATGATGATCAAGAAGTTAAGTTTCAGAAATAACTTCTATGGTGCTTGGGGAGAGTTGGTCTACTTGGTGATTGTTTTGACTATTATCAACAACCAACTCTTCTTCTAAGACCTGAATTGCTCCACTAATGCGAAGTAATGTTTCCCGGAGATTGGCCTTTTGAGACTCCAAGTTAGCTAGTGCTTTTTGTCCTGCTTCGTATTCTGTGGTTAGAGCTTGCAGGCGTTTTTCCAGTTGTTCCCTCATTGCCATCTTACTTGCTGTTTAAAGGTCTTGAGTGTCATCAGAAACTATAGGGAACCTCCAGATCGTGTGTACCCATTTCCCGGAAATAAAGGCCTATGTCTTGCTTACTCATATCAATTTTTACCTTGAGATAGGGGATAACATCAGGTCTGGGTTTGGAAATCAAATCAGCCGGAATGTAAGCAGCAATATAGCGGTTAAAGCTTTTGCTATTCCAATGGCGGGCGAAGGGGTTATCATAGCTTGCTAGAAACCTTTCAACGGGCTGACCATTGACCGTAATACCAGTGTGCATACAACCATTCCAGTCGCTATTATGCTCAACCATGTAGAGTAATTTGTCACGTCCAGACCATACTACTGGAACCATCAATTCTAAATTGGTTTTTTCAGGAATCCTTGTGTATGAGTCAGACTTGAAATTATCACCCTCTTTCTGCCAACTTGTTTCATCACCCCCGTTGACTTTCCAGTGATATCCGACTGCGGATTGAGTAGCGTGAGACCAAGGGTTTTTGCTGAATGCCACCCCAGATAACCATAACTCACCACCTTGCTTGGAAATTAGGGTAACTTTCCCGGATCTGCCTACTGGAATAGGTAGCCATTGGTGTTTATTGCTATAGCCATCAGTGAGAGAACCATCGGGACAGTAGCAATTGCCGTATCTCTTTCCACCTGACCAGCGCCCTAAGTCTTCCTTATATCCATCTCGGAACTGTGCTTTGACGACTTTATGAAGATCACCCGGTAGTCTGATCCAGAGAGTATCGTATCCTTCGGGAACGGTGACAACTGCCCCAGCATCATCCTCTTCCCCGCCTCCATAGCAGATCATACGACGGTCGTTCCATAGGTTGCTACTTATATGCCTTGTTTCAGCATCCCCAGGTGCATTTTTTAAGACACCATATTTGGTAATTACTTTGGCATCTCTGGCATCAAAAATATCTTGATAAACGATCGCATCATTGGGATACATCCGGTGTCGCATAGGATTTGTAGACTCAAGATGCCAGGCGCGGATCGCACCTTCCACATCCAATTTTCTAGCGGGAGTAGTTGTACCAATGCCGACATTACCCGTATCTCTTTCGATGGTGAGCCGTGGGGTGGCAACTCCTGCCCGATAGGATATCAACTTGATCAGAGAAGAGTTATCAGCTGCTTCACCCCCATCCGTTGACCACCCATATAGCCCATCTGCCTTACTAGTGAGGGCAATCGCTGATTTTTCCTCTGTAGGGGCATTTAAGGCTGCTAGTCTCTCCCTAATTCGCTTTTCTATATGCTCTTTAACGGCTTTTTCTGAGGGAATGACTGTGGTTCTGTCACTTTCCGTGGCGATAATTTCAGATACACCAATAATTTCTGAGCCGCCCAATTCTAATTTACCGGATACAGTTAAGTTGCCTTGAATGGTTAAAGATTTACCGTCACTTCTAAGGTTAATCTCTTCACCTTGTCCACTGGGCAACCGCGCTCCCGAATATTGACGGACACTGTTATCTACTTTTACTTGTCCGTTTTCTAGGGTGAGCCTAGCTAAAGTAATCGTTTTAGCATCTTTCGTCTCAATCGCTTCCAATGCAAGTATGGGTTCTTCTGCAAAGCGGGTGAAACTATCGGGAATTTCCGGTTGCTGTAATACTTTTGCTTCTTGATGATATCTCAGACACACCCAGCATGGTGAGTTAATTTTGAGATTGCTTTTTTCTGACCCTAGGATAATCAGATTACCTTCACCATCAATTGCTGTCCCAGATTTGATAGTAATCGTAGCTTCACCTGCCATTGCTTCTACTTCTAGTCCTTCGACAATTCCGGCTAAATGCAGTTTGCTATTGACATAACGCTGGCGATCGCTTAGATATTTATGTGCTAACTCAAAGTCCTCATCCAGGAGATACTGTCCTGGAAAATAGTTAGGACGTTGTAAGGAAAAATTACTCCAGTCTTGTTGCTGTACCATGCGAATTTTATTGCAAATTTCTAGATTATACCTCACTTGAATCCC
>NZ_VILB01000038.1 GCF_009712035.1 Anabaena sp. UHCC 0187 | reverse complement strand
CAACTTATCTTTGCTTTTGCCTAACTACCTGGTCAATTTTTTTTTGCCTTTTTCCACTTTTTCAGCAAACCCTATCTAGTTTAGAAGGAGGGTGCTAGGGCTAAAGTTTGCGTCATATCACTCAGGAGAAAGCGATCGCATAAATCAAACAATTCTATCTCAGTCTGTGTCCGTCGCATCAATCGCAGGAAATCACCTTCAGTGTCAACACTTAAAGCAATGTAGTTAAGGAACATTTTCAGGTAGCCTACCCGCGCCCGTTCTGGCATAGTTGACGCTGTGGGAGTTTGGTATAAACGATCAATATAATTACGTACCTCTACTAAAGGAATCGGTGTGATCTGTTCTCCTCCCAAAGCCTGACGAATTTGATTAAATAGCCAAGGATTGCCAATCGCCCAGCGTCCCACCATCACACCCGCCGCACCCGTGTGGGAAAGCACTTCTAGGGCAGTTTTCGCCGAGTTGATATTACCATTAGCCAGCACTGGACAATCTACCCGTTTCACCGCTGCCGCAATCAAATCATATTTAACTTCCCCGTGGTACATATCTTTCACCGTGCGACCATGCAAACTCAGCAAATCAATATTGTGGCGATTAATTATATCTAAAATTGCATAAAAGTTATCTGTATTTTCAAAGCCTACACGCATTTTGACGGTTAAAGGTTTATCATTCACAGCAGCACGCAGTTCTCCTAAAATCCGATCTACCTTTTCCGGTTCTCGCAGCAATCCACCCCCAACATTTTTACGATAGATTCTCGGCGCGGGACAGCCCATATTTAAGTCTACTCCCGCGATATTATATTTGCAGAGTTCCTTTGCTGTTCTGACTAAATCGGGAATGCTTTCACCAATCATTTGGGCGAAAACAGGGCGACCGGTATCATTTTCGGTGATTGCTGCCAGAATTTTAGAATTGAGCCGTGAGGTATCATTGACACGGAAATACTCGGTAAAGAAGTAGTCAGGACTGCCATAGTGGGCAATAACCTTCATAAACCAGAGGTTTGTTACATCCTGCATGGGTGCAAGAGCAGTGAACGGTAGGTTTTTCTGAAGCGATTGGGGGAGCGATACCTGGAACATAGAGATGAAAAGAATTTGCAGAATTAAACTTGTCCAAAAGGTAATTTGAGTATTATCTACTCCCAGCTTTTTGTAGAAAATGAGAGATACTGCCTTAATAATCAGTCAGGTATCCCATAATTTTAGATTGTTGCACAGATGTTAAGTAGGTGGACGGAAGATAAGCAAAATGTGTGGAGAAAAATAAAGTACATTATAGGCATAATTGTCCTCCTTCTGAACCCCGCACTCCGCACTTCTGACTCCTGAATTATGTTACTCACATCCTTGATAGAAACCAATAATCTGGAACAGGCGATACCTTCGGTGAGCGCAGCTATCGCTTACAATCCATTGATTGTGAATCCTAATACATCAGTGGCTGAAGCAATCGCGCTGATGAGTAATGCCAGGGCAAGCTGTACATTGGAAAATATCAATGGTGATACTAATTATTTGTTAGCTGATGCTCGTGCTAGTTGTGTATTGGTAATGGAGAACAAGCAACTAGTAGGAATTTTTACCAAGCGGGATGTAGTCCATTTGAGTGCGGCGGGAAGACAAATTGGCGATGTCATAATTGCTGATGTTATGACTCACAGTGTAATTACTATTCAACAGTCAGATTTCAATGACTTATTTGCAGTATTAAATATATTTAGACGGCATCGAATTCGTCATTTACCAATATTAGATGATGATCAAAAACTTGTAGGACTGATCACCCACGAAAACTTACGTCAACTGCTGCGACCAATTGACCTATTACAGTTGCGTTTGGTATCGGAAGTTATGACCCTTCGGGTCGTCTATACTGAGCGAGAAACATCAGTTTTAGAGATTACCAAGTTAATGACCAAGGAAAAAGTCAGTTCCGTGGTGATTATCGAAGCAAGAAATTATTTACCCATGCCCATAGGGATTATTACTGAAAGAGATATTGTCCAATTCCAAGCGATGAATTTAGATTTGGATTGTATACAAGTGCAAACGGTGATGAGTAGCCCAGTATTTTCTGTATCACCGGAGGATACTCTTTGGTCAGTGTTAATGCTGATGGAAAACAGGCGAATACACCGAATTGTCGTTACGGGTGAACAGGGGGAATTGCTGGGCTTTATGACTTACACCAGCTTGTTGCAAGCCCTAAACCCCCTAGATATTTATAAGGTCGTCCAGGTATTAGAGCATAAAGTATGCCAGCTAGAGGTAGAAAAACTAGAGTTATTGCAAAACCGCAATGCGGAATTAGAAGCAGAAGTTGAAAAACGCATAGGAGAATTACAAGCACAGACAGAACGGGAACGCTTAGTCAGTGCCATCGCTAATCGGATTCGTACTTCCCTAGATTTAGAAGAAATCCTCAACTCTTTGGCTACTGAGGTGAGAAAAGTATTAAACTGCGATCGCGTTCTTGTCTACCAATTAAATCCCCATGGTAGCGGTATAGTCATTGCCGAGGATGTCACAAGCGGCTGGTTATCATTTCAGGGAGAAGAGGTTTTTGACCCTTGTTTTGCCCAAAATTGGATTGAGCCGTATATTCACGGGCGGATTCGGGTTGTCAATGACATTCAAACTGATGGCATGACCCCTTGTCATCGGCAACTGTTAGAGTATCTGCAAATCAGAGCCAAAATTCTCGTTCCTATTATTGTCGGAGACCAACTTTGGGGGTTAATGTTAGCCTGTCAAAACGATGCCCCCAGAATCTGGCAACCACAAGAGACGGAATTGCTACAACAGTTGTCTACTCATGTATCTATAGCTATCCAGCAAGCTGAACTTTATCATCGTCTCCAGTTAGAACTTCAGGAACGAAAACAGGCAGAAATTGCTTTAAGTAAAAGTGAAGAACGCTTACGAACTATTGTCGAAACTAGCGCCAGTGGTCTTGTGACTGTAGATATCCAGGGGAAAATTCTCTTTGTCAACCCAGCAGCCGCTAGGATGTTTGATAGAAGAATTCAGGAACTCGAAGGTTGGCCTTTTGCACTTCCTTATGATTGTGACAGTCATCAAGTCCAAGAAATTGAAATACTGCAACCAGATGGCCAGCAACGCACGGTAAATATGCAGCCTGCATCAATTCCGTGGAATGGTGAGAATGCTTTTTTAATGTCATTGTCAGACATTACAGAACTCAAGCAAACCGAAAAATTATTACGTGAGAGTGAAGGAAAATATCGGTTATTAGTAGAAAATCTTCCATTGGGAGTAATTACTCATGCTACTGACACCAGCATTCTTACTTGCAATCTGAAAGCTTGTGAACTCCTAGAACTGACTTTTGATCAAATGCAGGGGAAAACTGCTCTTGATCCAACTTGGTATTTTTGTCGGGAAGATGAAACAGTAATGCCACCATCAGAATATCCGGTTAATTTGGTGATGAATACACAGCAACCTTTAAATAACTATTTGCTAGGGGTAAATCGGCCTAGTAGTCAAACTTTCCTCTGGTTATTGGTAAATGCTTTTCCGGTATTTTTAACTGATGGTAATTTGCAACAAGTAATTGTCACTTTTGTGGATATTAGTGAACGACAAGCCGCAGAAAGATATCGCCAAATTGCTGAAGTTCAATTACAGCAACTGAACGAAGAACTAGAAATAAGAGTTGAACAACGAACCACAGCCTTAAAACAAAGTATTGCTGACAGAGAAATGGCGCAGGAACAATTACAAACCTCTCAAATCATGCTACAATTGATATTAGACACAATTCCTCAGCGAGTATTTTGGAAAGATCGGCAATCGGTGATTATAGGATGTAACCGGAACTTTGCGGAAGATGTTGGTTTTACACCAGAGGAAATAATCGGTAAAGGTTCTCATGAAATTTCGGCAACTCCAGAAGAAATTGCAGATTATATAGAATGTGATCGCTTGGTGATTAATAGTGGTGAGGCACAACTACACATTCAGGAAACTTTACACAAACCTGATGGTTCATTTATATGGTTAGAAACTAATAAAGTCCCTTTACGAGATGTTGATGGTAATATTATTGGCATTTTGGGAACTTACGAAGATATTACCATCCGGCGGACTGCCGAGGAAGCCCTCCGCTACAGTGAAGAACGCTTTCGCATTGCTTTAAATAATTCGCCAATTATCGTCTCTAATCAAGATATTAATCTCCGTTACACTTGGATTTATAATCCAATATTAGGCTTCCAACCTGAACAAGTAATTGGTAAGTTTGATGATGATTTGTTCTCACCTAAAGATGCCGATAAATTAACATCTTGGAAACGCCATGTTTTGTCTACAGGGCAAAGTATGAGAGAAGAAATAGTTATTGGTGAAAATGATAATTTTACTTGTTATGTATTAACTATTCATCCCCTATACGATCTCAATGGCAATATAGAAGGGATTACCTGTGCTGCTTTAGATATTACAGATCGGAAAAAAGTAGAAATAGCTTTAAAAGAAAGTCAATACTTCGTTCAGCGAATTGCTGAAGCCAGCCCGGATATTCTTTATATTTACGATATACACGAAAAACGCAATATTTATACAAATCTTGAGATTGCCAGATTCATTGGCTACTCTCCCCAAAAAATCAAAGAAATGGGCAAGGAATTATTTACCAGAATTATGCACCCTGATGATTTACCCAGAGTTATTGATCACCATGCTAATTTTATCACAGCTAGTGATGAAGAAATTCGAGAAATAGAATACCGGATGTGCGATCACCTTGGTAATTGGCATTGGTTTCTCAGTCACGATACAGTATTTAATCGGGATAGCAACAACCTCCCCAAACAAATTATTGGTGCAGCTTCAGAAATTAGCGAGCGAAAGCAAATTGAAGCAAAGCTGCGGCAAAGCAATGATGAATTAGCCCGTGCTACCCAGCTTAAAGATGAGTTTCTCGCCAATATGAGTCATGAATTGCGTACCCCTCTAAATGCCATTTTAGGAATGTCTGAAGGTTTACTAGAAGATGTTTTTGGAACAGTCAATGATCGTCAAAAATTAGCTATCAATACTATTGAACGTAGTGGAAAACATTTATTGGAATTAATTAATGATATTCTTGATATGTCAAAAATTGAAGCTGGAAAATTACAGTTACAACTTACGTCCGTTAATTGTGGCTTACTTTGTGATTCTAGCTTGATATTTGTTAAACAACAGGCACTTAAAAAAAATATCCAGATTAATGTGGAAGTACAAGCTAACCTCCCAGAAATTATTGTTGATGAACGCCGATTTCGTCAGATATTGATTAATTTACTCAATAACGCTGTTAAATTCACCCGTGATGGTGGCAAAATTCAACTTGTGGTAGAGCGGGGAGAAGAGACAGAAAAGGGGCAGATATCAGATAGCAGCGGCAAAAAAGCAAATTTGCCAATTCCCAATTTTTCCGAATGGGTGCGCTTCTCAATTATTGATAACGGTATTGGTATAGCTAATACTGATTTAAATAAACTTTTTAAACCATTTGTACAAATAGACAGTAGTTTAAACAGACAATACAATGGCACGGGATTAGGTTTATCTTTAGTCCGTCAACTGGTAGAATTACATGGAGGCAAAATCACAGTGACAAGTGAAGTTGATCATGGTAGTTCTTTCCAAATATATATACCATACATAGCAGAACCAACAATTAGGAATTATGTCTTGGCCAATGAAAAGCAAAATCAAGAAACTACTTCATCAACAACTGTTAACTATATTCATAAAAAGTCTTGTTCTATAATTCTTTTCAGTGAGGATACTAAAGCTAATATCAGCACAATAATTAACTATTTAGAAGCTAGGGGATATCAGATAATTTTAGCCCAAAATGGCGAAGAATGTGTAAATATAACTAAGGTAAAAAAACCTGATCTGATCATCATAGATATCCAAATGCCACGGATGGATGGACTAGAAGCAATTAAATTACTACGTACTGATCACCAGTTCCAGCATTTACCCATTATTGCTTTGGGTGATGCCAGTAATCAGCAAAGCTATCACGAAAAATGGATGACAGTGGGAGCAAATGAATACTTTACTAAACCAATCAAGTTGAAAATGATCCTGGATAAAATTCAAACCTTATTAAGTAAAAAATAATCTTTCAATATGACTATCTCACCTAAAATTTTAATTATTGATGATGAACCTGATAACTTTGATGTCATTGACACATTATTAGATAATCAAGGTTATGAATTGAGTTATGTTAACAATGGAAAACAAGCCCTAGAGCTTTTAGAATATTTCCAACCTGATGTAATTTTATTAGATGTGATGATGCCAGAAATGAATGGTATCGAATTTTGTAAAAAATTTAAGTCCAATTCTCATTGGAAACATATTCCCGTCATTATCGTCACAGCCCTTTCTAGTAAAGAAGATTTATCCCAATGTCTATTAGCTGGTGCTGATGATTTTATTAGTAAACCCATTAATGGATTAGAATTACGTTCGCGGATGCGTTCTATGCTGCGGATTAAACAACAATATGATGCTTTACAAGAAACTTTATATTTACGAGAAGACCTGTCTAATATGATAGTTCATGATTTGCGAAATCCCCTCACAGCTATCATTATGTCTGCGGAAATCTTGCGAATTACTGACTATTCACCAGAACGTCAAGAAAAAAAAACCAGTCAAATTATCACTAACGCCCAAAAATTACAATCCATGATTGATAGTTTGCTGATTATGGCAAAATTAGATTCTGGTAAGATGACACTTCAATGCACAGATACTGATATTTTTGATATTTGTTCCGCTGCTATTACAGATATTGAACTAACTATAACTAAAAAAAATATAGTATTAATTACTAAACTACCACAACCTGGAATAACAGTCAGTTTGGATGCAACTCTTTTCCGCAGAGTAATTGATAACTTACTTTCCAATGCGATTAAATTCACACCTGAAAAAAGCCAAATTTCTATTTTTGCTGATTATACACCAGCAGGGAAATTTATTATTCAAATAGGTGATTCTGGTCCGGGTGTAAAAGAAGAATTAAGAGAAGTGATTTTCACAAAATATGAAGTAGGAAATTTAATCACAGGTGCATATCAGATTGGCTTAGGTTTGGCTTTTTGTAAAATGGTTGTCGAAGCTCATGATGGATACATCAAAGTGGAAGAAAATTATCCAACTGGGGCAATTTTTATAGTTGAAATTTAAGGATTCAAGCAGAAAGGAGGAGACTGTTAAACACTTTTCCGATTCAATATTATTCTTCTTTCTTTCTTTCTTATTCCTTCTTCTTATTCCTTCTTCTTATTCCTTCTTCTTATTCCTTCTTC
>NZ_VILB01000037.1 GCF_009712035.1 Anabaena sp. UHCC 0187 | reverse complement strand
TTTCTTAAAAAACTTTTGCTGCATCTTGATTACAAAAATATTCACTTCTGGAATATTCATCCTAGAAGCAATGATCGCAAATACTCCAATTCCCACTAAAGCAGATATAGATAATTCTATTAGTAAACTAATTAAATCTTGTTTACCTAACACTTGCCGCGAAGCAACTAAAGTGCCAAAACTAGCTACTCCAGCGATAATACTACCAATTGTTAAACCCAAAATTGGCACACACCATTCTTGCCAAGGTAAGCCATTAAGTTTGCGGTTGAGCAAGAATAACAACATCAATATTGAACTACAATTAACTCCCACTGTAGCTAAAACTAAACCAGGCGCACCAAAAGGTTCAACTAATATTAAATCTAATACAGCATTAAGAACAATATTAAATATACTAATTTTAAAAGGTGTTTTTCCATCACCTAAAGCATAAAATACTCTGACTAAAACATCACGCCCTAGATAGACAAACATTCCAATTCCATAGGCAACTAATAGAGAAGATACTAACTGAGTTGCTTCTTGTTTAAATGCTCCTCGTTGATAAACTACTTGCACAATTGGCACAGATAAGGACACCATTAAAGCCCCTAAAGGCAACATGGTAACGGCAGTTAATAAAAGTCCTTGACGAATGCGTAATTTTAATTCTTCCCAATTGTCTGGGTGAGAAAGTTTGGCAAACATCGGTAATAACGGCAATAAAATAATATTAGAAATAATCCCCAAGGGAGTTTGGACTAAAAGATTAGCATAGTTAAAACCTGCCGCTGCACCAACAATAGGACTAGCAAAATAAAGGTCTGTAGCGACATTAATTGGCATCATTCCTGATGATATTGTCGCTGGAGTCATGATTTTAATTACTTCTTGAACGCCGGGAGATTTAAAATCAAATCTTAGGCGTAATCTACCTAATCCTAATCGCCATTGCACAATGGACTGGACTAACCATTGCAGAATTCCACCTGCCAAAGTCCCCCAAGCTAATACCATGCCACCGATTAAAGCATATTCTGGATTAATAATTTCTTTGCCATATTGTCCTGCTAAAATAGCAATACCGATGATAACGGTAATACTTGATAATAAAGGACTAATTGATAATAACCAATATTGATTAGCTGCATTTAAAGTCCCAAAGCCAATGCCAATTAAGCCAGCAAATAAGGCCAAGGGAGCCATAATTTGGATTTGACGGATAGCGATCGCTCTTGTAGTTGCTTCTAATCCGTAACCAACTAAATCAACAATATACTCAGCGCAGAAAATCTGGGCAAATGTTACTAGTATCAACAACCCACCCACAAGAGTTGTCACGGTTTCTACTATAGGTGCAGCTTCCTCTTTTTTGTGTTTAGCTAAAACACTGACAATGGCACTATGTAAAGGTCCATTGACACCACCAAGTAAAATTAACAGAAAACCGGGGATAATGTAGGCATAACTATAAGCTGTAGCTGCCGCACCTACGCCAAAAGCCGCAGCGATTGCTTGCTGCCTAATTAAACCAAATACTTTACTAATTAATGTTGCTGCGGCAACAATACCAGCGATGCCGGCGAAAGAACGAGCAGATTTTTGATCTTGTTGTGTCACGAATATTATTGGTCAGTTGTCAGTTGTCAGTTGTTAGTTGTCAGTTTCCTACCGACACCCCAAACTATCTCTTGTAGAAATGCCAGTTACAGGATTAATACCATCAGCCCTTTTACAGAGTAAAGATACTTGATAACGGTCAATTAATGCGTCCGAGAAATCAGCACCAGTGATATCCGCATCATAAAAACGGCTACGGGTTAAAGTTGCTTCTGTGAAAATAGCGTTTCTTAGATTAGCATTATCTAAGGTAACACGATCAACTAAAGCCCCTGTTAAATTTGCACCTTCCAAATTAGCTTTTAATAAAACGCCTTTGGTAAGAATTGCATTAGTTAAATCTGCACCTTGGAAATTTGTTCCCCGCATTTCGGCTGCGACAAAAGTTCCGCCAACGAAATCAGTATAAGAAAAGTCACGATTTTCTAAACTAGCATTATTGTAATTAATGGTATTAACTTGAGCAAAAGCTAGTTGGGGATTCATAATTACCCACAATCCCGCCAACATAAAAATTAAACTTAAAAATCTTACCCAAATCTTGTTCATAAATTTCTTAATTGTTTGTTGTCAGTTGTCAGTTGTTCGTTGTCAGTCGTTTTTTCCTAACCACTGACTAATGACCACTGACCACTGACTAATAACTATTTCCAATCTTTACCAATACGAATTGTGAGATCAGATCCCAAATCACCATTTGCAGAAACTTCGATTTGTCCTAAACCTAAAACTTGTCGTAAATCAATTCCTGTTTGTCGGTTGCCTTTTTGGACAATAATCTGAGTTTGACGTTGGCTATCTGGCCAATCTGGAATTGCGTAAACATTAGTAAAACCTTTCTGTTTAAGATAGATAATTACTTTTTCCGTTAGCTGAGGTTGATTAGTCGTATTTTGAACGGCAACTCTTTGGATAGAAACTGGTCTGTTATCTGATTTAATCCCAGTTATATTTACGCCAACAAAATCATTTAATAAACTTTGTTGACCAGTCATATTCAACCAATAGCTATTGGCATCTTGACTAAACTTGCTAAATGTACCAGGTAACATGGCCATTTGGAAATTATCCCGTTCTACATTGACGGAAAAATTTGCCAGTGCCATCATTTCTTCCATTTTCAGGTTGGTATCAAAATACTTTCGCATTAAGCGAGTTAATTGGGGCAACCTAGGTAAAACAGTGGGACTATTCAGGCGTTGCAATAAAGAAGTTATGAGTGCCTGTTGTCGCTGAACTCTGGGTAAATCCCCCATACCTTCTTCACGAAAACGGGCAAACTGTTCCGCTTGTTTACCGTTGAGACTTTGCCAACCACTGACTAAATTTATAGAAAACCCACTAGCCTGATCTTGATAATTCATGGGTTCGGGGACAAATACATCTACTCCACCCAATTGATCAACTAATTCCCGAAAACCACTGGTAGAAATGCGGATATACCGATCTATGGGAGCATTATTTAAACTACGACTAACTACCCTTGCTGCCAAAACTGGCCCACCTTTGGCGTTAGCTTCAGATACCTTGGTTAATCCCTGTTCGGGAATCGCTATCATTGTCCCTCTGGGAATTGATAGCAGACGAATAGATTTATCACTAGGATTTAGTCTAACCAACATCATAGTATCGCTGTTACCAGCAAAACTTTCTGGTGAACCGTCTACAGCCCCCGGCACTGGTTCAATACCCATAATTAAAATGTTCATGGGTCTTGAGAGTTTATACTGAGAAAGTTTAGTCCATAAATCTCCCGGTACTTTGACTTGATCTTGTTTATTAGCACCGAATTCATCATCTTTTGCTTGGTCTAGATTACTCCAGAGCGGAGTCCATAGTGCCAAACTTGATGCTAGTAATCCCGATAGAATTATCCCGAAAACGATGGTTAGTACCCACAATAACCAGCGGGGAATTGTTAAGCCTAAACGGTCATAGAGTTCATTGGGAATAGCACCAACGGATTCAACAACGTTACGAGAAGAGTTAACTGATGGTTTTAGTTTCACCGGCGGAATTGACGCTGGGACAGGTTGCGGTGTTAACTGATTTTCCGATTTTTGAACTGGTGGCTGTTTTACCTCCTGTTCTGCGGCTGGGACTTGTTGAGGTGTTACTTGATTTTCCGACCATTGAATTTGTTTAATCACAATTTTCTCCCCACTCAACCACTCCTTAAGGGTATGTTAATACAAGCTGCAAATATTGCGAGTTAACAACTCACTATGCAAATTTTAGATTGAAGAAAAGCTGATGGAGTATTTTGTTGGATCTGCGATCCTCACAGTGTTAATATGTGACAATTGAAACCTCCACCAGTGGATACAATCCAAAATTAAATAAATGTACACTTGTATTGTTCTGAATTAGGTGTGTAAGCTAACATGAATAATTTATTTTTCCCCGTGATTCTCGCTGGCGGTAAAGGTGAACGTTTTTGGCCTTTAAGCCGACTAGACCGACCTAAGCAATTTTTAAGCCTTGATGGTAGTTCTAGAAGCCTACTGCAAGCAACCGCTGATCGCTTGTTAACACTCGCGGGCGGTTGGGAAAACTTGTGGGTAATTACTTCTAGTCCCATTGCTCAAGGGGTACGAGAACAACTTCCCGATTTGCCAGAGGCAAATTTACTCATTGAATCCCAGGGAAGAGACACGGCTGCGGCTGTGGCTTGGACAAGTTTAGAAATTAAAAAGCGTTACGGGGAAGACGCTATTATTGGTTTTTTCCCGGCTGACCACTGGATTGCTGACAAGGAGATATTTGCCGAAACTTTAGCTGCGGCTAGGGATTTGGCAACTAACAAAGCAGCAATTGTTACTTTAGGTATCAAACCTAATTTTCCATCAACTGGCTATGGTTATATTGAACAAGGCGAAAAGATAGGTAACTTTAATAACTTGCCAGCCTATCATGTTAACCGTTTTACTGAAAAGCCCGACCGGGAAACGGCGGAAACTTTTTTATCAACGGGACAGTTTAGCTGGAATAGTGGGATGTTCGTTTTTCGAGCAGGTGTTGTTCTGGAAGAATTACACACCCATGCACCAGAAATTATTGAACCTTTAGAACAACAAGGGCCTGATATTTATCCCCAGTTGCCTAAAAAAAGTATAGATTACGCGCTGATGGAAAAAACAAGTCTAGCATACGTTTTACCTGTAGCATTTGGTTGGGATGATCTCGGCGATTGGAATGCTATTGAACGTTTACTGAAGCAGGATGATAATCCTAATGTAGAACTTGCTACTCATGTTGGCTTAGATACCCAAGGCGCGATTGTTTATGCCTCCAATCCTGATGATGTCATTGTCACTATTGGTTTAGAAGATGTGGTGATTGTGCGCGATCGCAATGTTACCCTGGTAGTTAAAAAAGACCGTACCCAAGAAATTAAGCAGATCCTCAAAACCTTACAAAACGATAGCCGATTTACTGACCTATTGTAAAAGTTAAAACCCTTGGTAGATGGCTCAAAGTATTGTTATTCATTATAACTAGACTGTTGATAGTATTTTGTGACAGTATATGTCAATTAACAGATTTGAGCCTCTTTTTTTGGGGATCGCAATCAATCTTTATTATTGCCTAATAAAAAGATAACAAAGAAGCAGGGAGCAGGGAGCAGGGGGCAGGGAGCAGGGGGCAGGAAGAAAGAATTTTCCCGTAACAACTAACAACTAACAACTGACAACTAACAACTGACAACTAACAAATTACCAAAAATGTTCTTAACTCAAACTGTTCCTCGTCAACGCGAGATTATCGAAGTAGTCCTCCGCAATGGCTGGGACTATATGAGAACACTGTTGACTGGTGGTAAAGCAGATCAACCACAACTACCTCCTCCTGCTGTATTGAAAAATATTTTGGTAGATTTGGGGCCTGTTTATGTAAAGCTCGGTCAGCTACTTTCTACCCGGCCTGATTTACTCAGTGGTGCTTATATTGAGGAATTGTCAACTCTCCAAGATGAAGTTCCCCCAGTTTCTTGGTTAGAGGTAGAAATCCTACTTCGTAAACAGCTAAAACACCCACTGGAAGAAACTTTCGCTACTATTAATCATATTCCTGTGGCAGCGGGATCAATTGCCCAAACCCATCGTGCTACCTTAGCAGATGGTCGAGAAGTGGCTCTGAAGGTGCAACGTCCGGGAATTGATGAGACTATTGCCCAAGATATCACCTTAATTCAAGGGATTGCAGATTTGGTAGCCCGCACAGAGTTTGGACAAACTGCGGATATTAAATCAATTGCAGAGGAGTTTACCAAAGCTTTAGAAGCTGAATTAGATTTTACAAGGGAAGCAGGTTTTACAGATCAATTACGGCGTAATTTATCCCAAAGTCGTTGGTATGATCCCCAGCAAATAGTAGTTGCAGAAATTTACTGGCATTTGACTACTGAAAAAGTGCTAGTCATGGAATGGTTAGATGGTGTACCTTTGCTTGCGGCAGATTTGAGCCGTGATGACAACAAGCGCAAAGAAATCACTACTTTACTATTTCGCGCCTTTTTTCAGCAAATATATGTTGATGGTTTCTTTCATGCTGATCCCCATCCTGGTAATTTATTTTATTTAATAGATGGTCGCATTGCTATTTTAGATTGTGGGATGATGGGTAGACTTGATCCCCGCACTCAACAAATATTAACAGAAATGTTGTTAGCGATTGTTGATTTGGATGCTCAACGCTGCGCTCAATTAACTTTACAACTTTCTGATTCGGCACAACCAATTATTTTGGCTAAGTTAGAAAGTGATTATGATCGGATGTTGCGAAAGTATCATAATGTGAGTTTAAGCGAAATCAATTTTAGTCAAGTAATTTATGAAATTTTGCAAATTGCCAGAAATAATCAAATTAGATTACCGAGTAATATGGGTTTATATGCAAAAACCTTAGCAAATTTGGAAGGAGTAACCCGAAGTTTTAATCCAGAGGTAAATTTATTTGATGAAATTAAACCATTAATTACAGATTTATTTCGTCGTCAGTTATTGGGAGATAGTCCGGTAAGATCGCTCTTACGCACAGCCCTAGATATTAAAAGTCTATCTTTACAATCTCCTCGGCAAATTGAACTATTATTAGATCGGGTAACTTCAGAAACCTTACAATGGAATTTATCACTCAAAGGATTAGATGGAATGCGCCGCACCTTAGATGATGCCGCTAACCGTCTTTCATTTAGTATCTTAGTTGGTTCTCTGATTATGGGCGCTGCTATTATTTCTAGTCAAGCGCAAACATCTCAGCTATCATTTATTAGTATTGTCCTATTTACTGCTGCTAGTCTATTGGGATTGTGGTTAGTGATCAATATTTTGCGCTCAGGGCGTTTAAGGTAGCTAGAGGAATCCTATTTGATTTTGAACTCAGTGTCAGCCTAGAAAGTGTTAATTTTTATAAATATTTTTCTGAAGGTGTTTACAGAAGTTAAAAAATAGATAAATATACTTAAATCTTTATTAATTCAGAGTTTATGGGCAAAACTCAAAATTAATACTTAACCCACAAGATAGAAGGTAAATGAAGGAAAATATTACTTTACCGGGTGATCCACTGCCATCTAATTCCCGTTTTTATATTGAACGTCCACCAATTGAAAGCGATGCTTATACAGAATTACTCAAACCAGGGAGTTTAATTCGGATTAAAGCACCTCGGCACATGGGCAAAAGTTCTCTGATGTTACGGCTAATTCACCAAGCTCAGACACAGGGATATTTAACAGTTACTATAGACTTTAAACTAGTAGATAGTCAAACTTTTTTGAGCCTGAATCATTTTTTGCGCTGGTTTTGTGTCAATGTAGCTCGGCAGTTGTCACTTGCATCACAGTTGGATGATTATTGGGATGAGGAAATTGGCAGCAAAGTGAGTGCTTCAATTTATTTTGAGAGTTATTTATTAGCGCAAATTAACAGTCCATTAGTTTTAATTTTAAATGAAGTAGATTATATTTTTCAACACCAACAAATTGCCCAGGATTTTTTACTTCTCCTCCGCAATTGGCATGAACAAGCTAAACAAACTCCGATTTGGCAAAAAGTTCGCTTGGTATTATTGCACTCCACCGAAGTTTATATCCCTTTAAATATCAATCAATCGCCGTTTAATGTTGGTTTGTCATTGAAATTACCAGAATTTACAGTCGAGCAAGTGACAGAATTGGCTAGACGGTATGAACTAAATTGGTTTGATAGTCAAGCCATAGAAAACTTAATGTATTGCGTGGGAGGACAGCCATATTTAATTCATCAGGCTTTATATTATTTCCATCAACAGAAAATTTCTTTACCAGAACTGCTAGATAATTGTGCAAATAATAACTGTATTTATAACAGATATTTAATAGGGCTATTAACTATCTTGCAAAAAGATGCTGAGTTATCTCAGATATATAATAAAATTGTGAATTCTACCAGCATAAATCTATATTTGTCCCCAAATGTAGCTTACAAATTAGATAGTTTAGGGTTGATTAAATTAAATGGTAATAATTATCAGCCTTTTTGTGAAATGTATCGTTTATTTTTCCAACAAAATTTACTTATAGAAAATCATGATTCTAGCGTCGAAAAATTAAAACAAGAAAATGAACAATTGCTATTTTTAGTTAATGTTGATCAACTGACTCAACTTGCTAATCGTAAATGGTTTGATGACAGATTTGCATTAGAATGGCAAAGAATGGCACACCTCCAAAAACCTCTATCTTTAATATTAGCTGATGTGGATGAATTTAAATTTTACAATGACACTTATGGTCATCAAAGTGGGGATAATTGTTTACGTCAAGTTGCTCAAGCAATTAATTCAGTCATCAAAAGTCCAGATTATTTAGTTGCTCGTTATGGTAGTGAAGAATTTGCGTTAATTCTACCACAAACTGAGGCAGGAGCAGCTATATTAATTGCTGAAGAAATTAGAGAAACAGTAAAATCATTGAGAATTAAAATTTCTGAGTTAACAAACAAAACTCAATCAACTAACACGGCTAGATTAACTATAAGCCTAGGAATTGTCTGTGTCATTCCTGCTGGAAATGTTTCTTTCACAGAATTTTTTCAAGCTGCTGATCAAGCACTGTATCAAGCCAAGCAATTAGGGCGCGATCGCACCATTTTAAGTTCTAAATTTAAATTTGGCTATGATGAATAATCAATATTACTACTATGAATACTCATACATATCAAGTTGGTGGTAGCCTCATAAATAATGCCCCTAGTTACGTAGAAAGACAAACAGATATAGAAATATATAACGCTTTAAAACAGGGTGAATTTTGTTATGTTCTCAACTGTCGTCAAATGGGTAAATCATCCCTATTAGTGAGAACCAAACATTGTTTAGCAAATGAAGGATTTAAATGTACATCTATTGATATGACAAATATTGGTAGTGAAAATATTACCCCAAGTCAATGGTATAAGGGCATAATTGCCGATTTATGGAGAGGATTTAAACTTGTAGGAAAATTCAATTTAAAATCATGGTGGCAAACAGGAGATGATATTTCCTTAGTCCAAAACTTAAGTCAGTTTATTGGGGAATTATTAACTCAATTTCCAGAAGAAAAGTTAATTATTTTTATAGATGAAATTGATAGTATCCTCAGTTTGAATTTTCCGGTAGATGATTTTTTTGCCTTAATTAGATACTGCTATAATCAAAGAGCTATAGATCCAGAATATCAGCGGTTGACATTTGCAATTTTTGGAGTAGCTACTCCATCGGATTTAATTCAAGATGTGAAAAGAACACCTTTTAATATTGGTCAAGCCATTGAGTTAAAAGGATTTAAAATAGCAGAAGTTGATTCTTTAATTAGAGGATTAGAGTTAGTTATACCTAATCCCCAACCAGTCATGAAACAAGTTTTAAATTGGACAGGAGGGCAGCCTTTTTTAACCCAAAAGTTATGTAATCTTATCACTAATTTTAAAATAAGTAGTGATTACCTAGAGTTTGCTAAAGGTTATGAAGAGTTTTGGCTAGATAATATTGTCAATGAATATATTATTAAAAATTGGGAATCTCAAGATGAACCAGAACATTTAAGAACTATCCGAGATCGACTACTTTATAATCAAAAAACTGTTAGCAGATTATTAGGAATTTATCAGCAAATTTTGCAAGGTGTGGAAGTTAAAAGTGATGATAGTAGAGAACAAATAGAATTATTGCTCTCCGGTTTGGTAGTTAAACAAGCAGGATTATTAACTGTTAAAAACCGCATTTATACCAAAGTATTCAACTTAGATTGGGTAGAAAAACAATTAGCTAATTTACGTCCCTACTCGCAAACTTTTGATGCGTGGTTAACTTCCCAACAAACTGATGAATCTCGCTTATTAAGAGGACAAGCACTAGCAGATGCTCAAGCTTGGGCTTGGGATAAAAGCTTAACAAATTTAGATAATCAATTTTTAGTTAAAAGTGCAGAATTAGAACGACAAGAAAAAGAGCTTGTTTTAGTTGCAGAACGAGCTAAAAATATGGAAGTTCAACTGCTGGAACAACAAAAAAATGCTCGCTTACAAAAACTCATGTTGGGAGTAATTACTACAGCTTTTTTCACTGCTGTTAGCTTAGGAGGGATAACTTTTTGGTTATATCGTCAATCTCTCCAGAATGAAAAATTAGCAAAAATCAGCGAAATTAAAGCTCTAGCATCTTCATCAGTGGCTGAATTTAATTCCCATCAAGAATTAGAAGCTCTACAGGATGCAATTAAAGCTAAAATTAAATTAAACCATTTAAAAATTAATAATCCTGAACTGGAAAAACAAACAAATAATGTTCTCAGCCAAGCAAGTTATGGAGCGCAAGAATGGAATCGTTTCTCAGACAATAACCTGAGTTTTATTCGGGATTTAGCCTGGAGTCGTGATAGCCAGATGGTAGTTCTTGCTAGTCAGAATGAAGTTTGGTTATGGCAAAAAAATGGCAAATTAATTCGCAAATTTAAAGCTCACAATTCCACAATTTCGGCAGTTGCTTTTAGTCCTGATGGTAAAATAATCGCCTCCGGTAGTGCTGATAAAACTATCAAATTTTGGTCATTAGATGGTAAAGAGTTAGCAACTATTCCCGTTAGTGAAGAAGTTAAAAGTATAGCTTTTAGTCCTGATGGACAAATACTAGCAATTGGGATGAATAACGGTACTGTAGGAATATGGCAGTTAGCAAATAAAAAACTCACTACTATAAAAGCGCATCAAGCAACTATTTCTAAAGTTTTGTTTACCCCCGATGGTCAGAAATTAGTGACTGGTAGTTTTGATGGGAAAGCAGCCCTTTGGAGTCTTGATGGTAAAAAATTAGTTAATTTCAATCGTGGTCAAGATGGTGTGCCTTGTTTCGCAATTTCTGCTGATGGTAAATTACTGGCTACAGGTGGTGATAATCAAAAGATTGAGCTTTGGAGTCTCGATGGTAAAAAACTGAAAAACATTGAGGCCGGACATTCAATCTTAGCAATGGCATTTAGTCCCGATCATAAAACTCTTGCTGCTGCTACTTGGGATAAAGTGGTGAAACTTTATAGTTTTGACGGTAAAGATTTGGGTACTTTGGCAGGACATAAAGGGCCTGTTTCGTCGATTACTTGGAGTCCTGATGGTCAGATTCTCAGCACAGCTAGTGCGGATAATAGCGTTAAACTTTGGAAGTTACAAAATCCCTTACTCACAGTTTTAAAAGGTCATCAAGGGAATCTAAAAAAAGTTGCTATCAGTCCCAATGGTGAAATTATCGCTACTACAGCTTGGGATTACGTCATTAATCTTTGGCAACCTGATGGCACATTACTCAGAAGTCTTAAAGGCCATGCAAATGGAGTAAACTCTGTTGTCTTTAGTCGTAATAGCCAGTATTTAGCAACTGGGAGTTGGGATAAAACGATCAAAATCTGGAAAATTGATGGCACTCTGATAGATACCCTCCCAGGACATACTGCGGGAATTGAAGACATAGCACTGAGTCCAGATGGTCAAATTCTTGCTTCAGTTGGTTTTGATCGAACTTTGCGGCTTTGGCAACGAGATCATCAAAAACCGTTTAGCTTTCGATTGCAAAAAATTATCAAAGCACACAGTGAGCCAATTGGTAGTGTAAAGTTTAGTCCCGATGGTCAAATATTAGCAACTGGCAGTTATGATAAAACCATCCGCCTGTGGAGTCGAGAGGGTAAACTTTTAAATACCCTAAAAGGGCATAATTTGGCAGTTTTTGATGTCAATTTTAGTCCAGATGGACAATTGATAGCATCCACAGCCGATGATCGCACCATCAAGTTATGGCAACGTGATGGCAAATTTTTAAGAACCTTAGTAAATTCAAAAGTTAAGTTAGGCTCGTTAAAATTTAGTCCAGATGGCAAAACAATTGCCGCCGGTAGTGGAGAGAATGCTATTCAACTCTGGAATCTTGAGGGAAAACCAATAATTACACTGTTTCGACATCTTGACGCTGTGTCTTCCTTAGCCTTTAGTGCTGATGGGAAAACTTTGGTTTCCGCCAGTTATGATCGCACGGCTATTATCTGGAATTTACCCCAAATCTTTGCCACTAACGACTTAGATTATGCTTGTAAATGGATAAAAGATTATTTACAGAATAATCAGGAATTAGAAAATTTAGAGAAAAATAATTCTTCTGGACAGAGGTTTTCTGCTCGTCATTTGTGCGATCCTTAGTAAAGGGGAGAAAGTTAAAGTTATCAGGCAGAAGGAAATAAATTTTTTATGTCAATTATCATTGCAGAAAACCTGAATAAATCCTATCCAATAGCGATTAAAGATCCAGGGATAGGGGGGACAATTGCCCACTTTTTTCGCCGGACTTATCGCAATATTAAAGCTGTTCAGGATGTTTCTTTTACCATTGAACCTGGGGAAATTGTTGGTTTTTTAGGTCCCAATGGCGCAGGGAAAACTACCACTTTAAAAATGCTCACCGGATTAATTCATCCTTCTAGTGGTACAGTCAAAGTCGGGGGATTTGTTCCCTTTAATCGGCAAGAAGCATTTTTGCAAAAAATCACTTTAGTGATGGGACAAAAACAGCAATTAATTTGGGATTTACCCGCCTTAGATTCCCTGAGAATTAATGCTGCTGTTTATAATATTTCTGACAAAGAATTTCAGCGGCGAGTTGGGGAATTAACAGAAATGTTGGCTTTAGAAGGTAAGCTAACTCAAGCAGTGCGAAAATTATCATTAGGTGAACGGATGAAAGCTGAACTGTTAGCAGCACTTTTACACCGTCCCCAAGTTTTATTTTTAGATGAACCAACTTTAGGATTAGATGTTAATGCTCAAGTAGGAGTGCGTGACTTTTTACGAGAATATAATCAGCTATATCAAGCCACCATATTATTAACGAGTCATTACATGGCTGATATTACAGCTTTGTGTGAACGGGTGTTATTAATTCATGAAGGAAAACTCATGTATGATGGTAGATTAGATGGCTTATTAACAAGTTTTGCTCCCTATCGAGAAATTTATGTGGAATTAGCCCAAGCATTACCACTGGAAAAACTTATGTCCTATGGTGATGTGCAAATGGTGGAAGGAAGAGCAGTCAGATTTATTGTGCAACAAGAAGAACTAACCCGCACGGTTTCCCAAATTTTAGCTGATTTGTCAGTGGTAGATTTAACAGTGACAGAACCACCTGTAGAAGAGGTAATTGGCCGAGTTTTTCAAAAAGGATTTAACCATTAATAACTATGAAAAAACTTATTAAAAAAGCCTTGACTTTACTGTCAGTAAATTATGCTAATATGCTGGAATATAGATCAGAATTAATATTCTGGGTTTTAGCTGGTTCTCTCCCAATAATCATGATGGGTGTTTGGGTACAAGCTGCTGAAAGTGGTAAATTTGGTTTTAAGCCTGTAGATTTTGCTCGGTATTTTTTCGCGGTTTTTCTGGCTAGACAAATTAGCGTGGTTTGGGTAATTTATGACTTTGAAAAAGAAGTGGTAGAAGGTAAACTATCACCAAAATTATTACAACCTATAGATCCAGTTTGGCATCATGTTGCGAATCATGTTGCTGAAAGAGCCGCTCGAATGCCTTTTGTATTGCTGTTATCAATATTCTTTTTTGTTCTCTATCCCCAAGCTTTTTGGTTGCCGAATATAACTAATTTATTCCTATTTATATTGGCGGCAATTATGGCTTTTGCTCTAAGGTTTATAATTCAATATACCTTTGCTATGTTGGCATTTTGGACAGAAAGAGCCACAGCTTTAGAAAATTTATGGTTGTTGTTTTTTATGTTCCTATCGGGTTTGATTGCACCTTTAGATGTTTTTCCCGAAGATGTGAAAAATATGGTGATGTTAACACCTTTCCCTTATCTGATTAATTTTCCCGCGAGTATTTTGGTAGGACTACCGGTGGATTTAACCAGGGGATTTTTATCAATCATAGGTTGGTTTCTCATATTTTTAGGTGCTAACCGCTTTTTATGGCGGAGGGGTTTAAGGCGGTATTCAGGAATGGGGGCTTAAATCATTCATAATTTAATTTGATTCAGAAGCGTGAATATTTTGGATAAGTTTCCGTAATTCATCAAGAGTATTTACAGTGAGGACACCTTTATAAATAGTTCTTAATAGCTGTAAATTAGGAATTTCGGAAATTTCTGATATTAGTTCTAAACCTTCCTTACCGAATTTTATATCTACAGCTAATTCAATACTTAACAGCCGTTCTTGTAACCGTCCTTCTTCTCTACCCTTATGGAGAATTTCCTGGTAAAAGAAAGATTTTTCTAACACATCTATACTCCCTATACTAAGTGATCTAATCCGATATTATTTCCCCCTTGATTAGGGGGATAATACTAAAAAACAGAAATTTAATTTTTAATTTCTCTGCATAAACTGCTGCAATTCATCAAAAGTATTGACAGTTAAAATGCTTCTTTGAAGATTTTTTAACTGTTCTAAATCAGTAAATTGTGATATTTTGGGCATGAATTGTAACCCTTCTTGACCAAATTTCATCTCTAAAATCAGTTCAATTGATGACAGCATTACCTGTCTTCCTTCTTCTCTTCCTTCTCGTCGTCCTTCTTCCCTAATCTGTTGATACCAAGGAGACTCTTGTAATATTGCCATATCCCACCTCATAATTTGTTGAACTAAGGCGCTATCTAATACGAATGTAGCAAAAAAAGCCATCACTGTTTCTAACTGGCTTAATTTTTCATCAGCGCGAAGCATTTGTAATGCTTGTCTAACTGTTGATTCTTCTCCACCACCTTTGAGAATTGGTACAAAGGGAAGCAGCGAGGGTATAGGTTGACTTAAAGCGATTTCTACATCAACTTCCCATAGATTGATCACATGATAGTCTTGACGCGCCCGTAAACCAGCAAACTCTGATTCATAGCGGTTAGGAATTTCTGCTTCACTTTCTTTCAGGATATTAATTAATACAGGGTAGGTGGGAAGATCATATTTTTCCTCTGCTAATGCTGCATAAGCCCGCATTCGTTTGGGCATTTCTGGCTTATATCGTAATTGTAACTCATTGAGGACAAGAAATTCGCCGTACTGGGGACTTGTGGCTTTGATTAATACATCACTTTCTCTGCTTATCCATTGAAATTCGGAATTGAGAATTTCTCCGGTGGTAATGTCGGGGATTTGTGTTACCCATTTTACCCAATTTTCAGGAGCAAGGCTGATTATTTTTTTGGTACTGATATCTGCTTTTTTAACCATAAGGAATTACTATAAATTACTGGGTACGGTTTTAAATTTATCTGTTGAACCTAGAGAATAATCCTCTAATTTAAAATCAGCAAAAGGCTTTTTCTCTAATCTATCTCTTAAAGCTTCATCTAAGATTACCCCTTCAGCTTGTTTTTTGACACCAATAATAATAATACTGCGTTGATAAGCTGTGGAATCAAGGCTTGCTTGACAATCTTTTCTCTGAAATTGTCCTAAGTTTAATAAGCGATAACCTTTCACACTGGGTGTATTACTAAATATCTTTTTTCCTAATAGTTGGATTTGTTTAGAACGTTCTAAAGCGCGACTTTGTTCGGCATTAACATTACCTTCACAAGAAGCTGTTCCCACAGAAATAATCTCGCTGGGATTTTCCATAATTTTCTGGATTCCTTCTTGTTCTAAATTGGATTTTAAAGAATCAAGGGTAATAGTTTGATCATTATATTTAATTTGGTAGGTGCTGCCTAATTGCCATTTATATTCTACTGATAAAACCGCAATATTAAATTCTGCAACTCTCCCTTGACTATCTTTACCTTCTTCATAGGGAAAATAATCAACTTTGCCTTGTTTAACTGGTGCTTGTCCATAGTCAGGAGGTAAAGCCGCAAATTTACTATTTCTAAATGCCAATGATACCCACCAAAGTAGTAACAAAGAAACTATTAAAGCAGCAAACCAGGATAACAATGGTAATTTTTCGGGTTGTCTTTGTGGAGGGATAATTGTATTATTAGTAGTTGGTTTATTAACTATTTCAGTTTTTATTCCTCCACCAATATTCACCGTTGCGGATGTATTTTCTGTGAGTTGATATTCAATTTCTGCTAATCTTTGAGAAATTTCTTCAGCATTGCTAGGGCGTTGATTGACTTCCGTTGACATTAACCAATCAATGAAATCCAATAATAATGGAGAAACATGATTTGCATGATGTCGCCATTGTAGAATATCTAAATGAGGATCATATAATTGTCCGGGTTGAAATCCCGTTAATAAAAATACAAATGTCCTTCCTAAAGCAAAAAAATCAGATGGGGGTATGGCTTGTCCTCGCATTTGTTCTGGAGGACTATAACCTGATGATGAAATTGCTGTCATTCCTCCACCATTTACTAAATAAGTTCTGGTAATTTCTCTGGCTGTCCCAAAGTCAATTAATACTAATTGACCATCAGGACGAATCATGATATTTGATGGTTTAATATCTCTATGGAGATATTGTTGGTTATGAACTAAATCTAATATTTCTAATAATTGTTTTAACCAGACTATGGCTTGAGCTTGAGAAATGGGGCGGTTTTGTTGTTGCTTTAACCATTGTTCTAAATTAGGTCCTTCAATCTTTTCCATCACCATACAATGCAAGATTACATCATTTCTGGTTTGATAGGGAAAATAACCTTCTGTTTGCGGGATACCAGGATGATTTAATTGTTGTAAAACCTTGGCTTCTTGTTGAAAAAGTGATAAGGCTTTACTATCATTTGCTAATTCTTCTTTGAGGACTTTGAGGATTTTCGGGGTGTCTTGTTGATAGGCTTCGTAAATTTTACCAAATCCAGTTTTGTCACTTAATAAACGTAATACCCGATAACGTCCTATCAATTCCAATTGAGAACCACAACTTTGACAAAAGCGGTTTTCGTCATTATCTGGGTGGTTTGGTTGAGGACAAACTGGATTAATGCAAAGGCTCATAAACAATTAAAAATTAAGAATTAAAAATTAAAAAAATTAGAATGCCTGTTGGTAATTAATACCTAGAAATAGCATGGTGAGATGATTATCTCATGTTTGTGCTGCTAAAAAAGCGGCGACTGTTTGATTAAATTCCGTTGGGTTGCTTAAAAATGGCCAATGATTTCCCGGTACTTGACATAAATTTAAGTTTTTGAGGTTGGTTTTGTAAGGTTGAATTTGCCAATTTTGGCGGTTCACACCTTTTTCCGGTTGTATAAAGAGGGCAGGTGTATCAACTGGGTGAATAAAACCTGGTACTTCCATGACTGCGTCAAAAATCCCGTCACGGGCAGCAATGGTAAATTTACTACCCCAAGTACCGTCGGGTTTTTCTTCAATTCCGGCTTGAAAAACTTGCTGTTGCCAAGAACTCCAATTTTGATATTGGCTGAGTTGTTTAATTTTTTGTTCAGCTTCTTCGTAACTGGCAAAAGGTCCCATGCTTTTGAGGAAAGGTAAGACGCGATACAACAGAGGAAATGTGATTTTCAGGAAACTGGGCATTTTCCAGATAAAAATGGGATCTACTAATGTGATACTTTTTAACCTGGCTGGGTTTTCTCTAGCCCAAATAGCGGCTAATTTCCCTGTCCAAGAGTGGCTAATGATATGAGCCGCAGACCATCCCATTTTATCCATTAATGCCTCCAAATCAGCGATGGCACTGGCAAAGGTATAATCTTGTTTTGGCTTACTACTTTCACCATGACCACGCATATCTGGTGCAACTATATGGTAATCATGTGCCAAATAATCTCCCAAACTAGACCAAACCCAAGCATTATCAGCCATACCATGTAATAACAGTAATGGTTCTTGACCTTGATTCCACTCTAGGTAAGAAAGTTGAATATCAGACGTTGATAGAGTTTGACGTACAGGCATGATTTGGTTAATCTTTTTCAAGACAAGTGATTAAGAATTTTAGCAGAAAACCTCAAAATTGATGTTTTAATTTTTAATTTTTAATTGTTTAAGATTGTACTCATTAACACGAAATAATGGAACTAATCAATGTCAAGATCAACAGTAGGAATACCCTAGGATATTAAAATTACTATGCCAGAAACACACCAATCCATAGCCCAACACTATCACGACCGGACTAAATACGATCCCCAAACTCTAGCTTCTAAAAGTCATAATTTAGACTGGGCTAAACAGCCAGTACCATTTAAAGAGTACAAAATTGGCACTGATATTGATCTCAAACCCTATCTACAAGAAACAGCGGAAACGGTTGCTAACAAACAAGATGCCAAATGGTGGTGGCGACTTTCTCAACTATTATTTCACAGTTATGGACTCACAGCAAAAATGCCTTCCATGGGTAGTGCTGTATACCTACGTTCTGCACCCAGTGCCGGGGGGTTATATCCGGCTGAAGTATATTTAGTTTCTCGCGGTACACCATTATTACCACCGGGACTTTATAACTATCAATGTCGAACTCATTCTTTAATGCACTTTTGGGAAAGTGATGTTTGGCAAAGTTTACAAACAGCTTGTTTTTGGCATCCTTCCCTAGAAAGTACCCAATTAGCTATTATTACCACTGCGGTCTTTTATCGTTCCGCTTGGCGTTATGAAGACAGGGCTTACCGCCGAATTTTTCTCGATACTGGGCATCTTTTAAGTAATATTGAATTAGCTTGTAATATTGCCGATTATCGCGCTCATTTAATTGGCGGTTTTGTAGATGAATCTGTTAATGAGTTACTCTATATTGATCATGAACAAGAAGGAACAACTGCTGTTTTAGCTTTGGCTGATTTGCTAGATGTGCGCCAAAATTTACCCCTAGGACGCACTGCTTTACCCTCTACAACGGAAACTAATTATCCATCTATTCCTGATGGTGAACTACTGAAATATTTTCATTTAAATACCCAAATTCCAGCTAGTACCACTGGTAATTTAAATTTACCAACGGTGCAACCAGAAAAGTCCTTAGAAGACAAATACAATTTTCCTTTTTGTGAAAAATTTTCGACTCGGACTACACCAATTTTTTGGGGAGAACATTTATCAGAATTATCAAATACTATCTATAAACGCCGTTCTACCCGTGCTTATACTGGTGATGATTTGAGTTTTGATGAACTTAAAGCTTTACTTGATTTTACTTATCAACCACAAAATTACATTGATCAAAATTTAGATCCTCATCCTGATTATTTTGACTTGAATTTAATAGAAACATTTGTTGTTGTTTCTGGAGTTCAAGGATTAGATCCCGGTTGTTATTATTACGCACCTAAAGCCCAAGAATTACGGCAAATTCGCTTTAAAAATTTCCGTCGAGAGTTACATTTTCTGTGTTTGGGACAGGAATTAGGGAGAGATGCGGGTGCGGTATTATTTCATACTGCCGATTTGAAAACTGCGATCGCTCAATATGGTGATCGTGTTTACCGTTATCTACATACAGATGCGGGTATTTTAGGACAAAGACTGAATTTAGCAGCCATTCGTCTGAATTTAGGTGTCAGTGGTATCGCTGGCTTTTTCGATGACCAAGTAAACGAAGTTTTGGGTATCCCTACTGATGAAGCAGTTATCTACATTACGACATTAGGAAAACCCAGGTAGGAGGAAAGTTGTAGGGGTTTAGCAGTGCTAAACCCCTACAAAAGATGTGGTTTTCCTCTTAAACTTCTGGTTGTAAATCTAGACTATAGATTTTTTCTCCTGCTAAATTATGCAAAGTAACCGTTAAAACTTCTGTTTTCCCATCAATTTTAACCATCCCAAAAAACTGTAAACCTGAACTTGGGGGTTGATTTAATTTTATCTCTGGAGATGCGGTTTGAAACTTTACTTCTGGGCCAAAAGTATTATCTAATTGATTTGGTCCAAAATTTCCAGAATTGAGAGGTCCAGCCACAAATTCCCAAAAAGGTTTAAAATCACTAAATTGGGCTTTATGAGGATGATAATAATGGGCTGCGGCATAATGGACATCAGCAGTCAACCAAACCACATTACAGATATTATTTTGTTTAATAAATCGCAATAAATCAGCTAATTCTAATTCTCTTCCCAATGGTTTACCATCACCATTAGCAAAATTTTCAAAATCAGTTTTACCATCTTTAATCATTAACCCAATGGGCATATCACTAGCAATTACTTTCCAAGTTGATTTTGAGTTCTTTAATTTATTTTTCAACCAACTGATTTGGGAGTTTCCCATAAATGCTGTTTTCTCACTAGCTACTGTTTGATTATTTGGAGAATTTTTCCCCCTGTAGCTACGTTCATCTAACATAAAAATCTCCAACAATTCCCCATGATTAAAATGACGATAAATTCGGTTTGGATCTTGGGGATTATAGCCAATAGGCGTATATTCTAAAAATGCTTGTTTTGCCCGTGAAGCTAATAGAGAAACATCCTTAACTTGATAACGGTTATCATCTAATATTTGCCCAGGATACCAATTATTTCTGACTTCATGATCATCCCATTGTACCAATTGGGGAATTTGGGCATTAAACCGCTGAATATTTTCATCTAAAAGGTTATAAATATAGTTACAGCGAAATTCTTTCAGTGTTTCGGCAACTTTTGATTTTTCTTCTGTAGTGATATTTTTCCAAATCTTCCCGTCCTCTAACTTTACTTCCGCTTGAATAGGATTATCAGCATAAATATAATCACCAGAATGAATAAAAAAGTCGGGGTTGAATTGACGAATAGATTCATAAATTTTCATTCCTCCCCATTCCGAATTAATTCCCCAACCCTGTCCTGCGGTGTCTCCAGACCACGCAAATAATATATCATTTCCTCTTCCTTGATGTGCAGTTTTCAAATGACCATTCACCGGGGCGCTATAAATGTTAGAATCAACTAAATCCTGAAAAGTAACGCGGTAAAAAATATCTTGACCTGGTGGTAAATTATCTAAATACGTTCGGGCTGTAAAATCACTGTACTTTGTCACAACTTTGCCAATAATCCGGTGACTATTACGAAAATTTTCATCAGTAGCATATTCTATAATCATTCTGCTGGGTCTATCGCTACGACTCCAAATCACCGCGCTATTATTGTTAATATCGCCACTAGCGACACCGTAGGGGATAGTAGGGCGATTTTTATCTAATGTAATAAATGCAGGTGTCTGAGCTACAGCCAATTTTGACCACAGATTTGTTGTAATCATAGTCCCAGTAGTTATTGCCGCTTGTAATAAGAATTGACGGCGCTTTAATCCTTGAGAAATATGTAGTTTCATAAAGTTAATCCCTAGAGTTTTAAATTACACTATAATTTAACCATTTCAATTACTTATTCATTATATTAATATTTTGTCATCCATCTTGAGATAGATTGCAGAAATACATAATTGCAATACAATTTGTTACATATATTTCTTTGTTACTTAGATTTTATTTTCATCAATTTATAATACAAAGAATTATGCTTTTACCTAATAATGAACGTCAACGCATGAAATTACTTAATCAATATCAAATTCTCAACACACCTGCGGAAACTGTGTTTGATGAAATTGCTCAACTAGCCGCAGATATTTGTCAAACACCAATTGCTTTGATTAGTCTAGTTGATGAAAAAAGGGAATGGTTTAAATCAAAAATTGGTATTCATATATCAGAAATTCCCCGTGATTTAGCTTTTGGTAGGCATACTATTTTAGAAAGAGAAATTCTCATCATTCCCGATACTTGGCAAGATCAAAGATTTGTTAATAATCCTCTGGTTATTGCTAATCCCCATTGCCGATTTTATGCAGGAGTTCCCCTCATTAATGCTCATGGTTTTGCCCTAGGATCTTTGTGTATCATGGATATAATTCCGCGAACTTTGAGTATCACAGAGGAAAAAGCCTTAAAAGGTTTGGCTAAACAAGTAATCAGACTTTTAGATTTACACCAGCATAAATTTCTGGAAAACAGCCAATGGAATTATCATCTTCTATTTACTCATCATCCCAGTCCTATGTGGATTTATGATTGTCATACACTGGAATTTTTAGATGCAAATGAAGCCGCTACAATTCACTATGGCTACTCAAAATCAGAATTTTTACAAATGCGAATTATTGACATTCATCCCCTGGAAGATATGCCGATGATTCTGGCTTATGTTGCTAGAAATCGCGCTGGTTTATGTAATTCTGGAAAATGGCGACATACTCGTAAAAATGGGCAGATTATTTTTGTAGAAATTATTTCTAATACTATTAATTATGACAATAAAGATGCTGTATTGATTCACATCCGCGATTTAAGTGAGCGTCAAAAAATAGAATTAAAACTCCAAGATAGTGAAGCTAAATTTCGAGTAATTTCCCAAGCAATTCCAATTCCTTTAGTTATTTCTCGTTTATCCGATGGCGTAATTATATATGCTAATTCAGAGTTTTTGCACGTATTTCAGTTTTCTCCCGATAATTTATTACAGCGGAAAATTTCAGATTTATATCACAATAAATCCGATTGGAAAAACTTGTTAGCAGAGTTTAACCATAATGGATTTTTACACAACCATGAAATTCAACTTCATAAAGCAGATGGTACTAATTTATGGCTAATTACATATTGGCGATATTTAAAATATAATAGTGAACCATGTGTAATGCAATTATTTAATGATATTACAGAACGCAAAAATTCTGAAGTTAAACTTCAAGAACAAAATGAGTTTTTACAAACTATATTTAAAAACATTCCTTTGATGATTTCATTAATTAATGTTGATAATAACGTATATTGGATTAATCATAAACTTGAAGAAACTCTCAAATACTCTTTGCAAGATTTCCAAACCCGTAATGTTTTTGCAGAATTATATCCTGATCAAGAATATCGTCAAGAAGTGATTGATTTTATGCAGTCTGCACAACCAGTTTGGCATGATTTTAGAACTCATATACAGGATGGTTCTATCATTGATACATCTTGGACTAATGTGAAACTCCCCAATCATCACACGGTAGGTATTGGTAAAGATATTACAGAACGTAAGCAAAATGAGAGAATATTAAAAGTTCAAGCGGAACGAGAGAAATTGATGCGAAAAGTTTCCGAACGCATTCACCAATCTCTTCATCTTCAAGATATTCTTAATGCAACAGTTGAAGAAGTCCGAGATTTACTACAAGTTGATAGAGTTGTCGTTTATCAGTTTGCACCAGATATGAGTGGTAAGATTATGGCAGAATCTGTATTATCTGGGTGGACAATTTCACTAGGTAAGGATATTCAAGATAGTTGTTTTCAAGCAGGGGGAATATCAAATTATCATCAAGGATATAAACAGGCAATTGCTAATATTTATCAAGCTGGTTTAACTGATTGTCATATTCAACTTTTAGAACAGTTTGAAGTCAAAGCCAATTTAGTTGTCCCTATTGTTATAGAAGTCAATGAAGAAAATAGGGGTTCTTCCCTCTGGGGTTTACTTATTGCCCATCAATGTTCTGATTTTCGTGAATGGGAAGAAAATCAATTAGATTTACTTGATCAAATCACGGTACAAATTGCCATTGCTATTCAACAAGCTAATATATTACAACAAGCTCAAAGTGAAATTCAACAACGAGAACAAGCTGAAATAAAATTGAGAAGTGCCTTAGCAGAAAAAGAAGTTTTACTAAAAGAAGTTCATCACCGAGTTAAGAATAATTTGCAAATTGTCTCCAGTTTATTGCATCTACAAGCAGAAACAATTCAAGATCCACAGATTCTCAAAGCCATCCAAGAAAGTCAAAATCGGATTGAATCAATATCTTTAATTCACAAGAATTTATATACTAATCCTAATATTGGTAAACTTGATATTTCTGAATATATTAATAATCTGCTGACAGGAATATTAATTTCCTATCAGATTACACCTGGTCAAATCGGGTTAAAAACTGATATTGATTCAGTTATTCTAAATGTTGACCAAGCTATTGCCTGTGGATTAATTATCAATGAATTAATATCAAATGCTATCAAGCACGCTTTTCCTAACAACCAATTGGGTGAGATTAGTATTAACTTGCATAAAAATAAGAATCATGAGATTGAGATGATAATCCGAGACAATGGCATTGGTTTAGCTGATAATATAGATTGGAAGACTACTTCTTCTTTAGGTCTATCCCTAGTTTATGATTTAGTTACGGAACAACTAGAAGGTTCTATTACTATCGAACGTTATCAGGGAACTATATTTAATATTCAATTTTCACAGTTCACTTTGCATGAATAAATAGGAAATGTGTCCAGCTAAAATTTTAGTAGTTGAAGATGAAGTAATTGTGGCTAGAACTATTGCTAGTCAACTTAATCAATTAGGATATACAGTTACAGGCAAAGCTTCCTCTGGAAAAGCCGCTATTCATCTGGCTTCAGAAACTCAACCAGATTTAATATTAATGGATATTGTGATTAAAGGTGATATTGATGGTATTACGACTGCCAGTCATATTCATGAACAATTAGATATACCAATAATTTTTCTGACTGCTTATGGTGATGAAGATACCTTAGAACGAGCAAAAGTTACT
>NZ_VILB01000036.1 GCF_009712035.1 Anabaena sp. UHCC 0187 | reverse complement strand
TTAATATTTGGGGCTTGTAGAATACCGTTATTCCATCTGGCAGAATGGCAAGACAAAAGCCTGAAACTCTTGTACAATCCCCTGTAAAGCTATTAGACAGTACCACGAATAGACGGAGTTACACAGTATAAAGTATCATCTTCTCCGAATTATAAGTAGAACGTATCCTCTTCACCAACTTATAAGTAGAACGTATCATCTGCTGACGACATTACCTAGAGGGGTCAACCCCGAACTGAATACTCTCAATAACCTTTAGTTACTTTTCTAGCTAAGGGTTTGTTATTTTAAATATATAATAGTTGTTTAGGTATTAAAGAGGATTAAGTAATTCAAATGCTTATTCTATCAATAGCATTTTGAATTCCATACAAATAGCTTTCCATATCTCCTTGATTTAAATTTATAGATGAGATAGCATGATTTATTAAAAAGGAACTTGTAAGACTATTAGTGATACTAATTAATTCAGTCTGAGTTGCACTAGTATAAATGGATTTAACTTTATTAAAGATAAAAGTATGTACCTGAATCATTAATTCAATATCTTCTAAATGATAATTACTTTGTTTTAAATTAGGAATATTAGCCATTTTTCATCTCTAGTCAGTGATTTATTTAATATTGTATTAAAAAATCTTGAAATTGTACAGTACCTTCAAGATTTAGTGCAAAAATATTTATACGGATGTATTGTATTAAGTAAGTAGGCGGAGGAAAATCAAAATATAATCTACATATCGTTATACATTTTGGTTATTTCACGTCCACCTACTTAGGCTATTGATTTCATTCACGGGTATTGGATTTTAATTCTGTACTTATAGAATACTTGTATATTAAAAATATTCAGTTTCAGGTAATAAACAAACACCATCTGTATTAAATACCGTATCCCAAAACTCTGTTTCTTTAAATTGATTTTGTTGCTTTAAAAAAATAGCATGATGGAGTTGTCTTGTAGTCAATAAGCAATATTTATAATCTTTAGCCATTTTTATACAATTATCTGGAAATGGTTTTTCACGTTGTTCAAGAGGAACATTACAATACATATTAGCAATTATTATGCCTTTTCTCTCTTTTGGATTATCACTAAAAAGCGAATCTCTTACCCATTGGTCTAATTGGCGTACATCTGCAAGTGCTAAAGATTTAGTTCTACCTTTAATTTCTAGTATTGCTTCTCGATTTTGAGGGTCTTTAAGTAATCCATCTTCTTTATTTTCTCTTGGAATAGGGTCATCTACTATAGCACCTAACTCTCTTAACACTTCACGCACAATAGGTTCTAGTCCATCTACGCCTTGCTCATATAGTAGTTTGTGATAGCGTTTTTCAACTTTTAGTTTTTCTTGTTCCATAGTTAATTGGCTTTCTAAATATTGAATGTCACTAATATAATTTGATATTTTATCTTCAATAAATATTTGATTCGGAAGTTTGTAGTTTTCTAACCAAGGTGGTGATATTTGCTCAAGTTGTAAATTATATCTGTTAGTAAGGATTAAATTTATAGCATCATAATTCGAGATTTTTGTAGTTGGAGGTAAATAAATAATATTACCAGATGTAATAGTTTTACCTTCATGGGTAACTCGAATGTTAATCTCGTAACCTATTGGTTTTTTATATTTTGTCTCAGCGATAGAAAATTTATGTATACGCATTGAATTAAAATTCTTGGCATTAATATTTATGTTTATTAAACTAAAATAGTATTCAAGGTGATTATCATCCAGCATTCTAATTTTATTTAAATTATAAAAAGACTTATCTATCTTTTCAAAGTAATAAGTAAAAACTTGATTTACAACTTCAACTGTCTCACTGATTTCATTGTTTAATGTATGGATAATTGGAATCCAACTGTTAATCAAATTAACACCTTTTATATTTTTACCTGATAATCCTATTATTATAATTTCACTTTTACTACCAAATAAGAGATTTCCAAATTGTTTAGAACTTGGTAAAAAATCTAAATTTATTGTCTCTAAGTATGCTTTATCCATCAACGGTATAACATTAAGAATAAGTATGTCATAGTCAGCTATATTTAAAGTGTCGGGTAATTCATGCCAATTATATGCTGTAACTAAACGTGAGTGTTGAGTTGAACCAAGTATTAAAATTTTTCTATTCATAGTTCTGTGTCTACTGTGGTAGTCTAGATATTAAGAAGAACGGAAAATCAGGGGATAAGCAGCGTTATAAATGTAACAAAGCTAATAGTTAATCTTATTTAATGAATCTTCTATATTCTGAAGAATTTCAATTATTTCATAAGCAGATTTACAAAAACTTTCCTTGGCATCCTCTGGATTTTCTATCCACCATTGTTTTACCTTTTTAAGTAACACTCTTTTGCTTTCCCTCTTGTCTTCACTATCTTTTATTTTTAATACTTCATCTTTAAATTCTTCAGGATAATAATTCTCAAATTCATGTTCCTTTAATTGAAGAAAATGGTCTTCATTCCATGATTTATAAGAGTTTTTTAAATCTCTAATTATTTTTTCCTCATTTTCACCTCCATCAATTAATACCCAAATTCTATCTTTAAAGGAATCTTGTAAATGAAGAAAAAGACATAAGCTGGTCAAAGCTTCAATTCTTGCTCGTACTTTATCTACACCTTTACTAGAGCAGGTTTTTAGCCTTCCTTGAAGTTTTGGTACAAAATTAGGAATTAGAAAATCTCTAATTACGGTTTCTGCTGATGATTCTTCAAGAATTAACCATGTATCCCAAATATCAAAATCAAAAAGTTCATAGCCCAAATCTTCTAGAATTTCTTTTCTGCTTTGATGGGTATTATTAATTTCGGTAATTGTTGAAGTTGGGACTTTATTTACAAAGTCCATTTTAACTTGAAAAACTTTACTTTCTGGAGCAGAACCAAGATATTTTAAAACAATATTTGAATGAGTAGTAATAATAAATTGATTGGTTTTTGATTTCTCAATAATAAAATCCAATAATTTTTTTAAAGCTTTCGGATGAATATCGTTTTCTGGTTCTTCTATCAAAAATAATTTGTTTTCGTTGTCAGCTATGCAGAGGTCTAGAATTAATCCTAAAATATTTGCTACACCTTCACCCATTGATTCTATAGGAATATGCCCGAAATTATTAACAATATATGAGGCTTTTTTACCGCTTGGAGAAGCTAAACTGTTTATTGGAAAGCCTAAAATTTCATCGCAAGCTTTAACGTACTCTTTCTTTGCTGGGAAATTATCTGTACTAATTCTGTCTACCTTGGCAGTTAAATTATAAAAATTTCCTAAAACTGAATTTGTAGCTTGCTGTCTTACATCTTCATTAAATGTTTCTACTTTTCTTTTTGAGAGAAAAGGATATATAAAATTATTGGGTTCTTCGTTAAAGATAATAGAGTTACTATTTTGCATACCATAATGACCAAAAGTTTCTCCACAAATATGTAATGCTATTGTGCTGTATATATTAATTATTACACTATCATAATTAATGCCAATTGTATTCCATAAGTTCGGATGAAAATGTTTGGAATCACAATCCTTGAATTTAATCTTAACTGTTCCTGCATATTCATTTTTTCTTATATCGTTTGCTTGAAGAAGATTGCTATTTTGTAAAAACAGCAAAGTCCTTAATATTGTTGTTTTTCCACTATTATTCTCTCCTATTATTATGTTTATTCCTGGAGAAAGTTCTATCTGTGAATTTTCATAGCTTCTTATGTTGGTTAGCTCTATTTTTGTTATCTTCATTTGGTTTGTGGATTTGTATAAAAAGCATTGATATTGAGTATATTATACTAAATAGCCCCAAAAAAGCTAACTTAGATTATATAAACTCACACAACGTAAGAGGGGAATTAATGATTTAATCGGATGGCATAAGTTGGCAATTCAAGAGGTAAGATTGCTTAAATCTTTATACCCAGATGACAAGCTAGAAGAGGATAAGGAATATGGCACAGCTTTAAGACAGATTACCTCACTTAAAAAATATTTAAAACTTGCCACAAAAACAGAATTAAAAGATGCTGCATTGTTCCATCCTGTTAATACGATAATTACTCACTTTGGGAACGAATTATCAAATCAATTTGCTATTTATAAGGAAAATCAAAATACTCGCTATCGTGAAACTGTTACGGAACGCCGCAAGGTAGAAAATAGGATTGAGATTGATTTAACTAACTCTTTAAAATATGCCTACAACGTCCTTACAGATGTTAAAAATGGTGATGATAATACTAACTGGCTTGATGTTTCTTGTGCCGTAGCTTTAGCAACTGGACGGCGTATGGCAGAAGTACATCTATCAGCAAGCTTTGAGTTAATTGATAGTCATAAGGTAGCATTCAAGGGTCAATTAAAGGGTAAAGATAGGAAGATTAGAGTAGCAGATAAAGCTGTTAAATTACGCGATGTAACTTTTAAAATCCCTACTCTATTACCTGCTGATTTAGTCTGTTTTGCTCTTGACTGGCTTAACAATAAGGGTAAGCGATTTGATAAAGATGAAGACCCTGAACGGGTAAATAGAAGGTTCTCAAAAACCCTAAATCAAGCTTGTAAAGATTGGGATATTTTCCCAGAAGATGATAGAACTTATCACAAGTTTAGAGCAGCATATTTTAGAGCAGCTATTATTAATGATGGTAATGTTGATAATTACGACTTTACAGACTTTGCTAAGGAAGTGCTAGGTGATGACGATGAAAGCACTATTAACGCCTATAAACGTTATGAAATCAAGGAAGGAAGTCTTACAAAAATCTAAAAATAAATCCCTGTACAAAACCTCTTGACATTGCATAACAAGGGAGTTAGTATAGGGATAATCCAAGCAAAGGAAGAGTATCATGAGTGCATCTACTATAACTTCTCAAATCGCTTCAAAATTGACGACGGAACTACAAAACCTAACTGATGAATTAACCATCAAAAAAGTTACCCTAAAATACTGGGGTGAGATGAAAAAAGCGGTATCAGAGGGAAACTTTGCAAGATGTAGAACTGCTTTTAGGAAGGCTATCCAAACAGCTTTTCCTGATAAAAATGAAGCTACACCAGGTTACTACTTTACTAAGGCTGGTAAGGGTCAAATAGAACGATTTGAACACCTAGCTTTATGGTATGCCACCGCTAGTGAGGAACGATGGGAAGTAATTGGAGATAATGCTAGAAATCAATATTTTACTGGCTTTTCACCATCACTAGAAACCGCTACGGAAGTTAAACCAGAAACTATTACAGAAGAAAATACCGTAACAGAATTAACTGTAAATGTTCCCATTGAAACTAAACCAGAAATTACTACAGAATTAACTTTAGAATCTATGAAAATTGAAACTTTACAACTGGATACTGATACTCAACAAAAGGTACAAGATATTTTATCTCATTCTGGTTTGTCTCTAGCAGAATTTATCCAAAAAGTTTGTACAATCTACGTAAATACTTTAACGGATAAGGTACAAGATGCACTAGATTATTCTGGTATGTCTTTAGCTGATTTTATTCAAAAAGCTTGTACTATTTATGCGACTACTTTAACGGGTAAAGCTAAACAGTTTGATTCTGATTTATCAGGAGTTGAGACACAAGAATTACTTAGTGCAAAGTACAAAACACACCCTGGACGTGCTAGAGAAATGGTTAAACGTGCCATACAGGCAATTAAAATACATAACTCGGAAATAGTATCAGAGACGGGGGATAGGTGGCATATTAATCAAACTGCTATCCAATCGCTAACAGGATCTAAACCGCAGACTGTGAAGGAGATATTAGCAGACTACAAAGATGATATTGATAGTCATAATACAACTCATGAACTTACGCCATATCTGAACCGCAAAGCAGATAAGCGCAAAATAGAAGATGTTATTGATGTCGCGGCTTTAGTTCCTAACGGAATTGAATAAAAGCTTTACACAGCAATAATTTTAGGGAGTTTAAACACTCCCTTTTTTAGTGCTAAAATATATTTTGAGTGGATACTGAGTACAAGCAAGGTAAAAGAATTGATTGCGATTACTCCAAGAGTGGGTAAGTGACATCACAAAATGTATATTACTTAGCAACCAATTTCCCTAATTATTTCAAGCTTTAAATCCTCTGATATCCATAAACTTCTGATTTCCCTGCTTAACTCGCTACACGATCTACCATTTTCAAGATGTACCTTGTAAACCCCAATTAAAAGTTTTTTTATACCAAACTTAGCTACTGCATCACCAATAAGAGTACTTATACCAAGTACCCCTATCCCAACAACCATACCAAAAGGTCCTCCAAGTAGAGCTAATGCTGTTGTAATTACAGCACCTCCAGCTAACCCCATCCCTGCTGCAATAGAACAAGCAACAGCAAACATTACTGCTGGTAGTCCTAAAGAGGCTATTTTACGTACTAATTCATCAAAGGGCATTCTTAGTTCTCTATTTTTGTTTACTCTCTTAGATCCATTAAAACAATATTACTGAGTAATTTGTCAATCAAGTCACTAGACAAAGTAAAATTGTCAAGTATGAAACTGGACAAACCAAGATGGACAGTCAAGACACAGAACTAATCAATTCCTATTTAAGTTAATCGTAAAATAGTGTGTCCATTGTCACTGAGATATTTCTTTTTGAGTATATAAATAGAAATAAATGGATCTAAAATAGCAATTTTTCTTACCAGCATCAACCAACTATGTCTTCAGAACAATTCCAAGCCGCACACAGCAATATTTACAACCTGGGTACACACCTATTACAGTATCTTCAGGAAATTCGCCAAGGTCGTCTCAGTGAAGGTGATGATACTAAAGGTTTGCAGAGTGTTGAGAATGACATCATAACAGCTTTAACCGCATTGGAAAAACAGAAATATCAGGTTGCGGTTATTGCAGCCATGAAAGCGGGTAAGAGTACCTTTCTTAATTCCATCATTGGTGTAGATGTTTTAGCTAGTGAAACCGCAGCTTGTACCATTTGCCGTACAGATGTACTCCATATTCCTGCTGATCAAACTCCCAGACTGTTAGAATATCGAGAAGGAGAAAGAAAACCTATTGTTATTGCTGAAGGTAAGGAAGGTGAAATTCAGCAGAAGTTTTTAGATAGAACCCGTGAAATTAGAGAAACGGGAAATCCTGATAATACTATACGTTTTGAAATAGAACATCCCATTGAAGCAATTAGCGGACTTTCTTCCCTTGCGGGTTTTACTCTAGTTGACACACCTGGACCTAATGAATGGGAATCTGCTCAATTTAATACAGTAGAACTCAAGCGAACTGCCCTAGAAGCTTTAAGAACCTGCAACGCAATTTTGTTTGTTTTAAATTACGCTTCTTACAAAGATAATGCTATTGCTGATTTGTTTAAGGATATAGTAGAAAATCGTCAGGAAATCTTAGAATCTGATAAAGGGAAGATTTACTTTATCCTCAACAAAGTAGATCAGAAAACTGAAAAAGATAAAGATATTGACGAAGTAATTCAAGATTTAAAACGAGAATTATCTAATTTTGGTTTTCCTAATCCCATGATTTATCGTGCCAGTTCCAGACAAGGACTTTTAGCAAAATTAATTCAACAAGGAAAAGCAACTGAAAGTCAAAAAAAGGATTTTAAAAAATTCTTTAGTGCTAGATATGCAACTGAAAATGAAGAGGGAGATCAAGTTATACCAGCACCTCATAAAATTGCACCACAGGCATTAATAGATAGTGGCATTCCTGAGATTCAATCAACAGTAATTGAAACCATCACTAAAAATGCAGGTTGGAATCTTTTGAGCGATGCTTTGGCGAAAATTGATAAAGCTGAAAAAACAATTGAAAGTTTATTAAATGCACAGATTGGTGGATGGAATACTAAGCTTGAAGAACTCAAACAAATAGTGGAAGAGTATCGTATACGCTCTGAATCTGCAAAGAAAAAAGTTGAAATTGTTAAGGAATCTGTTAATAATAAAGAAAAAGAGTTAATTAACCGATTTAACCAAGGAATCACTGAATTTACTGAAGGGGCTAAATCCAAAATTCAAGATGAAATTGATCGAATTGCCAATCCTAGAATTAATAAATCTACCAATTCCGAAGTTAATCAAAAGACTGAGATACCAACAAGAATAGAGATTCCTAGTAATGACATGAATCTGGCTCTGACTCTACCTAATACTGTACCTGTTTTAGGAGGTTTTTCATTTTCTTTCAGAGTTCAACGCCCTCTAATAGACGCTGTTAATCAAGTTCTAAATAGAGGTTCAAGCAATTTTAAGGATTCTCAATCTCAACTTGATGATTCATATATAATCAGAGTTAATACCGATAAAGAAGCTGAAGAGATTATAAAAACTATCAATGAATTCTGCACTCCTCTTATTAGAACTTGGTGGGTAGACACGCAAGATAGACTTGTCCGAGATGGTACAAAAATCAGAGAAGAGTTGGTGCAAAAAATCCAAAATAGCATCCAAAATATATCAAATGATCTGTCAAACTATCTTGGAGAAGCTTTGCAAGTAGAAATTAATCTGAACCCTATTCAATTTCCAAGTTTTGAATTTTCTGGTATTGATGCACAAGTTAAATATCAGCAAGCCATATATGAAAAAAAGAGAGGTCAAGACACCAGAACAGGAGAAAAACCGGGATTCTGTGAAGACAAGGACGATTACGTCAAAAGAACAACTAAGCCAAATTTCTTTCATGAAATTAATTTGCGTAGCACATCTGAAGCAATCAAACTAAATATAGATAATAAAGCATCAGCAAGTAGACAACTTTTAGAACGAGCCATTGAAAACCAGATTGCAGATGATTTCAGAAAAGCAGAACAACAAATCAATGACTATATCACAAAATTTCAAGATGAATTTGACCGCTTGCTAAAAGAACGGGAGACAAAAGAAGCAGAATCAGATGAAATTGTTAATACCCTGAATTTCCAAAAAGAGAACCTGAATGAATATATACAGGAATTAAAATCAATTCGTGAATCTCTGAACACTTGGAAACCATAGATTTTATGTAGGTTGGGTTTCCTTGCGTCAACCCAACACCAACAATTTTGATATTTATTAGCAATTAATCCAGTGTTGGAAAAATTTAATAAGAACTTTTTAGTTTAAGTTAATCATAAATTTTATACAACCTCACAAAAATTTGTATTAATGAGTTTGCGATCGCTAATTTAAAGCTAATCATCGGATGGAACCCCTACATTAGGTGCTTTTTCTGTGATGTCGTCAAACATTTTTAAACCGTAAATAAAAATATGCTTAAAAATATGTATTTATATTTAATCAAGTCTAATCATGTTTATTTTCTACCCGTGCAGTTTCAGGAGTAGAGAGGTCGTTAAATGGAGATTTAACGACATCTGCCGAAATACACCGACGGAAAGGTATTGAGTCACCAATGAGCCGTGCGATCGCCCTCGTCAGCGGGAAAGAGGAGTATGAGTTTCTTCTAACTCTCTCAAGTAAGCAACTGGATCAGAAGCTAATGTTCCCTACAGCTATACAGCTATGAATTGCCGTCATTTACTTTAATTTCAAGCATTTGTAAGCCTTGTCTTGTGAAATAATCAGTAAGTGCTGTGGTGTAATTTTCAGAAGGCTGAATATCGACTATCCTCAAAAGTTCTTTTCCAGATTTTGAAAGTGCGACTCCATGTAGATTCAATACTTGATGTTTTGGTAGTTCAGCTACTGGACGCAAACAGTAATACTTATTCTGATACAGAAAAGGCAATACTACCTGATAACTATCGCCTATATTCTCACCTGCAATGCTTATTTTGTAATCAAAATATGAATTATAATCAGGAATTATTAGATTATGTTCCTGCAAAATATTTAGTTGGTCAAAGTTAAGACCATAATTCCGAAGCACGTTTGATGCTGCATTGCCACCAACGGATGAGACACGGGCATCTAAATAAATATCATCAACCTTCAAACATACACATAGGGAACAAATCCTTAAAAAGAGAGCCGCAACAGCACTATCAAGCTCTCCCAATAGATTGACAGTTTTAATTGAAAACGAAGAAGGTTTTTGAATTTCTCCAGCCAAGATACGACCGAACAGAAGCTGCATTTCTTCGGTACTTTTCTGACTAGCTTGTTTTTCAAAGTTGTTCAACCAGTCCTCATTTATCGCAGGAACTTCTGTTGCAGCATCAGGCTTTAGCTTAAGAATTGCCTCTTGTTGAATCTGACTAGCTGCTATTTCAGAAATTTTGTTAAGGTTCACCTGCTCACGTAGAATCTTCTGACCATATCTTTTTACCGCAACACGGGCAAATTCTGGATCAACATCCATTTGTTTGGCGATCTGTTCACCATCTGTATTGATAATCTTCAGCCGTGCTTGGGTTACAGCACGATTTTCCGCAGCGACCCCTTCAAGATAAGCAACTGGAATATCAATCAAAGCAGTACAAAGCTGATCAAATGCTTTGAAAGCGTTTCTTTTAATTGGAGTAGGAATTGATGAGCCTGTCATCAATTCAATGACAGCATCTTGAGCAATTTCTATGAATCCTCGATTTGAATCTTCTTGTTCCATCGTAGTCAGACTTTTTAGCAAAATAGTACATGATTCAAAACATATTTTCGCACAAATGATTCTGCGTGTTGACATCTATCTCCACTTTAGTGACATTACCCACAGGTGACAGCATTGATAAGGCAGAAACAGCCCCTAATACCTGTATTTCCTGCTGTGTCAGCACTTTGGCGCGTCCGTGCCTGTTGATTTTCATAAGCCACTGTAGACCTCTGTGATCTACAGCTTACAATTACAGGGACTAAAACGGGATATCGTCGGGATCTTTCACATCAGAGTAATCAATTTGTGGTTTATTAAGGTGCTTACTTTTGTACCTTTCAAAGACATCATTCAAATAGCTTAAATCTGGCTTGTCTTTTAAAATTATCTTTTCCAGAAATTGCCATTTATCCTCAATTTTTACATGAATAACCATAACCAAGCTAGTTGATAACGTGGCTTTATTTTCTAAGTCTTGATAATCAATATCTAATTCTGCAATTATTTCATTTTTAAATTCAGTTGGTTTCATTTTTGCTACTCCTAAACAGCGAATAACCGAAAACTGCTACCTGTTAATTAAGCAGCAGTTCCTTTACTAAATGTCTAACTCATAATCATCTTTTGGCTGTTCCATCTTTGCGCTAGGTTTAGCAGTTCCCACAGTACCGGGGGCGTTTACATTAGCTGCTAGATAGGCAAAATATTGATCTACGATAAAATACAACGTCTCTAAAAAAGACCTATCTAATCGTTTAGATTCAGCATTAATCCGAGCATATACAGAGTCTTTAATTCTCACCTTGCTATTAGTCATTTCTTTACCCTATGCCATTTTTTTAGCTAATGTGAGTAATCCTGTAACGTTGGCATCAACAGGATTTTCTAGTACCAAGAAACCTTTTTTCTCTAGCATCTTGGCAAATCCTGGTAATAGACAACCACCACCAATTACCCATACCTCATCACCCTCATGCTTTGCTTCTGTAGCGGCTTCTACTGGAAGTCTTAACCCTTGACTAAACCAAGCTTTTACAGTTTCCAAGTACACTGATTTAAAATCAATCTGACTAGAGTATTTAGTATTTCCCAACTCTAAAGCATGACGGATTTTAGAAGCTACTCCCAATTTCCCTCCGTTAATTTGTTTCATAGCTACAGTTAGCATCTCAATCAATGACTGAACACCGTTCGGGTATGGGGTGTGATTCTCTCTTTTACCCTTGAAGTAACGACTATATAAAGTAGTCCCGTTCCCAAAGTCTAGAACTGTTAATTTTTCAGGCAACTTGCGACCGACTAACATTCCCATACCTTCAGGAATGACCTTGAGAACTTCTACTTTTACCAATGATTCTTTACCAGCGAGTATGGGGGAATGCTCACCCTCTAGCACTGCTTTTAGTTTGTCTCCCATGCTTGCATCATGTAGGGAACTAACCAATTTAATTTCCCAATTCTTCCTATGTGGCAGGTGAGCTAATGCCCCTAACAAAGTGATTTTGGCATTATTGATTTTATTGTCATTGTGATCTGAGTTGGCTGTGAAGTTTGAACCAGCGCGATAAGCACTTTCACCAACCGTGTAAGATTTTCCATCAATAACTACTCGACCTGCTACATCTTCCATATCGTCACTGGTGATGTAACTGGGAATACGAATTAAATCATGTCCGTCAATCAGAAGCTTGACTGAACCATAACCGTTGTCAAAACCAGCGTAAAAATATTTAACGTTACCGTGTACTTTGTTCATGTTCCTTACTTTTGGGGTGAGTGTTTTCGTGTCTAATTTAGAGTAGCACCTTTTTGGGGGTCATTTAGGGAGTATAAAAGGGTTGTTTATATCCCATAAAAGTTATAGTTTTGGGTTATGTTTGGGGGTCATTTAGGTACTAGGGTCATTTATTTTTGTTACGAGATAATACACTTTAATAGAGCTAACTTTGACTGATTTAATAAGGAATTTACGCATATTTAATAATAGATAAACTTAATAATTAAATTAATAATAAATAGCAGATATTTAGTAATAATAAAACCTGCTATTTATTATTCTAAACTGTTAAGTTATTTCCAGACAATTTTACTGTTAGCTGTACGTTTACCGCAGTCTTTACACTGATATTGATTAATGCCTTTAGTGGAAACATTAGAGCTATTACAGTGCGGACAATGGGGTAATAGTCCAGACTGGACTGCACCCTCTATAGGTAGTTTTGGACTGGCTAGACTGGACTGGTCTAATCCTTCTATATCAATACTTTCAGCCGTTACAGTTTTTTGACGGTCTTTAGTTAGTCCTGACAGTCCAGACTTAAAATTCTCAGATTTACCCCGTGTCTCTTCTATGGCTTGGATGTCAAACTTTACACTGTCTAGGTTAGGGAGAAAGTACAGTTTTGGACTACGAGAATCTACAATCAAAGCCACTCGTAAAAGTCTAGCGTCATCAGTTACTAATTGATTTTTATGCTCTATATATTCCTCTAGTGCATCAAGATTTTTAGTCAATTTAGCAAGGTTAGATTCACTATTCTTACCTTTACCATAGGTATTCAGATATAACCTGATTTTGGGAATACCAATCACTATTTCTGTGAACAGGGAACGGTCATCGTTGGTAAATCCTGGTATTTGTCGAGTCATCACGCTTTGACCGCTTACAACCCAACCAACGTTATTATGACCCGCTTGTTTTAGGATTTGTTTAAGGTTGTCTACACATTCCCCAACATCACTGGCACTGTTAAGGGTGTTATCCAGTTCATCCCATCCCCATATCTGAAAGAACTCTGAAGCATAAGCGGGGTATTGTTTCCTGTACTCCCAATCGGTCACAGCGTCTTTAAAACTTTTGATAGCAGCGGTTGTATCACCGTATTTTAGGAACAGGTCTAAAGGATAATCTGAATCTTTTAGAGAAGATGCCACGCCGGGGTAACTGAAAGTAACCAAAGTATTTGGAACTTTAGCACCTTTAGCAGTATTCCCCCTTCTACAACCTGACTTGAGTATTTCTGATATCATCACGGCTGTTGTAGGAGTTTTACCCGCGCCGGGGTCAGCTATCAACCTGTAACGGATTGGATTAGAAACAACATAATCAATAAATTCTTGTGGACTACCTACCATTAGATCCGCGTCTTTATCATTGACTACTGGAGACTGTCTAAAGGAAACAACTACAACATCAGCTACATCTAATTTCCTAACGCTGGTAATTTTGTGTATCCCCAACTTTTTACCCAACATTTCAGAATATTGACTAATTGCTTTTACAACGTTCTCAGGAGTGTGTGACCTGCTATAACCAAAACCAACATCTACTACACCTGTTGAGTGTTGACAAATCCCTTTTACTGCTAGAGGCAATTGTAAATCTTGAAACAATAACCGCGCTAATTCGTTGGCTATTCTGCCATTAACATCAAAACCAAAATCACCATAACCAGGTTCTACTAATTCTCCTGATAATTCTTTTTGGAGTCTGCCAACTCTCATGTTTAGCAGTTCAATCTGTTCTAAATAATTGTTGCGTTCTGTTTCAATTGCTGTACCGACTTCATCAAGATGAGTATTGTAATTAGCTGCTAAAGAGGTGATGATTTCTCGCTTTTGGCTGTGACCATCTGCTATTTTCTCACCCCATGAAGCTAATTCTCTATATAGGTTCATGGCTTCACCGGTGATTTGATCATGCTCTTGAAAGATTTTATCTATTTCGGTTTTACGTGCGATAACTAACCTTTTACTAGTTTCCTGATCTAGTAATTGCTGAAAGTGTGTTTCCCATTGCTTTATTTCATCTTCTAGTTTAGTTATTTGAGTATCGTCAAATTTTCCCTTTGACTCTAATTCTTGCAATCTTTGTTGAATAGTCGTGAGTTGGTTTTTGAGTTGTCCAAAGGCTTTTACAGCGTCATTTAACGCTTGTTTTGTGGTTTCTAATTCTGCCAATTCGTTAACTAATCCTGTGTTCTGTTTTTTAACAGTGTCCAGTTGGTTTAAAGTTTTCATTAAATTGTCAGCAGATGCTTGGTAATATTTGTCTGATTCTTCAATCTTCTTTTGGGCTTTGGTATCAACAATCAAATAAGTAATGAAACTTGCTGGTAATGCTGCTAAAGCTGCGATACCCACAAACTTGGTAAAATCATCTTTAATCTGTCCACTGCAAATAACTACACCCGCCAAAATCCCTACAGTCACACTACCTAAAGCCAAGTTAATTGATTTCATGATTATTCCTTGGGTTGTAAATATTTAAAATTTGGGTGAAGTTAATCACCCAATTACTACTACTTCGATGGTAAATAAGACCCTAGCTTTTGCTGAAATTCTGTCAATTTACCCTGACTTTCTGCGGTTTTCAGTTTTGCATCTTCTGATTTAATTTCCGCTTGCTTTAGCTTCTCTTCTAGTTCTGTTTTTGAGTAAACTGCCACAGTCCGATCTACTACTGTTTTGTTTCTAGAGACATCCAAAGTTACTAATTTTTGTTCTGTGGCTTGCTGTTGACTTTGGTAATCAATATAATTACCTTTGACTTTCTCAATCTCTGTTGCTGATACTATACCCGCGCCGATAGCTTTAGCCCGTTTACCTACTACGTTAAATCTTTCCCGTGTCGTATCAAAAGCCGCGCCTGTTAGTTTTAATGCCCTTTGAGTACCTTCATAGATTCCCATACCTCTATCAAATTGGGATTGTGTAGCCTGTGGTAATGATTCAGGTGGATTTAGAGGGTCTTCTATCTGATAAGCTGTTATATCGAATTGTGGCAGTAATTCAGGTACGTTAGAGGGTGTTAATGTGTTCAGTCCAGGAACATCTAAAGAAACTTCACTAAGAGGTAATTGGGTAATATTTACAGGAGTAGATATAGTTGGTAAATTAGTTTCTGGATTAGAACTTTTACCAGATTTTGCAATCTTGTCTGCTACTTTTTGGGCTGATGTTTTAGATGCGCTTGTTAGTTTAGCCATTGATTAAGAATCTCCTAGCATTTAGTAATGACTGATATTTGATTTCTAGCTGTTTAAATCTTTTGTCCAGACTATTAAATTGAGCTTCTAGAGTTGCATCAAGGTCATATTGCTCTATCAGTTCCTCTAGTTCGTTCTCATCGGTTTTATAGTCTTGAATCTTTGCGGTTAAGTCGTCATGGTTCATAATAGAGAGATAGGTTATTCGTGGTAGGATTGCCTATAGGTGAGTTTTTCGTGTCAAAAAAAGCAAACCGTTAGGGGCATATAACAAGAAAAGACGCTTGTTTGTTATGCCCCTTTAAAATTTCTACTCTTCTAATACTTGGGATAATGCCACTGCTATTGATTTCTTAGCGGTGGATAGAGTGCGCTTGACGTTGGCATTTTGGCAATATGCGGTTAATTTAGTCAGTTGTGACTCAATCAGGGTTAATTCCTTAATTTCTAGGGTTGTCATAGTTCACCTCAATGGCTTTATAACCAATATAGCCACTATAGCTAATTTAGGCTACAGTGGATAGATAGACAATTCTTATACGTTATTGGCTAAATGGTAATAAAATGCTATATAGCCATTAATGACTTTTTTCTATTTAATGGCTATATTGGCTATAGAGGTAATTTTATGGAGAAAGATAAAGAGAAGATGGTTCAAATAAGAATTAGTTTGCCAGAAGATTATCGGCGTTTGTTCAAAGCAATCTGTACTGAACAAGGCACTGATATGAGTAAGCGCATTACTGAATTAGTAGAAAATGAGTTAAAAAAAGCAGGAAAAATAAGCCAAGTTTAGCGATCGCCCACACCACACCCACAGAACCATGACAACTGAACCATCCCGACTAGATCGGATAGAAGCGATTTTAGAAAAAACTACTCAACGGCTTGACCGAGTGGCAGAACAGCAAGAAAACACTACTACAAGTCTGGAAGGACTTACAGGTAAGGTCAATGAATTATCAGAAGTAGTAACTGAAATTGGTTATAAGGTTGATAATTTTATCAGTACAGCTACTACCGTTTTAGGACGTAGCACTATGTTGGATGAAATAATACTAAATAACGATACTAGAACGTCAATGCTCGAAAATATTGTGATACGGCTTGACCGTAACCAGGAAGAGAGTAACCACAATTTTGAGCTACATCAGCAACGATTTGAGGAAAACCAACGCTCAACTAACGCTGCTTTAGAACGACTAGAGGCTATTTTGATACAACTAATGGATAAATAGCGCGATCGCACTTTCTACTCCTCAATGGTAGATTTTGCGATCACTCCCTATCACTCCCTATCACTCCCTATCACTTACCGTGAGGTCTTATGATTCAAGGAAAACTAGAGGTAACTATAAAAATCAACGAACTGCCAGAAGCCAAAACCACCGATAACGGCTGGCAACAGTTCGAGATTGACTGTGACGGCCGGATCATTAGCGTTACTGTCAAACCCAAAATCTGGAAGAAACTGACCGATGCCCAAACCAACTATCCTCAATGGGTTGCGGCCATTGCTGGGAAGTTGGGAGAAGCCACCGATAACGGTTTTATATTATTAGACCCGAATATCCAAACTTTTGAAAAGAAACCCAAAACCCCTATGGAGAGCGCGATTTAGGAGAATAAATTATCGTTTTTAGTTGAAACAATGTAAACAAGAATATCTTATGAACAAGAATATCTCATATTCCTGTGGTAAGTTGAAAGTTAACTTATTTTGTAACCCAACTATATTAGAAAGCCAGAAGTGGCTCTACGAAAGGGTTACAAGAAGATTATTAGAAGCCATGTGGCTAAAGAGTTACAGCGAAAGTTTCGCTCCCTTTTAGGGTCTATTGGCATCCAGGAAAAAATTTATTTATTTTCGGATCAATCTTTTCTTAAACTGATAGAATGAAAACAAATTTATATGATAGTTGATAATGGAAAGGATCATTAACTCGCGGATCTTTGATTATGAGTTTGTCGAATTCAAGCGGTTAGCCAAACAGAACGGGACTAGCCCCTACAAATTGGTAAGAAAATTTATCCGCGATTACCTTGCCTTGCAAAACAAAACTCCCAAGCCGCCGAAGCATCCTGAGAGCCTTGTTTGTTAAAAAGTTCAGCCAGCCATTTACTTGTCTAGTCCGCAAAAACATTCAAGTAAAAGGCTGGATCGCACCCCCAAAATTTAGGGGGAACTCTACCATTATGCTAAATCAATATACCCCAAAATGTAAGCACATTTTCCTTAAAAAATGTGGATCTTCATTCCGAAGTAATTTTAAGACTACTCCTATACTACACAATCTCTGTGTAGATTGTCAAGAGGGCATTCTCAAGAAAATTAAGCTCTTAATTAGCCAACATAGACTCACCGAAACTCTGGAAGTGCTTGAAGAATCAGGGTTTACAGGTGATTTAACTTTATTCGTATTGGGTGAAATTGCGACTGTGGGGGTGTGGCGATGAGTAAGGGTTATTATTCTCTGAAACCATGCCCCGTGTGTGATTCAGCTAGTGGGAAGTGCCGGGGTAAAGAAGATTCTGGCAAAGAATATATATTGTGCATGACTTTTGCTGATGTTCGCAAAGGTCAAATCGAAAATGGGTATAAGTGCATCAAGTCATCAGATAATGGCTATCAACATAACAGCGCGACTTTCGTATTGGACAACTCCCAAGAGTGGACCGAACAACAGCGGGAAGAATGGATAACACTCAACCAGAAAAGAAAAGCAGACGCAGAGCTAGAAAAAAAAGCCAAGCGCGAGAAATCCTTGACGGCGGATCAGCGTCACAAAGAATATTCTAAAATTCTTGATTCCTTGAAACTGGACATAACCACAGTTTCCGACCTCAAAAAGCGCGGTTTTACTGAGAATGAGATTAACGACTGTGGTTTTGTTTCTGTTGAGGCGTGGCATAAATTACCCTTTGCAGTTGATCCACAATTACCGGGTATCAGTGCCAAAAATTCATTAATTGCAAGTGGCGATGGTTATCTATGTCCTCTCAGAAATTACGATGGTCAAGTAGTTGCGCTGCAATTGCGACTTCACTATCCAGATGATTCTGGACGCTATAGATGGGTAAGTTCCGAGCGTCAAACATTAGCTTTGAATGTTGGGGATAGTTTAGAAAATCCGTTAGGAGTATTCAAACCAGAAAACCCTATAGGAATCGCAATTGTCGAGGGGACAGGTGCTAAACCTTATCTAGCATCAAAACGGTTAAATAATATTGTCATCGGCGCGGCGGGTGGCCAGTTTGCTGGTAGTCCCAAATTGCTAGAGGAATATTTAAGCCGTGCCAGTGAAGATGTCGGGACTAAAAAAGTAACTATCTTTCCCGATGCTGGCGATATTTTGAATAAATCTGTGATGACCCGGTGGGAACAGGTAACAAAGTTGATCATCAGCTTTGGTTACGAAGTCCAGCTTGCTTGGTGGGGTCAAGTTAGCAAGGATGATGGTGATGTTGATGAACTAACGGATTTTAGCCAAATTGAGTTTATTAGTGTTGATGAGTTCAGTAACTTAATCAAATCATCAAAACCAGCGCAAAAAAAAGAATCTAAAACTGATGATTGGGAACAAAAACGCGCTAAAACTGCCACATATAACCTAACCAGAAAAGCAGATTTACCCGTTGAATCTGGCTATCTTCCATCATTAAAATTATCTGATATTCCCTCACCCTTGTTAGGAATTAAGGGTAATTGCGGCGCGGGTAAATCTGTGTTTATTTCTAATATTTTGAAAGAATGGAACGAGAACGTAATTCAGGTAGCACACTTGAATAATTTACTTTCTAATACCGCGCCAAAATTTGATTTAATGCACCATCGGGAATTAATAGATGATTTAGGATTAAGTGTCGCTGCTCACTCCAATTTAGCCATTACAGATATATCTATGGCTGCAAAATTAGAGATACCAGCTTGGCTAGGAAATAATAGATTTATTTTAGTTTTGGATGAAATTGAACAGGTATTAAAATCAATCCAAACTAACAAAAACCTACGAGGTAATTCATTAAGGCTAAAAGCACGGGTCAAGTTAGAATGGATGGTTAAAAATGCTGCTTATGTAATTTGTAGTGACCGCGATTTGTGCGATGAAACTATAGAATATGTTGAACAAATTAGAGGTGAAAAATTCTATTTAATTCATCATACTGGCAAGAAAGGATTATCCAGAATGCCTGTAAAAATGGTGGTTAATAAAGATAAAACAAAAGTCCTACAATCTTTATATTCTGACACCCAGAAAGGGTTAAAAGTTCTTATCGGTTGTGAAAACCGCAGCGACTTGACAGCCATTGAATTAGAACTTCAAAAAATGGGAACTATTGATAAAGCAATGTTATTTGTTCATGGTGAAAACTCAAATGAGAAAGAAATAAAAGATATCATCGCAGACATTGATAAACAATACTTTAATTACCCCATTTTTGGCTATACATCTACTCTAGGAACTGGTATTAGTTTGGATACTCAGCATTTTGATAAAGCCTATTACTTTGTCAGTGGTGACGTTCTCCAAGCTTCTGAAATTATCCAGTTAATGAGTAGATATAGACCCGATGTAAACACTACAATTTGGTGTAATGCCATTACCAGAAAATTAGAAATTAACCCAGAAAATTTGTTAACAGACATTCAGGAAAACTTGAAAGAAACCAAGGGATTAATTAATGCTATTGACAAATTTGATTATTTTGTTAAAGAGGGTATTTTTGTTAACCCATCGGGTGAAATTCCCAAAGAAGATATACCTTGGATTAAACATAAATTATCAATAATTGCCAGATTAAACGCAAGCCGCGCTAATCCCAGTAAGTCTTTATATGATGAATTAATTAAGGATGGTTGTACAGTTATTCTTGATGATTCAGAAGTTGAAAATAATTCTCTTGATGCGGTTCACAAAGCAAATAAAGAAGAAATTAAGTTGATACAAGATGAGGCTGTAGCCAAGTCAGAAGTAATGAATGATGAACAATACAAAAATGCAAGAATGAACCCCGGTAGTTTAAATAAGGAAGAGCAAGCGCAGTTTAAAAAGACTAGATTGGTTCATGAGTTGGGAGTGCATGAAACAGAAGTTAATAACTCATTGGTTGAATTAGAAAGAACCAAGGGCGTTGTTAGTGGTGCTAAGGCATTAAAAATAGTATTAGGAGACAAAGATACAGCCTTGGCTTATGATTTGAGGGATAAAGAATCAAATCCTGATCCGTTTGATCAAAAATTCCATGCTGTTAGTTGGCAATACTTCCATGATTTAGGATTTGATAAATTCTTGGCGGAAATCAAAGAAGATTTTAATTATTCCAAAGATTCAGAATTAGTAATAAAAATTGCTGATAAAGCCAGAAAGTCAGCATCCAAATTTAAACGGGTCATTGGGATTGATATTAGCAAGAAAAAATCAGATTGCGCTATCGTTGGGCATTTACTAGATAAGCTTTGCATTTTGAGAGAGAAACCAGAGAAAGGTAAAAACAAGGCGCGGATTTACAAAATAAATATGCAGCATCATGAACTGTTGATTAATGCCGTAAGTCATATTAATAAACAAGAAAAAACGTTAACTTTAGAAAGGTTAATTAACAATAAAATTGACCAAACTATGGTTAGTGAGTGTGCAGAAGTTATACGGTTGGCTTTTGATGTGGCAGACAATCCGACCGATGAATATGAGTTAATTATGACCGTGGGAGAAGATAAACCCAAATTAGTGAAGAAATTGATTTTCAGCCGATTGACAGAAGAGGAACAAGATAGAGTTAGACAGACTGAAAAAGCAGCAAAAGAGATGATTTCAGTATGAAGATTTTGGGGGATGTGATATCCCCCAAATTAACCTATCCTCTGACTTTTAAATCAATTCCCATTTGTTCAATTGCAGCTTCAAAAGCTTTGATTTTATCAAGGTCATCACAGTGACCCCAGAAAACAGATTGAGAGCCTTTAACACCTTCTATGGGCTGCTTAAAAAGCCTTATCCTATCCATTTTATAAGCATAGCCACCTTGATAATCTGATGTGCAATCAGATAAAAAAGCAGCCCCAATTATTGCTTGTCTAAAGGCTATTTTCTTGTCAATGCCATAATCATCAAAGCATGAGTCACTTGCCTTACTGCCACTACTATGAATCAATACCCAACCTCTTCTTTTAGTAGATGAGTTTCTATATTCATAAGGTTTTTTGCCTAAGCAGATAGCATAGGCATGAGGGGCATGGATGGAAATTGCTTTGATTTTATCAATTACTTGGCTGGTCATTTTTTTGCCTTAATTTGTCTCTCACTGCTGCAAGTGTAATCAATAAAATATTGATTGGCAAGTGAAAAATAAAGATAATTAAAATCTTTTAAAATGAAGTTTTTCATAATAGCTATTAAACCTAAAAACCTTTGTGGAATAGCGTATGTATTGCCAATAAAATATATTTCTGCTACGATATATCTAAAGCTTATTTGTCTCTCACTAAGCAAAGAAGCAAAACGCCTCCTAATAATTAAGGGGCGTTTTAAACCAAGCCAAAGCTATTTATCTATGGTTTCCCATACAGGCATAAGCGTAAAGCGTTCCTAAAATACGTGATGCAATGCTATGAGACGTTTCATCCTTGTTAGTTTGAATGGCGAAATCGGGGCATTCTTCAAAAAGTCCACGATTTCCACAGTAACCCGTCGTAACAAATCGCGTTATTAATAGTACGTTATACTACAATAAGTTTCAAGTTTTTAGTTTACGTTCTCAACAAAAGCCAAAATACAAAAGTCGCTGACAGGGTAGTTATCCCATTAGCGGCTTTATTTTGTGTATTTCTGCCACTGCACATCGTTAAATAAGTATTTCATCAGCCCGTAGAGTGAAGCAGCTTGCGAGGGATTTTAGAGGCAACTGGGAAAACTCGACTCTTCCAGATCAAGAGAAGATAAGCCAGTGAGAATTA
>NZ_VILB01000035.1 GCF_009712035.1 Anabaena sp. UHCC 0187 | reverse complement strand
GGTTGTAATAACTCGGTTAAACGGGGGTAATCAGTAAGATATAAGTAGCCAACTAAGGTTTCTAGACTAGTTGCCTGTTGATAAATTTCGGGATTCAGTCGTTTATGACGACTTGTGGCAGAGTTACGACCTCTGCGAACAATTTCTAATTCGTTACTCCTCAAGTAAGGAGTTAACATTCGCAAATGTAGCGCTTGTGTTTCTGCTCTTACCTGATCCACTACGGAACGATGGTAATTTTCCAATCGCTGTTGTGGCCACAGATAAAACATTCTAACATATAATTCATAAATTGCATCCCCCAAGTAGGCCAAGGCTGAAGGAGTTATCTGTTTTATTTGATCTGGGGATATTTGCTGGGGCAGTTGCGTCGCATTTACCAACCATTGGTTAATATCTGATGAATGCTGTGTAGCAGTTTCATCTTCTTCGTGTTGGCCTGTTTCCTCCTTCGACTTCACAGATTAATCATTCCTTAAAAAAGCACTACATCGGGAGACAATTTTTGCCAACATTACTCTGATTGCAAAAGTAATGTTCGCGTACCTAGCATATTCCAAACTAGCAACAATTACCAAAAATTACTGATCTTGTTTGATTGACCCTTGGGATTTATTCTTGTCTGTTGCCTTAATCAAATAACCTTTCCAGTTATCTGGTGTGTTTTCTGATAGCGTGGCGGAAGCCATATAATTCACGATTATCAACATCCAGTATTTTTGACTGGGAAAGTCAGGCTATCAAAATTTAAGAATTCCAATTATATTCCAATATGGTTCAGTGAAAAATAAAGCCTAAAATTCCAGGTTTATGTAGGTTGGGTTGACGAACAAAACCTCATCAAGTCTTGCAAATGTTGGGTTATGGCTACGGAAATCTCCGCTTTAGCATAGCTTCTCGGAATGAAGCACACTTCGTTGAACCCAACCTACATTTCTCTAAATGAACTGTATTGAATTATATTCAACTTTTAAGATAGCACATTAAATTAGGTGTGATTACTTTATCATCAAGAGATAGATTTTTTCTATAGCTAAAAATTAAGCTATCCAGATGTAACATCGGATAGCTTAATTTAGATTTTACAGCCAAGCAATCAAGGTGCTTTGATGTTATCTAGGGCTGCATCAACTGATACTTGTAGGGAGAGAAACTTTTCTAAACGAACAAGCTTAACTGTTTGGGTAACGCGGGCATTCGTGACAATTTGTAAAGTGCCTTCAGCGGTTTGCGCCTGTTTGGCAAGCTGTACCAACGCACCTAAACCAGAACTATCGACAAAGTCAATCTGTGAAAGATCCAAAATTATGTTTTTTGGACCTTCATCAATTTTACTACCGAGTACCTTCCGAAATGTCGGCTCAGAGAAAGCGTCTAATAAACCTGTGAGGCGGAATAGCTGGCAGTTTTCGCGGGCTTCGCGTGTACCTCTCAGGCTCACGGTTAGATTTAGTGGTTCAGCTATGATTTCCTCCTCATTCTCTTTTACTAAAAGTAAACGTTCCAGTGTAGATGATTTGCAAGCAAGTTGTCTATGTTGGTTATTGGCAAAGATTTTTACTAATCACCAATCATGACATTTTTATTTTTACTCAAGTTAGGCTATCGCGCCTTGACGTGCTGCTTGCATTTTTAGCACAAACTGCTCAAACAAGTAATCAGCATCGTGAGGTCCAGGACTGGCCTCTGGGTGATACTGGACAGAAAACACAGGTAGAGACTTGTGACGGACTCCAGCGACAGTTAGATCATTGAGGTTCAAATGGCTGACCTCGACTGTGGCTGTGGGTAAGGAGTCTGGGTCAAGGGCGAAACTATGGTTTTGGCTGGTAATTTCCACTCTTTCTTGCAAGCCAGCAGGTTGATTTAAACCCCGATGTCCAAATTTTAGTTTAAATGTTTCTGCACCAAGGGCATGACCTAAAATTTGGTGTCCCATACAAATGCCAAACATGGGTTTTTGGCTTGATAGCAAGGCTCTAGTGGTGTTGATACCCTCTGTCACTGCTGCGGGGTCTCCTGGCCCGTTGGAGAGGAAAATACCATCTGGATTGTATTTGAGAATTTCTTCTGGTTGTGTATCGGCAGGAACAACTATGACGCGACAACCATAACTGGCTAACCGACGCAAGATATTCCGCTTGACACCAAAGTCTAAAGCTACGACGGTGAAAGTTTCTTTGATTTTAGCTACTGCTTCGGGGTTGAATTCCCAAGGAGCGGTTGTGGCTTCTTCCCATTCATAAACGGCGGGTGTCGTTACTTCTTTAGCTAGGTTTAAGCCTGTCATGTTGGGGGCAGCTTGTACCATTTCTAACAATTCTGTTTCGTCCAGAATTGCTGTGGAAATGCCGCCATTCATCGCTCCAAACGTCCGAATTTTCCGAGTCAGGGCGCGGGTGTCTATGCCGTAAATAGCTGGAATTTGGTGCTGTTGCAGGTAGTTAGGTAAGGATTGGGTGGAACGCCAGTTACTGGGTTTGTGACATATATTACGAGCGATCGCTCCCTTCACATGAGGTTTTGTTGATTCCTCATCTTCGGGATTAATACCAGTATTACCTAATTCGGGATAGGTAAAAATGACAATTTGACCACAGTAACTAGGATCGGTTAACACTTCTTGATATCCGGTCATGCCAGTGTTAAACACGATTTCTCCAATTGCGGTTCCCGTAGCACCGAAAGACCAACCGCGATAAGTAGAGCCATCTGCTAAGACAAGTAGAGCAGGTATTGCGTCAGATAGGGGCATAGGTAATTGGGGGGCAGGGGGCAGGGGCAGGGGGTAGGGGCAGTTTTTTTAAATTTTGAATTAATTTTTTTCCCAGTCTCCGACTGCGACTGTTTATTATCCCATGAGTTGAGGCTTTTAGATTTGTGACGGGAATTAATAAAAAATTAAATGATTCAACAGTCAAGCATTTTTAATTCGGTGGGAGGAGTACACTTGGTAAGAGCAGCCAGGGCGGTTAAAACATTCACTATGCTTCAGTCTTTTTTGTCCCGCACAGCCCTCATTTCTTGTTCCGTTAGTTTAGCGGTTTTGACTGTTGCCTGTAGTCAAGATCAACAGACAACGACAACTGGTGAATCTCAGCAATCTTTGTCAAATGGGAGTTTGGCCGCGATCAGGTCTTCTCGTCCAGCCAAACCATTATCAGGTAATCTAGCACCAACCCCCATAGAACCTTCTCCCACTCAATTAAGTGCTTTTGAAATGGCACTGGATAAAGCTGCTGGGGCTACAAGTATTAGCCAATCCGCTGTATCTAAGGATGATTGGAATTTGGTGGTGAGTCAGTTGCAAGATGCGATCGCTTTGATGAAACAAGTCCGGCGTGATAGTGGCAATTTTTCTTTTGCTCAACGCCAAATTGTTGAATACCGCCGTCAAATTGCATTAGCCCGTCGAAAAGCTCAACCTAGAACTTTGGCATCTTCCGTAACTCCGCCACAAACGGTGGCAATTGATGTTCCTAAACCACAGAGTAATGGGATAGTTCCCTCCCGTCCCACTGTTAAAGCTCTGAAACCATCTTTATCTAAGTCTACTTCGCCACCATTAGCCATGCTCCCCCGCAATAATGAGGTATTTATTGCCCCCATTAAGCGGCGAATTGGTGGTACACCGATTATTGAAGTTACCTTCAATGGTACACAACGATTTGAGATGATTGTGGATACAGGGGCGAGTGGGACTGTAATTACCCAGAGGATAGCAGCGGCTTTGGGAGTAGTAACTGTGGGAACGGCTAAAGCTAATACGGCTAGTGCTAAAGCTGTGGAATTTCCCATTGGCTATCTTGATTCTATGGAAGCTGGGGGAATGACAATCAATAAAGTTCCAGTAGCGATCGCTGGTAAAGAGTTAGAAACAGGACTTTTAGGACATGATTTTTTTGGTAACTACGACGTAACTATCAAACGGAATGTTGTTGAATTTCGCCCTCAAGCTTACTCAGAAGCTAATCCCCCAAGAATTCAATTAAATGTTCCAACTTTGTCCAGGGACTACCGCTTTGTAAAATTTCTTTAGCTAAAGTCACTCCTTGACTATGATTTAGCCAGGGAACTGCACCTGCTACTTGCAATGCTAAGGAAGCATTTAACGCCACTATATCCTGTTGCGCTTGTGTTCCTTTCCCTTGCAGAACTTCTTTGAGAATGATGGCATTTTCTTGGACGTTACCACCTTTAACAGCGGTAATGGGAGCAGGTGTCACACCTACTTCTTGAGGATCAACAGTAGTTAAGTATACTTTGCCATCGTTTAATATTGCCAAATCGGTAATATCTCCTAAACCAGCTTCATCTAATTTTTCTCTCCCATGGAGAACAATTGCTGTTTGTGTTCCTAAAAGATTTAAGGCTTCGGCCATGGTTTCTATCAGTTGGGGATCAAATACACCAATTACCTGACCTGTGGGATTCAGGGGATTTACTAAAGGGCCAAGTAAATTAAACACGGTTCGCACTTTGAGATTTCGCCGTAATGGCGCAACTGCTTTCAGGGCTGGATGCCAACCAGGGGCAAATAAAAATGTAATTCCTACCTCTTGGACTGCTGCTTGAATTTTGTCACTGGCAGCAGTCAAATTAATTCCCAAGGCTTCTAAAACATCGGCGCTTCCTGTGAGACTGGAGGCAGAACGACTACCATGTTTAGCTACAGGTACTCCAGCAGCAGCCACCACAAAGGCCACTGCTGTGGAAATATTAAATGTTGATGCCCCATCTCCACCTGTACCACAAGTATCAATTAACGGGACAAATGGGGTATTCTCGCTTTTATTTATGGGTACGGAAGACAGAGATTTTAAGACTTCTGCCATTCCTGTTAATTCTTCTGCACATAAGCCTTTGAAGTTTAAGGCCATTAAAATTGCCCCTGATAATTCTGGGGGAATTGTTTCTTTGATCCATCCCTGCATCAGTTCTGCTGCTTGGGTGCGGGATAGTGATTGGTGTTCTAATAATTGTTTGAGTAAGTTAGACCAAATAGTAAAATCCATTGTTCGGGTTTTTTATGATGTTGAATGTGATTTTACCGAAAAATGGCTTTTTATTTCGCGCTATTGCTGTTGGTGGATATTTTATGGAATGAGAACGAACCGCAGAGGCACAGAGGTCACAGAGGTAGAGAAGGAAGAGATTTTTCGGGTTTTGGTTTTATTTCATAATTACTAATGAATAGTTCTTTACCTTTTTCGGCTTTTTTTTGTTTATAGTTATTCATTCCATATTGTAATTCCCATTCAATGATATTTGCCCATTGAAAGTTTTCTCTAATTTCTGGGCAATCGTCATAGGTAATTAACCAGTTATGGGGACATTGCTTTAATATTTCTGCAAGTCTTTGATGATCAAATCCTGTATGTAAATCTCCTTTTTTACCATATAATTTGGATTTTTCAGCTTTAAAATAAGGAGGATCTAAAAATATGAATACGTCTTTTCCTGGTTCATTAATAAGATGACTATAATCTAAGTTGGTAATTTTGATATCTTGTGTTAATATACTTTCTAATTTTTCCAGCCTATCTATTGATGAGTTAGTAAATCTTTTATGAAAAGATTCTAGAGAAAATCCTCCTGATTCTATGGTTCCCGAAAATGTAATTCTGTTAAGAACAAAAAAGCGCACTGCTCTTTCTAAATCTGATAAGGTGTTAACGTCTACATGAGCTAATTTGGTAAAGAGTAATTTTCCATCTTGGGAATTTTCTTTAACTTGAATAACTTCGGAAACTAATTTCGATAAATCAGATTTTGCTAAATACCAAAACAGAAATAATTCTGGGTTTAAATCGTTAATGGCAATCTGGAGATGAGGAAATTGTTGTTTGAGATAAATGAAGACTGAACCACCACCAACAAAGGGTTCTCGGAATTCGGAAAACTTTTCTGGGAGACATTCAGAGATGCTTTTAATTGCTCTGGATTTACCACCAGGATAACGGAGAGGACTTTTAATATTCATGTTATTTTAGTTTCAATAAGTGATAATATAAATCCTATATTTTAATGTACTAAGATAAAACTAGCCTTCTTGAAAACTTACCACATCAACTTATGAATCGTTCAGCCCCCTATCAACCATTAATATTACGAATCCTGCATGGTATGAGCGGGATTTTAGTTATTGGCGCAATTATTAGCGGATTCTTAGTTTACAACACTTTTGATAAAAGATTTGGATATATTCCCATTCCCAAAATTAATTCTATCCAGGATATTCACGGGACATTGGCAGTGTTTTTCTTGATTTTACTGCCATTTTTTGCTGTTTATAGTTTTCATGCTGGGAAAAGACGACTATTACAACCAGACTCTATCCAAAACCTAACTCAATTTGGTAAACCAATTTGGTGGGTAAGTCTACAACGTTTAGTAAATACTAAAATGTTACTTGCTGCTGTTTTGGCGGTAGTATCTGGGAGAATGATGAAGGAAGAATGGCTACCCACAGGAGAACTTGATCATATTTGGTATTATGCTCATTTAATAGCTTGGTTAATCATGATTTGTTGTTTAGCAATTCATGTTTTGATGTCAGCTAAAGTTGGTGGTGTGCCATTATTACTGTCAATATTATCATGGAAATTCCGCCCAGAAGATAGCCCCGCTAACTGGTATAGTCGTTTACGTGGTTGGTTGGGTAATTTTTCCAATCATATTAGGGGAGAAATTAATCAGTTTATGGGGGGTAGTTTATTATTGAAAATTATTGAGGTGGTTGTGTTGGGGGGAATTATCACAGCGTTTATCTTACCGTTGTTTTTTTCTGGTGGTCAATAAAAAATTTAATAGTATTATCTTCTTCTTTAACAAGTCGTGTATGTTGCTTGTTAAAGATTATTCGTAAACACAAGAATCCCTTGGATCATACACCTAAATAATAGCATAAAAAGTCAAGAGGTCAATACCCTAGTAACTTCGTTCAATTATTGACAGTATTCTCAATATTCTTGATAATGACCTAGCTATATTCTCAATAAACATAGAAATGCGATTTCTTTGAAAAAGGCATATTTAAAAAACTTATGTTTAGGGAATCTTGTAGATATTATCTTACCTTAGAGTCCTAAATATCACCCTTCCTGGATACTGTTGTTGATTAATTCGGGCATAGACTCGCAAACAAGTTAATACTTCACCTGGATTACCACCACAGTCTAATTGCAAGTCATCTTTAGAAAATTCACAAACATCAGCATACAGTCCTGATAACTGTTTGAGTCGCACTTCATTACCTGCTTTAATAGCTTTGTCAGCGGCTTTTCTAAGCAGACGACGGGATTCTTTTTGTAATTTTCCCCACCAGGAATAACGTTCAGCCGGGGGGATAAATACTAAAGAATGAATGGCTTCATCCATGTCAATCCAAGCACATAAGTTTAAAACTGTATCAGTATTTTCTTCTGATTTTTGAATGCGGTGAAAGCGATCACTTAATGCGTCAATATATTGATGGCGTTGTTCTGATTTAGAGTGTAAAGAAACCACATCAAAGCTAAAAACACTTTTCAAAGCATGATGTAATTCTGTATCTATCTCAATAAATTTAATATATAAAAGTAAAAATCCAGCGATTAAATGTAAATTTTCAGAAAGATGAGTTTGGGCAATTCCTGAATTTACCAAGGCTGTTTGAGATAAACATAGTCCTTTGGCTTTAACTGTACCACTTAACCCCGGATAAATAATTTCATCACGCACAAAAGGCAATTCCTCAAGATTTCTATTATCTACAACTGCACCTAATTCCTGTGCTAATTTTAAAGCTATTTGTCGCCAAGATGTCGCTAAATCTTCAGGGACTTGCAATAGTTTTTGATGAATTTTATTCCATATTTCTGCATCGGTTTGGCTTTGGATAGGAGAATTACCTAGATAAAAATTTAATTCTGAATCACAATTAAAAGCTTCTTGTAATTTCAATAATTTTAATTCATTTTTTTTCTGAGGTAGTTCCTCTATAACTGGTGTAGGTTGTAATAAATAATTAAGTTCTTGGAGGATTTCTTCTGATGTCTGAAATCCGGTATCAAGCGGATATTCTTGATTTGCTTTTGTTAAAGTTGCGGCTAATCCATATAAATTAAACCGTAATATTTTGGCTAATTCTGAGTTTTCTGTATTTAGTAGTTTATGTAAATTCTGCATGATTTTGTCAGGATGAAAATAGCAAAAAGTAGGTTGGGTTAAGCGACAGCGCAACCCAACAAAGGGCGAGAATTGATAATATTGGTTTAAGTGATAGTGCAACCCAATAAAAAGCGAGAATTGATAATGTTGGGTAACATACGTCAACCCAACCTACGGAATTAAAGCTAATGAATACCGCAAAATGGATCACGTTCTTTATCAACTTCATTAGGTTGTAATTCCAATTCTGCCCGATAAACACATCCTTCTTGTTCTAGACATTCTTGATTATTAGATGTCCAATAAGGAACTGCACCGGCGTGCATTCTTAATATGCCTGTATTATCAAGAGTTACATGATATTGACAAGGATAATCTGTGATAATATCCGGTCTGCTGAGTGTACCAATCCGTAGCCATTTTTTAGTATTTGTCTCACTATCAGTTTGATAAATATAGAAGGTATGTTGACCACTTTGGGGAAATGGTGGCAAGGGTTGACTAATTAATCCTGTTCCTGGTTGCTTTACACCGTCTTGTAAATAATGAAATGTTTCCATAATTTTACTATGATTATTATCAACTGCAAATACTAAATGATAAGCATGAGGTTGATCAACTGTGGCTGATTCTAAAACATTGACAGCAATATCACCATGATTTAAGTTATGTTGATGATTTTCAATAGCGATATTCCATTTCAAATTGCCATCACTAAATAAGGTATTTTCAGCAGTTTTAGATATGACTGAATTAATATCAATGCCAGCCACATCTATTAAATAATGGGGATTACCTCGACATAGCAAAACGCTAAATTGTAAAGCTTGGTCAATCTCAAATTGCACTTTAATTTTTTTGAGAAATTCCTGTTCTTCCATGCCTAATTTATCCATCAATACTTTACCATCGAAACTACCCCAGAGGCGAAAAGTTCCGTTTTCATAATCTTGACGATGGATAATATTAGTTAATTGTATCCCCTGCCAAGGTGTCCGCACTTTAGCCACAGTGTCCCAAGGTGCAAGTTGATATAGTTCTTGTCCCGCACTAAAAATGGCTAATGGTTCATTACTTTGGGTTTTGCGTTTGAAGTTGCAAGGAAGATAATAAAACAGGTTTTTGACATCAATTTCTAATTGATTTGCACCCTTGCGTAACAGATTTTTAGATTCTTCTGGATCAAATCGAAAGCGCCGCAGTTTTTCGGCATAACAAGCACCTGCGGAAGTGGCAATTTTTGTAAATTCTAAAACAAAGGTAATTCGTTCAGGATTCCAAACAAAATAAGGTGATTGACTAAATTCTTCGTAAATTTGTTGTTGAACCAGATCAAGACTACAAGTTTTTCCAGAGAGAATCAACCAATCTACTTTTTGATTAGTTTCCGAACTGAGACGGCTTTCCATTAAACCTTTAGCAATACCAATTGCTTCTTTAATGGAAGACATGGCAGCCCGATCAAATTGCTGGTTATCTAAAGTTAGAGAAATAGATTCAGAACTTCTAACTTGAAATTTAACGGCACTTTGGGCAAGAAGTTCGCCAATTTGTTGTTCATTTAAAGTGAAGGTTAATAAAGAAGTATCTGTGGGTAGTTTTTGTCCTAATTTGAGTTTAGCAGCTTCGGCATGATCCCACAATGTGTAAAAGGTTTGCAGGCGTTGGGTTGCTTGTTGCCAACGAGTTGGTAAGACTTTTTCGGCTGTATCTAGGGCATCTTTAAAGGCAACGTCACCTTCGGGATTTTCTTTATCTATACATTTCAATAAACTACCAGTTTTAAATTTTCCGTCTTCTAAAAAACGTTCGTTTAATTCGGAGTTGATTAAGTCTTCTAATTTGTCGCTTTCGATGTCACCTGTAGTAACTGCGGTGAGAAGAAAATCAGAAATAGCCACTTTTAATAGGCGGAAAATTCGTAAAGTAATTAATTCACCACCTAATTGTAAATGTCCAGAAGAACCTAATAATTTAGGGGTAAGTTTATAGTAACGTCCTCCTAAACCTCGATCTTCATTATCTGCAAAGAAGGGCGTTTTATCTTCCAGGGTAAGTTCAATTAAAGCTAAGTCGGTTGTTCCCCCACCAATATCTAAAACTAGGACATTTTGTGACCATTTATTGCCATTTTGACGACAGCGAGTTTTAAAAGATTCAATGCCAATATTGAGATTTCCGCCAAATTCTCGCCACAGGAAAAAGATAGCCACAGAAACAGCTTCGTCATAAGCTGTTTGCACATCATCAATGCCTAATTCCTCTACTAATTGCCTGATTTCTTTGCGAACTATGGGAGGGGCAACGGTGGGATAGGTAACAACTGCTGTTAAAAAATCGCCTTCTGAAAATCTCCGTCTAGCCCGTTGCCGATAATCTTCTGTTAATTCAATTAATTGCGCCCAAGCTGCTTGAATGAGGCGATTAACTTGAATATTTTCTTCATCTTCTTCTAAGATAATGGGGAAAGATCGATCTTGTCCAAAATAGCGTTTGGGTGAATGGTGAAATCTGCTAATAATTTCTTTAACTGAAACAGTTGTTCCTTGGGCGATGGCTTTTTTTCTATTATCTCTAGCATCTCTTCCCATGCGTAGTTTTAAGGGAATTAATTGCGATACTTCCATTTCACTGGGAATTTCTGTACTGCGTCTATCAATATCTAAAACTACGGGAATTAAATTTTGTGATTCTAATGTGGGAACACGGAAAACTTCATGATATATCGCATAAAGTTTTTTACTAACAGCCCGCCGAAATCTATCACTTGTTCCTAAACATAATTCAATTTGCCGAATTGCTTCTAAAAATAATTCTTTGTTATCACTTTCAAAAATTTCACTTAATTCATGTGATTCTATTTCTAAGTTTTTGCTAATATCAGCCAGAAATTTGTCCCATTCGCCGCCACTCACATCTGGTAAGGCTAAATCAGAAGAAGAATTTAACCATTCAGCCATGCGTTCTCTTAATCTCAGTTCTTGTTCTCTGGGTAAAACTTCGGCAATGGGGACTTCTATGGGGTCAAAAAGTGTCACGGTGGAGTTAGAAGTACCAAAATCTAAAGCTAACCAACCAGGAAATCTTTTTCTTTGTTTTTCGTTGAGTTTTTCACTGAGTTGTTGACTTAAATTATGCAGGTAGTGATCAAATTGCGAATTGTTCATGGCCGGATAATTTTCTGTAGGTGGATTTGATGATTCTTGTAAATTGGGTATAAACCAAAGATCACATTCAGCACATACATGATTAGATATAGACAAATTTGGTTTTCCCCCAGCGTCGGAATCAAAATATTCCACAATTACCTTTAAAGTACAGTCAACTATGGTGATTAAAGGTGAATCTAATTGACAGGAATCTTGTCCTAATTGACAAATATTAGTAATTTGTTTGGGTGTGGCTGAGTGAAATTGTCTATAGGTTCTTTGAATTTGTGCTGCTAATACGTTTGGTGTGCCTCTAACTATGCAGTTAATCCGAGAAATGTGCGGAATGTTGCTGTTAATAGGGATAATTTGGATGGAGGGTAGATGCAACTGTGCATTTTCTTTTACACCTAATTTAAAGCTAGGTAGAAGCCGAATTTCCACAGGCATTTTTGATGTTCCTTATCTAATTTAATGACAAATAATTCATTGATAGTAAAAGCCCCTAATTTTATCTATGAAGTCAATCCAAAATCCAAAATCCAAAATTGTTTGATGACTGAATATTCACCAATTAAATACAGGTAAATAATTCAGCTTCATTAATTGCGGCAATATCTGCTAGAATTTCCAACCAAGCGGGAATAGCTAATTCAGTTTGTGAATCTCTCGCAGCAATATATCTGAGTAGTGCTTCTTTTTTGGAAAGGTTTTGCAAACTGGGAATAATTTGATCTAAAATCCCATTGATTTCTATATTTACGTGCTGATTGCTTTCGCTGACATATTGCACAAGGTGAAGACTAGCACTAGCAGTAATTTCATCTCGTAGTCGTAAAACGAAAAGTTGATGATTCGTGCTTCTAGATGGGTTTTGATTCCTTTCTGGAGACCAATCAAAAATTTGTCCTACACTGTGTTTTTCATCTTGTCTGGCTAGGGGAAAAATATTTTCTGGTTTGATAGTTTGATCATGGTTATTGATTTCGGCAATAATGGCTTCTTTCCATTGACGAGGATCACATCCTAATAAAAGTTTATAAAATAAATCGGCTTCTTCAAGTCCAAATTTCTCTTCAATTTCTTGTTCCATTTCTGGGAGAAGAATGGCTTGCAGTTTTTCCCGTTCTAAGGTGATTTGATGTGCCAAGGAGCTTAATAAGTCTATCACGGCTTGACGAATGCGATCGCTGGCAAAGTTCTCCAGTTCTTTAACTGTTTTTTCAAAGGCTGGATAAAAGTCATCACTTTTAGTTGGTAGAGAAGTATTTACGCGATTTCCTCTATCAAATAATTTCCCGGCTGCACCTTTAAATTCAGCTAAGGTAATTGTGCCATTTTGGACTTTATTAAATAGTAATGTCCACTGACTCCAATTCAAAATTCTCAAAGTTAGCTCATCTTTAATAACATCACTAACTACAATTCCTCTCCGATCTTTCAGTTGTTCTTTACCTAAATCTTTTTGGAAGTTTCTGTAGATTTTATCTAAACTTTCTATGGCTGTTCTCAATTCCATTAAAGCCGGAGTATCAAGTGTGGGTATGCCTTGTTCGTGAATTTCGGCAATAATTTCTTTGAGATATTCTTGTTGTTGACGGATACCATCAGCAGCCCGCCGGGTATCTTCATATAATTGCTTTAAGCCATGATTAGTAACATGAGTTTGAATTAATTCTCTTAATTTACTAATCCCACCATCTTGAGCAAAATAACCTAATTGTTTACCTAATTGATTCCTCCCATCTACTGCTAATAAAGCCTCACTTAAATCACCCCATTTCTGTTGTAACTTTTTCGGTCTTTCCAGATAATCGGGATAATCTAAATTAGCGAGAAATTCCTCTGAACCTGCTTTTACTTGACTAGAACGTTTGGCAAATTCAGCTAATCCTAACAGTGGTGATAATAAAACAATTCTGTCTTTTTGAGTAGTAAAAGCCTCAGCCCCATCAATAATGGTTTTGAGAACTTTCAATTTTTGGAAAACTGTATTGGTTTGTAACGGTTGAGAATTAGATTGATTAGCAATTAATAAATCTAGTTCCCTTTCCCCACCTTCACTTTCTAAAGGTAGTTGATCAAAACGTCCCACACCGACAAGAATTAAATCCTTCAGGTCTTGTCCTGGGCGTTGTTGCTGCATCATTGTGAAAATTTTATTGGCGCGATCGCTCCCTGGCGATTTACCATTAAGTAAGACTAAAATTGTCTGTACCTGTGCCAATTCTCGCAATGATAAAAATGTATCTCTAGTCCCAGAATTAGCTGCACCTAAACCCGGAAAATCTAACAGGACAAATTCTTCTGCACCTGTAACATCCCAAATTTCTCGTGATATTTTCACTTCAATATCAACGCGACGAATTAAGGGAAAACTGTTTTGTAATAATTGCGTTCCTAACTTTTGAGGAGCATTAGGTAAGCGAATATGCGCTGCTGGTAAATCCTCAAATTTGAGAGATTGAATCGCCATGGGCATTTCTGCCAGTTGTAAACCTTCATGGGAGGTGATAGCATCAATTTGGTAAAAGCGACCGCATAAAGCCTCACCATAAGCCTGATAAGCCCGCAAAAATGACACTAACTCCCGCACCAAATAACGCAATTCTAAATTATTTGAGCTTTTCCAAACTTCCTCACACCAAATACTGATATCTTTACCAGTTTTAATTTTAGCTACCTGTAAAGGTGTCACCCCGGCAGACGTAGCGCGACGGTTTGCTTCTTTGAGCATGAAGTGTAAGCACTCGTTTACCCCTTCATGGGATAAATATTCCACCGTGTAATTATCTACTTGGGTAGTTGCAAAACCATCCTGGGGTTTAATGTGAATCGCTGTAACATTACCAGTTGTCGGATTTTCACTCACTGGTAAAGCGTCTGCGTAACCAATGAGACTTCCTAGCAGCAAACTTTTACCGCTGCTAAATTCCCCCATTACGCCAATTTTTACCGGTGAGTTGGCCAATTCTACAGTTTTCTCCGCCGCCTCTCGCAGCCGTAGCAAACAATCATCAAGGCTAGTGGGAACCCAATCTTCCTCTTGGGAAGGGCGTTGGGGTACAGAGTCAATTTTGCGGAGGATAAATTCACCGTACTCTTTCAATCGCGCCAGCTTATCTGGTTCCATAGAGTAGTCTTTCGTTTGAGTTCATTTTCACAACTGGGTTATAACACAAAACTCAAAAACTATTCCTATGTGGTACAACGCGTCCGGGCTAGAAGCAGGGGAGAAATATTTTTAATTTTTAATTGGTATGACTCCTGACTCCTGCTGTAATTCTGCCCCATAATCAGCTTGACAATGATATTGTGATAATTCTCTCCAGTTGAGTACAGCTTCTAATAAGTCTTGATAACCCAGGGTGTTGGGGTGCAGTCCGTCACTGGTAATGCGATCGCTTCTCCAAGCTTGACTACGTTGCATCCATTGATCAAAAATGTCTAAATAGGGAATTTGTCTTTGTTCACAAGCTTGCCGTGTTGCTTCTTTGTAGCAGTATTGGTCGGCGTGATTGTAGAATAAACAATCAAGGAAAGGCATTTTGGTTTCGTCTACGGGAACCATCCCCACAAACAGCACAGGACAGAGTTGTTGGGCTTGGTCTAGTAACGTGGCGATTTCTGATTCAAATTGACTAAAATCTGTGTAATTTCTGCCGTTGGGACTTCTTAATCGGGGCGTATCGTTGACACCGACAGATAAAATAATCAAGTCTGGTACACGATTGCGGATTTCTCCCCGGTGACGAAATTCTCCTTCTAATCGTTGGGCAATTTGCTGTGTGCGATCGCCCCTGACTCCCAAATTATAAAGTACATGACCCACGCTATCCGGTAACATCCACCACCGTCGCAGTTGTTCCACCCAACCGCCTTTCTCTGGATCACCGTATCCATATACTAAGCTATCTCCCAAGGCGACGATCTTTAAAGGTTGACAGAGTTTTGGCGATACAGATAGTTGCATGGATTTATAAGGCTGAAAACTTGGCATTTTAAACAGCAATGTAATGGATATTTGGAAAATATTCTATATATTTTTACACTATTATATGGTATATTTATGATCTTTTTACGGAATCATTCCCCAGCTACCTTGTTAAAATTCATGATTAAAGAGCCGCAGGCATAAACCACAAGACTTAGATCCTCGACTTATTTTTTGATCTTGTTAATAAATTATGAATTGATACAAGAAGTTAGGGATATTATTTTATTCAAGAATTTATTTTGATGATCATTTAGTAAAAAAAAATTGCAATTCAGGCACTACTTCTGATTAAATACGTCAAAGATATTGAATGCTAGTAAATCTCATTAGAATATTATCAAGTTAAAATGAAATTCAATTTCCATAAGTTCTTTTCCCAGAAATTACTTAAACAGCTATTTCTGCCTTTGTTCTTAATTTCCTTACTCACAGTCTTTTGGGGAAATATTTTCACACCCGCTATTGCTCAAATACCACGTCAAGAAATTCGTGGTGTGTGGATGACAAATAATGATCTAAATATTCTCAGAGATAAAACTAAAGTTCAAGAAGCTGTAATACAACTACAAAAACTCAATTTTAATACTATTTATCCTGTAGTTTGGAATTCTGGATATGTCATGTATCCTAGTGAAGTAGCCAAACGGTTAGAAATTCAGCCCTTTGTATTTCGAGGCTTAGATGGCCATGATATTCTCGCTGATTTAATTGAAAAATCTCACCGTCAAAATTTACTGGTAATTCCTTGGTTTGAATTTGGGTTTATGGCTCCACCAACTTCAGAATTAGCCATGAATAAACCAGAATGGTTTACACAAAAACAGGATGGTAGTCAAACATCTATTAGTGCTGCTGGTGAAGTTAAATGGTTAAATCCATTTCATCCAGAAGTACAAAAATTTATCACCGATTTGCTGGTAGAACTTAGCAATAAATATGATCTTGATGGTATTCAATTTGATGATCACATGAGTTTACCTCATGAATTTGGCTATGATAAATATACAGTTGCTTTGTATACCAAAGAAACCAAAAAGACTCCACCCAAAGATCCTCAAGATCCAGAATGGGTAAGTTGGCGGGCAAATAAAATTACAGATTTTATGGTGAAACTTAACCAAACAGTTAAGCAGATAAAACCCAAAATGATTTTCTCTGTCTCTCCTAATTACTATGATTTTGCTTACAAATTTCAACTACAAGATTGGTTAAATTGGGTGCGATTAAACATAGTAGATGAATTAATTGTGCAAGTCTATCGGGAGAATTTGGATCATTTTACTGCTAAACTTTCCCGTCCAGAAATGGAAGAAGTTAAACAACTAATCCCTACTGGGATTGGCATTATGGCAGGTTTAAGAACTAAACTCGTCACAATTCAACAAATTCAAGCTCAAGTCCGAGCCGCCCAACAGCAGGGACTTGGTGTAGCTTTTTTCTATTATGAAAGTCTTTGGAATGCTGCACCAGAACCATTAAAAGAACGCTTGGCTGGATTTAAAACCTTATTTCCATATCCGGCATTACGAACAGCATTAGAATGAGAAAATGAAGAAACAAAAGACCAGGAACAGATTAAAGGTAAATTTTGGTTCATGATGGTGACTGGTTAAAAACCCACTTTAACCATTGTCCCAAAGAACTAACACCATTTAATCTTTTAACTCCTGGTGCATGGGCAATGTATAATCCATCAACTGCGACCAATGCCGCATATTGTAAACCCAAAAAACTATCAACAGCGGCATAGGGTCCGCCCAGGGTAATTGCTCCGGCTGCATACATTTGTCCTTTAGTATTTCGCATTTCTACTAATTCAAAATTATTCGCTACTATTAATCTTCCTAAATAATTTAGAGGTAAATTGTAGTGTTTAACTAAATCTTCTAATAAAGGACTAGCTTCTACTTTGGCATCTAATCCGGTAGCATCAATAATAAAGTCTGCGGTTAATTTTATTTCTCCTAAACCTTCCGATTGAATGTCGGTAATAGTGCGATTTTGTCCATCTTTTTCTACTCTTAATACCTGACCAAAGGTGATTTGATACCAACCTTCCTTTAAACCTTGTTCGGTGATATTTTGCCAATCTAAACGGTCAGCAGTAGTTGTTCCTCCCCAGTCGGCTAAAAAGCTTTTACGTTCTTCCGGAGTAGCTTTTTCTAGCATTTCCCGTAGTTCACCACCCCAACAGGCCTTTGGCCAGTTAAAGGGTTGAAATTCATAATGATTTTTAACAGTCCGTTGTGCTTTTTGAAATTTATTACCTTGGGGTTTAGGCGATCGCATTAAATGTAAAACTGTAATCTGCTGATTTTGTTTTCTCGCTTCATAAATTCGCTGGACAACCCGTGAAGCCACAATTCCCCGTCCTCTAATCAACACCGTACCACCTTGGCGTTCTAATTTTTCATAAACATGATTGTGATCTTCATAGGCATTCACTACAGCTTGAAAATCTTGATATTTTTCTCGATAAGTTTGCAAATCTGGAAGAAACTGAATGGCTGGGTATCCCGTAGCTAAATGTAAATAACGACTAACTATAAAAGCATATTCTCCTTGTCCTAAAGCATAAGCAATACAATATCTACCATCTTCCGTTTTGCGGATTCCTCTAACTCTGCCATAATGATAAATTTGCTCCCAACCAATGCGTTTTGCTTCCCTATCTAGAGAATTAAAAACATTCCCAGCCCTGGGAGTATAGGTTTGGGCAAAAGTTGGTTCACTAAAAACTTGCCATAAATGTTTAAACGTCGATTTAAAATTACCTTGCATTAAATCATGCCAAGATTCCCGCAAAGCATAACTCGGCCAACCCCAAATATTATCAGGACAAGAATCAGAATTAGAACGCAATCTTTCCTGTAAAGGAATTTGGGAATTAAGACAAAGGCGTTGATAACGGGCATAGGGTTGCGCTTCTAATCCCACCGCCATAATTTTATTAGCTTTGACACCACTAATTCTGAGTAAATTAACCCAAATAAAACTACCCAAACCTGCACCAATTGCCAGATAATCACATTCATTAACTGGTAAACCTGTAGCATGAATTGCCTGAATTTCTACTTTTTCGGCTTGAAAAAATGGGGGTGGAAAATTACTACCTACAGGTGTAACTACAGGTAAAGGTGATACACTAGAATCTGGAAGATTAGTATGGGGATTAAATTGAATTGTTGAAGGATTACGAGGAGGAGAAATAAGAGTATTAATACCAAACTGGACAATAATTAAATATGGCCCCATTTGCACAGTATCGCCATTAGCTAACTGACAGCGTGTTTGTTTTTGACCATTAACATAAACTCCATTCGCACTATTTTGATCAATTACAACTAAATGGTTTTCTTCCCACTCAATTAGTGCATGATAACGAGAAACTTCGTGACTATTTAACAGCATTCTCGAAACACGCTGTCCTTGAATTTCTGTAGGTAAACGCGCAAATTCTCGACCAAAAGCAATAGGTATATTTAACTTTGGTTCTCTTCTTTCTCCTGTTGCTGGATCTTCCCAACTTAATTGAATTTGTAAGTTAGTCATTTGTTCGTTGTTAATTGTCAATTATCAATTGTTTAATTGCTGGGTGCAAATAGAACACTAACTGCTGCTGCTAAGGATGTACCACACCAAGGACAACCTATTTTCAAATTTTCGGCTGGAGAAACTTTATGGCATCTGGAACATTGCAAACCATAAATAGGTTTTGGTTGTGTCACTGGGGTAGGAGAGTGTTGTGGATATCGAGGGTGTATTTGTAACTGTGGTGGTGTAATAATTGTTGGGGTAATCTTGTGAACAGAAATAGCAGTAACTTCTAATTTTTGTTGTCCTAAATAAATTAGGCTACCTTCTCCTAAAGCCATTTCTCCTCGAATTAATGGTTTATCATTTATCTGAGGAGGATTTGATTCACGTAAGTTTCTGAGATAAAATTGTTGCTGTTGTGAGTGAAAAAATATTTCAACGTGCAAACCAGATACAGTTGGATGAGTTAGAATAATGTCGCATTGCAAGGGATCTCTTCCAATACGGACAGTACCTGGATTCTTACTGGGCTGTTGTTCGTAAATGTTGTGAGTAATATTTTGATTTGTATCTTGCCACTGTAAAGTTAATACGTTCATTGTCTGTCAGTAATTGTATATTTCCCTAGTTTAATTTTATGTGGTGTAAATGTTAATTAAAAGTTAAGTAATTCAACACATTTTTATGACTCCTACTTTACTTGGTCGTTGGCAAACGCGATTATTATTACTAGCAACCGTAGGTGTATTGGTATCTATTCCTTTCGCCATAGGTTTAATTAGTAACAAACCTAATTTAATATATTTTTGGATACTTGCCTATGTCGCCATTTTCGGACTAGGTTGGGATATTTTATATAATTATCTGCAAAAATCTCGTTGGGATAGGGACTGGCCAGCAGTTTATCAGCTTTTCGCTGGGATTTGGGAAATGGTATTTGTATTTTGTGGGGTAAAGATATGGGGATTTTTACCCATACCTATGCCTAAAAATGAATTATCACCAAGTATATTTTTGCTGCATTATAGTATTGTTTGGTTAGCAGTTTTTATCAGTTCACAAAGCTTAATGAGAATTATTTTCCCTCGGTGGCGGTTTCGAGGGGGAAAATGGTTGTAAATTGAGAGTTAGGAATTAGTTTGCAAATAATCAATTGCGGCTGCTAATTTGTCAGGATAACCTTCAGCAAATCTTTCAAACCACAATCCTTCTGATGATAATGGATCTAATTTAGCTAACCATGCTTTGGCAGGTTTTTGTAAGGCTAATTTTTGTTTAGCTTTCAGTTTTTCTTGACGGATTTTCTCCTGTACTAATTCTTCCTGTTTTCTTATTTCCTCAGCCGCATCTTGTTCCAAAAAATCAGCTTGTACATCTGCTAATAAGTTATCTATAAATCGATCTGACTTAGTAGCAGGTGATTGTACAAATTGAATGGGAGGTAATTTATTGTTTGATTGGGTAGACTTGTATTGAGTATATTCAGTTTTGGTTTCTGGAAAATCCGCTTCCACTTCTGATAATAGGCTATCTATGGATACATTAGATTTTGGAGTATTTGAAATCACAGATTTAACTGGGGTTAAATTATTCTGTGGTGGTATGGTTTTTGATTCTGTATATTCAGTTTTAATTTCAGTTAATAACTTATCAATGGAATCCATATTTATAATTCCTAACTAGAGATAAGATCCCCGACTTTTTTTATTTATCAATAAATTATGAATTGATGTCAGAAGTCGGGGATCTAAATTTTTTAATTTCTAATTTCTAATTTCTAATTCACAGAGATACTAGTCATTAATGGCATTGAGAAGAACTTCTGATAAACTCATATCTTCCATATCATCCATTGTGATAGTGTCGCAAATATCAAATTTAGCCCCTGCACTTTGCAGTTCATCATCCAAGATTTTCAAGAAGCGGGTAGCTTGAGCATCATTACCGACTTGAATAAAGGAAATAGCTAATTCTTCATCTCTATCGAGACGACGAGAAGCTTCAATAATTACCTTCATTACGGCTTTACGATCATCTGGTTCACCATCAGTAACTACTAAAATTGTTTCCCCATTGGGTTTAGTTGTACCGGAGGCTTTGCGTTGCAGATAATCATCGGTAGCGTGTTTTAAAACTCCAGCTAAATCTGTTGTTCCCGACGGATCATTTTCCATGAAAATTTGTGAGACTTTGGCTGATGTGACATTTTCATAACGTTTAAATCTTCCAGAAAACAAATAAATAGTAATGCCATCTGGATCAAATTGTTCACATTTACTTGCTAGTGCTAAAGTAGATTCTTGGGCTGTTGCCCATCTAGTTCTACCACCTTTTTGATCTGGGGTAGCCATGCTACCGCTTTTATCAATAATTAAGGTGTAATCACGGTTTTCTAGCATGACTAAACTCTCCAGATATTAGTAATTTTTCTTAATTAATCAGTGATGGCATTCATTAAAACATCAGCCAAACTCATGTCTTCTAAATCATCTAAAGTAATGGTGTCGCAAATATCGAATTTAGCACCAACACTTTGTAATTGATCGTCTAAGGCTTTGAGAAATTTGGTTGCTTGAGCATCTGAACCGACTTGAATCATGGAAATTCCTAATTCTTCATCTTTTTCCATTTGTCGGGTAGCACTGATGATAATTTCAAATACCGCTTTGCGATCATCTGGTTCACCGTCAGTAATGACTAAAATTGTTTCTCCATTAGGTTTAGTTGTACCTGCTGCTTTGCGTTGAAAGTAATTATTCAGGGCATCTTGTAAGACACTGGCTAAGTTAGTTGTACCGGCGGGATCATTTTCCTGAAATATTTGGGCAACTTTGGCAGTTGTTACATCATCGTAACGTTTAAATTTGCCAGAAAACACGTAAACTGTGATGCCATCAGGATCAAACTGTTCACACTTTCTCGCTAAAGCAATGGTAGATTCTTGGGCTATTTCCCATCTACTTCTCCCACCCACTTGGTCGGGGGTGGACATACTACCACTTTTGTCAATAATTAAGGTATAGTCACGATCCGTCATCATAATCTTCCTTTTGTTATTTTTCTATCTCTAGTTTAACTGTTAAAATCCAAATATAATTCATCCATCTTTATCTGCGTTTATCTGCGTTTATCTGCGGTCAATTATTCCTAAAGTCTGATTCTATGCAGCTTCATCTTAATTACGAATTACCAGCTTTCGCTTTAGGGTAAGCAATCCGTTTGTGATGAAATTGTTGCCAAACATCCACAAATATTTGGGCAATTTTTGGCATTTCTTCCCTGGTCAATCCTGAATCTATTAATTGATCATCTTGCCATTTTGCCCGCAGAATATTATTCAGCATATTTAATGCTTTTTCTGGAGTTGCATCTTTAAGACTACGTAATGCGGCCTCACAAGAATCTGCTAACATGACGATTCCTGTCTCCCGTGATTGGGGTATAGGTCCGTCGTAGCAAAAATCTGCTTTATCTACTATTATACTAGGATTTTCCTGGGCTATTTGCTGGGCTTGGTGGTAAAAATAGGCGATCGCCATTGTTCCTTGATGTTCGGGAATAAAAGCCTGAATTGCCGTGGGTAAACTATGTTTCTTGGCCATTATCAACCCTTGAGTCACGTGCTTTTTAATCAGTTTTGCACTTTCCCAAGGATCTTTAATTTCTGTTTCATGTTTATTCGGACTATCAATTTGATTTTCAATAAATCCCAAAGGATCGTGCATTTTGCCAATATCATGATATAAAGTTCCCGCCCTCACTAATTCCACATTACACCCCAATTGTTTAGCTGCGGCTTCAGCAAGGGTAGCTACTAATAAAGTATGTTGAAAAGTTCCTGGAGTTTCCGTAGCTAGTCGCTTTAATAATGGGCGGTTGGGGTTAGCTAATTCTGCCAAACGAATGGGGGTAATAACATCAAATAACGTTTCCAGATAAGGACTTAAACCCAAAGCGACAATACTCCAAGATAAGCCAGATACTGCAAATAAACCTGCTTCTTGGAAGATATACCAACCTGAACCGAATACCCCACCAGTGAGGATTTTTAATAATAAGAATACACCCCCTTGGGTTAATGCAGTAATCACACCTAATAATGCTAGTTCTTCACGCGATCGCAATCTATGGGCTACATAACTGCAAAACATTCCACCCACAGCCCCAGATAGTAGTAGCAGAATACTTGTATTTACGGTAATTGGTAGTATGAACGATAGTAAGCCGATCACCACTACACCTACAGTTGGTCCATAAAAACTGCCCAATAATAAACCAATAGCACTCCAGGTAGTATAGGGTAAACCCATTGCTAATACTCCGGGAACAGTGAGGGTAAGTAGTAAAACTAATAAGCGATCACGTTGTCGTAAATAGTTATTACTTTTTGTTTCTAACCACACAAAAACCTGAATTCCTACAGTCATAATCACTGCTAGAATTGTTAACCTCATCCAATTTATCTGGCGGCCAATCAGGTGATAATGTTCTAATACCTGAAATTTCCATTTTGTAATCTTTTCTCCTTTACTAACAATTACTTCTCCTTTTTTTACTTGCAGGATTATAGATGGTATTTCTTGCGCTGCTAATTGAGCTTGTTGTTTGGTTTGTGCTTCATCTTGTTTGAGGTTTGGTTGTATTACCGCTAATAATACATTGGTTGCTAAAGATTCAGCTTCACTAGGTACGGATAATTGCACCTGCAAATTCACGGCATTATTCAAAATATTTTTGGGTAATCCAGCCGATATACCTTGGGCAAGAATTCGCTCTGCACTTTTACGGATTCCTACTTGTGTTTTCACCCAATCATTATCAGATAACTCCAAAATAACGGGTTGTGTATAAATTTGTTTGAGTTTTTCAGTTTCTATTTGTGATGCTTTCGCAATAGCTTGACTATATCCTTGCCTAACTTGTGATATTTGAGTAATTAGCTCTGAAAAATTAGCTTCTGATGCCGTAAATTGATAAATTTCTATTTCTGATAATGCCTGAATAAAGGCAGCTTCATCACTCTGTTTTTCATGATTGGGAGCAGGTATGGCTAATGATAATGTGGGAGAACTTGATGAATCAGGGGTTTTTTTGCTATTTCCTAAACTTCGCTGCGATAACAAAAATTTTGCATTTTGTTTTTTTAAGTTTTGGTTTCTATTCTTTTCTAAAGTTACTTTGAGCTTTTGCCATTCCGATTCAGGAAAAGCTCGAAGATAACGTTGGCTAAAAATTGATAAAACTGAAGTATCAAAAAATGGAAAAGTGCCAGCTATCCCGCGAATTTTATTACTTGTATCTAAAATTATTTCCAATTCATCATTGATTTTTTCATTTATATGGTTATCAATCATCAAAATCGGTACAGACTTATCTATAGCATCTTTTCTTTTATCTTCTGTCTCTTGCCGATCTTCAATATTATCCGTATAAGGAGCAGTAAATGTTTGTAAGGCAATATTATTAACTTTCATTCTTGGTTGATTATATAAATCATGACCCACCACAGTTGTCAGTGATAATATTGCCAAAACCAAAATTATTGAGGATCGTTTTTGATGTACCCATCTGAAAATAACTTTATCAATGCCAGCTTTTTTTTTAACTAATTTAGCAGTTGATTTTTGTGTCTGTTTCTGTTTGCCTTGTTTTCCTTGATGGTTATTTGCTGATAAATACAGAAGTAGCTTGTTGAAAAAATTCCTATGCAGTTTCTGATGGTGCTTTCCTTGACGGAATAGCACTTTATACTGTCGCTGCCATTGCCTTAATTGCTGACTCAAGGACTGCAAAAATTGCTGCGTTTTCATCTTTCCTGCCGCGAAATACCCCAAGTATGGCTGATGCCTCTGGCACGCTACCGCGAAAGCTACCCAAGCTATGACAACTTGGGGAGGGATAGCGATTCGCATTTAATCCCATTCAGGATTAAATACAACAGTCTCTAAGTTTACTACACGATTAATTTCGTGCTTCGCAAAAATCATAAGAATACCCGGTAAGTAGGAAACTCAGACACTTCAGTGCTGAGAGGGAAACGACACTTTGACAAGCTCAGTGACCGCTCGTGCGGTTTTAACCGTCTTGAATATTTTTTCATTACCGCCTTGGAGTTGGGAAATTCGGGGTACTGTTGTGATGTACTTTCAACGGGACAATTACCGATTCAAATTTTCCAACTCTGTACGCATAATGTTTTGCTCCCAAGAGCCTCCCATTTCTGGGGTAATGTTAGCTAGATGCCTCCGGCACGCTGGCGCGAACGACCTGTTATAAGAGCTTGTTAGACTTGCAACACTGTTTCAGTGACCTTAAAACTGTTTAATTGCAAATGACAGAGCAGGGAACTAGCTTCGCATTCCGGGGTGTCGTGACTCAAATAACGGCTACCCTTCGACTAGGCTTAGGGTGGTCTGGTCAGTACGGCTTGCTTGATTACTCTTGCAAGCCCAGTTGGGTTACTGACATCACTTCAACGTCTACGGATAATATGAGGAGCCGCAAAGATAGTATATCCTGTCTCTGCAAATTCGCCATAATTATCGCTAAAGTCATAGACTCCAGACCACACCGCCATCATTGTATCCGTTAACTTTAACATCTGCTCAAAACTGTCAATTCCCCATCCCGGAGAGTTGTTGAGTGCAGGAGAATTTTGCCAATTTACAGGTATACCTACTGTACTGTTATATGCGCCTGATAATGCTCCAGCAATGGCACCTGTAACACCTTGATTTTGATTAGCTCGTAATACAGTGAGGGAAAAGTCTTCTAAGGTACTCAGAAAGCAGTAAAAAGCTAAACCAATATTGCTAGTTAATTTTTCCGATAGTTTGTATGGTGTAGCCATACTACTCAATTCCCTGACTGCTGTTTCTAGTCCCGCCCCTTTTTTTAATAAATCATTGACTTTTATTAATTGTTGTGATGTAGAAGTTGATGTTTTATCTAAAAAACTAACTATTTCTAAAATCAGGGTGCGGGGATCAAGTTTTTCATTGAGGGATTGAGCGATCGCATATCCTAGGATTAAACTAGCATCTGTTATAGCTGGCTCATATTGCCAGTTGCATATTTTTAGCAGTTCTAAAATATTTTCTCGCATTTTTACAGGATTTTCATGAAAAAAGATCACCACTGGTAATGTAGCGAGAATGATTTGTCCCCAGGAGTTAATATTTGTTTCTAATTCAATACCTGCTTGTTGTTGACGTTTTAACCAGTCATCTACATCTAACTTACCCAAACTGATTAAACTTTCCGTACCCAAAACAGCAATTTTACCCAAATTACAAATCTTCGGGTTAGATAAACTCTCTCCTAAGAAAGCTCCTAAAAAAGCACCCCTAACCCGATTGAGGAGAGAATAACGCATAATTTAAATTGGTAATTGGTAATTGGTAATTGGTAATTGGTAATTGGTAATTGAAATAACTCTTTCTTGCCTCTTGCCTCTTGCCTTTTGCCTCTTACCTCTTACTGCCTTAAAGAGTACACCAGTGCTTGCAAGCCTAACAAATAACTTTGAGCGCCAAAGCCACTAATTTGGCCAATTACCACTGGTGCGATATAAGAATGATGGCGGAAATCTTCCCGACGATAAATATTACTTAGATGTACTTCGACAGTAGGTAAATTAACAGCAGCGATCGCATCTCGCAAAGCTACACTAGTATGAGTGTAAGCCCCAGCATTAATAACAATCCCCTGATGTTTTCCTAATGCCCCGTGAATAGCATCTACTAAAACCCCTTCATGATTTGACTGCACGGGTAATATTTCTACTTGTAGTTCCATAGCTTTGGACTCTAACAAGCGATTAATCTCTGCCAAAGTTAAAGAACCATAAATTCCAGGTTCTCTGAGTCCTAGCAAATTTAGATTTGGCCCGTGCAATACAAGAATACTTAAAGCTGGCAAATTCAACCCTCACACCTTCAGGATTTTAGCGACGGCGCATAGAACGTTCATGTACAGGAATCGGAATCAGTTCCGGTTCCGGTTCACCCTCCGGACCTAGCAGGCTATCAATTAACTTCCGGGCTAATTCTTTCAGCTTTTCCAGTACCTTTTCTATATAATCCATTAAACTGACCGCTCCTGAGATACTACCTCAATTTTATTTAACAGGGTCGCAGAAACTGGCGTATTATCGCACCTTTAGCCTATAACAAGGTTGACACATCTCCATCGGTATGGTATTGACTACTAGGAAATTTTAATTCTGTGTTCTGCCTTACTTATTAGATTATCACATCCTTAATTAGTAATGGGTAATTAGTGATAAGGAATAGAAGTTTGGGAGTCAGTGGTCAGTTATCAGGAGGAAGAAAACAGAAAAAATTTCCCCTGCTCCCTGCTCCCTAACTCTAACTGGCTGCGTCTTTCTTTTTTCCTCTAGTAGCTGTGGATTTAGTAGTAGTTGTTGACTTAGTAGTTGATTTAGTGGTTTTGCGCGGAGATTTTGTAGATGCTTTGGCTGAAAGTAATTCAATAGCGGTAGATAACGTAATATTTTCTACTGATTCACCTTCAGGAATGCTGACATTAGTTTTCCCGTGTTTAATGTAAGGCCCATAGGGTCCATCATAGATATTGATTGGTGAATCATCTTCTGGATGTGTACCCAACTCCCGTAAAGCTTCTTTAGACTTACTCTTGCTGGCCGCACGTCCTTTTTTGGGTTCTGCCAATAATTCTAAAGCACGATTCAAGGAAATTGTCAAGACATTATCCGTGGATTTTAGAGAACGGTAATCTTTCCCCTCTTTCCCTTGATCATGAACAACATAGGGGCCAAATCTTCCTAAACTAGCTTGAACTTTGCCACCAGTTTCTGGATGAGTTCCCAAGGCACGGGGGAGGGATAATAGACCCACAGCCATATCTAAAGTGACCGTTTCCGATGTCACACCTTTGAGCAAAGAAGCTTGTTTGGGTTTAGGATTTTCCTCAGTTTTATCGCCTAACTGAACGTAGGGACCATAAGTACCAAGTTTGATATAAATTGGTTCTCCAGTTTCGGGGTGACGACCAAGTTGGTCAGGTCCGGAAATTTTTTGTTTGAGCAGGATTTCCACCTGTTTGGGGTTCAGGTCAGCCGGAGTCAGGTTTTTAGGGATAGAAGCGGTAATTACTTCCTCACCATTGGTAACTTCGATGTAAGGCCCATATTTACCAATGCGGACTTTAGCATCTAAATTTTCTAATTCTACAGTTCTAGCTTTACTAGCATCAATTTCGGTTTCCCGTTCCCGCACTAAAGTTTCTAAACCTTGTTCACCAAGATAAAATTTCTTTAAGTATGGTAGCCATTGCGCTTCACCTGTGGAAATTTCATCCAAGGTTTGCTCCATTTTAGAAGTAAAACTAGGGTCAACAATATCTGGAAAATGTTTTTCCAGTAAATCAGTCACAGCGAAAGCGGTGAAAGTGGGAATTAGGGCATTATTTACCAATTGGGCATAATCTTTATCAATGATTGTGCCAATAATGCTGGCGTAGGTACTAGGACGACCAATACCTTCACTTTCTAAGGTTTTCACCAAAGTTGCTTCAGTGTAACGGGCGGGAGGTTGGGTTTCGTGTCCCACTGCTTCCAGTTCATTACATTTAGGATGATCACCAACTTTAAGAGCAGGTAGAATTACTTCTTGATCTTCTAAAGCGGCTTCAGGATCATCAGAACCTTCGACATAGGCGCGGAGGTAGCCGGGAAAATCTATGCGCTTACCAGAGGAACGAAAACCAGCGTCTTCAACTTGAATTTGCACAGTAACTTGAGTTTGGCGAGAGTCAGCCATTTGACAGGCGACGGTACGCTTCCAAATCAAATCATAGACAGCAAATTCTCGTCCACCTAAGCCGGTGTCTTGGGGGGTGCGGAAACTGCTACCAGCGGGACGAATGGCTTCGTGAGCTTCTTGTGCGCCTTTAGACTTGGTGGTGTATTGCCGAGGCTGGGGACTAAGATATTGTTTCCCGTATTTTTGTTCTACACAAGCACGGGCGGCGGTAATCGCTTGGTCAGATAGATGCACCGAATCTGTTCGCATATAGGTAATATACCCTTGCTCATACAAATTCTGTGCCACCCGCATCGTATCCCGTGCCGATAAGCGCAATTTGCGGTTAGATTCTTGTTGCAGTGTGGAAGTTGTGAACGGTGGCGCTGGTTTGCGGGTGACGGGACGTTCTTCCATGTCCGCCACTGTCCAAGGTTTCCCTTCTAGGCGGGCTTTTAGGGCTTCTGCTTGTTCTTCGTTGAGTAAGACGACATTGCGCCCAGCAGTAATTCTGCCTGTTGTCGAGTCAAAATCACTGCCTGTAGCAACTTTCGTGCCGCCAAGAGTTACCAGAACTGCGCTAAATGGACTTTTTTCCTGTTCTAAACTGGCTTTTAAATCCCAGTATGCACCTTCATGGAAAGCCCGACGTTGACGTTCTCTAGTAACTAATAATCGCACTGCTACAGATTGCACTCGTCCAGCGGATAACCCCCAGGCAATTTTTTTCCACAGCAGTGGCGATAGGGTATATCCTACTAATCTATCTAAAATTCGCCGGGTTTCTTGGGCGCGAACTACCTGCTCATCAATGTTACGGCAGTCTTTCAAAGCTTTTTGAATGGCTTCTTTGGTAATTTCGTGAAATACCATGCGCTTTGTCGGGACTTTGGGTTTGAGCAATTGGTATAAATGCCAACTAATGCTTTCCCCTTCTCGGTCTTCGTCTGTAGCTAAAATCAGTTCAGTTGCGCCTTTGAGGGCTTCTTTAAGCTGAGTGACAATTTTCTTTTTGTCTTTGGGAACGACATAAATCGGTTCAAAGTCGGCTTCTACATTGACCCCAAGCTGCGCCCATTTTTCTCCTTTGACGGCTGCGGGAATTTCACTAGCCGACTGGGGTAGGTCACGGACATGACCCATTGAGGCTTCTACCAGATAGTCTTTTGGTAGGTAGTTGCGAATGGTGCGCGCTTTTGTGGGAGATTCGACGATAACGAGAATTGACATGGAAATTTAAAAAGAATAATAGCTATGCAGCTAAATAGTTAAGTTGAGTTAATTTTTGCGAAATGTCAAGATGAAATATCACGCCTAAGCAGTGATTTTATACTTACACAAACTGCCTAACAGGGGGGAAATTCCTCAATTTTTAGGTACAGTGATTCTTTTGAGAACGGGAAAAGCAACCTTTGAGGGTTAATAGTCCCTTATTTCCATCTTTAACTGATCTAGTACATAGTTGGCGACGATAGTTTGTAAAATATTCCTGGAATTTAATGGTACAAGACTCACAGTTGTTAAGGGTTGGGGAAATAAATAATTTTAAATTAGCTTAATTTTCCCAATTTGCCATTTTTTTATAGTTGTTACGTTAAAACTAACTTATACATGAAGAAGTGATAAAGTTATATAAATTACAACTGCAAACTTGATTATGAGCGTCTTAATACCTGATGATATTCTTACTTACTTTCAGGAATAATCTGAATTAGCCCCGTCTGAAAGGCTTTATCATAAGTAATCAGAGGTAATATTTCCAACTCAGCTTGAGCCATAATCATCCGATCAAAGGGATCTCTATGGGTAATTGGTAGATTTCCTGCTCTGAGTGCATGGGCTGAAGTAATAGTAAGTTCGATAAATCTTGCTTGATCTAATATCTGTGAATATTGCTCCACAATTTCTTTTGCTTCCGGTAGTTTTCCGATGCGGTATTTAGTTGCAATTTCCCAAGCAGAAACACTACTAACAAAAATACGGTGATCTGGATTACTAATAATTTTTCGACAGGTGTTGTCAAGTTTTGGGTCATCAAAAAGCCACCATAATAGTATATGAGTATCAATTAGGTAGCTTATTCCCATTGCTGGAGTTCCTCTTCCGGTAGTGGTTCAAAAAAAGCTTCGCTAAGTTTTCCTTTTAATAACCCAGGGGTTCGGGGTTGTCTACGTTCTTGATTTAAACCTAGTCGAAAGTAGTGAATGATATTGTATAGTTGGGCTAATTTCTCTTCGGGTATATCTTGCAGTTCTTCAACTATCTTCTGGATCAGCATAGGTCAAACTTTTTGGTAGTGGGTAGGTAGTTCATAGAGTTTTGGCTTCATTTATTATGGCTCATGTTTGAAGTATAGTAGTTAGCGACGGAAATAAGCGATCGCTTATTTCCTTTTTCTTGGTTGTCAAACATAGCGATCGCAATACCGCAAAGCCTTTAGGATTGCTTTGGTAATTATTATGCTACTGTTACTATTTTAAAAAAAATTTAGTGCGATCGCTTGCCCATCCTTCGTCCCATAATATTGCTACTCGACAGAAGTTAAATATATTGCTAAAATGCAATATATGAAGGCCACTCTAATCGCCAAAGCAAAAGAAGTTAATGACGACGGATCAATCGTCGAGGTGGTTATATGGGAATTACCAGAGCCAACACCACCAAGCACACATAAATACAAATACAGATTATTTTACGGGCAGAATGGAAAATGTAGAATTAGATATGACAACGAACGCGGAAAAGGAGATCATAAACATATAAACTCACATGAAATAGATTACAAATTCACAAGCATTGATAAATTGCTTGACGATTTTGAAAGAGACATTGAAACCTGGAGTGAATCATGAAAGCAATTATTGAAGTAGCCAAGCGTGGTTCTGCAATCCGAGCCGCTCGTCAACAAATTAAAGACTCCGAAATTGGAAAGCCAGTAAATTTTAGACTTTCCTTTGAATCTGCAAAATCACTTTTTAGCGAACTAACGCCTGCTCGACTTGATTTGCTTGATACTTTAAGCAAAACAGGGCCATGCAGTATTTACGCGCTGGCAAAAACAGCCGAAAGAAACTATTCAAACGTACACACAGACGTAAATAGACTGGAAGAACTCGGATTAATTGAACGGACAGAAGAAGACAAAATATCTGTACCGTTTGAAGCCATTGAAATATTCATGCCACTAGCGAAAGCAGCGTGAGAATTTGAAAAAACGGTATTAACTCTTTCAAGAAAATCGCCCCACGCTGAACAGTTCAGTTATATACTCGACCGTTTATTTTGAGTTATTGCCGTACATTTGCGGATAGTTAAAATCAAATATATAAATTTCCAACTGTTAAAGATAGAAAGATCAATGCAATTTTAGTCAAGAAGTATGGATAGAATAAACTTGTGTTATCTCTAATGTTTAATCGCTAAAACCTATATATCTCATGGATTTTGCTAATTTTGCATCCCAGTTAAATGCTGGAACGATTTTACCAGAGGGAATCGTCATGATCACCCTCTTGGGGGTTTTGATTGTTGATTTGATTTTGGGACGGACATCTGCTCGCTGGATTGCATATCTAGCGATCGCTGGTTTAACAGCCGCGATTATCGCTCTATACTTCCAATGGGATACAACTAACCCCATTGCCTTTACTGGTAGTTTTAATGGCGATGATCTGAGTATTGTCTTTCGGGGGATTATCGCCCTGTCAGCAATGTCAACAATATTAATGTCAATTCGCTACGTCGAACAAAGTGGCACGCCTTTAGCCGAATTTATCGCCATTTTGATGACGGCGACTTTGGGAGGAATGTTTTTATCCGGTGCTAATGAGTTGGTGATGATTTTCATCTCCCTAGAAGCCCTGAGTATTTCCTCTTATTTGTTGACAGGTTATACAAAACGTGACCCCCGTTCCAATGAAGCAGCGTTGAAATACCTGTTAATTGGTGCTTCCAGTACAGCGGTATTTTTGTATGGTGTCTCCCTGCTGTATGGTTTATCCGGTGGACAAACAGAACTAAGTGCGATCGCTAATGGTATCGCCACAGCAAATGTTGGTCAATCTCTAGGTTTAGTAATTGCCCTAGTTTTCGTAATTGCGGGTATTGGTTTCAAGATTTCCGCCGCCCCCTTCCACCAATGGGCCCCGGACGTTTATGAAGGCGCACCAACTCCAGTAATTGCCTTTTTATCCGTTGGTTCTAAAGCCGCAGGATTTGCCCTGGCTATCCGCCTCTTAACCACCGTTTTCCCTATCGTGGCAGATGAGTGGAGATTTGTTTTCACCGCCCTTGCAGTCCTGAGTATGATTTTGGGTAACGTTGTTGCCCTAGCTCAAACAAGCATGAAACGGATGTTAGCTTATTCATCTATTGCCCAAGCTGGCTTTGTGATGATTGGCTTAATTGCGGGAACTGATGCTGGCTATTCCAGTATGATTTTCTATCTACTGGTATACCTGTTTATGAACCTCTGCGGCTTTACCTGTGTGGTATTGTTCTCTCTGCGAACAGGAACAGACCAAATTTCTGAATACTCTGGCTTGTATCAAAAAGACCCTCTCCTGACATTAGGCTTGAGCATTTCCCTATTATCCTTGGGTGGTATTCCCCCACTAGCTGGATTTTTCGGGAAAATTTACCTATTTTGGGCAGGTTGGCAAGCTGGTCTTTACTGGTTAGTTTTACTTGGTTTAGTTACCAGTGTGGTTTCCATCTATTACTACATTCGTGTAGTGAAGATGATGGTAGTTAAAGAACCACAAGAAATGTCCGACGTAGTTAAGAATTATCCCCAAGTTCGTTGGGATTTACCAGGACTTAGACCTTTACAAGTGGGTTTGATAGTAACTTTAATAGCTACTACTATCTCTGGAATTTTATCTAATCCCTTGTTTACTTTGGCTAACAATTCCGTTACTAACACTCCGATGTTACAAGCAGCAAAAGTTGCCAGTACACAAGTGAGTGTGATTACAAATCAACAGCCACAGGAATTTTAGTTTATTCCTAACTAATGGGTAATGGGTGATTGGTAATGGGTAATTGGTAATTGGTAAAAGGGAATAGGCAATAAATATTCCCCCTTCCCAGTCCCCAATCCCCAGTCCCCAGTCCCCAGTCCCCAGTCCCCAATTACCCATTTTTGTTATTAATTGGTAAAGTAATCACAAATTCCGAACCTTTTCCTACTACAGAATTTACTTCGATATTACCTCCATGTTTGACGATAATTATTTCTTTGACAATTGATAAACCTAAACCTGTACCTTGTCCTACAGCTTTGGTAGTAAATAAATGCTCAAATATTTTTTCTTGAGTTGTCGGTGACATCCCGACTCCATTATCTTTAATTTCAATAATTACAGAATTACCATCTTCACTGAGATTAGTTTGAATATCTATTTTGTTAGGATTTGCTAAAATATTTTCTAATGTCCGTCCATAATTAGATTCGTCAATAGCATCAATGGAATTAGCTAATATATTCATAAATACTTGGTTTAATGGCCCACTAAAGCATTGTATTAGCGGTAATTTAGCATAGTTTTTAATTACTTGAATATCGGGACGATTAGCAGTAGATTTTAAACGGTGTTTGAGAATAATTAAGGTACTATTAATACAATCATGAATATTGCAAAGAACTTGGCGATCTTTATCTCCCCTAGAAAATGTTCTTAAACTGGTAGTAATATCCCGAATTCTGAGTACACCTTCCTGCATAGAAGCAATCAAACTAGGTAAATCATCACGGATAAAATCTAGATCAATATCTGATATTTCTGCTTGTAATTCGGGAATAGGCTGGGGATAGTAACTTTGATAAAGATCAATAATATGAAGCAAATCCTGTATATGTTCTATAGCAGGTTGCAAATTTCCCGCAATAAATCCTAAAGGATTATTAATTTCATGGGCTACTCCAGCCACTAAATTCCCCAAAGCAGACATTTTTTCTTTCTGGACAAGTTGGGCTTGAGATGCTTGTAATTCTGCTAATGCTTTAGTAAGTTCCGATGTCTTTGCAGCAACTCTAAACTCCAATGTTTTTGTTAAATTTCGTAATTGTAAATGGGTTTTAAGCCGGGCTAATACTTCCGTCGCCTGAAAAGGCTTAATAATGTAATCTACTGCACCTAATTCAAAACCCTTAACCTTGCTATCTGTATCGGCCATACCAGTCATAAAAATTACTGGAATATCGCTAGTGGTGGGGTTACTCTTCAATCTTTTACAAATTTCAAACCCATCTATCCCTGGCATCACCAAATCTAATAAAATTAAATCAGGTGGTTTACATTCAACCTGTTGTAAAGCACTTTCTCCGTCACTAGCTATAGAAACATCAAATCCTGAATACTTTAGTAAATCAGAAATAATTAGCAAATTGGTGTAGCTGTCATCCACTACTAAAATTAAACTATTTTCTTGTATAGTAGTCATGCTTCTTATTAAGAGTCATACAGTAGTAAAACTCAAACTAACTAATCGGACAAATGACAAAAAAATCCTGCCGTTTTTTAGCTAAGTAAAACCTAGCATTGCTCAATCTATATTCTATCAGACTGAGGATTTTAGACGGCAAGAATAATTATTAAAAACAAAACTACTTAATTTTCTGTTTAATAAAAGTCACAATTTGATTAAGCTGTTTTTTCAAGCTATCAATTTCTACTTGCATCTTGACAACTTTATCATTTAGTAAATTTATTTCAGCGGATGAATCTACTGTATTAACAGCAGTTATAACTGGGGTAGCTTGTTGGTTTGCAGGAGTAACTGGGGGTGTGATTAAGTCTGGGCGCGGAATTTTGGACTTAACCATTGCTGACTTAATAGCCCCAATCAGTTGCTTTTGATCAAAAGGTTTGCCCAAAAATTCAAAATATTCAAATGGTTCTATGAGTTTTTCTGTTACCTCTTCCTTACGGCCTGACATGATCACCAAAGGAATTTTCCGCAACTCTGGTTGTGCCTGAATGTTTTGAAAAACTTCCCAACCACTCATTTTCGGCAACAGAAAATCTAGCATGATCAAGCTAACCTTTTCCTTGAGGATCAGATTGTATCCTTCCAACCCATCCTTTGCTTCGATTACCTCAAAATTACCCGGAGGTAACATTTCTCGTACTTTTACTCTGACAACGGTAGTGTCGTCAATAACTAAAATTTTGTTACTTGCCACAACTGATTACTCTACTAAAAATTTTATGTTTAGATGGCTGATTGCCGATTGCTCTTAAGAATTCTCTCACTATATCCAAAATTTATGTAGATTGGGAAAGAGGATTTTCTGGTGGAAATTTCAAAAACACAAGTGTTGTAGGAAACTTCTACTGACGTTCTCATCAATTTGTATCATAGTTGTGTAGACTACACATCACTAACATCCTGTGCTGTTAAAAACTTCTTCACCCAAGTTGCCGATTAGGGGTATGGTTTCCGCCACACTACGCCAATGTAATTCATAATTACTCCTTCTTGACTTTTACCTCTTACCTAACTAACAAATCACTATATGAATTCTCCACAACAAGTTGATATGAAGTCAGAAATTATGACTATGCCTAGCTGGTTGCGTCGCCCCATTGGCAAAGCTAGTGAAATCTCTACTGTCCAACGTATCATTAAGCAGCGACAAATTCACACAATTTGTGAAGAAGGGCGTTGTCCGAATCGGGGTGAATGCTACGCCCAAAAAACGGCGACTTTTTTATTAATGGGGCCAACTTGTACCCGCGCCTGTGCTTTTTGTCAAGTAGATAAAGGTCATGCCCCCATGGCTTTAGATGAGGAAGAACCGCAAAAGGTAGCTGAATCAGTACAGCTTTTAGGATTGCGGTATGTGGTGTTAACTTCTGTAGCCCGTGATGACTTGGCTGATGGGGGCGCAAGCCATTTTGTGAGAACAATGGAGACTATCCGCCACATCAACCCCGAAACTCAACTTGAGGTACTGACATCAGATTTTTGGGGTAGTGGGGGTGTAGCCAGCCAACGTCATAGCCTAGAGATGATTGCCAAGGCTCAACCAGCTTGTTTTAACCATAATGTCGAAACAGTCCGCAGGTTAACCCCAACCGTGCGCCGAGGGGCAAAATATGACCGCTCTTTGGCTGTATTAGCGACAGTTAAAGAATTTAATTCCATGATTCCTACAAAGTCAGGTGTGATGGTGGGACATGGAGAAACAATAGAGGAATTGATTGAGACAATGGCGGATTTACGATCTGTGAAATGCGATCGCCTCACTATTGGCCAATATATGCGCCCTTCTTTAGATCATCTACCCGTTAAAAAATATTGGACACCAGCCGAATTTACAGAACTCGGTAATATAGCCAAAGACATGGGATTTAATCACGTCCGTTCCGGTCCCCTGGTTCGCAGTTCCTACCACGCCGGGGAGGAATGAGGGGTGTAGGGGTTGTAGGGGGCAGGGAGTAGGGAGCAGGGAGCAGGGAGCAGGGGGAAGAAGAAAATTGTCCACTGACAACGGACAACGGACAACTGACCAACCTTACAAAAACATTTTTAAAGAATTTGCAAAATTGGCGCATGAGTTTGGTATTTCTTAAAAAGTCACTAAATTAGGAGAACCGCTTATGACTGCTAAAGGCAAACCTGCTGCTAAACCTTCCTACGTTTTCCGTACTGGTTGGGCATTGCTACTTTTGGCTGTGAACTTTTTGGTAGCAGCTTACTACTTCCACATCATTGAATAGTTAGAAGTAGACTGGTGCTGCTCAAATCGTGCCTTTGAATAAACCCTTGGGGCGAATGAGCAGCACCAAAATCATGATCAATAGGGCGACACCTTGTTTATACTGTGAACCTAGCCAAGGAGTGCTAACTTCCTGGGCAATACCAATAATAAAGGCTGCGGCGATCGCTCCGTAAGGATTCCCGATACCTCCCAAAATTACCGAAGCAAATAAGGGTAAAATCAGAAACCAGCCCATATTTGGGCGCACAGCCGTAATTAGCCCGTACATACTGCCACCTAAAGATGTGAATGTCCCAGCAATTACCCAAGTCCATAGAATTACTCGATCAACATTAATACCAGAGACTCTAGCTAAATCTAAATCATCAGCCACTGCCCGCATTGCTTTACCAATTTTGGTATTTTGCAGCAAGTAGTGAAGGGATAAAATGGCTAAAATAGCTAATCCCAGTACCAATAATTGATTTTGCGGTACTCTTAATGTCCCAAATTCTAAAGCCGGAATCACAGGCAAATTATAATTTTGGTTTTTACCTCCCCAGAGAAAAATAATCCCATTGCGAAGGAATAAAGCCAGACCAATAGAGATAATGATCAGAGTTGTCGAACTAGCACGGATAGACCGCATTTTCGACCACAGCAATTTTTCCGCTAGTAACATTCCCCCGACTGTTCCCAAGGCAGCGACAATCATTGACAGCCAAATATTTAGACCCATACCATTGACCATGAGGGTCAAATAAGCTCCCAATGTCAGAAAATCACCGTGGGCAAAATTAGATAACCGTAAAATCCCATAGGTTAAGGTCAGTCCGACCGCTGCTAGGGCAATAATGCTACCAACGGCAATACCATTGATGATTAATTGAGCAAATTGTTGTACAAGTTGTATATCCATAATTATGAAGTTACTGTGAAGTTATGAAGTTGCTGTTAAGAAAATGGGTAGTAAGTGATTTTATTCAATGATTTTTGGGATCTTCGTCACATTCATCACTACCAATTATGAGTTATATATAAAAGGCATTCGTAAGTTAATATACATAAATACTGTTTACATTTTTATGTGTGGGCAGAACATTTTTTTGAGCGGTCTAGTTGACCATGCAGCAATCTTCAAGCTTACCAGAACGAAACTCACAAATAGACAGCAAGCCACTTTTGTCAACAATTGAACATTTGCGGTATCAGTTGTGGCTAGAAACCACCCTGAATAAGTTGCAGATTCGCCTCAAAGATTATCTAATTTCTGTGGCTACTACGAACTCATCAGGAATGGCTACAGAAGCGGAAATTTTGCAAATCGTTGTCAATGAACTTCATAAAGGTTTAAGTGATAGTCTCATTGGGTTTACCCAGTGTATCGTAGGCATTGCCCTATTTGAACCACAGCAAACAGTTGGTCAAATCTCCTATATTGCCCATTCACCATCATTGACTCCCAATTTAGAGGTAATACCTCAAACTGGGAAAAAGCTAACTCTGAGAGTCAATAAATCTATTAAACTTAAAGATTTAGAGCAAATGGAGACTCAAGAATACCAAAGTGCTTGGTATTTATTTGAGGATAGTAGGGGTGTAAAAGGATGGTTGATGATCAATACAAGCAGTTTTTCATTTGATTGCAGGTTATTCAAGGATGCCTTTGCTCCTCTAAAATTGCAATTGATTACAAAAACTGTCGAAAATTGTCGTGCAGCTTTAGTACAACTTCGACAAATACAATCTTGGCAGCAACATTGTCAACAGTTAGCTAATTTTAATCAGGAACTAGAACGCACTAATCAACTTAAAAATCAGTTTTTGGCTAATACCAGTCACGAAATCCGCACACCCCTGAGTTCGATTATTGGTTTTACTCATCTGTTATTAGCGCAGGGTTATGAACCTGACAAAGCCCGTCATCAAGAGTATTTACATATTATCCAATCTAGCGGTAAGCATTTACTAGGGCTGATTAATGATATTTTGGATCTCTCAAAAATTGAAGCTAATCAGCTAGAAGTACAATGGGAAATTGTCGATGTTTCTACCTTGTGCCGGAATGTTTTAGCTTTAGTGAAAGAGAAAGCAGCGCATAAAGGTTTAACACTGCGTTTAGAAATGGAGGCAGATGTTAAAAATTTGATAGCTGATCCTTTGCGACTTAAGCAAATGCTGTTGAATTTACTCTTCAATGCAGTTAAGTTTACCACAAAAGGCACTGTTGGGTTGCTGATTGCTAATCAAGACGGATTTTTGCGGTTTACAGTTTGGGATACTGGTACAGGTATCTCTGACGAAGATCAATCTCGACTATTTCGACCCTATAGTCAAGTAGTTAACCCCGCAGCAGGTCGTAATGAAGGCACAGGTTTAGGCTTAGTAGTGACTCAAAAATTGGCAGAAATTCATGGTGGTTGTTTGGAGTTAGAATCTGTAGTTAATCAAGGTTCTCGTTTTAGTATTTTATTGCCAATCAAGCCCACAGGAAAAGTTTTAGCAGCAATAGAAACAACAGCAGAATATGATTTAGAGATAGTAAGTCATCCTTGCGCTAATGACACTATGACTTCCCCACCAGTAATTTTGCTGGTAGAAGATGATTTACCCAATGGGGAATTAATGGGAATTTATTTGAAAAGATTAGGATATCAAGTAAATTGGGTGAAAAATGGCGCGGAAATGTTGACTAATCTCCAAGAAATCGAACCAGCAGTGATTTTAATGGATGTGAGTCTACCTGATGCCAATGGTTTAAATTTAGTGCAGCAATTACGAGAAAACCCCAAATATAAACATATACCGATTATTGCTCAAACAGCAATGGCAATGAAAGGAGATAGAGAAACTTGTCTAGCTGCTGGTGTCAATGAGTATATTTCCAAACCGATTGATTTACAACTTTTAGCCAGTCTGATAGCTAAATATAGTCAAATTATTTGTCAGAATCAGGATTTATAGGATTTAGGGATTTACAAGATAATTTTTTAGATTATTTGTCTCTGATTTGTTAATTTAATTAGTTAATTCTAAATATCCTGAAAATCCTTTAATCTTGGGCATCCTGATTAAGACAATATTTGTTGTATGGGAACGAGGATGACTAAAATAGAAGTGGTTAGGCGTTATGGGGTTTTAGTCGGATGAGTTGGACAGAAAAACTAGAGCAGTTAAAAGAGTTATTTACAGAAATGGAGCAGGCTTTAATAGCCTATTCTGGGGGAGTTGATAGTACACTAGTAGCTAAGATTGCTTATGATGTGTTAGGTGATCGCGCTTTGGCTGTAACTGCGGTTTCTCCTTCTCTATTACCAGAAGAATTAGAAGACGCGAAAATTCAAGCCGCAACTATCGGAATATCTCATAAAATTGTCCAAACACAGGAAATGGACAATCCCAATTACACATCTAACCCAGTCAATCGTTGTTATTTTTGCAAAAGCGAATTACACGATACTCTTAAACCCTTGGCTTTAGAGTTGGGTTATCCCTATGTGGTGGATGGTGTAAATGCAGACGATTTACATGATTATCGTCCCGGAATTCAAGCTGCAAAAGAAAGAGGTGCGCGATCTCCTTTAGCAGAAATCGGTGTTACCAAAGCCGAAGTTCGGCAAATTTCCCAACAACTCGGTTTACCTTGGTGGGATAAACCTGCTCAACCCTGTTTAAGTTCGCGCTTTCCCTACGGTGAAGAAATTACCATAGCCAAATTACAACGAGTAGGAAGAGCAGAAATTTATTTACGAAACCTGGGTTGGCAAAATTTACGAGTTCGTTGCGAAGGTGATACAGCCAGAATTGAATTATCACCAGATAAAATTAAAGATTTTGTGATGACGACAGATTTACCAACTCTAGTAGCTGCATTTCAAACTTGGGGATTTATCTATGTCACCTTAGATTTAGAAGGTTATCGTAGTGGTAAATTAAATCAGGTTTTACCTGAAGTCGCTTTGAGGAAATAACAAACCAAAAACAAAACCCCCT
>NZ_VILB01000034.1 GCF_009712035.1 Anabaena sp. UHCC 0187 | reverse complement strand
GCTTAGTGTGCCTTATCAACCCCGTACTTGGGATAATATAAAACCAACAGAAGCGATGAGGCTGATGGCCGGTGAGCAAGAATTTTATCAACTAAACTTTCAAGAACCAGGCAAAGCAGAAGCAGAACTAGAGTCTGATATCCGTACAAATATACTTTCAATTCTCTACTCTGCATCAGGAGATCCACCACCTGCTAAACGTTGGCGTTTTCTGTACAACAAGTCAGAGAAATTAACAAATATGTCTTTACCAGATCAACTTCCTACTTGGTTAACAGAGCAAGATATTGATTTCTTTACCTCTGAGTTTGAACGAACTGGTTTCCGGGGAGGACTGAATTGGTACCGCAATATAGATAGAAATTGGGAACTAACACATTTTCTCAGTGGGGCAAAGATTTACCAACCAGCACTGTTTGTTGCAGGAGAAGTAGATGCAGTAATTACAATGTACCATGAAGCATTTGATAACTTAGAACACAATGTACCTAATTTAAAGCAGAAGGTATTGCTACCGGGGGCTGGTCACTGGATTCAACAAGAACGCTCCATTGAAATTAACAAACTGCTGATTCAGTTTTTGACAGATCAAATGGGTAATTAGAAAATAATTGTAACTTTTCTCTTGATCGCTGAAGGCATTGCTTTAATAATTTTCAGCATTGACGGAAATAGGCGATAGCGAAGCGCTCCGTAGGAATCGCTTTACTTTGAACCCACATTCCGCACCCTTAAGTGTCACAAGCGGTTATTACGGAAGTGAATTTATGAATAAAGAGTAAAAAAATACATTTATCTATAAAAAAACAAATTTTAGATAGGAAAGTTGATTCAGATGTATTCTCAATAAGAAGCAATAAACAATGACGGTTGTTTCTGGAACAATTAATAATATAATTATATTCTTAAAACATTAATACTTAAACATAACTTATGCTTATCGAGAAATAAACTTAAAACTCTGACTACAACAGGATTTTACTCCTGACTCCATCTTAAGGGGATAAGGTATAGGTGTACCTCATCTATTTGGAAACCCCTGTAATATTCCACTATGGCTAAAGACCTATTCCACCAAGCCGTCAAGCAAGCCTTAATCAAAAATGGATGGACAATCACCAGCGATCCATTAATCATTCGCATTGAGCGCGTTAAACTAGAAATTGATCTTGCTGCTGAAAAAGTATTTGCTGCTGAAAAAGATGAGCAGAAAATCGCTGTAGAAGTTAAGAGCTTTATCAATCCTTCCGCCATTAGCGACTTTCATAATGCATTAGGTCAATTTCTTAATTATCGCCTTGCTTTAGAAATGACTGAGCCTAAGCGTATCCTCTATTTAGCCGTCCCTATTGATATTTTTAATACTTTTTTTCAGGAGCGTTTTACCCAAGCGGCAATCTTACAATATGCCATAAAGATCATAGCATATGAACCGAATACAGAGGAGATAATCGTATGGAAAAACTAGCTAAATATCGCCAAATTGTGCGCGAATTATTAATCGCCCATGCCACTCCAAATGATCCAAATATTGAATGTCAACTCATTTTTGATACAGAACACGACCACTATCAAATTTTAGATATTGGTTGGCAAGAGTTAAATCGCATTTATGCTTGTTATATCCATTTAGACATTAAAGACAACAAAATCTGGATTCAGCAAAATATGACGGAAGCTGATATCGGTCAAGAGTTAGTGGAAAGAGGAGTTCCAGCTTCAGATATTGTTTTAGGCTTACATCCCCCATATAAACGTCCTTATACCAAATATGGTGTTGCTTAAAGTTAATAAAATAGACAAAGTATCCTGTAATTTCGTAAAAGTCCTATAGCTTCGTAAAATCCACCAGCTTTCTACCCTTGCAATCCCGGTGTTTGATAAACTCGTGTTGTAAAATTCTCCAAAACATCAGTTTCTTGATGATTACTAGATTCCTGAACTGTGGCCACATCTTCCTCTGGTAATTTTCTTCACTATTACTCACAAAAAGGTTTTTCATATCCTGATTAAGCTGTTGTGCATTTAAGTTGTGCATTTAATTTGTATAATCCTAACGAGCAAGATGCCTACACCACAAGATTTAGGCATTTTGTGATAATAAAATTTAGGTGCTTAACAGCTTTAACCGTTAAGATTGCTTGCCAATTTTGCCAACCTTCATAGAGGTATTAATTATAGCTGTAGCCAAGACAGTTAGGACATAATAAATGTCCGAAACTGAGTGATAACAAGTATTTCACTCTTGCCTCTTACCTCTTGCCTTCTGCTATAGAAAGGCAAAATCATCTTTGCATCTATCTAAAGTAAGATTTCTCAAACTAGAAATAATTTCAGATTTTTATACATAAATTTCTGGAAAACAATTTCAAGCAATTGTATTCAATAAAAACAAGTTTTCTGAAACTGGATTAACCCGGTTTAAACCAAAAAAGAAAACGCTGCTTAAATCTAGCAGGAGATAAATGAATGGCTGTAGAAATCTTCCCAACCGATGATCAGTATGTGTTAAACCAATGCACAAAATTTTTAGCTAGGTCTAACACAGATCCTCGCCATAACTTTGGACAATTAACCGACGATGACCCTCGCTCACGCATTGCTGAAGCTTGGCGATTTCCCATTATTGATAGTTACAGTGATGGTAAAGACTTTGTTAAAAGCTACTCCTCAAACTTAGTAACTTTCGTTTATCAACAACAAGGCAACACACCTCCCAAAGATGTTAGTATTATTGGCACATTTGCCCATCTCTTTGAACCAATTCCCCTCAAACCAGTGAAATTTTTAGGCGAAGAAACAGGATACTACGCCTTATCAATTGTTGTTCCCAAAGCCCAATTTCATACCTATAAATTTATTGTGGATGGACAACCAATTCTTGACCCCATTAACCCTCAACGCGCCCAACTTGATAATGGTCAATTCTGGTCAAGATTTTTCACCCAACTCTGCACAGAACCTCTGAGTTTTGAAGATTGGGAATTTGAAATTTTAACTCGCTTAGTAGATCACATTTTACCGTTCCGCACGGCTGAAGGTGAGAACTTCTTGAACCGCCAATACAATTATCTTGGTAAACAAGATAAAGAAGTACAATATGCCTTTGCTTATCGCCTAGATCAATCCGTAGGGGCAGTCAATTACATTGACAACATTTTAGCTAGGGAAGAAAATCACCACTTAACTGATTACAAAATTTGTCTTGGTCAAATGGACAGAATTTTGCGCCAGAGAAATCCCTACATTAATCCTCAAGATGTTTCCAAAGAGTTATACATTGATCTGTATAACGAAATGGCAAATAACCAAGTTAATGGGTGGAACTATCAACAATATCAAGAACCTCGTTATTTTCTGCAATTATTACGTCGCCACACCTACACAGGTGCTTTTTCCCATCCTAAATATGGCGGTAATGTTGGCGGTACAGGTTGGGCTTATTTGGCTGAAAGATATACAGATGACAAAGGGGAAACTTTGTTTAATTGGCGCAAAGCTATAGAACAACCCCTCGGCATTAATAGCGATTATCGCGGCTAATAACAATTGTAAGGATTCAGGATTTTCAGATCACAGGATTAACAGATTCAGGATTTATGCAAAATATCTCTCAAACCCTCATTTCTCCGTGAAATCTGTGCCTGGAGTGGTTAGTTTTTCACTAACTTCTGCATAAGTCCTAAGATTAATTTGCAGATTATTAATCATGATTATCCTTTCATCAATATCCCTAGGAGAAGATAAATGGAAACTCAATTTGATGTCGTAATTATTGGTAGTGGTGGTGGTGGTGCGCCTATTGCTCACACCTTAGTCAAAGCCGGAAAATCAGTATTGATTTTAGAAAAAGGCCCCTTGTTTAAACCCCAATATCAAAACCCCAATGGGTTAAGTGATTTTAAAAGAGATGAACTATTTGCTGATGGACCAGAAAAGCGGATTCGTATTCCTGGAGTAGCCAACGAAAACGAAGCTTTCTATTCTAGCCACGTTGAACCAGATATTAACGACGAGCCACATATTTATCGTGGTTTTGATGGTAAAGATCGAGCCACAATTGAAGGTTATACAGCCCAAGTTGTCGGTGGCGGTACTCAACTTTATGGTGGTGTTTCCCTGCGATTTACACCTACCGATTTACGCCTACAAAGCTTTAATGCTGGACGTAATGACCTCAAAGAAGACCCCAACGGCGATATTCAAAGGGAAGCCCGTGATTGGCCGATTAGTTATCAACAATTAGAGCCATACTATTTGAAAGCTGAATATTTAGTTGGCTTTAACGGCACTGTCGAGAACCAACTGAAACCATTTAGTGGAGATAAGTATCAACCACCTTTAGAGCCTAATCCTATTAGTATCTATGCGAAGGTGGGTATGGAGCAGATTGGTAAACAACTCAACAGTAACAAACCTATCAAGCCATATCGGACACCTTTAGCGGTGATTACCCGTGACCACGAACCCAGTGGACGCAAAGCTCCCCAAGATCCAGAAACGATTAAAACCAGTTATGTGAATCGTTTTGGTTGTCCTCTAGGTTTGAAATCAAATACTTGGGTATCTTTACTCAGTCCCATTGCTAACCAACCAAATTTTGAGATTCGCACTAACTGCGTAGTTACTCATTTGGAAAGCGAAGGGTCGAAAGTTAGCCGAGTGGTTTACCGTGACCCTAGTGGGAAAACTCGGTTTGTGCAGGGAAAAATTGTTGTTGTGGCTTGTTCAGCAATTGAATCAATTCGGTTACTGAAATTGTCTGCACAGATGAGTTCGGAATTCGATCGCCGGATCAATCAAAATGACCTCTTAGGAAAGTATTTTCTAACTCACTGTTTTGGTGGTGCGAGCGCCCTAATGCCCACTCGCAGCGATAAATCACAGGCTTTAGATGCTGATTGGGCTACGGATGCTTGCGCTACGGATGATTTTCTCAAAAGCCGGGGACTGTGGGCTGGTGGTGCAATCTACAACAACACCTCTGACCAAGCTTTGCCCATATCTCTAGGACGTACTCAGGGTAGTCAAGATTTAGATACTCTCTGGAAAGGCTTTATTAATAACACTGGATTGGCAGGTCAAGGTTTGGCAGATTTCCTGGATCAATACATGGGTAGAGGTCTATCTGTCAGCTTTATGGCCAATCAATTACCCCTGAAAACAAATCGCATCGAACTACATCCGACAATTAAGGATAAATGGGGTCGTTCGGTTGCTTACATTATTAAAGAATGGCACAGCCATGATAGGTATCTGATGAATACCCTGGCGGATATGTGCAAACAGGTTTTAGATAACGGACAAAATGCGTCAGGCGATCGCAAATTCCCTTATGAATTCTTGGGATCTGGGGGTGTGTACATGGCAGAAAACGCCCTAGCACGGATTGCTAATCATATTCTCGGTGGTGCAAGATTCGGCACTGATCGCCAAGACTCAGTATTAGATGTGAATTGTCGAACTTGGGATTTTGATAATCTCTACGTAACCGATGGCTCTTTTATGCCCACATCAGGGGGTGCTAATCCGACATTGACGATTCAAGCCAATTCTTTCCGTGTCGCTGACGAATTACTCAAGAGGCTTTAGTATTATGGACCCAGCATTTAACGATATTTTTACGAGTCCGTGGAATGACATTTTTAAGGTTGTCTTCTATCCTGACCGGATTTACCATGCCGAATATCTCAACGCTACCCGCAGCCCTCGTTACCGTTATAATGTGCGCGAAGTTCGTAGCTATTTGGGTATCAATGCTCTCAAGGGTGAAGTATATCTAGATGGTAAGTTTCTTAGCAATTTTCTCCGCTTAGAATATCGTTCTAGTCGCTTGGTGGAACAGACAAGGGAGAAAAAACGCTTGCTCAAGGATCAGTTGATTGCTTGGGTGAGGGTGTTGCCAGAGGATGAGAGTAAGAAGGCAGAAGCAACGGTAAAACTGTCCTATTGCTCTTGGATTGATGCTTACGAAGTGGAGATTTGGGAAACCCTAGAACCTCCTGCTGGTAGCTACCACGATTTTCAGGTTTTGGATCAAATGGGACGCAATGGGGCAATTACGCGAGTTAAGGCGTTTAGTCCAGCGTTGGCAGATATTAAGTCTTTGACAAAGATAGAGTTGGCGTTTCGGGAAAACGATCGCAATTTACCCTCTGGCTATCAAATTAGCAGTAATGATGCTGTTTGGGATAATGACTATTCGCGATCGCATCAAGAACCTCGCACTCAAGATCCCAGTTCACCCCAAAATACTATTTCTGACCTCAACTATCTGATTAATTTCCAACGCGGTTGGTTCTTACAAACACCAGATATTGCCCCAGTGCGATATCGCAACGCCATGATGGATAGTGACAATCCAGATAAGTCAGATACCAACATCATTGATATGCGTTGGATTGTGCAACGAGAACTTGGCGGTTCAATGGTGTTCTTCCATGAAGTGACCGTTCCTCCTGGGATAGTTGAAGGTACTCACCAACATATTGGGACAGAGGAACTGTATTACATTACCGAGGGCGAAGGGATTGCTTATATGCGAGTTGGTGATGACCCCGCCACAGAGAAGTACCCGACCGTCGAACGTCAAGTGATGGGCTTAGGAAAAAAGGAATTTAAGGAACTACCAGTGAAACCAGGGAGTGTGATTTTTACCAAGAGTGGGGGAATGCACGGCATTCGTAACCCTGGGACAAAACCCCTCAAATTCGTTGCTTTCTTGTATCACACCAACTAGACTTGTCCACCTAATTCTCACCAACTTGTCATGTTTATTGTTCATTCTGATAGTATTTTCAAAGTAGACCCCAATACCCCACCAGAATATAATCGGGGTAATCCCTTGCTGAAGTTGTTGAACTTTCTCGAAAGAGCGCAATTAGCAGCAGAAAGAGAATTTTACCTGACTGACCAATTACAGTATCTTTTTCCCTATCAATCTCTAGTATTTTATGGGCCACAAGGTGCTGATGCTAATATTCTCGACCCCACCCAGCAGGATAATAAAACAGATTTCCAAAAGCAAAATGTCAAGGACTTTTACAGTACGGATACCTTTCTTGTCCGGGGTTTGGTAACTGTAGGTGATTGGACAGGGCCATTTTTGCGGATTTCCTATCGAGGTGGCCCAGATTCTCAGCTTTCTGTTGCTGCTGGTAACAAATTGGGAGAAAAAATCAAGCTCTGGGTTAAGGTTGGGGATGTAGCTACACCAATGCTAATTACTGTCCCCTACAATGAACGAAGCGATCGCTATGAAGTTGAGTTTTGGGGTTATCCTGGTAATGACTTGAGAAGTCAACTCGATGACAAAGGCCGCAATTCTATAGATCGTGGTGAACTTCAGGTACGCACGGACTTAGTACATGGCAACATCTCTGATTTCAATCGAGAAGGTTTAAATGACCGTCTGATGACACAAGTTGCGCCCACCAACACCATGCACCCTATCTTACCCCTTCATGTGGAACTAGCCTGGGCAGACTTTACGGAAAAATTTTGGGATTCCCAAAATGGTGCTAATTATCACTACGAGTTCAATATGATCATGCGGGGTTGGGATAATTTCTTGGGAACTGGCATCAGTCCTAACCCTCATGGTGGTATTGGTTTCTTAGAATATCGCAACTTAATGTCTAACTATGGACAATACACTGGCAAAAACGAATTAGGCCGCCAGTTAAATTCTTGGAACTTTAGCGCCTTTAGAAACAAAAATCACGGTAACGATTTTGAACCCTTCTTTGCCGTTGATTATATGGATTTACACTTACTCAATTCTAATTGTGGTATTGGCTTACACCGCCATCGTGATAACCAAGAAGTGTTTTTCATGATGGAAGGTCAAGGTTTCATGGTGGTGGGTGACTGGTGTAAAATGCCAGAAAGAGAACGCTGTTTTGAAATCCGTACCCTCAAAAGTGGACACATGGCCATGCTCAAAGGTGGTAATCTTCATGCTTTGATGAACAGTACCGACGAGCAGATTTCCCTGTTTATGTTTGGTGGATACGATTAGTTATTGGGTGTAGAGACATTCCATGGAATGTCTCTATACTCACATCTTGCACCTGGAAATAGAGATGTCAAAACCAAAACTACGTGCGAGAGGAATTAATCGTTGAATATCCAGTAAAATAAGAGACACAACTATTTTGGGAAAAAGTGATTCAAGAGCAGTTTGTGCAGCCTTACCCCAATCCGGTGGTAATGGGAACTGAGGGGAGCAAATAACTCCAGTGAGCTATAAGATAAGCAGTTAAAGAAAGAATCAGCAAGCGATACATTCCCAGGATTGTACTTGGGGTCTGTGATTTTAGCACCCTTCCCGTTTACTGATTTGAGTCAAACTAAATTACTTCCGGCGGTGATACTATGGGTTATATTGTACAATATACTTGTACAACTTCTTAAAAAAGAGAATGTTAAACAAAGAAACCACTTACTCTCAAGCAAGGTTGAATTTAGCAACTATCTTAGATCAGGTGTGTGATCAACGGGAAATTGTAGTAATTAAACGTCGTAATGAGAAAAATGTGGCGTTAATTGCAGAAGATGAACTTTCCAGTTTATTAGAGTGTGTTTATTTATTAAGATCACCTGAAAATGCTAAACGTTTATTTCGGGCTTTAGAATGGACCCAAACAGCAATGGAAACTCCTCAAACATTGGCTGAATTAAAAGAGGAGTTAGGAATTGAGTAGTAAGAAAAAAAAGCCAGATACTCATAATGAAGAAAAAGAATTATCTGGTTATTTTCCTGCTTTCAGTCCTGATTTTAAAGCAGATTTGGCTTGGTGGTATAATCATGATAGAAAAAAAGGGGATAAGATATTAGATTTAGTAGCGGATATTCTTGACGGTCAACCGTTTACAGGCTTAGGTAAACCTGAACCTCTTAAATATATTGATCCTGATACTTGGTCACGACGCATTGATTTAGAACATCGTTTGGTTTATAAAGTCACACAAAATAAAGTTTATTTTTTACAAGCTCGTTATCATTATGAATCAAATTAAAATCAAAACTTGGGAATTGTCTGGTTCCAAGAACAAATCCAGCAATGGTTAGGAAATTTACCTGGAGATCAGGAACTCTTAGGTGAAGCTGATGATATCTTAAGGTTGTTGACAAAGGATTTGACTGAGATACATTACAAAACTCAACCCCCCTATCCCAAATTTTATCAATTTGTGATTCAAGCCGATTATTCACATTCAAATTTTGAATAAATCCATTAACAATCTGACGATTAGCATCATCTTCAGGTAAAATTAACAGATGTGGTTTATTCTTATTTATACTCATAATTCTATATCACCACAAATCAAAGAATTAATCAAATCCCCAGTAACAGGTATATCACTAAGCAATCTAATTAAAGTTGGTTCTAAGTGACTTTTTCTATCCAGAACAAAGGTGTTTTCATTGGAGAATTTTCTAATTGCTTCAGGATTATGAGAAGTTACTAAAATTTGGCCACTATCCTTAAATGAACGTCTCAGAGATGTGATAAAATGACCTACTTCTGAGATAGACAGTAAACCAAAAAGTTTTTCCCAAAGAGCGATTCCTATAAAACACTGAGGCTATATGCCAAGTATTTTGTAGCCTAAGATGCTCTTTAAATCTCGGTGTTCTGACCAGTAGATATCATATAGATAATAATTACTTATGACTATCTGGGTAATAATTTCTTGACGCTAACCAGATGGAATATAAATGCTTTCAACAACTTGATATTTGTGACTTTAACTATAATTTGAGCCAAATTGTGAACCATAACATGAGCCATAAGTAATGCCAAATTAAGCTTTTCAACTAATAGCAATATAAAACTTTGCATCAAATAATGAGCCAGAGTAGATTTTTTGCACCATAAGATAAGCCTGAGTTTTAAGAACTCTGTCGAACAAAGGTAGAAGTAAATAACCCTCAAGAAACAGCACAATTATAAACTTTAATACCAAGATATGGTTCAAAGTAACCATGTTATGCTTCAGAAACATTAGTAATCATCAATCTCGTCTTATGTAGTAGCAATCCAAAACTGTTGCTAAATAAAGGAAAAGACACGCTTATCATCTTTTATTGCAATGAACTGCTCTCAAAAAACAATGGTGTTTCTATAACCCATATTGAGGGATGATTCGGCACAACAACATTCCCATGTAATACACCGTCAATTTGACGTTTTTCCCATGTAAGGGGTACAGCCGGGATATCTGCAAAATGGGACATGATGTAAAGTTTTGTAAATTTAATTTTTCAAAACTCCTGATTTACGGTTGTTTCAGCCTCCTCCTAAACTTGCTTATTCAAATGAAAACATCCCCAAAAAGAGTCATTTATGGGCAAGTTTGAGAGGCTGAACCGCGTAAAAAGTTGATTTTAGTGTGCAAAAGTTGAATGTTTCTTTACCATTTTCGGGCAAGTTAGTAAATTACTAAATTTGTTTCTGCAACATTTATTTACAACGTGTCCCATTTTACCCTTATCCCGGCTAGACCCCTAAAATAACCTCTATTTATGCCAAGTTGTACACTATAAATTGGGAGCAACGCGATTTGGTGAGGTGCTGAAAATTGGTGATATATCTCACCTCGATAATTAGCGATAGCGAAGCGCTCCGTAGGAATCGCTACCTAAAAGAGATGAAAATGGGAAAATCAAGACCTATTTATTGAGAATAACCCGTGGTAATTGAGAATTAAACCATGACTTCACAAAATCGCGTTGCTCCCCTATAAATTTTAGATTTTCTTAGGCTTGACTACTAGTGTAAATTTAGTAATGCTGCTAATATGCAATTAAATGCTGTTCTTACGATCGATTTGGATTTAAAGCATTTTTGAGTCTTCGGTGTATTTCTTTGTCCTGTATGGGTTTAAGTCTTGTTTATGCTGCAAAAATGTACCTCTTACCTTAAAGATGAGATTGTTATTAACTGAGTAAACATTAAAAGATGTGACAATTTTATTTAATTAATTTTCTTAGCATTGTAATTCGTCTTGTTCAACAGATCTAAAGGAGCATTGAAAATGTGGGTATTCGAGCCAACCGCAAAATTGACTGATTTTGAAAGTGTTCCTGGTTTAAAGGACTCATGGGGTTTATTCATTAATGATTTGTATGAAACCCATCTTTATGGAAAACCAAATGATAGAGTACGTTCAGCTTTGGAAGAACTGCAAACATGGGGAAGATCTGACAGTGATTTGCGCGTATACAATCCAGCATCAATGCCTATTTTGTCCCCTTCAGAAATTAAGAATGTTATTTGGTCAGCACTTCCAACAAGTTTTGATGAGCAATTCAACAATACAAAAGAAAAATATTCCTATCTGGATGAACGGCAAGAATTTCCTGGAGACCCATCTACTATCACCCGAATTCAAGATGAATACTGCGAGTGGATTGTCAAACGTAACGCTGACAACAAGATTATAGAAGTTATCTTCACAAGTGAGCCTCCAGAATATTATAATTTCATGTTTTATACTTCACAGGAGTCACGCGATCTATTAGTAGATGTCTATCGCAAGATCACTGGGATTCAATCAATTACAATTGATGATTTAGTTGACAGCCGTGGTGAATATGACTGGTACAACCGTTATAACAACGAATTTGCCGTACATATGCAACAACCAAACAACACGCTTGGTGCACAGGTGAACATTGTGTCCCGGTCTTGTATCTTGCGAATTAATGGTCTTGGTAACCCAATTACAGATGCACAAGGACTAATTCGCTGTGGCCGGTATGGTGATGAAGCACGTCAGAGTGATCCGCGTATTGGAGATGCCATCAACAAGTTTTCGAGGGAAAATCGCTTCATTACTATTGAAAATCCAGTTGGATTGTATATGAGTGATGTTGATTGGAATGGCTGGGAAACTCCTGATGGAACTTTAGCCGATACATTCTGGACCGTATTACGAGGCTCACAGGATGCCGATCCAAATAAATCCTATATTGTTCGCGCTGTGTACTCAGTACCTGAAAGCAAGAACTACACAGTTTCGGATATAAAAATTGGCGGTGAGCAAATTGATTTTGGTGCCCAGATTGCAGGTCGTATCAATGTGCGTGTCGGAGTTTTAGTAAGTGAGCCACAACAAATTCCCTTGCCGCGAGCGATTGGTTGCACGGGTACATCTCCATTTCCATTACCAACTCTGGTGGCTGTAACTCCTTCAAGTGCAGTAACTGCGTTTAGTGGTATGCCTAGCCGCATGAACACAAACAGAACACGTGGAGAGATGTAATGCTTGAAGAGCCAGTCTTAGATTTTGACGATATCCAAGGCAATGTCCTGCCAGGCTTCAAGAAGGATAGCCAGCACTTCCTGTTCTTTCAAATTGTTAATCCAGAGCCAGCACGACTGTGGCTCAAGTCACTCGCTCCACGGCTGTGGACAGCCAGAGAGGTTCTTGCTGCTCACAGTATGTGGAAGGCGATGCGTTTAAAATTGGGACACGAACCTAACAATCTTGACTTCTTGTTTCTCAACTGTGCAATTTCAGCACAAGGACTAGTGAAACTTGGGGTACCAGGTATTGAGAAGTTCGACGATCCAGCTTTCAAACTAGGGCTTGAGGAGAGAGCCGCCTCCATTGGCGACCCTCCTCGGGGCAGTGGTGAACCAGGCGCGCCAGAAAATTGGATATTTGGGGCTGGTTTTCGTCGTCCAGATGTACTTCTCATTCTCGCAACTGATGATTTTGATTGGGCGGTGAGATATGAAGAGGAACTTATCACCTCAGCACAGCAACAGGGACTACAGCTAATTCACGTTGATCGAGGTCGAGTTCGACCCGGCAAACTGTCTGGGCATGAGCACTTCGGTTTTAAGGATGGCATTTCGCATCCAGCAATTAGAGGGCGCAGATCCACCGCACCAGATGATTTTATCGAGCCACGCACATGGCCAGAAGATTCAGCATTCGATATCTACCGCAGTAGATTTGCTGCACCTGGTCGTCCTCTAGTATGGCCAGGTCATTTCTTGTTTGGCTACTTGAGACAAAACCGTGATGAGCCAGAGTCGAGTCGTCCAAACTCTGAGCCTCCTGGACCTGCTTGGGCAGTGAATGGCTCGTTCTTAGTCTATCGGAGATTATCCCAAGACGTGCAAGCGTTTCGTACATTCCTTGCTGAAGCATCTGAAACTCTACGTCAAAATGGTTTTGATCCAGGACTCACTCCAGAGCGGCTTGGTGCGTTGCTTGTCGGTCGATGGGCATCTGGATGGCCAGTAATGCGCGATCCCAATGTTGATCGTGGAGAACAAAACTTAGGTGAGAACTATTTCACTTTTACTGAAGCAACGACCGTATCGTTACCGAACGATCCATATCCGCTCAACTTACCCGATCCAAACGGACTAATTTGTCCTTTCGCAGCACACATTCGCAAGGTCAACCCCAGGGATGATGCCACAGATATTGGTTCAAAGGAACGAACTTTTCAGAAGTTACTCCTTCGACGCGGTATTACCTTTGGCCCAGAAATAGATCAACCTCAAGCTGAGAGAGGTCTTTTGTTCGTTGCATTCCAAACATCAATCGTTAACCAGTTCGAGTTTTTAATGAATGACTGGGTAAACGAAGCAAATAAGCCCCATGCTGATGGAGGTGTAGATCCAATCATCAGTACTGCACGTAATACTAAAATTTCTTTGGTAAATGGCACTAATAGGTTTGACTTGCCAATTCCGGGTGGTTGGGTAGTAGCAACGGGGGGCGAGTATATGTTTACTCCAGGAATCCGCTTTTTTTCAAATGTTCTTTAATCTGAGTTCGGGTTAAAGATATACAGGTAAAAGCCAATTCTGACTTTTCACGGGATGTGGAAAAGGAGAAGTGGTTCGCGTGCGATTTAGGGGTCTAGCTGGGATAAGGGTAAAATGGGACACGTTGTAAATAAATGTTGCAGAAACAAATTTAGTGATTTACTAACTTGCCCGAAAATGGTAAAGAAACATTCAACTTTTGCACACTAAAATCAACTTTTTACGCGGTTCAGCCTCTCAAACTTGCCCATAAATGACTCTTTTTGGGGATGTTTTCATTTGAATAAGCAAGTTTAGGAGGAGGCTGAAACAACCGTAAATCAGGAGTTTTGAAAAATTAAATTTACAAAACTTTACATCATGTCCCATTTTGCAGATATCCCGGCTGTACCCCTGTAATACATGGGAAAAATTAGTTCTCTACTTTAATGAGGAGAGAAGCATAAAATGAATACCTACTTCCTGAAGCATAAAGCGAGCTAAAAGCTTATTTTATGGTGCAAGTCACAAATTCTGATGATGTTGGTTTACCATAATAACAAATTAAATTTAAATCAATCGCTATTTTCAAACACCCCTTTTTTAATCCTAAAGGAATTCGACTTTTTAATGCTTGATTTATTTGCGCTTCTAATTCCTCAAAATTATTAATTTTATTGAGATGATATCTAATATCATTAGCTGTCGGAATATTTTTTAACAATTTAGCTGTGTTTTCAATACTATCTCCAGTGCTGGCTGCTTTGACCATAATCTCGAATAAAGTTTTTTGGTCACAGGCTCCTTGAGTTGTAATGGAAAAATTCTCTACTAAACACTGAATAACTTGATCAAGGGTTTCTGAGTCGGTTAAAACGAGTTCTTCTGTAGACTCCCCCTGCTTGGCTTTTGTTAGAGATGAAACAGTCAATTTTTTCACCCAATATGCTACACACTACGTTCATCATTTCATATTTTGACCCAGTGCAAATTACTATAACTATTTATTATATATCTGGTGTTATATAGCACATAAATGTCTATCGTCTTTTGTTGGTAATGCTTGCTGCGTCTGTATCAATAGCGTCAGCACTCCGTAAAAACCGCTCTTTGGGAAAAACTTTTTGGTTTACTGATCAGCGTAGCATTGAGAAAAGCGGATGTGCATTTGCGTCTCAAGGTAGTGAAATACTGAACGAAGAAATGGGATTTTCAACAAGAGGTAAGGGTGCGAGGTGAACTCTCGGATTTCTCCCCACAATTTTAAAAGCCTGATAAAGTTTAGATTCCAGTTTTTCACACAGCATCAAAAAATAACCTGTTAAAAATTCCCAAACCATATTCTGGTTGAGAGGGAACGGGAAACAGGAAAAACTCATGTTTTTAAACATGAGTTTGAAATATTGACACTGTTTTTTGGCGTTGCTGATTAAGGGTATGAATTTTAGTTTCACGCAAAGGCGCAAAGACGCAAAGGTATAAGAGTTTTAAAGGTTCAATTTGCGAATTTCATACCTCAATATGGCTGATGCCTCCGGCTCCCGCAGGGATACGCCACGCAGGCTATCAGCACTGCCGTTTTTTTAGGGCTACGCATCTCAAAAACATCTTTCTTTTGACTGAACTTTAAACTGGTGCAAATGAGTGTTTTAGAGAACACAGAACAGGATACTTTCTGTTTCCACTGAAGAGTTAAGAGTTCCCTTTTTTTGGTAAAGATTATAAGAAGTGTAATCACGGACTTGTGAAAAAAGCAGGTTAGAATTTTTATTTTTAGAGCAATACCTTCGCAAACTTGCTAAATATAGGTCTCAAAACCAATAAAACTGTTACGATATCAATAGGATTTCAGGATTTTGCTAAAGGTATTGTTAGAGTTAGATCAATAATAAAGCGAATTTAAAATAATCCCCAAATTGGGGTTAATTAACAGCAGTTTTCGTGAGTTAAGAATGAACCCAGCAATTACAGTCACCCAAAAACAACTCTCAGAATTTCTGCTGAATGTAGCAGTAGTGCGACCCGTATTTATTTGGGGAGCGCCAGGAATCGGTAAATCATCGTTAGTAGAAGCATTTGCGGCGGAAGTGGGAATACCTTGCGTTTCACTCCTGGGTAGTCAACTAGCACCAGAAGACTTAATTGGTGTGCCGCAGATTATAGATGGAACAAGTCGCTTCTGCCCACCCAGAATGATTGCCCGAGAAGAACCCTATTGTCTGTTTTTGGATGAACTTAACGCTTGTTCTCATGAAGTACAGAAAGCATTTTATAGCCTGATTCATGAACGCAGAATTGGTGAATATCATCTCCCCAAAGATTCAATTGTCATTGGTGCGGGTAATCGCGCTCAAGATAGTGCAATTGTGAAACCCATGTCTTCACCTTTGCTAAATCGTATGGTTCATGTTCATTTAAAAGTTTCCCATCGAGACTGGTTAGATTGGGCAAAAAATCATGATATTCATCCTTGGGTAATTGAATATATTCAAACTTGTCCAGATCATCTATGGAGTCAACCTCCTAAACATGAAGAACCTTTTTCCACTCCTCGCTCTTGGCATATGTTAAGTGATACCCTTCATGAATATGGCGATTCCTGCGGAGCGCTTCGCTATCGCCTCACAGATCATTGGCTAGAAGTTCTCGCTATGGGGTGTCTTTCTCCCCATCATGGCACCCAATTCAAAGGTTTTATCAAACAAATTAAAAGCAAATACCAACTCACAGCAATTCTTAAAGGTGAAATTACCTGGCCACATCTCCCAGAAGATAGAGATGTCCTAGTGTGTTAATTCTGTGAATCCTTTACCCATAAGACTTCATGCAGGTTCTGTGTCAGAAATATTCGCGAATTTAAGGTTTCGTCTTTGGGAGAGCATGGAAGAACCAAAAATAGATTCAGTCCAAGAAATAACATCTATAAAACGAATAGATTCCATTGCCTGTTTTACGGAACTTGTGGTAATTTTGAGCGTAAAGAGAGGAATCAATAAAATACTAGCACCAATATCTTTAAGAGGTCGTCTAGCTGCAAAGAATTTATATTTACCGAAGAGGGATTCAACAATATCACTAGTACCAAGTAGAATTTGACCTACCGGAATTTGATTAGTTTCAAATGTTAAATATGCAATCATTTTTTCATGAAATTTTTGTCCTTTTGGTGTCAGAGAATCAATGGAGATAGTTTTTAACCATTCTTTTAGAGATTCAGAATGTAAACCTTGAGTTTTTAGTTGTTTTTGCACAGAATGAATTTGAGTAAATATTTCGGTATACGTATCAAGATCTTGTTCATAATTAAAGAGCCAACCAAATTTATGATAAAAACTTCTCCGTCCTAAATCAGAATGTTGACAAATAATTTCTCCATGAACAACGCACAATTCTTTTCCTAAATGTTTCATAAGAGCTTCAGTAAATTCCTGACGGTTTTTATAAACGAATGGTGTGAGATTTTTGAGAATATTTAAAATATCTACATCCAAAGTAAAGCTTAGTAAAAATAGTGCTTTATCGTCTAAATTATAGGTAGTGCTAATTTGAGAAAAATCTTGGTGTTTTTCATATTCTATGACTTTTATTGCCCATTCTATCAAAACATCAACGTTATGATAACGAGCCTTAGTTCTTTGTTTAGGAGGGATAAGAAAATATAATTTTGTCTGCTGAACTTTTTGACGAGTCAAGCTGCATTGTCGCAGAAAGGTTTTAAAGTTCTCATCTGGTAATAGCTCTTTTTTAAGGAGATTAGCCATTTTATGGGTAATATCATAAGTAAGAATAACTCCCGGATTCTCTTCTTTATATAAATTTATTCCTTTCTTGATATCACTGCCCCAGTCTGATATTATTTGTACAGGTGTTCCTACACATTCTGCTAATTTTTTTAACTTTTCTAATATCACCGTACCAGGTGATTTATCCATGATTTCTAAACTGAGGACTTCGACATCTTCATGTTGTAAACTTCTCACCTCTTCCTTAACAATTCGGGTAAATTTTTCTTGAGATATACCTAAAACAACTAAACATTTGGCTGCTCCTAACTCTATGGTCATATCTAAAATAAATATCCAATCCTCCCGATATTCTTTTTTACGATTAAACTCATACAATCCCAATCGTAATGACCATTGTCGTATCGTATTAAAATTAGGTGTTGAAAATATCCAATGTTCTGTTAATATTTGAAAATTTTTTTCAATCCCTCTCAGGCTATTTAAGCCCGTTATTAAGAATTTAATTGCTGTTTCTATGACACAAACTAAATAACTATGCCCTTTGGGTCTTAACTCTTCTAGCTCTTGATTTCTTAATTCGGTTACATGATTATTTTGTTTTTTTAATTTGTCAAATTCAGTTTTTTTTTAAATTTTCTAATTCTTGTTCCAACTGCTCTTTTTGCTGTTGTGCTGATAGTGCTTTCGATTTCCAAAGGTCTCGACTTGCACTTAAGTCTCTGATCTTGATTTCCATTCCTCGCATTTTTTTCTGTTTTTCTGCGGCTCTTTTTCTCCACTGTTCCCGACCTTTTTGAAATAGCCGGACTAATCGGCTTTCTGAACTTTTAAATCCTTCCATTCCCCTATTACCTTCATTCTGCTTGTTTGGTTTCCGTAAAACCTTTTTATGGGCTTTTAGGCATTCTTTTTTTTATCACACTTTCTGCATGAAGGAAATCCCTGGTTTACCTGTCAAAATTAACACACTAGAGATGTCCTCTATTTTTTAGCTCAATCATTCCGCGCTCAACTCATCAAAGAATTACCCCAAGAACGTCAAGCAATTACAGGTAGTCATAAAGACTTAGCTCATCGCGCCAAAGGACTACTCAAAGATTTAGCGGCTATCAGCTTTGAAATTGCCCAAATGGTTGTTTCGGAACCTGAAAAAGGAGATGCTTTACCTAGTTGGTTGATGGTAGAAATAGTGAGAGACTTGCCACGTTTAGTCAAAAAAGAAAATGGCACGTAAAAAGAAGCAAACAGATATTGCCACATTACAATTTGGGCAGGGATGTGACATCCTCAGAGAGCATCCCATTTTTGCACCGTTACTCTGCCACGCTAACATTAATCGTCAGTCGGGCAACCATTGTCCACCACAGGGTTGGGCTGTAGTCACCAGTAATGGCGCTATTCACGTACATCCGACGCGACGGGGTTCTCCAGAAGAATGGGTTTATGTATTAGCTCATTGTCTCTTGCATCTGGGTTTTGGTCATTTCCAAAAACGCACACATCCTCGTGAATGGAACGCCGCTTGTAATTATTTTATTGCTAAGTTTCTTGCCGATTTAAAGTTAGGATATATCCCAGAAGAATACCTTTTTTCTCTCAATGTTTCTAACCGAAATGAAGAAAGTTTGTATCAGGAATTTTGTGAGCGTGGTCTTCCTGGTGATAACTTTGTGGATATGATTATAGAACCTGTCCAAAGTAACTATTTTGGTCGGGGTTTTGACTGGCAAACTGTTTTTGGAGCAGGATTAACAAGAGCCGTTACCAATGCGGTAAATGTAGCCGCCGGACGCGAACCTTTGTTGGGTGTGCAGAACAAAAATGATACTCCTGGACAAAGAGCTAAGGCTTGGTTTATCAATAGCTATCCTCTACTGGGAGCTTTAGCAACTAATTTTGAGATTATTGAAGATCCCTTAATTTGTCAACGTCTGGATATTTCTGTAGCTGCAATTGATGTCCAAAATAAACAAATTTTTATCAATCCTGCTGCTGGATTAAATGGTGAAGAATGCCGATTTGTGATGGCTCATGAATTGTTACACGCCGGACTTAGACATGATACTCGCTGTCAGGGAAGAGATCCTTATTTGTGGAATGTTGCTTGTGATTATGTGATTAATTCTTGGTTGTTAGAAATGGGAATAGGTGAATTACCTCACATTGGGGTGTTACACGACCCTGATTTAAAGAATTTATCAGCGGAGTCAATTTATGACCAAATAGTTAAAGATTTACGCCTCTATCGCAAACTATCTACCTTGCGGGGAATCGGACAATGTGACATTTTAGAACCAGGAAAAGCCGATTGGTGGACTTATGGCGATGGTGTGGGATTGGATGAGTTTTATCGCCGTTGTCTGAGTCAGGGACTTGTATATCACCATGAACAAAATCGGGGTTTTCTCCCAGCAGGTTTAATTGAAGAAATTCGGGCTTTGAGTTATCCGCCAATCCCTTGGGATGTGGAATTGGCTAAGTGGTTTGATGATCATTTTTCTCCTTTAATTAAAGTCAGGTCTTACGCTCGTCTCAGTCGCCGTCAATCTGCGACTCCTGATATTCCTCGTCCTCGTTATGTACCGGATAGTGATAATGAAGAAGGTCGCACATTTGGGGTAGTTTTAGATACTTCTGGTTCAATGGATAGGGAGTTATTGGCAAAGGCATTAGGAGCGATTCCTACGGAGCGCTTCGCTATCGCCAGTTATAGTATTTCCCATGATGTTTCTTTGGTGCGGGTTGTTTTCTGTGATGCTTTTGCTTATGATCAAGGTTATTTAACACCAGAATCTCTAGCCGATAGAGTTCAAGTCAAGGGTAGAGGTGGTACTGTTTTACAACCAGGTATTGATTTGTTGGCAACAGCGGAGGATTTCCCGAAAAATGGACCATTGCTAATTATTACTGATGGCTATTGCGATAATTTACATATTCGTCGAGAACACGCTTTTTTAATTCCTGTAGGTTGCCGATTACCTTTTATTCCTAAAGGTCAGGTTTTCAGGATTAAGTAAAGTAAAAACCAGCAAAATTAAAGTCCCAACTTTTGCCTTACTACTTCATTTTTATCTTTAAAGCCTATCAGCACAGCCGTTCCATCTTTGAGGAAAAGGGGGCGTTTGAGCAGCATTACATCTTTGCTAAATGCCTCAATCCATTGCTCATCTATCCAATTCTTCTTGTCATCACCTAAAGCCCGGTAGGATTGACCAGAAGTATTTCGCATACCCGCAGAACCCAAAGACGTTACCCAATTTTGAACCATCTCACGAGTTGGGGGAGTTTCTTTGGTGTTAATGAACTCATAGTCAATACCATTTTCTTGAAGCCACTTGAAAGCTTTTCTGCAAGTTCCGCAGTTCGGTATTCCGTAGATTTGGATAGACATAAAAAAGATTAATAAGTTTGAAGTAGATATTCTAGAGAATGTTTTATTTTTGGAAATCCCTACAGTTAAGCAGCAGATAAAACTAAATTATTTAGCTGTAATTCAGATTGTTTAAATATAAAATTAACAGCCGCGAATAATTTATCTAGTTCATAAATTGTAAAAGGAGTCATATTTTTGGTAAACTTATTATCTTCTAGTTTACCAAATTGCCATGTTGCGCCATTAGAAACAATCCCCCAAATAATGATTTGATACTCTCCATTTAATCTTTGAGCAGCAATCATTTCTGCTAAACATTGCGCCCAACCTGCCTCAAAGTTGTCTTGTTTGGCTTCTACTAAGATAAAGTATGGTTTGTCAAAAACAACTTTTCCTAATGGGGAACGTTTAGCTAAAATATATTCAGGAAATCTTGATAATTTTTCATCGTAGTTTAAGGATTGATGACTCCATAAAATAAAATGTTGGCGGTATGTTTTCCAAACTTCTTTAAGAACGGGATAAATTAAGTTTTCACAGATAGCAAATTCTGAGTTATCAACAACAGCATCCCGCATCATTAATTCTAAATCTTCGCGGAAGTAGTCGGTGATATTAAAGGGAACGTCACTGATAAAATTGTCTTCGGTGTAGGTAACTTGAAATATTGTGAGGACTTCTCCGATAGTTTTAAAATTACTGAAAGCCATTTTTTACCTTTTCAAAATCTAAGTATTACTTGGTGGTAGGGTGTGTTGCAGCACAAAATGATTAAAAATAGCGAAAATAGCCGTCTTTTAACTAGATGTTCTACTGTTGGGAGTTTCGACCATCCGTTAAGGTCAATCTACCTCGGTTAATCATTTTATCATAAAAGTTGGGAATCTTTAATCCACCAATATAAGTAAGTGAGCGTTAAAAATTGTTCTTTATTGATGAATCAGGGGTAGTATTTCTATGCTATCCAAGATAATTCGCAGTTTTTATATGAGCTTTTGGAAGTTCTTTTTTCTAGCTCCAAATCTTGATTCACAAGCTATAATAACACTTGTACAAATTTGGTCTTCTCCGACATCTTGAATTTTTGAAAATATCACTCCTGATGGGGGTTTTTAATTAGTTCGGAAGTCAGTAACTCAGGGCTAAAGCCACTGAGCTTGTAAGAGTAATCAAGCAAGCTATACTGACCAGACCACCCTGAGCGTAGTCGTTTGCGTAGCATACCGAAGGTTAGGGTAGCCGTTATTTGAGTCAAGACACCGGAGAATGCGACGCTAGTTTTCCGCTCTGTCGTTTGTAATTAAACAGTTTTAAAGTCACTGAAACAGTGTTGCAAGCCTAACAAGCTCAGATAACAAGGTCAAAGCGAACATCACCTGAGAAATCAGAGAGGCAGAAATGTCAAATTACGCATTAGTTCTCGACACAAACAAACAACCTTTAAGCCCTTGTCATCCCTCGGTAGCAAGGAAATTATTGGATTCTGAAAAAGCTGCTGTATTTAGGAGGTATCCCTTTACTATCATCTTAAACAAGTCATGCTCAGATATTGTTAACCAAGCAATAGAACTCAAAATAGATCCCGGTTCAAAAACTACGGGCATAGCATTGATTCAGGGAAAAAAAATCATTTTTGGTGGAGAACTTTCTCATCGAGGAAATGCAATTAAAGCTTCCCTAGAATCCCGTCGCTCACTCCGCAGGGGGAGACGAAACCGCCATACTCGCTATCGTCAAGCCAGATTTTTGAATAGAACCCGGACAAAAAATTGGTTAGCTCCAAGTTTGCAGCATCGTGTTGAGACTACCTTAACTTGGGTCAACAAACTTATTAAGTTTGCTCCCATCACAAGCATATCTCAAGAGCTTGTCAGATTTGACCTGCAACAAATAGACAATCCAGAAATATCAGGTATTGAATATCAGCAAGGCACTTTGTCCGGGTACGAAGTCCGTGAGTATCTACTAGAAAAATGGCAGAGAAAATGTGCTTACTGTGGGATTAAGAATGTTCCCTTGCAAGTTGAGCATATTCATCCTAAAGCCAGAGGTGGCACTAATCGAATTTCTAATCTTTGTCTTGCTTGTGAGAAGTGCAATATCAAAAAAGGCACTCAGGATATTAAAGACTTCCTGGCTAAGAAACCGGATCTTCTCAAATGTATTCTGGCACAAGCAAAACGACCTTTAAAAGATGCGGCGGCTGTGAACTCTACCCGTTGGGCATTGTTTAGCCGACTCAAAGAAACTGGCTTACCCCTTTCCACTGGTTCTGGTGGTCAAACTAAGTTCAACCGAACTAGATTAAACTTTCCTAAAACTCATTGGCTAGATGCCGCTTGTGTTGGGCAAATTGGAGAATTGGCAGTTTTAACGAACAAGCCTTTGCTAATCAAAGCAACAGGGCATGGAACTCGTCAAATGTGTCGGACTGACAAGTTTGGTTTTCCATCTCGATATGTGCCGAGAATTAAATTTGTTAAAGGTTTTCAGACCGGTGATATTGTGAAAGCAATTGTTACTACTGGGAAGAAAATCGGTAAATATATTGGTCGTGTTGCAGTTAGAGCAACAGGTTCTTTCAATATTTCCGCATCAAAATTAGTTCAGGGTATTAGTTATAAATATTGCAAAATCATTCACCGCAAAGATGGCTATGATTACGCATTTTAGGATTGACGGGGATTAAAATCCCTTGAGTCGCTTCCCTCTCAGCCCTAAAGGGATGGTTCCTGAGCTTGTCGAAGGACTGAGTTTCCCACTTCCCACGAGGTTTTATGAATACCCAATTAGTTGAATCTATCACTCAAATCATCCTCTCTTTATCCCCAGAAGAAAGGCAGCTTTTAGAAAGCAAAATTAATAATGTCAAATTATCTTCACCGTTAGCAAATTCAACACAACAAGATATTTCAGATTTAGAACAAAAATTAAAGAATTTTGAGACAAAATATCAAATGTCTTCTGGTGACTTCTATCAAGAATTTCAAGCAGGTAAATTAGGAGATGAAATAGATTTTTTTGAATGGAGCGTATTTTATGAAATGTGGACTAATGCTCAAAATACTATTCAGATAAATACGAATTTAATAGCTAGTTAAACAATGGAAATACAAGATTATATTAATACAGTAAAAATAAACTTAGCTACTAGCCGCATTATTAAAATCGCTATTGTGGAAGAAAAGATTTTATTGGATCGTGGTTATTTCCGTTTTGTGGTGTAATCACAATACTGTTACCTTCCATACTGAAATTTATCGCTATCCCTTCTCTTAAATTATATAACTGCATAATCCGTATATTGCCGCATTTCCGGACCTTGAAACCCTAACACAATATCTTCCTTTGCCACCCCCAGATCCACAAGTTCTTGGGCTACTCTCATTTCCGTCATATTTTGCTCAATCCAAATCTTTCCCTGCTTAATATCCAAATGTAAAACACAACCATATACCCGCCGATGGCCATCCCATCCCACATTCATGACCTGATAATGGTCTTGTTTCGGATCAAAAACAGTGTAGCAATCTATCGACCCATTAGCGATGGGGATAGCAGCGTAATCTGTCAACAACGACTGAATTATATGCCGATAAGACTCTATGGTATCCATTGTACAATTACCTCTTGCTTTCCGCGCTTGTTGTTAACTGATAACGATATCTTCTTTTTTGATTCCTGCCTCGATGAGTGTATCAACTAATCCTTCCTCAAAGTTATCTTCTTCGATGATGATTTGGGGATCACAGTTATCTTTTTCGATGAGTCTGGCATGAAATATTACATTATCCATCCATTGTTGTTTATCAAAGCCTGTAGCAAGAACAACAAAATTACCAGATTCAACGTCACAAACTGGATAGAGTTTAATTGCTTGAATACTAGGTTGATCAATAGTGGCAGCATTCACTGTTTTTTTGATTATTTCTGCATAATTTAGTGAGTTATCCATTGGATAATTACCTCCTGCTCTGGAGCATAGATTAATAAATTAATTTTACTGCGCTACAGCAAAAAATTCTGCGGGATTCGTTGCACCATAACTATCTATGACAGTGGGAGCGATGCTAAAAAGTGAGATACCTTGACAAAGGCTACCCTGTATCCGTTGCTTGCTTCCTCACGGCAGGCATCGCTCGCTAATCTAAACTTGCTGTAGTTCCTGTACAAACTGAAATCTAGGTAATGGTTCTAATGGAGTCATCACAGGCGAATAGTGACAGTAACAGATAACTACCGATTCAAAACCACCCACAGGTAAGTTGGGTACATATTCCTCAACCCTTGTCACTTCCCAATCTCCTACCCTGCTATGGGTACTCGCACCTGGAAACTGAGGATCAATAAATTTTTCAACTTTGTGAAAATCTCTCAGTCTGTACCCTGGTTGGGGAATTGGTTTTTTAGAGGCATCGTAATGTTCAGCCAAAATGTCAGTACAAGCGCCTGTGTGAGCTAATAGCATTTGTTCCCACTGGTCAGAGTTGGCATCTTCAGCTTTAAAAATAATGTACTTACTCATCTTTCTTCTCCTCTTGGTAATTGGGAAACTGAGTATCACCCTATAGCCTAAATTCATCTTACAAGTAGAAAATTAACAAAGTTATCCAGACACAAGAGCAAACCACGATCAGGGATTTTTTCCCATCAGCACAATATCTGCACATTCACATAAAGATAGAATAAAATAAAAGCTTCCTGAAACGCCACTTCCAGGAAGCTAGATGTTAGTTGTCATGTGATGGTTATTTCCCAGATGGATATCACTAATGTTGAGGTTAGCCCCGTAGAAATTCTCCCTTCCTCCCCTAGTAAAGTTGTATCTCGTGATCCGGCTCAACCTGTGACTGCCGAATTAGTAGAGGAGGTGATTCGCCAATATTATTACCGCACACCTGCTGTAGCAAATGATGAGGAGTTGATTTTGGCTTGGGCAGGGTCACAGAACCGGGAACAAACTAAGCGAAAATACTATCGCTTTGGTCAAAAATTACTCGCTTGGTTGGAAAATCAAGATATACGGGATTTACGGCTGGTTCAGCCACCAAAGTTACTGGAATTTATTGCTAGTTGGGGTGAGGTTTCCCCTTATACTAAATCTAACCAGGTTTTGATGTTGCGATCTCTTTGGAGTTATGGTCATGGGGAGAATGTTGGCTATTTTTTACGGAATATTGCCAGTACCATAAATTACGATAATTTCAGTGACTTACCGAAGGCAGAGCGTTATTTAGAAGATTGGGAGATGGCGCAGTTGGCTGATGTTGCCCAGCGGTTGGGGGAGCAGTACTGGCTGGTTTTTTCTTTGCTTTTTTATAGTGGGATGCGGGTGGGTGAGGTTGGTCGGGTGACGGTTCCTGGTGATAAACCGGGTCAGCCTAAGGAAGATTATCCGGGTTTATATTGGCACAATTTTAAATGGCAACCCGACCCAATACCGTCAGATAGGTCCAGGGGTTATTACACAATTAAGTTTCGGGGGAAGGGGGGGAAGTACCGGGAGATTGGTTTAGACCACCAGACTTCGCTAATCTTTAAGAAGTACCGGGGGATGGCAGGTGAGAAGATGCCAGTGTTTCCGAATCTGTCACCTGACCCGAAAAAGCGGGGGTTGCCATTGAGTGACCGGGCGATTAAAAAGTTGATTCAGGATATATCTGAGGTGGCCAAGGTGAAGTTTTCTTGCCACTGGTTACGCCATTCTCACGCGTCGCGGGCGGTGGATAGTAAATCACTGTTTGAGGTGCAAGACCAGTTGGGGCATAGTAAGAGTGATACGACTAAGACCTATGTTCGTTCTAAAAAGGATGCGGGAACGGGGACTGTGTTGCCCAGGTTTTGAGGAAAAATGTGATCCATGGATCACATTTAGTGGGTTTAATTACAGTCAACAAAAACCTACTTGTTGATTTTGTGCGCCATGGGTCACATTTGGGTGATGTGTCAACTGAACTTCCCTTAGTTCCCTTGTGATTTCGTTTGGGGCAAACAATATTCACCATTTGTCCTTTATCAAATACAATAGTATGTGCTGGCTCTCCAGAGTCTCGAAGAAAAGTCTTTTTCTTTTCACTCATCAGCTTCATTTCGTTGATTGTATTTTCAAAGAAATAACACAGATACCCACAGTCGCACTCATAGGTTGATGGAAATATTTCTTTGGGCATGGCTTTGTTAATTCTTTTTTTATGAAGAGAAATCATTCGCTCTTGGGTATAACTAGCAAAAAACTCCGACAACTAAAAATATATTCTGTTATTAAAGGTTTGCAACAATATCTTGTAAAGGCAACATTAATGTTAAAGGTTCTATTGGTGAGGGTTTAAATTTATGTTTTAAATAAAATTGTTTAGCTTCTTCATCTTTAGCGTGAACTAAAATACATCGTATTCCAACAATTTTGGATGCTTGTAAAATCCGAAAAATTGCATCTCTTAATAAACCAGATCCTATACCTTTCCCAAGCCATAGTTCATCAACCGCTAACCTACCAACAAGCATACAAGGCACTGGATCTGGCGCATTTTGCTTGACTTTTCTAATAGCCACTGAGTGATATACACCAGAACTCGCCAAACAGTAATAACCGATTACTTTGTTTTCACAAGTTACTACATAAGTTCTGGCAGTATCCCCCTCATTTTTAAAAGCTTTTTCCTTCAACCAATTATTTAAAGTTTCTGACCTTGATTTGAATTGTGATATATCATGGCTAGAATTAATTGGCTGAGGAGCTTCTATAATTTTTATTTCTGCCATTCTTTATCCCAAGGTGATTTAGCAGCTAAAAAGTTACGTAGTTCCTCATCTACTTTAGGTGGTGCGTCTAAAATATCAAGAAATTCTTGATATTTTTTTTCATCTAAAGCAAAAAAAGTTTGAGCGCAAATTACTTTTTCTGCTTCTCTACAAGCGACATCTAGCATGAAATCAGAACGAGTTTTACCAAGAATTGATGCAGCATAATCAATTAAATTACGCTGTTTTTCTTGAACTCTAATATTTATAACCTGATTTCGTCCAGGATTATCCATTTCAAAGAAAGCTACCATTTTAGTTTTCTGAATTTTAATTACTCCATTACGCTAGGGTGTTGATTCTGTTTGAGGGGGTAAAAATTCATGCAAAATCTCTGGTATCTATTGGAGCAAAAGCCTATGTTAAATGGACTTTGCGTTCACATGGACACAAAATTTGCATGAACTAAAAACGGGGAAATTTCATCAAAATCAACACCCTACCATTACGCCTATTATAGATAATCGTATACACAATGTCAACACATGAGCTTTATTGTTGACATACCCGTCTGAACATCCGCCGGCTCCCTTGCCTCTTTTTAAATCTATCCCATATCATTTCGACACACTTCACAAAGTCCGTTTTCAAGGTCTTTGCTATCTGCAAGACAGCCATAGCATAACTCAAAGCGATCTGTAAAATTCTCTAAAATTTCTCCACTATTACAGTCATATTTTCGACACGCAGTGTTAGTAATATTTCTAACAAGAGATTGGGTTTTCTCTTTGCCTAACCAACCAAAAATCTGTTCTTGTTCCATTAACTCCAAGATTTCATTTAGCATATAACTACCAGAATGATTAGACATTTTTTCTCCTATAAATCCATTAATTGAGATTGAGATATTTTAAAAGCTTGACGTAATTCAGCTAGTTCATTTCTTCTTTTCTTTTAGCTATTTGATTAGCAATTGATTGGCAAACTTTGCTGTTCTGTCTAAGGGGTAAATCTTTAGTAAGTTGACTAAACTTTTGATGTACTGTCATATCAAACTTCCCAATTTACCCTATCTATAATCTTAACTGAAAACAGTTGATTTGATTTATACTATGATTTACTAATTAGTTTTGTAGGTTGTTGATGCGCGGCGATACTAGTTTAAACTAAAATTTAGTTAGACTACCCGGATTTCTCACCAAAATTCTCAAACCCTTATAAAATCTGGATTCTGGAGTTTCACACTATATCAAAAGTCAACCCCGTAAAAAATGCCTGAAACCGATTCTCTATCCGGGTTATACAAATTACGATTACATTATTCGTGAGAAATACGGAAGTAAAGGTTTCAGGCTTAATAGCTTTTTCTGTACACTTGAGCTTAAAATTTCGTCAGGAGAAATATCAAGATGGTTCAGTCTATTGCAGACCAGGATGTGACGCTACGGGAATTAAAGCAAAATTTTGGCATTCAAATCGTTCAAGATGCTACTTTTTTTCCTGAGTGGTTGGATGGGCTTGAGGCTTTGAACAAAGAAGAGCAACATTTATTAGAGCGGGTGAAGGCTAATTTTTTAGAATTGATGGATGATCCTCCAATGCTAGAAAATACGGTGAAGATGGTGATACTTGCGCCCTTGTTAGATTTAGCTGGTTTTTATCATAAACCGTTTAGGATTGAAACAGAAACGGGTGTGGCTTTAGAAATGGAGGATGAAGGAACGATTATTCGGGGGCGGATTGATGTTTTGGTGTTAAAAAATCGGCTTTGGTTGTTGGTAATTGAATCAAAACGGAGTGATTTTGCGGTGACACGCGCAATTCCTCAAGCTTTGGCTTATATGTTGAGTAATGAGGAAACTGTGCTACCAACCTTTGGCATGATTACCAATGGTAATGAGTTTTTATTTTTAAAGGTATTGGAACATAAATATGCTAATTCACGGCTGTTTTCTTTGGTAAATCCTGATAATGAGCTTTATAGTGTATTACAGGTATTAAAACGTTTGGGAATGGAGGCGATAGCGAACGCATTGCGTCCCGGAGGGAACTAGCGCGACCTAGGAATCGCGTTCAGCCAGACATAGGAATATTCTGGACGCTAAAATTAGAGAACAAGTTGCTGCAATTATTATGAAGTTTTTAGCATGATTAACTTAATTTATAAACAAGAAACCTTTATTAAAGATGATGTTTGTCTCAGGTTAAACAATTTAACCAACCACTTAAAACAAATTCAGGGGTTATTACAAGACGGTAATAATGATGTCGTCAAAAATTTGATTAGAGAGACAATGTATTTTATTGAATGGATAGCCCCAGATGTAGAATTTGATTATGCTTTTGAATTAGCGAATTTAGGACGGTTTTTGACCCGTTGGTTGTTTAAATGGGAGCAAATCTGGAACGATAAAGAAGCTAGAAATCAGGTAAATCAAGAACTTGGTAATTGGAATGACCGTGTTTTACAAATGTCACAATTAACTCTACAAAAACTATGACATATTTTATGATTCCAAATCTAGCCTGACATCTTCTTCATATAAATTTATGGAAGCATCTTTAATGGGATTATCTGGTATTACTTAGCGTATGTTAGTGTAGCGTAGCGAACAAAATTTAATTCTCTTACAAATAATCAAAAGGTGCATTACATTTCATTAATGCACCCTACAAGATCAGCAATCGCACTCACCACCAATTTTTTTTAAGTTATAATTTAATTGAACTAAACATCGTGTTTTAATGTATGACAGATCATCAACATTTTGTAACCCAGGCATTACTCAGAAACTTTTCTTCATCAAAAAAGAAAAATAAAATATTTGTCATTCTTCACATCAATAATCAACTTACAATAAAATCAAATCCCATAAATAGAACATTTGAACAAAATAAATATTTCACAACTAATGAAGAAAATTATGATTCATGGTTTAAAAAGATCGATGACCAATCTCCATTTATAATAGCCTCAATTATTAAAAATGGTGTAGAAAACTTGAACTTTCAGGAACGAGAAAAAATTAATGAATTCATGGCATTTCAGTGGCTTAGATGTATCGGAATCAGAAATCAATCAATTTCGTATTCTGAAATCTTTGAAGCTTACAAAAAAGAGTATTTAGAATTTAAACAAGAAATCCATGATTTTGATAAGCAAAAAAAAATCTCTTTACATGACCTCAAAAATGACCCGTGTTGGTCGTATTTTAAATATTTAGATAAAATGTTAGGAGAGGATTCTATTAAACATATTCATGCTAATCTGTTTACAGGTATTCAATTTTTAATCCGAAAACTTAATAATTTAACATTAAGTAGTGTTAGTCCAAAATCATTAGATAAAGAATACGAATATGTTATTAGTGGTTCCCCAGTTTTATATAATACTTGGGAACCTGAATTCTATTTTCCTATAAGTCCAACTAATTGCTTAAGATTTCATTCTATTGACAGTAGTTTATCTCCACTGGATTCTAGGTTTCTTAATGAACTACAATTCATTAATGGTGGAGGTTATAATGGTTGCCGTGTTGCTGCTAGACATCACGAAACTTTAGAATATCTTAAAAATACTCCATTACGATACTTTGAAATACAAAATTTAGAAGATTCTTTTTGGAAATACCTTTTTCTTGAAATGTATAAAAAAAATCAAGAAGCTAAAAAAGTTAGTGGTTAGTGCGATAGCGTTCGCGAAGCGTCCCGGAGGGAACTAGCGCTGCTGCAAGCAGTTCACTGATCTCGTAAGGGTGATCACCGCTGTTGTAGATTAGTTTACCGAAAGAAACTCAATATTTTATTTGATAAAATTTCTGCGATCGCTGATCTTGTAGGTTAAGTGCGATCACCTAAAAATTAGGACTCACAGGAATAGCGATTCCTACGGAGCGTGGACTAAGCCATAGGGAGTTGCAGAATTGGGAATTTAAGGCTAAGATAGTAGTTACACTCGTAATTACATTGGCGAAAGTTTAATGATCCAAACCTTAAAGTTACGCAAAATTGGTAATTCAGTAGGGGTGACTTTTTCTAAGGAGTTGTTAGAAAAACTCAATCTTTCGGAAGGAGATACCGTATTTGTGACGGAAACTGAACATGGACTCCAACTTAGTCCTTATGATCCTGAGTTTGAGAAAGCAATGGCCATCTATCGGCAAGGTAGCCAGAAGTTTCGTCAGGCATTGAAGGAACTGGCCAAGTGAATGAACCAACTTGGCTAACGGAACAGATGGTGCTTGCTATCCATGAAGATTTGATTTCTCAGTATGGTGGGTTATCTGGGGTGAGAGATAGCCCGTTATTAGCAGCGAGTTTAGCCCGTCCCCGGCATAAGTTTTCTTATCAGTCGGAGGTTTCGCTCTCTCGATTGGCGGCGGCTTATGGTTTTGCTTTGTGTAAAAATCATCCCTTTATGGATGGGAATAAGCGAACAGCTTTTATGGCAATGTATGTTTTTTTGGGGTTGAATGGTCATGGTTTTAACGCACCAGAGCCGGAGATAGTATTAGTGATGGAGGGTTTAGCATCTGGAGAAATTGACGAAAATGCTTTGCAGGTGTGGTTAGGAAAATATGCTGATAAATTGCTATGAATAACTTGATGCAATAAGTAATGCGACAAAATTTATTACACAAGTGATTTTTGTGTTACCTGTTAACTAGATTATTGTGACTGACTCCCCTTTTGGCGTTTGATAGCTGCTTCTGTCATTGCTAGTAATTCACCCATTTCATCACCAAAAAATCCTATAGGCCAATTATTAATATTGCCATAAGCATCTAATTCTAAAGGAATTAATTGGGAGTTTCCTTGTTCATTTAATTGACAAAAGTACAATGCAGCGTCTTTTTCTTGGAGTTCAGCTTCAGCCATACGTCTTTGTAACCTCCGCAGTAAATGTTCACTATGAGTTTCGATAATTATTTGCATATTTCTAGTTTTAATGATATCAATAAATACGTCTGCCAAACCGACTTGTACTGATGGATGTAAATGAATTTCTGGCTGTTCAAAAATCAATGTTGAACCTTTGGGGGCATAATAGCAAAGCACTAAAACTGGTAAGATTTGAAAAACACCAAAACCTACATCTGTAATTAACACTTCAGAAGAAGTAGGAGTGCGACGCACACGTAATTCATATTCTTGACGATTTTCGGCAATTGGTTTTAATTGAAAATCATAAATTAATCCTAATTGACGTAACCATTCTGCTACACACTGTTCTATTTTTTCCTCTTTATCTCTGGTTCTGGAAGCTAATAAAGCCGCAATAACTTGTTCTCCTTTTTTGCCTACATCCTGTGGTTGATATCCAGCCCATGCGTAGCTACGACGTGGATAATCTCGCAAGGGTCCAAGATAATAAATATTTTGAAAAAGTCCTTCAAAGGCTAATACAAAATCTGCCAAAAAAGCGGTATTTTGATAATAGGAATTTATCTGATTTGGAAACCCATAACTTTTAATGGGTTTTGGTAGTGGCCATGCTTTACCTTTAATGTGCTTTACAGTGTAACCTTGAGATAATAATTTATATTCACTTTGATTCTGATTATCTTGTTGCTCGATTCCAAACAGATAATTTTTATTTTCATAATCAAAACTATAAGTCATGCTTTTTACAGCCAGATTTTCTGCTGTAACTGCAATGTTGGCATTAAATGATAAAGATGGAATGGAAAATATAATATCATCTAATTCTCCTTCGGGATTAATAATATTCAGATATTCTGGTAAGTCCCAAGTTAAGGAAAAAGCTAGTTCTCCGGGGATTTGATGCTGATATATGACATCATAAATTGTCCCTAAATCAATATAAGTTTGCTCATCTCCTGTATGCAATACTCGTTGACAGTCCGCTGATTCAACAGTTTGTTTCAGCATTAATAATAGTTGAATAATTCCAGTTTTTCCTGAACTATTATTCCCAAATAATCCTGTTAAGGATGCTAATGGCATTTGTCCAGTATTTTGCCAAGATTTAAAGTTATGAATAGTTAGGTTTCTCAGCATATTTTTAAATTGTAACCGCTCAATAATCCGGGGTAAATTGTTTAATGACAAGCCTAAAATGGCATAAAATCGTTCCTGAATAGGTAGTCCGCCCCCATTTATTGAGCGAATACTTTAAATTGATATTTGAGAGAGAATTGTTCAAAATATACAATTTATTTGGCACCACTACTTACTATTCGGTTAGGGCTTTATAGACAACGATATTCTAAGGGATTCAGCCTCCTTTATTTCCTTAACCGAGCAGTATTGCATCACTTCCTGGTCATCAACTCCCTAGATTGCTCCACTAAGCGAATAAACTCACCCCGATAACCTTCCTGATCTTCCCCCTGACCTTGAGTTGCCAATTTGATCACCAAATCATAGTTAGCATTCCCCTTGTACTCAGAATCACGGAGGATCATGCCAAAAGTGGCGATCGCCGCAGCAAATCTCAAATTAGTCGATGGTGTTTGATTAGGGTTGAATTCACTATCTTTGATAGTCTGAGTAATCAATTGACTGGTACTATCTTGGGGTGATTTATAACGGAGTTTCACTAACATCATCTCATTATCGGCAGTATTGGTCGCAGTTATACCAGAACGCTGATACCGCAAAGGATCTACCTCTGGTAATTTCACATCACTCTTCGTACCAGTAGGAATAATTTCATACAGTGCAGTCACCGAATGACCAGCGCCAATTTCCCCTGCATCTTTTTTATCATCATTGAAATCTTGGTTTTGCAACAGGCGATTTTCATAGCCAATTAAGCGGTATGCTTGGACTTTAGCCGGATTAAATTCCACCTGAATTTTCACATCCTTGGCAATGGTAAATAGAGTTCCCCGAATGTCATTAACTAGGACTTTTTTAGCTTCCAATAAGGTATCAATATAGGCGTAGTTACCATTACCCTTATCAGCTAGTTGTTCCATTTTGCCATCTTTATAGTTGCCAGTACCAAATCCCAGCACTGTCAGGAAAATTCCCTGGTCTCGCTTCTGTTCAATTAATCTAGTCAATTCAGCATCACTAGAAACCCCGACATTAAAATCTCCATCGGTAGCTAAAATTACTCTGTTATTACCAGATTTGAGGAAGTTTTGTTTGGCGATTTTGTAAGCTAATTCAATCCCCTGACCACCAGCAGTAGAGCCTCCAGCCTGTAAGCGGTCAATGGCTGCTAGAATTTTCGTTTTTTGATTTCCAGGGGTAGCAGGTAAGACGACACCCGCATTTCCTGCATAAACTACTAAACTTACCCTGTCTTCAGGACGTAGTTTATTGACTAGCAATTTTAAAGACTGTTGCACCAAGGGTAATTTATCGGGTTCACCCATAGAACCGGAGACATCAATCAGAAATACCAAGTTGCTAGGTGGTAAGGTTTCACTCTCTAAGCGTTTACCTTGCAAACCTACCTGTACTAATTTGTGTTGGGGATTCCAGGGAGCAGCAGTAACTTCAGTGGTGACGGAAAAGGGTCTATTTCCTGTAGGTTGAGGATAATTATAGGGGAAGTAGTTGATTAATTCCTCTATCCGCACGGCATCTTTGGGTGGTAATTGTCCTTGAGTAATAAACCGGCGCATATTACTGTAAGCTGCTGTATCTACATCTATGGAAAAGGTAGAAAGAGGTTCGTTACCAACACGATGAAAGGGATTATCGTCAATGCGGTTATAGTTTTCGGTGTTGAATTTGCCACCTGTTTGGGGTTCGGGGGCAACCATACCACGAACACCACCCCCAACTGTGAGTTTAGGGCTACTGCGACGATCAAGGGACTGATTAATAACAGGTGAACTCGCTGGGAAATTCAGAGGAGGTGCAATAACTACGCCGGATGGTTTAGTCTTACGGATAGATTGGTCTTGAATGCGTTCTCTGCTAGGTTGAATGGGAGCGATATTACTACGAGCTTCTAATTTATCTGCATCTTGGGGATTGTTGAGAATTGCTAATTCTGGGGCAAATTCTTTTTGTAAGCGTTGTAGGGTTTGTATATCTGTTTGGGCAACTGTGGTGGGGTTATTTGCTATGAGTTCATTGATGCGCTGTGAACAAGTATTCAAGACTGTAGCAAATTCTGTGCGGGTGAGGGGAAGAGTGCCAAAGTTGGGGACGGAAGCGACACAACTATAATTATTAACTAATGCCTGAAGTGCTTGGTAGTTAGGGTGATTGGGTAAAATGGAGTTGGCTGAGATGGTTGAATTGGTGGGAATTGCTTTTGTCAGAGACTGATTTAAAACGGCAATTCCTACTGTTGGTATTAATAATAGGAGTGTTAAAATACTGACTCGCTGCCACGTTTTGGACGGAATCGGGTAAGACATTACTAAATCCTCACAGATGTTTGCCCTGTTGTACTTACCTAGAATAGTCCTGAGCAGGGGGAAATTTGATCAGCGTTACAGTTTTGGTAACTGTAGGGGATACAATACTTCACATATGGCGTTAAGCAATTTTTTGATAAACAACATTAATTTTTTCATGTCTTTTGCTGCAATAACCCGATCTAACCCCTACCCTATGAGTACATTGAGGGTAGGGACTGCCGCGATTACTTCAATCCCGCGAGGAATTGTTAGCAAGATTTAAAACTGACGATTATTGTTGTTTTAACCAAACTTCCAAATCTGCTAATGTTGCAAAATTAAATAAAACGTTTCTCATGGCTTCTAATTTTGGTAAAGATAATACCTGAATTTCGGCTATTAGTGATGAATTAACGTCACCAAAGCGATAATTGAGAAAACTGGTAATCCATTTGACAGCTTCTTTTTTTTTACCCTTTTGTAAAATGTCCTGATAAATTACTGACTCTTGCATAATATCCTCGCGTAAAAATTGGCGAATAACATCTTTTTCAAATTTCAATCCCGCTAAAATCTCTGTACACCCTGCTATATTTTGTCTTTCTTCCCTATTAGGAATTTTAGCAATTTTTTCAGCAACTTGCCCTAATAATATAAATGGTAAATTGGTGCGTGTCAGTGATGCAAGTGGTAATAATGCCGGATTATTTAGGGCTTGCTGAAAGAATGTAAAAGCGTTGCCAGATAAAGGGTTACAGTTTTTTCTGACCAAACAAGTGCAAGATTATTGAGCAAAGATATTGAAAACCCTTGCATTTTCACCAAAAATAACCGCGTACATTTGAAAACTAATTCCCCAACTCTTAATTTTTCAATCCCTGTGACACCCAGATTCAATTTCTAGACTTATTCAGCAAGCCCTATTTAGAAATAATGCACCAATCTTGCTCCCACATCCTGATTACACGATAGCGATGTCTGGTTGTTTCATCTCTAAATTTCTCTGTAAAAGCTACTTCGTTATCAGTTTGTTGTAAAAATATTAATACCTGAATGACAGGACATTTATATTAACGTTTTAACCTGACAGAATAATCTAGCATTCGGAAATCTAAAGGTGTTCTAGACTTTGGTAAAGTCTGAAATTCTATATGCAGAATTAGGTTATCTGTCCGCAAAAAAAACTCACAGAATCAGCGCGAATTGGTTCTAATGTTAGTTCAGTCGTGAAATTGTATCTATGCTGCAAAAACTTGATCAACTGTAATATTTAATTCTGGAAAAGTTGGAGATATAATTATATCTGTATCTCGATAAGCGTTTGGTTGATAAATACCTTGTTCATTGAGAATATATACAAAAATTGTTGGTTCTTTAGGATTACCTAAATAATTACGACTACCAATAGCTAAATAATCAACTATCCAATATTCAGAAATCCCTAAACGTTGATATTCTTCTAGTTTATCTATATAGTCATCTTCCCAATTTGTGGAAACTATTTCTACCGCTAATTGTAATGGTTCAATAAAGGCAGTATAAGCGGATAAGTTAGCATCCCAGAGGTTTTTATCTACTACGCTAACATCAGGAACACGACCTTGTTCTTTACCGCTGGTTGTTACAGTTCTAATGGAAATTCTTCCAGAGACTCTGTAATTGAGATTCAGACGTTCAACTTCCTGGTCTAATTTTCTAGTGAGAAAATCTGCTAAATTATCATGTTTTCTGGTTGCTTGTATCCGCATGATTTCTCCATTTACAAGTTCATAGCGACCTTCTTCGGGGAAGTCGTAGTTGAGGAATTGATCAAAGGTGAGTCGGGTTTTAGTTAGAGTCATAAGACCTCGCGATAAGATAGAATGAGTTATAATTCCAGGATACTTCTAGATTTAAAAATATTGGCTCTTGCGTTGTTTTTATGGTGATTGATTGAAAATCGATTATAACAGTTGGTCAATTCGTCACTCACGCATATTCATCTCATCACCTCCCCATCGGGTAGGTGAGAGGCTTCTACTGTTTAAGCTAAAAGGAAAAGGGGCAGGGGGAAGACCGGGACAGGTTTGGACTCCGCACCGTATAAGTGTCTTAGAAGAACGGGGCTTGTACCCATGTTCCGCACCGAAAAGCGCGTTGGGGGAAAGGGTTTGTTCCCCCTACTAAAAAGCTCCCTTCCGCCCTGTCTCTTCCGATCAAAAGTATTCACACTGGGTGCATCATGAATCAAAATTATACATTTAAATTTAACTCCTCCACAGCCTTAGAAGCACTCAAAGCAGGTAAATACGATCGCCTGGACTTTTACGAAGCACGTCTAGACCTATTTAAACTATCGGTCATGGCAGACTATGACCAGTTAGTGTGCCTTCCCACCCTCACTGCTATTGACAAATATTGGTATCAAATTGAAACAGCCCGCAAGGTTCTGAGACAACTGGGTGGACGGGCATTATTAGCAGATGAAGTGGGTTTGGGCAAAACCGTTGAAGCCGGAATTATCTGTGCTGAGTATTTAGCTAGAGGCATGGTACAGTCCCTACTCGTACTCACTCCCGCATCCCTGGTTTCTCAGTGGCAATTAGAATTAAGTGAAAAATTTAACATTGCCACTATTACCACAGATAACCGTGACCCCCAACAACCCCTAGAAGATTTTTGGACGCAAAATCCCCGCATTATTGCTTCACTCAACACGGCTAAATCTGCCAAGCATTTTTCTCATGTCACCGGTCGCACCTGGGACTTGGTAGTTGTTGATGAAGCACACCACCTCAAAAATCGCACGACTCTTAACTGGAAGTTGGTAAACGCCCTTAACAAGCGGTTTATCCTCATGCTGACTGCAACCCCAGTCCAGAATTCGCTGATTGAACTATTCAATCTCCTGACTCTACTGAAACCAGGTTTATTGCAAACAGAAGCTGCGTTTAAAAAAGAATACGTTGATTCCAGAAATGGACGTATTCCCAAAAATCCAGAAAAACTGCGTTCCTTGATGCGGGAAGTGATGGTACGCAATACCCGCGCTTTGGTAGATGTGAAGTTACCAAAACGATTTGCTACTACAATTACGGTGGCACCTGCGGCGGGTGAACAGAAACTTTACCAAGATTTGAGTGATTATCTGCGTTCTTCTGAAGATAAGTTAGACAGACTTTCTCGAACTAATTTGTTAATGCGGGCTGGTTCTTCCCCTGGTGCTTTGGCTGACTCTCTCAAACAATTGACTAAACGCATACCTGATGATGAAGAATTGAAGTCTTTAGCTAAACGTGCAGCACAGATGAAGCAGGTGGAGAAAGCGCGAGTATTGGTAGAAATGCTGTCCAAATCTAGTCAGAAAACATTGGTTTTCACTACTCACAAAGCCACCAGTGAATATTTAGCTAAAACTCTGTCAGCAGCCAATATTCCCTTTGCAGAATTTCAAGGAGGGATGTCCTTAAAAGCCAAAGATGAAGCGATCGCAGCTTTTCGGGATACTGTTTCTGTACTGTTAGCGTCGGAAACAGGTGGAGAAGGGCGGAATATTCAGTTTGCGAATGCGATCGTAAATTATGATCTGCCTTGGAATCCTATGAAAATAGAACAGCGCATTGGTCGTATTCACCGCATTGGCCAAACCCAGGATGTATTTATTTTTAACTTTTGTTTAAAAGGCAGCATTGAAGAATATATTCTGCGAATATTACATGACAAAATCAATATGTTTGAATTGGTGGTAGGTGAGATTGAGACAATTCTAGGGAATGTAGATGATGAATTTGATTTTAGTGAAATTGTTATGGAGATTTGGTTGAAAAATCAGAAAAAACCTGAATTAGATACAGCTTTTGACCAATTGGCAGATAATTTGTTGAAAGCTAAAGACCAGTATCAGCAAGTTCAGGAACTAGATGAACAGATTTTCGGTGAAGATTTTGAGGCTTAGGGATTGGGGACTGGGGACTTGGGGTAACTATTGTGCCTTGAGTTCACCAAAAAAGATATAATCAATGGCGTTATGTAAAATTTTTTACGATTGCCAGATTTAGCAACAATGCGAATTACAATTTTAGCCTTTGGTTCTCGTGGTGATGTCCAACCTTTTCTAGCTTTGGGTTTGGGACTAAAAAAAGTAGGATATACAGTCAAAATTGCCACTCATGCCAATTTTGAAGCGTGGGTAAAAGAATTAGGCTTTGAGTTTGCCCTATTGAGTATGAACCCACAAGAAATGTTAGAAAGTGAAGCAGGTCAAGCAGCATTAAATACAGGGAAGAACTTATTTAAAATATACAAAACCGTCTCTGAATTATTTAATCCCTGCATGGATGCAAATTTACGAGATGCCTGGGTAGCTTGTCAAGATGCGGATGCTATTATTGGTTCACCTATTGCTTATTGGGGTTTAGATATTTCCCAAAAATTAGGCGTGCCATTTTTTTGGGGAGAACTTTTTCCCTCTTATCCCACCAATTTATATCCGATGCTGAAAATAATGCCAGTTTTAGAGCGTTTGGGTGGCTGGTATAATCGTTTCAGTTATCATTTGATCTGGTTTTTATTTTGGCAGATTTACCGTCAACCTATCAATAATTGGCGAGTAAAAGTATTAAATTTTAAACCTGTACCCTTTTGGAAGTCTTATTTCCAAAGGATGAGAAAACAGAAAACTCCCTGGTTAAGAGGTTTTAGTTCTGCTATTGTTCCCACACCAAAAAATCTACCTTCAGAAATTCATTCTACAGGTTATTGGTTTTTAGATGCACCGACAAATTTTGTTCCTCCTGCTGATTTAGTTGATTTTTTAGCCAAGGGGAAACCGCCTATTTATGTTGGTTTTGGTAGTATGGGAGGAGAAACAGCAGCGAAAACTCTAGAGATTGTTTTAGAGGCACTACAAAGAACAGGAGAAAGAGGGATTTTAGTTACAGGATGGAGTGGGATTAGTAATAGTAATTTACCAGATACAATCTTTAAAATTAATTCCATTCCCCATGCTTGGTTATTATCTCGCGTAGCTGCTGCGGTGCATCATTGCGGTGCAGGAACAACTGCGGCTGTGATTCGTGCTGGTATTCCCCATATTCCCATTCCTTTTGCTGGAGATCAACCTTCTTGGGCTGATATTGTGATGAAATTGAGAGTGGGAACAAAACCTCTACCTCACCAAAAACTAACTGTGGAAAGTTTGACAGGTGCGTTTGTAGAAGTACAAAGTGAAAAAATGCAAACCCAAGCAGCATTATTAGGGGAGAAAGTTAGGACAGAAAATGGTGTACCTGCTGCTGTTAGTGTTCTGCAACATTATTTATCTGCTTGAGAAAAATTGTGCTTATGAATAACATCTATAAAACGAATATTGTTAAGGTTACGAATGGTTTCACCTTTAGAGTTTCCTGATTCGCAAATTCTTTTATCTGATATGTTACCTTTGTTATACCCAAAACCAGAATGTCAAAATTTGTGAACAATATCACTAGGTTATTCAATCCTGGACGAACCTATTTACTTCTGGCTATCCTAATTTTTGCTGCTGCTAACTCCATTACACGCAAACTTACAGAAATTGGCGCACAGAATTTAATTGATGGTAGAAATCCCATTTCTTTTTGTAACGTTTTGTTTGTTGGTAATCTTTGTGCTTTACTAACTTTAATAGTTATTTATGGTCGGCAGTGGAATTTTAGGACTATCAATAAATTATCTGCTACTGACTGGCTAGGTTTACTAGGAGTAGCAATTCTTTCAGGCGCATTAGCACCTTCTCTAATTTTCATGGCATTGGAAAAAACTACTGTTAATAATGTTGTCTTGGTGGGAAGAATAGAACCACCTTTAGCTTTGGCTTTATCAATTATATTCCTCAAAGAAAAAGTTAATAGTTGGGTTATGGCTGGCTCTGTTATCTCTTTTATTGGTGTCATCTTGACAATTATTCTTCAACCTCCACAACCGAATACAATTAATATGAGTGCCAACTTAATGATTGGACAAGGTGAAATTATGGTAGCAGCAGGAGCAATTTCTTTGGCAATTTCTACAATTATTAGTAAAGTTAAATTGCGTCAAATTCCATTAGGAATATTTACAATTTTTCGTACATTTGCAGGTACATTAATTTTCTTTATAGTGGTGATGAAATTATATGGTATAAGTCACTTTATGGATGTTTTATCCCCCTTTATTTGGCAATGGATGTTATTTTATGGGGCAGTTATTATTGTCGGTGGTCAGCTATTATGGTTTCAAGGTCTGAAAAAGACTACTGCTTCTGATGTTTCTTTAGCTAGTTCTTTTAGTCCAATTGCAGGTATTTTATCTGCTTATTGGATTTTGGGAGCAGTCCCCACAACAGCACAGTATATAGGAGGTAGTGTCATTATTTTTGGTATTATCCTCAATCAAATAGGTATTTATAATCAACTGCCAAAAAGTATAACTTCGGAAGAAATTATAATTGAAAAAGACATGGAAGTTGGCTTTAAGGGAATGTAAATTATACAGCACTTTCCTCTGTTATGAGGTACAGTTAGTAATAATAAAAAGATAATTTTCTTATGAAAGCATATTCAATCGATCTTCGAGAAAAAATAGTTGCAGCACATATTCAGCAGAAAATATCAATTCGGAAAGTAGCAACCATATTTTCTGTTAGTAAAAGTCTAGTCCAAAAACTGGGTTTTGCAACAAGAAACTGATGGGAATTTACAACCTAAGCAGCGAGGGAAGCCGCAATTTAAAAAACTGGTTTACTAATTGCTGTTACTGTACCTCATAACAGAGGGAAGTGCTGTAGGTACGAAAAAGTTTGTCTATGATATTTGGGGTGATAGTGTGAATATTGCTAGTAGAATGGAATCACATGGTATACCAGGTAAAATCCAGGTGACAAAGACAAGTTATGAACTTTTACAGGATGAGTTTGTATTTGAGGAACGAGGGGAAATTACTGTCAAAGGTGTTGGGAAGATAACAACTTATTTTCTCTGTGGGAAAAATCAAAAAATATAGGAATAATGATTATGTTCCCGAAATTAAAAACCGGAAAAACGAAGCTTTAAAATTAGAACATCGTCTTTCAGATTTGATCAATTGCGCCGAGCATCCTGTAGTGTATTACTGAATATAGCTGAAGGCTATGGGCGTTATCACTATCTAGACCGCTTACGTTTTATGTATATTGCTCGTGGATCTTTAGCAGAAACTAAAAGTGCTTTCATCATCGCTGAAAAGATTGGATTCTGCACAACAGAACAATTAGCTTGGGTAAATCAAATTGAAGCACAGATTGAAAAAGGTCTTAATGGGTACTGTCGCTTTATTCGTTCTCAAAAACAAGGTGGAGAAGAGTATGGAAAACAATATATTCGAGAACCAGTAACTAAAGATTAGAAATTAGTATTTTACCACCACTTTTATACTAAGTTATTCTCAAATCCCCAATCCCCAATCCCCAGATGTTATCAGATCCAATTATTTCCACGTTAGAAAAAATTATTGCGTTACATGATGGTATCGCAGAACCAGCTAGTGAACACACTTTGAATGTTTTGCTAACTGAAAATTTAGCGTCACTGCTATCCCTACCAGAAGATGTTACGTTTACAACAAAAGCTGATGTATCTCAAAGTGTTTTTGTTACTTATCATTCCGAAGTATTAAATAAATTATCTGATTTATTATCTACTACAGGACAAGTTAGTGCATTAGGTATTAAATATGATGGATACCTCAAAAATACGAATTTTGATAAGCTGCTTACGGAAAGATTTGTGGCCCAAAATGGCTTAATTAAATTTGTTGATGCTAAACCAGAAATCACCCGTTATATTTTATGTAATGTAGCTTACACAGCGAATGCCGAAGAGAAAAGAATTGGTTTAGTTTCCTTTATTATCAATGAATTAACGGGAGTAACACCAGTAGAAATTGGTAATGCTTTATTCTGGGAAGATGATAGAATTGCAGTAGATGAACAAGATTTAGAATTATCACTACCAATTGCTGATTTGTTAAATTTAATTGAAACCCGCAGCGAAATACTAGTTAGTCAAACCTTGGAAAATTGGCAAGCTAAATTAATTAGAGCAAGAACTAGGGATGAAGAGCGACTCAAGGATTATTACAACACAATCAGTGCCGAAATTCTTAGAAAGATAGAATCTAAAGGTTTGATAGATGCCGATAAAGATAAGGAATTAGCAAGAATTGAAGCAACAAATAAAGAGTTAGAGAGAAAATTATTGGATGTAAAGGAGCGTTATACAATGAGTGTAGAGGCTTGGTTACACAGTTCCATGATTATCCATTTACCTACGGTACATATTCAATTCTCTTTACAAAGAAAGAAAGCGAAACGGATTGTCACAGCAGTTTGGAATCCTTTTACTAAAATTATTGAACCATTGCGTTGTGAAGTTTCTGGTGAACCTGTTTATGATTTTTATTTAGATGATGCAGATGCTAAAATTATCTCCTCGACTGTTTGGAAGAAATGATTTATATGTCAAATCCCAAGGGACAATTTTCTCTAAAATCAAAGTTAATATAAAATTAAAGTTAACATATAGCGTTCTGATTTGATTTATAAAATAATTCATGAAGGCTAACTATGGGTTTTATGGAATGATTTTTGTTCACTTTTTTCTAGGATGGCTATATAGGGCTTGCTGAATAAAGCTAAAACTTAGATATATCAAGAGTTGGAAGGTTAAAGAGGTGAATCAGGTGCAAGGAATAAGCGTTGAAACAACCAAAAACCTATCACTGGATCTGATTCAAGACTATTCTTCTCTTCTTCTAATTCTTCCTCCTGACTCCTGACTCCTGACTCCTAGCCCTAACGGAGAGACTTTTTCAGCAAGCCCTATATAGCAATTCGATTTAATTTTTGGATTTATTTATGAATAGATTATTTGTTAATATCGAGAATAGGACATGAACAATTAAGATATACCCAATGCCCAATGCCCAATGCCCAATGCCCAATGCCCCATGCCCACTTAATAAAAGAGGATAATTATGAGTGAATACCAGTATTATGAATTTCAAGCTTTAGATAGAATATTAACAAAAACTGAACAAAGTTACATTGAAAGTCTTTCTAGTCGAGTGGAATTATCACCAACAAAAGCAGCTTTCACTTATAGTTACGGTGACTTTCGGGGCAATCCCCAAGATTTGTTAGAAAAGTGTTTTGATGTCATGTTGTACATGGCTAACTGGGGAACTCGACAGCTTTTATTTCGGTTGCCGAAAAAACTGGTAGATGCTACTTTGATTAAGCAATATTGTGTAGATGATTGTATTTCTGTTTCTAATACTTCAAATTATCTAATTCTTGATATCAATATCAATGATGAAGAATATCAAGATTGGATAGAAGGTGAGGGTTGGCTGTCTAATTTAGCATCACTGAGAGATGAATTACTACAAGGTGATTGCCGGGTTTTATATTTGGCTTGGTTAAAAGCGAAAACTAGAGTATGCGATGATTATGAGCTATCTGAAGATGAGTCAGATGTACTAGAACCACCTGTACCTGCCAATTTACAAAAGTTGTCGGACTCGCTGCAAAGTTTTGTTGAGTTTTTTAAGGTTGATAATGATTTAATTACAGTAGCAGCAAAAGCTAGTAATTCTACACAGGCAGAATTTACATCTTTAGAACC
>NZ_VILB01000033.1 GCF_009712035.1 Anabaena sp. UHCC 0187 | reverse complement strand
CTCAGGCTTGGGATACTTTTATGTCCCTTGTTGCTACTACTCGTAAGTTAGGAATCAGCTTTTTTGAATATATCCGTGACCGCATTTCTCAACTTGGGAATATTCCCTCTTTATCAACTATTATTCAGGAAAAATCTGCTCTTAATCCTTTTGGTTTTTCATGGATGACTCAAGAACTCCTTACCCCGGAATATTGAGGGGATACGAAATTTATATACAAAGATGGCAAATTGAATTGCTATGGAAGTTCTTAAAAATGCACCTAAAGTTAGACAGACTTATGACAAAGAATGAGAATGGAATTAGAATTCAAATAATGTGCTGTTTAATCGCTTATTTGATATTGCAGCTAATAGAAATCCCTAGAGAATTTGGCAAAATATTATTAGATCAACTTCGTTATCTTCAGGCATATATGTGTCAAGAAATGAGTTATGTTCACTGGTTTAAAAAACTTATTTGGATCAGATAAAAATGGTACTTATAGGCTAGGTTTATCTTAATATGTAAAGTTTTGTTACGCCATTCAACATTTCTGCTTACACTTTAATCTGAATAACTCTTTCCCCGATATATTGAGGGGATACAAAAAAACCTTATGAAGAGTATGGAAAATAGCTTTCGAGTTGAACTATGTGAGAGCCAGGATGAATCACAATATCCATTGCGTCATGTGATAACTGCTACAACCAAAGAGCAGCTACAGATTTTGGTAGGCTGGAATAATACTGTAACAGACTATCAATGTATTCATGAATGGTTTGAGGAACAAACTCAACAAACGCCAGATCATATCGCGGTCGTGTTTGGTAATGAACAACTGACTTATCAGCAATTGAATCAACGAGCGAATCAACTAGCTCATCACCTACAAGCATTAGGAGTTGAACCAGAGACATTAGTGGGGATTTGTATTGAGCGATCCTTAGTAATGCTTGTAGCACTGTTGGCTGTTCTCAAAGCCGGGGGAGCTTATGTGCCTCTCGATCCGTCTTATCCGAGTGAACGTCTTGCCTATATGCTGGCAGATGCCCAAGTTTACTTGCTACTGACTACGACAAGGTTGTTAGAAACTTCCTCAGTAATTTCCCATATTGCGGAGGGATATTCCATTGTTGATCTGGATAGAGAATGGGAGACCATCTCACAAGTATCGAATCATAATCCAGTCAGTTTGGTTAAGCACCACAACTTAGCCTATGTTCTTTACACCTCCGGTTCCACCGGAAAGCCCAAAGGGGTGATGATGGAGCATTTGGCACTTCTTAATCTCATTGACTGGCATATCCATCATCGCATCACTGGTGCAAAGACCCTGCAATTTGCTCCTCTTAGTTTTGACATCTCCTTTCATGAGATTTTTTCCACTTGGTGTTCAGGTGGCACGTTAGTCTTGATATCTGACGAACAACGACGTAATCCTGAAGCTCTCTTAAATATCATTTGGGAACAAGGGATTGAAAAGCTATATTTGCCCTTTGCAGCACTTCAGCAGTTAGCTCAAGTGGCTATCCGTAGACCGTTGCAAACAAAGCTGCGAGAAATTATGACAGCAGGAGAACAATTGCAAATTCTGCCAAATATTGCTCAATTCTTCCAGCAAACTGGTTGTAGACTGCACAACCATTATGGAGCTACTGAATGTCAAGATGTCACAAGCTTTACATTGTCATCAGACGTGAACGATTGGGATCTCCTTCCCCCTATTGGTCGTCCTATCCATAACACTGAGATTTATATCTTAGATGAGTTGCACCAACTTCTTTCTCCTGGGGTTGCAGGCGAGTTGTACATCGGTGGAAAGGGAATTTCTAGAGGCTATCTTAATCGTCCAGAACTCACCAAAGAGCGATTTATTACCAATCCTTTCGGTTCTGGTCTTCTTTATAAAACAGGAGATTTAGCTCGCTGTTTGCCAGATGGTAACCTTCAGCACTTAGGACGTAGTGATAGTCAGGTGAAAGTGCGAGGATTCCGAATTGAACTAGGTGAGATTGAAGGGCTGTTAGCCAAGCATTCAATGGTGCAAGAGAGTGCTGTCATTTTGCGAGAGGATGTTCTGGGTAACAAGCGGTTAGTAGCCTATATAGTATCATCCCAGGATACGATTACTCATGATTTGGAAGTGATTGTCCACAGTTATTTACGCGATTGTCTGCCTGACTACATGATACCTGCGGCTCTAGTGTTACTTGATCAAATGCCCCTGACACCCAGTGGTAAGTTAGATCGACGAAGTTTACCTGTTCCTAAACGATCGCTGTCGGTATTGACAACTGAACTAGTTCTCCCTCAAACTGAAACAGAAAAAAAGATTACTGAGGTTTGGCAGTATATCCTACAGTTAGATGAGGTGAGCGTCAATCACAATTTTTTTGAGGTGGGCGGCACTTCTTTGTTACTGCTGCAAGTCTATGAAAAACTTACAAATATTTTTGGCGATCGCCTGACAACAATTACAACTTTATTTGAATATCCAACAATCCAAACACTAGCCCAACAGTTAAGTCAGAACACATCAAAACCTAAAGCTACAAATCAGAACTTACTTTCTGGTAACCGCTGCTTTACGGTAGCTCAACAACAAAAGAAACTCCGACAAGCACATCGTGCTCGTCAAAGATAGGAAACGCGATCTATGGTGACTACTTTAATGGGTGAAACACTGATTAATCTACTATTGCTGTGTATTCTTTTGGGGATATGTCTTGTAGCTGAATGGACTTCCCACAAATGGCAGGAAGCTATTCTTTGGCTAAGTACCGCAGGATTACTGATTTTATTGGTTACAGCAATAATTTTACATGACTGGACGCGTGTAGGAATTTTGGTGATTGGCATTTTTTTAGAATCTCTATGGTTCCGACAATCGAATCATTGGACATCGAAGGAGACACTCATAACTTTGGGTATTAATGCGTTTTCCGGGATGATCACGATCTCCCTTCAGGCATTTCTGTTTGGTGTATTGCTCAAAGAGTTTCCGTCAGGAACAGGTCATTGGGGATTAGTTGCCTTATCTACACCTTTGACGTTACAAATTGTTATTTACTTAATATTAGAAGATTTCAAACGGTATTGTTTTCACAGATTAGATCATTCTTCCGCGTTTTTTTGGCGGTTTCACAAAATACATCATGGCGTGACTGAACTCAACTGTATTACTGGCAGCCGTGACCATCCTGTTTTTAATCTAGGTCACCTCACCTCAGATATTGGGCTGGCCTATCTTCTGGGTGTTACCAATGAGGCGTTAGTGATTGGTCTGAGCATTCGTATGGTTTTTGGAGGTATTCTCCCGCATTTAAATGTGGACTTTCCCAATACGAAAAAGACCTTTCCTTGGTGGGCTTACCTGATTGCTACTCCCAACTTTCACGCTTGGCACCACACAGTTCATTGCCGCTATGATGCCAACCTCGCAGATGTTTTTCCCATCTGGGATGTCCTGTTTGGAACCTTTGAAATGCCCCGTGGGAGTTCTTGTGATTGGCAGTTTGGCTTGAATAAGTCTGAACAAATTCCCCAATCAGTTGTCGGGCAAATTGTTTCTCCCTTTCAGACCAGTAACACTATTGCCCCAAACAACTCAATTTAAATTTTCTCTGCACCAGAGTTAATAGGACTTACGCACTATACAAATTAGACATGATATGCGTCAACGGAAATAATCATTTCCAGCTTTATTAGTAGGGTGCGTCAGATGGAAAAATATGGCGAATGTGGTTAAATTATCGGGTCTGACGCACCCTACAAAAGACGAAAAACCGCAATCCATATTTAGTAAATGTTGTCAATGCGTAAGTCCTAGTTAAGTACCTGAGCAAAATTAATTTAACATTTTTAGAACAAACAAAAATCTCTGTATTTCTTATCTGTTCCCTGTTCCCTCTCCCAAATATAAAATTTATTTTGCACGACTACTTACCAAGTTTTCTAGGAATTAAAGATCGATGAGTCTTCTACCAAATAACGATTCACAACAGCAGTTTAACGAATCAGATATTGCCATTGTGGGAATGTCATGCCGCTTTCCAGGCGCAGAGAATATTGATGAGTTTTGGAAAAATCTGTCTAATGGGGTAGAATCAATTTCCTTTTTTTCTGATCAAGAGCTTGACTTCTTTGATCCCAGCCTGCTGAGTCATCCAAATTACGTCAAAGCGGGGGCTGTACTAGCCAATATTGACCTGTTTGATGCCGACTTCTTCAGCTACAGTGCCAAAGAAGCCGAGATTATGGACCCCCAGCAGCGAATTTTCTTGGAATGTGCCTGGGAAGCTCTGGAGAGTGCTGGCTATAACCCAGAAATTCGCAAAGAGTCAGTAGGGGTTTATGCAGGGTCAAGTCTGAGTACCTATTTAATCAATAATGTTTGTCCAAGTCGGGGGTTTTCACCCCAGCGACCATTTCTCAGCCATCGCCTGTTTAGAGCCGCCAGCGATTTACATATAGAACAGGGTAATGGCTCAGATCATTTACCCATGAGGGTTTCCTATAAATTGGGTTTAACAGGTCCGAGTGTAAATGTGCAAACCACCTGTTCTACTTCCTTGGTTGCGGTGCATTTAGCCTGTCAAAGTTTGCATTTCGGTGAATGTGATGTGGCATTAGCTGGAGGTATTTCCATATTTGTTCCCCATCGCATTGGCTATCTTTATCGAGAAGGCATGATTTTGTCGCCAGATGGACATTGTCGAGCGTTTGATGCTGATGCTCAAGGAACTGTTTTTGGGAATGGTGCCGGTGTTGTTGTTCTCAAATTACTGAGTAAAGCTCTTGCAGAAGGCGATACCATCCATGCTGTCATCAAAGGATCAGCAGTGAATAACGATGGGGCGCACAAAATGAGCTACACATCTCCGAGCATTCACGGACAGGTTGCGGCAATTTCGGAAGCCTTGGCGGTATCGGGAGTTGATGCCAGTACAGTCAGCTATGTAGAAGCCCACGGAACCGGAACTGCTCTGGGCGATCCCATTGAAATAACCGCTCTTACCCAAGCATTTCGCCAAAGTACAGAGGAGAACACAGACAAAAATGGATTCTGTGCCATCGGTTCAGTTAAAACCAATATTGGACATTTAGATGACGCATCAGGGATTGCAGGACTGATTAAGACGGTGTTATCGCTCAAACATCATGCTATTCCCCCTAGCTTAAACTTTAGCCGACCGAATCCCAATATTGACTTTGCGAATACACCCTTTTATGTAAATACCGATTTAGCAGAATGGAAGCGCGGCGAAATGCCTCGTCGTGCAGGGGTCAGTTCCTTTGGCATGGGTGGTACGAATTGCCACATAGTTTTAGAAGAATCTCCTCAGACAAGAGCGCGATTACGTTCGCGGAGCGTCCCGGAGGGAACTAGCACTACTGCAAGCAGTTCGCACTCACTAGAACGAAAATTACATTTATTAACATTATCCGCCAAAACAGAGACAGCACTAAAAGAGTTAGTCCAAAGGTATGTGGATTATCTAGATACCAATCTCGATGTGGATATAGGGAATATTTGCTTCACTGCTAATACAGGACGTAAACACTTTCATCACCGATTGGCTATAGTTGCTGACTCTAAAGCGAATGTGCGATCGCAATTGCAGGTATTTATTCAAAACGAGTATAAAAAGCAGAAATTAACGCGCCCCAAAGCTCATGTACTCAAAGCTGTGACTACCAAGAAAATTGGCTTTCTCTTCACTGGGCAAGGCTCACAGTACATTAGTATGGGTCGTCAACTCTACGAGAGTGAGCCGACTTTTCGAGAAAATCTGGATCGCTGCAATCAGATTTTAAATGAATATCTAGAGGTTTCTTTACTAGAAATACTATATCCAGACAATTCAGACAGTCCTTCAGAACTAGATAGTACAGCTTACACACAACCTGCTCTCTTTGCACTAGAATATTCTTTAGCTCAGTTATGGAAATCCTGGGGTATTCAACCCGATGTGGTTATAGGTCACAGTGTTGGTGAGTATGTGGCAGCTTGCATTGCGGGAATTTTTAGCTTAGAGGACGGATTAAAGCTCATTGCCCATCGAAGTAGATTGATGCAAGCATTACCCCAAAATGGTGAGATGGTTGCAGTATTAGCTCCTGAACAAGAAGTGCTATCAGCAATTCGTCCCTATGCTCAACAGGTGTCTTTGGCAGCAATCAATGGAACACAAAGTATTGTTATTTCTGGGCATCAGGAAGCAATTCAAGCCACCTGTGCTATTTTTGAAACCCAAGGGGTGAAAACCAAGAAACTCAGAGTTTCCCATGGGTTTCACTCACCCCTAATGGAGCCAATGCTGGCTGAATTTGAGCAGGTGGCTCGACAAGTCCACTTTTCACCACCGCAGATTCCCCTGATTAGCAATGTTACAGGAGAAATAATCACAGATGCAATTACCACCCCAGAGTATTGGTGTCAGCATATTCTTCAGCCTGTTAGATTTGCTCAAAGCATGGAAAGGCTGGGACAACTGGGGGTTGAAGTATTTATAGAAATTGGTCCTCAATCCACTTTGCTGGGTATGGGTCGTCAGTGTCTCCCTGCTGACGATTATAGATTGTGGCTACCTAGCTTACATCCAGAGCAAGGAGATTGGCAAACATTACTCACAAGTTTAGCTGAACTTTACCTACATGGTGTGACAATCAATTGGGAGGGCTTTGACCGAGACTGCCTACGGCAAAGGGTAGTCTTGCCCACCTATCCCTTCCAACGCCGTCAGTATTGGGTAGACGCTCCAGCTACACATCAAACGCCTGTTGCGTTACCTTTGAACAATTCTAGTACACTCGATGGTTCGCACCATCCTTTACTAGGTGAGCCTTTATCCTTGGCTGGAACTCGCGAGTTACGTTTCCAGGGACAAATTAGCAAATATTTTCCGGTATGGTTAAGCGATCATCGTGTTTTTGAAACCACGATTTTGCCGGGAACTGCTTATTTGGATATGGCATTGGCGGCAGGAGCCACGATTGCCCAATCTGGTCAAAGTTGTCGGCTTGAAGGAGTAACCATCCAGAAGGCGCTGGTTATTCCGGAGGAAGGCGAAACCAAGCCCCTACAGATGGTGTTGCAACCAGAAGACTCGACAACTTACGCCTTCCAAATTTTCAGCCCAGATCCGTCACCACCAGAGGACAAAGGACAACCTGCTTGGAACCTCCATGCAGCAGGCAAACTCTATTTGTCCAAGACAGAAACGCCAGCGACGGTGAATTTAAAGGAACTACAACAGCAAATAACAGAAGAAATTTCCGTTGCTGACCTTTACCACAAGTTTCAACAACAGCAAATTGACTACGGTTTAAGTTTCCGGGCAGTGAAGCAAGTATGGCGGAATCAAGACAGAGCGCTGGGTCACATCGTCCTCCCGGAGTCTGTGGCACTAGACCTAGACAATTATCAGCTACATCCAGTATTATTAGATATCTGTTTACAAGTTTTAGATGCAACGCTTTTAGAAGAACAGGAAGAAACTTATGTCCCTGTCCTTTTCCAGGAGTTACGGTTTTTTGGTCAGCCCAGTAACCAGATGTGGTGTGATGCCAACTTGCATAAGCGTGAATCTGATCGCCCAGAAACCCTTAATGCAGATATTAAGTTGTTCAGTCCTCAAGGACAACTCATTGCAGAGATGAATGGGCTGCAACTGAAACGGGTTCGCCGTCAAACGATGTTCGGCAAGAACCAGAATACTGAGCAGGATTGGCTCTACGAAGTGGAGTGGCGTGAGCAAAACCACAAGTCCATAACGATTGATAACTATCACTCCCAACCTCGCCATTGGCTCATCTTTGCAGATAGTTCTCATATTGGTCAGGAGTTGGCTGCTCTGCTGCGTGATCAGGGTGAAATTTGCATTCTTGTCCTGCCTGGTCAGGACTATGAAGCAATCTCCGCCCACGAGTACCACCTCAATCCTGCGGCCCCTGAACATTTTCAGCAACTGTTGGTATCTCTACCGTTGATTGAGGGAATCGTTCACGCTTGGGGCTGGGAACAGCCAGAAACCCTAACACCAGAGATCCTTGAGCAAAGGGCTTTGCTAAGTTGTGGCAGCGTGTTGCACTTGGTGCAAACCTTGGCAAAAAGCAATATATCTGTACCGCCGCTGTGGATAATCACTAAAGGTGGACAGGCGATCCAAGAACATTCGGTGCAGGCGTTAATACCTTCCCTAGTGTGGGGGATGGGTAAAACAATTGCCTTAGAGCATCCAGCTATGCGAGTAATTCGGATCGATTTAGATCCGGGGGTAACAACTACTGAGTCAGCTCTTGCTGTGTTCGCGGAAGTATTCCCTCCTCTGTCAGCAGATACTATGGAAGACCAAATTGCCTTCCGTAACCAGGTCCGCTATGTAGCTAGATTGGTTCGCCGCCAAAGCTCCAATGCGTTAGGCGGGCAAACGGCATTGGCAATTCCTGAAAATCAGCCCTTTCGGTTGGCGATCGCCAATCGAGGAACACCAGATAACCTGCAACTACAAGCCACTAACCGCCAACAAATTGCAGACGGGGAAGTGGAAATAAGAGTTTACTCCGCAGGACTTAACTTTATTGATGTCTTGAATGTCTTGGGACTCTATCCCGGTGAACCGCCCCTGGGGATTGAATGTGCAGGTGAGATCGTTGCCATTGGTGCAGGAGTGATTGGGTTAGAGATTGGGGATGCAGTGATAGCGATAGCCAGCGGCGGCTTCAGTCAATATGTGACAGTGGATGCTAACTTAGTCGTGCTAAAGCCAACTACCCTCACCTTTGAGGAAGCTGCCACAATCCCAGAGTCTTTTTTAACAGCATACTGGAGTCTGCATCACTTAGCCAAGATTGCTCCTGGTGATCGGGTGCTAATTCATGCTGCTGCTGGCGGGGTAGGTCAAGCTGCTGTGCAGTTGGCACTTCTAGCAGGTGCAGAGGTATTTGCTACTGCTAGTCCCAGCAAATGGGCTGTCCTGGAAGCGATGGGGGTCAAGGTGGTGATGAACTCTCGCACCCTGGATTTTGCCCAGGAGATCATAGCACTCACTCAAGGGCAGGGAGTTGATATTATCCTCAATTCACTCACAGGAGAGGGTTTCATTGCCAGTAGTTTGAGTGTACTTGCCGAAAATGGGCGCTTTCTGGAACTCGCCAAGCGCGATATCTGGAGTCCTGAGCAAATGACGCATTTACGACCAGATGTGTCCTACTTCAAGATAGATACTACCAAAGCTTGCCAAGAGGAAGCACCAGCAATCCAGTTGATGCTGCGCCATCTTGTGCAGCAGTTTGAGAACCATGACTTAAAACCGCTGGCGAAAACTGTCTTCCCCATCCAGTCTGCGGTAACTGCGTTTCGCTATATGCAACAAGCAAAACACATCGGTAAGATTGTTTTAACTTTGCCAGCATCAGCTTTGGTGCAAGGCGATGGCAGCTATCTGATCACGGGTGGCTTCGGAGGATTAGGATTGCTGGTTGCTCGTTGGTTGGTAGAACAGGGCGCACGTTATCTTATTTTGATGGGACGTAGTGATATTCCAGCAGCAATCGCTCCTCAAATCAGTGAGATGGAGCAAGCGGGAGCTACTGTGATCACCATTCAGGCTGATGTGTCTAATTTATTAGAAGCTACAGCAGTATTTTCCCATTTGACTAAAACTGCTCCGCCGTTGCGAGGCATTATTCATGCGGCAGGTGTCTTGGATGATGGGGTACTGCAACAACAAACCTGGCAACGCTTTATACAGGTTATGGCTCCTAAGGTGCAAGGGGCTTGGAATCTCCACACCTTAACTAAGAACCAACCGTTAGATTTCTTCGTGCTGTTTTCTTCCAGTGCATCCTTGCTAGGCACAGCAGGACAAGCCAACTATGGGGCGGCAAATGCTTTTCTCGATGCCCTAGCATCCTACAGACGCAGACAAGGGCTATCTGGCTTAAGTATTAATTGGGGTCCGTGGGCAGAAGTGGGAATGACCGCAAAACTGCAACTGGGCGATCGCCTCCGCCAAAAAGGCGAAGATAGCATTCCCCCCCAACAAGGTTTGCAAATCCTGGGGAAGCTCCTACACCAGTCACCCGTGCAGGTAGGAGTTATGCCGATGAACTGGGAACGTTTTCTAGAAAGACAACAGAGGCTCACTCCCTTTTTCAGCGAGTTGTACGATCCCTTAGCACAGAGGGTTGGGCAGTTATCTGCCATTGAGTTTCGTAAACACTTAGAAACCCTACCTCTTGAAGAATGCAAAGCAGCTTTGAAAACTCATGTGTGTACCCAAGCGGCAAAAATTCTCGGTATCGGGACTCCACAGCAAGTGCCTACGGACCAACGGCTGGTGGATTTAGGACTGGACTCCCTGATGGCAATTGAATTTTTGAGTTTGGTGCAATCGAGTATGGGAACTTCGTTAAGTTCTGTGTTGTTGTTTAATTATCCCACTGTAGATGCACTGGTTGATTATTTGTGCCAACAATTTGTTGCTCCTGAAGATGCTGATAGCCTTCCCATTAGCCTGGGGAAGGGCAGTCATGGGGCTTTGCAGGTGACAAATAATGGGGTTAACACTCAACATCACTCTACGATCATTGCCATTCAGCCCCAGGGGACAAAAATACCTTTGTTCTGTGTAGCTGGCATTTTGGGAAGTGTGTTTGATTTCTATGGCTTGGCACGCCACATTGGTGCAGATCAACCCTTCTACGGATTGCGATCGCTGGGGCTAATGGTTGGGGAGCAAGCCTTAACTCCCATGGCTGATATTGCGGCTTACCATATTAAGGCGATCCAAGAAATTCAACCGCAAGGCCCCTACCAATTGGCTGGGCATTCGTTCGGAGGAAAAGTCGCTTTTGAGATTGCTCAACAACTTAGCCATCAAGGACAGGAAGTATCTTTACTGGCGATCATGGATATTCCTGCGGTACTTGCAGGAAGCGATCGCGTGATCGCAACTTGGGATGATGTACAGTACATCACAAAATTGGCAGAAATTTATGGAGGTGCTAGTGGTAAGCAATTAGAGACTTCCCCAGAGATTTTGTCCAAGTTAGATACAGAGGCTCAACTAAAGCTGTTATTAGAGCAAGTACAAACAACTGGTCAGAAACTAACTCTACCTGAATTGCAACAGATTTTCTCCGTTTATCGCGCCAACATGATTGCAGATACAGCCTATGTCCCGCAGCCTACGGACATTCCTATTACCCTCTTCAGAGGCAAGGAAATGGGGCAGCTCGATTTTCTCCCCGATGCTGCTACAACCCAAACAGATCCCACTTGGGGTTGGCATCAGGTTTCTACTCAACCCATCCAGCTTCATCTTGTCCCTGGCAATCATTTCACAATGGTAAAAGAACCGTATGTGCAAGTTCTGGCTCAAAAACTCAAGACTATTCTGGCATTAAAGGTTGCTGATGGTAAGGTTTAGATTCAAGTTAATAGACCTATTTGTGACTTGAAGCATTTTATGATTCAAGTCACACTATTTGCAAAAGTCTAATACCAATTTTATGTGAGGCTGCACAGTCTAGCCAAATAGATTGATCCCTCTTTATCTGTGTTTATCTGTGTTCATCTGCGGTCGATTATTCTTGATATTTTATTCGCTGTATTGATAATTTACCTGGAAATAATTTCAAAATTGTGAGTGAATAAAAATAGACCAAAGCTGAGAAAAAATCATGTTGACATTTGACGCGAAAGTTCATACTGTACGACCTCTTTCCCAGGAGCAAATTGCTCAATATCACAAAGATGGTTTTCTGATCGTGCGAGGATTTTTCGACCTAGATGAAATTGAGCCACTGCGTAAAGCTTGCGAACAAGACCCAAATGTCATGGGCTATCAAACCAACATCGTTGATAGCTTTGGCAAAATTTATAAGGTGACAACTTGGACTGATTTAGAACAAACCTATCTAGGAGTTTTGCCGAGAATTGCCCGCATAGTAGATGGAACAGAAGCTCTCTTGGGAGAGGAGAGCTACCATTGGCATTCCAAGATTCTCAAAAAAGACCCCTACAGTGAAGGGACTGTAGATTGGCATCAGGATTGCGCCTTCTGGTACCAAAATGGTTGTCTATTTCCCCATTTTGCAACTTGCACGATCGCCATTACTGCAAATACCAAAGAAAACGGCTGTATCCAAATGGTCAAGGGGTCTCATCTCGCTAGTCGCTTTGATATGTCCAGAGGAGATCAAGCGGTATTTGCTGATCCAAAACGTGTCAAAGAAATTCTCAAGCGCCTAGAACTCGTGTATTGCGAGATGGAACCAGGCGATGTGATGTTTTTCCACGGTAATACTTTGCACTGTTCTGGACCCAACCTCACAGATCAAACTCGGACAGTGGTTCATTGTCATTACAATGCTGTTTCTAATGCACCCTTTTGGGTTGAAGGACAGGAGCATCATCAGTACAAGCCCATTCAAAAACTACCTGATTCTGTGATTAAAGATGGTAGCTACACATCCGTATTTGAACAACACAACTTCCATCCAAGTGAAGAGGGAGAAACAGGAGATGGTGGACTCGGTATCTTCAAGAAACAGGATTGGTATGTTAGCTCGGAAGAAGACTACAGCGGCAAAGAAAGCCCCTTTGCCAATCTAGAAGTTTCTGTTTCTGGTTGATTTTTGTCTTGTTGATTCACTTTCATAGGATTAGAATATGTTGTGTAAAGATAACCACGTATTAACTCGCGAAGAAAATAGTGTTTTGAATCTGGAGGAATATCGCCAGGGCAAAACCCATTTAAACAGCCGTCCGCTGTATGTCATGGTGGAATTGACTCAGGGTTGCAACTTGCACTGCACGATGTGTCGTCCCGAAGTCATCACGATTCAGTCCCGAATGATGTCAGAAGACATTTATCACCGGATTGCTCAAGAACTCTTTCCCACCGCTGAAATGGTAGATTTGCGAGGAGATGGTGAAAGCCTGATCCTGCCACAGATTTGCAAATACATTGAAGTGGCTGCTGAATATGGAGTGGCGATTCGCTTTGTCAGTAATATGTCTTTCCAACGCGATGAAGTCATTGATTTACTGATCAAACATGGTTGTTACCTATCAATTTCAGTTGATAGCCCCGATCCAGATGTCTTTGCTCACCTGCGTCGTGGCGGTAATCTGAGCAAGGTAGAACGAAATCTGCGAAAGTTGGCTGCGGGCTATCGCGAACACTGGGGTTCAACAGATCGCATCAATCTCACCACAACCGTGCAACGCCCAGCGCTAGAGTCACTACCCGATCTCGTTGATTTTGCTGCGGATATCGGCATTCAAGAAATTCGCCTAGCCTCAGTTCATGCCTCGCCTGATTCGCCCTTAAGTTTATATAATCATGATGCTGAGGTGGACGCGACCCTCAAGCAAATGCAAGAGCGCAGTCGGCTACATGGGGTGAAAGTCGTTGCCGCCACCCAAATCGGCACTATCCCGCAAAAACCCGACGATAGCTCCGCTTGCTTACATCCCTGGAGTTATGTGTCTTTTAAATATGACGGGTTTATTGGGTTCTGTGATCACTTGATTGGGTCAGGATCAGAAGTTTACCACCTGGGTAACATTGACGAATCTTCTTTCGAGGAAGTTTGGAATGGTGAGAAATGGCAAACTTTACGCCAGGAGCATCTCACCAGCCGTTGTTCCCATGCACCGCATTTTAAAGAGTGTAGCTGGTGCTACAAGAATCGCTATATTGATTTTGAGCATTTCTTCTTACCCGAAGCCAAGGGTCAGATTTACGCACTGTAATCCTCAATGACTCCATAAATCTGATCGTGAGTTCTTTCTCGAAAATGTCTGTTTTATCCGATGCTTCACCAGAAAAGTTACCTATCAAGTCGGAAGATTTGTGGTCTTTTATCTCATTGCTAGGATCACTGATCGCGTTTTCCTTCGTTCCTGTTTTTACCAAATGGGGTGCAATGGAAACGAGTTCAGGAACCGCAATCTTTGACCGCTTTTTTCTAACAACGATCATCTTAGGTTTGATTTGGGGATTACTGGCTATATATCGTCAATTGGCTAATTGTCCAAATCAATCTCCCCCCCTATCTCCGCCGCTTTATCACCGTGTTCAATTACTGGGATTATTTCTGGTAACGGGGAATTTTTTGGCGGGAATGTTGATCACCTTAGCTTGGTCTTTAAGTCAAACCACTGTAGCCAATTGTGAACTAATAAATAATCTCACGCCTGTTTTCACAGTTCTGGGGGGATGGTTACTATTCAAACAGTGCTTTGACAGGCGTTTTCTTATAGGGTGTGCGATCGCCGTTTCAGGATTGTTGATAATCGGATTTAATGACTTTCAAATCGGTATTGATAAGTTACAAGGTGATTTTCTAGCACTTGTCTCGGCACTTTTCCTAGCAGCATATTTACTAGGAGCAGAACAACTCCGAACTCAGTTACAGACAGATACTGTACTGCTAGGATGCTTTGCTTGTGGAACACCATTGACGTTAATGGTTCTGGTAATAACCCAAGAAAATCTACTGCCGACTTCGTTACCAGGCTGGATAGCTATTGTGAGTATGTCAGTTTCCGGTTTGCTTGCTCAAGGACTACTGTTATATAGCCTCAAGCGGCTTTCATCAGGATTTGTCGCCCTGGTTTTTTTACTAACACCATTTACGACTGCCATAATCGCTGGGATAATGTTCTCAGAAACTTTAAGCTTGTCTAATTTACTTGCTTTTTGCGTAGTTGTACTGGGGCTATCTCTGAGTATTTCTAGCTCGTCTGGGGTTAAGGAAATTGAGGAGAGTGTTTAATTTTAGTTCGCTCTCTTTCTGAGAAAGATATTTATAAAGGGACAAAAGATGCTGCTACAAACCAAGCAATTGGGACTTCCGGCAAAATATTATACAGATTCAGAAATCTTTGCTCATGAGCTAAAAACCGTTTGGCGTAGTACCTGGCAATTGATTGGTCGGCAAGAAACTATTCCCGAACCAGGTGATTACCTGACTTATACCTTGGGAGAAGAGCCAATTTTTGTGATCCGGGCAACTGATGGGTCTCTTCAAGCCATGCACAATGTCTGTCCCCATCGTGGAGCAAAGTTATTAGAGGGAGAAGGTAACTGTGCTCATCACAAAATTACCTGTCCTTATCACGCCTGGACATACAGCTTAGACGGTCAGCTTATAGGCATTACCAAGCCTAAGCTTTTTCCGAACCTAGACAAATCCCAAATTCACCTAGTTCGAGCAAGAGTAGAAACCTGGGGTGGGTTTATTTTTGTCAATCCCGATGCCAACGGAGAATCCCTCGATGATTACTTGGCGGGTATGCCTGCTTTCTTGGAACATTATGATCAGGATTGGAATTCCCTCCGAGAAGTTGACCGTTGGTTCTATGATCAACCGATTAACTGGAAATTGATCGTGGAAAATTATGTTGAGGATTACCATTTTGAGGTAGTCCACAATCAGGGGTTTGGGACAGTTTACGATAGTGATAACATCCGCAGCCTCCCCACAGGTCGCCACCTCCGAATTGAGGTTCCCTATACGAATAATCAGGGAGGAGAATTCTTTACCAGTTTTTCAGAAGCAGGGAAGGTTTCACATCAGGGCTATATTTTCCCAAATATGATGCTGAACCCACACAAAAAATTTCTCTCTGTCTTTCATCTGATTCCCTTGGATGCGGGTAACACTAGGGTGGAGATCATTATTTACCAAGCTCCTTCTCAATTTGCAGGTATTCCCTATCGCTCCCAAGAGTTTCGTCAGGGATTTGATGTCCTCATGGAAGAGGATTTTTCCATTTGTCGGCAAATTCAAGCCGGACTCCATTCACGCGCCTATCAGGTAACACAACTTGCCGAGGAGCATGAACTGGGAGTTGATCATTTTCACAACGTTCTCTCGGAATATATCTGACTAATTCGGTCTTGAAACTAGTTATTTGTCAGCAAATATTCAAAGATAACAAACTACAAAGCACAAGCTAGAAGTTTATCCAGGAAGGCAGGAAGGAGGAAGAAAACTGCGCTCTGTTTCCTGCCTCCTTCAACTAAAATCCCATTTTTCCAGGAATCAAATGTCATGATTATCAGAAAATTAAGCGAAATTATCAACTCTGAACGCGATGTTGCTTGGGGCAATGGGCAAAGTCGCCGGTTTCTGCTTGCTAGAGATGGTATGGGTTATTCTCTCACAGATACGATCATAGATGCAGGCACGGAATCTCTTTTGGAATACACAAATCATCTAGAAGCTTGCTACTGCATTGAAGGTGAAGGGGAAGTCGAAGTTGATGGGATTGTCTACTCGATGGAGCCGGGTACTATGTATGCTCTGAACCAACAGGAAAAGCATTATCTGCGGGCAAAGACTCGGATGCGGCTGATTTGCGTCTTTAATCCCCCACTTCAAGGTCATGAGTCCCACAAGTTAGGAAATAAAAACAGTTCCAGTTATCAGATTCAGGAGTTGCCGGCAACTCGGTAGGATTATTCCATATGCAAGGACTAAAGTCATCTCTGATATTAGTTGTGCTGATCGTCCTTTTGTGGCTAGGGTTGAGTTCTTTAGGGTTTCCTACCTTAGCTTCACCACTGACGATTCTGCCTCAACCAGACCGTCCTTTTGGCGGCAAAATCAGTCGAACAGATCAAGATCCCCCCTGATGGGGCTGAGGGAAGTCTCATGACTCATGGTGGACGATTTGGTGGCTATGGGCTGTTTATGGAAAATGGCAAGCTAATTTACGTTTATTTTAGAGAATAGGGAGATTTAATGCAGCAGATAGCTTATAATGTTATACTCAAAATTACTGGCATTGTGGCGATCGCGTCCATCTTTACAGCTACCCTATCCCTCCTTTCCCATCTCAATCTCGACTATTTCGTATTAGCCTACCTATGCGGATTAGGTGTGCTAATGAGTGCAGTGTTTTTTATTTACTTCATCATTGTAAATATTCATACTGTCAGTCCGGTTAAGGTAGAGCAATTAAGTTCAGAAACGCCAGAAGTTGCCGTTATCGTTCCTATTTATAACGAAGATATTCATTTTTTAAAGGCAACAGTTGACAGCATTGTTGAGCAGGATTATCCCATAGATAAAATTAAGCTGTTCATTGCTAATGATGCTCGCAGAGATGAGATTGCAACGTTTACAACCATTTTGCAGTCTGCTTACCCAAAACTCTCCTGCTATCATGTTCTACCACCTTCTAAAGATTCTTCAGATCGGGAAGGTGAGGCAAAAGCTGGCGCACTCAATGCAGCTTGGAAGGAACTTCGTAATCTTTTTCCCGGTATAAATTACATAGAAACACGAGACTGTGATGATTGTGTAGGTGATCCACAGTTTCTGAGAAAATGTACAACCTATCTGATTAATCACCCCACTGTAGGCTTAGTACAAACTTATAAAGAAACGCAGCTTGTAGACGAGTCAGATCCCTTTGATACGCGAGAGGTATTTTTACAATCTTATGTTCTACCGGGGAAAATATGGTTAGGAGGCGTGTTTTCACTGGGATCAGGGACTGTCTATCATCAGCAATCACTTGTGGATGTAGGGGGCTTTGATGCTTGGAATATGGTTGAAGATGTAACCACTACAGTCCGTATTCTCCAAAAAGGTTGGACTTCTCAAGCACTTGATTTGGTAGGTGTCTCCACTCAAGCCCCTGTGACTGATCTGGAAAACTTTTTAAAGCAACGTTCTGTTTGGTCTTTAGATGCTTTGCGATTAGTATTTTTTGCTGATTTGTCAGGACTGAGCCTTAAGCAACAGCTAGCTTTTTGTACAAAAGGGATAAAAGAACTGCTCTATCCTATATCAATATTTCTCTTGAATGTGACGATCGCTATTTCTTTAATAATTGGTAAACCAATGTTTCTGAGTGTACCGCCAATTGTCTTTGTAGCGATCGCCGCAATAGCTCTTTTCGAGTTAGTTACTCTCAAAGGTAATATGATCTTTGGTTGGAAACACAAAACCCTGGAATTAGCTCTTCTATTTGCCAATCTTAAAATGATTGGGGTTGCTATTATGAATGGCAAGAACAAGAAACCCAAATACGTTGTAACCAGAAAGACGGCTAAATATCAATCCTATCTTCACTATTGTCAATTTCATGCTGCACTCTTAGTTCTATTGCTTTTAGGACTTGTTCGAGTTTTAATCACAGGAATAGTCCTAGAACATAGCATATTCTTTGTAGCTGCTATTTACTGGTCAATCAGATTAGTTGATGTCATGCGTTTAGCTTTGTATCAACCTCGCCCAAAGGATATAATGGCGTGAATAAACATAGTGAATTGATTACTTGGTTGTCGCTCACCTTAACATTTTTGATCATCTAGTATTTGTTTAATTAAGATTGAGAATTCAAACCCATGAAAATGCAAGAATCTGGTGTGACTGTTTGGTTTACTGGTTTAAGTGGTGCTGGTAAAACTACTATTTGTAGAGATGTAGAGCAAAAGCTTCGGGAACAGGGCAATAAAGTTGAAGTTCTTGATGGTGATATTGTCCGTCAGAACTTAACTAAGGGTTTAGGTTTCAGCAAGGAAGATAGAGACGAAAATATTCGTCGTATAGGCTTTGTTGCTCAATTATTGACTCGCAATGGTGTGATTGTTTTAGTTGCAGCCATTTCTCCCTACCGAGATATCCGTAATGAAGTTCGGCAGAAAATTGGTAATTTCATTGAGGTTTATGTCAATACTCCGTTAGATGTTTGTGAACAACGAGATGTCAAGGGCTTATATCAAAAAGCTAGATCAGGGGAAATTAAAAACTTCACTGGAATTAATGATCCCTATGAACCACCAACTTATCCAGAAGTTGAATGTAAAACAGATCATGAGAACCTAGATGAGAGTGTAAGCAAAGTTTTAAAGGCAATATTTGAAGTTAATAACGATACTGCTAGATTGCTTACTCACGCACAGGTTCATTGTGTATAGTTATTCTATCTCTAATACACCTATAACTTGGTTGAAAAGTTGCTCTTGATGATCTGTTGAGGATGACTAGAGAATTGATTTAATTCATGTCTATTTCAAATGGCTTAAAAAATGAAAATTGCAATCATTATAGTCTATTTTGGGCAATGGCCTGTATGGTTTCCAGCTTTTCTGGAATCCTGCCGATATAACTCTTCAGTGAATTGGCTATTTTTTACCGACACAAGGCTGAAATCATGTATCTTCACTTCATGACTTGGAAAGATACATTAAAAACGTGCCATTTTGATTACTCAAGCAAACCTGATTCTTTTTATATCTCCTATTCTCATATTGGATTAACTCACTCTTCTCTCGTCTAACGATTCTTATCCCACTGTCAAAGAAGTAACTTTCCCACCTGATCCGACTACTCCCGTGGATCTAACTCAATACCGTATTCAGTCCATTAACTCACATAAGACTTTATATATACATCATGACTCAAACAGCAATTTCTCAATCTGAGAATAGTGTCGATATTGGCTTACTAGCTCGTGATGCTGGTATTGCCTTAATTTTACAGGCGAGTGGTGATGCCCTTGCCTATATGCTTCAATTTGCACTGATCTGGTGGATGGGGTCAACCGAATATGGTGTTTATAATTACGCACTCTCTTGGTCCTACTTATTAGCAATTTTTGCAGGTTTAGGTTTGCCTCATGCGGTTTTGCGCTTGGTTTCAGAATACAAGGTTCAACAAAATTGGGGGATGTTGCGGGGGATAATTCGGGGAAGTTGGCTACTGGTTTTTCTATCAGGCTGCGTGGTTTCTCTTCTAGGAAGTGTGATTGTTTTAATCATTAATCGGTATTACGAATCGGACTATACGACTCCTCTGCTCATTGGTCTGTGGATGGTGCTATTACAGGCTTTAACTCAGCTACAGTTAGAAACTTCTAGAGCCTTGGAAGATATTACACTAGCCTTTGCACCCTCACGTATTTTATCGCCTGCCTTAATTCTGCTTGGAGGTTTTCTTCTTTTCACCAAAAACCATTCTTTGAGCAGTGTACCAGTAATTTTGCTGTCAACACTGATCTTACTGGGAGTTGTTTTGTTGCAGTTATGGTTGTTGAGAAGAAAGCTCAACCAAACTGTTGAAGCTGCCACGCCTACCTACGCTTATCGTGAGTGGTTAAACCTTGCTCTCCCTTTATTGCTTCAATCTGCTTTCATTGTGATTTTGTTTCGTACTGACATTTTGATGATTGGTTCGTTAGTTGGTGCAGAAGCAGCAGGCGTTTACTCCGCAGCTAGCAACACTGCCGTGTGGGTTGCCTTCTTTTTGCAAATTATCAATATTGTGGCAGCACCTGCATTTGCAACTCTCCACGCTCGCGGTGATCACCAGGGACTACAAGCGGTTGTATCAACTACAGCTTTGTGGGTTCTCTGGCCATCTCTAATTATTGCAGCCATCTTGATCATTTTTTCCCGGCCAATTCTAGCGATGTTTGGACCAGAGTTTGTCGCAGCCGACTGGGTGCTAAAAATTCTAGTGATTGGTGAAGTGATTAATGTTTTATTTGGTCCTGTGAGCTTTTTACTGGGGATGACCGGACATCAAAATAAGTCAGCAATCGTATTTGCATTTAGCGCTTTAATTAATCTAATTCTCAATCCGATTGGAATCATGTTTTTTGGAATACTGGGTTCCGCAATGGCAACGGTTTTTTCCATGTTCGTTTGGAAAGTTTGGTTAAGTATTTTAGCAAAGAACAATGTGGGAGTTAATTCTTGGGCTTTGTATGGTTTATTTAATTTAGAAGAAAAGAGGAACCAGGAAAAGCACGCGCCTTGAACACAGAATACCGATTCAGTATTTCTGTTATAGTTGCCTTACCAGAATCATCATTTAGTATGATTGAATAGAATATTAATTTGGTCTATTTAACAAAAATGAAGCTCAAAGGATTGTCAGCTTATCTTCAGGAAAAGAAACACATACCAGCACTAGCTAATATAGATGGAGATAGGGAAAAGATAGTTAAAGATTGCATTTTCATCACAGCTCGCTATAGAACAGGTTCAACTTACCTGTATTCTTTGTTTTCGAGCCTAGCCAATACCATTGCTTTTTACGAGCCTTTGAACTATCACGTATTGGATTGGTTGGAAAAAGATGATTTGGAACATCAAAAAACTCAACTGTGGCTGTCTCATAACCTTCAGGATGGTTATTTTTATGAGTACAAATCTCTTGAGCGTGAGGTTTTAACAAAATACTTCAAGCGAAAGTTTGGAATTGAAAGGATGGTTTTGTCTGCAACTGAAGATCACTCTGAGTTGAAAGATTATCTCAATTTTTTACTTTCAACCTATCCTCAAAAATTGAAAGTTTTACAATTTAATCGCATTGATTTTCGTCTGGCTTGGATTAAAGCTAATTTTCCGGGAGCCTTAATTGTGAATTTAAGACGTAATCCTAGGGATATTTATGCTTCTTTCGTTGGACTTTACTTACGTTCTGGCAATGGCGATCGCACCAATTTAAATGATGGAATTGAGAAAGTCATTGACTTTGTAGGGTTAAATGAAGAACTAAATGCACTATCAGAAGTGTCAGTTCCTCAATTTTCTCTCCATGACCTTAACAGCTATGAAAAGATATATCTACTCAATCAGTTGAGTCATCAATGGTCCGATCAGTTTGCTGATCTCGTGCTTGAGTATGAAGCATTGATTCAAGACCCTGTTGGGGAATTGTCTAAAATCATATCCCACATTCCAAAATTTGAATTAAAATTTTCTGGTGAAATGCCAAAACCAAGAAAAGACAGAATAAATGTTTGGCAAGAATATCATCCAGAAATCTGGTTTCAAGAGTGTGAAGTTAAGTGTAATTCCTTACTAGAAAAACACTTTTAGTTGAAGATAAAATCTTCAAATAGAGAATCTATTTCATGATAAAATACTGTAGTAAAAAGTGAAATTATTAAACTCAAAACCAGAGCTTATCTTAACCAAACTGCTTCAAAATGGCTTGCGTCAATTGGGTTTGTTAGAGCCTCATTAAGATATCTCTTTTGGTATTTATTTGGTATCAAGACCTCAAATTTTTTCTCAAGGCGAAAACTTTAGAGACTGTCTTTGATGTGGATGCCCATGTTGGACAAACAGCTAAGCTAATTACTCAACACTTTCCTGATAGCACAATCTATTCATTTGAGCCTGTTCCCAAAACGTTTGACTTATTGACTGAGCGGATGAAGCCTTTTACAAATGTTAAGTCAGTTAAGATCGAGTTTTTGTACTCTATCTGTGGATTTTTCGCTTGCGTGCCGCCATGTTTTTTACGTGTTATACTAAGTTGTCTTGGATTGTATTATTGGCTTGGAAGTCAATGCAGTAGTGAATTTAATTGCAAATAAAACTAACTTTGGTAATTTAGTATCATGTTCAAATTTTAGGTGATTCTTGCCATTGTGGCTCGACTGACGTTGATTTACTTTTTTCCCGATCTTCGGCTTTGTTTGCATGTGGGAACGGCTCATTTGGGATTTCTTTTTCTAAAAAGGGACACAGACGCTCCCATCCATCTCCCTTTGCCAAATTTAAAATCAATAAATCACTTGGGCGTTCTTTAAAGTAAGCGAGAACTTCCTTATTGTGGTTTTCAAATCTGTTAACATATATTTCTTCATTGCCCTTCGGACAACCAACACCATATATCCATTTTCTCATGGGAGTTTCCTGAACCCCGAAGTGACGCACTTGACTTCTAATCCAAGACTTTGAATCTCTTAATGTAAGTATAAATTTACTACCGGGATATTTTGTGTCCAATTCTTTGTAAATGATTGGCCAAGGGTTATCTTGAAAGGCATCGTACTGCTCTACAAGAGCATAGGCCATGACAAATACGTTTTGGCTAATATTCAGGTCTTGTACACCATTTGGGCCAGTGACGCTATAGCCAAGCTTCTTTAATGCTACAGCAAGGGATGTTGTGCCAGTTTTGTGAAAGCCAATACAAAATATTTTTGTTAACATGGGGTTGTTTGCATAACCCCTCGAAAAAGGGGATTAAGAGTTTAATGGCTGAAAAGTGGCAGATATATGTCTCATTACTCCTTAGACTTTGAGGGAATTGCATTTTGAGACATAAAAAGAGAGATAATAAAGGTCTGTCTCAGAAAGTACAGTTTCTGAGACACGGTTATGGGAAAATCTTTGCTAACAAGGATTTGAAGGTAATAATGCCAAACCTCGTTTTTGCTATTCCCCCTTTTCGAGGGTTTGTACAAAAAACCCCAGAAGCTTTTGCTCTACTGCTTTGCAAATAGTAGTTTTACCAGCACCACTTAAACCAGTAAACCAAACAGTCACACCAGATTGTTGCATTTTCATGAATTGAAATCCTGATTTAATTTAAATTAGACCAATATTGATGTTAATTGTCAATATTTACAGCTTATGTGTGATACCAATTATTTGTGAGGGTGCATATTATTTATTTCCACCCCACCCCTAGCCCCTCCGGTGCAAGCGAGGAGGGGAACTGGATTTCCAGTTAAATTGTATTTATGCATCTTGCTCTTCAATTGGTCTGAGGTTGATACAAAGCTAAACGCATGACATCAACTAATCTAATTGACCAGTAAATAGCCGCTACCAAGAATATGCTATGTTCTAGAGCTATTCCTGTGGATATAACTCGCACAATTCCCATGATTAATAGAATTAAGAGAGCAATATGTAATCGACAATAGCGAAGATAGGATTGATGTTTAGCCGTCTTTCTTGTCACAACGTACTTGGGTTTTTTGTTTCTGCCATTGACAATAGCAACCCAAACCATTTTGAGATTAGCAAATAAAAGGGCTAATTCTAGGGTTTTGTGTTTCCAACCAAAAAGAATGTTACCTTTAAAAACCAATAACTGGGGTCAAATGAGCAGCCATACAGAAAGTTACGATAAGGACTTTATGAACTGCTAGTAACATCCTGATTGGCATGGATAAAACTGTACCATTTGAACGCCTCTAGTTTTTGTAGCCTGAAATCCTTATGGCTACGTTGTCAAATGCTGTATTAAATAAACTTGGGGTTAATTGGTACGTTGAGAATTACCAAAAATATTGATTGACAGAATGCTTATCCAGTATAGGTTGCAACCTTAGCGTAACTTTCTGTACGATTGCTCATTTACCCCCGGTATTAACAGAGTTTTGAATTAGAAATTTTATTGTGATCAAATCAATCACCATCATTTACTTTTGTACAATTGTATAAAAGTAGAATAGTTCAAAGATATAAAAATATAGTAGTCTAATAATAGTAAAGTATTTTCGTACTTAGATACAATCGTATTATGTCAAACACGCCAACAGTTGTCAGCTTGGGTCTAGCAGGAGGACAGGGGAAATCGACAGTAGCACTGATGCTAGGGAGATATTTAGGGAAATTAGGAATTCCCGTCTTGTTTGTCGATGCAGATCCCCAATCAAGCTTGACTAGTTTTCTGGGAGTGAAAGTAGAACCTAATACCCCAACCCTACTGGAAGTTTTGACTCAGCCAGAAGAGAAAACGAGAATTATTGATGCCATTGCCTCAGTCCCAGACGGACAAATAGGAGAACGCACCATTAGCAATGCCAACTTGTTTTTGATTCCTTCCGATGATGGACTCGAGAGTGCTAATTACAAACTGGCATCTAGCGGACTGAGCTTATTTATCCTCAGAAATCGCCTGCAACCAATCATCAATAACTTTGGCGTAGCAATTGTAGACCCACCGCCAGAGAGATCACACTTAGCACAAACATCCTTGGGGGCAGGAGATAAGTGGGTAATTCCCGCAGAATCTAACGTCAAGGGAGTGCAATCACTCTTGCGGACATTAGAACTAATCAAAGAATTTAAACCAGCACTCCCCTATGGCGAACTGCTAGGCGTAGTCCCATTTCGCGCTCGCTGGACTGGACTGCATCCGACAAAAGCCACCCAATCCAGCATTGATACTATGCGGCAGTTAGTAAAAGATGAATTGATGTTGCCCCATATATTAGAGTCAGATGTCTACAAAAATGCTATCAATTATCGGGTTAGCCCTTCAGACTTAGGACAAGCATCACTTGAGTACGCGATTCAGATTTTAGCACAACGTTTAAAACCAGCCTTGCTAGAAAAATATGCCAAATTAATCCCCACAGAAACAGCTTAATCATTCTTACTAAAAGGCAGAACATGAATAATTTAAACGAGAACGTTAATAACATGGATATGTTAGAAGAAATCCGCCGCAGAGCTACTCAACCAACAGTGCCAACAAGACAAGATGTACTAGTACAGACCCAGCCAATTACTCCAGATACTCAAATAGCAGAGAACTCTACCGTTGTTAATAATGAAGGGTCAGAACTAAAACAACTAGCCGAGAAACTAGCCAGCTTTCCCGAAATTTCCCCACGCATCCCAGTCAGAGTAGAAGTGCCAATCAAGGAAGAAATAGACCAACTTTGCGCTCAAGAGAAAATAACCATTGAAACCTTATTAGAGGCTTTTTATATCACCTGCAAAGACAAAGATACTGTGTTCAAACAAGTCCTAAAAGAAGCTAAAAAAAGACTGAGAAATCGCAAAGAAGCAGGTAATATTCGCTCCAGCATTACTCGTTTAACTAACTTGACTAAAAGACAAAAATAGCAGCAAGCTTGTAACAGATAAATTAATAGATTGAGCAAATAAGGAGGCTGTGGCGTTAACAATTTAACTTTCAAAACTGGGAACTCCACCACCCTGGCTCATCCCAGATTTCTCACAAGAAAGAGAAGTAACCGCTCAATAAATGGGGGCGGACTACCTATTCGGGAACGATTTTACGCCATTTGAGGCTTGTCATTGAACGATTTACCCCGGATTATTGAGCGGTTACAAAGAGAAGCCAAATACATCTTTTGTTAGTTGCATGGTAATGGGTAGCGGCTCTGTTAAGTAGGTGAACAGAAAAATTTACAGGTATGTAACGGTATGTAAAGTTGTCTCAATGCGATATTCTGATTGAGTTTCAGGCATTTTGCAAAATGCAATACTCCTCATTTTTATTTTGTTCACCTACTTACCGCCAACGATTCTGTCGAAAAAGCAGACATCGCTCTCCTGATGATGTAAAATATCTTTTACATTTTATAGTATAATTAGATAAAATAAGGTCAACAACTTTGACATCTGACCAGACACCGCCCTTGAGCCTAAGAGAGATAGCGAAGCGCTCCGTAGGAATCAGATCACTCAAGGTATCGGATACCTTTGGCGAAATATTTCTTAACGCTGGAAACCCTTATGCCATTGTGGAAATCCCTCAACGAAAGTTTCCAAAAATCGCCTTTTTATGAATTCGCCAACAGTATCAGGCATCGCTCTTAAAAACCAGCCATGAAAGAAATTATTGCAGCCAACCTGCTCCGCTACCGTAAAAGTCTAGGCTTGTCTCAAGAGCAACTTGCAGAACAAGCCTCTGTAACTCGCCAGAGCATCAACAACTACGAAAACGCCAAAACCTTACCAGACAGCAAAATCCTCTCCGCCCTGGCTCGTGTTTTCGGCGTGACACTTGATGACCTGCTACGTCCCCCCAGCGGAGGACTGCCCAACTTCCGGTTTCGCGCCCATGCCTCCTTTGACAAAAACCCCCAGTTTGCAGCCCAAGTATTACGAATGCTGCCAACTTATAACGCCCTAGAACAAGCCGTTGGCTTACCGACCTACACCCCAGAAAGTACACCTTGCCACCAAGTAGAAGGCAACGAAAAGCGCATTCAGGCAATAGCAGCTTTATTTCGCCATCGCCTGGGCTTGGGAGATGCCCCCATTGCCAACTTATTTCAATCAGTAGAAGAAATCGGCTTAAAAGTTTTACGTCAACCCATTCCCATCAAAGGTTTCTTTGGTCTGAGTGCTTGCAGTGACATTGAAGGTGCATTTGTCTTAGTCAACACCCATAACATCACCATTGAACGTCAATTGTTTACCCTCGCCCATGAAATTGGACACCTCATCTTTCACCGCGTAGAGTACCAAGACACCTTAGTTGAGTCAGAAACCTCATCTGAAGAAAAAGCCCGCGAACAGGTAGCTGATTACTTTGCCAGTCATCTACTGGTTCCCCAAGCTGAATTTGAACGGATGTATGCACTTACCCAAGATATTGTCAAACTCAAACGGCATTTTCGGGTAAGTTACCTAGTCATCTTGAATCGTTTAGCAGCAATGGGAATCATTGACTTGGCCAAAGAGAAAGCCAAAATTTGTGCAATTTATAAAAAGCAACATAATGGTGAATCTTTGCAAAACTCAATGGAATTACCCCCAGCCCTAGCAGCAGCAGAATATCCAGAAAATGAACGTTATGAATTTCTAATTTGGCAGTGCTTAAAATTGGACAAGATTTCCGCAATCAAAGCCGCAGAACTGCTCAATTTAACTGTGGAAAAACTGTGGGTGCGTCATCAAGAGAATGAAGTTTATGCAGTTGCTTAATGGCACAATTCTCGACGCAACAGCACTGATTGATTTTTGCTGGCTCAACGAGTGGGGATGGCTACAACAGCACTATAACCTCTGCCAAGGTTTTGACAGATTGGAAAACAAGTTTACAGAAATATGGTAACTGATATCAGCTTCGATATCAAAACAGGTAAATACAGATATAGCATAGACAAATGACACCTGACAACTTCCGTAAGGAGTATTTAGTTAATTCGGGAATGTTATTACTTTATGTTTTATGATAGTCGTTATTGAAAACGTACATTATCACGAACGAACCAGTGAGGAAAAATGGCTAATCAACCACGGGTGGGAGAAATTGTCAAGACTGAGTTGGAAGCGTGTTTGGATGCCAAGATCACTCGGTATTTTGACGCGCAGTTAGACCAAGACCCGGATGTGTTGGCACAGTTGTTGGCAGATAAGCGCAATCCCAATACCAAACGGGCGTATGAGAAGGATATTCGGGATTTTTTTACGAAGATGACGGGCTTGTTGCCATCTACTGATAGTGTGCTGGAGTTTCTGCACTTGCAGCGGGAGCAAGCAGTGATGGTGGTGCTGAAATATAAGGCGATGTTGATTAAATCTGGGGTGCGGGAGGCGACGATTAATCGGCGGTTGGCGGCGATTAAGTCCTTGGCGAAGATGGGGCGGAAGTTGGGGGTATGCAACTATTCCCTGGAAGATGTGGAGGGGGAAAAGGTGAAGGCGTATCGGGATACGCGGGGTGTTGATACTAAGACGATAGCCAAGGTGATTCAGCAGTTTGATAGAGAAACGTTGATTGGTAAGCGCAATTATGCAATTTTTATGGTGCTTTGGGGTTTAGCGTTGCGTCGCCAGGAAATATGTCAGTTAAATGTGGGCGATTTTGATTTTTATGGTCGCAAGTTGCGGATTTTGGGCAAGGGTCAGGGAACGAATGAAGAGTATTTGGATATGTCTAAGGATGTGGGCATTGCCATTGCCCAATGGTTGATAGCTAGGGGGGATGTGCAGGAGAATTTACCGATTTTTACGGCGTTGGATTTTCATAATTCTGGGCATAGATTGACGGCGGATGGGATCTATAAAATTGTGTCGGCGAGTTTTAAGGCGGTGGGGGTGAAGAAACCTATGTCACCGCATAGGGTCAGGCATTCGGCGATTACGGCGGCGCTTGATGCGACTGATGGGAATATTAGAAAGGTGCAGAAGTTGAGCCGTCATGCTGACCCCAGAACGTTGATGATTTATGATGATAACCGCAATAAAGATTTATGGGAAATGTCGGAATTGTTGACAGGAATGTTAAATAATCAGGAGTGATGAAAGGTAATCTGTTAACTAGCAGGTACAGCCTCCACATAATAAACTTAATTGAGATGTATCTAAGGAAACTTTAGTCACACCCTGTAAAGCATCACTTAGCTTCATTGAGGCTGTCTCCATGGTTCACGGTCTTCCCACTCATCCCGCAACTGATTTACCCATTCCTGGGCATCCATTCCCTCTAGTAAATTGGGAGCTATGCCATAAAAATCAGTTACCTTATACTTAGGCTTTGGAGTTATCGCAACAGCTTCCACAGATTGCTTCATCTGCTTCACTAAATGCTCTAATACCTGCATCTGTTCCACTAGAGTCAATTGATCTATTTCACTTAAAACACGCTCAATTGAAAGGCTCAAAATTTTCTCTCCCTAAATGTGGGGGCAGAATTGATATTATCTAGTTCCGACAGTTTCAGATATTTCCTTAACTCCATTTTTATCTAAACTTTTATCTCCCTGTTTAAACTCATCTAGTAAATTATAAAAATATTCAAACCCTGCCTTTTCATCTTGACAATAAACCATAATCATCTTCGCCCAAGAACTGACGGTTGTTATCCCCAACTTCTGCTGTAACCAAGGCTGAAACTCACCATAAAAATCATCATCCTCCTGAGTGGTTTCAATTTCTAACTCACTACGGGCGCATTCATACCCCACCAAAAACATAAATAAATCGCTCACCGAAGGACGACCAATATACATTCCTGGCTTAGTTCTAATCTTTTCTAAAATCTTAAAAACTCCACTCATTATCTTTTCCTCCTTGGCAAAGCTGTTAATTCAATACTACTCGATTCAGCCTTTATTGGGCATTACAGATAACTATATTTCAAGTGTTTCAGTCTTCTTCCTCCTCGTTAACCGAGCAGTATTGGCTGTTCATTTACCTTCACTTCTATTTGATAACTCTTTTTTATAACGTATCTAACTCCTCTAAATAAAAGCCACCACTGCGACAAGAAAAATCTTTTTTCCACTCATCACGGGGTAATCCTTGACGGGAGAGATTGTCAAAAACTAATCCTAAAACTTCTACTCCGTAATGAACTCCGTTATCTGTGATAGATTCGTTAGGGCTGTAGCGATCACTAACGATAAAAAAATCATTTCGTCTTTTCGTCTTCAACTGAAGAATTTTCCCCTCAATCCCATTTAATTCTAACCATTGCATCACGGCTTGAGCGCATTTGTCACATTGTAGATTTGTAAATGGCGAGACAATTTCGCCAATCTGTTGATAAATCTCCTCCCTAGAAAAACGACTCACACACACCCCCTATTTTGGCTCAAACTCACCAGCAACAATCACCCACCATTTACAAGGGTTTCAAATCACTGATTTTTCACCAACTTTAATGGTGGGTTTACTTGCGCTCTTGCTGTACTAGTCATCACGTCAACTAGTTATCCTTACCATAACACCAAAGGAGGAACTGACCTCGACTTCTTTGCAGATTTCCCCATGACCAAAACTGTTAGCTAGGCTATATCTACTGATAATTTATTGGCTACCGGTTGACCCACATTCCATACTTGCGCTTTGCTAATTTCTTCATGAGCTTTTTTAAGAAAACTATGTAAACGCTGCTGACCCAAAACACCTAACTCAGCAGTTAAGAAAGCTTGAGAAAAGTTGATCCGGGTTGCATCAAGTAAATCCCGCTCTCGATAACTAAACTTAGGAAAGTTAATTATAGGGACTTTTTGAGCTTGAATTAACTCTTGTAAATCCTCTCGTTCATCCACGTGTTTCCAGTCATCGCATAAACCAAAATTGCGAACAAATACGTGCTTAATTTTGCCTTCAAAGTGGTTTAAAGATTGAATCAATAACTGAATGCTATCATATCCACCGTTACCAACAAACCACTTGCAGATATCAATTTTATGCTTAGTTCCCATTTCTAGGATTTGATTGCGCTCAATCCAATCATTAACTGTTTTAGTTACGTGAGCAGGTAAATTGACAATCACAGGAGTTGTCAGTGCTAAATTAAAAATTGTATCAGCAGCATAAGCTTGACGTTCTGATTCACTAAAAATTGCTGTTTGGATATTTTCAGGGTAAAATACACCCACGTCTGGGTTACTTTGGTCGGCTTCTACTAGCACGTATGGTAATTCTTTATCAAGACAATATTGCACCATGACTCGTGCAAATAATGACTTACCTACTCCACCTTTTTCACCATCAATAAAGTGAATTGTTGCCATTTTTCTAATTCCTTATTGCTAAATACTAATTAATTAGTAAATCACTGGCGATATAAAATTGTTATGTTTACTGCACCTGCGTTTGTTTGTGGTAAATTACTCTTTTTCCCTAAGATGAACCAGGGTCAAAGGTTAATGTGAGGTCAGACATCAATTGGAGAGTTGTAAGTTGAGCATACACTCAGGTTAATTGTTTGTTTCAGTAATTACCATCGTCCAATTGGCTATTAAATGGTTATCCAATTGGCTAATTTCTCGGCTTTGATGTCAAGGGCGAAGATGCAAGATGATTTCCGTATCAAGTCAATCCTATTCGGTTAAGCCTTTTTTGGGCATTATAGACAACGATATTTCAAGGGGTTTAGTCTACTTTATTTCCTTAACCGATTTGTATTGCGTATCAAGTCGCTTGAGGAGAATGAGGAGTTTGCCCTCGCTGAACCGTTGAAATTCTCCTTTCATCAAATGAGATACGAATGGCTGAGGAATGCCAAGAATTTCACTAATTTCTCGCTGTTTGAGGTGGCGTTGTTTCAAGAGGCGCAGTACCTGAATCCCTATCTGGCCTCGCGTAAAAAGTTCATCTGCATTTGTCAAACCGAGGTCGGCGAATACGTTGCCACTGCTTTCTTCAAAAACTGTTTCCTGTGTCATTGTTGTTTTTTCCTTGCTACTGCGTGCTTATAGCGTTATTCAACAAACTGCAATACTACTTATAACTCCAGTTCAGACTCACGTTTACGCTCACGCTGTCGTTGTTGCTTCTGGTGTTGTTGTGTTTCTTGTTCCCTCTGTTGCCACCGTAGCAATGCCAACAATTCCTCATGCCAATTCTGCGCTTGTGGTTTAACTCTAGTAGCTTGGGGCAACAATTCACCTACAGCACCAGCTATCTCATCTCCAGCAGCATTGTTATCATAAGCACAAACTAATTCAGGGATATCTGGCAATAACTCCATAGGTAAACCCCTGGGACTATCCACAGTCATGAACATTGTTCTTTCTTGTGGTACTCCTCCTGGTAGTCCTCGGTGTCTTTCAACTTCCAACATTGCAAAAGACAGCACATCAAGGGGTGACTTCAACAACACTACTTTTTGGATTTCATCAGTAGGTTGTCCTCCCCATTGGAGATAAAACCAACCATCACTGCGTTTTGTACCAGTGGCATATCCTGTAAAACCAGTAGCATCTCCTGTCAAAGTATTGTCTTCTTCTAAAGTAGAATCTTCTGCTCTTGTCCCTTGCAAAAACGCACCTTTAGTTTCACCATTGAGGTTTTTCAACAAAAACACTGCATTTTGTTGAGCATCAGCATAAACGCACCCCCGCTGATATAATTCTTGCACCAACTCTGTTGGCAATCCCCACTTTGTAGTTAAGTAATTGTGTACTAAATGCCAGTTCGATTTGTCTGGTACTGGGGGGACAAACTGTGGTCCAGCCTCATCTTTGAGGATATCTTGCGCTTGTTGTTTAGTATAGTGAGTGACAGCCCTCTGCATCCCATCTTCACCAAATCTATCATTCAACCAAGCGATCGCTTCTTTAAAATTGCACCCATTAACCTGCTTTACCAACGCCACAGCACCAGTATCAGTAATAGCACTAGTTTTTTGGGAGTTTGCTGCAACATTACCTATTTTCTGAGATTTGGCAGTACCAGTTTTCTGAGTATCGGCTTGCCTATCACTGGTTTTCTGAGATTTGGCAGTACCATTACCTGTTGTTTGTGTGTTGGGTGCATCCAACCTATTCTGAGTATCGGGTACAACATCACTTGTTTTTTGAGCAGCACCTGTTTTCTGAGTATCGGGTGCAAGGTGACTCCATTGAGAGCCATTTATATAGATAATGTGTTCACCCCCTTTCCAGCAGCGATAGCTGCTATTGTCTTGGTTCAGTCCCAACTGCCAAGCCACATCTTCCAGGGGCAAATCACTTAGCAAATCGCTTAATTGTTCAGTTTGCTCCTGCAACTGCTCCTTGGACGCTTCCAGTTCCTGAATCCTTTGTCGCAGAGATTCATTTTCCTTCACCAACCTTTTAGCAGTGCGCTCCATAGAACTCTTACTCTGCATCGCCCTATCTCGATCCGCAGACTTAGCCCGCATCTGTGCAATAGTCAGGTCAGAGTTCAAATCCTTTCCTTCTTCAACTATGCGATAAAAATCCTTAATATCCTGATGTTTAGCCACACTACCTTGAATACCACGCTCTAACCCCAGGTGCTGCACAGATGCAAAGTAGCTTTCTTGGAAATCTCGCATCTTCTGCCGACCATCAAAAAAATGATTGCACCGCAGTTGCCCGTTTTCATCTAGTGGCACAAAATAAGCATGAATGTGGGGGGTCACTTCATCCAAGTGCAATTCAGCCCTGACAATGCGATTGCCTACGGCACTGCTCTTTCCACTCAGATGCTCTCCACTTGCTTGAACGCGGGAGTTAGTGCTATTACCTACGGCACTGCGCGGAACGCAATCACCATATTCGTTCTCTAACCACTGCTGCGTCGCCTCCAACCAATCAGCCAACCTCTCCTCTTGATAATACCCAGCAGCCGTGGGATCAAGCGGTCGAAAGTAACTAGGAGAAGCAGTCAGCAAAATCTCCACACAGTAGATCGCATCAGTACGAATTTTTCGTTTTTGCTCATACTGCCCAATCTTCGCTAACACCAAATCCTCTAACTTTTCCTCCCTGTCAACGTTGCCAATAAACCTGATATTTTGCTGATTGGGGTCAGCATTGAGTGTTTCTCGCTGTCTGGAAGTGTGGGCAGCACTCCCAGCAATGTTGGCTCGTTTCAATTTTTTCACTCTGGCGATGGCATAAGCCATATCAGAAGCCTCCTTTCATCTCAGTTCCTCACCAATTCCACGCAGGCGACAATAGCCATCCGTAAGACACAACGCAGACAATAACAGGACAAGAGCAAAAGCAATGCCTGCGGCGGGCATCGCTAAGGAAATTTCCAGAATACAAATTACCATTGGATTGTGAGTGAACCGTATGGGTAAATGGTTGTTTGCCTTCCAATTGGTAAGATTATTTTTAGGGATAGCGATCGCTATCCCTAAAAAAGCCATCAACAAAACTTACTTACAGGCTTTTTGTGCCAAACACAGCCAGTAATTGCCTACAGAAAAACTTGAATTGCCAAAAACCTAAAAAACCGTAGTAAGTACAACTATTTTAATCCACTCAACTGTATTCCTGTTGGTAACAATAACTTGGTGCAATTTCAGCACAGGTTTAGCACAAGTTTGGTGCAAATCCTGCACTATTTAACTGACCCTCAACATCTATCTCTTGACAGTAAGTTACATCAATTGTTGTGAAAATAGCCAAATTTATGTGCTAGAAAAGATGTAATCCGGTGCTAATTCATCTCTCAATCGACCAATGAATTTTAGCTGACTAATAATTATGACAGACATATATATTAGTGTGGACGTGGGTGGGTCACAAACTAAAATTATTTATCAACTCCCAGCCCTGCCAGAACCCAAATTTTTAGTGCTGCCTCCTGCGGTTGAGGAGATTCCTAAAGTCAAGCTTGACAATTATATGTCCCGTTTGGGATGGATTGGTAGTCCTAGTCCTGAACAACAATTATGGGTGGAATGGAATGAACGTGTGGTGGTGTTGGGTGATTTTGCCGCTTGTTTTGACCCCCAAGACCGCATTAAGGAACTCAAGTATGAAAATGCTTTGTGGAAGGTGTTGGGAGCTATTGGGCTAATTATTGAAACCCACAAGGCTAAGTTTTCTACTAAAAAGCTATTAACACTAGAATTAGCACTGCTGTTGCCTTGGAATGAGTATACAGACCGCTTGCGTTTTGAGGAACAGTTACAGATCATGTTGGCTCGTTTCCAGGTGCGAGAAATGGTACTGAAGCTAAAATTAGTTAAGTTTTTGTGCCGTCCTGAAGGTGGAGGACTGGCTGCTGTACGCATTAAGCAAAAGGGTCTGGAGTGGTTGCGTTCTAAACAGTTGGGTGTGCTGATGTTTGGTCACAGAAATACTACGGCACTTTACTTTGAGCGGGGACAACTGAAGCTGGGAGATAGTCCCCTGTTGGGTTTTGCAGATATGCTAGACCAGGTGGTAGAGATGACCAGTGGACTAGACCGAGAGCGTTTGGCACAGGCGATATTTGCTGCTCGTTACGCTGCTCTTGACAAGGTATATAACCCCAATTATCCCCAAACCCGTCACCCCAATTGGGGTGAATGTGTAGCAATTCAAGCATTAGCTAGTGCTAAAGACACGAATTTAAGAACTAGGGAAATTCGAGATATTGTCCAGGCGATTGAGCGAGCGACGGCTGAATATGGGGATAAGTTAGAGCGGTGGTTAAATCGACTGCTGCCGACAAAATTGGATGAGGTGATTATTGGCGGTGGTGCTGCTTACCATTTGGAGCCGGAATTGGAAATTTATTTCAACTGTGAAGTTACGACTGCATATGAGTCTGGGTCTAGTTGGGGTTCACAAAAAAAGGTGAGAAGTAGCAGTTATCAGCGGCGCAACCAGAGCAAAAATTTCACGCCGATGATTTGGGGGGCTGGTATTGCTGACGTGGTGAAAAAAACTTTTGATTTAGATAAAGCGATAGATGGTGAACAATGTCTGTCTCAAAGGCTAATTGACTGCTTTGGGATGTTTGATTATTTGCTGGACAAAGGAAATAGTTAGCTGTTTTTGATTTTGATTAATCGTCTGTTTTTAGATAGATAAAAAGCAGGGAGGAAGCAAGGGTCAATGAATAAAATCAGGAAAAAACGGAAGAGTTTAAGTTTGCGTCTTCAGCCTTATGAAGGCGAACCAATGGCGGAGGTGGTTGATTATTTGAATTCTCTCTCAAAGGAGGAGGTTAATCGCAAGGTATCGGATATTTTGGTAGCAGCTTTGTTACCTTTGGCTCGATATCACAGTGGGGAGTATACACCGGAACAATTGCGGTTTGCTTGTTGGGAATCACAGGATGTTTTAAATAAACATGGCAGTAATCTGCGCTTGGCTTTGGGTGTGGAACAGCCACAGTTTGTGCTACCAAATTATGTTACGTCTGTGGCTCCAGTGATGAGTTCAGCTAATAGTAATACCCATAATGGTATGACAGATTTAGAGTCAGATACATTGGTAGAAGAACAAGAAAAGCAGCGTCCTTCTACTTTAATCCAAGGTCAGGCTTCATCTCAGGATTTGGATGGACTGTTTGGGGATGCTTAACATTTTACGTTGCTGTCACCAGTGGTCAGAACTAAACGAAAAGTGCAACTATAACTGCTACTGTAGTGATAGCTGATTTGGTGGCATTACAATGTTGTAATAGCTCATTGGGTAGCATTCAAACCCCCAATGATAGAACCGAACACAAGCAAGGTCAAACAAAATAAAAAGCAGTAGATAGGTTCATACAGGGGGAATATATGGGAGAAGCAAAGCGACGGAAACTTTTAGACACTAATTACGGACAAGCTAGAAATCTTGCACCTAATTCCTACCGTGTGGAATTAGAAGCGGATGCCTACAAAATTTTTGCCAAGGTAAAAGATGAATTTACTAAAAGTGATTACGGAGGAACTGCCACTTTAAAAAACAAGCGATTTGATGTCCAATGGTATGGTGAAACTGACGATACTACTGCAAAAGAATTCTACATCATCGCTGACTTCCTCAAACGCCAAGCTGTTGAGATAATGAAACATTTCATGATGCCTGAAGCGTTATATACATGGACTGCTATCGTTGATAGTGAGAACAATTTAACAATTACAATTAAAGCAGATAGAGAATACCAGGTGTTCAAAGTTTAATGTTTGATGCGTTGTTTGATGTTTGATGCGTTTAACTAAGTTTAGCTAATGAGATGAGTTGAAAACTCAAAGACTAAACAGCCTTTGATGAAGACGTGTTAATAGATGGCTCATTATCTAACTATATTGAGTGCGATATCACTCGTTGACTCAATGGAATGTTTTAGCGTTGGGATGAAATTAAATTTCAAAATACATAAACATAATCTAAAATTAAAGAGAGTATTGCATTGGTTGATGAAAATATATGACAACCGCAACACCAACAATTAATCCTGTTATTATCCCAGAAAAGCTCCCGTTTCTGGAGTCCATCTGTTGGCAGACGGCAGATGTTTATCGGTTTACTCCAGAAGAAATGTTAAGTCGCTATGAGCGTGGTTGGCAATATCACAAGCTATTTAATAATCTTGAGGGTGAAGAACTCAATTTCCTTCAGGAACTTGCTAGACTCTATCAATCTTGGCTGCAAGTTTATTTATGACTGAATAATTACTAATATTTCAGGCGGAAACCCTACGCTAACATAATACTGCTACGCGGAGGCACTATTATCAATTACGAATTATTTTGATCTTCTATGAAAGAACTCCACCTGAACAATACTTTTGTTGGGTTACGCTGTTGCTTAACCCAACTTACATCTATTAATCTGATTCTGGTAAATTAGAATTAACAAGCTGTGCAAATTCTTCTAAAGAACTAATGCTAATTGTTGATATTAGAAGTTGTTCTAAAAAAGATGTCTTATCAATTTGATTAATGCTGGCAATCAAATTTTCGGGAATATCACCAAACCGCACTTGTACAAGTTTGATAATATCTTGTTTCCGAGTTTTTTCTATAGTCCGTCTTTCAATGTTAGTTAATAATGGCATTTTTCGTTCCTCTTGATAATTAGCTAATTTTTCTTCAAAACTTAATTGCAAGTCTTCAGATAAAGCCATCATTAAATCAATGACCTTATACAAATCAACAATTTCTTTACGGTTATAACCTCTTTCATAAAGTAATCTAGCTAAGTTCCATTTCCACTGTTCCCTAGCTGACAAATTGCTATTAGTGGCTTTAGTCTTTAAATGTGCCATTACCACTATAGCAAAAATATTATTACTTTGCTCTAACTCCTCCCATTGATAATCTAGAAGCTTGACGATAGAAAAATTAAAGATTAATTGACTACTTCCTAAACCATACTGGTAAGAACTAGGTCGCCAACTTTTAGTTCCATCTCCTAGTATGGCTAAACTAATCACTGGTTTTTGATATAAATCAAAAGAACGATAGTTGTAGATAAACATTCTTTGGGAAAATTCTTTATCATATTGACTTTGTACTTCTACATGAATTAATATCCAAACCTCTTGATTATCTAATAACCACACTTGAAATAATTTATCAGCGTGGCGGGTTTTGCTGTCGGCAGATGCAGTAATCTGTTCTAATTCTTTATCTAGAGAAATGGGGGTTTTAGTCCAATCTATTTGTTGATAGATTTCTGGATAAAAGAAGGCGAGAAATGAATCAAAATAATCTCCTATTGCTTCTTTCCAGGTTTCATCATAGTTAGCTGTAATTTCCGTCATTGTGATAAAAATAGTGTCAATAATTTTCTAATATTTGTGCAAGTACCTCTTGCACAATTTCAAGAGTTGGGTAAATTCAGGAAAAACCCATCATATATTTATATGATATCCCAAGTATTTATATTATATCCCAACCCGCGCATATTCTCCCGAATCATCCCATCTAATTTGGTAGTTTCTGTAAATTGCTTTTCTAATTTTGCAAGTAAGTACATTAGTATGGTTTGTTGTTTTAATGTAGATGCTTATTTCTACCACTGCACTACTAAGAAGATAATTTTATTTCTTTAATCACGTTATTATCTGACCAGTAAAAATCATCGTCATAAAATTTCAACTTTTCTCACGAGCATTTACAAGTTCAACAAAAAAATCTCAAGTTGAATCAATCATACTCACATTTTTAATGAAACAGTTTCATCAAAAAAATGTGCCATTTCAACGCCAATTGAATGCCAAATCAGTGCCAACTCAACGCCACTTCAATGCCAATACTACGCCATACTTACGCCAATATTACATTATTAAGTACATTATGTATATATTTAACCTGTCAATAAAAGAGCTTATTGACAAAATAATGGTCAAAAAATGCCAATCCAACGCCATCTCAACGCCAATTGAATGCCAAATCAACGCCAATTGAATTGTTGATTCGAGCAGTCGAAAAGAACGTTTGGCGCGTAGCAAGCTATGTTGCAATGTGCATCTCCCTGGTAAGAAGACATTACCCAAACCAGCAAAAAATCCCAGCGTTTTGGGTTTACTGTTTCTCAGTAGATAATTGAACCGAGAATCGTTGGTTTATCATCTGCGGCGATTGCTTTCAGCACTACGCTTCCGCGCAATTGCTTTACTTGAGTTTGCTGTTTTAATGTAGATGACTGAACAAAGAATCTCCGTAGTTGTCTTCCTGGAGAATATCAAGTTAACAATTCATTGGTAAAACCGACTCGCTTAACCAATCATAAAACTGTGGCATTAATTCCTCCAGCGAGCGCAATTCTTGAGCAGCAATGTCCTCCAGCAACAACACAGTACCCCATCTTCTATCTTCACTCCAGGAACGAAGAACTGACTTTATCGCCTCTACCCCCTTTTTAAAACTCGTTCTCAGTAACTCAACACAATGAATCAAAAGAGTTTCATCGCCATCATCCGGTTGAAACTGCCTAAAATCGACTCTATCAGCATCATTAACTAAAGAAGGGTCATTACCATTTCTAGAACAAGCTGCAAAATCGACTAGATCAACCGTAGTATTCACCCCCTCCCCTAGAGGTTTCCCTATACCATTAGGGGGGGGAGTGGATACGGGGTCAGGAGGTGGCGCAACCCCATATCTAGACTGCATTCCAGCCTGATAACGCCGTTGTGATTCCTGAGCTTGCTGCGCCCTTTCCTGCTTCATGTTCCGCTTATGCTCTCGGTGAGCAATTACCTGGAGGGCAAAATCCAATTCCACCTGAGAAAGGAAGAAAAGTTTTACCTGTTTCCCACGTGGACCCTCCTTGCGGTCATCCAGCTTTAATCCCAGTTGGTCTAATAAAGTCCCCAACAACCAGATGGGTTGACATTTATCTGGAACTGTAAAGCCCAAAATAGTTTTTATATACACCCCGTATTCTTTAGCAAGTGCTACCATTCTCAATAAATCAGGATCACGAGCAGTAACTTCCTCTCCGGCTACTAACCGTTTTAAAATGTGATGCAGTCCCAAATTAAACCTAGCTAACCATTTAGCTGAATAATTACCCCAGTCCATACATAAAGGCAAATGTTCTCGCTCTTGGCGGTCTTTCTCTGCCACAATTGTTGGTGGGGCTGGGTATTGTCTATTGCTATTAGTGTCAAAAATTGTTCCATCTGGTTCTTTGAGGATGGCCTCAAATGCGGAAATGGCTCGACTTAATTTACCACCAGCATCTTTTTCTACTAGTGATTCTGTTACTTCCATACCATAAGTATCTTGAAGGCGGAATTTCTCACATTCAAACACTTCTTCTGGTTTAAGGTAATCTTTATTTTGACGCTGACGATATTCCGTAGGGGAGATATTCTTAGCTTTAGTTATTGCTGAGTAATAAGCCGTATCTAAAGCCGCAGCAGCTTTTTTCATCTGGTCTAGGGCAAATGTATCTTCATCACCACCCATAGAGATGATTTTATTCCCCATTTCTGTTAATAGATCTTGTAAATCAGTCCGCAGATTGTTGATAGAGCGGTTACGGGCAGCGAGAATTTGACAATAAGTATCTAATGCCCAATCTTTTTCTACGCCTCTGCGTCCAGTTTCTTTGTCAATGCGGATGAGGAAAGCCGTAACTTCGTTGGTTTGCAGGATTCGTTCTTTGATTTTCTGGGCGTTGGTTTCCTGATAACCAAAGGGAGGACGGGGGGCAACCCATACATGAATGGGGACGTGGGGACGATAACGATACAGTTGTTGGGCGCATTCGGTAGCGGTTTGGGATTTGGCGTGAAAGATGCCATATACTACGTCAAAGTGATATTCGTTGATGTCTACTCCTGTACCGAGACTGGGGGAGGTTAACAGGGCATCAACATCTTTGACGGCGTTGGTAATATCTTTGATGAAGGCTACGTTTTCTTCGCTACCTGAGTTGTCTGAGTGAATAGACCATAATCTCAGTCTGGATGTGGTGCTTTTGTGAGCGTTAGTGTTTGACTGAGCGTTCACTTCTAAGTCTGAATGGTGTTGGGTATCGGGTGTGGGGGAATGATTTGATGATGTGGAATTTACCTGTAATATTTGAGAATTTTCATTTTTATCTGTTGCAGATAATGCTGAATTTACCTGTGACAAAGTTTGAGTTGCGCCATCTTTAACTACCGTAAAGGTATCCAGTCCCTCTGCTCCCCTGCTCCCCTGCTCCCCTGCTACCTGCTCCCTGCTACCTGCCTCTTCTATCCGTACTTTCATGGTAAGGGATTGTTCTAATTTCTTAATGAAACGCTTGGAGTCAGAAGCTACCATGATTTTCTGTTTGTTCATCAGCGCGGCGGAAATCTGGGCAACTATGGCTGAGGAGTTATTGCCTTCATACCAATAAATTAAGCGATCGCCATTTCTCCAATCGTTTTTGAGAATAAATGGTTTTTCCCCTAGTGGACGCATGGCTCGGAAGAATTCTACTGTGATGTCGTCCATATGAGCATCAGCGATGACTACTAGCGTGGCGTTATAAACGATATATTCCAGCACTTCCAGTATTTGCGCTCGATATTCTTTACAGGTTTTACTGTGCAATAGGTGAGTTAAGTATTGGCAAGCTTCATCAATGAACACGCATCCGTAGTTAAGCATTTGGGTGTTTAACTTGTGTAAGCTGTCAATGGTGATGCTGAGAGCTTGTGCTTTGGCTAAACCTCCATAACTTAAATCAGAGTACATATCTGTTTTAAGACGGGTTGCTAAGTTTTTCAGCAGGTTAACCCGATGTCCGGTGTTGAGGAATTTGACATCAGGATTTGCTTCACGCCATTGAGCCATGCGTCCGGTTTTGTTTGTCCCCATGTCGCTGGACAATACTACCAGTCCAGAAGAGGGAAGTTTTTCAGCTGATGATAGGTATTTGACGTTGACACGAATATCTGGTTTGTATTTACTGCTTAATCCCCTATGCCTAGTGTGGAATAAGCGTTGGTATTGTTTTAAGCTAATTGCATCATCAATTATGGTGGTCAGTAAGGCGTTTATTTGATTAATTGAAACTGCTACATTCTGATTAACTGCAAGATGTTGTTCTGTTAATTGACTAGGTTCTGTTAATTGATTGTTTTCAACTTGTGAATTTTGATTAATTGCTTGACGGCATTTTGTTTCTGGATAATTTTCAGTAGGTTGATTGCTTTTGAGTAATGAATCCTGATTAATTACTTCATGCTGTTCTGTAACTTGACCGTTATTGGTAAGTTTATTGTTGTCAACTAGTGAGTTTTGATTATGATTAACTGTTTGATGACATTCTATGACTTGACCGTTATCGGTTAATTGATCGTTTTCAACTGGTGAAATCTGATTAATTACCTGATGACATTCTATTAATTGACCATTGTTGTTTAATTGACTGCCTTCAACTGGTGAAATCTGATTAATTGCTTGAGTGTGGGTATTAGTTCGATTATCCTCAATGAATTGACTGTATTTAACTGTTTGTCCACTTTCGATTAATTTACTGCGTTCAACAATAAAATCATCTACGCCTTTTTCAGGACCTGGTAGCAGTGCGACTTCACAGGTACAACCTACAGCTTCAATGGTTTTGCCTGTACGCAAGGTGGCTTGGAATATTGACCAACGGGTTTTGGATTTGGTTTCGTAGTCGAAGAGAATAATGAATTTACGCCCTGGTTGGGCAAGGGGCATGATATCGGGGTGTAAGCGTTCGTCAAAGTCTTTTTTGCCAATGCGTCCGCTCCAAATGCCTGGGAGTGCGATCGCTACAAATCCCTGACTTAATAAACTAGCTGCTTTTTTCTCCCCTTCACACAAAATAATGGGAATTTCTGGGTGCATCACGACCCATTCCCAAAATGAAGGGGGAGTTTCGACTATTTCTTTTTGTTGTTGATTATTGCTCAATAACCGCACGACCCACTTCCAAAATGAGAGTGGAGTTTCTGCTATTTCTTTTTGTTGTTGGTTTTTGTGCTTGCTTAATAGCAGCAGTACCCATTCTCCAAATGAGAATGGAGTTGCTACTGTCTCTGTTTGTTGTTGGTTATTGCTTAATAGCATTACTAACCATTTCCACAATGAGAATGGAGTTTCTGCTATTTCTGTTTGTTGTTTGTTATTACTCCATAGCAACAGTACCAATGCCCAAAATAAGATGGGAGTTTCCCAAAACGAGAGGGGATTTAATTTGTCTTGTAAATGCTGTGCTGGGGAAGAATGATCTTGTTTGATATTGTAACGTTTTGCAACTAGCTCCCCAAGACAGTCGGGAACATCAAAGTAGGTGACACGGTTGGGTGTTTTTGGTGGTGATTCGTATTTAACTATTTTGCCATTTTTGTCAATACGCCCTTGGGTGGGTTTGAATCGTCCCCACTCCATTGGTTGCCAGTTGTTAAAGGGGTCAAGTCCTGAAATCCACATTCCCCCCTCTGTGACGTATTGGTACAGTTTAAGAAAGGGGCTGGTGACTCTACCTGTGTTTAAGCGAGGGATGGCGTTGGAAATGAACAGGTAGTTGAGGACTGTATCGCCGGCGATGTGGATGAAGTTGCGCTCTATCAGTTCTGGATGGATAGCGCTACTAACCGCTAGTTCGTGGTATTCGGCTTCTGTGAGGTTGTTGGGGAGTTGAACCGGAGACGGGCTGTTTGTTTGCTGTTCTGGATTATTTTGAGAAGCTGATGTTTGGCTGTTTGCTTGCTGCTCTAGAAGAAGGACTGGAGCAGGAGACTGGCTGTTACTCGCTGGAGAAAGTTTTGAGGTAGAAGATGTTTGGCTTTGGTTGTTGTCGTTAATCACGGTAGATTCCTCTTGATACTTGGTTTTTATGGGTATCAGAGGGGGTAATCGTGCTGCACTTACATATTTATGAGATTTGCTGCTGCTTCTTTCTGGGTTTGTTTATTTTTTGGCGAGGAATAAATAATCTTAGGATTTACACAGGTTATCTAAAAATCAGGGGTTTGGTCAGTTCTTGTTGGGGAGATGGGGGAGACAAGAAAGAGAATAATTCCTCTTTGTCGCTCTGCACTCCACACCCTATCTTTTTTCCAGATCCCGTGAATAGTAAGAGTTAGGAGGTCGTCAAAACTGATAAAACTCTTACTGCACACCACTTTCTACACTTTGTTCCCTGTCTCAAACGTCATGAAAGGTGGGTAAATCTTCAGTCAGATTATTTATTTTCTAAAATATTCCAGTCGGAAGGGTTGAAATGTTGCAACAATCTGCTTTAATATAGGAGAACGACTCTCCCTCGGAGAGCAACATGAAATAATCTCAAGAAAGCCAATTGGTGGGATAGCGACCAAACTAAACGCCACTTCTTCGGTTTCTTTGAAATTAACCCCGCTCGGATACTATTGAGCAAAGTTGAAACCGGCAATTCTATGATGGGACAAAGCGTGTACTATTTAGTATCGTTTTGTCCTTTTGCCGTTTTTGTGGTTGTTATCTCTTCACCTCCATTACTCATTTTATTTACGTATTAGCAAGATCATACAGAACTTTTGCACCGATGCAACCTAACATTAGTTTGATTTTTAACTTTAATTTGGCTACATCTGTTTATACAAGCTGTGATTATCCACCTGTAGTATAACTGTTGTTCAAGTAGCAGTAGCCGCATCTGCGGCTGGTGTTTTTGGTTTTTTCTCAAAAGTCTGGATATTAGGCTCTAATAGCACAAATCCGTTATCGGTGGCTTCTCCCAACTTGCCAGCAATCGCTCCCACCCATTGAGGATAGTTGGCTTGGGCATCAGTCAGTTTCTTCCAAACTTTCGGTTTGACTGTGACGCTAATAATCCGACCATCGCAATCAACCTCGAACTGTTGCCAGCCGTTTTCTATCGTTTTAGCTTCTGGCAACTCACTAATTTTGATTGTTACTTCTAATTTTCCTGTAATCATAGTTACTTCAGCAAAGTTTTTCCAGCATAATGCAGAGATTACCTAATCTCAGCATACTTTGTCCTCACAAGACAAGTTCCAAAAGGCTATTTATTGCTTACCCCAAATTGACATACTGGACAACCAACCAGACAACAGCGAAAACCTTACCGCTATTACTGTTATGGCTGGTTTGGTTGAGAAAATGATGGGGTATATGGCTAGACTGTGGTCGGGTAGCAGGACTATATCGCTATAATCCCGCCCCCTCAGAACCGGACTTGCGCCTTACAACGCATCCGGCTCAAGCAAGTCATAAACTATGGATTGTTCCAGAATGTATTTGCTGATGACAGTACAGATGTACGAGTTGTAGGTTGCCGTAATTGTCACCACCACCCTGCGATTTTGGCTTTTTATGATGAAGATGTAACTCCTCATCGTTTAATAGAGATTCCCCACATATAGGACAGACATATTGTTGCCTTTGGGCTATCTTCTGCCTACTTTTGATTAGTTCGGATTTAGTTTTAGCTGCCTGCCGTTTAATCCAGTAGTCCCTTAATTTTGGGTCATCGGGTGATGATTTACCCCTAACAAGAATGTGCCTTTCAATCTTGAACCAGGAAAATTTCAACAGATAGGCTCCGGTTTGTTTATTACCGAAAACCCATCGGTCAAATGGTCTATCAAGATTTAAATTCCCCCAGTATTTCGCCTTACGCCAGCTATCAGATTTATTTCGATGAGTGCGTTTGGGGTAAAGACAAGGTACGCGCAAAATTTAGCACGACGTAAAGTTTTGTAACGTAGTCATGTATTTATCTCTGACAAACATTCAAATATTGCCTAGTTTGGTTCATTTTAGGCAATGTTATGAGATCAATTGAGCGGAATAACAAAGGTTTTGTCCTTTCTTGATAAAAGTCTTCAACTTCCGTTTTCGGCAATGTTTTACAAGATGGGATAAATAAGCGGGAAGCTTTTATAAGACTGAAAGCCTTACTCAGTGTGCTTTTTTAGCATATAGACACAGGCGATAACGTTGAATTTGTTACAAAACTTTACGTCATGCTAAATTTTGCGCGAATCTTGTCTTTACCCCTCCTTGCCCGGTTACATTTCTAGGCTAAATGCTTCCTTGGGCTTTACTTTCCGCTTCACACATCACCGTTACCAGTGGTGCATGGGAATGTTAGGAACAGTCTTGGACACCAGACTGGAGGAATCGGTTCCTCACTCATCTTTTGGAAGCTTTGCATATAGGTGCTTCCAACCCATCGTGTCGCACCCAAAACGGGAGAATCGTACGCTAAGGAATTAAACCAAGTGCTGAAAGCAATGTACAACAATACTTTCAGCCATCGCTCCTCATCATTTTTTGATTCTTAGAGGGTGCAAATTATCAACACTGCTCACAAGGTGCTGTTATCTACAAATTCCAGCATATACTTTGTGAGCTTTCTTACAACAGCCTCCCACTTTTAAAACATCCT
>NZ_VILB01000032.1 GCF_009712035.1 Anabaena sp. UHCC 0187 | reverse complement strand
CTAATATAGCAACCTCTCCTTTTCCTGTCAAGGGTTTGGGAAAATATTTTTTTTGGGAGGGAAAATTTAGTGGTTATTTTTAGCTATGAGCTTTATCTAGCAAGGATTGGAAGGATTTCGATAATCATCAAATATCTACAGGATGTTGTCCATAATAAGGAAGAGCCTCAGACCAATGGGGATTTTTTCCTTGCTGCCAATCTAAATAAGCTAATTCCAAAATACTGTTAACGGTGGCTGCTAACTGGGATGTGGCTGAAATTAACTGATAATTGGTATGTCCCAAAGAAGATTGAACGGCTAGGGTTTCTTGCCATGCGGCTGGGGTGAATACTTTATCTGGTAATAGAGCAGTGATGCCAGAATTATCAGAGTTGGGTTGATAAATAGCACCAAAAACTTGTCCCCGCTGTGCTGGCATTTCTACGGCAATTATAGGATGTTGGCAATTTTTTTGGGCTTTATAAGCTTGCCATGCTACTGCGGCTAGGGTGGAAACTGTAAATGCGGGAATTTTTAACTGTTGTGCTAGTGTCCGAGCGGTGACAACACCAATGCGAGTTCCTGTAAAACCACCAGGTCCTTTGGCAACGGCGATAAATTCCAGGTCTGCCCAGGTTCGTGGTTTAATCAGTTCAATTAAGTATTGATGGATATGACTGGATAAGTCACGCCCTAAGTTCCAAACTTGAGATTGGGGATAATCGGTAAAGTTGCTAATTGCTAAACCGAGTTCTGGTGTGGTGGTATGCAATGCTAAAGCGTATTTATCTGGTGAGAGATGTTTAATTATGTTTGTCAAAGTAAATGCAAATATATTTTTCTGATAAATAATACAGCAGAATTAAGGATTGGAGGGAAAAACATGAATAAGAATTGGTGTTGCTGATTTCGAGTGTGAATATTCAGCAACATTTCAGAAGCTATTCTCATTATGTGGGGACTAATTCACCTGGACGTAATTTAGACCATTTACCTGTTTCTTGTTTGAAGCTGAGACAACCGACAACGTCCCATTCCATTTCAATTATTTCGCCTTGTGTGCGAATATTGACGTTGATGGAGGGTTCATTGGGGTCAAAATCTGGTGTTTCTGTCAGGTGTGGCTGTTGGTGCTGGGTTTCTACGGCGTTGTAGGTAACACAGCGGTCTACGTAGTGGCAATTCACGCAAATACACATAATAGAACCAACTCTAAGAAGCTTTATAGTTAATGTAGCTTAAGCCAAAATAATCAGCATTAGTTACTAGGTTGATTTTTATGACAATGGATGAATTAGTTGTTTCTCGTCTAGCTGCCAAAAATTGGCCTTTTAGTCTGGAATATTTGCCACAACCTGTTTATATGGTGGGTGGTGCGGTGCGTGATGCGATTTTGGGTAGGGTTCGGGAATATGTGGATTTAGATTTTATTATCCCAGCGGATGCGGTGAAGGTAGCCCGAAAAATTGCTCAACGTTATCAAGCTGGTTTTGTGTTACTTGATGCTGAAAGAAAAATTGCCCGTGTGGTGTTTGCTCATGCTACGGCTGATTTTGCCCAACAGGAGGGAGAAAGTTTAATTACGGATTTGCATAGAAGGGATTTTACTATTAATGCGATCGCTTATAATCCCCATACTCAAGAAATCATTGATCCTCTCGAAGGATATAAAGATATAGACTCTGGCCTATTACGGATGATATCACCTGTAAATCTGCAAAATGATCCTTTGCGGTTAATGCGGGCTTATCGTCAAGCTGCCCAACTTGGTTTTACTATTGAACCAGTTACTCAAGAGACAATTCGCAGTTTAGCAAAAAGTATCAATCAGGTGGCAGCGGAACGAGTACGGGTAGAAATTGGTTATTTATTAGCAAATTCTCAAGGAACATTTTGGCTAAATACTGCTTGGAAAGATGGTGTTTTGACTAGTTTCTTTAAAAACGCGACTGAGGAAAGTTTCATTAAGTTAACTGCTATTGATCAAGCTGCTGCTTTAATTAGCCAAAGTTGGCAGGAGTTAGCAGAAAAATTAGCAAATTATGTGCGGGAGACTGTGAAAACTTCTTGGTTAGCTACTGCTAAACTTGCTTGTCTGGTTGACTCAAAGCCAGAAATTGCCGAAATCGAATTACAGGAACTTACCTATAGTCGGGCAGAAATTCGGGCTGTGACAACGGGATTAAGACTATTTTCGGAAATAAAAGCGGTAAATATGCCTTTGCGAACACAGTATTTTCTGTTTCGGGAAATGGGAATTTTATTTCCGGCTGTGTTGGTATTAGCTTTAGCAAATGATATTGTAGCTAAGGGAATGTTTGAAGAAAGTATGTTAGTTACATACGAACCTTTAATCAAGCGTTATCTTGACAAAAACGATGCAGTTGCCCATCCTATTCCTTTACTCAATGGTAAAGACATGATGATGGCATTAAACATTCCCGCTTCATCACTGGTAGGCGAATTATTAATGGAGGTTGGTGTTGCTCAAGCTGAGGGGAAAATTTCTACAGTAGAAGCAGCGATAGAATTTGCCAGGAATTTAGTTAAAAAGTAAACTTGCTAAATTCGCTTTTGAGTTATTTAAGTTTTATGGAGTAGGGAATGAGTCTGATTTGGCAAGCTGATTTTTATCGTAGTCCGCTGCAAAATGTGGAAGGGCAAATATTATGGGAGTTATTAGTTTGTGATGCAACTCGCAGTTTTGAATTTACAGCAAGTTGTCCCCAATCCCAGGCTACTTCTACTTGGGTTGCCCAACAATTACAATTAGCTGGCAAGGAAAAGTTACCAGATGTAATTCAAGTATTTCGTCCTCAGTCTTTAAGTTTAATCACAACTGCGGGTAATAATCTAGGTATTAAGGTAGAAGCTACTCGGAGAACTGTGGCACTAAAACAGTGGTTAGCAGCTAAACAATATCCTGTAACTGTGGATAAATTACCTCCATTACCATTACCGGAAAATCTCTGGGGGGAGGAATGGCGATTTGCAACGATTCCATCTGGTGATATTGTGGATGAGTTTATAGAACGACCAATTCCTTTTTTGCAAATACCAGATTTTCTCAAACCAATTAATCTAGGTTTAGCTTCAACAGTACCTATCCCTGGTGTAGTAATTTACGGTGGGAGGCAATCTATGCGTTTAGCGCAATGGTTAAAGGAAAGTAATCCTGTATCATTAAACTATATCGGTGGTGCGCCTGATGGTTTGATTTTAGAAGCTGGTTTGGTAGATAGGTGGGTTTTGGCGACTTTTACAGATGAGGAAGTTACTGCGGCTGGGAAGTTATATCAAGAGCGAAAACAGCTAAGTCAGGGATTGCATTTTTTGTTGGTGCAACCAGATGATTCGGGAATGACTTATAGTGGTTTGTGGTTATTGCGAGATGAAGATTAAAAGCTGACTTTAAGCGCAATTTGAATTTAAGTATGAAAATTAATGTATAATGGTAGACTTAGGCATAGACTAATAAATAATCAAACTAAATAGGAACTAGTATTGTTTGTTAGTGTATCTATACACTAAAGTCCATACACCCCAAATCAAATAATTTTATTTGTGTTTTAGGGTTCTGTCCAGTTGATTATTCATATTGGAACTTGACAAATTAACCAAATGTCTACCCGGTTTTAAAAAAATTATAGCTTAGTCAAGAAAACTTGACCTTTTTTAATAAAAAGTAGACAAACAAAAAGTGTAGTTAAAATATTCAGCTAATTCATTCAAGCTAAAAGCAAATGAGCGAAATTAGTCAGCGTAGGGTTGTTATTGGCGATGTGCATGGCCACTATGAAGGTTTGATGTTGCTGTTGGAGGCAATATCCCCTGCATCAGAGGATCAAGTCTATTTTTTGGGAGATTTAATTGATCGTGGTCCCCAAAGCGCCCAGGTAGTAGAGTTTGTTAAACAAAATGATTACCCTTGTTTACTAGGTAATCATGAGCAGATGTTGTTAAACATCCTGACTGGCAAAGATACTGCGTCAGCAAATATGCAAGCGTGGTTATACAGCGGAGGACAGGCAACGGTTGCTAGTTATCAACCTGGGACAATTCCTCAAGAACATCTAGATTGGTTTGAGAGTTTACCCACATATCTAGATTTGGGAGATTTTTGGTTAACTCATGCAGGTGTTAATCCCCGCAAAACTATTGAAGAACAGACATCAGAAGACTTATGCTGGATTAGAGAGGAGTTTCACAGTATAAATCAACCATATTTTTCTGATAAGTTGATTATAGTTGGTCATACTATAACTTTTACCTTACCTGGAGTTGCTCCTGGTAATTTGGCACAGGGGCAGGGATGGATAGATATTGATACTGGTGCTTATCATCCCCGTAGTGGTTGGTTAACGGGGCTAGATATTACCAATAAGTTGGTTTATCAGGCTAATGTGTTTAGTCACACTGTGAGAACTCTAGTCTGGGAAGAGGCAATTACAATTATTGAGCCAGAGGAATTTATAGGTGGCCGTCGTCATAAACAACGAGCCTAATTACTGCAAAAATGCCCTTATTCTAGCTTGATACGCCGGATTATCTAAGCCATTATTTTTATTACTTGGTTGATTGTTAATCTGACGTTGGAGTTCTTTGATGCGAGTATCTGTGCCGGGATGTGTACTCAAAATCGTAGGTACAGAACTGCTTCCCTGTAGTTTTTTCATGAAAGAAACCATTGCTGACTGGGCATAACCACTGCGGGTGAGGATGTTTAAGCCTCTTTTATCAGCATCTAATTCGTCTTTACGACTGCGGGGAAGATTCAGTGCTAATTGGACACCAAGACCGACGGCTTGACTGCGATCTAAACCTGATACAGTAGCTACACCACTGGTTATAGCTTGTTGTCTCATTTGTTTGATTAAATGTTTACCTTCAATATGACCCATTTCATGAGCTAATACACTAGCGACTTCGGCTTCATTTTCTGCGGCTTTGAGTAACCCTGTGTTGAGATAAAGAAAACCACCAGCGGTTGCAAAAGCATTTACTGCCGGATCTTCGACTACTTGAAAGGTGTAAGAGAGATTTGGGCGAGTGCTATTAGCTGCTAAACGTCTACCTATTTGTTCAACATAGCTATTTAGTTGTGAATTACGGGAAATTCTGACTTCTTGCTGCAATTCCTGATTCATTTGCTGGCCAAGATCAACTTCCTGGCGATCGGATATATTGGATAGGTTAAATATTTGGGTCACTTGTGGGACTATCCGGATCAGATCTCCAAAACCTATAGCTATACTCGACAAGGGTGTACTCAAGCAGACAGTTAAGGCAACGCTTACAGAAATTAATGGATACAAACAATGTCGCTGCCATAAACGGTAATTTGGCCAAAATCCTTTTAGGTTAATCATAATCTAGGGAAATAAGATTGGTGTAAGAACTTAAAATTAGAAGACGGATTTTCAGCTTACTAAGTTGCATTTTCAACTCAATACAGATAGTTAAATGCTATCACTCCAAACTACTGCTATTATGATAGACTGTCGCGTAACATTAATATCTACTTGTTGTCTGATTTAACTCAATTGTCAAGATTGCCCATGATCTTAAAAACTCGTTGGTACAATCAATTACCTAGCTTAAAATTTAACTGCAACTTATCAAAACCTGTTTATGGCTATTTTAGATTCCAAAGGTCGCTTGTTCGGTAAAATCAACCTACTAGATTTAGGTGCTGTATTAGTAATTTTGCTAGTGGTAGTAGGTATTTTTATTTTCCCTGGTACTTCCGGTTCTGTGGCTCAAGTGGGTGCAAAAACAGTACCAATTGAGGTAGATTTGGTGGTACGTGGACTGAATGTTCGTGATCCTCAACAGTTATTTAAACAAGGATTCACAAAAGGTGGTAAAACCAATATTATTATCCGCAATCAAGCCTATGGACAGATGGGGATTAAATCCATTCAACAATTAGATAGGATGCTGACTATTGGTCAACCAGATGGTTCTGTGAAAGAATTGCCAGATCCCAGAAAGAACAACTTTAGTACAGATTTTATTTTGACTTTAGAAGATAACGCAAAAGTAACTAAAGATGGACCAGTTCTGGGTAATGGTAATACAAAAGTGAAAATTGGAATGCCTTTTGAATTAGAAGGTTTTAACTATAATTTCAATGCGTCTGTAATTGATATCCGTTTACAGGATAAATAGAATTTTGCTCAGGGGTGAAATTTTCCTGATTTCATCCTCACCATTAGTAAAAAATATCCATTTATAATTTTGTAATCAAGTAGGTAAATACTGTGACACAGGCTTCGTCTTCTTGGCGACAATTCATCAATCAAATTTCAGAGATTAAGACAGGAATCCCAAAACAGCGAATTTTTAAACATTTCACTGAACCGGGTTTTTTGCTGGGTTTGTTAACAATTATTGTGGCTATGTTGCTTTGGAGTTGGCAACTGTTATTAGCTCTGATTGTTGGCATTAGTATAATGGTGTTGACTTACTCAATCCAAAAATGGAACTGGCAATTACGCTGGTTAGAAATCCGCAAGTTGATGAGTAGCACTAACAGCCGTTTAGCTTATTCTGTTGCTAGTGGTGGTATAGCAACGGTGATAACTTATATGGCCTCGGCAATTTGGGTTGATTCCCCTAGTCATTGGTTGGCTGCTGGTGCTATTGTCCAAGGTATGGGAACGCTATTAACTTTAATTTTGTTGGTGTGGCAAATATTCAGTTTTCAGGGAAATCAAGAGGAAGATTATCTTGATCAATTGTTAAACAACTTAACAGAAAAAGATCCTTTAAAACGGTTGATTTCTATGCGACAATTGCATAAACTAATTACCCGTCAACGAGTTGATGTAACAACGGAAAAAGATATTATAGACTGCTTACAATTACTACTGAGTCAAGAAAAAGAAATCATAATTCGTGAAGCAGCTTTAGATTGTTTGCAAAACATCCATGGGTTGCAAGTTCTCAAACCAATTAATGGAAAAGTGTTGATTCCTATATCAGAAACAGTGAAAAATAAAGTCCTTGTAGATTGATCTAATTTCCTATTTTGTACTTTTAACTTCAGGATTTTGCTGTAATTCTTCCTGTAATATTTGCTGGTAAATCTTGGGTAAGGAACGACTAACAGAATTAGTTTCTATACCGTATCCTAAGCTTGTCCAAGTAGGGGAGAGTTTCCGTAAAACGTCATTTAATTTTTGCTGACGTAATAGCTTAGGGATATCTACACCCCAAACTCGTGAATCATTCAACCAACGGTAAACTACAGTATCTTGATACTCGGCTTCAAAACTATAATTAGTCCAAAGCATTTTCTGTATGGGTTTTGGATGATAGCGAGGAGCAATTTCATACCAAGTAGTATTAATAATTTGATAACGACCGGCGGCTGTGGAACAATTACCTGTATTCGGTCCTGTGATAATCGTGACGCATTTTTGAGGATGATGGGTGAGATCGTTAACCTGCTCACCACCATATAAGAGAGAGTAAGGACGATTACCACTGGCTTCACTGGCAGAAATGGTTCGCATTAATGACCGCAGGTAAGGATCTCCACCTTTCATGACTAGAGGCGGCTGTTTTCTGGTAAATACAGGTTCAGGAGATGATTGTATATCTCCAAAAACATACCACTGAAACAGGTACACAAAGCCCAAAACTGAGGCTATGGGAGCAATAAGTTTTTCTACACCTTTAAGTTCAAAGCTTTTCAGAATTTAACTCCTCTTAATTCTTTCTTTTGACTAATAAAGAAAATTTATCACCTCAGTAATATTGCTATGATGACGGTATTCCAGTATTTAGCTACAATATTAACTATTGTATGATCATCATGAAATATAAAGTTAATGATAAGTTATTGAGATTTTCGTGAAAATTGGATTTTGATGTGAAAAAAGTTCCCGGCATTGGGAATCATTAATATAGACAAACTTCAAAATATACAAAAAACAAATTTATGGTTACAAACAATAGTGAATATCAATCCTGGGAATTAGCAGATGATGACGGATTAAAAGCAGCTAATTTCAGTCAAACTAAATTTTATGGCAATTATCAAGACTGCATGGAAATGTATGCACCTATAGAGCAAGTAGAGGAGTATTTCAATGCTCATGCTTCATGGTTTGGGCGTTGTGCAGAACCGATGAAGGTACACCCCCTAGGGGAAAATAGTTATGCTTTAGCGGTAGGTAAATTTGGCGCTTTTGGTTATGATGTAGAACCTCAGATTGGTTTAGAGTTATTAAAGCCCCAAGATCGTCAATTTCAAATTCGGACTATTCCTGTACCTGATTACCAAGCACCTGGTTATGAGGTGGATTACAAATCATCAACACAATTGATAGGTAATTTAAATGGGATTACACGGGTGGAATGGGAGTTGGATTTGGTTGTTGAGTTGCAGTTTCCCAGATTTATTCAGCGATTATCCCGTTCTTTAATTCAGTCTACAGGCGATCGCATCCTGAATCAAATTGTCCGTCAAGTTTCCCGTCGGCTTACATACAAGGTACAGAATGATTTTCATCAATCTCTAAATATACCTTTTCCGCAGAAGAAACACAGGTGACAATTGACAACAGACAACTGACACCTGACAAACTATGCTTTAGTCAGAATTCTTTGGATAATTTCGACACCAGAGAGAGCTTGCCATAGGAAAAGCCCTAAAATAGCAAAATTTAACAATATATGAGTCATCCGCGCCCAATTTGCTCCTTTTTGCATGAAAGGAGATAGAGATGCGGAAAAAGCAATTAAACCTGTCATCCCTAATCCAGCTAGTAGATGCGGTCCGACAAATAACTTACCATTATTAATGTAGGTAACGGCCATCCCCCCAATTGAACCTGCTACCATCAACCCTAAGATGATAGAACCAAATTGGTGATGTTTAATGGTATAACGCCCTTTAATCAGTTCTTTCTTTTCTTCTCCCTGAGCATTTCTGGTACGCTGTACTTGTAAACCCAAGTATGCAGCATACAAAGAAAGTGCTAATAATACCCACATGATGGCTGGGTGAGCAAAATTCAGCCAGAATTTTACTGTTGGAGTAAGTTCAAAAACCATATTGTTTACTTCCGTTTATTAATTCTTCATAAAACTTAGCATACATTGATTTTCTTCACTCAGCAATTTTCCGCCCTTGCTAAAGTGCTAAAACCATTTCAAACTAAATATTGAGTTGAAATCAGTAACATCTGCCCAAACAGGATATAACGAATGATAGAACATAAAGATACCTCGTTGCTAAAGGCTGTGAAAAGTGGCGATATTATAGAAGTTTCTAGGCTGCTAGTTGATGGTGCTAACGTGGATATCAGCGATGGCCATGGGACTACAGCATTGATGTTTGCGGCGAATTTAGGTTATACAGAAATTGTGCGATCGCTGTTGAATGCGGGTGCTAATATAAATTTAACCAGAAAAACATATGGTTTGACAGCATTAATGCTGGCTGCTAATGCTAATCAAATTGATGTTGTTAAATTACTAATCTCAAAAGAAGCAAATATAAATGCTACTAATGAAGATGGTAGTACAGCATTAATGATAGCAGCACTCAAAGGTAACTTTGAGATTGTGCAAATTCTCTTAGCTGCTGGTGCTAACAGAGAAATCACTGACAAAGATGATGATACCGCTTTAAAACTCGCAGTTAAACACAAACATCCAGCGGTTGTTAAAGCAATAACACAAAATAACAATATTGTCAATAGCAAAAATCCAGAGGGTGAGACAGCATTAATGATTGCTGTAGATTTGGGTTATTTAGAAATAGTACAAGCGCTGCTATCATCTGGGGCTGATGTTAACATCAAAAATGTTGATCATGGAACGGCATTGTTAGCAGCTACAGCAACGGGAAATATTGATATTATAACTGCTTTATTAGATGCAGGTGCGGAAATTAATCATCAAGATAAAGAAGGTGAAACAGCCTTGCATCTTGCCGTTGTGGAAGAATATATTGATGTAGTAAAAATCTTACTCCAGCGGGGAGCAGATGTGCAAATTAGAAACCATCTGGGAGATACACCTTTACTATTAGCAGCATTTCAGGGATATAGCGATATAGTAGCAGTTTTGCTGGGTGCGGGTGCAGATATGGAAAAGAAAAACTTTGGAGAAGTTGCTCTCACATTAGCAGTATCTAAAGGACATTTCAAAACCGTGAAACTATTACTTGAGTATGGTGCAGATATTAATAAGTTAGCCGATGATGGTAAAACTGCTTTAGTTAAAGCCATAGCTGCAAACTATCCCGAAATATTCCAATTATTGCTAGAAAAAGGGGCAAATGTGAATTTTCAAGACTCTTCTGGAGCAACTGCTTTAATGTGGGCTGTAGCTGAAGGTTATAGTCAAGCTGTAGAAATGTTATTACAAGCTGGGGCAGATGTCAACTTAAAAAATCAGGGTGGTTATACGGCTTTAATGATTGCAGAATTTAATAATTATCGTGGTATTGCAAAGATATTAAAACAAGCTGGAGCGCAGGAATAATTTAAAAGTTTAGAAAAAAGAGAAACATCAAGATGAAATTCTTACACGACAAGGGTAGAAAGAAGTAAATTTACCTTTTACCGTTACCTTGTTTCTGCCTTGATGTTTCCTACTGTGCTAGATGTGAACAATATACATTGTTTAATTTTGGTGAGTAGTATTGAAATTGTCAGTTTTTAGGTGATAAAAACTACTTTAAATCCGAATAAATCTCTCTTAGGTGTGATTTTCTGAGTATATTACACAAATTAGGGAGAGGGTAAGTCTGAATCAGGATGCTTAGGATTAGAGGATTTGCAGGATTGTTATTTGATACTTACAAATAATCAATATTACAAAAAAAAGTGCATAACGTGACATACAAAAAAATTTTATGGGTAGGAATTGGTTGTCAAAAAGGAATTTCTCAACAATTGATTAATACCGCAATTCAAAAAGTTTTTCAAGAATACAAACTTATATATAGTGAAATAGCTGGGATTGCAACTATTGATAAAAAAGCCTTAGAAATTGGTTTGCTCGAATTTTGTAAATTAGAAAAATTACCTTTAAAAACCTTTAGTGCCGAACTTTTAAATAATGTATTTGTTCCCAATCCTAATAATAATATTACTAAGTTAATGGGAACATCCAGCGTAGCTGAAGCATCGGCAATTCTCGCAGCTTCGGAAATTACATCTGCGGAAATAACGTTATTAGTTCCTAAACAGATTTTTCGATTAGCAGGGGAAGCAGGAACAGTCACAGTAGCTGTTGCTAAAAGTAATTAAAAACGGATATTTTAATCAACGGCACTGACAACCTGGTTAATAATACCAGAGACAATTGATAGAACAATTGAACCTAAAAAAGCAGGAATAAAACCCCGAATTTCAAAACCATAACCGGGAGTTATTGCACTGGCAAACCATAGAGTTAAGCCATTAATCACAAGAGTAAATAAACCCAAAGTAATTAAGGTAATGGGAAATGCTAAAATCTGTAAAATTGGCCGAACAATGGCATTTACCAAACCAATCACAACAGCGGCAATTAAAGCAGCAGCAAAACTGGTGAGAATGATGCCAGGGACAATTTTAGAGGTAATTAATAACGCTACCGCAGTACCGAGCCAAGTTAAAAGAAAGTGCTTCATGGTTTGATAATGAGAATAAGATTAACTCTACTGGGAAGTGCGTTTCAGGAAAACTTTCCATGTACCACCACCGACTATACCATCAGGTTCTAAACCATAACGAGTTTGAGCAGCTTTGACTGCTCTTTCTGTGGATATTCCGAAATCTCCATCTATCGTACCAGTTAAAAAACCCAGGTTTTGTAGTTGTTTTTGCAACTTAATCACTTCTGCACCACTCATGCCTAAACGCAAAATTGGCCATCCTTCGGGAGTATATTGAATACCAGGTATTTGTTGCTTGGGGGGAGTGGGTTGAATGCTAATATTCGGTTGATTTTTGGGGGTTGTGCGTCTTGTCGTTGGTGGTTTTGTATTCACCGGAGGTTTTTTTGTGGTTTGGGTGGGAACAGTCGTAAAACTACTCACAGGGTTAGGTGCGGAAGAGATAATATTTGATGGACTGGGAAACAGTTTTTGCCAAGTAATATTATCTACATTACCAGTGGGATTTAAGCCGGCAGCTTGTTGAAACTGAGAAACAGCAATGACTGTATTTTGTTGATATGTACCATCCACAGCACCCGAATAAAAGCCCAAGAGTTTCAAAGCGGCTTGGAGTTCTGTAACTCGTTCACCTTGACTACCCATGTTCAAAGGAGGACGATTGATTTTAACGTCTGTGTTGAGTTGGGCAATTTTGACTGGTGCTGCTGTTGATATGAAAGCAGAGGAACTAATCAACACGGGTGTGGTGGTTAACAAGAGTAAGCAATACCAAAAATTTGCGCTCATATAGTTGGGAATACTTGCTATCAAATTATTTTTCATAAAAATTTTATCTTACACTTGTTGCGATCGCTTTGTTTGCCGTTAGTCTTTTTGATATCAAGATAAAACATCACCGAATATTTCTAAGACTTTATTTTGTTGGGTAACATACGTCAACCCAACCTACTCAATTTAAAGTTTTAGAACGTAGCCGTCTGAATTGCTTCCTCTGGCCCTACCAAAGATAAGTATGGTGCTTGTAAATATTTGCAAGCTGCTGTAATTGCCTCCGTTGCAGTAACATTATTAATTAATTCCGGAAACTTTTGATCAAATTCAATCCCTAAACCCAAAATTTCATACCAACCATATATCTGTGCCATATGTCCATTAGTTTGTTTGCCTAAAGCATATTGACCGATAATTTTGTTTTTAGCAGTTTGTAATGCTTCTGCTGACAGTTCAGTGCTACATAACAATTCTACTTCCTGGTGGAGTCCATTAAAAGCAATTTTGGTATTTTCTGGTGCAGTCCCAATATAAACTACAAAGGCAGCGGGAAAAAGTCGCGTAGAATAAATAGCAGATACGTCATAGGCTAAACCTTGCTTTTCTCGTAATTCTACAAATAAACGACTAGAAAGACCATTTCCTAAATAGCTACAAAGTAATTTAAGAGCCGCATATTCTGGGTTATTTACTGATGGTCCTAAATAACCCAACATAATAATTGATTGTTGTGTATTTAAGGGTTTCAGACAGGGTTTAGGTGATATAGTAATGGGTGATAAATCAAGAGTAGGTTTGGCGAAATTTGGTATTTCCCAATCACCAAAAATCTTATTTACTAATTTCTCTGCTTGTGCTGGGGTAATGCGTCCAGCAATGCTAATGACAATATTATCAGGACGGAAATGAGTTTGATGATATTCTACTAAGTCATCACGGGTAATGCTGCTCATGGTTGTTTCATCACCTAAAACTGACATGGAGTAGGGATGATTGGGGTACATTACCTGACGCAATTGTTCAAAAGCCAGGCTAAAAGGTTGCTCTTTTTGGGAACGAATATCTTGAATTGCTAACCGCTTTTCTAATTCTATTTGATTTTCGGGAAAGGTAGGCGATCGCAATAATTGTCCAGCTAATGCTAAAATGTCAATAAAATCAGCAGTTACCGTTTTCAAAGATAGCAAAAAATAGTCTGTAGCTGCATCTGTGCCTAAACTAGCTCCCACAGATTCGACTTTTTCGGCAATTTCTAAACTCGATAAACCATCACATCCCTTTGTCATTACCGCTGATAACAAATGCGCTAAACCAGCTTTTTCTCGCTGTTCATGACAACTACCAGCGCGAATAAAAATCCGTCCAGCAATAATATCAGCAGCTTGATTTTCTGATACTAATAAAACGATGCCATTACTTAATACGGTGCGATGAATGAGAGAGCGACTATTAATAGTTTGCATTTTTCACTTAATAATTAACAAGGTTTGAGAATTGTCACCGCATAATTAGCTGGTGAAAGATACTTTTGAGCTAATTTTTGCAATTCTTGAGGATCGAAAGACTGTATTTCTTGGGGATAATTAACAGCTAATTCAGCATTGGCAATGGTATGATAATAACCATAAAAATCAGTTAGCTCATTTGGTGTTTCTGTAGAAAAGGCATAATCATTACATAAAAACCTCTGAATACGATTTAGTTCTGGCTTGCTAATTTCTTGATTTTGCAATTCTTGTAAATGATCACAAATCAAATCTTCAACTTGTTCCAGATATTCTGATTCTAACCAAGCCGTAATTGTGAATAAACTTGATTCTTGTTGTAGAGAAAAATCACAGCAAATTTCTTGAACAAGTTGCTTTTCTTCCCGCAAATCAGATACTAACCGAGAAATTCTCCCTTCTCCTAACAGCGCTGATAATAATTCTAAACCATGAACAGCCCGAAATTCTTCTACTCCCGGTACTTTCCAAGCCATCATTAACCGCGCTTGTTCCAGTCTGGGTAATATTAACTCATGACGACGAATTCCGTTAATTACTGGTACTGCAACTTTAGTAAATTGGGGACAATTATCCCGTTGGGGAAAATCTGTAAATGTCCGGTTTACCAATTCCCTAGCGGCTGTTTCACTAATTCCCCCCACCACAACCACAGTCATATTTTCTGGTTGATAGTAACTGCGATAAAAGCAGCGCATAGCCTCCGGGGAATACTGCATTAATTCTGACTCAGTTCCCAATACAGAACGTCCGTAAGGGTGCTGTTGGTAAACATTTTTAGCCAAAGATTGAAAACCAACCCAATCATGATCATCATTGTAAGAACGGATTTCTTCTAACACCACATCCCGTTCTTTAATAAATTCATCGTCAGGAATGGCTGCATTCAGGAGTAATTCTCCTAAATGGGGAAGGGTATGCTCTAGCTGATTAGCAGCGGTTGTAATGAAATAATGGGCGTAATCGTGGCTGGTAGCGGCATTACTCACACCACCAATTTTTTCAATATGATAATCAAATTCCCCAGGTAGCAGGTTTGGTGTCCCTTTGAAAATCATGTGTTCTAGAAAATGTGCCATTCCAAACCAAGGTTCTGGTTCTAGGTTAGCTCCCGCACGCACCCAAACGTCAGCTACCACTACGGGTGTAGTGGATATTTCTTGGTGAATGAATGTTAAGCCATTATCTAATTTGATAATTGAACCGGGAAACAGGTTATTAGTTAGTTGTTTTAACAATTTTTGTAGCTTCAACCATAATTTAATTTTGTTATTCTAACCTTGAATTTGCCAAAAAAGAAAGTTAAGTGATACAGATTTAGTAAATTAACAAGTTTTACGGATAAACAATACTTACACTCATTTCAGTTTCAAATTGTATGGCTGTAAAAATAACCAATACATCCAACCAGCCAAATGAATAGCTACAATAATCCAATAAACTGATTGATATGAAGACTTTTTACTTTTATGGTGAAGTGTATTCTGAGCAATAAAACCACCAATCCATCCACCGATTAACTCCCAGAAATGTAAAGTTTGTTCAGGAGTACGCCAATTTCCATCAGTTGCTTGTTTTTTGTCATGTGCATAAAACCAATAAGTAATTAATCCTGTAATTGGATAAATAGCTATCGGTAAAGGATTTCTATAAATCATTGACAGCTTGACTGTTCCCCAAATAGGTAATATTGATAGAATTAGTAAAACAAATATCCACGCTGAAATTTTTTCCTCTATGGATGCGTTGGTAGCAGTCAGTTTGCCTTTTTTATCAGTTATTAGTTGGTATTTAATAATATCCCCTTCTTGAGGACGTTTGCGCTTGTTTCTCAAACTGGAAATATGCAAGAAAACTTTCTTTTCTGTATCATCTAATTGAATAAATCCAAATCCGCGATCATCTTTCCAGATCGTTAATTTTCCTTTGTGCATTTACAAATTTTTGGGGTTATTTGATTTAATGATAGTTTGTTCAAATTATACATTATTTTTGTGTATAATCAAACAGTAATATTAAATATTCTTATGAAAAGAAGACCAGCAATTTTACTACTTACTTTAGCCATCCCTGGTTTCTTGGTAGTATTGATATCCCTTTATTATTTTGCCACTGATTATGATGCACTAATAAAAGCTGAAAATTATTTAGAAAAATTGGTAAAAGAGGAAAAGCCTAATGAAAGAACTTTACAATTTGCATATCATCGAGCTTTAGCCCATCGAATTAATGTTTTCGCAGATGCTACCTGGGGGTTGCTGGGAGGTGTGATTACAGCAGTAGGTATTCATGGTTTAGTGATGTTGAAGGAGAAAGATTAAAACACTTCCTCCTATGAAATTAAACGGCTAAATTTTCCATTTTCCAAGTTGCTAAATCTGCTAAAGAGCGATCTCGATAACGTCCATATTTTTCGGGTTTACTCTTGATTTTTACTCCCAAATCGGGAACGATGCCAAAGTTAGGAGCCATTGGTTGAAAATGTTTTGGTGCGGCGGATCTGATAAACTCAAATAATGCCCCCATCATGGTTGTAATAGGTAAAATTAGGGGTTCTTTTCCTAAAGCTAATCTAGCTGCATTTGTTCCCGCTAACCAACCTCCCGCAGATGCAGCAGTATAACCTTCTGTTCCTATTAATTGTCCCGCAGCTAGTAAAGTTGGACGTTCTTTAAATTGCAAACTTGCAGACATTAATTGGGGTGCATTTAAAAAAGTATTGCGGTGCATGACTCCTAATCTGACAAATTCGGCTTTTTCTAAACCAGGTATCATTTGAAATACTCGTTTTTGTTCACCCCAGCGTAAATTAGTTTGAAATCCGACCATATTCCAAAGTTGACCGGCTTTATCTTCTTGTCGCAATTGAATTACCGCATAGTTACGTTCTCCATTACGAGGATCAGATAGACCCACTGGTTTGAGGGGTCCATAACGCATGGTATCTTCCCCTCTGCGTGCCATTTCTTCAATTGGTAAACAAGCTTCAAAAAATTTCGCTGTTTCTTTTTCAAAGTCTTTTAATTCTGTTTGTTCTGCTTGACAAAGTGCTTCTCGAAATTGTAAATACTGCTCTTTATTCATCGGACAATTAAGATAAGCTGCTTCACCTTTGTCATAACGGGAAGCCATAAAAGCAATATCTTTATTAATAGAATCTCCCACAATAATTGGACTTGCAGCATCAAAAAAGTTGAGATATTCCATTCCCGTAAACCGCTGTAAATCTGCGGCTAAGTCGGGACTGGTTAATGGTCCAGAAGCTAAAACAACGATACCTTCAGGAATGGCTGTAACTTCCCCCCGACGGAAATCAATTAAAGGATGATTTGCTAAGGTTTGGGTTAAATCTTCCCCAAATTGTCCTCTATCTACCGCTAAAGCCCCACCAGCGGGGACTGCGTGTTCATCTGCTTTGGAGATGACAATAGAACCGAGTTGGCGTAATTCTTCGTGTAATAGACCAGCAGCGCGATCGCTCGCCATAGCCCCGAAAGAGTTACTACAGACCAATTCTGCCAAATTTTCCGTATGATGGGCAGGGCTGAAGCGTTTAGGGCGCATCTCGTGGAGAATTACAGGCACGCCGGCTTGGGCTATTTGCCATGCTGCTTCTGTTCCTGCGAGTCCACCGCCAATTACTTGTATCGGTTCTTGTGTCATAGCTGTTTTTTATACTATCAATCATTAAGAGGATGCCAACCACTTATTACCCACCGTTTACGAGCAAATATAATCACTGGGTTATTCATGCGTAGCCTAGTTATTGTAGCGCGACCGATAGCAGTTATACTTTCCACTCTTGTACCGTCAGTTTGCACGAGTTGTAAATTTAACCAGCAAATTGTCCTGATGTGACACATTTGAGACTGAAATAGCAAATAACTATAGCATTTCTCCATTTACAGCAGTCCGCTTTGACTTCCTTTTCACTGCTATAGCAATTATTAGGCTAGAAACTGATGAAAAAAGTTAATATCTACCGCTTTTGTAATTATGCGTTAATGGCTTTGATCTCCTGCTTTTTGGCGTTAAATACAGTTTCCCCAGCTTTGACGCAGACAGTTTCTCTGATTAACTCCACACCCTCACCTACTAATAGCTTGATTTGGCCAACCCAAGGGATTCTGTCTCAAGGTTTCCGTAAATATCAACATGAGGGAATTGATATTGCTGGTGCAAAAGGGACTCCGATTTTAGCTGTTGCTGCGGGGACAGTGGTAAAAGCCGGTTGGGATAATTGGGGGTTAGGCAATTTTATCGAAATTAAACATCTTAATGGCAGTGTAACGGTTTACGGACATCATAGCCGTCTACTGGTCAGGAAAGGGCAACAGGTTAAACAAGGTCAAATTATTGGGGAAATGGGTTCAACAGGCAATAGCACCGCCCCTCATTTGCATTTTGAATTTTACGCAGATGGTCGTTTAGCTAGTAATCCTCTCAGTTTATTGCCGTCCGCCACCATTGCGAAAATTCCAGTAAATCAACCGATTCCCCCAAAACCACAGCCAGCTTTACCTGTGAGTAATAATACTGAATGTAGTGGGACTACAGTTCTGACAGGGGAGACAGCAACAGTCAGTATAAAAGTTTGCGAGGAAAATAGCCAATTATTTTATATCGGAAAATTAAAACAAGAACCCAGTCAAGTTTTGAAAATTCCAGCATGGAAAGTCAACAAAAACAGATATAAGGCAGATAACGGCAGTTTTTCCTACTTAATTAGCCCCGAAAAAATAGAAATTTGGCGCAATGGTAGTCCAATTCGTGCTGATAGTTTTCTCACTTCCCATGGTTTGGGAAACTAAAACTACTAACCACCCTATGTAATTGATGATTTCATTACAAATACCTGATGTGACAGTTCAAATGGCGGAATATAGAAGCCAACGTATTGTGGTAAAGAAGTATAAAATCAATAAAGATTAAAACTAGACAAAAGTATCGCAAAAGTTTAGATAAAGGAGCAGGTGATTATGGAATATTTGGCTTATTCCTATATGTATATAGAAGATGAAAAAACAAATGAAAATTTTGCATTAAATCTTCCCAAATCGTCATTTAATTGGCGGAAAATTTTTAAATCGTCTGCATGGTTAACCTTAGCTGGTGTGACTATATTACTAGCTACAGTTACTCAAATGCAGTTTGCTTCCGCAGAATATGTCAGAACAAATGGTAATTGTCTTTATCTTCGCACAGGCCCTAGCACAGCAAATTCATCTGTAGCTTGTGTCCGCAATGGTTCATACATTGGTGAAACTGGTAGAGTCAGAAATGGATTTGCGAGAATTTCTTCGGGACGTTACCGAGGATACTATGCTGCTGAAAGATGGATTGGTAACACTCCTGGCCGTTCTCACCGCAGATATAACTCTGGATATGGTGTTGGTGGTAGAGTAACGGCAGGATATGGCTCAAGAGGCGAACGAGTTAGAGAAATCCAAAGGGCTTTAGGGATTAGAGTTGATGGCGTTTACGGTTCAAGAACCATTAATGCAGTTCGTTACTTCCAAAGACGTAACGGACTGCGTGTAGATGGTACTGTTGGCCCTCAAACTCGGAGAGCTTTAGGTATTTAGGCTAGGTGATAGGTGACAAATAATTTTTCTTAATTACCAATCACCCTAAGTAATTTTTAACAATTTGCAGGATGCGTTCTGCTGCATGGCCATCGCCAAAGGGATTAATGGCGGTGGCCATTTTGGTGTAAGCAGATGGGTTGCTGAGTAGTTCACTGGCGGCTGTGACAATGTTTGCGGTTTGTGTTCCTACGAGTTTGGCTGTCCCAGCGGTAACGGCTTCTGGTCTTTCGGTGGTGTCTCTGAGAACTAAGACTGGTTTACCAAGGCTGGGGGCTTCTTCTTGTAGGCCACCGGAATCAGTTAAGATTAAATGCGATCGCTCAATAGCTCCTACTAATTCCGCATAGTCTAAGGGTTCTGTTAAGAAAATTCGGGGATGTTTTCCTAACAACTCTTGTAATGGTTCTCTAACTGTGGGATTTTTGTGTAATGGCAGCAATAAGGCTGTATCAGGAAATTGCTCTAAAATTTGTAAAAAACTTTCAGCAATATCTTGCAGCGGTTCTCCCCAATTTTCCCGTCTATGAACTGTTGCTAATATTGTCCTATATTTTTGCCAATCTAAACCCGGTATATCACAAACTGGTTTTTGTGCCGCCACATTTAATAACGCATCAATTACGGTATTACCTGTGAGGTGAATTTCTCCTAATACCCCGGAATGTTGTAAATTTTCCACCGCTAAAGTAGTCGGAGCAAAATGTAATTGTGTAAGTTGGGAAATTAATCTTCTATTAGCTTCTTCGGGAAAAGGATTAAATAAATCATCTGTCCTTAAACCCGCTTCTACATGACCGACGGGGATTTTTTGATAAAAAGCTGCTAAAGTTGCCGCAAAGGCTGTTGTTGTATCACCCTGAACAATCACAAAATCTAACTTTTGTGTTTGAAATAATGCTTCTAAACCTTGTAAACTTCGACAGGTAATATCATTAAGAGATTGTTGACGCTGCATAATCTCTAAATTCCAATCAGCTTTGAGTTTGAACAATTTCATAACTTGTTCAACCATTTCTCGATGTTGTCCCGTCAAAATTACCTGCAATTCAAAATCTGGAGAACTTTGAAAAACTTGAATTACTGGCGCTAATTTAATCGCTTCGGGACGAGTTCCTAAAATGATGCCAATGCGGTGTTTATTAGTCATTAGTCAAATAATTACAATTTACTTTTAATTTGCACTTCCCAAAACATTAAAGGTAAAGGGTGGGGAAACCCCACCCCTACGTTAATTATGGGATTGTTTAAGCAGGTTTCCATGTACCGTGGAAACTGTGGGGGATGACGCTGGGTAATCCCAGTTTACAAACAGGTTCTGCATTTAATCTGTCGCTCGCAAATACCCAAACTTCACTACTATGAGTATGACCATCATAAACCACAGTTAACACCCAACCTTCTTCAGAGTTGTGCGGATTCTGCACATAAATAGGTTCGGAAGGATAGCGATTTTCTCCTATTTTTGCTTGGGTTAAAGTTCCAGTTTTGTGATCAAAACGAGCAATACTATTTAAAAGTTCCTTACTAGCATCTGTTCCTGGTTGAAATCCTGACATATAAGTATAGCGAGAAAATTGACCTACATTTTGGGGAGGAACACTAGGAAATTCACAATGTTGATTTGAAAGTTGTTCAATTTTAATTACCTTTCCAGTTTGAGGATTCAATTGCACTTGTGAAAATGTCCCCTGGGAATTTGTCTGAATTTCCCCGGTAACTACTTCTCGAAGATATTCATTAGTTTGAAAATCCTCATAACGGGCAATATCCACAATTACCGCACCACTAGCATCTACATAACCATTAGCAAAATGCCACTGAAACCAAGATTCAGTTTCTCCCCGACTAACTAAAGATAAACTTTCTCTATCTAGCACTATAATTTTAGTTCCCAATTCAGGATGCCATTCTAGGGAATCACTATAACTCTTTATCCCTACCAAAACAGGCCAAAGATTTAACCGGACTGGGGAAATAAAGAAGACAAGATACTGTCCTGCTAACACAAAATCATGTATTAGTGGGACTCCTTCTAATTGATGTATTGCTGTTTGGATAATTTTACCAGTCAAGTCACTTTTATAAATATTAAGTGTGGCATTTAATCCAGGAGTTACACCAAAATTAAAAATCTCCCCTGTATTTTTGTCCTGCTTATAATGGGCAGAATAACTTAATTCCTTAGTTAAACTGCCTAAATCATCTTCACCACAGGTTTCTAAAGTTTGCAAATCTAAAGCATAAGGTTTACCACCTTCCCACAATGCCAAAAGTTTATCAGGTAATGCCAAAACGGAAGTATTAGCCGCATTTTTCACGGGTTTTATCCATTGATTCCAGATAATTCCTGGTGCAGTCATGCCATAATTACCATAAAGCAATTTACCCGCAGCAGTTTCTTCTTGATAACCAGTGGTTTGCACATAACGATAAACCCCAACTGCTTCTTCATTGGTAAAATTAACAGCCAGAATTGCCCCATCTCCATCAAACCAATGTCCCACCCCAACACCATTCCGTTCTAGTCTTGCTGGTCCATTCCGGTACAGTGTACCCCGCAAACCATCAGGGATTTTACCTGCGAGAATCGGTAATTGAGTGGCAGAAAATTCCGTTGCAGGTTGAGATATTGCCCGAACCCATGCTTTTTTAGTTGACTTTTTATCAATTATTTGCATATATAATTTCTCATTTGATTTCTATATAATAGAGTAATTCTATAGAAATCATAGTTGATATTTGAAAAGTTAGGGATCTGGATATTTTAGCTATTATTCTTGTTATACTCAAAACGGCTAAAATCTGGACTTTTTTATAATACCAAGAACAAGTTCAAAGCCTCTCCAATCATAAAAGCTGCTCCTTTTCCCTCCCTTGTAGGGGAGGGGTGCGGGGAGAGGTTTACCAGAGGGGTTCTATATTTAGTTAAACTATGAACCGTTTGCAGTATACGAGTCCAGAAGAAAAAGATCAAAAATGGCAAATAATACTACCTTCACTTCTTGGGTAACTTGCCCTAAACCCAACCCCCAAGCCAAATTACGCCTATTTTGCTTTCCGTACAGTGGGGGTAATGCTGCGGTTTTTCGGACATGGGCTGATGATTTACCCACAACTATCGAATTATGTCCTATAGAAATTCCCGGTAGAGGCAGACAAATTAAATCACCTCCATATACAGAAATTCAACCTTTAGTCCGAGCAATAGCCACTAATATCATCCCCTATCTAGATAAACCTTATGCTTTTTTTGGTTATAGTATGGGTGCATTAATTAGTTTTGAGCTAATTCGGCTACTGCGTTCTGAATATAATTTTTACCCTTTACATCTTTTTGTTGCTGCTCGTCACGCTCCACAATTACTTTCTGAAAAACCGCCGATTTCTCAATTACCAGATCGGGATTTTTTGGCGGCAATATCTCAGTTTAATGGCACTCCCAAAGCTGTGCTAGAAAATGCCGAATTGATGCAGATTTTTTTGCCGATTATCCGCGCTGATTTTACAGTTTTAGAATCTTATGCTTATAGTCCTCAATCACCTCTAAATTGTCCTATTAGTGCTTTTGGTGGTTTACAAGACCCAGCAGTTAGTTATACTGCTATTTCTGCATGGCAAGAACAAACTATTGCCCCTTTTTCATTACAAATGATAGATGGTGATCACTTTTTTATCAATACATCTAAAAGCATTTTAATTAATACTATGATTCAATCTTTACAGTCGCATATCTAAGATATTTTTGTCTAAAAAATAGTCACAATCTCCTGATTTATCTTCGAGAAGATAAATTTGATTGATTCGCCAAATAGTACGGTTATTACGACGATCATATCTACAAAACCGAACTGTAATTAATTGATTTTCTAGTGTTACTATGTAATTGGGAAGCTAAAGATTAAGCTTCAAGAAGTTAAAAGTTAGAAGCTTTACCAGTAGTATTATTGTTTACCAAGTCAGAAGCTTAAGATTCAGTCTTACCAAATCAAAAAGTCTAATTAGTGAATTTTTGAGGGGGAAGTTATGACACTTGTACGTTGGAACCCGTTGCGGGAAATAGAACGTTGGGAACCATTCCCTGAAATGAGTATTATCCGGCAACAAATGGATCGTTTGTTTGAGCAATTATTACCACCCGATGGCGGTGAAGGGGTAGGATTAACTTTCATTCCTCCGGCTGAGATTTCAGAAACTGATGGTAATTTGAATTTGAAAATAGAAATACCAGGTTTGGACGCGAAGGATCTTAATGTTGAGGTCACTCCTGAGTCGGTTTCTATCAGCGGTGAACGGAAATCGGAAAGTACAACGGAAGAAGGCGGTACAACTCGCTCAGAATTCCGTTATGGCAAGTTCCAACGAGTAATTGCCTTGCCCGCTGTTGTGGACAATGAGAAGGTAGGGGCTGAATATAAGGATGGAATTCTCCGTCTGACTATTCCTAAAGCTGAATCCGAAAAACACAAAGCTGTGAAGGTTCGTCTTGGTTAGTTGTCTGCTAGTAGGCTAAAGGAAGAAGGGTGAAAGGTTGCAAAATCATTTCATCCTTCATTTTTTTATTAGAAGTAGAGGGCTATCATAATTAATTACTTATTAACTATTCCCATATAATTAATTCTTAAGATAGATGCTAAAAAGCACTGTTATGTTTATTAGTTACAATGGCAACAAAATTATCATATATTCCTTTTCATACTTTTATGTAAGGGATGAGCAAATATATCTCAGTCACTGTTAATATATCAAAAATAGGAGTTTGTACCCCTTGCTTGCATAGGATTTTCTTATTTTTGGGAAACTTCTATAAAAACACACACTGATACAGTTTCATTTGCTTGAATAGCTATATAAAGAGGATCTCGATTGGTAATTACTAATTATGGCAACCAAAGTAATTGATGTTAGAGAATATACTGTCCGAGCGCACAAAAGACAGATTCACACGCGAGTTTTCAACTTTGTTTGTAAAGAATGTAATCAGGCGACAAAGCGGGAAACTTTCGGAACGCGTCCTTTATATTGCGAAAGTTGTCGTCCTCCCCAACCTCCTAAAAAATCACTCCAGGTATCTACACCAAGTAAACCTAGAGCAATGACTTATACCAGCAATATAGATTTAGGTTGAGTGAATTTTTATGAATTCTCCAGGACAATTACAAGCACCACCGGATGTATTTATTACGCCATTGTTGGAATTACGAGATTACTATGGGAGTCTCGCACAAAAATACCAACGTCTATTCATAGAAGCGCGATCGCAATTAGATAATGTAGAATCTTTGTTGTCTACTTGGTCCTATACTGATGACAACGAACAAGTTGAGGCAGCGGAAGAAGATTCACTGTTGTTGCTATCTCCTAATCACAGTCCTCATGGGGAATATTTGGATTCTCTGGAATCAGAAATTCCTAAATCAGACTCTTTAAAAATAGATCATTCCCTTTCTGAAGTTAAAGACGCGGACAATTTTCCCTTTCAGCGTCGTCACTATGTCAGCAAAGGGGAAGACGTTCCCATGCTTTCCCACTATGACAATATGACTCGTATGGAAGCACTCAAAAAGCTATTGCGAGAATATGTGGGAACTGTCTGTCATATAGATTTTATTGTGCGATCGCTCTATGGTGATTTAGAGTCTACTATCTTTAAAGTCGTTAAAGGTAGAGTCCAATCATCTTTGACTCAAGGGAGAGAAAGTGGTTATTGGTCAGCGATTCCTAATGAACCTGGTTGTTATACCCTAGATTTAAATTCATTAGGTCCCATTCCAGGCAAAGGAATATCTAAGGGGATTAAATCCCCCAAAACCAACAAGCATTTCGTCAGACCCCAGGTGAAAGTAGTACCAATGTTGGCACAATTTGATGGTCAATTTTTAATTGATGCTCTAACCTTGTTTCTAGAACAAAATGCGGGACGAATTTTCAATGTGAATGAGATCGTCAATGGTATTTATGGACATCTGGATGCAGAGGAAGTCAGAGAGGTCAAAAATAAGGTTCTCAATGAACTATCTAGGGGTCATCGTACAGGCCGATTTGTCAGAGTTCCTCACCAAATCGGTTTGTATACTTGGGATATGAATATGATTGCCCAAAAATGACACAAAAAGGGTGCGTTAACAACTGGTAACGCACCTCTAAAAATTAGTTGACACTCTCAGGGCTAAAGCCGCTGAGTTTTACGCTTACCGGATGCTCTTATAATTTATGCTATTTAGCTCAATTGAAAAAATACATAAGCAAATCCGGACTTCTTTAAGAAATCCGGTATCTTGTTTTTTTAAATGGAGAGGGGGGGATTCGAACCCCCGAAGGGATATAATCCCTTAACAGATTAGCAATCTGCCGCTTTCGACCACTCAGCCACCTCTCCAGGTCATGAAAATCAATGTTAGCAGAAGTTATTGAGCTTGTCAATCATTATTTTTTGAATAAATTCAATGACCAATAACCAATAACCAATAACCAATGACCAATAACCAATAACCAATAACCAATAACCAATAACCAATGACCAATGACCAATGACCAATGACCAATGACCAATGACCAATGACCATTGACCATTGACCATTGACCAAGCTATAACACTTGCGATCGCATCCAAGCTGCTGGCAAGGTGCGTAACTTTTTCCATTGGGGAACATAAGCTCGCTGACTGAACACATCATAATCATTGCGCTCAATCATCTCTAAAATCTGCTCATAGAGCATGGATGCAGAACAAACAGGCCACCGAGCATCAGCAGCCAGGTAACTAATACCTTTATCTGCTTGAATATAGAATTCACGGGCGCGATCAATTTGAAACCGCATAAGTGAACGCCAGCGGTCATCCACTACGCCTTGAATACATTCTTCCTCGGTGTAATTAAATTTGGCCAAATCTTCCAGGGGAATATAGATTCTGCCTCGACGGGCATCTTCACCAACATCGCGGAGAATATTGGTTAGTTGGTTGGCAATTCCCAAAGCGATCGCTTCTTCTATAGGAAGATAAGGTTGTTGGCTTTGATGCCAAGGGGCTGTATAGATGTTATTATCTATGCCCATAATCGTTGTTGACATCAAACCCACAGTTCCCGCTACTCGGTAGCAGTAGAGGTATAAATCCTCAAAGGTTTCATAGCGACTGCGATACAAATCCATACGCTGACCGGCAATCATATCCCGAAAGGGTTGAATGTCTAACGGAAAGCGTTGAAGGGTATCTGCTAACGCTACATCATAATTATCCAATGGGCATCCCGCAAAAATAGATTCCAGTTGCTTTTCCCATAGTTCTAGGGTTTCTGGCGTGGTGATAGCAGATGCAGGACCATCCACTAATTCATCTGTACGGCGACACCAGGCATAAATTGCCCAAACAGATTGACGCTTGGCCGGACTCATCAACATTGTACCTAAATAAAAAGTTTTAGCGTACTTAGCGGTGAGTTCTCGACAAAGGTTATATGACTCATCTATAGAGACCAGCGTTTTCATGCGCGGGGGAGAATCAGGCAGTTGCAGCATTCGTGGCGGGCGGTCGTGTTGGCGTTTGCAGGTTAGAGGAATTTGCTACCGTCAGCGCTTGAAATATCGCCTGCGCTGTTAGTTTACCAGAAAGTACAGCCCCTTCCATGCTGGCTAGATAGCGTTGCATGGTGTAATCCCCAGTCAGATAGAAATTAGAAATGGGGGTTTGCTGTGAAGGACGGTACTGTTGACGACCTGGGGTAGCTTTGTAAACTGAACGCGGTGTTTTCACCACATGATATTTCAGCATTTTGGTCGGATTATCCCCCCCAAAGTCTTGGGGAAAGAGTTTTTCTAACTCAGTAATAGTTGCAGCAACAATATCCTCATCGGATTTAGATATCCAATCTTTCGCTGGTGCTAGAACTAATTCCAGCATGGAACGATCAGGATTAGCGTATTCACGGCAAGTATTACTCATATCAGCATAAACGCTCAGGAGTGGAGAACGCGAAAATAACAGATGATCAATATCTGTTAATTTACGGTCGAACCAGATATGGACATTAATCACCGGCACGCCTTCTAAACCGTCCAATTTTTGGAAAAATTCCATTGCTTTCCAAGAACTGGGCAAAATTGGCTTTAAAGGGTCAACGGGTAAGGCAGATACATAGGTATCCGCTGTAAATATTTCATCTTCTGCCCCATTTAAGCCGCGCAAGAGGAATCCTTTTACAGTTCCATCCTCATTGAGTAAAATCTCTTTCAAGGGCGCATTCAGACGGACTTCTCCACCCCGTTCAGTGATGTGGTCAATAATGGGCTGACACAATCTTTCTGTGGGTGAACCGTCAAGGAAGGCCATTTTTGAGCCGTTTTTCTCTTGGAGAAAGCGATTCAACGCCGTTAAGAGGACGGTGGCAGAAATTTCATCGGGGTCAATGAAGTTCAAGGCTTTGGACATAGCAATGAATACTTCTTTTTCTACTCTGGGAGGAACGTTTTGTTTTTGCAACCACTCCCGGAAAGAATATTTGTCCATTTCTTCGACGTACTTTTGCCCTTGGAGAATGGCAGGTATTAAGCCAATCCCAAAACTGATTTTCTCCGGCCAGGTCAACATATCGTTGTTTCTCAGAATGGCCACCATCCCATTGATAGGCGCTGGCAAATCTGGAAAATCAAAGCGGCTGTAAGTCCCTGGGGATTCGGGCTGATTGAAGATCATTGTGTGTTCTTTCCACTGCAACCGATCTTCAATGTCCAATTCTTTGAATAACTGCAACATATTGGGATAGGCCCCAAAAAAAATGTGCAGTCCTGTTTCGTACCAGTCACCATCAGCATCTTTCCATGCAGCCACTTTCCCACCCACTACGTCTCGGCGTTCCAAGACAATGGGTGTGTGACCTAAGTCGGTGAGATATTTTGCACAGGAAAGTCCTGCTAGACCCGCTCCCGCGATCGCTACGCGCATTTAAACCTACTATTCTTCAATATTTCTTAACTGTTTTGTCGTTCTCATTATACGTTGCAATCCTTTACATTTGGCACTTCAAGTCTGATTGCTTCCCAAAAAATTCCGAATATCTCCCCCTGACTATGTAATTTACGCTAATCCTGATGCTGTGATTAACACAAATTTTTTGCCGTGGAAAAATATTTAGTGTAGTTTATGACTCAACATAAATCCGTGTATCTTTTCTGGTAATTGCTTGTCATAAATACAAAAACTGGCTTTTTGCCCAAGTATTAATACGTAGACAAGATATGTATTTAAGTAAAGTAAATAGCAAAAAAAATTGGCATTGATAAGCAAAAATAATCGAAATATTAGTGATACCTGAAAACTAGATTTAAAACTTTTATTTATTTAAATACCCATTAAGGTATATGATGATCCCAGATAGTTTAATCATAATTAAATCTGAAATCTCATAGAGATCATGTAATTCAAAAAAAATTTGTGCGTCTTTCGATAAAACTCTTTTTTATTCAACCTAGGAATTATTTCCCTAGGCATTGTGCATCTACCCGGAGAATAATTAAACTATGATATCAACAGTCATGCTATGGGTGACATCCTTTACGGGTGGGACTTTGGTGTTGACGGCGAATTTACCAATGGGTGTAATAGCCAACGGATCTCCAACAGAATTTACAGCCAGTTTAGCCAAGTCTCAAAACCTATTTTTGAGCATTGCCAAACAATACAAAAGTGATTGGCAAAAAACCTTACTGTCAATAAATTCCTTCAAATCTGAGGTGATAAATAGGGGATTAGCATCAAATCAAAATACTTCTACTCCTCCACCTTCGACAACATTGGAGGCTAAAGAAACACAATTTTGTGCATCTGTGCCAGAAAATATACCTGCACAACCTCACTTGCAAAATGTTACTAACTTTCGACAGATGACATTTACTCAAGTTAGTGTTCCTAAGCTAGATTTGTCACCTCCTACCGTTGTGCGATCGCTGCAAGGTTTCTTTAATGTCATCAACAATCCAGTTGAGCCAAATGGGAGTTATGATTACTCACCAGTATTGATTGTCAAGCGTAATTCATACAATTATGAAGTATGGGTTAATAACAGCTTTTTTGCCAGAGTACCTGATCAAATTACAGCTAATGCTTTGCAAAAACGCTTGCAACAATTAGTTAAATCACAAGCTGTACAGCCTACAGAACTAAAACCAGGTTTAGTTGATGGCATTCCTTCCCTGATGATAGGTAATCAGTTAATATTTGCAATTGACAAAAAACTCTCCAATGAACTTAGTCGCAGCGGTGATATCTTAGCAATGGAATGGACTAATAATTTACGAATAGCCCTCCACGCTAAACCGCTTACATTGGTACAAGGACAAATGGAAATGTATGGATTACAGTCCTCAAAGAGAAAACTTACTGGTATAGCTTCTTGGTATGGTGGCTATTTTCATGGTCGCTTAACAGCAAACGGTGAGAGGTATGATCAAGATGATCTGACAGTTGCCCATCGTTCTTTACCTTTTAATACTTTCCTAAAAGTTACAAATTTAGAAAACAAAAAATCCGTGATTGTGAGGGTTAATGATCGTGGTCCCTATATTTCACCAAGAAGCCTGGATTTATCTCGAACAGCGGCTCGTTGTCTGGGTAGTGAACATACTGGACTCGTAACTTATCAGGCTGTCATTTTACAACAAAATGCCCCACAAATGACTTTGAAACCATCTCAACCAAAAACTGAAGACATGGCTCATAGTAAAGGTGAGTTATTGGTTTCTAATTTTTAGTAAGCTGGAAGGATAAATTCTTTAACGAACCGCAGAGGCGCAGAGGGCGCAGAGGAAGAGAAAAAAGAGATTTATGCCTACGGCATATGGTACGTTACTCGTTGGCGTATGCCGTTTATTAGCAATATACATTTTATTTAGGATCGTTATCTCTCTCTATATATGTCAATATCTCCATCATCACAAAGCTTTGGTAATCATCTTATTTTGGGTATTTCTGGCACAAGTTTAAATGATGATGATAAACGGGCGTTAAATGAGTTAAAACCCATTGGTGTCATCTTTTTTGCGAAAAACTTCCTCGATGGTGTACCATACCCAGTTTGGTTAGAACAGTTTAAAAACCTCGTTGACGAAGTTCGTCAATATTCTGAACGCGATCGCATATTTACTACTTTAGATCATGAAGGTGGGCGAGTTGTGCGGACTCCTTTACCAATTACCCGTTTTCCTCATGCTTATTTATTGCAGTCTCATGCTTATGAAGTCGCAAAAGCCACAGCTTTAGAATTAAAATCTCTGGGAATTAATCTTTCCTGGGCCCCGGTTGCGGATATTTTCTCAAATCCTCAAAACCCGATTATTGGCCCCCGTGCGTTTGGAATTACCCCGGAAACCGCTAGTGAAGGTGTGCGGGAATATTACCGAGGATTGCGGGAAGAGGGCATTTTAGGTTCTGCTAAACACTTTCCTGGTCATGGAGATACTAGCACAGATTCCCATTTGGAATTACCAATATTAAATTTAAGTTTAGCAGATTTGCGAAACCGGGAATTGATTCCTTTTCAAACTTTGATTCAGGACAAAATTCCGTTAATTATGACGGCGCATATTTTGTTTCCACAAATTGATCCAGAAGTGCCGGCAACTTTATCTAAAATCATTTTAAATGATATTTTGCGGAAAGATTTAGGTTTTGAAGGTGTGATAGTTTCTGATGATTTAGATATGAAGGCTGTCTCGGAAATGTTTATGCAATCAGGAACGGTTGCACGGGCTTTTTATGCTGGTTGTGATTTATTTATAGTTTCTCGCAATATCAATTCTTCTTCTTTAGAACGGACATATAAAATAGCTGAAGATTTTTCTGCTAGTTTGAATAATGGTAGTTTAGATATAGCAGTTGTAGAAGCTGCGCGGGAGAGGGTGGAAAGATTATTGCGGGTAACTCCTCAATATCCGGTTTCGAGTCTTGATAAGGAGACGTTAGTGAAGAATGCGGAATTGGCTATTAGTTGTTGTTGGTGAGGGGAATTTCTTTTGTCTATAATTTTTTTCTGATTTGTTGAAACTTCTGAGATTGCTGTTTAGTAGTAATTAATAAAGGATGTAAAAACTCTTTACGTCCTTCTTGATTAAGTAACATTAGTACAGCATCATAATCTTTTCCAAATTCACTTGATATCTTATAGCTATAACCACAATTAACTTGCCACCATCCATCACGTTTACCTATTACATATAATATATAAAAAGAAGTGTCAGACGGTAAATTTTTTTCAGCACATTTAAAACTAACAGCAGATATTCCAGTAGCAAAAGCTACGTCTGTCCATGTTAATATCCCACCTTTATTTGCTGCTAATTCTGAGTTTTTACCTTGTACTGTTATGTAATAGACTCTATCTGTCATCTCGGCTATATTTGATGCACCTATATATTCTGCATAAGCAGAGTTATTTCCTGTAAAAATACTAATAGCAGCAAGAAAAGGCAAAAACCGAGTCTTCATATATATCAAGTTGATTACTATCTTGTATGTAACAAAATTTATTTTACACTCAAAACCGTATAAATTGGGAGTTCCAATTCATTGACTTGAGCAAATTATTTCACTTCAGCCGGAGGATGTTCACCTATTGCATACAACACACGACGCAAATTAACTACACCCTCGCGGTTTAATTATAGTGTTTCCACCGTAGCACGTCCTGTAGGAGTCAAGCCTATAACTATAGTAAAATCATCATTCCAAGCAAAATGTTTATTCCATTGCTGTTGACGTGGATGGTAAATAGAGACAACATTACCACTGATCAGATCAATTCCTTCAGTTTTGTTATACTTATGATTATTGCAACCCTGACAAGACAAAGCCAAATTATCCAAACTTGTATTTCCACCTTGGCTTCTAGGAATAATATGTTCAATTGAAAAAGGTTGCATAGCAAAACGCGCTTGACTTCGACAATATTCACAACATCCGTTTGCGCGTTCAAAAACAGCTTTCTTCTGTTGCGCTGTTACTCTTTTTTCAGACATAACTTTGCGTCTGAATACCCAAATTTTCCATCAATGTATTCAAAGCAATTCCTTTTAAACTTGCTAACTCCGCTAAATATTCAATCTGTTGTACTTGCTGTTTTTCAATCTGTTCAGTTAATCCTAATAATTCTCTATATTCATCATTTGTGAGAATTTCTGCATCTCTTTTAGCTATTAAATCGTGGTAATATTGCTGAATATCTAACGGTATACCTTGATTAATTTTTAATAATAATTCTGACTCCCGTTGCATCAAACTGGAAGTTGTCCGTTGTGCTTGTATCGCAATAGCTTGAGAAATAAACTTCCTTAAATCTGATTGGCTTAATTGTCCAACAGCTTTAAGTAAATCTTCTGAAGAAAATTGTACTTCAACTTTCATTGTTGACATAATTTTTATCTCACCAACTAATATATTGATATTATCAGTTTTCTCTTGAGAATTTGAGAGATTGTACCTTCAGTAATTATAATATAAGCCGTCAGCTATCAGCTTTCAAGGCTGAAATACAGGGAATTAAAACTAATTATCTGAGTGTAAATTAAAGAAAATAAACACTTCCTGTTCTTGACTGACTACTGATAGCTGAACCGCTTACCATTGCTTTCTTAATTTTCAACCTGGTTTTTTCCGATTCTGACTCCCTATTCTTGAGTAGTATCCTTGCAGAAATTCAGAATCTAAATACATCCCTGAATATGGAAATTATTTTCCTGTTTTTAGTATTTCTACTAAATCATAAAAAGGTTGCCAATTATCATTTTCAGATATTGATTCCCAAACAGATTCAATTACAGGTCTTAATAACGCTGTTTTGGGATTAGATTCAGTGAGAGTTTTAGCGATTTTATCCATTTGATCAAGATCAAAATGATTGAGGATTTGATGATAGAGGAAACACCAATTATCGAAAGTTGCTGATTTCCCTAAAGCTGGAATAATTTCTGAACCATCCATTACTAAAGCTGGATCATCTCGCCATTTACTAGAAAAGGTAGCAGCTATATCAGCAAAGAATTGATGATAACCAACTTGACTATCATGTAAAAAGGTAATAGTTAACCGCAAAAATTCATTAGCTTCCTCTAATTGTAAATCTGCAAAACCCAATTTTTTCAACATCAAGGCGCGATATTCAGCTTGATAATATTCAGCAAACTTAGATAAAGCAACATCCAAATCACCTTGATGAATTATCGGCTTTAAGGGTTCTTGCAAAAGTTCTAAATTCAACTTGCAAATCCCTGGTTGTTGACTATAACAATAACGTTTATAATGATCAAAATATGCCGCCGTAAACTGGAGATCATAAGTAGGAATAAAGGCATAGGGTCCATAGTCAAAACTTTCTCCAGTAATTGACATATTATCAGTATTCAGAACTGCATGACAAAAACCCGCTGCCATCCATTGAGCCACTAATTCAGCGACGCGCTGCACTAATTCGGCATAAAATAAAGCATATCTATCATTTTCCGTCTGTAAATGAGGATAATACTGTTCAATGACATGATCTAACAGTTTTTGCGTTAAATCAGGACGTTTAAAATAGTTTAATCGTTCAAAAGTACCAAAACGAATATGAGATTTACTCATGCGAATCATGACGGAAGAACGAGTTGGAGAAGGTTCATCACCGCGCCACAAGCCTAAACCCGTTTCAATCATGCTCAAACAGCGAGAAGTGCGAACACCTAAACGATGAAGTGCTTCAGCGGCGAGAACTTCCCGCACTCCCCCTTTAAGGGTTAACATTCCGTCACCACCGCGAGAGTAGGGGGTTCTTCCCGAACCTTTTGTGCCAAAATCGTATAATTCCCCATCAATACCCCGCACTTGTCCATAGAGAAAGCCTCTACCGTCACCTAATTGGGAGTTATATTGTCCAAATTGATAACCGTGATAACGTAGGGCTAACAGGGGTTCTCGTCCCTCAAATTTACCAAAAGCGTTAATAAAATCTTCGTCTTTAACTACTTGAGGATCAACTCCTAAGCGTGGTAATAGTGCATCATTGCGCCAACGCAAAATATGTTGGGGAAATTCTTCTGCGACAACTTGATCATAGTAATCATTACCTAGAGACTCTATAGCTGGTTCATAGTTGAGGGTAAGTAAGGGATTAGTAGCATGAGTATGATTGGGAGTTTCATCCAGAGTCATAAAAATTACGCTTAATTGATATTTATTTAATGATAGACAAAAAAGCTCACCATCTTGCTAATTTAACGTAAGTTGCTAGTTAAATTGTCAGAAATGGCTAACGCCACGCTGCGCTATCACGAGCTTATAAAAATTATATATCTTCTTGAGAATGATCAATAAAAAATAAAATAGATTCCAGAATTCTTCAAGAAGTCGGGGATCTAAGGATTACAATATTCACATAAACTAGGATCAGCAAATTCTTGATTGTTAGGAAATAATTGTTGTTGGGTAAAACCGCATTTTTGACATTGAAAAATTACTGCTTTAATTAATGAAGTTGGCTGATGACAAAGTTTACAAGGTAATCCAGGTATTTTTTGATTAATCATAAAACCAGGAGTATTACATTGGGGACATAAACTATTAATTTTATTAATTAAGTCTTGGGTAGTAAGGGCAATATTTTTCATTCTGGTAGGATTATACATTGCTCTCATATCTGTTTCTATATTAAATTTATTACCATTTGTGTTTTTTATAGCAATTTCTACTGAATTTATCAGAGTTTCCTGGCTGGTAATACCTTTAATAAATTCTGTTTTCCCTGTAAATATATTATCAAGTGAAATTACTAAACCATGTTTAGGAAAACCAACCTTTGTTCCAAATTCTTCAGCTTCTTCTAAACTAGATATAGTTTGATGATTAAAATTAGTTTCTGTGGAAAATATTTCACCAATAATTTCTAAATCATTTTCTTGATCCAGAAAAATAATTATTTCTCGGTTAGCATAAATATAGGGGATTAGGGGGTGAGGTGCAAAACTTCCTTCACTAGCGAGTGCTATTTTTTCATCATACATTTTCAAGGCTTTTTTAGCTTTTAACCTAGCAGTAATAATTTGTGTGTCTGGACGTTTAATTTCTCTAGTAAAAGTCCCAAAAATATCAGTATTTAAGTCTTGAGGAACTATCAAATTAATTCCTAAATGTTCTTTCAACAAAGGAGAAATTACCTTTTCTTTATTGTGCATTGTCGCCAAAATAGCCACGCGATGATTATATAATGACATAATTTATTTCTCCATAATTATCTTTAGATTCCCTACTTATTGGAGAAATCGGGGATCTGAGGTATTATAAATGCGATCGCCAGTGGGGATTTGTCAAACTTGTGAAAATATGATCTTCCCATTTACCATTAATCATTAAATAATCTCTAGCATATCCTTCGACTACAAAACCAGCCCTTTTAAGAACATTACCACTGCGGCGATTATGGGGCATATAATTAGCCATAATGCGGTGCAGATTTAATTCTTGAAAAACATACTCAGTGGAAATAGATAAGGCTTCTGTCATGTAACCATAACCTTGGGCTGATTCTGCTAAACTGTATCCTAATTGACAAAATTGAGCAGCACTATGCACAAAGTTGCTAAAATTAGCAGTTCCCAGGACTTTTCTAGGCTGGTGTTTCCGATAAATAAATAGTTTTAATGAATAATTGTTAACAAATTCCCAGAAACTGGTTTCTACTTGATATTCCCAATATTCTTCGGTAAAAAAATTTTCATCCCATTTGGGATAAAATGGTGTGAGATATTCTTTATTTTCAGTAAAATATTTGAGTATATAGGGAATATCCTCCATCACTGCCATTCTTAATATTAGGCGATCGCTTGTCAGAATTGGTGGCTCTGATGTCATATACTCATACTTAAATTTAAATATTTTGTATCAGCTATACTAATTTGAACATTAATCCAAAAGACTGCAAAAAGGATCATAACAGTGGGAATACGCTACGATTGGCAACCAACAGAGATATTGACGATATATAATACACCATTTCTAGAGCTAATTTATCAAGCTGCTACTGTGCATCGTCAATATCACAAACCCGAACAAATACAAGTTTGTAAACTTATCTCCATTAAAACCGGTGCTTGTCCAGAAGATTGCGGTTACTGCGCTCAATCTTCTCGCTACAAAACCGAGGTAAAACCCGAAGCACTGTTAGAAAAAGCAACAGTGATGAATATTGCTAAAACAGCCAAAGAAAGCGGTGTGAGTCGGGTTTGTATGGGTGCTGCTTGGCGAGAAGTTCGGGATAATTCCCAATTTGAGGAAGTCCTGGATATGGTTAAGGACGTAACCGACATGGGTTTAGAAGTATGCTGTACCTTGGGAATGTTGACAGAAAACCAGGCAAAGCGGTTAGAGGATGCGGGATTATATGCTTATAACCATAATCTCGACACCTCACGGGAACACTACAGCACCGTAATTACAACTCGAACCTATGACGATCGCCTGAATACCATTGCCAATGTTCGCCAAACTAATGTTACCGTATGTTCGGGCGGTATTCTCGGTTTAGGAGAAAATGTCGCAGATCGGGTAGGAATGTTACATACTCTCTCAAATTTACAACCCCACCCCGAATCTGTACCCATTAATATTCTTTCCCAAGTTCCCGGTACACCTTTAGAAAATCAACCCGATGTCCCCATTTGGGATGTGGTGCGGATGATTGCAACTGCTAGAATTATTATGCCTAAATCTGACGTGCGATTAAGCGCAGGTAGGGCGAGACTTTCCCAGGTAGAACAAGCTTTATGCTTTATGGCTGGTGCAAATTCCATCTTCTCCAGCGATGATAACAAAATGTTGACGGTGACTACTCCCTGTCCTGATTATGATGCAGATAAAGAAATGTTGAATTTGCTGGGTTTGGAAATGCGTCCCCCATTCCAAAAGCAGGAAAAAACACCAACTCCAGTGATGATATAACAAAAGTAGGTTGGGTTAAGCGACAGCGCAACCCAACGATATTGATAATGTTGGGTTTCCTTGCGTCAACCCAACCTACTTGATTAAATGATCTTGGCGGAACGCAGACCAAATAACAAGCCAACAGCTACACCCATAAATACACCTAAAAATACAACATACTCAATTGCACCAGTCATGGCAGTTTCTCCAAATTAGTTACTTATTTATATTGAATCATCAATAATTATTAAAGGGAACAGGGAACGGGGAACAGGGAACAGAGAATAGGTTGCCAAATTGGGGTAAAATACGCGGACAAGTGATTATATTAGGGTTAGGGAATGACTTCTGTAATTAAAGTAGATATACCTGAAAAGTCTTATGATATTACCATCGCCCCTGGGAGTTTAGATCAACTAGGTGAACAAATGGCGAGTTTGAAACTAGGGAAGAAGGTATTACTAGTTTCCAACCCGATGATATTTAAATATTATGGCGAAAGAGCGATCGCCTCTTTGCAAAATGCCGGTTTTGAAGTTGTCAGCTACAACCTACCCCCCGGTGAACGCTACAAAACCCTCAACTCCATTCAAAAACTCTACGATATCGCCCTGGAAAATCGCCTAGAACGCTCCTCAACGATGGTCGCCTTGGGTGGAGGTGTAATTGGTGATATGACGGGCTTTGCCGCCGCTACATGGCTTAGAGGCATCAATGTTGTCCAAGTTCCGACCAGTCTCCTAGCAATGGTAGATTCGGCTATTGGTGGCAAAACCGGCGTAAATCATCCCCACGGCAAAAACTTGATTGGTGCATTCCATCAACCCAGTTTAGTTTTAATTGACCCAGAAGTCTTAAAAACCCTACCTGCTAGGGAATTTCGGGCAGGAATGGCAGAGGTGATCAAATACGGGATCATTTGGGATACCGAGTTATTTACTCAACTAACAGCAAGTAAACACCTTGATCAACTCCGCTATGTAAAATCCGACCTGATAAACAGCATATTAACTCATTCCTGTCAAGCAAAGGCAGATGTAGTTAGCAAAGATGAAAAAGAATCTGGACTGAGGGCAATTTTAAATTATGGTCATACCATTGGCCATGCGGTGGAAAGTCTCACAGAATATCGTCTATTTAAACATGGTGAAGCCGTAGGTATTGGCATGGTAGCAGCGGGAGAAATTGCTGTAAAATTGGGACTTTGGCCACAAGCAGATACAGAACGTCAAAACAACCTAATTAAAAAAGCAGGTTTACCCACCCAAATACCCGCAGATTTAGACATTGAAGCTCTTATTGATGCTTTGCAATTAGACAAAAAAGTTAAATCTGGTAAAGTCCGCTTTGTATTACCAACCCAAATTGGTGCAGTCAAAGTTACCGACGAAGTACCAACAGAAATAATTAGAGAAGTATTATTAGGGAAGTAGGGGCGGGGTCTCCCCGCCCTTTTTAAGACCACATCATGCTAAACAGGTAAAGGTGCTACACCATTTAATTGACGGGCAGCATTGATACAAACGGGGCAATCACAGCCAAATAACTTGATAGCTAGATCACTTTCTGCATCAGAAAATTCTAGTTCTTTGGGATTATTTGTATCTGCTTGTGCTATTTGCATGGGTGATTTTGCAACAGCAGGAGGAGTATTACTTACCTGTATACATACCTTTTTCGGACTTGCTGAATGGGGAGACATAACACAAGATAGATGAGTCCCACTAGCGTCCATTGTTTGACTAGCATGAGCAGGTCTAGCCATCATCACCATAGATATCATGGATGTAAACAATACGGGGCTAGAAATCAAAGTTAAAATAAATCGTTTGTTCATGTACTCTTAAAAACCTTTTCATTATCGGGAATAAACCAATTTATCTTTTCTGACAACTTGGTTGTAAATCAGTCTATCTTATCTAAAGAATGTCACAACTTCAACGCATTACTATTAATCCAAACCAACTCCAAGAAACAGAACTTTTATTAACATCCCAACAACAACATTATTTACTACGGGTGTTGCGGTTGCGAGATGGTGATAAATTCATTGCTATGGATGGTATGGGTAAATGGTGGTTAGCACAGTTAGCAGGGGAACAAGGGCAGGTTTTAGAATTACTGGAGGTAAAAACTGAATTACCGATATCTATTACCTTAATGATGGCATTACCGAAAGGAAATGGATTTGATGAGATTGTCCGGTGTTGTACGGAGTTAGGAGTAACTTGTATTGCACCAGTTTTAAGCGATCGCACTTTATTAAATCCCAGTCTCCAAAAACTAGAACGCTGGCGGCGTATAGCCTCAGAAGCCGCTGAACAATCAGAACGGGCTGTGGTTCCCACCATCTTAGAACCCGTAGCTTTTAACACTGCCATGAATGAAAGTACCGCTACTCATCGTTATATCTGTGAAGCCCGTGGTGATTATCCTCATTTAAATCAGGTGATAAATAATACTAAAAATGACATAATTATAGCTATTGGACCAGAGGGAGGATGGACAAATCAAGAAATAGAAATAGCTGTAAAATCAGGATTTCAGCCCATTTCCCTGGGTCGTCGCATTCTTCGCGCCGTTACAGCACCCATAGTTGCTATATCTTTAATAGCCGCAAATTTTGAATAATCTCCTTTGAAACCCTTAAAACAACACCTCATTATTTTTACCCGTTACCCAGAACCAGGGAAAACAAAAACCCGACTCATACCGGCTTTAGGTGAAATTGGTGCTGCTAATTTGCAAAAGCAGATGACTGAATATACGATTTCTCAGGTTAGAGAATTGGCAAAAATGACCAGAGTATCTGTAGAAGTGCGCTTTACAGGTGGTGATTTAGAAAAAATGCAAAATTGGTTAGGAAATGATTTATTGTATCAATTTCAGGGTGAGGGAGATTTAGGAGTAAGAATGGAAAGATCGCTTGCAAATGCGTTTAGTCAAAATGCAGAACAAGTGATAATAATTGGTACGGATTGTCCTGATCTAAATTCGCAAATTTTAGCAAGTGCTTTTGAGAAATTGCGGGTTTTTGATCTTGTAATTGGTCCAGCCATTGACGGTGGTTATTATTTAATTGGTTTACAACAACCAATAGCAGAACTATTTGCTAATATCCACTGGGGTACTGCTCAGGTATTCGCAAAAACAGTAGAAATTGCTCAAACTTGGCATTTATCAATCAGTTATCTGCAAGCTTTAGCAGATATTGATCGTCCAGAGGATATTGAAAATAGCACTTTTTGTCTCTAGTTTTCCCTGCCATATTCCTTATGCTAAGGCGGAAGCTTGGGGTTTGGCAAAAATCATCCTCCCAGCGGAGGTTTGTAAAGCACTGGTAACTACTACTCGCAATTCACCACCGACATAACCCCTGCCTTCTTCCACCACTACCATTGTGCCATCATCTAAATAGCCAATTCCTTGAGTTGGTTCTTTTCCTTCTTTGAGAATTTTCAAATCCAGATTATCACCCGGTAAATAAGTGGGACGCACAGCATTTACTAAATCATGAACATTCAAAACTGGGACTTTTTGCACACTAGCAACTTTGGACAAATTGTAATCATTGGTGAGTAATGTGCCATTGATTTCTTGAGCAAAACGCACTAATTTGGCATCAACCGTGGCAGTATCGTCATAGTCCACAGGGTTAATTAAAATGCGTTCGGGATAAGTTTCACGAATGCGGTTGAGAATTTCTAATCCTCTTCTTCCTCTCACCCGTTTTTGATCCTTACTCGCGTCGGCTACTTGTTGCAACTCTTGTAAAACAAATTGGGGGACAAGAATTAACCCTTCTAAAAATCCTGTTTCTAGTAATGTTTCAATCCGGCCATCTATAATACAGCTAGTATCTAAAACTTTGGTATTAGCAGGTTTAAGAGTTCCTTCCACCACCATACTTTCTACAGTATTGGGGTTAATTAATCTTAACAAACCCCGTCCGTGGGTATCTGCCAAATTCATTCCTGTCACAGAGAGGATAATACTACCAACAACGGCGACAAGAGGTTTAATAAAACCAAAATCTGGGGGAATGGGTAATAAAAATAGCGGGGCTAACATAAGATTGGCAAGTAATAGCCCAATTACTAAGCCAATGGCACGGGTGAGAATGACTTCTAGGGGTAGTTCTCGAACTTGTGACTCTAGCCGACGGTATGTAGTCTGGAAACTCAGCCCGACTGCACCACCAATAATGGCAGCAAACACGGCGAAAACTAGACGTAAGGCATCTAAATCACTGACTCCATCAAGAGTACCAGGGGGGAGTAGATCGGTGCTGAAATAACCTATTCCCGCCGCTGCCAAGATAAATGAGAGAATAATAATGACATCCAGCATGGTTGTGTTGTGTTCCTACAACGGTATGTATTCGATAAAGTAAAGTATGCTTGTTTCTATCCTTTTTGGTAAATTCAGAAATATGAAATCATACTAGCTGATCAGGCAGACAGAATATGCCAACATTATAACCAAAGGGTTTTGACTGCATATTATTTTTATTTTTAGGCAAAAAGGATGAAAAGTTGTAAACAAACTCCTCATTTTCATTATTTTTAATATTCAAATCAAATTCACTATTGATCAGAATGAGTCAACAAGATATTGGTTGGGGGATTCCCCGTTCTGCTTACGTGCATATTCCCTTTTGTCGGCGACGGTGTTTTTATTGCGATTTTCCGGTATTTGTAGTGGGCGATCGCTCACGGGGGGAAAATTCTGGGACAATTGGCGAATATGTTGAAGTTTTATGTCAAGAAATCAGGATTGCACCAACTTATGGTCAACCTTTAGAAACAATTTTTTTTGGTGGTGGTACTCCTTCACTATTATCAACAGCACAGTTGCAATCTATATTGACAACCTTAGAACAGCGATTTGGCATAGCCTCTAAGGTAGAAATCTCTATGGAAATTGACCCAGGGACCTTTGATTTCGCACATATCGCTGGTTATCGTAACTCAGGAGTAAATCGGGTCAGTTTAGGTGTTCAAGCCTTTCAAGAAGAATTGTTAAAAACCGCTGGGCGATCGCATTCCCTTGTAGATATTTTTACAGCTATAGAGTTAATTCACCAAGTCGAGATTCCCGAATTTAGCTTAGACTTGATTTCTGGCTTACCGCATCAATCTTTAGCACAATGGCAAGATTCCTTAACCCAAGCAGTCGCAGCCACACCAACTCACATTTCCATCTATGACCTGACCATTGAACCCGGAACAGCCTTCAATCGTTATTACAAACCGGGAGATGATCCCTTACCCACAGATGAAACCACAGTCAAAATGTATCAAATGGGGCAAAAAACCTTAACTGATGTCGGTTACGAACATTACGAAATTTCCAACTATGCCCAACCAGGACATCAATGCCAGCATAATCGAGTTTATTGGCAAAATCGCCCCTATTATGGCTTTGGCATGGGTGCAGCCAGCTATATTCATGGTAAACGCTTCACCCGTCCCCGTAAAACCCAGGAATATTACCAATGGTTAAAAAACGGTGCTGTCATTGATTGTGAAATCACACCACAGGCAGATGTCTTGCTAGAAACCTTAATGTTAGGGTTACGGTTAGCCGAAGGAATCAGTTTAAATTCCCTAGCAGCAAAATTCGGCAATCATCAAGTAGAGAAAATTCAAAGCTGTTTGCAACCATACTTTGCCCAAGGCTGGGTGAAGATTATTGGGGATAGCTTGCGATTTAGCGATCCCGATGGTTTTGTATTTTCTAATGTGATGTTAGCGAAGTTGTTTGAAAAGTTGGGAGAATGATGATTTTCTCTCACGCAGAGGCGCAGAGTCTCAGAGAGTAAGAATTTGAAATTAATTTCATATTTCAATTCAGGAACGTCAATTTTTCCGCCTTTGATGAATGCAGAACAAAAACCAAGTAAACTCAACCTAATTATAACTCCCTTCCTCCTCTCCGTGCCTCTGCGCCTCTGCGTGAGCCATAAAACCTAAAAAGTCACAACACTCCGAATAGACTCCCCCCTGTGCATCAAATCAAAAGCATCATTAATCCTTTCAATCGGCATCACATGAGTAATTAAATCATCAATATTAATCTTACCATCCATATACCAATCTACTATTTTCGGTACATCTGTCCGCCCTCTTGCACCACCAAAAGCCGAACCTTTCCAAACCCTTCCAGTTACTAATTGAAACGGACGAGTGCTGATTTCTTTTCCCGCACCAGCAACACCAATAATCACACTCACACCCCAACCTTTATGACAACATTCCAAAGCTTGACGCATGGTATTAACATTACCAATACATTCAAAGGAATAGTCTGCACCACCGTTTGTTAAATCTACTAAATAGGGAACTAAATCACCTGCAACTTCTTGGGGATTGACAAAATGTGTCATCCCAAATTTTTCAGCTAAAGCCCGTTTACTGGGATTAATATCTACACCAATAATCTTATTCGCGCCCACCATTCGCGCCCCTTGGATGACGTTTAAACCAATGCCACCCAAACCGAAAACCACCACGTTTGCGCCTGGTTCTACTTTAGCCGTGTAGATAACCGCACCGATACCTGTTGTGACACCACAGCCAATATAACAAACTTTATCGAAAGGGGCATCTTCCCGAATTTTAGCAACGGCGATTTCTGGTAATACCGTATAATTAGCGAAAGTTGATGTACCCATATAATGGTGAATCATGTCGCCACCGATACTAAAACGGCTCGTACCATTAGGCATTAAACCCCGTCCTTGTGTGCCGCGAATTGCTTGACAGAGATTGGTTTTGAAGCTTAAACAATAATCACATTGCCGACATTCGGGAGTGTATAAAGGAATGACATGATCTCCAGGTTTGAGACTTTTGACATCAGCCCCCACTTCGACAACTATACCAGCCCCTTCATGTCCTAAAATTGCCGGAAATAAGCCTTCAGGATCATCACCGGAAAGGGTAAAAGCATCAGTATGACAAACCCCACTGGCTTTAATCTCAATTAATACTTCCCCTGCTTGTGGTGGTGCTAATTGTACGGTTTCAATTGTGAGGGGTTTTCCTGGGGTGTAAGCTACTGCTGCTTTGACTTCCATTTGATTCTCCTGTGGGAATTTAGGTAATTTTATCTCACGCAGAGGCGCAGAGTCGCAGAGAGAGGAGAATTTTTAACTGCTTGTCAAATAATTCCCTGTGTAGTACATTAGTACCTATCACATGAGAAATCCCCCACCTTCACCAGTGGGGCTTTATTAACTACCAGATTTTGTTAAAATCGCATTCACTGGTTTAAATTAGTTAAAGGCAGTGGCTGTTTTGGCAACTATAATAAATTTTGTCTTAGCTGCAACCACCTTTTAATTTATCCACTTTTGCGATTAATTCAGTCTGTAACAAACATGATAAAACCTGCCCTTACGAAAATTGGCGCTCAAATGTCCAACTTAACTGGCGTAAGAGCGATTATGAAAGATATTAACGAAACCCTCAGAGCTAGTAAGGGACAGGAATTATATAATTTGAGTGCTGGCAATCCGTTGATTTTACCAGAGGTAGAACAGTTATGGCGCGATTGTACGGCAGATTTATTAGCTAGTTCCGAATATGGTGAAGTTGTTTGTCGTTATGGTTCAAGTCAAGGTTATTCACCATTAATTGAGGCAATTGTCAAGGATTTTAACCAGCGTTATGGGTTAAGTTTAACTGAGCGGAATATTTTAATTACTGCGGGTAGTCAAACTATCTATTTTTACGCCGCTAATGCTTTTGGTGGCTATACTCAAGATGGCAATTTGAAAGAAATTGTGTTGCCGTTAAGTCCAGATTATACTGGCTATGGTGGTGTTTGTTTGTTCCCAGAAGCTTTGGTTGCTTATAAACCTACTCTGGATATTGATACAGCCGCACATAGATTTAAATATCGTCCTGATTTTAACCAACTTTCGATTACCGAAAATACTGGTTGTGTGATTTTTTCCCGTCCTTGTAATCCGACGGGTAATGTTTTAACTAATGATGAGGTAAATAAAATCACCGATTTAGCTGCACCACATCATGTACCTGTATTGATTGACTCGGCTTATGCACCTCCTTTCCCAGCTTTGAATTTTACGGAAATGACTCCGGTATTTGGGGAAAATATCCTCCACTGTATGAGTTTATCAAAAGCAGGTTTGCCTGGAGAACGGATTGGGGTAGCTATTGGAGATGAAAATCTGATTCAGGTTTTGGAATGTTTCCAAACTAATGTGGGAATTCATTCTTCTCGATATGGTCAAGCGATCGCAGCTAGAGCGATAGAATCAGGTACATTAGCAAATATTGCCGAAAATGTGATCCGTCCTTTCTATCAGCAAAAGTTTGATGTCTTAGAAAGTACATTGGAAGCCGCAATGCCGAAAAATATACCTTGGTTCTTACATCGTGGTGAAGGGGCGATTTTTGGCTGGTTATGGTTGCAAGATTTACCTATGACTGATTGGGAATTCTACCAGGAATTAAAGAAGGTGGGTGTAATTGTTGTTCCTGGTAGTAGTTTCTTCCCTGGTTTAAAGGAGGAGTGGGAACACAAACATCAATGTCTGCGAATTAGTTTAACTGGTAGTGATCAGGAAATTACTATCGGTATGCAGCGTTTAGCTAAGGTTGCTGAACAGGTTTATCAAGTTGCGGCTGTGAGTGTGTAAGATAAATGAACCACGAAGAAGCGAAGAACACGAAGAAGAAGAAGAATGTAGGGGCGGGGTCTCCCCGCCCAAAATCTGGGTCTCCCCGCCCAAAATCTGGGTCTCCCAGCCCAAAATCTGGGTCTCCCCGCCCAAAATCTGGGTCTCCCAGCCCAAAATCCGGGTCTCTCCTCCCTCCTAAGCCCCAGTCTCCACCTATTAACCCAGTCCCCAGTCCCCAGTCTCCAGTCCCCAATCTCGATGATTGGTTGGAAATTGGCAAAATTGTCTCTCCTCAAGGTTTAACTGGGGAGTTGCGGGTTTATCCTAATACGGATTTTCCTGAACGCTTTGAAGAACCTGGAAAACGCTGGTTGTTACGTCCTGGGGAAACGGAACTTCAACCTGTGGAGTTGTTAAATGGGCGGTATCTTGATGGAAAGAATCTCTATGTGATTAAATTGAAGGGAGTAAGCGATCGCCATCAAGCTGAAAATATGCGTGATTGTCGGTTTTTTGTCCCTGTTAGCGATCGCCCAGAATTAGAAGAAGGTGAATTTCATGTGTTAGATTTGTTAGGATTGCAAGTCTTTATGCAATCATCTGGGGAATTTGTGGGAACGGTGGTGGATATCTTACCTTCAGGTCATGATTTATTGGAAGTTAAATTTGATCCTGCTTTTGTCACTAATAATGAAGAGTTGACAACTGATAAAGTACAAAAAACTGTTTTAATTCCTTTTGTGATGGAAATTGTTCCTGTTGTAGATTTAGAAAATCGTCGAGTTGAAATTATTCCTCCCCCCGGTTTATTGTCAATTAATAATTAGTTAATAATTGTTGGTTGGGTTGACGCAAGGAAACCCAACATGATCAAAACG
>NZ_VILB01000031.1 GCF_009712035.1 Anabaena sp. UHCC 0187 | reverse complement strand
TGACTCCTGATATTTAGAAAAGTAAATGGCCAATTCTCGTTTACAGTTATTAGTTTTAAGCAATGGTCATGGAGAAGATATCATTGCTGTGCGGATTATCCAGGCTCTCCAACAATTACCTGTTCCACCAGATATTTTTGCTTTACCTATAGTGGGTGAAGGACGTGCTTACCAAAAAATAGATGTTCCTATGATTGGTAAAGTGCAAACTATGCCTTCCGGTGGTTTTATCTATATGGATAGCCGCGAATTAATGCGTGATGTCCGTGGTGGGTTGGTGCAGTTGACTCTTAATCAAATTCAATCTGTACGCCGTTGGGTAAGTTCACAGACAAAGTTAGGTAATCAAAAAGCTGTTTTAGCTGTGGGTGATATTGTACCGTTATTGTTTGCAGCGGTGAGTGGTGCTAATTATGCCTTTGTGGGTACAGCTAAATCAGAATATTATGTGCGCGATGAAGCTGGTTTATTACCGAGAAAATCTAAATCTGCATGGTGGGAAAATTTTTCTGGTTCAATTTACCATCCTTGGGAAAGGTGGTTAATGAGTCGTCGTCGTTGTCGCGCTGTGTTTCCCAGGGATTCTCTGACCACGGAAATTTTAAAAAAATGGCCAATTCCCGCTGTGGATGTGGGGAATCCTATGATGGATGGTTTACAGACGACTCTGACCGCACAGCAGTTTTATCGTCCTGATGCTGAAGAGAAAGAAGTGATTCGTCCTTTGATTGTGACTCTGTTGCCTGGTTCTCGTGCGCCAGAAGCATACAATAATTGGGAAATCATGATGATTGCTGTATCTGCGCTGATGGCTGGTTTGCGACAACCAGATTCTATATTCCGTGCTGCGGGAACAATGATTTTTTTAGGGGCAATTTCTCCTGGTTTAGATTGTAGTATTTTATCCCAAACTTTACATATTCAAGGTTGGCGACTTTGTGAAGAATCCCCTTTACCAATTTCTGACCCCGATAGTTTGACTTTTAAACAAAAAAATGCTTATTTCATCTTGACCCAAAAAGCCTACAATGACTGCTTGTATTGGGGTGATGTGGCGATCGCTATGGCCGGAACTGCAACAGAACAATTTATCGGTTTAGGAAAACCAGCGATCGCTATTCCTGGTAATGGGCCCCAATATAACCCCGGTTTTGCAGAAGCCCAAAGTCGGCTTTTAGGACTATCCCTCACCCTAGTCAACCAACCATCACAAGTTCTCCCAGCCATCCAATCTCTACTCAAAAATCCTGACTTTTTACATGAAATTGCCGAAAATGGAGTTCAGCGCATGGGACGTGCCGGCGCAGCACAACGGATTGCAGAATGTTTACAAGAAAGATTTGTTAGATAAATTTTTCTCTATCCAATGGAGGAATCAAGACGCACCCAATAAATACTAAATAATTAGATATTCCGATCACCTGACGAACTTTAACAGCAGATCCCTTTGTTTGTACTATACAAGCAAGGGGGTTTTTTTATATAAATTTGTAAATGATACCAATTGAAGATAATAATTATCAATTTATATATCTTAAGGGGGACTGGATTCAATCACTATAAATATTAAATATTAAATAGCCCGATTACCCTACCGGACTTTAGCTCCAAATCCTCTCTTGTCATTACCCGACAGGAGAGGTTTTATTCACTTTTTATCAGTTGTAAATATTGATGAGGTACATGATCAACTAACCAAACTTCATTAACCGATAATTACTCATTTTTAGAATTTATATATTGAAAACAATTGTCTAACTATCAGCAATAATGCCCCGATAATTAGCAATATTAATGTTATTTTCCCACCCGGAACTATAGTTTGATAGTTACTATTTACAAATTCTGGTGTTTGGCTTTGTTTCCAACTCATTAATGCTGGCATAATCCCTGCTAAAATAGAAACACTAAATGTACCCGTGTACTCTAGGGCATGGAAAAAGATGCTAGGATTAAATGTTCCTAAACTTAAAGGTGGAAGCAACACTAAAGAATACAGAGGTAAACGCGAAATTTCACTTTTGGTAATCACAGAAATATCTTTAAAAAAATCCGTTAAACCATAAGTAACACCAATAAATGATGTAATAATTGCAAATTCAGAAAATATTGATAATAACATCGCAAATAATTCTCCAGACTGACCAGTTCGGAGAATTTGCAGTGGATCAAATATTCTCTCATTTCCGCCATTATTCTGTAAAATATCTGGAGTCATGCAGCCTAAAATAACGGCATTCCAAGCTAGAAACATCAGTAGCGGAATCACAGAACCAATAATAATAGATTGACGAATCTTAGGCACATCTCCTTCTAATTGAGTCACAACCAGGGGAACAATGCTATGGAAGAACATCGCCACATACATAACAGCAATAGAACCACCAATAGCGTGCCAATTTTGCACTAATAATTGAGAGCTTTGAATTTGCATTCCTCCTAATAATAATAAACCGACAAAAGCAACTAATAAAACAATAATAAATATCTCATTTAATTTCTCAATTAATCTATCTTTCCCCCAATACATCATACCACCAAATACCAGAACAAAAGTAACTGTTCCGACCCAGTGAGGTAAAAGATTTTCTAATTTCCAAACTTGATTAACTGTTGTTGTTAATACTTCTCCACCTTCTGTCATATATGCCACCAAGAGGGCATAGTGCATAAATATATAGGCAATTCCGGCAATTCTCGCTCCCACTTTACCGAGAATCTTTTCTATAATTGCTAATAAACCTAAATGGGGAATACCTTCAAATCGCATCACATTTAAAGTTATTTCCGCAATTAATAAACCAGAAATTACAGTGTAAAGCCAGACAGCAATCAGTAAGGTTGTAGATGGTAAAATACCCGATGGTAAAGTTACTGCTGGTAGTCCAATAATTCCAGCCCCAATAGTAGTTCCGACAATTAAAGCTGTATTTCCTAAAACACTACCTGGTTGATGTTGGAATTTATTACCATTAAATTCCAGATGAGAAAATAATCGTGTTACTGGTTGTTGATCTAGTTGTTTTTGTTTATTCATTTTCTTCTTGATTTTGTTGAATATTATTTTGCCAAAAGTCCCAAAAACAAATCATAAAACCAATAACACAACTAGCTTTCCACAAAAATAACCACCAAGGTTGCCACCATGCACCAGTTTGTACTTCGACAATATCAGAAATTCCAAAAGCTAGAAAAATAAAAGCCGTAATTTGATTTTTCCTTTTTGCAACTAAAGTAGGACGTTTATAGCTATAAACTAAAAACCCAATAGCAAATAATCCCCATAATCCCGATTCTATATAATTTCCTTGACGATAAAGAGTTTCTAATAATTGACTATTTTCCATTCCTCCAGATTGTTTTAACCAAATGCTAAAAGTTAACATGGCTAAAAATAAACAACTTAATCTAATAATTGCACCTTTGGTAATTTTTAAAGGGGATTTTAATTTCATCATTCCTAAAAGTCAAGTTAGACAAGAGATTTTTTATGATGCGTCAAAAGACGCACCGTACACAGTCTATTTAAACAAATCTCTTTTTAAACTCACACATTAAGTCTACCCTACCTTTACGTAACATGGCTGGATCTAATCTTTCTGTGGTATTACAAGTCATTAATACTACTAATTTTTGCTTGATCTGAATCCCCGATTCATCAATGACGCTTTGGTATAATGTGCCATCTAATAAGCCTAAAATATGCTCAGTTTTGTTGTTATATTGTGCTACTTCCGAAGCCCGATCTTGAGCTAAATTATCAGCTTCATTGATGATAATACAAATCTGTTCTAAATATGTTGGGGGAACAAAGTTAGTAATGGCATCATGATCTAAAATGAAAATGACATATCCCAAAGGGACAAGAATTTCTTTCGCAACACTTTGTGTCCATGCGGTTTTTCCTGTCCCTGGTGCGCCATGAACTACAACAGCTAATTGGTTTTGATCTAAAATTGTTTGTTGAACTAAGTCAGTAAAATCTTGAATATCTTGAGGAAATGTCCGTAATGGATACTGACTATGGACTCTCCCCACCCGACTTTGATATCCACTCAGCATTACTGCTAAATCATAAGTCGCTTTATTAATTAATGGCTTCATATTTTTGGCCATTAAAGTATAATTCCTTCTGCCCCTTTCGTAAGCTTCAATTTGCAACCAAAGATCATGTTCTGACCAGTAAGCATAGACTGTATTCACCACATCTAATCTTTCCCAGTTAACAAATTTTTCCACTGGGAAATAAAAGTCCCTTTCTGAGTAATATTGAGTGATAATATCAGGACGTTCTAATAATTTCAAAACTCGTAAAACGGTAATTTCTTGGAGAAGATTCAGCACATAATCAATAGGAATACTATTGCGGCTGACAAATTGCACAAGAGGTGTTTCTGTACTCAAAAAGTCTTTATGGCGATGTTCTGGGGTGAGCATATCTGGTGTAATATAATTCCAATATTTTTGGAATTCACCACGGGTATAATCTGAGGCTAAATTTAAAATATTTGCCCACCAAGCATACTCTTTTCTCGCTAAAGCATCTGCATAATAACTGGCTAAATTAATGCTTTTCTGGGTTAATTCCTGGGTATCATGGAATAAAATTTTCCCGAAATAGTCCCAATCAAAATCTCTGTGGAATGGCCGCCAACCACTAGATAACAAGTTTTGACAGTTCTTATTGGTATTATTACTTTCGTTAGTTCTGAAATAGTCAAAATCCATAGTCAAATTATTCTCTGCTGAGACAGGCAATGATCCACAACTTTTTTATCATTTATTTATTTATGTAATATGCCATATTACATAAAAGAAAGTTGTGTCAACTATTCTACCCATTCTTTGGCTACTTGAGCAATAATCATTAGTCACAATACTTGTAATCAGAGCAACAACAACCCCTAGGACTAAGAGAGTGAGGGGTGATGAATTTGTTGATTTTTGTAAATAAATTTATTGACAATTTTGCATATAATCAAAATATATCTGCTAAAAGTATTAAACCTGGATTTTTATTTCCTGTTCAAATTGGTGAGGATAAACAACCAGTGAGGACTTACGGGTTCGTCTGTTCTACTCAAAAAGACGACTATTCCCAATTAACTACTCTGGAGACGAGATGTATCTAGCGCATTCATTCGTAAGTGATCATAAACGACAAAAACATCAACAGCCTTTAGTTTTAGCAGTAGAAGATAATGATGATAGTCTACTGCTGATGAGTTATACCCTAGAGTTATGTGGTTGTCGGTCTATTTGTCAAAAAGAAAGTTCAAAAACGGTATTTTTAGCTGAAAAATATCAACCTGATTTAATTTTATTGAATATTTTTTTACCAGGTATGAGTGGATTGGATGTGATCCAATATCTCAAGCGAGAATTATTAACTTGTCACATCCCTGTGGTTGCTATGACGGTTTTAACTGGGAGTGAAGACCAAAAACGGATTCTCGAAGCTGGTTTTGATGATTACATCAGTAAACCTTATATGATTGAAGAATTAGAAGCAATTATCCATCGGTTACTAGGGAGAAAATTTGAGCTATGTTCGGTTTTGGAAGTGTAGCAAACAGGTTTGAAAGTCCTTGTAGGGTAGGTAAATCAAGTAATTTTAGGTAATCTAACTGTGAATATGCTACCTTTACCAAGTTCTGAGGAACATTCTATTCTACCTCCGTGCGCTTCAACAATACATTGTGAAAGATGTAGTCCTAAACCACTGCCTGATCTTTTATTCCCACCTTGGCGAAATCTTTCAAAAATTGTTCCTTGATCTTCTGCGGCAATACCATAACCTGTATCTTGAACTTCAAGGATGACTTCATGGGAATCATTACTTGGACACAAGGTTTCAAAAATGCGGATTTCTATGCTACCTGTATCAGTAAATTTGATAGCATTACCAATTAAATTATTGCATACCCGTCGTAATTCTAACCGATCACCTTGAACAATTCCCCCATTATTTTCTGTTTGGCTTAACTCATGGGTGTCTAACTTTAAAATTAAGTTTTTCTCAAGTGCTAGGGGAGTTAGTTCACTCACTACTTCAGTAGCAATTGTTGTTAAGTTACATGATTCACAGTTGAGGCTTTTTTTTCCAGCTTCAAAACGGTAAACTTCTAGTAAGTTATTCACCATTTCTAGGAGATTATCATTACTGCGAATCATAACATTAATCATTTCTTTCATTTTTGGAGAAATCGGGCAAAAGACTTCTTGCAAAAATAAACTTAGCATTCGATTCGCGGCTACTAGGGGAGTCCGTAAATCATGAGTAAGACGAGAAACAAAGTCTTCTCGTTGTCGGGTCATTTTTCTCTGTTCGTCAATACTATGTTTTAATCTTAGTAGTGATCGCACTCTTGCTAATAGTTCTTCTGTATCAAAGGGTTTGCGAATAAAATCATCAGCACCAGCATCTAAACCTTCAACAACACTAGCTTTATCAAAAGCTGTAAGTAGTAAAATCGGAATATAGTGAATTTCCGGGTTATTCCGAATCCGTCGGGTAACTTCATAACCATTCATTCCCGGCATCATCACATCTAAAATAATCAAATCCGGTGGAAATTCTGCTACTTTTTCTAAGGCCATTTGACCATTGGTAACTGAATCAATATGATATTCTTCACCTTCTAAAAGCCTTCGCACTAAATCCAGATTATCTTGGACATCATCAACAGATAAAATCCGATCTTTTTTTACAATGGACATAATTAATCAACTTTTTATAAGAGGAGTCAGGAGAAAGCAGCACTTGATATTTTGATTTTCAGTTTATACCTCATTTACTTGCAAGCTGCTGTAATTATTTATAATTTCAAATGGGGAGAATTTATGGATGCTTTGTTAGGGGAATGTACAGGATTAAAATGGTGCTGATGGGTAAGAAAAACTACATCACCTAAATCTCTTGCTAACTTGATTTGCCGTGGTAATTCTATTTTAAACATAGAACCGATTCCTAATTGACTTTCTATAGATATTTCTCCTCCCATTATGCGTACTAGGGACTCAATAATAGCTAAACCCAAACCCGTACCCGAATATTTACGGCTTAGACCTTGATCAACTTGATGAAATGCTGCAAAAATATTTTGATAATCTATAGAAGCAACACCAATGCCTGTATCTTTTACAGTAATTGTAACTCGATTTTTAGGTATTTCTTTGATTTCTATGGAAATACTTCCAGATTCTGTAAATTTAACAGCATTGGAAAGTAAGTTAATTAAAATTTGCCTTAATCGCACTGCATCATTAAATACTAATGTATTCTCTAAATCTGTTTTGACCAGTAAAGATAAATTTTTGGCTTCGGCTAAAGGGCGGATTTCTGTGACTGTATTATTAACGACTTTTGATAAATCCAATATTTCTGGCTTTAGTTCTAATTTCCCAGCTTCTATGTGAGAAAAATCGAGAATTTCATTGATTTTTATCAATAAATCTTTACCATTATTAAGAATTCTCTCTACCATGTCCATTTGTTGAGTTGTCAATTGACCAAATTTAGGACGTAATAAAATCTGAGAAAATCCAATAATCGCATTCATGGGAGTTCGTAATTCATGGGATATAGTGGCTAAAAATAGTGATTTTAGCCTTGATACTTCTAAAATTTCAATGTTTTGTAACTGAATATGCTGCTGTTGTGCTGCTAATTGTTGATTTTGAAGACTTAGCTGTTCATGAGTTTCTTTAAGCTGTTGAGTGGCTAAATCTCGCTGCATTTCAGCATTGTGGATACGAATTGCACTTCGTAAAATCTGAGCAATACTTTCTGAAGATAATGTAGATTTGATCAAATATTCACTAGCACCTGTTTTTATCCACTCTCCAGCTTTTGCTTCATTTTCTGAATCTATCAAGATCACAACAGGAACTTTGATTCCTGAAGACTGTAATTTGTGAATTAGTTTTAAGCAATCTTGATTTGGTAAGTGATAGTCGAGAAATACGCAGTCATAGTCATGATTGATGAGAGCAGAAAAGCCCTGATTCCCGTCTTCGACTTCATCAAGTTCTATACTGATACCTGCTTGATTCAGAGCTAGACGTACTATCATGCGGTCTAACTCATCATCCCCTATAACTAAAATTTTTAGCGTCTCTTCCATCGGTTTTTATGTTCGCTGTTAAATACAGATTGATGTTCAGTATTTCTGTTTTCAAAGTTTATAGATTATACAAATAATGATGTTTGCTTTCTCTAAAAATTGCCTGAGATTTACTCAGCAGTTTTACAGATTATCTGGTTTAAATTTATCACCTTACATTGATTATTACCCACCCTTAGTATCTTAATCAATTTTGCGGTTATTTGCACTCCTAAATCAAATTTTTGGATAAATTTGCTGATTTTTTGGAAAAATCTTCACATTGGCAATCAACACGATTTTTGACTAGATTAGTAGATTTACGCTTAGGTAAAATAAAATACTTTATCCAGTTAAAGACATTGTAAATTAGTAATTCATTAACTGTCCTCACCCATTAGTGAGAGTTGCATGGAAACATTATGTACCAGAACCTTGGGCAGTTTTACTTAAACAATGGTAATAATGGCTAAATAAAAATCTCTCACCTCATCCGTATGAATACGCTTTGATAGCAAGGCACAGAATCGAAAGTCTTTTTGGGTCTGGTTTGACGAAAAGTATATCTTACCTGGCAATTGCTATATTTAGCCTATTGAAAATTTGACGATAATGCTGTAGCTGTAATTTTTCTGATTTGTCTCAATAATTTCATTTGTTTTGGGGAAAATATCTATATATCTTTAGCTAGATTTTTACATCTACTTAAGTTAAAAAATTGCTCGTTAATTATGTCTATTGGTAGATGTTCATCTGTAACAAGATCATCTATCCTTGGGTTGGGTAAGTTAGGTAAAATTATTAAAAAATTTGTGGGTAGAATGAGTGAAATTAGTATTGTGTTAATTGAAGATCATGATTTAACCCGCATGGAACTCAAAACTGAATTGCAGTTGCACAGCGGCTTTAAAGTGATTGGTGAGGCTGTACAAGTTACTTTTGGTGGTAACTCTTGGATTGATCCAGCGATCGCTAATGTGGTATTACGGAAAATGCGTCAAGGTGTCCCCGGTGAGCATCAATCAGCGGATAAGCCGAAAACTGTAAAAATCGAAGCTCTAGACACAGAATATGAACAAGTTTTAGAAACCTATCCCCTCACTCAAAGGGAACTGGAAATTTTAGAATTAATTGTCGATGGTTGTAGTAATAGCCAAATCGCTGAAAAATTATATATTACTGTAGGCACAGTCAAAACTCATGTTCGTAACATTTTAAATAAACTCTGTAGTCATGATTCCGATTCCCGTCTTTGACTTCATCAAGTTCTATCTTAATACCTGCTTGATTCAGAGCTAGACGTATTATCATGAGGTCTAACTCATCATCCTCTATAAATAAAATTTTTAACGTCTCTTCCATCGGTTTTTATGTTCGCAAGAAAGAATTTATTTGCAATCGGGTCCCCCTCCTCGCTTGCGGGGAGGGGCTAGGGGTGGGGTTTTATGGCAACCAACAAACAATTTCTAACTTGTGTGTACCTGACTTGGTGACTCCTGGTGTATCTTTAGCTAGATTTTTAATTTACTTAAGTTGAAAAATTGCTTGTTAATTACGTCTATTGGTAGATGTTCATCAGTAACAAGATCATCTATCCTTGGGTTGGGTAAGTTAGATGAAATTATTAAAAAAGTTGTAGTTTGTGCGGCTGTACAAAAATAGCTATTTACTCCCAAGGTTCAAGAGCCGAGAGAACAAGCTTTTTTCCTCCTCCCTGCCAATACTACTCGGTTAAGATATTCAACTGATTATTGGGCTTGGGGAAAAGGGGCAGGGTTTTTGCTTTACTCTTTTCTCCTGAATCGGCAAGTATTTTCCTCGCTCCTGTCTCCTGAAACCACAGAACAGCAATTTGATTATCATGGGTGTCACAATGAGTGAAATTAGTATTGTATTAATTGAAGATCATGATTTAACCCGCATGGGACTCAAAACTGAATTGCAGTTACACAGCGGCTTTAAAGTGATTGGTGAGGCTGCTAACGCCACTATGGGACTAAAACTTTTAGAAACTACTAAACCAGATGTGGCTGTAATAGATATTGGTTTACCCGATATGGATGGGATTGAACTGACCCGCAAATTTAGACGTTATCAGGCGGAAACAGGACAATCACAGACAAAAATATTGATTTTAACAATGAACAATACAGAAGATTCTGTCTTAGCGGCTTTTGCTGCGGGAGCAGATTCTTATTATATGAAGGACACAAGTATTAATAAATTTATTGAGGCTGTACAAGTTACTTTTGGTGGTAACTCTTGGATTGATCCAGCGATCGCTAATGTGGTATTACGGAAAATGCGTCAAGGTGTCCCCGGTGAGCATCAATCAGCGGATAAGCCGAAAACTGTAAAAATCGAAGCTCTAGACACAGAATATGAACAAGTTTTAGAAACCTATCCCCTCACTCAAAGGGAACTGGAAATTTTAGAATTAATTGTCGGTGGTTGTAGTAATAGCCAAATCGCTGAGAAATTATATATTACTGTAGGCACAGTCAAAACTCATGTTCGTAACATTTTAAATAAACTCTGTGCTGATGATCGCACCCAAGCAGCCGTTCGCGCCTTACGTTCTGGTTTGGTAGTTTAACAAAGAGGGAGGGAGCAGAGAGCATGGGGGACTCAGACCCATGTTCCGCTCCGCTATCACAACGACCGGATATTTTTTTATTTGCAAGTCTCTTAATCAGGTTGCGTATAGGTCGCAAAAATTTCCTGAAAATCTAACTCCTCATACACAGCCAAGGTTTCTTGATGTACACGGGACACGTTTAGCCATTCTAGATTTGCTTGCGCCCGCTGTTTCCATTCCTGAAGTGTATCTGCATTACTCAATAGTTTAATTAATGCTTCTGCCAATTTATGACTATTCTGAGCAGAAACTAACAGCCCCGCTTTGCCATGATCCAACGCCTCTGGAATACCATCTACCTCAGTAGCCACAATAGCCACTCCTGCTTCCCTCGCTTCCGAAAGCACCAAGGGGCAGGGGTCACGGTGAGAAGCTAAGACAAAAATATCACAGGCTAGTAAATAACGTTGGGGTTCGGGCTGAAACCCTTCAAAGTGAATTTGATCACTAACAGATGTTGCTTGGGCTTGAGACTCAAATATTTCTTTATCTGGTCCATTTCCCACCAAATATAAATGCGCTGCGGGAAAGTTTTGAGCAACCTCCTCAAAAGCCGCAATTAACTCAGCAATACCCTTGCGTTTATACATTCCTGCTACAGTAATAATCGCGGGATGCTGTAAACTTAAAGGTTGATAATCTGATATTTTCCGAGTCCGAGGACTACCCAAAGTTCCATTACAAACTACTCTTAATTTCTGTTCAGGAATTCCCCGTTGTACCATTGAATTTTTGACAGCTTTACTAACAGCAATTACCCGGTCAGCTAAACCCATCAATAGACTACTACGTTGAAATTCATTATGGACAGTAGCCACTAAATTATATCTATTTCTCCATCTCAAAACACTCGCTAAAACCACACCAGTCATCATGTGAGCATGAACTATATCTGGCTGAAATTCTTGCACAATTGCCCGATAAGCTACCGCAGCCTTAATCATATTTACCGGCTGACGACTTTGATCTATTCTGTAATGCTTAACACCAAATTGATTTAATAGTTTTTCGTATTCTCCCCCTGCTGAAACTACTGCTACATCATCACCAGCTTGGGATTGCAAACAAGCAAGATCCACCGCTACATTGACAATACCATTACCAATTTCTTGGATATGATTTAATATATGTATGATTCGCATAAGATTAAAAATGTGTGTCAAAACTTAAATTCATTTCAGCAAAGAAAGATCAATCCGTAGTCCAATGGTAAACCTCTTATTTTACAAGTAACTAAGCTCAACAGATAGTTATGATGATCTGGTAACTACTATATCTATATCTTTCGATTTTTTTGGTAATTCCTGTTTATTATATACAAGTTCATTATCATCTGACTGTACTTTAAGAAACATATATTCAACATGATGTTGGATAGTTAACTTATTACTAAATTATTAATTAATAATCACTACTTTTTACTCTGATCAGGATCTTCTTAATTAATTAGGGTTTGCTGATAGCAGAGCGTGGCGTAAGCCATAAAAGTCTTTTCATTCGGGCTAGGAATCAGGATTCACCGAGTGAGAAGGCTAATACCTGAATGCTTACATCAAGGTGATAGACGCTCTATTTTCCACTCTCCACCATTTACATGAGTATATAACAGCCGATCATGTAAACGACTTGATCTTCCTTGCCAAAACTCAATTTCCTGGGGAATGACTCGAAAACCTCCCCAATGAGGAGGACGAGGAACTTCCTGATTTTGATATTTGCGCTGAAATTCCTGTAATTGTGTTTCTAGAAATTCTCGATTGGCAATTACCTCACTTTGATTAGAAGCCCAAGCACCTAAACGACTATATGCAGGACGGATTTCAAAATAGCCATCAGATTCGGCTGCGGAAATTTTTTCCACAGTCCCCACAATTCTCACTTGACGTTCTAGTTCAGCCCACCAAAAAACCAAAGCAGCATAGGGATTTACTGAGATTTCTTGTCCTTTTTGACTATTGTAATTAGTAAATAAGACAAAACCCTGTTCATCAAAATCCTTTAATAGTACCATTCTCGCCGAAGGCTTGCCCTCTGATGTACAGGTAGCCAAAGTCATAGCATTAGGTTCAGGTAGTTGGGCTGCTAAAGACTGACTAAACCAAGTTTGAAATTGTCTAAATGGATTTGGGTCAACTTCTTTTTCACTCAAATCTTGTAATGTGTAGTCTTTGCGAAGATCCGCTATAATTTTATCCATCGTTTTTATTTACTCACTATTAGATAAGCTTATATAAGTATTGGGGATTGGGGAAAAATATTTATAATCAAAATCAGTCCATTAAACCTCTTCCTCTTGCAAGAATTAGCAAAAAATTAAGGGCTAAAAGAACATCCTCCTCCACTTATACATTAAATCAGATGCGTCGTTCCGCTTCTTTGCAAACTTTGTTAATTTATGGACTTAGTGGACCAATTATCGCTCTCAATATCTGGCTACTGTCTGTATTATTTCGTTATTTCCAGAATCCGATTACTATCCTCAGTATTGCCGCAATTTTGGCTTTTTTGTTGAATTACCCAGTCAAGTTATTTGAGACAGTCAGAATTACCCGCACTCAAGCCGTAATCATTGTTTTACTAATGACTTTAACTTTGTTTATTATTTTGGGTGTTACTCTCGTACCCATGCTAATTGACCAAACTATTCAACTTTTAAATAAGATTCCGGATTGGTTAGCGACTAGTCAAGCCAATTTAGATCACCTAGAGAGTTTAGCAAAGCAGCGGCGGTTATCTATAGATTTAAAGCTGGTAACATACCAAATTAACGCTAATATTCAAAATTTAGTTCAGCAGATAGCTTCAGGCGCGGTAGGATTTGCAGGAACGCTATTATCAGGATTACTAAATGTGGTATTGGTGATTGTTCTAGCTTTTTATATGCTCATCTATGGCGATCGCGTTTGGTCTGGCTTAGTCAATCTTCTACCATCTAATATCGGTATTCCCTTTAGCAAATCCCTACAGTTAAATTTCCAAAACTTTTTTCTGAGCCAATTGTTACTGGGATTGTTTATGGTCATAGCCCTCACACCCATTTTCTTATTTCTGAGAGTCCCATTTGCCCTCTTATTTGCGATTATCATCGGTATTTCTGGACTTATTCCCGTTGTTGGTGCAACTTTAGGTATTGGTATAGTTACAATATTAGTATTAATCCAAAATTGGTGGTTAGCCTTTCCAGTCGCTACAATGGCAATTATTATGCAACAAATTAAAGATAATCTCTTAGCCCCAAAATTAATGGGTAATTTTATTGGACTCAACCCCCTATGGATTTTTATTGCCATTTTAATGGGATTTGAAATTGCAGGTTTGCTAGGAACTCTTGTTGCTGTCCCCATTGCTGGAACTATCAAAGGCACTTTCGACGCGATTAAAAGCAGTAACCATAGTGATTTTGTCTCAAATTTTCGGGTTAATTACGGCTCAGAATTTGAAGACAATGAATAAGTTGGTCAGTTGTCCGTTGTCAGAGGGAACAACTCTTTTCTTATCTTTCTTCTTTCTTTCTTCTTTCTTTCTTC
>NZ_VILB01000030.1 GCF_009712035.1 Anabaena sp. UHCC 0187 | reverse complement strand
TCCTCGTATTTAAATTTTAAATGAATGGATGCAGCCGAATTATTAGAAACAATTACACACCTGATTGAGCAAGCTGAAAAAGGGGAAATTGACCCTTGGGACGTGCGAGTAATTGAGGTGATTGACCATTACTTAGAATTAATGTCACCGGAAGCAAGAACTATCAGAGGCTATGAAAGTGACTTGTCTCAATCTGGACAAGCTTTTTTATCAGCATCAATGCTCGTATTATTTAAAGCAAACACATTATTACAACTGTCAACAGTATATAATACCCAAGAAGAAGTTGTAGATGATACACTATTAGGAATTGAAGATGGATTGTTATATCCAGCCCATCGCTTGCAATTAGAGCAACACTTGCGTCGTCGTCCAGCAGCTATGCCACCCCCAAAACGTCGGGTGACTTTACAAGAGTTAATCAACCAATTGCAAATTATGGCCAGCCAGCTAAAACTGGTGGAAAAAGTTGATAAACCTAAGCGGCTTAAGCGCCAGTCTAGTGTGCAGACGATGCGCGAAGCTCTAGAGTTAGCGCACCAAGAAAATTTAACCGAAGTCGCGTTAGAACTAGAGCAGGTGTTACATCATGTTGCTAAAGAGCAAAATTTAGAGGAACAATATTTGAATCTAGAACAACTGATAGATTTGTGGATACAGACAAAACAACCAGAGAAACCCGGCTCTCATCATGAATCAGAACACGGTAACATGGTTAGCGTTTTTTGGGCGTTACTACTGCTCTCGTCTCAATCTAAGGTAGAGCTATTTCAAAAAGAATTTTACCAGGAAATTCAAATCCGCTTACCTACTTAAAAGCAGGGATCAGGGGGAGAATAAATTTCTATCTATTCCCAATGACTACTGACTACTGACCAATGACTAATGACTAATGACTAAGGAATAAAATTTTATGAAAGCGATGATTCTTGCAGCGGGAAAAGGTACTCGTATCCGTCCCATTACATATACCATTCCCAAACCCATGATTCCCATACTGCAAAAGCCAGTAATGGAATTTTTACTGGAGTTATTACGCCAACATGGATTTGACGAGATTATGGTCAATGTTAGCCATTTGGCGGAGGAAATAGAAAGTTATTTCCGTGATGGTCAACGGTTTGGGGTGCAGATTGCCTATTCTTTTGAAGGTAAAATTGATGATGACGGTAAACTCGTTGGGGAAGCTATCGGTTCCGCAGGGGGTATGCGCCGGATTCAAGACTTCTCACCGTTTTTTGATGATACTTTTGTAGTTTTGTGTGGTGATGCTTTAATTGACTTAGACCTAACTGCGGCGGTAAAGTGGCATAAATCTAAAGGGGCGATCGCTACTATCATCACCAAATCAGTTCCCAAGGAAGAAGTTTCTAGCTACGGTGTGGTGGTTACTGATGAAGATAATCGCGTTCAAGCTTTCCAAGAAAAACCCTCAATGGAAGAAGCCCTTAGCACCAATATAAATACAGGTATTTATATTTTTGAGCCAGAGGTGTTTAAGTACATACCCTCTGGAGTAGAGTATGACATTGGTGGTCAATTATTTCCCCAACTGGTGGCAGATAATGCCCCTTTTTACGCCATTCCCATGGATTTTGAATGGGTAGATATTGGTAAAGTTCCCGATTACTGGCGGGCAATTCGTGGTGTTTTATCAGGGGAAATCAAAAATGTGCAAATCCCTGGACACGAAGTTGCTCCCGGTATTTTCACTGGTTTAAATGTATCCGTAAATTGGGATAAAGTTGATATCACTGGCCCTGTTTATATTGGCGGCATGACCAAAATCGAAGATGGAGCCAAAATTATTGGCCCGGCGATGATCGGTCCAAATTGCTGGATCTGTAGTGGTGCTACTGTAGACAACAGTGTAATTTTTGAATGGTCACGTTTAGCTCCAGGAGTCCGCTTAGTAGATAAGCTGGTTTTTGGGCGTTACTGTGTAGATAAGACGGGAGCATCAATTGATGTCCAAGCTGCGGCTTTAGACTGGTTGATTACTGATGCTCGTCAAACTCCTCCCTTGGAAACGCCTTTAGAACATAAAGCGATCGCTGAATTATTGGGAGCAAACTCAATTTAGTTAATGGGGACTGGGGACTGGGGACTGGGGACTGGGGACTGGGGAATAGCTTTTCC
>NZ_VILB01000002.1:160320-275925 GCF_009712035.1 Anabaena sp. UHCC 0187 | reverse complement strand
AACTAAAATCCTCGTTTTTTTACTAAAATTGCCACACTTTTTAAGCAGTGTTTTCGCGGTTTTACCGATTTATGTCATCTGCCGTGAGGAATTCAACGTTTTTTTACAAACCCAGCAGCCTTGCAGAAGCTAAGATTGTGAGAATTGACTAGTGATCAGTTCTCATAAATTATGACATGATTAGCTACCATTAACCAGCAATCTAGATTGTGGTAATGTAATGATTCTTAACTTATCACATTCGCCAGGGTTTACGCTGGATATAAGACAGGAAGTTAAATATTTAGGATCTTCAATCCTGTCAATATCAGAATTTTAACAATTTGAGACAAGTTTTCTCAGAAATCTTTGTAGGGAAGCCGGAACTGCGCCCTCAAGTCCCTCAAGTTCTTCTCAATTTCTTGATAACTTGCAATCCAGACTGCTTAAGTGGCAGACTTGAGAAAGATAGTCCAAGGTAGTTTAATGACCGTATCAACAACAATTAACAAAAGCGAGAACCTCCTCTATCAAAAGGTTCTTGGTTCACGTCGGTTTAGTAACTACTGGTGGGCAAGCATTGTGACTATGGGAGCCAGTGGGTTTTTCTTAGCTGGTATCTCTAGCTATCTCAAAGTTAATTTACTCATAGTTACTGATGCAACACAACTAATATTTGTCCCTCAAGGATTGGTGATGGGACTGTATGGTTCTGCTGGCTTGCTATTAGCTACATATTTATGGCTTGTGGTTCTGTGGGATTTAGGCGGCGGTTATAATGAGTTCAATCGGGAAACGGGGACATTAAAAATCTTTCGTTGGGGTTTTCCAGGGAAAAATCGTCAAATTCAAATTGACGGACGGGTTCAAGATGTACAATCTGTCAGGATTGTGATTAAAGAAGGTCTTAATCCTCAACGCGCTTTGTATCTTAGAGTTAAGGGTAGGCGGGATATTCCCCTCACAAGAGTAGGTCAACCGTTATCTTTGGCAGATTTGGAAACTCAAGGTGCCCAGTTAGCTCGTTTTTTAGGAGTATCCTTAGAAGGACTCTAAGCATTTTGGATTTTGGATTTTTTGGATTCGTGAACAACAAACAAAACAAGATCCCCGACTTCTTGAAGAAGTCGGGGATCTGAGAATGAGTTGTTTTCACAATTTAAAATCCAAAATTCCATCATTGGCAAGAAAAGATCAGATACTTTGGTTAATGCAGTTACTAACAATGCGGTTAAAATTTCCACAATTTTTTGTAGTTCTGTTGATGATTGGTGCTTTGACCTTGGGAGGATGTACAAAAAATACAATATCTTCTAATACATCCCCAACGGCAACAACTACCTCTGAAGCGGCTACTAGCGCTACTACTAGCGCAAAAACAGTATCAGAAACTATTAATGATAGTGTTCCCGGAATAAAAGATTTACCACGGCTTGAAGGCAAAGCTACTGTGGTAATGACAGTTAAGGGCGCACCAATTACGATTGAAGTAGATGGTACAAATGCACCAATTACTGCGGGTAATTTTGTGGATTTGGTACAAAAAGGCGTTTATGACGGTTTAGTATTCCATCGTGTTGTCCGCGACCCTCAACCTTTTGTGGTTCAAGGTGGTGATCCTAAGAGTAAAGACCCGACAACACCACCACAATTACTAGGTACAGGTGGTTATATTGATCCTAAAACCGGGGATGAGCGCCGTATACCCTTAGAAATTAAGCCAAAAGGCGCAGATAAGCCTATTTACAGTAAGACAATTACTGAGAAGCCTGAGTTACAGCATAAACAAGGGGCGCTTGCTATGGCAAGATCACAATCGCCTGATTCTGCTTCTTCTCAATTTTACTTTGCTTTAGCAGATTTATCCTTCTTGGATGGTAACTATGCCGTGTTTGGTAATGTTACCCAAGGTTTTGATGTAGTTAACAGAATCCAGCAAGGCGATCGCATTGATTCTGCAAAAGTTACTCAAGGTGCAGAAAATCTGAAAACTCCTCAGTAGTCAGTAGTCAGTTGTCAGTTGCCAAAATAATTGACAATTGACTGCTGATAACTGCCAAAATCTAAAATTTAAACTCTAAAATTGGTTAAGGTTGTTGTTACTGGTATTGGTCTAGTTTCTGCTTTAGGTAAAAACTTAGAAGATAGTTGGCAAAATTTACTATTAGGAAAAACGGGGATTAAATTATATCAACCATTTCCAGAATTAGGAATAATTCCTCTAGGACTAATTGCAGAAACACCCTCTTCATTAAGTACCCTCACAGAAATAATTGTTAACGCAGCTTTGCATGATGCCCAAGTAGTATCACCTTTGCCTGATTGTGCTGTGGTAATTGGTTCTAGTCGGAGTTATCAAGCCGCTTGGGAAATGATGGCCCGACAGATAGATCAGCAAGAAGCTGGACTAAATTTAGACAATTGGTTAAATACTTTACCCCACATGAATGCGATGGCTGTAGCCCGACAAATTGGGGCAACAGGGGCAGTTTTAGCACCAATGGCAGCTTGTGCAACGGGAATTTCGGCGATCGCTCAAGCTGCTATGTTAATTAAAACTGGACAATATCAACGAGTCATTGCCGGGGCAGTAGAAGCACCCATTACCCCCCTGACAATCACCGGATTTAGGCAAATGGGGGCTTTAGCCACAACAGGGGCTTATCCCTTTGATTTACAGCGGGAAGGCTTGGTAATAGGTGAAGGTGGTGCTGTGTTGATTCTCGAATCTGCGGAGTTAGCAAATCAACGCCAAGCTAAAATTTATGGAGAAATATTAGGTTTTGGTTTAACAGTAGACGCGTACCATAGAAACTCTCCAGAACCAACAGGCAAAAGTGCGATTATAGCAATTCAGCAATGTTTAAAACGTAGTCACATTTCACCCACAGACATAGACTACATTCATCCTCATGGTACAGCCACCCAGCTAAATGACCGCATTGAAAGCAAAATTATCCAAAGCTTATTTTCGCCAAAATTAGCGATTAGTTCGACTAAAGGTAGCACAGGTCATACATTAGGAGCATCCGGAGCTTTAGGTGTAGCATTTTCACTCATGGCATTGCAACACAAAATTTTACCTCCCTGTGTAGGACTTCAGCAACCAGAATTTAATTTAAATTTCATCACATCAGCACAGGAAAGTAAAATTCAGCAAGTGCTTTGTTTTAGCTTTGGTTTTGGTGGACAAAATGCTGTAATAGCTTTAGGAAATTAAGGATCAATTATGAAAGAACTAGAACTACTTAAAAACTTATATTCTCAAGACTTACAAACTAGAAAGAACTGGTATTCTGAGGTAGCAGAAGCTTATAATCAACTCAGACCTCGCTATCCACAAGAAATTATTAATGGTGCTGTAGAAGTAGCTCAACTTCCGAGCAAAGCTAATATTCTAGAATTAGGTTGTGGACCGGGAAATGCAACTTTAGCATTTGCTCAATTAGGCTTTTCTATGATTTGTCTAGAACCGAGTTTAGCAGCTTATCATTTAGCAAAACAAAATTGTGTAATGTATCCACAGGTAGAAATTCAACAGACTACCTTTGAAGAATGGAAATTAGAACCTGGTAAATTCGATGCTGTTTTAGCAGCAACTTCTTTCCATTGGATTAATCCTGAATTTGGTAATCTGAAGATTTCCCAAGCTTTACGGAATCATGGTGCTTTAATTTTGCTTTGGAATATGACTCCCCAACCAGAATATGAAATATATCAAAGTTTTCGGGAAATTTATCAAAAATATGCTCCATCTTTAGATAGATATGAAGATATAGAAACCCAAAAAGAGATTGTTCATACTTTAGGAAAAAAAGCTATTGATTCAGGTAAATTTAAAAATCTAGTTTCTGAACAAATTGTCTGTAAAGTTAATTATGATGTGGATGACTTTTTACTACTTTTAAGCACTTACACACTATACTTAAAACTAGATATAGAAATTAGAAATTGTTTATTTACAGAATTACGGAAAAAGATCGAAAATAAATATGGAGGAAATATTCAAATTACCTATATATCAGCTTTTCAAGTTGCGGAAAAAGCTGATATAAATTAAAAATTAACCCTATTTAGTCACATTTGCCAGCATTTCATAATCCTTGCCTAAAATCATTTACTCTGCATTTCGGCATAAGCTGCATAAACACCTTTTACATTATACCAATTCAAGAAAATTCGCGCTATTTCCAAAGCTAACTGTGGCTTACCCAAATTAATCAACCATTGCAAAAATGGAGACATAGTTCTTTCATTCAATAACCCATTTAAAGAAAGAATTCCCCACAATAAACGATGAAACCAAGTCATTTGAATCATCATTTTTACTTCCCAGGTAGGATGTTTTTGATAAAACAAAACTCCCATTCTTCCCCGTTGAATTTCCTGATCAATTAACTTAGGAATTTGCTGTAAACTAAAAGCTGGATGCCAATGATAACCAACAGCTTCCGGACATTTAATTAATTGCAAACCCAAGTTTTTTAACCTGACACCTAATTCTAAATCTTCCCAACCATAAAGTTGAAACCCATTATCAAATAACCCAGCTTCCTCTAACCAATGTTTAGGAATAGCCACATTACCCGTAGCAAAGAAAGCCGCCGAAAAATCGGTGATTTTATAAGGTTCAGCCGTGGGATTTGCAAAGTTACAAGTATTAATTACAGCACCGTAAGTAAAAAAGCGATCGCTCTTCAACTTCTCTTTTCCCTTTACTAAAGCATTTGTATGAGCTTGCAGGAAATTAGACAAAACCACTAAATCACTATCAATAAAAATAATTGTGTCACCTTGCGCTTTTTCTACCCCTAAATTTCGCGCCGCAGCCGGGCCTGCATGATCCTGTTCAAAACAGCGGACATGAGGAAACTCATCTTTGTGTGCTGCTAACCAATTCAAAGTATCATCAGTAGAACCATCATCTACTAACACAACTTCATAGCCTTGTATATAGTTTTTGTTGCTGAACTCTTGCCCCTCCAAAGCGCGGAGGCACTTTTCTAAAATTGGTAAGCGATTATATGTGGGAATAACAATACTAAAAAACACAGTTTCACCGAAAAAACTATTACCCATATTTAGAATAAGACAAATATCGCAAAGTTACCGTTGCACAAGAAAATATACGCTAGGCAAGTCAGATATAATAATGACTCATTCTTTGTTTTCCTAAGTGGAGAAATTCATGGGTCGCGCTAAAAAGGTTGTTCTAGCATATTCTGGTGGAGTAGATACTTCTGTTTGCATTCCCTACTTAAAGCAAGAATGGGGAGTAGAAGAGATAATTACCCTAGCCGCAGATTTAGGTCAGGGAGATGAATTAGAACCAATTCGAGAAAAAGCCCTGAAATCAGGTGCAAGTGAATCCTTAGTAGCTGATGTTAAGGATATATTTGTTAAAGAGTACGCATTTCCCGCAATTCAAGCCAATGCTCTTTATGAAAATCGCTATCCTTTAGGAACAGCCCTGGCTCGGCCTTTGATTGCTAAGATATTAGTAGAAGCCGCCGCAAAATATGGTGCAGATGCCATCGCTCACGGTTGCACAGGTAAAGGTAACGATCAAGTACGTTTTGACGTTTCCTGTACAGCCCTCAACCCCAACCTGAAAATTCTTGCACCAGCCAGAGAATGGGGAATGAGTCGGGAACAAACTATTGCTTATGGAGAGAAATGCGGTATTCCTGCACCCGTGAAAAAATCTTCTCCCTTCAGTATAGATAAAAACTTACTTGGTCGCAGTATTGAAGCTGGTACATTGGAAGATCCAGCAAATGAGCCACCAGAAGAAATCTATGAAATGACCAAAGCCATAGCTGATACTCCCAACGAGTCGGAATATCTAGAAATTGGTTTCCAAAAAGGGCTTCCTACCACTATCAACGGAACATCAAAAGAGCCTGTTGAGTTAATTGAACAACTCAATAAAATCGTTGGTAATCATGGTATTGGGCGGATTGACATGATTGAAAACCGCTTAGTAGGCATCAAATCACGGGAAATCTACGAATCACCAGCAATGATAGTTCTAATTAACGCCCACCGTGACTTAGAAAGTCTAACTTTAACAGCAGATGTCAGTCAGTACAAACGAGGCATAGAAGAAACTTATACCAAAATCGTCTACAACGGACTTTGGTACAGCCCCCTCAAAGCTGCTTTAGATGCTTTTATTCAACAAACACAAGAAAGAGTTTCCGGTGTTGTGCGGTTAAAACTTTTCAAAGGTAACGCCACAATCGTTGGCCGTTGGAGTGATAATTCCCTCTACACCCCCGACTTAGCCACCTACGGTGCAGAAGACCAATTTGATCACAAAGCCGCAGAAGGCTTCATCTACGTTTGGGGTCTACCTACCCGCATTTGGGCGCAGCAGAACAAGTAAAAGGCAGGGGGCAGGGGGCAGGGGGCAGGGAGCAGGGAGCAGGGGGAAATAATTATTCTCATTACCAATCACCAGTCCCCAATCCCCAGTCCCCAATCCCTACTCTTCCGTTTGCTCCTTAACTTCGCGGGACTCCAACCAAATTGGCACAGCAATCACAGCAACTAAAATAAGTAACGCCAAAATTGCAAATTTACTTACCCAAGCCACCAATTGTTCTAGGGAAACAATTCTTCCCGCGAAAAAAGCTAATGTCACCATGACACTACCCCAAGCAGTCGCCCCAGCTACGTTATAAATCAGAAATTTGCCAAAGGGCATTTCCGCTATACCCGCAAGTGGTGAAGCAAAAATTCGCAATAAGGCAAAAAAGCGCCCAAAAAATACAGCTTTAGCAGCGTTTTCAGTAAATTGCTCTTTGATACTCAATAATCGTACTTCTGAAATGCGGAAAATCTTTCCAGCTTGCAGCAGAAAAGGCCAACCACCCACTCTACCAATCCAATAGCCGCAATTGCCACCAATTACAGCACCTCCAATAGCGTTACCGAGAACCAGCCAGTAATTTAATTCATTACTACCAGCAAGGAAACCACCAACAATAGTCACGGTTTCACCAGGAAGAGGAATGCCCAAATTTTCTAGCAAGATTCCCAAAAAAATTGCTAAATAACCATAATTATGAGCAATTTCTTGGATGTTTTCTAGTGAAATTAGCTCAAAAGACATCCAGCACCACCGAGTTTACAAATTTTTACCTTTACCATATCTTTGCTTGCTTTTGGCTAGGGTGTCAATGAAACCGCAGCAAAAACTCTGAATTGCTCTTTAAAAAAATGTAAATAACAAGATTCCAGACTTTTTTAAAACTTGGATATTTGAGTCAAACACCAAAGTATCAATTATTCTCATATCCCAGGTAAAGTCTATTTGTGTTATTATACGTAAAATTAATACCTTGAGCGCAGATTCATGAGGAAGGTTTTAGTCCTGAACGCCTCTTACGAACCGCTCAACATCACCAGTTGGCGACGCGCCACCGTGTTGTTGATTAAAGGCAAGGCTGAACGCTTAGAATACAACGGTAAATTCCTTTACTCGGATTTTCCGATGCCAACCGTGATCCGGTTGCGCCACTATGTCCGCGTTCCTTATATGGAAATTCCTCTCACTCGACGAAATATCTTGCATCGTGATAGCCATACTTGTCAATACTGTGGTCACACAGGAGACGGTTTGACCCTAGATCATGTCATGCCGAGATCACGAGGAGGGGGAGATACTTGGGAGAATATTGTTACTGCTTGTGTACGCTGCAACATTAAAAAAGGCTGTCGTACACCCCAAGAAGCCCGAATGCCTTTGCGTCATTTACCCCGTCAACCTTACAGCAGCCTCTACTTTGAGGTAACAAAGCATCTTAAAAGTGGACTTCACCAGGAGTGGCAAAAGTATGTCATAGGTCTTTGACATTACACATAATTAACTACAAAAACTCAGGACAAATTACACCTGTGGATATAACTGTTTGGCTAATTAAAGTCAATGACAGTAACTACAAGTAGGGTTTTCGCTTGTGTTGGATTAGTGATGACTACAGCTTATGGCAAATTTGCAATAAGCTGATATTTTCATGTCCGCAGCATCTGAAAACATCAATTTCAAGAATTGGCGTGGTGCTGCAAAAAAACGATATTATAGATAGATTTTGTTCTTAACTGATAATTTGTTACAATTACAGGTAAATGATTTGCCACCAATAAATTGAGATATCAATTTGCACGCAGAATAACGAAAATAACACAAGTCAAATAAATATTCAAGATAATTATCAAAGTTTTTTCATAAAAATCTGCATATTTGTTTAGACAAATCCACAAATTATGAGGTGGGATATATTCCAAGAGGTAAAGCGTACTTAATTTTCATCATCTCTGTAGCACTTTAGGTGGATGTAATAGATCCTTGACTCATGCTATTGACAAAAAAATAAACCACTCTACACAGTGCCACAATTAGTTTTAGATTATTGCCAAGTCTTATGTAGCTTTATGGGCGCATCATCGCTTAGATTGCATCTACACAAATAGTACCAATTCAACGCTTAAAAATACAGTTCCTTATGTACGTGAATTATCCAGCTTCTCAATTTGAGAGTTTATCATTGACCACAGATCCCCATCCAGAGGAAGTAGAAATAGAGAAAGAGTTAATTGAACTTCCACCTTTAACCCGGACTTCTTTACCATCCTCTAATGGTGATGGAGGTATCTATTTAGCCCAACGTGGTAATTCTCTGGCTACGCAGAAATCAGAAGAATTAAAAAAAACTCTACTGGTACACCGTCATGAGCGTCAGTTAGTGATTTTACAGGATTTTCCTGATCCTGATGCTCTTTCTTGTGCGTGGTCTTACCAATTAATTGCCCAACAGTATGATATCAAATGTGACATTGTTTATGCAGGGACGTTAAGCCACCAAGAAAATATTGCTTTAGTTAAGTTAACTAATTTACCTGCTCAACGGTGGACAATGCAAACCTTAAAAAATAAGGATTTGTCATCTTATCAAGGGTTTGTGTTAATTGACAACCAGGGAACTACGTCTCAGTTATTACCAGCAATACAACAAGCCGGAATTCCCCTCATAGTGCTAGTAGATCATCATAGTTTGCAAGGGGAACTCAAGTCAGAGTTTACCGATGTTCGTCCCTATGTACGAGCCACAGCCACAATCTTTACTCAATACTTACAAGCAGGATTATTAACCTTAGATAACAGCATTAGCCAGCACGTTAAATGTGCTACAGCTTTAATGCACGGTTTACGCTCAGATACAAATCGGTTGATGCAAGCTCAAGAAGAAGATTTTATGGCGGCTGGGTATTTGAGCAGATTTTATGATGTTCAGTTACTAAATGCTATTTTACAAGCAAATCGTTCTAAGCGGGTCATGGATGTGATCGAGCGATCGCTGAAAAACCGCATCGTTCAAAATAACTTTTCTATAGCTGGTGTTGGTTACTTGCGTTATGAGGATCGGGATGCAATTCCCCAAGCCGCTGATTTTCTCGTTACTGAAGAAAATGTGCATACCGCAGTAGTTTATGGAATTGTTCATGATGAAGATGACGAACTAGAAGTGGTGATAGGTTCTTTGAGAACCACAAAACTTACTTTAGATCCTGACGAATTTATTAAAGAAGCCTTTGGACAAGATAGCGCCGGGCGATTTTTTGGTGGTGGAAGGACGGGTGCGGGAGGTTTTGAAATTCCCATGGGTTTCTTATCTGGTGGTAATGAAAACTCGGCTTATGCCAAAATTAAATGGGAAGTTTTTGATGCACAAATCAAACAGAAATTATTGAGATTGGTGAATCCTAGAGATAATCCAATTTAGTCTTAAATCGGATTTAAAGACTTGATTGATTTAGGGTTTAGCGATGCTGAACCCATGCAAATGAATTTATTGGCGGTTAATTGCAACTTAAAAGTAGTGTTTGAGGCAATCCCATGAAGACGAAAAACCCCCAAATTTTACAACTTCTGTATGAGCAAGATTTTTATGCTTGGGTAGAACAAACAGCAGACCTTTTAAAATCTCGAAATTGGGAAATACTAGATTTAGAAAATTTAATTGAGGAAGTAGTGGATTTGGGTAAGAGTCACCTTTGCGTCTTTGCGCGAAACAAAAAATAATATAAAAACGCCCAACTAAAAACATGGAACTATACTTAATCCGTCATGGCATTGCCGAAGAACATCAACCGAACCTCAAAGACGAAGAACGACAACTCACCCCAGAAGGACGACAAAAAACCGAGAAAATAGCTCAAAAATTACTAAAGCTAGAATTACACTTTGATCTAATTCTTACCAGTCCCCTAGTTCGCGCTTACCAAACAGCAGAAATACTCATTGCCGCTGGATTGAGTTCCCAGTTAGAAGCATCTCATCATCTTAACTTTGCAGGTAATCTTCAGAATTGGCTGCAAGAATGGCTTGAACCCAGAAATTATCCCCAGAAAACCCGACTAGCATTGGTAGGCCACGAGCCTAATTTAAGCCATTGGGCAGAAATTCTCCTGTGGGGAGAAGCAAAAGAGAGCCTCATCCTTAAAAAAGCAGGTATGATGGGAATAAAACTACCAGATGATGGTTCAGCTTGGGGTCGTAGTCAAATGTTTTGGTTGACACCACCCAAGTACCTGCTGTAATTAGTTGTTACATCTGCAACTGTTATGGTGAAAATAGTCTCTGGTGAGTTAGCGTGAGCAGATATTTTACAAAGTAAATGGTGTTGCCATGACGGTATGCGAATACAAGCCTGGTTTAGAAGGCATTCCCGCAGCCCAGTCGAGTATTAGTTATGTAGACGGGCAGAAAGGAATTCTAGAATATCGTGGTATCAGGATTGAGGAATTAGCCGAAAAAAGTACATTCCTAGAAACTGCATATCTGTTAATTTGGGGTGAGTTACCAAATGAGGAAGAACTAAAAGCATTTGAGCATGAAGTTCTCTTCCACAGACGCATCAAATACCGCATTCGGGATATGATGAAATGCTTCCCTGAAAGTGGTCATCCGATGGATGCTCTTCAAGCTTCGGCTGCTGCTTTAGGTTTATTCTATTCTCGTCGGGACTTACATAATCCGGTCTATATTCGGACGGCGGCTGTCCGTTTAATAGCTACTATTCCCACAATGGTAGCAGCATTTCAGTTAATGCGGGAAGGCAATGACCCAGTTAAGCCTAGAGATGATTTAGGCTATGCTGCTAACTTCCTATATATGCTTAATGAGAAAGAGCCTGATCCTTTAATGGCTAAAATCTTTGATGTATGCTTAATCCTTCACGTTGAGCATACAATGAATGCTTCTACCTTTAGTGCTAGGGTAACAGCTTCTACTTTAACTGATCCCTATGCAGTAGTTGCTAGTGCCGTAGGTACTTTAGGTGGTCCGCTTCATGGTGGAGCGAACGAAGAAGTAATTCAGATGCTAGAAGAAATTGGTTCTGTGGAGAATGTTCGTCCTTATGTGGATAATCTGATGCAGCGCAAAGCTAAAATTATGGGCTTTGGGCATCGGGTCTACAAAGTCAAAGACCCCCGCGCTACAATCTTACAAGGCTTGGCAGAGCAGTTGTTCGATAAGTTTGGCTATGACGAATATTATGAAATTGCCCAAGAAATGGAACGGGTAGTTTCCGAAAAACTGGGTAGCAAAGGGATTTATCCTAACGTTGACTTTTATTCTGGTTTGGTGTATAGGAAAATGGGAATTCCTACAGACTTGTTTACACCAGTATTTGCGATCGCTCGTGTAGCTGGTTGGTTAGCACACTGGAAAGAACAACTGGTAGAAAACCGAATTTTCCGTCCTACCCAAATTTACAACGGTCGTCACGAAATCGCTTACACTCCCATTGACAAACGTTAACTATGGCAGTGGACAAGGTGGTTAGGACATTCTGAAAATCTCGAAGTCAGCAATGACAAGGTTTTTACTGTTGCCTCTTGCCTCTTGCGACAACAAATAACTCAACTCTAGATTTTGGATGTTCAATTCAAGCCCTCTAGTGGACAGATTGATAACTGTCATATCTGCCATTGAGGCTTGTAGTCCAAAATTACAACCTGCTCCCATTGGCAAATTTACAACAGCAGCCAGTTCTGGAAAATCAGACAATTTGGATACAATAGACAACCGTTGCCAACCTGGAAGCGGCTAGTTTGTCTTGTCTAACGACTTAATGGGTAAACTTTTGCCCATTTTCCCACTCACCAATCATCAATTCCCAATCCCAACCATAAGTAGAAGTTGTCTCTTGAGTCTCATGGCAAAAACCATCCAAGGATATACTAAACATGGGAATTGGCAATAAATTTACAATCGGGCATCATCTCAGCAGAGATTATTACTAAAGCTGAAGGAAAAAAAATGAAGACGGGAATCACTGATTTCATCCTTCATAGTTCATCAGAACGTTGACTTAAAGAGCAGCAAACATGAATCCAGGAATTGACCTCCAAGGAACTTTTATTCAATCTGTCAAGGACTTAGGCGTACCCCCAGGAGCAGCCAAAGCCTTATGGATGCCATTACCAATGGTATTGATGCTTATTGGAGCCACAGTAGGCGTACTAGTTGCCACATGGCTAGAACGGAAAATTTCTGCGGCAGCACAGCAACGGATTGGGCCCGAATATCAAGGGCCTTTTGGATTGTTAGTGCCTGTGGCAGATGGTCTGAAGCTGGTATTTAAAGAAGATATCATCCCAGCTAAAGCAGATCCTTGGCTATTTACCATTGGGCCAATTATTGTCGTTTTACCAGTATTTCTGTCTTATTTAATTGTGCCATTTGGACAGAATATCATCATTGCTAACGTCGGCATGGGCGTGTTCTTGTGGATTGCATTATCCAGTATTCAGCCCATTGGTTTATTAATGGCAGGTTATGCCTCTAATAATAAATACGCCTTGTTGGGAGGTTTACGGGCAGCAGCGCAGTCCATCAGTTATGAAATTCCCTTAGCATTGAGTGTACTAGCGATCGCCATGATGTCCAACAGTCTTAGCACCGTTGACATTGTGAATCAGCAATCTAACTTTGGCATTTTAGGCTGGAACATTTGGCGACAACCATTAGGTTTTATGATCTTTTGGATAGCCGCCCTAGCAGAATGCGAACGCTTACCCTTTGACTTACCAGAAGCAGAAGAAGAACTAGTAGCAGGGTATCAGACCGAGTATTCAGGGATGAAATTCGCCCTCTTCTACCTCAGTTCCTACATCAACCTGGTACTTTCTGCTTTATTAGTAGCAATTTTGTACCTTGGTGGTTGGCATTGTCCCATACCTCTGGAAATGATCACTGGTTGGTTAGGAGTTAGTGAAAGCGACCCGGCAATCCAGGTGGTTACAGCGGTTATAGGGATTACCATGACCGTAATTAAAGCCTACCTACTCGTATTTCTGGCCATTCTCATTCGTTGGACAGTACCACGAGTCCGAATTGACCAATTGCTAAACTTAGGATGGAAATTCCTTTTACCAATAGGCTTGGTAAATCTCCTATTAACCGCCGCCTTCAAACTAGCCTTTCCCTTCGCATTCGGTGGGTAATGGGGACTGGGGATTGGGGACTGGGGACTGGGGACTGGGGACTGGGGACTGGGTAATAGTTTTCCTAATCACCTCTTACCAATCACCTCTTACCAATCACCAATCACCTCTTACCTCTTACCTCTTACCAATCACCTCTTACCTATCGCCTGAAAAGAGTAGAGACACAAAATGCTCAAGTTCCTTAAACAAGTTGGTGATTACGCCAAAGAAGCAGTACAAGCAGGTCGTTATATTGGTCAAGGATTAGCCGTCACCTTTGATCACATGAGCCGGCGACCCGTTACCGTTCAATATCCCTACGAAAAATTGATTCCCGGTGAAAGATTTCGCGGCCGCATTCACTATGAATTTGACAAGTGTATTGCTTGTGAAGTTTGTGTGCGTGTTTGTCCCATTAATCTTCCTGTAGTTGATTGGGAAATGGACAAAGGCACGAAAAAGAAAAAGCTCAAACACTACAGTATTGATTTTGGAGTTTGTATCTTCTGCGGTAACTGTGTGGAATACTGTCCCACCAACTGTTTATCCATGACAGAAGAATATGAACTATCCACTTACGATCGCCATGAACTTAATTACGATAGCGTAGCTCTGGGACGTTTGCCCTATAAAGTCACAAATGATCCAATGGTGACACCACTCCGGGAACTTGTTTACCTACCTAAAGGCGTAATGGACCCCCACGGAGTCCCCGCCGATGCCCCCCGCGCTGGTTCTCGTCCAGAAGACCTAGTAGAAACAGAAAAATAATTAGTTATTAGTCATTAGTCATTAGGAAAGATAATTTACAACTGACCATTGACAACTGACAACTGACCACTGACAACTAACAACTGACTAAGGACAAAAACAGTGAATCTAGCCGAAGGAGTACAGTCTGTATCACTTGGCATTCTTGGTGTAATGATGATTGGGACAGCACTGGGTGTGGTGCTATTCTCTAACATTGTTTATTCCGCCTTTTTGCTGGGAGGAGTATTTATCAGCATGGCGGGAATGTACCTGTTGCTAAATGGTGATTTTGTCGCATCAGCACAAATACTAATTTATGTTGGTGCAATTAACGTTTTAATTCTGTTTGCCATCATGTTGGTAAACAAAAGACAGGATTTTTCACCATTACCTAGTGCGGGATTACGAAAAGTATTTACAGCTTTAGTCAGTTTTGGACTATTTGCGCTTTTAAGTACAATGGTATTAGCTACACCTTGGGCTTATACTACCAATCCCGTAGTTAGTCAAAATTCCATCATTGTCATTGGTGAGCATTTCTTTAGCGACTTTTTGCTACCCTTTGAATTAGCTTCCGTCCTGTTGCTAATAGCGATGGTAGGGGCAATTATTTTGGCGCGTCGGGAATATCTACCCGACCAAGTACCAACTTCTGACCTACAACAAACAATTTTAACCCTACCAGAACGCCCCAAAGAACTCATCAGCACTGGTAGCAGTTCTGGAAATGGGGAATAGGAACTGGGGACTGGGGACTGGGGACTGGGAACATTAATCACCCAATCACCAATCACCAATTACCAATCACCAATTACCAATCATCAATCATGCAACTCCAATACTTTTTATTACTAGCCGCAGCTTTGTTTTGCATTGGTATTTATGGTTTAATTACCAGTCGCAACGCAGTGCGGGTACTCATGTCAATTGAGTTATTGCTAAATGCCGTTAATTTAAATTTAATGGCATTTTCCAACTTCATTGATTCAGCCTTAATTAAGGGTCAGGTTTTCACAGTTTTCGTGATTACCGTGGCAGCTGCAGAAGCGGCGGTAGGGTTGGCGATCGTTCTAACTATTTATCGCAACCGTGATACCGTCGATATGGAGCAGTTTAATCTCCTGAAGTGGTAATAGTGCGTGCAACTCAAGCAAGTAATCATTGCGTATAAAGCGCGAGATCCCCAGAGTAAAAGCTGGGCTGAACTCTGTGCTAAACAACTAGAAAATCGTCATTGCCAAGTATTGATGGGACCTAGTGGGCCAAAAGATAACCCCTATCCGGTTTTTTTGGCCTCTGCTAATCAACCAATTGATCTAGCTTTGGTACTCGGTGGTGATGGTACTGTTTTAACTGGTGCTAGACATTTAGCACCAGCCGGTATTCCCATTCTCGGAGTGAATGTAGGCGGCCATTTGGGGTTTTTAACGGAGTCAGTAGATGAGTTTCAAGATCCAGAAATAGTTTGGGACAGGCTGTTAGAAGACCGTTATGCTATTCAACGGCGCATGATGTTACAAGCAGCGGTATATGAGGGAACTGGCTCAAATTTAGAACCCGTGACGGAAAGTTATTTGGCTTTAAATGAGTTTTGTGTCAAACCCGCTTCTGCTGACAGAATGATTACCTCAATTCTGGAAATGGAAATTGATGGTGAAATAGTAGATCAATATGTGGGAGACGGGTTAATTATCTCTACTCCCACAGGTTCTACTGGTTATACTGTTTCTGCCAGTGGACCAATTATGCACGATGGCATGGAAGCAATTACCATCACTCCCATTTGTCCCATGAGTCTTTCTAGTCGTCCCCTGGTTTTACCCCCTGGTTCTGTGGTCAGTATTTGGCCGTTGGGAGATTACGATTTAAGTACCAAACTGTGGATGGATGGTGTGTTATCTACTTCAATTTGGCCAGGACACCGAGTTGATGTGCGAATGGCTGATTGTCGCGCTAAGTTTATTGTATTGCGGGCAAATAATTCATATTATCAAACATTACGTGAGAAGTTACTTTGGGCTGGTACAAGAGTTCGCTACAACAATAATCACCGCAATTGATTTTATGTATCTTTTCTAAACATTGCCCCGGTAAGTCCGTAATAGTAAATTCATCTTCGCCCCCAATTTTAATATATTTGGGGGTTTTTAATATCTATTCTTACTGACAATTAAAAGTATGAACTGGGTGAATTTGTATCTTATTACCAGATTTTTTGAGCAGTTAAGCTCATAATGAAAAGAATTCGTAATTCCTCTAATTCTCTCTTGTCACTGGTATTAGTAGAATATTTCACAAATCTATTTAGGAAAACAGATGGAACTTTCTTATCGCTACAATAATTATCAACTCCATCCCCCTGATTTTCCCATTTTGCAAACTGATAAATATATCCTCCGTCTAGCTGCGAATGCGGCAGAACTAGAATCTATTTTTCAATTGCGTTTTCAAGTATTTAACCTGGAACTCGGTTTGGGATTACCTAATGCTAGTATTGCCCAGATGGATCAAGATAAATTTGATCAAGTTTGTCATCATTTGTTACTCATTGCTAAGAATACTGGTGAAACAATTGGTACTTATAGAATGCAAACTTATACCATGGCTGCTCAATATCTAGGATTTGATGCGGCTGATATCTTTAATCTTCACGGTATTCCTGATGCTGTTCTTCAATCTTCTGTTGAGGTGGGACGTGCTTGTATAGCTAAAAAGTACCGCAATAGTCATACCCTATTATTACTGTGGAAAGGATTAGCTAATTATTTAATTTGGACTCAAAAACAATATTTTTTTGGCTGTGCATCTTTACTTACACAATCTCACTGGGAGGCCGCTTGTACTTTTAATTATTTCAAGCACAACAATTTTATCCATCCTCATATTTTAGTATCTCCCCATTCACAGTATTTAATAGAACTAAGTCAAAATTATCCAGAAAATTCTCATATATCAATTCCTAATATTTTTCAGGCATACTTAACTATTGGTGCTAAGGTATGCAGTTTACCAGCTATTGATAAACAATTTAAAACTATTGACTTTTTAATTATTTCTAATATTTCCGATTTTGCTAAATGGCATTATAGCAGGAGTCACCGAGTCCTATGAGCGCAAGGGAAATGTCAAAAATGTGAATTTATTGGACAGCACATTGTAATTGTAAGGTGACTATTACCGTTGTCCCTACTCCTATTTCGCTTTTCATTTCAATTTTTCCCTCGTGGATATCTACACATTTTCTCACAATAGCTAGTCCTAATCCTGTTCCTTGAATATTTTGAACATTACTGGCACGGTAGAAGTTTTGAAATAGATCCCCTTGATCTTTTGGAGGAATACCAATTCCTTGATCTTGGATACAAAAAGTGGCATTATGATCTGTGCAGATGACATCAAAGTAAATTTGACCATGTTTATGAGAATACTTAATTGCATTGGAAAGTAAATTACTGAGAATGCAGCCTAACAAATCTTCATCCATTTCTACTTGTTCACATTTTCCTTGATAGTTGAAAATAATTTTGTATTGGTTTTTTAGACTAAGTTGATTTATTTCTATAATTTCTAAGCAAAATTTTTCTAAATCTAATAAAACTGGTTGATATTTCATTTTGACTGATTCAGTTTTATTCATAAATAATATATCATCTAATAATTGCAGCATTTTATCAATAGCCCGTTGAATTCTCAAAAAATATTTTAAGCGGCGTTCTTCGTTAAGATTAGCGCCGTGATGTTCCAGTAGTTCGACAGAACTTCTAATTATAGTCATAGGGGTACGAAACTCATGAGATACCATAGCCACAAAATTAGATTTGAGTTCATTTAATTCCTGCTCTCTAGCTAGTGCTTGACGGGTTTTTTCTTCACTTTCTCGGAGTTTATTGAGAATTTCCCCCCGTTCAATAGCATAGCGAATTGCTCGCTCTAATTTTGGCATTGTTATATCATCTTTGACAATGTAATCCTGTGCGCCTTCTCCCATTGCTTGTAGTGCTAAATCGTCACTATCTAAACCTGTTAAAACTACCACGGGAATATCGGGTACTGCTGCACGATATTCTTTTAGTGTTTCTATTCCTATAGAATCTGGGAGGCTGAGGTCTAACAAGACAACATCAAACTTTCTATTGTTATCATTTTCCAGTGGGAAATTACCCTGATTTAATTGTGAACTATTTGCACTAATTTGAATTGCCTCTTCTAATTGTTCAACATGGGTAATATGCCATTTTTTCGGATTTGCACGAGAAAATATCCGATTTAGGATCACAACATCAGTCGGACTATCTTCTACCAATAAAATATGAATGGTTGTTTGCTCCATAGGTAAGAATTATCACCATTAAATAAATATTAAATTTATATGTACCCAAAAAATGCAAAAAACCGTCTAATTAGATACAATTTATGAACATTAGGAGAGCTAAGGAGAATAAAGTGGTCTTATCAAAAGGCTTTGAAATTGAAATTTACACTGGTACACCTCAAGGCGAAATTGTGGGACTCTCAGACCAAATTATTGCAAACCTAGATGGATTTATGCGAGAGCCAGATAGCCGGAATGTAGAGTACATAACTCAGCCATCTATGAATTATGACAGTTTATTGTGCGCTTTGCTACGTCCTAGAAAAGAGTTGCGGAATTACCTTCAAGGCTTGGATAATTATACTTTGATACCGGGTAGTACGTTATCTTTGCCAGGAAGCCAACACTTTTTGCGTTCTGACCCCAGTAATTCCTATCATGATTACATTGAACAAACCTATGGCACAAAGGTAGTTACTGCCAGCGTCCATATCAATATCGGCATCAGTGACCCAGAGGTATTAATGCGTGCCTGTCGGGTCGTGAGAATGGAAGCACCTTTATTCCTGGCTATGAGTGCCTCATCTCCTTTCCTGGATGGTAAAACCACTGGTTATCATTCCACCCGCTGGGGAATATTCCCGCAAACCCCCAATCATGTCCCCTTATTTACTAGTCATACCCATCATATTCAATGGGTAAACGAACAGTTAGCGGCTGGGACAATGCAAAATGTCCGGCATTTGTGGACATCCGTGCGCCCAAATGGCGATCGCCGTCCTTATGATTTAAATCGGCTAGAATTGCGAATTTGTGACTTAGTTACAGATCCTATTGCTTTGTTAGCTATGACGGCAATGCTTGAAGCTCGGTTAATCCAAATTATTGACAACCCGACTATTGATCCTTTAACTCAAAGCCCGTTCTCTCCCGAAGAATTGATTACCTTAACCATGAAAAACGAAATGGCTGCCGCAACTGACAGTCTCGATGCGAGATTGCAGCGCTGGCAAGATGGTAGTAGTATTCTTGCTAGAGATTGGATCACAGAAATTTATCAAGAAATTTGGAGTATTGCCAAAGAACAGGGCTTTAGTTGTTTCCTCTCCCCCTTGCAAAAAATTCTGCGAGAAGGCAATGAAGCTCAACAATGGTTACAACTGCACAAAGTAGGCGTTGATATTCAGCGTGTAATTGCCCAAGCCATTATTTCTACCCAAGAACGGGAAACCGAACTAGAAAGTAAACTATGTTCATCTGTGGTGCGATTCGTTGATTAAGGAATCACGGTAATCAGTCCGTACATACTTAATCCAACCCAATCTAGCAATAGAGAAGGTTGAACTCTCGGTCTGATATGGGTGAAAGTCCCATCTGCCAGACTCAGGTATGACTCCCTATCTGCCCATGATGACCCGACTCGGTTTCGGGAGGTCAAAGCTGGGAACAGGGCGCAATCAGACATCCGTTGTGGGATGACAATGGTGCTAACGGGGAGTTCCCACGGTGAAACAGAGTCTCAAAAAGCAACCTAGGACAGGGCAGGACACAACACGAAAATCCTGACCCTACTGGAGTCAATTCCCGCCGCATCTCGCAGGAATAGCGGCAAGAGTCTAGGGAATCCAGTGGTTGAATTGGCTACACCTAACGGAACTAACAATCAACCGAGGGAACGAATAAAAACGGATTGAGGGTCTAAGGGCGGTCGAACCCTAAGTAGGCTGGACGAGCAGCGGAATCCCCTTCAATTCGGGTAGGACAGACCGTAATTGGTCTGAGGTGTTCAGAATACACAAATTGGTCGCAGAGCATGATTAGACACAGAGACAACTCTAGTGAATCCTGGAAGACGCTACCTTGGAAGAAATTCCGCCGTAACTTATTCCGCCTACAAAAACGAGTGTATAAAGCGGTTCAAGTTGGCGACAAGCGCAAAGCTAAGTCCCTACAAAAGCTGATTCTGAAATCAACCGCAGCAAGATTACTGGCTATTCGTCAAGTAACACAGCTAAATGCTGGGAAAAAGACAGCGGGAATTGACGGAAAAACCGCGCTCACTTATGAGCAAAGGTTTCAACTGAGTGAAAAACTCAGAACCGAAAGTAATAACTGGAAACACCAGGGGTTACGAGAAATACCCATTCCCAAAAAGGATGGTAAAACTCGGATTCTCAAAGTCCCCACTATTGCGGACAGAGCATACCAATGTCTTGTCAAATACGCATTAGAACCAGCACACGAGGCAACCTTCCACGCTAGGAGTTACGGTTTCAGGACAGGACGTTCAGCGCATGACGCACAGAAACAACTGTTCAGTAGTCTAAACTCCCAAGCCAATGGAATAGATAAACGAGTTATAGAACTCGATATCGAAAAATGCTTTGACAGGATAAACCACACTGCCATAATGGATAGACTCATCGCTCCTTATAGCATAAGACAAGGAATCTTCCGATGTCTCAAAGCCGGAGTCAATCCAGAGTTTCCCGAACAAGGAACACCACAAGGCGGGGTTGTAAGTCCACTATTAGCCAACATCGCCTTAAATGGGATTGAAAGTATTCATAGATACCATACTAATGGTTTTAAAATTACCGACAAAACCCCAAGCAATAAGATTGTCGAGCCATCAATCCGGTACGCGGACGACATGGTGATAATTCTCAGACCACAAGACGATGCCACAAAAATACTTGACAAAATCAGTCAGTTCCTAGCAGAGCGGGGAATGAATGTCAGTGAGAAAAAGACAAAGCTAACCGCCGCGACAGATGGGTTTGATTTCCTCGGCTGGTACTTCAAAGTCCAGAAAAACGGAAAGTTTAGATGCGTTCCATCAGTGGACAACTTCAAAGCTTTTCGCAAGAAGGTAAAATTCATCGTCAACAACTCGAATTATGGAGCTACCACAAAGGCTGAGAAATTAGCCCCTGTAGTTAGAGGTTGGAGGAACTACCACCGCTTCTGCAAGATGAACGAGTCACGTAACTCGCTATTCCACATCGAAACAAAAGCATTTAGGGTATTCAATAGGGAAAAGAAACAGAATCGCCATACCAGTAAGCAATTACTAGACAAGGCATTCCCATCAGTTCCTTACTCCGAAAACAAATACATCAAGGTCAAAGGTGAGAAATCGCCATACGACGGAGATTTAACTTATTGGAGCGAACGCAACAGTAAGTTATATGACGATAACACCTCTAAAGCCCTTAAACGGCAAAACCATAAATGTGGTCACTGTGGGCTAAAAATGCTTAGTGATGAGAAGGTACATTTACATCATGTTGATGGAAACCACCAAAACTGGAAAACTAAAAACCTTCTAGCCATTCACGAAAGCTGCCACGATTATATCCACATGAGCAAAAGCGAAAGCTAAGAACATCGGAAGCTGGGTGCGGTGAAAGTCGCACGCCCAGATTTAACAGAGAGGAGCGCGGGATAATACCCGCCTTCGACTCTAACAGGGAATAGACAACAGACCAGAGGGAATAGGCAAGAGTAAAGATAAATATTCTCTCACTCAGATCCTCATTTCCTCTCTCTAATTGATTAAAAAAAACTAATCAATAGGAAATACTTCGCACATATTAAAAAAAACTATATATCGTCTCTATATTTTGGTAGATTTTTAGACAGGAAGAATTTCCTTAATATATAATTCAGATTTGAAAAAGATGCCCCAGATAGTTTTAGTGAACCCACAAATTCCTCCTAATACTGGTAATATTGCCCGGACTTGTGCCGCTACAGGCACAGAATTACATTTGGTCGGTCCTTTAGGATTTGAAATTAGCGATCGCTATCTTAAACGAGCAGGGTTAGATTATTGGCCTTACGTTAAGCTTCATTATCATGAATCCATAGAAGTATTTGAAAACGTACACAAACAACGAGGAGGCAGATGCTTAGGTTTTACTGTTCGAGGTGATTTTAACTACACTAATTTTGAATTTCAAGCGGATGACTGGCTGTTATTTGGCAGTGAAACAGCAGGTTTATCAGCCAATGTTCTCTCTAGTTGTGAATCTACCTTGTATATTCCCATGTATGAACCTGGTGTTCGGAGTTTGAACCTATCAGTCAGTGTGGCCATAGGTTTATTTGAATGTCGTCGTCAGTTAGGCTATTTACAATAATTCATATTCACCAATCAAAATCTTTGATTAAGTGTGCTAGAAACATATTTATGAGATCAATCAGAGCAAAACCTGTTAAAATAATGTTGTATAGCATACATCAAGTAAGGAGTACGTAGTAATAAACACTGATAAACCTCCTGGCAGTGACATAAGAAATTTGTATAGATATTTTGAGGGTGATCTAACTGCCAAAGATAGAATTTAGTCAGTTCTGATGTTCTGAGTTGAGAAAGAGAAAACTACCAAAAACCTTGACTGTCAATGATTTGGATAATTTTGTATTCAGAAGTACAACAAAATAATGCAAAAATTGCAGGTATTGTATACGGTTGTTTTTTAGGGAAGAATAAACGTAAAGTCTGCTGTTGATAAGACGGATTAGGTCAAAAAATCTTGAAAGTGTTTACAGCAGGATCATCGCTTTTTCAGAAATCCTAGAGACTCATGAGCTAATAGCAACAATAGACCTAGCCAAGTTATGATATTTGTTTAGTTCGTGCTATTTACAGCAGTTAGGATTGTAGATAACTGTTAAAAGCAAACATTCCTGGGTTGTGAGGAGTGACTTGGACAAGACAGCACCAAAAATTTTAAGATTTACTAAGGTGTATGAACTTGTTTAAATCAGAGAAGCAGGTTAATCTTGCGTAAGTGTCTCTGGTGAATGTGATCTTGATATGTGGTTTGATGTGATATCAATCATGAATTAATATCCAACTAAAAAATCAAGATCAGTTAAACGCTAGTGATCATAGGAGGTCGTCTTTGAAACGAGCATTGAAAAAAAGAGAGAAGGCTGTGTTGAACAATACCCCCAGCAGCGATGATGCCCCGGTAGAGCAAACAAATTATGAGATCAATCCCAAAATGACCCGCCGGGCGCGGACTCATCGGGCCGCCATGATTGGCTTGGCAATATCCATGGGAGCAACCAGCCTTTTGGTGACTCGACAAAGCGATCAAGCCCAAGCAGCGGCTCCTGTTGGTAGTCAAAAAGCAGCTTCAACAATTCCGGCTGTTTCCGAGACTGAAATGAAATTTGCCGCCACTAAGCTGGAGTCCCAAACCGTCTCACCAGCAGCCGCGTTTGCAAATCCCGTCATATTGGAACCAACAGTAGTTTCACAAGTACCTGGGCTTGAAGCTAAATGGCAAATCGCAACCAACAGCATACCTGTCGAAGGCACTGCATCCAAGGCAATTTTCCCAACCAAGACATCTGACGAAAATTCTGTCAACTCACAACCCCAATTAGCACAGGGAGTGAGGAATCGCCCAGTTCAGTCTACATCACCAGTGGATAACCAACTGGTTGAAACAGCGCCACAGTTGTCTAGCACAGAAGGTGTCACTGGTACTACCATTACACCCCAAAATTTGTCAGCGACAGAATTGGCTAACGGGAATGTTGATGCTCAACTGAAGGCACAGCAAGAGTTTGCCCTCAATCGCTTACAGGAAAAATCAAACCGATTAAGAAATAGCTTGGCAGAGTTGCGCTCTGAACAAACCCAAGATTTATCAAAAACTGGTATTAATAAAGCACAGCCAACCACTGTAGCTAAAATATCAGGATCAGAACAGTCAGAGAATTTGACTGATTCCAGCCAAGCCGAACTTATTTCTAGGTTGAAACAGAACAAAGAAACCAGTGCGACGATACAGCAAATACCCATGCCTGTATCAGCCTCAACAAAAGTTGTCGCACAATTGCCTTCTTCAACCTATGAAGTTAAGCCCGGAGATACATTAGCAGAGATCGCTAACAATTACGGTACTTCAGTTTCCGAGCTAGTTAGAGCTAATAATCTGAGTGATCCTAATCAACTGCAAATTAATCAAAGGCTAATTATTCCTGCGGCAAATATGCTAGAAAAATCTAGCAGGGTGGATAATTCTTCTTTAAATACTCCTAGTTTTAACACTAACTCATTTGTTGCTAACAATACCAGTGTTATAGTTCCTTCGCCAATAGCAACAGCGCAGTCGGAAAGTCCTGATACTTCTGATACTTCTGCTATTAATAGTGTGACTATCCCCGTCCCAGTCGTGACAGGGGAGCAAAAACGGAATAATAATCCTAGTATTGCTAACCGTCTGAATATTCCTGCGCCAATAGTGACGGATAGCCAAGGGCAGACTACTATCCCTATTGTTATCCCCCAAGCATTACCCGCGCCTAGTGAATCCTATGGCTTAGGTGGTGATAGTCCATTACCAAGAACTGGATCCCAAAAGCATGGGTCACAAAAACCCGTGCAAAAGGTATCTAAAGCTAAAGGTAATGAACGTATTCGCAGCTTACAGGCAGAAATTGAGAGATTACGATATAAATACCGCGCTCAACAAGCTGGTCTAGGTGCTACTGGTTCTGAAAACAATGGTCAATCTGTACCTGTTGCTATTGAATCATCCAGTGAGTCAGTAGTATCTCAAGCAAACGCACTACAGATTCCTGTACCTCAAGCAATATTGCCAAGCTACAGCAATCAACAGTTTAAGACCATAGTTACAGCGTCTGCTCCCACCAACGAGCCAATTAACCCTGAATTCCTACCTAGTAAAACTGGTGTGGGCTGGAATTCTCCCCGCAAGTCATCTGGGATTAAGTTAACAGTTCCTCCTGCTCGTAAGAGTTCTTCTGACTCTTTAGGAAAATTGCGCGGAACTTCTGTTTCTCCAGCTTTACCACCTATAGCAGCAGTGGACATATACCTGCCTAAGACAACTGAGGATAATAGTAATTTCCCCTCTAATTCTACTACAGGCTATATTTGGCCTGCTAAGGGAGTTCTTACCTCTGGTTATGGCTGGCGCTGGGGAAGAATGCACAGAGGGATTGATATTGCCAACTCTACTGGTACACCCATTTATGCCGCATCTGATGGTGTAGTCGAGAAGGCTGGCTGGAATAACGGTGGTTACGGTAACCTTGTGGATATCCGCCATGATGATGGTAGCTTGACTCGTTATGGTCACAACAGCCGGATTCTGGTGCAAGCTGGTCAACGAGTGCAACGAGGTCAAACAATTGCGGCTATGGGTAGCACTGGTTTCAGCACTGGTCCCCACACTCATTTTGAAGTTCATCCATCTGGCAAGGGTGCTGTTAACCCTATCGCTTTCTTACCAAATCGGATTTAATTCCTGATTGTCTCGTTAATTGAGGGAGGTAAACTCCCTCTTTTGATTTTTGAGGTAGGAATTTGGAAATTGATAGTTGTCAAATGCAAATTGGTATGCTATCTTAATATAAGTTGATAAAACAACGTGGCTCAGTAGCTCAGTTGGTTAGAGTACGGGACTCATAAGCCTGGGGTCGTCAGTTCAAATCTGACCTGAGCCATTTTCAAATTTCAAAAATTTAATATTTCATTGCTAATAGCGGGGTTATAGCCCGCTTTTTTAGTATGTTAGGGCAATAAATAGTTTTCTGCTGCTTTTTTGTGGGTTGTTTTTGAATTTATTTTTTGTGAGTCAACATATAACAAATACGAGCATTTGAATCGAAATTATGCCTACAGGAGCAGAGTATAAAGCCAGAATTTCCGGCTATAACTGGGATGATTTAATTAATTTATGGTCAGAGATTGAGTTAGGTAATACCAAGACTGTTGGTTGGGACAAAGGAAAAGCATTAGAATATTTAGTTTTACGTGCATTTCAACTTGATGGTGCTGACGTAACTTGGCCTTATAGTGTTTATAGAGATAGAAAAGAACTAGAGCAAATTGATGGAGTCGTTTATGCAGATGGTTTGGCTTGTCTTATAGAATGTAAGGATACATCTGAAGCAATTAAATTTGAACCTATAGCCAAGCTAAAAAGTCAGCTACTACGTAGACCTACATCAACTGTTGCGAGTGTGTTTAGTCGGAATGGATTTACAGAATCGACAGAAACTTTAACAATATCTATTGCTCCTCACAATGTTTTCCTATGGACAGGATCTGAAATTTATTATTGCCTACAAAATAAATGTATATGTAGGGGATTAATTAAAAAATATCGTTTTTGCGTTGAGCAAGGTCTTCCCAATTACAATATTACCATTGAGGCTATACCATGACCCTAGCTTATGTTATTACAGAAGGAAAAACGGACATAGAAATCTTACAGCGATTGCTGCCAAAACATCTTATTCAAGATACTCAATTTGTAGAAGGTGTGGGATCTTATGGAGCGCGTTCTTTAGCTAGTTCACTGCTTGCTACTAGGTCAACTCCCGTTGCTTTAGTGTTAGATGCAGATACAGAAGATCAGGAGCAGATTTCTGAAAAATATGATTTAATTAATAATCTACTGGGTCAAGCATTTCATGGTATTCCCTTTAAAGTTAGCCTAGCAACTCCAGAAATAGAAGTTATTTTATTACAAGACAAATCATTAATTGAGAAAATAGCTAAACGTAGTTTTAATGATTTAGAATGGCAATTTGCTAAAAGTCAGCCAAGAAGATTTTTAGTAGAAGTTTTTAGGTTGCAAAAAAGTAAGCCAGTTATTGAGCAAATATTTGGTAATATCAGTGATGAGGAAATTCAGATATTGCAACAACATCCGTTGATACAGGATTTAATTAATTTTCTATCATCTGTTGCCGTTACGCCTACTGTTTAAACTGATTAGAAAATTCAAATAAAACAACTATGATGGATTAGAATAAACTACTAACACCTCAAAAACTGGGTAAAACTGAACCAGAAAATTACCAGTTTTATCTACAAAAATTCTGACAATTACAGACTATATATCGGGAATGACTGATTCTTACGCTACTAGTTTATTCCAACAATTCAGCGGTATTTCCTTGTGATAGAACAACAGTAATTGTCGTTTTTCTCTTTCCCACAACCACCCCCAATTTAGATACAATCTATAAACTGACATAACCTCGACTTAACCAAAATGACAAGCATCTCCACCCCTACCCTCAAAATCCCTGAACTCCTAGCACCTGCGGGTAACTGGGAATGCGCTCAAGCAGCAGTAGAAAATGGTGCGGATGCGATTTACTTTGGTTTAGAAAAGTTTAACGCGAGAATGCGGGCTGAGAATTTCACAGAAGCAGATTTACCCGAATTAATGGAATTTCTGCACCTGCGGGGAGTCAAAGGTTATATCACGCTGAATACCCTCATTTTTCCCCAGGAACTAACGGAAGCACAGCAATACCTCAAAACCATCATTGCTGCGGGTGTTGATGCTGTCATCGTGCAAGACGTGGGTATTTGTCGGCTGATTCGTCATCTTTCCCCCGACTTTCCGATTCATGCTTCCACCCAAATGACTATTACCAGTGCTGCGGGGGTAGAATTTGCTCAATCTTTGGGTTGTCAATTGGTAGTTTTAGCGCGAGAATGTTCCATTTCGGAAATTAATAAAATTCAACAACAAATATTTCAAAAAAATACTTCCTTACCTTTAGAAGTTTTCGTTCACGGTGCTTTGTGCGTCGCATATTCTGGACAATGTTTAACCAGCGAAGCATTAGGAGGACGTTCTGCAAATCGGGGAGAATGCGCTCAAGCTTGCAGAATGCCTTATGATTTAATTGCAGATGGTGAAGTTATTAATTTAGGTGATCGAAAATATTTATTAAGTCCTCAAGATTTAGCTGGTTTAGAAGTTTTACCAGAATTAGTAAAATCTGGAGTTACTTCCTTAAAAATTGAAGGACGTTTGAAAGCACCGGAATATGTTGCTAACGTGACTCGCGTTTATCGTCAAGCATTAAATCAACTATTAGAAACAAATATAGAAACATTTTCTAGTCGAGAAAAAGACCAATATAATTTAGAAATGGCATTTTCTCGCGGACTATATACAGGTTGGTTTGAGGGAATTAATAATCAAGAATTAGTTCACGCCAGATTTGGCAAAAAACGCGGTGTTTATTTAGGAGAAGTTACCCGAATTAGAAATGCAGAAATAACAGTGAAATTAGAAGCACCTGTTAAACCAGGAGATGGGATTGTTTTTGATTGTGGACATCCAGAAAGAAGGGAAGAAGGAGGAAGAATATATGCAGTCATTCCCAATGGTCGAGATGTAATATTAACTTTTGGCAGAAATGATTTAAATTTCCATAATATTCACATAGGTGATAAAGTTTGGAAAACCAATGATCCTGAATTAGACAAGCAAATTCGGCAAAGTTATACTGGAGAACATCCCCAATTTACCAGACCAATTAATATAGAAGTGCATGGAGAAATTGGCGAAAAATTAATAGCTATATCGCGTGATCAATCTTGGAATATAGTTCAAGTAGAATCAGAAATATTGATAGCTGAGGCACATACAAAACCTCTCTCTACAGAAAGATTAAAAGAACAATTTGGACGGTTAGGAAATACACCTTTCCATTTAGACACTTTTATAAATAATCTCAACGGTAATATTATGTTACCCGTGAGTGAGTTAAACCGAATGCGTCGGGAAATAGTCAGCAAATTAGAGGAATTAAGAAGTAGACCCAAACTTTGGGAATTAAATCATCAGGGAAAATGGCAAGATTTAATTAGTTCTCAATCCACACCAATTCCCGCTTCTGGTTCCCTGATTGTTTTGGTGAGAAACATCGCACAATTAAAAGCAGTATTAACAGCAGATATCAAAACCATATATTGCGAATTTGAAGATCCTCGCAATTATAAAGAAGCAGTAAAAATAGTGCGAGAATGTGAAAAAGAAATTAGCATCTTTGTCGCACCACCCCGGATAACCAAACCTGGAGAAACCTGGATTTTAAAACAAGTTATTGCTTCCCAAGCTGATGGTTATTTAATTAGAAATTATGATCAATTAGAATATTTTGCCACAGAAAGATGTGTTGGTGATTTCTCTCTAAATATCGCTAACCCCTTAACAGCAGATTACTTTAAAAACCGCTTTAATTTAGAAAGATTAACAGCTTCTTATGACTTAAATATTCACCAACTCGAAGATTTAATTACCAATTATCCAGCGCAAAATTTTGAAGTCACAGTTCATCAACATATACCCATGTTTCACATGGAACATTGTGTATTTTGTGCTTTTTTATCTGACGGAACAGATTACACCAATTGTGGTAGACCTTGCGATACACAAGCCGTCACAATCAGAGATAGGGTAGGTAGTGAACACATTCTTAAAGCTGACGCAGGATGTAGAAATACAGTATATAACGCCACAGCACAAACTGGAGCGGAATACGTGCAACGGTTAATATCATTGGGTTTACAGCACTTCCGCATTGAATTTGTCAATGAAACACCGGAACAAGTGCAAAAAACAATACAAAGCTACCAAAAATTACTCGCAGGAGAAATCATCGGTTCGCAACTTTGGAGAGAATTGAAACTACAAAACCAATTAGGTGTAACTCGTGGTGCATTAGGGATGATCTAAGTGGAGTTACGTAAGTCCCTAAATTTCATTAGATCATACTCAGTATTAGCAACTCTGTAACTTTAGGCGTTTTAATAAAATATATTAAGTTCTGCAACAAGTATCAATATTGAGCTAACGTACTGAGTAAAAATAAAAAGAGAAACACAATCAACTTCATTCTCTGAAGTTAGGGAAGAATTAACAATGGATAAACTAAATTTAATGGTTTGCCCTCATGATACAGCAAAAAAACCAGATCGCTGGTTTAGATTTGCACAATATCTCAGCCAAAATCTTGATCAAACAGTTCATTTTGAATTAGCAATGGATTTTCAGGAATTTCATCAAAAAATGAACGATGCAGACATCGTTTATGGTAATCCAGCCGATACAATGAATTTGTTGAAAAACAATTTTATTTCTGTAGCACGTCCAAGTAATTTATATGATGAAGTGGTTTTTATTGCTAATCATGATTTAGATAATCCTTCTCTAGAATCATTTCAAGAGTCTAATTTGGTCAGTGTGACGAGTATGTTAGCCACCAAAATAGGTTTAGATGCGCTGGAAACTCAAGGAATTAAACCCGCTGAATTAATTGATAAATCTACTTGGTTAGCTGTTATTAAGGCTATTGCTAATAAAGAAACTGATGCAATGTTAGGTTTTGTTTATAAGGATACTTATGAGCAATTAGGAGAAGCAACAAAAAGTCTGGTGAAATATATAGCAACATCAGAACAAAAGAAAGCTTTTCATCAACTTGTTTTATCATCGAAAGCAATTCAAATTCAGAAAAAATTGGCTTCAACTCTTTTAGAAATGGATCAAAATAGCAAGGGAAAAGATATTTTGGATGAATTGAATATTGAACAATGGATGATTCCTCGTGAATCTGAAATAGACACGATTAAACAAATTATTGCTAAAAAATAGTGCTTACTGAATATATATGACTTGTGGTGCTTTGGGCATGATGTAGCTAAATTGCAACAAGTAGTATTACAATACTTATGCACCTTGTTTCCTACTTTTTATGTCAAGTTTAATGCCCCAGTGTCAGCAATTGCAACCACAAGTTGAATCTATTCTCCAACTTCTACACCAAGAAGCGGCTTTGCGTTCTCAAGATATTACATCTGTGCAAATTTCTTTGGATAAAGCAATTTCTCCCAAGTTTGAAATTGTATTTGCAGGTGCTTTTAGTGCGGGTAAATCCATGTTGATTAATGCACTATTAGAGCGAGAATTATTATATAGTGCAGAAGGACACGCGACTGGTACAGAATGTAAAATTGAATATGCACCAGCAGATTCAGAAAGAGTAGTTTTAACCTTTTTGAGTGAAGTAGAAATTCAAGAACAAGCGGTATTTTTATGTCAACAATTGGGATTTAATACTGTAGAAAATATTAATAAACAAGATGTAATTGATTTATTGCATCAAGGTTGTACAGCAATTATTCAACAAGAAGGTGGAGAAAGTAAATCAGAACGAGGAAAACAAGCAAAAGCATTAATTTTGCTATTAGAAGGATATGTCACAAACCGAGATCGCATTAATACAATTAATAATGCGACATACTCAATGGAACAATTTAATTTTACTAACCTCAAAGAAGCCGCAGGATATGCTAGAAGAGGTAGTAATAGCGCGGTTTTAAAACGAATTGAATATTATTGTTATCATCCCCTTTTAGAAGATGGTAACGTCATTATAGACACACCAGGAATTGATGCACCAGTTGAAAAAGATGCACAATTAACATATCAAAAAATTCAACATTCAGATACATCAGCAGTAGTTTGTGTTCTCAAACCTGCGTCAGCAGGAGATATGACAAAGGAAGAAACTGAACTGTTGGAAACCATGCGGGAGAATGCAGGGATAAGAGACAGAGTTTTTTATATCTTTAATCGCATTGATGAAACTTGGTACAATAACCAACTTAGACAAAGATTAGAAAATTTAATTAACAGTCAATTTCGAGATACTTCTAGAGTTTATAAAACTAGTGGTTTGTTAGGATTTTACGGAAGTCAACTTAAACAAACAACGAGATTAGATAGATTTGGATTAGATTCGATTTTTGCAGAAAGTGTTAAAGGTTTAAATGGGAAAGAAGAAACACCACAATTTGTTTATGAATTCAATCGTTATTGTACTTCGGAAAAATTATCTCATAGTCAATTCCGTATTGCTGTTACTAACTTTGAAACTCCCAATGAAAACTATGTGAGAATTTTAAGCGAACAGGGAACACCGTTAATTAACCAACTCATTCAAGATAGTGGAATTGAAGAATTTCGCACATCAATTACCCGCTATCTCACAGAAGAAAAACGTCCCCAATTATTTAAAAATCTGGCTGATGATTTAGAAGATGTTTGTATCAAACTCAAAAAACACTATCAAAGTGTGCAAATTGATTTAGATAGTCAACCGCGAGAAATCGAAAGCATGAAAGAATATGAGTTGCAAAAATTGAATCAGCAACTCCAGCAAGTTGGGAGAGATTTTCATCAACATATTCATGATGAAGTCAACAGGTTAATTAATAATAACTGTGAAGAATTTGAAACAGATTTTCGACAATTACAATCACGAATGATTCGTCGTTTGGATGAATTACTAGATACCTTTTCCGTTGCAGAAGCTTACCGACGGGCAACATTAAGCCATCCTCGTAACGCAACCGCACCTTTATTAGCCATTTTGGTAGAGGCTTTTTATTACCTATCAAATCAGTTGGAAGACATTTTAATAGAATCTTGCGAACAAGTAATTGCTAATCTATTCCAACAATTAATAACAAAGATTAGAAAATCAGAATATTACCGTCAATTGTATCGCTTATTAGGGAATGATGGAGGAATAGAAGCACAGGTAAAAATCCTAGAACAACAAGTTTCTCAAGCTTTGGTAAATACTGCTAGAGTCGAGTGTGATAGATTTGTGCGAGAAAGTCCCAGATTTTATAATGAAGGCACATTTTCTATCTATCAATTTCGACAAGTATTAGAACAAACTTCTCAAGGTTACGACGCAGAAAGTATAGTTGATGCTGAACCTGCAATTAGACAATTATTAAAGTTAGACTTTGAACCTAAAGTTTCCCATACTATTCGTCAATCTTTCCGTCAAACTATCAACCAAACTATCAAAACTCAGTTGTTACCAATGGGAGAAAAACAAGCAGATGAGATATTACAACAATATCCTCATGCGCGGGCTTATTTGGAGAAAACATTACAACAAGAAGTCGAAGAAAAAATTGCTAATAATCAACGTTTGTTGAGTCAGGTTGCGGGGAAAATTGAGGAATATAATACAGCAGTTGCGGGAATTAATAGCTGTTTACAAGCGATGCAGTTATATGAACATTTACTGCCGATAATTGGGGAAGAAGAGGTATAATGTGTGGGGTGAATACAGGGTTTTTCTGTGTTCACCATAAGTATTTTTTTAACGAACCGCAGAGACACAGAGAACACAGAGGAAGAAAGAAATGGAAGATAAGTTTCAAAGTTTAGATTCTGAACAAGGTGATGTTGTGATTACGTTTAACAATGCTACCTTCAAATTAAGTAAATTGGTTTCAGTCATGTCAGAAGTAATTGTGCAAAATAAGTTAGAGGTATTAAACAATAAATTCAATTCTCAAGGTTGTGGTCAACTTCCATGTTTTCAAGATGATTATTGGTTACGTCAAGGTGTAAATTGTCAAGTTTTAAAACCTGGTAAAAGTTGGCAAAAAGGAAAAGCAAGAATCAAAGTAACTTTAGAATTTTTTTCCAATGAACCAGAAATTGAACAAACACCAGAAATCAAAAAACCAGAATCACCCCTTGATGATTTACGACGTAAGATAAACGAAGCTACATCATAAATTAATCAGTCCACGCAGATAGAATTTGTTTGTGTGGATGTGATTTTACTTAATTGTCAGAATCAGGATGTCCAGGATTTAAGGATTTTCAGGATTATTAATTGTTAGAATCAGGATTTTAGAATAATTTTTAATTTATGTTAAAATTGATAATTAACTAAAAACATATTAGTACAATTAGATAAAATACTGAAAAATAAAAACTTTATTCTCAAATGATAAAGTCAAGAAATCCCAAAATATAAATACCAAACCACATCCTGTACATCCTTAAATCCTGGATATCCTGATATGGCTTTCGCCACGCTACGCTATCAGACAGAAATGAACAAAACCCCACGAATCCCCATACCTCAAGAAGTCAGAAACTACGTTTTCCAAAGAGATAAATATCAATGTCAAAGCTGCGGTAAAATCTCCCAAGAAACGCAACTCAGCATTGATCATATTATCCCCTTATCTCGTGGGGGAAAAAACGATATTAGTAACTTACAAACACTCTGCTTAAACTGCAACCAACAAAAAACAGATAAAATTGACAATCGCTTTCGGCGACATTTTGAAACCTAGCCAAACCACACCCTCTTACCTCTTACCTCTGCGTCCTCTGCGCCTCTGCGGTTAGATAAATGCCTTTAAACCATTCAGTTATCCCGTCAGCCAAAGTATTAGCCATTTTCTGCTGTGCTTGGGGATTAACTATCTCTTCAAATTCATTAGGATTACTCATAAAACCCAATTCTAATAATACCGCAGGTGCAGCACTAGGACGAGTCAGTGCTAAATTATTCCAAAACACACCGTAGTAAGGTTTACCGAGTTTTTTAACTACGTAATTTTGTAAAAATATTGCCACGCTATGTGATTGAGGATGATACCAAAAAGTACCAAAGCCTTTAGTTTTTTCAGCATCACCATTATCTGGTAAAGAGTTATGATGAATGGAAAGAGCGATCGCAGGTTCTTCTTTATTAATTATTACCTGACGTTCAACTAAGGACACATCTCGATCATCTTCTCTTGTCATTACCACTTTAGCACCGCGCTTCACTAACTCATCTCGCAGCAATTGAGAAATTATCAAATTTACATCTTTTTCCAAATACCCCGTTGGTCCACTAGCGCCAGATTCTTTACCTCCATGCCCTGGATCAAGTACAATTTTGATGCCAGATAAAGGTAGGCGGTTGCTATTTTTAAGCTGGGGTGGATGACGTAAAGTTAAAACCAAAGTTGTATTGTCATACCTCAGCTTATAACCCCACTGTTGGAGATTTTTGAGGTTAAAAGTATATTTGACCTGTGTGGGGCTTACCTGTTGCCAATCTAGGCGAGAAATTAGGGGGTTATCATCTAGGCGAATTGTGTCTGTTTGAGCAGTGGTATTGTAGAGGGTGAGAATAAAGGAGTTATTTCCCTGTTCTACACTCACCGGCACAGGAGTTTGTAAGGGGAAACGCATCTCTGTCGCTTGGGGTAATTGCCGATAGCCTACACTCCGAATTACTGTCTGTGGTGCAACCGCACCTGATATAATCTTGGTTTCCTTACTATTAATCCAAGCCCCATAGTCTAAGCGCAACCATTCACCTTCTTTCCCCGTAACACTTGCCATAGTTCCCTTTGGCAATGGTGTCATTCGTGAATAATCGGTACTAGGCCCCGTGCGAGCAGCGCCTGATTCTGATGCAATTTCCGCAACTGCTAACTGTGTCGGCGCGAGAATTTCGATTTTTCCTAAACCAGTTTGAGTTATTCTTTGATCATTAAGTTGTAAATTAAATCGAGGTTTTCCTAAATCAGCAGCATTTGCGACTGTTGTGCAACCTTGGTATTTGGTAAGACTAGATAGATTAGGTTGGTTTAACCCCGTCAAAATACTCGAATTGGGAGGTAATTGTGCTTGTGACGGTTGGGGTAAAAGGGGAATATTTTGATTCACCAGATTAACCGAGACAGTGGCTTGAGGTGGTGCAACGGCACTGAAACAAATTAATTCTCCTGGTAATCTGGCAATATCGACAGCAGGAGTCAAGGAATCTTTAGCAAAGCCTAACCCTTGGGGTAACTCAGGTTGAGTAGACACCCTGATGATCTTAATCTCTCGTTCTTGATTTTGGTAACGAACTTTAAATATATTTTCTCCTAACTGCAAGGGAAAACTAGGGGAAAAATGCCCAGCCTTGCTACGGTTAACGAGCTTACCATTAATTAAAACTTGCCCGTCGGGGGGCGCTGTACCGATAAAAAATATTTTTTCTGTGCTGGTTTGGTAGTTTGTCGGGGGAAAAACTACTAAAAGTGGTTCTTGTGCTAACGCAACTGAGGAGGTGAATAAAAAATTAAATAATACTAATCCTAAGAGTTTTTTCATGGACAAATACAAAAGATTTCAGGATAGGGACTGTGGCACAATGGCCAAGATGGGATTAAACATGAATGATGTACAGGTAGCAGTACATTGGCCTCAAATAAAGGATGTGCAGTTATTGGGTAAGATTCATTCTGCATACAAGCCTCCAAAATCGTCTACACAAATTCTCCTCCGGGAGCAAAATCTATATTTAGAAGTTGCCAGAAATTGAAAATACTATGACTAAGTTTATCTTTGTGACTGGGGGCGTGGTTTCCAGTATTGGTAAGGGAATTGTAGCAGCAAGTTTGGGACGTTTGCTAAAATCACGGGATTATTCGGTTTCGATTCTCAAGCTCGATCCCTATATTAACGTTGATCCAGGCACAATGAGTCCTTTTCAGCATGGGGAAGTTTTTGTCACCCAAGACGGTGCGGAAACAGATTTGGATTTGGGACATTACGAACGCTTTACTGATACTTCTATGTCTCGGTTAAACAGTGTTACTACTGGCTTGATTTATCAGTCAGTTATTAATAAGGAACGCCGAGGCGACTATAATGGCGGCACTGTTCAGGTAATTCCTCACATTACCAATGAGATTAAAGAGCGAATTCTCAGAGTTGCTAAAGAAACTAATCCTTCCGCTGTAATTACGGAAATTGGCGGAACTGTGGGTGATATTGAATCACTACCATTTTTAGAAGCAATCCGTCAATTGCGGAAGGAAGTAGGAAAGCGTAATGTGTTATATATGCACGTTACTTTGTTGCCTTGGATTGCTGCTGCGGGAGAAATGAAAACTAAGCCTACTCAGCATTCTGTTAAAGAATTAAGATCCATTGGCATTCAACCAGATATCTTAGTATGCCGCAGCGATCGCCCCATTCCTGTCGGCTTAAAACAAAAGTTATCAGAGTTTTGTGATGTCCCTGTAGAATGTGTCATTACTAGCCCAGATGCTCGCAGTATTTATGAAGTTCCAGTAATTTTAGAACGGGAAGGATTAGCCGAACAAGTTCTTAACTTACTGCAAATGGAACAACGTCAACCCAATATGACGCAATGGGAAACGATGGTAGACCGGATGTATAATCCTAAATACACCGTCGAAATTGCCATTGTTGGTAAATATGTGCGGTTAGGTGATGCCTACCTTTCCGTGGTTGAATCTTTACGTCATGCGGCTATTGCGACTCATGGTGATTTGCGTCTGCGCTGGATAAATTCCGAAGTTTTGGAAAATGAACCACCGGAAAACTATCTTTCTGGTGTTGATGGTATCATTGTTCCTGGCGGTTTTGGTAGTCGGGGCATAGATGGGAAAATTGCGGCGATTAAATACGCCCGCGATCGCCAAATTCCCTTTTTAGGTTTATGCTTAGGAATGCAGTGTTCCGTCATTGAATGGGCGAGAAATGTCGAAGGTTTATCTAATGCCAATAGTGCCGAATTTGACCCCCACACTGATGATCCGGTTATTAACCTGCTTCCAGAACAACAGGATGTAGTAGATTTAGGCGGAACAATGCGTTTAGGACTTTATCCTTGTCGGGTACTTCCCAACACCTTGGCGTTCCAACTTTATCAAGAAGAAGTCATTTATGAACGCCACCGTCACCGTTACGAGTTTAACAATGTCTACCGCAGTCAATTATTAGATTCTGGTTATTTGGTGAGTGGCACATCTCCAGATGGTAGATTAGTGGAAATTATTGAATATCCCAAACATCCTTTCTTTATCGCTTGTCAATTTCACCCCGAATTTCAATCTCGCCCCAATGCACCCCATCCTTTATTTAAAGGATTTATGACCGCTGCAATTTCTCAGTCTCATTCTACCACTACTACACCTAAACCCGTAGAAGTTTCTTAATTGCCAATTATCAATGCCCGAAAGCCCCTCGGAAAACTCTAAATTAAAACACACAATTGTCATGATTCTGGGTAAAATTACTTCAAGAGAGGCAAAAATGTGTAGTCAGTTCTGAGGGAATTTTGTGGCACACTGGGTTAAAATTCAGTATCAGAGGAAAGAGTATGTAATTAATTTGGACTTTGTAAATACTTTTTGTTACGAAAAGAATGGCAGAGTCACTTTTTGGTTGCCTAATAGTACCATACCTATAATAATTAACCCTGAAAGTAATTGGGAAGACTATCAAAAAATAGTTGCCTATTTAGAATCTATTCAGCATTTAGAATTAGATAATTCTGATTGGGTAACAATAACTTATGAAAAAAATAAATATGTCATTAACCTTTCATGTATTAGTTCTTTTTGTTATGAACCCAACAACAGATTAACCTTTTGGTTGCCTCACCTTACCACACCAATGGTAATTAACCCAGTGAGTAATCCAGATGCCCACGAAAAAGTTTTATACTACCTTCAGCAAAAAACTGGATATATATTATAGAAGGAGTCAGGAGGGAAGAAGCAGGGGGCAGGGGGCAGGGAGTTTTCCTATTACCCATTACCTATTCCTAATGCTAATTTAGCAGCACCTACCATTCCCGCTGTATTTCCTAATTCTGCTGGGAGAATTTGCAAACCTGCGCGAGATGTTGGTAAAACTCGTTTTTCGATTTCTGCTTTTAATGAGGGTAAGAAAAACTCAAAACTGGCACTTACACCACCACCAATAATAATGGCTTGGGGTGTCAGGACATAGAGTAAACTGGTTAAACCAATTCCTAAGTCTTTACCATATTCTTGCCAAAAAGTCAAGGCTTCTGCATTTCCAGCTTGAGCAAGTGCGCCTAATTCTACTGGTTCTTTGCCTGTGCGACGACGGATGGCAGATATGGAAGTATGCTGTTCTAAAGAACCTTGATTCCCACTATTACACATTGGTCCATCAGGGTTTAAGGTAATTAAACCTAATTCTGCTGCTGCACCTTGATGTCCGACAAATAATTTACCATCCAGAATAATTGCCCCACCAACGCCAGTTCCCAAAGTCAGTAAAATCAAATTGGGGAAATTTCGGCCTGCACCTAACCAAGCTTCTCCTAAACCCGCACAGTTAGCATCATTAGCCAAAATTGTCGGTTTACCCGTTTTCGCTTCTAACCAATCGGCTAAGGGGACATCTTGCCATCCTACTAAATTAATAGCAACTTTCGCAATTCTTCCCGTAGCATCAGCAGGGCCAGGAGTACCTAAACCAATAGCTATACTTTCATTATTGGGGTCAATTTGGGCGATCGCATCTACAATAGCAGATAGTACAGCCTCTGGTGTTGCAGGTTGGGGAGTATCCACAGAAAAAGATTGCAAACAATTACCATCTGCTGTAAATCGCCCTAATTTAATCGCAGTTCCCCCTAAATCAATCCCAATTACTTGTTTAGTCATTAGTTCAGTTGTCAGTTGTCAGTTGTCAATTACCCATTCCCACTTCTATTGATTTTTCCTAATAACTTGTACATTTGCAATTGGATATGAAGTTTTGTGTACCTGTTGCCAATCTGTAATTGGTGCGCCTTTTAAAATACCAGATAAAGCTACAGAAAGCATTAACCCACCCGTAGCAGCCGCAATTAAAGTAATATTATCGTTCACAATAATCTCTTTTGTTTGTCAGTTGTCATTTGTCAGTTGTCATTTGTCATTTGTCAGTTGTCATTTGTCAGTTGTCAATGACTATTGCCTATTTTCTCTTCTGAGACGAGGATTGACAAATTCATTTAACCCCTCACCAAGTAGTGATAACCCTACCACCAAGGTTGTCATTGCTAAACCTGGAAATAAGGTAGTCCACCAAATGCCTGTAGGTAGGGCTTCTAGAGCTTGTTTTAAATCATATCCCCATTCCGGGACTTCTTCCGGTAATCCTAACCCTAAAAATCCTAAACCGCCTAAAACTAATATGGCATCTGCGGCGTTAAGGGTAAAGAGGACGGGGACACTTTGAATCACGTTGAAAAATAAATACCTTGATAAGACAACCCAGGTAGAAGCACCCATCGCTTGTGCAGCTTCGATATATACTTCAGTTTTGACGCTGACGGTGTGGTTACGGACTACGCGATAATATTGAGGAATATAGGCTATACTAATGGCGATCGCTGCATTTAGGATGCCTCTTCCCACGACAAAAGCCAGTGTTACGGACAGTAATAATCCTGGCAATGTATAAATACTATCCATAAGAAATAACAGAGCTTTATCTAATTTCCCCCCCAAATAACCGCTGATCATCCCCAAAGGCACACCGATGATCATGCTCAGGGAAGTAGCTAAAGTTACAACTTGTAACGCTGCTTGCACACCAAACACACTGCGCGAAAAGACATCATAACCTAAACGACTTGTGCCAAACCAATGTTTAGCCGAAGGTGGTTCATGAATGGGGTTTGAGAGAAATTCTCTAGGATTTTGCAACCACCCCCAACTTTGGAAAACAGGGGCAAAAAAGGCTAAGAAGATGAAAAATAGAGTCATACCGATCCCAATTGCCATTAATCCCTGGGATAGGCTAGGATTTTTGCTAAATTTAAAGAAATTTGGTAATTGCTTTTTTGTAATTGTCATCTAAACACCGGCTTGAAAAATTTGATTAGCAGTTAAACTCAATTCTGGTAAACTTGGTGATACAATCAGATCATTATCTCTAAATTGACTAACTTGATATTCCTCATCTATGAGTTGGTAAATAGAAATAGTTGGTTGTTTAGGATTGCCAATAAATGCTCTACCACCGAAAGCAGCATAATCAACAATCCAATATTCAACAATACCCATTTCCTCATAATCAGCTAGTTTTTTGTGATAATCATCACGCCAATTTGTACTGACAATCTCCACCACCAGAGGAACAGACGCAGATTCACTAATAGTAGACTGTTTTTTCCATAAAGGTTCATTGACGAGATTAGACCGATTTAACAGCAGTATATCGGGTGAATATGCTGATTTGCTGTTTCGTGATTTGATAAAAGCTGTTTTGGAAATAAAATAAGGAAGTTTTAGCCGACTAAACTCTAATATAATTGCTGTAACCAAAAATCCTACAATTTCTTCATGATCTCCTACAGGTGGTGTCATTTCTATAATTACTCCATCATGTAGTTCATAGCGGACTCCTGTATTTGGATACCACTCTATAAACTCTTCAAAGCTGACTAATTTAGTTTGAGGTAAAGCTTGAACCATAATTTACCTACTTTCATAAAAATTCTTGCCAGTCCCCAGTCCCCAGTCCCTATAGATTACTCTCTATTAACTGCCGATATTCGCTTTTTTGCTTGACACCCCTAACTTCTTTCACCAATTCCTGGGCTTTAAATAACTGTACCGTTGGTGTTCCCGTCACTCCACCGTTTTCCGCAATATCTCGATCTTTGTCAATATCAATTTCGACAAAATGGATTTTACCATCAAACTCATCAACGACCTTATTTAAAATCGGTTTGAGAGTATGACAAGGACCACAACCGGGAGAAATGTATTTTACCAACAGCAAGCGATCGCTCTCATGGAATAATTTTCTTAAAGCATAACCACCTTCATGGCGTGTTGTCTGTAAATTAAACTCTATAGCTATTTCTGTTATCTGCGTTTCTGGTTGCATTACTTGTGCTTGACTTTGATGAAATTCCTGAATTAAACCCTTTGCAGATAACCACCGTTCCGCTAACATGGCCGCCATACAACCAGTTCCCGCTGCGGTAATAGCCTGACGAAATTCATGGTCTTGGACATCGCCGGCGGCAAATACACCGTCTACGCTCGTTTCCAGACTTCCTTTTTTAGTCGTGACATACCCCACCTTGTCCAATTCTAATTGCTCCTGAAATAGGTCTGTATTGGGCTTGTGACCAATGGCGTAAAATAGGCCTTTAGCGGAAATTGTGTTTTCTTCCCCAGTTTGATTGTTACGGACTTGTAACCCCGTCATATTATCTTTACCAACTACATCTACCGCTTCTGTATGCCAATGCACCTTAATTTTTGGATTATTCAAAACTCGATCCTGCATAGTTTTAGAAGCCCGCATTTTTTCAGACCGTACTAATAGATGAATTTGAGAACCATATTTAGTTAAAAAAATAGCTTCTTCCGCAGCGGAGTCACCCGCACCAATTACCACTAACTCTGCACTACGAAACATGGGGAGAACTCCATCACAAATTGCACAAGCGGAAATTCCCCGATTCCAAAATTGATCTTCACTGGGTAAACCCAAGCGTTTGGCTGTTGCACCTGTAGCGATAATTAAACTATGTGCCTTGACTTCCCTGTCTTGGGAACGGATAATCAAAGGACGCTGACTCAAATCTACAGCAATCACATCTTCAGTATATAATTCTGCTCCCCACCGTTGCGCCTGTGCCTTCATATTAGCCATTAATTCGGGACCTGTAATCCCTTGGGGAAAACCGGGAAAGTTCTCAACTTCTGTGGTTGTCATGAGTTGTCCCCCCGGTAAACCTCCCGCTTGGAATCCTTCAAAAACAACGGGTTTTAAGTTAGCACGTCCCGCATAGATAGCGGCTGTATAGCCAGCAGGACCAGAACCGATAATTACTAAGTTTTCAACTGTGGGGTTAGGCATATCTTTATATATACTCATAATGACTATGCTTAACTTAATATATCATAAAAGATCCTAGTCAAGACTTTAGTCCTGTAGTGAAATAAATCTCAAATATTGGGGCATACTGTTCTTGGGGTACATATTTAGCTTTGAGCCAAAAGACAACCAGAAATCTAGAGACGTTTCCGCAAATATCTCTACATAACTAATAAATATCAGCAAATATCATCATCAACTAAGAGGTATTACCATGACAAATTCAACATCTGATTTATGGGATAAAATCCGCAAGCAATTTGATAGCGCACCTTATCCAAATCATCCTCTGGATAAATCACCTCAAGATGATGTTAATGCTCTATATATTCACAACATAACTACCTCCTACTATTTGAGAAATCAGAAAGTAATAGACAGCAAAGACAAAGTAATTTTAGATGCTGGATGTGGTACTGGTTATAAATCTTTGATATTAGCAGAAGCTAATCCAGGTGCAAAAATTGTGGGTATTGATATCTCAGAAGAATCAATTAAATTTGCACGGCAGCGTTTAGAATATAATGGTTTTGATAATGCTGAATTTCATGTATTGTCAATTTATGATTTACAACAGCTAAATTATCAATTTGATTATATTAACTGTGATGAAGTTCTTTATCTTTTTCCTGATATTGTTGTGGCTCTTAAAACCATGAAATCTGTATTAAAACCAGAAGGTATTATTAGAGCTAATCTACATAGTTCATTGCAAAGATTTTCCCATTTTCGCGCTCAAAAACTCTTTAGTCTCATGGGTTTGATGGATGATAACCCAGAGGAGTTAGAACTAGAGATGGTTGTGGATACCATGAGAGCATTAAAAGATAATGTCAATCTCAAATCTGAAACTTGGAATTCTAATTATGAAGGAGAAAACGGAAAAGAGGATATTCTCATGAATTTCTTATTTCAAGGAGATAAAGGTTATACTATTCCTGATATGTTTTCAGCTTTAAGGTCGGCTGATTTAGAGTTTATCAAGATGAAAAATTGGCGACAATGGGACTTGATGAACTTATTCAAAGAACCAGATAATTTACCTGTTTTTCTAGGAATGAGTTTACTGGAAGCTTCCATAGAAGATCAGCTTCAATTATTTGAACTTCTCCACCCTGTTTATAGATTACTAGATTTCTGGTGCGGGCATCCCCAAGCAGCACATCCTTTTGTACCAATTTCTGAATGGTCTGACTATGAATGGGAAAATGCAACAGTACATCTGCATCCACAGTTTAAAAACCCCAATTTCAAAACAAATGTTACTGCTTGTGTAAGTGAAGGCAAAATCTTTTCCGTCTCTCAAGATTTAGCTTTAACGAAGGAATTTGTTTATGTAGATAGCTCAATGGCTCTGTGCTTGCTACCTTTGTTTGATCAATCCCTATCAATGATGTCTCTAGTGGAACATTGGCAAAAGTTTAGACCTTTTAATCCTCTGACAGGAGAACCAATAGAAAAAATCCAGGTTTTTCACTTACTACAAAAGCTACTCTTAGTTCTCAAAGATTTTGATTTCATTATCATAGAAACTCAATCTTGATTTTCTTTTGTAGTGAGCGATTTATCGCTCAGAGTTAAGATGATCATGATTAATGTCCTCACGACAAGCTTCAATTTATCTGTTGAGATAAGGAATAATATTAGCTACTATAGGTAAAGAATTTAACCCATTTTCAACTAATTGGGGAAATTGAGATAAACACTCCATAATAGTTTTGGCAAAGTTGTATTGTGGATTGTCTCCATAATTAACAGTCAGGTACTCTAATAGCTCTAAAGCGTAATCAGGAAAACCTAAAACATCAGCGACACAAGCTACTTTGAAGATTTTACCAGGTTCTTTAACAGCAGGATTGACATTTTCCCCTATGGGATCTTGAAGATAGAAAGCATCTCCCCAGAGAATCTGTCCAGGGCGTTTTGTTGATACTATGGGTGAACGAGCGCGAGGACGATAGGCAGTTGCTAAGTTAAATAATGTAAAACCATTTTTTCTGAGATGGGTATCCACATCAGCAAACAAAGGTTGATTTAAATATAAAGGTGAAAACTCAACCTCAATCTGCACCCCCAACACACCACGGGTTAAAATCTCAGATGCTCCTTGTAAAACGTCTAAGTCTGCACCTTGCACATCTATCTGTAAGAAATCTATACTATCAATTCTTTCTGCTTGACAAAAAGTATCTAATGTTGTTGTCTCAATTTCTATAGTAAAATCCAAACCTGCTAATTCTGGCAAATTTGCAAATCTGGAAAGCAATGGCTCATTTGGTTCATACAATGAACTACACATAGGAGCTTTCGTTACATAAAGAGTCGCTTCCCCTATAGATTTACCCAGTGCCAAAGGAATATGCTTTTCAGTCCAATTAATTCCTTTTGATTCTAATTCCGCTTCTACCGCTTCACAAGCATCAGCATCAGCATCAAAACCATAAATAGTTAAGTTAGGTGCAAAAACGTTCCAATCTCCAGCACCATAATCATCTGCTGATGATATTTTCCGTGAACCTACATTACATATTGTGATCTGAACTTGGTCAAGAAGACCTTGCTCTTTCAGGGTTGGTAGAAAAACAGACATAAAATTTTCCAGTAAGATTACTTATTGATAAGTAGGTAGGCAAAATTGATTATATAAAAAATTTGGATTTAATGTAGGGGTAGCGCCCCCGTGCCTACCCATAAGTTTAGGGCAACCACAGGGGGTTTGCCCCTACGTAATTTATCGGTTTAGGTATTTTCAAAATGAGAATTGCTGCTTATTAGCCGTAAACAAGGTTCAGATCAGCAACTTCTTGAAGAAGTCAGGGATCTTGTTATTAACATCTTATTTACAATCGCTATAGCAAGATTAAGCAGAAAACAAAATTAGTTTTCTCTATGCAGCGAGAAGATAGATCCTCTAAAACTATGATTAGATAAAGCTTTTGGCTTATTAAATACATAGTAAAAAATAATTTTACTGGGGGTGATATGAAACTGATCAGATGTGGGTAAGTTATTTGCATAGAGAAACAAACAACACACCACCCCAAGGAAAACTACTATGAAAACTGAACTGAAAGCTAAATTTATCCAACACATCCTCGGCAAAAAGAAAGAAAACGAAGGTTTCACTCTTATTGAATTGTTGGTTGTAATCATCATTATCGGTATTCTATCTGCGATCGCTTTACCTTCCTTCCTCAACCAAGCAGCAAAAGCTAAACAGTCTGAAGCGAAAACCTACGTTGGTTCAGTCAACAGAGCGCAACAGTCTTTCCGGATTGAAAATCCGGCATTTGCTACGAATGTTGCAGCTCTGGAAATTGGTATTCCTACTACAACTGAGTCCTATAATTATTTAGTAGCTGCCACATCAGATGCAACCTCTTCTCTTTTTACTGCAATCACTAAAGATGCAAAATCTCTCAAGAGCTTTGCTGGTGGTGTTGTCATTCTAGGAACCGGACAAACTTCCGCTGCTGCTTGTCAGACAACTGGAGTCAGTGCTACTGCTCCTGTAGTTACCCTAGATCCTGCACTTGCTTCTGCATCCTGTGCTAGTGCTGCGGAAAACATGAAATAAGGTTTCATTCCTTGTATTTGAAAATGCTAGATGTATTGAGACACATCTAGCATTTTTTTTGATATAATTTTTTACATAATTTAGGAGTTGACAGATGTTAGTCCCTAAATTTGGTTGAAATTTGAAGCTTATTTCAAAACATGTTTAAGGTTTTTAATAATGACTACCCAGTTAGATAATCAAATTTCTTTAATTCCAACTTTATTAACCATTCAAGAATATGAAAAAAATATTACTGAAAATCCCACAGAAGTTACTAATTATTGGTATTTAGGATTAGCTTTATTATTAGAAGGCAGAGAAGAAGAAGCACAAATTACATGGATGACTCCCTTTCTCGAATTTGGAGAAGACGAATCAGCAGAATGGTTACAACAATTAACAGAAATTTTATTAACTGCTGCTCAAGAAAATGAGGTAAATTCTAACTATCAACTAGCTTGGGCAATTCGTCAACACATCAAAGGATTTGTTCCTGATAATATTAATAATTTTATCAAGATCATCGATCTAAATATTGATTTAAATATTGAAGATATAGAAACGAATATTAATGAATTAATTGAACTTATATTTCAATTAACAGAAACACCTATTTTCGATGAAAAATTATTATTTCAAGTAATTGAAAAATTAGTTCAACCTGATCCAGTTAATCCTCGTCCTTTTATAGATAAATTGGTTGCAGTATTTATACCTTATCTATTAACTTCTAAAACTATTATTCAATTACTGACAGAAAAGGCTGAGGTTTATTATCGGTTTTCTAACTATCATCTTTCAATTTATTTTCTAAAAGTCGCTCTCCAGTTAAAACCTAATAATTTAGATTTTATTAGAAAATTAATTCCTCCCCTACAAACTTTAGGTGGAGATTATCTTCAAGAATCTATTAATTGGGGAAAACAATATTTAACACTTAGTCAAGAACCAATTGATCAAATTGTTGGTACGCACTATTTAGCAGGATCATTATTAACTTCTTGTCAGAGTTGGGAAGAATCAGTTGAAGCTTACCAAAAACATAAACTATCTTTATCTAATCTTTTAGTAAATCAAACAGAAAGCGAAAGTTTAATTCAACTTTTAGCCATGGGACCTATATTATTATACATGGAAGATAATCCCAGTGAAAATAGATTACTGCGTAATGGATTAGCAACTTTATGTCAACAACTGGTATGGAAAAGTTTTCCCGAAAATGTCAACACTTATCAAAAACGTTTTAACTCATTACGTCCTTCTCTCAGTGAACGTCCTTTAAGAATAGGCTATTTATCAGAATGTTTTCGGACTCATTCTGTCGGTTTCTTAGCTTGGTGGTTATTAAAATATCACAATCGTCAAGAATTTGATATTTATTTATATTCTTTACGAGAGAATGCTCACGATCTACAACAACAGGCTTATAAAAGAGAATTTGGTGATCATTTCCATCAAGAATGTATTTCAATGGTGGCAATGGCAGATAAAATTAATCAAGATAAAATAGATATTTTAGTTGATTTAGATAGTTTAACTTCCTATGGTAATTGTGCAATTTTAGCTTTGAAACCTGCACCAATTCAAGTTAGTTGGTTAGGTTATGATGCCACAGGTTTCCCAACAGTTGATTATTTTATTGCTGATAACTATGTCTTACCAGAATCAGCACAAGATTATTATACCGAAAAAATTTGGCGACTACCGCAAAACTATATTGGTATTGATGGTTTTGCTGTAGGAACACCAACTATCAGCAGAGAATCTTTAGATATTCCTGAGAATGGAATTATTTATTTTAGTTCCCAAACCGGATTGAAACGTAATCCTGATAATATCCGGTTACAAATGCAAATTATTAAACAAGTTCCCAATAGTTATTTTCTTCTGAAAAGTTATCGAGCTAATCATCAAGATTTAGAAAATTTTATTAACCCAATTGCTGAAGCAGCAGGTGTTGATTTAAACCGCTTAAGATTTCTACCTACTGCACCTACAGATATGGAACATCGTGCTAATTTAGCCATTGCTGATATTGTCTTAGATACCTATCCCTACAACGGTGCAACCACAACCCTAGAAACATTATGGATGGGTATACCCATAGTTACGAGAGTGGGAGAACAATTTGCAGCCCGTAACAGCTATACAATGATGATGAATGTTGGTGTAACTGAAGGTATAGCTTGGAGTGATGAAGAGTATGTAGAGTGGGGTGTAAGGTTAGGTAAAGATGAGAAATTAAGACAAGAAATTGTTTGGAAACTGAGAAAGTCACGACAAACATCACCTCTGTGGAATGGTAAGAAATTTGCGCGGGAAATGGAAAATGCCTATCAGCAAATGTGGGAAATATATATTGATAGTAAATAAGTACGTAGTGAGGACTTTAGTCCTCAATTAAACTCATTGAAATTTAAGCACTAAAGTGCTTACTACGAACTAATTATCCCAATCTTTACCATAATCTCTAACGGGATATTCAACCCAAGAATCACGTAACCATTGCCGTCCGTTCGTTTCTAAATACCAGTGAACACTACTCTCAACCCAATCATAAGGTGATTTTACTAAACCGTGTTTTACAGGGTTGTAATGAATATAGTTAAGAGTTGTATAGTAATGTCTTTGGGAGCGAATAGCTCTATCTGCCCAACGATACCATATTTTTCGCCCAGTTACATTGTCTTCTTGATTCCATTGACGAGAAAGCGCACCATGTATTTTGCGAAATAACTCACTCAAAACATCAAATTCTCTTATTTGCACTAGTAAATGATAATGATTAGGCAAAATTACCCAGGCACAAATCCTGATGTTTGTAGTCAGTGCTTCAGCACTACCCTCATCACCAAATTTATCAAATATCATCTTTAGCATCTGCTGACGACGACACTCCAAACTCATATAAGATTGATGTTCATAGCAAGCTGCTGTTAATAAATAAAATTCTCTATCTTTAACTGGATGTGGTGGTGAATGAGGTGGATAACCCTGACTTAAACGATACTGCACTAGTTCGGCTTTTTGTTCATCTGTAAGTTTTCGATATTTGTACATAGATTTTAATTAGATTAAAATATTAGGGCTAAAGCCTCTACTACGAACTAATTTAATCAAATCATTATTTGGCGATCGCATTTTTGAGAGCTTGTCTAGTTTGTAGTCAGGACTTTAGTCCTCTCTCTACTTGTCTTTAAATATTAGGACGAAAGCCCTTACTAAGAAATCATCTAGTTTATTCCTTTTTTGGTGATCGCATTTTTGAGAGATTGTCTGGTTTGTATTTGAAAAAATACTTAATGTAAATTGAAATGAGGACTAAAGTCCTCACTACGAGCATGAGTTAGAGATTAAACATAGAGGTTTTCTCTGGTGGTACAGCAATGAAATTTAGCTGGTGAGAATCTTGGGAAAAATTAACAGGGATTAATTTCTGCATAAAAGGCTGATAGTAAAATAACTCATATCCTATATTCTGTAAATACTCTGCTACTTCAATATTACTACCTTGGTTACCTGCTATATTTTCATAGAGAATAACTGGTGCAAACTGAGTTATTAACTGCTGACTCCCAGCTAAAACAGCCATTTCATGCCCTTCAGCATCCATTTTAAGAAAATCAACCTGCTGAATATTTTCTTGCTCAATTAGACTATCTAAAGTAAAACAAGGAACTTCTTCAAAAGAACCAGAAGGCATATCTGCTGCTGCTTCACCAGAAATAATTTCGTTTAGTTCGTTAGCAGAATGTAGTAATAATTTTACAGTGCTATTCTTGTCACTAGCCGCACCTATACAAATTTTCACCCAGGGTAATTCATTAATCTTACAGGTTTCTTGCAAACAACGGACACAACCTGAGAATGGTTCAATAGCTAAAACTCGTCCTGTATTTCCTACTTTTAAAGCAGCACTAAAAGTATAAACACCCACATTAGCACCGACATCAATAACTGTCATTCCTGGTTTAATGTAATTGCGCCAAAATTCCATTTCTTTCTCAAACCAATCTTGTTCAGTCAGTAATACACTGGTAACAATACTTTGCAAACTTGGCTCAACTGCTATGATGAAATCACTTTCAAAAGGCAAATATGTAAATAAGCTATCTGCTGATAATTGCGTCCATTTCCAATCAGGACATAACTGATCTTCCTGATAAAATTGACTGGAAAATTCTCGCCATTGATTAGCCATTTCTAGCTGTTGTAAATCTCGATAAGCTAAGTATAGAGACTGCAAAATTGGCGCGTAACTTGGTTCTAAATGTCTAGCTTGATGTAAATATAAAATACCTTCCGCTTGCCCACCCATTAAATTAGCTATGCCTATCTTTAAATGCAAATTAACTGAATTTGGTAAAATTTGATTAGCTAAATATAAAAGTCTCTGACTTCCCGAAGTGTAAAAAGCGATTTGTGAGCAAGATATAATATCACTGAATAAAAATAAGGCTTGTTGATAACTATTTCCAGACAGTAATATTTTCTCTAGACATTTTTGATCATGATCAGCAAGTCTTTTATTTTTTGTAAATAAATAGATTAAATAAGGATTATGATTCTCTGATCTAGTGTAAGCATATTGTAAAGAATTAATAAATGTACCAAATGCTATTTCTAAAGCTTTTGATTTTTCTCCCAACCAGCTATGAACTAAAGCTAAATGGGCTGCACAAATTGGATGTCTATCTATTTCAAAACCATTATTTAATGCTTCAAATGCCATTTCTAGATAGACAGAACGCATGGTTAGATTATCACTACACTGTTCTGCTTCAGTTATTGCTACTACTGCTATATTATTCCAATCAGCAGAAGTATTTGGCTCATCCCAAGATGTGTTAGCGATAATGATAGATAGTTTTTCTAAAGTGTCAGTATTAATTAATGGTAGGACTGTTTGAATATAATGCAAATAAGAATTATCATTAGTCACTGTAGAATTCATAATTCAAACCTTTTTACTCAATCTGCTTACTGGAATAGCCATGTATTAAAAATTGCTGTTGTCTCAATTGCAGCATTCCCCCTAGTCATTAAATTACCCACAACTTCAAAAAGAATATCAGTGAACTACCCACACTGACCTGACGGTACAGTGTCGGCTTCCTGCCCAACAGAAAGCACAGTAGTAGACTTCTTTCGTCCTCTATTACTGCGACTTACTTCTGGGCGACAGGCTTCTTGATGAAGTTGTTCATGGGGGAAACCCCCAAGACCACACTTCATCGCTTTATCCCCCGTTCCAGAGGTCAAAATTCGTAGTCCCTCATCTCTGAGGTTTATTGCTGCATTAATGTCTCTATCATGCTTGGTCTGGCACTTTTCACAAGTCCAGAATCTTACATCTAGCGGCAAACTACCCACTTGATTAAGGCATACATGACAAGTTTTTGACGAAGGAAAGAATCTATCAACTTCTTGATAAATCTTCCCTTCGTTTTCTGCTTTGTATTTAAGCATGGTACAAAACATTCCCCAGCCAACTTGTTGAATAGATTTGGCTAGACAGTGATTTTGCATCATGCCTTTAATATGAAGATTTTCCACCACAATAACTTGGCTTTCGTTAACTATCCTACGAGATAGTTTATGGAGGAAATCTTCTCTACAATTAGTTATCTTTCTGTGGACTCTAGCAACTTTTTTTCTAGCTTTATTGCGGTTGTTAGAGCCTTCTTGATGCAGTTGTTCATGGGGGAGACCCCCAAGACCACACTGCATCGCTTTTTGTTTTCTAGATAATTGCTGTTGTTTTATCTTTAAGTTCTTCTCGTGTTTATTCAGTATTCGAGGATTGTCAAATTTAGAACCATCGCTGGTGATTGCAAAATGAGTTAATCCCAAATCAATGCCTATCGCTTTACCTTCTGTAATTGATTCTGGTTTTTCTTTACCATCTTCAAATAAAATAGCAGCGAAATATTGTTCACTGCAATTTTTGGTGATAGTTACAGTTTTAATTTTCCCTTCAATCTCTCGGTGAATAATTGCCGATACTTTTCCTATTTTTGGGAGAATTAATTGATTATCGGCAATCTTGACATTTTGAGGATACTGAATAGACTGCTTACCATGTTTAGATTTAAACTTGGGGTATTTAGCTCTTTTTTCAAAGAAATTATTAAATGCAACTCCCAGATTTAAACAAACCTGTTGCAAGCACTGAGAATAAGTTAAAGACAGCCATTCATACTCTTTCTTTAACTGAGGAATTATCTTTTTGACTTCGTATCCAGATAAACCTTTTCCTGTCTCTTGATATGTTTGGTTCATCAAATTCAAAAAATAATTCCATAGCCAACGACAACTGCCAAAAGCTTGCGCTAATGACTGCTTTTGTTGGGTATCTGGATATAATCTGACTTTGACTACTCTTAACATATTAGAGTGAAAGGTATTTACTATAAAAACTATAACACAAGAAAAAGTGAATTGCCTCCATGTTTTTCTCCCTTGCTATCGCATTCGTCGAAAAACTGTCGTTAATCCACGCGCCATTCATCCCACGCTGCCCTTCGGGTCAGTCGTGGGGCTTCTGTCGGTTAAGCTAACAAATATTTACTGATCAAATTCCCCCTTCTTCCCAGTCACGAAACCATAAATAATTGGTACAATTGTTTACTTAACCCAGTTTCCAGTGAACCAGTGCCTCATGGTATACGTCAAGCGCGTTGAACTTACCAATTTTAAATCCTTCGGTGGGACTACTGCTGTCCCTTTGCTACCGGGGTGTACTGTCATATCTGGGCCTAATGGTTCTGGAAAGTCAAATATTCTGGATGCTTTGCTGTTTTGTTTGGGACTGGCTAGTTCTAAGGGTATGCGCGCGGAACGTTTACCGGATTTGGTCAATAATGCTCAAAAACATAAGGGACGTTCGGCGCTAGAAGCTAGTGTAACTGTAACTTTTGATATTTCGGATGTCTCTCGCAAAGGCGCGGAGGCACAGAGGGAGGAAGTAGGAGAAGCGGAAGAAAATCTACAATCAGATGTCTCACGCAAAGACGCAAAGACGCAAAGGGAGAAAGATGATTCCCAGTCCCCAGTCCCCAGTCCCCAGTCCCCAACAGATTGGAGTGTGACTCGTCGGTTGCGGGTGTCTCAGCAAGGGGGTTATACATCTAATTATTATATTAATGGTGTGTCTTGTACTCTAACTGAGTTACATGAACAGTTGGAGGAGTTAAGGATTTATCCTGAAGGCTATAATGTGGTGTTACAGGGTGACGTTACTAGCATTATCTCCATGAATGCGCGGGAACGTCGGGAAATTATTGATGAGTTGGCCGGGGTGGCGACTTATGATCGGAAAATAGTTCAAGCTAAGTCTACTTTGGATGAGGTGAAGGATAAGGAGGATAGTTGTCGGATTATTCAGACTGAGTTAAGTATACAATGCGATCGCCTGTCTCAAGACAAGGCTAAGGCTGAGAAGTATCAATTATTGAAAATTGAATTTAGCCAAAAGCAATCTTGGGAGGCGGTGTTATCTTGGCGTTCTCTCCAAGCACAACAGGAAAAGCTGGTTGCACAAGTTCAAGATGGCGATCGCAGTTTCAGTAATTTTACTAGCGAATTACTAACAACTAATTCTCAAATAAATCAGAAAACTACTGAATTAGATCAACTCAATCTCCGGGTTAAGGCTTTGGGTGAGGAGGAACTTCTTTCTGTTCAGTCGAATCTCGCTACCCAAGAAGCGGAACGGAAACAACTCCAGCGACAACAACGGGAGTTAGAAGCATCTATTCAAGAATCTACAAGGCGTTTAACTCAAACTTATCAGGAAATTCAACAATATCAACTTTCCTTAGAGGAAGCTAAACAACGCCAAAATGTAGAAACGTTAAATGTAACGTCTCTACAAAAAGAACGGGATACCGCCCAACAAAATTTAGAATCTTCTCGTCAAGCTGCTGCGGAAATTGCCACCGCTTCGGAAGCTTGGGTACAACAACAAACAGCTTTAAATCGGCAAATTGAATCTTTATTGCATACCCTTGAACCACAACGCACTGAACAAGCGCAACTCCAGGAACGGAATACTCAATTACAAATACTGATTTCTGAACAGTCTCAGTTAATTGCAACTTTAGAACCGGAATTAGCTGCAAAGCAAGTTGAATGTGTGGGACTGGAAACGGAATTTAATGCTTCTACCCAACCAATTCAGAATTTAGCGGAAAATCTCGCTGCGACAGAACAAGAGTTACAAATTCAACAAGATACCCAAAAGCGGCTTTTACAAGAACAACGGGACAAACAACGTCAGTTAGATAAATTAGAAGCACAAACACAGGCACAACAGGAGATACAAGGAACACAGGCTAGTAAAGTAATTTTACAGTCAGAAATGCCCGGTTTGTGCGGTTTGGTGGTGCAGTTGGGTAAGGTTGAACCTAAACATCAATTGGCGTTGGAAATGGCTGCTGGTGGACGTTTAGGGCATATTGTTGTTGACGATGATAGTGTGGCATCGGCGGGAATTGAACTCTTGAAACAAAAACGGGCAGGAAGGGCAACTTTTTTACCTTTAAATAAAATTAAAGTCCCTAAGTTTACCCAAGATGCAACTCTGCGTTTAGCTGATGGATTTGTGAGTTATGCGGTAGATTTGGTAGAATGCGATCGCCGTTATCATGATGTATTTGCCTATGTTTTTGGTGCAACGGTAGTATTTGCGACTCTTGCCCAAGCTCGGAAAAATATGGGACTATATCGCATAGTCACTTTACAAGGAGAATTATTAGAAACTAGCGGGGCAATGACTGGAGGTAGTAGTAGTCAACGTTCATCTTTGCGGTTTGAAAAAGGTGAAGCGGGAGAATCTCAGGAAGTCGCTAATTTGAAAACTCGTTTAATAGATATTGACCGGATTTTAGACCGTTGTGGAGAAGCAATTTCTACTTTAGCAACTCGCACTAAAACATTAACTTTAGAATTAACGGAAGCACGTCAAGTCCGCAGGGAACAACAACTATATTTAGAACAGTTAAAGAAAGATATTAAAGGTTTAACAACGCAGTTAGAAAATACTCGTTCTCAACTTTCCCAAAATACCCAAAAATTTACATCTGCACAATCACGGTTAGAAATTTTAAACCGGGAATTACCAGCACAAGAAACTCAATTACAACAATTACGACATACTTTAGCTGAGTTGGAATCTTCCCAAACTCCTAGCGAATGGCAACAAATCCAAGCTATCATTAAAACCCAAGAACAGGAATTACAACAACGGGAAACTGCGTTAAGAGATGTTCAACAACAATTAAAAAACTTAGAAAATCAACAACAGCGATTACAAGAAAAAATAGAAGAATCTCAAACGCGAGTTATTCAATATCAACAAGAAGAGGCAACTGGTAAACAGCAAGCAGCAACAGTTAATAGTCAAGTTGTCGAATTGAGTAATTTGATTACTGCAAATCAAGGTAATTTGCGGAAATTGGAAGAGAATTTAGGGGAAGAAAAGAAAAATCGGGATGCAGCGGAAACGGAATTGCGATCGCTCTTATTGCGTCAACAACAATTACAATGGGAAATAGAGAAACTGCAAGAAACCCAACAAAAACGCCGGGAAGATTTAACAGCACTGCAAAACCAATTGCGAGATTTAGGTGCAGAATTACCCAGTCCTTTACCAGAAGTTCCCAATAAAGTTGATTTAGAAGACTTACAAAAAGAATTGCGGAGTTTAGGTAAACGTTTACAGGCAATGGAACCTGTAAATATGTTAGCTTTGGAAGAATTCGATAAAGTCCAAGGTCGTCTGCAAGAACTTACCGAAAAATTAGAGACGTTGGAAGGGGAACGGACAGAATTATTATTAAGAATTGAAAACTTCACCACCCTCCGTCAAAAGGCATTTAAAGAAGCTTTCGACGCAGTAAATGAAAATTTCCAATCTATTTTTGCTATCCTTTCTGATGGTGACGGTTATTTACAACTAGATAATCCTGAAGATCCTTTTAACAGTGGCTTAAACCTAGTCGCACACCCCAAAGGAAAACCTGTCCAACGGCTTGCTTCTATGTCAGGGGGAGAGAAATCCTTAACTGCATTAAGTTTTATATTCTCCCTGCAACGTTATCGTCCGTCTCCATTTTACGCCTTTGATGAAGTGGATATGTTTTTAGATGGGTCAAACGTGGAACGATTAGCGAGAATGATTAAACAACAGGCAGAACAGGCACAGTTTATAGTTGTGAGTTTGCGCCGTCCGATGATAGAATCAGCACAGCGGACAATTGGTGTAACTCAAGCTAGAGGCGCTTATACTCAAGTTTTGGGTATTAAGTTACAATCATCTGACCATTGAATTACTAAGAGTAGTTAACAAGAGTGATCGCAACAGATAAATAGTTCTTAAGCGATTGATATACATTGACATTCCCCGCTCTTATGAGGTACATCTTAGCCCCCTCCTCGCTTGCGGGAGGGGGTTGGGGGTGGGGTTCTTTTACCTTATAACACAAAGGAAGTGCTGCAAAAAGTGGCTAAGGTTTGTAGGCTTATTCAGCAAACCCTACATAGCAAAAAGCCCGCTGTTACAAAAAATTGTTCAGCGGGCTTAAAAATTATTGAAAATTGAAAATTGAAAATGGAGCTTATGGGAGTCGAACCCATGTCCAAATTGGGTATTAACCCTCCACTCGTTCACAGGTTTAGCCTTTCTGACCCTCAAGGCGGGAATCGTTCATTATCCCGAACGTAGGATGCTCTGATTTAATCTTAGCCTTCAAGCCAACCAGAGAACGCTTGTTGGAGCATCCGTTGGGGGTTAGGTCTTTAATCCTTAACGGAGTCAAATTAAAGACGCTCGAACCTGAAAGAGGTTTCTTAGGCAGCTACTAGAGCTTCCCGACGAGCAAATTTTACGATATTGTTCGCATTTACTTTTTTTTTGAGTCTTTGATTTCCGAGAGATGACTCGCTCTCGACCTGAATCACAGAGTAGCTTTCGCCAACCTGTCGAAACCGTTAAAGCCCCATGTACTTCACACTTATATTATAGTACAGAATTTTGTAAGTTGACAAATAAAAGGTATAGCTATTTTATTTTTGGACTAAAGCTAGAGCGTACAGCGTAATTAAAAATGATAAATAAGCATTAAAATTAGAGAGCGATTCCTACGGAGTGCTTCGCTATCGCCTTATTAATAATTATTAATAACTGATGATTGGTGATGGTTGATTTCACCAATTACCAATCACCAATCACCAAATTAAGTTAGTGCTTCTGCACCACCGACAACTTCCAGAAGTTCCTGGGTAATTGCGGCTTGACGAGCTTTGTTGTAAGACAAAGATAGACTTTTAATCAACTCACCGGCGTTATCACTGGCGTTACTCATCGCTGTCATCCGTGCTGCTAGTTCACTAGCTGCTGACTCTTGTAATGCTCTTAATAGCTGATTGCTCAGATATAATGGCAACAAAGAATCCAGAATTTGCACTGGATCTTGTTCAAAAATCATATCGCGGGGTAAAGCACGGACTTGACTGACAACTTTTTCCCGTTCTACTTGGAATTGACCACCACGGGTAGTTAAGCGGAAAACTTCATCATCCGCTGCTTCTAAACCTTGGGTATCCAAAGGTAGAAGAGTTTGGATTACGGGGCGAGAACTAACCAAGGAGACAAATTTTGTATAAACTAGCTCAATCCGGTCTACTTTTTCCGAAAGGAATAGAGAAAGTAGTTCATCAGCAATATTTGTAGCTTCTGCGGCGGTAGGAATTTGTTCTAAACCACTGTAGGTAGCATCAATAGGCTGATTCCGGCGTTGGAAGTATTGGGTAGCTTTGCGGCCGACCAACACAAATTTATAGTCTACACCTTCAGCTTGAAGTTCCTTGGCGCGATTTTCTGCCCGGCGGATGACGTTACTATTGTAACCACCACACAAACCGCGGTCGCCGGAAATTACCAATAATCCTACTGTTTTAACTTCGCGTTTTTTCAGTAGGGGTAAGTCCACATCTTCAAACCGCAGTCTGGTTTGCAAGCCAAATAATACTTGTGCCAAACGGTCAGCAAAGGGACGAGTAGCAATTACTTGTTCTTGAGCGCGACGAACTCTCGCCGCTGCTACAAGCCGCATCGCTTCTGTGATTTTTTTGGTGTTTTTGACCGACTGAATGCGATCGCGTATTGATTTGAGATTAGCCATAATTTTTATTGGTTGTTAGTTGTCAGTTGTCAGTTGTCAGTTGTCTATTATTGCTACTGACCACTGACCACTGACAAATGACTAATTACGCTGCTGCTTGGAAGGTCTTTTTGAACTCAGTGAGGGCTGCTTTCAAAGCAGTTTCTTCTGCTTCACCGAGGGCTTTGCTACCTTGTACGCCTTGGAAGTATGCAGTGTTAACATTCTTCAAGTAGTCACGTAGACCTAGAGCAAAGCTAGTTACTTTATTAACTGCAATGTCATCTAAATAACCGTTAATACCAGCGTAAAGAACCGCTACTTGTTCAGCTACGGAGAGAGGATCGTTTTGGGGCTGTTTTAAGAGTTCCCGTAAACGCACACCACGCGCTAACTGATCTTGGGTGGCTTTGTCTAAATCAGAAGCGAATTGTGCGAAAGCTTGTAAGTCGTCAAACTGAGCCAATTCTAGTTTGATTTTACCAGCAACTTTCTTCATTGCCTTGGTTTGTGCCGCAGAACCTACACGGGATACGGAGATACCGGGGTTTACCGCAGGACGGATACCAGAGTTAAACAAGTCAGAAGACAAGAAAATCTGACCGTCAGTAATGGAAATTACGTTGGTAGGAATGTATGCGGATACGTCACCAGCTTGGGTTTCAATGATAGGTAGAGCAGTCATGCTACCTTTACCTAATTCATCGCTGAGTTTAGCAGCACGTTCCAACAAGCGAGAGTGAATGTAGAATACATCTCCAGGATACGCTTCCCGACCGGGTGGACGACGGAGTAGCAAGGACATTTGGCGGTAAGCCTGTGCTTGCTTGGAAAGGTCATCATAGATGATTAAGGTCGCTTTGCCTTTGTACATGAAATACTCAGCAATACTAGCGCCTGTGTAAGGTGCGAGGAATTGGAGGGTAGCTGGGTCACTGGCGTTAGCAGCAACAACTACTGTGTAATCCATCGCGCCTTTTTCTTGTAAGGTTTGAACTACGTTAGCAACGGTGGAAGCTTTTTGACCGATAGCTACGTAAACGCAAACTACATCTTCACCTTTTTGATTGATGATGGTGTCAATAGCGATCGCTGTTTTACCGGTTTGACGGTCACCAATGATTAATTCCCGTTGACCACGGCCGACGGGAATCATGGAGTCAATCGCGGTGATTCCTGTTTGCATCGGTTCGTGTACAGACCGACGGGCAATGATTCCAGGGGCTGGGGATTCAATTAAGCGAGTTTCAGTGGTCTTGAGATCACCTTTACCATCAATGGGGCGACCCAAAGCATCCACAACTCGACCAACTAGGGCTTCACCTACAGCTACTTGGGCGATTTTACCAGTAGCAGTTACGGAGCTACCTTCTTGAATCTCCCGACCTTGACCCATCAGTACCGCACCGACGTTATCTTCTTCTAAGTTTTGGGCGATACCAATTGTGCCATCTTCAAATTCTAGGAGTTCCCCAGCCATAGCTTTTTCTAAGCCATAAATCCGGGCAATACCGTCACCTACTTGTAGCACCGTACCAACGTTAGCAACTTTAACCTCTTGGTCGTATTGCTCGATTTGTTGTTGGATGATGCTGCTAATTTCGTCAGGTCTAATGGAAATACTCATTTGTCAGTTGTCAGTTGTTAGTTGTCAGTTGTCATTTGTCAGTTGTCATTTGTTTTTATTGACTACTGACATTTATTCAGAACTTTCTAGTTACTGCTTAAACGCAAAGAGAGACGACGTAGTTGACCACGTAAACTAGCGTCAATTACTTGAGAACCAACTTTGATAATTACACCACCAATTAAATCGCTGTCTATTTTCGTGGCTAGTTCCACTTGACGAGCTTTGGTAAGAGTAATTACCTTTTCTGTAATTGCTTGCTGTTGGGTTTCTGTGAGGGGAACCGCAGAAGTAATTTCAGCTAATACAGTTTGATTTAGCTGGCGTAATAGTGCTAAATACTGCTCTAAAATCGGTTCTAAGAAAGCAATGCGTCTTCTGTCAACTAACAGCAGTAAAAAGTTACGTAGGTAGGTGTTTACACTTTCTCCCAGTAATTGTTTGAGGAGATTTTTTTTGTTCTCTGGCTTAATAAAGGGATTGGCCAAAAAGTTATTCAATTCTTGGCTACCTGTTAATAAACCTAGAAAAATCCTTGCGTCTGCCCCGACTTCTTCTGTTAAGTTTTGGGACTGAGCAATGGATAAAAGTGCCTGTGCATAAGGCTGGGATACTTCAGCGGCTGCTGCGGTGCTTTTCATATTTCGCCTCCCAGTTGTGCGATGCTGCGATCAATTAAAACTTGTTGAGCATCGTCGCTAATGCCGCCGTTGAGTTCTCCTTCAACTTTTTGTAGTGCTTGAACTACTACTTTTTGTCGGAGTTGGGCGATCGCTCTTTCTAGATCTGAATTCAAATCAGCCGCCCCTGCTTCTTGCATCCGTTGAATATCGACAACAGATTGTGCCAAGATTGCATCTTTAGCACTTTGAGCATTGGATTCGGCTGTTTGTTTGATTCTTTGAGCTTCTGCTTGAGCTTGTTCTAGCTTTTGCTGCGCCTCTTTGAGTTTCGCTGCGGTTTCCGCTACTTTCTGCTCTGCACTCTTAATTGCTGATTCAATATTTTCGCGGCGAGATTTTAAGGTACTACCTACAACCTTGCGTCCAAATACAATCAGCACAGTAATAATAATAGCCAGGTTAATCAGGTTGGTATCTAAAATATTTGTATTTAGACTAAACCCACCTTCTCCCGTGGCTGCTGCCAATTCACCTCCGACAGCGAACAAATTCGCCGTCAACAGTAAAAAAGTCCCCATGATTCTTTATCCACTAACTGCGCTGCCAAATTTCTAAATTTTTTGTCAATTGTTAGTTGTCAGTTGTTAGTTGTCAGTTGCTAGTTGTCAGTTGACTATCTTTGTGTCATCTTTCACCTATTACCTGTCACCTATCACCTGTTAACAACAATGACTATTTTCACAAGTTAGCGTTGACTTACTAAATCAGCACCTAAGAGCTTCTCTAGGATTTGGCGACTAAGGGCATCTACTTGTGTTTCCAATGAAGCTAAAGCTTGTTGTTTTTGGGCTTCAATTTCACCAGCCGCTTTTTCTCGTTGTGCCTGGGCTTCTTGTTGCGCTGCGGCAATTTTCTGACCAGCGATTTTTTGGGCTTCAGCCTGAGCTTCAGCAACAATTGTTTGAGCTTGTCGTCTTGCACCTGCAAGCTCTTGCTCATATTGCTCGGCTAATTTCTCAGCTTTTGATAGGCGTTCTTGGGCTGTTAATTTTTGGGTACGGATATATTCATTCCGGCCATCAATAGCATTACCCAGTGGCTTATAAAGAGTTGCGTTCAATATCAGGGCTAATACTAGAAACTGAATTGCCATTAAGGGCAGAGTCGCATCTAGATCAAACAGTCCCCCTTCCTTGGCAACTTCTTCCACGGCCAATAAGGTGATCCAGTGTGTCATGATTGCTTATTCCTATCTACATTAATTTTAGTTCTGAGTTCCGAGTCGTGAGTTATGAGTTAAATTTCACAACCTTATTCAGACGTGATTGCTCACGTCCAGACTCAGAACTCAGCACTTAGTTCCGATTATGCGAAGGGGTTAGCAAACAGTAGCACTAGAGCAACTACTAGACCGTAGATGGTTAGAGCTTCCATGAACGCCAAACTTAATAGCAATGTACCGCGGATTTTGCCTTCAGCTTCTGGTTGACGAGCAATACCTTCTACAGCTTGTCCTGCTGCATTACCTTGACCAATACCGGGGCCGATTGCAGCTAAACCTACAGCTAGAGCAGCGGCGATAACGGAAGCAGCAGCAACTAATGGATCCATGATATTCTTTCCTTAATTTTTAGAGATACGGTTGGGTGTTGAACTTGTATTTGTCAGTTGTTAGTGGTCAGTTGTCAGTGGTCAGTGGTCAGTTGTTGGTTGTCAGTCTTTAGATGATTAATTTCTCTCATCTATTTCCTGTCACCTGTCACCTGTCACCTATCACCTATTTTCTGTTTCCTCTAATGGCTAACTTTTATCATCTGAGGGGGTTTAGTGATGCCCCTCATGCTCTTCGCCATGATGATCTTCCATCGCTTCGCCGATATAGGCAGCCGCTAAGGTGGCAAAAATTAGTGCTTGAATGGCGCTGGTAAACAGTCCCAAAGCCATTACTGGCAGAGGCACGAACAAGGGTACTAACAGTACCAGCACGCCCACGACTAGTTCATCAGCTAAGATGTTACCGAATAAACGGAAGCTTAGGGACAGGGGTTTGGTGAAATCTTCAATAATCTTGAATGGCAACATGAAGGAAACTGGTTGCACATAGTTACCGAAATAACCTAAACCCTTTTTGCTGAATCCAGCGTAAAAATACGCTAATGATGTCAACAACGCTAAGGCAACAGTTGTGTTAATGTCGCTTGTGGGTGCTGTCAGTTCGCCTTCTGGCAGATGAATTAACTTAAAAGGAACTAGCGCCCCTGACCAATTTGACACAAAAATGAACAAAAACAAAGTGCCTACGAATGGCACCCAGGGGCGATATTCTTTCTCGCCAATCTGGTTTTTGGCCAAATCTCTGATGAATTCTAGGGCGTACTCCATCAAGTTTTGTAAGCCACTAGGAATCCGTTTGACGTTACTGCTTGCCAAGACGGAAGCTAGAACTAGTACGCCAATAACAAACCAAGAAGTGAGAAACACCTGACCATGAAGCTTCAAGTTGCCTATTTGCCAGTACAGATGTTTGCCCACTTCCAATTCAGCAAGCGGAAGGGAGTAGACATTCAGAAAATTCAGCATTTTCTTTCCAATTCAATCGTTTCTCCCATTTTACCTGGAGAAGAGGAGCGTTTTAAGGTTGCCGGAGCGTGGATGAGTCAGAAATTAATGCTAACCTAACTACGTAGATGATGAGTGTGGCTTTGTAGGTGAGAAATCCCAAGAATATGGGCAGTATATGCAGTTGATTCAACCGTGATGCCAGCAAAATCAGCACTACTAACAAGGCTAACCGAGTTTTGCTCAGTGATTGTTTTTCTCTTCCTAACCGCTCAACATCTTTTGCCAACATCCTCAAGTAAAGCACACCTGCACACGCCCCTAATAAATAATTTAGAGCAATGTTTAGTGAATAAGCAATCCAGACAGAGATAAAGATTATCCCTGTTAAAACAAGTGTGATCAATACCAACTCTTGATAGAGTTGATAAAACTCCTGTATAGAGGGGTCTGCTGGTTTTATTTCTGCAAAACCAGACTTCTCATCCTGTTCGGTTGTCTGAGTGGGCGTAATTGGTTCGTCTGACAAGCTCACGGCAATTGAAACTAGTACAGTTTAAATATGATGACTGCACATTCAGTCAGCCAAATCATATCACGGTCTGGTAACAATACTTTAGGAAAAAACAATTAACTTATTTTTGGTCAGTTGTCAGTTGGATGGGAATTACCTTGTTACTGATTTTTTATGCAGCGGGGGTTAGTAAGAGTAGCTGTTGTTTGAGGAGATGTCTTACTCCGTGTAAGTCTAGCTCAACTTGGGCTAAAATTTCAGCCACGGTGGCAGAACCATGACATTTTTGCATAAACTCAAATTCGGCTGTTGATAAGTTAATGATTTGGTAATCATAATTAAATAAACATTGACTGGGAAACCCATCTATACAAGGGTTAAGTTCGGGAATTGCTGCTAATAATGTGTTATCTGCTGACCAATCGGTTTTGGCTAGGGGGGGACGACTGAGGAAAAATTCGTAATGGGTTACTTCTGGATTCAGTAATTCTACAAGACGGTAACGTTCTCTTTCACTTAATGCTTTGGCTCGTTCAATTAACTCCGGTGCTTTTTCTAGAAGGTTTTCCAGTTGCCAAAATCCGGGATTGGAAAAACCCACGAAGTCTAAACCCGAAGCGTCTATTAATTCAAATAATGTATCAATGTTGTAATCAGTTTCCTGGGGATGCACGTACATATCGGCAAAACATTCATCTCGCTGATTTTCCATTGCCCATCTTTCTTTTTCTCGCTTGACAATGCGGTTGTTTTCTGGTAAAGAAGCAAATATTTTTCTACCGACTTGGACACCATCGCGGTAGTCGCCTTTTTTGTTACCTTGGAGGAGAGCGATCGCTTTTTGCATGAGTTGTATTTCCCAGCGTCCCAATTCCCCATACACAAAAATGTGCATGAATCCACCGGGGGCGAGTTTTTTCGCTAATGCTTCAATACCCCGAATGGGATCTGGTAAATGATGAAGCACACCGACGCAATTAATTAAGTCAAATTCGCCTGGTATCTGTTCCACATCATAAATACTCAGGTGATGAAATTCTACACGGTCAGCGCCAGAACTTTGACAGCGTTTTTTTGCGACTTCCAATGTACCAGCACTTAAATCTATTCCCACTACCTGCGCTTGGGGGTTGAGATGTACTAAATATTCTGTGCCGACTCCTGAACCACAACCAGCATCTAAGATGCGGATATCTTGCTTTTGGGGTTTTCTAGCTGTGCAGAAGTTGTATGCAGCTAACCAATTCCAACGCCAATTGTAACCTGGTGGTGGTTCGTCGAGGATGGGTTCGGGGGGGAATGGATAGGTATCGTAGAGTTTCGCAACAGCAGCACTTACTTGGGAGTCGGACATGATTAGGGATTAACGCAGTATTTCTGAGTTTACCGGATGGGGGGATTTTGGGCAAAGAATAAATTCTGTCCATGCGTAGGGGTTTAGCAATGCTAAACCCTTACTGTTGATAGATATGGTTCAATATCAGTACCATTTTCTCACAAGATTAAAAATTACTGCGAAGTAGGGGAGCATACTCAGTTTATATCCGTTATTTAATAGTCATAAGTTATTTTTATGACATATTGTAAAAACTACGTTATATTTCTATGGCAAATAGCGTGTTTTGTTGAATCAGTAACTCGTTTAGTGTTAAAGTTAATATACTGGCAACACTAAGTACAATTATGTAAATAAAAGCAATCAGGGTAAAAGTATTAAAGTAATCGGTCTAAGTTTACATTAATTCTATCTATGTATAGTTACTTTTATCAAAGCATTTAACAAATAAGTGTGTTGGGTATTGGTTGTATCAAAACATTTTCTAATCTAAAAAATTCTATCTCAGACTTTAAATCATGAATGAACAAGCACTTAAACAAGCATTAATTAATCTTCCTGATGATGCAATAGAACAGATTGTCGGTAATGTGTTAATGCTTCCTTTTTTTGAAGCATTGGGTTTTATGACAACAGAAATTTATCCACAATACAAAACTGGAACTGGAAAAGGTAAAAGTTGTAATACTGTAGATTATGCTTTACGCCACAATAAAGATAATAGTGAAACTTTTTTGAAAAACCCATCTAATCCCCATATCCTAGTTGAGATTAAAAAAAGAAATTGTAATCTTACAGAAGGTACACCACAATATAAAGAGACTGTTGATCAACTTAATGGTTACTTACTTTCTCCAAATTGTAAAACTGTCCAGTGGGGAATTATTTGTAATGGTTCTCATATACAGCTATTTAGAAAACACGGTAAAGTTATTCATCCTGCCACATTATGTTTACAAATAACTCCTGATAATGTGTGTGATATTGCTAAAAAAATTAAGCAGAAAATAGATAATACACTAAAAGCATTAACAGTGGCAATTTACAATAGTAAAGGTGGTGTAGGGAAAACAACAACTACAGTTAATCTTGCTGCTGCATTAACTCTAGAAGGTAAAAAAGTTTTGGTGGTTGACTTTGACCCCAATCAAAGGGATTTGACTAACACTTTTAATTTCAAGCATAAGAAAGAAGCATTATCCAAACTTTTAGAAGATAAAACAGGAACTATTTCTATCAAGGATGTAATAATTAGTTATGCTGTCAATTTTAGAAGCCCAGCTAAAACATTCAGTTTTGATGTTATACCCTGTGATGAAGGACTATATGACATAAGTGAAGTCCAACTTAAACAAGTCCTCAAAGTAATTAGATTACGTCAGGTTTTAGACAGAGTAAAATTTTATTATGATTACATCCTGATTGACTCCCCTCCTAATTGGCGTTTTTTTAGTCAAAGTGCTGTATTTGCATCTGAGGTTGTACTAATTCCCACCAAACCTAATAATATTTTTTCTTTAGAAAATGCAGCTATAACTATAAAAAGATATATACGAGAAATACAGGAGTTTAAAAAAGATGGATCTCCTATTGCACTACCTATATTTTGGAATGGAGAAAATATCCCTGAAGCTCAACAAAAAACTGCTTATGCTGCAATTAATAATATTATAAAAGAATCTGAAAAAAATCCCGATAAACCTTTTGATTTAAGTCCTTATTTCTACCCGCGCATGGAAAAGCCTACAACAGATGTTACACCTGGACGTATATTTGAAGTACCAAGTCATGCTCATATATCTAACGCTGCTTTTTCCCGAATACCAGCAGTTTATCAATATAAGATTGCTCGTGAATATTATTTAAAGTTAGCACAGGAGTATTTTTTACAATGAAAATAGATGATGTTGGAAATTTAATGTATCTGTACATGAAAGAAATCACTCCTAGCGAAAGTATAGATACACCGGATTTTTTAATCAAGTCCACTGCAAAAGCCTTAAATGAATTAGGTGGACGTAACTGGATACCTGTGATAGTTAAAGAAACAGGAGAAGACGAATATCAAGTAATTGCTAATTCCTTTATTTATGCAGTTGCAGAAGAAGCTGGTTTAGAGAGAATTTGGTGTATTATTGCTGATGATAGTCAAGATACCGCTAAACTAACTAAAATTCTTACAGGTGAAATAACACCAAAAATAAATTTATCTCACGCTACAAGAGATGAAATTAAAGCAGCATTAGAATATTTAATTGAAAAACCTGGTAGCAGTTTAAAAGGTGTAAAATTAGCAGTTGCTACAAATAGAATTGATGAAGCACCGCGTAAATATTGGAAGAATTTAGATCCAATTACGACTTTAAAATGTGGTATTACCAAAGCAAAGTTAAAGGATTTAAAGCAAGTTTTTTATGTCACACCTGAACCACTACCGGAAGTTATTAAAGATCTGGTACTTCTGAAAACATTAACTGTCACAGAATTAAAAAATATGGCTAAAAAGCGTGGTATTGCAGGTTTTAGTAAGAAAAGTAAAGATGGATTAATTCAGTTATTAAGTGAGTAATTTTTAGATTTTTATTGTGATCGTCAGAATCAGGATAACCAGGATGTTAGGATGTACAGGATTGTTATTTGTAGATTTTCTGTAAATATTGAATGATCATGAATATTAATTCAGATAAAAAATATATTTCCTATCATTCACAAAAAACCATAAGTGGTAAAAAACATCCTGATTCAGACAATTTAATTATTCCCTGGCTTCCTTAATAAAGCCACAAAACCAGCTTGAACAAAATGAATATCAGCCGTTACTGCATAAATTAATCCCTGATCTTTCATAACAATAAATGAGATACAATCTGTTAAACCCCAATCTTTATCTTGACGACTGTGATAAAGTTCCAGCGCACGCATAAGAAGTTGTGTATCTACACTGACAACTTTGATATTTTCTGTTTGATAACACTGATTAATAAACAGAACTGATGCTGTGCGGTTTACTGCACTTAAAGCATTACCGACTTCTATCAAAACGGCTTCTGTTACCCATACTTCAACGGCACTTTTCACCCTTGGTAATAATGCTTTTGCTTGAGTATGGTATTGATCATTCTTGTTTAGTAAAGCCTGAATAAATACTGTATCTAAAAATAGTCTTTCCTGATTCATTCTCTGATCTCATTGTCATGTTTAGGAGTACCATATAAATAAAAATCATGTTGACTTGACCAATCACTTGGTGCTTCAATAGTTCCTGTTAATGCCTCTAGTACATCCCAAGCATTACCTTCATTTTTTATATCTTCTAGTGATTCAGTAAAAAGAGGATCATCCTCCAACATTCCTGCAAATTTCATCCAAGGATTTTCAATTTGAGGAGTTTTAATTTCTAAAGTGACAATCTTAGCATTTCCTAAACGAACTTGCAAAATCTTATCTAATTCTTCTATTGCTTCCGTTTCTGTATTCCCTAAACCTTGACATTCTGGTAAACTTAACAATGTAGCTTTAACCGTGCCATCTTCTTGATTTTCAATCAAGACATCATAAGTTAACTTGGGTGCAATTGTGGAAAGAGCATTTTTAACAGCTAAAATCATGATATTTTTACTCTTCTAACTCTGAATTAATTATAACTTAATACTTGAAAATAGTTAAAATTATTATCTACATGATTTTAAGATTTACAGAATTTTATTAACAATCGTCCATTTTATATTTGATCATCCTGTTAATCCTTTAATCCTGGACATCCTGATTCAGACAAAATCACATCCTGTTAATCCTCTAATCCTGGATATCCTGATTCTGACATTTTTTTATTTATAATAAAGAAGAATCGCAATCATACATAATACAAATTAAAAACAATGGGAATATTCGGATTTGGTAAAAAGTCAGGGATGCCTACATCTGAGCAAGCCTTACCAGGACGGGACGAAGTAATGCGAGTCCCCGCACATCATTACGTTAACAAAAACCCTCTCAAAGCACCTTTTCCCGAAGGCTTAGAAACCGCTATGTTTGGTTTAGGCTGTTTTTGGGGTGCAGAACGCAAATTTTGGCAACAAGAAGGAGTTTATACCACTGCGGTAGGTTATGGGGCTGGTTACACACCCAACCCCAGTTATCAAGAAGTATGTAGCGGTATGACCGGTCATAATGAAGTGGTGTTAGTTGTCTTTAACCCCAAAGTAATTACTTATTCCCAACTGCTGAAAGTTTTCTGGGAAAGCCACAACCCCACCCAAGGAATGCGTCAAGGTAATGATGCTGGTACTCAGTACCGTTCAGGAATTTACGTTTATTCTGAAGAACAAAAACAACTAGCAGAAACATCACGGAACGCTTATCAATCAGCCCTCAGCGGTGCAGGTTATGGTAAAATTACCACAGAAATTTTAGATGCACCAGAATTTTATTATGCTGAAGAATATCATCAGCAATATTTAGCTAAAAACCCCGGTGGTTATTGTGGTTTAGGTGGTACTAACGTAGCTTGTCCAATAGGTATTACTGAAGCCCAGGTAAGTTAGAAACGTAGAAATCAAAATTGATCTAGGTTGGGTTTCCTATCTTGAACCCAACCTTGTTATGTTAGAAATATGAGGATTCACATTTTCTATTAATTTAAATATTATGTCTTTACTCAAAAGCTCGCTCATTGGTTTAAAAGCAGACTCATTCCGTCATCCTCTGGACTTGGAAGCTACCAAAACTCTGAAACAAATTCCCGGTTTAGATATGATGGTGCGGAATTTGCTCGGTCCAATGGCCGAACAGGTTTTTTATGTAGAAAATATCGCTTCTAGTATTTTAGTAGGAGAAAAACAACTCCCCCATTTACACAAGTTATTATTAGAAGCTTGTCAAATTCTCGATATAGATCCGCCTCAGTTATATGTGCGTCAACATCCAGCCCCTAACGCTTATACCTTTGCCATGCGAGGTAAGCAGCCTTTTGTTGTTATCCATACATCCTTGATTGATATCCTCACACCAGCAGAAATACAGGCTGTAATTGCCCATGAATTGGGTCATCTCAAGTGTGATCATAGCGTGTATTTAACACCTGTGAATTTATTGATTTTAGCCGCTGCCATTGTGCCAAATGTTGGTGCTGTTTTGGCTCAAGCTATCCAGTCACAATTATTAGAATGGGTGCGCTGTGCTGAGTTTACCTGCGATCGCGCCGCTTTGTTAGCTACCCAAAACCCTAAAGTTGTCATGTCAGTATTGATGAAGTTAGCTGGCGGTTCTCCCAGTTTAGCACCCCAACTGAATCTAGATGCCTTTGTTGACCAAGCTCGTGCCTATGATGACATTAGCAAAACAGAATTGGGGGAAATGGTAAAATCTGCCAGAACAGCCCAATTAAGCCATCCTGTCCCCGTATTAAGGGCGCGAGAAATTGATCGTTGGGCAGGTAGTCAAGAGTATCAGAAATTGGTGCAAAATCATAAAAGTGAAACTACATCTCAAGGCGGATGGCGTAATTGGTAGATTTTGCTAGAGTCAATTAAGATTCTGTGCAAGAATCTATACAAAGCTAGTTAGTTGGATATTTGTCCATAAAACTAGTGGTCTGTCAAATAAATTTTGACGGATAAAGGAATGAACCACGAAGACGCGTTCGCGCAGCGTCCCGTAGGGATAGAACACGAAGGAAGAAGGAAAGAAGAAAAATTAAAAAAATCTATTTACCCGTCAATTATTTATTGACAGACTACTAGTAACTATCTCACATCATCTCTTTGTTACAAGACGAGTTGAAACTGGCAATGGCACTCAGCGGCTGTGCTACCTTGGCGGATATTGATTCTAGCTTGGTTAGCCAGTTACCAAAAAATTTCTAAATTAAATCTAATTCCCTATTGCCAAAATAAAAAAATAGGTTATACTTGTAAAAGTGACACCCAAGGGCGGGTGGCGGAATTGGTAGACGCACCGCACTCAAAATGCGGCGGCCGTGAGGTCATAGGAGTTCGATTCTCCTCCTGCCCATTTAGAAAAAAATAAATCCAAATCACAGCTTTTCTCTAAGGGAAGGGCTGTGATTAACTTTTTGAAATCTTTGGCTTGGGATACATCCAAGATCATCTTAGATGAATATCCCAAAACTTACTTACCAAATAGCGTCCGTTAATGCTATCTATCTATATCTAATTTAGATGGATAGCATTCAATACCGATTATGTAAACGAAGAATTACGAACTCGTTCTTGATGGGACTGTCCGTAGTATGAATTATATCTATTAGTTTGAGATTTATCACCGTTGACAACTATACCCAAGACATTGATGGGATATGTTTTCAGGCTATCTTGAACTTGTGCTAAGGCTGATTTATCTGTTTTATTCATTCTCACAACTAGCATTACACCATCAGTATGAGGTGCTATTAATCTAGCATCTACTAATCCCAGCATAGGAGGCGCATCATAAATTACTAAGTCAAAACTTTGATGGCAATAGTCCATAATCTGTCTCATTCTATCTGATGATAGCAATCTTGCCGGGTCAGGTGGTATTGGACCAGAAGTAATTACAGATAAATCCTTCATATTAGGCATTTCTTTCATTACCTGTTCCACATCCATATTTGAAGAAATTAAATTACTTAATCCCCACAGATTATTTAATTCTGATAATCTGTGAATCTGAGGACGGCGGAGATCAGCATCTACAAGTAATACCTTTTTTCCCATGGCTGTGGCTATTTTTGCCAGATGAAATGATACTGTGCTTTTACCATCTCCTGGAACAGATGAGGAAATAATTAAAGAACGAATAGGTTGATCAGAATTGAGTAGTTGAAGATTACTATATAAAACTTGTAAAGATTCCCAAAATGCTCCTTGACCATAGTAGTTATTTTGGGAAGACTGAGAACGAAAGATACGAGACAATTGATCCCTGCCTTGGGGAATATCCGTTGCCACTATTTCTGCATTACTGACTTTGTTGGCTGGATTTAAGTAGGGATTATGAGATACGGTCTTATCAAAGGGAAGAGTTCCTAATATAGGCAGTCTGATCTTATCTTTAAGACTCTCAATGGTATGATAGGTATTGTCCATCTCTTCTATGAGTAAGGCAGCACCAATACCTAACAGAGAACTAGCGACAAGTCCCATTAGTAAACTACTAGTAATATTTGGTGAAATTGGGTATTCTCGCTGAGTAGGTGCTTGGATTAATTCCCAAGGTAATTCTGTTTGTGCTACTTGTATTTGCAGTTGTTCACGGTTGGCTAAAAACCGATTCAAACTCTCATTTGCTATTTGTAAACTCCGCTGGATGTCAGTGTATTGTCTTGATAAAACTGGTAGTTGTTCTAATTTTTTTTGCAGTTGTTGCTCTGCTTGTATCAGTTGTTGACTATCTACTTCTGCTTTTCTGATTAGACTAGCAGCTTCAGCTATTTTTATATTCAAAGCCCGTTGGGCTTCTTTGTTGATAATAGGTAAGAGGTTGTCTCTTTTTTCTTGTAAGCTTTGAATAACTGGGTTATCAGGTTGAAATCGAGTTAATTCTCCAGATATCTGGGTATCTAATTGGCGTTGCTGAACAATTAACTGCTGATATAGAGGGGCGCTATTAATTACAGCTAACTGTCCTTCTTCTCCCTGTAAACTCAGATAATTAGCCCTCGCAGCGACTAACTGTTGGTTTATACTTAGTCGTTGTTGCGTCAGAAATTGGATTTCTTGAGAAATTGCTTGAGATTGGTTTTCTGGATCAATAAAATTGTATCTTTGCCGAAATATTTGCATTTCCTTTTGGAAGTACGTTACCCGTTTTTGGATCTCAGGTAGTTGTTTATCCACAAATTGAACTCCTTGACGCAGCTTGGTTTGCCGCTTGTCTAGGCTGTAGTTTAAATAGAATTTAGAAATGGCATCTAATACAAATTGGATTTTTTGGGTGTCATTACTTTTATAGCTAACTTCAATTACTTTTGCTGCTCCAAAACGACGAATGGTTAAGCCTTCCAATAAGGAAGTATAAGTAATGTCAGGATAGGATTCTTGCAACTTTTTTACAACTGGTTGCAACAATTCTGGGCTTTTGAGAACTTGGATTTGACTTTCATAATCTAATCCATTTGCTCTAGATATATTAGTGTCTCCGATGTTTATTTTTCCTAGATCGTTGTCATTATTAACAGGTTCAACTAATATTTGAAAGTTGCCTTGATATATATTTTCCTGTTTTAGTGTTGAATAAGTAACACCAGCCATAGCAACGGTAACAACGCCTGTAATGATAATTGCCCGGCGCTGTAAAAGACTAAGAAATTGTCTTAAATTCCAATCACTACCCTCTTCTGGAAACTCGGACAATGTGGAATGCGGAAAAAATCTAGAGCTAGGAATGATGTTACTATTAGGATTTGTGTGGTTTGCAATTTGCTTATCGAGCATTGATTTCTATTGGGTAAATAGTAATGTAAGGATATATAAACGTTTTTAACTGTTGTAAAAAATTACGGTTATTGGTTAGACAATTAAAAATGGACTAGTACAAAAACTCAAAACTAAGATGTTTAGATGAAAATTTAAAGGGAACTATTTAAATTTATTCTGTCATGAAGCAAATGCTCTATAGTCTGCTAATTATCAGTACATAGAGTATTTATTGCGTATCATGTTTTACAATTGAACTATAAATAGCTGCTTTTCCTATTGGATTTTTGACACCTATAACACAATTATATTTTACACTCTGATGTATCAGTTGTCTGCATATATTACTAATCTATTTTTATTTACTAGATAATAATTTTTGTAACTATTCATTTTTGGCAGTGCGAGAAATAACATCTTCCAATTCCGCCCTTTTTTTGATTGGTTGAGCAGGGTTGCCTGAGTAGATTATATTGGCTTCTAAGGATCTGCCTGTAACACTACCTAATGTTAAAACTGCTCCTCTACCAATGGTGACTCCCGGTCCGATGACTGATTTAGCTGCTATCCAACTACTTTCTTGAATATGAATAGAGGCAGGAATCAGTTGAAAATTGGGGTGATTCCAATCATGATTACCCGTACAGAGATAAACTCCTTGGGATACACAAACATGATTTTCGATGACTACAGGAGCTAGGTTATCAATCCAGGTATCTTCTCCAATCCAAACATAATCACCAATAATCAAGCGCCAGGGAAACTTGATTCTGACTCCAGTTTTTATCCGTACACCATTACCGATGGTAGCGCCGAAAAGCCTCAGTATCCAAACTTTGATAGATGATATAGGTAGCCAATAACTTTCTACTAAAGGTGAGCCAATGAAGTACCATAAAAATTGTTGAGGGTATGGCGCACCGGGGGTATAGTTGCTGAGAGTATAATTATTTAAACGCATATAATACAATGGGGAGGGAAGTTCGGTTTATTTGGACTGTCTTCCAAAAAGCATACACAAAAAATATAAATTCGCTCACACGGATCAGATTAGCATCATAGAATTTAACAGATGTTATTGGTTAATAATTGTTTGGTAAGCTGTGGCTAACTGTTTGGCGATATTTGTCCATGAATATTGTTGTAATGCAAATTGACGACCATTTTCACCCATTTGTTGCCGCAATTGAGGAGTATTTAAAAGATGAGCGATCGCTTGTGTTAAAGATGCTATTTCTCCATCTATAATGATGCCAGCCTCAGCTTGGGCTATTTCTGGAGCAATTTGTACACCGGGCGTTGTGATAATCGGTAAACCCGAAACCATCGCTTCTGCTAAAGCAATACCAAAGTTTTCTGAATAAGTAGGTAATACAAATAAATTTGCACCTTGCAATAGTAAATCCTTTTCATATCCACTAACAAAACCAACAAATGAAGTTTTATTTGCTAGATTCAGAGATTTCACCTGTTCTTGTAAAGAATTAACATATATATCTTCACCAGAACCAGCAATAATCAGATGAAAATTGCAGTTATTTTTTAATAAATTACCTAATGCTTCAATTAAAAGTTCAGGACGTTTTTTGTAGTGAAGACGAGAGAGAAAAAGAATAATAGGAATGTTAGGAGAAATACCATATTTATTCCTCAATTGTTGTTTAGCATCATGAATAAATACGGGAGGAATAACACCCAATGGTAAAACTATTTTAGGGGTTTTTACTTCAAAATTGATTACATCTTCCATTTCTCCAATGGAAGTACAATGAATAGCGGCTGATTTATTTAAATTTCGTCTCTCTATTAAAGAAGTATAAACTTGTTTTTTTAACTGACTTTGTGCTAATGCCCAAGGTGCTAATTGTCCCATAGTTCTGATTGTATATGGTATTTTTTGCCATTGAGCAATAACCGCAGCACAACTAGGCAGATAGGAGAATAAATAGTGGTTATCTAAAATGTCATAATTTTTGATATTTTGCCATAGCCATTGTGTAAAGGTAAATGAAGGTAAAAATGCTTTAATTTGGGCATTACGAGGAAAAAACCAAACTGGAACTTCTTGATATTCTACACATTGGCATAATGGAACATCTAATAAATTACCATCATCATCATTAGTAGTGGCAATTTCGACATCAATTCCTTCTATTCTTAAAGCCTTGACTAAATTTAATACTACCTGAGTTGGACCTCCCAATTTAGGGCTAATAGAGGGAATTATGTGTAAAACTTTCATATATCAAGAGTTTAGTTAGGCGGATAATTGTAGGATATTCTCTTCTTAATACCCAAGAATCTAGGAAATTGTTTAGCAAAGAAGATTAACCCGACAATTGGTAACATCGAAGTTGTAAAAACAATCAGACTTCGCATAGAAACTGCGGCTGTAAAAAAGCCTAAAGCATTAACGACTATACCATAACCTGTAGTGTGAAAAGCCGCTGTGCGAGACCACCAATTAGCTAACATTCCTAAACATAAGGATATTATTATCACTGCTAAAATTCCACCCATCATATAGCATTCACCCAGATAAGTAGCCGAAACAGTCCAACCATTAGCACCTACAACTTCTTCAATAGATACGCTTAAACCTACGGGTTTATCAGGCCATAACACTCTAGGAATAGGTTTAGTTAAAAACACAAATAATAGTTCTAGTCCGATAAAATCATGTTTACTAGGAAAAGCATCTATTAATAAACCCATACTATAAAGATTATAGTCAACTGATAGAGTTTCCTGTACTTTTTGAGTTGAGTAGGCTGCTGTGGCTAAATAATTTATTATTCCCATTTCTCTAAATCCCAACATATGACGGGTAGCAAATACCATTGCATAACCCATAATACCAATAGGAATACTAACATTGAATAAATTAGGACGTTGTAAAGTTAATAAATAGCCGCCTAAGAATGTAGCTAAATAAGAAGCAAAAACGTTTCTTGTTCCTCCTGAAAATCCTTCAAATAGTGTGAAAGCAAATATAAAAATAACTATAAATATTTGCCAACTGGAAAAAGAACGACGACGATTCCAAATAATACCTGCTAAGGGAGGTATCACATAAGTCAATATCTTCCATTCAGATAAAAATACTCGCCAATCTCCTAAGCTTTCTCTTCCCCAAGGAACAGCAAAACGAGGACCTAGGAAAGCTTCTAATACTCTGAATGGATTGAAATCTACTGACATAAATATATAAAAATATGCAAGGAAAGTAGATAATAAAAATATTCTAAATAGTGTTTTATCAGGAATATTATTAAAATCTAACCATCCAGATGGTGCACGTTTAAAAAAGTTGATATGACGACCAATAGCTAAACCTGCAAATCCCATTAATAAAACTTCTAGTGACTGAAGAGTTTGCTCAGAATTTAACATTTGATCAAATGTTGTTTGGGGATATAAAAATTCTATTAAAGTTAAAAAGTACAGAGATAATATACAAACAATATCGGCTCTAAATAAGTTTTTCCAGCCTTTTCTACTATCACAGAAAATACTGATAGCTATTGCTATTGCCACGATAATGGCGACTTGATTCGCCATAAAGGCAGGATTCATATTTATGTTAATGCTTGTAAATGCGACAATTAAGCCACAGATCATGGCAAATGTTCCTATCTCTGTTGCTTTAGCAATACGGTTTTTAAAGTTGGGTGGATTTGGTTGTGGATGTTGGGGGGAGATGTTCATTATTTAGGAATTAGATAAATGATTTAATTTTTTATTAATTAAACGATATTTTGTTTGTAAAACTTGTTGATAAACTTCGATGTACTCTTTAGCTAATCTTTGTAAACTAAATGAGTTGTTAAAAAGGTGGGTTGCTAATTTACTTAACTGATTTCTATTGTCCTGAGATTTAATTTTATTAATCCATTCATAAGTATCGTCAAAACAAATAATCCCTTCAGCTTGAAATGGGGGAATATCATCGAGCAATTTTGGTGATAAAATGCAAGGTAGTCCTACGGAAAGAGCTTCTAGAACAGAAAATGGCATTCCTTCAAATTCTGCCAAATGTAAATAAATATCGGATGCTGCTAACCAAGGTATTACTTCATGCTGCCAAGGCAATCTTTTAATAAAGATATCGAGGGAATTTTCTTGAACATATTTATCCCATTCATTACTAAGATTACCATCTCCTATCCATAAAAATTGTGCTGATGGTAGTTTATGCTTAATCTCAGATGCTACCTTGAGAAAGTACATAGGATTTTTCTGAGCTACCATTCTACCAACACTAACAAATAAAATTTCATCATCATTAATATTTAATTCTATACGTTTTTGTGTACGCCATTGAGGAATTAAATTTTGATTGATTGATGGTGCTGCATTAAGAATAACTTTAACTGAGCGATCTCTTTGTAAAAATTCTTTTAAAGAATCTGCTCGTGTTTGGGGCGCAGTGACTAATTGTCCACTATAATTTTGTAAAGCAAAACGAGCCACCCAATCTCTTAATTGTGGCATCGCAGCTTTCAAAGTCTGTGCAGACTGGGTAATATGAATCATGCACACACTGGGAAAAGAACAACCATCAGCAGCACGTAAAATATCTAAACCGTCTTCTAAATTTTGCTTATTAATATGCAGAATATCAGGTTGCCAATTTTCCCAAACTGTTTTAAGAGATTTTGAGGTTGAAAAATTGAAAAGCGTAGAAAGTGAACGTCCTCGATGTTTGTAAGTATTGATATATGGAGAACGAATTACTTCACCTATTGATGAAAACTGTGCTGCTAATTCATCCATGTTAGGATCAGACGATACCCAAAGACCAACTTCATGTCCAAGATTTTTTAATCCTATACCTAGATATTTTAACCATAATTCTCCACCACCGCGAGAGCCAGAACTAGTGCTTACTAAAAGAATTTTCATTACTATCAATAATAACTGATTTAATTGATTATTTTTGCTTTAAATAACTATTTTTTGAAAAACATTAACCCACTTTTTAGCACCTATTTTTGGTGATAACATAGCTGATTTATTGATAGCAGCTAAACTTGCACTTTTAATCATATCTGAATTACTGAGATATGTGATTAAATGTTGTGTTAATGCCTGGGTATCACCAATAGGAAACAAATCACCATTTTCTCCTCGATTAATTAAATCATAAGCAGAACCTACACCATCAGAACATATTACAGGTAAACCTGCCCCAATTGCTTGATTTACTACTACACCCCAACCATCATAACGGCTGGGTAAGACAAATAAATCAGCTTGATGGAAAAATTTAGGTAAATTTTCAGGAGGTTGAAATCCTGCATATTCAATTTTTTGACGGGTTTGTTCAGGTAATTTTTCTAATAATTGAGGAAGTTCTGCTTCTCTTCCTACTAGCAGTAAATTAGCATTGTAACCAGATTGAATTAAATTATTAAATGCTTGAAGTAAAATATCAACTCCTTTCCGCGCTATCATTTGACCACAAAATAAAATAGTAACAGGATTCCTGGGTCTTTGGGGTAAGTTTTGACTAAAAGGAGTTAAATCGCAATAGTAGGGAATATTAAAGATAGGTTTATCACGAAAACGTTGTTGATAGTCTTGTTGTGCTTGAGTACCAATAGCGGCAATTCCATAACAATTATTTAAAACACTGGCTAAGTATTTTTGTAATTTTCCTTTTATTCCTTGGGAATTACCAACCATTTTTTCACCCCAAAAAATGCAAGGAACTTGTTTAGCTTGCAATTTCAGTAACAATTGAGTAGTAAGATTCATGTAACCATTTAACACAACCACATCAGCTTGAGTATTTGACGGAAAGTGCCAGTTAAAATGAAAGCGAGATAAACCCCAGGCTAAATGAAATCCTGGTAAGATACGTTCATAAGATTGTAAGGTTTTTTCTGGCCAGGGAGAATCAGCACAAGCAGGTTCTAGATAATAAACAGTTAAATCTATTTCTGGATAGCGAGAGAGTTCAAAAAATAAATCTCTTTGATAAGGCGATGGCAGAATAGAATAAAATATGACTTTAATAAAATTATTTTTTAAATTCAGCATTTTTTATTAATGTAAATACAACTCTGTTAATGTTTATATCTTTTGACAAGTCTGTATTGATCTGTTTGCAATACATTTTCGTAGAGATTTTTTGTTTACCAACCAAAAAATATTACAGTTAGAATTGGGTTCATTTTCAAAATTCTAATAATCGAATAATAGTATTTAGAGCATTAAACAAGCTTAAATCATTAAACTGGAACACTGATTTTAAACTATTAGATAAATATTTTAATTGACCAGTATCTTTTAAGATTGACTTAATTAAAGTAGCAATTTGATTACCACTAACTTCCTCCAAAAACCAACCATTCACACTATCTACAACCACTTCACCACAGTTACGAGAAGCAATAATAGGCAATTTCCATACTTGTGCTTCTAGTTGAGTTAATCCAAAACCATCCGAAAGTGTTGGGAACAAAAATACATCTGCCATCTGATAATATTGAGTTGTTTCGCTTCTGTTAACATGACCTACCCAACGAATTTGTGGATGAGTTTTTAAATGAGTTGGAATTTCAATTTGTTGAGATCCAACTATCCAAAACTCCACAGGATATCCTTCCAGTAATTGAACTGCATCTAAAACAGCAGCAATTCCTTTTCTTAAAATCACCTGTCCTAAAAATAATACCCTACAAGGGCGCTCTTGAGAAAATAATTCTGGATAAGTGCGGACAAAGTTACTAGCTGTCTTTGGTGGAGTGTATACCAAGGGAATGATCTGGATTTTTTGAGAATCAACACCTGTTTTTTCCAGGAGTTGACGTGACCAATTGGAATTGACCACGATAGCATCAGCCATATTACATTCTTCATGCCAGTTTTGCCAATATTCAGGAGGTGCTGGTTGCCAGTCTGCTCGATATTGGGGATATCGCTCATATTCTTTAGTGACAATCACTTCCTCTTCAATTCCCGGATCAATTTGCCCTAAAACAGTGTACCATCCTTGTTGTTTAGCAAATCTAAATAATTCTAATGCTGCATAGCTATAGGAAAATAAAATAGGAGGATTTGTAAACTGGTCAGTCAGTGATCTTAAAGTTTTGATTGCCTGCTGTTGAAACCATTGATTGCGAGCAATAACTTTTTCCCATCCTGTCTTCTTTTGGAATTTTTGAGTTAATTCAAACTGAATTAAAGAACTATTGAAAGCGTAAACAGATGCTTGCTCTAAATCTGGGTGGTATCTTTCCCGTAAGTTAGCTAAGAGGTTTTTAGGTAAAAGATTTAGTGAAGATTGAGGAGATACCCAAGCATCTGTGATTAAGTGAGCAAGCTGTCCCTGCTGGTGTAAAGCTCTGGGGATAGTATAATTTTCACGCGCTCCGATTTGGCAAGATATCCAATTGTCAGGTGCTGTAGGCATGGATGAGGAATCTATTTATAAAATGAGATCCCCTACTTCTCAAAGAAGTCGGGGATCTGAACAGTAAATATCAATTTTTAGTTTTGAAAAATGCTTGACATACAGATAGGCATGACCATTAGACGATGATGAAGTCTGTTGCTGTTAAGGTTGGAATGCCGGTCACGGTTGCGAAAAAGCCCCCAGCACCACCACCAGTAAGGCTACCGTTCTCATTGTAATATAACGCACCATTAGCTGTATTATAAATAATACGTTCGCTTCTAGCACCAATACCAGCATTGTTAGTACCAAAGTTGCCTGAGAAGAAATCAGTGGCAATTGAGCCAATTGAGCTAAAGCTATTTGTTTTGTCAAGTTGAATCTTATCTGTTCCAACAAGGAAGTCCACAATTGTATCCCTGCCGATGGAAGTAGCTGCACTTTGTTGTGCGGATAAACCTGCACCACCAAATGCAAAGATGTCAATCCCAAGCCCACCAGTGAGAGTGTCATTACCACCTTGTCCGTTTAGGGTGTCATTACCGGTATAAGTAGCTCCTGCCTTATCACCGAAGATGTTATCATTACCAGAACCACCATTAATTATATCGTCGTCCTGATTACCTTCCAAGAAATCATCACCGGAACCACCATCAATTGAATCGTTGCCAAAAGAGCCAAAAATCCTATCATTTCCGGCTAACCCGTTTAAGGTATTGTTTTCTTGGTTGCCGACAATTACGTTGTCAAGAGCATTACCTTCTCCAAATATAGGTCCTGTACCCAGAGGAAGAACAGAAAGAGTTAGGTTTTCAACACTACCAAGTATAGTAACTCCAGACGCACCTGGGTTATTCAACGAAAAATTTATTCTAGAGACAATAGTATCTATGCCCCTGCCATTATCATTAAGTTCGTCTATGACCAAATTTGTTACTCCGGCATTGGAAAGAAGAATGTCATAGGTATCATTTCCAGTTCCACCTATCATCGTACCTCCACTGGTACCGGAAATTTCTAAGAAGTCGTTACCTCCTTGACCCCGGGCTACTGTGCCTGCTACTCCTTTGATAATATCCGATCCAGTGCTACCCAGAATGGTAGTGTTGATGGCATTAAGGTCGCTCACAAACACATCGTTTACTGATGTACCTGTGATAGTTAGACCAGCATCATCCACAGTCAAATTAAATGTTGCCATATCTCAGAAACTCCTCTTGTTCTTGTCTATCTAGTATACAACTTAACTCAAGTTCTGCATTTTTAGGTAGGAATATTCAAGTATTCTTACTTAAACTTTAAATTTCAAGTTAAGACTTCATTGATTATAAGTTACATTTTTTAGTATGTGACAAAAAACTATTAATATCAGTAAATAAATGAATTGACGGAGTCTCTAGTATCGTTTATTAATCATGCCAGAAGTATTTTAATATGAAAAAATAGACTTGCGGAACGAAAGTATTACTTTAGATATAGATAGATATCGTTCATCGGTCTTTACAAATCTTTAGAATCAAATCAGCATAGCAAAAAAAAAATTACACGGTATCATACCATAACGGGAAGTTTCTTGCTCTCAACTTGAGATAGATCAGAAAGTTTGAATAAAGCAGGTAAAAAATACTTTTTACCTGCTTTGACTTAGATTAAATCTTGTTTTTCAAGAGTTTTTGCTGAAGTTGAAGTAGCTGCTGCTGACTCTATGATTTTACCTGACTATTAAATAACTACAAAATCGCTTGCGGTTAATGTTGGTGCGCCTGTCAATGTAGCGAATAATCCACCATTGCCAAAACCAGTAGCAGATAGGTTTTCATTGTAGAACAATTCACCACTAACTGTGTTATAAACAAGGTAAGTATTGTTTTGACCTATGCCATTGTTAGTAGTCACAAAGGCAATATCAGAACTGCTTAAAGTCCCCAATGCTATGGCTGCAAAAGTGGTCTGATTGAGATGAATCTTATCTCCTTGTCCACTGCTAAAGTCTGTAATTGTATCTCTGCCCATGAAAGTAGGTATACTTTGTTTAGCGGATAAACCTAGACCACCAAACTCAAAAATGTCAGCCCCAAGTCCACCAGTGAGAGTATCATTACCAACTTGTCCGTTGAGGGTGTCATTGCCAGATTGAGTACCAGCTAGATTATCACCGAAGATACTATCATTGCCGTCACCACCATTAATTATGTCGTTGCCGTTATTACCTTCTAAGAAATCATCACCGACACCGCCATCAATGTTATCATTGCCATCGTTGCCGTATATGCTATCATTACCATCCCACCCACTTAAGATATTGTTTTGGTTGTTGCCCCAAATTTTGTTCTTAAGAGCATTACCTTCTCCAACGATAGCTGTAGAAGCAAGTTCTAAGTTCTCAATGTCACCTAAAATTGTAACTCCAGATTGACTGCTCAAAGAAAAGTTCACACTAGAGACAATAGTATCCACTCCACGACCATTATCATTAGATTCGTCGATAGTTAATGAACCACTAGTGGTAAAGACATTATAGGTATCATCTCCAGTCCCACCTATTAAAGTACCGTTACCAGAAGAACCAGTAATTTCTAAAAAATCATTACCTCCTCGACCTTGAACGAGTGAATACTGTCCACCTTTCAATGTATCACTGCCTTCAAGACCTATTAGGGTGGTGTTAGAGCCGTAACTGACAATTGTGTTGTTTCCTCGCGAGCCGGTTCCAGTGATACCGTCAGCCCATAAATTGAGTGTCAGTCCAGGTCCTCCAGTCACGGGAGTAGACCCAACTACATCACGTAAATCGTAGTTGATTGTAGTGTTAACAATTGTGTCATTATCAGAGTCGTTAACTACGTCGCCTGAGTTGTCTACTATGTAGATATCTTGACCTGCAAGACCAGACATATTATCTGCACCAAGATCTCCATAGATTAGATCGTTACTACCTGTCCCAATGAGAGTGTCATTTCCTGTTGTGCCTGTAATTATTGCCATAATTATAATCTTTTGTTGACTTGAGCATATAACTGAAATCCAACTTTCTTATTTGAAATCGGGATAGAAAAAAATCCTTATTTAAACCTTGAAATATGCTTTACAAAAGTCAGTCAATCATAAAGTTTCTTTAAAGTCTTGCCACCTTGGCATTTCACAAAGGAGATAGGCATTATCATGGGTATTAACGAAATTACTCATGAAAAATTTTGATTTTTGTCAATATTTATAAGTATATTCATGTAATTGTTTGTGCCAGAAATATTTTATTTTGAGGATGTTTTTGGATGGGTATTAAATGTTTTTGTGATCTAGATAGAGTTTAATTTCCTGTAGAGGAACTTTTTGTCTTCTTTTTAAGAGGCGATAAACCTGGAAGCAATCTTGATCTACAGGATTTCTCATCCCTTTTTTCTTCAAAGCTATTGAATAGCCTTTATAAAAGCCCTCTAACATATAAAGTGGGCGACGGACTTTGAGTCCAAACCAAATTCCTTTCAGAGTAGTTCCTATTAAAGATAGGGGCAAAATACTTGTAGGTGTGTTAAAATAAGAAAATAGAATGTCATTTTGACGACCAAATACATCAGGTCGTTTAGAAATTCTATTTGGTGGTTGGTAATGGTAAATAGGATCAGCAGTTCCTAATCGAACATAAAATCCTTTTTCTAGAAGACGTATACAGACATCTCCTTCCTCTCCCATGTAAAAGAACAGTTCTCGATAGCCACCAATGCTGAGAAACTTCTCTCTATCAACAGCATGAGCCGCTGCAACATAGGCATGAGTTACATATATTTGCTCTTGATTAGGGGCTTTTGTCCATATCATTTGATCTTGCAAAATGTTGATAAAAGGAATAGCAACCGCTCCAACTTGTGGATCATTAAATTCTCTTAGAGTTTGTTCGATAGTGTATTCAGAATCAAGAATTGAGTCGTCATCAAGGGGAAAGACTATTTTGGTTTTAGATAATTCAATTCCTTTATTTCGCTGATAGCAAGGGCCTTTATTTTCTGGTGATCGATAATACTGGATGTCAGGAAAATCACGAGACATCATTTCGCTTGTACCATCTGTAGAATTATCATCCATAACGATGATATCAACAGCAACACTTTGACGTTTTGCAGCTTGAATTGCTTTTATAAGCAATTCATATCTATTGTGTGTAGTAAAAACGATAGTGGCTTGAACAGTCATAATGGGTAAGGCATAAAAATTATTCGACTGGAAAAAATTTGTGTTTAAGGATCAATCCGCTGCTTAATAACTTTAGCAGGGACTCCCACTGCGATCGCTCTCTCTGGTAAATCTTTGGTCACTACGCTACCTGCACCGACTACAGTATCACAACCAATGGTTACACCTTTAAGAATTGTGACGTTTGCTCCAATCCAGACGCGATCGCCTATTATTGTTGGTTTAGAAACCATTGGTTGTGCTAGAGGAGGAAAATTCGGGTCAAGACCGTGATCATGGTCGGTGATGTAGCACCCAGGTCCAATAGCACAGTTATTACCAATAGTTAAAGATTCAATAGCATCGAGAAAAGTATTGCGGTTAATGTAAGTGTCAGCGCCAATATGAATCTTAGGATGCGTTAGGGGTTCACCGCTGCATAAAAGAATAACACCTTGATCGAGCGCACAATTACTTTCAATTTCAATATCCTGAAAATTGCGGGGAATTTCAATTTGGCGCATCCAGATATAGCCGTGGAGATGAACACCCAGCATTTTATAATATAGATTACGCCATCTACTATTTAAACCTTGAATAACTCTATTAAGTGTTATGATCCCAAACATATTAATATATATTGAATATTGAATTTGCTTGTTATATTGATTTAAGCAATAAAATATCTAATATTCTCCCATCAAAGAAACATAAACATTTTCCATTTTTTGAGCAATATTGAACCATGATAGCTCTAAAGCTCTTTCACGAGCAGCTATAGACATACTGGTAAGTAGTGGTAATGATTGCGATATAGCTACTATAGATTTTACCATAGATTTTATATCTCCTGGCTCTGTTAAAATAGCACATTTTTCATTTACATATTCAGGGATTCCTCCAATTCTTTCGGCTATAACTGGAAGACCACAAGCGAGTCCCTCTAACAAAGCATTATTAGCTGTTGCATTCTCCACAGAAATAATTTGGCATGAGGCAGATTGATAAACTTCTAGCAATTCAGCATCAGTAATACTATTAATAAATTCAACATTCTCTATATCTGAGAAGTAGTCAATATTATTACTAGTGCTAACAACTTTAATTTTAATATGTATATCTTTCAATTTACTGATTTCTTTGAAAACTTCTCTTAAATAAGTAAAATTCCTACGATAACTACCTACTGATAGTAGCGTAAATGGTTGGTTTACATTCAAATAAGTTTTTGGCGTAAAAAAATCCGTATCAATTCCGTGATGAATACAGTGTATTCTGTGAGATTCAACCCCACATTCTTCAAAAAAACCTCTTTGGGTTTCACTAACAATTACGATAGCTGCGATATTTTTTAACCGATTTCTAGCTGAAAAGGGAATTACTGTTGGTAAGTCATCAGCACAGGAATGAAAGGTAGAACATATAGGATACAGATTTTGATCAATTAATAAATCAATATATCCTAAGTCTCTTTCACCCCATAAAAAGTGAATAAGTCTATGATTGCTATTCTGAATTTGTTTCCATATCAACCACTCAAGTTTAGCAGAGCTAATTTTATACCAACTTGAAATAGCAAAGGTGTTCAGAATTTTATTAAGAATTCGCTCATGTAAGCTTACTGTTTTATTTCGAGTTATAAAAAGTGTACTACATCCTAATATGTATTTTGCTGCAATTGAATAACCAGAATGAGAGCCAAAATTTGGTTCATTTGAAGCAACGAGTAATGGAGTAGTATTAATCTTTGATAAGTGCATTTATTGAATTAAAGAAATTAGTTGGAAAATTTAGTAAAAAAGTCACGTTTTAGCTTTGCCACTATTTCAGCAGCATTGAAACCCAGAAACTTAAAAACTAAACGATAAATAAAAGGGGATACGTGTCTAGGTGGGATAAATTTTGGCTCAGTGTCGAGAATTTTAGTTACAACTAACGTTGCCCATTCACGATTAAAAATCCAGATTAATCGTGAACATTCAAATCTAGAAATATTAACTGCTTGTTGACGTAGCTTAGTTAGTTGACTTTGCTGTCTTAAATAAGTCTCTGCTTTTTCAATTATCTCTAATCGCTGTCTAAAAGTTTCAGATTTATCCTTCTTACAAACGGTATTATCACTCCATTGTCTGTAGATTGAAGCTGCATATTCACAGTATTTAAATTTTTTATTTGCAATTAATAATCGAAGGTATAATTCATCTTCTTGACAACATTGTTGGTCAATTTTCCATCCATTGACATCAATAATTGCTTGTTTTCGCCAAAGTGGACTTCCTGTTTGAGGTAAAAACCAGCGAGTTAACAAAATCCAATGGTCATTTGGCTCAGGAATAGACAAAATTTCCTGTCTAGATATATCTCTTTCGCAATATTCAAAAATACTAGGGCTATAAATTATATCGACATCAGGAAATTGAGAGAGAAAGTTGACTTGTTGTTCAATTTTGTTAGATAGTAAATAATCATCTGCATCTAAATATTGTAACCATTCTCCTGTACTTAATTCTAATAAACGATTACGGGCAACGTTACCTCCACGATTTTCTCCTGTTTCCCAATAAATTGAATGATCAAAACTTTTAATTATTTCTAAACTTCCATCTGTAGAACCATCATCAACAACAATTACTTCTTTATTAGAATAGGTTTGATTTAAGGCACTTTCTATGGCTTTTGCAATCCATTTTTCTGCATTGTAGCAAGGAATAAGGATGCTGACTTTTGGGTTCATCTTTGTATTATTTCAAGATACTTTTAGCAAGTCGTGGTATTTTTACCAAAAAACTCTTTATGTCATTATAGATCATTTCCATAAAGCCCTGATTATGGTTTAACATAGCAAATACCATATCTACGTTGGGTGGTAAATTACGTGAAATAGAAAATTTTGATTCTATAGCTTTGCTATATTTATCCCATCCTGTATATCTTGTATTTTGCAGTGGAAAAAATAATAATTCTGGAGCAGCAGTTTGCAAAATTTTTCTGTATAGACCATTATTAAAACGAAAAGTATGTGGAAGAGATAACATTATTTCAAATAATTCATGATGATTCATAGCATAAAAAGCAAAATCTACTCTTCGTTCAAGCCCATACATAGCTGGACCCATTGTATAACCTAAACGATGCTCTATATAAAGCAGGTCTAAAATGAAGAATTTATCAAAGGATTGCAGGCTTTGCAGCCAAGATTCGATTCTATTTTTAAAGTAGGGATGAGCATTATTCATTGACATTCTTTCCAAAGTATTGGATTACCCACCGATTATCTAATGCCAATTTCTCCTCGAAAGGTAGTTGAAACTTTTCTGGTGCTGTTTCTTTTTCTTGCGCTTTTCTATACATATCAATACGCTTTTGTACAAGGGTTTTTACCCATTTTAACTCTTTTTCTTGCACCTTTTCATCTTCTATCCCCCTCAAGTCATTGATTTGTCACGGTTCTATGTTTATTCTTAAATTATACTATTTTTTAAAAGTTTTTCGTAAACCTGATAAGTTTTTATGCCAATATTATTCCATGATAATTTATCGCACTCATGCTCAACCAACTCACTTAATTTATTTAAATCAACTTGAGTGCTTGCTTTCAAGGCTTTAACTAATCCTTGATTATCTTGATTTTCATAAAGTAACCAATCTGCTGCACCTAAAGTTTCAACTATGCTATCAGTACGCGGAGCAATAATTGGTTTATTGTAAGACATTGCTAAAATCAGACTACCTGAAGTTAAAATCTTTTCAAAAGGCAGTACGACAATATCAGCAGCACTAAAAAAAAGATGTATTTTGCTATCTTCTACAAAATCTGCATGGAGAATAACTCCTTGTGTAGTAGAAGCTAGTTGAGTTAACTTTTGTAGATAAGACTCATCTAATGCTTTTCCTGCTATTAATAAGGTACTTTCTTTGTGAAATTCTTGATTTTCTTCCCACACTTTTAGCAACCGTTCAAGTCCCTTGTAAGGTCGCAACATACCCAAGTTGAGGTAAACTATTCCAGATAGGGGTATTCCTAAAGCTTGTCTGGCTTCAACTTGAGAAACTGCATTTTTGTAAATTTCTCGATAGTGTCCATGTGGAATAATTTCAGCTTTGGATTTTGCAAATTTATAACTTTTAGCAATATCTTTTATAACTAAAGAATTGTGAACAATAATGCTATTTGCTAAATTAAACAGATTTTGTTGCAGCCAATGTTCTAAAATAGGAAATTGGGAATCGTGGGAAATGTGATTATGAATAGTCCAGACTATTTTTACACCTACCAATTTGGTTAAAAAAATATCTATCAGAAATTTTATTGCATAAATTAATTTAATTACTATATTTTTACCTTTGAAATAGGGACTAATCCAGTGCAGATGTAAAATATCTATTTTTTTTAGACTTTTAATAGCTCTGAATATAGGAAATACTCGACGATAACCAAAAGGAAATAAAACTTCTGCTCCTTGATTTTCTAAAGATTTAGATAAGAGTGTTTGATAAGGGTTATCAATGCGGTAATCTGGCATCATCAAAACCCTTAAAGTTGCAGATTGAGAATTCACAGAACTCATCGCTGTAACTCCTTAAGGAGTCTGTTTTGAACTAAATGACGAATTCCTTCGCTATACATTAAGTGTCGAATTTTGCCTACATAGTGACGAGATGGAGAACCGTTGATATTTCCTTCTAAATGCACATCGTAAGTAGGAGGTAATAGTTCTACTCCAAAACGCGAACTACACAAAGCATAAAGAGTTTGTTCAATGCGCCAGAAATGCCCAATAATATCTGGTAAAGTCAAAAATTCTTCTATCCAATCGAAATTCAATGAATTTTTATGAATTAATCCCAATCCTGAATTTATTCTTGCAGCTAAATCAAAACCAAGATGATTTTTGACTACATCTGGTTCAACTGTATAAGCACTTTCGACATCACCGTTAAGTGTATTAATTTGATATTCTAGATTTTCGATGCGGTTGATCAATTCTGTGGGTTCTTTAAAAAAGAGGATATCACTATCTAGGAGTAATAAGCGATCGCTCTGTAAATATGCAGCAAAATCAAAAACTTTAGGTGATAGGTGATTTGTTTTGCGAAACTCTAAACAGCGAGGATACGATGATAGTAATGGTAAAACCTTTTCGTCAGCTTTTTTTCTGTCAATAATCCGCGCATCTGGAAAATGATACTGTAAGGTGGTGATATTTTCCTGAGTTAGAGTTCCATCATCATGGATACATAGAGCATATTGACGCTGGGAAAAATGATAAAAAGATTTTAAAGTCCAGGTTAAATTTAGCCAATCATTGGCAGAAGTCAGAACATGAATTTCGCAATTTTTGCTAGTCGTACCCTTGATAGGCAAGGAACTGAGAATTTTATTTCTAACTATATCCCTATAGTAAACGGTGTGGAATCCATATTGGTATTGTTTTCGTAAATGATACACTATTGAACCAATAGACATAATTACTTTAACTCCGGTTCAGAATTTGTTTGACAATTGCTTTGAAATAACCAAATGAAGTGCGTGAATCTTTTTGTGTATATTTAAGATACTTTTGAATAGATTCGGTTAAATGTACTGATCTTTCTTGTTGTCTGTCAACAAATAATTTAATTTTGTCTCTAATTTCCGCTTGATTCGCTAAAATAAAATTTATTTTTTCAGGTAACAAAGCAGATTGTGTTGTTTCTAGGCACAGTTCAGAAAGATTAGCTTCTTTAAGCAAGCGTTCTACTTTCTCATCATAATTTATAGCAACAAAAGGTTTTCCCATCTGCATAGCAAAGATGATAGCGTGATATCTACAAGCAACCAATATTTCACTTTCCCTTAATGGTTGCAGAGAAAATTCCTGGGGGGTTATATCTCCAAAATATGTTTTCAATAAATCAAAATCTCTATTTTTATTAAAATTCAAAGGGAAAGGATTAAGTTGAAATTTAGATAATTCTTTTAACCACATTTCTACATCAAATTCTTTCCAGTGGCATGGAACCAAATTTATAGCAATCTTATTGCTAACGGAAGTATTAGGTTCTACTGGCAGGGGAAAACACCAAGTTAAATCTGGATGCACTTCTACTTGCGGATGATTATTAAGTAATGATCTACTCTGTTCATCCCTAACATAGAAAAATTCAGAGCTTTCAATTAAATCATATAAATCTGGTAGCAAATCTGGAGAAACTCGATTAACTCCTAAACCAAATACACCTATTTTAGCTTTACATTTTTTTATCCATTGTTTTGTATTTACCCATATCCCTACTCTTTCAAAAACCAGACCTCCACCACCAATCAATATCCAATCGAAACTCTGAAGATATTCTTGTGGTGGAGATAGATAGTGAGGTAAGAACACAATACTGTTACCCTGAAGCAATCTAGTAATGGAATATTGAATACGGTCATCTCCAGCATTAAGAGCGTTATAGTAACCAAAAACTGCAATTTTCATTCTGGATTAATGTATATATGAATAGACTGTAATTTTCATGGCAGAATTAAAATATTTTCCATATTTATTCGTACTTTTGAAAGCTTTTTAATATTGTATGTACTTTGGGTAAAAAAGTTGAAAATGTCAGAGGAGGAGTGTCGGTATGCTTGATTAATTCGGTGTTATGTGAACAGTTAAGTCGTATGAATTTTTCAAAAAACCGCATAAAAAAAGAAATGCCAACTCCACCGAAAGAAGTGACTGTAGCATCAAAATTAATAGTTATAGGAATTGGATTAGTGTCAGCTTTATACATTTTGTCGAGTTAACAAGTGTTTGAATCTGATGTGTAAAGATGGAACTAACAATATCTGAGGAAATTGGACAATAACTTTCAGGCTTTTAAGCCAACGAATTAATGTGACATCATTGTTGTTAACCGATTGTTCAATTTGATTCAACAATTTGACTTTATATAACCATTTACCCTGAAGAATTAGTCGTTTTTTAAGTGAAATATTGACATTTTTATCCCAAAGAATAGGACGGACTAATTCTAGTAGCTCATTAGCTACTTTCTGACTTTGATTCGACTTTTGCTCATCAGTAAATCGAAAACAGGATAATTCAGAATCAATTCTTTTTACAATCCCACCTGCTTGAATTATTCTACACCAATAGTCATAATCCATCACAAAGAAAAGTTGTTCTTTAAATAAACCAATTTTTTCTGTAATGCGTCTTGTCCAAAAAACTTCAGGCTGCACAAATTGGCGTTTTTTCCACCATACATCCCATAAATCTAAAATCTCTTCTAGAGTTTGAATATTACCAAATTGTTCACCAATTTTCTCCCCTTCCTGATTTACATAACGGCATATTCCATGCAGCAAGTCAGTCTCAGGAAATTGGCTAAAATATTCAGCAACCTTAAACAGTATTCCTGGTAGATAATAATCATCACTGTTAAGATAAGCTATGATATCACCTGTTGCTTTAGCCAGACCTTTATTAATAGCATGAGTTTGCCCATTATCAGGCTCACTTACCCAATAGGCTAAATGCTTCTCGTATTTTTTGAGAATTTCAATAGTATTGTCTGTGCTACCTCCATCAATAATTATATATTCAAGATTCGGGTAGCCTTGCAGCAGCACTGAACGAATAGTTTCTTCTATGAAATTTCCTTGATTATAGCTGGGTGTAATGATACTAATCCGAGGAAATTGTGAACTATTTTGAGTAATTTCTGGGAAGACAATTTCTTTTTTCTCTACCCAATCTTTTAGATCCGTTTGTGGTTGAGGAAAAGATAATAAAGGATCAATTGTTTGCTGATCTGTCATCTAAATTGCTAACCTCATACCTTTCTGTATATCCGAGTAATTCCTAGCCTGATTTATGATTTTAAATTAATACAGCAGGTTATTAAAAAATTGTCATGTCTTAACCTAAATACAAGCAAGTAGTTATTATTTCTTTAAATGTATCCATGACGTTTCATGGTAGCACCTAAATATTCAGTAATTAAATTTAGTTGATCGGAAGTAAGTTTTTTAGACCACTGCTTAGTAGTTGCTTCACCTATAAACTGAAACTTGTCTGATCTTTCATGTTCTGGCATTCCTTTACTTTCTTTAGCTCGCATTTTATCAACTGCTGCTGCTTGGATAGCACGTTGTACATCTTCTGAAGTAATCTGAATACCTAAAATTTTCCCCAGTTTAAGAAGTTCTGGTTCAGGGTTTACTAACAGGTCTTCATAGCGAAGAATTTCCAGTTCAATCCCGCTATTTTGATTTCCTAAACCAATCCAAGAATTTATGTGTTCTTGCCAAGAACAAGGCCAAATACGTCCGCTAATCCAATTCAAAATAAATTCATCAAAACCAAGAGGATATCCCCGGAGATTTTTTAAGTATTTATAGTAAGAAACTACAACATCCCTGGGATCTCGAATGATATAAATAATCTTCTTATAAGTTTTAACTTCTTTGTGGTCTCTTCTATATAAATGATGGCTTTTGATTAAATTAAATTCTGAGTTAATTACATCTTTGGCATAAGTTTTACGATGAATATCAGGAACATAATATTGAATATCTTCAATACTTTCACCTGATTTACCATATACAAGTTCTGCCATAATCACCCTCATCCATGTATTACCTGAACGAGGATAAGAAACTAAATAGACATCATTTTCCCTAGGTTTAAATATTTCTGGAGAGGGAATTAACAATGAACGTAACTTATAAAGAGAACGAGATATTGGATGGGTTATGATCATTTTTTTATTCTCCATTATTAATAATTTTCCATTTAAGGTCTGGACAAACAACACCGGGCCAGCGTTGATAATCTGTGTAAATAGAGTGATGATTTCCAGCACCTACTATGGAAAAATTTATCAATTCAACAGGTTCTAGTAGATACTGCTTACCCGGAATTCCCGCCCATATCTTAATCACATAGTTACTAAGATTCAGTAACTTTCCAGGAATACTGCATACAGAAAGATGATGCCCAGGTAAACCGTCTTGACTCTGGCGTTGTCCGTGATCTGTACTTGTGAAGGCAATTTCACCAGTCTGCGCCAAAACTTGTAAAACCAAACGCATCCCTTCAATATTCTTTAGTAACTGATAGTGAATGCGGATCATAATTTCTTCCTGAGCTGAGAAGGAAGATTTTATTTCCCCGTCACTAGATATAAGTGCCAACTTTAATAATCGGAAATGTTCACTACCTGGTGCATTATCTGGATTCCAGGAAGCTTCTCCCGATGTAACTTGGCTAATAGCAATTTTTGACAGATACTCAGCGATGCAACTCTCTGCATCTCCCTCTTTGATCAGATTTCCACCGCTTAAGACAATTCCTCGATTGCAAAGAGCACGAACCGCACCAATGTTGTGGCTAACAAATATAACTGTACGTCCTAGCGCAGCTACATTCTCCATTTTGCCTAAACACTTTTTCTGAAAGGCTGCATCACCAACTGCTAATACTTCATCTACAATTAAAATCTCTGGCTCTAAATGAGCCGCTACGGAAAATGCTAACCGCACATACATACCAGATGAATAACGCTTTACTGGTGTATCTAGAAATTTCTCAACTTCGGAAAAATCAACAATTTCATCAAACTTGCGTTTAATTTCTTCTTTACCCATCCCCAAAATTGCCCCATTGAGAAAGATGTTTTCCCTCCCTGTCAATTCTGGATGAAACCCCGTACCCACCTCCAATAAACTCGCAACTCTCCCTTTAATATTAATTCGTCCTTGGGTTGGTTCTGTAATCCTACTCAGAATCTTTAATAGAGTTGATTTTCCAGCCCCGTTGCGACCAATAATCCCTACTCTGTCACCTTGCTTAATATCAAAACATACATCTTTGAGCGCCCAAAATTGTTCAAAGGCAGGATTTTCGGTTTTGGCTTGAGGATTGATTAAACTACCAAGGGATTTAATCTGATCAGTTATAACATCCCGGAAAACTTTATACTGTTCCTGCTTTTGATGGCCAATAATATATTTTTTACCTAGATTTTCAACGCGAATAACTGTGTCTGACATAGGGACAATTTTTTTTTGAATAGAAGCATTAACTATCATCAAAGTTAATGCTTTTCAGGTAATTCCAAATAATCTAGATCAACGAATTATAAACAAGCAGAGGCTACGGCTGCATTACTACACAAAACATCAAACTGTTCTATGACTTTTGCCACACTTTGTTCTAAATTTTCTTTCTCTGTTAAACATTCAACTTCTGGTTTGAAAGGTGGTTCATAGGGATCATCAATACCTGTAAAAAACTTAATTTCCCCTTGACGCGCTCGTTTATACAAACCTTTAACATCACGATCTTCACAAGTCGCTAAAGGCGCATTTACATAAACTTCAATAAAATTATTCCCAATTTTTTGGCGGACTTCTTGCCGCACATCTTGATATGGTGAAATAGCAGAAACCAATACTACCACACCATTCCGAGTTAATAACTGAGCAACAAAACCAATTCTTCTAATATTTTCATCTCTATCTGCTCGACTAAATCCTAAATCTCTGGTGAGATGTTGTCGTACTATATCTCCATCTAGCATCTCTACTTTGAGTCCCCGGCTACGTAATATTTTCGCAACTTCTGTGCTGATAGTGGTTTTGCCAGCACCACTCAATCCTGTAAACCAAATTGTTGCTCCAATATCTGTCATTTTTAACTCCTTGATGTCATTATTAGGTCAATATTTTATTCATTACCAATTTTTTTCTTTGGACTTTAATTATTAGTCCGATTTTGAAATTGGCTTAATCAAATGTCCAAACTAAGAAGGTGTTTGAAAAGTCTTAATTCATACTAATCCTGGCGACTAGAAGTCGCGGCTACACAGACAAAACCCACCTCCGTGGGTTTGAAACCATCGATTTTTCTTAGGCTAATTTTTGTTGAGTTAACCAGTCCATGAAATCTGTTTTGTAGAGAGGCGATTTAGACATAAAAGTTAGTAATCATTACTTTTCAATTCTATCAAATCATCTAAATTACATCGGCAAAAGTCCTTTCCATTTTCCGAAAATACCAAATCCCACTCACTAATAGTAAAATCACTAATCCCATAGAGAGCATAAAACCCGGTAAATATAACTGGGAGTTACCGCCCAAAATTGCCCAGCGAAAACCATCAATTACTCCCACCATGGGATTTAAGGAATATATAAACCGCCACTTTTCAGGAACTATGGTACTACTAAATCCTACGGGTGAGATATATAAACCAAACTGTACTATAAATGGCACAATAAACCGAAAATCTCGATACTGCACATTCAAAGAAGCTAACCATAATCCTGCACCCATAGAAGCTGCAAAGGCCACACCAATAAATAATGGTAAGGTTAAAATTCGCCAAGTGGGAACAAAGTTATACCATGCCATTAAAGCCAACAAAATTATCCCAGAAATCATAAAGTCTACGAAGCTAACTACTACCGCGCTGGTCGGTACTACTAATCTCGGAAAATAGACTTTTGACAGTAAATTGGCATTACTAATTAAACTATTACTACACTCTGAGAGAGAATTAGAAAAGAACTGCCAGGGTAACATGGCGGAAAATACAAGAATTGGATAGGGCGCACCTTCAGAGGGTAATTTTGCCAATTGTCCAAATATTATTGTAAATACAACCATTGTCAGAAAAGGACGAATTAGCGCCCAGGCAATCCCAATAGCGGTTTGTTTATATCTAACTAATATATCTCGCCATGCTAGGAAGTAAAATAACTCCCGATAATGCCAAAGGTCTTGCCAATACTGCTTTTCTGCGCGTCCGGCCTCAATTATTAATTCTGGCTGGGAAGTGGTTTCTTTCATGATTCTGACTTAGCTAACCTCGCTTTTACCATCATTGTCACCACATCCTGCATTTTATATTTAGCTTCCCATCCTAACTGGATTTTGGCTTTAGCTGGATTACCTTTACCCATGGCCAAATCTGTAGGTCTGAATAGGCTACTATCAACAACTACATGATCACGCCACTCTAAATTTACAGATGTAAATGCGGCAGCAACAAATTCTTCTAAAGAAGTGCTTTTTCCCGTCGCAATCACATAATCGTCGGGTTGATTTTGTTGCAAGATTAAATACATTGCTTCTACATATTCCTGCGCCCAACCCCAGTCCCGCTGAATTGACATATTACCTAAATATAATTTCTCTGCACTACCTTGGGCAATGCGACAGGCCGTAGCCACAATTTTTTGAGTCACAAATCTTTCTGGACGCAGGGGAGATTCATGATTAAACAAAATACCGGAACAGGCAAATAAACCGTAAGCTTCTCGATAATTAGCTACTTCCCAAAAAGCAGCGGCTTTAGCTACAGCATAAGGGCTTCTGGGGCGGAATGGAGTTGTTTCTTCGGCTGCTACATTGCCAGTATCACCAAAGCATTCACTAGAACCTGCATTGTAAACTTTAATCTTTGCGCCTAAAAACCGAATGGCTTCTAATAAGTTTAGTGTGCCAGTAGCGATACTTTCTAAAGTTTCTACAGGTTGGCCGAAAGATAAACCTACGGAAGTTTGTCCTGCCAAATTATAGATTTCATCTGGTTGGATTTTTGTCAGTACCTGTAAGACGCTACGGAAGTCAGTTAGGGACATTGACTCTAGTTTTACTTGGTCTTTGATACCTAAGTAAATTAAGTTCTGAAAAGAGGATATTTGGGCATCTCTGGAAGTTCCACAGACTGTATAACCTTGATTGAGAAGCAACTGTGCTAGATAAGCTCCATCTTGTCCTGATATTCCACAAATAAGAGCTTTTTTCATATTAATTCATCACCCAGAAATCTTTAACACTATTACCTCCAAGCATCCGAGATTGCCTATAGGTAAATTCTCCCACAGAAGGATTGCGATGGGGATGAATCACACCTGTTGCTTGTTGCCAAAGCTCTGCGGGGGCAACAGATAACTCATACTTAGATTCATGCTTATGCACATGATACCATTTTGTTTCTTGACAATCTTCACACCAAAAAGCCTCTAACCACTCACCATATAAAGAAACTGTGGTTTTAGCTGCTACTAACATCATTGCTTCTCGTCTGGCTATACCGCGTTCTTGTAGTTGTCCGGCTTGTTCGGCAAATAGTCCGTGTTTTTGGCTGACACTATCCATATAGCAACCATGTATTGGACAGTGGATAGCTCTTCGCTTAGAACGTTTTCGATTTCGATCACACCTTCTCTGCACTTTGGCCTCCTGATCAGTAACTAAACAACAGATCCTAAGAAGGTTGCGTGGGAGGGACTGAGATCAAAAAGACCATCGAAGCCCAACTCCTTATTCAACATCATCTGAATGATTAAATTTTTGAATTTTAGTGGTCTTAAACAACCGAAGATACTAACATACTGTGGCTGATTGCGTGTAGGGTCGCACTTCACATCATAGACTCTCTTAACACATTCAAATATTGTTTGGCTATGATTTCTGGCGTAAAATTAGACTGTAAATATTCGCGGGAAGCGTTACCCATCTTTTCTGTGAGTTGGCGATCGCTTTTTAACTTGCGAATAAACGCAGCTAAAGCATTACTGTCTCCATTATCAATGCTGATACCAAATTTGCCTTCTGCTATTAGCGATCGCAAGTAGGAATCTTCTGGGCAAATAGCTGCTATCGGTCTGCCAGTGGCTAAAGCTGGATAGAGTTTGCTAGGAGCAACTAAACTTTCCAAACCTGCTTCTACACTGACTAAGGACAAATCACAAGCTGTCAAGGAATACGGTAGCACACTCTTGTCTTGATAGGGAAGAAAAATAAAGTTTTTCAGTCCTAAACGAGTCACATCTTGGATAAAGCTTTCACGTTTTGGACCACCACCAATACAAACAAACTGAATCGGTTCGTCCTGAAGTTGTTGAGCAGTTGCCAAAATAGTGTCCAGATCATGACACCTGCCCATATTCCCAGAATAAAGCACCGTAAATTTATTGACTAAATTATGTTCCTTGGCAAACCAGTTGTTTTCTTTAGCAATGGGGACAATTAACTCAGGATCTCCCCAACTATGAATCACCGAAACCTTATCAGCTACTTCTGGACAGATTGCTATGACGCGCTCTTTCATAGCCGGACTGAGAACAATAATCCCTTTAGATTTTTGCCAAATTTGGCGGTTAATTGCCCACCAAAACTTGGCTAACCAGTGCTTTTTGGAAACTACTCCCAGGGCGATCGCAATATCTGGATACAGGTCATAGATTAAACATACATAAGGAAATTTTAATAGCAAATGAGCCAAATATCCTGCTACTGATAAAAAAGGAGGTGCTGAAGTTAATAAAAATACATCATTTTTACGAACATTCTTGATAATATGCAGAAACGCCCGCAATGTAAATAAAACACCATTGATAGCTTTACCACGAATCCTATTAGACCACACCTGTGTAGATCGGGATCTTTGAACCAGGATATCCCCCAGTTGCTCTAATGCTGGTGCTTTAGCAGTTGTAAATGCGTACCCTGGTTGTCCTGTGAATACTCTAATCCTAATTCCTTGTTTCTCTAACTGTTTGACTAGTTCCTCAATTAATTGTCCTGTAGCCGCATAGTCTGGAGGAAAAAACTCAGTAATTATAGATACGTTAATCAATTGATCATAGGAAGTATTACTGGTTTCAGAAGACTGATCTAACTCTACTGAATGCAAAGGAGATGTTGTATAAGTCTTACCCTTGGATATTTTCCGAGTTTTAATATCAGATTGCTGATTAACATTTAATTCCGTATCAATTTTTGTTAAGTATTGATTTTCGCTGATTGAAGAATAAGAATTTAGATTTTTCTGCCATTCACTTAGTACCATGACTCATATAGTTCCATTGAAAAGATTTACAGATGTAGCAGTCAATAATGACCCCTTAAGTAAAAAAATGTTTCTATCAATATTTTTTTAACATCCTTACCACTGTTATCAACTACTATCTCTTAAATTGACAACAGGGTAATTACTAGTTCCGGACAAAACAACATTAGATATAAATAATACTTTTGTTAAAAAAGTATTACTATCAAAACCCCTATCCATCGTCATTAGAATTCATTTAGTACGGTTTTTCAGTGAGTAGCAAGATAAAAAAATACTCCCAATTCCCGAATAAACGCATTTTATGTTCAAACAACAGAATACAAGAGTTAGAATAAATCAGATTTGGTTTTGTACTCTACCTCATTATATATTACCTATGGACGCGTGATGTCTGATCGCTATTGATTCACCTAGAATTAATACAGGGATACTATGTATAAGTTTTGACAAATAGCAAGATGTATCTTTTTGATAAAATTCCTGACGAAATTTACATAAACTTGCTATATATATAGCAGGCATCAAGTAGTTGTGAAAACGTATTGGTTTGATTATTACATTTTCTGCCTCAATAACACAGGTATCTAGAAAATCAGTTTTTATGAAAAGCTAGATGCAATTACTACATCTACATCTTAGGTTTATTATTACTCACTTCTAAATAAATCAATCATGGATAACTCTACTACAATCACATCAAGTTCCCATAAGAATGGAAATCCTAGACTTCAATCCTCAACTAGTCCAATATTTTCAGCTTTGGAAGAAACGTCTGATAGTGGGGATTTGCGGCAAATATTGGAAATACTAAAGCGTAGATCAATCTTGATAGCAGGAATATCCGTCGCTGTTAACAGTGCAGTGGCTTATTCAACGCTCACAGAAGAACCAATATATCAAGGTAACTTTCAAATATTGGTTGAATCTGTTAATGATGATAACAGCTTAGGAAAAGTAAACCTCTTAGACTCTAACATTGCTAAACCTAGTTTAGATTATGAGAGTCAAATTCAGGTTCTTAAGAGTCCAAAACTGCTGCAAGATGTAATTAAGCAGTTGCAAAAATCCTATCCTGAAATTACCTACAATTCTCTTATAAAAGGTTTAACTATTCGTCGTTTCGGTGCAACCAAGGTAATTGAAGTCAGCTATAAAAGCAATGACACTAAAAAAATTAAAGTTGTATTAAATACTATTTCTCGATTCTATTTAAACTACAGCCTAGACAAGCGACAAACCAAGCTGCGTCAGGGAGTTCAGTTTACTAATAAACAGCTACCTGAGATCCAAAATCGGGTGACGCAGTTGCAGAAAGAAATGCAAATATTTCGCCAAAGATACAATTTTATTGATCTAGAAAATCAATCTCAAGGTATTTCTCAGCAAATCCAATCTCTGACACAGCAACGACAAGCTGTAAATCAACAGTTAGCCGCTGCTAAGGCTAATTATCTGAGTTTACAGGGAGAAGATGAACAATTAGCAATTCTCAATAATGCTCCTCTTTATCAACAATTAATCACCCAGCAACGCCAATTAGATACCCAAATATCTGGAGAATTAGCTCGATTCCAACCTGATCACCCAATTATTCAAACCTTAAAAGAAAAAAGAGATAACCTCTTACCTATTATTGAAAGAGAAGCAAACCGGGCTTTAACTATCAAGGTGGCTGAGGCGACAATTCTATTTCAAAGAATAGAGGCTGAAAGTCAACAACTGACAGAAGCAGAACAACAACTGCAAAGAAAATTAGAGCAATTACCAGTTTTATCTCGACAATATACGGAGATTCAGCGCAATTTACAATTAGCAAATGAAAGTTTAAATCGGTTTCTAGCTAACCGTGAACAACTACAAATAGAAATAGCGCAAACAGAACTACCTTGGGAATTAATTCAAGCACCTACTCAACCAGAATCTCCCATATCACCAAATACACCACATAGTTTACTGTTAGGACTTGTGGCTAGTTCTCTACTAGGTATTGGGGCTGCCTTGATTCTAGAAAAGATAGATAATACTTATCAAACTGTCGAGAGGATTAAGGAAAATATCAAACTCCCCTTATTAGCCACTCTTCCCTTTGATAAAAACATATCTTATCATCCATCCCACAATCTTACAAATAGTGTGAATGAGCAGGAAATAAGGTCTGAAGATACCCCGGAAGGTATTGGTAGATTTTCTAATATGTTTAGTAGTAACTCTCCAGAAAAAACATACTACGGACAAGGGGCATTTTGGGAATCTTTACAAGTTTTGTATGGGAATATTCAACTTCTCAATTCAGATCGACCAATTCGTTCTTTAATTGTTTCTTCAGCAATGTCTGGAGATGGTAAAAGTACAGTAGCATTTCACCTCGCTCAAATAGCAACATCAATGGGTAAACGAGTGCTATTGGTAGATGCTGATTTGCGTTGCTCCCAGATTCACAAATTATCAGGATTAAATAATCTGTACGGATTAAGTAATTTAATCTCTGCAAATATAGATGTGGAGGAAGTAATTCAACAGATGCCCCGATTTAAGGATTTATCTGTGATTACGGCAGGTCCAATACCACCTGATCCGGCTCGGTTGTTGTCATCAGATAAAATGAAGCAATTGATGAACTATTTTCATCAAAATTTTGATTTAGTAATTTATGATGTTCCCCCCATGTTGGGGTTAGTAGATGTCAGACTTCTAGCACCTTACACTGATGGTTTAATGCTAGTAATGAGAATTGGTAAAACAGATAAATCAGCACTAACACAAGTTCAGGATAATTTGAGAATTGCGCCGATTAATTTACTCGGTTTAGTGATCAATGGGAATAAGGCTAAGTTATCAGGTTATGATTACTACTATAGTGATTATAACCAACGTGTTACTACTGCATAGTTCCTGACTCTTTGTCATTCACGGCGGTACTATCCTGGAAAATGTTTTGTCAACAACCGCCGTCGCAAATTATCCAAAGCTGCATTTGCACTCACATAACGAACTAAAGATCGTCCGCGAATCGTCCCAAACCGATGTTCAAAACTTGTTACTTCATCTCCAGGACCTGCTAAACCGATATAGACTAAACCCACAGGCTTGGTTTGGGTTCCTCCAGTTGGTCCAGCAATTCCCGTAATACTTAATCCCCAAGTAGTGGAAAGACGACTTTTCACACCGATAGCCATTTGTTCGGCGACAGTTGCACTCACTGCCCCAAATTTCTCTAAATCCTCTGGATTAACTCCTAACAATCCGACTTTCACAGAATTGTCGTAGGAAATTACCCCACCCCAAAAGTAATCGGAACTACCGGGAATTTCCGTTAACATTTGCCCCAGTCCTCCACCAGTGCAAGATTCCGCCACTGAGAGGGTTTCCCCCGCAGAGCGTAACAAATTACCAACTACAGCAGCTAAGGTATCATCATCAGCACCGTAATAATCTAAACCGGCAATTTCTATCAGTTGTTTTTCAATGGGTGCAATTAAAGCCTCTGCGGTTGTTGCGTCGGCAGCTTTAGCCGAAACTCGCAATCTGACTTCTCCCTTACCCGCATAGGGGGCTACGGTGGGATTATTTAAGTCAAAATAAGTAGCTACTTTTTCCGCTAATGCTGATTCACCAATGCCCCAAAATCTTAAACTGCGACTATAAATAATTTCTTTTCCCCAACCTTGACTTTTGAGAAAAGGTACTGCGGTTTGGGTCCACATTCGATACATTTCGCTAGGAACACCAGGAAAGGTAAAAATAGTTAATCCAGTGCGGGGTTGCCAAATAATCCCAGGGGCTGTTCCTGTGGGGTTGGGCAGAATTTCTGCACCTTGGGGAATTAAGGCTTGTTTGCGATTATTGGGAGACATGACTCGTCCCCGTTGGGCAAATTTTTCGGCGATATCTTCGACAATATCGGCTCGTTCTATTAAAGGAACACCAAAAAAATCAGCGATGGTTTCACAGGTGAGATCATCGGGTGTGGGGCCTAAGCCACCTGTAAAAATGAGAATTTGTACTCTGGAAGCAGCAATTTCGATCACTTCTTTGAGTCTTTCTGGATTATCCCCGACTACGGTTTGATAATAGTGGGGAATGCCTAACTGGGCTAATTCTTTGGCAAGATATTGGGCGTTGCTGTTGAGGATATCTCCCAACAGCATTTCTGTACCAACACAAATAATTTCTGCACTCATGGGGATTGGGAATAGGGGATAGGGAATAGATTTTGGATTATTATCTAAAATCCAAAATCTAAAATCTAAAATCTAAAATTCTCTACGCTAGGGCTGGTACAGGAATTTCTAGGTGGGGATATAATGGGAAGCGATCGCACAATGCAGCCACTCTTTTGAGACAATCAGCCGTTACTATTTCTGAATCTGGAGAAAGTAAACGATCTGCAATAATATTCCCAATTTCTGTAAATTCTGCCACACCTAAACCTCTGGTAGTCATGGCAGGTGAACCTAATCTTAAACCACTGGTAACAAAAGGTGATTCAGGATCAAAAGGAACTGTATTCTTATTGGCGGTAATATTAACGGTGCTGACTAACTTATCTCCTTTCTTCCCAGTCATGCCCACAGAACGTAAATCTACTAACATTAAGTGATTATCCGTGCCATTGGATACGAGCTTAAACCCTCTATTTTGTAATTGAGTAGCTAAAGCCTGAGCATTTTCAATTACCCGCCCAGAATAGTCTGTAAACTCAGGTTTGAGAGCTTCACCAAAAGCCACTGCTTTACCCGCAATGACGTGTTCTAGTGGTCCACCTTGAGTTCCGGGGAAAACTGATTTATCTAGCTTTTTACCCAATTCTGCATCACGAGTCAAAATTAAGCCGCCTCTTGGCCCACGTAAGGTTTTATGGGTTGTGGTGGTAACGACATCACAATAAGGCAGGGGATTAGGATGATGACCAGTAGCGACTAAACCAGCAATGTGAGCAATATCTGCAAGTAAGTAAGCACCAACTTCATCAGCAATGCTGCGGAATTTTTCAAAGTCAATAATCCGAGGATAGGCTGAATACCCACAAATCAAGAGTTTAGGGCGTTCTTTAATGGCTAAATCCCGAATTTGGTCATAGTCTAATTGTTCGGTTTCTTTGCTTACGCCATAATGACGGACTTGAAACCATTTACCAGAAACGTTCACTGGTGAACCGTGGGTGAGGTGTCCACCGTGGGATAAGTCCATGCCCATAATTGTGTCCCCTGGTTGCAGCAGGGTCAAAAAGACGGCAAAATTAGCTTGTGCGCCGGAATGGGGTTGGACATTGGCATGAGCAGCACCAAATAATTGTTTAGCTCGGTCAATGGCTATTTGTTCAATTTTGTCAACAAATTCACAACCACCGTAATAACGCTTACCTGGTAATCCTTCGGCGTATTTGTTGGTTAATACTGAACCTTGGGCAGCTAATACGGCAGCGGAGGTAAAGTTTTCACTAGCAATTAATTCTAAGTGGTCACGTTGACGTTGTAATTCTTGGTTAATTAGTTCGTTAATGGCAGGATCGGAGTTTTTTAGAAGGTCTGAGTTAGTTTTAGTCATGTTTATTATCCTTATGGCAGTTGACGAAAATGGAGATTGCGGTTAAACCTATTACCAAAGTTACAGATTAGGCAATTTGTTCATTATAAGAATTTAAGCTGAAAATCTTATAGATAACTGGGAATGTCATTATGTAAGAATGTCTGACTTTAATCAACGTGGTAGTCTGAATTTATGTATTAATTTGTACTCAAATTAACAAAAGTCTTAAACATACAAGATACAATAAAACTAGATTTTACAGTTAGCAATTTTTCTCTATTGCCAAGATTTTTTGAGATTGCTCTATTGACAGGATGGGTTTAGATGTTAGTCATTTTAATGGACAATCAAATCCTTAGCTCTGAAAAGGTTTGTCAGTCTTGTTTATTGGCAAACGGCAGCGGCCAACCCCGCTGGGGAGGGGGTAAACTGCGCTGTGGTCAAGCAATTAGTAAATTTACGGAACAACAACCAGATCAATACGAGTGTGTGATGGGCTTTCGTGTCGCCAACATAGAATAATGGTAATTTGCCAGCAAGTTCAAGCATCTGCGTTATCCTAGGCTCAATAGCTGTTGAAATTTAGCCACAGGAGAATACACAATGTCTTGGCGCGGTTCTACAACGTTTCCTGACCGAATTTTCGCTTGTTTACCTTATCTACTCCCTTTGATTGAGGTGTTTGCCTTCGGTCAGTTTTTGCTGAATGATTTTCCACTTTTAGGACTGATATTTTTACCTCTTTTGCCACTGTTAAAAATTTACTATGGTGTCCGCTATGCGGGAATGATTATTTTCTTTGCTTTGTGGCTTTTGGTAGTAAGAAACGAGAAAATTAGTCATTTTATTCGTTTTAACACGATGCAAGCCATCATTTTAGATATTGTGATCTTTTTATGCAGCATCTTAACCGATATTGTTAAGTTAGTTCCTGGTAGTGGATTTGCGATGCAAACACTGTATACAACCATTTTTATGGGTATAGTAGTAGCGGTTGTTTATGCCGTGGCTCAATCCTTAATGGGGAAGTATGCGGAAATTCCCGCGATTTCCGATGCAGTGCATATGCAAGTACGTTAACAGCTAACGGACAACAACTGTGTTCTCTAGGCGACCAATTCCTTCTATTTCTATGCGGATGCGATCGCCTATTTGCAAAGCCCCTACTCCCATGGGCGTACCAGTTAATACTATATCCCCAGGTAATAAAGTCATCACTTGACTGATATAAGACACTAAAAAATCTGGGGAAAATACCATTTGATCAATACAAGCAGATTGGACTGGATGAGAATCATCATTCAAAAATGTCTGTAATCTCGCTCCTGGATTTAATTCCCGGACAATCCAAGGCCCCAGGGGACAAAAAGTATCAAAACCTTTGGCTCTTGTCCATTGGGGATCTTTTTTTTGTAAATCCCTGGCTGTGACATCATTGGCGATGGTATAACCCCAAATTTTGCTTTGGGCTTGGGCTGGAGTACAATCACTTGTGCGATCGCCAATTACTAAAGCTAATTCTCCTTCATAGTCTACCCTTTGCGACTGATAAGGATACTTAATTTCGCTTTCTGAAGCAATTACAGATGTAGACGGTTTGAAAAAAATTAGCGGTTCAGCAGGTACAGGTGTTCCCATTTCCGCTGCATGATCAGCATAATTCTTGCCTACTCCGACAATTTTTGAAGGCGCACAGGGGGCTAGAATTGTATAACAGTTAGCTGGTAGGATTAAATCCGTAGGTTGACCATCTAACCAAGGTGGAGCGTCTAGCACTTCCACATTCTGGGAAAGCTGAAGCAATCCATAGTGAATTTTCCCTTCTTGACTTTGAACTCGCACATATCGCTGCGCCATAATCTTGACAAAAATCCTTAAATATGCTGTGTTTCAGCAGAATGTTGTTAATGATTGCTATGGAAAACTGGTAAGATTATAAGATAAATGCTGAAAACCTCATGACTTTAATTGAAAAATGAAGTTTGGGCTGTGGACAAATAATGCTAGGAATTGTGTTAATCTAGAATGGCTAAAAATTGTCAAAATTCCTTGTTGCTTGAGATGTTGATCCATAAAAGTATCGCTCACAGCAATCTTTGTATGAATTAACACTAGCAGCCATTTTGTCCAAAAGGTGAATTCAAAAATATGACCACAGTTTACGAAACCATGTACATCCTCCGTCCTGACTTAGGAGATGAGCAAGTAGTACAACAAATTGCCAAATACGAAAACTTGATTCGTGAACACGGCGCTGAGAATATTGAAATTCAAAATCGTGGTAAGCGTCGTTTAGCTTATGAAATTCAAAAGCATCGTGATGGCGTTTATGTTCAACTCAACTACACAGGGCCTGGAACTGTGATTGCGATCATGGAACGCGCTATGCGATTGAGCGAAGAAGTAATTCGCTATATGACAATCAAACAAGACGTTCCCAAAGAAAAGCCAGAGGAAGAAGCAGTAGCAGCTTAATCAAAACATTTATCAGTGTTGTAAATTAGGATTTCAGCAGTATGGCCTAGGCCATGCTGCGCGATCAAAAATTTAATATTAATAATAATTAGATTACATAAATTAAGAGTTGTACTTTATTTAATTCACATTCCTTAGCGTTGTTGCTATTACACAGCCAACAGCTTGACTATTATAGATAGCGAAGCACTGACTTGTCAGTTCGCTAGATGGTAGTTTGAATATCTGCTCTTTAAGTTCTTGTAACAACATAGATAACTGCTATGCTTGAATCGTTGTCTAATTGATATATATATATATAGGACTCATGTTGGATTTTTGTAAAAACAGTATCCAGTTAACAAGTTGTAAATCGCAAGGAAGAGATTTTGGAAAGTTTACCGAACAGCGCCACCATTTTAGTCGTTGATGACAATCCCATGAATTTAAAACTTCTGGATTATACATTGAGTTCTAAAGGTTACAAAGTTATTACTGAAATAGATGGGCGAAATGTGATTAAACAAGTCCATTCCAGTATTCCTGATTTAATACTACTGGATATTATGTTGCCTGATATCAGCGGATTTGAACTCTGTGAGCAACTCAAAGCTGATTCTTTGACTCAGATGATTCCGATCATTTTCATGACGGCTTTGGCGGATAATGCTGATAAGGTTAAAGGTTTGAGTTTAGGGGCTGTAGACTATATCACCAAGCCATTTCAAAAAGAAGAACTACTTGCTCGTGTCCGTACCCACTTACATTTACAGAATTTAATTAAATCTTTAGAAATCCAGAACCAGGAACTCAGACAACTCACACAACGCAATGAAGACTTAGAAAATCGAGTAGCTGAACGGACAGCAGAATTACGTCAGTCTCTAGAAAAAGAGAAGGAATTAAACCAATTAAAATCCCGGTTTATTACCATGGCATCCCACGAGTTTCGCACCCCTTTAGCCATTATTTCCTCATCATCAGGGATTTTGCAAAAATTTAGCGATCGCCTTAGTGCAGACAAAAAACAGAACCATCTACAAACTATCCAAAATAGCATCCAGCATATAACCCAAATTCTTGATAATATATTAATGATTAACCGCGCTGAATCCGAAAAAATAGAATTACATTTAGAAGCATTAGATATTATCGTCTTTTGTCGCCATCTAAAAGAGGAAATAGAAGCTAGTAGTACCCGACATACAATTGATTTCTCCTATGATTTAGGCGAGGAAATACTTGACAATACTCTAATTGTTCAGTGCGATAGAAAATTGTTGCAGCAAGTTCTCACCAATCTCCTGACAAATGCTATTAACTATTCTCCTAACCACCATCTAGTTCAATTTAATTTGACTAAACAAAATAATCAACTTATCTTTAAAATCAGCGATAGCGGTATCGGTATTCCTGAAGCAGATAAAGTTAATTTATTTGAATCTTTTCATCGAGCCTCTAACGTCGGTAATATTCCTGGAACAGGTTTAGGACTATCCATAGTTAAAAAATGTCTGGACTTACACAAAGGTCAAATTACATTTGACAGTCAATTAGGCAAAGGAACAACATTTACAGCTAGTATTCCTTTGTGAACTACTCCTATTTACTTTCGACTGAAGTAGAAGCTTCTGTCATCAATGGGGAGTACCTAAACTCAGATTTTCGCCCAAGTTTAGGATTTACCCTTTTATAGATTTTTAAAACATCCTCTGATGAGTGAATTAAAGATAGGGACTTTGACTATCCATTAAATCATGCAAGTTTTATTGAGTTTGTTGGTTTAGATATAGATTTTCATGTATTGGCCATTAAAAAAATATTCAAGTTTTCGATGGCTAAAGGACGACTAAAGAAATATCCTTGAATCACAAAACAATTATGTTGTTTAAGCCAATTTAGCTCTTCCTTGGTTTCTACCCCTTCGGCAATAATATTGATGTTTAAACTATCTGCTAACTGAATTATACTTTTAACAATGGACTGCTTACTTTCCAACTTATCAATATTGGTAATAAAATACCGATCTATTTTAAGATGACTAAAAGAGAATTCTTGGAGATATTTAAATGATGAATACCCTGTGCCAAAATCATCAATGGATAACTTAATTCCATGATCTCTTAATTCATTTATTTTATCTTTGACTATGTCAAGGTCTTGAATAAATACAGTTTCAGTTAGTTCTAACTCCAATAGATCCGGGTTGAAATTTGTATTGGCAACGATGTCATTAATCCGTTGAATAAAATTTTCTTCTCTAAACTGAGAAGCCGATATATTTACAGCCACCTTGAAATTACCAAATCCTTGTGATTGTAAATCTTTTAATTGTGAACAAGCAGTTTTGATAATCCATTCTCCCAAGGGAATAATAAAACCTGACTCTTCAGCAATAGGAATAAATTCTGCGGGAGAAATCATGCCATATTCTTGGTGTTCCCAACGGATTAATGCTTCCACACCGACAACTTTTCCAGTCTTGGTATTGATTTGAGGTTGATAATAAAGCAGAAATTCATCTCGTTCTAGAGCTTGCAAAAAGTCAGACTCTAAAATAACTTTTCTAAAAACAACATTGAGAATTTCTTGATCATAAAAATGATAAGAAGTTGTATTGTCCAATTTATAATGCTCTAGGGTAACTTCTGCATGAGCCAGTAGCTCACTTACTTGTAAAGCATCATTTGGATAACAGGCGATACCAATTTTAGTTTGAATAGAGATTTCCTGATGATTAAAAGTTACAGGTTGTGATAAAACATCTAAAATTTGTTCAGCAGCTTCAGCAGCCACTTGAGCATTTTGAATTGGTTTTAACAACAGCACCAGTTGGTCAGTTTTTAAGTAAGCTATTAAGTCAATAATCGGATTGAGGGATTTTAGCTGATTTAATCGTTCTGCCACAGTTGTGAGTAAAAATTGTCTCAAACTTGGTTCAAATAATAATTTAGTGTGATAGAGGATATCTATATCAATCAGTAACAAAGGCAAAAATTGACTCTGATTGTAAGCTTGAAGACGAGTTTGATTAAAATACTCTTCTAAGAAAAACTGATTGGGTAAACCAGTTAAACTATCATGACGAGCCAAATAATGGATCTCAGCTTTCATCTGCTCAATCTGATTTCTGTAGCGTTGGGTTGTTACTTGGCGTTTTGCTAGTCGAATAGAAATAGTCTGAAGGAGTTCTTTTACTTCAAATGGCTTGGTTAAATAGTCGTCTGCACCCAGTTCCATACCTTGACGCATATCCCGGCGTTCTGATTTAGCTGTGAGAAAAACGAAGGGAATTTCCGCAGTAGCTGGATCTTGACGCAATGCTTTAATTAGTTCATATCCATCTAGTCGAGGCATCATCAAATCACAAATAATCATATCTGGATGATATTGCTCCGCCATTTCTAACCCCTCTAATCCATCTTTTGCTGTGATGGTATTAAACCCTTCTAACTCAAGAATTAGCTGAATATTTTCTCGTATTTGAGGCTCATCTTCAATGATGAGAATTGTATTCGTATTTATATTCATTCTTATACTCAAATTTACAGTCAATTTTGATTCCTTATTATAAGGTATAACTTACCCGTACTTCTTTGCGCTTCGTGATCAATGAGAAATTATTCACTTTTTGTCACTTAGTTAATACTACTGACGAACAAGCAAAAATTCACAGTATTTATACTGTATTTATATAGCCGATTAGTTTATGTATATTTGGTGTATACAGCTTATTGTAGGTAAATGATGCTTACCTCTCTATGAAAAATCAGCAACAAGGGCATCCTAAGTGGATGCCATTAAACCTTAGAGACTTCCAATTAAAAAAATATCCCAAAACTTATTGTGGTGCGGGCATCTTGCTAATAATACAAGGACGGGCAAGATGCCCATCCCACAAAATTGGATAATCTTTTTTGTGGAGTTCTCTTAATCATCTCTAACCCCAAACCTACGCCCCTACAGATTCCTTAGCCGCATACAATACCTCAGCCGAGATATCTTTAAACCCACGTTCACGGGCAAACTTTTCGGTATTCCGCTTCACTTTCCCGCGCACAAAACCAGGAATCTTATTCAATTCTGCTTGTCCATCTTTTGTCCAATTCAAACCAGATTCCGCAGAAATTCCTTTGGTGATTACTTCCTTTGTATCGTGTCCACCAAAGATTTCTAACAGGTGATCTTCCATTCCCAAAGTGAAAGAATTGTAGATTAAATCAGTGATTTGATTTGTGCCTTCATAACCCATAAATGGTTTGTAACCAATGGGGAAATTCTGCACGTGAATTGGTGCTGCAATCACACCGCAAGGAATATCCAAACGTTTACCAACGTGACGTTCCATCTGTGTACCAAATATAGCAGAAGGTTCAACGCGAGCGATCGCATCCCCAATTTCACCATGATCATCTGTAATTAATACTTCATCGCAATATTCGCTCACCTGTTCTCTAAACCAGTCAGCATCATACTTACAATAAGTACCAGCCCAAACCACATGAATCCCCATTTCCCGCGACAGAATCTTCGTTAAAGCCGCTGCATGGGTATTATCACCAAATACTACTGCTTTCTTCCCAGTCAAGTTCTGACAGTCAATAGAACGGGAGAACCAAGCGGCTTGGGATACGTGCAGAGTTTGTTCATTAATGAAGTCTTCGTAATTAACCTCACCACCTTGGGCATTAATTACCTGCTGAATTTTGCGGATACATCTAGCAGTTTCCACCACACCCATGGGTGTAATATCTACGTAAGGTGTGCCAAATTCTTCTTCTAAATATTTAGCTGTAGTTAACCCCAGTTCCCGATAAGGAATTAAGTTAAACCAAGCTTGCGGCATAGTTTTTAATTCGTGAACCGACGCACCTTCAGGAATGACAGTATTTACCTGAATTCCCAAATCAGTCATTAACCGCTTCAATTCAGTGACATCGTGGTTATTGTGGAAACCCAGAGTAGAAACCCCGATAATGTTAACTGAGGGTTTCGCAGTTTTCTCTGTTGGTAATTCCCCCCGCTTCCGGGCTTTCTCAATGTAATATTGAACGATTTGTTGTAAAGTGCGGTCTGCTGCTTGTAATTCGTTGTAGCGGTAATGGTTCACGTCCGCCAGCATTACGTCCCCTTTTGCTTCCAACTGCGCCCTTTCCACAAAGTTGTGTAAGTCTTCTTGCAAAATGCTGGAAGTGCAGGTAGGAGTTAAGACAATTAAATCGGGGTGTTCTTCAGCATCTTTGCGGACGATGTTATCTACCACCTTTTCTTGAGAACCACGGGCTAAAACGTTTCTATCAACGACGCTGGTTGTAACTGGGGTAAAGTTTCTCTCCCGCGATAGCATGGAACGCATAACGTTGAAATAGTCATCACCGAGGGGCGCGTGCATAATTGCATGAACGTTTTTAAAAGAACTCGCAATCCGCAAAGTCCCAATGTGAGCGGGGCCTGAATACATCCAGTAAGCCAATTTCATCCGGTGTTCTCCCTTGACAAGTTAAATAACTATAAGTGCTTGATTATTAAATCGTTTCTGATTTTCTCAAACCTAACCGTTATGAACAAATAAGGTTTGTTGCGAGGTTATTTGGTGCGGGAGACGGTAAAACCTAGTTGCTGACTGGGTTATGGCTGCTAATTTAAACAATATTTATGTTGTTTAAATCAATAAATCTTAATAATTTAACATTAATGACTTGTCATAAATAATTAGCATGATCATCAATGGAAGTGACACAAACAATGATAAGGTAAATAACTTTAAAATACCCTATCGTTTATCAGTATGTCAGTCTCTATCACTATCTCTCAACTGGTTGAAGTTCTTATAGCTGAACCAGGGAATGTATCTGCGTCTACCTTAACTCAGTTGGGGATTGGGATACAAACAGATACTCGTATTTTGCAACCTGGGGAAGTGTTTTTGGCTTTGCGAGGAGAAAAGTTTGACGGACATGATTTTGTAGCGACAGCGATCGCTCAAGGGGCTATAGTTGCCATAGTTGATCATGCTTATGACAATCCTGGTTTTCCGGTTCTGCGAGTTAAAGATACTTTAAAGGCATATCAACAAATTGCTAAATGGTGGCGCGAAAGTTTCTTTATTCCTGTAATTGGGATCACGGGTTCGGTGGGGAAAACCACAACCAAAGAACTAATTTCCGCAGTTTTAGCCATTAAGGGAAGAGTGCATAAAACTTATGGGAATTTTAATAATGAAATAGGTGTCCCCAAAACCCTTTTAGAAATGGGTAGAGAAAATGACTTTGCTGTGATCGAAATGGCGATGCGAGGCAGGGGACAAATTGGCGAACTCACAGAAATTGCTAAACCGACAATTGGGGTAATTACCAATGTGGGAACGGCACATATTGAATTACTTGGTTCAGAAGAAGCGATCGCCGAAGCTAAGTGTGAATTATTAGCAACCATGCCAAAGGACAGTATCGCCATTCTCAATCATGATAATCCATTATTAATGGACACAGCCGCAAAATTTTGGCAAGGGAAAGTAATTAGTTATGGCTTTTCTGGTGGCGATATTCAAGGAATATTAGCTGACAATGAAATTGTAGAAGTTGATGGAATGCGTTTACCTTTACCTTTACCTGGTCGTCACAATGCTACTAATTTTTTAGCAGCTTTAGCAGTAGCTAAGGTATTAGAAATTGATTGGCAATTATTACAATCTGGGGTCATGGTAAATATGCCCACAGGTAGAAGTCAACGCTTCACTTTACCTAATGATGTGGTGATTTTAGATGAAACCTATAATGCTGCCCCAGAAGCGATGTTAGCGGCTTTACAGTTGTTAGCAGATACACCAGGAAAGCGAAAAATTGCGGTTTTAGGGGCAATGAAGGAATTAGGAGAAAGATCCCCAGAACTTCATCGCAAAGTCGGAGAAATGGTTAAAAATTTGCATCTTGATGGGCTACTGGTATTAGTTGATGGTAAAGATGCGGAAATTATTGCTAATAGTGCCGATAATATATCTTGCGAATGTTTCACTAATCATGCGGATTTGGTAACAAGATTAAAAACATTTATGCAAACAGGCGATCGCTTATTATTCAAAGCAGCCCATTCTGTGGGATTAGATCGAGTTGTCAACCAATTACGGGCAGAATTCACCAATTAAAGATAGTTAGAGACTGGATTTAGAGATGTTGTCTATTTCCTGTATTTTAGACAAAATAAACTTAATTAAGTCAGTATTTCTGGAAAATATCATCCACAAGGAAAATGACCTATTTGGTAGCGATGCTGCATGAAACATCTCTACTATCCAGCAAAAAACAACGTAAAAAGTCTTTTGGTAAATGAAAATTAACTGTTAATTGTCATAAATAACTAGACAAAAATAGTTCAATAAAGTCTTATCCCTTGAGATCCAAGCCTTGAATTTATCAATTATTTTTGAAAGAATAAAAACAAAGGTTAGTCATTAGACCTCTTGAAAAAGCCTAAAAATTAAATATTTAGGTTTTTAGACAAGAAGTCTAATCTCAACTCTAAT
>NZ_VILB01000002.1:31550-160041 GCF_009712035.1 Anabaena sp. UHCC 0187 | reverse complement strand
CATGGTTGTTGGTCTCATCACAACCATCACCATAACCATCACTCTTACAAGGGTTATAGCAATAAAGGCTGGAGTTATTAAAAGTGACAAAAATAGCTGTTATTAACTAACAGCTATTACGAATAGTCAGAATAGTAATTTTTATTTTTACTACTATTCTGACTATTGGTGAAAAATCCAAATATCAGGTTTTAGATACTTCTGAAATACTGACTTTTGTTGTGATTACTTACCAAAAGAAAACAATTGTAGAGAATTTCTCCGCCACATAATGACCACAAGATTAGTCAATAAACAGGTAACTGCTAAAGATAACAAGATATAAGTTGGTGGCATAACCACACCAATCATAAACCAAGTATAAACGTGCAGCAGCATGATACTAGCAAATAGACAGGCAAATCCGACAGATATCCATACTTGACCCATGGGACGATTTAGGAATGTGAGAACAATCGTTAATAAGGTTGTCAGGATATTAGCTGGGACAAGAAAGGCACAAATGCCTATACAGTTGTTTCGAGAAAATTCGATTAAGGTGTTGAAATCTAACATTAATTTTTGGGGATAATTGTAGGTTCTTATTATTAAGTTTTATTGTAAAATATACATTACTAAAATCTATAGTACCTTAAAAGTGAGTAATCATACTATTTATGTAACATTTTTTAAAGAATTAGCCCTAGTAACTAAATTTTCCATCTTGATAGAGACGCTAGATAAAACGTCTCTATCAGGGTTGTAAAGTCAAAACCTCTGTGGGATTAACCCATCAAAATCACAGTATCAATAACGTGAATTACGCCATTATCAGCATCAATATCCGCTGCTAAAACCGTGGCATTTTTCACCTCAAAACCATCTTCACAATTAATTTTAATCGGAGAACCTTCCACAGAAGTAACTGTCCCCAGTTTTGCTAAATCAGCCTTTGTCAATTTTCCAGGCACGACATGATAGGTTAAAATCCGTGCTAACTGGGGAATATTTTGTAATAAAGTTGTAATTGTACCAGGGGGTAACTTAGCAAAAGCCTCGTCAGTTGGTGCAAACACGGTAAATGGACCGGGACTTTTTAATGTTTCTACTAACCCAGCAGCAGACACAGCCGCCACTAAAGTTTTGAACGCATCATTACTAACTGCAATATCAACAATATCAGCCATTGATTTCATCTCGCATCTACCAAAGGTTCTAAAAAATAGTAAATCATGTTTAAGTTTTATTAATTACAATTCTGGTAAAATATATTCTGATGATTTTCTGAATATTTTTCTATACATGAAATGAATAAACGCACTTATGCAATATTGGGGACTGGTGCATTAGGCGGATTTTATGGTGCAAAACTCCAAAAATCCGGTTTAGAAGTCCATTATCTACTTAAAAGTGATTATCAACAGGTCAGCGAACAGGGTTTAATTATTGAGTCAAAAGATGGCGACTTTACCCTCCCTCAAGTTAATGCCTATAACGATGTAAACAAGATGCCACAGTGTGATGTGGTGATTGTATCACTAAAAACTACCCAAAATCAACTTTTACCAGATTTATTACCACCAATAGTTAAAGATGACGGGGTAGTATTAGTATTGCAAAATGGACTGGACATAGAAGCAGAAGTTGCGGAGATTGTGAGTAATGTCCACGTTATTGGGGGTTTGTGTTTTCTCTGTTCTAATAAAGTTGCACCGGGACATATTCATCATTTAGATTATGGACAAATTACATTAGGTGAATATACATCTAATTATCAATCAACTGGCATTACTAAAAAAATGCGGGAACTTGCATCAGATTTTGAAAATGCGGGTATATCTATAGAACTATTAGAAGATTTATTATTAGGACGGTGGAAAAAATTAGTTTGGAATATTCCCTATAATGGCTTATCTGTTATTCTTGATGCGAGAACAGATGAATTAATGACAGATATATATACTTGTCAGTTAGTAGAAAGTTTGATGTGGGAAGTAGTCGCAGGGGCAAAAAGTACAGGCAGAATTATTCCCGAAAGTTTCATTCAAACGATGTTAGATTACACCGTGAAAATGAAACCCTACCGCACCAGTATGAAAATTGATTTTGATGAAAAACGCCCTTTAGAAGTAGAAGCAATTTTTGGTAATCCCTTCAGGAAAGCAGCAGCAGCGGGGGTAAATTTGCCACAAATTCGTTGTTTATATCAACAATTGAAGTTTTTGGATCTGAGAATTTGAAAAATCAAAAATCAGATACCCGACTGATTTGAGAAGTCGGGTATCTAAAGATTCAAAATTTCTGATATTGCTTGCATTATATCTAAATAAAAGTTACCTTTTACTGCCCGAAATAACTCAAATTTAGATTCAGGTGCGCCAAAAAACGGACGCAGAAACCATCCTAACTGCATTCCTACAAAAGCATAAAGTAATAACCAAGATTGTAAAATGGTAGTGCGGGTTTTTTTACCGACTTCATCTTGTTGAGAAAGTAACTGCATTCCTTCATAGAGAAACTTAACGCCAAAAGTTCCAGTAATTCCAAAAATTAAGACATTCAACAGCTTAAAGAATTGGTAAGAATCGGGGGCGGTAATCATGAAAAATAGCGTTACTGGTGCGAGACTAAATAATAAAACACTAATTACTGATACTGCGGTAAGTAAAACAACAAAATGCTGTTTAAAGCTGCTACGAGAACCAAATAAAACATTAAAAAAGAATAATGTCGGAAAGCATATTATTAGCGTTAATAAATAAAATGCTGGGAGTTTAATCGCACTGGATAATGCTTGTCCGAAACTGTGGGAAGCACCGATAATTACGCCATAAATTGCGAAAAAGATAGAACTGGTAACAAACAGAGAACTGATTTTACTTTGTAATCTAATTTCTTGGCGAATTTCTTCTAGAAAATTTTGGCGGTCACGTAGTAAACTTAATAAAACCCCAAAGTGTTTTTTAACCTCAGTTTGTTTTTCTAACATATCAACGAATTCCTAATAAATAACCTAGGGATTGCATTACACTTAAATAAAAGTTTCCTTCTCTTTCTCTAAATAGTTGAAAAACAGAATCTGGTGTTCCGAAAAAAGGTCGCAGAGTCCACCCCAATTGGCTACCTACGAAAGCATAAAGTAATAACCATGATTGAATAATCTTTTTGCGGGTTTTACTACTTTCATCATCTTGTTCTAAAACTACGGTGGTGGCATTATATAAAGAAGAAATGCCAATAAATCCAGTTAAAGAAAAGATAATCACATTTAACAAAATTAGAAATTGGTAATTATTTGTTGTAATTAAAAAAAACAGAGTGATTGGGGCAAAACTAAATAAAAGTACGCTAGTAACAGAAACCGCAGTTAGTACCAAGGCAAAATATTGGGCAAAAGTCCGTTTTGAACCAAAAATAATATTAGCAAAAAACAATGTTGGTAAACAAATTAGCAACGTAATTAGGTAAAGTGCTGGTAGTTTGACAGCAGAAGATAAAGCTTGCATCCAACTATGATATGCACCGATAATTCCGCCATACATTGCCAAAAATAAAGAACTACAAACCAATAAAGAAATAATTTTACTAGGTAATCTTATTCCTTGGCGAATTTCTTCTAAAAATCCTTGACGTTCTCGCAGTAAACCAATTAACACTGCAAAGTATTTTACCCTGATAGAATTGCGTTCGATCATCTTATCCTCAAATATTATTCATGATAATCATTGCCAGAACCAAACCGCCATTTATCTATTAACCGATGCCAATAATATTGTTTTTCCGCTGGTAAATTATTAACTAATAGTTCTAACATGGCACTTAGAGAAAACAAGCTACTATACACAATTAAATTTACATAATGTAACATCCAATCTAACAAACTCAATAAACCAACTTGAGGAATAATTTTTGCAACTAAGAAAGGATGAGATAAACCAGTTTTCAATAAAGTTTGCGTCAACGCCCCAAACTGGACGATATCTTGCAAAAAAGGTTTTAATACAGGTGTTCCTAACTGCTGCATTTGGGCAAATACAGCGGAGAGTAAAGCATTAATTTGATTCGGATCAATTTTCTGATTTACACCGACACTCATGGCTTTTTGAAATAACCAGGTTACACTTAAACTAGGTTGATAAGGTTGAAGAATTGCCAAGGATTGAACAGATAACTGATCAGTTTTTAATGCTTCTTCAATTCCTAAAGTTAACCTGTGTAAATGACGCACCATAGCCCCAAAACCACCAAAGCTTAAAGGTGATTGATTACCGCTACTATCTCCCACTGGAAGAATACGATTCCAAGGGGTTTGGAGAGGACTTTGACGATAGCTAGGAAAGAACCCAAATAATGCCCGTTGAAAATTTAAATGATTAATCTCCACACCTTGATATTCTGGTAACAGGCGTAAATATTCATCAAATAAAGTTTCTAAACTCAACCGTTGTGGATCTGCATCCATATAGGTAAATAAATATGTAGTTCTTCCATCTTTGGCTGGAAAAGCCTCCCAAAAATATTGACATTGATTTTCCAAAGCCGTGAAAGATAACAACAAGTCCCCTGAGTTATTTTCCGGAAATCCTTTCGCACAACTTCCCACAACTAAACAAAGTGCATCTGGTTTTTTTCCTTGACGCGCTTGTTGGCTAATTGGGGAAAGATTTCCCATGGCATCCAATAACAATTTTGCGGTAAATTGGTTATTGACTATGACTCCATTTGGGTGAACTACTGTATCGCTAAATGGTGTATTTTCAAATAACTTTCCTCCAGCATTGAGAAAGCGAGTTTTTAAGGTTTCCAGTAAATAAATAGGATTAACGCCAATATTCAAAACATCTTCTACCCAAACTTCCGTACCTCCTTGAAAGCTGACTCTTGCGGGATTATATTCAGTAACAATAGTTTGTGCTAATTCCGCTTCTGTCAGTAATTCCAATTCTCGAAACACTGCTAACTCTTTGCGGGAAATATTCCATTCCTGTTCTCTTCCGCGCAAAATTCCCCTTTCTAGCAATGCTACCCGCACACCCCGCACAGCTAAAGCCGCAGCGATTAAAATTCCCAAAGTTCCACCGCAGATAATGACATCAAATTCTACAGAGTTTAAATTTTCGGAATTTTCTGTAACTACCTTGGGTATGGGTGTGTTACCACTTCGTAAGGATGTTAATATATTGTCAGTGTGACGCAAGCCGCTTAAAACATCACCAGGTAGTTGAGAAAGAATTTCTTCGGTTAGGGACATAACATTGAATTCCAGCAAAGTTCTATATTGATACTATCTTTGCTAGATACATAAACCTGTTTGTAGTTTATGGCAATGTGGATATAGAAAGCTGAAAATAACTTAATTTGCAGGAAATACTTATGAACCGTTCCCAGATAGTTGCAATTATTACAGGGGCAATTTCTATACTTCTAGCCATTGCTTACCTAATTGTTGTCCAAATTATTGATTATCGGGATATGAAGCCAGCACCCATTAGCGAACTCAGCCCAGTAGTAATCATTGCCTCAAGTAATTTACCCAATTTGCAACTTGACATAATTACTAAAGTGTGAAACAGATGGGGTAGGCGATTCTGCCCCTATCTATGATAAAAGGACAATCCATAGACTTAAATCAATAGTTATTATTTGATAATTCAATTGATGGAAATATAAGAATTCTTTACAGAAAATATCGTGAATTTATCTAATTAAATAATTCCTTTTTGGCACAGATAAAGGTAAGCTATTACTAACAATATTAAATAAAGATAAATTTTCATTGTCTGTCATCACTAAGTTGACAGGGATCAACGCTATTTAGTGTGTTTTCTTTAATTTTTGCTGCAAACTATAGAGGTAATTGAATGGCTCAGTATTTACTAGACACTGTTTGGCTGATTCCTGTTTATGCTTTAATTGGTGGGCTTTTAGCCATACCTTGGTCGCCGGGAATCATTCGCAAAACCGGGCCTCGACCAGCGGGATATGTCAACGTGATCATGACCTTGTTCTCGTTTTTTCATGCTGTCTTTGCTTTCTTGGCTATTTGGAATCATCCAGCCCAAGAAGTATTTATTCCTTGGCTATCCACAGCAGGTTTAAACCTCACTATTAATTTAGAAATTTCTGCCGTCACTGTAGGGGCGTTAATTATTATTAGCGGCTTGAATTTACTGGCGCAGATATATGCTATTGGTTATATGGAAATGGACTGGGGTTGGGGACGCTTCTTTTCCTTATTGGGATTATTTGAAGCTGGTCTTTGTGCTTTAGTTTTGTGTAATGATTTGTTCTTCAGTTATGTAATTCTCGAAATCCTTACTTTGGGAACTTACTTATTAGTCGGTTTGTGGTTTAGTCAGCCCTTGGTAGTGACTGGGGCGCGAGATGCTTTTTTAACAAAACGGGTGGGAGACTTGTTTTTATTAATGGGTGTCTTGGGACTTTGGACACTTTCAGGAACTTGGAATTATACAGAGTTAACTGAATGGGCGGCTACTGCCAATGTTGACCCCACAATTATTACTTTAGTATGTTTCGGGTTAATTGCCGGTCCAATGGGTAAATGCGCTCAATTTCCCTTACATTTGTGGTTAGATGAGGCAATGGAGGGGCCTGTTCCCAGTACAATTTTGCGGAGTTCCGTGGTAGTTGCCAGTGGCGCATGGGTGTTGATTAAATTGCAACCTGTGTTTAGTTTATCCCCTGTGGCATCTTCGGCAATAGTGGCCATTGGGGCAGTGACAGCTATTGGTGGGGCATTAATTGCCATCGCTCAAATTGACATTAAACGCTGTTTATCCTATTCTGTCAGTGTTTACATGGGCTTGGTATTTATTGCTGTAGGCACACAACAGAACGAAGCCGCATTATTATTAGTCCTCACTCATGCCCTTTCCTCTGCATTGTTAGTCATGAGTACGGGGGGAATTGTTTGGAACAGTGTTACCCAAGATGTTACCCAACTCGGTGGATTGTGGTCACGTCGTCCCATGTCCGGTTTAGCATTTATTGTGGGGACATTGGGTTTAATTGGTTTTCCCCCTTTAGGTAGTTTTTGGGCATTATTCAAACTAGCTGATGGTTTATGGGAAACACATCCAACTTTAGTCGGAATAGTTATTGTTGTTAATGCCTTAACTACATTTAGCTTAACTAGAGAATTTGGTTTAATCTTTGGTGGTAAACCCAAACAAATGACTGAACGTTCTCCTGAAGCTATTTGGTTAATGGTTTTGCCAATGATGATTTTATCTGGCTTTGTTTTACACCTGCCTTTAGTGTTGCAAAGTTTATCATTACTTCCCGACTGGGCAACATTAAATAAAGATGTTGCACTGCTATTAATTTGGTCAAGTATTTTCGGTTGTAGTATTAGCAGCATCATCTACTTAGGTAATATTACCAAACCAATTCGTTTACCCTGGCAAGGTTTACAAGATTTATTTGCTTACGACTTCTACACCCCTAAACTTTACAAAATTACCATTATTTTCGGTGTTGCCCAACTTTCCAAATTTGCCGATATGCTGGACAGATTTGTAATAGATGGCATTGTCAATTCTGTGGGTTTATTCTCTCTATTGGGTGGTGAAGGCTTGAAATATAGTAACAATGGACAAACTCAATTTTATGCCTTAACAGTTCTATTAGGAGTCGGTTTTTTAGGTGCTTGGGTAACATGGCCTTTCTGGGGAATTCAGTTCATGGATTTAATTTTCTGAATATATATGATTTGGATTGCTGATGATAATCTAAAATTATGATTACCATCCAAATCATGTTCAGGATCATCTAATGATCAACAAACATCTTTCTCGTAGAAATTTACTCCAATTAGGTACGGGTGCAATTACTGTCGGTGTAGCAGTAAGATTCGCTTCCTATCTAGCTATACCTGAACCAGCCTTAGCCCAAAATAACATTACTCCTGATGCAGCATTACAATTTTTAATAGATGGCAATAACAGATTTATCAATAACAAGCACCGCTATAAAAATCAAGGTTCTATCCGCTTAAAGGAAGTAGCTAAAGGACAAGAACCCTTTGCCTCTATCCTGGGTTGTGCCGATTCTAGAGTCCCAGCAGAAATAATTTTTGATCAAGGTTTAGGAGATTTATTTGTTTGTCGTGTTGCTGGTAATATTGCTACACCAGAAGAAATTGGTAGCCTAGAATTTGGCAGTTTAGTATTAGGGGCAAAAGTGATTATGGTCTTGGGTCATGAAAGATGTGGTGCTGTAGATGCCACAATTAAAGGCGCACAAGTACCAGGGCAAATTGGTAGCTTATTAGAGGCAATTAAGCCGGCTGTAGAAAAATCTCAGGGACAACCAGGGGATAGATTAGAAAACGCCTGTAAAGCTAACATTTTGCTACAAGTTGAAAAATTGAAAGCATCACCAGTTCTAGCTGAATTAATCGCCACAAACAAACTTAAAATAGTTGGTGGTTATTATGACTTAGATACTGGTAAAGTCAGTTTAGTTAGTTAATTAATTTAAATCAATTACCAATTACCAATTAATAAATATGTTGAGTGTTTTGATTTGGCTACCAATTATAGCCGCTATAATCATCGGTTTTTATCCAGCGAAAGACGTTCCCGCAAGTCGGACTCGGTTCGCATCTTTAATCGTTACTGGTTTAGTTTTGCTGTGGAATCTTGTCATTTTGTTAAAATTTGATATCAGCAATCCAGGGATGCAATTTACAGAATATCTACCTTGGAATGAAACATTAGGTTTAAGTTATCAGTTAGGGGTCGATGGATTATCAATATTAATGTTGATATTAAATAGCTTCCTCACTTGGATTGCTATTTATAGCAGCAGCAAAGATACAGAACGTCCTCGTTTATTCTATTCTCTGATTTTGTTTGTTAGTGGTGGAGTTGCAGGTGCGTTTCTCTCAGAGAATTTACTTTTGTTCTTCCTGTTTTATGAATTGGAATTAATTCCCTTTTATTTACTAATTTCTATTTGGGGAGGAAAAAAACGGGCGTATGCGGGCATGAAATTCCTGATTTATACAGCCGTTTCTGGGGCTTTAATTTTAGCCACATTTTTAGGCATGGTATGGTTAACAGGTTCTCATAGTTTTGCCTTTGATGCTGTGGCTACACAAAACATTTCTGCGGGAATGCAATTAGTATTATTAGCAGGAATAGTTTTAGGTTTTGGCATTAAAATTCCTTTAATTCCCTTCCATACTTGGCTACCAGATGCTTATGTGGAAGCTTCCACACCTGTCGCTATTTTGCTAGGGGGAATATTAGCAAAACTGGGAACTTATGGATTATTGCGGTTTGGGTTAGGAATGTTTCCCCAAACTTGGCATATTATCGCCCCAACTTTGGCAATTTGGGGGGCAATTAGCGCGATTTATGGGGCAATTGTAGCGATATCGCAAACAGACATCAAACGCATGGTAGCATATAGTTCTATCGGACACATGGGCTATATTTTATTAGCCGCAGCAGCAGCTACACCTTTATCATTAGTTGGTGCAGTTGCCCAAATGTTTAGTCATGGAATTATTCTCGCTATTCTCTTCCATTTAGTCGGAGTTATCGAAACCAAAGTTGGCACAAGAGAATTAGACAAATTGAATGGTTTAATGAGTCCTATTCGCGGTTTACCATTAATTAGTGCTTTACTAGTTTTAAGTGGTATGGCTAGTGCTGGTATTCCTGGTTTAACAGGGTTCATTGCCGAATTTATTTCCTTTCAAGGCAGTTTTTCCAGCTTCCCAATTTCCACAATTTTATGTGTAGTGGCATCTGGTTTAACCGCAGTTTATTTTGTCATTCTTCTTAACCGCACCTGTTTTGGTAAATTGCAAAATAACCTGGCTTACTATCCCAGAGTATTATGGAATGAAAAAGTACCCGCGCTAATTTTGGCATCCTTAATTATCTTTTTGGGAGTACAACCAGTTTGGTTAGTGCGTTGGAGTGAAACCACAACTACAGCAATGGTAGCGGCAATTCCTACTACAGAACAAACCGTAATTGCGTTGAAGTCTAATTAACGTGAAAACGGCGGTTAGAAACCGCATCTATACAGGCAAAACCCACCTCCGTGGGTTTAAGACATCGGATTTTTTATTAGTCCGAGCAGGCGGACTTAGTTTGTGTAGCCGCGAATTATATTCGCCTTTTATAAATAAACCAAAACAAAAATATTATGGTACAAACTTCAGACAAACCAACCACTAAAATTCCACCTTCCAAACACGAATTTGCAGAAATTATTCATCGCTTAGAAGCTGGTGGTTCAATGTTACCAGATACGCCAGAAAACTTAATGCAAATTATCGGTATTTATAAAGCTTATGCTGTACCGATGGATTTCTATTGGCGCGATTTACTTTACATTGCCGAAAGAGTATTTTTAGACCCTTTACCAGCTTTTAAATATTTCTTACCCCAAGAATATTTAGACTTACATAATCACTATGCCGGGGATGATGCTGATTTAAGAATTTGGCGAGGTGTAGCTACTGCACACCCAGAACTTTTGGCATTTATGGAAAAAGGTGAAACCACCAAAATGCCAAAAATCTTCCATCATTTATTCCATGACAGAATCAACATGGAATTTGCGGAAGCTTGTATGCAGGCAATGTTATGGCATCGCAAAATGTATGCACCAGTTAATCAATTTGATGCTTACTTAGATTCAGAAGAATATAAAGCTAATGCCGATAAAGCCATTAAAGCTTATTTTCGCAAAAATCCTTTAATGTCGGGACTTTATAAACTGTTCCCTGATATGTTCTTGGAACAGTGCCGCATGATGTCCTATTATTCTAATTTAGGACTTTTTTGGGAAGTCATGGCACCGGTATTTTTTGAAATGTCAGATATTTATGATGAAGGTGGTTTCAAAGGTGTACCTGATGCCATGAATTTCCTTATCAATGGTATATTTGCAATTGCTGGTCGTCCGATTTATCATCATGTTTATATTGATGGTGAATGTTATGAAATCATCCCCAAATCTAAAGGTTTTACTTGGCTATATGAAGCGGCATTACCCTATGTAGAAGCTGTTTTTTATCGCACAGCACCATTTAGAGGTACAAAGTCTTATAATGCCCAAGCAGGGCAAGTTCCAGCAGATCAAAAAGACTTCCATTATGGGATTCTTTATGCTGATGTCTTTCCCGTGGGTACAGCCGGAATTCCCCCCACATTATTAATGCAAGATATGTTGCATTTTCTGCCTCAATATCTTGTTGATTATTACCAAGAATATTGTCGAGGGGAAGAGGATATTTTGATTCAATTAGGGATTACTTTCCAACGTTCCATGTATAATGTCACATCTGCGGTAATTCAAGCTTTGAGAACTGCCCTTTTGTATCCTTTAGATGATGAAAATCCCAAGCATTTACAAGCAAACCGGGAATTCTTTGAAATGCAGCTAAATCGCTTTACTCGCACTGATTATAATATGCGTGACGCAGCGAGGTTATGGGATATTCAAAGACAGGATTATAGATAAAATCTGCTGAGGAAATAGAAGAAATAGATACCCGACTTCTTGAAGAAGCCGGGTATCTGCGTATTATAATAATTTTGTAAAGATTTATATTTTTTTAGTAAATTCTCCCATGAGCATAGAAAAAATATATCCTCAGTTATACTAAGTTATAAATAGTTAAGATTACTCTGTTAAACAAAATTACACCCAAATCACAAAATCGGAAACATGACTAAAATTATTGTGACTGGAGTTGCGGGCTTTATTGGTTCTCATTTAGCTGAGACATTGTTAAAACAGGGAAATGAAGTAATTGGCATTGATGAATTCAATGATTATTATGATCCACTGTTAAAGCGAAAAAATATTGCTAATTTTCAGAATTCCTCTAATTTTACTTTAGTAGAAGGAGACATTCAATTTTTAGATTGGCAAAAACTGCTGCCAGATGTAGAATTTATTTATCATCAAGCGGCACAAGCTGGAGTTAGAGCAAGTTGGGGTAAAGGTTTTCGAGCTTATACTGAACGGAATATTAACGCTACACAAGTTTTATTAGAAGCTGCTAAGGATGCTCAAAATTTAAAAAGATTAGTTTTTGCCTCCACATCTAGTATATATGGTGATGCCGAAACCTTACCAACTAACGAAGAAATTAAACCCTTACCCGTGTCACCTTACGGTATTACCAAATTAGCGGCTGAACGGTTGGGTTTTTTATATCATAAAAACTTTAATGTGCCGTTTGTGGCTTTACGATATTTCACCGTTTATGGACCCAGACAACGTCCAGATATGGCATTTCATAAATTTTTTAAAGCCGTGTTGCAGGATGAGGCAATTCCTGTTTATGGTGATGGACAACAGACGAGGGATTTTACTTTTGTCAGTGATGCGATCGCTGCTAACCTAGCTGCTGCCATTGTACCAGAAGCCGTAGGCGAAATTTTCAATATTGGCGGTGGTAGCAGAGTAGTATTAGCAGAAGTGCTAGATACAATGGCAGAAATAGTAGGTAAACCCATCAAACGCAACCATATTGAAAAAGCCATGGGAGATATGCGTCACACCGCTGCTGACGTATCCAAAGCGCGGAAAATTCTCAATTATCAACCCCAAATATGCTTACGAGATGGCTTAACCCAGGAATGGGAATGGGTGAAAAGTTTGTATTAGACTTTGTATTTCCTCTGTGTTCTCTTTGCCTCTGTGGTTAGATAAACTATTACATAAACCACAGATGGTACACCAGAGAATAGAACAGAATAAAAATGATATTTAATCAATCCCAATTTGCAAATTCATCACTCATATTCCGAATTAGGGCAGTTATTTGATTGCGTCGGGTTTCAAAGTTAGCAGCAATGTAAATTAACAAAATACCAAGGAATAAGCCGACAATCCATTTCAAGAAAGAATAACTCAGACTAAAAATCACTAATTGATAAATGCTAGTGATCAAAAAAGTACCTGTACCAACATAGAGAAAGGCACGGATTTTTAAACCTAAGCCGGCAAAAATAGTAATGAGACTAAAAACACCGGGGATAAAAGGCAGATTTTGATAAAACAAAATTGTCCAACCGCAAATTAAACCACTTCCTAACATTCTTAAACTGTGACGCAGAGGTTTTACTGTTGATAATTTGAGTTGTTCATCTACCTCAGCAATATATAGTAAAGATAATCCAATAGGTATTACATAGGAAAGGGAATCTCTCAGGTTTAAATCATTAAACCAAGTAAATAATGCCCAATCAATTAATATCAAACTGATGTATGTAAACCGGATTTGTGTTGCAGTTTTAGCCAGAAAGACATAGTAAGCAGCAACGATAACTAAGGTAATAGGATAAGTTTGTAATCCCGTTGTTCCTAAAATGATTAATGGTAGGATATACGCTGTACGTTGCCAAGGTGTTTTTGCCCAACCTAATCTTTGCCAAGGGAGGATATACAAGAAATAGGCAAATAGGCAAGATATCGCCCCATTCCAAGGGAGTAATTGTGTAAATAGTAATTTTCCTATTGGTAAACTTTGTAAATAAATACCAATCATTCCTGCTTCAATTAAACCCAAATAAACCCAGATTTCCTGATTTGTTTCCTGAGAAGTTTCTCTTCCTTGCCAAATAGCATAGCGAACTAAAAATAATCCTGTTCCTAATACAATGGAGAAGTTAAATACCATAGGTAAAGTAATAGCCCAGAGGAATAAAATACTACTCCAAACCCAATGAATATGAGCAATATTTTTTAATTCTTTTGGAGTTAAGCAAAGGTAACTAATCAACCAAGGTGTGAGGATACGATAAGCATACATAATGCTAGTACCCAGGGCTGACATAGCAATTAAGCCATCACCTAAAGCCCCTCCGCTAGATAGGGACATTTGATAAAATAGGAGTTCGTAGGCGGAAATTGATAGACCGATAATGCCAAAATAAAGCAGGGGTTTAAATGCTTCCCGTCGTCTTCCTACCCCAATCAGAATTAAGGCTACACCCAAGGAACAAAAACCTGTAAAATTGGCAAAGGTTGTTAATCGGAAAATGATACTAAATGCACCATAAATAAGAGGAAGAATATGGAAACTATTGGGTAATGTTTGTAATTGATGTTTGCGTCGCCACCATTCGCCAAATAACTGAGTTGTTAAGCCTAAAATGATGTTAGCTATGGCGATTCTCATAATTGAATGTTCGCCAAATCCTAATATTTCGGCTGTTAATAATTCTAAACACCAACCAATTCCATAAAATGCTGATTCTCTGGATTTTCCCCAACTGCGATAAACAATTGATCCTAAAATTATCGCTGTGGTAATAACATAGAAATATTCTGTTTTAATAATGCCTTGATAAATTAAGCTAGAGTGCAGAGTTAGGGCTGATAATTCTATTGTACATAATGCGATCGCCCATTTATCACTGGCTGCTGCATAAATTATTGCTAATTCTGTACCTTTGCGTAAAAGTACACCACGCCATAGCCATAAACTCAGTATTATTAATGCAGTAGCAATAAACCAACCTGATATTGTTAATTGGATTAAACCAAAAACACCTTCCCATAATAATGCTGTGATAAAACTCAGCCCAAAACCAATAATTGTTCCTGCATATATTTGGTTTCTTAAATAGCGAGTATTAACTAACATTACCGCTACACCCACACCCAAACCAATTAATCTAATTCCTGGTAATGGTAAAGTTAATAATTGAGAAATCCCCACAGCGAAAACACTTAAAAAACTGTTGGTAGTGCGATTTGGTTCGGTGGTACGAATAGCTAAACCTGTTAATGCTAAAGGGGTAATTAGCCAAATTATGCCTAAAGAGTTTTGATTTTGCCAATTATCATGCCAATAACTTTCAGCATTTACCCACAATAGAGAAAAACTGAGTGTAGCTAATACTAAACCAATATACCATGCACTCCTTCGCGTTATGCCTTCACCCAGACTAAATCCCCATTCAGCTATCATGATAGCTAATAAGATAGCAGCCCAAATTTCTGGATTTAAACTGGGTAAAAACCAATTAATGCTAGAAATCAGCGTCAATACTCCCATGCTATGAGTCAAGTATATCAAGGGAGGATCAAAAGTGGCACGACGTTGAATAAATGTGACTAGCGTAATAGTAGATAATAAAAAGTTGACTGTTCTTAATATTGGATTTACCAAGCTAATTATTGTTAAACAAATTCCTAAAAATAAAGTAAGATATTCTCCAAAATTTGCCAATTCTTGATTTTCTTGATGATCTAATTTATCTGTTAGCCATAACATCAATATAATGTAGGGAAATAAGGCAATACTTAATAATGCCCAAGGTTCATTTTGGGAATTTGTTAAATTAGTCGCTGTACTAATTAGTAATGTTTGTAATTGATTAGGTACTAACCGCCAACCTATCCAAATTGTCTGTAAACCAATTAAGAAAATAGCTAAAAAATCTTTTTGTAACCTATATCTTTGTAATCTACGACTAAAAACCCATAAACTTAAACCACTGACTATTATAGCTTGGGCTGGTTGCGTGATGACTGAAACTAACCAACCTAATAAAAGTAAAATTCCTCCCAATTTTTTCCATAATACAGAAGGATTTGTCGAGGAATTTTTCTCTGACAACCAAATTACTAAACCACCGCAAATACCAATTGCTAAACCTAATTGAGTAATATTAACTCCAGCTATAAAAATAGCCCTTGTCAGCAAAGTTAATAAGGCATAAATTAGGAACGTAAAATATAAACTAATTCCCCATTGTGGTGGTTCTGTATTTGTATTTTCTTGTGGTTGAGTTAATTGATTATAAACAGTAATAGCCGTTGTTCCTACCATTGCTAAATAAACAGCAATGAGGGGAAAACCTGATAACTTCCACCCCCAATGTAAATAACTCAAACTAATAATATTGACTAAAGGTAATTTACCAGTAGGAAAATTAGTAATAATATTGCGGTTTTGGCAAAGTTGATTAGTAATAAATGTGAGAGTTAGCGAGGCAATTGCCATGACAATTAAGTTCAATGGATTTTGCCACAAACTGAAGCTATCCATTGCCCAAAAATTCACAGGAACTAATAACAAAGTGACGATTAATAACGTCTGTGCAGTTAACCTTAAATTCCTTTGTTTACCTGCCCAAAGTGTAAAACCACAAAAACTTAAGGTATAGGCAAATAAAACCCCATACTGTCCAACTGCGGGAAATCTTTCCCACTGACTGGCAGCGAGAACACCGGAAGAAAGCACGACTAAAAATACGCCCAAAAACAACAACCACCGCACGCTTAACTCTTCACCCAAAGATTGCAACATGGAATTAACAAAACTGGGTTTAGTTGGTGGTTTTGCTATAGGGGGTAAAGTTGCAATTAAGGCTCTTTGTGGGGCTATAGGAGGGGTTGAAAATACTTCTGGTTCAGATTCAGTCTGAGGTGTAAATACTACAGTAGAAACGAGATATTGACGGGCTAATTGTTTAACTTGATCATCAGATATTAAACCGAGTTCTAGTAAGTTATCTAGTCCTAGTAATAAGTCAGGATGATTAGATGGTAGTTTAACTGGGATTCGCTGCGATGGTTCAAAAGGTGATGTCATAACCTGGGTATTTCCCTGTAGGTTGGGTTGACGCAAGGAAACCCAACATAATTAATATTTTTGTTGGGTTGCGCTGTCGCTTAACCCAACCTACTGATTATATATCTTTCTTGGCAAGGGATGTAATTCTAACCAAAAAAATTCTCCTATGAATGCTTTTTATATCCACCCATAGAAGAAATTTTCCAACTTTTTTATTCCTTTGTAAATCTCAGTTATTCAACTGTGACAGATTTCGCTAAATTCCTCGGTTGATCTACATCCAAACCCCGCCGCGCCGCAATATGATAAGCTAACAATTGCAAGGGGATAACTGTGAGAATTGGGGAAAGAATTTCCTCAACTTCCGAAACCGGAATTAAATCATTGAAGATTTCTCCAGCTTCACCATCTTTAACAGATGTTACCCCAATTAATCGGGAATCTCTAGCTTTAGCTTCTTGGGCATTAGAAATCACCTTTTCATATACACTACCAGGAACAGCGATCGCTACCACCGGAACTTTCGCATCTAACAACGCAATTGGTCCATGTTTCATTTCCCCCGCTGGATAACCTTCAGCGTGAATATAGCTAATTTCCTTTAATTTCAAAGCCCCTTCTAAAGCAATGGGAAAATTAATTCCTCTACCAATAAAGATAAAATCTTTCGTCTCTGCAAAGTCATGTACTAAATGCTCAATATAAAGTTCTTGAGTTTCTAAAATCGCTTCAATTTCCCCTGGTAACTGCCGTAACCCGGTGAGAATTTCCTCAAATCTGAGGGAACTAATTTCATGACGACGATAAGCTAAATCTAAGGCCAAAGCATAAAAAGCCATCAATTGAGCCACAAAAGTTTTCGTTGCTGCGACACCAATTTCAATTCCCCCATGAGTATTGATAATATTCGCAACCATATTACCCAAGCTACTTTCTGGACGATTGGTAATCCCCAAAAGTCGCGCTTGATACTTAGCTTCCTTCCCTTGACGGCGTTCTTTTTCCATAGACAAAGCTGCCAAAGTATCAGCAGTTTCCCCAGATTGAGTTACGCCAATAGTCAGAGTATGAGCCGTTAGTGGTGATGGTGCATACCGAAATTCCGAAGCATATTGTACTTGTGTAGGAATTCCCGCTAATTGTTCTAATAAGTATTTACCCACTAACGCAGCGTGCCAACTTGTACCACAGGCGACAATTTGAATTTGTTCTAAATCTGCGTAAAAATCCGCAGATAAACCCAATTGCACCGGTGATTCAGCAGTGATTTGGCCATTCTCTGCCGTTGGGAAATAAGCCTCTAAACAATCCCGCACTACTCCCGGTTGCTCATAGATTTCCTTAAGCATAAAATGCTTAAATCCCTGCTTTTCCACCATAATGGGATTCCAGTTGAGGGTGCGGGGATGCTTTTTCAAGCGATGTCCAGCAAAGTTATAGACCTCCACCCCTAAAGGAGTCAATCGAGCAATTTCGCCGTTTTCTAGGGACAATACAGCGCGGGTATAGGGAACAATTGCCGGGGTATCGGAAGCACAGAAAAACTCACCTTGGCCAAACCCAATCACTAAAGGAGCTTGTTGGCGGACTACAATCAATTCATCAGGATAGTCAGCAGAAATAGCTGCAATCGCATAAGCTCCTTCTAATTTACTCACAGCTTCCCGCACCGCATCTAAAAACACCGAAGGGGAAAGAGGATTTTCAGGACAATGTTTTAAACATTCAGCAATCAAATGGGGGATTACCTCTGTATCTGTCTCTGAGCGGAATTCATGTCCTAACGTCTTCAGATGTTCCCGCAACTCTCGGTAATTCTCAATAATGCCATTTTGCACCACCGCTATCCGCAACGCCGTATCTAGATGAGGATGGGCATTGTACTCTTCTGGTTTACCATGAGTTGCCCAGCGCGTGTGACCAATCCCTATTTGGGCAGGATTTTCGATTTGTTCCAGTTTAGAACGCAAGTTGAGTAATTTACCCTTAGCCCGCACACAATGCACGTCACCTTCCAAAATAGTGGCAATTCCCGCTGAGTCGTAACCTCTATATTCTAATTTTTCTAGTCCAGCTAGTAAAATATCTGTCGCTGCCTGAGTGCCTATATATCCAACTATTCCGCACATTGTTTAAACCACTCCGGTTTCAGGATAATTAAATTTTAAGTATAGTTGCTGGGATAGATCAGCCACTTTAGCAAATAAAAGCAAATTGGTCATTAACAACGAACAACGAACAACGAACAACTGACAACTAACAACGAACAACTGACAACTGACAACTGACAACAAAAATGCTGAGGAATGAGGGAAGAATCTCAATGTTTCTCCCATTCTCACTCCTCAGCACTAAACTACCAAGAATTTAGAAATTCTTAGTAAGCCAAGCCCATGCTGCGAGTTGTTTCAGCGCCTAGATAAACGCGAATGCTCAAAAAGTCGGTGGGGCAAGCAGTTTCACAACGCTTACAACCTACACAGTCTTCAGTGCGGGGAGAAGCAGCCACTTGAGCAGCTTTACAGCCATCCCAAGGAACCATTTCTAGTACGTCAGTAGGGCAAGCGCGGACGCATTGTGTACAGCCAATGCAGGTGTCGTAGATTTTTACGGTATGAGACATTGAAAAAACTGCTCCTTGCGGGTGTTCTTCTTTGTGAAAGAATCATAATCAAGGCATAGTTTACCCCAGGGCTTGATAGCTTGTAAGCAAAAGGCTACATAACTTTAAACAATGTAATAGACACCTTAAATAATTTATCTACCAAGATCGCTGTTATCTGGCTGTAATCAGCAACATTGGCATCAAGTGTTTACCCAAATAACTCTCTCCCAAAGATCGTGATTTGTAAAGATATGTAAATTAATGGTCATATTCTAGAGGTCATCTATCATACCTATTATCTCTAATCTATAGATTGATCAACCCTTATCAGGTTGTGATGAAATATTAACTTTTAGATGAAGTTACAGAATGCGATTAGTCTTGTTTAGTCTAAATAGAATTGACCATTTCAAGTTAGGTTAATTTACTGTTGAAAAAGATAAATTTGCATAGTACCTAAGTCCTAGCAAAAACAGAGCCAAAATGTTGCGATACTATACTCTATAGATCACATAAAATAAACTGATCATGGAGCTAAATTCCTTACCCACCGAGGTAATTTTGACACATCCGCGTCAGTCTCTTGGTAAATTACAGCTTGATTGTTCACCCCAACCGGGAAATTATCTTGATTTTGAAGAAAAAACCTACTTAGTCCTAGAGCGTCGTCATAGATACCAGCTAAGAGGGGGACGGTATATTTTGCACAATATCGCTATTTACGTACAAATAGCTAAAAGACCGGAAGAGAAAAGTTTAGTACAAGGACGTTGGGTTATTGGTGATGCTACCTGTAACTATAATGCTCTTTCGGAAATTATTCGTTGTGCAGTTAACCCAGAAGGACCCTGTAATTCTTGCCGGTTCTATGAAAATTAGTTGTCCGTTGTCAATTACCCATTACCAATCATCTCTCCAACGGTTAACCGAGTTCCATTCACAAAATCCCATCCTGACTGGGGACGTTTACCCGTTAGTTGCACTTCTCGCAATAGTAATAAACCTGCCCCTGTTTGGACAATAGCTCCTAGTCCTTTGGTAATATTAACGACTTCTCCAGGCTGACCTGATATAGTTGATAAGTTAGGTATTTTATGTATTTTTTCTTGTATCTGCTCTGGTAATTCGTGAATATACGCAGGATCTAGGGGAACAGTTGCCGTGATTTTTAATGGTTGGTTGCGGAATGTTGCCGCACAGTGAGGATAAAATCCGCGAATTTGATTATGTAATTGGATAGCACTTCGTCCCCAATCTAAGTTATAGTCTGGCTTTTGAATCAAAGATGCGTAACTGGCTGTGGCATGATCTTGGGGAATGGGTATGATTTCCTGACGTTCTAGTTTATATAGAGTTTCTATGAGTAAATCTGCACCAATGACAGCCAACTTTTCAGCTAAAACCTGAGCGTTATCTAGTAATTCAATCGGCGTAGTCGCTTTTAAAAGCATATCTCCTGTATCCATACCCTTATCCATGAGCATAGTTGTCATCCCCGTTTCTTTTTCTCCGTTATATACACTCCACTGAATTGGCGCAGCCCCCCGATACTGAGGTAAAATAGAACCATGTCCGTTAACACAACCCAGCTTTGGCATATCTAATATCTTCTTAGACAAAATTTGTCCATAAGCAACAACGACAAATACATCTGCTTCTATCTGCTTAAGTTGTGTTAAGGTTTCCACATCTTTTTTTATTCTTTCAGGTTGCCAGACGGGGATATGATAGTCTGTAGCTAAGGCTTTGACTGGTGAAGGTGTCAGTTTATTCCCCCGTTCCCGGCGTTTGTCCGGTTGGGTGACTACGGCAAGTACCTGAAAATCCTTATTTTCCAAAAGTTTTTGTAAAGTGGGAACTGCAAATTCAGGAGTGCCAAAAAATACTACTTTCATTAGTTATTAATTATTAATCATGCGTTATCAGTCATAAATCAATGGTAAGTGTGTTCCTCATCACTGACAACTGACTCAATCTGAATATTAATGGAATCAGGTAATCTGCGGGAAGGCAAGCTATGAGATTTTTGATGACAACAGATGAATTTTAACGGTTTGGTGGTATAGTGTTTACTATTGGTTCAGCGAAAACGGCCTCGTCCAAACAATTAGTTTAGCGATGCCTTCGACTAGCAAAGCTATGGCCAATTGCATCTACTATTTAGGGGTTTTGGGTGTCTAGCTGAGTTTTCCGCTTATTCATTGCTCTACTAAATCAAAATTATTCGATAATTGCCCAAGTTGAAAATAAACTACAGTTGCTTAATTGCAGCATTTACGAGTGTAAGTTGCAGTTTGTCAATTTGGAGTAATGATTCAGAAGATAGAATTTTCCCAATCGGAATAAATCAGATTGGTGTGATCATGCTTGATGATTTTACAAAAATCTTGGATTTGTTGATTGCTGATTTTACAAGTATTCTAACTGCTGATTCCTGAATTGTTCAATTTAGGTATGCGAATTTAATGTTTTTATTGATTGTGCATCGGTTGGTCTAAACTTACCAGAAACAGAGAACTTTTAGTTAGATACAAACTGTGCTGTTATAGCCAGATAGAAACAGGGCAGAATTGAAAATCAAAAAAGCGAATTATACAAGCTTTTTATAGATTTTTAATTCCTTAAATCGCGCCATTGTGGACTAGTTTGAGATAAAGCTGTTTTAAATAGCATCTCTAAGTCTTTGCTACTAGCGTTAGTCAAGTCAAAGCTCAATTATGCTCGTTTGTAGAAATATCTGTATTCGACGGAAATTGAAGAGAGATATTGTCTAAACCAGCAGCAATTAACAGATGTAATTTACTGTTAAGTTTAACCACGTCTTTATGTAAATTATGTAAAGATTATGGGGAGGTGAACGAGGACACTAAAAATTTTTGTAAAGCGATGCAACATTTGAATAAATTAGCTCGTAAAAGCTTTTGGTTTGTTGATATACATATAGTCATAGCTTTTTTCATTCCTGTATAGATATTACCCGCACTTAGCAACTGCCCCCTAGAGAGTCTCATCATGCTTAAACCCCTTTTGGTGTCAGGATGGTTTCGCGTTAAGCCATTTCTCAAGTACATTGCCATTGTTATTGTAATTTCACCATTCGCAGGAATGTCTATTCACGCGACTTTAGCTAAACAGTCAGAAGTAGCAAATATTAATTCAGGAAATGGCAAATTTAATTCAAAGTTGGCAGAAAATGCTATTACTGGCAAACTGAATTTACAATTTGCTCAAGTCAACTCTCAAACCGGAAAAATATCTGTTGGTGAAGGAATACAGTCATTACCAACTGATAGAATGATTTCAGGGGCAGAAACAGATAATTCTCAATTGGGGAATCATGTTATTAGAGAAACGGCACCATCAGTTAATGTTGCACAACATCAACCAGAAATATCCGTTAATCAAGTTAATTTAATCCAGAAATTAAAAGACGCAAAAGAAGAAGCTAATTTCAATTCTCTAGCAAGTGCGGGTTCGGAATCGAAAGAATTAGCCACATCAACTGTTACATCTGACAACGGAGAAATACCTGTAAGTGAACAGCCAAATGAGTCAGAAACGGTACAAACTGATCCCATAGGTAGTCCCCATCCCATCCCTTGGCAATGGATTATGGCCACCCAGGAGGCAGTTGGTGGTAAAGGCGGTTCTGGTATCCGCTACTACCGGAGTCTTCCTGTAGTTTCTCCTGATGGTAAATATGCGATTTATAGTCGGGTGCAAATGGAAGTAAAACCCGAAATGCACAATAGCCGAGTTAATAGCGTGTTATTTGTGGAAGATAGACAAACGAAAAGGTTGCGGGTGATGACATCAACCAGTATGGTGAGTGATCCCCTGTTAAGTAAACAGGCAAGTTTTTCGACAGCAGCAGATGATGATGGTAAAATTGGCGTATTAGTGCCTGTTAGTTGGTCGGAAAAAGGCGATCGCTTTCTAGCACGTAAGTTTGTAGCTATTTTCAACACAGCAGATGCGACAGATCAGGCTGTAATTTGGAATCGTCAACAAGATAATATTAATGTAATTCATCCTGTGCAATTACAAGATGATCACGAAAAAATCGCTATCTTATTAGGTTGGAGTAAAAAGCAGCCCAACAATGTATTATTCCGTTCTGGTGAACTAGGTGAAGAAAATTGGCCTTTGTTGCAAGTGGCTAATGATGGCAAAACTATAGATATTTCAGCGGAAGGAGATCAAGCGATAACTTTTGGTGAAAGAGCTAAAATTTGGGCAGATCCACAACTTGCTTCTCGATAATTGATTAATTATTAATTAATACCCGTTGTTGCTAGTTGACAACGGGTTATTTTATTGGCTTTTTTCTTACTTTTATTATATCTATATCATACAGAAAACGCAATTCCCATATCTGGTTTCTGCATGATTACCCAAATTTCGTAACCTACTATACGAATTGTTATGAAAAATCACACTAACGTAACAACATCGAAACTGTTACACCACCAACCGGGAAACTACTATCAGTTATTCCCCCAACGTGGCAAATACAGAACCGACAAGAACACGGATACATAGTTAATCAAGTCCTGTTTCCCAAAAAAGCCCATGATAGAAACAGCAACTACCACAGAGAAACTGAATAAATTCGAGAAATTAAAAGCCGAAAAAGACGGACTCGCAGTTAAAAACGAAATAGAGAATTTTGCCCAAATTGGTTGGGAAGCAATGGACGAAAACGACCTCAACCATCGCCTAAAATGGTTAGGTGTATTTTTCCGTCCTGTGACTCCCGGTAAATTCATGATGCGGATGCGTTTACCTAACGGTATTCTCAACAGCAGTCAATTGTCTGTTTTAGCAGAAGTAGTACAGCGTTACGGTGAAAATGGCAGCGCCGATATTACCACCAGACAGAATATACAACTACGCGGGATCAACTTTGAAGATATCCCCGATATCTTTAATAAATTTCACAAAGTCGGATTAACTACTATCCAATCAGGAATGGATAACGTCCGTAATATTACAGGTGATCCTGTAGCTGGTTTGGATGCAGACGAATTTTATGATACCAGAGAATTAGTCCAGCAAATCCAAGATATGCTGACTAACAACGGTGAAGGTAATCCAGAATTTAGCAATCTTCCCCGGAAATTTAATATTGCAATTACCGGAGGAAGAGATAATTCAGTTCACGCAGAAATTAACGATTTAGCCTTTATTCCTGCTTTTTGGGGAAATGAAGATGAAGTACCAATCTTTGGTTTTAACGTCATTGTCGGCGGCTTATTTTCCGCAAAACGTTGTCAAGCAGCTATTCCTCTAAATGTGTGGGTATCTCCCGCAGAAGTTGTATCATTATGCAAAGTAATTGTCGAGATTTTCCGAGATCATGGACTACGCACAAATAGACTAAAAGCCCGGTTAATGTGGCTACTTGATGAATGGGGGATAGAAAAGTTCCGCGCAGAAGTAGAAAAGCGTTTTGGGAAATCATTATTACCCGCAGTAGCTAAAGATGAAATTGACTGGGAAAAACGGGATCATGTGGGGATATATAAACAAAAACAACCTGGATTTAACTACGCAGGTTTAAATATTCCCGTCGGCAGATTGTCTGCTGAGGATATGTTTGCAATTGCCCATTTAGCGGAAGTTTACGGAAGTGGAGAAATTAGATTTACCGTCGAACAAAATATCATTATTCCGAATATTCCCGATTCCAGTTTGACAACATTTTTCACAAAATCAATATTAGAGAAATTTTCAGTTAATCCAGGTTTATTAATGCGATCATTAGTATCCTGTACAGGCGCACAATTTTGCAACTTTGCCTTAATAGAAACCAAAAATCGCGCCTTAGCAATGATTAAATCATTGGAATCTGAACTAACTTTATCACATCCCGTGCGAATTCATTGGACAGGATGCCCCAACTCCTGTGGACAACCCCAAGTAGCAGATATTGGCTTAATGGGAACAAAAGTCCGTAAAAATGGCAAAATGTCCGAAGGTGTAGACATTTACATGGGTGGGACAGTGGGGAAAGACGCACATTTAGGAACTTGTGTACAAAAAAGTATTCCCTGCGAAGACTTACAACCCATATTAAGAGAAATACTAATTACCAAATTTGGGGCAAAATTGCGAGAACCAGCAATAATTTAACCTCAAAAACTAGACATCAAATCATCCGCGTCTATCTGCGTTTATCCGCGTTTGATAAATCATCAATTTAGGCAATTTCATCATTGTCCTTGGATTTTTATATCCAATTTTTCAGAAATTCAATTATTTAGCGAGAAAAGAAATGTTAAAAGGATTATTTTCATTCAAAGGACGCTATCGCATATTACATCAGACATGGTTTGCATTTTTCTTAACCTTTGTTTGTTGGTTTAACTTTGCCCCCTTCGCTACCACAATAGGTAAAGAACTACATTTAGCACCAGAACAAATTAAAACATTAGGAATTTGTAACCTAGCATTAACAATTCCTGCTCGTCTGATTATTGGGATGTTATTGGATAAATTTGGTCCAAGAATTACCTATTCCATGTTATTGATGTTTGCTGTGATTCCCTGTTTAGCAACAGCATTAGCCCAAGACTTTAACCAACTAGTAATAAGTCGCTTATTAATGGGAATAGTCGGTTCTGGATTCGTTGTAGGAATCCGCATGGTAGCCGAATGGTTTCCTCCCAAAGAAATGGGAATTGCTCAAGGTATTTATGGCGGTTGGGGCAATTTTGGAGCATTTGGAGCAGAATTTGCATTACCAACAATTGCCATTGCCACCAGCTTTTTAGGTGGTAGCGGTTCTAACTGGAGATTAACAATTGCCTTAACAGGAATTGTTGCTGCAATTTACGGATTATTCTACTTTAAAAGCGTTCAAGATACACCCAGCGGTAAAGTTTATCAAAAACCCAAGAAAAATGGCTCATTAGAAGTAACTTCTATCAAAAGCTTTTGGGCGCTAATTATTTCTAACCTGGGTTTAATATTCGCATTGGGTTTACTAGCTTGGAGACTAGAACAAAAGAAAATTCATTTCCTCACACTCAGCCAAATGTATATAGTTTGGATTGTATTAGCAGGATTATTTGCTTATCAAAGTTACCAAGCTTATCAAGTTAATCACGAATTACTAACTGGACAAAAAACCTACCCTGCAAATCAACGTTATCAATTCGGACAAGTAGCATTATTAGAATTTACCTACATTACTAACTTTGGTTCAGAACTTGCAGCCGTTTCCATGCTACCGGCATTTTTTGAAAAAACCTTTGGTTTAGAACACATTGTTGCCGGCATGATTGCCTCTATTTATCCCTTCCTCAACCTAGTTTCTCGTCCGAGTGGTGGTTTAATTTCCGATAAATTAGGTTCGCGTAAATGGACAATGACAATAGTTTCTGCGGGGATTGCAATTGGTTATTTAATGGCACATTTCATTAACAAAGATTGGCCTATCCCCCTCGCAATTGCTGTCACCATGTTCGCTGCTTACTTTGCTCAAGCCGGTTGTGGTGCAACCTACGGAATAGTCCCTTTAATTAAAAAAGAAGCAACCGGACAAATAGCCGGAAACGTCGGTGCTTACGGTAACTTTGGTGGCGTAGTTTATCTGACAATATACAGCTTAACTGACCCCTCAACCCTATTTGCGACAATGGGAATAGCTGCCATGATTTGCGCCTTTATGTGTGGATTCTTCCTCAAAGAACCAAAAGACTCATTTGCATCAGATAATGAAAATGAAACAGAAATAATTAATCATCAACCGATTTTAATGACAGAAGAATAATTGTCTCACGCAGAGGCGCAATCACGCTTCGTGATCTCGAAGAGTAGGCGCAAAGGTAAGAAGATAAAAACTAGAAATTAAAAATATTTCTCCTCTTATGAAATTGTCTCTGCGTCCTCTGCGCCTCTGCGGTTCGTTCCTCATAAAAAATTTTGCACAATAGTGCGAAATCCAATAAATACCATGAATGAATTTACCAAAACACTTTGTCCTTATTGCGGAGTTGGTTGCGGTTTAGAAGTTTCTCCACCAGCCCAACATGGAAAAGCCACAAATCGAGATAGTGAAGGAACTCCAATTTGGCGAGTTAGGGGTGATAAATCTCATCCTTCTAGTCAAGGAATGGTATGTGTTAAAGGGGCAACTATTGCTGAATCTTTGGATAAAAGTAGATTACATTATCCCATGGTGCGGGATTCTTTAGATGAAGAATTTCGCCGTGTGAGTTGGAATGAAGCTTTTGATATTATTACCCACCGGATTCAAACATTGCGCTGGAATCAAGCCACAGATTCTATCTGTATGTATGGTTCTGGACAATTTCAAACTGAAGATTATTATATTGCTCAAAAGTTACTCAAAGGTTGTTTAGGAACTAATAATTTCGATGCTAATTCCCGGTTGTGTATGTCTAGTGCGGTATCTGGGTACATTCAAAGTTTTGGTGCTGATGGGCCTCCTTGCTGTTACGATGATTTAGAATTAACTGATTGTGCTTTTTTAATTGGCACAAATACGGCGGAATGTCATCCCATTATTTTTAATCGGTTAGCAAAATATCATAAAAAAAATCGTCATGTTAAAATGGTTGTGGTTGATCCTCGGCGGACTCCAACAGCAGAAGCAGCCGATTTACATTTAGCTATTCGTCCCGGTACAGATATTGATTTGTTAAATGGTATTGCCTATTTATTAATGAAATGGAATTATATTGATCCAGCTTTTATTGAAGATTGTACTAGCAATTTCCCGGCTTATGCTGAGGTGATTCACCATTATTCACCGGAAGTTGTGGCCAGTCGGTGTGGTATTACTATTGAAAATTTAGAAACTGCTGCTAAATATTGGGGAAAAGCAAAATCTGTACTTTCTTTATGGTCAATGGGTGTTAACCAATCTTCAGAAGGTACGGCTAAAGTTAGAACTATTATTAATTTACATTTAATGACGGGACAAATCGGTAAACCCGGTGCAGGTCCCTTTTCTTTGACTGGTCAACCTAATGCTATGGGTGGCAGAGAAGCGGGAGGTTTATCCCATTTATTACCGGGTTATCGGTTGGTAAAAAATGCCCAACATCGCGCAGAAGTTGAGGATTTTTGGGGTTTGGGAAGAGGACAAATTTCCCCTGTTCCTGGTTTAACTGCTTGGGAAATGATCACTGGTTTGGAAACTGGAAATGTGGGTTTATTATGGATTGCAGCTACTAATCCGGCTGTGAGTATGCCAGATTTAGAAAGAACTAAAAAGGCTTTATTAAAATCTCCTTTTACTATCTATCAAGATGCTTATTACCCAACAGAAACATCGGCTTATGCTCATGTTTTGTTACCTGCGGCGCAGTGGGGTGAAAAAACTGGGATTATGACTAATTCGGAAAGAATGGTAACTCTATGTTCGGCTTTTCGGGAACCACCAAGAGAAGCAAAACCTGACTGGGAAATTTTCGCGGAAGTGGGAAAAAGATTAGGTTTTACTGATAAATTTACTTTTAATAATTCTGCCGCAGTTTATCAGGAATTTGTCCAATTAACTCGTCAGCGTCCTTGCGATATGTCGGGTTTAAGTCATGGGTTTTTAACTGCACATGATCCAACTCATTGGCCTTATGCACAGGGTAGTAATTCAGGAACTAAACGTCTATACACTAATTTACGTTTTCATACACCTGACGGACGCGCTAAATTTGGTGCATATTATTCTAAAGGTTTAGCTGAACCACCGGATGAGAATTATCCTTTTATATTAACTACTGGTAGACTGTACGGTCATTGGCATACACAAACGCGCACAGGCAGAATTGAGAAAATTCGCAAACTGCACCCGCAACCGTTTATTGAGATTCATCCCCGTGATGCTGCTGCTTTGGGTATTATTGATAATCAGTGGTTAGAGGTGCGATCTCGTCGTGGTACAACTAAGTTTCCCGCTAAAGTCACAAAAGCTATTTCCCCCGGTACTGTCTTTGTGCCTATGCACTGGGGTAGCCTATGGGCAGATGATGCGGAAGCTAACACACTTACCCATTCAGAAGCTTGTTCTGATTCTCTTCAACCCGAATTAAAAGCTTGTGCTGTGCAATTAGTCCCAATTCTTGTAGAATCTACCATTAAAAATTATCAACTTCAGTCTTCTCAATGGTAAGCTGTTAACTATATTCCTAAGTTGGGAATTCACAATTTAACCTATAGTTAATCATCAATAGTTATGATTATTTTTTTAGATACCTAAATTGTTAAAGCATGATCATGATTAATTTTATTATCTAAATTAATCAAATATTACTTCTAAAGGCATTTTCTTAAACTTCAAAGTTTTTGAAAGTAAAAATATATTATGCTTTTTTATCCTTGAGATTTATCTACAGGATTTTTGTTTTATCTTCGTAATTTTCCAGTTGATTTTAAATAAGGAGTAGCAGATGAGAAAATTAATCAAAGCATTGCTAGAAGTTACCAGTGATAAAAGTTTCATGCACTTAATTGAAACTGTAGAGGTGATAGTTTCCAAATTACTATCTCTACTTATGGTGGTAGTGATTTTTGCCACACTTGGGGACTTAGCAATATTTATTGGTCAGGAAATACTTTCTCCACAAGGTAGTTTTAGCAAGACACTGTTTCAAACTTTCGGCTTATTTCTCAATGTTTTAATTGCTTTGGAAATATTAGAAAATATTACAGGCTATCTCAAAAAGCACGTTTTACAAGTTGAATTAGTTATTGTTACTTCTTTAATTGCTATTGCCAGAAAAATTATTATTCTTGATTTGAAAGTCACTGAAGGTATAGAAATTATTGGTTTAGGGATTGCTATTCTCTCTTTATCAATTAGTTATTTGATAATTCGGAGTAGTAATTCTAAAAAAGAAAATTAAATCAGAAGCATGGCTAGGACTAACCTATCATTAATCCAGTAGGAAAGATTGGTTATTTCCGCTTCGCTACAATAACCCGCTCTAACCCCTACCCTATGGGTACATTGAGGGTAGGGACTGCCGCGAAAAGTTCAATTTTACCAATTTTGTAACTTCTGTAACTTTTCACCTGTTGCTTTTTTAAATATCTGGACTTTTTCTTTAATTTTGTATTTTAAATGGGAGCGAAGGGAAGGCTAGTGAAGCTATAGTATATTTAGAAATGGTGCGCCTGTGAATATGGCTAAAATTAAGTCTACCACCACAAAATCCGATGGCATAAAGTGGCGTTAGCCATAAAATTGAATTTGTTTAGATACAATCACTAACTCGATGACAGGCAAAAACGCAAGACAGAATGCATTTCTGCGGCTGGTGGCGAGATCGGTCGAAGCTTCAGAGTCAACATTTCGCTACTCGTTGCTTCCTGGTAAAGAAATGGTAATTGGACGTGACCCCATCTGCCAAATTGTCTTGGATGCCATGATATACCGGATGGTATCTCGTCGTCATGCGGTGGTTCGTCCCCTTTCTTTAGCGACCAATAGCCGTTATAGCTGGGTAATTTGTGATTTAAATAGTGCCAATGGCACTTTTTTGAATGGAGAACAATTACAAGGATGTCAAGAATTACATTTAGGCGATCGCATTTCCCTTGGTGCTGATGGACCACAATTTATTTTTGAGTATGAAGTTATTGCTCAACCAACAATGATAGCTGTGAATAAAGCTACAGTTTTATCATCTGCTAACCAATATCATTCTTCCTCAAAACAAGATTCTGTAAGCTTTACACAATTGTTTCCTATTATTTCTACTGGTAAGGATTTAACCCGTAAAGCGTATCTGATACCGGGAATTCTGACAGTAGTTTTTGTTGTGTTAATGTTTGCTACTGTAGGTTATCCCCAAGCAAATCAAGTAATTGTAGGCTCTTATATCGCTTTTGCGGCTTACTACTTTGTTTATCAATTGTGTGGTAAACCTAAGCCTTGGTGGGTACTCATGGCTGCGGCGCTGAGTACAATGTTAATTTTGCTCAGTCCTCTCTTAGATTTGTTCATCAAAGTATTCCGAGATATCTTACCTGGAAGCTTGGATAGTGTCTCTCAAGATGGGATTACTTTTACCGAATTATTAGTACGGATGTTTTTTGGTGCGGGGTTAATGGAGGAATTGCTGAAAATACTACCAGTATTAGGAGCATATCTGATTGGGAATTCATTACCATCACCTTGGCGAGAACGGATTGGGGTTTGGGAACCTTTAGATGGTATTCTTCTAGGTACAGCTTCCGCTGTAGGCTTTACTTTATTAGAAACCCTTGGACAATATGTACCTTTAATTTCCCAAAATGCTGGTCAATCAGTGGGTTTACAGCTACTTATTCCCCGCATTTTAGGTTCTGTAGCTGGACACATGGCTTACAGCGGATATTTAGGCTATTTTGTTGGTTTGGCTGTGCTAAAACCCATGAGAGGTAAGCAAATTCTCTCTGTGGGTTATTTGAGCGCTTCTGCACTTCACGCTTTATGGAATGCAACAGGTTCTATTAATGCTTTTTTCTTGGTGGTAGTTGGTGTTTTATCTTATGCTTTTCTCATGGCAGCCATTCTCAAAGCCAGGGTATTATCACCAACCAGATCACAGAACTTTGCTACCCGCTTTCTTGACCCAAAATAGAATATCAATGCAATTTAGGAGTCAGGAGTCGGGAGTTAGAAGGAAGGAAGAATCATCTAGAACTTGATAACCTGCGTGGCTTATCCCTTTGGGATCTGGAGGCATCAGCCATAAAATGCTTGATAAATCAATGATATCAACTCTTATTCCTTGCATATTATCAAAAAAATTTAGTGGTGCTAGTGATCCTCCTGAAATCTTAAAGTTTCTTTACTTCTAAGTTTTCTGGAGTGATTTCCAAAGTTGATGAAACTTCTTCCTCAAATACTTCTAAATCAAACCAAAAAGTAGTACCGATACCAACTTCACTCACTAAATTAACTTGACTGTGATGTCTATCAATAATATTTCTAACAATTGATAAACCTAAACCTGTTCCTTCTAAAGTATGAACCCTATTTTCTACGCGAAAGAATCGGTCAAAAATTGCTTGTTGATCTTCTGTAGCGATACCAATTCCTGTGTCGCTAATTTCAATTCTGACTTTACCAGCATGATGATGAGAATTAGAATTAGCATCTAGTTGATAAGCACGGATAACTACTTTACCACCTGCGAGAGTGAATTTGAGAGAATTACCAATTAAATTACCAAAAACTTGCAGCAATAAATCATAATTTCCCAGGACTAAAGGTAAATCAGGAGTTAGTTCCTGGCATAGTTCAATACCTTTATCTTTAGCATTAAGCTGGTAAGTCCGTAATGTTTGTTCTAGTGCTTGAGGTAAATCTACTTTATCAAAAGTGTAATTCCGACCAGATTCAAGTTTTGATAAATCCAAAACGTCATTAACTAAGCGGGTAAGTCTATCAGTTTCATGATTAACTGTTTGCAAAAATTCTTGTCGTTCTTCAATGCCTAAATCTTCGCCATAATCATGTAAGGTTTCAATATAGGTTTTGATATTAAATAAGGGTGTCCGTAATTCGTGAGAAATATTACTGATAAATTGACTTTTTGCTTCATTTAGTTCTACTTCACGGGTAATGTCTTGAACCGTGATAGCGATACCTTTAATACTTTCTCTTTGTAGATTTAAAACAGTAGTTAAAAGAATGCGAATTGTGCGTTGGGTGGGTTGTTTTAGAAGGATACGAAATTCAGCACTTTCACATTCACCTTCTGCCATTTCATATAAAGTGCGGGAGATTTCCATTTGCACACTATGGGGTAAATGATGCAAGATATTACTACCCACAACATCTATACCTTCCCAGTTAAAAATGCGTCTGGCTGTGGGATTGACTAATATTACCTGCATATTATTATCAATCAACACTGCACCATCAGCAATGGTAGAAACTAAAGTTTCTAATTTAGCTTTTTCTGCGGTTAATTCTTCAATATTTTGTTCTTCATAACGTTCTAGCCGTTCCGCCATTTCATTAAAGCTAAGAATTAGTTCTCCTAGTTCACCACCTAGGGGTATATCTATCCGTTGTTTAAAATTACCGGCGGCAATTTGTTTAACACCTACTAGCAATTCTTTGATAGGTTTAGTAATAGTTAAAGCATTGATTACTCCTGCTAAAATCACCATTACCCAAATCGTAATAAAAACGGCGATAGTAACATCACGGGTGAAATTAGTGGATATAACTGCGGTTTGATTAGGATTGATCCCAACTGCTAACACACCTAAGTATTTTTTATCCACTATTAAGGGAACAAATACATCAGTAACTACGCCATCTGGAGTGTTATGTTGCCTAACCATCGGCTGATCTGCATTACCAGTGTAATCTTCCGGTAGTTGTATATGTCGCTTAATGGTGAGGGAATTTTCCACCTCTGGTTCCCAAAAAGGAATACCAAAAAAGATTTGTCCAGTTTCATCAGCGTAAAGCATATAACGGATGCTAGACGTGCTGCTATAAAAGCGTTGAGAAAATTGGGCAACCTCAGTGAGATTGTGATCGGCAATTAGAGGGGCCACATTAGCAGCCAGTAGCAATCCTAGATCACGACCAAAGCGGGTGTCATTTAGACGCGCATCTTGCTGAATGGTGTTGACAGCCCAGAAAGTCAAACCACTCATGACCAAGGAAACCATCAAAGTAGCGACGGCGAGGAGTTTGGTCTGAAGGGTGAACTCCGACCACCAATTGGCGATGCTTGCTGCGAGGGAAGCGATCGCTTTTGAGGAACCAGAGGTGAATTCATCTCGGAAATTTGTAAAAAGAGCCAGCATCTTAAAATACAGTTGTTAGTAGTTCAGCGTTTTCTATCCCAAAAACTAAAAATTGATAGTTAATTTATTTCCCAAAGGTGCTAGGGGTTGGGGACAGGAAGTGACAGGGGACAGAATATAGTTTTTCCTTTACCTCTTCTCTCTTAATTTAACTATGTTTTTGGAGTAATCGTGAAAACTCAGTTGGAATATAGATTATGTGATGAGACTATTACAATGTAAAATACGTAATCATCTGGAGTCCAGAATTAAAAACATTCTAACTCAGTAAATTATCCTGAAGATACTTGTAACTTAATTAAATTTTTCTGATTCTACCTATGACTTCTCCTGAAAGACAGCGCAAGTTACCCAGCCAAGCAATCGGGGCAAAAATTTTCCATTATTGTAATTTCGTCAGCTTATTTATTATGCTCACCAGTGGCTTACAAATTTACAATGCTAATCCTGTTTTTGGTGGCCGGGGTGGATTACATATTTTCCCCCTTTTTACTTTAGGTGGTTGGTTGGCTGGAGGTAGACATTGGCATTTTGCTGCTATGTGGTTATTTTCCATCAATCTTTTCTGTTATGGAATTTATATTTTCATTACCCGACGCTGGAAAAATAGATTTGTCGGTGCGAATGACATGAAAGCATTACAAAAAAGTCAAAATAACCAACGTTTAAACTATGCTTGGCATCGAATTATTTATACAGCAATTATTCCCGTCTTATTACTAGCAATATTTACAGGTATAGGAATGTATAAACCTGCTCAATTTTCTTGGATAGTTGATATTTTTGGTGGTTGGCAAGGATTAAGAATTGTCCACTTTGCCTCTGTACCAATGGTGGTAATATTTGTTTGGCTTCACTGGAAGTTAGGACAGAAAGTAGGGGGGGATGCACTGACAGAATCTATGTTTTGGTAATTGGTAATCGGCATCAAAATTTAATAGGAATTACAATGGATAATCATGAATTTAGACGCAGAAAGTTTTTACAACTCTCTGGTTTATCGAGTCTGAGTTTCTTGCTTGGCGGTTGTGGGACACCTGCATTTGAAGATTTAGTAGGAACACTTTCTGAACCTCCAAATCGGAAATTTCAAGAGTTAATATTTCAGCCTCAAAAGCTAATTCCAGAATTTTCACCTAGTCAAATTGTCCCCGATGATTTAATAGTTAATAGCTTTCGATCTACGCCAATTATTGATATGAAAAAATATCGTTTAATTGTAGATGGTGAAGTCAATAATCCCCTCACTCTCGATATGGCAGATATTCAGGCTTTACCTCATACTTCTATGATTATTCGTCATGTTTGTGTAGAAGGATGGGCAGCAATTGTCCAATGGGATGGCATTCGTTTACGGGAAATTATCGCCCTTGCTCAACCTCAAAATCAGGTGAAATATGCCTATTTTCAATCAGCAGATGGTTATTATGAAAGTTGGGATATAGCTTCGGCTTTACATCCTCAAACCCTATTAGCATATCAAAAAAATGGTGAGCCTTTGCCCATAGAGAATGGTGCGCCTTTACGGTTAGCATCACCTATTAAACTTGGTTATAAACAAAGTAAATGGGTGATACAAATTACTCTCACCAGTCAGTTATCAATTTTCAAAGGTTACTGGGAAGATCAGGGTTATGAATGGTTTGCAGGATTGTAAATAAAGCAGGATTCAGCAGTAGGGTGGGTAATGCCCACCCTACTTCATTTTCATTTTTTCACTAGAATATAGGCATTTGTATATTCAGGTAATTTCTGAATATATCGTTGAAAATCTCTTTCACTAGCAAAAGTTCCTGCTAAAAAATCAAGTTGATAAAGGTTGGGTAAAAATGCTCCACCTGTATCGGCAATTACGCCCATTTTTAAGCGTTTCTGTCCACTCTGATTATCTTCTATGACAATTATCCTCCCTAAACCAATATTGAGAACATCTCCAGCAAATGTTACTCCTGCTTTAATGGATATTTTGGCATCTATTTTATATCCATAGCCTTTAATTGCATCAACTTCTTTAAAATACCAGTAACGCTTTTGTGCAGTTGCTTTTAATCCCCGAACATAGGAAATTCCATTATTTCTATCTACATTTAAAAACTCTTTAGTTCCATCTGTAAAATTAACTAATACTGTTCCCTGCATTAGTGCAGCTTCTAAACCATTGCGGGTTAAATAAGCAATTGGTTTAACTTTACCAAATTCTTTACCTCCCGCTTCATAAATACCTGACAAAACATCTTGTTTAGTATATTTAGTGTAAAATTTATCCTGATTCAATTCTTCCTTAATAGCGTAGACTGGTGTATTATATTTAGAAGTTTTTTGGCGAGAACCTGTATGGATAAAAGCTGCATATTTTGTAATTCGTAATTTTTTTTGTTGAGGATTCTCTGGGTTATGCGCGGACCATTTAATTACGCGAAAATTGGCATTGATAAAATTCGGATCTTGTAACCGAGTTGTTCGATTATTAGCAATGTCTTCTTCTAAGACGGTAATCATGAAATCTAATGTTTTCAGAATATCTTTGACGGTAACTCCTTGAGTTACTAATATTCCTGTACGTTGAATATTAGGATCTTCTGTAGAATATTTTTGAAAATAGTTTTTTGTATTTGTGAGTACGGTTAATAAATCGGCTTGATTAAAATTTATTTGAGTATTTGGTAATTTTCCTGCTTTTAATACCTGCTGGGAATGGACACTATATTGATATTTTTTCCATTCATTAATGACTGAATAAAATATAGATTTTTCATTGTTTTTGACATTTATATTAGATGGCTTTTGCGTAGATAAATCATGAGACAATTCTTCAATTGGAGAATTTCCTATTTGGGACAATGATAAATTTTTAACAATCTGTTGTTGTTGAATTGGTTGTTTATTAATGAGACTAACCACTAATAAAGTGCTAATAAATGCTGTGAATTTAAATTTTTGATTAAATAGGATACGCATAATTTGTCAATGGCAACAATGATTGTCTCTCATTCTAGCATTCTCAGAAGTGATGACAATAGGCAATATGCCCAATTAACAGTATTAATCATCCATTTCTTTTAAAGTAGCTAATGCAGAGGGTGACAAGCGACTAAGATAGCGGAATATCCAGTATTTAACTATGGTGTCTAAAATCACAGGAAATGTAGCGATAAAGATGAATATATAATTTCTACTCGCTGGTAAACCTAAATGTTCTGCAAATCCTTCCAGAAGTATTTCCCACCCATGTGGTGAGTGAAAGCCTACAAATACATCTGTAAATAAGATAATTAAAAAAGCTTTAGCACTATCGCTTAAACCATAAACAATTTGATCGATGAAGTGTTGAAGAGAAATAATATCTTTTTTACTAAAGACAATTACTAATGCAAAGGTAATTAATGCTATAAAATCAGCAAATATATTACTAATAGCACCAGTGCTTTTATGCTTAAATTCTGCGGCTATTTCCAAAGCTTTTTCTTTAATCTGCGATTCTACATTTTCTGGAGAAATTTTATATTCTGAATCGAGAAGACTTTTAAACTTTAATTCTGCTGTAAATATTTTTAATTCATGAAAAGCTTCTTTCTCCATTTCCTGATTCAGAAAAATATGGCTGATATTTTCAGTTCTCATACTCTCTACTATGGGAAGAATAAATATTCGTTTAGATAGTTGATGACTTAGAAGGGGAATGATAATCAGCAATAATAAGAATTTGACAGCAATGGTGGTGCGCTGTCTAGAAATTTGGTATTTTTTGAGAAATTCTTCATCTGCATTCGGTGATATATCACTGAGAATTTTTTTGAATGTTCTACCAATTGTTCTGGGAAATATCCCAGTTTTTAAGAATGTAAATGGTTGTGATGGTTTTTTCACGGTAAGATCAATGTAGGGTGAGTTTGGGATTAGATGCAGTTATCATAAATCAATTGCATTCTAACTCATGAATGTTTACAACTATCATCATAGTTATGGTCAATGTTCTCATTTCCCTGGCAATTGCTATGATAGTCTTTTTTTAGATTTTATTGGTTCAAAAAGTTTAACTGTATGTATGTATAAATGTAATTACAAAGAATACCGTATTCCGTAGAATGTAAGTCTAAAATTTGGTAGTAAATTCACGTAAAAATTACATAAATAATTAAGTTTAAAAAGAGACCTACTTTCAGTAAGGCAACTAAATTTCAGCGATTATAACTAGATTTTGTCAATAAATCTTAATATATTTTCCTAATCACAGTCGGATTGGTATATTTAATGTAAAAATATTCCTACTGAAAATAAGCTGCAAAACAAAAATTATGACTATGTATCCTCACCTCAACCGGGCATTTGCTCATCCTGTACTAAAGGTAATTAGCGGTTTAAATAACTTCAATGCTGCTAGTGTAGCTGCAACCGTAAAAGCCGCTGATTTGGGTGGTGCTACCTTTGTGGATATTGCTGCTGATGTGGATTTGGTGAAATTGGCAAAAAGCTTGACCAAATTACCTATTTGTGTATCTGCGGTTGAACCAGAGAAGTTTGTGACTGCTGTGGCTGCTGGTGCTGATTTAATTGAAATTGGTAACTTTGATGCTTTTTATGCCCAAGGACGCAGATTTGAAGCTGCGGAAGTTTTGGAACTAACTTACCAAACTCGTGCCTTGCTGCCAGAAATTACCCTATCTGTGACTGTTCCCCATATCCTCACCTTAGACCAACAGGTACAACTGGCTGAGGATTTGGTAAAAGCTGGTGCAGATATTATTCAAACCGAAGGTGGTACTAGCAGCAATCCTATTCACCCCGGTACTTTGGGTTTAATTGAAAAGGCTGCTCCTACTTTAGCCGCAGCTTATGAAATTGCCCGTGCGGTTTCTGTGCCTGTACTGTGCGCTTCTGGTATTTCTAATGTTACTGCACCAATGGCGATCGCATCCGGTGCGGCTGGTGTTGGTGTCGGTTCAGCTATCAACCAACTCAATAGCGAAATCGCCATGATTGCCGCTGTGCGTAGTTTGGTAGAAGCTTTGGCTACTGCAAATATTCGCACATTTGTTTAATAGGTAATGTATCGAACCGCAGAGGCGCAGAGGACACAGAGGTAAGAGCTAAGAGGGAAGATGAATATTTTTCCTCTACTCTGTGCTTTTCTGCCTCTTTTTTACCCCGAAAATTCAGGATAAACAATTTTTTAAGGTATCAATAACTTTATCTTGTTGTTCTTGCTCCAATTCGGGGAACATGGGTAAGGATAAAACTTCATGACAAGCTTGCTCTGCTACTGGCAATTGTCCTGGCTGATAACCTAAATTTTTATACACTGGCTGCAAATGTAAAGGTAAGGGATAGTAAATCATGGAATTAACACCCTGTTCCTGCATTTGATTTTTTACCCAATCTCGATATTTACCACTTGCACCATTGCGTCTTTCTCCAGAAACACGAATGGTATATTGATTCCAAACCCCAACTCCGCCCGGATATTCTTGAGGGACAATGATACCAGAAAGTGAACTGAGATGTTGGTAATAATAATCAGCGATTTGTTTGCGTCTGTTGTTCCAAGAATCGAGATAGCGCAGTTTAATTTGCAGAATTACGGCTTGAATAGCATCTAACCGACTATTGACACCAATTTCTTCATGAATATATCTTACCTTACTCCCATGTTCTCGCAAAACTCGTAATTGTGTAGCGATCGCTGGATCATTTGTGGTAATTGCGCCACCATCACCGCAACCACCAAGATTTTTGGTAGGGTAGAAACTAAAGCAACCAACATGGCCAATACTACCGACTTTTTGATTTTCCCAACTTGCACCGGTAGCTTGAGCGCAATCTTCAATTACTGCTAAATTATGAGCTTTGGCAATTTCCATTAATCCTGTCATCTCCACAGGGAGTCCAAACAGGTGGACTGGCATAATCGCTTTGGTGTTTGCTGTAATCGCTGCGGCTAATTTTTCTACATCTAAATTAAACGTAGTTACATCAATATCTACAAATACTGGCGTTGCCCCTACGGCACTGATAACTTCTGTTGTTGCAAAAAAAGTAAATGGTGTGGTAATAACTTCATCACCTGCGCCAATTCCTAAAGCGCGTAATGCTAAAAATAGGGCATCAGTACCAGAGTTGCAAGCTACACATTCACTGACACCATGATAAGCTGCAAACTGTTGTTCAAAATCTGTAATTGCTGGACCACCAATATAACGCCCAGAAGCCAGAACGGCTAAGACAGCAGCACTTACTTCAGCTTCAATAGTGGCATATTGTTGTTTAATATCAAAGGCGGGAATCGAATTTACACTTTTAACCATGAGTTTTTATCTTATTTTTAGATACAAAAGTTATGTTTGTAAAGTTTCCAATCATGAAGAGGTAGACAAACTATGCCAGAGCTAATCAAATTGGATATGGTAGATTTGGCTTTAGCTATGGGCTTAATGGCTATTGCCATTGGGATATCGGCGTGGGAGCAATTAGGACTAGAATTAAATTTAGCGATCGCTACTGGTAGAACTATCCTCCAACTACTTGTATTAGGATACATTTTTGACTTTATTTTTGCCGTTAACAACGTTTGGGCAGTAGTGGGGATTTTAGCAATAATCCTGACAATTACTGCAATTATTACTCGCAATCGCATCAGCCAAAAAATTCCTCAAGTTTTACCTTTAGTCTGGATTGCGATTTTTGTCAGCACGTCCTTAACATTGCTTTACACCAATTTTTTAATTATTCAACCAGATAGATGGTATGAACCGCGTTATATCATTCCTTTAGCTGGCATCTTGCTGGGTAATGCCATGAATGCAGCAGCAATAGCGGGAGAACGTTTAGTTAGTAGTATCAACCAATTTCCCACGGAAATAGAAACCCATTTAAGTTTAGGTGCAAATGTGGAACAGGCGATTAAACCCTACCGCAAAGAAGCAATTCGCGCCGCCTTTCTTCCCACTTTAAATCAAATGATGTTAATTGGTATGGTAACAGTACCAACCTTTACCAATGGACAATTATTAGCTGGTGTTGCACCACTAGAGGCTGTATCCTACGAGATTTTAATTATTTTTATGGTAGCTGTCACCAATTTGTTGACAACCATTTTAATTACAAAAGGCTTATGTCGGCAGTTTTTTAATTCAGCAATGCAGTTAATTAGATGATGCGAATTGGTGAAGAGAAAATTAATTGGAGACTTCCAAATAAAAAAATGTCCCAAAACTGATGCAAAAATTCTCTCTCTGTGTACTCTGTGCCTCTGTGGTTCGTTTCTTGGGATAATTTATTTCTTGGAAGTCTCTTGTAGGTTGGGTTGAGGTAACGAAACCCAACACCTATATCAAGTTTTTATAAATTGAAATTAGCGCAATTTCCGAAAATATGGATGAATTTAACAAAAATCCTGTGCATCCTGATTCTGACAAAAAATATTGATATTAGTGTGGTATACTGTCGCTAATACACCCTACGAATTTACTATTTTATATCACAGTAAAGTGCAGTTAAAGTCAAAAATTTTTAATCAATTGGGTAGATTGTCGGGATTTCTTCTTTTAGTATTTCTTTCTAGTCCGTCACCAGTTTTGGCCACAGTAGAATCTTTACCAAGGTTAAAACAAGTTGGTGACTATCAAAAGATAGGAAACAAATACAAACCGCTATCTGGGATCAAAATTTTAGTTAATCCAGGACATGGTGGAAAGGAAACTGGTGCTGCTGGTTTTACGGGATTTTTAGCTAAGGATGCAAATTTAATTGTTTCAAAATTCTTGCGGACTGAACTACAGAAACGAGGTGCTATAGTGGTGATGTCTAGGGAAGAGGATCGAGAAATATCTTTACTGGAACGTCAAAGGATAATTAATCAAGTAGAACCTAAAATTACTATTACCATACATTATACAGCTATAGAAATTGATGGTGATGCAGAAAAAACTCAGGGAGTCAGAAGTTTTTGGTATCATCCCCAATCCCATAGTTTAGCAAACATCATACATCACTATTTAGTGAATAAATTAGGACGTAAATCTCAAGGTGTGTATTGGAATAACTTAGCATTGACTCGTCCAGAAATTGCCCCATCAGTGGTGTTGGAATTGGGTTTTATGACCCATCCTCAAGAATTTGAGTGGATAGTTAATCCCCAGGAACAAAAAAAGTTAGCCGTTATACTAGCTGAATCAATTGTAGAATGGTTTAGACAATATCAGCACTGAAAAAAGATAAAGATTACCCTATTTTAATGGCATCTGCAAACTGTTGATTAATTTCATCCCAATTAATTCTTTAGGATGCGTTAATGAAATGTAACGCACCAGTTTCTATTAATATTTAACGATTTTAAAATGACTTTTACTTCATATTTTTCCTGTGGATATCATCGTATCTACTCAATCCCTGTACCTTTCCCTTATCCCAGCCCCTAAAAATTATTGACAAACTTCCCGTAATGTGGCTGTGAAATTAGGATAAGAAATAGCTGCGGCTTCAGCGCGATGAATGGTGGTTGTGCCGCTGGCGTTGAGGGCTGCAATCGCTAAACTCATAGCAATACGATGATCTGTATGGCTATCTACTTCCGCACCGACTAAGGGAGTACCGCCAGTAATTTCCATCCCATCGGGTAATTCGGTGATTTTTGCCCCCATTTTATTGAGTTGTTGTGCCATCACCGTAATGCGATCGCTCTCTTTGACTCTTAACTCCTCCGCATCCCGAATAATTGTTGTCCCCTCAGCAAAAGCCGCCGCAACTGCCAAAATAGGAATTTCATCAATTAATCTGGGAATAATATCACCAGCGATGGTACAGCTTTTTAAACCACCAGAACGGACGCGGATATCAGCCACAGGTTCTCCCGCGACTTCGCGCTGATTCTCTAGTTGAATATCTGCCCCCATCATTGCCAAAGCTTCTAAAATACCCGTGCGGGTAGGATTGACACCGACATTTTCGACTACCAAATCTGAACCAGGAACTATCGCCCCAGCCACTAACCAAAAAGCCGCTGAACTGATATCACCAGGGACAATTACAGTTTGTCCATAGAGTTTCGCCCCACCAGTGATAGTAACGCTGTTGGTGTCTGAATTTACAGTTAATTCTGCGCCAAAAGCTCTTAACATTCGTTCACTGTGATCCCGTGATAAAGCGGGTTCGGTGACGGTGGTTTGTCCTTCCGTATTTAAACCCGCGAGAAGAATGCAGGATTTAACTTGAGCCGAAGCAATGGGAGAATGATAATGAATCGGTTGCAGGGCTTGTCCTTGAATGGCTAGAGGTGCTAAAGTGTTGCCTTTGCGTCCCCAAATTTGCGCTCCCATTTGTTGCAGCGGTTTGACAACACGAGACATGGGACGCGATCGCAAAGAACTATCACCAGTCACTGTGAAAAATCGCCCTGGATGGGATGCTAACAAGCCCAACATCAACCTCATCGTTGTCCCAGAATTACCAGCGTCCAGGACATCTAGAGGTTCTTGGAAATTGCCCAAACCGATGCCTTTAACTTTAACTAATTCTGTATTTAATTCCGAAATTTCTGCACCTAACGCCCGAAAACAAGCCGCAGTGCTACGGGGATCTTCGCCTAAAAGCAGTCCTTGAATCTGAGTTTCACCTTCTGCGATCGCACCCAACATCAAAGCGCGATGGGAAATAGATTTATCTCCAGGGACGCGGATACGTCCCTGTAAAGACAATCCAGCAGGAGAGCGCTGAATAATTAAGTGATCAGAAGAGTTTGCTTGAGTTTCTAAAGTAATAACAACAGCCGACATTAGGATACAATGAATTTTGAATAGAATAAAAGCTAAACAGCGACTTAATTGTCACTATCAACTTCCAATTTAGTATCCTACCGCTTTTTGGTAACTATAGTATTTCTTAAGGTAGAGAACAGGTGACAGATAATACCATATTTAATTAGCAATTTGCCAACAAGTCTATTAGTTTAAACTAAACTGCTGGAGTTTTATTATTCAATTTTAACCCCTCACGCTCTCATGCTAACTCACCACCGCAAACCCGTATGTCTATCCATGATTTCCACTGACTTGCCAATTTGGTCTGTGGTTGAAACTGCCGGAACTTTGTATCAAAGAGATACAGATAAATTTCATTTAGTATTAACTGCACCACCGCTGATTAGTTGTGAAGTAGGAAGTTATTTAAATCCTGAAGATACTCTTTCCCAAACTAAAAACAATTTTTCTCCTCCTAGCAGTCCCAGGATATTATGGTTGGAAATTTCTCCCTATCGGTTAAGTATGACTATGCAAGGTAATGCCCAGGTTAGTTACCGTCATTTTTGGGAGCAAGGTGTCTATGGGATTAGTCGTTTTTGGTTGCCGAATGAATCATTACAACTCCATCAACCCATTCGTTTACGTAATTTCACCAAAAGCTTTACTATCAGCGGGCATCCTCTTCCAGAGCATTTGCGTTTAGAGTATGAACTGTGGACAGGAAAAGTCCAATTAGGGCATTATATTCTTAATTTGGAAATTCAGCATTGAAGGCAATGGACAACTGATAATTAACAATTAGTCTTAATAACTAGTACACAACAGTGTAAATCAACCAACAATTAAAAATTACTAAAAAGCTTGTATAATCTGCTTTTTTAATTTTTAATTGTTAATTTTTAATTCCGCCCTGCGGTACTAGGTTCGTTACCTGGTTTCCATTTGATATTGCAACCAATACTCGGCTTTTGTTCACTTGTTACGGGTTGATTATTTAAGACTGCGGTAATAGCTGCTCTTAAATCTTTACCTGTCACAGGTTGATTATTGCTAGGACGACTATCATCTAATTGTCCACGATAAACGAGTTTTCTTTCGTTATCAGATAAAAAGAAATCTGGTGTACAAGCTGCTGTATAAGCTTTTGCTATTTCTTGAGTTTCGTCGTAACAGAAGGTAAAACCAAACCCCAGTTCTATAGCCATTTCTTTTAACGATTCTGGGGCATCATTGGCATAATTTTGAGCATCATTGGCACTAATGGCAATAATCCCTAAATTACTGTTGCTGTAATCTTGATCTAACCTTGCTAATTCTTGTTGAATATGCTTAACAAATGGGCAATGACGACAAATAAACATGATTAGTAATGCTTTCTTGTCGGCAAAATTATCAAGAGAAATTGTTTTTCCAGATACTACTTCTGGTAGATGAAAATTTGGAGCTTTAGTGCCTAGAGGCAACATTGTCGAAGCTGTTAAAACCATAATTTATTTAATGCTTTGATCGGACTTTTTGCGAATAATAATATGATAATCCATTTTAATTTAGAAAAATGACCGACTTCAAATACGTAAATTATTCAAGAAGTTAGGTATATTATAAAATGCTTACTTATTGACTATTCCCTGTTCCCTGCTATAATTACCGATTGCTGATTGAAAAGATTTTCATAATGATAACTTGGTGTTCCTTGCAAATGAAACAGTGGGGTAGGATGACAAAGTTCCTATCTTTGTTCTGTCTTTGTCTATTATTAGTTGTTAGTTGTACTCCTAAACAACAAACAAATACGCCCTCGACTGGTGTTGTCAATACTCCTGCGGGTGATGGTCGGATTACTATTGGGACAACAGGAAAGCCGAGAACTCTTGATCCTGCTGATGCGTATGAATTATCATCCTTGGGTTTAATTTTTAATATGAGCGATCGCTTATATACTTATGAACCAGGAAGTACAGAAATTAAACCACAATTGGCCACAGCATTACCTAAAGTCAGTGCCGATGGTTTAACTTACACCATTCCTATTCGCAAAGGAGTAGTATTTCATGATGGTACTCCCTTCAATGCCAAAGCAATGGAGTTTAGTATTCAACGGTTTATTGAAAATAAAGGTAAACCATCTTTCTTGCTTTCTGATACCATAGCTTCAGTTAAAGCCACAGGAGAAGACGAGTTAACAATTAAACTGAAAAAACCCTTTGCAGCTTTTCCTTCCTTGTTAGCATTTTCTGGAGTCTGTGCAGTTTCACCAACAGCTTATGAAATTGGGGCTGGGAAATTTAAACCGAATATCTTTGTCGGGACTGGTGCTTACAAATTAGCTAACTATGGAACTGATTCCTTGAGATTTGATGTATTTGATAAATATTGGGGAACAAAACCCGAAAATAAAGGTGTGAATGTCCAAATTCAAACCAGTCCAGTTAACTTATTTAATGCCTTTAAAACTGGTGCGGTAGATGTGGCTTATCTATCTTTGCAACCAGACCAAATTCGTAGTTTAGAAGAAAGTGCAAAAAAAGGAGATTGGCAAGCAATTACCGCCCAAGGTAGTGTGGTTAGTTATATGACCTTAAATCGCAATCAGAAACCTTTAGATAAGGTAGAAGTGAGACAAGCGATGGCATCATTAATTGATCGACCATTATTAAATGCGCGGGTATTATATTCTCAAGCAGATCCTCTTTACAGCATGATTCCCACAACCTTCAATGTTTCCCAACCATTATTTAAAGATAAATATGGTGATGGTAACTTTGAACAAGCTAAAAAATCCTTAGTTGCGGCTGGTTTCTCTAAAGAAAATCCTGCCAAAGTGCAAATTTGGTATCCTGCAAGTTCACCCACTCGCAGTTTAGCTGCCCAAACCCTAAAATCTCTTGCTGATACTAAAATGGATGGGATGTTACAATTGGAAGTTAAAACTGTAGAAGGTGCTACCTTTTATAAAGAAATTTCCAAAGGTTTATATCCAGCCGCTTTACTTGATTGGTATCCAGACTTTTTAGATCCAGACAACTACGTGCAGCCATTTTTAGCTTGTGAAAAAGGTTCAGTTGCTAAAGGTTGTGAAGAAGGAGGCAGTCAAACCCAGGGTTCATTCTATTATAGTGAGGCTATGAATAAACTCATAGATCAACAACGGAAAGAACAAAATCCTGAAGCCCGGAAAAAAATATTTGCAGACATTCAAGCCCAAGTTTTAACTGATGTTCCCTACATACCTTTATGGCAAAACAAAGATTATGTATTTGCTCAAAAAGGCGTAAACAACGTCAAACTTGATCCTACTCAAAACCTGATTTATAAAACAATTAAAAAGTAGTCATTAGTGATTTCTCGTTTCCTCGTTCCCAGACTCCGGCTGGGAATGAAATTTAGAGGCTCTGCCTCTTGTTAATTATATGAGGCAGAGCCTCAAGACTGCATTCCTTGTCAGAGACAAGGAACGAGGTTTTTGTGAATTTTGAATTTTTAATTAATAAATATGTCGCGTTCAAAAGCTTTACAGTATTACATTGTTTCTCGGTTGCTATTTGCACCACTGCAACTATTAACTATTATCACCATTGTTTTTCTTTTACTCAGAGCCACACCAGGAGATCCAGCAGATGCAATTCTGGGAGGAAGAGCGCCAGAAAGTGCCAAAGAAGAATTAAGAAAACAGCTTGGTTTAGATTTACCAATTTGGTTACAATATCTGAATTATTTAGGTAATTTACTGCGCTTTGATTTAGGCACTTCCTTAACCAGTCGCGGGCAAAATGTGGGTGAAATCATTGGTCAATATTTTCCAGCCACAGTAGAATTAGCATTTGCGAGTATGGCTGTAGCCTTGATTGTTGGCGTTTTAGTCGGGACTATTTCCGCTTCTCGTCCGGGGACTGCTTTTGATATTGGCGGGCGGTTATTCGGGATTATTACCTATGCACTGCCGATGTTTTGGGCAGGTATGTTGTTACAATTAATTTTCTCAGTTCAATTAGGTTGGTTTCCCAATTCTAATCGTTTTCCTCCCAATCTTCCTGCACCTACAAATATTACTGGTTTATATACAATTGATAGTTTATTAAGTGGAAATTTCAGTCAGTTTTTCACATCTTTACATCATTTAGCTTTACCAAGTTTAACTTTGGGAATTTTGCTAAGTGGCATTTTTGAGCGCATTGTCAGAGTTAATTTAAAACAAACTTTAAAAGCTGATTATGTAGAAGCAGCTAGAGCGCGAGGAATTTCTGAAAATAAGATTTTAGTTTCCCATGCCTTAAAGAATGCCTTAATCCCAGTTATTACGGTATTGGGATTAACATTTGCTTCCTTATTAGGTGGCGCAATTTTAACAGAAGTCACATTTTCCTGGCCAGGGTTAGCAAATCGTTTATATCAAGCTATTTCTGACCGAGATTATCCCACAGTGCAAGGGGTGTTAGTATTTTTTGGGGCAATTGTCGTTAGTGCGAGTATTTTAATTGATATTCTCAATGCTTATGTAGATCCGAGAATTAGATATTAGTTATGTAGGTTGGGTTGACCCAAGGAAACCCAACATTATTAACCCTAATTATTAAAGCTTCTGTTGGGTTGCGCTGTCGCTTAACCATCGGAGAATTAGATATTAGTTATGTAGGTTGAGTTGACCCAAGGAAACCCAACATTATTAACCCTAATTATTAAAGCTGTTGTTGGGTTGCGCTGTCGCTTAACCCAACCTACTAATAATTATAATTTGGATATTATTACCTTTCCAAACTACGTGGATCAAGAGCATCTCTCAAACCATCACCTAAGACATTGAACGACAAAACTGTAATAATAATCAGAATTGCTGGTGGTAAAATTAGCCAAGGTTGTAATACTAAAATAGAAGCATTACTCGCTAAAGAAAGCATATTTCCCCAAGAAGGATCTGGTTGTTGAATCCCTAAACCAATCAGACTTAATACGGCTTCTGCACCAATAAAACTAGGAATTGTTAACGTAGCAGAAATAATGATGTAAGTTGCAGTTTGTGGTAAAACATGACGAACAATAATATAAATGGGATTACCACCCATTACCTTTGCTGCTTGCACAAATTCGAGTTCTTTGATTGATAATACTTGTCCGCGAATGATCCTCGCTAAACCTGCCCAACTAATTACGGAAGTGATGACAATAATTAATAAAAATCGCTGAGTGCTGGTTAATTTTGGACTCAAAATCCCTGATAGTGCTACTAATAAATAAATACTGGGAAATGTCATCAATACTTCCGCTAAACGCATAATAATACTATCAATTAAACCACCAAAATAGCCGGAAATACCACCAATTAGTAATGCTAAAGGATAGGTGATGATAATCCCAAAAATGCCAATAAACATACTAATTCGACCACCATGCAACAGCCGACTAAATTGGTCGCGTCCTTGTTCATCTGTTCCCAAAATATTAAATTTTGCATCACCAATCACGCCAAACAAATGCCAATTTAAGGAAATACCAGGAAGAATTGTGACTTCCTGCCATTTTGGAGGTAAGGAGATACTCAAATTGAATAATTGATATTTCGGGCCAGCAACAAATAACCTTAATGGTGAAGGCTTTGTCTGGTCTATAATTATTTTTCTTTCCCCAGTTTCTAAGTTAGTATCGCCTTGTGTTGTAGGATATACGTGGGGTCCAATAAACTGCCCTGATTGAGACACCCAATGAATCTGAGTGGGTGGGAGTAGTGAACCATTAGCTTGTGAATCATAAGGGTTATAAGGAGCGATGAAATCAGCACCAATTACTGCTAAATAGAAACATAAGAGGATAATTGCCCCAGTTCGTGCTAAAGGGTTTTTGTTGAGTCGTTGCCACCAATTCATAGTTTTTGATGTAAAAGTTAATGTTGATTAATTGTTGATAAAAGTATATATCAATAAATTAGATAAAAAACCGCAACCCCATTTTATGAATAACTTACATCACCATCGCGCACAATTTCCCGCTTTAAGTAATAAGGTTTATTTTAACTACGGAGGCCAGGGAACAATGCCCCAAGGGGCTATGGATGCTATTAGCCAATCTCAGGCACATATTCAAAATATAGGCCCTTTTGGGAGTGAGGCCTATAGTTGGATTTCACCGCAAATACAAGCTAGTCGAGAAGCCATTGCATCTACATTGAATGTGCCAAGTGACACAATTACTCTCACTGGTAATGTCACGGTAGGTTGTAACATTGCGATGTGGGGGATTGATTGGCAACCTGGGGATCATCTACTGCTTTCCGACTGTGAACACCCTGGAGTCATTGCTACAGCGCAGGAAATTGCCCGCAGATTTGCGATAGAAGTTACCACCTGTCCCTTAATGGCTACTTTAAATGAGGGAGATCCTCTCAGTATTATTGCTGAAAATCTTCGTCCCAAAACCCGCTTAGTAGTTTTAAGTCATGTTTTGTGGAATACTGGTCAAGTTTTACCTATTGATAAAATTGTCGAAGTATGCAAGAGCAATAATTCTCTGTTATTGATAGATGCGGCTCAATCAGTAGGTGTTCTTCCTTTGGATTTAACAGCGTTGGGTGTAGATTTTTATGCCTTTACTGGTCACAAATGGTTATGCGGTCCTGCGGGTGTGGGTGGTTTATATGTGCGTCCCGAAACGAGAGAAAATTTGCATCCAACTTTTATTGGCTTGAGTGGGATAATTACTAATAGTCAAGCCCAACCGACGGGTTGGCAACCAGATGGACGCAGATATGAAGTATCTACTTTACCAACTTCATTATATGTGGGTTTAAAGACAGCAATTACAATTCATGAACAGTGGGGAACAGCAGAGGAAAGATATGAGCAAATTTGCCAAAATAGTAATTATCTTTGGCAAAAGTTAACCTCTTTACCTGATGTTAAATGTTTAAAGAATTCACCTCCAGAAAGTGGATTAGTTTCTTTTCAATTAACGAATCAGCCGAGTTTTAAATTGGTGCAATCTCTAGAATCACAAAATATTTTAACCCGAACAATTGCTAATCCTAATTGCATTCGTGTGAGTGTTCATTATCTAACTTTGGCATCAGAAATTGACCAATTAATCACAGCAATATCAAGTTGGTTGGGCTGTGGAACGTGAACCTATCCCTGCGGGACACTGCGTGAACGCGGAGTAATGGCTTTGGGAAACCCAACAAAACCAATGATTTTTAATGTTGGGTTTCCTTACTTTAACCCAACCTACGCAAATTCTTTTTAATCTTTTTCTTTTGAAATCATGGAAAGACCAATTATATATATAGCAATTACCAATCACGGTTTTGGTCATGCAACCCGCACAGCTTCTATAGCTAATACCATTCAAAAATTATGCCCCGAAGCGTTATTAATTTTAGTTACTACTGCACCTCGCTGGTTGCTAGAATCTTATATAGAAGGTGATTTTATTTTGCGTCCACGGGCGTTTGATTTAGGTGTAATTCAAGCTGATAGTTTGACAATGGATAAACCAGCAACTTTGGAAAAACTGCGAGAAATTAAAAAAAATCACAAATCCTTAATTGCTTCAGAAGTTAATTTCATTCGTCAAAATCGTGTGAATTTAATTTTGGCAGATATTCCCTTTCTTGCGGCTGGATTGGCTCAAGTTACGAATATTCCCTGCTGCATGATCAGTAATTTTGGTTGGGATTTTATTTATCGAGATTGGGGAGAAGAATTTCTGGAAATTGCTGATTGGATTAGTGATTGGTATGGAAAATGTGACCGTTTATTTCGTCTCCCTTTCCATGAACCAATGTCAGCTTTTACTCATATTACCGATGTCGGTTTAACTGGTGGTTCTCCCCATTTTGCTATTGATGAATTACGCGCAAATTGGGGAATAAATACACCCCCAGAACAAACAATTTTACTAACATTTGGGGGTTTAGGTTTGCAAGAAATTCCTTATGCTAATATTAGCAAATTTCCCGACTGGCAATTTATTACTTTTGATTCTTCAGCCCCAGATTTACCTAACTTAATTAAAGTTACAAATCGTCAATATCGTCCTGTAGATTTTATGCCGATTTGTGGGAGAATTATTTCTAAACCTGGATATGGGACTTTTTCAGAAGCCACCCGTTTAGAAGTACCAGTAGTAACTATCCCCCGTGATGATTTTGCCGAAGCAGCTTTTATGTTGGCCGGAATTACTAATTACAATCATCATCAAATTCTCACAGTACCAGAATTTTTTCAAGGAGATTGGGATTTTCTTTATCAGTCACCCCAACCACCAAAGCAAACTAAAGCCATAGATAAAAATGGCAATGAAACAATAGCCAAAGCTGTGATAGATTATTTAGAGCAGAATAGATAAACTAGCCATGACACACTACCAGAAATTATTAAGAGTTTCCACAAATGGGAAATCTTTTCACAATATCACCGCTAAAATTGAAGCTATTGTTGCCGAATCTGGCATAGAAACTGGGCTTTGTAGTTTATTTTTACGTCACACTTCAGCTAGTTTAGTAATTCAAGAAAATGCTGATCCTGATGTATTAGTTGATTTAGCTAATTTCATGGCAAAAATAGTACCAGAAGGAAACTATTATGTTCATGATGCTGAAGGCCCTGATGATATGCCAGGACATATTCGCACAGTTTTAACCCACACTTCCGAACAAATTCCCATTAATCGTGGTCATTTGGTATTAGGAACATGGCAAGGAATCTATGTTTGGGAACATCGTCAACAGAAGAATATAAGAGAGTTAGTAGTTCACATTTCTGGATAGGGTAATTGGTAATTTCATAATTGGTAATTTTTTCTTCCTTCTTCCTTCTTTGTCCTGACTCGGTGACTCCTTCTATAAAGTATTTGCCTGACGTTCTAATTGTAAAGCGGCCTCTACTTCCTGGTATTCTTTGATTAATTGCGGTAATAATAAAACTGCATCTGCTGTATTACCATCACGTCCTAAATCTTCTAATTTTTTGCAAAGTTTAGAGAACTCTTTTGCTCCAAAAATAGCACTACTAGATTTAAGTGTATGCGCTTCTAATCTCAGATTTTTGGCATTATCTTCAGCAATTGCCTGACTTAAAGCTTGCAAACGTTGAGGTGAATCTTCTAAATAAGAATCAATTAATATCACAAATTCTGTAATGTTATTATCGCAAATACTTTCTTTTAATTCTTTTAAAGTTTCTGTATCTAAAAGATTATGCACATTTTTAGTTAAAGATTCAGGCATTTGATGACTAATTAAATTGGGTTTCTGACAATTACTTAAAGCTCGTGTTAAATCTTCCAATCGAATTGGTTTCGTTGTGTAGTCATTCATGCCTATTTCTAAACATTTTTCTCGATCTCCTTGCATTGCATTAGCAGTCATGGCAATAATCCAAGGACGAGAAGATAATGGCCATTCCTCGCATATTTTCTGAGTCGCAGTTAATCCATCCATTTCTGGCATTTGGATATCCATAAGGACGACATCATAATGTTGTCTTCGCAAAGCTATTAATACTTCTAAACCATTAGCTGCTACATCAGGACGATAGCCAAGACGTTGTAAAATATTCACAGCTACTTTCTGATTAACTACATTATCTTCTGCCAAAAGAATTTTTAATGGTAATTGCTCTGCGAGGTGAGAATTAAATTGTGATGATGTTGATGATAAATTATGCTCTTTAGGAATCATGTCATTACTAAAAATTTTAATTAAGATATTAGCAAGATAGGATTTTTTAATAGGCTTATTGAGATAGGCTGCAAAGTTAATATTTCCAACTTTGGACTTATCATCTATCTGATTAGTCCCAATTGAAGTTAACATAATTAAAGGCAACAGATGACAATTAGGAAGTTTACGAATTTCCTTTCCTAGAGTTAAACCATCCATTTCTGGCATTTCCATATCTAAAATTTCCATATCTAAAATAGCAAGATCAAATTTTTGGTGTTGTAAATAAGCCAGAGCTTCTCTTGCTGATGGTGCAACAGTTGGAATCATACCAAAAGACTGAATTTGTAACATTAAAGATTGGCGATTTGTAACATTATCATCAACAATTAATAAGCGTTTATTAGCTAACAATTGTCGTTGATTTTCATCATGGATAAGCTCCGATTTACTCACATAAGGGGTAAAGATACTAAAGGAAAAACTAGATCCTTCACCAATTTTACTTTCAACTGTAATTTGCCCACCCATCATTTCTACTAGTCTTTGACTAATTACCAAACCTAAGCCTGTACCACCATACTGACGAGTGGTAGAAGCGTCAACTTGACTAAATGGCTTAAATAGTCTACCCATTCTATCTTCAGGAATGCCTATGCCAGTATCTTTAACAGTAAATATAATTTCATGCAGTTCAGAATTTGATTGATCTTTTAATTTGCTAGTTAATGAAAGTACCACTTCACCAGATTTAGTAAATTTAATTGCATTACTCAGTAAATTAACTAAAATTTGCCGAAGTCTGGCAACATCACCACTAATTAATTCATAGGTTTCTGCATCCATTATATAAGCAAGTTCTAAGTTTTTTTCACTAGCTTTAGGAGCAACCAAATCCAAAGATTCTTCAATACAACTTCTTAAATTAAAAGTTTGTTCTTCTATGTCTAACTTACCAGACTCAATTTTAGAGAAGTCTAAAATATCATTAATCAGTGTTAACATGGCATCACCACTATTACGAACAATTTCTACAAACTCTTGTTGTTGTGATGTTAATTGGGTATCAAGTAATAGTCCTGTCATGCCAATTACTGCATTCATGGGAGTGCGAATTTCGTGACTCATGGTTGCTAAAAATTGGCTTTTACTCTGGTTAGCAATTTCCGCTTCTTCTTTCGCAAACTTGAGTTCTTCTTCGGCTATTTTTTTATCTGTAATATCTGTAATTATGCCTACCAAACGATAGGGTTTACCTTGTTCATCACAAATACATTTTCCTTTTGCTGCTATCCAAATATAATTACCATTGCAATGTTTAATCCGATGATTATTTTGGTAAACATCTGTTTTGCCTTCTAGATGATTATTGATATCGGAGAGTGCTATTTCTAGTTCATCTGGATGCACATTATCTGCCCATGTTGAGAAAAGCTGAGGTAGTGGTTCATTTTCATAACCAATAATTCTCATCCAAGTGGGTGAATAATAAATTTGATTAGTTATTATATTCCAGTCCCAAATACCATCATTTGTTCCAGAAATTGCTAATTCATAGCGTTCCTCTCTATCCCTTAATATAGCTTCTACTTTTTGTCTGTTAATAATTTCTGATTCCAGTTCTTGGTTAGTAATTAATAATTGTTGAGTCCGGTTTTCTACCCGTTCTTCAAGAGTATTTTTAGCACTTTTTATTTCTTGAAACATCTCATTTAGTGCCAAGATCATTGATTTAAAATTTCCAGTTAGATAGTCTATCTCCGCAATGATACTATTATCAATAATAATCTCTTCTTCTGCCATAATCTTCTGAGGTAAATCAGTAGTAACTTGAGTTAGCTTCAACACAGGTTGTACTAATTTGTTACTAAGCAATATAGCAGTTATTAAAGCCATGATGGCAGTAAATAACATAATTCCTAGATTTTGGATGTATATTTTGCGAATATAATCTATTTGAGGCTTTGTGGGTATTTGGATAACTAGTTTGAGGGCAACAGTATTATTTAAAGCAATAGTTTGTGCATAAAAAGATTTTTCCCATTTTACTATAGCTGGTATATTAGGTGAGTCTGAGAGCAAATGAACAACATTATTATTAATTTTGCGGCTGACTTTATGATTATAAAGTGTAAATTTTTCTAGTAATTTTATATTTTCTAAATTAGTGGCAATTACGCGGTCATTTTCATCTATAATAGTCAGATAAAAAGGTTGATCTATTTTTGTATTTTTAACTAGTTCGCTTAATTCTTCTATATTAATTTCGCCAAAGATAGCACCCAAAAATTGATTGTTTTTAACTATTGCTATACCTAAATTAAGAACTTCATTATTTCCAGATATATTTACTATATTAGTAATAATAGAAGATTGATATGTTTTTAATTTCTCAAAATCAAGTCTTTGACTAATATTTATATATGATTGTAGTTTATTTGGAGATGCCGCCATAATTTCTCCTTCATTATTAACAATATAAATTTTATTAAATCGTGGAAACAATTTTTGAATATTATCTAAATTTTCTTGGGATTTAATAACTAATTTTTTATCCGCTAAGTCTGAATTATTAACAATTTTGTTTAAGATATTTATATTACTATCGTACCAAGATTCAATATTATCTTTAAACGCTAATGATAGAAAATTTATATCTTTAACTACTGCTTTCTCAATACTTTCACTAGAACTTATGGCATTGTGCATATTAATTGCCATAACTGGAAAAAATACAAAAGCAATCAATATATTAAAAAGCGATTGTTCCCAAGAAATTTTATGCTTGTTTTTATTACCTTTTAACCATCTTTCTATCGGTAAATAATTAATTAATAAGCTACAAATCATGGCATTAAATAAGGCATTTACAGATTGTTTAAGAAGAATTAATAATGTTCCTATTAAACTTACTTTTATGACTCCACCATAAAATATAGCAACCAGAGGTATACCTAATGTCAGCCAATAAATTCCATCTAGTAAAAGTAAATTCTGGGTCTTTTTCCGGATAAATAATCCTATAAATATTGCTTCACAAGTGAAAATAATCATTGCATAAGGATGTCCCCATAATACGTATGTATGAGTGCTACTGATGATGGAAGCTATTGTTCCCCAAAAAGTTCCATAAATAGCTACTACAATTAAAACGGCTATACTACCAAATAAAAAATCAACTCCAAAAAAGAGTGTCAGTTTAAAGTAGTTACCAAGATAGCCAGCAATGATTAACAATGCAAGTAATAAAATTTGTTTTGGCTTGAGAGCTACTTCTGGTAACTTTAATAAATTAGTAAAAAATCGCATATTATTTGATTCCTATTGAATAAAAAGTTTTATTTAAGATTGGTATTGACTTAATAAATTGAACTAAATCCATGAAAAATAGCATGATAAATTTATTCAATTACAGCAGATCCAAAACGATAACCTTTACCATAAACAGTGTGAATCATTGGCGTTTCACCTCCTACTTCCACCTTACGACGCAACAGACGAATTAAAGCCGCAATAACATTACTATTAGGTTGTTCCTCATTGTGCCATAGATGCTGCAAAATTTGAGCATGAGTCAGTAATTGTCCGGTATTTTCCATGAAGTATTGTAACAACTGACTTTCTTTTTGAGACAGTTCAATAATTCTCCCATGACGATAAGCTATTTGATTTTCTAGATCAAGTTCCAAATCAGCTACAACTAACTTTCCTGTGGTACTAGGATAGGATTCTGTACCAGCACGACGCAACAAAGCCCGGACTCTTGCCAGTAATTCCCGCAATTCAAAAGGTTTGACTAAATAATCATCAGCACCAGCGTCTAAGCCTTGTACTCGGTCATCGAGGGTATCTTTTGCTGTCAGAAATAGTACAGGAGTTGTTTTACCTTGACGGCGTAATTCCTGACAAATCTCTAACCCCGTTTTTCCCGGTAACATCCAATCTAAAATTAGTAAATCATAACTGCCTATTTCTGCCAAATTGCTGCCACTTGTTCCATCATAAGTAGCATCAACATTGTAACCTTCACGGGTTAATAGACGACTCAAAGGGTCCGTTAGTTCGACTTCATCATCAACTAATAAAATTTTCATTTTGTTCCTAATGGGCAATATAGATATATTCTCAATATAGTGAACTATAAACACATTAAGGACACTAAAAAAAACAATGTTGACTGTTGCAATACCAAAAGGTGAACTACTTAAACCTAGTCTCCGCGTCTTACAATCTGTAGGATTAGATTTTAGTGCTTTTTTGGAATCGGGAAACCGCCAATTACAAATTCCTGATGCCAGTGGACAAGCGAAAGCACTGTTAGTTCGAGCGCAAGATGTGCCTGTTTATGTAGAATATGGTCAGGCACAATTGGGAATTGTGGGTTACGATGTCCTCAGAGAAAAACAGCCTCAAGTTGCCCAATTAGTGGATTTAAAATTTGGATATTGTCGGATGTCTGTAGCTGTAAAAGCGACTAGTTCCTACAAATCCCCGTTAGATTTACCAGCCCATGGTCGAGTTGCTTCTAAATATGTAAATTGTGCGCGAGAGTATTTTCAAGGTTTGGATTTACCGATAGAAATTGTCCCTTTGTATGGTTCTGTGGAATTAGGCCCAATTACGGGAATGTCCGAAGCAATTGTTGATATAGTTTCCACAGGAAAGACTTTAAAAGAAAATGGTTTAATTGAGATTGCCACTTTGTATGAAAGTACAGCCCGGTTAATTGTCCATCCTTTAAGTTATCGGTTAAATACAGGTAATTTACATCAATTAATTGAACAAATGCGGAATAATATTTTAGCAACAGTTTAATTAAATCAAATAAAGAGTCAAATCCCCTACTTCTCTAAGAAGTCGGGGATCTTAAATTTAGGATTTTTTGACCTTACTTAGAGAACTAAGTTGATCTAGAATTGCCAGAACTTCTTGTTCAAAGGCAACTTGAGCGCGGTTAGTTTTTCCCCCAATATATAAAGTTTCACCTTTTTGTAAAGCCCAAATTTGGGAATGGGAAAAATAACTCATCACTACACCCAGCATGAGTAAACCAAATCCTGTATAAACAATGGGAATACCAGGATCAAATTTGATTTGTAACCCAGTGCTACCAATAACATCAAGAATTTGCAAATTTACCCCATTCACAGGTATAGACATTCCGGCACGAACGGTATTGATTAATTTACCTTTAGCATCGTAAATTAATACCATGCCTTGCAAATCTTTGGCTAATAAGGAAACACCTTCGCTTAAATCTGGTTTTGTTGGTATCCAAGTTCCCCAAAGTCTACCCTTACCTTTGGTGTCTAATTGTGCCATTGGTAATTGGAAAATTGGACTTTTATTTAATTTAACTCGAACGCTGGAAATTCCCCAATCTGTTTGATAGAAAACCACACCATGATAACGCAGTGGTTTGTTAACATAAATCTTTTCATGATTAACTTCTTTGCCATCATTATTCAACACAGACATATCTGAATAAAACTGGTCAATTCCTCCAGTTGGTGTGTAATCAATCCAAAAACGATTGACACGCACTGACCAATCTTTCAACACATCCTGAGATGACCAAGCACCAGCATCAACAATATTTTTTACCTGGAATGTATCGCCACTAGAAATCATTTCTTGAGCCATAAATCCCGTCATTGCTCCCCAAATTCCCCCCAGCAAAATAGCGACAATACCAATGTGGACAATGATGGGTCCCAATTTACCAATTATACCTTTACGCGCATAAAGAATATCATCTTTTTCTTGGAAAATTCTATAACTTTTTTGCTGCAAAATCGGCGTAACTGATAGCAAAGAAACGCCCTCTAATTCAGCACTCAAAGCTAATTTATTAAAGTTGCGGGTTTCTTCGTAATATTTCCACTTTTGAGCAGCTTTGAGGGCTGGTAATTGACGGGTAAAGGTACAAGCTGTTAAACTAGTTCCAAAGAGAACTAATAAACTCAAAAACCACCAAGTTCGATATACATGATCTAACCCAACTACTTGAATGACTTTCCAACTCAGGAAACCAAATAAAGCGGGATGTTCTGGATAGTTAGATTGGTAAAATGCAGGTAATTGTCCCTGTTCAATTACCGTACCACTTACACTAAATACAGCAATTACTAATAAGAGGATAATTGCCAAACGTAAATCAGTTAATACAGGTAAAATTTCCCGGCGAATAAACCGACCAGGTATTAACCACCAACTTAATTCTGTAGATGTTGTATTGTCTAAAGTCATTGCTTAGAAACTGCCAATATGAATGCGAGAAAGTAAGGAGAAAACGCCAAAGCCTACTAATAATGTACCGCTAATAGGATTGATCCAACCAGACCAACGGCGCAATTCTAATAGTTTTTTAATGGCAGCAGTAAACGTACCTGCTAAAATTAATGGAGTTACATATCCGGCTGTATAAGCAAGTAGTAAAACAGCACCTAAAACTAAATCTTGAGTATTAGCGACCCAACCTAATAAACTGGCTAAAACTGGTGTGCTACAAGGGGAAGCAACCAACCCAAATGTTAACCCGATAGAGTAGGAACGCACTGCGGGGGGTAAATCTTGAGAAATCCAATTTGTTTCATTCAAAGAAGGGAATTGTATGGGTAATGCTTCTAATAAATTCAGTCCCATAATAATAGCGATAATGCTAACAATAATTGGTAAACCAATGCCTATTTGTCCATAGACTTTACCAACTAAACCTGCTACGATGCCCATTCCTGCTAGTGTAGTTGCTAATCCCAAGGCAAACCAAGTTGATTGGGCTGCTGCTTGTAAGCGAGTTTTAGCTTCATAACCGCCAATATACCCAATGGTAATGGGCAGCATAGACAGCATACAGGGGGTGAGGCTGGTCAGCAACCCAGCCGCAAAAATAATGGCAATACTGACGAAACTCAGGTGGGTGAGTTGCTCAGTAACAAGGGTGTTAGCAAATTGCTCAAGTTGATAAATTCCGGTTTCTAGAGTTTCTAGCATGAGTATATTTACGTGATAAATGCTTACTCTGCTTGAATTTTAACGTATTTTGGGTGATGAGGTGACAGAAGTAAGTACCATAGTGCAAATCATACTCCCGGATTTTTGGAAAAAGTTGCTGAATTTCTAGTAAAGATTGCCAACAATTAGGCTAATTATCCTGAAGGTTGTTTTAGTATCACGTCATCATCAAACACACCTTTAACATCGAAAATACTCATTGAAAAGGAATCTACCATCATGACTCAGAAAACCAACAAAGTTTTACAACAATCTGGAGTTATCCCCTATCGGATAAACGACGGAAAAGTTGAAGTTTTATTGATTACCACTCGTAAACGTCAAGGTTGGGTAATTCCTAAAGGGGGACTTTGTAAAGGTATGAGTCCCCATGATTCCGCAGCTAAGGAAGCATGGGAAGAAGCAGGAGTTATCGGTAGAGTCACAACTGAAGAATTGGGTAATTATAAATATCGAAAACGGGGGAATACTTATCAAGTCAATTTATTTTTATTACCCGTAGAAACAATATTAGAAGATTGGCCAGAAGCTGCCGCAAGGGAAAGAAAATGGTTAGAGGTTAACCAAGCGGCGGAATTAGTTAGAGAAACTTCACTAAAAAGAATTATTCAGACTTCATCAAGTATGATATCTGGAGAAATTTCTATACTTTTTAGTTAAGGCTAATTAAATTATCTCAAAGGTTAAATTATGACTTTTAAGAAAATTATGGGTGAAATGATCTACCACATTTGTATCACTCAATTCTAGATTATAAAAATCTACAAAATCATGATCAAAATATGGTCCTGCGTGCCAAGTTCCCAGATTTAATTTAATAAAACAATTTCCCGGAATTTTAAAAACAGCAAGTTCTGATAATACAGGTTCATTAATATCATTATTAGCTGAACAAACTGCCATTAACCAGTCTTTACCATCTACAGAACCTAAACACTGGGTGCATTTGACATGACGAGTAATTTGGTGAAATTTCCGTCCTTTTTCCTGCAACCGCATAATATAAAAACGGGGAATACCATTTTCTAAATTTAACTGTGCATCTTCTTGATCAAAATTCTTCCCGTCTTCACTTGCATATATTACTTGTCCATAGGGTTGAAAATTTTCCGGTGTAATCAATTGAGACGGCAACTTTTGTATTGTTGGTAATTTACTCATGACATACAATCTAATAACGCTTGTTTAAATTCGGCTGCTGTTTGAAAATGAATTTGTGGTTTTTCCCTTAAAGCTAAATCTATCACCTCTGCTAACTTTTTAGGAATACTATCATGACGCTTACGAATAGGAACAGGATTATGTTGCAAAACCGATAACCAAGGATCACCAGTAAAATCACGGGGGAAATATCCCGTCAACATATTATATAAACAAGCCGCTGTTGCCCATATATCAATTTCTGGTAATTCGTGTTGGAAATCTAGCACCTGTTGCCGAGGCATAAATGCAGGTGTTCCCATCTTTGTACCTGTTAAAGTTTGTCCACTTAACCCGGCCAAATCAAATGCTTTAGATAAACCATAATCTCCTATTTTTACATCTATTTTATCATTAATGTTATTGATAAAAATGTTATTTGGTTTTAAATCTCGGTGAACTAAACCCTTGCTTTTAGTCAAGCTTCCAGTAGCTAATTTAGTACCAGGAATTTCAACTTCATGGGCATATATTAAACCGTCAAGAACTTGCAGAGTTATATTTACAGCAATATCAACTGGTAAACGCCATCCTGATTTTTGCATTAAGTCCCAAACATTACCTCCTGGCAAATATTCCATTGTTAAAAAGAAGGTATTTTCTACAAAGCCATAATCTAACAATTGGACAATATTAGGATGTTGCAACATTTTAATATTGCCTGTTTCCAAAAGAAACATTTCTATGCCCTGTTTTTGATTACTAACCGCAGGTAGCATAACCTTAAGGGCAATCAATTGTTTGGTTTGAATATGCTTGGCTAAAAATACTTCTCCAAATGCACCTTTACCTAATGTTTTAATTAAATTATAGCCAGATATGCCCTGAGCAATGGTATTATCACCTTGAGCTAAATCTAGGATTTTTTTAACAATGGTGACAAAATTGGGTTTAGCATTTTCTTCTTGCACAGGTGACTCTGGTGTTTTATTTAATTGTGATTTTACTTCCACAGTAATTTTGAACAGAATATCACCTAATTGAATTTCATCACCATCTTGTAAATTATATTCGGGAAAGTTTAATTTTATAGCTTCTTTTGCAGGTTGTTCCCGTTGTCTTTGTCCAATCTTTTTACCGTTGACAAAAGTACCATTTAGACTTCCTAGGTCTCGCACCCGAATATCTGGGGGATTAATATCCAGTAAGCAGTGATAACGGGAAATTGTCATATCAACATTATGCGCTATTTGCAAATTACAATCATCGTTTCTGCCAATGATAAAAGTGCTGCGAGATTCAAAAATATATTGTTGTCCAGACAGTTTACCCTGTGTGATTGTGAGTGTAATTGTAGATGACATTTTTAATAATTAATAATTCAAAGTTTAAGTAGGTTGGTGTTAAAAATTGTTGGGATGAGAAGGCAAAAGGCAAAAGGAAAGAGTTTTTGGGCAATTTTACTTTTCTTTACACATTGTGGTTATCTAACGTCCACCTAATTAACTAGTGCTTATGCAAAGTTAATTTCTGTAGCATAACAGATTCCTGGTTGCTTAGAGAAGTAATAAATATTTGTTTTGCGGTAAATAGGGGTTTTAAATATGAATTTAATCAAAATACTGCCATATCATTTCTGTATTAATCATAGGCTACTCTCAAAAGTATGAAGAATATTCTCAATTATTTGACTATTGTGGTCTTTTCTGTAACTGATTATTGATATATAGCAATCCAATTTAATTTACAATAACTTGCTTGGTAAAGTTATAATTAATACTAGCGGAAGTAAACAGAAAGAAAAGAAAAAAGTTAGGTAGCTAAAAAAGGAAGAAGAAAAATTTATTCTTCTCCCTAATTTGCAATGAGCAAAATTTAGATTTTACCGATACTATGCAGTCCTAAAATAATACCTGCTCCTAAAATATGCCCAAAGGAAGCAGTTGCTAGTACCGCTGGTAAACCAAAACCACCAAAAAATTGAGGTGCTGGTAATTCTGGTTGAGATTGAGGATACTGAATAGTAAATTTGCCAACAACAATAGCAAAGATATTAGCAACAATCATAATTATACCAATATTAGGACTCCATTCTAGTGTTGTTGTCGCTGTAGCAAGTAAGATTGAAGTTAACATCTAATTTTACTCCTGATATTTTTTGGATGCTTGAGAATATCATCTAAATATTGACCAATAAAAATCTATATCATTGCTTACTTTGTAGCAAATTTTAATAGTTATTTTTAATTCACAATCGAAACAATTACTGTACTGAATAGAAATTTTTGATGTTTTTTGTCATACTGGTAGTATCCGAAGGGGCTAGTAATTGCTAAAATAAGAGTAATTATTTTCTGAATTAATCATGTCCTCAACTCTTGATTCCTTACCACCCGCACTCAATAAAATTGTCCAACGCTTTCAACGGGCTACAGAACCGAAAAGACGCTATGAGCAGTTAATATGGTATGCTCAAAAGTTACAAGAGTTTCCTGAACCTAGTAAACTCCCAGAAAATAAAGTTCCCGGTTGTGTTTCTCAGGTTTATGTTACAGCATCTTTAGAAGATGGTAAAGTGATATTTGAGGGTGATTCTGATTCCCAATTAACTAAGGGATTATTAGCATTATTGATAGAAGGATTAAATGGATCAACACCTACAGAAATAGTCCAACTTACTCCTGATTTTATTCAAGAAACTGGCTTAAATGTGAGCTTGACACCTTCCCGTGCTAATGGATTTTACAACATTTTTAAAACTATGCAAAAAAAAGCTTGGGAATGTAAGTTAGAGAATTAAGAAATTAGGGATTGGGGAAAGGGGAAAGGGTAAATTTTTTCTAATTATGAATTTAATCAAATGCCTACTAATTTATTAACAAATCCTGCTGCTAGTGCATTTGGTGGTAAGGTGGCAGAATATTTTTGGCAATGGGAAAATCAAGAATTACGAGTAGTATATGAAACCATTGGCCAAGGTTCACCAATCTTACTACTACCAGCTTTTAGCAGCGTTTCCACAAGGGGAGAAATGGGAGAATTAGCCAGATTACTTGCACCCCATTTTCAAGTTACCGTTATAGACTGGCCTGGGTTTGGTGACTCTTCCCGACTGAGTTTAGATTACAGACCAGTGATATATCAGCAATTTTTGGCGGATTTTGTGAAATCTGTGTTTAATACGGCAATTTCCGTAATTGCTGCTGGTCATGCTACTGGCTATATTCTTCAACTAGCATTCAAAGAACCGCAGATATTTTCCAAAATTGTATTAATAGCACCAACTTGGCGTGGTCCTTTACCAACAATGGGTGTAGGTCAGCCCATAGCAGCCATGATCAGAGGAATAATTAGGTTCCCTATTATTGGTCAAGCACTGTATAAGCTAAACACAATTCCATCATTCTTAAAGTGGATGTATAGCCGTCACGTCTTTAGTAATGCGGACAAACTAACACCCATTTTTATGGCTGAAAAATGGCACAGCACCCAACAACCAGGGGCTAGATTTGCTTCAGCAGCTTTTGTTACAGGCAATATTGACACATTTTATACTCAAGCTGAATTTCTCTCCCTAGCTAAATCCTTGCTTGTACCTATTATGGCAATTATTGGCGCATCCAGTCCTCCCAAATCACGCCAGGAAATGGACGCATTAGCAGCTTTACCAAAAGTAGACAGCGTAGTAGTTCCCGGTTCTTTAGGACTTCATGAAGAATTCCCAGCCGAAGTTTTTCACTCTATACTACCATTTTTAAATCGGTTATGATAGGCAAGATTATCAAAATTGCTTTGAGATTATGACTAATTTAGAAACATTCAACTCAGTACCAGTAACAGTTCTAACTGGCTATTTAGGCGCGGGTAAAACCACTCTATTAAATCACATTCTTACCTACGAACACGGTAAAAAAGTCGCTGTTATTGTGAACGAATTTGGAGAAGTAGGCATTGATAATCAATTGGTGATTGATGCAGATGAAGAAATATTTGAAATGAACAATGGCTGTATTTGTTGTACAGTGCGTGGTGATTTAATTCGCATCATTGGCAACTTAATGAAACGCCGTGATAAATTTGATCATTTAGTAATTGAAACCACAGGATTAGCAGATCCTGCACCTGTAATTCAAACATTTTTTGTGGATGAGGATCTACAAAATCAATTGTCATTAGATGCAGTAGTAACAGTTGTTGATGCCAAGCATATTTGGCAACACTGGGAAGCGGACGAAGCCCAAGAACAAATTGCTTTTGCTGATGTGATTTTATTAAATAAAACTGATTTGGTAACAGCAGAAGTTTTAGATGAATTAGAAACTCGCATTCGGTCAATGAATGCCATGGCAAAAATTCACCGCACCCATAATTCCGAATTAGCAATGTCAGCTTTATTAGGAGTTCAAGCATTTGATTTAGCTCATGCTTTAGAAATTGATCCTAATTTCTTAGGAGAAGATGCCCATGTTCATGATGAAAGTGTTCATTCTGTAGCTATAGTTGCAGAAGGTTCTGTAAATGGTGAAAAAATCAATACCTGGATGTCAGAATTACTCAGAAATCAAGGTACAGATATTTTCAGAATGAAAGGGATTCTAAATATTCAAGATTCAGATGATCGTTTTGTTTTCCAAGGAGTACACATGATATTTGAAGGTAAAGCCGATAGACCTTGGAAAGTAAATGAAACTCGTAAAAATGAACTTGTATTTATTGGTAGAAATTTAGATGAAGCCAAATTAAAACAAGATTTCTTTGCTTGTATGAGTTAGACAAATTACAAATTAATTAAATTAGATCCCCAACTTATTCAAGAAGTCGGGGATCTGGAACTAACTAAAAAGAAAATATAAAAACCATGAACCTAACAACGATTACATCTCCAGAATTTACAAAACACTATTCAACAAAATTGACAGATTATGTCACCGCTTTAGCTTGGTCTTCTCAAGGTGACATACTGGCAGCTACTTCTGCTGCTGGAGAAGTTATTTTATGGGATAATAGCGAATTAACAACCTTACAAACCGCGACAGATAAAGCCATCAATTGTCTAGCTTTTTCCCATGATGGTAAATATTTAGCCATTGGTGGACAAGATGGAAAAGTAAAAATTTGGTGTAAAAATCAATTAATTAGCACTTTAGAAAATGCCCCTGTTTGGGTTGATCAATTAGCATGGAGTCCTACTGATAACCAACTAGCATTTAGTTTAGGACGTTATGTGCAAATTTGGGATGCAGAGACATTAGAAGTTATTACCACTCTGAATTTTCATGATTCCTCAATTTCGGGAATTGATTGGCGGAAAGATGGCAAATATTTGGCTATTAACGGATATAAAGGCGTAAAAATTTGGTCTACTCAAGATTGGGATGAAGAACCATTTATCCTTTCCATGTCCACCGTCAGTACAGCAATGGCTTGGTCTGGTAATGGTGAATATTTAGCATCAGGAAATATGGATCGGACTCTCACCGTTTTACAATGGGAAAATTCTGATCCTTGGGTAATGCGCGGCTTTCCAGGAAAAATTCGTCACCTAGCTTGGTCAGAACTAAACACCCCCACAGGTGCGCCACTTTTGGCTGTTTCCAGCGTTGAAGGCATAGTAGTATGGGAGAAGTCGGTAGATGAATCTGTAGGCTGGGAAGCGCAAATATTAACCAATCATGTGGATATCATTAATGCGATCGCTTTTGCACCCCAAAGCTTTATTCTTGCTTCTGCTGGTGCTGATGGTTGGCTATGTTTGTGGGATGAAAATAAAGAAGTATCACAGATTTTGACCGACAATATATCAGGGTTTTCTACCCTATCTTGGCATCCCCAAGGACGATTATTAGCCGCTGGTGGTGAACAAGGTGAATTAATTATTTGGTCAACTCTTGCGGAGAATACTGATTAAATGAACCACGAAGGGACGAAGAACACGAAGAAAGAAGAGAAGAAGATAGAAGAGAAATTAAAATTCCTCTAAATATATTTAGGGGTTTGTATTTTTTTATTTAAAGAATTTGCGATAAAAATTTCCTGGTTCTTTCTTCTTTGGGATTAGTAAAAAAGGTGTCTGGGGTAGAAGATTCAACTAATAAACCGCTATCCATTAGCACTACTCTATCAGCAACTTCTCGCGCAAATCCGACTTCATGGGTAACAACTACCATTGTCATTCCGTCATTAGCTAAATTTCTCATCACATCTAAAACTTCTCTTACCATTTCTGGATCTAAAGCTGATGTGGGTTCATCAAATAACATAATTTTTGGTTGCATTGCTAATGCACGCGCTATGGCTACTCGTTGTTGTTGTCCACCAGATAATTGTCCGGGATATTTTTGTGCTTGGGCTAAGATTCCCACTCTTTCTAATAATTGCATTGCTAATTCTTCCGCTTTTGCTTTGGACATTTTGCGGACATATATTGGTGCTAAGGTAATATTATCCAAAACTGTTAAATGAGGAAATAAGTTAAATTGCTGGAATACCATTCCCACTTCTCGACGAATTGTTTCAATATTTCTTAAATCATGACTGAGGGTAATTCCGTCAATGGTAATAATTCCTTGTTGATATGCTTCTAAAGCGTTAAATGTTCTAATAAAGGTTGATTTTCCTGAACCAGATGGTCCCATTAAAACTACAACTTCTCCTCTTTCTACATTTAGACTTACACCTTGGAGAACATGAAATTTGCCATACCATTTGTGAACATCTTCTGCAATAATTATCGGTTTTGTTTCTGTCATAATATTCCTTTTGTGTAGTTTGAAATTTTATAAATGTTGGGTTTCCTTGTGTCAACCCAACCTACGATATTAATTGTTTTTCTAAATTTTTAGCAGCTAAGGACATGGAATAACAAAATACCCAATAAATCAAACCAATAAATAAATATACTTCTGCATACCTTCCTAAAAATTGCGGTTGTGCTAAGATAGAACGCGCCATTCCTGTTAATTCGACTAATCCCACTAATGATAACAGTGAAGTATCTTTAAATAAGCCAATAAATTGACCAACAATTGCGGGAATAACTGCGCGTAAGGCTTGGGGTAATATTACTAATATGAGTAATAAAGGTGTATTTAATCCTAGTGCTTTTGCTGCTTCTATTTGTCCTCTGGGAATTGATTGTAGTCCCCCGCGCACGTTTTCAGCCATGTATGCTGCACTAAATAATATTAGTCCCACAATACCTCTGATTAATCTATCTAAACGTAAATCTGCTGGTAAGAATAAGGGTAACATGACTTGGGCTAAAAATAGAATCCCAATTAATGGTAATCCTCTAAGAACTTCAATATAAAGAATAGAAAACCACCGCAATACAGGTAAATTACTTGTTCTTCCTAATGCGAGTAAAACCCCTATGGGGAAGGAAAGCACAATACTAATTATTGCCATTAATAGGGTAAGTAATAACCCATTCCATACATTTGTAGATACAGATTGTAATCCTAAACCACCACCAATTAACCAAATAATTATGAAAAATGATGATAACCAAATTAGCGAAAGCCAAGGTGTGAGAATTTTAGTAAGTTTTTGACCAATTATCAAACCTACAAATATTAAACCCGTAATTAATAATAACCATAAACGGCTTGTTAATGCCATTGGTAAAATAAAGAATGAAATACCAATAATAAAAGCAGAAATTAGAGAATTGCGGTTTGTGAATATTGCCTTTTTACTAAATGCACCCCCAGTAATTGCAGTTAAAGTTGTAGATATTCCCAAAACAAACCAAATCCGCCAATATAAACTTTGGGGAAATCTACCAACTAAAAATAAATGTAAATTAACTTGAATTACTTGCCATTGTGCTTTAGTAATTAACCAAATTGCAAATCCTTGAACTAACCAAAATAGGAATATAAAGCAAACAACAGTTAATAGACTATTGTACCAATTATTAAAAAGATTTTTTCTTAACCAAGTCAATTTAATCATAATAGAAATGTATTCATCTGCGTTTATTTGCGTTTATCTGCGTTCAACATTATCTTTCCTTAATCTGCACAGAACGATTAAATAAATTCATAGTAAAAGAAATCATTAAACTCAAAGTCAGATAGGTAATCATAATTAACAGCATTACTTCTACAGCTTTCCCAGTTTGGTTAAAAGTCGTAGAAGCCACAAAATAAATATCAGGATAACCGATAGCGATCGCTAAACTGGAATTTTTTGTTAAATTTAAATATTGACTGGTTAACGGGGGAATAATCACCCGCAAAGCTTGGGGAAAAATAACTAACCGCATTGCTAAACCTGGCTTTAACCCCAGAGATTTTGCTGCTTCTGCTTGTCCTTGCGGAACTGATTTAATTCCTCCTCGAACAATTTCCGCGATAAACGCACCCGTGTAAAAAGTCAACCCTAATAATAAACTAGAAAATTCTGGAGACAAGGTAAACCAAGGAAGTTCAATTCCATTTTGGCTAAAGTTAGCAAAACCCAAGAAGGAAACTTTATTTTCGGCTTTGGGAAAACTCAAGAAAACCGCAAAATACCAAAACAACAATTGCAATAATAATGGTGTATTCCGAAAAATTTCTACATAAACTACAGTAATATTTCTGACTAACCAATTATCCGACAGTCGGGCAATTCCCGCAGTAATCCCCACAATTGTAGTCAGAAAAATTCCCATTACTGCTATTCTTAGAGAATTAACTAATCCCACTAATAAAGCATAATTATAAGCATCCGTTGGTTTGTAGTTAATTAGAGTTTCACCAATATCAAAAGATGCTTGTTGCTTGAGAAAATTAAATCCAAATTGAATTCCTAACTGCTGTAAATTTCGTCTGACATTCCCGTACAAGATAATAACTATAACTACTGCTAAAAATACAACAATTAACTGGATAGCATTTTGCCAAAACCGATTATCACGCCACAAAGGAGGTTTAGAATTAGTCATTGCTTATTAGTCAATTTACATTTTATCGAAAAGGTGGAGCGTAGATTAATCCCCCTTTTATCCCCAGTTGATTTTGACCACGGGGGAGATTTATTTTTGTTTTTGTTCCCAAATTACGATCATAAATTTCGCCATAATTACCAACGTGCTTGACTATTTTGGCCGCAAAATCATTTGTTAAACCAATTCCTTCTCCCAGGTTTCCTTCTGTTCCTAAAAAACGTTTAATATCGGGATCTTTACTATTAGCAAATTCTGCTAAATTTTGAGAATTAATTCCTAATTCTTCCGCTTTCACCAAAGCATAAATAGTCCATTTCACTATATCACTCCATTTAGTGTCACCCTTAGCAACTGCTGGCGCTAAAGGTTCAGAAGAAAGAACATCATCTAAAATCACGTTATCTTCTGGTTTCGGTAGGGTTGTCCGTCGGGAAACCAAACCAGAACGGTCTGTTGTCACAGCATCACAACGTCCTTCCGCATAAGTAGCAAAGGTAACATTCACATCTTCAAAAACAACGGGTTTATAAGTAATACCCCGTTTCCGCATTTGGTCTGCTAAATTTTGTTCGGTAGTAGTTCCAGTTTGCACACAAATAGCTTTATCTTTCAGGTCTTTGATAGATTTAATATTGCTATTTTTGCGAACCATGACAGCTTGACCATCGTAAAATACCACAGGTGCAAAATCTAATCCTTGGGAAGTTGCGCGGCTAAAAGTCCAGCTAGTATTGCGACTGAGAATATCTACCTCTCCAGTTTGTAAAGCTGTAAATCGTTCTTTCGTGTTGAGATTGCGGTATTCTACAGCATCTGGATTATCAAATACCGCTGCTGCTATAGCCCGACAAATATCAACATCAATGCCGCTATATTTGCCGTCAGTCCCTACAAAACTAAATCCTGGTAGTTCACCGCTAACGCCACAAACAAGCTGTCCACGGCTCTTAATGCGATTCCAGAGAACGCGAGTTACTTGTGCTTGGGAATTGCTGCTAGTGTTCTGTGGTTCATCACTACAAGCACTCAGCGCAAACATTAACCCTAACGTCGCAATACCAGATAAAATTACAGATAATTTCCTACATTTCATAGATAACAAAAATTTAATCCTCATCCGGTTTTTTTACACAAAAGTCTTAAAAAAATTACAAGGGAGTCGAAAAATTTATTAATATTGAGGATAAATATATCATCTTAGGAGTATGGCTAACGCCACTCAAGCTTTCATAAATGAATAATATGCTAAAATTTCTCAATTCCCTTCTGGGTCGGCATCCTGAGCGGATCAAAGCCAATGTAGAAATCTATACTTGGCAAACTTGCCCCTACTGCATCCGCGCCAAAATCCTACTATGGTGGAAAGGTGTTAATTTCACAGAATACAAAATTGACGGCGACGAAACAGCTAGAACAAATATGGCTGAACGCGCCGACGGTCGCCGTAGCGTCCCCCAAATTTTCATTAATAATCAACATATTGGCGGTTGTGATGACCTGTATCAATTAGATACAAAAGCCCAACTTGACCCGCTGTTATTTCAGGTAATAGGTAATGGGTAATTTTCTTCTTCTTCTTCTTCCTTCGTGTCCTTCGTGCCTATCCCTACGGGACGCTTCGCGAACGTGGTTCATTAACTCTTGACTCCCCCAATGCTGGAATCCCCAGAATACTTAAAACATAGAAAATGGATGAATCACGCCCTGGAATTGGCACGGGTGGCGGGTGATGCTGGTGAAGTTCCTGTAGGGGCTGTGATTGTTGACAGGGATGATCACCTGGTTGCTGTAGGTGAAAATCGGAAGCAACGGGATCAAGATCCTACTGCACACGCAGAAATTATGGCTATTCGCGCTGCTAGTCAAAATTTACAAAATTGGCGATTGCATCAGTGTACCTTATATGTCACGCTAGAACCCTGTCCAATGTGCGCTGGTGCTATAGTTCATGCCCGATTGGAAAAATTGATTTATGGAGTGGACGATACCAAAACTGGCGCGATTCGTACTGTTATCAACATCCCTGATCATCCTGCGTCTAATCACCGGCTAAAAGTGCTAGGAGGTATTCTAGAATCAGATTGTCGAGAACAATTACAAAGTTGGTTTGCTACCCAACGTCGTCAGCAAAAATAACAGACAGAGGTAAAACTGTCCAGATGGGAAAACAAAAATTACCCCAGAAAATCTACGGTGGACATAATCAAGTTTGCGTCATCTTTTATTCGCCAAAAAATCGGCCACCGTTATGATCAAATCATACTTTGCTTCTACTACCCGTCATTCACAAACCATAACTACCCGTGTAAATCCTCACATTGAGTCCGCTCGGCCACCGTTGATGGCTCAGAGTAGTTCACGGGTTTCTCCTTGGTTAATTCCTATAGCGTATCTTCTAGGACGTTACATAGTTTTGCCATCCTTCTTTGGAAATATTAAAGTTACTGGACGAGAAAATATTCCGACAACTGGTCCGGTAATTCTTGCTCCTACCCATCGTTCCCGTTGGGATTCCTTAGTTTTACCCTACGCTACTGGTCGTCATGTGACAGGTAGGGATATGCGATTCATGGTAACGAGTAATGAATGTCAGGGGTTGCAAGGTTGGTTTGTACTGCGAATGGGTGGTTTTCCTGTTAATATTCAACGTCCAGCGATCGCCACTCTCCGGCATACAGTAGAGTTAATGCAGCAGGGTGAAATGTTAGTTATTTATCCTGAAGGTGGTATTCATCGTGATGGTTTACTTCACCCCCTTAAGTCGGGAATCGCTCGTTTAGCTGTCAGCACTGAATCTAGTCATCCAGAACTCGGAATTCAAGTTATACCTGTAGGCATCCAGTACAGCGAACCCTATCCTAATTGGGGTACAGATGTAAATATTCACATTGGTGAACCGATTAAAGTTACAGATTATATCCATGGAAATTTAAAGATAGAAGCCAAAAGGCTTACAGCAGATTTAACCCATCAATTACAACAATTAAGCCATCAAGAATCAGCATTTGGCCATCGCATTTTTGCAGAAATTCATAATTAGTAGGAGTCAGGAGTCAGGAGTCAGGAGTCAGGAGTCAGGAAGAAGGAGTCAGGAGTCAGGAGTCAGGAGTCAGGAAGAAGAAGGAGGAAGAAATTGCCTATTCCCTATTCCCTGATATATATCAACTACTTCCCGTGTCCAATTACTAATTCCCAGTTATTAAGTTTGCCCACATCTTGAGCAGCATAGTCAATAACTTGTAATTGCCAGCGTCCTTTTGCCGGTAGAGAAAGTAATTGTTTGAGAGCGGGATGCGATCGCACCGTGTAAGTATTTTGTAATTGGTTACGACGACCTAATGTCCGACTTTGCAATAATATCCGCTGATTATTGGGAGCAATTAAATAAACTTCTAAATCTCCTAAAAAATCATGGGTGATATTAACTGTAACTTGAATATCGGCAACATTAAAGGCTTCATTAATAGTGATCGCACTTTTAATTCCCTGTTGATTATTATCGGGAATATTCACTGGTTGGGTGTTTTTTACCTGTGTTTGTTTATTAGTAATTTTGGCAACTAGACCCATCTGTTGTGCTAGTCTAACTGCCTTAGCTGCATTGACTTTGCCATAGCCAAACCATTGACTATGACCATTGCTATCATAAGTACCCCCATGGACTCCCAGTTGAGGATCAGGGTTATTATCAACAATTTTATCAGCCGTATCTTGCAGAATCCGTTTCACTTGTTGGGCTGTTAAATCAGGATTAGCTGATAATACTAAAGCCGCTACTCCTGCGACTATGGGAGTAGAACTGGAAGTACCACCAAAGTTTTTAGTAAAGTTGCCAGCATCATAACCTGCTGCCCCTATTTGGTCTGTAGTAAACATTCCTACTCCAAACAGGGAAGAAACAATTGCTGGTTGTGTATACACAAAACCCGTTTCTTGAAACCACATTCCTGGGGGAGCATTATTACTAGGAGCGCACACAGAAACATTACCGCCCCAATTACTGTAAGCAGCCTTTTTATTTAAACTAGTAGATGCAGATACAGTAATGACATCAGGATGGACTGCAAAACCGCTTAACCAATTAGTATTACCTTTAACAATATTTTTCGGCCAATTCTGTTCATTAACAGTCCCATTTATCGGACGATTAGCATTTCCGGCTGCAAAAACAATCACAGATCCTTTACCATTACGTCCAGTGGTAGCAGCCCGACTAATAGCGGCTTTTTGCCGAATAGAAAGGGGAAAATAAACAGCAGAAGCTCCCCAACTACAAGAAATTACACTTGCGCCCTTTTCAATTGCCCAATTAAAGATATCTTCAATTGATTTATCATCTAAAAAACCAGTAGTCCGAATGGGCATCATTGCACAACCAGGGGCAACTCCAACAATTCCTGAACCATTTTCTTCAGCTACAGCTAGTCCCGCGCAAGCAGTACCATGACTAGTTTCTTTTTCTCCAGGTAAGGGTAAAAAATCATTTTCCTTTAAATCTCTAGGAGCAACAACTTTACCAGGACCTTGAAAATCTGGGTGTTTTAAATCAAAAGAATCATCCACCATAGCTACTACTACAGAACGCACACCGCGAGTAGTATCCCAAGCTTGTTCTACAGAAATATGGGAACCCGCTATCAATTGATTGCCACTATTATGATTGAGATACCATTGCTGGGAATAGAGGGAATCCTTGGGTTTATAATGGGGTTCTTGCTGAATGAGAATATTCGGTTCAGCCGCTAAAACTTCTGGCAGTGTTTGTAACTGATTGGTAATTTTAATTGGGTTTTCTGTGGCTTGTTTACTAACAAGAAAAACGAAAGTATTTGGGATGCCAACCACTGGTTGATCTTGAACTAAATTAAATGTACTGGCAATAGTATTAATTTTAGTATTATCTACCCAAGTGGCAAATTGAATTGTAATTTGATCACTGAGATAAACAAAAGTACCAGGATTATTTTCCAGTGTATAAACATGACTAACAAAGTCCACATTTTCATCAGCACGGAGTTGAGACATGACTGCTTCTAGCTGATTAGGAAAAACAGTGTATAGTTCTAGCTTTGCTTGAGGTATACTTCGCCGCCATACACTTCCAGGTACTTGAAATAATGTTTCACGAGGAAAATTATCATTAGGACGGATAGTAAAGCGATACAATGTTTTTTCTAGCATTAACTCTTCACCACCACGTTGTAAGGTTAATGCTTGATTGTTATTTGCTACATCTGATTCAGGAAAATTCGCAGAATTAATATTATCACTCATAATTTAAGTATGATTTTAATAACCGCAGTTATGCAGTTTCTAGTTTAAACTGATAATTGGTAATTAGTGATCTATCACCTGTTACCTGTTCCCGCAAACGGGAACTTGATTCAGACAATCTTTAGTCTAAATTATAGAAACTTATCAAGTGGCTTGACTTTATCTCCGGTACAAAGAGAGTTAATATACACGAAGTTTCCCACTTACCGCGAGGTCTTATGAGTGCTGCTCCCTTAATTCGCTTCACGTCCTTATCAATAATATCATTTTTAATGATGTTATCACCCGTCCATGCTCAGGGTACAAATTCATCTAACCCTACAAGCCAAGCAAAACCCATTGATACGGAAAAGATTAATACCCTTAGCCCTACGGGACAAAGTAATAATATCTTAAGTATGGAGGGAGGCGATCGCTTGATGAAAGATTCAGCCCAAGCAGTTGCTAGTCAAAACTACCCCCTAGCCGCCAAAAAACTCCAAGAAGCCCGTCAGGTTTATAATCAGTTGTCAGGCTTTTATCAAGACCTAAACTCTAGTTTTGCGGGCATTGATATTCGTGCTTCCGATTCTCACCGCAAAAATGCTCTAGCAACTGCCCAAAAACGAGATGAAGCTACCTATCAGTTAGCCTTAGTATATCGAGCGCAAAACCAGCCAGAATTAGCCGTACCGCTGCTGGTACAAATTATTAAAAGTCAAAATCCCACCAGAGAATTAGGCACAAAAGCTTATCAACAATTATTTGAACTAGGTTTTGTGGATGTACCATTTCCCCGTCAAGGTAAGAAATAATCGACAAATGGTCACAACCAACAGGCAACTGCTACATATCTGTTAATAATAGAGAAGTAAGTTTTTTCAGGAATTGCGATGATAAGTCCGCAACAGGTAGAGACAATGATCAAGGCACAAATGCCGGATGCCCAAGTGCAAGTACAAGACTTGACAGGTGGTGGTGATCACTATCAGGTAACAGTAGTTTCATCGCAGTTTGCAGATAAAGGAATGGTGCAACAACACCAATTAGTTTATGGCGCATTGCAACAAGCTATATCCAGCGAAGCTATTCATGCTTTAGCTCTTAAAACCTACACTCCCGAAGCTTGGCAAGCAACAAACTAATTTAAGATTGAGGATTTTGCATTGACAAGACAAAATCTAAACTTGTATCAACATATTGACTTTCAGTAACAAAGGAAATAACTAATCATGACCCCAGAAACCAAAGAAAAAATTGATAACTTGGTAAAAGAAAACAAAATTATGGTTTTCATGAAGGGCAATAAATTAATGCCCCAATGTGGTTTCTCTAATAACGTTGTCCAAATTCTTAATACCTTGGGAGTTCCCTTTGAAACCCTGGACGTACTTGCAGATCAAGAAATTCGTCAAGGCATCAAAGAATATTCCAACTGGCCAACAATTCCCCAAGTATACCTTAGTGGTGAATTCCTGGGCGGTTCTGATATTTTGATTGAAATGTACAACAAAGGTGAATTACAACAAAAGGTAGAAGTAGCACTAGCTTCTTAATATCAGCTATTAGGTGTAGGTTGGGTTAAGGAACGCAACCCAACACCTGATATCTATTAGCGACAATTTCAAATTTATTTTTAAATAGGGCTTGCTGATAGCGTAGCGTGGCGTAAGCCATATAAACTGAAAACCTAGATATATATAAGAGTTTCATGCTTGGTAAAGGTGAATAATGTGCAAGGAATAAGCGTTGAAACCGTTCATTTACCTATCACTTTCTTAAATTTAAGACTATTCTTACCTCCTTCTAATTCTTCCTCCTGACTCCTGACTCCTGACTCCTAGCCCTCACGAAAAGACTTTTTCAGCAAACCCTAAATATTAAATTATTTATTACTGATATTTTTACCAAAACTATGAATAATAAAACAAAGATAGAAGATTGCGGTTATACATTCATCGGTTCAGCCGTTGATAATTTAGTTCGCCATTTTGAAGGTCAATCATCTCTACAATTATATCCTGACTTTCGAGAACGGCGAGAACGCGCCAATGAATTATTATTTGATTTAGTTGGTAAACAACCCGGCTTATTTTATATTCGTCGTCAAGGAACAGGAAAAGAACCAGGAGAAGAAATTTGGGAACTAACAATAGCCACAGATCAAGAAAACTTTCAATTACCAAAAAAACTCAAAAAACTAGGAAAAACTTTAGGATTTAAAGCTGCTATTCGTCAAGATGGATATGGGGGATTTAAAATTTTATCCGCTTATTTACTACAAGAATCACGGGGAAATATTGACGGTTATTCTTTACCCTATTGGTTGCGGCTAAGTCCCAATCATCAACATCGTCTGGATATTCCCAAACCATTATTGGCAAAAATCAAAAATATGCCAATTTGTGGAAATCATATCCCCACAGAAGATCAACTTAAAGCCTGGAAAGCTTTTTTAAAAGTTGAAGAACGCATTGCAAAATCTCGACAATTTTGTGTATCCTTCCGAATTTCTAATAATGGCTCAAGTTCTCGACAAATCGCTTTAGAAGTTAAAGTTAATTCAGCTACTCTTAACGGTTCTGAAGAAAATATTTTAGGTGTAGATAACTTTTGGGAACGGGTAAAAAAAGCTAAAAATCAAGAAGTTAAATTTTTAGATTCCGTACCCACAGATAGAAATCGTCGCAACAGTCGTCAATTAGGAACTATTGAAAAAATTGATCAAAAACATAATTTCATTCATGTTCGATTAGAACGGGAAATCATCGAATATATAGCCAAAGGTAATTATCAACTTCCCAATAATGGGTACTTATTTTTTGATGCTGCTGGAGACATCAAACAAATCGAACGGAAAGAAAAAGCCTTAGAACAATTAAAACAAGGACGCACTCAAAATCCCTATTTGGGTAATTTTCTATTTGACGCTTCCCAAGCCAGACCGATTATAAAAAGGATTAAACTAAACTCAAAAGATTTATTATTATCTTCTGCTAATGCTGGACAAAAAGCCGCAGTTGAAAAGGTACTTTCCGCAGAGGATTTAGTGCTGATTCAAGGGCCACCAGGTACAGGAAAAACTACCGTAATTGCCGAAATTTGCTATCAAGTAGCTTTGCGCGGAGGACGGACATTAATTACCTCACAAGCCAATTTAGCAGTTGATAACGCCCTCAGTCGCTTAGTTCACAATCCCGTTATTCGCGCTATTAGAAAGGGACGAGCCGAGAAAGTAGGAGAGGAAGGACAGCCATTTTTAGAAGATCAAGTAATTGGTACATGGCTACAAAATACCGCTACTGATTGTGAAAATAATCTCAGTCAACGTCACGAAAATATCAGAATTATCAATGAATTATTACCATTATCAACACGATTTACAGACTATTTTATTGCAGAAGAAGCAGTAAATCAGCAACAGAATGAACTCAAAGCCGAAAAAGAAAATTTAGAAGTATCTCATCAAAAGCAAAAAATTGAGTATCATCAAACTTTAGTCAATAAAAATGAAATTGAATCCTTAATTACTGGATTAGAAAATATTCTGAAAAATGCCACAAATATAGATTGGGAATCTTCAGAAATTAAAGGTTTTTTATCACAAATTAAACCTTATACAGAAAATAACCAAGAAGTAGCGAATTTTCGAGAAAATGTGCGTCAAGCTATCAAATGTATTGAGGAACTTGGTTTTACTCGTCCGGGGTTTGGTGCATTTGGGTTAGCTGTTTGGTTACAGGAAAATATCACAACTCATATTTCTGAATTTAAACCGGGATTCAAGGATGCTAATGATGTCGGTTTAGCTATTGCAGAAGTAGCAAAATTAGTTTATATTTTCCAACAGCATTCTGTATCTTTGGAGAAATTAGAAACAGATCATCAAAATTGTCATAACCACAACGATTTACAGCCAACAATCCAAATTTGGGAAAATCGCAAACGGGAAATTGATTATATTATTGAAGCCGTCGTTGAATGGAAATCTACAGCTTCCAATAACTTGTATCAAGTCTTAAAAGAATGTCAACAATCTAATTTACCATTAACAGAAAATATGGTAGATTTACCATTAGGTTTATTGATGTTTGCTAAGACATTAAAATTATCTATTGTTCCTAAAAATTATCAAATCAGTTTACCAGATTGGGGAGTATTAACAAAAGCCATCTCTTATGAAATAGCAGGTGACTTTACTGATAGAAAAGGCAAAAAACATGATTTTAGTTATTTTCTACAACAAAGTTTTAGTCAAATTCCTATAGTATTATCAAAACCCGATCAAATTCAATGGCAAACAACCTATCAAAAACTCCAAAATTATCAACTCCTCCACCCTAAACAGCGAAAATTGCTAGTTGAAAATACTCAAGTCTTTTTAATTAGATTGGAAAAAATCTATGGTAAGTCCTTTGAATGGAATAATATTGAAGCTACTCTTACCCGCATTACCCAAGAATTACTAGATATTATCTTAGTTCATGCTCGTCAATGTGTTTTAAGAGTTAAAACTGAAGCTGAACAACAATTAGAAATTTTGCAACAGCAATTTCAAGAACTTCCAGAAAATGAAATTTCTTCAGAACAAATATCTGAAGCTAAATCTCAGTTAAAGAAAAGTAAAGAAGCTGCTAATTTAAAACTTGCAGAAGTTATCAATAACTTACAAGCACTTCATAAACAGCAAAATATCCCGCTACCATTACAGATTTTAGTAGAAAAATATCTGACTAGACAAGCAAATATGTGGGAACAACCCCAGGAATTTTCCCAACAAGTTAAGTTTTGGGAAAATCGTATTCATGAAATAGAACCTCTAATTTCATCACTAGCACCTTTTACTGTTTTAGAAACAATTAAAGACTCTTTCAATCAAGAGTTCACAAATTTGCAAGCAGAAGCTGATATTTATCAACAAGAACTTGCAGAATTACACATAAAAATATCTGATTTAGAACAGCAATTACAATTACAGTTGGCAGATAGTTTAATTAGCGAACGGAATTGGTGGCACTCAATTTGGCAAACAATCCCAGATAAATTAAAACCAGAATTATCTAATGATGATTTATTAAATTTAGGATCTTTATGCAATATTCAAAATAAATTCAAGTCATGGAAACGACAGCTAAAAAGTGAAGAAAATTATCTGCACAAATATCAGAATTTCGTTCAAGATTGGGTAGCAAAACTCCGTCAACCTTCAGAACAAGATAGCAAAGATTTAAGGGGAATTTATTTAGATAATGCTAACGTTGTCGGTATTACTTGTGTTCAAGCTGCAAATTATAATTTCTCGGAAGAATTTCAATCTTTTGATGTTGTGATTATTGATGAAGTTAGTAAATGCACCCCCCCAGAACTGCTAATTCCGGCTTTGAAAGGTAAAAAATTAGTCATGGTAGGAGATCATCGGCAATTACCACCTATGCTTGATACTAGCACTGTGGAAGAAGTTGCGAAAACAATGGGGAATACTAGGGAAGAATTACAATTTTTAGAAGAATCATTATTTAAAAGTCAGTTTGAAACCGCTGATAAAAGCATTAAAAAAATGCTGAATACTCAATATCGAATGCACCCGATGATTATGGGCGCAATTAATCAATTTTATCATGGTAAATTGGAATGTGGGATTTTAGAACCTGATACAAAACGCGCTCATAATTTAGCAGGGGAAATTATTCAACCTTACAATCATCTATGTTGGGTAAAAATGCCCAGAGAAAATGAATTTCAAGAAGAACGCAATGGAACTTCATTTTTTAATACTAAAGAAATTGATGTGATTGAAAGTATCTGTCAACAATTTGAGCAAGTTTGGGTGCATAAAGTTGCCAATGGAGAACCGAAAAAAGAAATAGCTGTTATTACATTTTATGGCGCTCAATTAAGAAAAATTGATGAACGTTTGCAATCTGAACTTTTCCCTTCTTTACAAATTAGAACGGGTACAGTGGATAGATTTCAAGGTATGGAAAGACCTGTGGTAATTGTCAGTATGGTGCGGAATAATCAGCAAGGAGATGTGGGATTTGCTAATAAACCAGAACGGGTGAATGTGGCTTTTTCCCGCGCTCAAGAATTATTGGTAATTGTCGGTTGTCATGATTTATTTACAACTAAACCCGGTACAGTAGGTAATATGTATTCTGAAGTTGCTAACACTGTTAATCATCATGGAGGTTTTATTGATGTTTCCTACTTCTGTAGTTAAACCAATTGATGAAAATCTGAAATATCTAGTTGAGAAAATTGAAGCTGAAAGTTCTGGTTTATCAGTTTTAGCTGCGCGTCAATTTGGCTATACTGTGACTCAAAATTCTTTAGAATTAACTATTAAAGAACCTCGCAAATTTAATGTCTTAGAAGAATTTATTATTCGTGCTGGTATGGAGTTTAATCCTCCACCTACAGCTAATGATTTAGCATCTATCTTAGGGCTTGATTCTGTATTTATTAAAAGTACCATTGCTAATCTACAATCTTTGCAAACCCTAGCGGATACATCTCAAATTACTGTCACAGAGGAGGGGAGTTTATTCTATGCCCAGGGTTCTGTACCTAAGCGTCCATACTCTGTGTCAATTTATGCGATTACTGATAATTTAGCTGGAAAAATTACATTTCAATATGAATCATTGGAAGATATTGTGATTAACCAGCCAGATTTAACAGATTTTGTCAATATTGAACAAAAAAATCCGCCAATTTCTAGTTTACAACTTGCAGATATCCAGGAAATTATTCAGTCTTGTAATTTACCTCTTCATGTTCCCGCAGAAGGAAAATTTGTGACTGATTTTAAAGTGAAAGGGACTACACAAATTATTGAGAGAAATATATCTCTGTTTGTGATTTTTGATCATAATCAAGATAAATTAAACATCCAAATTAGAAGTGGTAAGGAAATTTTAGAAGCTGCTACCAAGAAAATTGAAGAATTATACAATGCAGAAAAAATATCCCTAGCAGAATTATGTCAATTATCTCAGGAAACTATCAATTTACAGCGGGAGGAAATTCTTAATCAGAAATAAGCTTTTGAAGTTGATACTTGTTTTTCCTCTAACCACCATAAACAAATAGCTAATACTGTAGAAACAAGTAAGAGAATAGCAATAAATTCAAAGGTAATTTGTGTACCTAAAACTAATGATTTGATTGGTGCATTGGTGACATCAATATTTGTTGTTAATTGGGTATTATTAAGAGTCACAAATGAAAATAAAGCCCCCACTAATGGCACACCTATAGTTTGTCCTAATATTCGTGATAAAGATAATAAACCTGAAGCAACCCCTAAACTATCTTGTGGTGCTGCTCCCATAATGGCGCTATTATTAGGAGATTGAAACATCCCTATTCCTAACCCATAGGGGATAATAGCAATCATATAGTTAATGATAGTTAATTCGGTGTTAAAGGTACTAATTAATAAGCAACCAACAGCCATTAATATTAATCCTATTAAAGTAATAATTCGTGGGCCAAATTTATCAGAAAGCATCCCAGCCATAGGTGCTGTTAAGACAATAATAATTGGTGGAATTGCTAATAAAAAACCAGCTTTATCAGTGGGATATTGTTTGACTAATTTAAAAAAGAAAGGGAGAATAAATATTGCTCCTGCAATCACGAGGTTGCCTATAAACCGCAATCCTAAACCTAAGCTTAAATCTAAAGATTTAAACATTCTCAAGTTTAAAATAGGGTTTAAAGTCCGCATTTCTACGAACACGAAAAACCCCAAAGCAATCATAGATAAAAATAGCAAAGACAGGATAATATTTAAATCATAATTCTGTTCTTCTAATAATGTTATTCCCAAGATAAAGCAGGTTAACATGACGGTGAGAACTATAGTTCCTATAACATCAAACTTCTGTTTTTCAACACTGATAATAGAAGGTGGCACAAAATAAGCCATAATTAAAATTCCTAGAATCCCAATTGGCACATTAATAAAGAAAATTAAAGGCCAGTCTCCGATACTAATTAGTATCCCCCCTATTGTCGGTCCTAACATCATTCCCAAGCCAAAAACTCCAGCCCGAATACCTAAACCAAGCCCTCGTTCTTCTACTGGGAAAACCTCTACAATCATTGCTGTTCCTATTCCTGATATAAATGCAGCCCCTATTCCTTGAATGGCACGAAAAGCTATTAAAAAGCCTATATTTGGGGAAAGTCCACATAGTAAGGAGCTAATTGTAAACACTATCATGCCGATAATGTACAACTTTTTTTTGCTCCACATATCGCCTAATTTAGCCGCACTCAAAACAAAAATAGATATTGCTAGTAAGTAGCTCAATACCACCCATTGACTATTCCCAAAGGTAGTATGCAGCGATTCCAGCATAATTGGTAAAGCTAGATTAACTATATAAACATCTAAGGAAAAAATAAATATACCAATACTCACGCCCAATATAGTCCACCATTTTTCAGATGTTTTTATTTCTTGCTTGGGATAATTTAATTGTGGTTCTTGAGTTTTTAACATTATTATATAGCAGGAGTCAGGAGTCAGTAAGAAGAAGAAAGAAGAAAGAAGAAAGAAGGAGTAAAAGCTCCTTGATACTTAATTTTTGATTAGAATTTTGTAGTTTATTTACCTACAATTTTTTGTATCTATCCCAAAGGATTTATTAAAGAAAATTATTGCTTATTTTGTTCCTTTATAAATAAGTCGAAATACTTCAAGAAATAATGGAATTTAGCAATAAAGCAGATTTTATATTTTCATATCCTAATTCCCTCACTCAAACAGAAAAAGTACAAATTTCGTTCCCAAGAGAATGAGGATGATTAGCTACACTAAAACGGACTATAATTTCTGGCAATTCTTTTTCTATATCAATGGGAGTTCCTCTTTTGGCAATTACTTTAATTTTTTGGAGGATTTTATTTACTAAGTCTTTATTTTCAGCCAATTCTCCTCTACCAATCTGCTTTAGAGCTAGTTCAACAGCAGTATATCCTGATTGCATCCCTAATGCCAAGCTACTTTTTTTGCCCAGAATATGCGGATCTAAACTTTGATAAAGCTGCTGATTTTTGGCTACGGCTTTAACATGAACTCCAGCATAGTGAGTAAAGGCATTTTTACCAGTAATAGGTGTATGGGGAGGAATAGAAATATGAGAATGCTGACTAACAAAATTATATAAATCGTCTATATAGTTAAGTTGCCAATTTTTTTCTGCTTCACCCATATCTATTAAATTGATCAATAGCTCGGCTAAATCAACAATACCTGCCCTTTCTCCTAATCCCATTGTTGTTACATCAATAATGTCTGCACCTGCTCTATAAGCATCTAAAGCATTAACTAAAGCTAACCCTTTATCATTATGACAATGCACTTCTATTTGTGGATACAAACCACGATTTCCTAGTTCTTCTTTCAGGGTTTTTACATAAAAATACATACTGCGCTGCGGATGAAAGGGTGTGCTGTAGCCAGTAGTATCTGCTATACTAATGATATTCACTCCAGCTTTAACTGCGGCACTGGCTGCGGCAACAACATTTTCTATCGGCGATCGCACTGTATCTTCTGGTGTATATCTAATTAATAAGTCATGCTGCTGTTCTTTGGCAAAAGTAACTACTTCAATAATCTTTTCAATGGCTACATCTAAATGAATATTATAATCTTGTTGTAACCGCTTTTTAGAAACACTAAAAAATATCCCTAAAAAATCAACACCACAATCTAAGGCTTTTCGCACATTATCTATTTTACAAAGGGAATGAGCGCCTATTTTAGCATTAAGCCCAGCTTGAGAAATCCGCTTGATAGCTAGGGCAATTTCACTATCTACTGCGGGATTACCAACTTCAATAATATCAACTCCTATCTGATCTAAAAACTGGGCAATTACCATTTTTTGATCTGGAGAAAAATAAACTCCAGGAGTTTGTTCTCCTTCTCTTAAAGTAGAGTCAAGAATTTGCACCATATTTACCCTAAGTCTCAGTTTATTTAATATCAATTTTTCTAGCAAATATTTATAAGCTATAGCTCATATTTTTAGTAATTTCATATATTTTATACACAGACAAGAATTAATAATTCAAAATTTATAAATTTTTTTGATTGTTTTGCGTTACTACAAAATTAATTGTAATTAATCTCAATCATACGCGCTGATTATAATATGCCAGTAAAATTCCCCTCAGTTGTATACGGCTGAGGGGTTTGATCTGATCAAATGTAATATTTTCCCAATTTCATACCACTAAGCCCCGTTGACCAATGCAAAAATTGTGCTATGATCATCAGCGGTAATGGTAGACAGTCAACAAAATTAGACAGTACCTTTAGTAGTAACCATGCTGTTTTTCGGGTTCCGGTTGAACCATTGCGAAGTTAGATACATCATGCAAGTAGCGGCTGGCTTCCTCTTCTAAACGATGAATCCAATATGGTTCGATGATGTTACTCTGTCTAAGTGCGGCAAGGTATCCGTCCAAATACATCCGCATATCATCCATACGATAACCGCGATTCCATAATTCGACGAAGGCGTCGGTAAGTCTTTGGTAGTAGCGGATGGTTTGTGTGTCTTGGAGCATAACTGCTGTATTAATCTCTTTGCAATGAGAATTGTAGATAATGATTCACGTTCAATGAAGTATCACTTCCCCCTTATGTATTAACTCATAAGTTAATATTTTTACCTTGGGTGAGACCCCCCAGCAGCTAAAAACTTAATTAGATCCTACGCCAAAAAAACTGAAAATATGGTGAATTGGTAAGGTATTTTTACGATTTTTTAGTCAAAAGTTTTATCTGATAGCGGAGCTTGGCATTAGCCATATATTGAAAACCACAAAGGCTGATTGATTTTTATCCAATTTTTGTGCGTATTTTCTTGGGAATACAAATCTAGTCCTTAGCGGGTCAATTTGTATAATCAAGCTTTAGAACCTATTAGCTGTTTCGGGGATAAATAACAAGTCGTCTCCACCTTTGGTTGTAATCGGGTGTGATTTTTATGCTACTCGCTTTGCTAAATGATTGTTCTACAAGTTTACCATATCTCTTAAGGAGTAGGACAGATCACTAAAAATAAACTTTAATGATAGGTTATAGGAGTCACCGAGTCAGGAGGAAAGAAGAAGAAGGAAGAATCCTGTATGGCTTTTTTTGTAAATTTTGTAGCTTATTCTAGTGCATATCGCTACAAGTGGTAGTAAAGTAATTTTATTTACCTCTCACCATGGCAAACTAGATAAATAGCCAGTTGAGCTAATATAATATAAACGTAATAAAAATTTAATAAAGCTACTAGCTTTGTTGTAAACAGGGTAGAAAATAAATTTTTTGCAAGGTTTTCTTGGGGTAAATGTAAAGAATATGTTTATTGAAGTAACAAAAACTACAAAACCTTGAGCATGAGATTGTTAATTTGAGATTCATCAACGCTAAGGGGTCTTGCAACTGTGGGTTCGGTTTGTATAGAAATTGTTGAGGGGAATCCCCATCTGAGGTCGTTGTTGGGTTGGCACTTGCAACAACTAGAATACCGAGTTCATCAAGCTGCCAGTATTTATCAAGCAAAAGAAGTATTTCTGAGCCATCAACCCACTCTAGTCATTCTAGATGCGGATTTATCAGATGGTGATGGTGTGGAGTTTTGCCGCTGGTTGCATCGTCAACAACAGCCTTTAATTCTCATGTTATCCGCTCGCACCAATGAAGCTGATATTGTGACAGGTTTAAAAGCGGGAGCAGATGACTATTTAAGCAAACCTTTTGGAATGCAAGAATTTTTGGCTAGGGTTGAGGCGATTATTCGTCGTAACCGGACACCTAATGCACCAGCTTATTTAGATTATGGTAGTTTGCAAATTGATTTAGTCCAGCGCCGGGTTCGTTTCCAAGGGGAGTTTATTGACTTAACACCCCAGGAATTCAGTTTATTATATGTTTTGGCACAAGCTGGAGGAGTGCCTTTAAGTAGATCGGAATTATTGCGTCGTGCTTGGCCTGACGCTATTGATAACCCCCGCACCATTGATACTCATGTTTTATCACTGCGGAAAAAAGTGGAACTTGATCCACGTCAACCCAGCTTAATCCAAACTATCCGCAATGTGGGATACCGGTTTAATATGGAAATTTTGAACACCAATATTCCCCAAACACAAACCAAACTACCAAGAGAGAGATTTACTAATCAACTTCCTGTACTAACTACTCAAAGCTCTTAAAAGAGGGAACAAGGCAAGAGGCAATGAGTTAACTCCATTCTGCTAATGCTTGAGTTTCTGCTTGAGTCAGGCTGGTTGCTAAGTTGCCCCAATCTATCTCAGAAGTAGGTTGATTGACCACTAATTGACCTTGCTGAAGGTGTAAGAGATGGGTACAAAACTCTTGAGCTAAATCAATTTGGCGATTTACCATCAAAATCGCCGAGGAATGGGGTTGATTTGGTTGGGTTAGGGTATTGATTAAGTGAGTAGATGTGGCAGTGTCTAAGGCTGAAGTAGGCTCATCTAAGAGTAAAATCTGGGGTTCGGTAACTAGGGCGCGAGCGATCGCAATTAACTGTCTTTGTCCAGCAGCAAGTTGCACCTCGGTTCGTCCTAACCATTGTTCAGGAATTTGCAGTTGTTCTTGCCAATAACTGACTTTTTCCTGAATGGTTTGCTTAGGTAGACCGCGTAGAATTAAAGGATAGGCCAAGGCTTCCCCAACTGTCATCCCCAACAGCTTAGATTCTTGTTGTACAAGCATTACCCGTTGACGCAGTTGGATAACGGGAATTTGGCGATATTCCTGATTTTTGAGATAAATTTTGCCGCTAGTGGGTTCACTTAAACGGTTGATGAGGCGTAATAAGGAAGTTTTACCAGCACCAGATTCACCAACAATTACCAAGCGATCGCCCGGTGATACTTCAAAGGTAATATCCTGTAAAATCGGGTATTGGTGTTGATGCTGTAAACGTCTATAAAGATTAATAGATTCTAGCCGCAGCATAGGGAAGAGAGCAGGGGAGCAGGGGAGCAGGGAGCAGGGAGCAGGGGGAAAGAATTATTCCCATTACCAATTACCAATTACCAATGCAGTTTGAATAGTCCAAGCATCTACCAATAGCAATAAGAAAGTACAACCTAATAAAATTAGATACATCCAAGGCTGTGCTAGAGAACGAACATCTGTGGTATCAATGCCAGTTTTTGCTTGGACGATATTTACAAACTTGGCAAATCCAGACACCCGCATGGGTAATAAATAAGCTTTACCATCTTGACTTAGGAAATAATATACTAACCCACCTTGACCCGTAGTACGCGGTTTTAGTTCTTTTACTTCTGACCAAGATAGACTCCAACCAGGACGAAGAAACCGAGGAACCCAAATTGGATAAGTCACTTTTATCCCTTCCTCGTCTAAGATAACTCTTTCAGTCAACACCGCATATAACAACACAAAACCGCAACCAATTCCCACCCATAGCAAAGAAGGGGGAGTAGGTGCGGCTGTTGCCTGCGCTAAAAAAGGTAAAGGAACTGTTAATGCTAAATATAAACTTAACAGTGTGATCCGAATTAGGGGAGACAAACGGAAAACAGAAGTTAATTGATTAGCTGAGTTTGCTGTCACGGCTCTATCATGATTGACATTACCTTTATAGTAACTGGAAAAATAACAACAATATGGCTAAAGCCGCGCTATCAGCAAATCATCTATTTTAAAGTTCCTAAAACTGGAGTTAATTCAGTTCCTACAACTTGGGGATTTAAAAATCCACTAGCATAAACACGGGGATTGGTTTGGGAAATAATGGTATAAGATTGGCGAACATGAGCATTCACAGCCACAGTTTTCGCATCATACATTTGCATAGCTACCTTGGGGTAGAAACCAATGCCAATAATCAGCACTAGAAAACAGGCAGCAATAAACACTTCACGGGGTCTGGCATCAGTATATACAGTTTCCGTTGGTAACAGGCAATCTGTACCAAAACAAGCCGTTCCTTCGTCTTCCTGATTTTCAAAACCTGCGTTGTTAATATCGCAAATCAGGGCTGCACCAGAACCATAAAATACTTGCCGCAGCATGGAAAGCAGATAAATAGGTGTGAGGATAACGCCCACAGCGGCTAGGAAAACTGTAACGGTGCAGAATGTCGAGGTGTAAACATCGCTAGTTGTTATCCCCACAAACACCGAAAGTTCACCGACAAAGCCACTCATTCCCGGTAAAGCTAAAGATGCCATTGCCCCCATTGTAAATAAAGCAAATACTTTGGGCATGGCTTGACCAATACCGCCCATTTCTGACATCACCATTGTGCGGGAACGGTCATAAGTTACACCAGCGAGGAAGAACAACACTGAAGCAATTAAACCATGGGAGATCATTTGCAGCATTGCCCCGTTGATACCCAAATCGGTGAAAGAGGCAATTCCTATTAATACAAAACCCATGTGGGAAATTGATGAATAAGCCAAACGCCGTTTCATGTTCGTTTGGGCAAAGGAATTTAAAGCACCATAGATAATATTGACAACACCGAGAATGGCGAGAACCGGGGCAAAGTAAACATGAGCATCAGAGAGTAAGTCAAGATTCAGGCGAATTAGTCCATATCCGCCCATTTTCAACAATACACCCGCCAAAATCATGGACACAGGAGAAGATGCTTCTCCGTGGGCATCAGGTAGCCAAGTATGCAATGGGAAAATCGCCAATTTTACGCCAAAGGCAATTAACAACCCTGCATATAGTAGGAGTTGGAGAGTGAGGGGATATTCTTTATGGGCAAGTTCAGCGATATCAAAGGTGACATTTCCGCCGCCATATAACCCCATTCCTAGGGCTGCTACCAAGATAAATATAGAAGCTGCTGCGGTATAAAGTAAAAATTTTGTAGCTGCGTAGCGTCGTCGTTGTCCACCCCAAATACAAACTAGTAAATATACGGGAATTAATTCGACTTCCCACATAATGAAAAATAACAGCAAGTCTTGGGCGACAAATACCCCAACTTGTGCGGAATACAACACAAGCATGAGAAAATAGAAAAGCTTCGGTCTGCGGTCAACTTGCCAAGCTGAAAAAATTGAAAGGGTGGTAACAAATCCCGCTAAAAGTACCAGTGGGGCGGAAATCCCATCCACGGAAACTGCCCAGTTTAAGCCCAACTGAGGCATCCAAACATAATTTTCTACAAGTTGAAAATTAGCATTAGTCGCATCATAATGCTTCCAAAAGGCATAACACATCAATACAAAGTCAGCAATGCCTACGCCCAGTGCATACCAACGGACAAGTTTGCCGTCTTTATCAGGCAATACAGGAATGAGAAAGGATGCCAGAAGTGGAAATAGGACAATCGCGGTAAGCCAAGGAAATTGAGCCGCTATCATGTCAATAGGAAAAAATACTTATCAGTGAATAATGTTATTGTACTAAACTTTTTAACAATTTCTTTATAAGTTTTTACCCCAGCTTGGCATAAGAGAATATTTACTTCAATAAATCTTATACTTAGCATTGAGTAGATTAGAAAAAGCCTTATTCATAGTGGGTTAAACGATTTAACCTATCTAACCCACCCTTGTATTACGCTGTTACTTCTTCCTTCACTTCCTGCTGCAAAGATGAAAACAATCTATTCAGTGCATTCACATAAGCCTGAGCCGATGCCACAATAATATCTGTGTTAGCCGCATGACCTGAAAATACACGGGATTCATGGCGTAAGCGAATAGTTACTTCTCCTAAAGCATCAATTCCCCCAGTGACTGATTGTACAGAAAACTCAATCAACTCATTCGGTACATTAACCACCCGATTGATAGCTTTGTATACTGCATCTACTGGACCCGTACCAATAGCCGCATCAGTTAATTCTTCCCCGCTGGGAGTGCGAAGAGTCACCGTAGCGGTGGGTGTGGTGTTACTACCACAAGAAACCTGTACTAACTCGACTTTAAATAACTCTGGCGCTTGTTGGATTTCATCATTGACAATCGCTTCCAAATCCCAATCAGAGATTTCTTTCTTTTTATCGGCTACATCTTTGAATTTGACGAAGGCTTTATTCAGTTCGGTTTCTGATAGTTCAAAACCCAATTCTTTCAACCGTGTCCGAAAAGCATTTCTGCCAGAATGCTTACCCAATACTATTTGATTATCTGATAAACCAATCAATTGGGCATCCATAATCTCATAGGTGAGTTTATTTTTCAATACCCCATCTTGGTGAATTCCAGATTCATGAGCAAAGGCATTTGCACCCACAATGGCTTTATTTGGTTGCACCAACATTCCCGTTAAACTGGAAACCAAACGGGAGGTTTTATAGATTTGTTTGGTGTCAATGTTCGTGAGTTGTGCTTCGGAATTTTCAGCGCGTCCCAAAAAAGGATTAAAATATTGTCTGCGGACGTGCAAAGCCATGACTAATTCTTCTAAAGCTGCATTTCCGGCTCTTTCACCAATACCATTGATGGTACATTCTAGTTGACGAGCGCCGTTTTTCACAGCTTCCAAAAAGTTAGCAACTGCTAAACCCAAATCATTATGGCCGTGAACAGAAATAATGGCTTTATCAATGTTGGGGACATTTTCAGTAATGCCTTTAATGATTGCCCCAAATTCGCTGGGAGTAGTGTAACCTACGGTATCAGGAATATTAACAGTTGTTGCCCCAGCCGCGATCGCTCTTTCCAAAACTTCATACAAAAATTCTGGATCAGATCGTCCCGCATCTTCAGGAGAAAATTCTACATCATCGGTGAAGGTTTTGGCATAAGCAACCATTTCTTCAGCAATGGCTACTACTTCTGGTCTGGTCTTTTTTAACTTATATTGCAGGTGAATATCAGAGGTAGCAATAAAAGTATGAATTCTCCCTTTTGCTGCTGGTTTGATGGCTGCTGCTGCGGCTTTAATATCATCATGTCTGGCTCTGGCCAAACTACAAATTATCGGACCATTTTCTGTTCCCACAGTTTGGGCAATTTTGCTAACTGCTTCAAAATCTCCAGGACTAGCAAAAGCAAATCCAGCCTCAATAATATCTACCCCTAAACGTGCTAGTTGTTTAGCAATAACCAGCTTTTCGTCTATGTTGAGAGTTGCTCCTGGACACTGTTCTCCATCGCGCAATGTTGTGTCAAAGATGATAATTCTGTCGGCTTGCTTGCTCATGAGCTTAACCTTGTTTAGTTTTGAGATTGGGCTGAATAAAAGAAAATAAGGGAATTAGAATTAATCAAATGTGGTTTGATTTATCAGTTCTAGAAAATTTATGCTCATGACTGACTTCTAATTCCTCAATTCTTTTTTGATAAAATAACTTGAACTGTGAAGTTTAGTTTTTAACTTTGAGATTTTTGACATACTCCCCGCCCTGAGAGTGCAGAGATTCTGGGTTCAAACAACAGTTGCAGGCATAGCCCGTCTTACACTATCTCGCCCAACAGACAATGCCCTGCCTGTTTCCACTATTCTATTAAAAAGCCGTCCTCAAATGACGGGGCTTTAAACCCAGTTTTTTGGTAAATAAATACTAAGGTAATTAACCGTCAGTTTTTTCTATTCTGTCTCTAATATCGTTCAAGTCTATATATCTATCGGTAGCATTACGTAGCTCTCTAGCGATCATTCCTTCTGTTGATACTACCGTAATATGCGTATTTTTTGAGCGTAATAGTTCGATAGCTCTTTCAAAATCACCATCTCCGCTGAATAATACAACTCGGTCATATTGATCTACCGTATTAAACATATCAACGACAATTTCAATATCTAAATTCGCTTTTTGGGAGTAACGACCAGAAGCATCATCATAATACTCTTTCAGGATTTTCGTGCGGACTGTATATCCTAAACTGATGAGAGCATCTCGGAAACCTCTTTGGTCTTGTGGGTCTTTTAATCCAGTGTACCAGAAGGCATTGATTAATGTAGTTTCTGACTGTTCGTATTTGAAGTATTCTAAAACGCGGCGGGGGTCAAAAAACCAACCATTTTTTTGTTGAGCATAGAACATATTGTTTCCATCTACAAAAATAGACAGACGATTCATTGGAGAACCCATAAAAATTTACACCTAATAATAGATAAGAATGTTAGAGGGAAGAATAGATTATAGCAATTATCAAGTGGTAATTTCGCTAATATCTTTAAGGTACATAATTATGTATAGCTATTATCTTACCTCTTTTAAATCCAGAAATTGGCCAAAATATTCCAGTTGAGATCCTAATTATTGAACTGGTTTCACCTCCGGTACTTATAAATATGTTGTCTGATCAAAATCTACCAATAAAATTGACATAGTAACAGCATTCTGAACTAGATAATATACAATTTTACTCCTAAAGAGGTATGGTATAGGATTTCTAGCAGGGGATAGGCTGATATCTATCAATAGATTTTTTGGTCAACTGTAGGGATAAATTAAGAAAATTATCAATACTTCAGCAAACAGAGAAAACTATTGAGGATACGCATCTAGGATATCCTAAATGAACACCTAAATGTTGCTTGATACTCTATGACACCAGTTTGAATAAGTTGATGACTCGGAATATAAATTTTTATTACAACTTCCCTTATCTGCTATTACAGAGAGAGGTTTAGTTATATACAAGGTGGGGATGTATCTCTATAGAGTTTTTGTACGGCGAATATACTGATATAAGTTGGATGGAAATTAGAGGATACTGGACAAAGGGATAAAATACTCATTTAAGTCTTAAAATTTGAAGTTTTTAGCAGTTGAACAGGGTTCTGAATCAATAAAAGTGTTGTACTTAAACTAACCAGTAACATAATATGGCAAAAGAGCCTATATCTAGCTTAACTAAAAAATCAGCTTCTGTTGGCAAATCAGGAAAGCAGTCTCAGAGAGTCGTAGGCTTGAGTCATTTACTAACTGTTACTTCCGCCTTGATAGCAGCATTACTGAGTGTTTCTGACGGTGTTGGAGTCCAATGGATGGAAAATCAAGTGATGACAACTTGGTTTCAATTGCGGGGAGCAATAGCACCGCCACAAGATATTGTCATTTTAGCAATTGATGATCAGTCCATTACAACTCCTGAACAGTACTATAAATCAGATCCGCAACAGTATGGCTACTTAGAACCGCTGAAATCTTTCCCTTACAAGCGTGAAGCTTATGCTCATGTCATCACTAAATTGATGAAAGCTGGTGCGAAGTCAGTAGCCTTAGATATAGTTTTTGACAAACCCAGCGGTTACGGTGAAGTGGATGATCGCCAATTGCAAGCAGTATTACAACAATACGGCAATAAAGTTACCTTGGCAGCACTTTACGAAAATTTCGATACACATCAAGGAGAATTTAGCCAACTAACCCAGCCCCAGGAAATGTTTCGTTCTGCATCAGTATCTATTGGTGTGGTAAATTTTCGTTTAGAGGTAGATGGTAAAATTCACCGTTTGGCTAGTGAGTTTATCAAGTCTTTGTCTGTAGATAATCCCACGAGTACAAAAATTTCCTCCTTTGCAGAAGCAATTTTAGCATCTGCACAGGTAAAATATCCACCACCAAAGGGTGATCGCATTTATTTTTCGGGGAATGAGGGGACATTTGAGACAATTTCTTTTTGGTCTGTCCTCGACCCAGAAAACTGGAATAATTATTTACAACAGGGCAAATTTTTCCAAAATAAAATTGTGATTATTGGAGCTACAGCCCAGTTAATTCATGATATTCATCCGGTGGCTATGTCCCCAAATCAACGAATGTCTGGGGTAGAGATTCATGCAAATGCAATTGCTAGTTTAATGACTAATAAAACCATTGCCCCAGCCATTAATAATACTATACTAAATGGTTTGTTTGTTCTGATAATAATTGGTAGTACAGGTTTAGTCGTAACTAAAAATAAACATGGGATTAATAGACTTTTATTAAGTATGGCTGTGGCTATAGTTTGGGGAGGAATTAGTTATAGCAGTTTTATTTATGGACAATTAATGCTTCCTACCACAATCCCAATTATAGCAATTACTTTAAATGGGATTGGTTACTTGGGTTTGGAAGTTATCAAAGAAAAAAATAACAAACAACAATTAGTTACGATTTTTCAAAAATATCAATTTTCTCCCGTTGTTCAAGAAATTTTAAATCAACAAACTGACCTACAAGACCTGATTGAAAAAAGAGATTCGGAAGTCAAAGGAAAAATACTCAGCGGCCGTTATCAAATTATTAAAGTTCTTGGTGCTGGGGGATTTAGTGAAACCTATATTGCTGAAGATATCCAACGTCCTGATCATCCCCAATGTGTTGTTAAACAACTCAAACCAGCCACAACTAAAGAGGAAAATTTAGCCCTGGCTAGACGGTTATTTAGTTCAGAAGCAAAAACCCTCGAAAAATTGGGAACACACAATCAAATTCCCCAACTTTTAGCTTATTTTGAAGAAGATGAAGAATTTTATTTAATTCAAGAATATATCCTTGGTCATCCCTTAAATAAAGAGTTAGTATCAGGTAAAACTTTTCCAGAAAATTTAGTTATTGAAATCCTCAAAGACCTTTTACAAATATTAAGATTTGTCCATGACAATGGGGTGATTCACCGAGATATTAAACCTAATAATATTATTCGTCGTCGATCAGATCAAAAACTGGTATTAATAGATTTTGGGGCTGTCAAAGAAGTTAGTACCCAAGTTACAGAAAGTTTTGAGTCAACGGCTTTCACAATTGGTATTGGGACTAAAGGTTATTCACCAAGTGAACAATGTTTTGGTCGTCCTCAATATAATAGTGATATTTATGCTATTGGAATGATTGGAATTAAAGCCTTAACTGGTATTTCTCCCCATGAATTAAAACATGATAGCAATGGGGAAGTAATCTGGTTAGATTATGCAAAAGTTAGTGAACCTTTAGCAGAAATTATCAATCACATGGTTATGGATGATCATAAACTGAGATATAATTCTGCATTTGACGCGCTAGAAGCTTTGAATAAAATACCAATTTCTCAACAAGGAAAAATAGAAACAGTAATAGACTATTCAGAAGACGATGACATTGATAGTGATTCTGTTACCAAACCTTGGATAGAAGATGAGTAAAAAAATATATTTTGAAATTATCCCACAGCAAAATCTTGTTTTTTTACAACAACACCCATTAATTTAAATCATTTAGGAGTTTTATAAATGTCTCGACTATTAGTAACCCAATACCAAGCAGAAGTAGAAAAAATCATTCAATATGGTGGTTCTCGCAAAGAAACTTCTATTCGTGTCGCTTTTCAAAATCTCCTCAATGAATAAAGCTTTTTTTATCTTGATAGACATTTTAATAGAATGCCTTCGTACTGGTTGGAAATTCATAGAGGTGACAAATTAGATAATATATATATAGCTTTTTCAGCATTAGGAAATACAAAACCCTTTCATTGTTTAAGTAGTAATTCAATTATTGATTTACATTTAACCGGTGATTCTCAATGTCTCCCTCTCTACCGTTACGACAAAATAGGAAACCGCATTGATAATATAACCGACTGGGGACTAAAACAAATTCAAACCCATTACCAAGATCCAACAATTACCAAAATAGACATTTTTCATTATACCTACGCAGTCTTACATAACCCAGCTTATCGCACCAAATACGAACTCAACCTCAAACGCGAATTTCCTCGTTTACCATATTATGAAAACTTCCAAAAATGGGTTAACTGGGGTAAACAACTCATGGAATTACATATTAATTATGAAACAATCACACCTTATAACTTAACCCGTCTTGATATTCCCTTAAAAGACAATCAAAAAACACCCAAAGCAAAATTAAAAGCCGATAAAACCAAAAATAGTATTATCTTAGATGATGTCACTACATTAGAAAACATTCCTAAAATAGCTTGGGAATATATGCTGGGTAATCGTTGTGCGTTAGAATGGATATTAGATCAATATAAAGAAAAGAAACCAAAAGATCCAACCATTGCCGAAAAATTCAATACTTATCGTTTCGCAGATTATAAAGAAATTGTCATAGATTTATTAATGAGAGTCTGTACAGTCAGCATTGAAACAATGGAAATAATTCAACAAATGAGCAAATAAATAACGTAGGTTGGGTTGACATAAGGAAACCCAACATCACAAAATCACAACATCCAAAATAAGTTGCTAGTTAGAAAAATTGTCAGAATCAGGATGTCCAGGATTTAAGGATGAACAGGATTAATACTGAGATTTTATCACCAATTATCCATTGCCAGACTTAACTAAGCTAAGGCGCATCTAAATTTGATTTGGTGAAGTTAGAAAATAAGCCCTCAAACTCTTATCTGTTCCCTGTTCCCTCGTCTCAACCAACAATTTAAATGCGTGACAGCTTAGTTGACACTCCCTGTGTCTTTAGAACGGGGAGTGTCAAATCCGATAACCCTCGATAGGTCGGACTAAAAAGGCAAGGTGGGCGCTCTGTCACGCAAAAGCTAACTCCTTTGGGAATGTCATTTGTAGTATTGATGTAGTACGTAAATTTCTAGTTGTCAAGTAGCTAGAGAAAAATTTCTTTTCTTGGTGTAAGCTGTCACTTTTTCCCTGTATAAGTAGCTTTTGCCAAGTAATTGGCGATATTTTTGCCAAAAGATACAAACAAATGTCCAAATTTTTGCCAATATAGAAATATTATTTTGTAAAAATTCACTTGGCAAAAATCAGCATGAGTGAAACACCCATAGAAAATTACGGCAAAAGTTTTCTCGTTCTCATTTTGCCGTTATCGTTTTTGATTGTTTTCGTTGTCAATACCTGGAAGGTTTTACTGCTAATCTTGGGTCTGCTGATGGTTTTCAATCTTTGGCAGCAATATAGATGGGAAAAGTGGTGTAACCAAGTTAACCCGCTTTTTTATCAGTTAATTCGCGAAAACCACGGGAAAATTACACCAATGGATTTGGCAATCAAGGGTAATTTTTCTGGACAGGTGGCAAAACGCTATTTAGATGGTAAAGCTAAGGAATTTGGCGCTAGTGTACTGGACGCAGAAAATGAAGAGCAATCGTACTACTTTATTACTGCTAGTATTCTCGGCGATATTCTTGATAGTAGTGAATCGGTGGAAAAACTGCCGGCTCAACCAGTTACGAAAATTGCCCGTTCGTTTTTAGCTCCACCTCCACCAATAGCCCAGGAGGAGGAAATAAAATCTGAATCTGAACCTGAATCTGAATCTGAATCCTTACCCGAACCTACCCACGAGGAAGTTAAGAAACCTCTGGAAGAACAGTTAGTTTTTGGTTCACTCATTCAATCGGAATTAGCCAAACGCCTAAATGTTTATTCCAGTACAGTTTACAAGCGACGCAATGACCCAGATTTTGCTGAGTGGTGTCGTACCCGTGATCCTGATGGTATTGCTTGGTCTTATTCTCGTAAGTCTAAGGAGTTTTTCCCCGTGGAAGAATAGGGACTGGGGATTGGGGATTGGGGACTGGGTGTAGATAATTTAATTCTCCCCAATTACCCATTACCAATCACCAATTACCTATTACCCATGCCTATCGCTTGACTGATGGATGTTAAGCCGTTTTCCTCTAGTTTGGTTAATAAACCGGCAAGGATGCGGCGTACCATCATTGGTCCTTCATAGATCCAGCCTGTATAAGTTTGAATTAAGCAAGCTCCGGCTGTGATTTTTTCCCAAGCATCCTCAGCCGTAAATATGCCACCTACGCCAATGATCGGCATCTGCCCTTGGGTTTGTTGGTAAATAAAGCGAATTACTTCTGTAGAGCGATCGCGCACTGGTTTGCCGCTAATTCCTCCCGCTTCTTCTTGGGGGGATTTACCAGTTTTTTCAATGATTTGGGTTTGGAGTCCTTCCCGGCTAATTGTGGTGTTGGTGGCGATTAAACCAGCAATTTGGTAGGTTTTAGCCAGAGTAATAATGTCAGATATTGCCTCCCATTCTAAATCGGGGGCTATTTTCACAAATATGGGTTTTTGTGCGGTGTTTTCTTGTTTTAATACATCCAATATCTGACTAAGCATGGCAGCATCTTGGAGCGATCGCAATCCTGGTGTGTTAGGAGAGGAAACATTTACTACAAAGTAATCACCTAAATCTTTCAGTAATCGAAAACTATCTAGATAATCCTGTGCGGCTAGTTCCAAGGGTGTTATCTTAGATTTACCTAAATTAATTCCTATGGGTATGGGTACTGGATGAATTAAGTGTTTTTTTCCCTCTGTCAATCTTGCTGCCATTGCCACTGCACCAGAATTATTAAAACCCATCCTGTTAAGTGCAGCTTTATCTAAAGGCAAACGAAATAAGCGAGGAGGGGGATTTCCGGGTTGTGGGTGATAAGTGACAGTACCCAGTTCGGCAAACCCAAACCCAAAATTATGCCAGATACTAGCAGCAACTCCGTCTTTGTCAAATCCAGCAGCCAAGCCTAGAGGATTGGGAAATTTTAGTCCCAACAAAACTTGCTCTAATCGCGGATCATTTACACACAAATATTGCTGAAGGAGGTTATTTAACCACTTAGTAGAAGGATTATAGCTGGTTTTTGTAAGCCAGTTTAGACTACCAATGGTTTGTTTGTGTAACCACTCTGGCTCGGTTTTTACCAGAGTAAATAAAAAATGACTAACTACTGCTTGATAAATATCCAATTTAGGTTAACATCTACCAATTATTAACAGACACCAGGGACAAAATCCATTAGGAAGGTTCACCAGGCATTCTAAAATATATTACTACAAACTATGTCAAACGATGATCAAAATGAGCAGCAAAAAAAACCTAAAGCTGCTGAACAACAAATCCTATCCTTGGGGCAACTGCTCCAGAACTTGAGAGAAGATGATAGTGTTGACGCACTGATTAAAAATACTATTGGTTATCTTAAAGAACGGTTTGACTACCCATTTATTTGGATTGCTCTTTACGATGAGAGTAACAAAACTTTATATGGAAAAGGGGGATTGACTCCCGATGGAGAAACCAGTTATTTACGAAGATCGATGGTTGTTAAGCCGGGAAATTTTCTAGAGAAAGTAGTTACTCAATTATGTCCTTTAGGCATAGCAAATTTACGGGGAGAGTCTCGCGCCTATGAATGGCAAGAAGTCTCTATCAAATATAACATTCAAGGAACTATTCTTTTACCAATTCGCTATAAAGAAAAATGTTTAGGGTTGGTTTTACTAGGTTCACAACGTTGGGGTTACTTGTTGAGTGGAGAAGCTAGAGCTAAGTTGCTAATAGTCATAGGTGAATTGGGAATATTACTGTATAAAAATAATAATGGTAATAAACAACAGAAGCCAGATTCAACTCCAACTGAACCATTATTACAATTATTAGAAAATGTCCGTTCTGTCAGTGATTTTAATAAAAGATTAGAAGCAGTAGTTGATGCTACTCATAAATTTGTTTCCCCTAGTCGCACAAATATTTATTGGTTGGAAAGGGAAGGAAATTACTTTTGGTGTCGAATGAGTAATAATCTAGTTAATATTAGTAGTACAGACAGCCATAAACCAGGGGCAATTGGCATCACAGTTCAAGATTTGAGTGATTTTTATTATGCTTTATCTACTAATGAATTAGTGTGGATTAGTGAAGATTCTAGTTCTTTAAAAACCAATATTTCAAGTAAGTTATTGCAACGTCTGGGAGTGAAATCACTCTTGGCAGCACCGATTATCTGGCAAAAAGACTTACTAGGATTTCTCACTGTAGAAAGTCATGAACTCCGCAAGTGGATGGAATCAGAAAAACATTTTGTCCAAGGTGCAGCCGGATTAATATCCTTAGTTGCTCCTAATGAAATTATCGAAGGCACAATTAAACAAATTCAACAGGATACTCAATTAACTAATCAAGTTGCCCAAGCTATTTACAGGGAAAAGGATCTAGATTCCGCTTTATATATTTGTGCTGGCAGAATTTTAGAACGGCTAACTGCCACACGATTTCTATTATTACATTATAACCCCCACAAAAATATCTATCAAGTTATTTTCCAGAGTATGCGGCATAATCGCCGACTATGGACATTTGAACTGAGGGAACTAGCAGAAATTGATATTCAGCTTTTGCAAAATGCCAAACAAACCTTAGAAATTGAAAACTTTGAGGCAGATTTGCGTTTCTTAAATTGGCGACGGCAGTTATTAGATAATGGTGTGCGATCGCTGTTAATATGTAACTGTACTCAAGGGCGGACACCAGAATTACTTTTGCTCGTTACCCATGAAACCAACCGATCTTGGAAAACTTTAGAAAAAGAATTACTATGGGTTTTTAGTCAGAATATTGGTGTAGTAGTTCATCATTGGCAACTACGGGATAGTACCAAAGATCAACAAAAAATCTTCCAAGGATTTAAAGAATACCTGAAGATCCTCACCCAAACTAAAAGCGACACAAATACAACTGAAATAGCCGCTCTTCAACAAATAGCATCTGTTTTAGAATCTCCCCTAGCAGTTATTCTTTCCGGTAATTCTGGGCAAAATTGGGCAGAAATCATTCCAGGGGTTATGTCAGATCATCAGTTTCAGGTAGTTACAGATTTTCATGTTTCCTTAGAGAAAGATGTCTTGGCAGAGTTAGCATTAGCCCATAATAGTTACTTGATTCTCAAAGCTTATGATTTACCATCAGAAACTAGACAATGGTTAACAATTCCTGACAGAAGTAAAGTTTTTGTCATGGCATTACGTACAAGTGCTGATTACCAAGCCACCGGCATTATAATTTTGGCGGATTATGAAGAACATAACTGGAGAGAGGCTGGTTTAAATGCTGTATCCACTCTTATTCATCAATTAGCATGGTGGCAAAGTCAACAGCAAACTATTCAACAACTAGAATCTAATACTGAAAATTTAGGCAAACTTAATTGGTACAAACATCGTCGTTTAGAAGAAATTCATAGAATGGCCAAACTTGTACTTGGGCAAATCCGTGATTTAGGCATACCTGCTAGTGAACTAACTCAAATGCGCTATAAGCTGCTGTTTAGACAATTAGACTACATCACTAGTTCGATGACAGGCATAATTAAACAGGAGCAGTGGGATTTGCATATAAGTTTAGAAACTATGTCAATTTCCAGTCTATTGAAGCGAGGAGTAGAAAGAGTTGATATTTTTGCCAAACAGCAACAATTGTGGATAGGAATACATGATGTGGGAGAATCTAACGATCATCGGGAATCATCCCCCATATCTTCCTTACCCGGAGAAGAAACTCATACAGGTTCTACATTAGCCACCACTGGCGACATTGTGAAAATTGAATTGGTTCTCCATGAATTGTTAGTTGCTGCCTGTCAACGTTCTCCTATTGGTGATAGAGTTGATATCTGGTCTCGTCCCTTAGATGATCACTATCTAGAAGTTTTAATTACAGATAATGGCATCATTGAACCACAGTTATTAATAGAATTTAATCAATACCAATCTCCGGTGACACTTTCTACTGCAAACCTGAATAAATCCCCAGGTTTACATCTAGTAATTTGTAAAAAGATGATGCAACAATTGGGTGGAGAATTACAGATATATAAGTTACCAGATAAAAAAGTCGTCAGTCGTTTATTATTACCTTTAGCGGCTCAAAATTCTGACGGTAGTACATTGGGTTCTTAAATTTTCAATTGATGATCATGGGGCGTGTTCGTTCTAAATCTGATTTACCGGAAAAAATCTGTGTAGTCTGTCAACGTCCGTTTACTTGGCGAAAAAAATGGCAAGATTGCTGGGATGAAGTTAAATATTGCTCAGAACGTTGCCGTCGTCGTCGTTCTAACGCTAAAAATGGCAATTGACAATTAACAATTATCAAAATAAATGACATTACAAGTGCAACCTAAATTGATTATTCATGGTGGGGCTGGTAGTTCTCTCCAAGGTAAGGGGGGATTACTAGCAGTCCGCAACTCTCTTTCTAAAATTGTTGAAGGAGTCTATGCTCTCTTAATTACAGGGGCAACTGCCGCTGAAGCAGTAGTTCGAGGTTGTCAAATGTTGGAAGATGAACCCCGCTTTAATGCTGGTACAGGTTCTGTCCTCCAATCTGACGGACAAATCCGCATGAGTGCTTCCATAATGGATGGGACAACTGGGCGGTTTAGTGGTGTTATTAATGTGTCACGGGTGAAGAATCCGATTGAAATGGCGCTGTTTTTACAAAATTCCGATGATCGGGTTTTGTCTGATTACGGTGCGGCTGAGTTAGCGCGGGAGTTACAAGTTCCTACTTATAATGGTTTAACTGATTTGCGTTTGCAAGAGTGGACGCTAGAACGCAAAGATAACTTTAAGAGAACGATGGCTGGTGTGGTCGCAGAACCAGAAATGGCAGAAAGTGCCGGTAGGGGGACTATTGGTGTCGTCGCTTTAGATGGCTATGGTAAATTAGCCGCTGGTACTTCCACTGGAGGTAAAGGTTTTGAACGCATTGGGCGAGTCAGTGATTCGGCGATGCCAGCAGGTAATTATGCAACTAGTCAGGCAGCGGTTAGTTGTACGGGCATTGGGGAAGATATTATTGATGAGTGTCTAGCGGCTAAGGTTGTGGTGCGAGTCACTGATGGAATGTCTCTACAAGAGGCGATGCAGCGATCATTTACGGAAGCTAAGAGGAATAACCGGGATTTTGGAGCGATCGCCCTTGATGCCACTGGCGCGATATCCTATGGTAAAACCTGTGAAGTATTACTGGCTGCTTACCATAATGGAGACAACATTGGCGATACATTGGAATGGAATGATCAAGAACTAATTGGTCATTAGTCAGTTGTCAGTGGGAAGAGGCAAGAGGGGTTGAAAATTTTGAATTGTTGTCCCCTTTTGCCAAATACCCGATATTTACAGATTTAATAAGTATTAAAACTGATACATTATTTTCCTGACAGGTATAAAATATAGATGTACAGTAATTATAGCTTGTAATTTTTTATAGTCTCTGCGTCTTTTGCGCTTCCGTGGTAAAAACAATGAATCTCCCAATAGCACAATCTTGGCATGATGTTCGCACAGCATTAAAAGCGATCTGGGGATATGACGATTTTCGTCCACCCCAAAAAGAAATTGTTAACTGTTTGATATCACAAGAAGATGCTCTAATTATTATGCCCACAGGTGGGGGAAAGTCTATTTGTTTTCAACTTCCCGCCCTACTACAAACAGGATTGACTTTAATAGTTTCTCCTTTGGTGGCGCTGATGGAAAACCAAGTTGATGAATTGCGTCAACGACAGCAAAAAGCAGCACTTTTACATAGTGAGTTACCTGCATTTCAACGTCAAGCAACTTTGCAAGCTTTAGAAAGACAGCAATTAAGATTATTGTATTTATCACCAGAAACCTTACTCAGCCCAGCAGTGTGGAAAAGGTTATGTAATCCCCAACTCCAAATTAATGGTTTGATTCTGGATGAAGCCCATTGTTTGGTGCAGTGGGGTGATACTTTTCGTCCGGCTTATCGGCGTTTAGGGGCTGTGCGTGAAGCGTTGCTAAAATCAAAACCACCGGGAACAAAAATTAGTATAGCAGCTTTTACGGCCACGGCTGATCCTCTAGCCCAAAATATTATTTCTACAGTTTTAAAATTAGACAAACCTGAGATTTTTCGGATTAATCCCTACCGGGAAAATTTAAATCCTACTGTCCGGATTGCTTGGACTCCTAAAGATAGAAAACAACAATTATTAAAGTTTATTCAAAAACGACCAAATCAAGTTGGTTTAATTTATGTACGGACTCGAAGAGATAGTGAAAATTTAACCCAGTGGTTAACAGAAAATGGTTATCAAACCGCTAGTTATCACGCGGGATTAGGTGCAGAAAAACGTCGGAATATTGAAGCTAGTTGGTTAGGTGGAAAAATCCCATTTGTGGTGTGTACTTGTGCTTTTGGCATGGGGATAAATAAACCAGATGTGCGCTGGGTGGTTCATTTTCATGCGCCATATTTGTTATCTGAATATGTGCAAGAAATAGGACGGGCGGGAAGAGATGGTAAACCCGCTGATGTTTTAACTTTAGTAAGTGAACCAACGGGATTTTTAGATTCGGAGGATAAGCAAAGACAGAAATTTTTTGAACAACAAATGCGATCACAACAAGAAAAAGCTCAACAATTAGCCAAAAAACTTCCACCCCAGGGTGAAGTAAATGCTGTAATTGAAGAATTTCCTACTGGTGCTGTGGCACTTTCTCTGCTCCATAGTAATGGACAACTGAAATGGCTTGATCCTTTTCATTACTCTATTTGTTCTCAGTCAGGAAATCCACCAGAAACACAATTACAAGCTGCTAAACAAATGAGTGAATATCTAACTACTAAAAAGTGTCGTTGGCAGTTTTTATTAACTGCCTTTGGCTTTAAAGCAGCAACTGTTAATTGGCGTTGTGGACATTGTGATAATTGCAGAAATCAATCATCTCACATTTTACAAAATCCTATTAACAAAACGCCTAGTAAGTAGTAATGAAAAATGCAAGATTAAAAATTAAAAAAACAAGGGTAAAGGATCTAACTCTTGCAATTTTTAATTTTTAATTCTCAATTTTTAATTCTTAGTTGATTCCTGGCTACAATATTTATTTAATTGAACGCCTAAAGCATCTGATTCTTTACCAGCAGTTTTAGCTGCGGTTGTCAGTGCGGAATCAATTTCTTTTCTAGCTTTTTCAATTTTTGCCCTACCATCTGATGATGCTTCCGCTTTTTTAGTATCTGCAAGAGCTTGAGAGGCTTTGGCTATGGCTTCACTAAGATGATCAAAGCTTTTGCTAAATTTGGTTTCAAATTCTTGCAATTTGGGATCTTTTAAATTTAATTCCTGAATAGACTTAGTGACCTTTTTCAAATCTTTGGATAATTGCGAGCTTGTTGATACCTGCTGACCTTTTTTGATATCAATCAACGAAGTACCTTGATTAACAACTGTCATCAATCGCTGACATTGGGAGACTTTACTCTCGCTGCAACTAGTAATTAACAAAGCAATGCTCAGACTAACAGGAGCAATAACTGAATAACGGGAAAACAACATTAACATCCCAAGCGCATTAAAATTCCCTAAATATTAGATCAGATGATCATCAATTCGCAATTACGAATTTCTGTGTTGAGCAGTTTACCAATCTACTGGCAACCCTAATTTATCTAAGGTTTTGCCATCTTGCAACAGTGGTTGAATGTCGCTGTCTATTTGGATTTTACCAGTAGAGAGGACTAAAGCCCGTTGGGTGACTCTTCCTAGCCAATTTAAGTCGTGAGAAGCTATTAACATCACTTGAACAGGCAATTTTAATAATACTTGGGCTAAATGTCGTCGCCATGCTGGGTCAAGTCCGTTGGTTGGTTCATCTAAGATGAGAATGGCAGGATTTAGGGCTAAAATCGTGGCTAAGGCGGCTAAACGTCTTTGTCCTCCAGAAAGTTCATGGGCTGAACGGTGGGCGTAGGCCTCTAATCCAAAGTCGGCTAATAATTGATGGGCTTTATCTTTAGCGGCTATGGATGAAACACCATAATTAAGGGGGCCAAAGGTAATATCTTCCAGAATTGTGGGCATAAATAATTGGTCGTTAGCATCTTGGAAGGTAAAACCAATTTGTTGCCGTATTTGTGGCAAATTCTCTGGTAATAAGGGGATACTGTTAATCCAGATTTTGCCACTTTGGGGATGTTTTAAGCCAATGAGGTTTTCTAGGAGGGTGCTTTTTCCTGAGCCGGTAGCGCCCATTAAAGCGACGCGATCGCCTGTTTGTAAGCTAAAGGAAATTTCTTGTAATACGGGTTGCTGGTGTGAATAGGCATATACCAGATTTTGGACTTCAACGACATTAGTATGTGGTTGAGAGAGGGAAATTTGGGGATTAGAAGTTAATGATGTCAAGATTCACCACTCAAATAACAGTAAGGTAGGAACTTAGGGTTAAACAAGTAGCTGTTACCCCAGCTATTAACAGGATAAAACGTTCTTTTGGTTTGAGGGGGGAATCTATGGGTAATTTTCCGTTATATCCACGGGCTACCATGGCCGCATAAACTCTTTCGGCTCTGTCGAGGGTGCGGAGATATAAAGCCCCAATCATGGAAGCACTGGCATAGCGTAACCATCCCCCTGCACCTTTTAGCCCTCGTAATTGGGCGCTGCGCTGCATTCGGGTCACTTCTGAGAGGAGTATTTCTAAGTATTGCCCAGCGAGGATCAGGTTTTCTTTTAATGGTGCAGGTATTGGTAAGCTTTTGAGGGCAATACCGAAACTGTGGGGGGGTAAGGTTAATAAAAAACTATTCATGGCAATTAAACAAATTAGGGAACGCAGTAGCAAAAAACTGGCTCGTTCCCATCCCAATGGTAAAGCCATCAATGAGAGAAAAATTAATTCTGTCCCCAGTAATCCGCCTAATTTGCGAATGGGTACTTGTAAGATACAAGCCCAGATAAGTGCGATCGCCCCATATACGAGTAAATTAGACCAGGTATAATGTTTTAAACAAGCTGCCCCAATCACAATGATCAGGGATAATTGCAAGCGTAATGGCAAGGAAATATTAAGCATTATTCGGTTTGATAACTTTGGCAATTCCAAAAGCCACAGCAAAGCAAGCTGTAGAACCCACTAATCCGGCAATACTTGTCCCGATTTGCCCTAAACCTTTAATCTCATAGTCAGCCAAAGGTGTCGGTACAATTACCCGCACATTTTCAGCTAAGTTGATAAAACCCACGTTTTCTGCTACTTTTTCTAAACCATCTGGCCAAGCGGAAGCAAATAGAGACAACACACCCGAAATCAGTAAAATACTCACAACGGGAACTAACCAGCCTCTAATTTTGTGTTCTTCACCTGGTAACAAATCTGGACGGGCTGTGGCTAGATAGGTTAATACACCCCCGGTAATTAATCCTTCTCCAATACCAATCAAAATATGTACACCTGCCATGGTGGGTAAAACTATGTTAGCTGGTGCTGTACCAGACAGGGCTAATTGAATGGCACAAGCTACGGCGGCGACAACTACGCTCACTCCTGCTGCTATCCCTGCTGCCAGGGGTAAACGCCTTTGAGAACCGCCCAATAGTCGTTGTAAGGTTTGGGTTAATCCCCATGCTACCCAAACGCCGATTACTCCCATGTTTAAAATATTTGCACCTAAAGCGGTGATACCACCATCAGCAAATAGTACGGCTTGAATAATTAAAACTGTGGCAATACATAACATTCCCGCCCAAGGACTACCTAAAATAATGGCAGCTAAAGCCCCTCCTAATAAGTGGCCGCTAGTTCCTCCCGCTACGGGAAAATTAATCATTTGGGCGGCGAAAATAAAGGCTGTGGTTAAGCCGAGAATGGGGGCGCGACGAATGCCAAAGGCTGTTTGCGATCGCTCAAAAGCCACAAATAAAGCGGCTGCACTGGCTAAACTGGTGGCGGCTGCAACTGGCACAGAAATAAATCCATCGGGTATGTGCATGAGATTGGTGTTTTTTGAAATGTGTTTTTTGCAAACTATAAGCATTCAGCATTCAGCTTTCAGCTTTCAGCTTTTGAATGAAAGAGGTAAGCATTCGTTTAATCTCAGTCACGTCATTAGCCAGAGATTCATAGTTTTTGGCTGGGAGTAGGTTAAGATCATGAGCAAGTAATAAATGATATTCAAGTTCACTGGCTGAACCCATAGCAATTTGAAGAAAACGGGCTAGTTCTGCTTCTCCTTTTCTGCCACATCCCTCAGCTATATTTGCAGGGATTGAAGCACAGGATCGGCGTGTTTGGCTTGTCAATCCATACAGTTCTTCTTTGGGAAATATCTGTGTTTGCCTATAGACAGATAAAGTAAGCTGATGAGCTTTTTCCCACACTTTCAATTCTCTAAAATCTCTCAATCTTAAATTCCCCTGATTTCCTGATTTAGTTAGTTTTAAGCTGACGGCTGATAGCTGATAGCTGATAGCTGATAGCTTACAATTTAAGTAATATAACGGCTAATAAAATTAATAGCAAACTAAAAGTTATCTCTTTTGACAATACCCTATTGGTAGATATTTGGGAATTTTATTTAGGGTAATTTTGTAATAAAAAATACGTCAAATTATATATTTATTTTTTAAATCGTTAACATTTATAAATCTTTATGACATATTCTCATAATTGTTCGTGATTATGAATTTATTAATTTTCTGGAGGATGCCAACCAGCAAGTACCCAATAACTGCGAACTTCTAAAGCATCTGCATCATCACTTAAATGCAAAACTTTAACAGTAGCTCTCCCAGTTGGTGTTTTACCCACAATTTGCAATCCATCTTTTGTCCAAAAAAAATGCTCAGACCAAATTTGAGTACGTGGGTTAAATAATTTAACTATATCACCTGTTTCTGAATCAATATTTGTTATTTTATCACTTTTGTATCTATTACAAATAGGACAAGCTAACCATAAATTTGATTCATTATTACTACCACCTTTCGCTATAGGAATAATATGTTCTATTTCCAAACGTGCCATTACTAAATGTTGAGGACTCAAACAATAGCCACAACGATTTTGAGCATCTTTCCGAACACGACGTTCTATTTCAATAGGAATATAAGATCGAGCCATGACTATTAATTAATTGCAGGTATCAAACCACGTTCAACAGCCACTTTCAAGGCTTTTGCTTTCCGCACTAAACCACGTCTGTAAACTTGCATAAGTTCATCTAGTTGGCTATTTTCTATATCATTTAGCTGTCCTTCTTGTTGACGTGCTAAAAGATCACTAAAAATTTCTTGTTGTTGAGTTTCCATTTGCAAATCGCACAATGACAAAATCTGTTCATCTGGTAATGATTCTACAGGTAATTCATTGCTGGCACGGTCAATCCATTCTAGTAATACATCTTCAAGGCGACGATGGGTAAAAGCAGCGATTTCTTTGGCTTTTTGCACCAGTGTTTCCGGTAGTTGGAGGGTGATAGTTTCAGACATTTTGATAAAATGAAACTGTTATCTTTTATTGTAACTCTAAAATGTTAATATATGCACCCTACAACAGATTTTTAGTGTGCTACTTGCGTAAGTTATAAAAAAATCAACTTTGTTTAGTAGTTTATAATATTGAACAGGAGGTAATATCAGAATGGCAAAATTAGCAGAATATCGGCAATATATTCAGAATTTACTGAAACAACACGCTAGTATGGTTTGGGATAACCGTATTCAAGCACAGACGATTTTTGATGCTGAAAATGACCATTATCAATTAGTTTATGTAGGTTGGCGTGATCAAAATCGTATTTATGGACCCGTTTTACATTTAGATATTATTGATAATAAAATCTGGATTCAGCAGTATGGTACAGAGGTAGGAATTGCTAATGAATTGGTTGAATTAGGTGTACCAAAAGAGGATATTGTTTTAGGTTTTCAATTGCCTTCTGTCCGCAAATATACAGATTTTGCTGTTAGTTAATTAAATCTCAATTGTCTGATAGCGAAGCGTGGCGTAGCCATATCAGGATATCCAGGATTTAAGGATTTACAGGATGTTTGCTTGAGTTGTGTTTTAAGGGCTTGAGGATTCAATACTTTTCGGTTGGACTCAAAAAACTGCAATGTGATCTAGATTAGTGCTTTTTGTTGCTTAATAGGGAATAATAGAATAAATACTTTTTGTCAGATAAAGGTGAGTTTTGACAAATGGACTGGACAACTATACTCAAAGCACAGCAGACTGATTTTATTCAAAGACTGAAATCTGGTGACTTACTCCATTGTGAGAAGGAAGGCCAGCATAGTGAGTTGACGGTTATCTCTGGAGAGAGGTTACAGCAATTACGGGATTTTTGCTGGGATATGGCTGAAAAATATAGACATACTTCTTCAACTCCTATTCGTGATGTTGTTATCAATAATTTCAAGGGAAAGCTGGGTGAGGAAGTTGTTAAAAGTCGTTTAGGTAATTTTGTAACTGAGGTTGATTATGAAAAACGCATTGGTGGAGATGGAAAAATTGATTTTACTTTAACGTCTGATTCATCAATTGGTATTCAGGTTAAAGCCCGTTATGGGAATTTTGACACAATTAAATGGTCAATTAGCCGAGAAGAAATTGAAAAAAATTCTGTTTTAGTTTGTATTTTAATTCAAGAGGAAGTCAGCGAGGCTCAATCTGAATATAACTTAATTTTGGCTGGATTTTTACCAACCAATATAATTAAATCTGCTGGTGTTAAAGCTTTCGTGGGAATAGATGAATTACTTTATGCTGGGGCTTTACGTGGCTATTTAGAAAGTTTGACATCTTCTGATGCTGACAAATATTTCAGTTTGGGTCATGAACCCGTTTTCTTTGAGGACTATAAGGGAGCGATTGATGATTGGACTCAAGTTATAAAAATTAATCCCAATTATGCCAATGCTTACTACTATCGGGGAGTTATTCGCTATGAATTGGGAGACAAGCAGGGTGCAATTGATGATTATAGTCAAGCTATAAAAATTAATCCCAATGATGCCCTTATCTACTACAAGCGGGGGTTTATTCGTTCTATTTTAGAAGACCAACAGGGTGCAATTGATGATTATCAAAAAGCAGCAGATATATATAAAAAAGAAGGTAATGAAACTAAATATCAAAATGCTATGAAGAAAATTAAAAATATTAAAAGTGCCTGAGATAAATGTTACCAAATTCACTCATCTTCATACCAGCAGATATTAAAGATGAAGGTTGAAGCATTAATTGAGTCGTCATTATGTGTTCACAGTTTATTTATTTCTATTATGTCAAAAAAATCCTGAAAATCCTAAAATCCTGGACATCCTGATTCAGACAAATAATTATATAATAGAGAATAAATATTGACCTTAATTAACTATGCAAACCACAGAATCACCCTTACAATTGCGGCTGTGGACTGTTGATGAATACCACAGAATAGCTGAAGCAGGAATATTTGAACCAAGTGAACGGGTAGAATTATTAGAGGGAAAAATAATTTGGATGATTGCTAAAGGAACAGCCCACCGTTCAGCAGTGGGAAGAACATATAAGTTGTTGGAAAACAGAGTTGGTCATAAAGCTTGCATCGCTATTCAAGACCCTGTAAAATTAAATGAAAGGTCTGAACCAGAACCAGATATTGCTGTAGTGAAAATAGATCCTCTAGACTATGCAGATCATCATCCTACACCAGCAGAAATTTATCTAATTATCGAAGTTGCAGATAGTAGTTTAAAACTAGATACAGAAATCAAAGCTAAAGCTTATTCTCAAGCAGGAATTAAGGATTATTGGGTATTAGATGTAGTGAAACGCGAATTAATTATATTTAGAAATCCCACAACAGAAGGTTATCAAAATCGAGAAATTATCACAGAACATCAAAACATATCTCCTTTAGATTTTCCTGATTTAGAAATTCTAGTTTCCCAGATGCTACCTCTTGTCTGAATCAGGATATCCGGTTACTGAGCGACTTGTACTGAGCCTGTCGAAGTAAGTCGAAGTACAGGATTTAAGGATTTACAGGATATGATAGCGGTACGCACTTGAATGAAATACAGTCATAAGCCCCCTCCTCGCTTGCGGGGAGGGGGTTGGGGGTGGGGTTCTTGTATCTCATTCAAGCAATAACCGCTATAGTTAAGGCAAATGGAGTTGAGTCTAATTTATTACTTACCTGGGTGATCCTAGCACCTTATTCCATTTACTAGGGTACAAGCATCATCTGTTCTCTAGTCAACGGTAAACAAACCAATATATCAAGATAATCCTGAAAATTATTTTTCAAAGTTATTGACAATAATTCCTAAGTTGTATAGGATACCTAAAGCTAATTGCAAATAATTCGCAATTTTCCATATACGCATATCCCTATTAGTCTCATGTCTGACAACTTTACTTTCAGTAAAGATAAAATTTGGAGTCGTCGTCAATTGCTACAACTGGGATTTTCCGGGGCTGGAGTCATTGGCGCAGGAGCAATTTGGCAGATATTGAATGTCAAAAATCATGCCAGTGTCAGAATTCCACCAATGGAAATGGCAGCATCTAATGGTGCTACTGACCCCATGCAGGTGTTACGAGATTTTGATTATGGGACAGTAAAGCAGGAAAATGGGCGCACAGTCCGCGAATTTCAGCTAACTGCTGGTACTTCCACCATTCAGCTTAATAGTGCTGTCTCCTATAACATTTGGGATTTAAATGGGCGGATTCCTGGACCAACACTCCGGGCTAAAGAAGGGGAAAGAATAAGAGTATTATTTCTCAATAATGCTGGACATTCCCACTCTTTACATTTTCACGGAGTTCATCCCGCTGAAATGGATGGTATAAAACCTGTGAGCAATGGTAAAGCAACCATATACGAATTTGATGCCGAACCCTATGGCGTTCATTTGTATCATTGCCATGTTGCCCCGGTTACTCGTCACATTGCTAAGGGATTATATGGAATGTTTATCGTTGACCCTCCCAAACCTCGTCCCCCGGCTGATGAAATTGTTTTAATTATGTCTGGTTATGATGTTAATGATGATAACCACAATGAATATTATGCTTTTAATGGTGTCCCGCATCATTATATGCACCATCCTATCCAGATTTATCAAAATCAGTTAATTCGTGCCTATGTTTTGAATATTATTGAATTTGATCCTGCTGTTACCTTTCATCTTCATGCGAATTTCTTTGATGTTTACCGTTCGGGAATGACAATGACTCCCAGCGAGAAAACTGATGTTTTGACAATGGGTGTAGCAGAAAGGCACATTTTAGAGTTTGCTTTTCGCTATCCAGGTAAGTATATGTTTCATCCTCACCAAGATGCAATTGCTGAAAGCGGGTGTATGGGACAGTTTGAAGTAATCGCGGAAAAAGATTCCCAAAAAACGGTCAATAAATCCTGACAAAACTCAGAAAGATTAGCAACTTAGTAAAACTTAAATTTAGTAATATCCGAAATTTACTTACTTAATTTATACTTATCTTTTAGAAAAATAGTTGATAAATATTTGCATTTATGATAAATCATAATTATATGTAAACCGAAATATTTGCAAATTTATCTACTACTAAATCCTTAAATTACCAACATTAACAGTTTATCAGGAGCAAAAATGATCAAATTCCGTTACCTATTTTTATCTATCGCTGCTTGTGCCATGATTTCTCTAAGTTCTTGTGCCAGTGACACACCAAAAGCAGATATTCAATCAACACCAAATACAGCCCAAGTAACAGAAACTAGCACCCATAGCGGTCATGCTGGTAAGGCTAAAATTAATATCAATAATGCAATTTTATCGCAGTTAGATAAATTAGAAGCTACATTAGGAATTCCGGCTTTATCTAACAAAATTCAAGCAAATCGTCCCTACGCTAATCCAACGGATTTAGTCAGTAAAAAAGTCATTACTCAACCACAGTTTGACCAAATTAAAGACATGGTGACGGTTGAGGAAGTTGTTCTTACAGGTGAAGCTAAAGATATTGACTACATGACCAAATTGGGGTTAATGAAAGGACATCTTTTAGTAGCCCAAGAACTACTAGATCAAAATCAACCCAAACAAGCTCAACCCCACATTGGACATCCAGTAGAAGAGATTTATATTGATGTTGAAGAACAACTAGAAGAACGCAAAGTTAAAGAATTTAAAAGTAATTTGGTCAGTTTAACCGATTTAGTTAAATCCAATCCCAAGGATACTAAAATAAAAACTAACTTTACCACTTCTGTGCAAGCCGTTGATACTGCGATCGCTGTTTTACCAACCGAAGAACGTAGCAAACCCGAATTTGTGCTGCAAGTTATCAATGGTTTATTAGATGCTGCTAACTCAGAATATGGCGCTGCAATTGCTAACGGGAAAATTACCGCACCCATTGAGTATCAAGATTCCCGTGGTTTTGTAGTCTATTCTCAGGAACTATATAAAAGTATTTCTAGCCAAATGACCCAAGAACATCCTGAAGAACACAAAGCCATAGATACAGCTTTAGTGGAATTGGTGAAAGTTTGGCCTACTGCTATCCCCCCAGCACAAGCAGTTAAAACCCCAGAAGATGTTACCAAGCTAGTGAAAACCATCGAGGAAAACACCCAAACAGTGCGAAGAAAAACCAGCACTAAAGCACAAAGTTAGTATTTTCACACCATTGGAAGTACAGAAAAAGAAGTTTAAAATGGTAAATAAGAGAGAAAATAGTTAAAAATTAAAAGTGAGAATAGTTTGGGGTTACAAAACCTGAAAAAAGTATAACTGCTCACCAATAATTGGTAGCTAAATACTCTCCTGATGTAATTTTGCTCAACTTAACAACTAATGCAAGAACTCGACCACCAAAAAACCATTGATATTCTCAACTCCATCATGGAATTTGAACTAGCAGGGGTAGTTCGCTACACCCATTATTCCTTAATGGTGACAGGGCCTAATCGTATTCCCATTGTGGCATTTTTCAAAGCGCAAGCCACAGAATCCTTACTTCATGCTCAACAAGTAGGAGAAATTCTCACAGGTTTAGAAGGACATCCTACCTTGAGAATTGCCCCAATGGAAGAAACTTTCAAACATAACGTTAAAGACATCTTGCAAGAAAGTTTATCCCATGAAAAGAAAGCTTTAGATATGTACAAAAGTCTTCTAGAAGTTGTCAATAATGCCAGTATTTATTTAGAAGAATTCACCCGTGGCATGATCGGACAAGAAGAAATGCACAATCTCGAACTCAAGAAAATGTTACGCGATTTCAGCTAATAGATCATTAGTTTGTAGGGGTTTAGCAATGCTAAACCCCTACAGAAATCAGGAGAAGCAAAAATCTACAACTAATAAATAACTAATAAAATGAATTTTAGTACCGCTTTACCTACTTTTGTAATTACCCTCCGAGAAGGTGTAGAAGCTGCATTGGTTGTGGGAATTGTCCTCGCATTATTAAAAAAAGCCAAACAATCTCGACTCAACCCTTGGGTTTATGCTGGCGTTATTGTTGGTATTCTTGTCAGTGGCTTAATCGGTATTTTATTTACGGGGATCATTAAATTCTTAGGATCAATTAATCCTCAATATACCTCTGTTGTTGAGCCAACATTAGAAGGTGTATTTAGTGTTTTAGCAATAGTCATGCTCAGTTGGATGCTCATCTGGATGACAAAACAAGCCAGATTCATGAAAGCGCAAGTTGAGGGAGCAGTTACCGACGCAATAGGCAAAAATTCCCATGCTGGTTGGGGAGTTTTTAGTTTAATTTTAGTCGCTATTGTCCGCGAGGGATTTGAAACAGTTCTCTTCGTTGCAGCCAATTTTCAGCAAGGTTTATTACCGACTTTAGGCGCACTGGGTGGTTTAGCCACAGCGTCAGCAATTGGCGTTCTATTGTTTAAATGGGGTGTAAAAATTAATATCCGCCAATTCTTTCAAGTTATGGGCGTTTTATTAATATTAATTGTTTCTGGTTTAGTCGTTTCCGGTTTACAACATTTTGATGAAGCTACAGCTAATCTAGCTTTGAGTAGTCGTTCTTCAGAAAATCTTTGTTTCTATTACGAACACTTCACCAGAATTCACTCTTGTATTTTAGGTCCCATAGTTTGGAATACTGAAAAAATCTTATCTGATGAACAGTTCCCCGGTATCATTCTCAAGTCCTTATTTGGTTATAGAGACAAAATTTATATTGTTCAAGCCGGAGGATATTTAATATTTCTCATCAGTATTGGTGGGCTATATTTCCGCAGTATCACAGGTGGAGATAATCAGAATAGCAAAAATAAAGTTATGACTACTACCCCAGGGCGGAATTAAAAATAAAAGATTGGTAATCAGGGAAAAGATTAAAATTTTTACCTGTTCCCTGTTCCCTGTTCCCTATTTTCTATTCCCTGGGTTTTATCTCAAAGCTTTAAAAGTCGAACTAATTAAAGGTACTGACATTTCAGAAAGAGGTGAGACTGCCTTGGGGTGCATTGGCGTAGTGTTGCTCAATACGGCTATCAGTTGCAATAAAAATGTAATAAAAGCTGCTTGGATAAGTTTTTCTAACATAATACCCCTCTCTTTAATTTATATGGATGGGATGTCCATACGAACTTGTTATTCTAAATACACTTTGTGTTATTGCTTTATCGGATTTGGTGAATATAATTTGAGAATATCTCAGAAAAATATGAAAAAGTGTGATCTAGCTCTCTCTTTATATGTACCTAAGAAATTGGACGTTTGTTTTTTCCAAAAAGTGTCCTGAAAATACAAGTTTATTTTTCAATTCGTAAAAATAGCTAATTGTTTTACTCCAGGCACTCAATTATTGATAACCGTAATAATACTGATTTATGTGTAATATATATTTTATATTTGACTGTCTATTTGCTATCTTGAACCGGCTTGTTCCTAATGTTAATTGGCAATTTCAACACAATTAGCCATTGTCACCGATAGAATAAATGGAAAATAGCTAAAAACACGCTAAATGATTCCTATCGTTATTGAACAATCGGGTCGAGGTGAACGCGCCTTTGATATCTACTCACGGCTGTTGCGTGAGCGGATTATTTTTTTGGGAGAACAGGTTGATAGCAATCTGGCTAACTTGATTGTTGCCCAACTACTGTTTTTAGACTCTGAGGACGCGGAGAAGGACATATATATGTACATTAATTCTCCTGGTGGTTCAGTGACAGCGGGAATGGGTATTTTTGACACCATGAAGCAAATTCGCCCTGATGTCTGTACAATCTGTACTGGATTAGCGGCCAGTATGGGAGCTTTTCTCCTTAGTGCTGGTACAAAGGGTAAGCGCATGAGTTTACCCCATTCACGGATTATGATTCACCAACCTCTCGGTGGCGCTCAAGGACAAGCAACTGATATTGCAATTCAAGCCAGGGAAATTTTGTATCACAAGCAGCGGCTGAATGAGTATCTTGCTGAACATACTGGTCAACCTTTTGAGCGGATTTCTGAAGATACCGAACGTGATTTCTTTATGTCTCCAGCGGAAGCCAGGGAATACGGCTTAATTGACCAAGTAATTGACCGTCATGCAGCAGGTAGTCGTCCTGTGGCTCTAGTTTAGTTATTAGTTATTAGTCAGTGGTCAGTTGTCAGTTGTCAGTTGTCAGTTGTCAGTTGTCATTGAGAAAATTCTTCTTTCTTCCTTCTTCCTCCTGATAGCGAAGCGTGGCGTTAGCCATACTCCTGATAGCGAAGCGTGGCGTTAGCCATACTCCTGACTCCTGACTCCTGACTCCTGAACTCCTGACTCCTGACTCCTGACTCCTGACTCTAAAATCCCGCAATTGGATCTGGTTGAGATTTGAGATAAGTGAGAAAATTCCGTAATTCTTCTTCACTAAGTAGAGAACGTCCTCGTTTACCGTAGGTTTTAACTAGATAATCTTTTCCTTGTTCTGGTGTCCAGCCTAATCGCTCAATTTCTACATCTGTTTGGGCAATGACATCAGATAAATTTACTGGTTCATTATGTCTTTTCTTTTTACCGACGGTTGACTGGACACCAGCATCCTCATAAGGGGTATAACTACGAGGGGTAAACGGGGTGACATTACTAGGAGGGACTTCTGATAATGGTGGATATTCTGGTTCTTGATGAGGAAATATTTCGGGTTTTGTAACTTGAGTATCAATTTGCTCTTCTAGGAAAGGTGGTGTATATATCTGTGTGTTGCTGATAGCAGGAACAGGTTTTGATTCCTGTAAACTAGGTTTTATTGGTGGTGGAGTAACTGGCAGTGCGGCAAATTTTGTTACTTCCACCGCCTGTGGTACATTTTTAAGTCCCAAAACTATCAAGGCTCGATTTCTAGCTTGATCTTCTGCTGCTTCTACTGTTTCTGCCCCTGCCATGGCCGTCACACGAGTGATCCCTTCCAGTTGTATACTGACACGGACGATATATTTCCCTTGAAAAATTTCTACTAATTCTGAGATCATACTGCCGTTGGGGTGCAAGTTCTGAAATTCCGCCAACATAATACTTTCAACCATTTTTATCTAAATTATCGTCATAACGTAAATTGCTAGTCAGGAAAAGAGGGAACACGGAACAATTGATCATTGATAATTGACCATCCCCTAGACAAAACCCCATATTTCAATATAAAGTCTTACTGAGAACTAAGCACTCAAGACATTAAATATGTTCTGATACTAGCAGTTGTTCACAAAATTGCCCTGTACTTTTAAATGCTATACTAATTACCCAATTAGATATCTAGAAGTATTTTCAAAGAAGTGCGCTCTAAATCTACAATAATAAAGATAAGGTTCGCCCTTACTGCTTGTGTTTTGCTGCTTACCTAATTGTTACCGATTCTACATTATGGGAGAATTGGGTTTATCGACAGTTTCTCCTACTTAAAACTTAGATGCTGATGGCGTGAAATTACCTTCGATCTAAACAATCCAACACCTGTGGTTAGCTCGGTCTATAGCTTATGGGCGGTATGGAGAGTTCTATAAACCAAGTCTCTTGTCAAACCCATTACCTAATTACCTAGTGGCTAATCGTTAAGTATCAGGAAGGAGTGCATGGTGAGAATTGTTTAGATTAAGTCAAGGGTCACGTAAGCAAACTCTGAGATTGTCGTGCAGTGAGAAGTCAGAGTAGGGGCTTCGTCCTACCGCACGGTATCGCAACTATGGCTAACGCCATGCTGCGCTATCGGCAGCCTTGCGTTCTCTACGAAACACTACGCAAACGCGAAATTCGTACAGCCGTAAGTGTCTGTAGACTTTGAGGGTTTTGTCCAGGACGGAAATGATCTATAAATTCTAGACAAACCAGGCAAACGGTATACAGTGAAGAACCAAATTCGACAAAAAATGATGTTTTGACCAAAGGTCGGTTCACTGCATGGAATTTTCAATCGCTACACTTCTTGCCAATTTCACAGATGATAAATTGGTAGCTCGTAAAGTTCTAGAAAAGAAACTGGGTTGTGAGGATGAAGAAAGTCTAGAAAAACTACAAATTACTCTAGATGTACTCGAAAAAATTGGGCTTTTGGTCAAGGAACGGGGAAAATACCGCCGTATTACCGAAGAAGGCTTGATTGAGGCTAAATTACGCTGCTCTAGTAAGGGCTTTTGCTTTGCGATTCAAGATAGCGAAGGCTCAGAGGATATTTACATCCGCGAAAGTCATTTGAGTAATGCCTGGAATGGCGATCGCGTTTTAGTTAGAGTCCTGAAAGAAGGCAGTCGTCGGCGCTCACCAGAAGGTGAAGTCAAGTTGATTATGGAGCGCTCTAATCACACCTTACTAGCCAGAATTAAGCAGGTAGATGGCGGTTTTCGGGCTGTTCCTTTAGATGACAGATTGCTGTTTGAACTGAAACTACAACTCAACAGCATGAAGTTGGAAGAAGCAATTGACCACTTGGCTCACGTAGAAATTCTCCGTTATCCCCTGGCACAATATCCCCCCTTGGGTCGAGTGGTGCAAATTTTGGGCAGTGATGCCGAAGCCGCAGCGGATATAGATTTGGTAACTTGTAAACATGACTTATCCCGAACTTTTTCCGATCATGTCCTTGATACAGCGGCGAAGTTACCCAAGAGACTCCTGAAGGCAGACCTCAAAAATCGTCTAGATTTACGTGATGTTTTTACCTTTATTATTGCCAGCTTCAATGGTGATGAGTCTGTGGTAGAAAATGCCTTCAGTGTAGAAAAAACTACCGCTGACAATTGGCGATTACTATTTCATATTACGGATGTTTCCCACTATATCCAAGCAGATGAAGCCCTAGACAGGGAAGCACTCAAGCGCGGTAAATCAGTGTATCTGGGAGAATTATTACTGCCGATGTTACCAGCAGCGGTGATAGAACGGTGTTCTTTAGTCCCCGGTAGCGATCGCTTGGCTCTCTCATGGGTCATCACCATCAACCCTCAGTCGGGAGCAGTGGTAGAATGGGAAATTCAACCTAGTGTGATTAATGTAGATGTAGCTATCAGTCAAGTAGATACACAAAGTATTCTCGCCAATGAAGCCACCAAAGTAGCCGCTGAAGCACAAGAGAAATTACAAGATTTGCAGACTTTGGCTATTGCTATTAAGCAGGTACGTCTACAGCGTGGCAGCTTACAGTTGAATCTCCCACCCAGCCATAATCCCTACTATGATGAAGGATCAATGGGATCTGTTGTGGTTAATGATTTACCTGGGCGATCGCTCATCACTGAGTTGGTAATATTAGTTAATCAACTCATGGCCGATCATCTCAGTGCCTTGGGAGTTCCCAGTTTATGGCGAGTTCAAGGCACACCTGATCCCGAAGATGTTCAGGAAATGCTGAAACTGGCCGTTAATTTAGGTGTGGAATTGGGACTAGATCCAGAATTGGAAATCCAACCCCTAGATTATCAACACTTAACGGGGGCTTTTGCTGATTCCCCATCGGAACAAGTTCTTACCTACTTATTACAGGACACACTCAAACCTTCTGTCTACAGCACCACCAAAGGTTCTCATTTTGGACTAGCTTTGTCCCAATATGTCCACATCACTGCCCCCTTACGTCGTTATCCAGATATTCTCTTGCAACGGGTGTATCATAACTTACTAGAGCATGGGCGCGATCGCCGGAATACCCGCGTCAAAGATCGGATTAACCTGCGCCATTCCAATTGTCATGAAGAAATTAATTGGAACGTTCTCCCCCCAGAACTCCAACAAGAACTTCAAAGTGACTTAACCAGAGTCATTGTGCAGATTAATGACCGGGAAAAAGAAGTTCAAGAAGCTGAAGCTGATTTAGCTGGACTTCAAAAAGCGTCATTGATGAAACAACGCATTGGCGAAGTATTTTCAGGAGTGATTACCGGTGTTCAATCCTACGGTTTCTTTGTGGAAATTGAAGTTCCAGTAGAATCGCCCACGGAAGGCAATCTAGCCAATACCTTACGGGTAGAGGGGCTGGTACACGTTAGTTCCCTCAAAGACGATTGGTATGAATATCGGGCTAGACAACAGGCCTTATTTGGGCGCAAAAATCGGGCTTCCTACCGACTGGGGGATCGCGTCAGTGTCCAAGTTAAGAGTGTTGATTATTACCGCCAACAAATTGATTTAGTTACCGTTGGTAGTGATGGTTTACCCAAAAGCATGGGTGCAAATAGTAGTAATGAGGATACAGGAGATATTTATTCACCTAATAAAACCGACTCTTTTGATCAAGAACCCTATGATCAGGAATAGTCCGTTGTCCGTTGTTAGTTGCTCTTAAATATTAACCACTGACCACTGACAAATGACCAATAACACAAAACCTTTAATCCTGGGCGTAACAGGTGCATCTGGCCTGATTTACGCCGTTCGCGCTCTCAAATTTCTCTTGGCCGCAGAATATCAGGTTGAATTGGTAGCCTCTAGATCAACTTACACAGTTTGGCAAGCTGAACAGGAAATCCGAATGCCAGGAGAACCAGATAAACAAGAAGATTTTTGGCGAGAACAAGCGGGAGTTCCGTCCCAAGGTAAACTTCGCTGTCATCCTTGGAGTGATGTTGGCGCTGGTATTGCCAGCGGTTCTTTCCGCACTTTGGGGATGATCATTATCCCTTGCAGTATGAGTACAGTCGCAAAACTTGCTGGGGGACTGAGTTCCGACTTACTAGAACGAGCCGCAGATGTGCAAATTAAAGAAGGACGTAAACTGGTAATTGTCCCCAGAGAAACCCCCTTTAGCTTAATTCATTTGCGGAACTTGACGACTTTAGCGGAAACTGGAGTGAGAATAGTCCCCGCTATTCCAGCCTGGTATCACAACCCTCAAACCATTGAGGATTTAGTTGATTTTGTCGTTGCTCGCGCTCTGGATCAATTGGATATTGACTGTATACCAATTCAGCGCTGGCAAGGTCATTTATAGCAATTAAAAATTAATAAGTAATAATTAAAAATTAAAAATGGAAGGACTAAATTTTTAATTTTTAATTCTATTTTGCTCTTTTGTGGCAATAGCTATGTTTCTTTGTTCTTCCTGACTATATTCTCAATTTCTGCTGCAAGTTTGAATTTTTATGGCTGTAATTCGCTTAATTATTTTAGGGACGGCAATGGTGGGACTAATAATAATATTAGTCCAAAATTTGTCACCCTCACTCCCATTAGTGTTTGTGGGGATGCGAACTCAAGCATTACCATTAGCATTGTGGATTTTATTGAGCATAACCGCTGGTATTTTCACATCTTTAATAATTACCAGGGTATTAAAATTTGCTACTGGTTTAAATTTACAAGCACAACCACCTATACCTAAACCAATTCCGACTCCACCCCGTGTCAGGCAAAATACCCCACCTCCTCAAAGTCCCCCACCCCCAGTAAGTCAATTTGATGATCAATTTGACGATTGGGACACAAATCGAAATCAAGATGATTGGGATGATAGAGAAGATTCACAACCAATAGAAGAAACGTCCCCAGGTCAACAAAGTTCTCCAGGTAATTCCCGAAGTAGTTCCTTTTATTCCTATAGTTCCCAAGAACCGAAAAATACTGCTGTGGGTAAAACTGAATCTGTTTATGATGCTGATTATCGGGTAATTATTCCCCCTTACCAAGAATCAGGTAAAAATCAAGCAACAGATGATGATGACTGGGATTTTTTTGAAGATGATGATTTTGAGGATGATGCCGAAAATAAGCCACAGAAACGCTAATTTAAGCTTAAATAATAATAATTAATAATTTTGCAGGAGAAAATACTGGTGACTAATTTATTAAAAGGAGTAAACCTCTATTTAATTGGCATGATGGGAGTTGGCAAAACAACAGTAGGAAAGTTACTAGCAGAAGAAATTGGTTATAGATTTGTAGATACAGATGAAGTGATAGTCAAAGCCGCAGGTAAATCTATCAATGAAATATTTGCCGAAAATGGTGAAGCAGAGTTTCGACAACTGGAGAGTGATGTTTTAGCTCAAGTTTGTGCCTTTACTAAATTGATTGTAGCTACTGGTGGCGGTATTGTCATGCAGCAGCAGAATTGGAGTTATCTCCGTCATGGTTTGATAGTTTGGTTAGATGCACCAATACAAATAATATTACAGCGGTTAGCGGAAGATAATACCAGACCACTTTTACAAGATGCTGATATCGAAGGTAAATTGAAATCGCTTTTGGAACAACGTCAACCAATGTATTCCCAAGCTGACTTACAGATTACTATTAGCGATACGGAAACACCAGAAGAAATTGCCACACGCATCCTCGCCACAATTCCCAGTATTCTCAAACCGCAATAATTCTTTCTGGGAATCGGGAATGATATAAACTTTTCTAGTCTAATTAAGTACAAATTTATCTGCGTTTATCTGCGTCCATCTTCTTCCATCTGCGGTTAATTATTTCTTGTTGTACCTCATAATACCGGGAAGTGCTGTATTAATTTTTTAAGTTGCTAAGTTGTCGCCGTGCTGCTGCTAAAATTAATTTTTGTTCAGCACGAGCGATCGCTTGGTAAGTCCTTTCCACAGCTTCCGGTTCTACAGAAATAGAAGTAATTCCCCATTCTATTAATTTATCAATAATTTCTGGATAAAGCACCGGGGCTTGACCACAGATAGAACAGGGAATGCCCCCAGCTTGAGACATTTTAATTAATTGAGATATTGCCCCCATTACTGCTGGATGACTTTCATCAAATATTGTTCCTAGTTTTCCCTGTTCTCGATCTACTCCTAATAATAATTGAGTTAAATCATTTGTGCCAATGGAAATACCTGCCACACCAGCTTTAATATATTCAGGTAATAGAAATAATACACTAGGAACTTCTGCCATTATCCATAATTGAAACTGGGATATTTGTGTTAACCCAAATTGCTCAACTTTTTGACGACAAAATATAAATTCTTCAACACTGCGAACAAAAGGTAATAGCAAATTAATATTTCTATAACCAGCAGCTTGAACTATGGCTAAAGCTTGCAATTCCAATTCAAAAACCGCCGGATTTTGCATATAGCTAAAAACACCCCTTTCACCCAGAATTGATGATTGTGATAATGGGGAATCTGCACTCAATAATGGTAAATTATGGGGTAGGTAATCTAAAGACCGATAAAAAATAGGTCTAGGTGAAAAAGCGCGAGCAAATTGCCTAATCTGCTCAGATAATAACTCCAATAATTCCGACTGTCTTCCTGCTATTAACCATTCTTTAGGGTGTTTTCCCTCCAGAATATTTAACATCATCAATTCTGAACGTAATAATCCTACCCCATCTACAGGTAAACATTTTACTTGTTCAATTAATCGTCCTTGACTCAAATTTATGAGTAACTTAGTGGCAATTATTGGTAAATTTGTTGGCTGATAACTGACAATTTTCTCGTCATTTGTTAATTTTTCTATCTCCTCATTAGGAAACTTTTCTTCATCTTCTGTGAGACGATATACTTCTCCCTTATCACCATCTAATAATAATTTTTCACCTGCTTGTAAAAGAGTTGTGGCACCAGTGGCACTCACCACCGCAGGAATACCCAACTCCCTGGCTAAAATCGCCCCGTGACTAGTTAATCCTCCTTGTTCTGTAATAATCCCAGCAACTCCTTGTAGTAAGGGCAAACAATCAGGAGTAATCACTGGTGCGATGAGAATTACTCCTTTAGGAACTTGTATTGCTTTTTGTGATGAACTAAAAATATGGGCGTTAGCAATAATTCTGCCTCTAGCTGCTCCAACACCTTGAATAAATTGGACACTCTTCTTGACAGGTTGGGGAACAGTGACTTCTGTAATATATAGTTTAGTGGCTAAAGATTCTTTGGCAACTGTCCATTTCATTGTTAAAGTTTCACCTAATTCACCAACTATTTGATTTCCCACAGTAATTAATTCTTGCAAAAATTCTTCTGGTAAAGCATATTCTTGTTGTTGAGATTCTTCTAAAATATAAGCCAGGAGAAAATTACTATCTAATGTTGGTTGCAGTGGTTCAGCAGAGAAATTAGTGCCATGATGAAGACGATACGCCAACATTTTATTACCCAATTGTCGTTCTATGACTACGCCAGTTTTTGGTTCTATGTAGTAAACATCTGGTAATACTTCACCGTTGGTAATTGCCAATCCTAAACCCCAAGTAGCCTCAATATCCCATGTTGATAATTTAGTATTTATAACACCAGAAGCAATGGCATTGTCAACCGGTTGCACTAATACCCCTAAATTAATTTTTGGCAAACTAATACCGACACTTTGCCAATATAGTAAACTTCTCGCCCGGAATAATTGACTCCAAAGCAGTTTTAAAGCAACACTTATTTCCTCCTCTTCACAAGGACAAAATACTGGTTCTAATAACCCAGATATATTTTTTATTTCTTGGTTAGTTGATATTGCCAAACTGGGACGCAAAATTAAACTACTTCTTTGCCATTGTCTCGCAGCTTGAAAAATTGTCGTCACCCAATGAGGTGGCACATTAGCTGAGATAATTTCCTGACGTAAGCGGCCAGCTACCTGTTGCAGTTGTCGCCAATTATGTACATCTAAATGTAGAGAAGAATAGGGTAAATCAGCAATTAAAGACTCCGAACTATGGAGAGTTTCTAGAAATTGCCGCAAAACATCTGCCTCTACCACAAAACCCGGTAAAACTGGATAACCCCGTTGTTTAATTTTGCTTAAATAAAACGCCTGAACGCCAACTTTGGCGCGGTCTTGTAGTTTAATTTGGTCAAGCCAATAGAGTTTATCCACTCAATTTATTAAATAATATTTATTACATACTTTTTGATACTATATTACCAATTAAGATAGACAATAAAGCCGATTTTATTGCTAATTTCATAAATTCCACTGTCAAATTATTTACCACCAACAGAACTTGATTAACCCTTACTATATTGCCAGCAGTGACTGGCTAAACACCGCGCTTCGTTTGTGTTTTGCTGTATTGATTGGAGCTATAATTGGCTTAGAACGACAACTGAAAAATAAACCGGCAGGTTTAAGAACTCATATGCTGGTAAGTTTGGGTTCAGCCGTATTTACTCTCATCACTATCCAAATAGGTGGCACACAATTTAGTGCTGATTCTCTCAGTCGTGTAGTTCAAGGTATTGCCGCAGGAGTGGGATTTTTGGGGGCTGGGGAAATTTTACGTGAATCTTCCCAAACATCAAAATCACCGGAAATTCATGGGTTGACTTCCGCAGCCGCAATTTGGGTAGCTGCGGCTTTGGGAATTGCGGCTGGGTGTGGTTTATGGCAATTAGGATTAATGGCTGCTGTTTTAACTGTAATTATTCTACACATATTTAAAAGATTAGAAAAGTTTTACTAGTCATTTGTCAGTTCCCATTGATAATGAATAAACTTTAAAATAAAGTTAGTGCTTTGACAAAAATTTCTTCTTCTGGTCTGGTTTGGAGAATTGATTTTACTAAATCAATAAATGCTCTATCTGAGTCACAATCATTTTCAACAGTTTTACTAGCTGCATAAAAACTAACATCATCAATATTTAATTCATTAGTAATACCTGTTTTTAGTATAGGTTTATTGATACACCAAGATAATGATTTTCCCCGTAATGTAAATTGAAACCAAGTTATTTCATGATTATTTAATTCAAAAAACAGATCAAAATAAGGTTCTCCCCCTTGAAACCAAATTCTAATTTTACCTTCTTGTAGACTTTGTTTCAGTAATTTTGGTGCAATTGCTCTTAATGATGCACCTAAAGATGTAATTTCATTGTCAGTTAAAATATAATTCATAGTTGAGGAT
>NZ_VILB01000002.1:0-31407 GCF_009712035.1 Anabaena sp. UHCC 0187 | reverse complement strand
AAAGAAGAAAGAAGAAAGAAGAAAGAAGAAAATTACCCAGTCCCCAGTCCCCAGTCCCCAGTCCCCAGTCCCCAATTATCAATTATCAATTGTTCCTGCATTTACATATAAAATCTGGGAAGATTTTAGCCATTGAGCATCAAAAGCACTCAAATGAGTGGTAGTAATCAAGGTTTGAAATCGGTCTTGAATAGCATCAAGTAATTGATTTTGGCGAGATGGATCTAATTCGGCTAAAACATCATCTAATAATAGTAAAGGTGGTTCATTAATAACTTCTTCAATTAATTGTAATTCTGCTAATTTTAAAGCTAAAACTAATGTTCTTTGTTGCCCTTGAGAACCATATTGACGCGCAGGAGTTTGATTAATAATTAATTCTACTTCATCCCGGTGTGGTCCGACTAAAGTTATACCTCGATGTAATTCGGCGATCGCTCTCTGTTGAAGTTTAGCAAAAAAAGCTGCTTGCAATTCTTGAAGAGAGGTTTTTTCTAGGGGAATATGAGAAGCATAGTTGATTTGCAGAACTTCAGATGCTCCACTAATACTAGCGTGCCAGGCAGAAGCTATGGGGGATAATCTTTGAATAGCTCTATCTCTTCTGATGATTACCCTTGTCCCCGCAGTCACTAATTGTGCATCCCAGATAGCTAATTCTGATTGTAGAGATTTTTCTTGTGTATTTATGTAACGTTTTAAAAAAGCATTGCGTTGGCGTAAAACTTGGTGATATTGGTGCAAGATATGAGCATAAACTGGTTCTAATTGAATTAATAGCGTATCTAACCAGTTACGACGACCTTCTGGACTACCGCGCACCAATTCTAAATCCAAGCTAGAAAACTCCACTGCATTGAGAACACCGAGAAAGTCCATTTGTCTGGGAACTGTTTGCCCATTTATAGCGACGGTGCGACGCGCTTGACGACGGAGTGTAAGAGTTAAATCACTATGGCTATGAATCCGTTCTAGGGTGGCATTAATTTGGGCTGTAGATTCACCTTCTTTAATTAAATCACGATCGCGTGCCATGCGGTGCGATCGCAATGTTGCCAATAACTCCACAGCCTCCAACAAATTCGATTTTCCCTGAGCATTATTACCCACTAAAATAGTTTTAGCTGCATTAAACTCAACTTTTTGGTTTTGGTAATTCCGAAATTGTCTGAGGTGTAAAGTTTGGAGGTACATATTCAACAATTAAAAATTGAAAATTAAAAATTAAAAATTAAAGAAAATTTCTAATTTTTAATTAAGTGAGGCACATTGTCAGAATCAGGATGTCCAGGATTAAAGGATTAGCAGGATGAAGGATGAGAACAGAGATTTTATTATCAAACTCACTGTTCCCCGTTGCCTGTTACGTTGTCAGAATCAGGATGTCTAGGATTAAAGGATTAACAGGATGAAAACGGCGATTTTATGTTTACCTCACTTTTCCCTGTTGAAATATTAAAAATTAAAAATCCAATCTTTGTGAATTATTAATTTTTAATTATTAATTTTTAATTCCTACACGGTTTTCTTGCCCATAAACCGGAAGAATATCTTTTCCCCTTCAATCCAGACAAACATTAAAGCACTAAATCCAATACAAATCATCAATTCGGAAAAACTGAGTTCATGAGTACCAAAGAAAGCTCGCAGGGGGGGAACATAAATTAACATCAACTGCAAAATCGTGGTGACAATTACAGATCCCAATACAAAGGGATTAGAAAAGGGATTCATTTCGATGGTAAGTCTATTATTAGAACGAATAGCGATCGCATGACCCATTTGCGCTAGACATAATGAAGTAAATACCATTGTTTTCCAAGTATCTGGATCTCCCTGATACCCAACTGCATGAGAATGTTTATAAGCCCATTCCATGAGAATAATGGTAATGATGGCAAAAACAATCCCAATGCGAATCATGTAAGAACCTAAACCCCTAGCAAAAATACTTTCACGGGGACTAAAAGGGGGACGTTCCATGACATCAGGTTCTGGTGGTTCTACAGCTAATGCTAAAGCTGGTAAACCGTCTGTGACTAAATTCATCCAGAGAATTTGCAAAGGACTCAAGGGAACGCCACCCAATCCTAACAATGGCGCAGCAGCAATGGTGAGAACTTCCCCAATATTACTCCCCAAAATGTATTTAATAAACCTGCGAATATTGGTATAAACAACTCGACCTTCTTTAGTTGCCGCAACTATGGTGGCGAAGTTATCATCTAGGAGGATCATGTCACTGGCTTCTTTGCTCACATCTGTACCTGTGATGCCCATGGCAATGCCTATATCAGCTTGTTTGAGGGCGGGAGCATCATTAACACCATCGCCTGTCATAGCCACAAATCGCCCGCGACGTTGCAGTGCTTGGACAATTCTTAATTTGTGTTCTGGAGAAACTCTCGCGTAAATACTAACTAAGTCAACCTGTTGTTCTAATTCTTGGTCACTGAGAAGTTGTAATTCCTTACCAGTGAGGACTCTATCACCTTCTTGGGCAATTCCCAAATCAATAGCGATCGCCTGAGCAGTTAATTGATGGTCGCCAGTAATCATAATGGGACGGATTCCCGCGTGGCGACATTCTTGTACAGCCGCCCTCACTTCTGGACGGGGCGCGTCTAGCATTCCCACCAAACCCAACCAAACCAAATCCACCTCAGATGTATCTTCTGAACCATCTGGGGGAACTTCCGTGAGGGGTTTATAGGCAAAACCTAAGACCCGTAAACCCTTACTCGCCATTTGGTCATTAGCTACCACAATTTGGCTGCGGTGTTCGTCACTGATAGGAATTGAATGATTACCTAAATGGATTTTTGTACACCTTTCCAACGTTAATTCTGGTGAACCCTTAGTAAACATCAGGTATTTTTCTTCGGATTCCACAAAACCAGCAATAGCTGGGTCAATGGCGGTTATGGAGGATTCACCAGTCGCTACAGCTTCGAGTTGACAAATCACACTCATGCGTTTCCGTTCTGAGGAAAAGGGAAATTCCGCCACACGGGGTAATTTACTACTCCATTGGTCTTGTTCAATTCCGGCTTTTCCGGCCAAAGTCACTAAAGCCCCTTCTGTGGGGTCGCCTAAAATTGCCCATACGCCTTGTTGTTGTTGCAGAACAGCATCATTACAAACAGCACAGGGAACAAGCAAAGCAGAAATTTCTGGACATTCATCTAAATTGGCTTTTTCACCATTTAACTGAAAATCGCCAATGGGGGTATAACCTTCTCCACTGACGCGAAAGGTAGAATTATTGGTGTACACAGACTGCACCACCATTTTATTTTGAGTCAGTGTCCCGGTTTTATCAGAACAAATGGTAGTTACAGAACCAAGAGTTTCTACGGCTGGGAGTTTGCGAATTAAAGCATGATGTTTGACCATGCGCTGAGTTCCCAAAGCCAGGGTAACGGTGATTACCGCCGGTAAACCTTCAGGAACTACCGCCACTGCCATACTTAAAGAAACTTCTACTAATTCTTGTAAATTCTTCCAGCCTATTCCCTGAGTTAGATCATGAATAAGTCCGCCGCCCACAACTATGGCGACAAGAACTAAAGAACCAGTAACGAGAACGTTACCCAATTGCGTCATTCGCTGCTGTAAGGGCGTAGGTTCACTGTCCACAGATTGCAACATGGCGGCAATTTTGCCGAGTTCTGTTCGCATTCCGGTGTGAGTTACCAGCACCTTCGCCCGACCTTGGAGAACTTCCGTACCTTGAAAAACTGAATTGAGGCGATCGCCTAATGGTGCATCTTCTGGTAATGTAAGTATGGCTTGCTTATTAACAGCTTCGGCTTCACCTGTAAGAGCCGATTCTCGCACCTGTAAATTAGATTGTTCTATTAAGCGACCATCAGCAGCTATTTGCACCCCAGCTTCCAGTAGCATCACATCCCCCGGTACTAGCTCCTTAGCCGCTACATCCCCCAGTTTATCGTCACGAAGGACTCGCACTGAGGGAGAAGATAGTTTTTTTAAGGCTGCTAGAGCTTTTTCGGCGCGGCTTTCTTGCACATAGCCCAAAATACCATTGAGGATAACTATGGCCATAATGGCAATGGTGTCTTTAAATGGCACTTCACCGGGTTTCAATGTCCCCCCAGTCAAAGCCAGTAAATCCAAAAAGCCAGAAATGAAGGCAACGGCAATCAGCATCAATAACATGATATTGGTAAACTGATCTAGCAGAATTTGCCAAGGGCTACGACCTCCATTTTCTTCAAGTTCATTGAGTCCATATTTCTGACGACGGTGTTCAACTTCTTGGGAAGTTAAGCCGCTGTTTGCGTCACTATCCAGCATTTCTAAGGCTTTATCAACTTCCAAACCATGCCAGAGGTTGGTAGATTCAGGTAAAGAATGAGCAGACATCGTGTAAGTTACAGGAAATGGTTACAAAATTCGATCATAATTTAGTGATGTCCGAAAATGTGGAATTTGTCAGTTGTCAGTGGTCAGTTGTCAGTTGTTAGTGGTAAAAATATTGTTCCCTGTTCCCTGTTCCCTGTTCCCTGTTCCCTGTTCCCTGTTCCCTGTTCCCTAATAAATAATAATTTATGACTAATATGCTCAATAACATGAGTTTTCCCCTACCCAGTTTGACAATAAACCAGATGTTTGGGCAAAAAATAATCAGACCAGTTACTGCTGCTACCCTCTACGGTATTGCTTTCATTAAAGATCGACTTATTGCTATTGATACGGTTAAAGGTCATTTATTAGAAATTGACCCTTTTACCGATAACAGCAAAATTATCAATCCCCACCAAGTCCGCGAATTTAAAGAAGTTACCGGTTTAGCTGTGTGGGACGATGATCTTTGGGTGACTCGTGATAATAGTGTATATTTATGCAAACTGGCATCTTTAGGGTTAGAGCATTTTGTGACTTTACCCTATCCTGCTGATGGCGTTGCTGTTTGGGAATCTACAGTTTATGTCAGTTGCCAAAGACTTGGCTATATCTTGATTTTTGACCGTGATACCCGCAAGGAAATCACTAGATTTTATGCCCCTGGTGTCGGTATCGAAAATTTGGCAGTTAGCAAAGAAACTTTGTGGGTATGCGATCGCACGGAACAAACAGTTTACTCTATGGATAGGGCAACGGGAGAAGTCCGTTTCAGTGTTCTCACGCCTTTTGATTCTCCTACAGGTATCGCCGTTCATGGACAGGATGAGACGGGTAAAGATCGTATTTATGTGGCATACTCCAGCGATGAACCTTATATTCGGGATAATCCCAACGCTGATCCCTGTTTTGAATTAACTTACCGCGATCGCACATTTATCCATTCTCTACAATATCATTACCAAGAGGATAAACGCTACGCCCTCTCTAATGGCTATCTGATAGAAATGTCCTATGTTGAAGAAATTTCCCCCCTCGATGAAGTTTATTTAGCCGATATAGAATGGCGCATTGCCTTACCTTCAGAAACAGAACGGCAAAAAGTCAAACAAGTTGAACCGATTGGTTTACCTTTCACAGAAGAAATCATTGACGGACAAAGAGTAGCCGTTTTTAAATTTGATAGCCTTGCCCCCGGAGAACGGCATATATTTGGCTGGAAGGCATTGGTAGAAGTACGCGGTATTAAACATCGCATCACGCCCAAAGACGTAGAAGATGTGCCAGAACTGTCACCAGAATTAAAAACTCGCTATCTGGTGGATGATGACGATTTAGCAATGGATACTGATATTGTCATCCGTGCAGCCCGGACAGCAGTTGGTTCGGAAACTAACCTGTTACGGAAAATGTACAATATCCGCAACTACGTCTACGATCAATTGTCATACGCCATTAAACCCCATATTGATTCACCCGATATCGCCTTAGATCGGGGGACTGGTTCTTGTGGAGAATATGTAGGTGTATTACTAGCACTTTGTCGTCTTAATGGCATTCCTTGTCGTACTGTTGGTAGATATAAATGTCCAGTTTATGCCGAACACCAGGGAATTCCCCTACAACCCGATTTTAATCATGTTTGGTTAGAGTTTTACATTCCTGGCATTGGTTGGTTACCAATGGAATCTAATCCTGATGATCTCGAAGAAGGTGGACCATATCCTACAAGATTCTTCATGGGTTTATGCTGGTATCATATCGAAATTGGTAAAGGCATCACCTTTGAAACCTTAACCAGAAATGGCATCCGCTTAACTAAAGAAGAGGTTTCACTGGGTGACTTGGCTATTAACCATATTCGGTTTACGATTCTGAAGGAATTACCACCTTTTTAAGGTTCTTATAATGCGGAGTGGCTTTTGCATGGTAGTTTTCAATACTTGTCGGCTGCTCCGTGAACTTTATTTTTAAATTGGTTAAGAATTTTTTAGTATTAATTATTTTTTACAGATGAGTTATTAAGTATAATTACTTATTTCTTCCAACAACTCTACACCTACTTTTAGAAGTCCCTATCGAGGTTTCACGAATTCTTATGATTACCATTGATTAGTGATCTTAGTCACCGATGTTTCTTTATAAGAAATTTATACTTGGATAGTAAAAATTCATTTTCACTTTATTTTCCAAGCTGCGTAAGTTTCCAGGCGATATGGTAAAATATTTATTATGAATATCTTACCTAATTATATGGACAAGAGATATTACTAAAACTGGGTTTTTACGGTTGACAAGCCTGAAAACATATAAAAAATTACATTCATCCCAGGTTGTAGGTAATAAAAAGTGAGTAATTATATCAGTTATGACCCAGAAAAAACCTCCCAATCAGCACATTCAGCCAAAATAGTTGGCAGTAGGTTAGACTATGCTCATAGTTTTCATGACTGTTATCATCAAGAACAGTTAATCTACCAGCATTTATTAAACTTAGTGCAAAATGAATCTCCTAATCAAATGATTGATAGATTCCGAGCGCTATTTATTGAAAGAGCCAATTATCCTGAGCCGGATATTCTCCTAATTTTAGATAAAATTACCGCATCTAAAACTGCGCCTGAAGAATTTAAGTTTTTTCTGAATCGGTGTTGCCATATTCTCATTAATTGCTGGTACATGAAACCCCAATTGCACTATGCAATTGCTGAGTTAATTAGTTTATTTGATGCTATACCTATCAGTTATAGAGTCACTAATTTACGTTCCCGCGAAATTAACCGGCTCCGTGAATTAGTTAAACAATTTGTGGACAGTGAACAATATTTAATTTTACGCCGCTTTACTCAAGTAGTAAATCAGACTCCTACCGTAGCGAACAGACGAGATAATCAGCCACTAATGAGTTTAATTCGTCGCTATCCTTATTTATATGAACATTGTTTAATTAGTGAAGATTCTACTTTTGAACAAAAAGAAACTGTGAGACATTTTCAGTCACAGGTACAAAGAAAATTTGAAATTGACTTATCACAATATGTAACTTATAAAGTGCGACGGATTCAGATGTTGAAAAATACTTCTTCCGCTGAAGCAGATCGGATTTTGCGCCCTATAAGTAATCCTACATTGTTAACTGATAGTGAACTATACACCACTTTAAAGCATTTTGTTGGTAAAGTTGAACATGGTAACACATATCATGAATCAGCCCAAAAGTTTATCCAATATGGTGGACAAGCCCGGAATTTCCGCAATTTTAAAGATGATTTATATGAATATTTAATATCTTCCGTAGACGGACAATACGGCAAAAAACAATTTAATCAAAAATTATATAAATATTTACAAAATATTTTGCCTCAAGCAGATGAGCAAAAAGTTAATGATTTATTATTAGTAAGAACTTGTAGTAGCTTATTAAACTTTTTAGTTGTTAATAACCAATCATCACCACAGCACTTTGTTTTCTTAGATTTGATTAGTAATCAAGGAACAGTCCCCACTATGGGTTTATTATTAAAAATTGTCCTGATTTGTGGTAAAGTCAAACCATATTTAGAAAGAAAATTTGCAATTTTATTTAATCACTATGAAACCTCTACCACTGATTCTGTTAGCTGGTTAGTGGGAACTTTAGAACAATTAAATATTGCTTTTAGTATTAACTTTGGTAATATAGATTTATCATTCTTTAAGAGATTCTGTTAAAAATAAAACATTTAGTAAGAGCAAAATATCCCTACTATTAAGATATGTAAATAGGGCTTGCTCATAGCCTGTTCTTATCCATACCCTTTATTTAACAAGGTTTTTGGCGATTTATTAATCCTTCAAAATCTTTGAAATATTTTGTGATCAATAAAACGTTAAAATCTTGAGTGGATATGGATTGAAATATTAGAGAATTATTTTTTTGGTTCCCGGCATAATTAAAGCGGGTTAAGCATCTTGAGGATTAAGACGACTCATTTGCCATGTGGTGTATGTACCTATGGGACTCCACAGTAAGTAGGGTAACAATAGTAGTGCTGCCAAAGGGGATACTGATAAAACGGCTAGTGTGATTAACATACAAATTAGTAATCCTGTCCCACCGAGAATTGTACCAACGATGAGACTACGAAGACGTAACATTACAGGGGTGTAAGCTATGGTAAATATCTCTAGAAGTAGGTATAAACCCATCATTAAGCGGGTTATATCGGTATTTGGGCTGTGTTCCCAAATTATGTAAGCTGACCAAGCACCACAAATAAATATTACAGTCCAAATCAGGGGAATTGCTGATTCAAACGTTAACCATTTAGGTCTTTGTAACCGCCGAAACCATTGACTCTGGTTCGGTGTAATCCAGTTGCCAGCGAAGCCTACCAAAAATGCGATACTGCCAATTATTATCCAAGATTTCATCATAACTGCCTTGGTGCTGACTTGCAAATAAGTCTGACGCAATGATATTACAATACAATATGCGGTTTATAGTAATTAAGAATTACCCAATTTCTAATTACTCTTCCACACGATAACCTAGTTCTGCTAACCGCACCCGCGAATGTCGCCATTTGGGTTGGACTTTGACAAATAATTCTAGATAAACTTTCCCAGCAATGAGCTTTTGAATTTGTTGCCTAGCTTCACTACCAACTGACTTGAGCATTGTCCCCCCTTTGCCAATGAGAATCCCTTTTTGAGAATCTCTTTCAACATGGATGGTGGCAAGAACACGGGTGATTTTTGGGCTTTCTTCGACTAAATCAATGGCTATGGCTACGGAATGGGGAACTTCTTGACGAGTTAATAATAATATCTGTTCTCGAATCAATTCACCCATGATAAATCGTTCTGGTTGGTCTGTTACTAAATCAGGTGGATAATAAAATGGTCCTGGTTCAAGATGACTAATTAATAAATCTTGTAATTGCGATAATTCTGCTCCGGTTTTAGCGGAAAATTTCACACTTTGCCATTTGTAGCTATTAGCTAATTGAATATAACTATCATCTATTTTTTGTGGATCTTCTGGTTGTTGATCAATTTTATTAATCCCCAAAATTACAGGTGTTTGACTATTAATTAGTAGTTCAGCCACATAGCGATCGCCTGGACCACAAGCTACTGTGCCATCAACTACAAATAATATCACATCTACCGAGTCAATGGCAATTTTGGCATTTTTTACTAGCACTTCCCCTAGTTGATGATGGGGTTTGTGAATACCCGGTGTATCTACAAAAATTAACTGGGCTGTTTCTGTGGTTAAAATCCCCTTTAAGCGATTGCGAGTAGTTTGAGATACTGGGGAAGTAATGGCTATTTTTTGCCCAACAAGTTCATTCATTAAAGTGGATTTACCCACATTAGGACGGCCGATAATGCCGACAAAACCTGATTTAAATCCAGCAGGTGCTTGGGGAATCATTACCCCACCGAAATCAGTAAAAATATTATTATCAATATTAGAGACTTGTGATTCTACTTGCATTGTTGACAGTTATGATTAATAGATTATTTTGACTTTGATGGAAATTCTCTTTCAAATTAGAGATATATTAATTATTGCATATTTATGGAAACGATAAAAAAGGATAAAGCAAAATTTTACTGTCTTGCCTAGCACAAATAGCAAACCATAATTATATTAAATACAGTGTCTTTATCTATCTCACTGACTATGACCATAGCCTCAACCGTAGTAAATCCTTATTTAGAAGGGAATTTTGCCCCCATAAACACAGAAATATCTACTGATACCTTAGAAGTTATCGGAGAAATCCCTCTAGACTTATCAGGGATGTTTGTCCGTAATGGACCCAACCCCCAATGGAGTCCCATTGGTCAATATCACTGGTTTGATGGCGATGGAATGTTACATGGTGTCCAAATCAACGACGGTAAAGCCACTTATCACAATCGCTATGTGAGAACTAGGGGCTGGAATATTGAACATGAAGCTGGTAAAGCTGTGTGGAGTGGACTTTTAGAACCACCGCAAATGGATAACCCCCACGGACCGGGGAAAAATACCGCTAATACAGCCCTTGTATGGCACAATCAACAGCTTTTAGCACTATGGGAAGGAGGTGCGCCCCATCACATCAGCACTACTGATTTAGCAACTATTGGGGAACACACCTATAATGATAAGCTAATTTCCGCTTTTACCGCCCATCCCAAGGTAGATCCTGTGACCGGGGAAATGATGTTTTTTGGTTACGGTTTTAGACCACCTTATCTACAATATGGCGTAGTTTCAGCCCAAGGTGAGTTATTACGAACAGTACCCATAGAAATACCCACAGCGGTAATGATGCACGATTTCGCCATTACGGAAAATTATACCATTTTCATGGATTTACCCTTGACATTTAGTATGGAACGAATGATGCAGGGAGAACCAATGTTGATGTTTGAGAGCGATCGCCCCAGTCGGTTTGGTATAATGCCTCGTCATGGTGACAACAGCAATATTCGCTGGTTTGAATGTCCTCCCTGCTACGTCTTCCACACCCTCAATGCTTACGAAGCGGGAGACGAAGTGATTCTTATCGCTTGTCGTATGAATTCTACTAGTGTCCTAATGGCTGAAAATCCTTTGGAAGACACGCCTTTTTTACACCGTTGGCGTTTTAACCTTAGCACAGGTGCAGTTACAGAAGAAAAACTAGATGATGTACCGGGAGAATTTCCCCGTGTTAATGAAAACCTGTTAGGAAGAAAAACCCAATATGGCTATGTAGGAAAAATGGCACATAGTCAAAATCCCTTATTTGATGGTTTAATCAAATACGATTTTGAAAATGGTAAATCCCAAACCCATGAATTTGGCAAAAATCGTTATGGTGGAGAAGCTGTATTTGCACCATGTCCTAATGCTACTGCTGAAGATCAAGGATGGTTGGTAACATTTGTTTATGATGAAAATTCCCAAACATCAGAACTCGTAGTTATCAACGCGCAAGATATCACCAGCGCACCCATAGCACGGGTAATGATTCCTCAGCGTGTACCCTACGGATTCCACGGTATTTGGATTTCTTAATTCAGTAGGTTGGGTTGACCTATGTTACCCAACATTATCATTATCAATTCTTTTGTTGGGTTGCGCTGTCGCTTAACCCAACCTACTTGGTAGGATTTTTCTCAACTAAATCAGAAAACTTTTTTAATATTTCCCAATACTTTTCTCCCGCAACAGAAGATAAATCATTATGACTGGCTTTTTCTACCCAAAAAGAAAGTTTGGGAGATGATACAGCCGCAAATAATTTTTCTCCATGATTAAAAGGAATAGTTTCATCAATTGTACCGTGCATAATCAAAACTGGACAGGTTACTTTTTTGATTTTGTCGAGATTAGTAAATTTATCAAAAGGTAAAAGTGGCACAGGAACAACTACCCGAAAAATAGAAGTAAAGCTACTTTCAACTATTAATCCAGCCACAGGTTTTTTAGATGCTAAATCTACCGCAGAACCGCCACCAACGGAACGTCCATAAACTATAATTTTTTGGGGAGGAATTTTTAAAGTTTGAGTTAAATAATTGTAAGCAGTATCAATATCTTGATAAGCAGCATTTTCTGTAGGTTTCCCTTCACTTGTTCCATAACCGCGATAATCATAAGCAAAGACACTAAAACCTAAAGCCAGAATTTTTTGTAAATGTGGTTTTATATATCCCAAATCTTCAGCATTACCATGAGCATAAAGAATGGTATATTTAGCTTGAGGATTTGGTAAATAAATTGCGGAAATACTTTTATTGTTTGCGGTTTTGAGCTTGAGAATATCCTGATTATCTTGATAACTAGATGCTTGAGGTAGAAAAATCATGCTATCAGCCCGGAAATAAACATAGACAGCAAAAAAAGCATAAATAAAAATGAGAGATTTTAACATTCGTTTCCAGGTTAAATCACCAATAAGTAGTTTTTTTAATTGTTGTTTATCCATATTTTGTTTTTATTTCGCGCAGAGACGCTAAGGAGCAATCACGCTTCGTGTTCGTGCAACGTGCCGGAGGCATATCTCGAAGAGTAGACGCAAAGAAAGACAGGAAGACTGCATTTAAACAAAAACTCCTGTCTTTAATCATCTTGAGATGATTTGTATCCATTATCTCACGGAAAATGCCTCGCTGAAACGTCGAGTGATTGGTTCAACAATAAATGTCAAAACCGATTTTTTCCGAGTAACAATTTCCGCATTGGCAGCCATACCTGGATTAAATTCTACCTCTTGTCCGCGCACATTCAAGGAATGTTTACTTAACTTAATTCTTGTGGGAAAAACTAAACCTAAGTCTTTATCAATTATGGCATTGGGACTGATTTGGACTACTTCACCTGCAACCACACCAAATTCTTGAAAAGGAAAAGTAGCGATTTTGACTTTCGCTTTCATTCCCTGATTAATAAAGCCAATATCACGGTTAAGAACTTTTACCTCTAGGAGCATTTCTTCTCCCGCTGGTAAAATTGATAGTAGTTCTTCTCCAGATTGAACTGGACCTTTGGTAGCTTTAATTTTGTAAATTGTTCCAGCAACGGGGGCTTTGATAGTTTCTCCATCTTTTTGTTGTCTAGCTTGTTCTAATTGACCAGCAACAGTAGTTAATTCTTCTTTGCGTTTGTTGATTTGGGTGAGAATTTCACTTTGACGTTCTGAGGTTAAGCGAATATTTTGATTACGCGCAGTTTGATAGGCTTGTTCTGCTTGATTGATTTCTTGAAATTGAGCCGAAATATCTTTTTCTAAAGATGTGACTCTATCTTTTGCTTCTGTTAAATTGTTTTGAGTTTTTGTAACTTCATCTGCACTCCTCACAATATCTGCATTGGCACGATTTAATCTTTCTTTAGCATCTAAATAATCAACTCTGGTTAAAGCACCTGGTTCAACTAAAGTGCGAAGATTTTCTTCACGTTGTTGAGCAATTGCTAAATTATTAGCTAACATAGAACTCAGGCTTTTTACATTCTCTAAGTTTTTCTGAACATTAGTAAAACTGATTTTGGCATTTGCCAAATTTTCTTGTAACCGACTCAAACGAACTTTGGCTTGATTAAGAATTGATTTTTGACGTTTGGTTTCAGCTTCTGCTGCTGCTTGCTTGGCTTTATAGTCTAATAAACGGGAGTTTAAAAGTTCATCTTGGAGAATTGTTCCCGCAGTTTTTCCCCCAGAACGTTCAGCTTGTAATCGTTGTAAATCATCTTCAATTAATTTACTAGATTTAGCCAGACGATTAACATCTGTTTGTTGGAAATTCGGATCACGTTGAATTAAAATTTGATCTTTAGTCACGCGATCGCCTTCTTTCACCTTCACTGCTAAAATAGAACCATTACCCAAAGCTGTCACCGGTCTGACTTGGGTAGAAGCAATTAATTCTCCTGGTGCAGTTGCAACTTCATCAATTTCTGAAAAATGCGCCCAGGAAATTGCACCAAATATGACAACACTAATTGTTCCCGCTAATAATCTTGTATACAGCGGTGGTAATTCCTGGACTGCTTTGCCCAATTCATAAGATAATTGCTCTTCTGGTTTAGCAAATCTTTCTTTTGTCTGACGCGCTTGCACAGCATTTGCAGCTAGGGAAAACTTCATAATTTGTTAATTGTTAGTTGTTCTTTTTATCAAGTTATCCCAATTTCATGTAAGCCTATATAAAACTAACTTTTAAAGGGGGAAGAGGCTTAACCTGGTAGTTTTATAAAGCTACATTAATAATTGGTATGAGCAATGACTAATGACTAAATCGCTAAATGTTTAATATTAATCTATGCCAACATCAAATATTGTTATATAGATAACAACTTTGCAGATGAGGTATGAAAATCAAACATTCTATTTCTCAAACTCTTACTCTCCGTGACTCTGCGCCTCTGCGTGAGAAAAAATCATACCTTCATTCACCAACGCCCAATTTCCCAAGGATCAAAGCTCAGTTTTCCTAGTTATTTTGAGAACATAGATTAATTTTTCTAAAAATTATCTGTATTTCTTCCTACAGTTAGAAGCAATTTTATCTACAATATACGTTAATAAGCTAGTAGCTTACTGACAAAAAAGTAGAAAATTAACTCTATGATTTACCACAGCGATTGCGTAGCATCTCGTAAAGAGGGAAAATTTCCAGGTGTGGGTGGGTTTGATTTATATTACCAAAGCTGGCATCCTGGGGGTGAAGTTAAGGGAATATTAGCCCTTGTCCATGGACTCGGAGGACACAGCGGACTTTACCAGACTATAGTTAAACATTTGTTACCCAAGGAATATGCTGTCTATGGCTTTGATTTGCGTGGTCATGGACGTTCATCTGGTCAAAGAGGTTACATTAATACCTGGGCTGAATTTCGTGATGACTTGCAAACTTTCCTCAATTTGATTCAACAACAACAACTAGGATGCCCAATTTTTCTATTGGGACATAGTATGGGGGGAGTAATTGCATTAGATTATACTCTGCGTTATCTGCAAGATAAGTCTGCGTTGTCAGGGGTGATTGCTTTCGCACCTAGCATTGGTAAAGTGGGAGTTCCCTTGACTCGTATAGTTTTAGGTAAGTTACTCTCCCAGGTGTGGCCGCGTTTTTCCTTAAATATTGGCTTGGACACCAGCGCAGGTTCACGAAATCAGCAAATTTTAGATTCCTATACTCAAGATAAATTACGTCATACTCTTGCTACTGCTAGGTTATCTACAGAGTTTTTTGCGACAGTAGATTGGATTCATGCTCATGCTGAAAAATGGCAAGTACCGCTGTTAATTTTACATGGTAGTGCTGATAGAATTGCTTTACCAGCAGGAAGTGAAATTTTTTATCAAAATGTTACCTATCCAGATAAGTTAAGAATTGAATACGCTGGGGGCTATCATGATTTACACTACGATATTAATTATCTTCAGGTAATCACTGATTTAGGTAATTGGATGGATCAACATTTACCTACTGTGGTAATGCCATTAAAACCAATAATGAATAATCAATAATATTAAACAAATTGTAGAGATGTTTTTTAGAACCTCTCTACAAGCATTATAGAAGATAGATATTTAAATTTGGTGGCTATTGACTGTCAATTAATCCGAAATAAATAAAAACCAGCAAGTACAAGAATGAAAATCGTAGTTGTAGAATAGACAATTACATCTTTTACTAAAAAGGAAATCCAATCTTTTCTCAATTCTTGTTTAAACTTGAGTTCTCGTAATTTACGCTCAAGCTCTATATCTTCTTTTTCAGGTAATCTGCTGTAAGGGCTAATTTGTAAATCATCAATTAATTCTTCTATAGCATTTGAATTTTGCCAATTATCTAACGTGGAATTATCATCAGCTAAAATAATTGGCAAATTATCCTGACTAAGATTTTTGATCTCTTTTTTAATTACCTTTTTGACAATTTTGACGATTAAAGCTTCTAAGTTTTTATCCGCCATATCTGATGAAGTTAGATATTTTGATCACTGGGATTAAAAATATTCACTAAAACTTGTACAAGGTTATTTCTTTGACGACGGGTAAGTTTGCTAATAGCAATGCGATCGCCAGCCAAAGGATTTTGCTGTAAACTATCATTACCTGGATAACTATCCATGTATATGGTTTCATTAGCATCTAAATAATCAGCTAAAGTCAGTTTCCAGTCCAGGCGATAGATAGGGGATCTACCTTTATTATAAATATGATAGCGAATTAGACGACTAGCTAAAGTATTTGTTACAACAATTTGTCTAGTTGTTTTACTAATATACTGATTTTCTTGAGGCAAATCAGGAATTTGTTGATATACTTTTTGCCAGACATCGCTAGAACTAAATCTTTGCGCGGCTGCGGGTGAGATATGCAATAAATTGGTATTTCCTGTCCCTAAAACAATGATCACCACTGTCATTAAGGTGATAATTAATGGTGAAAAAAATTGCCAACTGAGAAGTCTTTGCTGTTTCATTTCCATTATCTAAAATACCGCCAAATCCAGTACAGGTATGGCGGTGATTAGTTTACATTTTATAATTCGCCAATAATTTCTGGCTGATTTAATTCATCAGACATTTCGATAATTGCTCTGAGTACGGGCTTCATTATTGAATCTTCGTTATTTTCAAAATCTTCATAACGTCGCCGTTTAGCACGATTTGCAACTTGTACCGTAATGCGATAGCGATTTGATGCAGCACTAATTAGTTCTTCTGAACGGTGCATGATTTGAGACTGAGTAGTCTCGAACTTAGAACGCTTAAGCATAATTGATGACTCTGGAGATTCTACCCCAGTTTACTCGGATTTTTCAATTTTAGATATGGAAATGACAATAATCCTTCATAAATTTGCTTAACTAGGAGAATCAAACTGAGAATTTGCCGCAGTTGTTGGATTTGCTGTGTAAGTATTTGCTTCTCTAGACGGAGACTCTGAATCTTTTCTTTACCTAGATAAATATTATCTGGTGCTGTCTGTAGGGCTGCATAACTAGCACGTTCATATTGATTAAATATATCTGCTATAAATGCGAGTGTGTATTTTATTTTCCGCAATTGTTGAGCTAGATAAAGGAAGATGAGGGAAATAAGGATGTTAATCAGGACAACGATAGTTACCATTTTTTTATTTAAACTCATAAATAGTCATTAAAAAATTAAATAAGATTACTATAGAATTTTATAAATCACCCTTTTCCCATTTCTTCCATGACCACAAACACCAAAGCGATAGTTGTATTTGATATAGATGGGGTTATCCGTGACGTTAGCGGCTCATATCATCGCGCCCTATCAGATACAGTAGAATATTTTACTGCCCAAGCCTATCGTCCCACACCTGTAGACATTGATAACCTCAAATCAGAAGGAATTTGGAATAATGATTGGGAAGCCTCCCAGGAATTAATTTACCGCCATTTTCTCAGTCAAGGACAGCAGCGGGAAAAAATACAATTGGATTATGTAAACATAGTTACTTATTTTCAAAGTCGTTATCGGGGGACAGATTCAGAAAATTGGAACGGCTATATTTGTGATGAACCTTTATTAGCACAGCCTAGTTATTTTCAAGAACTAACACAAACGGATATTGCTTGGGGGTTTTTTAGTGGTGCTACTCGTTTGAGTGCTAACTACGTTTTAGAAAAACGTTTGGGTTTAAAATCTCCTGTCTTAATTGCAATGGAAGACGCACCTGGTAAACCTGATCCTACCGGACTTTTCGCTACTATTAACATATTAGAAAATGGTAGTGAGCAAAAACAAACGGTTGTATATGTCGGTGATACGGTAGCAGATATGTATACTGTGGAAAAAGCAAAAGCTGTAGATAATTCTCGCACTTGGTTAGGTGTTGGGGTGTTACCTCCCCACGTTCAGGGAACAGCAGAAAGACGTGAAGCTTATACACAGAAGTTAATGCAAGCTGGGGCAAAAATAGTTGTTAATAATGTCCAAGAATTAACCATTAAGACGATTCCTGAATGAGAATCTTAATCTCATCTAATGAGATTTTTCTGAATTAATTAGTCGATATTCATTTCATTTGCCACAACAGGAAATTAATCAAAATTGGCAAATGTGCTATCTCATTGGAATATGGAATTGGCTGATACTCAACCCGTATAACCTGCAAGGAAGGGGGCTTTATTGGGTCTCGGTGGGGTGTGAAAATAGTTATGAGGGAGAAAAATCAGCCTATTTTGGAAAAAGCGCGTTAGTTGAGGTTTTTAAGATTAACTAACGCAGACAGTTTTAGTTAATCTAAAATAAATTTCTCATGCCATTGTTTGGCAACTTTATCCCAACCAAAAGAATCTCTGAGGGATAATGCTTCTTGTCTCAAAGTTTCTTGTTTTTCAGAATTTTTCAGTAAGTCTATTAGTGCTTCAATAAAAGCATTATTAGTTTCCTCATATCCAGCAAGTCCTTTAATTCTAATTCCTGATTTGACAGTTTCTTCTAAACCTGCATAAGTTGTCACCACAGGAACACAACCAGCAGCTTGGGCTTTCCAAGCACTAATACAGAAAATCTCCACAGCAGTATGACAAGGATAAACCCAAAGACCTGATTTAAATAATTCTTCAACTAACTGCTTATGTCCAATTCTGCCATGTTCATAAACATTCTTCTGGTTGAAAAGTTCCATTATTTGCTTCTTTTTATCTGGTAATTGAGGAAATCTCTCAATATAAGGTGAATTAATTAGTGCATCAATTCCTTGCCAACCATAAAAAATATGCAATTCCACATCTGGGACTTCTTTAAGAACCTTGTCCCATTGCAGCAACAAATTTTCGATGCCTCTTGTATAATCACTAATCGAAATTAGTCTTTTGGGATTTCTATCAATTCCTGTTAAATTGAAATCTTCTATGTTAATGCCATTAGTGGTTAAAAAGATTTTATCTTCAGGAATCCAATCTGGTAGCATAGATTTATGAAAATTTGACAACATAAACAGCTTGTCAAAACTTTCTAAAAACTCTGCTCGCTGGGATTCTTCAATTTCAGGAAATAATTTAGGGTTGTCGTGCATCCAAACAGCAATTTTTTTAGCATTGACCTTCATCTGCATCGGTTGTTTCCAAGTACGATGAAAGATTAAGACATTAAAGTTATCTTGGGGATTAAATTTATCAACATTCTGATAAATTACGCCATTATATTCTCCTTCCATGTCACCACATCTATTGAACACTGTGACTTGATAACCCAACTTTATTAGTTCTTGACTTAAATAAATTACAGCCTCTTGGCTGCCTCCGATTCCTTTTCCTACAGACAGAGGAGACCAATCCTCTACATGAAATGGAAAGTTGGAATAAATTACAACTGAATTTTGATTCCAGTTCATGAGTATTTTGAGTAATATTGTTGAAAAAATATTTATTTTAGCTATCTGTCAATTAATTCAGAAATTTTGAATTTAAAACAGGTTTGCCTGTAGATACAGCCTGTTCAATAATATCTGCTGCTAGTTTTACACCACCTAATTTTTGAATAGCTGCTTGTAATCTAAGAGCATTTTGTTTGTAAGAATTGTCTTTAAGTACCAGATCCACAGAATTACGTAACTGTTTCACATTTAATTTATCTAAAGGTATCATTTCTCCTGCACCTGTCCATGCTATACGTGAAGCTACTCCAGGCTGGTCATTAGCAACTGGAATTGCTACCATAGGCACGCCATTCATCAGGCATTCCATTGTAGTATTCATGCCTGCATGAGTAATCATCATAGTTGCTTTTTGTAGCACTTCTAATTGAGGTGCATACTCAACTACCAAGGGATTACCTGGTAAATTTGGTAAAGCTTCTGGTTTAGCAGAACCACCTAAAGAAATAATTAACTGAGCATCTAATCCTTCACAAGCTGTGGCAATTTTTTCAAAGACATGAATAAGACGATTTTGTAAAGTTCCCATTGAAGCGTAAATCAACGGTTGACCAGTTAATTGATCATGAGGAAAAGGTACAGATGCCCTACTAGCAGATGAGTGGTATGGACCTGTAAAATGAAACCATGCAGGTAATCTTTCTCTAGGAAATTCAAATTCAGCAGGTGCTTGACTAAGTTGCGCTAGTTGAGAGTAACGATCATTTGGGTGATTATGTGGTGTTAAGTTCTTTTCTCGACGGTACTCGTTAATTACATCACTAATGGGCTTGGCTGCACTATTAAGTATTGCATAACCTAGTTTATTGCGTAACGGCGCCCACCAAGTAGAACTGTAGTGCCAAACTGTATTGAAAGGGGGAACTCCAATTTCCCGATTTAATACCACAGCACTGCATACAGTGACAAAGGGAATATCTAGAAAATCTGCAACTGTACCACCCTCGGAAGCACCTTGATTAACCAGTACAGCTTCTACACCTATATTCTTCATTAATTCTGGCGCATCTCTCAGTAGAACTGATGCCATATTAGCCAGAAGATTTATCGTATACTTTAATGCGGCTAATCCCTTAAGTTTTCCTAGTTCAGCAAAGGATTTCGCTGCTGCTCCTAACGGAAACTCTTTCTCACCTATAGCTTGAAATTCTAACCCTGCTGTTAATACCTTTGATTCAATGTCTAGTATCCCAAAAACAGTAACTTGATGACCACGCTTTTTCATTTCTTGCCCTAATGGCAGCATTGTATTCAGGGGACCAGTTGAGCCAGGACAAATAATTGCAAAATGAGTCATAATCGTATTTTCTGGTTAATTACAATGATGTATAGCAGAAAAACGCCCCATAGATTCAAAGCATAGATATTTCTGTTTAAAAGTGCTTACTTTAATTTCTAAAACTTATCTTTAATTATCAAAAACTGTATTTATTAAATCTCATTACCTCTTTCCAAATCAGGATTTTATCAATTATGCCTCTAATTAGCCTCATTGCAGCCCTGTCCGAAAATCGGATTTTAGCCGACTCCACAAAGGAACATATTCATTTGGGTATTCCTTGGAATATTCCCAGTGATGAACGTCGGTTTAAGGAAATTACTCGGCGACATCCTATAATTATGGGACGCAAAACTTATGCTACCTTTAACACACCACTTTTCAATTGTACAACTATCATTGTTACCAGAGATCCTAATTTTCAAGCATTTGGCTGTCTTGTTTTCCATTCATTACAAAAAGCAATTGAATGGGCGAAAATGAGTGAGACAGAAGAGATATTTATCGCTGGTGGTGGCGAAATTTATAAAGAAGCAATCACATTTGCTGATAAGCTGTATTTAACTATTGTTGAAGGTGATTTTGTCGGAGATATATACTTTCCTGAATTTGCAGATTTTGGAGAAATTACAAAAGAGGAAAAGTTGCAAGAAAATGGCTTTAAATTTAAATTTGTAGAGATTGAAAGGTGCGTTAATGAGATAACGTCACCTCCGATAATTGGATAATTTATTTGGGAAAATTAGCTTATTCTAATTTCAAAAATTTATCCAAAGCTGCTACCATACTCGGTGGCCAGCGGCGGATATTTGTTACCCAATTCATATCTTTGTAGCGGATATCTAATCCATAGGCTGCTACCCAATTACTTTCCGCTTCTCCTCTATTTCCTGTTACCCAATAAGCGGCTGTTAAAGCCGCTCGCATATCAGCAAATTTAGGATATTTACGGACTATATTTCGCATTTCGCGGATAGCTTTTTCTGTTTGACTGGTTTCATATAATGCTAAGGCATAATTAGCTCTAGCAAAGGCAAAACTTGGGGCTATTTCTGTGGCTTTTTGGTAATCTAATATGGCTGCGTCCCATTCTCCTAAACCTGTTTTAGCATTACCACGATTATTATAGGCCATCGCATCTTTGGGATCTAATTCTAACACGCGATTATAATCGGCGATCGCTTCGTTCCATCTTCCTAAACCTTCCAATGCTGTCCCTCGGTTTAAATAAGGATCAGTGACATCGGGAGCAAGTTCTACAGCTTTATTATAATCTGTTAATGCTGCTGCTAATTTATTCTGACTAACACGAGAATTACCACGATTACTCCATGCTCCCGCATTGGTGGGGAATTTTTCAATGATTTCTGTCCAATAGGCTTCTGCTGTGACAAAATCACCTTGATTTGTAGCTAGAAAGGCTTTAGTGGCTAATTCATCCCCCGCTTGTAATTCTTCTGGGGTGATGCTTTGAGATTGTGCCATAACTGGTGTATTCCAGCCAAAAACCAGTAACAGACTTAGGAAAATACCAATTAATTTAATCATCTAACTCTGAAGTGATATGTAACTAACAAGTACCATTATTTTATTTTAGATCCCCGATTTTTCAAAGAAGTCGGGGATCTAGATTTGGATATTGGTGCATTTACATCAATGACAACTGTTCATTGGGTGGCTTAAAACCCATGTGTTGATATGCCGCTTTAGTAGCTATTCTCCCCCTGGGTGTCCGACTTAAATAACCTATTTGCATTAAATACGGTTCATAAACTTCTTCAATGGTTTGGGTATCTTCCCCAGTAGTAGCAGCGATAGTTTCTAAACCCACTGGACCACCATTAAAGTTTTCAATAATCACACTCAGCATTTTTCTATCTGTCCAGTCCAATCCACAAGGATCGACTTGGAATAGTTGCAATGCCTCTGCTGCAACAGTTTCATTAATTTCTATAAATGATTTTACTTCCGCATAATCACGGACTCTTTTTAGTAATCTATTAGCGATTCTGGGCGTTCCCCGTGAACGTTTGGCTATTTCTGTAGCCCCATCTAGATTAACTGAGGTTTGTAATAATTCAGCGGTGCGAAGAACAATTTTAGTCAGTTCATCAACTTCATAAAAGCGCAACTTTTGAATTAAACCAAATCGGTCACGCAATGGTGAAGTCAAAGCTCCGACGCGAGTTGTCGCCCCAACTAAGGTAAATTTACATAACGGTATACTTCTAATTCTGGCACTAGAACCTTTACCCACGGTAATATCTAAGCGATAATCCTCCATCGCTGGATACAGAATTTCCTCTGTCATCCGTGATAACCGATGAATTTCATCTATAAATAACACATCTCCTGGTTTCAGGTTCACCAATAATCCCACAATATCCCGTGGCCGTTCTAATGCTGGGGCGCTGGTAATTTTACAACTTACCCCCATTTCTGATGCTAAAATCATCGCCATTGTCGTTTTACCTAAACCAGGTGGTCCATACAACAGCAAATGATCCATCACTTCTTCCCTAGACTTGGCTGCTTTAATCGCTATATCTAAAACATCCTTTAAATCTTTTTGTCCGATGTAATCAGCAAAACGCTGGGGACGAATACTCTCTTCTGGTTTACCTTGTTCATTAATAGCAGCTTCCGATTGCAACAGATTTTCTGCGGGGGGTGCTTTTGTTGATTCCCGCTGCTGTTTAGGTTCTCCGTTGGGTTCTGGAGGCTGTTTTTTGGAGGAGATAATCGCCATAATTTTCAGGAATTCAGAAGTAGGGATTGATTAACAGTAGGCTAAAAGCTAACAATTACTCACATTTAATTGAATTTTGGGCAGTATTTCCTTGTTTTTTTATTTACTGTTTACATTGAAATAGCCTAAAATTGAATTATTAACAACGGTTAAACTGTTAAAGCAGTTAATAAATAAAACCAGTATAGAATATTTGCGGTTAGTTTAGATTGTCAACACGCCAACCCGTCACTCCCACAAAAGTCCGATACAAAAATCACAATTCCCATCATCGCTGGATGTCCCCAATGCACAATCGGTTCAGGAACACCAAAAGAACGAAACCAAGCTGCAATGGGTTCTAGTAGTTGACTCAATTTTTCTACCATCTTCTTTACATTTCTTAAACTTAACCAAGTTAGGGCTTAAGTGATTTAACTGATTATTAATGATACTTTAATATTTTTTGTCTCTATCATAATCAAGATAAAAATGTCAATTTTGAGTAATTAACTCGCAATTATTAAGATAATTTAAAATTATCTTATTTTTACACTTACGAGTAATACTATCATCAGTAGTAAATAATTCAACACAAAAATAGTATTTGATTTTGCAAATATATGTAGGGTAGACAATGCCCAACTGATGAGGGTTTTGGTGGCAATTACCCACCACACTACTGAAAATTTTGCGGGTATCGTTTATGATTTTTAAGTCAATTTTTTACACAAAAGTTTCAAATTCATGGAAAAATTTCCATGAATAACCATGAAAAAGTCATTAAAAATTAGCAAGGAAGCTATTCATGTCTGAACAAAAATTTGTTCTCACCTTTGATGGTGTGAATGATCGGATTGAATTATCTAAGGGGTTTCCCACCATTGAAAAGGCCATCACTATTGAGTTTTGGGCTAAAGGAGAAAATAGTCTCTCACAAGCAACCAGTATTTTATGGGCTTATGACGCTCAAAATGCCCGGATTTTAAATATTCATTTGCCTTGGGGTGGTAATATTTATTGGGATGCGGGTAATCAAACTGGGTATGATCGCATTAACAAACCTGTCCAACTTAGTGATTATAATGTCTGGACTCATTGGGCTTTTGTGAAAGATGCTGTCACCGGACAAATGTACATTTATCAAAATGGCAAACTCTGGCATCAAGGCGGTGGACAAAACAGAACCTTAATCCCAATTCAAAAATTTGTCATCGGTTCAGGTCCCAATGCTGCTGCCCCCTGGAAAGGCTCTCTCGCTGAATTTCGGATTTGGAATCAAGCCCGCACCCAACTAGAAATTGAACAGCAGATGAATCGCCGTCTGGTGGGTAGTGAAAGAGGATTATGTCTCTATCTTCCCTTGGATGGAGATGCTAATGATCGCACGATTGCCGGCAACCATGGCAAACTATACGAAACAACTTGGACCCAGGCACAACTCCCTCTTCAACGGGAAACCCAACAACAATCTGTCCTTTCCTTTGATGGCAAAGACGACTTTATTTCCTGTGGTAAAGGGCAAAGTTCTGACAAAGGAGTAAGATTTCTCGGTCTTTCTCAAACTATCACCTTAGAAGCTTGGGTAAATTTATCTGCCTATAAAGGTGGTGCGATTTTTACGAAGCAATATAATCCCGCCGAACCTGATAAACCCGGTCAACCTCCTCTAAATAAAGCGGCCATTTTCTATGGTCTTTCTATTAACGAAACTACAAAATTACCAGTATTTACCTATTCTACAAAAGATAAAACTAATCTGATTGTAGGAGGAACTACCAAGACAGAAATCGCTCTAGAACGTTGGTATCATTTAGCTGCCGTTGTCAGTAACCAGCAGGTGGAAATGTTTGTAAATGGCCAGTCCCAAGGCGCAGTTCCACTGGAAGGGGCGATCGCAGATAATGCCGAAGCAGACCTATTAATTGGCAAAAGTTATGCCGCGAATTCCCATTTTGCAGGTCAACTAGCAGAACTCCGCATCTGGAATATCCCCCGCGCTTCTGCCCTAATTCAAGCCAATATGTCTCGCCGTCTAGAGTCCATTGAACCGGGCTTAGTTGGCTATTGGTTATTAGACAAGGGTGCAACTGAGATTGCTTACGATTCTTGTTTTTCTGACAACTTTGGCATGATTTCCGGCGCGACTTGGAGCAAATCTAAGTTACCAGTTGCCATTCTCAGCCGCAAAGAGAAATTTAGCTATGCTGGCAAAATTGGTGATATTCGTGCCTTAGACGCTTTTAAACCCCTACCATCTGAAGTCCACCCCTCACCCCGTTGGCTGGCTAACTTCTATCAATCAGCTTATGGTTTGGGAGGAGCAACCAAGGATGTCTTAATGCGGCAAGTCTTGGTAGAAAATGCCGGCGACTTTAGTAAAATTCCCGCCAAATTACCACCTAAACAGATTGCAACTGCTCCAGAAAACTTCACCCGTCTGCGTCTGGATAAGTACAGTGATGAATTTTTTGTAGAACGCCGTCTCAATGGTTTTAACCCCGGTCAACTCAAACGAGTGCAAAATCAGCCCTGGCAATATGTCATCCGCTATGACATGAGTGGCATTCAAAAAATTGATGAACACGGCATTTTACCCAAATTAATTGAGGCTCGTTTCTGTTTAGAAGGGCAACAACTCACCCCCCACTCCATCGAATATACCCTCTTTGGTGAAACCCAAATCCAAACCCAACGCCCTGGTAATCAAGATTGGGAATGGGCAAAAAAACTGTTCCGTTGTACGGAATTCCTCTATCACGAAACAGGAATACACTTGGGTCGTTTGCACCTGAATATGGATCAGTATGCAATGGCGTTTTACCGCAACGTCATCAATAATCCCATTCAAAAGTTACTCGAACCTCATCTGGAAATTGTCCTGAATATGAATACACGGGGTGTATTTGCCATTCTGGGCTACAAAGACAAGGACGGTAAGGATGTAGACGGTGCTGTTACCTTCCTCTCCTGTGTGGATGTTGACAATATGTATGTCCTCATTCGTCAGGAATTGAGTAATATGACTTATCGCAATGGCAATCCGCGATCGCAATTTTTGCCAGATTATGTTACCAATAACTACTTTGATCCCAGTGCATCCACGATGTGGCGGATTATCACTGACTATGTAAGTCGTTTCTTTGCCAAGAACCGTGCAGACATTCAAAGTTACTGGTCAGAAATTGTCGGTATGTCAGAAGACCTCAGCGCCAATAGTATTCTCAAAAAAGAATTGGGAACTCTGGATATCAAAACCATGCAAGACCTCCAGGATTTGTGTGTTTATGTGATTTATAACAGCACTTTCTACCACTCTTGGGTTAATAACAAGCAATTTGAAGATGCTGGTGATGTTGAGTATGTCACCATGAGCGCCTGGAAAGATACTGACCCCCTCCTGGCAGCCAGACACGCTAAACAGATATTATCCATGCAAAACCTGACGGCGGTTCGTTGCAACTTGATCATGGATGTGGGTTCTGCTGATTTGAAGGATGCAATTTGGAAACAACGCGCTCAAATTGAACCAGGACTGCCCCTAGATAAGCTGATGATGAGTATCAGTATTTAGGAGATTTGTTGGGTAATTTACAGATTTTAGAGGTATTAAACATGACTGTTGCGGAAGAAAGAAAGGCAAATCAAGAAAAATTCATCTATGCGGCGGATATCCCCACCTTTGATGTCACCAAACCCCTGCCTCCCACTGTCCTACCTAGCCTCAAATGGCAGTACAACTTTAAATGCAGTGTGTATGGTATAGGTTTAGTGCGGCCAATTATCACTGCCCCTAACCTCAAAAGTGGGGGGACTGAACTTAATGCTGTTCCCTACCTGATACCCAATCTCACTCGTCTGCGTCCTGATAAGTTTAGTGATGAGTTTTTTGTTGAGCGTCGTCTGAATGGTTTCAGCCCTGGTAAGCTGAAACGAGTAGAAAATCAGCCTTGGCAGTATTTCATTCGTTATGACTTTAGCGATGTAACTGTTGATGCTAACGGTATTCTCCCCAGATTCATTGAAGCTCGTTTCTGTCTGGATGGTCAGCAACTTCATGTCCATTCGATTGAATTTAGCCTACATGGAGAGACTGAGATCAAGAACCTCACTCCCCGTGATCAGGATTGGGAATGGGCTAAAAAACTCTTCCGTTGTGCTGAGTTTGTTCTCCACGAAACTGTTGCTCATTTGGGTGGTACTCACCTGAATATAGACCAATATGCAATGGCTTATTACCGCAATGTGGTTAATAACCCAATTGTTGAATTATTAGAGCCACATTTTGAGGGCTTACTATCCATTAATCAACAAGGTTTAGCGGAACTGGTTGGTACAGAAGGAAATGAAGGTGTTGTTCCCCAACTAACTGTCCTCAATATTCAGGACACTCAACGCATCCTGGTAGCAGAATTAAAAACCCTCACTTACCGCAACTGGAGTCCTAGAACACGCACACTGCCCGATTATGTAGCTAATAATCACTATGACCGAGCAGCGATCGCTATGTGGAAGATCATTAATAAATACGTCAAGGACTTTTTTGATCAAAATCAAGCTGGTATTCAAGAATACTGGTCGGAAATTACAGCCATGTCCAAGGATTTGACGGCACATTCCATTCTCAAACCAGAATTGGGAATATTAGACATTAAGACTCTCCAAGACCTTCGGGAAATGTGCGTTTATGTCATCTATATCAGCACCTTCCAGCATTCCTGGGTGAATCACAAGCAGTACGACGATGGTGGTGATATTGAGTATGCAACCCTCGGTATGTGGAAAGAGAAAGACCCCATGACGGCTGCCAGAAATGCCCGACAGTTAACAACTACCTTGAATCTGACCTCTGTTCGTCATAACCCAATCATGGGTGTGAATCTACCTGTTGCTAACAAGCTCAAAGAAGCACTTTGGGAAAATCGGGATCAAATTCAACCCGGAATTGCCATTGATACAATTCTGATGAGTATCAGTATTTAGGGTTTACCGATAGTGTAAACTAAGTCATAAAAGTTACCTGTGAATTGTGCGTGAGTCCTGATTTAGTGCAAAAAAACATTAATTCTACTCACGCAACCATTAAACCGATTCTCGAATAAATAGGAAAAAACATGGAAAGTAATTTGCAATCTGAGTCTAATGTTGCCAAGCCTGGGGATGTTCTAAACTATGGCGACACCATTTATTTACAGCACATGAACGGCGATTATGTGACTGAATTTAGTAAGGGTAAAACTGATCGATATCATTGGCCTAAGCTAGGCAAAGACAAAAAGATAGACAAGAATAAAAAGCTCCGCGAGTCTAACAATATCAAGTTGCAAATTCTGGGAGATTCAACAGGTGAGCTAACTGATGGGGCAGTGATCCGATTGAAATCAACAGAATCGCTGCCCGAACAGCATAATGTCTTGGGTTCTTGGTCAGATAGCCATGATTGTTACTATTGGAGCGATAATTTCCACCCCAAAAAGCAAAGCTGGCAAATCAACAAACGCGATAAAAGTGGCGACAACAAAATTCGCTACGGAGACAATGTTTATCTAACTAACCTCCACTACAAAAATCAACGATTGGCTCGATGTACTCGCTACGATGGCTATATTTCTAAGGCTGAGGATGTTAATGAGTGGTGGCAGTTCCAACCGGAAGTTGCCCAAGAATCCACTAAAATCAGTTCGGAAGGTGCTTTTCTCGAAAGCGCATTTGAGCCAAACACTCGCACCTTTAGTCCGGGAAATTTAGCTTATTTGGCTTATTTTGCGGAAGCAGCTTACGGCAACCCAGATGAGAGTAAGGCTAAACTAGAAAAACTGGGTTTTCAAATCAATGGTCATGAACATTATCTGGAATTTCCCGACACTGACACTCAAGGTCTGATGGTTGGTGATGATGAAAAAATCATTGTTGCCTTTCGGGGGACTGAAAATTTGACCGATTGGCTCACCAATATCAAACTGCTTAAGGCTTCCTGGAAAGTAGGCATGGTTCATGCAGGCTTCTATAGTTCCCTGGAGTCTCTTTGGCCAGATGCAATCGGTCGTCTGAAGAGTCTCCGTAACAATAACCAGCCTATCTGGATCACAGGACATAGCTTAGGTGGAGCATTAGCGACTTTGGCAGGGGCAACTCTTGATGACGAAATGCCAGAATTTGAGGTGGCTGGGATTTATACCTTTGGGCAACCCAGGGTAGGCGATCAAATTTTTGCTCAATCCTTGGATAAGGGGATGAAAGAGCGCTTTTTTCGAGCGGTGAACAATAATGATATTGTTCCTCGTGTTCCCAGTGTCAAGTTTAATCATGTCGGTAATCTTTTGTATTTCGATTGCGATGGCAACTTGAACCAGAATATGTCACTTTCTTGGCTTAATCCTAAGGCATGGTGGGAAAGATTGAGGGGTGTCTTTAAACGTACGGTCAATTTGGAGTTGGAGTCTGATAGTGTCGGCGATCATCGCATGGGTGACTATCGTCGGTTGGCCATGCGTCAGCTTGACAATGTGTAGCTAAAATGCACAGTTTTAATAAACCTGTTCATAGTTTATATACCTTTGGGCAACCCCGCACCGGAGATAGTAAATTTGTGGAAAAATTTGATCTCAAATACAAATCATCCAGTTTCCGATTTGTTAATAACAACGATATTGTGACTCGTGTTGCCCCCAGCGCTCTTGGATATAAACATATCGGCACATTCTTGTATATTGACGCAGCCAAAAACCTCCACCATGATATCCGCTGGTGGAATCAATTTAAAGATAGAGTCAAAGGCTCAATCGAAGATATAGGCAAGCCCGGTATTGATGGTGTCAAAGATCATGATATGGGTTTGTATCTTAAAGGTATTGAAAAAAATCTAGATAAGAATCCCATTGCCTAAGATCACGCTTTCAAAAAACGGCAGATAACTGATAACTTTGTGCGTTACCATGCTTAAACTGGTAACGCTAAATCAGATTCTATCTCGTCCCAACCGTAGTTTTCAACAACGGAAATCCTAACTTCTCTCTTTGCTCAACATATAAATGAGCCACTTTCCTTGCCAAATGCCGAATCCTAGTAATGTAACGAGTGCGTTCGGTTACTGAAATTACCCCTCTAGCATCAAGCAAATTAAAAGCATGAGAACACTTAATTACATAGTCCAAACTAGGTAAAACCAGTCCTCGCTCTGTTAGTTGAGTAGCTTCCTGCTCATATAAGCCAAACAGCGTCAGCAACATTTCAGGATTCGACGCTTCAAAATTATAAGTACACTGTTCAATCTCACCCTGAAGATGAACATCACCATAAGTAAGATTATCCGTCCACTGAATCTTAGTAATTGCCTCCACCTGCTGGAGATACATCACCAGTCGCTCCAAACCATAAGTAATCTCAATAGACACAGGACGGCAATCAATACCTCCACATTGCTGGAAATATGTAAATTGAGTAATTTCCATCCCATCTAACCAAACTTCCCAGCCAGTACCCCAAGCCCCCACCGTCGCATCTTCCCAGTTATCCTCCACAAACCGAATATCGTGGTCTTCAGGACAAATCCCTAACGCCCGTAAAGAATCCAGATAAATTTCCTGGATATCGTCCGGTGAAGGCTTAATCAAAACTTGATATTGATAATAATGCTGAAACCGATTCGGATTTTCGCCGTAACGTCCATCAGTAGGACGACGACAAGGTTCAACATAAGCCACAGCCCAAGGTTCAGGACCCAAAGCCCTCAAAAAAGTATGGGGATTCTTAGTACCCGCGCCCTTCTCGATATCATAGGGCTGGGCAATCAAGCAGCCACGCTGTCCCCAAAACTGGTGCAATACCGCTATTACCGACTGAAAATTCACTATCTACTCTTCCTTGAGTCAACAATTCCTAACCCATTGTGGACTAAACCCAGCATAGTGAGCAGTTTTCAGGCAAATAAAAAACAAATTCAAAAATAGTTTGAAAAAGTAGTTGACAAACCAAAGCAGGTTCGATATATTAAATAAGTGCCTGAAGCGAAGCGAAATAAACGCCACGCCGAAGTCGCACCGAACCTTGAAAATATTATAGTTTGAAAGCCAGAATACAACAAGTAACCTGCGTCAGAAAAAGAAAATAACCTGACCGTGGTTGTAAAAACGGTTAAT
>NZ_VILB01000029.1 GCF_009712035.1 Anabaena sp. UHCC 0187 | reverse complement strand
CACCAATCCTAACTATTCAAGTAAGTATACCGTTGTAAACTTTGCTCATAGGTTTGTAATAGTCGCTGAGATTCTGCCAGGGTGATGTGCTGTTCTTCTAAAGCTCGTTCACAACGTTGGCGAATATTTTCTACCATATCTTCAGCATCATACTGGACATAGCTCAGAACTTCACTCATGGTATCGCCCTTGACAACGTGTTCAATTTGGTATCCCTTGGGGGTTAAGTTGATATGAACGGCGTTAGTGTCACCAAAGAGATTATGTAAATTCCCCATAATTTCCTGGTACGCTCCATTGAGGAACATTCCTAGATAATAGGGTTTTCCTGGCTCAAATTCGTGCAGTTCTAACACTGATTTGACATCTCGCAAATCTATGAAGCGGTCTATTTTCCCATCACTATCGCAGGTTAAGTCCGCTAAAATTCCTCTCCGGGTTGGTTCTTCATCCAGACGATGTATGGGCATAATGGGAAATAGTTGATCTATAGCCCAACAATCCGGTGCTGATTGAAACACAGAAAGATTGATATAGTAAATGGAAGCCATGATTTTTTCTAGGTCTTCCAACTCATCAGGTACGTATTCTTCCTGACGAATGAGAGTTAAAACCTTTTGACAACAAGCCCAGTAAAGACGCTCGGCTTTAGCGCGTTCATTGAGGCGCAAAATTCCTAAGTTGAAACGACTGATAGCTTCTTCTTTGAATTGAGCAGCATCGTGATAAAACTCTTGGTAATTTTCTTTGTTGATGGATTGGTAAGTTTCCCAGAGATATTTAATAATTGGGGATTCTCCCTCTTGGTGGGGGGAAGGGGGATCAAGGGGGACATCGCTGGTGCTGAGAACATCAAAGATTAAAACCGATTGGTGGGAAGAAATTGCCCGGCCACTTTCACTCACTAATGTTGGTACGGGAATATGCTTTTCATCACAGGTGTCTTTTAACTCTGCCACGATGTCGTTAGCATAGTTTTGCATATTGTAGTTTTTCGATGTGTAGAAGTTAGTTTGAGAGCCGTCGTAATCTACACCCAATCCGCCACCCACGTCTAAATATTTCATATCGGCCCCTAGCATGGCCAACTCTACATAAATGCGGCTGGCTTCTTGGATGGCATCTTTAATGACATTGATGGCGGAGATTTGAGAACCAATGTGAAAGTGTAATAATTGCAAAGAACCGAGTAAGTCGGCTGCACCTAATTTTTCCACAGCTTCCATAATTTCAGGAATTGTCAAGCCAAACTTAGCGCGATCGCCTGTGGAAGTTCCCCAACGCCCCATTCCTTGGGTACTTAACTTTGCTCTTACTCCCAAAATGGGCTTAATGCCTAATTGACGACTGACCGCAATGGCTAAATCTACCTCTTCAATTTGCTCTAGGACGATGACTGGTGTTTGTCCTAGTCTCTGGGCTAACATCGCTGTTTCGATGTATTCCTGGTCTTTGTAGCCGTTGCAAATTAACAATGCGCCTGGTGTATCTAACAAAGCCAGAGCAATCATTAATTCTGGCTTAGAACCTGCTTCTAAACCAAATTGATGGGGTTTACCAAAACGAACTAAATCTTCGATCAGGTGGCGTTGTTGATTGCATTTAACAGGAAATACCCCCCGATACACACCGGGATAGTTATAGCGAGCGATCGCCTTCGCAAAACAAGCATTCAATCTCTCAATTCGGTCTTCCAAAATATCAGAAAACCTGATTAACATGGGCAACCCCAAATTACGCTGCTGTAAGGCATTGACCAACTCAAATAAGTCTAATGACCCACCACGTTCACCTTTGGGGGAGACAGTGACATGACCAGCCGCATTAATCGAAAAATAAGGTTGTCCCCAACCTTCAATCCGGTAAAGGTCTTCACTGTTCTCAATTTTCCAAGGAAGAGATTTATCTCCTGTAGTTGTACTAGGTGCTAAAAGTTTCTTCTTCTGTTTTTGGCTTTTTAATTCGGCTTTATGCCCATTAGATGGCATTTTTACAATCTCATCAGCGGTTGACTCGACACCCATTTCTTCCTGACCTCTGTGTTTAGCCCACGAAATAACAATTTAGCAAAATAGTCTAGTAACGGATATACAACTAGAAATAATTTCTGATTAAGAATTAGTAATTAGGTAAGCATTCGTTCCCTTATCTCTCCAATTTTTAGGGAAAATTCCCCAGACTACTAGACAAAAGACATCAATACAACTGACAATTAACCCATCAAAATTTGATTATGTTTTTGGAGACAGATTTGGAACGCACATTTTTAGCAATTAAGCCTGACGGTGTACAACGCGGCTTGGTGGGTGAAATTATTCGCCGATTTGAAACTAAGGGCTTTACCCTAGTGGGCTTAAAGTTTATGAAGGTTAGTAAAGAATTAGCGGAACAACATTATGATGTTCACCGTGAAAGACCTTTTTTCCCTGGTTTAGTCGAATTTATCATTTCTAGTCCCGTGGTAGCAATGGTTTGGGAAGGTGAGGGCGTTGTGGCCGCAGCCAGAAAGATTATTGGCGCAACCAATCCCTTAACATCAGAACCAGGCACAATTCGTGGTGATTTTGGCATCAATGTTGGTCGTAACTTAATTCACGGTTCTGATGCTCAAGAAACCGCCAAAACCGAAATTGCGCTGTGGTTTAAGGAAGAGGAATTAGTGGCTTGGCAATCTCATTCAACTCCTTGGCTGCGTGAATAAATGAACAGGAGTTCAGGAGTTCAGAAGGAAGAAGGAAGAACTAAAAATATAATTCTCCCCTGAATCCTGACTCCTGACTTCTTATTTCAAGACTTCAGCTTTTTTCCGTTCTTCTGGGACTAATTCCACAACGGTGCGCTTAGAGAAGCCCCAGGCTAGGATGATACCAATGGCAGTCACTACGAGCCATTCTGGTGGGACTAAATCATCGTTTATGACTTTTAATAACAGACGTAAACCTACAAACGCTACAGTGATGTAACCTGCGTCTTCTAAGTTTTCATATTCATCTAACCAGCGGATAAATAATCCAGCCATGAATCGGAGGGTGACAATCCCGATGGTTGTACCAGTGATTACCAACCATGTTTCTTGAGAAACGGCGATCGCTGTGGTGACACTATCCAAGGAAAAGGCTAAATCTGTAAAAGCAATCACGGGTATAGCTTGCCACAGAGATTTAAAACGTGGTCCGTGATGGTGATTGGCCTCATCTTCTTGGGAGCTAAAGTGTTGGAATACTAGCCATAAAAGATAACCAGCGCCCAATAGTTCAAATTGCCAAAATTTCTGTACCCAAGTAGCTGTTAACAACAGGGTAATTCTCAGGACATAAGCAAATACTAAACCAATGTTTAGGGCTTGACCTTCTAGTTTTTTGTCTTCTAGTCCTTGGGCGATCGCAGCGAGAGCGATGGCATTATCAGCCGACAGCACTGCCTCTAAAAACACTAATATTAAGAGGACTATAGAGGCTTCAACGCTGAAATGAAAGTTTAAGTAATTAAATATTTGGTCTAACATTCCAATTTCTCAGACAGGAGAATTAAAAATTAACAGGATTAGGGATTTTATTGTAGCAAAGACATTGACGCTTCCTGACCTATAGAGAAGGATTCTTGTTTCCAAGAACAATCTTAGGGATGGGGTATTACGGCAACTCAGATAAATTACTACTTTTGTATATTTTAACGTCTATTTAGCCCGTCCGAACTAGCAACTAAGTTTACCAGCCTCAGCTAGATAATCAAAAATTTGTATAATTTTGCATAACTTTAATGTATTAATTGACTTTACCATCTTACTTGCCTGATATGTCAGGTTTTCCTGACATTTTGGTAATTCTTATTATTAGCTACTGTTTTCCTCCTTGATTCCACAGGATTTCCACAGGTAATTTTGCACTTTTCCACAGATGTTCTACGATTTAATCAGCTATTCCTGACTTGTTGGGGATTGTGAATTTTTTACTACTAACAGGCTTGACAACCGAGTTTTCATGAAGTTATGTAACAAAAATCTAGTCCTAAGCCTGATTAATTCGTAAAGATTTATTTTTGACTGCTAATTGTTAACATTTCGCAGCATTGACAAATCCACCCCTTGTGAGCGCAAAATGATGAGTCTTGAGTTTTATTTTTGTTCAACATCTGAATCTATATCTGAATCTTGTATTCTGGTTTATTTTAATTTCCCTCCCTACTTCGCCCATAGGGCATGACTCATCCCTAAGTAAAACTGAACACAAGTAACTCCCCTTAATTGATCCACAGGAAAATTTTATGAACACAACAGTCCCTATCTTTACCGAAATTCCCGAAACATTACAGGAATCTATGAATAACTACTTAGAAAACCATCCTGATTGGGATCAAAACCGAGTATTAACAGCGGCTTTATCCCTATTTTTGCTGCAAAATGGCGAGAGCGATCGCCGAGCGGCTCGTGTCTACTTAGAAACTTTATTTCATCAATAATCAGTAAATTTTGCATCATCCCACGCCTTCAAGGCGTAAGGCGCGGGAGTGGTGACAGTTGAGAGATGGCAATCAAAACTATTTTTAGGCAGAAGTAGCGCATTCAAACTTATACCCTACACCACGGATAGTCTGAATTACTGTTGATTGAGTCGAATCAATTTCAATTTTCTTCCGAATTTGACCGATATGGACATCTACGACCCTCTGATCTCCGACGTATTCATAGTCCCAAACTTCTTGGATCAGTTCAGATCGTCGCCAAACCCGGCCGGGATGACTCGCTAAAAAATACAATAAGTCAAATTCTAGAGCCGTTAAGGGAATGGGTTCAGTATTAAGTATTACTTCCCGGCGCACAGGATCAATCATTAGCTTATCAAAGACTAGGCGTTGGTGTTCGGCATTAGTCACAATCCGCTGCCGTCTTAAAATTGCTGCTACTCTAACTTCTAATTCTCCCAAACCAAATGGCTTGGTCAGATAGTCGTCAGCACCTTTAGAAAAACCGCGAATTTTATCAGCTTCGTCTGTTCTGCTCGTCAGCAATAGCACAAATACGCCACTACGACTTTGCATTTCTTGACAAAGGTTAAAACCAATTACATCCGGTAAATTAACATCCAGAATCACCAAATCGGGGTTAAATTGCTCAAACACAACCAGAGCCGTTTTACCATCTTCGGCGGACTCTACTTGATAATTTTGTTTAAGCAAAAAGCGTTGGATTAAATTCCGAACCGCTGGATCGTCATCAACTACAAGAATCTTGGCAACGGCCATGACCATTATTTTATACAAAAGTGCATAGGATTAATCAACAGATTGCGTAAAAACGCAGTTTCTACGTTGGCAGTCATTCAAAATTTACAGGGGACAGCCATGACTATCCTGATTATTTTATTGAAAAGATAAATATGCTGGTAACAAGTGTTGTACTTGATTCAGTCTAGTTTCCTGTAAATGGTGAATTCAGCCAAGGTATTACTGTAAGATAGTATACTTTTTATACAGTAAATTAGCAATTAAAAATAATTTATAATTCTTTGCCCGCTCAAATCTGACGACACTAAGCTTTACGCTGACCGGAAAATTGGTACTGCGTTAAGGTAACTATTGTTAAAGTTTTAGATCAATTAAACAAACTCATGCTACTATGCTGTTAAGAGGATAAAATAAATCTTCTAATATCATTTACTCCCATAAAATTAGAACTAAAACTTAATCAGTAATGTTCTGAATTATTGGGTTGTAGTGGCTTTTCTAACTTTGTGTATAATTATTGAATATACGTGGCAAGTGGGGAATTGAAACCTGTAGACAAAAACCCGCCGTCGGGCTGATGAAAAGCAGGAAGCAAACAGCAAAATAATCCTATCTATTGGGGTTAAAACGTCTGGATACAGTTCACCTTGTGCGTTTGTTGTGGTCAATATAAAATCTAAAGTTGTTTTTCTGCAAAATCAAGATTGCCGCTGACTGAGGCTGAAGTAATAAACTCCCATGAGTGATCAAAATCCCTACGAAAAACTTGGGGTATCAGAAGATGCAAGCTTTGATGAAATTCAAGATGCTAGAAATCGCCTGTTAGAGCAACATGGTGGTGAAGGCAACAACCTAGAAGTCATTGAAGCGGCTTATGATGCAATTCTAATGGAGCGTCTCCGGATGCGCCAAGAAGGTAAAATCAAAGTCCCTGAACGCATCCGGTTTCCAGAGATGCGAGTTCCATCTTCTCCCCAAGCAAGTCCAATCCTTGGTCGGCAGTCTCCTGCATGGCTACAACGGAGTTTGGAATGGCTAACACCACGCTTGCTCTATCAGCCCACATTAACTGATGTGCTGTTACCAGGAGCTTGGTATCTGGGTTTAAGTGCGATTAGCTTGTTTTACCCCAATGGTGGAGAACAGGTTTTGCAACTGTCCTTAGTAGTTGGGGTGGGTATTGGTACTTACTTCCTCAATCGCAAGGAAGGTAAATTTGGTCGAGCAGTTTTATTCACATTGGCCAGTTTAATTATTGGTTTGATTGCTGGTGGTTTGATTGCTGGCTTGATATTACCATTACCGTTAATAAATTTGACAGCGAATCAGTTTTCTACGCTGTTGACTTTTATATTGATGTGGTTAGTAAGTAGCTTTTTGCGTTAAGTGATGGGTAATTGGTTCATGGCCGATTACCCATTATTATGGATTTACTGGTTAAGAATAAAATCTACGGCGGTTTTTAAATCGGTCACAATCATATCAGGTTGATAAGATGCTAGTTGTGCGCGATCGCGGATACCAGACTCAACGGCAATAATTTTAATATTATGTGTTTTGGCAGCAGTAATATCGGCTTCTGTATCTCCTACCATCCAAGTATCAGTAACAGGGGGGAGTTCTGCTAAAGCTCTAGCCATTAACAAAGGTTTATCTTCGATATCGCGGGTTTTTACATAGTCGTTACTTAGACAATAACGGCGATTTTCTGGGAAAAATTGGCTTAAATTGTGTTGATTAAAGGCATAATCTAGTTCTCGCACCCTCCGCATTGTCATTACGGCTAAATCAACACCGGCTGCTTCAACTTTGCTGAGTGCGTCTAATGCAGTTGAGATCAGGGCATCATACTGAAAATAAGGTTGGGTGTGAACTGTTTGTTTGCGAATTTGGGAAAATTGTTGCCCTTGCTGTGCATCTAAACCCGATTTTAAGGCAATTTGGATTTCGGGAGTGTGAGAGCGCTTGAGTTGCCAAAATTCGGTTTTAGAAAGTTCTGTAATTGTTTGCTCAGGATATCGAGTTTTCTCTAAACACAACTGATAAACACGGTAGTAGCGTTCAGAAACATCCATGATTGGACCGTCAAAGTCAGTAATTAATCTCAGCATGAGCAGATAATAATAATTTTCTTTACTGTTGATTTTAGAAGCAATCAGCTAAATACCCGACTTTTCTCAGAAATCGGGTATGTGGAAAACAATCACCAAGAACTAACTAACGAGGCTGCACCTTCAACCCCCGACGTTCTAAGATTTGCCGTACTTGGGGACTAGGTGTGTAATTATAACCATAAGCAGAACGCTCAGAGTCATCCATAACTTGAGGTGTAAGTAATACAATTACCTCTTTGCGATCATTCTCTCTATTTGTTTTTCTAAACAAAGAACCAATGAGGGGAATATCACCCAAAATGGGAATTTTAGTGACAGCAGTTCGATCTTGGTCTTGAATAATACCTGATAGAACAAGTGTCTGTCCATCTCTCAACCGAATTAAACCAGATTGTAGAGAGCGTTCAGATATTAAAACTATGCTTTGGCTTGAATTGTTTAAAAGATTGACTGTTTGTGTCCCTACAGGTGCTTTAACAGAGGGAGAAACAGATAAGGAAACAAAGCCATTATCGTCAATTCGCTCAATTTTTACACCTAGTGTGAGACCGACTTTTTCTTTACCAACTGTGAAACTTTGGGTAGTTATTCCATCAGCGGAAGTTATTAGATTTTCAACCTTGCCCACAACTTCTTCAGTTAGGTTAACAGAAGCCTGTTGACCTTCTTGGACAATTAATGTTGGGTCAGTTAAAATCTTGGCATTTCTATTTTGGATCTGAGCTTGCAAACTAGCAAGAAAGCGTTTGGGAAATTGGTATATAGATGGTAGAGCCGACGCAACCGTATTCAAAGTACCAGGACTGACGGTGACAGTTCCTGTAGCATCTATAGTCACAGTAGTATTAGTTGCAGCATTATTAATACCAGTGAAACCTGGTTGTAAGATGTTGCTTGAAGAAGCTGCCGTTGTTGTACGAACATCGGTATTTATCGCAGGTAAAGTAATACTCTGCCCAGCCGGAACTGTAAACGCCCCTCGACCGGCAGGGTCAGTATATGTATATGGACTTGAAGAGCTGTTAGTTATTGTTGTTGGCGAGCCACCTTGTGTTATTGTCGTAAAATTATTGGGGTCAACAAATGTGTTTGGAGTTGCGCCGACAAATGGATTAGCAATTGCTGGTGTTGCAGTTATACTATTTGCCACTTCTGTACCAGTAGGAGGTCTAGAACCACCAAAATTAAACGCAGCAGCACCACCGTCATTTGAGAAGTAGTTATTGCCAACACCAAAGGAAAAACTGGTGTTAGAATCTTGAATGCCAGAAAGGTTGACATCAATAATTTTGACATTAACCACCACTTGACGACGACGGATGTCAAGCTGTGTTAATTGAGATACTGCCATTTCCACCAGCTTAGGATTACCAATCAATGTAATAGCATTGGTGCGCTCGTCTCCTAATGCTTGCAAACCCCTCAGTAAAGGTGTTGAGTCTTTATAGTCAATCCGTTGAGTTTCTACTTTTGTTTCCGTGGTAGTTTGAGTTTGGGTAACGGGAGCAGCAGCAGCACCAACGGCTACAGCATTAACGCTAGTAACTTGTCGTTCCCGGCTGACAGCACTTTCTGCACCCATACCAACCAAGAAGTTTAACGCAACTCCCACTGTTACCTGATTTAGTCGCAAACTCCGCATGACATTATCACGGGTGGAGTTAGGGAGTTTAGCCCCAACAAAAATCGTGCGTCCCGTGCGGTTCGCTTCTAAACCACTCAAGCGCAAGACGTAGTTAAAGACATCTTGTACAGGTTCGTTTTCTATATCTAGGGAAATTGTTTGAGATGTCTTAGTTCCATCAGTACCGGCTGCTGACGCTCCCTCACCACCGCTATAAACTACGTTTAAATTAGCAGCCCGCGCTAACAATGATAAAACCTCTCTCACAGGTGCATCACGCAACACTAACCGGGGAACTCGTTCTTGAGTCCCTAAATCAATGACTGTGGGTGATGTATCAATATTCGATTGGGTAATATCTCCTACTGGTGGAGCAACTGCTCTCGGTAAAAAAGGAGGAGCTTGGTTATAGGGTTGATTTGGCCCTGCGGATTGGGCAATTTTACCGTCAATGGTGACTTGAGGGTTAGGGACGAGAACATCTGGGCGCTTACCTGGTTCATCTGGTTTATATTCAGATGTGGTAGCTGGTGCAACTGGTACTCTGTCTGTAGGGGTAGTTGTAGCCTCTGCGGCTAATACCTTTTCTGTTGGCTTAGTGGGATTTGATGCTGTTGAATTTGTGGTGCTTGTAAAGCCCAGGGTAAGATTATTATCCTTTCGCATTACGGGTTGACTGCTGGGGGCATCATCAATACCTATGACTGTCACCCGAATGCTATTAGCATCTAATTGTTTAACCTCAATAGCCGCAATTCCCGGTGCAGGATTTTCTTGACGGAAGTTATCACCCTTGGGTAGACGCAATTGAGCATTAATGACATCTGCAACTAAGGATTTGTCCTTTTTAGTGGTAAATACCTGGGGACGATCTCCCGCCGCTGTTTTTAAAATTACACTAACTCCCCCTTCTATGGGAGTGAGTTTAACATCAGTAACTTGTGTGATCTGTGCTAATACTGGTTGGGTTGCTAAGAGAACACAAGCTGCCATACTTGATACAAAAACACTATTATGAAACTGTTTCACAGTTCATTCCTCACATAAAATAAAAGTCTAAATTGTAACCTATGTCTATTTTTAACCGCAAATTGCAAATTCGCGGTTTTTGATTGTCTATATAGTCATCCTGTTGTGTTTTTGTATAACCTCCTTATCCGTAAATCTATTACCCATTACCTATTACCCATTACCTGAAATTTGATTATTTTTTCGGTGCGTTAGCTGCTGCTGTTTTCGCTGCTAAATCTGTTGCTTCTTCAGAAGTTAGTGGCATTAAAGCCTCTAATTGAAAAGATGTGGTCAGTTTACCGATACCAATTGGCACAGGATTATCTTTATCGTCTGACATTTCTGGTGCGGCCAATTTGGAGTCATAGTTTTTGACTAACAATAAAGGCTGTAATCGTTCAATGTTCCGCATAATTGATTGGGTTTGTTCAAAATTACCCTCAATTTCCACATTGACGAGACTGCGTTTGAGTTTATTGTTAACTTCTGCCCCAAAACTGCCATCATCTACCACCACAGGTTTTTCCGAAGCCGGGACAAATTTTTTCATCTTGGCTCTAATGGCATTACCAAAAGCTTGACTATTGCTAGAATCTATTAACCGACTGGTATCTAACAATAGGGTATCCAAACTTTTTTCATCAGCAAATAGAGCTAAAACTTGTTTTTGTTGTTCTTTAGATTGGGCTAAATCTGCTTCTACTTTACCGATTTGTTGGGCTTGGCTTTTCTTTTGACTAACATCTGTCTGGAGTTGATCACGTTTAGTTTGCTGTTGTTGATAGGTATCCCAAGCGGGCATTGCCATATTAAACAGCATATAACCTGCACCTGCTACACCTAAAAAGCCGACTAAACCACCAATAATAGTTGGTGTTAAGGTAATACCAAAGACAACAGGAGCAGAATCCTGAATCTCCGTACCTTGGCTGGGAAAATTTAAATCATCACTAAGTGTCATTGGGCAATGACTCCCACTTTTTTGATATTACGAAGTCTATCCACTAGTCCAACTGTGCCTTTTTTCTCTAACTCTTGAATTAAATCAGATGCTGGCACACTACTCAAGCCTGTTTTAATCGTGTATTTAACTACCTGGAAAGGTTTAATTTTGCCCTTGGATTGATCTTCCTTCGGCTGAATAAAACCTGTAATGGGTTGGGCATCCACTAATTCCGCTGTCACAATTTTAGTTTCTAGAGGATTCAAGAATTTAGATTGTCCCAGACTTAGGGCAAAATCGTTCACTAAACCATAGGAAATAGCGAAACCAGAAATTTCCAATAATCCAGCGGGATTACTAGGGATTTCAGCTACAGCACTAGCTACAGCACCTTTAGCAGGAAGGGGTGCAGCAATTTGTTTAATAGTTTCGATTTGCACTTTATTAGGAATGCGATCGCGCAAATCCTGTAACATTGCTGACCAGGGACGGATCTGATCAAATACTGTGACTAAAGCCTTAGTTTGGCTATTAATGCCATCTGTTTCTGCTTTAATTTTCTTAATGTTGGCTATTTTTCCATCTAAACTTTTACCTTCCTCCTCTAGCTTTGCTGTTTCCTGAGTTAGTTCAGCGGTTCTTGCTTCCAAGAATGATAAACCAGCAAATACCAAAGCTGGGAATACTAAACCGACTCCCAGTCCTATATAAACTGGAATTAAATTCCCTAGTTGAATAGGTTGTCTTTTACCCTTAACTTTGCTTTCAGTTTGATTTTGATATTCTGGACGATCTTTAAGAAAGTTAATATCTAGACTGTACATTTTATTACACCCCTCGCATTCCTAATCCTAGGATAATACCCAACCCAGGACGTTTAATTAAAGGATATTTTTCCGCATCTACCTCCAAAGACAAAGAAGCAATTGGATCTATTTGGGTAGTGGGTAAACTCAATCTTTGAGTAAAAAACTCATCAAGTTGTGGTAATCCTCCCCCTGGTCCGGCTAAAAGAATCTGCGCGACTTCCAGATTTTCACTTTGGTTAAGGTAAAAATCAATAGAACGCCGCAATTCATCAGCTAATTCCCCCAGAACTCTCAACATCGAAGCCATCCCCGGATTACTACCTGTCACCCCTGTATTAACTGAATCCGTTGGAGTTGTCGGAATAGTCATACTCTCCAACATATCCATATCCCGTGAGGTGGGTAGGTTCATAGCCCTTGATAGTGCTGTTTGCAGTTGATAAGTGCCAATCGGTACTGTTCGAGAAAATTGTGGCACACCATTGATAATGATGGCAATTTCCGTACTATCAAATTCAATATCAACTAACACCGCTGCTTCTTCTGGGCCAAATAGCCGCAACTGATCACGAACAGTGCGAATGAGGGCAAAACTGTTAATTTCTAAGATATCAACCGTTAATCCTGCCTGTTCAAAGGTATTCAAATAGCTTTGCGTGACATCTTTACGAGTAGCAACTAACAAAACTTGTACTTTTTCGATACCGTCTTCGTCTACAAAGTACCCAAGTTTCTGATAATCAACATCAGCTTCTTCACGGGGATAAGGCAAATATAGAGAAGCTTCATGGTTGAGTACCATCTCTCGTAACTCTTTTTCATCTAATTCAGATGGCACTGGAATTAAACGTACAATAGCGTCTCGTCCTGGTATACAAGTAGCAACATGGGTAGCTTTAGTTTTACTTGCAACAATTGCTTGCTGAATAATTTCCGCCATTCCTGGACAATCAGTAATTTGACCATCAGTAAATATACCTTCTGGTACTGGTACTGTTGTTAAAGATTCGATTTTTAAGCTTTGACGTTGTTTACGTAGTTGGACTACGTTTACCCGTTCCGGCGCTAGTTCAATACCAATACCTTTATTGGATTTATTAAAAAAGCTAGTGAAGGCTTTCACCACAGTTTTACCCGCTAGATTACTAAAGAAAAATAAAGGAGTCAGGAGTCAGGAGTCAGAAGGAAGAAGGAAGAAGGAAGAAGGAAAATTACACATTGTCAATTGTCAATTACCAATTACCAATTACCACAATTGATATATCCTATAGTCTCCACAATTCTCCATCTTCTTGTTACCCAGATTAATTCTAAAAATATTACCACCTACTACGATGATTCGATTGCAAAAATTTAAACAACTGGGTTGTTTGGCACTACTAGGCTTACTTACTAGCTGGATTGTTAGTTGGAGCACAAGTAATGTTAGTAATAATCCCAAACCTGCCGCTACTGGAGTTGCCACCATTGAGTTTTGGACTATGCAACTCCAACCGCAATTTACCAACTACTTTCAAAGTCTAATTACGACATTTGAATCACAAAACCCAAGTATCAAAGTTAAATGGGTAGATGTGCCTTGGGCAGGTATGGAGAACAAGATTTTAACAGCAGTGTCAGCAAAAATGCCACCAGATGTTGTTAACCTTAATCCCGACTTTGCTTCCCAATTAGCCGGCAAAAATGCTTGGTTAGATTTAGATGCCAAAGTTCCCAATCAAGTCCGTGCCTCTTATTTGCCAAATATTTGGCAAGCAAGTACCCTCAATGGTAAGAGTTTTGGGATTCCTTGGTATCTCACAACGCGACTAACTATTTATAACACCGATTTATTAAAACAAGCGGGTATTACAAAACCTCCTGCCACTTACGCAGAATTAGGGCAAGCCGCACAACAAATTAAAGACAAAACTGGTAAGTATGCTTTCTTTACTACTTTTGTCCCCCAAGACTCTGGTGAGGTGATGGAATCCTTGGTACAAATGGGTGTTAGCCTAGTTAATGCTGAAGGTAAGGCTGGTTTTAATACGGATAAAGGAAAAGCTGCTTTTCAATATTGGGTAGATTTGTATAAAAAAGGTTTGTTGCCGAAAGAATCTTTAACCCAAGGGCATCGGCATGGCATAGATTTATACCAATCGGGAGAAACGGCTTTTTTGGCTTCTGGTCCTGAATTTCTGAAAACCATTGCTAATAATTCCCCCAAAGTTGCCCAAGCTTCGGCAATTGCCCCGCAAATTACGGGTGATACTGGTAAGAAAAATGTTGCTATCATGAATATCGTGATTCCTCGTGATAGTAAATATCCTGATCAAGCTGTTAAATTTGCTTTGTTTGTTACTAATGACGAAAACCAATTAGCCTTTACTAAAGCTGCTAATGTTCTACCTTCAACAATTAAAGCATTATCTGATCCTTACTTTAAGGAAGTTCCCGCTAATGCTACTACTGTGGAAAAAGGGCGGGTGATGAGTGCGACACAATTACAACAGGCAGAAATATTAACCCCCACACTTAAAGATTCTAAACTTTTGCAAAAAACAATTTACGAAAATTTACAAGGGGCAATGTTAGGACAAAAAACTGTAGATAAAGCTGTGGAAGATGCCGCACAACAATGGGATAACCGGTAATTGTCTGATAGCGAAGCGTGGCGTAGCCATATCAGGATAACCAGGATTATAGGATTTACAGGATGATTTTTTTGTTTACGAAAAAATGAGAAATATATATTAAGTAATGATATGATTTTTTAAAATTCTGATGCCAACAGAAAAGTAATCAATAACATCCTGTTAATCCTCAAATCCTGGACATCCTGATTCTGACAAAAAAATCATAAATTACAATCCTGGACATCCTGATTCTGACAAAAATGCCAAAAAATGACCAATTAAATACAAAGAACCGCATAAAACGACTTGATTATCTGTAGTTGTAAAAGCAGCATCTAAGGCTGAAAATACATCTGGAGAAGTATTGCAAAATTTCAAATCTGGACAAATTGATGTTGCTAACTTAGCTAATTCTGCCAAATCTGCTGAATTGCTGTCGGGTACTGGGACTAAATATAATTTATCTCCTGGTTTGAGAAGTTCCTGAAAAATCTCACCATGATCTTTAGTAGCTAACATTCCCATTACCCAAGTGATATTTTTGGTGTTGAGAGTATCTACATAATTACGCAAAACTGTAGCTGAGGCTGGGTTGTGTGCGCCGTCAATGAGGAGTTTATGACTTTTCCAAGTTATCCATTGCATTCTCCCTGGCCACTTGGTTTTACCCATTCCTTGAATAATTGCTTCCTCGGAAATTTGCCAATTTTGTTTTTGCAATATTTCCAAAGCTGCTAATGCTAAAGCTGAATTATGTAATTGAATTTGTCCCTGTAATGTTAAGGGATATTTTATAAATTCAGAACTTTCTATTTTTTGATATTCTGCCCAATTTTGATTAATTTGACGAGATGGTTGCGGGGTAAAAATTGGGCATTGTAATTCTAGGATACGCGACTTCACAACTTCTTGAGCATCTACTGGTAATGAACCCACCACCGCAGGACATCCTGGTTTGATAATTCCCGCTTTTTCTCTGGCAATATGGGCTACAGTGGGGCCAAGTTGTTGCCAATGTTCTCGACTAATAGAAGTAAGGACTGTTACTAAAGGATTATCACAAACATTGGTGGCATCTAAACGCCCGCCTAATCCTACTTCAATGACGGCAATATCAACTTGTTGCTGGGCAAAATATAACCAAGCCGCAGCGGTAATTACTTCAAATTGGGTAGGTGATTCTTCCTCTGGGTTAATAGCTGCTTGAACTTGCAGTATTAATTCACACAGTTTATTACTATCAATTGGTTGTTCGTTAACACAGATTCTTTCTGTCCAATCAACCAAATGGGGAGAGGTGTAGCGTCCGGTTTTATAACCAGCCTCAGTAAGTACCGCAGACAGGTAAGCACAAACAGAACCTTTGCCGTTAGTCCCAGCGACATGAATAATTGGTACTTGGTGATGGGGATTTCCCAACTTTGCCAATAAATCGACAATGCGGGATAACCCCAAATTCACACCAAAATGCTGAAAAGATTGGAGCAGGGAATTTACATTCATGGGTAATTGGTAATTGGTAATTTTTCCCTTCTTCCCAGTCCCTTCTTCCCAGTCCCCAGTCCCCAGTCCCCCAAATTATGCTTCTCTGCTCAAAAAGTTTTGTACTTGTCTAAGAGCAGCAGCACCGATATTAAAAACAGCCCAACCCGCAGCGATGGCTACAGGTGCTAAAACAATTAATACACGATTATCAATGTCCATATCTAGAAGCCCTCTGTAAATTAAAAAATCTTAAGTTTTGTCAACAGTTCTCAACTTTTATTGTGATCTGAAGTGGGGAATTTTTTCAAGCTTATATGTAAAGTTTGATTAAAAGTCAGTTGTCAGTTGTTCGTTGTCAATTACCCATTAGCAGCATGAAGGAGGGCTAATTGGTAGTATTTTTCGGCGTGTTCTATGAGTTCGGTGATTTCTGTTTCTGAGAGTTGACGGACTACTTTACCGGGAACACCCATGACTAGAGAACCGGGAGGGACATTTTTAGTGACTACTGCACCTGCGCCGATAATGCTGCCTGTACCGACCCTTACGCCATTTAAGATGATAGCACCAATACCAATTAAACTACCACGTTCAATGTGAGCAGAATGGACTACAGCCCGATGGCCGACAGTGACATAATCTTCTAAGATTGTGGGTACGCCTGGATCACCATGGAGAATTGCTCCATCTTGGATATTTGTACATTCGCCAATTTCAATTCTTTCTACATCACCTCTAACCACAGATCCATACCAAACGCTGGCTCTGGCTGCTATGCTTACAGAACCAATGATTACAGCGTTGGCTGCCACAAAAGCAGCTTGAGAAAATTCAGCAGATTTCCAGTCACAAGAGATAGACACGATAGAATATGGATATGGTACCCAGGAACACTGGAGAAACTCCAACCTTTAGGGCTGGTTGCTAAACCAGAATATCACGGCGTTGGCCTTCTATGGTCAAGCAGTTGTGAAACTTGTTCTCAGGCACTATCTTCATTTTTATGTAGCAGTGAGCAAGTTGTCTAAAGTAGTGGAGCAGGAGTGTAAAGTTAAACCTACTGGTGCTGGCAAAAAAACAATACTATGTTTATACGCACTTCATGATAAATCCAGGCTTTCAGTACCCGATATTTGGCCCTGAAATACAGTGTCCTCACTGTCGCCAAACTATTTCGGCTTTAACATTGACGGATACTTATCTGTGTCCCCGTCATGGCGCATTTGAAGCTGAACCCAAAACTGGGGAGTTAGTCCATTTACAGTCTGGTCGTCACTGGCGCAGATGGGATGGTGAATGGTACCGTCAACATACTCATCCTGATGGGATTCGGTTTGAAATTCACGAAGCTTTAGACAAGCTTTATACTCAAGGTTATCGGGCTACAAGGATAATTGTTGCTAACCGTTATCAGGAGTTAATGAGTGGCTATTTGGAACGGAGTACACCCTGGCGTTCTGGACAAGGGGAAGTTGCTACGGGGGCGCGGTTATATGGCTTACCTGTAGAATTTAGCCCTGATTCAGCCACAGAACCTTGCTGGGAAGTGATTAACTTCGACTTGGATAAAGAACCTGGTGTGCCGGTGCGTTACCCATATTTTCGGTTGTTTGAGTAATAGTCAGTGGTCAGTGGTCAGTGGTCAGTGGTAAGAAAGAACTAACAACTGACAACTGACAACCAACAACTGACAAAATTATGCACCATGCTTCCATTAGAACAGCAAATATCCATCTAGCGATCGCTTTTTATGAGCAGCTAGGGTTTACGGTGGGCGATCGCTTCACCACCGGTTATACTCTAGCTTGCTGGATGGAAGGTTTAGGTGGGAGAATTGAACTCATCCAAATTCCCCAACCCAAACCAGCCCCAGATGCTTTTAATGATGAACATTATGTAGGCTATTATCATCTTGCTTTTGATGTGACTCAGATCACACCAGATTTACCCACTTGGTTGGAAAGTTTAAAAACACGGTTAGCTGCAATAGAAAATTTACCACCTCTGAAAATTCTTTTAGAACCTACACAGCAGCAAATTGGCGATAATATCTTAGAAGTCGCATTTATCGCTGATTTTGACGGTTTACCTCTGGAATTTATACGGTTTTTGAATAAATCGGCTTGAAATTACTATTCATGCCCTTTGGCTGATATAATCTTTTTCCTTTTCAGGTACATTTTTAGTTTCCATGAGGTGCAGAAACATTTGCCCAATTTTTCTAGTCAATCAATATATGTAACTTAAATTACATATATCTATTCGCCAAAGATATGCCTTTTTCTTCGCTCGCACAACGACATCGCTTTTCTTTAGTTATCTTGAGTATCTGGATCATAGCCGCTTTTGTGTTAAATCAAGATGCTGCTTTTAGTGGAGAAAGGGCGGATTTTTCCGTCCCTTCCCACAACTCCAACCCAGAAAAATCTCATGAAACACTAGTCGCTAAAGAAACACCAAATTTCGCTATTACAGCAAATGTTCGGAAAACAGTCCTTGATAATGGTTTAACTGTGATCACTAAGGAGGTTCATAATGCTCCTGTGGTGACAGTGCAGGTATGGTACAAATTTGGCTCAGGTCAGGAAGCATCTGGGGTAAATGGTATTGCCCATCAATTAGAACACATGATGTTTAAGGGTACTAGCAACCGTCCCATTCAGTTTGGACGATTACTTAGTGCTTTAGGCAGTGATTCTAATGCTTTTACCAGTTATGACCAAACCGCATATTACAATACTGCGGAACGGAATAAACTCACGGCTCTGTTGACGCTAGAAGCTGATAGAATGAAAAACTCGCTGATTGATCCTCAACAGTTAGCTAGTGAGAAGCGAGTGGTAATTTCTGAATTACAAGGTTATGAAAATAGCCCAGAATATCGTCTAAATCGCGCTGTGATGATGTCCACTTTTCCTGATCATCCCTATAGATTACCTATTGGGGGAACTAAGGCTGATGTGGAAAAATTCACAGTTGAGCAAGTACGAGAATATTATCAGAAATTCTATAGTCCTGACAATGCTGTTTTGGTAATTGCGGGAGATTTTAACACCACACCAACATTGAAAAAAGTCCAAGCTGTATTTGGTAAAATCCCTAAACGCCAATATTCACCCCATCATCTCATAACTCCATCATCTTCCCCTAAATCTGCACCGGCGATTAAATTACAAGAACCGGGGGGAAATCCATTACTACAACTAATTTACCCACTTCCCCAAATCAATCAACCAGATATCCCCGCTTTGGAAGTCATGGATTATATCTTGACTGCGGGTAAAAATTCTTACTTATATCAGGAATTAGTAGAATCGGGTTTAGCTAATAATGTTTCGGGCAATGTTGCTAGTTTACGTGGGGGTGGCTGGTATGAAATGTTGGTGACAGGTTCGGGAAATCAGGATTTAACTAAAATTGATGCAGCGGTAATGACGGCCTTAGCGAAACTTGCTAAAGTCGGTGTGACAGCGGAACAGGTAGAACGAGCAAAAACTCAATTAACAGCTTCAGTTATTTTAAATAACCGTGATATTACCAATCAAGCCATGCAATTGGGTAATGATCAAATCACGACGGATAATTACCAATATACAGAAAACCACTTAGTAAATATTCGGAAAGTCCAAGTTGCTGATGTGATTAATGTCATCAATAAATATCTACAACCAGCAGCCCGAAAAGTCGGATTTTTTGAACCTACTCAGCAAGCAGAAACTACCCGGAGTTCATCTTACTCACCGCAAACAGAAGATAATTTTGCTGTTGATGTGGCTGTAGTTCCAGCGGAAGTCAAGAAGTATTTACCACCTCTAGATATATTACCCAAAAGGCAAGAAAGACAAATCCCCCAACAGTTACAATTAGCTAATGGGTTACGCGTGTTACTGTTACCAGACAAAACTACACCAACAGTTACCTTAACCGGATATATCAAAGCGGGAACAGAATTTGAGGCAGATAATCAAGGAGGATTAGCGTCTTTAGTGGCAGCAAATCTGATGAATGGCACGAAAACCAAAGATATGCGGACTATTGCCCAAGGATTAGATGCAAAAGGCGCAAATTTGGACTTTGAAACTTATCGTGAAGGTGTGCGGATTAAAGGTAGTAGTTTAGCGGTGGATTTACCAGTTTTGCTGGGGACATTGACGGATGTAATCAGAAATAGTACATTCCCCGAAAAAGAGTTTGCACTTTCGCGTCAACAAGCTTTAACTTCCCTAGATTCAGATTTAGATGATCCTGATAAAGTTGCAAATCGCATCTTTGTGCAGTCCATTTATCCGAAAAAACATCCATTACATACCTTCCCAACTGCGGAAAGTATTGAACAAATTCAACGTCAAGATGTCATGGCTTTTAAAGCCCAACATTATCGTCCTGATACCACAGTTTTAGCAATTGTGGGCGATTTTGATGTTACCAAAGTGCGATCGCTCATTCAAGCAAAATTGGGAGATTGGCAAGTTAAGGGCAAACCACCAACGGTAAAATATCCCAATGTGGGAATGCCGAAAAATGTAATTAATGTTAATCCGGTTGTTCCTGGTAAACCCCAAGCGATTACTTACATGGGTTATACCGGAATTAATCGTCAAGATAGACGATTTTATGCGGCGATGATCTTGAATCAAATTCTCGGCGGTGATACCTTATCCAGTAGACTGGGGGCAGAAGTGCGCGATCGCCAAGGCTTAACCTACGGAATTTATAGCAATTTCATCACAGGTAAAAATGTTGGTACATTTCTGATTGAAATGCAAACCAGTCCAGAAGACGCACGCAAAGCAATTTCCAGTACCCGCAACCTCCTGAAACAAGTTCATCAACAAGGTGTGACAGCACAGGAAGTAGAAACAGCTAAACGCAATTTAATCAGCAATTATAATATTTCTTTGGCTAATCCTGAACAGTTAAGCCGCTTAATGGTAATGAATGAGGTTTATGGCTTAAATCAGGGAGAATTGCGCTCATTTATTAGTAAAATAGAGCAAGTCAACCTCAATCAAGTTAATCAAGCCGCCCGTGAGTTACTTCATCCTGATAAAATTGTTGTGGTTACAGCAGGGCCACAAATTCTGGCACATAAAAAGAGTAAATGAATGTGCTTCATGGATAATGGGAATAGGTGTGATTTACAATTATCCATTTAGCCATGAGTAACTTTTTGATTTGTTTATTCTCCCTGGTAATGAGTCTGCTAATCATGGGTGTATCTCCAGCAACAGCAGAAAATCTATCTAACAATCTCCTCAAACAACCACCAATAGAGATTACAGTTAGCTTGGGTAATGTTGCTAATGAATTAAAATTTGAGCCAAATCATTTAGAATTTACATCTGGTAAACGCTACAATCTCAAGTTAAATAATCCTAGCTCACAGAAACATTATTTTACCGCTAAAGACTTTGCTGATGCAATTTGGACTCAAAAAGTCGAAGCCGGAAATGTCGAAATTAAAGGGAATATTCACGAATTAGAACTTAAACCTGGTGCAGAAGCAGAATGGGTATTTGTCCCCATGAAACCAGGAAAATATGCTTTACGATGTACTATTGCTGGACACACAGAAGCAGGAATGAAGGGAGAGATTGTGATTAGGTGATAATTTTTCACTGTCAGAATCAGCATTGACAGGATTTGAGGATTGACAGGATGAATATCTATGTTTCTCTAAAGGCGCAAAATAAGTTAACTTAAATATAGATATTCTTAGCAATAAATCTCAACAACTTAACACTTAATCGGTAAAGCACCGCTAATTCCTAAACTTCATGATGAATATTTTCAGTAACTTGCTTTCTCAACCAGCCCAGCCAAAACCCGAAAAACGACAACGCCGAGGGATTGAAATCAAATCAACCCGTGAAATCGAAATTATGCGGCAATCAGCGAGGATTGTGGCAACTGTGCTCAAAGAAATTTCTGAGCTAGTTCAGCCCGGAATGACCACGGCTGATTTAGATGCTTTTGCCGAAAAACGTATCCGCGAAATGGATGCAACTCCTAGCTTTAAAGGATATCACGGTTTCCCGGCTTCTATTTGCTCTAGTATTAATAATGAAGTTGTCCATGGAATTCCTAGCCCTAAAAAGGTAATTCGGGCAGGAGATGTGTTAAAAGTTGATACCGGGGCTTATTATCAAGGTTTTCATGGTGATTCTTGTATTACTATAGCTGTGGGTAATGTGACAACTGAAGCCGCGAGACTGATTAAAATAGCCGAAGAATCTTTATATAAAGGGATTGAACAGGTAAAAGCTGGTGTCCATCTCACGGAGATTGCCGGTGCAATTGAAGACCATGTAAAAGCCAATGGGTTTGCAGTGGTGGAACAATTTACTGGTCATGGTGTGGGTAGAAATTTACACGAAGAACCAGCGGTTTTTAACTATCGGACTCGTGATATACCCAATGTAAAATTGCGTTCAGGAATGACTTTAGCAATTGAACCAATTTTAAATGCTGGTTCTAAAAATACCCGAATTTTAGCTGATAGATGGACTGCGGTAACAGTTGATAATGCTTTATCTGCTCAGTTTGAGCATACTGTATTAGTGACAGATAGTGGTTATGAAATTTTAACTGATAGAAATCATCTTTAACTATGATTCTTTTGATTTAGATGATTTATATGACAACTAACAACTGACCAATTACATTGTTAATTCCCACCAAGTTTTTTGACCAACCAGACCATCTGTTGATAGACTCCGACGATTTTGGAAGGCTTTGACAGCAGTTTCGGTAATTGGTCCAAAAACACCATCAACAGGTATTCCATAACCATTAGCAACTAAAAGTTTTTGTAAAACTCTCACAGATATACCTGAACTACCAAAACTAATCAAAGGCATCGGTTTGTTTTGGGTTGTGCGATATCCTGCTGATGCTTGAATACCTTTTTTATTTTTTATAGGGATATTCCCTGCATCAGCTAATTCAAAAGAACTGCTGGATATCTGTTTTTCTACCATTTGCTTAAAGATTTGGTGTCGTCGGAATGAGAGAATTGAGAGATTAGTTGGGGAAGTTTCATTTATGTGGATAAATTCTGGTGGTGTAATTTGAGTATAAGCAACTAACTTATTTGATTGATGATTTGTTAACTGCACACCATTTTCTAGGTGAAACAAGGTTTGGGTTAATGGGAAATGGGGTATAGTTAGTGGTTTTGGATTAAATATACCCATCATCAGCAGTCCGATTTCATTCATTGTCTTTTATAGTTGTATTTATTTATAAAATGGGCAATAGCAAAAGAAAAGAAAAGAAAAGAAAAGAAAAGAAAAGAAAAGAAGAACAAATGTAAACTGGTAATGAGTTTTTTTGAAAAATCAAATATAATTCCTATATATAAATTACTATAATCAAGTAGGAAAAAATAATCTGGTTTATATGAAATTTAAAAAGGAATCTTCAAGATCCATTCACAGCAGATTTTAGGTAAATAAAGGACAACATACACCGCTTTGCGCTATTAACTATAAAGAGGTTGTAACTTCTAACTCTTATTTCTTTCTTTCTTATTTCTTATTTCTTATTTCTTCCTGACTCCTGACTCCTGACTCCTGACTCCTGACTCCTGACTCGGTGACTCGGTGACTCCTACTCCTTTAGAAAAATTGATGTATCATAAATCTATAGGTTGATATCAAAAGAATGATCTGATTTGAGACTATAAGAATTATTAATTTTATTCATCTATCTTAAGGGAGTTCAAATTAGTAAAAAAATATTTATAGGTTGGTAGAGTATAAAAAAAATTCCCAATTTATGAGATCGGGAATATTAAACCTTTAATAAATTTGTGGCAGTATTTGCCAATAGGTCAAGAAAGATATCAGCAAGATGGGATATAATTAACCCATGCCATTGGCAACTGGATGGAAGTAGAAGGCAAAACCCAAAACAGTATAGGCAGCTAGGAGTAATGTCCCTTCTAACCAATTAGATTTACCATCAGAACTAATGCTATTAGCAATTAAAACTGATACAGCCACAGCGACTAATTCAAAGGGGTTAAAATCTAAATCCATTGGTTGTCCAACTACCCAGCCAGCAATTACTAAAACTGGGGCAACAAATAGGGCAATTTGCATACTTGAACCCACAGCGACAGACATAGCCAAATCCATTTTGTTCTTCATGGCTACGGTGACTGCGGTAGCGTGTTCAGCAGCGTTACCGATAATGGGGACTAAAATTACCCCGGTAAATAGGGCGCTTAAACCGAGTTTGGATGTAGCGACTTCTAAAGAACCAACTAGCAATTCTGACTCAAAGGCGACTAACAGGGTACAAACTAAAAGGACACCACTCCACAACCAAAGATTTGGTTTTTCATGGGAGACTTCTTCTGCTTCTTCCGACTCTTCTATCTCTGCAACACCAACTTCATACAAATAGGCATGAGTTTTCATGGAAAATAGCAGTGTTAAGCCGTAAACGAGAATTAAGACGACAGCCACAGCGAGGGAGAGACTCTGCACGGTTTTTTCGCTAATACCTACGGAGGTATAGTTCATTGCTGTTGGTAACAAAATCGCAATTACCGCCAAGTTCATGGAGGAAGCATTTACCCGTGCTACAACTGATTCAAATGTTTGTTCTTTGTAACGAATTCCCCCCAATAGCATGGATAAACCCATGACTAGGAGTAGGTTACTGATAATTGATCCAGTAATACTGGCTTTAACAACATCAATTAAGCCAGCATTCAGGGCAACTAAGGCAATAATCAATTCTGTCGCATTGCCAAAAGTCGCGTTTAAAAATCCGCCTATTCCTGGTCCGACGACGACGGCAATTTCTTCCGTAGCTGTACCCATCCAAGCCGCTAGGGGGAGTATAGCTAATGCAGCGGTGATGAAAACTATCAAGTCTCCCCATTCTAAAAAGTGGGCTGCTAGAGATATGGGTATAAACAACAGTAGAACGCTGAAAATAATGTTCTTGATTGACATTTTTACCTTTAGTTCAGGGGATATCTGCACAAGGACTAAAAAATTATGTGCATTTTAATACCTATCATATCTGTCAAGGATGGTGATTGGTAATTGGTGATTGGTAATTGGTGATTGGTAATTGGTAATTGGTAATTGGTGATTGGTAATTGGTGATTGGTAATTGGTAATTGGTAATTGGTAATTGGTAATTGGTAATTGGTAATTGGGGTTGGAGATTATTTTTCCTCCTGACTCCTGACTCCTGACTCCTGACTCCTGACTTCTATTAAAATTTAGTTTTGTTTCACAGGTGTTATTTATAACTGATTTTATGAGAAAACAATTGGAGAAATGTAGATATAGTAAGAATATTCTGCAAAATTGCACATTTATTTGGATAAAAATATATGACTTCGACTGCGGAAATACCCAGTAGTTCTGGCTCAATATTACCATTAGATCAAGAGGCTAAATCCAGTCCTGAACATGATCCCCTGAAAACTGCACAGGGTGTTTATGTCACGGTTCATGGTCATTTTTATCAACCTCCTAGAGAAAATCCTTATCTTGATGCAATTGAACGTCAACCCAGTGCTAGTCCTTTTCATGACTGGAATGAGCGTATTCATTGGGAGTGTTACCGTCCTAATGCCTTTGCTAGAGTCTTCAATGACCGAGGCGAAGTTGTGAAGATTGTGAATAATTATGAATACATGAGCTTTAACATTGGGCCAACGCTGATGTCGTGGTTAGAACGCTACGATGGGTCCGTTTATCAGCGAATTTTGGAGGCTGATGCTAAAAGCTGCGAACGTTTAAATGGTCATGGAAATGCGATCGCTCAAGTCTATAATCACATTATCCTCCCCCTAGCCAATGAACGGGATAAACATACACAAATTCGCTGGGGTAAGGAAGATTTCCGTTCTCGCTTTGGCCGTGATCCTGAAGGAATGTGGTTGGCAGAAACAGCCGTAGATTATGCCACCTTAGAAGCATTGGTAGCAGAAGGGATTAAGTTTATTATTTTAGCCCCTTCTCAAGCCCAGCGTTGTCGTCCTTTCCCCACAAAGGATCATCCTGATAGTGAATGGCATGAGGTGGGGGGTAATCAGATTGATCCCACTCGTCCTTACCGCTGTTACTTAGATAGCGATGAGTCTGCAAATAAATCAACTGCCTATATTGATATCTTTTTCTATGATGGTCCGATTTCGCGGGATATGGGTTTTAGTGATGTTGTCTACAATTCCCATCATTTTGCGGGACGCATTGGGGCAGCTATTCGCGGGGATCATCGTCAGTCCCAATTAATTTCTGTAGCTACAGATGGGGAAACCTTTGGACATCACAAAAAAGGCACAGAAAAGACTTTAGCCTATGCTTTTATTGGTGAGTTTCCCCGTCATGGTTGGACTGTCACCAATTTTGCCCATTATTTGAGTTTAAATCCTCCCTCTTGGGAAGTAAAAATCAAGTCTGTGACGGCTTGGAGTTGCGCTCATGGTGTGGATAGATGGCAAGATGATTGTGGTTGTGGTGGTGAAGGGGGCGTGTGGCATCAAAAATGGCGGCGGCCGTTACGGAATGCTTTAAATTGGCTGCGGGATCAGTTAATTGATGTTTATGAAGAATATGGTAGTGCATTATTTCGTGATCCTTGGCAAGCGCGGGACGAATATGTTCATATTTTGGTAGATCGCACTCCCGCTAATATTAACCGGTTTCTATCCCGCCATCAAACTCGCAAACTTCAAGCGGCTGAACAGGTAGAAGCTTTACGCTTGTTAGAAATGCAGCGTCATTCTTTGCTGATGTTCACCAGTTGCGGCTGGTTTTTTGAAGAAATTTCCCGCCCGGAGGGAACACAAATTTTGCGCTATGCCTCCCGTGCTTTAGAATTAGCCGGAGATGTGGCAGGTGTGCAGTTAGAACAGGGCTTTATTAAACGCCTGGGTTTAGCTCCTAGTAATGTGGAAGAGTTTAAACATGGGGCTGAGATATATCATCAATTGGTGCTAACTGCCCAAATTGGCTTTAAACAAGTTGCTGCCCATTACGCCATTACTTCCCTATTTAATCATCACAAAAATACTGTTCCTGAACAAGAGACAGATAAACACCCCTCTACTCACTACCAGGGTATTTATTGTTACACTGTTAATGAATTGGACTACCATAAGCAGAGCATGGGTCCCTTAACTATGTCCGTGGGGCATTTGCAGCTAGTGTCAGATATTACCTGGGAAAGTGAAAATTTAATCTTTGCTGTCTTGCATTTGGCTGGCTGGGATTTTCATTGCTGTATTCAACAGTTTGAAGGACGGCGTAACTACAGTCAAATTAAAGAAAAGCTGTTTACAGCCTTGCAGCAGGCTAGTATCGCTCATGTGATTTTAGTGATGACTCAACTGTTTGGCGATGAAGCCTTTAGTTTACAGACTTTATTTGCGGAAGAACGTCACCGCATTATGAGGTTGTTAAGTCAGGAAACACTGGCACGTTTAGACCAGTTATATACTCAAGCCTATCGTGATAATTACGGTGTAATTATGGCCTTTCATCGGGATGAGTTGCAAGTACCACGAGAATTGCAGGTAGCAGCGGAAATTGCTTTGGGGCATCGTTGTTTAACAACATTAAAATCCCTAGAACAAGATATTAGTGAACTGCAATTAAGCTGGAATCATATTGTAGAATTAGAAGCGATCTCCACTGAAGCCAAACATCTGCGTTGTCAATTAAACATCCCCGATGGTAATCACATTCTAGAACAATTGATAGTCCAGTTATTATGGCAATTACTCTATGATGCCAATAGTAAAATAGATGCAGATATCCAACGGTTAGAACGATTAATTGATGTTGGTCATAAATTACATCTTGGCATTAATTTAAACCATTCCCAAGAACTTTACTGGAGTTGTTTACACAGTCAAATATTGCCACGAATTACCAGTATTGACAGTGAAGCAGAAACTATTGAATGTCGTCAATTACTGAAATTAGGACAAAAATTAGCTGTTGATGTCAGTCCTTATCTAGCTAAATTGACTTAAATTTGTAGGGTGGGCAATGCCCACCCTAATCTTAAATCTTACAATTTAATCTTGGGAAGGTTCACAATAGTAGGGATACAGCCACTGACATTTAAAAAGTCCATGAGTATGTTTTTCTAAAAAAGATCCTGCATGGTAATTCTGTAAAATATTAATACCGGCTTTTGTCTTTACCTCATAAAGCCAAGGAAAAGATGCTATCAAAACAGTTATAACACCTAAGAAATACAAAGAAAAAGTTAGAGATTTAGGGAATTTACGGGACTGAACATGGGGTTGTTTAGGCATAGAAATGATCAATTCGGATTCCATCCTAGCCTAAAAATTAAATTCGGGATTAAAGCAAATTTAAATAATTTGACATTTTCTGTGTTTTTTTAGTGAAGAGTGTTAAAGTTTGTATTTCTTAATTAATGGTACAGCAATTTTATTGACTAATAATCCTAATAACCGCCATACTAATTGACGAGAAAAAGATAAATGTTGATCAAAAACAGCACTATATTCAATATTATCAATAAATCCTCTCAACCGTTTAAAGGAAGCAGCACCAGAACTTTGATGTAATATAATTCCCCGTTTTGTGGCTTCAATAGTTAATTGCGCTGATAGCATTCGATATAAACCAACTGCTTGAGGCAAACTGGTATCATATCCTAAAAGCGGAGTTGTCATGACTCCATTGATTTCATAAAAACCAATCACCCCATCAATTTTTCCAGCTTTTCGCAAAGCTTGAATTTGCAGAGTTTTGTTTTTTAGTGCTAATGCTAAGAAATTTTCATTGAATTGAGGATTATTGTAGGAATACTTTTCTAAATATAAAGCATTATATAATTCTACAAGTCTTTTGACTTCTGTTACACAAATTTGATCACCATTAATTACTTCATAACCTTGTTTTTCAATTAGGTTAAAATCTTGCTTTAAACGCCATCTCATTTTGGTTCGCATTGCTGATGTATCTTTAGGGTTAAAAAGGTAAATTTGCCGACTAGCAATCATTTGATAATTATTATATTGAAAAGCCTTAAATAAATCATCATTGATAAAAGTATTAATTGAACGAAAAATAATAGTATGAGTTGGGAAACGTTCTTTTAAATAAGAGGTAATATCCGCAATTTGATTTTTAGATAAATCAGGATATAAATTAGTTGAAAATAACCAGTTATTGACAATGACAACTTGATTAATTTTCCCGAAATTCAAAACTATGCCCATTAAATTTAATAAGATTTTCAGAACTTTCTCAAGTAGCGGATTTTTTAATATATATAGTTCTTCCTTGGAGTAGGTAATATAGTGCGAATAGGGAGAACAAACATAGGAGTTTTCTAATTCTTTATGATTGACTGTAATTGGTAAAACAAGATCATCAATAGTTATTGCCAAAAGTTGGCTATTGACATTATTAATAAATTGAGAAGAACCCGCTTTCATTAACGGTAGCCAGTAATTTTTTGCCAATATTGCTACTTCCGAATTAGTCCAAGGAAGACTATCAATATTTGTAATATCGTAAAGATTAACTTGATTTGTGATCATTTTAAATCTGGTGTAAAGTCTCGTTGAATACGTCTGAGTTTTTGATGGTGTTCCGTTCTTATTTTATATTCTTGGTAATGAATATGCGGAATTTGACAATATGATTGCTCAAATAAATCTATCAAAGATTTATCAACTTTATCCTTTATTAATCCCTGTAATTCTGTGGTTACTTTTAAAGAAATTTCCATCAAATTAGGACTTTTTTGCACTGCTCGATATTCCTGAATATCTTCCGAAGCCATCATAATTGCTCGACGGATAAAATCAGGAAATACAGGAATTAATCTTTCTCCTGTTTGATTTGGCAACCAAAATATATCATCTCTTCGTCCCTCAATACTCTCCAATGCTGTCAAAACTGAACCACAGGGGCAAGGGGTTTGACGTTCTGTTAAAATATCATCAAGACGGTAACGAATAATCGGTTGAGTTGTGCGGTTAAAATCTGTGATTATGGGCATAAATTTACCCGCATTTTCATCAAGATAATCTTTTTGAATCACTAAAATATCTTCATTAAGATGCAAAGTTCCATGTTCACAGGTACTCGCTAAAAACCCTTCTGTACATTGATAGAGTTGATGAATTTTTTGTCCAAAACAGTTACGAATATATATTTCATCTAAAGGATCTAATACTTCCGCAACAGAAATAATTTTAATTGGTGTAATGTTTAAATCACCTCTCAATTGAGCATCAGCTAACAGCCGCAACATGGAAGGAGGTGCTACTAAAATAGTTGGTGCAATCTGGTTTAAACGCTCAATATGACTGGTAACAGAACTGAATAAATCGAAATACTCAAATTGAATCCGTTGTCCTTTAACTGTTTCGTAAAGATTGCTATTTGCTCTCAGAAAAAATGCAATTATTTGGGGAGTAAGAATAAACTGAGGTAAGGTTTTAGCTAAAATAGTCCCTGCCCATGTTTGTTGTTCTTTTTTACTAACTATAAATAACCCTCTATTGCCACTAGTTCCCGAAGAAAGTCCAACGGTGTAACCATCAAGAGTTGAGCTAAAATTGCGGGTTTTTTCGGCTGTTATTGCCAGTGTAAACGCCTCTGTTTTTTTGATTCCTACTGTATTTAACTGGTCGAAATTAGCCATCATGACTGATTTATCAATGATCGAAAAATGTTGCCATTCCTGAATATTTAGACCGTGATAATACTCTCGATAAAATTGAGATTTGGGGAGAATAATTTTGAGGAAATTACAAACTTTTCGATGTTGCCATGATAACAGTTCCTCACGGCTATTGAATCGTCTCGCATACTTTGTTAATAGATAATTCCACAGAATAGTTGAGATACCTGGCATAATATTGAAAATTTAGCTTTAATAATGTTGTTTAACAAAAAGGAAGAACTTTCTTCTTTAATAATTCTACCAACTCAGGTTGCATATAGTCATAATCATCAGGAATATCTAAGCAAATTACTTTCTTATTTTTGAGGTAAGGTTTAAATTTTTGAGAAAGTTTATGTAGATGTTGTTTTTCCATCACAAAAATCAAATCTGCCCACTGAATCACTTCAATAGATAAAGGAATTTCTGCACTTCTATTTAGTCCTGCTGATTCTGTTTCTAATCCTTCATATTCAGAAAATACTACTTCCGCAGTAGGACTGCGTAATCGGTTTTGACTACAGATAAATAATAATTTCTTCATGCAATTTTTTGAAGTTGTATTATGAATAGTTAAAGATAGTTTTTTTCTAGTTCTTGCCAAGTTTTTAAACAATGAGTAGGAATTATTTTCAGTTCTGGATTCAATTTGTGTAATTGATGAATTTTAGAAAGTGTATCCACATATTCTTGCTTATTAGCAAATATCAAATTAGTAATAGGATGAGGTTTTATAAACTCCTGATAAGCACGACTTAGCCAACAAGCATCAGCAATGAGAAAATAATTATGATGATCAGCATCAATGAAAAACAAACCTAATTGACCTGTGGCATGACCTGGTAATTCAACAGCGATAAGGCTACCATCTCCTAATAAGTCAAAACCAGTGGTAAAGGGAGCATATTTAGGAAGTAATGATACTGTTTGTTTATCCTCTACAAATATGACCCGTTGTTCAAAATCTGAAGGTAGCAAACCTGATAAAAAACCCGCTTTAAGGGCGTTAATTCCTCGGCGATATTTAACAGCTTGATATGCGGAATTAAAACAGATAAATTGAGCATTAGGAAAGTCTTTTAAACCTCCAATATGATCGGCATGAAAGTGAGAAATAATAATATATTTAACGGCTTCTGGTTCAATTCCTGCTTTTTGTAATTGATAAACGGCACTATCTTCTGGTTGAAAATATACAGGAGTTGTGAAGGCATAAAGACGAAAGGGGAAAGAACTTGTTTCTTGAAAAAAGCGGTCTGAATAGCCGGTATCAAATAAAATAGCACCTATTTGGGGGTGTGAAATTAGGGCAAAGAGAGAGGGGAAATTAGTGGTTTTCCAGCGTCCATCTTGCACGACTATGGCTTCAGGATGGGTACAATATCCAGCTTGGAAAAAGGTGACTTTAAGTGGCATATAATTGATTTTACTTAAGTTTATGTGTGAGTATGTGTTAACTTATTCCTCAGATGTACCGCTATAGTTCATTCTCATCTCCGACTTAATCATAACCTGAAAGATTGGGGTTGAGCTAAGTTAGTTAGACAGGAAATAAAAGTTTAATTGATTTAGATTATAATAGAAAGGAATACCGACACGATCATTTTTTTCATACTTAAAATAAGTTAATCAAAATTCAAAGTATATACTATGACGGAAGCAAGCAATTTAGAACCAAATAATATTAATTCAGAATATGAAGAAGATATAGATATTGAAGAGGAAGAAGAAGAACCAACGCTTTCTCAAGGATTTGATCCGACTTGCATTAGTATGGGAACTAATATCATGACCGTACAGCAAATTCTGGACAGATTAAATAATCATCGCATGATCGCACCTGAATTTCAACGAAAAGAAGGTATTTGGACTAAAACTGCAAAAAGTCGGTTAATTGAATCTCTTTTAGTGCAAATTCCTTTACCTGCTTTTTATATTGATGCAACTAATGATGATCAATGGTTAGTCATAGATGGAATACAAAGAATAACAACATTTAAGGAATTTGTCACTGATCAAAGTTTTACTCTGGATGGATTAGATTTTTTCACTGATTTACATGGTAAAAATTATCAAGAACTGACACCTCGGTGGAAAAGAAGAATTAAAGAAACAAAATTAACAGTATATTTAATTTTAAGAGGAACATCATCTGAGATTAGTTTTAATATATTTAAACGGATTAATCAAGGAGGAACTGCACTTTCTGCTCAGGAAATGCGCTATGCTAAAAACTCTCAAAATAAAATCACAACCTTATTAAAAGAACTTTCTGAATCTCCAGAATTTAAAAAAACAACAGATAAGGGAATTAAAGATAAAAGGATGATTGACCAAGAATGTATTTTAAAAGTTTTATCTTTAATGACGAGTAATATAGATAACCTGGATTTTAAAGATTATGATTATTTTTTAGATAAAAAAATGACCGAAATGAATCAAATGGATGATTCTGAAATAGAGGAAATCAAACAAAGATTTTTGTTAATTATGAATCTTGCTCATGATTTATTTGAGGAACAAGCATTTAGGAAGCCAAGAGAGAAACCAAGATATCCTATTAATAAAGCACTACTGGAAGCATGGTCAATTAACCTGGCTAAATTAAATGATCAGGAAATCAATATTCTTAAACAAAGAAAAGAAGATTTACGTAAAGTTTTATTAAAAGATCAAAAAGATGGTAAATTTGATAGTATTTTATATAAAAGTGCTGGAGATGCTAACATCGTCAAAGAGCGATTTAAGCATATTCAAGGAATTATTCAAAGTATATTGTCATGATTAAAAAATTACATTTAAAAAACTTCAAAGCATTTGCAGATGAAAATTTTGATTTTAAACCTCTTACCTTAATTTCTGGTTTAAATAGTACAGGTAAATCTTCTGTAATTCAACCATTGATTTTATTACGCTATGCTTATATAACAGATTATTTACCTAGTAATGGACTAAAACTTGATAATCAAATAGCTTATATAGGTACTGCTGAAGATGTTCTATATGAAAATGCCGAAGAAGAAGAATTAATTAGCTTCGGAATTGTTTGGGAAAATGGTCAGCGAACAAACTGGAGTTTTGATTATGATTCTCCTAGTAGTAATGTGCTACGGATTGCATTAATAGGTAATGATTCTACAATTAATCAATTTAATTTATTTAATGATGATTTTCACTATTTAGGTGCTGAAAGAATTACACCAGAGGAATCTTATCCTTTGTCTGAAAATGATGTTGTTAAACATAGACAAATAGGTAAAAAAGGAGAATATACAGCACATTTTTTACATGAATTTGGTAATCAAGATATTCCCATTAGTGAATTAAGTCATCCTCGCAGTAAATCTCAAAGTTTAAAAGATCAAGTTGATGCTTGGATGGGAGAAATTAGTCCTAATATTAATATTAATGTAAGACAAGTTGCCAACGCAATGACAATAAAATATTCTTTTGGAGTTAGTAAAGAATATTCTCCTTTTAATGTAGGTTTTGGTGTCACTTATTCTTTACCTATTTTAACAGCAATTCTTTCCTCTAAACCAGGAACAATGATAATTATTGAAAATCCTGAATCTCATCTTCACCCTCAAGGACAATCTAAATTAGGTCAATTATTAGCTTTAGCGGCAAATCATGGTATTCAAGTAATTATTGAAAGTCACAGTGAAAATCTTTTAAATGGTATCAGAATCGCTGTTAAGAGAAATAAACTTTCTTATAATAATGTACAATTATATTATTTTGAAAGAAATGAAAATATGCAACAAGAAATAATTAATATCTTCATACCAAAAATACATGATGATGGTAATTTTAGTTCATTACCTGATGGATTTTTTGATGAATTTTACAAAACAGAGATGGAGTTAATATAAGATGCAATTTTTAATTAATGAACTATCTATTATTGGACAATATGATGATAAACATTCTGCTGAAGCTAAAATGGAAATTGTTAAAGATATTATAACC
>NZ_VILB01000028.1 GCF_009712035.1 Anabaena sp. UHCC 0187 | reverse complement strand
GGGTAACAAAACTACCAGCAATCTTTAATTGTTTGATTTGTTCAGTTATTGGTTTACCATATTGCTGATAAAATTTACTTCCCAAAATACTAACATCAACAGATTTATGATTATCTACTTTGCTTAAATCAGTTAATATATTATTGATAGCTTGCTCTAAATCTGTGGGAGAATTAATAGTAGATAAGACTTTTGATGTCGTGGTTTGGGGTTGTGAATTTTCTTGATTATTTTCTACATTGGGTTGATGCTGTTCAAAGATTGTGACATACAATTCAGATTTTTCGTCAACTTGATGAACTACAAACTCAGATGGATAGTTAATAAATACGTCTCTAGCTTGTTTCCCAGGAAAGTGATGAGCAATAATTTGACTAATAGTTAATTGATGTTTGGTTTTAAATAGTTTAGACAGGATTGAAAGTTTCAGCCAATAACTTGCAGTTTGTTTTTGCTGTAATTTAATTAAAATCTTAATTTGGGCAATAAACTGCTCTATAGATGGTATTTCTGGCAGAGGTTTGAGGGAATAATCAATAGTTTCGCTGGTTAAACTATTGAATAATTTGATATTTTCCCCTTGCTGACTAACTTGATAAACTAATATGCCATTTTGTTGTAATATATTACATAAGTTGGTCATTACTTTATCGGAGGAACAAACAAAAACTTCTTTAACATTGGGATAGCGTTCATGAATAGAAGAACCCACCGCAATCATTTTACCATCAGCATTATCTCTACCAGCGGGAACATGAATTAAATCATAACCACGTTGATGTAATTCAACATCTAATTTTCCCCGATTTGACCAATTTGCAAAGGCAATTTTGACTTGCAGAGGACAATGACAAGTTGTAGTTAAAAACTTTTCTGTATTAGGATTAAGTTGCAGATTTTCTGCATCTAAAAGCAAAATGGCTATACCCAGAGATTGTCTTTGAAGTAAATGTGTAGTATTTAAATCAGGATTTTCTGGATTTAGCTGGTGAATAGAGGAAATTAAATCTGATAGTATTTGTGAATCAAAAGCTGCGGGAACAAGCACTGCTTTGAGTGATGATTGCAGTTTTTGTAATAATTCATCCCAGGTTTGGGTTTGACTGAGTATGTCTCTAAATTTTGTACTTAAAGCGGATTTATTTGTAGATATTTGCCAGTTAATAGTTCGATATTTTGCAATCAATAATTCTGGTTGCTGTTGTTGAATAGCAATTATTGATTGACAAATATGAACACAGATTTTTTGTAATAAGGCAGAATCATGATAGGACATAGCTTACATGGTACAGTAGAGCATCCTGGAAATGAAGTCTGAAGTCTAAAAATTTACTTGTCATAACTTAGCCTTCAGGTAACTTCTATAACTTTAACTGTTACCTTACCTTGTGCCAACTGATTCACTAAATTTTCTCCTATAGTTAATTCTGATACAGAACGAGGCATTACACCATTTTCTGTTATCACTCCGGCACAAGCACGCTGTAATAGGAAAGGGCGGTGTCAGGAAGTTGATTTACAGCAGGTTGCGTAGTTAGGAGGTACAAAATCTACATTGCAACCTATAAACCAAGCCAGTTTTACTTCTGACTCGGTGACTCCTGCTGTAAGTGTCATGAATCAAAGGGGGACCATACAGGGAATTCTGTGCAATTATTTAATATTTCCAATTCTTCTGGGGAAAGTTCTGATGAATAATCATGTATTGGGAGAACTTTCTGTTGATTATCTTCAACATTCTTAACAGTTTCTGATTCTAAGTTATTGACATCTAAATTTTGGGTAAATTGCTGAATATACTCCTGAAGATGTTCTACTACTTGTTTTTGAGTATTTAACGGTAAAGTTTCCATCAATGAAATTAATGCTTTGATATGAGGTAACATCTTGTTAATCTTTGTTTTGTAAAAAACTTGTTGCTTACTCTAATTCTTTCATTGTTTTGATCACTTCCACTAATTTCTGCATATGTCCTAACTCATGGGTAGCCATTACAGATATTCTAATCCGGCTGGTACTAACTGTGGGGGGACGAATGGCTGGGGCAAAAATTCCTGATGTTCGCAAATGCTTTCCTGCTGTTAATGCGGCAGCAGCATTAGGTAATTGAAAACATAATATCGGAGATTCTGTCGGTAATAACTTTAAGTTAGGTAAATTATCTTGAATTAATTGTTTTAAATAATTGACATTTTGCCAGAGTTGCGATCGCCTTTGGGGTTCTTGTTGAATTATCTTAATAGCTGCTAAGGCTGCTGCTGTGTCTGCGGGGGAAAGAGCAGTGGTATAAATCCAACTAGGGGCGCGATTCCGTAAAAAGTCAATGAGGGAGCTACTGCCTGACACATACCCGCCTAAACTCCCCAAAGCTTTACTTAATGTGCCAATTTGAATTAATTCCCTACCTGTACACCCGAAATGTTCCACACACCCAGCCCCAGTTTTCCCCATAACTCCCGTAGCATGAGCTTCATCTAGGAGGAGCATACTACTAAATTCTTCAGCTAAATCTAGGAGTTGGGGTAATGGACATAAATCACCATCCATGCTAAAGACGCTATCGGTAATGATCAAGCAGCGGCGAAAATTTTTCCTGTGTTCTCGTAACTTTTCTTGCAGTACTGCAGTACCACCGTGCGGATATTCCATTACAGTTGCACCGCTGAGAATCGCTCCCTTTTTTAAGCTGGAATGGTTATATTCATCGGAGAAAATTAAGTCTCTTTTGCCAACTATGGCAGCAATTGTCCCTAAATTTGCTAAATAACCAGAACTAAATACTAATGCGTCTTCGGTTTGCTTAGTAGATGCTATGCCCTGTTCTAATTCTCTATGTATTTCTCGATGCCCACTGAGTAATCTAGAACCTGTGCTACCAGTGCCGAACTGTTGAATAGCAGTAATGGCGGCTGTTTGTAAGCGTTCATCTCCTGCTAGTCCTAAGTAATCATTACTGGCAAAATTAATAACCTCTTGCCCAGATAATACCACAGTTGCACCGGGTCGGCTGTGAATCGTTTGCACGGAACGATACCAGTCAGCCCGATGAATAGTGGAAAGAGATTCATTTATCCAAGCATAGGGATTATTATTCATGGTGAATTATTAACACTCTACTTCACTACTGCTAAGATAAGCGATCGCTTGTCTAATCCAATCTTCCACATAGGCATTTTTGGGTAAACCAATATTTTCGCTAACTGTGTGCAAAGCGTGACTGACTTCATGGGCAGTATATCCCAAAGCAAATAGAGTCATTTGCACTTCTTCTAAAATTCCGGGTGCAGGTCCACCTGTAGCCACGAAGAAGCCCGCTGATTTGCGCCATTCGATTAGTTTGCTCTTTAGTTCTAAACAAATGCGTTCAGCGGTTTTCTTGCCCACTCCAGGGGCTTGAATGAGCATTTGGATGTTAGCAGCGACGATAGCTTGGACTAACTCTGGTAATTCCATTGTATCCAAGAGCGCGATCGCTAAGGCAGCACCAATACCGCTAACACTGAGCAAATGACGAAATAAATCCCGTTCGGAAGGAGAAGAAAAACCGTAAAGCATAGGTATTTCTTCCCGAATCTGGTAATGGGTAAAGATTTGGATCACATCCCCAGTTGATGTTAACTGGTTGGACAAACGTTGGGGAATTTGCAAATCATAACCTGTGCCATTGACTTCTAAGGTCAAGATGACGCGATTAGGAGTAATGGTTTGGACACCGGCGACGATACCTTTAAGATAGCTAATCATTCTAAGAACCCGAAATATTTTAAACCTTCCATAATCCCAGCAGCACAACGGTTTTGGGACAGGTAACGGTAGTCCGCAGGATTCTGCTGATACCATTGCAGTAACTCTGGACGAGCATTCCCCACAATGATTCCCCGTTCCTTACCGACAGCGAATAAAGCAATATCATTACCCGAATCGCCACAAACAACAGTCTGCTCGGCTGCAAATTTCCACTTCTGTCGTAAAAACTGCATTGCTTGACCTTTATCGCTGGTATGGGGTAAAATGTCAAGGTCAATTTCACTACTATAGATTAACTTTACATTTAGTTGAGTTTTTTGCAACTCAGCTTCAAGTTGTGGTAGGATTCCGGACGATTCTCCCTTTAGGAAAAAACTGACTTTAAAAGGACGTTGTTCCGTATCTGGTTGTAATACTAATTCGGGGAATTGCTCAGTAATAGATAAGATTTTTTGACTATCCCATCCTTGAGAAAGAATATTTGACCATTCTGGGTCAGGATTGTTGCTACCATCTAAATAGATTTCCGTCCCCACAGAGGCAACGAGAGCATCTGGTGTGAAGAGATTTTTTTCCTGTTGGAGTTGGTGGTAAAGAACAGGCGATCGCCCTGTAGAGTAAACTATCTTTGTCCCATATTGTTGACGATGACTTTGCAAGCGATCGCTCAATGACGATAATCCCTGATCATCACCGACGAAGGTATGATCTAAATCAGTTACGAATAAAAACTTAGTCACAGTCAACTCCTGTTGTGAGGTTAATTCACAAAAAGTGTATGCTGTTTTGGCAGTTAGTGGACAATTCCTAATTTTAAAACAAGCCCTGGCGATTAGAAATTATGGCTATACTAGGAAATTCATGACCCGACAACCCCACGACCAATTGGCCAAGGAATATCTAGAGGAATTATTAGCACCTCTAGGAGAAGTCAAAACCAGCAAAGATGTAAAAAGCGAAGTTCAGGAAATAGATGTTTGGTTTGTTCCGACTACAACATCTGCAAATTCGGAATTAGGATTATTAGGAAAAATGGCAGCTACAAGCTGTCTGTTTGAACCTTACCGTAATGCACCTAATGAGGTGGAAATTAGAAGTTGTTTGTTAAAATTGTATAGTGTTCAGGGTGATTTATTGCGAGAAGCGAAACGAGAAAAATGTTCTATTTCTGAAGCAAAATTACCCCTTCTATGGATTTTAACACCTACTTGTTCTGAAAGAATCCTGGAAGGGTTTGGAGCAAAAACAAAGGAGGGATGGGAAAAAGGAGTTTATTTTCTACCCGAATATCAGAAAACCGCCATTGTTGCTGTTAACCAATTACCCATAACAGAGGATACACTATGGTTAAGAGTAATGGGAAGAGGTAAAACTCAAACGGAAGCTATTACCGAAGTGGTAAAACTTTCGGAAAATAATCATAAATGGGAAAGACTGGTAGAAATTTTCGCATCTTGGCGGAAGAATTTAGAATTAAATAGTAATGTCAGTGATGAAGAGGTAAGAGAGTTAATTATGAGTTTATCACCAGCATATCTTAAACAACGGGAAGAATGGAAGCAAGAGGGACTTGAAGAAGGAAGACAGGAAGGACAACAAAACGGACAGCGTTTGATGGTAGAGAGTTTGTTAGCGGTGCGTTTTGGTAATTTAGATGAGGAGTTATCTACTATTGTGACTCCAATTATGGAACTTTCTCTCACAGAAAGAAATCAGTTATTACTTAATCTTTCTCGTGAGGAATTGTTAGCTAGGTTTAAGGTTGATTAGACATTTTCTAAAAAAGGAGGCATTTTAGGAAATGTCTCTTTAAATCCGAGCATTTGGGCGCATATTGCTCAATATGGTGCAATTGGTGGTTCATTTGAAGCTGCACGTAAAATCCTCATTCTGTGAAGAATCATTTCTATAACTGCTGACTTGATCATTAATAGAGATAACTTATTAATTTTGATACTGTGGATTCCTCAAGATTAGAATATGTTTGTCAATACCAAAATAAATCTCTCCCATTTACCTGCTTTCACTAAGTCGAAGATATATAAAAATATTGCCCCTGTGGTATTCGGTTTGATATTATCAGGATTAATGCCAGGTGTTGCCGGTGCAGAGACAGTGATGGAAAAAGTAGCCCGAACAGGAGTATTAACCGCTGGTACAAGTAAAGATGCTTTGCCCTTTGCCTACGCTGACAGTCAAGGAAAATTGACTGGTTATTCTGTGGATATGTTGACTTTAATCCAGCAGCAATTAGAGAAAGAATTAGGCAAAAAAATTCAACTTAAATTAGTTGCAGTTACCCCAGCAGCAAGGATTCCCAAGATCATTAATGGACAAGTTGATATTGTCTGTGATGCTAGTAGTTTTACCTGGGAACGAGATAAAAAAGTTGATTTTTCCATTAGCTATGGTGTCACAGGTACTCAAATCCTAATTAAGAAGGATAGCAATTTAGGTTCACCAGAATCTCTGATTAACAAGCGTGTAGGTGTGTTAGCTGGAACTACCAACGAACAAGCAATCAAGCAAATACAACCCCAAGCCAAGCTTGTATATTTGAAAACTAGACCAGAAGGATTTGCGGCTTTGGAACAGGGGAAAATTGACGCTTTTGCATCCGACAGCATTCTTTTAGAAGGATGGTTACAAACAGCCAAAAAACCAGATAGTTTTGCAATTGTACCTCCTCGTCCCTATTCACGAGAAGGAATTGCTTGCATGGTTCCTGAGAATAACTCTAAATTCCTCAATTCAGTGAATTATTCCCTCGTCAAATTTATGCAAGGATTTGTGAACAATAACCCCAAATATGTGGCAATTTTTGACCGTTGGTTTGGTTTTCAAGGTGCTGTATATCTAAATCAGGATTTACGTGATTTAGAAGTGGAAACAATGCAATTGATGATCGAGTTTCACGAACCGATTCCTCAGAAAGATTTGTAAACTGTTTAAATCTCCAAATATAAAAATGTGCCAGAAACATCAGTATGGAAAAACCAGACCAGGATTCTAGCACATTTTTAATTAATTTAATAGATGGGAGCGGGGGGGCTCGAACCCCCACGACCGTTTAAGGTCAACGGATTTTAAGTCCGTAGCGTCTACCATTCCGCCACGCTCCCGTAAGGTTATTTACTGTTTTTGAGGCAGTATTCACCCGCTTGTCTGTTATACCACTAATTGCTTTTTTTTGGCAAGTAGATTTTAAAATTTTATTTGCTAAGGCTAATATTTGACATTTAGCACCCAAACAAAATCTTAGGTTAGCTACTTAGCTCACCCTTAATGGCTGGGAACTATTATATCATAAGTTTCGATTTTTGGGCAATTGGTTTTTGGGACTTCTAAGAAATAAATTATCTAGATTAACGAACCGCAGAGGCGCAGAGGACACGGAGGAATAAGGGTTTGAGAGATATTTCGCGTCAGTTCTCATAATTACTGATTTCCTCAACTCAGCCATTCAGCCTATGATAAGAAGTGAATGCACCAAATATAGTTCAAATTGCGGTAAGGAATATGGTTGTAGCACTTCTGTATCTGAGTTTGGCTGGCGCTTATTTGCTGGTAATACCCATTGCTGTCTTTTTCTATTTGAGTTTAAGATGGTACACCTGTGGTTCTGTGGAACGGGTGTTTATGTACTTTTTGGTGTTCTTTTTCTTTCCGGGGTTGCTAGTTCTCTCCCCGTTTGTGAATTTGAACCCCCGTCCGCGAAAAATTGCTTAAATTTAAGATTGGTAGGTCATTATTCTCATGCGACGTATTGACGCGATTGGTATTGGTTTCGGTGTTTTTGTCGCCGGTGGCTTGGCTTATGTGGGTTTGCAGTTGGTGGGTTTAGATGGTCAGAATGCTGGTATCTGGAGTCAAGTTTTCTTGATTGCTGGTTTAATTGGCTGGTTATGTACCTATCTTTTCCGCGCGATGGGGAATAAAATGACCTACCATCAACAACGGGAGGCTTATGAAACGGCTTTTTTGCAAAAGCGGCTTGATGAACTCTCTCCTGAAGAATTAGCCAAACTGCAAGCGAAGATTGAACAGGAAAAAGAATCTCAGGTTTAGGGTTATGATTGTTCAGTTGTCAGTTGTTTGTTGACTACTAACTACTGACCACTGACTACTGACCACTGACTACTGACTAGGCGAAATGACTGCTATTTCTCGTTGCTTTGAAAATTTGAGACGGAATCAAGAGTGCGCTTTGATTCCTTTTATTACGGCTGGTGATCCAGATTTAGAAACTACGGCTAAGGCTTTGCAGGTTCTCGATCATGCTGGGGCTGATATTATTGAGTTGGGTGTACCCTATTCTGATCCTTTGGCTGATGGCCCAGTGATTCAGGCTGCGGCTACTCGCGCTTTGGCACGGGGGACTACTTTAGAGCAGGTGTTAGAGATGCTCAAAGGGATTAGTCCGAGTTTGCGATCGCCGATTATTTTATTTACCTATTACAATCCGATTTTACATCGGGGCGTTGATAAGTTTTTGGGGCAAATTAAAGATGCTGGGGTAGCTGGTTTAGTTGTGCCTGATTTGCCTTTGGAAGAGTCAGCAGGGCTCATTAAACCAGCGGCGGAGATGGGAATAGATTTAACCTTATTGGTAGCTCCTACGAGTTCTCCTGAAAGAATAGAAGCGATCGCTCGCGCTTCCCAAGGATTTATTTATTTGGTCAGTGTTACTGGTGTCACGGGAATGCGAACCGAAATGCAAACGCGAGTTGGTGATTTACTCCAACAAATTCGCAATGTGACAGATAAACCCATCGGTGTGGGGTTTGGAATTTCTGACCCTGAACAAGCGCGACAAGTGAAAGCATGGGGCGCGGACGCAGCAATTGTGGGTAGTGCCATTGTGAAACGACTGGCAGAAGGTACACCAGAGCAGGGATTAGATGCGATCGCCGAATTTTGCCAAAGTCTCAAGACAGCCATCAAAAATCCCTCTTAAGCAAAGAGAGAAATTGGCAAACAGTGTATTTTTTTGTGATGTTCTAGTGGACAATTTGACTGTGATCGTCTTAAATAATAACAGCATATCTTAGGATAGACAAAAAACTAACTGATACACTGTTTTATCTTGACTCTTAATATAATATCGAAGTAGGCAAAAAATTATGCGTGTGAGAGTGCGTCAGTCACAACTGAGTTACTGTTCTGTAGGATTTGAGGGGTAACAGCAATGAGCGAAAGTATGGCATTTATTGGCGGAGTCGCGGTGGCAGGGTTAGCGGCTTTAGTCTTACTCAAAGGAACAAATACTCCTATATCATCAAACTTTGCTATTAGCCCCCAAATGCCAGGAACAGTCATGGCACCCCAGGTGATGCAGTATCCTCCTAATTACGGTCAACCTGTGTATTCTAATCAGCCCCCAACTGCTCCCAATTCTGATCAGCGTCTAGAAATGGAAAAGCTGAAAATGAATATGCAGCTAGAGAAGTTGAAAGCTGATAATGAACAACTCAAGTTACAAAACCAACAATTCCAGGTACAAGCTCAAAGCTTTACCCAACGGGAGTGGCAATTAGCACAACAAGCTAATCAACAAAAAATGGCGACATCATTACAACAACCTGAACAAAATAATTGGTGGTCTTCACCCATGCTTTGGGCTGTGGGTGGTGCTACGTTGACTATTGGTGGGGGTGTTGTGGTGGCTGGTGTTCTTTCTTTGTTTGCACCAAAACAGCGGGCTACTCGGACTGTGCAGGTGATTCATCCCTACAATGGACAAGCACCATCTTTAAATCCGGTGCGTCGGGCTGAATTTTTACCCTCTTCTCGCATGGATTCTAGAAGGGTGGAAACGGCAGAATACGACGAAATGCACTAAGTTGTTGTGATTATATGGTTTTTCTCGTTCCCATACTCTGTGTGGGAATGAATTCTAGAATATTAGAGGCAAAGCCTCTGTGATAGCATTCCCAGTCAGAGACTGGGAACTAGATATTACTCTGGTTATCCAGATTGTCGTCCTGATTATATCCAAGCCATGCAAGATGTTTTTCGCTTGGGGACAAAACAAGGACGTGAGGGACAAGTTATTCAAATTGTTTCCCCGTTAATTAATTTGAAGAAGACGGAAATTATCCAATTGGGTAATGAATTAGGAGTTCCGTGGCATCTTACTTGGTCTTGCTATGCTGGTGGTGAGTCAGCTTGCGGTGTCTGTGATTCTTGTCGGTTGCGGTTAGCGGCTTTTGCTGAATTGGGGTTAGAAGATCCTGTTCCTTATTATGTTGACCTCTCCCCCAACCCCTCTCCTGCAAGGAGAGGGGAGTAAATCTTGCTCCCCCTTCCCTGGTAGGGAAGGGGGCTGGTGGGTTAGGTCTTTTCACAACAAGTTTGATAAATTCGCATCAAAACTTGCTCAATTTTCTCTGTTATTTCTTCATTTTTAAATCTCAATAAACGCAAGCTTCTTGCTGATAAAATTTTATCTCTTTCTGCATCATATTCAATTTGTTGTTCGTGAATTTTTCCATCTACTTCTATGACTAAACTAGCAGCATGACAATAAAAATCTACTATAAAACCATCTATAATTTGTTGACGGCGAAAATGTAACCTATGCAAGCGGTTGGCGCGAAGATGTTCCCAAAGAATTTTTTCTGCTGGTGTCATTTGGCGACGCATTTCTTTGGCGCGTTCGAGTTTTACGGGTTCTATTTTTTGTCCAATGACAATGTTACGAAGTCCGTCTTTTTTCGGTGGTTGGTTGTTCATTTGTGGGGTGTGTTTTTATATCGTGTTTGACCTCTCCCCCAGCCCCTCTCCTACAAGGAGAGGGGAGCAAGATTTCTCCCCCTTCCCTTGCAGGGAAGGGGGTTGGGGGGTTAGGTCGGTTTGGGATGTTGGAGGGATGCGATCGCATTTTTAAGAACCAAATTCACTTGCATTCAAATATGCTCTGCCTGTTTGTGACGCATTTCTTTTTAGGCGATCAATTACATCTCCAAAACTCATGATCCCTGTTAAACACAAGTATAAATGTCCATGATCAAAAAGAAGTAATGGTGTTTTATTACCGGAAGCTGCGTTTATGGCTACAGATGAATACCCAGATATAGATACCATGATTCCCATTGTATTATCTGCTTTGGTCTCTACCTTCCCACGGAAAATATCAATATCAGGTGCGCCAGCTTGTGGTCTCGTAAATTTTAACTCAACAAGATAAGTCGTATCTTTCACTGTAATTGAGCCATCAATTTGTCTACCATCTTGAACATAAGGTTTCCTATGAATGATCTCGCAAAATCTCATAAGGTCGTAAAACCAATCTTGAAATTTATATCCTGCTCCTTGCGTTCCAAGCTCCTTACTGAGATTATTTAGCCCTTCATTAAGCTTTTCCAGGCTTTGTTGTGACTCTGCAATCTTTTTTTGGTATTCTCTCAAAAGTTTCTGAGACTCCTCTTGAGATATCTCTTTTTCGATTTGTTCCTTTTGCTCTCTATAAAAAGCCTTCAATCGCTCAACAGCAGTATAAGCATCTTGGATCATGTTGCTACTGTCTTCCCAGCCTTTGAGGTCTGGGAAAGTTGTCTGCTCCATTAAGTAATAAGCTATTTTTACAACAACTTGCTGACCAGCATCGGATTCATGAAGTTTTGGAAAAAGACGAGATAAAAAATCTCTTTTTGTTTCATCTCCATGCCATGTTGCCAATAATGATTCAGAAACACCACATTGTTGCAAGAAACTCCTTAAAGCTGGTTTCCGCCAGAATGACTTTAAAGCTGCATCTGAAATTAGTTGTGTGAAGTGTGGAGTAAGTCTTATTTGCATCTTGTTAAGGGTAGGAGAGATAAAGAATTGTTCTTGATAACACCATATTTTAAAACACTATACCAAAATTTACTAAACCACTAAATTGCAATCTAAGTTAATTCTGGCACTAAATTGTTACTATACCTCAAAACCAACAATTTAATAACATTAACAACATACTTTTTACATCTTCTAAAGATACAGAAAGACTATCTTATTCTTCTTCTTTAGCATCTCTCAAATCTCTTCAATCTTCCAAATCTTCCAACCATTCTTTAATCTTTAAAAACTCCTCATAAGGTAAAACAGCAAATTGCTTTTGACCATTTTTAGTTAAAAATTCAGGATGTAATTCTATCATGTTTTAACCTCTTTCTATTCATAAGATTTTCTCCACTAATCATCTGCTAAAGTTTCCAACTCATCAGAAATCAAATTTTGCCAATCTTCATCACAATGGGAATGTAAATGAATTGAAGCTACCAGTAATTCTGAAAGTATTTTACCCTTTTGGCGATCGCTTAATTCAGAAAGTTGTAACTGATTAACCAAAGAAATCACATTTTGGCATTCTTCCTGTAATTCCATTAGTAACTGATTAAGAGTTGAGTTTTCACTGCTAATTTTGAATTTTGCGAGTGTCATTAGTTTTTCCCCAATCTTTTTAACGCTTGTTTTATCCCTTGTTCAAAAGCTTTGATTTCCTTTTCCCAATGATTAATCAAACCTGGATCTGGAAAATCCTTCTCTAATTCTAGCCTGATTTTTTCGTTGTGTTCAGCAATACGAGATTCCAAAGATGATATTGCTTTCTTAAAATGACTCTTCCCCATAAAATATAAATGATAACATTCAGGTGAGTCATCAAGACTCACCCCAATTACATTATACCAAAGCTGCCTGTTCCTCCTTACTAATCACCCTTCCCTCATTCTCAAAACCAGCAATTTGATCAAAGTTCAAATAGCGATACAAATCATCAGCAAAAGGATGAATTCTTTCTGCCACAATATCCAAATATTCCTGAACATTAGGAAGCCTTCCCAACAACGCACAAACTGCTGCTAATTCCGCCGAACCTAAATACACTTGAGCGCCCTTCCCCATGCGATTATTGAAGTTACGAGTCGAGGTAGAAAACACAGTTGTATTATCATCAACTCGCGCCTGATTTCCCATACACAAACTGCATCCTGGAATCTCAGTTCTCGCCTTTGCAGCTACGAAAACATCATAAACACCTTCCGCCTTTAATTGGTGTTCATCCATGCGGGTTGGAGGCGCAATCCACAACCGAGCTTTTACCTCACCAGCACCTTCCAAAACCTTCGCAGTTGCTCGATAATGTCCGATATTTGTCATACAAGAACCGACAAATACTTCTTGTACAGGATCATTAGCAACTTCCGATAATAACTTAACATTATCTGGGTCATTGGGAGCAGCAACAATTGGTTCTTTGATTTGGCTTAAATCAATTTCAATTATTTCTGCATATTCCGCATCAGCGTCAGCAGATAATAACACTGGATTGTCTAACCATTCTTGCATTTTTGCTACACGACGCATGATAGTTCTGGCATCACTATAACCTCGTGCTACCATATTAGTTAAAAGCGCAATATTAGAACGTAAATATTCCGCAATTGTTTCTTCACTTAACTTAATTGTGCAACCAGCACAAGAACGTTCTGCGGAAGCGTCGGTTAATTCAAAAGCTTGTTCAACTTTCAAATTTGGTAAACCTTCAATTTCCAAAATCTTGCCAGAGAAAACATTTTTCTTGTTCTGCTTCTCGACAGTTAACAAACCTTTTTGCATAGCCACATAAGGAATTGCATTCACAATATCTCTCAATGTAATTCCTGGTTGCAATTCTCCTGTAAATCTGACCAAAACTGATTCTGGCATATCTAAAGGCATCACACCTAATGCACCAGCAAAGGCTACTAACCCAGAACCAGCAGGAAAGGATATTCCTAACGGGAAGCGAGTATGGGAATCTCCCCCTGTTCCCACTGTGTCGGGTAACAACATTCGGTTTAACCAGGAGTGAATGATACCATCCCCAGGACGCAATGCCACGCCACCACGGGAGGAGATAAAGTCGGGTAATTCTTGGTGGGTTTTAATATCCACAGGTTTGGGATATGCGGCTGTGTGACAGAAACTTTGCATTACTAAGTCTGCACTGAAACCGAGACAAGCGAGTTCTTTCAATTCGTCTCTTGTCATTGGGCCTGTAGTGTCCTGAGAACCCACTGTAGTCATGATTGGTTCGCAAGATGTTCCCGGACGTACTCCCGGTAAACCAGCGGCTTTCCCGACCATTTTCTGCGCCAATGTGTAGCCTTTTCCGCTGTCGGCTGGGGCTTGAGGACGAATAAATAATGTGCTGGGTGCTAAACCTAATGCTAGACGGGTTTTATCGGTGAGGGTACGCCCAATTAGTAGGGGAATGCGTCCACCAGCGCGAACTTCGTCTAAAATGGTGTCAGGTTTGAGGCTGAAGGTGGAAATTACTTCTCCTGCGGCGTTGAGAACCGTGCCTTTGTAGGGATAAATGGTGATCACGTCACCGGTTTCCATTTTGCTGACATCGCATTGAATGGGTAATGCACCGGCATCTTCGGCTGTGTTAAAAAAGATTGGAGCGATCGCACTTCCTAAAATATAACCTCCTGCCCGTTTGTTTGGCACAAAGGGAATATCATTGCCCAAATGCCATAATACAGAATTGATTGCAGACTTGCGCGAAGAACCTGTACCCACGACATCACCGACGTAAGCAACGGGAAATCCTTTTTTCTTTAACTCTGCAATGGTTTCTAAACTTCCTGGTTGACGAGTTTCCAACATCGCCAAAGCGTGTAAAGGAATATCTGGTCTGGTTGTAGCGTGGGTTGCCGGTGATAAGTCGTCGGTGTTAGTTTCTCCGGGAACTTTGAAAACGGTAACAGTGATAAATTCTGGTAATGTGGGACGCAAAGTAAACCATTCTGCTTCTGCCCAAGAGTTTACCACTTGTTTGGCGTAGGGGTTGGTTTTCGACAATTCCAAAACATCATGGAAAGCATCATACACCAACATGATTTTGCTGAGGGCGTTGGCTGCATAAGCGGCGATTTGTTCTCTTCCTTCTCCTCCCATGACCAAGGGTGTTTCTGAAGATTCTGATACAGAACTGCTAGAAACTTGGAGTAAGTCAATTAAGGATTGAACATTGTAACCACCAATCATTGTTCCCAGTAATTCTACTGCGTCAATTGGTGAAACTAAAGGACTGGTAATTTCTTCTTTAGCAATCGCAGTCAGAAACCCAGCTTTTACATAAGCAGCTTGATCTACTCCGGGGGGAATGCGATTCTGTAATAAATTTAATAATAACTCTTCTTCGCCTGTAGGGGGATTTTTCAGTAATTCACACAATGCTGATGTTTGTTGTGCGTCTAATGGTAAGGCAGGAATACCCAGTTGAGTGCGATCGGCAACCTGTTGACGATATTCTTGTAGCATGGTTTAGATTCTGATCCTGTAATGTCTTGCTTTCTTTATTTTATTGTAAGGGAATTGTTACAGGAGTTACTGGTAAACGAATTTGTCAGAAATAGACAATTTATAGATTATAATTTAAGAAGTAAAGTTTACATTAACTAAGTAATAATGTTGATAAGGAGTTCATGATGTCATACAAAAATATTATTACCATAGAACCTGGAAAAAGAAGCGGAAAACCTTGTATTAGAGGTATGAGAATTACTGTTTATGATGTTCTTTCCTATTTAGCATCAGGAATGACTTTTGAAGAAATATTAGCCGATTTTCCTTATTTAACTAAAGAAGATATTTTAGCCTGTCTCAGTTATGCAGCAGATCGTGAACGTCAAACCATTTTAGTTAATTCATGAAACTACTTTTTGATCATAATTTATCACCCAGTTTAGTTAATTCTTTGGCTGATCTTTATCCTGATTCTAATCATCTTTATTTAATGCAATTAGATAAAGAATCAGATTATACAGTGTGGGAGATTGCCAAAAATCAAGACTATATTATTGTTACCAAAGATGCGGATTTTAATGAATTATCAATTCTGAGAGGTTTTCCACCTAAAGTTATTTGGATTCGTTCAGGAAATTGTGCAACTAAAACTATAGAATTAATGCTGAGAAATAACTACGAAATTATTTTATCTTTTTCTGAAGATCAAAATACTGGTATTTTGGCTTTGTATAGGTGAAATATAAGTTAAATTTTGCAGCCTTGAGCAAGTTTTAGCATTTAGTTGTAAAGGAATTGTTACAGGAGTTACTGGTAAACGAATTTGTCAGAAACAAACAATTTATAGATTATGATCTTGAATATAATTTTTATTCTCAGTTATTATAGTTACAAGAGAAATTCCATAGTTGATTGCAAAAAGGAATTTAAACTCATGAATGTTAGACAAGAAGAAATTAAAGCAATGATTCTACAATTTCCTGTAGAAGAAATTAATGAATTAATTGAAGAAATTAGAAAAGCTCTGGAAATAAAAGAGTTTATGAAACTAGCAGAAACAGGATTTGATGAATGGAATGATCCAGAAGAGGATATTTATAATAATGAAACCGAAAATTAATGAAATTTGGTTAGTTTCTTTCCCTTTTAGTGATTTAACTAGTAATAAACTTAGACCTGCTTTAGTTATTGCTATTCATCGAGATGAAGTAATTATTTTAGGAATTTTCTCTAAAATACCAGATGATGATTTACGAGAAACTTGGGTTTTAGTCTCTGATAAAAATAATGAATTTAAGCAAACTGGACTCAAAAAAAGTTCATTAATTAGAGCAGATAAAATAGCAACTGTGAATAAATCTGTTTTTCAGCAAAGATTAGGTATCTTATCATCAGAATTAATGGGAAAAGCCAATTTAGCTTTGAAAATATCTCTTAATTTAGGTGATTAAAGTTTTTGTTTATTAACAACTCCCATCATACCTAAAACAGCTACTATTGGAGCAACCAACCACTTTCCCCAATGAGTTTGCTCAATTTTTTCTGAGAAACCAGCATCTTGAGAATTTTCAATAAAGCTGTTTACGCGATCAGCCAGATTCTCTTTTTCTTCAATAGCTCCATTATAGCTCACTGGAAAGCTCTCATTGTCAGTATCAAGCATTAGTAAGTAAGTAACTGACTTCTGATTCTTATACTTTCTTCTTTCAACACCAGCTTTACGTAAATCAGTAGTAGAAATTAATACTCTTTCTTCTCCTCTCCAACTAAAACGGTCTACTTTACATCCTTTAAATGTCAATGAACTATTACAAGTCAAAATGTCTACATCTTTGTTAGGTAGCTTAACGACCATAACAATGGATAAACCAATACATAATATCCCAAGTATCTGCTGAATCCTCATCTGTTTTTAAATGTATAAAACTTTTTTTAATTATAACCAAGATTGTACCTATCCTGAAAATCCCTAAATCCTGGAAATCCTGATTCAGACAATAGGTGCGTTATATTTCATTAACGCACCCTACTATAAGTTCTTAAATCCTAAATTCTGATATCTTACAACTCTTTTGCGGTTAACTGAATACTCGGATTTGGTAATAACGTATATCTCAGATATAATCCCAACCACACAAATCCAATAATTAACAAAGTCCCAATTCCCAGAAAATTCGGCAACCAAAAAACTACCTCTACATGATTTATATCTCCTGCTTTAAGTCTCCATATCAGTTGATTACCATGCTTTTCTGGTTGGATGGCATTTTCATCATTTTCAATATTCTTAATTCCCCAAGGTGTTTGTAAGCTAAAGTCTAAATTGACAAGAGAACTATCACTTTTAGTAGTCAGCATAGCCAAAGAACGCAAATCTAAATCATAAACTAGATGATTTCTAGATAATAGGAAAAAATTCGTATCTTCAGCCACTAAAGTAGAAGTAATATTAGATAGTTCCGAACCATCACTATCTTCAGAGGTTTGAGTATTGAAAAAGCCAGTAAATTTTTCTTGTAATTCCTTCGCACTGGTAAAGGGAATTTTGACAATAATTTCTGACGCGGAAACTCTTTCTGTCGAACCTGCTAATGTTCGCGCTCGTTGTTCTAAAGTTTTTAACCATTGCGATAGATAATCACTACTAAAAATAGCGATTTTTTCCGATAACTGAATATGTTGTACTAATTCACCATTATTAGTGCTGTTAAAGTTGACTCCTAAATCATACTTTACACAACCAGATAATAGTAATGAAGAAAATATTACCATCAAGACAATAGGTTTGATTTTGGTAAATTTTACAATTTTGCTAATTAAAAAAAACACAGATTTCATTAACTGTGATATAACCTTAATGAAAGTCAATCCATTCATGACTAAATTTCTCCTGATTTACTAAAAACTCAACCACACTAAATAGGAAATTGTTAAACCAACAGCAATTAAAGCTACCCAAACAAAATTATTATCTCTAGTATTGACTGTACTCAAGTCAATATATTCTCGTTCAACAGGTTTTTGTTTAGATGTAGTTTTTTTAGGTTGGGAAGTGACAACTATTTTGGATTTATTATCAGAAGTTATCCCAAAATCGGGAATTTCTGTCATCCACTCTTTTGGTCTGTTAAGTTTGGGTGCTTTTAAAATATAGAGTAGGCGTTTTGCTTGTTGACGAACTTCATAATGGGGATGACGGCCGAGTTGTTGACAAAGATTTATCGCTTCTTCCGAACGTCCCGCAGCTTCATAAGCATTCACCAACCAAATTTCTACTTCCCCAGCAAAACGGGTATTTTTTCCTAATAGGTTGCTGGCTTTTTCTAAATTTTCTACAGCTTCCCGATATTGACCATTTTCAAAAGCAGTTGTCCCAATTTGATAACGAGATTTGGCGAGTTCTAAACTTTCTGTAGTCATTAGTCAGTTGTCAGTTGTCAGTTGTCAGTTGTTACTCAATAGCTTGAATTTTAACTTACAGCAGATTGCAGGTAAATGAAATTTTACCAATGAATCGTGTAGGGGTTTAGCATTGCTAAACCCTTCCGAATTAATTCTGCTGTAATTTTTCCCCAATCCCGATTATTGTCTCGACTGATGAGAACCAAGAATCATTGTCCCAATCCCCACATCTGTAAACACTTCTAACAGTAAAGCATGGGGAATCCGGCCATCAATGATATGTGAAGCTTTGACTCCTTGAGCAAGCGATCGCACACAACAATTCACCTTGGGAATCATTCCTCCACTGACTATACCATCGGTAATTAATTGTCGCGCTTCCCGAATATCTACTTTGGGAATTAAAGTAGAAGGGTCTTTATAATCTTTTAAAATTCCTCTGGTATCAGTCAGCAAAATTAACTTTTCTGCTCCCAAAGCTGCGGCTATTTCTCCCGCTACCGTATCCGCATTAATATTATAAGCCTGTCCAGTTTCATCAGCAGCAACGCTGGAAACAACGGGAATATAGCCATTACTAGCAAGTGTTTCTAAAATTTTGATGTTGACATTACTGACTTCCCCGACAAAACCAATCCCTTCATCACCTTGAGGACGAGCAGTAATTAAGTTCCCATCTTTACCACAAAGCCCTACAGCCATTCCTCCAGCTTGGTTAATCAAAGCGACAATTTCTTTATTCACGCGCCCAACTAACACCATTTCCACTACATCCATTGTAGCTGCATCAGTGACGCGCAAACCATTTTTAAACTGTGCTTCAATTCCTAATTTACCTAACCAACTGTTAATTTCTGGACCACCACCATGCACTAAAATTGGTCGCAAGCCCACACAAGATAAAAAAACCACATCACGAATAACTTTATCTTTGAGGTTGCTATCCTTCATTGCTGCGCCACCGTATTTAACCACAACGGTACGACCAGCGAATTGTTGAATGTAAGGTAGTGCTTCGCTGAGAATTTCTACGCGATTAGCTTCAGCTTGCCTGATATATTCTGTATCATTAATCATGTTATTACCCAAGTTGCTAGTGATCTAGTTTATGAGATAACTAGCAACTAGAGTTAATAAGCTGTTGTGATGATAGCAGAGGGAGTAAGAGGCAGGGGGCAGGGGGCAGGGAGCAGGGGGAAATATTTATTCCCTGTTCCCTGTTTCCTTTTCCCTATTTCTAAGAGAGTTGAAATAAGAAAGTGACTAAATCGCCCTTACCCAAGCTGATGCGATCGCCTGGACGGAGGCGATGTCTGTTTCCAGGTAATAGAGGTAAGTTGTTAATGTAAGTACCATTAGAACTACCTGCATCTTCTATATAACAAGCATCTCCCTCAATCCGAATATCTGCGTGAATCCGGGAAACAATTTCGGAATTAGCGAATCCAGAAACATCAATATCTGGAGGAATTCGATCATTCTGCTTACCAATATGAACAACCGAGAGATTTTGTGGTAATTCTATTTCTTGGTTAGCTTGAACATAGAACAACCGCGCCACTACCTGTTGTAATTGGGTGTTCGCCACCTTGGCTTGTGGTGCTGGGGGAATTGTCAGGGGATCTATCTGGGGTACATAAGCTGGAGGAATATAAGCTTCCTCTTCCTCAACTACAGGTGCGGGTGCAGGTGTCAGTACAGAAGGAATATAGATTTCTGGTTCTGGTGCTACAGGTGCGGGTGGAGGTGTCAGCACAGGGGGAATATAAACTTCCGGTTCTGATGCTACAGGTGCAGGTACGGAAGGAATATAAACGGCTTGTTCCTGAACTACAGCTACAGGTGCAGGTGCAGGTGGAATATAAACTTCCGGTTCTGATGCTACAGGTGCAGGTACGGAAGGAACATAAACGGCTTGTTCCTGAACTACAGCTACAGGTGCAGGTGCAGGGACTACCACTGCTGTTGGCGGTACGTTAGAAGTAACAGGAGGGTTAACAGGGGTCGCAATGCCCAAGGCATCGGGCTGCAACAGTTGTATCATTAGGTCAGGAGTGACCAATGGGGCTGGTTGTACAGGGATATTAGGAGTAACAGTTGGCGCAACTGTGGCAGCGGTGCGAAAATGCAGATTATAACCGCATTGACCACAGAAAGCGGCATCTGACTGTACAGTTGCTCCACAATTAGGACAACTAGCTGTAGCTGGTAACGGCGTATAGCAAGCTTCACATTGAACAGCGCCGTCTGGGTTGGGATGATTGCAGTTAGGACAGACGATCATGGATTTAAGCCTTAGTGAAGGTCGTTGTAAAAATATTACTGACAAGCACATAAGTAACTTTAGCTTTTAATGCTAAAAATTACTTAGAGTGAGAACAAGTTGATCATTGGTGATGATTCTTAATCATCTAAATCTCAAGAATCATAGTTAGTGTTTGAGTTCTAAACCAGCCGCTGCGTCTAGCAACCAGTAAAGTTCTCCTTGAGGTTGAATTAGCCGAGACGGATAGGTAAAATCATCTGCCACAGGTGCGAAAATTTGGGCTAAGGCTGGTCTTTTATTAGCACCAGCAGCCAAAAAAATCACACTGCGAGCCGCGTTAATAAATGGGTAAGTAAAAGTGATGCGAAGATTATCATCTTTATTACCAACAGTAATTAGGCGATCGCATACCTTGAGAGCTTCCGTGTGGGGAAACAAAGATGCAGTATGGGCATCATCACCCATTCCCAGTAAAACTACATCTAATGCCGGGAACTCTCCCGATCCAGAATTAAAAAATGTTTGCAGATGCTGGTTATACTTAGCTGCATCCACTTCTGGGTTAGCAGATAAAGTGGGGATAGCATGAATATTAGCTTGGGGAAGTGCAACCTGATCTAACCATGCCCGTCGCGCCATCAGTTCATTGCTATCAGGATGATCTGCTGGGACATAACGCTCATCTCCCCAGAATACATGAATTTTATCCCAGGGCAACTTTTGATTAGCTATGGCTTCATACAACGGTTTTGGTGTGCTGCCACCTGATAAAGCAATTGTAAATTGCCCCCGTTCGCTAATAGCAGTTTCCACTTTCGACAGGATCAATTCTAGCGCCCGTTGGACGAGTGCCGATACATCTGGTAGGACTTCAACAGTTTTGTTCATGGCATTATCATTACATAGCTTGTTTCTTGGCAATACCATAGCGAACTTCTGACAATTTTCCGATTTAACTCTGGAAATTTTTAATATCGTCAAGTTAAGCCATCAATTATCGTCCTCCACCTTCTTTACCATTATTTTTGGTTGGTTGTCAGTAGTCAGTTGTACTAATCGCTGATCATCACCGCAGCGGATTCTTGAGAGAATAAAGAATACATCGGTAAATAAACAAAACAGACGAGCTTATTCATATTTCCTCAAAAGTTACTAGACAAAAACAATAAATAAAATCTTTAAGAAGAAATAACTGTCGTTTGAACATTGATATCAATATTCAGCTTTTTCCGCAAAACATTCAAAATAGCAGTCAAATTATCCATTGTTGGATTACCTTTTGCCGATAACATCCGGTGTAAACTCTTGCTAGGTTTAGACGTTTCAATTGCCAATTGTTCAAAACCTACCGTTGCATTAACAATATCTCTCAAAATCAATCTTGCTGTTTCTGGTTCACCATTCAGGAAGAGGAAAATAGCTTCATCAAGTAGAGCTATTGTAAACTGAGAATCTTTTTGCACTCGTGCATTAACAGTTTCTTTGAAATCTCTAGTAAGTGCCATAATAACTACCTTTTCTCTCTATTTTTGTTGTCAGTTTCTGGGTCTCTATTAACTTCTTTTTTCCGCTTTTTATACTCTTGGTGCAACTCTTTAGCATGACTAATATCAGATTGCTGATTTTTCTTTGTTCCCCCACCTAATAATACTATAAGTTCCTTACCATCCTGAGCCAGATAAATCCGATATCCTGGACCCCAATCAATTTTATATTCACCAATTCCCTCAAACCATTTAACATTTGATATATTACCTAACTCCAGACGAAACTTAGCAACAGTAACCTTCGCAGCAGCTTGAGCATCCAATCCATCAAACCATTCTTGATAAGGACTTGAACCATCTTCTCTAAGATATTCTTCAACTTTCATAATAGAGGCAAACTTATAGTAACTTATATGTTACCATGCGTCAAGCAGTATTATAAATAAACTTAAAATTACAAGATAGGTTTTTCAAACAATAGCAAAGCCAAGATAAAATCCATAATAAAAATTGCCACCCAAGTAGTAACAACTGCTGTTGTGGCTGACTCTCCCACTTCCTTTGCACCTCCTTGAGTTGTCAGTCCCCAATTACAGCCATTAACAGAAACTATAGCCCCAAAAATTAACCCTTTAAGTAAAATAATAAAAATATCTGATGGTAATAAAAACTCTCTCACTGATTCTAAAAATGTTTCGGGAACAACTTGATAAAATTGTGCAGCCGCAAAAGCCCCACCCATGATACCTGTAACTACCGCAAAAATCATCATTACAGGCATCATTAAACAGCAAGCAATGACTCTAGGTAAAACTAGATAATCAATCGGATCTGTTCTGAGCATATATAAAGCGTCAATCTGCTCCGTCACCCGCATTGCCCCTAATTCCGCAGCAAAAGCTGAACCAACTTGTCCAGCGATAATACTAGCAGTTAAAATCGGCGCTAGTTCTCGACAAAATGCTAAAGCAAATGCACCTCCAACACTATCTACAGCCCCAAATCTCACTAATTCCCTAGCAGTTTGAATAGTGAAAATCATCCCCGCAAAACCGCTAACTAGCAAGACTGGAGAAATAGAAGCCGGGCCTGCCGTCACCATATGTTCTAATATCTTGCGATAGTAGGTTTTTCCGCGCAGGAAATGCAATAGAATTTGACCGAACAACAAAAATGCTGACAAACAGCGAATGATCCAAGATTGTTCTAAATTTCTTTTTGGTTGCAAGTTTACGGCCACTAATTGAATTTTGGTACTTGGGAATTATGACAACTTAACCTTCAATAAACAAAGTATTCCAATCACTAATTGCATTTCTTTGAGCAGTTAATAATTGCTGGATACCTTGTTCAGAAAAATCTAGCATTTGATTCAACTGCTGACGGCTAAAACTACCTGCTTCGGCTGTTCCCTGAACTTCAATAATTCCCATTTTATGATTCATGACTACGTTGAAATCCACATCTGCGGATACATCTTCAACGTAGTTAAGATCCAAAAATGGTTCACCCTCCAACAAGCCTACAGAAACTGCTGCTATTTGTCCACATAAAGGCGATCGCTCTAAAACTCCCTGCTGCAATAATTGGGAAATAGCATGAGCCAAAGCCACAAACCCCCCTGTAATTGCCATTGTTCTCGTTCCTGCGTCCGCTTGTAATACATCTGCATCCACAGTCAGCGTCCGTTCTCCTAAAGCCTCAAAATCCAATGCAGCCCTTAAACTCCGCCCAATTAACCGCTGAATTTCCTGTGTTCTGCCCGACAATTTCATTAATTCCCGTTCATGGCGTTTCTGGGTAGCAGAGGGCAACATTCTATATTCAGCCGTCAACCAACCCTTACCACTGCCAGTGAGAAATTTAGGTACTCCTTCAGCCACACTCACAGTACACAGAACTTGAGTATCACCACATTTAGCTAAAACAGAACCAGGTGCAAAGCGGGTGAAATTAGGATAAAAACTATGGGGACGGAGTTCACAGGGGGTTCTCCCGTCAGGACGTTGCCAAGTCATTGAAGTTGCCTTTTGAATTTTGCTTACTGCCTTATAGAATAACTGAGTAATAGCAATAAAACTATTTATTACCAATTACCAATTACCAATCACCCATTATCAATTAACCTAATAAAGTCAAAATATTTTGCTGTACTTGTTCTGGAGATTGATCACCATTAATAGTTAATAACCGCCGCCGCCGATCATAATATTCTAAAATGGGGATAGTGCGGTCATAAAATAACTCTACCCGCCGCTGGACAATTTCCGGTTGATCATCAGGAAGTAACCGCCCTAAAGAACGATTAACCATGACTGCTGCGGAAACTTGTAAATAAATTGCCCAATTAAGATTTTGTCCTAAATCTTCTAACAAAAAATCTAATTCTTCACATTGAAAAGCCGTTCGGGGATAACCTTCTAAAATCCAACCATCATTGACATCAGCTTGCTTAAGACGGACCTTAATAAATTCAATCATCATTTCATCTGGAACTAATTCCCCTTGTTCCAAATAAGGTTTAGCTTCCATAACTAAATCATTTAATTCACTATAGGCACTATTCTGACTATTTCCATATATGGCTTCTCGTAAAGTTTCACCGGTAGAAACCAAAGGAACATCAAAAAACTTACCAAGCCTGTGGGCTTGAGTGCTTTTTCCTGCCCCAGAACCCCCTAAAATCACTAATCTCACCACAACTTAACCCTCATATATAAAATTCCCTATTTTTGAATATATTTTGCTATAGCAATCCTAAATCATTTGGGGAAAAAAATATCTCCAAATCAGTTAGAAACTTAAAGCTAAACATCAAGGCGGTTTTACTTGCAAATACTGCTGTATGATAACTATATGTTTTGCTATCAGCAAAGAGTTGCATTTAATTGTAAGTCATTAAATTTATAGTGAGTTTTTAAACTTTGCCTTATGGTTGCCCAACTAGAAACCCCAGGTCTAAATTCGACTCTCAGCTTACCATATTCTGTAGAAGGACTAGTGCAAGTTTTTACTAGTCCTGAGCGTAGCTTTTTTACGAGCGTCATGGCACAAGCGCTGAGAATTGCTGGACAAGGTACACCAGTATTAATAGTCCAGTTCCTTAAAGGTGGTATTCGTCAAGGACATGAACGACCTACCCAAATGGGACAACATTTAGATTGGATTCGTTGTGATTTGCCCCGTTGTATTAATAATTCAGACTTGGACGCAGCGGAAAACCAAGCTTTGCAACAACTTTGGCAACATACCCAAAAGGTAGTGAATGAAGGTAAGTATTCTTTACTGGTATTAGATGAGTTGAGTTTAGCGATTAATTTCGGTTTAATTCCGGAAACTGAGGTTTTAGAGTTTCTTTCTCAGCGTCCCCCTCATGTTGATATTATTCTCACAGGTTCTCAAATGCCCAAGTCTCTTTTAGATGTGGCAGATCAAATTACAGAAATTCGTCGCAGTCATCAACCTTAAGTATTCCATTTCTTTAAAGCAATTTCAAGTTGAACTAAGGCATCCTGATAGTCTTGAAAATCAATTTCCGCTAAGACAGTAGGAATACCACGAGGAAATCTTGATATTGTTTTTCCTGTTTCATATATGAGAATAATAGGTATAGAGTTTGTTTCAGCATAGGCAAGTTCCATACCTACTCCTATTGAAGCATAGCCAATATAACCAATAACTAAGTCAGCTTGAGAAACTTGAGATTTATCAGTTTGAAAAACTTGGCTAGGAGTGATATTAGGATGTTTAAGAGGGTCAGTATTGAGGTGGGGAACATAAGCTTGAAATCCCACTTTTTCACAAAGTAACCCAATAGCAACATAAAAATCTTTGATTACTGTTGGGTTTTCAATACCTGTTAATGCGCCAGAAATGTATATACGCAGTTTTTTCTTATTCATAGTTGTCAAGGGTAAACAAGCTCTATTATTAGTTTTTAAGAATACTATTCATTTTCGTTTTAATAGCTCAATTATACTAGGACTGACAACGGCTAGAAAAGCAGCTAGAGATGCACCTAATGCAGGATCTTTAAAAGAAATTTGAAGACCGAAAAAAGAAGCAATTAAGATAAAACCTACTATCAAGCCAATACGATTTCTGTTCTCAATTTTTTCTTTTGCTTTCTTTATTTCACCTTCTCTTGTCTGTCTATCTTTTTCTTCTTGAGCTATGATTAGCAGTCTTTCCCATATATCATCTCTATCGGGACGATTAAAACCAGGTACTTTTGCTTCAGATTCAACTTTGTAAAAGCAAACTGTACAAAAAGAATCTTGAAATCGAATCACTACAGAACTATCTCGATAATTGCTAACTGAAATTAATAGTTTTCCTGTCCAACCTGGATCTATAGTGGTGGAAATATGAGATAAACCGTACAGAACAGATTTTGATACCATTGCGTGTATAGTAGCTCCGACTTCTTTAGACAAACTAATTTTCTCTAATGTCTCAATCACTACTGTATCATTAGCTTGAATTTCAATAATTCCCTCCTGTTGAATATTAATTTCACATTTACTCTTCCAAGAAAATCCTTTTCTACCTACTCTCAAATCATATCCAACAGGAGTCAAAGACTTTTCTTCAAAAGGATCTATCGCAATTCCTTTATCTGGGGTGTTCTTTCTTTCTTCCAGTTGGTTTCTAATATCGGCATCACTTAACATAATCAATATGGTAAATAGAACTCTTTCTGTAAGTTTATGATTTCTGTACTATGTCAACATCACTCATAGAGGTAGAACAAAGTAGAGATGATGATGCTTTTTTTGCTATGGACTCAGAAAGCTGAACTTGATGAATGTTAACTAAACCTTCGTTAACAAAGGAATCTCTAACTAAAGCTTTTTCTCCACTGTTAAAGGAAGTTTCATAAAATACTTCTTTGATTCCAGCGGAGATAATTAACTTTAAACAAGATAAACAAGGTTCTAACGTTACGTATATACTTGATCCATCTGTAGATATACCATACTTTGCCGCCTGAGCAATCGCATTTGCTTCCGCGTGTACAGCCCTTGATGGTAGTGTTTTACTAGCATCACAGCTATTTAAACCTGGATAGCAGTATCCTTGAGTTGTACAATGAGCCGAACCTGACGGTGAACCATTATAACCTGTGGCTACGACTTGCTTATTTTTAACAATTACAGCGCCCACTGGAAAAGCAAGACAAGTTGAGCGAGTTGCTGCTAATTTAGCCAACATGAGGAAATATTCATCCCATGTTGGTCTTTGATGGTATTCGTCAGATAAGGAAATATCTTGCATTATGTTTCAATTGTAAAGTTTACTATACTGCTTTGCTGAGAACAAAAATCTTAAATGCTATTGTTTCCACTTTAATCAAACGTTTTTTAACTAATTTAAAGCATCTTCATAGTCATTAAATTGAATTTCAGCAATTACATCAGGAATACCGAGAATAAATCTTGATATCCGCTTACCTGTTTCGTAAAAAAGAATGACCATAATTTTCTACAACCATTTCTAAAATGGTTGTTTGTTGGTGGTTATTGATCCTGAGTGTATGGCTTGTCAATTTTAAGACAATTTGCTGCTTTTTGCAATTCTATACCTAAATATCCTGCATGATCTGGACGTATTGCTGGTATTACAGCACAAATTTCTTTGATTAATTTCAAAGGATTTTTCCCAGAATAACAACCAACAATTTCTCCACTACCAGGAGTTGTATGTGTAACAACTATCTTTTCTTCTGCTATTTCTATTAAGAAATTACCTGCGGGATCATAGTAATCTAATTTTTTGCAAATTGCAGAATATTGTTCTTTAATCAGTTGTTCGGCGTTACTCCAAGTATCATCATAAATATGAGCAGACTGACTCAGAGTTATCAATGGTCCTAGCTTCAAGTCATATTGAGAACGTTGACAAATCTCATTTCTAATATGTTTTTGCAAAGACCTTAATCCCATTGCATTAGCTGGCCAAGCTGCAAACATATCATTACTTCTGAAAATAGCAGTTAATGATAATTCGTTATCTACTACTCTCAACCAAATATGATTCAAACAAGGACTACCACCTTTTTCATGATCTTTCACATCCCATAAAGTCATGACTGCACTAGCAGCATCAATTTCTCCAATTAGTTTTTCAATGACCTGCTCAATTTGATCACGTCCAAACCAAGAACGTAAACGTTGCCCATAGGTGTATTTTACTCCTTCTCGATTTGGTGCATCATCTAAAATTTGAGAAATATATTCTTCTAAAAAACTTCTATCAATTGGTAAATAATTGGGTTCAGGAAAATAGAAATCTTCCGGTTCGTCGGTGACAACTGCCATTAAATCTATCAATTCTTGCCATTTGCCATCATAACCAGTTGGTCTAATTGTGCCAGTGGTTTTAATTCTATGAATGATTTTTACCCAAGTTTCCGCGATGGTTTTGCCTTCAATTCTATGTCCATAGCGTGTTCCAGGTAAAACCGTTGGTTCAACTGTAGTCATGGGAAATTCTACAGGTGTTCCCCAAGGTGCAATTGTTTCTTTTTGGGCGTAAGATTGAATTTTTTCGACAGCATCAGAAATTGATATAGCGTCTTGAATTTCTACAGAATGCCGTAGTTTTTCCAAAGCATTGATATCAATATCAATATCAATATAACCAGGAATTTGAGAACGAATTACCCAAGATTTTCGCCCAGCATCACTAATATTTTCTTCCACACCATGACGGAAAAAATCGCCTAAGCATTGACAAGCACCAGCATTTTTATCTTCTTTGGTGGCGTTGAGAATGACTAAATAGCGAACATGAGGATTTAACAACAAATTGCGAATTAGTAAGTTTATACCCCTGGTAGGTGAGTATAACTGTCCAATTACAGCATATTCATTTGATTGTAGATGTTTAGCTACAGATTGCTTCACCATCCACCCTGTAATCACGGCGGTTTGCCCACTTCCGTAAATTAACTGATTGGGCTTGTGCTGTGCGGTGTAATTAAATTGGGTAAGTTGACCCATTTCTGTTATTGTTGTTGGTTAAAAATAAAACTTAATTATTTTAGCATCCAGCTTGTGGTTCTAGGGAACTGCTAACTCATATAATTGCTGTTTTCCTAGAGGTGTCACCACAACAGCTTTGACTCTGCGGTTAGGGGGTAAAGGAACAGTAATATCAAATTTGCCATTGGGATCAATGTTTTGACGTTGTTGAGAAATGATCAAGAGATTGACTGCATCAACAGTACCAATAATTTGCACCTGATTACCATTAGCTGCGAGTTTACTGATATTCAAACGGGTATCTTCCTGTAGCGGTATGGGCGCTGAAGGTGGCTCTCCGGGAATGGTGAGATTTTGGAAACCACCATTTACTAACACTGTCTGTCCTTGAGCAGTGGTAGCCACACTCCCCTTTTGAGTGGCTACACCCGTTATGCCATTATCCTGAACGCTGACACCAAATGTAGTCCCCCGCACCCCGGCTATTCCCGCAGGAGTGTGAATCTCCACACGAGAAGCGGGATTATTTAATGGCCGCAGTTGCAACCGAACTTGTCCAGTTGTTACCTGAAGTTCTGTAACCCGTCCACCTTGAGTTCCTGTTTGCAGTTTGCTGATCTTGATCTTGGTGTTTTCAGAAACTTTAATTGAACCGGTTCCTATATCAATTGCTAGTTCAGCGCTAGAACCAGATCCTGTACTGATTGTATCCCCAACTGATTGCAGTCGGATGCCTTTACGGGCTGGTTGCAATGTTTGTCCACGGGAGTAGGTAACTTGACCAGTAGTACGACGTACTTCTATCCAGCGATTGATTTTAACCTGTAATTGATCATTTGCCACTGAGGCATTAATGGTACTAATTAGCCCCAGTAATACCAATATTAAATTACCAGTCCACCCTATTTTCATTTTCTATTTTTCCTATTTACGAAAGTAGACAACCCTGGCATCTAGCCCGTAGGATCTCAACACATAGGACAAGCATTCCGCTTCCCCTCTTTTGGTTGATCCTCCCGCATATATATAAGAACCAAGCCTATGGCGTGTGAGAAATGCGTCAGCAGCATAACTTCTCACAGTGTTTAATAATTTTTCTGATTCTCCAGGAACAATAACCACATATCGCCGATTGGGAACTTTACCAATCACAATAATATTACTTTCTCGGACACTATTTAGGGAGTTGCTGACTTCTGGGAGAGTCTTGGGAATACAGCGAGGTGCTTGTGTCCAACCCTTATCGGGTAAAGCAGCTTGCCACAAACACAAAATAGTTGTGACTATTCCTGCAATTAGATAACTATGCACTTAAATTTACCAAGTTTTTTTATATAGCAATTCTAAATTATTTAGGATATAATAGTTAACCTTGATTTATCACATATTATCAAAAAAAGGTTTAGTACCTAAATTGTGTGATGATAATAACCTAAAGTTATGAATTGATAACGGTGTAGTTAGGCATGGATTATCGGGATGCAGGCGTTGATGTTGAAGCTGGTAGAGCTTTTGTAGACCAAATTCGCAATTTGGTTCACAGCACCTTCAGAAAAGAGGTTTTGGGGGGATTGGGTGGCTTTGGTGGTTGCTTTCAACTACCCACAGGTTACAAAGAGCCAGTTTTGGTTTCGGGAACAGATGGTGTGGGAACAAAGCTGAAAATAGCCCAAATTCTCAACCGTCATGACACTGTTGGCATAGACTTGGTGGGGATGTGCGTTAATGATGTGTTGACATCTGGTGCAGAACCGCTGTTTTTTCTAGATTATGTGGCTACAGGTAAATTAGATAAAGAACAATTAACCCAGGTGGTAGCGGGGATAGCTACGGGTTGTAAATTAGCAGGTTCGGCTTTACTGGGGGGAGAAACAGCAGAAATGCCTGGTTTTTACCAAGTTGGTGAATATGACTTGGCTGGTTTTTGTGTGGGAATTGTGGAAAAAAGCCGAATGCTGGATGGCTCTCAGGTGCAAGTGGGTGATGTAGCTATAGGTTTAGCTAGTGCAGGTGTCCATAGTAATGGTTTGAGCTTAGTCCGCAAAATTGTGAGTGATGGTGGTTTTGCTTGGACTGATACCCCAGAGTTATTAAATGGAGCATCTATTGGGGAGACTTGCCTCACGCCTACACGCATTTATGTAAAATCTGTTTTAGCAGCGTTGCAATCAGGTTTAGAAATTCATGGTATGGCTCACATTACTGGTGGGGGTTTACCAGAAAATTTACCTAGATGTTTAAGTAAGAGTCAATCAATTAAAATGATCCCTGACAGTTGGACTATTCCCCCTGTATTCCATTGGTTAGCTGGGGCTGGTTCTGTCGGTGCTGAAGCTATGTATAATACATTTAACATGGGTATTGGTTTTGTGTTATTAGTTCCACCCCAGCAAGTAGAACAGGTAATTACTCATTTTCAATCTCAGGATATCCCTGCTCATGTGATTGGTGAAGTGATAGAGGGTACGGGTGAATTAGTCGGTTTGTTGTGATCATAGGGGTAAAAGGTAGGCTGGGTAGGGAAAATATGGGGAGATGAGAACAACCTATACACAAATTTCAAATTCTCTTGATGAAAGTAATCAAAAATACTCATCGCCGTCAGCGTAGATATTTGCTAACGTAGTCTTAACATATTGCAAAAATCAATTGGTGCAGTTGAGGAAGTATCTGTATTTACTAGTTAGCGGTATTGGTTATATCTCATTTATAAATGTGGCGTGTTGGTGTTTTGAGAAGAATGTAATTTTTGTGTAGAGGGGTTATGGTTGTAAATTTTGCCCGGACTACTGTTGCAAAGGAACTACTAAAGCAAGTATTCCAACGCATTGATGCACAAAGTTGTCCCAATTTATTTAATTTTCATATGCACACGGTTCACTCGGATGGCAAACTAGAACCGAGTGAGTTAATGAATCAAGCGATCGCAATTGGTTTGAAAGGTCTAGCAATTACTGATCATCACAGTATCTGTGGCTACCAGGCTGCTCATGCTTGGTTAGAAGATTGGAAGTGGAGTAATCCTGATACCCATACTCCATACCTGTGGAGTGGTGTCGAAATTAATGCCAATCTGCTAGATATTGAAGTCCACATTCTGGCTTATGCTTTTGAGTCAGAACATCCCAGCATGAAGCCTTATTTACAAAGAATGCCCAGTGTAGGTAAGGCTTATCAAGCGATTAACGTGATTGCAGCGATTCACCAAGCGGGAGGACTAGCGGTACTGGCTCACCCAGCCCGGTACAGGCGATCGCATTTTGACCTCATTCCTGCGGCTGCGGCTAATGGGATTGATGGTGTTGAGGCTTTCTACGCTTACAGTAACCCCAAACCCTGGAAACCCAGTCTTGTGGAAACTGAGGAAGTTCAACAGTTAGCGAAGGAATTCGATTTATTTAATACTTGTGGTACTGATACACATGGTGTAAATTTGCTGCAAAGGTTGTAAATCTGTATTTACCTATTTTTAAACTCCTGGTTTACACAGCCAGGGGGTTAATATTTTCACTTATAATTTATAGTCTTAAAGACTGAAGCAACTTCCCAGGACGTGCAGCTTTCACAGCAGGATAAAGATCGGGATATTTAACAAATATATAATGTTCATATTCATACCAGTGCATATCACTTTTTTCCAGATTACAAATCCGGCAAATGACCCATAAATTTTTAAATTCTATTGATAACCAAGGATATTGTGATCGAGGTAACTTGTGATCAATATTCTTGCCATCCCTTTCAGAGTATTTGTCACCGCAAATCGGACAGTACCAATCTGAATTATCTCTTACCCATTCTTTACTTTCCTCAGTTGTTCCACACTCTGCATCACCATTAACATATCTCCAATAATCAAATTTTCTATAATTCTCAAAATCTTGAGAAGTAAGTTTGTGATATCGCTTTTTACCAATTTTATCAGCAAGCTTAAATAATTCGCTCAGTTCTTTATTTTCAAGATTCATATATATAATCTCTCACTAGAATTTAATAGTTCTGTATAATTTTTGATTATTTTTATTCTTTGTATATTTATGCTTAGTTTTCCGACTAAAATCAATAATTTCAATTTCTGTATCAGGAAACTGCTTATCTATTTCTTCTGCAATCTCATTAACTTCTTTAGCTAACTTTTGATTGAATTGTTGTATCTCCTGATGACTAAGATATTTATTTCCAATGTGGTCAGCTTCTAAAAACAATTCTTCAAGCGTTAAATCTTGTAACTGATATTTATCTAAAAAATCCTTAATTTCTTGGTAAAGTTTAATAACATTATCCCAACCAACATTTTTATATCCATTATCTTTCAACCGTTTTTGATCTTCTTTATGGAGATTCTTTCTATTATTTGAGTTAGTCCGTTGAACCTCACGATAAATCATTCCTTTAAAATTTATCTGGTTACTTTTTTTATTAGTCATATACTTATTTTTTTAACCTAGTGTTGATTTGAATAACTTAACTAATCCTTTACGAATTTCACTATCTTCTAATCTCAGCATACCTTTTATCTCAATAGCTAGTTTAAGCTTGATTTCATCAACTATGTTTTTTAAAGCCTTGTTCTCTTTCTTGAGTTGATCATTTACTCCAATTAGCTGTTCATTATCAGAGTTTAATTCTTGAACTTTAGCTTTTAAATTTTCATTGTCAGATGAGAAACTTTTAATTTCAATTTCGAGTTTTTTTCTTTCTTCTTCTAATTGCTTTTTTCTATTATCAAGTATTATCTTCGATTCTTCTAGGGTATTAACAGACCCTTCTAATTCAAGATATTCTGCTTGTAAAGATATTAGTTTCTTTTCTGCTTGAGAACGCAGCGTGCCATAATTTCGATTATTTTTACTTAGACTAGAATTCTTTTCAGCAAAAGATTCAACTAATTTGACTGCACTAGGTTCATTATTGAGAACATTAAGCAATATTTCACATTCTTCTTTATCCAGTGGTTGACTGATATTCTTGTTAATACCATACTTTTCTTTGAGAGTCGTTTGTATTTGATCCTTTGATGCCATAAGTTATCCCCAAAAATTAATCAACGTGATAAGTCCCAGAATTGACCCCATTTTAGGATGTACTCTGTTTCCTTTTTATCTCAATAAACAATATGTTATAAAATTTATACAGGTATAATATATACAAAGTAATTGTTCTTGCAAGAATATTGCAACTGTATTAATACTGATTCATAAATTACTAAATAAGACTTTGTAATTAAAAAACCATACTTCAGCCTCAGAACCGAGAAAACTCAATATGGTAACAGTCTGGTTCTGGATTTTGGGGTGTCTTATGGAAATAGATTTGGATTCTTGTCTGTAACAGCTAAACAGAAATTGTTACAATCTAATTTAGAAAGTGCCTGATATCTGAAATAGATGGTACAAAATATGGTACAAAAGATAAAGTTATAAAATTAAGCACGCTGATATTCTAAAATCATGAAAGCATCTGCTAAGTTCGACTTTGAAGACGAAAAATTTAACGCCCCACCGTCCCAAGTCCTCCCTTGGGGTTTAATGATCAATCCTCGCTATGGTGAGGATGGTTTACAAAGCTATGGTTTAGCAATTAGTCGGGATAATGCCCAAGCTGTTGGTTTTCAACCAGATGATAATTGGCAACAGGTAGACCATGAATTTAGTTCGGGAACAGAAACTGTATTTATTAGCACAACTCCTAGACTAGTAATTGTGCGTCGTGGGCCATTATCTGTAAAAGATCGGGAAACGGGGATTAAGTTAGGGACATTTAAGGATAATTATGATGCTTTTTTAGCTGATAAAGTTAAATTTAAAACCTTTACTCGGCATCTGATCTTTTTAGTAGGTGAAGATAAAAAGTTTTTACACCAATCACCTCTGCAATTAACTCTGAGTGGTTCAGCCGGTGCTAGTTTTGGGAAAAATTACGCTGAATATCAACAAGGGAGAATTACTGGCGGTTTTGCTGGAGAATTAGAAAAAGCCTATGCTGGTTTTCAAAAGAAACCAGTAACGCCCAAAGGGCCTTTATTCCATGCTCATGGGATTTTTTGCCCCATGATTGAAGCTGAAGAAAGAGGTATAGAACCAAATATTGCCTTGGTAGCTTCAACTGTAGATTATAAACATCCCACAATCTCAACTTTAATAGATTATATGATCGCCTCAGATTCCCCTGAGTCGGAAATGATTTGTAAGACTTTTGAAGAATATAAAGAATTTGGTAAGGAAGTTATTAAACCAGAAGCTTCTAAAGTAGAAACACCTGGTGTTACCAATTCTTATGTCTATGCAGATGATGATGAATTTGGTTATCCACCATATTAGGTAGTAGGGTAGCAGGGGAGTAGGGGAGAAATTTTCTTCTTTCTCCTGACTCCTGACTCCTGACTCCTGACTCCTGACTCCTGACTCCTAACTCCTATTATTTCAGTAATAAATAGAATAGCGAACCGTTACCGCCGGAAATACCAGCGCGATCGCCTGCTAGTTGACCAGATCCCATGAAATAATCCACTCTTCCTGGTCCTTTAATTGCACTACCTGTATCCTGATCTAAGACAAAACGATTAACTAGACGAGATTCCAGTTTGCCACGACCATTAGGATAGGGAAATGAATTGATAATTAGTGCCAGTGCGCCCGGTGGCATGAGAGATTTATCTGTAGCAATGGAACGTTCTGCGGTTACAGGAACAAGAATACTGCCTGTAGCTGCTGTACCGTTAGTTTCTGCAAAGAAAATAAACCTTTCCCAACGGGGTAAATAATTACTTAGCTCTCTAGGATTTTGGCGAAAATAACTAATTAACTTGGGCATGGTTAAACCGCTAAGGGGCAGTTTGCCATCCTTTGCCAGTTCTTTGCCGATACTCGTCCAAGGATAATCAGTTCCCCCAGCATAACCAACGGATGTTTTTTGGCCATTGGTTAGTTTAATTTGGGCAGAACCTTGAATATGAACCATGTATGCGTCTAGACGATTACGAAACCAGAGAATTTCTAAGCCCCGTAACTTGCTTTTATTCCCTAGCAATCCATTTTTGCCTTCCAAATCAACCCGTTTGGGATGGGGTTTTGGCCATTTCTGAAAGTCCGTGGGGAGACGGTAGAGGGGATACTTGTATACAGAAGTTCTGACTCTGCTGGCAGTATACACAGGCTCATAATAAGCTGTGAACTTAACAGTCCCCTTACCATCGTTGCCTACCGACTGGTAAAAGACAAACTCCCGACGGACAGCAGCTTGTAGTTCTGCCGCTGACTGGGAACTAACAACTATTTGCCGGAAGCGGACTAAACTCCGACGCACCCGATCTAAGGTAATTTCCTTAATTGGGTAACTTTGATAAATAGCGATCGCTCTATTAGTTGTCAAATAGCGCAAACTGTTATCTATGGAAGTTAACAGTGCTTGTTTATCCCCCTGTTTACCCCAAAGTTGTTCATCCCAACCTAAGCAATTTTGAGGAGTACAAACATTGTCCAAGTTGATGGGTTGAAGAGGTGGTAATACCTCTGGTGATAGTTGAGGGGTAACTGGTACTGTTATTGGCTGCGAAGTCGGAACTTGAGCTACAACTGCCGAAAGTGGATGTATAAAGGCAATTCCCAGGCTTAAGGCAAGCAAAGTCAGGTTTTTTCTCATCTTTTATCTTTCAATACTGGAATTAAAAACTGGTTCTACCCGGATTCCCGCAATCTTAGCTGGACGTACCACTAGATATTCACCTTGAATATTCTTAATCGGTACGTTAATAAACTCATTTGAATCATGCTTCGGAGTTAATACGCTAGTGTACCATTTCTGAAAGTCTGGAAAGGTAGAAAAACGCACTTCTTCCCGATGTCCACTGTCTAAAAGCAGGAAGACAGCATATTCGCTTGGAGTTCTAGGCATAAATTTACACCACTAAAAAAACACTCACTCCATTGTTAACCACGTTACACCAGTTTGAAAAGAGGAATCATAAAATTAAAAATTCAGATAATATTTTGTTTAAAGTTTTAACATACTAATTTCTAAGCTAAAAAGACGGAAATTCCTGGTTCAATAAGTCCAATTAGACTAGATTCCTGGGATAATCTAGCACAGAGGTGGTTTTCTTCTGTTATTAAATTTTAGTAAAATATTACAAACAACAACACCCAGACATCTACTAGCTTGTTGATTCCCTCTTATTGTTTCTTCTAGCCAGGGATGTACTACCTTTCACCATCTTGATAAACAAGCGATGGAAACTAGTTACAGCGCCCCCTGATCTTCATTCATTTGAGGGAATATCAGCTTTCGCGTTGGGTGTTGTAGTTTGTTGACGAGACAGATTTGAATTAAACAGCGATTTGACCTCTTACTCAACTTACGTTTCTTCTTTTCTTCTTTGCTTGTTTCTCTTAAGCTGTTGCATCTGCCAGGGAAGCTCTAGTGGCTTCATCTATTAGAATAACAACTTTAAATTAGATTGGATATTTTTGCAATTAAACTTTACTGATTCAAGAAGATGAATCTGATAAAACTCCATATTCTTAGGGATTACAAACTATTTTTGGAAGTGATTTTATTTTTACTTAATTGAGTAATGACTCAGCATTTTTTAAGTTTTGAAACAAATAGGGACAATGGAAAATTGATCACTCTCACTCTTACTAATCCCGATTTTCAACTTGACTGAATTTCAGAGGAATTTCAATCCAAAATTCTGTTCCCTTACCTGGTTCTGAGATACATTCCATTAATCCACCATGCTTTTCAACTACTATTTGATAGCTAATTGCTAGTCCTAATCCTGTACCTTTCCCAACTGGCTTGGTTGTAAAAAATGGGTCAAAAATCCGCTGTTTTACTTCTTTACTCATGCCTAGTCCATTATCGGCAATACTAATTAGTATATGAGTATTATTTGTAGAAACTCGGCTAGAAATGCGGATAGTGGGTGAATATGTGATCTCTTGTCCTGACTCATGGGTGAGGACATCAATGGCATTACTAATCACATTCATAAATACCTGATTCATTTGTCCGGCATAACATTCTATTTTTGGTAATTCGCCAAAGTCTTTAGTAATCTGAATCCCAGGAAAACTCCCATGTGGTTTCAGGCGATGTTGGAGAATTAGTAAGGTGTTATTAATGCCTTCATGTAAGTCAACACTTTTGTTTTCTGCTTCATCAAGGCGGGAAAAATTTCGTAATGATAGAACTATGGAGCGAATACGATTTGTCCCTACCTGCATGGATGACATGATTTTTGGTAAGTCTTCTACCACAAAATCAAAATCTATGGATTCTAAAGCAGCTTTGATTTTCCCTTCGGGTTGAGGGTATTGGGACTGATAAAGTTGCAGAATTTCTAGAAGTTGTTCAGTGTGGTCATTGGCATGACTTAAGTTACCGTAGATAAAATTAACGGGATTATTGATTTCGTGGGCTATCCCTGCCACTAGCTGTCCTAAACCCGACATTTTTTCACTATGAATTAATTTTGTTTGGGTTTCTTGGAGTTGATGTAGGGTTTGTTCTAATTGTGCTGCTTTCGTAGTAGCCTTTGCTTCTGCCACACAGCTTTGTTCATAGAGTTGTGCTTGTTGAATAGCAACTGCGGCTTGGTCTGCTAATTGTTGTAGTAAGTTGATTTCTGTTGCTTGCCAGATTCTGGGCGCTGAACATTGGTGGGCAATAAGTAACCCCCATAGTTGGGTATCAATTTTGATAGGAACGATGAGGTTAGCTTGGATTTGTAAACTTTGTAAAAATTCTCGATGACAAGGAGTTAATGCTTCTGTAGATACATTATTAATGGTTCTGGTTCTACCCTGCAAGTAAAGATTGGCAGATTCGTCAGGAAAGCATTCTGATGGTAGTTGAATTTCCAGGGTTGATAGCCAATTACTATTAATATCTTCAACCATCACACTACCTTCAAGTTGATTCAAAAATCTATAAATCAGCACTCGGTCAGAATTGAGGAGAGAACGCACTTCCCTGACGATGGTTTGCAGGGTGATATTCAAATCTAATGTGCCACGCATTTGATCTGTAACTTGTTTTAGGGCTTTAGTCACAGATAATGATTTTTCTAATTCAGCGGTTTTTTCTTGAACTCTTTGTTCTAGCTGATTATTAAAAATATGTAGTTGTTGGTATGTTTGCTGTTGTTGAATAGCGATGGAGAAGTTATGACATAAACCTGTAGCTAGAGATATATCTTCTCGTTTCCATTCTGGCGCTTGTCCTTTTTTTGTTTCTTGCCATAACTCAAAGGAAAGCTGGGGTAGTTGTTGGTATTGATTTTGTTCCCTGTTACCTGCCCAAAGAATTTCTGTGTCAAATTCTGGACGAAAAATGCTGAATACTCCCAAGAAAGTTTCTCGATAATGAAGGGGTATTAGCATCATGCCCCGAATTGATGTGGGTTTAAAGGCTGGGGCTAATATTTGCCAAGATGGTTCTTGATAAATGTCAGAAATTGCCTGAATTTGCCCTAGTTTGGATGCTGTTATCCATTGCTTCCAGATGGGATGCTGTTCAATATTGGTGTTTTCTGTGTTGTCGGGAAGTTGGGGTTGTTGCCCCCATGTATATAGTTCTTGGGTAGATTCTATATAAAGTCTGCCCCCAATGCCATTAAAAGCAGCTATGGTTTCTTCTACTGCTTTTTGCATTTGCATTGTGGGTAGTTGATGCAGAAGAGTGCTAATCCGGTTAATTATGGCTTCTCGCTTTTGCTGGGTACGGCTTTCGCACAAAAGGTTACTTTGAGAGATGGCGATCGCTACTTGATCGGCAATTTGCTGGACTAATTTAAGTTCTTTCCGGAAAATTGTTCTGGGTTGACTGTGGTGAGATGCTAACAATCCCCATAGTTTTGGTTGTGAAGCTTCTTCCGTGAGGTCATAGTTTAAAATTGGTACTACCAAGGAAGACTGTACACCCATAGCCTGTAAATATTGGATGTGACATGGATCAACTTGGCGATAGTGAATATTTTGAGATAGTAAGTTTTCACCAGTTTCTGTGGATTTGAGAGGTGATAATCCGATTTTGCCCCCAGCTACATCAACAATTGAACGTTGTCGTGCTGACAAGAACATCTCTCTGGATTCTAGGGGAATATCACTTTCCGGGAAATGTAAGCCCAATAAGGATGGTAGCTGTTGTTCATGGATAGATTCGGCAATGACTTCACCACTACCATCAGGATCAAACTTATAGACTTTCACCCGATCCGTATTCAAGAATGAACGAACCTCATTAACAGTCGTTGTTAATATTTCTTGAAGATCGAGCGATCGCCTGATCTGTTTGATCATTCGGTGCAGTAAACTGTCTTGGTCTAAATTTTGCTGCAAACCGTTTGGTTTATCGGTAAATGTCATTGCTTATCTTCACCCAATCGCAAATAGAAATTTTTACTAAATAGCCTCTAATTTACAGTTTATAGCCTATAGATTGGTAAATCTACGATTTTTACTTTTAATAAAATTTTTACTAACTTTTATACAAGTCTAGCATATTTATTTATGTAGATATATTTCTTATGCAAGTTAAGTAATTACACTAAAGTCATAAAGTAAATTTTCACATGGCAGGTAATAGGAAAAGAGTAGCTAGATGAGTAAGTCATTTCTCAGCGTCCAGTAGAGGTTTCATCAAATATAAGTTCTATTTGTCTCTATTCTTCTACCGATAAATATTCTGATCAAGGCAATAAGCCGCGTATTTCTGCACGGACACTCATGAGGATTTTACCTAAGTGATTCTCCCCTGTCCGATCTGCACCACAGCCCCAGAAATAATCTGTAGGTGAATCTTCTACTAAAATTTCATTATCCGTAATTAATAATACTTCTCTTATTTCAGGATGAGTCATAAACTTTTTCAGAACAGCAACCCGCATGACTTGAGTTTTGACTAATTCCCAATCTAGACGAAGACGGCGAGTATGACAACGACCTAAAGCAGCCGCTTGTTCAGGAGTAGCAGCAGCGTGGATTAAAGGTATAATTGGGGCATCTGAACTACCAACAAACTTTTGTCCTTGATAATAATGCTCAACAGTTGGCCAGTAAGTACCTGCAATGTCAATACCGTGGGGAGAAAAATTAGAAAAACAGCCATAGGGCTGGGAAACCTTATAAAAGTAAATAGTCATGCTGTTGCAGGAGTCAGGAGTCAGGAAGAAGGAAGAAGGAAGAAGAAGAAGGAAGAGTGCTGTATGGCTTTTGACCTAATTTTTGTACTTGATTCCAGTGCATACCGCTATAAAATTAGCAAAATCAGTAATGATGTAAATAAATAATAGGTTAAGCCATTCTGTTTTATGTCTACAGATGCTTTTGAAAAAACAAATTGGGTGTGGCAGTTTTCTTTATTCCAAAAACAAGTGGGAGAATGGGTAGAATACCAATTTTCCCGGTTTCAAAAAACTTTACCAGAATTACCCCCTGGTTGGTCAATCAGTCCCTGGTTAGGTGAATTACTAAAAATCCTGTTTTGGTTAGGATTGGGTTTATGCGTGGTGTGGATAGGTTGGCGATTATGGCAAGTATTTAAGCCCTATATCTATGCTTGGCTAAATGCAATTAGTAATTCTCCGAATTCTAGAACCAAAGCTGATTCTAGGGAAACATCAATTGCCTTATTATTAAACCAAGCCCAGGAATTTCACCGACAGTATAATTACAGAGAGGGTTGCCGTTGTGTCTATTTAGCCATGTTACAGCAATTGCATGAACAAGCGATCGCTCTGCAACAACCGAACCGTACAGATGGAGAATATCTACAATTACTCAAATCCTCCGTCACTCTCATCCAACCATATCAAACATTAATTACTACCCATGAGCAATTGTGCTTTAGTGATCATGAGATATTAGCAGAAAATTATCAACAATGTTGGCAAGCTTATAAGAGCATTCAGGAGTCAGGAGTCAGGAGTCAGGAGTAAAAGTCTCTTTCTGTACTGTATAATTTTTTGTAAATTTTGTCCCTCATTCAATCCTATTTCAGCAAATATTGCCATCACAATGATCAAAAATATCAATAATTTCAATAATTTCCATATTAATACGGATAAATCATGAAACGCAATCAGCGCCTTGTTTGGTTGGGTGCTATTGTCTTAACTGTAATTATCTTACTGTCCACTATTGCAGCCCCCAGCACCCAAATAACTAGTGGTTCTACTTATAATCGCGCCCCCAATGGTTATGGTGCGTGGTATGCTTTTATGCAAGATAAAAATATCAGTATTCAGCGTTGGCAAAAACCATTTAGTGATTTACCAATAACCAAAAACCCTGTTACCTTATTACAAGTTCATAGCACCATCACAAACATAGAAACAGATCCACAACAAGAAGAATGGGTAAACAAAGGGAATAACCTAGTAATTTTAGGAATTAAAAAACCAGTAACAGCAGCAGCATTTAGTACACAGCAGCAATCAACCTTTGGAAAAATAAAGATTGATACCCGTCGCCGATATAATACTTCAAAAGGAGAACAAATCATATTAGGAGACGAATCTGGAGCAATAATTTGGCAGAGAAAATATGGAAAAGGAAAAGTAATTTTAGTAACAACACCATATTTAGCAGCTAATGCCTATCAAGATCATGAAGGCAATTTTAAATTATTAGCAGATTTAGTCAGCAAAAATAGTCAGAAAGTCTTTGTAGACGAATATATACATGGCTATCAAGACAAAGATACTCAAAAAGAAGCGGGAGAAGACAGTTTATTTAATTACTTTGCAAAAACTCCCCTATTACCAGCCTTTATCCAGTTAATTGTCCTATTATTGGCATTGATTTGGGGGGAAAATCGCCGCTTTGGTAAACCAGTAACATTAGAAACACCTGTCATAGATAACAGCCAAGCTTATATTCAAGCTTTAGCGGGAGTTCTCCAAAAAGCAGAATCTAGTGATTTTGTTGTTGAAATGTTGGGGAAAGAAGAACAAATACAACTTCAGAAAACTTTGGGTTTGAGTCAAATTCCTTTAGACAATCAGGTTTTACTGAAAATCTGGGAAAAACAAACAGGAACTAAAGCAGAAATACTTAATACAGTATTACAACTACCATTACAAAAACGCCGAATAAGTGAACGAGAACTGATAAGCTGGTTAGGGAAATGGCGTAATTTACGAGAAACTAAAAATTAAATTTTTTAACATCTCTTTCGATTCCTTTTATTTTGTGTGTGAGTGATTTATAAATATGAGTGAAACTAATAATTCCATTTTAATCAACCTGGGGAAAGCAATTAATCAAATAGTTGTCGGCCAACCCGCTTTGATTAAACAGACATTAATCGCCTTATTAGCAGGTGGACATATTATTTTAGAAGGAGTTCCCGGTACAGGAAAAACTCTCTTAGTTAAAGTATTGGCACAGTTAATTCAATCCGATTTTCGCCGAATTCAACTAACTCCAGATGTTCTCCCGTCAGATATTACAGGGACAAATATCTTTGACTTAAATACCCGCGATTTCACATTAAAAAAAGGCCCCGTCTTTACAGAAATTCTTTTAGCTGATGAAATTAACCGCACTCCTCCAAAAACCCAAGCAGCACTCTTGGAAGCAATGGAAGAAATGCAAGTTACCCTAGACGGAGAAAGTTTACCATTACCTGATTTATTTTGGGTAATTGCCACACAAAACCCTTTAGAATTTGAAGGAACTTATCCCTTACCAGAAGCGCAATTAGATCGGTTTTTATTTAAGTTAATTGTTGATTACCCAGAACAAGCAGCCGAAAAACAAATGTTATTAAATCGTCAATCTGGTTTTGCAGCAAAACGTTCAGATATTGTCAAATTAAAACCTATCACCACAGTAGCTGATATTTTGCAAGCCAGACAAGCTGTAAAACAAGTTCAAGTATCAGAAACAATTGTTGATTATTTATTAGAAATTGTCAGAAAATCCCGCCAATATCCTGATTTAGCTTTAGGTGCATCTCCTCGCGCTGCGGGTGCTTGGTTGCAAACTTCTCAAGCCGCAGCTTGGTTATCAGGCAGGAATTTTGTCACTCCAGATGATGTAAAATCAGTAGCTTCACCCTTATTACGTCACCGCTTATTATTAAAACCGGAAGCAATGCTAGATGGTTTACAAATTGATGCAGTAGTTGCTGCGGTAATTAATCAAGTTCCTGTTCCTAGATAATAGATTGATTTAAGTTCTTTGATTTGTAAACAATTTTTTAAACGAACCGCAGAGGCGCAGAGAGCGCAGAGGTAGATAGAAGAGAGATGGTTACATTGTATTTGGGTGATTCAGATAGATTTACTTGATTTTGTAAATCTTCATTAGTGTATTTCTTCCTTTGCGACTTTGCTCCTTTGCCTCTTTGCTCAAAATAAAAATCATGATTCCATCTAAAAAAGTTTATTTTCTATTAATTGCGGGAATATTTATTGCCCCAATTCTATCTATAATTTTGGGAATTTCTAGCACCATAATCGTAATTTGTTTATTTGATATTACCGTTTTGATTTTAATGGTAGTTGACGGTTTGGGAATGAAAACAAAGCGCGTAGAAATTACCCGCGAATTACCTTCACGTTTATCTATTGGTAGAGATAATCCAGTCATATTCAAAGTTCAAGCTGGGAAAATTGATGCAGTTATTAAAATCCGCGATTATTATCCATCAGAATTTACTGTTTCCACAACCACAGTTACAGCTAATATTAATGCTAATCAAAACCAAGAATTAACTTACACAGTTTACCCAAATCAAAGAGGAGAATTTGCTTGGGGAAATATCCAAGTACGACAGTTGGGAAGTTGGGGTTTAGTATGGCATGATTGGCAAATTCCCCAAAGTACACAGGTAAAAGTATATCCTGATTTAGTGGGATTGCGATCGCTCTCCATTCGTCTCACATTGCAATCTTCAGGTTCAATTCGTAAAACTCGACAAATGGGAATAGGTACAGAATTTGCAGAATTGCGGAACTATCGCAGCGGTGACGACTTACGCTTTATTGATTGGAAAGCTACCGCTAGACGTAGTTACGGAAACACAGGTCCCTTAGTCAGAGTTTTAGAACCAGAACAAGAACAAACATTATTAATATTATTAGATCGTGGCAGATTGATGACGGCAAAAGTTCAAGGTTTGCAACGATTTGACTGGGGTTTAAATACCACATTATCCCTAGCATTAGCAGGATTACACAGAGGCGATCGCGTTGGCATTGGTGTATTTGACAACAAATTACATACGTGGATACCTCCAGAACGGGGACAAAATCACCTCAATCAACTAATTGATAAACTCACCCCCATTCAACCAGAATTACTGGAATCTGATTATTTAGGTGCAGTTACCCACGTCGTCAAACAACAAACCCGCAGGGCGTTAGTAGTCATCATTACAGACTTAGTTGATATCACCGCTTCCTCCGAACTTCTGGCTGCCCTTACCAGACTCGCACCCCGCTACTTACCCTTTTGCGTCACTCTCCGAGATCCTCAAGTTGACAAATTAGCACATACTTTTACTGAAGATACCACACAATCTTATATTCGCGCAGTTGCCCTAGATTTATTAGCACAAAGACAACTGGCATTTGCCCAATTAAAACAAAAAGGAGTATTAGTTCTTGACGCACCAGCAAATCAAATTTCCGAACAATTAGTTGATAGATATTTATAACTTAAAGCGAGAAATCAACTGTAAATTATTTCTCTCTGTGCCTCTGCGTCTCTGCGTGAGAAAAAATGTAGTTCATATTTTCTTTTTCCGACTACAATACCGCACCAAAACCACAAACAAACCCATCCCAACCAAATATTTAATTGGCTCTGGAATCATCGGATTTGGCGAGAAAAAACCCTCAATTAAACCAGCCACAATCAACATCGGCACAATCCCAAAAACCAATTGTACCGCCAAAGAACCATAAAACTTCAAAGCATCCCGACGGCGATATTTACCAGGAAATAAAATTGCTTTTGCAAGTAACAAACCTGAACCACCTGCAAAAAATATTGCAGGTAATTCCAAAGCCCCATGAGGAAACACAAATGCCCAAAACGGATAAGCTAGATTATTTTGTCCTACCAAAGCACCAACAGCACCAATTAACAAGCCATTAAATATCATTAAATAGCTAGTATATAATCCTGCTGTAATTCCTCCAGCTACAGCCCCAAAAGACACAGAAATATTATTCATCATAATATTACTAGAAGCTAAAGGTTCAATTCCCACTATCGAACCCATCCATAATTCACCCTTATCTCGCACCAGAGAAATCAATCTTTCCGGTACTACCAACGACATAAAACTCGGATCTTGCCAAGCATACCACCAAGCAATTAAGCCTCCTAAAATAAACATAGCGGTGGCTGTGGCAATGTATAAGAAGGTTTGCTGCACCACTTGAGGAAATCCCCACAGGTAAAATTCCTTCGCTGCAAGCCATTCCTGTCGCCGCGAACCCTGGTAAATTTGTGTATAGGCGCGAGTTGTCAAAGATTGTAAACTTTGAATTAAAGTTTTACCTACTTGCTGAGTCCGCGCCCTAGCTAAATCCGCTGCTACAGAACGATATAAACTCGCTAATTCCCTAATTTCCCCAGAACGCAGGGACTTTAAACGTTTTTGTTCTACTTTCTTCAATAAAGCATCTAAACGCTGCCAATTGGCCTCTCGTCTTCCTATCCAACGTTGAATATTCATAAACTTTCTAAATACTGAGTACAGATTAGCTTAAGATAACTTCAAAGTAAGCACCGTATTTTAGGAAAAAATTAACACCATGTCTAAAAACTTTGATTCTCCTAATCCTATTCAAACTTTAACTGTAGGTAGTGTTGTGAGTGCGGGAATGCGATTGTATCGTTCTCATTTTAAAAACTATTTTTTTATCGCCCTTAAAGCTTATGCGTGGTTATTGATTCCTGTTTATGGTTGGGTGAAATTTTACGCCCTGTCAGCCCTGATTTCTCGGTTAGCTTTTGGTGAATTGGTTAACCAACCTGAAAGTGTTTCATCAGGTGAGCGGTTTGTCAATTCTCGGTTGTGGGAATTTTTTATTACCATGTTACTTATGCTGGCGATTAGTATAGGAATTAGTCTTGGTTTTGTAGTCATTGCCGGTTTACTAATAGGTATACCAGCGGCATTAATAGGAGGATTACAGAATATAAATCCAGCTAATATAGGTATTATCATTTTAATAAGTTTGCTGGTAATGATCATTGCCATTACAGGTATTTTGTGGATAGGAACTAGATTTTACTTAGTAGATGTTCCCCTAGCAATTGAGGAGAATGTTAATGGTAGTTCCACGATTAATCGGAGTTGGGAATTAACTAAAGGAAATATTGGCAGAATTCTTACAATCTCTTTTGTGAGTGTTTTAATTACCATTCCTATCCAATTTGTAATTCAAATCATCACTACTATTATTCAACTAATATTCACACCTTTAGTAAATCAAGGTAATATTGCTTTTTCAATAATTTATTTCGTCTTAATAGTTGGATTAAGTTTTGCAGGTGGGGCATTAATTGTACCTTTCTTGCAAGCAGTTAAAGCTGTAATTTACTATGATCTCAGAAGTCGCCGTGAAGGTTTGGGTTTACAATTACGTGACCACGATATTTAATTCAATTCAAATATAATGCACCTTTTTAATCGCATTAAATTCAGCACACCCGAAAGTGTGGAAATAGAATTTACCCTAGCTGGAATTGGTAGTCGGGCTTTAGCATTAATGATTGACTATCTGATTTTAGCTTTTACTTTAGTTGTAATAGCGTTAATATGGTCAGTTATTTTTGAGCGAGTAACTGATATTGGAGTTAGTCTTTTTGGCTCTAATTTTGGCTTGTGGTTGATAGCCATTTCTCTATTAAGTCTGTTCTTTATTTACACAGGTTATTTCGTATTTTTTGAAACTCTTTGGCAAGGACAAACACCAGGTAAACGTATTGCTAAAATTCGCGTTGTGCGCGATGATGGTAGACCTGTGGGTTTACAACAAGCAGCATTACGAGCTTTACTCCGTCCCCTTGATGAATTTTTATTTATTGGTGCTTTTTTAATTACTTTTAGTAACCGAGAAAAACGTCTTGGTGATTTAGTTGCGGGGACAATTGTTATTCAAGTGGAAACAGTTGCAAAATCATCCAGTTTAGAAATTTCCGAAGAGGCTAAATCTTTTCATATCCAGTTACGAGAAATAGCAGATTTATCACCTTTATTACCCGATGATTTTGCCATTATTCGAGAATATTTACTGAGACGAAATGGAATGTCCACAAAAGCCAGGATAGCACTTTCTTTAAAACTTACTCAACAAGTTCAATCTATTATTAATTTAGAAATTCTCCCAGCAAATATTGCCTCAGATGTATTTTTAGAAGCTGTTTATCTTGCCTATCAACAACCTGAATTTTAGAGTCAATTTTCATCCATAATGGGCTATTTACGTGATAATTCGTCTGAATCACGATTTATGGCGAATCCCACACTTTTGAAGTTAAAGTGGCTATTTATGTTACAGCAGGAGTCAGGAGTAAAACTGGCTTTGTGTATAGGTTTCAATTTAGATTCTGTACCTCGTTGATATACAATCTGCTGGAGGTAACTGTCTGATAGGGAAGCGTGGCGCAAGCCATATCAGGATGTCCACTGATTAAAGGATTAACAGGATGAAAACAGAAATTTACTCACCAATTACCCATTACCAAGCTCAAGCAGATAACTAGCAACTTGAGTTATTAACGAAAATTCTCCTACATCTTGTCTTCCTTTCAAGAAACCGCTGCTATAGGCAACCAAGTCACAGAAGGGGAAGAAGGTGGATGAGCAAACACAGTATGGGGTAGAACTCTCAGCACCTCCTCTATCGTCGTCACTCCAGTTGTTATCTTTTGCACAGCAGACACCCGAAAAGAAACAAAATTGATTTCTTGGAGATAACGATTTAACTGAGTCATAGTTCCTTCATAAATTAATTCTCGCACCCGATCATCAATATCCAACAACTCCACAATGGCTTCCCGTCCCAAATAGCCAGAATTAAAACACTGCGGACATCCTTTACCTTTTTTCCATCCCTTAGTTGTTGCTGCTGTGGGTTCTAAACCAAGTTTACGCAAATCAGCCATAGTGGGAGTATAAGACTCGGCACAGTGGGGACATACCCGCCGCTTCATTGACTTGGGTTTGGGTAATTCCTGGTAATACATATTCTACGGGGTCTTCCACTGTCACCACATTAACTGACTCTTGGGCTACGCATTGCAAGCTGGTGTAGATTGATGCTCCTTTACATCCAGATCCATTATATGCAGCTATATGTATATGAGCATAACCATTTGATGTTGTATATTTTTTGACTGTACCTATCACTGTATCCTGATTTACCCGCCCTATAACTCTAGTTGATGGGGTCATATGACCAATCATAAAACTCTTAGTTCGAGAATCATTTGTCAGACAGACAAGATCATCTGCCCAACTCACTCTTTCAGTATTTCCAGCCACTGGAGCCAAGATTTGATTACCCGCAGATTTATTAACATCATTAAGGCTATAACATCCTTTTGAACCCCAAGAATTATTCTCAACTGTCAAGTCAAGGGAGTAAATATTGTGATAATTATTAGGATTTTCATAGTTATGGGTAACTCCACCACGATAACCTTGACAAACATACCAGGTTTGACCATTTTTAAATGGTAAGTTTATTTGCCCATTTGTAGGAGTTACGCCTCCTCCATTACTGCTCTTCCAACGTTGGTTTCCATTATTGCGATCGCAATCCCATAAATGCACTCTTCCTGAATTATTTCTTGTGGGAGTATCAACACAGCGATTTGTACCCACTCGTTGGATTAAGTTATAACCATCACCGACTGGAATTATATTCCAGTTTTGGTCTAAATCGGCAGGATTACACGGCCACACATTCATTTCTGAACCGTTGCTAGTGCGATAGGCATTCAAACACTTACCAGTAGAACGGTGCTTTAACAAAACACCACCACGACTACCTGACGATACTTGAAACTGTTGGTCTGATATTGAACAGTGTTAACGGATGCAGATTTTAAACCTGTGGATTTGTGATTGTTGTTAGACATGATGTTTTGATTCCTGTTAATTTGCTGTTATGGACAAAGGTATTAATAGCAGGGAAACTTATTTGCGTTTAGCTGTTGGGGAAGGTATGGGTTTTTTAGGTGAATAAATATGCGCTCCCACTTTTTTAGCCATATCTGTAGATAAACAAATAGATAAACAAACTACATCACCATTTTTATATCTGCATAAATCGCCTCCTGATACATAAGGTTTTTCCCATTTTTCCCAACTCAAGACCGCCGGAAGCGTTCGCAATCTTGACATTTGTTCTTCGGCTGTTAATGAATCAAAATCATCATAACCACCTGCATGAGCTTGATTTATGGGCATAAATAAGCCAGCTAATATCAACAAGCAGGATGGAATAACCCACTTCGTAAAGACCTGAGTTGGTTTCATATTTGTTATTTTCCTGGTAGAAATAAATCTTGGTAATGATAATTGATTACTAAACTTTATGATTTATACAGGGTGTGTTAGACTCGATAAGTCGGTCGCTCTACAGTTAGATAATTGAATCTAGTTAAGTAGTGACAAGTCATTTGTCTATAATCACTATTCCTTATTTGTAAAAAAAACACCCGCATTTCCACTGAATTTTTCTCAGCCCAAAATTATCTCATCTTCATGAAAACGGCATATTTATGAAATTACGGTGAAATTAAACAGATATTCTAAATTCGATACAAGTGTAAAATTAGTTACAAATAAACACAAGCTATATCACTATCAGAAAGCTGTGAATAAGCTCTGAAGATTAGCATTGAAAAGAATTTAGTCAAAATACTATTTTGTGTAAATATAACTATTGTTTTTGATATTAATTTATCATAATTGGAGAGTAATTACTTAAAAAGCCGCGCTCAAACGATTATCCGTTTAAATACTGATAAAGACTGCGTGTGAATCAGTATGTCTCTAATTTATATGGGATTTAGCAATGCTTTACCCCTACCCATTATTGAATATTGATCAATCAATCGTTTCAGCGATAGGTTATCACCCAAATCCTGCGCCGACTTAGGAAAAATCAAAGATTTAAAACCCACCAGCGTGGGTTTTACCTGTATAGCCGTGATTTCCAATCACCTTTTGAACTTAAAAATCCAAACTCGGCCAGTCTGGTTGACGATAATAGTGGATCATATTATCAAATTTTCGTAATTCCACCTTATTAATGAGAAAATCTGGGGTATCTAACGGCAATGATTGATTAAACTCACAAAACATTGTATTGAGGTTTACCCGGTCTAATTCTGGGGGAATTTCGCCAAAATAACCCAATGTTACATGAGCCGTAAAATGATAATGCTGCTCAATACCCAAGCCCATTAACTTGCGATTTTGATAAATTATTCGCCGGAACTGAATAATTTCCTCATAGGAACGTTGATCTTTAGGGACTAAACACACACCGACAGCCCTGGGCATGACAATCAATCCCAACATTTGCCAAGATATAGGAGATCCCTTTGTCATCAATTTTTGATATTCTTGAAACCTCTCAGTTAACTGAGAATTCAAGTCTTCAGCAAATTGGGGATTTTTCGTACAAGCATGATGAAAAGCACTGTCCCAAATTAAATCTGCCACTGTCACATGAAAACTAGCAGGAGGAACAGGTACAATTAAATCACTACAAATGGGTAGCTCTAATAATTGCTGTTGATAAGCCTGTATTTGGCTGTAGAAGGCAGCATTATTTAAATCTTCTGCTGCTGGTGGGGTAATCAGCGTATAGCCTGGAAAAGGAGCAGCCTCTCTCACTCCAGCCTGAACCTGGAATTTAGAAGATTCCTGAATATGCTGAATCTGGGTTTTGTAAGCTTCTGGTAGCGTCATGCGTGCTACCCGATTTAAATAGATTTGGTAGTTGTCGTCCAATCTTGATCACCTTTTGCTCTTTTGATAGATTGTAGGGAAAATTACTCAATTTGACTAAATTAATTTTCAATTTAAAATTGCTATGCCAATATATGTTTACTGGGGTGAAGATGATTTTGCTATGGAAAAAGCTGTAGTAATTTTGCGCGATCGCATTCTTGATCCCCTGTGGACAAGTTTTAATTATACCTCATTTTCCCCAGATCAACCCGATGCTATTGTCCAAGCTTTAAATCAGGCAATGACACCGCCATTTGGTGCTGGTGGGCGGTTGGTGTGGCTCATTAACACTACTGTTTGCCAAAATTGTCCAGATCACATCTTAGCAGAATTACAACGCACTCTCAAGGTCATTCCGGCAGATTCTACTTTACTATTGACCAGTCGGAATAAACCAGATGAACGCCTTAAAAGTACAAAACTCCTGAAACAGTTTGCTACAGTTTCCGAATTTCCCCTGATTCCTCCTTGGAAAACCGAACTATTAGTCCTATCAGTTCAACAAGCTGCTCAAACTGTGGGGATAAAAATAAGTCCCCTGATAGCCGAAATATTAGCCGAATCAGTCGGTAATGATACCCGTCTTCTCTACAATGAATTAGAGAAATTACGTCTCTATACTGAAGGCAGTGGCAAACCTTTAGACGTAAATACAGTATCTGAGTTAGTCAGAAATACTACCCAAAATACCTTACAACTAGCAACAGCCATCAGAACTGGAGATACCCCCAAAGCTTTAGGGATATTAGGTGATCTCAGCAATGCAGCCGAACCGGGTTTACGGATAGTTGCCACACTCATTGGTCAATTTCGCACCTGGTTATTAGTAAAAATGATGATGGAAAGTGGTGAACGGAATCCCCAAGCCATCGCTCAAGGGGCGGAAATCTCTAACCCTAAACGCATCTATTTCCTACAGCAGGAAGTCAAATCTCTCTCCCTACAGCAACTCATCTCTGCGTTACCTCTGCTATTGGAGTTAGAAGTCAGCCTTAAGCAAGGTGCAGCGGAAACTTCAACCCTACAAACTAAAGTTATTGAACTTAGTCAAATATGTCGCCGCAGTTGATATCCCCATCAATATATATATTCCATCTTGACTGGAACTTCTAATTCAGAAAATAATTCAGACTCATTATGGTATTCCCTATTTTCCCTCTGTGTCACCTGTTTTATGCTCAAAATTTACAATGTTCATTTAACCAAACGATTGCAGCAAATTTTCTCTCAACCCTTGATTTTGGCAAGTATTGCCACTGTAAGTCTTATTTCTGGTAGTTTTGGCGGCAATTCTCAAGTAGTCGCTCAAACCTTAAACGTAAATAATACAGAAGTAACTAACTATGCAAAAGCTGTACTAGGAATGGAGCCAGTCCGTCAGCAAGCCTTTGAGGAAATTAAAAAACTTATCGGTAGTAAAGACATTCCCCAAGTGATCTGTAATGATTCTACAAGTGTCAATGCACTACCAGGCAAAGCAAAAGATATTGCCGTAAATTACTGCAACCATTCTCAAAAAATAGTTGAGGATAGTGGTCTCAGCGTGGAAAGATTCAATAAAATCACCTTAGAAATCCAAAACAATAATAATTTAAAACGACAACTATATAATACGCTACTGCGCTTACAAAAGGCTTCTCCCTCAAAAACCTCCAAATAAATAATGTCAAATTCCATGATCAGGATGGCAAAAATCCATGAGTAACACCAAAATTCATAAATACGGAGTTTAAACCCCTTATTGCCGATTGATTCTTTCGCTAACCTGCATTAGATATAGAAGACGACTCTTAGTTTTTCACCTAACACACTATATTATTGCTGACCTGATCACTTAAAAATAGGCTGGTTCCCTACTCTCACAAAGCTTTCAGCCATTATTTTCCCGTCCCAAAAAAATATTTTCCAAAACCCTTGACAGGAAAAGGAAGGATTGCTATATTGATTAAGTGCCGAAGAGAGGAAACGACTCACGGC
>NZ_VILB01000027.1 GCF_009712035.1 Anabaena sp. UHCC 0187 | reverse complement strand
TTAACATTGCTGCCATACATTATCCTAAACCACCTTTAATGTTTTCGTTCTTTGCTTCTACAATAATCATTACAGGTGCATTAATTGTTAACTGTTCCTGAGAACGACTGATTACAAAATCACAATAACCATTTAAACCTTTTTCAACATCAACATTAAAATCACTTCCTGAAAATAAACTAATTTGAGAATTAGCCCTACGTCTTACCTCTAATAAAATAGGCGTAATAATCATTTCAGAACGGGCTTTTTCAGTATTAATTGCTAATGCCAGTTCAGTAGTTTCTTCTAAACTATTTTTAAGTTGTTCACTTATTTGGATAGGTTCAATATTAGCAAATAAATCCATTTCTTCATTAATATGAATATGGAAATCCTTTTTAAATTTACTTAATGTAAAATCAATATAAGCCATTTATATTACCTTAAAATTTTCGATTTTACCGTATTTGGTATGCTATTTCAATCACTTGTAAAAGTCCATTATGCGGCAATGTACTTCTTTTTAACAAAAAGAAATTGCTCCCACTCCTAAAAAAAGCAGCAAGCTACATCGCAATATTGTATTGCTTTGCTCCAACTATAAAAAATCAGCTTTTTTAAGTGCAAACTTAGTATTCAGGTTCTAATTTAACTAAGTGCAAAACCAAGTACCGCTTAATCTCATCATGAATCTCCTGCGGCAGAACAGATATCAAACAGGCGATTAAAAAAGCTTTAATTTCCATCGTCGCTGCATTCACAGCCCTAGAAAACCCTTGCCAGCCAAGATGTTCACTAAACGTAATCACATCTTCAATGATCATTTCCGCTGGTTCACCACCGTCTTCACAGCCATGTTTAAGCAGAGGTAAATACTCATCAATAAACCACTTCTCCTCACAGGTAAAAACCTCCAGAGAATTATTATTAACCCTATAAAGAGAGTTATATAGGAGTAGCAATAATTTTTTAAAGCTATTCCACCCGCCGAAATAGTTCTTAGCAACTTGACTGAGCCACGGTTGAGAAATCCCAGCAGCTTTAGCTAATACCCCCTGACGAACTTTCTGCCAATCTGTCACCCCTGCTGCTACCAATTGCTTGAATGCCGTTAATATGCCCTTGCGTGTCTGCTGGATTTCCGTTCCTGCATCTGCACAAATATCAACAGCATCAGACTTAATAAACCTAGCATTAGGGTAATAGTCCGCTAAATAGGACAAATCTTTGTCACTAACCACATAATAAGTTACCCGCTCAGTCCTGCGGTTAGCTCTAGTTCTACCTACAGATTGCACAACCTCAGTCTGAACCAGATGATTAATTACCTCTTGAAAAGCTTCATGTTCTTTCCCAACACTTCTATCTCCCGTTAAAGTTATATAAGCTTGTTCAGATGCTCCAATATCTTGATAGGGAGTACCAAAACTACAAATAGCTTGCTTATTTTCATAAGCATTACTACCGCGATTATCAACAAACCAATATCCATCACCCTTGTTTTTATGTGCCAAGTGGTCTATGTAAGCAATATTGCCATCATGACGTAAATCTAATTCCTTTCGCAGTGCTGTAACCCGTTCTTTTAACTGTCCACTACGGTCTTTATTCAGCAAGCCAAAGCCCGTAATTTGGTGAATATTCAGATTACTATAATCAGGTGGGATTTCCGATATCACCAGTATTTCCTCGGGATTAATCCCCAACTGCATAGCCATATTGTCACGGGTAGCAGTAGCATCCATCAAGAAAACAAACTCAAAAGCTTTGAGAACATCAATATGACGGGTGTTTTTAGTAGAAATAGTTAAATGTTTGTTTTTAACCCGTAATGCTCCTGGTTTAATATCTCCAATGATTTCTAGCAGGGGAATTAACCATCTCACAGGTAAATTTTCGATATTCCTGTAAGTTTCTTGAGCAGCTTGTTTATTGAGGTGACTACGAATTAATTTTAAGGTTTTTCTGCTGACAGAATCGCGATCGCTCTTATCAACCCCATCTAACGTAATACTATCAGCTTGTTGTACCAATTCCTCAATATCGGGAGCAATAGTTTCCAGTTCGGCAATAATTTCTGGTATATCTGTGGGAATTTCCCCTAATAAATCCCGGATTAATTCATCATTGTATCCATGATAAGTTTCCTGAACACGGGGGATGTTTCCAGTTAGCAGTCCTCGCAGTGGTAAAACTAAACCCTTAATTTTGTCATAGACTGCGGGTAATAGAGTTTGTACCTCCATCATTGAAGAGTCAAAATCCTTAGAACTAACCCTGATGAATTCAACTGGTTGTATTTGTCTGGAAGCTTCATCAACAAAACCACCTGCCTTCATCTCAATCATATCTGTAGCTTGAGGTAGGGAGTTGATATTGGCACGAATTCGTTTAGATGCTAATGCCTCTCTCCTATCACGTCGAAACGTAGAACCATTGACTCTTGGCAGGGCATTACCAGCAGCATCTCGACCTGCACAATTAGCTCTAAGTTTACAACCGTTGCAGATGGGATTAAGACTGGCTTCTGCGGATGTTTCTTTTTTATATCCTTTCTCTGCCAGAGCATTAAATAAATGTGTCAGTGGACAAGTTCCCTCAACGTTGGTTTTTTCCCCTAATTGTGGCCAGCGTATTTGTGGATTGCCCAATGGTGTAAGTTTGTTAGCATCTGCCACTAGTCCATCGTGACGGACTGTTAAATCTGTCCAGTTTTCAATAGTTGCGACAGTGGGGTTACGATGTTCATTGCTGAGGTAAAACAGCATATTGACCCCAAACTGTTCTGGCATAAATTCCCCTACTGTGTGAGATTTACCAGCCCCAGCGTGTGATAAATCTAAGATGAATTTATGCCCTGATTTGACTGCATTTATATAAGTCTGAGTACGTTGTTCTGAGGTAAACCAGATATCAACGTCGAGGTTGTTGTTGGCGACAAGTATAGTTTGTTTTACTGGGCAAACTATATTACCTATTAACCGTTGGGCTTTATTAGTAACAATGATTAAGGTTTCCAGAAACTCTTGAAAGTCTCTCTTTATACCGTGTTTATTGTACCATTCTTGTTTGCTGATTATCGGATCTGTGACGGTGGAGTTTAGGTTATTATCGGAGTATTTTTGGTGGTAATCCTTAAATATCTCCCTTTGATAATTGTTTAACTCTTGTTGTTGGTCATCTGGGAATACACCACTTTGATATTTGTTATACTTGTTATCTTGGTAATTACTATTAAAAATATTCCGTTCAACTGTGGGAAATCTAAATCCATATTGTTTAGCAATGTGAAATAGCGTACCAATTGATATACCAGAACGACTGCGAAAACTCCTAATTTTATCTCGAATATTCCAACTCGTTCCCTTAATCGAAGGACTCCACTGTTCTCCTATAATTTCCGCATCTACAGCACCATAATGAGAAGTTAGTGCCATTAATACATTTAGGCACTCATTGTAGTTGTTGCTGCCAGGACTGCGTGTGGGAATATAAGTTAATGCTTGTTGAATTAGCTGATCAATATCCCAGTTGTTAGCTTCTGCCCGTTCTTGAAATTGTAGACGACGGATTGTAATTTCTGCTATCCGTTTTTGGTATTCAATTTTTTCTTGATAAGCGGTGGTTACAGCTTCATCTATCCAAGATTGCGGTAGTCTGACATGAGGTTGAATTAAGGGGAATGTGGCTTGGCTATTGCCATAAAACACCCGTGAAGCATCTTTACAGGCGGGGTCATGGGGTAGATGCTTCATTAAGTAACGAGTCAGCACTTCTACTGTCTCTGCACCTTGAACATATTCAGGTAATACAAATACTAACCGAAATTTGTCCCAGCCGGGTTGATGACTAGCTGTGGTGTAGATTAACGCGCAATATTGTTTGATAAACGGATGTTCTATTGCTTCGTCTAAGTTTAGTTGATGTTGATAGATTTTCTTGGCTTGTCTACCATCTGATTTTTCAATGATGTTACCGTTAATATCTACCCAAGCTCTATTAATTTTGATTGGTATACCATTTTCATCTAATGGATTACCATTTGCATCTTTCCAAGTGTCGGCGTTGTCAATATCTAGTAATAACCACTGAGAACCAATTATATGAGATTTACTCCGCCATTGACCACCAAGTAAACCAGCACATAAGGCGTGTCCTTCTTCTACGTGCCTAGCTACATCCCAAATAGTACCTGTTCTGTCTTGGAAGTTGGCTGCTAGTTTCCGAAAATCCCAGTTTTTATCTTTACCAGTGGCGTTAAATGCGAATTTGATTCTGTCGTTCTGGATAGGCTCTGGTTGTAACCGTGGTGTAAATTGAGTCTGTTGAGCGGTTAATTGTTGCCCTTCTAGTTGTTGTTCGATCTTGGTACTAGATTTAAAAACAGACTGTTGTGCAGGGAAAGGAGGGACAACGGGATATTCAAACGGCAATTGTACTCCACCTGCATATAAGCGACTTAAATAAGTACGGGGTTGTGACCTCTGTTCCACTTTGTTCCACGTCAGCGAGGAAGGAGACATTCCCCCTGCTCCCGTTCGGCTTACGCTCACGGCAAAAGCCTGTTCTCTTTCTCCCTGCTGCTTCTGTTGAACGTGGGGTTGTTGTGATTCTGATAAGTTGTGAAAATGCTGTTGAACCGTTGCTTGTTGCGGTTCTGATTGGTTATTAAATTGTTGTTGAGCGTTTTGATTTTGTGCTTCTGATGCGTTGTGAAATTGCTGTTTCGCTTCTAACTCATTGTTAACTTGTTGTTGAGCGTTTAGGTTTTGTGCTTCTGATGCGTTGTTAAATTGTTGTTGTGACATGATAGCCAATCCTCCAGTAAGTGTGTTGGAGGAATTGGAGCAATCCCGTGTTAGTAATCTTTTACACACATACTCAGGAAGATAAGAAGATAAAATTCCTGAAATGTTGCTTTATTAGGACTTACGCAGGGGGTACAAACAATATGGGTTTGACATTGTTTTCCGGCGATAGCAATGATCAACAGAGGTTAATCTTGCCTAAGTTCTAATTTATTTGTAAAATCAGTGTTCTTCTGCTTTTACATCTCAACTTTTTGAGATAGGATTACTAACAGGGATATAAAAATTAGGCATCCAAACCCAATACCCCTGCTCCAATTCCAATGTTCAATTCCATGACGGAATGTATTTTGAAAACCTCGGTATCCCGACGGGACACGTAGTTTTCACCTTTTAATCTTTTTTGTACCTAGCTAACCAAGCTTTAATAAACTCGATTACTTCCTCCTTTTCAATCACAAAGGCAGTGCCTTTTCTTCTGAAAGCCAGAATTTTCATGTTTCCTACTTCAGAATAAAGATGTTCCTTGTGATTTCCAATTGCCTTGGTGGGAGGCCATAAAACCAGGACTTTGGCTGTGGGAGTTTTTTGTGCCTCACGAGAGGACATCCCAAATAAGTCTCTATTCTTATTGAGCCACTTTTCATAATCTGCCAATTCAACTAATGGGCAGGGTTTCCAGATTTTGAGCGCATTCTTGTCTTTACGTTTTACCTGCAAAGCTTCTCTCGCTTCGTTGTAAACAATCTCCCTATGTCCTTGGGAACGAATAGAGATAAACAGATGAGTTTTGCGCGGAAATCTGATAAACAAGTCAATAGGATTCTGATCTTCAATTTGAAGCGCTGGAAAAACTTGTATTCCTTCGCTTTTAAACTCCTCTAACAGTACAGTGGTTAAATTTTCCAGTCGCGCAATTTTTTCCACCCTCACCAACGGTTTGTAAGCCAAGCCAAAAAGCAACCAGCCAGCCGGGGCGATTGTGCTTGTAGTAATTGTTGAATCATTAGCTGCTAGAGCAACAGTGGAATCAACGTTTTTTGCTTCCCTAAGTCCCTCTAAAGCCGCTTCATTGTGCGGCGGTAGCTGAAAATCGGTAGTTGGGTCTTTTACTGTCAACATTGCGACATCAAAAGTTAGTGGTTTGAAAATAGCACTTCCTTTTAAATCCTAATGCCTAATTCGGCATTTTGAACCAACAGTTATTCAACGATTATTAAAAGGAGTGCGTTTAAACGAGAAACTAAATTCTAAATAGAGATTAAACGTGATTAATTATAACTAACGCTTGCTCCCATAATTTTTGAGTTTCTTCTTGATTATAAGCGCCTAAAAAGATTGTATACCATAGTCTAGTATCTCTTTGTATTCCTATGGAGTAAGTAGGTAAACAGAAAAATTTAAAGGTATGTAACGGTATGTAAAGTTGTCTCAATGCGATATTCTGATTGAGTTTCAGCCATTTTACAAAACGCAATACCCGTTAAGAATTTCAACTTTTTGAAATTTTCTTAGGGTACAAATTTCCCGTTTCGGCACAGTCTAGCCTTTATAATTCTTATACTGCTTCACTTTACTATTGAGCGCACAATCATTCGTGTTACTATGTAATAGCTACAACCAGTAAATATAAGAAACTCAATGGATTTTAAAACCCGTGCTGCCATATTTGTAATGAGAATCATTTCAAAAGAGCTAAATAAACGCAATGAAAGCAAACCAAGTAATTATACTCCTCCTTCAATCAAAAAAGAGACCCCAAAAGAGGCTACTTGGGAAAATGCCTTTGCGGGGGGTGGTTGCTTGTTGGGTATTCTTATTGCTATTTTTGCGGCAATTGGAGGGGTCAATATATTATGGTGTCTTGCGACACCTTTTTTGACCACCTATTTTTTGATGTTTATTGGAAAAATTATTGATAAATTATTAATCAAATTAGGAAAAAAGAGTAAGTGACAACGGTAAATCCATATTTATTGTGAAAGAATTGTACTATTGTATTTACAAAAAAGAGTGTGCTAAGTTACTACATATAGTATATAAGGTATAAAAAGCCATGAACGAAGATAAATGGAAGGAATTTGCTGCTTTTGTAGTCGGTGGAGCGGCCGCAGGTGCTGTAGTCGCTGAAACAGTTGGCGGAATGGGTTTAGCCGTTGGTGGAACCGCAGTTTCTATTGGCGCGGCTCCTGTTGTAGCGGCTGGTGTTGTAATAGGAGCATCTGCTTACGGCTTGAAGAAACTTTTTGAATAGGTCAATACTACCCAGAAATTAGGAAGATGTAGATATTTAGTTCCTATCGTCTAAGCCAACTACCATTTTTATAACATTAAGATATTAAAAATGGTAGTTGAGCCTATCCATTACAAAAAATAGACATTTTCCCACCAATTTCTATATTTAACATTTCACACCCAAACAATATTTACGCGGTGACGATTTCTGTAGGGTTTCACCTGGTAAGGCTAGACTATGCCATTGTAAATTGTATTCTTTCTCTAATTTGCGAATCACAGCTTCACTTTTGGGATGGTCCCAACTATCAGAAACTGTAATGCCATTTAATTGAATGCGACTGGCTGCAATATGTGCGTGTTCATGAGTTCTGTCAATATGCCGGACTACAACATATTGATTCATATCAAAACCCATCCCTTGCAGATACTTTTGGGCGATTTCATGCCAAGTATCATCATCTAAACTTTCGTCGTGAGGCAAGCTGAGAGAAGCGTGATAAACAGCCCTACTTACCTTCGGGTTTAATCTCCGAGATATACCAAATTCAGCCGCTAATTCCCGTGGGTTTGTTCCTTCCATATTTCCACCGATTTGTCTTGCTCCCTCTTTACCAAAAAGGTAGTTTAGCAGTCCCCGGAAACTTGTACCTTTGACGTGTTTGCCAATCATATTAATTTCCTATCAGGTTTTCTTTATACTCAGTCGTCTAGGGAACTCCAGAAAATAAAATATCCAGTTTCTGTGATCAACACAACTGTTTCTTCTCTGCCTCCTTGTTATCAAAACAATGGGATATTTTTTATTTGGAAATCTGACAGTGGTGCTGAATTTACGCTAATTTACGCTTCATCCTGTATCTCAGTAACTAAATCAATTTCCGCAATCTCTCGTCGTACTTGTCTTACCAAATTTCTGACCTGTTCCAACAATCCCCTATCAACAACCACTGGCTCACCCATGAGTACCGATGTATTGATAGCTTTAGCGATTTGGTTCAGGTTATTACCGATTTTCCCCAACTCCCAATAAGTTTGACCTGCCACTTTAGTAACACGCCGGGGCAATCTATTTTTAATAGTTTTAGCACGGAATAACTCTGCCATCGTTAAGCTATTTTCTGCTGCCATTTGTCGCACCTGTTCTTTCTCTTGCGGTGTGAGGCAGATTAGAAACTTTATATTGCGACGTTTTTTAGGCATGGCTGAATTTATTACAAATATTATGTTGTAATGTTGTATCTCTAGTTTGAAATATCTAAGCTAATCAGTCATTAGCCAAGTGGATATTTTTTCTTTGGGTTTTACAACTGATGTTTAAACTGAATCCAGTTTTCGTTGAGTTTGATTTTTTTCGTATCGTCTCCCCCTCCGTCACGGTGGTTAACCTACTTAGGTAGGGGAACCGTGAAAGGAGGGCAAGTTTGTCGCTGCTTTTTGACCAGGGCAAATTTTTTTTGTCCAAAAGATATATATCGCGACATAGCTTGCTACGCGCCCAACGTTCTTTTTGACTGCTCGAATCAACAATTTGAGTGGCGTTGAGTTGGCATTCAATTGGCGTTGAAATGGCGTTGGATTGGCATTATTTGACCATTATTTTATCAATAAGGCTTTTTATTGACAGGTTAAATATATACATAATGTACTTAACCATGTAATATTGGCGTAAGTATGGCGTAGTATTGGCATTCAATTGGCGTAACATTGGCGTAAGCATGGCGTAGTATTGGCACTTAATTGGCGTTGAAATGGCACATTTTTGGCATCGAAATTTTGATTAAAAAAGGAACGACTTGATTAACGCCTGTGAAAAAAAAATAGCCAACTGGATAAAACTGGATAAAAATTGCTGCAAAAAAATAGTCAATAGATGGATTGGCATGATTCAAATTTGCACTTAACTTAGAGGAAAGCTGTGAGGTGAACCACAATCAATGTCAAACCTGATTGTTAGTTTTGACCCTGGTGCTTCCTTGACCAAGATTGTTTATGAACTAGCAACTGAAGGCAAACCATGTTTAATGACAATGGAACCAGAAATGCTGAAGTTGCCCCAAAGTTCAATTGACGCTTATATGTCAAGTCGCAAGGGTCTGGAATCTTCTAAACCAGTAGATGAAGCTTGGGTGTCTTGTGCGGTAGATGGTGATACACAATGTACAGTAGTCGGATTCCTGGCACGTCAGTTTTCAGCATCCGCCAGACTAGATAAACTCAAGTACGAAACTTCAATTGACAAAGCTCTAGCAGTAATTGGTGCAATCGCTCAACACAATAAACTGCCCAACAGGTTCTCGTTATCACTTACTTCACTACTACCCTATGGGGAATATCAAAATCGCCAAGCCTTTGAAGAACAGTTGCGGGTGGCACTCAAAGATTTTAAATTTCGGGGTCAAAGGTTGCGGGTAAAACTGGAACGATTCGAGTGTCTGCCTGAAGGTGCGGGATTAGCTATGATTCGTCAACGTCAGAACGGGAAAGAATGGTTTAACGCCCAAACCATTGCCGTGCTGATGTTTGGGCATCGCAATACCAGTCTGCTCTTATTTGAACGCGGCAAGATGACAGCGGGTTATACCAATGGGCTGGGTTTCCACCAAATGGTAAAGCGGGTAATTGAACGCACATCTGGACAGGATGCCACCACTTTGACTGCTGCTATCTATGCAGCCGGTTCAGATATTACAGCAGATAACCAAGCGATTCGTGCTTTGGTTAAAAGTAGAGACGCAAAAAACATTGATTATGAGTTGCAGATGATTGTTAATGCTATTGCGACTGCTAAATCTGAGTATTGGTCTAGGCTTTACGATTGGCTGGAATCCACTTTACCTGCTGTCAACGAAGTGATTTTGAGTGGTGGTGCAGCTTTGTACTTAGAGCAAGAGTTACAGAATTGTTTTGAAGAAATTACCACTTACTGGGGTAATGATTTACAGCAACAGGTACAAGCAGCATTGAAAAATGCAAAAAATGATGATCACCATACATTTCGAGAGCAGGAAACTTTGTCATTTAGGTTAATTGATGCTTTTGGTTTATTTATGCGATTTAGAGCGCAAATGGAGAAAGTAGCATGACTAATAAGAAACAGCCTCAAAATAATGACAATAATAAACAGCGGACAATGTTTAGTTTTTTTTACCATCCTTATTCAGATACTGTTGATGGAAAGTTAATTACATATTTGCGACAGAAAGATGGAGTGCGTTCTAGCAAAGAAATGGTATTGCAGTCCTTAAGAATGTGTTGGTTGCCATTAGCATACAAAGCCGAAGTAAATACAGGTGTAGGTATGAGTGAGCAAGAAGTACGTCGGGTAGGGTTGATTTGTTGTCATGCTTTAGAACAACATTTGGCTTATTTGCGAATGGAATTAGGATTACCAGACAAATCAAATGATGTTTTACCTGTACCTCTAAGTACGATGACTAATCTTCAAACCTTGGCTGCTATGTTTGGTTTGGATGCTAGTAATTTCACTAGTAATGATGATAGTAGCAACGAAGACGAAGGTAATAGTGATCAGGCAAATAATCAAATTGATTCTGACTCTTTCATTCCCGGTAAAGGGTCTTTTCATGATGACGATGACGATATGTTCGCAGATATTTAATTATCCATTAATGCAAGATTAATCCTTTCCTAAGAAACAGAAATGTTTCTTTACATCCATCAGGAGGGATCACTCGTAAACAGTTTCTGTCAAACTAGCCCTGTTCTGTCACTCTCGGAAAACAATAATCGAATCCAACTTTTGCAACTCTTATTTCATAAAGGTTTGATGCTTTATTTTCTAATCAAAAATAAATTTCATTACCAAAGCGTCAAAACCAAAGCCCTGTAGACATTTCAGGTATTGTATTTTCCCAATCTGACAGAACAGAGTTAGTTAAATAACATAGTTAAATCACAAAGGAGTAAATAACATGGCTGCAATTCACTTCATTGATGGTGAAAAAGGTGGTGTTGGTAAGTCTTTATTTGCCAGAGTCATGGTGCAATATTGCATTGACAATAAATTAGTTTATGAATTGGTAGAAGCAGACCAAAGTAATCCAGATGTAGGTGCATTTTACCCAGACAATCATAAAACAGCCATTTTTAGTGAATCAGAGCGCAAAGCTTATGAAGCTGATGAAATCTTTAATTTGGCACTTGAAACTGCTGTGATTGTCAACTTACCTGCTCAAGTCTATCCAGCAGTAACCGATTGGATTGAGCGTAATCAAATTTTAGAAATTAGTGGTAAAAACAAGGTCAAGATACATAAATGGTTTGTTTGTAGTGGAGGATATGATAGTGTGCAGTTATTTATGCAATCTATCGAACGATTTGAAAAGAGGGTCAAACATATATTTATCCGTAACTTTGGTTTATGTGATGATTGGAAACACATAGACGAAAATCAGGAGTTAAAGGATTTAATCAAGACTTACAAAGTCCCAGTAATTGATTTTCCCAAGTTTAGTTATCGGGAACGGAATATCCTTGATGCCAAACGGATAAACTTTTCTGAAGCTAAAGATTATAAAGATTTAGGAATATTAGGTAGACAGAGATTACATAGTTTTCTCAAACAAGCTTTTGAGGAAATTGAAAAAGCTAAAATTTGGAACCCACCAGTAGCTTCAATTACTCCCCCATTAGAAAAAGTTGATAGTGCTAATACTGATAGTGCTAATACTAGTCGGAGAATTGCTCCCAAAAAATAACCTATTTGACACTCTTCAATCTAATAGCGGAGTCTCGCTTTAAGTAGGTTAACCGAAAAATTTAAAGGTATGTGAAGAGAAGTAAAGAAAGCTCAAACTCTTTCACCCTGAACCCTACCTTGCCCCAACGACTATTTTTAACGTCAACCTACTTAGTCATAGACTCGCTCGTTTCCTAATTACTCGTTATCCTATGAAGAATTATCAACCTGAAGAACTCGATTTAGATGATGATTTTTTGGATTCAGTCGCTGCTAGAGGTAGAGGTTTAAGTCGAATTCCTTACCCTACTTTACTAGACTTAGCCATTCGTGGTAAGGATGATGCTTTTAAAGCGAGGGTTTGGGAAATAGTTGTTCAAACCGGACTTGACCCTGATGATCCAGCATTTCTAATGATGATTGCTACTGGCAGACTACAAGTGTTGTTAGAAGACAGTCCTCAAGAAATGGAGACAATGTTTGACCAGTGGCAAACCCAACTTTATGAGCATCTGCAAAGCTACGAAAAAGCAGCAGTCAAGGGTCAACAGAAAGCGATCGCTCATGCAGTCACGACATTAATTAAGCATACAGAATTTGAGCGTGCCATTCATTCAGTTCCTTCATTAATTGTTGCTGGAATACTCTTATTGATTACCGCAACAGTGGGTGGACTCCTGGGTATAGGGGCAATGCTTTGGTATCAATCTAGCAATTTAGATCCAACTGGTTCACGCCAACTGACTCAACAAGAAGCTAATGCTTTGGCATGGACAACCACTAATGAAGGTAAGTTTGCTCGTAATTTCATGGAATGGAATCGAGATTTATTGAGTCGAGATAGTGCTGGTCAATTGGCTTGTACGAAGGAAGTAAAACGCTTAGGGGTAACTCTAGAAATGGGAGCAAGCAGCAAAAAAGCCGTATCAGGTTTTTGTACTCTTTGGGTGCAACCTCTTAATCAACGTAAGTTTGTTTCTCAATCAAAAAATTAGTTGTTAGTTGTTGAATTCTGAAATAGGAGTGAAATAAATGATGATTCGCAAACTTCGCTTAACTTGGCTATTAGTAATAGGAGGAATTTTAGTAGCTTGCACTAATGCAAGTGCTGATTTAAACACTAATCAACAAAACAATATCGCCAAAGCTCAGACTTCATCTATACCTAATTACCCACCAATGTATGATGTTGAAGTAAAGATTTGTGATAATATTATTGCTCCAGTTAAAGACGGTAAACGCTGTATCAAGCACAAATTACGTTTGTGGGGTCTAGTAGAAGAAGCAAAATTGGTTCGCACAGGTATTCCTCTACCATCAATGTCTGCTGTAGCTCATAAATTAGCAATTAGTTCTAAAGGCTGTTATCCTGAATACTCTCAACCTTCTCAACCTCAGTTTTATTGGGCGGATCTCCTTATTTATGTAAATAAAAGAGGAGCGAAACCAACAATTGAAGTTAACAAAACTCAACTGTCTAATCAGAAGATTCACGAGTTAATGACCAGTCAATTTTCTACTCCGAGAATTGCCACATTTGGTGGTGTTGGTTGTAAACCTCTACCTGTACCTGTGAAAAAAAAGTGATTTTTCAGCCTAAATTTATGTCTGGGTCTATAACGTAAATTAACCAGCCGTTTAAATCTATGGTTTCTCCCGATATGTCTGGTTTTGGATAAGTTTTTTAGACCGGATATATAGCTGTTTTCTTGATTCCATAATTACAGCCTTGTAGGAGCATATTTTTTGAATAAGCTAATCAGCATTTAACTTAAATAAAACTGGGCTAAAAACCCATACTAATAGGGAATTGCTTGGGAAACATAGATAACGATTAGCTTACTTATCTACAAACATCAAAACTCAAAACTGCTTTCTTTTCAAGGCAATTTTGAGTTTTTATTTGGAGAATTGAAGAGATTATGCAAATTTTGTTTGTACTTTCTTCTGAAGTAAGTTGATAATTGCAGCTTTTTCTAAAATACCAACCAGAAAACCATTTTCACGAATTACAGTCAGTACTGATAATTTTTGTGTTTCGAGTAACTGTACTACTTCTAGCAACGGTTGATCCGATTGTACGGTGCTTGACTGCTCAATTGGTTTCATGACTTTGAAAACCTGAGTTTCTGCCCATAGTGTATTGGGAATAGTTCGCAAGTCATCAACTGATATCGCTCCTAACAATTGTCCTTGCTCATCTGTCACCAAGAAACGACGGTATTCCTGAGCATTTAAGAGATGTTGATCAGCAAAGTCTCTTAAACTCAAATTCGCTTTGACAATCGGGCTATCGTTAGTTACAGCATCCGCTGCTGTTAAACCTGTGAGTTTTTCTTGCACTCTCGCAAATTGGGCAGCATTACCAGCATTTTGTAGCAAAAAGAAGCCAATTAACAAGTTCCAGAAGTTAGCAAAGCTACCCAACAATAGTAGAGGAATTAAACCAGAAGCAATCGCTAACCAACCAAAGATTTGTCCAATTCGGCTGGCAACAACCACTCCTTTATAGGATTTACCAGTAATTTTCCAAACTATTGCTTTAAGTATATTTCCTCCGTCCAAAGGCAAGCCAGGAATGAGGTTAAATAGAGCTAATGTCAAATTAACAGAAGCTAGTAGACCAAGGATAGCAGCCAATGGTCCAGATGCAGCAGTCGCAAAACCAACTGTTGTCGCTGTAGCGAATAGCATCAAACTAACTATTGGTCCGGCAATAGCTACCCAAAAAGCTGCCCCTGGAGTTGACGATTCTTTTTCTAAGCTTGCCAGTCCACCAAATATAAACAGTGTAATTGATTTAACATCAATTCCTTGGCGAATAGCGACAAAGCTGTGTCCTAATTCATGGGCGACAACTGAGCCGAATAACAGTAGCGCCGTCATCAATCCCAGTACCAAAGGCAATCCCCCACCTAATTGGGGAAATTGTGCCGCTAGTCCGCTGCTGTAGCTCCAAGTTACCAAACCTAGAACTAAAAACCAGGACGGATGTATATAAAAAGGTATTCCAAAAAGGTTGCCAACCCGAATTGTGCTATTCATGGCGTTTACCTGTGACATGGGCATTGAGAAGTTTGTTGTTTCTCTCAATGCCCTTATCGTAACGAAATATTAAGTAAATTTAATTTTTGTAACGGTAGTGGTGTCCGTCCGTTAAGGTGTGGTTATGCGAATTTAGCCTTGAAAATACAGTTTTTATGGGTAAGGGTGGGTGGGCAAAAAGTTACCCCACTTAAATGTGGGGTTGCTGTTTTCAGCAGTAGATACTTAAGACGCTTCAGCAAATCTAGCTGCACGTTGTTGTTTGTGAGCCTTGCGTCGCTCGCGCACTGCATCCAAATCTTTCAATCCATAGAAACGTTTAGCGTAAGCTAATAGTTCATTGATTGGAGTATCAGCATAGTCCAGACGAAACTCTGTGTTGTGTTCGTTCCAGTCAAATTCTTCTTGATTAAACCGGGCTTTAGCAGCGAGTTCTCGTCCAGTTTCCTCTCTTAAAACTTCGAGTACCATTAATCGTACTTTATCTTGATATCCCATAACTTTTTCCAAAGCTTTGGTTTCTTGTTGATTACGTTTCCGTTTAATTGGATTTTCCTGACCTTGATATTCCATCGCTTTTTCTAAAACTTTAGTTTGTTGCTGATTACGTTTCATAGCATTGTCCTTTGATTAACGAATTACTTACTTGGATCTCGCATAGATAGCATCGACAGATGCCTTCTGAATTAAAATTCACTTTTTGATTGCTAAAATTCAGTTGCAATTATTGTCTTCAATTCTGTTTGTTGTATTAGCTACGCACTCAAATAAAATGCCCCGATTAAAATAATTCGGGGCATAATAATTAATCTTCAACCTCTAAATCTTCGTCATCTTCATCCTGTTCAAAATCGTCATCTATCCAATCATCTGAGTTATTACTTAAACCATTAAGTCCCTCCATACGTTTAGAGCGAGCAGCTTTATGAGCAGCACGTCTATCTCGAATTTCATCCAGATTATTCAACCCGTAAAGTTTGCGGGCATAATTCACCAATTCTTTCAATGGTGTGTTCAGATAATCGTTACGAAACTGTGTGTTATGTTTTTCCCAATCAAACTCTTGTTCATTAAATCGGGCGGTAGCTGCTAATTCTCTCCCCGATTCTTCCCGTAATACTTCAATTACCATCAAATGGACTTTCTCCTGATAAGTAATTACTCGCTCTAAAGCTGGAATATGTTTTTTAGGTTTAGAGGCTGTTTTAGTGGCTTTGCGAGTCTTCAGCATGAGAATTACTCCTTGATTTTTTCTGTTTTTCTCATAGAAACCGCATCGAAAGATGCAATTCGCTGAAATTCCAATTCGTTGATTATTTCCAAAGTTTGTTTTACTAAATTTAGTTTTTTATACGCATTGCTGTTAGCATCACTTGACAGATAATTCCTACTTCGTTATACAAGCTATGGCTTATAGGTATTCCTGTTAGCATAACTTGGCGGATGACTCCTATTTCTTCATACAAGCTATGGCTCATGGGATAAAATTTTGTGCTTTTAAACTGAAATCAAATGTTTTCAGTTTCTAATTAATTCCGCATTTAGACAATGACAATTTATAACTTAAAAAGTTTGTTTAATATTTTATAAAAGTGGTAATTCTGATTCTTCTGCATTATTTTCTTCAAACTCCATAAAAAAATAACCTGTATTGTTGGTAGCAATACATGGTTATTTATAGTTACAATTCTGTCACTTATGGAGAATCAATTACTCGTCATCGTCCTCATCATCTTCATCTAAATCGTCATCTTCATCCAAGTCCTCATCGAGTTCATCGTCATCATCCTCATCATCCTCATCCTCATCTTCGTCCAAGTCCTCGTCAAGTTCGTTATCTAAATCATCCAGTTCTTCCACTTCTTGTTCTTGGAATGAGTTGCGACGTTCTAGTGATGCCCGGTTGAATTCGACTAAATCAGCTATTGCTTGCTCCGGGTCTTTGCTGATTGTGTCGTACAGCATACTCATGAAAATAGCAACTACTTCTGGTGGATATTTGAGGGCATCTGGTTGTCCAAACAATTTAGGAAATAATTTGCTGTTCCATTTCTGCCAATCGAACTTTTTATTACCACCTTTCTTTTTAACTTGAGCAGCAATATCAAGTCCGAGTTTTTCACGGGCTGCATGACCGATTTTGGTAGAAATTCTGGAGTCGCGTAGCTGTAATTTAATTCCGTACTCTTTGAAGATTAAATTCCGCAATTCCTTCAATAAGGCTAATGCTTCCTGTTGTGGTGAAGCCTTTACTGCCTTAGATTTAGTTGCGGTAGCTGTGTTATTTGTTTTCGCTGATACTTTACCATTAGCTGTATGGCGAGTATTGCCGTTAGTACGAGTTTTGGCGATTGCCATTTAACAAACTCCTTTAAAAAAGTGAAATTTTCACCTCCTTGCCGCAATCGCGGCTTTCATCTCCATTTATTTCCAATTTCATTATTTCGCTCCGCGTCCCTGTTCGTAGAATTTACGACAAGCGTTTTCCCACTGCTTTTATTCAAATAAAAAACAGCCGTTTTATAAATGCGTGATGAATTGGCTGTTGAAACTATTGAAAATTAGTTCTAAATTGGGCGAAATCATCTCATGATTCAGCAATGCCAAAAAACATAGTCTGCTGGATACTAATAATTGTCCATAAGGCTAAGGCATTGGTAATGACTTTGTTCTAAAAGGGGAGTGTAAGTCGTTAAAATCAAACTCATGAAGTTGACAGACTGGCCTGCTTTAGCTAACCAAAATACGGCAATTGTGGCTGTGGAATATCATACACCTGATAGAATGCAGATTTTAGAGCAGTTTTACCATTGGGGTGAGGAGCAATCTTTGTCAGTCTTTCTCTGGAATCCCGGTTATTGCGAACTACAACAATTAATTCAGCATCAAAATCAGTACATTTTACAGTCAACTGATAGGGGTAAAAACCAGAACATTATTCAGTATCTTTTGTCAGACTATCAACCAGGTATTTATTTATTGGAGGGAGTGTTACAGGAAGATAATGGTAGCCAAATTAGTCAAAAACTTAGCTATCAATTACTGAATGCTTATCATCAAGCCTTGTGGAGTCAGCAAGATAATTACTGGGTATTACTAGAAACTTACGTTCAACTACCTCTAGAATTACAGCCCTTTATTCCTGTACTGTCTAATCCACTGCCAAACCAACAGCAGGTAGAACTGATTGTACAGCAGTTTTTTGATTGTTGTTCGCCCTCGACTTTAGCCAATGACTATCCTTACTCAAAAACAAATTCAACAAACCAAGCACTGCAATTGCTAATTCGTGCCTGTCAAGGTTTACCCAGAGGCGAGATAAATTTGCTACTGAAACAATGTTTAGGTTTTGTAGATCAACTTGAGGATATCGCCCAATTAGTTCTTGAGCATAAAGTTAACAAATTAAAGGGACGGGGTTTAGAGTACATTGCTCAACCGGATATCCCTTCATCTGCGGGGTTAGATTTATTGGCAACAAGGTTAGAAACTATTACTTGTTTACTACAACCAGAAGCACAAACATATAATTTGCAGTTTCCCACAGGAATGTTGTTATGGGGACCACCAGGAACAGGTAAAAGTTTGTCTGCCAAGTTAGCAGCCAAGAAAATAGGCTTGCCACTGTTAGCCGCTAATTGGGGTGTACTATTGGTTAGTCCTCATCCAGACCGAGCCTTAAAGGAATTTATTGCTTTGGTAACATCCCTTGCTCCCTGCGTTCTCTACTGGGATGACTTTGATAAAGGTTTTGCTGGTTGGGACTCGAATGCAGACGGAGGTGTAGCCCGGCGGTTGTCTGCGGGTTTGTTAACCTGGATGCAGGAACACCAAGAGCCTGTTTATACGATTGCCACTATCAACCGTCTAGAAATGTTACCTGCTGAATTAGTGCGTCGTTTTGATGATATCTTTTTTGTAGATTTACCCCATGAGGGGGCAAGATACGAAGTTTTCAATTTACATTTAGCTAAGTATTTTTCAGCTTTTTCAGGCAATGATTCACCTTGGAGTGATGAACAATGGCGGAGGCTGTTGGCTGAGTATAGAATTTGTACTCCAGCCGAAATTGGTAATGCTGTGCGTCGTTGTGCTGAGAATGCTTTTGCTCAAGGTAGAGCAGGAAAGATTGAGTTTGAGGATTTGCTAAAACAGCGATCGCAGTTCACTCCGGCAATGGAGCGAGAATCAGAACAAATGCAAGCTATTCGCAATCAGGCTATTTATGCTCAACCTGTGTCAAGTGAGGATATTTCACCGTTTGCTTATCAGCATCGAGAATTATTTGAATAAGCTGACTGACAGATGAGATTGGTAAATTAATTGGTTCTTCTTGACATTTTTCCAACCTTACATTGTTGAGGAAGGGGCATTCGGTGGATCATGGTGAACACCTAACTTGAAATCATTAATATAAATCACGTCTGTACTTGATTTGGGATTGTCAATTGCCAAATGAACTTTTTGGGCAGGAAAATAAATTTTTTGGTAATCCTCAATTATCTGTTCTGGTGAAATATCTTCTTGATTTCGCTGGATTGCTCTCTCCAAAGCAGTTGCAAATGAACAATCAATCCAAATCTTAAAATCATAAAAATGTTGGAGCGATCGCTTCAGCAAAAATATTCCTTCAAGCACAATTATATCCACATTTGCAAATTGATAATTATAGGTTTGTGGTATACCTGTAATTCCAGTTAAAACAGTCGTTAAGTTAATCATTCGTTGATTTTTTAACGGCAGTATCAATTTTTGAAATAGATTGTCAAAATAAAAAGCATGATGATAAAAATACTCTCCTGGATGTTCAGAATTAAATCGCTCGCTTGGTAACTTATGCCAAGGATCTAAATTAATAGCAACAGCATGAAGATTTTGCTGATTCAAAGCAGTAATTAATTTTTCAGTAATATAACCTTTTCCAGAACCATCAATACCACTGACAGCAACTAAAAAAGCTCTATTTATTGATAATTTTGATTGCTTTTGGAGGATAGAATTAGCTAAATCTTCAATATCTATCATAAATTTCCCCCTTTTTTTGTTAATTGATAATCTTCAAAAATTACCTCATACCCATTTCCTTGTGGTGATGCACACATAATTCCGACTTGAATATCTTGCTGAACTGGAAAATAAGCCATTCTCAAGGGAACATAGCGGTCATATTCATCTAAATAAGCGATATGAATAGCCTCTTGACATCGCTCAACCCGTAGCTGAAAAATATGAGGAGGATTTAATAAAGGTGTAAATGACCAATCTGAATAGTTATGAGTGACGACAGCACTCACATTTTGCACTCCATCAACATATTCAATTCCAGTTTTAATCCAATGTTTTTCATCGGCACGAATCATAATTCCTGCCTGATCATATAAGTCTTTATATTTGCCTTTTATCTTGACATCAACAACAAAATCTGTACTCACTCGGTCAAAGTAGAAATGTCCACTATCACGAATAAAACCATAGTGAGTTATCCGCCAAAAATCAGTTTTTGGTGCAGTTCTAATGATGATTTGCTGCTCAGAATGCGACCAGTTAGCAGGTTCATTAAGCCATTCCATAGTTTTTGCTATTCTTAGATGTAAGGGAATAAGTTGTGTAATTTTACCGTGAGCAGATGAGTTTAAAAATATAACAATTTTTCAAACTTATCCCCGGCACTAATTGACATTTTTATGAAAATAGTTTGTATCCAATTGATTAATTAGAATCGCTATTACTAATGTGGCAATTCCTAATATTTTAGGTGTGGTAATGGGATATTGAATAGCACCAAACCATCCCAATTTTGATAGCGTGGCGTGGTGTAGCGTGGCGTAAGCCATACAATCTGTAAACCGTAAACCCCATCGAATCAACGATTGAGTCTCAGTATAATGAACAAGAATCAAACCGGATTCCTATAGTTTACGCACAGTTTTCAATTAAGGATAAAAATGATAGGGGTTGGCTCATATTAGCAGCAAAGCCGAGAATTCCTGGATCTCGATGTTCGTAAAGTAACTGACCTTTGCTATCAAACAAAAAAGTGCCACCGCGCTGAGTTAAGTAGGCAGAATTCGGTACATAAGTCTGCCAATTTCTGAGAACTTCCACCATATTCCGTAGCCGCAGAGTAGCTAACTCAAAGGGACGTTGAAACCCACTGCCGCCGGCTAATTGGAAAAACGAGCCTTGGAAGGCAGGTAGAGGAGTACCTTGAATGATTTCATCATCCCCAATCAGTTGAGGGGCTTTGCGGTCTCCCTTGTATCCCCGAAAAACCTCCGCCAGCGTTCCCGGACTACCAATCCCTGCACACATCAAAATTAGATTTAGCCAAGCTTTCTGGGACTCAGCAAACCCAGGGAGAGAAAGATTCAGACCAGAATAGAGATTGAGTTGGTGATGTAGTTCTCCATTCGGTTCAACAAATAAATTTTCCGGCGGAAATCCTGTATATTCACAGAATCTTGTGCCAGAAGCGAGATTGCCTATACCCACTGCACGAATAGCGAGTTTTTTATCTGTCAAGTTTTTAGCTTCGCGCTGCAACCACCACGCATATTCAAGACTATCAAAATCTCCAAGTTGTGGCCAAACTAAAATAAGGATATGTGAGGCAGTCTCGCAGTTTTCTAGCAGGGGTCGGCTCATGCCATCACTAACACGTTGATATTTGTTCTGATTAAGGATAGCGTAGGGGTTCATTGCAAGGTATAAACTGCTATTTAGCTATTAAATTCTAGCCCAATTGATCTGAATTCACGTTGATTTTATTTTATCAGTAACTCAGGGCTGAGTGCCACTGAGCTTGCAAGAAGACGCGCTCGTTTCTCAATTATAGCAACGGGGCGGTTAGCACAAAATATAGACTTGTTATTGCCGTATAGGTGGGAATCCATGTCCTAATCGTTATAGCTACTGCTATACCACGTATTTTTATGACAATTCTTGTCTAAGTCCCGTAGTTACCAGGAATCACCTACCGTAATATCTACTACCACAGGCACAGGGTTAAGAAACTTAAGAGCCGCAGCAACCATACATCTGTGTAGCATTTTGCTCACTCGCTCAACCTCATTCTCTGGACATTCCAGGACAATTTCATCATGGACAACGCAGATCAACTTTGCATTAGTCCTACTTAACGGTTTAATCAGCTTCACCATTGCCAACTTATTAATATCTGCATTCAAACCCTGCACAGGATGATTAAGCATTTCTGCTAACCTTGGTTTATCTGCCCATCTCCGTCTTCTCCCAGCTAAAGTCCGACTTTCTTTAACACCCCGCAAATATGCCTGCTTAATCGTTTCATGCCACTTAGTCACACCAGAATAAGCATCAAAAAACCTGGTTCTAAAAGCCTTCGCCTGATCCAGTGTCATTGTCACACCATACTTAGTTTCAGCATAAATGCGAAGTTTGGCAGCCCCCATACCGTAAATTAGTCCAAAATTAATCGCTTTAGCCAGTCTGCGGTCTTCTTCACTAACCTCCGTGATCCGCTTACCAGTTACCAAAGCTGCCGTGAGTTTGTGCAAATCAGCACCTTGACGGTAGGCTTGGCGCATCTTAGCATCACCAGAGAGACGAGCTACTATTCTTAACTCGATTTGCGAATAATCTGCTGCTAAAATTTGGTAGCCAGGTGCAGCAATAAAGCAATTTCTAGCCGCAGCATGACGGGGAATGGTTTGTAATGGTGGGTGACGACAGGAAAATCTTCCAGACCTTGCGCCTAGTTGATAGTAATTGGGGTGAATTCTCCCAGTTTTGGGGTGAATGTGTTTAGGTAAACTATCAGTAAAAGTGGCAGTAATTTTGGCAAGGTGGCGATAGTCTAAAAGAGCCTTAATAATAGGATATTGATTAACCAAAGGGACTAAATCTTTTTGGTTAGTTGATTGTATGGCAATACCCAGAGCCTGGAGAGCAGCTAATACTTGTGGGGGTGAATTAGGATTAACAGTATCCGTTAATTCGGGTAACAGTGATAGTTGAGATTTACCAGCAAGACGCAGTTGTTTTAACTGTTGAAGTGCATTTATTTTCTCAGCTTCTAACTTTGCACCCAGAGTTTGCCATTTGGACAAGTCAAACAACATTCCATTGAGTTCCATTTGGGCGACAACAGGTAGACAATGAAATTCCAGTTGGGCAATTTTTAGCAATTTCGCCTGTGTTAATTTCTTGACTAAAATTGGGTAAAGGTCAAGTAAAATAGCAGCATCTGTAGCAGCATATTGTAATTGTTCTGGAGTTAGTTGTTGATGCCAATTGCTAGTTTGTAAGGTTTTATCTAGTTGGATACGCAACAGTTTACGAGCTACATTTTCTAAAGATGCACTGGTTTTAATTCCCGCATTCACAACTTGGTAAGCAAGTTGAGTATCGAAGAAATACCCAGAAGGTTGAAGTCCAGCTTGGGTGAGAAATTGCCATTCAAATTTGGCATTATGAGCGATTTTTACAGCAGAGTTGCAGAAGAGTTTTTTGAGTAGTAAACGATAAATTCCAGTGCGAGTGCTTCTGATGCAGTGTAGCTGATTATTTTCGGTATTGTGTTCTGCGCTATCGCGCACAGATATAGCTGGTAAATCAATTAGTACAACTGGGTAATTGGGTGCAGCTATTTGAATTAATCTAATTGTGTCAGTTAAAGGGTCGAGTCCTGTTGTTTCACAATCTAAGGCTAAAATTTCGGCATGAAACAAAGGTTTGATAATGCTTTTGAGAGTGGGAATATCTTTGACTAAAATGTATTCTGGAGAGTAATTCATAGTGATAAGAATTGGGCTTTTAAGCCATAAGTATTAGTCGGTATTGTTTGATAAGAATTAGGACTTACGCAAGATGCGACTGAAAACCTAATTCTTTCGTAGGAGTAATTCATGAATTACCCCTACTTTTGTAACCTTTTGAGTAAGTCCTAAGAATAATTAAATTAATTAGTGATTAAGTTTTGCACCGGGGATTTAGAACACGATACAAAACTTGTTGCATTTAAAAGCAGGGTAATCCAACCTCAAAACTTTGTTAAAGAGAGGTTTATATGTAATATCCCTCTCCTTATAACTTGATTCAATTAACTAATTTGACGCTGACGTTTACTTGTTTGGACAACCTGATGATGCTGGATATGCTGTTGAGAATTATTAATAGCAGTAGGAGCTAATTCTTGAATAATTGGTTTGACAATTTCTGGGGCAATTTCTAAGCGATTTTTAATCTGTGCTTGCAACCAAGCTAAAGGAACGCTTTTACCATTGACTGTTTGTTTGATAATTAGGTCAGACTTGGGTTTTGAAACTTTTTTAATGGCACTGGCAATTTTTCTGGCTGTGCGTAAATCAATTTTATCTATGTTAAGAGTAACGGAATTGTTGAGTTCAAGTTCTGGTTGTAAAGAAGTGCTATCATTTGATTGATTGTCATTGTCATTTTCAACATTGAGAGAACTATTTGAAGCATAATAATAGATAGCTGATTGATTACAATTTTCTTGTTCAACATTAAGATTGCTATTTGTGGTATCAATAGGTTCAATGTTTGATTGCTCAGATGTTTTGTGAGTGATACAATATTCGACGTTAAGGGCAACTTGATGCCATAAATGCACTAATCCCACCATAAAATCAATAAGCATGACAATGATAGAGAATGCTGTAATTACCAGGATGAGATAATTTAAACTTTCTTGAACTGATTGAATATTCATGGTAACTAAATTGAGATTTGATTATCAAAAACAACGAAGCAATAGCTTCCATTTCACTTGCTTTTAATCAATACGATTTAATGAAACTTAGAACATGACAATATTTGTAGATTTGGAGTATTTCATTAATTGTGGGTGGTGCGTCACCTGTGGACTGCTGGTGAGAAACAAAAACATCTGTTTAGATATTTATAGAATGCGGACACTTTTATCAAAATGGGGTTAAACTTTCTGGAATCTTTACTGCTTGTATCCTTGAGAATTCATTGATCTATAAGTGATGAAATAGGGTAAAGTCAATGTATCCTCAGTTTCAAACTAGAAGTTCGAGACTGAGGATTTTTGGTAACTTTAAAACAAGTCCATTTGTACAGATGAATTGGAGGAAGATTCAGGAGGAGGAGTATTTTCAATTGAGTCTATTTTAGACTTAGAATTAACACGACGTTTCCCCCATCCTTCTTGTGCTGCGTGTTTAACTATGCTGCGGCGAATTGACTGACTAATATCGTAAAAATCGTTCTTTACCTGCTGAAAATGAATAATGGATTTATTGCTAGTATCACTCGTAGTACCATCAATAAATTCATAAAAACTCTGGCAATCTTTTGGTAATTTATTGTATTTAGTTAAAACTTCATTGCCTACCCAAAGATAAAGATCAGCGTAATCTCGATGTAAAGGTGCTTCGTAACTTGCAGGCATCATGTAAGTGAGAACTTCTGTAGCTGTGGCATATTCACCAACTTGATTTTGTTCATACTCATTGCAAATCAGTTCTAATCTGTCTTGAATACAAGCAAACTTCAGCCATTGAGGAATTGTATCACTCCAAGAATTGCCGTAAATCACTAATGGACCTGCTAGATAGCGAATATGGTGTACAGAAAATTCGGCTATTTCTAATAAAGTTGCTAACAATTCTTTAGGAGTATTTAAACTAGCGAGAATTTGCAGCATTTTCAAAGTGTTGTCTGGCAGTTTAGCATTTTTATGATTATTGATTTCTGCTATGACTTCGGGTGGAATCAAGTTGATTTGTGCCATTTGTCTTCTCGATATGAGCGCATCACCCAAAATAGCCAATAGGCTAAGACATAATTAGCCAATCGGTTAGTGCCGTTAATCAATCAATTTTTTATGCTGGTATTGGTATTGTTTTTCAGGTCATACCAATGAATCAAGAACCCGCATTAAATCAAAACGCTGAGGATGAAAATAATCGTCAGGTTAAATCTGCCAAGGGTTATCAATCACATGGTTATAGCCTTGAGGAATCAAATTTTGATGATGATAATAATCGTCAGGTTAAGTCTGCCAACGGTTATCAATCGTATGGTGATGAGGATAATATTAACCCTTGGGAAACAGATAGATTTGCAGATGGTTATCAAGAAAATGTTTTTGAAATTAACTTGGGTGATACACCCTATACCGAATCAGCAGCTAATCCCAATCCGAAATTACCAGGATATAACTCTGGCTTAGGTTACAAGTCTCAGAAAACTCAGCAGTCAACATCCCCAGAATTAGAGTTGTAAATCGTCAGAATTCAGGAATGCGATTTATAAATCATATTTTCTCTAATACGTACACCCCAAAGTCAAACAAATCCAGTCTTGATTCAAGAAAATACTTGATTGATTGGGGTGTAGTTATCGTGTTGCCGTGGTGGTTGCCATCCTCACAGGAAAACTTGAATTATGAACAATTCAAAAAGATGGATATTTTTGCTAATTGTCATCAGTTTTATTATCTACAGTGTCACTGTTCAGGCTGCAAACAGCATATTTAATAATGGCAATCTGCCTACTCGAATTGTAGAAGTTACTAATGCTCAATCTCGATTACCTGCAACTAAACTTTTGTTGCCAGACTGGAAGCAAATTTCTCTGAGTCAACTACCAGGTATCAGTCAATCTGGGGCAATTGATGGCAGTCTCTATAGCCAAACATTAGGTTATGATTTGAGTCGGACTTGGACTGTGGGCATGACTCCTGATGGATATTTGAAGTTAGGAGATATCAGTGAGGCATTGCAAACAGAAAAGTTTGCTTTGCAAGCTATTAGAGAGATAACATCTACTGATTTAAACAATATTGCATTAAGTGAATTTTCTTTGATTAAAGAACAAACATTGAGTCATTTAGCTAAAGTTGTTCCTCAATTAGCTCAAACAGCAGTCAAAGATATTCAACCTGTTGCGGCTTTACTGAAAACTCAAGGAATTGAAGCATTGAATTTAACTTTATCTCAGGTATTGACACAATACGAAGTTGGGAACATCAAGCTGGGAGAAATTGATTTGTCAAAGTTTTCGCTAACTTCAATTCCCAATTTGGCAACAGTACCAATTCAAGATTTAACCAATTGGATGAATAGTTTTGTCAAAAACATTCCTGGATTGGGACAAGTGCCTTTAGGATTAATGCCCAATCCTATCAGTGAAATTGGTAGTTTAGTCATGCGAATTGATGCGGTTTACGGAACAGCAGAAAATCGCCGTAACAATACAATTTCTGGCTCAGATGTGCAAGGTTTTTCTGTCCCCTGTACTCAAAAAGATTGTGCTTATTTAGAACTAGATGATTTGGAAAATGTAGGTAAGAGTGATCGCTCGTCTTTAGAAGGTAAGCAATGGATATCCGGTAAATATCAGGAGGTTGAGGGAGGTTCGGGGATACTCAAAGCAGTTAACAATGGACGAGAACCAACGGGACGTTTACCCTTTGGTAAAGCTTTTAAAGTTGTGGTCATGGAAACAGATGAAACCACAGATACAGTAGATACGGCTTTATACTTTCGTTTCTGCGCTTGGAAGATGGGTTGTACACCTTATTTTATTGGTCCAATTCCTTTTTTCAGCTATCAGGTGAATGCTTTGATGTTTGTAGGCAATTTAGACAGTGGGAATGAGCAAAGTGTTAATACTACTTCTACACCAACGGGTGCAAATAGGGAGGTGAAAGGTAATCTCAGTCAAAATAGCACAACAAGTCAAATTAATCCTTGCAGATTTACCAGTAGTAATCGTTCAATTATCAGTCAATCTTTCTACGGTGTTAATTTGCCATTACTAGGAAATGCCATTGCCGAAATTGAAAGTGCTGGTAGTGGGGATTATCAAGCTGTTGGTGTGCATACCTGCGCTGATAGGGGTTTAAACTGTGGTCGAGGACTGGGACGGTATCAGTTCATGAGTTACAACCCCTACGCAGTGCGGTTAATTGCTGCCAAGTCGGGAGGAGAAGAGTTTCTTAATCAGGTAAGACAAGGTTATCAACCTACTGAAACTGAACTATTTGAGTTTTTTCCTCCTGCGGATTCCTACGGAGCGCTTCGCTATCAGGATAGGGCATTTATGGCTGATATCGCCAATAAAATTCAAGTAACTCAAACGGAAATTGACCCGATTACAGGACAATTATTCACTGGTGAACGGCTGATTGAGCGAGTAGCTCAAAAGCATTTTGGTGGTGATAATAGCAAAGTTGATGCTAGTAGTTCTGATGTTTTTGGTCGTCTCAGTCTGAAAGATTACGGCAAAGCTGCTTTAGCTTTTTATGGCAATAATAACAGCGATAATGGAACGTTGACCTGCACTCCTAGTTTAACTTCTCGATACATTAGTAATGCTCAAAACATTGGTAATTAGAAGTACGAAATACAGCAGGAGTCAGGAGTGAAAGCCACTTATAACAATTGTGGCTATTGTTATAACTTATCACAACAAATAAATTCGTTTGATTCGTCTTTCCTTTAGGTTCTCAAAAGTTGCAAGTTCCATACTTATCATCGTGGTTTTTATGACTAATTTATCTACAACCTCTATATCTTCCGCGCCAGAGACAAAGGATTTTTCTGATACTGATTTGCATTCAAAAAAGCAATTTGAGCAAGTAACAGCAGACAAGGTAGTTTCTCCTTTGTCAGTCTCTTCTACTCAATCTCAATCACTAAAAACAACAGGATATCAATTACCAGAACCTCCCATGAGAATACGTTATGGGGTGCATTGGTTTCGTGTTGGTTTAAGTATCTTTTTACTGCTTTCTGTTCTCTGTGGTTTAGGAGGATGTAGTTTGAATGCAGCGACTTTGACTTGGCACAAAGCTGTTAATCTTGTTTCTAGTTCTGTAGTGGAACAGGTAATTGGAGAAAATACAAACTTGAATCCTCAAGCATCTGTTGACAATACATTGGCTATAAATGTGGCAGGAAAAGACGGCAAGCTGACAATTTTCAACTTTAATATTCCAGATGTTTGTGGTGCTTTGGGTTGTCTGTATGCTGGTTATTGGTTCAAACCAAATCAACCAATTACTCAGGTATTTTTGAGTTATTTAAATCCTACATTACCCCCAGGAAAGCAATTATTAGCAGTAGGAGAAAACCGGAATCAGTCTTTACCTTGTGTTAAGGTATTGCAAACAAAAAAACAGCAATTACGACAATTGAACTTTTGTTTTAATGGTAATCGTTATCAACTTGCCGATAGTCAACTTTTGGCTACTATGAATAAATTACCAAAATAACAGTTTTTATGATTCAATAAAAAGGTCATTGCAGGTATAAAAAAACAAATTAGGACGGTCTTGATGAGAGGGAATTTCTAAGGAATAATCTTCTTCAATACAGATTTGCTGGAGTTCCTTAATATCATCAGCTAACATCTTTGTTTGTTTAGCTTGTCCTAGATTTTCTTGGGTATAATCTAGAGAAACCTGAGATTGGTTTAAAAAAACTTGAGTTTTTGAAAGTGAATCAAATTCTAGTAACTGTTGAATTTGTCCAGCAGTCATGATACCACTTCGATAAGCTTCTATTGCTAAAGTTTCTAAGATTTTTTGGGGTAAGTCTTGCCAGTTCTGTTGTAGTTGGTTGCCAATATCTTCAGGAATTTCGATAGTGATTTGCATAATTGTACCTTTTTTCCTTTCATCAGTATTAATAGGATTTATTTATTTAATTATATAAGACTTCTATTAAATCCAAACAGCGATACCTAAACTAGTCCATCCTGTACAATTCTATCAAACATTTGTCCTCCAAAAACCCTACTATATGGTTCATCTAAAAAAGCACACCCCGCTTTCGCGGGGGTCTATCTACCAAAAGTGGATGCTCTCAATTTATGTTCAACACAAGTAATTTGAGTAACCGCTTAATAATCCGGGGTAAATCCTTCAATGACAAGCATCAAATGGCGTAAATTCGTTCTCGAATAGGTAGTCCACCCCCATTTATTGAGCGGTTACTAATTTGATAACATTCAACTATTCGTCATCATCTTGTTCATCATCATCGTCAAATTCAAAATCATCATTGTCCAAATCGGTTTCTAAATCGTCGTTTTCATCATCGTCATCTTCAATTACTTGAATTTTCCGAGGTGGTTTAGTTGTTGGTTTGGATTTACGGACAGCTTGAGTTTTACTCTTGTTCTTATTTTTGTTTGGTGGTAAAACTTCCACCTCTACAGATACCGATTCTCCTGGTAAAGCAGGTAGAGATTGTGGTTCATTGAAACCAGCGATAGCATCATGTTGTTGCCAAATTAAAGCTTTAGCTGCGGGTTTACCTAAATACAGTTGGGGAAAGTTTTCAACTGTGGGTTTAGTATAGGCTACAGTTTTGCAACAGTTGTGTTTATTCTTACCTTCACCTTCTTTAATTGCTCTAAACTCAACTTCCAGCACCCCTAAACTTCGCCATTTATCACTTTTACCACTAAATGGTACTTGGAAATAATCAGCAAAGGTTTTCTCTAATGAACGGTAAAACTCTTCACGGACTGATTTAAAACTCCAGAGAGCTACATTCTTGAATCGGACAACAACAGGAGTAGTATGTAATGCTTGATTCTTGTCATCCAGAAACATAATTGCGTGTTCTGAACAGACATCCATTGTTCTTTTATCAAGACTTTGTTTATAATCATCATAAAGTCCAAATAACGAACCACCGACATCTTCAACATCTGATTTATAGCGGATATATTCTGGTGCAAAACCTAAAACCAGTAACCGACCTTCAGTAATTAATAGTCCGGTAACATCTTCAGTTAAAGTGACAGTAGTTAAATCGTCTTCTTCAGGCATTTCCAGCCAACCAGCTTTTTCTAACTGGTCTTCTGGAATTAATAGTCCAGCAGGTTTATCATTAACGACGATACCATAGGGAAGAAGCGGTTTACGGACTTGGTTATAGTTATCATTCAAGAGTTCTGGGTCTATTTCAAATTCTTCTCCTTCAAAGTCATCATCATCAATTTCAGTTGCTCTGGCTTTGGTAGGTTTAGGTTTAGCAGCAGTAGTTTTGGGAGGAGATTGATGGGGGTGTTTAGAGTTGTTTGTAACTTTTGATTTAACCATTGGACTGCATAAATATGATTGTCCAAAGTCTGAGGCGTTAGCCTCTAAATTTATTACAAATTAATTATTTTATGCTAGAATATTAGGTAGATATTAACAAATCAAAGTAAAGAAACTGAGGGTGCAATAACTATTTTTAGCATAGCGTTTTATGACCAAAAATGAAATTACTGCAAATTATGACGAATCCTGGAAAGAAGCATTAAACGAATATTTTGATAGTTTCTTATCCTTTTTCTTTCCTGTGGCTTACGAAGCAATTGATTGGACAAAACCACCGGAATCACTAGACAAAGAACTGCAACAAATTACAGCTTCATCATCAACTGAAAAACGGATTGCAGATAAACTGTACAAAGTTTGGTTATTGGATAAAACACAAGCATGGATTTTAATTCATATTGAGATTCAGAGTCAATATGATGTTGACTTCCAAGAAAGGATGTACACTTATAATTACCGAGCTTTTGACCTGTATCATAAATTTGTGGTGGGTCTGGCGATTTTAGGAGACACAAGTTCCACTTGGCGACCTAACAGTTATCATCAAGCTATGTTAGATTGCGAATTAAGTTTGAAGTTCCCCATTGCTAAACTCCTAGACTATGAATCACGGTGGACTGAATTAGAATCTAATCCTAATCCCTTTGCTATCATAGTAATGGCGCATTTAAAAACTAAAGCCACCACGGGGAATTTATCAGAACGTGAGCAATGGAAATGGGTATTAATTAGAGGACTTTATGAACGAGGCTTAACAAAAGAACAAATTGTTAAACTTTTTAAGATCATTGATAAAATGATGACATTACCCAAAGAATTGCAACGAGGATTAGTAACTAAAATCAAACATTTAGAGGAGGAAAATCAAATGCCTTTCATTAGTCCAACAGAAGAATTAGCAATGGAACGCGGTGAACAACAACTAATTATCCGACTATTAAATCGGCGAATTGGTGGAATTGAATCATCATTTATTGAGACAATTCGGACATTATCAATTGAGCAATTAGAATTACTCGGTGAAGCACTCTTAGATTTCTCCTCTATCACCGATTTAGAACAATGGTTACAAAATAAACCAGAGTCTTAGATTAAGTAAAAACCCCACTTTTCATTAACTACTGTGGGGTAACATTGATAACTTCTCACTGGAATCTGGGATTCTTGGCGGAAAATAAAATATCCAAAAGGTCAATTCCCTAACTTTACCGTGATCACTAAAATTGCTGGTAAACCCATACACAACTGCCATGACCCTTTACCAGCAAAACTTACCAAACCACCATCTCACCACTCAAACAGCGCTAATTAACCTATCCTCTTACCAACCAACACTAGCCAGTATTGACTTCGGTAAATTCTTTCAACAGTACAACAACCCCCAAGGCTGGACAATGATGGCTGGACTGTTGGTAGTTTTAATACTACTGCAAATCAGTGGTACGGGTAAAGGAAAAATCACCACTGGTAAAGTCTGCGGTGTCAGCGAAAAACTAGCAGCTACTAACCTTGCATTTAAACAAATCCAAGAACACAAACACAATAAAGTTACCCTGTGGTCTGGTACACCCCGTTACTGGACAAAAGGGAAGTGGCGGGGGTTAGTGGCTAACTTGCAAACCATGCTGGGTGCTGCACCTACAGTTTGGTTTCCTCATGCCGAACGGGGAACACTGGTAATAGGTGCGCCGGGTTCTGGGAAAACTTACTCGACTATTGACAGGATGCTAGAAAGTGCCATGCAGCAAGGGTTTCCAATTTTACTTTATGACAAAAAAGGCGACCAAATGCGACTCCACGCACCCCTAGCAGCACGTTATGGTTATAAAGTGCGAGTATTTGCACCTGGTGAAGCTTTTAGTGGTGTCATCAATCCCTTGGATTATATGCGGGATGCACGAGATGGGGTAATGGCTGGGGAAATTGGTCAAGTGATTAACCGCAATGCTGCTAGTGGGGGTAAAAGTGACGAGTTCTTTGCTAAGGCTGGGGATTTGTTAGCAAAAGCACTATTACAGTTAGTCAAGGGTTCACCCTACCCAGACATGGCGATGCTGTATGCGGTGTTGCGGTTGCCAAAATTGGTACAACGTCTTGATCATGCGGTCCAGTCCAAACGGTTGGATGAATGGGTTGCCACTTCATTTATTCAATTTTTGAGTGCTAAGGACGCAGAAAAGACTATTTCCGGGATTTTGACGACAGCGGCAGGGACTTTCTCATCTTTTATTCAAGCTGATTTGTTACGGGCATTCATCGGTCAATCGGATATTCCCACTCAGCTATCAGGTAGAGAAATGGTGGTGTTCAAGCTGGATGATGAACGTCGTAGTGTGGTTGGTCCTTTACTGGCAGCAGCAATGCACTTAATGATTGTCGGTAATTTGAGCCGTCCCCGTAAAGACCCGTTGATTATTTCTTTGGATGAATTACCATCAATTAAGTTGGATAGACTGCCACAATGGATTAATGAATATCGTTCTAATGGTGCTTGTTTTATCTTAGGTATTCAAAGTTTAGAGCAGCTTTACGATATTTATGGGGATAAAATGGGGAGTGCGATCGCATCAGCTTGCAGTACCCATGTGTTATTCAATCCTGGTAACTATAAAACGGCGGAAGATTACTCAAAACGTTACGGTGAGAAGGAAGTGCTGATTAAAAATCGGACCACTGGGCGAACTCTTGGTGGACAAATGAGCCGTTCAATTAGCTGGAGTGAGAATTTACAAAAAATGCCTGTTATCAGTGCAGATGAAATTCTCAAGTTTCCCCAGGGTAAATGTGTAATTACCAGTCCCGGTTACAGTTCCGGGGGACAAGCTTCTATTCCCTATCCTTTAATTATTCCGGTGTCGAAAACCGATGAAAAAAGAGCTAAGGAAAGCGAAGGTCTTTGGGATACACAAGTTAGATTGGCTTTAGAAAGTCAGGTGACAATTCCTGATCTTAAAATGTTGACCCAGGCATTGTATGACCGCATTGAGGAAGCAGGACGGATGTTGCCATTACCAGAGGAAGATGTGGTAACAGTCCAGGAACAGGAGGAACAGGGGTCTGGTAATCATCAAGAACCTGATGTTTTGGAGAATTTTACAACACGAGTTTATCAAACTCCAGGATTGCAAGGGTAGCAAGCTGGTGGATTTTATGGGCGTTACTCCCTTTGCGGGATGAATTAAGAGGCTAAAAACATTGAAACTGAATCATTTGGCTAAATAGGGCTTGCTGAATAAAGCTAAAACCATTTATTGATAGGGGTTTTGCAGATTTTCCAAACAAAAAAGTGCAAGGTTTTGGCAAATGGAGTCTCAAAAAAGTTGCATTTTTCCTTGTCGGATATGGGAAATTGAGGATATCCAGATAGCTGAAACTGTTCCCTGTTCCCTGTTCCCTCCCCTCACAGACAACTTTTTCAGCAAACCCTAAATATAGATAAAAAATTAACTATTTCTTTAGATTTAATCTATTTACTTAGATACAGGTCACGAATATACTCTTAATGAGTATAGCTAAAGTATATTATGGACAGAAATACGCGCATTAGCACCATTATTAATAATCGTCACATCTGGAGTGAAAAGATTAGTAAAGTCGAAAAACACTTAAAAACTCTTTCTAGCACCTTAGAAAAATTAGAAGAAAAACGTAATTATATTTTAAAATCAACTGAGAATTTGCAGATAATTGGTAAATTAAATGAAATTAGCTTTGCTCATACTCAATCAAATATAACCGCAGAACTAGACTCTTTAACTAAACTAAGAAACCGATTTTCTCGACCTACTTTAAATATAGGTGTTGTTGGACGTGCAAGACAAGGGAAAAGTCGTCTTTTACAAAGTTTAACTGGATTAACTAAAGCAGAAATACCGGATGGAGATAGACAACATTGCACCGGAGTAAAAAGCATTATTCATCATAATTCTAATGTAGATACCTATGGAGAAGTTTGGTTTCATACTGAGCGTTCTTTTTTAGATGATATTATTGCACCTTATTATGAAAAACTTGGTTTAGGAAGAAAACCTTTCACTGTAGAGGAATTTGCTAAAAATCCTTTACTATCATTACCTCAAGATATCCCTGGTTATGCTGAACCAGGAGCAATGTATGAACATTTAAAGCGATATCATACTTATTTTTCTCACTATAGTCATCTTCTCAAACAAAATTCTCCCTTCAAGATTCAAAAACATGAAATTAGAGAATATGTTGCTCAAGATACTCCTGATGGAGAAAGAAATTATTTTAATTTTTTAGCAGTCAAAGAAGTAAGAATTACCTGCTCATTTCCTAACGTTGATGTTAGTCAAGTTGCTTTAGTAGATATGCCAGGTTTAGGAGATACAGGTATTGGAGATGAAACCAGATTAATTAAGTCTTTAGGTAATGATATAGATTTTATCTTATTTGTCAGAATGCCTAAATCTGCGGGAGATTATTGGGCAGATGTTGATGTGAGATTATATGATATTTCTCGTTCTGCTTTAATAGAACTACCCGTTAATTTATGGTCATTTGTTATTCTTAATCAAACTAGCTCTGATTCTAAAAATGGCGATAATTTAAACAACTGCCAAGATTTATTAAATACATTACAAGAAAAATATATTACAGTTGAAAAATGTTTAATTGCCAACTGTAGTCAAGAGACAGAAACTAGTAAAATTTTAGACATATTAATAGATTATCTCACTAATAATATGACTAATCTTGATAAACAATATGCTAGAAGTTGTCAAGAAAGATTATTAGAAATTTACAAAGCCATCAATTCTGAATTAAACAAAGCCCAAGATATATTTAATCAGAATTATGAAGATGATTATCAAGAAATTGAAGAATTATTTAGCGACTTATTTGGCAATAGTGATAATGGTTGGTGGAAAGAAGTTTCTTTAGCACTACAAGAACTGAGAACTCAACTGTGGCATCAGCGTCAAACACCAAATGAAGAACTTTATAATGGTTTCCTAGCTGCTATTGAGAAATGCGAACGAGATAAAGGTATTTTATCATCAGAAAATGCTATAGAAGAAATTAGAAATCGCATTAAAGGTATGAGCGTATTTAGAGCTTATCCTGACTATCAAGATGAATTGAGGGTATTAATTTCTCATCGTTTTCTATCCTTAGATGAGAACCTTAAACAAACAGTAGAATTAATGAAAAGTCAAGTAGTTAAGGTTTTAAAAGAACAAGGATGTTTAGAGTCTATTAGTAATAACGATGGTTCTGAATTTTTCACAGATATTGCTAACATCATTCCTGAACGGTTTCCCAAATTAAAAGCAGGATTTGAAATTCTAGCAGAATTTAGATTATCATATCGGGGTTTAATTCTTCCTCGCATTCGTCAACATTTGGATGGACTAACTAATATTAGTCCTATGACTGGAGAATTTGGGGGGATTTCACAACCACAAAATCAAACTATTGCTCTGACTAAAGATACCACTGCTGATGAAATATTCACAGCATTAGAAATTGATTATGATATAGCCATTAATACTATTAAACCTATCTTAGAAGAATTAATGGTTGAACCCAATCAAGCTCTGTATGCAATGGTAGAAGAATTTATTGATAACGTCATTCGGCAAAAAGATATTCAAAAAGAATGGAAAAACTTTCTGAGAGGAGTACGCGGGCAGATTTGGGAAGATATTTTTGGCAAAAAAGAACACGATAGACAAATGCGGAAAGAATGGTTAGAATCAGTTAATCAAGTTACATCTGTGAATAAATTAGACTTATTTGACTTAGCTAAATAGTGAGTAGGAATTGTGAGTATGAATGTCAATGAAGAATTAAAAATTATTATTGTTGCTCCTAGAGGTATTGGTAAAACCAGTATTTTAGCAGCAATGCATGAAGAATTTCACAAAACTTTTGAACGAGCAAATTTACAAACATGGGTAGAGAATAGTGGTGTATTAGCTGCTATAAATGAATGTAAGTCTATTTTAAAAAATATAGATCCTCGTATCACAAAACAAGTGACTCCTACTCAACCAAAAGATAACCCTTGGAATGATCAAGGATTTACTTTTGAGATTGGTAGCAATAGTAAAAAGTTTATGAAATTGCGATTTACAGATCCCTCTGGAGAATACTTTAGCCCTACAGCTACACTTCAACAAAAAGAATATATTAAACAACAACTAAATCAATGTGATGCCATAGTTATTCCTATTGATGCTACTGCTCTCATGCAGAAAAAAACAGGAATGGTAACTGATAGAGAACTTGGTACATGGCACGAAGAAAAAAATAATCCCCAACGTATTACTAGCTTATTAAAAGATGCTTTTAGTAATGTTACATCCCCTAGATTATTAATCTTGGCTCCTGTTAAGTGTGAAACCTATACCAAAACATCTAGAGATGCAGAAAATCTTTTATCTCATGTCAAAATGGGATACAGTGAATTACTTGATTTTGTTAAATCAGATTCTTTATTAATTGACAAAGTAGCTGTTGTTGTTACTCCAGTGCAAACTATTGGTAATGTAACTTTTGCTTATCATAAAACTGATATAGATGGTTTTACAAAATTTTTCTACTACAAAACTCCTATTAATGCACCCTATGAACCGAAAGATGGTGATCAACCACTCAGAAATATTATGTTATTTTTAATGAATGTATTTTTATTAAATAAAAAACACTTCCTGGAACAAGAAAAGGAAAATCTAGATACGCTAGAAACTCAATTATCTATAGATAAGGATAAATTAAATAATGCTAAAAGAGAATTTGAAGAAGAAAAAAGAATTTTAGATAAACGTAATACTATGTGGTGGTTTTTTAGAGCTATAGTGAATGCTTTTGATGATAGGGAACCTATTTACTATCAAGCTAAGGATAATTTAGAAAATAAACAAGGAAATGTTCAGGAACTTCAATCAAATATTGAATCTACTACTGAGAATATTCAAGCTACTCAAGAACAAATTACTGCTTTTAATAATGCTTTATTTAGATTTGCTATAGGATGCAAAAATAATGATGGTTTTGCGATTCTTCAAGGACATAAATGGTTAGAATTTCCTCAAAATCTTTTTTAGTTAATAACTTTGAATGAACAAAAAGGAGAATTAAGTTATGGATTTTAATTTTGAACTTCATGTGAAAACTTCAGCTAAAGGTAAAACAGGTATTCATTGGAGAAATATTGAAAGTGAAGAAGATCAATGTTTAGAAGATACTCCTAATCTGATTAATTTTGAAGTTTTGAAAGATAAAAATGGTCAAAGATTTATTGTCAATGATTTAATTGATGAATATAAGCCTTCTTTACTGATATTTAGAGAAGAGGGAAAGTTATTATTAGAAGTTAGCGGAATCGAATCTCCTAAACGTTCTCAAGAATTAGGACGTAAAGTTTTAAATTTGATTGTTTGGATAGTTGATGATTTACCAGACAACGAGAAAATAATTAGAATGATAGCTTATAGTGCTATCCAGAATTTTCTACATAAAGATTCTTCCTTTAGTGAGATGGTAGAGAAATCAATTAGTTTTTATCAATTGGAAGAATTTAAAGTTGATATTCCAGGAATTCATAAATTTATAGATGATTTGCAAACTAAATATAATCAATATTTTACTAATTTAAAACCAAACTCCGAATCTCAAATAGAATCTAAATCAGACGATTATTTACATAAATTAGCAGAAGAATTACAGAAATATTGTCTCCCTAAAAAATGGAACAGTTGGAATGGTGAAAAAAGTAATGGTGTTTTAGTTGTGATTACAGATTCTTTAAGTAAAAATACAATTCTGCATAATGTTGGTGTTTGGAGAGGTTTTGCAAGTAATGTAGAAGCACCTTTGAAGCCAGTGGTTCAAACATTGGAAAAAAAAACAGAAATACCAGCGGAAACACCGGAAATACCGCCTCATACCAGTCAGAACAACGGACTCATAATATTAGTGATCGTGGGAATACTAGTAATATTAGTGATTATAGTCAGCACGACACTTCAGTTACAAAACCAACCTCAGATAGAGCCAACCCCACAACCCCAACCACAGGGAATATTG
>NZ_VILB01000026.1 GCF_009712035.1 Anabaena sp. UHCC 0187 | reverse complement strand
GCAAAACTCTTTATGAACATGGAAAATGCTGGAGAACTCACATTGTTGATGTCTCAACTAGATGATGAACAAAATATAAATTTATTTATGATTGTTAGGTTTTTAAAATTTGAAATTTTATATGAAAATGCTCTATATCAAGACTATAAAGAAGTAATGAAAATTTATGGTAAGCTAGTTTCTAGGTTAAATAAACGGGATAAATATAAAGTTGATTTAAATCTCCTGGATTTTATAACCCCCTCAATTTTTAATAAAATAACCTCTCTTGATAAACATAAAAAAATGCTTGATGCTTTTTTCATTTTGACACCTTACGAACAAAAGAATGTAATGAATATTGTAAATTTTGTTTACTCTTACAAAAAAAATAATTTATTAAAAAAAAGTAATCCTCTGACAAATTTTTTTCTTGATGTTTACTGGAATTATTACTCAAAATTGATTAAGGAAATTCAACCTTTACTCGACAAGCTCTAATTAATTTTATGCTAGTAGTTTGTCAATTTTTCAGCAAAACCTATTTATTTAGATAAGTATTCACTCTCCTATCTAAAATTGTCTAAACCCTTGATTTATCTTGGAAGATAGGAGAGAGTGTGAACAGTTACCATTATCCTCTTAAATGCTAACTTCAGAAATATCGGCTAAATTTATCATTGATGATGTTATTTCCTGATTTATTTGATTTGATTGGGCATCATTTTCTTGAGGTTGATTCAGGAGTTTAATTAACCATTTTTCAGTCTGCCGATGATACTTCTTGTTCCAACGTATATTTAATCTTTGGGGTGGTTTTATAGGGTCTAATGCTATAATCACAAGCTGCATTTGCTTAGGAATAACTGAATATTGAATAGTCGTAGTCCACAACTTTACTCGGTCTTGCCAGCTAAACTGAGGATGACGCACAGCCCATTCATAAAGTCTGGGAATACCTTGTTTAAATGCTATATTTGTGGTGACTTGAACAAAGTAATTATCGTTATTAATCATTAGGGGGGCAATGACTGGGTTATCAACTAATAATTTCTTGCGAGATTGAAAGATTTCTGGTGCAAGTTCCTGTACTTGAGCAACCCATTGAGCAATTTGAGGATGGGCATTTAATAAAGGTTCTACAGGTAGTTGTAAAAATAATTGTTTCATCAGCAAATGGAAGTTATCGGCAATAATAGAATCAACAGCAGAGTGATTTGGATGATGGTTTTGCTGAGTAAATAAAAGTTGTTGCTGTGTTTTCTTAATTTGTTGAATGTCAGCCAGATTAATTATTGGCATAGTTGGGAGAAAATTGCATCTCTCCCAGGCAGCGGTTAGCTGCAAATTAATTATTTTGATTAATTATGATCTATTATTTTTAAGCCCTGTTACCCGTTTTTACGAAGACAAGTTTCACGAGGGCAATCCCCGCTTTTGCGGGGATATAGCTATAACTTTTGACTTCACGGCTGTACTAGTCTGGTAAACACTATAATCGTTCACACACTAAAACAGTTCCTTTTTCTCCACGAGTAATCCGCAGTTCTTCATCTAAATAAAGGATTTCTAAACGTCCTTTGGGAGAACGATTCATAACAAAAGAAACTTCTCCAGTTTCTGGACTCATAGTTTGTGGAGGAACTAGACCAAACATCAACTTCAAAAAACCGGACATCAAACTATCTTGCCAACTTGTTTTTTTAGACTTACCTTGCTCACCAAAAACAGCCTTCCACTCGTTCATTTTAGTTGCAGATTGCGGGGTTAAAATTCCTCCCGTAAATTGCACTTGCAGCACCGTATCACTTACCGGCTGACAAATTCCTTGGTTACGAATAATCCCAGATAGTTGAGGAACAGATTCATCAATAGTCGTAAATTCCACAACAATGTCATGAGTTCGCTGCTCTCCATTTCCTAACAAAAATACAGGTTGAAAAACGCGGTCAATCACCACTTTTAGTTTTGTCGGTTGAAACATATTAAAAGCCAAACGACTCAAAGTATAGGCATATCTGCCATCTGCAAGTTGCTCACCTTGAGGAAAATTCGGCGCACTGATTAACAACCATTCACTATCCATTAAACTACCACTGTGGGTTGGTGCTGTCGTTGGGTTGAGAGATTGGAGATTTTCAATCGCCGCAATTACAGTTTTGTCCTTAGTATTACCACCACAAGCAGCTAATGCCTGACGTAAAGCTGTTTTAGCTGCTGTACTTTTTTCCGTATCTACTACCATAGTGTTAAAATATTTTGGTATGAACTGATGTCAGACTTGCCGATAGCGAAGCGTGGCGTAAGCCATAGTGTAGCTTATATCTCAGCGCTCAAGTGATGGTTCCTGAGCTTGTCGAAGGACTGAGTTTTACACTTACCGGGTATTTCTGTAATTTTTAAACAATCGGCTGGTTTTTGAAATCTATCTGCGAGGGTGATTAAAAAATTGTTAATTTGGGAAGGGACTAGAAAGTTAAAATTATTGTTGATCCTACCATGTCCAATAGCATGATCCAGTCAGAGGCATCTCCTCAAGTAGTCATATCTCCAACTATAACAACAGAATCACTAAGCGCAGGTGGAATTGACCCAGAACGCTTTGATTGGCAAGAGGCTTGGTATCCTGTCTATTATGTGAAAGATTTAGATAAAACCCTGCCGACTCGTTTCACTTTGCTAGAACGGGATATTGTTTTGTGGTGGGATAATAATCAGCAGATGTGGCGAGCATTTTTAGACCAATGCCCCCATCGGTTAGCACCACTATCGGAAGGAAGAATTAATGAGGATGGATTGTTAGAATGTCCTTATCATGGTTGGGCTTTTTCAGGAACGGGAAAGTGTTCAATTATCCCCCAACAAGTTGAAGGTGGAAAAGCAGAAGTTTCTCAACGTGCCTGTGTAACTTCATTCCCGACCACAGTTCGCCAAGGACTCTTATTTGTTTATCCTGGTACTGCGGAAAATGCAGCTAAAACCAAAGTTCCCATTGTTGATCTTTTAGACGAAGACCCGGATGACTGGATTTGCCTGAATACTTTTCGAGATATCCCCTATGATGCTTTGACGTTGATGGAAAACGTCCTTGATTCTAGTCACATTCCTTACACCCATCACCGTACTGTCGGCAACCGAGCGAATGTATCTCCGGTGGAATTGGAAGTTGTAGAATCTGGAAAATGGGGATTTAAAGGAGTTTGGGAAGCAGGACCCCGCAAAGGTACTTTAGGAAAACAATATACTACTTTTATTGCTCCTGGTTTAATGTGGCATGATCTCACCTCTAAGCAGTTTGGTAGGACTTTAACGGTGGTTTATGCCACTCCTATTCGCAAGGGAGAATGTCGGTTATTTGCGATTTTTCCGTTCAAGTTCTCTTCCAAAATACCAGGACTGTTTTTGAAGTTGACTCCACGCTGGTATTCACATATTGGCCAAAATAGCATTTTAGAAGATGACCAAATTTTCTTACATCATCAAGAACGGTATCTAGAAAAAAGTGGTGGTAGTGGTAATTTTACTAAGGCGTTTTATTTGCCAACTAAGGCAGATTTGTTTGTCTTTCAGTTGCGTTCTTGGGTGAATCAATATAGTCTTGATCCGTTTCCTGGTAAAACTCTATCACCGTCATTACCGAAGGAAGATTTATTAGATAGATACCATTCTCACACAGAAAAATGTGCTAGTTGCCGGACTGCGCTGGCTAATCTGCAACGGTTACGGGTGGGAGTAGCTGTGGTGACAGTGTTGGTTTGGGCTTTGCTTCCCTTGCTGATATTTATTTATAGTCAAACGGATATTTTCACTATTAGTTTTCTCACCCTGCTTGTAATCAGTGGTGCTGGGATTTGGTTTGGTTTGGGTAGGTTAGAACGACGCTTTTATCAAGGACGGTTGATTCCACCGAGAAATCTGCCTGATAAAAAATAGCACAATGTTCAATATTGCTGCCATTTTTTGTAGTGAGATGAGGTGAAAAACTCCTTCAGCCACGACTCATTGACCTGTTCAAGTGAATCCAGCTTGACATCTGCGATCGCAAATCGGGGGTCTTCTCTTTCTTCTAATGCTGGGACGGCAATACATCGCATGGAAGCTGCTTTAGCACTGATGATGCCGCGAATAGAGTCTTCAAACGCTACACACTTTTGGGGATGCACATTGAGACGATGGGCAGTTGTCAGATACACCGCTGGATGGGGTTTACCAAATTCCTCTGTCTGAGCAGAACTGATAACATCGAATGTGTCTTGCAAATTTAGCTTTTTTAGAACTACGTCAATCAGACAGATGGGCGATGACGTAGCCAATCCCAAGGGTAAGTGCATCTGCTGGCATAATTGTATAATTTCCATTGCACCAGGCATGGGCTGTCCGAGGGTTATCACAAGTTCGCTGACACGATTGATAATCCGTTCAGCTACCTCAGATTGACTCGTATCTGTCAAAGGAAATCTTGCATACCAATAGCTGACAACCTCATCGCAACGTAAACCCATTGTCTGATTGCACATACTCTCTTGTAGTGGCACTCCCAAGTCATTGAATACCTCCACTTCCGCTTTGTGCCAAAAAGGCTCGCTGTTGATCAACAAACCGTCCATGTCAAATATGACCGCCGTATCTATCATAAAAACCTCTGGTAACGCTGGAAAATCTTTTGGTGAGCCTATCCAGGTACAGGCATTATACATATTAAATCCTACCCTGTGAATACAGTGTTAAGGGTAGGTATTTCTGCAAATTTAACAACTCAAAATGCTATGTTTCAGGTCTAGCAACAGCATCCAACAACACCAACCCCAGTTGCTTCAATAAAGCAGTATTCCCATCAGGACAGCCATGTTGAATTAAACATTTAGCACAACCAGTATGACAATTACAATCTCGTGCGATCGCCCTACCAACCTCCGCAAGTTTTGGCAGATGTTTAAACACAGCTTCAGCCGCACCATTGCCGCCATCACTGGTATCATAGAAGTAACCAGTGTAATTGTTATTTTCCTCTAACTCCTTCACCACAGTAAAATTCACCTGTTTGGGGTCAACTCTCGCTACAAGCTGTAATGCCCTCATAATTTGATGTCCAAAGCTGTGCATAGCAATGAAGGGACTGGAATATTCCCACAACTGTTGATAACCAGAAGGTATCGGTTCTTTACTGCGAGTTAAACCGCTTCTAATTTCCTTCGCAAATTGCTGGATGTATTCTCGCGCACTTGAGTTAATTGTTACTTTCACCATAGGGGCGGAAAATTGGGTGCGGAAAGGCTGCTCAAACTTGGCTTCTGATAGGGTTTTGACAATGACAGCTTTGCGGGTGAGTTTGCGACACAGAGGACAACGCTGTTGTTGAGGTAAGGGTTCTTTGTAGTTAAGACACCGTTTATTCAAACAAGTCTGCTCGTAAATTTGGGTCATTAAACTGTAACCGCTGGTAATGTGTTTAACTTCACCAAAACTCAGTTCTAGGGTTAAATATTCCTGACATTCTTCAACTTCAGATAAAGGTGCAGGGTGCGAAACTTTCCCCTTTATTTTCTGTTCCTCCTTCACAGATTTTCCTATGACTACGATGTCAGTCTTGTGCGAAACTTTCCCCTTTATTTTCTGTTCCTGTTCCTCCTGTTTCTTTTCTTCTATACCATCTGAAGAAAACAGCAATGGTAAATGCACTGGGTCAGTTAACATAGTTAAACTACTGGTTTGTGATACCGTAGTTGCAACTGTAAAAATTGCCTTATCTGTTGTTTGTTTTAAAATCGCTCGTTTACTGTTCAGGTCTAAGGAAATACATTGATAAGTTAGCATTTGTCCCTTAGTATCTTGTCGTTTATAAATAGCTTGGGGATGCACTTCTCGATAAGCGATATCTTCAGATATTTCCTCTAATTCTTCCCCAGAAATTGCATCTACTAATTTGATAGTTGTTTGCGATAAACCACCCCGAAAATTAACATCTTTGTGGGGATAACCTTTTGCCCATAAACCATTCCTACCTTTGTGTAAATGTCCTTGGGCTAATAACAGTTTGGCAACATCAAAAGCGGCTGCACCAAAATAGTGTTTAATTTTGTTAGTGGGAATGCCTGTTTCTGCGGCTGCACACATCAAATGTTTGGCTGCAAAGATGGGATATTCGTCATTAAAAAACACTTCTTCAGATTCTCCAGATACCAGCATTTCTGGATGTTCTGCCACATAACAGTCTATGGGGTTGAAAGCATTGGGAAGCAGCACTGTGAGTCCTGGTTGAGAACGTCCGGCTCGACCACTGCGTTGCTGATATGCCATTTTAGAACCTGGCCAGCCACGCAATACACAACATTCTAATTCTGGTAAATCAATTCCTGCTTCTAAGGCTTCTGTGGCAATTATCCATTTGATTATACCAGATTGAAGTTGATTAACTACTTCGGCTCGACGCTCGGCAGTAATGCCACTGTAAAACGCGGTGACTTGATTTGATTTTAACAGTTCTGTGACTTCTCGCACACTCCGCCGGGAGTTACAAAACGCGATTCCTGATTTATTTTGATTGAGTAAAAATTGAATTATCCGGGCAGTATCAGCAGTTAAATTGTAACTTGGTTGCGTGACAATTACTTGTCTGGGTGGTGAAGCTGCGCCACTTTTGCGAATCCAAATTAAGGGTTTGGGGTTGAGTTTAGTGGGTTTTAAACCGGAGATTTTCAAAGCTAATTGTTTAGGATTTCCACAAGTAGCACTGAGGAAGATAAATTGCAGTTTTTGGGAGTCACCACCGTAATGATCTACTGCTAGTTTAATACGGCGAATTAACCAAGCCATATTTGCACCATAGCTACCGGAAAGGGTGTGTGCTTCATCAATTAAGATGTAGCGTAATCGTTGATAAAAGGTTGCCCAATTTGGTGATTTCCAAACTTGTTTGAGTTGGAAATGAATTAATTCGGGAGTGACACCTAATATATGGGGTTCACTGGCAAGAATTTGTTCTCGTTCATCTGATTTGACATCTCCTGTGATCATTGCTAAGACTGGGCGATATTTTGGGGGTATGGTAGAAAGTAATTGTGAGATTTTATGGAATTGGTCAAGTGCTAAAGCTCGCAGTCCATAAAATGCTAAGGCTCGGTGTTCTTGATTGATACAACCTTCGATAATACCGGGGTATGTGCTGAGGGTTTTACCACTGGCTGTAGGGGAGGTGAGGATGAAACTTTTACCTGTTCTAATTGCTTGTAAGGCTTTGATTTGATGGGAGTAAAGTTGGGTGATTCCTAATGATTGTAGGGCTTTTATTAGTTGTTTTGGTAGGTCTTTGGGGATGGTTTTGAGGTTAGGTTCGGTGGCAGGAATTGTTTGTTGATAGAGTAAGTCTTCTCCTAGAAATTCGGTGATTTCTGTTGGTTCTGGGGGATGATTATTTGTGTGGGAATTTTCGGGAATGGGTGTGGTAGGTGGTGTCCAAAGGCTTTGCAGTAATAAGTTGTAGTTGGGCGTGTTCATGGTGGTGTTTTTTGAACATTGCCCTTATAAATCCCCCATTGGGGGAAGATATTAAGTGAAATTACAGGAATGCTTTTTATTTTATACTTTTGAACTAGAATAGTTTTTGAGATGAAATAGATAATGAATTACAAAATTAAATGATTAATCCTGTAACGGTAATGAATGACAACAAGCAAAGCGGAACAGATAAGTTAGAAATATCGCGTAGGAAGAGTGCGATGGTACTCTTCGAGCTAGAGCAAGCCTTGGGTTATTTTGTTGAACTTCTCAAACCAGATCCAAATGAACTTCCGTCCAGGACTGTTGAATTCTTCGAGAAAGAGGGTCGAATTTTTGATAAAACGACGACTAGAGGAATCGTTGCTGCAACTTACTTGGAAGAGGTCTTGAGTATGGCTAAGGACGCAGCAAAGGAAAGAACAGAAAAAGATTATTTGGAGAGATTACAAGAATTATTTAAAGTTCTTGAGGTACGTCACATTAGGAATGCTATTAGTCACCCTAATAAACCTTTTCATCATTGCTATTGGCATCGTGTTGCGGCCATTGCTACCGATCCATTGATTGACAAGCTACAGTTTAGCGATGTTACTCAAGCTTTTCTTGATGCAGAAGCTGGAAGATTGTTATCACCACCGGATACATGGATAAACGAACCTATTTGGTCTCTGCCCAACAACTTACCACAACTACAGCAGTTTGATCACGCTCTCACTGGTTTAATTGGGAGACAACGAGAAATTTCTGAGCTAATCAAGACAATGAGAAACAAAAGATATCCTCTTATTGCTCTTGTTGCTCCGGGTGGTTTGGGTAAGACAGCCCTACTGCTGCAAGCTTTATATGATACAGTACATTCACCGGAATCAGTAGATTGGGTTGATCAAATCCTTTATTTCAGCTCAAAGACTGAATTATTGACGACGGACGGTGTTATCGCTCAAATTCCATCTACTGCAACTATTGACGGTATATGTCTATCAATTGCTAGTACACTAGCTGAACAGGAAAGTCTTGACAAACTCACATTTGAGGATGCCTGCAATAAATTTGACAAAAGACGAATTCTTCTTTGTCTTGACAACCTTGAAACCATACTCCGAGATGATCCCAATACCTTTAACAGTTTCTACAGTAATCTCCCAGAAGAATGGCGAGTCATTGTTACAAGCCGCATTAGTTTAAATTCTGGTAACACTATTCCTTTAAAACCCTTAGACAGTAATGGAGCGCAGAAACTCGCTCGTGAGTATTTATTGAAACGTAGCGGACAACGCCTTAGTGAAGACGAATTGAAGAATATTGTCCAAGCTTGTGATTCAATTCCGCTTGCCATTCGTTTGACCATTGATGGATTTATTGCAGGACACCCGCTGAATCTAGGAATATCTAAAGCAAAGGAACAGGTACTTGAATTTTCTTACAAAAATCTGCTTGAAGCCTTGTCACCTATGGCGTATGAAGTTCTAGAATGTCTTTTCGTAACTGATGAACCAATTACTCGTGCGAATGCTTGTCTCCTACTGCAAAGAAATGTGGATGATATAGCTGAAGCTTTTAGCCAACTTCAGGGAACAAGTCTAGTTACAAGAATTCCGGAGATAACTGAGGAAAGCTATATACTCAGTTCCTCAGTACGTGATTTGATGCTTTTCAGCCCTATTGATCCAAATGTTAGATCAGCTGTAGAGGCAAAACTTAGGAACACAAGGCAGATACTCCGCGAAATTGACAAGTCACCGAATATTTATAGAAATAATCCAATTTCTGGGAAATATATTCCCGATTCTGCTACAGAACAAGTTAGAATGATTGCCCTAGATGCCTTTCGAGAGTTATCACGCCAACCTTTTGATCGTCGTCTTTTGTCGGATATCTTCAATACTTTAAAGTTGGCTATAGAGGCGTGTAAAGACCAATCAATCCTTTACAGGATTCGAGGTTTAGTTTTGCTTAAGCTTAATGATCGCTTAGGAGGGAAAAGATCCCTTCAACAAGCTTGGGATATGGGTGATATCGCTTCAGGCTTGATTTTGTCAAATGAGCTTCGTAAAGACAAAGATTATAAAGGAGCTAAAGATTTAGGCGAACGCTTGGTAGAACTTGGATGGGATAATCCAGACCAATCTGATGTCCATCATGCACGGATGGTTATTCAAAACTACTACCTTCCTTTGATTTGGTTGGGTGAAACAGAAAAAGCTATTGAGGCTACAAAAGACTGGCAAAATGCAGGACCTCTACGTGGAACTAAAGGTTCATTGCTTGCTCAAGCTTTGCGGCAATCTGCTGAGTACGGTCCTTCTAGGAGTGTTCAAAAATCTTTGTGTGAGGCAATTGATGTACTGAATGAGGTATTCGACTTGGAAGGGCATACAGGTCCTGAAGTAGCTGTAGGAATTAAACTTGTAAATGATTTATGGTATGGGACAGGAAAAATTTCCCATCTGAGTGAAGACGCAAAATTAAAGTTTACAACCTTTGTAGATAAACATTTAGTGAAGATGTGTCAGGTGCATAATGATTACACACTCTATCATCCAGATGTACAAAAGTGGGTCAAAAAGTTATCAAATTTACAAATAGAAAGTGGCAATAATCCTTTAACTTCTGCTCGGTGGAAAAATTTGATAGAAACATCGAAAGTGGATGAAAGTGAAATAGACATTAGCCCAGAGGAAGGTTGGGTTCATGTAAGTGTTTACTATCGACCTACTTTAGATAACAGGAATCAACACAAACCTTTTTTGTTCGCTAAGGATAAAGATAATCGGCAGTACTATGTACGCCGTGATAAATTAAGGTCTGTTGACAAAAATTGGCCGCATATAAAAATTGATGACTGTCTAGAGGTCATACCAGATCCACAATACCAAGAAGGAGTAGCTCAACCTGTTCTTGATGCAAGAGTTGTCAAATGCTAACGAGAGATTGCAGTTACAATATCTTGAGTAACAACATCCAGATAACTTCATTAACTTTGATATGATGTATTTAGGCAATGAAAGGTTTACTTTTATTTTAAATAAATCAATCAATGCCTACTGCTTTTTATCACCAAAATATTGAATATGAGTTACTTTAACGATTTATTTTGGATTTTAGACAGACATCAAACATCCAATCCAAAATCCAAAATTCTCCCTCAACTTCCTCCTAATTAAACAACCTGAAACAACCTACAAACACCAAGAATCACCACCAACAAATCCCTACCATCACCACCCCTCTTAATAGACATCTCCAAATCCAAGATCATAGTCACCGCTTTAGCCAAAGCATTGATACTTGTATTTGCTACCTCCTGACGCAAATAGTAAATACGATGAGGATTACTGATATTACAAAGTTGAGCTAATTCACCATCCTTCTTCACCCCAGAAACAATCGCAGACTTCACCCATAACCAAGTTCTAAACTGCGTTAAAAGAGTGCTAACAATCACCATTAAAGGTTGACAACGAGACAGTAAATCATCCAACAATTGCAAAACTTGATGGCTTTTTCCTTCACGCATAGCCGCAGCCAATTGTAGGCTATTCTGAGTTTGACATGGCACTAACTCCTGTACCTCCCCAAGCTCCAATTTTCTACTTTGAGCATAGATAGACAATTTGCGTAACTCAGAAGCAGCACGGATCATATCATTACCAATAGCTTGTGCTAAATATGTCACCGCCTCCTCTGACAGCAGCAGTTTAATTTTCTTAGCTGTCACAGCATGATCTGTGGTGTTCGTGTAGAGTTTGGCAGCAAGGGAAACTATCGCCTGTTCAATCAAATCATACCGCCAAGGTGGTATCAACGAAAACTCAAACAACGTCCCATACTTGACCAGATGCTTGTAAACCTTCAGCCGCTTATCCACATTATTAGCCACAAACACCAAAATTGTCGAATTAGGCAATTGCACCAACTGTTGCAAAGTTGCTAACTCCGTATCACCCCACTGCTTGAGGTGGCAATTTTCCACAATTACCAGTTTTTTACCACCAGTCAGGGAACGAGTCCGAGCCACACTCAAAGCTTTGTCAAGCTGAACAGCCGGAAATCGGTGATAGCATAGAGTCAGCCATTGAGCATCAATCTCCGTTTTGTACTGGTTTAGCTGTTCTTGAATAGCGTATTCATCATCACCCGTGAGCAAAACAATCATCCTCTTACCCTCCCATTATTACTGAGATTGGCAGTTTTAATCAACACAGTCAGGGGTTTTGGACTTTGAGTAGCCCGTTGCAGCATTTTAGCGATCGCCTCTTTGCTATTCTCAAACTTTTGCAAGTAAGCTGGTGTCACCTCTAAAATTGCCTTAGACCCTTGCAATTTCACCAGATTTGCATGAGCCAACAGCTTTTGATGGTTCGGTTTAGCCTTATCCATCACCTGCTGCCAAATTTGCGCTAAATTAGCAGTATTAGAAGCATTAGCAGTATTGGTTGCAACTGCTGGTAACAAGCTATCTTTACCTGGATCATCCACAGGTTTATCAGTCACCTTGTTGATGGTGTACGTTCCATAAGTTGGTAACAATTTGCCATCATGCCCAGGTTTCACATTTACCGTCTTCGTTGCACCTCCAGGCAATAAACCGGGCAGCAAATTGAGTAAACAAACCTCCAGCCACACTGCTGCATTGACCGTATACCGCAGATAATTTTCAGCTTTTTGTAACTCTGCTAAAGATAAATTCAGTGTCTCGAAATTCCAGTGTTTGGCAAAAGCTTTGAGTTGGGTATAACTGACACAACCAGTTAGTAAAGCTTGTTCCTGCGGTGCAGACTTGATAATCAGTAAATCTCGGTATGTTTGCAGTAAATTTGAGATAATCAATTTAGGCGGTTTCCCAGAGTCTACCAATTCTCTAGCAACTTGCAGCAAATTAAAAGTGTTGTTGGTAGAGATAGCCTGTAAAATAGCCATTAGCTCTGCTTCTGTGACACCACCAACGATTTCCATGACATGATGGGCAGTGATATCTACATCTAAAAGACTGGCTTGACCGAGTAATTGCAGGGCATCCCGTAAACCACCATCACTCAGTCGAGCGATCGCACTTAATGCCTCTTCATTAATAGAAATAGATTCCGCATCTGCTATAATACGGAGATGCTGCACAATTGTTTGAATTGATAAAGTGCGGAAATTAAACACCTGACAACGGCTGATAATAGTAGGTAAAACCTTGTGCTGTTCTGTGGTGCAGAGAATAAAAACCACATGAGGTGGTGGTTCTTCAATACACTTGAGTAAAGCATTAAAGGCATTACCGGTTAAGCAGTGGCATTCATCTAAAATAAAAATTCGATAACGTCCTGCTATTGGTGCTAAAGTACAGCGTTCAATTAAAGCACGGGCATCATCTACACCATTATTTGAAGCAGCATCAATTTCACTCACGTCTAAACTATTGCTACTTTCAATTGAACGACAAGATTGACAAATTCCACAAGGTTTATCAGTTGGTTTTTTGCTATTAAGGCAATTAAGAGATTTAGCAAATATGCGCGCAGTCGAAGTTTTACCTGTACCTCTAGAACCTGTTAATAAATAAGCTGGGGCAATTTGCAGGTGTTTGATGGCATTAGTTAGAGCAGTCTTAACGTAGGGTTGTCCAACCAATTCGGCTAAAGTTTGGGGGCGATATTTTTGATGTAGAGCGACTGTAGACATAGGATTTATTCATCTTAATTCGTCGCTCTTGCCCCTGTTAAGGGGGTGAAATTTTAGTTAAAATTTATAGATTATTTTAGATTGATAAGGTACAGCAAAAAAAGTTACAAAGTTGTTTTGTCAACTAATATAATTTAACATATTTTTGTTATAAATCAACAAACATTCAAATCTTACATAAGATTTTAGCTGACAGAATAGTAAAAATAACTTTTACAAAATTGATACGATCAGAAACAGATAACTATTAACATAAAACAGATTAAATGTCTTTTACCATAAATCTTTGTTAATAAAATTTGTTCCTCTTACCAGCAGGCTTATTACCACTGGAAAGAAAACGGTCAGAAAAAGACTAGATACATACCCAAAAAATTACTGGGGGATATTCAAGAAGCTGAGGCTGCTAAACGTCCAGTCAAAGAAATTCTGCTTCTTTTAGGCATTTCTGTCACCCCTAGTAATCAAAGCCCTAGTAATCCAAACCCTAGTAATTTACTAGGGGATATCCAGTTAAGCCCTAGTAATTCTGATATCTCCTCTAGTAATAACAGCCCTAGTAATTTACTAGGGGATATCCAGTTAAGCCCTAGTAATTCTGGTATCTCCCCTAGTAATCAAAGCCCTAGTAAAATGCGGCGGCATAAAGGAGAGGGAAGCGGTAACATTCACTGGCGCACAATTACCAAAAAAGGCAAGGATTACCCACAGGCTTACTATCATTTTGAGTTTTGGACTCAAGGCGATCGCTTAGTAAAATCTTCTAAGTACATTCCTAAGCGGTTAATACATCGAGTTGAACAGTTAGAGCAAGATAAAGCACCCGTTAAAGACATTTTGCAAGTCTTGGGTGTAGAATTGTAAGCATTCAGCCGTTAACCTTAACCATTTGGAATATAAAGTGGCAGCAAGACATGACGCATGGACATTTCCACTTCTGGATTTGCTCTATCTCCATCAGGAACTAACATAGCGGGATGATCTGATTGCTGCAAGTGCATTTTGATACTTGAACTAGGAATAGCTTTAGCAGCTTCTATCAAATACTTGAGATTAAACTGGATATTCAACATCATTTCTGTTGGTAAATTAGCAACAATCACCTGATCACCTTTGCCAAATTCTCGTTCAATAGATAACCGTAACTGTTGTAAACTGCCATCAAACTGCAAATAAATTCCTTTCTCTTTCTTATCAGTTAACACAGATAACCGTTCCAGTGCTTTAACTAACGGTGCTTTTTCTAAAATTACTTCTTTCTCAAAGCTGAATTTAGTTAATAACTGCTCACAATCAGGATAAATTCCTTCCACAACTTGACAGCTAAGAACGACATCTTGCCAAGCAAAACCCAAGCGATTACTTTGGTCATCATACAGTAGATTAATAGATTCCACATCATCATTTAAGTTACGGGCTATTTCTCTCACCACACGACCAGGCAGAGTAAATTGCATAATTTCCTCAGATGGCACTTGTTGAGATTGAACTTCTTGAGATGAAACTTCTTGACGAGTTTTTCTGCCAATTCGGTGAGTGCAAAGTTCAGTAATAGCAACTCGATGACCATCAGTACCAATAAACTTTAATTTCTCCTGTGCCAGTTGGAGATGAACTCCAGTCAAGATATATTTATTTTCATCAGTGCTGACTGCATAAAGTACACCTTTCAAACCATCTTTGAAAATTGTTGTTGCTAAAGACACAGGAGCAGCATCAATTATGTTAGTAGGTGGGAATTCTTCAGCACTAATGCCTCTAATTTCATACTTACCATCAGCATCAGATAAGCACAAACAGCAGATTTTTGTTTGTTGCTTATCATCATCACTAGATTGAGTAACTTGAGTTTGACTATTCAGAGAAATAGTCCCATTAGGGCAATGCTTGACTATCTCCAATAAAATTTGCACTGGTACAGTAATTTCACCCTTTAATAACACTTGGGCAGCAAAACTCGCTTGAATCGTTAATGCTATATCTGTGACAGTTAGATGTATCTGTTGTGTTTCCACATCTGCAATTATGAGAACATTGGCAAGAATGGGATGACTAGGTTTAGCTGGAGTAGCACAATTCACTAAAAAGAGGGCATCGTAAAATTTAGCTTGTTCACATATTACCTCCATGCCTAATTCTCTGGGTATTGGAGGGTTTAACTTTGATTTAGATTTTTTTTGCTTATTCCGCTTCTTTTCGATGGGTTCAGTTGGAGTATCAGGGTTTGCAGATGTAGATTTCTTCTTTTTGACTTCAGGTATTTTTGTGATATTTGTTGATACTTCATTGTCTATTTCAGGATTAGCAACACTTGTTTGTTTTGTCTGCTTTGCAGTCTTTATCTTTTGTCTTGGTGCTGTTTGAGTCATAATCATTTATCTCTGCTTGCGTCATTACTAAAAAGGTGACTGCGGTAGCAGAAATAAAAGTTGTGAATGTGTGAATGTGTGAATCAATTTTATTGTCTAATCCCTTGATTTATCCTTTAAAATAGAAAAAGTGTAAACACTTACTAATGATAAAAAAATGGATATAGCGGTAGTTGCTCATCAAAAACTTGATGCTGCTTAGGCAACAAGACTTTTAGAGGATATTTTTCGACCTGACGGCATACCGCTATAATATTTTTTATTGCCTGATTGAAAAATGCAGACAATTATCACCCAGTTTCAAGGATTTCCTGATATTTAAGTTGAGCTAATTAGCCGCTTATAGATTACCGAATTACCAAAATCCTTTGTCTAGCCCGTGAACTAGAAACATAATACAACCGATTAAACTCCTTAATTTTAGCTAGGACTGCTTTACTATCATCTCCGCGTTCTCGATTCAGCCGCTTACTCAAATCTTGACCATCAATACCCGCTTCCAAGAAAGTGCTACCTTGACTATTATGAACAGTTAATGCAAAACAGTTTCTGATATTAGCAAACTGTTCCAAATGTTTATAATATTGCTTCCAGAGAAAGGGATTACGCTTGGCACTTTTGAGCAATCGTTGTGTTTCTTGTTTAAATCGTTTCTCTTCATCTTCATGTAAAACGTAGATTTGACGCACGATGCCTTCATCTGTTTCTACCTTCAATCTCCAACTACCATAATTATTGTAACGGTCTTCAAACACATCTAAAACATTAAATTCTGTAGATGTGGAAAGAATAGCAGTTTTACCATCAGGAGATATCACCGGATCTCTAGTAATTAATCTTTCTCCAGAGATAAATCGGTTGGTATTCTTACCATATAAATATGTCCGAATCTGTTGATTATAAAAGTCTACTTGAGCATTCGTCCAAGATAAAATGCGAAAACAATCTGGATTATTAACAAACTCTTTAGACATCTTTTTGCAGGCATAGCGCAGTAAAGTTTGAGGTTTAACCATGAGCGCCCCGTTACTTTTATCAGGTAGATATTTGGAAAATGGGGCAAATGGCAATTTACTTTTAGTTACTGCATAGCGAGAAGCCGTTACAAACTCTAGTAAAGGGCTATCAATTCCTTGACGGACAACTTGAGTTAATACGGCTTTATTTGCTACTTGAAAACTAGGGGATTTTCCTTCATTAACTGGATTTAATTGGGCAGGGTCGCCCATGAGAATAATTTTGATTTTTGTCCAGGTAGATGATTGATTAGCCACATTTTCAATCCAGTGCCACAGTTGTTTACCAATCATGGAACATTCATCAATAAAGACAACATCAAATAAGTTGATGTAACAGGGTCCTATTTGGTCAAGTATTTTCTCTTTACCTCTAGTCACCATTCCTAGTCCTAGTAATTGGTGAATGGTGAAGAATTCCACACCAGTTACCCCGTTTTCTGCCGCCATGCGTCGCAGTACACCTACAGCTTTATTCGTAGGTGCAGTCAAGACAACTCGTTTACCTGTAGCCACAAGAACTTTAACGAGTTGAAAAACTATTGTTGACTTGCCTGTTCCGGCATATCCTACTAATAGAAATAAAGCAGCCGTGATAGTTGGTTGCACAAAAGTCCACATTTTATCCAATGCTTTTTGCTGCTGTTGAGTAAATTGGAAGGGAAAAGAATTGGTGGTCAGGAAAGTAGGAAGAGTTTGGAGCATAATCGCTGCCTTAATTCCATTAATTGATCCATTCAATGCAGCGGTAGCTGTTGGTTTTGGTTCACCACAAAACCACACTCCTTCTAGTTTCAAAAATCTAGCAGGGGTGGTAAATAATTATTCAGTGATGGGATTGAATACTGGTCGGATAAAGAAATAAATAAGGTTTATACCTGGCTTAGGCATCCATATACCAATCTAATGTGAAGTTGCATATAATTAGGGGGCAGAAAACCTTGTTAATTCAAGAATCATTCTGTGCAATTTTATATAAAAATGGTATTATTTCCTGAAAATATCGTTATCAATGGATAACTGAAAATTAATCAATTCGGTTTAAGACCTCTCCTTTCAACTTTTAAGAAGAAAAAATCCAAAAATTTTCGTTGGCTTCAATCCTCTTTTCTTCAGGGAGAGGTCATTGTCAATTATCCATTATTAATTATTGAACTATCATGCCCCCAAAATGCTAAATCAGGTATAATATTGTTGTCCAGTTTTTATAGTTATTATGGACTACCCTAAGCATTGGAAAGAACTAGCCAAAACCATCAAGGAAAAATCTGATTGGTGCTGTCAAAAATGCGGTCAGGTTTTACGTCCCGATGAAAAACCCCAACGCCGTACTTATTTACAAGTACATCATTGGAACAGGGACCCCTCCGACAACAGACCTGAAAATTTAGTTGCTTTATGTCCTCGTTGTCATCTTAATTACCATCGGGGCAGCAAGGGTAATATATCGGTGGGGCAGTTGAGCTTGTTTGATATTTCCAAATTTTAGCAATGTCTTCTTTGCGATATATTGATATTTTGATGTCGTGAGTATTGGCAATATTTATCTAGGGATTGGGCTGCATCATTATGACTTGAATCATAAAATGAGCTTTTTGGTCAAGATATGCTTCACAACGTAGGGGTTAATTTTATGCTTCAAAATGCAACCAAAGTAGAAAACTAATTTTCTCCATGTAATACGCGGTAAAAATGTTGAATTGACGGTATATTACATGGAAAGATTGTTAAGGCGAATAATTGCTCAATGTGTCGTTAGTTGTAGTTGGGGACATCAGTGGTCAAAGAAGTCGGGGTTATTTTAAGCAAAGTAACTGATGTTAAAATCAGTTTATTCTGTGATGAATTGGGAATTGAGCCACCATGTTAGGAGAATAAAATTTATGCAAGTTGTGATCGAGTTACCTGATGAGTTAGGAAAACAACTTTTAGAGTTGCCCAATATGGAAATGGTTGTCCAAGAAACTATCAAAAAAATGTTGTTAGTAGAACGACAAAAACAATCATCTCAATTATTGGTAAATATAGTTAATGATTTACCTGAGTTTCCTGTATTTCAAAATCAAGACCCCTTAGGCTTGCCGACAGCGTGCCGTTAGCCATAATGTCGCTTCCTTCTCAGGGAACCAAGCCGCTGAGTTTTCCAGATACCGTGTGTCCTTACGAATGCCCAAAACCCCAAAGGGTATTGGCTTTTACGGTGCGTTACAAGAAAATAGATTTGCTATTTGCGATTTGCGAATATAGAATAAAGCTAGATTCGCTGTTCACAAATAGGAGTGATATTTGCGATGTTAAAACCGCAAGATGTTGTTGTTGTAATAAAAGTGCATAACTTACGAGATTTGGACTGGACTTACAATGAACTTGCCAACAGCTTACACATCAGCCCTTCTGAAGTTCATGCAGCTCTAAAAAGATGTGAGACTAGTGGTTTGTATGATTGGTCTTCTAGAAAAGTAAAAAAACATTGCTTGCTTGAATTTCTGATTCATGGGCTTAAATACGTATTTCCTGAAAAACCAGGTGCTTTGACTAGAGGAATTCCTACCGCACATTCTGCTGAACCTTTAAAAAATTTACTCCAAGGTAATTCTGCTGATATTTATGTATGGAGTGATCCACAAGGAACTGTGAGAGGACAAAGTATTACTCCGTTATATCGCTCCGTTCCAGCCGCCATTAAAAATGACCCAGAATTATATGAGTTGCTAAGTTTGATTGATGCGATTCGAGTTGGTCGTGTGCGGGAACAAAATCTGGCAAGTATTGAGCTTGAAAAAAGACTGACAATATCATGAATGAACAAGTACAAATGTTGGAAAAGGCGGCAAAGTTACTTGCCGCCTTAAATAAAAAAATAGTTTTTATAGGTGGTGCAACAATATCTCTTTATCTTGATGAAGTTTCTGCTGTTGATGCCCGTCCTACAAACGATGTAGATTGCGTTATAAATATCATTCCCCGCACTAAATATTATCTTCTTGAAGAACAGCTTCGCCAAATTGGACTTGAACAGGATCAAGGTAAAATTATATGTCGTTGGCGTTATCAGGACTTAATAATAGATATAATGCCTGCTGACACTTCTATTCTTGGTTTTAGCAACCCTTGGTACAAACCAGGGATTAAAAAATCAATTATTTATAATCTTCCAAGTGGTCAAAAAATAAATATTTTCCCAGTAACTTATCTTTTAGCATCAAAGATTGAGGCGTTCAATAGTCGAGGAAATCGCAACTTCATGTATAGCCATGATTTAGAAGATATTATTTTATTGCTAGATGGATGTCCTGATTTAGAAGCAGAAATACAACAGGCAGATATAAAAGTAAAAAAATTTATAAAAACATGGTTCAAAAGTGAACTTGAAGACCTGATAGAAATTGCACCTGGACATCTTTCATCTGCATCAAAAAATGCTGGTCGTGAGCAATTACTTTTGTCACTAATTAACAGCATATCTCAATAATTATCAAATCGCGTTTTTGCAACGCCCCTAATTATTATTGTTTAACTGGATAATACAATCCATCTTGAGGCTGAAATTTCCACCCCAAACTACTGGGGTCACGATTCCTGGACCAACGAATAAATTCCTGCTCAGTTTTGGTTTCCCATTCTGTAGTTAAACTCTGCTGTGTCACCCCCAACCTCTGCGCTAAATTTTGCGGTGCAAAAGATGTGATTTCTACTGGTTGTTGTTGATACTGATATGGATATCCTGAACGCCGGGGTTTAGAGTTACCACCACCGTATTTACCAGAGGCCAGCGCCCGTTCAATTTTCTCCAACTGTTTACCAAGGATTTCCAGTTTAGAGTCCACTTGTTCATCTTGTTGGCAAAGGTGCGTTTTCAGTGATTCTAGTTTCTCTTCCACCTGCTGTAATTCGGTGGTTGCTGCCAGTTTTGCACTGCTATCAAACTGTGCTATCAATAGCTGTAATGCTTGCAGTAAATCAGTTGTATGACCATCACGGTGGATTTTCGCTAAGTTACGTACTATTGGGATTAGTACAGTTGGCACGCGAATCATTTCGCTGGGTGGGGTCTTGTTAGTCATGGCGATATCAGGTGTGATATCAATTGTAAGCTAAATTTTCCCTTACGAATTGTCGGTTCGCGCATAAAGTGAAATTCTGAGAACGAATTTACAGGGTTTTCAGCCCCTCTAATTCGCGCATAAGGTGAAATTGATTATGCGCATAAGGTGAAATTGATTATGGAGTAAGCGTTTGAGCCTCCTAGCGACTTCGCACATAAATTGAAATTTTGCATCTGATCAAAGAAATTCACAGTATTTCTTGTAATAGTGATAGTGCTTTATACCTAATAACCTAAATTTTACGTACAAAAGCTACTTGGCTACCTTCTTATCTAGAGTGTATTAGCAATTTCATAGACCGGGTGATCGCACTTGAAAAGTACGTTTTTAAAAGCATTCAGGCTGTTGTTAAATCAAAGCAGAAAAATTCACTTTATCTGCGAATTGACTATTTGGCTCAAACCCTTGCCTCACAACCGATTTCATTTTATGCGCGAATCTCGATGCCCCAAACCCCTATAACTTCGTTGTTTAAATTTCATCTTATGTGCGAACCGACACTAGAACCCCTATAAATCCGTTCAAAATTTTTCAATTAGTCCGCGAACCGACAGTATTTTGTCATCAAGAGTGGAAGCACCCTTGCTTGCTACCTCAACGATTTTCCACAAAGCAGCGTACCATTCCACCTCAAGATTAGTGTTAAGCAGCAGTAATTTTTCACTGGGGGCTGGTTCGGTACTGGAATTTTGGTCAGGTGGGGTAGATCAATGCTAAAGTAATTATCGAAAAGAGATGTTTTCGATAGTTGTATGCAGCCCCCCCCAGAGTTAAATTCACTCGCCCAGGTCAATCCCTTTGCCATTACCGCTGAACGCGATTTGTTGGCAGAATTGTTGGTGGGCAAGCGCAATAAAAATACCCGTCATGAATATGCTAAAGATTTAAATAAATTTTTCCTGTCTGTGTGCGGTCAGGAACCAACACCTCTTTTGGTGGGGCAGTTTCTACAAATGGATAGGTACTCGGCTGTGACTTTGGTTTTGCGGTACAAGGCGGAGTTAGTTGACCAGGGTTTGAAGGAAGCAACTGTTAACCGCCGCTTGGCTGCAATTAAGGCGTTAGTTAACTACGCTTATAAGGTGGGTAAGTGTGACTGGACTTTAACTGATATTAAGAGTGAGAAAATTCAACCTTACCGAGATACGTCTGGTATTACTCCTGAAGCTTTTAGAAAAATGCTATTAGTGCCAAACCAGGAAACAATTAAAGGAAAACGGGATTATGCCCTGCTGCGACTGTTATGGGCTAATGCGCTGCGCCGGGAGGAAATTTCTCACTGTAATATTGAGGATTTGGATTTAGAATTACGGACTTTGAGTATCTTGGGTAAGGGTAAGGGGACGCAGAAGGAAAATGTTGATTTGCATCCCAAAACTTGCAAGGCTCTGCAAGATTGGTTGTGGGAGAGGAAGGAATTAGATATCAAGGAACCGTTGTTTATTTCCCTGCGACCTCACTACGGACATCGGCTGACGGGGGATGGAATTCGCAAGATTGTGGTCAAGATTGCTAGTGTGGCGGGGATTTCCAAAACTGTTAGCCCCCATAAAATTAGGCACTCGTCGGTAACTGCGGCGTTGGATGCTAGTGGTGGGGATGTTAGAAGTGTGCAGAAGTTGAGTCGTCATGCCAATCTAAATACTTTAATGATTTATGATGACAACCGCACTAAAGCCCAGGGGAAAATTACAGCTTTATTGGAAGATTTGGTTTAAATTAATTTTTATGACATTACTGGTTATTTACTGTATTGTTTCTGCCTATATTTATATTATTCAATACTTTAAATTAGGTTTGAGTCAAAGCACCGAAAATATAAATGCTAATCTCCTCTACCCTGATTGAGAAATCAAGTTTTCTGCCGATTTTTCAGGTCAGGGGATAATTTCTGTTGCAAACATAGGACTTTTACTTAGTGATTTTTTTTTATTTTATACAAGTTAAAAACAAATTAGAATAAAAAATCAGCAAAAAATCCTGAATTTGGCGGTTTTTGCTATTGCTTTTATTTTTAAATGTGCTTATTATGTCAAAAGACATAATACTTGTTACATCAGGCACTGAACCAGATGTTTGTTAAAAAGACCATTGGTGGTCAAACAACCCGAAATTGGGGGGGGCTAATTCGGGAGTTCCGCCTGCACTTGATTTTTTGTAATCTTCTTACAACATTTCCAGGGTTATTTCATTCTAGATTTCAGCACCGAATTTAGGTATTCTTAGCCGTTTTCAGATAAAACCCCTGAAGCCTAAAACGACGTATTCTCGTCAATACATAAAATGTCAAAATTTAGAATGAAACAGCCCTGACAACATTCCATATTTAAGGATCTGGATTAGATAATGAAAACAGTAGTATTCTCGCCATACTTGTCAATTCCTCTATTTTTATTTTACAGTTTAGGTTATTTTGCAGTTGAGCCTGCTCAAGCTCAACGGAAAGTCCCGTTGTTATCAACTATATGTGTAAAAAAAGGTACTTTTTATGAAGATACTAAGCAAGTATCTATAGGTAGAGAGTTTTATGATTCTGTGTTTAGAACTAATGAGGGTTCATTATTAACTTGCAAAATTAAATCGGATAAATTTTCTAAATTCAAAACTCTTAACATCAAATTTGGAATAGCTGATGGAGAGACTACGATTACGGGTTCTTATGGTCCCAGTCCAACTAAAGTAAATGTCTATTTAGATGGAAAAGAAGCTGCTACTAGAAGTATTACAGAAGGACAAATTGATAACATATCTTTAGAACTTAAAAATACTAGAAGTGTAGCAATTGAAGTTTCATGTGTTTATCAGTCCGAAGGATGTAAGTTAGTTAGTTTTATTGAAGCATCACTGCTATAAAATTAATATGTTTGTCTGGTCTATTTTCAAGTTAGATATTTAATTGGGCTTTAAACATCTAAGTCCTTAATCTTTTTGCAACAATAATTTATTTAATTGATGATTTGAAATTGGAGAAGTTGGGCTATGAAATTGAACGTTAGAAAAATATTAGTGTCTATATTCACTACTCTATTTATTATTGGTTCATCAAATTATGGATTTGCCGCTCAAGCAAATATTGTAAGTTCTGTCCAAACTTTAAAAGTTCCCTGCGATAGAGGAAATATGAGTTTTGATAGAACAACTTTAGTTTGTTATAATAAGGCTGATATTAATGACTTTGGCCAACCAGTTACCTTGTTAGATTTATCAACTTTTAAAGTTATAAGTGCTTTTAAAAATAGAGATGTACTACAACGATATCAATCGTCTATTATTAGTCCTGACAACACTAATATTTTCTTAAATAGCAGTAAAGAAGGTTTTATTTGGGATACATCTACAGGAGCGAAAAAAGAGATTAAAATCAGAGTCAGTGCTATTCATCCTGATGGTAAAACAGTGTACTACTTTGATAGGGATGCAGTTTATTCTTCAGATGCAAATAATATTGAAACAGGTGTTAACGTACCTAATATTTTGTTTAAATGGAGTGAAGTGAATAAGTCATACAGGGAAAACGAACTCTATCTAAATCACTTAATAATTACCCATGATGGCAAATTTTTGATTGACCGTGATAATAGTATTATTTTTAACTTACAAAAAGAAAAATTAATTTCCCGTTTGGAAGCAAACATAATTGATATATCAGATGATAGTCGAATTATAGCTGGAGCATATGTTAACTCCTGGGGAGGCGATTCATTACTAAGAGATAAAACTATAAAATTATGGAATGTGAGTACAGGTAAACTCATCAAAAGTATAGTTTTAACAGCCACAGAAAAGTATTCAAAACAACAGTCTTCAAAAATATCATCTTTAGCTATCAGTCCAAATAACAAGCTAATAGCTTACACTTTTGAACCAGATATTGGTGAGTCTAGCAATTTGGGAATTATAGATTTAAGTAGCGGTAAGTTGTTGTTTAAATCTTATCCATTTCCTAATTCTCGTTCTCAACATTTTTTACCAAGCCTTACCATCAGAGGATTTACAAAAGATAGTAAAAAATTAATTATGGGAAGTAAGGAAGAAATAAAAATTATAACTCTTAAATGATACGAGTGTAGATATAGAAGACAATTTTCATCATGGTATAAAGTCTTAAGTTTATCAATATTTCTGTTTCAATATCTAACTTTTGGCAGATGACAATGGATTTACTTGGTGCTTATTTCGACTTTATACAGTTCAAAAATCAGTAAAAACAAAAAATCAGTAAATTTTCCTGAATTTAGCTGTTTTTGCTATTGCTTTTATTTTTAAATGTGCTTATTATGTCAAAAGACATATTACTCGTTACATCAGGCATGAACCAGATGTTAAAAAGACCATTGCTGGTCAAAAAAACCGAAATTGGGGGGCTAATTCGGGATTTTCGCCTGTTGACTGGACTTACTCAAGAACAGTTTGGCGCTTATCTAGGTGTTACCTATGGCACTATTAACCGTTGGGAAAATGAGCGATCGCAGCCCTCACCAATTGCCATGCAGCTTATTGGGCAGAAGCTTGGGGAAGTGGGGGAACAGGGTCAAGAGTTATTGGCAAAATATTTCTCTATTCCCTAGTATTCGGCAATTAAATGAGTTAGAGAGGCATATTCTAAAGTGATGGTGACAGTTTGAAACTAGACCAACTGAAAGCAAATGTAATTGTTCGTGGTTCAATCTTTCCCGAACCTGTACAGGTATTGGTAGTTGTACCAATGGGTGATTCGATAAAACTCATTGGGACTGGAATTAATACCAATCATACTTATCAACCAATTCTCAATGCTCAACAGTTGGAAAAGTTAGAATCCTCACCTGAAAAAGAACCCTTTGACGGTAACGCCCAGTATTTTCGGTTCGGTGTAGAAGCTTTGCGGTTGGGGTTAGCTTATGAATATGATCCTTATTTCGCATTGGCGATCGCACGAGTAGACCCCCTACCCCATCAATTAGAAGCAGTTTATGAGTATTTTTTAAAACAGCCTCGCATTCGGTTTTTACTTGCTGATGATCCTGGTGCTGGGAAAACCATCATGGCAGGATTATTAATTAAAGAACTAAAAATTAGAGGATTAGTTAAACGCATCCTGATTATTACCCCTGCTAACCTAACATTTCAATGGCAACGAGAACTCAAAGACAAATTTCGAGAAGAATTTGAAGTGGTACGTGGAGATGTCCTTCGCGCTAATTATGGTTCTAATCCCTGGCAAGAAAAAAATCAAGTTATCACTTCCGTGTCTTGGGTTTCTCGCATTGAAGACGCAAAAGATAGTTTATTAAGAAGTAATTGGGATTTAATTATTGTAGACGAAGCACATAAAATGAGTGCTTACAGTTCTGATAATAAAACGTTAGCTTATAAACTCGGTGAAGAACTTTCTAAAATTACCGACCACTATTTATTAATGACAGCTACGCCCCATAAAGGCGACCCAAAAAACTTTTGTTTATTTTTAGAATTATTAGATAAAGATGTTTATGGTGATGTCAGCAGTTTAGAAGAAGCAATGAAACGGAATAATGCTCCTTTTTATCTGCGTCGGACTAAAGAAGCTCTTGTTACGTTCCCTGAAGAAACAGGAATTGTGAAAAAATTATTCACTAATCGCAAAGTTGAAACTATTGAATTTCAAATTGATGCGGAAGAATTGGAATTTTATAATGCACTGACTGATTATGTGGAAGACCAATCAATTAAAGCCTCCAGTGATGATACAGCCAGAGGTAGAGCTTTAGGTTTTACAATGGCGATGTTACAACGTCGCTTTGCTTCTAGTATTTACGCTGTCCGCCGGAGTTTAGAACGGATGCGCGATAAACGTCAGAGGATTTTAGAAGATCCAGAAAGCTATCGTCAAGAGCAAATTAATAAGAAGCTACCAGAAGATTTTGATGAATTAACTGAAATAGAACAACAAAAGATTATAGGTGATTTAGAAGGTGTGGTTGCTTCTGTTGATCCGATTGCTTTGAAAAGAGAAATCTTGCAATTAAATGAATTAATTAGTCAAGCACTGATATTAGAAAAGAGAGAAATTGAATCTAAATTAGTCAAGCTGAAAGAAGTAATTATTCAAGAGGGAATATTTGCAGATCCGAAGATGAAAATGCTCATCTTTAGTGAGCATAAAGATACCTTAGATTATTTGGTTGGGAAATTAAGAGAATGGGGATTAACTGTTACCCAAATTCATGGAGGAATGAAAATAGGTGATAGAGATACCCCCAATACTCGGATTTATTCAGAACGGGAATTTAGAGAAGATTGTCAAGTTTTAGTAGCTACAGAAGCAGCAGGTGAAGGTATTAATTTACAATTCTGCTGGTTCATGATTAATTATGACATTCCCTGGAATCCCGTGCGGTTAGAGCAGCGCATGGGTAGGATTCACCGCTATGGACAGGATAAGGATTGTCTAATTTTTAACTTTGTAGCTATTAACACCAGCGAAGGTAAGGTGTTATGGAAACTGTTTGAGAGGATTCGCGCTATTGAGATGGATTTAGATCCAGAGAGGACGGGTAAAGTATTTAATGTACTGGGTGATATTTTCCCTGCTAATCAGTTAGAACGGATGATGCGGGATATGTATGCTCATAACCTTACTGAGTCTGTAATTCTCAATCGGATTGTGGAACAGGTAGATACAGAACGTTTTCGTAAAATTAGTGATTCGGCTTTAGAAGGACTTGCTAAACGGGAATTAAATTTATCACAAATTATTGGTAAATCTGCTGAAGCTAAGGAACGGAGATTAGTACCTGAAGTTATCCATGATTTCTTTGTGCAAGCAGCACATATAGCGGGGATTCATCCAAAGGAAACAGCTAAGGGTAAGAAAATATATAGAATTGGGCGTGTTCCTCGGACTCTATGGGGAACGGGAGATAGGTTAGAAAATCGCTTTGGTAAGTTGGGACGAGAGTATAAAAAGATTACGTTTGATAAAAATATCTTGACGGATGATCCGACGTTGGAATGGGTAACGCCAGGACATCCCTTATTTGAATGTGTGCGGGATGAAGTTTCTGCACAGGTACAGGAAGATTTGTGTCGGGGTGCGATATTCTTTGATTTGCATAGGAAATCACCAGCTAGATTAGATATATTTTCATCTGCTATTACTGATGGACGGGGTAGAAAACTCCATGAACGTTTATATGTAGTGCAGACAGAGTTAGATGGAACAATGACTGTCCGCCAACCAACTTTATTTTTAGATTTACTCCCTGCTAAGAGTATAGAGTCCACTGTTCAGAATCATACATCTACCCTGTCTGCCGATAGGCAGGGGGAAGCTGGGGACAATGGGAATTTAGTTAATTATTTACCAGATGATACTAATTTACCCAGTCGAGAACAGGTAGAACAAGCCTTAATTGAACAGGAATTAAATAGCTTTTTAACAGAAATTCGGACACAGCGACAAAAGGAAGTAGAAACAATTTCTAACCATATAGAAATTAGTTTGAATGTGATTATTGATAAGGTACAGATTCAGTTTATAGAGTTGTTGCAACTGAAAGAATCTGGTTCTAAAGAACAGGGTTTAGATGGTCGCATTAAACAACTGGAAGACCGATTATTTGAATTAAATGGGAGGTTAGAACAACGACGGGAAGAATTGCAGCAAGAAGCGAGTTGTGCAATTACCGACATTCATCATTATGGACGTGCTTGGGTATTACCACATCCTGAAAGAAGTTCTCCAGAAATTGCGCCAATGGTATCTAATGATGAAATTGAAAAAATAGCAATTCAGGCAGTTATAGATTATGAGGAGGCTAGAGGATGGCAAGTTGTGAGTGTGGAGAAGGAGAATCGCGGGTTTGATTTGATATCGCGTCAAATTGATTCTGGAGATCCGTTAAAAGCTAGTGCTGTCAGATTTATTGAAGTTAAAGGAAGGGCAAATGTTGGTGAGGTAGCGTTAACGACAAATGAATATAAAACGGCGGAAAGATTGAAGAGGGATTACTGGTTATATGTAGTATTTAATTGTGCTTTATCTCCAGAGGTTCACACTATTCAAGACCCTGTACGCTTGGGTTGGGAAGCGTTAATTAAGATTGAGCATTATCACGTTGGGGCAAATAAAATTTTAGACACAAAGGCAAAATAACGTATGTCAATTCATGTTTTTTTTGATAATTCCAATATTTGGGGAGGCGCACAATCCGTCAGAAGTTTAGTTGAACCTGATGTTCCTTGGATGGCACTTCGTCTTTACTACCGTAATTTATTTGATCTTATTGAGAATGGGCGTGACCTAAAAACAGCTATATTGGCAGGTTCAGTGCCACCATCTTGTGAGGAATTATGGCAGTATGCCCGTGATCGAAAGTACAACACAGATTTACTAAAACGGGTTGAAAGTGATGATGGCAGAATGACAGAACAAGCTGTAGATGAAGTTCTTCATCTTAAAATAGCCAATGCAATCATTGATTTCTATGGTTTAGAATCTCAAACCTTGGTTGTTGTAACTGGAGACGGAAAAACTTCAGATTTTGATACAGGTTTTCCAATTCAGATAGAACGTGCGCTAAAAGCAGGTTGGGAAGTAGAAGTATGGTCTTGGGAACAAACTTTAAGTCGTCGCCGCTACGAAACTATTCAGGCAGCATCAAATGGGCGTATGAAAATAAACATACTCGATTACCATTACTTATCTACTACGTTTGTTCGAGGTGGTGAGTATTACGAAAAAGATGAAATGGGGAAAAAGATATATTTCACTATCCCTAATCGCATTGTTCAACCACTATAAAAATATATTCATGATCACTTATCCTAAACGCCTAATCGAAGTTGACCTACCCATTAAACGCATTTCTGCCCACGCACGACGGGAGAAATCAATCAGACATGGGCATATTTCTACATTACATATTTGGTGGGCTAGACGACCTTTAGCCGCTTGTCGGGCTGTAATATGTGCGGCTTTATGGCCTGACCCTGTTGATGAAAATTGCCCCCAGTCTTTTCGTGATTTGGCTGCTAAATATATTAATAATTTTGCGAAAAAAACCACAGCTATAAATAGTGATTTATCTAAACATTGTTCTACAGAAATTTGGAGTAAATGGCAGGTTTTAGCTAAACCAGAAAATCAATTAGATGGTAATAATATTCAACATTGCAATATATTAAGAAATAGTCTACTAGATTTTATTGCTGATTTTGCAAATTGGGATAATTCTACACAAACTGATTATTTAGAAACCAGTCGGAATTTAACTCAAGCAGCCCATGAAGCATTAGGCGGAATACCAGGAACAAAACCCTTAGTAGTTGACCCTTTTGCTGGTGGTGGTTCTATTCCATTGGAAGCGTTGCGAGTGGGTGCTGATGCTTTTGCTTCTGATATTAATCCGGTAGCAGTGTTGTTAAATAAGGTGGTGTTGGAATATATTCCCAAGTACGGACAAACTTTAGCGGATGAGGTACGAAAATGGGGACAGTGGGTAAAGGAAGAAGCAGAAAAAGAGTTAGCTGAATTTTATCCAAAAGACCCAGATGGAAGTACAGCAATTGCTTATTTATGGGCGAGGACTATTATTTGTGAGGGTCCGGGATGTGGGGCAGAAGTGCCGTTAATGCGGTCTTTGTATTTGTGTAAAAAAAGTAATCGCAATATTGGTTTAAGGATAATTCCTAAACCGGAAGATAAGCGGGTAGATTTTGAAATTATAGAAAAACAAAAGAGTAAATGGATAGTTAGTGATAACCCAGAAATTGAAGTAAAAAATCCTAGTTTTGATGGCACTGTAAAAAGAGGATCTGCCACTTGTCCCTGTTGTGGTTATACTACTCCTGTGGCTTCGGTAAGAACACAATTTAAAGCCCGTCAAGGTGGGGCTAATGATGCTAGATTATTTTGTGTGGTGACTACTAAAGTAAAAACTCAAGGAAGATTTTATCGTTTACCAAATGAACGGGATTTAGAAGCAGTTAAAAAAGCAAGTATTGAGTTAGAAAAAAGAGTTAATCAACATACTGGAGAATTGAGTTTAATTCCTGATGAACCTACGCCTAAAGGTGGGGGAAGTGGCGCAGGTAGGGCATTTTCTCAACGAAATTATGGGATGGATAAGTTTCAGGATTTATTTACCCATCGTCAAAATTTAGCTTTAACTACTTTGGTGAAATTAGTTAAAGATGTGGGAGAAAAGTTAGCAGATAGTAAAGATAAAGGTTTGGCTGATGCTGTGCAAACTTGTTTAAGTTTAGTAATTGATAGACAAGCCAATACATTAACATCTTTATCAAAATGGAACAGTGCAAGAGAACAAATGGATGGCCTTTTTGCTAGGCAAGCAATACCAATGCTTTGGGATTTTGCAGAAGGAAACTCTTTTTCTGGTGCAACCGGAAGTTTAGATGGTGCTTTAGAATGGGTTTTAGGTGTATGTCAAAGTAATTTTAATATTAATGATAATCACATAAGCATAGGACAAACAGAAAAAGCAAACGCCGCTAGTAACCCGTTACCAGATGATTTTGTACAATGTCTATTTTCTGACCCTCCTTATTATGATGCTGTACCTTATGCCGACTTATCCGACTTTTTCTATGTTTGGCTAAAACGAACTTTACCCTTATCTCTTGGTACTTTTTTCACAGATGAACTTACACCCAAAAATGATGAGTGCATTGTTGATGAAGTTAAAGGCAAAGATAAAGCCTATTTTGAAATGACAATGCAAAAATCAATGGCGGAAGGATGCCGATTTTTAGCACATGAAGGTATAGCTGTCATTGTCTTTGCCCATAAATCAACATCAGGCTGGGAGGCACAACTACAAGCAATGGTAAACGCTGGCTGGACTATGACAGGTTCATGGCCTATTGATACAGAAAGAGGTAATAGACTACGTGCAATGGATTCAGCAGCCCTCGCCTCATCCGTCCACATAGTCTGCCGTCCCCGTAACTCTAACGACATCGGCGACTGGCGCGACGTACTCCAAGAACTCCCCCAACGTATCCACGAATGGATGCCCAGACTAGCATCAGAAGGCGTAGTTGGTGCAGATGCCATCTTTGCTTGCTTGGGACCGGCTTTAGAAATATTCTCCCGCTACTCCAGCGTCGAAAAAGCCTCCGGTGAAATTGTCACCCTCAAAGAATACCTAGAATACGTTTGGGCAGCAGTCTCCAAAGAAGCATTGAGTATGATTTTTTCCAATGCCGATACTACCAGCTTTGAAGAAGATGCCCGCCTCACTGCCATGTGGTTGTGGACACTTTCCACAGGTAGCGCCGACAACAATAACAGCGAATCAGAAACCGACGACGAAGACGACGAAGAAACCAGCAGCAAAACCAGCAAAACCGGCGGTTACGTCCTAGAATTTGATGCAGCCCGGAAAATAGCCCAAGGACTAGGCGCACATTTAGAACAACTTACCCGCTTAGTAGAGGTCAAAGGCAGCACCGCCAAACTTTTAGCAGTATCAGAACGTACCCAATATTTATTTGGTAAAGAAGAAGCCCAAACCCCCAGCAAAACCAAAGGTAAAAAAGGCAAAAAGAAAGAACCTGAACAACTCAATTTATTCGCAGTGCTAGGTATCACCGAGACAGAAGAAGATACAGACTGGGGTGAAAAAACAGTCCCGCAATTAGGGAATACTACATTAGACCGCATTCACCAAAGCATGATTTTATTTGCAGCCGGACGCAGCGAAGCCCTAAAACGCTTTTTAGTAGATGAAGGGGCAGGAAACGACCAACGCTTTTGGGGACTCGCTCAGGCATTATCCGCATTATACCCCACCGGTACAGATGAAAAACGCTGGGTAGATGGGGTATTAGCACGGAAAAAGGGGTTGGGGTTCTCATGATGCAAAATATCGCCTCCCAGTGGCAAGCTAAATTCTGGCAAACCCTACAACAACCTGAAAATGCTGACCCGTTAAAACAAGCAGCCTTAAAAGGACAACTTGGTAAATGGACAACCGCTTTAACGACTACCGTTGTCTCCACTTCTACAGCAATGGGTTGGCATTCTTCCGCCAAAGGACATCCACTAGGCTTGTTTCCCGTATCTCCCAGTGAATACTTAGCTTTAGATGTCATGTCTTTTGCTTCTGGTAATACAAGCTGGCGGTTTCCTATTGCCGTCATGGAATTAGAGAACAGTAGCGATATTAACCGCAGTGCCTACTCGCTTTGGAAAGTGCTATGCGTGCGTGCAGATTTAAGAATAGTCTTTTGCTACCGTCGCAGTGCGGAGGAACGCGCTTCCCTGATCACTTTTCTCCGGGATGAAGTGCTGCAAGCGATAAGTTTACCAGACAGGATGAAACTCGACGGTGAAACCATTGTAGTAGTAGGTAGTCGAGGTGATTCTGCTACCTTTCCCTACGGCTTTTTTAAATGGTGGCAGTTGGAAACAAATACCGGAAAATTTAGCATACTCTAGCAGGTAAATTATGGCAATTAAACCTTGGTACAAAATTGATGGACTAACACCCCGCGAAGACTTACGGGAAGGTAAACCTTTAGATGCTTCGGAATTTGCTGTGCATCTTGACAAAGTACGAGATAAAACTGCACCTGCTTACTACCAAAATCCAGAACAATTTTTTGACCGTACTTATCTTACTAAATATTTAACTGAATTTTCCGCCCAGGTTATCCGTCGTCTGTCTGGAGAAAAAACAGAAACTTCTGCTGTATTTAACCTGGCTACTCAGTTTGGTGGTGGTAAAACCCACGCGCTCACTTTACTTTACCATTTAGCTAAAGGTGGATCTATTGCTAATAATTGGACTGGTGTACAAAAGATATTACAAAAAGCTGGTATTTCTTCAGTTCCAGAAGCAGCAGTAGCCGTGTTTGTAGGCACTGAATTTGATTCTCTTACAGGACGGGGAGGAAATGATGGTACATCATTACGGAAAACACCTTGGGGAGAAATTGCCTATCAATTAGGTGGTGAAACTGCACTAGCTGTATTGGCACAACATGAAGCAGAATTTATTGAACCTAAAGGCGATGTAATTAAACAATTTCTGCCCAAAGATAAACCCTGTTTGATATTAATGGATGAAATTATTAATTATGTTAGTTCCTATCGTGGCAAGGGTTATCACAACAGTTTATACAATTTCATTCAAGCATTATCAGAAACTGCTAGAGGTTTAGATAATGTGGTGTTAGTAGTTTCCGTTCCCGCTTCAGAATTGGAATACACTTCAGCCGATGAAGGGGATGAACAACGGTTTAAAAAAATGCTGGATAGGGTGGGTAAACCTATCATGATGTCAGCAGAAGCGGAAACTTCAGAAATTATTAGAAGAAGACTATTTGAATGGGATGCTGGGGCTGTGAGTGCGGATGGTAGGATTATGTTACCAAAAGATGCGATCGCCACTTGCAATGAATACGCTGACTGGGTACTAGATCATCGTCAACAACTACCTAGTTGGTTTCCTCTGGATAACCCCCGTGAAGCCTTTTATGCTACCTATCCTTTCCACCCCTCAGTGTTATCAGTATTTGAGCGCAAATGGCAAGTTTTACCCCGCTTTCAACGCACCAGGGGAGTATTACGACTCCTCGCATTGTGGGTATCTAACGCCTACCAACAAGGATATCAAGGCGCACACCGTGACCCTTTAATTACTTTAGGAACTGCACCCCTAGATAATCTCCAATTTCGTGCCGCAGTCTTTGAACAATTAGGAGAAAACCGATTAGAAGGTGCTGTTACAACTGATATTTGTGGTAAAAAAGATTCCCATGCAGTCCGTTTGGATGCGGAAGCGGATGACCAAATTAAAAAAGCACGACTCCACCGCAAAGTCACAACAACAATATTTTTTGAATCTAATGGTGGCATTTTGCGGGCAGAATCTACTATCCCAGAAATTCGTTTAGCAGTAGCAGAACCATCTTTAGATATTGGCAATGTAGAAACTGTTTTAGAGACATTGGCAACTAATTGTTATTATTTATCAATTGAAAAAAATAAATATTGCTTTAGTCTGTCACCTAACTTAAATAAGATTTTAGCAGACCGTCGTGCTAATGTCCAATCATCAAGAATTATTGACAGAGTAAAAGCCGAAATTCAAAAAGTTTTTACTTCTCATCCAGGAATTCAATTAACTTATTTTCCAGAAGTTTCTAGTACGATTTCTAATCGTCCTGTTTTAACTTTAGCTATATTAGCACCAGAACATTCTCTACAAGATAGTCAGACTCTAAAAATAATTGAGTCTATGACTAAAGAATGTGGTACATCAGACAGAACATTTAAAAGTGCCATAATTTGGGCGGTTGCTGATACTGATACCAAGCTACGAGAAGAAGCCAGAAAAGTTTTAGCTTGGGAAGACATCCGTGATGAAGAACAAGGATTAGATGATCATCAAAAACGTCAGTTAGAGGAAAATTTGAAAAAATCTTTATCTAACTTAAAAGAAAGTGTGTGGAATGCTTATAAATCTGTGGCTTTATTAGGAAAAGATAACAAAATTCGTGTGATTGATTTTGGACAAGTAAACTCTAGTCAATCTACTACACTAGTAGGTTTAATTATTAATCGTTTACGCCAAAGTGATGATGTTGTCGAAACTATCATTCCTCGTTTTTTGGTGCGAAATTGGCCGCCAGCATTTACAGAGTGGAGTAGCAAATCTGTCTTCGATGCCTTTTTTGCTTCACCACTGTTTCCCAGACTGTTGAATAGTGATGCTGTCAAAGATGCTATATCTCGCGGTGTCAAAGATGGAACTTTAGCTTATGTTGGTAAAAGTAATAATGGCTATCAACCTTTCTATTTTCAATGTGATCTTTCTGTCAGAGATGTAGAAATTTCTGAGGATATGTTTATCATTACTAAAGAAACAGCAGAAGCTTACCAAACAGCTTTAGCTGCAAGTGTTTGTGTTCCTGAAAAGCCATCAGTACCACCAGAAACTGGGGAAACTACTACTGACAACCCAGATAATAATAAAAGTGGTTCTATACCGATTCCAAATACTGTGGGAGAGAAACCTGCACCCTATGATAGTAATACGAAAAAATTACAAGATGAACCAGAACCAAAAAAAGATGAACCTGAGATTATAACCCCAGTTGCATTACCAAAATTATTAAAGTGGAGTGGTGTAATTACACCGCAAAAATGGATGAATTTTTACACGAAAGTTTTATCTAAATTTGCAACCATCAAGGATTTGAAATTAACATTAAAAGTGGAGGTTTTAGTAGAGGGAGAAATAGCTACCCAAAAGATTGAGGAAACTAAAGTTGCACTGGCTGAATTAGGACTAAATAATGATGTTAAGACTGATATAGATTTAGTGAATTAGTTGGGAATTAAATAGTATATCAGCTAAGAAATAGTTGCATCAAAATAGCGATTCCTACGGGGTGTTTCACTACCGCTCTAAAAATTAGCTCCATTTTACATTACTAATCAAAGGTTATGAAATTACAAAATCAGATTACCAGAATTACAGCTACATTGAGTTCAGTTTTAGTCTTGTGTACCACATTCGATTTACTTCCATCAGTTGCTAAACAAAAATGCGGAAATACAGACGAAGTTCAAGCTAGTACAACTACCAGAACAATAGAATTTAAAAAATTTGGTATTAAAATTAAAATTCCTTCTAACTATAGAACGATGCTTCGTAACGATGGTTCTGTAATGATTCTTGATCCAGGTTCTTATGAAGCGGTTAGGTGTGCAGCACCTCGTGGTTTATACTACTTCAGTATTAAACTTTTACCCAATCCTAAAAAACTATCTCTTCTAGAACTAGCAAAGGGGTCTTCTAAACAAATTACAAATGAACCAACAAATATACATAATTATAGTCTCAAGGATACACAGGCATTAATTATAGATGCTAAGAGTGGCTACGGTGCTTATGGAATTTTTAATGTTCCGGGTAAGGGTGTAGTAGAAATGAGTGCTAATTGTGATTGTGAAGTTGATAAAACAGATATTATTAAGTATTTAAAAGATACTGAATTACTTAAATAAGCAAGATAAATTATTGACTTTATTATGCTTAATTATTCAGGCAATCACCCCATATTCACTTACCAAATTCTTAGAGGAAACCATGAACCTAAAACGATTATTCTTAACCGCAGCAATAACTACCGCTTGTATTGTCACCACCGCCACCCAAGCCAAAGCAGGTTATTCAAGATGTAAAACGGTCACTAAAGAAGCCACAACTCCCTATTGTTTTAAACAGGGTGATTCTGGAAAGTTAATTAGGATTTTAGTTGAAGATTTAAGAAAGGCTGGTTATTACAAAAGTAAAACCACAACTGTTTTTAATTCTAAAGTTAAAGAAGCTGTAATCAAGTTCCAAAAAGATTATCGTACCGTTGAAGGTAGTGGTTTACCAGTATTAACAGCAGATGGAATAGTTGGGGAAGATACCTTAGTTCGATTATGTCAAGCTGTAGGACGTGGTTGTGGTCCTAACGATGATTATGGTTGTTATACGGGTTCAGTAGTGTTAGTGGCTGATTGCTTGGATAAGTATAAGGAATAATTTTTCTAGACAATTTATAAATCAACAAATGAGGGAATAATTAATGAAAGTACAATATCTACTGGGAACGAAGCGATCACTATTTATTGTAGGACTCAGTTTAATGACTTTGGCTGCTAATCAATTAGCGGTAGTTGCTGATAATCAAATTATTCAAAATCCTGAGAATGAGGTAAGTAATAATAACGTTAAATCCAATAAATCTGCTATTAAATTACGTTTAATGCGTACAATTAGCAGGAATAATAATACAATCACTCAACTAAAAATAAATAATAATACATTATTTGGTGCTGATGATAATGGAGTAATTAAACTATTTGATTTACAAAATGGTAATTTAATGAAGAGTATTAATACTAATGCAAGAGTAAATTTATTAGCTATTACTGCTGATAATAAATTTATAGTTTACAGTTTGCAAGATACAAATATTATTAGAATCATAAAACTCAGTAATGGACAAATAATTAACACTATTAGGACTGGTCGAAATGTCGAAAGGATAGCTATTTCTCCTAATGGTAAAATTCTCATAGGAACTGATAAAAACGGTGTATATCGTTGGGATTTACAAAAGGGTATCCGCATTGGGACTTTTGCTCAATCAAATTTAATTGATATGATTGATATTAGTCCTAATGGAAAAACTTTAGTCGGTGTAGGTCAAAACAGAAATACTTCAGGTTACAATTCTTTCGTGAGAATCTGGGATTTAACTACAGGGAAAATTGTACGTACTATTAATCCTAAATCTAGTTTATTTATCAAATCTATAGCTGTTAGTTCTGATAGTTCTAAAATAGCATTAGGTTGGGCAGGTTCAGATAATGTAAATGCTTTAAATATTTGGGATATTAGTTCAGGTAAAATGATTAAAAATATTGGCAGGGATTCTAATCCTTTTATTCGTGTTCCAGAAATTAATTCTGTTGTTTTTAGTAATGATGCTAAATACTTAT
>NZ_VILB01000025.1 GCF_009712035.1 Anabaena sp. UHCC 0187 | reverse complement strand
AAAATTTATTAGTGTAAAAATCTCACTAAAAGATAGTTACTCCCTTCCTAATATAAGATTACCTATCTTCCTTCTTCCTTCGCGTTCTTCGCTTCTTCGTGGTTCATTTAATCTATATTCTTCAGGTAGGAACGGAATAAAAATTAACTAAATTTAAGTACACTACAATTACGAATCACCGACAAATTAAAAATAATGTATAATAGAACGTTTATATCATAAATCCTAACTGACTTATTCTGTAACTAAGACCATGCACAATGCCGCTGAATTCCGAGACGCTTATGATGTAATTGTCGTCGGTGCAGGTCACGCCGGTTGCGAAGCAGCACTTGCTACTGCCCGCCTCGGTTGTCGGACACTGCTATTGACCCTAAATTTAGATAAAATCGCTTGGCAACCTTGTAACCCCGCAGTGGGTGGCCCTGCCAAATCCCAATTAACCCATGAAATAGATGCTTTGGGTGGGGAAATTGGCAAAATAGCAGACCGGACATACCTGCAAAAACGCATCCTCAATTCTTCACGGGGTCCTGCGGTATGGGCATTACGGGCGCAAACTGATAAGCGGGAATATGCGGCGATAATGAAAGTAATTGTCGAAAATCAAGAGAATTTGACAATTCGAGAAGCTATGGTGACGGATTTAATCTTAGATGATAATAATGAAGTTATTGGTTTAGAAACTTATTTTGGCGTATCTTTTCACTGTAAAGCGGTAATTCTCACCACCGGCACATTTTTGGGTGGCAAAATTTGGGTTGGTAACAAATCCATGGCCGCAGGACGCGCTGGAGAGTTTGCAGCAGAAGGATTAACACAAACTTTAAACCGGTTAGGATTTGAAACCGGCAGACTCAAAACTGGTACACCCGCACGGGTTGATAAGCGTTCCGTGGATTACAGTAAAATGGAAGTTCAACCGGGAGACGAAGCCGTGCGGTGGTTCAGTTTTGACCCCGAAGTGTGGGTAGAACGGGAACAAATGCCTTGTCACATGACCCGCACCACTACGGAAACTCATCGTTTAATTCGGGAAAATTTACATCTGTCTCCGGTGTATGGTGGTTGGGTGGAAGCAAAGGGACCCCGCTATTGTCCGAGTATTGAAGATAAAATTGTCCGCTTTGCCGATAAGGAAAGTCACCAAATCTTTATTGAACCGGAAGGAAGGGATATTCCTGAATTGTATATTCAAGGTTTTTCCACTGGTTTACCTGAAACTTTGCAAATTTTGATGTTGCGGAGTTTGACTGGTTTAGAAAATTGTGTGATGTTGCGTCCGGCTTATGCTGTAGAGTATGATTATTTGCCCGCAACTCAGTGTTATCCGACTTTGATGACTAAGAAAGTTCCAGGGTTATTTTGTGCAGGACAAGTCAACGGGACGACCGGTTATGAAGAAGCTGCTGCCCAAGGGATAGTGGCAGGAATCAATGCAGCGCGGTTTGTTCAGGGTCAAGAAATGATTATTTTCCCCCGTGAACAAAGTTATCTTGGTACGTTAATTGATGACCTGTGTACGAAAGATTTACGCGAACCTTATCGAATGCTCACCAGTCGGTCGGAGTATCGTTTATTACTGCGTTCTGACAATGCTGATATCCGCATGACACCGTTAGGACGGGAAATAGGTTTAATTGATGATAGGCGCTGGGATTTGTATAGTAGAAAACAAGAGCAAATTACAGCGGAGAAAGAACGCCTGCATAAGACTAGAATAAAAGAAAATGAGGCAGTGGGACAAGCGATCGCTCTCGATACCCAACAAGCAATCAAAGGTTCTATTACCTTGGCTGATTTAATGCGTCGTTCTGGTATCCATTACATTGACCTAGAACGCCACGGACTCGGTAACTCTACCCTCAAACAAGCGGAAAAGGAAGGGGCAGAAATTGATATCAAATACGCTGGTTATTTAGCCAGACAGCAACACCAAATTGACCAAGTTGCCCGTCAAGCAAATCGCCACCTACCTGGTGATTTAGACTACTCAACTATTGAGACTCTATCTAAAGAATCCAGAGAAAAGCTAAACAAAGTTAAACCCCTCACCATTGGACAAGCTGCGAGAATTGGCGGAGTTAACCCAGCCGATATCAATGCCCTTTTGATATATTTGGAATTAGCCAAAGGCAAGACGGCAATAGGTAATAGGTAATTATCCTAGTGGGGAAAGAATTTCTTTATTTCTTCCTCTTCCTGACTCCTGACTCCTCCTATAAATTTTTTTAACTAAATATCACCAAAATTTCCATAACAGAGTACAATTTAATACCATTAGCTAACCAAATCCTGGACTCTGGCAAGAAAGATCAGTGGTTTAATTAAAAAAGGTAGTTGATTTCCACAGCAGTAGCGGCATTGTTTTCCTATTATTTTTAGCTACAATCGAAAAAGCCTATGTTACCCAAATCCAGCACTGATTTACTTGCTTCAGAAGCATCCGATAGCGCCAGCGCGGCGTTAGCCATAGATTTTGTCACTAATGAGCCTTGGACAATAGAAACCTATGCTGAAGGCTTAATGGATGACCTTTTTACCGATATTGATAACATTCTTGATGGTCGAAGTAAGCGGAATTATCATCGGGACAGGAAGGAATCTGTACCTGTGCAAACCATGACATTTCAAATGCCAGATGTGGTTTTGTCTTCAACACGCAATCGCCCATTACAGTCTGCTTCACCTATTAAAAACATCCAAACCACAGCACTGGTAGTTAATCCTCCTTCTATCAGGGCAATTACTACCAAAGGTCAACAACAAACCAGTGGTTTAGGTAAACTAATATTCACGGGATTAGGCTTGACTGTGGCTTCATTGGGAATGCTCTACTTAACGGAGTCTGGTTTATTAACTATAATAACTGCCCAATTAACTTCCCAAAGTTTGCCCAATACCCAAATACCATCATCTGTTTCTGTAACAACAGATCCTCAGTTAGATTTAGTAAATTATATGTTGGAAGCCTTAACTGTGATAGAACAGCAAGGAACAACCAATTCTCAAACAACTGTCAAATCTGGATTTCCTACTGTTAATCTGAATCAAACAACGGCCTTACCTTTACCCAATACCCAACCAACGGAAACTTTACCCTTGCCTGTAGCAGGTAATAATGCCCTCCCTCCTCTCAGTCGCCTCAGTTCCCCTAATGTAGTTGAGCGCATATATATTCCAGTTTATCAGTCCCCAGCACCCCGCTATCAACTACCAACTGTTCCCACAGTCCCCATACCACCATCTTTACCTTTATCTTCAGTCGTTAATCATCCTCCTGTAAATCCTGCTCAACCAGCAGTTAAACCCACAGCAAAAACGACACAGGTTAATCTCAACCCAGTCACAGTTAATCCTCAAACTTTAAAAGTCCTACCACCAAAATTGCCAACGATTGCCCCACCTATACCAGCAAAAGAACCTACTAACACAGCACAACAGGTTTCTTCACCCAGCTATTCTGCACAGTTGGAGGGATTATTGGAGTTGGGTAATAAATCTGTGGCTTTGTTTAAAGTAGATGGTATCAGTCGCCGGATTAATCTGGGTGAAAATATTGGTGCTACAGGTTGGACATTAGTAGAAGTTACTAACGGTGAAGCTATTATTCGTCGTAATGGTGAAGTGCGATCTATTTATACAGGACAGAAGTTATAAATCAGGTTATTATTAGCCTGCGTAACAGCTTAGTCTACCACTTCCTCTAACATACCTCGAAGATACAAGGTTGGGTTTCGTGCCTCAACCCAACCTAAAAAAAGGCGAAGGTATTGATATAGGTGATAATTTTCCCTAGACCCCTACAAGCAGTTATAGCAATACTTTGTATTTTTAGTTACTACTATTTGTAAAGTCCAGATAAAAGAATAAGTATAAATTTAAAGATTGCAATAAGATTATATTTATTAGGTAAATTACACATTTACATTGAACCTATTTAATATTTATAATAAGTATCAGTAATCAATAAAACTATGGACAGAGTCCAGGTTACTTTTACTCATAATTTTTAGCACAATTAAATTTACATACATAGATAAATTGGTAAGTATGTCAACACTACGCCCATCACTACATTCCCAATATTTGGAAACACAAACTAAACACACCACTGTGATCAATTCTCATAATGTTATGGTCTTCTTAGTTACAGAAGAAGTTAATAAACAAATTCAATTATTACCTAATAAAACGGCTAGATATATCAAGATACCAGATGTACTTGCCTATGCTTTAAATCGGTTACCATCCTTATATGCGACTAGTAAAATAGGTTGGCAGCGGCAATTACATCGGGCTAAAATCGAGTTTAGTCAGCAAATTACCCAAGCAGTACATCAGTCCATTATTGCTGTACAAAGAGATCCTTTACATATTAGTGACCTGATCAATTATTCCGCAGATAATCCGGAAAAGAATGAGGCTGCAAATGCTGCATTAGAAAAATTAAAAGTCTTGTTGCAACGGGAAGATTTATCATGGGAAAATTTAGCTCATGTGGTTGAAAAATCATTAACATTAGGATCTTCTCAAGCATCTACTCAGTCTATGAATGCAAGAAACTATAGTCGTGCAGGTAGTAGCATAAATCATTGGGATACTTATCGTTATTAAAGTAATTGGTCATTACTTGCGGTTGCCTGTTTCTAATTCCCTGCTACAGCTATAAAAGTGACTTATCAGAGATGGAGTTATGCCTAGAGGTAGGGTAAAGACTCGAAAATCAGGTACAATTCCCTAAATTGAGATGCAATATAAAGATGTTCACAGGGAAAAGCTGGAAGAATTTCAAGGTATTTACAGGTACATTTTGTGCAATTGCTCTGACACCGTTTTTTGGCGTTAGCACCTCTGCACGCGCCGCAGATACAGTGATAATTCGCTATGGTCCTTTAGAGGAATCTGTATCCTTAGAAGAGTTGAAAGAGTCTGCGGAAACTGGCAAATTACCAGCTAGTTTAGGAACTTACACTAAAAGGATGACAGAAGAACAACGGCGCTTTTTAGTGGGGGGGTTGAGAACCAGAGTCCCCATAAATATTCTTACTCTGGATAGATTAATCAACACCCAAATTGGGACGACAATTCTTAGTGATATCTCTACAGCTATTACCCGTCAGGATCAAGCTGGAGTACAAGCCATGAGAGCCGGATTAATTTTAGGTGCTAATTCTCCACAGGGTTTATCTGCGCTCAGTTTTATTGCCGCATATCCCAGTAAACGCCTAGAAATTAATTTACCCCAGGCTATCAATGTGCTGGGAAATTTGAATAGTGCTTTTTTCCGCACACAGCAGTTTATGCTGGCTATTTCTCCCCAACTTAACCCCAGAGATGTTAAAGCTACTTATTCTTTAGATCCTACTCAACCAGGAAGCGCACAGGTACAGACCCTGAAGTTAAACTTCAATGACCAAAAGCGTCAACGTCAAATTCCTGTGGATATTTACTTCTCCACCGCTGCAACTGCAAATAAACCTGTAATTGTCCTTTCCCACGGTTTGGGTTCAGTACGGACTGACTTGCGTTACCTCGCACAACATTTAGCTTCTCATGGTTATGTCGTTGCTGCCGGAGAACATCCTGGTAGTAACGAAACCAGTAGCAATGCAGCCTACCAAGGTAAAAAGGGATTGGTTGAACCCCAAGAATTTTTAGACCGTCCGCGTGATATCAGTTTTATTCTCGATGAATTAGAAAAACTCAATCAAACGGCTAATAACCCATTACAGGGCAAACTAGCAACTAATAACGTCATGGTTGTGGGTCATTCTTTTGGTGGAGGCACAGCTTTAGCATTAGCTGGGGGTGAATTACAAATTGAAAACCTCAAACAAAGCTGTCAGCAAAATTTAGCTAAAGCCAGCTTGGGAGAAGCTATTCAGTGTGTGGCTCAAAAATTACCTGAAAAAACCTATCAACTGCGAGATGCAAGAATTAAGCAAGTAATGGCGGTGAATCCCGTATCCTCTTTAATGTTTGGTGAAACTGGTTTAACAAAGGTACAAGTCCCGACATTAATTTGGGCTAGTTCCGCAGATAAAACCACCCCTGCGTTAACAGAACAAGTCATTGGCTTTACCAAAATTCGTTCTCCTAAATGGTTAGTGGGTGTGGTTGGGGCTTCTCATTTGAGTGTCAAAGATCCCGATTTTACCGTAGATCAAAGTTCCATTCCCGATACACCTATATTGAGTAAAGAAGTAACCGGAGAACACGCTAAAGATGTGCGGAAGTTCTTCAAAGGTATTACCCTAGCAATGGCAGCCCAGTTAACTCCTGAAGCTAGTCAATATGCGCCTTTTCTGACTTCTGACTATGCTCAAATTTCCTCAACTCGTCTTTTCCCCTTGCGGATAGTGCGGGAACTTCCTCCTGAAATAATGGAAATGGTGAAAGGTGAGAGGTAACAGGTGAAAAAATAAAAAGGCTTGGAGGGTAAACCAAGCCCCAACTTCACTCAGGGTAAAATATATAATCCATCCTATAGGTTATTTATATTTTTAGAATCCTTCCCAAGAGAGAATTTTCACAATATTGGCTGTAAGTAAGTTGGTGTTAAAAATTAATGAGTAAAGTCTTGTATCAGTATTCAATATTGCTGATATACTTTTTACTGACAGTGTGATACAAACTAGATATTATTTTGTGAAATATGTGAGGTTATTTGATGCTGGCTGTATTGCTTCTCACCTCTCTAGTAATTCTATTTGTAATTTTTTACAGTCCTGAAGAAGATTGGCGGAGTTCAGTTTTATCCTCAGCAGTTGCGTGGGGAGTTTTAATCACATTGTTGACTGAGATTTTAAGCTTATTACAAATAATCACGTTTAGCTCAGTATTATTGCTGTGGTTATTGACTAATATAGCTCTGGGGTGGATTTATTATAAACTCATTAAATCAGGTAAAAGATCACTTTTTATTCCCAAAATCCCGAAAATAACTCCTGTCAGTTTAGTTTTAATAGCTGGAATAACTTTTATCATTGCCACTATTATGACAATTGCTATTGTTGCCCCGCCAAATAATTGGGACTCCATGACTTATCACATGGCGCGGGTGGTTCATTGGATACAAAATCGCCATCTTGCTCACTATCCTACCTACTACTCAGCCCAATTAGTTCATCCACCTTTTGCAGAGTTTGTGATCTTGCATTTACAGATTCTTAGTGGTGGGGATAGGTTCGCCAATTTAGTACAAACTTTCAGCATGATTGGCAGTATAGTTGGTGTATCACTAATTGCCAAGCAGCTAGGGGCAGATAAACGCGGGCAAATTTTTGCTGCTGTTTTCTGTTCTACCTTACCTATGGGTATTCTTCAGGCTTCTAGCACTCAAAATGATTATGCAGTTTGTTTTTGGGTAGTTTGTTTAGTGCATTATATTTTATTAACTTTACCCCATAGAAAACCGCCTATAAACCTAACTCTAGGTATTGGTGCTAGTTGCGGACTGGCTGTTTTTACCAAGAGTTCGGGTTATATGTATGCTTTTCCTTTTATGGTTTGGTTTTTCCTCTGGTATGTCAATCAAATGCGCTGGAAAATATGGAAACCAATCTCTATTATTAGTGTAATTTTCTTGAGTTTAAATATTAATCATTATTTGCGTAATTTTAGCTTATATGGAAATCCTCTCTCCACAGCAGAATATTCAATAGATTACAAACCAGAAATATACAGCCTACCGACTTGGATTTCTAACATTATCAGAAACTTGTCTCTTCATGCTGATATCGTCAGACATTTAGGATTGCAAGGTATCATTGAACCAACTATAGGTAAAGTTGCCAAATTAATTTCTATAATTCATGGTTTTTTGGGTGTAGATATCAATGATAATCGGATCACACACCCTCTGAACTCGTATACTGGTGTTCCTGGTCTTTCTTTTGATGAAAATGTAGCTGGCAACCCCCTACATTTATTACTTATTTTCTTAGCTATAGGTATTTTTATTTTCTATCAGAAACTGAGAAATAATAGAGAGGTAATGATTTATATTTTATGTTTAATTTCTGGTTTTTTGCTAATTTGTTTAATGCTCAAACTCCAACCATATCAAAGTCGGCACCATCTGGCAATTTTTGTCTTATTTTCAGCTTTTGTTGGTCTGGCTTTTTCTCAAGTTTGGAATCGTCATGTTATTAAAGTTTTAGCAGTGATTCTCTTAGCCACATCTATGCAATTTGTATTTATGAATAAATTTCGTCCAATTGCATTAGAGAAGAACATCTTTAATAGTAATAGAAATGAAATATATTTTACCCAAAGACCCAAGCTCATTAAACCTTATTTTGATGCAGTTGATTTTATCAAAACTACAACCTGTACTGATATAGGATTATCTTTAGGAACTGAAAAAGTACCTGCTGGTAGTTATTGGGAATATCCTTTTTGGATATTATTAAATGAGAATAACAATCGAATACATAGATTTAAACATATTTTAAATCCTGAAAATTTCTATGCACTAAGACCGGAAATGTACCCTTATAAAGATTTTAAACCTTGTGCCATTATTGCGGTGAGAAGAGACAAAGAACCTCCAGTAGCAATGATGAATTTTGAAAATACAGAATATTTAGCAAAATGGTCATCAAAACCAATTACTATTCTCATAGCTCAATAGGTAAGCTAGATTATTCTTCAATCTTCCTTCTTTCTAAATCCTGACTCCTTAAATTAATACTATGCTACCTAAATATTCTTTCATAGTCCCCATTTACAACGAAGAAGAAACCATTCATGAAATGTATCGCCGCATTGCACTAGTGATGAATCAGATGGATGGACTAGTTGAATTATGTTTAATTAATGATGGTAGTAGAGACAGATCCTTACAAATGATGCGCGAATTACACCAAAAAGATCCCCGTGTAGTTTACTTGAGTCTGGCACGGAATTTTGGTCATCAAATTGCCGTCACCGCAGGTTTAAATTTTGTTCGTGGCCAGATAGTTGTGATTTTAGATGCCGATTTACAAGATCCACCAGAATTAATTCCCGAAATGGTGGAACTATGGCAACAAGGATATCAAATTATCTATGCTCAACGCACAAAACGCCGTCAGGAAGGTTGGTTTAAACGCCTTACAGCTTATGCTTTTTATCGTCTCTTAAAAAATCTTGCAGATGTAGATATTCCTACCGATACCGGGGATTTTTGCCTATTAGATCGTCAAGTTGTTAATGTCCTCAATTCTATGCCCGAAAGGAATCGCTACATTCGCGGATTACGCTCATGGGTAGGGTTTAATCAAACAGCTATCCGATTTGAGCGAGATCCCCGTTTTGCTGGTGATGTTAAATATACCTTTCGCAAATCCTTCGCACTGGCAATTAACGGACTGGTTTCCTTTTCTAAAGTCCCCTTGCGGCTTTCCACCTATGTAGGATTGTTAGCGGCGATAGTTGCCCTATTTATGTGTTTATTGGTATTGTACTGGCGGATTTTTCTTCCCCATTCACCTTTAACTGGAATCACTATTGTTCTGATTGCTTTCTTCTTCTTAGGTGCAGTGCAACTGATTAGTATTGGGATTTTGGGTGAGTATATTGGACGTATTTATGAAGAAGTCAAGCAAAGACCACTTTATACTTTATCAGAAGTCACAGGTTTTGAGCAACAGAAATCAGGAGTCAGGAGTCGGGAGTCAGAAGTAAATTGAATTTTGGACGTTGCTAATAGCCATATTAGAGTTGAAGAAGGAGTCAGGAGTTAGTAGCCAGAAGTCAGAATAAATTAGTGGGAGATTCATACCCACCACATTCGTATCACCATTATGCAACGCCTAGTTTTCCAAATATTTCTGACACAATTGCCGAAAGTCTTCACCCCGCATTTCAAAGTTAGGATATTGGTCAAAACTAGCGCAAGCTGGAGACAATAATACTACAGAGGCTTGATGTTTTTTGGCTAATTCCGCAGACATGGATAAAGCCTTTTCCATTGTTTCGACAATGTGATAATTGCTATATCCCACTTCTTGCAGACGTTTTGCAAATGCTGGTGCTGCGTTCCCAATCAGTAAAACAGCGGCGGCTTTGGCTTGAATTTGGGCTAACCAAGCGGTATCATCTCCAGCTTTGGCTTCTCCACCAGCGATTAAAATGGCGGGGCTTTGCACAGATGCTAAACCCACTTCCGCTGCGTCGTAATTGGTGGCTTTGCTGTCGTTAATAAAGTCAATTCCTTGCCAATTGCAGATATGCTCTAAGCGGTGGGGAACGCCAGGGAATTCACGCACAGCTTGGGAAATGGCGGTAATATCTATACCTGCTAATCTAGCAGCGGCGACGGACATGAGGAGATTTTGCTGGTTATGTTCCCCTACCATTCGCAATGCAGATACCTCAACAATGGGTTGGGGTGTAGCGGTAATTTTTTCGATTACCCAGCCATTTTTTATATAAAAGCCTTTTTCACCTATTAGGAATTTTTCACCTTTAACGCTTGTCCAATAGGCGTTTGGCCAATGATTTAATCCTAATTTGCTCAAGTAAGCATCATCACCATTAAATATTTGAATTTGGCAATTATGTAATAATTTGGCTTTGATATTATAGTAATTTTCTAATGTTTTATGTCGGGCTAAATGATCTGGTGTGAAGGTTGTCCAAATCCCAATCCGAGGCGATAATGTAACGGAAGATTCGATTTGATAACTACTAAGTTCACCAATTATCCAATCTGGTTTTTTCGGAGATAAAGCAACTTCACAAGCAGCATGACCAATATTACCACAGGCGGGAGCGTTCAATCCTGCTGTTTGGAAAATGGCCGCAGTTAACGCGGTGGTGGTGGTTTTACCATTTGTACCAGTGATTGCTACCCAAGGAATATCTTGTAAATTTCGCCAAGCCAGTTCCATTTCGCCAATAGTTTCTATGCCTAATTCTCGCGCTTTGGCTAAAATAGGAATATCCCAAGGAACTCCGGGACTGACAACTATTAACTTGGATATATCAGAATCGGTGAATTCTGGTGTGTTTCCTAATTTGACGGTAATGTGTTCGCTGGCGAGTTGTTGTTGTTGTTCGAGGAGGGTTGGGGAGGTGCTACTATCGCAAAGTTCAACCTCCCAGCCTTCCTGTTTCAACAATCTTGCCGCAGCAACACCGGATTTTCCGAATCCAATAATTAACGCTTCTGGCATAGACTATGTAGCATCCCTGGTTAAGCTCCCCTATGGTAGCGTTAATTGGCAGAAATTACACAACTTTTTGTTGCTTTAGGCTACAAATTTTTGACTATCGCGCCAAAGTCAGCCAGTACACGGGCGTTATTTCGCAATAATCCGAGCAAATTTAAGCGATTTTGCTTAATATCGGGATTTGCGTCCATGACTAAAACGCTGTCTTCACCATCAAAAAATTTACCCACGGTAGGAGCGATTTTTGCCAGTGCAGTTACTAACAGTTGATAATCCCGATTTTGTTGTGCTGCTTGGGTTTGAGGAACTAACTCAAGTAAAGCGTTATAAAATGCAGATTCGGATTTTTTCTGGAACAGTTCGGGATTAATTAAAGATTGTGGTTCTAGGGTTTGAAAGTCTAAATTTCCCTGTGCTGCTAACCGGGTGGAACGGTTGACGGTTTCGTAAATTTTATCTAATGTACCATCTTTGCGGATTTGTTGTAAATAGAGAGCGCGATCGCGGACATCTAATAAATCCGCTAATGCACGTTCTGTATATTCAGGATCATTTTCTCCCAAAACCGCATTTACCAAATCGTAATCTATCTGTTTTTCATCTTGTAATAAGGTGCGAATCCGTTGCAGGAAAAATTCTTGCAATGTTTTAATTAAGGATTTTGCATCTTTATTAAAAGTTGTAGCGAAATCTGTGGCAATTTGTTCTAACAAGGTTGATAAATTAATTTGCAAATTCGCCAACCAGGTAATATTAACAATTGCATTTGCAGCGCGACGCAATGCAAAAGGATCTGATGACCCTGTGGGAATTAAGCCTAAGCCGAAGATACTAACTAAAGTATCTAATCTATCAGCTAAACCAACAACTTGACCTGTGAGGGTTTGGGGGAAAATATCATCAGCATTTCTGGGTAAATAATGCTCGAAAATTGCTGTGGATACTTCTGAATTTTCGCCATTAGCTAAGGCGTATTTTTGCCCCATAATTCCCTGTAATTCTGGGAATTCATAGACCATTTGTGTAACTAAATCGGCTTTACAGAGTAATGCACCTCTTTGGATATTCTGGGTTTGGTCTGGATTTAATTGTAATTGAGTAGCGATTTTTTCGGCATTTTTAACTATTCTTTCGACTTTGGCACGAACTGAACCTAAATCTTCTTGGAATGTGACTTTTTCTAATTGGGGTAAATAGCTTTCTAAGGGTTTAGCTAAATCAGCTTCATAGAAAAATCTGCCGTCTGCTAAACGCGCTCGAATTACTCTAGCATTACCAACAGCAATAATATCAGATTTGGCGGGATCTCCGTTACTAATGGTGATGAAATTGGGTAATAATTCCTGACAATCAGCATTTTTGAAGACGGGGAAATAACGCTGATGACTTACCATAACTTCGGTAATTACTTCTTTTGGTAAGTTGAGAAATTCTTCTTCAAATTGTCCAATAACTGCGGTGGGATATTCAACTAAATTGATGACTTCTGCTAGTAAGTCGGGGTAAATTGGGGTATATCCGCCTAATTTTTCGGCGGCGGCTTTCACTTGATTTGTGATAATTTCGGCTCGGTTTTCTGTGGGTACATTTACATAACCAGAAGCCAAGGTTTTTACATATTCTGTAGCGTGGGAAATGCTGACGGGTTCAGGGTGTAATACTCTATGGGTGCGAGAAATGCGATCGCTTTTAACAACTTTTGCGCCATTCTCTAATTGTAATGGTAGAATCTCCCCATCTAACAATGTGACTAAAGTGCGTATTGGCCGGGAAAATCGTCCGTCACCATGTCCCCACCGCATTAACCGCTTGCCTTCTAAGTTCCAGACCCATTGGGGTACAAGTTCGGTTAAAATATCGGCTATGGGACGACCGGGAATTTGTTTGTTAACAAAGACGAAATCCCCTTTGTCTGTGGGACGAATTTCTAAAGCGGAAATATCCACACCTTGCTTAGTCGCAAAACCAATGGCGGCTTTAGTGGGTTGTCCATCTTTAAAAGCTGCTTGTGCGGGTGGTCCTTTGATTTCTTCTTCTCTGTCTGCTTGTTGGGAAGGTAAACCGGTAATGAGAACCGCTAACCGTCGCGGTGTTCCATAGACTTCGACAACCGCTTCGGGGAGATTATGGGTTTTGAGACTTTGGGGAATGCGCGATCGCCATTGTACAATAGCATCACTCAAAAAACCTGCGGGTAATTCTTCTGTACCGACCTCTAATAAAAATGCTGGCATAAGATACTGTTTTTAACTTGGCGTGGCTTAATATTAGTCAATTCCAGTATTGTACGTCAGTTCTGACCGTTGGGGAAACTTTAAAACCACAGTGGGTTACTTATCCAGAAAAGTAAAACCATAGGTGAAATTGATTTGGTTCGCTTGGGTACAAAAGAAGATATAACTGTATAATTTTTAAGTTATAAATTAACTCTCAGAAGGGTGTAAAACAAATTGACTACCATCGGAAGTTATCAGGTAAAAGTGTTAATTGAATCTAACATAGAGGAAATTGCTGTTATTTCTCCAGCAACTATTGATGATCTTCCCAGAAATTGGTCTTGTGACTGGTTAAATATCTGGAATGGAACTGCTTTTTACTGCGAAAATATAGTTAAGATTGTTTATAATAATCAAGTATGGGGATTAGTCAAATATGGTCTATATCCATATTTTTATCCTGAACTTGCACCTCCCATATTTCTAGAAATAAACAATATAGAAGCACATCCTACCAGTCAAGGAGATGCTACGGCAAGATTTATTGAACCTCTTGGTAAATGGTTAATTTGGTATGCAATCAAGGTTGCTTTCGAGTTTTGTCCAGTAACAGCAGTAGAATCATTCGTTTATCTAGAAGCTTATCCTGAACGTGTGCCATACTATAGAGATAAGGTACAAATGGAGTATCTTGGTTTCTCACGTAGCACTCCTAGTGGAGAAGATTTATATGTCTTCAGATTTTCACGAACCGCAGCAGCAGAATTTTGTCAGCGACATGAAACAAGATGGGGAAAGCCTAAGCTATATGAGTAGCGATGAAGTAATGGCAGGATCAAAACAGATAATGACTCATGCCCAAAGACAAGCTTTTCTGAAAACATCTTATTTAGGAAAGTTACTTGGAGTTGCACATTTACTTCCTGAAGTTGAAGAAGTAAAAGCAGAAATATCGGAAGATTTACCACACTTAAAACGAGTGCGTGTATCAAAATTATATACTGACAACTGGACAGGAAACAGCAATGAAAAAAACTTCATTGAAAATCCAAATTGGCAACAAATAGAAACAGCTATTCGTGATTTAGATGGCAATACTAAAACTTTAGTTAGTTTAAAAATTGATGATGAAAGTTATATGATGATTGGTGGTGGTAATTCTGGTAAATATATTGTTACTGCAACTTTAGATAATGAGGTTTTTCATTCTCTTTTGTGTCAGGTTTATGAAATATCCAAATCAGATGTTTATCATAAAAACATGAATTCATCTCGTAAAAAAGAGATTTTATTATCTAGTTTTTATCAAGCATTAATAAATACAAAGAACAATAATGTTAGTTCTGCTAATGAGGAAAAATTAATTGTTGGTGGACAAGCAGGAAATTATTCTGATAAAATTTGTGTTAATTTACCTCAATGTTTAATAGCTGCAATCACTTTTGCTGAATTAGGTGAACTTGAATCTTTGTTTAGTTGGGAAGAAGATCAATCTTTAGTTACTGTATAATTATCCAGAAAAGTAAGTGAAAGTATGCGTAAAATTGATTTTTTAACCTCTTTTACCGCTTGGGTAAAGATAAAATATGGTAGTTTATAATAATTATTACGAGCTAGGGTAAAATTATCATCCTTTTTGATATAATCCTCAGAATCTACTACAGAGGTAGGTAATTAATAGTAGCTACTAATTAGATAAGTCATCATGAAAAAGCTCGAACTCAACCCAGATATTGATTGGATAATAGACGGATTAAGAAATGGTGAATTAGGTGAACTATATCTTGATATACAAACAGGGGAAGTCATCTTAATATCTAATGATGATGATGATGAAACGAGTGACTTAGATCCACAAGAGTTAATGTCTAATGAACCCTATCTTAAAATACCCAATTTCTGCGATAGTATTCGTGATCTAAAAAAATTTATAGACAGTATTCAAGATGTGAAATTGCGTTCACAGGTAACAGAGGCTTTTTATCAAAAAAGTAAAGGAGGATTTAAACGAGTTAAAGCAATTGTAGGGAATGATTGGGACAATTTTGAATACCTACAGATAGCATCTCGTTTTAAATCTTGGCTGAAATCTCAAGAAATAGAAATAATAGATGAAAGGTAAAAACACAAACAGATATAAATCGAGTTAGAAAGCTATTTATATCTCATGAAAGGTTTAATCTACATTATTTATCAACATCAACCCAAACCATTCCAGCACTTACAGGGTCAAAATCTAGAGGAAATTTAGTAAATCGGTTATAGTAGGAGTTTTGAAATTTCGCATCTACAATTATTGTATTTCTTAGGTCTGTAAAACCTAAGTCTGCTCCTGTGAGGTCTGCATTAGTTAAGTTTGTACCTTTTAACTCTGCACTATATAGGGATGCGCCCTTGAGATTTGCCCCTTGTAGGCTGGCTTTTTCTAATGTTGCTTCTGTTAATTGTGCTTCTGATAAATCTACTTCACTCATATCTACTTCAAATAGCAATGCTTCCACAAGGTAAGCCTGAGAGAGTTTAACTTTAGGAGCAATTAAGTACATTCCTGCTTTAACTGGATCAAAACCTTCAGGAAAGCGAGTTTTTTCATTATAAAAAGCACTTTGTAAAAGTGTATCTTGAAGTTCTGCACCACTCAAATCGGCATCAAATAAACGCGCTATTTTGAGATTTGCTTGCTTCAGGTTAACTCCTTGCAGGTCAGTCTTCTCCAAGTTTACCCTGTCCAAATCCGCATTCTGTAGGTTTGCCCCTCTCAGATTTGCCATACTCAAGTCCCATACCCCTAATAGTCTAGCTTGTCTCAGATTTACGCCTTGCAGGTTTGCCATACTTAATCCTGTCCCTATCAACTCTGCCCCTTGGAGGTTTGCTTCTTCCAGGTTTGCTCCCTCCAAAAATGCTTCTGATAGATCAGCGTTTCTTAAGTTTGCGCCTCTCAAGTTCACCCCTCGTAAATTTATACCAAACAACTCTGCCCCTTGGAGGTTTGCTTCTTCCAGGTTTGCTCCCTCCAAATCTGCTTCTGCAAGATAGGCTTTTCTTAAGTTGATTTTTTGGAAATCTCTTTTTCCCTCGGCATAGAACCTCAGAAATTTATCAACATTTGTCTCTGGTGCAAATCCTTTTTTCATATATTTTTCCTTTTGTAACTATTTTTCCTTGATTTCTTCTATTGAGAGCATGAATTTTGGTTTTTAATTAATCAGAGTGCGTTAAAACGCAATTTAGCGACAAGACTAGAAATTTATTTAGTGGTTGGGGTGGAAGCCAACAGATAAGCCAGTTCTAGCTTCAGTTGACACCTCCTGATTCCTTCTTTGTGCTTCCGACTCCCGACTCCTACTTTTTTATTTTAATCACTTGTGTTATCACAGATAAAAATAACTAAGGCTGTATAATTAGGCCGTCTCCTCAATCAAAAAACTATTTTGAGTATCTGCGAGTAGTCCGTTTATTTTAGCTTAATCAGGGATATATGTGGCAACAACAAAAAAAAGATAGTGTAATTATCAATCTGGCCTTATTAATGGCGATGGCTACCAGTTCGATGGTAGCAAATTTATTTATTTCTGTGCCTGTCCAGGCAGAACCTAAGAATAATACTCCTGCTTTTCCTCTACCGCAAACAGTGGAAAATGGGACTGTAATTAAAGTTGATGGTTCTCTTAACTTTGTCATTGTCAACCAAAGTCTTAAAGAAAACTTTGAAAAGCAGTTTTCAGGAACTCAGGTAGAAATTGGCGTGAATGGTAACGAAGATGCCCTGAAAGCGGTTTTAGATGGTAAAGTTGATCTAGCATCCCTTGGTCGCAGACTCACCCCAGAAGAAAAAGCACAAGGGTTAAAACAGGTGTTGGTGCGTCGAGAAAAAATCGCCATTATTGTTGGTGTCAATAATCCCTTCAAAGACAGCCTGACTACTGAACAATTTGCGAAAATTTTCCGAGGGGAAATTACAGACTGGTCAGAAGTGGGAAATGCAAAAGGTAAAATTAGATTTATAGATCGTCCCTCTATTAGTGATACTCGCACTTCCTTTAATGAATATTCAGCATTTAAGTCTGATCAATTATTAACAGGGACTAATGCTGTGCAAATGGTAGAAGATAACACTCCCGACATCATTAAAGAATTAGGTAATGATGGCATTAGTTATGTTTTAGCAAATCAGGTTTCCAAGCTGCAAGATGTGCGAGTTTTAAAAGTACAGAATTACTTACCAGATAATTCTAAATATCCCTTTTCCCAGCCTTTTGTTTACGTTTATAAAGAAAATCCTAGTCCCAAAATCAGGGATTTTCTCGGCTTTATTTTAGCTAAACCAGGACAGGAATCTATAGAAGCTGCTAGAGAAGGAGAAGCACTTGCTATTGCGGCCAGTGCATTGCAAACTATTACTGCATCAACTCTTACAACCACTCCTACCGCTACTCCTACAACTACTCCGACAACCACTCCTACAGCTACTCAAAGTCCATCTTTAGCACCTATTATAGAAACCCTAGTTACACCCCAACCTGTAGATACTGGAGGTGAATCACTGTTAGTAAATCCCTTTAGTAATCCCTCAATGATTACTAAAAATCTCAGATTTTTCTTGCTATTGCCTTTATCTATGATTGCGGGATTAAGTATCTTTTTACCGTTGTGGTTGAGAAGAAAAAAGCGATTACTTAATCAAGAAAGCGATTCTATTTCAGCAGCAACTCCTACTCTATTAGATTCAGAAGAAATTGCCCCAATTACAACTAATCATCATAATGGAAATGGAAATGGAAATGGAAATGGAAATGGGAATGGGAATGGAAATGGAAATGGAAATGGAAATGGAAATGGCTTCAACAGTGTAAATTACGATGAGGAAGATAACTCCGAGGAAGTAACACTAATCAACGACTACAACTTACCAAAAATTAAAGAAGAAAAGTCTGAGGAAGTAACACTAATCAATAACGCATCTTTCACAGATATACCGCAGACAAATTCCCTCATCAATCAGACAAAGCAAATTAATGAACTTGATTTAGACTATGGTGAAGTAATTTGGGATACAGAAGCCCCTGTAATTGTTGTCAATAGTCACTATCCACAAATCCTGAATACTCATTACAACCCAATTGATGCAGACATACCCACAGACGAACTGACCAATTCCCTACTAGAACCACCTGAACCATCAGCACCAGTATTTAATCAAAAGATTACATCCTTATCGGAATTACTCGGTATAACATCTAAACCAGTTAACGAAGATAACACCCAATCAGAATTACTTGATACATCCCCTGTACCAGTTAACGAAGATAACACCATATCAGAATTACTCGATACATCTCCTGTACCAGTTAACGAAGATAACATCCAATCAGAATTACTTGATACATCCCCTGTAGCAGTTAAGCAAACACCAGAAGATCAAGATTTATTATCTGACTTACCATCAGAATTAGGAGAGGCTTTAAAAGCCATAACCAATGAAATTCAACTCCAAACACTTGATATAGAAGAAGAGATATCTCCTACTCCATTGAATCCCAAAATTACAGATGAAGACATAGCAATGGAGTTAGATGCAGAGATAGAAGCTTGGACTAATATTAATCAAATCAACGGAGATGGAAATACCAGAATTATTTTCACACCCCGCACTCCCAAATGGGCTTACGTATCTTGGTATATTTCCGCAAATCATCAACAAACATTACAGAATCAAGGATTTACTACCTTAGCAGTGCGTCTCTATGATGTTACTAATCTTGATCTCAGCTATCAGCATCCTCAGTTAGTACAACAATACGAATGTGAAACCGCAATCTATGATCGTTATGTGCCTATTCCCAGAGGTGAATGTGACTACATGACAGAAATTGGTTATCTGAATAATGATAATCGGTGGTTGTGTTTAGCACGTTCTGGTACAGTTCGCATTTTCAGTCGTCCCAGTGCTGATTTCTGGTTTGTCGTTGATACAGAATTAGTTATTCACGGTGCAACAGAACAAGGTGCAACTATCACAATTGATGGGCAAAAAGTCAATCTCAATCCTGATGGTACATTTAAGCTAACTGTTCCTTTTGTAGATAACTTAGTTGATTATCAAATGACAGCAACTTCAGCTAATCAAGAAGATACTAAAACCATTGATAAAAAGTTTTTCCAAGAAGAGAAAGAGAGTTAGTATTATATAGATCCCCGACTTATCCAAGAAGTCGGGGATCTAGGATATTACGAAATCATAGCAACAATCATAGATAAAGGAACATGAAAAAAATAATCCCGTTGAAATTGTTCTTCTCTGACAGCAGCTAAAAATTGGCTAATGACATGATCAGCGGGTTTTTGATAATATGTAGAATCCCAGATAATTTGTAAATGATTATCTTGACGTTGGATAATAAACCCTAAATATCTTAAAGCTTGAAATCCTAAATATAGACTTTGATCACTAATACCCAATTTTTCTAAAAGCTGTCCACGGGTAACTAGTTGATTTGTCCGACTAAGGTATTTAGCAATGCCTACTAAAGTTAGCCAAATGTCACTGATAGTGCAGTTTTGGGGATTTTTCCAAGCAATAACTAATTGTTTTTTATCAGATAGCGATTTCTTCAACCATAAACGTAAATCCTCCCAATTAGTCGGACAATTTTTCATGATTAATAATGATTTTTCTGATTTTATTTCTGCTAAATCTTCCTGATTTCGCCAATCTAAAATTATCGCAGAATTCTGAGTTTTTAGTTCAGATTCAGAATTGGAACGAACTGCAACTAATCTAATTTCATAGCGTTTTTTAAAGCTGTTAAAATCAATTTCAGCAATACAATCACATCTACCAATGGGCAATTCTTCTTTATAATGCCCCCACCAAATCCCCGGAAAAGGATTATTAGTAGAATCATCTCGAATATCAAAATCAGTTTTAATATATTGGATTTTTTTACCTTTCAAATCTTGCCCATTTCGATGCCAAGAATTCTCAAACCAACAATTTTTAATTAGTAACTTGGGAATAGGATTTCCCATACCACAGGGTTCTAAAAGTTTGAGTTCCAAAAATAAATCTTTGCCCAAATCTGCAACCGTCACCACCAAGTCAGCTTGTACCGTGGGAGTGAGATTAATTCCTCCTAAAGATTGGCGTAATTTTTGGTTAATTGCGGCTGTAAATAACGGGATATTTTCTACTAACAAACTCAAACCCGCTGCAAAAGGATGTCCACCAAAACGATGTAATAAATGGGCTTGTTCTTGAACTAATTGATATAAATCAACAGAATTTATAGAACGGGCTGAACCTCGCGCTAGAGATGGGCTAGAACCTGTCCCATTTTCCTTTATTTCTGTACTTAACAAAATTGTCGGTCGCCCTGTTTCTTGGGCAATTTGTCCGGCAACCAGACCCAAAACACCAACCGCCCATTGAGGATCTTCTAAAACAATGACGCTAGTAGTTGATAAGTCTAATTGATTGAGTTTTTTAGTAACTTGAGCTTGAACATCTTTTTGTAAAGACTTACGACGGGAATTAGCTAATTCTGTTTCTTCTGCAAGTTGTTGACAACGCTGCATATCTCTACTCGTCAATAATTCTACACAAAAACTAGCGTCACCATGAATGCGACTCACGGCGTTAATTCGCGGTCCCAAACCAAAGGAAATATCTGTCGGGCGATCGCCACTTCTCTGGCATAATTCTAATAACTTACCCACCCCAGGCCTTCTTCTTGCTGTTGGTAGTTTTTTAAAATCTGTGTGTAATTGTTGAATTCCCAATTGTGCTAAATACCGACAATCACCACTTAATTGCACCAAATCAGCAATTAATCCCACGGCCACTAAATCTAATAAATCAGTTAATGGATGTGTGGGAATATCTGGTAAACTTAGATATAATGCTTCCACCAATTTATAAGCAACCGCTACACCAGAAAGATGATATAAAGGATGTTCCTTGGCTAAATAACGAGGATTAATAATTGCGACTACGGGAGGACGTTCTAATGGTAATGTATGATGGTCAGTTACAATCACATCTATCCCTAAACTTTGGGCATAAATGATTTCTGAAATATTTGTACTACCCGTATCACAAGTAACAATTAATTTACAACCTTGTCCAGCTAAAATATCAATTCCTGGTTTATTTAAACCATGGGATTCTGTTAAGCGATTGGGAATATAATAACTTAATTGGCGATGTTGCTGAAAAAATTCACCCAAACCATCCCATAATACCGCAGTTGAAGTAATTCCATCTGCATCAAAATCTCCCCAAATAGCAACTTTTTCTCCCGTTTTTCCCGCAGTTATTAACCGTTGTACAGCCAAATTTATTTCCTGTCCAAATTCAAAGGAACTCGCAGGTTGATAACTTTGATAATTAATAAAAGCTGCTAATTTTTCCTGATCTTGAATTCCCCTTTGCCAAAATAATTGAGCCGCAAAATTACCACCTGCTGCTGGTGCGTATTTTTTTACTAATTCGATAAACCAATCAGGGGGTTGTTCCGTTCCCGTTAAAATCCATTCCATTTTAAACCACATTCTAACTTTTGTATTTCTTTCTTCCTTTGCGTCTTTGCGCCTTTGCGTGAGGCCAGGAATATATTTTAAAGTGATACTTCTGCAATATTTTCCAAACTAGGAAACTGTTGATTAATATCTATATTCACCTGTTTGATGCTTTGACGTTGACACCTCACTGCATATTGACAAGATTCACATATTTTCTGAGATTCCTTAATTTGCGGTAAGGATATATTATATTCATAATCTTTTATCCATTTTGTGAGATTGCTTAATAGTTGATTTAATTCCTGTGCTGTTTTGTGATGGTCTTTTTCATTATATAAAAATTTGATTTTTTTAGTTTGCTCTTTTGATTGTACAAACCAGTAAGTCATGGAAATATTTTCTAATAAATAGTTGCTAGTTTGTGCCATGACATACATATACAGTCTTGTTTGCCAATTTTGAGCTAATGTTTCTGATTTTGGTGGTTGGGGATAGGTTTTCCAGTCGAGAATTTGGGCTTGATTTTGATCAGTAATTAATAAATCATAAATAACTGTGAGGAGATAATCTCCAATTTGCAAAGTTCGATAATGTTCACTTTCTCGAAAGGTTTGATCATCAATATTAGTTGTAAATATTTCTGGGGCAATTTTGCTAAAATCAGTCATCCAATTTTGCAATTGAGGATCTGCTTGTAGTAATTTATTAATTGGTAAACCCATTTCTCGCTGCTGCATGAGCAAGTGAAACCGACTACCTAAAATTTGATATTCTTCATGTTTAGGATCTAAAGGAGTATTCAGTTGTTCTAAATAGCTATGCTGGAATTTGCGCGGACAAGCTGCGAGTAAATTGAGATGTCCTTGGGACAGACGAAGTATTTGGGTAGAACTTGGTAGCATAATTTTATATGGCAGAATTTAAATCATCCCAAAATCAGTATCTCCAATTATCTAATTGTAAAGGATAACCTAATAATTGAATCTTTTGATAGTGTTTAGTATTTCCTGTTACTAAAATTAAATTATTTTCTATAGCAATTGCAGCAATTAATACATCTGCTAATCCTATAGTTTGTCCAGTTTTTTCTAAATCGGCATAAATTAATCCAGATAATTCAGCACCTTTTTGTTCTAAAGATAAGATTTCCATTTGTGGTAAATCTATTAAAAATTCCTGAATCCGATCATTGCGGTTTAATTTTCTCCATCCTTTGATAACTTCTGAGACTGTAATTACAGATATTGTATAATTTTTAAAAATAGTTTTATAAGCAATAGCTTTAGCTATAACTTGGGGATTTTTACCTTTCCGAATTTCCGATAAAATATCTGTATCAATTAAAGTTTTATTTTTCACTGTTAATTTAGCATTTTTTAGGTTCGATGTTTTAACATATCTTCAATCAGTTCATCAACTAATTCTGCATCATCTGACCATTTGCCAATAAATGAATCGTTGAGAATCTCTGGTTGAGTCAATTGCTCAATCATGGCTTTAATTAAGTCTGAAATTTGACAATGATTAGTCTGAGTTAATTGTTGGATTTTGTCATAAGTTTCTTGATCTAGTTCTATTTCTATTTTTTTCATAATTAGTTATTATTGAAGTATAGAGAGCATTTATTATAGCGTAGTTGAGTGGTTTTTTTCCGATTTTTAACCTAATCAAGCAATTTGCTGTAATTTTTCTTGATGGTGTCCCATTACTTAGTAAAAAATAAAAGGTAAAAGGGTGAAGTGTGCATTCCTCATTCATCCTCTTACCTTTTTCATATACCTGATGCTTATTTCATATTAGCTCGTGCATCCTTCACTGCGGCAATAAAAAAGAATGCGGTGAGAGGAATGCTCAAAGCTAGGATAATGGCAGTGGCTTGGAAACCAAAATCTGGTTCTCCATAACTGAGTTCAAAAACTGAACCAACAGCCGCTATTGCTGCAACACAAGCACCACCTAAAAATAAACCGCTTTTTGGAGTTAAATACACTACTAGACCACCCTATGCTACTGGTTTGACTGCTTGGTACGAGAAGCCATTTTTAGATAACTCCTCGGCTAAAGTCAAGGAATTTTCTACACGATCTACAAATACCACGCCATTGAGGTGATCCATTTCGTGGAGAATACAGCGACCAAGTAAATCATCAGCTTTTAATGTTTGGGGACGGCCATACTCGTCTTTGTAGGCGACTGTTACCACTTCTGGACGTTTTACATCTAGATAGACGTTGGGAATACTCAAACACCCTTCCTGAGCCACAGAGAGCTTACTGCTAACCTGTTTAATGGTGGGGTTAATTAATACTAATGGCGGATGATCTGGGTTATCTGGTTCGCAATCAATGACGATCAGTTGTTTATTAATACCAACTTGAGGTGCAGCCAAACCAATGCCATCTGAGCTATACATAGTTTGCAGCATTTCGCGCACTATTTGGCGAAGTTCATCATCTATTTTAGTCACACGCTTTGCAGCTTGACGCAAAACGCGATCGCCCAAGTAGTGCATTTGCAAAGGTGGATTTTTTAACTTTTTCTTCTCGACAGCAATATCAGAGGGCATGGTTCTTGATGGCTTAATGGTGAATAATCTAATTCAATTCTATCGTTAGTGGGGAGGGAACAGGGAATAGGGAACAGGAAACAGGTAAGAATTTTTATTAATTATCAATTGTCAATTATCAATTATTTGCGATGTTTAAATATTTTACGAAACTTGATTACCTACTCAAAGAAACCTTTCTGGGCTTAAAACGGGGAGGATGGATGAATTGGGCTGCTATTAGTACGGTGACTGTGTTACTGTTCCTATTTGGGTTAAGTCTGCAAGTATCTTGGCAAGTAGAAACTCTATTGAACCAATTTGGGAGTCAGTTAGAATTATCAGTTTATTTAGAACCAGGTGTGCAAGCTTTTAATCTCGAACCACTGATGACAAAAATGCCCGAAGTGGCAGCGGTAGAAATGATTACTAAAGAAAAAGCTTGGACAAAGTTAGTTAAGGAATTTGGTTTAACTGATATTGATGGTGCTACTCAACAGCTAGGAGGTAATCCTCTAGTTGATGAAATGAAGGTAAAAGCAGTCAATCCCCAAGTTGTCCAAAATTTAGCGACACAGTTAGCGAAATTACCGGGGGTAAATGTGGTGCAATATGTTGATGAAGCTGTGAAACGGGTGGCACAGTTGCATCGAGGTTTAAACTGGATTACTTTAACAATTACAATTATTTTAACTTTAACGGCGATCGCTGTCACCACAACCACTATCCGTTTAATTGTCATGGCCCGTCGTCAAGAAATAGAAATTATGCAATTAGTGGGAGCAACTGCCACTTGGATTTATCTACCATTTATCTTACAGGGAATTTCCTTTGGATTATTAGGTGGGGCGCTGGCTTGGAGTTTTATTTCTCTAACTCAACAATTTCTTAACCGCTTACTAATTAACCAACCCGATTTTATCCAATTTCTCCGTCACGGTTTACAACTCACTACTTCCCAAACTTTACTCTTACCCCTAATTCTGTTAGGTTTCGGTGCAAGCGTCGGATTAATGGGTAGTTTGTTCGCTGTTCGCAGGGTTGCTAAATGATAGGTGACAGGGAACAGGGAACAGCGTGGAAAGTCTATTTGTGTCTAGGTTTTACCAATTACCAATTACCAATTAAATCAAGGTGCAAGAAGTTGATAATGCTTGTTTTAGTAAAATTTCATATTCTTGACCACTAACATGATAAGCCCCAAATCTGGCTAAATGAGGATTCATCATTTGTGCGTCAAATAGTCCAAATTTCCTTTGCCGCAATCTTTCTACCAATTTCACCATTGCCACTTTAGAACCTTCAGAAATGTCGAAAAACATAGATTCACCAATAAAAGCACCACCAATGACAATGCCTAAAATTCCCCCTGCGAGTTTGTCACCTTGCCAAGTTTCAAAGCTATAAGCATAACCAGTTTGGTAAAGTAACCAATAAATCTTTTCTAATTCTGGAGAAATCCAAGTTGTGTCACGGTTAGCACATCCAGCCACCACACCCAAAAAGTCCCGATTCACAGCTACTGTGAACCGTTCTTGGTTAAGAACGCGCTGTAATGACTTAGGATAGCGAAAGCGTTCATCCAAAGGGATTAAAGTCCGTTCCTCACTTCCATACCATCCCAGGTTATTACTCTCATCAGCCATGAGAAAATAACCTTGAGCATAACCCCGAATAATAGCGGCAACATCATATTCCATAGTTTAGTAAATCATCAAAAAAATCCCCCAGGTGAAAGCAATAGGCTGCTACTGTGCATTTTCTTGCGTTCTTCTGAGATTACCTTGGTAAGCAAAATCTATTTAAGATATACAAACATGACTCAAGCAATTCCACCCATTACCCTACCTCCTTCGGAAAATCCCCTGCAAGAAGGGGAATGGTTGCAACAAAACTTACTACTATGGCTTGATGAAGAGTTTATTCCTGAAGCAATTAATCAAAACATAGCCCAGCGGGCATCACAGATTTTTGTGAGACAACGTATGGAAGGAGAAAATGACTTAGGTTCTCTGGTAATTGCCATTGTCACAGAGATGCAGTCATTTGATTTTTCTAAAAGCTTTTTTGGAGAGTTTGCGATCGCCAACGCCGTTAGCGATCTACTCTTAGACAGCTTGGGAATTGATCATTGCTGTGGGCAATAATAAAGCAGGAGTCAGGAGTCAGGAGTCAGGAGTCAGGAGTAAAACCATCTTGATACTTGATTTTTGGCTTAAATTTTTGACTTCATTTACCTGCAATCTGCCGTATCTTGGTCATTAGTCATTGGTTCACAGCAAATGACAAATGACCATTAACAACTGACCATTGACAACTGACTACTAACTACCAGCTAGACTTAACAACACCAGGTAAAAGACCTTCGTGGGCCCATTCCCGGAGGACGTTCCGAGATAGTCCGAAATCACGGTAAAAGCCTCTAGGACGACCTGTTAACCAGCAACGGTTGTGCTTACGAGTAGGCGCACTGTCACGGGGTAATTGTTGAATTTTGCGGTGGATTTCTAGCTTCAGCAAGGGAGATCCTGCTGTTCTGAATTCTTCTAGTAGTGCTTCCCGCTTGTCAGCATACTTAGCTACCATCTTGGCGCGTTTCTTCTCGCGCTCAATCATACTCTTCTTCGCCATGAATTCCCTAATCTAATGAAAGACAGCATTCCCCATTCTACACCCTTCATCACAATTGTAGGGAAAATAGAATATAAATTTCCACGACTCAATACTCTCAAATATCACACTCTGGGACTCTGCGACTTTGCCTGAGATAAATTCATATCACACAAATCAGCCAATTCACAAAAATCACAACCAGGAGAACGGGCTTTACACACAGCCCGACCATGATAAATTAATCTAATTGACCAATTCTCCCAATCTGGTTGGGGTAATAACTTCATTAAATCTTTTTCAATTCCCACAGGTTCGGTATTTTTCGTCAACCCCAAACGCTGACTTAACCGCTTAACATGAGTATCTACTGTCACCCCAGCATTGATACCATAAGCATGGGCTAAAACTACATTTGCAGTTTTCCGTGCTACTCCTGGCAGCTTTAAAAGTTGTTCCATTTGATTAGGAACAACAGCATTAAAATCACTGACAATCTTTCGACAAGAACCTTGAATATTCTTGGCTTTATTGCGATAAAAACCCGTCGAACGTACCAATTCTTCTAACTCTGTTAAATCTGCATTTGCTAAACTTTCTGCATCAGGAAATCGCCCAAATAATCCTGGTGTAACTTTATTCACTCTTTCATCTGTACATTGAGCGGAAAGAATAGTTGCTACTAACAATTGTACAGGAGTTGCATAATCTAAAGAGCAAGTTGCATCTGGATAAAGATCCTGAATACGGGCAAGAATTTCTAAAGCCCGTTGTTTTTTAGTTAATGATTTACGAGTCACGTCAGAGATTTTAAATTTAAGATTATTATTTGGTGTAGGGGTTTAGCACTGCTAAACCCTGCTAAACCCCTACAATTACCATTGATAAAACTGGATTTACAATTTCTGAAATAATTGTTGGATAAATTCTAATTGGGTTGTTTCTTTGACAATTAGGAAAATACCTAATCCTAAAAGTAACACCAAACCAGTTTGCATCACACTTTCTTGAATTTTGTTAGGTAAAGGCTTACCAAATAATCCTTCAATGAGTAAAAATGCTAATTGTCCACCATCTAAAGCGGGAAGTGGCAAAATATTAATAATTGCCAAGTTAATACTAATAATTGCCGCAAAAGAAAATAAATTTGTGCTATCACTAGCGGCTAATTGTGCGCCAATTTGGACAATTTTTACAGGGCCAGAAACTTGTCCTACCGTTTGCCCAAAATTAGTAATTAACTGCCCAAAACCTTGGAATGTCCCCACAACTAACTGTTGAAAACGATTAGCCGCAACTTTGAGAATCTCCAAAATATCTTGGGGACGGCGATAAATTGCTTTACCATTGGGGCCTAATTCAATTCCCACTAGACCTTTACCATCAGCACCCTGCTTAGGAGTTAGTTTCAGGTTAGTTTGTTGGGTTTCGTGTTGAATTTTTAAGTCAATTTCTTGATTAGGATGGGTTTGAATTTCCTTTGTCAATAATGTAGTTGCGTCTTTACCTAGAGGAATTTCTTGGCCATTTACAGCCAGAATAATATCTCCTTCTCGAATTCCTGCTTGGTAAGCAACGGATTGTTCATTGACAGGTTTGACAAGGACACCGGGTTGATACTGAAATTCTTGGGGGATACCAACGATACCCAATTGTAAAGCTAACATCAAATACGCAAAGATTAAATTTGCAATTACACCCGCACTAATGACAATAGCACGGTCTAAAACTGGGCGATTACGCAGCAAATTCGGGTCATTGGGGGGAATTTCGCTATCTGGATCATCATCGGGAAAGCCGACAAAGCCACCCAAGGGGAAAGCACGGATAGTGTATTCTGTTTCTGATCCTTGGTACTTTAAAAGAATCGGACCAAAACCCAAGGAGAAACGGTTAGCGTAAATACCTTGAGAACGGGCGGCTATGAAATGTCCCGACTCATGTACTAAGATCAAAATAGCCAAAACTGCGATCGCTGCTAAAACTGACATAGAGCAAATTAATCAAAATATTCGGATATATATCTTTATTGTAGTTTGGGAATGGGCAGACAGACCCCATTTGCGGTGTTGGTTTTCTTTCAGGTGGACTACTCTGGACACGGTAATGCAATTGCATTACTTTTGTGATAGAATCTTCTTATAAAATTAACAACGCTTATGGCTGCAAAATTCACTTTTCAAGCAGAATCTACTCTCACTGACCGCTATCAGACAACCGTTCCTGATAATATCAGAAAAGCATTAGGCTTAAATAAACGCGATAAAATCCGTTACATTATTCAGCCAAATGGTGAAGTGGTTATATCTCGCATTGAGCAAACAGAAAATGATCCTGTATTAGAAAAGTTTCTCAGTTTTCTGGCTGAAGATATCAAAAAGAATCCGCAGCATATTCAAGCAATTAACTCTGATTTGATTAACCGTGTTCAGTCTTTGGTTGGTGATGTTGAGTTCAATCTTGATGAACCACTGTCTGATGAGGATGAGTAATTTTGTCTAAAAGTCAGCCTCCAGTAATCAATGGGTGGAATATTTTTGCTCATTCACTTTTCTTGGAACAATTTGAAGAACTTTTCACACAAGTTGAAATCTTACGTCAAAAAGATCCTCAAAATTATCATCGAAAAAATGCTACCAAACGTTTAGCAGCCATAGCCAAACTTGCATTTGCAGTTATTCCTGAAGATCCCACACGGGAAGAATATCGTCAAGGAATCACCTTGGGTAATGATTATAAACACTGGTTTAGAGCTAAATTTTTTCAACAGTATCGGCTGTTTTTTCGTTATCACCAAGAAAGTAAAATTATTGTTTTCGTTTGGGTTAATGATGAAAACTCTAAACGAGTTTATGGAAGTAAAACAGATGCTTACCGTGTGTTCAAAAAAATGCTGGAAAATGATCATCCTCCTGATGATTGGGATGTTCTCCTCACAGCAGCAAAAGCTGAATCTAATCGTTTAGAAAAAGTAGTAAATATAGAAATTTAACTTTAACTTTAGCAATTATTTGTCAGAATCAGGATGCACAGGATTTGAGGATGTACAGGATGTTTTTTTAATATTGATCTACAGCCTCAAAAATTGGACTAATTCAAATATTCCAGAATGTCAACATCAAATACAATCCTGTTAATCCTTTAATCCTGGTTATCCTGATTCTGACAGTTAAATATACTATTCATAATGAGTCCACATTCGTAAAATTTTCACCGTATTTTCCGATTCAATCACTTCATATACTAAACGATGTTGAATATTAATCCGTCGTGAATATGCACCTTCTAAATCTCCTACTAATTTCTCATAAGGTGGGGGATTTTGAAACGGATTGATTTGAATAATATCAAGTAAGCTTTGTGCTTTATATTTTAAATTAGTCGCAGCCAATTTTTTAGCATCTTTCTGAGCTTGTTTAGTATAAACTAAATTCCAATTTACCACTCTAATTCCTCATCACATTCTTCTATTGGTGTTGCTAATCCTTCTTTAATTGATTCCCTCATTCCTGGAATAGAAAGTAAATATAGTGTTTCTTGGATAGATTTCCAGTCTGCTTCAGATAATAAGACTGCGTTGCTATTGTCTCCTGCAATGACAATAGGTTGATGAGACTGATTGACTGAATCAATTAAATCCTGTAATTGTTGTTTTGCTTGATTAATTGAAATCATAATCTTTATTTTGAGATTACATTATAATAAATAATAGCATGAAATTTGAAAGAATGTCAGAATCAGGATGTACAGGATGTTTTTTAATATTCATCTATATTTTATGAAATTGCATTTTGTCTGATAGCGTAGCGTGGCGCAAGCCATATCAGGATGTCCAGGATTTGAAGATGTACAGGATGTTTTTTAATATTCATCTACATTTTATGAAATTGCGCTAATTCAAATATTCCAGAATATCAAACTCAAATACAATCCTGTTAATCCTTTAATCCTGGATATCCTGATTCAGACAGTTAAATATTAATATAAATCGGTGCATCACACCTTATTAACACCTAACGCACTACTCTAACTTCAACCCCCATATTAATACTACCCCACAACCGATCAGTTGTGAGAACAGGCTGATTAAGAATAATACCTAATGCTAAACAAGCCCTATCACCAAATGAAAGCCCGATTGATTTAGTAATTGGCCGCAACATTCCCGCTTTTAATGCTTGTTCTTCATTAAAATCAATAACTTCAAGATTGAGATTAGAAAGAATCTGTCTAATATCTTCTTCCGGGATTCCTTCGTCTGCTAATTTTGCTATAACTTCAGATAAATTCACTGTACTAATGGCAGCTTTACCAATAAACTTTAAAACTTCTTCGCTACCTGTTTCTTGATTGAGTAAAGCTAAAATAGCAGAAGCATCTACAACAACTTCACTCATTTAAACTTTCCTCTTTTCGTTCCTGAATTAATTCTTCAGACAGTTTTCTACTAGCAGGAATATATTTTCTAAAAATAGCCTGAGCATTTTTCACAGAAGTTTGAACATGATGAGTAATTGGGCTATCTTCTAATACAAGAACAGCATTATATTCTCCCATCGGTATATCTACAGGAGAATTGACTAATAATTTGCCATCATTTGTTATAGTTACTTTTATGTCTAGTGTTTTCATAGTTTACTCAATTAGTTAATGATCATGTTAATTATACCAAATTTGTCAGAATCAGGATGTCCAGGATTTGAGGATGTATAGGATGTTTTTTAATATTCATCTACATTTTCAGAAATTGTATTTTGTCTGAATCAGGATGCACAGGATTTGAGGATGTACAGGATATTTTTTTAATATTCATCTACATTTTCAGAAATTGTATTTTGTCTGAATCAGGATGTCCAGGATTTGAGGATGTACAGGATGTTTTTTAATATTCATCTACATTTTCAGAAATTTCTCTAATTCAAATATCCCAGAATATCAATATCAAATATTATCCTGTTAATCCTTTAATCCTGGGTATCCTGATTCAGACAGCTAAATATTAATAAAAAACGGTGCATTACATTTCATTAACACACCCTAAAAAATGAGCGATCGCACTAACCGTTTTGTTTAGGTAGGCATTTTCGTATTTCACCAACGGTATCTATATTTCGGCAGACACCCTACCTTGAAAGTTTAATCGGCACATTAATTCTATCCCGTGCTACACAAATATTATTTTTAATAATATAACATTCCACAAAATGCGCTCCGTGAAAATCGCTTGATTCAATTTTTTCATGATTTCCACCATCATTCAGAATTTGTCCTCGAATTTGATTTCTTTTTATTGCTTCTTCTCCAACATTACGAACCTTCCATTTGACTTGAAATGGCTTTGGTACATTACAGTTAACAATATGAAATTTTAGGCTTTTACCTCGAATCAAGGGTAATCTACTTACAATCATTTCAGTTAATGAATGAGGTCTAAAACCTTTTTGTAAAACTAGGCAATCTATTTTCAAATTATATCTAATATCGATCTGAAAATAATTCTCGATAAATTCTTCAGACTCAAAGGGAAATCGAACATTGCCAAAGTGACGCTGCCAAGCTTTACAAGCATCAGCTTGGCTTGTATCCTTATGCAAGGATTTTTCCGCAGATTGAGTGAAACTAGCAAGCTGCCCTAAAAAGTAATCCTTGTTAGTTTTGCTATACTCCTCTAGTAAATTTTCATAAGCTGGAGTTGTCGGACGATAGCAAACAAAATTTCCCTCTAAACTACTCTTTATGTTTTTTAGAGTTTCATAAAGGGCTACATCATCTCGTTCATGAAAAACAATATTATTAGCCGCTAAAATTGAGAAAATCAATCCACTTGGTAATTTACTTCCTCTGGATTTTCTGTAATCACTCCAAGCTTTTAGATAACGCACAATTCGCTTCAATTGACCCTTATCGTCAGATTGATCATTAAACCATTTGATGAATTCTCTAGGATCGCTTTTAATCCATCCTTTACTCCCATGAGCTAGATATGGAGTTTGACCTTCAATGATGTAGTAAATAGGTAGGTCAAGGTGATAGTCTTCAGCATAGACAAGTCTTACACAGGTTTGCTTATCAATAGAATCTTGTTTCGTATGACCATCAATTGCTTCGTTAATCCATCGGTGAAATGTGCTAACGGACTGACTGGGTTCTGCTTCTACTTTGAAATAGATACCATCATCAATATCAAACTCTCCATCAAGTGGTTCAATAATAGTATTCATCATGAATGAACCCTGCCCATGAAACCTTGGGTGAAAGCCATTCTGTTTATATCGAAAGTACCGCCTAATCCTCTCACGAACAGCGTCACGGGATGTACGTAATGTTTTTTTTCGCTTAGATTTCAAAGCAATTAAATTGTTGAACTCCAAAAAAAATTTATGACAGTTTGCCATGTAACTACCTAATAAGATATTGTTTACGCTCTTTAAAAAATTCAGCAATTTCTGGTTTCCTACCCCAAAATAATGCCTGATCTGTCCCCATCTGTGACATCAACTGCAATGCTTCTTTGGAAGTATTATCAAGGTTAATAATTTTTGCTTGATCTGGAGATAAAGGCGCACCAGGGATACGAACATAATCAAATGGAGAATCGCAGTAATTTGCTAAACTGTCCACAAAATAACTTGTAACGTAAGCCTGACCCTCAAAAAATGTAGTGATAAGATCCTTATTCCAGTCAAGAACTGAACGATGATATTTAGAAACAAACCGTCTTCCAGGATTCGGTTCTAGAGAACCAATAGACATCACCATTAGTTTCTGAAATCTTTTACCATTGCCAACAAAGTACCGGAGAGCCTCCACGACACCAACTAAAGTTGGATTATTGGCATAAACTCCTCCATCAATAAACTGTTTTTGATCGTAACTATCAATAGTAACTATAGGTAGGTAAGCAGGTGCTGCACTTGTGGCAAGAGCTATGTCAACATACTTTGTTTTGCTATCCCTACGTAAATTTCCTTCATTATGGTCATACTTAAAAATGAATGGTCTACCATCAGTTAAAGAAAATGCAGGGATACACAATAAAGAGCGAGAGTCTGCAAGTGTTCGGTCTCCAAACATTTCCTGCAATGCTCTCCTCAATTCGTTGTTATCATACTTGCTTCTCAGAAAAACCTGTTTGAGCAAACTTAGAAAACTATTTTGCTGCGGAAAAATTTGTTTGCCACGCCTGTAGTATAAGTTGCTAATCAGACTTACAGGTATATTTAGGGATAAACCCAGTGCAATCAACCCTCCTGTTGACGTGCCACAAATCAAGTCAAAATAATCAGCGATGTTACAATTAAATCTATCCTCAAAATGTTCTAGGATTCTGGCTGAATATAGCCCTTTAATCCCTCCTCCATCTATTGATAGGACTTTAAATATTTTTGAATCAGAAGCAGAATCTGAGGGAGAGTTAACCATATGTTGACTGCCAGTTTTTGAGATGAAATGCAGAAATTAGCCTAAAATTTTCTAAGCTTAGGCTAAATCTTGTGTTATCTCAAATTTTACCTATTGCCTCAGTATACTTATACTAATTTCTAGGTAGGGATAACCGTACAGGCTTTACATAAGCAATGAGCTATACCAAACCTATTAGGTTTATTATGCTTGTTATTCCTAACTTATTTAAGTTACAAAACCTCCCTACCCAAATAAACCTGCAAAACCTCCGGTACTTTAATCGTCCCATCTGATTGCTGATAATTCTCCAAAATCGCCGCCATAGTCCTACCCACAGCCAAACCAGAACCATTTAAAGTATGCACAAACTGCGTCCCTTTCTTACCAGATTCCTTAAATCTAATATCCGCCCTTCTCGCTTGAAAATCAACACAATTAGAACAACTAGAAATCTCTCGATACTTCCCAGCAGAAGGCAACCATACCTCTAAATCATAGGTTTTTGTTGCCCCAAAACCTAAATCAGCAGTACATAAATTAATCACCCGATAAGGCAATTTTAAAGCCTGTAAAATACTCTCTGCACTGACTAGCAACGTCTCCAATTCATCAAAAGAACTTTCCGGTTTTACTAACTTCACCAACTCCACTTTATTGAATTGATGCAACCGAATTAAACCCCGCATATCCCGTCCATAACTTCCTGCTTCTCGCCGAAAACATGGCGTATATGCAGTATGATAAATTGGTAAATCTTCCGCGTTGATAATATCCTCTCGATAAAGATTAGTCAGAGGAACTTCCGCAGTAGGAATTAACCATAAATCATCCTCTGCACATTTAAAACTGTCCTCTGCAAACTTGGGTAATTGTCCAGTTCCCGTTAAAGAATCAGTATTTACTAACAACGGTGGACTAACTTCTATATAGCCATTTTCAATATGTTTAGAAAGCATAAATTGAATTAATGCTCGTTCTAAACCTGCACCCGCACCTATCAAACTTACAAACCGAGTTTGGGCAATTTTTACCGCTTTTTCAAAATTGAGAATACCCAACTTTTCCCCAATTTCCCAATGGGGTAAAATATTTGGATTTTCGGGTTTATATTCATCTCCCCATGTTTTCACTTCTTGGTTATCATCTTCACTTTTACCAATGGGGGTAGAATCACTGGGTAAATTCGGAAGTGCTAACAGTAATTGATGAATTTGGGCTTTTAATTCTTTTTCCTGGGGTTCTAATGAGCTTAATGTGATTTTCAGGCTGTTTCCTTCTTCCTTTAAAGCCAGAATTTCTGCATCTTGAGGATTAACACCAGATTGTACCTTTTGTCCCACCAGTTTACCAATTTCATTACTGCGGGCTTGGAGTTCGTTGCGTTTTACTTCCAATTCCCGTTGTTGTTGACTTAAATCTAAGATAGGCTGAATCTCGTATTTACCACTACGAGTATTCAACTTTTCTTGTACTAATTGGGGATTTTCTCTAATTTGTTTAATATCTAGCATTGGTGAATTTCGTTAAGTTTTGTCAATTATACTTGATTGAGATGATTAATCGTAGGGGCTTAACAATGCTAAAACCTATATACCACTAATGCCACGTTTCTTATCTGTGTTTATCTGCGTTTAATTATAATCAGTAGCAAATCCACAAAATATAGTTGATAATTAGTTCAGATACTCTTCTCCATTACCTAAGCGTTAAGGAGTTTTCAGGAATGATGACAACTCAATCAGTTATTTTAAATATCAAAAATGTAGAGTTAAGTGATGATCAATTTTATCAACTATGTCAAATCAATGAAGATTGGAAACTTGAACAAACAGCTAAGGGAGAATTGATAATTATGCCTCCAGTTGGTGCAATTAGTGGTAATAGAGAGTCAGAATTTAATGCAGATGTTGTAATTTGGAATCGTCAAACTAAACTTGGAAAAGTATTTAGTTCTTCCACTGTTTTTACTCTACCTAATGGTGGTAAACGTTCTCCTGATGTGGCTTGGATTGCTAATGAACGTTGGGAATATTTAGACATTCAAGAAAAAGAGAAATTTGCGAAAATTTGTCCTGATTTTGTCATAGAATTGCGTTCTCGAACTGATTCTTTGAGTCAATTACAGGAGAAAATGCAGGAATATCTTAATAGTGGTTTACGTTTAGGTTGGTTAATTGATCCTCAAAATCAACAAGTAGAAATTTACCGTCAAAATCAATCTGTAGAAATAGTATCATTACCGACAAGTTTATCGGGAGAAAATGTTTTACTAGGATTTATTTTAGAATTACCTGTTTTCAGGGATTAAGATACTACAACCACTGTCAATTATGGTTTATTAATCCGATTTATTAACCACAAAGATGCTAATAAACCTGCAAAGTGCGCTGACACAGTATTTGTATTTGCCTGGACTATAAGCATATCTAAACCGCTAATAATCCGAGTCGGGTCAAACAATTGAGTAGTTGCGGCTTGAGGAGATATTGACCTAGCGACTAGTGTACCAACTATCGCCTGCGCTCCCAACAGGGTGACTAATATGCCGCCTAAATTTATCCATAGTCCCAAACGTAATACTTGCACGGTTTCCGCCTTGCGGGGGCGATTACTAGGAGTAGGGGATTCTAGTTTCTTACCAATTCTGGTGTAGCGATAAGCCAAGTAAATACCAACGCCCAACAGAACTATGCCACAAATTGCTAAAAATACGCCAAAGCCTGTGCCTGGATTATTATTGGGGCTGTTGGCTTTTTGACTAAAAATGCCAAATAATAAGACAATTATCCCAGATATTACCCCTAATACCAACTGAATCCATAAACTAATCCAACCTGCTAGGCGAAATTGTTGGGCGATAGCCCGGAGGTTAGATGATGGTGTTTCGGAGTTTTGCGACATATAAAAATTAAAAATTAAAAGTTAAAAACAACTTCCGTTTGTTGTCTGTTAGCTGTTACCTGTTTCCAGAATAATTGATAATGGTTTAAGTAAGAGTGAAAATTTCAGACTTAAAAATTAATTATGGATTCTACTGTTTCTCAATCTACTTTCCTGTTAACTTTGCTGTTATCAGTTGGTTTATTTTTCTTTATTCGAGCTTCAACTAAAGACCGCATAGAAATGATGCGGCTAGGTTCAGAACAGGATGAAAATACACTAATGACTTCATTAAAGGAGTATTTTCGCGCTCGTGCTTATCGAGTATTAGCAGTAGATTCGACCAAAAATCAAGTCACTTTTGAAGGATTTGTCAGCCCTAGCTGGTTTTTAGCTGTATTTTTAACGGTATTAGCTGCTGTGGGTTTAGGTTGTCTAGCGTTGGTTTTATCAATGCTTTTTCCCGATTTTGGGCAATTTTTTCTGGTAATAATCCTATTTTCGCCTTTAAGTGGTCTATTGTACTGGAAAAAATCTGGAAGACTTGAAAAGGTGTCACTCAAGATGGAAAATATCCTGAGTGGACAAGACTTCTCAAGTATAATTACTGTGACTGCCCATAGAGATGAACTTGCTGAGTTACAAAGGGCATTACAGCTAAAGACGCTTGACACTTGATTGATTTTTGGGGATAAAAACCAGCACTCTCTACATTCATGTAGACTTCTGACCAAATTTTTGAGTAAATCAGCAGTAGGGAGGAAGGAAAAATTCTGCTTGTGCTGTTAATCTTCCTGATGCCTGGGATGTCATGAGGAAAAATTTAAATTGGTGGACAGAGCTTGATAGTAGTCCAAATTAATGAGAGCATAAATAGTTCATGCTTCATTTTTTGGATGACTTTGGCTCTGTCGCTATTCTCTTGTTGTATAAGCTGATAATAAACTGATTCATCTAACCTTTTGCTGGTTGATGAAGAATTAATTATGCCATGACTTGAGAGAATTCGTTTAAACCCTACTGGCAAATTCCACCACAAAATTAAGAAAAATGGAATTTTTGAATAAACCGGTCAAAATTACCAGTTAATTATTCACAGAGTCAGAAGTCACACTTACAAGATATGATGGTCATTTGTTGTTTAGTTACTAGCCATTGCAACAGCAACAGGTTCTTGTGCTGTTGGTGATTCTAAAATCCTGAGACTAGGGAACAAGAAATGATTCTCTTCTACGTATTGAGCGCCAAACAGACCTTTTTCCGCCCAGAAATAACGGTCTGTTGTATGTTCATTACGTTTTACTAATAGCAGCGCGGGGGGCAAAATACCTTCAGCTTGAATAAACTTTCTTGCTGCTGTCACAGGTTTATCTTCGCCACTTTCAATGCTGTACTGAGGAATATGTTCAAGTATGCGCCGTCCTTCCTGCCTACGACGACTCTTCCGCTTGCGTCTCCGTGCCAACCTATTGTCCTCCTGTTTCAAGCTATAGATTGTAGTTTTGACTACAAAATCCGTCGTCATTATATAAGTTCTAGTTTAAAAAATCAATGGGTTTTAATGTTTTGACACAACTGAGGGAAAACAATTAAAAATTAAGAATTAAAAATTCAAAAAACTGCTGCCTTTTTAGCCATGACCCGTTACCTCTTCTCCCATTACCAGACTAAACTAGATATTTAGAAACGTTGATTGGGGACTGGGGACTGGGGACTGGGGATTGGGGATTGGGTAATTTCC
>NZ_VILB01000024.1 GCF_009712035.1 Anabaena sp. UHCC 0187 | reverse complement strand
CCTGCCTCCTGACTCCTGACTCCTGACTCCTGACTCCTGCCTCCTGACTCCTGACCCCCTAGATTCCTGAACTAATGCTAATGTCTGCCAGTTCTGATTTTCTTGCTCTATGTCGAGAGCAAATAGCCCTGCTAACCCAAGGGATGGGAGCGTGTTTTACGGTGGTTTATTTAACACAGGAATTGGTGGAAAAACCTACAGGTGAGGCGCGACTGATTCCGGTAATGGTGTATCCAGAAACAACAGCATTAACTGATGGCAATGAATATAGTGAACCAGAGGATAGCTATCCAGTCAGGCTTGCTAATGTTTTAACGTTACCAAATCAACAAATGAGGTTGTTAAAACCGACTTCAGTATCTTCTCATCAATCGGCGGAATCAGCAGCAAAAGGAAAACAAAATTTACACAATGGACAAGATGAATATTTACTTAGTCATAACCAAATTGTTTTACCCCTAATTTATGAGGGTGTAATGATGGGGTTATTGGTAACTGCAAGGGAAGACAGAGAATGGAATGAACGAGAGGAAAGGGAAATTGAACGCATTGCCAAAACTTTAGCGATCGCTTGCATTTTAGACCAACGCCAGGCTTGGTTGCAACACCAACTCCAGCAAGAACAAATTTTGCAAGAGAGACAACGGGATTTATTAGATAATCTTTTGCATCAATTTCGTAACCCCTTAACTGCTATCCGCACTTTTGGGAAACTACTATTTAAGAGAATGCAGCCGGTTGATCCTAATCGTGAAGTAGCAACCAGTATAGTCCGGGAGAGCGATCGCTTACAAGAATTATTACAACAATTTGATCAGGTGATTGATTTAAATACAGCAGATTTAGAACCTTTGCCCCTGCCAGAGTCCAAGGTAATTATTAACCAAAATGTGCAAAAAGCAGCTAAACCTGCGTTATTATTGCCGGGAATAGGAGAACAGTTAATTGATTGTTCCCTAGCAGATTTATTAGCACCTTTATTAATATCGGCTCAAGCAATTGCCCAAGAAAGAAATTTACAATTAATCACGGAAATTCCTCATAATTTACCTTTAGTTAGAGTAAATGAAAAAGCATTGCGAGAAGTGTTGAGTAATATTATAGATAATGCTTTGAAATATACTCCCGCAGGTGGAAAAATTTTAGTCCAATGTGGGCAACAAAAAGGAAATTTCCAAGGTATTGCTATTAGTGATACAGGTCCTGGTATTCCCTCAGAAGACTTAGAACATCTAGGAGAAAGACATTATCGGGGTGTCCAGGCAAAAACAGAAATTCCTGGAACTGGTTTAGGAATTACTATTGCTAAACAGTTAATAGCAGAAATGCAAGGAAATATAGAGGTTTTCAGTCCGGCAATTCACTCAATTATCACCTTACCGCATATTTCAGGAACTACTTTTATCATTTGGTTGCCGCTTGTTGATTAGGTGAATTTATCAGCAATCAAAATTATTTCAAAAGGTAAGCATTCAGCTATCAGTGGTCAGCAGTCAGCTAAAACAAGATTTTAGGGGTTTTGAAGTGGGGAGACTGATATCAGTAATTAAAATTAATAATCAGAATGCTTATCAATTCAATTCTTGCTGATAGCTGATAGCTGACGGCTGAATGCTTACTTCAAAAGAACTGGCAAATCTTGATTTATTGTTAATTGTAAATCGGTATTAGGTTCAATAACGATTAAATCAACGCTCTTTTTCCCCAAGAATAAACCAATTAAACCCCCAATACCTGCACCTCCTAAAACTTCTTCTGTGGCAATAGCTTTATCTCCCGTCACCGCAGCTATAGCTGCTGCTGCTGCTGCACCAAGAACAGTATCTTTGATAATTGCAGTTGTGCTAATTCCTTTTTTAATGGTTTCAGTTTTGGTAATCACATTAGAGGTAGCACTTATTTGATATTCCTGACCTGATGTTAAAACAAATTTTTGAGCTATAAACTGAGAACCACCTTGAGCCGGTTTGAGTTGACCCACAACTTGAGTACCAGCGGGAATGATAACTGTACCATTTTGGGTAATGATACTTTGTGATGTAATTAATGTTAAAGGAGCTATTTCATCTTTTGTTACCAGAATTTTCTCAGCTTTTTCATACTTAACAGGAACTATAGTTCCTTGAGGTATGGTCGCAGATGTTGATTGTGTAGGAGTAGTTTGCAAACCAACAATGTAAGATGAATTAATTGCTGTCGCTTGGTTAGAACTAACTAATGCTTGATAAATAAAAGCCGCTACTTGCGCTCTGGTCGCGTTAGTTGTGGGGTTGAGAAATTTAACATTAGGATAATTAACAACTAGGCGTTTTTCGACAGCAGCAGCTATGGGACTACGGGCATAGTCAGCAATATTAGCAGCGTCATTAAAATATTGGAGCGTGGTGCTGATATTTGCACTAGGAGAATAGTTTAAACCATTAGCCAGGGAAACTAAAACTTGTTGCCGGGGAATTGCTTGATTCGGTTCAAAACGATTCCCAGGATATCCAGATAAGAAACCAGTCACATAAGATTGTTGAATAGCATTATATGCCCAATAGTTAGTAGCTACATCATTAAACCTAATTGATTGTCGTTGTGCTGATTTACTGAAAGCTTTATTCAGCATAGCCGCAAATTGAGCGCGGGTTACGGCTTCTTCGGGACGGAAACTACCATCAGGAAACCCAGCAATAATATTGCGTTTTGATAATTCTTGAATAAATTGTGATGCCCAATAGTTAGATTGAACATCAGTAAAAGAGGTTTGAGCAAAGGCTGGATTAGCGATAATTAAAGGTGCAACAGCAGTAGATGTGATACTCACAGCCATGAATAATGCTGTTTTTGCCTGCCAATTCTTCAAGGTAAACATTTATTTTATCCCTCTAAATTTATTTCTTGTTGTTAATAATACAGACATTGATAAAAATAGATAGTTCCCATAATTTTCGATGTCACAATAAATAAATCAATTAACAATTTAAATAGGATTGCTATATAAGCTAACTTAGCATTTTCTGTTTAATTGCATATACCTCTAAAGATTGAGAATAGTTATTACATAAAAATAAAGCGATAGCTCACCATAATTTCGGGAACAATCGCTTTATTCAGATCATTAAATTCACAACTTCATTAAGTTAAATTTATTGACGAGTTATAACTAAATTTGAAGTGAGGGTAATAGCTAAATCCTGTGCTGGTCTAAGGACAAAAACATCTGATTTTTGTTTCCGCAATAATACACTAGCTAAAGCCCCGGCTGCTGCACCACCCACAGGTTCTAAAACTTCAATTTTCTTGTTACCTGTGATCAAAGAAATCACACTAGCTGCACCCGCACCAATCGCCGCATCAGTTAATATTTGTCCAGTGCCTGCTCCCTTGGTAATTGTTTCTGTTTGGGTGATGGTTTGGGAGTTAGCATAAATCTGTTGTCGTTGTCCAGAAGGATATACTAATTCTCTGGCTACAAAACGGACACCTTGATTAGTTTGAGTATTACTGTTGGTGGAATAACTGTTATTGAGGTTGACCGGTTGTAATTCACCGATAACTTGAGTGTTAGCCGGAATCAAAATATTTCTGTTGCTATCAGTAATATTATCAGATATTCTCAGGGTCAGGGGTAATGTTTCTCCAGGTTTGACAATAACTTTCTCCTTTTCGTAGGTGACAGGTAAAGTTACATTAGCGGGAATACTAATTGTCCGAGATTGATTAAGATTGTAGCCTTGGGCTAGAACAGGACTAAAGGATAGTAAGGGGGTAGCTGCACCAGTTGTAATGGCTATGGCCATGAGTGCAGCGGTGCTAGATTGCCAACGGATAGAACGACTCATCATGGGATTGCCAATAATATGTGATATGTGAGATGACGTGGATTAACTGGGATAGTTTCTTGGGAAATGTTGACTATTTTCTCAACAAAAATATCCCTGACTTCTTAAAGAAGTCGGGGATCTAATCTTCCTTTTTGTTCCCTGATATATGAAAAAAACGTCTTTGTATTGTAAATTTTTGTAAAGTTGATGTCTTTAAGACTAGAAACTTGCTAATTAGATAGCTAAACTAAAAACTAAGTGCATCTGTACTGTTAACTTTCAAAATTGTAAATGTGGCGCTATAGCCTGAATGATTCCAGTCCAACTTATCATCAAAAACTTTCTTAGTTACCGTGATGCAGCTTTAGATTTTAGCGGCTTGCATACGGCGTGTATTTGTGGTTCTAATGGTGCGGGAAAATCTTCCCTTTTAGAAGCTATCACTTGGGCAATTTGGGGTGAAAGCCGTGCAACTGTTGAAGATGATGTCATTCATTCTGGAGCTAAAGAAGTCCGAATTGATTTCACTTTCCAAAGTGGTCAGCAAACTTATCGAGTAATTCGCAACCGGGTCAGGGGTGGAACTAGCATTTTAGAATTTCAAATTGAAACTCCGGCTGGGTTTCGAGCTTTGACTGGTAAGGGGTTAAAAGCCACTCAGGATGTAATTCTAGAACATATTAAGCTAGATTATGATACTTTTATTAATTCGGCTTACTTGCGTCAAGGGAAAGCCGATGAATTTATGCTCAAACGTCCCGCTGAACGCAAGGAAATTTTAGCGGAGTTATTAAAACTAAATCAGTATGATGAGTTGGAAGAACGAGCCAAGGATAATTCTAAACTTTATAAAGGACGAGGAGAAGAGTTAGAACGTTCTTTGGAAAATATCAAAGTTCAACTTCAACAACGGGAAACAACGGAAAGCCAACGCGCTGAGTTAGAAGCACAACTGAATAATTTACAACAGGTACAAGCTTGTGAGAATATTCAATTACAAAGTTTACAAGTTATCCAACATCAACGGCAAAGTTGGGAACAACAATTAAATTTTGTGCGGCAACGATATGATAATCTTAGCCAAGATAGCGATCGCTTACAACAAGAACAATTATCTGTAAAATCCCAATTAACAGATTTAGAAAAGATTATCAATCAACAAACTGATATTCAAGCTGGTTATGCTCAATATCAAAATCTGCAATCCCAAGAAGAAATCTTTGCCGCTAAATTTGAACAACATACCCGCGCTACTAATTTAAAACAACAAAAACAACAACAGTTATATAAACAAACTCAAGATTTAGAACGTCAATTCCAACAAGCAGAAGCTCAATTAGCAGCTTTAGAACAGCAAGAACAAGAAATTGCCCAAACTCTGAGTAAATCTGGGGATATAGAAACAGCTTTATTACAATTAAATAACGCCCGTCAGCATTTGGCTAATTTAGATCAATTGCAAATGCAGGTAACACCATTATTACAACAAAGGGCAAGTTTGCAAACTCAATTAGATCGCGCTCATGCTAGTTTAGTAGCGCGATTGGAGCAAATGCAAGCTACAGAAAAACAACTGCAAAATCAACATCATCGCCAACCCCAATTACAACAAGCAGTAATAGAGATAGGGACGCAAATTGAAGAATTAGAAAAGAAGAAAGTTTATCTGCAAAGAGTCCAGGAAAAAGGACAGGAAAGACGACATTTTATTGAACGTTTGCAAGCTCATCAACGAGATTATGAAAGGTTGTTGGCAGAACTAGAACAAAAATTGCAAATGTTACAAAATCCCGATGCTAGTTGTCCTTTATGTGAACGTCCTTTAGATGAACATCATTGGAGTAAAGTTATCGAAAAAACCCAATTAGAATACGAAGATACCCAAGGACAATTTTGGGTAGTGCGCGAACAAATGGCGGTTTCAGATCGGGAAATTCAGGTACTTAGACAGGAATATCGGGAAATATCCCAAAAGTTATCAGGTTATGATTTATTGCGAGAAAAACGGGGACAATTAGCAGCACAGTTAGAAGCTACAAGTGATGTCCAACAACAGTTACTACAAATTATTTCTGAGAAAGAACATTTAGAACGTTCTTTAGAAACTGGTGATTATGCACCAGAAAAACAAATAGAAATTCAGCAATTAGATCAATATCTCCAACAACTTAATTATAGTGAACAAGACCACGTTCTTGCCCGTAGCGATGTGGATAAATTACGTTGGGCAGAAATTAAACAAGGACAAATTAAGGATGCCTTAAAACGCCAAGGACAATTAATAGCTAGAAAACCAGAATTGTCAGCTAATATTGCTCAATTGCAATTGCAAATACAACAGGGACAAACTGAATCTGATTGTGCGAAAGAAATTGCTAATTTAGAACAGCAAATTGCCGAAATTGCCTATAGTTCAGAACAGCATAATTATCTGCGTCAAGGTGTGCGACAAGGGCAAGGTTGGCAATTACGTCATCAACAATTATTGTCGGCACAAGAACAATATCCTCAATTAAACAATAAATGGCAAGATTTAGCAGATTCATTCCAAACAATATGCAAAGAAAGAGAAATATTAACTCAACAAATTGATAACATTGTTAAACAATTAGCTGATAGTGCCAACCCCACAGCCCAAATTAATACCTTAGAACAGCAATTAGCAAACCGCAGACGGGAACTAGATAATAAAATATCTCAGTTGGGGCAATTAAAACAAATGTCGCTGCAATTGGAAATCTTACAAAATCAGTATGAACAAGAAATCCAACAGTTACAAACTTGTAAACAACAACAGCGTGTTTATCAAGAATTAGCCCAAGCTTTTGGGAAAAATGGGATTCAAGCTTTAATGATTGAAAATATTTTACCTCAATTGGAAGCAGAAGCTAATCAATTACTTTCTCGATTGAGTGCGAATCAATTTCACGTCCAATTTATCACCCAAAAGGCAGGACGTAGCGGCAAATCCAGTAAGAAAAATGCTAAATTAATAGATACGTTAGATATTTTAATTGCTGATGCTAGGGGAACACGTTCCTATGAAACTTATTCAGGAGGAGAAGCTTTTAGAATTAACTTTGCTATTCGTTTAGCTTTAGCGAAATTATTAGCCCAAAGGGCAGGAGCATCATTACAATTATTAGTAGTAGATGAAGGTTTTGGGACTCAAGATGGGGAAGGATGCGATCGCTTAATTGCCGCAATTAATGCCATATCTTCTGATTTTGCCTGTATCCTCACTGTCACTCATATGCCCCACCTTAAAGAAGCTTTTCAAGCCCGAATTGAAGTTAGCAAAAATCAACAAGGTTCACAGTTACAGTTGTTAATGTAATTAATGGAGAATAGGAGACTCGAACCCCTGACCTCTGCGGTGCGATCGCAGCACTCTACCAACTGAGCTAATTCCCCTTATTCGTGCTTAAGTAAAAAACTTTAACACACACCATATCTTAACACTCAGGGACAACAGATTGCACATCTTTTTCTAAAAAAACTTCCTGTACTCGCTGCAAATCCAAATCAATTAGATAATCAATCGTCCAGTTAGCTTGACGATGTATTATCTGGAAAGGGTAAGTATTCGCTACTCCCACTACCTGCATTTGAGCGCGTTTGGCTGCTTGGATACCTACTGGAGTATTTTCAATCACTAAACACTCATGAGGTTGTAGATTCAATTCTGGATATACCTGATTTAAGCGATCAACCGCCAGCAAATAACCTTCCGGGTTAGGTTTATTGCTGCTGATATCATCCCCCGACACAATCACAGAGAAGTATTCAGCTAACTTAGCAGATGTCAATACCATTTCTATTTCTGGAGATAAAGCATCACTGACTAACGCCATTTTGAGATGACGGGAACGAATCTGAAAAATCACATCTTCAATTCCCGAATACAACGGCAATTTTTCCAGGTTCTCCAATTCCAGCACATAAGCTTGAGCTTTACGGGTGAGTAACTGAGTCATATAAGCTTCCGTCACCACCCTACCACGATTTTTCAGCAGGTTTTGCAGATAAGCGCGATGACTTATCCCTAAAAAGTCTTCACGTTCTTTTACCCGTTGAGGTTGAAGATTTTCCTGTACAAGAATCTCATCTATCAATTGGATATGGATTGATCCATCTTTAATAATGACACCATTAAAATCAAATAAAACTGCCTTTAAACTCATAGTCCAAACTGGAAACAATCCTCCAGATTATTATTATTGATTTCGGTATCTGGGGAAAGATCACCAGCGTAAATTACCGGAATACATTTAAGATTAACCCATTTTTGAAGATATCGGTTGACAAAGTGATAATTTATGTAGTATAAATGTAGTATACAAGAATTGTATCTAAAAATTTCGTGTAGAAACTCCCCATGAGTGGTGTTTCCACTAAAATCTCAAATCCCCAATTAAAATTATGCCCTACGAACAATTAGGAATTACCACACCCCACCCTGTTTTATCTTGGGCAAATCATTCATTAGGCTCAGATGAAACTAAAATGGCTAAGAATGTAGCCTCATTGCCATTTGTATTTAAGCACGTGGCTTTAATGCCCGATGTTCACTTAGGAAAAGGTGCATTAGTTGGTTCAGTTATTGCTACTAAAGATGCCATTATTCCTGCGGCTGTCGGGGTGGATCTTGGTTGCTTTGTCGGAGAAACATTGATTCCTTTAGTTGATGGAAAATCCTATCAAATAAAAGAATTAGCTGATAAAAAAGAAGAATTTATAGTTTATGCCTGTACACCAACAGGAAAAATTGTAGCTGCTAAAGCTACTGCAAAATTAACAAGAAAAAATGCGTCTCTTGTCAAAGTAATTTTAGATAACAATGAAGAGATTATCTGTACTCCAGATCATCAATTTATGCTTCGAGATGGCAATTATCAAGAAGCACAATTACTGCAAACTGGTACTTCCTTAATGCCTTTTTATTCCCAAGTTGATAAAGATGGTTATACCCTCATATCTCAACCATATTCTGGAAGATGGCAAAAGGCACATTGGATGATTGCTCGTTCTGGTTTATTAGGTGAAATTAATGAGTTGGATAACCGACCAGAAAATATTGAATTGATAGACCATCTCATTCATTATAATCACAAAGTTGTCGCAGTAATTCCCCTAAATTACACGGAAAATGTGTATTGCTTGACAGTACCGGAGTATCATAACTTTGCTCTCAAAGCTGGGGTATTTGTTCACAACTGCGGTATGAGTGCCATCAAAACGCAATTTACAGGTGAACAATTAGAAGGCAAATTAAAGAAAATTCGCCTCGATATTGAAGCCGCAATTCCCACAGGATTTAATGAAAATAAAGATGTAGAAAAAGCAGTAACCAACTGGCAAAAATGGCGCGATTTTTCTAACTTGCATCGTGGTGTGCAAGATTTAGAAGGTAAAGCGATGAAACAAATGGGTTCTCTCGGATCAGGGAATCATTTTATTGAGATATGTTTAGACACAGAAAATCAAGTTTGGTTAATGCTCCATTCTGGTTCACGAAATATTGGGAATAAACTCGCCCAATGCCATATTAATACTGCTAAAGAATTAGCGAAAATGGCCAATAACAAATTACCAGATCCAGATTTAGCTCACTTTGTCGTGGGGACACCAGAATTTAAAGCTTACTGGGAAGACTTACAATGGGCGCAAAATTATGCACTTTTTAACCGTGATGTGATGATGTCACGATTTAAAAAGATTGTCGAAAAACATCTCAATGGAGGGAAAGTTACCAAACCTTTATTAGAGGTAAATTGTCATCACAATTACGCCGAAAAAGAAGTTCATTTTGGCGAAAATGTGTATGTGACTCGAAAAGGTGCAGTTCGCGCTCAAACCGAAGATTATGGGATTATTCCTGGTTCAATGGGAGCAAAATCTTTCATTGTGAAAGGTAAAGGAAATGCCCATAGTTTTTGTTCTTGTTCCCACGGTGCAGGGCGTTTAATGTCAAGAAGTAAGGCGAAAAATGTTTATACTCTTGATGATTTAATCGAGCAAACCCAGGGTGTAGAATGTCGTAAAGATACGGGAGTTTTAGATGAAATTCCGGCGGCTTATAAACCCATTGAACAGGTAATGGCAAACCAATCTGATTTGGTGGAAATAGTCGCAACTCTGAAACAAGTTCTGTGTGTTAAAGGCTAAGGGAATGGGGAGATAAGGAACAATAATTCTAACTCCTTACCCCTTATTCTTTCTCAGGTCTCACACTTAAATATCTATCTTTGCGAATAGTATTGATCACAGTTTGGATGTAACTTTCTGCTGCACCCAAAGTTTTTAGTAAATGATTTCCTAACTCTAATGCTGCTTCAAATTCAGGTTGTACTACTTCTTTAGCACCCATTTGAGTTAAAAGATCAATTTCTTTATTACTATGTGAACGAGCAATTACATCTAAATTAGGGGCAATAGTCAAAGCATTTTTCAAAAGTAAGCGGGTACTGGCAGGATCTGGAAGAGCAATAGCTAAAGCTTTGGCAGTTTCTAAATGTGCTTTTTCTAATACTAATTCCGAATCTGCATCACCGAAAATGTAAGGAATTTGGCGCATTCTTAATCTTTGTACAGATGCTTCGCTATTTTCAATTACTAAAACTGGATATCCTTCCGTTTGTAAGATTTTGACAATTACTTGCCCAACTCTACCATAACCTGCTACCACTACATGACCAGTAATTATTTCTGGCATAGATATTGTTTTTGGTGCAGAAAAGCGTTGTAAGAACTTTGTGAGGAAGGGATTTTGATTCAGATAATCGGCAATTAAAGGTGCAATTTTGAGTGAGAAAGGTGTGAGGATGAGTGTAATTGCTGTTGTTCCTAATAATAAAGAATAGGTTTGTTGAGATAGCAGTTCTAATTTTAAACCAGCTAAGGCTAATACAAAAGAAAATTCACCAATTTGGTTAATTCCCAGACTGACTATAATAGCATTTTTGAGAGAATAGCCAAATTTTAAAACAATGCCTAAAATAATTGCTGCTTTACCCAACAAAACCAAAGCCACAAGTTCTAAAATTATGCCAAAATTGTTGATCAGAATAGCTGGATCAATTAGCATTCCAATTGATGCAAAAAACAGACTTGCAAATGTATCTCGCAAGGGTAAAATTTTGGCTAATGCTTGGTCAGAATAATCAATTTCAGATATCATTAAACCTGCGACAAATGCCCCCATAGCAATGGAAAGACCCAAATATGCAGTTATTAATGCTACTCCTAAACATAAGGCAATTACAGCTAATAGAAATAACTCATTACTTTCTGTGGCTGCAATATTACTTAAAACCCTGGGAACTATCCACAAACTTAATATAATTGCGACTACTACAAACAATGCAATTTTGGCTAAAGCAAAACCTAGTGCTACAACAATATTTTCTGGTTGTTGCAAAGCTGGAAGTATTGCTAACATCACACCCAAGGCTAAATCTTGAGTAATTAATATTGCCAGCATAATTTGCCCATGCACTGTATTAGTTTCACCCTTCTCTGTCAGTGTTTTTAATACTATTGCTGTGGAAGAAAGAGATAAAACTGCTCCTAAGAATATGCCTTGTGTAATTCCCGAAGCCCAACCAGTAATGACCGTAACTAAGGCTACGAGGATAATTGTTAATCCAATTTGTAGTAAACTGCCTTTGATGGCAATGTCCTTAACTCGTTTTAGTTCTGCTAAGGAAAATTCTACACCTAGCGCAAATAGCAAAAAGGCAACACCAATTTCTGCTAAAGACTTAATTTCAGCAACGTTGCCTAATAATTTGAAACCAAAAGGTCCAATAGCAAAGCCACTAACTAAATATCCAAGGATGACAGGTTGATGCAAACGGTGGGACAAAAATCCTCCTAGTGCTGTAGCGACTAAGACGATTGTTAAATCCAGAATTAAACTATGTTCTGTTGCCATGTTTTATTTTTGTTGATTTTGTGATCAATTTATGTCAATCACTTTTCAGAGTAACTTGAGTTGATCACAGTCAACATCTACACTACGATAGCTGAGTTAAAACAGCAGGTAATAGTTAAGCGACAGCGTAACCCAAGGCATTTGTTGGGTTTCCTTCGGTCAACCCAACCTACGCATAATCAACTCTAAAGCTAAAGTAGGGTAGACAATGCCACCTGATCCTAATTTTGTTATTTGATTGGTTGCACAGTATATTTTGAGGGGAAATCTGGTACTTCCCCAGCACTCACCATTGCCCGATACAATAAAGCACATACATCTGCTCTAGTGGCAACTTTTTTCGTATTGAGCAATTTTATATTGGGATAATTAGCAATTACACCATTTTCTGTGAGAGCAGCGATAAAATCACGATGTTCACTTCTAATACTAGCAGCATCGTTGTAAACTGAGAGGATTTTTGTTGCAGAACCAGTAAATTTATAGTTCAATCCTTTAGCTAAAGTTATTAAAACATCGAGACGATTCAGCTTTTGGGTAGGATTGAAGTTTTTACTGCCCAGGGTGGTGAAAAAGCCCATTTCATAAGTTTCCCGAATAGCATCATAAGCCCAATATTTACGAGGGACATCTTTAAAATTGATCGCTTCTCGAACTTTACTTTTGATAAAGACTTTTTGCAATAGGGCGGCCAATTCTGCACGAGTTACCGGTGCATTTGGACGAAAAGAACCATCGGGAAATCCGCCAATTACTTCCATTGCTGCCAATTCAGAAATATATTCTCTAGCCCAATAGTTTTTGGAGATATCAGAAAATGATACTTGGATATCCTTGGCTACGCCGATTGTCCGATATTCACTTAATAATTTGCCCAGTTCAAAACTGGAGTTTTGGCTAATTTGAGTTGATTTTACCAAACTACCAGGATTGGCTGTTAAGGCTTTTGCTAGATTAGAATTGGAGACGTTAACAGATTTACCAACTAAAGCAAAATCACCTTCACTAAAGGTAATAGGATAAGCACCTGTGGTGGCAACTTGGGAAAATCCTGCGGCTTGGTATTGGGTAATATTGATATTTTCAGAACTTTTGAGGAAAGTAACTTTTTGGTTATTGAGTTGGGTGAAGTAATCGTAATTAGTAGTATTATTATCAATAATGCTATCCTCGTTGACATCAACACCATAAAAGGTGCGAACTACTTGAGATTCTGTGGGATTAGCTGATAAAATCAGATTTACGGCAGTATTATCAGGTAAACAAGCAAATTCAGTGTAACCAATCAGACGATTTGTAGTATCATATAAACGCACAACAATGCGATCGCCTAATTTAAATCCTTTCACAAACTTAGCTTTTTGCTTAATCTGATATTTATAATCACCTAAAAACCTTTCTTGGCGATATTTATTCCCATATTTACTCTTAATAGAAATACGGGCGGTAACTGCTGAAATTGTCCCACCGGGTTGCCATATAGAAAGGGTGAATCCTGAGGTTTTTTCTGGTGAAAAATTACTAATAACGGGAATTTTAATGGCTTCACCGTCAATTTGCTGGGCAAAAAGTTGCGTTTGTGGGGTATTACTAAGTTTTGATTCAACTTGAGAAGATAGTCTTGATTCTGCTAATGCAGAAGGTATTGGCGATAATGCGACAACAGAGATAGTTGCAACAATTAGTTTACTCCAATAAGTTGAGTTAATCGGATTCATTGTATTTTATCTTACACTTAGCCAATGTACTAATGTTTACTATTATCAAAAATTTCTGATCATAGTTAAACTTACTGGTAACACAGGGCATTTTATATTACTTTTGTCAAAGAGGGAATAGGGGACAGGCCATAGGTGTTTACCCGTCACTTGATTTAGAATATTTATATAAATAAACGATAATTTAGGAATCTTCACAAATGACAACTACAACCCAGGATTTACAGCCATTAGAAAAACAGGATTGGATCTGGCGAGATTACAAAATCCAATATACGGTTATGGGTACAGGCCAACCATTGGTACTAATTCACGGCTTTGGTGCTTCCATTGGTCATTGGCGGAAAAATATCCCGGTTTTAGCTGCTGCTGGTTATCAGGTATTTGCTTTAGATTTGTTGGGGTTTGGTGGTTCTGATAAAGCAGCCATAAATTATAGCATGGAAGTGTGGGCAGAATTATTAAAAGATTTTCACAATGCACATATTCAAGCGCCAGCGATATTTATTGGTAATTCTATTGGCGCACTTTTAAGTTTAATTGTCTTAACAGAATATCCAGAAATTGCGGCTGGAGGTGTGTTAATTAACTCTGCTGGTGGTTTGAGTCACCGTCCCCATGAATTAAATCCAGTTTTGCGAGTTGTAATGGCAACTTTTAACAAGTTGGTTGCTAACCCCATTACAGGTAAATTCGTGTTTAACCGCATTCGCCAAAAATCGCAAATTCGCCGCACCTTGTATCAAGTATATAGCGATCGCAACGCTGTAACCGATGAACTTGTTGATTTACTTTATAACCCATCTTGTGATTCAGGAGCGCAACAAGTTTTTGCTTCTATTCTCACTGCACCGCCAGGCCCTAGTCCAGAGGAATTATTACCTAAGTTAGAATTCCCTTTATTAGTAATTTGGGGTGCGGAAGATCCCTGGACACCAATCACGGGAGCGAATATCTATGAAGCAGCGCGAGAAAATGGCCAAGATATTAAAGTTGTCCCTATTCCCCGTGCTGGCCATTGTCCCCATGATGAAGTTCCAGATATTGTGAATCATGAAATTATTGATTGGTTAGCCCACATTTCTCACAATAATTGAAAAAACAGCGATCAAAAATTGTGAACTTGCAGTTTGCGTTCAACAACTTATTCTGAAAAAGATAAGGACGAAGGGGAATTTGAAAATTAAACTCCATTATAAAAGACTAGGCTAAAAACCCTTGAGGTTAAGTTTTTCCGCCACGCTCCAAAACTTAACTGTCCTTTAGGCAAGGGATGAAAGGCAGCCAGAGGCTTTAGCCTCCACTGAAAGTTTTTTTGTTGACAAGATTATGCTTTGTAAACTAGCATAGCTTTGTGGTGTTTAGGTCGAAACCATGATAATTTACGAGTTCAAAGTCAAAGGAAAGGATAGGCAGTATCGAGCAATAGATGAGGCTATTCGTGCATCTCAATTCATTCAAAATAAATGTTTAAGATATTGGATGGATAATAAAGGTGCAACGAAATATGATCTCAATAAATATTGCGCTATTTTGGCATCTGAATTTTCTTTTGCGGATGAACTTAATTCAATGGCTAGACAATCTGCTGCGGAACGTTCTTGGAGTGCAATAGCTCGATTTTACGACAATTGCAAAAAGAAAATTAAAGGCAAAAAGGGATTTCCAAAATTCAAAAAGAATTGCCGCTCAGTTGAATACAAAGTTAGCGGCTGGAAATTATCCAAAACCAGAAAATCAATCATTTTCTCTGATAAGAAAGGTATAGGTACTCTAAAATTAAAAGGTACTTATGATCTTAATTTTTATGACATTAAACAAATTAAGCGAGTTCGTCTAGTCCGCCGGGCTGATGGATATTATGCTCAATTTGCAATTGATGTCAAAATTAGAATTGAATCTCAACCAACAAATCAAATAGTTGGATTAGATGTAGGTTTAAAGTATTTCATTGCTGACTCAAAAGGCAATGTAGAACCTGCTCCACAATTCTATAGAAAGTCAGAGAAGCAGTTAAGTCGAGCTAATCGTAAAAAATCCAAGAAGTTCAACAGAGACAAGAAAAAAGCTAAACAACCACAATCAAAGAACTATTTAAAAGCTAAAAATAGGTATGCCCGTAAACATTTAAGAGTAAGTAGGCAGCGAAAAGAATACTGCAAGAGATTAGCATATTCCGTGATCCAATCTAACGATTTGGTGGCTTATGAAGACTTAAATATTAAAGGCATGGTAAGAAACCGACATTTAGCCAAATCAATTTCTGATGCTGGCTGGGCAACTTTTCGGCAATGGCTAGAATATTTTGGACATAAATATGGGAAGATAACGGTTGCCGTCCCTCCCCATAATACTTCTCAAAATTGTTCTAATTGCGGCCAAAAAGTGAAAAAATCCCTATCAACCAGAACCCATAATTGTCATCATTGTGGGTTCGTAGAAGATAGAGATGTTAATGCCAGCATCAATATCCTAAAATTAGGATTAACTACGGTAGGGCATACCGGAAGCTACGCTACAGGAGATTTGCCCTCTTGGGCGATTGGTGCAAACCTGTCGTCTAACGGCGAGTCTGTGAATGTAGAATCCCCGCGTCTTTAGACCGGGGAGTGTCAATAACAAAATAGACTCACTTTTTGAATAAGTTGCATTAATAACATATAATTAGCTAACATACTGATATTCTTGATGAATTAACCCTAGGAATAGTTATAGCAACTGCCCAGGTGGTGAAGACATCAAGATTATTGATGAAACTCTTACTAAAACAGGGTTTTACTCCTAACTTCTGACTGCTGAATTTTACTACAATTCCAAATCTTTGCCTTTTGTACATTTTTCCATTATTCTTGGGCATAATCTCATAAATAACTATATTCTGCTCCTTGTTATTCCTACTCTAATTACTGTATTTTGATACTAAAATATCCATGAAAATATCTACAGGATCTAACTATAGCCAACCACCTACCAGCTACCCACCCTCAGTTCCTATTTGTATTTACCGAGAGTTAACAGCAGAGTTACAAGCAGTACAATCCAAGCTGGATGTAGTCACAAGTCATAATCAGAAATTAGCCCAAGAAAATCAACAACTGCGTCAAGAAATTACTAAGGTTATTCAGTCTTGCTTAGAACTACAAAAGTTAGTTGATACTTCATTACCTAGTTCAACTGCGCCACCTGCTGCTAACAATGAAGTAAAATATCAACCGCATCCGCCATCTCAACTCCGTAACAATAACGAGGTTACATATCCAAATAAGCCCACCGTTACCGCCGCACCTCCACAGCAACCGACTACTGCCCCCCGTCGAAAAGCAGTAATCAAAAATACACCTCCTCAAAAACACCGTCAGGAATCTACTGCACCGAGGATGGATGTGAATTTGCCAAAATCAGAAGCAGTATTTAAAGAAGAAGAGAAAGTACGTTATTATCCTCATCCGCAATCTGAGACAAAGGGATTAAATGGTTGGTGGTTGGTAATTACTATTGTGTTAATTATGGTAACTGGTTTTGCGGCTGGGTATTTAATTGTCCGTCCTTTATTGCAAAATCAGAGTCAACCAATGCGGGAAATTAAGAATTGAATCAGAAATTAGCCGATTTGTTTGCACTTCAGTCACACCATCGGTTTACAAATACAAAAAACTCTTAGCTACTACCTAATTGACGCTGCAATCGTTTGAAGAATTGATATATTTCCGGCAAACGGCTGTAAATCGCCGATACTTTAAGATATAGTTTGTGACCTACGGCTGGAGTCCCTGAGACAATCTCTCCAGGTGCGACACTACTGATAATACCAGCTTGGGCTGTGGCGATCGCCCCGTCACCCACTTTTGCCTGATTAGCAATTCCCACTTGTCCAGCTAAAATTACCCGATTTCCCACTGTTACACCCCCAGCCATGCCTACTTGACCTGCTATGGCACAACCAGTACCAATTTTACAGCCATGTCCTATCTGTACTAAATTGTCAATTTTGGTATTTTTGCCAATTCTAGTTTCTCCGACTGCGGGACGATCAATAGCACTGTTGCAGCCAATTTCTACCCCATCTTCTAAAACTGTGTAGCCTGATTGTTCCATTTTGAACCAAGCCGTGCGGGTAGGTACAAAACCAAAGCCTTCTGCACCGATGACAGCACCGCTATGAATGACGCAATCTGCACCGATTTGGCTACGTTCGTGAATGGTACAATTGGCGTGTAAGGTGATGCGATCGCCTATTTTCACTTCTGGATAAATGACAACATTGGGATGGATAATAGCATGATTGCCAATTTCCACGCCAGAGGAAATGACGACATGAGGACCAATATAAGCATCACTACCAATTTTAGCTGTGGGGTGAATAACTGCGGTAGGGTGAATTTCTGGAGTAGGACGGTATGGTTGGTAAAAAAGTGCGATCGCTTGGGCAAATAATAAGCGTGGTTCTGGGGTTGCTAACCAAGGAATACCCTTTTCTGTGGCTTGGATTTGTAATTTTTCATCCTGGGGTAAAATTAAAGCACTAGCACCGGTAGACTTAATTAAAGAAGCAAATTTAGAGCCTTCAATATAGCTGAGATTCCCTGTGGTAGCTTCATCTACGGCTGCAACTCCGGTAATTTCTGGGTTTTGTTCTGGGTTAGCAGTCAGACTATGAGCTTTAATAGTGTCGTTTAATTTACTAACAATTTCGCTGAATTGCATAATTTAATCTTCAGAATTTATCAAAAATGCTATGTCCAAAGTATCAGAATTTTGGCTTTTGTAAGCTGTCGCACTTGCAAATTGCATGATGATAATTGTGCTTCTTCAGTAATCATTTAGGATTCCTAAATATGGCTTACATCACGCTATCAGCAAGTCCTAATGACAATAGCTTAAGTCGCCATCATGAACTGCGTACACCAGGAGGAATGAAAATAACCAAAATGTGTAAGGAAAAGTAAAATTGCCCACAACCTTTTGCCTCTTGCCTGGTGATAACGATAATTTTTAACGCCAACCTACTTACAGCGTATCTTCACTTTAATCTCTGTTTAACGTCTAGGAGCGCTATCAAAAGCTCGTGCGATCGCATTCCAGGCTAATTTTCGGTTGCCGTTCACATCTAAAGGCAGAGGTCTTAATGAAAATGGTAACGGGAGAAGTTTACCAGAGGAGTTGTCTTCAGCTAACCAAGTATAGCGATCGCTTAGTCCCCAAGTCAAAACACCAATTACCGCTTTTTCCTGTAATACAGCCGAGAGATAGTCTTCATAAACTGCCGCTACGATCTGATCACGCTTGGTGGTATCTTCAGGTAAGTTCTTATCTAAGACATCTAGTTCTGTAATTAATATTTTCAGACCAAGTGATGCGACATTGCCCAGAAAAGATCTGAATTTTTGGGAATTAAATAAGGTAGAAGCTCCATTTAAGTGAGCTTGTATACCTAGAGCGTGTATAGGCGTACCTCTCCACTTTAAATCTTTTAGTAGTTTCAAAACAGCAACTCTCTTAGCTTCGTCATCTCTTGAATCGTAATCTAAACCATACTCGTTGTAGACCAACAAAGCGTGAGGATCAGCCTGTGCTGCCGTCCGAAAAGCAAACTCGATGTAATCTGGACCCATAAGTTGCAGCCAAGGCGTGTTACGCAAATTGTCAGCGCGTCCACTTTTGATATCAATTGCTTCGTTGACAACATCCCAGGAATGTACTTGCCTAGCATAACGCCCAACCACTGTTTTGATATGTTGCTGCAAAATTTTTGCAACATTGGCGCTATTTACTTCTTTCTGAAACCATGTCGGTAAGGATTCATGCCAAACTAAAGTATGCCCTCGCAACAACATACCGTTAGATTGGGTAAACTTAGCTAAACGATCTGCATAGGTAAAATTAAAACTAGATATATCGGGACGCAAACTTGTCCATTTCAGATCCCATTCTGGAACTAATGCACCGCATTCTTGAATAAAATTTGCTCTAAACTTTTTATCCTGGAATAGAGGATTAATTCTCACTGCTGCTCCATAAAATAACCCTTTAGCTGCTGCACGTTGTTTTAATGAAGCCTGACCAATTACTGTAAACTTTCTATTTGGATTGTCGAGTTTTTCGAGTTGTTTACTCAAACATTTAGCTTGACCTAATGCTAAAGTTCCTATTCCAGTTAAACCCCCTAGCCCTAATTGTAGAATTTGTCGTCGGTTGAGTAGTATTTTTCTTGTCATATTGAATCTTCTCCAGTTCAATTGGTAAAAAATTTCAGCCACAAAGCGTGCTGAGAGTGTCAACTTGTCGTATGATTTAAAATGCTGTAATAACTTATTTCTCTATAGGGTGGGAATAGTCAATTCAGCAAACTTCCATTCTCATTTTACCTGATTGTTGAATATATCATTCACTTTATCAGCCATTGACTGCCAAGAATACTGATTTTGAATTAATGAATATGCTGTATCTGCTAGAGGCTGATATTTTGGCAAGTTTGCAACGGCTTCTTTGACTGTGTTAGCGAATTCTTCAACAGCATAACCCGTAACCAAAAGATGTTCCTGGTGGCGAAATTCCTCTAAACCTCTAAGTCCTTCAGGTGTGGAGATAACTAATTTTTTTACGGCTAAAAAATCTAGTGATTTATTCCGCGCACCACCAGCAACCGCAGTTTCAGGAAATGGCAATAAGCAAATATCAGCGTGAGCTAAATGAGCAATAAAATCACTGCGACTTGGCAAAAAGCCAATAAAGGTAATATTGGCAGGTAAAGATGATTTTAAATCCTCTGCATTTCTGCCAATGACAACAAAATGAATATCTTCCACCTCATTTTGCAGATGTCTAGCGACTTCTATTGTCATATCAACTGACATATCATTACTAGGAAATTGATATGTTTTTGGAGCAATTACAACGGCAATTTTTGCAGGACGCAAATGCTGATAGGGATCTGGGGTAGAAACAAATGGAGCTTGCAATAAATCATCAGAAACTCCATTTCCCACACTATAAATTTTCTTAGGTTTAATGGGATACCATTTTGGAATCATCTGCACAGTTCCAGCACTAGCCGCAATGATAGAACAATTTGCAAATAACAGTGTTCCTTGAGCAATATAGGTTTTAATAAATTGCTTAAATTCCTGAAATTTATTAGTAGCAGTAGAAAGGCGTGTCCAGTATTCAAAAGCAGAAAGGGTATGAAAATCAAACACCAAATGACATTTTTTGTATCGGCTTAGGGTGACAGCAATTAAAGCTGCTAATCCTGGTAATGTCTCTTGAGCGTAGATAATATCTGGACTAAATTCAGTGATGTATTTTTGTACTGCCCGTACATAGGCCAACAAACTTCTAGAACCGACAGACGCAGATTTTGCGTAATCAACACTGGCACAATTTAATCCCAATTGACATAAATCAAAGTGTTTACCTAGATACTGTCCGAGATAAAAAGGTCTAGTGAATGCTCCGAAGGGTTGGTCAGAATCAAGAGTAGAGACAATTAGTAACCGCATAGTCAATAAATAATTGTTTGTTCAGTGAATTGTTTGTTCGGTGTGCAGTTAATTGGTTTTAAACTGCTTAATCAACATTTCTTGTAAGAATAGTTTGAGGATAAACCAAGGTTCAAGTAGATAGCGTTTCCAGAGCCTTCTCGGTTCACTCAATAAGCGGTATAGCCATTCAACTCCCAACCGCCCCATCCAACGGGGAGGAGTAGGTATTGCACCCGCTACATAGTCTATGCAAGCACCGCAAGGAAGAATCACGTTAGCAGAAATCTGTTCTAGGTTATCTAGAATCCAGTTTTCTTGTCGGGGCATACCCATACCTACCATCAATATGTGTGGTTGGTAAGCCTTGATTTTTGCCAAAACTTCCTGGTTTTCTTGGCTATCTGGACTAGGATCTATGTAGCCATGAGTGGTCATTATTTCTAACCCTGGAAACTTATTTCGGAGGATTGTAGCTCCTGTTTCGGCTACTCCTGGTTTCGAGCCTAAATAAAAAATGCGCCACCCTTGTTGACTGGCATCTGTGATAAGAGGCCATATCCAGTCTGCGTAGGTAATTCTGTGTTCACGTTGTAAAGGCAGTCCAAGACGTTGCCCTAATAGTACCAATGCCATACCATCTATATGTATGTAATCTGCTTTGGCATAAAAGTCCTGCATTTTGGGCTGGTGATGATATAGATATAGACTATGCAGATTATGATGGGCAATAATCCATTTTTGCTTCTGTTCGACAGTTGCCCCGATGAGCAAATTAAGTTTGGTAATAGTCAAAGCCTGGAAGTGAATACCTAAAAAATTGTAGAAAGATGGATTCATAAGGTGACTTAGTAAGTGGAAAACTCAGCAGATTGGCAAGATTAATCATCGCTAAAGGTAGCAGAAGCTTGTAAGTTTTTGTAGCCAATGATTGCTCTGATATAGGGTAGAAACCAATAAAGATACCAGAAAGGACCTGAATGTCTGCGGGTAAATATAGTCCATGCACGCACTGGAAAACTTTTGATTTGAGTTACTTTTTGCAGGCGTTTATGGATGGGAAGTTTGGTATCTGCCCAACTATCGCGGACTGAATTCTTGGAACAAGTACCTATATATCCTGGAGAAGTCCAGACAGTGCAGCCCAACTTTTTCGCTCTGAGTCCGTAGTCAAGATCACCGAAAGTATGAATGAAGGCAGGATCTAAATTGCCGACCTTTTGAGCGACTGAATTGGGAATAAGTACACAATTACCATACATTGTGTCGCACTGCTGTGGTTCTTCACCTGGGGGAACAAACTCGAATTTGTTTGAATACCAATGCTTTGAGCGCACTGCACCACCATAGGTTGCTGATCCTGTCATTGGATCTTGTGTCGAGCCGACAATGATAGTATCCTTATGACCCTGCTGTGCTAGGTTATTGTGAATTTGCAGTAATTTATTGATGGCATCAGGAGCGAGCATTGTATCGTCATTCAACCAGACATAGTATTCGTAATCCTGTTTAAGTGCCTCCCCAAATGCTAATCGCATTCCTCCTCCCCAAAAAAGGTTGCCATTTCCTAAGAGGATATTAACTTCAGGATATGCAGATTCGACACTATTTGATGTGCCATCAGAACTACCATCATCTACTAAATAAACGTCAATTTTTACATTGTGTTGGTAAAGTAATCGCAGACAAGCAAGTGTTGTTTCTTTTCTGTTATGGCAAGTCATAATTGCTGCTAACTTGGCGTTGTTCATTTACTTGATATCCTTCTTTGAATTTGAATAATTTTTGCTTATTTATTTTAGATATCTATGTTATTTGCCGATTGTTGCATAGCCTTCTATACCAAATGGAAGATGAGAATGCTATATAGACATAAAGAATCCAAAATATATTACTGGGTGAGAGAATTGTAATAACTTCTACTTGATTGAAAATAATTTTTATGAGAATAATTTGTAGCATCCAAAAGCTTTCTAAGGTTTTAGTGATTATGATGATTTTAATCACTCTATAACATAGGCTGATCAGACTAATCATAAAAAGTCCTAATCCTACAAAACCTAATTGCATGAATAGATCTAAAAGACCATTGTGAGCATGAAAATCACCTGTTTTCGCAAAAATTAACCCTCCCCAAGTATTGTTTAGTACATAAAGCGCATCATCAGACTGCCAAAATCCAGCATAACCATATCCAAACAAAGGGCGCTCTAAACCTTTTTCTAGACTTAAAGTCCATACTGGGGTTCGCCCATTAAATTCCATATCTTTACCTAGCAAATCTACTAGTATGAACTCCAGATTAGGTAAAATTATTGTTACCATACTAATACATAGTATAGCAAAAAAAATCAAAAGAATTGTCCGTAGTTTGGCAGACTGCGTGAAGATTTTGTAAACAGGTAATATTAAGAGAGCCGTTGTAAATAGTATCAAAGATGTTTTGCTCTGAGATAATAAAATCAACAGTAAGCTAGAACCAAGTCCCAGCCATGCCAGCCACTGATTATATTTTTTGTCTAAACTCTTAATCAGAAAAACTACTGATGATATTGCCATAACCCGACCTAGATATTGTTTGAATGCATAAATGCCCCTCCAAGTAACATCACCACGAAGAACCTCAGTAGCAATAGACGGCATAGTTATTCCCAGCGATAGGCTTGCAATTATTGATATACCCATGCTTGAAGACAGCAAGCGAATCATTTCTACAGGTGTGTAGCGGCTGGCTAAGTAAACAGCAAACAATGTGGTACGCAATAAGGATCTACTGTGGAGAGATGTGATATCAATTACTTGAGACCATAAATTTGATAATAAAGCAAGCATAACTAGAAGCAGCAAGGATACATCTCTAGTCAAAACATAAATAATCCGTTTACCTTGACTAATAACCAAAATTAGGACAATTAGATAGCTGAGGGCATTTAGAGCTTTTTCTACAGCACTCGGTATGTTAAGAGTATCAGCGTACAAAAGTAATAAAACAACGCTACTTGTTTCTAAACCTCTAAATAAACTCTGTAGGAACTTATTCGTCAAGTGATTAAGACTCCTAATTTATTTACTAATCAAGGTCTGAATTGGTTGCTGGTTGCTGGTGGACAAAATTTCATTCCAAAGAGATGCGTAGCGACGAGCTTGAATTTCTAGAGTATATTCGCGTTCTACTTTTTGACGACCTTGATAGGATAGTTTTTGACGGCGTTCTTCATCTTCTAGTATCCAAGCAATCCCTCGCGCCAAGTCTTCAACTTGATAAGGTTGGGCTAAGTAGCCGTTTTGCTGATGTTCGACAATATCTTTTAACCCGGTGACGTTAAAAGCAACAACTGGTGTACCACAGGCTAATGATTCAGAGGCAGTTTGTCCGAATGCTTCTTGAGTTGAGGGTACTACCATAACATCAGCAGCAGAGTAAACAAGTGCTAGGGAAATATCGTCATGGAATCTGCCTAAATAATGTGCTTTAAAACCTGTATCTATAGGCTTTTCTGGTTTATTTGCCCCAAATATTGCTAATTCTAGCTTGTCTTGCCAGCCAGATTGACTGAGGCTCTGTAAAGCTGGTTGTAGCAGATGCTGTCCCTTGCGCGATTCTGTCGGATTAATAGCCCCAAATAAGACAAGTTTTTTGTCTTGAGGTAAGTTCAGTATAGATCGGGCTATTTGTCGATCTATAGGTTTGAATTTTTGAGTATCCATACCGTGAGGAATAACTTCGATTCTTGAGTGCTGGAACAAAGAACTAGATTTAGCCAATTCTGCTAACCAAGTGGAGGGAGAAATAATCGTCAGGTTTTGATTTACCCAAGCTTTAGCTTTGCGCTGCCATATCCAACGAGATAGGTCGCTATTTTTACTGCTGCCTAGTTGTGGACAAGCACCGCAGGATTCTGTGTAGCGATCGCATTCTTGACTGTAATGACAGCCACCTGTAAATGCCCACATATCGTGCAGAGTCCAGACTAAAGGTGGCTGAAGTTTGGTAATTGTTTCTATACGTATATATCCAGCATTAATCCAATGTAAATTAATAATATTAGGGGCTATTTCGGCAACTTTACGAGTGATTCTATCTGGTAGCCACTGTGGAGAAAATGTAGTCTTCTGGCGGCGAGGATAGTTTTTTAGGGGCATAACATCGAGGGTAATTCTCGTACCAGCTAGACTACGAACAAAATGAGTCTTGGATGCTGCAACAGACAGATCATCAGTCAATTTTGTTTGTACCAACATTTGAGATTTTATGCCGATAGTCTGTAACCCTTGATGTAATCGATAGGTGGCACGAGCAGCACCACCTTCAATATCAGAAGAGCTTAAAATTAAAGGTTGAATGTCCATGTAGTGATATGGTGATAAAAAATTTAGGCTTTCAAGATTTTTTTCAGTTTATTTTTAATCCGTTTTGGCAAACTGTCAGGATTGTGGACATATTTTTGTGTAAACGCATCCGCCAGAGTATCACGAATTATAAATGGTGGATGTTGGATAGGAAAATTCATGGCTTGATTAGGAACATTAGCCCTGGGATCTTCCCTATTGAATGTGTTAGTTCCACCTTTACCAAAGCCGATATTAGAAATCATATTGACATTGGGTATAATGTTCAGTAGGCTTTCCATCCACAGTGAAAATGTAAATCTATAAGCCCAACTATCGTTTAATCCATTACAAGTATCGTTAAAAATGTTTGTCCAAACTTTAACTGCGTAATCATCCTCTAAGATATCATGCAGCCAATTATTATCTCGGACTAGAGGCCATTTTTTCATATCTACATCGTAATTTAGCCATACTCTTTTCCAAGTCGCCCATCCCCAACAGCGATTGTATAGAGAAAAATAATAACTATCGTTAGTGCGGCTATAACCTACTGGAGTATTATCTCCACAGATAGTCCCAATTCTCGTATCATATCTATAGTAATCTAGCATTTCCTGAGCAAACTGAAAAAATATTGGATGTGGTAAACAATCATCTTCTAAAATAATTGCTTCTCCTACTTGCTCAAATGCCCAATCCAAACCTGTGAAGACGCGATTTTTACATCCTAAATTCTGTTCTGAGTAATTTTTTAAAACTTCACATTCCCAGTCTACAGTCTCGATAATTGCCTGTGTTTTCGCGATTTTATCTGCTTCATCTGGTCTGTCTGGACGCGAACCATCACAAATTACTAATAGCTTGGGTGGCTTCGCTTGACGAATTGCTTCAAATACTTTTTTTGTGGTATCTGGACGATTAAATATAATGAAAATTACAGGGGTTTGAAATTTGAAATCTAGCATATTTTTTGACCAATAAATATGATGATAATGGAAACAATTGAAAATTAAGTAAATTTTAATTTGATTAATTTTATTAAAGGAATCAAGAGTAGTGATTTCGTTTGATAGATGAAAATTTTTCTAGTTGGTTTAAAGAATAAGTTACTAGCATAAGAAGCGAAGAATTGAGCAATTACTGTAGCTATTGCTGCTCCTAGACCATGATAAGTTTTAATGAAAAAATAATTCAAAACAACATTAATCACAGCGCCGATTGTAGTTGAAGCTAACGCAAATTTCATGAAGCCTTCGGTGGTTGTCCACAAGCTTCTCACTAAACCTGATGAGACAAATATACCCGTCCATATATGAGTTGTTAATATTAATCCTGCTTCTTCATAACCTGGTCCGTATAATAAAGCGACTATATCTTTAGAGATGAAACAGAGTGGTAACGCCACCGCATAGGATAATAATGACATTAATCCTAGCAGTTTTTCTAGGCGCTGATAATAAATTTTTTCACTAATTTTTTTACCTTCTAAGATAGCTGGAAATGCTGAATTAGCAATAGAAATAGGAATAAAATACCACAGTTCTGATATTTTAACGGCTGCGGAATAAATTCCTACTTCTTGGTCACCAATCATCTGTCCTAACATAATCTGGTCTAGTCGCATATAGATCATGATGACAATGCTAGAAAAAATTAGTGTCCAGCTATCTTTAAGTAATTTTTTGGCATAATTAAAGTTATAGCGCCAATTTCTAATAATATGACCCTGTAAGTGATATGCAAATACCAGTCCAACTGCTCCAAAACCAAGTTCAATTGACCAAATTCCAGCAAACATAATCAGAGGAGCTTGGATTTGAATTAGCACTATTTTACCAATACTACTCAAGGCAAATGCTGTCCCTCTAGCGAAAACTGTATATTTTGACTGCTGCTGAGATTGAAAGAAAAAATCAATAGTATCAAATGCTTGAAAAAGCGTGCCGATAGCTATAAGTCCTACTAATGAACGAATCGAAATATCTCCCGGACGGAGAAGACCAATTCCACAAATTGTCAATGTTAAAGTAACCAGACCACCAATAAATTTGAGAACAAATGCAGTACCAAGAACTTGATTTTTCTCCTGGGGATCGCGGATAATATTGCGAATTGAAATTTGCTCCAGCCCCAGGGTTGACAGTGGAGTCAGCATTGAGACAAAGGCGATCGCATAGTTATAGATCCCAAATTTTTCAGGACCTAAATAACGAGCTACCCAAAGTCCTACAAATAATCCTACACCCATTCGCAGCATTTTATCTGCCAATAACCAAGCGGTGTTACCAACGAATTTATATAAGTTAGGACTGAATTTTGATTTAATTTTAGATAGTTTTTTTAACATTGTAAATAAAATTAGTGATTGTGAATTTTTAATTTAGCGATATCATTTTTAGAATAATCAAGTTTGCCCACTTTATTCTTTTTCAGACATTTAATTTGAGCAAGGCTTTTTTTGATGCCATTCATAAGTTGCTATTTTTTTAAATTACTGAAAATCTCATTTATAAAATTCAAGTTTTGACTAGTCTTGCTATTTATTTGCTCATCTAGTAAATGTTGATTAATACCCTTAGACTGTATATCAACGGCAGCCGGAGTCAAATAGTAGGAGTATTTGTCTGATTTAGGTTTCACAATCGTCCCATTAATCACAAGACCTAAAATATTCGGTTTTGATTTATCTAAAGATTCTTTAACAGTAGTAGCACTAGTAATATCTATTATTCCTGGTCTGGCTACTAACAAAAGCCCATCTGTCATTTTGCCTAAAGTCAAAGCTTCCACACCTACTACTAGTGGAGGAGCATCTATAATGACAAAATCATAATTTTGAGAAAAATCTTCAATCAAGGAAACCATTCGTTTAGAATCAAGCAGAGATAAAGGATTAAAAGGGATATCTCCGCTAGTCAGTACATCTAAATTATCCATTCCTTGTTGCACAGCCGCCTCAAATTCTATTTGATTGACAATCAAATCACTCAAACCAACTGTATTAGTGATGTTCCATATCTGATGTTGCAATGGATGACGCATATTCGCATCTACTAACAAGACTTTACGACCTAACTGTGCGATCGCTACGGCTAAATTTGCCGAAACTGTAGATTTACCTTCTTTGGGAACGGTACTTGTGACTACAATCACTTTTAAGGCTGGCTCTGAACTAAGAAACTTGAGATTAGCCTGAAGGATACGATATATCTCTGCTACTTGCTGATGCTGTTTATCTAACACTGGTAACTCTGGAATAGGCCATTCCACATTTTTATCAAAAACAGGATTTTTCTTTTTTGTCAAAGCAGGAATACTCGCCAGTAAGGTATATTTAAATATTGCTTGAATTTCTTTGGGGGTTTTAATAAGCTGATCTTGGATTTCTAAAATAATCATTAAAGCGATACCGCAGATAAATCCTAATACAATTCCTAATGCTATATTGACAATTTTTTTAGAACTAGAAGGGCTATCAGGAACTATTGCTGGTTCTATAATACGAGCCTTACTGGTATTTTTATTTTCTGCAACTCGTGCTTCTTGTAAATTCTCTAAAAGAACTGCATAAGTAGACTGAGCAGCTTTTAATCTTCGTTCCAGTTCTCGCTGATCTTGCTCTAATTTCGGTAAACTGTCTAATTGTTTTTTATAACTAGCTCTTGATTTATATAAAGCATTTAATTCTTGAGTTATACCTAAGCTTTCTATTTGTGCCAGCATAAAATCATAAGTTATTTTTTGTTTGAGTTCTCCTATTTGCAAATTACTGATATCAACTGGCAGGTTACTACCAGTAACCTGGCTAATACGCTCTTGTAATATAGAATTGATTGCTGTTTTTTTGGCTTTCAAGCTAACAATTACTGGAGTTGAGTCTAAATATCGGCTTTGCTCTACAGCTAACTGTTCTTCTAATTGTTGCAGTTGTTTGAGGACTTGTTGTACTCCAGGAGATTCGGCGAGTGCTATCAAATTCATAGCTTGCTGAGGATCTAAGTCTAAGTTGTTTCTAAGTTCAACTGATCTAGCATTTGCACTTGCCAATTCAGACTGAGCTATACTGATTCTTTTATCTAAATCGGCCAGAACCTCTACTGCCTTTTTTCCTTCTTCTTCTAAAGAGATAATTCGGTTCTTTTCTTTAAAATGGCGCAGAGCTATTTCTGCTTTCTGAACAGTAATTTCACTCGTGGGAAGTTGTTTAGCAATAAACTCTCTAGCTAAAGTTGCTTCTGCCCTATTTGTCAGAATATTTTCTCTGATATAAAAGCTCATGAGATTGTTCACTAGTGCGGCTGCTTCCTTGGGATTGCTGCTTTTGTAAGAAATTGCTAGTATATCTGTTCCGGGAATATTTTTCAGTTTTAGCTGTTTTTTTAATACTCCAGGTTTAATAGAAACTCCAGCTTTGTCTTTGATTTTTATTGCATCAATAGTCTTCTGCAAAAGTGGGCTAGAAGTAATTACTTCTATTTCTGTACTTATAGGGTCTTTTTTATCTAGCTGCACGGGAACGTCTTGTGCATCTTTACCAACTCCTATAAGTGAAGAAGTTCGGTCTACTTTGAACAGTAGCTTACCTTCTACTTCATAACTTAACTTTTGAAAGTTACCCATCAATGTGAACAAGAAAACAACTAGGCTAAACAAGCCTATAGCTGGTGGTAAACGCCGCTTTAGAATCTGCCAGTAATGAGCAAAGTCTATTTCTTCTGTGTAATTGTTAGAATCCATTGTTTTAAATAAGTAGTTTTAGTATGCACCTTCTTTGTTCAAAACTACCTGCACTGTTTTGAACAGAATTTGAAAATCTAACAACAGAGACCAATTTTCAATATATCTCAGGTCAAGTTTCATGACTTGATCAAAATCCATAATATCTGAACGTCCAGAAACTTGCCACATTCCAGTTACACCTGGTAATACTTCTTGACGAATAAAATGACGTTCGGAAAATTTATCTACGTCTCTAGTAGGTAAAGGACGAGGACCAACTAAACTCATTTCTCCCAAGACAACATTAAATAGTTGAGGTAATTCGTCTAAGCTATAACGACGGAGAAATTTACCTATACGAGTAATGCGAGGATCATCTTTGATTTTGAAGATAATACCGTCTTTGACTTCATTTAAGGCTTCTAATTCTTTTTGTAGTTTATCTGCATCAGGTCTCATAGTTCTAAATTTCCAGACTTTAAAACCTTTCCCACTTAACCCTATACGAGTTTGTTTATAGAATACTGGACCGGGAGAATCTATTTTAATGGCTATAGCAATAGCTATGTATATGGGAAAAGTTAACAGCAGAAATACGGACGCAAAGCAAAAATCAAAAACCCGCTTCAACCAGAAATCTCTACCTGTCAAAACTGGAGAAACAAAACTTAAACAAGTCATCCCTCCAATGTTATGAAATACTGTGTCTCTATAAATTGGTTTCAATTCCATTGGCACAATATGTACCATAATTCCCGATGCTTGAAATAGCCAACATAAATACATCTGATCTTTGATCACATTCCAAGAAACTAAAACTTCGGTTACACCCAATTTATTAATTGCTTCTAAAGTTTCTAGCCTATTTATTTTATCTAAAGCATCAGAATTGCGACTACCGACTATGTTGTAACGGTTTTCCTTTTGAATAAAGCCGATAATTTGCTCTTTCTCATTTTCCGAAGAAATAATAAAAATAGCATTTTTTCCTAATACTTTTTTGCTGCGTAGATATTCAAGTAACAAATTAACTGCCAATCTACCAATGCAAATAAAAGATGTACTTGTCAACCAAAACCCGATTAATGTTGACCGGGAAACATCCTCAATTGGTTGATACAAAACACAAACTAGGAGAATGATACCATGGGCAAAAAACATGGTTTTAATAATATTCCCATAGTCATGACGCTTATTCCCTGGTTCATAGGTTCCTTGGACAGCTAACGCACCTATTTGGATCAAAATAGTGGCTAACATTGCGAAATAACGATTCTCTGTATACCAGAAAACCTGATATTGAGTTAATATCCAAGCAATAATTAAAACAGTAAAATCTACTAAAAGTAGTGTGATTAATCGCAGCCACCATCCTCCTTTCCTAACTTTAGAAAAAACAGGAGCGCGTAAATCTAGAGGGGCTTCACTTAATTGGTTATTAACTACGTTTTCTGATAACATGATTTCATACTTTGCTGATGAATGAGTGGTTTTAGGCAAAACACCTTTCTGCTTTGATTGCATATCTCTCAGGTAGTAGAGGAGAGGATGTTTTGAATGAATAATTCAGGTATACTATCTGACTCTATCTTTCTGCAAAAGGCAGGAAATAATCGCCATTTTTCCGTAATTTGTGAGAGGTTAGAGTCTATCAAACACTAGGATAAAACTATGCTGAGGTAGAGTTTATTACTACAAGCATAAGTATTATCTCTCTAAAGTAACATCTTGGGATTTTGATTTTACCTTCTTGTCAGTATCTTTAACAAAGATTTACGTAATCACTACAATATGGGTCAAAATGGGTCAAATTCTGATTAATTCTCACAAAAACAAGTATTTTTCTCGGCTAAGATTGCTTAATTATACAGTCATTACTGCAATATTCGCTGCATACATTTTTTTTATGAATCAAGCCTACTTGTGTAGGATTAATGCAAAAAAAAATATAAAATACTTGTATATTAATGATTAAAGTAAACTATCCATACTTACCTTAATGTATAGATTTAGAAGTGTCAACTAATTACTTTCAGCCATAGCCTGTCCAGCTAAATAGGCTGTTGTCCAAGCACTTTGGAAGTTAAAACCGCCAGTAATCCCATCAATATCTAGGATCTCACCGGCAAAATACAAACCAGGTACTAACTTACTTTCCATTGTTTTAAAGTTAACTTCCTTGAGGTTGACACCACCACAGGTAACAAATTCTTCTTTAAACACGCCTTTACCTGTAATTGCGTATTCTCCCTGAGAGATTTCTTGAGCTAACTGATTTAAGGTTTTGTTAGATATGTCTGCCCACCGATCTTCCGCAGTAATACTGATACGGGTAATAATGTATTGCCATAGACGATGGGGTAAGTCCACACCACGATGTAAGGCGATCGCTTTTTTCCCCCATTCCTGTTTAACAACTAAAAGCTTTTGTCTAACTTCTTCCTGTGATAAATCTGGCAACCAATTGATTAATAATTTATGTTGATAGCGGTTGTCATGGAGAATTCTCGCCCCCCAAGCCGAAAGTTTCAGAACTGCTGGACCACTTACACCCCAATGGGTAATTAATAAAGGACCAGTTTGTTGTAATGGGGTTTTACCTGAATCTGATAACCGTAAATTTACAGAATTAACGCTAATTCCTGCTAATTCTCGCAGTTGGGGATCAGGAATATTAAAAGTAAAGAGTGAAGGTACAGGGGGTTGGATGTGATGACCTAATTCTTTAGCGATTTTATAACCGGCTAACCCGCTACCTGTAGCTAAAAGTAAGCGGTCGCATTTTTTGGTTTCTCCCGATTTGAGGAGAATTTCAAAACCTGCGTCTTTTCGGGTAACAGCAGTTACAGGTGTACCAATGCAGATTTCTATTTTCGCAGCAAAAGTAGCCTTAATCAAACATTCAGCAATAGTTTCCGCCCGATCTGTAATTGGGAACATCCGCCCATCAACTTCAGTTTTCAAGTTGACTCCATGATCCGTAAACCAAGCAATGGTATCTAAAGGTTGAAACCGGGTAAATGCACCCAGCAAGGCTTTACCACCTCTGGGATAATTCTGGACTAAACTTTTTGGTTCAAAACAAGCATGAGTGACATTACAACGCCCCCCACCGGAAATGAGAACTTTCGCCAAGGGTTGACGACTGGCTTCGATTAAAGTCACTTGGGCTTGAGGATTAGCTTGGGCGCAAGCAATCGCCCCAAAAAATCCCGCCGCACCACCACCGATAACTACAATTTGCAAGGGTAACAAAATCAAAATTTTCCTAATATTTCAGATCCCCGACTTCTTTGAGAAGTCGGGGATCTATCTCCATATTACTCTGCGTATAACTCAAAGTCAGCTTTTTCTGCCCCGCAAGTGGGACAAACCCAATCATCTGGAATATCTTCAAAGGGTGTTCCTGGTGCGATGTCGCTATCTGGATCACCTATTTCTGGGTCATATATATAACCACAAACGCTGCATATATACTTTTGCATCTTTTTTACCGCTGATAAATTAATTGTCAGGTTTTTTGATGTAAGTATTAATTATGAAACTAAAAACGCCACCATTTCCTCTGAGCATAACTGAAAATTGCCAGTGCGATCGCTCCAAAGAACAGTAGAGTAATTACACCACCAGGAAGGAAGGTGATAATACCAAAGCCTCTCAGTAGAAACAAGGATGCACTCATACCCAAAAGAATGCCAAAACCCTGGATGAATTTGCCATTTAAAGAAGATTGACTCACAGTGTTTTCCTGTTAACTGCAATTGACGCTGGATGTAGAAATGTTGATCCTATGATGAAAAATGAACTTTAGACTAATTATCTGCAAAAAATCTATGAATTGGACTTTAAATTAGAATTGGGTAAGTTAAACTCGATGAGATTATCAAAGTTAATCAGTTAAAAAGTCACCAAAATCACTATATCTGGATTATATATGTCAAACTCAAATTTTAAAAGTATGGCTGCCGCCACGCTACCGCTATTAGATATACCCTGGAATCAAGATAAGCAAAGATTACTGATTCAAGGAGAAATATTGTTACAAACAAGATCACATACTCATTGGGGTGGTGCTGTTACCGCTTGGATGTATGTACCCTTGATTAGATCCCATGTCTGGCAACAAATTACAGATTATCCGCGCTGGGTACAGTATTTTCCTGATATCACTAAAAGCGAAATCATCTCTAAGGGTGATGTTAAACGTCTGTATCAAGCCGCACAAAAAGCCTTTTTGTTTTTCACGGCTCAAGTAGAAATTTATCTGAATGTGGTGGAAATCCTAGGGCAGCAAGTTCAGTTTCGCATGGAAACAGGTTCATTTGCAGATTTTCACGCCAGTTTAGAACTTAAAGATATGGGTAATGGCACTTTGTTAGCCTATACGGTACAAGCCACCCCAAATATCCCCATTCCCTCAATTTTTATTGAACAAGCCATGAACTTGGAATTACCAGCAAACTTGTGTAAAATGCGACAGGTGCTTTGTAATAATCAATAACAGCAATGTCACAGGCAACAACTATTTTGGATTTTTGGTTTGGTTATCCAGATGACCCAAATTATGGGAAAATTCAGCCATTTTGGTTTGAAAAACAGCCAGATTTTGATGCTAAAGTCCGCGACCTTTTTCTTGAAGATTACCAAAAAGCGGTAGCCGGATATTTACATGATTGGATGAATTCACCCGAAACTTGTCTAGCTTTAATTCTGCTGCTAGATCAATTTCCCCGAAATATGTTTCGTGATACTCCAGAAGCCTTTGCCACGGACTGGGAAGCAATCTCATTAGCGCAACACGCTACAAGCAAAGGTTATGATCGTCAACTATTGTCTGTGCAACGCTGGTTTATATACCTACCCTTTGAACACAGTGAAAACCCAGTTGATCAACGCAAGTGCATTAAGCTATTTCAACAACTTAGTCATGATCCCAATAGTGCAAAAGCGATTGAATCAGCTTTTCGACATAAAGACATAATTTCCCGATTTGGTCGCTTTCCCCATCGTAACGCCATTTTAGGACGCATTTCTACCCCAGAAGAAGAGGAATTTTTAGAAGCACCTGGTTCTTCAGTCTAGAACTTTTGTTGCCGAAACAAGCTCCTTAAATAAGAGTTTTACACCTTTGACCGCTACTCTCATCCTGACTAATTTAACTGGTTTGCCTGCTAACTTTTCAGCATCAACAAACACGCCCAAATCATTCAGGATGGGATTAGTCCGACGCTTGACAGGTTCAACACCACTGAATACCCACTGCCATAATGCCCGCCGGCACAGGGCAGAACCCCCAGAAACCTTAGATTTGGATATATCACCGCTTGATTCTTGGGACGGCGCGACTCCCAAAGCCTTCTGAAATTTTCTCAATGACAGGTGACGTTTGGTAGGATTACCAGATTTTCTCCCCTTCCTGATTTTGATAATTGGTTTGCCATCCTCGCCCAAGTAGTTTTCTAGTGGGTAAATTTGGGACAAAATTATAGATTGTAAGCGATTCCTACGGAGCGCTTCGCTATCGCCAAAATTGAATTTCTGGAAGGCTTCACGATAGCTGCTAAACCTTTCATCAGTAAGCAGTGTATCTAATTCATCCTCAATTAATTGCTCTTCTAGTTGTAAACTACAAATTCTCTGAGCGTGAAACTTAACTGAGTCTGTTAAACCTATTCCTGCTGTTTGGGCATAGAGCCGGTCATACTTTTTGCTTTCTCTCTCGCCAGCTAACCATCCCCACAGCAGCGGAACTTTTCCAGAATCACCACGAACTGATTTAACCAAAGCGACTTCTGGGAACTGCCAAGCCAAATCTTGGCGGGCCCGATTTATGATTGGTGATTGAATTCTGGAAAGGTGGTTAAGTCGCAAAACTAATTCTCTCATCCTGGAAATTAGGCGATCTGCTTGCAGCAGCGCTTCGCTATCGCGCACTTGAACAAACCGACTCAAATCACTTCCATAGTCAAACCCATAGCAGGCAATAGCTAGAGAGTCTGCATCATCATCTTTATCTGGTAAGCCAAGGTGATTTTCCCGGTAATTTCTTAACTGTTTGTGACCAACAAATCTAATTTCAACCCCAGCGCGGCTCAAATGCTCTACCCAAAATTTTGAGTAATTCATTCCCGTAGGTTCAAGAATTGCAATTTCTGGTTTTAGTAGCATCAACCCAGTTAACCCAGCGTGATCAGTTTGGAATTTATAAAACCGACATTCATAGTAAAATTCTCTTGGGTTGCTTGGTTTTTCAGTCAGTAGACAGCAGGAAACGCTGGACTTAGAAACATCTAACCCCACAATTCTAGTCATTCTGTTTTTATCTGTAGGTGGAATGATTGTGTTAATAACGCTTGTGAATCACCCAAAGGCCATAACAGCCTGATTCAGTCTCAAAGCAATTCCAATGTTTGCAGCACTGGAAAACACAATTTTTAAAAGCACAAATTAACCGAGCTTATGAAGAACCGAAAGCCAAAAGCTTAATTCATTTTCAAAGCCCTAAGCTAATCGTGCTTTTTTTTGCTGATTGGTTTGGACCCAATCCGCGACACTCCAGGATTGGAGTGTTTCGGCTGCTGGGTTAAACAGCCTCGTCAGGCGGGTTGCAAACTGTGGTAATAGATAATTTTGATGAACTTGCTTTCCAGTGACTAGCAATAACTGATGACACTCTATTATTAATTTCCTCTTGTGATAATTTTTGGAAAAATAGAACGGCATCAAGCCCGAATTCCATCGCTACTTGATCTTCCGGTACGCCTCTTTCTTTGGCTATATAGCTTATCAAGCTGTCCATCACCGCACCATTAGTTAAAAGTGATCGTTTGTTTATTAGTACGTAGTTATCGTTGTAAGGGAGAAGAACTTTTTGATCAGGTTTCATGCGCTTTTCTTTGGGTGTTCGTTGTAAGTTGCGGTAATAATTTCAATCTGTTCATCAATTTCTGATTGAGGCAATTTCTCAACTATTCGGATAGACTCCTTGGCGAATTTTGTCATTATGTAAGTCATTGACGTATTGGTTAGCCCAGAAATTAAATTAGCCATAGCTGCCACGCAATTATTACCAGCTATTAATCGACGTTTACTAACTAATACGTACTCATCGTCATAGGGGATTAAATACGGTTTCTCGATGATTATTTCATCCATTAAAAAATATCTCCATCAGTAGTTGAGTTGTTGCCATTGATTTTATCAAGTAGTTCTCGGTGTTCGGTTTTCAAACTACGCAATTCGTGACGCAGTGATGCAATTTCTGATAAAATTGGTTCGGTCTGGTCTTCTCTAATCTTCCATTCCGTTGATTCCATTAGCTCGGATATTTTAACCATCGGGTCGTCATGTTCCTCGACTTCGTAAGCAATCTCTAAATGCTTACTTTCATAATTACCTAAGTTTATAATTCGTTTGTAGGTGATGGTTTTAATCATTATCAAAAACTACCTCATAGAAAAATTTAGAATTTGCGCGAGACATCAAAGACCGATATTGTTCGGCATCAGTTCTACTGCGAAACCTAGCAACGCAGACATGGCAAAATGCTTCCTTTAAGCAGAATACAGCCCAAGGTTTGAGTAAATCTTGATATGTTTTCATAATCAGAATAAAGCCAGTTGATAATGGTTTATACCTGTACAATCGCATTCTTTAGATGCGGTACGAATTAATCTTCTAGTAGCTTTTAATTCTGCTTGAAAATTAAATTCTTTACCCTCTAGATTCTTGGTAAATAATGCCTTGTTGCAACTTGCGTCAAGGAAGCACTCACCAGGTGGGAAAGATAATTCCCAGCCGTCGATTATGGGTATGGAGAAATTAGGCTCACAATAACCATCAGCATTACCGCAGTAGTGAAAGCCTTGATTGATTAATTGTTGTGCAACATATAGCTGCTTTTTAGTTAACCAACATGGTAGATCCATGAGAATTGGTAATTGGTAATTGGTAATTGGTAATAGAGAATTTCCCCTATTACCAATTTAGTCATCAGGTCAGGAACACACTAAAAGCGAGTATTAATTACTCTTCACCAGCCAAATCATCCTCTTCTCGGTCATTGTTATAGCCAATGCCAATCACTAGGCTATCACCGCATTCTTTGACTTGTTCAGCGTTGAATTGAACACCTTGATAGTCTACAAAGATAGGCGTGTCATTATCAAAACCGTCAAGCTTTTCTCTTAGTTCTTGAACTGTTGTTATCCTCATGTTTTTGTTCGTTGTTTGTTGTTAGTTGTTATGTTGACTGGACATTAAACGAGAAAATATCACCGCGCTGTCAACTCGTGATCAGCAACTAAGTCTCCGGTGATTGCAGTTTGTCCACGCAAGGTCTAGGCGTGGGTTGTTGCTCCTGGTGGTAATCCCCGGTGTGGGGTGGGAGCGGGTGTTCAAAAGTGAACTGTCCACAGTTTTACCGATGCGGTAAAGGTGAGAGACTTTGAGCAACCAGCTAAGTGTTTACTATTTACCGAGTTAATGACTCGGCTGGTTTGTTGTTGTCTCACAAGTACCATAATGGCACGCCAAATTAAATATGTCAATTAGGTATGCCAAATTGGTACATCTTAGGTTATCATGATAAAAAGTAAAAACAAACAGGAGAGTGATTCACCATTGGACACCCTTCGGATTGAACGCACCACGCTCACTCAAGATGAATTCGCTATGAAATGTGGCATACCTCGTACCACATATTTACGGTGGATTTCTGGGAGGGCTGAAGCTAGACCCACTATTTCTCAACTCAAGAATTTATGTAGAGAGTTGAAGATTGAGAAGGTAACAGACTTGCCCGACAATTTCGGACCCCCAGTACATACAGAGACAGAAGACTAAATAACTTATTAAATCCCATCAACATCCTGACCACCTAACTGTTAGGTGGTGACAGATTCTTGCATTCAAAATTATGACAACAAAGCCAAAAAGCTGTATTCAACATCCTGATAAAACTCCCTTAGTTTTACTCAGGAGTGACTATCTAGAAATCACTGGTAATCATTGTGCTGCCAAGTTATTGGCAATATTTGAATTCTGGACTAACAAACTAAATGGAATGAGTAATACAGTCCGGGAATGGATTTATAAATCCTTGTCCTGTTTACAGAATGAATTAATGGGTGAACATGGGGTTCACGCCATTAGGAAAGGTATTTCTGTTCTGGAAGAGTTGGGATTTATTAGCAAGCGTCACAACCCACACATCAAGTATGACAGAACTTGGCAATATAAACTAGAGGTGGATAAAGTACAGAAAGCCTTGAATTCACTCATTTGTCAGGATGAGCAAATGGAAGATGAGATACCACCAAATCCAACTGTAGAAATTGAGCCTTCCAATGCTCAAAACAGCGCAAACAATAACATAGAGTTCAATATAGTTCCTCCAAAGTTAAAGACAAAGAAAGAAGCACCAAAGCCAGAACTTTTTGAAAAATCAGAAGAAGAGAAAGCAGAAAAATCAAACTTGATGACATCTGTAGCGAGGAAACTTGCCAGCGCATTTGAAATACGCTACCAAGATGCTGAACTAACCCTCAGAAGGTGGCAAACTGAATGGAATATGTCACCCATTGCTAGAGAGTGGATAGCCGAGAAATTTGCAATTATTGGTTTTGACCCACAAATTTTAAATGAATAACCCCTACAACTGCCAGAAGGAAATTTTCAAGAATTGGATCAAGAGACGGTTTATTTCTGAAATTGACTTTCAGAATATGCCCACCGATTTAGCTCTAGTTTGGTGTGATGCACTCAGAGAATTATCTCAGTCAGTAACTCATCAAATAGTTCCATTCCGTCGTCCTAGCACACGCCGTGCCAGTGGTAGATAATAGTTTAATACCAAGTGTTTACCATGAAAATTCGTTTATATGATGATGCCGGCTCTGTTACCAAATTGGATATACAGAGCTTGCACTACCCTATTGCTGTTTACTGTAAAGGCTTTTTTTATCTGCATTTATCGCATGGTAATTATTCACCATGTCCTTACTACCTGATTCCTCATGCACCAGTGGAGGAATCATGAGTACATTATTTAACCTTGCAGAATATGAACAAGTCCAACGCCCAGTAATAAAAGACCCGTACTGGGATGAGGTGATATTAGATTGTTCTGGAAAAGTTGAGTCTGATGGGCAAACGACACTTTTTTATGATCCGTCTGACGAACCGCCTGACCCAGACGACTTTGAAAATATCACCGACTTTGAACTTGCCTGGACCGATTGGGAGAAACTGCATCCAGATTTTAAACCAGCGATGAGTCCGGTTATTGATGTTCTGGAAGAGTCACCGGTTCAAGGGTGGCATTTTGAAGAGGGAAAAGTTTATTGGCATTCTTCCAGAAATTCTCAATTTAAAATCACTAAACTGTTTAATACAGTTTCTAAGGCGCAGGGATATTTTGCTGATGAAATCATTAAGGTGAAAGTATGCTTGTCAGAGTTGTCGCAGTTACTCCCATCTTCAGTACAGTCCACCTTAGGGGTAAACCCTATAGAATCGTCATCGGTTTCAATATTGAGCTTTCCAGAACAAGCAAATGATGTTCTGGAAAAGTCTAAAATTAACCAATGGATTGAAGCTTATTATGTTAGCCGTGGCGGTAATAAATATTGGTATTACCGCTACTGTTATTACCAATCTAAGATTAAACACATCCACATACCTGGTGGTAATACTACTTCTGATAAATGTTTGGAGATTAAAGAGCGAGTTGAAAGAGCGATCGCACTTGGTAAGTCGCCAAATGAAATTCAATTACTAATTAAGCCAGTAGCGGCGTGACCCAAAATAAAAAACTTCCCCGTCCAACGCGCATGGATGGGGAAGTTTCGGGAGAACAAAACTTTCATCTACCAAGTACAAATATACCACAACACTACTCAATTGTTAAAGCAGATTGGGTTAATTCTGTTTCTAGTATTTCCGCTTCTTTTGTCAGTACCAATAGCGTCTGTAATTCAGTAGCTAATTCTATCAGTGTGTATTTTTCTGGAAAAGTGGCCAGTTGAGCAAGTTTACTTTTTATAGGTTGGGGAATATTCATAACGTGGCGATTGCTCCTCTAATCTCGTTAACGCTAATGTCTATATATCCTTCTAAAGCTTTAAAATCACGGTGTCCGGTAATTTTCTTGATGGTCGCAGTCGCCACACCATTATTATGTAACTTAGTGATAAAACTTCGGCGCGTGGAATGAGTGCTGATACCTTTGGCAGTTAAACCAGCATTTTCCACAGCCTTCATGAAAATCGCGTAGACATTTCGCCAGGTCACACTTTTATCCCCTTCCCTATTCGGAAACATCCAGGGATTAGAACCAGGCTGGTAACTCCGCAAATTTTCAAACAAAACCGGGTGCACTGGTACTTGTCTAGTTTCACAACTTCCATCGGGTCGCTTTTTTCTGGTGGCAGCGCGAAAAGTGATCACGTCCCGTGGCGAGCTATCCAAATTGTACACATCAGATACCCGCAATTGCACCAAAGCCCCCCACCTTTCACCCGTGTACCAAGCTAGATCCAATAGTAATTTGTATTTAAGCGTTTTAATATTTCTTCTTAATTTTGAGTAATCATTTTCAGTTAAAGTTGCGGCTTTTCCGCATCTATCATTTTTCATAAAAAAGTTTTACCTTTAGCTATTCCGGTTTTACCTTGAAGGATGGTAAATCTGGAATACTTTCTTTATTACCCACTATCTATAATAACCTGTATTCCATATATGGCAATAGTTACAGCATATTATTTGATATTCCGTTTTTATGTAAAAGTGGAATATTTACAGACTTTTGCAGATGAACTAATAATTGATTATTCATTATTAACAATAATTAATTCATCATGGCAGAAAAATCATTAGTAGAAATTTTAGGTACAGGTGCAACACGCTTGGCTAGTGGGGCGGCTGCGCCAAGTGAAGGGCTTTTTATTCCCGATAGCTTGCTTATTAGCGCGGGACTGACAACTCCTACTACTGCAACGGCTGAAGGTCATATTGTTGCAATAGTGAAATTACTAAAAGATAATCTTAGCCAGACTGCTTACGATTTAGATAATGACAATAGCGTGTACCTTTCGGACGGATTCGCTAGCTTTACTACAAGAGGGACTACACAATATAGGATTGATCAAATAATTTTTAATCTGGCAAAAGTGGATTCAGAATCAACTTTAGATCCTACTAAATATTAATGCCCGTACATTGTCAAGCGGGTGATATTGCCCGCGTAACTTTCCCTGATGGAAGTATTCAAGATTTTACCGATACTCCTATTAGCGTCACTATCGAAAGCGATGATCTTACCTGCCAGGCAAGGTGGAATTTTGAATTTACTTATACGCACGTAGGAGATAGCCGCACGCAGAGAAAATCTCTGGGAACTTATTGGACTAAATACTATGGATATCGAATTATTCGCCCGATTACTTCCTCCGGATTTGGCTACGCGGTAGAAATCCTTAGTCACGGGGCAGCTTTGTGGACCTGCAGCCAAACAGCAATATGGGAGCGAATTATTACCGTAAGTGGAGGCTTTATTGAGAATCCGGTATTCACTAGTTTAGGGCTAAGTTATAAGGCTCCAGCGTACACATTAAAATATAAAATTTCGGTGTATTCTGCCACTGGTAATTTATTATTCTCAGGGACTTATAATTCAGCCATTTATACAGTCGAGTGTATACAAGGATGCCCCCCCAACACTTTAGACTGTGGAGATTGTTGCCTGGATTGTGCAAGTATTTTTAATGGCATTTCTGCTATTAGAAAAATTTTAGCGGGAATAAAATAATGAGTTCATGTTCTGAAATCTCTGCACAAATA
>NZ_VILB01000023.1 GCF_009712035.1 Anabaena sp. UHCC 0187 | reverse complement strand
TAAAACCCCTTCTATTCATTTAGATGGGGTTTTGTTTTTGATATTTTAGCCTTAAATTTTGATATGATACTGGTTTTTATTGCAGATTTTGTTTTTTATAGCTTATTAATATTATTCTTAATTGTTTAATTCTGTACAATTACCTATAAAAAGTAAGGGTAGAATTACCTTGCCCTTACTCTATATTATACGCCTTATGTGAGTTAACAAATCTTGTTGTTATCAAGGTTTCTAGCATTACCCAAAACGATGATTTTAGAATTATCAACGGAATCAACACCTAGTTCACATAAGACGTATTATTGGTTATTTGACCATACTTGGGTAAGTTTAGTAATAAATCTTACCGCCACCCCACTTAGTGCCGACAACTTTTGGTTGTAATAGAATATGTCCAGAGATGGATACCAAGTCCTCATCGGTCAGATTTCGCATTGCTGGGAAAATATCCGCACTTTTGATGCTGGGGTGGAATTCAGAAATCTCGGTTTCACCATCATAGGTAGTGGGATTTTTCATATAGTCCACCAAACCTTCAATATTATTGCGGTTGGGTGTAGCTAGTGCCAAAGCTTCTGGTTCAAGTCCCACGTTTTGGTTAGTCTTAGTAACACCACCAGCATGGCATTGAGCGCAAGCGTAATTGAATAATCGTTTGCCTTCTTTGACTTGTTTTAAGCTCAGTACAACGGTATCACCTTGGGCATTTAATGGCACTGTTCGGATAGCTTCATCCAGTTCCACTGCTGTTGCACTACCGACAAGCATCTGAAATGTCAGCAAAATAGTAGCCACAACAACGCCAATTAGTCTTTTAAACATATTTCCCCTTAAAGATTTTGATGCTCAACACAAGCTTTGATAGCGATGCTAAATCTCTATATTGTTCATTCTTGATGGGTGATTTGTCTTTGCTAATAGCCATTATTACTAATTGTTGTCAGCAAAATTTCGTGTATGCGTTACCAACAATAGTTGAGAAAAAATTACCTTCATACCTTCTCACTCCCAAGGGGTTTGATGATGTTTACAGGCAATTAAGAGTTGGTTACACAGAAGAAACACTCTTTCTACAGGATGACTGTAGTAGGCTGCTATCTCTGCGATTAATAGCTTTGGACAACCCATAACATTTGAGAACTTATAATAGAGATTGAGTCACTTTAATACCAATATCATGTTAGGAGTCCAATTTGTTGGCAAAAATAGGTTAGACTATCATAATCTCAGTCGAGTTAAGTATATTTTTTTTAAGTGCCTTTAGCAAAAATTTGGGCAGGTCTGTTATGGCTACTAATTTTCAAGGATACTAACTAGTTAAAAATCCGCAAAGTTAGCAAAAAACCATAGGTAGTTTTGACGGCTTTAGTAAGTAGCGCGTGAAAACCTAATTTCTGGCTAGCATAGAGGTGAAAAAGCTGAAATTGCTATTTTTGTTGTTGTGAAATGGAGAGAGTGTAGTTGTAATTTTTTCTCGACAATTCACCTACATAGACTGAGTATTTTCCTACAGTCCAGTAACCAGAAAGTTTTGGTTTACTCTTAATATCATCATCACTGAGTACACAAAAGCGGCCTCCTGGTCCGTCAATCAATAGCGTTGGCTGTCCTTGACTTTCTGCTGTTAACTGTAGATAAGGCAGTGACTCCATAACCTCAATGACTTGACTGGGTGTAGTGGAAATATACCCGCAATCAGTTTTTACTGATCCGCCAGAGATACCAGTTAAAATTATTGGGTCTATCTGAAGAGGATTTTTAATTTTAGTAATTGGGGGTTTGGCAAAACTAGCCTGGGTTAGCAATAAACTCATTGCTAACCCTAGGGGAACAAGTGTAAATGGCCTCAAAGTCTTCATTTTATTTCCATGACCCCAACTGTTTATACACAATTTCTTAATATACCAATCCTAAATAGCCTATATTCTTAGACGGGGGCAATCAGATTGTGTTCCTACTAAATGTCTTCAAAACTAAAACTATAATTGACTATGCTGAGAACCTGTGTAGTATGAGAGGATTCTTAGTTGAAGTCTGGGAAATCGTGGGGGGCTTACGTTAGGCTAGTTGATACCAAAACCTCAAAACTTTTTGGGTTTTTAGGTTTCAATTTCGGGGTTTTCAGCCTACTTTCTTACAAAACTGCAAAACGACGGATTGTTTCATCCGTGTAAATCCTGATAAAATTTCCTGATGTTCAAACTAAAACATCCTCAAAACACTAACACAGGGTGGTCTTTGGATCAACGAGATCCAAAGTTCATCGAGTCTATGATACCTATCTTAGGCTTGTTATATAACTGTTATTTTCGAGTCCAAACCAGTGGCTGGGAAAATGTCCCAGATGAAAAAATTCTCATTGTTGGTTCTCATAATGGCGGTCTTGCCTCTCCGGACACATCAATGATGTTATATGATTGGTTGCGTCGCTTTGGTGTAGAACGGCAAATTTATGGTTTAATGCACCCTAAAGTTTGGGATGTATTTCCTCCAGCGGCAGAAATGGCGATGAAGGCTGGTGCAGTGAGAGCGCATCCCAAAATGGCTTACACGGCTTTGCGGGCTGGTGCTAGTGTCTTAGTCTATCCTGGTGGTGCTGAGGATGTGTTTCGACCCCATGCGATGCGGGATAAAATTTACTTTGCCGAACGCAAGGGGTTTATCAAGTTGGCACTGCGGGAAAATGTACCGATTGTCCCGGCGATTTCCTGGGGATCACATGATACTTTGATTGTCCTGGCTGATATATATGAAATCATGGAGCAATTCCACAAAATGGGGATGCCTTGGCTATTTGGGGTTGACCCCCTGGTTTTTCCCATTTATCTGGGATTACCTTGGGGATTGGCCTTTGGACCTTGGCCTAATATTCCCTTACCCATATCTATTCACACTAGGGTTTGTCCCCCGATAGTGTTTGAACGCTATGGAAAAGAAGCCGCAAGCGATCGCACCTATGTTAACGAATGTTATGAGTTAGTCAGAAGGAAAATGCAGCAAGAGTTGGATACTTTAATTCAAGAAGCCAATCATTAATATCAGCCTGGTGATTAGAAACCACCAGGTATTTTTAATCTTGTAAAGATCACGACAACAGGACTTACTAACAAAAGTAAGTCCTGATAGATTTTCATCCTAAGTTATACCAAGTTAAAAAATGGATCATGAAAAAACCAATTCACAATCCCAAATGGTATAAAATCAAATAACTACGGTTTCTTAACAGTCTTCACCTTAGCTTCAACCTTGACAGTTTTCACACCGACTACTTCCTTGGTCAAAATTTCAGCTTGGGTGATTTCTTCCTTAGAAGTTGCTGTTCCTTTCAGGGTAATTTCACCATCTTTGTTGACTACTTCCAACTTATTTCCAGGTAAACCCTCTTTTAGCTTTTTGCTAACTTCGGTTTTTAAATTCGTTGCAGGTGTAGGAGTTCCTGTAGGTGTTGCAGTGGGAGTTACAGTGGGAGTTACAGTGGGAGTTGCAGTAATCGGTGTAACATCAGAAGCAGGTTTTGCTGGTACAGAGGGAGTTTCACCAGTAGTACCAGTAGTTTCTGAACCAGTTTTAGGTGCTTCTTGACAACCGACCATACCAGCTAATAAAACGCCACTAACTAGAAAAGAAATGAGTTTTTTCATGTTGATTTCCAAAATTGAATACTTGAAGTGATGGATTTTACTGTGAGTGATGCCGAGGAGCAAATCTTAGAAAAAGAATTAAATTGCTACACCCAAAATTCATAAACCAAACACCCAGATAACTGACAACATGACAACTTTCCAATAACTAAATTAAAACACTTTTGTTGAAAATAGCCAATGTAGTTGTATTCATAGCCATAGACTATTGACGGTTTGATTCTCACAGGTAGCTACTATCTCTATATTCTCTGTGATAGAGACTCAGCCGCATCTTTTCCTGGATTGGTAATTTGTAATTGGTAATTGAGAATTGGGTAATTTCCTTCTGACTTCTGACTGGTCACTGAGCGTTCGACTGAGTTCACGCCAAAGTCTTGTCGAAGTGCTGACTCCTATTTCCGCAAAATATCTGACCAAGAGAGGAAATTGCACCTTAATTGTTCGGTTATACTACTTTCTATCTTCACACCAATGACTATACTCTCGTAGATATAGCGTGCAATGTCTACTATAGCCACCGTTAGCTGCTCATAGCAATCAAGGGGTGAAAACCTGTGTACGAATGGATTTTACCAAGTCTCAAGGAAGTTTTATCTGGAAGTCAATCTCATATCGCTGAGTGTTCTACGGCTAAAGCAGAACAGCAATGGCGTGTTAGTCTAGCAGCTACGGAAAACCTGCTGTTGAAAACTTTAGCCACAACTTCATTTGATACTACTCAAGGTTTGGTATTAGCTGCACCTGCACCCTTATTTAGTCATCCAAAACTAACACAGCAGTTACAAACAGTAACTTTTACAGCCAGACCCTTTAACCCTTTGGCTTTGATGCCATTCATGATGCCATCAGAAATGGCGCAGAATATTAATAATATAGAAAGTATAGCCGAAATTAATCACCATCATCCCACTTTTCAAGAATCTATCTTACCTTTATTACCGGCTGATCCTCTGGGTTCGGAACAGTTTTGTTTAGTATTTACAGATAAATTTAGATTAGTTCTGGTTTTGGCAGAACATCAAAATGGTAAAAAAGAGTTTTTATTTTCCTTTGAACCAGAAGTAGTACAAAAAGCTTGGCAATCTTTAGGTGCTAGGGTAGTTTTAACTAATCCAGAATTGTTTGCTGATTTAGACATTAAGGTGCAAAACTATCCTTTAGTTGCACCAGACTATCACACTATAATTCAATTTAGTCAGTTATTACTGCAAGAATTAACAGTTACAGAAAATAATCCAGTTACACATACTGCATCATATTGTCATTCACCAACTCCACCGCCAAAATCTCCATCTCGTTCTGATGTGGAATTACTCCAAGCCTTTGCCCATGAAGTCCGCACTCCGTTGACAACAATTCGGATGATGACACGGTTACTATTAAAACGCCAGGATTTACCTGTGAATGTTATCAGTCGTTTAGAAGTTATTGATCATGAATGTACTGAGCAAATCGACCGGATGGAGTTATTATTTAAAGCAGCAGAATTAGAAAATTTATCACAACCTTCAAAATTTGCTAATTCCCAACTGACACCAATGTGTTTAGATCAAGTTTTACAGCAAAGTATTCCCCGTTGGCAACAAGCAGCAAATCGCCGTAATTTAACTTTAAATGTGGTTTTACCCAAGCAATTGCCCACAGTGGTTAGTAATCCAGCGATGCTAGACCGGGTACTCACCGGCTTAATAGAGAATTTTACCCGCAGTTTACCTCCTGGTAGTAGTATTCAAGTGCAAGTCATTCCTGCTGGTGATCAACTAAAATTGCAATTATCTCCTCAGTTTGATTGTCAAGATAAAGGCTATACGACAACACCACCAATTCGTAAATCTTTAGGTCAATTATTAATGTTTCAGCCGGAAACAGGAGCAATTAGTTTAAATATGGCGGCAACTAAGCATTTATTTCAAGCAATTGGTGGAAAATTGATTGTGCGTCAACGTCCTCAAAATGGGGAAGTATTGACTATTTTCTTACCTTTGGAAGTTAGTCACCAAGTCTAAATTTATCTGTAACAAGTGATCCATATTTTGTGGTAATCTTTATCAAAGCATTATAATATAATAAAAGCACAAGAGTAATTACATAGAATAATTATACTTAAATGTTAACACCTATCAATGCTATTAGTGAAGCGGAATTAAAATTAGCTATCGTTCGTAACCCGCTAATAGTGCAATCGGATACAACTGTTACAGAAGCGATCACCCTCATGAGTGGGATAAGACGAGTTTGTTCAGTTGCCGAAACCACTGATAATCAACAGGATAAATTACAAATAGAGGCGCGTTCTAGTTGTGTCCTGGTGGTAGAAAATAATCAACCTGTGGGGATTTTTACAGAAAGGGATGTAGTCCGAATCAGCGCACAGAAACGAAATTTGGCAAATTTAGCCATCGGTGATGTCATGAATCATCCTGTCGTCACCTTGCGCGAGTCACAGTTTCATGACCTGTTTTTTGCCATTAATCTGCTTCAACATCACCACATTCGCCATCTACCAGTGGTTGATGACCAAAATCAACTGGTGGGAATGCTGACTCATGAAAGTTTGCGGCAAACATCACGGCCTACGGACTTGTTACGATTGCGGTTGGTAAATGAAGTGATGACGACCAAGGTAATTTGTGCGGTTGCGGATGTTTCCGTATTAGCGATCGCTCGCTTAATGGCAGAAAATCGCATTAGTTCCGTGATGATTGTGCAAACACAGGCATCTTTAACAATTCCCATTGGCGTTTTAACTGAGCGTGATATTGTCCAGTTTCAGGCTCTAGACCTAAATTTTGATACCTATACAGCAGCAGATGTGATGAGTACCCCTGTTTTCTGCGTCAATGCTGATGAATCTCTGTGGGCTGTGCAGCAGATCATGGAACAGCGATTGATTCAGCGTTTAGCAGTAACAGGACAGCAAGGGGAATTGTTGGGCATTGTTACCCAAACCAGTATTTTACAAGTTATCAACCCCTTAGAATTATATAAATTAACAGCAATATTAGAAAAAAAAGTATCGCAACTAGAAACAGAGAAAATACAATTATTAGAAAATCGCAATGTTGAACTAGGACAGCAAGTAGAAGAGCGCACCATTACACTCAGAAAAAAAGTAGAGCATGAGCAGTTAATTACTAAAATTAGTGATCAAATTCGCTCATCTTTAGATGTAGAAGAAATTCTCAATACCACAGTTGCAAAAATTAGATCGCTGTTGCAATGCGATCGCGTAATTATTTACCAGTTCCGTCCTGACTTTAGTGGTAAAGTGATTGCCGAATCTATTCTTGCCGGTGGAATTTCCGTTCTCCATACCGAACCCCATGATCCTTGTATTACTCCTGAATACCTAGAATCTTATCTTCAAGGGAAAATTCGGGTAATTAATGACATTCACTTGGAATCCATGACTCAATGCCATCAGGAGATGCTGATCGGGTTTGATATTCGATCTAAACTGATGATTCCCATTATTGTGGAAAATAAAATTTGGGGGTTGATGTTAACCAGTTACCGCGATATTCCTCACCATTGGGAAGTTGAGGAAATCCAACTGGTGCAACAACTATCAATTCAAGTGGCAATTGCTATTAAACAGGCAAAGACTTACCAACAGGTACAAATTGAACTCACACAAAAACAACAGGCAGAATCAGCCCTCTATCAACTTAACCAAGAACTAGAAACCAGAGTCCAACAACGGACAGCCGAACTGTTTAACCTCTCCAATCGTCTAGAATTAGCAGTCAAATCTGCGGAAATTGGCATCTGGGACTGGGATCTAGTCAATGATCGCTTGATTTGGGATAACATAATGTATAAAATCTATGGAGTCAAAGCCTCAGAATTTTCAGGTACGGTGGACGCATGGGAAAGGGGCTTACATCCAGCGGATGCAGTACATACCCGTGAGTGGATATGGCAAGCGATTAGGGGTGAAAGAGACTGTGATCCTGAATTTAGAATAGTCTTGCCGGATGGTAAAGTCCGGATTATCCAAGCTTACGCTATTGTCCAGCGCAATTCCCAAGGGGAAGGACAACGGATGATTGGGGTGAATATTGATGTTACAGAACGCAAACAAGCAGAACAAAAAATTAAGCAGCAAGTAGAAAGAGAACATTTACTGCGCGAGACTACCCAACGCATTCGTCAATCCCTGGATTTAGTTATTATTTTTAATACCGCTGCTGAAGAAATCCGGCAATTAATCAATGTAGATCGGGTAGGAATTTTTAAATTCGATCCTGACAGTAATTATCATGATGGTGAATTTGTTTCAGAAGCTGTAGTTGGTGGTTTTAAATCTGCTCTAGAAACTAAAATTCATGACCACTGCTTTGGTGAACAATATACTCCCTACTATCAACAAGGGAGAATCCAAGTAGTAGATGATATTGACAATGCCGGACTCACAGATTGTCATCGTGATATTTTGGCACAATTTCAGATTCGCGCTAATTTAATTGTGCCATTACTACAGGGAGAAAATTTATGGGGTTTGTTGTGTATTCATCAATGTTCTGCACCCCGTCATTGGCAAGATTTTGAAGTTGAACTTGTCCAACAATTAGCTGAACAATTAGCGATCGCTATTCAACAAGCGCATTTATATGAGCAAGTACAATCAGAACTAATTATTAGAAATCAAGCTGAACAAGCTACTTTACTGCAACTACAACGGCAAAAAATCATTCAGCAAATCACCGAAGAAATTCGCTCAACCTTAGACTTAAATCAGATTCTCGCTACTGTCAGCCAAAAAGTCCAAGAATTAATGCAGGCTGATCGGGTGATTATCTACCGTCTGTTTGATGATGGTAAAAGTAAAATTGTCGAAGAAGTCGTTACTAGCGGTTATGTGGCTTTGAAAGATCGTCATTGGGACGATGAAACATGGCCACAGGACATTTTAGAATGCTACTGGCAAGGTCAACCCCGGATTGTTCCTGATGTGATGAACGATATCTGGAAAGATTGCCTAGTAGAATATTCCTTAGAAGGACAAATTCAGTCGAAAATTGTCGCTCCCATATTGCACGACATCGCAGATAATGAAACTGGCCGCTGGGTAAATAATCCTCATAATAAACTCTGGGGTATTTTAGTTGTTCATGCTTGTAGTACAAAACGCATCTGGGAAGAATCCGAAGCAGAAGTTTTGCAACAAATAGCCAACCAATTAGCGATCGCTATTCAACAAGCGCACTTATTTGAGCAACTACAAAAATCTTTAATTCAAGAAAAAGAAGTCAGTCAAATGCGATCGCGCTTCATTAGTATGGCATCCCATGAGTTTCGCACACCTTTAGCCATTATTTCCTCATCTACAGGGATTTTACAAAATTTTATTGATCGCCTCAATTCAGAAAGAATACAAGGACACCTAGAGGTTGTTCAAAAAACCATTAAGCATATAGTCCAACTTCTGGATGATGTTCTCATGATCAACCGCGCTGAAGCCGAGAAAATGGAATTGAAACCAGAATCACTAGATATAATTGGCTTTTGTCGTCATCTCAAAAACGAAATAGAAGCTACTAGCAGCAAACATACAATAGAATTTTCTGTGAATACCAGCGAGCCACCATTAAATGATATTTTAATTGTGCAGTTTGACCCAAAACTGATTCGCCAAATTCTCACAAATCTCCTCAGTAATGCTATTAAATATTCTCCTGAAAATAGTTCAGTTGATTTCAGATTGAATATCGAAAATGACCAAATAATCTTTAAAATTAAAGATTCTGGTATTGGTATTCCTGAAAAAGATCAAATTAATTTATTTGGATCATTTTATAGAGCTTCTAACGTTGGTAGTATTTCTGGTACAGGGTTGGGTTTAGCTATAGTCAAAAAATGTGTTGATCAACATCAAGGTGAAATTACATTAGATAGCGAAGTACAGAAGGGAACAACATTTACAGTTAGGATTCCTTTTTAAGGAGTCAGGAGAAGGAGTTAGAGGTTGTTTGATAGCAAAGCGTGGCGTTAGCCATAAAGTATTATATGAAACCCATAATCTCCAAAAACCTAACCCCCCTTCCCTACCTCTCCCTAACCCTCTCCTACAAGGAGAGGGAAGCGGAAAAACTTTTGTTGCTGGAATGGGGGTTTTAAAGCCTCTCCCCTGGTAGGGGAGAGGTTTGGAGAGGGGTCTGTTGACACATTAAAAACTTTTAAAACATCCTCTTAGGAGAAGGGAGAGTGGGGTTGTCCCACCCTGACAAAATTAATGATTCTAATTTTGGCTATTTATTCTTTGCTGTAAAGCTTCTCGTGCTTGTTCTCTGTCGTCAAAGTGGATTTTTTCAGTACCGAGAATTTGATAATCTTCGTGACCTTTACCAGCTAATAATACACCGTCTCCAGGTTGAGCTTGCAAAATAGCAGTCCGAATTGCCGTAGCGCGATCGCTGATCACCATTGGTTGTACCATATGCGAAATACCTGCCAGCACATCCTGTAATATCTTTTCTGGGTTTTCTGTGCGAGGATTGTCTGATGTTACTACAGCTACATCTGCAAGTTCCGCCGCTATTTTCCCCATTTTCGGGCGTTTAGTGCGATCACGATCACCTCCACAGCCAAATACACAAATCATTTTACCAGGAATAAATGGCCGAGCAGCCTTCAGCAAATTCTCCAAACTATCAGGAGTATGGGCATAATCCACAATCACGCTAATATCTTGCTGTGGGTTAATTTGCACCCGTTCCATGCGTCCAGGAACACCGGGAAAGGTAGGAATAGCATTTGCCACCAATTGTAAATCTAACCCCAAATGGACAACAGCCCCCACCGCAGCTAAAAGATTTTCTAGGTTATATTGACCAACTAAAGGCGAACTAAAATCTACATTTCCTTTGGGAGTATGTAAAATTCCACTCACACCATTAGGTTGATAATTTAAATCACTCATCCAAAAATCAGCAGTATGATCGTTAACGCTATAACTCCAAATCTGTTCCTGATTTAAAGACGCAATTATCCGTTTACCATAAGCATCATCAGCGTTAATAATTGCCCGTCCGTGGAGATAATTGGGACTAAATAACAACGCTTTCGCTGCAAAATAGTCCTCCATATCTTTGTGATAGTCCAAATGATCTTGAGTGAGATTGGTAAATACTCCCACTTCAAAAGCGCAACTCAACACCCTACCTTGATCTAAAGCATGAGAACTAACTTCCATTACCCCAGTTTCACAACCAGCATTCATGGCTTTAGCTAATTGCTGCTGTAAATCCACAGCGAAAGGCGTAGTATTAACAGCAGTTTCTTCAAAACCAGGCCAGCGGGTGTAAAGTGTGCCGATTAAAGCGGTCGGTAAATTAGCGTGAGTTAGGAAATATTCAATCAGGTGAGTGGTGGTAGTTTTACCATTTGTCCCCGTCACACCCACCATTTTCAGTTTTTGTCCAGGAAAACCATAAAAAGTGGCGGCTATTTGAGCGCAGGCTGTGGTCATATTATCAGCACTAATGACCACAGAATTTGGTGTAGGCGGATTTTTTTGAATTGCTTCCGAGGAAATAATCGCCGCTACAGCACCAGCAGCCAAAGCACTCGACCAAAACTCCCCCCCATCTACTCTAGTTCCTGGCATTCCTATAAACAAATCTCCCACAGTACAGGCATGGGAATTAGTTTTAAGTCCTTGAATATCAATATCTGGTATATTTACAGACTCAATCCCATCTACAGTCGCTAATAATTCCCGCAATTTCATCTAGTGAACCTCGCCACAAGCTTGTCTTGCGCTTATTTAAGCATTATTTTTTATATATTGGGAGAGATAATCACCTAATATTTTTTCCAGACGTTCCACACTCAAACGAGGAGAAGGACGGGGTATAGGTTTTTCTCCACCGTCGCTAGTGAGTAAGTGCAGTACAGGAATTTCATATTGATATGCTGCAAACCAATCTTCACGGGTAGTAATATCCCGAATTTCTAACTCAAAACTGAGATTTTTGATTTGTGCTAGTTTTTCCTGCAACCCTTCACAAAGATGACAACCGGGTTTGCTGTAGAGAATTAATTGCATGGGTTGATATTTAATAAAATTGAACCGTGACTTTTTTCATATTTTTATAGCAGATGTCAGATAAGAATTGAGATTCAGCTATGATAAAACTCTGACACACAAAGACTTTCAACTCTATTCCCCCATTGTCTACTATAGTCGTTACCAAAATTGTAACCGTCTCAGATTTATCAATCTGGACATGAGATAGTGAACAATTAGCACATTATCAACGTCTGACTAGATAGACACCCGAAAATCAAAAAGCGACTGAGGTAAAGTCAGTAACCCAGCCCTAAAGGGACTGAGCTTGCAAGAGTAATCAAACAAGCTGTACTGACCAGACCACCCTGAGCTTAGTCTCATGGTAGCCGTTATTTGAGTCACGACACCTGGGAATGCGTAGCCCCTTCGGGGTTCAGCAGTCGCTCATGGGGGAAACCCCCAAGACCGCGCTGCTTCACTAGTTCCCCGCTCTGTCGCTTGTGATTAAACAGTTCTAAGGTCACTGGAACAGTGTTGCAAGCCTAACAAGCTCTAATAACTGGTCTAAGCTAACATTACCCCAGAAATGGGAGGCTCTTTGGAGCAAAACATTATGCGTACAGAGTTGGGAATTTTGAATCGGTAATTGTCCCGTTGAAAGTACATCACAAGAGTACCCCGAATTTTCCAACTCCAAGGCGGTAATGAAAAAATATTCAAGGCGGTTTTAACCGCTCGTGTCGCTTTCCTCTCAGCACGCTTTGTGGCTGAGTTTCCCACTTACCGGGTATTCTTATGAATTCTGTAAAAATTAATTTTCTACAACGACGTTACGGAGTAAGTTTAGGAAGACGTTATGTTTTAGCCGCTGCTAGTGTCATGCTACTAAGTGTAGTTGGTTGTTCCTCCGTAGACAATAGCAAGAATGTCTTCACTAAATCTTATCTACCTATTGCAGAACCAAGCTTTTCACCGGAAAAAAATCCGTTTTCAGATCAATAAGTTGGTTTAAGAAACACTCAAAGAATTATTCGCTTCTATTTTTGAAGATTCTTCTGGTGTCATGGGTGCAGCTATCTCATCCGGAGAAGAGTCTTCTGTGTCAAGACTAAGGACTGGAGGACGAATGGCGCTGATTACGCTTTTAATGACAACAGCGCAGGGGACAGCCACAATTACCCCTAAAAGTCCGCCAATTCTCGCTCCAGTTAAGACAGAAATTAAAATCCAAACGGGATTTAAACCGGTAAAACTGCCTAAAATCCGGGGTGCAATCAGATTTTCGAGGATTTGCTGCACAATTACCGCTGCTATTAATACCCTCACCCCCATAGAAACATCTTGGAGTGAAACTAAAGAAGTTGTCAGGGCAATACCGACAGAACCACCAAAGGGGATAAGTGCCATGACTCCAATAGTTAACCCAAATAATAAGCCAAAAGGAACTTTCAGCCACAAAAAGGTAGGAATCAGGGCAGAAGCCATGCAGGTTGATAAAATTAATTGGGTAATAAAAAAGTTTTGAAAGCTCAAACGGACTGTTTTGGAAAAAGGAGCGCGAAATTTAGAAGGTAGCCATTCTACTAAACTTTGCCACAGTTCACCGCCATGCTGTAATAAATAAAACGTTAATACCATTGTCAGCAGGAAATCCAGTAAACTGGTGACGGTGACTACAGCCAAATTTAATACCTGTCCGGCTATACCCTGTAATTGTCCCTTGACACGATCATTAATTTGTGAAGCTAAAGCATCTAAGTTGATGGGTAAACCCGCGCTTTCTGCTTTTTCGTTGAGTATCATTAATTGAGAACGGCCTGAGTCAATTAACTCTGGTAAACGAGCCACCAATTGTTGGGCTTGAGTCAGAGCTAGGGGAAACAGGGTGACACCTAGAGCTAAGAGAATGGATAATGCTAACAAAAATACTAAAATAGCCACTTGTTCCCGTCTAGCTCCGTGGGATTCCATCCAACTCACAGGATAATTGAGTAGAAATGCCAGTACAGAAGCTCCGACTAAAATCACGATCAGGGAATGAAAATAATTGAAAATTGCCGCAATAGCCCAACCATTGAGAACTAATAGAGGCGCAAATAGGGCGATCGCTAAAAATCTAGCTATGGGTGTCAGTGTTTGCCACCAATTGAGTAGCTTACGTGTCTGCATTTTTAGATAATTACACTATAGAACTAACTTGATTTCTTCTTTACAGACTATTATCTCTAACTTCTTGACTGTTATTCACCATCTCTAGTTTATGATCACATCAACCACTATGAATAACCTGCCACCGAAAGATCCAGATAGCTCAAAAACACAACTTATTTTACATTTGATTCCCATTGTTGGCTTTTTTCCCTCGCTGTGGACTCTCTACCAGCGTCAGGGTAGCCGGGAACAACTAGCTGTAAGCCGTTTGTCTATTACCTTGTCTTTTTTATGGATGTTAGGTTATTTATTGTTAACGACAGGGGCGGCTGCGGATTTTTTGACGTTGCGCCTATTAATTCTCAATAGTTTCCTGACTTCTGGTTACTTTTTGGTGAGTGTTTGGTTAATTTTTCGGGTGATTCAAGGCAAATCTTCGCGTTTACCAGGATTTAGCAATTTGGCGGAGCGAGTGTTGGATCAAAAATAAATTTGGTTCAAGATTATTATATTGAGAAGTTGCCTATAGCAAACTTGATTAAGAGTTGGTTATTATAGTCTGATTTGTTTTAGATGTATTGAGTCGGCAAATTTAATTTATTTAAAATCGTAGGTGAGAGGAAGTCTGTGACTAGTCAAAAAACAACAGCATCACAACAAAAATCCGCAAAAGCTAAATATAAGGGTAAAAGTTCTCGCCCCTCAAAATCGGGACGGTGGTTATGGTTTGCCGTGGGTATGGGGGGAATTGCCATAGTCTCAGGACTTGCGGGGGCATTGTTAGCGGTTTCTTGGGAAAGTACGCCTTTGCAACAGGCTCAACTCAGTCCCCAGGAAGAGGCGGTATTTGATGGCGATCGCATTTCTGGAAATGGGTTACAATTTTCCCAACTCACTCGCCCTGTTAATATCCTGTTAATGGGCATGAGTGTCCTGCCTCCAGATGTAGAAAACCCCCCATCTGATAGTAAAAGTTTGGGTTATCTACCCCAAATTAACTCTTTTGACGGTCTTGCTGATGTCATGCTGTTGATCAAATTTGATCCAGAGACACAAAAAATAGTCATGCTTTCTGTTCCCAGAGATACCCGCACAGAAATTGAAGGGCATGGAACGAAAAAAATTAATGCTGCCAATGTGAGTGGCGGTCCAGCCTTAACTGCAAAAACAGTTAGTAATCTTTTAGGTGGAGTAGGGATTGATCGCTATATCCGCATTAACGTTTTAGGAGTGAGTAAGTTAATTGAGGCTTTGGGAGGCGTAAATGTCTATGTCCCCAAAGATATGAAATATCGGGATGAGTCCCAGCATTTATATATTAATTTAAAAGCGGGTCAACAACATCTTAGTGGTGAACAGGCTTTGCAATTACTCCGCTATCGTCATGATGAATTAGGAGATATTGGTCGGATTCAGCGCCAGCAAATGGTCTTGCGGGCTTTAATTGAACAAACTCTGAACCCAACAACTATCACACGAGTCCCAGACATTCTTAATGTGGTCAAAGAAAATATTGATACCAACTTATCTGTTGAAGAATTAGTAGCCTTAGTTGGTTTCGGCTCAAAAACCAATCGCTCAAATATGCAGATGTTAATGTTACCTGGACGCTTTAGCGAAAAGGGCGAGTTTGATGCCAGCTACTGGATACCACAGGGACGGACTATAGCCAAATTAATGACGCAGCACTTTGGTGTAGAATCCAAAATAGAAGACACACAGTCCACTGATTCTAGTCATCTGCGGATAGCTATTCAAGATAGTACAGGCATCAATCGCTCTCAATTGCGCCCCTTAATTAAAACATTGGAAAAAGCTGGATACACTAATATCTTTGTTTCTAAACCCTGGGGACAACCCTTAGATGTGACTCACATTGTGGCACAACAAGGAGATGGCGATAGCGCCGAATCAGTCCGTAGTCTGCTGGGATTTGGGGAAGTGCGGGTAGAAAGCACAGGTAATATTGGTTCAGATATTACTATCCAAGTGGGTAAGGATTGGTTTGAAAATCAGGCTGTTTTCCAAAACTCCAGTAATCCGTAGGGGGTAAGGGTGTAGGGGTGTAGGGGTGTAGGGGTGTAGGGGGTAAAAAAAGGAAACGTGAACAAACGTATAAAACTCTTTACAACGCAACAGCAACATAGTATAAACCAGTAATACCTACACCCGACTGGTAACACTTGAGTGATAGTGACAGAAAGGCAATTTTAAAATTAGAATTGGGACAAGATGTATTTACTAACCTCAAGGATGATAATGCCCTTTGGACGATTCTCAGTGAAGTTAGAAAGGAAGAACAGGAAAAATTAAAAGAATCAGAAGATAAATTACAAGAATTAGAGACACAAGCACGAAAAGAAAAGGAGAAAATAGAAAAAGAAACAAATCAAGAATTTGAAAATAAATCAAGAATTATTGTCTTTTTAACTCAACTTAAAGAACTGAGTAAAGATGATTTTGGTAATTCTATTCTTAAAGATTTTCTCAATACCTACGATTTTAAAGATAGAAATGATTTAGAAACTCAATTTCCGATTTTTAATAATTTGGATAAATGGGGGGAATCTGAGCTAATTGAAAAAATTGAAAATTTAATTAAAAATAAAGATGATAAAATAGAAAACTTCATTAAAAAATCCGAGAAAATTAAGAATTTTGTAGAAGAAACCCCTAGCAGAATAGTTAATTTACTTGAATTTATTAAACAAGATAAAACAATACTTCCCAAAATCATAATTATAATATGTTTGCCATTTATAATTTATAGTATAATATTCATTTTTTTGCCATCATTAAAAGAAATTGCATCTACCTTAACAATTGTATTTACTACACTTTTAACAACAATTACCCCTATAGCTAGTAACGGAATTGAAATATTTAAAAAATTTAGGACTTTCCAAGCCAAAACCAGCAAATTATTCCAAGTAGCAAAGGAAAGTGTAGAACAGGAAAAACAGAAACTAGCTGTTGATAAGGATCAGAAAATTCAAGATAAAATTAAAAGCAATAATTCTGAAATCCAGCAAGAAATTGAAAATCTCCAATCACAAATCGAACGACAAAAACAGCGAATTGGTTTAACTGCTCAATATAAGTCACTATTAGATTTTGTCAATAACCGATTAGAGGATAATTCCTATCAAAAATTGCTGGGTTTAATGCACCAAATTCAAGATGATTTAGCGGATTTATCTGACCATTTAACCTATAAACCAGGAAAAACAAATCCTGAAAAACTCAAAATTCTGAAAGAACATTTCCCTAGAGGACCAGCAAGAATAGTTTTATATATAGATGATTTAGATCGTTGTCCTCCTGATAAAGTCGTTGAAGTCTTAGAAGCTGTACAATTGTTGTTAAATACGAATATTTTCATCATTGTCTTAGCAATAGATGATCGTTATATCGGTCGGGCTTTAGAAAACATTTATAGAGGAGTTTTAAAACGTGGTGGTACTCCCTCCGGTGTTGATTATTTGGAGAAAATTATCCAACTTCCCTACAGAATGCGTCCTATTAGCAAAGATGTGACAGCAATATATTTAAAATCTTTGGTAGATATTGAAGAGAAATCTCAAAAGGATGCTAGGGAAGATTCATCTATTGTTACACAAACAACAGAACCAACAGAAATAAAGGTTCTAGAAGAATTACCAGAGAAATTATCTCAAGATGAAAGTATAGAAATACCAGTTAATAATGAGGAAAAAATCGAAGAAAACTATCCTCCTGCTAAAACTTCAGATATTCAAAGAGTTTCTGAACCCAGAACTAAAAAAGATAATTTAGAAAAGAATAATCAAAAAATCCTACATTCTGTAAATACCGACCCATTAGTTACTTTTGAATGCTTTACTGCGGAAGAATTTAGATGGATAAAAGAATGTTGTCAGCACGTTGATTTAACTCCCAGAACCGCAAAACGACTAATTAATATTTGCAAAATTATTAGAATTATCTGGACTCCCACAGAGAATGATAAAACCTGGAAAGAACCACCCACAGCAGAACATAAACAAACATTAATTGCATTTTTAGCTTTAGCTGGAAGATATCCCAAAGAAATGCGGAAATTATTGGAAGAGATTTATTTAGAATTTGAAGAAACCGATGAAAATACAGTCACAATTAACAAAGAAAAATGGCTAAATCACTTACAGAATTTAGATGTATTTATGGATAGACATAACCAAAGAGAATGGAAAAAGTTTAAAAACGACTTTCGTAAAATGCCACCAGAAAAAGAATTTGTATTTGAAAAAAGAACCTTTAACTTAGCCGTTTCCTTCTGCTTCGTTGGCGATATTGGCTATGATCCAGATGATAACTACAATCGTGAATATAGATTTGAAGACCGTCAAAAACAATATGGTTTCCAAAATCCTTAAACCAAACTCTTAATTCCTCTTTGCGCCTCTGCGTCTCTGCGTGAGAAAAAAACATAATAAAGGGCGGGGAAACCCCACCCCGACAATTACATATCCAAACGGTAATTCTCCTGTTCGCGTTCCACAAAATACTGCACACGGGCGCGGTAATCTCTGAGGGTTTCATCAACCCAATCCCGATCGCTACTGTTAACATAGAGATGGACTAACGGCTCACTGGCATCAGGTAAAACCAACAGCCAATTGTCATCATAGGGTTGACGAATTTTTACACCATCAATTAACTCCAAATTTTGCGCCGGGTGAGTTTCCACCAAATAACGCATTAACGCCCCCTTAGCAGTCCAAGGACAGCGGACTGTGTAGCTTCTATTAATGACACGGGGTAATTCTGAACGCACGGTTGCCAGCGATCGCTCTTGAATGGTTAACATTTCAATTAGCTTGGCAATGCAGAACATAGAATCAAACCCTGGATGTAATTGCGGGAAAATAAATCCAGTTTCCCCACTCCCACCTAAAACGACATTGGGATTTTTTTGACAAGCTTCCATTAAAGCCGTCGGATTCGCTTTAGTTCTAATTACATTACCATCATGACGATGGGCGACTAATTCCACTGCACTAGAAGCATGAACCGGGACAACCACGGAACTTCTAGGATTAGCAGTTAACATCATATCCACCATCAACGCCGTCAGCATTTCCCCGCGAATGGGAAAACCCGATTCATCAACTAAGATTAATTGTTCCCCATTGGCTGATACTTGCACACCAAAATTAGCGTTTACCGCTTCCACAACGTGGCCTAATTGAGTTAGCAATCCTTCTCTATCAGCGTTAGAAATTGCCGTTTTATTCAAACTAGCATTTAGTACCACCGCATCAGCCCCAAATTTATCTAACATTTGCGGCAAAACTGCCCCGGATACGGCGTAAACATAGTCAATTACCACTTTTGCCCGACTGTTCCGCAGAGTATCCACATTCAATAACTTTTCAAAAGCCTTGCCATAGCAATCCATCAATTGGCTAGAATAGACGACATCACCAATTTCATGACTTTGGGAACGACGCATATCTTCTTTAAAATACGCCCCTTCAATTTTCTTTTCTTGGGCTTTAGAGATATTAATGCCCTTAATATCCATAAATTCAATCAAGATATAATCTCGGCGTTCTGGGTGGACTCGGACATGAATACCCCCGGCTACTGACATTGTTGGGATCACAGTTCGAGCGATGGGAATAGCTGTAGTATCTAGGTTCTGGACATCCACACCTACAGACATCAAACCTGCAATCAAAGAGCGTGTCACCATCCGCGAAACATTGCGTTGGTCACGGGAAACCGTGACTATTGAACCAGGTTTTAAAGTCGAACCATAGGCAGCGCCCAACTTCACCGCAAATTCTGGAGTAATATCAATATTGGCTAATCCCTGTACCCCGCGCTGTCCAAATAAATTCCGTTGGGCAGTATTTCCCCAAATCAGATTAATATTTAAAACTGCACCGGACTCAATCTTTTTACTTGGCCACACCCTCACCCCAGGGCTAATTTGTGCTTCTTCCCCCACGGTGGACAGGGAACCCACTACAGCCGCTTCTAATACATGAGCGCGTCTATCTACACGAGTCCCACGGGCAATTACACAAGCCGATAGATGGGCTTCATCGCCAATAATTGCACCATTCCAAATAATTGGTCGCTTTAAATGAGCATCAGCACCAATTGTGACATTATCACCAATTATGGTTCCATCTTCAATTTTTACTCTTGCGCCAATGCGGCAATTATTGCCAATTATGGCTGGGGTTTCAATTTTGGCTGTAGGATCAATATAAGTATTTTGTCCTATCCATAAACTCGGCGCAATTTCTGGATAAGCTACTTCTAGCTTAACTTTCCTTTCTAAACCATCATACTGAGCTTCTCGGTAAGCATCTAAGTGACCCACATCACACCAATAACCCTCGGCAACATAACCGTAAATTGGCTCATCTTTAGCTAGTAATAGGGGAAATAAATCTTTAGAAAAGTCGCATTCAGTATGTTCTGGTAAATAGTCTAAAACTTCTGGTTCTAAAATATAAGTGCCAGTGTTAACGGTATCAGAAAAAATTTCACTGGTGGAAGGTTTTTCTAAAAATCGGTTAATCCGTCCTTCAGCATCCGTAATTACCACACCAAATTCAATAGGATTAGGCACACGGGTTAAAATTAAAGTGGCTTTTGATTGTTTTTGTTTATGAAATTCAATGGCCGCAGTCAAATCAAAATCTGTGATACTATCACCGCTAATCACTAAAAAAGTTTCATCTAAAAGTTCAGCAATATTTTTGACACAACCTGCTGTTCCCAAAGGCTGATCTTCTTCAATAGCATAGGTCATTTGTACGCCAAAATCACCGCCATCTTGGAAGTAATCACGGAGGACATCTGGTAAATAGTGCAACGTAGCAATTATTTCATAAATCTGGTGTCGCTTGAGGAGATTGATAATATGTTCAGCAATTGGACGATTTAAGATCGGAACCATTGGTTTGGGTAAATCGCAAGTCAAAGGACGTAACCGCGTTCCCGAACCACCTGCCATTAAAACTGCACGCATAAATCCTCCTAAACTTGACTAAAATCATGATGTTATTCTTTCTTTAGTCTCCTATGGATATTGAGATTTAAGGAACTTCCATAGGAAACATCTCTGAAAGAATTCAGGAGTCAGGAGTCAGGAGGAAAGAATAAAGAATATTTTTCTCTTCTGTTCTCCTGTTTCCTGTTTCCTGTTCCCTGTTCCCTGTTCCCTGTTCCTGCTATAGGATGAATAGCAGCAACCTGTGATCCTAATTTAAACTAGAATTAAGTAAGTCCAATGCCGATAAGTAATGAAAGAGGTTTTAATTTTCCTGTAGTCAGCAATCAAGTTTCTTTACATAAAATTATGTCAGTTATTAAGGGAGTTGATAGTCATGATTGATTTACTTGTTTTCGGAATAATCGTGGTTTATATCGGTGGTGTTTGGAAGTTTTGGACTGGATTTAGGAGAACTAATTTTAATCAAACTTTACCTAATCGCATCGGTTTGGCTTTGCTGTGGCCTGCTTTGTTTTTAGTTAATCCATCCTATCGGCGCAATTTTCAGAAGGCACTGAAAGGTAATTAAGTCATAATTCGTAGTTTGTAATGATGAATTAATTATCTTTGTGGAAAATTGTGTCAATTGACTAAAAAGCCTGAATCCATTCTTTAACAAAATACTCTATCCAAATGCCGTTTTGCCAATAGGGATCAGATTCTACTAATTGACGAACGGTGTTTTCATTTTCGGCTTCATAAATGGCAAAAACTTGAGTTACATCTTTTGTGGGGCCAATGGTAATTAAAATCCCAGATTCTTTCTGTTGTGCTAATCCGGCTAAATGGGCTTGACGATAGGGTTCACGTTTGGTGAGAACGTCTTCACAATAACTTCCCCACATGATGTATTTTGTCATAATTACTTGTTAGTGATACCTATTAATAATATAAAACAAGTTTTCATTTTTTTACTGGAAATATGGTAATGAGAATGGGGAATTACCCATTACCCATTACCAAATTCTAACTTCTGAGACTCACACCAAATTTTTCAACTAAAGCTGTCCGCACTTGATTATGAACTGGTTCAATTTCATTTTCGGTAAGAGTGCGATCGCTTGCACGATATACTAAGCGAAAAGCTAAACTGCGTTGTCCTGTGGGAACGTGTTCACCACGATATTCATCAAACAATTCCACCGAGTTTAATAACCCTTTCCCCGCTTTATTAATGACTTTTTCTAGTTCAGAAACTGTCACTTTCACAGGGGCAAAAAATGCCAAATCTCGATCACTGGCTGGATAAGTAGAATAGGAACTGAATTTGGGAACTAACAAATCATCATTATCCCAGGCATCCAGCAGGGCATCTAAATCTAATTGAAACACATAAACAGCTTCTGGTAAATCTTTTTCGCGCCGTAATTGGGGGTGAATTTGTCCGAATGTTCCCAGTCTATTGCCTTTTATCCACAATGAAGCTGTGCGTCCAGGATGTAAGCGAGAATCTCGGTTTTCAGGTTGAAATTCTACTGTTAATTTTAATTGTTTAAAGACACTTTCTAAAATGCCTTTAGCTTCAAACCAAGTAATGGCTTCTTCCTTACCACCTCGTGACCATTTACCGGCAGTTATATCACCACCGATAATCCCAGCCAGCATTTCCGCTTCTTGTAACCCGGTTTCTTCGCGCCAGAAAACGCGCCCGATTTCAAAACCGTTTAATGCCCCATTTCCTTGCTCTATATTATATTGGAAAGCGGAAATTAAACCGGAAATTAAATCAGTCCGTAAAGCTGAATATTCGGCAAATAAAGGGTTACTTAAAACAATCTGTTTATCTTCCCCTGGTTTGACTAAAGAATAATGAATTAATTCGGTCAAACCTTCAGCGCGTAAATAACTGCGTAATCTGCGAATTAATTCTTGATCTAAAGATAGATAGCCAGCTTCAGACTTTTCTGGTAAAGTATCACAGAATTTATCATAACCATATAAACGGGCAATTTCTTCAATTAAATCAATTTCCCGTTCTAAATCGCGGTAACGATAGGGAGGTACGGTAACTGTCCAATTCCGTTCATCAGTTTTTACCAATTTACATCCTAAAGCAGTGAGAATTTTTTCGACATCTGACCCTTGTAATTCTCCAGTTTCGGGTCCCAATTCAATGGGTCCGAGGACTTCATTAACTTTATCTAAACGCAGGTTGATAGAATGCGACCAGGTAGAAGCATCAGGACGATAATCGGAAATTTCCTGCTGAACTATCACACCTGCTGCTAATTCACTAATTAGGGATAAAGCGCGGTGACAAGCTATTTCTAATTCTGCCCGATTTACGCCCCTTTCGTATCTGCCGGAAGCCTCACTTCTTAAACCAGCACTGCGAGAAGAACGCCGAATAGCAACAGAATCAAATAACGCAGCTTCTAAAACTAGACTTTGTGTACCTTGATGAACTTCTGTTGCTTCACCACCCATAACACCTGCTAAAGCTACTGCCTTATTATTAGCAGTAATTAATAAATTTTGAGTTGATAAAGTCCGATTATTTCCATCTAAGGTTTTTAAAGTTTCTCCAACTTCCGCAAAACGGACACCAATAATTAAATTTTCTCCTCCACCTACAGATTGTAAACGCTCTTTGTCGAAAGCATGAAGAGGTTGTCCTCTTTCTAATAAAACGTAGTTAGTGATATCAACTACATTATTAATTGGTCTGACACCCGCAGCCAGCAAACGCTGTTTTAACCATTCAGGAGAGGGCGCAATTTTGATGTTTTCAACAACAGTACCAATATAAGCAGGACTTGCTTGGGTTTCGGAAATTTTTACAGTTAGGTTTTTTGCGGTTTTGGTATTTTCTACTTCTGCAATTTGGGGAATTGATAATTTTCCCCCAGTTAAAGCTGCTACTTCCCTCGCAATACCCACCATAGATAAAGCGTCAGCCCGGTTAGCGGTAGCGGTGACATCTAAAATTACATCTTCTAAACCCAACAGGGGGCGCACGTCACTACCCACCACCATATTTTCTTCAGGGAAGATATGAATACCGTCAATTTCAGTGGGTAAACCTAGTTCTTTTAAAGAACATATCATGCCGTTGGAGGGAACACCGCGCAGTTTTGCGGGTTTGATTTTTAAATCAATGTTGGGTAAATAAGTTCCTGTAGTTGCGACGGGAACATAGATATCTGCGCGGACGTTCCCAGCACCGCAAACGATATTTACAGTCTCAGCAGCCCCAATATCTACGGTACAAACGCTCAATTTATCGGCGTTGGGGTGTGGTTGACGTTCTAGCACTTTCCCCACAACTACACCATCTGCCCATGTGCGGCGATCTTCTATATCTTCTACTTCAAACCCTGCCATTGTCAAGGTTTCCGCCAGTTCTTCTGGGGTGAGTTTGATTTCTACGAGTTCTTTTAACCAGTCTAGAGAAATACGCATGGAGTCTGTTTATTTAGATTTGTCTTTCGCTCTAATTTTATATATTAGGTGAAAATTATGAGATTTTTTTTGTTTCAAAGCGTATGAATTAAATCTGCAAAACCGTAAATGCTAATTCCTAATAACAGTAATGCGGTAACTTGGGTAATCCGTTGTTGAGTAAAAGCTGTGTGGTTGTGTCCATGAGGAAACATTGCTTCCCGGACTAATATAGAAGTTGATGCTCCAACTACGAGACTTAAACCTAGAATTATGTAAGGTCGGTCTGGGACAATGATAGAAATTGCTAACATAGCGATCGCTAATGTCAACATTAATAATTCCACAAACCGGGGTGGATGATATTGACAAGATAAAATCAAGCTATTTAACCAAAAATTCCAAGTTCTCATAATTTATTAGTTGTCAGTTGTCAGTTGTCAGTGGTTAGTAGTTGTTGCACTCACCACTGACATCTATATTAATTAACTAAATTAACTAACGAACTCCGGCTTTCATCCCTGCACCGTTTTTCTGTGCGGAATCTTCTGGTAGTTCCACACCAAAAACCCGACAAAAGACCTTTTCCACTTTGTAGCCAGTATCAATGGATTCCAAGGGATCTTTCCGCAAACGGTGACGCAGACATAAAGTAATTACCCGACGGATATCGTCAACTGTAACTTCTGTCCGGCCTTCAAAAGCAGTTAAGGCTTTCGCAGCGCGGTTGGTCACGATGTCACCGCGCAACCCGTCCACATCTAATTCTGAACAAACTTCGGAAATTTTCACCCGGAAGTCATAGTCTAAACTAACTTGTGGTAATAAGTTTTGGGCATTGACAATTTGCTCTTGTAATGCCACTTGGGGGGCTTGGTGTTTTTCTAAATACACCGGAGGATTTTGGTCAAATTCGCCCCGTTCTTCCACAATTTGCACCCGTAAAGCTGGTTCTTTAACAGTGCGGATTTCTGCGTGCATTCCAAAACGGTCAAGAAGTTGAGGACGTAGTTCCCCTTCTTCTGGGTTTCCCGAACCAACAAGCACAAACTTCGCGGGGTGACGAATAGAAATCCCTTCCCGTTCCACGGTGTTCCAGCCACTAGCAGCGGAATCGAGAAGTACGTCCACCAAGTGGTCATCTAACAAGTTGACCTCATCCACGTAGAGAATACCCCTATTAGCTTTGGCTAGTAGTCCGGGTTCAAAGGCTTTGACACCCTCAGATAACGCCTTTTCAATATCAATCGTCCCACAAACCCGGTCTTCTGTAGCTCCTAATGGTAAATCTACCATTTGCACCTTTTTGTGAGCGATGGGAATTTCCATTCCCTGGGCTACTTGTTGACGAACTTCATCACTCATCAAGTCTGGGTCGCTGGGGTCACTGTTGAATGGGTCATTGGCGACAACAGGGATTTCTGGTAAAAGATCCGCCAAGGCGCGGATAGTTGTAGATTTGCCGGTGCCGCGATCGCCCATAATCATTACACCACCAATTTTGGGGTCAATGACGTTTAGCAGCAGCGCCAGTTTCATTTCTTCTTGGCCGACGATGGCTGTAAATGGGAAGACCGCACGACGCGCACTCGCACTAGCTTGAGCAGTTGAAGTCACTAAATTACCTTAACAATATTTTTTATTACAATTCTTCATTTTGACACATTTTGGGAAGGTGGGTCAGTTGTCAGTTAAAAGCTGAATACTATAAGTTTTTTAAATATGACTTTTACAAAAAAAAGCACAAGACTATGTTTATTGAGAATAAATCTAGTAAATTCTCAAGATTATTGAGAATTGTCGCAATAATCTAACGATTTTACTAGGGTATTAACTCTTGACTTTTTATGCTATTATGTCAAGTGTATAATCCAAGGGAATGTTATATCTAAATTTTTATAATAAATGAAAATTGTCAGAATCAGGATAACCAGGATTTAAAGATTTACAGGATATGAAAATTGTCAGAATCAGGATCACCAGGATTTAAAGATTTACAGGATATGAAAAAAATAAAATCCTGTGCATCCTTATAATCTTGTAAATCCTGTTAGCGGAGCGTGGCGTATGACTCCTACGTCGTCACGCAAGCTATAGCCATTTCTGACAAAATTATCGAAAAACAATAGACATATTCAGCCAAGGTACAGTGTATATTAAATTAATAATTGACAAAATAATAAAAGGAGAAATTTAGCCCATGAACAAATTATTAGATGAAACCTTATCTAATGAAATTGCCAAAACCATCAAAAGTAAAGCCAAAAAACCTTTTGATAATGCTTACAAAGCGGTTTTAGTAACAGAAGGGGCAAAGTATGTTCAAGGTTTTTTAGTATTTGCAGGTCAGCCCTATAAACCAGTTGAGCATGGTTGGATTGAACTTAATGATGTGATTATAGATCCGACACTTCCTTATTTGCAAAAAAATCACCCAGAACTTTATTATTTTTCTGCTCAAAGTCTGAGCGCCAAAAAACTCAAAGCCATTGTGGAAGAATCCAAAGAAGATTATCCAGAAGATGATCCTTTACCTATTTATGGTGAAGCCCCCTATGATTATTATGGTGATGTCATGTTAGGTGGTCCAGAATATTTAGCAGCTTATCAAACTGCACAGGCAAAATGTCAAGAAATCAATGGTTTAAATTTTGAAAAAAATTAGTATCCCAGGGCAGAATTCAAAATTATTTTACTTCTAATTGGTTATTTATGAGCATCTCCCCATCTCCAACTAAATCTAATCCAGAATACCGTCGTCAAGACAATGACTGGCGGTTATTTTTGCGCTTAGTTCCCTATGGTCGTCGTCATGGCAAACTCTTGGCAGTATCCATGTTTCTGCTTGTGCCTATTGCTGTTGCTAGTGCTATCAAACCAATGTTGGTGGGACAGGCAATTTCTTTAATTCGCAAAGAACCTAGCACATATCAATTTCTCCAAAATATGCCTTTATGGCAAGGTTTAAATATCCTCATAGGAATGTTGGTAGTAGCAACTGCTATCCGCTTATTATTAACAGGTCTCCAAGGTTTTTTAGTTCAGAAACTAGGACAAAAAATCACGGCGGATATTCGTGAGGATTTATTTCATCATGTGACATCTTTAGCTGTGCGGTTTTTTGATCGCACACCTGTGGGTAAATTGATTACTAGACTAACGAGTGATGTGGAAAGTTTAGGAGATGTTTTTTCCACTGGGGCTGTAGGCATTGTTTCCGATTTATTGTCTATGGTAGTGATTATTGGGTTGATGTTTTCAATCCAATGGCAACTTGCTTGTTTGTTAATATTTATCCTATTCCCAGTAACTTGGTTAATGATTTATTTTCAACAGCAGTATCGAGATGCTAATTATAAAACCAGGGAAGAACTTTCTAAACTCAATTCGCAACTGCAAGAAAATATTGTCGGGATTAATGTAGTCCAATTATTCCGTCGAGAAAAATTTAATGCCGAGTTATTTCGGACGACTAATCAACATTATATCAAGGAAGTAGATACTAGCATTTGGTATGATTCAGCAGTTTCTTCAACTTTAGAATGGGTGGGTTTAATTGCTATTGCTGGGGTATTATGGTTAGGTGGTTCATTGTTACTCGATAAACAAATCTCTTTTGGGATTTTATCAGCATTTATTTTGTATGCCCAACAATTTTTTGAACCCTTGCGAAATTTTGCCGAAAAGTTTACGGTGATTCAATCTGGTTTTACAGCTATTGAACGGGTAGTTGATATTTTAGATGAACCCATTGAAATTAAAGATTACTCTCTGCCTCCAACTGCCAATGTAGATTTTAAATTTGGCTATATTAATGAGATAGTTTCTAAATTAGAATCTCAAGACTTTACACCGATTCCAAATTTGGGAGAAATTAAGTTTGAAAATGTTTCCTTTGCTTATAAAGATAACGATTACGTCATTAAAAATTTAAACTTTACTATTCATCCAGGGGAAAAAGTGGCTTTAGTCGGTCCCACAGGTGCGGGTAAAAGTTCGATTATTCGCCTCTTGTGTCGTCTTTATGAACCAACTCAAGGACGTATTCTCATTGATGGTGTGGATATCCGGGAAATTCGCCAAGCGGAACTAAGACGTTATATGACAGTAATTTTACAAGAAGCGTTTTTGTTTGCTGGTGATGTTAAAAGTAATATTACTTTGGGTGATAATTACAGTTTTGCAGAAATTCAACAAGCAGCGGAAAAAACTAATGTAGCAGCCTTTATTAACCAACTACCCCAAGGTTATGATACTCAACTGCGAGAACGGGCGACAAATATTTCTAGTGGACAAAAACAACTTTTAGCCTTTGCCCGTGCGGCTATTCGTAATCCTCAAATTTTGGTATTAGATGAAGCTACAGCTAGTTTAGATGTGGGAACGGAGGCTTTAGTTCAAGAAGCATTAAATCAGTTGTTGATACAACGGACAGCAATTATTATTGCTCACCGTCTCTCTACAATTCGCAACGTAGACCAGATTTTTGTGTTAAAGCGAGGAGAGTTGATTGAACAAGGCAGCCATGAACAACTATTACAACAGCAAGGATTTTATGCCACTTTACACAATTTGCAAATGCTAGGAACTTAATCCTCCGTTGTGAAAGTAGGGAAATTTTGAATTATGCTGTATTGTTTCCCATGGGCGCTTTGGCAATGAAATTTTTATGATGCAGACAAGTGGAATAATTATCTGTCTTAGTTATATTTTGGGTTTGTTGTTTACGGCAATTCCTTGGGGTGGTGTCTGGATTTTGCTATTGGGTGTGGTTGGGGCAGTTCTGTTTCGGCGAATATATGCTAATTTGCGGAAATTTGCTCTTAAAAAAAAAGGTGCTGTCGGCAAAAACAAGGCTGTAGAGAAGTTAGATATCAAGTCTCCACCGTGGATCGGTACTCCCCATCCTAGAATATGGTTAATAGCTGGTGTAGTGGGTTTGTTGGCTACTGTTTATTTGCAATTGCGAGTTCCTCAACCGGGAATCAAAGATATTAGTCAGTTTACGACTGAGGGTAATAGCAATCTTGAACAATTGGTAATTGTGCGGGGTTTGGTAGATAGCAATCCTCGCTTAACTCGTAGTCAACGAGGACAATTTTGGTTAGCAGCGACTCAGTTAGAGGAAGTGAAAAATGATAGCAAAGCGCCGCTGCAAGCTGGTCAAAAACCTGCGGGAATTCCCAAGGGGGTGACGGGTAAGTTATATGTAACTGTACCGATACTACAATCTACTGGTTTATATCCTGGACAACAAATTGCGGTGACTGGATTTTTGTATAAACCAACAGCAGCTTCAAATCCTGGTGGTTTTGATTTTCAGAAATATCTGCGACAGGAGGGAACTTTTGCGGGTTTAATTGGCAGCCAAATTAATATTCTCGATGATGAACATCCTTGGGGATGGTGGCAAATTCGTGAGAAAATTGGGCAATCTCAAGCCCGGTTATTGGGTGTTCCTGAAGGTCCCCTTGTCAGTGCAATGGTTTTAGGTAGTAAAGCCGTTGATTTACCCTATGATATCCGCGATTTATTTGTAAAAGCAGGTTTAGCCCATGCTTTAGCAGCATCTGGATTTCAAACTTCTCTGATTTTGGGTGTAATTTTACAACTCACAAAACGGACAAATAAAGCCACGCAGATTACCCTGGGTGGCTTAGGATTAATTACTTTTTTGTTTTTATCAGGTTTTCAACCGGCAGTATTAAGAGCCGTAATTATGGGTTTTGCGGCTTTAGTAGGTTTGGCTTTAGAAAGAAATATCAAGCAATTGGGATCTTTATTAATAGCCGCAACATTATTACTGTTATTTAATCCTCTGTGGATTTGGGATTTAGGTTTTCAACTCAGTTTTTTAGCGACACTGGGATTAATTGTCACTGCATCACCAATCACGCAGCGTTTAGATTGGCTACCACCTGCCATCGCTTCTTTAATTTCTGTCCCTCTAGCAGCAACAATTTGGACTTTACCCCGACTGCTGGAGTTTTCTAGTGTCATTCCCATTTATAGTGTGCCTCTAAATATTCTAACAACACCATTTATTTCTATCATTAGTATTGGGGGCATGATTAGTGGTTTGGTAAGTTTGATTTCCCCAGATTTAGGAGGGACTTTAGCCAGTTTTTTATATTATCCTACCCATTGGTTAATTCAAATGGTGGAATTTTTTGCTAATTTGCCAGGCAGCTTGGTGGCAGTTGGGAGTATCTCAATTTGGCAAATGTTAACTATCTATATTTTAATTATTTTAGCTTGGTTAGTTCGGTGGTGGCAAAAACGCTGGTGGTTTGCGGCTTTAGTAGCAGTTGGTTTGGTACTTATTCCCCTTTGGCATTCTGCTAATAATTTGCTGAGAATTACTTTGTTAGAAACCAGAACAGAACCTGTTTTAGTAATTCAAGACAGAGGCAATATTGCTGTAATTAATAGTGGGAATGAAGGCACGGGTAGATTTACAATTTTACCATTTTTAAGACAGCAAGGGATAAATCAAATTGATTGGGCAATTGCTAGTAATTTTCCTGGTTATACCAATGATGCTTGGATGGAAATTATGCAAAATTTACCAATTAAAAATCTGTATGAATATAGTCCTAAGTTAAAAGATGATATTACAACTCAATTACTCCAACAGCAACTCCAAAAACATCAAGGAATCTATCAAAATTTAGCAGTTGGACAACCTATAAGTAATCCCACAATTACGGCACAATTAATTAATGACCAAGTCCCGATTTTAAAGTTACAAATTTTTAATCAGAGTTGGTTATTAGTAGGTAATATTAAATCTCAACAAATTGCAGAATTGATTAAAAGCGGAGAGTTGTCTTCTCCCCAGGTGCTGTGGTGTCCATCAGAATCTCTACAAGATTTAGTTTTAGCACTCAAACCACAAATAGCAATAACTCCTGCTAATAATCTAGATGATCAAACATTATCTTCGTTGAGTAAAGGACAAACAAAACTTTTCTTTACTGGTAAAGATGGTGCAATTCAATGGACACCCAATGGGGATTTTCAAACTTTCATCCAAACAACAGAAAATAAATCTTCTGTTTTCTAAATCATTAAATCTTGTGGGGTGGGCATCTTGCCCGCCAGATTTATAGAAATTAAACCCACAACAGCTTACTTGGCAACTTTCCTCATATAATTACCCCAAAGTTGGGCTGCTTGGGCGCTGCTGCCAGAGGTAGGGGAATTATTGTCATTTCCTAACCAAATGCCAGTGACAAGTTGACGATTAGGAATAAAGCCAATAAACCAGAGATCAACATTATTATTTGTTGTCCCAGTTTTACCTGCTTCCCCTAAACCAATAGCTGCACCGCGACCTGTACCATTAGTAATGACTCCTTGCATTAAAGTAGTCATTTGATTGGCAACTGCTTTTTTTAGCACTTGTTTATTACCATCTGGATCTTGATCAAAGGAGTAAATAACCCGACAGGTTTGTAGATCTTTAAGATCCTTACAATCACTACTGTCCAGAATTCTACTAATAGCATGAGGAGGATTCCACACCCCACGATTGCCAATGGCCCCAAAAGCACCAGTCATTTCTAAAACATTAACGACACTCTGACCTAATACCAAGCCGGGAACAGCCTCCAGATCAGATTTCACACCCAACCTTTGCGCCATATCTACTACTTTATTTAACCCAATTTCCTTAGCTACCCGCAAGGCAATGGGGTTTTCTGACAGTGCCAAACCAGTAGCTATATCTAAACTACCACCAGCACCAGCCCGGCAGGGTTTATAGGTAAAGCCCTGCCAAGGTAAAGAATTGCACGAATAACTTTTGTATGGGGAAATACCTTTTTCAAGCGCCGCAGTGTAAGCAAAAATTTTAAAGGTAGAACCTGGTTGGCGTTGGGCTTGAACAGTCCGATTGAACTGGCTTTTTCTGTAATCAGTCCCCCCTACCATCGCTACAATACTCCCAGTTTTCGAGTCGAGAGTCACCATCCCCCCTTGAGAAAACCCAAAAGTTGAGCCAGCTTTGGTAATGGAATTTTTTAACTCGGTTTCGGCTTTGGCTTGAATGCTTGGATCTAGTTGGGTTTCAATGATATAGTTACCTTCTCTTGCGGCTGCAGGACCTAGTTTTGAGATCAGTTCTTGAAAGACGTAATCATAAAAATAGGGGGCAATGGTTTTGGCTTGCCTTTCGCAGACTTTGGGGTTGATTTGGACCGTAGAACGGCGGGCGCGGTTGGCTTCCTCTTGGGTAATTTTACCCATTTCCAGCATTCGCTTGATGACTCGATTCCGGTAATCGGCTGCTCCCAGTTTCCGCGGACCACTGCCACAAAAATCAAAGGCATTGGGCGCGGGTAAAATCCCTACTAAGGTTGCTGCTTCGGCCAGAGTTAATTCTTTGGCTGATTTATTAAAGTAATATTTAGCAGCATCCTCAAAACCGGAAGTATCCGCCCCCAAAAACACCCGATTTAAGTAAGTTAGTAAAATATCATCTTTGCTGTAAAAGGTTTCTAACTTGAGGGAGACGACAGCTTCCTTGACTTTTCTTCCTAAAGAGTCTTGGCTACCTACATATTCACGGAATAAACTCCGAGCTACTTGTTGGGTAACTGTACTTGCCCCTTGTTGAACATCACCGCTGCGACTGTTAATTAGTACGGCTCGCAACACACCCAAAGGATCTACCCCAAAGTGCCAATAATAACGACTATCCTCGGAAGCTACCACAGCAGAAGCCAAATAAGGTCCAAAGTCTGATAACTTTTTCAGGTCTATGTGGGCGATATTCCGAGGTTCACGGAGTGGGGTTGAACCATCACGGGCATAGACAACCACAGGGGCGCGAGTAGCTGTAGGTAAGGGTCGAACGCTAAATTTCAGCCATTCCACACCTATGGACAAGGACATAAGCATCGTGACACCACCAACACCATAAGCTGTCCAAGTAGCAGCTTTTACATACCAAACTGGTGGGTCTATATATTGAAGACGCACGGAAGCGGCTAGTTCTGGTGGACCCAAGGTAATAACATCACCATGACGCAGTTCTAGAGCATTGATTCGCCTTTTGCCCAGATAAATACCATTGGTGGAGTTTTCATCCTTGATGGTGAAAACGGGAGTATTTTGGGTGGAATCCCGCGACAGAGACAGGTGAATTTGGCTGACAACTTGGTTACGGACGACGATATCATATTTAGAACTACGTCCAAGAATATAGCGATCGCCTAATAGCGGATATTCTTGCGTTTCATTGGCCCCTGCATCATGCACCAATAATTTTGGTACTTTGGCATTGGGCTTGAGAGCCAGCTTGGAAAAATCAACTCTAGCTTGAATAGTATTGACGGCTTGAGTCAGTTGACCAAGTAAGGTTTGTGGCTTTTGAGGCGGTTGGGGGGAACTCATAAACAAATTAACAATTGAAAATTCAAACAGAAGAATCTAATTTTTTATTTTTTAATTTTGCATTTTTAATTACTTGGTGTTTTTTGCCATGAGGCAATTAACAGGCAAACAATGCCCATACTAATAAAAGAATCAGCCATATTAAATACGGCAAAATTAATCAACCGAAAATCGAGAAAGTCAACAACATACCCTTTTGTAAATCTATCAATCCCATTACCCATTGCTCCACCTAAAATCAAACCATAACCTAATTGCTCCCAAAAATTTAACAGCGGGCCTAATAATGCAATGGTTATCAATAATAAACTTACACCTAAAGATAGCCAGCGTAACCAGCCTACTTTGTCACTTAACAAACTAAAAGCTGCGCCTGTATTAGTAACATAGGTAAAATGAAATATACCACTTAACAATGGCAGCGATTGTCCTAGGTTAAAGGTTTGCACTACCCAGTGTTTTGTCAGTTGGTCTAATAAGAATGCTATCAACGCAGCAATCCAGAAGAAGCGATTTTTTATACCCATGATAAATTGTCAGTTGTTCGTTGTTAATTGTCAGTGGTCAGTTGTTCGTTGTTCGTTGTTCGTTGTTTTTCCTTTGCCACTGACCACTGACCACTGACTAATAAAACATTATATGTCGTAGCACATAAGCTACTATGGTGACAGCACAAACAACTACTAATTGCCCCGGTAGTGCAAAGTAAGAATATTTGAGAATGGCTTGAATTAGAGATAGATTTTCTGTTCCTTTCCAGGGCAAAACATAGCTAATAATTAAATAAGCAATACCGCAGACGTGAACAGTAAACAAGCCACAAAAACAACTAAAAGCAAGAGTTTCTAGCCGAGGTCTAGCCTTAAAGGCTAAATAACCACAAATCCAAGCGCCGGGAATAAAACCCAGCAAATAACCAAACTGTGATAGCTTAACATAACCGATACCGCCGCCTTCGGCAAATACAGGTAATAAGGTTAATCCCATCACTAAATAGGCAATTTGCGAGAGCGCTCCAGCATTTTGACCACCTAAACAACCTACCAGTAGCACCGCACCAATTTGATAGCTGACACCTAAAGAAAGGGTTTGAATTCCGTGCTGACTCCAATTCCAAGGTGAGGTAATACCATAAGCTTCTAGGAACGTACCACCCATTGTCAGGAGCAAACCTATCATAGACCATAGCAGTTGATTCGACGCAGCAAACATTTATTAGGCGTAAAGGAAAAAGCAATAGGGAACACTAATAGCAACAAGTATAGGCGAATTAAGTGGGTATCCCATAAATAGGCAACAGGGAGACTGTGATAGCACCGAGTGACGTTAACAATACCCCTGAATTCTTTCTTGATAAAAATATTTGTGATCAGGAGCAAACCCTAAATATGAATTTTTTGCTTCTTAACCTATTGTTTATCTATAAAAGAATCTTTTAGGGGTATGTTAGAGATGTTTATCTAAAAATTAACGAAAATTAACACTAATGCTATTACCTCTAGGTGTAATAACCAATAATCGCCTTACAGCTTCAATATCTATCTTAGCACTGGCAATTAGTCTATCTGCCTGTGGAGAAACTAGCTCAAATAATCCCACCACTAGCGAATCTCCCGGTAACACTACAACTACCTCTAGTTCTAGTTCTAGCAAACTAGATTTAGGAGGTACTGTGGAGTTAACAGGTGCTGGTGCTTCTTTTCCTGCACCCCTCTATCAAACTTGGTTTGCGGAGTTAAACAAAAAATATCCCAATTTAAAAGTTAACTATCAGTCCGTGGGTAGTGGTGCTGGTGTTGAGCAGTTTACCAAAGGAACAGTAGACTTTGGGGCTAGTGATGTCGCCATGAAGGACGAAGAAATTCAGAAGATACCCGCAGATAAAGGCGTGTTATTACTACCTGTGACTGCTGGTAGTATTGTCCTGGCTTATAATTTGCCAGATGTTCCCGAACTCAAACTACCACGAGCAGTTTATACTGATATTTTGCTAGGTAAAATCAAATCTTGGGATGATCCGGCCATTGCTAAAGCTAATCCCGGCGCTAAATTGCCAAAAGAGGAAATCAAAGTTATTTATCGTGCCGACGGTAGCGGGACTACTGGTGTTTTCACTAAACACCTGAGCGCCATTAGCCCAGAATGGAAAACTAAAGTAGGTGACGGAAAAAGTGTAAAATGGCCTGTAGGAGTTGGGGCTAAAGGAAATGAAGGTGTTACCGCCCAAATTCAACAAACGCCAGGTTCTATTGGTTATGTAGAATATGGTTACGCCAAACAAAATAAACTTAAGTTTGCCTCTTTAGAAAATAAAGCCAAACAGTTTGTTGCAGCTTCTGAAGAATCAGCATCCAAAACCTTAGCAGCCGTAACTTTACCAGACAATCTTCGCGCCTTTATTTCTGACCCAGAAGGTGCGGATTCTTACCCAATTGTTACTTACACCTGGATTCTGGCTTATAAAAAATATGCTGATGCTAACAAAGCTAAAGCCGTCGAAGCAACTATTGAGTATGCTTTGACCGATGGACAAAAGTTAGCTACTGAATTAGGGTATGTTCCCTTACCAGCGAATGTAATTGCCAAAGTGGCGGCAGCGGCTGATCAAATCAGTCCTGATTATAAAATTTCTGTTGGTGCTGATACTAAATAAAACAAAACAACTACAAGCTAAGTCTTTCAAATCTTCTACTCACACACATTTTTGCTGATTTAACGTTTACAGTCAGTATTCATGACTACAAATTTTCAAGAAACCCCATTAGCAATGAAAAATCGCTCTGGAATAGACAAGAATCTAGATCGAAGCTTTATTTGGTTAACTAGGATTTTTGCATTAGCTATTGCTGGTACTTTATTATGGATTGCTTTGCAAGTTGCTATTAGTGCAAGTCCAGCCATCCAAAAATTCGGGATCAATTTCTTAGTTACAAGCGATTGGAACCCTGTTAATGATCAATATGGGGTATTACCTGCGGTTTATGGAACTCTGATGAGTTCTTTAATTGGATTAATGTTAGCTGTCCCTATTGGTGTGGGGACGGCAGTTCTGTTGAGTGAAGATTTTCTGCCCTCTCAGGTGCGGTTGGTACTGGTATTTTTAGTAGAACTACTAGCTGCTATTCCCAGTGTTGTTTATGGAGTGTGGGGAATTTTTGTGTTAGTCCCAATTATCACGAATTTGGGAAAATGGCTGCATAGTTATCTGGGTTGGATACCATTCTTTAGTTCTGCACCCACAGGGCCAGGAATGTTACCTGCGGGGGTGATCTTAGCAATTATGACTTTACCAATCATTACTGCTATATCCCGCGATGCTTTGATTTCTGTACCCTCTAGTTTGCGTCAAGCTGCTCTGGGAATAGGTGCAACCCGTTGGGAAACCATTGTCCAAGTTATTATCCCTGCTGCTTTTTCTGGCATTGTCAGTGCAGTCATGTTGGCGCTGGGCAGAGCTATGGGTGAAACAATGGCTGTAACTATGTTAATAGGTAATGCCAATAATATTAATATCTCTCTGTTAGCACCATCTAATACAATTTCTTCCCTACTGGCCAATCAGTTCGCTGAAGCTAGTGGGCTGCAAGTTGCTGCTTTAATGTATGCAGCTTTAGTTCTATTTATATTGACCCTGATAGTCAATATTCTGGCGGAGTTTGTTGTCAACCGGGTTCAGCGTCTGTAGTGTGATGATAGGTGAAATTATGACTTCTTCTTTTCCTCAAAGAAGCCTGACTCGCTCCTCTTCTTCTCCGAGAACATTGTTTAATACGGTAATGACTGTATTAGCTTTTATCTGTGGAGCATTGGCACTTATCCCTTTGTTGGCGGTGCTTTCCTATGTGATTATTAGAGGGTTTGGTAGTTTAAATCTCAATGTTTTTACCCAGTTACCACCTGCTCCCTTTGGCAAAGGTGGAGGTTTTGGTAATGCCATTTTAGGAACACTCTTGATGGTAGGGATTGCAGCGATGATTAGCATCCCCTTTGGTGTGTTAGCAGCAATTTATTTAACTGAGTTTAGTTCTAAAAAAATTGCTAGATGGATACGTTTTGCGACCAATGTACTCAGTGGTGTCCCCTCTATTATTGCTGGGGTATTTGCCTATGGGATTGTGGTTTTGACGTTATTAAAGCTAAACTTAGGCTCTTACTCAGCCCTAGGTGGGGGATTTGCCCTGGCAATTTTGATGCTGCCTATTATTGTCAGAACTACAGACGAAGCTTTGCAGTTAGTATCTCAAGATTTGCGGCAAGCTTCCGTAGGATTAGGTGCAACAAGTTTCCAAACGGTAACACAGGTAGTATTACCGGCGGCGTTGCCAGCAATTGTGACTGGTTCTACCTTGGCAATCGCTCGCGCGGCTGGAGAAACAGCACCGTTACTATTTACGGCTCTTTTCTCTTCTTTTTGGCCAGATAGCATCCTCAAACCTACTGCTTCTTTGGCAGTTTTAGTTTACAACTTTGCTATTTCTCCCTTTGAAACCTGGCAATCCCTGGCTTGGGCTGCTTCTTTAATTCTAGTATTGATGGTTTTGATTACTAGTATGATTGCTCGTTGGGCTACTAGACAAAAGATTTAGTGACAGACCCCCCAAAACTGAAACTCATCCCGAATAACTTCTTTTTTAAGTATTTATGGCTACTGCAATTAGCATGATGAATGGGACTGAATCGGTTTTACGTACAGAAAACCTGAATATTTATTATGGCAATTTCCTCGCTGTACAGAATGTCTGGCTAGATATTCCTAAAAATCAGGTTACGGCTTTTATCGGACCGTCTGGTTGCGGCAAAAGTACATTACTGCGATGTTATAACCGTCTGAATGATTTGATTGAATCCTTTAGAGCCGAAGGTAAGGTTTATTTCTACGACAAAAATCTCTACGCACCGAATATTGACCCGGTGGAAGTGCGAAGACGCATTGGGATGGTATTTCAAAGACCAAACCCATTCCCCAAGTCAATTTATGAAAATATTGCTTTTGGTGCCAGAATTAATGGTTACAGAGGTGATATGAATGAATTGGTGGAACGAAGTTTGCGACAAGCGGCTTTATGGGATGAAGTTAAGGATAAATTACGACAAAGTGGTTTATCTTTATCTGGTGGACAACAACAGCGTTTATGTATTGCCAGGGCGATCGCTGTGCAACCAGAGGTTATACTCATGGATGAACCCTGTTCTGCTCTTGATCCTATTTCTACTTTGCGGGTTGAAGAACTAATTCACGAACTCAAAGAGCATTATACTATCGTGATTGTTACCCACAATATGCAGCAAGCGTCACGAGTGTCTGATAAAACGGCGTTTTTTAACGTCAAAGCTTCAGAAACAGGTGGACGGAGTGGCTATTTAGTAGAGTACAACTCAACTGAGGTAATTTTTAGTAATCCTCAACAGGAAGACACCAAAGCTTACATCAGCGGCAGATTTGGTTAATACTTTGTTCACAGAGCGGGTGGCGGGAATCGAACCCGCATGATCAGCTTGGAAGGCTGGAGTTTTACCACTAAACTACACCCGCTTATTTCCAACTCAATTAATGTAACATGACTTTTTTAAAATTGCAAGCCCCTATTGAGAATTTATTGGTTTAATTTTGAGACGAATATATAAATTGCTTAAATCTGGTTTTGAACCGTCTTGATTGTAACCAGCAATAAAACTCTCTTGTTGAAATATCTGGTTAATTGCTTGCTCATATATATTTATTTCTTTGCGAAGTGATGCAGGTTCAATGGTTATAACTATCGCTTGTTGAAAGTGTCCATTGTTATCAATTACTAAACTAACCAGTATATTTGCTGGTTTTAAATCCTTCTCGCTAGGGAGAACACTAGCTTCTAATTCCTTTTCTGTACTTCCTTTGTATTCAGCAAAAACATCTGGTAAATCATTGGCTCGCAGTTGTTTTTGTTGTATTAATTCATTGACTTCTTCTTTCAGTATCGGAGTAACGGTAGCGATAGCACCCCCTCCATTAGAAGTTGGAGAAGATTCTGGGTTAGGATTTACAGAAGGTTCTGGTGTGGGAGTTGGGGAATCAGCGGGAATATTTGGGGGTAGGAGAGTTCCCTCACCTAGTTTAACTTCTTGACGACGATTCCAAGGAAGTTCACTTTCTGGAATTATGGGTGTTGTTTCTGGGGTTGGATTTGTGGGATATGATTGTTGTCTAATCGGTGGTTTTTCAGGTTCAGGTTTTTCAGGTTCAGGTTTTTCAACTTCAGGTTTTTCAACTTCAGGTTTTTCAACTTCAGGTTTTTCAACTTCAGGTTTTTCAACTTCAGGTTTTT
>NZ_VILB01000022.1 GCF_009712035.1 Anabaena sp. UHCC 0187 | reverse complement strand
GAATATTATCCTGCTGTGGTAAATTAACCTGAGAAATTATCTCACTATCATCTTGATTACTGGGTGTAATAGGTGCTGATTTTGGTGAAGGTGAAAAAGAAGATTGTGGTTTAATTTTAGATTTTGGTTCAGAAGAAATCTCAATGAAGTCAATAGGAATAGAACTTTGGTTAGATTCAGGAAACCAAGGTTTAAAATTATCAGATGAACGCATTAACCAAAATACTAACAAGTGAAGAGACACTGAACCAATAGATACAAGAATCCATAACCAAGGTGGATCAGGATGTCGTCTTAAATTTTGAGATGTAATTAAACTATTATTTGAATGATGATTTGTAACCGTTGGTATCATGGTGTGATTTTCCCTAGGAGGATTTTCCTAAACTTTTGGAACTTCTGTGTTCTTCTTTTCCACACCCTGATCCCAAATTAATTATTTACAAGGTTCTGATGTCACCACAAAAGTCAGAACTGTTTCATCAATACCTTTTAGTTCTAAGGGACTACCTTTGGTAATTTCTTCTTCCTGTAAATAGTCTGCCACAGCAGCAGAAACTAGGATAGTACCAGGAACAGCGGCAGCTTGCAAGCGGGCGGCAATATTTACACTCGGACCAATGGCTGTATAGTCAGCACGCTCGGCGCTACCAAACATTCCCACAACAGCCGTACCTTGGTGAATACCACAACGAAATTGTAAGCCATCACGGCCATCTGTTTCAAAGATACCTTGCGATCGCCAACGAAGATTTAATGTTATCAATGATCTTTGCATAGCTCTAGCTGTATTGATAGCACGTCTAACTTGTTCATTGGGTGTGAGGTCTTCTGGCGCTCCATATAAAGCTAAGATAGCATCTCCCATAAATTTATCTACTGTGCCGCCATTTTCAAACACAACTTTAGTCATGGCTTCTAAATATTCATTCAATATTTCGGCAACTTTTCGGGATCTCAGGGTATTAGATAGCTGAGTAAAACCAACAATATCACTAAATAAAACTGTCACCAACCGGGGTTCTGGTTGTAAATCTAGCGTCAAAGTTCCAGTAGCAGCTTTTCTGACTAATGCAGTGGGTAAAAATCGGCTGAGTACAGATTCTGTGAGATAAGAATTTAATTCCAAAATGCGTTTTTCATTTTCCTTCAAAGCTAAAAGATTGCGTGCTTCTGCGAGAAGTTCCCGATCATTAAAAGGTTTAGCTAAATAAGCATCTGCACCTTTTTCTGTGCCTTGAATCCGGGTTTCTTCATCAACTTTTGCTGTCAGGAGAATAATGGGTATTCCTTTTAAATCTTCCTCATTGCGAATCATTTTAATCATTTCCAGTCCTGTCACCACGGGCATCATTAAGTCGGTGATAATTAAACTGGGTTTAATTCTTTGTACGAGCAGAAATCCTTCATTACCATTCCGGGCTGTATCAACTTTATAACCGTTGCGACGTAAGATATCCGATACATAAACTCGTAAATCGGGGTTATCATCAACAACTAAAATCGAGTGTCCAGTCCCTTGATCTGTAATACTCAGAAGTTGAGAATCTTTAATTTCTAGATTTGCTAATGAGTCTGTTTTCTGTTCAAAAAGGTCTATATCTAAATCAATTTGTTCTAAATCAGCTAATTCCACACTAGCGCGACTGATATTTAAATCAGCGGCAGTATTTAATATTTGGTTTGTGGGTAAGTGAGATGAACCGGTTAAAAGCTGTAAGGTAAAGATTGTACCTTGTCCATAAACTGAGTCAACTTTGACATTACCCCCATGTAATTCTACTAATTCTTTAACGAGGGATAAACCTAAACCACTACCTTCGTAGCTGCGGTTTTCTGAACCTTCAGCTTGACGGAATCTGTCAAATAGATAAGGAATTTGTTGGGGAAGAATCCCAATCCCTGAATCTTGAACTTGCAAGATGCAATAATTACCTGTTGCAGTTAGTCTAATTGTGATTGTCCCCCGTTCGGGAGTAAATTTCATAGCATTTGACAACAGGTTATAAACCACTTTGTCAAATTTTTCTATATCCAAGTAGACAGTGGGACAGTTAAGCAAATCTGTATTAACTTCAAGTCCTTTTTTCTCGCAATAGGGACGAAAAGAGTCAACAATTTGGGTAATAAATTCGACGAGATCACAAGGACGGAAACTGGGTTGCATTCTCCCCGCATCCAGACGTTGTAAATCCAGGAGTTGATTGACTAAACGTAGTAATCGGCGAGAATTCCGGAGAGCGATGATACTTTGAGAGTGGGATAAACCTTCACCTGTACTGACTGCGGACTCTAAAGGGCCTTGTATTAAGGTGATGGGAGTCCGAAATTCATGGGAGATATTTTGGAAAAATTCGGTTTTCTGCTTGTCTAGTTCTAGTAAGCGTTCTGCTTGTTCGCGGGTTTTTTGATACAAGCGTGATTGTTGTACGGCGATCGCTGCTTGGGATGCGACTGCTTTAGCTAACTCAACTTCTGAAGATAGCCAGCGTCTAGCTTTATTACCTTCCCGGAGAGTAATACTACCAATACATTTGCCATCAGCCAGTAAAGGGACAACGATGAGCGATCGCACTGGCATTTTCAAAGGCAAATCAAAACCTTGAACATCAGCGGAACAACGGGTGATATCAGGAATTACCACAGGTTCTTGTGTCCGCAATATTTCTTGCAAAATGGGATTATCCTGAATTCTGACTTGGGAATCAGGCAATTGATGATGTAAAGAGTGATAATTTTCTAAGGAATTTTCTATATTGTCCGAACTATCATACAAGCCTACACAATGAACAAATTCATCTTCGAGAGTCCATAACGACAGCACACAGGCCTCAACTTGTAAAGCTTGTCCTAACTGTTGAGTAATGGCAGCAAAAATATCTTCTGGATCAAGACTAGAACGAATAGCACTCGTAATTGTATTAATCAAAGCCTCACGCTTGGCTAAATCCCGCACCTGATCATAGGCATAGGCTTGGGATAAGGCTAAAGCGGCTTGATCTGCGACAACCAAAACTAACTGGATTTCATCTTCTCCCCAAATCCGTGACTGGGAACACTGATGTAGAGCTAATACAGCCATCAATTTTTGTTGCCAAATCAGGGGAACAACTAAACTAGAGCAAATATTAGCAGCAGCAAAAGCATCCGCACGACTATTGCCGACATCATCGCTGTGAATGCGCTCATCATCGTTGACGTTATTAATTACCTGCAATTCGCGGGTTTCCCACACTGTTTGCACCAACATAGGCAGAGAAATACTTCTTGCTTCTGAAGCCTCTTGTTCTCCATTTTCTCTAGGGGTAATCAACTTTTGATAAATAAATCCTTCATCTGCCAACTGTTCGTCTTGGAAAGGACGCAATAAACAAACATCTACCGCTAAAATATGGCCTACTGTATCCACAATAGTTTGTAAAATTTGCCGATAGTCCAGGGCGCTGCGAATCGTATTTGTGATTGTATTCAGCAGGGATTCTTGACGGAGTGTGCGGGTAAGTTCCCTAGTTCTGGCTTTGAGGACATTGTGTGTGTCCATAGCTTGACGAACTAATGCTTTGAGTTCTTCCGATTCCCAGGGTTTAGTTACGTATTTGAATACCTTGCCCGCGTTAATGGCATCTACCAAGTCTTCAACATCGGTGTAGCCAGTTAAAATAATGCGAATAATATCTGGATATTGGGTAGCGGTGAGGCTTAAAAATTCTGTACCACTCATCATTGGCATCCGCTGATCGGAGATGATAACGGAAATATCACCTTCTCGCGCCAGTAGTTCCAGCGCCGCAGGTCCAGAATTTGCCCTGACCACCTTATAGTCTCGATAAAAGGTACGATAGAGCAAGTCAAGGTTGTCGGGTTCATCATCAACAACCAAAATTTTCGGCTTACTGTTTGCTTGTGATATCATGCACCGCTTTGCTGCTGCAATGGCAGTCGGATAAAGAATAAAATGTTCAAGTAGGGATATGTATAAGTCAGGTAAGAGCAGGTTATTTCGACCATTAACTGTTTGTTTGGCTACATGACTAAGGATAGGGCAGGATGGGAGATTTCATCACCTAAATTACCCACTATTTTGGATTTTAACCCCTGCAAGTAGTTGCTGATCAAAAAAATTACTGTCAGGCTGGCAAGTATCTGGCATGAAGCTATACATTAAGTTTATCCATTTCAGCATTTGTACTCATACTTTTCCGGCAATTTTATTTTTTGTGGTCATGGTAGCGTTATTAATAATACATCAATCTGACTTGCAGCCAAAGTATACTATTAAACAAATACCTGTTTCTAATTTAGCAATTAGAAATAATACTAAAGCAAGTCGTAGTTTTAGGTAACTTGTCCATGAAGGATTGAGTATTTTTATTCCTTCTTCATTCTGACTCTGTGACTCGGTGACTCCTTCTTCAAAGGTTCTTATCCCAGTATCCATTACTCAGTACCTATAGTACCAGTCTCTCTAGTTGCCAATTAGGGGTATTTTTAGCTCTAATGCGCTAGGATATTTCATTTAGATAGGTTTTACTCCCTTGATGGTGAGTTATCCCAGCTACATGATTATTAACTGATTGTTTTCTTAAGATACCATTCAGTTATGATTGGCAAAGATACTGGGAAAATATCTTGTTAAATCAAATTCATCCCCCAACTAGCTTTGAAATCCTGGTTTTCTTACCCTACCCACCCCCAACCAAGCCCAGAACCTGGGACTCTATCTGTTGGGCAACTCCAAATTCGTGTAGCTACACCTGATGATTTAATCAGTATTGCCCAAATTGTGGCTGAAAGCTTTCACTCCCAGGAAGGTTTATGGGGTTGGGCTTTCCCTTTATTTCGTGTGGGCATTTACGAAGATATCAAGCATCGTCTCCAGTTTCCCTCACCCCATCATGTTTGTTTGGTTGCTGTTGATGCTGCCACTAAAGATCATCCAATTATGGGAACCATAGAAATGAGTGTCAGGCTCAGTGATTCTTGGGCTAGTGTCAATCATGGTTTCCCTTATTTATCTAATTTAGCTGTTCACCCAAGTTACCGGAGATTGGGTATAGCTTCTAGCTTACTGATTCGCTGCGAGCAAATCTCCCAAGTATGGGGTTTTCAGGACTTATATCTCGATGTGTTGGAAAACAATCATCAAGCTCGTCAGCTTTATTTTAAGCTGGCATATCGGGTGTATAAAGTCGAATCTCCTTGGAATGCTCTTTTTCTCAATCGTTCCCGCCAGATATTACTACATAAAAATATATAGTCTAGTCGGGAATTGGGAATAGGGCTGCCTTCTTTCCATCTTCATATTTGATGATTTATCTTTACAGAAACTTTAAATAAAGACTATCCTAGCTTGAGATCAACATAGCGTTCTTCCCATAGAATAGGATAATTAAAATAACTGGACAATGCGTGTTTATTCCTAAAATAAATTATACTGTTCAGAATAATCTTGAAAACTAGGGAAAATTAACGACGGTAAATTTAACAGTAATTCGGGCTTTAAAAAGCATATCTATAACAACATCGTGAAAAACCTAACATAATATGGATAGCGAAAAGCGTAGACGCTATCAAACCGCTATGGTGTCAAATTATTACGCTAAAAATAGTGTTATTAACCAAATTATCATGCCAGATGGAACTGAGCAATTCAATGGCTCTGATATCCTCAAACTGATTCATGGTGGTAAGGTTCTCATGGTTAATAGTCGGAAAAGAAATGGGTTAATACTCTTTAAAGAATACCATGCAGAGTTTGCAGGACCTGGAGCAGCGATTGGTGGAGATTATGATAGTGATTGCCAAGGGATTTTACCCATAGGCAATCTATCTTTGTTGTCTCCTGAATCCCATGAAGATCGTCAAAAAGCCTACTTGATTAGGCGACAATGGATTCGCTTAATCAAACAAATTACAGAGAGTCCAGTTGCTCAACAGCGAGTACAAAAGATTCTTGATCAGTTTGAAGTATTTTTTCCCGCTGAAATAGTAGCTGATATCCCCGATGAGGCTTTTGCTATGTTGGTGGGTGTTTTACCACAAACTGTCACAATAGTCCGCCTTTTAGGTATTGATACAGACAATTAATCACTAGCAATTACTCCCTATTCCTTTAATGCTGTTTGTATTCGCTCTAGGGTGCGAGTGTTTTCTTCTGGTGTACCTATGGTGATTCTTAAGCCACTAGGTAGAAGTCTAATCAGAGTCCCTTGACTTCTAAGTTTTTGGTTGAGACTTGTTAAAACTGTAGTTGGTGAGTGAGAGTCATCGGTTTTAACACGCACGTAAATAAAGTTAGTGTCACTGGGTGTAATTTCTAAGTTTGGATGTGTTGATAAAGCTGTGATCATTTTGGTTCTTTCAGTCAGGGTTTGGGGAATTGACTCTAGTAAAAGTTGCCGATTTTCCAAGGCCATGAGGGCAGCAATGATAGAAAAGCTGGGAAGATTGTAAGGAAGACGGACTTTTTCTAAAATAGCGATCGCTTGCGGATGCGCGATACAATAACCTACACGCATAGCTGCGAGACGAAAGGCTTTGGAAAAAGTGCGTAGTATTATCCAATTAGGACGTTGTAATAATTCACCGACTAAGGTAGTCTGACTAAATTCAAAGTAGGCTTCATCAATAACTACTAACATCTCTTCTGGTAAACTTTTCAACCATTCTAGTTCCGCTGCTGTTAAACAATTAGCTGTGGGGGAATTAGGATGAACGACAAAAACGACGCGAATAGGAGGATTATCTGTTTTTGCAATGGCAGATTTGGCGGCTTCTAAATCAGTTTCAAAGTTACTTTGATTTCTGCCTACTGTAACTACAGGAATTCCCAAAGTTTGCGCGAGAATTCCATACATGGAAAAGGTGGGATTGGCAACTAATATAGAACCTTCTCCCCCTAGACAGGTGGCAATTAATAAAGAACGAATTAGTTCATCAGAACCATTACCAACGGAAATATTATCAGCGGTGAAAGTTGAATTTGCTAGATTTGCTGATTCATTCACATATTCAGCGATGGCATTTTTCAGAGTTGCATGGCCACCATCAGGATAACGATTAGTTTCAATAACTTGCTGATAGGTGAAAGCTAACTTTTCTTTGATTTGGGCTGGTAAATCTAAGGGACTTTCATTAGTATCTAATCGGTCAAATTGAATAGCTACAGGTTCAGCACTATCACTGCCAGGGTGAGCTTTATATGCGTTAAGTTGAGATAAATCGGAACGAATGAATTTAAGCATTTTTTGTTAGTTGTTAGTTGTCATGAAGATAATTTGCTTTGTATCTTTTTAATTCCTTGACTATAACTGGCAAAATGAGGAAATTGCTGGCCAAATTTCGTCGCTGACATTGCCCAAGCTATGATCACTATTGAATTCTATTAATTCTACCCAAGGACGGGAAATAGCGAAAGAGCGACTAGCTTGAATAGGGATGACTTCATCATGTTTACCATGTAAAATCAAGGTGGGAAGGGGACGTTGTAATAAATCTTCTGAATATTGATGAGCATCAGTAACAAAATTGTAATGTAGGGGTAATAATTGTTTATAGCCATAATGATAAATCATCATATATTTTGTTAATTGCCATAATTTTAATCCTGTGCCTAATTTTGGCAACCAGTGGGATAAAAAGCCGAAAGCTGGGGCTAGTAAAATTAGACGTTGTACCTGTAAATATTGTTGGGCTAAATGGGCAGATATCAAACCTCCTAAACTAGAACCAATGAGAGTAACTGGTTGAGAATTTAGAGGCAGTTTCGCAGCAATTTGTTGAATTTGTCGAGTTATTGTTAAGTCAGAAAATCCACCATTATTCAAGTCGGGGATAGACATTGATATTTGAAGTTGTGATAATCGTTGTTGAATATCTTGGGCTTTGGCTGAATTTGGACTAGAAGCGAAACCATGAAGATAGAGATAATTCATAGTTAGGGGATTTTATATTGCATTAATTACAGCATCAATCACCGCAGCCACACAAGGAATAGCGATAGCATTACCAGTTAATTTCCGCATAGTTTGATAACTTCCTACTATTTTATAAAATTCAGGAAAACCTTGCAATCTTAACATTTCTCTTTCCGTTAATCTTCTTTCTCCATTGACTAATAAATAATTATAAGATGCCCCTGCTCTCAATGCACAGGAATAAGGATGTATACTAATATTACCAGATTTGTTTTCATGCCATATTGTGGGTTGATGATATTTTTGCTCAGGTTTGACTTTTTGTAACCGATTTTGTCTAATTTGCTCAGAAGCATAATAAAATTCAGAAACGGATTTTTCTAATATTTCTGATAAAGGCTGCATGGGCATTTTGATTAATGGCCAATTAAAATTATGATAATGAGTTTGATTTTTTACCCCAACTATCAAAATTCTTTCTCGTTTTTGCGGTAAACCAAAATTAAGGGCATTCAAAATTTTATAATCTGTATAATATCCTAAATCCTTTAATGTATTAATAATTATTTTTAATGTTTGCCCTTGTTGATGTCCTTGTAATTGTTTGACATTTTCTAATATAAAGGCTGAAGGTTGTTTATTTTTAATAATTCTGGCAATATCAAAAAATAATGTTCCTCTTGTATCTTCAAAACCTTTCAGTTCTCCACAAATGCTAAAAGGTTGACAAGGAAAACCACCTAATAATATATCATGGTCAGGAATATCATTTTCATCAATTTTTGTAATATCGCCCGTGGGTGTTTCTCCAAAATTTTCTGAATAGATTTTCTGGGCATTTATATCAATATCACTGGAAAAAACGCATTTAGAATCAATTTTATAATTATCACAAATCCTTTCAATTGCTAATCTAAATCCACCTGTCCCACAAAATAAGTCTATAAATTTGATCATTCACTTTGATGAAATATATGCAAACTAAACCTATCACAATTGTCAGGGTTTAGCACTGCTAAACCCCTAGAAAATACAATTATCTCATCGTCACAAATTCCTCAGCAGCGGAAGGATGAATACCTACAGTGGCATCAAAATCGGCTTTAGTCGCGCCCATTTTCACTGCAATAGCGACACCTTGAATTATCTCTGCGGCACTATCTCCCACCATGTGAGCGCCTAAAATCTTATCAGTATTGGTATCTACTATCAACTTCATCATGGTTTTTTCTTGCTTACCTGGCAAAGTGTAGTACATGGGGCGGAAGCTAGTCCGATAAATTTTGATACTATCATCTCCAAATTTTGCCCTAGCTTGGGCTTCTGTCAAACCCACTGTAGCCGCTTCTGGGGTGGTAAATACGGCTGTGGCAACGGTTTCGTGACTAAATTCACGGCGATTGTTGCCAAATTCACTGTCAGCAAAAGCTCGTCCTTCCCCAATAGCCACAGGTGTTAAATTTAAACGGTCTGTGACATCACCAACGGCAAAAATATGGGGTTGACAAGTTTGGCTATATTCATTGACGGTTATCGCATTTGAGGTGCTGTATCCTGGGCCTTCCTCAGAACTGGGAACACAGTCAAGTTGGGCATTTTCTAAACCCAGTCCTTCAATATTGGGACTGCGACCGGTGGCTACTAAAAATACATCAGCAATAATGGGTTCTTGATTTTCTCCAGATAAGGTTAATTTCAGTCCTTCGTCTACTTTTTCTATTGCTGTCACCTCAGTATTTTGGATAATGCGAATACCATGATTGGTCATTCCTTCTTGGATACTGGTGCAAATATCTTGATCAAAACCATTCAAAATTTGCTCTTTGCGGATAATTTGCGTCACCTCAGAACCTAAGCCGCGCATAATACAGGCAAATTCACTACCAATATAACCAGAACCAATGATAGCGATATGTTTGGGTTGAGTTTTCAGGTGAAAGATTTCATTGGAGGTAATGCCGTGTTCTATTCCTGGTATCTCTGGTTTAATGGGACGACCACCGACAGCAATTAAAATTTTCTCGGCTGTATATTTTTTGCCGTTTACTTCGACGGTGTGCGGGTCTACGAAGGTAGCGCGACCAGAAACTAATGTGACTCCGGCTTTTTCTAAAAAGCTGATATGCAGGGCTGAAAGTCGGCGAACTTCGTTATCTATGGATGTAATGAAATGTTCCCAGTCAAATTTTACATCTCCCACAGTCCAACCATAACCTGCGGCTTCTTGGAATTGGGCAGGGAAGTGAGAACCGTAAACCATGAGTTTTTTAGGTACACAACCGCGAATTACGCAAGTACCACCAACTAAATCATATTCGGCGATCGCCACTTTTGCGCCATAACTAGCAGCCCGTTTGGAAGCTGCTAACCCACCAGAACCCGCACCAATCACAAACAGGTCGTAATCAAAAGTCATAAATTTCTACTTTTTAACTAAAAATAGGCTATTGAACTATATACAGAATAGTTAACTTGCCTAGATTTAATCTAGCGTAGCTCCTGGGATGCTC
>NZ_VILB01000021.1 GCF_009712035.1 Anabaena sp. UHCC 0187 | reverse complement strand
ACTTTGCTGAATTTGTAATATCATCTGTCCCGTTTCTACTAAAGATTCAACGGGGAGATTGTCCTGATTATTATTAATAGGAGAATTTCCTATGGTTGAGTTTTGATTGGGGGGATTTTTAGCAGTAGCAGAGTTTTGTAAAAAAGATGGGTTTTCAATTACTCCTTGTCCGGTGATTGGTGACTGTATTGCTACAGCCGCATTAATTTCAGCTTGGACACCAGCGAGGAGTGGATCTGATATTGTATTAGAATTTTTCTTAGTTAAATTTAATCCTTTAACTAAATCACTGGTTTCATAAAAATTTCTCAAATCAAAATCATATAAACCTTGAAATTTACCTGCAACTACAACCATTAACTGTCCCGCTTCCAGGACATAGTTTTGCGAAGCTTTCTGATTAAAAACCTGAATACCACTATTTGTGAGCGCCCCAACAATGGTTGTATCTGTTGTGGGATTATAGCGAACAAATAAGGCTGAACCACGAATTGCGGCCACTGCATTGGGTGTTTTAATCTGTGTTTGTCCTTGTCCAGGAGGGATAAGCAGTAATACAGTTCCATTGGATAGTTGAAAATTGCGTTGTTTAGGGACAAATTTAAATACTGCTTGTTCTCCTAACCGTGCCAAAGATCCATCATTAAAACGTAAATCTGCAAGGGAGGATTTACCAGTCGAAACACCATCTCCAGGGGTTATAATATCTAAGTGACGGGCAGGACGCTTGTTTAAGTTATCTTTGGGAAGAAATTGGACTATGTTATGCAGTTTTTGAATTTCTGCTTTTGTTAAAGGAGTGAAAGCAATTGCTCTATTTGGTAAATGGAAAACTATAACTGTTGATAAACCCAGCACAAAATGTGGTAAAAGTTTAGTAAGCATAACTGACATACCTCTGGAAAAAATAAAAAGTTGTGTTTTTTTTCATTTGTTAAGGCAGCGCAAAACACCTTTTAATAACAATTGTGGAATATTTTTATAAAATGCCAGCAACACTCCCAGAAATCCCACCCAAAGTCTGGAAAAACCTATTTTTTTTAACTGTATTAGCTTTTACTAGTTGTGAATGGTGTTATCTTAGTGACAATCAAGCATGGGCAGCTAATTTAGAGGATCAGGAAAATTTAAATTTGACTGTATCTAATGTAACATATTTTGATGATACAGAGCAAAATCAACAGTCTCAGGATTCTCAACAAAAATACTCACAAATACAAGTAGAAACAAAAACAGAGGATATTAACAATTCTCCACAGCAGGGACTATCTGATGATTTACCCCAGGAGGCTGTAAATACCACAGAGCAATTATATAATCAGGCTGATATCAATCTATCTGAAAAGCTCAAGACTCCTTTACCGAAGTTACAACAGCAAACCCAGTTACCACCAGAATCAGATGTTGAACAGGAGTTGGGTTTACGGGTGAGGCCAAAACCAGTAGAGGGAATACCCGCAGTTGAATTCAAATCTATAGGTTCTTTAAAGGCTCATGTTGGTTACTTTGGGACCAGTAATATCTTTTCTGCTCAGGATAATCCCATACAAGATGGTTTAGTTTTTTCTGGATTAACTTTAGCTTCTGCTTATTTTCCAGTAGGTTCTCATACCTATTTAAATGGCTCTATTGATGGTAATTTGATTCGTTATATTGACCAATCACAATACAGTTACAATCAATTAAAATTGAATTTTGGTATTTATCAACAATTATCTCAAAAAATGTATGGAGAACTTGCTTGGAGTAATCAACAGTTGTTCTATGCTCAAAATGGCGATTTCTTTAATGCAGGAGAACGCTTTTTAAATGAACATTCCTTAAGTTTATCTTTGGGAAGAAGGGATAATATCAGTGAAAAATTAGTTGTAGATAGTTTCTATGAATTAAGTGTTAATTTCGCTGAACCAGAAAATCGCAGTCGAGTCATTAATTCTTTGTGGGTTTCTTTAAATTACTATTTACAAAAACCTTTACAAGTGGGGATTAATTACCAAGTAAATCTATCAGACTTTACCCAACGAGAAAGAGAAGATCAATTTCACCGTTTATATGCAAATTTAAATTACCGCATTTCTGATCAAAGTAATGTGAATTTGCAATCTGGGTTTAATTTTGGTGATTCTAGTGTTAGCAATATTGATTTTTCAAGCTGGTTTTTTAGTGCAAATTACAATTTTGAATTAGGTAGGTTTTAAAGTGGTAATTGGTAATTGGGAAGAATTTCTTCCACTGACCACTGACCACTGACCACTGACCACTGACAAATAACTAATAACTAATCCAATCACTCCAGCTACCAGCATAAAGTTTACCTGTGGGAACTCCAGCTATGGCTAAAGAAAGTAAATTTACACAAGCGGTAACACCAGAACCACAATAAACTAAAATTTCTTTAGTTGAGTCTATATTTTGCCACCGTTGAGATTGTTCTGACTGAGGAAGTATGCAACCAGAAGCGTCAGTTACTTCTTGCCAAGGATAGTTAACAGCACCGGGAATATGTCCAGCAATTTTATCAATTGGTTCTTTTTCTCCACGATACCTTTCTGCTTCCCTAGAGTCTACTAAAACTACATCTGGACTATCTTTGTGATTTTTAACATACGTAAAATCTACAAGTTTATCCGCTTGTAATTGGGGAATAAATATTCCTCTTGCAGCGGTAGGAATTACATCTGTCACAGAATAACCTGCTTTTTGCCAACGGTCAAAACCACCATCTAAAACAGCTACTTGTTCATGTCCTAAATACTGTAATAACCACCATAACCGAGAGGCAAAAGCCAAGCGAGAATCATCATAAGCTACTACTAAAGTTTCTTGGAAATTCACCCCAATTGCTGATAACTTTTCTGCTAACTCTGTGGTGCTTGGTAAAGGATGTCTTCCCCCATGTTCTTCTACAGAACTAGATAAATCTTGATTTAAGTCTAAATAGTAAGCACCTGGGATATGATTAGCTTGATACTGTTGTTTTCCTAATTGGACATCAGCCAAAGAAAACCGACAATCAACAATCACAACTTGAGGATTATTGATATTTTCAAATAGCCATTGTGGAGAAACAATAAATTGATTAATCATCGGTAATTGGTAATTGGTAAAAATACTTATCTTTTTCATGACTCAGGGACTCTTGTTGGTGATTGAGATCCTTGCTAAAGTGATCTTCAAACGACAACAACAGGCCACTGCTATGGAATCAACCTCACAATCGCACAAAAGGTGACTAAGTTATAGTTTTCATACACATTATGTATATTTACTGTGATTTTCCAGATAAAACTTTACCAAAATTAATATTTGTGTAATAATTCTTGATATAGAAGCTTTCTTATATAACGAGTATATAAGAGCATAAATGAACTAATGATTAAAAATTTCACAAAAAGTTTGTGAAATCTACTTTTTTAATTTTTAATTTCACTCTGTGGTAATTTATTAAATAATCAGGAGATAATTTCGTGATTCAAGAACAATTAAAGTCTATAGATTCTACAACTAACGCACTAAATATGATGTTGGAAGTAGCAGCACCTTTATCTACTGAGATTGCATCTGATATGACCAATACTTACGATTCTATAGTTTATAAAACATCAAGTCTTTTAGAAAGGCATTCAAATTTAGAAGGGACTGATCAATTATTATTTTTTTTTGCTGTAGCTATTGGTAGCCGTGATTCTGATACAGGTAATCACTGTGAAAGACTGGTGAAAATTGGTTCTGAATTTGGTGCATATCTGCAACTTTCACCGTTAGAAATTAGAAATTTGAATTGGGGTGCTTATCTCCATGATATTGGTAAGATCGCCACTCCTGACGCAGTGTTATTAAAGAAGGAAAAACTTACCCCAGATGAATGGGAGATAATGAAGCAGCACGCTGTAATTGGGGAAAAAATTTGCCAGCCACTAGCAAGTACAAAAGGTGTACTTCCTATTATTCGTCATCACCATGAACGCTGGGACGGCTCAGGGTATCCAGATGGACTTAAAGGGCATGAAATTCCCTATATAGTCCAAGTATTTCAGATTATTGATATTTATGATGCCTTGATTAGTGAAAGACCTTATAAAAAAGGTTTGTCTCCAGAATTAGCAATTGCACTAATGCGGAAAGAAGCTGAGGCTGGTTGGCGTAATCCTGAACTAACGGAAAAATTTGCTGAATTTATCAGAAAAAAAGCTGAAAACCCTTGAGGTTAAGTTTTGTAGGTTGGCGGAAAAACTTAGCTGTCCTTTACCTTTAGTATCTTGAGAGCGGGGAGTATCAACAAAATAACCATAAGCAAAAACCAAACCTCTAGTTAAACAAACTCCCACCAATTGCCAAACCTATCCTTTAAGCCGTAGCAGCTAATATATAGTGTTATATAGTGTATACTTACGGAAGCTATAGGCATCATTAAATATGGCTAACGCTACTCTTTGCGCTCAGAAATCAAAAAACTTTTAAATCTTTTCCCTATTCCCTGCTATAAATATAGTTTTTCAACTTTTTTAGATTTTTGTCAATCATCGGGGAGTCAAGTCAATGAAGATATTAGTGCTGAGTTGGGAATTTCCACCAAGGATAGTTGGGGGAATTGCTCGTCACGTTGCTGAGTTATACCCAGAACTGATCAAGCTAGGCCATGAGATTCACCTGATTACCCCTGAATTTGGTCCAGCATCCTTGTATGAAGTAGTGGAAGGGATTCATATCCATCGTGTAGAAGTGGCAGCCAATAACGACTTTTTTCACTGGGTGGTGAACTTAAATGAGAGTATGGGATCTCATGGTGGTAAATTGCTGATGGAAAAAGGTCCATTTGATCTGATTCATGCTCACGATTGGTTAGTTGGGGATGCCGCGATCGCTCTTAAGCATATCTTTAAAATTCCCCTCATTGCCACAATTCACGCCACAGAACACGGACGTTACAATGGCATTCATAATGATACCCAAAGCTATATTCATCATAAAGAATATACACTAGCGGAAAATGCTTGGCGAATCATTGTTTGTACTGAATATATGCGTCAAGAAATGGTACGAACACTATATATTCCTAATGATAAAATTGATGTAATTTATAATGGTATTCGCCCAGAAAAGAAAATACATCACCAAGATTTTCATGCTCAAGATTTTCGGCGACGATTTGCCGCAGATTATGAAAAAATTGTGTATTATCTTGGTCGCATGAGCTATGAAAAAGGTGTACCTGTATTGCTTAATGCTGCCCCCAAGGTACTTTGGGAAATGGAGGGTAATGTTAAATTTGTCATAGTTGGTGGTGGTAATACTGAGCATCTCAAACGTCAAGCTTGGGATTTAGGGATTTGGGATAAGTGTTACTTTACTGGTTTCCTGGCTGATGAATACTTGGATAAATTTCAAACCATCGCTGACTGTGCAGTTTTCCCCAGTTTTTATGAACCCTTTGGCATTGTGGCTTTAGAAAGTTTTGCTTCTCGTGTACCAGTAATAGTTTCGGATACTGGTGGTTTTCCAGAAGTAGTTCAACATACAAAAACGGGAATTACCACTTGGGTAAATAATCCCGACTCTGTCGCTTGGGGAATTTTAGAAGTTTTGAAAAACCCAGATTATTGTCAATGGTTGGTAAATAACGCTTATGCAGATTTAGAAAAAAGATTTAGCTGGCCAAAATTAGGTCAGCAAACAGAAATGGTTTATGAAAGAGTAGTGAAAGAGCGATCGCAAATTGTTTGGTAATCAAAAACGGCATAAAAATGAGATTTTCCCAGAGTACCAATGAGAATTAAAGACTACTCTGATTATTGGCCGTGAAAAACAGTACAAACCCTGTACGCTGGGAATTTAACCCTTAGAAATGCGAGAGTTAGAAATGATTGCTGTTTGCTTGACAAGATTTTAATATGACAAAGGCATTCCTAAGTATATCCAGGCGTTTGCAGAATGCAACAAATACCTTGTTGAGGATGGTAAACCGAATCATAGATCGTTTAACAGCCAAGTTAAAGCGGTTCTTTAAGGATATCATCAGCGATATCCAGCCCCCTACATCTGAACCAGCTTATAAACTACCTAAACTAGCTGGTCCTGTTCATAATTTAGGTGGTGGTGGTACTGATGTTGATGACGCTATTCAGTGGATGATTAATCAAGTCAGGGGAGGTAGTAACAGCGACAATAAAGTTAATGTTTTAGTAATTCGTGCTGCTGGTAGCGATGATTATAATCAACTAATTTATCGCATGAGAGGTGTCAAATATGTAGAAACTCTCATCATTCGGAATCGCCAAGAAGCAAATAGAACCGATATTTTTGATAAAGTCAGAAATGCTGGTGTAATTTTCTTTGCTGGTGGTGATCAATGTGAATATATTCGCCACTGGAAAAACACTAAGTTAGAAGTTGCTATCAAGTCAGTTTACGATAAAGGTGGGGCTATTGGTGGTACAAGTGCCGGGGCGATGATTCAAAGTGAATATGTTTATGATTCCTGTGCTTGTGACGATAGCATTGAAACTCATGAAGCCCTTGATGATCCCTACGGGAATATTACCTTTACCTATAACTTTTTTCAGTGGAAATATTTGCGCGGAACTATCATTGATACTCATTTCGATGAACGCAAAAGAATGGGAAGAATTATGGTTTTTATTGCTAGACAAATTCAAGATGGTGTATCTTCAAAAGCGTTAGGAATAGCAATTAGTGAAGAGACATCTTTACTGGTTGATAAATACGGTATTGCTAAAGTTATGGGTAAAGGTTCAGCATATTTTGTCTTAGGAGATCATCCTCCAGAAATTTGTGAAAAAGGTAGTCCTCTCACCTATCACGACTATAAAATTTGGCGAGTTCCTAGAGGTGATACATTCGATTTAAATAAACTACCTTCACGAGGTTATTATCTCAGAAGTGTGAAGCGGGGAAGATTTGACTCAGATCCTTATTAGATATTGAGTGACTTTAAATGTGTATCTTCTAGAATTTTTGTAGAGATGTTTTATGAAACGTCTCTATTTTTCTTTCATTTCCCAATTAACCTAGCACCGTTAACCCGCACAAATTCGCCCCAAAGCCTGTTATCGCAAGTTTCTGAAAATGTTGCTAAAATTTCAGATAGAGAGACTCAACAAGATATTGCAGCTTATACAGAGATTTTAGCCGGTTTACGGTTTGAGAAAAACTTGATTCGTCAATTGTTAAGCGAGGAAATTATGCAAGAATCAGTAATTTATCAGGATATTTTGCAAAAAGGTGAGCAACGGACGATTATCCGTTTGCTTAATCGCCGTTTTGGAGAAATAGATTCATCATTACTTAATAGCATCAGAATGTTAACCATTGAAAAGTTAGATGATTTAGCAGACTCATTGTTAGATTTTTCAGAAATCTCTGATTTAGTAACTTGGTTAAGTCGGAATGAAAGTTAATTAAGTGGGCTATCTTTTATCTCTTTCTATTTGCGTCTTTCCGTGAGAAAAACCCAAAATTAAGATCCCCGACTTCTACAAATTCAATTTGATAAATAACAAAATTTATCAAAGAAGTCGGGGATCTAAAAACTTCTAAAAATCCTCATCATCAACAAAAAACTCTGCATCCTCATCTACTCTAGATTGTGACTCTCCCAACCCCCAGAGAGGTTGTAAAACGGCTGTACCTAACAAACCCACAGCCACACTAAAAGCCAATATCAAACCAAAGGGAATTTGGATTGATTGAAAACCCAAAAACCGTAAAGATACAGGAGTAGCATTTTGCACAGAAATGAGAGCGATCGCCACTACCCAAATAGCTATAATTAGTAATATTAAAAAATTCGCCAATATTTTCAAAATCATAACTTTAAATAAAGATAATTCCCCTCCTCGCAAGCGGGGAGGGGTTAGGGGTGGGGTTTTATCCTAACTTAGCAATTTCAGCTTCCATGAATTTTGCAATCTGGCTAAGTTTTTCCGGTGAGTTAGTTTCCATGTACACTCTCACCAAAGGTTCTGTCCCAGAAGGACGCAGCAACACCCAGCTACCCTCTTCCAAATACAGTTTAATACCATCTTTCCTTCCCACCTCTTTCACCTTGATTCCTGCCACTACAGAAGGCGGATTTTGGGTGTAAGAATCAATCACGGCAACTTTGTGATCTTCCGTGAGGTGTAAATCCAAGCGATTGTTATACAAAGGCCCATCAGCTTCAGCAATAGCTTCCTGTACCAACTGACTCAAAGGCTTACCTTCATAAGCGATCGCCTCAGCTACTAGCATATCTGCTAAAACCCCATCTTTTTCAGGAATATGCCCAATGATACTCAAACCACCGGATTCTTCTCCACCAATCAAAACAGCGGTTTCCCGCATTTTCTCACCAATGTATTTAAAACCCACCGCAGTTTCATAAATTTGCAAGCCATACTTAGCAGCAAAATTATCTAATAAGTGCGTAGTTGCCACAGTCCGAACGATCGCACCGCTTTTACCCTTGTTTTTAATCAAATGCCGTGCTAGAACTAACAGCACTGTATTGGGAGTCAGAACATTACCTTGTTCATCAACAATACCAAAGCGATCGCTATCACCATCGGTAGCCAAACCCAAATCAGCCTGATCAGCTTTCACAGCTTCCACCAACTCCACCAACTGTTCCCCTTTGGGTTCAGGCATACCACCCCCAAACAGCACATCTCGCCAATCGTGGAAACTTTCTAATTGACAACCACAGTGTTGCAAGACTTCATCTAAATAGCCACGGGAGGTAGAATAAAGGGCATCATACTTAACCTTTAAATTCGCACTTCTAATTTTTTCCACATCTAGCAAGGTGTAGATAAAATTCAGATAATCGGGCTTAGGATTAAAAGTAGAAATTGAACCAGATGGGTTACTTCCAGGTAACTCGTCCGATGCCATTTCTATATTAGCGACAATGGTATCAGTAATTTCTGGAGTCGCCGGACCCGCATAATCGGGTATATATTTAATCCCACAATAAGGTGCAGGATTATGACTAGCAGTAAACATCAAAGCCCCTGCGGAATTCAGCAGCCGGGCATTGTAGGCAATTACTGGGGTGGGACAATCCCGATCAGTAATTTTCACATTCCAGCCCAAATCTGCCAAAACTGCGGCAGATGTCCGGGCGAACTCGTCAGCTAAAAACCTAGTATCGTAGGCAATTAAAACAGGTTTGTCCTTACTATAGGCAGTTTCCAGATAACTAGCGATCGCTCTAGTTACTTTCCGCACATTAGGAAAAGTAAAATCATCAGCAATAATTCCGCGCCATCCATCAGTACCAAACTTTATCTTACCGGAATTGCTAGGGTTACTCATATTGCCACTCTCTCCCGTGCATTATTATTGCTATTTACTTATTTACTATTAGGAAGCATCCCGCAAACCTGTGGAATAGCCACTAAGCCGCAAGTATCCCCAAGGTAATTTCTCTCACTCTACTGAGCAGATGTCAACCCCCGATAGACCCTTTGTTAGTTACCACCTTTGGTCGTTATTTGCCCCCAGCCGGGGACAGGAACATTGGCATTGCCAAATGAGAAGAGGGTTTATTAAAGCCCGACAACATGAACCACAAGTCAAGGCTTTATTAGCAACAGCTACCCCACCCCAGCGGATTGGGATTCTCGCCCAAAAAGGTGTATATGAGTTTCATCGTCATCTTCAATGGTTAACTCAGGTTGATGGTGTGGAAAAAGTTGCCCGGTTATTGGGATTGAGTCAAACTCATGAAACTGTTAAATATCGAGTATTGCAAATTTTACGAAAATATCAAAATGCCCCTTTATTATTAGGTAAGCGGATTCTGGAACTGACTGCGGGTGATGAAGGTTTTCCTAAACCGATTGTGATTGAAAAACAAGATTATTGCTTTCGGTTATATGCCGCTATGGACTGTATATTTATTGAATCTGATAGCACCTTACATATTTTAGATTTTAAAACTGGTAGATCGGCTTTTGACCACAGACAAGCATTGGTTTATTTACTGGCAGCCCGTTATCTTTATCCTGGTAAACCCGCAGTTGCCTCTTTTTATAATTTGGAAATTTGCAAAAAATCGGAATTAATTACTATTAGTAATAGTGAATTTAAATCTTTAGAATCTGAATTGGCTAATATTGCCCATCAACATCAGGAAGATTTACAACAATATGAAGCTAAAAATAGCAACTTCAGTCAAATATTTCCCCCAAATCCCGGCAACCATTGCCGTTTTTGTGCTTTTAGTTCTATCTGTGAATTCGCTGATTTAAAATTACCAAAATCTTATTCGATGCCAATTACTAAACCTCACTCTTCTCCCAGGTCTTCTTAGTTTAAAGAAGCAGGAATAGCACTTTTCATCATTATGGATGAATATTTACCAGCAATTAATCAATAAGTTTGCTGGTAAAGTGGTTTCCGCACCCTTCGTTATTTCTTATGAAGTTAACAGAATGTTTTCCGCAAGCCTTAACTATTTGTATCCTTTCCAATGGGTGACTTCTAATTCACCTTTAGGTGTAAATACTACTTGAAAGTGAGCCAAGGGTTCTTTGTTATCGGGTGCAGCTACATTTGAGCCATAAATCGCTTGAAACATCTGGGGAAGAGGTGTTTCCTTAAAATAATCAAAAGCAACTTGGTTGAGTGGTTCATAGTCAGCAATCACACCTTCTTTATTCACCGCTACTCGATATTTCAAATCGCTGGCAAAGGTGGGACTAACACTCCAATTTTGACGAATTGTACTATACAGCTTTTGATTTAGATCTTTGATTTGACTGGTATCAGTAATTTTTTTGCCAGTCACTTCTGGTGTTTTAGCGTATCCTCCCCAAGGACTAATTTCTAAAATACCTTTTTGAGTAAAGACGACTTTGAATTGAGCAATGGGTTCATTCGGGTTGCGATTAGCAGGATTATAGAGCAGTTTTGGCAGTGGTGTTTTTTCGATAGCGTCACTGGCTTTTTGATTGACTGCTTTATAACCAATGATACTCCCGTCGGCGGCAACACCTAAACGATAAACTAAATCCTCTGGTAATTCTGAGCGATTTGTCCAAACTGGATGAATTTGATTATAAACTTGGCGATTTAATGCCCGTAACTGAGATGGATCTGTTATTTCTGGAACTGTCTTTAAAAGTGCTTCTACATCTTTAACTGTGATGGGTATGGCTGTTTCTGTAGGTGTGGCTGCTGCTGTGGGTGTTACCGAGGCTGAAGGTTGAGGTGTGGTTGTGGGTATGGAAGTGCTGGATTGTTCCTCTGGTTTGACTATGGCTTCACTACGCAAGCTATCCGGTGTACGGATTTGGGGAGCAGGAATGAGGCTAAAAGCTAATGCAGCTACGGCTAGACTGGATATGCCTACGGTAGCGGGGATTGCTTGTTTGAGTATAACTTGATTTGAACCACCATAGCTGCGAGTAACTGGGTGTAGTTCTAGGGATAATTCTGGTAAAGTCTGGCTATCAGCAAAAAACTGATCTACAGCTTCAACTAAATCAAATAACTGGACTGTGTTTAAGTCTATTTGAATTGTTGATTGTTGTCCTTGGTTGGTGTTGTCTTCTGTTACTTCGGAGTGAACAATTAATCTGTGTCTGTTGCTGTCAATTTTTTGTAATTCTACTAACTCTGACTGATGATTTTGATTTGCAAATTTTTTCTGAGGGCTGTTGGGGATGTTACTTAAAACTTCTTGGGCATAGGTGCTGACGGCTCTAACTAGGCTTTCAAAAAATTCCCTACCCCCACCTATGGGTTGATTGTAATTAGATAAATAGCATTCTGCATTTACTAATATGGATAGATCAGGACGCAGTTCTTGAAAGTTAGCAGTCCGTGTCATGTCACTTAACCCTTCTAGGAGCAGGGTACAATTAGGCAAACTATACTTACGTTGGATATTCATTTTTATTTACTCTACTCTACTTCACCGTCAAAAAGAGAAATCCAGTACCGCTGCATTCCCGCTGTGCCTGTACAGAATAATAATTTTCCTAATAACTCTATAGCTAGTTCATCTAATTTTTCATCAGAAGTTAATGCTAGTACACCGGAGCGACGGGAATTCATCCGACTTTTAAAATGGGTTCTAAACCTTTCTAGGTAATTAGCTAATCTTAAATTTTGTTCTGGGGGAATCTGTTTTTCCGCCAATTGTTGATATATGGTTAGTAGTTGCCGAATCACAACTGTTAACCGCCGCGCAATGTAGCAAGCAATAACTACTAAGGCTTTAGCTTCCAAAATATCTAAAGGGCGGCGACTATGCGCTCTTCGCATGGGGTTAGAGGCTCGCATCCGCCACAAGTTTACCCGATTTTTGATGATTCCTGTCAGGTCTAATTCTTCAGCAAAGGACAAGATGGCTTCAGAACCGCCCAGTTCTAAGGCTTCAATGGCTAGTAACATTAAATCTATTTGTAATCTAGTTCTGGCTGGACATACCTGGCCAGCAATCGCTGGATCTGGTAAAGTGTCCAAAATCGTCGGCGTTCCTGCAAAATTTGGGCTGTTTAAAGGCGTAACATTAGCGGAGACATTCATTCTAAAAAATACCTTATGCGTTTCCAATAAAGTGATTGACATTATCCTCCCACTGCTAATCGCCGGCGCGATATGGCAGTTCAATTATATACATTACTTAGTTTTTCTACCCAAATGTTCCCACATACATTAAATTTTTAAATTCTTGATGATGATCAATGGATGGTAAACCAAAAGGTCTAGTCTCCAGGGTATGACATTATAGTGTAGGATTTGGCAGGGATTAGGGAAAATTCTTACCTCTTGCCCTTTGCTTCTTTTAAGAACACTGACTACTCACAAATATGGATTTAAAATCTCTAATTCGTGATATACCAGATTTTCCGAAGCCGGGAATTTTATTTCGGGATATCACTACTCTGTTAAGCAATCCAGCGGGATTGCGTTATACTATTGACCTTTTAGCACAAAAATGCTCTGAAATTGAACTTCAGGTAGATTATATTATTGGCATGGAGTCGCGGGGGTTCATTTTTGGTGCGCCTGTGGCTTATAAATTAGGTGCGGGTTTTATTCCTGTTCGTAAAAAAGGCAAGTTACCGGCAGCGGTTCATGCTATTGAATATCAACTAGAGTATGGTACAGATACATTAGAAGTACATCAGGATGCTTTAGTGCCAGGTAGCAAGGTTCTGATTGTGGATGATTTGATTGCTACTGGTGGAACTGCAAGTGCAACAGCAAAGTTAGTACAAAAGATTGACTGTGAACTTGTAGGGTTTGGGTTTATCATCGAACTACAGGATTTGCAAGGACGGAAACATTTACCTGATGTCCCCATTATCTCACTGGTTGAATATTAGGCGTTAATCAACAACTGACAACGAACAACTGACAACCGACTAATGACTTATACAAAAATTTCCCTGGAGACGAGTCGAGACTGGCTAATCAAGCTAGTTACGAATGAGACTTTTATTTATGTAATCAAACGGCTTTTGCAGGCACTATTGACGATTTTTTTAGCGTCGGCTTTGTCGTTTTTTATTATGAAGTTGTCTCCGGGAGATTATGTAGATACCCTGCGGCAAAATCCCAAAATTTCACCGGAACGGATTGAGGAAATTAGGCGACAATTTGGGTTAGATAAGTCTTGGCCACAACAGTTTGGATTTTGGTTAAAGCAAATTGTGACTAAAGGTGATTTTGGTACAAGTTTTGTTTATCAACGGTCTGTATCATCGCTGTTATGGGAAAGAGTCCCAGCGACGTTGTTATTAGCGATCGCTTCGTTAATTATAACCTGGGCGATCGCTATTCCTTTGGGTATTCTCGCTGCTGTGAAACAAAATCGCCGGACTGACCAGGTTTTACAGATAGTCAGTTATGCTGGTCAAGGTGTTCCCAGTTTTATCACTGTCTTATTTTTACTATTCTTTGCTCAATTGACTACTCCACTTTTTCCGGTGGGTAATATGACGAGTATTAATCATGCAGACCTGACATGGTTAGGTAAAATTCTGGATATTGCTTGGCATTCAGTTTTACCATTGATTGCTCTGAGTATTACCAGTTTTGCTGGTTTACAACGCATTATGCGTGGTCAATTATTGGATGTTTTACGCCAAGATTATATTCAAACTGCTCGCGCTAAAGGACTTCCAGAAAACCGCGTTATTTATGTTCATGCTTTGCGAAATGCTATTAACCCGTTAATTACTTTGTTGGGTTTTGAATTAGCAGGTTTATTAAGTGGTGCATTTATTACGGAAAATTTCTTCAACTGGCCGGGTTTAGGAAAGTTAACTTTACAAGCTGTTTTGGCTAAAGACCAATATTTAGTCATGGCGAGTTTGGTAATGAGTGCAGTATTATTGATTATTGGTAATTTAATTGCTGACTTGATTTTAAAAGCAGCAGATCCTCGAATTAAGTTGGAAGATTTAAATTAGTCAGTTGTTAGTTGTCAGTTGTCAGTTGTTACCAATTACCAATTACCAAATGGTTTATTATATTATTCGTTCTAGAACAGATGGTAAATATCTTACAGCCCGTGTTGATGATGCCACATCAGGATATTTATTGTTGTTTAAAGAAGATTTCGAGGCTTTGAGTTATCTCAATACCCATGCTGCTGATTTAGCCAGCCGTTTGACTGTTGAATCTCTAGCTAGTTCTCAAATAGGTGGTTTAATTAAACGTTGGGGTTTTGCTGGTGTGGGAATTGTTAATGATCCTTTATTACCAGAAGTTGAGTTTTTACAGAATATATGAACTACCCCATCTTACTTCGTTGAAGATGGTGCGGCGGGTTATTCTGACTCGGTGACTCGGTGACTCCTAAATTCTGTTTGATAAATTGGTAATAGCAGATTTTGATATAGCGTTTTCCGATTTAGTGAGGGACAAGAACCCCACCCCCAACCCCCTCCCCGCAAGCGAGGAGGGGGCTATAATATACTCGATATGATTAGGAAATACTATAGTTATACTCAAAACGGCTAAAATCTGGACTTTTTTATAATACCAAGAACGAGTTCAAAGCCTCTCCAATCATAAAAGCTGCTCCTTTTCCCTCCCTTGTAGGGGAGGGTCAGGGAGGGGTGCGGGGAGAGGTTTACCAGAGGGGTTCTATATTTGGTTAAACTATGAACCGTTTGCAGTATACCTCTTTAGACTCATGTATATAAATCGAAAACCTTTAACACTAAAAATATCACTCATGTCATAAAAATACAATTCTAGATATAATGACACAATCTTTAGAGACAAAACCACAAGTTCAGGAATTGCGTAAACTGCTTGAAGGTATTGAATGTGGGATGTTAACAACAGTTGATGATGATGGTAGTTTACACAGTCGCCCCATGTCAATGTGGAATGAAATTGACAATGATGCTACACTCTGGTTTTTTACCTTAGCCGATTCCCATAAAGTCGTAGAAATTCAACATCATCAACAGGTGAATGTGAGTTTTTCCGCACCTAATCAAGAACGATTTGTTTCCATATTAGGAACAGCCCAATTAACAAGAGATCGTGATCAACTGCAAGCAAAATGGCAACCAGGGTTGGAAATTTGGTTTCCCAAAGGCATAGATGAACCCAATATTGCTTTACTAAAAGTCAAAGTTAATAAAGTAGATTATTGGGAAAGTTTATCTAGTTTTATGCCGCAAACAATTAGTTTTTTAGAACTATCAAACCGTTAAAGATACCCGACTTCTTGAAGAAGTCGGGTATCTATCAAAATCATCCTAAAAATAACTTATATGCAGGATTATCACTTTCATGCCAATAGTGATAACCAAGAGTATCTAAAAATAATTGCCATTCTGTTGTTTCGTGGGGGGGAACTTGCATTCCTACCACAATTCGTCCATAGTCTGCGCCATTATTGCGATAATGAAATAAGCTAATATTCCAGTCTGGAGAAATGGAAGTGACAAACTGCATTAAAGCACCGGGACGTTCGGGAAATTCAAAGCGATAAAGGAGTTCATTTTCTGCAAGAGGAGAATGTCCTCCTACCATGTGACGTAAATGCAGTTTTGTTAATTCATCATCTGTTAAATCTATGGTTTTTAAACCGTGAGATTCAAAATTTGCGACCATTTTCGCAGCGTCGGCACGGTTTTCTATTTGCACACCTACGAAAATATGTGCTTCTTTTTGGTCAGCAATGCGATAGTTAAATTCTGTGAGGTTGCGTTTACCAATACATTCACAAAACTTTCTTAAACTACCTCTTTCTTCGGGAATTCTGACTGCAAATATAGCTTCTCGACGTTCTCCAAATTCTGCCCGTTCAGCGACAAAACGTAAACGGTCAAAGTTCATGTTAGCGCCACAAGCAACGGCGACGAGGGTTTGATCTTGAATTTGTTCCCGTTCTGCGTAGAGTTTTGCCCCAGCGATCGCTAATGCCCCCGCAGGTTCTAAAATAGAACGAGTATCTTCAAATACGTCTTTAATTGCCGCACAGGTGGCATCTGTATCCACTAAAATAATTTCATCTACATATTGCTGACATAGCCGGAAGGTTTCTTCCCCTACTTCCCGCACCGCTACCCCGTCCGCAAATAAACCCACCTGAGACAACCGCACTCTCTCGCCAGCTTGCAATGATTGATACATGGCGTTAGCGTCCACAGGTTCAACACCAATAATTTTAATATCGGGACGCAACCGTTTGACATAGGCCGCAATCCCGGAAATCAAGCCACCACCACCAATGGCCACAAAAATGGCGTGAATAGGTTGCTGATATTGGCGCAGGATTTCCATCCCAATTGTTCCCTGGCCAGCAATCACTTCCGGATCATCAAAGGGATGTATAAAGGTTAACCCTTTTTCTGCTTCCAATTGCCGGGCGTAGGCATAAGCATCATCATAGTTATTACCATGTAATACAACTTCTCCACCCCGTGCTTTGACGGCATTGATTTTTACCTGGGGCGTAATCACAGGCATGACAATGATAGCTTTTGTTCCCAAGCGACTGGCAGCTAAGGCTACACCTTGGGCATGATTGCCCGCAGAAGCCGCAATCACACCCTGTTTAAGTAAGTCTGGGGTGAGATTGACCATTTTGTTATATGCACCCCGCAGCTTGAAGGAGAAGACTGATTGCATATCTTCCCGTTTGAGGAGGAGTTTGTTATTCAGTCTCGCGGAGAGATTGGGGGCATATTCCAGTGGTGTTTCTTGGGCTACATCATAGACGCGGGCTGTGAGAATTTGTACCAGGTAGTCGCAATACATATTAAGGAGGGAATTGGGGTTGGATGTTAATTCTACCGCTTGTTGACTATAGCGATAGTGTTCGCATTGCGTCCCGGAGGGAACTAGCGCAAACTATGGAATTTTCAAAAATAATTGCTATTGACAACTAACGACTGAGGCACTTCTTAAACCTTGAACAGTAGATATTACCTGTTTGGCAACTTGATCAATTTCCTCAACTGTATTAAATCTGCCAATTCCAAACCGCACCGAAGCATAAGCTAATTTATCGGAATGTCCTAAGGCTTTCAAGACATAGGAAGGGGCAACATTATTAGAAGAACAAGCAGAACCAGAAGATACAGCTACTACTGATTGTAAACCTAAAGAAAGTGCCGCACCGTCTACACCTTCAACACTAATATTTAAGTTTCCTGCTAATCGTTTTTGAGGATGTCCATTTAAATGAATTCCCTCAACAGTAGATAACTGATTCCACAATCTTTCTCTTAATGCTGTTAGTCGTTGATTTTCGGTTTCTTGTTCTGATAAAGCAATTTCTACAGCTTTACCAAAACCGACAATTTGGGGTGTATATAATGTCCCGGAACGCATTCCTTTTTCATGTCCTCCCCCATGTTGTTGGGAAGCAAGTTTCACCCTAGGGTTACGTCTGCGAACATATAAAGCCCCAATCCCCTTTGGCCCATAGACTTTATGGGCTGTGAGAGACATCAAATCAATATTCATTTTTTCCACATCTAAGGGGATTTTCCCAATAGCTTGGGCTGCGTCTGTGTGCAAAATAATTTGCCTTTGACGGCACATTTCTCCAATTTCAGCTATTGGTTGTAAAACGCCAATTTCATTATTTGCAGCCATTATAGATACTAAAATTGTATCATGACGCAAAGATTTTTCTAACTGATTTAAATCAATTAATCCATCTTTTTGCACTGGTAAAACTGTCAGATCAAAACCCAAACTTTTTAAATATTCACAAGGATCTAAAACTGCTTTATGTTCCGTGGCAATAGTCACAATATGTTGACCTTTTTGGAAATAAGCTTCAGAAATACCTTTAATAGCTAAATTATTTGCTTCTGTTGCACCGCTGGTAAAAACAATTTCTTCGGGTGTTGCGTTAATTGCTTTTGCTAAAATTTCCCGTGTTTTTCTAACAGCAGCTTCAGATTCCCAACCGTAAATATGGCTAATACTCGCCGCATTACCAAACTTTTCGGTAAAATAGGGAATCATAGCAGCCATTACCCTTTCATCCACGGGGGTAGTAGCATGACAATCGAGATAGATAGGACGACTGGACATAATTAATTTACGATTAATGCAAAATTTGACCTAGTTTTTTTAAGATTCGGAAAACTTGATAAAGTTCGGTTTCTCGCTTTGAAAGTGCAAGTTTATCAGAATTGCTATATTATTTTATGAATGTGATTTAGTAAAGCAAAGTTTAAATTAATTAACATTTGGAAAATCAAATATCTAAATGATGATAAATTACAGATATATCAACAAAGTCCGACAAATCGGAGTATGAAAGTTTAACTAGCTGCTAATTCCTTGATTTTTTTAAGTACAGCTTCAGCATGACCTTTAGTTTTGACATTAGGCCAAGGGTAGGCGATAATTTTATCAGGTGAAATCAGGAAGGTTGAACGGGCAACCCCCATATATTCTTTCCCCATAAACTTTTTTAAACGCCATGCCCCATAAGCCTCTATTAATTGATGTTCAGGATCAGTTAATAGGGTAATTGATAAATTATGTTTGTCTATAAATTTACAATGAGATGCGGCAGAGTCGGGACTAACGCCGATAATTTTCACACCCGCTGTGGTAAATTCTGAGGATAATTTGGTAAAATCTTGAGCTTCTGTGGTGCAGCCCGGTGTATTATCTTTAGGATAAAAATAGAGAACTATCCAGTCATTGAGATCAGCTAGATTGACTAGATTATTGTTTTGGTCTGGGGTAGAAAAATCTGGTGCAGGTTGGCCAATTTGGGGAATATTGCTCATATATTAGAGGGCGATAAATTAGGAATAAGCGAAAATTATGGCGAAATTAGGCACTCACACTTGATGCAATTTCTCGTCTGCGAGGGACATCATAAACCATAAAATCATGAGCCATGATTGTTTTAGGAAAAATTGCTTTTGCTTCTTTAAGTAAGTCTTTTAATTCAATCGTATTTCCGGGCGCATAACGAGGGCTAAAATGTGTCATAATTAGTTTACGAACTCCTGCACCATAAGCTGTTTGTGCGGCCATTGTGGTTGTGGAATGTAGCCTCTGAAACGCCATTTCTGAATCTTGATGGGCAAAAGTTGCTTCATGAATTAATACATCTGCATCTTGTGCTAATTTCACTGCACCGTCACAATAAACCGTATCTGTACAATAGGCAATTTTTCGCCCAATTTCTATGGGGCCACATAATTCACTACCATTAATTACTCTTCCGTCTTCCAAGGTGACTGTTTCACCACGTTTGAGTTGTCCATAAACCGGACCTGAAGGAATTTCTAAGGCTTTGGCTTTGTCTATATCAAAACGTCCGGTTCTGTCTTTTTCTGCTACTCGGTAGCCAAAAGCAGGAATGCGGTGATGTAAAAGACCACAGCTAACCGTAAATTCATCATCTTCATAAACTACCCCCGGTTGTACAGTATGGACTTTAATGGGGTAAGAAAAATGAGTGTGGGAGTAACGGGAAGCGGCTTGTAAGTATTCGTTTAATCCTGATGGCCCATAAATATCAATTTTGTCTACATTACCAGCTAAACCGCAACTAGCCAGCAATCCCATTAAGCCAAAAATATGATCACCGTGCATATGGGTGACAAAAATTCGGGATAGTTGGCTAACTTTTAAGTCACTTCGCAAAATTTGATGCTGAGTTCCTTCCCCACAGTCAAATAACCACAGTTCTGCCCGTTGTGGCAGCCTCAGTGCCACGCTGGAAACGTTGCGTGATCTTGTCGGTACACCGGAACTCGTCCCTAAAAATGTAATCTGCACGGCGTTTTTTAGCTTTCCTTTTGCTCAATATAGTTGTTGAGTCTCTATCTTGGCACAGTATTGGCACAGTCAGTTATTGGAGAAAAAGCAAAAAATCAAGATTTTTAAATTTTACCAGTTTTTATTGCCACCAAAAAGAAGTTGATAACCGCCAAGATAACTCACAAAGAGTCCCTTGAGGATAAAGGGAAACTCGCCTAAATTTACCTTTAATTTGTTGGGCTAAATTTTTAAATTGTTTTGTTCCCCAACCTTCTTTTGATGAGTGAATTCCTAACCCATTATCGAGAATGCTCAAAGTGTAATGTCCTGCAAATGCTGAATAGGTAACTTGTAGACGGGTGATGCCTATGGCGTGTTTACCAACATTACATAAGGCTTCTTCTAAAAATCGGCAAAGTCCTCGCTTATTTTCAATACTCAAATTGCTTTCATCTATAGGTTCAAAGTTATGAATTTTTAGTTTCAGGGTTTTAAAGCATGGTAAATCTCGTTCTAAGGTGTAGCTATAAACTTGATAGAGAATCTCATGGACAGGGTTTCGCAAATCTATGACTACATTATTTCCTAGATAAAGGCTAGTATCTTGATTAAGAGTTTCTTGTTGCCAGAATTCGTACATTCCTCGTAATTCTTGGTTTAATTCTTCAAGTTCTTTTTCTATTACAGGCAGCAAAATATTAATTGGTAATTCTTGCCCTTTCACTAGCTTTAAAACTTTAGCCAGATGTTGTAATGGCCCATTATGAATTGTTTCAAATGTAGTTTCAATCATGGTTCGGCGAGCTTGAATCCCAGATTTAATTGTTTGGTTATATTGATATAAGACGATGAGACTGATGCAATTTATAACGACAATTAAAATTGCTGGAAATATAGAAACTGACCACACCCAAGTCAACAAAAAATGACTAATCAAGACTAGACTAAAAATAGTCATGATATTTTCTGATAACTTTTCTCCAGAACCAAAATAAATTTCTGCTTGCAGTTTTTTCCAAAATTGAGTTTGCATAAGCTTTTATTCCAGTCTCAAAACCTTAATTGTGGAAAACACATTATTGATTTTATGTAAGCATTCATTTATCACCAATCAGCTAAAAATAGAAATAGCAAATATGAGGAAGTATAACTGTTGGTTTCCCCCAAAAAAATTAGTTATAATTGCCCATATTTCTATTTTTAAAGCTGAATGCTGACTATTAATCAATTAATCCGGCAATTCTAGCTTTGATTTCCGTTTGAATGCGGATGTTTTTACCTTCTTCTGGGTAAATATTTAAAGCGTCTTGCAACTTAGTCCAATAATGACGCACCATGCGTTCAGATATGCACATATTTTCAGCAATTTTTTTATCTTGTAATCCGGCTTCAAAGGCTAAATTTAGGACTTTCAACCACTCTGGTTTAACTTCTAAACCTGAGTGAATTCCTTTAATATCTTTGGTGTGAGTTAATCCCTGTAATGCCCAGTCAACTCTAGTTAACATTTCTTGGGTAGAAAGACTTTTATCAGCGACAGTAAAGCCTCCTTTATGATTATCAATATAGGGACGAATCCTTACTAATGTTTTCACATGAGCGCTTTGAATAACAATATTCAAATGGGAATAAGTTTCTATCAAATTCTTAATAAGTTGAATACCCGTGTCAACTCGCGCTTTCATTTCCAGTTTTTCTGGTATAGAAAGATCCATAATTAATAGATCAGGTTGATAGCTAATAACTTGCTCAAAAGCATGACTAGCATTTGTAGCAATATTAAATTCAGCACTAGGATAGTTTTTTCTTAATATTTCTACTGTTCCGTTTAAAACTGATTCGTGGTCATCAATTACCATGAATTTTAAAAATGATTTTTCTGATAAAACTTGTTGCATATCTAATAATTGCCCCAGTTAATAAATTTGGCTTGCTATCTACTATTATTAATTAGTTTTACTAGATTCTATTCCCGATAAATCCTTCGCTATGGGGGGTGACACCCCTCACCCCAGAAAAAACCCTAAAAAATGCTGAGATTACTAGGTTGATATATAACAGTCAAAATTATCTTTATTTCCAAGTAATTTAGGATTAATCAGAGTTGTGACAGATATACTACGAAGTAATATAGGAGTTATTAAGTAATAGAAAATACTTACCAATAAAAGTGCCAAACTGACATGAGGTTTTTGTTAAAGTAACAGCATTTACCTGATATTAAGAAATTAAAGCTATGATAAAGATGTTCTAATTCTGGCACATGAGAATAAAAAATTAGAGTAGATATATCAGGATAATAAATTTTTACAGACAACAACCCTATACTTCCTATGGGCTTAAGAGTTATATGAATATAAATAGGTAATAAAATCTCTGTTTCTGGCAAAGTTATTCTGAGTAATTCTTCTAAGACTCTAATAATTATCCAATTACGTTCAGGGGCTTCAGTTCGCCAGTAAACTGGCATTTTAAGCTGAAAATCTAGATGTTGATGGGAGTCTATCCAAGATTCTAATAAATACTCAATAGATAAAGGTAAACTATCTTGAATAGATGTGAGACATAATCGATCACTTAATTGAACTAAAGAGTGATGAAAATTATCAATTTTTTCGATATATGCTTGAATATTTGTAACTGATAAAGTCTGATTATCTATAGCCAATAAATCTAGATTACGCCGAATTGTAAAAGATTCTTGTAATAAATCATCACGAATTTTTTCGGATTCCAGAAATAGTTTCAGGAATTCTCTATAAAACCACCACTGTAATGCTTGCTGAATTCTTTGCTCAGATGTCATAAACGATATTATGATTATGACTTAAATAAATTAGATATATGTTTTCTATAGCCATTATAGAGACATTTTATGGAACGCCTCTACATTTTTTATATGACTATTTAATTTATGTTTATTCTTCATAAATCAGAAATTAATCTAGCTTTTCTCAACATAAATTTTAATGCTGTTTCTTCTCTGGAAATAATTTCGGCTGTAGCATTCATCCCTGATTGAAGAACACACTGACGGCCATTATTACCAAATGAATGGCTTTCGGGTTGAATTGTGGCTTCAAAGTAGCTAATACCAGGAGAAATTGTAGTAGTTGTATCTTTATTTTGAGATGTCATTGCATCTGGACTAATGGTTTTCACAATCCCCTTAGCAGTTCCATAATCAGGATAGGGACAAGCATCAACACGAAGTTGGACTTTTTGACCAATAGCAGCTTTATTAATTTCCGCAGTGGGAATCATGGCTTTAATTACTAAGGAAGCGTTATCAGGGACAACTTCAGCAATAGATTCACCAGCGCGGACAACTTGACCAGAATTTCGTAAATTGAGCTTGAAAATAATCCCATTACTCGTAGCCAGAATAATACTACTTTTGCGCTGATTTTCTAGTTGTTGAAGTTCTTTTTGTGATTGTTTAATTTGGGTTTGGATTTCAACTAATCGTTGAATTAAGCCTTCTCTTTCTTTATTTAAAACAGCTATATTGGCTTCACCTTTAGCAATTTCTTGAGCAATACGTTCTTCTGCCATTTTCACCATAGCTGTAGTTGGATTAACCGCAGCTTTAGTGGATTTAATTTTTATTTTAGCGATATCAACAGCTTTTTTTGTAGATTGCAGAGCGAGGTTTGTCTGTTTAACAACTAACTCCTTTTCCTGAAATTCTCGCTTGCCAACTGCGCCAACTTGTGATAGTTGCTGATAACGATCCCGATCTAATTTTGCAAATTCTAAATCAGCTTCAGCTTTTTGTAAACCTACTAATTCTTTTTGGATATTTACCTCCGCTGCTATTAATTCAGTATCAGTATTAATTTTTCGCTCTTCATATTCTCTTTGATTTCTTAATAAATCCTCTTTAGCAGAATTAACAATCTTTTCTATAGCTATTTTTTCAGACATAATTTGATGATTTAACGTCCGGTTTTGAGCATAAATTTGAACTATTTGCAATCTACTTTGTTTAATATTTTCCTCTAATTGGCTTTTTTTAATGAGTAATTGCTCAGTATCTAAAATGGCGATGATCTCCCCTTGCTTAACAATTTGATTTTCTTTGACTAAGATATTTTTAATAGTCCCTTCTATCTTTGATTGGACTACACGAGTTTCACCTATGGGACGAACTATAGCAGCAGCTTTAACTGTGACATTGTATTTCACCCATGAGGACAAAGAAATACTAGCAATAACAGTCCCAATTAGAAATACACCTGCTAAGGATGTCCAGCGACTAACAGGAGGAAGTGAATTATCTTTTTCAATGACAGAATTGAATTCTTGAGGATGAGTGTAAAGCATAATTATCTGATTAATGAATGATCACTAAGGAATTAAAAAATCTAAATGTTCTCCTGGTTTAGTGCGTAAATCCTCTAGAGAACCTTCTAATTTCAACTTACCCTGATCTATCAAAACAATCCAATCAGCACGATTAATTACTTTCGGTCGGTGAGTAATTAAAATCGTTGTTTTCCCTTGACGATGTTGAAATAATTGGTCTAAAACTTGCGCTTCACTAACTGGATCAAGTCCACCAGTAGATTCATCTAAAATCAGGATTGCTGGGTCTGTAACAATGGCTCTAGCTAGTGCTAATCTTTGCTTTTGTCCACCGGAAATATTAGCACCAAATTCACCCAAGATAGTTTGATATGTCTGAGGTAACTTACTAATAAATTCATCAGCACCAGTAACTTGGCAAGCTTGAACAATCTGCTCAAAGCTAATATAGGGTGATCCTAATCGAAAGTTTTCGACAATGGAACGATTCCAAAAATGGGCATCTTGGGGAACAAGTATGACCTGTTGACGGAGACATTCTAAGGAAAGGTCTTGGAGGTTATAAAGTCCAATGCGGATATTCCCAGATTGCAGTTGATATAAACCAGAAATTAATTTAGCTAAGGTGCTTTTACCACATCCTGATTTACCAATAAGAGCAATATTTTTACCCCCAGGAATTGTTAAAGAAAAATCATCTAATAAGTCAATGCGACCAGGATAATGAAAGGTCAAATTTGTACAAATAATGTCATCATTACCAGAGATTTTAGCAAAAGGCTTTTTACCATCATCTTCCTCTTCTGGAGTGGCATCAATAACTTCTGTTAACCTTCTTGTGGCAGTTTTAGCACGGGTAAATTCATCAACAAAATTAATAACTGTGCTAATTAAAGAGAGAAAATTCCCAGTCATTGAGTTAAATGCTAATAATTGTCCAATGCTGAGATTTTCAGCCGGATTAATTACTAAATAGCCACCAAACCAGAGTAAAATTACACTACCAATTCCAGAAATAAAGCCAGAAAAAGTATTATTAATAATGCCAATTTGCATTGTTCTAAATGTCAGTCCAGCCAGACGATTAAAGCGATTTTGTAATTCATCCCAAAATTGTCTTCCTGATGTGGTGGTTTTGAGAGTTAATGCCCCTTTAAAGGTTTCAACTAAAACCCCTTGGGTTTCCGCTTCTGTGACTAACAGTTCGTTGGTTTTTTGTTGTAGTGTCGGCTGGAAAATAATAGTAGATGTGGTCATGACCACAGAAACTAATAAAGCTACTAAGGTAAGCTTCCAGCTATAAAAAAACATGAAACCCAAGGAAATTATGGCAATGAAAAATTGACTGGGTAAACCAACAACAACTTGAGCAATTAATTGATTAATTTGCTCAATGTCTTGCAACCGACTAATAACTTCACCACTGCGACGGGCTTCATAATAAGTTAATGGTAAACGCAGAATTTGCCGTCCAAATTCCAGAACTAAACCTAATTGCATTCGTTGGGCAAAATGAGCAATTAAGTTAGACTGGACAAATGAAAGGCTATGAGAAATCATATTCATGACTACTACAGCAATTACTACTGTAGTTAGTAATTTTGTGTCACCTCTAACTAACACATCATCGGTGAGAATTTGCAGCAGAAAGGGAGAAGCTAAAGACAATAAACCTAAGACTAAATTCAGAGGTAATGCTTGAAATAAAATGCTACGATAAATCCAGACCCGTTTAAAAAAACGCCAAAAACCACCAACTTTATCTTGCTTTTGAGCAAAAAAGCGGATGGGATCTGGTTCTACTAATAATAATAACCAATCTGTCCAAGCTTCTTTTATATCTTGTTTAGAAAGATAACGCATTCCGACCGCAGGATCTGCAATCAGAAATTTTTTACCTTTTTTACCATATAAAACAACCCAATGATTTCCTTGCCAATGAATGATTGCTGGTAAGGGTGCTTCATGGATTTTGTCTAATATTTCTGGGGAACTTTGGACTGGATTTGCTTTAAAACCTAGGATTTCTGCTCCTCTTTTTAATCCCAATAAAGTAGTTCCAAATTGCCCTGTTCCTACGGCTTCCCGCACCCGGTTAAGGGTAAAAGTTTGACCGTAATGTTTAGCAATTGCAGCCAAGCAAGCTGCGCCACAATCTTCTTCGCTATGTTGTTGAACTAACTGGTATTTCATAGATAAAGCACCCTGGAGAATAATAATTAGGTGGTATATTTCTGGAATTAGCTTTTTTTTGATTTATGGTGGAAATATATAAAGTATTTAGATAAAGTCTTACTTGTATGAATTGGTAAATAGGGCGTGATATTTAGAAAAAGAGTCAGCAATCAGTAGCAGAATAATAAAGAATTTACTTCTTTTATTATTCTGTTTCTAGCTGATAGCTGACTGACTTTAGTAATGAGCAGAAACAGGAAGAATTAAAATTCTATAAACCGTTTCTTTCTATTAACTTACGTTGATTTCTTGCTCTTGCCCAAGAAGTTGATCAACACGTCCGCGTCCACCAATAGTAGCAAAATTGCCTCCTATCTGTAGAGCGAAAATGTTAGTGATCTTGGGGGATTCCACGACTACAATAGGACGAGCAGGACGATTACGACGACCACCAGCTACGATTTCTTGTTGCTCAACAGATACTGCGGTAAATAAATTAGACATGACTGAATTCTCCTTGATTTGTATTATTGCTTGGGGTTGTTTACTGCTCGGTTGCCGTTTCCCCCCTCGCTTGTTAATAGAATATCGAGAAGTCACTAGATAATTCATTCTCATTTTCTGCAAACTTCATTACCAAATTTAGAACTAGATATTGCCGAAAAATACACGCCAACTCGGCTAAATTCATTTGACAAAATTTCCAATCTTAGCTATATATATTTCTATATAATGTCAGATAGGCGTGCAGCATATAATAAGTATCTATTTAATGTAAAACCTATATCTTGCCTGGAAATTCATTTCCAGGCTCATAGCTCAAGTCATCTCAAGATAACTAAATATACTCAACACGGTTGGGAGATGGACTTTTGTAAAATTACGAAAAATCTAGATTAGTAGGGGTTTAGCACTGCTAAACCCCTACCCGCAGAATCAAATAATTAAGCCGTTCAGATAATCTGCGCTCACGAAAATCTGCGAGAACGGTGTTTTCTGCCTCCACCGCATGAGCAGATAATGACATTAATTATGATATTTATGATTGTTATATTATTAACAACTACAACAACATTATTATTTCCTTTAACTTGAATATCATTAACATTATTAGCTCTAGCTTTGATATTTCTGCCACCAATTATGGTTTCTTGCTGCTCAATAGGTACTACTGTAAACAATAGATTAGACATGACTTAAATTCCTCTAATTGTGAATTATTACTAACTGTGGATTAATTTTATACTTTTAGATTCGGCTTCAGTTAATACCGTATATGTTTATTCTGATCTTTGTCATGGCTAATTTGTGCCAACTTAATTACCGAATTTAGAACTAAATATTGCCGAAAAATACACGCCAAATCGGCTAAATCATGTTCACCAAATAGAAAATTTCTGCTATCTTCTATTCATTATTCTCAGCCAGCAATAATAAAAGTATCTAAAACCGACAGAACAAGTATTTTGTTTCCTTTTCACAAACTTTGGGTTATGAGACTGGAAATTTCCCTCATGGGTATTTACATGAATAGATATATAATTATAAAAGCTTAAATAAATTATCTAATTTCAAATCATGCTTAATCAGGATTAGATTTTATGCTGACAACTGGAGGGATTTCAAACTGCCCATGATTCCCTGTAAACTAGAAAAGATATGCTACGGTGCAATACCTATAATATGTCGTTAAAAATAGATTCTGGATTATTTGGCTATGATTTCACAGATCATCACGCAATTTTATGTGTGCCAGTTGATGCGGAAATTAAAGAAATCCGTAAACGTTATTTGCAAATAGCCCGACTCTTGCACCCAGATAGTTCTAATGTAGTGGGTGACAGTCAAAAACAGATAGCTAATCAACTGTTATCAAAGCTAGTGAACCCAGCTTATGAGAAGTTGTCTGTAGAACGCAATCGTGGGGAATATCTGTTAATTCTGTCGCAAATGGGTAAACGGTTTTCACAAGAAGCAGCATCAATCATGCTCAAGACAGAACTAGCCCAGCAATTGGTAGCTGCGCCCAATATTAGTATGTCATATAAGGAAGCGATCGCTAAAATTGCCGAAACTCAATTCAGTGATTTGCAACAAGCACACAAAATCATCGCTCAAATTAGTGAGTTAAATCTAGTTTACCTGATGCGGATGGGTGGACAGTCAATGAATAGGCCCCCATCTAGTCAGCCTCAAAATTCCCATAAACAATTACCCGCAACCCCAACCCCATCTTCACCACCAAAAGAAGAGTCAGCAGCAGAACAATACCTGCGTCGCGCCCAATCTTTGCTAGAAAAAAACCAATTGTCCCTAGCCAAAGTAGAATTACAGGATGCCTTAAAGTTAGAACCAAAAAATAGTCATTGCCATAGTTTGATTGCAATGGTATATTTACGGCAAAATCAACTGAAAATGGCAAAAATTCACTTTGATAACGCCCTGAAGTTAGATCCTAATGAAAAAACTGCCCTGGAATGGAAACCCAAGGTAGATCAAGCTTTAGGAATTACCAACAGTGGTTCTCAAGGGAGTTCCTCTTCTAAAACTGAAGAGAAACAACCAGATAAGTCTGGAAATGGCGGTTTGTTTGGCGGTTTGTTTGGCGGGAAGAAAAAATAATGGTGTATCAACCAGCAGCGGGAGCCAGGGATCTATTACCTTTAGATGTGGCGCAAAAACGCTGGATTGAAGATAGATTAGAACAAGTATTTCACCGTTGGGGATATCACAGGATTATCACCTCAACTCTGGAACGAATGGATACTCTCATGGCGGGTGAAGCAATTGTGCGCCCCATGGTGATTCAACTCCAAAATGGTCAAAATGAAGAATTGGGATTGCGTCCAGAATTGACGGCTTCTATCGCGCGGACAGTGGTAACTCGCATGGAGGACGCAACCCACCCCCAGCGACTCTATTACAATGCTAATGTTTTCCGCCGCAATTGGGAAGGCCGCCATAATCGTCAGCAAGAGTATTATCAAGCTGGGGTGGAGTTACTAGGTGCGGGGGGATTATTAGCCAATGGGGAAGTATTGCTGTTAGTAGCAGATTGTTTAACAGCATTGGATTTACAAGGATGGCGGTTAATTTTAGGGGAAGCGGGAATTACTCGCTCCCTGCTCAATGCTTTTCCCCCGGAAATCAGAAATCAGGTTCGCACTGCGATCGCTAACTTGGATTATATCACTCTTGATACCTTACCCCTCAGTGCAGAACTACACCAACGCGCTAAAATCATGTTGGATTTGCGGGGAGATAGTCGAGAGGTTTTAGAAAAAGTCAGCAGTTTACATCTAGAACCAGACCAGCACGAAGCAATAAATAACCTTAAATCTCTAGTAGAATTACTAGATGGTAAATTCCCTTTAATCCTTGACTTGAGCCTAATTCAAACCATTGACTACTACACAGGTATTGTTTTTGAAGTAGTGAGTGATACAAATTCCCAAGCCAAAGTTTTAGGACGCGGTGGTCGCTATGACCAATTACTCGGTTTATATCATCCCCAGGGTAAAAATATTCCTGGTATCGGCTTTGAACTGAGCATTGATGATTTATACCAAATTCTCTCATCAAATCAGCAATTACCCCAGGATATCCCCACCAGTCATTGGTTGGTAGTTCCAGAAACTGCCGATGCTGCGGCTGCGGCCTTTGCTTACGCCGAAAAGCTGCGTGATTCTACTCAATTAATCAGAGTAGAAATAGAATTAAGTGGCTCAGATGCAGAGGCGATTCGTCAATATGCAAGCGATCGCTCCATTGCCCAAATTGCTTGGATTAAAGCTGATGGTTCATCTACCATCGAAGCGGGATGTTAAACCAGTAGGGGTGGGGTTTCCCCACCCTATAAATTTGGTCAATGTTAAATCAGTAATCAGTAATAATTGATAAAAAAGAGGGAATCGGAAAAATGCCACATACCATTGTCACAGACGTTTGTGAAGGTGTTGCTGACTGCGTAGGTGCTTGTCCTGTAGCTTGTATTCATGAAGGTCCAGGGAAAAACGTCAAAGGCACAGATTGGTATTGGATTGATTTTGCTACCTGTATTGATTGTGGCATCTGTCTCCAAGTTTGCCCAGTGGAAAATGCGATTCTGGCAGAAGAAAGACCAGAATTGCAGAAAATTACAGGATAGTCAGTAGTCAGTGGTCAGTAGTCAGTGGTCAGTAGGAAAGGAAAAACAACTGACAACGAACAACTGACAACTGACAACGAACAACAAACAACGAACAACTGACAACGAACAACTGACAACTAACAAATGACTAATAACTATTTATTAGAAGTAAAAAATGTCCACGCTGGATATATTAAAGATGTAGATATTTTGCAAGGTGTCAACTTTCACATTGCACCAGGGGAATTAGTCACAGTCATTGGTCCCAATGGTGCGGGTAAATCCACTTTAGTAAAAACTATTTTTGGACTTTTGACACCCCATACCGGAACTATTACCTTTAAAGATCAGAATTTGATTGGTTTAAAATCTAATCAAATTGTTGCCAAAGGAATGTCCTATGTTCCCCAAATTGCCAACGTTTTTCCATCCTTAACCATAGATGAAAACTTAGAAATGGGGGCTTTTGTGCGGAATATTCCCTTGAAACCTCTTAAAGATAAAATATACACTATGTTTCCTCGATTGAGCGAGCGCCTTCGTCAACGTGCGGGGACTCTTTCCGGTGGAGAACGGCAAATGTTAGCAATGGGGAAAGCATTAATGTTAGAACCCAGTTTACTGCTTTTAGATGAACCTTCTGCCGCATTATCTCCCATTTTAGTAACTCAAGTATTTGAGCAAATTAAACAAATTAAAGCAGCCGGTACTGCCATAGTTTTAGTCGAACAAAATGCTAGAAAAGCCTTAGAAATGGCAGATCGTGGTTATGTGTTAGAATCAGGAAGAGATGCTATGTCTGGCCCCGGTAGAGAATTATTAAATGATCCGAAAGTAGGAGAATTGTATTTAGGTGCTGGGAAAGGACATTAATAATTTTTGTCTCACGCAGAGGCGCAGAGGCGCGAAGAGAAGAAGGGAGATTACTAAAATAATAATTAGGGAATATGACTACACAAACAATATCATCAGCGGAAATATATCAAGGTCAATTTGGCGAATTTACAATTACCGATAGCGATCGCCAAAGTGTGATAATTTATCGGACAGGGTTAATGATTGCAGCCCTGTGTTTTGCCATTGGTAGCGGTTTAGTCTTATTTTATCCCCAACCTGGGGCAATTCAAGCTATTACCCCTCTCTACACCTGTTTTAGTCTGGCACTTGGTGTGAGTTTATTAACTATTCATATTTATATGGCATCTTTGCACCGAATTCTCCAAATTTTCTGGGTAATTGGCAGCATTTCGGCCTTTATTTTTGGACATGGTGATAGTCAAGCTTTTGCAATCACTGTTTATGATCAACCATTGAGTATATTGGGGATTGGTTTTACATTTGCAGCTTTGACAGGGATTTTTTTCAAAGAAGGTTTTTGCTTCAATCGTTTAGAAACTAAAATCTTAACTCCCATAGTTCCCTTACTATTATTAGGGCATTTAACCGGAATTTTACCAACTCAAGCAGAACAGGTTTTATTAGGAATTTGGGCAATTTTCTTTTTAGTCTTTGCTGTGCGGAAAATCATTCAAGCTATTCCTCCCGATATTGGCGATAAATCTGTATTTGATTATTTGAAAAAGCAACATTTAGTAAAAGTTTGATATATTGATATGCAGTTGAATGAGATAAAAAAATTCTTCATTCTTCATTCTTCCTGACTCCTGACTCCTGACTCCTGACTCCTGACTCCTCCTCATACAATGTCAAATTCAGAAGAACGTAAATATTGGTTAGCTTGGTCGCAAATTTCTGGAATTGGTCCAATATTATTGCAAAGAGTACAACAGCACTTTGGTAACTTGGAAACAGCTTGGAAAGCTAGTCCTGGAGAATTGCGAAAAGTTGAAGGTTTTGGATTTCAAACATTAGAAAAAGTTGTTCAACAAAAATCCCGTTTAAACCCCGAACAACTCCTCACTCAACACCAACAAGCAAACCCCCATTTCTGGACACCAGCAGACGCAGAATACCCCCAATTACTGCGAGAAATTCCCAGTCCACCCCCGTTGTTGTACTATCGGGGAGAAGTTGATTTACAGGAAAATTCAGGACAAAAACCCTTAGTGGGAATTGTGGGAACTCGTCAACCCACAGAATATGGAATTAAATGGACTCGTCAAATTAGTACCGCATTAGCAAAAAATGGTTTTACCGTTGTTTCTGGTATGGCCGAAGGAATAGACACCGAAAGTCACGCAGCCGCAATGAAAGCCGGAGGAAGAACCATAGCAGTTGTGGGAACAGGAGTAGATGTTATTTATCCCTATAAAAATCAAGGTTTATATAAACAGATATTGACATCTGGAATAGTAATTAGTGAATATCCGGCCAAAACCACACCGAACCGCACCCATTTTCCCCGTCGAAATCGCATTATTGCTGGTTTAAGTCGTGCAGTATTAGTAATAGAAGCGGGAATAAAATCCGGTGCTTTAATTACGGCTACTTATGCTAATGAATTTTGTCGAGATGTTTACGCGTTACCAGGAAGAATTGATGATCAACCATCACAAGGTTGTTTAAAATTAATTAGTCAAGGTGCAGGTTTAATTAATCAAGAACTTAGTGAATTATTAACCCTGTTAGGTGCAATTCCCCAAATAGATATAGAACCACCTATAGTTAAATCTCCTCCTTTACCTGACTTAGCACCAGAATTACAACAGGTAATAAATACCTTAGCTATTGATGCTTTATCTTTTGATTTTATTATTCAAAAAACAGGTATGAATGCAGGTTTAGTTTCCAGTTCTTTATTACAATTAGAACTCATGGGTTTAGTTACCCAACTCCCCGGAATGAGATATCAAAAATGTTAAAACTTTGATTGATTTCTGTATTTCCTTCTTCCTTTGCGTCTTTGCTCCTTTGCGTCTTTGCGCGAAACATAATTCAATTGTTTATTGCTGTGGATAATATTGTGGAGTCAATGGTGGATTCATGACAGGAGGTGGATAACTACCTACAGGCATATTATTAACCATCCCATTAGGCATAGTTGGATTCATTAGCGGTGGTTGAATCGGTTGCTGAATCAATGGTGTAACAGGTGGTTGATAATTAGGAATTGGTTGATTAACTGGTTGATTAACTGGTTGATTATTTATAGGATTGGTGGGTGTGACTATAGCTTGGCTAAAGTGTTGGTAAGCAGCACTAGAAATAGAACTAATTAATTTTGCAGCACGAGGATCATTGTTAGGACGTTTTACCATGATAGCGGCAATATAACGCTTACCCGTAGGAACATCAACTAAACCCGCATCTGCTAACATTGTACCAATATCACCTGTTTTGTGATAGGTATTTGCGCCTTTTCCTAAGCCCGCAGGTAAAAGATTATCTCTTTCAGTGCGATTCATAATATTGAGCATTAAATCGCGCGATCGCATACTCACAACATTACCTTGATTCACCATTGAGATTAAATTCCCCAATTCTCTGGGACTGGTGGTATTAGTCCCTTCTAAATCTGGGAGGGGATTACGAATCATCGTTGCTGTCAGTCCCCAACTGCGAAAACGCCCATTTAATGCCTCTTGTCCCCCTAATTTAGCAACTAGCATATTTGTGGCTGTGTTGTCGCTAATTGTAATCATCTTCGTAGCCAGATCAAGAGCAGTGTATTTGCTGCCTGGGGTTTGATATTGCATATTTCCCGAACCCCCGACCATCATCTCCTTTTCCAGAGTTAACATTTCATCCAAGCGGATTTTACCTGCATCTACATCCTGGAAAAAAGCAATCAAAATCGGGATTTTAATGGTGCTGGCAGCGGAAAAACTTGTATTACTATTAATATCTACATAACCACCATTGTCTAAGTCTAATAAAAACACCCCTGGTGTGAAATCAGAGTTAGTTGTGGTAAGAGTTTGCAGAGTATTTTTTAAAGGTGTAATTTCCTGGGAAAGATATAAGCTTGTATTAGGAGTTTGAGGTGCTTTCTGAGAAGTTGTAGTTTGAGATACGGACACAACTGAATTAATGCGATTAGCAGGGTCTAGGACTGACAACAGCGTACCAACAATTGCACCGATACCGACACCGACAATTAACAACCGCAAGGCATATAACATGGTTCGAGCCATGGGTTTTAACCTTGTCTTCCGTGATGCTCTTCTTTCTATTTTTGGTTTGTCTATACGTACTGTCTTTAACCTCACATTCCCCTGGGGAGAAATTTGAGTATTCTTCTTGACTGTAGATATGGGTTTTACTCCTGGAGGCATCATGATCCGTGATGCTGGTCTTCGCCCCCCAGACGAGATAGGAGCAGGACTGATATGATTATTACCTAGACGTGTGACAGTTGCAGCTTCTCTTGGGCTAGAAACTGGCTGCTGACTGATAACTTTTTTTTGTCCTGTCTTAGGGACTGGACGTTTACGCCGGCGACGCTGTAGAGGTTGCCTTTGTGATAGAGGTATGAGTTTGTCACTTGTTTCTGACATAGCTAATCCTTTTCACCTTCGACCCAGATTGTTAGTTGATGCACCATAATGTTTGAGTCGATGGGGGATATTATTCCCCGCACCTCTCAGTTAGATCCGGACGTGCCACTTTCACGGCATCCGGCT
>NZ_VILB01000020.1 GCF_009712035.1 Anabaena sp. UHCC 0187 | reverse complement strand
GTATTTTTAGTATTTTTTCTAATTAGCTGCGGAAATAATGAAACCCAAACAAAATCATCTTCACCTATTTCCGTACCCTCTACACCTTCCGTACCTTCTACACAAAATACTGTAGTAGCTAAACCTGAAGTTACTCCATCACCACCTGCAACGGATTCATACCAAGATGCGATTTCAAAAGCTATAGGTGCAGCAACCATTACTCAATCAGCACAATCACAAAATGATTGGACTTTAATCATTGGTATGTGGCAAGGATCAATTAATTTGATGGAAACAGTTCCTAAAACAAGTCCTAATTATGCCTCAGCACAAAGCAAAATCAAGGAATATCAAGGTAACTTAAAATTTGCCCAACAAATGGCTCTTAAACCTCCATCTACGGCTAATCCAGAACCATTAACATATAGAGTATCTAATGCAATTAAACCGCAAAATAGTAAAATTAATATACAGTCTATAGCGACAAATCAAGTCTCAAATAAAAAACCTTCTCTGGTTAAACCAAGTCCAATTAATAAAAATACTACAATTTCTAATAGTAGTCGAATTTCCGGATATTTAGAGTTAGTTGATTCAAATATTGGAGGAACAGATAGTAACTGTTATGGTACTGAAGGTTTTAAAGATATTGAAGGAGGTATGCCAGTAACAGTTAAAGATGGACAAGGAAAAATTATATCACTTGGAAAAACAAGTTATGGTAAACGACCTAAAGGAGAATATTCTAGTGTTCGTTGTATTTTTTATTTTCAAGTTAACAATGTACCAATAGTAAATTTTTACAGTATTGAAGTAGGTCGTCGTGGTCAATTAAATTATTCATACGAAGAATTAAAAAATAAGAACTGGAAAGTTTCTTTCTCGCTTTCTTAACATATTTGTATCATAGAATATCATTGAGTAAAAAATAATGACCACCTCACTTGTCTAACTAAAATAGCAATAAAATTTAACATCTAATCCCAAATAGTAATCATGACTGCAAAATCTCTCAAATTTTCTCACAAATCGGATAGGCAGGAATTAGATATCAAACTTTGGCTGATTTTAGTTATAGGATTAATTGTTACATTATGTATTTATGCAGCAGTATTCCCCATTAAAAATACATTTTTGGGTATTCTGCTATATGAACGGGGATTTACCCAAATTCTCGCCATATTTTTCGGCGGTATGGTAGTAACAATTACTATTTTAAAGTTTACAAAAATCCAACTTGAATCCAAAGCATTTAGCAAAGATTTACTACCTGAGAGTGTTGTACTTGAAAACCCTAAATCTATCCAAGTAGAAAGATTACAACAGTCCTTATGTAACGAAAAAAGTTTATTAGCTCGTCGTTGTAGTCGGGTTATCGCTGCATATATAGTTTCAGGAAATCGCCAAACGGCTACTGAATTTGCAATGGAAGATTCAGCATTTTATAGTAGTACAGCAGAAACTTCCTATTCCGTAGCTCGTATTTTAGTCTGGGCAATTCCCCTCTTAGGATTTATCGGTACAGTTGTTGGTATTAGTGGTGCAGTCAATGGTTTTAGTGGATTCTTGCAGCAGTCCAGTGATATTGAACAAATTAAACAGGGTATTGGAACTGTTACCAGTGGGTTAGCAGTAGCCTTTGATACGACACTATTAGCTTTATTTGTTAGCGTTTTAGTAATGATTCCTTTGGTATTAGTCGAAAGACAAGAATCACGATTATTATTAGCAATTGATATTTATATCAATGACAAAATATTACTCCGTCTCAAAGAAACCGAGAACTTAAATAAAGCCTTAGTTGATGATGCTATATCCCAAGCATTTAAGAAACATCTTCCAACACCCGAAGTATTGATTCAACCTGCCCAAGAATATGCTAAACAAGCCGCAGATGCTTTAGCTCAGGGGTTTTTAACTGAAGTAGGAAAAATCCAAGGAACAACTAATAAATTGATACAACAGATGAGTTATATCAATCAAATGGCTGTTAAAGATAGGGAAATTTTTGTTAATACATTAACCCAGCAAGAAAAATCTAGTCAAGAAATTATCCAAGAGATTCAACAAATTAGTCAGGCAATTCAAGATAATTACCAAAACGTTAATCATAATTTCACAGAACATACAGAGCAAATTTCTGAAGGACTCCAAAAAGCAGCAATGGCTTTAGATAGTCGGATTGCAGCTTTGGAAAACTGTGCTATTCAGGTAACAAGAATTGTCGAATTTCAGAAGAGTTTAGAACAAAGTTTACAGACATTGGAAAAAACAGCACAATTAGAACAAGTGTTAGGAGAAGTGCGTACCAATCTAGCATTATTAAAACCTGTTTTGGAAAACTTGAATAAACCCCGGCGGATTACATTGGTTGAATCTGAAGAAAAGCGTTCATAAATTTATGCCAAGAAGAATTAGTAATCGTGCTGCCACTGAAATTGAATTATTCCCTTTTCTTTCAATTTTGTTTTGTACCATAGGCGTACTTATTTTATTACTGATGGTTCTGACTGCTCAAACATTTAGCAATCAAAGACAAATTACTATTGTTGCTAAAACTGAAAATGGACAAAATCAGAGTAAACAACCCCGTTATATTGAATGTCGTAATGATGGTATTGTTCTTTATCCTAGCCAAGAATTTGTACCTTTAATTCAAGTTAACAGTTCCTATTCTCCATTACAAACTTTATTAACAGAGGTAAAAACTAATCGAGATAAACAATATCTAATCGTCGCAATTCGCCCTGATGGTATTGAAGTATTTAAAACAATCAGAGCATTAATTGAGTCCGAAGGTATTGATATTGGTTATGAACCTATTGACGAAGGATGGCAACTCAAAATTCAAGGAAATATTTGAAAATAATACTGGTATAAATATGAGAAGAAAACGTTATTTTGCATCTCAAAGTCCCCAACAAAATCTAGATTCCTTCTTAGATATTTTAACTAATACTGTCGGGGTACTAATGTTTATGAGTCTCTTTATTACTTTAGTTGCTGTGCAATCAAGTACAATAGTCAGGACTCCACTGGCAAAGGAAACTGATAAAAAACCAAACTTTTTTGAAATTAGTGGTAATCGAGTTATTTATTTAGATACTAAAGCAGCTAATCAACAAATTAAAGATTTTCTTGGTAATTTACCTACTTGTGTTAAACCTAGTTATATTTCAGGATTTGTTGATGGTTATCTTGATGAATTAAGAAATTATCAAAGTTGTGTGCAAAACCAATTACAACAGTTAAAAGAGTTTCGAGTACAAACAAAAAACTATGAAGTTGAATTAGTTGATTTAGAGTCTGGTTCGTGGCAATATAACCCTAAGTCAGTTAATAGTGGAGAATCCAGTAAAGAACTCACTCAAGTTAATTCTGAATATCGAACAACTTTATCTCAATTTGCACCTCAGAAAGATTATTTGGCATTTTTAGTTAGACCCGATAGCTTTGCTACTTTTCGTCAAGTTAGAGAAATTGCCTGGAAAGCAGGTTTTGATGTGGGTTGGGAACCAAAAACGCCTGACAGTCCCATTATTTTTGGTTCTGGAGGAAGATCAGTCGGCGTACAGTAGCACTTTGATTAAGCCTGATTTTGGGGATACTTAGGCGATTCCTACGGAGTGCTTCGCTATCGCAAGTTTTCATATAAGCAATCTAGCCAAAGTTGCATTTTCCTCTAAGAAAACCCCAAAGAAATATGAAGCAAAAACCCAGTATATCCACTGAATAACGCACACCCTACAGTTTATCTACAAGGAAGTATCAAGGATGCAAAGCCTTTATGGTTATTATGTTCAGCGAATTAGTGTTTATTTGACACAAAGGGCTAATTTACTATTACAACCGTATTTATGCTGAAACTGTATTAGCAGTGTCTAGATTTTCACTGGAGTTTTGTTACAGTGTTTATCTGATTAGCAATCAAAATAAACAAATAAAGTCTTTACAACTACGCTTGAATGTGATTATTATTTTAACTGGTATATTACTTGCTACATCAAATAGTGCTGTAAATTTTATAAATGTTATATATGCTATTCCCTTCTGGTTTGTAATCCGTGGTTATGTTTCGATAGATTCAATAACACTACTACTTTTTTATAAGCAACAACTAAACACTGCTACCAACATTTCGCCATGCTCACACCCCAAATTCTTAGAGGAAACCCATGAACCTAAAACTATTATTAGCAGCAGCCATAACGACTTGCATTGTTACCACAGCCACCCAAGCCAAAGCCGATACTTACAGGGCTGGGAAGTTCAAAGTTACTATAAATGCTAATACCTACGTTGGCTGTGATGCTAAAGGTCAGTGCCTCAAATTAGAAAACGGTACAGGATGGCAAGATCAAGGTTATCGGGGGATGACCTGGAGTAATGGGGATTATTATTACTCGGTTTCTTGGAAGGAAAACTCTAATGAGGGGATGTACTTAACTATTGTCAACAAGGATAAACGAATATTCCGCGAAAAACTGGTGTCTGTTGAAGAAAAAGTGCCTAAAGTTGAGCTTAAATGGGCTATTTGGTGCGATGTAGTCAATATCAAAACTGGACAATTAGCACTGCGGTTTACTCCCAACGGCAAATCCAGAGCCGGTTTAAATAATGGTAATCATGTTCTACTCAAGAAACAAGAGGGGATTTGGGCTTATGTCGATGTGATTAGGGGACCCAACAAAAAAGTTGAAGGATTGGAAGGCTGGGTTAATTCTAATTATTTGACTTGCACTAAAGAACCGATTGATTAATTATAAATATTATTGAGGAAACCATGAAAAACATTTTAAAAACCACAACGTTAGCAGTGATTACAATATTGTCCTTGAGTTCGCAGAACCTAGTATTTAATACTCCGGCAATAGCGCAAAGGAAATGTGGGAATACAAAACCAGTAGAGGCCAACAAAACAACTAGGACAATTAAACTAAAACAATTTGGTATTAAAGTAAAAATTCCTGCTAATTATAGAACAACAGTGCGGAATGATGGTTCTATAATAATTTTAGATCCAGGTTCGCATGAAGCTATGAGATGTAGAGCGCCACACGGGATTTATTCGTTCAGTATTAAAACTTTACCTAATCCTCAAAAACTATCTTTACTCGAACTAGCTAAGATTTCTTACCCCAACATCACGGGTGAAACACCAAATATAACTAATTACAGTTTCAATAATACACAAGCATTAATTATAGATGCTAAGGGTGGCTACAGTGCTTATGGAATTTTTAATGTTCCCAGTAAAGGTGTAATAGAAATGAGTGCAGGTTGTGATTGTGAAGTTGATAAAACATCTGTTATTGAATATTTACAAACAACTGAATTACTTAAATAATCAAGATAAATTATTGATTTTATTATTATGATTGAGGAAAATCTATGAAACCTGTTTTGAAGACCAAAAAATTAGTATTACCACAAGCACAGCAATCGCTATTTATCTTGGGACTCAGTTTATTTACTTTAGGTGCTAGTGAATTATCAGTATTAGCAGCACCAGCACCAATATTTAAGCCTGTAATTAATCAGATTAAACAACACTTACCAAATAATTTAGTTTTTAGATTACCAAGTAGTTTACCTAAGTCTATAACTCAAGGAATTAGTAAAGATAATTTAAAAGTTGTTTTTAATGTGAACGATCTAAATGCTGATATATCCTTACTGAATACAAGTAAATATTGCCAAAATATGAATACTGGAGATAGATTGTACGCTATAAATTGCATACGAATTTCTATTAATGCTGTTTTGGTGTCCTCTAAGTATTACAAAAATTTTCAAGATGATTCTGGCTTAACTACCCCGTTAACTCTTAATAAAAACATCAAAGCATTTTTATTTAAAGGAGATGGATGGAACAACATAACCTGGTTTCAAAACGGCACATTGTTTCTAGTATCCTCCGGTTCTTGTTCAGAGAGTAAATTAATTACAATTGCCAACTCAATGATTAATGAAACCCCAATTAAAAGAACTCGATAAAACAGTTACATTCATAAATAGAGGAGAACCCCATGCAACTAAACTATCTTTATTCATCAATACTGACCATAGGAATTTTCAGCAATTATTGTTTACCAACTTTAGCACAGATACCAGGATACTCAAATAATTCAGAAATATTAATATCGCAATCTAATAATATTCCTGGTAAAGTAGTTTTTGATGTATATGATATGAGCAAGGGTACTGGGGTTATAACTAATTATAATGGAGAAAACCCCAATGTTCCCAGACAAGATAATTTAGGATATTCTATTACTGGTCAAAGAAACATTGAACAGCTTAGTAAAAATCAGTTATTCTCTGTTTTGATATTGCAAGATGGTTTTGTTAGACTGGCTATTTTACAACCTGGACAGAAATCAAAAATAAGTTATGTAGGTAAAGATTACAGATTACAAAAACTCATCAAAGTTGGAGAACGAAGATATATATTAAACTCCGAACATAACCCCAATGAAGGAGGTGATGACTATTATGATGTTGACTTGAGAACCATTAATAGCCCAACTATCAAACAAATAGATTTAGCTGCTGCTCAAAGATTGGGTAGGTCTAGTAGAAATCGTTAGTTGTTCTTTGCTATAGAATTTATAAAACTGTACATTTCCTATAAAGTTACCAACAATTTTTATCTAGCTTTTTCAGTATTCAATACCTCTGAATTATAATATTATGTCAATCCCATTAATTGATTTATCAAAGTTTAAACTTAGTAACCAAGACAGCCAAAAAACTATAGTTAAACAAATTTATCAAGCCTGTCATGAAATTGGTTTTATGTATATACAAAGTTCGCCGATATCAATAGAATTAGAACAGGTTTTCAATGTAAGTAAATCTTTTTTTAGTTCACCATTAGCAGTCAAGCAGCAGTTAGCTTGGAATGATCATTTTAGCAATACTGGTTATGTGGGTTGGGAAAGAGAACGCCTTAATCCTCATCAACCAGGGGATTTAAAAGAGGCTTTTAATATAGGAAATCAAGAAATAAGTAATACCTCTTTATCTTCTGTTTTAGTTGCAAATAATCCTGTCATAGTTAATTTTTATCATGCTTGCACAGAGTTAGCTAACACTATACTTCAAACCTTTGCGTTAGCATTAGAAATGCCAGAGGATTTTTTCATTAGTAGACACAATCAACAAAATCATACTTTGCGACTGTTACATTATCCGCCGTTACAAACATCTCCTAAACCTGGACAAATGCGTGCAGGGGAACATTCCGATTATGGCAGTCTTACTTTACTGTTTCAAGATGGAGTGGGAGGATTAGAAGTACAAACAGCAGATAAAGATTGGATTGCAGTACCATCAATTCCTGGAACGGTGGTAGTGAATATTGGTGATTTAATGCAGCGATGGACAAATCTTATGTTTTGCTCAACTAAACATCGGGTTGTTATTCCCAATGATGACAGCATAAATCAGTCAAGATATTCTATTGCTTTTTTCTGCCATCCTAATAATGATACAGAAGTTGCTTGTTTGGAAAGCTGTTCACAACATCCTATTTATGCTCCCATACTTGCAGGAGAATATCTTATGAATCGTCTAAAAGCTACACATTAATATACATAAAATTGTAGATATAGCGATCGCCCAACATCATATTTATCTTATGAACCAGATACCAGAACCCCTACAACAAATTGAATATCACTTTCATGAACTAATGAGACAACGTGCCGGGGATTTAATTAACAGTCAAAACTTGGAACTCCCCAAACTAGAATTTAACGTGAATCAAGAACAACATTGGTTTCCCATTCCAGGGATGTACGGGGGGTTTAGTTATTGGTGGGAACAAGAAATATTAATCACAGAGAGTTGGAGTAGGGTCGTCGGGGGTTCTGGTCAAAGACACAAAATTACTACTCAGGGTATTGAGTTGTTGGAAGAGGGGTTTGTATGATTTGTTGATTCTTAGAGGAAAACTTGGAATAGGGGTCTTCCAGGGATTCGTATAATACAAAAACTTGAGTTTTGAAGTCAGTGATTATCTAGTGCATAGTAATTAGTTCACCTTGAATAGTAATTTACATAGGATTAATAACATGAGTCAATGGATAGATTTTCAACACACGATTAATCAAAGATTACTCAGAGAAGACTTAGACAAAGAACAAACCAAAGTCAGAAATATGAATACCAAGAAACACGCAATGGTTCGGGGTATTGCTGGTTCTGGTAAATCCTTAGTATTGAGAAACAGAGTTGAGAAAATCATTGATGAATATGATGATATTTTGATTCTTAGTTACAATCGTTTCATGAATGGTTGGCTTACCTCAAAACTAGCAGAAAAAGGCATTAATAGACAAGTCACCTGTCAAACATTTCATAGTTGGGCTTATCGTAGTTTAAAGTATAGTTACGAATTTGATAATAATGATGAACTAAGGGCGCAAATTATAGATTTAGCTCAAAAATCACATTTAAAATACCAAGCCATTTTAATAGATGAAGCCCAAGACTTTTATGATGAGTGGTTTAGGGCTATTTTAGAAGTATTAGATAACGATACCAACTCTCTCTTTTTTGTTTATGATAACACTCAATCTGTTTATGGTCAGTCTCATAGAAGAAAACCGGATTGGTCATGGCGTAAACTGGGAATTGATGTTGTAGGTCGTTCTCAAATCTTTGATGTTAATTATAGAAACTCCCCAGAAATTCTTGAATTGGCTTGGCATTTTATACTTACATCATTGTCTGATGCTAACATAAAAGTTTCCAAAAAAGAACAAGCTGGAGGTAGAATTGGGGATATTATTGAACCGAAAACCAAAAAATCCAGAAGTTCAAATATTCAACCTTTACTACTACAAATTCCCAATCATGAAATGCCTTCAACAGTTGCCCAACAAGTTAAATTAGCATTATCAAGTTATAAAGAATCTTCCATTGGTGTTTTAGTCCATCCACAAAATTGGCAACTCAAAAATTTAATTAGTGCAGAATTATCAAAGCTAAATATTCAACATCACGCCCCCAGAGGTTCTACAGATAGAAACATGAATGTGGTAGATAGACCTTTTATAATTGTTGACTCTTGGAATGCCCTCAAAGGTGTTGAATTTGATGCTGTTATTATTGCTGGTTTAGACATGGCTAATGAATACCCTGATAACCCAGATACCGATTTTCAAGAAAAAGCTGGTATTTACACTGCTATGACGAGGGCAAGGGAGCATTTAGTAATATTATACAATACTAAAAACTCCATTGTTGACTTGATGGAAAATGCTTTGAACTCCCCACCACAATTGGAAAGTGAAGATTAATTTGCGATAGCGAAGCACTCCGTAGGAATCGCCATAAGCATTGCTCACTTCATTCTTAGGAGAACGCAATAGCAAGGTAAAAAGCTTTTCAGTAATCAAACTAGAGTCCTATATTGTCTGTTGAGATAATTTTAACCTATGAAAAAGTTTCCTTTTTTAGCATTTGAAGGATTAGACGGGGCTGGTAAAACCACTTTAGCAGAACTATTTGCAAAGCAGCAAAATTTTGATTATTACGGTAGCATACCACCTGAATTAATTTCTTTGCGGAAACAAATAGCCGCAACTAATTCCCCAATTAGCACATTCCATTTTTATAGTTTGTGCAACATTTTACGTAGTTATGAATACAAACTAAAATTGAATGATTTAGGGGTTGTGGCTGATAGATATGTGTTCTCTACTTTTGCTTATCATAGTCTGTTGATGAAACAAGACTTGTCTTCTTATCTACATATACTGCAATCAGAACAAGAATTTTTACTACCTGATGTCATTGTTTATGTAACAGCATCCCAGTCAACAATTAATCAGCGTATTACCCAACGAAGTCAGAACATTCCTATACAATGGTATGGCGATAAAGTTTCTCTTGAATATAATCTTGATGAATCATACAAACGTATATTTGCATTAGTTAATATACCAATCATACAAATTGATACAACTAATTCAAATCCTGAGCAAGCATATTCTAATTTGTGCTGGGAACTATGCAAAATTAGCGAAAGTATACCAATAATAAGGTCTATAAATTTCGATGTAAATTAGCTAACTTCAAAGTTTGATTTATCAAAAAAATTATCATGAAACCAATTTCTGTAAATTTTCATCTGTGGAAACCATGCAATTATCATTGTCGATTTTGTTTTGCTACTTTTCCTGATATCGAAGGAGCTTTAACTTTAAACGATGCTAAACATCTTCTTTTCTTATTACGTGAAGCAGGAGCAGAGAAACTTAACTTTGCTGGGGGAGAACCAACACTACACCCTAACATTGGTGAACTTGTAGCTGAATCGCATCGTTTAGGATTTATAACCAGCCTTGTGAGTAATGGTGCGCGAATGACTCAATTACTAGAAAAACACGCTCATGAAATTGATTGGGTTGCATTATCGGTGGATTCTGCTTCTGAAGCAGTCCAAAAAGATTTAGGACGGGGGAATGGTAATCATGTAATACAATCAATTGCTTTATTTGATAAGTTACATCAATACGGTATCCGCGTTAAACTTAATACAGTAGTTACACGCTTGAACCACCAAGAAAATATGTCAACTTTTGTCAGGCGGGTGCATCCAGAACGATGGAAAATCTTTCAAGTGTTACCAGTACAGGGTCAAAATGATGGTAGCGTTGAGGAACTGCTGATATCACCACAACAGTTTCAAGAATTTATTGAACGACACCAACCCCTTATAAACGAAGGATTTCAAGTTATTCCAGAATCAAATGACTTGATGAAAGATTCCTACATAATGGTCAATCCACAAGGGCAGTTTTACAACATCACTAAAAACAATGGGCATTCATACAGTTCACCAATATTGAAAGTAGGTGTAAGTGCTGCCCTCGCTCAAGTTGGTTGGAATATAGATGCTTTTTTACGTCGGGGGGGTATTTACTCTTGGAAATAGTTAGTACCAGATCGATCACCATCAGCGATCACCCACATTTAGCCCCCCAAATTCTTAGAGGAAACCCCAAATTATGGCCACACTGATTCCTTCATTTAGTAGTTGTAGTTCCAGAATGACCTCCGGTGAAAAGAGGTTAGCGCAGCGCATGGAGGAAAAACTAGATGATGATTACCTATTGTGGTATGACGTACCCATCGGTAAAAAACAATTACACCCTGATTTCATAGTTTTACATCCTAGTCGGGGTTTATTCATTCTGGAGGTCAAAGATTGGAAACTGAACACTATTCAAACTGTTAATCCTTCCCTATTCACCATAATTACTGAAGATGGAATCAAGGAAGTCAAGCACCCATTACAACAGGCCAGAGATTATGCCCTAGCAGTCAACCAATTACTAGAAAAAGATGACAGTTTAGTTCAACAGGGAGAATATCAAGGTAAGTTAATTATTCCCTACGGTTACGGTGTAGTTTTAACTAACATCAACCGCAAGGATTTTAATAATAGCGAACTCCCCGCAGTATTTGAAGAACATTTAATTATCTGCAAAGATGAAATGTTACCAAGTACCGACCCTGGGGAATTTCAACAACGACTTTGGGATTTATCAGCATATAACTTTAATAAAACCCTAACCAACAAGCAAATTGATAGAATCCGGTGGCATATATTCCCAGACATACGTATCACACAATTATCCTTGTTTAATGTTGAAACTGAAGCACCCCTGCCACTAAACATTCTGCAAATCATGGACTTGCAACAGGAACAATTAGCCCGCAGTTTGGGTGACGGACATCGGGTAATTCACGGTGTCGCTGGTTCTGGGAAAACCATGATTTTAAGTTATCGTTGTCAACACCTTGCACAAAATAATAAACCTATTTTAGTGTTGTGTTTTAATGTTTCCCTTGCTGCTAAGTTAAGGCAAATGATTCAAGAACCCAATAAAATCAGTCGTGTCAAAGTTCGACATTTTCATGGGTGGTGCATGGATCTACTAAAGAAATACAACATCCCCAAACCTGAATCCACAGAATATCAAGGGGAAGCTTACATAGAAGAACTGGTAAACCGTGTAATCTGTGCGGTTGATGCTGGCAAAATACCCAGCGGTACTTATGACGCTGTGATGTTAGATGAAGGACACGACTTTAAACCAGAATGGCTAAAGTTAATCGCGCAGATGGTAAACCCGGAAACTAATTCTTTGCTTGTACTGTATGACGATGCCCAAAACTTATACGGTGAAAAACGCAGTAAGAAATTTAGCTTTAAGAGCGTTGGTATTCAGGCACGGGGACGCAGCACGGTACTAAAACTCAATTACCGCAATACAGAACAGGTGTTGGGGGTGGCCTACGAATTTGCCAAGGAAGTGATGACACCGACCACGGGAGATGATGATCAAGTGGTGTTGCTGCAACCTACCAGTGCGGGACGACAGGGAACAATGCCAGATTTAATCAAACTCCACAGCTTCCAACATGAGGTAGAATACCTAGCCCAACGATTACAACAACTACATGAACGGGGTACACCCTGGAACGAAATCGCTATTATCTATCGGGTAAAGTTTATGGGCGATCGCTTATGTCAAGACTTCCAACGAATGCACATACCTATTGAGTGGGTGAATGCCAATAATGATAGTCGGAATTATAACCCTGATGAACAAAGTATAAAACTGATAACGATGCACTCAAGTAAGGGGTTAGAGTTTCCCATAGTGTGTATTCCCGGTGTTGGTTATATGCCCAATGAAAACCAGGAGTTAGCAGAAGAAACAAGGTTAATGTATGTAGCAATGACCAGGGCAATGGAACAATTGATTATTACCTGTCATCGTTCCTCAGAGTTTACCAATCGGATTGAGTCAGCATTATCAAAAGTGGGAGGATTTTAAATGAGACGGATTGAGTCAGCATTATCAAAAGTGGGAGGATTTTAAATGAGAGAAAATTCAAACATAGAAATCAACGGTAAACCCGGATTACTTTGGGGTAATTTGATTGTTCCTGGTAGTGGCAGATTGAAAATTAAAATTGTTGGTGATTTGCTTCATACTAACACTGAATCATATTACAAACTAGAAAAAAAGGACATTCAAACCCGGATTCAAGATGTCAAATCTATTGAAATTGCCTCTGGTCCATTAAGTTGGTTATTAGGCTTGGGTATCTTTACCCTTCCCTGGGGTATTGGTATTATTTTCCTCATCCTTTACTTTTTCATCAAACAAAATTGGCTGATAATTTACACCACCAATATTAGTATTATTGTGTTTTACAAAAAAACCCAGGATGTAGAGGGATTTAGAACTAGGGTTTTGACATTAGCACGACAACTCAATTCACCATCATTACCAAGGACACCACCACCTGTACCACCAAGATTACCAGGGCAAACTACTGTTAGGGATAAATAATCATGACTGCACAAAACACTTTGGAACTGGCTAAACAGGGGGATGTTCAAGCTATTGCTACCCTAATGAACAAAGCCTTGCTACCTAAAGGAATCACAGTTCAAATAAATATCACAGGTGAAAGTATAACCGTGATTGGGGAATCCAAGGAAACTATAGAACAATCATTCTTTATTGATTATGTGAATAAAGCCATAGAAAAATTAAAATTACCAACAGTAAAAAGGCTGTATATTCGTGGACAAATAACTGGTAATAAAAACCCTGTTTGGAGACAAACTATTAATTTACAAACCGAGATCCTAAAACCAGTTGTTAACACAGAAAACAATTCTACATCTAAATCAAAGTTTGATATATTTAATATTTTAATTCAGTTCAGGGAAATAATCAATACTATACTTCTGGGAGGAATATTAGGAATCCTAGTTTTTAATCTTTGGTGGGAACAACAACCCAAAACTGTAGAATGGGATTATAAAATTGAAAGTTTTGAAGATGTTATTTTTGATAGCGGTATGAACCGTATGGGTAATGAAGGCTGGGAATTAGTGTCTGCCAGGAGAGCATTAACTGGTCCTGATGCTGACCGTCGGGGGATTTATGAATGTATTTTTAGAAGACCAAAGCACAAAACTAATGATAAATCTTGAATCTACAAAGTTAGGACGAGAATAGAAAGCGATAGTTAATAAAGAAGAGACAGAGTTTTATTACATGATGATGCTGGTGAGTGTTACAATCGTCCTATAGATGTTGTTACGGAATTTCTGAATCTATTCTGATAGTCCTAAAATTTAATGATTCCTACGAAGTGCTTGGCAATAGCGAACTATTTACAACAGCACTTCGCTATCGCAATTCTTGAGAGAAAACCCTAAGAAATCGTTGTACTCCAAGAGATAAAATTAAATATTACCCCTTGTAAATGTAAAGACTGGGAGTATCAGTAGCAACAGTTATACCATTTCCTTCCTGACGAAAAGTTGCTGTTTTTGTGGGATCTACTTTTACTAATACAGGTTCAAATCCGGTCTTTGATGTGTTATATATAATGTATTCTCCATCATAAGTGCCTTCTGTATTAGGTTGTAAAGTTTGCACTTGCGCTGGTACATTTGCCCCTAAATTATAAAAACGCCTTGTACCTCCTGAATCATTTCTAATTGTAAACCCTCCAACAATACTAGAAGACTCTTCAGCAGTTAATTCTATAAGTAGTGTGTCTTTTTGAAAACTAATATTTGCGGTTTTGTCAACTGGATTTGAGATAATCATAATAAACCTCATTAATCAGTGCTAAATAATTCAATATTGCTATATTGGTCTGCTCAATGCTTGAGTCTAGGGTCATAAATTGAATTATGTCTTTAGATACAATGCTTTAACTTTGACGTAGTGAAGCACTCCGCAAGAATCGCTTTGTTCAGTGTGGGTATTGCTCGATATTTCTCCCAAGAAAATTATCAATAAGCACCCCAAACAGATATAATAACCATTTAATAGTCAAAACATGGAATTTATTTTTGTTTACGTCACTTGTAAAGACCGTGCCGAAGCCCTTAACGTAGGTAAAGCCGTAGTAGAAGCCCGTCTTGCTGCCTGTGCCAACATAATTAACGGTATGGACAGTATTTATTGGTGGAACGGTGAATTGCAAGTAGAAAAAGAAGCTATTTTAATTATGAAATCCCGCCGTGATTTATTTGCAGAATTAACGGAAAAGGTGAAATCAGTGCATTCTTATGAAGTACCTTGTGTGGTGGCTTTACCAATTGAACAAGGAAATCAGGATTACCTAAATTGGCTAATGGCAGAAACTAAGGGTACAGGCTGATTGGTAAACCTGATAGTGGTTTTGCAACATTCAAGTTATGGAAAAACTTTTTTGTCAAGTTTATCTTGATCAGAACCTTTCTCATCTACATCATAAATAAGATAGATGCGGGGACCAATAGTGTTTTCTGACCGACTGTGAAGCATAGCCGAAACGTTATTAAATACAAATGCGAATGCAGGTGGATAACAATAAAACAAGAATGATATAGTTGTTAGTCCAAACAAGCTCGTTGATAAAAACTTCATTTGCTTTCAATTAAACTGTTATTTTATGATTATAACAAAGTACCAATAATTCACTAACTAATTCCTAAGAGGAAACCTAAGCGATCGCTTCACTCGCCGTAGTCATTGCACCCCGTTTTTGAGGGAAACTATGATAGTAGCGATCACCTACAAACCAAATCTATCGAGAAGATGCAGCAGGGTCAACTTCCTCTCCAAACCACAGAACAGCATAGCCCCCATAAATACCTATTCCCAAGGCTTGCCAGGGTCTATTTTGCCACATACCTTGATTGAGAATAACTGCATTATGGGCACTGCTGGTTTTCCAAGACTCTAAAGCGGAATTTGCATTAGCTTTATATCCCCCTGAACCACCATGAACATTTTCGTAACCATTACCAGGATAGGGAGTTCCAAAACGCTGGGGAGCTTTCCACATACAATCATAGGTTGCTTGGTTAGAGGCATTATAAGGACAATTACTCCAACCGTGTGTTACTGTTTTGATATTTTTTTGTAAGTCTTGCACATGACGATTTGCCACCAAACTTAAAGATGGAGAAAAGGGAATTGCAGGTAGACCATTTTGGGCGCGATATTGATTGACTAAATTGTATAAACGCTGTTCTTCAGAATCTAGACCATCCCCAACACAGGATCTAGAAGTTAAAATTTGCTGACCATTACATTCTTGCTGATTACCAACTGAATTATTAGCATTAACAGTATTATTACTATTACTAGGCTGTGAATTTGGTGAAGTCTGGGATCTGGAAACTCTCAACTGTGAATTTCTTTGTCTAGTCACTACTTCATTGAGTATTCTGCCTGTCTGTGAGTCACGGACACGCCAAGGATGAGTTATGTAAGTCCGTTGATTGTAAGATTGTCCTGGACGGAGAGTATAATACTTAACTTCTTCACATTGATAATTCACCCAATAAATATCAACTTGACGATTAGTATCGTTAACAAATGATATGCTGGCTTGTGTCCTTCCCTCTCTGGAACACTGAGACGTATTTTGAGCTAGGGTCTTAAATGGAGTAGCTGCAATCGTAGTGGATGATAATTTGGGATTTAATACTGTATTGGTATTAAAACATATCACAGATACAGCAGTACCAAAACCAACTGCTCCACAGATAAATGAACGCATTTTACTCATAAATCACCTCACACCTTAGTAGATAACCTCATATTAAGGATACACTCGCCTAAAGTGTTTGATCATAAACATTACACTGCTAATTACTTATAAACACCATAGAAGAATACAAATATTACAGAAAATTATCATCTCAGACACCCTGATACAATTGAATAAGTATTTAATGATTACTGGGAATTTTTGTTAGCGATCACTTCTCTTCGAGACGCTGCGCGAACACTCGCCGTAGACATCACCTATCAACATCTACCAAATTCTTGAGGGAAATCATGATACACAATCTCAACATCACAGATACTGAATATGCCGAATTAGCAGCACAGGGTTATGATCCTAATTTAGAACTTGAACTAATTGAACTCGGTGAACCCCAACAACAGGCCAGGAAATTAACACGGATAGTGGGATTGGTGAAAAATAAACCCCCGGAAACCGATGAGGAATGGGAACAGTTTATGGAGGTGTGGGAAGAACCGTAGGGTTTCCCCTATGTGGTCATTTTACACTGGAAATTTATTTATTTATTCTTAATGTTACTAAATATACTTTCAGCTATTGGTTTTTATGAAATAATCTATACCTAAATCAAATACATTTGTTAAAAGTCACACAAATTAGAAAGAATCAAGGTTTTAGTCATCTTAAAAACTGAGGTTTTGTGCTATTTGTTTCTCATGGCACGCTCGCTAGATTTACCCAATTAGGACAATCACGAGGGATGAAAATGACTGCCAATAAAAGAATTGAACTTCGCAAATTAGATTCCATGACAGTGGGTATGGTTTCATTTTATTCTCTAGCCAACAGTAATCAAACTGCGTTGGTTCATATTGCTAGTAATTTCATAGATAATATGTTTGTCCATAGACATCAAACGGATCAATTATTAGTGGTGAAGGGACAAATTCTCATAACTACTCTGCACAACCGTGAATATCAATATACATTTTTGAGTGAAAAAGAACCAACAATTATTACAATTCCTCCGGGGGTATTACATGGTGCAATTAATCTTAGTGAAGAACCTTGTATAGTTGTTAATGCTGTTTTACTGCACGGGCAAACCGATGAAAAAGATTATCGTCCTGTGAAACCTCCTTTACCTTATGATATAGATTGGGCAAAAAAATTCTTTAGATGATTTATAGCATCAGCAATTGCTTTCTTAATCCCCAATCCCATATTTTTTCCATTAAAATCATTCCACATCTCTTTGTTGAATGGCAATACCTTCGGTCTGGTTAGTGATAGCGAAGCGCTGCTGCAAGCAGATCGCAAATCTTCAAAACCTTATAATTTAGGATTAAGGTAACAATTTTATCCAATTAATACTAATGAAAACCAAAGCGATTTGTAGTGTAATATAATTGGTAAATAACTTATTCCATGTCTCACTTTGCATATTTAACTCAACTAGATCCCTATTCAATAATTCCATATTCTTAGGGTAACATAACACCACCAAAGCTCTATATCTGATTTCCTTCATCTGCGGTGATAGAAATAACCCTGCGGCTTCTTTGGCTATTTTCTCATGTAGTAACCAGTCTGATTTTAAATCATTAACAAAACTATTGAATTTATCTAGTAACCCCATAATTTCGCCGACAGCAGCATTTTTATTGTTAATAACTTTACCAATTTGTGGTATTAAATTATCAACAATAAACTCAACGTTATTGGTAAGACAATTATCAGCATAAACTAATAAACCCTGATAACTTTTGACATTTTTAGTCTGGGTTTTCAATTTATCATAATCTTTGAAGTTTACTGCCATATTGGTTTTTACATATTTCCACATACTAATATTAAGTTTTTGAAGTCGTTGCTTCTTAGCTTTAGATGCAAAAGCTTCAATATCTTCTTTGCTATATTTGCCTATTCTCAATTCGCAAGCACTGATTTCCGGGACTGCCTTATGATGGACAAAACTGGCTTTAATTTGTTTACGCTGTCTTAAATGCCCCTGGCGTAGAAATACAGGTTCATTACATTCAGGGCATTTGAGAAAGCCATAATAGTCCTGATAATCAGCCCTAGATGCCTCTATTAATTCCCCACCGATTTTTGTTAATAGTGCGTATTGCATACCCTGATGAATTTATATTGTTTATACTTTGTTATTAGCTATGTCAGTGTTGTAGGCGAGTGCTTGTTTGTCCCGATTTACTAGACTTTATTGAGTGTAGGAGTTCCAGCATATATCAGTACAATTCTTAGAGGAAAAATCAAATACAGTGGAATCTCAGAGATAGAAACAAAATTTACTCATTACTTATTAATTCATCCCATATTTGGTTAACTTTGGCGTTTATTGCATCCATTGTGATGGATTCCCCTTCATAATTAAGACGCTGACAGGCTTCATAAAACAAAATCATTTGCTCTACCTGTGCGCCCTCGGTTCTACCTTGACGGTCGGCTATCCGTGACAAAATACCCCTGATGTCCCTATCAAGTTTGTAATTAACACGGTCAGTTGGTCGGTTTCTTCTTGGTCTTCCCACAGTAGTTATTGTCATATTTACGCCCTTATTAAAGCAAAATACATCAGCTATTTTTTATTTTACATGATAATTAGTTTTTTATCTGTACAGAACACATAAGATTAATTATAATAGTTATGACAAAGGCGATCGCCCTCCCGCCAAGAAGTTGCAATCGCCCAAACCATTTATCAAAGTTAATCTCATCATGACACAAATAGAGAAAACCAACGATAGCTTGCGTGGCGAAGCCATAGACCAAAGTTACTGCACCCGTTTTAGTGATGGTGTCAGTGGCATGAGTGTAACAGCTTTAGCTCAGTTTTGTGGGGTAGATAAATCTGCCATTACCCAGACATTAAACCGTCTTAGGGATTCTGACCCCATTATGAATGATCTTCAAAATACCCTAAAACCCTTTATTGGCAAACAATTACGGAGTTTACCAATTGACTGCTATGGAACAGTATTAGTTAGCTTTGATGTCTGCTTTGCTATCCTTGAATATTTTGCTTGTAGTGCCAGAAAATACAAAGGTAGAAATATTGTAAGAATGAGATTTGCACAAATCAAATCTTTGCTTTCACATAATTTAACATTAACGGAATCGTTTGAAAAAAGTATTGAAGATACCAAAAACCTAAGAGTAAGACCAGATTCCAAGAAGCGTAATTCTTACCAAAGTGTTGAGCGTAAAATCCAACTACATTTTCAAAAAGAATCACAAGCAAAAATTAATGTATTAGTGCCTGTTGGTTATATAGATGTACTAACTTCAACAGAAATTATCGAGATAAAACAAGCATCTGATTGGAAACACGCTGTTGGTCAAGTAATGTGTTATGCCGTGTATTACCCATCCCACCAAAAGCGATTACATTTATTTGGAGATACACACCAACAATTTCAGCAGTTAGTAGAAGAGTCTTGTTTTACATTGGGTATCCGAGTTACTTGGGAAGATAACAGCATCACGAATGAAACCTTAAAACAAGCTCAAATTCTTTGCTAGTAATGATTGCAGACCCATCACGAATAACTATAAAAGCAGGGTAGTTATTTACTGATGATCTGTTATTTACTACAAATGCCGCTACTGAAAAATTCCAATCAAACACTAAGCCAACAAGGATTGTTATGAATTTAATCGCTTTTACTGAAGGTACAAATCCATTTGATAAGATTAAACAAGTTGATGAAGATGGTAATGAGTATTGGTTAGCCCGTGAATTACAACCATTATTGGGGTATACACAATGGCGACGGTTTGAAGAAACAATTGAACGAGCAAAGTTAGCTTGTCAGAACTCAGGTTACACCATTGATGACCACTTTGCCGACGGTGGCAATCTGGTGAAACGACCACAGGGAGGAGGCTCTAAACAATCTGATTACAAATTATCACGGTATGCGTGTTACCTCACAGCCATGAATGGCGACCCCCGAAAATCAGAAATTGCGGCTGCTCAAACTTACTTTGCTATCAAAACCAGAATGGCGGAAACTGCTTCTGTTGAGGTAAATCAGGAATTTCTGAATGCCATAATCACCACCGCTATTGAAAAATCCCTAACTCCCATCACCCAACAACTCAACGAGATTCAAGAGCAATTGCAATTAGTACCCGGTGTCAAACCCAAACGTCCTTGGACACTGCCAGCATTCACACCACAGGAAGAAGTGCCACCAGATTATGTACAGTTAGAAGATGGTTCTTGGTTATCGCCAGAGGGGTATCAATCAATTTTGAACCAAAGTCGTCGGTCTTTGCCTTGGGATGTCCGCAGACTTGATGGTTTTAACTAAGTATGGGGGCAGTTGTGGTGACTGCCTCGTAATTCTTAGAGGAAATTTTTATAGTACATAATAACTAGAAAATTCTTAGAGGAAAAGTTCGGGGATGTCTACTACGAGTGTAGTGATCACCTTTGAGCAATAATCAGTTCATAATTGTTAGCAAAGTCATCGCTACTAAACAATGTCAATCACCTAACAACCATATCGAATAGCTTTGACAGTTTCCTGTCCAGCAATGCCATCGGGTTTGATGTTGGCAATTTTCTGAAATTCTTTGACTGCATTTTCTACTGTTTGAGTGAACACCGCATTATTAGGGTTATCTTTTCTTTCAGTATTAATATTAATACCAACGCAGATTAAACCACCAATGAATTGACTAACCAATTCACCTCTATCCCCCCGTCGTAAGCAATACTCTTGACTATTCTTACATTTGGAATACTTAGGTTTTGGGTTTGATAATGCTGGTAGTATATCCGCCACTAACACAGTAAATATCATCGCTGTTGGTATCCCATATTTCAGTATTTTTTTCATATCTTTGTTTTTTATTTATTGATGTATTTGTATATAAACTAACATATTCTGTGTAATATAACTAGATTTCATTTTTCCTCTAAGAAAATTCCTCAGTGATTACACTAAAACAATAATTACTTTGGCATTTCCTCTAAGAATTTTTCAGTCCCATCACAAGGTTATCCAAGAACCCTAGTAAACAATAACTAACCAGGGTGGTTTTAAGTGAATACACATAAGATTTTGCTGTTCTTAAAGTTTTGATATTCTTTGTGTTTAATGTTGACATTAATGTTATTGTCCAGTAGTTACATTTATTTACAAAACATCAAGATGAAAAAGTTAATCGTTGTACCATTAGTAGCAATGGTGTTATTGTCGGCAATTAGTCCAGCATTTTCTCATTCTGGCAGAACCAATCGGGCTGGGTGTCATCATGATTCCAGAAGCGGTGGTTATCACTGTCATTAATCTATTATTGACTTCAGGGATTTTCTATTAGTAATCCCCTGATTATCTACTATCTAACAATGTTTAAAAGGTTGACCCCAAAGTTCCCACATTTCCTTATTGAAAGGCGATCGCCAAGTCTGAATCATCTTTTGCTCTAATGCTTGACGTGGTTTTCTGTCTATTGGGGCATCCCACCAAAACCCGATATTAATAGCTGTTGTTATATCATATTTATAATGTAATTCTTGATAACTACCAATATATTCTTTACAGTCGTGGGTATTCTTCCACCGCTTGTTACTTTGGCAGGTTTCCCCAACATAAAGCAGTATTTCCGCAGCAGAATCAATCACAAAATATAGGGCAGATTGACCATAATTATCGGGCATTCTATAAAACGCCATTGACTGTAATTGTAGTTTAAAAGGGTTAATCTCTTCAGGATTACAGTGAGAAGATGGAACGTCAAACAAACTTACCTGCTGTGGTGGTTCGGTGTTTCTAATGCGCTGTTGATAAGTAAAGACCCGTGATTTCCACTGCTGTAGGGCTTCAGCATCCATCACTGGTTTTTGACTTCTTAATGTTTTGTACTCGGTGGCTGAAAATAAACTAAGTTGTTCCATCTGCTACTGTCAATATTTTCTTAGAGGAAAATCCCAAAGTTAAGTTATCAAATATTAATTATTCTGATTCTATTATATCATGACAATATTTTTCTAGATTTATATGATTACTACAATTATGTTATAATCATCAAATATAATTTAGGTCAAGATTATGGATAGAAGTCATTACGATAAGTTAAGCGGTGAACAAAAGTTAGCATTCTTAGAAACTGTGATGGAACATTTGAGCATAGATGAAAAAGCCAAATTAGTCAAGAAATTATTCCCTGTCAAAGATGATAGTAGTTGTAATATCACAATGGTAAATTCTCAGGTTCACGCTACTACTGTCTATCAATTCAATCTTAACAGTAAAGATGAAATTGCACATTTATGGGAGGCAATGGCTGACAGAATCCGCAATAATTCTGATGATAAAGTTGAGTAGATATGCCAGAACCCCAGAACCAAAATAAATCACGTCATGCAGCCGCCGATGAGGAATGTTGCGATGAAATGGCAGAAAAGTACGGTTGGAAACTTGTTGACGTGGAAGAAACTGGTAACGAGATTTTGCCAGTAGACTGTGTATTTGACGGTCAAACAGAGTTTCCCAAATCATATTACGATACCGAGGAAAAAGACGATGCGTAGATGGATTGTTTTCCGGGCTGAAAAACGTCAACCAGGTTGGCAAAATAGGAAATATGCTCACACCGGTTCTTTAACCAAAACTTTAGCTGAACACTATGATTGTTCTGATACACCATTACCCACGCTTGGTTATCGTCCACCAGAGTTTATTAAAGTTGAACAGTTTGTTGATCCTGAATATCCAGAAGCTAAAACCCATCATCGTTTAAGTGATTGGGAAGTAACTAATGTTGAAACCTATACTCCTGATATTCCTAGTATGGGATTTGAGATGATAGTAATTTGTTATTGTAAATACTCGCCTATTAATGCACCGCTGCAATTAATGCCAGAACGACAGATGCCGCTACAGCAAAAACAAACAGTACAAATTTAACAGTACATAAACTTCCTTTGTGGGAGTTTTTTTATTTAGATACTAAGTCTAAATTCGCACTGTGGAATTAACTGGAAAAAATTCTTAGAGGAAAATTATTATTTATTGGATTTCCCCTTATTTTTACTGAGTGTTATAAACTCTTTAATCTCACGCACATAATAACCTTGATTAATCATGTTGGCAACAGCGTAAACTATTTTGTTGGGGACTCCCAGAGAACGGTTTTTCCATTCACCATCAATCTTCTCCTCCCAACTATACCCCCATCGCCAATGTGCATAATTGTGTTTGTCTCTTTCACCGTCAACACGGGGATAACTAACTATTGACCCATTTTTGAGTTTCTTGTTCTCTATATATTGATATAAACAACCACAGGCACGGGATTTATCCGTACCTAAACTTTCCTCTAAGAATTTCTCAGTAGTCGGGGTTTCCTTACTTAATTCCCCACTGTTATCTTCGGGGTTTTCAGTACCTAAACTTTCCTCTAAGAATTTCTCAGTAGTCCCCGGCGATGCTGGCAAGGTATTGAACTCTGGAAACTCCGACGGACGCAATTCTGGGGTCGAGAAGATTTCCTGCTGCCTGTCTTTGTTTTCTAATAATGCCGTTGCCGGACGGGACTCCCAGGGGTCTAGCCAACTCGGCGGGATATCGTACCACTCGCTGAGGATAACCGGGTTTAGCACTTCGCCTTTGTGCAAGAGTCCCAGCTTTTTCAATTGTGTTTCTAACTTGGTTTGGCCAGGGGGTCGTGATTTCCCAGTTGAGCTTAATGCACCGGGAGATTCCAACCAAAAGTAGTCGTTCTCTAAGGAAGGGGGCGGTAAAGTGTCCTGAACATACACAAATCCATTCCGCATCGTACCCGTAGCTGTCAATGGTTGCGACCACTGCCCTAAAATATGACCCTGATGGTTGTCCTGGGTAGTGTGGACAGGTGAGCAGTCCGGTAACGTTTTCGATACAAAAGAATTTGGGTTGGATTCTGGTAATACTTTCCAGCACTGCGGGAAAACAGTCTCGTTCGTCGGTTGCTCCCAATCGTTTACCGTTGATGGAGAAGGGCTGACAGGGTGGTGAAGCTGTAAGCACGTCAATTTGTCCTGGTTTTCTAACTGATAACCCTCGCACGTCTCCGTAGTTGGGGATACCGGGGAATCGTTTTGCAAGGATGTCTGTACAGTAGTCGTCGTTGTCGCAGACACCCCTGAGTTGCCAACCTGCACGGAGTCCGGCAATTGCAAAACCTGCACCAACGCCGGAGCATAAATCGAGTTGTCGCATTTTTCCTCTAAGAAAATCAAACTGACTTTTTCATTAATATCAAACCACCCCATTGAAAACCCCAGTTCCACCGTTCGATTAATAACTGATATGTCAGTGTTGAGGGCTTGACTGAGTTCTGTTGTGGAAGCTGCTGATCCATCGCTTAGGAATAAAGTTACTCCTCCCAACAATTCCCAGTGTTCAACGAGTTGGTTTAGATACCAAAGTGGACTTAGATATCGTTGTTTGATGTAGTCAGTAACGGGAATGGTCCAGTCTTTCCAGATAATCTTGTGACCATCATAGAAACCGTCATGCCAATGTTCAGGGTAATTCCAAGGTGTAGTTAGTACATGAGTTGTCATTTTACTCACTCCCTAGATATGCTTTTGAAGCCGCTGCCCAGTCAAAGTTTTCAGCTTCTTGTTTGCGTTGTTGAATTTCGCGGTTCTCGTTTTCCGTGCGGTTAGCGACTCCAGACATTGCCATTGTTTTAGCTAAGGCGCGAATATCAATCTGACGCTGTACTGTGTTATGCCAGTTTCCTCTGTCCTTTAAATCCAACTTCTGACAAATTACGGGTGTAAATCGAGTATCAAAGTTCTCAATTGGTAGATTTTCCCAATGTTTAAATGCTTTGCAGCCTACGTTTTGGCATAGTACCCATTTATCTTGGCTGTTATCGTAGTTCGGTATGATTAAACGAACTAAATTTTGTGAAACCAAGCCAGAATCTTGGCAACAGAAACAATGCCACTTAGGGTAAAAAAATTCCTGATCCTGGGGTTCTTCAGGATTGATAGGGTTACGTTCAAACTTCGGTAAATGGTTGATCATGGTTCACTTTGGGGATTTCGCCCCATACTAGGTTTTTACTATCTGCCCACTTATAAAATTCCCTGCGTTCTTGTTCTTCTGGCTTACTCTCAGCAAAGAAACCGAACTGTCCTAACTTGCGAATTTTCTCCAGCCATTCTTCTCGTTCTGGGTGGTTCTCCCATTTATTGGCCTGTGTAGCGGAAACTTTACCTTGGGATTTTTCCCACTGCGATCGCAATTCCTCAAAATGCACTTCAATCCATCTTTGGGGCAATGTTGGAACGTTAGGTAATTGCTTGACTTTTGTTAAAGCAAACTTTTCAAAGTTCTCTCTCTCGCCATTTGATAAGTCTGAGAGAAAGTTTTGGTAAGTTTGGTTAGTTTGATTAGTCTGAAGAGCGCCGAAATTATTTCTTGGCAAGGGTTCTAGCTGTTGATCGGGGCTTAAATAATCTCCTTCGGGGTTTAAATAATCTCCTTCGGGGTTTAAATAAGCTTCTTCAGGGCTTAAATAATCTTCTTTGGGGCTTAAATAATCTTCTTTGGGGCTTAAATAAGCCGAACGGTTATCCTGACTGGGTTTGGGCTTAGATTTAGACTGAGATTTTAACCGATCTGCCTCAGCCCTAGCATTAGCAGCAGTAGTGTTATGACCCTGAATGACCACAGTGCGATATTCATAAAGCCCCAAGCTCCGAAGTTTTCTTAAATCTTTTTCAACGGATTCTACTGAACCACCTATAGCCACAGCGATTTCCGCAACAGAAGGCAAATCGTGATATTTGACCTCACCATCAGCGGTATAATCAGCAAACGGGTCAATAAGCATCAAATAAAGCCAAAGACGACACTGACTGCCTGTTAGCTTTTTGGTAATAACCACAGCAGCATCACGCTTAGAAATCATGAAATAACCTTGCATTCTTGATTCCTCGATAGGTTGTGGATAACGAACGGTACGAGTTTTGGTAGTCATGGCTAATGCACCCCCAAAGTAATTGAGAGTAAATAACTGGTTATTGCTTTTGGTTGAAAAATCTTGGTGAGTACGCCACCCAAGCTATCACCACAGTCAACCCCTAAATCCTTGAAAGTCCTCGTAGGAAATACTTTCAATGTGCTGGACTGTAGAAAAACACTGATGAGAAATGTCAGTAAATCCGGTTTTATTGATGCTGAAATCCAACAATCTCCTAGTTCGGACTGGAGACAGTGGAAAAATCCCTGGTTATGAGTCATAATTTAGTTAAGAAATTTATTTTTTTAACGTTTGCCTTAGCCACTGTTTATGGTTAAGGTATTTCTTTACAACTGAATTTAAGTTCCCCCCTTGCCGAAAAATTAGTTTTTGCCATATAACAAGAATATAAACTATAATTCTGCTAAATAACAATGTTAGAACCTAAAGAAATATTAATTGAGGCGATAGAACAGGCAATGAGTGAAGGAATGACCAATGCCAAACTTTCTCGCGCGTCCGGTGTAAACAATAGTATGATTTCACGGTTGTTAACTAGAGAAAGAGAAGATATAAGGTCTAGAGATTTCTTTAAGCTGGTTTATTCATTGCCCCAACACATCAAATCAGCAACTTTGGCTAAGTTAGGAATGGTGAACTTTGACTTAGCGGCAATTGCGGCAAGTTCGCCTCCAGAAGAAAAAGCTAGGGTGTTGGAAGCGATCGCCCATTCTTTAACAGTGCAAAACAAAGAAAAAGCTAAAGCAGTGGCGTAAACTAAGAAACCTGATCCATTTGTTTAGAAATTGACTACCCCCCATTGCAAACTAAAGGTAATTAGATTAAAATCGTTGGTGTGTAACTTATGGAAATTTCTAAGTTAGACGCTAAAGCGAAATGAGTTGGATACTGTTGTGGTACTATTGGCAGTAACTATCTAATTTGCTATAAACTAAATATAATCTTAAATTACCTATAACGCAATATGAATCACAGAGAAATTTTAATTGACGCATTAAACAAAGCGATCGCACGGGGACAAACCGCAGCTAACATATCGAAAATGTCTGGAGTCAGCGGCAGTTCTTTAAGTCGGTTAATAAAGGGTCTTCAAGAAGATTTATATGCTGGCTTTTATTTCAGCATTTTGGATTGCTTAGATGAGGATATTCGCAAAGAAGCACTGATAAAACTGGGGATAAAAACCGAAGTTCAGCCTGAAGAAATGGTGAAATATTTGAAAGGACGGGAAATAGCGAAATTAATTCCCTTTTTAGACAAAGAAGATAAAGCAGATATTATGCAAGCTTTGGCATTATCACTGCGTTCATCTGACCGGAAGATTTGCGCTTAAAACCGAATAATAAATATAATTATCAAGTTGTTTGTGGTGGATAGTGCCAACATTCTATGATCCATAGTGTTTTGATATAAGTTGCCGCATGATTTACCATAACCTCAGTATTTACTTAGACAATAAAGTTAAGACTTGTCAAGAATTCAGTGTAAATACGAGCGTAATTATCCGGTTGATAAATAGAGAGAAGGATGATATTTGGTCTAAGAAGTTATTAAAAAAATTGCATAATTACCAAGGTGTATGAATTTACCAATATTTGCTAAGTTAGGATTGTAAACATTGATTTAGCAGTGGTGTTGATAGAGTATCCCTAGAAGAAAAAGCTAGAATATTGCAGTATCAATAATTTTATGCAGGTCAACAGTAGGAAAATAGAGAGTACCAGGGTGAGTCAAGATATTTTGAAGCAAATACTTAATCAATGCCATCAACTGGATGACACAGGCATTAGCAATGTCATCAAAAATTTAGTGGATAAACTGGAGCATCAGGAAAAATCGGCTTTGTTGGAACAGCTTGCTTCTGATATGAGTCCAGATATTAAAGCCAAACTCATTAAGGGGTTATTAGGTGATGGTAGTTTCCAAATAACTTTGGGACAAGCACAAGTTACCGCAACGAATTTCTATAATATTCAGTCGGCTTCTACAGAACAATTATCAGACCTCATTTTAGCTATTGCCGATATCATCAGAAAATCTTAGTTTGCTTGTATTAGTGTGTTCTCTATTAAGCTCGGTTTAAGTTCATTGATTTATTGACTTTATTGGTTAATAAAACACTGTCTATTGCTTACTTATATAAGAATTTTATATTTTAATCATAGATTTTTCCATATATGTGATAATGTCAAGTGAACCTTACTTCAAGGTTAGCTTGAATGGCAAAAAGAACCAAGTTTATCAAACTGTTGGAACATCGGGGTTTAACTCAAGAAAAGTTTGTAGAACTTGTACAGAATGCCTGGCGTACCATTTCCGGTCGTCCACTTTCACGACAGGCTGTGAGTGCTTGGGTAAACGGTCATGCAATCCCCAACTTATCACCAGCAGAAACTTTGGCTGTTATCGAAATCCTTGAATGCACCCTGACTGAACTGGCACTGGCTTTTCCTCATGAGGATGATTCTTGACAATGTAAAGTTAACCTTACATACTTTGTATAGATACTAAGGTGCGCTATGAAACTACCAACAACATTCCAGGAACTCGACCTCACCGGATTTGATATTGAAACTAAGCAGTACAATAGTATTACTAAATCAATGGTTGATATTGCTTGTGCTGTTTTACAAAAGAATCAGGTTGGTATTGTTATCCGTAGTGTGCAATCAGCTTTAAAATACATTTACGGCATTGGTGGCAGTTCTGACACGGTTTGTGATTTCTTACGTCAATGGCGGGCTGAGAACATGGCACTTAAAAGCAACGAAAAAAGCCTAATCACCGCAATTCTTGAATCTGTTGATGACGGGGTTCTCGATGTGTCCGATATTCCAGGGGATTATTTGACTGCTATGAACCAATGGGCGATCGCTGTTTACCGACTTGCCTACCAAAATGCTGACTCCTCGGTTGTCGGTGACAGAATGAAATATCTAGTTACTGAGAATGAATTGTTAAAACAACAACTTAGAGATTTTCCGGGATTACAACTTGAGCTTAATTTCCATAGGGCTGAATGTGAACGCCAGCGAGGGGAACTTAAAGAAGCCTATATAAATCTTAATAAACAACAATTAGCTGATAGTGAAGAGATTCGGACTAAGTTGGATGGGTTATATCAAGAACGTAATGATTTGATTGTTAAAAATAATGAACTTGGTAAAAGGTTAGCACAGTTACAAACTCAATTGGATGAAGCTAATGCTACTATTAATCTTCAATCCAATGGTAGGGTGTCGGTAGCAATTAGGTAAATGCTATCGCTTTGAGGTGCTGTTCTCTTTGGTATTTTACCATGATTTCAGCACAAGAATTACAACAATCTCTCAAGCATTTTACTGGTACTGATAATTATTACCGACATTTGTTAGGTATTCGCTATACCGACGGGGTTCAGTATTTAGCAGAAGAAGCGCAGTGTTATTGGTTAATAGATGTGATTGCTAGTTATCAAACCAAGAAACTATTAACTGATCAAATGCTCAGAAATTTTCAGTTATGGTATTTGATGGTTGGTGACAGTCATGAATTTATCAAACCCCAACCTCATCATCAAGCGGTAGTCACTTGTTGGGGGGATACACCCAATATAGGAATCACACCACCTGTCAGACAGGATATTGACTTTACTGATTTTCCCCTATCTGAAATCAAACTTTTTCTTGTTCAGGGTGTGTTGATGTTACCTGGGGAATACTAATGAAAGAAATGGCTTTGGTTGCGGTGCAATTACCGTTTCTTGATAATGGACACCATCAACGAATTAGTGAATGTCCCAAAGACAGATTCTCGGCGATTCTTGGTTCTTCTGGTAAAAGTTATGATGTGATTTATCATAATTCATCTTGTTTATATTACCATCAGATTTTGTTTACCTAAGAGAAAAGCGAAATCTTTGGCTAACAAATTGAATCAAGCACTCGACGACTGGCAAAGTAAATAGCATTATGGTGGGGTAACTCCCACTATTTAACTATATCATAGTTTGTTATTGAATAACAGAATAACATTATTTGTTATTGATATTTTTATTGATACTTTAGTCTAATCAAATACTGGTTTTCAGCAAATCATTAACATAATAATTCAGCAATTATCTCAGAAAGAAATAGTATTAAAAAACTCGAATTATCCCTGCTAAATCGGCAGTTTTTGGTTAAAATAGTCAAAGTTCAAGACGAGGAATTGAGATGTTTTTAACTGCGAGTAAGGCTGCTTCTTCTATCAGAGCCGTTATCAAAGATTATAATTTCTGGGGACAAAGTGAGTCTGATTCTCCCTTAAAAATCAGCACTACCAAAGCTGTTATAGATAACGATAAAATCCTGTCTTTGGATAGGTCACTCCGTACCAAAAATGCTGGGGTTGCCCCAACTAAAGAGTTCTTGGAAACCAGGACAATTGTTCAAAAGACCTTAGACGAAGTATTTAAACCATTGGCTTTGAATGCGATTGAGGCATTGAATGATCAAGGCGAATTACTTAGTGCGGGAACTGCCAGTTTGGAAACGTTAGCGGCAGAAGCAGAATCAGTTGAATATTATGTCCAACTGTATGCGGCGTTTAAACAAGTCACCAATCCTAAAATCTATTATGTTGATGCTCCTGCTGACCCCAGCGTGGGAATGTTCATTGTGGGAACAGTTGGCACGGAAACTGTTTATGCCAGTGCATTGTTAACTCAAACTTAGACCGCTTTTATAACCTCGGACTACAAGTTCGGGGTTATTTTTGAAACAATAGGAATCTATAAATGCCGATAGCACCAGGAATTTTACAATTTAGCCAACCAATTTATCGGATTACCGAATCTGGTGAATGGTTGACAGAACGAGTACAAGTATTACGTACAGATGGGGCAACAGGGAATGTATCAGTTAAAGTTAATGCCAAAACTGAAACTGCCACCGTAGGTAAAGACATAGAGAAAATTAGCCAGACTTTGACCTGGGCAGATGGTGATACAACTCCTAAATTTGTGGATATCAAACCGATTCAAGATATGTACATCGAGGGAGAAGAATTTGCAACTTTATCCTTATCTGGTATCAAAGGTGCTAAATATGCCAGTGTGAAAACTGCTCAATTGGTGATTAGTGAAAAAGTTAATGTTGCCATTCAAAATCCATCAGATTCACTAATAATTTTAGTACATAATGAAAACCAACCGCATATACCAATAGGTGTAAAACTATCTGACTTAAAAAGGTTTTTTGCTCCGACAACAGGACAAATGCTTTGTACAGATTATAGTCATGATGGTGCGGGTAAAGTCTATGAATTTAATGTTAGTAGTGCAACTGAAATTGAGTTAAATATTCAAGTCAGTCCTCAATTAAACATTACCCCAGGTGCTAACTCCATTATTGTGCATAGATGGAATCAATTGCCAAATTATCAGCAACATGGCAAAGAAGAAACGGCTATTATTAAACTCACTGAATCTGGTGGACAAGTTCGTTTAAATGTCACCCCTGAATATAAGTGGATACACTTTGGCTGTAGAAACCCAGAGAAAAATAATATGTATGACGTTCCCTTCTTTACTATCAATGGGTCTACGGTTAATTTGTTGAGATATGATTGATGTTTTGATAGCAAGTTTATTTACTTTGATACCCCAACAAAGGGGGTTATTTCTATTGCAGAAAAATGAACTTGCAGTTTACTTAATACTGAGAAAACAAGCTATACTTTACCCAGAGTTGCAAAATTTATTTGAGGAAATGTCAAAAAGTGAGTACAATCACGCGATGATTATTTCCTCATTACTTGGTAATAAGTTACAATTAACTGCTAATGCTTTATTTTCTAAACAGCAATCCATCACCTGGACTAAAATAGGTTGGGATTCTAGCAATAAAAATTATCAAATAGCTGGGTTGGTTTATGAGAAATTCTTCTTCACCAAACTATTTTTCTGGTTTCAACATCCTAATTTATATTCGTTAATAGATAAACTAGCATTCATGTATGTGTTAGAGAAATTCCAAGTCAATTTCTATCGGGTTTTATCACAATCAGAGAATTATAGAAAACTGGGGTTGTTGATTGAAGATGAAGCAGAACACACAGAGAAGTTACTAACTGAACTAAAAAAATTAACACCAAATTATCAACGGATAATTATCAAATGGGAATGTAGAAAAATATTATCAATTTTAGGAATTGTTTTAGAATCTGTTATTATTTTTATTGAACTATTACATAGTTGATAACCCCCCATAATATTTAAGGAGGGTTATTGATAAAAACTAGGCAACTTTCTGAAATAAATAACCGAGTTCAGCAATTTCGCTGGCACGTTTCCAACCTGTTTCTTCACTCCATAACGGAGTAGTTTTTGTTAATCCCTTGGAGATTAATTCTGATTCAGGTATTTCCACAGGTTGATCACCAATATTCATAAACCAATTTCTATTACTTTGTGTTAGTAATTCTGTGGGAATCGGTGGAATTGGCGGACTATTATGCTTAATTGCTTCAATGATTGGCAATGTCGCTGGGTCAGGTTCAACACTAAAAGATTTAGAGAATTTAAAGGTTGGTCTTCGTGTAGCCTCTACATCAATTTTTTCACCAGTGCGAGGATTTCTGCCTTCACGGTCTGGTAAATCTTTAAAACTAAAAACTCCAAACTTATTTATTCTTACTTCCTCACCATTGCGAAGAGAAACTTGAATAAATTTACAGAAAGATTCAATCACGCTAGTTACTGTTGGTTCAGTATAACCAGTGGATTGTTGCAAATATTCGGTTAAGTTAGCGTTCATATTCTCGGAGCATTTAGCATCAGGTCGTGATTTAATTATTACTCAAAAACAGGTGGATTTGACAAGTGGTAAGTAAGATTTTTTAAATATTATTTAAAAGTCAGAAAATCCTTGATATCTTCCTTGTCCATATTCGGGTCAAATAATGTCAGTTCGCTAGTTTTCCCAGTTGCAGTGACAAATCTTGTACTATAAGCCAACATAGTTTTCGTGAGTCCTGGGGGGTAATAAGGACGATATTGTTCGCCAACTAATCCTAGATGATGCCAACCAAATTGTTGTTTAGCATCAGGGAATTGCATCTCAATTGCTAATTTTTGTCTACCTCCCTGCTCTATGATTTTGGAACGGATTTGTACTGTCTGACCTATCCAGGGTGTTGCTCTGGGGGCAGACCAACTACCATGTTGCACAGCATAAACTTTCAAAACTTTGGCTATTTCGGGTTGCATATTTTTCAACTTTTCTATAATCTCATCAGCAAACATTGTAAACACCATGCCGGCTTCACCAGTTTCCGCCTGATGTGCAACTTTCCAATACACCGCCACCCATGATTCAGGATGGTATAAACTACCGTCTGGTTTGGGTGTGGTATAAATACTTTCCTTACGGGCTTTAAATAGTTCGCAAACTTCCCGGATCATGCGGGTGCTATCATCATTTTCTTCTTTCCAAAGAAACGCTTTTTTCATTGCCGCCCGATATTCTGTCCGGTCAGCCATTGCTTTCTCTAATTGTGCCGGTGCATATTCAACATTCCCAAACAACACCTTCTCATAGGTTCTAGGTGAAGAATCTATCCTTAAATCCGGGGCTTTCCAATAACTATTAACAGTTTGCACCAGTCTGGAAATCGTATCACGGGCATCATCTTTAACCGCACAGGGACGTTCCAAATAACACTCCTTGTCTTTGAAGTCTTTTAACCAGGGGGATTCCGCACCCTGTTCATTTAAAAAATCCCTGACTGCATCCAATCCGTTTTTATTGTTGGGATATGCCGACTTCAAACTATCAACAGCAATTTGTACCTGTTGAGATAGAAAATCAATAATCGGCATTTCCTCATCTTCTTTTTGTTCACCCCCGGCGGGAATCTTCAATACTATTTGTTCACAACCACCAGAACGGGCGCGTGCCAACAATGAGGCCACCACACCAGTCATATCATTCATGCTATTAATGGCAATCTGTTGTAAGTTCCCCTGTAACGCCATCTTCGGGAATTTCTTCGTCGCTGGGGGTTTATCAAAATTGGCGATCGCATTCCTCATATTCGGATACGCAGAAGATTTGATTAGTTGTATAAAATCCCCATCCGTATCCCGTCCCAGATTCAGTAGTAGTAACCGAGGAGCGGCCATGATGCCGGTGGCGTTGATGTAAGTGCCTTCGTGTTTGTTTTCCCAGAGTTGACAATCCCCCCAATGACGCATGGGATTACAGAACACTATGTACTCACCTGGTTCAAAGTCCGGGGCGCAAAATACCTTTCTGCCTTTGATCCGTCCATCAGATAGTACCTCATGGTAATGTGCCAGGGATTCATCAGGTTGTGCCATTGTTGAATAGAATCGGATACCAGCAGCTTTAGCTAAGTTTAACCATGCAGCCCTCATCCGTTCTTTGACGCGAGTTACCACATAGGGATGTAACAGTAAAAGACCCGCTTTATCGGCTTTAATAATCCGAATCATCGTGTTTTCATATTCAGCTTCGGATTGAAGTTTGTCGCTACCCTCTTCAATTTCGGCTTCGGCTTCTGATTGGTCAATTCTCAGGATTTCTGCTAGGTCGGTGATGTTGTTATAGGCTTTGGATAGGCGATCGCACTTTTTCCGCAGGTTATCAATAATTTTATCTTTTTCTAGCACTGCAAATGAGAACCACTGGAGTAACATCCAACCTGGTTTAGCCCGGCGTAATTCCCCCTCAAACACCAAACCAAATAATAGTTTACCCTGATGATTACCTAACGCTGGTTTATTACCTTTGAGTGAAGATAAGGGAATGACTAAATCAAATTCAGAATCATCGAGTTTAGGGTTATAACCAACAGTTCCTTTACCAATCCATTCTACTAAATTATCATTGCTTCTGAATGCTACTCTGAATTGTAAGGGTTTATTTTCATCAGGTTCAAGTTCTTCATCTTCCCCAGTATCTGGATTAAATTGTTTTACTGGTAGTCCCAATAATTGCATCAGGGCTTTACTAGCTTTGGCGTGACTATCCCCAGTTTCCCAATGAACATTATTGACTGCATCATCTAACTCGTTACCATCGGCATCTTTATTTTCATCGTCTACCACCACATACTTCATTTGTTTGTATACCAGTTTCTTACAACCAGTATGCAAAATACTACCGTAAATTATGCGTTTCCATTGCTCTTTAGCTGCTTCCCCAAAATACTTTTTACCGATGGTTTGTTTATTCGTAAATGTGAATCTCCCATGATTTCTAGAACCACTGGCTAAATCCAGAAAGAATGCTGCTGCATAATCTTTGGGTTTAAATGCGTTTAGTGCTGATGGGTTTGTTGTTGTTGTTTCGATTTCCCCAATACAAAAATCTAGGGTTGGGTGTAAACCTGTTAATAAAATGTTGCGTAATACTACTTTGGGTGCTGAAGACCATTTCTTGTCTAGACAATTCCATACTGAAAACTCAGCAACGGTGACGATTGTGCCAACTGAACCATCTTCGATATAACGGGTGTTTGTGAATGTTATTGTCATAATTAAAAATCCATATATTCTAAACTTGATAATCCTTCTTTAATTGTGATAGCTGCTTCTTCAGGGATAATTACCGGAGTTTCCTGTGATATATCCAAACTTCTAGCAATCTGTTCATTCTTAAATGTCAAGGCATAAATAAAGTCATAATTCTTATTGGTTTCGGCAATAAATCCCTCTTTCAATGTTTGGATATCCTCCATTTTCTCGTCACCAATTACCCTGGCACAACAGATATCGGGTTCTGTTTGTGATGTCAGTAATCCCAGTATCAATATAAAATCACCAAGTTGATTGGTTTTAGCCATCTTGATGGCAATAATCACCAATATTGCTGCTGCTAAAATATAAGGAGCGCAAGCTGTTAATAGACCCCATGCCCCCGCAAACATTCCGGTATTATTGAAAACTGCTGGTAATAAATCTTTGACTGTTCTTAGTAATCCCCCGGTAATATATCTGATGGCTTCACCTCCGGGAATATCCAATCGTTTTAAGATTATGGAAATCGTAGTATTTTTTAAGGCTTCAACGAAAACCCCCGGTAATTGCACTCCCTTTAAAATAAATGTTGTCAGTATACTTTCGGTAATCTTTTTTAATACTTCAATGGCGTTGATGGTTGTTGGTGCATCCACAGGAACTATTGCTCCATAAGCACTCGAAATATTGCCAAATTGGGATTTAATTGTATCTTCTTTATAATTATTTTCTTCTTTATTAGATAACAATTTCCCGGCTTTTCTAAATAGTTTTTTGATACCGTTAATCGTTGGATTCACAATCTTCCCTTTCAGAAATTTCAACACTCCTGATTTACCTTTGTGTTCTTGTCTGGCTGCTGCTTTAGCTGTCTTGGATTCATCTTTACCTAACATCAATTCTTTGATTGATTGTAAAGCATTAGTAAGTTGTTCTTTGAGTTTATCTAGGAGTCCTTGGAATACATTGACAATGTTGAGGTTGTCCTGGGGGAAATCAGCGATCGCCGATGAAAACTTCTTATCGGTTTTCTCCCTAATTGCCACAAAGTGATTCCTTACCTCTTGTGGTACAGGGTCTTGTTGTTGTTCAAATTGGGATAATAAATCATCATAGGCATTGAGCATTAATGTTTTTAAATCCGCAATTTGTTGAGAAAACCAACTCTTATTGACTTGTTCTACAGATTTGATTCTGTCATAAATTGAATCATCGTTAGCATAATCACTGTTATTAATATTCTGCCAATTAATCAGGATATTATTAACTTCTACGGCTGCTTTATAGGTTTCGATATTCGCTGGGCGTTGTCCAATGGTATCAAGTTTTTGTTGTCCAACTGCTGTTGGATTACCGTGTACTTTAGAATTAAAAACTTTGTTGACACCATAACAAGATTGCAAGATTTCCGCAGAAGTATAGCCAATTTCATCGTCTAATTCTGATTCGGAAAAGTAATTAATAATCGCTTTTATATCCGGTAAATTATCTTGCGAGTATGTCACAGGTTGAATTGAATCAAACCAATCTTCTTTATTTGATAAGGCTTGGACAACTTCTGATGGGACTCGTAACCCACCCTTGTTTACCCAAATTCCATCGGTTATTTGACTTAAAACTTCTTCTGGTGTCATGGTCTATCAATTTAATTTAGTTAATAAAAATATGTTGGGGATGCTAACGCTATCGCTTTGGGGTGGTGTTGTTGTTAGTTAATATCATGACCACTGCATTCTTTAAACGTACAGGAATCAAACCTTCAAACTCAATTCAATTAACGGTTGAACAATTAAATCTGTTATTCAATGAACCCCGCATTACTGGAGTTGTTGATATTTCAGGTTCGGGTAAGTTAATTGTTAACTGTGAAGATGGTTTAGCTAAGGTGATTGGGTTTGCTGATAGTGAAATAATCTGGTTTGATAGTTACCCCCAGGATTAATGAGAAAGGGAATAGGCATGAGTCAATCTATTCCCATCACTTCATCATCTAGTTAACTGAAATCTAGCCATTGTTTGATTTTAGCACAAGCACTAATAAAATCAACTTTTATATAGTTAGATGAAGATTACAAAAATCATTGATGCTATCGCTTTTTAGTTTTGGTGTTTTGAGATTTTAATAATGAACACAATCAATTTTGCGGGTATTGAAGGTAAGGTTTTACAAGTTAGTCCACATGGGAATTATCAGGTGGTGGAACTTAGCGATCGCATTACCATCGTCGGCACTTACTCGAACAAGTTTAACTGGCAGGAATCCACCGATGAAAGTTCGGGATTCACCAGTTTTATCACTTACATTGGTTTGAAACAATTGGAGTTCCCCAGATTCCGAGATTGGGTAATTGCTAATAATGGGTATTTTGAGGGAGACGACGGTACACCCCGACAATCAAAACGAGTCCGCAGATTTCCACTGGAGATTAAGGTGCGGGGATTACTCGCTGAATCTGTTGTTGAGTTAGTTCAGCAATAACAAATAGCAAATAGCGTTATTGATTATCGGTAATGCTATTGCTTATTCAATAATATAAAGGATTGTATCATGATTGGACAATTATTTACCACGGGAATCGGTATTTATCAAATGTATCCTGGCACTGAAAATAAATGGATTGCCCAAGTTGATTTTGAAGATGAAAGTCATGCCCAATTACGGGGAGTTCAGGGAACTTTAACGACTAAATATGGTGATGATTTATTTGAGTCCGTGAGAACCGTTAAACAGGATGCCGAGAATTTGGGAATTAGAATGTTGACATTACCTGATACTAAACTCAGACTCTATGTAAAACGATTGTTTGTTGATAATGCTGAAGTCTGGAAACAAATTGAATCTGTAGCTAAGGAACTCGATTTGGAAGTGATTTCTTGTTTACCTGAGTAATAAAACCAAAGTTATCGGTGGGGGTGCTATCGCAAAGAGAAGTTAGTTTTTATTTGGAGGTTTCGTCATGGTTAACACAGCAATTTACTCAACTAGAGTTGATTACAAGGATAACGATATCTTTGTTATTGCCTGTGAGGAATCAGTTGTTTATTCTGTAAACGGTGATTCTTGGAAACCCGAAGAAGATACACAATCAGCAATCGAAGCTGGGAAGTGTCTTATAGATAATGGTTTGATAGAATCTGCAAAAGTAGATCCATCAGTTCCATTTTAGTTAATGTAATTTAAAGTCTAATTCCTAAAAGGAGTTAGGCTTTTTTTAAAGACGTAACATGATAGAATTTAAGGGTAAAGGATTAGCACTACAATTTAAACAGCGTTATCCTGGGAATTTCCGGGTTTATAAATCAGCTTGTGAAAACCAGGAATTAATGATTGGTAAAATATTGATTACAGAGAACCCAGGGACACCCAAATACATTATCAACTTTCCTACTAAAAACCATTAATAGTGTCTGCATTCAATTACTTAGATATTAACATCATTGTGTTTGAACCAAAGTTATCGGTGGGGGCGCTATCGCTGAGAGGGGATGTTGTTTTTTGGTATAGATATGAAAGTTGCAAATGGCAAAACCACCGGGTTTATTGGTGAAAATAGAATCTATATTGGTAGAGCTAATAGTTATTATGATTTACCAGAATCACCCTTACATAATCCATTTAAAATGTCTGGTAATGGAGAAAGTGAAAGAGAGAAAGTTTGTAGTTTCTTTCATAAATATCTTTACCATAAGATTCTTAAATGGTCTCAAACAGGTGAACTTGATGAAACTACAAGTGCTTTGAGGGATATCTGTTTAAAGTTAGTGGCTGGAGAAGAAATAATTCTAACTTGTTGGTGTAAACCCTATCAGTGTCATGGTGACAATATTATCAGGGCTGCTGAATGGATAATCAAACAAGATTGGTTTAAATCTGCATACAGCGAATATTTTTAGGAGTTTCGGTAGCATCTATTTATCTGTAGGTGCTATCGCAATATGAATTTAGTTGATTTAAAATAAACCCATGATAGTAATAATCTCTGGTAGTCGGTGTATTCATGAATTACCAACACCAACAATTATCAGTTTAAACAAAATCATTGAACTGGAATTTAAAGTAATCATTGGTGATGCCCCCGGTGTTGATAATTTAATTCAACAGTATCTAAAATCCCAAGGTTATCAAAATGTTACCGTTTATTATGCGATGTTTAATGGTAATGGTAAACCCCGCAATACCAGTGGTTTTAATGTAGTTGGGGTGCTTGGTAATTATGTTGATAGGGATAAACAAATGTGCAGTATCGCTGATTATGGTTTAGCAATTTGGGATGGTAAAAGTCGGGGTACTGCTGCTAATATCCAACGAGTTCAACGTACTAAAGTAATACTTGCATAACATTAAATCCAGTGTTCCTTAATGCTGGGTTTTTTTTATTGCGGAAATGTAGCGATGCTTACCTTGACCATAGCGATCGCTCATTCTAAAACCCCCCGACAAACACTGTAAACATGGTCTACTCGTTGGCGTTGGAGTCCTGAGTTACCTGGAAGTTATCGGTAGGGGCGCTATCGCGCAGGGGGGGCGTTGTTTACCCGGTATCGTTATGGCTATCAACATTCTTTCCAAAGCTAACAAGAAACTTTCTCAACTCAAGGATGGAATTCGAGTTTTAGCTTGGGAACAGTACAAGATTGATAATCGTGTTAAAGGTGAGGAAGGTTATAAAATCTTTGAACAGGAATGGTTAACTCATGACATTCATAAGATGGATCAAGCCAAGTTTGATAAGTTCATTGCAGATTTGGGTTATACCGTAGATGATTTGCTTGGTGAAAGAACCAGATATTACCAGAAGCGTAATAAATCTCAAGGTATTGGTAATGAACCTGCCAATCCTGATGATATTCCATACTAAGTAGTTTAAAGTCCTAGTCTCCTTTGGGGATTAGGGCTTTTTTTTAATGTTATCACTTGGCGTTTTTGATTATCTAACATCAGGAATTTATGGCTATTAACATCCCCAGTAAATTTGGTAGTGGTTTACCTCCTGAACAACCTAGAAAGGGTATTGACTTTGGTGAACTTACTCGAAAAACCCGCTTTGAACGTGAGCATATTCAACCCTATTTAACCAATCATCAACTTGTATTATATCATCATCGTTGTGATTTATTTGTTGGTAATTACTATCATGGTAAAAATCATTTTCTTAATTTTACTAGCAATGAAAGTGAAGAATACCCGCCCCATCGTGATGCTGAATATGATGAAGTTGGTCAGATTTTAGTTAATTTGTAGTCCTTTAGTCCTGGTTCTCTATGGGAATCCGGGCTTTTTTTATTGTTCAAATACCTCTGGGTTTTCTGTTGGCGTTGCAGTCTTGAGTTACCGGGAGGTTATCGGTGGGGGCGCTATCGCGGAATGAGAGTGATGTTGTTTGGTATTTACCATGATTACTCTCGAACAATTCAATCCCCAAATCTGTCAAGTTGAAAAGACCAAATTTAGACTTAGTGACAAGGTTTTCAATGTTAGTGAGGGTTGGACTCAAGATTATGATGTTCTTGGCAGTTCTCATCTTTGGAGATATGACCGTACCATTGAACAACAAAGAATCATACTCTGGCAGGAAATCAAAGCCTATCTTCCCCGTTATCAGGAAGGTAAATTGAAAGTTTGGGGAGCAGAACCCAATTGGTATCGTGGAATGTATTTCAAACATCTCATCCACATTGTTGAATTTGCAAAACAACATGAGAATGTGAAATTGATTTATATTAGCGATCGCTCTCATGCAGAGTTAATCCAACGTTGTGTTGAATGGTTATTAACTCAAGTTTAATTGATAAGCTGGTATTCTCATTGGGGATACTGGCTTAATCACTAACAATCACATCAACCGACTCGTTGAGCCAATACCGCCGTGTCCTGCAAGCAGTCCAGGGCTATTCTTTGCAAACTTGATTTAGAATCGCTGGCGCTCAATGTTGTTGATAGGTTATCTGTGGGGGCGCTATCGCTGAGGGGAGTTGAGTAATTTGGAGAATTTCATGAATCCTAACCCCAGTGATTTGAAATTAATTAGCAAAGTTAAATCCGAAACTTTAGCTGATTTAAGAAGCTTTTGTCGAGAAAGCGTCAATTTAATGACTAGCGATGTTTCTAGTTACGCTAGAGGTAGATATCGTCTTTGGTTATTTCATGAGTGTGATTTGAGAACTCCTGGAACAATCACTAAAGCTTATCATAATGATAGACTTTGGAATTTCTGTCAGCGAGTTTATCCCGGAACTAATATCGGCTTGTTAACTTTTGGTGGCAAGATTGGTAATATTCAAAGTACCGGATTGATTATATCACATCGGGATCATACTTATTCTAGACCAATTGCTAGAACTGTGAATCTTGGTAGTTGTATATTTAATTATGATGGTAAAGATTATCAACTTAATGATGGTGATATCATTGAGTTTAATTGTAAGAAACTTCATGGAGTAACTGAAATCTTGAGTGAAGAAAGATTTAGTATTAATCTCTGGCAGTTGAATCAACAGAAAGGTTATTTCCCAATAGTTTAGTTGTAAACATAAATAACTCCAGTTTAGCAATAGATTGGAGTTATTGTTTATTTATCTGTGGGGGCGCTATCGCGGAAAAGTGATGATTTTATTGGGAATTTAACCATGCTTCACTTACAACAACATTTAACATTAGAACAGCAGACTGAAATCCTCAAAGTTTGCAGAGAAGTAGCCAGACAATCTCCTTTATTCACTCCTGTAATGCCATCTGGTAAACCTTTTAATTACCAAATGACTAACTGCGGTGAACTTGGCTGGATTTCTGATACTAAAGGTTATAGATACACCAAAAAGCATCCAACTACTGGAAGAGTTTGGACACCAATACCAGAGATAATTAATAATCTCGCTAAAGATTTGGCTAATCAGATTGGTGAACCCGATTATCATCCTCAAACTTGCTTGATTAATTTCTATAAGTCAGCAGGTAAACTCGGACTTCATCAAGATAATTCTGAGAAGAATCTGAAACCAGCGATTATCTCTATTAGTCTTGGTGATGATGCAATCTTCTTAATCGGTGGCAACAAAAGAAACGCTCCAACTCAAGAGATTTTGCTCAAAAGCGGCGACATCTTGATTTTGCATGGTGATTCCAGACTTGCTTTTCATGGCATTAAGAAGATAATACCAGGTACTTCCAGTTTGCTCAAGAATGGTGGCAGACTCAACCTGACAATTCGACAAGTTTATTAATTTACTTAACTCCAGTCTAACAAGATTGGAGTTATTGTTTATTTATCTGTGGGGGCGCTATCGCTGACAGGGGGCGTTATTTTTTGGTATTCATCATGTTTTATCAAGCCCCTGAAATCCAAGGCAGTATTCGCAATCTTCGTCAATATTATCGTGAATCTATGCGTCAGAACGTATGGAGTTATGAAATATATATTGATGACGTTTTAGTGAAGAGTGAAGATTGTCATTGGTGGTCTAACACCCGTGAAGAAGTTATCACAGCAGTTAAAGAAATCGGCGAACAACTCAAACAAAAGGAGTTAGTTAAACGAGAATTAGCTACTGTTGGCGATCACATTTACGTGAAGTGGTGTACAGATATCACCAGAGCAGGTAAAGCTCAAGGTATCACCGGCTATTATGGCATCTTTGTCAAACGCAAAGCTTATTGTATTTATTCAACTCAAAGTTTGGATGAAGCATTGGCTAAATTGGATGAAATAGAAGCTAGAAATCGTGCTGAAGTAGCAGAGTTTATTCACAATAAGAAATACTAGTAATTAACAATAACCCCAGTCATTAGATTGGGGCTATTTAATGCTATCGCTTGTTGACGATGGTGTTTTTGTAATATCATTATGTCACAATATACTGAATATCATGAAGCTCATGGAATGCCCGTTTCTGTAACAAAACATGAACCAGAAGATTGGGAGTTAGAGGTTCAGGAATACGAACAACGAGATGATGAAATGAAAATAAATTTAGCAGTGGCTCTCAATAATATGTTATCGGCAAAGTTCCAAATTGAAAATCTGAATGATCCTACTATATCGTATGAAGTAAGGATTGAATTGATTAGTAGATTGATTAACAACACCATTAAATCTATTCAGGAAGTTCAAAAGTTAACTGACATTGAATAAACCCATGAGTCTCTAGTCTAACTAGGGACTTTTTTATTGCTAATGCTATCGCTTGTTAGTGATGTTATTTACATCAGCATTATGAAAGCATTTTTCACTGGACACCGGGATATCGTCAATATCAAAGATGGAATCAATCAATTGATTGATATTGCTTGGGAACGTGGTGTTACTGAATTTATGAATGGTATGGCTTTGGGTGTTGATCAGGAAGCTGCTGAAATATTAATTGAAAGAGAATTAAATTGGACTGCTGTAATCCCCTGTCAAAACCAAGACAGATTATGGAGTCCCCAACAAAAACTTAAATACCAAGAACTTCTGAAGTCTGCATCTAACAAGATTGTATTGTATCCAGAATATACACCTGGTGTTATGCAAGCCCGTGATATTTGGATGGTCAAGCATTCTGATATTTGCTTGGCTGTTTATGATGGTCGGTTGACTGGGGGTGCTGCGCTGACTGTAAATTTGGCGATCGCTCACAATCTCCCAGTAATCCAATTTAATCCCAGAACCTTGGAAACCGCAGTAATTGAACCCAGACAACTAAGTTTATTTTAATGCTATCGCTTCCCGATGCCGTTGTGTTTTGGGAAGCATTTTGGAAAATAAGTCTTGTTTTCGTTGGATTGTCAAAAACAACTTTGCTAATGCCGATTTCTGGCTGGTTAATAAGGGTAGTTTAAACGATTTGGGAAACCCTGTCAAACAATTCCAACCATATTATACAGGTCTTAAATGTCCGGTGTTGATATTACCTGATTATGGATATTATCTCTGCGTTTATTTCCAGCAAATTGGTGTGTGGAGAAAATACGCAATTGGGGCTACTAACTATCAAAGTCTGAGAATCACGGATATTCGCCGGGTTTTTAATGAATTATCTCAACAACATTCAATGCAATACAATGGGGGAATCAATGTCAAAATTACCTACTAATGTAAACTTTCTGATATTACGTTATCAACAAATTAGGGAAAATGTCCATTTTGTGATGTTACGGAATAATGATGGTATTTATTCTGTAGGAACTTTAGCGAATATTCCCAAACAAGAATCAACGGATGGGGGTTGGCATTTATTTGGGGAACAGAAGTTTGAGAAAGAACGGGCTGCGGTGATTGTCTATAACAAACTATGTCGGGGTGTACCAGTGAAAATCAAATGAACTAATGCTATCGCTTTTTGATGTTGTTGTTTTCGGTATTCAGGAAATGAATGAATTTCTAGAATCTTTAGCTAGTACATACTGGAAAATGGATTACCCACAGTTTCTGCAAAGAACTGGGTTTGTTGAGTCAGATTATGCCCTGCAAAAGTTTAAACTGTTTCAACAAAGTGTCAAGGGTTTGTTAGATTTTGACCGGGAAACCCTCACATCAATTCTAGCACAGGAAACAGTAAATAAATAGAAATTAACAGACTGGTGTACCCACACTGGTCTTTTTTTTAGGAGTAATATGACCAAGAATCTGGATTTGTTATTAAGTCTGCGAAACACCGTAATTAAAACCCAGCACGAAATTGAGGCTATTATGCCCGACGCTATTGCTGAGGCTTTGAAACTTGTGGAAACTGCTAAGAACAGGGTTGTCTATCATAATAAGGATGGCAGAATTGTTTTAGTGTTGAAGAAAAAGTTTGCTACTACTAAAGAGGATACCAAACTTGCCAGATTAGACGAGGATATTCAACGGATTACTGGGGAATTGGCTAATAAACACTCTGGGGAAATTGCAGATATTGAATCTCAGATTGCTAATCACCGGGATGCTATTGAAGAATTGGAGAAACAACAGGCTAGATTATTGAGCGATCGCCGGATTAGCACACTCAAGAAACAGTACCATGAACACCGGGAATCAACGATGTCTTTAGACCCCAATTTATCGGTGTTTTTGAATTAATACTATCGTTTTCCAGTGTTGTTGAGTTCAATGCTAAACAATGGAATTAAGAAGATATCGGTTTAATCGCAAAGTAGGTAAAGTTTATCTGGAAGTTGGCAATCAATTGAGTGAAATTGGTGCAACTTTGAAGATGATTATATTATGGGCATCTGCACCAGTATTTGGTAAACCATTTGCTCATTTACCTGCACAGAATTGGGTGCAAATAACGTTTCTTGATATGCAAGGAAATTGGTGTTATGCACTGTTAAATAGCGGGATTACTGATGCTTTGAATCCTTGGTTACAATACAGAAAACAAGTTGAAAATGAGATTGAATTATGTGGAGTAGTCACCACCATTAGTTTAGTGAAATTTGAGGAACAAAGTGAATTCTTTGATTATTCATTTTCGGGTGTTCGGGGAAAACCAGGACTCGAAGAACGGATGAAAACACTGATTGATAATAGTGGTCATGCTTTGGTGGATACATCGGTGAATTTATTGACGTAATAGTTAGGAGATAGGGGAAACCTTATCTCTAATGCTATCGCTTTTTGATGTTGGTTTCTATGAAACTAAATGATGTTAATGTCTTTCGATTTTGATTATGACTAGAAAAAAAACCGCCAATAATGTTGACACTGGAGTTAATGAAATGACTGAGAATAATGTTGAAAATGGAGTTGATGAAATGACTGAGAATCTTGAAAACACAGTTGATGAAATGACTGATAATGTTGAAAACACAGTTGATGAAGTTACTGAGAATCTTGATAATCAAGAAGTAGATGTTAGTGCAGAATTTGAGATTGACCCTGCGGTAATGGGAGAAGAGTTTAATTATGTAAGACCCAAGCGATTTCCTTATGGTATTGTCATCAATGCCGAAACAGCCGGGTTATTCATTCCCGAAAAGAGTTTAGTTAAGGCTGGGTGGTTTGGCACTCCTCAGATAGTTGAGAAAGACTTATCCGGTGGTGTTGAACAAGGGTTGTTTATGACCAATGCCAGAATGATAGTGTTGGGTAATGTGCGTCCATACCTACGATATAAAAACGACCTGGAGAATAACCGAGAATTAGAAGGAGTCATGATTGGTTGGTATGACGAATATCCTGAAGAAATTGACAAGAAAATGATGAGTGTAGTTTCAGAGCATTTAGTCATGTTTCTGGATAATGCCAACAATTTTCTCCATGAAACCCCAATCAGAATCAGATTCAAGAATGTATCGCTGTGGAGTTTACGAGAAGCTTTGGAACAGTATTACTCTCAAGCTGAGTTGACATTTGCGAGAATGCTGAACAAGAAACCCAGTGGTAAAGATGATAGATGGCGGTCATTGTGTGTTGTTGATGTGGAGTTCAAAGGTGTTAAGGAAGGTGACGCTAGACAGAAATCTTATTGCTGCAAAGTAGGGAGTTACATTCACCCCGATGAAGAAAACTTCCCAGCTTTGTTTATGGGAACAAGAACTAAAATGTCTGCGGTGTTGGAAAAGTATGATACTAGTTTAGGCTTTGATGAAACCGTCAAGGCTTTGTTACCAGCACCTACTAAGTTAGCATTACCAGAAAGTCAACAGTAGTCAAAGGATTCACGGAAAATTAAGGACTCAGGGGAAACCTTGGGTCTTTTTTTTATTACTATCGTTTAAATGCGTTGGTATTAAATTAAATAGAGAACCAAATGAAACTATTAATTATTGACACCGAAACCACAGATATTAATGATGCAAAGATATGTGAGATTGCGGGGACTTTGTATCAAGTTGGTGATAATGTCAGGGAAACCGGGGCGATTTGTAGTGTTTCAGCATTATTACCAGTGACAGAAAACCCCGCAGAGTTCGTTAATGGTATTACCTGGGAGTTAACAAGCAAGAATCCATTTGTTGACGAGTCTATGAGCTTATTAAAAAGAATGGCTGCTTGTGCTAATTATACAGTTGCTTTTAATGCTGAATTTGATGCACCATTGGTAGATGAATTATTGGATACAAACCTCAATTGGTTATGTGCCATGCGTGATTTTGACTGGGATTATCCTGCTAAAAATGACAGTTACAAACTCACTGATTTAGCTTTATGGATGGGTATTGGCATTAGCACAGTACACAGGGCTGGTGATGATGTCCGGTTATTGGTGGAGTGCTTTAATCGGCGTAAACAACAATTACCAGAAATAGTTGAACAAGCGATATTTGTCTCCAATTCACCGATGATTGAGTTGAAGGCATTGGTTGAATATGAAACTCGTAGTTTGGCTAGTAATGCAGGGTTTTGGTGGGATGGCGATCGCAAAGCATGGACAAAGAAAGTCCGGGAATGTCGAGTTGCAGATTTCATGAAAACATTGTCTTTTGAGACTGAGATAGTTTAATTCTAACATAAAGGTCAGGGGTTTCCTGGCTTTTTTTAATGCTATCGCTTCAGGGTTTTGGTGTTTTTTGAGAATTGATAATGACTGGCAGAATTTTAAACTTTGATTCTTCTTCTATTGATATGATTTCTGAGGAACAAGCAGCATCCAATGAATACTTTGTGACCAGCGCACAAGATAATTTACGACTTAAAAGATTGCTGGAAATTATAGATAATCTGCAAGGTAATTACAGCAAAGAAGTGGCAGAGAAAATAGGGGAAATTTTATCTACTTGTCAAAGAGTGAGGAACTTGCAGAAAATTATGTTTATGAATCAGGAAAGATTTCAAAGGAAGAAAGAAACTGATTTGAGCAGAGACACAGGTTATTACCGTGTGCAATTAATAGATGGAGATGTAAAAGTTTTGTATTTCACTCAAGAAGCAAGAGAAGAGGATTTTTATTGTCTGAAGGAGAAAATAGCAACGCTTTATTATCATTGGAGTTGCCCAAACCCCTATTTTCAAGGTACTAGTCATACAGTTCATGGATGCGATGAAAGCATCAAAAGAGTGTTGAGTTTTGTGAAAAAACAAGAAATTTAAGTAACAGAGAATACTTGGCCAGGCAAATAACAGTTTGCTGATGCCAGTATTTTTTTATTGCTATCGCTTCAGGGTTTTGGTGTTTTTAAAGGTAATTATGAACCCGGATATCCTGAACGAATTGGAAACCAAAATCAATGCTGGTATTGCTTCTTTTGACGAATTAGATAATGTTTGTTCTGAGTTAATTAATATCATTCATCAACAAAATGAGTTGGCAGTTAAAGCTAATGAATTGTTTGAAAAGTTAAGACCCGATTGGTCAAGTGTTGCTTTTCAGGCTTGGATGATTGGGGAGATTTTGTAATGTTGAAATCTAAGAAAACAGTGAAAGAGAGAGATGAGCAATTCTTTCAATATTTGAGTGGGATTTTGGAAAATCATGGATATGAACTTATCAAAATTATTTCCGAAGATGATAATGAGCTTGGAAAAGTTTATGAACTTCTTTACAAAACTAAGACATTAGTTATTGAGGAATTTCAAGATGAGAAAGGTGAGAACAAAACTAGGGAGGTGCTTCGAGAAGTTACCGACACAGATATTATTGTTCAGCATTTTTCAAGTTCAGGGATTCATTGGGTATGGCTTTCTCAATTCGAGGATTATAAAGCTGAACGTCGTGCAATCAGTTTGATAATTCAGGAGTTAATGAAACTACCCAAGGAAGAAAAGATTAAACAGTCGGCATCTTTTGCAGAAAGACTTGCTGAATTTAATCCTAGTTTAGTTAGTCAAATGCTTAACGCTTATTAAGTTTACCACGAGTCAGGAGTAATTCTGGCTCTTTTTTTTTGGAGAACTAACATGACCAATAAATCTTTGACTGAAATGTATTTTATGTTTCATGAGTCTCTTGATTCAATTAAACATAAATCTATTGACCAATTCCCTATTGAGTATCAAGGTTATGCAGCTATACACCAGAAGTTTATGTTAGTCCTAGAAGCTGAGGCACAAGCTCTTGGTATTAGCTGGGAGGTTGCTAAGGAGGCTTATGTAATACAGATTTTGAAACATAATTTTGGGGAAATCAATCAATCTGAATATGATGAGTTAATGAATCTCATTGCCAATAAATACCGAGAAGATAATCAAGTATCAACTTCTGCTACTAATGATGATTTTATCAGGGTTCTTAATGAGTTGATGATTAGATACGGAAAATTAGTGAACTAACAAACAATGCTGAGTTTGGGAAACCCCGACTCGGCTTTTTTTATGAACCGGAGGACACCATGACATATCAAGTTGAATTAAACACGGAAGCATTATCTCAAAGATTGGCAGACATTGGTACAACCTTATATCAAATATCCAAAATAATTGCCGAAATCAAAGGTTCTGGGAAACCGATGAATTACCATACTACAACATCTAAAGCAATTGAAGAACCCTTGAAAAGTAAGTTGTCTACGATTCTGGACATTATTGAAGCAATGGGTGGCAAAGCATACATTGAATGGGATGATGTGGAATCTTTGAATCAGGAGGAATACTTTGTTGACCAACGCATAGATAGGTTAGAGAAATCTATGGAGGAAATGAAGTCTCTGCTTCAACAATTGGTTAATAAACAGTAATTAATTAGTCGGGGTTTATTATAGCGATCGCTTCTTTTTGAGGTGATCGCTACATTTTTTTAGTTTTTACTTTTTCTTAGTTGTTAATTTTTTCTCCAATTCTTTGCCGAGTTCTTGATAATTTATTTTTACATTGGCAAAATCAGGGAATAATTCATTAACTAATGTAAGGTTGGGTTCAGGTGGTTTAATTCTTCTTGGTTCTGTTGGAGATAAGATAACTTCCATAATTTCGTTTAACTTTAGACTATGTTTTTATTATAAACGAAAATGAGTTTTTTGTGCCATCGCTTCTATACTTTAGTGTTTTACCAGGATTGTAATGCAATAGATATCTCCAAAAAAGAATTAGATGACGTTACCCCAATGTTATCTGTGGGTGCGCTGTCGCTGAAAGGTGGTGCTGTTAATATCACAAACATCATGAATAACGAACTCATGGAATTAGAAGCTAGAATCAACAATGGTATCAGTACACTTATTGAATTAGAAGATATCTGTCTTAAACTAATTAAGTTTTGCGAGGATCATAAAGGAGAAGAAGAATTAGTAAGACAAGCTGATGATTTGATGGAAATATTACGACCTCAATGGAGTAGTGAGGATTTTCATGATTGGCTTAATCGTGAAATTGATGTTGAATATTGATTTTTAATAGCTGGGAGAAATCCCGGCTTTTTTAATACTCTGACAATGTTGGAAACCAAGTTAACAAAGATAACGTTACTGAAAGGTTATCGGTGGGGGCGCTATCCAGGGGAAACGCATCTTATCAATAAGGGCGATTCAATCTCAATAATGACCAAAATATTCGCATTAACGACCACTTATTGACAATACTTTAGTCCATCACTATGATCCTAAAAAAATCAATCAAACGATCAATAGGGATTTTTTGGTTCATACATTAAAACGGTATTTTGTCAATAAGATTTAGATGCGTTTCCCCTGGGGCGCTATCGCTAAGAGGTGTTGGTTTTTTGGAATTTATTGGAGACAATCATGTTTACTGCATCCGAATATCAGACTTATCTTTCTAGACTCAACAGAAGACAAACTTGTCATGCTATTAACATTGAACACGATATGTTATTAGCTGTCGAAGTTTACGCTGTTCAGTTTGGTTCATTCAATCGTGCTGAACCCTGGAATGGTGAAGAACTAACTTTCCAATTTTATCTCTATCAACATGATTCTAAAAGATATTTAGGACTCAAAGTTGATGATTCACATTTTGGTATTGTTGGTGAAGCTTTCAGACATCCCCGTATACCTTGTCAACCTTGGCAGGGTAAAGTATATTCTTCCAGTTTTAAAGATGACATTACCACCGGGGTATTCATCGTTAATTCTGATGTTGCTCACTTGTTTATCTAATCTTTTATCACCCTATAGCTTACGTCATGTTTAGCTATCGGGGTGATTTTTTATAGAGTTACACCCCGGTTATCAGTGGGGTTGCTATCGCATAGAGGTTGTGGTTATTTATTAATTAGGACACCCATGAATAACATGATAGTTCATTACGAAGGATTCCAAATCAAAATTTATGAAAATCATCCTACATGGATTGACCAACGATATGCTTCCGAAGTTAGTCTTTCCTCGCATCCTGATTTCTATATATTTGATGGTAACGCTTGTACTCCAGATTTTAGCAGTTGTTTGATTCAATCTCTCAGAAACTGTGATGACCTTGTTAGAGATTATGGAGCAAATGTTATTTTTGAACCAACTTTGGTATTGAATCCTCCTGGTTGGAATGACCCAGATAATTTATAACAATTAGTTGGCAATACATAAGGGTATTGCTGACTTTTTTAAAGCTATCGCTTATTGGGGCTGTTGACTATATGGAGAAATTAGAAATGTACGCAGAACTGTTTGATATTAATCAAATGGAAAAAAGAACCTGGATTTCACAGGATAAAAAGTTTATAGACTTTTTAGAAAGTTCCATGTTTATATGTAAAGACTCTCGCTATGATGATGGATTATATGGACATTATGAAATTCAAGTTACCAGATGGGCTAAGAACACTAAGGTAGCATTGGTTCATATCTTGTTTGACCCCGGACTGATGGGAGATGGTGATAAACCAGATTTAGATGAAACGTTTATACAAGTTCGTAAAGCTCCAAATGATGATATGGAAACTTTATGTAAATTTGTAGATGAATTAATTGAACTTGCTAATAAGAAAACATCTTTTATCTAGTTATTTGACTCAGGTTTATTTCTGGGTCTTTTTTAATGCTATCGCTTGATGATTGTGTTGATTTTGGAATCCCCAATGACTGAATTTAGCTGTTTAGACTGCAAACATCATACACATTATTATCAATCTGTTGGTATGGGAGAAACAGAACCAGAATTAGACTTTTATTGCAATCATGAATTAGTTGCAGAATTCGAAATAAAACATGATTTGGAACTTGTTAATATCGCCGAAAAATGTGATTATTTTCAGTATAACATAACAGTTGAACAAATTTACTTGGCTTCAATAAATGAACAGGAAATCCGTAGATTAGGTAATCTAATCAAGAAAGAATATTTGTTAGAATCTCATACAGAAAGCTCGTTAAAAATAGCGTTTTATCTGATTACCAAATCTGCAATTAATCTGTATGCCAAAAACTACGCTAATGAGAATTGGTGTTTGGAAACTTTGAAGAACCGGGAGCTATTAACTGAATTGTTCCAGAAACTTCAACACTACTTTTTAGAAGTTCATCAGTAATTAATCGGGTTGGGGTTTCCCAGCCTATTAATGTTATCTCTTTTAGAGTATAATTGATTAGGAGTCTATCAAATGAAACTATTAACAGGATTCACCCCGAAAGCATTGTTACCTGCTAAATGTTATCATCCAAAACCACCAAAGCAACGGTTATTAGAGGTGATTGAATCATTGGATAATCATGGGGTATTGACAGATTATAATTCAAGGTTGTTGGAAGCAATTGCAACTGCACCAATATGGGATGAAGAAGCCTATGCAAAGTTTGAAACCTTGGGGTTATTAATAGCTAAAGAACAGTTTGATTTAGCATTCATTAACTCAGAATATGAGGAAACCCTGGCATCCCCTGAAAACCCCGACAACTGGAGAAAGTGATTGATGCTATCGCTTGGTGATGTTGGTAATCATTAATGCTACATAATGGAGAAAAATATGTCTGAATCTACTTGTAATAATCCCGAAACTAATGAATCTCGGTTTGCTAACTTCGATGATGATGAAATAAATTTACTTTATAACTTACTCAGATATGGTTATAAATATTCAAGTAATCTACCTGATGATTGCATTAGTGCATACGATATGTACCAAGAAATTAATGCTGAGATTGCCCAAAGGAAAGTAAATGAACCTGACAATAGCTAATTAATTGTAATTATGGGCTGGGAGAAATCCCGGCTTTTTTTTAATGCTATCGCTTCATGATTGTGGTTACTTTTGAATAAAAAATAGAGGTCAAAATGTTCATCAAAACCATCGCAGTTAGCTACGAAAGAAAGTTTAATTTAGGCGACTTTAATAGTGCCACATTAGGCTGTTCAATTTGGGCATCAATATCAGAAGGAGAAAACGAGGATATGTGTACTCAACTTCTCCAAGATAAATGTCGGGAAGCTGTCAGGGAAGAATACAGAAAACTTATTAATAAAGCTCAATCAGTAGAGACTTTCACTGTTAATGGTAATTCCCCTGTTGATGATGAGTTCATCCCAGAAGGTGATATCTATGGCAATTAAATAACAAATAAGCTGGGTTTATCCCGGCTTTTTTTAATGCTATCGCTTAATGATTGTGGTTACTTTTAAATAGTTTGGAGTAAGTATGCAAATAGATGATTTTGATATCAAGACATCCAGTGATGATGAGGAAAATGTTGATTACATTACTGGTGAGAAATGCGAAATGACAATTGGATTTTTCTATGCTGCCCCGGATACCTACAGTGCGCGTTACCTTTACCTGAGTGAACAAACATTGAGGAAAATGCTGGAGTTACTTGAACAAGCTAAAAATCTCAACTTGGAAGGTTAAAAATGAGCAAAGATTCTAATATTGAATGGACTGGGAATACATGGCCAATAGTAACGGGCTGTGACCCTGATTCTGAGGGGTGCGCGAATTGCTATGCAATTTTAGAAAGTTGGATTCATTCACATCACCCCAACCCCAAAATCTCTGATGTTTTTGCAGGAACAGTCCGAAAATCAACCAATGGTAAACTGCAATGGACAGGACAAATTAATCTACAACCTCAACGCTTAAAATGGATTTTGGAATGGGGAAACTGGGAAAAACCAGAACTCGTATTTGTCGCTAATTTGGGGGATTTATTTCATCATGATGTACCCTTCGATTTCATAGATGAAGCTGTGGCATACATGATCATCGCCCGGTGGAACATTTACCAAATTCTCACCAAACGCCCGGAAATCATGTATCGGTATTTCACCAGTCCTGACCGTCTTCAAAAGATTAAGTCTGCATTGGTGAAAGCTAAATCTGACATCCTGGAAACCAAGTTAACAAAACGGGTACGCAAATTAGTAGAGGAAAGTTGCAGATTCTTAGAGGAAACGGCACTCAAGTTACCATTGGATCATCTGTGGTTGGGGTATTCGGTATGCACACAGAAAGACGCTGAAGATGTTTATTATTTGCTAAAAACACCTGCCAAGATTCGGTTTCTCAGTTGTGAACCATTGCTTGAAGAACTTGATTTATCAGAGTATTTAAGCGAGTTTATTGGTGCGGGTATCTGTGACGGTTGCGGTGAACAACGGGATATTCTCTATGCTGTTGACGCTGCACCCGTAGCTGGATTAGCAATTTGTACTCAGTGTAAACCTCAATTAAGTTGGGTAATTATTGGTGGGGAGTCTGGACACAATGCCCGTGTTTGTCATATTGAGAATCTGCGATCGCTAGTTCACCAATGCCAAAAATCCCAAATCCCAGTATTCATCAAACAACTCGGAGCAAAACCCATGTTAAATAACGCACCCTACAAAATCAGTGATAAAAAGGGTGGGATTTTAATGGAGTTCCCGCAGGATTTACAGATACGTCAATTTCCTTAATATCATAAGACTCAGGGTTATTCCTGGGTTTTTTTAATGCTATCGCTGACTGGTAGCGGTGAATTATCAATTGAAATATTTAATCATGAAAACCATTGTATTAGACCCCAACAAAATGAACAGAACCAACAGCCTTAAAATCTTTAATAAAATCAATAAAAAACTGTTGAAACAAATCCGTGCTGATAGGAATTATCAGACTCCCCAAGGTTATATTTCCTGGGAAGAATTAAGCGGTATTGTCGGGGTGGGGTTATCAACCTGTGATGTCGAATTTGCTAATGCTGACTTTTCGGCGTTTGTCCATAGTCATCGAATGTCATTATGGTTCATTCAGGATGCCCCCCTTTATTGCATCACAGACGAGTTATTTCAGGCTTTTGATAATACCGATGTACTAAATAAACCAGGGGTATTAACAGGCTGGCAACCATCATTGCCGACATTTTTGATAGCGTTGCCCAAAGTATTAAAATCACCCAGTGGGGATATAGATTATTTGGTGGTTCATTGTAATAATAACCAACATCCAGAATGGGGAACAGGGAAGTGGAGAGATATTGAAATTCCAGAGATTCAGACTCAAGATTTGCACTTTGATTGGTCTACAACCAGCAGTAAAGAAACTGTGTGGATGTCTAGTTGTCAGGTTACAGATAACGGTGATTTGAGTTACAACGATGACAATAATCTTGGTAGGAATACCATTGACGAAGCTGACAGAGAGTTTTTAGACAGGGTAAGAAACTTTGTTGTTAATATCCTGTTGTCTTTGGAATATTCCCCAACTCTCAATACCGAGGTTTCCGATGGTGAAATTATTACTAAATCCCAGGGTTTCGGTGTGATTAAGAACCCCAATATCCGTCGGGCTAGATGGTTAGGTAAAGGATACCAAACTAAATCTGATATTACTAAATCTGGTACTCATTCATCACCCCATACTCATTGGAGACGGGGACATTGGCGGGTTCTTGAACCATCTAGTGATAATAAATGGAAACAATCAAAACGGATTTGGATTGAACCTGTTTTGGTTAATTCGTAATAGTTATGGGGTTATTTCCAGACCCCAATTTTATTTTGTTTAGCGATATTTTCCGCAGTTTCTAAACTAGATTGATTGGGGCAATTATCCTGTTGTAGTTTGGCTAATCCTTGCACTAATAATTCCTCAGATAACATTTTTTCTGGAGAACTATCAGTTAAAAACACCTCGGCTTTATCACCAATGAATGTAACCAATACTATATTATCAACAGTTTGTAGTTCTTTGGATATCAAAGTTTTCGCTGTTGATTGTTGACTTTTGGGGATATCCACCCCACAAAGTTTAATTTGATGTTGCTCTTTGGCATTGCTAATATTCAAACTTAAATTATCCTCAATATTTAACACCGTGTAAGTTTCACCGTTGGGGGGATTTTTACCAGATGTTAATATGAAAATGATACCCAATACCCCAAATAAACCGAGTCCCCAAATAATTTTGTGATTCATGTTATAATGTTTAGAAAAAGATGATGATAATACCAAATAAAAGAATCAAACCCACCTTGAAATTTATTGCTGATGGGGATACGCTAAAACTCAATTATGATGGACAAGATTTTCATAGTCGTGCCAGGTGGATTGATGCCCCAGAAATGCAGAAACCCGGACAATATAGTGATAACCCTCAAATATTAAAACATTGGCAATGGGCAATAAAGTCTCAAGAGTTTCTGGGAAGTTTAATCACTAGAAAACCCTTGATTATTATTCCTTATGAATTAGACCAATATAATCGGTGGTTATGTGATTGGTATGTTGGCACGGTTTCCGCAACTAATAATATTCAACTACAAATGTGTTTAGCGGGAATGTGTGCTTATTATTTACCGTTCCAACATTATGATTTTACCACCAGGGAACTAAGTTTATATACAGGAATCATCAAGAATTGTGCAAAAGCCTATAAACTAAAGTCTGGGTTTTGGGGGGATAATATTCTATTGCCTCATGAGGTCAAGAAATTGGTGTGAGTTATTTTTTTCTTTCCAGGGGGACAACAGACTCCAAATTAAATACCCGGATGCCCACATCAATAAAGAAAATACCAACCATTTGGAAGATAATAAAGATGATAAACCAGGATTTTAACCCACCGGGGATGTTGGTAACAATAGTGGAAATTCTGGATAAGTTCTCTATTTTATCTTTGTTTTCTGCAAATTCCTGCCAGTTTTCATTATCGCTGCGTTGATGTATTTCCAGTTCTTTGACTCTATTCATTAATGAAGACCCATCCAAAAATAGCACTTTTTCAATTTGCTGCATTCTGGCAGAATTTCCCCTGACTTGTACTTCTAATTCTACTAAAGTTTCTAACGATTGTCTTTGGTCAACAATGGGATTTTCAGTTAAAGATTTCACAAGAAACTCTAACTCATCGGTCGAGCGTCTTCCTGCTACTGATTTGATAGCTTCAGGAATAGCTTTTAGTAATATCCCATTTCTTTTATTTAAGCCTTTGAGTTTTTCCTCTAGGTTTTTTCTATCACTAATGTCAAGTGCTTGATTGATAATAAAGTATTCTTCTCTTTTAGAAGACACCAATAAACAAATATCATGATAATAATACTCCCAGTTTATCTCTGTGCCGATGGGAGCATCTATCAACTTCTGGATTCCTTGTCTTTGTTCATGACATCTACTACCTACAGACATTCCCTTAAACGATTCTCTATCTAAGTTCATTAACTCAGCTAGTTTTTTATTAACCATAAGATATCTCAGGTTTAAGTCAATAATTGAAATAAACCCCGGCATGGCATCTATAAAGTTAAGTTCAATCATCTTTTTGCAGAGGGTCAATTTATTTGATAGCAGCCAAATCATTTTTGTTTTTTGCTTTCACTGCATCTATTTGAGCTTTATGAGCAGCTTTCATCTTCACCACGTCATTGGCAAGAGTGGTTTTGATATCCATTATCTGCTTTTGTCTTGCGATTTTCAGATAATCTAAATCATTCTTGAGTTTCTTTTTTAGGGCTGTCAATGCTATATTTTGGGAAACTTTTAGAGCCGCTTTTCTTTCCGCAATAGTTGGCATTTGTTGAGTTCCATAAATTAGTCCGATTCTAACATTATTTTAGCTAAAATAAATCAATATTAAACATTGACAATCCCCACAAAAACACCACAAACATCGTTTATTTTGTATCACTCCACAACGACACAAACCGGAACTCTTGACCACTAAATAACCCCCGGTCACTGAGTTTTAAGTTTGGTATCACCAACAATGCCATAAATGAAAGTGTCATGAATGGTGCAGTCAGTTTTGACCCTAATCGTTTTGCCCCAGCATCAAGTTCTGCATACTGTTTTGCTACCTCATAACCATCAGTATCACTCATCAACCCAGCCACAGGTAAAGGTAATACATGAACTACATTGTCTTCTACTACTGCAATACCACCTTGATGTTGAATGATGGCATTTATCGCTGCACAGATTTCCGTGTCGGTTGTCCCCACTGCCACAATATTATGGGAATCATGCGCCACACTCGAAGCTATCGCCCCCCGTTTCAATCCAAAGTTCTGCACTAATGCCAATGCTGGGGGTTTGTCTTGATACCGATTAACAACCGTAATTTTTAGGATATCTTGCTCTAAGTCAGCTATAACCTCACCGTTTTCAATATGTGCTGGTACACACTTTTCCCCTGTGATTAATTGTCCATCGGTAACGGTGATGACTCTGGCTGTTGCACCCCTGGCGGTAATTGCAAAGTCCCCCGGTGTTTTTGGAGTAGTGATAAATTTATTGATGGGTATAATAGGAACTGATGGTAACAAAGTTGACCCTGTTTTTGCTGTTAATATTCCCTGACAATAGGTAGCCAACACCTGAAAATCTTGTAAATTATTGACAACAATCAAATCTGCAATATCACCAATCTGCAATAGTCCCACATCAAGATTGTAATGTTTGACGGGGTTCACACAGGCAATTTGCAGCACATTCATCACATCGTGACCTAATGCCACAGCCCGTTTCACCAGTAGATTAATGTGTCCAGTAACTAAATCATCAGGGTGTTTATCATCGCTACAAAACATACAATGTTCAGGGTAAGAGTCAATCAAACTGTGCAGGGCATCAAAGTTTTTAGTTGCTGAACCCTCCCGGATCTGTATCTTCATTCCCAATGCTAATTTCTCTACAGCTTCATTTAGTGTGGAACATTCATGATCAGTGGTAATTTGAGCAGTATATTTACGTAATCCTGTACCAGATAACCCCGGTGCGTGACCATCAATGGGTAGTCCCAGACTTTGCGCTAGGTGAATTTTGTCCATCATTTCTACATCATCTGCCAAAACACCAGGAACATTCATCACCTCACTCAGATAAGAAATCCCCTGGGAAACCAGTTGACGGAAATCGTTTACCGTCAGTTTTGCCCCAGCAGTTTCAAACTCGGTGGCAGGGACACAAGCAGGAAAACCAAAGGCTATTGTAAAAGGAGTCTGGGCGGCATTGTCTATCATAAATTCCACACCTGCCAAACCCAACACATTGGCGATTTCGTGGGGGTCAGAGACAGAGGACACCGTACCATGCACCGTCGCTAATCGGGCAAATTCACTAGGCACAAGCATCGAGCTTTCGATATGAACATGAGCATCAACAAAACCGGGAAGAATGTACTGTGAATATTGCCCCTGGTCTTGGACTATGGTTTGAATGCGTCCATCCTGAATGTAGATAGTACCGGGGAAAATGCGACGGTGGAGAACATCAACAATGTTGCCAGAGAGTGTAAAGTTATTCATAATTTTATCGTTAAATAATAACTAAAGGTAGAGTTTTTATGACAAAAAAATGCAATAATAAAGTAAGGATTTTACTGATGAATAACCCCTGATTTTTCCTGACTCTCAAGTATTAGCATAAACCGTAGAACCAAGAATTTAAAGAAAATTGTGACTAAAATTATTGCTATTTTCAATCAAGCCGGTGGGGTGATGAAAACCAGTCTAACGATGAATTTGGGTTATCATCTTTCCCTCAAACATAAAGTTTTATTGGTGGATACTGACCCCCAGGCATCCCTAACAACTTTTATGGGACTTGAACCCCATGAACTCGAAGAAATCGTGGCTGACTCCCTGCTCACACCAGAGACTAAATTACCAATTCACCACAATTTACACGGTATGGATTTAGCCCCGGCTAATATTACCCTCAGTGCTGTAGAATTACAACTCTCTGCGGTTATGGCCAGGGAACTACGTCTCAAACAAGCTTTAGAACCCATTTTAAATAACTACGATTTCATTTTGATTGACTGTCCTCCTTCTCTGGGTATTCTCAGTATTCTCGGACTCTGTGCTGCTACTCATGTTTTAGTCCCAGTCCAGACTCATTACAAAGCATTCAAGGGAACGGAGTTATTATTGGATAGCATCAAACAGGTGAAGAAACATATCAATTCTAAATTAGCGATCGCCGGATTTGTGCCAACCTTGTATGTGAACGCCAACCAAGACAAAGTGATTTTGGAGGCTTTGGAACAGCAGTTATCCCCACTAGCTAAAGTTTATCCCAAGATACCCCGTGCCACAGCCTTTGCGGATGCAGTGATGAATAGTCAACCGTTGGCTGTGTATGACCCCAAACATCCAGCGATCGCAGTGTTGAAAAAGATAGCATTGGGGATGGAGAAACTGTGATGGTCAAGAAATTAGAACTCCCGAAAATGCGTGGTGTGGAAGATTTACTGAGTATGGATGTAGAATCACCAACTGCCACCGTTAATATTGATAAAATTCGTTTACCTGCTCAACAACCCCGACGGTATTTTGACCCGGAAAAACTCAGTCAATTGGTGCAGTCAGTTAAAGAACACGGGATTTTACAACCTTTGTTGGTGCGTGCTGTTAATGGTGAATTTGAGTTAGTCGCTGGTGAACGCCGACTCCGGGCGGCCAAAGCAGCGGGGTTGACGGAAGTACCGATTATCAGTAAAGAATTATCAGATCATCAAACCCTGCAAATCGCTTTATTGGAAAACCTGCAACGGGAAGACCTCAACCCCATTGAAGAAACCGAGGGGATTCTAGAATTACTCTGTATTGAACTTGATGTAAATTCTGGTGAGGTTATATCAATTCTCAATCAAGTCGCCAACGCTAAAAGACGTAACTTAGAACTTACGGAAAACGTTTCCCGTCAACTGGAAATTGTGGAATCGGTGTTACAGGGTGTGGGGAGATTCACCGCTGAAAGTTTTCGGACTAGTCGTTTACCATTGTTGAATTTACCCGATGATGTCCTGGAAAGCTTGCGTCAGGGTCAACTAGAATACACCAAAGCTAGGGCTGTTGCTAAAGTTAAAGATGAGGGTGAACGTAGGGGATTACTGGATAAAGTTATCAATGAAAATCTGTCATTAAGTGAGATTAAGCAGTTAGTCAAGGAATTAACCCCAGGGAAACCCACAGTCAAAGAAACATTGAATGCTAAATATTCTGAGATTGGTAAAAGATTGAAGAATGCCCAGGTGTGGGAAGATGCCAAGAAAACCAAGAAGCTAGAGAAACTGTTGGGGGATTTAGAACAATTGTTGGAATAGAAACCAGGAAACTTTCAGTAATCCCATAATACAGTATGCAAAAATATATTGGTTTGATTTTGTTGGCAATGCCGTTAATGGCCACACCAGTCCAGGCACAGATACAGTTTCAGAAACCAGAGCAAGTAACTGTAGATGAAAACTACCGATGGCGACGACAAGAACCAGGATATCATGGCTGTCACTGTGGATGTCGTAAGTCAAAAATGCTGGGGATTGTACCGAATAATAGTCCGTCCTTAACTATGTCTGCTCGTCCTGGGTTTTTTGTTAATGTGCCAAAGATAGAATCAAAGTTTATTGAGTCACCAGATGGAAAACTTGAGGGTGAGTTTCGTTTGATAGTCCCGGCAAATGATGAGGAAATTTACCAAACAAAAATACCAATATCAGATGAGGGAATCATAGAGATTAATTTGCCAGAAAATATGGCTTTAGAAGTAGGTAAAGATTATCTATGGAGATTTGACATATATTGTGATGCTGATGACCCCTCTACAGGGATTAATGTTAGGGGACTGGTGCGACGGGTTGAACCATCGGCAAAACTGATATCGGAACTCAAACAGGCAAATCCTCTCCAAAAAGCTGTTATCTATGCCAAAAATGGAATCTGGGTAGAGGCAATTTCCACCTTGGTTCAGTTACGTCGGGAATCCCCCCAAAACTTGAGGCTCATGGCATATTGGCGTTCCCTACTCAAGTCTGTTGATTTGCAGGATATTTCCCAGCAACCGTTTAAGTAATGCAGTAATTAAATAAGATTGAATGAGTACCAATTTAAAACAGGAGATGCACTATGGCCAGGAAATCCAAAGATTTTAGGGATTCTTTACCCCATCGCACCTTGGGACGAAGGCTAAAAATTATGATTTGACTCCTATATCTGCCAATTCTTTGAAATTTAGTATATGGTATAACTTTTTAAAATTCTAAAAAATAGTTGTCCAACCCTAATAAAAAGTAAAAAACAATGCAAGACCTTGATTTTGAAATCCGAATCCCAGAAGAAACTAGCAAATTAGTCATCCAGGAAGAGTTTTTTTGGCTAAAGAGAGATGGTAAAGAAGTTAAGCTGAAATTACACGATTATGCCCAAGTGTACCGAGTTCCACATCTGTATGAAAATTTAATGGAAAAGTTACAAGCTAAATCTCATACAGTGCTGTCTTCTTTACTAAGAGATCAAGTCAACAAAACTGGTGGTACTATTGAAGACCTGGTAGTGCTAGAAGTTGGTGCAGGAAGTGGAATGGCAGGAAAAGCTTTAAAGGATATCGGAGTCAAATCAATCACTGGAATTGATATTCTGCCAGAAGCCGCCGAAGCTGCACAACGGGAACATCCAGGAATTTACGAAAATTACTATGTTGAAGACCTAACAAATTTAAGCGACACAGTAGATAAAGCCCTCAGAAGTCGAGGTTTTAATTGTATTGTTTGTGGTTCTGCTCTTGGGTTTAATCATATTCCTGTCGGTGCTTGGTCTACAGCATTTAATACTATTACACCTAATAGCTGGGTTGTCTTCAATGTTCAGAAAGAACGCTGGGAAGACAAAAGTGAAACTTCTTTTTTGGCATGGCATCCTTGGGTACGGTCAATGGACATTTTTCAGATTACTCAGACCCATGACTACCAGCACCGATTTTATATGGATGGAAGGTCTCTAGAATATGTAGCTATTATTGGTACAAAGCAAGCCAATATATCTGAACTCCCACCAAACTGTTAGAAACTGAAAAGACTTTACAAAAACTACAGTTACACAAATGATTGCTGAACTAATTGCTAGAAAACATCAGTATTTCTCGCACATTAAACGGTTAATCATGGACTTTGATGTGAAACAATCTGGACAAAGATACGATATTTCTGTGGCTTCAACTTTGTTGGAACATCCTCGATGAATTATGACTGTAGCACCCACAGCACACAATTTTCTTAGAGGAAACTTGGCGGTGCAGCTTCTTTGTAGAAAATTCTTAGAGGAAAGGTCAATGGGCGATTGGTTATACTAGTGCCACAGGCGTTAGCGTAGCTTACTGTTTAGTAAAAATTCTTAGAGGATAAAATGAAAAAGGATAATATGGATTTTATGGAGTTCAAAACCAAGTTCAATAAACTATTAGACGAAAATGCAAAAGTTAACAGATTAAATAAATTAGCCCGAAAGTTTTATAAAGTTATGGGCTACGAAGTCAGGGAAGGTTATGATTTTTCTGCTTCCAAGGATACCAGGGCATTAATGTGTTACAGAATGGCAGAAATCGCTTATGAGGAGTTTGTCGGGTATATCCCTGAAGATTTAGAATTAGAATTAGAAGATGAGTAATCACCCCTTGAATGTTTTGAGAGCATGGGGCGGGAAACCCTGACGTTGGTATTCAATCATGTAATCGCTGTCTAGTATTCCATAAGAACGAGTTTTATCTGCGATTTCTAAGACAAAATCTTCAGTGAAGACTGTACCAAAGTAAGAACTATTTTGAAATCTCTCACCAATCCATGTGGGGTCAATTACTTCCAGGTTATCATTAACTAACCAAGCATGGATTATAGGAATACCAAGATTACTTATTGCAAACCCTTCACAGTAACTTAATTTTGGGAAATCATATAATGCTTCATAACAGTTTTTAAAACAAAATTTGGGTTGACCCTTGAATGGTGATTTTATCTGCTTGATAAAGGGTTGACCGTAAGCTAGAACTAAACTATCTACACTTTTATAAAGCAAATCAGGATTTTTGTTAACTTTAGTAAACAGTTCTGCTTTTTGTTGAAGGGTTGTAATTAGATACCCTATATTATTGTTCATGATGCAAATACTTTTGTGCTAATTCTTTGTTTAATTGGGGATTCCGGTGTTCAACAAAGTGAAAACTACCCCTTTAATGTTTTGAGGGCATGGGGCGGGAAACCCCCTTGTTTGAGTTGGTGTTCAATCATGTAATCGCTGTCTAATATTCCGTAGGAACGAGTTTTGAACGAAATTTCTTTAACAAAATCTTTATGGAACACCACACCAAAGTAAGCACTATTCTGAAATCTCTCACCAATCCACGTTGGATCAATTACTTCTAGATTATCATTAACTAACCAAGCATGGGATATTGCAAAATCCAGGTCATCATCAATTGCAAATCCTTCACAGTAACTTAGATCGGGAAATCTTACTAATCCCTTGACACAGTTTTCAAAGCAAGATTTAGGTTGACCCTTGAATGGTGATTTTATCTGCTTCTTAAAGGGTTGACCATAAGCCAATACCAAACTTTCTATACTTTTATGAAGAAAATCAGAATGTTTGTTAATGATGTCAATACCGTTTGCTCTTTGTTGAATGTTTGTGAATAGACGCTCCGAATTACTATTCATGATGCAAATACTTTTGTGCTAGTTCTTTGTTTAACTGGGGATTCCGGTGTTCGATAATTTTGATAATATTAAATAATCGGTCATACCAATAACCACGAATTGCATCAATTTCTGAGCAAGAATAATCTATTGCTCTTTCTTCATCTATGTTAGCTGTTTTATTTCCAGATACTGCTGCTGTATTCGCTCTTTTCATTTCTCCACAACACAGGGCATACTCAGTTTCTATCATCTGCTCAAATTCATTGACGATAGTTAATTGCTCTGGAGTCATGTAATCCCGACTTTTAAATACGGTTTCTACATTTAACATTTTGGTTTTCCTTAAATATATAATTTATTCTATAGGTTTAAACCACCCAAGACATTTTTCATAATGAAATTCCTCATCTTCACAGTCAGCAATTCTTACAGTCCCTTCTTCATGATAAGGAACAGGAAAAGAACCGAAATATCCTTGTTTTATAGAATCATCTTTGAACAAAAATAAATAAGTTCCGTGGTCTTCTGGGAGTCCTTCAATTAATTCAAATTTTAATGTTTTCTTAGACACATTAACCACTTACTTCATCATGAGTTGCAAAAATCACATTGCCTCTAATTGGTTGTTGAGCTAATGCAGAGGCTTTGTCATTCAGTGGTAGATTTTTGGCGATAGCTCCGCTCGCCGAAGGCATCGCATCTTCATTTATCATCAGCAGTCCCCCATCAACATTAATTTGTTCAATATAACCATCAATCAGTGTTTGAATTTGTTGGAGACTTTCTAGGACAATTTGTTCTTCTGTTCCGGTGGTTTTAATTAGTGTAGCCATTTGTTACTCCTAAATTTCAATTAAATTCCATCTAAATATTATTTAATTATACATAAATTTACTTCCAAAATTAATATCCCTGTTGTTCCAATTTCATCAATTTTGCTAACTTCCGATTCAGCAGTGCGACATCAGTTTCTAGTTTACCGTTATCTATATAGCGTTCTTCTTCTAACCATTCTAATATTTCCGATTGGGGACGGAATGACAAAACAGGACGTTTTTGATTATATTTCTCCTGTGACTGGGAAACTTTATCACGATTGGCCTCATTCCACCGTTGTTGATTAGATTTAGCGGCAGACTTTGGTTCAGTAAACTCTGGCATTACTTCTACTTTTAAGTAACCACCCTGACTCTTAAACTGCCACCGACTGTTATAATCATCAAAATGTTTTGCTGCACCCCTTTGAGTTTTCCAACGTTTACATAACTCAAAATCTCGATTAATGTGGGCATATTCACGACCACAATCAAATGTATATAACCAACCTAAAGGTTCATGGTTTTTACTATAACAGCGATAACCGTAGTACATTATCCTTGACACAATTTTATAAGTCTTTCCCACATTGGTAAATTATCCTGATAAAGAAGTTCATGAAATAGGGTAAACTCTTTAACATACATTTGATAAAGCTTGGGATTATTTGCTAAACTAGCTTCGGTGTTGGCTATCCTATCAGCTAATTTAACAACTAAAGCTTTTTTGTTAGATATGATTTTCGGTGCTGTATTCCTAAATTTTGCTGGTCTATTTTCGCCTGGTTCACTGGAAACCGCCCAAACAATATCAGCTATTTCTTTACCAAATTCCAATACCAACACTGTATGAGTAGTATCAGTATCTTCTATGGTGTCATGTAACCAACCTGCGGATACAATTGCGTCGTCTTCTGCATAACCATATTCTGTTAAAATATTAACTACATAATTCAGATGATATGAGTAAGGATGTTCACCATATTTTTGATTACCGTGCTTGGAGATGGCAAATTGTTGGGCTTGTTTAGACATTAACATTGACTTGCTTTCCAGGTTTCAAGGGTTTCAATTCTGGCGTTGATTCTATCTAATTTTTCTTCAGCCTCTTCCTTATCACCCCTCAAAGTCAGTAATTCCTCATTTACTGATTGCTCTAAAGTCCACCCTGGATTCTTATATTCATTCCAGGTATTTTCAAGGATGGTGACAACTGTATGGATATCATTCATATTTCTGCAAACATAATCCACAGAATCTTTAGACCAAATAAATAAAGAACCTTCAACTCGCCATTCATCTATTCCTGCTCTTTTCGCTAATGTGGGAAAACTCCAAGTGTGCGGCTTTGCCCATTTAGGTAATGTTAAAGCATAGATATCTAATGTTGTGGACATATTAATTTACTCTCTCTATACGTAGTTAGTTGACTTTATTCTATTCTTTCAAATCCATTGATATATCCTCTATTTATCTGTAACGTTCTGCAATAACTTCTATAAATTTAATCATTTCTTCAGGGTTAACATTACCATCAGACATAACATTGATGATATTTAGATTACAACGATCTAATACTCGCTGAATTTTTATTGGTAAATTCTTATAAGTACAACCATTGAATTGTGTGGCGACTTCTAACCCAGTCAACGCAAATTTATTATTAAAATAATCCACTATGGTTTTTATTCTTTGTCTTCCATCAACAACTTTGTATTTATGATATGTTGTTTCATAGAGGATAAGTGGTGGCACAGGAAAATTAATAATCCAGGATTCAATTAACTTGGATTTTTTGATATTATCCCAATCGTTATGAGTATCATCCATCCTAATATAATTAGGGTTATTCTTCATCTTTTCCACAAATTCTGGTAATTTAAGACGGTCATGTTCTTGAAGTAATCTCTCTTCACCAGAGGCATATTTAGCGGTAATTTCTAAGTCTGACATAATTATGATTGCTCTTTTTTAAGTAAATCTTGAACTCGTTTTATTTCATCATCACAATGAACAATACCACCAGTGTTTAAATCTAAGTACCATATTAATTTATTATCCATACAAGTAGTCGTTTTTATTCGATTATTTCAATTTCATGAATGTATGCCTTTTGATAATTTGTTAATTTCTGTGGCATACTTCCATCTCGTTTTGGAGGAACAAGGCAGTATCTGTAATCACTATCTTCTGAATTTCCTGGAACTATTTTGGCTATATAATATTTGGGTTGAACATCTCTTCTCAAAAAATGTTCACAGGTGGGACAGTATTTGACGATATCACCAATTTTAAACGGTGATAATGAAATATATTCCTCTTCTAATTTTTGTATCTGCTGTTCAAGGTCTTTAAGTTTCCTGTTGTATTCTTTTAAATCCATTGATATATCCTCTATGGGTAACTTTCGGCAACAATCTCTAATAATTTTGCAATTTGTTCAGGACTCACATCATTTTGAAATAAAATATTTATAAACTTTAGAGGATAACGATTTAATACTTCCCTAATCTTGACTGGGAGATGAGCATAAGTGCAACCGTTTAATTCAGTAGTAACTTTTAATCCAGTCAAGGGGAACTTGTTATTATAATAATCTACAATTGCTTTTATTCTTTGTTTACCATCAATAATTTTATAATTATAAATTGATGTCTCATAAACAATAATGGGTAGCACCGGAAAATTAATAATAAAAGATTCAATCAACCTGGATTTTTGGATATTACTCCAATCATTATGAGTATCATCCATCATCATGTAATTAGGATTAGACCCCATCTTTTCAACCAATTCTGGTAATTGAATGCGGTTATATTCTTGAATAACTTTGCCACGTTGAGCATTATATTTAGCGATAATTTCCTGATCACTTATCATAATTTTCAGTAATTAAACTAATTTCAGTAACGGTTTTCCCAATGGGATTATAGTCTGGGGGTAAACTAAAAAACTCCGATGCCCAATAACTTTGCTGGGTTTCTCGTTCGTATTTGGTGACTTCATCATAAGAACCAATACAAACTTTATCTTCAGTGAAATATAGTCTGACTTTTCCCTCAGCGTTGGTTTCAAACATAAATTGTCTTAATTTAACTGCCATATTTACATCGTAAACTATGTAGCGGCATTTTGATGCAAAAACATTTTGTCTATGATTCTTGACCACCCATAACTAACACCGGCTCAATCCAAACCAGTTTATGCTGTTGTCTGCCTTGTCCATAGGCTTGATTCCGCAAGAACCCCCTGCGCCAATGCACACTTTTAGCACTGCCAGTACCGCTACCTTCTTTGACACTTTCCCTTTTAAAAGAGTAGTTTCTGCCAATCCACAATGGTTGATAAAAGTCCTGTGCCTGTGCCTTACTAAATCCCTTGTTGACCGTGATCATCTCGCTGGTCGTATCTACCAGTTCAGGACGACATTCCATGATCAACAGCAATCTGAGAAATATTGATTGTAAATATTCATTAAAATCTACAACTGCCTGGGGGTCAAAATCTTGAGTATCAGTATATCTAAACTGTTTTAAATTATCGAATATCTTTAATTTCCGACAGAAGTAATTAGCTTTATCCATTGCCGTCCAATAAAGCATATCTTCATCAGTATCATAATGCCAGAAAATAGCATCAATACTGTGGTTTTCGGGTGATATAATTACATTCTGGGGCAGCATAAAAAACCCTGTTTTCATTGCCCAATTGAGATTCTCAGGTTCAATACTTAAGTCAGACTGCATCAGGGCTGCTAGTAAATCTTTACCTACCCAATAAGCCGGACACTTAACTTGTCCTACTTTAAAGAGAGTATAGAAACTAATACCTGACGAATTTTTATAATTCTTTCTTATTAATTCTTTTAGTGTTGGTTCATCTACTGAGAAATAAACATCAGCGATATAACCACACATTTTCTCATAGTTTTCGTAACCGTCTACAGACAGAGTAGGACGAATCACAATTTGTTGATACCAACCCTTTGGTTTTTTGTTAATTTTGTTCATGCCGTGCGCCTTAAAAACTCCTGACGATGCCACTCAAGAGCATCCAGTCTAGGATAATACTGTTGTTGACTCGGTAAGATTATACTTTCTCCCCTAAATTCCCGAATCGGTTTAGCGTTGGGTGATTGTTCCTTGAGTTTATCATCAACAATTACCCTGTAATCATCGTCAAGGGTGAACCAAAATCTATCAAATGCCCAATGATGGTTTTTACATAGGGAAATCCCGTTATTGATGCGGTCATCGTAAAACTGGGAAAATGGTTTAATGTGTGATCCATCTACAATATTTTGACCCACTGTATCCAATACTTTCATCCCACACAAAGCACAGGTTTGATTATAGGTGGTGACAACAATCTTCCGAAAAGCCGTATCCCTGACGATAGATATTTGCTCATCCTCTAATTCTGCGGGGTCATAAACTTTGCCACCCTGCGATCGCAATTCTTCCTCCAATTCACCAAAGACATTGACTTGTAATAATTCTTGTATCTGCTGAGATTTATTAGGAAACCACTTATCAATTAATACGTGAGTCAAAACATTACGGGTTTCAGCATTTTGCAGTAATGACCACAGTTCCGGGTCCAGGTAAGCATAATCCACCGTTTGCCGAATGGTGTGGGGAGTCCTAATTTTGACTTTGGTAGTCAGTAACGATTCAAAGCCTGATTTCATTCTATAGTGCCAGAGCCCATCACTGATGAGGTGATAGAATGGTAGCCCAATATCCGGGTTACGGATGGGTTCTAAATGACTCCAAAGATTGAGAAACGTGGCGATTAACTCACCCGACAAGGGAATTTCATTATTTCGCAGTAATCCCAGCCCCATCATCTCAATCACAGACAACAATAATATCGGTTTATTGGGGGCTATGCCATGAGAACGCGATACCCTAAGATTAATAAACTTATTGATGTAGAAGTTAATATTACTCATGAAAGAATACAGATGTACTCGTAATGAACCTTATACACATGATTGTCTTGGTAAATATGATTTAACAGTACGACAAGGACATTATATATCGGCAATCAACGAAGAGGCAGCTTGGCAACAAATGGCACAACGGTATCCAAAAGAAACCACAGTAGGGTTTACAGTGCAGGAATGGGAACGTTTTGATGTCAAAATAGTAGAAGTTAAACGTGATGAAAATGGGAATATTATAGATGGAAACCCTGAATTGGATTGATAAATCTGCATGGGCAGACGGTGAATGGCAACAAGAACCTGACCGCATTGAATGGGTTTTTCTGGGTTTCCCTTGTTTAATTGTTAGACAAGATGCAGGTTGGTTCTGTGGGTATGTGGGGATTCCCCCAACACATCCTTATTATGGTAAGGATGTGTTTGATAATGAATTAAGGAAAATTTATACTGATAAAAGTATTACATTTTCTGAAGTATCCCATCACAGTGATGACCCCAGAGCCGTTAATCATCAATTGTTACCGAAAACTGATGATTATTGGTGGATAGGGTTTGATTGTAGTCATAGTGATGATGTTTTTCCCGCGATTATCAATTTTTATAATTTCTCTAGTGAAGCATCCTATAAAAACATCGAATATATGAAAACCCAAGTGGAATTTTTAGCCCGGCAATTAAATCAATTACAATTACAATAATTATGTTATCAGGCAATATAATTCTTAGTACAATCCTCAAACATGATACCAAAGTAACCAGTTATAAAATCGCCTTACTTCGTGCTATTAATGATATTGTCCTGAGTTTTCCTGATTTACGTAATTTTCAAACAGATGTAGCCATACCATTAAAATTACTAGCACAGTTTTGGGTGGCTTATTATTGGCCTTTTGTCAAACCAGATTCCCCCATCTATCAAGGACAACGGGCTACTTTAAATGGTCAACTTAGAAATGATATGTCGTTCCGTCCTGAACTCACTAAATTAAGGCATGAATGGGAAACAATAGTTAGTAGTTACAATCCTAGCGATGGGTTCTATTTGATTAATGAACTCAGAATCCCCCGCAAACATCAAAGTTACCCTAAATCTTTACATCAATGTTATAGTGCTGCTGTGACTGCAATTAGCAACGCTCTAGAAATGCCAATTAAATATGCTGGTATAGGTCATTGGACAGTATTTAATAAACCCCTAAAATATACAGAAATTGATGATACAGTTATAGCAATTCCTGGCACTAAATCCCAGGATAAATGTTTAATAATTAACGCTGATTTATGGCAAACTTTTCAGGAAATGTCCCTATGGATTGAGGCATTATCTATTCATGAATGGTGTTTATTTAGTGAACAAGTAAAACAGGAAACCCCAGTAGACAGAGGATTAATTTATCAGTTATTGACCTATAGACCGGATAACCGTAGACCATTGACCTGGGAACGTAATAATATTGATATCCTGTTAATGGAAGGCACAGAATTTATATGTCCCTGGACTGAAAAACCCATATATCAGGGGATTAACTACGATTTAGACCATCTGTTACCAGTGTCACTTTATCCCATTAATGAACTGTGGAATTTAGTACCTGCTGATCCAGATTTTAATTCCCACAAAAAACGCGATAAATTACCTTCCCAAACCCGATTACAGAAAGCCCGACCACATTTTGAATTAGCCTACAGAAACTATGGTATATCAACATCATTGTCCAAAGCATTGCAAGAAGATGTAGCCGTGAGATTTTCCACAGTGTTTGGTGATAATTTACCGATGATATTATCAACTGCGGTTATTAATTTGATTGATAGCTTTGGGGAATATCGTAATTTAGCTAGATTTTGAAGCCGTTTCATGATCTTCTTGTGGCCACCATTCAGGGCTAATCACTCTTATTTCTGATACCTGATAACCCCGACAAGTTTGTAAATCTACTTTAAGTCCGTGAATTTTCCGTACAACACTACTTGATATACAATAAATACCAAGGTCTGGTTGATTAGAATTTGATAGTATAGTTAATGCCTCTAATGGTTCTAAATTAGCTGGTAAAGCCACAACAAAGGGTTTTAAGTTCACCCAGTGCATAACGACACTCGCGTTCCAATCTCCTTTTTTGCGTTCATATTTTTCTTTATAGTTTAACTCAAAGAGATCACGGGCTTCTTGTTCTGTTGTAAATGCTTTCAAGCCATCTTTTATATCATAAAGAATAAAAGCACCTTCTGAAGTATCGAAGATAATGAAAAAATATTGCTGTGTTTCCATAAGTTTTCCAGTCAGTAATCATCTTTATACTATCACTAACCAACTGTGATATCGTCACCTAGCTAGATTTTAAACCGTAGTTTTGGAATTTAACTAATACTTTTGATTTGATAGTTACTAAAGAACCCTTTTAATTTGGCATAACATTTACTGAAGAAACTTTTTTATACCATTCAGGGTCAATCAATTTTATTTCTGATACTTGATAACCCCGACAGGTTTCCAAATCTACTTTAATACCTTGAGTATGACGGACAGCATTACTATGTAAAAAATAACTCTTGATATCTGGGAGATCACAATTCGCCAGGGTGGTGATTACTTCCACTGGGGTTATATTATTTGGTAAACTGATAACAAAAGGTTGTAGGTTCATCCAATGGATTGCGGCACTACCAGACCAAGTTGCGGACTCTTTTTCATGATTTTCTTTGTAACCAATCTCAAAGGCATCATGGGCTTCTTGTTCGGTTTTATAGGTGACTAAACTGTTTTTCTCGGCATCATAGGCAAGAAAAGCCCCCTTGATGGTGTCAAAGATAATAAAATAGTTCTGTTGTGTTTCCATAAGTTTGTTAGTCAAAAAATACTGATGAAGGAAAAATTAGAAATTAGAGTTCCCTTTGATTACCCACCACTATTGATGGAAGCATTAGCTGAGGTTAGGGCTACCTCATTATGTAATATGTTCAATTATGCCTGTGTTATCCTCACTTTTCAAGACATTGGGTATGGCTTACAGGCGGATTGGTTAGAGCAAAACATTGATAGATACGTTGAAATATTAGCAGATTTTTCTCAATGGTTAAAAGCAAATCCCCGTCCTTTTAGAGAATCGTTAGCTCAACGGGTGGCTAGAGAAACTGGATTGGAGTTAATTGCAGAATAATTTAATGTTGACACAAAAAATTAAACAACTTCTAGATCCCTATGATAGTTCACAGACTGAATGCGACGGCATGACCCGCATTTGTCATACGGTGTTAACTCAACATAACATTGAGCATCAGCCGATGATTGGTGTTTTGATTCTACATAACCAAGAAATTCAACCACATTTTTGGATTGATTTACCTAATGGTGAACGCATTGACTACCGAGCTAAAATGTGGCTAATTGGAGAAAATCTACCTCATGGAGTTTTTCAACCTCAAGATTTTCCAGATGTTATCTATACTGGTGAACCAATAGAGTTAGATATTCTGATACCAGAACTGTTTAGTATGCTGACTCTAAGGATTGATAGGACAAAGTTCCGGCAAGATTAAGCGACATATTGGGATTTTGGTTGGGTTCTACAGTAATAATGTATTGACCACAGGGACGACCATTTTCCCATTCATAAGCATTAACAAAATAATAGGTATTATTATATCTAAAAACTGCGATAGCTTGGCATCTTTTAGTTGCTATTTGTCCAGCAATACCAACAACTTTGGCAAATTCTTCAGGTTTCATTAAATAGCCCCATAGTAAATTACTGACACATTCACAAAGTAAATCATTTATATTCATATCTATTTAGTATAATATTAATATCAAGTTTCAATAGTTATCATGGGATATCCAAAACACTGGAAAGAACTAGCCAAAGCCATCAAGGAAAAAGCTAATTGGTGTTGTCAGAAATGTAATCGCCTTTTACCTCCAGATCAACCAAAGGAATCCCGTGCATATTTACAAGTTCACCACTGGAATCGTGATCCGTCAGACAACAGACCCGAAAATCTAGTAGCTTTATGCCCAAAATGTCATCTTAGTTATCATCGCGGTGGTAAGGGTAATATTTCTGTGGGGCAGTTGTCGTTGTTTGATTTGTCAGGGTTTGAGAATCGCTAAATTTTCTTGGGGGAAAATAATCAGACTGGGGAAAACCAGGATTGAAAACCACTGCTAAATTTTCTTGGGGGAAATCTCAAATAAGCGACTTTTCCGTAGCAATGCCTATGGTGTACCCCTCCAGAAAAGCAAGCGCGGGTGTATTAACTTACTAATACACCCTATAAAACTGGACTCTATCTAAGAATGAAAGGGACAACCACCTGCGGTTAACTTTTGCAAAAAGGCATTATTATCAAAATAATGCTCTAAAGATTCAATCTTTAAGTCTTCAGTTACACGAGCAATACTCATACCCGTGATTTCTATTGTTTCTCCTGTGGGTACATATTCTTTGTAAGTACCTGTAAATGTTCCCCAATGTCGCCATTTGAAGCTAACATTAGGGGGACCAGAAAGCACTTCTGTTAATTCCCATAAAAAACCGTTGGGAAAAGCATTATGAAATAGTTCATAGGAAGATTCAAAAGTTTCTGCGGCTGGACAATAATGCTCATTTTCAACTATAAACAAGTTGTAAGTTCCTTGTTTAACAACTTCTTCAGCAGTATATTGTTGTCCCCCATTACTACTCATTCTAAACTTATCAACAACAATAGAAAGCCACTGTTGAGGATTCAGTTTATAAGAAGCTTCCATCTCAAATGTCCGCACTAGGTTTTGAGCAATAGCTTCTAATGAACCTTCTGGATGATTGAATTTTCTTTCTTTATGCAGAAATTCATTGGTGTAGGAATAATCTGGCTTATTCCCTTCTCTCCATGCTACCCCTTGATCATGAGTAAGGACTTTTTCTCTATCTTGCACCCAAAGAGGTAATTCCGTAGTTTTATCGCCAGTCATAGAAGGTTACGTGCTAAAAACAACCTTAATTAGCATAAAGGATTATGTAATCATATTCGTATCAAAATGATAAAAATATTAGCATTTATCCGAGAACTACTATCATTGCTTTGCACTGCGACAAACACCGCACCCTTCAACACCAAATTTTCTGAGCGGAAAAGATCAAGCAATTATATAAAAGCAGTGGAGCGATGAGACGGGGGAAACACTGAAAAATTCTTAGAGGAAAACCCACAAGCTAGAGAAAACCTGAGAGAATAGATAAGGAATTACTTATGAAAATATAAGTGACTAGAATGCCTCTTCCGATAAGTAAATGAATGAATCTACAGAAATCGGTGAAATAACTGCTGTCAGTTCCCTAGCTTTGACTGCGCCCACCCCCCTAACTGAACACCCCGCTGCTGTCTATCTCTCTGGCCTATCCCCTGGTTCTCAGCCCACTATGAGACAATCACTGGATGCGATCGCCAAAATCATCACGGGTAATATTTGTGATGCGTTTACTCTCAATTGGGCTGAACTGCGTTATAAACACACCGCTGCTGTCAGGGTAATTTTGATGGAACGGTATGCACCAGCCACAGCCAACAGAATGCTCAGTGCTTTACGTCGGGTACTCAAGGAAGCATTACGTCTGGAATTAATGGACGCTAGGGATTTCGCACGGGCGGTAGACATCGCTAATATTAAGGTATCTCAGGAACTCAAGGGGCGTTTTTTATCTGAAACTGAAATTAACGCCCTGATGCAAGTATGTTTTCAAGACCCCACTCCCATTGGTTATAGGGATGCAGCATTGATAGCAATTTTGCGGGGTGCAGGTTTACGCCGGGGGGAAGCTGTGAATTTAATGTTGAGTGATTTGCATTCTGGCAGTGTGAAAGTCCGCAGTGGCAAGGGTGGCAAAGACCGCACTGTTTATTTACCAGATGGGGCATTGCCAATTATCGAAGATTGGTTAGAAATTAGAGGGCGGGAAGCTGGGGCTTTAATCTGTCACATTAATAAAGCCGGGGCGGTGACTTTGCGACAACTCACACCCCAAGCCGTATTATTTATTTTAGAAAAACGGGGTGCAGAAGCTGGGGTTACTAACTTTTCTGCCCATGATTTTCGGAGAACTTTTATTTCTGAGTTGTTAGATTCCACTGATATCGTTACCGTCCAAAAATTAGCTGGTCATGCCTCACCAGAGTTAACATCAAGATATGACCGCCGGGGTGAGGAAGTTAAACAACGGGCTGTACAGGCAATTAGTGTTCCCAAGCGTCGTTAATTCTACTGCTTAACCGGATAATACAATCCATCACTAACCTGAAATTTCCACCCTAAACTACTAGGATCTCGATTCCTGGACCAACTGATAAATTCTTTCTCACTCTTGGTTTCCCGTTCCGTAATCAAACTCTGCTGTGTCACCCCCAATCGTTGCGCTAAGTTCTCAGGAGCAAAAGATGTGATTTCTACTGGTTGTTGTTGATACTGGTAGGGATACCCTGACCGCCGGGGTCTAGAATTACCACCACCGTATCTACCAGAAACTATTGCTTTTTCAATCTTCTCTAACTGTTTACCAAGCACTTCCAATTTAGTGGCCACCTGTTGATCTTGCTGACAAAGGTGCGTTTCCAGTTCTCCCAGTTTCTCCTCCACCTGCTGTAATTCGCTGGTTGCTTCTAGTTTTACACTGCTATCGAACTGCGCTATCAATTCCTGTAATCCTTGCATTAACGCTGTTGTGTGTCCGTCGCGGTGGATTTTGGCTAGGTGACGTACTACCGTAATTAGTACAGTAGGCACGCGGATCATTTCACTGGGTGGGGTCTTGTTGGCAGTCATGATATCTGTAGTTGATATCGAATATTGTAACCTGAAAGTTTCCCTCAAGAATTTTAGATAGTTGTTTATTGCTCAAAAAGCACTACCCAACTGCATAAATGACATTTAACTTGCATATATATTATTATGTAAAATTATAATAGAATCTTGTTTAAGTGTTTCAATAGCAACAGAGGACATTGATGATAAAATCCATCAGAATCATATTTTTAGTTAGTTTAATTGGGTTGTTAATTGGCTGTTCCCCAGCACAAACAAAACCACCCGTCAAAATTATACCATCAATTCATTTATCATTAGGAAATCCCAGTCAAGCCACAACCAACATTAATAACCCTGATAATTACTTGATGATAAAACCCCAGTATGTTTTATCTTATAATCGTAGCAAGGGTACTGCTAATTGGGTAAGTTGGCAGTTAAATAAATCATGGTTTGGGGATGCCCCACGTCAAGATAACTTTAGACCAGATAACACATTACCTGAAGGTTGGGAACGCATAAAGCCGACTGCTTATAATGGTTCAGGATATGATCGGGGTCATGTTACACCATCGGCTGATAGAACCCGCACTATTGAAGATAATACTGCCACTTTCTTGATGACGAATATGATGCCTCAAACGCCCGATAATAATAGGAATACTTGGGGGAATCTGGAGGATTATTCTAGAGAATTAGTAGCACAAGGTAAGGAACTTTATATTATTGCTGGACCCTATGGCAATAAAGGTAAATTGAAAAGCCTAGTCACAATTCCCCAATCCACCTGGAAAATTGTTGTCGTCTTGGATAACTCCGGTACTGGACTCAAAGGTATTACTGCAAATACCCGTGTGATTGCTGTAAATATCCCCAATAATGAACAACTTGATAATAATTGGCAGGTTTATCGAACCAGTGTAGATAACTTAGAAAAAATGACAGGATATGATTTTATGTCTAATGTTTCTCCCAATATTCAACGGGTGATTGAAAGCAAAGTTGATAATCTTTAGGTTTCGATAACTTTGGTAGAAATCCCGGCAATACCATCAGTGGTAGTACCGATAATGTAAACATCAATTTCTTTACTACCTATTTTATAAACCTGTAAATCAGTTAAATTAGTTTTCAAGACATTCACAAGATTCTGAAACTTTTTCACAGTGGCTTTTTCCTCGTCTTCGTGCCAATCTTCCTCACTTACAGAGTTTCTAAAGAAATCATCAATTTCCACAACTTTAACGGGTATACTATGAGAATGACCCGTTTTTTCTAATACTGTAGTTACATTCAATGGTGCGGATTCCCATGTAAAAACTGCAAATGGGTATTCTGATTCACTCATCATCAGTAGCCCGTCTGTGGCTTGTTTTAATATGTTTGTGATGTTGGTCATATAGCGTTCACGAAGTGAAGTGTAACTATCGCTAATAATTTAATTTTCTCTAATCTCAGTTTCTAAGTTTTCAGTGTTCCCCACAGTTAATGAAAAGTGGGGTTGTTATTTCTAGGACTCTGGTTTATTTTGTAACCATTGTTCTAAGTCAGTGATAGAGGAGAAATCTAAGAGTGCTTCACCGAGTAATTCTAACTGTTCAATTGTCAATGCCCGAATTGTGTCAATTAATGATGATTCAATTCCACCAATTCGCCGATTTAGTTGCCGAATAATTAGTTGTTGTTCTCCTTTTAATTCACCCCGTTCCATTGCTAATTCTTCTGTTGGACTAATAAAAGGCATTTGATTTTCCTCCTCTAAATGTTTAATTTTAGCCACTAATCCTGCTTGTAACTGCTTCGGTAGGGTCATCATTTTATCAATGATTTTAAAAAGTTTAACAATTTGTTCTTTTGTTAAGCCTCGTTCGTAAAGTCCCCTAATTAATGTCCATTTCCATTGTTCCCGTTCTGCTAAATTCCCTGTGGTGGCTTTGGTTTTCAAATGCGCCATTACTATGATAGCAAAGGGATTAGGATTAGATTCTAATTCAGTCCACCGTGATTCATAATCTAGGAGTTTAGCAATGGGGAATTTTAAACTTAATTCACAATCTAACATTGCCTGATGATAACTGTTAGGTCGCCAGGTGGAACTGGTATCACCTAAAATCGCTAGACCTACAACAAATTTATGATACAGGTCAAAGGCTCGGTAATTATAAGTGTACATCCGTTCTTGGAAGTCAACATCATATTGACTCTGGACTTCAATATGAATTAAAATCCATACTTGTGTTTTATCCAATAACCAAACTTTGTACAGTTTATCTGCAATCCGTTTTTCAGTTGATGATGAAGCTGTAATTTGTTGCAGTTCTTTGTCTAGTGATTCCGGTGGTTTTGTCCAATCAATTGCTTCGTAAGCCACAGGAAAGAAAAAGGATAAGAAACTATCAAAATATTCGTTTAATGCTTCTTTCCAGGATTCGTCATAATTTGCAGTAATTTCATTTTTGGTCATAAAACGCTATGCTAAAAATAGTTATTGCACCCTCAGTTTCTTTACTTTGATTTGTTGTATCTACCTAGTATCTTAGCCTAAAATAGTTAATTTGTACTAAAATTAGTATGTATTAAACTATGTTTTATTTTCTAATTCATTAACAATGGGCATTCGCTATTTATTCAATCAAATACTGTCATCCATCCAGCCGCATTCAGCACAATCCCAGTGAACCCGCGAGACATAATCACGGTCAAACTTAAAATTGCATTGGGGACATTTACCCGTAAATATGGGATGCCATTCAAGCAACTCTAACTGCCGTTCTGGTGTTATCGGTCGTGGTTGTAAAATCAGTTGGCCATTGTAATAACTCGCGCCTTCTGGTTGCCATAGTTCTTCTACGTTAGGGTCTTCCCGGAAATCTATGCAATTATCACCATCAACACCACTAGGATGAACAGCACAAACAAGGTGGGGGTTATGGGCATAGAGAAGACAGCGATCGCAATCTAAAATTTTAGGCATTTTATCAGTTTCCCTCAATCATAGTGGGAAGTGTAGTTTTCACTGAGGAAAGCATGATATTTTTGCAAGTCATCTTCAGAAAAATTGGGATTGAACCAGACTAAAGTTACTTCGGGTTCAAAGTTTTTTTCAGGGGTTCTAATTTTTTGTTCAGCTAGACTTTCTTGCATAAATCCATGTCTTTTGTAAAATTGTATAGCTTTTTGATTACTTTGGTGGGGTAACAGTTCAAATCTGAGAATATGAGACATATTTACGCTAATTTCTTGGAGATAAGCGTTGATCAATTTACTGCCATAATCTCTGCCTTGCCACTCAGGATGTATCATCATTGTGGCATTGGTCAAAACATGGGCAAGAGTCCTAAATTCTGAGGTAAAGGCTTTTAAGTAACCCACAATTTGACCATCATTTTCAATGACAAGAATTAGTCCCCTTGCCAGTCCTTTTCTCACAGTGTCGCTTACATATTCCAAGGTAATTTCATCTTCTTGTTGTGTTAAACTACCCAAATTAACTATTGCTACTGTTTTGTATAAATTGTATATCTGCCAGATATCGTTAATAGTGGCTCTTCTGATGATGGTAGCAACATTGACTTCTTCTGTCTGTGGAGATATGCCAAAAGATTTCATTTTTCTTTCCTCTCCAAACTCTTTCTGTATCTATTATATCTCTATAAATATAATTACAAAACTGCTAATTCAGGACTTATACAGGTATAGTATTCTAAGATTTTAGGCATTTTATCAGTTTTCCTCAAGAATCAAAGGAAATATGTTTTGATGAAGATGGGTACTAAAACCACTATGTTCACTAAAGTTGATTCAGTTACCATTATTAATAATGTTACCTTATTGGTATTTTACACAGAATCGGACTGTTGGCAGTTCCGGTTAATTAGTGCTGGTGGTGAAGTGTTTGGTGAACGCAAACTTTACTACACCCCAGAAGCAGCGGAAAAAGCAGGAAGGGAATGGATTTATCAGGGATAACCAATCTACTCAAAGATAAATTAGTAGTTCTATACTTACTTGAGGTACTGCGTAAACCATTCACTTGCCAGTTGTGCTACTGCTGTTAATTTACCTGGTTCTTCAAATAAATGGGTCGCTTTAGGGATAATGTCCAGCCGTTTTACTGAGTGCAACTGTGCTAGTGCATCCTCATTCATTTTTATCACTGGTGTATCGTAACCGCCTACAATTAACAATGTTGGTGCTTTGACATGAGGCAATGCTGAACCTGCTAAATCAGGTCGTCCACCACGGGAAACAATAGCTTGTACTGCCTCTGGACGTTCTGCGGCGGCAACCAGGGCTGCACCTGCTCCGGTACTAGCTCCAAAATAACCTAGTTTCAGATGTCGAGTATCTGGGTTTTGTACCAGCCAATCTGTAGCCCCAACTAACCGGGATGCCAATAAACCAATATCAAAGCGTAAATGTCTGGTTCGCAGATCAATTTCTTCTTCTTCAGCAGTGAGTAAATCAATTAATAAAGTTGCTAGTCCCGCCTGTTGTAAGACTTCAGCAACATAGCGATTGCGGGGACTATGACGGCTGCTACCACTACCATGAGCAAATAAGACTATGCCCGTAGCACCATTGGGAATCACTAAATTACCCTCTAAGTTAACGCCATCTGCCGTCACTGATACCAGATGTTCATGGGGGTTTTGTGCTAATGTTCTATCCATGATCAATAAATTAGGAATTATCTTGTGCTATGAAACCGATAATTCACTTTTTAATGATTCCAATATCCCTATACATCCATCTTTAAATCCATTTTCAACTCAGTCTCAAGATATAATCTCACTGTTGTTCTTGTTGTTGGCGACGTGACTGTTCATGCAGAGTGCCGTAAGTATAATTATTGCTACAAGTAATGTGAATTTAATTGAGATTGAGTGTTTGTAGTTCCTGAAGAATTGCGTTATGTATTTGTTGGGTTTCTTCGCTAGATTTTTCCTGAACTTTAAAAAACTGATTTACGTTATCTTGAATTTCCTGGGGTAAAGATTGAAATTTTTCAGCATTACCAATGATCAACCGACGACCAGGATAAGGGCTAAAATCTTCAAATAGTTCCATACCACAACTAATTAATAACCCCGATAATTCGCCGATGGGGTGGGATTTTTGGTTGTCTTGGGTACAGTTGATTTCAGAAGCTAAATAACCACAGAACCAAGCAATAGTATCAATATCTAAAACAGCGATAAGCTTTGCACAAATTTGATGATTGATTTCTGGGGACTGATAATCAAAAATACTATCTAGCTTCTCAGGACTGCGTTCTTCACAATATTTAATAGCTGACTCTGCTAATATATCAAGTTTTGATTTACCAGGGTTGCCAAATCCTTGACCCATAACATTACCTCTGTCTGTATGGGTATTTTAGCAGATTGGGGAGTTGGGGGGCGATCGCTATCGTGAAATTCAAATAAGAGATTTACATATCTTTATAAAGATAGCGGTCAAATAAAGCTTGTGCAGATTGGCGGTGTTGTTCCACTAATTGAGGAGGGGATAACACTTCTGCTTTGTCCATGTAACGATAAACCCATAAACTAAACTCATTTAAAGACCGAGGTGGTAAATCTACAGAATATTCTATACAAGTATGTTGCCCAGTTTTATCAATTAATCCAGTGGTAATTTTTTGGCGAAGATGACGACGTTCCCCTTCTAAAATAAATGCTGATATTGGTGGAAAAAACCGCACTTTTACTTGAATAAATTTGAGATTTCCTTCTAGTTCGGATTTTTGAGGTTCTGGTTCACCTAAATTTAAACCCCAGCCATTTTCTAGTAACTTATATGCTTTAGCTAAATTTTCTCTCTGTTTTTCTAAACCCCTTGGTAGCATTTTAATAAAAATACAATAGTTATTAAAACGGTTTAATCTCCCTATTGCTAGATGTCCATTCTCGCAATATTCATACAGTAAATACCAAGCGATATCATGATAAATTAATTGTAGGGGAAAAATCTGTATACGTCCAGTTCTATTAAAACCATAAAAGTCATTATTACGAGAGATTTCAATGGCTTCCCCCTTACTAATAGCCTTTTCTACTAATGGTAATTGATGAAATAATGTATCGCGGGTTTCTCCCTGAGTTACCATTTCCTCCGGGTCAGTATGAATAATAGCCCGGTTAAGATGTTGACGAGTAGGATAAAAAAATTCACCATTGAGTTCCATATCTAACCCACGTAATCTTTTACTAAGAGTTTCATAAATGCGTCTAGCTTGGGCATCACCTTGATATTGAGCTTGAGAAGCTAAAGCGTTGAATGCTACTTTTAATTCTGTGATAGAAAGCGCACCAGTACCTAAATAATATCCCCAACGATACATCCGCCGATCAAGGATAGCGTAACGTCTGAGGGTTTCTAAATCTTTGCGTAGTGTAGGAATTGCTGGATATTCTGCGGGTAATTCTATATCCAATTCTGCTGCTAATTTTTGCAGATATACTTTCACAGAACTAATTGCATCATGATTTTCATTGTTACTGGAGTCCAGAAAATCAGGACTACCTATACCTGGATATTTTAACAGTGTAGCAATTAACAGCAGCAAACGTTCAAACGCTAAACGTTCTGTATAGGGATGAGCAGATTTTTTAGGCATGGTAAAGGAATCACTGGCAGGAATTTATAGTAAATTAATCTAAGTGCAAAAAGAAAATATTCAGGATGCTAATAAAAATTGGCTGTAAGCATTGTCAATATTGCTTTAGGCAAGATAACTATAATAATTTAGTTTATAACCTTTTTCTGGCTTTTGGCTAATTCTGCGGTTATTGTAGTCAATATCATCACTTTAAAGTCAGCCTTTTTAGCACTATGTATATTTCTCGACGTTCTGCTACTGTCAGAAATGTTTCTATATCTACTGTTAATGGTGGTATTACTCTGGTAATTTTGTTGATCGCACCTTTAGGTTTAGCAGCAGTAATTATTAATACTACGTTAGTCACGGTTGCTACTTATATAGTTGCCAGTGCGGCCGATAGAGTTGTTTTGTGGTTAGAACCGGAACAGAATGCAGAATTAACCTCTTCTGGAGATGGTGAACATCGTTCTTCAAAGAAATCTAATTTACAACGTTGGTGGCGTTAATAATTCATAATTTCATGCAAACTCTTTATGTTTCTGAGCAAAATTGCTATGTGTGTTTACAAAAAGAAACTTTGCTAGTTAAGCAAGGGGAAACTATATATGCTGAAGTGCAGTTACCTCTGTTAGAGCAAATTCTGATCTTTGGAAAATCGCAATTAACTACCCAAGTTATTCGTGCTTGTTTATGGCGAGATATTCCCATTGCCTACTTATCACGCATGGGTTATTGCTATGGCAGAATTTTACCGATTTCTAGGGGATATCGGCAGTTATCACGTTATCAACAACAATTATCTCCTGTAGAAAAGTTGATTACTGCTAGGGCTATGATCAAAGGTAAGTTGAAAAATAGTAGGGTGTTGTTACGAAGACAAAAGAAAAAAAAGGAATCGGAGCTTTTAGAACGGGTTTTACAGAGTTTAGATTACCTAGCTGACCAAGTAGCACAGGCTGATAATTTAGAACGGTTAATGGGGTTTGAAGGTGCTGGTGCAGCTCAATATTTTTCAGCTTTTAGTGAATGTTTAACAAACCCTGATTTTGTGTTTTCCGGTCGGAGTCGTCGTCCTCCAGGAAACCCAGTGAATGCCATGCTAAGTTTTGGTTATCAAGTTCTTTGGAATCACTTATTAGCGTTAATTGAAATTCAAGGACTTGATCCTTATTATGCCTGTTTACATCAAGCCCATGATGGTCATGCAGCGTTGGCTTCTGATTTAATTGAGGAGTTTCGCGCCCCATTTATAGATTCTTTAGTGATGTGGTTAATTAATCGCAAAATTGTTAATGCTGAAGCTGATTTTGAGTTTAAAAATGGTGGTTGTTATTTGAATGATGCGGGAAGGAAGAAATTTCTACGGGCGTTTTTACAACGGATGTCTGAAGAAATACAAACTGATGAGGGAATTAAACAACCAAAATGGGATTTATTAACTAAACAGGTGAGGGCTTTTAAGCAGTTTGTTTATAATCCTAGTCATCATTATCAACCCTATCGAATTGACTAAAATTATGTTATGTTTTTGTATGTGATTGCTTATGATATTCCCTGTAATAAACGGCGCAAAAAAGTAGCTGATTTATTGGAAGGTTATGGACAGCGTGTACAGTATTCTGTGTTTGAATGTCAGTTGAGTACAGAAAAATATCAGGATTTACGTCGTCAGTTGAGGAAAAAACTGAAGTTAGAAGAAGATAATGTTAGGTTTTATCCTTTGTCTCGACATACTCTATCTCAAGTGGAAACTTGGGGTGTGGGAATACCTGTGATTGAACCACCTAGTTCAATTATCATTTAGTTGTTGCCGATGTTTGGGGAAAATAGCTGAAGTGTTGATTTTATGGTTGTGAACTTCGGTTGCTTATTGGATAAGGGTTACGCGGTTTTTAATGGTAGTTTTGTAGACTGGTTGGCAGTGATTTTTGCTGACCTTCGGAAAGTGGGTCTAGACTCCTTACCCAGTAAGGGGTTAAAATGAAGGGATTCCCACTCGCTGGGGATATTAATTGAATGGAAACAAAAAGCCTAATTTGGATGCGTTTATTATTTTAGAAAATTCCCACTCGCTGGGGATATTAATTGAATGGAAACTACAGTAATAAATTGTTTTATATAAAAGACATTAAATTCCCACTCGCTGGGGATATTAATTGAATGGAAACATAAGAATAAGCTAACTTAGGAAATTGTGTTAGTAATTCCCACTCGCTGGGGATATTAATTGAATGGAAACAACAAATAGTAAAGTTACTGTAAGTTGTTAATATGAGATTCCCACTCGCTGGGGATATTAATTGAATGGAAACTTTTACTGACTTAGGCTCTTTAGGTAAAAGTTTCTTTAGTATTCCCACTCGCTGGGGATATTAATTGAATGGAAACTGTTAACAAACTCTTGTCTTATCTCTTCATTGTTTGGATTCCCACTCGCTGGGGATATTAATTGAATGGAAACAGCCCATTGCATACCGTTCTATAATTTCGGTATCAGTTTATTCCCACTCGCTGGGGATATTAATTGAATGGAAACCTGACCCCATAGATTCCATAACCACCTAATCCCGAACCAATTCCCACTCGCTGGGGATATTAATTGAATGGAAACACTGACAAAAGCTTTTTTCCAAACGTCACCTGACTCATCACCATTCCCACTCGCTGGGGATATTAATTGAATGGAAACTGAAAATCACGGTCATTATTTCGGACTTCAAACATTCCCACTCGCTGGGGATATTAATTGAATGGAAACACTCCGTGACTATATTGTGTTAATACTTGCTTTGTGGTAATTCCCACTCGCTGGGGATATTAATTGAATGGAAACTCAAAGCAGAAGTGCAGATTGTTTTAGTAGCCATTTGTCATTCCCACTCGCTGGGGATATTAATTGAATGGAAACATAGGGGGGTTTAATCTTCCATGCGATCGCGTTAAAAGAATTCCCACTCGCTGGGGATATTAATTGAATGGAAACGACTGAACAAAGAACGGGCAGGTTTTGCATTGCATTTTATTCCCACTCGCTGGGGATATTAATTGAATGGAAACCATAGGTTTAGAGGTAGGTTAACTTGAAAGGCTTACTCATTCCCACTCGCTGGGGATATTAATTGAATGGAAACAGTAAGGATAAAGTTAAACGGGCTAAACGTGATATTCCCACTCGCTGGGGATATTAATTGAATGGAAACGCTATCTCTAATATCAATAATGTCATCTAATTTAGCAGCGGATTCCCACTCGCTGGGGATATTAATTGAATGGAAACAAATTACCCTTAAATAATCCACTAAAGATTGTAGAATTCCCACTCGCTGGGGATATTAATTGAATGGAAACTTTGAAGCTTCTTCAGTAGCAATCTTATCTAGTCTTTCTTGCATTCCCACTCGCTGGGGATATTAATTGAATGGAAACAAGTTAGCTATTACTTGTGCTGGGGTTACAATGATATATTCCCACTCGCTGGGGATATTAATTGAATGGAAACGCTCCCACAATAGTAATACTTGCAGCAGTATCAGATTCCCACTCGCTGGGGATATTAATTGAATGGAAACTTCCAACATAACAAGTGCCAGCAATAATATCATCATTCCCACTCGCTGGGGATATTAATTGAATGGAAACATTTGAAGCTTTCTCAGACATAGCTTCAAATAGTGCAATTCCCACTCGCTGGGGATATTAATTGAATGGAAACGGCGTTTTAGGGATTGCTCCCTGAGAAGTTACAACGTTTTGGGATTCCCACTCGCTGGGGATATTAATTGAATGGAAACTGCTGTGTGAGTCTTTACTTTATATCTCTGTCTTAGATAGTTATTCCCACTCGCTGGGGATATTAATTGAATGGAAACCAGATAGCTTGTCATAGATATCAAACTAGCTTCTAATTCCCACTCGCTGGGGATATTAATTGAATGGAAACCCTCCTCCTTCAAACTCTTCAAGCTTAGAAAGAGTTTGAAATTCCCACTCGCTGGGGATATTAATTGAATGGAAACATCAATAGTAAGTCTACTGGTAATTTAGCTTTTTATTCCCACTCGCTGGGGATATTAATTGAATGGAAACTAACCACTTCAAGTCAACTGGGCTTAGTCTGCTGTCATTAATTCCCACTCGCTGGGGATATTAATTGAATGGAAACTACAATCAAGTCAATTTCTAAGCTCTCATCATCTAATTCCCACTCGCTGGGGATATTAATTGAATGGAAACACGTTGACAAGCATGAAGCAACTCATGGTGTAGCATATTCCCACTCGCTGGGGATATTAATTGAATGGAAACATCCTCAATACTGTCTACTGAAGAGTTTAGTACATTCCCACTCGCTGGGGATATTAATTGAATGGAAACTGGTACTACCAGGTTTGTTTGCCCCAGCACAAACACATTCCCACTCGCTGGGGATATTAATTGAATGGAAACAATACCGCTACTAGATAACCTTTATCTACTGGATATTCCCACTCGCTGGGGATATTAATTGAATGGAAACTTGAAAAATCTTTAAATCAAGCTCGTTAAAATCAGAGACTTATTCCCACTCGCTGGGGATATTAATTGAATGGAAACAATAGTGTTATTACTTAATACGATATTACCTCCCACAAATTCCCACTCGCTGGGGATATTAATTGAATGGAAACAAAGAACGTACAGTTAGCACTATTTTCACTAATGAAATTCCCACTCGCTGGGGATATTAATTGAATGGAAACACTAAAGCTAATAGAGCGTTTAGATGACAAAGATGAAGTAAAATTCCCACTCGCTGGGGATATTAATTGAATGGAAACGTTTCTAGGTTAAGGCTTCTATCAGAAATACCTCTGTATATTCCCACTCGCTGGGGATATTAATTGAATGGAAACGTGCACTCTCTATTTATCCTCTAACTTGAGGAGAGTGTAAGTAATTCCCACTCGCTGGGGATATTAATTGAATGGAAACAGGTGATACACAAACGCTTCAAACTTACGATACAATTCCCACTCGCTGGGGATATTAATTGAATGGAAACAATTTAATCAAGCTTTCGGTATCAAGGTATTCGTAGGATTCCCACTCGCTGGGGATATTAATTGAATGGAAACTTTCAGTTACCCAGAATTGAAACTTCATAGGGTTACATTCCCACTCGCTGGGGATATTAATTGAATGGAAACGCTCCTTTTGTTTGTTATTAAATACAAAGGAGTCTAATTCCCACTCGCTGGGGATATTAATTGAATGGAAACGATATAGGTTACTTACAATAACTACTTTACTAATAGCTATTCCCACTCGCTGGGGATATTAATTGAATGGAAACAATTTACACCCCTCATGTTATAGTGACCCTACATGATTCCCACTCGCTGGGGATATTAATTGAATGGAAACAGAATATTGAGATTTGATGTAAGCAAACTGAGTAATCATTCCCACTCGCTGGGGATATTAATTGAATGGAAACAACAGTTTTGCAGATTCTCCTATGATTCCACTATAAGATTCCCACTCGCTGGGGATATTAATTGAATGGAAACAGTTTCTTGCCTCCAAGTTTTATGGAGATAATTCCGATAATTTGTTATTCCCACTCGCTGGGGATATTAATTGAATGGAAACTACCAGTTTTATTGTTCCGGTGTTTGACATCCCAAAACATTCCCACTCGCTGGGGATATTAATTGAATGGAAACTATTTCTCATTAACATGACATTCACCTTCAATTATGATTCCCACTCGCTGGGGATATTAATTGAATGGAAACTACCGCGTCAATACGTCTCATGTACACAGCGTTATATATTCCCACTCGCTGGGGATATTAATTGAATGGAAACGTAAATGCACTATATCCGTGGGACATCATTGAACGAGATTCCCACTCGCTGGGGATATTAATTGAATGGAAACTTGAGATGCTTTGTATTGATGCCGAACAAACTAAATCAAATTCCCACTCGCTGGGGATATTAATTGAATGGAAACTTCCTAGAAATTCTGCCTAATACTAAGGGTCTATATTCCCACTCGCTGGGGATATTAATTGAATGGAAACGTGAAGATAGCATATCAACAGCATTGTCAGTGATATTATTCCCACTCGCTGGGGATATTAATTGAATGGAAACCTGGCTATTCCAAGGAGATATACAAGTAAGTTTATTGACTAAAATTCCCACTCGCTGGGGATATTAATTGAATGGAAACATCTACTTCTTGTTGGTAAATACACATGACAAGTAATCTCCAATTCCCACTCGCTGGGGATATTAATTGAATGGAAACCTTTTTTAGTCGGGTATGTAGTTCTAGATAATATATTCCCACTCGCTGGGGATATTAATTGAATGGAAACCTCAACCACTCGCTGACTCGACAGAATACTAGGAGATTCCCACTCGCTGGGGATATTAATTGAATGGAAACGTCTAAGTGCCTAAACTTTTATCAAGACGCGATCAATTCCCACTCGCTGGGGATATTAATTGAATGGAAACTCCGACAATGTACCGTAACCGAGTGTTTTAAGCACAATTCCCACTCGCTGGGGATATTAATTGAATGGAAACCTTACTAATTGCAGTTGTAGCGCAATTAGTTAACCGTGTATTCCCACTCGCTGGGGATATTAATTGAATGGAAACAAGTTATGAAGCTATTAATCATGAAGTTATCCTTTATTATTCCCACTCGCTGGGGATATTAATTGAATGGAAACCAAAACAAGAGAAATATGCAAACTTCACTCTTGCCTAATTCCCACTCGCTGGGGATATTAATTGAATGGAAACTCCTATTTTGATATTCAAAAGACTTCACTAGCTAAATTCCCACTCGCTGGGGATATTAATTGAATGGAAACAATATCTGTTACTACCTGTAAACAAGCCAGCATTATTCCCACTCGCTGGGGATATTAATTGAATGGAAACCCACCATTTCTAACGGCTTGATAGAGTTCTGTATCTGTTATTCCCACTCGCTGGGGATATTAATTGAATGGAAACGTAACCGTATCCCCACCACCGAGAAGGCAGTTCACATTCCCACTCGCTGGGGATATTAATTGAATGGAAACACTACACCTCTTCTTGATTACATTGAGACACAAAACATTCCCACTCGCTGGGGATATTAATTGAATGGAAACTTGATGTCGTCATCCCAAAGAATTTCGCAGCAATCACCATTCCCACTCGCTGGGGATATTAATTGAATGGAAACTAACCCGTCTGAAGATGCCAAGGTGATTCCTTGGCATTCCCACTCGCTGGGGATATTAATTGAATGGAAACTACTAAATCGAAGTATGTCATTGTCTTTGTTTGTTTCCGTTTCAAATTCCCACTCGCTGGGGATATTAATTGAATGGAAACTTGTTAATCTCATCAGCCTTGAGTGACTGAACTTTCATTCCCACTCGCTGGGGATATTAATTGAATGGAAACTCGCGCTGATGCTGTGCCACTATTCTTGATGGCTTCATTCCCACTCGCTGGGGATATTAATTGAATGGAAACAGTGTTGTCTCATAAGTTGTCGGGTTATCTAGTTGCTGGTTATTCCCACTCGCTGGGGATATTAATTGAATGGAAACCAGATTATTCCACTGGTGATATCTAAGATATTTCCCTCTAATTCCCACTCGCTGGGGATATTAATTGAATGGAAACTCGACACGTTGATGTTGGTAAGTGTTCCGTTTGAACTGCTTCCGTATTCCCACTCGCTGGGGATATTAATTGAATGGAAACGAGCCTGTGATCTCACAAATTACTGTAACTGTGTAAGCTATTCCCACTCGCTGGGGATATTAATTGAATGGAAACTTTATTAAATAACTCAAGTTGTTCTAACTCAAGTTCGTTATTCCCACTCGCTGGGGATATTAATTGAATGGAAACCTACATTACGTTCAATTAGAGATGAGTTATTTGAGAATATTCCCACTCGCTGGGGATATTAATTGAATGGAAACATAGAGTAAATCCTCCAACACTACTTTGTTACCGGGGATTCCCACTCGCTGGGGATATTAATTGAATGGAAACCTAAACGGTCTTAAAATATCCGTCAAGCGATCAACTAATTCCCACTCGCTGGGGATATTAATTGAATGGAAACGGTTATTGACACTAAGGTCTTTTGGTAGACCTTGTTGTTATTCCCACTCGCTGGGGATATTAATTGAATGGAAACGAATAATAATTTACTATTCCAATGCTCACCTTTTTTAATCTTGAAGATTCCCACTCGCTGGGGATATTAATTGAATGGAAACCTCCTGAAGTAGCTCACTCTGATTTTGAAAGAAGAAGCACATTCCCACTCGCTGGGGATATTAATTGAATGGAAACTCAGTTTGCGCCAATCTAAGACCTTTCTTCATTCTAGATTCCCACTCGCTGGGGATATTAATTGAATGGAAACGACACGGACTAAAGCAGCCTCTAAAGCGGTTTTCTCAATTCCCACTCGCTGGGGATATTAATTGAATGGAAACCCTACCTTGGTATTCACACTCACAGATATTTGGCAAATTCCCACTCGCTGGGGATATTAATTGAATGGAAACTGGTTTAACCTTAAAAAAAATGATACCAACAACAGTTAATACAATACATTTGAACTAATAAGTGGAGTCAACGAAAAACTAAAGTGTAGTACCTGCATAAATAAAAACTGATGTCAAAAACAAGAAAATATTTGTAATGAAATTCTTATAGGCAGGAAAACCCTAACAAACAGGGCATTATAGGAATTATCTAGAGAAATGTTGCAATATTTTATATTTATAGACAAATACTGAATCAAGGCTATACAATGCGTATATAAGCTACATAAGGAAACTACTAGTGTCTGAAGAATATTGGCGGGCTAAAATCTGGGGGTTACTACATGACCCCGTACTAAAGGCATTGCATAACAATAGTGGTCGGGGTAAAAATAGCTTCTATGAACAGTTAGAAGTGATGAAACCTTGGGTTGATGCAGGTAAAATCCCTGGTAAATCCGGTGGTAAAGTATTAGAAAATATATTGTTAGCTGACTATATCGCCTCAGCTAGTGACAGATCCGCCATAGGTAGTGTTACAGCCAGTATAAATTATGCGCCAGGTAATAACCGTGACAAGGGATTAGAGATTACACATCTATTATCAGGTGCAAAGCAAGACTTTAAAATCAAACTGCATACCGAACTTATAGAATCTAAACGTCAAGAATTTTTAGAAAAAAAAGAAGAAGAAATATTACAAGAAATAGCCACTCATTTAAGAACCGACATTAAGAATATCAAACCTTTATTTTGGTGGTTATGGCGTTGTTTACCACAAGCAACCTGTGATTTATTTGAAGATAGTTCATTAATGTTAATGCCAGCAGAAACTCGCATTCCCGATGCTTCCATTTGGAGTCATGTGAGTATGACATCCGCATTAGCCGGTGCATTAGCAGGATATGATTTAACAGCAGAACAAGTACAGCGTTGGACAGGTGAAGAACTATCTCATCCTTACTTAGCAGTATTTAGTTTTACACCAGTACAAGAATTAATTAAATCCAGTCGTAAAATGCGCGACTTTTGGGCTGGTTCTTGGCTACTGCATTATCTCTCAGCTAAAGTTTGTTGGGTTTTAGCTAACCAATATGGACCAGATACATTACTTTATCCTAGTCTTTATCAACAACCATTAATTGACCATTGGTTATTACAAAAATATCCAGAATTTAAGGATTGGATAAAAACACCATCACCAGAATCATTATTAACCGCCGGATTCCCTAATGTTTTAGTATTGGTTTTACCTAAAGACAAAGTTCAAGCTGCTATGCAAACAGCCCAACAAACGCTGTTAGAAGAATGGTTAAAAATTGGGAATTTAGTATTTAATGAATTGCATGATCAGCGCCATTGGATGCAACAGCTAAAATCCACTCATACTACTTGGAAAGGTTGGTTAAAATCCCAATGGCAATTTTACTGGACAGCATTACCCATTGGTAAATATGGAGAAGAGTTTAAATGTTCTGCTGATAAAAATAAACATTCAGAATTTGAAAAATGGTCAGATTCTCAAAACGAAGCATATAATATAATAAATAACCAGAATAGGCTTTTTAAAGAAAAAGAGTTAGAGTTATTACGAGAAGCTCATCAACAACGTTGGGAAAGACAAAGCCGAGGTTTTAGTGCCAATATTGGTTCATGGTGGGGTTATATATTTGATGCTACCCGTAATAGTTTAGCATCAGTTAAAAACGCTAGAAACTGGGAAATGCCTACAGCATTTGGACCACGTTCTACAATTTCTGGTATTGGATCTGTGGTTAATCCTGGTAAAGATGGAAAAGACTGGATAACAGAAGGTGAAACTCAGAATTATTGGAAACACCAAGCTGGTTTATTTGATGGTACAGAACAACTAAATGCCACCGAAGTCGTCAAGCGTGGTTTAGCTAAAATTCTACCCAAATTATTGGAAGTTCCTGGTTTAGAAATATCGTATCCAGATTTAACCTCTGGTGTTGGTGGGTATTTAAAAAATCATGATTTTAGTCATTTACAAACATTTCAGTCAGCTTGTCGAGAATTACAAAATTGGGTTTTAAAAACTCAAACCAAAATTCCTGATGCAATTACAGAGAACTGGGGTATTCCTTGGATAGATAAAGAAAACCCTAACATGGGTAAATATCATCCACGACTATTAAATACAGGATGGTTATTAGAAGAACTGGATAATATTGATAATTACAAAAATCAATATACCAAAGACATTAATGATATCATTAGTAAATATTATCCCAAAAATAACCCATCAAATTGGTATGTATTAGCAGCCGGTGATGGTGACGGAATGAGTGAATGGTTAAAGGGAACAAAAATGAAAACATATCGTGATTATATTCCCGATGGTTTTGCAGATAAAGTAACCCTCACAAACTTCCCAGAGTTCCTAAAACTTACCAAAAGAATGGGACCGAGTACCCACAGTGCATTAAGTCGGGCATTACTAGACTTCTCTAATCAATTAGTACCTTACCTCACTCAAACCCGTTACGCTGGTAAACTAATTTACGGTGGTGGTGATGACGTTTTAGCCTATACGAACCTCTGGGAATGGGATAAATGGTTGTGGGATATCCGCCAATGTTTTAAAGGTGCTGAAGACCCTCATGGAGAGTTTAGTAACAGTGGGGATTATTGGAAATGGACAGATTGTTCTAAATTACCCAAAGGTATCCATGACCGCCCCCTATTCACAATGGGAAGTGAAGCCACCATTAGCTTTGGTATCGTAATTGCCCATCACTCAGTACCGTTGGCGATCGCCCTCGAAAGTCTCTGGGAAGCAGAAGCAAAAGCCAAAGACCATGTTTATACAGATGACAAAGGTGAAAAAGAGCAAAAAGACGCTGTACAAGTGCGGGTACTCTACGGAAACGGCAACACCCTGAAATCTACGGCTAAGTTTGATGTTTTCTATCAGTGGCAACAATTAATCACAGGTGAATTAGACAGTGCCATCTTTGAACAAGCAGCGAGTCTGTGGAGTCAACACCCAGCACCGAGTCTGGAGTCCATAGAACCCTGGACTAGATTGTTTTGCGATCGCCGTGACCAATTCCAAACTGATGAACCCGCGAAAACAAAGCTCCGGGAACACCTAGCAAAATTTCTCAAAGCATTGTTTACCACTACCCAAACCAAAGACCTAGACACTGAAATTCAAAATTGGCTGAAACTTGCGGCTTTTGTTAAACGCAACCGTGATATCACATTAGGAGGTGCTAATTAATGTACTGGTACAAACTTACACCATTGGACATATTAATGTTACGAGATGCCAAACCATTTTCACCACAAGAAAGGGCATGGGCAGGTAGTGTGTTTCCTCCCAATGGTCATACTATTGCTGGGGCATTTAAGGGGTTATTAGGGGAAAAGAAAGACTTTAATATAGTTGGTCCATTCCTTTGTTATGAAAGCACAGAAAACACCTTGTATCTTCCGCGTCCGTTGGGGTTTGTGAAATCTACAGCCCTTGTACCTTTGAAATGGGAAACCAAATCTCATATAAATAATGCCTTATGGGATGAAACCCAACCTTGTCCATTGGTGAAACCTCATAATGCTAAAGATGAAGATGAGGAAGAGGAAGACAACGATATATCATCAAAATGTGTAGGGAGTTCCGAAGCAAAGTTTAGACAATATTTACCTTATGATGTTGTCAAAAAATACTTAGAATCTGGTAGAATTGACAAGGAGAATTGGCAAGCCATTGAAGGTAGACACGAAGATAAACCCTGGACAATAGAAACCCGTTCTCATAATAGTATTGAACCCGGAACAAAGCAAGTCAAAGATGCTGATGGTTATTTTGTAGAAAATGCTATTAGACTACATCAAAATTGGAGTTTCGCTATAGGAATTGACACACCAATTACAACACCTGCTACAATCAGATTGGGAGGAGAAGGACACAGAGTAATTGTAGAATCTTGTCCAGAATTGGAAGAACAATGGCAAGAATTACAAAAGATTTCCGGTGATAATTTTAATCATCATGATAAATCAATTGCTTATTTAGTTACCCCTGGTGTTTTTGAAAGACCACATACAGATAAGCACCAACAGAGAATGAACTTATGTCGTCCTTATCCCTGGGAATGGAAACTCAAGGATGGTAATTTTGTGAGTATGTCCACAGAAAAAGCCGTACCCATTAGTTGTAGAATCAGGGATGAAGATAAAAATAGCATTCCCGCACCCCAAGTATTTGCAGCACCACCGGGGAGTTTGTACTATTTGAATAAACCTCAAGGGTTGTTTCAGGATAATAAAGAATCCCGTGTAAATAACTGGCGAAAACTCGGTTATTCAGAAATGTTGTGGATTAAGTATCAAGGAAATTAGGAAAAATAACGATGGAATACATTTATTTATATCTGCTTTCACCATTACATACAGGTGGTACAACTCAAGAAGGTAACTTGCTAGGAATTGCCCGTGAATCACATACTAATTTACCTTACATTCCGTCCAGTACAGTTCGTGGTAAAGTTCGGTCAACTGTCACAGACAAAGATACACAATATCAACTATTTGGCAATGACTTAAAAGATGGCAAATTAGAACAAGGTAATATTTGGATTGGTGATGCTTCTATATTATGGTTGCCAGTACCTTCATTAAGTCATAGTGTAGTTTGGGTTAGTTGTCCTCTCTTACTACAACGTTGGCAACGTTTGCAAAGTGGAAAATTACCCATACCTCCAGAGTACAGTTGTAACTTTAATAATAGTGCTGCGGTTTATCTCAAAGATGCAATCATCAAAGCAGAACAATTACAATCAGGAAATAATGTAGAACAATTTGTACCCAAATCTAATACTACCAGTTCTATAAATCGGTTATTAGTTTTACCAGATAAACATTGTGCCACATTAATTCAGATGAGTTTATGGAGACAAGTAAAAATTAAACTCGATGAACATAAATCAGTAGATGGTGGTTTCCGTTATGAAGAAGCAATTCCACCGGATACATTAATGTACTTACCTTGGGGAATTACATCACAAGCTAATGGGACATCACAAAAGTCTTACGATGATTTCAAAAGTTTATTAGCTACTAATGAAATCTTGCAGATTGGTGGACAAGAAAGTTTAGGACGTGGATTTGTCCAACAATGGATGTAATTATTAATAGTACAGGAATGAATCAATATGAGCTTTGACCCTAGAACAATTGCCACACCAATTTATGAAGCTTTACATAATTTGCGTTCACTACCCAATCAAGATGACACTCGTTTAAAACAACAAAAAAGTCAAGCAGTAGAACTATATACTTATCTTTCTACGTGGGGAATGATGCGATTAAAAGCTGAAGAAATGGCATTACCTAATGGGATGTTGGGTAAAAAACAAGTGGTGGAAAAATTCTTTGAATGTTTACAAGCAGTATCAGGAATACCAAACTTATCAGGTCAACAAGGTTTAACAACGCTAAAAAATCTTGGTACAGATGAATATTTAGGTATCACAGGTTTAGGACTAGCTTTAGCACAAGAGTTTAGTTTTTGGGCTACTGCAATTTACGCAGGTATTGAAGGAGAATAAAATTATGGTATTTGAAAAACCCAAAAAGCCCAATAAACAAGATATCAGTAAACCCAAAAAAGTAATTACTGTTGGTAATGGTGGTAGTGGCGGTGGTAGTTCCAGTAGTCATGGGGGACATAGCGGTGGTCATCAATCTCCTATGCCATCTCCCTGGTTGAATGCAAACAATGAACCAAAACCCCATCCAGAGGCAAGCTTTGTAGAATATCTGCGTTGGATGCGATCGCCAGATACCGATAATAAATACAAAGACCCCACTAAAGTCCAAATTTTGCAAATGGCAGAACAAGGTGCAAACTATTCCAAGCGATTACAAGAACTTACAAGACGCACCGAATTAATCGCCCAAAATAGTTTCAAAGTTCAATGTCCTTGGCGTATTAGAGTAGGAGGACATAGAGGACCAGAAAGTATTTTATTACCCGCTTTTGATGCTTTGGGTATTCCTTATATTCCCTCTAGCACCCTGCGCGGAGTGGCCAGAACCCAAGCTATCAGGGAAATAATGGCACAGCAAAATATTAATTGGAAAAATGCCGAGAAACAGGTTGCACCTTGGTTTGGTTCAGTAGAAACTAATAATAAAAAAGATCAAGCAGGTAAAGTAGTATTTCTAGACGCTTATCCTTTAGGTGATCAAAATATACTAGCTGTAGACATGGCTAATAATATCTGGCAGTGGGATAATAATTCACCCAAATATAGCCCCAATCCTAACCCGTTTCTCAGTTTAGAAAAACCCATGTTTATGATTGGGTTACGGTTAGCTAGTAACTGTCAAGATAAAGAGATATTAGAACAAGTAAAACAGTGGTTAATCAAGGGTTTACAAGCTGGTGTGGGTTCTCAGGTTAACACAGGTTATGGTCAACTAAATCCCGCAGGAAAACTTGAGAATAACAGTGAATTTTTCCGGGTTGAATTTATTATAGAAGGTCAATTAATTCACGGGCAGCAGAAGTTTAGAAATATTAATCAACCTTATAGAATAGCTAATAATGGAAACATAAGAACGGAAACAATTAATCATCCAGAAGTCCGCCCGGTTGCTTTTAAATCAATGTTACGTTATTGGTTTAGAACTTTTGCACTGGGAATTTTAGAGGCTGGACAAGTTCAAGAATGGGAAAATAAAATCTTTGGTGGGATTAATCCTAGTAAACAATATGGTTGGTTAATGGTTAGAGTTTTAGAAGGAAAAATTACTCAAAAAGAAGCCCAGCGTAACAATGATAACTGTGGTGAACAGGAAGGAATTTTAACATTAAATTACTCACCAGAAATAACCAAAGATAAACAAGATAATTTGCAGAAATTAATCAAAAATCTCACTTGGTTAATGTTTCATTTAGGTGGTATTGGTCAAGGTGCAAGAAGACCTTGTTATTCTCGCCAAAATAACCAATATGCCCCCTGGTGGCGTGGTTCAACTTTAATACCTGATAGTAAAGATTCATTTTGGGAATTACCAGAAACTGCACAACAATTTCAGAAATTATTCCGACAAAGAATGGAAGCGTTTTATCAAGCATTACAAGGGTTAGGTATTAATTTCAATTATCGGCAGCTAAGGAATTGTGGAACTGTTAACTCTTTTGTATGGATTGAAGCACTAGATATTAATGCCAAAATTGTAGTTGTCAGCAATCAAGATGATAGCACTAAAGGCTATGCTTTAAAAAGCTTACATCAATATTTTCATCAATTAGAAACACAAAATTATACCGATTCTAAAAATTTATGTGGGGGTGTTAAAAAGGATTTCCCCAACGGGATAAAACGTGAAGTTATTCCTTCCCCTATATGGATTGCAAATTTAGGTGATTACCAAGTAGTAACCGTATTTGGTGCTAATGCTAATCCCCGTCAACAATATTTAGAAAATTTACAGAATAAACTGCCAATTTTTCCACTATGAAAACAACAAATAACACAAATCAAGTTAGCACCCTAATCATCACTGTAGGAACTCGACAAATAGGATGGCGTTGTAAAGATGGTATCATTCGTTCCTTTGGTGCAGATGGGAATATTGGTTATCCTAAACATATCAACGAGTTATATCAAGAATTAGACATAGAACGTGGTAAACATCAGGATGCAGATGGTAAAACCTATCCTTGGAGTGGTAGAGATTTAGGTCAGCGTTATTATGAATACTGCAAAGAATGGTTAGGTGGCGATTTTAGTAAGATTGAATTACTTTTAGATAAAACCGTCATTGAAGCAGGAATTAAACAAGGTTTAAAACATATTATACTTTGGGGAACTGACCAACCAGAAACCGTTTCTTGGGCTTATCGTCGTCTTGATACCCTGTGGATAGCAGGACTAATGGCGGCTAAAATTAAAAGTCTGTTTCCTGATATCCGAGTTGATATTCATGCACCAAAAATCAATGCTAATGATAGTGAAGCAATTCGCCAAGAATTAGAACAATTAGTTTTAAAAGAAGCCATAAGTGCTTTTACTCCTATCAGAAACCAAGAATTTATTCTATGGATTCAAACTAAAGGATGTACCCCTGTCATTGCTTCTAACGTGGAAATTTGTGCAGCCGCTTTAGTACGTCAATATCAAGTATTTAATGCTAGTCCTAATGAACCAAACGAATTTTTTACTACTTTAGAAAATGGTTTAGTTACTGCTAATCATTCCCAAACTTTCAGTTTAATTTCTATGGCAGAATATTTCTGGTCACTGGAAAAAGTAAAAATTCAGTCTGCTTGGGAAAGAGGCGATTTTTCAGAAGCACAGATTTGGTTAGCGGTTCATCAACATCGCCATCCAGTATTATATAAACTAGCTGGGTTTTTAGCACAGTATAGTAATTGGGAATCCAATAAAGAATTTTACCAAAAACTCAAAGATTGGATAGGTTCTAATGATGTATCTGAATTGGTTACTTCAGAACAAGTTGCAACTTGGAAAACCCAACTCCAAAAAATGCAAGCTGACAAAATTACTAATTTATGGGAGTCTACCTTAATACTAGAATTAGCGTTGAAACGAGAAAATTACACCACAGCATTTATTCAGTTTGTACAAATTCTGGAACAATTATTATACCTGCAATCTATCAATCAAAAATGGCATATCAAAGGTTGGATAGTTAATAATCAAGATGAAGCTACTCTACAACAATTAATGCAAGGTTGGTGTATTTACAAGAAATTCAAGGAAGATACTAAATGGTCAAAGTTAATGACTGATATGAGAAAAAAACGCAACCAAATTATTCATGAAGGTGAATCCGTAAATTCTAAACAAGTTGGTGATATTTGGGCTAATAATGGATTTGATGGAGTTAAAATACCAACAACACCAACAATCATTAAAAACCTGATGATAGATCTACTCAAAGAAATTAGCACTGCTCCTAATTTGAATAATTTATTGATGCGATCGCTTTACCAATGGGGACTAAATTATCTTCAAGACGCTGGTTAATCACTTGCCACATTCTTAGAGAATTAGTACAAATTCATTCTGAATACCCCACTCAGTCTTCTCTAAGAATAGTGAAACAAATGTCTTCTAACAATCATTGATTTACTAAATTAGTATTACTTAAAATAATGAAATTGCATTTTATTTGTCCAAAAAGCTTATTAGTATTTTTG
>NZ_VILB01000001.1:216338-280107 GCF_009712035.1 Anabaena sp. UHCC 0187 | reverse complement strand
CAACCGTTTTTACAACCACGGTCAGGTTATTTGATTTTTCTGACGCAGGGTACTTGTTGTATTCTGGCTTTCAAACTATAATATTTTCAAGGTTCGGTGCGACTTTCGGCGTGGCGTTTGTTTCGCTTCGCTTCAGGCACTTATTTAATATATCGAACCTGCTTTGCTTTGTCAACTACTTTTTCAAACTATTTTTAGGATTGCTTTTTCGTTTTGTCTAAAATCCTTGCGATACAAGGGTTGTGAGTGTTAAAATTCCTGAGATTTTTGTCATTTTATAGTGGTTCTCGGTTCGCTGAGATAGAAGAACCCCACCCCCAACCCCCTCCCCGCAAGCGAGGAGGGGGCTATGATTTGTCTCATTGAGTAATTAGGGAATGGGAAAGAATTGTTGATAATGTTGAGTGGATATAAATATTAGAAGATGATATGAAGAGTTCAGTGGCTGTACTACCACCGTTTTTGGTGCTGGATCAATTGTTGCAAAGTTGGTTGTTGGAGGATATTGGTAGGGGAGATCGGACTACTCAATCTTTATTATCCCCAAATTCCGCCAGAGGACAAGCTAAGTGGATAGCGAAAGCACCGGGGATAATTGCGGGTTTACCTGTTGCGGCTAGGGTGTTTCAGCTTTTGAATAATCAAGTTGATTTTGTCAATGTTACCGATGAGGGTACACCTTGTGAACCAGGACAGGTGATAGCGGAGATTAATGGTTCACTGGATACGCTGTTAATGGGGGAAAGGGTAGCACTTAATTTGGTGATGCGATTAAGTGGAATTGCGAGTTTAACTAATATATATGTAGAAAAAATTGCTGATTTACCTGCTCAGTTGGTAGATACGCGCAAAACTACACCAGGATTGAGAATTTTGGAAAAGTACGCTAGTGCTTTGGGTGGTGCGATGAATCACCGTATGGGTTTGGATGATGCGGTGATGATTAAGGATAATCATATTGTTGCGGCTGGGGGAATTGGGGAAGCTATTACTCGCATTCGTTCTCAAATTCCTTATCCTCTGACGATTGAGGTGGAGACGGAAAATTTAGCGCAGGTGCGGGAAGCTTTACAGTACAAAGCCGATATTATTATGTTGGATAATATGCCTTTGTCTATGATGAGTGAGGCTGTATTATTGATTCGTGATGAAGATGATCGGGTGAAAATTGAGGCTTCCGGAAATGTAACCTTGGAGACTGTTCGCGCTGTGGCGAAAACTGGTGTAGATTATATTTCTACTAGTGCGCCTGTTACTCAGTGTAAGTGGTTAGATTTGAGTATGAGGATGCTTTAGTAGTGAAATTTATGAATTATGTTTCGCGCAAAGATGCAAAGGAGCAAAGACGCAAAGGTTGAGATTTTAAATTTGCTGCTTTTAGATTTTAGTTCAGAAATTTAGAAATTCTCTCGACAGCAGTTTCTAAGATTTCTGGTTTCTGTACTAATGCAAAGCGAACGTATCCTTCACCAAATTCACCAAAGCCGACTCCTGGGGAAGCTGCTACACCTGTTTTTTTAACTAATTCGGTACAGAATTCTATGGAATTATGACTCCAGTGGGGGGGTAATTTTGCCCAAATGTACATTGTGGCTTGGGGGGTGGGAACGTTCCAGCCTATGTTGTGTAAAGCTTTGATGAAGGTGTCACGGCGTTGGCGGAAAATATCAACGGCAGATTTTACACCATCTTGGGGTCCGGTAAGAGCAGCGATCGCTCCGTTCAAAATTCCCAAATATTGGTTAAAATCAACGGTGGCTTTGATTTGCTTGAGGGCTTGAATTAATTGCGGATTCCCAATTGCATAACCAATGCGGAAACCGCCCATGTTATAGGACTTTGATAGGGTGAAGAATTCTATAGAGACGCTTTTTTCGGGGTCAGCTTGCAAAATTGAAGGAACAGGGGATTTTGGATTTTGGGTTTCTTCTGCGAAAACTAAGTCTACGTAGGGGAAATCGTGAACGAGAACTATATTATGTTGTTGACAAAAGGCTACGGCTTCTTGAAAGAAGGATAACGGGGCGATCGCACTGGTAGGATTATGGGGATAGCTTAATACCATTAACCGCGACTGGGCTAAAATTGTGGCGGGAATATCACTTAAAACTGGTAAAAAGTTATTTTCTGGTTTTAATGGCATGGGGTAAATTTGACCACCAGCCAAGTATACTCCCCCGGCATGGGAAGGATAACCAGGATCTAATAATAGGGCAAAATCGCCGGGATTAAGCACGGCTAATGGTAAATGGGCTGTCCCTTCTTGAGAACCAATTAGGGGTAAGACTTCCGTTTCTGGGTCAACTGGGATACCGAACTTTTGCTCATACCATTGGGCTGCGGCTTGACGGAAATTTTGTGTACCACGAAATAATAAGTAGCCGTGGGTGCTAGGATCATGGAGAGATTGTGCGATCGCTTCAATAACGTGATTCTCGGTAGGTAAGTCTGAAGAACCTAACGATAAATCAATTAATTCTCTTCCAGCAGCCAAAGCAATGGACTTGGCTGTGTCCATATCGGCAAATACGTTGGATTTTAAGGGTTGTAACCGGGTGGCAAATTGCATTTTAATGATTATTTATTGGTCATTAGTCATGAGTGAGTGATCATAAACTATGGAGTTTTGATCACTGACGGGTAACTAATTATTATTTAAATGCTTTTCCAAAAAACTGAGTAATTTATCTTTACCAATTACTCCTTCAGTAGATTCTAATACTGTTTCTCCTCTTAGTAACCTAAGAGCGGGAAGACCTTCTACCCGATATTCCTTGACAGTGAGTGGATTAGGGTCAGCTTCTATTTTAACAATTTTTAGGCGATCGCCATAAGTTGTTGCAGCCAAGTTAATCAGTGGTGACATCAATTGACAAGGACCACACCAGGAAGCCCAAAAATATACCAACACAGGCTGCTCGGCTTTTAACACTTCTGTTTCAAACTCAGCATCAGTGATAGTGATTACACCCTTGTTCATCATAGTCTCCATAAAGTAGCATAAATTAATCAAGTTGGTTCACAAAATACTCTATCTCAATCTGAGAGTCAGTTGTGATCTGATTTTGGATTTTAAATTATAAAATACTTACTATATAATCTTTTCATCTGGTAATTTATCACAATCATTCGGAAAAATGAAGTAAAATCCCACAATCAAATGTGTGGGATTAACTGAATTGAATTATCTGCAAAAACTACAGATTATCCAATTGTTTGCGTAGAGCCTCCAATTCAGCATCAACTGGTTCAGCAGGTTTAGCTGTACTGGTGGGTTGTGCTGGGGTTGTGGTGCTGGGTTGTTCTGGTGTTAGTAGTTTTGGCTCTGGTGCAGGTGCGAGAGATGCTTTCAAAGCAGCCAATTCATCATCAACATCACTACCAGATTCTAATTTTGCAAATTGGCTTTCTAAATCTGAACCTACTAATTCTGCGGTAGACTGAGCGCGAGATTCTTGAAGTAATACCTTTTCTTCCATGCGCTCAAAAGCAGACATGGCACTGCTGGTATTCATCCCACTAACCATATTTCCCAATTGCTCTTGGGCTTTGGCCGCAGTAATCCGGGCTTTGAGCATTTCTTTCTTGGTTTTGGCTTCAGAAATTTTGCTCTCTAGCTGGATTAAACTCTTCTTGAGGCCTTCTACCTGAACAGTTTGCTGATCTAAGCTAGTTTTTAATGCCGTAGCGGTATCAGTATAGGTTTTCTTGCGCTCTAATGCTTGACGGGCTAGGCTTTCATCACCTTTTTGCAGGGCGAGTTGGGCGTTACGTTGCCACTTATTAATTTCGTTTTGTCCTTCATTATACTGTTTTTCAGTCCGTTTTTGGGCGGCTATTGCTTGAGCCACCCCTTGACGCAACTTCACCATGTCCTCTTGCATTTCCAAGAGGGCTTGTTCCAGCATTTTTTCTGGATCTTCGGCTTTACTGACTAAATCGTTTAGGTTAGCACCAACTACTCGTTTAAGGCGATCAAATAATCCCATAAATTTATTTTTCCTTTAGAGGTTTACGCTCTTGGTTAGATAGTTAGCTTTTTTTACTATATTAATAGCTACCTATGCCAATGTAGTCTTTCCAGTCTGGATTACTATCTTTTTTTCTATTCTGAATCATCAACCTATCAATTATCTATATTAACCAGGGAAAGTTATGGTTCGGGTGTTTTGGGTAAATTATAATCTGGCTGTGGATTTTTTCCTTGATCTAGTATATGAGTTTTCATTGCTGCCAGTTCTGTATCAATATCATTATAAGAATCTAAGGATGCAAATCTTTTTTCTAGATCATCACCACCCAGTGTACTAGCAACTTCTGATTGTGCTTCTATCTGTAAAACTTTTTCTTCCATTCGTTCTAATGCACCTAAGCTAGATGTGGCAGAAGCTCCAGTTAACATTTCCTGAAGGCAATAAGAAGCTTCGGCCGAACGTGCGCGAGCGATATACATATCTTTTTTGGTTTTCACTTCAGCCAGTTTTAACTCCAAAGTCCGCATATCTTGCTTCAATTTGGCGACTACCTCTTTTTGCTGCTGAATTTGGCTGATTAAGGTTGTTGCCGTTTCTTGGTAGAATTTGCGTTTGGTGAGAGCTTCCCGTGCGAGAGACTCATTACCCTGTTGGAGGGCTAATTGGGCGCGACGATACCATTCTTCAGATTGGGATTCCCCAGCCGCTGCTTGGCGTTCTGTGCGCTTTTGGGTGGCGATCGCTTGAGCTACTCCTTGACGCAATTGTACCAAATTTTCTTGCATTTCCATGAAAGCTTTTTCCAGAATCTTTTCTGGATCTTCTGCATTGCTGACTAGACTATTGAAATTAGCGCGAATCACCCGCAGAATACGGTTAATAACTTCCATGTTGGCTCTACCTTGACCATTTACCGGACTTTGAGGATTGCTATATTGCCATCCTAAATCATCTCAACATTTTTTATTATGGCTGCTGTAAGCGTCCTTTGATCCCTTTTGCTTCTAAATCCTGTAATCTGCGCTTAATCTCATCCTGAGTTTTCAGAGCGCCTAAATAAATAAATTTTTTGTTTGGTGATAAATAAGCATCAGGAACTACTTGCTTTGCTGCTGTTAAAGCTTTATCACCTTGATTATCAGCAATTACATAATAGTAGCCGTCTGCTGAGGGTTTCACATCTTCTGTAAGGGGTGATGCGGTGACTGTAGGCTTTGGTAGAGGTGTGGAAAGAGTAGAAAGAGGGGAAAGAGTGGGTAATGGAGTTATAGGAGTTATAGGAGTTATGGGGGGTTGAATAGCTAGGGGACTGGGAACGATTTGGGGAGTAGGTTTAATTTTTGGTGTTAAATCTACGATATCTTTAGGATCTCTGACTTGTCGAAATTCTTGGGTAGCTAAATTAGGATATTTGGCTATAGGGGTGATTTTGGGTTCGGTAGTTGGTGGAGAATTATTTTCTATTACTCCGGTGTTTTCCGCAGTGGGTGATGAATTACTATCAAATAAGTTGGTGAAATTCAATTTAGATAAATTTTTGGGATTTAAGACTACATAGCCTAAAGTTAAACTTGCTAATAATAGCAACAGAATTGAACCAATACCCATAGGTGATAGCACACTGTTACGGGAATTAAGAGGATTAGGAGTTTCAGTTTGTGGTGTTTCGGCTGTCAAACTTCGCAATAATGCTTCACTAGATTCTAAATAATCATCTGGTTGTTTGGGAGTATCGTTTGTGGTGAGGAGGGTTTGGTTTTCAACAGATTGGATTTTGGTGGGAACTATACTGCTACTAGATTTTTCTAAATTTGGAGGAGTAGGGGTTTCCTCTACTTCTGAAATAGCAAATTCCTGGGGAAAATTAATTGCTTCAGTCTCTCTCGTCAACAACGGATTTTCTGGGGGAATGACTATGGGAGGAACTGCTGGTAGTTGAATGTCGTTCAACAAGGCTGTTTTTTTAGGTCTAGTGTAACTTTCTACACTTCCCGATGTTTGTTGTCTGGAGTTTTTGCGTGTGCGTCTGTATCTGGTTAATTCTTGATCTAATTGTACTTCTAAACTAGCCAGTGCTGTAGTCAGGGCAGGGTTTAAGCTTGGGGTTTGAGAGGATTTGGCAGAATCTATAAGAGGATTTTGATTCATTGTTTAAGATGGAGTCAGGTAGATGATTAAATTAATTTTCAATATACTAGCGAAAATTGTTGGTCAGGATTCAGCTATTTTACTTAAGTTACTGGTTAGAAGTATAGCTGACAATACGCTTCTCTTGCCTATTCCCTAACTAGCAATTTCAGCTTGTAATGCATTCAAATTGCACAATTTGGACAGTTTGGACAGTTTGCACAGGCAAGATCCCCATCCCACAATAGTTAAAATAGTAAAACTATTCACAAAATATGTCTTTTAAGTCAATTGATCAGGTTTTAGGGAATATTCAACGTTCACCACAATGGCAAGAACAAGTATTTCTACGTTTGCTGAAGTGTTGGGTGGAAGTTGTGGGGACTCCAATTGCTGCTCAAACTCGTCCTTTGTCAATTCAGCGTGATGTAGTGTGGGTAGCAACTTCTAGTGCTGCTTGGGCGCAAAATTTGACTTTTGGACGGAAAACTATCTTGGTAAAATTAAATGATAAACTGTCCACGTCTTTGGTAGATATTCGCTTTTCGACAGCGGAGTGGAAAAGTTCATCAACGACGGCAACAGAACCAACTGTTTCAGCCTCGGAACATCCTAGTTATGTGGCTGATGATTTGACTGGTGAGAGGTTAGTAAAATCCAACATTGACAATGCTTTGGGTGGTTTTGAGAATTGGGCTAAAAAGATGCAAGAGCGATCGCATCATCTACCTTTATGTCCCCAATGTCAATGTCCCACTCCACCAGGTGAACTTAAACGCTGGGATGTTTGTTCTCTCTGCTGCTCTAAGCTGTGAAGGTAGATTCTAAGCCCTGATTGTAAATATTTAAATAATGGAAAATATCAAAAATAAAATATATTTTTATGACAAAATGATGATTTTTTATATTACTAATAGCGATCTATTATTACTTATAAATAACAAAATCCCCAACTTTTTGCATAATTCTCTGCCATTACTATTGGATAAATAAACGAAATCACGTCTTTTTAGCCAAGGAAGAATTAGGAATAAGCTGGGGATATGAAAAGTGATGCCCATGAAATAATTATGTTTTTAGAGGTGATGCAAGATTAGATAAATATGCTGGAATGAATATATTCAATTGTTTAAACTGTAAATTTAGCCTCCCGCAAGTTTGCGCTTTCAAGAAGAGTATCATTTAAAATCGCACCTTGTAAACTAGCTAAATATAGATTAGCTCGTTGTAGATTAGCGCCGGCAAGGTTAGCTTTATCGAGGTTTGCAGCACTGAGAATTGCACCAGATAGGTTAGCAAGATTGAGGTTTGCACCTTCTAAGTTAGCAGCAGTGAGAATAGCTCCCTCTAGGTTAGCATTAGCAAGATTAACCCCAGAAAGATTAGCTTGATAAAGGTTTATTTGTTTGAGATTAGCTCCCTGCAAATTGATACCTCTTAAATCTGTGTAACTTAAATCAATTTGCTCATCTTCGGGGTCTTTTGTGGTGTCTCTTCTGGCAATAACAGTAATAGCTGCTTGAATAAATGGGCTAATTTTATCTGCCGAGTTATTGGTGATTTTTTGCTTGGTAGCAGGAACAGTATTATTTCTGACAAGATTGGTGAGCATATTCATAATTACCCAATGATATTGGGGATTAATATCAGCAATATGCTCTAAATCGTGAATTGTATCTATGTTTGTATTCATAGGATATTGCTCTAGTTGTTCGATTACTTTTGCTAAATAATTTTTAGGATCTTGATATTGTTGAGTGTGTTTGCTTTTTTGCTGAATTTCAATAATCTTAGGACTGATTTTATTTTCCAAAATACTGTTAATATGAGTATTTATTTTGTTAAGAAAATGACGGGCAATAAAAAATACTTTCAACATAATGGAAATACTGTCTTTTGTGATTGTTTAATTTGAATATGTGAGTTATGATACTAATCAACATAAAATTAATCTACATTTCCATAAGTTCGTGGGATTTTTCCAGTAGACATTAACTATATGCTGACTCCTGTTTATTAATACGTAATCATTAATCAAAATCCTGATAATATTGCATCAGCATTCAGGGGAAGGTAAAGAAACCAAAAATAACCCCCAAAAATAATCAGGGGGTTTTTGTTTTTTGCTCTCTACTTCCTGTTTATGAAACTGGACTTGTACAAAAATTTTAAATTTTAATTCATTTTGGATCTATGCAATGCCGAAACTCACAGCAAAAACCGGACTAATACATATATAGCCAAAGTCACAAGTTGTAATAACATTGTGGGAATACCGTAGTGTAAAAAAGTCTTGAAAGAAATCCTTTTTCCATGCTGTTCAGAAATCCCAGCAGCAACAATATTAGAAGACGCACCGACGAGAGTACCATTACCTCCTAATGTTGCACCAAACATCATGGCGTAAAACAGTGGTAAAACTTCTGGGGGAAACTGTCCTTGATAATTTTGTGCTAAAACTTCTACTGGTGCTAATCCAACACTAACAAGATACTGTTTTAGCAAAGGAACCATCGCTACAACTAAAGGAATATTAGGAACAACGCTAGATAATATGCCCACAAAAAATAACAAAAATAGAGAACCTAGTAAAATATTTGTTCCCAAAATAGTTGCTAATACTGCTGATAAACCTTTAATCACACCTGTTTTATCTAATCCTCCAATTAATACAAAAATGCTCATGAAAAAGATTAATGTACTCCAATCTATATCCCGCAAGATGTTGTTAACAGTATCAATTCTGCTATGGTGAGATAGCAATAAAGCTAAAGCAGCACCTAACAAAGCTACCGCAGCAGGTGATACAGGTACAGGTAAAGATTCACCAATGACAAAAAATAACAACACAAAAGCTACTATTACTGCACCCACCATTAAAACTCTCGGATGATTTATTTGTGGATGTGGTAATTCTGTGAGATTATCTAATTTTGTATTCCAAATTTTGCGAAATAAAATTGGTAGTGTCACCACCACAGCAATAATAGCAATTACTCCTCCTAAACTCAGTTGCCATAAATAATCTGTAAAGCTAATATTAATAGCATCGCCAACAATAAAAGTGGCTGGATCTCCTACTAATGTTAATAATCCTGCACTATTAGCAATTAACACCATGAGAATTAGTAAAGGGACAAAATTTACCCCTACTTCTTGTGCCATTGGTGGAATTAATGGTGCTAATAGCATGACTGTGGTAGCGTTAGGTAACACTGCACAAATGGGGGTGACTATCCCTACAATCCCAAGCAATAATCTCTTCCCATCACCTTGAGCGAGAATGACAATTTGGGTTGCTAAATAAGCAAATATATTAGTTGGTTCAAATGCCCTCACTAATATCATTACGCCAAAAAATAGCCCTAGTGTTCCATGACTATTGCCGATATAAACAACAGCTTCTGGCAAAGTCATGATGTTAGTAAAAACGAGTAATAATGCTCCCAATAAAGCGGCAATTGTTAGATGTAACCATTCGGTCATGATTAAAACAATTACAGATACAAATATGATGACACTTAAAATAGCTTGCCAGTTTTCCATCGTATCACCCTGAAAATATTATTGTTTGGATAGCAAGGAAAAAGCCACTTAAAGTATAAGTGACTCTTTGATGATTTGAATTTAATGACAAATCACTGCAATTGAAAATAGGAATTATTCGTCAATGCAATTGGGAATACCTAAAACTGCACAAGGAAAATTATGACCTAGTGTTTCAATCAGAGGATGATTGGTAGATGTGCAGCCTAAAAATAGGATATCAGCAGCTTCTAATTGAACAACCTTCTTAAGTTCTTTGGCAATGTTGCCAAACCGCAAATGTGATTTAAAAGAACCTTGCCATTCTTCAGCTAGAGTTTTTGCTTGCCAAATAATTCTATCTGCTTCCTTGAGAGAAGTTCTCGATTCTCTTTCTAACTGCGGTAAAATTGCTGTTCCTTTTGGTTGATTTAATCGCAAGGTGATTGGCTTTGATATCTGGCTTAATTGGCATTCTAATTGAGCTTGATTATCAGCAATATTGAATATATCAAGAGACTGATGATTGTAATTTTCTGCTACTACATAAACGGCTTGAACTGTAACTTGAGAGTTAGTAGCTAAACTCGTTTGGTGGGCAATCCAACAGGCAATATCTAGGGCTGTATGACTTCGAGGTGAACCATTATAGGCAACAATTAAGTTAGCTGATTTTGCCTGGGAAACTCTTTGAGAAAATGATTTTTGAGCTTCTGGTAATAATACCATTTGTTCAATTAGGTCATCACGACCTATAGCACTTTGCAACCGTGCTAACATTGTTTTAATTTTCACAGTTTTAACTTCTCTCCCTTGAAACGATTAACCAACGAGAAGCAGGGATAACAATTTTAGATATTAGATTTATCTTAAATCCAAAATCCGCAATCTAAAATTGATTAAGGAAGCCCCAATTATAACTGGTATTACAACCAAAGTTTTGGAGGTTCCTTCCATTGCCGACGGAGTTAGCTGACGGGCTAAGACTGGAAGGTGTCTCTCATAAGATTAGCCCCAAATACTTGGTTCCTCCGCTTCAAATTCAGCTTTCATGAATTTGGATTAGGCTACCCACTAAAAATATAGTAATACTATTACACTAGGTTTAGATAAAGTCAAGTTTAAGAATATTGAGGATACGCTTGTAGTGAGCAGCTTAATTACTGATTTCCCCTATTTTCCCTAATATTTAATGATTTAAATTACTTTAACCTAGTAATAATTCAGAAGTCAGAATCTAGCCATAATTCATTGTTAAACTATGTTTAATGGCTATTTACTAAAGTTTAGGAAAAATTAACTTCTGGTTTTATACCTCTGCTACTGTATTCATCATACTTATTAGTTGTTGATGTTAAGCATATCATTAGCTAGTGTTTGTTCACAATGCTAATTTCTGGAGAATAATTAGCATTTTTTAGCACTTCGTTTACTGCTACCTTGATATATGCGGATTTAATTTCGCGCAAAGACGTAAAATTATTATGAGCGTCTTTATCTGAAATCAATAATCATCAATTTAGTAAACCTCGTTTTTTTAATTTAGCTAGTGCGTCTTCAGCAGCAGCTTTTTCTGCATCTTTTTTATTACGTCCTTTTCCTTCACCGTATTCTTTACCATCAATTAATACTTTAGCAATGAATTCTGGCGCGTGAGATGGTCCACCGATGTGTTCTGTCACATATTTAGGGGGATTTGGGGTAATTTCTTTTTGTACCCATTCTTGAAGACGGTTTTTGGAGTCTACATTTGAGCGAGCTTCAACAATGTGTTCTGATGCGGAATCAAATAATGGTTCAACAATAGCGCGAACTGGTTCAACATTACAATTATTATCTAAATAATAAGCACCAATTACAGCTTCAAAGGTGCAACTGAGTAAGTTAGGGTTTTGAAAACCTCCATCTCTAATTGTCCCTTTTCCTAATCTCATTCTGAAGTCTAAACCTACTTCAAGAGCGAATTTTGCTAGTTGTTTTTCTTCTACTAATGCGGAACGGCGACGAGTTAATTCGTCTTCTCCTTTTTCGGGGTGACGACGATAAAGATATTGTCCACTGATAAAATTGAGAATAGCATCACCAAGAAATTCTAAGCGTTCGTTATGTTCTCCTTCTCCGGGGTTTTCGTTGACGTAAGAACGGTGGGTGAGTGCTTGACGGAGAAGTTTTTCGTTATTAAATGTGAGTAGTTTGTGCATTTGTTTTCTAGATTAACTATGTTCAAAATGAAAAAAACCGCAAGGTGCGGTAGTTTTGGTAAAATCCAGTTTATTTAACTAGGTTTTAAAGGCTATATCAGGCTGCTAATTCATTTAACTTGATTAAAAATAATTCCTGATTTTGCCTTTGGATTTTACCTGAATTTACAGCAGCATCAACAAATTTAGTAAAGTTCTTAAATTTCTTACCACTGGGTGTAGAGATAGAAGAAATACCTTGATATTTCGGGTAAAGCTGACGCATCAATCTATCAATATAGCTGTAATTTGTAGGTTTACCTTGGCTTATTGTCTGCTTGACAGTTTCAATCAAACATCCTAAAGCTTCATTGTAACTAATTTGAGGATTAATGACAGTAGTTTGAGGTTGAGTTTTTTTTCCAACTAACTGAGGTAATTCATCTATAAAGTGAAATTCATTAGCAACATCTTTCAAACTCTTTTTAAGATTGCCTTTTCTAGCAAATATTATGACATATTTACTTTTGTCTCGGACAACTTTAACCAAATTAGCAAAATCACCATCTCCTGAGACCAAAATAACCACATCTGGTGCATTATTCTGGCAAATATCATCAATTACGTCAGATTTAAGTTGATTATCTACACTATTCTTTAATGAACAGGTAACATCTAGCATTTGATAACCGATATTTTCGTAACTGGACTTGATTCCAGATAGATTGTCAACTAATGAATTATAATATATTTTTTTTGTAATCAAACGACCTTTTGATTCAGCCAACTCTAGTAGTTCTGTTGATAACTCAGAATTTAAATGAACATTCTGAAAATCGCAATAGATGGAAACTTTCAATTGTTGCTGTTTAGCTTTTTCAGTTGTTTGTAAAGAAGAAACTGTCATTTGATTAATTCCTTGATTTCTTGAATTAAAATCAACAGGTTAAATCACATATCTGTTATAGCGGTATGTATTTAAATGAGCTAGATCATAGTTCCTTCCCAATTTCCAGGACGAGTTTTTGTATCTGACTCAAGAGAGAACCGCTATAGTGACAAAGCAATGTGGAAAAGAAAACCAAGAAATCGGCTTTCCCTCATTGAGCTTCGCTGTTTTAATCAGTTTCAGTCTTAGTAACAGAACTATTTTCTGATAAATCTTGCATTATATCTTTGTCTGAATATTCATTCGGGAATAAATATCCAAACAAAGACATAATGCAGGACTTGTCAAAAAGTAATACTACTGCTAAGACAATCACCGAAGCTTACGCATTAGAGCATTGCTTGATATTGTAATTATTTAGCTGTCTTATTTATAACTCTACGCTGCAATTTTAAAACTGTCAATACTCCTGCTTATAAAATAATTTGTTGGGTTTTGTGCCATTGCTTGGCAACGCTGACGTGAACAATCCAACCCATGAACCAATCAAGTCCTTTTTCAATTTGGCGAATGTATTATTAATGATTATGTTGATCGTAAACAGACCGATATTGTAAGGGTTTAGCAGTGCTAAACCCCTACGAGAGATATGGGTTTTACTTCTGGCATTTGCTATTAAGTTTTATTAAGTTAAATCAAGCAACCTTAAGACCTGTATAGATAGACGTATCAAGGGGAATCGGAGGATGGTAAGCTAAATGGTGACATATAAAAGTGACTTAGGACGAAGTGTTAAATGGGTGTTTCCTCAACGGCTCCTCTCCTCCTTCGGGCTGCTCGTGGTGAACAGGTAGATCGTCCCCCTGTATGGATGATGCGACAAGCGGGACGCTACATGAAAGCTTATCGGGATTTGCGGGAAAAATATCCTTCATTCCGCGATCGCTCAGAAATTCCTGAAGTAGCCATCGAAGTTTCCCTCCAACCCTGGAGAGCTTTCCAACCCGACGGAGTAATTTTATTTTCCGATATTGTCACTCCCTTACCAGGAATGGGGATTGACATGGATATTGCGGAAGGGAAGGGACCGATTATTTATTCGCCCATACGTACTCAAGAACAAATTGAACAACTGCGTCCCTTAGATCCAGAAGCAGCACTGCCGTTTATCAGAACGATTTTGCAAGCATTACGGCAGGAAGTAGGTACTCAATCAACGGTGTTAGGCTTTGTCGGCGCACCTTGGACGTTAGCGGCTTATGCGGTGGAAGGTAAAGGTTCTAAAACCTATTCCATCATCAAAAATATGGCCTTCTCAGATCCGACGATTCTCCATCAGCTACTCACTAAATTAGCTGATTCTATCGCTGATTATGTGCGCTATCAAATTGATTGTGGCGCTCAAGTAGTGCAAATGTTTGATTCTTGGGCGGGACAATTAAGCCCTCAAGATTATGATACCTTTGCTCTACCTTATCAAAAAATGGTGTTTGATAAAGTTAAGGCAACTCATCCTGACACACCATTAATTTTGTTGGTGACAGGTAGTGCCGGACTTTTAGAAAGAATGCCTGCTTCTGGTGCAGATATCATTACTGTAGACTGGGCAGTAGATATGGCAGATGCCAGAGCTAGATTAGGTAAGCACGTAAAAGTACAGGGTAATCTTGATCCGGGTGTGTTATTTGGTTCTAAGGAATTTATCCGCGATCGCGTTTTGGATACAGTTCGCAAAGCCGGCAACTGGGGACATATCCTCAATCTCGGTCATGGTGTATTACCAGAAACACCAGAGGAAAACGTTGCTTTCTTCTTTGAAACCGCAAAGCAACTCAACGCTTTGGTTTAGTCAGTTGGGTGGGCAATGCCCACCTGATTCTTAATTAAATAGGACTTACCCATCGGCATTTAAACATGATTTTTCGCCGATTTTTGAGCAAGCTACAGGAAGCATTATGATTATAATTATACTATAAGTATCTGAGCAATTCTCTGATATTTTATGATTATCGCCATTTGTTTTTCCGTATGCTAATTATTCCTGGGTATCAAAACTTACTTCTGATCTATGAAAGTGCTAATTCTTTAGTTTATCGAGCTAAACGTACCACAGATAATCAATCAGTTATTCTTAAACTTTTACAAGAGAGTTATCCTACTCCTGAAGAATTAGTTCGTTATAAACAAGAATATGAAATTACTCATAACCTAAATATAACAGGAATTTGCCGTTCTTTGAGTTTAGAAAAATATCAGAATAGATTGATTATTATTTTTGATGATTTTGGTGGTGAATCATTAAGAAAATGGATAGAAAATCGCACTTTTAATTTAAAAGAATTTCTGCAAATTGCCATTGGTACAACAGATAGCTTAATTCAAATTCATAGAGAAAATATTATCCACAAAGATATTAACCCAGCTAATATTGTTTATAACTTTCACACTCAGGAAATAAAAATTATTGATTTTGGTATTTCTACCCTACTAACTAAAGAAAATCCTATCCTGAAAAATCCTCATGTTTTAGAAGGTACACTTGCCTATATATCTCCAGAACAAACCGGCAGAATGAACCGCAGTTTAGATTATCGTACAGACTTTTATTCTTTAGGTGTCACCTTTTACGAACTTTTAACGAATCAATTACCTTTTGCCACAACAGATGCTTTAGAATTAGTACATTGGCATATTGCTAAACAACCATTATCTGCTTCTCAAATTAACCCAGAAATTCCTCAAGTTGTTTCTGATATCATTCTTAAATTGATGGCAAAAACTGCTGAAGAAAGATATCAAAGTGCCGTGGGAATTAAAGCAGATTTAGAAAAATGTTTAAATCAACTGCAAAGCAATGGTAGTATTGCTAATTTTTCTATATCTCATCAAGATATATCTGATAAATTTCAAATTCCACAAAAACTCTATGGTAGAGAAAAAGAAATTGGGACTTTGTTGAACACTTTTGAAAGAGTCAGTGTCAATTCTAGTGAATTGATGTTAATTAACGGTTACTCAGGTATTGGTAAATCAGCATTAGTGCAAGAATTATATAAACCAATTACACAAAAACGTGGTTACTTTATATCAGGTAAATTTGATCAATACCAGCGCAATATTCCCTATAGTGCCATAGTTAATGCTTTTCAACAATTAATCAAACAACTGTTAGCAGAACCAGAAGCACAATTGCAGAAATGGCAAAAGCAAATTTTAAAATCTGTAGGTATCAATGGACAAATTCTTATTGATGTTATCCCCGAATTAGAACTAATTATTGGTAAACAATCAGGAATTACGGAAGTTAGCGGCAATGAATCACAAAATCGGTTTAAATTAGTCTTTCAGAACTTTATTCAAGTTTTTACCAAACCAGAACATCCTCTAGTCATATTCCTCGATGATTTACAGTGGGCAGATAGCGCATCATTGAAACTAATGGAGTTGCTGATGAGTTCTTCATCACAAGGATTATTTTTAATTGGTGCTTGTCGAGACAATGAAGTCTCTGCTGTCCATCCATTAATCTTAACATTAGAAGAAATTGCCAGCAATGAAAAAATTATTAATAGCATTTATTTATTACCATTAACATTAAATACAACCAGAAAAATTATTAGTGATACTCTTAAATGTCCAGAAGAGCAAATCAAAGAATTGGCTGATTTAGTCCAATTGAAAACTGAGGGTAATCCTTTTTTTATTAATGAGTTTTTGAAATCTTTGTATACAGAAAATTTATTAGAATTTAACTTTGATAGTTTGCATTGGCAATGGGATTTAGAGAAAATTAACAGTAGAGGATTTAGTGATAACGTTGTAGAATTAATGTCCGGCAAAATTCAAAAACTGCCAGAAAATACACAACAGATATTAAAGTTAGCAGCTTGTATTGGTAATCAATTTGATCTGAATACTCTCAGTTTAATCATAGAAAAACCTTTAAGAGAAATAATTGATAACTTAGAATCAGCCATTAATTATAGTTTAATTATCCCTTTGGGCAGTAATGAAGAAATAGAATTAGCAATTCTTGATCCTGAATCAGAAAATTATCAATTACCCGAATATAAATTTGTCCATGATCGGATTCAACAAGCTGCTTATTCTCTAATTCCTGAACAAGAGAGAAATATTACTCATTATCAAATTGGCAAATTGCTCCTCCAGCAAACCGCATCCACAGCTATAGATGAACAAATATTTAGAGTAGTTAATCAGTTAAATTATGGCATTGAGCTAATTAACAATCAAATTGAACGCGATGAACTAGCACAACTTAATCTTTTTGCTGCACATAAAGCCAGAAATGCTACCGCTTATCAAGCTGCTAAAGATTATGCCCAAATCGGTTTAAATTCGTTAGAAAATAGAGATTCGGCTTGGCAACGACAGTATGAAATGACTTTGAAATTGCACGAAATAGCGGTAGAATTGGCTTCACTGTGTGGTGAATTTGAACAGATGAATGGGTGGTTTAATGCCGTGATTGATCATGCAGAAACTGCCTTAGAGCGCGTTAGTGTTTATATTGTCAAAATTCATTCATTAGTTGCCCAAAATAAGTTTTTTGAAGCAATTTCTATCGGTCAATCTATTCTCAAACAATTAGGAGTTGACATTCCTGATCATCCCTCTGAGCAACATATTCAAGAGGTGATCAAGTCTATAAATATATTGATGGAAAATCACTCTATTGAAGAATTGATTCACCTACCAAATATGGTAGATACTGAAAAATTGGCCATTATGCAGGTAGCGGCAAGTATTTGTCCTGTTTGTATTATAGTTGCTTCTCCCCTGTTACCTCTGGTGATTGTTTTACAAGTAAGTTTATCAATTCAATATGGCAATAGTTCTACTTCAGCCTTTGGTTATGCTTCTTACGGAACTTTTTTGAATATATTTACAGAGGATGTCACAATAGCGGATAGTTTTAGCCGATTAGCTTATCAAATGGTATCCGCAGCAGATGGTAAAAACGTGCGTTCTGCTACCTATGCGATGATTGGCTTTTATCTCCATCATCGCAAATCTCACTTGCGGTTGATGTTAGCTATTAATCAGGCTGGCTATCAAGCCGGATTAGAAACAGGTCAATTAGATTATGTTGGATATAATGGCCATGGATTTTGTTTAAATTCCTTTTGGTGTGGACAACCTTTAACAGAATTAGAAAAACAAATTCGGGCATACCGTCAGCAATTACTTGATTTCCAGCAACTAACCACAGCAAATTATTGTTCACTTCTTTGGGAAACAACGCTGTTTCTGTTAGGTAATCCAGAAAAAATCAACATTTCTTTTCAACAATCTGGGGATGAAGAACAACTGGTTTCTCAATCTCTTGCTGCTAAAGATATTTACCGAATATTTGCTTTCTATCTGTATAGAGCAATATTGCAATTTTTGATGGGAGACATTATTCAGGCTTCAGCAGATGCGGTTCAAGCCAGACAATATATCTTAGGCATTTTAGCCGGAATTATTGAAGCTGGTTTATATTTTTATGATTCTCTGATTACCCTAGCTATTGTACCATCTTCTTTAGATGAGGTAGACAAGCAACAGCAAACAGTTAAAGAGAATCAATCTAAGTTACAATTTTGGGCAGAACACGCCCCGATGAATTATTTACATAAATGGCAATTGGTAGAAGCGGAAAAATGCCGAGTTTTAGGAGAAAAGTTAGCAGCAATTGATTATTATGATCAAGCTATTGCTGGAGCAAAAGACAATGGATATATCCAAGAAGTTGCCTTAGCTTGTGAACTTGCTGCTAAGTTTTATCTATCTCAAAAAAAAGAGCTATCAGCTAGAGCATATATGCAAGAAGCTCGCTATTATTATCAGCGTTGGGGTGCTAAAGTTAAAGTTAAACAGTTAGAAAATCAATATCCTCAATTACTAACTGCAACTCAAGGAAGTGTTAGTAAGAATACAACATTGGTAGGAGTCACCAGCAGTGGCTCAAATACTAATTTAGATATTGCCAGCATTATTAAAGCTTCTCAAGCAATTTCCGGGGAAATTATGCTAGATAAACTATTATCTAGTTTAATGAAAATTCTCATCGAAAATGCCGGAGCGCAAACAGGATTTTTGATTTTAGAACATCAAGGTAGATTTTTGATTGAAGCCGAAGGACAAATTGATATTGATCAAGTTATTGTTTTGCAATCTCTGCCTTTGGAAAACAGTAACAAATTTTCAGTATCTATCATTAGATATGTAGTTAGAACTCAAGAAACTATAGTTTTAAATAACGCTACGAAAGAAGGTCAATTTACTAATGATTATTATGTTCAAAATCACCAACCTCAATCTATTCTTTGTATACCTCTGATTAATCAAGGGAAACTTATTAGTATTGTTTACTTAGAAAATAATCTCACTACTGGCGCATTTACAGAAGAAAGAGTACAAATTATTAAATTATTATCAGGACAAGCCGCCATTGCTATTGAAAATGCTAGATTTTATCAGAAAATGGCAGAACTGAATAAAGCCTATGAACGATTTGTTCCCCGTCAATTCCTACAATTTTTGCAGAAAGAAAGTATTATTGATGTGCGATTAGGTGATCAAGTTCAGTTAGAAATGTCTGTACTTTTTTCTGATATTCGAGATTTTACCAGGATGTCTGAAAAAATGACTCCTGAAGAAAATTTCAAGTTTATTAATGCTTATTTATCACGCATGGAGTCAGCAATTATTGAAAATCAAGGTTTTATTGATAAATATATTGGTGATGCAATTATGGCATTGTTTAGCGGTGAAGCAGACGATGCAGTTCAAGCAGGAATTGCCATGTTAAACCGCTTGAACCTTTATAATCAAGAACGAATTAATTATGGTTTAGAACCAATTAGAAATGGTATTGGTATTAACACAGGTTTATTAATGTTAGGAACTGTGGGAGGAAATAACCGCATGGATGGTACAGTAATTAGTGACGCGGTAAATCTAGCTTCACGGATTGAAGGTTTGACCAAAGAATATGGGGTATCTTTATTAATTTCTCAACAAACCTTTCAGCGATTACAAAAACCAGAAAATTATGCTATTCGTCAGGTTGATAAAGTGAAGGTTAAAGGTAAATTAGAAACAGTGACGATTTATGAAGTTTTTGATGCTGATACTCCTGATATTAAAGAACAAAAATTAGCAACTTTATCTACTTTTAATCAAGCCTGCGAAGATTATTATCGTCTAGATTTTGCCGCAGCAATTCAAGGTTTTGAAGCTTGTTTACGGATAAATCCTAGTGATAACATTGCTCAGATTTATTTACAACGTTGTCTATCTCATTAAGTCTTGATTATGTTCAGAGTTTATAAAAATTTAGTAAATTAAATCTAACTTAAATGCTATTTAACAGGAAAAATATGTTAATCTAATTACTAAGAAAATTTAAAAAACTATTATGACTATGGATACTTTCATAATTCGTCCCATGAACAGCTTAGAAGTAGATTTAGCCATTGCATGGGCAAAAATTGAAGGCTGAAATCCAGGCATCTATGATGCTGAGTCTTTCTATCAGACTGACCCCCAGGGCTTTTTTTAGGTGAGTTAAACGGTGAACCAATTGGGTGTATTTCGGCTGTTGCTTACAACCAGCACTTCGGTTTCCTCGCCTGAGTGCAACGTCACAAAATGTAGCCAGGATTTGAAACCGCTCGGATGTACACTAAAGAAACTCCAGATTTACCCATGAACTGCATCTTTGGGGTAACAAGTTTAGAACTTGGCTAGATATCACATTATTAATCAAAATTTCCCAATTTATGTCTAAAAAACGCATTTTAGTTACAGGTGCAAGTGGCTGTGTCGGTCACTATATCAGTGAAGCCTTAATTGAAAACACCAATCACGAATTGTATCTACTGGTTAGAAACCCCAATAAACTCCAAGTTGATACTACAGTCCGTCCCGGTATCACCATTCTTCAGGGTGATATGCAGGAAATTGGTAAATTCTCTAATTTACTCAAAACTATTGATGTTGCCGTATTAACAGCCACTTCTTGGGGTGGTGAGGGCATTTTTGATATTAATGTCTTTAAAACTCTAGAGTTAATGAACCTGCTAAATCCTGAAAAGTGTGAGCAGGTAATTTATTTTTCCACTGCGAGTGTTTTAAATAACGAAAACAAACCACTCAAGGAAGCGGGAGAAATTGGCACAGATTATATCCGTTCTAAATATGATTGTTTACATCAAATCGAAAAGTTAGCGATTTTTCCCAAAATTACCACGGTTTTTCCGACCTTAGTTTTAGGTGGTGATGACAAAAAACCCTATTCTCATCTCACATCTGGTATTCCTGAAGTTACTAACTATATTAATATCATTCGTTTTTTGCAAGCAGATGGCAGTTTTCACTTCATTCATGGGCGAGATATTGCTACAGTTATCCAATATTTAATTGATTATCCCCCCCAACAGGGAGATCCCCGCCGATTTGTGTTAGGACAATCGGCGTTAACTGCTAATCAAGCCATTGAAGAAGTTTGTGCTTATTTAAGTAAAAAGATTTATTTCCGCATTCCTCTATCTTTAGGTTTAGCTAATGTGATTATTGCTGTTTTCCGTATTCAAATGGCAGCTTGGGATAGATTCTGTATGAATTATCGTCATTTTAGCTATGCTAACGCCATTAATCCTAGTAGTTTCAATTTACCTAATTACTGTGCAACGATGAGTGATGTTTTGAAAATTAGTGGTGTGAAAGGCAAGACTTAAGCTATTTCAGGCATTAGCCCTCTCGTTATATCCCACCACAACCGAACATATTAGATAAAATAAATCATAGTGTGGAGTTTCCTTGCATCTACCTAACCTACAATAGTTGTAAATTTAGAAGAGGAGGATTTTTAATTATGACTCAAGCAGTAGAAAGGCAAAAATCTATTTTAGAAATAGTCCAAAATCTAACGCCTCAACAACAGGAGGAGGTTTTAAATTTTATTGAGTTTTTACAGTTCAAGTCACAAAAGCAGGATATAGATACAAAAGGTAAATCTCAGCAAAAATCACCAGAGGAATTAGGCTGGCCTCCTGGTTTTTTTGAACAAACTTATGGTAGTTGTCAAGATGATCCTATTATTATTGATGATGAGGATAATTTTGCCCAAAGAGAAGAAGCTGCATGATTTATTTGCTAGATACTAATTAATAATTGTCTGAATCAGGATGTCCAGGATTAAAGGATTAACAGGATGAAAATAGGGACTAATTTATGCTATTTTTTCCAATGACGGAATAGCGTAGATTTTTTCAGAGACTAAGATATTTGGGTCTATGGTAATTCGAGATTGCCCATCCATAATTATTAATTGTATGAATATATGAAATAGGAAAGTACAGAAACTAATTTTACCACTAATTTGTATCTACCTGCCGAGATTCTGCAATTGACTTTTTTATCTCTGCTGCTTCTGCGTCGCTTAAAATCCCTGCAAATTTAGCTAGGGGATGATCTTTGCCTGTAGCTTTCACACGATGTAAATAATCTAGTAAAAGTTGTACAATATCATCAGGAGTTTCTTCGATTTCTTGGATTAATTGTTCACGGTTTGTCATATATTTAAACCTCTAAAGCATAATCAATGGCGAACTGACAAGTCAGCGCTTACGCGATCGCATTCCTCCAGTTTATTTCATGCGATCGCTGTTCTTTATAAATACGGCTATCGCTCCCACGCAAACAAGATAACTGCACTAATAAAATAAAACTCTACAATGGGGTTTATCGCACTCAGGAAACCCCATCTATGGGGCGGATATTATGTTGTTCTAAGATTGAATTTATAGTATCAATTACGTCTTGCTTAAACGTATTGAAAAGGACAGGAGTATTTGGTAATTTAAATCTAGTAATGTTTTGATCTGGAATAATTTCACCCATTGTTTTATACTTGTTGTATGATTCTCTTAATATTCTTACTTTCTTATAAAGATTGTTAAGATCGTGTTCTAAATTTTTGTCATCAAATTTAGGAATGGGTTTTGCCAGCAATTTTCCGTTTATAAGTCCTGTTTTCAAGAGAGATATCAAATCTGTTAAAGCAGCCTCAAAGTCCTGATAGCTTGATTCTGTGTGAAATGAATCTTGGAGTGCTGGTCTATCAAATGCGTCTCTATATATTTTTAATGCTTCAATATCTCTTTGTTGTAGGATCTGCATTTCTAGTGATAAATTGTCATAAAATATTTCACTTTCAATTAAATGATTCAATTTTTCTAGTTTTTCATCTGAAAGGGATTTTGATTCACGTATTAAATCCTTTAAATTTATAACATCCTTCTTTGGATCAAATGTAAATAAATTTTGGGTATCAAATCCCTTTTGATATGTTTTTTGCTTGTCTCCCAAAAATAAAAATTTCAGATGATCGAAATGTTGGTATTTTTTCTTTCCAATAAATAAATTTATTGTTTCTTGTATTTTGGTTCGATGGTTTTTAAGAGAAGTAGATGTAACTTGAAAACAAAGTTTTCTCTCGTAATCACCCAAATCAATTGCAGCGCATGATTTATCCTTAGAATTTAAATTAATTAAGTTATAACCATATATTATATTTAGTAGCTTGACAACAAAATATTCAGCAATAATATTCTGATCGTAGAGGTCTAACTCTGCGTTATATTCTGTTGTATATTTTAATAGACCAAGTCCACGCGTAATATTTTTTAGAAAAGTTTCCCTTTTCAGCATAGTTGATACTAACCCAAGTTGCTAATTATTAATTCAAGACTTGTACACATAATGATACGTAGTTAGTGATAAAATTCTATCTTCATCCTGTAAATCCTTAAATCCTGGACATCCTGATTCAGACAAATTCCCTAACTAACAACTTATATTACTACGGATTCTTGCTTCCATGCAACATATCCCTTGTAAACTGAGGTGCAAATTCAATCAGTCCTAACCAGCTAAAGCAGGAATTTTCAAAGGCACAAGAGCTTTATGCAGTACACTAGGTTTTGCACTTAAATATACCTCACGGCAATTACTCTCGTTATATCCAACCACAACCGCGCCTATATTTGTACCAATTTCTGGATACATTTCTGGACTCATCCCCCCTTCATCTAAAAAATCTGGGATTTTGATCAACCCCTTAACTAAAGAATCATCAATATTGACAAAAACGCCAAAAGGTGTTTGAAACTCAACTTTTCCCAGAACAAACTGACCTAGTTTGTACGTAGATTTAATATTTTCCCAACTTGTACTATCCATAATATTCACCGTGATTTAAGGACGCGTGGAAATTGGTTAAGGATGGGAAACAAACTTTGAGGAACAACCACCTCAATTCGCTCACAACCATCTTTTTCATCATAACGACACTCAAGAGATTTGAAATACTGCTCGTAGCTTGCCTGATCAATATATACCTCAAGAATCCCCTCTTGATAGCTCTCGTTGAACTCCGCAGCAATGCTTCTGTCATTTGATCCTGCAAAGTAGCAACTTCCATCAAGGTAGGGGGGATTATAGGGAAAATCAGCGACTTGAAAGCCTTCCTGTAATAATTTTTGACCTTTACCTTTTTGTGGTGCTTTGTAAATTGTAACGCTTAGAGTAGATGCTAATTGACCAGACTGCATGAGTAGAATAAGCTCAAAACTATTTGTATTTTTTAATTGTTCCCAGTTTTCATCCTGCAAATCCTTAAATCCTGGTCATCCTGATTCTGACATCCTCCCATACAACAGCCAAATTGAGAAAAAAGTCAAATAGTCTTAATTTTGGTTACAGTTAGATCACAAATAAATCGTGAGGGGTGATACTATGCGTGTTTTGCTAGTTTATCCAATATTTCCAAGCACCTTTTGGTCTTATGAGAAAATTCTGGCGCTAGTTGACAGAAAGGTTTTGTTACCACCTTTGGGTTTGGTGACGGTAGCCGCTATTTTGCCCCAAGAATGGGAATTTAAGCTTGTAGATCGTAACATTCGCCCTGCCACAGAAGAAGAGTGGGCATGGGCAGATATGGTGATTTTCTCGGCCATGATTGTCCAAAAACAAGACTTACTTGAGCAAATTCGGGAAGCGAAACGACGGGGTAAGCTGGTGGCTTTGGGTGGTCCTTATCCTACCTCCACACCCCATGAAGTCGAAGCCGCAGGGGCAGATTACCTGATTCTGGATGAAGGGGAACTGACTTTACCCATGTTTGTGGAAGCAGTCAAACGGGGGGAAAAATCGGGAGTTTTCCGGGCTGCTGAAAAACCTGATGTTACCAGTACACCCATTCCCCGCTTTGATTTATTAGAGTTTAATGCCTATGATATGATGTCTGTGCAGTTTTCGCGGGGTTGTCCCTTCCAATGCGAATTTTGCGACATCATTGTTTTATATGGACGCAAACCGAGAACTAAAACTCCTGCACAACTTTTAGCCGAGTTAGATTATCTCTATGATTTGGGTTGGCGGCGGGGTGTGTTTATGGTGGATGATAACTTTATTGGCAACAAGCGGAATGTGAAATTGTTGCTGAAAGAGTTGAAAGTTTGGATGGAAGATCATCAATATCCCTTCAATTTTGACACAGAAGCTTCCATTGATTTGGCGCAAGACCAAGAAATGATGGAGTTGATGGTTGATTGTGGATTTAAAGCGGTATTTTTGGGGATTGAAACCCCAGATGAAGATAGTTTACAACTAACGAAGAAATTCCAAAATACTCGCAGTTCCTTAACTGAGTCGGTAGAAACCATTATCAGAACTGGACTGCGGCCAATGGCTGGGTTTATTATTGGTTTTGATGGTGAAAAAGCGGGTGCAGGCGATCGCATTGTCCGTTTTGCAGAGTTAGCAGCTATTCCTTCTACTACCTTTGCCATGTTGCAAGCGTTACCTAATACCGCTTTATGGCATCGGCTGACCAAAGAAGGCAGATTGCGGGAAAACCAAGATGGAAACATCAATCAAACTACATTGATGAATTTCATTCCTACCCGTCCTCTAGAAGAATTGGCGAGGGAATATGTGGAAGCTTTCTGTGCTTTATATGACCCTGTTGCCTACTTGGATCGCACCTATCGCTGTTTTATGATGTTAGGTTCTCCCAAATGGACACCACCAGCAAAAACACCAGAATGGGTAGTTGTTAGAGCCTTATTAATTGTCATTTGGCGACAAGGATTTAAACGGGAAACTCGTTGGAAATTCTGGCATCACTTCTTTAGTATTCTCAAGCATAATCCCAAGGTAATCGAACAATACGTTTCTACCTGCGCTCACATTGAGCATTTCATGGAATATCGGCAAATTGTCCGCGATGAAATCGAAAGTCAATTAGCCGCGTATTTAGCCCAAGGTGCAGAAACACCTTACGTACCTGTGAAGGAAAAAGTCGAAGAAAAAGCAGAAGCGGTAGTTTAGGGATATCGCAAAATTAGACGCAAAGGCATTAAGAATAATCTGGATACTTTGCGTCATCATTCATCGTATTTAGGTTTGACATGGATTTTTTAGCTAGATATTAATCGGCAAAGTCACTGTAAATGTTGAACCTACTCCCACTTGACTATCAACTGTAATTTCCCCTCCGTGGGCTATAACGCATTGTTTGACGATGGTTAACCCTAAACCACTACCAGGAATTATCCCCACGTTTTGTCCTCGATGAAATGGTTGAAATAGTTGTTTTTGGTCTGCTTCTGTAATGCCAATGCCCTGATCTTGAAATTTTAAAATTACGGTTTTTTCTTGTTTGATTAATTCAAATAAGACTGTACCACCGGGAATTGCATATTTAATGGCATTATTGAGTAAATTAGCGATAATATGCGTTAATAGAATTTCATCTCCCACAAATTCAAAACAGTGTTCAGAACTGGTAAATATTAAACACAATTGTTTTTCTTGGGCAGCTAATTGAGATTGTTCTACTAATTCATAGCATAATTTTTCTAAATTGAGTGTTTGTGATTCGTAGAATAATTTACCTGAATCAGATTTACCAATTAATGATGCCTCATCTAATAAATTTGATACATTTTTGATAGCGGAACGAATGAGTTGTAAATAATTAATGTCTGGATCATTTGTTAATCCTTCATTATGCTTTTGTAGTAATCCTGCTGCTAGGAGAATAGTATTTAAAGGATTACGAATATCATGGGAAAGCATAGAAACAAATTCAGATTTAAGCTGATTAATTTCTTGGGATTTTAAGAGTTCCGTAGTTTTTCCTTCGACTTTAGTTGCTAATGTTTGATTAACTTGATGTAATTGTTCTAAAAATTGTTTGCGTTCTATAGCATATCGCACAGAACGCACCAATGTATCTGGATTTATGTGTCTTTTGACTAGATAATCTTGCGCTCCCTGTCTGACGGCTTCAATGGCTAATTCTTCATCATTTGTGTTAGTCAGAACTATGATGGGGTTGCTAGGATTTTGCTGGAGTAACTGCGGGATAGAAACTAATCCTTGACTGTCAGGAAGGGTTAAATCTAACAAAATTACATCGTATTTTTCGCTGTTTAATTGGTTGATTCCGTCTTGGAGTCTTTGGACATGGACTAAACTAAAATTTTGAGATTTTGTCAGTTTAATAAACTCTTTTAATAACCTGGCTTCTGCTAAGTTATCTTCGATTAATAGGATCTTCAATGTGGAAGTTGCTGTGATCATTTTCTGGTTTTACCTCTTGTCAGTTTTGAGTACCGGAGACTTTTTTTCTAAATGATTTAATGATTTACCAGGTTATTCTAATGGTAATGTTGCGGTAGAAAACCAAAATTCCTCTATACTCTTGATGATTTGGAATAGCTGATTGAGGTTACGAGGTTTGGCAATGTAACAGTTGGCGTGTAAGTTGTAACAACGATAAATGTCATCTTTATTTTTAGAAGTGGTTAACACTATGACAGGAATGCGTTTTAGTCGAGGATCAGATTTAATTTCGGCTAATACCTCTAGTCCATTTTTTTGAGGTAAATTCAAATCTAATAAGATTAAGTCAGGACGTGCTGCGTTAGCATATTTACCTTCTTGACGGAGGTAAGCTATAGCTTCTATACCATCTGTAACTGTAACTACTTGATGGGGTAAGGAAATGGTTTTTAATGCTTCTTGAATGAGACGAACATCAGCTTTATTGTCCTCCACTAAAAAGATTGTTTTCTGTGTTTCTGCCATTTTGACGCTCATGATCAAATCCTTTAATGGGAATCGTAAAGTAGAAAGTTGCACCTTGTCCAATTTGTGACTCTACCCAGATTCGTCCACGATGACATTCGATAATTTTCTTACAAATAGCCAAACCCATTCCTGTACCTGGATATTCATCTCTAGTGTGTAAACGTTGAAAGATAATAAAAATGCGATCGCTAAATTGTGGATCTAAACCAATACCGTTATCTTGAATTGAAAATAACCATTCATCTTCTAATCTTCTCGCACTAATATGAATCTTTGGTGGTTGACTACTGCGGAATTTGATAGCGTTACCAATGAGGTTTAAAAATAGCTGAATTAATTGTGTTTCATCAGCCATAACTGTGGGTAAAGGATCATGGGTAATAATTGCGTCGGTTTCCGCAATGCGTTGACGTAAATTCTTCAAAGTTCGATTTAAAGCTGCTTCTACTTCAGTGACTTGAAAAGCAATTCCTAATGTATCTACGTTGGAGTATGCAAGTACATCATCAATCAACGTCTGCATTAAACTTACACCTTCGACGACATAACCAATAAATTCTTTTGCATCTGTGTCTAGTTCTGTTTCGTAGCGCATTTCCAAAAGTTGGACATAATTGGCTACTTGATTGAGTGGTTCTTGCAAATCATGGGAAGCGACATAGGCAAATTTTTTCAATTCTGCATTAGAACGTTGTAAATCTTCAGCTAATTGGGCTAATTCATCAGCTTGACGGAGGACAATATTAATGATTGATTTTCGCAATTCTAATGCAGCTTGAATTTCTACATTTTGCCAAGGTAAAGATGTTAATTTAACTATTTCTTTCCATAAATCAAATGATTTGCGTGGAGATAAACGGACATTTCCTGCTGATTGATCAACTGAAAAAGCCTGATTGGGATTTCCACCCCAATTTACAGTTTGAATCATTTCTGGTCGAAACCATAATACATAATTTTTCTGAGAAATGGGGATAGCTAATAACCCACTAGCAACATTTTTAAAGCCAATCGCGTCTGGATAAATTTGCGGTAAAGAATCTGTAAAAAATACCTCATCTTTTACATTATTTTTCAGCCATTCTCCTAAAAAATTCAATTCTTCTTCTTGAGGAGTATTTCCAATCAAGGTATACTTACCACCAAAATAGATTGCTGCACCTTCAGCATTAGTTAAATTGAGCAGATTTGGTTGATTTCTGACTAAACCATCAATAAAGTTTTCTGATTCAGACATATATTCAACCAATTGTGATTGAACTTTTTTTAAACTTATTTGATAGTCGTAGTCTTCTATTTCTTCTTTGCCAGAAATTTCTGAAAATATGATTCTTCCTAAAAATTCACAAGCTTTCCGTAATTCATAGGAAACATATTTGGGTGATTGATGATGACAAGCAACTAAACCCCAAAGTTTGTTATCCTTAATTAAAGAAATCGTCAAAGATGCACCTACACCCATATTATGTAAATATTCTAGATGACAAGGTGCAGCACTTCTGAGAATGGAATTAGTTAAATCAATCGGTTTTCCGCTGACTGGGTTAATTTTGGGAAACAGTTCGGCTGATGATTGAATTTTTGTATCGGGAATAACTCTAATAGAGTTTTCTAGAAATAATTTTCGTGCTGGCCGAGGAATATCTGATTCTGGATAATGTAAACCTAAATAGGGTTCTAAAGTATCTATTTTTTCTTCAGCAATGACATAACCGTGGTCATCATCACAAAATTTATATAACATTACCCTGTCAAATCCTGTCATTTTGCGGATTTCCTGGACAATGATTTGACTAAATTCGCGGAGGCTTTTAGTTTTTTCTAAACGATTAACTGAGGCTTGAGCTAAATGATAAAAACTTAAAAAGGGAATATTTTCTTGAGAGTCTGTAGGTTCTAACTCTAAGATTAAAAATCCTTCTAAATTACGGTAAAAAGTGGCATCAAATACTGTATATTCATCCCCTTGTTTCTTAATCCAGATTTTTGTAGGGTTAATAAAATCTAGATTTTCTTCTGATAACCAAAATTTAATTTTCTGAATTTGGTAAGGATCTAATAAATCTTCTAATTCCTGTTGTACCACATCTTCTGGATATATGCCAAAAGTGCTGAAAGTATTTTCACTAACTTGTAATATTTGTAAATCTGGCTCTTGTAAGACTAATAAAATCCCATGAGGTTGAATTTCACTAACCAGATGTATTGGTGCTTCTTTTAAGCTAGTGATATTAATATTTTGCTGCTTGACATTGATATCCATAAAGCCTTTCCTCCATAATGTTGGAGCATAAAATATGTGGATTTAATCTAAATTCCTCACACCTCTAAAAATCATCTTTGATTTAGTACCTTTGATAGTAGCAAAGCCGATAGATATAGTTGCTCTTACCTACTATTTTTGCACAGAACAACTAGCTGTTACCAAATATATAGATAAGAAATGTAAAAAGTAAGATGGTTAAAGCTACAGAAATTGTGTATATATATTAAGAAATTTCTATCAAATCCAAGAACTAAACCACATCCGCATTCTATAACCATCAGGAGAGAGAGGTAAACCTAAATAAATAGGCATCCAGAAAATAAAAGCAGCGACAATTATAAAAGTTATGGTTACACCTACTGCCCGAAGTGGGCGATAATAACTCAGCAAACATTGATCAACAACCCAAGCGATCGCTATAAATGTAAAAATAACCGCAGACATATAATGATATATAAAAACACACCTTGTTACCTTCACCCAAGGGAGGAGATTAGCTCCATAATTTATGACTAAAAATAACCCAATCCAAGTATCAATGGTAAGATTTTTAGGAATAAATAACCGCTTTTTTTTGATTCCCGGCATCGTAATGTTTATAATCACCATCCCAATTAAAAAGATTATAGCAGCCAAACCAAACCACCATAAAAAAGGATTTCCCATAGCATGAACATCATAAATTACTTTACCAGCACCATCAGGTAAGGGAGGCCCAAAGACAGGTAAGGAATCTTTGATACTTTGAGCAGTTTGATAATAATAAGCCATGGGACGAGTTAACAATGGCCATTTATACCATGCTGCACAATAAGGATGAACGCTAGGACTATTTCCACCTAATTGCAGATGAAATTGTAAAATTTGTTTATGAACTTCAATAAATCCATATCTTTTATCAAGTTGGAGATGAGGAATCCAAATCAGACTATAAATAACTGCGGGAATAATTCCTAAATAGGAAAACATCTGCCAAATATTTAATTTAGTCAGATTTTGCCAGGGTATTTTTATAGGATCAGATGGGGAATTATTGGCATATTGAAAAAATCGCAAATAAGAAAATAATGGCACACGGGATGTATTATCAAAAGATTGCAACCAGCGAATTATCCAAGCTGCTATCCACACACCATAAGTACCAGTTAAAAACCAGAGACCGTTCCATTTTGTCCCAATAGAAGCACCAAAACTTATTCCGGAGAGAATTAACCAAAACCACCGTTTTTGCTTCTCTAAAGCTAATAATAATAACCATTGTCCTAATAGCCCAAAAATAACTATATAGACATTACTTAAAGCATAACGAGATTCTACTAAAAATAATCCGTCACAAGCTGTAAACAATCCTGCTAATAAAGCGAAACGATGACGATGACTAAATTGATAAGTCAATAAAGTCACGACTACGGGAATCAATGAACCAATGAGAGCATTTACCCAACGGTAATTCCAAGGGGATAATAAAGAATCTGTGAGACTATTGACAGTATCTCGGCCAATGGGAATATATTTACTCATCCAAATCCCCAACCCAATCATATATTGGCTTAAGGGTGGATGAGCATTAAAAAATGGTGTATGAGTAAGATAGTTGTTACCAAATTTGGCAAAATAAACTTCATCAAATACTAAAGTATTAAATCGGCTTATTCCCCAAAAACGCAAACTAATTGAAAGCAGAAATATTGCTATTATTCCTAATCTAAACCAATTTTTTTTCATCTCTTATTTTTATTTTGGTGTTTTTGAAATAGCAGGAGTTCCATACTATTCTATAACCAGATGAACCGCCGATGATCCCAAGAACTAAAAAAATTCTGATTCATCTATTGGTAGTTGAGTCCAAATGTAGAATAATAGCCCTAACACAGTCAGAAAACTTAATTTACCATGTCACAATTAGAACGATTGCTAAAAATGGCAGAAGATGAACTCACGGAGTATAGCACTGATGCCCGCAAAATGGAAAAACTCCGCCGAAAGATCGGTTTATCGGTATCATTAGCAGAACAGCGGCAACTAAAGGCAGCGTTATTAGCTACAATACCATCTAGTAAAATTGCAGGAGTTGTGGAGGAGCAAAGACAAGTCGTGGCCTTGCCATTTTGGGGAATTGCTGGTTTGGGTTTGTTATTGGGGATTTCCCTAAATCAACCCATTGGCTTATTAGCAGCTATCGGGGGAACTGTAGCGGCTTTTAGGATTCAACAATGGGGTTGGCAATTACAGGCAAATCGCCTATTATTACGGACATTAGAAGATATTGAAACCCGGATTTCTCAACCAAGTAATTAAGTAAAAACAACAAATTAATTGAGGAGATAGAAGTGATGACAAAGTATGATTATATTTTCCAATCAAAAGAAACAATCAAAGAATCATTGAATGAACAAGAAGCTGTTACGGCAATTGCTGTGATTACAACAATAGTTGATTCTGGCAGTGAAAATATAGATGCGGAAAGTTTAGCTGATATTCTTTGGGAGTTTGAAATATTTGATGAATACTCAGAAGAGGAAATGTTAGAAACCGTGGATAGACTGATAGAAATTGCCGGAGAAGCTGGATTAGGTTCTTTGTTTAATGCTGCTAATGCGGGGATTTCTGATGAGGCAGTTCTAGATGGTTTTGCGGCTGGAGTAATTATGCTTTTAGATGCGGAAAATTTGATTATTCCTGCAAATAAAAAGGTTTTTCTGAAACAATTACAAATGGCTTTAGAACTAGAAGATGAAGAAGCAGAAGAAATTATCAAAGAAATAATTGCCGCAATTGAAGCCGGAGATGAGGAAGAATATCTAGATGAAGAATATGAAGCAGTCATATTAAATGAAGCTGGTGAACAATTTTACCAATCACCTTTGGGTAACTTTACAGTTCCTATTCCTCTGGATTCTGAACAGGGGGGAAAAATTCAAAGTGAAGAAGGCATGGTGAACTTTTCTGATGATATTGGCACTTTACTCAGAATTGATTATTATCCTCTCTCTCCCGAACAAATTGATGATCTAGAATCCCAAGAAGAGGAAACATATCTGCATGGAGTTATTATAGATAAATATGTCCCCCAAGCGATTATTTCTCATGTTCCTAGTGCTGAAGTCAAGTATACAGAATATTTGCAAAATACTTTAGAAAAATATTACTATGTATTAGTAAATATGCCCAAAGGTTCAACTATATCTAAGCATGAAACTAATGGCAATGGAATGAGATTAGATGCCTATAGAGGATTATTGTCTTTTGTCAATAATGAATGTTTGTATATAGTTAGTAGTCAACGCAGCTTTTTAAATGGTGAAATACCTGGTTCTGTGAAAGCAGAAGCTGAGAAAATAAAGCGCAGTATTTTAGATTTTGTCAGCACTATTGAGTTTGCCTAAATCTAAATTTCTCAATATTAGCGATCGCACAGGGCAGAATTGCGGGAAACTAAGAACAGTTCTATGAAAATTAGGAGAATCTCATGGCTTGGACTCAAGTTTTAGCTGCTAACGCACTGGCTGCCGGTGCGCGTGAAGTAGTCAAAGTAGGTAATCGCAAAATCCTACTCTTAAACCACGAAAATCAGCTTTATGCTGTAGATGATACCTGCCCTCACTTAAAAATGTCCTTGAAAAAAGGAAAAATCGAAGATGGGGCGATTGTTTGTCCCTTCCACCGCAGTGCATTTGACTTAGGTAATGGTGAAGTAAAAACCTGGTGTCCGTTTCCACCCGTAGTTGGTAAATTACTGTCAATGGTTTCTTCAGAAAAAACCTTGCCAACCTATCCCCTGAAAGTGGAAGAAGGCAATATTTTGATTGATGTACCAGCAGCATAATTAGGTAGATACAATTAAATATGAACATGGGCGGGCAAGGATGCCCACCCCACAGAAAATATATAACTCTTGTGGGATGGGCTTCTAGCCCGTCCTAGTCCAAAATATAAAAATATGACTCAATGGCAAGATCCAATCCATCAAACAATTAAACAGTTAGCTAATCAAGCCATAGCACAATCAAATCCATCATCCTGGTTTGAATGCCGACAAGCTAAGAAATGTTAACGAAGCTTTAGCAAACCTGTCTCTCACCTATTTTTAAGCGATAATAGAAACATAAGAAAACGGAGTTGAGAAAAAACTCCTTCTATTAAATAACTAGTTAGTTGCTAGTAAGTAGAGGTGGAATATGACAACCCAAAATTTCCTAATCCCTCACGCTTATACTTATCTACTCGTTAAAATCGGTGTCTTAGTTTTAGCTTTGTTACTGTGGTTTATATTCACAGCCGCCCCTGTTATTTAATTGTATTCATCACTTAGAGATGTTTGATAAAACGTCTCTATTTTATAGGTTTTAGCGATGAGAATCTTTTTGGATATTAATAGAACTAGTCAGCCAACCCCGTCGCCAAAAAAAGTATAGTAAACTTATTGCAATTAATCCCATAACTCCCAAACATAATGGGTAGCCCCAATACCAATTTAATTCAGGCATATTGTGGGGTGATTTTTCTGTGTTAAAATTCATGCCATATACCCCGGCAATAAAAGTCAAGGGAATAAAAATAGAAGAAACCACCGTTAGCAATTTCATAATTTCATTCATTTTATTACTAATTGCTGATAAATACACATCCATTAATCCAGCTACTAATTCTCGGTAAGTTTCCACTATATCCATAACTTGGACTGCATGATCATAGCAGTCTCTTAAATAAATTCTCACATCATCACTAATTAATTCACTACCATCTCGAATTAGAGAATTAATGGCATCTCTTTGTGGCCAAATTGCCCGGCGAAGTTGCAATAATTCCCGCCGAACTTGATATATTTTTTGCAATGTTTTCTGACTAGGATTAACAATTACTTCTTCTTCTAACTCATCAATGCGTTCGCCATAAAGTTCTAAAACTGGGAAAAATCCGTCAATAATTGCATCTAATAAAGAATAAGCTAAATAATCACTACCTTGTCTGCGGATAATACCTTTATTTTTATCAATTCTCATTCTTACCCCATCAAAACAATCATGTTCCGGTTCTTCCTGCACTGTTAACACATAGTATTTGCCTAATACCAAACTTACTTGTTCACTATAAAAACTGCCATTATTGTGATTAGGTACAACCATGTGGGCAATAATCACCAATTGATCTTCATAATCCTCAATTTTTGGCCGTTCTACCATGTTAACAATATCTTCTAAAACCAAAGGATGTAAATCAAAAGATTGACCTAAACGGTGTAAAATATCTTTACTACCTAAACCTTGGACATCTACCCAAGAAACAGATTCTGTATCCAAATAGTTAAGACATTCTTCTGGGTAACTTATTTGTTTATGAATCAGATCAGTTTGGTTATAGTCAATTAAAAAAATTATGGGTTTTTCAGCATTTTCATCAACAATAATTGTCCCTGGTGGAGTTCCTGCTTGGTGAAAAAAATCCTTATCATGTGACTTATTAATAGCTTTGGAAATTCGGCGAATTTTCTTAACCATAAATTTTTAATCTATAGATATTAGTGATTAAAATTCTAACGCATATTATATAATACTTCTAGTTTATCTAGATAAAAAATATGCTTATGCAACTAAACCAGCAAAAATTTTGGTTAATTGGACCTAAAGTAAAACCATCACAACAGATTATAGGTGGTGGTTTTATTTTACCAGATGGACAAGTAGCTATCGCTAGAATTTTACCACATTTCAGTTATGCTACTTTTCCATCTCTAGCATCTTTTCAACAATTGCAAAATCAAAGAGGGAGAAAATTAATATTTGGGGAAAATTCACCAGATAGTTATCATCTACAAAGTTTTAAACTAGTTAGAGATAAAGATGTGACAGGTATCAGCGGTATTGGTATAGTTGCTATAGGATGTTACTTTCAATTTTTTAATCAAGATTTGAGTCCAAATCCCGGTAATATTGCTGTTATGCAATGGTTGACAGCACCTAAATCCACAGCCTGGTATAATGAAGGATGGGAACAAATTAAATTAATTCATGGACATAAAGGTAAAACCAAAATTGTTGTAGATTAAATATACCCTATTCAAAAAAATCCCAAAATTTTCCATTTATGAATACTAGTGAAAATCTGATCTTAGTTGTTGGTTCTACCGGTGGAGTCGGACAACTTGTAGTTGGTAAACTATTAGCAAAAGGCTTACCCGTTCGTATTCTCACCAGGAATGCCGAAAAAGCCGCAAAAATGTTTAATAACAAAGTAGAAATTGCCGTTGGTGATATCTGTCAACCCAGTACATTGACAGCAGCAATGGCAAATATTACCTCTATTATTTGTTGTACAGGAACTACCGCTTTTCCTTCTGCAAGATGGGAATTTAATCAAACCCCCAATATTATCGAATTAGGAATTGCTGCATTTAATCCCCAATTCCTAGAAGATAAAGCGAAAAATACCCCGACTAAAGTTGATACTCAAGGTGTAATTAATCTAATTTCCGCAGCCCCAAAAAACTTAAATCGCTTCGTGTTTGTTTCCTCCTGCGGAATTTTGCGGAAACATCAATTTCCTTTTAGTATTCTCAATCTTTTTGGTGTACTTGACGCTAAAGAAAAAGGAGAACAAGCAATTATTAATTCGGGCATACCTTATACTATCATTCGTCCCGGACGTTTAACTGATGGACCATATACATCCTATGATCTCAATACCCTACTCAAAGCCACAAGTGAAGGTAAATTAAACGTCATTTTCGGAATAGGAGATACAATTTCCGGTGATACTAGCCGAATTGATGTAGCTGCAACTTGTGTAGAAAGTTTATTTTATCAAAGTTCTGTTAATAAAGTTTTTGAAATGGTCAATCAAGGAAATAGACCGACTATAATTGATTGGCAAAGTCTTTTTTCACAATTATAACCAAGAAAGCAAAAAACATGAAATTGACTAATTTACAAATCCCCTTTATTTTAATATTTGCTAGTTTCATTTTTTCACCCGCAGGTTATAGCCAAAATCCCGCATCAAAAATATCTAAACTATCTGAAGAAGTTACAAAACTGCGGACACAAGGACAAACTGGATTACAAACATTTCTCAAATCCCATATTCATAACTTAACATCTCCACCGGAACCACAAATTAAAACAGCCTTAGACCAATTGTGTCAACAACGAGATTGTTATGCCTCCAAATTATATTGGTATACCGATTTAGAACAAGCTAAAACCGCTGCTAAAATTAGTGGTAAACCCATACTTTCCTTACGATTATTAGGGAGATTAGATACAGACCTCAGTTGTGCCAATAGCCGATTTTTTAGAGTAGCATTATATCCAAATGCCGAGATTTCTCAAGAATTAAGAGACAAGTTTATCTTACATTGGCAAACAGTCCGTCCTGTTCCCAAAATAACCATTGATTTTGGTGACGGACGCAAATTAGAAAGAACAATCACAGGTAATAGTATTCATTACATTTTAGATAGTTCTGGTCGTCCCATTGATGCCATTCCTGGACTTTATGGACCAAAAGCCTTTCTTAAACAACTCCAGCAAGGGGAAGTAATAGCCAAAATTTTGAGTAACCAAAATGGTGAAAAATACAATTTATTATTACAACAATACCATTTACGCCGTCTTGATCAAATTCAAAACCAATGGAGAACAGATTTATCTAAATTAGGTATTCAATCTCCACCCCGTTTAGTAGAAAGTCCCAATAATTCAACCTCACCTCCTAGTGCTAGATTAGCAAGTTCTTTAGCAGTTTCCAAAGCAGTAGTCGAAAGACCAATACTTAATTCTATGCAAGCAGAAACATCAGATAATTCCTCAGAAATTCTTGATAAAGAAACTTGGGACAAATTAGCCAGACTATACCAAAATGATGCCAAACTTGATAAAAATAGCATAACTTTAATTCAAGATAAAAAGTTACCAAATCCAACAGATAAAAATAATCTATCCAGAGTAATTCGCAACTTTGAAACCGTCATGGCATTAGATACAGTCAGAAACGAATATATGCTACATAGACAAATTCATCAATGGTTTTTAGCAGAAAATCAAACATCAAATGTTAATCAACTGAATGAAAAAGTCTATGCTGAATTGTTTTTAACACCTAGTTCTGATCCTTGGCTGGGTTTAGTCAACAATGATACTTATAGTGCAATTGATAATGGTGGTATTGTTGGGAAAAATTAGTCAAATATTGGGCGATTAGAAATCGCTACTACACAAGCAAAGTCCACCTGCGTGGACTAAAGACATTCAACCCACGCAGGTGGGTTTTGTTTTTATAGCCGCGACTTCCAGTTGCCCAGCCTGACTAAAAGAACTTCAAAGAATCTAATCTTCCTAAAACAGTCATATCTTCAGCATCTAATTCTACAGGAATCCCACTGCGAATAAGTTCCGAAAAATCCTCATTGGGAACCATAATTGTTAACGCATAAAGACGATTTCCACCCGTATTTCTAATCAAATGTGTACCTGTAGGTGGCACTAATAAACTATCTCCAGCTTTGATACCTACGGTTTTACCATCACAAATGACAATTCCTTCTCCTTTAAGAATAAAAAACATTTCTACAGCCCATTCATGACGATTTGGTGGCGTTTGTCCACCGACATCAAAGATTTCAATACAACAAGTTAAAGAAGTATTAGCACTGGCAGAATCAAAGATAATTGCTAATCGGTTAGAGTCATGGGGACTAATCCGATATGCTTGATAATCTTGAGGAGATTTGATAACTGGAATTACACAACTAGTATCGTACATATTTGTAATTGGTATTTTCTAGCCAATTGACTTAATTATTAATTACCGTTAAAATTGCGGTCGAATCTGTTACAAAACCGAAACATTGTTGCACATTATATAAAGTTGCTAACCAACAATATTCTGGTGAAGTTGTTGCAGTACAATCTTTGACTAAAATACAGTCGTATCCTAAAAAATTGGCATCAGACAAAGTTGATAAAACACACTGATCAGCATTTACACCAGCAAAAAATATTGTAGTTAAACCCAAATTGCGTAAAATACTATCTAAATGTGTATCCCAAAATCCACTCATGCGATATTTATCAACCTTGATGTCTTCTGGTAGTTGTTCTAGTTCTTCCACTACCGCAGCAGCCCAACTGCCCTTCATTAGTACCTTAGCACCGTTGCTGGGCAAGGGATCACCTAATCCGACACCTTCTCCTGTGGGGTTGTATACGTGCAGTAATCCAGCACTGATATTTAGTAAATCAGGACGATTTGCCCAATTTAACCAAATTACAGGGACACCAACAGCCCGAAATTGTGGTAATAATTGTTGCAGAGGTGCAATCGGTTGACGGGCAGGGGTAACATCTACACCAATGTGCGCTAACCAACCGTCAGGATGACAAAAATCATTTTGCATATCAATGACAATGATAGCAGCTTTGGATAAATCGCAGCGGAGAGTTTTAGTTTCTGTCTCTAAAATAACTGGTTGTGGAGTTTTTTCTGGACGGGTAATATCTGCAAATGTCTGATTTACTTGCCAAGTATTGGGGAAGATTCCTAATTTCCGAAGGGGTAGATTCATAAATGCCAATTCTCAATATAGTTGTTTAATTTATAGCTTGAAATTAGGGTAAAGTCTCAATTACTTAATTAAGGTTAAAATCATGAACTTGACGATCAAAAAAGCTTTAATTAGCGTTACAGATAATTACATCACTACAGATGTACAGGTTGTAAATGGTAAAATTACCGCTATTGCCCCTAATTTAGAGATAATTGGCACAGAAATAAATGGGGAAAACAAACTTTTATTACCTGGGTTTTTCAATGCCCATACCCATTCTTCGGAAATGTGGCAACGAGGAGTAATTCCCCCTTTACCTCTAGAATTATGGTTAGCACATCTCTATGATTTTACTCCTTTAGAGGTAGAACAAATTTATCTTAGTGCTTTGGGAACAGCGGTAGAAACTCTACTTTCTGGGGGAACAAGTGTAGTAGATCATTTAGTATTAATTCCTGGAAAAGAATTAGAAACCATTGCCACAGCAGTTCGCGCGTATCAAGAAGTAGGAATTCGGGCTTTTATTGCCCCTCTAATTCAAGATCAATCTTTGAGTGCGGGCATACCAAATGGCAAGGCACAACTAAATCATGAACCTTATTTTCGTCCTCTTGCAGAAACTTTAGCAATTGTTGAAGCAGCAGTCAAACAATTTCATCAACCGGAAGCAGGAATTAATATTTTAGTTGCCCCGACAGGGATTCAGTTATGTAGCGATGATTTATTTACAGGATGTATAGCATTAAGTAATAAGTACAATCTTTGTCGTCATACCCATTTATTAGAAACCAAAGCCCAGGAAAAACTGGCTGAAGAAAAATATGGTTGTACTGGGGTTGAACATTTACAAGAAATTGGTTTTTTAAACAGTGGCACAACTTTAGCACATTGTGTATGGTTAAGCAAATCTGATATTAATATCCTTGCCCAAACTCAATCTACAGTCGTTCATAATCCTTTAAGTAACCTTCGTTTAGGTAGTGGGATTGCCCCAATTATCAAATATATTCAAGCAGGAATAAATGTGACTTTTGGCTGTGACGGTGCTTCTAGTAACGACTCTCAAGACTTGTTAGAAGCTATTAAAATAGGTTCGATTCTGCACAATGTTACAGAAAGAGATTATCAAAACTGGATTACACCCCGTCAAGCCTTAGGAATGGCATCTTTAGGAGGTGCAAAAGGTTTAAATGTAGAAAATCAATTGGGTTCTCTTACTGTTGGCAAACAAGCTGATTTAGTTCTATATGATCTCAATAATTTATCATTACTTCCCCGGACAGATCCTATTAGTTTATTAGTTTTAGGTCGTCCTATTAACGTTGTTAATAGTGCTTGGGTGAATGGTAAGCAAATTATTAATAATGGTCAAATTACCACAATTAATGTTGATGAATTGCGCCAAGAAATATTTAACCGTAGTCACTGGGGAACACAACCTAAATCAGTTAATGTAGATAAGTTATCACCTCATTATCGGCAAGTAATGGGATTAGATTAAGTCAAATTAATTGATTTTTTTAACTGAGTTGATATTACAACCTCAATCAAGGAACATATAACTATGAAATTTAGAAACATCAATCCTATCAAAACATCAATTAGAGTGATAATTCTGGGTATTAGTTTAGCTGGAGGCCATGTTTTTGCCCAAACATTATCACTTTCACCTAACTTGATTGGTTTTGATACTCCTGAAGGTGAAACTTTATTAATTTCTAGTAAATCAAAAAATGATTTTTTTCCACTAAGTACACAGTTTCTCACACAAAACAATCAAGCATATTGTGGAGTTGCGAGTATTGTTATGGTGTTAAACAGCTTAAAAATTCCTGCACCAGAAGCACCACAATATAAACCATTTCGGGTATTTACCCAAGATAACTTTTTTAGTAATGAAAAAACTAGAAATATAGTAAGTCCTGAAGTTGTTTCTCGTCAAGGGATGACTTTAGATGAATTAGGAGGATTGCTAGGAAGTTACGATGTAAAAGCTAAAGTTTATCATGCTGGTGATACAAATTTAGAAGAGTTTCGCAAGTTAGCAGCAGAGAATTTAAAACAACCAGGAAACTTTGTGATTATTAACTATTTACGGAAAGAAATTGGTCAAGAAAAAGGTGGACATATTTCGCCTTTAGCAGCATATAATGAGTTAACAGATAGATTTTTAATTATGGATGTTTCTCGCTATAAATATCCACCAGTTTGGGTTAAAGCAGTAGATTTATGGAAAGCAATGAATACAGTTGATTCAACAGCAGGGAAAACGCGGGGGTTTGTATTTGTGAGTAAGAATAATTGATATTTAGGGAATCAAATCAACTTCATAGAGAGACAGAATAGTATTGATAAATGCCTTTAATTCAGGACATTGATTAACGAAAACCATCAAATCTTGGTCTTTCAAAAAAATATATGTGACTTTTTATGAGGAGGTATTTTCAAACTGATAGTTTTGTGAGAAATTACACATTACTGCTAAAAACAACATACCGTAAAAAATGCCCATAATCACCAAAACCCAACACCTCATCTTCTCTTTCATCTCCCTGACTGCCATCCTCACCACCCAAGCAGTATCAGCCACCATTACCGTACCCCTCCGCAGTAAAAAAGGGATGGTAGTTTCTGCCCATCCTTTAGCCAGTGAAGCCGGACTTTCAATGTTAAAAAAAGGCGGAAATGCAGTAGATGCGGCAGTAGCTACAACCTTCGCTATTTCCGTAGTTGAACCTTTTTCGGCTGGTATTGGTGGTGGTGGTTTCTTACTATTACATTCTCAAAAAACAGGGGAAATCAAAGCTTTAGATTTTCGAGAACGCGCACCCATTAAAGCTACTAGAAATATGTATTTAGATGCTAATGGTAAAGTGCGTCCAAATGTGAGTACAGATGGTTATTTAGCAGTAGCAACACCGGGAACTGTGGCAGGAATGTATGAGGTACATCGTCGTTATGGTAAGTTACCTTGGAAAGAAGTTGTTAAACCAGCGATCACACTGGCTAAAAATGGTTTTATCATTAGTGATAGGCTTTCTTGGCGTTCCTTATCAGCTTACGAATTTCGTAAACAAACAATACTAAACAACCCAAAAGCAAAAGAAATCTTTACTCGCAATGGTGAATATTATCAACCAGGAGAAAAGCTGGTACAGCAAGATTTAGGCAAAACTTTAGCAGCCATTGCGGAGAATCCCCAAAGTTTTTACACTGGAAAAATCGCCGAAACCATAGCTTCAGATATGGCAAAAAATGGCGGTTTAATTACTCTTGAAGATTTAAAAGCCTACAAATCAATTTGGCGAACTCCTGTCTGTGGAAACTTTCGTAAAGCTAAAATCTGTTCTATGCCACCACCATCATCTGGAGGCGTTCATTTATTGCAGATGTTAAATATTATTGGTGATACAGATTTGCAATCATTAGGATGGCATCATCCCGACGCTATACATTTAATGGTAGAAGCAATGAAAATTGCTTATAGAGATAGGGCAAAATATTTAGGTGATCCTGATTTTGTGAAAGTCCCAGTTTCTGAATTAATTAGTCCAGCTTATGCTCAAAAACGCCGCCAAGAAATTAATATGAATATGGCAACACCATCAACAGAAATAAAACCTGGACTGAAAACATCAAAATTACATGAATCAACAGAAACGAGTCATTTAAATGTAGTTGATGCAGACAGAAACGCCGTTAGTTTAACTTTTACAATTAACCTCGGTTTTGGTGCGGGAATTGTCACCCCAGGAACAGGAATCGTTTTAAATAATGAAATGGATGATTTTGCGGCTGCACCAGGAGTACCTAACGCCTTTGGATTAGTGGGTAACGAAGCTAACAGTATCGCCCCCCAAAAAACGCCTCTTTCTAGTATGACACCTACTATTGTGACTGAAAACAATCGCTTGCGGATGGCTGTCGGTGCGCCTGGTGGTAGCACGATTATTACCCAAGTATTGCAAATTATTTTGAATGTTTTGGCATACAAAATGGATGTGGGTGCAGCGGTTTCTGTACCACGCATACATCACCAGTGGCTACCTGATCAATTGGGAATGGAAGCATGGGGTTTTGATGCTTTAACTTTGGTAGAATTACGCCGCAGGGGACACAAAATTAAGGAAACGACACCTTGGGGTAATGGAAATGCCATCGCAGTTACAGAAGATGGTACTTTAGAAGGAGCAGCAGATCCTCGTGGTGATGGTTCTCCTAGAGGCTATTAAGCAATTAAAAATTCAAAATTAAGAATTACAAATTAAATGGAACGTGCTATTTCAGCCCTGGGAATTTGCATTTTTATCGGCATATCCTACGCTATTTCTGTTAACCGTCATGCTGTGCGTTGGCGTACAGTTGCTTGGGGTTTAGGGTTAGAATTTATTTTGGCTTTAGTAATTCTCAAAACTTCTTGGGGTTTAAATATATTTAAATCTTTAGGAAATATCGTGGGTAATTTCTTAGCTTTTTCTGATGTTGGGGCAAAATTTGTCTTTGGTGAAAACTTTAAAGATCATCTTTTTGCTTTTCAAATTCTGCCAACAATTATCTTTTTCTCATCATTTATTAGTGTTCTCTACCACTATGGTATTTTGCAAAGGGTTGTCAATGTCCTAGCATGGATAATGATGAAAACCATGAAAACATCTGGTTCTGAATCTTTATCCTGTGCGGGAAATATCTTTTTAGGCCCCACAGAAGCTGCACTTATGGTTAAGCCTTATGTAGCCAATATGACCCAATCTGAATTACACGCCGTTATGACAGGTGGTTTTGCTACTATTGCCGGTGGAGTATTAGGTGCTTATTTATCTTTTGGGATTCCACCAGAACATTTAATTGCTGCTTTTTTTATGACTTCTCCTGTTTCTTTAATAGTATCAAAAATCATGTATCCAGAAACAGAAATATCGGCAACTACGGGGAAAGTCAATATAGATATCAAGAGTAATTATGTTAATGTGATTGATGCTGCTACTTCAGGGGCAATAGACGGCGTAAAATTAGCAGTTAATGTGGGGGTAATAATTATTGCTTTTTTGAGTTTATTAGCTGCTGTCAATGCCTGTTTAGGTTGGTTGGGAACTTTGATAAGTTGCCCGCAATTATCCTTAGAATGGATGTTATCTTTTATTATGGCTCCCGTCGCCTGGTTAATGGGGATAAGTTGGGCTGATTGTGGACAAGTGGGGGCATTATTAGGTAAAAAGACGATTCTTAATGAGTTTATTGCCTATTTAGATTTAGGAGAACTGATTAAAAAACAAACAATTTCTCAACGTTCAGCGATTATTGCTACTTATGCTTTATGTAATTTTGCTAACATTGGCTCCATAGGAATTGCCATTGGAGGGATGACTGCAATAGCACCCAACCGCCAACAAGACTTAGCAAGAATGGGTGTAAAAACGATGATTGGGGGATTATTGGCAAGTTTTATCACCGCTGGGATTGCAGGAATGTTAATTTAATTCTTCTCTATCGCCACACCTAATCGCCAATTGTTCACTTTTTTTATGTCGTTAATTTTACCTGCCAAAATAAACTTGATTCCCGTGCGAGTATGTAAATACCCCTTAGCAAGATCATATCCGGGCTGGGCAATAATGCCATCTGCACTTTGACCAGTTTTGCTGATATCACCACAAAAAGTCTGATTAGTTCCTAAATTAACTGTCATAAAATTATCATATAAATGACCTTTTGGTACCATGAATATAGCATATATATGATGCCGACCTAACCAAGGCTTAACTATAACTTTCTCAGGATGAATCTCAGATTTTGTGGTGTTAATGCTTATAAATCCCCAATTTTCACAGGGAATAGTTGGTACTTTCCCCAAGAAATTGTAAAAGCCAATAGTCGCCACTAAAGTGCAGGTAAATAAGAGATAAATAATTTGATGTTTTCGCACTGCTAATATCAATAACTATGTTTTTACCTATAGTTTTGATTTTACTAACTTTATCAAAATAATAAAGTGCGTTCGCCTACGATCTTTAACAGATCATTCAGTACCCGTAATCCCTAAAAATAAAATTATTCGCAATAGCAATACCTTAGCCATTTTCTGTAGGTTGGGTTAAGCGACAGCGCAACCCAACGCATTTGTTGGGTTTCATACCTACGAATCAAGGCTTTTTCCAATTTGGACAAGGTATTGAATAGACACCCAGTTTAGTTAATCATTGTGTTAAATTTTGCCAAAGTTTGGGCATAATACTGTTTATGTTTGTATTTCTTAGGCTGAATATAACTAAATGAAACGGGTATTTTTTCAAAAAATTAGCTTATGGTGGTTATTCCTGATATCTTGCGCCCTTGTCTGGTCTATTGTCATCCTGTTACCAGTATCTGCAAATTCTATTAACACCCTCCAACAACAACAGCAGCAAGTTCAGCAACAACGTCAGAATGTGATTCAGGAACAAAATCGCTTAACTAATTTACAAATACAAGCACAAAAACACCTCAGCGGGTTGAACCAAAATCTGCAAGCTACCAATAGTTACATTCAAGATAGTGAGCTACGATTACAACAAGCTACTCAACTTCTCCAACAGTTAGAAGCTAATTTGACTATTGCAGAACGTGATTATGAAAATCGCCAAATGGCTACAGTAGAACGGTTACGCTTTCTCCAGCGTTCCCCCACTTCTCAAGGCTGGGCGGTTTTATTACAAAGTCAAAATATTAACGATTTTATCAGTCGTCGTTATCGCCTAAAATTAGTTTATCAGGCAGATCAACGAATTTTAGCCCGACTATCTCAACAAGCAAATTTATTGATTCAACAAAGAACAGAAGTAGCCGGACAGAAAAATCAAATTGCTTTAATTAGAGAACAATTATTAGCCCAAAAAGCCGATTATCAAACTCAAGCACAATCACAAACGGAATTAGTGCAACGTTTAAATAATGATCGCTTGGCCTTAGAAGCCGCCCAAAATCAACTAGACAAAGATTCTCAAAACCTCACTGTTTTAATTCAAGAAAAAATCGCCCAACAACAAAGAATTGCTGCACAACAAGCAAGGGAAGCAGCCAGGGCGAAAACTGCTAGTAAAAATGTGATTATTCCCGGTACAGGTATCTTTGCATTTCCCAGCGACGCACCCACCAGCAGCCCCTTTGGTTGGCGTGTACATCCCATCCTCGGTTATCGGCGTTTTCATGCCGGTTTGGACTTTGCAGCCAGCTATGGGAGTACAATTCGCGCAGCCGATTCAGGGACAGTGATTTTTGCCGGTTGGTATGGTGGTTATGGCAAAGCCGTCATTATCAGTCACAGTAAGGGCATTACCACCCTCTATGGACACGCCAGCGAATTATCCGTCAGCGAAGGACAAACCGTACAAAAAGGACAACCAATCGCCCTTGTCGGTTCTACAGGCTTCTCCACAGGTCCCCACCTTCATTTTGAAGTCCGCCGTGATGGTACACCAGTTGACCCTGCAAATTACTTGTAATTAAATTCTGCATAAATTCAAAAAGTATGTTATAGTTCCAAATGTATATGAGGGCGCGTGGCTCAGTGGATAGAGCAACAGGTTCCGGTCCTGTAGGTCGGGGGTTCGAATCCCTCCGCGCTCATTACATTTATTAGGCTTTTGACTTGAGAAAAATCACACATCGCGCTAGTCTTCATTAGCGTCAATCTGTGAAACTTAAACCATGACAACCAACCCCCAAATACCCCCCTGTACCTGGAATCGTCCCATTGGCTTAGGTTGGGATCAACCCTACACCGTCCGTTATCCTAGTAATATTGATGATGGTCCCTGGCACGGAATGCCCCTTGGTGGCTTTGGTGCAGGTTGTATAGGCCGTTCCTCACGGGGAGATTTTAACCTGTGGCACATTGACGGGGGAGAACATACTTTCAAACACGTTCCCGCTTGTCAATTTAGTATCTTTGAATCTGGACAAGCTTACGCTTTATCTACCCAACCTCCAGAAGATCATACACTGCAATCTTGGCAATGGTATCAGCCTATTTCAACTGTATCAGAATTAGAGGCGGGCAAGATGCCCACCCCACAAAATATAGGCACATATCATGCACTTTATCCCCGCAGTTGGTTTGTTTATGACAATGTCTTAAAAACACAATTAACCTGTGAGCAATTTTCCCCGATTTGGGCAGATAATTATCAAGAAAGTAGTTATCCTGTTGCAGTTTTTTTGTGGAAAGCCCACAACCCCACCAATTCCCCAATTACCATGAGCATTATGCTAACTTGGGAAAATATGGTGGGTTGGTTTACTAATACTTTAAAATCTCCCGAAGTGCGAGTTAGAGATGATGGTAGTCCTGTTTATGAATATCTACCACGTTGGGGAGAAAGTCAAGGCAATTACAACTGTTTAGCAGAAGATGATCAATATTTTGGTTGCGTTTTAGGTCAAGTTTCTCATAGTCAAACTGTCCAAGAAGGAGACGGAACTTGGTGTATTGCCACTGCAAAAAATCCTCAAGTGGAAATATTTTATCATTCCCGATTTAATCCTGTGGGTAATGGTGAAGATGTTTGGCAAAGTTTCTCAGAAAATGGTTCTTTACCTAATTATATAGATGAAACTCCCGCAGATGAAAATACAAGGTTAGGTGCGGCAATTGCGGTACGTTTCACTTTGCAACCTGGGGAAAATTTAGAAGTTCCCTTTGTGCTAAGTTGGGATTTTCCCGTCACAGAATTTGCAGCGGGAGTCAACTATTACCGCAGATATACAGACTTTTTTGGTTGTAATGGTGAGAATGCTTGGCAGATTGCCACTACTGCTCTTAAAGAATATCAAAATTGGCGATCGCTCATTCAAGATTGGCAAAATCCCATTTTAGAAAAATCAGATTTACCTGACTGGTTCAAAATGGCATTATTTAACGAACTCTACGATTTAACCAGCGGGGGAACTCTCTGGAGTGCGGCTTCAGAAATTGATCCCGTTGGTCAATTCGCTGTGTTAGAATGTTTGGATTACCGTTGGTATGAAAGTCTAGATGTCCGGTTATACGGTTCTTTTGGACTGTTGATGCTATTTCCTGAATTGGAAAAATCGGTAATTCGCGCTTTCGCTAGGGCAATTCCCCAAAGTGATGATAGAACTAGAATTATCGGTTATTATCTGACTATCAAATCTGAAAGTCCTAACGCAATTCGGAAAATCGCCGGTGCGACACCCCACGATTTAGGCGCACCTAATGAACACGTTTGGGAAAAAACCAATTACACTAGTTATCAAGATTGCAACCTGTGGAAAGATTTAGGTTGTGATTTTGTTTTGCAGGTATATCGAGATTTTCTGTTTACCGGTGCAAACGATATTACCTTTTTAGCAGATTGTTGGGATGCTATTGTCCAAACTCTCGATTATGTGAAAACTTTTGATCTCGATGGTGACAGTATACCGGAAAATTCTGGCGCTCCTGACCAAACTTTTGATGATTGGCGTTTACAAGGTGTCAGTGCTTATTGTGGTGGTTTGTGGTTAGCTGCTTTGGAAGCTGCTATTGCTATTTCTCGGATTTTAACGAACCGCAGAGGCGCAGAGGACGCGGAGGTGGAGGTGCAAGGGTCTATTTATCAAGGTTGGTTGAATCAATCAAGGCCAATTTATCAGGAAAAGCTTTGGAATGGTGAATATTACCGTTTGGATAGTGAAAGTGGTTCTGATGTGGTGATGGCTGATCAGTTGTGTGGGCAATTTTATGCTAGGTTATTGAGTTTACCAGATATTGTCCCCAGCGATCGCGCTTTATCTGCTTTAACAAAAGTATATGATTCCTGTTTTCTCAAGTTCCAAAATGGTAAATTCGGCGCTGCTAACGGTGTTCTTCCCAATGGTTTACCAGAAAATCCCAATTCTACTCATCCTTTGGAGGTGTGGACGGGAATCAATTTTGGTCTAGCAGCCTTTCTTGTGCAAATGGATATGAAAAATGAAGCTATGCGGTTAACTGAGGCTGTGGTTAGGCAAATTTATGACAATGGTTTGCAATTCCGCACCCCGGAAGCTATCACCGCTAATGGTACTTTCCGCGCTAGTACCTATCTCCGCGCTATGGCTATTTGGGGTATTTATTTACTAATTCGCTAAATTCAACATTTTTAAGATCCCCGAATTCTTAGAGAAGTCGGGGATCTTAAATCAATCCCTGAATATATAGAAAAAATACACAATTTCTTAATTATTTGATTTTTATGGGATTTTTACCGAAATTTTATTTTCCTGATTATTTCCGGAATTCACCGAAAAAATCAGTAATGTTTAAGAGTTGAGGAATTTAAATCTGAAAACCAATGCTTTAAGATATGCCTCTTTTCTCTGATTTAGTATGAAATCCGTCGTTCTCAGGAATGTTAATCAATCACTGTGTAAACTCTCTGCTCAACTATCAGTGGGTTGACTTTCACTCGCAAAGCCACTGAAAAATGAAAAATCAGCAATTAGCAATAAATCACATCAATAATTGCGTTTTGCAGCGGCTGTGGCAATGATGGTAAGTTTAAGCGATGAGCATTAGATTCTTAACTCGTTTGCTTAAGTTGGTGATTAGTTAAAGTACATTTTTTAGCCCAGTCACCAAAATAACATCTCCATTTCCCTACTTAATTTAGGGTTATAGCAGATAAAAAGATTAAAATTACTCACTTTAAAAATTCTCTACTCTAGTTTGAGAGAGATGAGAATTTACCAGCGGAATTCAATTATCTAAGAATGTGATTAGTTACAGGCTAGTTGAATAAAGCAAGGACAGCAGTAGCTTTATCAATCTATTTTGTCAGGTTTGTCAGGTTCAAATCTAGTTGGTATCTACGACTCGCAGTTTAGGTAATAAGTTCCCTGTTAGTTTGGATATGATCAAAATTTTGATCTGGCGATCGCTCCTGAACTTTGTTTCCGCCGCTGAAAAAAGTTAATCAGCCTTGGGAGTTACACTATAACCTCTTCATTGCTAGTTGTCAACTAATTCCCAGGTGATTTTTTGGGAATGCTGCCAGAAAATTTGGGTTAGTAATTTCCTTCCCACCCTGAATCTTAGGGGTTTACATACTGAAATTTTGAGAAGATTTAATTTATTGACAATTACTTAAGTATACGGAGTCAACCCTGATTCTATACCGAAGTATCTGCTTTTGGCAGCATCATCAGCGGGAATTGGCAATAAATTATGATAGTTATTCCTGCTTACCCAACTTAATAACTATCACTACAATCTTACTGATATCAATAATTTGTATATATATAATTGCCAAGTTTGTTATTTCAGCAAATAGCAATATTACTTCATTAATAAATGGCTATCAGTAAATAAATTAGATAATCACTAAAGGTTCATGATGATACATTTTTTGCTAAACACATCTGATTAGAGGCTTGTCTTAATGTAAAGACAAACATACCAGTAAATTAAAATAATATCTAAAATCAGAAGATTAAAAATAACTTTTACTAATAAAAATTAAATTATTTCTTGCCTTATCTTCATACCTATTGTCTGCAAATTTATTTATAAGAGAAATCCCTACAAGCCTTGTATAGTAGGTATTTCAGATAAAACTTTTACGAGAAATTTATATTTAGAACATCAACATTTATTGCATTAAAATATTGATTTGACTATTAAAGATAGTAGCTTTCATTATTTATGTACTAGAAACATAGATAGAAGTGATTGGTAGTATTTTTGCTTTGTATAACGATAATAGCATCTGCCAATCAGATTAAAGTGGGGGGTGTCACCCCTTATTTTTTTAGAAGTGGGGACAAAACTTAAACCTGCACAAGACATAAGTAAATATCTAGATATGTTCAGTAAATTTAACTTAAATCTTGCCAGTTTGGCAGATGACATTAGCGACAAAAAATAGTATAAATAAAAATGTGGCTGTTGAAATTAAGAAATCAATGGTTTTCCTGACTCCATTCAGCAATTATGAGCTTTTACCTAAAAGCACCGTAATGAATGGCAAGAAGTTATACAGCAGTAACCAGGGAAAAGCAGAAAATTTCTACTTGGAAAATTTCCACAGTACACAACAGCATCTACGAAAAGCTACGTCGCACTCCCATCCTCCAGGTAGAAACCAGAATGATTCATTAGTAAGTACAAACCAAAAGCCTAGAAGTAATTAATACACATTACCTCAAAGGAAAATAAGTATTACTGGATGAAAACAGTAAAACTACTCGGAAAATCAGGGTATATGCGACCAAAAACAAAAGTACACAGGCTTGATTAAAAACAGTCAGGTTTTCAATCACAGGTCAGGTTATGAAAAAAATCGTCAGGTCAAACTCGTCTTTTAGTTCAATTCCATCGGTAATTTCAGAGATGCAGCTCTCTGAATTCCATTCCCGTCAGGTATTCATATTCGCAAGTACCGTACTTTTACGAAAAGTTGTTACTCTTATCTGCCACGAATTGATTACCTATAGATTCCGGTCATTCCCGCAACAGCAATTTGGCTGAAGCTGTCGTTCAGCGGCCATTAAGACCATCGCATTTGCAGAAACTGGACTAATTTACTCAATTCAACGACAACTAAGATTATGAATCAAGATATTGCTGGCAGCGGTAACAACTTAGATAAGAAAATTCATCCGGAACAGTTTGACCAAGTAGTCGAAGCGATTTTAGCAGGGAAGTATTCTTGGGCTTGTCTTTTAATGTTGCGGTTCGTGGGCTATAATCCGATGCACTATATCCCCTATCGCACTTATAACCGGATACTGAAAGAAAACGCCCGCATGAGTCGCTCAAACCCACAAAATAATGAAAGTCTGAAAATTGCTAAATCACCCACAGAGAAAAGATCCGAAAGCAATCTAGCATCTAGCTGTTTAAGCAAGATTAAGGATATAGCTTACATGGAAGTGGGCGGCAAGCAAAAGGCAGAAGCACGCGCTAACAGTAGGGAAAAAAAGTCGGCATAGTGGTCAATCATATCGTAATTGCTTGTTACTCAGATCAGCTAATGGGAAATGTGAGTAACTGCAATTACTGAGTCCTTGGTAAAAATCTGCCAGAATGGCAAATATACACTGATAACATCTTATAGAATTACTCGGTAAGCGTAAAATTCAGATACCTTAGTCACCTAAACGAAGGTTCATGGCGGACTAATAACATTTTTCCCAAAAAAAGTGTTTTTGTCTGTACATAAAAAACCCAAGCTGATTGCTTGAGCATTCAGTTTCTGATTAATTAAATAAATTCTACATCAAGACTGATGAACCATGACTAAAGGTGGTTCTTTTTCCCAGGAAGTCTGAGCAATTTTCAATTAGGGTGGTGGGTTGCCCTAATCACATTGAGATGGCTAGAGAATTTCTGCTACTAAATTTGGTGTAACTAAGGTTTGGCTAACTTTAGTTACTAAGGTAGATGGGGAAAGGGAAAAGTCATGATCAAATCATTCTCTTACTCTCAAATTATTACTGTTATGTCAACTGGCAATTGATATAACAAAAATGAGAGGCTGTAAATTTATTACAGCTTCTTTTCTCATGTATATAAAATTATCCAAAAGGATTTACTAGAAATTACCAAACATATTTTTATCAAATGTAAGTTTATATAAATTTTATGTAAAGTTTTCATGAAGTTTAGATGAAGATTTCATTTTTTATATAAATTTTAGAAGAAGATATAGCAGAATTTAAAGATAACAATTAAAGCTTTGTCACTTTTTTATCTAAACTGAATGGCTCTAGGGTGGCGTTAACCATAGGCTATCGGACAGACAATTTTATATTTAAGAAAGTCTGCTGATGAGAATTTTCTGATTTTAGGTTAGTGTAAGGGATAGATTATATTCTTCCTGACCTAATCTACTTTAAGGCTGCAAGTTTTGGAACAGGTGTTGCGTAATTATTGGTTAATTAAAACTGCATAAACTGAAATATTTTCGGTTTGATTGATTAACCTGAATACCAGTGTTTATAAATATCCTTAAATCTAAATTAGGGATAATATCATGCTCTAAGTAGATTTTTGGCATGATTAACTAATGTAGATCAATCTGGCATTAGAAAGAGAAAGTTTTGGAGTTTATCTGTAGGTGTTTTACCAGACAATGCTGTTTATTGGGGGACAAAACAGCTATGCCTGTTGCATAGATATTGAGAATTAAATGAATACTCGTAAGACATCCTACAGATTAAATACTGAATATCTGTGAAATTTTTTGCATCTGTATTTGAGCAATGGATGTATAACAGGTGACAGGTGACAGGTGACAGTGCTAAAAGCCTAAGTTGTAGCATCGTTGAATGTCCTAACCGCCTTGTCTACTGTTGTAACAGATAGATTTTCCCAAATTTGAAAGTAGAAGGCAATTGGTAAGAATTATGTCATCTTATTCTCATCAAGATCAGGTTGTTAATATTTACGATGCTTATGAAAGTAAGTTTTTAACACCTTTTCAGCGGAAGGCTTTGCTAAAAAATTTACAAAGTAATTCGCAACCAGAATATCGGCGACGGATTGAAATTATGTTGTTAGCAGATATGGGAAAATCGCAAACTCATATTTGTGAAATGATTGGTTGTTCCCAGGAAATGGCCAGGTATTGGATAGGTATTGCTGAGGCAGGTATGGCGCACAAATGGAATCAGCGCCCATTAGGCAGACCAAAGATTGTTAATCATCAATATATTGAAAGATTGAAAGAATTAGTTAATTGTAGTCCTCGTGAATATGGCTATGCTTTTAGTGATTGGACTGCTCAATGGTTGAGTAAACATTTAGCGAAGGAATTGGGAATTCAAATTAGCGATCGCCACATTAACCGTCTACTTAAACAAATGGGACTTTCTACTAAACGCAAAAATTTCCCCTTGATAACTACTGAGAATCAGGATTTAGCAATTAAAATTAGTGATTTGCATTCTGCTCCTGAATCTAGTTTTCATTGGTCATTTAATCTGATTCAGACCAATAAATAATAGTGTTTTGGAGGTTAGGAAATGCTATCAGCGTTTTCTCAGGAGCAATTAGCTACACACATTAAGCAAACCTTGGGTGATGCGCTATCAGATCAAGCAGTTACAAGTTGTATCAAGGCTTTAGAAATTATTGAACCACCAGTAGCAAAGCAATTTTGGCAAGCTACAACAGCAAACCCAGGAATTTATATTGTACTGACGGGTAAGGTGAGATTGCTGGATAGTGCCAATAATTTAATTAATACCCTCACACCAGGGTCATCATTTGGGGAGTTAACTTTATTTCCAGAACAAGAGTTTAGCAATTATGTGGCTAGAGCTTCTGTGAATTTAAAGATTGCCTATATTCCCCAAAAAACGTTGAATAAGCTCATGGGAGAATTTCCGAGTATTTATGATCGGTTGCTGAATCAAGCCCAACTAATTAATACTCCCCAATCTCCAGAAATTCCGATTATCGAAGTTCCAAGATCCGTAAAAAGTGTCAATTTCACACCACCAATAATTGCCACACCGACAGAACCAAAAAAACGTTCTCAATACTTTCCTGTTCCTACTGTAAGTGCCAAAAATTGGTGGCGTAAATTTACCAAACGCTATCCATTTTTTGAACAACAGAGTGCGGCTGATTGTGGTGCTGCTTGCTTAGTTATGGTGGGTCGTTACTGGGGTAAAAACCTGAGTATTAATAGATTGCGGGATCTTGCTAATATTAGCCGTAGTGGTGCGTCCATGCGGAGTTTGAGCGCAGCCGCAGAAAGTCTGGGTTTTTCTACCCGTCCAGTCAAAGCTAGTTTAGATAAATTTGCCCAACAACCCCTACCAGCGATCGCTCATTGGGAAGGTAGACATTACATAGTTGTCTATGAAATTACCAAAAAACAGGTAATTATTGCCGATCCTGCTATTGGGCAACGTCAGCTAACTATTAGTCAATTTAAAGCAGGTTGGACTGGTTACGCTTTATTATTACAGCCTACAGCTTCACTCAAAAAAACAGAAGAAGCTAACACACCATTTTGGCAGTTATTAGATTTAGTTAAACCACACTTTCAAGTCCTGCTAGAAGTATTTATTGCTTCGGTATTAATTCAGGTATTTGGGTTAATCACACCTTTATTTACTCAACTTTTATTAGATAGAGTAATTGTTCAAGGTAGCGTCTTAACCTTAAACACTGTAGGGTTTGGATTGTTGATTTTCGGTTTGTTTCGTGTCGCCATTAATGGGTTAAGACAATATTTACTAGATCACACAGCTAACCGGATTAGCGTCGCCTTAATGGTGGGATTTATTAAACATACATTTGGCTTACCTCTGGCATTTTTTGAGTCCCGTTATGTTGGAGATATTGTCTCCCGTGTCCAAGAAAATCAAAAAATTCAGCGTTTTTTGACTGGTGAAGCTCTGTCTATTGGTTTGGATTTGCTGACGGTCTTTATTTATGTGGGATTAATGTTTTGGTACAGTCCACCAATGGCATTAATGACATTAGCAATTGTGCCACCATTTGTGTTGTTAACATTATTTGCCACACCATTTTTACGACGAATTAGTCGGGAGGTATTTACAGCAGGAACGCTAGAAAATAGTTATTTAATTCAAAGCTTGACGGGGATTTCTTCGATTCGCTCAATGGCAATTGAACAAACAGTTCGTTGGCATTGGGAAGAATTGCTGAATAATTTAATTAAAAAGAACTTTAGTGGTCAATTAGTTAGTAATCAACTGCAATTAATTAGTGCTACTATTCAATCTTTAGCAAGTACAGGATTATTATGGTTTGGAGCTTGGTTAGTCATTCAAAACCAACTTACCATTGGTCAATTGGTTGCTTTTAATATGCTGCTGGGTAACATTATTCAGCCCTTTCAACGATTAATTATTTTATGGAATCAATTACAAGAGGTAATTGTTGCTACAGAACGGATTAATGATGTTTTAGAAGCAGAACCAGAGGAAGATTTAGAACATCAACCTCGGCAATTTTTACCGAGATTAATCGGGGGTATTCGCTTTGAGAATGTGACTTTCCGCTATCATTCCGAAAGCGAAATCAATATTCTCGAAAATCTCAGTTTTGAAATTTTACCAGAACAAACTGTAGCCGTTGTTGGCCGCAGTGGTTCAGGAAAAACAACACTTTCTAAATTGATTTTGGGTTTATATCTACCGACAGATGGAAGAGTTTTAATTGACAATCAAGATGTGACTAGTATTTCCTTACATTCCCTGCGATCACAAATTGGAGTTGTGGATCAAGATACATTTTTATTTGGAGGAACAATTCGGGAAAATATTATCATTGCCCATCCTGAAGCCTCTTTAGAAGAGATTATGGAAGCAGCCCAACTTGCAGGGGCAGATGAGTTTATTAAAAGGATGCCAATGGGTTATGAAACCCAAATTGGTGAAGGTGGAGGAATGTTATCAGGAGGACAACGCCAACGGTTAGCAATTGCCAGAGCTTTATTAGGAAATCCTCGACTTTTAATATTAGATGAAGCCACCAGCCACCTGGATGCTGAATCTGAACGCATTATTCAGAACAACCTCAAAACAATTCTTCAAGGACGTACAAGTGTAATTATTGCTCACCGTCTTTCCACCGTTCGTCATGCGGATCTAATTTTAGTTTTAGATCGTGGTGTTTTAGTTGAAAGCGGTACTCATGAAGAATTAATTAGCAAAAAAGGACATTATTTCTATCTCAACCAACAACAAATTAGCACCAACAAATTAGCACAAACAAATTAATCGTTTGATTATAACCAGATCCCTGACTTTTTGAAAAAGCTGGGGATCTATCTCCGTCAAACCACAACTACAAAAATATAGCACCCTAAAATTACTTATGCCACCATCAGTTTATACACAAACAACAACTAGTAGAAGCCAACAGAATCCAACTGAATCTACGGCTTTAGTCCCAAATCAAACCCAGACATTAAATAAAGCTAAGGATTGGTTTTATGGTACAGAAGAATTATTAGATGCTTTACCAAAAGCATGGACTCGTTCAATGTTGTATTTACTAGTCAGTTTTGCAGCAATTATTTTACCTTGGGCAATGTTAACTAAGGTTGATGAAACAGGAAATGCTACAGGAAGAATAGAACCCAAAGGTGCAACACAAAAATTAGATAGTGCTGTCACTGGTAGTGTGGTTACTGTTAATGTCAAAGAAGGTGCAACCGTTAAGGCTGGACAAATCTTAGTAGAAATGGAATCTGATGTTCTACAAACAGAAATTCAACAAGCAGAAGCTAAATTAGAAGGACTAGTAAATCGCCAAACTCAACTAGAAATCTTAAAAAATCAAGTCTTAATGGCGATTAATATTCAACGTCAACAAAACCAATACCAATCATTAGAAAAAATTGCTCAAGTTAATCAAGCCAGACAAATATTTGAGACAAAAAAAAGTGCTTATAATTTCCAACACTTAGAGAAATTAGCACAAGTTGATCAAATAAAACAAAATATAAAATCTACTCAAAGTAACTATAGGTTAGTTACAAGTCGGTTAAATCGAGATGTTTCTGAAGTTGAACGTTATCGTCTACTTTTAAAGCAAGGTATAATTCCTCAAACTAAAGTAGTGGAATTAGAAAAAATTGCCGAAGAAAGTCAAAGATTACAACAAGAAGCAAAATTTAATATTCAAACAGCACAGTTACGGTTAAAAGAAGAATTCAGCCGTTATCAGTCGCTCATGAATCAAGTTAATTCAGATATTGAACAAGCTAGGTTGCGATTAAAAGAACAAGAAAGTAGTTATAAAAGTTCTATACAAGGAGGAGAATTAGTATTATTAAAAAGTCAGGAACAGTTTAAAGACTTACAAAATCAAATTATTTCCGTTCAATCAGAAATCTCGCAAATAAAAGGACAGATTATATCCCTACAGTTACAGCTAAAACAGCGAATTGTCCGCTCTCCTATTGATGGAACGATTTTTGAACTACCTATTAAAAAACCTGGTTCTGTAGTGCAGCCAGGACAAATGATTGCTCAAGTTGCGCCTAAAAATGCTGCTTTGATTTTGAAGGCACGGATGCCTAGTCAACATAGTGGATTTGTCAAGGTAGGAATGCCAGTAAAAATTAAATTTGATGCTTATCCTTTCCAAGAATATGGAATTTTATCAGGGCGAATTACTTGGATTTCACCCAACTCTAAAATTCAGGAAAATAGTTCCAATCGCATAGAAACTTATGAATTAGATATTGCTTTGGAAAATCCTTATATTCAAGTTGGTAACAAGCAGATTGCTCTCATCCCTGGACAAACAGCAAGTGCTGAAGTAATTATCCGTCAACGTCGAGTTATTGACTTCATTTTAGATCCATTTAAAAAGTTGCAGAAAAATGGTTTAGAGCTTTAATAGTAATTAAAATTAAAGACAAAAATCATGTAATTATGTCTGACAAAAAAGACGTTAATATGCAACTTTTAGATCATTAACTTACAAGCTATGTAAAAATGAAATAGTCAACTTAACTCAAGATTCAGAGGATAATCTCATGGAAAGAATAGTAATTTATGACTTATATCCCACTCATACAGAAACCTTCATTGATGATTTAGAACCAAAGGAACTAAATATTATATTAGGAGGGATATTTTGGAGAAATAATCCTAATTGGGGGTTAAATCCGAATATTTTGATAAATACTGTTTATGATGGTATCAATACCGTATCAACAACCTATGAAGGAGGGAACAACTTTCGTGACAATAAAATTAATACAGTAGATTATTCCCGAACGGCTAATATTCGGATATATCGTTGATTATTTCCGCAAATTTAAAGTTCATTTTCTCACATAAAGGCTAACTGCTCACTTTTTGATTAGGAAATAAGATCATGGCTACAATCATAATTTCTGACTTACAATTTATTGAGCAGAAAACATTTTTGTATGACTTAACTTCAGAGCAAGCAGAGGAGATATTAGGTACTGGTATTTTAACTGGTTTTTTACCTTTTGGGCGTAGTTCTGATGTTCTGATAACGACTGTTTATGATGGGATAAATAGCGTTGAGTCAGCATATAGAGGTCCATTTAGTTTCTCTGACAACAAGATTTTTACTCTTGATTTTTCAAGAACAGCCCTCTATTTAATAGTCTGAATATTTCAATAATCAGATCCCTGATTTCTTGGAGAAATTGGGGATTTAAGTTTAGTAATTATTCTGTTAAGTAGGTTAGCGTTAAACATTGTCATGATGATAAGGTAAAAGAAAAAAGGTTTTGGGCAATTTTACTTTTTTTTACAGATTTTTTTGATCTAACCGACACCTACTTATAAATTATCGAAAATATTAAAAGTATCATTAGATAGAGATAAGAAACTAACATATCAGGTAAATATAATAAATACGTCAATAATTTATTTAAACAAGCTCAAAAAATGAATTTTTAATAAATGTAGTAAATTGAGGAATTAGATCATGTCAAATATCATAAAAGTATCCAAGGAAGATATTATTTATCACATTAAAATATCTTGTCAAATCCCTAGTTTATTAGAAGCAATTGCTACTAGAAAAATTATTACTGAAACTGCTGAAAAAGAAGGTATTGTTATCGAGATAGCAGAACTACAACAGTCCGCAGATAACTTACGATTAGCTAACAATTTAATTAAAGCAGAAGACACCTGGGCATGGTTACAAAAACATTATCTTTCTTTGGACAATTTTGAAGAAATAGCACATCTAAATCTTGTATCTGCAAAATTAGCCCATCATTTATTTGCTGATAAGGTTGAACCATTCTTTTACGCTCACCAACTAGATTACAGTGCAGCAGTTACCTATGAAGTGATATTAGATGACGAAGACTTATCCCTAGAAATATTTTATGCTCTCCAAGAAGGAGAAATTAGTTTTCAAGAAGTTGCTCGTCAATATATCCAAAATCCTGAAATAAGAAGGGCTGGAGGATATCAAGGTATCCGTAAACGTAGTGATTTTAGACCAGAAATTGCTTCCGCAGTGTTTGCATCTCATCCCCCAGAAGTTCTCAAACCAATAATTACACCCAAAGGAGCGCATTTGATTATAGTTGAAGAAATCATCGAACCCCAATTGAATGACCCAACCCGTGTAGTAATTCTTAGTGATTTATTTACCAACTGGTTAAAAGAAAAAATTAGTAAATTAGAAATTGTTGCTACATTAGGAGACGATACAAATTCTTCCTCTTCGGCATAAATATTGAGCTAGTTAAAATTAGATAATTAAAAAACTGAGAATCTTTGGGTTACTTGAAGATTCTCAGTTTTTACATGATCAAAAAATCAGTATCATCATCATTCATCTAAGGTCATATATATATCCTCTGAATGGGTATTAAGATAAGGATATTGTAATTTAATTTTTTGCAATGCAAATTGTTCAAAAATAGCCTCCATTCTCCTCTCAGGATTATTATTACCCCCTTGCCAAGCAGCAATTAAACCATTCGCAATAATTTGACAACGATGAGTACCAAAACTTTCTTTTTCACCAAATTTATTTTCTGGTTCTTCAGCACAACCTAATCCTGGTGCTAGTTGCTTGGTAAACAACGGTACTTGGGGGGAAAAACTATCTTGATTTTCTGAATATACCCTTTGTAATATAGGGTGAATAGTTTTATATTCATGCTTACTAAAATAAAGCACTGCTGAATCATAACGTTCATATTCATCAGGAGCATATAGAGCTTTAAATGAGAAAGCAACTGGAATATTATTGAGTTCTCTTGTGATGCTCTCCATGACAGATACTGCACCATCTGAGGATAGATTAAAGTAAATTCTGACAATATCTTGATTGTCTTGAGTTCCTAAATTAGATACTGCCATATAAAATCCATTTTGAACTAAATTCTTAGGCATTTTAATGGCAACTAAATTACCAACAGTAGCAGATTTATCAATCTCTGATAAATATAAATCACGCTCAATATGCAAGGTTAAACCATTTTTATGCACCACTAAACATCCATCAGCTTCTTCATTAATTACTAACCAATTTTTACTCCAATAGCCTAGACCTACATTACTTGTATGTAGTCGTTCATAAAAAGCCAAATCTATGCCAAATAAGCTATTATTACTGAGATTACTGTCCTCCTTATCAGCATTAGTAGAGTTATGCCAAGAACCATTGTAATAAGCACTGTACAAGAAATTACGTAATTGAATACTCAAGTGTTTATTTTGAATATCCAATGGTAAATCTTGAAACCTAGATATTACTGATTCTGGTAATTCCAATAATTTGTATTCTGGATGCTTAATAGAATAAAATGATTCGATTTCCAGATGATTAGCAATATTTTGCAGTGATGTCTGTAATTTCTGCGGTAGTTGGAAAAGTTGACGATCTAGAGAATCTAATACTTGCATACAGGATTTCCTTCTCTCAGCAAGAGATAAATTTTTATAAATTGTTTGTTGTTGAAAATTCAGTCCCTAAAATTGTGGAAATAGATGCTTGGGGACGACATAATAAACTTTTGGCAACTTGAAGAATACAGATACCTGAATTACCAAAAGTTTTTTCATATTGAAGTTTAGCCTGAATCGCTCTAATTAATGCTAAACCACTAAATTGCATCACTAATTGTAAGAAATTTGGACGACGTTCTAAAATTTCTGGAAAGTTAGCTAAATAACCAGTAACTAACGCTGATAAAGAAGGTTGAATCATTGGTAATGGAATAGCAGCTAAACGCAAACATTCTTCAATAGGTATGGTTTTATTAGCCACGATGCTATATAACCAAATTTGCAAGTAACTAGCAATTATTGTCCCTAAATCATTGGCAGGATCTCCCCAATTACCTCTTTCCCAATCAATCAAGCGGAGAATATTTTTATTGCCAGGTGATTGATGCTCAATTTCTGTTTCCCAGTTTAAAGATAAAAGAATATTATTGAGCTTGAGATCATTATGAGTCAGGCAACAAGGCATAAAAGCCCGATTTAATTCGGCAATTGCTTTTGCTAAATTATCGTAACGTTGATAGAGAGCAAAAAACTTTAATCCATCAGCAGGAAGATTACCAAATATTTGTGGTGTAATTCTATTTAATCCTTTGTCTAATTGTGGATTTTCTAGGGATTTTCCAAAAAGTGTTTGATAATTTTGATCCTCTATTGTTGTTCGATGAAATGCGGCAATAGTCTTACCAAGTAACTCAGCAATCTCAGGAGGAAATATATGATCTTTGGCATAAAATTCTGCCAAATCTTGATATTGATTTAGATAGTTAAACACCATAATGGAGTTTTCTAAATCAAAATAGACTGCTTCTGATAAATATGAACGTAAATAATTTATTTCTGGAAATTTTTGACAAAAATCATGAATTCTCCATTCATCTTTAAATTCACCTAAAGTTTTACCATCTCGATCATGACGCTCTTGTTTAACTAAGAGTTGACGTTCATCTGGTAAACTGATTAATAAATTAAAGTTTTTAGCTGGTTTTAACTCAATTTGACTTAATGATTGATCCTGTGGATAACAAATTTCATGATCAACCAGGTAGTCAAAAACGTTAGCAGAGCTTATAAGAAATGGCATGGTTTTAAATCGAAAATTAGTTAACAATGGGTCGATTAATTGACGAAGGCTAATTGTTTAGAAAATGATGTTTAATTATGCTTGTTAAATGAAGTTGCTAAATAAGAGATTGAATCTATAGCATAGGCTAACAAGATGAATTCCATGGACTTAATTCCGAATTTAACTAATTCATTAAAATTACTACTGTTTCCACCGAATATAGAAACAGATTCCATATTACTAATTTCATGAATTAATAATTTTTCCGAAATTGTTAGGTCAGAAATTATAATTCTTGCCATTTGTGTAATGCCAATTAATTACTATGATAGCCGTAAAATGCAAGTAGGCAATAGGTGACAACTGATTATTTAATCCAGTTCAGTGAGTTATCTAAAATTCTGATTGCTCTTAAATAATAGGAGAATAAGAATGATAAATTCTTGACTGAACCAGATTTTTAGGGAATAAATCAGCAATTTAATTTTGTTGATTTATCCCAGAAATTTTAATGACCAGAGTAATTATTGCTATGACTATGGCTAAATGATTTAGCTAGAGAG
>NZ_VILB01000001.1:0-216186 GCF_009712035.1 Anabaena sp. UHCC 0187 | reverse complement strand
AATTGAGAAAGTTTAATACTAGCCATGATTTTTTTCCTCCTAGATTAATCATTAGGCAATTGATATTTTTTGAGAATCAGTTAAGCTTGCCTTCTCTTAACCGCTCATCTAATTTTTATTCAGATAATTAGAAAAAATCAAGGCTAAAACCAAGGTCAAAAAGACATAATTAAATGATTTGAGTCTGGGTTATCCAGAAAATATATAGATATAGCTGCAAAGAAAAGACTATCTTTTCCTCTCTTTTCCTAAAAATGATATTTCTAATTTAAACAAGAGAAAAATCGTGCGTTTTCCATTTATAACTATGAAAACACACGATTTTTACGAAAATATTCAATTATTAGTATGTTTCTTAAGTACCGAATTCTTATCTGAGCCTGTTTCTCATTGTATTTAGTTCTACCCTCCATTCTTGAAGTTGAGTCTCTATATTACCCGGCAATGTGCGTTGTCTTCTGTAACCACCTATAACAGTTGTTAATTCCCTAATGGTGAGGTCTTTGAGAATCTGTTCGCTACTTAGAGGATATATGTCAGAAACTGTTATCCGCATAATTTACGCTCCTTTCCCAATCTAATCTGGGATAAAATTAGACTATGAATTTAACATTTCTTCTCTTATATTTTCGGTTTTTATGGCATTAATTCAAGTTTTTATAACTGATTTAATGGACAGAATTCCAAATCTTTTGTCTATGAAAACAAAAAAGCAAAGGAAGTTTTATTGGGGTAACTTCCTTTGCCTTAGATGAATTAAAAACTATCAACCTCTATCAAAGGTTTGAATTTTCTAGCTTTAGTAATTAACCAACAAATGATAACCGAGGAGCAACTTCAGTAGGACGGGCTACACCTTTTAGGTAAGCAAGAATGGTATCAGCATCAGATACTTCAAAGGGGTCACTACCACAGTTGTCTTCAAAACCAGGTTCAATGAACATTTTTTCAATTTCGCAGTTATTGACAACCATTGAATAACGCCAGGAACGCATTCCAAAACCGATGTTAGATTTATCAACTAACATTCCCATTTTGCGGGTAAATTCTCCACTACCATCTGGTAACAAGAAGACATTTTTAGCACCTTGTTGTTTGCCCCATTGGAACATAACAAATGCGTCATTAACTGACAAACAAATGATTTGATCAACACCTTGGGCTTTGAATTCTGCAAATAGTTCTTCGTAGCGAGGCAAATGGGTGGAAGAACAGGTAGGAGTGAATGCACCAGGGAGAGCAAATAATACTACTTTCTTACCGGCAAAAATCTCTTGAGTGGTTACATCTTTCCAAGTGTAAGGATTGGGTCCACCGATAGATTCATCCCGAACACGAGTCTTGAATACTACATTTGGAACGTGAGTAATAGCAGTCATAAATACCTCTTTTTTAGATGGAAGATTTTAACTCGTGTTGCTGCTTGATTGCTGGGCATCAATAGCTTATCTTGTAAATCAGAATAATTCTGATTTAGGAATTAGTCAATAGTCATAAATACTTATTTTACAATGTATTTTTTAAAAAGCTTTAGTTCTTAGAACAGAAAAGTTATAATGGGAGTTTATATCTTTATATAGTTAAGTAAATCCTATGCAGCAAAAAGCTAATGATATTATCAAGACCCTGAAAAATAAAGGGTTGCGAGTCACACCCCAGAGATTTGGAGTTTATGCAAACCTATTAGCAAGGGAAGATCACCCTACGGTTGATCAAATTTTAAGGGACTTGAATCAGGAAGTACCTACTTCCTCCCAAGCCACAGTGTATGCGGCACTTCAGGCACTGCGGGAGGTGGGTTTGGTGCGAGAAGTGCTATTAGAGGAAGGGGTATGCCGTTATGATGCCAATGTTGCCCCCCATCATCATTTCCGGTGTAACTGCTGTGGTGCGATTGAAGATATTAACTGGAATACTTTTCCTGGTATTGATGTCAGTCAACTGCGGGAGGGCTTGAAAGTAGAACGATATGAGGTGACAGTGGAGGGAACTTGTGATGTCTGCGACATAGCTATCGCTGTGAATAAGCCCTAATTAAAAGTTCTTAACTGCCGGAAAGAATGTAATTTCTTTAAAAATTTATCACCATCAAAACTCAAGGGATCAACTTTTCCACCTGCCACATCTACAGCTTTATGAGTGGTAATTCTATCATCTGGAACTTGACTTTGTGCAATTAACCAAGCTAAAGAATTATATTGAGCTTCTGTATATCCAGTATGTTGCGCTATATCACTTTTACCCCAAGCATCAGGAGGCGTTTCTAGAGACACATGATAAGCAAAATTATTCACAGATGGAGGTAAATTGGGATTAGTTTGCACAGTTTCCACACCATTAACACCCTTAAACACCGAATTACCAGCCCCAAAAGCGCGTTTTTCTGGAGGAACTAGATAAATAACCTGTCCCTCTAAAGTAATGATGGCATGATAACTAGCTTGAACACTTTCATCATCATGAGGTGTTTGAAAAAAATTAATGGCACTAGAAGTGGAATTAGTTGTTTCATGAATGACAATAATCGGCTGATGATTAAAGGGTACACCATTAATATCTGCTAAATAGCGATCGCCATAATTGCTAGGATCAACCTTAGCCTGGGCAAAATTAGGTCTATACTTACTAAAAGCAACAGTAGTGATATATACAGGATTAATTTTATTAATCTTGGCTGGAGACGGGATGAAATTTTGCTTTTTTTCTGGTTTAGTTATTGCTGGCTGTAATTGTCCTGGTAGGTATTGATTCCAAGTCGTAGCTTCTGAATTTGATGCAATTGTTTGATTTTGCGCTTGTCTCGCACCTCCAATAAATACTGCCACAATGAGCGTAGCTAACATCAAAAAAATCAGGATTATTCTAGTTGCCCAATCTTTAAATCTCATATTTTTTAATATTGGTAATATAGCTGACATTAAATATTATGATTTTAATAGTCAAAAAAAAGACTACTACTATACTAAAAAGTATATTAAATAACTTTTTTACATTTCCTCGATATAATTGTCTTTAATTATCAATCCAATAATCTGGTATCCAAAAATTATTAATATTCATCAAAATTACCACTGGCGTAAAAAACTCATTGTTATCCTCAAAGGAAGCTGTCGGAGAAGTTAAACCAAAGATTGCATCATTACCCATTACCTGACTAATTATTTGCTCAAAATTAAATTCTAATTCATTAATGCTAATACATGAGATACCAGATTCATCATCTTCATCGTATTCTGCATCTAGCTGAAATTGCCCATATTTGATATCATACCTCAACCACTCCAAGCGTTCAAACTCGTCCGAGGGGATAATAGCAGCTAAATCTTTCTCCCCCTTTGCCAAAACGAGACGCTGTTTCTTACTGATTACGTCACTGAGGATACTTAAAAACTGAGGCTGGATTAATTCTATTTGTAAGCGTACAAAACCATCCTCTGTACTTTCTAGCATATTGTTTTCTTAACAACCTATCTAAACTATCAAAATCTTAGAGAATAATAAATTAAGTCTAGTATCGCAAAACTAATTCTATTTTTTCACACAATTATGACCCATCCTTTTCTAAAACACCTACATAGTCCCGAACGTCCCGTTATCGTCTTTGACGGCGCAATGGGAACAAACTTACAAACCCAAAACCTGACCGCTGAAGATTTCGGCGGCGCACAGTATGAAGGCTGTAACGAGTATTTAGTTCACACCAAACCCGAAGCCGTCGCCAAAGTTCACCGTGATTTTCTCGCTGCTGGTGCTGATGTCATTGAAACTGATACCTTTGGTTCTATGTCCATAGTTCTCGCAGAATATGACCTAGCAGACCAGGCTTATTATCTCACCAAAAAAGCCGCCGAACTTGCTAAAAGTGTGGCTGCGGAATTTTCCACCCCCGAAAAACCCCGATTTGTGGCTGGTTCTATTGGGCCAACCACCAAACTCCCCACCTTGGGACATATTGACTTTGACACCATGAAAGCCTCTTTTGCTGAACAAGCAGAAGCCTTATTTGATGGTGGAGTGGATTTATTCCTGGTGGAAACTTGCCAAGACGTGCTGCAAATTAAAGCCGCATTAAATGGGATCGAGGAAGTTTTTGCCAAAAAAGGCGAAAGAAGAGCCTTAATGGTCTCTGTCACTATGGAAAGCATGGGGACAATGCTAGTAGGTACAGAAATCAACGCCGTAGTTACTATCCTCGAATCTTACCCCATTGATATTCTCGGCTTAAATTGCGCTACCGGTCCCGACTTGATGAAACCACACATCAAGTATTTATCAGAACATTCTCCATTCGTAGTTTCCTGTATTCCCAATGCGGGTTTACCCGAAAACGTTGGCGGTCAAGCACATTACAAACTTACGCCCATAGAATTACGGATGGCGTTAATGCACTTTATCGAAGATTTAGGTGTCCAAGTAATTGGGGGTTGCTGTGGGACACGACCAGCACACATTCAACAATTGGCGGAAATTGCCAAAGAATTAAAACCGAAAGTTAGACAGCCAAGTTTAGAACCATCAGCCGCATCAATTTATACGACTCAACCCTACGATCAAGAAAATTCTTTCTTGATTATTGGTGAACGTCTCAACGCCAGTGGTTCTAAAAAATGCCGTGATTTACTCAACGCCGAAGACTGGGATGGTTTAGTCTCCATGGCGCGGAGTCAGGTCAAAGAAGGCGCACATATCCTTGATGTTAACGTTGATTATGTCGGACGTGACGGCGTGCGTGATATGCACGAGTTAGTTTCTCGCGTTGTCAATAATATTACATTGCCTTTAATGCTCGATTCCACCGAATGGGAAAAAATGGAAGCAGGGTTAAAGGTAGCTGGTGGTAAGTGTTTACTGAATTCTACCAACTACGAAGATGGCGAACCGCGATTTTTGAAAGTGCTAGAATTGGCAAAAAAATACGGTGCTGGTGTCATTATTGGGACAATTGACGAAGATGGCATGGCACGGACAGCCGAGAAAAAATTTCAAATTGCCCAACGGGCGTACCGTCAAGCGGTAGAATATGGTATTGCCCCCACAGAAATATTCTTTGATACTTTAGCTCTCCCAATTTCTACTGGGATTGAAGAAGATCGGGAAAATGGTAAAGCTACCATTGAATCAATTCGCCGGATTCGCCAAGAATTGCCAGGATGTCATGTTATGTTGGGTGTTTCCAATATATCCTTTGGCTTAAATCCCGCCTCGCGCATGGTCTTAAACTCGATGTTTTTGCATGAAGCCATGAACGCGGGCATGGATGCAGCAATTGTCAGCGCGAGTAAAATTTTACCACTGGCTAAGATTGAACCTCAACATCAAGAAGTTTGCCGACAATTAATTTATGATCAACGTAAATTTGATGGTAATGTCTGCGTTTATGATCCTTTGGGAGAACTAACCACAATTTTTGCCGGGGTTAAAACCAAACGGAATACGGGAATTGATGCCAGTTTACCCATTGAAGAACGTTTGAAACGCCATATTATTGACGGTGAACGCATTGGATTAGAAACCCAATTGACAAAAGCCTTAGAACAATATCCTCCTTTACAAATCATCAATACTTTCTTGTTAGACGGAATGAAAGTTGTCGGTGAATTGTTCGGTTCTGGACAAATGCAATTACCTTTTGTATTACAATCAGCCGAAACGATGAAAGCTGCGGTTGCTTATTTAGAACCGTTTATGGAAAAGTCGGAATCTGGCAATAATGCCAAGGGAACTTTTGTAATTGCCACGGTAAAAGGCGATGTTCACGATATTGGTAAAAACCTTGTAGATATCATTTTATCTAACAATGGTTACAAGGTGATTAACCTGGGAATTAAGCAATCGGTAGAAAACATCATTCAAGCTTACGAACAGTACAAACCTGATTGTATTGCCATGAGTGGATTGTTAGTAAAATCCACCGCTTTTATGAAGGAAAATTTACAGACTTTTAATGAAAAGGGAATTACTGTACCTGTGATTTTAGGTGGTGCAGCTTTAACTCCTAAGTTTGTGAATCAAGATTGCCAAGGAACTTACAAAGGTAAGGTTATTTATGGCAAAGATGCTTTTTCTGATTTGCATTTTATGGATAAGTTAATGCCTGCAAAAACAGGAGGAAATTGGGATAATTTTCAAGGTTTCTTAGATGAAGTTGCGGAAAATGGATATCAATCTGTTGAGGAAAATGGCGGGCAGGATGCCCACCCCACAATAGATAATTCTGATATTATCAAAGAGGTTGATACCCGTCGTTCTGAGGCTGTGGCTGTAGATATTGAACGTCCTCAACCACCTTTTTGGGGTACGCAGTTTTTACAACCTGATGATATTTCTTTGGAGGAGTTATTCTGGTATTTGGATTTGCAAGCTTTGGTCGCTGGACAATGGCAATTCCGCAAGCCGAAGGAACAATCTAAGGAGGAATATCAGGCGTTTTTAGCTGAGAAGGTTTATCCAGTTTTGGAAGAGTGGAAACAGCGCATTATTGAGGAGAATTTATTACATCCTCAAGTGATTTATGGCTATTTTCCTTGTCAGTCTGTGGGGAATAGTTTATTGATTTATGAAACTAACCGCAGAGACGCAGAGGACGCGGAGGTAAGAGTTAGTTTTGAGTTTCCCCGTCAGAGGTCTTTTAATCGGTTATGTATTGCAGATTTTTTTGCACCGAAGGAGTCGGGAATTATTGATGTTTTCCCTATGCAAGCGGTGACTGTGGGGGAAGTTGCGACGGAGTTTGGACAAAAGCTATTTGCCGATAATAAATACACTGATTATCTGTATTTTCATGGTATGGCTGTCCAGGTGGCGGAGGCTTTGGCGGAATGGACTCACGCTAGAATCCGTCGGGAGTTAGGTTTTGGTGATTCTGAACCGGATAATATTCGGGATATGTTGGCGCAGCGTTATCAAGGTTCTCGGTATAGTTTCGGCTATCCGGCTTGTCCGAATATCCAAGATCAGTTTAAGCAGTTGGAGTTGTTGGGAGTTGATAGGATGAAGATGCACATGGATGAAAGTGAGCAATTGTATCCTGAACAGTCTACAACGGCAATTATTACTTATCACCCTGTAGCGAAGTATTTCACGGCTTAATCTATCCCTCAGAATAGAATTCTGGGGCTATACAAACAAAGTCCGCCTGCGCGGACTTCATAGCCATCAAGATCATATTTCTGAGGGTTAAATATTAATGATTAATTGTGGGTTATGCTGTTGGTAAACCACTTTACAACTTAATATCCAGATAAATTCAGGCAATAAACACGCAATAAAGGGTTAAGTGAATAAACAACCTGTGGTTTTTCTATGGTTTCAATTAAACACCGTCTTAGAAGTGATCGCATACCATTGACTAACTCGATTTGGGATAAACTAACTAACTCTTTTAACTGTATAATACTTACAGAAGTATCCAATTTTGCTAAGGCTAGAAGAATTTCTTTTTCACTATCTAATAGTCTTAAAAATATCTGGTCTAAACAATCTTTTACTTCTTCTATTAATAGAATAGAATCATCAGTAAATATTTCTGTTACTCTCCCATTTGCTAACTCTTGAGTTAGATTAGCAACCCATTTTAACCATCTAGGATTTGATTGATACAAGTTAATTAAATTCAACCATTTATCTTCATCTTGTAATCCTTTTGATTTAAAGATTTCAATCCCTGCTTCATCTGAACCTTTTAATTGTAAGGAGTACACTAAATTATTATCTTTTTCTAATTGTGTAACCTCTTTCGTTTTTTGCTGACTTATCAACAAAAGGCAACTCTTATGGGGGATGTCTATAATCGTATTAAATAGAGTTTGATAAGATTGATATTCAGGCTGATATTCTCCTGCAAGCTTTCCACTATCAAAAAGATACTGTAGACCATCAATGACAATTAAACAACGTTTTTCATCTAAGACTTTTAGCAATTTATCAAAATTTTTTTCAAGCTTTTCACTAAAGTAACCTTGAGGGTTGAGAAATAATAAAATACTATTTATAACCTCATCAACATGGGGTTTTAATTGCAGATTTCGCCAAATAATGACTTCAAATTCAGAGTCATAAATATCAATAAAGCGTTTAGCAAGGGTGCTTTTACCTATTCCAGTTATTCCATATAGGTTAATTAACCGAGCTTTGGATTTAATAATATAATTTTCTAGAGTTTGTAATTCAAAATTACGTCCGTAAAATTCAGTTATTATGGGTGCAGTGATTAAATCTTTTTTAAATTCATTTGTATTTGTTTCATGTATTGGTGGAATGCTGGGGTTATGTTCAGGACAGACATGAAGATTACCAACTCCAACAAAATTAAAATTAGTAATATTTTTATTAGATGAAATAATAATTTGTCTTTCTATCGCTGTTTTTAAATTAGATTTATTCACTTTTTCATGTAAACCCTTTGATAAAACTTGCCATAATTCAGAAGCAATATTTCTAATATATTGTTCATCTTTGTGAACAGTTTCTGCAATTGTGGAATAATCTTGATCTTGCCAAACTCTTTCTAAAACCTCTTTTTGCAGATTATTTAGATGTTTTCCTGTTTGAGTAAACACAACATGATCAGCAAAATTTAAAATTTCTCCAACATCCATAAATACCTACTATCTAGGATTTAACATTATAAAATATAGCATAATGTTATATTTTATGATATTAGTTTTATATTTTTTTACAAAACATCTGACATTTTATTATAGCGTATTTACTGATATGAATGAGAGGATAGTTATGAATAAACAATGTTAAGCCAAGAAACAAGATTTTTAACTAACCTGATTGTGAGGTAAATTATGAGTGGAACATGGTATCCAGCAAGTGATGGAGTACATGAGTGGCAGCAAGAAACAGATCCAAAGCCAGATGGTACAATTACATACACCGTACGTAAAATTGGACAGTCAACAAGATATCCTCATGCGAATTTTGACTATAATCCTCAAACAGGTGATTTCACATATAATCACTATTCTTTCAGTAAACGCCAGAAAGCCGGAATGCGCGAAGTTATGAGTACAGCTATAGCATACTTAAAAGGGAAAGGACTTCTCTAAATGAATATTCACTATGAAATTATACACAAACTGGTAAACAGCCAGCAAATTTTAGGTTGCAAATAAAACATCAAAAATCCGCAAATTATAAATTTAGGAGAAACTTAAAATGTGGGATAAACAATACGGTGGAGACTTTAACAAAAATGGTATTGATAGAGTCACCAGAAATATGAGAGGCATCTATTATATTCATAGTGCTGACTTTCGTACAGTTTATATAGGTAAATCTGACGATTGTATATACGGTAGACTCTCTGTTCACTTGAATGGTAGTAGTAATAGAAATCTTAGAAGTGCTGTAAATTCCGGTGTCAATCTTCTATTTTTTTGTTGGGAATCTGCTGATCCCAAATACGAAGAAGCGCAAGAAATTAAGCGATTGAAAGAGTCAGGTCAACTGAAAGGCCAACGGCGTGAACTTAAACCATTAATTGAAGAATTAGACTAAAACCGAGAGATAGTCTATCACTATTACGTTCTTGATACCAGAACATAGTTACTTTAAAAACATTGATTTTAATGCGGGGAAATCTTGCAAAGTGATTGTGATTTCAAAGCTAAAAACATAAACTTTTTGCATGATTTCTTCCCATTTTTTAATCAACATAAAAATCAATGCAGGATTTTAAAATCCTAGCAACAATTTAATTTTGTAGTATTTAGAGAAATTCCATCATGTTTCAAGATTGCACCTTTGAACCAAAATATTTTATTGGTTGGCTACCTTCAGCTTTCATTTTAGCTCAAGTTATTAACCAAATGAGTGTTCTTAAAGACAGTATATTATACATAGTGACTATATTGTGTTTGTTTGCATTAATGTCAGTAGGAATTAGTCATCTGATTTTACGGTTTAAAAAACCACCCCAAGTACCTGTACAGTGGCAAATTGTATGGTGGACTTATCCTGCAATTGCTTTTTTGAATTTTTTCTGGTCATTGGTAAAGATGGCATTTAAATAAAGCAATTACTAAATCTGGACTATCGGTTATCTCTTATATTCCTGGTAAATAAAAACCTGAATCCCAGATTTAGGTTGATTATTTTTTTTAATTCTAATTAGCCGATTAGCAAAATCTGGATTTTCACTCAGGCAATTGTGCAGTATTTGAGATTGTCCTAAATAATCCCGATCATCTTTAGAGATGATAATGCCAGTGTGAGAAATTCCTGTTCGATGAAGTTCAATAAAATCATCTCGATTTAGTGTAACTAAAACTCGTTTCTCCTGAGTCGCAAACGCCAAAACTTCATCATCTGGAATTCCTTGATTTGCTTGTCCTGCTTCGTAAGAAGTAAGCACATCATATTTCATCTGCCGCAATTGTCGAACAATGTTTAGAGGAAAGTTTTCATCAGAATACAGTCTCACAATCAGTCATCCTCATTTTGGGTAGCGATCGCAAGATCAATTTCTGAACGATACTGTTTATAATAGTCCCAAGCTGCTGTCAAATCTTCCGGTGTGAGACTGGGATAATTTTGCAGCAGTTCTGCATCATTCGCTCCCTGCTGTCGAAATGAAACCAAAATCCACACGGGAATCCGTGTATTCCGAATTCGAGCATGACCACCACAAATTCCCGATGTTTGCTGTATAGCATTGAGTTTGAGACGACTTTCTAAAAGTTTTCTTTCTTCTGGGGAAAGTGCCTCAATTACTTGCACAAGGGAATCAACCAATTGCTGATTCATAGCTACTTTTTAACAAGATAATATTCTTAAATTATAAAGGATAAGATCATTTGTTGTGATCATTTATTTAGACTCAGAGGATAACTATTGCTGTTTTACCCAATTTCTAAAAGCTTTAAGTGTCGCATTTCTTCCTGCGGTTTTACTTTGCTCAAGATATTGGGGAATTACTTCAATTAAAGGTAATGTAGGAAAATTCAAACTTGACTGCGACTCTAGATAATTCCCATCTTGTAAAATATTTATTCTTAAATTACCATTCTCAAACCGCCACAGTTCTCGAACTTTCAAGGCTTGATAAATATTTGCATGAGTGCGGGAAGTAATATCAATTTCTAAGGCTAAATCTGGAGGAGGATCTATTGTTAAATCTAATCGCTTTTTTCCCCGAATAAAAGCTTCATTTTTAATATAAAAACATTGATCAGGTTCTATCCCTTTCTCCATAAATTGATTTTTAAATGTGGTAGAACCAAGACATCTAAACTCAATATCTAATTCTTCTAATAAAGCCTTAACTAAATCACTAATAATTTCTTTATCAAATTGATGTTCTGGTAAAGGATTTATAATTTCTAATATTCCCCTGTCATAAGCAATTCGCGCTGCACGATGTTCTCCTAATTCTTCAAGAATTGTTTCTAATTCTTCCCAGGTGACATCTTGCAATATAACTGTTTGTCCTGGTGGTACGTGGATGCGCTTTAATTCTAACAACATCTTTTCCACTCCTTGCAATTTACAATTAATTTTATTTTACTTCGTAATCATGAATTTAACAACTTACAAAGCTCAGGAAATATATATTTTTATCAATATTCCCAACAATCCAAATTAATATTCCTACCTGCCACTACAACCGCAGCCGCAAAGTTTTCCGCTGGGGTTAATTCCCTTAAACTCCAATCTCCTGATATAAGTAATTGACTGGGTTGATTTGGTCTTAAAGATATTTCAATTTCTTCTAACTGCACCAAACCATCTCCTGTAGCTTTTACATAAGCTTCTTTGCAAGTCCAATAACGAAAAAATATTTGTTGTTGTTCGTCGGAAGAAAATAGTCGCAGATGTTCATATTCTCTGAATGAAAAAAACCGTTTTGCCAGACTTTCCAAATCCGACATTGTGCGAATATATTCTAAATCCACACCAATTTTATTTTGATAACTTACCCCACACAAAGCCAAATTTTGGGAGTGAGATAAATTAAATAATAATCCTTTGTCAGCAAATTTAGCCGCTAAAAAAGGCTTACCACGGGGCTGATATTCAAATTCTACTTGTTTAGGATTAATACCCAAATATTGCCCTAAAATTGCGCGGAGAGTGCCACGTCCGGCAATAAATCTTTGCCGATGTTCAGGAAAATAAAACCTTTCAGCGCGAGCAATTTCATCACTAGATAAAGTTTCCCGAAAAGATTGTAATTGTGATTCTGACTGATTTAGATTAATCCGCCAGATATGCACATCATCAGATGATAAAATTAAGTTTTTGGGTGCAGGTAGCCAATTATAATTAAACACAGTTGCCAATAATTAAACTTTACTTTTTTGTAGAGAAACCTGTTCAATATTTTGGCTACGTCTTGTTTCTATCCACTCTAAAACACGATTCCAAGCCCACCATTGATCAGGATCTTCATATTGATTTTGACATTTTTTGCTACTCACGTAACCAACATGGCCACCGTAGCGAGTCAGTAATAAATCTATGTCAGGGTTTTTCGTAGCAGCGGCTTCTAAATCAGGAATAATCGCCGGATCAAATAAGGGGTCATCGGCAGCATATAATATTAAGGTGGGTTTGGATAATTTAGGTAATAATTCTAACCCACTGCTGGCTTGATAATAATCAGCGACGGTGGCAAAACCCAAACGTTCAATCACCAGTTCTTCATCAAATCCCCAAATACTATTAGCCCTTTCAATAGCTTCCGGTTGAATAGATTCAGGATAAGCAGCATGGATTTTCCAAGCTAGTTTTTTCAATTCCTTGGCAATGCGAGATTCAATATATTTACCAAATGGGTGCGTAACTAAATAAGTCAGTGACCGCAAGGAATCCAAACTTGGGCAAATCACCGCCCCACCAGCAATATCAATATCTTTGGGTGCTAAATCCGCTGCGGCTTTCACTCCCCACAAGGCCAATTGTCCCCCTAAAGAATAGCCCGTAAACCAAAATGGTGACGGACAACCCATTTTTGCCGCAGTTTCCGCAATTTTGACAAAATCTTCTCCTTCATACAAACCATCAGAAGTCAATGTTGGCGATAGTTCTGCGGTTTTACCATGCGCCCGCCAATCAAATAACACCACAGCATAGCCTTGGGCATAAGCCTTCCGTCCCAAAATTCGCAAAAACCATTGCTGGTCTAATTCTCCAGTAATGCCATAAGTCCCAACAATCGTACTATGGGCATTGGGGGGAATAGCAACCTGACCAAAAATTGGCACACCTTGACCACCAGTGAAGATGACTTCGTGATATTTTGGTTCTGGGTGAGTAATTTTGCTCTCCCAATTACGATTAGCCCACAAAGCTGTATAAGTTGTCATAGTCACGCCATTTTGCAAGAAATAGGGCGGTAAATATTCGTATTTATACATAAGACTAGAATAGTGAATTTTACAATTATTTGATTTTAATATTTATATTAGATTTAACATATTTTTTACAATTGAGGTGGTAATCTTTTTATATATCGAGGAAAACGAAGGTTTACGGTTTGCTTGATAATCTAATCATCCCTCAGCTTTTCTCCAGAATCAGCGTAGCGAAATTTTGGCAGTCGGGGGAGCGTCAATTATCCTTAAATAAAGTAGTTATAATTTTTAAGAATGCCGAGGATTCTTGTCATAGACGATGACCCAGCGATTTCAGAACTTGTTGCCGTCAACTTGGAAATGGCGGGCTACGATGTTAGTCAAGCTGAAGATGGCATTAAAGGTCAGGCGCTGGCTCTCCAGCTACAACCCGACTTAATTATGCTCGATCTGATGTTACCTAGAGTAGATGGGTTTACAGTTTGTCAACGCTTACGTCGGGATGAACGCACTTCCGAGATTCCTGTATTAATGTTAACTGCTTTAAGCCAAACTCAAAACAAGGTAGAAGGATTCAATGCTGGTGCAGATGATTACCTGACCAAACCCTTTGAGTTAGAAGAATTATTGGCACGAGTTCGGGCTTTGTTGCGACGCACTGACCGGATTCCCCAAGCTGCAAAACATAGCGAAATTCTCAACTATGGACCTATTACCCTCGTTCCCGAAAGATTTGAGGCTATCTGGTTCAAAGCAACTGTGAAACTGACTCATTTAGAGTTTGAGTTACTTCACTGTCTCCTACAACGTCATGGACAAACCGTTTCCCCCAGCGAAATCCTCAGAGAAGTTTGGGGTTATGATCCTGATGATGACATTGAAACTATTCGGGTGCATATTCGTCACTTAAGGACTAAACTTGAACCTGACCCTCGCCATCCACGCTACATTAAGACGGTGTACGGTGCGGGATATTGTCTAGAATTGCCTAGTGTATCTCCTGGCATTGAGGAAACTATCGCTACAATAGTTGAGTGAAAGGGGATGGGGAGCAGGGGAAAGAATTATTACCACTGACGAATGACAACTGACAATTGACAAAAAGTATGATATAATTAGTAGTTCTCTAAAACAGTGCTGGGTGAAGAACGTAGAGACAAAACTCAGCACACCTACACACTCAGCACTAAAGAACTCTAGTTTATGGCATTGCCAATTGTTGCAATTATCGGTCGCCCCAATGTGGGCAAATCTACCTTTGTGAATCGTCTTGCCGGAGATCAAACGGCGATAGTCCACGATGAACCAGGGGTAACACGCGATCGCACCTATCGTCCAGCTTTTTGGAATGATCGGGAATTTGTCGTAGTGGACACAGGTGGCTTAGTTTTTAACGATGACACCGAATTTCTCCCCATGATTCGCCAACAGGCGTTAACAGCACTTTCAGAAGCTTGTGCTGCTATTTTTGTTGTGGATGGACAAGCTGGTTTGATGCCCGCAGATGAAGAAATTTCTGAATGGTTACGTCAACAACCAGTACCCGTATTACTGGCTGTGAATAAATGTGAATCTCCAGATCAAGGGGTGATTCAAGCCGCTGAGTTTTGGGAATTGGGACTAGGTGAACCTTTCCCCATTTCCGCGATTCATGGTAGTGGGACAGGGGAAATCCTGGATGAGTTAATGAATCACATTCCTCTGATAGTAGAAGAAGAGGAAAATAAGGAAATTAAAGTTGCCATTATTGGCAGACCAAATGTGGGCAAATCCAGCCTACTCAATGCTTTTGTTGGTGAATATAGAGCTATTGTCAGTCCTATCTCTGGAACAACTAGAGATACAATTGATACAGTAGTTGAACGAGGTGATCAAACCTATAGGTTAATTGATACTGCTGGTATTCGCAAAAAGAAACATATCGAATACGGTACGGAATTTTTCAGTATTAACCGCGCTTTCAAAGCTATTCGCCGCTCTGATGTGGTTTTATTAGTGATTGATGCCGTAGATGGCGTAACTGAACAGGATCAAAAATTAGCAGGTCGCGTTTTAGAAGAAGGTCGCGCTTGTGTTATTGTCGTTAATAAGTGGGATGCTGTCGAGAAAGACTCGTATACCATCTATGATCATGCAAAAGAATTAGAATCACGCTTACACTTTACAGAATGGGCAGATACCATTTATGTGAGTGCTGTTACGGGACAACGGGTAGAAAAGATTTTAGAATTGGTAAATACAGCGGCTGAGGCACACAAACGCCGTGTGAGTACATCAGTCATTAATGAAGTCCTCGAAGATGCTATCAGTTGGCATTCACCACCGACATCACGGGGCGGTCGTCAGGGTAAGATTTACTATGGTACTCAGGTGAGTAGTCAGCCTCCTTCTATCGCGCTGTTCGTTAATGACAATACCCGCTTTAATGACAACTATCGCCGTTACATTGAACGCCAATTCCGCAAACAGTTAGGTTTTCAAGGTACACCCATTCGGCTATTTTGGCGCAGTAAGAAAGTTCGAGACATGGAAATTGGCGGACCAAACCGAGCTACTCGTGTAAAATAGGAAACTGATGGAATTTTAGATTTTAAATTTTGGATTTTGGATGGAATGATTCAAAATTTACACATGAATAATATTGCCTGGATTGTATGGAGTGATTAAATTGAAAATCTCTTTCCCAATCTAAAATCTAAAATCTAAAATCCAAAATTGTTTGACAACTAACAAAATATGGATTTATTGCGATCGCTCCCCCTCGGACTTTACTTAGAAGAACCGCAAACTTGGTTACACAAACTCGATCCGCGAGTTAAGTTATTTTGGTTACTGAGCTTTCTAAGTAGCTATGTTGTTGCTAACAACTATTGGCGGGTATTACTGGTATTACTGCTAATTACTTTTACTGTATTTGCCAGAATTCCTCTGCGAGTATGGCGACAACAAATGGGCTGGTTATTGATACTATCATTTATGGTATTAGTCATTGGCGCAATTAGTCCTGATGGATTAGGTGTAAGTTATCATCCCCGCTTACCTGCAAATGAACAAATCCTCACCCAACCAATAACTGATAAAAAGATCCAAGTTACGACCGCATTAGCAGATAGTCATAAAAAATATAGCTATGTGCTATTTCAGAAAGGATTTGTCAAAGTAAATCGCCGTTCTTTGGATTTGGCAATTAGCTTGAGTACAATAGTTTTTACATTAATCTACAGCACTAATTTATATTTACTCACCACCGCACCGGAAGAAATTACTTCTGGTCTGGAAAGTTTAATGCAGCCTCTACGAAGGTTCAATATTCCCGTTACAGAAATTACCCTGACTCTAACTTTATCCTTGCGGTTTATTCCCCTTGTTTTAGAAGAAATCCAAAACCTAGTGCGTTCGGTGATGACTAGGGCAATTAATTGGAAAAAGCTAGGATTAAAAGGAGGGGCAAAAGTTTGGTTAATTGTGACTGAGAGATTATTAGAAAATCTCCTGTTGCGGGCTGAACAAATGGCAAATGCAATGATGGTAAGGGGTTTTACTAGTCCTAATGAACATCGAGTTAAATGGCAAGAGTTAAAGTTAATAACAGGGGATTGGTTAGCGATCGCCACTTTAATGATATTTTGGGTAATTAGGATAGCTTTTGGTGCTGATGTTTCTTAACTGATATTATTGATCACCCAGCCAAACTGGGTGAGGTAATTGATTATTTTTTAGTGCTGAAAATGGTGGTAAACATCATTAACATCCCACCTACCAAAATAATCATTGCTAATCCTCCAGTCACTAAATCCAAAGTATTATTATCTATGGTCATATTATTCATGCTCCTCTAAATTATACATTATGAATAATAATACACAACTACAAATTATTCTCTCTAATTCTATTATTGCCACCGTCTTACCTGCAATAGCCCAACTCGATTTACCTAACTGGTGGTTGGCTGGGGGTGCAGTCAGAAACACTGTTTGGCGTTCTCTGTTTGGGCAAGAATGTGATTTATTTATTAAAGATTTTGATATTGCTTTCTTTGATCATTTCGGAAATCGTGAACAAGAATTATTTGCTAAGTCTACTTTAAAAACACAATTTCCTGAACAGGAGTTTGATGTCAAAAATCAAGCTAGTTTTGGAAATTGGCGGGCTGGAAATATGATTTTTAATAGTACAGAAGATGGGATTACAAATTGGTTACATACGGCGACTGCTGTAGGGGTTCGCATGACTAAACAGGGAGAATGGCAATTTTTTACTCCCTACGGTTTAGATGATTTATTTAATGGGATTATTCGACCAACACCAATACATCTTAATAATCCAGATGCTGATCAAAAAGCAGCCAGTTTTTTGCAAAAATGTTCTTGTCTGCGGTTGGGAAAGGATGAGTTATAAAGTATATTTTTTTGTCTGATAGCGAAGCGTGGCGTTAGCCATATCAGGATGTCCAGGATTTAAGGATTTTCAGGATTTTTTATGAGATAATACAAATAAAGACACTGTGAACACACAATGACTACTCAATTAATGGTTCAACCTTCGTCTTTAATATCTTCTGGTATGAAGATGAGTGAATTTGGTAATATTTATCTATTTAGATTTACCGAGGAACTACAATCTCGTTAATATATTATCAATAGGTGATAGAAATTAGCTTTTCAAAATCTTCGTAGTCGAAACTTTGCTGTTTTTTATCATATTTACCACAAACATCATAATGCACTTTATTATTTTTAATGTTAAAACAATATCCTGCTATAGCGTATTCTTTTGATTTAAGTTTAAAAATAATTGTATTAGTTGTATATTGTCCATATTTGTTTATAAAATAAACAAAACTTTGAAAATCTCCCTTTTGAGCTTGGCTAAAAGCTAATGAATCATTATCAATATTGTTATTATTTTTAAAAATTAATTGTAGGATGTCTCTAAGATAATTGAGATCATTAATTTGAAAATTATCATCTTTTTTTATAAACCCGATAATTTTATGATAATTATATAAAATACCCATGTTACAACTAGCTTTTTTAAGATATCTTTGAATTTGATTATAATGATTATCTAAATTTGCATCTTCTCGTTTTACTTCTATAATCATCAAAGGAGATTGATATGGCTGAAAATTATCATTTTTTGGTTTTTTGTATATTTCTACATCATGATTATTTACCTCAACTTTGATATTAATCAAATCTGGAAATAATCCACTTTCGTTGATCATAAAATCAAGAAATAGTTGTCTAACTAGCTCTTCTGGTCTTACCTTAATTGGAATTTCTATTCCTCTAATCAAACATTTTATATATTCTTCTTGATATTTTTTTGTATATATATTGAGTTTGGTTTCAATTTCTCTACGTAAATTAGTCATATATTGTTTGGTAGTAACTAATAGTGGATAATTTTTTTAGGGACACAATTATAATGATATTGCGTCCTAAACTGTCTATTAACTCTGCAATTAAGAAATTATCTATTTCTGTCCAAAAAATTCTAGGACTTTAATAATCAATTTTTCCCAATGATATTCTGTTTTACTCTTTAATACTGCATTTAAGTTTGTTTCTTTTTCTAGCTCTCGCGTAAATATCAAACATACATTATCTCCATATTTTTCTCCCCTCGCTCTTGGCTTACCTTTCTCAGCAATTAGAGAATTCCAAAAAGGAGCATCTTCATTTTGAGGTGATAGTTTGCTGTTGAGTTCTGCTTCCATTTCTGTCCCTACTTCATCTATAAAATCTTTATAATATAACATATAAAATCGGTTGATTAATTCAGGGATAAAAGTCTTTAAAGATTCATTTGCTGATGTAAGAGCATTCAGAATATCTTCTAATTCCTGTTTTACTTCTTTAGTAAATTTTTTCAGCATTGCATTCTCATCTATTCCCTCAGCAACAACCTTTGCATCATAATATATGTCTATATTCCTTGGATTATAATAGCCACAATTCCTATGGATAGCGTGTTTAGTATTCCATGCTTTATAAGTTGTATGATAATATCCAACATATTCATCAATAAAATTATCATAAACAAAAGCAGGAACTCTTTTACTCAAGTCTTTGATATCTTTTATTTTCTGAATAGCATTTTCAATTGCCTTAATTTCTGTTTCTGTCAAAGCATCACCATTTTTTATTCTTACAAAGCTTGCTTGAATATTTTTGATTTCACCTAATAATTTATCTCGTCTACGTTCTATAACACCCGCCATAAATTCGATAAATTCGTTTTTATCTGCCTGGACATCTTCCTTAGTGTAAAAGTCACTATTTAACTTGACTATATCATCACGGTAGTATCTTAAAGCATCATAGAACAAGATATTTTCTTGAAAAAACTCTAAGTTTGAATGATTGAATATAGTTTGAATCTCTTCTTGCTTGATTTGAATTCCTAAGTCCCAAGTACCATCACCATCATTTGCTTTTTCAGGTTCGTTTTTGTGGGGTAATACCAAAGTTACAAATCTATGGTGAAAATCTTTAGATTTCGATGCCAGATGATATGTTATTAATTTACGAATATTAGCTTCAGGCGCATCATTGAAAGGTGTTATAAAGAGACAGATAGTATCCTGACTCTCAATATATTTCTGTAAGTCTTTACGAATTGGGTTTTCATCAAGTCCTTTTGTATCAACAACCGAATGGAACTGAGACAAGTTTGAACCAGATAAAACATCATAGCTTACATAAAGGCATATCTTTCTCGGAATAGCAAATTCTCTTAGCTGTACAGCATTAATGGCAGCAAAGGTATCTTTAATCCATAATTTTTCATCATTATTTTCATTATCGAATTGAATACGAGTTGTAGTTCTAGATTCAAGGTTGGCATTATTCAAAGCAAATTTTCTAAATCCATCTAATCCTAATTCTTCAAATTTTGCCTTTGCTTGATCAATTAGTTGGTTTCTTTTTTTGTCACCATCAGTAACTGTTTTAGAGACTATTTTCAGATCTATTATATTTCTAATAGCTCTATCTATTTCTTTAGAAATAGATATTTTTAGTTCTACTTCAGGATTATCTTTATTAGCAATATATTCACAGAATTCAAGGATAATATTTTCCATTTCATCAACTGTATAAGGCTCTATTTCGATGTAGGTTTTTTCAGATGCCTTAAGAACTACCTCACATATAGTAGTTCGTCCTGATCCTGTTGCTAATAATTCTTTAGTTTCGGTTACATTCTGAGTTTTACCTCCAACAGTCTTAGAACCATTAAATTCACTTATTAAGTTAAAAAGATGACAAATAGCTGTAGTCTTTCCTTTCCCAATAGTACCAATAAAAACAATTCTATATTTATCTATACTAAGTATTTTCTCGATTTCTTCTAAGCGTTCTAATTTTGACTTTAGATTATTAATGCAAATATGGTTAGGTATCGTAATCTCTAAAGCACGTTCTATTGTGCGGAGTTCACTGTTTAAATCCTTCTTCAAAGATGTAATTTCCTTTTGCCATTGCGTATCCGACATAATGCTACTCATATTTTAATACCAAATAAGTTGGATTATATTATACCTAACATCGGATTGAGATGCAATCAAATTCATCCAAATTCATAAATACTAATATTGATATATTCTGATAACATTTTGTGACTATATATAACATGATCGCAATATTAGAAAATTAAAAATATTACAATTTATCATTCTCATTGCCACATCAATATTAATAACCCTATGAGTTTTGACAACGTTTGTAAACTACTAGCAGAAAAATATCCCTTTGATTTTGCTAAATGGTTACTTCCCCAAGAACCAAAAACAATCAAAGTCTTAAAAACCGAATTGAGTATAGAACCAATTCGCGCTGATTTTGTCACCTTCTTACAAACAGAAAACCGGATTTTACATATTGAATTTCAAACCAACCCACAATCTAAACCTCCCATTCCTTTTAGAGAGTTAGACTATTCAGTGAGATTAATCCGTAAATATGAAGTTCCTGTAACCCAAGTAGTGATTTTCTTACAAGAAACAGATGATCCAATTGTTTTTACTGAAGAATATGTTAACGAAGCAACCAGACACCGTTACCGTGTGATCAGAATGTGGGAACAAGATTCAGCTTTATTTCTCAATAATCTGGCATTATTACCATTAGCACCATTAACCCGGACAAATTCACCCCAAGGGTTATTATCCCAGATTGCCAATAATGTTGCTAAAATTGCAGATAGGGAGACTAAACAGGATATTGCAGCTTACACAGAGATTTTAGCCGGTTTACGGTTTGAAAAAGATTTTATTCGTCAATTATTGAGTGAGGATATTATGCAAGAATCAGTAATTTATCAGGATATTTTGCAGAAGGGAGAACTAAAGGGAGAAGTTAAATTTTGTCTAATGTTACTTAATCAACGCTTTGGACAACTTGATTCTGAAATACTTGAAAGAGTAAAAGTCTTATCTGTTGAACAGCTAGAAAATTTAGGTGCAGCGTTGTTTAATATTTCCGAAATTGCTGATTTAGTAACTTGGTTAAATCAAGAAGATCATCATTAATAGTGATTTTTGGGTTGGGTTTTCTCAATCCAAACAAAAACTAAAAACTAGATCCCCGACTTCTTAAATAAGTCGGGGATATTATCGGTTTAAAAATCAACCCCCCGTTTCAATTCCACACCTTGATTTGCATAGTGTTTATGACAGTAAACCTCAGAGTGAATACTAGCCAAATCAAAATAAGCCGGTTGATTTTGACAGCGCCCAGTAATAATCACTTCTGTATCACGGGGTTTACGTAATAAAGCTTGAACAATGGGATCAACAGGTAACAATTCTAAATCCACCGTGGGATTGAGTTCATCGAGGATAATAGTTTTATACACACCAGAAGCGATCGCAATTTTGGCAATTTCCCAACCCCTCTCCGCTTCTATATAGTCTAAATCTTGACGAGAATTCCGCCAAACAATGGCATCCCGTCCACACCGTTGATGATCTACCACTTCAGGATAAGATTGTTGTAAAGCCGCTATAGCTGCATCCTCAGTATAACCACTCCCACCTTTGAGCCACTGCATAATTAATACACGGGTAGAACCAGGATGATTGATACCTCTCCCAATAGCTTGGTAGAGTCGAGGGGGAATATTATTTCCCGCCCCTCTCAGTTAGATCCGTGCGTACCCGTTTCCGTGTACACGGCTCCCGATGTTCTTAGCTTTCGCATTTGCTCTTATGGATATAATCGTGGCAGCTTTCATGAATTGCTAGAAGGTTTTTTGTTTTCCAGTTTTGGTGGATTCCATCAACATGATGTAAATGTACCTTCTCGTCACTGAGCAATTTCAGTCCACAATGACCACATTTATGGTTTTGCCGTTTAAGGGCTTTAGAGGTGATATCGTCATATAACTTGCTGTTGCGTTCGCTCCAATAAGTTAAATCTCCGTCGTAAGGCGATTTTTCACCTTTAACATTGATGTGTTTGCTTTCGGAGTAAGGAACTGCTGGGAACGCCTTGTCTAGTAATTTCTTGCTAGTGTAGCGGTTCTGTTTAGTTTCCTTGTTGAATACCCTAAATGCTCTTGTTTCGATGTGGAATAACGAGTTTCTTGACCCGTCCATCTTGCAGAAGCGGTGGTAATTCCTCCAACCTCTAACTACAGGGGCTAATTTCTCAGCCTTTGTGGTAGCACCATAATTCGAGTTGTTGACGATGTGTTTTACTTTCTTGCGAAAAGCTTTAAAGTTGTCCGTTGAAGGAACGCATCTAAACTTTCCGTTTTTCTGGACTAAAAAATTCCAGCCGAGGAAATCAAACCCATCTGTCGCGGCGGTTAGCTTTGTCTTTTTCTCACTGACTTTCATTCCCCGCTCTGCTAGGAACTGACTGATTTTATCAAGTATTTTTGTGGCATCGTCTTGAGGTCTGAGTATTATCACCATGTCATCCGCATATCGGATTGTTGGCTCAATAATCCTTTCTCTTGGGGTATTGTCTGTAATTCGTTTATTAGGTTCCCTGTGGTATCTGTGAATACTTTCAATCCCATTTAAGGCGATGTTAGCTAATAGTGGACTCACCACCCCGCCTTGGGGTGTTCCTTGTTCGGGAAATTCTGGATTGACTCCGGCTTTGAGACATCGAAAAATTCCCTGTCTTATGCTATAAGGAGCTATGAGTCTATCCATGATGGCGGTGTGGTTTATCCTGTCAAAGCATTTTTCGATATCGAGTTCTATAACTCGTTTATCTATTCCATTACAAGATGAGCGTAGGTTGTTGAACAGAATTCTCTGTGCGTCATGCGCTGAACGTCCAGTCCTAAACCCGTAGCTGTATGCGTGGAAGGTTGCTTCGTGGGCTGGTTCTAGTGCGTATTTGGTAAGGCATTGGTAAGCCCTGTCCGCAATAGTGGGGATTTTTAGCATCCTGATAGTGCCGTCCTTTTTAGGGATGGGTATTTCTCTTAGTCCCTGGTGTTTCCAGTTGCCAGCGGATGCTTTTAGCAGTTCATTAAGCTCAAAGCGTTCCTTAAAGGTAAGGGACTTTTTGCCATCAATTCCTGCGGTCTTTTTCCCAGCATTTAGCTGTGTTACTTGACGAATAGCCAGTAATCTTGCTGCGGTTGATTTCAGAATCAGCTTTTGTAGAGACTTCGCTTTGCGCTTGTCACCAACTTGAACCGCTTTATACACGCGTTTTTGTAGGCGGAATAAGTTACGGCGGAATTTCTTCCACGGTAGTGTCTTCCAGGATTCACTAGAGTTGTCTCTGTGTCTAATCATGCTCTGCGACCATTTGTGTATTCTGAACACCTCAGACCAATTACGGTCTGTCCTACCCGAATTGAAGGGGATTCCGCTGCTCGTCCAGCCTACTTAGGGTTCGACCGCCCTTAGACCCTCAATCCGTTTTTATTCGTTCCCTCGGTTGATTGTTAGTTCCGTTAGGTGTAGCCAATTCAACCATTGGATTCCCTGGACTCTTACCGCTATTCCTTACATATGCGGCGGGAATTAGCTCCAATGAAGTCAGGTTTTGGGGTTGTGTCCTGCTTGTAATTAGGTTGCTTTTCTAGGCTATATTTCACCGTGGGAACTCCCCGTTAGCACCAGTGTCATCTCACAACAGATGTCTGATTGCGCCCTGTTCCCAGCTTCGACCTCCCGATACCGAGTCGGGTCATCGTGGGCAGATAGGGAGTCATACCTGAGTCTGGTAGATGGGGCTTTCACCCATATCAGACCGAGAGTTCAACCTTTCTCCATGCTTGGATTGGGTTGGTTAGCTTATGTACGGACTGATTACCGTGATTCAGCTAACAACGAATCGCACGCAAAGCCTTACCCAAAGCACTGGTAGATTTACCCTTACCTGCACCCGTATAAATTTCAATCCCTTCAATAAACAGTTCTGCGGCTGTGGGGTGGTGGTGAGGTTTCATTTCCGAATGCAAATCCGCAATATCTAATAATACTTGCGGTGCAGCGCGTCCAGTCGTAATGATTTCCAATTCTTGGGGTTTAGATTTTAACGTGTTTACCACTTCCTCCACTGATAGCAAACCCAAATCCAAAACCGGGTTAATTTCATCCAAAACAACCACTGAATACAACCCCGAAGCGATCGCACCTTTGGCTACATCCCAGCCCCGTGCAGCCTCAGTTCGATCAAAAGGTGTAATTTGATCATGGCCAAAAAACTCCGCCCTTCCTGTGCGAACCTGATCAATAAGATGGGGAAAACCACGCTGTAAAGCAGTTATCGCTCCATCCTCATCATAATCCCGTTCTGGCCCCTTCAAAAACCGCAGCAATAAAACCCGGCTAGAATCACTGGGTGTATTAATTCCCAAACCAATCGAGCGCAAAACCACCCCTAAAGCTGCTTGGGACTTACCTTTCCCAATACCATCATAGACGTGAATTTGACCCGTAAGCCGCTCAGAACGCACTTGCGCTGTGCGAATACCGATACCGTTCCTTGTCATCTTTTGAAAAGCTATAAAGTGGCAACTCCTTATTTTAACGAAACTAGAATCTAGGGTGTGCGGCTTTATCCCTACGTATTAAAGCTTGACAGATGTATTAATAAAATTAATCAAAATATCTTGGCATACCCAGATCATAAATGCCATAACAATGAGATAATTGCCGATTATCCGTATTCTTTCAGTTATACTCTGTACAACTAAGTCAAAAAACGTAATCCCCAGATCCCCGAATTCTTGAAGAAGTCGGGAATCTAACCTCTAAAATCACCTTGTTATAACTATTATGTCTGATGAATTATCACTACCCATAATTTTGCCAATTGGTGCGATATTTTTTGAAACATTATTCTTACTAACTGCCATTCCGATAGAAGCTTTTGTTCTCAATAAATGGCTGAAGTTTGATAAAAGAACCAGCATTTTTTATGCCATATCTATAAATATTTTTTCTAGTGTGATTGGCTGGATTGTGTTTTTCATGATCGAACCCATGTTACCTATTGCTATCAAAGCGGAATTGATTAATTATATATTTTTTAATAAGCTGAAAGATCCCAGTATTAGCACCATGCTAGTTCTCTTGTCATTTACTATTTTTATAGCGACTTTTCTAGTGAAATTTTTACTAATAAAGTTGCTGATAATTTTTATGGATGAAGGAGGTAAAAAAACAGAACCAGAAATTGTTTCTTCACAACAAAGATCCAGTTATATGAATATAGCTAAATTGCAAAATACTAGCCTGATAACGGCAACATTAATAGCCAACTCTATCAGTTATAGTGCTATCACCTTCATTATGTTAATTCGCTCTCGGTAAAATGATCAATATTAATCAGAGGTAATCAAATGGAATCAATATTTAAAGAAGTATTTGGCATATTTAAATATATCCAAGATTTATTTTCAGGAGTGCAAAAGCTATTCACTCCACCCAAAGCATACTCGTGGCAGACATTTATTTACTTGAGTATTTTTTCTTGGGGAATATCATATTTTGCCGTCGGGTATATCAAAGATATTATTGCCTTTTGTGGGTGGCTATTTTTATTAGCAGGAACAGCTTGGTATACTACCGATGATCCTTTGAGAATTCCGGGAACTTTTATGCCAGTAGGGGCAGTAATCACGGGCTTCTTAGTCAGCGTCTTTGCCTTTGGATATCAAGAGAATGTATTAACATCTAATACTATAGTTATTTGGCCGACAATAGCCGCCATTGTTACCGCCATACCTAACTTCTTTGAAGGTACAGGGGGGAAATCAGCAAAAGCGAAACTTCCTAAAATACAAGATCGTCAAAAAGTTGTAGTTTTGTTAGCTTGGTGTATGCTGATTAGTTGTTGGCTTCAGTTTTACTTCGTCATAGATAAATGGTTAAAAGAATATCCTAGTTTACGTGCAGACAACTTTCAGAAAAGTGCCTTTGTGATTAGATTAGAACCACCGATTCCCAAGCCGAAAAATGGTGATTTGATTTTAAATAAACTCCAACCCTTAATTAGCCAGCAAATTGCCAATAAACCTTGGGCAGAAGTAGAAAAATGGTTACTCGAAGCTAATCAGCAACTAGGCAACTTAGGTAGAAGAAGCATTGAAAGTTACTTAGGTAAATCTAAAGAGAAAATACTATGGCGAGTTGAACCCCGTGTAGTCAATATTAAATCTGGATATAGGCTAGATATTTTGACAATTTGGGCAGGACCTAGTGCGAATTCTAAAGGCTATTACTGGAAAAAATCTTGTCTGATTCAACCATCTACCTCTGGTAAACAAGCAGATAGTAAAAACGCAGTTGCCAGTATTTCTTGTGAACGCTTGAATAAATTTATTATTGGTTCTCCACCACCACAACAGTAAGGGAAAAATTCAGAATTAAAAATTACCATGAATGTAATTAGAACTTTTGTCATGGCTAAAAATGTGTTTCAGGAAGTGATCCGCGATCGCATTCTGTACATCATTGGTTTTTATGCAATCATCCTGGCTATTGCCTTTCGTGCCATTCCTGAATTTGCGTCTACCACCTCTGATAAAATATTTTTAGACTTTGGTTTAGCAGCCATGAACGTTATCGGTTTAATTGTGGCTATCTTTATCGGTACGGGATTAGTTAATAAAGAAATCGAAAAACGCACCATCTTAGTATTAATTTCTAAACCCATCAGCCGCAGTGAATTTATTGCTAGTAAATATTTAGGACTATCAGCAGTTATAGCTGTCCTAGTTGTCAGTATGACAATTATTTATTTAGGATTTTTACAATTTGGCAAAATATCCTATCCCATTACCAGTATTTTTCTGGCTACGCTATTCATATTTTTGCAGTTATCTTTAATTACTGCTATAGCCATTACTTTAGGAGTTTTTACCAGTTCTCTCATAGCCACAGCATTAACATTTGCAATGTATTTAATGGGGAATATTACTCAAGATTTAGTGGCATTAGGTAGATTAAGTAGTAACCCAGGGATGGAACGCATCACCAAAATTTTATATCTGATATTGCCAGACTTATCGAGATTAGATTTAAAAAATGATGCTGTTTACGGTTTACAAGCACTACCTGACACAATTACATTAATTGCCAATGCTGGTTATGGCTTACTTTACAGTTTTATGTTATTAGCAATTGCCATTCTGATCTTCTTACGACGAGAGTTTTAAATAACATCTAAACTATGATTTGTGTGATGAATTTGATTTAGATGATTAATTAATGAGAATTTTCTCCTCTCACTTACCAATCAATCATCTGTCCAGGTTTTTAATTGCAAATAAACTAATAACAATGTTACTCCTAAGAGTACCGTTGCTACCGCTGCGGCATAACCAAAATCAAATTGGCTAAAGGCTTCTTGATATGTATAGTAAACCAACAAATTAGTAGAATTTAATGGTCCACCACCAGTCAAGATATAAACAGATTCAAAACTACGTAATGTGAAAATTGCAGTAGTAATAGTGGCAAATATCACCGTTGATCTTAATCCCGGTAAAGTAATATGCCAAAATTGTTGCCAATCATTAGCCCCGTCTAATTCCGCAGCTTCATAACGACTAGGGGGAATTGCTTGTAACCCAGCTAAGAAAACCACCATATTAAAGCCGATTTGTTTCCAAATACTGAATAAAATAATTACTGGCATTGCCCAAAATGTATCTCCTAACCAGGAGACTTTAGCAATACCAAATATACTTAACAACCCATTGACTGGACCTGTATCTTGAAATAACCAACGAAATCCTAAACCCGCAGCCACAAGGGAGATAATAGAGGGGAGAAAATAGGCACTTCGTAAAATTCCCCGCATGGCAATGGAACGGTTTAATAATACCGCGAGTCCGAGAGGAATCACTAAACTGGGAATGAGGGTAGCGGTGGTAAAATAAGCCGTATTAAAAATAACTTGCCAAAAATCGGAGTTGAGTAATAATCGCCAATAATTTTTTAATCCTACCCAATAAATACCTCTAGAAGTGAAACTACCAGCAGTAAAACTCAGGTAAAACAAATAGATAATTGGCCAAATTATAAACAAAGTTAACAAAATCAGTGCTGGAGTGAGAAAAATCCAAGCAGCAACGGTATCATTATCTAGCAATTTTACCTGAGAAGAATGGGATGGTTTCATGATCATGTGATTAAATAGGACTGAAAAATGGCATAATATATCAGCAAAATAACAAACTTTATAGATAAGTTTACATAATCTCTATCAGGACTGCTAAGATCCTGTTAATAAATTGGAATCTACCTAAATGCCACAAATTGTTCTTAAACTTGATCAACTCAAAACTGCTAGTAAAGTCCTGACTTACAGCTTATTAGTAGCTTTACCATTGACATTTCAAACAAATGTACTAGCGCAACCGACAACAACACCAACACCTATGGTATCTCAACCAGGTAATTCTGATAAAGATACTATTATGAAAAAACTGGTGGGACAATGGGAAAGTAAAGATTCTTCAGGTCCAAATATCGGTTTTGTCTTCACTCCTGATGGCAAAATGTTTTTAGTTATGGAAATTGGTGACAAATCTGCTGCCTACCCATTAAAGTATGAGATTAACTCCACACCAAACCCAATGTATCTGGATATTACTCTCCCTGACAATCCTAAACCAGTTTTAACTATTTTTGATTTTACGGCGGATGGTCAAATGCGGCTACAAATACAGGGTACTAATCCCGGAGAACTAAGACCTACGAAGTTTTCTGAGGATGTATCTCTATTTAAAAAAGTTTCTGACAATGCAATATTACCTAAAAATGTTGAATTAATTGATCCGAATACGGAAAAATCAGCTAATAATCCCCAAGCTGAAGCTGAAACCATAGTAAAATCAATGAATCGCAGCCAACAGGCTTATTTTGTAGAGCAAAATAAGTTTGCAAAAACCATTCAAGACCTACAAATGGGGATAGAGTCGGAAACTGAGAATTACCGTTATCAGATCATTTCTCAAGGTAAAAATAATCAAAATGTCGTTAACACGGCTACTGCTAAAAAACCTGAATTAAAAAGCTATACAGGAATTGTATTTATCACAAAAGTTAAAGGAGAAACATTGACAAATACCGCTATTTGTGAAACTGTAAAACCTGCAACTAAAGCCCCAGCAATTCCTAAAATTCCCACCAAAGCATCTGGGCAAGTTCAATGTCCAACAGGCTCAATTTTGTTAAAATAATCATTGTTTATGATTCATGATTCCCTAATAAATACTACGGCTAGTCTCATTTCTCCTGATATTTATAATTGCCAAGTTTCATCTGACAAGCCTTTGAAACTAGGAATTATGGCTTCTGGAAATGGGAGTAATTTTGAAGTAATTGCCCAAGCTATTGCCGAGGGTAAAATTAACGCCCAAATTCAAGTTTTAATTTACAATAATCCTGAAGCGAAGGCAGCAGCTAGGGCTGAAAAATGGGGTGTAGAAGCTGTACTATTGAATCATCGTGACTGCAAAAATCGGGAAAAATTTGATAGTAAAATTGTCCAAACATTGCAGCAGTATGATGTGGAATTCGTAATTATGGCGGGATGGATGCGATTAGTAACACAAGTTTTAATTGACGCTTTTCCTAATCGCATCATTAATATCCATCCCAGTTTATTACCGAGTTTTAAGGGAGTACAAGCTGTAGAACAGGCAATAGCCGCTAAAGTCAAAATTACTGGCTGTAGTGTACATCTTGTTTCTTTAGAAGTTGATAGTGGCGAAATTTTAATCCAATCGGCTGTTCCAGTTCTAGCCAATGATACATCGGAAACACTACACGCTAGAATTCAAGTACAGGAGCATCGAATTTTACCAATGGCAATTTCCCTGTTAAGTCAAAGGAAATAGGCCATGACCCATTACCTGTATAAATGCTAAAATCGTCAACTAGAAATTTAGGATATTTTTATGCCAGTTTTAACTAACCCAATCAAGTTTGGTACGGATGGCTGGCGGGGTGTGATAGGTGAGGAGTTTACCTTTGAACGCCTGGCCTTAGTAGCAACTGTAGCAGCCAAAGTTTTACATAAAACTTACTTTTCTGAAGTGGGTAGTCGGACAATTATTGTCGGTTATGACCGCCGATTTATGGCGGAAGAATTTGCCCGGGTTGTGGCTAATGCTGTCACCGCAGTTGGTTTTAATGTCTTATTTAGCGAAACTTTTGCACCAACTCCGGCTTATAGCTGGGCGGCGCAAGAACTCAAGGCGTTGGGGGCATTAGTTGTTACAGCCAGCCATAATCCTGGTGCATATTTAGGATTAAAAGTTAAAAGTGCTTTTGGTGGTTCAGTCCCACAGGAAGTTACGCAAGAGATAGAAGCCTTATTATCAGAAACAGTTGAACCGGCAGCAACTCCAGGCAAAGAAGAAACCTTTGATCCTTGGCCGAGTTATTGTCAAGCATTAGCGGCTAAAGTGGATCTTGGCAAAATTAAAAAAGTGATTGCTTCTGGCAAATTAACAATATTTGTGGATGTCATGCACGGGGCGGCGGCTGGAGGATTAGCACGACTATTAGGGGAACAAATTCAGGAAATTAATAGCGAACGTGATCCTCTGTTTGAAGGTGGTGCGCCTGAACCTTTACCAAAGTATCTTTCCCGGCTATTTACAGTCATGAAAACTCATCGAGAAACCAATAAAACGGGTTTAACGGTAGGTTTAGTATTTGATGGCGATTGCGATCGCATTGCCGCAGTAGATCAAGATGCTAATTTCCTCAGTTCTCAAATCTTGATTCCCATTTTAATTGACCATCTCACCCTACGCCGTCACTTTCAGGGCGAAATTGTCAAAACTGTGAGCGGTTCTGACTTAATTCCCCGTGTAGCCGCCCTACATCACCTTTCTGTCCATGAAACGGCAGTAGGTTATAAATACATTGCTGACCGAATGTTAGCTACACAGGTATTACTAGGTGGTGAAGAATCCGGCGGCATTGGTTATGGTAGCCATATTCCCGAACGTGATGCCTTATTATCGGCGCTTTATGTATTAGAAGCTGTGGTGGAATCAGGGTTGGATTTAGGCGAGTATTATCGCTATTTACAACAACAAACTGATTTTTCATCAACCTATGATCGCATTGATTTACCTTTAGCAAATATGGAAGTCAGAGGGCGACTATTACAACAGTTACAATCTCAACCTCTCACAGAAATTGCGGGTAAAACGGTAATCGGTTGTCAAACAATTGATGGTTATAAATTCCGTCTAGCTGATCAAAGTTGGTTAATGATTAGATTTAGCGGAACTGAACCAGTTTTACGCCTTTATTGTGAAGCCCCGACAATAGAACAAGTTCACCAAACTCTAGCTTGGGCGAAAACTTGGGCGGAATCAAATTAATTGGTAATTTGGTAATTGGTAATTGATAAAATCCCTATCTTTTACCTATTTCCTCACAACTAACAACTGACAATTAACTAATGACTAAATTACTCGTAGTAGCCACAGGAAACCCCGGAAAGTTGCGGGAAATGCAAGCTTATTTAGCTGATTCTGGTTGGGAATTAACTTTAAAACCGGAAGATTTAGATGTAGAAGAAACAGGAGAAACTTTTGCGGAAAATGCTTGTTTAAAAGCTTCTGAAATTGCCAAAGTTACAGGTAATTGGGCGATCGCTGATGATTCTGGTTTAGCGGTAAATGCCCTCAATGGTGCGCCAGGAGTGTATTCTGCTCGTTATGGTAACAATGATCTAGAACGCATTGCTAGGTTATTAAAAGAATTAGGTGATCAAAAAAATCGCCAAGCCCAGTTTGTTTGTGCGATGGCCGTTGCCAATCCTCAAGGAGAAATAGTAATTCAATCTGAAGGTATTTGTCACGGTGAAATTTTGTTTGCACCCTGTGGAGATGGTGGCTTTGGTTATGATCCAGTTTTTTATGTACCAGAGAAACAATTGACTTTTGCCCAAATGACGACAGATTTAAAAAAGTCAATTAGTCATCGTGGTAATGCTTTAAAATCTTTAGTTCCGCAGTTAATAAAAGTTTTAAAGTAAGTTCTGGGATGAGTGAATCAAAACCCAGAACTGATGATGTTTACCGAGATGGTAAGTTTTCAAAACGGTATTCAGTACCGATTTTGAGCTTGTTGCCATTATAGCGGGGAGACATTAACAGAGAAGAGTCGTAGGGATTGGGTAAATCAGGTGTGCGAAGATAGGGATCATTTGTCGCTTGTTGCGCGAGTGCATCATGATAGAGAGTATTTACTAACTCAGCATCTTTAGCGATTTCATTGTCAGGGAAGGTAGTACCAAATTTACTCCCAGGCCCAAGTAAAGAATCTACCTGCCGTTTTAAACTGCCATTATCGTAAAAATTAGGATCATGGCGAAAGTAAGCTCGTTCAAAAGCATTACTGGTTGTTTCCTCGTTAGGTGTTTCAGTTTGAGCCGTAACCACCCCAGGAAAGGCGGAACTGGTAGCTAGAAGTACCAGTAATCCACTCAAGGCTTTAAATTTTATACCCATATTGCCAACTCCTCAATTTTTGGGTGAATCTTAATTTATGCTTAATTTGAGAACTCTGTTGAGTTTCAACTTTGGTGTAACACAACTTTTAATGGTTTGTAATGTTTTATTCCACTCAAACCCCTAGCAACTCAGATATTTGGGCAGCTAATACTGATTTAACTACCCTCCGTCAAAAGCTACTAGATTTATTTTGCCAGCTTGCGTATCAAGAAGGTGATTTTGTTCTTTCCTCTGGTCAACGTAGTTCTTACTATATTAATGGTAAACAAGTAACACTTCATCCCCAAGGCGCTTTGGCTATGGCAAGATTGCTGTTACCCCTGTTACCAGCAGATACTCAGGCTGTAGCCGGTTTAACCTTGGGGGCTGATCCCATTGTATCAGCAGTAAGTGTGGTTTCTGTGTATGAAAATAGACCGCTGCCAGCTTTGATTATTCGCAAGGAAGCCAAGGGACACGGGACAATGGCTTATATTGAAGGCCCCAATTTATCTCCAGGGGCAAAAGTCGTAGTTTTGGAAGATGTCGTCACCACTGGACAATCTGCGCTCAAGGCTGTGGAGCGTTTACAGGCAGCAGGTTATACGGTAGATCGAGTAATCTCCCTGATAGATAGGTTGCAAGGAGGTGGGGAGTTATATGAGTCTGCTGGGTTGCAATTTGAGGCTTTATTTACGATTCAGGATCTTCAGGAACGGTATCGAGAAATTAATTCATCTGTTAATTAATTCTTAGTTGAGAAATTTAGGATTATTTGCTTAAAGAATGGTGGGTTAACAACAGTCTAACCCACCCTAATAAGTTTATTTTTAGTAAGATAAATATTATTTAGTTAATGCAGGAAATTCAAAAATTTGTCCCCGTTGAACAAAGCCACAAAATCCGTCTTTTTTAGCATCGGGAAGTGCTATTGGTTGATAACCATAAAGCCACATTTTGCTTTTAATTGTTTCTGGTAAGTTGCTTAATTGTTGGTAAGTAGCATGAACAGGGCTGGGATAGAGAGAGGTTTCGCAATCATGAAAGATCATATCAGCTTGCTCATAGAATTTATTATTTGTATTTAAACATAATTGAGTATCTGTAGTTATAAATATCTTGACTCCTGCTAATTGAAAAAATAGTCCATAGCTAGGCATTAGATAATACCCACTATCAACATGAGTAACTCGGACAAGATTAAATTGGATTTCTTGCCAATGGAAATAACCTTCATGTTTGATTTTTTCCTGTTCAAAAAAGCTACCTATATCGGCAATATCATCATTCAGAAACCTAAGTCCACCAGATAAGGTTCTATCCCACAAATCACTAGCAATATCTTTACTTGTATATAGTTTTGGTTTTTTACATCTGGGATCAAATAATGTATTAAAAGCAATATATTCTAGTCCCCCGACATGATCAGCATGGAGGTGACTAATGTAAATATCAGTAATATCACAATGAGAAAATCCGGCTTGATGAAGAGAAAACCTAATATCTGTGCCACAATCTATTAACAGCTTCTGGTTTTGCTCATTAACTATCAACATATTTGACTGAAAATTATCTGCTCCAACTGTGAATGCTGAACCTGATCCTAAAAAGATTAATTTGATCATTTTAACAATAGTCAATAATTTGAATATTTTAAGTTAATTAATAGCAAATAAGCAATACCTTAAAGAATATGGACTTTTACCTTAATTATAGGACTCAATCGGATATTTTAATTTTACCGTCGCTGCTGGGAGTTTGACAGTAAAATGAATATAGAATCCATTCCTATTCTATCAAAGTGGGCATCAAAAAAATTTTTTCTCAGATCAGGGACATAAACAAGTAGTGTAAAGCTGATTAATCAAAGGTTTTGCCGGATCTCATCTAAGTGATAACCATTACAACTATAACTCAGCGATTCTGGAAATCAGATTGATAATTTCCTGGTAGTATCGCGTATTTCCTGACTGAGAATAGAGATCAGCGGATTTGCGTAGATCATTAATTGCGTCTAGCTTATTTCCTAGATGCCTATATATATCTGCTCTAACTAAATAGGCTAAAGAATAACGCGGCTGTAATTGTATAGCTTGGTTTAAATTTGTTAATGCTTTATTTAATTCTCCCAAAAGAAAGTGACTACGACCACGATTAAACCAGTCTTCAGCTAAATTAGGATTAATCTTGATTGCTTGAGTATAATCTGATATTGCTTTTTGATAGTCTTTGAGGGCATAACGGGCATTAGCGCGATCGCTATAAAATACAGCAGACTGGGAATCTAACCGCAAAGCTTCAGTAAAATCACTAATTGCTCCAGTAAAATCTTTAACTATATAACGACTATTGCCTCTGTGATAATAAGCGGCTAAAAAATCGGAATCTATTGTTAAGGCTTGGTTATAGTCTTGAATTGCTGTTTGTATATTCCCTAACAGCTTGTGAGCATCACCCCGTTTACAGTATGCTGGAGCAAATTCCGGGGATATTTCTATAGCTTGGGTATAATCTGCAACTGCACCAACAAGATCCTGCATAGCTTCCTGTACCATACCCCTGCCATAGTAAGCTGTAGCTAAATGAGGATTAATTTGTAATGCTTGATTATAATCAATAATTGCATTTTCATAATTTCCCAGTTGGTGATGTGCCTTGGCTCGAAAACCATAGACTAAAGCTAGTGTAGGATTAATTTGTAATGCTTGATTATAATCAATAATTGCATTTTCATAATTTCCTAAATTGCTATGGGCTAAACCCCGTTCATAGTATGCTTGAATATCATCAGGAACTATTGCTAATGCTTGATTATAATCTTTAATTGCTTGGTGATAATCTTGAAGATGGGCATAAATTAAACCCCGATTGTAGTAAGCCGCACTAAATTTGGGATTAATTTCTAGAGAACGATTATAATTAGAAATCGCATTTTGATATTCTTGCAAAGCATAATAGCTATTACCACGATTATGGTAAGCCTCAGCAAAATTAGGATTGATTTTTATACATTGGTTATAATCAGCAATAGCTTTTTCATAATTACCTAAAATATGAAAGATATTACCTCGATTAATATAAGCCATGGAAAAATTAGCATATAATTTTAAAGTCGCATCAAAATTAGCAATTGCTTGTTGATAATTACCACTATGATAATGATCTAAACCCTGTTGGTGTAAAGCATTAACAACATCAAAATTGATATTCTTATTCATAAATGGTAAAAAATTTGTTCATACTTTGTCCAGATACAAAACTGATTTTACCACAGATAGATCCCCGACTTCTCAAAGAAGTCAGAGATATAGGTATTGTGGATATGGGAATTTAACTTATGAGTACAGCTTCATATCGAGACTTCTCAGGTAAATCAACCATTTCATGTTTCATATTATGTAAAGAAGTCAGCATCAAATCATCACGGTGTTGCCAAACTGCAAATATTTTTTCTCTACCATCATTTAAAGTTTTCAAGTCAATTTTATACCCATCATCTACTTGTTGTAACTTCAAACCCAATAAACTTAGAAGTCGGCTTAATATTTTAATTCCTGAAACAGATTCTTTTCCCCTGACTAAATCAATCCCTAAAGCTCGTTTAATGTGTCTACTACTTTGTGCAGCCACATTTTTCAGCCAAATTAAATCAGCGTCATTTTCCTTAAATACTCTTGCTATTTCCAGAAATTGCAGCATTCCTAAAGCCCGCATAGCTTCAACTTTTAGGGTATAAGTTTTTAAATCTGGAAGAAAAACCTTACCTTCACCCCACAATAACTGCTGACTCCATTCTTGCTGATCTTTAACATGAAAATATTCACTTTCATGAGTGAGATAATAATGGATTAATAATTGTCCATAATATCCTTTTTCATCTTGTAATTTGAGTTGGGGAGTAACTACAATGCCATACCTTTGTCTGAGGATATATTTATCAAGTTGATGACGTTCTCCATTGCTGAGAGAATGTTTATTTAATAGCTGTTCATATTCCACATAATCAATATCCTTAGCGGTAGCTACAGAATTTGCTGCTGCTGATTGATTTTGCTGCTTAATTTCTTTAATTTTGCGTTTAATTTCCTTGGCTTTTTGAATACTTTGTCCCCAATCTTTTTGAACTTTGACGATTTCTAAGATTAACCGTTTGCGGTTTTCAAAATCACTACGCTCAGTGGCAAAAAATGCTAACCGCAAATCACGAAGAATATTATTTTGGACTTCATTACTTCGCATTTGAATTTGATGTCCATCAGTTATCAATCCATCTTGCATTGATTGACGATAAAGACGAATAGAAGCATTTACTCTGGCTGATAATTTTGCCCAAGTACGTAAATGAATAGGATCATAAACTAGAGGTAAATCTACATCTATTTTATGCAATGGACTTAATAAAGCTAAGTTTTCTTTTTGATTTTCTTGATACCAATGAGATAGTAACCGATAATTGGTACTTCCACTGCCAATTAAGCCAATACCCCGTTTAGCACACCAAACCACACGGGGGACATTATCACGCACTCTTGCTAAAGCTTGACGGGCTTCTGAGTCAGGAATTACCCCTTGAAAAATACCATAAACTCGGTCAAAATGTTGAACATCAATACTAATTCCTGTTCCCAAACTAGGGGTAACAAAAATAGTATCATAATCAGTAATTTTTTGATTAATAGCAGCTATAAAATCAACGGCTTCATGGCCAGGTGTATTAGTAGTATGACTGCTAACTACTAAGGTATCAGGAAATTCTCTTCTAAGTTTTTGCAACCGTTCTTTTAAATAACGTTCAATAGTTTCACAACTGTAGCGACCAGAACGACTATCGGTAGTAACATAGCATTTACGTCCAGCAATTAAATCTAATTCTAATTGATGAATTAAGGGTGTAGGATTGGGTGAATCATAAAAAGTGGTATCCCAACCTTTTTCTGGTTTCCATTCATTCACAACCACCCAAGGAGTTAACTTAATTCCTGCTAAAGTCTGTAAATACTCTAAAGATACATCTGATAAATCAGCATCCTGGGCAATAATTAAACCTCCAGTTGTGAGAACTGTAGAAATTAGTTGTTGAAAAATGCGGAGAATTTTAACTCGTTTTTGTTTACAGGTATCACTGTTGAGTAAATGCCATAAAGACTGCTCAACCTCATCTAAAATTAATATTGCTCCTTGCCAATCTTCAGGTTTTAATTTCCAAATTGAATCTACACATAATCCTAAAGATGGGGTAATTGGTAAAGGACATTTAACAGGTAATTCATCAGCTTCTATACTCCATGCTGCATGATCAATACCCCATTTAATTCCAATTTTTTCACATAAGAAACGTCCTAATATGATTCTATGGGTAATTAACAAAACTGGTTGGTTGCGGCTTTTTGCTTGTTGAACAATACTTTGTAATGCTGTGGTTTTACCTGTTCCTTTGGCTGATTTTACACCAACTAAGCCAGAAGTAGGAAAGGCAATTTTTCCCAAATAAGGACAGTTAACAGTAAGTGCAGCGGGAATTGTTAACTCTGTATGGGGTTTAGTTTGGGCAATATAAATATCTAAATCTACACTTTGACGATAAATTTTATCAAAGGCTGTGACACCTTTAGCAATGATAAATTCATCAACTCCTTTTTCTTTTCCTGGAAGTTCTACAACTTTAACAGGACAATTTTTTTGTTGAAATAAACAACCTAGTTGAGAAATAGCATTATTCACAGCCGCAATTTTTCTGGATTGAGTTTCAAAATCAAAACAAATATAAAAGTTGCGTTTTGTAATTGTGAATGCGGCTAAATCAGGTATTAATTGCCGACAGGTAACTTTGCCAAATTCATCTTTAATAACTCGATAACCGCTATTAATACCAGGAATAGCAATAGCAGCATATCCTTGGCTTAAAAGGGCTGCGGCTTTTTTGACACCTTCACAAATGACAATAGATATTTTATTTTTAATTACCCATTCCCAAAAACCTTCGGCTTCACCATCATGATTAATAGTGATATTTTCCGGTAAGCTTAAATTGTGACGTTGCCCAACTTGTTGCCAAATTTGTAAAGATATGCGTAAACAAAATACGCGTGTGGGTGTGCTGGGAGGATGTTCATATTTGATTGATTTGCCTTTTTGATTTTGTCGCGGTTGGTTGGGTTTAAAACATCCCCATTCCATCTTATGCCAATCATTAAGGGGATCTAATCCAGAACACCACCAGCCACCCTCTGTAATGTGGGTATAGCGTTGTAACCAAGCATTTTTAATCATCCCCGTATTAGTGCGGGGAAGTTGGTCAGAAATTAGCAAATATTCATAAGCATTAGTACCATTGAGCGATGTAAAATTTAAACGAATTAAGTCTAAGTTTATACCACTACTCTTGACTAATTCTTCAAGGTGTTGTGGATGTAAAGAATGCAGATGCATAAGCTGAAGCAGCTAAGGAAGATAACAAGATCAAAACCTTAGCACGGCTAGGCTGGTTTTTTATAAAAGAAATTTAAAAATTTCAGTGTTATTTTTTTTACCTTGTTTATATAAATACTTCTGTGAATATATCAAGGTCTGGTTATGGCTGTAAAACTGTGAAAATAATAAATTTGTATTGTGATATTTATACATATATAATTTTTGTTTATAAGTAATAGCCATGAGATTAATTCATATTTAATTTCCAGCGATATTAATTACTTCTTCACTCACGATTTACATGATTTTTGACTTGGGTTCACTTTGAAAACATTGTCTTAGAAAGACTAACCTTTTCAAATTCAAAAAGTCTAAGATATTTTTCTAAAAATTTACTGATTATTATTAAATCTGGAGAATTACAAATTAACACATTACCAAAATATGCAAAGTGCAAATTGTTAAACGCAATATTGAATTAAGAGTTGATGATAGTTTAATGCGGGTTTATGTTGCTGCACCTAAAACAGCAGGTAAATATCCAGGAATTATTTTTTACAGTGATATTTATCAATTAGGTGATGCCATAATTCGGTTAGTTAATTATTTAGCTGGTTTTGGTTATGTTGTCGCTGCTCCGGAAATTTTTCACCGAATTGAACCTGTGGGTTCTATAATTGAACCTAATGATCTTGGTAGAATGCGCGGTAATGATGATGCCCGAAAAACGTTAATATCTGAATATGATGCTGATACTCGTGCGGTGATTGATTTTCTCAAAAATGATAGTTCAGTTATTGCTGATAAAATCGGAACTTTGGGTTTTTGTATTGGTGGACATTTGGCTTTTCGCGCTGCTTTTGAAAGTGAAATTGCAGCGGCTGTTTGTTGCTATCCGACTGGTATTCCTAGCGGTAAATTAGGTAAAGGTGTGGCGGATACTTTGCACAGATTTGCAGAAATTAAAGGAGAGATGTTATTAATTTTTGGAACTGAAGATCCCCATATTTCTGAACATGATCGACATACTATAATTAATGCCTTAGAAAATGCCAAAGTCCACCATCAATTTTTCACGTATGAAGCAGAACATACTTTTATGAGAGATGATGGTTATCGTTATGATGCTGCTGCTACTACTTCAGCGTGGGAACAAATTATTGCTTTTTTACAACGGAAGTTTAGAAGATAAATTATTGCAGAAGGAGTCAGAATAAACCAATAATTTTGACTCTTGGAATTACTATAAAAAGCCTCTAGAAATGCTTCTAGAACAGTACGGCGTAAGTAAGATAACCATTGAAAATTCCTAAAAAGCTTATACAATCTGCTTTTTTAATTTTTAATTGTTAATTCTTAATTCCGCCTTGCGGTACTAGAGGCTTTGTTTTTGCTGATTAACTAAAAACTAATGGAACTAGGAATTTGACCTCTATAACCAAATATTGGTAATATGTTAGTTAATAAATCAACCACTGTTGTACTATAGATAGCTCCTAGTGGTGAAATTAGAGAAGGAGGAATACCAGTAATATCAGGAATACCAGAAATATCAAGAATACCAGAAATATCAGGAATACCCGCACCACCAGAAGTATTTTCTTGTTCTTTAATAGATATGCTAGTAAATAATTTGTTGTTCATAATTTGTCGTTTTTCTATGTAACAAACATTGACTGTAGCTAATAGTTTTGAAGCAATCTCAACTAATATCAATAATAGTATAGTCAAATTGGCATTAAGTTTTATTCAAAAAGAGGGAAAATTTTTCACTTCTTTTTTGCTACTAAAATTCTGTGTTGCTTGTGGCGACAACTTCTTTGATGTACTAGGGGAAACGTATTATATTCTTCCTCCTGACTCCTTCTTCATTTTCCGCAACTACATAATATTAATAGGATCAACATCAATTGTTAAACTCACAGAAGCGGGAGAAAGCGATCGCACTTCTGGCCAATCTGGTAAATTTGGTAATGCGTCAGGAGCAAATTTAAGTAATATTTGCCAGCGGTAACGGTTAGCTACTCGTAAAATACTAGCTGGTGCGGGGCCTAATATTTCAAATCCTTCCTTATCATTCAAAAAGGTGGCGATGATTTGGGCTGTATTTTGGACTTGAATGGGATCTAAACTACTTAACCGCAATAAAATCAATCTGCCATAGGGAGGATAATTTAATGCCTGTCTTTGTGCTAGTTCTGCATCAGCAAAAGATTGATAATCATGTTTTTGTACCGCTTCAATAATCGGATGTTCTGGAGTATAAGTTTGAACAATTACCCTACCTGGATCATCTCCTCTTCCGGCTCTCCCTGCAACTTGGGTAAGAGTTTGAAATGTGCGTTCATTGGCGCGATAATCAGATAAGTGCAATAATCCATCCGCAGCGACTACACCCACAAGGGTAACTTGGGGTAAATCTAATCCTTTCGTCAACATTTGTGTTCCCACTAATAAATGGGCTTCACCGTTAGCAAATCTAGTCAGGAGTTCACGGTGCGAACCTTTTTTGCTAGTAGTATCACTATCAAAGCGAATTATTTTCAAATTGGGAAATTGTTTAGTTAATTCTTGGGCTACCCGTTGAGTACCGCTTCCGAAAAACTTCAAATATGGAGAACTACATTCGGGACAATGGGGAGGATGTAAGCGCCCATAATTACAATAATGACAGCGTAATAATTCTGGCGCTCCCTCTTCCACATGATGATAAGCCAGGGAAACGTCACAGTGAGGACATTCCAACACATAACCACAACTGCGACAAGAAACAAAGGTACTATGTCCGCGACGGTGGATAAATAAAATTCCCTGTTGTTGTCTTTCTTCTAATTGTTGTAAAGCATTTTGCAGCTTTCTGCTAAAAATAGACCGATTTCCCTCTTTTAACTCTCGACGCATATCCACTATTTCTACCGGGGGTAATGGCCGGGAATTAATGCGTTCTGGTAATGATAAATATTGATGATTTCGGCTTACCCAACTTTCTAAAGAGGGAGTTGCTGAACCTAAAATTAGAGGACAATGTTCTAATTCGGCTCGCCATTGAGCGACGGTGCGGGCGTGGTAGGTGGGAATGGGGGAATCTTGTTTAAAGCTACTATCGTGTTCTTCGTCCAGGATAATTAAGCCTATATTGGGTAAAGGAGCGAAAATGGCGCTGCGAGTCCCGATGATGATTTGTGGCTCTCCCGTGAGCATTTGTCGCCAGGTGTCGTAACGTTCACCGTCGGAAAGGGCGCTGTGATAAACGTGGACTTTCTGACCAAATCGGGCGCGAAATCTGTCTGTGAGTTGAGGTGTGAGTCCGATTTCAGGAACTAAAACTAAGGCGGATTTTCCTTGTTCAATTAAGGGAGCGATCGCTTGTAAGTATACTTCTGTTTTTCCTGAACCTGTTACCCCATGTAACAATACTTGAGCAAATCCAGTTAAGGAATTAATCGTTTCTAAGGCGTTATTTTGGGCTGGTGTTAAGGATTTCGCCCAATCTCCCGCTACTGTGGGCCCTTTTTCTCGGCGTAATATTTCTCTGTCTTCAATTACAATACAACCTTTTTGCTCTAACCCTTTTAAAGTAGATGCTGTTGTTTTACAAATCTCTACACACTCAGTCAACCACAACTCACTACCATGATCTCCTAAAAGTTTCAAGATTTCATATTGACGCTTATTGAGGTTCATGTATAATCCCTTATCAACTAGCGTTACTGCTTGTTTTGTTTGAGGTTTAGACCGTCTAGGTAATTCTAAATAGATTTCCGCCCACTTTCGATCTAGTAATTGTTTTTTTCCCCAATCAAAGCCCTGAACTTGACGTTTAAGGTATTTAAAACTATAGTCTCCATCTGGTTGAGATTGGAGTATTTTCAGGATTTCGCGTGCAGCTTTTGAACGCAAAAACTCCTCTGCACCATGAGGAATATTTTCTGGTCGAAGACGCAGACGACGTTGCGATTTTCTTAATAAACTCGGTGGTAAAGCGACACGAATTACCTGAATCAGGGGCGTGTAGTAATAGCTTGCAACACGATTGAGTAATGTAAAATAAGTAGAAGGAAAAAATGCTTGAACAACCACATCTTCTACTTCTCGAATTTTCTCCAGTGCTAAGTCTGCTGGTGGTTGAGTTAACAAACGAATAGCAACACCACCTACCTGCATCTGACCAAGGGGAACAGTTAAAATATCCCCTGGTTTAATTTCTAAATGTTCGGGTATTTTATAGGTTAATAATTGGTCTTCTTCTGGTATTTTATCAGTCCATAGGTTCTGTTCTGGTATTTCATCTATCAATAAGTCCTGTTCTGATGTCTTCTGTATCAATAAGTCCTGTGCTGGTGTCTTCTGTGTCAATCGATCTAGATATTTTGGACGATCTACAAGCACTTCCACCCATTGAGACAATTTTGTTTGAGATTGATATGATCCCCCCGGTTCAGCTACGGCTATAACCGATGAATTGGCACTAATACTATACATAACTTCTGGATTTATAAACAAATATTTTGTTCACAGACTTGGTTAATTTTGTCCAAGCTTACTTAATTCTATCCCTTGGGTTTACCTTGTGTAAATAGTATTTTACAATACTTCAATTACTCATAATAGTTGATAATCTTGAATTTATGTAATCTACTAGACAAATTAGCTCCTAATATCCGTGCCATAAATAATTGAACATTAAAAATATTACTTAGCTATTGAACTCATGAACTACTGAATGCTTAATTAAACTTCCTAATATTTATGTCATTTATAACATCTTGATAAGTAATAAATTGTGTTATTAATCAATAATGAGATTGAACTACTAAATAAGGCATAGAGTTTTTCCACCCATTGGTAGATATTAAATACTTTTTCAATGTGAGATGCTTTTAAACGATAAATATTATCCGGATTGGAAGTTACCATTTTTGTATTTTGGATCATTTAGTAAATTTTCGTAGAGATAAATAACTCTAGTACCAAAATGGCGATTCATTCAAATACTCCCATCACCCAAACCGGACAAACCTGAAAACTTTGCAAAAAATACACAAAAAATTAATATATAGCTGTGCTTGCTGATTTGTGGAGGTGCTGAATAGACAACAGGCAACAAATAACAGGTTTTTTCACAGATCATTTAGGATAGATACATAGGGTTGTTTACCTAGATTTTTGATATTTGTTAAAGTTGCTATAAGGGGGTTTGACATATTTGGTAATTAAGAAAAAAAATGAAGAATATGTCTATTGATCTGCCAAAAAAGCTAGTTTTTGTGGGTGCTAAAGTCAGTAATGATCATAGGTTGTATCTAGCCAAAACTAAAAATAATGGACAAATACTGATTTCCGTTCCAGATGAGGAATGATTAAAAAGAAAGTATTTTGCTAGAGAAGAAGGCTGTATTTGTCCTGAGGGGAAAACGTAAGCATTCAGCATTCAGCTATCAGCCGTTAGCTAAGAGCAGGAATAGCAAAGAAAAGGAAATATTTATTTCCTTAAACTTACACCGAAATTACACCCAGGCAATTAGTTTTAATTACCTGTATTTCCACCTTGAAAGCTGATAGCTGACGACTGACAGATGAATATTTACACTAAAACTACCAAGCCTGAAACAGGCTGTTGTCATTAAATTATGTACCAAACAAAGCAAACATCCCTAAAGGAAACTATGAATCTTGCTGACTTGGGAACAATGGAAATACTGGAGAATATTACTGATCATGAAGAACCATCAATTGAGAGTTTAGATCAAGTAGTATATGAAGATACTGCAATTGTCGAAAACTTGGAATCAGAAGAACGCAACGGCGATGATATGGCCGCAGCCCGTCCTTCGGGATATAATAAAACCGAAAATGATGATGCTGTCGGCGCATTTTTTAAGGAAATGGCGCGTTATCCACTCCTCAAACCCGATGAAGAAGTGGAATTAGCCAGACGAGTTAGATTTTTAGAAGAAGTCAAAGAACTACAAGCAGCTTTGGAATTAGAACTAGGAACAAACCCTAGTAAAGTCCAGGTAGCTTCTCAGTTGGAAATGACAGAAAAACAACTGGAAAGCCGCTTGTATCAGGGTAGAGTCGCCAAGCGGAAAATGATTCGCTCTAATCTCCGGTTAGTCGTATCTATTGCTAAACGATATTTAAATCGTGGTGTCCCTTTTCTGGATTTAATTCAAGAAGGAGCAATGGGTTTAAACCGCGCTTCCGAAAAATTTGATCCCGATAAAGGATATAAGTTTTCTACTTATGCTTATTGGTGGATTAGACAAGCGATTACAAGAGCGATCGCTAATGATGCTCGAACTATTCGTTTACCAATCCATATTGTTGAAAAACTTAATAAACTAAAAAAAGCCCAACGGGAACTCAAGCAAAAACTTGCTCGTAACCCCACAGAAGCCGAAATGGCCGAAGCTTTAGAAATTACGGTTCACCAACTGCGTCAACTGCAACAACTACGTCGTCAAGCCCTTTCCCTTAACCACCGTGTCGGTAAAGAAGAAGACACAGAGTTAATGGATTTGCTAGAAGATGAAGACAACCAGTCTCCCGAAGCAAAAATGAACGAAAACATGATGCGTCAGGAGATTTGGGAAGTTTTGGGTGACGTACTCACCCCACGGGAAAAAGATGTCATTTCCCTGCGCTATGGACTCACCAGCAGCGAACCCTGCACCCTGGAAGAAGTGGGGAATATGTTTAACCTTTCCCGCGAACGAGTCCGTCAAATCCAAAGTAAAGCCATGCGAAAGTTACGCCGTCCTCACATAGCCAAGCGTTTAAAAGGATGGTTGGTCTAAGTTATTAGTCAGTTGTTAGTTGTCAGTTGTCAGTTGTCAGTTGTCAGTTGTCAGTTGTCAGTTGTTAGTTTTGAAAAAAATCATCCACTGCGGTATAAACTATGGACTGTGGACTATAGATTAATAACTGATGACTGCTAATACTAATTTAATTATCCGTGCTGTTGAACCTAGTGATTCTGCTGTATTATTTGAATTGGTTCAGGGATTGGCAGAATACGAAAAATTATCTCATACTGTGACTGGCGACGTTGAAAAACTCCACCAGCATTTATTTGGCTCACCAAAATATATAGAGGCAATATTAGCAGAAATTGGTGGACAGGCAGTAGGTTTTGCCATGTTCTTCCATAATTATTCTAGCTATTTGACCAAGCCTGGAATTTATTTAGAAGATATCTATATTATCCCAGAATATCGTCAGCAAGGTATTGGCAAAGCACTTTTAATTAAGGTAGCTCAAATAGCTGTAGAAAGGGATTGTGGACGTTTAGAATGGAATGTTTTAGATTGGAATGTATCAGCCCAAGAATTTTATTATCGCATGGGAGCAGAGATGATAGAAGATTGGCGTATTTGTCGTCTTAATCAAGAGAATTTAATTAAGTTGGCAAATAATTGATAATAATCAATCAGATCCCCGATTTCTCTAAGAAGTCGGGGATCTTTAATCTTTCTTTAATCTTTACTTTAATTCTTCATAAATATGATAATAGCTTTCCTTCATTCCTAGAGCTTGATAAGTCTTTTGAGCGACTGTATTTTCACGCTCAACATAAAGTCTAAATCCGCAGACTTTCAGCCCATTTCCTGGATTTTCTGCCTGTTGTTTCACAAATTTATAAAGGGTTCTAAAAATTCCTTGCCGACGAAAATCTTGGTGAACATATACACTTTGTATCCACCAATATAAACCATTACGCCAGTCGCTCCATTCCGTGGTGATCATTAATGAACCAACAACCTGATGATTCTTTTCAGCTAATAAATAAAATCCCAAACTCGGCGTTTTTAATAATGTTTCTACACCCCCAGTTATAACATTGACGGGGAGTTGTTTCTTTTCTGTTTCATATATTAAAGCTTGATTAAACTCAACTAAAATATCTAAATCCTGCAATTCACCCCTACGAATTAATAACTCCTGTTCCATTTTTTGCTGTTCCTATGACTTGATAGCACTAATATTTGATTTTTGAAATATTGGTGGGCATTGCCCACCCTACATTACTTAGGGGGGAAAAACCTGCTTTTTTAAATCCTAAAAATAAGATTGCAGTGTGCCTTTTCTTCTAATATCTAAAGTTGCACAATGGAAAGAACCACCAAAGGTATTAAAGTTCCGGAAATTACAAGGAATTGGTGTAAATCCCCAATTTTTTAATAGTTTAATCATGGGTTCATCTTGCCTTTCCACGATCACTCTATTTTCATCAATTGATAAAACATTCATCCCTACTCCCTTACTACTCATATACAGGGGATGATCGTCAGGAAGAGCGAATTCTTTAACTTGGATTACATCCCAACTTTGGAACATATCGGGAAGTTTATCAAGTTTGTAAGGATGGATTAAAAGCTTACCAGGAGCGAGAGGAACAAAGGTGGCATCAATGTGCATGGCAGATTGATCTTTGAATTTGAGTTCATGAATTCTGTACTCATCTCCTAAACATCTCCGCATCCATTCTATCCCAAATTGATTGGTTACTTGACTTTGTTGAACAAAGATATCTCTACCACATCTACTAAATTCAGCCGCGTCAAATACTGGTTCAAATTCAGTTAGTGAAGAGTTAAATAGTGCATCTTTGTCTGCTTCTTCATATTGATAGTTATATAGTTCATCGCGTAGTTCAGGCTTAGGTGCGGGAAGCCATTGTGCGCCAGCATGAAAATACTCTTTGATGAGTGAACGATAGGCATTAATTTCAAAATATCTAGACCGCCAAGGCATGGGAGCTTCAATTAGTTTATCCCCAATGACGATCATCACATCTCTGGGCATTGCTCCGTAAAGACCACTAGGACTTTGCCAGTCTGGAGTTCCATAAGGAACAGTATAATTTACCGCGTCGGGACGGCGAACTTTGACACCTTCTGCTTCTAAAATGTGGGTAAGTTCTTCTAGTTCTTTTTCTCCAGCTTTAATTAACTCTTCTGGAAATAATTTACCACCATAGGTACGGAACACATCCCAATAACGCTGTGGCATTGTTGCTTTAACTGTAATATGCCAAGGTGGTATAACTGCACCATCCAATCGGCCAACAATTACTTCTTCTAAAAGATCCCATTCGTTAAATGAATTGACAACGGGTGTTGTTGGTGCGGTTGATTGCGGATTAAATGCCATATCTATGTCAAGTTAAGAACAATGTATAATTTCTGGAAGCTATGCAAGTGAATTGCTCACATATATTATGGTATTATGAAACACGAAATCAAGATATACAATTTTTATAATGACTAATGTTGTTGAGAAGCCAGTAGATAAAGTAGCATTAAAGCCAGGAATTTTGGATTTAGTTTTGTTATTGATAGCAGTATTACTCGTATCCTTAGATCCTATATTTACAAGATTGAGTGAAGACGAACTAGGTCCTAATGCTACGGTTTTTAATCGGGAATTAATAGCTGCCGTAATATTCCTATTTTGGCAAGGAATAGTTATAATCTGGGAAAGTCAATATAGTAATTCATCATTGTCTAAAGATTCAGAACCAATTACTTTTAGCACTTTAGCTATATTCCTAATTGGGGTAATGTTGGGAGAAATATGTTTAGTTACTTGGGCTTTATCTTTAACTCAAACTACCGTTGCTAATTCTAATCTTCTTCATAACTTGCCATCAGTTTTTGCTGTGCTTGGTGGCTGGTTATTCTTAGGTCAAAAGTTTGATCGAAGATTTATCATTGGCATGATTGTTGCTGTAGGTGGAGCAATATCCATTGGAATTCAAGATTTACACGTTTCTCATAATCACCTGATAGGTGATGCTTGGGCTTTATTATCTGCTGTGGTTTATGCAGGTTATTTTTTAACTATAGAAAAACTCCGATCTCAATTTTCTTCGTTGACTATTTCACTATGGTATTGTGTCCTTTCAAGTCTCCTCTTGTTACCTTTTGTTCTCATATTTGAAAATCAAGTTTTCCCAACTTCACTATTAGGTTGGTTAAACATATTTTCTTTAAGTATTCTCTGTCAAGTTATTGCTTCTGTTATTTTTATCTATCAACTAAAACAATTTTCTTCTGGCTTTGTTTCTCTATTCATGTTACTACAACCAATTATGGCAGCTATTCTGGCATGGATAGTTTTTCAAGAATATTTAAGTTTCGTGAATTGGATCGCTTTTTTCGTTGTTTTATTGGGTATTTACATTGCTGAATCAGGTGATGTAAGCAAAAATTAATTTTTCCAAAATTATCTCTCCTGCATTAGTTTAAAAAATTTATTTCCTTCGTTAACCAACTATTAAAAATTTCACCAAAAGCTTGTAGAATCTGCTTTCTTAATTTTTAATTATCAATTCCACACTGCGGTACTAGTATCGCAAGGCGGAAGTCAAAAGTCAAAAGTCAAAAGTAATATTCAGCAAGCTTTTTGGCGATTAAGAATGGTTGGTTTATTTACGCCGTGCGGTACTAGTTTTTTATCCTCTGACAATGGCATCAACGCCGTCCCAATAGGTTTCCAATAGTTGTAGATATGTATTGATGCCTTCTTCAAATAAGTCTCGTCCCTCTTGATTAACCAAATAGGGTGCGATCGCATTAAAAGCATTATTGCTATGGCTAATTTCTACATTTACGTGCATTATCCAATGCTTTCTCACGTTCTTGTCATATCCTTGATTCAGCAAGGCATCATTGAATTGAGTTGACAATACTGCTGACATAGTTTCATCAGCATAGAACGCCCCTAAGTTTCTTTCAATTGGGGGTTCACAATAAAGTTTTTCTGCACCTTTATTAATAGCTGTAGTGCTAGGCAAACATTGATGATTAGCAATTTCTTCATCAGTAATCCCCATAGCATTCAGTTGTTCACGAAACAAAGTTTCATGGGTTACTTTTCCAGCCACTTCATCATAAACATTGAGGATAATTTCCTTCAATACTTTATAATCACGAGTATTTACTGCCATACTCGTAATATAGAAAGGTTCGTTTTTAAAGTAATACCAAGTTTCCAGGTAGAATTTCTTTTCTTGTTCTTTAGTAAATGCGTTTTTGCGATAGTAATTGAGCAGAGGATGTTGGACTGCGCGGTGATTGAGAATATACTCCATCTTCCCGTTCAAATAGTCTTTGATCTCTGGGCCATCAACATCTAAGCGTTGACGAACATTTGGATCTTGGATTTTCTCAAATTCTTGTACTTGTAAAGCTGTCATTTTCGGTTCTCCTACACAGATAGATTACATTTTTGAGAAGATGTTTGCATTGCTTTTTGGCAATTTTCTAACATTTTGACAGGTGATGTTTAAAAAATATCAAATCTCATGCTGACACAGCTAAAATTTAGCTGTAATTACCAGCTACTACTTCTTTCTCTGCCCACCAACGATCATTCTCATTGAGATTTCTTTTCTGATCATCAAGACATCCCCAAGTCATATTGAGCATAATGCGTGTAGAATCACGATTTAAGGGAACTGTTCGATGAAGAGTTGTATCTGACTTCAACAAGTAAATGTCACTAGTAACAAAACCATAGGTGCTGATAGGATTCTCACACAGATACTCATGAATTCTTGGATTAGTTTTATCCCAACTGGTATGAGGAACACATTGCAACATTCCACCATGTTCGATAGGTGGAGTTTCTAAAATCCAAATTAGCGCATAACGATAATCTCCCCAGTGCCAACCGTGGGTATCTCCGCTTTTTTCATGTCTGGTAATCAAAAATTCTTCATCTTTTGATGGACAAGCTAAGAAAGGTTCACCAGCCAATTTTTCTAGTATATTTTTCAGTGCTTCGGATCTATAGATAGTATTAACAAATTCACTGCTTTCAGCAATGTTTTCGCTGGTTACTACACTCATATTTCTGGGAGTATTTCCCGTTGTTGCTAGTTTTAAATCACGTCGTTCAGAGTGCAATTCTAACAATCTTAGAGCCTCTTGTTTCATTTCTTGACGGATCTGGAGAGGCATGATTTGAGGAACTTTAAGAAACCCATCACGCTTAAACTGGTGAGAGAGAAATGTTAAAGATGATTCGGAGAAATTATTAGCAATATTTTGTTGAATTTCTTCTTCCCAGACGTTCACTTTTGTAAAATTTGTCATTTCACCATGTGAGTAAATATACATAGAAATTTATACCATATATTTGTTCTTTCTTGTTGCATTATTTTCTAAATATTTTCTAAATATTTATTAAGAATTAGCTTTAAACATTAATAGCTTGCTTATTACAATCGTCTTTAGATTTATATAATAATTTACGTACACAGTATCAATTTACAACCTTACTTGTGTTCACGATTAACCAGGACTTACCGCTTGACAAAAAATATTATCTGTGTGTTTTAGCTAATATTATTATTGAACAATAATACAAGGACAGGCAGGACTTGTACTGAGCTTGTCGATAGCATAGCGTGGCGTTAGCCATAGTATGCCCATGCCACAAGATTGGATCATATTAATTTTATATTTTTCCTCGATCCTTTGTATCACAATCAATTGACCTTGAATAATTGAGTATTCAAGCCAAGTTTTACAGCCTGTCGTTTGACTAATCCTACCAGATCAAATCAGAATTAGAAAGGATATTTGCACAGTTTCCACAATTGTTGTAGAGAGAACACCAGATGAAAAGAATTATCTCAGTATTACTGTTAAGCGTAGCTATCTTCACCTTTGCCTTCAGTAGTCCCGCTTTGGCCGCAGACGCAGCCAGTGGAGCTAAAATATTTAGTGCTAATTGCGCTTCATGTCATGCTGGCGGTAGAAATTTAGTTAATGCTGCCAAAAGCCTGAAAAAAGCAGATTTGGAAAAATACGGTATGTACTCAGCAGAAGCTATTATTGCCCAAGTTACTAATGGTAAAAATGCTATGCCTGCTTTTCAAGGTCGTTTAAAACTAGCTCAGGCTGAAGACGTAGCTGCTTATGTACTAGAACAAGCTGATAAAGACTGGAAAAAGTAAGTTTACATCTAATTTGATGGCTTAACAATGTGCGGGGCTGTTTGTCCCGCTCAATCCAACCTACAGAAAAATGGCAAAGGAATTATTTAATATTTTGATATTTTTAGAAAGTCCCCATTTAGGGAAGACAAAAAATAAATTATTTCCTCCTCAAAAGATAAGTTTACAAAATAAAAGATAGTCCTGATTTCAGATTTTGCTGTATTCTAATCAAGGAAATCATTATCATAACTAGTAAAAAATATGGGTTTGTCTGGTGTCACTATAGAACAGCGCGAAAAAGAAGCTGAAGCATTAAAGACTTTTCTATTCTTTAGTTTCATTGGTTCAGTAGCCTTACATATGGGGGTACTAGCTTTAGCTATTAACAGGTTTTTCTTCAGAGTACCTGAAATTACAGAAAAACCTATTGAAGTGACAATTCTGGAAACCATGCCCCAGGAAGTAGTTCAACCACAAGTAGAGATAAAATCCCTACCAAAGATAAATTCTGGTGGTGGTGGAAATAACGGTGGGGAAATTTCCATACCCACAGAAATAGCACCCAGGAGAATAAAGTCATCTGTCGCACCTATAGCCAAACAGCCTCATGCAAAAATCACTCATAACCTGATTAGTAAACAATCCCAAATACTAACAATTTCTGAACCTGCAAAAAAAACAACTCCAGTACAAACTAACCCAATAGAAAATACAACTCCTGAACCTGCGACAACACCACCCCCAGTACAAACCAAACCAATACAAAAATTAGATGAAAACGCAAATACCCTAGCGTCTACTCAACCCCAAGTGCAGACAAAACCCACAAAAATCACACCATTAAAGTCAGAAACTCAACCTAATGCTAGTTCCAACAATATCCCTAGCAACTCCACCGCTTCCACACAGTTACCGCAGAATAAAAATATTTTAGGCAATTTAGGCGATCACTTGAGAAATAGTTTAGGTACAGGTAATGGTGCTGATAATGAAATTGGAAACGGTACAGGTACGGGTGTTGGAAACGGTACAGGTACGGGTGTTGGGAATGAAACTGGGAATAAACCAAAACCAGAAAATACACCAATAGCTACCGCACCCAAACCGACTATAGAAAATAGTTCTAAATTGAATCGTGCGGATTGTCTCCAGTGTCAAATTAAGTACCCAGATAGAGCCAGACGACGGGGTGCAGAAGGAAATCCAGAAGTTGCTATTGATACTGACAATAGAGGTAATGTTACGAGAGTTCGGTTAATCCGTTCCAGTGGTGATAGTGAACTAGATGAAGCGGCTCAAAAAGCTGCTCAAGAGTGGAAATTAACACCCACAGAAGCAGGAAGAGAAGGGGTAAGAGCCTCCGTTAACTTTGCTATCAAAGGATCACAGCGTCACCGCAAACTTCAAGAACGGCAAATCAAAAAAGAAAGAGAAGCCCCACAAAACAAACCTGAAAAAGCAGATTCTACTTCCACCCCCATAGAATCACCTCAACGGAAAAAAACTTCTATTATTACTGATGTTATCCCCGAAAATACCACTAGATATAGACAAGAATCTCCACCTTCTGAAAGTAAACCAGTTTCACCACGTCGTCAGCGTGTAGAACCTGAGCAACCAAAGGAAACAGAAGAATCTAAACCTCGTCGTCGTTCACCTCAGCCAGTCAAATCTGATACAAATAATCAAGTTGATGAAGGTAGAGCCGAAAGAATTCAAAAAAGTCGGAGACGCTTAGAAGAAATTCTCCGTCGTCGTCAAAAGTCCTCTGAGTCACCACCAGCAGAAGCACATCCAGCACCAGAACCTGTAACTACATTACCTACTGAGTCTAGTAGTGATTCAGATAAATAAGATACCGAACTTCTTTAAGAAATCCGGTATCTAAGCTGTGATTAATTTAACTATGACAGCTTGTCTTTTGACACAATTCCTATTCATAGAGAAAATTCCAATAAGTAATTGTTTTTACAGGGTGTGGGTTCAGAAAGATGAATAAGAGTTATTGTTTCCTGCCAGTTTCTTTACTAAGTTTGCTGGTAGTATTTCCTGTCGTTGCTGCTGACAATGAAGATAAAAATGTAGTAAATTCAAATATTCCTAATTTAAGTGAAATTGAATTACCCGCCACAAATGCTAGATTATTAACTCAACAACCAGCAGCAAATGAAGTTAAGCCAGAACCTAGGTTAGAACTAGATTTAACTCCTACAAATGATGCAGATATTTCCATAGAAACCATTGGCGAAAAAGACGTTCTCCCTGAATCCACTCCCACTTATGTAATTGAAAAAGAAGAAATTCAAAAACAGGGTGCAACCAGCGTTGCTGATATTTTGAAAAGAATGCCCGGTTTTGCTATCAATGATGTTGGACATGGTGCAGATATTCACACAGGTACATACTATCGAGGAGCTTCAATTAATCAGTCTGTATTTCTGATTAATGGCAGACCAATTAATAGTAATATCAGTACATATCATGGAGGAACTGATTTAAATAGTATTCCTATAGAGGCTATAGAAAGAGTTGAATTATATAGCGGTACCGCTGCTTCCTTATATGGTTCTTCAGCCTTTGGAGGAGTTGTCAATATCATTACAAAAGAAGGTTATGGTAAACCCAAATTAAATGCTAGTGCAGAATTTGGCTCATTAAATTTAAATAATCAACAGGTAACTTATGGTGGTGCAACAAATAAAGTTAAATACAACTTTAGCTTTGAACGGTTCTTTGTAGATAACCGTTATCGTGTTCCTGTTGGTGCGGCAAATCGTGATTCTCAAGGATATTTATCTAATGCAGATACAGCTACAAGCACTTATTTTGGTAGTGTCGGCATAGATTTAGATCCCAAAAACTCTGTGAATTTGGATGTGACTGCACTCAGTAGCCGTCGGGGTTTAATTTATTTCGGGTTCCCTCTCCAAAAAGACCGATTAGATCATGATGGCTTGAATATTGGCTTATCTTGGAAAACTCGACTTGGTAAGGGAGAAAATTCCAATTTAACAACCACATTGGGTTACAATCGAGATTATTTTAGCACCTATGGACCAACGGGAGCGACATTTTACCGAACCGGAGTTTTAGATACACAACAATTTAAAGCTAGGATAGATCATGAATGGAAAATTACCCCTAATAATCAATTGCGCTGGGGGTTAGATTTAAAAAATACCGATTTAATGGGCGATGTTTTGAGTACAAATCCTGCCCTAATTCCTAAAAATGAAAAAGAAGATAGAAGCGTCTTTAATACAGCTTTATTTGCTGTTAATACTTGGAAAATTAGCGATGCTTTGCAAGCTGATTTAGGGGTAAGACAAAACTTTGATAGCCAATTTGGGAGTTATTTTAATCCCAGCGTCGGCTTACGTTATGCAGTTAATCCAGCAGTTGCATTTCGTGGAAGTTGGGCGGGGGCGCAACGTAATCCTGGATTAGATCAATTATATGTTTTTGACACGGTTCATAATTGGAATCCTAACCCCGATTTAAAACCAGAAACAGGTTCAACTTGGACTGCGGGAATAGATGTGAGATTGTCGGAAAATCTATTAGGACAATTCACTTATTTTGGTAATAGTTTAGATAATCGCTTGGGAATTATTAATGGCAAATGGGAAAATATTGGTTTAGTAGATACCAATGGTTTAGAGGCAGCTTTACAATTCAAAATTGCTCGTGAATGGTCAACTTTTCTCAACTACACTTATACAGATGCCCAAATCAAAACAGGAACTGAAAAAGGATTACAGTTAGGATTAATTCCCTACTCTTTGTTACAAACTGGTATTGGATATCAAAAGCATGGGTGGCAAGCTAATTTATATGCTACTTATAATAGTGGTTCTCGTCGTTCTGTGTTTAGTAGAAATATACCGGGAGAACGCAGTACAGATTTCGCGCCGTCTTTCTTTAATTTAGATTTTAGTGGGCGGATTCCTGTCAACAAAAATTTGGGGCTAACTTTTTACTTGGAAAATATTTTAGGTGAACAATATGAGCGGGTTAATCGTATCTATAGCCCAGGGTTTACTTTCCGCATAGGTTTAACTTCTAGTTTATAGAATTGTAGCGACTTTCGCAAAGTTATAAGGGTAAAGCATCATGCTAAACCCTTACAAAATCTAACTACAATTTTGTTCCACAGTCAGAACAGAAATTATGAGTAGCTTGGTTTTGAGTTCCACAATTGCTGCAAGAAATTGATTCCACAGCGGTTCTTGGTGTTGGCTTAGGTAAACCAACCATTTGCGAGTTCCCTGCCAACAATTAAATTTAGATAATTTATGAATAATATCTTGCGAATAGGCACTTTGCTGAGAGAACGTTATACAATTACCGATCTTTTATCCAAAAATAGTGGTTTTGGCATTACTTATAAAGTCAGAGATAATAATCATCCAGATCAGCCAATTCTGATTTTAAAACAACTTAAAAAACCTACTGCACCTACATTAAATATTCAAAATTTACCTAATTTAGAACAGGAAGAGATATTAAATCAATATTGGCAAGAATATTTAAGACTGTTCAGAATAGAAACTCAAGCATTAGCTAAACTCGGTGAAAAATATGCACAAATTCCCAGAATTTATGAACGATTTGAGGAAGGTGGAGAAGAGTTTTATGTGCAAGAATATATTCAAGGACATTCTTTAAGTGCAGAAGTTAAACAAGGTCAAAAATTATCAGAACAAAAAACTATAGATTTGTTAATTGAGATTTTGGAAGTTTTTGAATATATTCAAACTAATCCTGGTTATTCGGTGATTCATAGAGATATTAAGCCAGATAATATTATTCGCAGAAGTGAAGATAATCAATTAGTAGTTATTGATTTCGGTTTAGCGAAAGAGGTAACTGTTCCAGGAATAAAAGTAGGTTCAATTCTTGGAGGGACAGAAGGATATATTGCACCGGAAATTACATCAAAAATAGTATCTTTTGCCAGTGATATTTATTCTATTGGTATGATTGGGGTTTTTGCTATTACTGGGGAAAATCCTTCTCATAACCTGACATTAGCTCAAACTTGGCAAACAAAAGCAAATGTTAGTTCAGAATTAGCTGCTGTATTAAATAAAATGATTTGTTATGATTATCAAAAACGCTTTCAAAATGCCAAAGAAGCCTTACAAGCATTAACAGAAAATCAACAAACTCCACCACCTCCAGTACCTCCAGCACCTCAAATTCCCTGGAAATTAATTCTTGGCACAATTTCAGGAATTATCATTATTATTGGTGTAGTTGTAGCTGTCATATCCATATTATCCAAATCTAATGATCAACTAATAACAGATGGTAAAGCCAAATCAGGACAATTAACATCATCAGATCAAAAAGAGTTATCCAGTGATAAAAATTATGATGTTTATACCTTTAAAACTGATAAAAAACAATATTTAACAGTGCAAATAATCAGCAATGATTTTCAGCCACAACTTAGCATTTTCAAACCAGATGATAAATACTTTAATCCTGTACCCAATGTAGGAACAAAAGATAATGATTTCACCGCTTCTATTATGATAGAACCGGGTATTTATCAATTTAAAATTACATCATCAAAAGCAGCAAGTGGTAATTATGTAATTAAAGCTTGGGTGACAGATAGGTAATTGATGATAAAATCCCCATATTCATCCTATATATCCTTTAATCCTGGACATCCTGATTCAGACAATAATCCAGTATCAACACAATCCCAATTATGAAAAGTTATCAGTGGCTATTATTCCCGACTCTGCTCATTTTAAATCTCACATTAACAGCGTGTCAAAAATCTGAAGAGGTTGTTTTCTCCTGTGAAACAGAAGGTAATGGAGAATCTGTTACTAAAGTTAAATACCAAGACAAAACGCGAGATTTAATAGAGTGGAAACGCACCAATTTTGTAAAAGCAGGTTTTCCTCCTCAACGGAGATGTGACGAAGTAACACCAAAATTACAAACTGCTTATAATAATGGAACTTTGAAAGATTTAACTTGGGGTTATTCTGAAGCTGAAAATGATCCTAATAAAAGATTTAAGTCTTTATGTACCACAACAGGGAAAGATTGTCATACTTTGATTTTAACGTTATTAGAATCAGATGATAGTAATAAAGAATTAAAAGCTTTTACTGCGGTGTTAAATGGTGATGCTTCTAAAGAATATGAAGCTTCTTCCTGTGCAGCACCAAAACAAACTGGTGGTAATTTAACTTGTACTGTTGATATATTCAAAGTATTTGAGGATAAATAAAATTCACCATGCGTCGAGACACCCTTTTTTATCAGCTATTTAAACAATTTCCCGGTTTAATCTTTGAACTGGTAGATCAAAAACCACCAGAAGCAGCAGACTATCAATTTGATTCTATCGAAGTCAAAGAAACAGCATTTAGAATTGATGGAGTATTTTTACCTCCAGATCATGCTAATCCAAAAATAGCATTTTTTGCTGAAGTGCAATTTCAAGAAGATAAAGATTTGTATCATCGGTTCTTCACTGAAATCATGACTTTTCTCTATCGTCATAAAATTAGGTATGACAATTGGTTTGGAGTCATCATTTTTCCATCACGTAGTTTAGAACCATCTAATTACCTCATTCATGATGTATTAATAGATAGTTACAAAGTCAAGAGAATATATCTTGATGAATTAGGAGATTTAGAAAACCAATCTTTAGGAATAGGGTTAATGTTACTAACCAATACTCCTGAAAATAAAGCCAGAGAAGCCGCTAAAACTTTACTAAAAAAAGCCCAAAATACGGAGGTAGAAAACCTAGAAAAACAAGCGATAATAGATTTAGTTACGAAAATAATGACTTACAAATTCAACAAATTAAGTAGAGAGGAAGTAGAAGCCATGTTATTAGGACCAATTACAGAAGAACCTAGAGCAATTAGAGAATGGAAAGAAGAAGCATCAAAAAAAGAAGCTGTGTTGCTCGTGACACGACAATTAAACCGTCGTTTTGGTACAGTTCCTCAAGAGTTATTACCAAAAATTGAACAGTTATCTAGAGAACAAATAGAAACATTAGCTGAAGATTTGTTAGATTTTTCTGTGTTGACAGATTTAGAAAATTGGTTGCAACAAAATCAACCTAATCAATAAAAAAGAACCTCTCCCTAACCCTCTCCTAAGAGGAGAGGGAACAGGAAAATTCAAAGCCTCTCTCCTTGTTTGGAGAGAGGTAAAATCATCAAATACCAGGAGTATCATCTATGAAATTATACAAATTATCCCATTTATTATTATTCTTCATCCTCCTATTTCCCGCTTCTCCGATTATTATCACTGGTTGTAGTTCTTCCCTATTCGCACGCAAACCAGGGACATTATCAGAATCAGAATTAAAGAATGTCTTAAAAGAAATTACAGTTAAAGTCCTAGTTGATGATAAAGAAGCAGCTTCAGGAACTATTATTAAAAAACAAAACGGTTTTTATACTGTTCTCACTAATTATCATGTGATAGAAAATGCTAAATCTGTGAAAGTTGTCACTCCAGATAATCAAATTTATCCCGTTGAATTTTCTAAGGTAGATAGACAAGATAATAAAAAAGATGATTTATATGATTTAGCTAAGTTGACTTTTAGCAGTGAAACCACTTATTTAGTTGCTGGTTTAGGGGAAGAGAATATTAAACCAGGAGAAAAGGTTTTTGCTGGAGGATATGTTAAAGGTAATTTGCAAACTACCAAAGGTACAGCGAAATTATTTTTAAATCAACCTTTAATTAAAGGACAGCAAATAGCTTATAATAATGATATTCAACAGGGGATGAGTGGAGGAGCAATTATTAATGAAAAAGGTTATTTGGTGGGGATAAATAGTAAACTTGCTAACCCGGTTTTACAAACTGATTTTCGCTATTTACAAGGTGAACAACCTGATGAGAAAACATTAAAGGAATGGGGTAATTATAGTTGGGGTATTGCGGTTAATTTAGTTGATGAAGCTACACCTGATTTAGCTTTGTTTCCTGAGAGGGTAATTAGGAAAATTGGCGGTATTCCGGCTAAGGTTTTAGATATTGCTAAACAGTCTTCGGTGCAGATTAAACAAGCTACTGGTGGTATTGGTAGCGGGGTAATTATTGCTAAGGATAATGATATTTATTATGTGTTAACTGCCGGTCATGTGGTAGAAGATAAACAGGAGTATCAAGTTGTTGCACCTGATAAACAAGTATATAAGGTGGATAATCAGACTATTCGCACCAGAAATGGACTTGATATGGCTGTTTTACAGTTTCGTAGTTCTCAGGTTTATCAAGTTGCTACTTTGGGGGATTATAAACTCTCTGATAAAACATCAATAGATAAATTCGGGAATTCTCTTAAATTCATACAACAATATGTTTTTCTCTATGGATGGAAGGGAGAAGAACAAAATCATCCTTCTTTGTTTAGTGCGGGAACTATGCAAGATGAAGATGGAAGAGATTTTTGGGCAAAACCGAGAGGGTATGAATTAGCATATACGAATGAAGGTTATCCGGGAATGAGTGGAGGAGGTATTTGGGATACAAAAGGGCAATTAGTTGGTATTCATAATTATTCGGAAACGGATATTTTAGGCTTTAGTTTAGGTTTATCTATCCAGAGTTTTTTGTTTTATCAAAAAGAAAATTTATGGCAATTACCTCAATCTAAATTAGATATTGCTAGGAATGAATCACTATCAGCAGATGTCAGATTATCAGTAGATGTTAATTCTTTTATGTTAGCATCATCACCTACTTCTTATGTTCCTGATCTTGTAAATAGTACGGGTAAGGATTGGTTGAATTATAGTATTAAATTGTGGCGAGTTCATGATACAAATAAAGCAATCAAAGCACTCGGAAATGCAGTTATTAAAGATCCAAACTCTTGGCAGTCTCATTACAATTTTGCTCGAATTTTCTATGAACATAAAAAATATAATTTAGCTTTAAATTCTATAAATACTGCAATTAGTAAACAACAAAATTTTTATCGTTCCTATTTGTTAAAAAGTTTTATTTTTCGTGATTATAAGCAATATAACAATGCTTTAGAATCACTAAACCAAGGAATTTTGGAAGCCAAGAAAGAAAATAAAGATGATTTTCTACTTTATGCAGTGCGTGGAGAATTATTTGGTGAATTAAAACTATATGATGAAGCTATTGCCGATTATACACAAGCCATTACTATTAATCCTCAATTTGCAATTGCTTACTCTAATCGTGGACTTAATTATGGTAAACAAGGAAAGATAGACTTGGAAATTGCCGATTATACGCAAGCTATTGTCATCAATCCTCAACTTGCAGATGCTTTTAATAATCGCGGGATTGTTTATGGTAAACAAGGAAAGACCGAATTAGCTATTTCCGATTTCAATCAAGCTATTGCTATTAATCCTAAATTTACAGATGCGTATACAAATCGTGGAGTTGCTTACATACAGGCAGGAAAGATAGAATTAGCTATTCCCGATTTCAATCAAGCTATTGCTATTAATCCTCAAAATGCAAATGCTTACACTATGAGAGCAGTTGCTTATGAAAACCAAGGGAAGATAGAGTTAGCTATTGTCGATTATATTCAAGCTATTGCCATTGATCCTCAAAATGCAAATGCTTATTATAATCGCGGGGTGGCTTATAATAAACAAAGAAAGACAGAGTTAGCTCTTGCTGATTATACCCAAGCTATTGCCATTAATCCTCAATATGCAGATGCTTATAATAATCGCGGAGTTGCTTATTTCTTACAAGGTAATAAAGAACAAGCAATTAAAGATTTAGAAACGGCAAAACAACTATTTCAACAGCAAGGTAATATACAGAAATATCAAAGAGTACAGGAATTATTGAATAAATTATAACCTATATTCTCATTCCTAATTTTACCTTCTATTCTCTACCCAGACATTAACCAACCCTAATCAAAAACAACCAAACAAACACCACAACAAACAAATTACCCAATCTGCTAACCGATAATCAAGAATTGCTAATGGTAAAATTAACCGCAAAGCTAACTCTAAATAAGCAGCATCATCAGCAGCTAAACCTTCCCGTCTTGCTAGTTTAAAAGTTGCATCTAAAGCATTTTCATCTGTAGGGGTTTAGCAATGCTAAATCCTTATTTTTATGTTATATTAGAGTACAACAAAAAAGTCCTTTATCAGTTTATTCAAAAATATGAAAGGATATATCCAAAATCAAACAATTATTCTCCAAGACAGTTTACCCGATACCTTACACAATGGTGATGAAGTGGAAATTGTCATCATTCCCATCAAAAAATGTAAGTATCATTTTCCTACATTTAAACTCGATATCAAAGAAGAATATTTAGACAGAGAAAAGATTTATGAACAATGATTTATTATCAGAGTATAATTTTGATTATACTAAAGCTCGTCCTAATCGTTTTGCTATTACCTCAGAAAATAAAATTACTGTAATTCTTGATCCTGATGTTGCTAAAGTTTTTCAAACATCAGAAGCAATCAATCGTGTTTTACGTTATTTATTGTCTGCTATTCGTGAAAAATCAAGCAATTACATTATTGAATATGATTGATATTCTGTAAGGCTTTAGCAATGCTAAACCCCTACTTTAATGTTAAAATAAACCTAGATGTAAGCCTCAATAACAAGACCTATGAAAACTCACAGTTTTACAGTGATTGTTTACAAAGAAGATGATATGTATATAGCTGAATGTCCAGAAGTTGGTACAGTAGATCAAGGAGAAACAATAGAACAAGCAATAACAGGTTTAAAAGAAGCAACACGACTTTATTTAGAAGAATTTCCTTTACCTGAAACCTCTCCTAGATATGTGACTAGCATAGAGGTTACTTATGCCTAAATTACCACGAATTTCTAGTAAAGAAGCAATTCGGACTTTAGAACGTCTGGGATTTTATCAAATTAGACAAACTGGTAGTCATGTAATCATGAAAAAACAAACAATTAATGGTGAAGTTGGTTGTGTTGTTCCACTACATCCAGAATTAAAAGTTGGTACATTAAGCGGTATTCTTAAACAAGCACAAATTACTCCTGAAGAATTTATAGAAAACCTATAAAAACTAGACAGATGACAATATTTGGTAGCTTTCCTAGCAGAACCAAAAACTCTATTGTCTGAATCAGGATATCCAGGATTAAAGGATGAACAGGATTAAAATATAGATTTTATCACCAATTACTAGCCTCAAGTAGATAACTAGCAACTTAATTAATTAATGTGGCTTAAAATCATAAATTACCATTTTGTATAAGGGTAAAGCGCAATGCTAAACCCCTACAACATCTAATTACAACTTTGTTCCACACTCAGAACAGAAATTATGATTAGCTTGGTTTTGAGTTCCACAATTGCTGCAAGAAATTGATTCCACAGCGGTTCTTGGTGTTGGCTTAGGCAAACCAACCATTTGCGAGTTATTCTTACCAGGGGCTACCATGGGATAGCAATTTTCATCTCTGGTAACGTGAACATTGACAATCACGGGTCCATTGTGTGCCAGCATTTCGGCAATTTTATCCGCCAATTCTTCCCGTTTAGTAATTACCATCCCCTTGATGCCATAAGCCTGGGCTAGAAGCTCAATATCAGGCATTCCGACTTCCATGTTAGAAGATGAATAACGCTGGCCATAGAAGGCTTCTTGCCACTGTCGCACCATTCCCTGCCAACCATTATTTAAGATCAAAGTCTTGACATTAATGCCATATTGTGCTAGTGTTCCCAATTCCTGCAAACACATTTGGAAACTGGCATCACCGCTAATACAGATCACTTCTTCATCCGGGAATGCTACCTTTACACCCATAGCCGCAGGGACACCAAAACCCATTGTTCCTAAACCGGCACTCGAAATCCAGCGTCTTGGACCATTTTTGAGGAATTGAGCCGCCCACATTTGATGTTGACCAACATCGGTGGTGTAAAATGCTTGGGGTGCTTGACTACCAACTTCGACAATTACCTCTTGGGGAGAAATGCTATCGGCGTGATGGGGGACAATTAAAGGATAATCTTGCCGCCAACGGTTAATTAAGTTTAACCATTCTTGGGTTTGGTTGGGTGTGGCTTGAGTATTTGCGTTTTTACATCGCACTAACAAGTCTTTTAAGACGTTTTTAACATCACCAACAATGGGGACTTCGGGAACGCGGTTTTTACCGACTTCTGCGGGGTCAATATCAATGTGAATGACTTTGGCTAAAGAGGCAAATTCGTCTAATTTACCTGTAACCCGGTCATCAAATCTCGCCCCAACGCAAATTAATAAATCGCAATCTGTCACGGCAAAGTTGGCGTAAGCAGTACCGTGCATTCCCAACATTCCCAATGACAGGGGATGATGTTCGTCAAATGCACCGATCCCCATTAAGGTGGTAGTGACGGGGAGATTAAATAATTCTGCCAGTTGTTTAATTTCTTCGTGGGCATTAGCAGCGATCGCTCCTCCCCCAACATACAACAATGGGCGGCGACTTTCTCGAATTAATTGAATAGCCGCATTAATTTGGCGGGGATTTCCCTTCACCGTAGGACGATAGCCCGGTAACTTAATTGAACCAGGTGCAACAGGCACATAATCAAATTCCTCCAAAGCCACATCCTTGGGAACATCAATTAAAACGGGTCCCGGTCTACCAGTGCTGGCAATGTGAAAAGCTTCAGCGACAATCCGCGCCATATCTTTGGCATCACGGACTACATAAGAATGCTTAACAATGGGTAAGGTAATCCCGTAAATATCTGTTTCCTGGAAAGCATCTGTACCAATAGAAGCTCTAGGTACTTGTCCCGTGACTACAATCATGGGAATAGAATCCATGTAAGCTGTAGCAATACCTGTAACTAAGTTAGTTGCCCCAGGTCCAGAAGTACCAAAGCATATTCCCACTTTACCAGTAGCACGGGCGTAACCGTCAGCGGCGTGGGATGCACCTTGTTCGTGTCTAACTAAGATATGCTTAACATTACCCCCGGCTTCTATTTTATAGAGGTCATCATAAATCGGCAGAATTGCGCCACCGGGATAACCAAAAATATGTTCAACGCCATGACGGATGAGACTATCTATCAGTGCAAAACCGCCAGATGCCCGTTGGGGTGCGGTAACTGATGAATTAGATATAGGAGATTGCTGGTTATTTTCAGATTTTGGGAGACTGATTTGAGAAGACGAAAGCACGGTTAACCTCAAAGTATAGCTAAAATTAACGCTTAGATTTTGTGTTTAAAACTTCATTTTAATTTAAAAATTCTCACAATTGCAGAGAAAACCGTATTTATCAACATTGAGAATAGATATATGATTGTACAATTTTTAGATCACATCTTGCAATACCTTGCGAGTATTTTGCCAAGCCCAGACACCGACAGCCCCAACAACTACACTCATTCCTAACAACACCGCTGATAAACCAAAGGCATTAACTAGCTTGGTGGTAATTAATAGAGGTGCAGTCAGAGCAATATTGACTGCATGATTTTGAAAGCCAAATACCTTACCGTGCATTTCTGGTGGAGTTTGTTGCTGAATTAAAGTTTGCATTGGCACATTGACAAAAGCTGCACCCACACCCAAGAAAATACAAAGTCCTAATGCTAGGGGTTGGTTATCAATAAAAGTAAATAACCCTAACGACAACGCCATAATCATAAACCCAATTAAAGGCAAGGGTTTATTGTATAATCTATGACCAAAATTCCCCAAAATAGCTGCACCTATCACCATCCCTACCCCAGCGGAAGCCACGAAAGAGCTAAACTCTTCGGGCGCTAAGTGTAACTTTGCTGCCATACCAATGGCTAATTCTATCAGGGCAGCAAATACGCAGTATAAAGTGACAATTTGCAGCATGGCATTCCATACCAGCCGATTTTGTTTAAGATAGCGCAGTCCTAACAGAAATTCAGCCCAGGGATTAATTGCGGCTGTTTCTTCGTTAATGTGTCTGTGTTCTCGAAACTGAATCGGCATCATAATCACCGCAGACAGTATGTATAAGCAGCCGACTACCAATTCTTTGCCAAAGCCTTTGTTGAAGCTTTCAAACCAATTCAACATGGGAGTAGCCACCGCATTCCCAATAATTAATGCTGCCATCATTGTACTGCTAAATAAGGCATTGGCAGCCATTAAACCTTCTCTTTTCACCAACAGCGGAATTGAAGCCTGTTCTGCCGGGGCAAAAAACTGGGTCACGGTGGAGATAGAAAAGGTGAAAAATAATAGAATTGCAAATTCCCGTGGGAGGAAGGGGATTAACAGCATTAACACCCCACGAACCAGATCTGAACCTACCATAATCAGTTTTTTTGGCACACGGTCAACAATGACACCACCGGCAGAACCAAACAACATGGCTGGAACAGTAAATGCCATATACAAATAAAAGCGTCCGTCGTCCCCGGAGTTATTAACAGGCAAGTAGAGTTTGAGTAAGGCAATCATTAAGACAAAGAATACTTTATCTGCCAATTGGGAAATCAGTTGACCAATCCATAGGAGCATAAAACCCCGGTTTTTCAGCAGTGCAGCAAAACCATTATTAACAGTAGTAGGTTCAGTAGGAAACATCAGATACTTGGGAATGGGGAATAAATAATCACTATTTCTTGTTATAACGTTCTAAGAGGAAATTGAGAAATTCAGATGCACTCAGGTAGTTTTTGGGTGGAGAGAAGCCAACGGAGGGATTTGTCCACTGTCCTTGGACAGATTGGGGGGAACTCCACATTGATAAATGGTCAACTGCTGGATCGGCGTAAAAGTTATTTTCGCCCATACCGAGGTAAGCTGAAGTCCAATGGGTGTAATGATCATGACTTAAACGATGAATGGGAAAGTTGCCCCCTAAAGGGACTCCCCAACCGTCAATAGCAATAAAGGCCTGCACATGACCTCCCAAAAGTTGCCACGCTGTAGCCGCACCTATACCGCCAATGACACCAGCACTAAAGCAAATGAATATAACAGGCGATTCTAGCTTATTACTGAGGCGATTGTGCAAAAAATGTAAAATATGAAATGTTGATAAAGTTAAATAACCCTGTTCGGGAAAAATAAGTATATCTATGGGCTTTTCAATAGCTTGATTTAAGCACCCTTGGATAAAGCTTTTAGTTAATTCTGGTGCATGGATTCCCGGACAAATAATAATGGGCATTTAATGTTTACGTTACATGGATGATATTATTGAGCCGATGCGATTAGTTCATGATTGATTGTTTTGGCTGCGTAATAATCGCAGTATTTCATTAATACTCGCGTCAATATTTCTGATATCTGATTTCATTTGTCGAATATCGCTTTTAACTTCTCTCATATCAGAAGCCAACCCTGTTGTTAGAGTTAAATTTGTGGCTATAGCAACCGGAGAAGTTCCTATAGTCCCGGCTTGTATCTTCAGATTGGTGACATCGTGGGTAAGATCATTAAGCCGTGTATAGATGTCATCAATTCGAGTATCGCTTGTCATGGTTTTTGGGTATGTAATCGGGTTAAATTGCAACTTTCTCCTCATCAACAATGACGAGTAAATCACCTACTTGGCAGTTAAGCACTTTACAAATACGTTCTAGCGTGTCCAGTGGTATGGATTTAGCCTTGTTGTATTCAATTTTCTGAATATTAGCCAAAGACATTTCTAACAACCGCGCTAATTCGTTTTGTGAAATTTCTTGAGCATTTCTAAGTTCTTTGAGTCTAATTTTCACAGTCATTACAGAAATAACCTACTTATAGTATTACATACTCTTGGTAGTCTAATTATAGGTATTAGGAAATCTGAATGCAATCTATCTACTAGATAGCTAACTATTATATGTCTAGCTATTGACATACGTACCATTAGTTGGTTATCCTATGGTTGTATAAGAGGAGGGGAATTATGATGTACCTCATTCAAGTGCGTACCGCTATATTCACTCAATAAATAGGTAGTTAATAAAAATTATTAAGTATGCAAACTAACAATTTACTAAATCTCCCTCTCATGGGTTGCGGAACTTGGGCTTGGGGAAACCAACTGCTCTGGGGATACAATGAAAGTATGGATAACCAATTGCAAGAGGTATTTAATCTCTGTATTAGCAATGGGATTACATTATTTGATACGGGTGATTCCTATGGTACAGGTAAATTAAAGGGACGCAGTGAGCTACTTTTAGGAAAGTTTGCCCAAGAGTATCAGGGAATAAATCAAGAAAATATTTGCATTGCTACTAAGTTAGCTGCTTACCCTTGGCGATGGACTAGAAATTCAATTATATCAGCTTGTAATGCTTCGGCAAAAAGATTAGGACGCAATGTTGATTTGGTGCAAATGCACTGGTCTACTGCTAATTATGCACCTTGGCAAGAGGTGGGTTTATTAGATGGTTTAGCTGATTTATATGAGCAAGGTTTGGTGAAGGGTGTGGGTTTATCTAATTATGGGACTAAAAGACTCCAATGGGTGCATCAAAGATTTCAGGAAAGAGGTATACCTATTAAAAGTTTACAGGTGCAATATTCACTTTTATCTACCTATCCAGTGACGGAATTAGGTTTAAAGGATGTTTGTGATGATTTGGGAATTACATTAATTGCCTATAGTCCTTTGGGGTTGGGTTTATTAACAGGAAAGTTTGCGGAAAATGGGCGTTTTCCCCAAGGTATTCGCGGATTTTTGTGTAAGCAGTTATTACCAGGAATGAAACCGCTTTTAGGCTGTTTACAGGAAATAGCAAATACGAGAAATAAAACTATGTCTCAAGTGGCTATTAATTGGTGTATTAGTAAAGGTACAATTCCTATTCCTGGTGCTAAAAGTGTGGAACAAGCACAAGAGAATATTGGGGCTTTGGGTTGGTTTTTGAGTGATGGTGAGGTGATAGAGTTGGATAATGCTGCTGATAGGGTGGAGAAAAAAATGGTACAAAATATTTTTCAGACACAGTGAGATGAGAAGGCAAGAGGCAATAGGCAATAGGCAATAGGCAAGAGCGAAGAAGCTTTGGGCGATTTTACTTTTCTTTACAATGTTTATTTTTATGTTTATAGATATCCTATCCCCCTGGATAGGATATTATGCTACAAATTGAGAGAGATCATCTAGTGATTTTCTAGAGTTCTCTCCCTGTTTTAGTTATCTTGAGGAACTCATTGTGGTTGCAACCCCGGAAAAACTGCACGCTACCCATAGCCACGAGCATATACCCAGCAAAGACCGTGTAGCCGTATTGCTTATGGGCTATGGCGAAGTCGAAAGCTACGAAGATTTTGCTAACTATAACGAACAAGCTTTAAATTTACTGACGGCTAAATTCGCTCCTGTTCCTACTTGGATTTATCCCCCTTTAGCCAAGCTTTTGGCAATATTTGATCGTCATGAATGGGGACACACACATCACGATTTTATTTCCCCACACAATGCCATCTTTGAAAGACAAAGAGCGGGGATTGAACACGAATTACAACATAAATGGGGTAATGGTGTTCAAGTTTTCAAAGCTTTTAACTTTTGCGCTCCTTTTTTACCAAACCAAGTTTTAGCCGAAATTAAAGATCAAGGCTTTAGCAAACTTCTGATTTATCCATTATTGGTTGTTGATTCTATTTTTACCAGCGGTATTGCTCTTGAACAAGTAAATAATGCTCTGGTAGAATTAGCTGATGGTGATGAACATTGGATTAAGGCACAAAGATATATTCCTTCGTTCTATAATGAGCCAAAATATATTGATTTGATGGCGCATTTGGTAGAAGAAAAAATTCATACTGATTTGGCTACAGGTTATTTACCTTCACAAATTGGGATTATCTTGATGAATCATGGTTGTCCCCACAAAGCTAAAGGCTTTACTTCGGGAATTGATGAAAGTCAAGCAATGTATGAATTAGTTAGAAATAAGTTAATTAACAATTACCCGTTAATTTCTGTGGGTTGGTTGAATCACGATACCCCATTAATTGAATGGACTCAACCAAATGCTACTGTAGCCGCTCAAAATTTGATTCAATTGGGTGCAAAGGCGTTGCTATTTATGCCTATTGGTTTTGCCACAGAAAATCATGAAACTTTGTTAGATGTGCATCACATTATTCATGATTTAGAAAAACAACATCCAGATGTAGATTATTTACAAATGGCTTGTGTTAATGATGATCCCCAATTTTTAGCGATGGTTGCTGAATGGGCAAATGCACATATAGCAGAGTTGATGGAAACTGAAGGTATGGCTGTTAATTCCCAATCAGCTATTACTCACCACCATCACCATCATTAAAAGGAATCTGTAGGGGCGCAGGGTCTGCGCCCCTAAACTTTGGAATTTATCTAACCGCAGAGGCGCAGAGGACGCAGAGGAAAGAGGTTAATTTCCTACTAATGGTGCGTTTAAAGTTTTCTCAATGCGATCGCGTGTTTCTAGTAAGAAGGCTTGAGTATATTCATCTTGGGAATTCACCCGTCTCAATTTACTATTTAACTGCTTGAGTTTATACCAAGCTAAGGTGCGTGCATCTTCGGGAGCAGCTTCTTTTCTCAACACCATTCCCATCAGTATTTCCAAATATTCCCGTTGTAAACCTCTCCGCAGACTGGAAATTTGTACTTTACCTTTAGGTTGTAAAACTTCCGACCAAATCCCAGTTTGTAAAGTATCAAATAGTTCTGGCAAGGTGAGAGATTTTCCTGTTGCACTTTTTAATTCTAAATCCTTAATCCGTGTTAAGCGATCGCTTGCCAATAAATCTCGCAACACCGCAGTCTGAATTAACAACACTAAATCATGAATCGGATAATCTAACCGTCCTAGTTGAATTTCTGTCCCCCAATGTAACCACCGCGAAGGTACTAATTTATTCAGTAATTCCGGAGGAAATTTCAAAGCATCTTCGGCAAAAACATACTTTTGCATGGTCATTAATGCTTGTCGCTGTTGTTCTACCGGCACAGGCACAAATGGTAATTGTCCTTTAGTATCATTTGGTTTAACTCGGTAAAAAGACTGACCACCAATGTATTTACTGGTATAGTATAAATTCTGCAAATAATTTCTGAGGATGGTATTGAAACGCTCTTCTACATCGCTAGAATTCTCTGCATCTATAGTATATCCCTGATTTAATCGTTCCCACATCCGCCGCGCATTGGCCAATTGTGACTGAGAATAAACCAATACATTACTGCTATGATCCCAAGGATTCACAGTCGGATCACTATTAGATAAATCCTCATCAGGAGCATAACTTAACTCTCGTTGGTTAGATTGTCCCGCAATTGCTGCTAAAAACGACTTTTCTCCAATAGTAGTTTTTGCTTCACTAGGAGTATAACCATATTGAATTGCCCATTCATCATAGAGTCCCACCATATTCGGAAAATAATCTCCCTGCTTGACACCATTAGGGGCAATGTTTGGGGGAATATAATCCATGACAGATGCTGTTAAACCTTTAGTTCTCGTAATTTCTGGATTATTCATCTCCTCTGGAGATAGTAAGGTACTACCCCGGAAATTATGCCGCAAACCTAAAGTATGACCAACTTCATGGGTAATAATTAAACGTAAATATTGATGGATATAATCTTTTAACTGCTCTGGAGTTGGTGTAGTATTTCCTAACATTGACATGGACAAAGAACCAAAAGCCAACTGATTAGATGCTTCCATGCCATAACATAAATCATAATCTGTCGCTAGTTTAGACAAATTGCCTAATGATTTGGGTTTTTTCTGATTACCTTTGCCACACAAACGCCCATTATTGATCAATCCTGACAAAGAAGTGCGAGTTTGTGTATTTTGAGGTTGCACCATTTGCCGATAATCGTTTTTTAGTAAGCGAACAAAACTACCATCAACTAGAATATCTGCGTCCAAAATTTCCCCTGTCAAGGGATTAACACGGGATGGACCCATGGCAAAAAAACCATCTACGGTATTAATCCAACGGATGGTATTATAGCGAATATCTGCTGGATCCCAGGTGGCATTATCAGGCATTTGTTGCACTTGAATTGCATCCTTGAATCCTGCTTTCAAAAAGGCTTGATTCCACATCAAAATCCCCTCTTTGATAGACTGACGATATTCTAGAGGTACGGCATTATCAATCCAAAAAACAATTGGTTTTTTCGGTGGAGAAATTGCGGCTGTAGGATCTTGTTTTTCTAAATTCCAGCGATTAATATAACGAACGAAAGGATCTCTCTGTTCATCTTTAGATAAATTTTGATAAGCTGTGAGGAAATAACCTACCCGTTCATCTGCTAACCGAGGTTGATATTTACTTTGTGGTAATTCCGATAGACTATAATGAACTTTTAAGGTAAAGCCGCGACTATCGGGCAATACATCCGAATTCTTGCCCGCATTAGCAAAATTGAAAATAGACTCAATTTCTAAATTACTGGGAAATACTTTCGCATTACCAAGATAAGCCTGTTCTGGACTGGCAGCTAATTCTAAATTAGTAGATAATCCGGCTAAATCTGTGAGTAGTAAATCACCTAAATCAATCAGAATGGTTTTGCGTTGTGCATGAATACTTTTAATGGGAATAGTGTACAGAACAGAATCACTAAATGATCTCGCTATTGATCTCGCTTGGGGATCTCCTTCACGAGTCCGAAAATTGACATTACGAACCACAAACTGGATTTGATTATCTACCTTTTGTAAATAGAATAAGAAGTCTTGTAATGGCATTCCACTATAAATACCTCTTTCCCCAATTCCAGATTCTAAAGTTGAGTTTGCTAGAAAGTTTTTTTGGAGTTGTTCTGGTTTGATTTCTAAATAGATTTTATTTTTATGCTTATGACGATAAATAGTAAAGATTCCCTCTGATTTTTGAGTATCTTTAGTAACTTCAGCAAAATCTTCTAATTCATCTTCTCTAGATTGTTTAGGATAGGGTTCAGTCTTCGGTTTATCTGTTTCCTTATTAACTTGGAGAAATGGTTGTTTTCCAACTTGCTTTAAATCCTTAAATACCCAAACAAAATTTTGTTGTTTTACCTGATTATTTTGATCAATTACTGCTATCTTGGAAGATGATAATTTTAAATATTGAGAATTTTGTGGTTCTATTTTTCCTAAATTGCGGTGATTATTGGTTAATAATTGAGCGTTAGCAGTTTCTACTCCAATGAATAGACTATTAAACAAAATGATAGATAAAGTAAATTTATTCATTCCTGATGTTCCTAATAATTTTTTGTTTGACAGATGCGGAATATCATTACTTAGGATTTACTGAAAAATTTGTCTGTAAAGGCTTGAGAATACCAAATCTCTATTCACAAATATTTCATAAATTTTCCCTATTGTCTAAGCATCTGAAGTTGGCACTAGTCTTCTATTCCCAATATTCAGAGGCAAAATAAATTTTCTACCAGCTTTCAAAAATTTTATGAATATCTGTCCTTGCTGTTCCGACACCATGACTCGCAACTTTCGTCAACATCATATTTATTGATTTTGTCGCAGTTGCTGGCAAGAAATGCCCGTACTAGAGCAAAAAAATCCTTATACACTCCTTCAGGCATTGCCAAAACGCCCTTTCGTTTTAGTTTAATTGTGCCATTAGAGAATATATATCAAAAAGTCAAAAATCATGCAATCTATTCATCAAATTTCATCTCACAGTGCGATTCAGAAAGTATTTGGTTCAGAAAAACACCAGTACCGACTGCTTATATACTCACCTTACCCACAAATACAAATAGTCATATTTTCCAAGATCAAAGCAAAAACAGGTTTTTTGACCATGCAAGATGTGCAAAATCTGGCAAATCTGGTAGTCCAGGAATTTGAGCTAAATCCGAATTTTGTAGTGTGGATTGAGCATGATTTTTCTCAGTGCGAAGATTTATCTGCTGCTGCCTTCAGTTTAGTTACTTTTGATTGGTATCATGGGCAAGCAGTTAATCCTCGCTGGCTTCCTATTCATGAAAACTGGTATCTTGATTGGCTACAAAGTGATAATATCAGGATTTCCAGTATTCATACCAGATGAACTCATTCAGGATCAGCAAATGTGAAAATTCTTTGTGTGGAAGATGATAAAAACATAGGTCAGTTGCTACAAATAACATTGGACAAACAACGTTATCAGCTTGATTTAGCTGAAGATGGACAAGCAGGATGGGACTTAGCAGAAGTTTATCCCTATGACTTGATTATTTTAGATGTAATGTTACCTAAGTTAGATGGTATTAGTTTCTGTAAAAAACTGCGGACTAATCAATCTTCTACTCTCAACCCCAATCGGGACACCCCAATTATATTAATGACAGCATTAGATGCGGTGACGAATAAAGTCATTGGTTTGGATGCTGGTGCAGATGATTACCTAGCAAAACCTTTTGATCTAGATGAGTTATTAGCTAGAATTCGGGCATTATTACGACGCAACCAATCACAAAGAAAACCTCTATTGACTTGGGGTGATTTGTGCCTCAACCCGAATAGTTGTGACGTTAGATATCGAGAAAAGCCGATTTATCTGGCTGCAAAAGAATATGCAATCTTGGAATTATTTCTGCGAAATACTGAGCAAATTTTTAGCATTAGTCGCTTACTAGATCGCCTCTGGACAGCGGAAGAATTCCCTAGTGATGGAGCAGTTCGCGCACATATTAAGGGTTTGCGGCAAAAACTGAAACGAGCGGGTGCGGCGGATATATTAGAGACTATTTATAAACAAGGGTATCGGCTGAAACAACAGGAAGTTATTACCCCTGCACCAACCCCTGTTACTGGTGTTGCGTCGGAACTAAAAGCGATCTGGGAACAATATCGTCAGTCCTATAGCGATCGCTTAGTTATCATTCAAGAAGCCTTGACTGCGATACAAAACGGAACTATCACACCCACACAGCAGCAGCAAGCGGAACGAGAAGCACATACCCTCATAGGTTCTTTGGGCTGTTTTGGTTTAGATCAAGCTTCCCAAATTTCTCGGCAGATTCAGCAACTTCTCCAGCAAAAGCAAGAATTACAACCATCGGAAATTGACCAAATGGGACAACTGCTGACACAGTTACAGCAGGAGGTTTCCCACCACGGCTGTGAACAGCAAGCAGAATATTTACCTTCAGCCCCTATTATTTCAGCATCTTTACTGATCGTAGATCATGACTTGACTCTAGCCCAGCAGATAGCAATAGAAGCAGTAAATTGGGGATTGCAAGGGGAAATTGCCGTTAATCTCCAGCAAGCACAGCAATTTTTAGCTATTCATTCCTATGATGTGATTTTGTTAGATATCAACTTTTCTGATTCCACAGGAAATGGTTTAGATTTACTCGCATTAGTCCATAAGCAGTATCCAGAAATTCCCGTTGTCATCTTGACTGCTGAGGATTCCTTGATCCAACGGGTAGAAGCCGCGCGTTTAGGAAGTCAATGCTTTTTGCAAAAACCCATCCTTCCTACTGAAGTATTAGCGACACTAACCCAAGTAATCCAACAAGTCAATCAGTCGGTAGCTAAGTTATTGATTATTGATGATGATCCAGGGTTGCTAAATCTTCTCCGGACTTTGTTAGAACCATCTGGTTATCAACTTATTTTACTAGATCAGCCGGATAAATTCTGGGAAGTGCTAGAGCAAACAGTTCCTGATTTATTGATTTTGGATATTGAATTTAAAGCAGTTTCTTCTCAGCATTGGCAAGAAAGCACAATCTTTTGGAGTGGGTTTGATTTGTGTCAAGTAGTTCGCAGTGATACCCGCTGGAATCGTTTGCCCATCTTGTTTTTATCCGCCCATACTGAAATTGAAACTATGCAGCGTAGTTTTACCGTTGGTGCTGATGATTTTTTGACTAAACCCATTGTGCCAACGGAATTACTAACCCGTGTGCGAACCCGGTTAGAACAACGCAAAATGTGGAGATTGACAGAAATAGATGTCCTCACGGGATTAAATCTGCGTCGAAAAGCTTTACAAGATTTAACGAGGTTATTGCAGTTAGCACAACGGCAAGAACAACTTTTTAGTTTAGCAGTGCTAGATTTAGATTATTTCAAATCTGTAAATGATCAATATGGGCATGAAATGGGCGACCGTGTTCTTAACTACTTTGGTTTGGTAAACTTCTCAATCAATGCTTTAGACAGGAAGATATAGTTGGTCGTTGGGGTGGTGAAGAATTTGTTGTCGGAATGTATGGAACAGGGATAAAAGATGGAATCGGAAGATTAACACAGCTTCTTCAACAATTTAGTCAATATTCATTCACATCCTTGGATGGAACTAGATTTCAGGTCACATTTAGTGGGGGAATTGCTCAAATTCCAGATCACGGACAAGATATACAAACACTTTATCAAAAAGCAGATATCGCACTTTACGAGGCTAAATCACAAGGACGAAACCGGATTTGTGCGGCAACTTTAGGAGAGAAGTTGTATGGAAGATGACTTTAAAACTAGACAACAATTGATAACTGAATTGCAAACCTTGCGGGCAGAAGTATCAGCACTGAAGCGACAGGCGGCATGGCAGAAGCGCAGAAGTATAGAGGGACAAAAACAATACACAATTTTGCTGGTGGATGATTCAACGGCTGATTGTGGCACTTATCAGCGATATCTTACCCAAAATCAACTTCGTAATTACCAGATTATTGAGTTTGATAATGGTGAGGATGCCTTACTGTGGTGTCAACAGCAAATGCCAGATGTGATGCTGATTGACTACTTCTTACCCGATATGGATGGGTTGGAATTTTTGCAGGAATTACGGCAACAGACAGGTAAAGACAGAATTCCCGTTATTATGATTACGGGACAAGATAACACAGAGGTGGTTGTTGATTTATTCAAAAGTGGCGCACAGGATTATTTAGAAAAAAGCTGCATTACTGCTGAAAATTTACATCAAGCCATTAACAATGTTTTACACCAAACCCAACTGATTCAAGAGCAAGAATGGCAACAACAACGACAACAATTAATTGGCCGCACTGCACTTTCTATTCGTGATTGTGTGAATGTTGAGGATATTCTCAATACTACAGTTACAGAAATTAGAAGTATTCTCAAGAGCGATCGCATCATTATCTATCAATTTCAACCTGATGGTACTGGCTTAGTTGTCAAAGAATCTGTCGGAGATCAGAAATTTTCAATTTTAGATCGCATTGTTATAGATCAATGCTTTGGAGAAAGCTGGGTGGAATTATATCAACAAGGACGTACCAAAACTATTGATGATATATACACCGAGCTTGATATCAATGAATGTTATCAACAATTTCTGCAAAATTTTGATATCCGAGCAAATTTGATTGTTCCCATTATCCAAGAAGATCACCTCTGGGGATTACTGATTGCCCATGAGTGTACAGCACCCCGGCAATGGACAAGCACCGAAGTAGAATTTATAAATCAATTGGCAATTCAGGTAGGTATTGCCATTCAACAAGCATCACTGATAGAACAGCTACAAACCGAACTAGCACAACGACAAAGATTAACCTCTATATTAGAAGCTACTCCCGATTTTGTAGGCATGGCCACACCCCAAGGACAGGTGATTTGGCTCAATCCCGCTGCTAAGAAAATGATGGGAATTGCGGATATTCAGGATTTTACAGTGGTTAAAAGTCATCCCGAATGGGCTTTGGATATTATTCAAAATCAAGGCATACCTACCGCCATTGAAACTGGTAGTTGGTTGGGAGAAACCGCAATTTTGCGTCAAGACGGTTCAGAAATTCCCGTATCTCAACTGATTGTTGCTCATAAATCTGTGGATCAAGAAATTTTATACACTTCTACTATCATGCGTGATATTAGTGAGCGCAAATTAGCAGAAATAGCCCTACAAGAACGGGAAAAACAATTAGAATTGTTTGCTAAATATGCACCTGCGGGTATTGCCATGCTTGACCGGAATATGCACTATGTAATTGCCAGTCAGCGCTGGATTAATGATTATCAACTTGAGTCTATTGCCAGCATAATTGGTAAATCCCATTATCAGATATTCCCAGAAATTACAGACAGATGGCGACAAATTCATCAACGTTGTCTTGCTGGTGCAATTGAGAAATGTGAGGAAGATTTATTTGTGAGGAAAGATGGCGTAAATCAATGGTTACGCTGGGAAGTTCGTCCTTGGTATAATAACAACAATGAGATTTGTGGGATCATTATTTTCTCTGAAGATATTACTCAAGGCAAACAAATAGAAATAGAATTGCAACAATTAAATATTCAACTAGAAGCGCGAGTTACAGAACGCACAGCCCAACTCTCTCAGGCTAACGATAAACTACAAATAGAACTGTTGCAACGAGAGAAATTGGAACGAGAATTAAGAAATCGGGAACAATTATTAGATGGATTTTTCTATGCTGCCAGCCAAGTAAATGTAGGCTTGTGTATATTTGATACCACTCTAAATTTCTTAAAAATTAATCAAGCATTAGCAGACACCAATGGCTATTCTATTGAAGCACATATAGGAAAATCGGTGATAGAGTTGTTGCCAGATATTGCACCAACTGTTGTACCTTTGTTTCAGACTATTCTGGATACCAAACAAGCAATTTCTAATTTAGAAATTAGCGGTATTGTTCCTAGTCAACCAAAAGTAATTCGTTATTGGCTTGTATCTTATTTTCCAATTCTGGGAGAAACGGGAAATTCAGTAGCAATAGGTGGTATTGTCATCGAAATAACTGAGCGCAAACGCCTAGAAATGGAGCGAGAAAAACTGATTGCTATTATAGAAGCTACTTCCGATATTATTGGTACAGTTAGATTTGATACGCAAAAAGCAGAATATATTAATAAAGCTGGTCGTCGTCTTTTTGGTTTAGCGGACAATGCACCAGTTGATCACATTTCTATTGCTGATATGTATCCCCAATGGGCTTTAGAAATTGTCCAAAAACACGGCATTCCTGCCGCAGTCCGACATGGTGTTTGGGTGGGAGAAACAGCTTTTTTAAACCATGAAGGGCGGGAAATTCCTATTTCTCAAGTGGTGATTGCTCAAACTTTTGGTAAGAATTACACACAATATATATCTACCATTTGTCGGGATATTACTGAGCAAAAGCAAAATGAAGCCACTCTTCAAGAATCAAATCGTCGCTGGAAATCACTACTTGATAATGTCCAGTTAATAGTGATTGGTTTAGATATCAATGGTAATGTGGACTATGCTAATCCTTTCTTTTTGCAACTCACGAATTACATTGAATCTGAAGTTTTAGGCAAAAACTGGTTTAATAATTTTCTGCCTGATAGTCAACAAGATTCAGTAGAAATATGCTTTCAAGAAGTAATAGAAAAAAATTTCCATCCTCACTATCAAAATACGATTTTCACTAAATCAGGTGAAGAAAGGATCATCTCCTGGAGTAATACCCTATTACGAAATGCAGAAGGAAATCCCATTGGGACAATTAGCATTGGTGAAGACATTACCGAGCGTTACAAATTAGAACGCATGAAAGCTGAGTTTATTTCTATCGTTAGTCATGAACTGCGAACTCCACTAACTTCTATGCAAGCTGGGTTGAGTTTACTCTATGACAAAATTATAGATCCCAATTCCCCAGAAGGTGAAGCGACTATCGAAATTGCCACAGAAGGTGTAGATCGCCTAGTCCGTCTAGTTAATGATATTCTGGACTTGGAAAGACTAGAATCGGGCAAAATCAGTCTCGAAAAATCTGTTTATAACACGGCTGAATTAATCAATACTGCCATTGATCAAATGCAAGATATGGCAATTCAAGCAGGTATCATCCTTCATGCTACATCCCCATCTTACCAAGTTTATGCTGACTCAGATCGTCTATTGCAACTATTAATTAATCTCCTCAGTAACGCTATTAAATTTTCTCCATGTGGCGCAAATGTTTGGTTAACTGTAGAGTCAGTGGTCAGTGGTCAGTGGTCAGTTGTCAGGAGAGAAGAAAGAGAAGATTATTCTCCCCACGCTCCCTACTTACTTTTTGCAGTTAAAGATCAGGGAAGAGGTATTCCTCATGACAGTCTGGAAAGTATTTTTGATCGTTTCCAGCAAGTTGATGCTTCTGACTCCCGCTCTAAAGGTGGAACTGGTTTAGGACTGGCTATTTGTCGTAATATTGTCGAACAGCATGAAGGTAGTATTTGGGCAGAAAGTGTTTTAGGAGAGGGTAGCACTTTTTACTTTACACTGCCAATTAAGGAGGTTAGCAATGGGAACTAAGCGAATTTTAATTATTGATGATGAACCAGCTATTCGGCAGATTGTGCAGATTTCTCTCAAAGCTATTGCTCAATGGGAAGTATTACTTGCGGCTTCTGGTCAGGAAGGAATAGCTATGGCGATGGCAGAACTTCCCGATGCTATACTTTTGGATGTGATGATGCCAGAAATGGATGGAATCTCTACATTTAAACAGATGCAAACAAATCCTGTATTGCAATCTATACCCACCATTTTCCTAACTGCCAAAGCTCAAAGCACTGAAAAGCATTTATTTACGGAATTAGCCATTATTGGAGTTATTACGAAACCCTTCAAAGCTCCGGACTTGGTACAGCAAATGCGATCACTTCTTAGTTGGTAGAAGCAGGGAACTGAGAAGTAGGGGAAAAATAAAACTCGTACCTTCTAACAACTGACAATTCATAAATAATTCACAAATTTTGTTTAGCCTATAGCTTATAGGATGAATAAACTTTAGAAATTCTGGCGGTAATTATGAACAAGATTTTGATAGTTGAACCTGAACCCTTACTATTGAGTCTTTTGGCAGAACTACTTACTTTATATGATTTATATCCGATTGCTACCACATCATTTAAGCAAGGATATGAGCTAACTAAACAAGAAAAGCCCAATTTAATTTTATGTGGTCATTCAAGCACCTATCTGAATAGTTATGAAAAATGCTGGACATTTCTCACAAAACTTCGCCAAGAGTTAGAAACTGCAAATATTCCCTTTATCTTCATGGCTGGATCTGATTTACAAACAATTCATAACTGGCAGAATTACCTGACATCTCAAGACATTTTACTAAAACCATTTAACTCTCAAGTTTTGCTGCAAAAAATCCATAGTCATTTGCAATCTTCCCAAAATAAATCCCAAACTGAGCAAAAACAAAAATCACTTAGTAACATAGGATATACTCATCAAAATGCCTTTTTCACAGAAGAGAATCAATCAGCTTACCAATATAGCTATTTATTTGCTTAAAAGCGAGCATCCAGAAGATATAAGTAGCTTAAAAGATTTTCTCACCATCGTTCCCAGTCGAGAAAAAATTAAGCAAATTCTCATCACTGCAATTAACCAGCTTATTGACACAGAACCACAAAAAATATATTGGCTGTTCAAAAATCCAACTTATTTACAACCAGAAATTGATATTAAAATTATTGTTACTCAAAAGTTAAATGAAAAACTACTGGCTTGGGAATTCAAGCCAGAAGATATCCACTTTAATGAAAATGGAAATTTAGAGTTTAATGCAGCAGCTAAAGACAGGTTAATGTCAACAAATTATTCTTCAGATAATTATGCAGTATTGAAATTAGTTCAATTATTTTTAACTGAAGAAATTTAAAATTGTTCCTTCCTGCTATATCTAATTCGTAACTGATTGGGCTTCCTGATACATAATTTCTTGGAAGTGAATCATATCTTTTTGGGGATCAGCCAAACTAACTTTCACTAATAAATTTTCTCCCAAACTAACAGAACGCCGGAAAGACATAGGCAACTGTAAACCCAAATCTTCTAATAAAATTAGTGCTAAATTACTATCTTCTCGTAACCACATTAATACCGTTACCTGCCAAACTTGTTCAGGATGACGACGTAAATATTCTAAAGCGTAATATCTATTAGTTTGTCGTTCCACCATTGTTGCTTCTTGAGTGATGCTGCTGACCGTCATCATCACTTCTTTGAGTTGTTCAGCAGAGAAAGGTAAACCTTCGCCACGTAAATGCGCTTTTAATTGAAAGTGGGTGAGTAAGTCGCTATAACGCCGAATAGGGGAAGTAGCCTGAGTGTAGGTATCTAAACCCAAACCAGCATGACGCACAGGTGTAATGCTCATTTCACTCTTAGGCATACAACGGCGCATCGCACAGGAACGGACGAAACCGGCTGGAAGCAGAAGTAGTTCTTCCTCTGGAGGTAATTCTGGTTGGGGTTGGCCGCGAAAGGGCAGCGGGATATTATGGGTTTGTCCGTAACGGGCAGCGACTTCTCCCGCAAGAATCATCATTTCTGCGACTAATTGCCGGGATGAGGAATCATCTAAAACATCAATATTGATATCATCGTCTTTGACTTTGATCATCGCTTCGGGCATATTGATACTAATAGCACCTTGACCATAACGCCAAGTTTTGCGGATTTTTGCCCAATTAGCGATCGCCTCAATTTCTGGTTCAGCCTGTACTCCCAATTCCAACATCTCATCAACATCTTCGTAGGTGAGACGATAGGTAGGCTTAATTAAACCAGCGTGGATACAATAGTCTGCTACAGCCCCAACTGCATCTAAAATCACCCCAAAGCTAAGGGCGCAACAGACTTTCCCCTGCACCAAACTCATGGGACCTGTGGCCAACACCTCTGGGAACATGGGAATCATCCCCGTCGGTAAATAAACCGTACTGCCACGTTTTCTGGCTTCTAAATCTAATTCATCATCTGGGATTAATAATCTAGTGGGATCGGCAATATGTACCCATAACCGTTCTTTACCATCTGGTAATACCTCCCAACTTAAACCATCATCTATTTCTGTAGTGCTTTCATCATCAATGGTATATACCTTGAGATGTGTGAGATCGAGACGGTTTGTATCTAAATCTGTGGGAGGGAAATCCAAACTTTCTTGCGCCACTTCTAATACCTGATGAGGAAATTGAACGGAAATTGATGAACGGCGCAGGAACAGGTTTTCATGGGCAGTCCACAAACCCAAATCTATCAAGAGTTGAAAGGCCGCCTGGGGCGTAGCAGAACGTCCCAACATATTCATAGTTTCTAATACTGAGGCTGGAGGCGGACAAGCACGAGCTAAAGAATCATAGTTCACTTTCAGTATCACAACATCTGCCAGTAGAGTCGCATATTTTTCTAATGCGTCTAAACGCTGGCGATCCAGTCGTTGCCATTCTACTACTTGTCCCTGTAGTGCCTGTTCTATACGGGCTAAAAATTCCTGCTGTCCCTTGGCTTTTTGTGATTCTACTTCAATCTGGTGCTTGCGTTCTGCTACTTGCGCCGCGCTGCGGGGTTCGTAAGCGTCTCCTTTTTGTTTGAAATAGAGTTTATCGTCTGATAACAAACAATGGGCTGCATAACACTGGGGAGATGTGGATTCCGAAAATAGGATATTTGCCAATTGGCTAGGAGTAACAGTTTCCCCATCTTCAATCAGTAGTTCCCAAGCTACTTCCAGACTTGATGGGTCTAGATAAGGCTGAACTTGACTTAAAAACTCAGCGATTTCGCCTGGTTTATAGGTTTGTCCGTTAACCGTGTAGGTAAATTGGTTATTTTTGATGTTATGGGATTGACCACGTTCATCGACTACAAACCAACTAGTTTTACCGTCTGGACGATCTATCACTGCAAGACGGCGATCGCCTTTAACCCTAAATTCAACTAACGTCCCCTTATCCACAACTGTCGCACTTTAATTTTAATATTTTGAGATTTTTAGACTGGAGATTTGGGATTAAATAACGGGTATTTAATCCTTTATTTAATAAATTACTGTGAGAAATGCTATTCCAGTTTAGAATTTCATCCTCAAATTTAGCGATATCGTACCATCTTTGAGAATGAATTAATTAAATGTTTTTGGCAATTTCCTAACATTAAATATTAAATTTTAGATTTTGGACTCAAAGTAACTGGGCATATCCATGCAACTGCTACTTTTTTGGATAATAATCCAAAATCCAAAATCCAAAATATTCTTAACCTTCGGCGTTAATGAAGGGCAACAAAGCCACAATTCGAGAGCGTTTAATCGCTAAAGTCAGAGCGCGTTGTTGCTGACAGGTTAAACCGGTGATTCTCCGAGGTAAAATTTTACCACGTTCGGTGAGAAACTTCCGCAATAAATCTACATCTTTGTAATCAATGGGATCTCCGGGCTTAATAGGAGAAAGGCGACGACGATAGTAACTCATTCTTACTTAATTTCCTTGTGAACTGTGTGTTTGTTGCAGTGGGTACAGAACTTTTTCAGTTCTAAGCGGTTGGTTGTGTTCCGACGGTTTTTGGTGCTGGTATAACGGGATACGCCAGCGGAACGTTTATCTGGATTTGTCCGACACTCGGTGCATTCTAGTGTCACTATTATGCGCGCACCTTTACTCTTAGCCATAATCTTACAAACTGTAAAGCAGTCGAGATAATTAACACAAATGGTTATTATCTCATATTTCGCTGCATTTTTTCAACTAGCCGTTTAATTTTTATATCTAATGAATAACCACGCTGGGAAGAAATGATGATAGTCCGAAAAAAGCGGTCATGGAAAGCCTGTCGCATTTGGGTATCCGATAAAGCTGCACCTCCGTCAATGACTAAGGGAAGCAATAGCACCACAGCAGCGGGATTGAGGATGATATTCCCCAAGAAAATGGATAATAACAAGCTTGAAAAGCAAATAACCCCTTCTCGCAGTAATAATGTCTGAAATTGGGGGATTCTGTTCACGATTGCGCCATTTGCGACTTCTAGCACCTTTAAATCAAATGCCCAACGTCCTAAACTTTGTCCCTGATTGTTATAAACTACGATTACCCGGAAAATCAGCCAAGCAAAAATAAACACAAATATTTGGGCAAATTGAATACCGATTTGATTATTTCTGACAATAGAACTGAGAAACCATGCACCGCAGAAGTCAACTGCGAAGGACAGGACTCGACGGGTAATATCTCCTTTTTGGTAGTGTCTTTGATTGACTTTAACAATAGTCATAGCCTTTCCCTTAGTGGTGCTAGAGGTAACGTATCATGGGATAAATCATTGTTTTAAAGAGCAAACTTATTATTTATTTCTAGTCAGACGCTGAATTTATCTCAAATTTTTATAGGTGACAAAGATGAAAAAATCCCGTTTACTATCCTGGCTTACATCTACAGTTAAATTTATTTTTCGTCCTATTAATCAAAAATCCTCTGATCATGTTTTTGCTGAAGATCATATCAGGCGATCGCTCCCCATTGCTATGGGCATCCTCATTGCCATTGCTATTTTATTATTCTGGTATAACATCCTAGTCTCTCAGCAGACTGAGATTACCCACTTGGTTACTCAAGAAGCAACAAGTGTGAAAACTGAAATCAGTAGTCGCATTAACACACGGATTCTAGCATTAGAAAGGATGGCAAAGCGTTGGCAATCTGGTGGTGGCACTCCTCGGCAAGTATGGGAAGTTGATACGAGTGCCTATTTACAAGATTTAAACGGATATCAAGCGATTGAATGGGTTGATGCTAATGGTTATGTGCGTTGGATTGCTCCTGCAAATGGGAATGAAGCGGTACTGAATTTAGATATCAGTCAGAATCCGCAACGACGAACTGCAATGTTAACTGCCCGCAATTTGCGAAAAATGACCTTAACTCCCATCCTAGACCTAAAACAGGGTGGTAAAGGCTTCCTGGTATTTTTTCCCTTGTATATTGGGGAACGATTTGATGGCTACTTGGTAGGAGTTTTTCAGATCCAATCCCTACTTGATCGCATTTTACCCGCAGAAATCAGTCAGAATTACCAGATAGCAATTTTTGATCAGGATCAACTGATCTACAGTCATGGATCTAGTTCTGTCGCAAATTCAACTTGGCTTCAGACATCGGCTATTCAATTAGATGGGATTAATTGGCAAATTAAGATTGCTCCTAGTTCAGCTTTATTAAAGAAAAAACAATCACTTTTCCCCACCCTGGTACTGATTGGTGGTCTTTTCATCGCTGGCACTTTAGGGTTATCTGTGTATCTTGCCCAAGTTGCTAGATGGAACAATCGCCGGATTCAGTCTATGAATCGGCAACTGGATCTGAATATTTTGCAACTTCAGCAAACAGACATAGCTTTGCAATCAACTATGTCATTCCAGCAAGCTATTCTTGATAGTGCCAACTATACAATTATCTCCACTGACACTAATGGCTTGATTTGCAGCTTTAATAGTACGGCGGAAAAATGGCTGGGATATAAGGCTGCTGAAGTAGTTGGTAAAACAACTCCGGCAATTATCCATGATTTAGATGAAGTGGTGCAACGGGCGAAAAAACTCTCCCAAGAACTCAATTGCCTAATTGAACCAGGTTTTGAAGTGTTTGTGGCCAAAGCCAGATTGGGACAAATTGATGAACAGGAATGGACTTATGTTGCTAAAGATGGTTCTCGTTTTCCCGTATTGTTGTCCGTGACTACACTACAGGATCAAAAGGGTCAGTTAACCGGATTTTTGGGGATTGGCAGAAATATCCAAAGACAGAAAGAAGCTGAACAGTCTTTGTTAAAAAGTGAATCTACTCTGAGCAGTTTCTTCAACAGTGGAGCAATGATGATGGGGATTGTGGAGTTACATGACAACGATATTCGCCATCTTGCCGATAATATCACCGCTGCTGAGTTTTTTGGGACTACACCAGAGGGATTAAAGAATCAATTTGCGTCTGATTTGGGACTAGAGCGATCGCACTTATACCTCTGGATTGGTCACTACCGGGAGGCGTTGCAGAATCAAGCTCCAGTCAGATTTGAGTATTTACACACCACTGCTGACGGTCAAAAGTGGCTATCTGCAATCGTGACTCCCATTGACCGTCCCCTTGGTTCGCTTCCTCAACTTTCATACATAGTTGAAGATATTACCGAACGTAAACAGGACGATGCCGAATTAGGGGAAATGAATACTGCTTTAAAAAACGCAGTCACAGGAATTTCTAGAATTAATCCACAGGGATGCTATATAGCCGTCAACGAAGTTTACGCTGGGATTACAGGTTATGAACCTGAAGAAATGTTAGGGATGGATTGGCAAAAAACTGTTTATCCTGACGATGTTGAACGCCTCATCAATGTCTATCATCAAATGCTCAGGGATGGCAGAGTAGAAGTTGAAGCCAGAGGAATTAAAAAAGACGGGAGTATTTTTTACAAGCAGCTTGTAATGATATCTATATACGATCAACAGCAGCAATTTATTGGGCATCATTGCTTCATGAAAGATGTTACTGATCGCAAACTATCGGAAGAAGCAATACAACGGCAACTTCGCCAAACCTTGCTGCTGAGACAAATCACTCAGGAAATTCGTCAAAGCCTGGATACCGAAAAAATATTTAATACGGCTGCGATTCAGATTGGAGAAGCATTTCAAGTAGATCGCTGTACAATTCATTCCTACTCTAGCCACCCCAATCCACAGATTCCCCTGGTAGCAGAATATGTTGTTGCTGATTATAGCAATATGGTAGCACTGGAGATTTTGCTAACTGGCAATCCTTATGCTGAAAAAATCATGACACAGGATGAGGCGATCGCTACTGCTGATGTCTACGTTGATGATTTACTTGCGGATAGCCAACCAACCTTTCGGCAGATAGGGCTAAAGTCTATGTTAACAGTCCGTACCTCCTATCAAGAAAATCCGAATGGGATGATAATGTTACAGCAGTTTAGCCATTTTCGTCAGTGGACTGAGGAAGAAATTGAATTATTAGTAGCAGTTGCCGCCCAATTGGGTATCGCCTTAACACAAGCCAATCTACTCAAACAAGAAACTCGCCAACGAGAAGAACTGATCTTCAAAAATTCTGCCTTAGAGGAAGCAAAAAAAGCAGCAGAATTGGCCAATCTTGCCAAAAGCGAGTTTTTAGCGATGATGAGCCATGAAATCCGTACCCCCATGAATGCTGTCATTGGCATGACGGGATTACTCCTAGATACAGAACTCAACCTCCAACAGCAAGACTTTATTGAGACAATTCGTTATAGCGGGGATGCTCTTCTGAGCATCATCAATGACATCCTGGATTTTTCCAAAATAGAATCCGGCAAGCTAGATTTAGAAATACATCCCTTCAATTTGAGGAACTGCATCGAAGGTGCAATGGACTTAGTGGCAGCTAAAGCAGCCGACAAAGATATTGAACTGGGCTACATAATTAACCCGGAAACTCCTAGGGTTATTCTCCAAGATGTGACTCGGCTACGGCAAATTCTGGTGAATTTATTAAGTAATGCCATTAAGTTTACGGGGACTGGAGAAGTTATCCTCTCTGTGAAAGCATCTATCATCAATGCCGATGTTTATGAAATTCAGATAGCTGTAAAGGATACTGGTATTGGTATTCCGAGCGATCGCCTTCATCGCCTATTTAAGTCTTTTAGTCAAGTGGATGCCTCAACCACACGCCATTATGGAGGCACGGGTTTAGGACTAGCCATCAGTAAACGACTGGCTCAAATGATGGCTGGTACGATGTGGGTAGAAAGTCAAGGTAATATTGCGGGAAATTCTCCTCCCCAATGGCAACCCCCTGTAAATCACTCCATAACCACATCAGGATCAACATTCTATTTTACAATTGTCGCCCAAGCTGCATTTGATTCAGCGTTAGTAGAACCGGTGGAGATATCAGGAAATCTATCAGAAAAGCGACTATTAATCGTGGACGACAATCCCACAAACCGGAAAATTCTCACTTTGCAAGCCGAAACTTGGGGAATGATCATTCGTGCTGCCGAATCTGGTGCTGAAGCATTGAGTTGGCTTGAACAAGGAGAGATTTTTGATGTTGCTATTCTTGATATGCAAATGCCAGAAATGGACGGACTCACCCTAGCAGAAAAAATCCATCAGCATCCTAATTGTCTCAATTTACCTTTATTAATGCTGACTTCCATCGGGAAAGTAGATGCTTGTGCTAAAGTAATCACTGCTCATTTTGTCAATTGTCTGAGTAAACCAATTAAACAATCTCAACTTTATGAACTCCTCACCCATGCACTAGGTACAATACCCATCAGACTCAATCAACATTCCCCCAAGGCTGCATATTCTAATATTAATTTGGCTGAAACATTGCCCTTACGAATTCTTTTAGCTGAAGATAATTTAGTTAATCAAAAGGTAGCATTGCTAATCCTCCAACGCATGGGGTATCGGGCAGATGTGGCTGCCAATGGTTTAGAAGTCTTGGCAGCTTTACATCGTCAATCCTATGATGTGGTGTTAATGGATGTGCAAATGCCAGAAATGGATGGTTTAGAAACTACCCGTCATATTTGCCAGGAATGGCAAACTGATTCTCGTCCACGGATTATTGCCATGACGGCTAATGCTATGCAGGGAGATAGAGAAGAATGTATAAATGCAGGTATGAATGATTATATTAGCAAACCCATTCACAGAGAAGAATTAGAAGCCGCCCTTCGCAAGTGTGAATTTCATCACTCCTGATATTTCTTTGTTATGGGGGAAATATTAGACTGTTAATTTCTGCTATTTTATTTATTGACTAACAACTTCATTTAATGCTTCATGGATAATATCATCACTCACACCATGTCGTTTTAAACTAGCAATTAAAGCATTAACTGTATTATTTTCTAACTTTTCTAAATCTGCTCTCATTCCCTGTCCAATGTATGCACGAATCAAGGGTTGATAACCAGAAAAACCGAGTATGGGTGCAAGTTGTTTCAATTCTTCGACTACATCTTCTGGCATTCTGAGAGTAACTGTAATCATGGGGCGATTTTTGTCTAAGCGTTGTTTTAATGTTTCAATCTTCATAAGATTATCTTTCTTTACTTTGGTTAATTGATATTATTATGACTTATGTACAAGTAATGGGAAAATGAACCACGAAGGAAAGAGGGTTTCAGAGAGTTCTTGCAAGAGGTCTATTATGATTCATCAAATTCATGTTCACAAGTAAGGCAAATTCCTAAATCACTAATAACATTACCAGGACATCCTTCATGATTACAATCATCACGAGTAACTTGACTAATTTGATTACAAACTAGACAGTATACAGTAGTGCTAGTTGGTTCATTTGGTCTAAGTTGAGCTAGTTTTGGTGTTTCACCATAGTCTTGATAATAATCTCTAAATGCTAAATCGTAACAATTTGGGCAAATATAGCTTCTTTGATTCTTGTGAAATCCAAAATATTTAAGAGCCTTAGCACGTGGCAATAATTTTATTACCAAATCTATTTCAATAGCTATTCTACGAAGATAGTAGTCGAAATCAATGTCCCACTCTGCCAGTTTAAAGAATTCAGAGTTAGGTTCATTTCTAATTAACTCGTTCCGAGTTTTAATCCATGATTGGGGACTAATTAAATCATGACTAATTTCTAAGATGTGAATCAATAAATCTTTGCCAGTTAGTTGTAAATTTTTATCTACACTGTGCATAATTTTATTCCGTTGATTTCTAATTTCTTCAAATCGCTGCTGAAATTCCTTTGGCAACCGATGACTTATAATTGTATTGTTTTCTGGTAAACGACGAAATGCGACTGCGTTGTAGACTTTGATTAAATCATGTGCATCAATTGTTTTAAACTCACTAAAACTAATATCTTTATTCTGTGAATCGCTTGTCCAATTACTTGAATCTTTTGAAAGAAGCAAGAAAGGGCTAACCTGAGCAATATATCCTTTGAGAATAAACTCAGTACCTTGTTGAATAAGTGAAAGAGATGTCGCAAGAATACGTTGTGCTTTTTTCCAGTATTGATCAGTATCTATTTTATCAACAACTACTTCATCCGTGCATTCAGCTACCATTCTTGAGTATGCCAATAGCTTAATTTCCACTTCACTTTTATCTTCTTCATTAGAATTTTCTGGCTCTAATAATTGTTTGTTTTCTTCTAAATCAAGTAATAATTTGATTATTTTAACCCAAGCTATATTGAGAAAATCTACACCAGATTCAATGAAATCATCAGAAGATGGAATATCTAAAATCATATTTTTATCTACCTAAATAAGAAAAAATAAAAATTTGCAAGACTTCAAGATTTTATTCTTACACCCTTTCCCTTGCTGGTGGCACAATACCAAGCTTATTCAAACCTGCATCAATATTTCTCAACAACTTAAAATCATCCTCCGGTAAAAGATAACTATTACTACTAACTAAACCCCCAACAGGCTGTTTTTCTAAAAACGCAAATGCTTGACGGAATTGTTGCGGTTCGGCTTTGATTGGGGCATCAAAATGACAGGGAATAATCCATTGAAAATCCCATCTTGCAACTTTATCAGCCCAATTTATAGTTTCCTGTGGGGCGCGATTTAAAATCAAACTTTGTAAAATTGGGGCAACAAATATCCGCCCATTTCCTCGCAAAATATTAAATGAATCTTGCCAATTTTCTTGCCATTGGAAAGGGAAAAACCCGAAATAGGCTTTTCTCGAACGTTCTGGAGCTTTTTGAGCATCACGCCATGCTTCACTCCATGTAGGTACTTCTAACACACTGGGGCTAAAATATAAGGAAAATAATGTTACTCGCTGCCACCCTTTACGGCGATTTGCTTCAGTATCTGCAACCATGTCAAAGGCCTTATCCTTAGCGTGGTACAGTAAGGGATAGGCATCGAGTTGAACAATTGCTGGTGGTTCTGCTGGTACTGAAACTATGGTATCTGTAACTAAGAGAGTGTGCGATCGCTTGTGGAAAAAAGCCACCTCTGCAAACTTACCTAAACCCAAATCAATCGGTCCTAGGATGGCATAATCAAAATCCTCAGCGAAGGGGGCTTCTTGGCTATTTTCAGGCAGTATGTGAGTCCGTTTACCGGGTAAACCCAACCAACTCAAAGGCAGATTTACGGGAAAACTCCATTGTCCGGGAGCAACAAATACCTGTGCAGAGGGAAAGCGTCGCGCAAAGGGACCAACAAATACTTTATGTTCTATTCCCGATATCGTGGGCAAAATAATATACTTTACATCACCGTGTTTTGCTACCAACTCATTTAACAAACGGACACATTCTCCAGTTGGTGCAACAGGTGTATAAACCAGCAAACCGCCTTTTTCTAGCTTAACTACAGTCATGCGAATTGGCACAACTACATAGAAAATTCCCTGTAATTGGTCAAAAGTCCAGATAGTATCTTTGACAACTTCTTTGCGAATAGTGCGACGTTGACCGTAAGGGTAAATTGGCACAACAGGCCAAAACCGCCATGAAAAATCCTGGGGATAAATTTGTTCTATGTCTTCACTTTCCACCACTTTGCCAACCTCCCCCAATACCTGCTGCTGAGATTTTTATTTGCTTTTCTAAATTTGGAGTTTAGCAAATTATGGGGGTGATCAAAACAGGGGAAACGAATCTAAACTATTTTGACCTTCAAACTCTTGATATACAGCGGTTTCCAATTATATGAGGTGCATCATAGCCCCCTCCCCGCAAGCGATGAGGGGGTTGGAGGTGGGGTTCATGTACCTCATAATATCGGTGACAAGTTAGGATTTTCTCAAAATCTTCTGCGGCAATTAAAGCATCCACTTCACAAGCAAACTCTTTATTATGTAAGCTTTTTAGATTTTTTTATTTTTAATGTTAAGGACTGCTCAATTCGCTTTGATAAACTTAATGTAAATTGTTTCAGGTCTGGCCTATGGTCACGGGAGTAACCATGATTTATGTTTATTGCTACTGGTTCTAATTCTTCTTCCAATGAGAGTATATCTTCCGCATCTTCCGCAGAACTTTGTTCTCCTTCAACTGACTTCAGATATTTTCCATGAACTGATAAACTCGTACCATCAATATGAGCATTTGATATTTTAATTCCAAAACATTTTGCCATTACACAGGCTATTTTTAAGAATAAGAGGCTAACACCATATTCGTATAATTGATCTAATACTCGTCCTAATCTACTATCGTTGAGATGTTCAGCTTCTACTCCCACACCTATTAGATGTTCTGTGGCTTTCCCTACGAAAAATTGACTAAATAAGTACAATGGTGCGGTTACAAATCCCATACAGTTGATTATCATCGCTTTAACTACAAGTCCAGCGCTAACTTTCTCTTGTGCATGAGTCCCTATTTCTTGATCTATTATCTTCACAATCCCTATTTCATCTATAATTCCCGCAATTATCCCTAAATGGTCAATGTCTTTAACATCCACTTGTAGTTCTGTTTTCGCTTTAGCTACCTTCAGTCCATTTAGACTAAAATACCTTTTTTCTGGTTTTACCTGCTGAATGTGGGATTCAGTGTTTCCATCTCTAATAGAGACATTTATAACAGAAATTCCCTATCTTTATTCACTATGGCTATGGGGAAACATACTTATCTAAAGTAGCAGATAATGTAGTTTTAGGAACAGCACCAACAACTGTTTTGATTTGTCGTCCCCCTTTAAATACCATCAAAGTAGGAATGCTGCGAATCCCATAATGACTAGCAACGGTAGGATTTTGATCAGTATTCAGTTTCACCACTTTTACCTTTCCCTCGTATTCGGTGGCTACTTCTTCAACTACAGGAGTCAGCATTTTACAAGGCCCACACCAAGGGGCCCAAAAATCAACTAAAACAGGAGTTTGACTTTCTAATACTTCTTGCTTAAATGTGGCTTCAGTGACATTGGTAATTGATGACATAAATTGTCTGCCTAGATTTAAATCAATAATCCAATGATATCTAATCAATAGGCGTAAAAATATGTTGATAAGTTTAATTTTGCTAAGTTTCTTATAATTCTGACTGGGTGCAGGCTTTGCACCCCTATATTCTAAGTTTCTTGAATTGTTAATTTTGCCCTGCGGTAGCAGAATTTTGATCAGCACCACAATGATGACAATAAGGTAATTCTTTATAAGTCAAATTATGACAGTTATGGCATTCAACATATTGATAATAACCGCAGTGGGGACAGTGGCTATCTTGAGGACGAATTTTTTTGGCACACCGAATACAGCGTGATTTTTGGATTCTGCTAACTGCTTGAACTTTAGGATTAAATACAACGATTTGGAAGAATTTAATCATGCCAAAACCCACTAAAGGAATTAGCAAAATATAAGCGTAACTAATTAGGAAAATTAATCCACCAAACAGGGAACTAATGATATTAAAGAAGAATTGAAATATGATACCAATTTGCAGAAATTGAAATATTTTCAGAATTAACGGAATTAAAAATATAACTAGCAAATGCCAACTAATTAATGCTATTAGTCCATATCCTTTACGTTGGCTAAAGTTATTCACTAATAAGGCAATGAGAATGAGCGGTAATAAAAAGATAGCCTGAAATACTAATTGAATACTAGGATACCAAAATGATGCGTCTTTATAGCCTTTTTCAACTTCATTAAATTTAGTTTCATCTTTGAGAAAAGACAGAAAATTAATACTTTCAGGCTTTGTCAGCAGTTGATTTTGCAGATTAGTAATTTCCTGTTTCAATGTGGAAATCTTCTCGCTATTTTGTGCTAATTCCTGTTTAGCTTTTTCTGCGCGAACTTGATTAATGGAATTACCTGAAGACTGGCCAGCAATTTTTTCTAATAGTGTGGAATCATATTGTTGACGAATGGTAGCATTTGCTTGTTCAAGACGACTAATTTTATCTTGAGTCTGATTTATCGTGGTGAGAATATTCTGATTTTGAGGATTATTCAGTTTATCTTTAGATTCACCATAGTTCAAACATATTTCTGAAACCTTACCTAAATGTCCAACTTCTGCATCTTGATATCTTTGCCGAATTCTTTGCTCATTGCTACCATAAGGTAATGAACTTCTCAAAAATTCATAATCTTTATTTTTGGTAGTTTGTGTTTTGTAATTGTTCCATTCTGAATAACATGGATAAGCTTGATTTGGGCTAAGATGCCATTCACTAATATTATTTAAACCTGTAAAAACGTTAATTAAAATGAAAATATCAACTAAAATAATGACAACTAAACTCACTTTGTTGAGTGGTTCGTTGTTAACTGTCCGAGAGTTATTAAAAAACTGATTTAAAAGACGACGAATTCGAGTAAACATATAAACAGGATTCAGAATAGTTACAACTGAAATTAATTTACCATTTTCTGGTTACTTGTTTATTTTAGAGCATTTTTAGTTGACTTCACTTTTTTATCTCACGCAGAGGCGCAGAGTCACAGAGAGAAATCAAGAGTGTGGTATAAATAGTGCAAAAATCCAATATATTGATGAATTAGCATTGCTAATATGTTAGTATATTATTTAGCTTCAATAAAGTCAATATCTTCCATATTGATAATAGTAAATAATCCTGAATTTTTATTTTTCTCTAAAAATTACACCCATCATTTTTTCTGTCCCAAAACCTTGGGAAGATAAATTTATTATTCCTAATAAATGAACATTTAAAATAGGTCTAATAACTAAAAAGATTTGTTCTTGACTCCTAAATTCTGGAATCTTACAAATTTCTACCTCTAAAGAAGGACTAGTCAAAAATAGTAAAGATTTGAAAACAGATTCAAAATAGAATATTAGTTGATTCTTATCAGTTTGAGGGTAAGATTCACTATAATATCTATCAGATATTAATTCATTTAGTCTATCTAAATTCTTTGTATCTATTGATTTTTTTAAATCTCTAAAAAATAGTAAAATATTCCCTTCTAAACCAGTAGGATTCAATTTAGATTTATGTGCTTCTTGAAATAAGTATATTCCTTCCTTCAATAGGATAAATATGGTGTCCATAAAATTCCAATAATATCAATAGACATTTGTTCTAAATGTTTAACATAACATATTTTTTACCACCTACCTCTGTAAATTTATCAAATAAGTAAATTTAATTGTGACAAATCGTATAAATGAGGTTTATAAATATGTTGTAAAAACAATACCTTCCGCGCTCTTCTTTGCGCCTCTGCGTCTCTGCGTGAAAAAAATCATCTATTATTCCTTCTCTTCTGGCTGAATAATAGCTTGACAATATCTAATTAAAGTATCAATACGCTCCTCAATAGTTTTCAACCTAGCTTGTAATGTTGTTAATTGCTTTGCACCTTGGAGAAACATCATATCTACTTCCAATAGTCGCAACTGCTTATTTATTTCGGTTTTGTAGGATTGTTCCCGCGAATTAGCATCAACCAAAGGGACAATTTGCTGGACAAAAAATTCCTGCAACTGGGCTAAATTCTGCTTTAATTCCTGTAAATTAAGTTTACCTGCCGTTACATTAGCTCGAAACTCATCTAGAAATGTTGCCAATTCCTGATATTTATCACAATTAAAAGACATCTGTTGCTAGTTAAGATAGTATTAATGTCAAGAAAATTTTCTTATATCCCCAAACTTTCCATTGTTCCTGTTCAAAATCACAAGTCTCAAAATCTTACTTTGAGGCTTGATTTGCCGTCAATAGGTTTTTTATTATGTTTGAACGAAACCTGCAATGGATGATGACTACAAGCAATTAGGGCATCATCTCTCCAACCTTGTCTCTAAGCAACAGCATCTATTTTATAGGCGTGCTGTAAATTTTGCTTTTCTTTTAACCTATCCACAAGTTACCTTTTTTATTTTATGAGTAGTGTAGCTGTCAAACCCCCTGCTGATGTTGTTCTCCCAGACTGGCTTAACAAATGTTTAATTGCACCACCAGCACCGATACTTACGGAGGAAGAAGACCGAACGTATAACGGTAATGCCTTAATTTGTCGGGCTTTTCAGTTTGCATACGAACTACATGGGGGTCAAATTCGGAAATCAGGAGAACCGTATATTGCCCATCCTGTTGCTGTAGCTGAAATACTCCGTGAATTAGGTGGTAGTCCGGCTATGATAGCAGCCGGGTTGCTTCATGATGTAGTGGAAGATACAGAAGTTACAAGTGAAGATATAGAGGCACGGTTTGGACCAGAAGTGCGGCTACTGGTAGAAGGTGTTACCAAGCTGTCGAAAATTAATTTTACTAGCAAAACCGAAAGTCAGGCGGAAAATTTCCGGCGAATGTTTTTGGCCATGGCACAGGATATTCGAGTAATTGTGGTGAAACTGGCAGACCGTTTGCATAATATGCGAACCCTCCAATATATGTCAGAAGCTAGTCGTCAACGCAGCGCCCAGGAAACACGAGATATTTTTGCACCTTTAGCCAATCGCTTAGGGATTTGGCAGATTAAATGGGAATTAGAAGATTTAGCATTTAAGTATTTAGAACCAGAGGCCTATCGAGAAACTCAGCAATGTGTCGCGGAAAAACGCACGGCACGGCAAGAAAAATTACTCAAGGCTACGGATACTTTGCGCCGTCAGTTACTCAAAGCGGGGATTAATTGTTTAGAAATTAGCGGTCGTCCTAAACACCTTTATAGCATTTATCAAAAAATGCAGCGGCAGCAAAAGGAATTCCATGAAATTTACGATTTGGCGGCGCTGAGAATTATTGTGCAAACCAATGAAGAATGTTATCGAGCTTTAGCAGTAGTTCATGATTCTTTTCGTCCCATCCCTGGTAGATTTAAAGATTACATTGGCTTGCCTAAACCAAACCATTATCAGTCCTTGCATACGGGAGTAATTGGCTTGACTGGCCGCCCGTTGGAAGTGCAAATTCGGACTTTGGAAATGCACCATATCGCGGAATATGGTATTGCTGCCCATTGGAAGTATAAAGAAACCGGTGGTTCTGAAAATACTCCTGTAACCAGCACTGATGAAAAGTTTACTTGGTTACGGCAGTTGCTAGATTGGCAAAGTGATTTAAAGGATGCTCAGGAATACTTAGATAGTGTTAAGGATAATCTATTTGAAGATGATGTTTATGTCTTCACCCCAAAGGGGGATGTTGTTCCTTTAAGTCCTGGTTCTACAAGTATAGATTTTGCCTATCGGATTCATACAGAAGTCGGAAACCACTGTGCAGGGGCGCGGGTAAATGGGCGAATTGTGCCTTTGTCAACGCGATTACATAATGGCGATATTGTGGATATTATTACCCAAAAGAATTGTCATCCTAGTTTAGATTGGTTAAATTTTGTTAGCACTTCGGCTGCGAAGTATAGAATTAAACAGTGGTACAAGCGATCGCGCCGAGAAGAGAATATCGCCAGAGGGCGGGATTTATTAGAAAAGGAATTGGGGAAAACTGGTTTTGAGAGTTTGCTCAAATCAGACGCTATGCAGACTGTGGCGGAAAAATGTAATTATCACAGTGTAGAAGATTTACTCGCCGGTTTGGGTTATGGGGAAATTACCTCAAACTTAGCACTGAACCGGTGGCGGGAAGTCGTCAAAGCTAGACAACCCGTTAGTGACGTTGTTCCATTTATCCCCAAAGAACCAACGCCCAAAACTTCACGGGATATGTTAACTACAAGTTCCCGTGCTAGTGATTCCCCAATTATTGGTATGGAGGGTTTAGTGCATCATATCGCTGGCTGTTGTACCCCCATTCCCGGTGAACCAATTGTGGGTGTAGTGACACGGGGAAGAGGAATATCTATCCATCGCCAAGGGTGTCACAATGTAGATCCTGTTGAGTATGAGCGTTTAGTCCCAGTGCGTTGGAACTCAGCTATGGAAAACCGTGGTCGTCCTCATACTTATCCTATTAATTTACAAATTGAGGCATTAGATAGAGTGGGGGTACTGAAAGATGTATTGTCACGATTAAGCGACCAGGGTATTAATGTCCGTCATGCTCAAGTAAAAACTTCTCTGGGACAACCTGCATTGATGGATTTGGGTATTGATGTCCGCGATTGTTCTCAGTTGGAACATTTATTTGTGCAACTCAAGAAAATGAGTGATATTCTCAATATTCGTCGGGTTTGTGAGGCTGAGGACTGCGGTTAGTTGGGTGTTACAGCTATTTTCATATTTTTTATCTCACGCAGAGGCGCAGAGGCACGGAGAAGGAGATACATGAGAATGGCTGTAATTTGCAGGTTTTAGACGATTTCATTTAAGGTTTGCAGAAGTTGATCAATTTCTGCGGCTGTGTTGTAATGGGCTAGTCCGATTCGTAATAGGCCGCCTGATGTTTCTACGTCTAGTTTTTCTGTGAGGTTAGTTGCATAGAAGTTGCCGTACCAAGCAAATATTCCTTGTTCTCCTAATATTTTGGCGATGGTTGCGGGTGTTTTTCCTTCTATGCGAATGGATACTGTTGGTGTGCGCGATGTAAATTCGCTGGGTTCGGTAATTCCATAGAGGGTTAAACCGGGGATTTTTAATAATCCTGAAATCAATTTTTTACTTAATTCTCTTTCATATTGTTGAATGGCTGACATTGCTGATAATAATGCGGCTCGACGGCTATGATAAGCTGATGCTAATTCATGATTTGGTTGTTCTATTTCGGTCAAAAATCTAGGACAATGGAAGGTGGTTAAGCCTTCTCTGTCGGCTTCTATTAAGGAGGAAAGTAGTTCGTTATCTAAGGTTGGGGAAACATGACAACCTAATTTTGTTAAATAATTAATTGCGGCTACTAATCCGGCTAAACCTTCATGATTTAATGTTCCTGTTTCCCATCTGGAAGGAACTTCTTCTGATGCTGGTTTGACTTTATAGGGGGAAAATTTGGTTAAATGTTCTCTTTTTCCGTAGAGAATTCCCACATGAGGTGCGAAAAATTTGTAAGCGGAACAGGCGAGAAAATCACAGTCTAAATGATGGACATTTATTGGTGCATGGGGAGCATAATGGACAGCATCAACATATACTAAAGCCCCGAAATTGTGGGCAAGTTTGACTATTTTAGCGATATCATTAATTGTGCCAACGGCGTTGGAAGCGTAGGTAACTGCTACTAATTTAGTGCGGGAATTTATCTTTTTTTCTAAATCGTTTAAATCTAGTGTACAGTCGGTGATATTAATATCAACAGTCCGAATAATTACACCTTTTTCTTCTAAAGCATACCAGGGAGAAATGTTGGCAGCATGGTCTAAGTCTGTAACAATTATTTCATCACCGGGTTGTAGTTCTCTACCAATAGCGCGACTCACGGAGAAGGTGAGGGTGGTCATATTTGCGCCAAATACTACTTCATCATTATCGCATCCTAGGAAGTCGGCGATCGCTGCCCTGGCAGAAATAATCAAGGCATCGGTTCGCATACTGGTAGCAAAAGCACCGTGAGCATTAGCATTTGATCTGACTAAATAATCACTAATTGCGTCTAATACTCCACCGGGTACTTGTGTTCCCCCTGGTCCATCAAAGAAAATTGCTGGTTTTCCGTTGATTGTTTGTGTGAGTGCGGGAAACTGGGAACGAATCCATTTTATATCTAGAGATTCCATGATTTTTCCTCTTTTTTCTTATTTTTGTTTCGCGCAATCTCTCTTAGAGATCCCGCAGGGTAGGCGCAGAGGAGCAAAGGCGCAAAGTAAATACAATAACTCACATTGTAGTCTAAGATTCAATTTTGTTCTATAGGAAAAGCAACATTACTTAAAAGGTTAATTGGGGTGATATCTTTGAGTAATTGCATTTGTTGTTGATTTCTTACTAATAATGCACCTGCAAATCCTAATGAGTTGACAGAAATCGTTGCAAATTCTTCTTGTTTTCGAGGAATAATTAACATCCATTTTCGCGTAATTAAAAGATTATATGCTCCTGATTGCATATTATTTTCGAGAGGTTTAATTCCCAGACTTTGCAATAAAGTATGATATTTTTTTAAGGTTACTTCGGCACTTTCTCCCAGATTAAGAGGAGTGAAAGCGTGTAAAAAGGGAAATTCTGGAATAGTCCCAATATCATTTTCTAATTTTGCTGCTGTTAAAAGTGCTGAAATAGGAATATCTGTTTCTGAAAAAGGGACAATTTGTAAATGTTTATGTGGTTGACTCGCACCGGCAAGTTTACCACCATTATAAAATACTAATCCTGCAAATTCTCCTAAACAAGCCCACATGGCTGTAAAATCTTGTAAAGTTAGTAAGCTTTCCTGTGATTCAAAAGCGCGAGTAATAATTAATAAGTGATAATCAACAACATTGAACTTATTTAAAATACAAACATGAGTATCAGAGATATCAGCGACAAATAAATCTGCTTCATAAGGTAAAAAAGGATTAAACTCGTTACCAGTTTTAGCAGCTTCTTGATCTTTTTTAGCTTTATCAGCGTTTTTGCGGTTGATATTTTCTAAAATTCTGACAATAAACTTTATTCCTGCTTCTTCAATAATTTCTAACTCCGTGGGGATAGATTTTAAAGCTCCAGATTTTAAAGCCAGTTCCGTTGTTTTTTTGATACTTGTCCATAATGTACCTGGTTCAAGTAGGATTTTTCCCTGATTCATATTTTCTAAAATTCGCTTTATTACTAATACAAATTGTTATTATATATCAATCCCAAATAAGATGTAAACATCTCTTCTGTCTCCACCTCTGCGTTCTCTGCGCCTCTGCGGTTCGTTAAAAATAATATAATAAAAAAACCAAGAAATCAAGAAATCAAAAAATAAGTAATTAATTCTCCTCTACCCTTAACTTTAATTATCCCCCGTTCTTCTAATTTAAACTCATCCTTAATTAATAAATAAGTAGCTTCCGAAACTTGAATTTTCCCCGGAATCCCATGAGATTCCATGCGACTGGCTAGATTTACTGCGTCTCCCCATAGATCATAACTGAATTTTTTCAAACCAATAACACCAGCAACCACAGAACCCGTATTGATACCAATTCTTAATTGAAAAGATTCACCTATAGCGGGTTTAAATTTTGTAATTTCCTGCTGCATATCCAGTGCCATTTTAGCGACAGCTACAGCATGATCTGGGTGGGGATTTGGCAAACCACCAACTACCATATAAGCATCACCAATAGTTTTAATTTTTTCTAAACCGTAGGCTTCTGCTAAACAGTCAAAACTGGAAAAAATTTGATTTAAAGAATTAACTAATTCTATGGGTGAAATTTGAGCAGCTAATTCTGTAAAGTTGACAAGATCAGCAAAAAGAATTGTCACTTCATCAAAGCGATTAGCAATTGCACTTTGTTGCTGCTTTAATTGTTGAGCTATTTCTGCGGGCAGAATATTTAATAATAAGCGTTCGGATTTTTCTTGTTCATTGCGTAAACTAATTTCTACTTCTTGTCGCTCACGGATTTCTTGTCTGACTCTAGCAAACATTTGATAAAATGCTAATATCACTTCACCCATTTCATCCCGACGTTCCTTAGACATGGTAGAAAAAATCGGATCATCACCATTATTACTAATAGCTTCTCCCGCAATTATCAAATCATCTCTTAATTGTAAAATTGGTCTGATTACTGTTACTCCTAAAGTTAACATTGTAGTCAGAGTTACAAAAACTGAAATAATAAATATTAAACCTGCTACCCTCAAAGAAAAAGCAAATAATTCCTCTTTGACCGCAGTAGAATTATGACGAATAATTAATATATATTTTCCCTCCAACATGACAGAAGACCAAGCTACATCATAGCGTGTGCCATTTTGGCTTTGTACCCGAATCATTTTAGCTTTACCTAACTGAATGTGAGAAATAGTGGGTTTTTCGCCAAATGTTCCCACTAACTTGCCATTAGCTTGGTAAATTGCTCCACCTAAAATCACAGAACCAGGTTTTATTTTTCGACTTGTCATGTAGAGAATTTCTTGAGAATTTGCTCCCTGTTGAATGCGGTAAACCAGGGAAGAAAAAACTTCATTAGAAACATTTTCTAAATTAGAAAGTAGCTCATGTTCTCGTCGAAAATAAGACGGGATTAAAATTGCGATTTCAATGACAACAATGCTAGTAAATACCCAGGCAACTATATACCGTGACAGCTTTGCTTGAAAGAGTTTTAGGCAAATTTTTACCGGCTTTAGCATTTACTGTTTTCTCCAGTATGATTTATAGATCCGCGACTTCTCAAAGAAGTCAGGGATCTAAATATGACATCTTCTAAGGACAATATAAAGTATCTCTTGTCTGTCTACCTGTCACGGGATTAGTGCCTTTTGCCAGCTTACATAGTTTCTTTTGTTCATCTGAACGTAGTAGCACATCGGTAAAATCTGCTCCGTCAACTATAGCACCATCAAATTTGGCGTTGGCCGCAAATGCACCTTCTAAAATGGCGTTGGTTAAATCGGTTTTAATCAGACGCGCTGAATCTAATGTAGCATTAGTTAGGTTGGCTCCCCGCAAATTTGCTGATTCCAGGTTAGCAGCAAAGAAGCTGACACCACTTAAATTAGAGTTACTAAAATTACTGTAGCGAAGATTTGCTTTAGTAAAACTGGAGTCTGATAAATCACGTCCAGAAAAATCAGCTTGGACAAGAATTTCTTTGTTATATTCCAGTGCAAAAGCCGGAGGGGTAAAACCTGCTAAGGCTGTGGTGGAAATGATTGCCCAAAGCAATAAACTGAGTATACTTGTCCAATTGCGATCCGTAGTATTCATGGTATTGTTAATGAATGGCTAATCCTTCTCCATTTAATTATGCAGATATTGGTAACATAGGTGAAGACCTGGTAGCCAACTGGTTACAATCTACAGGTTGGAAAATTTTGCACCGTCGCTTTTGGTGTCGTTGGGGAGAAATTGATATTATTGCCGAATATCAAGGGACAACAGTGGCATTTATCGAAGTGAAAACCCGCAGTTCTGGTAATTGGGATGAAGGGGGAAAAAATGCCATTACTCTGCAAAAACAAGCAAAAATCTGGCGAACAGCGGAAATATTTTTAGCTGAATATCCACAAAAAGCTGATTATTCTTGTCGCTTTGATGTGGCGCTTGTTCACTATCAACTAGAAACTAAAAAAGTCATTGGGGCAGAATTTTTAGAGCGTTTATCTATATCTGGATACGAATTTAAGCTGCTACAATATATTGAGGCAGCTTTTGACAAATAATAACCATGATTGCAAAATTATTTTTCACTTTGCGACACTTAATTTTAAATTTTGAATTGTTTAAGCGAGGGTTTCGGGACAGTAGCCTAAACCGCGCACAAACTGTTGTCTAAATGCTTCAATTTCTTCTCTTTCTGGGCTACCGTGAGAAACAATTGCTACTTGATAACGACGCATTACATCTACCGGAGTTTGTCCGGCTTCTAAACTCCAAAACGCCATTTGGACTCTCATTGGTGGCTGATAGCTGATTCCTAATTCATTCAGAAAAGCCCGAAAATCGCCACCTTGTTGCTCTGATAATGGTTCTCTGAATTTAATTCTCACTATCCAACCATCAATTTGATGAATGACTGTAACAAAAGAAACGGGGAGTTGAGGTCTACCGTGTAAGTATTGAACAATTCTCAAAGTGAGACTGGCATTTCCTAAGTAGTATAAGTATTCCATCATCATGTTATGGGATTAAATTTAGTTCTACCTCTCTATCTTCACTAATGGAGTGGCGTTCCCGGTAGGGTAAAAGCACCCGTCTTTCTATGGGGAGATTTACCCATAAATTCAAAATTCAAGCAAACTCTTACCAATTACCCAATGAATATGGAGCAACAAATACTACAACCTAACGCGCAAGATGTGAATTTAGATTGTTCTTTGTCTGGTTATAATTACGAACTTCCACCAGGACGAATTGCCCAAAACCCTGCTGTTCCTAGAGATAGTTCTAAGTTATTGGTGGTAAATTCTCCCGAAACCGCTAAAACGATACCACCTCTAAATCACATTTTCCGTGATTTACCGGAACTGCTAAAACCGGGGGATTTGCTAGTCATGAATAATACCAAAGTTATTCCCGCTCGCTTGTATGGCTATAAGTCTACCGGTGGGAGCGTGGAGGTGTTGCTGTTAGAAGAACGGCGACATAATTGCTGGTTGGCTTTGGTGAAGCCAGGAAAGCGGTTTAAGGTGGGCAATGAGATTATTTTTACAGATGGGGAAGACGGGAAAAAACAGGAATTGAGGGCGGTAGTTGTAGAATCAGATCCGGAAACTGGAGGACGATTATTGCAGTTTGATTTGCCCGCAGAAGTTCCTTTAGTGCAGGTGTTAGGAAAATTTGGACAGATTCCCCTACCTCCTTATATCACGGCTTCTACGGCTGCTGATGAACAGTATCAGACGGTGTATGCTCAAGAAGAAGGTGCGATCGCTGCACCAACAGCAGGGTTACATTTCACACCAGAATTATTGGAAAAATTGCGTAACTGTGGCATTAACCAAGCCTTCATTACCCTTCATGTCGGTGTTGGTACTTTCCGCCCAGTGGAGGTAGAAGATGTCACTACTCACGCCATGCACGAAGAATGGATAGAAGTTCCCGCTGATACCGTTAAGCAAATTCGGGCTACTCAGGCTGCTGGTGGGCGAATTATTGCGGTGGGAACAACAGCGGTAAGAGCTTTGGAAGGTGCGGCGCAATTTGGCGATTTACAGCCATTTGTGGGTAAAACTAACTTGTTTATTTATCCTGGGTATGAATGGCGAGTTGTAGAGGGTTTAATCACCAATTTTCATTTACCCCGTTCTAGTTTATTGATGCTGGTTAGTGCTTTGATTGGTAGACAAAGATTATTGGATCTTTATCAAGAAGCAATTGCTTCTGAATATCGCTTTTATTCTTTCGGTGATGCCATGGTGATTCTACCAGAAGGCAAAAGCATTAAATTATGAATTTTCAATTGGCAATTGTGAATTTTTGATGTAGTGATAGATAATCTAATTTGGATTAGATCAATATAACTAAAGGGTTGCAAGTTATGTATCAAAAATATCACAGACATGAGTGGATAACCGTAACCAAGGCCGCACATAAACAGGTATTAAGGGGAATTATCTCTGCTTCTTCAGCATTTTTAATTTTGACTTTACCTGCAATTATTAATTCTCCAAGTAGCAAGCTGTTAGCAGCAGAAGTTGTTTCTCAAGATTTAGATGCAGCTATGTCTTTTCAACAGGGAGTAACATTTTATAATCGTCAAGATTTACAGGGTTCGGAAATGGCTTTTCGGAAAGCCTTACAGCGAGATCCTAATATTGGTACAGCCCGAAATTATTTAGGTAATATTCTTTTACAGCAAAATCGTCTAGATTTAGCTATTCAAGAATATGGAGAAGCAATTAGATTAAATCCCAATTTGGGAGAAGCTTATTATAATTTGGGGGTGGCTTTACAAAAACAAGGACAAAAAGAAGCCGCTATTACTGCTTACCGTCAAGCCTTGGTAGTCACTCCCACATTGGCTAATGCCCATTATAATTTGGGAGTTTTGTTTTATGAACAAGAACAGCGTCAAGATGCAATTGCTGCTTATGAACAAGCAATTAATCTAGATAGAAATCATGAAAATGCTTACTTTAATTTAGCCATTGTTCAACAACAAGAAGGGCAAATAGAACCAGCAATTTCTGCCTATCGGGAAGTCTTAAAAATAGATCCTGAAAATGCTGTAGCTTACAATAATTTAGGGAGTCTTTTAGTAATTCAAGGCAAAATTTCCGAAGCAATTAGTATTTATCAACAAGCAGTTCGTCAAAATCCTAAAAATGCCTTAGCTTACTATAACCTAGGAGTAACTTTATATAATCAGGGGGCTTTAAAGGAATCTGCTCAAGCATTTAGACGCGCTCGTCAACAGTATGGAACTGAGGGAAATACTGAGCAAATTGCTAAAACTGAACAAATAATGCAACAAATTGCCCAGTCTTTAGCACCCAAGAAATCTCCAGTAAATCCACCAGGTAGTGAAACAGCTATTACTACTCCACCAGTGGAACAAGCACCCGCAAATCTTCCCCCTGTAGAACAAGCACCTGCGACTACTTCGACATTTGGAGAAACCACTTTACCTGATTTAACACCAAAAAAATAGATGACAAATCTCTAAAAATTGGTGATTGAGAAATTCTTATTCCCTGTTCTCTATTCCCTCAAATTGGTAAACGATTTATATCTTTATTGCAACCAATTACTACCATTGCAGAACCTTTTTCTAACCGTTTACTTGGTTCGGGATTAATGATAAATTTACTATCATGACTCACGGCCAACATATTTAAACCATAGCGGTTACGAAGTTGAAGTTCAGCAATGGTTTTTCCATTAAATTCATCAGGGACAATCAACTCTACAATGCTATTATCTGGGTCAAGATCAAATCTTTCTAAAATTCCCGGTTTAGTAAGTGTTCGTGCTAAAGCACAACCAGCTTCATATTCAGGAAAAACTACATGATCTGCTCCTACTCGGTTTAATAGTTTACGGTGAACTTCACTAGAGGCTTTTGCAACTACGTGAGGTACACCACCTTCTTTGACATTTAAGGTAGTAATAATACTTTCCTGAACGTAGTTACCAATGGCTATAATTACGGTATCAAATTCAAAAATTCCGGCTTCTTTAAGGGCTGCTGGTTCGGTTGAATCGAGTTGTAAAGCATGACCAACTATTTCTTCATTTAAGGCTTCGGAAACCCGTTTTTCGTCAATATCTGTAGCTAACACTTGATAACCTAAATTATGCAATGTTGAACAAACAGAACGACCAAAACGACCTAGCCCAATTACAGCAAATTGCTGGTTATCTTTACGTAAACTGCGAAGAAATTTTAAGGATGAAAGATTCATAATTTGTCAGTTGTCAGTTGTTAGTTGTCAGTTGTTAGTTGTTCGTTGTCAGTTGTCAGTTGTTAATGACTAAATCCTTTTATCCAACAAGGAGATTTTCTTCGGGGTAGTGAATTCTGGTAGGACGAGGATCACCTAATATAGATGACATTAATAATAAAACACCAACTCGACCAATATACATCATGAGAATTAAAATTAATTTTGCTGCGGTAGAAACAGTAGCTGTAATCCCTGTGGAAAGTCCGACTGTACCAAAAGCTGATACTACTTCAAAAAGGATTTGAATAAAAGCCAATTTGGGGTCAGTAATACTAATTATAACCGTAGCAATAATTACTGTTGCCAGTGAGCCAAAGACCACACCAACGGCTTTTAAAATTAAGGAAATGGCAATTTTGCGTTCATACAATAATACCTCTTCTTTGCCTTGGAGAATTGCATTTGTACAACTGGTAATAACTCGTAAAGTAGTGGTTTTTATTCCTCCTCCTGTACCTCCAGGACTTGCACCAATGAACATGAGCGCAATCATAATGAATAATCCGGCATTAGTCATTTTGCCAATGTCAATACTATTAAAACCAGCGGTTCTGGTACTGACTGACTGAAACCAAGCGGCTAATATTTTGTCAGATAAACTTAATTGCCTAAAGGTGCTACCATTCCTAACTTCTATACAGAAAAGTGCAATTGTGCCAACTACTAATAATATTAAAGTTGTGCTAGTTGCAACTTTAAAATCTAGAGAAAATATTAAACAACTTGTTTTTCTGATGATGCGATTACCTTGATAAGTAAAGCTATCGCGTAACCACAAATACATATCTAAAATTACTTGATAACCAATACCTCCAAAGATAATTAAACAGCCAATTGTGACAATAACTAAAGGAGAAGATTGATAACTCATTAAATTGTCTTTGAATAGACTAAAACCAGCATTATTCCAAGCACTTACACTATGAAAAATAGCCAACCAAGTTCCTTCTTGCCAACCTTTTTCGGGAACAAAGGCTATCATTAATAAAAACACTCCCGTGAGTTCAAATAATAAGGTAGTCGCAATAATAGAGCGGATAATTTGCGTGCTACCACTCATCCCCGGACGATCTAAAGCCTGTTGAATTGCTACTTTTTGTCGCAGGTCAAATTTTCTGCCAATTAACAATATTAAAAATGTGGTAGTTGTCATATAACCTAAACCCCCAATTTGCGCTAATAGGGCAATAAACAACTGACCTAAAAAGGAGAAATCAGTACCAGTATCCACCACTGCTAAACCTGTGACGCAAACCGCGGAAGTTGAAGTAAATAATGCAACAATGGGGTCATTCCAATTACCACTACCAGTAGAAAAAGGCATTGTCAAGAGAATTGCCCCCAAGAGAATGACAGCGATAAATCCCAAACAAATTGTCCGAGCAACAGTCATAAGTAATTAAAAATGAACAATGAATAAACTTTGTGCAATTAGGCTATTTTGACATCTTACCAAGGTAGAATTAATGAGTTATTCCCAGGCAGAAAAATATCCCTATCTAATTAGAAACATAGATGGTAGCCTAAGAATAAGTTTTTTTTCAATTTCTTGTCATCTTTTTATTATTAAATCAATGAGTCAAATACTTTACAAGCAAATTCAGGAATTTTACGATGCTTCTTCCAGTTTGTGGGAACAGATTTGGGGGGAACATATGCACCACGGTTATTATGGTGTAGATGGAAAACAGATAAAAGAACGCCGTCAGGCACAAATTGATTTAATTGAAGAGTTGCTAAAATGGGCAGATGTGAAAAATGCGGAAAATATTCTTGATGTCGGTTGTGGCATCGGTGGTAGTTCTTTATACTTAGCTGAGAAGTTTGGGGCAAATGCCACGGGAATTACATTGAGTCCTGTACAAGCGGCTAGAGCCACTGAAAGGTCTTTGGCAATGAATTTGAGTCAGAAGACTAGATTCATGGTTGCCAATGCCCAGGAAATGCCTTTTGAAGATAATTCTTTTGATTTGGTATGGTCACTGGAAAGTGGTGAGCATATGCCAGATAAAACTAAGTTTTTACAAGAGTGCTATCGCGTGTTAAAGCCGGGTGGGACTTTGATTATGGTGACATGGTGTCATCGGAATACGGATAAGTCACCACTCACAACGGATGAGCAAAAGCACTTAGAAGATATTTATCGAGTCTATTGTTTACCCTATGTTATCTCTTTAGCGGAGTATGAAGCGATCACTTGGCAATTACCATTAAATAATATTCGCACGGCTGATTGGTCAACCGCTGTTGCACCTTTTTGGAATGTGGTCATTGATTCGGCTTTTACACCCCAAGCATTTATCGGTTTATTAATGGCTGGTTGGACTACAATTCAGGGGGCATTATCTTTAGGTTTAATGCGTCGAGGTTATGAAACTGGACTAGTTAGATTTGGATTATTACGCGGGACAAAGTAAGTCTAATTATGTAAGATGAACGAACCGCAGAGACGCAGAGGACACAGAGAAGAAAAAGACAAGGTTAGGAAATTTGGTGCAGTTTCTTAAGGAAATGGTATCAGTTCTATTCCTTTAGGTGCTTAAGAATAAAAAAGAGCAAAAGATGAATCAATTTTATAAACAAAGTTCTGCTATTTTTCCAGGAAGTTGGTTTTCTGCTTTTTGGAAGTTTTCCCGTCCCCATACAATTATGGGAACAACTTTGAGTGTTTTGGGTTTATATTTAATTACCCTGGGTGTCACTTCGACAAAGTTTTCTGGTTTGCATATTAGTCAAATTTTAGCAACATGGATTGCTTGTATCTGTGGCAATATTTATATTGTTGGTTTGAATCAATTGGAAGATATTGATATTGATAAAATCAATAAACCTGATTTACCTTTAGCTTCGGGAGAATTTACCAGAGGACAAGGACAATTAATTGTTATTATTACTGGTATTATCGCTTTAGCTTTAGCATGGCTAACGGGACCATTTTTATTGGGAATGGTAGGGATAAGTTTAGCAATTGGTACGGCTTATTCTTTACCACCAATTCGGTTAAAACAGTTTCCTTTTTGGGCTGCTTTATGTATTTTTTCGGTACGGGGAACAATTGTTAATTTAGGTTTGTTTTTGCATTTTAGCTGGGTATTGCAAAGAAGCCAAGGTATTCCGGGTGCAGTTTGGGCTTTAACTGTGTTTATCTTGATATTTACATTTGCGATCGCTATTTTCAAAGATATTCCTGATATGGAAGGAGATAGAGTTTATAATATCACAACTTTCACTCTCCAACTCGGACAACAAAAAGTATTTAGTCTCGCACTTTGGGTATTAACAATCTGTTATGTAGGCATGATTTTAGTAGCGTTATTCCATCTTGCGGAAGTTAACACTATCTTCATCTTAATTACCCATACAGTAGCTTTAATTGTGATGTGGTGGCAAGGTAATGGGGTTGATTTACAAGACAAACAAGCCATTACTAATTTCTATCAATTTATCTGGAAATTGTTTTTCATTGAATATCTCATTTTTCCCGTCTCCTGTTTATTAGCTTAAATTCATGTTAGAAACATTTCCCACTTCCAATATTATCGCTATTTCTGTAGTCATTTTTGGTCTTGCTATTCTTGGTTATTTGAGTATCAAAACATTGATTACCTCGAATTTATTTCAGAAAGGCATCAACTTTTATCAAGCCAAAGATTTTGAAAATGCCGAAATAGCTTTAAGAAAAGTTATTGCTATCAACTCTACCAATGATATGGTACGTTTGCTGTTAGGAGATATTTTAAATCAGAAGGGACAAATTGCCGAAGCAAAAGCGTTATTTTGTGAAGTAATTGATAGCAGTCCTAAAAATCCTGATGCTTATTTACGTTTAGCAAATATTCTCATGCAGGAACAACAGGAAGTAGAAGCGAAAAGTAATTTAGTTCAAGCAAAGGAGTTATTGCAAAAACAGCGTCAACCAGAAAGGGCTAAAAAGGTTAGTGCTTTGTTGGATAAAATGTCTAAACTGTGATTTTTGGGATTTTGATGATTTTTGGGATTATTGATGTTAAATTAATAGTCCATTTGCTTCTTTTAGAACTTGAGAGATTTCAGGTTTATCAGAAGCAATTACATCATCTGGTAAGTGTTTATGATAGGGAAAGTTCGGCAGATTAGGAAAGTGAGGGGTGCTATCATAACGAAAAATCAGGTGATTATGTTCGTTTTTAAAATGGTAACGGTAATCGAGAAATTGTAATTGATTGTCTGCGACTACGATAGCTTCATTTATTTCCAGTAAATGTGTCTGATTGAAACGCAATCAAATTCTGATATTAGCTCGGTTGGGAGTCAAAATTTCCTCTTCGTAACGTTCGACATAAACATTACTGTACATAAGAACTGCCTGCTCAACTTGATTGAGGTAATCAGATAGAATATTAGGCAGCATAGTTAAATCTTTGCTCTATTTCCTGACGTAAAGCAAGGTAGTGACGGTAATCATTTGCCCATTCTATAAATAGGGCATCATCTGATAATATACCTTGATTATATTGGTAAAAAAATTCTTCAGAATCCATTTTTTGTTGGTTTTCATAGATACTTAACCGTTTTGTAACCGCAACTAAAGCATCTAATGGTGATGTATATTGAATGGTTTGTTTACGCATTTGTTTTTCCAATTATGGGTACAAATTTAAAATAACATAACCTCAAAATATAATAAATACATTCTTGAAGTCTATAACTTTTAATTGTCAGAATCAGGATACTCAGGATTTGAGGATTTACAGGATTTTTATTTGATGAACTATCATATCTTTCCTACATCATAATTCAGGTAACATCCAAAAATTCTCACATCCCCAAAAATCAAACTTCACACAAAATCCTGCTAATCCTTTAATCGGTGGATATCCTGATATGGCTACGCCACGCTTCGCTATCAGACAATTATTTCGCGCAAAGTCGCAAAGAAGAAAAGACGCAAAGAAGAAAAGGAAGAGATTTTCTTTTTAAACCAGTGTAGGGATTTAGCTGAAAATCAAATCCTGTAAATCCTAAAATCCTGGATATCCTGATTCTGACATTTTCGATTAAAAGTATTTGAAAGGGTAAAGAATTAAAGAGTCCCTCCACCCGAAACTACCAACCGAAAACCGTAGTCATAACACCTGTCGTATGGGTTGCTGTAGTGACGATATGCGGAACGGCAAGTCTCAGCATCACTACCCCATGAACCACCGCGCATTACATGGACATCATTGCTACTAATCCAAGGAATACTGTTATTAGGCCAAATAGGCGCATTTATATAATTTTCATGCCAGCCATCTTCACACCACTCCCATACATTACCGTGCATATCATACAAGCCAAAATTATTGGGAGGAAACTTTCCTAAATCTGTGGTTTTTCCGAATATAAATTTACTATAATTTGCTAAATCTAAGGTAATACTGTCACCAAAATAGTAAGGAGTTGTGGTTTCAGCACGACAAGCATACTCCCATTCTGCTTCACTAGGTAAGCGATATATTTTACCTGTATGTTTACTTATTCTGGCGCAAAATTCCTGCGCGTCATGCCATGATACTCTTTCAACTGGAAGATTTACACCTTTAGCTTTGAAGTGGGAGGGTTGAGGGTGTAAATCAATCTTCACTTTCGGTAAAGCTGCTATTCTTTCCCATTGTGCTTGAGTAACAGGATATTTCCCCATAAAAAAAGGTGGAACTATAACTTGATGTTGAGGTTTTTCAGAATCATCTCCTTCCCCATGTGGTGAACCCATAATAAATTTTCCCCCTGGTATTTTTACCATTTCTAAAAATACATAATTACCTAAATTTTCTATAAAGGATGAGGGTATTTTTGGGGAATTAATTTTTGGTAAAACTGTTTGTACAGGTTTAGAAGAAACTGATAATTTTGATAGTGTTGGAAATTTCTGAGTTTGTAATTCTGCTAAAGCCTCATTTGCTGACTGAAACCTATTAATCGGTAAATCTTGCAACATCTTATCTAAAACTATTTCTAACTCCTGACTCACAGAAACATATTGTTTCCATATCCACTGCATTCTCATAGAATCAAAAAGTGCATCAGAATCATCAGCTTTTTGGAAACATCCCGTTAATAAACGAATACAAGTAACAGCTAAACTATAAAGATCACTATTAGGAAAAACCATCCCGCGAAATTGTTCTGGTGGTGCATATCCCGGCGTTCCCGTAATCGTCCCCACTCTAGTCAGAACACTGCCACCAACTTCCTTAGAAACTCCAAAATCAATTAGGAATAAAGCACCAGTTTGAGAACTTCTAATAATATTTTCTGGTTTAATATCTCTGTGAATGACTTTGTTATCATGGACAAATTGTAAAATAGGTAATAATTCAATTAATATCTGTTTAACTTCCGACTCGCTGAATTTTCCTTTTTGTTGTAATTCATCTAACAGATTTTTACCTTCGATAAATTCCTGAATTAAATATAATCTTCCTTCTTGAGGAAAGAATGCTAGTAAATCAGGAATATGTGAATGTTTCCCTAAATCTCGCAGTCGAAAAGCTTCTTGTTTAAATAACTCCGTCGCTTTTTCTAAAGCCGCACTTCCCGACTGTTGGGGTAAAAATTGCTTAATCACACAGGGAGTATCTAATCTTTGTTCGTCTACTGCTAAAAACGTTCTCCCAAATCCACCTTCTCCAATAACCCGCACACCACGATACCGTTCTTGTAATACTAGTTTACTCCCACAACGTTGACAAAATATCGTCGCTGGTGGATTTTGCTGTAAACAGTCGGGGTTAAGACACTGACTCATAGATACTCGTTGGGGCTAATCATTTCAGTATAATTATACGGTAAGGTGTAGGTGAAAATTATCTGAGTTGATTAAATTCTTCCTCTGTAATATTCAACTGGTTGAGAATTTCATGAAATAACCAACCACCAATTTCTGAATTTCGATGAATAGGAATAGTGGTTGCACGTCCGTCTAAATGTTGCCAACGTGCATGACTACCCTTTTGACGGACTTTTTTAAAACCGAGTTTTCTGGCAACTCTTTCTAATTCACTTGCTTTAGCTGGCATTTGCTATTACTAATTCAATATCATCTGGCATAACTAAACCTTTTTCTGTGTATTCTTCTTGAATCATTTCAAATACATAATTCAGTTCAAGACGTGCTTCATCTGGTGTTTTTCCCCAAGCGTGACAACCAGAAATTGCTGGGATATAAGCAACATAAGTACCATTGTCATCAGGACGAATAACTGTGGTGTAGTCTTGTAAAGACTTCATAAGGATTATATCATGTTTGAGTAACTTTATTATAATATAACAACCTTTATTTAGGAGTAACTACTAAACATGATTACAGAAATGGGTAAAGTTTATCTTGTTGGTGCTGGCCCTGGAGATGTGGAATATTTAACAGTTAAAGCCTATCGGCTTTTGGGAACTGCTCAAGTATTAGTTTATGATGCTTTAGTTGATAGTCAATTATTAGATTGTGTCCCCGCTGATTGTCTAAAAATAGATGTTGGTAAACGGGGTGGTAAACCCAGCACTTCCCAAACTGAAATTAATCATTTACTGGTAAAATATTGCTTAGAAGGACAACAAGTTATTAGACTAAAATCAGGAGATCCTTTTATATTTGGTCGCTGTCTTTTAGAAATTGAAGCATTAAAAAAAGCAGGTTGTGAATTTGAAATAATTCCCGGAATTTCTTCTGCATTAGCCGCACCGCTATTAGCCGGAATTCCCCTCACAGATAACGTTCTTAGTCGTTGTTTTGCCGTCTGTACAGCCCATGAACCAGAAACCTTAAACTGGGAAGCATTAGCAAGCCTAGAAACCTTAGTAATTTTGATGGGAGGAAAAAATTTATCAGAAATAATCCATCAACTGATAAAATATAGAAAATCCTATTCTACACCCATTGCTATAATCCGTTGGGCTGGAACACCAAACCAACAAATCTGGACAGGAGAACTGGGAAATATCCTCCAACAAACTGCTGGTTTATCTCTCTCTCCCGCAGTTATAGTCATTGGTGAAGTTGTCCGATTACGTGACTACCTGTAATATAAAAAAATCTCTTCTTAGCGTCTTTGCCCCTTTGCGTCTTTGCGCGAAATCAAAAATTATTAATGCAACAACCGTGAATCAAAATCTTTTCCCCCTCGCTGGTAGAACCATCTTAGTTACCCGTTCCGTGGGACAATCAAATCAATTTAGCGATCGCTTAACCTCCGCAGGTGCTAAAGTCATAGAAATGCCAACTTTGGAAATTGGCCCCCCTAGCAGTTGGGAAGCTTTAGATCAGGCAATTTTAAATTTATCAACGTTCAATTGGCTAATTCTCACTTCTAGTAATGGTGTAGAATACTTTTTTAGTAGATTAGAAACATCTGGTCAAGATAAAACTGCTTTAGCTGGGGTAAAAATTGCCGTTGTCGGTGAAAAAACCGCCCAAAGTTTGCAAAAGCAAAATATTCAAGCTGATTTTATTCCTCCTAACTTTGTTGCTGATTCCTTAGTGGAAAACTTTCCCGAATCACTAACAGATAAAAAGATATTATTTCCCAGGGTTGAAAGTGGTGGAAGGGAAGTATTAGTTAAAGAATTAACCGCGAAAGGTGCAGAAGTAATTGAAGTTCCTGCTTATGAATCTTGCTGTCCTCAAGGTATCCCGGCTGCGGCTGAATATGCCTTGGTTAATAATACCATAGATGTCATTACTTTTGCTAGTTCTAAAACTGTCTTATTTTTCTCTCAATTAACAGCACATATTTTTACCTACAACCCGGAAAATTTAGCCAGAGTTTGTATAGCTTCCATTGGTCCTCAAACTTCAAAAACTTGTCATTCTGTCTTTGGAAGGGTAGATATTGAAGCGGAAGAATATACTTTAGAAGGGTTAACTAATGCTATAATTAAATATGTAATAAAAGAGTAACGAACCGCAGAGACGCAGAGGTCGCAGAGACGGAAAAGGAAGAGGTTTAAATATCTTTATTTAACAACTGATAACTGACTAATGAGTAGAAATTTAATTGGTTTAACTGGTGGTATTGCGACGGGTAAAAGTACGGTTGCTAATTATTTAGCTACGGCTTACAATGTACCGATTTTAGATGCAGATATTTATGCGAGAGATGCTGTATCTGTAGGTTCTCCTATTTTGTCACAAATTGCTGAAAAATATGGTAAGGATATTATATTAAATGATGGTAATTTAAATAGAGCAAAATTAGGAGAAATTATCTTTAATCATCCAGAAGAACGTCATTGGGTAGAAGGTATAATTCATCCTTATGTAAGAAATTGTTTTGATAAAGCTATTAACGAATCCTCTGCAAATACTTTAATTTTGGTCATTCCCCTATTATTTGAAGCCAAGTTAGAAAATCTAGTTAATGAAATTTGGGTTGTATCTTGTTCAGCACAACAGCAACAACAGCGATTAATAGAACGAAATAATTTAACCCCAGCACAAGCAACAGCGAGAATTAACAGTCAATTACCCATTGCTGAAAAAATCGCTCGTGCTAACATAAATCTAGATAATTCCTCAACCCTAGAATCACTATTAAAACAAATAGATGTAGTCATAAAAAAGGGTATTTAAATACCCTCTTTCTTCCTTTGCGCCTTTGCGCCTTTGCGTGAGACTAAAATTTAACTTTCCCCCCCCACCACAACATCCCGAATTCGCAAACTGGGACCACCGCAACCAACAGGTAAACCATTTTGTCCACCTTTACCACAACCCCCCGATTCATCCCAGTAAAAATCATCACCAATGGCTTCTATATCTGCGAGGGTTTGGAATACGTTACCGGAAAGGGTGACATCTTTCACAGGTTCAGCAATTTTGCCATTTCTAATCATCCAAGCTTCCCCAGCACTGAAAGTGAACATTTCCCCGTTCGTCATTCCCCCTAACCAATTTTGGGCAAAAACACCTTCTTTAATCCCCGTAAATAAATCCGCGACGGGAGTTTTACCCCGTTCAATCCAGGTATTTGTCATTCTCACAATGGGGGAATAGTGATAATTGAGACAACGGGCATTTCCTGTGGGTTTTTCTGCTAATTTACCAGCAGTTTCACGGGAATGGAGTCTACCAACTAATACACCATCTTCAATTAATTGGGTAGTCGTCGCCGGTGTACCTTCATCATCGTAAAAATAACTGCCGCGATGTCCTTGGGGTGCAGCACCATCAAATATTTGCAGTTCTTGGGGTCCAAAACGTCTTCCTAAAGTCATAACTTCGAGAATATCGGGGTTTTCATAGGCCATATCTGCTTCCGAAAGATGTCCGAAAGCTTCATGAACAAATAAACCGCTGAGAATGGGATCAATAACTACGGTGTAAGTATTACCTTTGACAGGCGGTAAAGATAAAGACGTAACTGCTCTTTCTGCTGCACCTTTAACTTGCTTGTCTAAATTAGTTAAGTCTTCGTAGGCTTTGCGAGAACCTGTGGTTTCTCTGCCAGTTTGAACAGTGTCTCCATTCCTGGCTGTAGCAGCAAAGCGCATTTCCATATCTACCCAAGATTGGTCAATGAAAGTTCCTTCAGAAGTGACAATAATTACTCTTTGGGTACTGTCACTATAATGAACGGAGGTAGTAGTAATGCGGTGATCAACTGTTTTCAAAAGGTCAGTATAGCGATCGCATAATTGCTTTTTCTGCTTTAGCGAAACCTGACGGGGATCAGTACCCAATAGAGGTAATTTACATACGGCTTGCACGGGATCAATCGCTGCAAGTATAGTCTCTTCATCACCCACTATCCGGGCTGCGGCAATGGCTTCTTCTATACGTTCTTCAATGGTTGCTAATTTATTAAAACTACTTAAACCCCAGCCACCTTTATAACAAGTGCGAACATGGCCACCAATGGAAATCCCTTCGCTGAGAGTTTCCACTTTATCACCACGCAAAACAATATCTGTTCCCTCGGCTTCTTCCAAACGAATCATCAAATAATCCACACGAGAAGAGTAACGGGAAATTAAATCTGAGAGGAGATTTTGAACGTCAGTAAGTTTAGTTGTCATTTTATAAATCGCTATAATATAGCAGGAGTCAGGAGTCAGGAGTCAGGAGAAAAGAAGAAGAAAGAAACAGTAAAGGTGCTACATGATTTTTGTGATAAATTTTGTATGTCATTCAACTGATACAACTATAAACAATTTAAAATTCTAAACAGATTGAGAAACTTGAATTGACGATAAACTAGATTTATTTTCTTATTGAAAAACATATTTTTGGGCTACTTTCCAATACCGGGAAAACCGCTTTAAATCAATATATTCATCATATTCAAAAAACGGTTCTCTAGCCAAAACTTCTAATTTTACAGACTTTTCTATTTGATGACAAATATCATCAAATCTGGGACTGGGGCTATCTGTAGTTACAACTAGATTAGTATTATGTTCTTTTGCAAAAGCTAAAACTTCTGCTGCCACATTTCCCCGGCGAATTTCTACAGGTAATTCTAGCAAACATTCATAAATGAAAGTCAGGCGTTTTAGCCCAATTTGCCATTCTCCTATTAAAGCATCATCCCAAACCCAAAGGGCTGGGGCTTGGGGATATGCTTGGAGTGCAGGGTTTTGGGGACTCAGACAGTCTCCATTGATCCAAATAACTGGTTTATTCATTATCTGCGCTTATCTATATCAATAGAAAAACAAATATATAGCTATCTTAAATCATAACGGCGATGGTTGATATTCAAAAAAGCTCAAATCTTTTAAATCCTGATTTGACAAGCATTCTGACTCTTAACTCCTAACTGATAAATTCCCTTGCCCATAAATTTTTAATAATTTTTGTAAAATCGTAACTATGGATACATCCAATTCTGGCAACCGTGGATAACATGATAAAAATATTCACATAGTAAAAAACACCAAGAACCCAAAAAACCATTGTTCTTGTTCATCTTTCCATCTTCATAAACAGCAACCTACAGGAGTTTGCCTTCCTAAATAATTCACCCGACAAAAATAATCTTTACTGCCTTAAATATAAGGACAAAACAACTTTATCACAATCCAGTATGACATCACAAAAACCTGTCATACCCATTCGGGATTTTAGATTGGGAATGAAAAACATTTTTACAGCAACTTCCCACACCACTAAATATCCGCAGTTAGCGTCCTTGTGATATTTCAGCTAAACAATCAAGGAGTTTATTATGCTTCGACAAATGTGCTGGTTATCTAAGTCTAGCGGCGATGATGAAAAGATTTTGTACTTGCAAACTGCACCTGGACAACCTTGGCGGCCTTACACAGCTTTTCCGCAATTTTCAGTTCCAGATTATCGCGTTCCTCGTGGTTCTAAGGGTTGGGCAACCTATCAAAAACTCTTTAAAGCAGGTTGGACTTTAGTACCTAGCGCCAGAGGTAGCGAATTTGGTGATAGTTGCTATGCAGAGTCAACTGTGCAGAGTTCATAGCCTATATTACCATCTGGGGAACACCATCAACATCCTTTACAGCAATTTTCAAATAGACCAAACTCTTAATTCCTCTCTGAGTCTCTGCGCCTCTGCGTGAGCCAAAAAATGGATTTATTTATCCGAAAATTGCTGTAATCCCCAGATTAGTGATAAGAGTCATCAGTTAACAATTATTTGCGTACCTGAGCAAGTCAACCCCAAACACCTTACAATGAATAAGGTGCGTTAACTGCTGTTACAAACATTTATATTTATGCCTCCTCGTTGGCCTCGCAAACCAGATCGCAAAGATCCAGATTTCCGTAAACTAGATGATCGCATGAATTTCGCTGTTCATGTCGGTATTTGTGCAACTGTCAATTCTGGGTTGTGGTTTTTCCACATTTTGAAAACTACTTCCTGGGAATGGCTACCTGGGTTAACAATTGGTTGGGTAGGAGTATTGCTGCTGCATCTAATTTACATTGGTGCGATCGCTAATTACGACCCGACACCACCGAAATCTACCTAAAGAAAGAAAAACAAGCTAGGGAATTCTCACCTGTGGTAGTAGATCAAGTCTAGCTAATTGAGTAATAATATGAAATAAGCTAAGATATCCCGATGTTACTAACAATGAGGTTATATTTATGGCTAAAACTAATACCACAGAATTACTAGAAACCCTAGCCGCAGAAATTGGTGAAAGTGTTTATATAGATATTGCCAAATGGCATCTTTATCTATCAGATGCCAAATTGCATAATGTTGTGGCTGAAAAATTGTATCCTTTAATTACTTCTAAAAGCGTTAATGAAGATAAGGTAATTGCCGCTTTAGAATCTATCACTGTCAAAGTTGGTGGTGGCAGAAATGAACTATCTTTAATTAATTTATTGCCTTTGCAATGTCAAGTTACCTTAGTAGATATTGTCGAAAAATATCAACGGGAAATCTAATTTAAGATCCCCGACTTCTTTTTCGATAATGTCAATAAATTATGAACCAATATTCAGAAGTCGGGGATCTGGTTTCTATTCCCATTGTGCAAATTTACATATTTCAATAATGGAGGTTGATCAAGATGTTTTTACAAATCAAAGATAGCCGTGATTTGGTGAAAATAGTTGATGTTCAAGAACTATTAGACCCCACCAGTGAAACTGTCCACGCCCAAGACCAAGAAGGACAAGAAGAACAGGAAACAGACATTTATAAAAAGGAAGAACTAGTATTTCCTTCTGGGGAAAAACTACCGCGCTGTTGGTTAGATGCCAAATTTAGAGAAAGAGAAGCTGTAGCAGCTTAATTTTAATTACAGTATTTCGTAGGGGTTTAGCATTGCTAAACCCCTACATTAATTTAATTAACAGCAGCTTTTTCTGTCACCCCTTCAGAACCTTTAGAAAAAGCTTTAGAAATCCAATAGGTAAAAATATGAGAAAGCACACCTAAAGGACCTGCAAACAAACACAAAGCTATCGAGTGAATTGTCCAAATTCCGGTTTTTTGTCCTTCCCAATAAATCCATCTACCGACAAATAAATCCATTACCAGAAAATGAATCCAACCTGTAGCAGCAGCCGTTTCACTACTAAAAAACTTGGCTATATCTGCTAATTGAGGATTTGATAAAGCAGCGGCGTTTTCTGGAGTAATGCTGGTGACGAATAAATACAAGTAAGCAGCAGCTAAAACCACAAAAGGCAGATAAGATTCCATTACCTTGCGAGTTACTTTCCAGTTAGGTAAAAGAATCATCAAAGCCCAAAAAGGCAAAACAAAAACATTGGCAACGTTAAATAAATCTGTGATATTCATATTACAAAGCTACTAATTGAGATTCTATTTCTGAAGATTGTAAATTACGACCGATAAAAACTAAACTGGTTTGTTTTGCTTCTTCTAGTTTCCAAGGACGATCATAAAATTTATCAAATCTATTTCCTACACCTTGCATAACTAACCGCATGAGTTTATTCTCAACAGCCACAAATCCTTTAATGCGGTAAATTTCTTGTTCTTGTGCCAGTTTTTCTAAGGTTGCTTGTAGCTTTTCTGGGTCAAATGTCCGGTCTAAAATGACGTGAGTTGAGTTAATTTCATCATCATGATCATGGTCTTCTTCTGTGTCGTGGTGACTAGGACGAGAATCTAAATTATCTTCAACTGCGGCTGCAAATCCTAATAAGATAGATGGGTCTAATTTACCATAATCACTAGAGACAATTTTCACTTCTCTAGGTAATTCTTTTTTAACTAATTCTAAAACTTGTGCTTGGGTTTCTGCGTCAACTAAATCAGTTTTATTCAAAATTACTAAATCAGCGCAAGCAAGTTGATCTTCAAACAATTCTTGTAATGGTGTTTCATGTTCTAGACTATCATCTTCTTGGCGTTGGGCAGCGATCGCATCTAAATCACTAGCAAATGTTCCCGCAGCAACAGCAGCACAATCTACTACTGTAATTACTGCATCTACTGTAGCAGCATTGCGAATTTCTTGCCAACGAAAGGCTTTAATTAAGGGTTTTGGTAAAGCTAAACCAGAGGTTTCAATGATAATATAATCTATACTATCGCGGCGTTTAATTAATTCCCGCATTGTCGGGTAAAATTCTTCTTGAACGGTGCAGCATAAACAGCCGTTTGTCAGTTCAAATATATTAGTTTCTTGATTTTCTGCTGTTTCATCTTCGGGGCAAATTTGACAAGATTTCAATAATTCACCATCTATCCCCAGTTCGCCAAATTCGTTGACTAATACTGCTATGCGTCGTCCTTGGTTGTTTTGGAGGAGATGACGGATAATGCTGGTTTTACCGCTTCCTAAGAAGCCTGTGATGACGGTAACGGGGATTTTTGTAGCCATGTTTTGTGTATGGTTTTGAATTCAATTTTACACTATTTCCGTTGTGATGGAAGAATATGGAGTAAATGAACCACGAAGGGACGAAGTACACGAAGGAAGAAAGGAAGAAGGAAGAAGGAAGAAGGAAGAAGGAAGAAGGAAGAAGGAAGGAAGTTTTAAGAATATCCAATTTCTATCATTTTGAAAAATTCCTGCACTACTTCATCAGGATTGTTATAACATCTTTCAAAATCAAATCTTTCTACAACTTTGATACCGTTTTTTTTAAAAATGCGTTCTCTTTCTTGTTCTTCAACTCTGCGTTCTGGGGTGTGAAATGGTCCATCAACTTCTAAAACTCCCCATTTACCGTTATAACAAATGAGAAAATCAGCTTCTTTATTTTCTCTACCTTTAGCCGTGGTAAGTCGTGCTAATGAGTTGGGTAAAAATAAAACTCCAGTTCTGTCTAATGCTTCAGCAATTTTGATTTCGTGTTTTGATCTAAATCTTAGCCTTTTCCAAGTTTGAAGTTTTTGCGTTGAAAAAAATTGAACTCCTTGGTTATTAAAAGTATTATCTACATCAATATTTTTTTCTAGCTTATTAAAAGTATTATCATTTTCAAGAGTTTTGCGTAAAATTAAATCTGTATTTTCTATGATTTTTTTATATAAACTGGCAAATTCTCCAGGTGCAAAGTTACCATTTATGGGTCGTCTTTCTGTCTTTACTGACAGATACTCATAATTATAATAAACATATTCACAAATTACTCCATCCAGGTTGGTTTCACTGTCAATTTGCCAATGTTTTATAGAAGTACCTGTCAAATTTGCATTGTGAAAGTTTGTACCAATTACTTGGGACATGGCTAAATTAGCCCCACTCAGGTCAACTTTACTCAGGTTAGCCTCTCTCAGGTTAGCACCATACAGGTTAGCATCACGCAAGTTAGCCTCAGTCAGGTTAGCCTTACTCAGGTTAGCATCACTCAGATCAGCTATATACAGGTTAGCCCCACTCAAGTTAGCCCTACACAAGTTAGCCCCACACAGGAGAGTATCACTCAGGTCAGCCCCACTCAGGTTAGCATAACTCAGGTTAGTCCCACACAGGTTAGCCCCACACAGGTCAGCATCACATAGGTTAGCATCTATCAGGTTAGTCTCACTCAGTCTAAGACCACTCAGGTCAGCCCCTTTCAGGTCAGCAGAACTAAGATCAGGTCTTATATCTGGATTTTGCTCATTTTCATATCTCCACTCGTCCCAAAACTCTTTCCCTTGATTCAATATTGCTAAATGCTCTGGATTTGCCATAATCTAGTTTTTATACCTAAAATAGCTAATATTCGGATTTTAACCTAATTTCATTAAGATAAAACTAAGCTCGTTAAAACTTACCCCAAAAAAATCAATTTAGTGTATTTTAAATTTCTCTCGCTGTAATTAGAGCATAATTATAAATTTTGGGGCTGATTCTTGTTCCTTTACTGATTAAATCATCTAAAATATCTTTGACATTATCAATCAATCCTTGGTCTTTTGCTAAAATAATTACTCCAACTAAACCAATAATTGGCAAACCTCTACTAATAGCAACTTTTCTACCAGCTTTTTCATCAATTAAAAGTTGACCTGCTTTTAATTCTTCTGCCAAAATAATTGCAGAACATTCTCCTAAATCTAAATCTGTTTCTAATTGCAATTGTTCAATCAGTTGGATATTACTTATAAAACGAACTTCTAGCCATGAAGTTGATTTTACAGCTAAAACGGCGGGATGATTACCTGTAGTCAATTCTTCATATACTTGTTGAGGAATTATTACTTTTCCAAATACAGCATGAAGTAAATCTAATTTACCAACTTTAGAAAGTTCACTTAATGGGGTTGTATCGGAAACAATAATCATAAATTATTGGCTTGTAACTTCATTTTTGCCTGATTTACTTCTGCTTGAAATTCCTCTAAACTCATACTATCATCAAACAGAGATATTTCATATTTAGACATTAAATCTATAACATCTAATCGAGATATTCCTAATAATTGACTAGCTTTACCACTGCTAATTTCTCCATATTGAAGAAGTGTCATAATATAAGCTTGTTTGGCTTTATTTTCTGCTTCTTGTCTGATAGTATCTGTGATGCTATCAATGGGAAGAGTAAATTCTACTTTAGTCATAAGATCACAATTTTCCATTTGTAAGTAGTTCTCATTCTCAAAAAACTTGATACTATATATAATATCATTTTTCAAAAGCCGCACAAATAGCCATCTTAAACCGCCGTGATTTTATTTTAGCCCTTTCCCGTCAAGAAATAGATGTGTTTTTTGTAGATTTTGATGATTTACAACAAGAGTTCATCAAATATATGTTATAACATAAATTATAACTTAGCTCAAGAATTATCTTATGGCTGATAAAATTTATGCCATCAACCCTGCGAAAATCGGTAATCAAGATGGTTTTCGTCTCCCTCGTTCTTTTTTTAAAGACTATCCCCATTTAGCTAATACTTCAGGCTATATAGAAGTGTTATCGGATAACACATTTTTAGTGAGATTAGACACGAAAGATGTTGCAGAAAATAACGAGGATGAAAGCGTAATGTTAAGCCTCTTTTTAGATTTTCTCATGAAGGATGCTATCCAAAATCCTTCCCAATTAGTTGCATACACTCAAGAAATGAGTGCAGAAATAGATGATTTATTAGCTGATGTAGTTTTAGATTAATGGCTGTATTTACTTGTAATGATTGGCAAATATTTTTCTACCCGTTGTTTAACACTCAATGGGTAGACTTGCGCGAAAAGATCAAGAAATTAAAAGATGAATTACCCAAAGAAGAATTTATCCAACATCAAGATGCAAAATTATTAAAAGCGTTGAATATAGGTATTAAAGAAAAAATTACCCAAGATCCTTTTGCATCTCACTTTATTTTACAGAAACCTTTACAAAAATATGGTCGTCTCAAGAAAATGGGACTTCCAGAAAGATATAGATTGTTTTTTAGAGCATTTAAAGAACAAAAAATAATTATTATTCTCTGGTTAGGTTTTCCCCGCAAGGAAGGTGATAAAAAAGATTGTTATCAAGTATTTACGAAAAAAGTTGAAAATGGTGATTTTCCTGAAAGTATTGAGCAATTTATGGCTGAATGTGATTTAGATGATTCTAAATTGGGGTGACATCCCTCCGGTTGCTTTCACTCATAGAAAACAATCACAAGGCTGTTACCCCATATATTTTAAATTGAGAAAAATTAATATTTCTCAACTCATTACTCAGCAGTTACCAATTCAGTGCTACCCTTTGTCCGCTTCCGTGTCATGGCGTTATAAACCATAATCCCGATAGCTTTAATCAAATTACCTTCCAACTCTTGGAACATCTTCATGTTCACACCAAAAGCGGCATTTGCTTCTTCTGTAATGCGATCGCCTGTAGAATCATCAATAGGCATAGCATCTAAATTGGCTCGATACTTAGCCTTAAACGCCTTTTCATCGGTAATATCTGCAAACTCATAGAAAGCAGTTCCTTCACCTTCACCCAGTTTCATCGCGGTTTGGGCAATGTTTTTGAGGATTTGCCCCCCCGATAAATCACCTAGATAACGGGTATAAGAATGAGCAATTAATAATTCTGGTTCAGTAGCGGAAATTTCCCGAATCCGGTTTACATAAGCCGCACCCGCAGGAGATAATTTAACTTGCTCTCGCCAATTATAACCATAGTAGTAATGAAGGTCTTGCTCTAAGGTATGCTTGCGGTTAAGTTCAGGAAAATAAATTTTACTCAGAATTGGGTGATGCTTGTGTTTTTCCATTTCCTCTTCCATAGCCGAGTAAATGAAGTAAAAGTTAGCAACCAACTTGCGGTAGGAGTTTTTTTCCACAACTCCTTTTAAAAAACACTTGACAAAACCCACGTTTTCTGCCATAGTGTGTGCTTTCTTAGTTCCCACACGTAATTTGCTTGCTAAATTGCTGCTCATAATAAATTTCTCAACTGTAAAAAAATTAACTGTTGGAGTTTTCTGTACACAATGATTAAAAAACCCCATTAAAACGTTACATTAAAACTATTTGATGAGAATTTATATTAAAAATCATTAAGCAATAAGTTGCGCTGGCGTTTCACCAACGTCGAGAATGATAGAAGAAAGTGCTATTCTCCTGTGTGATTGTGTGGAGTATTAAATTTATGGTTTCATCAATGGCTCGGACTCAAGGCTGTATTTCAGAATTGGTGACAAATGTGGAAAATAGTTGGATGTTAAATTCCATACCGCTACCAACCAACGCTTTATTCGGTACAGATGGAATTCGGGGGAAAGTGGGAGACTTGCTAAATGCCCCTTTAGCCTTACAAGTGGGTTTTTGGGCAGGGATTGTCCTTCGTAGTCATGCAACCCATTCGGGTCCGATTATCCTCGGACAAGATTCCCGAAACTCCAGTGATATGTTAGCCATGGCCTTGAGTGCTGGGTTAACCGCTGCCGGTTTAGAAGTGTGGTATTTGGGATTATGTCCCACACCTTGCGTAGCCTATCTGGCCAGCATTACTAATGCCATTGGGGGAATCATGATTTCCGCCAGCCACAATCCCCCAGAAGACAACGGAATTAAAATCTTTGATGCAGATGGTGGTAAGCTATCCAAAGCCCTGCAAGGCGAAATTGAAGCGGGATTACGAGGTAAATTATCCCCAAGTTTTAGTATAAATAATTGCGGTAGACATTATTCCCGCCCAGAGTTAATTAAAACATATAGCCAAGCCATCCAAACACCTTTAGAATCTGGACTCACTCTCCAGGGGATGAAGATTGTTTTAGATTTAGCTTGGGGTGCAGCGGTAGGTTTAGCACCAGCGGTATTTACAGAAATGGGTGCGGAAGTTATTTGCTTACATAATGAGGCAGATGGCGATCGCATTAACGTTAATTGCGGTTCTACACATTTAGATATTCTCCAAGCCGCTGTTAAAGCCCATCACGCCGACATGGGTTTTGCCTTTGATGGTGATGCAGATCGAGTTTTAGCTGTGGATAATACGGGCAGATCAGTTAATGGTGATTACATTCTTTACCTGTGGGGTCGCCATTTACAACAAAAGCAACAACTCCCAGATAACCTGATAGTTTCCACCGTCATGGCTAACCTAGGATTTGAACGGGCTTGGCAACAAATAGGTGGTAAATTAATTCGTACCGCTGTCGGTGATCAATATGTCCATGCCGAAATGCGGAAAACTGGGGGAATGTTGGGGGGAGAACAATCAGGACATATCCTTTGCAGTCATTATGCCATGACTGGGGATGGGTTATTAACAGCTTTGCATATTGCTGCCGTCGTCAAAGAGGCTAATCTTTCCCTGGGAGAAATGGTAGATCAAAGTTTCCAAACCTACCCCCAAATATTACGGAATGTGCGAGTATTAGATCGTGAGCGACGACTAGGATGGGAAAGTTGTCAACCCGTGCAACAAGCGATCGCTAAAGCCGAAGTAGCAATGGGTGATCATGGCAGAATCCTTGTCCGTGCCTCTGGGACAGAACCTGTGATTAGAGTCATGGTAGAAGCTGCAAATGCCGAACTTGTCAACCATTGGACAAATGAATTAGTCTCACAAGTTCAGGAACACCTAGCTTAAAAACCCAGGAGGTAGGAGTCAGGAGACTGTAAATATGGCAAAAGTTAAAAAATCCCCTAAATCAAAAAAACAGTCCAAAGTAGAGGCTCCTACCCTTAGTCTCAAAGAACAATTAGCCCAAAAACGCCAAGCTACCAAAGCCCGCAAAGAATTCACCAGCATCGTCAGTAGTACCACAGGATGTGCTTTATTCTTAGGAATGATGATTTTTTTCACAGCGGGAGTTAAATTAGCCATTCCTGCCGCTTTAGGCATCATTATCATCACCCTCTCCTACAAATACCCTCGTCCTGCTCTATATGCCTTCATTATTTACGTACCCTTTGGTGGCACAATAATCTACGCCTTGGGCAATAGTCCCATCATGCAATTGGCTAAAGATGCTTTTTACGTTCCCGCTCTAATTTCTATCTGGCAAACTTATAAAAAACAGAATCAACCCTTTGTAATTCCTAAAGCCATTAAAACCCCCCTACTAATTCTCTGGATTTGTTGTTTATTGACACTAGTATTTATTAATGGTGGCCAGCAATTAGCAAAACACCCACCAGGGGAAGTACCTATAGGAGTGGGAATTCTAGGGTTAAAAGTATTTATGGGTTACATACCCCTAATTACTTGTGCTTATCATCTTATTCGCAATAAACGGGATTTTCTATTATTAACTCGGCTGCAAGTAGTTCTGATTCTCGTTTGTTGTGTGCTGGGATTTATTCAATACACATTATTAATAACTGGCGTATGTAAAGGCACAACTGATTTGGAGGGAGCAGCCTTATTTAAAGCTACCCTAGATGCCCGGTGTTATTTTGGCGGTGCGCTTGTCTATAGTCCCCAACAAGGGGTAATTCGCCTTCCAGGTACTTTTGTCGCCCCTTGGCAGTGGGCATGGTTTTTAATTTCTAGCACTTTTTTCACCTTTGCCACCGGTTTTAGTGATCCTTCCATTCTCTGGAGACTGATTAGTTTAGGTTCTTTAGCATTAGTTTTTGTCAATGCCGTTATTTCGGGACAGAGAATTGCTTTAGCTTTAGTACCAGTTTGCTTCATACTACTACTATTGTTAACTGGTCAAATTGGCAATCTCAAGCGGTTTATTCCCCTAGGTGGTGGACTGGCATTGATTTTAGGAATAGCAATAGCCACTAACCCCGTTGTTGTCCAAGAAAGGTTAGATAGTTTTACCACGCGCTGGGAAGCCTCACCACCTCAAGCATTTATTGTTGATCAATTTCATGAGAATTGGAAAAATGTCGATACCCTTATCGGTTCTGGTTTAGGAAGAGCTACTAATTCCGCTCGTGTCTTAGGTGATACTAAACTTGTAGAAACTTATTACCCCAAAGTCTTGTATGAAGTAGGCATTGTTGGTGTACTCGTATTTCTAGGTTTAGTTACTACTTTAACAGTCAGTGCCTTTAAGACATATAGAGGGCTTAAAAACCGTGTATTCCGCATTTATGGGGCTTCTATGGCAACTTTTATTCTATTTATCAGTTATAATACTTACTATTATCCTCTAGATGTCGATCCCGTCGCTGTTTATTATTGGTTTTTTGCCGGAGTTCTCTTTAAATTACCATTACTTGATCGACAGGAAACAGAAGATATTATTTCTGAAGCACCTGTTGAGAAAAAGCGCCTAAAAATAAAAAAGTAGTTGAGTTTTACTGAAATAAAAAAAATATGAATAATCATCCTTTGATTTCAGTCATTATACCCACATACAAAAGAGAAAAACTCCTTTGTGATAGCATTATAGATATCTTAAAACAAGACTATCCCAACTTTGAAGTTTTGGTGGTAGATCAAACCAAAATCCATGAACCTGAAACTCAAGTTTTTCTAGAGGAAATGGCCACCGCTGGCAAAATTAAGTTATTTAACTTAGATTGGGCAAGTTTACCAGGGGCGCGAAATTATGCCATCAAAAGATCAGTCGGTGATATTATCTTATTTATTGATGATGATGTGCAGTTACGTCCAGAATTTTTAACTACCCATGTCAAGAATTATCTAGAAAATCCAGAAATAGGTGCTGTAGCCGGACGGGTTTTAGATAGAGAAAAATTGGCTACATCTGGGGGAAAATTAGAAATTGAATATTTACCACCAGCAGCAATTGATCCTGCACTTTTTTTATATCATCTTGATTTAGTCCATACTACTAAACCTCAGCAAGTTTTGACTGCTAGAGGATGTAATATGTCTTTTCGACGGGAAATATTTACTAAATACAATTTAAGGTTTGATGAGAGATTTCGCGGTAATGCCATTCGGGAAGAATCAGATTTTTGTTTGCAAGTAAGAAAGACAGGATATAAAATTTGGTATGATCCAGAGGCTTATTTAGTACATTTAGGAGAAGAAAGTGGCGGTTGTCATAATATTAGTACCCAATCCCTTGAGTATCAACTAAATTTTTACCATAACCATTTTTTATTGTGTCTGAAAAACCTCACTTTTACCCAAGGTTTACGTTTTGGTTCTCGGATATTTGATTGTCATGTTCTGGGAAATCCACCTTGTAATAAAAGTGGTTCTCCTATTAAAATTTTATCTCGCAGTCTTTTCTATATTTTAGGGTTTTTCAAAACTTTAGGGACTATTATCCAATCAATCTGGAATAATGGACAAATTTACAGCAAGTTAGATCAATAGATCATGAAAATTCTCCAAATTCTCCCCTCAATTTCTCTGATTTATGGTGGTCCTAGTCAAATGGTATTAGGATTAGCCCCAGCATTGGTAAAAGCAGGTGTAGAAGTTACCATTCTCACCACCGATAGTAATGGTGATTCTGGACAAAAACCCCTGAATGTCCCTTTAAATCAGCCAATCAAACAAGATGGTTATGAAATAATTTATTTTCGTTGTTCACCATTTCGCAGATATAAGTTTTCACTGGATTTATTAAAATGGTTAAAAAAACACGCTAATGAGTTTGATATTGCCCATATTCATGCCTTGTTTTCTCCTATAAGTAGTGCCGCAGCTATAGTATGTCGTCAACAAAAGTTACCTTATATTTTACGTCCTTTAGGAACTCTAGATCCTGCTGATTTACAAAAGAAAAAACAATTAAAACGGCTTTATGTGCAATTGATAGAACATGATAATTTAGCAAATGCAGCAGCAATTCATTTTACTAGCGCCCAAGAGTCTAAAATCTCCAACAGATTTGGAGTAACTACAAAAGATTTAGTTATTCCTTTGGGTGTGATTCCTCCCCTAGAAAATAGCAGTGATTTAGTTAATCAATGGCATATTCCTAGTCATAAACCTGTGATTTTATTTATGTCTCGTATTGATCCTAAAAAAGGTTTAGAATTATTAATTCCAGCATTAGAGAAATTATTAATAGCAGGTTTTGATTTTCATTTTGTTTTAGCAGGGACAAATCCTCAAGATCCAATTTATGAAGATAAAATTAAATCACAAATTGCCAATTCACCTTTAAATTCTCAGACGACAATTACAGGGTTTGTCACGGGAGAAGCGAAAAGAAGTTTGTTGAAAGCTGCGGATTTATTTGTATTACCTTCTTATTACGAAAATTTTGGCATTGCTGTCGCTGAAGCCATGGTAGCAGGAACACCTGTGGTTATTTCTGACCAAGTGCATATATATCAGCAAGTGATAGATAGTGAGTCTGGTTGGGTGGGAACTACAGATGTGAACTCAATTGTGGATTTATTAAAAACTGCTTTGGCAAATCCCGAAGAACTTCAACGCCGGGGATTAAATGCCCAAAAATACGCTTTACAAAATTTTAGCTGGGATGCGATCGCCCTGCAAATGATTCAAGCATATCAAGAGGTTATTTCTTAATAAACTTAAAATTTTGTTGCAAACCGCGACAGCCCAATGGAATAATTGGCTTTCTATGTGATCATGTCACAGTAGAATATAAATGTCTTTTTAAAATACAGGGAATCTTGCATGACTCTTCGTCTTGGTGATACAGTACCTAACTTTACTCAAGCCTCTACCCATGGGGAAATTGACTTTTACTCCTGGGCTGGTGATAGCTGGGTAGTGCTATTCTCCCACCCCGCTGACTTTACACCAGTTTGCACCACCGAACTAGGAACTGTTGCCAAACTAAAACCAGAATTTGACAAACGCAATGTGAAAGCGATCGCTCTCAGCGTTGATGATGTAGAATCTCACAATGGCTGGGTGGGGGATATTGAAGAAACCCAAAGCACCACTCTTAATTACCCAATTCTAGCAGATCCAGATCGTAAGGTTTCTGAACTTTATGATATGATTCACCCCAACGCAGCGGCTACTGTCACCGTGCGTTCAGTTTTCATTATTGACAACAATAAAAAACTCCGTCTTTCTTTTACCTATCCTCCCAGCACTGGACGCAACTTTGATGAAATCTTGCGCGTCATTGATTCTCTGCAATTAACTGATAATTACAGCGTTGCTACTCCCGCAGACTGGAAAGATGGTGGAGATGTGGTGATTGTACCTTCTTTGAAAGATCCTGAAGTCCTCAAGGCTAAGTTTCCTAAAGGTTATGAAGAAATTAAACCTTATTTGCGGATGACTCCTCAACCTAACAAGTAAGTTTTCATAACAGCAAATATTTCAATCTTGGTAGGGTGGGTTAGCAACGGTGTAACCCACCATTACTTGTTTTTTGTTTTAAACTCTTGTTGCATTACTTATTTTTTGTTGAAGAGAAGTAATAATTTCAGGAGTTAATTCTGCTTCTGGTTGTACTACTTCACGTTCAGCTAAAACTGATTTAATTTGATTTTTGGAAGCTGTTCCTAAACCTTGTAACAGTGTTTTAAAACTCTGTTCTTGCTCAATTATTTCTTTTTCTGGTGTTGCTTGAATAAACTCTGTGGATACGGCTTGACGAGTTAAAGCATAAACTATATATTGATTCAAAGAAACACCTTCAGTTTCAGCTAACTGGATTAACTGTTGGTGTAGTGTTTCTGGTAATCTCAGTGTTAATCTACTCATTGCTAAATTTCTCCAGAGGCTAATTTAATTACTAGCTGTGTGGGTGTCATAACTGGTAAACCTAAAGATTGTTTTGCATTTTGAAAGTCACGAATGTTAGATGTAATAACTGTTGCACCTGCATTCATAGCACAGTCAATTACAAGATCATCTCCTGCATCTGGTGAACTTGGTCGCCATGTGTAGTAAATTGTTGTGAAATGAGCATAACTGAGCAATGTCCCTAAAACGGGTTGCAGTTTGTACCAACGAGATTCTGAGAGTTTACGAGACAAAACATCTTCATATTCATAAGCTAAGGCATTAGAAACATGAACTACAAGTAAACCAGCTAACCATGTATCAACGACCAAACCAGCAGCGCATCCCTGTTTTGTTAAGCCCTCGAATACAACGTTAGTATCTATAACAACATGAAGTAGTGGTGCGGTAGACATGACACTACTATAGCACCATTTACGGTGTCACACAAACACCACTCAGCTATTATTTTGAATTACGAGAGGTTTTTCATTGAAATTGACTAAAATTTAACCTTAGAATATAATGATAAAAATAATACTGTTTAGTATCAAAGCACTTAAATTATGATCGGAGAAAAGCCCATAAAAGAATATCTGTTTCTTAACGAAGCAGAAGGACATTTAAAACACGAAGATTATATTAATTGTCCTGCTACTGCTTTTCTAAAATTTTGTATGAATGCTAAAGACTCTATTGAGCATTGTAAAAGCAATTTTCCCAGGTATCCTGACCCGGAATCTCCTGAAGCATATAATAAACTAACTAAAGAAAGTCATGTAATGATTCAGATTTTCTTAAATTCAATTTTAGCGTCTCTGATGGGGCATTTTGAAACATACCAAAAATATCTTTTCGCAGGAGTTTTTGAGAGAAGTGTATATTTAAAAGATTTCAACGGAGATAAATTTTTTAGAAATGTGGATAGTCGGTACAAAGATAATGAGGGAGTTGTACAAATAGGCTCAAATCATCTGCTGGCATATAGAGGAGAAGATAGTGCATCTACAGGAGTTATACTAGCTGATACTTTGAAAGGATGGCACACTCCAGATCAGGTAAATAAATATATAAAAGCTTTTGGGTTTGATAATCTTAATTTTTATAGTTCTGAAGATATAGAAGATTTGGAATGTCTTTGGCAATTACGCCACTCTATAGTTCATACAGCCGGAACTATCACAAGACCAGATGCACTAAAAGTTAAGAAGAATCAGTTAAGTAAGTTTTCTGGAAAAAATATCGTTTTAACTAATAAATTTATATATGAACTATCGAAACGAATGCATAGGCTTGTAAAAAGTGCTAATAATAGACTTGAAGAAAAATTTATACAAAACATTAAAGATGATATTAGTGATTCTGAAAAAGAAAAGATTATAGATTTTTTTAAAGTTGATTCAACTAATCCAAAATGGCTTCAGTAAGAGTTTGATTGCTGATATTGTATGTTTCATTAATCCAAATATTAGTATCAACGGCGTTCATGCAGCATCTCCCGTGTGAAACAAGGTGCATTTAATGGAATTGGATTTTGCTGCATTCGTGAAATTAGAAGATTGAGAAAACGTTGTTTGCTTTCTACATCGGAAATGGGAGGTGAAACAATAGAACTTGATTGAATGAGTAATTCCACCTCAGAACCTTCAGGTAAATTACAGGCTGTTTCCAAAATGAATGTGCCGTTACGATAGACTGCTTTTAGGGTAGGGGGCATAATAAAAAACTCCATAATTTAATTATTGTAGAGCAAGTCCAGCCAACAATCAGAGTCACCCATCAATTAACAAGTTAATATTGCATTCAAACACAACCATTTCCCTCCTACCGCTCACATTGTCCCTAGTAGTAATAGAATAATAACGATATCCTTGTAAAGCCTACCAAGAGCAAAAGGTAGAGGTTAAGTAGCAGATTTGACAGAATTGGATCACCAAAACTCTGTATCCAGAAGACATTAGTAGCATTTTAGAAGTTAGTAAGATTTTTATGGTTTCCCAAATTCGTTTTTTGATGTGCGCTCCTGACCATTATGATGTGGATTATGTGATTAATCCTTGGATGGAAGGGAATATTCATAAGTCCTCACGCGATCGCGCCGTAGAGCAATGGAATAAATTATACAATGTTATCAAAAATCACGCCATTGTTGATTTAGTTGCCCCGGAAAAAGGCTGGCCTGATATGGTATTCAGTGCCAATGCGGGTTTAGTCCTTGGTGAAAACGTCGTTCTCAGCCGCTTCTTACATAAAGAACGTCAGGGTGAAGAACCGTATTTTCAACAGTGGTTTGAACAAAATGGTTATAATGTTTACACACTTCCCAAAGACCTTCCCTTTGAAGGTGCTGGTGACGCACTCCTAGACCGAGAAGGGCGCTGGTTATGGGCTGGATATGGTTTTCGGTCAGAATTAGATTCTCACCCCTACTTGGCTAAATGGCTGGACATTGAGGTGATTTCTCTGCGCTTAATGGATGAGCGTTTTTATCATCTTGATACCTGCTTCTGTCCTTTGGCAAATGGTTATTTGCTGTATTATCCCGGTGCATTTGATTCCTACTCTAACCGCGTGATTGAAATGCGCGTCGCACCAGAAAAGCGAATTGCTATTGAAGAAGCTGATGCTGTTAACTTCGCTTGTAATGCGGTGAATGTTGATAGCATCGTGATTATGAACAAAGCCAGTGAGAGTTTAAAATCACGGTTAGCGGAAGTTGGTTTCCAAGTCATTGAAACACCATTAACAGAATTTCTCAAAGCTGGTGGTGCGGCTAAATGCTTGACTTTGCGGGTAACAGAACCTATTGGTGAGGAAATTCACGCTAATGTATCTGTAGAAAGCCGTGTCATTCGCATGGAAGGACACTTGCTAGATGCAGGTTTGATTAACCGCGCTTTAGATTTGATTGTGGAAATGGGGGGAAGTTTCCAAGTTCTCAAATTCAATTTGGGAGAACAACGTCAAAGTACATCTGCGGCTGAGGTGAGGGTATCTGCACCATCTCACGAAGTGATGGAAGAAATCATCTCCCAATTGATTGATTTGGGTGCGGTGGATTTACCCCAAGATGAGCGCGATACTAAGTTAGAACCTGTCATTCAAGCGGGTGTAGCTCCTGATGATTTCTATGTAAGCACGATTTATCCGACTGAAATTCGGGTAAATGGGGAATGGCTGAAAGTCCAAAATCAACGCATGGATGGGGCGATCGCTATTTCTCAAACTGCCAATGGTATAGTAGCAAAATGTAAACTCCTCCGTGATTTAGAAATCGGCGACAAAGTAGTTGTTGATGTCTTTGGTATCCGCACCGTCCGCAAAGCCGAATCACGAGAACAACGCAACTCCCAAGAATTCAGCTTTATGTCTTCCGGTGTTTCCAGCGAAAGACGGGTGGAATTAGTCGTCGAACAAGTGGCTTGGGAATTACGTAAAATTAAGGATAGTGGCGGTAAAGTAGTTGTCACTGCTGGACCCGTGGTAATTCATACAGGTGGTGGTGAACATCTCTGTCGCTTGGTGCGAGAAGGCTATGTTCAAGGTCTTTTGGGCGGAAATGCGATCGCTGTTCATGACATGGAACAAAACCTGCTAGGAACATCCCTGGGTGTGGATATGAAGAGGGGTGTGGCTGTACGTGGTGGACACCGACATCATTTGAAGGTTATTAATACTATTCGCCGTTTTGGTAGCATTGCTAAAGCTGTAGAAGCGGGAGTAGTGAAAAGTGGGGTGATGTATGAATGTGTGAAAAATAACATTCCATTTTCTCTCGCTGGTTCAATTCGGGATGATGGTCCTTTACCCGATACCCAAATGAACTTGATTTTAGCACAACAGGAATATTCTAAAATCATTGAAGGTGCGGATATGATTTTGATGCTGTCTTCTATGCTGCATTCTATCGGTGTGGGGAATATGACTCCCGCAGGTGTGAAGATGGTTTGTGTGGATATTAACCCGGCTGTGGTGACAAAGTTGAGCGATCGCGGTTCAATAGAGTCTGTAGGTGTGGTTACAGATGTGGGTTTATTCCTCAGTTTGTTAACTCAGCAGTTGGATAAGTTAACGAGTCCTTATGTTGCTAATATAAGTTAGGGAACGAACCGCAGAGGCGCAGAGGACGCAGAGAGAATATGGAAAGTGTAGTTTTGTTAAGAGGGTTACGGGTTAATTGGGTGAGTTTTTTTGCTGATTTCCTGTTAGCTGGTATGGTTTTTGGTCCCCCTCTTGCTCCTTTTTTGGCTGCGTCCGGTGTGTTTTTGCTTCCGGGGATTGCGGACATTATTTACTTTATGGGTAATCATGTGTGTCCGCAGCCTACTATGGGTTTGGAGTTATCTCCACCTTTTATTATGGCGGTTTGTATGCGCTGTTATGGAACGGTATCAGGTTTATTGATAACTCGAATTTTGTATGGTTTAACTAATGGAAAAGGTGTTTTTTGGTTAAGTCAATATGGTTGGACTGGTGCGGCTTTTGCTAGTGTGTTGATGATGGCTTATCCGTTGGAATTAGCAGCGCAGATTTTCGGTTTATGGGATTTTAATAATTATATTGTTACTCCTTTTGGTTTGATTACTGGTTTGGCTTGGGGTTTATTTGCTATGCCAATTTTGCATTTTCGTAGGTTATAAAGTAGGTTGGGTTTCTTAACCCAACACCACAAATTATTAGTTCTAATGATTTTGTTGATTTAACCAAGTTACTAAATCAGCAACTTCGGAAATATTAAACAACGCAGCACCTAAATTTTCTAACTGTTCTACAGGTAAACCGCAATTTTAGCAATAAATCCCGAATTTATCGAAGAAGTTGGAATATGTGTATTCCAAAAATCCTGTAAATCCTTAAATCCTGGACATCCTGATTCTGACAGAAAAGTTTTTCACATACTAGACTTTACTTCTAGTCAATTCAATACTAATTTTGCCAGTAAAATCAGGAATAGGTGCAGCGGGTTTACTAAGAATCACCTGAACTTGATTAATATCGTCGCTATCCTCTAAAATACCATCAGCTATAGCCCCAGCGAGTCTTTCCACCAATGCAAACTTTGAGGTTTTCACCAAATTTTGAATTAAGCCAATGGTGCGGCGATAATCTATAGTATGTTCAATATTATCTGTTTTAGCAGGTTGAGAAAGATCCAACCATAATTTAACATCTACCTCAAACCATTGTCCTAATACCTGTTCTTCTGGTAAAAACCCAGTATAGCCGTAGCAACGAATTCCTGTTAAATGAATACAGTCCATAATCTCTAATCAATGCAGCTTACTTTTAATAATCTTAATCAACTTTGGTCTTATGTATTAACTGAAACCCTGAAACGTTTGGGTTTAAATTGTGCTGTAATCTGTCCTGGTTCTCGTTCTACACCGTTAACTGTGGCTTTTGTCCAACAAATACCGCATATTGAAGCTATTCCGATTTTAGATGAACGTTCAGCGGCTTTTTTTGCGTTGGGACGAGCTAAAGCAACGGGAAAACCTGTAGTATTAGTTTGTACTTCGGGAACTGCGGGAGCAAATTTTTATCCAGCGGTAATTGAAGCTAGGGAAAGTCGCGTACCTTTATTAATATTAACCACCGATAGACCAGCAGAATTACGCGATTGTCATTCTGGCCAAACTATTGACCAAGTAAAATTATACGGTAATTATCCCAATTGGCAAGGGGAATTAGCTACACCTTCCGTAGATATAGGAATGTTAGGTTATCTCAGACAAACGGTAATTCACGCTTGGGAACGTTGTCAATTTCCTAATTCCGGCGCAGTACATTTAAATATACCCTTTCGTGATCCCCTCGCGCCCATTCCCGATGGTACGGATTTTACTTTAGATGTGGAAGATTTCTTTGCGGGAATAATTTCCACCCCATTACCAATTACCCATTACCAATTACCCATTACATATCAGCAAAAAGGGATTATTATTGCTGGTGTAGCTCAACCACAAGACCCGGAAGAGTATTGTAAAGCGATCGCACATTTAAGTCAATCTCTCCAATGGCCTGTTTTAGCTGAAGGACTTTCCCCTGTGAGAAATTACGCAGACTTAAATCCCTACTTAATTTCTACCTATGATATTATTCTCAGAAATCAGCAACTGAAGAAAGAATTAACCCCAGAAATGGTAATTCAAATTGGAGAAATGCCCACAAGTAAAGAATTACGCAATTGGTTAAATACGACTAAACCGCAACGTTTGATAATTGATAATTGTGATCAAAATTTAGATCCTTTACATGGAAAAACTAGACATTTAAGAATGTCAGTCACAGAAATTGGGAAATTGGAAATTGGGAAGTTAACAGAAAGTGAATATTTACAAAAATGGTGTAAAGCAGAAAAGCAAGTCAGAAAAAATATTGATGATTATTTTGAAAATCTAGATGAATTAATTGAAAGTAAAACCGCTTGGTTAATTTCCCAAATCCTGCCACCAGAAACACCCCTATTTATTGCTAATAGTATGCCAGTGCGAGATATAGAATTTTTCTGGAAACCCAATAATTTAAAAATTAACCCTTATTTTAACCGGGGTGCAAATGGCATTGATGGGACACTTTCCACAGCTTTAGGAATTGCACATCATCAGCAAAGTAGTGTAATGTTAACAGGAGATTTATCCTTATTACATGATACCAATGGTTTTTTAATTAAAAATAAATTTATTGGACATTTAACGATTGTCTTAATTAATAACAATGGAGGAGGTATTTTTGAAATGTTACCCATTGCTCAATTCAATCCTCCCTTTGAAGAGTTTTTTGCCACTCCTCAAAATATTGATTTTGCTCAATTATGCGCTACTTATAATGTGCAACATGAATTAGTTAATTCTTGGGAGGAATTGAAAAATAGGTTAAAGCAATTACCAAAAACGGGAATTAGGGTTTTAGAGGTAAAGACAAATAGAAAAAGAGATGTTATCTGGAGAAAGGAGAATTTACCAAAGTTTGCTAATTGGTAAATAAGGAGAATATTTGTATTTTTTCCAACTTCTTCTTTCTTCTTTATTCTTCCTGACTCCTGACTCCTGACTCCTGACTCCTCAAAAAATAGATAATTTTTGCACAAGTGCCACAGATAAGCACTAAACTAAAAAGTCTTGTACAGCAAACCCTGTCAACCAAAATCAAGTTATTATGTCTAAGGTTCTTGTCTCAGATCCAATTGATCAAGTTGGTATTGATATTCTTTCCCAAGTTGCCACCGTTGATGTCAAAACCAGCCTCAAGCCAGATGAACTCAAAGCCATCATTGGTGAGTATGACGCGCTGATGATCCGTTCAGGAACTCGCGTTACTCAAGAAATTATAGAAGCTGGCACCAAATTAAAAATTATTGGCCGTGCCGGTGTGGGTGTGGATAACGTTGATGTTCCCGCAGCTACTCGCAAAGGGATTGTCGTCGTCAATTCTCCCGAAGGTAATACCATTGCTGCCGCAGAACACGCTTTAGCCATGATGTTATCCCTATCTCGTCACATTCCTGATGCTAACGCTTCAGTAAAACGTGGTGAATGGGATCGCAAATCATTTGTTGGTTCGGAAGTATACAAAAAAACCCTCGGCGTTGTCGGGTTAGGGAAAATTGGTTCTCATGTTGCCAGTGTAGCTAGAGCAATGGGTATGAAACTCCTAGCTTACGATCCATTTATCTCCAGCGAAAGAGCCGAACAACTAGGTTGTCAATTGGTAGAGTTAGATTTGCTATTCCAGCAAGCCGACTATATCACCTTGCACATTCCCAAAACTAAGGAAACTGCCAACATCATCAATGCTAAAACTTTGGCGTTAATGAAACCCACCACCAGAATTATTAACTGCGCCCGTGGTGGCATTATAGATGAAGCGGCTTTAGCAGTGGCAATTAAAAATGGTGTAATTGCTGGTGCTGCTTTGGATGTGTTCGATTCTGAACCCTTAGGTGATTCTGAATTGCGATCGCTCGGTAAAAATGTTATTCTTACTCCTCACCTCGGTGCTTCCACTGCCGAAGCCCAAGTGAATGTAGCCATAGATGTGGCTGAACAAATTCGGGATGTGTTATTAGGATTACCTGCCCGTTCCGCTGTGAATATTCCTGGACTTGGTCCCGATATCCTAGAAGAACTCAAGCCTTACATGGAATTAGCGGAAACCTTGGGGAACTTAGTTGGTCAACTCACAGGTGGCAGAGTGGAAACACTTAATGTTACACTACAAGGAGAACTGGCAACTAATAAAAGTCAACCCTTAGTTATCGCCGCCCTGAAAGGACTACTTTACCAAGCCCTGCGGGAACGGGTAAATTATGTCAACGCTACCATAGAAGCCAAAGAACGGGGAATTCGAGTCATTGAAACAAGGGACGCTTCAGCAAGAGATTATGCTGGTTCATTGCATCTAGAAGCCACGGGGACTTTAGGTAAACATTCTGTTACTGGTGCTTTGTTGGGTGACAAGGAAATTCACTTAACAGACGTTGATGGTTTCCCCATTAATGTCCCTCCTAGCAAATATATGCTGTTTACCCTACACCGGGATATGCCAGGTATTATTGGTAAACTTGGTTCTCTACTCGGCAGTTTCAATGTCAATATTGCCAGTATGCAGGTAGGTCGGAAGATCGTGCGTGGTGATGCTGTGATGGCTCTGAGCATTGATGATCCCTTACCCGATGGCATTTTAACAGAAATTAAAAAAGTAGACGGCATTCGGGACGCTTATACAGTCGCACTTTAACTGTGATTTTTGGGATTTATTTGATGAAGATGATTAAATAATTTGAGAATTATAAAAATCATCTTTAACTATGATTTTTGTGATTTATTTGATTAGGATGATTATCTTAATTATCCTAGTCATAAAAATCATAGTTTGTTTTTACCAATCTAAAATCTAAAATCTAAAATTCTATGGCAAACACTTGGTGGGAACTGAATATTTTATCTGAACCAGATTTAGAAGATACTATATTTTGGCGGTTAGAAAACTTTGGCTGTCGTGGTACAGCAGTGGAAATTAAAGGCAATGTCTCATTAGTCAAGGCTTATTTGCCTAGTTTTAAAGCACAATTATTAGATTTAGCTGCCTTATCACTATGGCTGCGTCAAGATGCAATATGTGTAGGACTCCCTTCACCCATGCTCCATTGGGGTTTAATTGACGAGGAAGACTGGTCTAGTAGCTGGAAACAACATTGGCAACCCGAAGAAATTGGCGATCGCATCCTCATTAACCCCGCTTGGCTACCTTTACCGGAATCCTTAGATCGGTTGGTAATTCGTTTAGATCCGGGTGTAGCATTTGGTACGGGTAATCACGCTACCACTCAATTATGTTTGGAATCCCTAGAAATGCGCTTCAGTGAAGTTCCCCAATCCTTTGTAGGTACGGAAGAAAAACGAGAACCTTTAGTTATTGCCGATATTGGTTGTGGTTCAGGTATTCTAGGGGTTGGAGCAATATTATTAGGTGCTGGTAAAGTCTATGCTGTTGATAACGATCCTTTAGCGGTAAGATCCACTTTTAGTAATCGCGCTCTTAATGATATCCGTCCTGATTGTTTAATCCCCATTGAAGGGAGTGTAGACATGGTCAGGAAAATAATTGATCGGCCAGTAGATGGTATTGTTTGTAATATTTTAGCTGATGTAATTATTGAATTACTCCCAGAAATGACCGCAATTACCAAATCTACAACTTGGGGTATATTCAGTGGTATTTTACTTGAACAATCCAAAGCTGTTGCTGATGCTTTAGAACAGAATGGTTGGATTGTGGCTACTCTCTGGAAAAGAAAAGAATGGTGTTGTTTAAATGCCCGTCGTTCTTAATCTAAATGCAAAGAAATATTATATAGCAGGGAACAGGATTATCACTAAAAACTCTATAATTGTAATTTTGCATCTTTGTAATTTAAATTTATCAAATCCTCTCAGCAATGAATAACCAACTACAAGAATATAATCCCAATAGCGTAGCCGAAATAAATGGTAACTTCCTCGGATTACCTCATGATTATGATGCTGCTAATTTAATTATCTTCCCTATCCCTTGGGAAGTCACCGTTTCCTATGGTGCAGGAACTGCGAACGGACCACAGCGGATTTTAGATGCTTCCTTGCAAATAGATTTATTTGATTTTGATCATCCTGATGGTTGGAAACAGGGCATATTTATGGGAGAAATTCCCCAGGAAATGATTGAAAAAAATAACTATTATCGTCAGGAAGCAGCGAAAATTATTGAACGTCAAGCCCAAGGTAAATCCCTCACGGATTCACCAGATTTAACTCCTATCCTTGCAGCCATTAACCAAGCCGGAGAACAGGTAAATCAATGGTTATTTACTCAGTCTCAAGCAGCAATGAATCAAGGTAAACGAGTTGCTGTCATTGGTGGTGATCACAGTTCACCATTAGGTTACTTCCAAGCCTTAGCTAATCAATATGATGATTGGGGAATTTTACATATTGATGCCCACGCAGACTTACGTAATGCCTATGAGGAATTTGAATTTTCCCATGCTTCAATTATGTTCAATGCCATGAAAATACCGCAAATTTCTAAATTGGTGCAGGTAGGTGTGCGGGATATTTGTCATGATGAAGTGCAAATAATTAATCAATCAAATGATCGGATTATTGGTTATTATGATTCAGCCATTAAACAACAACTATATTCTGGTAAAACTTGGCTAGATTTATGTCAAGAAATCATCAGTCATTTACCAGAAAAAGTTTATATTAGCTTCGATGTTGATGGTTTAGATCCTAAACTTTGCCCGAATACAGGTACTCCTGTTCCTGGAGGACTGGAATTAGAACAAGTTTATTGTCTATTCCGGGAAGTAGCAAATAGTGGTAGAGAAATTATTGGTTTTGATGTTTGTGAAGTTGGTGATGCTGAATGGGATGGTAATGTTGGTGCGCGCATAGTTTACAAGTTAGCGAATTTCCTGGATTTATCCCGTAAAAAGAATTGACAATTACCAATTACCCATTACAATTTGCCATTTTGGCAAGACGAAAAAATATATCTATGATAGGTTTAAATAATTGTATGGATAGATAATGCTGGCAAAACGAGCAAGAACTAAATCACGTTCTTGTTATTTTTGGCTTCATTTCCTCTCCTCACAACCTATTGAATTCTATTCATAATATTTTTGGAAATTTTAAGGTGTACTACTACTTTCAAGCTATGATTGCGGACGGGATCAAACCCGTCCTTTATTTTTGGCTATAAATTATGATTTCTTATCAGATTTTAGGAAATTTGCATACATACTATAGGAAGATGCGAAGAATAGATCATACAGGTTAGATTAATTCGGGATGTTGTTATGCACTGGATTTAAGTCAAGGTTTGGTTGTCAACCAAACCTTTTTTATTGCTTATTTTTCCCCTGTTGATAATTTAGGAAAAAAAACTATACCCATTTTCTCTAGGACTAATATTTTATTTTTGAAATATACGTAGGGTGGGCAATGCCCACCAAAAACTCCCTACGGTGGGCATTGCCCAACCTACAATACTTAAAATTTTATGGCTACGCCACGCAAGCTATCAAATATCACTTATGATTCCTATATTATTAATCAACAATAAGATCATAAGATCCCCGACTTCTTCAAGAATCGGGGATCTCCACGAAGTTTTAAGTTTTACACGATTACACTGGCAAAATTGCACAAAGTTTGTCAAAATCTATCATTGATGATTTTGAACAACCTCAAATTACCAGTGCTAGTGATAGTCAGATGACGAATAAACCCCGCAAACGCAGACCAAAAGATACTAAGCTGAATCAGGCTTCTCCAGGTGTCACAAAGAAGAATGTTAAAAAAACGTCACAACGTTCTCAATGGCGTAGTTGGTTGTCCTCTACTTTAGCGCTGAGTCTCTTGTTTAGCATTGCTGGTGCAATTATTGGTTTTGGTTGGATTAGTGTTTTATTTATCTTCAACCCCGCACAGATTAGCTGGGTGAATGAATATTTACCAAAATGGGCAAAAATATCTACAGGTAAGCGGGAAATACCCCAAACATTCCCAGCTATTCAACTCAGTTTAACGCAAAAACAACGCCTAGCTGGCGAAATTATGCCTTTAGATGGTAAGTCAGAAGATTCTTTTTTATTACCAATTTTCCAAAAACGGACTAATTGCCAATCTAATTGTCAAGAATTGGTAGAACTGAGGATTTATCAACTTTCCCAAGATTTAGAATATAAATTTCAGTCAGAAAAATATTACTATTTAATTACCAAATTGCCTATTATTGGGCTATCAAAAACTTTTATAGAGTCCCCTTCAGTTACAGCCATTTCTGAATCTGATAATCAGGAAGCACCGATATATTTACCTTTAACTAAGGTGAAAGCTTTTGTAGATGCTAACCTGTCCCCAGGATTTTGGTTTTATTTGCGGGGTGAACACAAAAAGGAGAAAGATAATATTATCTATGGTCAAATTGTCCATTATAATCCTACTTTAAAAAGTTTACAACAGATGTTGCTTTGGAAAACCCGTAACGGGCAATTACCTAAATGGCAACAGATAACGGGTAATAATACAAAAGAGTTAATTATTGATCAAACGGTGGATATAGAACCAAATTTGCAAGTCTATCAAGTCAAACCTAGTCAGTTAGTTACTAATTCTATTTATTTAGAAGCGATTAACTTCCAGAAACCCGCAGTTAATGAATTTGCTTTTCAACAATCTCTATTATTAGCTAGAAATGGACTCTGGACTCCTGCTTTTACATGGTTAAAATCTATGGAAAAACAGCGTAAACAGCCTTTTTCAGCAGCAGCACAGGCACAAATAGATGTAATTCGTTTACATTCGGAATTAACGAAAAGTCAAGCTGATAAAAATTGGGCAAGTCCTAATCAACAAGTGACAGCAGATATTATTGATGGTCGTTGGGAAAAGGCTTTACAGGTATTTGAAACTTCACCTGGTTATGCTCAAGAAATTGCTAATTTACTACAAACCGATAAAGGGAGAATTTGGAATCGGGCTGCTGTAGCTTTGCGACTCAATCCCAATCGTCGGGCGGTTTTAGCTTGGGTAGCACTAATTTTTAAAGTCCAACGGGGGGAAGAAAGAACTAATGCTTGGTTGCAAGCACAACCAAATATTGACGCGGAAACATTGAACTATATTCAAGGTCTTTTAACTAAACTTGATGATGACACAATTAATGATCATAAAAGTCGCATTATTGGGACTGTACACCAAATTAGTCAGATTAATGAGCAGGATTGGTTGCCAATATCTCTGCAAACTGATTTGAAAATTACTAATAATCAAGTGTGGTATCAGGTGGAAGTTAGTGCATTTCAAGATGGTACAAGTTGGTTACGTTATCCATTTACTAATTTTGACCAACTCAAGAATCAACCTCGAAAATTTTGGCGAAAAATTCTGGGTATTAGGTCTGACCCAAGTATGCAAATTATTGTCTGGAAACCTAATGGAGAACAAGAAGTTACTACTGTTACTATTAAAGCTGTACAAGTTCATGATCAAGGTTTAAGCCTGTTAGTTGCTGGTTCTAGTCTTCCTGAAAGTCAGGTTAAGTCTCTCCAACCTCAACCTTTAGCCCTAACTGTGGATGCTTTAAAATGGGTAGAACCTTCACCGATATCTGTCAAAGATTTATATCAACAACAACCCCAATTAGTAGAGTCAATGCTACCAACCATCTGGCGAACTTTACAACAATCAGGTGATATTACTGCTAATACTATTCCTGATTTACAGGAAATGCGAGCAAAAATGGCTGATTGGCCAGTTCAGTTGGCTGATTTAACTAATGATCAACAGCAGGAGATTGTCCTGACCATTTCTGCTACAGCTATAGCATCTTTAAATCAGTCCGATGGTAATAACTCCAAGCCAGGAGAACAGGAAAAACGTCCCCGGACTGTGATTTTGTCGGCGGATAGCAAAGTAATTTATAGTGATTTTGCCCGTGCAAACCAGCAAACGCTAATAGCGATCGCTCAACTTACTGATGACCAATCTCTAGCGTTACTGGTAGAAAAGAAACAGGGCTATAGTCTGCAACGTTGGTCACAAACTAATCAGGGATTTGAATAGTTACCCGATAGGTAATTTATTCTTCGTCGCTAGGAGCTTCCACTCGTTCGCTTTTGAGATTTTGCAATTGCTCTAAAAGGGAATCTACCTCTGCTTGCAAGTCTATGAACTTCGCTTGCTGATCGTCTCGATAGTAGGCCCTTGTTAACTTCTTGACTAAGTTAGCGTGGGATTCGCATTCGGAAACACTGGATGACATAGTAGACATAGTTGTTGGCATTACAAACTTAGCTCACACCATTAGAGATTATACTATAATATACTAATCTTAAGCTTTGTTAAAATATTGTATAGTTTTCATCATATACTCTAATAGGTTACAAATGTAGTGATAAGGGACTCCGATCATTATGACGCTGTTCCACAACTAACATATAGACTTGAAAAGTGGGATACTTATACCGAAAGCATTCCCAATTCCAAATCCTTAATTAAGAAATTTAAAAATCCCGTGACTTTGAGCCTGTCTGCTGCTAAATCTCATTGCCAACCCTGGCCAGGGCTGATAGAAGCCTATCGTCAATACTTGCCTGTCAGCGCCAAAACCCCCGTGGTGACACTGTTGGAAGGTAACACACCTTTGATTCCCGTGCCAGCGATCGCCGAGCGTATTGGCAGACAGGTCAAGGTGTATGTCAAATATGATGGTCTGAACCCCACTGGTAGCTTCAAAGACCGGGGGATGACCATGGCAATTTCTAAAGCAGCAGAAGCAGGTGCTAAGGCTGTGATTTGTGCCAGCACTGGGAACACTTCCGCCGCCGCTGCTGCCTATGCTAGACGTGGGGGAATGAAACCCTTTGTGCTGATTCCTGATGGCTATGTGGCTTTGGGTAAGTTAGCCCAAGCGTTACTTTATGGGGCTGAAGTCTTGGCAATTAAAGGCAATTTTGACCGCGCCCTGGAAATTGTCCGGGAAATGGCAGATCAATATCCCATCACTTTGGTGAATTCTGTCAATCCCTACCGTTTAGAAGGGCAAAAAACTGGCGCTTTTGAAGTTGTTGATGCTTTAGGTGATGCTCCCGATTGGTTGTGTATTCCCGTGGGAAATGCGGGCAATATCACAGCATATTGGATGGGTTTTTGTCAATATCATCAAGATGGTAAATGCGATCGCCTACCGAAAATGATGGGTTTTCAAGCCGCTGGCGCTGCACCTTTAGTAAATGGTCAACCAGTGGCACATCCTGAAACCCTAGCCACAGCCATTAGAATTGGTAATCCAGCCAGTTGGGATAAAGCTATAGCAGCCCAAACAGCCAGCCAAGGCAGTTTCCGGGCTGTCACTGACGAGGAAATTCTCGACGCTTACCGTCTATTAGCATCATCGGAAGGGATTTTCTGTGAACCTGCTAGTGCGGCTTCTGTGGCAGGATTGTTACAGGTAAAAGACGAAGTTCCCACTGGGGCAACGGTAGTCTGTGTTCTCACTGGTAATGGTTTAAAAGACCCAGATACAGCCATTAAACACAGTCATGCCCAATTTAAACAGGGCATTCCCGCAGATATTAAAGCTGTAGCTGAAGCAATGGGATTTTAAATAGGTAATGGGTAATTGGTAATTGGTAATTGGTAATTGGTAATTGAGAAACATCTTCTCCCTGCCCCCTGCCCCCTGCCCCCTGCCTCTTACCTATTCCCTGCCCCCTGCCTCTTACCTGTTACCTGTTCCCTCTCCTTCAGAACGGGCTTTAGCTAAACTATCAATGGCATCACCTAAAGCCGTAGTTAGACTTTTCCGAGTTTGAGCGTGGTTTTCTTGTTCAAGTTTCAAAGCTTGTAATAGACAATCACGTTCTTGAATAACCTCTAATAATTGGGTTTGTAGCTCTTCTATAGAATTAAATTGGGCAATTTGTTGCTGAATAGCTATAGTGTTGTCAGCACCTGCTTCAGAATTGATACCTGAAAACTTTTTTACTTCAGCTTTGACAGATACTATGGCTTCTTGGTGCATTTTTGCATCTGCACGCCGTTGTTCTGCTTCGGTGTTATAAAGTTGTCGCCATTTTTGTGAACTTTCCCAAGCTTCATCTCGTTCCCGCTGAAATTGCGTCATCTGTTGCGTCAGAGACTGAATTTCAGTTAACCATTTTTGTGTTAGGTCTTGAGTCATAGAAGGTTTTTGTAGTAGCTAGGTTAACCTTTTTGGTAAAACGAATAAGGTAGTAAACTAGAGAAAAAATTATCAATTTTCATTTTCACTGATAACTGAATCTAGTCAGCACTTAAATAAATATGTTTCGAGATAAGTTTGCAAACAACTTGGGGATTAGTCAAGCTCGTAAAGAACAAGTATACCTGGATATATGTAGATCCGTAACCCTGGAAGATGTCAGTTATTGGATTCAGGTTTTGTTTGCAGCCGGTATTGCTACCCTGGGATTGGTGTTAAACAGTCCAGCGGTAATTATTGGGGCAATGTTAATTTCTCCATTAATGGGAGGTATTCTGGCCAATGGACTAGCATTAGCTACCGGTGATGTGATCTTAGCTATGCGGGCGCTTGTCAATCTGGTTTTGAGTTGTATTGTAGCTATTTCCTTTGCTGTATTACTTGTCTCCTTATTACCATTTAAAGAAATGACTAGCGAAATTGCCGCTAGAATTCGTCCCAATATTTTAGATTTGGTAGTTGCTTTATTTTCCGGTGCTGTGGGTTCAGTGGCAATTTGTAAAGAACCAAGAGGGGTAGCAACTTCAATTCCTGGTGTAGCTATTGCCGTAGCTTTAATGCCACCCTTATGTGTAGTTGGTTATGGTATTGGTATAGCAATTAGCCTAGATTCCGTGAAAGGGCTACAGGTAGCTAGTGGTGGGGGATTACTATTCTTTACCAACTTAGTAGCAATTACTTTTACCTCTATGCTGGTATTTTTGAGTTTAGATATTGATAATAATTATGTCAAAGCAAAAGTTAAGGAATGGCGGGCAACAGATAAAGAAAGTTTGTGGATGCAGAATATTTTAGAGAAATTACCTGCATACAATAAGATCAAAAAGATTGGCAGTTTACCAGGCAGATTTTTATTAATTTTTACTACCATTGGCATCATTAGTTTTCCTCTCAATCAATCTCTCAACCAACTCAGGCGAGAAATTGCTTTACAACAACAGGAAAATACAATTCGGGGAGCAGCAACAGAAATATGGCAGAAAAACTTTGCAACTTTTCCCAATGGTGAACAACGTTCTTATATCAGTAATATTTCTACTTTACAGCAAAAGAATAAATTGACAGTTCAACTTCAGATATTTAGTAGTAAAGAATATACACAAGAAGAACAAAAAAGTTATATTCAAATGTTAGCAGAACGTTTGCATAAATCACCAGAATTATTAGGTTTTAAGTTAGTTGAAATTCCCACGGCATCAAACGAACTTTTACGGAAATTAGCCGAGAAAAAGCCCGTTGAACCTGTGATTAATATTGCTCAGTCCCAAGCAAATTTTTCTCAAGAAGTTGAATCTTCTTTGGGTAATATCCAACTGCCCCAGCCAGCGAAATTAATTGATTATGAGTTAATTACCAGTCCCCTCCAACCATTAAGAATTCGGTTAATTTATCTGAGTCCAAGAAATATTGATAGAGATGCTCAAATTCTTGTGGCAGACAATATTAGAAGTAAGCTTGATTATCAGTCTGCTAAAGTTTCTATGCAAAGAATAAGCACTGATTTAGGAATTATCTCTTTTGAAAGAAATAAATCATTAGTAACGCCAATTAATACTAAGATTTTAGACCAGGCTGGACAAATTTTACAGGAATATCCTAATTTAAATCTGGAAGTGATAGTTAACAAAGAAGCAACCGAACCAGCAGTGATTATTCAGCAGCGATTTCAAGCCATGACAAAATACTTACAATTAAAATGGCAAATTGGTGAAGATAGAATAAACACCCAAATAGGAACAGAAACTAAAGCAAATGCAAAACTTAAACTCACATTAAAATCAGTGAAAAAGTCACCTCTAGAAACCCTGCCAGAGTCACCCTAAGTATTTTCAAGATATATTGAATTTCAATTAATTTTATCAGGTTCTTTTATTAAAATTGGGGTACTGAAAATCATGCTTCAGCCTCGTTTTTTTCGCTTTTTTCGTCACCTGACATGGCGCATATTGAAAAAAACTTTTGCGAAGACAATTGAGACAAGACTGTTAGGATTAGCTGCTGAAATAGCCTTTAATGCCATGTTATCATTATTTCCGGCAATTCTGGCTTTGCTAACAGCAATTGGCTTATTTGCAGCATCTTTACGAAATACATTTATTCAACTAGTAACAGAACTGAGTAAAATTGTCCCCCAAGATGCTTGGATATTAATCCGTGATTTTGCTACTGATGAAATTGCCAACTCTAAAAATAGTAGTTTATTCTCTTTGAGTTTTGTCCTTGCCCTTTGGACTGCTTCCGGGGCGATTAATACAGCTATGACAGCCTTAGATAGAATTGAGAAAATTCACCCCAAAAAAATGCGCCCTTTTTGGCACTCAAAATTGATATCTCTGGGCTTAACTATCGGCACTATATTATTATTAGTAGTTGCTTCTTTTTTGGTATTTATCAGTGATTTACTCTTGGGAATTGTCGTCGGCAGTAATTCTTATTTAGTCTTTCTATTGCATATTTGGCAATTTTTACGTTGGCCTTTAGCATTATGTACAGTTGCCACCGCTTTTGCTTTTGTCTATCGCTATGGACCAAGCAAATGGAAAGCGAATACACCACTTATCCCAGGGGCAATTTTAGCAGCCATTTTTTGGGCAATTGTTTCGGCATTATTTCGGCTTTACGTGAGCAATTTCGGCAATTATAATAAAGTATATGGTGCAGTGGGGGCTGTGATTGTTTTAATGTTATGGTTATGGATGAGTGCTTTTGTTCTGCTAGTTGGACACCAATTAAATGTAACTGTCGGTGAAGACATAAACAATTAAAAATTCAAAATTAAGAATTAAAAATCGGATTTTTGACTGTAGTTAAGCAACGGTTAATCTAGCTACAAATTTACCAGATAAATATGAAAAAATTTGAGTTAGAGAAATGAGATAATAAGAAAGTTGATCATCAAGCAATTGGAAATCGTTAATAATGCCTAATTCTTCTGAACAGTTTGCAATTACACCTGATGGTTATGCACCTAGATTAAAGCGTTTACGTCAACTTAGTGGACTATTAGATAATATAGTTACTATTCCTGGAACACAAGTGGGAATTGGTTTAGATCCAATTATGGGATTATTACCCATAGGTGGTGATGCTTTAGGACTAATATTTTCATTTTATATTATCATGGAAGCCGCACAAATTGGCGTATCTAGAGCCACATTAGGACGCATGGTGATGAATGTGATTGTAGATTGCTTAGTTGGGGCTATTCCCATGCTAGGAGACTTGTTTGATTTTGCTTGGAAAGCCAATAATTACAATATCATTTTATTGGAAGAATCTTTAAAATCTCCGCACCACAATAAAAAAGCAGATCAATCATTTATCTTTATTTTTGGTGTGGGCTTATTTCTCCTAGCTATTGTCCTAATATCCATTCCTGTGATATTACTCAGAATCTTATGGCAAGTTTTCACTGGCAGTTAAATTATTTATCTATAAAATTATGAAAGATTGGTGGCAAGATAATTTTCCTCAAGGGCGGCAAAATCTAGTTATTCATGATTCTCAAGGTTATCCAATTCACATAGCCTATGGGGAAAAAGGTCAAGGTAAACCGCTAATTTTATTACATGGTTTAGGTAGTTGGAGTTATAATTGGCGGCATAGTATTGAACCATTATCTCAACATTTTCGGGTAATTTGTTGCGATTTTAAAGGTTTTGGTTTTTCGGAAAAGCCTGTATCTCGTCGAGAAGAAAATGGACATCAAATTATTGAATTAAAACGAATTATTCAAGCTTTATGTGATGAACCACCCATCATTGTGGCCGAATCTATCGGTGCATTAATTTCTCTCGGATTAGCTGGTAAAAATCCTGATTTAATTGGACGTTTAGTAGTGATTAACGCCCCTATTTTTACAGAAACCTTACCTCACTGGGCTATGGGTTTACTGGCACAAACACCAATAGAGATTATCCATGCAGTTGATGATTTACGTCTGGCATATTGGTTTGCACCTTTAGTCAGAGAAGTTATGGGAACAGAACGACGTAAGGTAATATATAATCCCTCACTATTAACCGAGGAAGATATTTATTGGATTACTTACCCATTCATTGAAATTCCTGGTACTTTGGTAAAAGTTGCCGAAGATTTACAAATTGCTGCGAAAGAAATTGAGAATTTGCGAACAAATCAGCCAAGTATGCTGAGTAATATTCAAAAGAATCTCAAAAATATTGAATGTCCAACTTTGGTATTATGGGGTGATCAAGATAGTTGGTTTCCTGCTAGTCATGGGGAAAAATTACATCAACATCTCTCCAATTCTCGGTTACAAATTCTGCCAAACTGTAATCATGATGCCTTAACCAGTTCTGCTAATGTGGTGAATGCAGCAATTTTGGAATTTTTAAAAGATACTAATTAGGGGTTGCTGAATAAAGCTAAAACCGTTTATTCATAAGGGTTTTGCGGATTTTTTAAACAAAAAAGTGCAAGGTTTTGGCAAATGGAGTCTCAAAACAGTTGCATTTTTCCTTGTCGGATATGGGAAATTGAGGATATCCAGATAGCTGAAACTGTTCCCTGTTCCCTACTCTTGTTAGTTTAGCATACTAAGTCCGGCAGAGCCAAAATTCTATGTTTAATCAAGATTATGAACATCACATCAACCCCATAGGAACTTTAATTTCTCGTTATAATGGAACAGTTGCTCAAACGCAGAATTTAAACTTTATTATTGTGAATCCTTTTTTCCCCCCAACTTTCGCTAATAAAATCCCGGAAAGAGCGAAAGTTGCTGAAAGTTTAGATTTTAGTATCCACTTAACATATAAACAAAAATATGGTGATACCCATGAGGCAATGGTAAAATTAACTAAGGAATTTATGCAAAGACTAAATCAAGATTCTGTTAATCTGTTACAAATGGCTAGTTTAGTTTGAATAGCAGGGGTTAATAATTTATAATCTTATTTGTGAGGTTTTGAATATGGTTGCTTCTCCCCAAATTTACATCACCCCAGAAGAATATTTAGAATTAGAAGAAAACAGCCCCGTTAAGCATGAATATATTGATGGATATATCTACGCAATGGCTGGCGCGTTAGAAGCTCATGTTACTATTGCTGTAAACTTGTTTACACTACTTCGTAATCATGTGCGTGGTTCTGGTTGTCGGGTATATATTTCTGATATGAAAGCCAGAATTGAATCTTTAAATAGATTTTTTTATCCTGATATTATGATAACTTGCGACCAACGTGATCAAGAGACACTTGGATATAAAAGATTTCCCTGTTTAATAATTGAAGTTTTATCTGATTCTACAGAAGGATTTGATCGAGGCGATAAATTCGCCGATTATCAAACTTTAGAAACCTTACAAGAATATATTTTAATTAATCCGAAAAAACCTAGAGTTGAATGTTTTCGACGCAATGATCAAGGACTTTGGGTATTACAGTCTTATGCAGGAGAAGAAAGTTCATTTCAATTACACAGCATTAACTTTGAGGGAACAATGGTGCAACTTTATGAAGATGTAAATTTTCAACCTCCAGCATAATTTTTTCCAAATTACCAATCAAAAATTCTGGACTTTAGACTTTAGATGAATCATCCAAAATCCAAAATCCAAAATCTAAAATTGTTTAAGCCATTTGATTTTCAATCGCCCACCGTGCTAATTCAGTCCGGTTGTGGAGATTGGTTTTGCCCAACATATTGGACACGTGGCTTTCAACAGTCCGCTGACTAACATTTAATTCTTCAGCGATTTCGCGGTTTGCTAAACCCCTAGCTACGAACTGGACTACTTTCAGTTCGGTTGGGGTTAACTGGACATCGAAAGGAACTTGGATGCGAGAACCGTTCTCGCCGCCCTTGGTTTGGTGTTCTTTCCAACGAACAGTTTGCTTAAGTGAAGATTCTACTTGTGCTACGAGTTCTTCAGGTTCAAAAGGCTTGACCATATATACGTCAGCGCCTTTATTTAAACCCTTAACTCGGTCTGCACTTTGACCCTTAGCTGAGAGGAAGAGAACGGGAATCCAACTAGTGCGTTCGTTTTGTCGCACTTGTTCTACAAAGGTGTATCCGTCCATTTCCGGCATCATCACGTCACAGATGATCATGTCTGGAACTTCAGTTTCGAGAATGTCCAGAGCTTCTCTTCCGTTTTCAGCGGTGATGACTTCATAGCCCCGGAACTCTAAGTAATCCTTCACCAGCAAGATGAGGTTAGGGTCATCATCAATAAGTAGAAGTCGTTTGTGGTCTTTCATGCTGGGTTCTTTCATAACTGTGGCACTTATCGCGCTTCGATCCATTAAGGTATTGATATAGTTATCCTGTATGGTGGATGACTTCGGATGTTGTCGTTTTTGTCCCACTTAACTGATTTTTACCGCTCCGAAGTCTTAAAAGTGTTAGTCACTTTCAACAGACTAGCAGGTGGATGGAAAAAGTCTAGTAAGGATACGTATAGCAGTAGTCTTTATAATGCGCTATTATAGATCCGTTTGAAAGATGCAGGCTAACAAACCCTGACTAAATTATCATCCTTGTGATTCACAAGTTGATATTTTTTCAAGATGACCCTAGCTCAAAACTCACCCGCGCTTTCATTGGCATACTGCTGCTTTACTTATCCTTCGGATGTGAGGCCTCTATCAGAGGCTCAAAATCAACCGGGGAATTCTTTGGCCAAGCATGGGTTAAAAATACAGATTTTTTCACCATACTAATTGCCAATTTACTGGTCTTGGATGACCTACTCTAATGACTTCTGGATTTAATTGGCGATACCAGACCCCATCTAGGTAAACTACCATTATCGTTCTAGAACAACAAACACGCAAGTTTTTGGCTTGGGCTGTGAAGATGCCTATGGAATAACTGTGTGGTAAAAGATGGAGTTATCGCTCCTCCAGCCTTGGTTTACAACATTCCTAAGTTCTAGACTAGCCGATTTGTAACAGAATTGAGCATTTATCTGTTTTTAGCCGCACAAAAGCTATAGTTTTTGTGTGAAGGGGGAATTGTCATTTTCACCTGTTCTCTGTTCCCTAGTAGTTTTAGGGATGAGATGCCTGTTCGTGGATCACTGTGCTGTTACTCATTGAGTAGATCCCTGATTACAGTTCTATAACAATTTCCCAAGTTTGCAAATAAAGTTGTCCATATAAAAATATTCATTACTTACGCAACAAACCCTGACAACTAAAATAATTGGATATTTGCACTTAAGTATCGCCACCCTGACCTTAGTTCGGAAACCCGTACACAAGTCATGATTGCTATTATGTCCGATAAGAAGCTAGATTAGCACTCATGAGTCGAGAGTGCTAATTTAGCAAGAAATTTTGTATGGCAGCCGTATCTTTAAGCGTTTCCACCGTTAAGCCCCTGGGCGATCGCGTTTTCATCAAAGTAAGCGCACCCCAAGAAAAAACCGCAGGCGGTTTGTTTTTACCCGATAATGCTCAGGAAAAACCCCAAGTTGGCGAAATCGCCGCTGTTGGCCCTGGCAAGCGTAATGACGACGGTACTCGTCAAACAATGGACATTAATGTTGGCGATAAAGTGTTGTACTCCAAGTACGCTGGCACCGATATCAAGCTGGCTACAGAAGAATATGTATTGCTTTCTGAAAAAGACATTTTAGCAATCGTCAGCTAATTGGGCATGGGTGATGGGTAGGGAGTTTTCCTAATTACCTGTTCACCACTCACCAATTTCTTTGAAAATCAGAAAAATTTAATTTACTACTGGGATTTAGACTTATTATGGCAAAGCGCATTATTTACAACGAAAACGCCCGTCGCGCTCTAGAGCGTGGTATTGATATTCTAGCTGAAGCTGTAGCTGTTACCCTTGGGCCTAAAGGTCGTAACGTAGTTTTAGAAAAGAAATTCGGCGCACCACAAATCGTTAATGATGGTGTCACCATCGCTAAAGAAATTGAATTAGAAGACCACATCGAAAATACTGGTGTAGCTCTAATTCGTCAAGCTGCTTCTAAAACAAATGACGCTGCTGGTGATGGTACAACCACAGCTACCGTTTTGGCTCACGCTATCGTTAAAGAAGGCTTGCGGAACGTTGCGGCTGGTGCTAATGCGATTTTATTGAAACGCGGTATTGATAAAGCATCTGCGTTTTTAGTAGAAAGAATTGCTGAACACGCTCGCCCTGTAGAAGATTCTAAGGCGATCGCTCAAGTTGCGGCAATTTCTGCTGGTAACGACGAAGAAGTCGGAGCTATGATTGCTCAAGCTATGGACAAGGTGGGCAAAGAAGGCGTAATTTCCCTAGAAGAAGGGAAGTCTATGACCACCGAATTGGAAATCACCGAAGGTATGCGCTTTGACAAGGGTTATATTTCCCCTTATTTCGCTACCGATGCAGAACGGATGGAAACCGTTTTTGATGAGCCTTACATCTTGTTAACTGACAAGAAAATTGCTTTGGTACAAGATTTAGTTCCTGTACTCGAACAAGTAGCTCGTTCCGGTCGTCCTTTGGTAATTATTGCTGAAGACATCGAAAAAGAAGCTTTGGCAACTTTGGTAGTTAACCGTTTACGCGGTGTTCTTAACGTGGCGGCTGTTAAGGCTCCTGGTTTTGGCGATCGCCGTAAATCCATGTTAGAAGATATCGCAGTTCTCACCGGTGGTCAACTCGTAACTGAAGACGCTGGTTTGAAACTAGATACCACCAAGTTAGAAAGTCTAGGTAAAGCTCGTCGCATCACCATTACCAAAGACAGCACCACAATTGTGGCTGAAGGTAATGAAGCTGGTGTCAAGGCTCGTTGCGAACAAATCCGTCGTCAGATGGATGAAACCGAATCTTCCTACGACAAAGAAAAACTCCAAGAGCGTTTGGCTAAATTGTCCGGTGGTGTAGCTGTAGTTAAAGTTGGTGCAGCAACCGAAACCGAAATGAAAGACAAGAAGCTGCGCTTGGAAGATGCTATCAACGCTACCAAGGCTGCTGTAGAAGAAGGTATTGTTCCCGGTGGTGGTACAACCTTGGCTCACCTCGCTCCTCAATTGGAAGTTTGGGCGCACAACAACCTCAAAGATGAAGAGTTGACTGGTGCTTTAATCGTTGTTCGGGCTTTACCTGCTCCTCTGAAGAGAATTGCCGAAAACGCTGGTCAAAACGGCGCGGTTATTGCTGAAAGAGTGAAAGAAAAAGATTTCAACATTGGCTTCAATGCTTCTACCAACGAATTCGTTGATATGTTGGAAGCTGGTATTGTTGACCCCGCTAAAGTAACTCGTTCTGCTTTGCAAAACGCTGCTTCTATCGCTGGTATGGTGTTGACAACTGAATGTATCATTGTTGACAAGCCCGAACCTAAAGATGGCGCTCCTGCTGCTGGCGCTGGTATGGGTGGAGATTACGATTACTAAAATCTTTTAGTAGTTTTCCTAGTTTGAATAATGGCCGCTTCCGCAAGGGGGCGGCTATTTTTTTGTCTCACGCAGAGGCGCGGAGGCTCAGAGAGAATATTGAGTTTTAACTTACAGATAAAATTTCATCAGGCTGATTTTTTAATTCTGGGGATACCATCTGATCAGGATAAGGTTGCCAAACATAACCAGAACTAAATGGTTGGAAACCTGGTAATGTTTTTACTTCCTCTGCAAGTGCTGTAGATAAAACTAATCCTGGAATAGATAAATTAGGTAAATCTTCTATTAGTTCACTATGGGTTCTAAATTCATCAACTTCTACACCAACTAAAGCATAACGAAATGGAGGAGCAAACTCTAGAGATGAATAGAGTGATATAACTAACTGTTCCATTAAATAGGGATTTTTAGGGCTATCTATTCCCCGTTCACTGATATGATTTGGGGAAAACCGACACCACCAATTATTTTCTATATCTTGAAAAGTGTCTGCACGACATGGGTATAAATTAACATCTAGCATTGCCCATAGTAGTTCGATGGGACTCTGCTGAAAATATTGAGCAAATTCCTTAGCACTGCTTTCATCAGAGCCACACTCTGCTGATAAACTAAATATCCATGCCATACCTACCTCCTATTTAGTTCTAATCAATTCTTTCCCAATAATCTTGGGTGTTTGCCAAGGCTAATTCGTACCTTTCTAGTAACATTGTAACTCTTGGCGAAATGCTAACGTGGGTTGGGCTATCCTGAACAGCTTGTAAATCTCCAGTGATGTTACTATCATCAATTTGCCATAGGGGATCTTTTCCATATCCACCAAATTTAGCAGGTTTGCGAGGTGCTGGTAAAGCTTCAATGGAGAGGGAAACGGACATTCCCCCTGTATTTACAATGGCAACATCAACAAGCTCACCTTGAAACTCACGCTCTGACTCTGGTAATAAATAGCCTTGCTCATCTAGACTATCTACGGGCATTTGCTTGATATTTATATCAATACCCAGTCTAACTCCTAATAGTCTGGCACTTCGACCGATTTTGGGCTTGCCATTTTCGTCTGTCATGCCGCGATAGTAGAGTTTTACCATTAACTAATATTACTATATTCGGACAGAATGAATATTATCATGTCGTTTCAGAGATTTTTCACCAATTTACTGATCCTAAAACTCAGGTTTTGTTCGGGTTTTTCGAGTTTGAATAATCGCTGTTTCTGGAAAGGGTTGGCTGTTTTTTGTTGTTAATGCTTAATTTTTAGCTTAAAAATCCTAATTTAATAATATACTGAATCAAGCTTGAACTTTAAGTTTAACAAGTATGGAAGATTACCAGGCAGCTTTTATGGAGCGCCATACTGATACTGAAACACTAAACCCTGTTAGGAAAGTTGGAGCTATGCACTTTGGTGGTGTAACCATTGAGTGCTTACTAAAGGCAATTATTTCTAATACTCTACCTGGGGTTGCAAGTCAAAACTTGAGGACACATAGTTACACAGAACTTCTTAAACAACATAATAAACTTAAATCTAGAATTGATAATTTTTCAGAAGGAAGAAAATGGCTTGATCAAGTGGAAAATCCAATGGGTCAACATTTCATAGATATGCGTTATTCTAGTATCGAACCTGATGAATTAAATTACAAACGCTGGTTATACGCATACACAAGTATCAAAAGTTGGTTACTGAAGCAAGCTACTCAACTTTAAAGAGGTGATCAAATGCAGGAAAATTGGCAGGTTTTACTAAAACAGGATATTACAAACCAGTATGTACAGAAGTCACAGGAATGGGTTGATGTAAATATTTCTACATCTGGTTTATTGAATTTGACTATTGTGAGCGATCGCTTTATAGGTTTATCTATTCCTCAACGTAAAGAACAAATTTCTAACTTACTTCAATCACAAGTTCCTCATTTATCTCCTGGTTTTCTCTCACTATATACACTTCAAGAAGCTGAATTACTTAATATTTCACCGCCACAGATTTTTGATCCAGCATCAATACATACTTGGCAAGATTTAGCTATCCAAGCAGCAAACCCACAAAATCAATCAATAGCACCTCAGCGCGAACTCAATTTACCCAGAACAGTGACATTTTATTCCTTTAAAGGAGGAGTAGGACGCACTACAGCATTAACTCATGTTGCTTGGATTTTAGCAATGCGAGGACGTAAAGTTGTAGCTGTAGATTTAGATTTAGAAGCACCTGGTTTAAGTACAGCATTTAACCTACAACCACAACCAAAATATGGAATTGTTGACTATTTTTATGAACGTTCCTATTTACCAGAAGGAATAGATCCGAGTATTTCAATTACTGAAATATTTGGTGAAGTGAGAATACCTAACGCTACAGGAAGATTATTTGTTGTTCCTGCTGGTTGTCTTAGTCTTGATTATATTTCTAAGGTTGATGATCTTCATGCTAATACTGTTATTGATGGAGATCAAAATCTTTGGACTATTTTCAAGCGAGAAATTTACGAACAATTAAAACCAGATATTCTCTTAATTGATTCGAGAACGGGAATTAATCAATGGGGAGCTTTATCATTAATCCAAGCTGCTGACGAAGCAATCATTTTTCTTTTTCCTAATGAACAAAATAAACAGGGAATAGAAGTCCTTTTACAATCTCTTCAGAGTTTTAAAAATCTACAAATTAAATTTGTTTTTTCTCCTGTCCCTGATGTTACTAAAATTGGTTTATCTAAAGTAAAAAAAGTTTGGAAATCTTTGATTGAAAGGATAAAAACAGTAACCAATGAAAATAATGACGAGGAGGATTTAGATAATTCCCAATTAAAAATAGAAGAAGCTTTAGTAGTTCCTTACCTGTCGCCAATTGCTTTAGCTGAAAATTATCCCGTGCCAGCTTTACTAGATTATTATAATAAAATTGCCAATTTGATTGATGAGGAAACTGATGAACTCCAACGCAAAAATATTTTAACTAATTTAGAGAAACGCTGGCCAATTATTGAAAGCCTACAATTTCCTGAAGTCAATGCTGCTGATACAAAACAGAATTTGAATCTACTATTTCAGCGCACCACTGATTTTGACAAATTTTTAGATGATACAACCTGTTTGATAAGAGGACGAAAGGGAACAGGTAAAACTGCTCTGTATTCGCTTTTTCTCAAACACAAAAGTGTGGCTCAAAGACTAGCTCATGGACGGTTGGATAATACTGTATTTTTGTCGGCTCATGGCAGCTTTAAGGAAAGCCGCCCCGTTCGTGATGAATTCCAAACTATCCATCAAAGTTTGCAGCAAAATAATGGGTCATGGGAAGCTTTTTGGAGGGCTTATTTACTATTGAGGTGTCATCAAGAAGATTTATTTAAATTCCCTAGAAGTGACAAATTTAGTGAAATCAAAGAAATTATCAGTAAGTTGCCTAAAGAAAGATGGCAGTATGAATGCACTCAAGCTTTACTACAATTATCTACTCAATCTCATCTTCCACTTATAGTTAAAGATATTATAGATATAATTAATGAAGAAGCTAAAAAGAAATCTCAAAAGCTATGGTTTCTTTACGATGATTTAGATGAAGACTTTCGTAAGGTAGGAGAATTAAGACAGCAAGCACTCACTGGATTATTTCAACTAATTCAGTCTTGTGATGCTAATAGATTAACAGCAATTAGGTTTAAAATTTTCTTGAGAGAAGATATATGGCATCGTTTAATTTTTGACAACAGAAGTCATTTCAATGGACGCGATATTCTCTTACAGTGGACTAGGGTTGATTTTTTAAGATTAGCACTGCGCCAAGTAATACAATCTGAAGGTTTCAAAAATTTAGTTGATAGATTCTCTCCTATTGCTGTTGAAAGTATTGATCAAGCTAGTGAAGAAGTGATTGATAAAGCCTTAGAATTACTTTGGGGAAGTCGTCGCAGAACAGGAGACAAAGCTAAATATGTATCAAGATGGGTTTATGAAAGATTAACAGACTCAAGTGATACTACTTTTCCTCGAAGTTTAAGCATATTATTAGAAGGAGCAAAAGAGCAAGAATTAAGCTATAAAGGAAAATCATCAATTCAACCACCTACTGACCGTTTACTGCGAAGTAAATCTTTAGAAATCGGGTTAAAGAAAGCATCAGAAAAACGCTGTGATGAAATAAAAGAGGAATATCCTGATTTGGCTCAATTTTTTGATTCTCTCAAGCAAAAATCAGCCTTTTTAGATAAAGACGAGTTACGTAATATATGGCAAGAATCAGCACATGATATAGCAGATTTTGAAGAGTTTGCTTCTTTTTTACAAGAGATTGGTATTATTGAATGGCGCGAAAAACAGAAACGCTATAAGGTTGCTGACATCTATGTATATGGATTTGAAATGATTCGTCAAGGTGCTGTATAAAAATATTTTTGACTTCACCGGAGTTTGATATAAACCGAAAAGTTAGCAATTAGAAAAATAACATTTTTAAAAGAGACGTTATCAATAACGTCTCTACAATCATTAAAACTCCGCGCTTTGTGGTGTGCGGGGGAACGGAATTACATCCCGAATATTCCCCATACCCGTCATAAATTGCACCAATCTTTCAAACCCCAAACCGAAACCAGCATGGGGAACAGTACCATAACGACGTAAATCTAAATACCACCACAAATCTTCCGGGTTCATACCTTGTGCTAATATCCGTTTTTCTAAGACATCTAACCGTTCTTCCCGTTGTGAACCACCAATAATTTCCCCTATTTTTGGTGCGAGAATATCCATAGCACGGACGGTTTTTTCATCATCACTCAACCGCATATAAAAGGCTTTGATTTGTGCGGGATAATCTGTGACAATCACAGGTTTTTTAAACAGGTTTTCGGCTAAATAGCGTTCATGTTCTGATTGTAAATCTGCACCCCAATTCACAGGATAATCAAATTTAACATCAGCTTTTTCTAAAAGTTTGACTGCTTCTGTATAAGTCAACCTTTCAAATTGATTGTTAATAATGTTATTTGCAGTTTCCAAAACAGTATTATCAATCCGTTCATTAAAAAATTCCATGTCTTCAGGACAGGTTTCCATTACATATTTAAAAATGTGTTTAAGAAACTCCTCAGCCAAATCCATATCACCTTCTAAATCACAAAAAGCCATTTCTGGTTCAACCATCCAAAATTCGGCTAAGTGACGCGAAGTATTAGAATTTTCCGCCCGGAATGTGGGGCCAAAAGTATAGACATTAGTAAAAGCCATAGCCATAATTTCGGCTTCTAATTGGCCACTAACTGTTAAATATGCGGGTTTACTAAAGAAGTCTTGACTATAATCAATTTCCTGATTTTCAGTTTTGGGAACATTCTTTAAATTGAAATTGGTAACACTAAATAATTCTCCAGCCCCTTCACAATCACTAGCGGTAATAATGGGAGTATGCACCCATAAAAATCCCCGTTGTTGAAAAAATTGGTGAATAGCAGTCGCGCAAGCATTTCTCACCCGAAATACTGCACCAAAAGAGTTAGTTCGAGGACGCAAATGGGCAATGGTTCGCAGAAACTCAAAGGAATGACGTTTCTTTTGCAGAGGATAGGTATCAGGATCAGCGTCTCCGTATACTTTCACTGTATCTGCTTTTAATTCTATTCTTTGTCCTTTTCCTTGAGAAGCTACTAGGACTCCTGATACTTCTATAGAAGCACCTGTATTGATTTGTTTTAATATTCCTTGATAATCTGGTAAATCTTGATTAATAACAACTTGCAAATTACCTAAAGATGAACCATCATTAACTTCCAGAAACGCAAATCCTTTTAATTCGCGTTTTGTTCTTACCCAACCTTGGACTACCAAAGTTTCTTCTGGTTTACCACTTCTTAATATTTCCGCAATACGAGGATTTAGCATTTTCTACAATTTTTGTTTTGGTATATAGTATGTATTTAAAAAAATAACAGTTAAAGCCATTAAAAATCCAAAATTGGCACTATCCCACCCAAGATTTTAATAACCAACCGATAATAACGCCTAAACCACCAAACCGGATAGCTTGCCAAAAAGGTCTTTTCAGGCTACTCCAAGAAAACAACTGGCTTTCTAAGTTGATTTCTAAGGTTTCTAACTGTTTTTGAAGGCGGGTTAATTCGTTCTTAATTTCTGGAGTCTGCTTTCTATTTTGCTTTAAATTCTTTAATTCCTGTTGCCATTGTGCCTTTTGTTGTTGATCATTTTGCACTTGGGTATATCTATCTTTCAAGAATCGCAGTGAAGTTTCTACTTCCTCTAATTCCTGTGCAAAATCTGGCTGGGGATTTTCCTCTAAATTACTCATTGGTGATTAGTCATTGGCTATGATGATTAAATCATAACTTTTACTCTTAACTCGGTACTTGGTCTTATGTCGCAAACTAGCCAACTAAATGAAATCAGCACTCTAGAACTAGCACAAGCACTCATGGAAAGGCTGAGTATCTCTCCTGATGATTGGCATCGTCTCAAGTCTAACCGCAATTCCCGCGCTAGTGAACAGGCAGCCGCCGCAATGGTATTTCTGGTCAAAAATGAACCCCAAGAGGCACAGGCAAGGCTACAACAGGCTGTAGGCTGGCTGGATAAGTCAATTTCTGCCCCTCCCTGTCCCACTCACGGACACAAGCGCGAGGAAATTAAGGAATAGGGAAATATATATCTTGCCTGTTCCCTTTCATCTTCGCAAAGATAATAAACGACGACTTTCTAATTGCTTACAAAGCGTGAGTTCTGTACCTTTGCGATTCCATTTTACTTGATCAAAAATCTGATGCAGCAAGGACATACCCCGTCCACTTTCCGCTTCGTCTGGTGGTAAATAGTCATCGGGATCACTATCACCTTCGAGGGAGGGAGTGAAGCCGCTACCCTGATCTGAGATAATCCACCAATACTGATTATCTATTAATGAGAACCGAACTACCACTAATTTGCCGGGATCAAGATTATTCCCATGTTTAGCGGCATTTACTAGGGCTTCTTGGAGTCCTAGTCGCAGTTCTGATTGCAATTTTGCCGGAATATCAGTCAAGAGTAAATCTAGGATTGGACAAAGATAAAGAGTGGAGGCAAAACTAATTGTCCCCCAATAACGCCCAACTGGACGAAGAGAAATGGTAATCACAAGAGAAACCCCGTAGCTTTGATTTAGCTAGACATCAGTTTGCTTTTTTGGGCATTCTGATCAAAATTAGGTAGTCATGCTGCCTTCAAACTTGCGTCTGTAAAACTAAATTTATAAAAATGCTAGAGCATAGCAATTTAATGGGAGAATTTATATTGCTTATTTACAATTTGCTTAAGTTAATCTGTTCATTTAGCAGATGAGTCAAAACTGCTATTTTTGAACAAGAGGAGAAAGATATTCTCGTTAACTGCTGGTTTGTAATTAACACAATTTTATTCACCTTTATTAAGAGTCTATGCAGCTTCGATTTCTTTAAAACAAAATGAGTTTCTATTTTTATGTAATTCCATTCTAGCATTATGAGTATCCACTAGACTACAAATTTCTGATTTTTATTTTTGTAAAGAATTAACTATCCTTATCATTGTCCGATAACACCAGAAAAGCGGCTGCTTCTACATGAGCCGTTTGCGGAAAAAAGTCCGCAGGTTGCACCCTTGTGAGTTTATATAGCCCATCTTCACAAAGTAATTTTAGGTCACGGGCAAGAGTAGCTACTTTACAACTGACGTAAACAATTCGAGATGGTTTCAGGTTTCTTAATGTTTTGATAACGTTAGCTTCACATCCTTTGCGGGGCGGATCAAGTAAGACCACATCTGGTATAATTTCCAAATTCTCCAGAATTTTTTCCACTGCACCTACAAGGAAAGTTACATTATTAATTCCATTTTCTTGGGCATTGACAATTGCTTGTTCTACTGCTGTTGATTGCAATTCTAACCCGGTGACGTGCTTTGCTTGTTTAGCCAGGGGCAAAGTTAAAGTTCCTATACCACAATAGGCATCTACTAGGACTTCGTGACCTTGTAAATTCAGTTCTGACTGAATCACCTCTAAGAGTGCCTCGGCTGTTTCTGTGTACACTTGGAAGAAGGTATCTGGGCGAATTTGAAAATCCAGTCCGGCGAATTTTTCTTGCAGGTAGGGAATTCCAGCTAGACAACGGGTTTCTGATCCAAATATAGCATTTGTGCGATCGCTATTGCGGTTGAGGGACACGCCCACTAATTGAGGATAACGCTGTAACCATTGCTGCGCCTGGGTTTCAATTCCTGGCAAATTCCAATCTTTGACGACTAAAGTTAGCAGCATTTCCCCTGTGCGGCGGCCAATGCGTAAACCTAAATGGCGAATTAAGCCTTTGTGGCGGGTTTCGTCATAAATTGCCCAACCCTGCTTTTCAATATCTAATTTGACTTCAGCTAATAAAGGATTTAACCGAGGGTCTTGAACGGGGCATTGATTCAAGTTGATTAATTTATGACTACCTTTTTGATAATATCCAGCTTGGACATGACCTGTAGCAGACATACCAATAGGATAAGTAACTTTGTTGCGATAACCCAAGGATGCAGCAGCCACTAAGACTGGATTTATCGGTGGATTCACAAAACCGCCAATTCTTTCTAAAGCTTGAGTTACTTGATTGCGTTTGGCTATTAACTGGTAATCATATTTAATATGTTGCCATTGACAACCACCGCATTTATCAGCGACAATACAACTTGGACGCACCCGTTGAGGCGAGGCTTGCAATAACTCCTGCACCTGACCATAAGCATATTTTGGCTTAACATTGAATAATTTGACAAGTAAGCGATCGCCTGGTACGGTATCAGAAACAAAAACCACCCGTTGCTCAAAGCGTCCCACACCATCACCAGTGTCGCTTAAATCAGTAATTTCCAGTTCGATAATTTCATCTTGTCGCCACATTGTATTAGTCATTAGTCAGTTATAAGGGAATAGGGAACTTTTTCACAGGGAAGGGAGAGTTCCCAATGTCGAATTGTAAATTCATTTATCCCTATCTTCCCATACACTTCACGAATGTCCCTCTAAGTCGGTAAACTAGCAGATATAAATATTTCAGGTCATTTAGATAATCATGACTGTAATTAGCCAAGTTATTCTCCAAGCTGACGACGAACTGCGTTACCCCAGCAGTGGCGAACTCAAAAACATCAAAGCATTTTTGGAAACAGGTGTAAAGCGCACAAGAATCGCCGCTACCCTTTCAGAAAACGAGAAAAAGATCGTTCAAGAAGCTACCAAAAAACTTTGGCAAAAACGCCCTGACTTTATCTCCCCCGGTGGTAATGCTTACGGCGAAAAACAACGGGCTTTGTGTATTCGGGACTTTGGCTGGTATTTACGCCTAATTACCTACGGTGTACTTGCTGGTGACAAAGAACCCATTGAAAAAATTGGTTTGGTTGGGGTGCGGGAAATGTACAACTCTCTAGGTGTTCCCGTTCCCGGAATGGTAGAGGCTATCACTTCTCTCAAACAAGCGTCTTTGGATTTATTGAATGCAGAAGACGCTGGGGAAACCGCACCTTACTTTGATTACATCATTCAAGCGATGTCTTAATCAAACGCCTGTACTATAGCAAAGAACAGGGGTAAAAGTCTTTACTTCCCCACAGTTGGTAGTGGCTATGGCAATATTTGTCAGGTTATTAACCAGTTGTGGGGATATTTTCATCATAAATTAGTGTTATGATTACCATAGATTCAGTAAGTCACTGATAATAAAAAACCGACGAACTTATGGTAAGCTGTCGGCAATTAGTGTGTTCCCTATTAATGACTCGGCTAGAGTTCAGTTACTATTAATTATGCCAACATGGCGATTTCTATGGGAGGATCTAAGTCATATATATATGTGATTTACGTCACTGTGGAGGAGTAACTGAACTCGAAGTTGGGTTTTGGTCAGTAAAATAAGATAGTGGATCTAAATTTTATTAACTATATTCAAATAAAATTAATTATCAATACCAACCTCAATACTTATTAAACGAATGTAAAAGCACATAATTATCGTGAAAACTGATACTATATTCTATCAACTATTTCAAACTTTACCTAGTATCCTTTTTGAACTAATTGGCAAACCAGCTACAGAAGCGGAGTTATATCAATTTACATCTGTAGAAATTAAGGAACTAGCATTTCGTTTTGATGGTTTATTTATACCTGATTCAGAGATACCTGAACAACCAATTTACTTTGTAGAAGTTCAATTTCAACCGAAAGCGGATTTTTACTGGCGATTATTTACCGAAATCTTTGTTTATCTGAATCAGTATCAACCCAAGAATGACTTTCACGCAGTAGCGATTTTTGCTAAACGTAGTTTAGATCCTGGTGTACAAATGCAGTACCGGGGTTTGCTAATGAGTCAGCAAATCACGTTTATTTATTTGGATGAGTTGCAGGTAACAAGCGATAATTCCATAGGGCTGGGAATGGTACAGTTAGTTGTGGAAAAAGAGGAAACTGCTATTGATCATACCAGGCAGTTAATCCAAAAATCTCGACAACAATTGGTAGATGCCAGTAAAAGACAAAAAGTTCTAGAATTGTTAGAGACGATATTGGTTTACAAATTAAGTAATTTAACTCGTCAGGAGATTGAAGCAATGTTTACTCTAGATGAATTAAAGCAAACACGGTATTTTCGAGAAGTTGCGGAGGACGCAAAAGTAGAAGGTAAGTTAGAAACAGTACCGCTGTTATTACAGTTAGGTTTGACGGTGGAACAAATAGCCGCGAATTTAGGTGTGGATATTGAAGCGGTGAGGAAGGTTGCGGAAACATCTGTTAATGAAACTCCTTCAGAGTAATTAGAAGAAATGGAAAGTGATTAGTTTGACTGATCACTTTTTTTCAATATTTTTAAAAGTTGATTATTGATTTACTTCTTGTTGTGATTCATCTCTAATATTAAAATAGTGAAAAAGATTTGCAACGGTTAAATCTGACGCTTGTTGTAAATTAGATGTAACTAATGTTCTATATCCAGAATTTGCGGCTTGTTGACTGACATAATTTTCATATTCTCGGCGTAATTCTGGCGCAAACATAAATAATAATTGATCACGTAAAGAATAAAAATGAGATTTTTCGGCTATATTTTCATAGCTGATTTGTTCTGGTGGTATTTCTGAATTAGTGATAGTTTGGGGAGTTTCTGAATTATGAAAATCAGCACTATTTAAAAGTTTTAATTCTGCTGGAGGTAGAGATTTTACCCAATCTATATGATTTTGCCATGATTCGATGATTACTAAATCATGATTATAAATGCGGGTAAGTTCAGGAAAGAGAAAATCAAGTTCGTCGTGGGATTCACATTGATTAAAGTCAAGCTAATCGCTTTTTCAAATAAAAATTTTTAGATCGCTCCGTTTCACTACGCTTACAAGTGTAAAGAAAAGAAGAGAAAAGAGCAAAAGCGCAAGAGTGCAAAGGGCTACTAAGTCCTCGCCGCACCACTACAAACAACCCGAAAACCAACATTGAGGCTGACGACGAGGTGGTGGTTGCTGCGAGCAGCAGAACGGCAAAAAACAGGAGAGTCGTTCCACGAACCACCGCGCAGCAGCTTTCTATTGCCGCTTTGACTTGTCCATACGCTACCATCATTAGGCGCATTTGTATAATTATCATGCCAATCGTCTTGACACCATTCCCACACATTGCCGTGCATATCATACAAACCAAAAGCATTAGGGGGAAAACTTCCGACATTAGTAGTTTCTCCTCGGTTTTCTCCCTTGGGAGCATCACCATAATTATAGTCACCGTCATAGTTGACTAAATCGGTGGTAATAGTTTCACCAAAATAAAAGGGCATAGTTTCACCCGCACGACAAGCGTATTCCCATTCAGCCTCGCTGGGTAATCTATAGGTACGCCCGGTTTTTTGACTTAGTTTTTTACAAAATTCTATGGCATCATACCAAGAAACTTTTTCTACAGGGCGTTTTTTTCCTGGAAAACCAGAGGGATTTTTACGCATTATTTGTTGATACTGTTCCTGAGTTACTTCAAACTTACCCATAAAAAAGGCAGATAAATTTACTATCCTCTGTGGTCCTTCTGATTCTTGTCTCCCTGTTTCATCTGGTGGTGAACCCATTTTAAAAGAACCAGCCGGAATTTGTACCATTTCTAAAGTAATATCATTACCTAAATCTTCTTTAAAATATTTGGCTTCGTTATTAGGGTTACTTTTCAGTTTTGTTCCTGTCTTATCAAGTGTTGTTACTGTTGTAAACTTAAATGTTAATAGTGGTTTTTGTTGTACCTTAAATATCTGACTGAATACAACAGTAGTAACTAAACCTGTCCCTCCTAACCCAGCATAGGTTAAAAATTGTCTGCGATTTATAGAAGATAGAATTAGTTGTGGTGTCGCTGGAGAATTTACAGATCGTTCCTGTCTTTTTCTATTTTCCTCCTGAAGTTTTTGATATTCTGCTTCTTTCTTAGCAATAATTGGCCGTTCTATGTGCAATATTTCCTGTTCACTGAGTCCCAAGGAATTTTGTGATTTCTTTAATTTATTTTTACTTGCTTGACGAAGGGGATATTCTCTCTCAATAGTTGTTAAAAATGACCGTTGATACTGCTCTAAATTTTGCTGATGTTGTTGACGAGTTCTTTCAGCCTCTTGTTCTCTTCTAATCCTCTCTTCTTCCTGACGTTTTCGATATTCTGCTTCTTTTTGAATAAAAATCGGTTGTCTTATTTTTAAGACTTCTTCTTCACTAAGTTGCAAGGACTTTTGTAAATTAGCTAAATTATCAATACTTTTTTTAGTCAGAGGAAACTGTTGTTTTAAAACAGCCTGTCGGTATTCCTCTTGTTTGCGATTATTTTCTTTAATTTCTTCAATTATCTGTGTAAATATAGTAACGTCACCTCTAGATGAACCAGAAGATTGGAAATTAACAATCGGCTGAGAAATTGTTTCCGGTGTTGAAGTATGTGTTTTAATTGCAATTCTTTCAAGAGCCGATATTGCATCTAAATCAGCACGAGACACACCTAAAACCCTAATCCATATTTGTTTTGCCAACTCAAAATTTCCAGCATTTTCAGATAAGGATGCCTGTAATTTTAATGATTCAACATCTTTAAGAGTAGCAGATTGCTCTAACAAAATGTAATACATTTTATATGGCGGTTCTGCCTTGAGATAAGGATTTTGAATTGGCTTTTGATAGCTAGAATTTAATTGAGGAACATAAGAATTTAAATATCTATCTAATCGTTCCACAGTGGCACAATTAGCTTCATCATGTAACCTTAAACCTGTTAATAGTGTGTGTGTAAATGAACCATGTTGTAATTCGGCAATTTCCCAAGATTTTTGATTAGCAGCACAGGAATAAAAAGTAATCACTCCTTGATGCTTCTCTTCACCTATTCCCAAACCACTACGACTACTTTCTTCTCGACAGGCATCTAATAACAAAACTACATTATCAGCACGACTACGACGCAATCTTTCAGTAATGTATTCAACGGAAATAGCTGTATGTTCAATATCACCAGGATCACTATCTGCAAGCATTAAATAGTCTTTGTCTGCATGACGCATACCATGTCCAGCAAAAAAGAACCATAAATTATCTTCTGGTTTTAATAGAGGTTGGTCAAATTGTGCTTGCAAAAATCGCCGCAACCGTCCGTAAGTTGGTTGAGTGGGAATGGGTGGATTAGCGGGAATGGGTAGAGAGTCATCTGTAAACAGAAACACCTGATCAAATTTCGCTTCTTCCCGAAACCAAGCGGCCATTGCTTCTGCATCCCGTTTAGCAAAGTTTAGGGGTTGCAGGTTGTCATATTGATTAATGCCGATACTAATTGCCCAATTTTTACCCATGTTAAGATTGTCGCTTGAATTTAAAAGTTAGACTACCTTTACCGCCTACTTTTCCCCCTGTTCCGAATAAACTAAATTGTCCTTCTCCATTGACTTCTACAGAAACTTCTACTTCATCTAAGCGGATTTTGGAATCATCAGTATCGGCTTCATCCAAACATTCTCGCATAGCTTGGATAAATCCCCTCATTTCCTGCTTGAGTTTTGTTACTTCAACTTTACGCCTGGTAATTATTACTTTGTCTTTTTCCTTAGTAACTATTATTTGTTCCTCAGTAGTCTTACTTCCCAATAATCCACCTATATCAGCACCACTTCTAGCACCGCTAATACTTGTCGTTGAGGTTTCTGCCACTTCTTCAGTAATAATCCATAAGCTGTCTGGTGTAGGAAATTCTGCTGACATAAAATTTACTGCTTATAAGTGCGTATTACTATTTACATGATGAATATTACTATTTTCAAGGTAATACGTCAATATAAATCTGATACAGTTACAATTTCCGGTAAACCAAACAGAAGCAGGGAATATTTACCACACCTCCAGATCCTCGACTTCTGTTTTCAATCTTGTTCATCAACAATTAATTCATGCTAGAAGTCGGGGATCTTAAACCCGAAGAATAACGCTGTGATAAAATAACAAAAACATACTAAATGGTGGTAAAAAATGGAAACAATGAAATTGCTGGCACATATCGGCACAGATGGTATATTACAAATCCAAACCCATACAGAATTTAAAGATAAATCTGTAGAAGTATTGGTAGTTGTGCAACCATTAGATAATACAGAAACTACTACAATTAAACATAACGCTTGGGGAAAAATTACTACTAAAAAATCAATTCAAGACGCAATTAGTAGAATGCAACAACTAAGGAAAGAAGTAGGTTTAGATAAAAACCTAATCCGTGAAATGATTGAAGAAGGACGAAGATTTTAATGCAGTTTGTTTTAGATTGTTCCGTAGCAATTAGCTGGTGTTTGGTAGACGAAAATAATGATTATGCTAATTCCATACTAACAATGATGGTAGATTCTGAAGCATTTGTACCAGGAATTTGGTCGCTAGAGATTGCTAATACTCTTATTGTAGCTGAACGACGTAACCGCATGACAAAAGAACAATCTCAGGAAGCTATTAATTTATTACAGTCCCTATTAATTCAAGTTGATATGGCTACAGATACAAATGCTTTAGATGCAACCTTGAAATTAGCAAGAGAAGAAGGTTTAGCCGCTTATGATGCAGCTTATTTAGAATTAGCATTGCGGTTACAATTACCATTAGCAACACTTGATAATCGGTTAGCAGAAGCGGCGATTCGCTGTGGTGTTAGTCTGATTATTGATAAAGAATAAACCTGTTATGAAATGGTAAAAAATGGAAATAAATTATTATCCCACCGCAAAACCTGTAAATTGCCGCTTATAAGGAGCATGAAATCCTAAAATAATATCTTCTTTAGGGACACCAGCCGTGATTAATTCATTAGCAATACCAATTTCTGTACCATCTCTTTGTATCCAGATTTTATCATCTTTAATATCAACATGAATAATCACCCCATAGGTTCTGATTTGTTGTTTCCAACCAATATTTAATACTTGATAATGATGACGTTGCGTATCAAAAAGCAACTGAATTTCTGTACCATTAGCTGTATCATTGGTAGAATGATTGCTTAAAATATCTTGAATAATTTGCGAGTAATTTATTCTTTCCATAAAACAATCTCCTGGGTTAAAGAATCAAAAATTAAAACCTTAATTTGATATTCTTTTAAAGAGTCTTGGATAAATTGACGAGAGAAAAAATCTCGATATGTGTCTTCGCTAATGGCTAAATATAAAATCCGTTGAGGTTGTTCTTTTTTTAATGCTAACCGATAATTGAGAGTTTGACCTAAAGCAAGATGAAATTCAGTTACTTCAGATGCACCTACAAAAGATTTCACTTCTACAGCTATTTGTTGACCTTGTTTTTGCGCTGCTAATAGTCTTTCTGCTCCCAAATCTACAAAAAATTCGATATCATCAACTTTAATATACAGTGGATCATGGGTAATGATCCAACCATCTTTTTCTAAAGCGTTACGTACAGATTCATGAAATATATCTTTAGATGGCATAAGCAAACAATTAATTAACATCAATAATTATATCTAAAATCTCTTTCAATCCTATAAAACAATAGTAGACTGGACTACCACACCCTCAGATCCCCGACTTCTGACATCAATTCATAATTTGTTGACAAGATTAAAAAAAAGAAGTCGGGGATCTCAGATAGAATATTTCTCTGTCCTCTTGGTGCATAAATTCCATGACCACATTTGGTGAAAATCCCTTTTCCCCTCAAGAAATAGCCTCAGAAGGCATAAAACCAGAAGAATATACCGAAATCGTCCGCCGCTTAGGTCGTCACCCCAACAAAGCCGAACTCGGTATGTTTGGGGTGATGTGGTCAGAACATTGCTGTTATAAAAATTCCCGCCCATTACTCAAACAGTTTCCCACCACAGGTCCCCGCATTCTTGTTGGACCCGGTGAAAATGCCGGAGTTGTGGATATCGGCGACGGACTACAATTAGCGTTTAAAATAGAATCCCATAACCACCCTTCCGCCGTTGAACCCTTCCAAGGTGCTGCAACCGGAGTAGGTGGGATATTAAGAGATATCTTTACCATGGGGGCGCGTCCCATAGCCTTATTAAACTCTTTGCGCTTTGGTGATTTGAATGATCCGAAAACCCAAAGATTATTTACCGGTGTAGTTGCGGGAATCTCCCATTATGGTAACTGCGTCGGCGTTCCCACTGTTGGTGGTGAAGTGTATTTTGACCCCGCCTACTCTGGAAATCCTCTGGTCAACGTCATGGCGCTGGGATTGATGGAAACGTCAGAAATTGTCAAATCGGGGGCTTCCGGCTTCGGAAATCCCGTGCTGTATGTGGGTTCAACCACCGGACGGGATGGCATGGGCGGCGCGAGTTTTGCCAGTGCGGAATTAACCGAAGAATCAATGGATAACCGTCCCGCTGTGCAAGTAGGAGATCCATTTGTCGAAAAGTCTTTAATTGAAGCTTGTTTAGAGGCATTTAAAACTGGGGCTGTAGTTGCGGCACAGGATATGGGGGCTGCGGGTATTACCTGTTCAACTTCGGAAATGGCTGCTAAAGGTGGTGTGGGGATTGATTTCGATTTAGATAAAATTCCGGTGCGGGAATCGGGAATGATTCCTTATGAATACCTGCTTTCGGAATCTCAAGAACGAATGTTGTTTGTTGCCGAAAAGGGACGAGAACAGGAATTAATTGATATTTTCCACCGTTGGGGACTGCAAGCGGTAGTTGCGGGTACGGTAATAGAAGAACCCATTGTCAGGATTTGGTTTGAGGGGAAAATTGCTGCCGAAATCCCGGCTGATGCTTTGGCGGAAAATACACCCTTGTATGAAAGAGAATTATTGACAGAACCCCCCGAATATGCACAAAAAGCATGGCAATGGACAAGTGATAGTTTACCTATTTGCAATGCTGCGGGGATTGAAATTGCGGGAAGTCTGCAAACTTGGAATGATATTTTATTGACTTTGCTGGATACTCCTAGCATTGCTTCTAAAAGCTGGGTTTATCGCCAATATGACCATCAAGTTCAGAATAATACCGTATTGTTACCCGGTGGTGCAGATGCGGCTGTGGTGCGGTTACGTCCTTTGGAAGAAACCCCCACTCTCACTTCCCCCATTGCTAATTTAAAATCCGGTGTTGCGGCTACGGTAGATTGTAATTCTCGTTATGTCTATCTTGATCCTTATGAAGGGGCTAAGGCAGTAGTAGCGGAAGCTGCCCGGAATCTTAGCTGTGTGGGTGCTGAACCCATCGCTGTGACGGATAACCTCAATTTTGGTAGTCCAGAAAAACCCATTGGTTATTGGCAATTATCGTCCGCTTGTCGGGGTTTGAGTGAAGGTTGTCGGGAGTTGGGAACGCCGGTAACTGGGGGGAATGTCTCTCTCTACAATGAAACTTTCGACGCGGAAGGTAATCCTCAACCAATTTACCCGACTCCGGTTGTGGGTATGGTGGGGTTAATTCCTGATTTAACGAAAATTTGCGGACAAGGTTGGCAAAATGTCGGGGATGTAATTTACCTTCTGGGTTTGTCAATTCAATCTACAATTGAGTTAGGCGCTTCTGAATATTTGGCAACTATTCATCATACGATCGCTGGTAAGCCCCCTAGAATTGATTTTGATTTAGAACGGCGTGTCCAAAAAGCTTGTCGTGACGGTATTCGCTCTGGTTGGGTAAATTCTGCCCATGATTCGGCTGAGGGTGGTGTGGCTGTAGCGATAGCGGAATCTTGTCTTTCAGGAAATTTAGGCGCGGAAATTAATTTCCCAATTGGTGTAAATAATAATTCTCGTTTTGATGAAGTGCTGTTTGGTGAGGGTGGGGCGAGAATTTTGGTTTCTGTGAGTGAAGAAAATCAAGAAAAATGGGAATCCTATTTAGAGGAGCATATTCCGGAGAATTGTCAACTACTGGGAACAGTGACTAATTCTGGTAATTTGACGATTTTAACCGGAGACAATCAGAAATTAGTCCAGGTTAGTATCCAAGATATGAGCGATCGCTATTCTCAGGCAATCTCTAACCGTCTCGCTATCTACACCAATACCTGATTAATCTCAAAAATCAAGGATTCGAGATGAAAATTCACAATTCATACTTGATCCTTGACCAATTCACGGTAATGTTGTAGTGGATGGTTAAAGATTTGTTAAGAAGTTTTCAACTATCCCCAAAGCAAGATGACAACTAGAATTTTTTTGCTTTTGACTTTTGACTTTTGACCTTTGAAGAACATCCCCACCAGGAGCAATACCAGTATGATTCCCATCAATTCCGTTACCTCGGATGAATCCCCCGATAGCTCAATTAACAGTCATGAAAACCGCCCTGATAAGCCAGAAGAAGCTTGTGGTGTGTTTGGCATTTACGCCCCAGAACAAGACGTTGCTAAATTGACCTACTTTGGATTGTATGCTCTCCAGCATCGGGGTCAAGAATCGGCTGGTATTGCTACCTTTGAGGGTATGCACGTTCACCAGCACAAAGATATGGGCTTGGTGTCTCAAGTCTTCAATGAAGCCATTTTAGATGAGTTACCCGGAAATCTGGCAGTTGGACATACTCGCTATTCCACTACCGGTTCTAGTCGCAAAGTTAACGCCCAACCCGCTGTGGTGGAAACTCGTTTGGGTTTATTAGCTTTAGCACATAATGGTAATTTAGTCAATACCACAAAACTGCGAGAAGAATTACTTAAAGATAAGTTTAACTTAATCACGACCACCGATTCAGAAATGATTGCTTATGCGATCGCTCAAGAAGTCAACGCTGGTGCAGATTGGGTAACAGGGGCTATCAGTGCCTTTCATCGGTGCGAAGGCGCATTTAGCCTGACTATTGGCACACCTGAAGGCGTAATGGGAGTTCGTGATCCTAATGGGATTCGTCCCTTAGTCATTGGCACATTAGATAGTGATCCTGTGCGTTACGTTCTCGCTTCTGAAACTTGCGGTTTAGATATTATTGGTGCTGAATATCTGCGTGATGTTTCCCCAGGAGAATTAGTTTGGATTACTGAAAACGGTTTAGAATCATTTCAGTGGCATCAACAATCAGAACGCAAACTTTGTATCTTTGAAATGATCTACTTTGCCCGTCCTGATAGCCTCATGCACAACGAAACATTATACAGTTATCGAATGCGGTTAGGACGGAAAATGGCGGCTGAATCACCGATAGAAGCTGATTTGGTTTTCGGTGTTCCTGATTCTGGTATCCCTGCGGCCATTGGTTTTTCCCAAGCTTCTGGTATAGCGTATGGTGAGGGATTGATTAAAAATCGCTACGTCGGCCGCACCTTTATTCAGCCTACCCAAGCCATGCGGGAATCAGGGATTAAAATGAAACTTAACCCTCTCAAAGATGTTTTGTACGGTAAGCGAGTGGTAATTATTGATGATTCTATTGTCCGGGGAACTACTAGCCGTAAACTTGTACAAGCCTTGCGTGATGCGGGTGTAGCGGAAGTCCACATGAGAATTTCTTCTCCTCCTGTAACTCATCCTTGTTTTTATGGTATTGATACCGATACCCAAGATCAATTAATTGCAGCGACAAAATCAGTTGAGGAAATAGCCAAGCAATTACAAGTTGATAGTCTCGCTTATTTAAGTTGGGAAGGAATGTTAGAAACCACCAGAGAAGATACTAATAGTTTCTGTTCAGCTTGTTTTACTGGTGATTATCCTGTGGCTATTCCTGAAAAAATGAAGCGTTCTAAGTTGATTTTGGAAAAGGTTGTAGTTTAGAAAATTGGGAATAGCCAAGAAGTAATTTAATTGATAATTGATAATTGATAATTTATAATTGTCAATTGTCAATTTTGGCGATAAAATAGAATATTAATTGAAACTAATTTCTCTTGTCACAATTCCTAATTGGAGATTGAAAACTTGTGTTGAACATTACAAACACCAATTTTACACTGACAAGCAATAACTCCACTCATCAAGCAATGAGAGAAATAGCTTACAGCATGGATTTATTAATTCCTGGATTTTATTTATGGCTACCAGGAATACATATTCGGTTTGGTGGTGCTGTTCCTGATGATCAACCTTACAGATATCCAGGTACAATACATAGTAATACAGGCATGGCTTTAGTGTTACCAGGTTATAAGATATTAACAACTTATAATGGTAGTTATGACCCTCAATAAGCATCAAATACAGGGACTACCAAAGTTTAAATGTACAATTTTAGATGCAAATCAATTTGAAAAATTAATGATTGATGCTGGTTATTCTATATCAGGAACTGCTCCAGCGCAAGGTAACAGAATTAAAGTTTGGTGGGTTCATGAACAATACCCAAGAGTAGAATCTATTTATACTCCTGATCAGAAAAAGGTCATCACTGCTTATCATGTATAAGTGATACTGAAGATTATTAATAATAGTAGCATGATTTAATAAAGGACAAGCGAAAACTAGAAATACTTTGGAGTAAATTATCTACCCTTCTTTCGTTTTCCTTTCGGTTGATACTTCGCACCTCGCAAAAAATTACCTAAATCTGAATCTCTATTAATTACAAAGTATTGAAAGGCATTTTAAAATCACTCCTGAATTCAAGATTATAAGAGTGATTATGGGAAAATATGGGAAATATCATCTGAGACATTTCCAAATGTTCCCCAATCTATCCTACCGTCTTCATGTAAAATATCCTTAACTGTACCATCTTCAAATAGATAAACAGAAACTTTTTCTTGAGGAATAAAAGCGTCTGTTCTCTCTAGATAAAATCGTTCTTTGAGACTTTCTTTATCTTCATATTTAGCAGCTTTCATTAAATTAGAAAGATGATCAATAATATAAGGGCTATGGGTTGTAATTAAAACTTTTAAACCTGCTTGTACTAACATTGCTAAAAATTCGATAATTTGTACTTGCGCTGCTGGATGTAAATTCACTTCTGGTTCATCAATAATTAGTAATTCATTGGGTACAGCGAAATAACGTAAACACAAAACTAACGGAGCTAATTCTTTTACCATTGAAGAAGAAACTGTCATTTCTAATTTAACATTTTCTGATGGTTGATAGAGAATTTCTTGATCGAAGCTAGAATTTTCAACATTAACTTTACCCCCTAAAATATCATTTTCTAAAATTTCTGCTAATTTAAGATATTCTAAAACTTCTGGGTAAAGTTGTATTTCTTTTTCTCTTTCCGATGATGTTTTTATATATATGCTTTCTAGTGTCAATTTTAAATCTTGTACTGGTATGCTTAATTTCATAGATAAAAGATTTTTTACATTCTCATCAATATCATCAAAATTTTCAATATCTACGTAATTTTCAATTTTTGTAGATGAAGAAAAGAATGGTAAAACTCCTGTTCTTTCTGTAGGAAATATATAAGTTTCTAAATGAAAAAACCTGTGAATTGTTCTAAAAATTAATTTAAGCAAAATCTGCTCAAATGCTCTTCTAGGTAACTTTTTCAAAATATTTTCTTCGGAAAATGAAAGTATATATAAATAAATCTTACTGTCACCTAATTCTTTGAGAATATGCAAAGTATCTTTACTTTGAGTGCCAAAAGATAACTGTTGATCTACAAAATCTTTTTTAAGATTATTCAATATTGCTGGTTTAGCTTCTGCTAAATCAAAACTCACTTTCATCTTTTTAAAATCAACACGATCTGTGGCTAGAAATCTATTCATCCAGGTATATGCTAAAGCAGAAACATCATTAATATATGTTTCAATAAACTCTTCAGCAAAATCTATTAAATCAATCCGAACATTTCCCTCTTGCAAAAATTCTTCAATTGCATGATCTATAATTGGATATCTCTGTTGAGTCTTTTTATCAAGATAAGCTTGCCAATATCTTTCACATCCATACTCACCTAAAATAGATGCTAAAGTATAAGCTGTCCAAGTTTTACCAGTACCATTACCACCAATAAACACAGTCAAAGGCTTTAAATCAATTTCTGCCTTTTCAATAACACCTAAGTTAGCAATTTCTATTTTCATGACAAATTCAATTTTAATTAGGACTAAATATTTACATTTATCTACACCCTAGCATTATTAGTAAACTCAGCAAATCATACCTATTACTGAATTACATATTTGAAAGGTTATATCTAGAATAATAGCAATAGCAAATCTGACACTTACCTTACAGCAGATTTAATATTTACAGATCAAACTCTTACTCTCTTCTTGGCGACTTTGCGCCTTTGCGTGAGATAGAAACTAAAAAAACGGAGAGGGGGAGATTCGAACTCCCGGAAGCTTTCACTTCACCTGATTTCAAGTCAGGCGCAATCGACCACTCTGCCACCTCTCCAGATTATTTGCCAGAATTGTAGAATACAAAAACTGACAAATAACATCATAACATATAATTACAGAATTGGCACTACTGAAACCGAAGAATTATAAAAAACTTCCTCAGTAGCCACCTGGTAGTCCTGACCCACCCAAACCAGAGAAGCTTTTGTTACCAGACCATCCTCCAAATCAACCAGAGAAAAATTCCGTAACTTCAACCCGTCTTGGTGAATAATTCGGGGGACAGTAGCCGCGTTTAAGTAAATAGTCCCCTCTGGACTTCTAAACACAGCCTTCCTTTGGATTTTCTTAGTATGGCGTAGAGTCCGGTGCATATGACCAAAAGCCACTAGAGAAACAGTTTTCTTCATGTTGAGACTTTGAGAAATTGCTTCTGCGAAATCAGGATCACCAAAATCACCACCGATAGGATGCCAATCTTTGCCACAAGGGTCCTCAGCGCGATCGCCCAAACCACTTGGTCCATTGTGTCCTAGAAAAATAATATTCTCATAAGTAACACTTTTTACCACCTTGACGATTTTATCTGCGGACTCCTCCAAACTAGAGACACCATAACGTTCTTGACACATTTGGGCAAATCGCCATTCGGGTCCTCCCCAGGTAAAAGGACGACCACCCACCACAGTTAAATTCCACTGGGGAAAATCCAACTTACCATAACCGACTTGAGCAGATCCCAATAAATCGAGTTGTTCCTGTACCCAGTCTTCCTTGGTGCGGTCATAAGGACATTTTTTGCGTCCCCATTCAGTCGCCGAGTACCAGGCATCGTGATTGCCCATTACCGCTGCTTTAGGAATATCTAAGGAAGCGATCGCTTTTACCACTTCCACCGATTCATTCCCGAAATCTCCGACAAACAGCACTAAGTCCACACCCAGATGCTTGAGTGCTATGCCGTCCTCCACTTCCCATTGGTCGTGAACATCGCCAATTACAGCAATTTTCAAGGTTATTGATTGAGTTTTCTGACTGGTCATGCCACTTTAAAAAGCCGTATATCTCCAGGATATGAAACTCCACCGGATTTGGGCATAAATTGCTAAAATCAATTCCCCACTATTTTTGGTAAAAACTACTATAATTAAATTCACAACGTAATAATTTGTAATTAAAAGCAGTTTTTAATTGTGTTTACAACTACACTTAATCCGTCAAAATCAGGTAATCTACCATTAGATTTATTTGCTGCTATTGAGGATCTGAAAACAGAACTCAACGCGGTAATATTAGCCCACTACTATCAAGATCCCGATATTCAAGATATTGCCGACTTTATTGGTGATTCCTTACAATTAGCCAGAGCCGCAGCCAATACCAAAGCCGATGTCATTGTCTTTGCCGGTGTTCACTTCATGGCCGAAACCGCCAAAATCCTTAACCCTGATAAATTGGTATTGTTACCAGATATCAATGCAGGTTGTTCTTTAGCAGATAGTTGTCCGCCCAAAGAATTTGCAGAGTTCAAAGATGCACACCCAGATCATTTAGTCATTTCCTATATTAACTGCTCTGCTGAAATCAAGGCCATGAGCGATATTATTTGTACCAGTTCCAACGCTGTGAAAATTGTCCAGCAAATACCCCAGGAACAGCCGATTATTTTCGCCCCAGATCGGAACTTGGGACGGTATGTGATGGAACAAACCGGACGGGAAATGCTGTTATGGCAAGGTAGCTGTATTGTCCATGAAACTTTTTCCGAAAAGAAAATAGTCCAGTTAAAAATTACACATCCCCAAGCGGAAGCGATCGCTCACCCCGAATGTGAAACCAGCGTCTTGCGTCACGCCAGCTTTATTGGCTCTACAGCCGCCTTACTCAATTATTGTCAAACCAGCCCTAGTCAAGAATTCATCGTAGCTACAGAGCCGGGAATCATTCACCAGATGCAAAAACTAGCACCTGACAAACACTTTATTCCCGCACCACCGCAAAGTGATTGTAACTGTAACGAATGTCCATTTATGCGGCTAAACACCTTAGAAAAACTGTATTTAGCCATGAATTATCGCACCCCAGAAATTACCTTAGCAGAAGAACTCCGCACAGCAGCACTACGACCAATGCAACGGATGTTAGAAATGAGTGCGTAGTTGAAGTTAAAAATTTAACTTACGATTCATTCTTCTGGGCTTCTTTTTCAGCTACCTCACTAAACTTCTTATACAACTTAGTTCTAATCTGTGCTTCTTGATAGCGGCTATGGCTGGGGGCAACCTGACCCATTAAATCAGAAGCCCGTTGCCAAGTAGCAGCTAATTCTAACCACTGAGTTGAAGTCATAGCTGTTTTACCCGCCGCAGTAGCTTGGTTAGCCAGTCGCACAGATGCGGCAAATGGATCATCAGATGGAGCGGAAAAACTTTGGCTACTAGGACGATTTGACAATTCTGGTTGTCCCTGGTTAGCTGTTTGCGAAGATGGAAAACCTGTCAATGGTAAAAGATTTTTCAATGTATTACCAAACCTAACATCAAGTAGCCAAGCTAGTAAAATTACTGAAGATAAACCAGAAACCGTCATGACTAAAGTTTTGACGGAAATTTTGCCTTGATCTGGATTCTTGAGTAAAGATTGGGGTTGCGCTAAAATAGGTCTTCTTGATTTAGTAGCAGCTTCAGTGAAATTGGAAATTAACCGCTTAAACAAATTTGGTTGGGATAGGATAATTTCCTGTGACCATAGCAATTGATTTTCAGGATCACGGTGAATTTCATCCAACCATAGTAGTTGTTCTTCTCGAACAATTCGACTATTAATATTAACCCGGCGAATATGACGCGGTGCAAGTGACTCCAAGATTTCTTGGGTTTTTGGTACTAAGGTAGTTTGCTCCAATTGCTCTACCGTAGCCGCTTCACACAAAAGTTGTAACACACCACCCGCAAAAACGGCTCTAGTTCTGACACCAGACATAACTAGCTTTTCATTTAATACTTGAATAATCGCGGCAACGCTGCCCTGGTGAGCTTGCCAAGCGATATCATTTATTCGATCTACCATTTGATATTTAGTGATAGCTCTCACACCCTGACCTGTGAAATAACTTTAGCTCTTGACACTCCCCGGTCTAAAGACGCGGGGATTCTACATTCACAGACTCGCCGTTAGACGACAGGTTTGCACCAATCGCCCAAGAGGGCAAATCTCCTGTAGCGTAGCTTCCGGTATGCCCTACCGTAGTTAATCCTAATTTTAGGATATTGATGCTGGCATTAACATCTCTATCTTCTCCGAACCCACAATGATGACAATTATGGGTTCTAGTTGATAGGGATTTTTTCACTTTTTGGCCACAATTAGAACAATTTTGAGAAGTATTATGGGGAGGAACGGCAACCGTTACCTTCCCATATTTATATCCAAAATATTCTAGCCATTGTCGAAAAGTTGCCCAGCCAGCATCAGAAATTCCCACCGCTAAATGTCGGTTTCTTACCATGCCTTTAATATTTAAGTCTTCATAAGCCACCAAATCGTTAGATTGGATCACGGAATATGCTAATCTCTTGCAATATTCTTTTCGCTGCCTACTTACTCTTAAATGTTTACGGGCATACCTATTTTTAGCTTTTAAATAGTTCTTGGATTGTGGTTGTTTAGCTTTCTTTTTGTCTGTGTTGAACTTCTTGGATTTTTTACGATTAGCTCGACTTAACTGCTTATCTGACTTTCTATAGAATTGTGGAGCAGGTTCTACATTACCTTTTGAGTCAGCAATGAAATACTTTAAGCCCACATCTAACCCAATTATTTGATTCGTTGGTTGAGATTCAATTCTAATTTTGACATCAATTGCAAATTGAGTATAATATCCATCAGCCCGACGGACTAGACGAACGCGCTTAATTTGTTTAATATCATAGAAATTAAGATCATAAGTACCTTTTAACTTCAGAGTACCTATGCCTTTCTTGTCAGAGAAAGTAATTGATTTTCGGTTTGGTGATAATTTCCAGCCGCTAACTTTGTATTCAACTGAGCGGCAATTCTTTTTGAATTTTGGAAATCCCTTTTTGCCTTTAATTTTATTTTTGCAATTGTCGTAAAATCGAGCTATTGCACTCCAAGAACGTTCCGCAGCAGATTGTCTAGCCATTGAATTAAGTTCATCCGCAAAAGAAAATTCAGATGCCAAAATCGCGCAATATTTATTGAGATCATACTTCGTCGCACCTTTGTTATCCATCCAATATCTTAAACATTTATTTTGAATGAATTGAGATGCACGAATAGCCTCATCTATTGCGCGATACTGCCTATCCTTTCCTTTGACTTTGAACTCGTAAATTATCATGGTTACTGAGCCTGTCGATAGCGTAGCGTGGCGTTAGCCATAGTATGGTTTCGACCTAAACACCACAAAGCTATGCTAGTTCACAAAGCATAATCTTGTCAACAAAAAAACTTTCAGTGGAGGCTAAAGCCTCTGGCTGGCTTTCATCCCTTGCCTAAAGGACAGTTAAGGTTACAGGGGTGGAGAATCAACCTCAATTGTAAGTTTGAGCAACTCTATATTCTATTTGCTCTAGTGCGAATTGCCACACTTGATATCCTGCTGGGGATAAATGCAATCCATCCGTAGTTAATTCAGGTCGCAAGTTACCATCAATATCCGTAAACCAATTGTGAATATTCAGATAATTCGCGCCTTGCTTTCTCGCAATGACGGCAAGTTGGGAGTTAATGTGACGAATACGGCTATTAGGAATTTTCTGAGAGCGTACAGGTAAAATAGATTGGACAATAATCTGACTTCTGGGATGACTCTGACGTAAGCTGTGAATAATCCGTGAGGAATTCACCAAAATTGATTGGTTAGTAGCACCCTTACGTAAATCATTAATGCCAATCATTAAATAAATTACATCTGGTCTGGTTGTCGAAAATGCTGACAATCTTTTAGAAACACCCTCGGAAGTATCTCCAGATATGCCTTGATTTAGCCATAATTTACCCGTAGGGAGTTTGTCTTTCGGAAACCACAAACTTAAAGAATCACCTACCAAGATACTCAAACGATTTGTACCTTGACCTTTATTAATAGCTTTAGCTTCCATAGCTAATAGGCTTTTCCAATCTTGATAAGTGAGTTTAGATGCTTTTTCTGACTCCCAGGATGATTCTACATTCTCATCATTATCGATACGTGTATAGATTTGACCCGTTCTGAGTGATGCTAGTCTTTGCTGGTAAAGTTGGCTGCCAGAAACCGGTGACTTAGTTTTAGTTGTTTGGGAATTGAAGTTGAATGATGATTTTGTCGGTGCTGATAACCCATTCCGTCTAAATTCTGATAGCAGAATCCCCAGACTAGGGAGGTTTTTCCCGATAGCTGATGATTGTTCCTCTGGGGACAAAGTTCCGCCACTAAATTCTGGGAATAATTTATCAATATTCGAGAAACTTTTTCCTACTGCTGTGGACTTTTCAGCTTGACTACTAAATTCAGGTACAGCAATTTGACGAGGAGAGGTTTTTTCGGTGTCGTAAGACTGGAAACCCTGGGCTAAATCCGATAAGGATAGAAAATCGTCCGGAAAATTGGGTATCTGGGGAATTGTTGATGTTGGTATGACTAATCCTGTTAACAAACTTGCCGCCAACAGATAAGGTTCACTCATCGTTGTTTTATTCCTTGTGCGTATTCACTACTTTTTCTTATGACAGCCTTAACTAAGTGAATTCAGGAAGATTTCGATTTCTATCTATTTTGGTAGTTCACAATATTTAACATTGTTAATCAATCTAACGGTATCAGATTCCCTCAGCTATCAGCCATCCTCTCTAGTTATGATTAATAGATACTAAATTTTGGGGCTTTTAGGCTTCAAAAAACTTACTATATAAGCTTTATAGCTTTTTGTCTGTCTATCTTTCACCATCATTTTTCAACTACCTATTCTTTTAATATCTACTAAATTTTTGGGTTTCATACTTTTGATAGATGACAATTACAGATGGATTGTGATGTGAGTTGTAAGAAAAATTAATAAATAATTATTTCAGTATCAATATTTATTTGTAAGAAAATAGAAGCAAAAGGCTAAAATTCTTAATCTACAAGGGTTACATGACATATTATTTTTCTAGACATATACGTTTATTTGCGCTTACTGAGTTAAATATCTTTGTAATTAATACAGGCAAGAAATATGTAATTTCATGGTGTAATTTCAAAAACATAGCTATGTGCAGCAAAATAAGTAAATCGTGGAAATGCTTGCTACAGAAGAGTTATGTCCGTAGTCTAAAAGTTAGATTTGCAGAATTATTAGGTCTGTTTGCTATTTATAGTCTGGATTAGACATATGAAGATTTATCGAAACTAAAGTAGATCAGTTCCGGGGATGTAGAATAACTTCGTAAAAAGTGCTAAGATTTATCCGAAGTCTTTAATGTTTCCTTTTATAACGTGGCTAGAGCTAGTACAGCAATCGGTGTATCTCCCATCATTAAGGAGATTGTGCAAAAACAGGCACATTCAACTCGCTTAACTTTGAAAGAAGTTATTCTCATGGGAATGTTGGCAATTGACAAGTTAGATGATCAAAGTTGCCAAGAATTGGCAGACCAAGTCCATCAAATGCAGGTTAATGGTGAAATCTAAAACTGCTGGCAAGAGTCTAAAATTCAAAGTCTCAAGCCTCCAGTTTTCAAGCTAAAGTTAGTTGCAAGGGTAGTTGTGTGATTTATCAAATTTCTACTCTTGACTAAAAAAATAGCAACTTCCCATTCAGTAATTCTCATTCAGTTCAAAATCTAACTTGCAGTATTGCTAAAAATTAGTAATAAGTTGCGTTATGTTAGAAACAATAAAGGGGATCTAGTTTTAGATCCCCTTTATTTGTTAAGAAGTGCATAGAAATTTAAAATAATGCCATTATCCCAGCGGGAGAACCAGAACCTCCTCTCAACCTGAGAATCCCAATGATTAAGGTAGTACCTTGGGGTGGTAACTGATCTAAATTCGTGAGATTTTCGATCACAATTAGCGATCGCTCCAACAGCAAACGATTAATAGTAAAATTGGTATTCTGCCCAGAATCTACACCATGAGTATCAATGCCCACTCCAGCAATTTGTCTATGTGTAATTAAAAACTCAGTTGCATCATAGCTAAAACCGGGAAAGTGCATTTTTCCATGTTTATCTTGGTTAAAAAACGTCTTTTGATTTAACCATTTTTCTTGCCAACCAGTATATAGTATCACTAAACTACCTAGGGGAATTTCCCCAAATTCAGTTTCCCAAGTTTGGACATCGCTAATAGTTAAGACATAATCAGCATTCACTGCCGCTTGGTCGCAAATATTAATAACTATAGCAGGTAATATTAATGATGATGCTGGATACTGGTCAATACTTGTACCGCTACTATAAAAACTATTGGGGGCATTAATATGAGTGGCGCTATGTTCTCCCAAAGCAAAGCGTCGTAAGTAATAACCATCATCTTGGATTTCGGCAACACTGGTAAATTCTACGGGTGGATCACCTGTCCATGTAGGTATATTTGTATCAATCCGATGGCTGAGATGGATAACGCGAGAGTAACTAATATTACTTGATTGTTGGGGATTTTTGCTGGTCAAAGGATTTATTCCTAAGTTTAGGATATTTTAACAAATAATCCCCCAAGCCTTTTCACTTCAAGGTAATTGGGGGAAGTTCAATGTTGCAGCAAAAAGTGAATTTAATCTCAGTCAACAGCAAAAAAGTTAAGCCTTGAATAAGGAAGAGTTAATTTTACATAAACTTTCTCAAAATCAAGACTATGACAAACCGGATGCCGATAACCTCTATTTATCCAGGAAACTTATCTCTATCTCATATTCTGCTTCTTTTCAGCTTTAGGATCACGATTGGCTACAGCGGCTAATTCGGCATCCATTAAGGTTTTTCCGGTGGCAGCTAGGTAAACATCATCTAAACTAGGACGAGATTGGGCGATGCCAAAAATTGGTAAACTGGCATTATTTAACGCCTGTTGAATAGTTATTAAAACGTCATTTTGGGGGGTGACTACTAAATTTAGGGAGTTACCTTGGGCGCTATTGATGATGATTTCTTGGACAAAAGGTAAGGCTGCTAAGAGGTTTTTCGCAGTTTCGGCTTCTTCACTGGGGGAAAATTCGCGGATTCTTAAGGTGATGCGATCGCCTCCCACCTGATCTTTTAACTGCGATGGTGTACCATTAGCAATAACCAAACCTCTATCTATAATTGCCACTCTATCGGCTAAAGCGTCAACTTCTTCTAAATAATGGCTGGTAATGACAACGGTAGTTCCCGCAGCCCGCAATTGACGCAAGAAATCCCACACCACAACCCGGCTTTCAATATCTAATCCTACGGTTGGTTCATCTAATACCAGCACATCTGGGGCATGGAGTAAACCAGCCGCTAAATCTAACCGCTTGCGTAAACCACCGGAATAAGTGCCGGTTTTTTTATCTGCGTATTCTTGTAAACCCAGCAAATCCAAAATAGTGTTAATTCGCTGTTTAATCAGCGCACCGGGAAGATGATAAAGCGCGGCTTGTAATTGGAGTAACTCCCGGCCAGTGAGGACTTTATCCAAAGCTACTTCCTGGGCGACATAACCCAACTTTTGCCTGGCTAATTTGGGGTGATCTAAGACCGAAATGCCGGAAACTTCAATTTTTCCAGCATCAGGGGTTGTCAGGGTACACAAAGCCCGCAGGGTGGTTGTTTTTCCTGCCCCGTTGGGGCCAAGTAAACCAAATATTTCTCCAGGTTGGACTTGAAAGGAAACATCCTGGACTGCGACTACATTACCGTAGCTTTTTTTTAGATTTTCAATGAAAACGGCGGCAGCCATAACAGCTATAATCCCTAACTATACAATTCGCAACAATCTATCTTTTATTGTACGAGGTGTGCGATCGCTGTGATGAGTTAGATATTTCATTTTGGGATAATTTTCAGTACAGATTTAGCCAAATGATTGATTTTATAGACATCTATATATGAAGTTAAGTTTGGTTGTGTTTCCTATGATAGTGATAGGTTAAAAAAATTCCCGTTGTTTAGGATTAATACCAGATTTCATTTTAATTTAATATCTATGCTTCTCTGATATGATACAGTAACCAGAATGTATTTAGTTTTTCACTTAGGTATACGAATATTGATTGAAAATATCAAGTGTATAAAGATATCTATTTGCTAAATTTTGTTTAAATAGGTTAATGCAAATATTTTATGTCTATCAAGTTAGCTGCTGAAACTCTCATATCACTTTCTATAAAAGAACGAAAAGAATTAATTTTATATCATGCTTCATTGATAGATTGTACTAATATAATAGATGAAGATTTACATATAGCATATCAATATGGGAAAATTATTTCCTCAATAGGATCAACATATTTTGAATATCAAATTCAAAAAGATAATCAAAATTACTCTGTTCTAGAGTTAGAGACTCAATCTAATTTAATTAGCAGTAAAACTGAGCAGTTTGCAGATGAGTTTATTGACTGGTTAAGAACAGATTTTAAAAATAAAAGTTCAATACTTGAGCATCATCCTAATCCACGTAATCTTTTTGAACTATGTGGAGCAAAGTTATTAGTTACTAGCAACTCAGTTACAAGAAGCCTTAGTACAAAAATGGGGCAACTTTGGGAAGAAATAGCTGATATTAGCCCTTATGTAATTGTACCTGAATTTGAATTTGGAATCAAAATTAAGGGAATAGATATTGTTCTACAAACAGACTCAAAAATTAAGTTTGCACAGTTAAAAACTTTAAAGGGTACTTTAACTGGTTCACAAACAAATAGAGCGAAAAAAGAATTAGGGATTCATGAAAATCCCTTATTTATATCTGCTTTTAATTTAGGTTCATGGACATTTAACGACTCTAAAATTCCTCGCATAGCTGGTAAAGAATTTTGGGATATGATTCATCTTGAATATGAGCTAATTGAGAACCATATCAGAAAGATGCTACAGAGAATTGATAATGAATTTGCTGAGTTAGCTGCAAAGTAAATTCTATAAAGAAAATAGAGAAAGTTGTTCAGTAACTTCTTTTCCTTTTGGTTGATTTCCCTGCATTAAATTAATCAGATATTCACCCAGTTCTTTAGCGAGTAATACCGGAACTGCATTACCAATTTGTTTGTATTTAGAACTTATCGAACCATGAAAAATCCAATCATCAGGAAAAGTTTGAATTTTGGCAGACTCGCCCACAGTTAAAGGACGAAGTTCCACAGGGTGACACATATCTGTAGCTTTTTGTTGGGGACTGGTTGTGATAGTTGGTGAAGGTTTATCCCAAGATAGTCTTCTGTAAAAACCAACTTTTCCTCCACCGGAATTATAAGCACCTCCCATTGCTTCTCTTTGTAATTCTTCTGGTAAATTTTTCCAATTTTGTCCTGCGTCTAATAATCTTAAAAACTTCAGCCTATTTTCTGAATAACTAATAAATTCTGGTTGAACATCCACAAAATCTATTAAGGCATCTTTTAAAGTTCTCCACTTTGGTAAAAATTTACCATCTTTACTATATTTAGCGAGAGGAAATGTAGCAGTTTCACCATCTCTAGAACCAATAAAAACCACACGGGATCTATTTTGGGGAACACCATAATCTGCGGCTTCTAATAGGTTATAAACTACGTTGTAGCCTAATTCCTTCATTTCTGCTAAAACGACTTTTAAAGCCGCACCATTCATCTCATCAAGTTCTAAAGCTGGGTAATCTTTTCCTCTTTGATTAATAGGACGATGACGCAAAGAAGCAGAAAGTAAACCTCTGACATTTTCCATTAAGAAAAATCGAGGTTGGACTTCTTTGACAATGCGAATAAAATCCATAAATAAACTCCCGCGCGGGTCCATAACTGAACCCCGTTTTCCTGCGGTACTAAATGGCTGACAAGGGGGACCACCCGTGACTAAATCTATTTCTCCCGGAAGTAAAGCCCGACCTAAATTTAAAACTCTTCCTCCTTCTTCTAGTAATTGTTGGGAAGTAACTTTTTCTAATTCTCTGGGAATAGCACTTTCTTGGAGATAAGGTCTATTAAGAGCAATTGTTTTGACTGCATCTTTATCTTTTTCAACTACACTAACAGTATGAAATCCGGCTTGTTCTAGTCCTAAATCTAAGCCATAAGCACCTGTGAATAGGGAAATGCAAATAGGTTGATTATTGATCATTTGGCAAGTATAATTTATTAAGATGATATATTATAGCTAAAAATGCTAAGTTAGATGAAAATCAGGAAGTGATAATTTATGAATACGGAATCTGAAATCAAATCACAGCAAAATAAAGAAGCTCGAATTAATCATACAGAACTTTATCAAAAAATTGATGCTGGTGTGAAATTTGCTATTGCAAATGCTATAGAAAGACATCGTAGGTTAGGAGAATCAATTAGTATTTTGCGAGATGGTAAAATTGTGACTTTAACAGCAGATGAAATACCACCTCGTGATATTAAGCAGATAAAGTAAGTTTTATTAAACAGTTGCTTTAGTATAGTATATATGTTCTAAAATAAGCAATATTACAATTTTGGCTTTTTTAAGTTTTGCTCAACTTATATATGATAAATTTTACCTTTTGTATACAAAGCTTAGGTATTATAATGTGCTTTTACAATTTATAATAAATTGTGTTGAACTTGTATACTATATCGCTAGGATTGGTTAATATAAAAATAAGATGATCAATTTTCTATTTCCAACTGAATCTATTGTGATATAATAAGAAATATTTAGTTATACAAAAAAATTATCACAGTTTTTGTATACTCTAAATAAGGACAGATTTTATCAATATTCATTGGTTTGTTGAAGAAATGAAAAATGAGATTTCCTAATTCACCTATTACTGAAGCAATCCTTGATATTACGGTCAATGTAGATGACGATTTTGAGCAGACAAGACTGTTAGATATTCATGAAGAAATTAAGGAATCTTTTCCTAATCGTCAACAAAGAATGGCATTTCAAGGAGGTATTGAATTTAATTTAGAAAATCCTGATGAAATAATAAATCCTCAGTCATTGTCAATATCTAATAAACCAGAAGGATATATTTTTCTATCTGAGGATAAAAAAAGAATTATTCAAGCCAAATTAAACGGGTTTACATTCAGCAAATTAAAACCTTATGAAGGATGGGAAAAATTTTATAAAGAAGCATATCAGCTTTGGCAGAAATATGCTGAAATTACATTTCCTACACAAGTAACTCGTCTAGGTTTACGCTATATAAACCAAATCATGATACCTGCTGAAGGAGATATAGAATTAAATAATTACATCAAAATACTACCGGGAATACCAGATGATTTAAAGGTAACAATGGAAGGGTATTTTATGCAAGTAAGAGTATGTCATCCAGAATACGAACCATCACGAGCAATTGTCAATCAAACAATTGGTGAGGTTACAGACAATGAGAAAGGAGAAAAAGCATATCCTTTAATATTTGATATTGATGTTTTTCAAGAAGTTAATCTAGAAGCTAATGATGATCAAACAATTAAAATGATTTTTGAAGAAAATTTGCGAAGGTTGAGAGACGAGATATTTTTTAAAAGTATCACTGAAACAGCAGAGGAGCTTTTCAAATGAGAACAGTAATCAATCCAAACACCGGACAATTTAGAGGCACTAAATCTAGCGGTAGAAGTCGTCCAGAACATTATAAGGATAAAGCTTTTTTAGAGGCTAAAAAACGCAGTTTAGAAGTTTTTGCATGGAAGTATAATACATTTATCTATTTATGCTCCAGTTCAAATATTTCTGAATTTGAGGATAGAGTAGAAGAGATTAGAGATCAACTGATGGAAGGCAGATATCCACTTTCCACGGAAGATGTCAAGATGCTCAAGCAATTGCTTAATAAACTAGACATTTTCCGATTAATGGCTATAGCAAGACTCACTGAACCTCTTTTAGAAATAGAAGCTTATGCTAAAGATGCGGCTGATATTATCAGAATACTTCTTCAACATCATAAAGCAGAAGTAAGATATTCTGGACTAGAAGCAATAAGTTTTGGATTAGGTGAAGTAGAAATTGCCGAAGAAATACTTGCAGAAGCCAAGAATTTGCTTAAAAATGAAGAAAATACATCTGTACGTGAATACTTGGAGTCGCTATAAGGTGTGAGTGAGTTACGTTACTACAGGCGTGTTGATAACCTTGCTACATGGGCAATAGGTAAAGGGCAGAAGGGGATTCTATCTCCAGAACATACTGAGAAATATTTAAAAGATATTAAGGGTGGGAATGGTTTTCCATCCTTATGGCTACCTTCATCTCCTGAAGACCTAGAGAAAATTTCTTTAGGTATGAGTTTGCTCAGAAAAAAAAGTATAGAGAATGTGAGATTGCTTGGCTTTAATGAATGCTGCTTTACTAACACAGGAATTGAAGTAAAACAAGTAAAAGATGATAATTTTCCTATACCTACAGTAGCCCATTTACATTATGAACTATGTACTTTAGATGATAATAAGTTAATAGAAGCTATAAAAATATTCATACAATGTAATGGGGTTTTTGAAGAATTTAGTAAAGCTAAAGAAGATCCTAACAAAAGCAATATGCGGCAGATTGCAGCAAAGTATATTGATCAAGTAAGTGAGCAATACAAGCAAACGACTCAAGAATGGGGTGAAAAATACTTATAACAAAAATTTTATATTTAAACAAATGAGTTTGAGTATATATTATTGGTTCGTAGTCAGCACTTTAGCACCAACTACGAACCAATAATCAATCCTATTCTTTCCCTACTGCCAAACGTAGATAAGCAAAAACAAAACAATCCAGATAACATCAACAAAGTGCCAAAACAAAGAAGTGGCATTTATCCCGAAATGTCCATTATCAAAATTACCAGGAATGAAAGAACGCAACAACACAATTAACTGTAACAGAATACCCGTGAAAACGTGCAAACCATGAAAACCAGTTAATAGATAAAACATTCCTCCAAAAGTACCAGAAGTAAAGCCAAATTCCAGTTGACTCCATTCCACCGCTTGTCCATAGAGGAAATAACCACCCATAGCCATTGTTAAAAACAACAACAGACGATAAGTCTTTAAATCATGTCTTTCTAGGGCTTTCTCTGCAAAATAAATCACAAAACTACTAGCAACTAAAACGACAGTATTAATGCTAGGTTCTTTTATTTCCAAACCAGAAACACCAGCCGGCAACCAATTAACAGCAGAAGTTTTGTAGATAATATAGCCAGCAAAGAAACTCAAGAAAATGACACTTTCTGATAACAGAAACACAATAAAACCAAACATTTTATTGCCTTCTTCATCATGTTCGTGTTCATGACTGTGGTGAGGCTGTAACTCTTCTGAAGAAATAGAACTATCCATCATAATTTCCAATTGAATAAATTAGTGAGAAAGAAGATCCCCGACTTCTTTTTTGATCTTGTTAATAAATTATGAATTAATGCCAGAAGTCGGGGATCTAGAAATTGACAAATTACTCATGTTCAGAAGATGCCATTAATTCAGATTTGCCATAACCATAAGGTTCGCAAGTAACAATCGGAATTTCTTCAAAATTCTCAACAGGAGGAGGAGAAGAAATAGTCCATTCCAAACCAATTGCTCTCCAAGGATTAGCAGAAGCTTTTTCTCCGTCCATCCAAGAAATCAACATATTGAAAATGAAAGGAAGAGTAGACATTCCTAATAGGAAAGAACCCAAACTAGCAACAATATTCCAACCAACTAATTCAGGTGCATAGGAAGCAGCACGACGTAACATCCCTTGCAAACCTAATGGGTGCATGGGTAAGAAATTCAAATTTGTGCCGATAAATGCTAACCAAAAATGGACTTGTCCCCAACCTTCGTGGAACATTCTCCCCGTCATTTTGGGAAACCAATGATAGATAGCGGCATACATTCCCATCGTCACAGTTCCATAGAGAACATAATGGAAATGACCAACTACAAAATAGGTATTGTTAACATGAACATCCACTGGAACAGAAGAAAGCATAATTCCTGTAATCCCAGCAAATACAAACATTACCAAACCACCCAAAGCAAATAACATTGGTGTAGTTAAGCGAATTTTGCCACCCCAAATAGTTGCCACCCAAGCAAATACCTTAATCCCTGTGGGAATAGATACAAACATGGTTGTCACCATGAAAAATAACCGTAGCCAACCAGGAGTACCACTCACATACATATGGTGTACCCAAACAATGCCGCTAACTACAGCAATTAACATTGAAGAAACAGCAACGACTTTGTAACCAAATAAAGGTTTGCGGGAATAAACGGGAAAGATTTCCGAGAAAATCCCGAAGATAGGCAAAATGATGACATATACCGCAGGGTGAGAATAGAACCAGAAATAATGCTGGAACATCACCGGATTTCCGCCTTTAGTAGGATCAAAAAAGGCAGTTCCCACTGTAATATCAAGAAGCAACATGACCGCCCCGGCGGTTAAAGCTGGCAGTCCAAATAATTGGATAATTTGAGCGCTGAATACTGCCCAAACAAAGAGAGGCATTCTAAAATAACCCATTCCTGGCGCTCGCATTTTCACAATGGTGGTGACAAAATTCACCGCACCCATAATGGAAGAGACACCGGAAATCGCCACCGCTAATAACCACAGAACTTGACCATTAATCAAGTTTCCCGTGGGGTTTTGGGTACTAACGGGGGGATATGCCCACCAGCCAGATTGAGCAGGGCCACCGGGAACGAAGAAGCTGGACATGAGGAGAATTCCCACCACGGGAACCATCCAAAAAGCGACAGCGTTCAAGCGGGGGAATGCCATATCTCGCGCCCCAATCATCAGGGGAACGAGGTAGTTAGCCATACCAACAAGGGAGGGAAATGTCCACAGAAACAGCATCACTGTTCCGTGCATGGTGAACATTCCGTTGTAGACTGTGCGGTCAATTAAATCAGCTTCGGGGGTAATGAGTTCTCCCCGCAAAATCATGGCGAAGATGCCACCAACAAGGAAAAAGATAAAGGAAGTAACGAGGTATTGAATACCGATAACTTTATGGTCGGTACTAAAGCTGAAGTATGTTCTCCAGGTTTGGGGCGGTTCGTGGTGATGTGATTCACCAGCGATATGAATGGGGGTGTTAGTCATTTGTTAGTTGTCAGTGGTCAGTTGTTAGTTGTCAGTAAGAAAGAAAAATAACGGATTTAACCAGGGAAATTGACTAATGGAGGGGCTGCGGGTTCAACGGTTTTCCAACCGCTATCAATGCCGTTTTCTACTTTGAGGGCATATTCGGAAGCCGCTTGGTTAGGGGCTGGGCTGGGTTTTTGACTCGCAGCTTTGCTTAACCACTGCTGATAGTTGCTAGGTGATTCGACAATGACCTTGGCTCGCATAGTGGCAAAGTATGTACCGCTATACTGAGAGTCGGTTAAATCATACGTACCGGGGCGAATGGGAGTAAATTCAAAGTCGAGGTCGTTACCAGGAATGATGTCTTGTTTGAGGCGGAAAGCGGGGATAAAAAAGCCGTGAAGTACGTCTTCCGAATGCAGATTTAGACGCACACGGCGATCGCTTGGTAAATGCAATTCTGTACTGGTAACATTGCTTTGGGGGTAATGAAACACCCAAGCCCACTGTTTAGCGGATACATCAATGTGTTCTACATCCTCACCTGCTGCGGCTTCTGAAGCTTGATCTGCCACAGCATAGGCGGTTTCCATCTTCATGGGGTTATGTAGGTGGATCTGGTGAGATGGGCCCTGAATACCCATTTCTTCGTAAACTTGGTAACTATAACCCGCAATCCACAACACCAACATAATTGGGATTGCTGTCCAAATTACTTCTAAAGTGACGTTACCTTCAATGTGGGGACCATCACCTAAATCTGTAGCTTTCGCCCGATGGAAACAAATGGAATAGAAGAGAGTAGCCGTTACTCCCAGGAAAATTAAAGATCCTAATGTTACCAAAAAGCTAAATAAATCATCAATCAGATGAGATTCAGCAGCCCCTTGGGGAGGAAGCCAAGAATAAGCCTGTTTACCAATCCAGAGACTAGTAAGAGTTACCGCAACTGCCCCAGTAACTATGGTCAAAAAGTTGAGAAATTGCCGAATTTTCATAATGGTCAGTGGTTAGTTGTCAGTAGTCAGTGGTCAGTAGTCAGTTGTTAGACAAGAATTTTTACCGATTACCAATCACCAATCACTTATTACCAAATATCTGATTAATGTCTTGTCCTGCTCGCAGTAATTTATCGGCTGTATTGTGAACACCAAAATCTGCTGCCAGGTGCGCTCCTAATGTTCCATGAAAATACATCAGCAACATAATAATTACACCGACAACCAGATAAGAAATTTGCACTTCTCTATCTTCATATTGTCCGATAACGTAACGTTGCCAACCTCGCCAAAAGGTCATACCAACAATCATCGCTAATAGCAATACACCGCCCACACCGTGCCACATCATTGTGGGCATTGCCAGCATTCCCCAGGGACTTTTGATATCTGCTGGTGGGGCTGCTAATAACATTTCATAAAAACCTGCACCAACTGTGAAAAATGTAATCACAGATGCAGCAAAAATGTTGTACCAACCGACATCAAATAATTGAGAACGTTCAACTTTAATTCCCAAAAAATTGAACAGCCATTTTTCCACAGGGAAAAATACACCTAAAAGATCAAAGATAATGGCAATGATGAATAAACCTAATGTTAGATGTACTAAATTAGGATGAATAGGAATGGCATAAGGTAAACCATTTGCACCCATTTGGTGACTAATTTGGTCTAATAATTCTGAATTCATGGCAAGATTCCATCCTTTACCGCTTCCACAACAGGTACGGTATGTAAGCCATACACCCATACCAGTTCATCACCAAGATATACTTGAAAACCAACCAAGGCTGTTAATAAAACTGCCACAGCTATATAATGAAAAGGGAGTTTTTTCGGATCACGACTCCGCAAAACATAACGCCAAGCAGTAATAGCGGCAATAATACCTGAAAGTGACCAACCGATGAGAGTATGAATATTTAAAACTGATTTAGCGAGTTCGTAGGGTTTTGCTAAACCAGCCTCAAATTGACCAAAAATAATTGCCACAAAAATAGCTACCGTGGCAATACACATATTCCACCAACTCACCTCAAACAAAGTAGTTTTACCAGTTACATAACCAGCAAAATCACAAAAAACAGAAAATAGCACCATCGCAATTACAAAATGAACCACGATAGGATGTAAGGGATCTGGATATGGTAAATTATGCTCATTCAATGAAGTGAAAAAATCCAGCATTACTATCTCCTAGACTGACTACTCCCTAACCAAACTTAAATAATTGCTAGATACCCACTCACTAATATCAATAAATTATTTGATAAACCTAGTGTGAGTTTGCTGCAATGTATAGCCGGCAAATTATTTCCTCATAGTGACAACAGTAATTATGAATGTAGCTAAACTAAATCACTGTGAGAGGTTAAATTTACTAGATGTAAATTTTTATGAATTGTCAGAAAAAACTAAAAGCAGAACTTCTAGAATTAATCTACAGAGCCAAAAGCAGATTTTGATCTTGGCTCTATTACAATATTTTTAAATCAAAACCAACTATTTTTATGTTTATTGATGTACAATTACAAATTATCACTTTGTAATTTAAAAGACCGAAATATATAGTTTTTATAGTAGGTAGGATGAAAATGAAGCTGGATAGAATAATATTTTAAGAATAATTGAACGCAGATAAACGCAGATAAACGCAGATCAAGACGGATGAATTAATGAATTTCATGATTCTGTGCAACATTTTTTCTTTGCGTCTTTGCGTCTTTGCTCCTTAGCGCCTCTGCGCGAAACAAAAATATATTTCACTTCCCTGATATCTGCATTCATACCCCTAATCCCCTAATCCCTAATTAACCTTGATAAGGATTATCGAGTCTATCCACAGAAACATTAACCGACAATGGTAAACGACCAGGATTTAAACGGGGTTCAGCCGCATAACCTACAGGTACTAAAACCGCAATACCGATATCTGGGTCATTCTCTGCCCCAATGATAGCTTTAACCTGTTCCTCCATCCAACCATTCATAAAGCAGGTGGATAAACCCAAGCTTTCCGCTGCTAATACTAAATTTGTAGCAGCTATCATGGCATCTTTAATGGCGTATTCCCGGCGCTTGTCTCCTAACTTTTCTTGAAATTGGGGAATTGCATTTCTAAAATAATTCACAGTTCCCTCATTCCAAGCCCCAGTGGCTGCACCTTGTTCTAAAATAGGTGTGATATCTTTTTCTCCCGCAGCAGCGTCAGCAGCGAAAACAAAGGTAACAGGCGCTTGGATAATTTGCTTTTGATTCCAAGAAGCTGCACATAATGCTTCTTTTTGGGTTTCGTCTTGAACTAAAACTATTTTCCACGATTGGACGTTAAAACTACTGGGTGCAGCTACGGTTAATTCTACCAGTTGCTTGAGTAGTTCTGGGGAGATGGGGTCTGGTTTGAAGGTTTTGATGGAACGACGTTGTACTATGGCGCTGGGTACGTCTAATGCTGGGATTTGGGTGTTTGAAGTCACGCTATTCTCCTCTGTTTTATCCTATGCGCTTAGGGTAACGCTTTTTTGTACGCAGTTCAATTGACGGGTGATTTTATAGGATTAGAGGATATTTTTTCACGCAGAGGCAGGGAGGTGAGAATTAGTAAGTTTTAAGGATTGTCTGAGTTGACGTTGCCCTAAGCTATAAACCATGAGAGCTAATGTCATAATCATTGCCAGTACCATGATTCGTTTAGTGTTTTTTTAGTCCACTTTTTTTCATCTAACAAATTAGTGGCTAAAATAAAACGTCACGCTTGATTCTGATGGGTCTTAATAACGATTTTATTCTCTACTTGGGGCTTGCTGAAAAAGTGGGAAAAGGCAAGAAAAAAATGACTAAGTAATTAGGCACAAGCAAATATAAGTTTTTGTTGTTTACCTTTTGGTAAAACATCATTTTTACTAATCAAACTAGAGAGAAAAGACGTTATTTGGAAAAATTGATATAAAAATCCCCAAAAAAACCTTGATAGCAAGGTAGAAAGATTCATAACTAAAAAAGTAATAGCAATAGCAGTCAGAGAGGTATGAGGAAGTTTAGCCATGACTCTACCCAAGCTAAATCTTCGTTTACCTTGCCCGCAATTATCCCTAAATGGTCAATGTCTTTAACATCCACTTGTAGTTCTGTTTTCACTTTAGCTACCTTCAGTCCATTTAGACTAAAATACCTTTTTTCTGGTTTTACCTGCTGAATGTGGGATTCAGACAATTAGTGGATATTGTGCTATCAAAAAAATCCCCCGAAAAGATGTAAAAACAATCCTTTCAGGGGAAATTTATCAACAACCTACGCCGGGTAAATTCTTAACCGCCGATTAGGTTCATCGCCAAAACTATCGGATTTGAGGCGATAATGTTCAACCAACTCATGCTGCATTTTCCGCACTTGGGAAGAACGCGGTAATAACTCCACAGGCTGACCTTTAGGGATAACAATCTGCTCTACAGCAAGTCTAGCCTCCTCCAAAGCGTCCATCTCATCATCACCACCGTTATGTAATAACAGTTGTAACTCTCGGTCATCGCCAATATCTGGATCATCAATATTCAGTAAACGGCGAAGACTGCGAGTAATTTGGGGAATTGTACTAGACTTGATCACATGAATGGGTACATGACGAGCCTTAGCCATTTGTCTTAACTTAGCGTGATTCTTGACGTGCGATCGCAAAGCCAGAATAGCATCCGCACTATCTAAGTCTTTGGTCAATATCACAGGCAAAGTTAGCACATTAATCACCTGTTCCAGTTGGTGACGACTCACCCCATAGGGGTAAATGTGCAGTGGTAAATCCTCCCCATTTGGCCCTGATTGTTTACGGCTGACAAAATCAAAACCTTCAGAGTAATTGAAAGATTCATCCAACAAGCGGTCAAACTCACTGCGTCCCGTCGGTCTTTCCCGATCCAGAGATAAAGGTGGTAAAGCCACCATTTGTCCAGAAGAACGCCAACCATTAGGTTTAGCAGCTAAGAAAGATTCTTCCACATTCGTAACGTGGCCATTACCGTTGCCATTGCCATTGCCACCATTAACTACGGATAACTGTCTAGCAATGCCAACCTTGCCATGATCATCAACAGTTCTCGTTTGTGGAGTCGGTTGACGACCACGCAACAGAGTATCAACCGTATCAGCCACACACTCATGAACTACCCAGCGTTGCCGTTCTAGCATTTCCACAGCAATCTCAAAAGTCGGTGGAGCTTTACGTTCCAAAACCGTCTTTTGCGAACCACGCCGTCTAGCTTCATCATCTCCCAGGGTAACAGCCTGAATACCTCCAACCAAATCCGACAGAGTGGGATTTTTGATCAGGTTTTCAATCTGATTACCGTGGGCAGTTCCTACCAATTGCACACCCCTTTCCGCAATCGTCCGGGCTGCTAAAGCTTCCAATTCCGTGCCAATTTCATCAATGATAATGACTTCTGGCATATGATTTTCCACAGCCTCAATCATGACCTGATGTTGTAACTCTGGTTTAGAAACTTGCATCCGTCTCGCACGACCAATGGCTGGGTGAGCAACATCACCATCCCCAGCAATTTCGTTAGATGTGTCAATAATGACCACTCGCTTATTTAAGTCATCCGCCAACACACGGGCAATTTCCCTTAAAGCCGTGGTTTTACCAACACCAGGACGACCTAGCATGAGAATTGATTGACCAGTTTCCACCAAATCGCGGATCATAGCAATTGTTCCGAATACCGCCCTGCCGACCCGACAAGTTAAGCCAATAATCTTACCGCTACGGTTACGGATAGCACTGATCCGATGTAAAGTTTGCTCAATTCCTGCCCGATTATCCCCCCCAAAATTTCCAACTCGTTGAATGCAATCATCTATCTGTGCCTGAGTGACCGGTGTTTCGCTCAAATACTCCGCTGCATGGGGAAACCGAGCTTCGGGACGACGGCCTAAATCTAAGACCACCTCAACTAAAATATCCCCTTGAGGATGATTTTCTAGTTTTTGTTGGAGGTCTTGGGGCAAAATGTCTAACAACTTTTGGAGATCTTCTGTAATCGTCATGCTTTCTATTGGTGACTTGACGTTTTTAGAGATATGGTTGGAGCGTTACTGCCCAGACTTAATCTGGGAAACGAGAGTATGGGCAAGCCTTACAGCCTCCCACAGTAATTCCGGTTCTGATTCTAGGCGGATATTACCTTGACTATCAGTGTTAATCACCTCCTTGTGTTCCAACTGGTCAAGAATAGATGACAGCAATACACGGGCGTAGCTACCATAGGCAACCCCGGAGATGGAGGCAGAGGGGCAGGGGGCAGGGGGCAGCGGAGAAGAGGCAGAGGGGCAGGGGGCAGGGGGCAGGGGAGAAGAATTTTCCCCATTGCTTCCTGATCCTTGCTTCATTTCCTCGTTATCTCTCTTCCTCTCTTTTCCCTGCTCCATTTCTTCATTTTCCCCCTTGCTCCCCGCTCCCTGCTCCCTTGCCTCATTTGCTACCTGCTCCCTTGCCTCTTTCAGCAGTCCCATTCCCTTTAATTTAGGAACGGTGTAGCTATTAGTGCCGCCTGCTAACTGCACATATCCCGGTAGGTTTGCTGCCAAAACTTTTTGTCCCAATTTTACTGTGGCTATGGTAGTACCATCACCAATATCACCACTCATAGAACGTCCATCAGTTTGCCAAATTAAAAACTGGGGACGAGGGACAATCAAATCATAAATAGCTTGTAGGTAATTAATTAACCCTTCTCCATCATTACAACTGATGGCTACTAACTTTAATTTATCTGCCCAAGGTGTCATTGCGTCCCATAACCGTTGGAATTCTGCCAACCGCCCCACTTGAGTATGAATTTCTACGGCTTCTATTCCCGTTGACATAATCAATGGTGCGACCTCCCCTGGCGTTGACACATATGATTTTGTATAAATTATCCCATAAGGACAGATAGGAATGCAACGGCCACAGCCATAACATTTTTCGGAAATTACTCCAGAAAAATCATCTTTGGTATTGTTAAATAAAATTGCTTGGGCTGGACAAATTTTCTCACATGGTCTGGGACAATCCCTAGGGCAGTCCTGAGAATTAAACTCAGCTTTCCGAAAATGGGGATCTTCGCCATCATTGAGGCTAACCATTAACAAAGGCAAATCACCTGCAAAGGCAAAGCCGCGCTGCTGGGCCTCATCTGCCAAACTTTTGGCTACCAGTAAAGCTTCTTGGGTAGCGGCAATGACCGCCGGATCGGCTGCTACATCTATACAGTCAGCACCAGCCAAGGTGTAGGCTAATGTGAGATTTCTGACCGCAGGAAGGTGTTGGAAACTGGCTCCGCAAATTAATTTGAACCAGTTACCTTGTTTTAGGGATTGTAAAGGGGCTAATAAATCAGTCACATTTCCATTATGCGTTTATTCGACTGAAAATAGCAGCCCGTTATCAGGAAAATTTAGATTTTTTTTTGTTACTAATTTTTTATTGCTAAATTTCGATACTACTGCCAAGTGTAATTATTTTCCCTGTTTCCGTTACGGGAACTCTAGTATTTACACTCAATCTATAAAAATGATTAAATTGCGCCGTATTTACATAAGTTGGCATAGTTGCTTGGCGTTTTTGCCCAAAGATTTTCTGAAAATTTGGATAAACTTCCCCTGAGTAAGAATCCCTTGTGGGAACTACACAGCGTTGACAAGGGTTAATTGCCAAAAACTGTACATCTCCCACTGTAAAGCTTACTGTTTCCCCACTAGCAGCAAATAACTTATCTTCCCAAAATGCTGGCACACCGTCAATTTCAATATTGGCACGCATTCGCCGCCGCATTTCATCAACATTGATACCAGGAAACCAGGATGCAACCTCTATTAAGGTAGCTGTACTAATGATGGTTGCCCCTGGTGAATCTGTATCATCAGGAAAACCCATGGTGGTATTTTGCTGCAATTGCACAGGAAAACCCAAAAAATCGCTGAAAACTGCGGCTAATGCTGGACGTTCTTCATCTAAATGAAAAACTTGTTCTGAATTTTTACCGGGAAATTTGAGCTTTACCAGCCTTTGTTCCACAAAAAACTCTGAACGCAACAAATGGATTTTCGGATAACGCTTCCCATTAACAAACTTATTTTGTGCGTCAACAAATGCAAATTCCCGGTCATACTTAAGTGAGCCACGGTCAAGAATAGTCGCCTTTTCTACTTCTACTCCATCTAGCGACTTAATTGGATATAAAAAAATCTTTGCTAGATATGCCATCATTTCATGGCTTTGGAGATGAATAGGCAGGAGATTTATCAATTGCACCCATTCTATCAAGCGGCCAAAAACGAACTACAGCCCGACCAATAATATTACTACGGGTAACAACACCCCAACAGCGCCCATCATAACTGCTAGGACGGTTATCACCGAGCATTAAGTAGGAATTTTGCGGAATAATTTCCGGTTGAGCCAAGAAAGGAGGTTGGAGTCCGCTACTATTGCAAGCTTCAACGAATGTCCGCACAGAGGAGGATAGGTAAACATCTTCCTGTAGGGGCTTGCTATTGACATATACTTTGCCCTCTCTCAGTTCTACTTTTTCTCCAGGTAAACCAATTACTCTTTTAATAAATGCTTCCCGTTCAGGATTATTCTGTATTTCTTGTGGTGGTAAAAATACTACTATATCTCCTCGTTCAGGATTAGAAAATTTATACTTCACTTTATCAACAATAATCTTGTCTGCTTTCCACTGGTCTTTGACACCATGTAGAGTTGGTTCCATAGAACCAGTGGGAATCCAACGGGCTTCGGCGACAAAGGTACGAATTCCTAGAGCCAGAAAGATACTCAAGATCATCGTTTTACCTAGCTCTACCATCCAGGAATTATCGGGTTCTTGGCTAGAGTTTTTATCAGACGCTTGATTTTGCATGAAATTGTTGAAGTATGTTAAGAGACTAGTATTGAACTCAGACAGATAGACTTGATATTATTAATCTTAACGAGATGTAGCAGATGGTAGGTAAATAAAGTAAAAAATCTAGTGTTTTTCTTTTATTCAACTACAAATACTAAGGTTTTTAGCTTACTTGATGATAAACATTTTTTAACACAAAACCAAAATCGCCGATTCTTCGTGGAGATTAAGTTTACCTTAAAGGAAAAGTTATCTATGATCCATAAATAGTCCCTTTATACTTAAAACTTTTAAATCCATGTCAACTCCACAAAGTTTACTGATTCGCCACGCTGAAATTATTTTACCCAATGGTGAGTCAATGATTGGCGATGTGCTAACCCAGGGAAGGCAAATAGTTCAGGTAGGACAAGAAATCACTAATGCCACACCCACCCGTGAGATTGACGCACAAGGATTAACTTTGTTGCCTGGCGTAATTGACCCCCAGGTGCATTTCCGTGAACCAGGACTAGAATACAAGGAAGATTTGTTTACTGCTAGTTGTGCTTGCGCTAAGGGGGGTGTGACTTCCTTTTTAGAAATGCCCAATACAAGACCTTTAACCATTAGCCAATCAGCTTTAGATGACAAGTTACAACGGGCTGCCCAGAAGTGCTTAGTTAATTATGGCTTTTTTATTGGAGCTACGGCCGATAATCTACCAGATTTACTCTCTGCCCAGCCAACTCCGGGAATTAAGATTTTTATGGGGTCAATGCACGGAGATTTGTTGGTGAGTCAGGAAGACTCTCTAGAGGCGATTTTTGCGAAAGGAAGCCGTTTAATTGCTGTTCATGCGGAAGATCAAGCCAGAATTAAGCAACGAAAACAGGAGTTTGCGGGTATTACAGATCTGGCTGTTCATTCCCAAATTCAAGATAATCTAGCTGCTTTGTTAGCCACCCAATTAGCATTAAAACTTTCTAAAAAGTATCAAAGACGGTTACATATCCTCCATATGTCCACAGCAGAGGAAGCGGATTTACTGCGTGAGGATAAACCGAGTTGGGTAACGGCAGAGGTGACACCCCAACATTTACTTTTGAATACTAATGCTTATAAAACTATTGGTAGTTTAGCGCAAATGAATCCACCATTGCGATCGCCCCATGATAATGAAGTTCTCTGGCAAGCTCTACGTGATGGTATCATTGACTTCATTGCCACTGACCACGCCCCCCATACTCTAGAGGAAAAAGCCCAAACTTACCCCAACACCCCTTCAGGAATGCCGGGTGTAGAAACTTCTTTACCTTTAATGTTAACCGCTGCAATGGATGGGAAGTGTACTGTTGCCCAAGTTGTGCAATGGATGTCTAAAGCCGTAGCTGTAGCCTATGGTATTGCCAACAAGGGAGAAATTACGCCCGGTTACGATGCGGATTTAGTTTTGGTAGATTTAAAAAATTACCGTGAAGTTAAACGGGAAGAAGTTATCAGCAAGTGTGGTTGGAGTTCCTTTGAAGGTTGGAATTTAACAGGTTGGCCTGTAACAACAATTGTCGGCGGTGAAATTGTTTATGATCAAGGGCAGATAAATACCCAAGTTCGCGGACAAGCTTTAACTTTTTCATAGTTAGTTGTCAGTTGTTAATACTTAACAATTTACAGTCATAATTTCGGCTTGACGTGAGCCATTTTCACCATAGTTTAAACATACTTTTAAATAACTATCTGGTAAATATGGCATTCGTTCAGCCCATTCAATGGCCACGATTCCTGGTATTACTTCTATCCCTTCCCAGTAGCTTTCTAGGTTCAACCCAGTCACTTCTTGAGGTTCTAGGCGGTATAAATCTAAGTGATAAAGGGGAATGCGTCCTTCTGGGTACTCATTAATGAGAGTAAAGGTAGGACTGACAATAGAATCAATTATCCCCAAACCTTTACCAATCCCTTGCACTAAGGTAGTTTTCCCCGCACCTAAATCACCTTCTAATAAAATCACACTTCCAGCAGTTAAAGTTTCCCCAAGGGTAATACCTAATTGCTGTGTCGCTTCTATGTCAGCAAGGAAAATTTTAGTCATTGGTCATTGGTCATTGGTAAAATTCAACCCAGTCCCCAGTCCCCAGTCCTTACTTCCCGTGATGCGCTCCACTATACCATTTTAATAAAACCTTGGCTAGTCTCTGCGGATCATGGCGAACAGCACCATTTTCATCTTCAAATAAAATATTAGCAGGAACTAATCGCCGTCCTAATTGGGTGACAGCTTCTCTATCCAAAAACACTGGATGGGCATTTTGTTGGGCATAACGGATCAGGGCTTGGGCTGAGGGTGTTTTTTTATGAACTAATACGGCATCGAATAACCTTCTATTGCCACAAGCATCATCTATGGCTTGAATATGTTCAGCAACGCTATATCCATCAGTTTCTCCTGGTTGAGTCATGATATTGCAGATGTAAATGCGGGGTACATTAGTAGCGGCGATCGCATCGGCAATTTCTCCAACTAATAAATTAGGAATTAAACTTGTATAAAGACTACCCGGACCAATAATAATGTAATCAGCTTCTTTAATGGCTTTAATTGCGGCGGGAACTGCGGGGGGATTTTCAGGAATACAGCCAATTTTGACGATTTTTCCCGCAGCTTTGGGAATATTCGACTCACCCTCAATGCGGCGGCCATCGGTTAATTCTGCCCAGAGACGGACATCGCTAAGGGTAGCAGGTAAAACTTGTCCTCTCACCGCTAAGACTTTAGAACTAGCAGCGATCGCTTGTTCCAAATCCCCAGTAATATCAGTCATGGCAGTTAAAAATAAATTACCAAAACTGTGACCTGTTAAGCCATCTCCTGCCCGAAAACGATATTGAAATAATTCTGTCAGTAATTTTTCTTCATCTGCCAGCGCTGCTAAACAATTGCGGATATCTCCAGGTGGTAAAACGCCAAATTCTTCCCGCAACCTCCCAGAAGAACCGCCATCATCTGCTACGGTGACAATAGCAGTAATATTAGCACTGTAGGTTTTTAAGCCTCTGAGTAAAGTTGAAAGTCCAGTCCCACCACCAACAACTACGATTTTGGGACCTCGGTATAAGCGACGATGTGCCAAGAGGACATCTATTAATTCCTCTTCATTAACTCCAGGTCTTAACACTTCTGTAATTGAACCGACTGTGCGGGATTGTCCCCACAGCACTAACATGACACCAAATATAAGCAGTAAGGGACCGCTGATATAGTTGGGTAAAATGTCGGCGAGGAATGCTAAAAAACCTTTCAGTAACTCTAGTATCCAAAAAATGGGGGTTAATTTTACCCAAATAGCCAACCCCAAACTGGCTAAGACAACACCCCCAACAGTGATAAGCAACCAGCGTTTCACCGCTAATCCAGGGGATAACCATTTGAACCATTGGTTAACCCGATAGGAAGTGCGGCTGTGGGACTGGAGTTGTAGCGAATTAATGGCCTGTTTCAGGAAACCGATAAACATACCTAATAGGGAACGTTGGTACAAACAATATTTAACAGAAACTTTACATCACTTGCCTTAAAGATTAGGGAGAAACTATAAGATTTATTCATTACTTCATATTTTCGTGCCTCTTGCCTCTTACCAAGTTAATAAAAGTGAACTTTATGAAAAAACGCATCTTAGGAATAGATCCAGGACTGGCAACTGTGGGTTTTGGGGCAATTAATTGGCAACAAAGTCAAACTCAAGGACAAGAAACAACGGTAGAGATGGTAGATTTTGGCGTAATTCGTACTTCTGCCGATACGGAAATGACTCAGCGACTATGTATTTTATTTGACGATTTACACACTGTGATGGAGGACTTACAGCCAGATTTGGTGGCAATTGAAAAATTATTTTTTTATCGGATGGCAAATACCATTATTGTAGCCCAGGCTAGAGGTGTCCTGATGTTAGTTTTGGGACAGCGTAAGCTGCCTTATGTGGAATTTGCACCACCCCAAATTAAGCAAGCTTTAACGAATTATGGTAAAGCAGATAAGGCAGAAGTCCAAGAGGCTGTAATGCGGGAGTTGGATTTAGATGAAATTCCTCGGCCAGATGATGCGGCTGATGCTTTAGCGGTGGCACTAACGGCTTCATTCCAGTTGTGAGATTGACAATTACCAATTACCATCTTGCTGATTGACCACTAATCGCAAAATTGATAAACCTAAGATAATTAAAAATAGCACCAAACCAATTGTACAAGCATAGCTAATTTCTAAATTACCAAATGCTTGCTCATACAAATAATAAACAATTGTCTTAGAACTATTCAGAGGTCCGCCTTGAGTCATGATATAAACTTCTTCAAAAACTTTAGTGGCAGCAATGGCAGAAATTACGGCTACTAAAGCTAAATAAGGTTTCATTAATGGTAGGGTAATATCCCAATGTTTACGAATATGATCTGAACCATCAATAGCAGCCGCTTCATAGATATCAGCGGGAATAGCTTGTAATCCAGCTAAATAAATCACCATGTAGTAGCCTAGTCCTTTCCAAATAGTTACAGCCATAATACTAGCTAGGGAAATGGGGACAATTCCCAAGATTTTATCTGGACTTGTTAGCCAAGGTATTCCGTCGGGAAAAATCCCTAAAATTTTGAGGATTTGGTTGAGTAATCCGTTTTCTGCATATAACCATTTCCAAGCTATCCCTGCCACAACCATAGAAATTACGACTGGGGTATAATATGCTGTTCTGAACCAATTCATTCCCCGCAGTTTTTGATTGACTAAAATTGCTAAAATTAAGGGGAAAAATACTAAAATTGGCACAACACCAATCAGATAAAGAAATGTGTTTTGTAAAGTTTGCCAAAAAACAGGATCTTTCGATAAACGCAAAAAGTTTTTCAAGCCAATCCACTGGGGAGGATCTCCTATATTTTCATAGCTAGTAAAGCTCAGATAAAAGGCTTGAATTGCTGGCCAAAAAACAGTGGCTGTTAATATCAGTAAAGCGGGCAATAAAAATAAATACGGAGTAATTTTCTGTTGAATTAAAATCCATTTTTTTGATGTTAATTGAGACATATACATCTATTTGAGGATAAAGTTTTGGTAATTATGGGATCTTGTTATCAGCATATCAGGCAATTATCTAGAGATTAGATCCAAATTGGAGTGGATTTAAATTCTCCTTTAATCATATAAATTTATCATGAGGGAATTGGGAATTGGTAAAATTATCCTCTTCCCTATTGCCCAATAGAATTATCACTCTGGTTCTACTGTTTCATGTTTGGTAATTTTTACCTGTTCTAATAAACGAGGCATCCAAGGTAAAGCCAGAAAAATTCCTGCTAAAACTAGTAAAAATACAGAAAGTCCAAAAAGTTGATCACGGGAAATTTCTAATACACCACGTAAAATTACCTCTCGTAAAGCTGAAACAATGGTAATTTCTACGGCTGCACCTACAGATATACTCCTTTCTTGTAGGTAATCAACTAATAACCGAAACAATTCTACTAATATCAAAATAAATAAAATATCGGATGTTACTTGTCGTAAATCTAATGGATGTAAAAATGATAAAAACATATCTCCTAATCGCATAAGCATGACACAAAATAAACTTACGCAAAGGGAGATCACAATAATATCCTGAAAAAATTCTAAGTTACGGACAATTCTATCCCGTTTGAACCAACTATTAACTTCTATAATTATCCGCTGTGGCATGGTATTTTCCAAAAAAGATCAATAAATCTATTTAAACAATTAACCATTAAACCAATCTTAATAAAGTGAATAGAGAACAAGAAGTAAGTAGCTAGGTGCAATTAAAGTATTGTAGGAGATTAACCTGGATTAAACCCCTACCCTCAAGCTTGAATTAATTCTTAGTTTTATTTTTTTGTCGTGCTTCAGTAGCTGATTTACCAACCAGTCTTAATATTTGTTTACATACAAAATCAAAAGCATGAAGTGGAAAACCTCATGCTTCATCTTTTATTTATTTAAACTCCCCAGGCCGGATTCGAACCAGCGACCAATCGATTAACAGTCGATCGCTCTACCACTGAGCTACTGAGGAACGCTCTTAACTTTAGCTATAATAAACCGAAATCCAAATTAATGCAAGTGGTTTTGGAAAATTTTTTTAACTTTTTTTTGGTTGCTGCTGAAACCTTTCATTTTTAATACCCCAAACCCTTTCCAGCAGTGATATTCAGAGATTTTAGAATTATAAAATCTATAATCCCATCCGTAATTCCGTTAGCCGTTGTCTGGCTTTAGCATCAATCCCATTCACCAGAAATCTACTTTTGGGTTTTTTTTGCGACTGATACCTATGGCGCATCCGACAAACAGTAGTTTCCACTTCCCCGCATAGTTGATGCGCTGACAACCATTCAGCCCCATACCCCTGAACTGTTAATTGCTGCGCCCGATCTGATGTAGCGACAATCATGCGAGAAAGTAAAGATTGGGCTATTTGGTGACGGAGAGACGCACAGGTTTTTTCTATATATGTGTCTGCGGTCTGGCCAAAATCCGTATAATGTACTGTTAAAAAATCTGTAATAGTTTCTCTGTTGCTAGGAGTGTTTTGATATTGAGCATCAAACACCACCTGAGTTTCATAACCTTGGAAAGCACTATAATTAGTCATTGCTTCCACCAACTCACCCCGTGCAGCCTCAAGTCCGGCATGATCACGGGTTTTTATCAAGCAAGGCCAAGCGCCTATAATATTGTAACCGTCTACTAAGAGAACGGCCGGGACTATGGAACGAGACATGGTTTTTAATCACAATTATCTAGAGTTAACAAAAATCATTCATAAGACTTATAGTAAATGAAGCATTGCTTGTAACCCCATGCTACAAAAAATAAAAAATGCTTCTTTCAATCAAAATTAGACCCTAAGATAGAAGCCTTAATTCCGAAAACGCCTCTAAAAATAAGGATTGCTGAAGTTGTTTTCTATAAAAAATATTTTTTCCCAATCTGCAAAATTTTATATTTCGCTATATTAAAAAACCAGATACCTATACAGCATCCTGTATTCTGGCATCTGGTCAAAAATTTCTCAAAATTAGGGCTTTTACTTCTTCTTTCTTCTTCTTTTTTCTGACTCCTGACTCCTGACTCCTACTAAACCTAATGATGTACTTGAATTAATCGCTGTTTAAGACGTTCTGGTTCACCGGCATCAACTAAACAGCCTTTTTCCAATAAAAAAGCACCATCACAGTAATTTAACTCTTCTAACCGATGAGTTACCCACAAAGCTGTAATTCCGCGACTTTTAACGAGATTACGCACACTAGCCACTAAATCGAGTTGACTATCTGGATCTAGTAAAGCAGTGGGTTCATCTAATAATAAAACATCACAATGACGAGCGATCGCCCCAGCAATTGCCACTCGCTGTTTTTGTCCCCCAGAAAGGGCATAAATAGGTCGTCGCTGTAGAGACAATAAATTTACTGCCCCCAAAGCTTCCTCAACCCTAGCCTTCACCATAGCCGGTTGTAACTTTTCCGCCACCAATCCAAAAGCCACATCTGCACCAACTGTTGGCATTACTAGTTGATGATCAGGATTTTGGAACACAAAACCAACGGGAGGTGAAACCATAACTTCCCCAGATTGAGGAGCTAATAAACCTGCTATTAATCTCAGAAGCGTAGATTTACCACTGCCATTTGTCCCCAGAAGCATCCAAAACTCACCTTTAGGTACTTTAAGAGAGCAAGATTTGATTACTTGCTCTCCATTAGGCCAAAAGAAGTTTAAATTATTAACTTCAATGCCTACTGCTGTCATGTTTACACCTTGGGTTACTCAGCAGTAAAAGCAGCAAAGCCAGGTGGTTTACCACTGCTAGTAGCTGCACTATCTTTTTGGATAATCTGAACTCCCGAAATTTCACTAGCACGAACAGCAATTTTTTTCTCTGTTTTGCCTTCGCACTTGAGTTCCACAAGATCAGGATTACCAGAACGCATTGCTGCCAAAATTAGCTGATAGACAGCTTCGGCATCTTCAGTAGACTTACGTTGTACTGATATGGGGAAAGCAGTATTTCTGATGCTTAAGTCAATGGTAAACATTTAGAATTAATCAATTTTCACTTTAAAACCCATTCTAGCGTCATTAGTCAGTTGTCAGTTGTCGGTTGTCAGTTGCGAAGAATTTTTTCCCTACTTTCCTACCCTTCCCATCCTCAAATAAAATTTTCTTTCTAGTTCACTAGCAAAATTAGAGATTTTCACCTATTATGATAGAAAGCGTAAAAAATTGTAAACTAGATTGACAGTCTGGTTAATTTTGTGTAGGCGGCTCATATTCGCCATCTATAAACGCATAAAATCCGTAATTATAAAACATTTTGGAGATTTGCTCTC
>NZ_VILB01000019.1 GCF_009712035.1 Anabaena sp. UHCC 0187 | reverse complement strand
TTTGTCTTCCCTGAAGAAGTGCTACCTCGCGGTAACGCTCTCTAATTCTAGAATTGCTCCTAGATTTATCTTTGTTTAATTAGCCTTCACCTCATTGGTGGGGGTTTTTTAATGGCAGAAATTGAGATTAAGGTATTGCAAATTTTTGCAGTTGTGTTATAGTAATCCTAGGTTACAAACCCAAAGCATTTTGCTTTGCCCCTTTTGAAACGAAGACCGTTTAGGCAATAAGGAGGTGATGCCCATGATAGAAAGTAGTATACGCATGGGTCATCAAGTTGCAGTTAGCCGGCTGTGCGCCGGGGCTGTTCTCTAAGTTAGCTTTAGTTCTCTTGAGATACTAAGTTAGCTCAACTAGCTAGGCTTGACATCGGAGTTCCTTCCGGCAGTCTGGTTGCAACTTGAAGACCCGCTAGACCGCCCTGACTTAGATTATCTGATCTAAATCAGGGCGGATAGTTTTTAAGGATGGTTTTTGATTTAACAATTAATAAGTTCTTGCAAGAAGTCAGAAAGAAATAAAGCTTATATTGTCAGATTTTAAACTTTTTTGACCAGTAGCACTAAATATTATTTTAGATATCTTATTACAGTTATTAGGCGGGTAAATCATGATTGGGGAACATTTTTCACCAATCATGAATCATTCGCAGTGATAGGTTTGTGCCAGAAAAATGATGTAGAAAGGTTTTGATTGAAAGTATCTTTTAAGCCTTATCTAAGTTTTTTCATGCTAAAGCCTGTTCGCTAAGAATCTTGGTGAGAATAGTTTGATGTAAGTTTAAGACAATTAAATCTACTTAGTATAAATGACAATATACTACCAGAAAAATTGACGATCACTTAATCGAAAAATCTTATCTTGATTATTGGAAGCGAATATAATATAATCAGAAAATATGAGTAGAAGTTTTTGCATAAGTTAATTGCATTGAAGTTTAACGATTAGTTAATCAATTGTTATTCTTGTGAGAGCTAAGATTGTAATAACTAGTTGGCAGTCATGCCTATTACACAGGTTTCAACAAGATGTCGCACTTCTAAGCAATAAGCCTAAGCGAACTCAAGTTATCCATATAAGGTGTGAGGAGAAAAGGAAAAATGTCTAATATCTTGTGGAAATCCCTGGTGGTTAGCCCAGCAATTTTGGGAGCAGCGTTGTTAGTATCGTCAACAGCGATAGCCGCGACCACTACCACCAAGGAAGTATTATCAGTAGAAACTTCCTCTGCAACAGAAGTTTCCCAAAAGCCAGAAGTATTGGCTAAAGAAGCTCAAGTTTTAGCTCAAGTTAACCGCTACAGCAACGAAAATAAAGATTCCCTGTCTCAGGTAACATCAGTTTCTCAGTTCTCTGATGTTCAACCTACAGATTGGGCATTCCAAGCATTACAGTCTTTGGTTGAGCGATACGGTTGTATTGCAGGTTATCCCAATGGCACATTTCGCGGTAATCGGGCTTTAAGCCGTTACGAATTTGCGGCTGGTTTAAATTCTTGTTTAGATCGTGTGAACGAATTGATCGCCACAGCAACGGCTGACATGGTGACAAAACAGGATTTAGCAACATTACAGCGTTTGCAAGAAGAATTTTCCGCAGAATTAGCCACTTTACGTGGACGTGTAGATGCTTTAGAAGCTCGCACTGCTGAATTAGAAGCAAATCAATTCTCCACTACTACTAAGTTAAAAGGTGAAGCTATTTTTGCTGTCACTGATACTTTTGGTAATGAGACAGGTAAAGCTAACCGTGCAGTATTCCAAGACAGAGTTCGTCTAGGCTTGGAAACCAGCTTTACAGGTAGGGATATGTTAACAACCCGTCTGGCTGCTGGTAATGCTACAGGCTTTGATTTCCGAGATAATACTCCTCCTGATGGTAATTCTATTGCTGCTGCTGGAATCGGTAAGCAAACATTTGAAGTCGGTAGCACTGGTGCTAACAGCGTTAGAATTGACAAATTAACCTATGAAGCTCCTGTTGGTCCTGCAAGAGTTTATCTTGCAGCCAGTGGTGGTCAACATAGCGATTATGCGGCTGTTAACAACCCCTACTTCTTTGATAAAACCGATGGTGGTAAGGGTGCTTTAACAACTTTTGCATCTGAAAACCCCATTTACCGGATTGGTGGTGGTTCAGGGATTGCATTGAATGTACCTTTTGGTAAACCTGGTGATAGTTTCTTGAAACCAAGTTCCATCACATTAGGTTACTTAGCTTCCAATGCTAATGATCCTAGCCCAAGTAATGGCTTGTTCGATGGTAACTATGCAGCTTTAGGTCAGTTAAACTTTAACGTTGGTAATCGCGTTGCTTTAGCTGCAACCTATGTGCATGGTTATCATAAAGCTGGTAGCACCTTATTTGATTCCGGAATTAATGGTGGTACTGCTTTAGTAGGTAGTTCACAAGCTAATAGTTTAGGTGTGGACAGGACAACACTGGCAGCCAGCGCCTCTTCCAGTAACTCCTACGGTATTTCCGCAGCCTTCAAGCCTAGCGAAAGACTGTCTGTAAGTGGTTTCGTTTCCTACCACGATGTTACAGGCTTTGGTGCTAATGATGATAAAGAAGCTTGGAGCTATGGTGTTGGTTTAGCTTTACCTGACTTTGGTAGAAAAGGTAACGTCTTGGGTATCTTTGGTGGCGCTCAACCCTATTCACTAGGTGCTGGTGCTGGCGAAACACCATACCAAGTTGAAGGCTTCTATAAGTATCGCGTTTCCGAAAATATCTCTGTAACTCCTGGAGTTATCTGGGTTACATCTCCTGGACAAGCTACTAACAGTAGTGATGCCTTTATCGGTACACTCAGAACTACTTTCAGCTTCTAGACTGTTAAAAGTCGGTTGATAAGTTGAAACGTTATTTTACCCTGCCATGAGGCGGGGTTTTTTTGTGGGCAGAAAAACCCCAGTTAAGAACCGGAGTATACTGGATAAGAGATGAACTGTCAGGTTTTGCTCATCTTCATACTTCAACTTTCATCTTGGATTACTGCTTGTGGAACTATCGTGTAAATCTGAATACGCAATTTTGGCGTTATTAGAAATGGCTACTCATTATGAAAACGGTGAACCGATGCAAATTCGGCAAATAGCGACGCAACAAAAGATACCTGATCGTTATTTAGAACAACTGTTAGCAACTTTGCGGCGTGGGGGTATAGTTAAAAGTCAACGGGGTTCAAAAGGCGGTTATTTATTGGCGCGAGAACCTCGGAAAATTAGTATCTTTGATATTTTAGAATGTTTGGAAGGTTTAGATGTGCAGACTAGTGAGCAAAATACTAACCCCACAAGTTTAGACAATTCTGTGGTGTCAGAAATTTGGCAAGAAGCACGTCAGGCGGCAAATTCAGTGTTACAAAACTATTCGCTTCAGGATCTTTGTGAAAAACGGGATTCCCGGAAGCAGTTGGATATCATGTATTACATTTGAAGGCATAAAAACTTATCATGCGGATTGTTGAAAATATTACGGAGTTGGTGGGACGGACACCTTTAGTTAAGTTAAACCGGATTTCTCAAGAATTAGGTTGTGTGGCTACAATTCTCGTGAAATTGGAAAGTATGAACCCCTCAGCATCGGTAAAAGACCGCATTGGGGTAAGTATGATTACTGCGGCTGAGACAGAAGGATTAATTGCCCCTGGTAAGACAATTTTGGTAGAACCAACATCGGGAAATACCGGAATTGCTTTGGCAATGGCCGCAGCGGCTAAGGGGTATAAATTAATTTTAACAATGCCGGAAACCATGAGCGCGGAACGACGGGCGATGTTAAGGGCTTATGGGGCAGAATTAGAACTCACACCAGGGATTGAGGGGATGAGTGGGGCGATTCGTCGGGCGCAAGACATAGTGGATAGAACGCCATACTCCTATATGTTGCAGCAGTTCCGCAACCCGGCCAATGCTCAAATTCATCGGGAAACTACCGCTGAGGAAATTTGGTCAGATACCGATGGACTGGTAGATATGATTGTGGCAGGAGTGGGGACAGGGGGGACAATTACTGGGGTTGCAGAAGTGCTGAAAGCACGGAAACCCAGTTTTCAAGCGATCGCTGTAGAACCAGCTAATAGTCCCATATTATCTGGTGGTAAACCAGGCCCTCACAAAATTCAAGGCATTGGGGCGGGTTTTATTCCTCAAGTATTAAAGGTAGAATTGATTGATGAGGTAATTACGGTTACTGATGAGGAGGCGATCGCCTTTAGTCGCAAATTAGCGAGGGAGGAAGGTTTACTATCAGGCATTTCCAGCGGTGCAGCCCTGTGTGCGGCGGTTCGTGTCGCCCAACGTCCAGAAAATCAGGGACGCTTAATTGTGATGATTCAGCCTAGTTTCGGCGAGAGATATTTAAGTACACCTTTATTCCAAGAATTAGAAGCCAAGACAACAACTAGTGTCACTTAGTTAAAACCTTGGTATATTCCAGATATTTCTAGAATATACCTAGCCAAAGCAGCATCGTTATTTAGATCAATTAAATCAAAAATAACAATCAAGAGTTGGGATTTAAAGATGTAAACTTGGGATTAATCTCCGAGTCCATGAACGAATCATAAACTTTGCTCTCTCCTTTTTACTGCTATAGTTTTTACCACCAAAATGACCAGCGATTCCTTGAAAATCAGGCTCAATACCAAAACGAGAAATTATTTTTTGTTGTCCTTCTAAACTTTTAATAGCTTGATAAAATTGAGTTTCAATACGAAAAGACCCCTGTTCATGTTGTTGATGGAGAGGTTTAATATTCTGATGATAAAATTCCTGAGTAAAAACCAAAAACCGGGTATCACAATGGGCGGTTACGTTTTTTTCTCCCCATAATCTTCTAATTCTCCAACCCTGATCCTTATAATCACATAAACACTCATAATCTTCTTTTGTATTTTCTAATATTTGTGTCATATTTTTTAAATAAATTCGACCCGTGACTTTAGCAAAATGGGTAACTGTATTAATTAAACTAGATTTTTCTAATCCTTTTTCTATTAATAAACACTCTCCATATCCTTTGCCAAACTTTCTCGGAAAATCATTATTATTTAAGGAAATAAATTCAACCTTTTTATCATAAGGATTATCAGTAACAGCTTTCTTGACTTTATCAAGACTCCATCCTGAATTTTCAATAAATATAATTTTCTGGATTTGCGGGTGATTATTGACATAGTATTTAAGACTATTATAATAATCTTCTTGTCGCTGTTCTGCTACAGTAGGATAAGCTTTGGGCATCCCCTTGATATCAATACTGGCTGTTAAAACAAGGGCAAAATCTTGCTTAATATTTAACACTTGATGTTCTTTTATGTTAGTTTTATCTTTAGCTGACATTAGGGTGAGTTAGACTTGATAATTATGAAAAAGCAAAAACCCGATTTCGATATTTTTTTATGATCTAGAATAACTTTAAGCTAATTCTCCTGTCAACTCCAGGGAAAAAGCTGTCCGCTCGTCATTGGATCTGGGAGGTCGAGTTAATTTGCCTGGTTTACGCTGCCAACATGGTAAGTTATTAATTGTAATTTCTGACTATGGCCGTCGTTAGGTTATTAAAACTTTGTTCGGCATATTCCTGGAAATTACTATTTATTGGTCGTTCTATCATTAGCAGTTAACAATCTATTGGATTCATGTCCGATTTTAATCACTACGATACCCTAAAAATTAGTACCCATGCTAGTCAAGCGGAGATTAAACAAGCTTATCGCCGCTTGGTGAAAATTTTTCATCCTGATAGTAATCAAGAAATAACTGATAATGAGCAAATTATTCGTGTTAATGCTGCCTATGAGGTGTTGAGTGACAGTAAAAGTCGCCTGAATTATGATGAAAAACTCCGTCACAGCAAGGAACAATTCCATCAAGTTCGCCAAAAACGTACAGAATCTGCCCAACAGCATTACAAAGCAACTAGGAAAACTAGAAAAGATGTTGATGAGAACGTTGAGGAATGGTTACGTTTAGTTTATAAACCAGTAAATCGGATACTTTGTACAATTCTCAATTCTTTAGAAGCACAAATTGAGGAATTAGCCGCAGATCCTTTTGATGATGATCTTTTAGAGGAATTTCAAGATTATTTAGAATCCTGTCGAGAAGACTTGAGAGACGCGCAAATTAAGTTTCGTTCTTTGCCCAATCCTGCTAGTTTTGCACCAGCAGCAGCGCATATTTACTACTGTATGAGTCAAGTGGGAGACGGAATAGAAGAGTTAGCCTACTTCCCGTTGAACTATGATGAACGCTATTTGCACACAGGCCAAGAATTATTTCGGATAGCTAAAAGATTGTATCGGGAAGCGCAAGAGTCGGTTTAACCGATAGGATAACAGCCCGGATTGACCGCATGAATAAATTCACTACCTGCAAGTGGTCTCCCCCGTTTATAAGCGGCTTCTTGTGGTTGTCCCCAACCTAATTGCAAAATAATTTCTAAAAAATTCGGGTTTTCCCATTTTAATAAAGTTGCCCATTCTGTTCTTTGGGTAATTCTCTCAACATCTACTTTGATAACTTGTTGATGTTGTTTACCATTACTAAAACTTAAATACAAATCCATTTCTACTGTTGTTGTGTACCAAAATTCTAAAATTGAATTTTTGGCAGATTTCAAGATTTCTAAATCAGTTTCTAAAGCAATTAATTCGGGATCAATTTCTGGATAATGCAGATTTTTCCCTTTAACGGTAATATCTTTCCAGATAATTCCAGAAACTTGATTTTCTTGTTGATATTCATGAATAGAGGTTTTAAAGTCTTGGTAAGCCGTGAATCTTTGCAGTCCGTCGGTTCTGACAAACTGGTCTATCAATGGATTACCAGAAACAGTTACATCTAACTTTAAACGTTCACCTTTTAAGCAAGCTTGGCGTTCGGTTGCCAAAATCTGAATTAACTCTTGGGTATTGTAAATATTTGACATCAGAACAAAACCTAATTAGTCATTAGTCATGGATTATTAGTCATTAGTTATCAAACTAATTGTTAATTTTGTGTCAGATGGTAATCAAGATGAATTGAAGATTTAATTATTATCTATTAATGGTAATAGAAATGCCGTATCAGAGCCAACTAAAAATCATGATAGCGTAATATCATGTTCGTTTAATTAGTTATAACAAATATGTTTGGATGATAAATTATACATTTTGTACTTAAAAGTACATCTTCTCAGATATACGGTTGGGTTGTAGCTTGCTTGTACTCCACATTCCGTACCCCATAGAGTTAGTATTTAGCGGTTTACTGAAGTTTTGTTACAGCAATTATCTACTTAGCAATAAAAATAAACTAGGAAAGTATTTACAACTACGTTTGTATATGATTATTATGTTAATGGGTATATAAGTTGCTACATCAAGCAATAAAGCAGATGTTAGTAAAAAAACTATTTGTGGTTAGATAAGCCAAAGTAAGGAATCTAATGATATGGAATACATTGAACATCGAGTTGGTGAATTAATTGTTAGTCAGCGCAAAACTGACGGTTATATTAGTGCAACTAAATTAACGAAAGCATATGAGATACAAACTCAAAAGAAGAGAAATCCAAATGATTGGTTTGAAAAAGATAGAACTCATCAATTCTTAAACCTACTACAAAACAAGACGGGGATTGAAATTTATGACCTAGTACAAAAAAGGGAAGAAGGTAGAAATAAAGAGATTTGGATTCATCCCAAACTTGCTGTTTCTTTTGCCATGTGGCTCTCACCTGAATTTGAAATGATGGTATCTGAATGGGTGGAGCAATGGCTTTTAATTGGTCAAACTCCTACTACTTCAGAACCCGCAATTTTACATCCTTACCAGCGTGTTTGGTATGAACGTTTAAAGCTGTTTGAGCAAAAAACAAAATTACCGAATGGAACATGGTGTATTTTTGAGGAAATATGTAAATTAATGAGAAACTTAGAAGCTAAAGGAGTAGCTTTACATGATAGAGCAACTATTGATATTTCAGTAGGAAGGACATGGTGTGATTGGCTCAGAGAAGAAGAAAATTATGATACCTCTAGTTTAGAACAATATCCTCATTACTATCCAGATAATAGAGATTTACAATTTGTAAAGATTTATCCTTTTGAATTATTAGGCAAATTTCACCAATGGCTACAAGATACTTATATTCCTGATAAGTTTCCCACTTATGTTAGAAAATATGTTTCTGCTGAAGAATGTAAGCTAATTTCACAAGCTATTGGTTATGAAGTTAAACCAGTTAATAGAAGACTTAAAGAAAGTAGCTAATCCAATACTTGTCGGTTAAGGAAATGTAGGTTGGGTTGAGCGACAGCGAAACCCAACAAAATCTTTGATAATGTTGGGTTTCGTTCCTCAACCCAACCTACCATACTCATAGTATAAGATTACCTATTTCTTCTTCCTTCTTCCTTCGTGTTCTTCGCTTCTTCGTGGTTCATTTAATCCATATTCTTCCGTAAAAACCCATAAAAAATGGTGGGTTAACAATAAAGTCACCCACCAAATAAATTACCGATATTGTAGGAATCCGTAATTAACCAACATTAGTTAATAACAACTCACGAGTTTCCGACTTTCTAACCTTTACCTGGCCATCATCATCAACATCCACAATAGCCTTATCTCCATTTGCTATTTCCCCAGATAAGATCGCTTCAACCAAAGAATCTTCCAAAAGACGGACAATAGCGCGGCGTAATGGTCTAGCACCGTAGCTAGGATCATAGCCTTCTTGGACAACCTTCTCTTTAAAAGCTTCAGTCACTTCTAAAGTCATGTCCTTATCTTTGAGACGACTAGCAACATCACGCAGCATGATTTCAGCAATTTGCTTGACTTCATCTTTGTTGAGTTGAGTGAAGACGATAATATCATCAACACGGTTGAGGAATTCGGGACGGAAATATGCTTTGAGTTCTTCGTTAACCAAGTTACGAATCCGATGATAACTAGCTTCTGCTGCATTATCAAATTCAAACCCTAAGCTGCTACCACCCTTTTCAATGACCTTAGAACCGATATTAGAAGTCAAGATAATTAATGTATTCTTGAAATCTACTTTCCGACCTTTCGCATCCGTAAGATGACCGTCATCCAAGATTTGCAGTAGCATATTGAACACATCGGGGTGCGCTTTTTCGATTTCGTCGAATAGCAACACTGTGTAAGGTTTGCGCCGCACAGCTTCCGTTAATTGTCCGCCTTCGTCGTATCCTACATAACCTGGAGGTGAACCAATCAACTTGGAAACGTTGTGGCTTTCCATGTATTCGGACATATCCAAACGCACCATTGATTCTTCATCACCAAAGAAGTAAGACGCTAAAGCCTTAGCTAATTCAGTTTTCCCGACACCAGTTGGACCAGAGAAGATAAAACTAGCAATGGGACGATTAGGACTTTTTAAGCCGACACGGGCGCGACGAATAGCGCGAGAAACCGATGTAACTGCTTGTTCTTGTCCGATCAATCTTGTATGTAAAGTGTCTTCAAGATGTAACAGTAACTCTGATTCAGATTCAGTCAGTTTGTTAACGGGAACACCCGTCCAGGAAGCGACAATTTGAGCAATGTCTTCTTCATTGACAAGGGGAGCGTTGACAGTTTCCAGATTTTCTTCTAAATCAAGTCTGGTTTGCAGTTCTAATTCTTGTATCCGCAATTTACCAGCTTTGCTAAAATCTTGAACTCTAATGGCTTCAGATTTGGCTTTGGTAGCGGTGGTTAATTCCCGTTTGAGTTCTTTGTTATTCGCAATGTGGGAGTGACGTAAGCGCACGCGAGAACCAGCTTCATCAATCAAGTCAATGGCTTTGTCTGGTAGGAAGCGATCGCTAATATAACGATCTGCCAATTCAGCCGCCGCAATTACTGCTTCATCAGTAATATTGACTCTATGGTGCTGTTCATAAGCACCGCGTAAACCATAGAGAATATCAATAGTTTCTGCTACCGATGGTTCTCCCACCAAAATTGGCTGGAAACGCCGCTCTAGAGCCGCATCACGCTCAATGTGCTGACGATATTCATCTAAGGTAGTAGCACCAATGCACTGGAGTTCACCCCGTGCTAGAGCCGGTTTGAGGATATTAGCTGCATCTAAACCGCCTTCTGTGCCACCTGCACCCACTAAGGTATGAATTTCATCAATGACTAAGATGATGTTACCGGCGATGCGGACTTCCTCCATGATTTTCTTGAGGCGTTCCTCAAAATCACCCCGGAAGCGAGTTCCCGCCACCACAGACCCCATATCGAGGCTAATTACTTGTTTATCAAGTAAAATTTCGGGAACGTCTTGATTGACAATGCGTTGCGCTAAACCTTCAGCGATCGCAGTCTTACCAACCCCTGGTTCTCCAATCAAAACCGGGTTATTTTTGGTTCTACGACCGAGAATTTGCACAGTTCTTTCAATTTCCTTCTGGCGACCGACTACGGGGTCTAGTCTGCCATCCTGAGCCAGTTTGGTGAGATTTCTGCCAAACTCCTCTATAGATAGATTTTGATTGCGCTGGGAATTATTACCCCTACCACCAGCGACAACGGTTGTATCTTCACCCAAACGGCTCATTACAGCCGAACGGATAACTGGTAAATCCACTCCTAGATTTTGTAATACTTTGGCGGCGACTCCTTCCCCAGCCTCAGTTAAACCTAATAATAAGTGTTCAGTGTTTATGTAATTATGTCCAAGACCGTGAGCTTCTCGGAAAGATTGCTCAAACAGGCTTTTTACTTTGGGGGTAAAAGGAATTTCCGGTGGGACAAACCCAGAACCCCGGCCAATTATTTTTTCTACTTCCCGACGGGCTTCTTTCAGGGTAACACCCAACTCAGCCAGCACCTTAGCAGCAACACCTGTTCCTTCTCCCATTAGACCCAGGAGAATTTGTTCTGTTCCTACAAAGTTGTGTCCCAGTCGTCGTGCTTCCTCCTGGGCTAACATGATTACCCTAATGGCTTCGGAAGTGAAGTGTTCAAACATAGCGGGTTCTTTCCCTCGTGCTGCTTGGACTTTGGGTGAGATATTATTTCACCCTCATCTTAAGTTTCTTGTATTTTCTTAAAGATAATGTATCTTTATTTAAAGCTAAATGGCAGTAGTGACAGCCGTAAGTGACAAGGCGTAGTTGCCGTCATTCACCAGATAATGGTGGATAATTAGCAATGATAGAGATTTTTTGCTCTTGAGTTGTTGATTTATTGCTAACTTCATACGGGTATTAATTATGATAGAATCTTCCGGCGGTAAAGACCAACAACATCCACTCTACAACCGCGATCGCCCCCTTATTGATATTTTACTCTCTCAGGACGCAACAGATTACAATTTATCAGAATTGGCTAGACTAAAAATTCGCTATCAAGGTTTTCCGGGAGCGCGAGACATCCAAAGCAACTTAGATAAAGTTTTGCAACGCTGGGGTTTAACGGAGACTGAATTATTTGCAAAAACCCGTCAACTTCATGATCTAGGCGGAATTTACAAAAGTCGCGGTAAAAAAGATGAGCAGGATTGGAATTAGGGACTGGGGACTGGGGACTGGGGACTGGGGACTGGGGAAAGATTATCTGTCCCCAGTTCTCGATAATTTCGGAGTTGCTGTAGGAGTTGTTCTTGGGATGAATTGGGTGTTTCTGGGACTGTTTGGGGGATTTTCTCTACCTTCTCCACTATTTTAGGTTCGGGATTTATGACTAAGTTTCGACTTCGCTCAACTACCAATGCTTGTTTTTGGGGAATAGGTGCGGTAATTACTACCTTTGATTGATTAGTAGCAGCTTTGAGAGAATCCAAAGTCATAGCTACCTTGGCTTGTTCCTCTATATCCTTGCTAGAAGAAACTAATTTACTTAAACCATTTACCAATCGCAGTAGATTTTGGCGGAACTTAGGATCACCTGTTAATTCATCTAAATCAGCGGTAATTTTTTGGGTATTTTCAAAGGTTGCTCTCGCTGAATCTAAAGTTTGTTGTAGTAAGACAATGTTTTTTGGATCATTTAAAGTTTTAGAAGCATCTTTTAAATTCGCAGAAGCTTCGGCTGCATTTGCAGACAGGGTTTCTAGATTGTTTAATAATTGCCCTTGGGTTAAGCGGTTAATTGCAGGTGATAAACTTGTAACTGTTTGACGGAGTTGGTTACTAGTTTCCGTCATACTATTCAACGTACCGACTAAAGAGGAACGATTGGTACTGACGAGATTATCTAAATTTGTCAATAAGCGGCTTGCTTGTTTGGCTGTGACACTAAAGTCCTTGGCTGTTGTCCCTAATTGATCTGCTGTTTTAGCTGTGGTTGCAGTTAGCTTGTTTGTAGAGCGTTGTAATGTCACCGCCGTACCAGAAAATATACCTATTTGTCCTTTGAAGGTTTTGCTTAAACCTTGTAAATCCTTAGTCAAATCGGCAATATTAGCAGCAGCATTAGCCGAGGTTTCTAAAGTGCGATTAATATTTTTATAAAATTTTTCGTTACTATATTGAGCCGCAAAAGCTGCTGATTGACGAATCATTTCATCAACACTGATACCAATTGCACCTTTTAAGCGAGAACCATTACAAATAATCAAACTGGGGTTGCAGTCTTTATCTAGGGGTTTAGCGGACACACTCCCAGGAGGTAAATCCGCTTTTGGCGTAATATCAATAATGTTTTCGCTAATTAATCCACTTTGATTGGCTTCAATTACCGAATTACTGGGAATCTTTAAATCAGGTGAGTTAATTTGAATTTCGACATCAACAGCATTTGCTCCGGCTTGAACATTGGTAATAGTCCCCACTTTCACACCCCGAAAACGCACTGCTGAACCCTTTTGCATTCCCCCAGCGTTAGCAAATTCAATAATTGCTTTATAGGAACTTTGTCCAGGGGTGATTCTATTTAACCACAGCAAAATTACTCCAAATGCGCCTAACCCTAGCAGGAGCAACAATCCTACAGAACCTTCTCTCCATGTGCGTGCAGACGTGAAACTGCTAATTAGACCTCGCATTTATTCCTCCACGGATAACGTTAGCGTAACATAAGCCATAAAATTAAACTTAGTAATTTTCTTTGATTTGGTGCTTAACCTGCTACTTGAATCGGTCCATGTACACTTCCACTCATAAATTGTCTAATCAAAGGATTTTCGGTGTGATCCAAGGCAACTACTGTACCTTGCCATTGCACTTTTCCTTGATAAAGAAATACAATTTGGTCGCAGGTACGGCGAATGGTACTTTCTTGGTGAGTGACAATTGAGTATGTACTACAGACTCCTTGGGTATGTTGTAAACTGCGGATTAAGTCCTCAATTACCGTGGAGGCTATGGGATCTAGTCCAGCGGTCGGTTCATCGTACAATAGAACCTCTGGGCTATCTGTGGGACGCTGAGGATTAGACATAATCGCTCGCGCAAAGCTGACTCTTTTTCGCATTCCTCCCGAAAGTTCCGACGGGTAAAGATGACTAATATCAGCTAAACCTACCATTTCTAATTTTTCATTGACTAATTCCCGAATGTGCGATCGCTTTAATCGAGAATTTTGATAAAGTAGAAATCCGATATTTTCTTCTACTGTCAAGGAGTCAAATAAGGCCGCTTGCTGAAATACCATCCCAATCCCCACAGGATCAGCAGCATCTTCTATTAAACCTTCTCTGCGGACTCCTTGAATATAAATTTCTCCCTCGTCGGGTTTTAATAATCCGGCTATAATCCGCAAAACCGTTGATTTACCAGTACCCGAAGGGCCAATAATTCCTAATGCTTGTCCTCGGTATATCTTCAAATCTATTTGATCTAAAACTTTGTTGTTGCCAAAAGTTTTAGAAATACCTCTTAATTCAATTAATGGTTCTAATAGTTCTGTCATTGCTAGTTGGTAATTGATTCAGCTATCACCTGTAACCTATAATATTTTTGTAAATCCAGCCAATTTCTAATTTTACTAGAGTTTATGTCTCCTTATCCTAGTTTAGTAACTGTTTCCGCACTTATACTATATTTTGTAGTGACAATTAATGTTGGTAGAGCTAGATTTAAATATCAAGTCCCTGTCCCGCAAACTACCGGAAACCTCGATTTTGAGCGAGTGCTAAGGGTGCAGCAAAACACCTTGGAACAACTGGCTTTATTTATCCCGGCTTTATGGTTATTTTCTATTTACGTTAGTCCTATTTGGGGTTCTGCCCTCGGTGCAGCTTGGGTAGTGGGAAGAATTGCCTATGCTTGGGGATATTATATAGCCGCAGAAAAACGCGGTCCAGGTTTTGCAATTAGTTCTTTGAGTAGTATCGTGCTAATTCTTGGTTCGCTGGTGGGGATTATTTTATCTATGGTGAAGTAGTCTGGGGACTGGGGACTGGGGACTGGGTTGAATTTTATCAATTCCCAATTCCCAATTCCCAATCACCAATCACCAATCACCCATTACCTACCCAACTAAATCGGGGAAAACTTCTTGGACAGCAGGATGTACAAGACGATGATTTTGGACATTTAAACCTTTTGCTAAGGCTGGGTTAATATCTAAGGCTTTAATACCTAGTTTGGCTAACTGGACAGTATAGGGTAAGGTACTATTGTTAAGGGCTTGTGTTGATGTCCAAGGTACTGCTCCTGGCATATTAGGAACGCCATAATGTACGACTCCCTCGTCAATGTATACTGGCTTAGTGTGAGATGTGGGGTGTAATGTTTCCACGCAGCCACCTTGATCTACAGCAACATCAACAATCACTGAACCAGGACGCATTTGTTTAACTAATTCACGAGATACTAAAATCGGGGCTTTTTTGCCGGGAATTAAGACTGCACCAATGAGTAAATCGGCTTCTTTAACGGCGGCTTCAATATGGGCGGAGTTGCTGTAAAGTAGTTCTACTCTCGAACCAAAGAGGGTTTCTAGGTAAGATAGGCGTTCCACGTTGACATCTAATATTTGCACCATTGCACCCATACCGACGGCGATTTTGGCGGCTTCTGTACCGACTACACCACCACCTAAAATTACGACTTTCCCGGCTTTGACTCCGGGTATACCTCCTAAAAGTACCCCTCTTCCTCCTTGTTGACGTTCTAAGAATCTTGCCCCAAATTGGACGGCTAACCGACCAGCAACAATACTCATGGGGGTGAGTAAGGGGAGTCTATTTGCTCCTGGTTGTTCTACGGTTTCATAAGCGATCGCACAAATGCCACAATCAATTAAATGTTCTGTTAATTGGCGATTGGCCGCTAAATGTAAATAAGTAAATAACAACTGTTCTTTTTGCAAAAATTTATACTCGCTTGTCAAAGGCTCTTTCACCTTAACAACTAATTCCCGATTCCAAGCAGCATCAGCGGTATTGACAATTTCTGCTCCAGCATTGCGGTAATCTTCGTCTGTAAATCCCGCACCAGTACCAGCTTCACTTTCTACAAAAATATTATTGCCATTTTCCCGTAATACCCGGACACTGGAAGGGCTTAAACCTACCCGAAATTCTTGATCTTTAGTTTCTTTAGGAACACCAATTTCCATTGACAGCCTCTTATATTTTATTGTTTCACTTTAGCCTGCCAGTATACATCTTACTATTTCCGTATTCAGTAATTCAAAATGCAAAATTTTTAGTCTCTCACCCTATATCTTGACTAATCCGCTAGTTTTCTTACAATAGATAAAGAATAATTAAAAATTGTTAAGTACGGATCACCATCCCCAGCAATTTACTTGAAAAATCCCTGTAAATTTTTGTTTGCCAATTATCAAGAAAGGAATCACTGATTATGACACAACAACAACCAACTATTACCCCAAAATTAGAAGAACCCAAGTTTGGCTTTAATGAATATGCCGAGCGTTTAAATGGTAGAGCCGCTATGATTGGCTTTATTTTAATGGTAGTGATTGAATACGCTACCAATCAAGGTGTACTTGCATGGCTCGGTTTAAAGTAGATTGATAATTTGGCGTTGCTGATAGCCATTCTCAGGTATAAGTTTATGTGTAGAGATGTTCCATGGAACGTCTCTACATTAGTTTTAGTTTTATTTGTGTCCTAACACTCTGTTGCCCCAAATCAACTTAGTGCGTGATTCCTATACAATAGGAATAACTGTGATGATCCTAAAAGCAATTATCGCCCTTGGTGTTAATTACCGTACTCACTTTTTTGCCAAAGGAAATTACAATTGTTTGTGCTATTATTTGCCTTTGATGAAACAGACAAATCGTAGTCGGGATATCCTGAGTAAATCTATATAAAAACTCTAAGTGGAACTAAGTAAGCTGTGATGAATGCTGTATTGCCTCGTTTTTTAAAGTCAGCCTACCGCAAAGAACCTCTAATCAGTGCGTTTATAACAATGGGTATTGTAGATGCTCTGATTGGTGGGTTGGATGATAGTTGGTCACTTTTCACTTTTGGTCTAGGAACAGCCGGAATTGCTCTCGCTTTTAAATTATGGCGAATGCAGCAACGTCCGTCTTTACCAGAAGAGCCTGTGGTTCAATATTATTTACCTCCTCAGTCTTCTGCTGATCCTTTACCTGTGCTGAAGGTTTCTAAGAAAAAACCCCGTCAGTAATTATTGGCAATGAAATTGTTAAATTTATTCTGGAAATTCAGCAAAACTGCGAGCAGTCAAAGAAGAGACAGAAGCAAGATTCTGGTATTAATGGCATTTGTCCTGATATCTGTTCAAATTGGGCAAAACTTCAGGATTAATCCTGCTGAAGCTGCCAATGATCTAGTCCCAAATTCAGTAGGTAGCAATAGCCTTGCGGAACCTCAACTGCTGCATAGTTTTGTTGCCCATACAGGTATTGTCAAATCCCTGATCTTCAGTCCTAACGGAAAAATGCTGGTCAGTGGTGGGGGTGAAAATGAAGGTAGTATCCACTTTTGGAATTTTCAAACTGGTAAAAATATCGGAAATATTCGTAAGGCACATTCAGCAGCGGTAGAATCTATGGCCATTACTCCAGATGGTCAAACTTTTATTAGTGCTGGTAGTGAGAACAGGATTAATCTTTGGAATCTGAAAAACTTGGTCTTTAACCGTGTTTTGTTAGGACATACCAGCCAAGTATTGTCTTTAGCTATAACTCCTGATGGTAAAATTTTGATTAGTGGCGGTTTAGACGGAATTCGTTTGTGGGATTTACGACAACAGCGTCCATTAGCAACGTTAGTCCGGTTTGATAATGTTATTTATACTTTAGCTATTAGTCCTGATGGTCAAACTTTAGCTAGTGGTGATCATAAAGGTGTAATTAAACTGTGGAATTTGACTAGTGGTGAATTAATTGATCAGTTAAAAGGACATTCGCAAATAGTCACATCTTTAGCTTTTACTCCTAATGGCGAAAAGTTGGTTAGTGGTAGCCGGGATAATACAATTAAAGTTTGGAATGTTAATACTGGCAAAGAAGTTTTAACGCTAAAGGGACATCATAATTGGGTAAATGCTATCGCTATTAATCCAGATGGTAAAACTCTGGCTAGTGGGGGTAAAGATGGCATTAGATTGTGGGATTTAACTACAGGTGAATTAGAAAAATCACTTGATAATTCTCATGATTGGATAAGTGCAATTGCTTTTAGTCCAGATGGTAAAACCCTGGCTAGTGGTGGATTTGATAGAAAAATCAATATTTGGAAACTTGAGAAAAATTAAATTAGTTTTCATTTATAAAAATTAAAGATTATCATATTTCCTCTAAAACATTATTTAGGCTCAAATTTTAGATATGTTCCCCCCAATCCTTCTACAATTATTCTTGTATTAGCCGCCATCATTTTTTGATAGGTTTCTCCGTCACTTCCCGCTTCACCTAGTCCATCAATATAAAGTGGCCTTTGAAAAACCTTGACTTTAGCTTCTTTGGCTATAGGTGCAAGTAAATTGGAGTTGGTGATTGTATCTGCAAAAATTGTTGGTACTTTAGATTTTTGAATATCTCTAGCCAAATTTTTGACTTTTGTATCTGTCAATTTTTCTATATTTTTGATATTTGCTAAACTTCCAGTATATGGCATATCATAAGCCTTGACATAATAAATCATTGCTTCATTAGCTGTAATTAATTGCCAATTTTTAGCGGGAATACTAGCTAATCTTACTTTAATCCAACTATTGATTTGATTGATTTCTCTAGTTATTTTTTTACTATTTTTAGTATAAGTATTTTTGTTTTTTGGTGCTAATTTAATTAAATTACTATTAATTATTTCTACCATTTTAATAGTATTTTTGGGATTATGCCAAACATGAGGCTCAGTAATTTGTTTACGGTTTTGTTTGACTTTAACAGTATTTATAACAGCAAGTTGAGCAACCGCAATTTTTGGTTGAGAGTTTTTAATTGTCTTAATTATTTTTATTAAACCTGGTTCAAAATTATAACCATGATATAAAACTAAATTAGCATTTTCAATAGTTTGAATATCTTCTGGTATCGGTTTATAATTTATGGGATTAATACCAGGAGGAATTAAGCAAATCAGGTTAATTGTATTTCCAGCAACTTGTTTTGTTAAATCGCAAATTATGCTATTAGTTGCTACTACTACAGGTAAATTATTATTAATGGTTTTATTACTGAGATTATATGTTGTACTCATAGTTTTATTCCCACAGCCGAATAAACCCAGCACTAAACCTAAAATAGTAGTTTTGAATAAATGTGTAGATAGTTTTCTTTCTAACATAATTTATTTTAATTGATGAATATATTAAAAAGTCTAGAATTTAAACTTTCTCAGTTGGAGAATTATATAAAGTAATAAAGACACAGACTTGCTGTGTCTTGTAAAACATTGATTCATCTAACTTATTAAATGCCAACCATAGGTAACTTACCTTGTAACATTTGCAAATTACCTTGAACACAATTAGCGCAACTGCAACCAGTTTGCTCTATCACAGAATGTGTGATGTTATTTATTTGCGGTGTAGCTAGATCAAGATTTGCTTGAGTAGATGACACCACAATTATTTGTGCAGCAGGTGTAGATTTCAATCTGGAAGCGTGTGCTGGATTAATTACCAATAGCAGAGATGCTAAAAACACGGGAAAAGCAAGCAAAATCAGTTTGACTATTTTCATAATTCACCCATAAACACTGCTGCTGATACAGCATAGCTAATTATTGCTCAGTTGTCAGTTGTTAGAGGATTTTTCTACCAGTCAATACTTCTCGGACTTCTAGCATGGCTGAATAAGTGGGGAGAATGTGCAAAGTTTCATTTGCTGGTGTATGCTCTAGAGCAGTGGCGATCGCTTTGTGCAAATCTGACTCTACAATCAGGTTAATGTTACTCTCTACAGACTCTTGACTATAACGCAGACGTAAAGCCATATCATACACGCGATCGCCACTGACAACCAAAGTTCCACCCCGTGCTACTAACTTTTCTGTATCCACATCCCAAATCCATGATACATCAGTACCATCTGGAGTCCGGTCATTCAACACCAATAAAGTAGTTTTATCGGTACTTTGAGTGACGACACGAATAGTTTCATTTGTTCCTACGGGATTTTTTGATAATAAAATTCTCACCCGTTTACCATCAATAACTAAATCTTCTGCACGACCAAAAGCCGCTTGGAAATTATTAATTCCATCTCTGATACTAACTTCATCAACTCCTAATTCTTGCGCCGCTGTGGCTGCGGCTAAAGTATTATATTTATTGTACAAACCAACGAGAATTTGTGACCATTCCTGACTGATTAATGCGGGTTGACTTTTAGTAAAACCACAACTAGGACAAGTAAAATCTCCCAAATGAGATAAATAAACCCCTTGATAATCTAAAGCATGACCACATTTAGGACAATAGATAGAATCAACCGCGTGAGGAATAGCTTCTAAATAATTTTCTGGTTCATTTAAACCAAAGAATAAAACCTTTTGGGGTAACTGTTGACCCAAATATGATAAAGTTGGATCATCAGCATTGGGAATAACTACCGTTGTTTCTGGTAAAGTAGCAATTACCTTTGTCCACCGCTTACTAATACTATCTACTTCTCCATATCTATCCAGTTGGTCACGGAACAGATTTAAACAGAGAATAATTCGAGGTTCTAGAGGTTTTAAAACCTTGGGAACTATATTTTCATCAACTTCCAAAATTGCATAATCTACATTGAGGTTTCCCAAGAGATTAGCATTGTCTATTAAAGCCGTTGCTAACCCATTTTCGAGATTTGCACCTGTAGAATTATGGGCAACACGAAAACCCTTTCGTTCTAAAATAGTGCATAACAGTAACGCTGTAGTAGTTTTCCCATTCGTCCCAGCAATGAGAATTACGCCATTCTTCACTTGCTGACTTAATAACTCTAAAATGCGCGGTTCTATCCGTCGCGCAATAGAACCTGGTAAGACACTAGCAGCACCAAGACGCAGTGACCTCACCAAAAACGTGACACTTTTTGCCATTGATACTGCAAAACCCAAGCGGAGTCTATCTATAACTTTTATTTTCTTACCCACAGTCATGATTTATTAATAACCTATAATTGCAAAAAGAATTTAAACTGGTAAGTTTAACTAATTAGAAAAGATAGCATCAAAATGAGTATAGTCTCACTAAGAAATAATTTTTTCCAGAAAATACCATGTAAAGGTTATCTTAAAAAATAGTGTGTGCGTATGATGATTATCCAAACTAGTTAACATCAGTTCAGCACAAACTTAGGAAAAATAGTAGCAAAGACAAGGTTTCTGTTAATGAATAGCATAAAGTGGCTTTTTTTACAAACTCAAATAATTACTAATTGGCGACGGTTAGTGTCAAAATGCTTATTGCTGCTTGTTTGCCTATTCATAATTAGTATGCAGCCAGCATTAGCAGGTATTAAAGATGACCGATATGATGGCAATATTTTTGTAATTTATGCTGGTAATGGTTCTTTAGTCCCTTCCAAGGAAACACTAGCGCAGACATTAGCACAACATAAACCAGCGATAGTGACATTTTACACTGATGATAGTAGCGATTGCAAAAAATATGCGCCAGTTGTTTCCGAGATGCAAGCATTCTATGGCCGCGCATCAGAAATCATTCCTATCAGCGTTGATACTATTTTAGCTGATAAGACCTATGAACCGACAGAACCAGGATATTACTATGGCGGAAGTGTTCCTCAAGTTGTAGTTTTTGACCAGTCGGGTAAGGTAGTTTTGAATAAAAAAGGTCAAGTCCCTTTTGAGGAAATAGACGACAAGTTGAGAGAAGTATTTGACTTATTACCCCGCACTGAGTCAGTTGAGTTAAGACGACGTTCACCTAAAGAATTCAGTAGTCAATTAGAAGATCAATAGATATGTAGAACTATTATTTGATTTTTGAAATACAAGTAGGGTGGGCAATGCCCACCGTAGGTGGGTTTTGGTGGGCAATGCCCACCCTACACTACTTAAAATTTTTCAAATATCATTTAGTTCTTCTTCATATTCTGTATTAAGAAAACGACAATTCCTCCAGACAGTAGTAAAATTCCCAACCAAATCAAAGGTTGTGCTAACCCAATTGTTGTTCTTGGTCTAGCCTCAATTAGATTTTGCCCAGGTTGAAGAGTATCTATAGTTTTTCCCGTGGCCACAGTCACAGGAAACTTTAACTCAAAAGGTTGAAAACTTCCCTCAGTTACAGGTTTACCACTCAATTGCAACTGGTAAGCCCCTGGTTTGGGAAAAGTAACTTTTGCGCCTGGTATGCCTTGATACCGTTCAGCCTGAATAGGTTGTAATGGAGGTTCAAGTAATGCCGGTTCTCCGGCTGCATGGGGTTCAGCATAAATAGCCAACTGACAATGACAATCTTTTAAAGGAATTACCTTACCACCCTTCCGAGTCAGGGCAAACCAAGCTTGAGTAACTTCCCCAGCGCGAGGATTATCATTAGGTTCTATATGGATAGTACCACCAACATCTGCCGATATTTTGACAGTATGGGCTAAAACTTGAGTATTTGTAGTAACTATCAAACTAGATAAAACTAATAATAATAGATACTTTATTTTGCTCTTCTGTGGAGAAGAAATAGTGAATTTACCGCGACTTATTGGGAGGAACATAAAACTTTTCTAGATGTAAATATAACCAAAAATACCGTGAACGGATCAACAATACAGCAAAGGTAATTATGCCCAGAGAAACCGCTGCTAATTGGTTTTGCCAACTTAATTTTAAAGCACCCAGGTAATGAGAACCAATCAACACCGTATGAATAGCGCTCAATAACAAAGCTGGTACACTCAAAAGATGGATTGGTCGCCAATGTTTACCTAACAACTTTTGCAGAAAATCAAAACTTGTACAAGCAGCGGGAGTCATTAATACCAATGCTACAGCCCCTGCACCCATCCCCCATTGGAATTCTAGCGGTAAAAACCAAACAGCGTTGAAATTCCAGTTGAGTGAGTGTTCAACATTATGGATAGTATGTACCCCAGACAGAACAAACGCCCCAACTCCTAAAGCCCGTCGGTAACGCAGGGGTGCAGACCAAAAACTATTCACAGGACGAGCAATCAATGAAAGAATTAAACAGATTAGGGCAGCGTGTCCGCTATAGTCTGTCATGGTATCCCCCGTCCGTAATAGGGTGATAGCACCAATAATCAGAGTTACCCACCCACCCAAGCGAAATAATTGACTGCGGCGATCTTTACTAATTAATGCTGTAGAAACACCTACACCCAGCATAATGGGTAGGGTTCCCATCCCAAAAGCTAACATTGTCGCTAGACCTTGCCACAAATTCCCTGTAGCCGCAGCTTTAATTTGAGCCGCATATAAGAAACCACAGGGCATTAATCCCCATGTCATGCCTAAAAGTGCCGGTGTCCACCATTGAGTTTGTGAAGATAATTTCATCATAGCCGCACTCAAACGGTTGTGTAAATTCCCTTTTAAGATGGGGTGTAATAGGGGAATATGCGGTAGAAAATCTGGTTTTACCTGTCCTAAACCAAACCAAATCAGCATTATACCTGTAATGATGGCTATCCAACGCCGCAAATCACTACCAACTCCTGCCAGTTGTCCACCTTCTACTAATACTGAACCGATAGCACCAATGCCAGCACCAACTAAAGCGTAACTCAACATTCGCCCTAAGTTGAGTAAGGTATGAAATTTTAATTGCTGTTGCCAAGTCGGATTTTGTCGCTGTTGAGAAAGAGAAAAAGCTACGGTTAGCGGTCCACACATCCCAAAGCAATGTCCAAAACTGCCCAGAAACCCTAGAAGCGTGATGAGTAATAAATCTAGCATATTAATTATGGGAACTGGGAACTGGCAATGGGGAAAGTATACCTTTTTCATCTCTTACCATGATGTCCATGTCAAAAGACAAGCTGTCAAACTTGGTGTAGCTGTGATATTTTATTTTCTCTAGTTGGGATTTGTTAATTTTGCCATACCTTGATTCGGGCTTTGTTATCAAAACGGATTAATTTTTCCTAAGCAAAGTAAAATTACGCAATCTGCGTTATGTTGTCTTGATTTTTAAATATTTTGGAAAATCCAGAAAGATCGTTATATAGCTGAATAAAAAATACCCCCGGTTGTGGGCCGAGGGATTCTGCAAGTCGGAATTATCGCACAAAGACATTCGCGTACCCAGAATAACAATGTAACAAGTGGAAAAAATGCCAAAATGCCAAAAACCCACCGGATTTGTTAGCAAAAATTTAGTCATCCTTATAGGTATTTTAAGATCCAGTCGCAATGGTGGTTGGTTGCAAATAAGTAATTAATTGTTGTATACCTTGTTGCAAGTATCTTGTTACTGTCATTGGTGTAGCCCCGATTTTCTTAGCTGCATCTTTGCGAGTTAATTGTTTGACAAATACTAATTCCACCGCAAGACGTGGCTTATCATCAAGCATACTCATAGCCCCTTCCAATTGTTGTTGTTCTTCTTGCTGTTGCTGAAGTGCTGTGGCATGGGGACAGGGAATTAAGTCAGCCCAGGTGATAGGGAAATCTACATAATTAGATGTTGTATTATCTAGACTTAAAGGCATTCGATTTTGGGCTGCTAACTTGGTTTTTTGCCACTCTTCCAGGGATATACGCAACTTATTAGCAATTTCAATTTCTTTGGGAGGATGATTTAAAGATATTCCTAATTCTTTACGAATTTTTTGCCCTTGATTGTAAAGTTCTTGGCAACGACGGGGAATTTTGACTAAAGTAGAGTTATCCCGCAAAAAATGTAAAATTTCACCGCGAATATACGGTACAGCAAAGGAACTGAAGGCATATCCTTGGAAAGGATCAAAACGTTCTATGGCCCTAATTAAGCCAAAATATCCGATTTGTTCCAAATCTTCATAAGGTTCATAACATCTATGACTAAATTTATAGGCGATTTTTCGCACTAGACCCTTATGTAATTCTACTAATTGATTACGCAGTTTAATAGTGGGGTTTTGATGGTATAGGTATAATAGATCAATACCATCAGAACGAGCAGAGGACTCATTGAATGTCATATCAATTCCTTTGTATTAATCTCTGTGTACAAATAATGGAGTTGCGTATATTATTTTTAAGCCTGTCCATATTTTCCTTAGTTCAGGCTAAATAAGCTATAGTCATTTTACTGAATTTTACTAAATCTTAAATATAAAAATCAGTGATAATACTGAGAAATATCAGGAAAAATTAGGAGAATTATCTTTTACTCCCATTTCTCAGCTTAATTACGAATATTTACTTCTTGCAAAGAATCTTCTATTTGAAGATATACTCTCTGCGGAATTGTATTTTTCTTTTCGGAAACGGAAACTGTTTTCAGTATAGCTAATTCTTGTTGTTGATTACGTAGACGTAGTTTTTGGGAATATTCTTGGATTTTGGTTTTTGCTTGTGCATAGACATCAGCATCTTTGGGAACTCTTTGGAGGAGTTTAATTGCCCCAAAAAAGTCACCTACAGATGCTTGATTGTGAGCTTGATATAAATAGTATCCTGATCTAACTTGACGTTTTTGATTGTATTCAGATAATTTTTGTTTAACTATAGCACCAGCGGAGCTTTCTTCAGGTATTTGCTGTAAGTAATATAAAGCTGTGGAAAAATCTCTCTCTTCCGCTTTTGCATAGGCTTTAGCTAACAAAGCTTGTGTTTGTGCCTCTATATTTACTCTTGCTTGTTCAACCAAGGGCTGAATTTTTGATTGCCAATAGGAATTCACGGGAACTTGAAGACCATGATGTAATACATCTGACCATCGGTATTCTGTCAACGCTTTTTCAGCTAAAAAATAATGTTCTGAATCTTGTTGCCATTGCTTTTGCCATTCTTCAATTGAAGCTTGGGCTTCTGGATAAACATTGCTATGAATGGGGATTGACTGAGCTAAATTAATCGCTTTTTGCAGATCTCCAGATTGGTATTTTGCGATAGCTTTATATAAAGTTTCTGTAGCTGAGTAAGCTTGAGAATTATTAAATAAAGAATATACTCCCAATCCTATCAGCACGGAATTAATTAATAACCCTAATCGCAGTCCTGCTAGTAATGGTTGAGATTTTTGAGTTGTAGTTGTAATATTTTCGGAAAATAATGGAGATTCTACAATGATTCCATCTGGCTGATTTTCCCATTCTATATGCTTGAGTACCCATAGTGCTTCATTAGCAGATTGAAACCGTTCTTGGTGTTGATAACGGATCATCTGACTGAGGAAACCAACTAAATAATCATTGATAGGTGTGTCATCATCACACCAAATAATTTCATTAGTTTCGGCATCAATTTCTAATTGCAGAGGTGAAAGTCCTGTAATCGCTTGAATAGCAATTATTCCCAAGGAATAAAGGTCACTATTGGGCTGAGTTTGACCAATAAATTGTTCTGGGGGAATGTAACCTAATGATGTAACAGGAATTTGATCTATAGAGAATTCTGTTTCCAAACTAAAGTCTATTGGTTGAATTGAACCAAAGTCAATTAACACCAATTTGGCATCTATAGCCCGTCTAATTAAATTTTCTGGTTTAATATCGCAATGAATAAAGCCTTGGGAGTGAACAAATTCGAGAATAGATAAAGCATCTTCCAGAAATTTGATAATATCAGCTTCACCCCATTTGCCTAGACTTTCAGGGTTGTTAGGCAATTCCGCAGCTAAAGACTCTCCGGGAATAAATTGTTGGACTAGATAAAAGCGCTCATTTTCTTCAAAGCAGGTAATTAGTTCCGGAATTTGAGGGTGACGGCCTAAATGTTTCAGGGTTTCAGTTTCTGTTAAAAACCGTAATCTGAGGTAATCAAAGTAGGATGTAGATTGATAGTTGTTAACCTTGAGTTGTTTAACAACATATCTGGGTTTTTCTGGGTGGTATATATCTACAGCGATAAATGTTTGTCCAAACACTCCTGCGCTAAGTGGTTGAACAATTTGGTAACGCTCTTGTAATACTTTGCCGATCATCTGCTTGCTCATGATCCAATTACTCAGAAATCCTTATATATCTTTTCTGACATCGGCTGCTATTTTCCGGAATTATAAAGAATAATTCAGTATGTGAAATCTGATAATGATAGTTTAAGTATTTTTACTGATGATCTTCCTTTTCTGCAAAGCTATCAGTTAATGGTTTGACGACTTTAGCGATCGCTTCTTGGACAAAAACTTTGATAAACTCATCACGGCGATTAATCTGAAACTGTTGTTGGACAACTTCTGTCATTCCTCCATCTCCCCAATCTTGATCATGGCGGAAATATTCAATAAAGCTTTTCCCGGCAATGCGGGTTAAATATGCGGCTGTGACTCCTTGAATTGCCCTCCCGACAATAAAAGTAGCAACGTTCAGTTGCAAAGCCGTTGATAATAACTGAATTGCCCCCTTGACGATACCTAAACCAGCAATAGTTTTGCCTAAAGATAGGGCTAATTCTTTGCCCCGTTCCATGTTTAAATCACAACCATAGAGTCTGCCAATTTCTACTACCATTTGGGCATTAACGGCGGCGGTTGCGAGTAAATCTACCATGGGCAATGGTGTGACTGAAACTACACCTGCGCCAATCCATTGATAACGTTCAACGATTTTATCAGCTTGACGACGACGTTGGGAGTCTATAAGTTTCCGGGCTTCTTCTCCTAAGCGCAGAGATTGTAAAAGAATATTATCTGCTACTAAATCTTCTCCCTCAGCGCGTAAGATAGAAGCCATGCGACGCAATAAGGGGATAATATCCGCTTCGGGTTGGAAAGTTTCACCAGTTTCTAATTTTGCTATTTGGGGATTGGCGGCGATGGCAACAACATCATTGGTAGCAATAAACCCCCGTACCCGTTCCCGCAATCTTGCCAAGATTACTTCTGTATCAGTTTCAGTATATAAATCTGTTTTATTCAGGACTAAAAGCGATCGCTTACCAATTTCCGCTAACCCCCGCAGAGGTTCATATTCAGAACGCCGCAAATCATTATCCACCACAAATAACAGTAAATCGGCTTCTGTGGCTAAAGCCCTAGCCAGTTGTTCCCGTTCTGTACCCGCTACCCCTGGTTCTAAAATCCCTGGAGTATCGGTAATTAATATCTTTCTTTCCAATCCTTTCAAGCGTAAACAATAGGTTTCTCCTACCTGAGTTGTTCCCATAGGGGCATTTACTTCGCCGACTATCCGCCCCATAATCGCATTCACCAGGGAAGTTTTCCCCGCACTACCTGTACCAAAGACAACAACTTGAATTTCACCCCTGACTAAATTCGCTTCAATTTCCCTAGTGCGACTCAGTAAAGCTTGGCGTGTAACTTCATCTTGAATTTGGGCTACTTGTTGACGTACCGCTTGGAGAGTAGAAGAAGCAGCATCAGATTTAGCGGCGGGAATTTGGGCGGCAGTCACTCTGTGCCGTTTTTGTCGGGATTTCTCTTCTCCCTTTCGCAGCACTAGTACATAATAAATAAAAGCGGCAATTAAACCACCAATCAGTAAAACTAGTAGTAATAATAGTAAATTACCTAACAACGGGGAATAGGACAACTGCCAGTACAGCCGGGAGAGAGAATCAATTAGCCATAGGGTTAACGCCAAAATGACGATTAGGCCAACAATCAGAGTGACAATGCGCGATAAAGGCATGAATGATAAATATAGTAACTATATAGTGTTTTTTTCTAGTATAGAAAGTAAAAAGCCATAATTTTTGTTAAACTAACATTTAGTTTGTGTGCAATGTATCCTTAATGATCGGCGATTAAATTCTGCATTTGTTCTTTAACCCCAATTAAGGGGAAATTGAAAAGCCGATTCAGACTATGAAATTTTTTCTGAATTCAAATATTTTAGCTCTTTCAAAAAATTATTCCCTCTCTTAAGTATCAGAAAAAAAATTGTCTTTGGGTATACTCTTTCCCTGGGAATAACAATTTTGGGTACATCTGGAGGACTATTAGTAAGCGATATCTATTTTTAAACAGCTAGTCAATTTGAATATTTACTCTGCTATTTTGTTGTATTATTGATAATTAGAGAAATTAAAAACAACAGGAAAAAATAAATGGGACTACTTGATCAAATTCTTGGCGCGGTTACTAATTCCACTCAACCAGGTGGTTTGGATAACTTGGTAAATATTGCCACCACCGTTAAACAATTAGGTAATGGCGTTGGTGCAGACTCCTCCACCATGCAATCAATTTTATCAGTAGTCGGTAAACAGGTACAATCATCTTTACAAGCGAAACAAGCCAGCGACGGAAGTGAATCCGTACAAGATTTAGTAAATCAATTTGCAGGAACTTCTTCTGATTCCCAAGCCGTAGATAGCCTATTTTCTCCAGATATCCAAGCACAAGTAGCGGAAAATGCCGCCCAGGTTACTAGATTGGATGTGAATACCATTCAGCAATTATTACCAACTTTAGTCCCTTTAATCTTGAGTTTCTTGCAATCTGGTGGTAATCCCTTGCTAAATCAATTTCTAGATGCTGACGGTGATGGTGATGTGGATATTGCTGACGCGATTAAATTAGCTAGTCGGTTTTTAAGAATTTAACACTGACAGCAAAAATTTCCGCAAAGAATTCACTGACAAGTGATAATTTTGAGAATTGTGAACCGTTAATAATTGAGTTTATGACCGTAGCCGACGATAAAACAATAGTCCGCGAATACTTCAACTCCACAGGCTTTGATCGGTGGCAACGCATCTATGGTGATGGTGAAGTCAATAAAGTCCAGCTAGATATTCGCACTGGACATCAGCAAACCGTGGATAATGTCATCGGCTGGTTAAAAGCTGACAACAATTTACCATCATTATCAATTTGTGATGCTGGCTGTGGTGTAGGTAGTCTGAGTATTCCCCTCGCCATAGATGGCGCTAAAGTCTACGCCAGTGATATTTCCGCCAAAATGGTATCAGAAGCCCAGGATAGGGCTGTAATGGCTTTGTCAAATACCGTAAATCCCTCCTTTGCGGTACAGGATTTAGAATCTTTAAGTGGTAATTATCACACCGTCATCTGTTTAGATGTTCTGATTCATTACCCCCAGGAAAAAGCTGATGAAATGATTTCTCACCTATGTTCTTTAGCACAATCAAGAGTCATTCTTAGTTTTGCCCCTAAAACCTGTTTTCTGACTATCCTCAAGAAAATCGGTACGTTCTTTCCTGGTCCGAGTAAAACTACTCGCGCTTATTTACACCGTGAAGCTGATGTGATCAAAATCCTGCAAAAAAATGGCTTTTCAATCCAAAGAAAAGCTATGACACGGACAAAGTTCTACTTTTCCAGTTTACTAGAAGCAACTCGTACATCTGCTTAGTAAATATAGTATAATTTATACTTGATATTCCCGATTTCTTCAAGAAGTCGGGATTTTTGTTATTCACGAGTTATTAGCTTGTACTACGGGGGGAAAATGACCCAAGGCAAGTTGTTAGAATTCTTTAGAGACTTCCAATTAAAAAAATATCCCAAAACTTATTGTGGTGCGGGCATCTTGCCCGCTAATAATACAAGGACGGGCAAGATGCCCATCCCACAAAATTGGATAATCTTTTTTGTGGAGTTCTCTTAGAGGATATTGGTATTTCCATATCAGCGGGGTATTTATTTATGTCTGCTTTGATGCCATTGCCAAGCATGAGAGACGATATCTTTAATACCTGGATATTGGGGTTGCCAATTCAAGATTTTTCTGGCTTTTTCACTTGTACCAATTAAGGCTGGAGGATCTCCGGGACGACGATCACATTCTTCTACTGGTATTACCATACCTGTGACATCTTCAGCCGCCGCAATCACTTCTCGGACTGAAAAACCGTTACCATTTCCTAAGTTGAAAACTTCGCTTTCACCACCATTTAATAAATATTCCAATCCCAAAATATGGGCATCTGCTAAATCATTAACATGAATATAATCCCGAACACAAGTACCATCAGGAGTAGGGTAATCTGTGCCAAAAATGCTAATAGCTTCTCGTTTACCTAATGCTGTTTGTAACACCAAAGGGATTAAATGGGTTTCCGGATCATGATCTTCTCCTAATAATCCTTGAGGATTAGCACCAGCAGCATTAAAGTAGCGGAAACGCACTGATTTAAAATTGTATGCCACATCAAAATCAGTTAATATCCTTTCTACCATTAACTTAGTTGCACCATAGGGATTAATGGGATTTTGGGGATGATCTTCTGTAATGGGAATAAAATTGGGTACACCATAGGTGGCACAGGTGGAAGAAAAGACAAATTTATTAATAGAAGCTGCTAACATTGACTCTAATAATGTCAGCGTTCCTAAAACATTATTCCGGTAATATTTGGCTGGATCTGTTACAGATTCACCTACATAAGCATAGGCGGAAAAGTGCATAACTGCGGCAAAATTACGACTTTGAAAAAGATGATCTAATAAAGAGCGATCGCTTGTATCCCCTGCGATCAATTCTACCTGTAAAACCTGTTCTACTAAATCCCGGTGTCCATATACCAAGTTATCCAGGATTACCACCTCATAACCAGCTTGCTTGAGTGCTAACACCGTATGAGAACCAATATATCCTGCTCCCCCCGTCACCAAAATGCTAGGCTTTCCCGCTGACATAATTTCTCCTTAATGGTTCTTTTATGAATCTAAGTTTAGCCTAAGTTTAATTATGGAAAATAGCCAATTGCCAATTCCATACTTCATCCTTTGTCTAAAGCACAGGTGTTTCCTCCTGAGTCGGAGGCACCTTCAAGGGTTTTCGGCATTTTCTTGATAATGTGTGATCAACGTCTCCTAATAGCCAATAAGCAATTTACTTAATATTATGAATCAAACCTATACAACCGATGTCTTAGTAGTTGGTGGAGGCACAGGTGGAACAGCGGCCGCTATCCAAGCAGCACGACGAGGTGTAAAAACCATCTTAGTCAGTGAATTTCCCTGGTTAGGAGGAATGCTAACTTCTGCCGGTGTATCTGCACCAGACGGAAACGAATTACAAGCCTTTCAAACTGGTTTATGGGGGGCTTTTTTACAGGAATTGCAACGCAGACAACCGGGGGGATTAGATCATAGTTGGGTCAGCTTTTTCAGTTATGATCCGCGGATAGGTGCAGAAATATTTGCCGATTGGGTGGGAGAATTACCGAATCTTCAGTGGATTTCGGGACAAGTGCCTTTAGAAGTTTTGCGAACCCAAGACCGGATCACAGGTGTACGCTTTGCGGATTTCACGGTCAACGCCAAAATTATTCTCGACGGCACAGAATTAGGAGATTTATTAGCTTTAGGAGAAGTACCTTACCGTTGGGGTTGGGAATTGCAGTCAGAATGGGGAGAACCCAGCGCTCCAGCAAATTTTAACACCCTGACCCAAACCTATCCAGTGCAAGCACCAACTTGGGTAGTGGTAATGCAAGACTTTGGAGAAAGTACCGCCCCAGCAATTATCCCAGCCCCTAACTATGATCCATCCCAGTTTACAGGAGCTTGGGATAACTATAGTCCAGAAAAATTTTTGAACTATGGACGCTTACCAGCAGATAGATTTATGATTAATTGGCCTATTGCGGGCAACGATTACTGCCAAAATGCCAATCGGTTGTTAGATGGGGATGTTAAAAAGCGCGAATTTGTGCAAGAATGTTTTTGGCACGGTCAAAATTTTGCCCATTTCATTCAAACCCAGTTTGGTAGGCGTTACGGATTAGCAGAAAATATTTTTCCTCATGCTGATTCCGCTTTTGCTCTCCATCCCTATTATCGGGAAAGTCGCCGCCTAGTAGGTTTAACAACTGTTTCTGAACAGGATATTTTGCCTTTAGCGCACAGTAAAACCGCATTACCATTTCCTGATGCGATTGCTGTCGGTAACTATGCCAACGATCACCATTATCCTGGTATTGAGTTTTTACTCCAACCTAAATCTATCCGTTGGGGTGGAAGATGGACAGGAACACCCTTCACTATCCCTTATCGCGCTCTGATTCCTGCCACTACAGATGCTTTACTAGTCTGCGAAAAAAACATTTCCGTTTCTCACATTGCCAATGGGGCTACAAGACTTCAACCAGTAGTCATGGGCATTGGTCAAGCAGCGGGTATGGCGGCTGCTCTTTGTATTGTGCTAGAATGTCAGCCCAGGGATCTACCAGTGAAGAGTTTGCAGGCTGCATTATTGACAGACGACTATGCACCTGGCGTAATTGTTCCCTTGTTTAACTTATTAACTAATCATCCCGATTGGTTGCACTGGCAAACTTATTATTTAGACCACCCAGAAGCTTATCCTGCCGATGGTAACTGTCCTGATGTTTTAGTTGAGGAAGATAATAAATTAAACCTCGACTACTTTATCGGCAAATTCCAACGACTAGATCAGCAAAATTACCAATTTAATATTACAAAAGAAACCAATTTAACTACAACAAATTGGCAGCTTGTGACGTTGAGATCGAATATAGACCAACAATTACAAGCTTTTCCCCCAGACACAATGCTCAAGATTTGGGGGCGGCCAAATCTGTCTGGAAATTGGTTACTTGTTGAGCATCTTGAAGAAGTATCAAATTAACTTTTATTCAGTAAACTACAATACTTTTTCCCGAATTTTCCGGACAGACATATCAAAGTTAAGTATTAGTGAAGTAGAGAGTTCTAAAATAGACATCTACTATGCGTGCTGCCATTTCACTTTTAGTATCGAGTCTGGTATTTGGCTCCTTAGCTTTTAACTGCGAAGCAGTACAGACTCGTTTTTCCGCTCTGTCAATGGCTAAGTCTGATTCCCAGCTTTCACCTTTGGTTAACCAAAGTTTCAACCTGGCTGATAACTCCAAACCTAGCCCCAATCAACCCGAAAAGCCCAATCCTCATCGAGGTAGTGGTCGCAGAGGCTTAGATGGATAAGTTGGGAATGTCAATTCTTGTTATTTAACAGTTGGAGCGTCATACCTGCCAACGAGCGAGATGATATTACCGGATTATCGGATATTTCAAATCCTGCATCCCACTTCTTGAAGCGAGACGACATAGACAGTTACAGCACTACACTTGTTTGATTCTATCGTTTGTAAATTTTCCTTTGACTGACACCAGATATAGATAGTTACAAGCACTATATCGTTGATCAGTTGTATGGCTCCTGCGTCATCACGCAAGCTATGAGTATTTCAATTTCTCTGCTAAAAACATAGACAGTTACAGCACTTCATCTCTGGAAAATTGTTCAATATTTCATCAAAACATCCGGTAATTACTCAAACCTTGGCGTGTATTGGTGACTCAATCACTAATACACGTACCAATCTAGCCGTTGCTATACATTAGGCTTTAATAGGTGGAAATAATCACCGTAATCGAGGAAAAAGAACACTTTTATTTGAATTTGTCAACTCATCACTTTAGGTAAAGTTGCTCTCATTAACTTTAGTGTTTGTCCAGTACCACAAACAACATCTATGACTCGGATTTGTCCTTGGGGAATATGGTCAAAAGCTATCAGTTGGGATTTGAGAGGAGATATTTCGTTAGAGTGATGGATAGATCAAGTTTCTCAACTTTGTCCTCACGGTTTTGAAAAGCAAAATCCCAGTAATTATTGTTCAAGGTTTTCAACCTATTTCTTGAAAAATTAAGTTTTGTTAAGCATTTTGTCGAGTTTAGTAGCTCGTCCGGATTTTTACAGCCAAAAAAATGGAAAATGTAAATCATTCATCACAATTTTTACCTGTTAACAGGTGTGAATGGTTTATTTTATGGACATCCAAACCGCAATAGTCGCCCTCTTAGCCTTCTACGTCGCCTGGAATTTGGGTGCAAATGATGTTGCTAATGCCATGGGAACTTCTGTGGGATCTGGGGCTATCACACTCAAGCAAGCAATTATTATTGCTGGGGTGTTAGAGTTTCTTGGCGCTGTCTTGTTTGGACAAGAGGTAACGTCTACCCTTGGCACGAAAATCGCTAATCCAGCCTTATTTGCGACGACACCACAAACTTTAGTGATGGGGATGATTTCGGTACTGCTAACGGCTGGGATATGGCTACAAATTGCCACAGCTAGGGGTTTACCTGTGTCTTCGTCTCATGCCATTGTGGGCGCGATCGCTGGCTTTACTTGGGTAGCATTAGGAATAGAAGCAATAGATTGGTCATCCATTGGTTTAATTACCATTGGCTGGATTTTAACACCAATAATTAGTGGGGCGATCGCCGCTGGGTTTTATAGTCTGATTCAATATTGGATTTTTAACCAACCCCAGCCCCTATCCCAGTTACAGGAATGGATTCCCTGGTTAAGTACATTGCTATTGAGTGTATTTGGAATTATTGTTCTCCCCACAGTCACTCAACCTCTGAGCCAGTTTTTAATAGAACAGGGAAAATTGAATATTCCCCCCCATGACATTACCCTATTCATCGGTGGCATCGGCGTAATTATCCTAACTCTGATCAGTTGGCGACAATTGGCAAATAGTCAAATTGACCATAAAATTCAAGGTTTATTTGCCAAATTTCAAGTTTTGAGTGCTTGCTTTGTCGCTTTTGCTCACGGTTCTAATGATGTTGGTAATGCGATCGCTCCCCTAGCAATAATTTCCTATATTCATCAACAAGGTCAAGTCCCCAGTGATGAACTCACCATTCCCCCGTGGATTCTGGTTCTCGGTGCGATGGGAATTGTGGCAGGTTTGGCAGTTTGGGGTAAAAAAGTTATTGCCACTATTGGCGAAAATATTATTTCCTTAGAACCTAGTAGCGGATTTTGCGCCGAACTAGCTACAGCCATGACAATCTTGCTGGCTTCCCGCTTAGGTTTACCTGTTTCCACCTCTCACGCCCTTATCGGTGGAGTTGTGGGTATTGGACTGGTACAAAATATTAAATCAATAAAATTTTCCACTATCCAAAATATCGCCGCTGCTTGGTTAATTACAGTCCCTATCAGTACCGCCCTGAGTGCCGCTATTTTCACGATTATGGGAATTTTTTGGCACTAACGTGAAAATACCACCGTAAATTCTTGAATTTTGCCAGAACTTCTCTCTGCTTGAGAAGATTTTGCATAATTTCTGCCTATTAATTACAATGATTTGTAAAAGATAGATAATTAATAGTTACCCATGATGATGGCAACTATCAAGCAATAGGCATTCCGCACTGATTTGATGCTTGTAGTTAGGTATTGATATGTAAGAATTTCATAACTATCATTTTTTGAAGAAATGATAGGTACTAATCTTCTATAGGTGAGTTAAATTTATAAGTTCAGTAAAATTGTTCAGTTTCCTGTCTTTTCTCAAGGAAACTTAATATAAGTGTTGTTCGCGCAGTGTGCCAGAAGCAATCTGGTATCTGGGGCAGCAACTTAATCATCAAGGTGTTAGAGGCTAGAAACTGATGGGGCGATTTGAGAAGCGACCAGAAAACCCACGCATTAGAGGTGAGCTATCCAGAGCCGCAGAAAATGCTCTATGGGATGTAGTTGAGGATTTAGAAAATCTTCAACAAAATCTGTTGAGGACGTTACAGGAAGATGTGAAACGCCTGGAAATTGAAAAAAACCGATTATCTAACGATATTCAAAAGTTAATTGAGGAAAAAGAACAGTTACAGCAATCACGGCAAATCACGGAACAGCAAGTGTTAATCCGTCAGTTAGCAGAAGTTTTAGCCAAACACATCTCTTCCCAATTACAATCCTCACTGAAAACTCTAGCTACTCAAGCCGTAGAGCATGACTCACCTGATAAAGTTGCGCTTCAGAATGCCGAAATAAATAATAATGCAATTAACGAAATCGGACAGAATGTCAATAGCATGATTGACAGTCTAGATGATACTGTCACCATGGCCTTTAGTTCACTATTGCAAGAACTTAAAAACTATCAAGGTGATCTTTCCCAGCAGTTGTCGCGGATGTATAGCCAACAACAGCAAGGGGAAGCAATATTAGCAGAATTTGTGAATCGTCTCCGCAGTGAAGTAGAAAAAAATAGAGACGCTAACTCCCTCAAATTAGTAACAGGGGGCGCACCTACAGTTTTACAAATGGCTGATAGCCTCCGTAGCGAAGCCATAACTCATCAAAATGGGAATGGGGAAAAATCTCCGCAAAAAATCATTGTTGAACCAGTTACTTTAATTGCTCACGAATTACCAAACGGTGATTCCACATCAGCAGCCACTGCGGTGATATTATCTTCAACAACAGAGAACATACCTAAATCCAGTTCTTTCG
>NZ_VILB01000018.1 GCF_009712035.1 Anabaena sp. UHCC 0187 | reverse complement strand
TTAGTGCGGTTCTTAGTTCTAACGTACTATCCGCACCATCTTTAGGAGAGACAACACCTGAACCACGTTCAGTTTTAACTCCTAATTTATCAACAGGACGATCTCCATCGCCCAAATTAAGACGGGAAGCAACTCCCAAACAACAAACAACTCCCAAACAACAAACAATACCCAAAGAACCAACAACTCCTAGGCAACCAATAACACCCAGACAACAAAGATCCCGCACATCTCCTAACTGGTCAGAGTTGCAGATAGGTTTCCTGTTGATTTTTCTGTCTGCGGTGGTTTCATCCCTTTACAATGTTGCTATTAAAGCGATTTTCTATACAGGTTCTAATTCCTTGGCAGGATTGCAAACACAGCAGTTGATTTTACCTACATTGGGTAATATTTTCTTAATTTTAATGCTACGTTTATTAGTGGTTGTACCATTAATGTTACTTTTATCACCTATATTACATCCCCCTATTTGGCAAGAACTAGAAAATTTATTGGCTTCGTTACGGGCAAATGCAACTCCTAGCCAGAAAAAAACCAAACAGGCTTTATTTTTATCAGTCATCAGCGGTTGTTTGTTATTTTTGTCCCAGGTATTTATTTACGTTGCTATTGGTGAAGTAACAACAGGAATGGCGATCGCCCTTTTCTTTATCTATCCGGTTATGAGTGTGTTCCTGTCGTGGTTTCTATTTCAGGAACGTCCTAAGTTATTCGTTACGGGTGCAATGGCGGCAATTTTTTGCGGTGAATTATTAGTTTTAGGTAGTCAGTCTGTAGGGGTGAATAATACTTCCTTAGGAAGCACCACAGCTATTCTGTCTGGGATAGCATTTGCAATTTATGTGATTCTGACGAGGATATGCGCTACTAAACTCAAACTACATCCCGTATCTTTGACTTTAATTAATTTCACTACCATGTTGTTATTAAGTTTTATCTGCTTAATAATTCCTTTACCCAGTAATTTAAGTTTAGCAATTAGCTCTTCTAATATCCTGGAATTGGTGTTAAGTGCTTTTATATTAGGCGTTTTGACTTTGTGCGGTTACTTATTTAATAATTTTGGCATTCGTAAACTAGGCTCTCCTGTTTCATCTTTAGTTGGAGCTACAGTCCCAATTTTAACCGTAATTTTTGCTGGTTTAATGCTGCAAGAATCCCTAAATATTGTCCAAGTGATAGGAGTTATCTTGGTTACGGCTGGTGCAGCAAGTATTAGCTGGAGAAAAACACCCAATCAGCCACAACCTAGTACCGCAGTGCGGAATTAAAAATTTGACAAAAGCAGATTACACAAGCTTTTGTCAAATTTTTAATGGTTGATTGACTTACGCCGTTGTGTACTAGTAAATAACGCAGTTAGGACATCAATTGATCATACTGATCGGAAAACTGCATCCACATCGGTGTTTTACTTGTCACTCTTGACTTTTGCTAGATCCGGAACAAATTCATGGAAAAATTTTTTAAAAATGTATAGATATTTCAGCAATAGAAAGTTATAATGGTCTCTTAGATACAAAACACAAATCATTTTAGTTTCTTACGTCCTTCTCTATATCCCTGCATCCCAACACCCTGGATACCTAAAGTTTTCTAGTCATACCAGGGGGAGGGGTTAGTTGGTCAGACGCGAGAAATTACCAATTTACGCCCCAAACATTTACCACCTAAAAATTTCCGAGTCAACCAGTAATTTTAGGTTTAGATTTAAAATATTTGTATCCAACTGGGTGTATAATTCGTAGTTTGATTTGAATATCACACTTGTAAACGAGCCATTTATCTGTCTGTAGAATATGACCAACGACATCGATCTGATCAAGCGTCTTGGCCCTAGTGCGATGGATCAGATCATGCTTTATCTGGCCTTCAGTGCCATGCGTACAAGTGGCCACAGGCATGGAGCATTTTTAGATGCAGCCGCAACAGCCGCAAAGTGTGCAATTTACATGACCTATCTAGAACAGGGACAAAACCTGAGAATGACTGGACATTTGCATCACCTTGAGCCGAAGCGAGTTAAAATCATTGTTGAGGAAGTCAGACTTGCTTTAACTGAAGGCAAACTTCTAAAAATGCTGGGTTCCCAAGAACCTCGTTATCTGATCCAACTTCCTTATGTCTGGATGGAAAAATATCCTTGGCAACCAGGAAGATCCCGTGTTCCCGGTACTAGTTTGACCAGTGAAGAGAAAAAACAAATTGAGCAAAAGCTCCCAGACAATCTTCCTGATGCCAAGTTAGTTTCCTCATTTGACTTTATGGAGTTAATTGACTTTCTCCATAAGCGATCGCAGGAAGAATTGCCTCCTAATCATCAGATGCCCTTGAGTGAAGCATTAGCCGAACATATTAAGCGTCGTCTACTGTATTCAGGAACGGTAACACGCATTGATTGTCCGTGGGGAATGCCCTTTTATGCTCTCACTCGTCCGTTCTATGCTCCAGCGGATGATCAAGAACGCACGTACACAATGGTAGAGGACACGGCTCGATATTTCCGAATGATGAAATATTGGGCAGAGCGTAAACCAAACACGATGCGGGCGGTAGAAGAACTGGACATTCCGGCTGATTGGATTGAGCCAGCAATGGAGGAATTAGATGAAATTATTCGTTCTTGGGGGGATAAATATCACCAAGAGGGCGGAGTACCGATGATCTTACAAATGGTTGTTGGTAATAAAGATGAATAGAAAACACAATTTTTATGTTGGGTAGGGTGGCATATTTACCAACCCTACAGTTATGAATCTATTTACTCATGGGAGTTGATGGACAAAGCGAAAGTCTTCAAGTTGGGGTTACAAACCCAATGGCTTTGTAGACACCCCGCCAAAACCGCTAGATCCCTCACTGGCATCAATACAAGTATTTAATGCCTGAGTAGGACTTAAATCAATTTCTCGACGTAAACCAACTACGCATTCAGCAAAAGTTACTGGTAACAAACTGCGACCACAGGATGTTAAAGTAGCTGAATTTTCTGAACCCTGATTACTCTTACTAATGCTAACTACACAGGTTGCTAGATCCTGTGGACGACGAGCCTGCTGACAGGAATAAAGGGCATCCACAGGTGTGATTTGTGTAAGCTTATGAATTTTTGCTACACATGAGGATAACTCTCGTGGTCGAAGTGCAGTGGCACAACTTTGAGATGCCGATTTAGCTGTGACTCCCACGCTTAATAGTTGAGCAGCACAAACCCGATAGTCATTCCCATAGGAATCGGTAACAGCCAGAGTAGGTAAACTACTGGTTATTAATCCACCTATGGTTATAAATGATGCTGTAAATGCCCTGAAGGCATAATTGGTTTGTTTGTTCCCAAGGTTACTCATTTTTTTTCGCTTTTTAACATAACCGTTTTCGATTCAACCAAGGTTATGCTACCGTAGAATTTAGTCCCAATCTTCTACCATCAAGGAATGTCGGTGCAATCACCATAAATCCACCGAAAATTGGTGAATTCAACGGATTGATTTCTCTGAATATTAGCGGTAAATAAAAGGCAATTTAGCTATAAAATGTCTATGCTTTTGGGAACTATGCCATAATGGTAGGTCTGAATAAAATTTTAGAAGGATTAAATTAAGGAAACTCATGTCCCGATATAGAGGACCCCGCCTCAGAATTGTCCGTCGTTTAGGCGAATTACCAGGCTTAACTCGGAAGAGTGCTAGACGTGCTTATCCCCCCGGACAACATGGTCAAAACCGTAAAAAGCGCTCTGAGTATGCTATCCGTTTAGAGGAAAAGCAAAAACTCCGCATGAACTACGGTTTAACTGAAAAACAAATGCTTCGTTATGTCCGTAAAGCTAGACGAGTAGCTGGTTCTACCGGACAGGTGTTGCTGCAATTGTTAGAAATGCGCCTGGATAATACCGTTTTCCGCATGGGTATGGCTCCCACAATTCCAGCCGCCCGTCAATTGGTGAATCACGGTCACGTCACTGTGAATGGCAAACCAGTAGATATTGCCAGCTATCAGTGCCGTCCTGGTGAAGAAGTCGCTGTGAGAAACAGAGAAGTTTCTAAGAAGTTGGTGGAAGCTAACTTGCAATATCCCGGTTTAGCTAACCTGCCTAGTCATCTAGAGTTTGATAAAACTAAGTTGTCTGGTAAGGTCAATAGTGTGATTGAACGGGAATGGGTAGCTCTACAAGTTAATGAACTACTTGTGGTGGAATACTACTCACGTCAAGCGTAGTAGTCAATGGTCAGTGGTCAGTAGTTAGTGGTTATTAAACAACGAACAACTGACTAATGACTAACCGCCAATTTGCGACATGGTACGGGTATAAGTGCCGACAGTACCAGAGTCGCGTTGTTTAAAGTTTATTTCTGATTTGATATTTAAAATTCGTCTGACTTGTTCTTGTAATTCGGTGGTGCTAATACCTGCACGTAATGCGGTTTTTAAGTCAATTTGACCTGTTTCGTTTAATAAGCAGGGACGTAGCCAACCGTCGGCACTCAGACGCATCCGGTTACAGCGATCGCAAAAACATTCTGACATTTGGCTAATAAATCCTATTGTGCCTTTAGCCCCAGGAATTTGAAATACATCAGCCGGTCCATTACCACGAATTTGAGATTCTGTCAAGCCCCAACGATGCCGGATTGATTGACGCAAATCTGCGGAAGATATCCAACCGCGATCGCCAAATAAGTCTCCGTTACCAATGGGCATAAATTCAATAAATCTAACGTGCCATTGTTTATCAATGGTTAAAGCTGCTAAATCTAAAATTTCATGGTCATTAACGCCAGGAATTACGACTACATTTAATTTTAACGGGTCAAATCCCACATTATACGCGGTCTGGATACCTTGCCATACTTGTTGCCAGCGTCCACGTCCATGATTACCGATAATTTCTTCAAATATATGTGAATCTAGGGAGTCTAAACTAATATTAATTCTTTTTAAACCTGCATTATAGAGATTTTGGGCGATAGGAGCGAGTAAAAACCCATTTGTAGTCATTGCTAAATCTTCGGTTTGGGGAAGATGAGCAATTTTGGCGACTAAATCAACTACATGAGGACGGAGTAAAGGTTCACCACCGGTTAAGCGAAAGCGGGTAAAACCAACGGGGATAAATACTTCTTGAATGAGGGTAAGCAGTTCCTCATCAGTTAATAATTGCTGCTTGACGATATAATCAAGTTCTGCACCTGCTGGCATACAGTATTGACAACGGAAATTGCAGCGATCAATTAAACTGATGCGGAGGTAGTCCACTTTGTTTATAGTTGCGCTGGTTGTCATATTTGGGAAGTCAATTATTTAGAGCGGTTGTACCAAAATCATCTTAACTGATTTTTCAAAGGAATAAAATAAAGGCAAATGATAAGTTAGCGATCGCGCTATTCCTCTCCAGCCATAAATTCAAAGAGAGATTACAGTGTAACTTTCCAATTATATAGACTTAAGTGCAAGTTCAAAAGCTAATTGAGAACTATAAAAACACACATCAAACTCCTGAAAAAAATTGATTCTCCCTAAAAGTAAAGGTATATTTTTAGCTTGAGTCCAAGCAAAAACTAAGGTAATAGGTACAAATGGATCAATTGTGGCTGATAAAATAACTCCTTTAGCGGGAAAATTGGCTAAATTACCTGCCAGAGTAACAGATGTATTATAGTTATCCCAATTTAGCCCTAGTTGTAATCCTATTTCATAGGGTAAAACATTGACACTTGCTCCTGTGTCTAATAATCCTGATACTGAAATCGAACTATCTGGAGATGATAAGCTAAAAGGAAGATAGGGAACGAAGCTAATTTCTCCTAAAGAGTTTGATTTTTCGATAAATTTAAAGCGTTTTTTCAATGTCATTTTATTGCTTTATTTTGTTTCTTTTTGTAATAAATGTTGTTCTAACATATCGGTTAAAACTTTTTCTGCTGAGAAAGCATCATAAGGTGACCAAACTTCATAGGTTTTTCCATTTTCAATAACACCTGAATCTTGTTCTTCTTTAGCTAATTCTATGGCTAAAAATTGAATGGCTTGGATTTTTTCTCGATGGGATAATTTTTGGAGTGATGGCAATATTTCTGTCAATGTCATATAAATAAATGATAAAAGACTATTTAGATTATAGTGCGCTATTCTCAAGGAAGGCATTCTATTTGTGCATGAGGATGGAATTCAAGAAACATCAGCGATTCCTTAGTCTTTGCAATACTTCATCGGCTGGAATTAACTCGATTTGACCTTCATCTATTGCCTGTATGCGATTTGCAATTTCTGTTTCCCAAGCAGCCTCGACTTCAGGATTAATTTCATCAAGACTTTTGAGAAGATGTTCAGCAAGCATCGCTCTGTATAGAGGAGGTAAAGTTAATACTGCTCCAAAAATTTCATCGTAAGTAACGTTAGCCATACAGAAAACTCCTTACAGAGTGCGGTAATGGCATTTTAGCATAAATGCGGTTAATTTGGGAGTAATAACTATGTGTTATTTACTAACAGAAATTATAGTCATGAAATTTGATTTTGATGAATTTACAAAATAATTCATCTTATGTATTATTATATTTTATCGTAAATTAATCATTAGAAATAAGATACCCGACTTCTTTTTTTAGCCTGTAAATAAATGGTAAATTGATCATAGAAGTCGGGTATCTGGGTTTAGAAATATTCACAAATCCATAAGACTAATTTTGATTAGGTAAGTATTTAGCTAAATTACCCAGCAAAAACGCCATTATTTTTTTGAGATTTGGGTGCTTTTTAATGTAGCTTGCAGCTATCGGACCAAAACGATAATAATGACCAATGAATTTCCTTCCTAAGATATTCTTAGTTAAATATTCATCCCTGAAGTAACGATATTTAATTACTTCTGGTGAGTATGGTGTACCGTAAGTGGCTGTAACAACAAAGCAATCCGAAGAATTGTTAGTAGTTTGAGACTGTGTTTGAGATTGTGGTTGATACTGCTGCTTTTTAGAAATATCTAGAGCTATCTTTTCCAGTCGAGCAAAAAATTCAGCATTTAACTGATATATGGCAGGATATCTAGACTTTATCCGCTGTGCAGATGCGAAAACTTCGTTATCAGGTGAGTTGCTAATTTCATCAATGATACTTTTGAAATTTCTTTCTCGTTCATAGGCAGAATCTTCTGCTCCCAATGCGGTTACAATGCCGAATGCTGCTAATCTTTTAAAGCCGGGGATAATTTGATAATCATCTTTGAGAATATCATATTGACTGAAAGCACTAACAACTTCTGAAATGCTCTTATGTATTTTCCCAATTTCACCATTACCAGGACTGAATCTTTTTGCTGCTTCCATGAAAGTTAGTGCAGCTTTTAATATGTTGGGGTTTATGTATTTTGCACCAGCTTCAACTAGTTCAAATCCAATCACGGCAAATTTAGATGCAACGTAATTGCGTACATCTTCATCTTCTGGTAAACAAGAAATAATCCGTTCTGCTGTGGATGTAACTTGTTCTAGTTGACTACTGCGTAAATAAATAATACAAAGGGAGAAAAGTGCATCAAAGTCTTGAAAATCAACTTTTCCATCTGCACCTATAGCTTTCTCTGTCCAGTTGACAGCTTCTGAGTAATTTTCTTCAGCTAAAAAAGTTTGGGCAATCACCATGAAAGGTTGTGAGTTAAAAGACTCTAACTCTATTGACTTTTTAAAGCAAGTTCTCGCTCCTTTATAGAGTTCAGAACGCTGAGAATCGTTTTCTGAAACAGATTCTGCTTTTTCTTTATAAGTACAACCAAAATTCGACCAATATAGAGCAACATCAGGATTTGATTTAGTTAAACTATAATACAGTTTTCCAGCTTCATCTAATTGTTTGTTATGGATATAACATAATCCCAAACGATTACGAATTGGATCGGAAGTAGGAGAAAGTATCAGAGTATGTTTGAGGAGACGAATTGCTTCAGTCCAATTTTCCTCATTGATTCTATCTTCGGCTTGACTTAGGAGTTGAATAATTTCTCCACCATGTTTCTGTAATGAATCATAGCCTTGCTTGGCTTTAGGATCGGATAGGGTCTCATAAGCCTCTCGAATAAGTTTGAACCTTTCAGGATCTTTCTCCGGTGAATGTTTGCGTACTAGACGATAATATGAACGGCGAATTTCTTCACTAGATGCTTGTGTGGGGAGATTTAGTGTTTCGTAAAGTTCGTAAGCCATTTGATTACACCCCTATTGATTTTCCCAGTCATACATCATGTCTATGAGGCGATCACCTGCTACTTCAATCTCATGAGAATTGTCAGTCATCAAAGCCTCTTTCAAATCCATTACCGCGCGAGAAAGAGGCGATCTTTCCTGGGGTGGAATACCTGCCATAAAGCCTTCAGCTTTATTGATCAAGCTTTCAAATTCTTTTGCTCGTTCATTCTGTTTCCATAAGTCTTGATTACGTTTTGTAGCGGCTTGTTTTTCCTCATCAGTCATGCGTTTGTCTGACTTTCCATAGACAATTTCAACACTTTTACGAATATCGGGAATACTGGCTGTAAGTGTAGCAAGCCCATTAATATCGTAAGAAAATTCAATTTCAATTGGATAAGGATTGCCATTTGGTGCAGGTGGGATATCAGTAATCTGACCAGCAATTCCCGTATCTTCAGCATCTACAGGCAGTTTAGCCTTGCCTGTACGATCTTCATAGAGTCGCACTTCAACTTGCTGTTGTTCAGCATGAAGTAAGGTGTAAGTTTTTTTGACTGAATAAGGGATAGTAGTGTTTGGTTGAATCAACGGTTCATAAGTCAACATCACTTGTCCACCGATGATGCTCACCACATCAATTCCTAAACCACGGGAGGATACATCTGTTAAAATAATGCCGCTTTCTTCATTAATTAATCCATTGGCTAGAGCAGCTTGTATACAAGCACCAATACCAACTGCTAAATCTGGATTAACATCTAATTTTGGTTGTTTTCCAAACATTTCCGCTACCATTTTCCGCACTGCGGGAATATAGGTTGTACCACCAACTAGCAACACTCTATCAATTGCACTTGGTCGGATTTTCTTAGCATTTAATGCTCCTCGGATACAAGTTCTTGCTCTTTCTAAAAGTGGAGCGATCGCTTGTTCAAATTCTGTGCGAGTAATTTCTACATCTAAATCAATTGCTTTTCCATCTTTAGTTGCAAAATTGGAAAAGTGAACATCACAAGATTGTTCTGTAGAAAGTATTTTCTTTGCTAGTTCTGCTTTTTCCTTTAATTCCGTTTCACGGTTATCAACTGAAACTTCTGGATGCTGTGCTGCAAATTTTTTGAGTAACAGCAAAATCATCACATCATCAAAATCCTTACCACCCAATTCCTCATCACCGAAACTGCTTTTTACCTCTAACACTCCTTCAAACATTTCTAGAACTGAAATATCTAAAGTTCCACCACCAAAGTCAAACACAACAAGTTGTTCTTCAGAATTAATATTTTTAATGCCAAATGCTAATGCTGCTGCGGTTGGTTCATTGATCAAACGGAGTATATTCAAACCAGCTATCTCACCAGCATTATATGTGGCTTTACGAGCAGCATCTGGAAAATTAGCAGGTACGGAAATGACTACATCTTGAATTGGGTGTCCTAAGGCTTCTTCAGCATTATCCTTTAATTTCCTCAGAATCAAAGCGGCAATTTCTTCTGGACGATAATCTTGTTCTCGTAAGCTAATTACTTCACCTTTTCCCATTTTTCGCTTGCTTTCTCTCACACCAAAACCTGCACGATCAACAATTCCCCTTGCTGTTTCTCCAACTAAAAGTTTTCCTCGCTCATTGATAGCAACAATTGAAGGGATAATAGGAATTTTTGTACTCGGATCAGAAATTGGTAAAGACTCATTATTTTTATAAACACAAATTTCTGAGGTTGATGTACCTAAATCAATACCAATGGCGTAATTTGTTGTCATTTTTGAAATCTCCTGATAATACCTTTCGTAGTGATGCAATTAAAGTTACAGTTTGAATAATACTCTCTAAGAATCAGTCTTGATATCTTTAAGAGGTTCTACAGGTGTTTCTTATTCAGAAAAATCTAAGGATTCAGGTTTTTTGGCGAGAATTACTGCTGCTGGTTGTAATACTTTTTCACCTAATCTATATCCCCAACGATTGCATTTTAGAATAGATCCATCTTCTAGTTCTGATGATATTTCTTCACCCTTAAACTCATGTTGAGTTTCATCAAACTTACCGTTAATAGATGGAATGATGCGATATAAACCCCGGTTGTTAAAAAGCATTTCAAACTCTCGAATATTTTTCTCAATCACTTCTAGACGCTCATGATTTTTTTCAGTTTCAAGTCCTCGTTCCAATGTTTGAAAAAAATCAATAGCACTCTTGTACCAATTATTTAATTCACGCTGGCAATTACCCTTTTCTTGACGCAGTTCCATCAATTCTTTGGCAATAGACTTGTTACTCTCTATAAGCTCTCCAATTTCCTGTTCAATACCGTTATGTAATTTATCAACTCGCGCACTATTTTCTTCAATAGCAGCAGTATTTCTGTAATACTCTCTGCCAACTCTTTTGAGTTCTTCAATTGTTTTTGGCAAGACACCCACCAATTCTTGATCCTGATCTCGCAGTGAGATCCATAAGAAAAAGCTAAAAGATACCAAAAGGTAAATTGCTGAAATAACGAAGAGGATATCGCGCCCAATTTTAAGGGGATTAGGTAAAAGAATAACTGCAAGACCTATCAGAGAAATGACGAAAATAATTGCAGTAATGCCATAAAGAAGCGGATGTTTTTTAAAAGGGTTTGTAGTTTTACGCATTTAGAGAACTCCTTTGTAAATTGCCGGAAAGTTAGATATTGAGTGAGAATGCCGTATTTAGAGTAAATACTGCTCGTTAAGCTTATCTATCAGTATCATTACATTCTATATTTATATTGGAAGATACCTATTCCAATAAATAGCTTATTTAATTGTGTGGCTTTTCTGTAAGCTACCTAACAAAGCCACGCTGACTTGTCCTGTAAAAGAACCAGTTATACCAACACCAAAAGTAAATGCACCAACTATCATCCAGTCTGAGAACTGCCCCATCTCGACACCTTAACGATTTTTATACTAAGCTACTCAACTAATCTCATTAAATCACAATTAGAAATAACTAATACGTCAAAATTACTGAAATTATCTTATATTCATATACAATAAATTAAGAAAAATTACGCAAATATCACCCTGAAACCAAATTCCAGAGTGCATCAAATTTTATCAAAAATAAAATAGATCCCCGACTTCCGAAAGAAATCGAGGATCTAGCTTTCAATTAATCACAAGTATTAAATTAAACAGCAGCTAATTCTGGAGTCGGACGCTTACTGTTACGGATATTGGTAATCGCCTCAGCATAATCAGGGGCATTGAACACAGCCGAACCCGCTACAATAGCATTAGCGCCAGCTTCCAAAACTTGCCAAGTATTATTAGCTTTGAGTCCCCCGTCCACTTCAATCCAAGGATCTAAACCGCGTTCATCGCACATTTGACGCAACTTGCGGATTTTAGGAACTACGCTAGGAATAAAGCTTTGACCACCAAAACCGGGGTTAACGCTCATAATTAGCACTAAATCGCACAATTCTAGGACATATTCAATTAACTCCAAAGGTGTACCCGGATTGAGTACAACCCCAGCTTTCTTACCGAGTTCTCTGATTTGTCCGAGGGTGCGGTGCAGGTGAGGAGATGCGTTATGTTCTGCGTGGACAGAAATAATATCAGCACCAGCCTTAGCAAACCCTTCTACATACTTTTCTGGTTCCACAATCATCAAGTGGACATCCAGAGGTTTGGTTGTAACTGGACGAATCGCCTCCACAATCAGGGGACCTATTGTAATATTAGGGACAAAACGTCCATCCATTACATCAACGTGAATCCAATCTGCTCCCGCTTTGTCTACGGCGCGGATATCGTCACCCAGACGGCTAAAATCTGCTGATAGGATAGATGGAGCGATAACTATAGGCTTTTGAGATGAATTTTGGGTCATGGCTAGTGGGTTTTAAGCGTCTTCGTCTGTAGGCATTGTAACAAAATATGGAGAAATTATTAAAAATTAATTCAAAATTCAAATTTTTAAGAAAACTTCCCCCTCTTCCCTAAAAATATGAACAAAAATTGGCTAATTTTTTGGAGTGTAGGTTTTTCTTGCTTGACTTTACCCGTCTTTGCTGGGGTGAAGTTTGCAAATTTTTTAGGTGCTAACGGTATTGATGCGCTGAAACTACATCAAGCCCCTTATAATTTGACTGGGCGAAAAATTGCCATTGGTCAAGTAGAAATTGGTCGTCCGGGGATGTTTGGCTGGGATAAAGCCGTATCTAAAAATCGGGCTGTATCTCCATTTGCCGTGTTTTCACGCAATGCCCCTGCTAAATCGAATGTTGGCGTTGATCCTCATGCCTATAATGTTTCTGGTGTCATGGTAAGTCAAGATAAGGCTTTTCCTGGTGTCGCCCCAAACGCCCGTTTATATTCTTCCGCTGTAGGATCTACAAAAAAAATTGGTCAACCGGAGGAGTGTTTATCAGCACAACATATTGCATTACAAAATGGTGGTGATGTGCGGGCGATTAATTTTAGTTTTGGTGAAACTCTGGAACGTGATCCCCGACCAGAAGCTGTTTTAGATGGTAATGCTTTATTAACATTATGTATTGACTGGTCTAGCCGGGTTCATGATGTTGTATATTCAATTGCTGGCAATCAAGGCAAAGGCGGGATTCCCATTCCTACAGACAATTTTAACGCAATTAATGTGGCTTTTTCATCGGAACGAGAGAGAATTTTTAATAAAGTTCACGTTTCTAATCTAGCGAGTATTAATCAAGGTATAGAAAATCGTTTGGCTGGGAAAGAATTTAATATTGGTGGGAGAAGTGCAATTAATATAGTTGCTCCTGGGACTAATATTCCTTTACTTAATCCTGATGGTCAATTAAATAAATCTACGGGTACGAGTTTTGCCGCACCACAAGTTACGGCTACGGTGGCTTTATTACAGGAATTTGTTGATAGACAGTTACGAACTAAACAACCAAATTGGACTATTGATGCTCGTCGTCATCAAGTCATGAAAGCAATATTACTCAATTCAGCCGATAAAATTAAAGATAGTGGTGATGGTTTACGGTTGGGAATGACGAGGACGTTAATTGATAAACAAAATCAAGATTGGTTAGTAACGGACGCTTATAAAAATGCAAAAATTCCTCTAGATGCTCAAATGGGGGCAGGTCATTTAAATGCTTTCCGAGCTTATCAACAATTGAATGGTGGTGAGTGGAAACCTGATGCACCAGTTCCGCCTATTGGGTGGGATTATGGTACTGTTAATGCTAATTCTTCTAGGGAATATACTTTGCAAAAGGGTTTGAAACAAAATAGTTTTGTGGCTATTACTTTAATTTGGGATCGTTTGGTGGAGTTGGATGATAAAGATAATAATCAGGAATATGATATAGGTGAAACATTTATAGATAAAGGATTAAATAATCTTGATGTTTATTTAGTTAAAACTAATGAAGTTGTTGTTTGTGATTCTGTGAGTGAGGTTGATAGTGTGGAACATATTTTTTGTCCAGTTCCCGCTAATGGTAATTATAAAATTCGGGTGCAATTTAAAAAGCAGGTTAATGAAGCTATTCAACCTTATGCTTTGGCTTGGTGGACTGTCGGGGAAAGGTGATATTTGGTAATTGTCAGATTAAGCGATTAAATCATCTTCTAATAGTTCAGCTATTTTCATTATTGATTTTAAAGTCCCCAGCTTTAGATCTTGATTTCGATGTACAGGAATAGAGATAATTTTAGTCTCATCAGGCTTTTCATAAATATGATGACTACCTGTAATTTTTTTGAGAATCCAGCCTTTTTTCTCAATAATTTTACATAATTTTTTCCCTGAGATTGATTTCATACTGCAATTTCAATAATTTGTGAGATAGGATCTGGTTTTTGGATTTCATTCGCTACTTCTAACCAGCCTTGTATCGCATCTTGAAGGTTATTAACCAATTCTTCCATTGTATCTCCTTCGGTTATACAACCTGGAAGAGCAGGTACTTCAGCCCAATAACCACCTTCTTCGGCAGGATAAATAATGGCTTTAATTTTCATTGCTTTTACATTTATAGTTGTTGATATGAACAAATTTTAACAGATCACCTGCTAAAAATCAGCACAGTGAAATATCCTGGCTTGACCTAAGTTCTGTTAGATAAGGCTAATTTACTGTCCTTGTGGATAACTTAAAGCAGTTCAAGTTATGATTGTATCGCAGATGCAGTATAATTAATTTCATGGAGTTAAGTTATCCCATAGCCGTACTTTTTGTAAATTATTGCGAAAGTATAAATATAATAAGTATTAAAAAACATAGCATGACTATAATTATCACCAATGACGACGGTATAGACGCACCAGGTATTGCAGCTTTACTTAAAGCAGTAAATGGTAAATCGGTAATTATTGCTGCACCACAAACCCATCAATCAGGCTGTGGACATCAAGTTACTACCCACCAACCGATTAATCTGCAACGTCGTTCTGATTTTGAATATGCAATAGCGGGAACTCCCGCTGATTGTATCCGAGTTGCCATATCACATATTACAGAAGATGTCAAGTATGTGATTTCCGGGATTAATGCTGGGGGAAACTTGGGAGTTGATGCGTATATTTCTGGGACTGTGGCTGCTGTCAGAGAAGCCGCAATGCACGGAATTCCCGGAATTGCAGTTTCTCAATATCGTCAAGGTAAACGTGATTATGATTGGGATGCGGCTATTAGATGGACATCTGCATTGTTAGATAATTTGATGGAACTTCCCCTAGAACCTGGATGTTTTTGGAATGTCAATTTACCGCACCTATTACCGCAACAAGCAGATCCAGAAGTGGTATTTTGTCAAGCTTGTACGAAACCTTTACCTGTTAATTATCGAATAGAAGGTGATGATTTTTACTACATAGGAGAATATGGTAAACGAGAACGGACTCCTGATAGTGATGTTGATATATGTTTTTCTGGAAAAATCGCGGTGACAAAATTAAGGGTTTGAGACAATTAGGACTTACTAATTCAGGTTCTAGATTATTCCTTCTTCTTCCTTCTTCTTCCTTCTTCTTCCTGACTCCTGACTCCTGACTCCTTCCATCATTATTCATCTTGTAATAAGGATACAAGCCCATCTAAGGTTTGTGATAACTGAGTAATTTGTTGCATGGAATCTTTTTGAGAGTCAGCTAAACTTTGCACAGCGTCACACAAAGCAAAAATCTGATAACCTTGCTGCTGTACTTGTTTTCCTTGAGCTTCTACTTGTAGACTTAGGGCATCTACTCTTTGAGCAAGACGTTCAATTGTCTCGGTTGTCGAGAGTACAGCGTCTCCAATTTGTTCAACAAGAGATTCTAAGCGACTGATTTTTGCTTCTACTCCAGTTGCAATCATTTCTGGCCTGCTCCAATCTTGGGAAAAAATCATCACACTAATATTCCTAAATATTCATCCAATAGTTTCATAATCAGCATCATTAATAAATAAAGTAATTGGTAATAATTCCTCCGTTATAGCTAGATGAATGTAATTTTTAATTCCTAATTAAGCAATCCCAATACCTGTTCCCCAATCCCTCAGTTAAATTATTGAGTATCCCAAAAATACGATACCAATTGCACAAAATATAAACCCAGCAAATCTAGCAATTTTAGGTAAGATTTCGTTAAATTCATTGATGCCAAAAGTTACACCTATTTCTCTGGAACTCATGATAATTATTGATTGAGATAGAGTAACACCAATCACGTAAGTAATTACGGTGAATATTTCCGCACCAATAATATGGGCTGCATCAGCGTAACCTTGAAATATGCCAGCAGTAACGCTTAATATGGCGATAGCTAACCAATTCATAGAAATTGGTGTAACTAACATCATCCCTAAAGCGATAGTACAAATAGCAATAGCTATTGATGATCCGGGTAAGATTACTGGAGACAAGTTAATTAGTTGTCCACAAATAGCAGCAATCACAAAGGTTATATTTAACCAACTACCACGGACGAATCTAGCGGAGAATAAACCCAGTGCCACAATACCCGCAAAACGGTCTAAACTAATCACTGGATCGGCTATGCCCCAAATAAACCCTTCCCAGCCATTGGAAACATTGTGTTCAATGGGTGATCCACCGGCTGAAGTCAGCAAACTAATGACAACTAAAATACCTATTGCCCCTAGAAGACGCTGCTGTTTAGATTTGGGCAAACTACTGGACTCAGAAGCTAATGATGGTGAATTTTTAAACATCTTTAGATTATGTCAAATTAGTTTTGTTGGTAATTAATATTACTGCTAATTATTACAAAAATTAATCCATTTTGGTTCAACGTAATAGTTCTTCTACTTGATGCTGATTCCACAAAGTTTTGTAAAGTCCCGGCTGTGCTACTAATTCTGAGTGATGACCAATTTGGACAATTTTACCCTGATCCATCACCAAAATGCGGTCAGATGAGGCAGCGGCGGAAAGTTGATGAGTAATGAAAATTACAGTTTTTCTTTTTGTGCCAGTAGAAAGATTATTCAGAATTTGTGTAGCAGTTTGATTATCTACACTGGAAAGAGCATCATCTAACAGTAAGATCGGGGCATCAATTAACATTGCTCTTGCTAAAGCTGTGCGTTGTCTTTGTCCACCAGAAAGAGTAATCCCACGCTCACCAACTAAGGTTTCATACTGTTGGGGGAAATTCTGGATTTCTGCATCAATTTGCGCCATTTTTGCGGCGTAAACCACATCTTCCTCTGCTGTAATGGGATCGCCATAACGGATATTATTTTTGACTGTGGTACTGAATAAAAAACTATCTTGAGGTACGTAGGCGATCGCTCCCCGTAAATCACTCACAGCTAGTTTAGTAATGTCTAAGCCATCTAAAAACAACTGTCCTGGCTGAATATCCAATAACCGTGGTAGAGCATTGGCTAAGGTTGATTTTCCTGAACCAATGGGACCAACAATGGCCACCACTTCCCCAGGGGAAATCGTAAAATTAAGATGTTCTAAAGCTGGGGTATTTACGCCGGAGTATGTGTAACTAAAGTTTACTGCTGTCAGTTCCCCTTTGAGTTTGCTTGCCTCCACATGGATAGCATCTGGTGTGTCTTGAATTTTGGGAGTTACACTGAGAATAGTCTCTAAGCGGTCAATACTAACTTCACCCCGTTGATAAGCAGTAATGGTAAAGCCTAACAAAGCGGTAGGAAAAACTAACCGTTCTACATAAATTAGCAACGCTAAAAAATCCCCAATGGCCAGAGAACCACTAGATATCCTGGCTGTACCTAACCAGATAATGATCAAAGAACTGAGATTTGCTAACCCACCAATCAGCGGAAATAGGGTATTACGACTTTTCGCTAGTTTGAGGTTAGCTGTTAATAGCTGTTCATTTTTCTGATTAAATGCTTGACGCTCATTGTCTTCTTGGGCGTAAATTTTAATCAGTGCCATACCGCTCATATCTTCGCGCACCAGTTCACTGATTTCTGCAAGTTGCTCTTGGACAACGGTTTGTTCGTTACGCAAGCGATCGCTAAACAAATGCACCATCAGAAACATGAACGGGTAAACTGCTAGTGATGCCAATGTCAGTTCCACGCTTAGAGACAGCATAACTGGCAATGTCAAAGTATAGGCAAACAAAGTATTTGCCAAACTCAAAACAGCAAAACCTAACAACCGTCGAATATTATCTACATCGCTGGTGGCGCGACTAATTAAATCCCCAGGAGTATTAACCGTAAAATAAGCGGGTTCTAATTGCAATAAGTGCTGAAAAATCCGCTGTTTCAGGTCAAATTCTACCTGTCTGCCCACACCAAATATCCAAATCCGAGAAGCCATTCGCATCATCCACATAGCGGAACTAAGTAGAGCGATGATGACTACATAATGGATGACCTGATTAAAACTAAAACTCTTAGAAAGAGTATCTACCCCTGACCGAATTAACAAAGGTATATAAACACCTAGCCCATTAACAACGAATAAGGCAATAATACCCAATATAGTTTCTCGCCAATGGGGGCGTAAATAATCGGCGATTTTAGCAAGTCTGTGAGATTTGGCCATGCCAGCAATTATGTAACTTTTTAGTAATGGGTAATTACAGGAGGAGTCAGAAGTCAGGAGTCAGGAGTCAGGAGTCAGGAGTCAGGAGTCAGGAGAAGAAGAAAGAAGGAAATTTCTCCCCCTGCTCCCTGCTCCCTGCTCCCTGCTCCCTGCTCCCTGCTCCCTGCTCCCTGCTCCCTGCTCCCTGCTCCCTGCTCCCTGCTCCCTGCTCCCTGCCCCCTGCCCTCTGCCCTCTGCCCCCTGCTTCCCTGTCTCTTTCCTTACGTCCGGCCACGTAAGAAAATATAAATCTGGTTGAGATAACTTTCCCATACTTGGGTAGTAAGTTGCAGAGTTTCCGCATTAGGAACAAAGTCTTCTACTCGTAACCCCCGTGTCCTAATTGCTTGAGGATTTTGGAGTAGATAGGAAGGAATATTCACATTGAGACTATTGAAAGCTACGGTTGGGGAATTTATCTCTCCCATAGGTGGGATGATATTTTGCCCAATATCTGAGATTGTGAAATTAGGATTTGCTGGACCCAAGGCGACTAAGGTTGAGGCAGTTTGCTGATTTAGGTTCATCCCCTCAACTGTAGCCACTGGTGATCTGACTAAGAAGTAAGCGATCGCTGGGGTGCTGGATAGGAGTAAAACCGTTAGCGCCCATCCTAATAAGAAACCTCCTGGTTTATCAATGCCACCCCCTTTAATTTTTTGAGCAGCCAAAAACAACATTAAAACCGCTGCTCCCAAAGGCTTGAGGGGAAAGGAGATAAACCGCCACAAGGAAGACACCGCTGGTTCACTAGGATTGAGAAATGCTAAGGCTAAAACAACTAGAACCAGACCTAAAAGAAATTTGCCGACAAAAGTTATTGATGGATAGAATCTTTGAAACAAAGAGTAGGCTACGACACCAATTAAGAGCCATAGCAAAACCCGGCTTAACAACTGAAACATAGATTAACTCTCTAATTTTTTAGGGACGTAAGCCTAGAGGACGGAGGAAGTGGATTAATTTTATAAGAAAATAGGCTGAAAACCTCGGAATTAACAGCTAAAAACTTTGGGGATTTTTAGCTGTTAATGTCTTTTAAGCCGGGGATGTCCGCGTTCAGCGTTCCCGAAGCAAGGGATAAATCACCTAGGGACTTATGGTGTTATCGTCAAGTTGACTTAAAAATACCTCACACCTCACACCCAAAGATTACCGTCGTAGTGATTTTAGTGCATTTTTTTGACACTGAGTGTATTATTTGCGATTTTCCCAAAGAGTAATTTTTAGATAAAACTTTTAGGACATAGATCCCTGACTTCTTCAAGAAGTGAGGGATTTAAAGATCGTACTTATTTATACGTACTTATTTGCTTGAGAATCTCCCTCTTGCGGGGTATAAGCATAATCAACCCTTTGATGGACGGTCTTAATCATAAAAATATCTAATGTATAGATATTAGAACAAAAACACTAAAAACTAATAACTCAATTTTACCAGGTTCTAATGTTAATAATAATCCCTTGACAGTTGTAATCCCTTGACAGTTGATGACATCAACTGATGATGAAACTGCCACAGGAGCAAGATTGTCAACCTGTTACCTGCCACATTCGTAAAAAGTGGAGATGGAAGTAGTATGTCTCTTTTAAAAATCAAAGAATTTGATCCAAATTATCGGGAAACTTTTGAAGGCAAAGACATCAAAGGTATGGGTGTCTATGCCAGCGTAGAGGAAAAGATTGGTACAGTCAGCGATATTTTAGTAGATGAACAAGGACATTTCCGCTATTTTGTTGTTGACTTAGGCTTATGGATTTTCGGAAAAAAGGTTTTGTTACCGGTCGGTCGTTCGCGCATTGATCATACCTCCGAACGGATTTATACAGTGGGAATGACCAAACAACAAGCGGAGAATTTACCTGAATTTAACGACCACAAAGAAATTGATTATAACTATGAAGAACAGGTCAGGGGAGTATATCGTTCAGAAGCATTTTTAGAAAGTTCTGGTTCTGTAGAAAGTTCTGGTTCTGTGGATAAGGCTAGTTCTAGACCTGCTGGAGCTACTATGGTAGCCCCCCCCATAGCCCCACCGAGAAAGTCTGGTAACGGCAATGGCTATGACTATCAACAAGAACCTGGTCTATATGCACTCAATGATCAGGATCATCAAACTTTCAAACTATATCAAGAAAGATTAATTGCCAACAAAAACCGGGCTAAGACAGGAGAAGTCATTGTTGGTAAGCATACAGAAACAGAAAAGGCGCGGGTTTCAGTCCCCATAGACAAAGAAAGAGTTGTCATTGAACGAGTAACTCCTACTGGGGCTGGAGAAACAGTAACCTTGGGTGCTGATAGCTTTGGCACAACTGAAGTGGCTCATATCGATCTTTATGAAGAAACTGCGGACATTCATAAAGAAGCTTTCTTACGTGAAGAAGTCAGAGTCAATAAAATTGTAGATCACGAAACGATTGAAGCGGAAGAAACTCTGCGTCGGGAAGAATTGGATGTGAACACCCAAGAACATCCGAATGTCGAGAGAAGATAAAAGCCAGATTCTGTAGAAGTAAGTTTTTTCTCAATTAGGAGCGGATTATGAGTATGAAAAATAGAGCTAAGGCAACTGCCAAAAACATTGAAGGTAAGGTTCAAGAAGCCGTAGGTGATTTAACTGGAGATCCACAAACTCAAGCAGAAGGCAAAGAAAAACAAGCAGAAGCCAAAGTTCGCCACACAGTTGAAGATGTGAAAGATCAAGCCAGGGAACTGATTGAGTAGATTTTTGTAAGCATTCAGCCTTCGGGGAAATACAGGTAATTAAAACTTCCTTTTCTTTGCTATTTCTGTTCTTGGCTGAATGCTTACAAATTGTTTTGATCTTTCAATCTAGTTCTTAATTACCCTTGTCATCTGCCTGCTATTTATTCCCTTTTGGAGAGGATAAAAAAATGACTTTGATTAATAATAAACGAGCAGTAGGAGTATTTTCTAGCCACGAAGACGTAGAAAATGCTCTAAACGGGCTGCGAGATAACGGATTTGACATGAATCAGGTATCTGTGATTGCTAAACATGATGAAGACTTAAATCAGCGATACCGAACTGGTGACACACGAGTTCAGGAACCCATGGGAACCCATGAAACCACCAATGAAACCAGCTATGAAACCACTCATGTAGAGGAAGGAGCGAAAACTGGAGTCGAGGCAGGAGGGGCAGTTGGGGGGCTGACAGGGTTACTGGTTGGCTTAGGAACTCTAGCTATTCCGGGAATTGGTCCAATTATGTTGGCAGGAGCAACGGCCACTGCAATCGCTACAACTCTTGCTGGTGGAGCGATTGGGGCAGTGGTTGGTGGTTTGATTGGGGGGCTAGTAGGTTTAGGGATTCCCGAACATCGGGCGGAAGTCTATCACGATTATGTAGTTGATGGAGATTATCTGGTGATTATTGATGGGACAGAGGCGGAAATCCTGCGAGCAGAAACAATTTTGAAGAATAAGGGAATGCGTGAATGGGAAGTTTATGAAAGCCCAACTATTACCCGTTCGGCTCATCCTGTTGCCTCTCGTGTGTAAACATATATAACTTAGACCATACACAGATGCTTTCGCTTGTCAGGTCTATTTTTGGGGATTTAAACTATGAAAAAAATTACGCTTTTAGTCCTCAGTAGCATTTTACTTCTGGGAACAGTTGCTTGTGACAATAAGGCCAAAACTAGCAGCAGTGCGCCGGATTCTACTGAGAAAACTGGTGAAGTTCCCACAGACAAAACAATTTTAGCCAATCAAAAAGATGCGACTAGCCAAGTCCGTCGAGATCAACTTAATGCAGATATTCGCGCCCGTGAGCAACGCAATCAACTAACTGGAGGAAATACAACTCGCGCCAATAGTGATCTTGCTAATGAAGTTCGCTCTAAGTTGGAAGCTAATATTCCCTCTAGTCAATTAACGGTGGTTGCTAAAGATGGGGCGATTGTCGTAGCCGGAACTGTACAAAATCAAGATCAACTGAACAAAATAGATGCTCTTGCTAAAGAAATCAAGGGTGTGAAAAGTGTGAAAGTTTCCGTTAAAATTGCCTCTGCCGCACCAAATCCAAAACTATAACCGATGGCATTTATTAATTAACAACTTATAAATGGGGACAATTCAATGATTTTATTGCAAAAATTTCGCAAGTTTTTTCTCATTATCAGTTTAGTTCTATTACTGGGAACTTTCACAGCTTTTGCTGCTGAGGATAGTTTAGCTCAGACTCAAATTGCTAGTATGAATCGGGTGGAAGCAACAACTAAAAATATTGAAGGTAAAGTCCAAGAAGCTGTGGGTAATGTTACAGGAAACAAAAAAGATCAATTTATGGGCAAAGCCAAGCAAGCCGAAAGTAAAGTTCGTAATGCAGTTGAAGATATAAAAGATGCAAGTTTGAACCAAAAATCAAAGGCAGCTATAAAAAAGATGGAAATTAAAACTGAAAAAGCCATAGATAATAGTATTGTCAACCCTAATTATCTACCTAGCGGCAAAACTGATGACATAAGGAGCGAATCGCGTAACCCAGCAAATCAAATGAAAGATGAGATTCGCAATACTTTTAAATAGTCCTTAATTAATATTTGGAAATTTGTAGCGACTATCTTGATTGTCAAGGGATAGGCTGGGTTTCCTTACGTTAACCCAACCTATCATTTTTTTTTACCAATCACTAATGTTATTCTCGTCCCAAACCTGTAATTTCAATTCTTGAAGATAGTTTAACCCATTTTCAATTTGTGCTTCTGTTCCTTGTAAATCTAAGTCAAACCAACCATCACCTATAGCATTCTGTCCGAGAATTGCGGCTTTGATATTTACAGTCAAGCCGTATTCTGAAACTAGGCGAGAAATTACAGGTTCTTGATGATAATTTTGCGGGATTCTGACGCGAATTCGTTTATTTGTCAGGGTATTTTCATTACTCATAACAACTCCTAAGATGTAATTTAATAGTTGTCTAAAAATTGGTAATTACCAATTATCCATTACCCATTATTCAACTTCTTTAATTTCGGTTTTTCGTTCTATAATTTCCTTCAGAATCAAGGTGATAACTGCCAGAAATGCTAACAATACAGCAGCAGAAAAAGCAGCTTCTGTTTCATATTGTTTGTAAGCATCTTCCACAAATAACGGTAAACTTTGGGTTGTATTAGCAATGTTACCAGATACCACAGAAACTGCCCCAAATTCACCCATAGCTCTGGCATTGGTTAAGATTAAACCGTAGAGTAAACCCCAACGAATACTCGGTAAAGTTACCCGCCAAAAAGTTTGCCAATCGTTTGCACCTAATGTCCTCGCAGCTTCTTCTTGGTCTTTACCAAATTCTTCTAAAATAGGAATTACTTCTCTGGCCACAAAAGGCATACTCACAAAAGCGGTAGCCATAAACATCCCTGGAAAGGCAAAGATGATTTTAATATCATGGGCTTCCAACCAAGGCCCAAACCAGCCCTGTCTGCCGTACAGCAAGACTATCATTAACCCGGCGACGACTGGAGAGATGGAAAAGGGCAAATCAATGATACTGAGAACTATAGCGCGTCCTGGGAATTTATGCCGAGCGATCGCCCAAGCCGCACATAATCCAAATACTGCATTCACAGGGATAGAAATCACAGCTAGTAATAGAGTTAACCAAGCTGCATGGAGAAATTCTGGTTTTGTCAGGTTAGATAAAAATGGGCCAGTTCCCTTTTTGAAAGCTTCAAAAAAAACATTAATAGCTGGAATATATTGAACCAGAAATAAGTAAGCAATCGCAATCCCAATTAAAACTGCTGGCACCCAACTTTGTTTTTTTGGTTTTCTGATTTTATCTATTGTCATATCTTCTTGCCCAAGCTTGTAAGAAATTAATTGCTAATAACATCACCAAGGAAATTCCTAATAAAACCACACCAATGACAGTTGCACCAGCATAGTCATATTGTTCCAACCGCTGGAAAATTAACACAGGTGCAATCAAATCTTCATACGGTGTATTAGAAGAAATAATTACTGTTGAACCATATTCCCCCACTGCGCGGGAAAAACCCAAAGCTACACCAGTTAAAATTGTCGGAAATAAAGGGGGTAAAATAACCTTCCAAAAAGTTTGCCATTCAGAAGCACCTAAACTCCAAGCTGCTTCTTCAATTTCCGATTCCATTTCTTGTAGTACCGGTTGCACAGTTCTCACCACAAAAGGTAAAGATATAAATATCATTGCCACTCCTACCCCCAAGCGAGTAAAGGATACCTTAATCCCCATTGGTGCTAATAATGAACCCAACCAACCATTATCACTGTAAACTGTTGCCAGTGTTAAACCCGCTACGGAAGTTGGCAAAGCAAAGGGTAAATCTACTGTGGCATCAATAATCCGTTTAAAAGGAAAATCGTACCTTACCAGTACCCACGCAATCAAAGTTCCAAATACGCCATTGAGCAAAGCTGCAAATAATGAAGTCACAAAGGTAACATTATAAGTTGCCAATGCTAACTCGCTGGTGGCAATTTCCCAAAACTTTGCGGGAGCTACCGTACTAGCCTTGAGAAACATGGCCACAATGGGGATAAATAACATTACAGTTAAATATCCCAAAGTAATCCGCCAAGTCCAAGGAAGATGAATCAAATTATCTAGAAACATCTTCCAAATTGGAGGTTTAATATGAGTTTGTACAGAAGAAGATACAGCCATAATTTAGTTAGTTTTTGAAGAAGAAGTAGGTTGGCGTTGAAAATTATCGTTATGGCAAAGCAAAGGCAAAAGTGAAGATCGTAATGGGTAATAAAGTTACTGTTTTAATCCTGTTTATCCTCTAATCCTGGACATCCTGATATGGCTTGCGCCACGCTACGCTATCAGACAATCATCAATTACCGTTTATTTTTAGCTTGAATTTGGTCAAAAATTGCCCCATCATTAAAGAACTTTTTCTGAACAGCATCCCAACCGCCTAATTCTTGAACTGTACTTAAAGTTTTTATTTGGGGATATTTGTCAACAAATTCTTTACTCTTTGCTACTGTTTCATCAACAGGGCGAAATCCTACTTTAGCAAATTCCTGTTGTGCTTCGGGAGTAAATAGATATTTAACAAAAGCTTCCACTACTTCACGATTACCATGTTTATCAACATTTTTATCCACAACAGCAATAGGATTATCAATGGAAATATTGACATCAGGGAGAATATAATTTGTTTTTTCGCCCTTATCTGCTGCTAAAACAATTTCATTTTCATAGTTAATCAAAGCATCACCTTGTCCTTGTTTAAAAAATGCGTCTGTGGCTTCACGAGCATCTTTTGTTAACACCGGAACATTTCTATAAACCTTAGTCACAAAATCAATGGCTTTAGTTTCATCTCCACCAGTTTTAATGACTGAATTCCAAAGTGCGAGAAAATTCCACCGCGCTACCCCAGAAGTTTTCGGATCTGCGGTAATTACTTTAATATTATCTTTCGCTAAATCAGCCCAATTCTTAATCCCTTTGGGGTTGCCTTCACGAATTACTAAAGCTGCAACAGATTTAGAAACAATACCATTATTAGGAAATTTTTTCTCCCACCCAGGCTCAATTAATCCCGCTTTTTCAATTTTTTGCGTATCCAGAGCCAGAGCTAAGTGAACAACATCTGCTTCTAAACCATCAACTACCGCACGAGTTTGCGAACCAGAACCACCATAGCTTTGTTTAAAAACCACAGTTTGGTTATGTTCCTTTTGCCATTTTTCCACAAATTTGGGAATAATAGCGGCGTGAGCAGCTTTAGTAACAGCAAAGGATACAAGGGTTAATTCTACATTCTGTTTTTTACCCGTATCAGTAGTTGCATTAGGGGAATTACTGTTGTTTGTCCCGGAGCAAGCAGCAAGAGATACACTCAATAGCGTTCCTACTAAAACAAGTGATACAAAGCCTTTGAGCGAATTTGGACTAAACCTCAGTTGCAGTCCTTTCAGTAATTTTTGCCACAAATTCATTTTTTTTCCTCCTGTGAAACTACGGTTAATTAATCTTTGAGTTTATAATTGCGCTTCAATACATAATTTTAATTACTAGCCGCTTGCAGGTATTTAGTAATCAATACCAGCTAAAACAGCATATTGACGATAGGGAATATGGAGATTTTACCAGTTTCAGGACAAATTACAACGCCTCTAATTGACAAGTATCAATTTTTGATCATCTTTATGTTGGTTAACTAAATAAATTCGCTTATATATATTGTTAGTTTAAATACTTTATGAAATAAGTATTTGAGAAAAAAATCTAGAATTTAATTTGCCAAAATATAGTCTATGAAACCTGTATAGGCAATTAAACCATTACAAAAATAATTCAAAAATTAAATACATACAATACTCGATAGGAAAATAGTTGTTTTTAAGTAAAAAAAACTATTGATTTTATTTATTACATCTGGTACGCTCTTTTTCTAGAGAGTAAATACTGTATCTCGACAGAGTTACCGTAGATTATGTTCAAACCAATTTAAGGACATCCCATGACAGATAATTCTTCAAACCCTGCAAAATTCCTTCAAATAACAAAGCCGTTATTTCCTGCTTTATTCTTGGCAACAATGTTACCCGTTCAGTAGTTGCGCTGGAAACTCGCGCAGGTAATCCTAAAAAGATCAAAACTTGGACAGATTTAGCAAAACCTGGGGTGAAGATTGTTACCGCAAATCCCAAAACATCGGGTGGTGCTAGATGGAATTTCCTCGCTTTGTGGGGTGCTTTGGTGAAAAATGGCGGAAATGAAACCCAGGCTTTAAAATTTGTCACTGATGTGTTTAAGAATGTGGTTGTATTACCCAAAGATGCACGGGAATCAAGTGATGCTTTTTACAAAAAAGGTCAGGGTGACGTATTACTAAACTATGAAAATGAAGTCATTTTAGCGGCACAGCAAGGAAAAACAGATATTTCTTACGAAGTTCCTCCAGTCAATATTTCCATAGAAGGACCTGTCGCAGTTGTGGATAAAAATGTTGATAAGCACGGAAATCGTCAGGTTTCCGAAGCTTTCGTCAAGTTCCTGTTCACTCCCGAAGCACAACGTGAATTTGCTAAAGTTGGTTTTCGGCCAGTTAACGCTACTGTAGCCAAAGAAGTACAAAGTAAATTCCCCAAGATTGCCCGACTCTACACTGTAGATAGTTTGGGAGGTTGGAATGGTGTCCAGAAGAAGTTCTTTGACGATGGTGCTATCTTTGACAAAATTCAAGGTGGAAGGCGGTAAATATAGCAGTTTTTAATAGCTCTGTCCTAGACTATTTCGGCAAATACCAGCATTTTTACTGAGATTTTCGGCAAGGACTGAATATATATGCTTATGTTCTGAAAATCTTTAGCTGCGTGAACGTAAACAAAAAAATTCTCGGTTTCTTAGATCATTTTGGATTTTAGATTTTTGAGGGTAAAAGACTTACTGCGTCAGGTTTGTAGTTTTTATCTGTCATCATCATTTTTCAAATTGGTACTAGAGAAATCGAGAATTTTTGCTGGGTGCAAATATCAGGGTTTATACGGGTTTTCTTTTTACCTAATAAATTTTATATTATTCATGCGATACAAATCGTATTTAATTGCTTTAACACAACTATTTAAAATCAGATATATCTATATATAGTTTATACTGATTCTGTTCATATATATTTATTCTAATTGTATCCATTTATATTTGTCACCCATTTTCAACAAAACCTTGTTGCTATACTGAAAAAATAATCAAGTATATAGTATGCTCAATTAAGTAAATGACACAAGTAATCAAGTTGTAATTTAATCAACACTTATGGAATTAGATAATTTACTGGGAGCATTTACAAAATGTAATCAACTCCAATATAATGGTAAGTTGGATGTTAAAGATATACGAGGAAATCAATGGACTTTTTATTACAATTTAGGACAAATAGTGTGGGCTACAGGGGGAATTAATCCTCATAGACGTTGGCTGCGAAATATAGCTTTAATTTGTCCACAAATTGATATAAATAAACTCCTGATCCAAGAAGAAGAAATTTTAATAGATTACTGGGATTATTTACTGCTAGAAAATTTATATCACAAACAGGAAATCAATCAGGCACAATTTAATGATTTTGTAGTAAATACCGTAGGAGAACAGTTATTTGATTTAGCACAACAGGCAAATATTAGTGGTTTGACTTGGGAATGTAGCCAAGATACAATTTTAAAAGCTATTCTCACTTCTACAACTACAAATATATTTATTCAGGAAATGAAAAAATCCTGGGATGATTGGTCAAAAGCTGGGTTAATAAATTTTTCTCCTCACTTATCACCGATTTTAACAAAACCAGAAAAGCTCAAACAACAAGTAAATAATACTGTCTATAAAAACTTTGAACGGTTGATTAATGGTAAACATACTCTCTGGGATTTAGCCGCCAAAATGCAGCAAAGTACCTTGGCTATAACTACTTCCTTATGTCCTTTTGTAAATCAAGGGATTGCGGAATTTGTACAAGTATCTGATCTGCAATTATCAACCAAAAAAGTTAAACTAAACTCTTCCTCAAAATCCGTACAAAAAGATAATTGTTTTATTGTTGCTTGCGTTGATGATAGTCTGCAAGTATCTAAAATTCTAGAGAGAATTATTACATCTGAGGGGATAAAGTTTATTGGTATTCAAGAACCTTTAATAGCTCTACCTATGCTAGTCGAAAGTAAGCCAGATTTGATTTTTGTGGATTTGATGATGCCATTAGTTAATGGTTATGAAATTTGTGAACAATTACGGCGTATTTCTATTTTCACTCAAACACCAATTATCATTTTAACAAGTAGCGATGGAGCTTTTGACAGAGTTCGGGCTAAGGTATTTGGGGCAACTGATTTTATTAATAAACCTGTAGAAAAAGATCAGATATTGAAAATATTGAATAAGTATTTACAAATAAGTGAAACTGAGCATCCACAGAATTTTGCCTGGTTTTGTTAGCCGATTTGTTGCCAAAAGTTAGGCAAATTTTAGGGGTGAACCATCCTGAAATATGAGCAATTCTCCCGGTTGAATCTGTGTCCAAACTTCGTTATCAGTTAGGGGTGTAGTCACAATCACAGCCACACGATCTTTAGGTGTAGTCAATTCACTAAAATCTACAGTCATCTCTTCATCAATTAAATGAGCCGCAGCAAAAGGGGCTTGTCTAATAATGTAGCAAAGTTTAGTTGAACAATAGGTGAAAAAATGCTCACCATCTGATAATATATAGTTAAAAGATCCAAAGGCTGCTATTTCTTTGGTAATTTCATGTAATGTCTGATAAAGTTCCTTTAAAGGTGGTTGTCCTGCTGGAAAATGCGATCGCAAAGTATTGAGAATTAAGCAAAATGCTTTTTCGCTGTCCGTAGTCCCCACAGGTTGAAAAATACCATTATTTTCTGGGTTAAAATCTGGTAAGTTGCCATTATGAGCAAATACCCAATACCTTCCCCAAAGTTCCCGACGGAAAGGGTGACAGTTTTCTAGGGCTATTTCACCCTGGGTGGCTTTACGAATATGGGCAATAACATGAGTAGAATGAATGGGATACTGACGCACAAAATCGGCAATTGGTGAAGCAATAGAGGCTTCAGCATCTAAAAAAATCCGACATCCTTTCCCTTCAAAAAAAGCAATTCCCCAACCGTCGCTATGTTCATCTGTTTTTCCTCCCCTGGCAGAAAATCCTTCAAAGGAAAAGCAAATGTCCGTGGGTACGTTGCAATTCATTCCTAGGAGTTGGCACATTGGTATTTTAGTTGTAACGATAAACTTAAGAATAACTGATTAATTATAATGCGATCGCTGTAATTCTTACATTTAATTATCAAATATTAATAAGCACCTGTTTAGAGAACTTCTTCAAAGCCCATTTGCCAGATGCTAATTTAAGAGTATCACATATTCTTTTCAACTAGGCAAGACGTTTTTAGATAATTTTCATCAATTTCTCCGAGAGAATTTAGAAATTTATTGAAGTTTCTTGTCCGTGGAAGAGAAAAATAGCAAATAATAAAATGATGGACAAACGCTATTTTTTGCAAATCGGTGCCGTATTGGTCGGTACAGCCTTTTTTTCCCGCTATATCAATTGGAGTTCAGAAACGATGGCACTTTCTAATACAGAGTTTGCAGTGACCAAAACCGAGGAAGAGTGGAAGAGTATCCTCACACCAGAACAGTTTCGGGTGTTACGGCAACATGGTACAGAACCCTCCCATACCAGTCCCCTCGATAAACAATATGAACCGGGTACTTATGTCTGCGCTGGTTGTGGACAGGCTTTATTTACTTCAGATACTAAGTTTAATAGTGGTACTGGCTGGCCAAGCTTTTTTAACCCCATTGAGGGAGCGATCGCTACTACTACAGATCGATCATTGTTCATGACGAGAGTTGAAGTTCATTGCAGTAATTGTGGTGGACATTTAGGCCATGTATTTAAGGATGGGCCTAAGCCAACTGGTCTCCGCTACTGTATGAACGGTGTATCATTGCAGTTCACACCTGTATAGATTACTAAGACAGTTCACTTTTTAAACTCTAACAAGGGGTTTAAACCCCTTGTTTTATTCTCTCAAAAGCAGGAAATTAGAAGATAGCAGGTAGTGTTTAAATAAAATTCTTGAACCACAAGGATAAGTAAGGATTAAATAATGCAAGTTCTCAAAAGATCCATCAGGCCAGAAGGTTATATATCGTTTCTCCACACCTACCAAACCACTTGGGGGACTGCTGGTGATATTTGTTTAGTTCGTGAATCTGTAGCTAAAACCAGTGGATCGAAATTCGTCGGCCGCAGAATCGAACTAGCTATCCCCAAGGGGATGGAACGTGATTACGTAGTGAATATTCCAGTGATTAAAGTTGCAGGTCATGTAGGTGATGGACATCCTAAAGATCCGCAGTCCGAATGGGAGGCTTATGATGGAGTAGATCCCGAAATAGCGAGTGCTGTTCTAAAAATTTGGGGTTTTAAGTTAATTGAGTTGTAGGGGGTTTTAGTTTTGTGATGATGAATATGTCAAATACTTGGTAGTATATGATTGAAGGCGGTTAAAACCGCCCGTGTCGCTTATATCTCAGCACTGAAGTGACTAAGCTTTACGCTTACCGGATATTGCTGTAACTTATACCATTTTCATCCCCAACTCCCTATCAACTCCTCCAACTGCTTCTACCTTCTCCAAGGCTGCGAACAGAAGCGATCGCCTCTGCCCGATTCAGCAGCTTTTCATCTGGTAACAAAGTCAAGCTACCTGCCGAACGTGAACGCACCAAATTCCCAGTAATCAGGGTAGTTTCCTCCAATAGCAAGGCCAATTCACCGGGAGTTTTAGAACATTGCATTTCTATCACCTTTAGTCCAGAAACAGCATCAATACTGTATCAAGAAGTGAACTCTAGTTGAAAATTTCCCCTGATCAGGATAAAGATAAGAAAGATAAGCAATGTGAAAATTTAAGTACAGGTAAGTGATTTTCTGAGTATTACCTGATAATATTTAACTATATACGGAACTGTAGGCAGAAATCATTTATGATTTTTGTTACAGAAGTTTGTGTGACACAATGTTAAAAATTGTTGATTTAGGTTATTAATCATTTCCAATTATAATTATTAACATAAAAACTTGATTGCAAATTCAGTATTACAAACAGGAACATCCGAATTCAAAGCTAATTTATTGGTTGTTGATGATCATCCAGACAACCTGCGGACACTCTTTGCAATTCTTAACAAACAAGGCTATAAAGTGAGAAAAGCAATTAGTGGAGAAGTTGCTTTGGAGAATATCCGCACGCAATTGCCGGATATTATTCTTCTAGATATTAAAATGTCAGGTATAGATGGTTATACAGTTTGCTCAATCCTCAAAAAAAGCGATAATACTCGCCATATTCCTGTGATTTTTTTAAGTACGTTAGATGCAACTGCTGATAAAGTGAAAGCATTTAAGGTAGGTTGTGCTGATTATATTACTAAACCTTTTCAAATAGAGGAAGTATTAATGAGAGTTGAGAATCAATTAACCATTATCACACAACGCCAACAACTTCATCAACAACATCAATATTTACAACAGGAAATTAATCGCAGAAAGCAAATTGAATCTAAACTGCAATTATTGCTAAAAACCATTAATTTAGTCAGTCAAGCTGTTAATTTTGATCAAGCTCTAGATGCGGTATTATCTGAACTTCGACAAGTGATTGATTGGGATTATGGTGAGGCTTGGATTACTAATCCAGAACATACAGAATTGCATTTAATTAAAGCTTCTTATGATAATTCTGATCAACTTTTAACCTCCTTTGCACAAGCTAGTCAGAAATATACTTTTCCTTATGGAGTAGGAATACAGGGTAGGGTTTGGGAAGCACAACAATCAGACTGGATTGAAGATATTTTGCAAGTGAAAGAACATACGTTTTTGCGGTGGGAATTAGCCAAAAATGCTCAACTTAGGTCTATATTGACTGTACCCATCACTTTGCAAGGACAATCTCTAATTGTCATGTGCTTTTTCAAGCGATTACCTATACCCTATAATTTAGAACTTCTAGAGTTAATAAATGCTGTGGCTCTGGAGTTAAGTGGATTTATTCAATATAAACAAACTGAAGAAGCTCTCAAAAAAGCCAATGAAGAATTAACAAAATTAGCAAATATAGATGGCTTAACCCAAGTTGCTAATCGTCGGTGTTTCAATGAAAATCTTAGTAATGAATGGCGACGAATGTGCCGAGAACAATCATTTCTAGGACTAATTATGTGTGATATAGATTATTTCAAATTATATAATGATTATTATGGTCATCAAGCAGGAGATAAATGTTTATACGAGGTAGCTCAAACAATTGCACAAACTTGTAAACGCTCTGCGGATTTAGTGGCTCGTTATGGTGGTGAAGAATTGGTGATACTATTACCAAATACTGATTTAGAAGGAGCAGTTCATGTTGCTAAACAGGTTCAAAATCACATTGCTAATATGGCTATTCCTCATCAATGTTCATTAGTAAATAGTTATGTCACACTGAGTATGGGTGTTACTAGCATTATTCCTAATAAAGACAATTTAGCAGAAAGTATTATTACCCTAGCCGATAAAGCACTTTATAGAGCTAAAGATGAAGGACGTAACACCTATTGTGTTTATACTTCTATTTAATTTAATTATTCCCAGGTAGCTACATTTCGCAACACACTGGGAATTTCACCTTGTGATAGGGGAAATTCTAACATTGTTTCTCGATAACCTAAATAGCCTGATTCAGTAAAGGATAAAAGCATTCGTTCTACTGCAACCCAAACTTCTGATTCATATTCCCAATCACTATAACGTTTAGCACGTCCAGCAATGGAACGTAATGCCCAAAAGTAGGAATTCCTAACTACAGAACCGCCTTTTTTAAATTCTGGTACGTCTTCCTTGTGAATGAATAAAATGTTATTTTCAATTCTGGATCTCATAAATAAAATGGAATATAAGAATATAACTAACGCCAGGCTGTACTATTATAATAAGGGAAAATGTACCTAATTTGCATATTTGGGCGGGCAGGGATGCCCACCCCACAAGAATGTTATTTTTTATCCTTCTGTTTTTTCAGATAATCTTTAGCCCAAGCATAACGGTATGAATCTTTTCTCAAGAGATAATAAACTAACTCATGACGCTGTTTTTCATCCTTCGTCTTTTTCAAAACTGATTTAATTTCTGAATCAGTATCTCTTGGATTAGCACCTCGTTTAATTGCTTCATTAAACCAATATTCACCATCTGCATATTGATGTCTTTCAAAACAAATAGCTCCCATTAATGTGTAAGGGTGATGACTATCTGGTTGATAATTCATTGCTTCACGAGCGCAAATTTCTGCATCACCTAATTTATCAATATCTCGAAATGCTCCACCCCTAGTAGTTAATAAAGCTGACTTGAGTTTATTATCTTTAATGTTGTTGAGTGGTAAATTATTGGTTAACTGTAATGCTAATTCTGATTTATCTGCTTTGCGTAAATGACTACTAGCATTTGCTAAATTCCATTTATTACCAGTTTGTTTAACAAATCCCAAAGTTTCTGATAGTTGGTTATCTTGCAACCATTTATATTCTGACTCAATTAAGCGTTCTGAGATATCTATCTTTTTTAGAATAGAATAAAGTAGAATATCAGGATGAGAATCTTGATATTCAGTAGCTTTGTATTTAGATTTTAAATTAATAAATCTTCGAGTTTCAATACCAATTGAATTGGCTTGTTTAAAACCATGTGATACTAACCAATTCAATTCTTTTTCGGAGAGAAAATCCCCTGAATCAATCTTACAAAGTATAAAATATAAAGGGCTTGTTATCCAAGAAATATTATAGTTCTCAACTTTATATTTTGATTTTAACTTTGTAAATTCAACATCTAAAGTTACTCTTGTTTTCATTCTATGCTGCTGTTCTTTTTGAATACTATTGAACGTTGTTGAAAGTTGTTCTTTTTGCAAGTAAATAGATTCAAAATCAGTAAGTTCAACGCCTAAATCAGCTTTTCTGAGAATGAAATAAAGTGGACTAGAAGGAGAAGAATCTTGATGGTTATTAGCTTGATACTTATCTTTTAAAGCAGCAAAATGTTGGCACTGAATTTCGTACTCTGAATTCATATTAATCATACCTACAACAAAATTTCTCTTCTCCGCGCTCTTCTCTGCGACTCCGCGTGAGACAAAAAAGTTTTGGAAAAAAGAGTGTACCAGTATAACAACAATACCAAACAGGGGTATTCCAGATCAACACCCCATCAAAATTAACTACAACACCTTACATTGTCCATAATGACGTAAGAGATGATCACATAAAACCAAAGCCACCATAGCATCAACCATAGGCACAGCGCGGGGTAAAACACAAGGATCATGTCTTCCCTTACCCGCTAAAACCGTTTCTTCACCTTCCTTAGTTACGGTTTTTTGTTCCTTTCTAATAGTTGCAGTTGGTTTAAAAGCCACGCGGATAATGATATTTTCACCGTTGGAAATTCCCCCTTGAATTCCCCCAGAACGGTTAGTTACTGTTCTAATTTCGCCATTTTCATCAATATAAAATTCGTCGTTATGTTCAAAACCTGTTAACAAAGTTCCGTCAAAACCTGAACCGATTTCAAAACCTTTACTTGCGGGAAGTGACATCACCGCTTTTGCTAAATCTGCTTCTAATTTATCAAAAACTGGTTCTCCTAAACCCTTGGGAACATTCCGCACTACACATTCAACCACACCACCGATGGAATTACCATCTCGACCGGTTTGTTCAATTAAGGAAATCATAGTATTAGCAATTGTGCCATCTGGACAACGGACAATATTGCTTTCTACATCTTCCAAAGTGACGGTATTCGTATCAACAACACCTTCTAAATCCTTAATTCGCTTTACATAAGCGATAACTTCTACACCTGCAACTTGATGTAAAATCTTTTTAGCGATCGCACCTGCTGCTACTCTACCAATTGTCTCACGGGCTGACGATCTGCCGCCACCTTGCCAATTTCTGAATCCATACTTAGCATCATAAGTAGCATCTGCGTGAGAAGGGCGGTATTTTTGCGCCATCTCATCATAATCTTCAGGACGGGTATTTTTATTTCTGACCAAGATTGCAATTGGTGTTCCCAGAGTTTTCCCCTCAAACACCCCAGATAGAATCTCACAGGTGTCTGCTTCTTTGCGAGGGGTGGTAATTTTACTTTGTCCTGGCCGTCTTCTGTCTAGTTCAAATTGAATTTCCTCAGCGGAAATTTCCAGTTGTGGGGGACAACCATCAATAATAACTCCCACACCGCCGCCGTGAGATTCGCCAAAAGTTGTAATTCGGAAAAGATGACCAAAAGTGCTACCCATGATGTTGAGGAAATACAGACCGGAATCTGTATTTTACATGGTGTTGGGACAAAAACACCACTATTCGGTACTAGCACATAAATGATAATGTTGTTTCATATTTATACTTTACTTATTCTTGCATCATGTAAATTTTGAGACTATGATTGAAAGGTAAACTCTTGCATCATAAAATAATATGGTGTCCTTTCATTGTTTTCGTGATGGCAAATGCGAGTGGAACAAGGGATTAAAAGATTTTGCTGATCAATTTAATGAGACTTATGGAAAAAATTATAGTCTTTCTAAATGTCTTGATATTTCCAAGAAAGAGACAAAGCAACCATAGGTATTACTAGAAGCATCCGGTGATCAATCAATGGTCATTGAATGCAAACAGATAGTTTATCCTAAAGATTATTATCAAAAGCATAGACATTTTTATGATTTTTTTAGTTCTTTTCAAAAAGCTTTTAAAATAGATTTAAGGGAGACTCTACCTGAAGATTTATATCAAATTACCATCGATGAAAGTATTCTTTATCAGAATTCCAAAAGTAAATTAGATGGTTTATCGAGAGAAATAACACTTTACATTAAAAATAATCTTGAAGACTTTTTAATTTCTGAGATCATTTTTATTGATAAACCTATTCGTTGTTGCTTTCGTCGTATTCCAGACAATGAACGTGATGATACTTCAGATAAATCTGGTCTGAAATTATCTGGCTCTTGGAAAGATATTGGAGTTTATTATAAAGAGATGATGGAAGCTGAACCAGTAATAGCTCAAGAATTAGCTAGACATTTAGCAGCTACAGAAAAAAATTTCAGGAATATACAGATTGTGTAAAGATTCTAATTATAGAAATAGGTGGTGATTTTCTTTTTCCTGAGAAAATCATAGAAATTATCGAAAATGCAAACATTCCACCTATTGTTGATCAGATATGGCTTGCAGATCCAGAAGATGAATTAGAACATATAATTACATACCATCGAGTTGTGTGATTTTATCTAGTAGTAGGTTGGGTTGAAGGAAGGAAACCCAACATTACAGTATCAAGTATTTTACAAAACAAAAATCCGTTGTTTAGCTAGATTCAAAATCTATTGATTTTTTATTTTTGCTTGTTTTGCAGAGTTTATTTCTAATCGTTCAAGCAAATAATCATAAAGTTCTAAACATTTTTTATAATTCTCTGGCTGATTCAACAAATCATCACCAGCTTTTAAAGTATCAAAAGCAAATTGATAATTCCCCTGTTCACAATGATGATAAAAAGCATCAATATAATCTGTTAAATCATCTTCCCAATCCCAATTTTCCAGCCAATCACCTTCTATATCATCAACATAAAGATGAATATAATCAGCACCATAATTTTGTTTATCTAGCTGCAACTGTTGGGATGCTTCCAGATATTTCCAATCTACCTCAGAATTGAAATGACTATCAATATTTACATCTTTAATCATAAAAATTCCCATCCTGTAAATCCTTAAATCCTGGAAATCCTGATTCTGACAAAAAATACCTTTAAAACATCTTCTTAAATATCTTGTTGATCTTTAATTCTATTAAAAAGGGGCATTCCAGATAAATACCCCATCAATATTGTTTACAATTCCAACTTCCTAAAACACCTTAAACTGATTTTTGTATTAGTTTTGGTGTTGGTATTGGTTTTGCTTCTAGTGTTGGTTCTGGATCTGGTAAACCATAGATAGAACGATAAAGTTTATCGTACTCCTTAGCGGATTCATACCAACTGAAGTTTTCACTCATCCCCCGTTTTTGTAATTCTTGCCATTGAGGTTTGAAACGGAAACCCTCCCAAGCCCGAATCATGCAGGTAAAGAGGTCCAGAGGTTCATAGCGGTCAAAGCAATAACCTGTACCTACTTCATTGACTGGATCAAAGTGGCTGACAGTATCAACTAATCCCCCTGTGCGACGAACAATGGGAACAGAACCGTAACGCAAAGCCATCATTTGGCTGATTCCGCAGGGTTCAAAACGGCTAGGCATTAGGAAGGCATCAGTACCAGCATAAATGCGACGGGAGAGGGCATCATTATACAGGAGGTAGGTGGCCATGCGTCCGGGATAACGGGATGCTAGTTGCCACATTTGGGTTTCATAATAGCGATCGCCTGTTCCCAAAAGAACAAACTGAGCATCTGTATAAGCCATGAAACGGTCAAGGATTTGTAATACTAAATCCATCCCTTTTTGTTCTACCAACCTTGTCACCATGCCGATAAGAAAGGCATTAGAATTAACTTCTAAACCCACCTCTTCTTGCAGGGCTATTTTATTAGCTTTACGTTGATCAAGGGTATCTATGGTAAAGGTTTGGGTGATGTATTTATCATTACTAGGATCATAAATATCGGTATCTATGCCGTTAATTATCCCTGATAATTTGCCACTAACAAAAGATAATAACCCTTCTATTTGTTCACCATAAGCAGGTGTTTTTATCTGCTCGGCATAGGTGGGAGAAACTGTATTGACTTTATTGGCAAACTGGACTGCGGCCGCCATTGTATTGTGTCCTTGCATATACCAGGGACACCAAGTAATTTTCTCTAAATACCACCGCCAAGGACCTTGATAAGCGAGGTTGTGAATGGTGAATACACTGGTAATATCTGGAGATTGATTCAACCAGACAGGCAACATTCCTGTGTGCCAATCATGACAATGGACAATTTCCGGTTTCCAGTAATTCCAGCAAAATTCCGCCGCACCATTGGAAAATAAAGTAAATCTCCAATCTTCATCTTCTCCACCGTAAACCCGCCGAGGTGAAAAAGATGGATGTTGAAATAAATACAAAGGAACATCAGTACCAGGCAGCACACTTTCGTAAACTGCAAACTCCTGGAACATGGCTGAACCTTTCCAAATGGGTTCTTTGGGAACTGGCATTTTGTCAGGAACAAAGCCATAATAAGGCATGAAAATCCGCACATCATGACCCATTGCTCTTAAGACCTTGGGTAATGCACCGACAACATCCCCCATACCGCCAACTTTGGCAATGGGAGCAGCTTCCGCTGCTACAAATAAAATTTTCATGGTAATTGGTAATTGGTAATTGGTAATTGGTAATTGGTGATTGGTGATTACGTGATTAAAGTAGATTTCACATATTTAGCCCAAAGCCTGAATCAATGTATTTCTTTGCGCCTTTGCTCCTTTGCGTCTCTGCGCGAAATTAAATGTAGTTCATTTACCTGAAAATTGCTGTCACCCTATGATCCTCGTTGAACTTCGGTAAAGATTTTTTCTAAGATTTCTGTAGCGCCTTGTTCCCGTAAAATACTGGCTAGTTGTGCGCCTAACTTTTCAGCATCAGCAGCCGCACCGGTGACGGTATCTTTCACGATTTGTTGACCATCAACGCTGGCTACCAGACCTTTTAAAGTTAATTCGTCACCATTAATTACCGTATTTACACCAATGGGAACTTGACAACCGCCCTCTAAAACTCGTAAAAATGATCTTTCTGCTAAACAGCGATCGCGTGTTTGCGGGTGTTCAATGGCTTTCAGTAGGCTAATTACTTCCGTGTCATCTGCCCGGCATTCTATCCCCAAAGCACCTTGTCCGACGGCATGGAGGGAGACTTCTGGAGTCAGAACTTGATGGATGCGATCGCTCATTTCCAATCTTTCTAAACCAGCTACTGCTAAAATTAAAGCATCATACTCACCTGCATCCAGTTTGGCCATGCGTGTGATCAAGTTTCCCCGCACATCTTTGAAGGTAAAATGAGGGAACTTATGGCGTAACTGTGCCAATCTTCGCAGAGAAGAAGTCCCAATTACCGCACCTGGGGGTAAAGTCTCAAGTTTTTCACCTTTATACTTTTCATGCAGCACCACCGCGTCTGCGGGGTTTTCCCGTTCTGTAATCGCTGCCAGTGTCAACCCTTCTGGCAGGTTTGTAGGCAGATCCTTGAGAGAATGCACAGCAAAATCAATATCCTTATTGATCATGCCCAATTCCAGTTCCTTGGTAAATAGTCCTTTATCGCCAATTTTAGCCAAGGCTACATCCAGGATTTTGTCCCCTTGGGTAGACATGGTATGGACTTCAAAAGTAATGTGGGGAAAGCTTTTCTGGAGTTCCGCTTGTACCCAGTATGTTTGAACTAGAGCTAGTTGGCTTTTACGTGAACCAATACGAATAGTGCGTGCAGGACTAGAAACTGAAGTCATAAAACTATTTGTCAAACCAGGCGATAAATTAACATTTATCTAGACTACCGCAGGGAGTGACGTACCGGATTAGATTAACCTAATTCTGTGAAGATTTTATTTGCCAATAACTTTACATTTATTTACAATTTTTGAAATATATCCCCGACTTCTCTGAGCAGTCGGGGATCTGGAAATTAGAATATAATCAAGTTAGCAATAATTCGGTTTTAAGGAAATTATATGCTTTTACTTCCAGAATTATCTGAACTATTACAAGCCGAAGATCCAGAAGAACGGCAAACTATCACTGGTGTTAATTGGAAAAATTATGAAGCTTTACTCAATGATTTGGGTGATAGCCTCCAATATAGAGTTACATATTTAGATGGAGTCATAGAATTAATGTCACCAAGTCGCCGCCATGAAAATCGAAAAACTGTGATTGGATCTTTATTAGAAGACTATTTAAAAGAAAAACGCATTCGCTATTTTCCCCTTGGTTCTACAACCTTCCGTAAACAAGCGAAAAGAGGAGGAGTAGAACCAGATGAATCCTACTGTCTAGGCACAGAAAAAGAAGTTCCTGATCTTGCCATTGAAGTTGTACTCACCAGTGGGGGAATTGATAAATTAGAAGTTTACAAAAGATTAGGCGTGGCAGAAGTTTGGTTTTTTCAAAACAATCAATTTGCCGTTTATCATCTGCGCGGTGAAAGTTATGAATTGGTGGCAAAAAGTGAATTATTGCCGAACTTAGATTTGTCAATTTTGGCGCAATATGTAGTCGCAGATGACCCTTTAGATGCAGCTTTAGAATTTCGGGAGAAAATCAAAGAAATGATAAATTAGATTATTCCTGGTCCTTTACCTCTCTTATCAAAATCCTCTGTTAGTAGACCTGTTTTATCTGCATTTACTTCTCGCAATTCCTTTATTCGGTCTGCTTTTTCTTGTTCTACCTCTTCTTCTGCATCACCAGGAACTTCATAATACATTTCCGGTTCAACTGCATAATTATTCAACAATCCCTCTTTATCCACAGTATAACCGTCCGTTGTCCGAATACTGTAAATATCAGTTTGGTCATCAGTGGCAGCATTGGCAAGATCCTCTTCAGTCGGCAAGTGTTTATAATTTACCCCTTCTCTTTTCATTCGGGCTGCTGTTTCAGCGGGAATTATGCCCCGATCATAGGTATCTGTGCTAATCTTCTCATTCATACAATTAGCCTTTTTCAGCATTACAAAAACTAGATTAGAATTTTCTAGCAAATAAATCTACTACCTTCGGGAATAATTGCCAAAAATACTTTTATGAAAATTTTCTATCTATAGATATATTTTATATACTCAAATCCAAAATAAAATGTAGGTTGGACTTTGCCTAGCCTACATTTTATTAACTCTAAAAAACCTTTAACCTAAAGATTGTTGTTTAAAAGAGTTAAATTTCTGGGATAATTCTTGCCGAGTCTCAAATTTGAGGAGATAACGAAAAGCAAACCAGATAAAGTAAGATATGCCAATTAACTCGAAAATTGGTTGTAGCAAAGGTACACCATTCACAGCTTCTAGTAATGCGATCGCTACCTTAACTGTGACAAAAGCTGATAAAATTAAAACTAGGGTGATTAAACCCTGCTTATTGTTGTTAAAAATACTGCCTAAATAATCTGGCAGGTTATTTAAAAATTCAACAATTTGTCTAATAATTTGCTGCCATTGCGATTCTGATTCCTTAGCAGCAGGTAATTTTGGCAAATTGCGATTATCTCCACCGGAAAAAGATAAGATATCTTGTGGTACAGAAGACTTTTCTTGCTCTGGTTGCTGTGCTTGAGTTTCCATCATATTTGTTATTTAGTAATTACAACATTTTCGACAATTGAATAGACATGATTAAAATATCACAGTTCAGAGGCTAAATTTCCAACTATTAAAAAAACTAATTTATTTAACCTCTTTTTAACTTATGAATATTTTCCTCCCAATTTGCACCATCAAAAGGTACAACTTCAAAATTGCCAATGACATTTCCATCTAAACACCGCACATTAACATCAATACAATCAGGGTGGCTACGGGGAATATAAAAGGAATGAATTCCACAAATACTGCAAAACTTATGTTGTGCGACTCCCGTATTAAATTTGTAAATTTTTAAGACATCTTCCCCTTGTAGCAAAGTGAACTGTTCTTTGGTGACAATCAAATGTAAAAATCCTTTTTTAGCACAAATTGAACAATTACAATCATCAACTTTGTGGTTATTAACTACTACCCGAAACCGCACCGCACCACAGTGACAACCACCGTCATAAGTAATGGATTTATCTTTACTTGACATTAAGTTTCTCCAGTTGATTAACGCGAATTGTGAGTTTGTTAATTTTCTCTTTTAATTCAACCACTAAAGTCGCCAAATTCTTAAACATTTTCTCCTGTTGTGATTGTGATAAATTCTGTTTCATATTCGGAGAAACTGGAGAATTGTTAGTACCAGGTAATTGATTATTTTTACTAACCATTAACTCAAGTTGTTGTAAGCGCAATTGTAAACTTCTCACATCAGATTCTAAATTATTTACCCGGAAATCAACTTGCTGAGGTGACGCAGAATTCAATAAAACACCACTCCAAACAATAATCACACATATCCCAGTTATTAACAATCTTCTCAACATCATATTATCAAATTAAAATTGTAGGTTGGGTTGACGAAGGAAACCCAACAAATGTTTGATTTTATCAATCTTTACTTATCAGAGTGTAAAGAAGAAAATAGCTTTGTCCAATTTAAACTATCAGCAATTACTTCACTTTCCTTAACTTCAAAAGTGAGATTACTAGCTTTTGGTGATTTAATTGCTTGTACACAAATTTCCGCAACATCATCACGGCTAACTTTTCCCCTAATATTATCACCTTGTTCAAAGATTAATTCCTTCCCTCCTGCTGTTTCTGTCAACGCACAAGGTCTAATAATTGTATAAGGAATTCCACTAGCTTTGACACTTTCTTCTCCTCGCAACTTCCAAGTTAAAATTCCTCCCAATTGGTCATTTAATCTTACTGCTGGTGGTTCTTCATCTAAATTAATTCCTGGTCTTCCGGGACGAGTCACCCCAGCAGAACTGATTAATACAAATTGAGGTAAAGTTTCCCCACCATAAGCTTGAATTGATGCAACTTCCAGCACAAAAATACCCGGATTAAATGCAGGATTTAAAGCACCATCATATTCAAACTTACTCAACATTAATTGCACAGAACAAACTTTACTCGCGTCCATTGCTGGACAATCTTTAACAATTTTGGCACGAAATACCGGAACTAAATCTGTAAAAGGAATCTGAATATCTAGCCAATTATTAGCAACAGTATCAAAAGAATAGCTATAACCAACACCGTCCCAATTTGACTCTGTGCGGATAAATATTTTATAACGTTGACCGTCACCTTTTACCCGCAATTTCACACCTTGATAACCAGATAAATCAAGTAAAGGTGAAAAATTCTTAGTTCTTACCGAAGCAAAACCCCCAGAATTAGCCGTAGAAACATTACCTGTAAATACTGCAGTATTTTCTCTAATTTGGAAACTGCTAGAACTGACACCACCCATAACCACATCATCTAAAGCACCCCAAATATTTTTGATTTCATCTGATGGTTTAGTAAAATCAAATATGGGTTTTTCTCCGACAGAAACTAAATATTTTGCGGCTGCTGTGACTAAATTTTTCACACCTTGATATTCAACATTTTCTGGAGTATCTCCGACAATTTCCGGGAGATAAAATTTCACACCTTGATTATATTTTGCCCTATCTGGTGTGTCTCCCTCCACAGGTTGAACACGCACCGACGTACAACAAATTACAGCTTGAATATTAGCCATAACTAGATTTGTCAAAGTTTCTGGTTTCGTAATATCTCCAACTACCAAATCCACATCATCACCCAAAATTGGCCGCGCTTTTTCAATATCTCTAACCAAACAGCGCACATTATAACCCTGTGCTACCAATTTTTTAACAACACGTTTACCCACCCCACCCGTCGCACCAGCTACCAGAATTACAGCCATATTTCTTCCTTCTTTTGATATATCTTGATTATCTTTTGGACTACCTTGAAAGAGTTTTTCTATCCAGTTAAGAACTGGAAATACTTCAAAATAAGTTAGAGTTTTGAGAAACCTGCACAAATCCCATTGAGAACGATTGTTGTTATTCATAACTACTATTTAACCACTCTATTTTAGTCTTATTGTATTAATTTTATATGGATATAGTAGATAAAGGATAAAATCCTGGGTATAATATCTCCTTTTCCTCTTCCTCTGCGTACTCTGCGCCTCTGCGGTTGGTTAAAAAAATATTCTTCACAACTCAAATAGAATTGCTATACAGCCTTTTTAATGTAACTCAAAAAATATCTCGTCTGCGGTTTAAAGGTAATTCATCGAACCACAGAGGCGCAGAGGACACAGAGAGAAGAGTTTAAGGAGGAATTTTTATTGTTCTTAAAAAGGGTAGTATAATATTCCTAAAATAGGATAATTGCGATGAATCAATTTGAAAAAGCCCAAGCTGAATATGAGAAGTTTTCTGAAGAATTTACTAGTATTATTATTAGTACGGTAAATAAACAGGGAATTCCTAATGCTAGTTATGCTCCTTTTGTTATGGACGATGATAGAAACATCTATATTTATGTGAGTGGACTAGCTACTCATACCCAAAATATTCATGATCATCCTTTTGTAAATGTTCTATTTATTGATGATGAAGTTAAAACTCAACAAATTTTTGCCCGTCGGCGGTTAAATTTTGATTGTACCGCAAGTTTGATAGCCAGAGAAACAGAGAAATGGCAGCAAATAGTTGATAAATTTCAAATTCGTTTTGGAGAATTGATTACGACATTACGCAGTTTACCCGATTTTCGGATTTTGCAACTTACACCGAATACCGGACGTTTTGTCATTGGGTTTGGGGCTGCTTATAATATTAGTAGTGATAATATAAATCAACTTGTCGAAATTACCAAGGATTCACTTTCATAATTATGCTTCAGTTTCAACCTCCTGGTTTTGGTAGTAAATTCATTCATACATCTTTGGGGTCAATGGTTTACTATACCCAAATTAATTCCCCTTGGGAAAATGCCAAAGATCAAAATTTACCACCATTGTTATTTCTACATAATTTTGGTGGTGGTGCTTCTGCTTATGAATGGTCGAAAATTTACCCAGCTTATGCGTCACAATATCGAATTTTAGCCCCAGATTTAATTGGTTGGGGAAAATCTGCTCACCCGGTACGAGATTATCAAATTGAAGATTATTTAACAACAATTCTTGAGTTTATTACTCAAACTTGTGATCAACCTGTAACTGTAGTAGCATCTTCTTTAACAGCGGCTTTAACTATTCGTCTCGCTGTCACTTATCCCGACTTATTCAAAGCTTTATTTTTAGTTTGTCCTTCGGGATTCAATGACTTTGGAGAAGGTGCAGGAAGAAGATTACCACTTTCTTTAATTAATACACCGTTGGTAGATAATTTAATTTACGCTTTGGGTGCAGAAAATGAAATTGCCGTTAGGAATTTTTTGCAAAGTTTTCTGTTTGCTAACCCAGAAAGAGTTACCCAAGAAATGGTATCAGCTTATTTAAGTTCTGCACAACAATATCAAGCCAAATTTGCGGCTTTGTCATTTTTACGCGGAAATCTTTATTTTGATTTGAGTTTATATATTCAGCAACTTCAAGTTCCAACTGTCATGTTGTGGGGTGAAAAAGCACAATTTACCAATATTCAATTAGGACGACGGTTAGCAAGTTTAAATCCCGGTGCAATTAAAGGCTTTCAGGAAATACCAGACGCGGGAATTCTCCCCCATTTAGAAATACCAGCGGTTGTCATAGGAATATTGCAAAAATATCACAAAACTGGGGAATTTAAAATTTAATGCCCCCTGTGGTTAGCTTAAATAGTCAATAAAAAGCGCTGCTGATTTTCTGTTTTCATCTTTACAGACTCAGCAACGCCCATTTTTTGGATATGCAACAGCCAATACTTAGTATTTATACGGCTTCTGTATTCTTTTCTCCTGTCCGAATCCGGACAACTTGTTCAACAGGGGAGATAAAAATTTTACCATCACCGATTTCACCAGTGCGGGCTGCGGCGATAATTTTATCTACAACCATATCAACTTGGGCATCTTCAATGACGATTTCCACCTTCAGTTTTTGCAGAAATTCCACAGTGTATTCCGAACCTCGATAGCGTTCAGTTTGCCCTTTTTGCCGTCCGAAACCCCGAACTTCAGAAACTGTCATGCCGACAATACCCGCATTAACCAAGGCAATTTTTACTTCATCGAGCTTAAATGGACGGATAATGGCTTCTACTTTTTTCATTTTTTTGATTCCTGACTTCTAATAACGTCGTTTATATATCTAACCAGATTCGTTGTCTCACGCTGTAAATATAGCCATAGTTATTTAACTTTGGACTAATGTATTGGATTCCACATTTTTCTCATTATCTCCAATTATGGACTATTTTCTTGTAAGAGTGCGCCCCAATCGGCGATCGCCTGTTCCGTCCACAGCCAATTTTGTGACAATTTCTCAATAGTAAAGTCTGCGGGTGCATTTTGAATCACCATTTGTCGAAGTTTAATCGCTTCACGTAAATATTGTTGGCGTTTATCAGGAGGTTGAGTATTGGCAGATTTATATAAACCCAACGCTAACCCAGCATAAGCTGTTAAAGCTTCCGGTTGTCCAGCTATTTGTGGATATTTCATCGGGCTAGAACTTTTATTCTCCTGGGGTTTTAATGCTAAACTCAGAGACTTAAACCAAGCATCATTAGCATAATTAAGATTATTCTCCGCATAATAGGCAAATCCTAAAGCATTATTATATACAAGAGAATCTGGCTGATTTTGTACAGCCCTAGCCCAATAACGACGGGCATCATCAATACTGTATTTATTATTTTTTGTTTGTACTGACTGCCAAGCTAATCGCCCGCGAAAAAAGTTCACAGATGAATTTTCAGCATCTTGAGCAGGAATCAAATTTAAAGCCGTTTCCGCAGAGGCGAAAGCACCACGATTGAGTAATTCATTAATAGCATCCAAGCCAGCCTTTAAATTGCCTTGACTCAACTGTGCCATAGCTGTAGCCGTGACAATTCCTGTAGCTGAATTAGCTAAATTAATACTTGGATACTGATGATTCTGGGAATTTTGTCCGGGAATTTGCGGAACATCAGTAGACTTCTGAGCTTGTTTTTGATGCCACCACCAACCAATACCAACAATGACAGAAATTGCACTTGCTCCCACCAAGCCATACAACAACAATGGTGATTTTGTCTGGCGAGAGCGATTACCTTGTGGAGGGACAGGTGACGGTGATAACTGAGGATTTACCTGACGCTTTTCAATATTGGAGGAGGTTGAGGTAATCTGACTGGGTACATTTCCCCAATCTAAATTTTGTTTCGTCTGGGCAACTTGCATTTCCGACAGATGATGCTCCTGTGGTATGAGTTCGGCTTTCATACTTGGTTCTTCTGTTTTATTAACCGGAGTCCCAAGTTGACGAAATAAATCAGAAACTATTGCCGAATCCTCATGATAGCTAGGATTATCATACTCAATTTCATCTACCAGATCGCCCCAAGTATCTTCCCCTAGCCAGTCTACCCCGGCACTATCCTCTGGCAAATTAGGATTGAGGATATCATCAATAGCTAAAGGTATTTCTAAATTACTAGCCCCAGTAGAATAGTTATAACTATTTGTCTGCTTAGGGGGTTGATATTCGTTCAATAACTCCGATAGCCCGCTAGGCGTAGTCATGTAGCCAGGTAAGTTAACTTTTGGTATCAAACAACCATCAAATTCTCGCTGAAGATACAAAATCGGTAACGCCCAGTACATCTGCTCAGAACCATAGGCAGAAATCAAACCCTGACGAACCCGACTTACACATAAATCCAAGGGATAGCCCTGACTCAAGTTGCGATAAAACAATTGTGTCAGCGTCAACGCCACCTCATCAGGAATGCGTTCTGACATCGCCAATATGCTTCTAATTCCGCGTTTTACCAAGCTTTCTGTTAAATTCCGTTCTCCTGAGTCTTCCAACGCCTCGGACTTAGCCCGATATGCTCCCAAACAGGAGTTAAACACAGCCATTTGAATATTATTATTCACCAGTAATCCAGCTAAATCATCTCCGCTGAGAGTTTCTGTTAAACCAGTTTTTTTACTGACTAGATAAATTTGCCCACCATTCGCGCCCAAGTTGCTATGACCGGAATAGTGAAGAATATGGTAATGTCCCTGCTCTAAAGCTTGGGTGAGTTCTTCCCGACCTGGGCCGTCCAGAACAGTCAATTCAATTTCTGGGAGATGATGATGATGATCATCAACCACTCTTAATGCTTGCCGATGCAGTTCCGCTTTTAGGTTAATAGCTTCCTGTTTGAGTAAATCCAGCCGCACTAAGTCGGTAGGCGAAGAAATCACCATTAACACTTTTATCCCCCGTGCTTCTGGCGACGGGGGCAGATTATGACTCAGTAACCGGGATGGTGGGGCAATACCACTTTGGTAACGGGCAAAGGTAATATAAGGGCCTGTAGCTAAAGGGCGATCGCCCGCGTGCATCACTTCCCAAGGCAACCGCGCCAACCTCGTATCCTTGAGTCCCAATCTGAGCCGCAGCACCTGTTGGTGATTTTGGGCAATACCTTGGGCAGTAATCCAACTATCCCTGAGAGTTCCTTGAAACAGGGCGTTATACAACTCTTGACCCAAGGACACCAAGTTAACAGAGTTTCTGGAGATCATATCCCCCTGCAAAACTAACTGCAAAGGGTCATCCATCAAATGTCCTGCGGCCGCTAACCATTCAGCCACAGGCCAATGCACCAGTTCTTCTGCCAATGGCACCCCAGGTGCAACTTGTTCCGTCCTCACCAGGTAGTCATTTTGCCCTACTGGAGTTGCGGAAAGGTGAAATTCCTGGGTCACAACTTCTGCTCCATAAAACTTAGACAATGCTGATAGCACAGTGTGGCTCAAGCCATACATTGCTGTTTATTTCCCGTTTCCACCAAGGTAGAAGACTACTTCTTTTCCACGGGCGTAACTTTTGTACATTCAACAAGTGATCAGCCACATTAAAATTTCCATCCATTGTGATTATATGCCCTAAACATTAACTGTTCTGGCATCGGTAAACATGATCCTGTTTAAGCTACACAAGGAAACTTAGAGGAATTAGCAGTATTGCTGTTGGGAATAAAGTCACAAGTGGCTAGTCCGGCTAATACTTTAGATGTATTTTGCCATTCTAATGTTTCAGATCCACATTGCTCTCTTCTCTATTGATCTTAATCTAGTTTTTCACCCCTGTTCCGCTTCTACTTACTTTATCCGGATTGGCTAATTCCCGTCGGGAACTCTTTATTGGTAGATGCACCTTGATCTTCAATTCCCCTAGTTGGCTAAAACTCACTAGGGGTTTTCTTTGGGTTTTCTTTTTTTATTTTCGCAAATAAAAAACGTTCCTGGTTGACAAGAACGTTTGCAAGCTTTTATATATTAGCTATTAAGTAGATGTAGATGAGATCCTAACAACTAACTCCCCTACCCAGCCACTAGCCACAGGAATTTTTTCAGGATGTGACAAACAGCAATATTTGGGTAACTTTGTCCGGAGCATAAATTAAAAACAATGAACAGTTAATTGGTAGATGCACCCTGATAACTTAACTCCCCTAACTGGTAAAAATCACTAGGGGTTTTTTCTTTTTTGTGATTAGCACAACATAATCAATATCATACACCCATTTTTTTCCGGAAAA
>NZ_VILB01000017.1 GCF_009712035.1 Anabaena sp. UHCC 0187 | reverse complement strand
TCATAAATCTATTTTTCCGGAGCATGAGAGAGAACCCTAGAACACTTAACAAGTAGATGCACCCTGATAACTAACTTCCCTAGCTGGCTAACTTCCGGTTGGGGATTTTTTTTGTTTCTAGCATCCTTATGGTTGTAGATTTTATGAAAAAATTCTATTAGCTATCCGGAACTTGTCAGTTAACCCCAGAACATTTAATTGGTAGATGCACCCTGATAACTAAACTCCCCTAGCTGGCTAACATCCACTGGGGGTTTTTTCTTTGCCCACATTCGCCGTAAACTATGGGGTAGTTGATTCCTGCAACCAAAACAAACTTCTTAAAAATAAATTTATCCGGAGAATCCTTATGCACCTGAGAACATTTAATTGGTAGATGCACCCTGATAACTAAACTCCCCTAGCTGGCTAACATCCACTGGGGGTTTTTTCTGAAAAAACAGAAACTCAACTTACCCTATCATCAAAACCAGTCTCTGGCAATATCCCTACTCAACAAGTTTCCGGTTATTTTCAATCACAGATTCCTGACTTTGACTGAGACTATAACGAAGTAGTCTTTTATTATACAATTTTACTACAACATCCAGCTAGTGATTGCCTACAAACTAGATTTGTGAATGTGCCAAGCTGAATAATTTCTTGGAATCACTTTCATTCTATTGTCATCCTTAGCCCTGTCTGAAGAATGATCACTGCGATAAATAACAAGAATTTTAATTATTTCTTTATAATGGCTGATATTAACCGTGTCAGTTGGATAAAGGGTAAGAATTTTACCAGTTACCCATTACCCACTAAAGTTTAGACAAAAAATTACAATTAAGTGATTTAGTCAATTGTAATTTGTTGTGGTCCATTGGCTTTGCCGTTTTGGGCTTCTGTGCTGAGGTTGCTAGAACTGTTTCCACAACCCTTTTTATTTAGCCAACTTTTGACAGGATCTTCCGTGAGGTTGAGTCGGAGGACACCAGAAACGAACCCACCCAAAAATGAAACTGGATGTTGGGCAAGTTCTTGAAATAGGGGCGATAATTCAGTAATAAACATTAGACTCTCCAATTATTGGCCTTAAAAATTATTAATTCTTCATTAATCTTAACAGATGCTGGCTAAGAAGCAACTAGCAACAGAGATGATGGTTATCATTGGTTAAATTATCACTGACATCATTAACCTTGATTTTCTCTCAGTATTTAACTAAAATCAGCTATTTAAATTAAAAATTAAATTATGGACAGCAACTGGGAAAATTTTCTCAAAAATTTAGGTGAATGGCGTGGTTCATTTACTAAAATCTCCCCCGATGGTGAAATATTAGGTTCTACTCCTAGTATTTTAAATTTAGAAGCTTATGATAATGATCAAGCGGTACTTTTTAGATTACGTCGTTTTGATTCTAGTGATTATGATAGTTCTCCCATTCAGGATTATCAACAAGAATATCGTTTTTTAGGAAAAGAGAATATCTTTTTTACAACAGGAGCTTTTTCTAAAGGAACATTGCAAGTAGCACCTTTTACAGAGTTTGGAGCAGAATACGGCTTTGTAGATAATGATAGGCGATCGCGTTTGGTACAATTATATGACAAACAAGGTAACTTTATTACTGTAACCCTGATTAGAGAATTCCGGACTTCTACAGATGCTTACGAACGCCCACAACTGACTGTAGAACAGTTAATTGGTAATTGGGAAGGTAAGGCTTATACAAGTTACTCAGATTTAAGACCATCCGCAGTATGTTCTACTTCTTTAGAAATTCAAGATAGGGGTAATGGATATTTAGAACAGAAATTATCTTTTTCATCCCAAGTGATTACTTCAACAGCAAGAATAGAAGGTAATAAAATCATTTTTGAAAAGGAAGGAACTACTCGACAAATTTTGTTATTACCTGATGGAAATTCTAGTAATGTTCCCTTGCAACTGCAATTGAGAAAACCTTTTTTTGTAGAAGCGGGTTGGCTAGTTAAAGAAAATGAACGTCAACGTTTAATTCGCAACTACAGTGAAAAAGGTGAATGGATTAGCTCAACTCATGTGATTGAATATAAAACCAATTAAAGATTTTCTTCTCTCTGTGTCCTCTGTGCCTCTGCGGTTCGTAATCAAAAATTATAGATTAATGAACCACGAAGGACACAAAGGAAAGAAGATAACAGAGATATTTTCCGTAAGTCCTCAGAAATTAACCGATTTTATGATGTGGGTGGCTGTTCTGGGAACATACACTTATCAGAATCACAACCGCTAGGGCCTGCTTCTGCTAGTTCTCCCAAATCGTAACGACTTAGCGCCCCACAGAAATCATCTGTTCTGCGTCTGACTTTGACTTCTTGAGATAAGCGTTCATAGGTGGCTTTGTCTATGGGTTCAAAGGGTAAACGGGGGAATGATTGCAAATCGTCAAACCGGGCTAACAAGGCCGCAGAAATATATCCTTCATCATTTTGGATAGCTTCATAGATGCGTGTTCCCAATAATTCAACTTCCTCAGAACGGAGTTCTAGGGTTGCGGAGGTATTATGGGTGACGTAATGACTCTGGACTTGCATCACAAAATCTAATTGGGCTAAAACGGAAAACTGAGATACATCAATGACATCAGCACCGGGTAAATCAGCCCAAGATACAGCAACGGGGATTTCTACTAACCATTCTGTACACCGAGGATCAAAAGGATCATTAAGTAAGTTGCCGTTTTCGTCTTTGTCAGATTGGGAGGGGATGACGTTGTAACCATAGTCTATACAGGCTAGGGCTACAGGGTCATTTTTACCGAAGGTAATCCGACGAATGAATCTTTGGGCTTTGGGGGGATGCCAACCGGGAGATGCTCCTGTTAAAAGGGATTTTGTCCCTGCTGGTTGGACTGTAGTACAACGGTTGGGGCGTTTGATCTGATGGCGATCGCAATATTCCCACACTACTTTATGAACTACATCTTTCCAGAAGTTGAGATATTTTTGTTCACGACTTTTGAATATCAGTCCTTGGGGGGTTTCTGGTCTTCCTGCTTCCCACCAACGTAACCAATCTGTACCAAAAGCATGAACAAAGAAGTCAAATAAACCAGTGAAGGATACACCGACAATGGGATCAAGTTCCCGGCTGTATTGATAGCGGGGTTCGAGGAATTGGTGATTTAACAGGGCGACGACGGAAAGCGCACCAGCGGTAAATGCTTCTTCTTGTTCTTTGTAGTTGTCAGGGTCGAGTTGGTTTAAGTGTACCTCTGATAAGTTGCAGTTTCCGGTTAAGGTATTACCAAAAACACCTTTATGATATTCCGGTTCATTGAAGCAGTAAGTAGCATGAAATCCTGGTAGTTGTTCAACACTTTTCACAACTTGCCATTTACCTTTATATTTAGCGTCTGTACCTTTACTCACATCTAAACGCTGACAAGGAATTTCGCCACAATCGGTTATTTGCAAGTAGTACAAATCTCTACTTCTGATGCCATAGTTGGTAACTGCCCCTTTATGAGCGCAAAGATTCACAGATGAACGAATACCGCATTTAGTTAGTAGTAACTGAACTCGGTATGCTCGATCATAATCAGAGATATATATTCTGATACCGTTGCTTTGTGTATTTGAGCCGTCTGTATCTGCTAAACCAGCGATAAAGTGCAAAATTGCTTGACGATTCCAACTAGCAATGACGTTCAGTGCTTCTGAATTTGTTTTTAAGCTTTTGAGAAATTCTCCAGAAAACCCTAAATCCGTGACATCTGTAAAAGTAGGTAAGTAGTCATAATCTCTGATAGGAGATTTATTTCCTGAGAGATTTAAAGCGGCTTTCTGTTCATAAAGCCTAACTTTGGCATTGTTGTTTTGATCTGTTGTTCCATCTCCTACCGCTACTCCTAAAGTGTAGGCATAGTTGGAATTAATGTCTAATCCATCTTCGTATTCAATTTTAAATGGTTCAGTGTGGATAGAATAGCGACTGGTATCCATCAAATCTTTTGTTTGAACTTCTTTGTAATTCTTGCTAAATCTATCTTTGACAAAGAAGCGATGATACTCAGTTGCATCTAGATAAGAACCATCTCCAAAGCACACACGATAGAGAACGCGAGAACTACCAGTTTTCAATGGTTGAACTTGACTCCAGTTTTTACCGTTCCAAATGTCAATTTCGCATCCCACAACATCCTCAATTTTGTGCATTCCGTCTTTAGTGATGAGTAGAGTATCACCACTTACGCAGTGAAAATTACTACCAATTATTTCTCCGCACGGATTCAAACCAAACCTACCTATTCTATGTTCTAGCTCATCAGCATCAATTTCAGGATAGTATTCTTTTATCCAATACTTAGCCTTTTCTTGCTCATAAGCTTGTAAAAAGTATTTTTTAAGTTCTGGTGTATTTAGTAAATCAGCATTAGCTCTAGCGACTGCTTCACCAGCCCATTGAATTGCCCCTTCACCGCTATAGTATTGTTTACGTACAGCCGCAATGGATTCTTCTAAGGTTGGTTTGCGGTGAAAAACTCGCGTATGGTTGGCCATTCGCAAAGAATCACGCTCTGGATCTATGCGCCAGTTACCTTCTGCGTCTTGTTGCCATAAGTTATCTTTAGCAGTTGCGCCTTGTTCATCTTCAGAAACGAATTGTCTCATCCCTGCTGAGTTATGGGTCAGATAACCGTCGCAGTAAAAACAATGAGCTTCTTCTACTTCAATATCATAAGTTTGAACATGATCGTAACTGCCTAAACCTTTGACTGTGACAGGAATATCTAGGGAGATATCAGCTTCAGCTATATAGCGTTCATAATTAGCATCAACAGTGCGAGAACCTTGGAAACCCATATCTCGCATTTCGCTATAGGTGTAAGCCTCTCGCATGATTGCACCAGGAACGGTGAAACCATACATTTTCAATCCTTGACGCAGTTCTCCCTTGACTGAGTGAAGGGCGATGATAGCGTTATAACGTTCTTTGAGGGCTGGAAGCGTGAGGTGGTATTTAATTTGCCATCCTTGCTGCTGGGGAAGAGTAGTGCTAATTCTACCAGCGATTCCCAAACTCGATAGAACTATCCCAACTTGTCGAATAAATGATTGATAGACAGATGTAACCAGGTGCGGAGGTCGGTTATTAACTGCTCCATCACTATCCATTAGTCCAGCTAGATAAGCAGCCCGGATATCTACTGCACCCTGCAAAATAAAACTAGGAACTTCTAAGGGAACGTTAGGCTGCTTAATATAGGTATGGAAATATTCCGCCAGACGAATAGAAGAACAAATTGATTTTGCAGTATTTTCACCTTTGGTCAGGTTATGAGTAGCAGTTAAACCAAATAAAGCTAAAGCAGAATCTATTTTGGCTTGAATTCTTGTTGTTTGTTCAATCTGTAAGCTGTTCATTGACCATTCAACACGGCCATAGGGCTTATCATGCTTATTACGACCAAGGGCAACATAGCCATCACCGTGAGTCAATCCAATTAGCCAAGCTACTTCAGGTGTGAGATCAGGAACTATCAAGTCCTTGCTTGTTCGACTTTGGGAAGGTCTAGATTCTGTAAAGTCAGCAGGGAGATGCGTAACTGTACCAGGGAGGATTTGTGTGTTATGAAGTAGGCGATCGCCTGCTACTAAACTTGCAACTGATTTCCAGCTAACTTCACCTTTAGGATCTGCTAAAACTGCTTGTTTGTGGTTTAAAGTTGCTCTAGGGTAAGTTGCATTAGTTTCAATTTCATAGACATCCTGAAAGCCTTGGTCGAATTTATCAACTACTCGACGAAATCCTAAAGGAGTTTGTACCAAGTCACCCACTTGCACATCACGAATAGGGACAAGACCTTTAGAACTATGAACTAAAGCATCTTCAGGAAGACAGCGCCGAATATTGCCTGCCACAATTGTTACAGCCGCTTCATCAATTAATAAACAGCATTCAACTGAATTTAATTGTCTTCCTATTGCCTTATTGAGAATAGAGGCGCAACGCTGATATAATCCTGGCAACTTCACAGGATTAGCCATACCGCCAAAGCCTTTGAGAGTTTCCCCAGATTGGCGCACATCGCTAATATCAACAATTACCTGAATGTTACCTGTAAAGCGTTCATCCGTAGAAAGTTCTAAAAGGGTTTGATAGGATTTTACCCAACCTTCCCGGCTGTCTCCAACGTGGATAGTAGCGGTGTTAGCTTCTATATGGGTTTGTGTAAATTCACGACGCTGTTCTTGGGGTGTGCTGCCAATTTCACCTGTGATGGTGATATTTAGGCGATTACGGATAGGGGGAAGTTGATTAATATATTCTGGTTCGATGATAGCACCCGTACCACAGCCCATCATGGCTAGATCCATCATCAACCCAAAGGCACTCCAATCTATAAGGTTGGTAGAGGTGCAGTTATAAGCACCGGAGAAGTTTTTGGGTTTGGTTAACCAATCTGTGCCACCAACCCACATCCAGCGCCCACTGGGGAGGGATTTCATGTTCCGCTGCATCTTGTCTAAAATAGCAGCCTCTTCACGGGTGAGTTTTCCCAGTTCGACTAAACCGCGTAAAGTGCGATCGCATACCTGGTCCCATGTTTCTCTTAAACCTGCCTCTGTCCGACGGCTGTAGGTTCTAAAAAACACTGGATTGGCTGCTGGAGCAGATTCTGGAAAAGTTGCACCCTGACGTTGACGTTCAAGTTCTCGAACCATGATAAAGTATGATTGCTTGTAAATAAACTATGACTATACGCCAAGTAGATTTAAGATTAAAGATTGAAAATTTTACCACTTTGCGCTATAGCTGAGTCTGTGTCAATTATAACTATATTTTTGTTTTTTGTTTAAGTATAAAACCCCGACAGTGCATTATCAGGGTAGTAGAATCTCAAAGTTTTACTTATCAGTTTTCGCGGAATGGGCTATCTATGTAATAGTGCTGTTTGTGTAATTTTTGCGTTGACTATCCATCAAGCAGAGATAGCAAGTAAAGATGCCAATTCATTTGTATTAGTTACAACTTGATTTAATTGCTCACTGAAATAGATAACTTCATAATTAGGTGCAAGTTCTTTTTGCAATTGTTTCCATAAACTAATTCCTTCTTGTTCAAAAGCTGCTGCTTCTTCTGGACTCAAATCTGGTGAATTACCAGGATCTTGCCAATTTAATGTGGCATTATAAATATCTGCCCATTTTTCCAAACGGCTAATAGTTTCTTCACTTAATGGTATCGTTTCTGGATCAATATCTCCAACTTTATCAGAACTAGCCCACCATAGTGGGTAGCATCCATAATCAGCCATTAGTTTAATTTTTATTGCCATAGTCACTTTACCAAGTTCTGGGGAAGTTCTGAGGTTAGCCCTCACTATATAACCATTATCGTTTACAGTGGGAGCGATATAGTGAGTTTTGCTATTAAGGTAATTTTAGCAGACAAAGAATTCTTAGATACGGATTACCGGACAATTTTGGAAATATTAATGAAAACGTAAATTAAAAATGACACTAGCACCCTGGCGAAGTCTGATTACCCGCGCCCTACATCAAAATCGCAGCCTCATTTATGCCCGCTATGTGCAACTAGCAACAGTGCGAGAAAATGGGTTTCCTGCTAATCGTACCGTCGTCTTTCGAGGCTTTCTAGACGATACTAACCAGCTAAAATTTATTACCGATATTCGTAGTGAAAAAGCTGAACAAATATCAAAACAATCCGCAGCGGAAATTTGCTGGTATTTTCCCAACAGCAGAGAACAATTTCGGATTACTGGAGAATTAACTTTAGTAAGTGCTGATTCTCACCCACATTTACAACCTGCGAGAATCAAAATGTGGCAAGAATTAAGTGATGCAGCTAGGTTACAATTTGCTTGGCCTATTCCTGGTAAACAAAGGGTGACAAAATTAGAAGCTTTTACACCACCAGCACCAGACAATACTCAACCATTAGAAAATTTTTGTTTATTATTACTTGAACCAGTAAAAGTAGATCATTTAGAATTGCGGGGTGAACCACAAAATAGATGGGTTTATCACCGCAATGAAAACCAAGAATGGTTAACTGAAGCAATAAACCCGTAATGTTAATTTTTTAATTTTTGGTGTTTAACACCAAGTAGCTAAAATTCTCCCCCTGCGCCCTGCCCCCCTGCCTCTTTTCTAGATTCCTGCACCATCAAAGAATTCCTGAATCTGTTTATCTCTGATATTACAAAAATTGTGTTCTTTTGGTAATTCATCTTCTGGAAGAAATTTACCAACTAAAACCGGAGTTTTTGCGGGAGTTTGCAAAGCTTGGATTTGTTCTTCTAAGGCTTCAATGCGGTCAACTAAGGTACGAATTACTTGAGCTTCTGAATCTGGTAAATTGCTGTGTTCTAGAGGTGCAACCCGCACACCAGAACGGTAAATAATGCGTCCAGGGACACCAACAACGGTACAACTAGATGGTACATCTCTCAATACCACTGAACCTGCACCAATGCGGACACTATCACCAATTTCGATATTTCCTAAAACCTTTGCACCAGCACCAACAACGACATTTTCGCCTAATGTGGGGTGACGTTTACCGCTTTCCTTACCTGTTCCCCCCAGGGTAACACCTTGATAAATCAGCGCGTAGTTGCCAATAATGGCCGTTTCCCCAATGACTACTCCCATTCCGTGGTCAATAAATACTCCTTCACCAATGACAGCCCCTGGGTGAATTTCAATACCAGTTAAAAACCGCGCAGTATGAGAAATCAAGCGGGGGAAAAAGGGAATACCCATACTATACCACCAGTGAGCAAAGCGGTGGCAAACTAGGGCTTGCAAACCTGGATAGCAAAACAAAACCTCCAACCAATTCCGGGCTGCGGGGTCACGTTCAAAAATGATACGAAAATCGGTACGGAGTCTAGAGAACATTGAGATAGTACCCTTGATAGCACAACAAGCTACTCTCCCATATTATCGTGACTTGGTGATTGGGTAGTAATTACGAATTAGGAATTGGAATTGTCTATTGCTGCACTGTCAATGTGTAGTTGCGTTTTACTCCTTGCTCAAATACGCCTACCCAAACTTGATATGTGCCTTTTTTCCATTGGCTATCGCTCACGCTCGCGTCTTTACTGCTACCAGTATCATCACCACAACGAACTATCTCATCATTTGGTCCTTTGATCACTAAAGTAGTATCGTTACCACCACTGTTGACTAATATTTTTAAGTTGTCAAAATCTTTCTCTAAAACGAGAATGTGATCGGGATTAGGATCACCAAAGCCAATACAGGCTTTTTTATCTCGGTCACGATTGCTGATAGCAGACAAGGAATAGCTACCACCTGTATAGCCAGATATTTTTCCCTGAATTGCTTCAAAACCTGGTGAAAGGTTCAAAGTCCCAAAATTTGCCGTTTCTGCTAATGCAGATGTAGAAATTATTGGTGTCATTAAAGCCAAAAGCCATGCTATTTGAGACTGAAGACGGAGACGAGAATATTTCATATTAGCCCCCCACAGGCAATAAAAGTAATTATATATACTAATTCTATTGGAAAAATCGTCAGTTAGTGGTATCTATGCCACAGAAAAATGTGACACAGATAACAGTTTTTTTAGCCAGAATATGGTAGTTTGGCTGTATTTGGTTTTTTAATGCAATTGGAAGAATATTCCACCTTTGAGTGTTCCTGGCTCACTGCTATAACTGCTAACTGTAAGCGATTGTAAATTATCAAAAAGTGGCTTACCTAACACTTCCACAAATTTAAGCAAAGGTAGTTGACGCTTAAAAATATCTTGACTGTTTTCCCAGTCTAGATAAATATATCCTTGATTCGGTTGGGGAATCACAGTAATAGCATTGTGAAATTTGGGATTTTTCAGTAAGGATTTTTGCTTTTGGCTCAAAATTGCTGTTAGCGTCTTTAAGTCGGAGGTAAAAATCTCGTAATTATCGAAAGTTGTATGCACTCCCTTAATTTTGGCATCAACATTAATAGATGTGTTATTTTCACTTGTAGCTGTGATTTGTGTCCAAGCTAATACTTTTTGTTCATCTAGATTTAAGGAACTAACATTAAAACCCCTGGTACTAGCAATATTATCTAAATGTGCTATACCTGCTACTAACTGGGGCGTTTTTTCTACCACAAATATCCAATTAGGGATGATATTTTCGGAATTAGGTAATAAAGCTAAAGCATATTCTCCTACTACCCAACTAAAAATATCCTGACTAAAGTTTAAACCCCAGCTTTGCTGGATTTCTACTAAAGGTTTGAGTAATAAAGAAATAGCATTTTTACTATCACCGTAGATAGTTGCTGTTCCTTGTTTCCACAGTTTTGCTAAATCGCTATTAACTAAATTACTCAAATTTGCGCCAGCAATTGCCAAGGCTGTTGATTCTGGTAGATAATGTAATGCTCCTATGGGTTGAGATAGTGGCAAAGATGGAGGGACAACTTGGGAATTTGTTAAAAATGTACTTTCTGCCAATAAACCTTGGGAATTTAAAACCAAAGAGAGAATTTGGCTATCATAAGTTGATTCTGCTAATTCTAAACCTTGCCATTTACCAACTTCTGGCAAATTTAAGAAAGTTACAGCTACAGCATTTTTAGAGATTTGTTGAGTAGCTTTTTGATATGCAAGAGAACTAATCAAATTTAAATCGGGTGCTTGTAAATTATTAATTGCTTCTTTGATTACCTGGGGATGATTCCCAAGTAAAACAAAATTATTAACAACCGCACCAGCTAAACTATTTTGGATATTTTCAACTTGTGAATATTCAAAGTTATCATAAATAACCTTGACACCTTTATATCTTTCAATCCCTAAATTAGTCCCAGCAAAAGCTCGTTTAGAAAATAACAACTCCAAAAACTCGCGGCTTTTCTCTGGTTGTTCGGTTGCGAGTGCCATTAAATACCCTGTTTGTAGTCCGTTCTCTGGATCACGGTCTATATCTATGGTAGTTACAGCTAAGGTAATTTCATTACTCAGCCAGGGTTTAATATCATTTTGATAATCTATATTACTTTTTGCCAATAGACTATTTGTGACCTGAGAAAATGCTCCTTTTTGTTCTATGGTCTGTAAAGCGTCGGGATTTACCAACAATGAAACCATAGCTGGAGAAGACTTCGAGACAAATATAGCCGCACCAGGTTGAGAATTCCGAACTACAATACTGACGGGACTTTTCCCCAAAAACCAGTAAAAGCCAGCAATACCAATCAATAGCAGGGTGATGACACCAGCTACAAGGAAAGGAAGTTTAATATTTTTTGTTGATTGTTGACTGTTCACATTATTTATATTTTCTAGCTTTTCTGGCAACATGAATAGTATAGGATTTTTTAGAAAAACTTCATGACACAAGCATCATTTGATCAGCCATTTTCCGAAATTACGGTCAAGGAACTAGCACAACGTCTTTCCAGCGATGCAGCAACGCTTCAGTTAATAGATGTGCGTGAACCCCAAGAACTTGCTTTATCACAACTAGATGGATTTGTCAATCTTCCCCTGAGCGAATATGAGCAATGGAGTCAGCAAGTCTCTACCCGCTTTGATGTTCATGCAGAAACTCTTGTTCTCTGTCATCATGGTATGCGTTCTGCTCAGATGTGTCAGTGGTTAGTGACTCAAGGATTTACAAATGTGAAAAATATCACGGGTGGTATTGCCGCTTACTCGATTTTAGTTGATCCTTCAGTACCGCAATATTAGGGACTTTGCCAAACTGACGCAAAAACCCTCTCTATTTCTCCTGTCTCTGTTTTCTCTGTGCTGCTGTGGTTCGTTGGGAGACTTCCAAATAAAAGAATATCCTAAAATTTCTTGTGGTGCAGGCATACTATGGTTAACGCCACGCTTCGCTATCGACAAGCTCAGTACAAATCTTGCCTGCTAATCATATAAGGGCGGGCAAGACATCCCACACAATACAATACTACTCGCTTAAGGGGAGATAGTCAGTAAAGTCAAAAGTATTTTGTTCGCATATCCATTACGAGAACAATAAATTACTTACGTATATACTTAGATAGACCTAATTAGCCTGATCAAACTTGATGAAGATTCTGTAAAAATTCTATAAATATTTCATAAATAACCCCTGAAAAAACTATAAATAACCCATGAAAAACCTATGATTTTTAAATTGTTTATTTATTGACAAAAATCTATGCTCCGTGTAAACATACATAGGGGGACTTAATTATTGAACCGAATGATCCTTTATGGGCAATTTAAAGTTGCAATGATTCACTAATTGTTGTTGACTACTCCTATTTATCTTCCCTAATTCTTATCTTATTTGTAAAAAACTGGGGTGCTTTCACTTAATATAGCAACGGACAGGGCGGTTAGGAAATCCCCGTTTTCAAGGGGAAAAGATTTATAGGCAGTCATTCCCGCCTTCGCGGGAATCCATGTCCTAAGCGTTATGGCAACTGCTATGTCAGTAGGATGGCTGGCGAATGAAGATTTGTGATTATGTCACAATTCATCATATTTCCATTATGGCTGTTGGGATTTTTGATAATTTATTTGAGAAGCTGTGATTGCCTATCTTGGTGTTGCTGTATTAGCTACAGTAAGCTAATATTTCATGTCAATTTCTGAATAAAATTCTTGTTTTAGTAATCGTAAGGAAGTGATTTTCAGATGCTGAATTTTATGTTTATCCGGCCTATGTTTGATGACTTTGGGCAATATCTTCTCACCATGCCTTTATAACCCCTCTCTCAAACTTGGGAGAGGGGGAATGGTGAGAATTGCAACAACTGAAATTTGTAGCGTGCATTCAGCACCTTCAAGTTAGCCAGAAAAATACTGTTTTAACAACAAGGATAAGTTTATGGCAGTAAGAAACGGAACACCGGAAAACGATATACTTACAGGGACTGCGAATGCCGATACGATTCGCGGCTTTGGTAAAGACGACCTGTTAAATGGCTTAGGCGGTAATGACACCATCTTCGGCGGTGACGATAAAGACACCGTGTTTGGTGGAGATGGTGCCGACAGAATATTCGGGGAAAACGGTGAAGACGAGCTACATGGCGATGCTGGCAATGACTTCATCGATGGCGGACTTGATAAAGACGTGCTGTTTGGTGGAGCAGGTGCTGACAGACTCTTTGGCGGAGCAGGCGAAGACGAAGTATATGGTGATGGCGGCAACGACACCATCTACGGCGGCGCAAACGCCAACGATGCTCTAGATGGTAAAGACTGGAGATGGTATAGACACCCTCTATGGTGGTGATGGTAACGACATCCTCGATGGTGGTGCTGGTCCTAGCTTCCTGTATGGTGGTGCTGGGACAGAAACTATCACAGGGGGCATTGAAGGCGACTTCATTGATGGTGGAGAGGGTACTGACAGCCTCTTAGGTGGCGGTGGTAATGACACCATCTACGGTGATTTCGGTGTCGCTGAATCCCTGGCGGGTAATGACACCCTCAATGGTGGTGTAGGCAATGACTTCCTGGATGGTGGCTTTGGTGCTGATCGCATCATTGGTGGTGCAGGCTTTGACATTCTCTTTGGTGGCGAAGATGCTGTCCGCGACACACTGACCGGCGGTGCTGACGCTGATTTATTCGTGTTGTTAAACACAGGCTTTTTATTAGAGCCTGTTGAGCCTAGCTTCCCACCGGAACCCGTTCCCCCTGAACCTGTTGGCGACCTCATCACTGATTTCCAGGATGGTATAGACCTCCTTCAGTATGAGTTTGTCAGCAGTTTTGAAGAACTGATTATCCTCGGTCAAGGTACTTCTCAGGTGACTATCAAAGCTCTGAATGAAGGTGTCCCTGGAGAAATCCCTAACTATCTCGAAACAATTGCTGTGCTGAGGGGTGCAGGTGGCTCTAATATCACGATCACAGAGGCAGATTTTTTCGTCTAAAAAATGGGCAACTAGGCGGTGTACTTGGGTTCCAGCCAAGTAGCACACACCTAATAGTTACCTAATCAACCAAGCAGCCACAGCGTTTCCATAACGGACTGAGCCACTTTCCAGTAGATTGACCGGTTCAATTTTATATTTGTTCCCTCAATACCTTCACCAAATTTGAAAAAAGACCTGATTCGGAGGTTGAGCTACGTATCCCCACGGGACACGTCGTGAATGCGTAGCGTGCCGTAGGCATAACCCAACAAATGCTTTGGCTGTTGCTTCGCTCAACCTACAAAAAAAATGGTGAAGGTATTGTTCCCTGAAAGTCAATTTTGGCAAGTACGTAGTCAAGACTCTAGCAGTCGGGAATCTGCTGATAGTTGGGGATAGCAAAAGACCAATAATCAAAAGGCCATGCGAATTTTATTTTTACACCCCAATTTTCCTGCCCAATTTCGTCATGTAGCAGTAGCTTTAGCTAAAGACAAAAGTAACCAAGTTTTCTTTGGTACGACTCGCCAAGAAGGTCAATTGCCCGGTGTTAATAAAGTCATCTATAACCCAACACGAGAAGCTCGACCGGAAACTCATCATTACGTCAAACCTTTGGAAAATGCTGTTCTTCAGGGTCAAGGTGTGTATAGGCTGGCAGAGCAACTTAAAGCCAGGGGATTTGTCCCAGATGTAGTTTATGGTCATTCGGGTTGGGGTCCGACTTTATTCATCAAGGATATTTTTCCCCAAGCCAAGTTACTGTGTTATTTTGAGTGGTTTTATCATGCTCATGGTACTGATGCTGACTTTGATCCCAGCGATCCCATAAATGCGGATGATGAAGCCCGGATTCGGCTGAAAAATGCGCCGATTTTACAGGATCTCTATAGTTGCGATCGCGGTCTTTCTCCTACCTATTGGCAACGCCAGCAATTCCCCCTAGAGTACCAAAGTAAAATTACTGTAAATCATGATGGGATTGATACTAATTTCTTTTGCCCCAAACCAGGAGCAAAGTTAGTTCTCCCCCGCATCAATCTGGATCTTTCCCACGTTGAAGAAGTTGTTACGTATGTAGCCAGGGGCATGGAGCCTTACCGGGGATTTCCCCAGTTTATCGAGGCAGTGGCCTTACTTCAACAACAACGCCCTCATTGTCATGTGGTGATTGTCGGAGAAAACCGCGTCGCTTATGGTAAGAAACTACCTGATGGCAAAACTTACAAAGAGGTGATGCTGGAAAAATATGATCTCGACCTCAACCGAGTTCATTTTACAGGTTGGTTGCCCTACGAAGAATATCTGCAAGTTCTCCAAGCTTCTTCAGCACACGTTTATCTGACTCGTCCCTTTGTTTTATCTTGGTCAATGTTGGAGGTTTTATCAACAGGTTGCTTGCTGGTAGCTTCCAAAACTGCTCCTGTCACCGAGGTGATTCAAGATGGGGTTAATGGTTTGTTAGCAGATTTCTTTTCACCCCAGGAAATATGCGATCGCATTACCGCAGCCCTCAATCATCCTGAGCAAATGGCAGCAATTCGCACCAAAGCCAGAGAAACAATTTTAGCTCGCTATAACTTATCGCTGTTATTACCCCAACACCTGCAATGGATACAGCAGCAGGAGGATGACAATAGCAAACTAATTTCCCCGTGGGAGGGAACAAAGTTAGAGCTAGAACCCATTGAAAAAAATGAGTCCAATGGCAGAGATAACAAGGCTGAGAATTCATCAGCAATGTCTCCCACAATCTTACAAGTCCATAACCAGAAGGTAACAACTCAAGAAATTATTCCCCTCTTGAGTCGCTACCAACTGCTACCAAAACTACAGCGAGAACTGCTGATTGATGAAGCCATAGCTTCTATCAACTGCACCTCCCAAGAGCAAGATCAGTGTTGCCAAGACTTTTATGAACAGCATCAGTTGACATCAGAAACAGCACGCCAAACTTGGTTGCAGCAGCATGATATGACTGCAACACAATTTTTAGACCTGGTAACTCGCAACCTCAGAATTGAGAAATTCAAACAAGCTACTTGGGAGACCAAATTAGAGTCTCACTTTCGCCAACTGAAGCCAAAATTTGACCAAGTTGTCTATTCTTTAATTCGGCTTCGCAGTCCAGAAGTCGCTCAAGAACTTTACTTCCGTCTTGTTGAGGGTGAACAATCTTTTGCCGAATTAGCAAAGCAATATTCCCAAGGTGCAGAGGCTCAGACTGGTGGCTTAATGGGTCCAGTAGCATTGAGTACACCACATCCCCAACTTGCCCGCATCCTCTCAGTCAGTCAACCAGGGCAGCTATTACCTCCAACCAAACTGGGAGATTGGTGGGTGATTGTGCGCCTAGAAAAGTTTATATCAGCCCGACTGGATGAACCGATGCGACAACGGTTGCTGAACGAACTTTTTTCTACTTGGTTACAAGGGCAACTGCAACAAACTTCTCTACCACAGCCTTTAGCAATCAAATATCCAGCCTAAATTCTGACTTTATTAAATCCTAATGGGTGCATCATAATATATGCCAGCTTTAAACTTTAACGAGCAGTTATTAACAGGAAACGACTTTACCGGGCAAAACCTGAATGGTTCGACCTTTTTCAAAGCCACTCTGACCAACGTTCTCTTATTGAATACACAGTTGAGAGGCACTAACTTTGAAGAAGCAAAACTATACAATGTTGATGCTCGTAATGCTATCTTTGCCCCCAATAGCAACTTTGGACCAGCTAATTTTTATAAAGCGACATTAGAAAATGTCAATCTCAGGGGAGCAGACTTGACTGGGGCTAATCTCTCATTAATTAACACCAAATTCATTAACCTCTCAAATGCCAATCTCACCAATGCTAATCTACGGGAGGCTAATCTCAGTGGTGAACAATCGGAGCGACCAAACCTGAGAGGAGCTAACTTTACTGGAGCAGATTTATATAAAGCGAAGCTGAAAGCTGCCGACTTTACAGGTGCTAATTTGACAAATGCCAAGTTAGAAGAAGCTGATTTTGAAGCAACTTTGTTAGTCAATGTTGATGCAACTGGTGCTGATTTCCGACTAGCAAAACTGACAGATATTACTCTGCAAAACTCTATATTTGACCTAGCTAATTTCAGTAATGTTGTTCTGAGTGATGCACCACCACTAGATCCAAATCAGCCAGGTAACGTCAGGTTTCGCGGTGCTAATTTAACCAACTTTATTCTCGATGATGCTGTTTTGACGGGTGCTGATTTTAGTGCTTATGTTGCTGCTAATGGCACTGTGATAGTCACAGACTTGACAGGGGCGAAATTAGTTGACACCGATTTCACTGGTGCAAATTTCAGTAAGGCCAAGATGGTGGGTACTGACCTATCTAAAACTAATCTCACCAATGCCAATTTTACGGCAGCTAATATGAGTGGGGTACTCACCACCGATGCGATCGCTATTGGTGCAAATTTCACTGATGCCAATTTAACTAACGCTAACCTGTCAAAAACCAACTTTACAAATGCTTCCTTTGTGGGTGCAAATCTCACGGGGGCGATCGCAGTTGATGCCATTGCTCTATATGTTGGTGATGCAGGCAACAACACCCTCAACGGCACTAGCACCAACGATAACCTTTTTGGTAATGCTGGTAATGACACCCTGAATGGTGGTGCTGGCGATGATTATCTTGATGGCGGCGCTGGTAATGACAGGATGGTTGGTGGAGCTGGTAATGATACTTATGTAGTCAATAGCGGCAGTGATACCGTTATTGAAAATGCCAATGCAGGTACAGATACTGTCCGTTCTAGCCTTGCTAGTTATACATTAGGTAACAACGTAGAAAATCTGACCTTGATTGGCACAGCCCAAAACGGCACGGGCAATGCACTCAACAACGTTATCACGGGCAATGCTGCCAACAATAGCCTCAACGGGGCGGCTGGCAACGATACCCTAATTGGTGGTGCAGGAGATGACACCCTTGATGGTGGTGCGGGTAATGACTCCCTAATTGGTGGCACAGGCAACGACATCTACATAGTTGATAGTACAGGGGATGCGATCGCAGAAAATATCAATGAAGGTGT
>NZ_VILB01000016.1 GCF_009712035.1 Anabaena sp. UHCC 0187 | reverse complement strand
GCCCACAATCTCCTCAACGGCGCTGACGGCAACGATACCCTGACTGGCGGTGCCGGTGCTGACACTCTTGATGGTGGTACGGGCGATGATTCCCTGATTGGTGGTAACGGAAGTGACTGGCTTTCTGGTAGCGAAGGTATTGACTATCTCGATGGTGGCGCAAGTGCCGATACCTTGATGGGTGGTATAGGTGATGACTTACTCATCGGTGGTGGTGGTACTGATTATCTGGATGGTGGTGCAGGCAATGACGTGATGAGTGGCGGTTTGGGTAATGACACATACCTCGTCGATAGCACAGGAGACACCATTACAGAAAACCTCGATGAAGGCACAGATACTATCCAATCTAGCCTGGACTATATCTTGGGCGATAACCTCGAAAACCTGATCTTGATTGACATAGCCCAAACAGGTACGGGCAACACACTGGCTAACATCATCACTGGTAATGAGGCTGACAACACCCTCAATGGTCTTGGTGGTAACGATATTCTCTTTGGTAACGGTGGTGCTGATACCCTACTGGGAGGAAATGGCAGCGATACTCTCGATGGCGGTGACGCTGATGATAGCCTCAACGGTGGAGTTGGTGCTGACTTGCTCACGGCTGGAGCAGGCAATGATATCCTCACTGGTGCTGATGGTAATGATACTTTGGTCAGTGGTATTGGTAATGACACCCTGACTGGTGGTGCTGGCAGCGATACCATTCGCTATACCTTGGGTGATGGTCAAGACCGGATTAACGGATTCCAGACAGGAGCAGACGGAGATATCCTATCCTTCAGTGGTATTACAGATTTTGATGTGCGGATAGTTAACGGTAATACCCAGTTCCGAGTAGGAGATGGCATCGCTGCTAATACAGGCTTTGGTCAAGGTGAACTATTAATTACCCTCGTCAACACCGCCTTTACTCAAGCTGATATCAGCACCAACATTGATCCAATCAACAGTCCTATATTCCAGTTCTCTTAGTAATTTTAGGACTTTTGTCCGGGAATATTTTCATCCCTAAAGTGTTGACTACAAACACGCAACCAGTGAGGCGTGGCGCATAAAAATATACCAAGCATTTTTGACATCAGGTGGCATCTACAGTTTTTTGATTAATTCAGAACTTAGACATTTTTTGGAGAGATTGCATCATGGTAGCTTTAAACTTTAATGAACAAACCTTAGTAGGAAATAGCTTCAGAGGAAGAAATCTCAACGGTTCTACCTTTTTCAAAGCCAGACTTGAAAGTGTTAGGTTCGATCCCAATAATGCAGGTACTGCCACGCAACTAAGAGGCACTAACTTTAGTGAATCTACTTGGATCAATGTCAATGCCCGTAATGCCATTTTTGCCCCTAGTGGCAACTTTGGCCCAGCTAATTTTTCTTTGGCGACATTAGAGAATGTCGATTTTAGTGGCGCAAACCTGACGGAAGCTAATCTCTCACTAATCAACACGAAAAACATTAACCTGTCAAATGCCAACCTGACTAATGCGAATTTGCGAGAAGCCAATATCAGTGGTGAACAGTCTGAGAGACCAAACCTGACAGGAGCTAACTTTACCGGAGCGGATTTGTTCAAGGCGAATCTCAAAGCGGCTGACTTTACAGGTGCTACTTTAGTAAATGCTAGTTTCCTGGAAGCGAACTTAGAAAACACTGTCTTAGTTAATGTCAACGCTACGGGCGCTGATTTTCGAGATACGAACTTTACAGATGTGATTCTGCAAAACTCGATCTTTGACTTGGCTAATTTCAGCGGAGTCTCTTTAACTGATGTCTTACTTGATCCAGGACAACCAGCAAACCTTAGTTTTCGTGGTGCTGATTTAAGCAATTTTCTGGCTGATGATGCTATTTTAACAAATTCTGATTTTAGTCCCTATGTTGCTGCCAATGGCACTGTGACGATAACGAACCTGACTGGGGCTAGATTTAATGACACTGATGTGAGTGGATCTAACTTCACTCAAGCTAACGCCGAAGGTCTTTTCATGAACGGACTTGCTATCGGTGCTAATTTCACAAACGCTAACTTAGCTAACGCTGATCTGTCTAAAGGCAACTTCACTAATGCCACTTTCATCGGTGCGGATCTTACCGGAGCGATCGCAGTTGATGCCATTGGTTTATATATTGGAGATGAGTTTGACAATATCCTCATCGGCACAATTGACAACGATAACCTCTTTGGCAATGGTGGTAATGACAACCTTAATGGTGGTGCAGGAAGTGATTATCTTGATGGTGGCTCAGGCAATGACTTGCTAACTGGTGAAGCAGGCGCAGACACCCTTAACGGTGGTGCTGGTAATGATGAACTTAACGGTGGCGGTGGTAATGATTTTCTGGACGGTGGTGCTGGTGCTGACACGCTTAACGGTGGCGGTGGTAATGATTTTCTGGACGGTGGACTCGGCAATGACAGAATGGTTGGTGGCGCAGGTGATGACATCTATGTAGTTAATAGCATAGGAGATACTGTCATTGAAAACGCCGACACAGGTATAGATACAGTGCAATCTAGCCTCTCTACCTATACTTTAACTGCCAATGTAGAAAATCTGATATTGATTGGTACAGCCGAAAGCGGTACAGGTAACGGACTTAATAACATCATCACTGGCAACGAAGCTAATAATACCCTGATTGGGGCTGATGGCAATGATAACCTGAGTGGTGGTGCTGGTGATGATTATCTTGACGGTGGCACAGGTGAGGACTTTTTGACAGGTGGTTTGGGCAATGACACATACATCATAGATAGCATAGGGGATACCATCACAGAGAGTGCCGACGAAGGTATAGATACAGTGCAATCTAACCTCTTTAGCTATACATTAGGCGACAACTTAGAAAACCTGACCTTAATTGGCACAGCCGAAAACGGCATAGGTAACGCACTTGCCAACACCATGACTGGTAACGAAGGCAATAACAACCTCAATGGAGGAACTGGCAACGATATTCTCTTTGGCAACGGGGGTGACGATACGCTAACCGGAGCAGGGGGTAATGATACTCTCAATGGGGGTGAGGGCAATGATAACCTCAACGGTGGCATCGGCGCTGACTGGCTGACTGGTGGTGCTGGCAATGACACCCTCAATGGTGGTGATGGAAATGACACCTTTATCTTTGCATCGGTCTTTGGTAATGATCGAATTATCGGTTTCGCCAATGGTGCAGACAAAATTGATCTCTCAGCATTTGCAACCAGCTTTGGAGAGTTAACTGTTACACAAGTTGGCGGAACTTCGGTGATTTCCAGTTCGCTTTTCGCTACAGATACGATTACACTAGCAACCTTCACTGCTAGTAATGTTGATGCTACCGACTTTATCTTCTAACTTTCTGTGATCAACTAGTGGTTCAAGTCATTAGTTCCCAGGGATGAATACGTTCGTAGTTAACACTTCAGTTCCTCAAAATCTAGGACTAAAGTTTTGACTACGAACTCATCAAAATTAATGTTAATTAAACTTCACAATTTCTAAAAGCTTTAGTAAATAAAGCTTACAGACGTTAATTTCAAGTTCCCACCATTAGCCATTTGATGTTGACTTGTACGATAGCCTCAAATAGAAAAAGTAAGTCTCTCAATTTTTATTGTTATCGTAGATAAAACGCGAACACTTTTCTCTTGGTTTTACTCTCCATTTTCGTTAACCGAGCAGTATTGAGACGTGGGGCTTCTTGCTGCTTTAGCTAAACACTTACCAATAGCATCAAAAGATTAAGCAATGTTAAGTATAACAAATAGAAAATAATATTTTGTAACTAAAGCCACAACTTATCTTAACTAACTATGAGATAATACGGAAAAATAAAGGAATTCATCTTCTTGCTGATTTTCAGGTATGCAGTCATAATAAATACAGCAAATAAATCCTGAAGGGAAAATTTGTGTTTAATTAATACAATATAAGTATATAATTTTCTATCTTACGTTAATTAATAATTAATTCTTTTTTTAGGTTTTTGTGGCGAAAACCACGTATTTTTCAAATTTTGATTAAGATTTGCCTTCAGTAAAAATATCACTTATGCAAGTTCATCTGACTAATCGGCAACAGAATATACTTTATGCAACTGTACGTCATTATATTACCACAGCAGAACCTGTAGGCTCTAAGGCTCTAATTGAAGGGTTTGATTTAGGTGTTAGCTCTGCCACTATTCGTAGTGTCATGGGTGTTTTGGAAAAATCAGGATTACTTTATCAACCACATACTTCTGCGGGAAGAATTCCTTCTGATTCCGGTTATCGTATTTATGTTGATCAATTAATTAAACCATCAGAAACTTTGGCTAAAGAGGTAGAAACAACATTACAAAAACATCTGCATTGGGAAGATTGGAGTTTAGAGGCTTTATTGCAAGGTGCTGCCCAAATTTTAGCAACATTAAGCGGCTGTATTACTTTGATTACTATGCCACAAACCACAACAGCAAAGTTACGACATTTGCAATTGGTGCAAATTGAATCGGGGAAAATTATGTTGATTGTGGTGACGGATAGTTATGAAACCCATTCTAAGGTGATGGATTTATTTCCACCAATTTCAGAAAATCAACCTGAACCGGAAGTAATTGATCACCAATTGCAAATTATTTCTAACTTTTTGAATAGTCACTTACGAGGACAGAGTTTATTAGAAATAGGCTATCTTGATTGGAGTGAATTGGATCAGGAGTTTCGAGTTTATGGCGAATTATTAAAAAGTTCTTTGGTAGAATTGACTCATCGCGCTCTGGCACCAACAGCTACACAAATTATGGTACGAGGGATTGGAGAGGTTTTACGACAACCTGAGTTTTCCCAGGTACAGCAGGTACAGACAATTATGCAATTGTTGGAAGAGGAACAAGACCAACTTTGGCGTTTAATTTGCGAAGAAGCAGAAATGGACGATGCCAATAAGTCTAAGGTAACGGTGCGGATTGGTACAGAAAATCCTCTCGAACCGATTCGGACTTGTACTTTGATTTCTGCTATTTATCGTCGGGGTTCTGTGCCGGTGGGCAGTGTGGGGGTTTTGGGGCCAACTAGGTTAGACTATGAGAGTGCGATCGCTGTAGTTGCAGCAGCAGCAGATTATCTTTCGGAAGCTTTTAGTTAATTTCCAGAAATTCATGTTGAGAAAAATCACTTTTGGTCTATTATGGCTGGGATTTGTTTCCTATGCCTTTTTATTTGCTCCTCCCGAACAACCTGATACTTTTGAGTTAATCAAAAATCTCTCTACAGGCAATTGGCAAGGAATTAATCCCCTGATTATATCTTTATTTAATATCATGGGAATTTGGCCTTTTATATATAGTGCAGTAGTTTTTGTTGATGGTAGAGGTCAAAAAATTCCGGCTTGGCCATTTGCTACTGGTGCTTTTGCTTTAGGTGCATTTACGCTTTTACCATATTTGGCTTTACGAGAACCAAATGAAAAGTTTGTTGGTGAAAAAAATTTATTTCTCAAAATCCTAGATTCCCGCATTTTGGGAATTTTATTAACTATAGGTGCGGCACTTTTATTAGCATCTGGTTTACAAGGAGATTGGGATAATTTTGTCCAACAGTGGCAAAGTAGCAGATTTATTCATGTGATGAGTTTAGATTTTGTGATGTTGAGTCTATTATTTCCTACTTTGTTAGGAGATGATATGACGCGACGAGGTTGGCAAAATAATCAATTATTTTGGTTATTTGCAATGCCTTTATTTGGAGCTTTGATTTATTTGTGTGTACGTCCACCTGTAGATATAGAAATTAAAAAGGAAAGTATCCAGTTGTGAACATCTTATAGCCAGAGGTAATGCAAATTAATGAGAGAAAAAATTGCCATAAACTGGTAGGACTAAGAATTGCGCGACTACTGATAAATACCGCAAGAATACCCACAGAAATAGCAATCAATCCCAGATTTTTCATACTTGCTGGGAAGAAAACTAGCATGAGTACGCCTAATGTTAGTGATAATACTGAAATATCAGCAGAAATTCCCCGCCACCAGTAAGGATAAACGTTGGTTGTGAAAAAGATATTTTGCCCAACTAAGTAGATACCTAGAATCAGCAACCCAAAACCGGCAATTCTCAGTAAAAAGCGCATAATTACCCTGATTAAGAAGTTTATGTCTAATTATAACTTTACAGGGTATTGTACGTAAATGTCTTGCAGAATATAGATTAATATTTACTGTAGGGTGTATTAGTCACAAATGTAAATTACACCAAGTATTGGGTAGACTAAATAATATAGCTACGTTGTCCGCATTAATTACCGCACTTCCTTTGTGTTATGAGGTACAAGAACCCCACCCCCAACCCCCTCCAATATCAAAAGTTTATCCTTTTCTTCCCCCCGCTGCGGGGGGATTGAGGAGGGTGTGATGAGGGGGCTAAGATGTACTTAATAAAAGCGGAAACCGCTGTCGAAAAGCCTGACCTAATGATTTAATTTCTAAGCACAAAGAGCTAAAATTTGCTCAACAGCTTGTAGATTAACATCTTTATTTTCCCCTAAAGCTGTCATCCCATGCTTTTCTAAATTTTTGATGACTGCGGGAATAGTTTCTACTCCCACACCATAATCAGATAAATGAGTGCGGACACCAACTGATTCAAAGAAATCACGAGTTTTACTAATTGCTGTATCTACCCGTTCTGCTTCTGAACCACCCACAATATCCCAAACTCTATCTGCATATTGTAGAAGTTTTTGCCATTTGCGATCGCGTCTAATTGTCAAAGTATTTGGTAAAACAATCGCCAAGGTTTGAGCATGATCTAAACCATGCAAAGCTGTCAATTCATGACCTATCATGTGAGTAGTCCAATCTTGGGGAACACCAGCAGCAATTAACCCATTTAATGCCATTGTTGCCGACCAAACTAAATTCGCTCGTGCATCATAATCTGTAGGATTTGCTAAAGTCTTTGGCCCTTCTGAAATCAAAGTTTTTAAAATTGATTCAGCCATGCGGTCTTGTAATGGTGCATTTACAGGATAGGTTAAATACTGTTCCATCACATGAGTAAAAGCATCAACTATCCCATTACTAATTTGTCTGGGAGGGAGGGAGAAAGTCGTTTCTGGGTCAAGAACTGAAAATTTAGGAAACACAAAGGGACTAGCGAAAAATAACTTTTCTTGAGTTTCCCACTTGGTAACAACTGAGTTTGTATTCATTTCCGAACCAGTTGCGGGTAAAGTCAAAACCACCCCCATTGGTAAAGCCGCAGTTACCGCTGCACCCTTTGCTAAAATATCCCAAGGGTCGCCAATAAAGGGAACAGCAGCAGCTATAAATTTAGTCCCGTCAGCGACAGAACCACCACCCACAGCTAAGAGAAAATCAATCCCTTCTTTGCGGATTAATTCCACTGCTTTCATTAAAGTTTCTAAGTGGGGGTTGGGTTCAATTCCGCCAAATTCAAAGACATTCCGTCCAGCTAATGCCGATTTTACTTGATCATAAACGCCATTGGCTTTAATGCTACCACCGCCGTAGGTGATCAGAATTTTAGCATCTGCGGGGATTTCTGACGCAATGTTAGCAATTTGACCTTGACCAAACAGGATTTTAACAGGGTTGTAAAAAACAAAATTTTCCATGATTAGTTACGCAAGAGAATGAGATTTATTCTTAAGTATTGTAATCAGATTCTTGATTTTTTGCCTGTACCTAGAGAATACTATTTCCCAAAATAAAATATCTACCTTATTTAGGATTCTTGTAGATACTCACTATTAACAGAGGTTTTATTAAATTCATTATTCCGCCAAGTATCAGCAATATCTTTAATAAAACTAGCTAAAGGAATAGCAACTAACAAACCTAATACACCTCCTAATTTTGCTCCTATTAATAAAGAGATTACCACCCAGACAGGATTTAAGCCTGTTAAATTTCCTAAAATCCGGGGAGCGATAATATTAGAATTAATTTGGTCAAGAGTTACACCTATAACTGCAACTTCTATGCCTAGTCCAAAGTCTTTTAAAGCTACTAATAAACTAACAATACCAATCCCAATCCCCGTTCCAAAGGGAAATAAGGAAAACAAGCCAATTCCTAAGCCGAAAAGTAGTGATAAAGGTACTCGTAAAGCTACAAAGGCCAATGTGATTGTCACGGCTAAAATAGCACCTAATGTAGCTTGACCAATGAAATAATTATTAAAATCTTCTCGGAGTAATTCTCTGAATTTTATAGTAATGTTGCTAGGAAACCAAAGATAAATTCCATCCCATAAACGTTCACCATTCAATACTAAATAAATAGTAAGAACTATGGTTATCAGTAAATTAAATAAATTCCCAATAGTATCAAAAGCAAAACCCAGAATCTTTCCAGTAAAAGATTGCAGTTGACTAGATATTTTTCCTAAAATTTCAGCAGCTAGTCCACTTAGATTTACTGGTAACTGCTGTGTGGATGCCCAATTTTGCAAAGCTTCTATTTGTTGAGTTCCAGATTCAATCCAATAGGGAAGAAGATTAGCTAATTCGTTCAATTGTTCAAGAATTAACGGTACTAAAATAACACCTGTAGCACCTAAAAGAATAATAGCTAGTAGTAATACTACTACAATTGCTAAATTGCGAGGAACTCCACGTTTTTGTAATAGTTGAATCGGATAGTCTAAGATGAAAGCTAAGAGAATGGCGATAGAAATAACACTGACCAAAGGTTGAAAATAGTTAATAAATTGAATTAATAACCACCCATTAAGAAGAATAACAGGAAAGGCTAATCCTATAATTAACCATTTGCGTAAATTGGGTAGATTGTTCACTGGTTGCATGAGATTGATTAATAATCTAATTATTGCAAAATATCTGGGAAATTTTCAAGGCTTGTAAATCAAATAATCAGTCTTTAATCCTTATGATAGGCTGTTGATAAAATCCAGCATAATTTTCCGAGGTAACGTCGCTAAAGGTCTTACTTCTCCTGCTTTTGCGGAATAACATTCACCTTTTTGGATATCTTCTGCTGTTAACAAATCTAAATCCCAACCTTCAGAAAGTACGAGTTGATTTATTGGTACTAATAATGGTGCATGAAAGACATAACGAACCGCTTTTTCATCGCTATAAATGCCAAATTGTATAAAATCAGTTAACTTATAACCAATTTCTTCCATAACTTCCCGCTGAACCGCTATTTCTGGAGTTTCTCCAGGTTCGATATGTCCACCAAATAAAGCCCAGCAACCAGGAGCTATAATATTGGGAATATTGTCCCGTAATTGCATCAAGAATTTATTTTTTTGATAGAGAATAGTCACGGATACATGAACTAATTGATTATTCATAAATTACTTTTCCTCTAAATAAATTTCGCCGTATTCTTTACCAGCTAAAGGAACACTTTGATACTGCACATTACCTTTTAATACTACCTGTTCTCCAACTTGAAAATTGCCTTGATTAGTGATAACCCAGATTTTCCCAGTTGAGTCATTGATTTGATATGCTTTTTGCTTGATTAAAGGAGCAGTTTTTTCTACTTTACCTTGAATGTAAACTGTAGTATCCTGATTTTGTTGGGTAATTTCTTGAATCTGTGTAACATTAGCACCAATATTTAAATTTTTAAAGTTGATCCCAGAATTTCCCTGATTACCACAAGCAGAAAGTCCCGTTACTAGGGAAAAAGATAATCCCAGATGAAATAATCTCACAGTAGAAATTTTTGCTTGTTGTATAAAAGCTATAGATTGAGCAAATTTTTGCATTATTGCCAATTTCATCTCCAGTTTACACAAGTTACTTGCTATTTATCATAATGCTATTTTGTCAAAAAAAATAGTGATTCTGTCAAAATCATGAAGAGATGAATAAATTTTGAGTTATACCTCTATTTAGGAAGGTTATTGTAGTTCCCTATTTTAGGGTAAGTTTTTATGCTAATATTTTAATTTTAAGTTATAATCCTTGCTAAACGATTATTATATAAAGTTGATAATTGATCATAACGTAAATAAATAGTATTCTAAAATAGATATTTTCAGTAAGATTAGGAGAAAAATGGAAGGCAAAAGATTTATTCACAAAATTAAATTACAAAACTTTCTTTCCTATGGAAGTGAAGGTGAAGAAATCGAACTACAACCGCTAAATGTGTTAATTGGTGCTAACACATCTGGTAAATCTAATTTAATTGAAGCTTTGGGAATTTTACGCGCAACACCAACAGATTTACCCTCACCATTTCGTCAAGGTGGAGGAGTTAGTGAATTTTTGTGGAAGGGTAAACAAGAAAATCCGGTAGCCCAAATAGAGGTGACTTTGAATTACCCTCACAGATTCCAGAATTTACACTATAATCTTAGTCTGACTGCAATTAATCAAAGATTAGAATTAGTAGATGAATTTCTCCAAAATGAACAAGCTTATGAAGGGCAAGAAGATGAATATTTTTACTATCGTTATCAAAAGGGTCGTCCTGTTTTAAATATTAACAAAATCAAGGATGATGGCGAAAGATTTGAACGCAAACTTCGTCGAGAAGACTTGATTCCAGATCAGTCTGTTTTGTCTCAAAGAAAAGACCCAGATTTGTATCCAGAACTATCCTATCTTAGCACAGAATTTTCTAAAATAGGTTTATATCGTCATTGGCAAATGGGGCGATATTCAGAACCAAGAAATGCTCAAAAAACTGATTTACCTCAACATCCTTTATTAGAAGATGGGAGTAATCTAGGGCTAGTTTTAAACAATTTACAACATCAAATAGGTAATAGGAAAATTATTGAAAACCTAAAAAGATTCTATGAATTAGCAGAAGAATTGAGCGTAAGAATATATGGCGGTACAGTACAGATATTTATTCGTGAAGAAGGTTTAACTCAACCAATTCCCGCAAATCGTTTATCAGATGGAACATTGCGTTATTTATTTCTCATGGGTTTACTATTAGATCCAACTCCACCTCCCTTAATTTGTATTGAAGAACCAGAAATAGGTTTACATCCAGATATCTTACCAACGATTGCCGAAATGTTAATTGAAGCATCCCAGAGAACTCAATTAATTGTAACCACTCATTCTGACACTTTGGTTTCTGCTTTAAGTCAATATCCTGAATCAGTAATAGTCTGTGAAAGAGATGAAGCAGGATCTCATCTTCGTCGTCTTGAACCTGATAAACTAAAAGATTGGTTAGAAAATTATACTTTAGGCGACCTATGGCGGATGGGGGAAATAGGGGGAAATAGATGGTAAAAGAAGTTCGTATTTACATAGAAGGTGGTGGAGATTTTAAAAATCAGAAATCTTTAATTAGACAAGGATTTAGTCAGTTTTTCAAAAAATTAGTACACGAAGCAAAAACCAAAAAGATTAAATGGAATATCACTATCTGCGGTACTCGGAATCATGCTTTTCGTGACTTTGAAAATGCTTTAAAATCTCATCCTGATGCTTTTAATATTTTGCTGGTTGATGCAGAAGCACCCGTAAAGCAAAAATCTCCTTGGGAACATTTGAAATTAAGGGATAATTGGGATAAACCCGCAGGAGTTGATGATGATAATTGCCATTTGATGGTACAAACAATGGAAGCTTGGTTTATTGCTGATATTGAAACTCTGAAAAAATTTTATGGACAAGGTTTTAAAGGAAGTGGTATTCCCAAAACTGCTAATGTAGAAACTATTCCCAAAGGTGAAAATAATAATTTAGAACGTATTCTCAAAACTGCTACTGCTAACACTACCAAAAAAGAATATCACAAAATCCAACACGCCTATCAACTGTTAGAATTGCTAGATGTAGATAAGGTTTGTCAAGCTTCACCATATTGTGATCGCATTTTTACCACAATAACAGAAAAAATAAATCCACCAATTGAAAACTAGCTGTATATCAACCAATTATGAATAAAAATAAATAAACTTTAAGCGATCGCTCCCAATGTCCCACATCACGTTATCATCAGACATAGTGCCAATAATCTGTGCCTAAACTCTCAGCATCTACCATGACCACTTCCACACCAGAACCCAATCAACCAAATACACCACTTACTGATACAAATCTGGTAGAAGACCGCAGTAAGCTGAGTAAGATGTATCAGCATTATGTAGAAGTAAAAGATAAACATCCTCATGCGTTACTGCTGTACAGAGTTGGTGATTTTTTTGAAACTTTTTTCCAAGACGCTGTAACCGTCTCCAGAGAATTAGAATTAGTCTTAACTAGTAAACATGGTGGTGAAGTCGGTCGCGTCGCCATGACAGGTGTGCCTCATCACGCTTGGGAACGATACACCACTCAACTGGTAGAAAAAGGTTATGCTGTGGTAATCTGCGACCAAGTGGAAGACTCTGCTGATGCTATTGGTTTGGTAAAGCGAGAAGTAACGCGCATCCTCACCCCAGGAACTTTGCTAGAAGAGGGAATGCTCAAAGCTAGTCGTAATAACTACATTGCGGCTGTGGTAATTGCTGTTAATCATTGGGGTTTAGCCTACGCAGATATATCAACAGGGGAATTTCTCACATCTCAAGGTAGTGATTTAGAACACTTGACCCAAGAGTTAATGCGATTGCATCCTTCTGAAGTGCTGTTTCCCACTAACGCCCCAGATTTAGGTAGTTTACTGCGTCCAGGGGAAACTTCCCCATCACTTCCCCAATGTTTACCACCATCATTTTGCTATAGTTTGCGATCGCAAGTTCCCTTTTCCCAAGCAGAAGCTAGAAGTAAATTATTGCAGAAATTCAAAGTGCGATCGCTCGAAGGTTTAGGTTGTGAACATCTTCCCCTCGCAGTTCGCGCCGCTGGTGGTCTTTTGGAATACATCGAAGATACACAAAAAGCCAATCCAGTTTCTCTGCAATTATTACGCACCTATACCTTAACTGATTATTTAATAGTAGATCATCAAACTCGTCGTAACCTGGAAATTACCCAAACTGTCCGTGATGGCACATTTCACGGTTCTCTATTATGGGCTTTAGACAGAACTAGCACTGCAATGGGTAGCAGGGCTTTAAGAAGATGGTTGTTACAACCGCTACTTGATATTAAAGGAATTAAATCCCGCCAAGATACCATTCAGGAATTAGTAGAAAATACGCCTTTACGTCAAGATTTGCGGCAGTTACTAAGGCAAATTTACGATTTAGAACGTTTAACAGTCAGAGCCGCTTCTGGTAGGGCTAATGCACGGGATTTAGTCGCTTTAGCTGATTCTTTCTCCCGTTTACCAGAATTATCTCGCTTGGTTGAAGATGCGAGATCGCCTTTCTTGAAAGCTTTGCAAAAAGTCCCACCTATCCTAGAAGAAATAGCAGAAAAGTTACACGCTCACATCGTAGAATCACCACCGATACATTTAAAAGAAGGTGGTTTAATTCGGGCAGGAATTAATCCGCTTTTGGATGAAAGAAAGGCTACTGTAGAAAGTGATCAACAATGGATTGCAAATTTAGAAGTTGATGAAAGAGCAAGAACGGGAATTCCGACCTTGAAAGTAGGATTTAATAAGACTTTTGGTTATTATATCAGTATTTCCCGCAGTAAATCTGACCAAGTTCCCGATAATTACATTCGCAAACAAACTCTGACAAATGAGGAACGTTACATTACTCCTGATTTGAAGGAACGAGAAGCCCGAATTCTCACAGCGCGAGATGATTTAAATCAGTTGGAATATGAGATTTTTGACGCATTACGCGATGAAGTTGGTTCTCATGCCGAAATTATTCGCAATATTTCCCGCGCTGTCGCCGCCGCCGATGTATTATGTGGTTTGGGGGAATTGGCTGTACATCAAGGTTATTGTCGCCCTGAGATGCTTACAGGACGGGAAATTGATGTGATTGATGGTCGTCACCCGGTAGTGGAACAGTCTTTACCTGCGGGGTTTTTTGTCCCGAATTCTACTTGGTTAGGAAGGAAGGAAACGAACCACAGAGGCACAGAGGACACAGAGGGGTTGTCTGTACATCCTGATTTGGTGATTCTTACGGGTCCAAATGCGAGTGGGAAGAGTTGTTATTTGCGTCAAGTTGGGTTAATTCAATTAATGGCGCAAATTGGTAGTTTTGTGCCGGCGCGTGCTGCTAAGTTGGGAATATGCGATCGCATTTTTACTCGTGTTGGTGCGGTGGATGATTTGGCTACTGGTCAATCTACGTTTATGGTGGAAATGAATGAAACTGCAAATATCCTCAATCATGCAACTGCTAAATCTTTGGTTTTGTTAGATGAAATTGGTCGCGGAACTGCAACTTTTGACGGTCTTTCAATTGCTTGGGCTGTGGCGGAATATTTAGCTGTTGATATTAAGTCTCGGACGATTTTTGCCACTCATTATCATGAATTAAATGAATTAGCTACTATTATTTCTAATGTGGCAAATTATCAAGTTACTGTTAAAGAGTTACCTGACCAAATTATCTTTTTACATCAGGTTCAACCCGGTGGTGCTGATAAATCCTATGGGATAGAAGCGGGAAGATTAGCAGGTTTACCGACTGTAGTAATTCAACGGGCAAGACAGGTCATGGGACAAATTGAAAAACACAGTAAAATAGCAATGGGGTTGCAAAATTTAGAGTCCTAAAATTACTATCGGTTCAGTCCAAGGTCTTCAGCAGTAATCATACAAAAACGATCCCTTCCTGCTTTTTTGGCTCGATAAAGTGCTTCGTCTGCTGTTTTGATGAGAAATTCCGCTGGAATATCAGAAACAGGAATTATACTAGCAATTCCTAAACTGACAGTAACATATTGACTTACCTCAGAAGCTTTATGGGAAATTGCCAATATTTTCACTTGAGAACGAATTTCTTCAGCTACAATCATCGCACCTTCTACAGTGGTATTTGGCAAAATTACCACAAATTCTTCTCCTCCATATCGCGCTACTAAATCACTAGGTCTTTTAATAGCTTGACTCATAGCTTGAGCCACTTTTTGTAAACAACTATCTCCTGCTTGATGTCCGTAAGTATCATTATATCGTTTAAAAAAATCTACGTCACATAAAATCAGCGAAAGTGAAGACTTTTCCCTAGTCATGCGTCCCCATTCTTGCTGAAAATACTCATCAAATCGCCGACGGTTAGGAATTTGCGTGAGGCTGTCGTAATTAGCAAGACGGTAGAGAGTTTGATTTTCGGCTTTAAGATTGAGATCATCTTGCCAAATGACAATTCCAGTTGTCATTCCTAATAAAGTCATGGGTGCAGCCACAGGTAGCCAATAATTTATCTTCAGCATGAACAAACTGAAAATTTCCCAGATTACACATATCCCTATACAAAATCCTAATTTTTTCCCAGAATGCCAACGAACAATTAGTAAACCCCATACCGGACCGGCTAATAGTAATAATATTATCCATGCTCCAGACGGAAAAAGATGAAGAAAATTATGCCCAAATACATTACTAATAAAAGTTGCGTGTAAGTAAACTCCCCCTGTAGGTGGATCATAATTAAAGGGCGTGACTAAAACATCAATCCCAGGAGCAGTAACTCCTACCAACACAATTTTATTTTTAAATATATCGGTTGATACTTTACCCTGTACCACATCAACAAAGGAGTAGTGAGGCATTTGCTGAACCTGACTGGGCCAGTTAATCCACAATGCCTCCTCTAAATTAGGTAAGGAAGGTATTTCCGTAAAAGTTGCATAAGCCTGGATAGCCGCAATTCCTAACGAGGGAATACCATTAATTAGCGGCTGTACTTTGCGGATCATACCATCTCCATCTTTGGGACCGAATATATGCCCAGTTGTGATTGCTGCCTGTTCAAGCTCAGGAACAGGAAACCACGGTTCTCCTTGACTATCCCAAGCCTCTGCCAGCACGACTTTACCGTGTTGTTTCATGGCATTTGCTAAGGCGACATCATCGGGGCTAGACTCAGAAAAAATAATATCGAATGCAACTACATTTGGTTGGGCTGTATCCAATATATTTAATAACTCTATATATCTTGTCCGTGTCCAGGGAAATTGTTTAAACTCTAGCAAACTTTTATTATCTATTGTCACTACTACTATTTGCTGATTCCAGTCAATATTTCCTCGTAGTCGGAATAGGGTGTTGTATGTCATCCATTCTAACGGTTGGAAGATTCCCAGCAACAGGAAACAAACAACTATCAACATGGCTATACAACCAGGAAACAATTTCCCAAACAACCGCCAGATTTCCATGAACAAATCATACATTTGTAGTTCTTCCTTTTATTAAGGAACAGCTAATTCATACTTTTGCTGTTTTCCCAAAGGTGTTGTCACACTAACTGCAATTTTTCGATTATTAGGAAGGCGTGTTATCACCTCAAACTCTCCATTCCCATTAGTTATTAGTGGTTCATTCGCTAAAATAACTAAATTCACAGGATCTACCTTACCCGCAATTCTCGCCTGTTGATTGCCCATATCTGCCAATATTTTTACTTGCAAACTTGTATCATCTCGTAAACGCACTGGCGGTGAAGGTGGTTCTCCAGGAATTATAAAACTTTGAAAACCTTTATTTACAGACACAGTTTCACCTTGAGCGGATGTTACTACCTTACCGTTTAAGGTTGCTACCCCTGTTTTTCCACTAGGTTGGACACTAACACCAAATTCTGTACCTCTGACTCCTGTAATTCCCGCTGGAGTGTTAATTTCTAGTCTAGAGTCTCGATTGTTCAAAGGACGTACCTTTAACCGCACTTGTCCACTAGTTACTAGCAACTCTGTGACTTTTCCATTATTACTGGTGGTTTGCAGTTTCTTAATTTGAAGTTTTGTATTTTCCGCTACTTCTACAAAAGCAATTCCTGTATCTAGTGCTAATATTGTCCGAGAATTTTGTCCTGTACTAATGCTATCACCAAGCTTTTGTAGCTTTGTACCGACATTGGCAGGTTGGGAAGTTTGTTTATTTTCATAGGTAACATTACCAACAACACTACGAACTTCCAAGTAGCGATTAACTCTCAACTGCAAGTTATTTTGGGCTAATGCTTGCTGGAAAGTTAATAAGAAAATGACAAATAAACTTAATAATAGCCAATATTTTTTGATCACTGATTTTTGTTAAATTTAGATTACCCTTGTATCTAATTTAAACGATAGCGTCGCTCGCTGCAAGTATCACCAAAATATTTAAACCTTTATCAAAGCAAAAACTGCTCTTGTTGAAACTGTAAACAACAGCAGTTCTTATTCATTCCTAAATTCTTAATCTAGACATCTTCTGGTTCAAATTGTGCCACTGTTACAGCATTAAATGCAAAAGATAACACTAAGGGAATCGGACATTTAAACAAAAATGTATAAATCACTGCTAATATAGTGGTAGATATAGCAGCACCAGCCCAATACATTTCTTGATTAGTTAATCCATTTTCTTCTTTAATTACTTTCAACACATTCATCGGTATTGGTTCTGGCATGACTCCACCAGGAGGGAAAGCCCAATAGTTATCACGTCTCTCCACAAATAAATCTGTCCAGCCGTTTTCTAAGCACCATGCTTCAATCCATTGAATAGAATAATGATTTATCATAGCAATACTAATTGCGCTTTGTAAATGTGTGCTGTCCGTCAATTTCAATAACTCAAAGATTTTTAGTCAGATAACCGCTAGTGATAATTAACTTGAATGCCGTCATTCTAGATATTTATTTTCAATTTTATACATCCTAGAAACCTTGTTATCGTAATTATGACTATGATTAACAGATTAACAGTTGTTTTTAGTAGTGAACTTCAAAAGATAATAAACTTTACTTGTAATTAAACTTCATGAATAATTGTAAATGGTCAACTCCTTTTGAATTAATCAGCAACAATATTATTATAAAATATTAAACATTGTCCCAAGTTGAACCAATCATCAATTGCAGATTAAACTAGATAATTAGTAACTTGGACTCATCAACTATGTTTTGGTTTTGGCAAAAAGGCTTAGGATTGATTTTAGGAATTATACTTTGGTGCGTAGCACAGCCAGCATTAGCAGACTGGACTCATCCTCTATCATTTAGTAACGCAGAGTTGTCAAGACATGATTTTTCGGGACAAAGTTTACAAGCTGCGGAGTTTTCTAACGCTAATTTGGAAATGACTAACTTTACAGGTGCGGACTTGCGAGGAGCAGTTTTAAGTGCTTCGGTTATGACAAAAGCAAATTTACATGGAGCAGATTTAACAAATGCCATGGTTAATGAGGTAAAATTAATAGGGGCTGATTTAAGTAATGCCGTTTTAATAGAAGCTATTTTATTCCGCACTATCTTTACAGATGTCAACATCACAGGTGCAGATTTTACAGATGCAATTCTAGATAAGGCGCAAATTAAAGAGCTATGTCAAAAAGCCAGTGGTGTAAATTCCCAAACTGGTGTAGAAACTCGTGAGTCGTTAGGATGTCAATAAAACTTGGTATAATTGGTGGTGGACAACTGGCTTGGATGATGGCAGATGCAGCAAATAAGCTGGGAGTAGAATTAATAGTCCAAACTCCTAGTCCCAATGATCCGGCTGTATCTATTGCCCAAGATAGCATTTTTGCCGCAGTTGATGATGCCGCTGCCACAGAAATTTTAGCTACAAAGTGCGATATTATTACTTTTGAAAACGAGTTTGTCAACCTTACTGCTTTATCACTACTAGAGAAACAGGGTGTTTGTTTTCGTCCCCAATTATCCGCTTTAGCACCCCTGTTAGATAAATATGAGCAACGTTGCTATTTACGGGATTTAGATTTACCAGTTCCCCAGTTTCTAGCATTATCAGAGGAAAAAAATCTAGAATCTCAAATCGAAAACTTGGGTTTTCCTGTTGTTCTTAAAACCCGAAGACATGGGTATGATGGTCAAGGAACTTTTATCATTCCCGATTTTTTGACTTTATCAAAAATAGTTAATCAACGTCATACTCCATTTTTAGTCGAAGAATTTGTTCCTTTTACAAAAGAATTGGCTATAATTGCCGCCCGTTCTGTAAATGGAGAAATTGTCATCTATCCAGCGGTAGAAACTCTCCAGGAAGAACAGGTGTGTAGATGGGTAATTGCACCTGCTAAAATTACGAAAGAGCAAAGTTTAGAAATTGAAACAATCGCCGATAAACTATTAAATAGTCTCCAATATGTAGGAGTATTTGGCATAGAACTATTTCTCACCGCTGAGGGTAAAATTCTCATCAATGAAATAGCACCACGCACCCACAACTCTGGGCATTTTTCCCTTGATGCTTGTGAAACTTCCCAATTTGAACAACATCTGAGAGCCGTGTGTGGTTTAGCATTAACTAATACTAGATTACATTGTGGTAGTGCGGTTATGGTTAATTTATTAGGATATGAAACCAGCCAAAGCGATTACCAAAAACAACGTCAACAATTAGCAAATATTCCCCAAGCTACTGTTCATTGGTACGGCAAAACAGAAGCTCGTCCAGGACGTAAATTAGGACATATCACCGTTTTATTAGAGCAAGATAACCGAAATGCTGTAAAAAATATTATACACAAAATTGAATCTATCTGGTATCCTCCAGCCAAAAGTTGCCAAAATTTTCCAGAATAAACACACAAGCTATTTTTCAAAGCTATAATGAGTTAGTTGCACTACGACGATTGGTGACTGCCATCAAGTTTTTTGATCTATGTCTTTAACAACAAGGGAGCTAAACAATTCTCGTGGCAGTATACCGGGCTTGTACCCGGAAACTTTAAATGAGAACCCTCAGTTCCCACCTGGTTTAACCAGGTCATAAACTTAGGTAAAACGGCGTTGCGGTGAACTAAAAAATTTTAGCTTCCTGGTTTATTAAGCTAGGGAGCTTTAATGCTTCATATCCCTGATTTCTAAAAATCACAACTGTCACAAAGAATAAGTAGGGCTTGCGGAAAAAGTCTTTTGACTTGTTTCATTACATGAAATCTATCCGCTGTTACATCAAAATTTGGCTTATTCAAGTTAAAAATGTCTCGCCTATTTTGAAGGAAATGCACGAATTTAAAGAAAAGATCAGGAAAATCTTTAATATTACACAGGATTGCTATACGGGAGTTTTTAAATTATTCCCCAATAGCAACAATACTATTATTCGTTGGTATCAGAAAATTATAGCTTACTTTGATAAGTTGATCTTAAGGCTTATTATCGTGGTTTTTGCTATGTTAGAGAAATGTTAAAAATGCTTCCGGAACAACCAGAGCCTATTTTATTAGCCCAGATTTTTGCCAAGCTTACCTCTCTTGGTCGTATTCACAATCCTTCTACAGCCGTTTAACCCTCGTAATTTGGCTAAGGTATTGTTAATATTCTCTATTTTTTGGCAAATAAAGTTAACCTCAACCAGAAAAATTAGGTACATAAAATTTTCTTGGCTGGAATTTTTCAAAAATATCAATAATCTGAATCACATCTGCGGAATGTGGGATGGAAGAGGGATAAGAAACCTCAACAACAAATCCCCCTCTAAATGAATAGAAGGGGATTTGTTG
>NZ_VILB01000015.1 GCF_009712035.1 Anabaena sp. UHCC 0187 | reverse complement strand
AAGCAAAGAAAGATGTATTAAAATCTACAAACTGATTAGTAATGCTAAGTCTATAGATGACTTACCTGCTCTAAATTTGTTAGATTTTATTGTTTCATCATCTCAAGTCAATTCTTCAGTTTCTCAGCGATACAATATTGCCAGTCAAAATTCTAGATTATTCAAAATAGAACAATGTATTGAAAATACCTTGACTGCATCTAACCTCAATAAGAATGAGAAGCAGTTTATTAGAGGAATATATCAGTGTATCAGAGCAGGAGAAAACATAGCTGATTTTGAGATTCTAAATCGGCTTGACACCATTATTCAAAATGGTTCGCTGCCTAATGAACTTAAACAAGTATACTTTCGTCACAGTGTTACGGCTAGGGCAACTACTGCTGATTTATTTATAGTCAATCTAATTGATACTTTTTCTACTATCAACAATAGTATATACAAAGCTGAGATACTTACTACTTATTCTGCACTTAGAGATGGTAAGCAAGTTTCTGATCAAGCAAGTTTGAAATTATTAGATTCACTAATCTTGCATTCTCGTATACCAGATGATTGCAAAGTAATTTACAAGTTGATGCGTGAACCAGTAAGCAATCAGAACGAAAAGAAAAATGATGATATTCTCGCTAAAATTAAAACAGTCCGTGACTCACTAAAGAAAGCTGCTGGAATTGTCCCGACAGCTATACAAATTGCATCAACAACTGGAATGAAAGCAGGAACAGGAGTAGCTATAAGTACACTATCTGGAGGTGCAGCAACTAATGCAACTTTAGCTCTATTAGGTGGTGGCTCTGTAGCTGCGGGTGGTTTAGGAATGTTAGGAGGATTAGTAGTAGCAACAGGTGGAGCAGCCCTAATTGGTGCAGCAGCTTTAGTATCTGTTGCTTCTGTTGGAGAAATGGATGCTGAAGATAAAAAGAACTTAGGAATTGCCGCTGGAGTTGGAGTTGCAACCAGTGCGGCTACTGTTGGTACAGCTTGGGCTGCTATGAGTGCTTTTGGTGTTGCCAGTACAGGTACAGCAATTAGCACTCTATCAGGAGCAGCAGCTTATAGTGCGATTATGGCTGCTCTTGGTGGAGTTGGTGTCATGACTGGTGGTGCGGCTGTAATTGCTGCTGGTGCTGGTTTTGCAGCTTGGAAATTTTTCACAGGAGATAAGAATGATCCTAAGCGAATATTGAAACAATTGGAGGCTCAATTGTATTCCTGATTGTTTAAATCAGGCTCTTGCGTTAATAAGTTAACGTATCATCAATAATAATTAACTATTAAAGAGGGGTGGGTATTACTCACCCTTCTATTATTACTCTTGCGCTACAAGTTCTTTCGCCAAAAACTTCTCCAACTCAGTCAAAACATCAGCATCAAAAAAATCAGCAGTTTAGAAAATTTCCTCAAACTGCCGAAGAAAATGATACCCTAAACTTCCTCATTACTCAATCTTTGCAACAACTCTTCACGGGATAAATTACCCAAAGAAAGAAGTAACTGAGTGCGTTCAGAAATAGGAATATTAGCAATCTTTTCTACCAAACTAGATAACTCAGCATCTAAACTACCAAAACGCCCTTCCAGAAGAGAAGTTATCAAAGAAAGCTGTCCTTCCTGTTTTCCTTCTTGCTTCCAGTCTTCTATTTGTTGTAAATAAGCCGGTGATAAGTTCATAATTACTTCCTCTTCTTCCCTACTTAAATTATCTCTCAATTCTAAATTCTTGCGCCAGTCCGCTAAAATTTCTAACAAATTCTCTCGAAAAGGGTTATTTTCTGGTAACTCAGTTAACTCCTCCACTGCTCTTTTCTGTGTTCCTCCTTTCCCCAAAACTCTCAACCATAAGGTATCCTCAGTTTCTGGTAATTGATGAATCACAACTATTGCTGTTTTCAGGATATTCGGCAGAAAATAAACACCTTGAACCCAATCTTCTGCAATTTCAGTTGCACCTAAACCCGCAATCATCCGAGATGAAAAAGTTGGTGTTAAAATCCATAAAATCGGTAAATCTGATTCAGCAATATTTCTGTTTTCGCGTTTTGCCTTCCTAACTACATCACCATGAACGGCATATAATTTAAGTAAACAACTGCGAATTTCTATTTCTGATGGTGGGTTACGAAAAGGCTCAAATAAACATTGAGTTTTTGCCATCTTCCCTAATAAACCTAAAGGGAGATTTTCCTGAATTTGATCAGAAAATGGTTCAAACCAAACATCAATTTCTTGAACTTCGCTTTTAACCTTTTCGCTTTTTTTGATTGTTCCTAGAGGTGTTAATAATTCCTCTAGATATTCCTTGGCAAATTGGTCGTGAGATTGTCGAGTCATTTGATTATATCAAAAATAATGGTACAATATTCTTTATGAAAATCACTAATTAAGTAAATGAACGAACTATTAACTCGTATTACACAAATACCTGGTCAATGTGGGGGTCGTCCTTGCATTCGCGGCATGAGAATTAGAGTCAGTGATATTTTAGAAATGTTAGGGGAAAATGTCAGCGTTAGCGAAATTTTAGAAGACTTTCCTGATTTAGAACCGGAAGATATCCAAGCTTGTCTTGTGTTTGCTGCACGACGGACTGATTTTGTGCGGTTGACAGCATGAAAATTTGGATTGATGCACAGTTACCACCAACATTGGCAAGTTGGATAACAGATACTTTTGCTATAGAAGCATTTTCATTAAGAGATATTGGGTTACGTGACGCTAAAGATATAGAAATTTTTGAAGCTGCAAAAATCGCTAATGTCATCATCATGACGAAAGACAGTGATTTTGTTGATTTGGTTTGTCGGTTAGGAATCCCTCCTCAAATTCTTTGGTTAACTTGTGGAAATGTGACGAATCGCAATTTACGTCAACTTCTGACAATTACTTTACCTGATGCTTTGGAACAATTACCCCAAGGAGAAATGATTGTGGAAATTAGTAATAGTCAGTAAATAATTACTTTATCTTAAATAACTCTTTCATTAATTTCTTATCCATTTTGATAAGGCTTTTAGATTTATTTTGATTCCCAAAACTAAGGTTTTAGATCCCCGACTTCTTCAAGAAATCGGGGATCTGGTTGTTCACTAATTAACCTTGTGCTACAGGTTCTTTTGCCAAAAACTTCTCCAACTCAGTCAAAGCATCAGCATCAACCTTAGTCTGCATTGGACAGAACTTAGGACCACACATTGAACAAAACTCAGCGGTTTTATAGATATCTGCTGGTAAAGTTTCGTCGTGATATTCCTTCGCTCTTTCTGGGTCTAAAGATAACTCAAATTGACGATTCCAATCGAAATTATATCGAGCTTTAGAAAGTTCATCATCTCTATCTCTAGCACCAGGGCGATGTCTAGCAATATCCGCTGCATGAGCCGCAATTTTATAGGCAATTAAGCCATTCCGCACATCTTCAGCATCAGGTAAACCCAAATGTTCTTTAGGTGTCACATAACACAACATCGCTGTCCCATACCAGCCCGCCATAGCTGCTCCAATGGCTGAGGTAATATGGTCATAACCAGGAGCAATATCAGTTACCAAAGGACCGAGAACATAGAAAGGTGCTTCCGAACACTCTTCCATTTGTTTGCGGACATTGAACTCAATTTGATCCATAGGAACGTGGCCGGGACCTTCCACCATGACTTGGACATCATGTTCCCAAGCTTTGCGGGTGAGATTTCCTAGAGTTTTCAGTTCCGCCAACTGGGCTTCATCTGAGGCATCATGGGTACATCCTGGGCGCAGGGAGTCGCCTAAACTGAAAGAAACATCATATCTTTTAAAAATCTCAATGATGTCATTGAAATGAGTATACAGGGGGTTTTGTTTGTGGTGATGCAACATCCACCGCGCCAAAATTCCGCCACCACGAGAAACAATCCCTGTCAAGCGGTTTCTGACTAAAGGTAAATGTTCAATCAAAATTCCCGCGTGGATGGTTTGATAGTCTACCCCTTGCTGGGCGTGCTTTTCGATGATGTGGAGAAAATCGTCAGCGGTGAGATTTTCAATTGTGCCGTGAACGCTTTCTAAAGCTTGGTAAACTGGAACAGTCCCAATGGGAACAGGTGAAGCATTGATAATTGCGGTACGAATTTCATCTAAATTACCGCCACCTGTAGACAAATCCATCACGGTATCAGCACCGTATTTTACCGCTAGGTTGAGTTTATCAACTTCTTCCTGCAAGTTGGAAGAGTTGGGAGAAGCACCAATATTGGCGTTAACCTTACATTTAGAAGCGATACCAATGGCCATCGGTTCTAGATTTGTGTGATTAATATTCGCAGGGATAATCATCCGTCCCCGTGCCACTTCGGCGCGGATAAGTTCAGCAGGAAGATTTTCCCGCTTGGCTACATAATCCATTTCTTCAGTAATCACACCCTGACGGGCGTAGTACATTTGCGATACGTTAGCTTGTCCACGTCGCTTGGCTACCCATTCTGTCCGCATATTATATTCCTCAAATAAACAGCTTCCCTCCGCTGGTATTACCCAGACTCAGGTGTTAAGGGTTTGATCTCAGCTTGTTTTCCCAAGCACCCCTAGCATGGTGTAGATTGTAGCATTTTGGTGATGCTTGGGTTAATTTTGGGAATACTGTGTTTGAATGGATTATTATGAATACGAACCGCAGAGGCGCAGAGGACGCAGAGAGAAGAGAGTTAGGAGAGGAGATGAGTTGGCTTACAGGGGAGGTGATTGGGGCTGCAATTGAGGTACACCGGGTTTTGGGTCCTGGGTTTTTGGAGGAAGTGTATAAGGAGGCACTGGTTGTTGAATTTATGATTCGGGGTATACATCATGAGGTTGAGAAGTCAATAAGCTTGACATATAAAGGACATGATGTAGGTAGAGGCAGATTGGATTTTTTAGTTGCAGACTGTTTAGTTGTGGAATTAAAAGCTGTGCAAACCTTAGCCCCCATTCACGAAGCCCAACTTCTCTCCTACCTCAAAATAACCAAGCGCACTTTAGGACTCCTCATCAACTTTAACGTTCCCCTCCTCAAAGACGGCATCAAACGCATAGCCCTCTCTCTCTAACTCTTCCCTCCGCGAACTCTGCGCCTCTGCGGTTCGTTAATTCCCCCACAACCTGTTTGCAACCCAAATATCATATAAACCGTTTTTTATGGATTTTTGCAACTCTTAATCATTTATCCAGTCATTTTTGGGCTAGATATTGCTACACTGAATTTCATACAAAATCATAATTGTTGTCCCTTGCACCTTGTGAGAGCATAAGAATCAGCTTTCTGGTGTCATCAAAAAAAGAAAGATAAAAGAGCAAATCAAAACATGGTAGAATCCCTCAGAAAACCAGGCTTTGACGAAATCCGTTCTGGAGTCAAGTCCCCTGCGAAAGAAACCCTTTTAACACCAAGGTTTTACACAACCGATTTCGATGAAATGGCGCAGATGGATCTTTCCGTCAATGAAGAGGAATTAGAAGCTATTATCGCAGAATTCCGCATTGACTACAACCGCCATCACTTTGTTCGGGATGCTCAGTTTGAACAATCTTGGGACTCTATTGACGGAGAAACTCGCAAATTGTTCGTTGAATTTCTCGAACGTTCTTGTACAGCAGAATTTTCCGGCTTCTTGTTATACAAAGAACTCGGCCGTCGCTTAAAGGATAAAAGCCCTCTTTTAGCTGAAGGCTTTAACCTGATGTCACGGGATGAAGCCCGTCATGCTGGGTTCTTGAACAAAGCTATGTCAGACTTTAATCTTTCTTTAGATTTAGGATTTTTGACCAAGAGCCGTAGTTATACGTTCTTTAAGCCCAAATTCATCTTCTACGCTACCTATCTTTCTGAAAAGATTGGTTATTGGCGTTATATCACCATTTATCGTCATTTAGAAGCCCATCCTGAAGATCAAATTTATCCAATTTTCAACTTTTTTGAGAACTGGTGTCAGGATGAAAACCGTCACGGTGATTTCTTTGATGCGGTTATGAGAGCGCAGCCACAAATGTTGAATGACTGGAGAGCGAAACTATGGAGTCGCTTCTTCCTGTTGTCAGTATTTGCAACTATGTATCTCAATGATATTCAACGTAAGGATTTCTACGCTTCCTTGGGCTTGGATGCGCGAGAGTATGACATTCATGTAATTAAGAAGACCAATGAAACCGCTGGTAGAGTCTTCCCAGTTATGTTGGATGTTGAAAACCCAGCGTTTTATCAGCGTTTAGATGTTTGCGTCCAGAATAACGAAAAATTGGCAGCAATTTCTAGCTCTAATACTCCTAAATTCTTCCAATTCTTCCAAAAACTTCCAATTTATGTATCCCATGGTTGGCAGTTATTACAATTGTATCTGATGAAGCCCATTGATGCGGTTGCTACTCACGGTCAAGCTCGTTAATTTGAGTTTAGTTTTTTTCTTGAGGAGGTGGTTTTGTCTTGGACAGAGCCACTTTTTTTATAAATTTTTTCGCGCAGAGACGCTAAGGAGCAAAGACGCAAAGGGAAGAGTCGTAAGTTTAAGTAAGGAATTGTTTGTAAGTTTATATATCATGCACAAAAGTTTTAGATATCAATTACCGGTTCTGTTGACATTTTGTTTATTTACTAATTTATTACCTGCGACGGGTGCGGTTGTCTGTCCTACGGGTGTTAAAGAATTAAAAATAGCTGGTTATTATGATCGGGATGGCAGTAATGGCCGTAGCGGTAGAGATGGACGCAGCGGGACAAATCAGACGATAAATGCTGATGGTTCAGCGGTTAATCTTGACTTATCTGGGAAAGATGGTGAAGATGGCGAAGATGGTGAACCGGGTTCTCGTCCTAGTTGTCGAAATTATCGGGAGGAAGGACGAGATAATATCAATGCCCCCAATGGTGGTGATGGTGGTAGTGGTGGTGATGGTGGCAATGGTGGTTCTGGTGGCAATCTCACGGTCTATTATGGAAATTTGGCAGATTTAAAGAAAATTGCCGTTCGCGCTGTTGGTGGCGAAGGTGGACGGGGTGGACGGGGTGCTAGAGGTGCGGCAGGTTGTTCCTGTCGTCAGCGACGTTGGGAGCGAGAAAGTTGTACAGGAAACGCTGGTACTCCTAATCGTCGATGTACTCAAAAAGTTTATCGGTGTTACGATGGACGCGATGGCAGTGATGGTAGAGATGGACGTAATGGGACACCGGGCAGATTAGGAATTTTAAGTATAGTTAATGGCAAGGAAGCTTTAGCAGATGATAAACCAACTGCGGAAATAGGAATTTCTCAATTAGGAAATCAAGAATTTAATCTTTCTAAAAATAAATGGCAAATCCGTCAAGGGGCAAAGTCTTTGCTGGCGATTGGTTCTATAATTGCTGATGAATATCGAGAGTTTGAACGGCGTTTAGATGGAACTTTTAAGTTGGTTTGGTCCGAAAAACAGGCTATTACAAACTTTGCTAATCAATCTGTTAAACTCTCTTTAAATGATAACCAACAAATAGATATTGCTTTTCCTGAAAATCTCTGGGTTGATGGTACTGCTAAAACTATAGAAACTTTGACGGAGTACACTGTGAATCATGCTATTCCTAAAGAAGATGTCACCAAATTAGCTGTAGGTGAATTTGCTAATTCAGGACAAAATCTCAGTTTAAGAATAGTTGATTTAGCTGCTAAATCTGATGTAATCAATACTCAGTTTCGAGTCAAATATCGAGCGCAGGATAATTTTGATGATACTTTTAATGCTCCAACTTTATATGAAGGAGAAATTCCCGCAGATTTAGTGAGCCGTAGTTATAACAATTTTACCCTAGCTTTAGGTAAGTTGAAAATTCCTAGCCAAGCTTTAAATCCAGGGGTAAAGGTTGATATTGAAGTCGTCGCAATTCGTTCTTTAGGTGGTCGTTCTGCACAGCAAAAAATTAGTTGGCAAGGGGTAATTCGTAAACGGTGATATAGTAGGAATCAGGAGTCAGGATTAAAAGCATTATTTGTGTTTTAAACAACTGACAACTGACAACTAACAACTGACAACTGATCAATTATTTTCCCATATTGCGTTTGAGTTTTTCTAATTCATCTTGGGTTTCCCAATTGCGAAATGTATTTTCTAAGTCGTCAAAATTACTGTTAGAATTAGTAGCAGCATTCCAGCCTTGAGTTTCAGTTTCTAACCGTTGCTGGGTTTGTGCTTTGGTTCGGGCTGTTTGTGCTTCTGTTGCTTTAGTTTGTACTTCTTGACGACGTTGTTGAATTTTGTGAAGTAGTTGTTGGGATTGGCTAATGCGTTCTTTTAAACCTTGCATATGTCCCCACATTTGATTTCCTTCTCGCAATAGCGCTGCTTCTCTTTCTTGGGCTGGAGTAACTAAATCTTGTCTACCTGCGGCTTGGGCTTTTTGAATCCGAATATGCCATTTTTGGATTTCTTGGGCTGTGGAGAGAATTTCATCTTGCGATCGCTTCTCTTGCAATTGTAACTCGGCAATTAACTTTAATGTATCTTCTTCTTGTTCCCGCAGTTGTTCTAATAGTGCTTCTAACTCTAAATGAGGGTTATTTCGCAAGAATTCTTCTAAGCGACTTTCTAAAAACCGACTTAAATCATCAAATAAACTCACTGTTAAAACTCCAAATATCGGATATATGTCTATTTTATAACAGGGAATAGGCAACAAGGAACAGGGAACAGGGAAATTTCCTTCTTTCTTCTAACAACTAACAACTGACAAATTAAATTGGTGTTACCCAATATTTAATTCCTTGAACAATTTTTTGTTGTAATCCAAATTTAGGTAAATCTTCTTCACTCCAACCTAAATACGTCCAATGGGGAAGATCATTAACTACAGTTTGAAACCAGCCATTTTGATTTAAAGCCTGTCTTTGGGCTGATGTTGCTACTTGTAAATCAATTGCTAATCCCCACAAATGTTGTGATGTGCCTGGGGGTGCAACTAATCCGAGAATTTTTGTTTCTTTGCCGGTTTTTACTCGTGTTAATGTTTCGCTATTTGCGTATTTATTCCAAAATCTTAAATTAGTGGCAAAATTGCGAAGACAATCACCAGCATAACCTGATTTAAGAGCAATTCTTTCTAAAAGTTTGGCTTTATTTAAAGCTTCAGCGGCAGTTTTTTGTAAATAACATTCTTGAGTGCCATCTACTAAAGCTATACTGATTGTATCTTGAAAAGATTTTGTTTCTAATTCGTTCTCTAAAATAGTTTTTTGTGGTAATTTAATTCCCGATTTTTGATTAATAAATACTGTTCCATAGGAACGCAGTAACGTATATTCAAACGTATCTACTTGAGGAATTGTGGGGATTCTGTTGGCAATTGTTGCTAAAAAACGCTGTTGATCGTCTAATTGCTGATCAGGAATAAATAGTGTATTTACAGATGCTGTTGAATTATGACAAGGCACGCCAGACTTAGTTAAGCATTCTTTGACAATTTGAGGATTTGGTGTTAGCTGACTTTGGGAAATTTTGTGAGCGAAGACTAAGGTAACACTGACAAAAATAATTATAGTCACAAACGCTGCTATTTTCAGAATTAGTTTCACGAAAATATTACTTATTTTCAAAATTTCGATTTCATCATATCGCAAAATATTCTAAAATTTAGGACATTAAGGCACAATGCAAGGATTTAGATCCCCGGATTCTTAGAGAAGTAGGGGATCTTGTTTTTTGTAGCTTTAGATAAAATTCCTGTGTATAATTTGAGAATGAAGTTTATTTTTTAGCTCACAAATAGTTATATTAACAATCTTTGTACTTAATTCTTTTTAGCAAGATATGAATTTTAAAAACTCCCGGATACAAACTTTAGCTATCTATGGAATACTAGGAGTGATCGCTATAATCATGCTATTTCCATTGTTATGGTTAATCAGTACATCATTAAAATCACCGACGGAAAATATCTGGCAGTCACCACCGCAACTATTACCCAGTCAACCGACATTAGAAAACTTCTCTAAAGTTTGGCAATCTTTACCCTTTGGCACATATTTATACAACAGTATTCTTGTATCTGTATTAACCGTTGGCTTAAATTTGTTGTTTTGTTCCTTAGCGGCTTATCCCTTAGCTAGACTCTCATTTGTGGGCAGAAACGGAATTTTCATTGCTATTGTGACAACAATTATGATTCCCTTCCAAATTGTCATGATTCCTTTATATATTTTGACAGTGCAATTAGGATTGAGAAATACTTATTTAGGGGTAATTTTCCCTAGTTTAGCCTCTGCCTTTGGTATATTTTTGTTACGGCAAGCCCTGATAGGTGTGCCAAAAGAAATTGAAGAAGCTGCTCGCTTAGATGGGAGTTCTGAGTTAGGATTATGGTGGTACATAATGCTACCTGCCATTCGCCCAGCACTGATTACCCTGGCTATTTTTGTCTTTATTGGCGCTTGGAGCGACTTTTTGTGGCCTTTGATTGTCATCCAGGATGAAAGTTTATACACTCTCCCCTTGGGAGTTGCTAAGTTAGCGGGGACATTTTCTTTAGATTGGCGGTTGGTAGCTGCTGGTTCGGTAATTTCTATTACTCCAGTGTTAGTATTATTCTTGTTGTTACAGAAGTATATTGTCCCTACGGATACGGGGAGTGGAGTTAAGGGATAAAAATGCAGACAAAAAAAATCTCCAATTTAGAATTAGAACGGATAATTATTTCTGATCCGGTGGTATTGACGAGTGATACCCTTGCCATTAATGCAGTCAGATTAATGAGTCAGTCTCTCACTAAGGATGTAGTATCAGATACTCATCTCCAGAATGCGGAACAAGCCAGTTGTGTTCTTGTTCTAGATCAAGAACAGTTAATAGGCATTTTTACAAAACAAGATGCCATAAACTGTACAGCAATGGGAGTAAATTTAGAGCAAGTTACCCTAGCGGAGGTAATGATTAAATATCCAATTACCTTAAAAAAATCAGAATTCACAAATATTTTTGTGGTTCTAAATTTATTTCGTCAATATAAAATATGTCACTTAGTAGTCATAGATGATGAAGGTGGCTTACTAGGAATTATCAACCAAGCTAGTGTATTAAATACTATTGATCCACTAAAAATGTATGAAAAAAACAATTTTTTACGAGACAAGATTGATCAACTAGAAACTGAAAAAGCCGAAATTTTACAAAATCAAAATACTGAATTAGAAAGCCAAGTTCATGAACGGACTACGGAATTAATAGAGCAGATTAAGATAGATCACTTGCTGCTTATGCTCTCACAAAGAATTCGTAACTCTTTTGATTTAGATGTAATTTTACAAACTGCTGTTTCCGAAATTCAAGAATATTTGCAAATAGATCGGGTGATTATCTATGAATTTAACAGAGAATGGAGTGGTAAAGTTGTTGCTGAAGCACTAAGAACAGAAGAAGCTTCTTTGTTAGGTGTTATTCTCCATGATCCTTGTTTTGCCCCTGATTGGGTTGACCATTATATGAATGGTCGGGTGCGAAAAATTCATGATATTTATGATTGTCAGTTGTCTCCTTGTCATATTGAATTATTAGCAACAAATCATATCCGTGCCAACCTAGTTGTACCAATTGTTTATCAAAATCAATTATGGGGATTAATCGGCGCTCATCAAGTTTCCCAACCCCGAATTTGGCAATCTTTAGAAGTTGATTTGCTAGAAAAGTTATCTATTCAATTAGCGATCGCTATTCAACAATCCCAACTTTATCAACAAGCCCAAAAAGAATTAAAAGAGCGAATTGCCGCACAAGCAAAACTCAAAAAACTGAACCAAAAATTAGAATTGCGAGTGATTGAACGTACCGAAGAATTACATCAAAGTCAAGAATATCTACGTCAAATCACCGAAAATATTGACAGTGTTTTCTGGATAAAAAGTATAGAAGAAGGTCAACTTCTCTATGTTTCACAAGCCTATCAGAAAATTTGGGGATATTCATGTCGGGAACTCTATCAATCATCCCAAAAATGGGTAGATTCTATTCATCCAGAAGATATGCCGCGCATTCTTGCAGTTTTACCCAAGCAAATTGATGGTGGGTATAATGAACAATATCGCATAATTCGCAGCGATGGAGAAATCCGCTGGATTTATGATCGAGCTTTTCCTATTCGGGATCAAGAAGGCAATATTTACCGGATTGCGGGGATTGCTGAAGATATTACCCGCAGAAAACAGATTGAAGAAAAACTGAAATTGCAAGAGCGAGCGATCGCTGCCAGCAATAATGGTATTATTATTGTTGATGCTAGAGAAATTGAAAAAAAGACAATTTTTGTTAATACTGCTTTTGAAAAAATTACAGGCTATTCAGCACAGGAAGTAATTGGACAAAACTGTCGGTTTCTTCAAGGACATGATCGACAACAACGAGGGTTAAGGGAAATTCGTACTGCGATACAAAATAAAAAAAGTTGTAATGTTATCCTCCGTAATTATCGTAAAGATGGTAGTTTGTTTTGGAATGAACTGAGCATTTCTCCCATTTTTGATGATCAAGGAAATCTGACTCATTTCATCGGGATTCAAAACGATGTAACTTCCCGTAAACAAGCTGAAGAACAACTAAAATCTTCTCTAAAAGAAAAAGAAATCTTACTCAAAGAAGTTCATCATCGCGTGAAAAATAATCTTTTAGTAGTATCTAGTCTTTTAGATTGGCAAGCTGACTATATTACAGATCCAGCAGCTATCAAGATTTTTGAACAAAGTCAATATCGGATTCAATCAATGGCACTTATCCATGAAAAACTCTATCAATCTAAAAATATAGCTGAAATTGATTTAAGTGAATATTTAGAAAATCTTGCTAAACAGTTAGAATCTTCCTTGAACTCAGACTATCACAGAATTACCATTAACTTTGATCTGCATCCCATTTTCTTGAATATCGAAACCGCTACTCCTTGCGGTTTAATTGTCAATGAATTAATTGCCAATGTCTTTGAACACGCTTTCCCAAATCAGGCATCAGGACAAATATGGTTAAGAGTAAAACAAAGTGATCAAAAGCAAGTCACTATCACTATTGAAGATAATGGTATAGGTTTACCCGCAGATTTAGATTTTCAGAATACAGAATCTTTAGGTTTACAGTTAGTTTGTTTATTAACTAAACAGTTAGAAGGAGAAATTACAGTCAGTAGCGATTATGGCACTAAATTTGTGTTAACTTTTTCAGAACTACGTTATCAAAAGAGAATTGAAAATTATGACCAGCGTTAAAATTTTAATTGTTGAAGATGAACTTTTGATTGCTAATAATTTAGCTAGAAAGTTGACTAAGTTAGGATATGAAATTGTAGAAATTGTTTCTTCAGGAGAAAATGCTATTCGGATAGCTGGAGAAAAAAAGCCTGACTTAGTGCTGATGGATATTGTCATTAAAGGTGACATGGATGGTATACAAGCTGCTGCTCAAATAGCTAAAAAATATGGGATTCCGGTTATTTATTTAACTGCCTATGCTGATATTGAAACACTAAATAGAGCTAAAGAGACAACTCCTTTTGGTTATATTCTTAAACCATTTAAGGATAGAGAATTACAAGTAACAATTGAAATTGCTCTGCAAAAGTACCAAGCTGATTTAGAGCAAAAAAGACAGTACATGGAAGAACTTAAGGGGGTTGAGCAAAAATTCAGCCAAGTTCAAAAATTTGATCCTCTTACTAAGTTGTTAAATCGTCATGGTTTACAGGAGGAGTTTGATCAACAAGTAGAAGAATTTATTCATAATCTGATTCAGCCTAAAGAAACATCACCAAGTTATTTTCCCTACCTTCCTCTTTTTTGTTTAAGTTTTGATCGTCTAGAAAGACTTTATCAATCTCTTGATCCAGCAAACAGCGATTTACTCATCCTGACATTAACAGAAAGGTTAAAATCAGTAATTGCAGAAAATGGTATTGTTGCTCGAATTAATAGTAATGAGTTTATCATTGTTGCCAGAGCCATAGAATATCGTACCCAAGCAGTTGCTATAGCTCAATCTTTGCTACAAAGTATCTCTGATCCAATTCTAATTAATAGCCAAGAAATATTTATTACTGCTAGTATAGGATGTGCATTTTACTATCATCCTTACCATCTAGAAACCTTATTGCAACATTGTCGTCTTGTCATCACCAAAGTCCAAAAAAGTGGCGGTAATGCCTATGAATTCTATAACCATAATCTAGATAATACTACTGCAAGCAAACAAATCCCTTGGGAATCAGATTTGCACCACGCATTAGAATTTAATCAATTTCAGTTATACTTTCAACCCATAGTCAATATCAAAACTGGCGAAATTGTCTCTGCTGAAGCTTTAATTAGGTGGTTACATCCTAAACATGGAATGATCCTTCCTAAAGATTTTATTCCCATAGCTGAACAACAAGGTTTAATGATTGAACTTGGTAAATGGGTATTTAGAAATGCCTTGAGATGTCTAGTAGATCGGAAAAATGCTGGACTACCAATGATAAAAATTTCTGTGAATCTGGCTGCGCGTCAATTATCTTATCCCGCACTATCTCAAGAACTGACTAATATATTAATTGAGCAAAAGGTCAGTGCTAAATTCATTTCTCTAGAAGTGGATGAAAGCATTTTTGAAGAAGATAGCAACTTAAATGTCCGTCGTCTGCGCTTAATTAAAGCCTTGGGATTTGAAATAACTCTTGATAGTTTTGGTAGTGATAAATCATCATTAAACTATCTGAGTAAGTTTCCATTTGATACGGTAAAAATGGATAGCTCCCTGGCGAAAAATTTAAAACTGACACCAGCAAATGAAACCATTGTTGCTAGTATTATTGATTTAGCCCGAAAATTGAATATGGAAATTGTTGCTAAAGGAGTAGAAAGAAAAAATGAACTCCAATTTTTCTACGAGCATCAATGTTATCATATCCAGGGTAATCTCTTTAGTCGCCCTATTCCGGCATCAGAATTTATAAGTTTAGCCAATGTCTTGGCAATTCCTAGCATTTAGATGAAGATAGAAAGAGTCAGGAGAAAGATAGAAGCAGGAAGATAGAAGGAGTTGAAAATAAATGCAACCTGCGAGAACATTTGAAGATTTAATAGTTTGGCAAAAAGCACATCAATTTGTGTTAAGGATATATCAATTAACTGCAAATTTTCCCAAATCAGAAATATATGGACTTACTTCTCAGTTTAGACGCGCAGCAGTTTCTATTCCTGCAAATATCGCTGAAGGATTTAAGAAAAAAGGAAATATAGATAAAGTAAGATTTATGAATATTGCACAAGCTTCTTTAGAAGAATGTAGATACTATCTTATTCTCACAAATGATTTAGGCTATGGTGATACATCAGAATTAATGTTAAAACTCCAAGAAGTTAGTAGATTATAGGACTTACGCATTGACAGAATAACAAAATAATGCATTGATAAATAAGGGTCGTCTAGTAATGAGTATGGGAGAATGAGAGAAATTACTAAACCCTCGACAGCACAATGCAATCTAGACATCTACACCTTATTTTTGCTGTCAGAGCCAAAGTATGGAGGGTGCAGTAGGTTAGCCGAGATATTGGGAGATGTTTCACATGATAGTGTAAACCGCTTTTTATTGAGAGAGAGATACGAACCCAAAGATTTATTCAGCATAATAGAGAAAATCATCAACTTGGTAGGAGGGATATTAAGTGTAGACGATACAGTCATAGAAAAGATTTACAGCGATCCTAAAAATGCGGAATTAATCAGTTATTTTTGGTCAGGGAAAGCTCATAAAACTATTATCGGCTTAAATTTAATCACTTTATATTACAGTGACATTAGTGGTAATTCAGTACCAATTAATTACAGAATATATGATAAAAAGGACGGAAAAACAAAAAACGATTATTTTAGAGAAATGGTGAGTGAAATAATAAGCTGGGGAGTTAAACCCAGAATGGTAACAGGAGATAGTTGGTATTCTGGAGTAGAAAACTTGAAATTTCTAAAAAACCAGAAATTGGGTTTCCTATTCGGAATTGAAAAAAATAGAACTGTTTCAAATGAGCCACACAAGTATTGTCAGGTAAGCACTCTGGATATTCCAGACGAAGGATTAAGGACTCATCTGAAAGAATTTGGATTTATAAAGTTGTTTAGGAAAGACTTTAAAAAAGAAGACTCTAGACATTATATTTTATATCTGCCAGATGAGGAGAAAATTCAAGACATAAGCAGAAGTACCTTCATCACAATTCATGATACTCATTGGGGTATTGAAACCTTTCATCGTGCTATAAAACAAGTATGTGGAATTTGTCGATTCATGGTTAGAGATACCTATGCAATCAAAACTCACATATTTTGTTCACTTCAAGCATTTGTGAAATTAGAGTTTATGCGTTCTGAAAATATAATTAGCAATTGGTATGAAGTACAGAGGAATCTGTTTACTTCTGTTGTCCGTGAGCATATTTTTGCTAACCTTCGCAAGGATGCCATTGTCTAGACTACATAAATGATGTTTTTTGTCAATGCGTAAGTCCTA
>NZ_VILB01000014.1:26085-491489 GCF_009712035.1 Anabaena sp. UHCC 0187 | reverse complement strand
ACTAGTAAATATCAACATTAGTTAAATAGTTTTTAATTTTAGTATTAACACTGTTTTTTATACCTTGGGAATTTGCTCAATATATTTTTATGAAAAATCTAAATTTACAAAACCTCCGTTATTAAAGTTTTCTGTACAGTTTCACCCAGTGACTGCACCTGATTCCAAGATGTTTCCACTTGTCCTAAAGGCTCTATTGGTAGCAAAATAGTAACCGCCACCCAATAAATACGCTGACGCTGCCATTGTGCTAATTGATCTGCAATAAACCAATTAAACGGTGTTATATTACCACTATTTGGCATTGCATACCATTGTAAAACGGCAAAAGTTTGCTGTTTTGTGGCAGCACGGAAAAAATTAGCCATAACTCTAATTGTCGCATTTGCACCTTCCTTTGAGGGCATTTTCACAGTAAATTCCCTGAGACTATCTTGAGCTACATCCCAATTCCCCCAGCTATCCACCTCTGTCCATTCTATTTGTGGTTTATCTTTGGGTCCGTTTTGCGGTAGCAAAATCAATATAGCCTCTGTAGAAGTTCCTTCTTTCTTGATGCGTTGCCAAGACCATTTGTGTTCACCAATTAGCTGTGGGGATTGTTCAATAGTCTGCCACCCAGGCAGGGTTAATCCGACTTTGCGAATCTGTCTTAATTGCTTGAGGTTGGTAACTGGTGGGGGCTGTTTCCATTGCCATTTTCCTGTAAAATATCCGGGAACTGCTCCCACTAACAAAAGTATTAATAATAATATCAGCACAGCTAACTGATACCAGTGTTGTCGTTTGATCAACTGAAATGGGGAAATCATAAGAAATTCGGGAGTCAGGAGTCAGGAATCAGGAGTCAGGAGTTAGGAGTCAGGAGTTAGGAGTTAGGAGTTAAGAGTTAGGAGTCAGGAGTCAGGAGTCAGGAAGAAGATGAACGTTCTCTGTTGTTTCTCATTGCTCTTGAAAATCAGTATGTGGTTCTACTGTAAAATAGGTATTCAGCCAATTAAGTAGAGGTATTAATGATAACAGCATACAAGCTGAATATAGGTCGCCACCCCAACTATCATGCAGCCATACAAAAGCTCCTTCATTGCCTGTACCGTGAAAGAATGTCAGAAAGGTATTGCGAATAATATTAGCAGTTACACTGATAATCATAGCAGCAGATAAAAATATCGCACTGATGCGACGAGAAGATAAAGCTTCTGTCCAATAAAGTAACATCAGGCTGACGTAGAGGGTAGTTAACAACATTTTCAGTCCTGCACAATAGGGAGCAACTTCCACAATTCTTCCACCTACATAAATATTTATACCATTTACAGTTACATCCATTCCCATTTGATTGAGAATAAACCCGGCTGTACCAGCAATAAAGCTTTGTAACGGAAATGTATAAGGAGTGATGATGTATGGTATGGCTGTGGGAGTAGCGAGAAATACTAAGACAAGGGAAAATCCCTGTAATTTTAAACCGGGGATGCCTTTTAACCACAAACAAATTCCAGTCAGTATCGCAGGTAAGGAAAGGTTGACCCATTCCGTAACACCACTTAAGTAAAATACTGCGCCAACTATTAATAATAATAAACCAAAAGGATTACTAACATCTGGAAGACGTTGCCATTTTTTTCGGTTTAACCAGCTTAGGTAAAATGCAAATGGTATACCAATAATACCATGACTGAAATATTCGTGTTCTATACTAATATTTTTGTGTAACCAACCATCTACCCAAGTTATTAATATCGGTGCATAAAGTAGCATTAAAAGTCCTATAATTCCGAAAGTTAAAAGTTGTGTTGTGTTGGTTTTTTTTAACTGTTGTGGAAATGTCATATTATTTGGGTAATTGGTAATTGGTAATTGGTCATTAGTCATTGGTTTTTCTTCTCCTACACCCCTATTCCCCTATTCCCATAGCAGATACAACTTCTGCGATTTGATGACTATTCAAACCTGGGTACATGGGCAATGATAATATTTGGACAGATAGCTTTTCCGAATGGGGAAAATCACCTTTTTGATAACCTAAATATGTGAATGCTGGTTGCAGATGACAGGGGATTGGATAATGAATTCCTGTTTGAATTCCGGCTGCTGTTAGTTGTGTTTGTATTTGTTCGCGGGTTAAGGGATAAGATTCACTTATTTTAATGACATAAAGATGATAAACATGACCTGTACTACTTTGGTTTTCTATAGGCAGAATCCCCAGAGATGCTAAATGTGCTAGTTTTGTATTATACTCATTGGCAATGGTGAAGCGATCGCTGTTCCACTGAGCTAAATATGGTAATTTTTGTTGTAATATAGCTGCTTGCAAAGTATCCAAACGGCTATTAGTTCCCGGTTCTACATGAACATACTTTTGAGATGAGCCATAATTTCGTAAACGGCGGACTTTTGCCGCTATCTCTGCGTCTGCTGTTAGCAGCATTCCTCCGTCTCCCAAAGCTCCTAAATTCTTGCTGGGATAAAAACTAAAGGCTGCGGCTTTTCCCACTGCACCGGCTTTGTATCCCTCTCTTTCAGCTAAGTGTGCTTGGGCTGCGTCTTCAAAAATGATGACTTGATGGGTATGGGCAAAATCTAATAACTGGCTGGGTGATACCATTTGTCCATAGAGGTGGACGGGGATAATGGCTTTAGTTTGGGGCGTAACGGCTTTTGCGGCTGCTTCTAAATCAATTAAGGCTGTTTTCGGGTCACAATCCACTAAAACTGGCTTTGCTCCCGTTTTTAGCACGGCAATTAATGTGGCAACAAAGGTATTGGCAGGTAAAATTACTTCATCACCAGTACCAATATTACAAGCTTCTAACCCCAGTGCGATCGCATCTGTTCCTGATGCTACTCCAACTCCGTATTCTGTGCCAGAAGCTTTTGCGAAGGCTGTTTCAAAATCTGATACTGCTTGTCCTAAAATAAAGTCACCATTAGTCAATACATTCTCTATTGCTTGGTGCAGTTGAGATTGAATTGGCTGGTGTTGGAATTTCAAATCTACAAAAGGAATTTTAACAGTCATTTTATTGGTGGTTGGGTAGCCTAAAAAACTATCTCACTCTTCCCAGTTCCCAGACTTCCTAGAGAAGTTGGTAATCTAGTTGTTCAATAAGTAGGATAACCGATATATGTGTCAGTTATTGATACTAATAATTATATAGTAGGGAAGGAGGAATAGGGAATAGGGAACAGACAAGAGACAAAAGGGTTAATTTTTTCTAATCAGGTATTGATTGTCGTCACAAGTGGGGAATGCTTAGAAATAGGAAGGAATAACCTTGAGAGATTATTCAAATTAAAATATCAAGCAGTTATCAAGGCAGTAATGACAATGGTAAACTCAGAAAATAAATTATTTGCTCCTCAAAGTGATTGTAATTCCATAACCACAAAAGAACAAAAACGCCTCCAAGCTTTATCAAAGCTGGGTTTGCGACAGTCAGAAATAATTCCTGTATTTGAAGAAGCTACCCAAACCGCTGCTCACTTTTTAGAAGTAGAAATTTCTATTTTGGGATTTATTGATCAAAAATTTCATTGGTTTAAATCGGCGGTGGGCTTATCTCGGTTAGGATTGATGAATGATTTAGCTCGTAACCGTCAAATTTTGCGTCGGGAGTCATTTTGCACTCAGGTAGTCGAAACTTCACGGATTTTAGTAATTAATGATATCAGCAAGGAAACAAATTCCCTCATTCAAGAAAGTAAGTTGGTCCGTAATTATGGCATCCGGGCATATATGGGAGTGCCTTTAATTGATGCAGCAGGCAACTGCTTAGGTACATTAGCAGTTATGTCTCGTCAGCCTCGTATTTTCACAAATCGTGATATTGAGTTTTTACAAATCACTGCGCGTTGGAGTATGAGTGAATTTGAGCGCAACCGATTATTACAAAATAATCCAGAAGTAGGGAATAATAAACCTCACCCCAAATTTCCGCTCCCAGAAGAACAGACTATTAACTTAGAAATTGCTCCTCCTAGTGTGGAAATAGACTTTGATTTCAGTCAACAAATTAAATTAGAACTGTTAAACCAGCTAACTCAAGAGTTACGGACACCTTTAACATCTATATTAGGTATGACTGGTGTTCTCGAAAGGGAAATTTATGGCCCTTTGACAACTAAACAGAAAGAATATCTAGAAATCGTCCAACACAGTGGCAGGTATTTACTTTCTTTAGTTAATGAAATTACTGAATTAGACGCAACTAATGAAAATTCTCATGTGATAAATTTAGCTCCTGTAGATATTGAAATGCTCTGTAAACAGGTTATCAATACTTTAGAGGATTTAGCTATCCGTCGTGATCAAGATATTCGCCTATCTATAGAACCAGGACATAATCGCCTATTATCTTTAGATAAATATAAGGTGCGGCAAATTTTGTATCACTTGATTTTTAGCGTGATTCAAATTTCTACTATGGGTAGTATAGTTAGAATTCACGTTACTTATAAGGAAGATACTTTATCTGTAACTGTGTGGGTATCCCATCCTTGGTTAGGAGATGGGATTACTGATTGTGATTCTTATTTTTACCTCAATTCTTCGGAAATTATAGCTGTGGTAGATGAATATACAAATGATCCTAATCAGCCAAGAAATACCCTAAACTCCCTTGATTTTTCCTCAGATATTTTAGGTAATTTTCTATTCGATAAAGCTAGTAAGTTATCTGCTAATATGTCCCGTGAAAGACTAGGCATTTTGTTAAGTTGTCATTTAGCAAAATTACATAGTGGAGAAATTTCTATTCAAGGTTCACGAGAATCAGGATACCGTTATGTGCTATCTTTGCCTCTCAGATTTGCCACTTCTTCTACGTCTGAATGATGATTTTTATGATCAATCTGATTAAAGGTAGTCAAAAACTCATGGAAATCATGGAAATCAGGTAAATTACACAAATCATAGTTGAGACGAAATTATTCCCTAATTGCGCTTCTAACTAAAATTACGGTACTATCAACACCAGAAGCGATCGCTTCGGGAATGTTACCTTGAATTGCTTGTTGTAATAATCCCTCACGGGAAGCGCCCAAAACTACAACGTCGAAACTTTCAGTTTTGACTAATTCAATGACTCCCGCTATAACGGATTCCGCTTGCAAAGATGCAGCGACAACATTACTTTGTAAATTGCGGTGACGCATTAATTGGCGAGTAGATTCCTCTAAAACCGTCATATCTGGTGCAACTTCCCCATGTTTAACTACCTGAGTTAAGCGGATTTCTATGTCGTTTTCCAAAGTTACTAAAGCAGGTAATAATTTAATGGCAATAGGTGCATTTGGCCCCCCAGCCATGGGTATTAACCAGCGTTTAAATTGCTGGTAGGAATGGAAATTATTGCCTAATTTGACCAAGACAACATCACAGTTGGCTTGACGAATTATAGTATCTACTACACTTCCAAAAATCCTCCCAGGGGTAGATGTATTTCCCTTCCAACCCATGAAAATTAAGTCTATATATCGTTCCTTGGTAGTTTCTAAAATAGCTTGGGCGATATCATGGGCGACACGAATCTGGGTATGAATGGGAATATCCCATTTTTTGCTTAATGTTTCCGCTTGTCGGAGTAAACGGCGGCTTTTTGCTGTGTTGACTGGGGTTTCCGCTGGAGAACTATGACGGGAGACGAGAATAATTTGTAAACATTCTATTTCATAATGGCGATCGCGGGCGATAGCAGCAGCCATTTCTAATAGTGCGGGGGCGGTTTCTGGGTTGGCAAGGGTGACTAATAATCTACCTCTACCAATACTCGGAGAACGAGTTTGGTAAACTAAATAAGAAGGTTCTGGTTGGGGGCCTGTGAGTCCATTTTCCCCATTCAGATGATCTGCTTCTGCCCGAATAATATCAGCACGGGTAATAATCCCAATTAACTTTTTACTATCTACCACAGGTAAACGGCTAATTTGATATCTGTCTAATAAATAAAGAACATGACTTAATCTATCTGTTGGTGATACTGTCACCGGTTTGGGTGTCATCATCTCTTTTAACAGAGTTTCGTGAGGTGAGAGATGATTACGGACTTTCTGTAAATCGGTTTGGGAAATTAGTCCTACTAATTTATTATTGTCTACAACGGGAAAACCACGATGATGAGAACGGGAAAAGGCTTTGATAACTTCATCTCCTGTCATGTCGGCTTCTAAGGTTTCGACCTGTTGCTGCATAACATTTTTAGCAGTTAACTGTGTTAATATGCCCTCAATTGGATTCTCTTTTTTGAGAGTGATGCCATTTAATTTTAAAAGTTTGTCATAAAGTGAACCAGGAACAACTTTCTCCGCCACTAGATAAGATGTTACAGAAACCACCATTAAAGGTAATACTAAATTAAAATCTGTGGTAATTTCAAAAATAATCACAATTGCAGTCATGGGAACTTTGGAAACGGCGCTGAAAAATCCCCCCATTCCGGCTAATGCGTAGGTAGTCGGTGAACCCACTCCAAATACTTGCAATTCACATACGCCAATCATATGTCCTAAACAAGAACCTAAAATTAAACTTGGTGCAAATAATCCCCCCGGTGCGCCAGAACCAAAGGCAATTAAGGTTAAGATAAATTGGGTAATAAAGGTGATTGCTGCTAAAGGAATATTCGGTTCACTAGCAATCATATATTGTCGTAAACCTGCATTATCTCGAAAGTATTCAGGAAGTGAGGCAATAATCAAACCAGAAGCCAAACCGGCTAAAGCTGTCCGCAAAGGTAAACTAATATGTAAGCGGCGATAACCTTGAATACTGAAAATTAATCCCCGATTAAATAAAGCCGCTAATAAACCCGTCAAAACTCCCAAAATTAATAAGATGGGAATTTCCAATAGGGAAAAACTGCTAGAGTGCTTAATTAGTTCCAAGTCTAGTTGGAGACTACCCCCACCCAACCACCGGGAAATTACACCACCAATAAAAGAAGCGATAATTGCCGTTCCTAAAGTTAAGCCTGATAAATCTTGTAATAACTCTTCAATAATAAATAGTACGCCGGACAGAGGCGCATTAAAAGCCGCTGCTAAACCAGCCCCAGCCCCCGCGGCAATCATCTGTCGGCGGTGATCTGGAGAGGTAGGAACTAAGCGACTCATTCCTGCTGCTAACGCTGCACCAACATGGACTGTAGGCCCTTGTCTACCCAAGGTTAACCCCGAACCCAAGGCAATAATTGCAGTAATTAACTTGACAACAGCCACTCGCAATGATAGTTTGATTGGCACGTTTGCCAAAGAGGCTTTGACTTGGGGAATCCCACTACCAGCCGCTTCCGGCGCTAATCGCTGGACTAACCAACCAGAAAGAAATCCGAGACTAATGCCAATAACTGGCAGCGATATCCAGGCTGGAAAAATGTGGGTAGTATGCACTCGCCATGTCCCCAACCACCCTGAACCTTGTTTGAGTAATACCGCAGATAAAGCGGCTACTATCCCAATTACAGAAGCTTCTGCTATAGCTAAACCCCTTCTAGGTTGCCAAAAGTTCCGAAAGTGATTGGTTAGCATGGGATTTTTAATTATTTTTACCCGTGATGGATAGTCCTTCCACTATCAGTGATGGTGTATAACAAGAACCATTCCAATCAGCATCGCCACCTAGTTGGACTACTTGCTTCAGGGCTGTGTAGACATTTCCTGCGACCATCGTATCCTTAACCCGGCCAATTATTTGACCATTTTTCACCCGATATCCTAAGTCAACATTGACGGAAAAATCACCCGATAGTCCGCTACAACCACCTAACATTTGATCGATAATTAAGCCATTATCCATTTTTCTAATTAAGTCTACTAGAGAAAGATCACCGGGTTGAATCAGGAAATTAAATAACCCAGGAGTGGGATAACTACCTAAGCTGGGACGAAAACCATTGCCAGTGCTACCAGTGTTTAATTGTCGTCCGGTGGTGCGATCGCTATAAAAATTCCGTAAAATCCCATTTTCGATAAATATTAATGACTGGGTAGGATGACCTTCATCATCAAAGGGACAGCTATAGGGACCGGCTTCTGGATTTTGGTAAAGGGTAAGGGTGGGGGCAATGACTGGTTTACCCAATCTGTCCACCCAAGGGGAAGCTTTTTCCAAGATGTGTTTCCCATTCAACGCTGATTGCACAGTTCCCCACAACATATCTGCTGCTTTAGAAGTGAACAATACAGGACAACGACCACTGGGACTAGGAATATTTTCTTTAGCCCAATTTAATCGCTGTAAAATTTGGCTGGCTATTTTCTCTGGGTTGAGTTGATAGCGTTGGGTTTGGCCATCAGCAACACTGAGAAAATCATCACCTCTGACCCATTCCGCTGACATATAGCAGCTAAGAGTGGTATCGGTGTAATGAGAATCTAAACCGTTGCTGTTGATGAGTCTGGTGTTTTCTACATCACATTCCCAGTCACTATGACACAGAATATCTGGATAGACATCACGAATTAGGGCGATCGCTTCTTTGCCCCAATTAATCAACATCTCGACAGATACAGATGTACCTAAATCTGGGTAAGATTGCCCCGAAGGACTACCTAATTCAACTGTTTCCGGTGGATTTAATTGACTCAGTGCCAAAGATTTCTCCACCATTGCTTGAGGATCAACATCGCCATAGGCCACCGTCAAACCGGGACAACCATCCCGCCATAGCCGCAGGGCTGTCCCCTCAGCTTGGCTAGTTTCTAGTTGTTTGAGACGGTTGGCTTCAAAAAAAACTGGTCGAGAAAGCGATCGTGATTGATACACTTCCGCCGCCTCAGCACCAGACTTGAGGGCAAGTTCTAGCAGTTGTTCCGCCAGTGTATCTTGTAACAAATTTTCAGAACCCATGTCCCTTTATGAATTATGGATTTTGGATATAAATCGCTTAATAGACGCAGTCTATTATCCCATTAGCGTGTCATCAACAGTTACAGTTTTTTATGGCAAATTGATTTCCTGCAACAGCCAAAATCCTGCAAAAGCTTGGGATTGGGCATCGGACTGGACACCAATAAAATGTACTCCATTGGCTTGTTCCTTGGCTACCGCAAAACCTTGGGCCTCTGCGAGAAGTTCGGGAGTGCGGATATTAGCCACAACCCAACTTTCCGTTGCCCCAGTTTCTAAAATCAAGCGGTTTCCTTGCTTGGTGTCAAAGTGCAAATAAGCCATTTCTAAACCAGACATCCAACCCGCTATCGGTAAAGCCCTGGGAGAGAAAATCAAAATTCCTGGAATCCGAGTTTCTGGGGACAATTGCGCCAATTCCAGGGGGAAAGCTTCACCAAAGCCAATTTCCCAATCGGGCATATCCGCAAAATCACTAGCCTCTAAGGTAACAAAAGCCCATTGTTTTCCTTCCAAAGCATCTGGTAAACGCTGGGGTAAAGGTCTATCTAAACGCACGGAGGGATTGGTCAATCCTTGATATCCCGGTTCTTGGGGATAGACTTCCTTCATGCGTTGCTGTATCCACTGATTGAGAAGCAAAGTCCGCCGACTTGGTACAGCGGGTATCCCCACATCCTCACAGGATTTTGTAATCATGTTGTTCATTTGCCGACGGAAAAAGCGGATTTTGGTAGGTGCTGCACCGGCTTCTTCTATCGCTTCCTGGATTGCTGTTCGCAACCAACCCGAATTTACCTGGGTACTGGGGCAATATTTAGCATAGCGAAACAGAGAATCTGTCTGGGTGCGGATATCTTCGGGACTTTCGCACACCAACATTTCCCACACTTTTTTTTGATTTTCGTCCAAAATCGGACGGGAGTAAAAATCGAGTTCCCAGTTCATTTTTCTTGGACTGCCCATGTTTTAGCGGTAAAAATCTGATGACTTGATATTTTGTGATTTTTTAACTTTACCAAGTTACAGCAGCATTGATAATTGGTAATTGATTCTGCAATGCTTTAGTTTTTGCCTTGGTTCTTGAGTTCATCAAACTTGGCACGCACTACCTGTATATCTTGCCACATTAACCACTTCGGCTTTCCTTGTTCCCGTGAAGGGTTACGCAATAAATAGGAGGGATGGAAAATAGGCATACATAAACGTCCTTCCCACTCTAGCCATTGACCACGAATTTTCGTAATCGGCCGTTTATCGCCAATTACACCTTTGACGGAGGTTGCACCTGTTAATAAGATAATTTTTGGGTCAACTAGGCGAATTTGCTCGAATAAATATGGTTTACAAGCCGCTGCTTCTTCATTGGTAGGTACACGGTTCTCCGGTGGTCTACACTTACAAATATTCGCAATATATATATCTGTTTCTGTACTTAAATTTACTGATGCTAAGATATTTTCTAGTAATTGTCCTGATCTACCTACAAATGGTAAACCTGTTTCGTCTTCGTTTTTTCCCGGTGCTTCCCCAATAATCATAATTTCGGCTTGGAGATTACCACGTCCAACTACTGCATGAGTCCGGTTTTGCTCTAATGCACAACGGTGACAGTTATTACAGTGTTTTTCTAATTCTCCTATATTCTCATAAGTTCCGGGAGCAATGGGAATTTTGCTACTGCTAGGAATTAGCTCTCGTTGGTTCAAGCTAGAGTTATCAAAGAGACTAAGTTGAGTTTCGTGCTGCATGGAATTTGTGATGGTAACTGGCAACTCCAGTATATTGAGGAGGAAGATTGTTAGTTGTGTGAATCTCATCCTATCAATTAATGGACTTATCGCGGTTATTAGTGGGATGAAAACATCCAGTTATTGTAAAACATGGCTCTAGCATAGCTACCGCAGGTATACGCCACGGTGCGCTATGAAATAGCTTTTAACCCAATCAATAGGTTTTATTCCCTCTTGCTAAGGGTTTTGCTCGTATTGCATAGCTTTGGCATAATCACCCAAAGCGTAGCAAGTAGCTCTCAAGCTTGCACAGGCTTTTTCAATACTGCGAGTATCTTGAATTGATTGAGCTAGGATTAATTGTTGTTCATAGTACAAAATTGCTTCAGTATATTCACCTATGGCTTCATAGGCTACGGCTAATGTATTTAATGACTGTTCTTCACTTTGCTTGTCTTTAATTTCTCTAGCTAGTTGCAATCTTTCTTGATAATACTGAATGGCTTTGAAATAATCTCCTAAAGTATAGCAAGCATTACCAAGATTTTTCAGTACCTGGGAAGCAGCACGATGATTATTCAGGGAACGTGCTAAAATAACAAACTTTTCATAAAAAGCGATCGCTTGTGGGTAATTTTCTAGTGCGTAGTAAGCATTACCTAAATTTTTCAGGACTTTTTCTTCTCCCCACTTGTCTTGGAGTGCTTGTAAAATTGTCAGGCTTTGTAAATAATACTGAATTGCTTGTTTAAAATTACCACAAGCTCTATACACTAATCCTAAATTATTCAGTGCGGCTACTTGACTGCGCTGATCTTGTAAATATTGGGTAATTTGTAAATCTTTATTCAGACAATCAATAGCTTTTTCGTATTCATTTAGATGTCGGTAAGCATTACCCAAGCAGGAAAGAGCTTGCATTTCTATCTTCTGATCGGGATATTCTTTAATTAATAATAAACACTTCTGACAATAGTAGATAGTGTTTTCATAGTCTGCCATACTGTAGGCTACTAACCCTAAAAAAGCTAGTACCTGGGATTGTTTTTCTATATTTTTAATTGATTCTAATAGCCTGAGTGCATTTTTCAACGACTTCATGGCTAGATGAAATTCACCAGATTTTTGTTCTCTAATGCCTTGATGTATAAATTGAGATGCTGCTGATAGTTGTGTTTGGATATCTTCTAGGGATGATGCTTCTGTGACTGCATCTGAACTAAATTCATATTTTATAGTATCATTATTTACTATTGGTAAATATGCTGACGGTATTTCTATGTAAATATTTTCTTCTGAGATATTACTCCTCGGATATTGTAACATTTACTTATTCCTCTTTTCTAATCTCTATATTTTAGCATTCCCACAATTAGAAGTTATACCTCTATATATGTAATTATTTTTTCAATTATTTATAATATTCATCAGTATATACATGAATCCGGTTTAATTTTTGATAACTTGGTGTGACGTAGCCATAATTACTTGTATGAATAGGGAATAGGGAGAAAGACGGGTAGGAATACTATTTGGTTAAGGAAAATTTATATACCGACAAGCTCTTGTATAAAATATTGGCATTGCCATGAATATCTTTTGATTTAAGAGGATTTAAATTGATTTTAGCTGTTCCCGTACTGCCATCAAAATTATACCTAGCATATTTTTACCACTACCATCTGCACCACAACCCCAATAGTAATCAATAGGTGAATTTTCTACTAATTCTTCCTTGTCTGTAGATAGGAGAATTTCTTTAATATCTGCATGGGTAGAAAATTTGCATAATACCGCATTTCTCATAATATTATCTTTCACTTCTTCCCAATCTGGACGTAAAGGAAGTGTTCTTTGTCTGCCCATTTTGGCAGCTTCTTTTGGTGTTTTGACTAAGCGCAGTTTTTCTAAATGAGGTGTACCAAGAAATTTTTGGGCTTGAAAGTAATGTTCGCTAGTAGACCAATATAATTCATCTAAAACAAATCCATGAGATGAGAAGTTAGAGAAACAGCCATATTCCTCACGGGTACTATAAAAGTAGATTGTCATAATTAATCTTAAAGTTTATGGTAATTGGTAATTAGACAACTAACAACTGATTAACTGAGTTTTAAGGCATTAACTGGGACATCATCCCAAGACTGAACTGTTCTTAATTGTGCAATCCAGCCGTCTGCTTTTTGTGTTTCGGTCAAATTATTCTTGTATGATTCATGACAATCTTTCGCCTGAGACTCATCACAACAGGCAATACAGGCGTGAATCATCCCAGAAGGATCAATTTGCTCATTTACCCAAATAGTCATAGATTATCTCCTAAAAATGTGGTGTGAAAACAACTAACTCTAATTTTAGAATACTATAGCCATCATATTTGATTCATGTACGCAAGCAGAACACGACTGACAACCAACAACTAGGCAGTTAAGGTTTTTGAGTAGCTATCGCTAATTTTGCTCCTTTTACCTGACGCACCCGATCCATAACCATCACTACTTGCCCATGAGCCGCACTTTGATCGGCGTTAATAATCACTACTACCTCAGTATTTTTTCCCATTAATTGCTGTACCTCTGTCGGTAAAGTATCGAGGGTGACTGGTTGGCGGTTTAAGCTGAGTTTGCCTACAGAGTCTACTGTCACAGTAATTGGTGCGGCTGATGATTGGGCTTTTGCTGTGCCGGCTTTGGGTAAGTTAACTGGCAATCCTTCGGAACGATTTAAAAATAAGGTGGACATGATGAAAAATGTCAAAATGGCAAAGATGACATCAATCATCGGCACAATATTAATCTGGGCTGGTAAATCAGGTTCATCTGGTAGACGCATAGGATTTATCCCCTCTTTCATAACGACGACGATAAACTAATTCTAACTGGCCGCCATATTCTTGAATCCAAGCAATTTGCCGCAAATACATTCCGCGAAAGCTATTGGCAAAAAGCAGCGTAATAATAGCGACAACTAATCCTGTTGCTGTGGATACTAAGGCTTCACTAATCCCAGATGTGACACCAGCGGTTTTTGTGCCACCGACATCGCCAATATTTAATGATGCAAAGGAGGCAATTAACCCCAATACTGTACCTAGCAGCCCTAATAAGGGGGCTAAACCAATAATTGTATCAAAAATGTTCTGAAACCTTTTTAATAAAGGAATTTCCGCCTGGGCTTCACTTTCTAAAGCTAAACGGAATTCTTCTGGGTTGGGTTCTTCTAATTCCAAAGCTGCTAAAAAAATCCGCGCCATGGGTAAATCAGTGTTGTTATGAAGTGCTGTTAAGGTGCTAACTACATCACCTTGACGATAGAGTTTGAGGACACTTTGGATAATGCGGTTTTGACGATTACTGATTTTTGCCCAAAAGATAATTCGTTCGATAATTAGGGACACTGCTAAGACGGAAAAAAACATCAGTGGCCACATGACTACGCCACCGGCTTTAAATAAATTACTAATTTCCATTGACTATTTTATTAATCTTGCACACAGCTAGATTAACAGATTGTTGCTAATAAACAAGTATCGGTAGGGAATGTCTGGGGTTGGAGTGCGTTATTTTACAATCTCATCTGTATTGCTGGGTTAATGGCTGCGAGTTTTTTGGTAGAGATTAATTTTGGATTTATTGTTAGATTATATATTAAGTAAGTAGACGAAAATAAATCAAAGTAGATTAAGTAATGTAAAAAATTTGGAGATGATTTCGTAGTGAGGGCTTCAGCCCTCAAATGAGGAATAAATTCCTCACTACAAACTTTGAATTATTCAAGCCGTTCTACTTAACACAACAATTTTGTTGTTCTATTATCAGGAATAAATTGGCATTACTTAATTAATTTTAATGGTTAGGTAATGTCATTCTTGAATAAATGAGTTATAGGTTAAACATTATGATTTTCAATGAATGGCAGTACAGTATTACTAAGGCAGAAATGAAGAAATTTGAGTTAGCAATAGCTCAACTTAAAAGTAAACTAGTGCCAGAAGATGAAAATAAACAAATATGCTATGAAGCTTATTTAGAATCTCTACAAAGCCAAATTGAGGAGTTTACTGAAGAGATAGAAGAATACGAAAATCTCAAAAACAATCAAGGGAAAATTGAGAAATTGCAATATGATAGTGAGGATTAATTTACTTTGACTCCAATATCTACTCCATCACTTTTCAATTGTCCATCTTCCATGTAAACAATCCGATCAGCTATATCCAGAATGCGGTTATCATGGGTGACTAGCAAGATAGTACAGTTTTGTTCTTTTGCCAACATTTGCATTAATTCCACCACATCACGTCCAGATTGTTTATCTAATGAAGCCGTGGGTTCATCTGCTAATACTATTTTTGGATGACTAACTAAAGCGCGGGCAATTGCTACCCGTTGTTTTTGTCCTCCTGATAAATTCTCTGGATAGGAATTAATATGTTCTCCTAACCCGACGTGTTCTAACATTGCTATAGATTTGGCATTAATATCGCCTTTGAGGTAATTTTCATGCAGTTCCAAAGACATCCGCACATTTTCTTTGGCTGTGAGAAAACTCATTAAATTATGGGCTTGAAAAATATAACCAATTTGACGACGCAATTTAGTTAATTGTCCTTTATTTGCGCCAGATACTTCCTGTCCTAATACTTGCAAACTGCCATTTTGGGCAGAACGTAAACCCCCCATTAATGATAATAGGGTAGTTTTGCCCGAACCAGAGGGACCAGTCATAATGACAATCTCTCCTGCATTAATCTCTAAATTAATATCAAATAATACTTGTTTTTGCAGCGCCCCTTTACCGAAATAATGATTGAGATTAGCAACAGAAATAATTGGTTCTAAAACAGAATTAGCGGAAACAGCAATAGTTGTAAAGTCTAATGACATAGTTTTTTGTGCCTTTGCATGAAACAGAAGAAGGTTAAAAAATATCGGCAGGATCAGCAGAACGGAGTTTTTGCATAGCAATTGCTCCAGAAATAGTACACATAATTACCGTTAAGATAAAAACATTAATTGCCCGATCTACCTTCATACCTATGGGTAAAAGAGTTGCCGCAAAAGTTAATTGATATAATCCAAAAGATAGAAAAAATGCAGGTAAATAACCCAAAGCTGCTAATAACAATGCTTCTTGTAATAAAACTCGTAATAGATAATTATCGGTATAACCCATTGCTTTGAGAGTGGCATATTCTGGTAAATGATCAGAAACATCAGAATAAAGAACTTGATAAACAATGACAATACCAACTATGAAACCGACTATCACACCCAAACTAAAAATAAAACCAATTCCTGTACCATTAGCCCAATAAGTTCTTTCTTTTTGGGCAAATGTTTCGGGAGTACCAACTTCAACAAAGGGATTTTTAGGATCTGGATTTAATCCTATTTGCAGTTGTTTTCTAACTTTTTCAATATCAGCACCGGGTAGAAGAGTAATTAACCCAACTTCAATTTGATCAGCTTTACGAGTAGGAAATAATTGCAAAAAAGTAGAATCACTAACGACTACATTCCCATCCGCAGCAAAGGAAGCACCATTTTGAAATAAACCCTTAACACTGACATTTTTGCCGCTTAATTCAGCGTTGAATTTCCCATTTGCGCGAAAATCTTTGCCAATTTCTCCATATTCTGGACGACTGGCTTCATCAAATACAACTTGATTCAATTGTTTCAGATCATTTTTCTTAGCTTGAACTTCAGGAAATTTTAACCCAGGTGCAGATGGATCTACACCCCAAACTAAAATAGATCGATCCATTTTTGTTTGAGGATTGCGCCATTGTCCCGTACTAATGTAAATAGAATTAACTGATTTTACACCGTTATAACTTAATGCTTGATAAAGTCTTTCTCTAGAAAAGCTTTTGACTGAAAATAGGGTTTGAAATTGAGGATTAATTAATACCAAATCTGCTTGTAAATTCCGATGAGGTTGAATAGCAGAATCAAATAATGCACTTTCAAAACCCATCTGAATAAATATTAGGATATCAGCAAAAGCAATTCCCGATACTGCAATCACTAGCCGCGTTTTTTCTTTCATTAACTGCCGCCAAGCTAGGGGCGTTTTCCGAAATATTTTATTAATCATTAGTTTTATTTTCTGCACCTCTATGGGAAAGTAATTACAATTGAATTGCTGTTTGTACTTGTAAATTAGTTAAGCCAGAAACTTTTTTACTATCTTCAGGAGTCAGGCGAATTTTTACTTCGACAATGCGACTGTCTAAATTTTCTCCTGGTTGATCACTAAAAACATTTTGGCGCTTGACTTGTAAGCCAATTTGTACAACCATACCTTGTAATTCTCCGGTAAATCCTTGACTGGTAATTATGGCTTTTTGTCCTAATTTTATTTTGCTAATATCGGTTTGATAAACTTCTGCTACTGCCATCATTTTGTTAGTTTGAGCAAAGTCAGCAATACCTTCTTTATCAATTTTTTCGCCGACGTGGGTATGAATTTTGAGAATTTGTCCGCTCATGGGGACGCGAATATAAGCTGCTTCTAGTTCAGTTTCTGCCCGTTTGAGATTAGCGATCGCACTTTCAACTTCTGTTTGTGCTAAATTCATATCCACAGGACGAACTTCGGCAATACTATTAAGTTTAGCTTGGGCTTCACTAATTTGTTGATTGCTAGTAGTATTAATGCGATTGAGGGCAATTCTAGCTTCTGCTAATTGTTTATTGGCTGTAGTATTAATCCGGTTGAGAATAGCTTGGGATTCACTTAATGTTTGTTTGGCAGTTTCTACATTTAAACGTTTACTATCAATTACAGAATTAGAAATTGCCCCTTCAGAAAATAATTTTTCATAACGTTGATATTCCGATTCTGCATTTTTGAGTTCTGCGGTTAATTTATTAATAGTTGCTGTTTGGGCAATTCTATCACCTTCCCATTGGGCTGATATCCGGGCAATATTTTCCGCTTGGGCTTGTTGATCTCCTGTATATTGGGCTTTAATTCTACCAACAATTGCTGCTTGTTCTTGAATTTCTCCTAATTTAGCTCCAGCTTTAATTTGTTGTAATTTAGCTTGGGCAACTCTTACTTGTTTCTGGGCTTGAATGACAGAATTTTTTAACAAATCACGGGATTGTAAAATAGCAATTACCCGTCCTGCATTGACTTTATCACCTTCTTTAACTAATACTTCAGCAATGCGATCGCCATCTAATGCTAAAGGTGCAGATAACTTAATTACTTCTGTTTCTGGTTCTATTCGTCCTAAAGCAGTAACTATTTTGGGAATAGGGACAATTGGTTCTGATTCTTTTACAGAAGTTTTACCCATTTGCCCAAAATTAGAAATTCCATACATGGCAATTCCTACTGTAATCGCAGTAGCCCCAATTATTGAAGCAATTAACCCTTGATTTGCGGGTTTAAACAACAGTTTATAATTCATCTAATTTCTCCAAATAAAAAAATAAATTTATTTGCATTTGTTTGTGATTAATTATTAATTTCAACCTTGGCTTTTTGACTGTAAATATGCTGTCACCATTTCACCCAAAAGCTGGCATTGTTCAGGAAAATTAATGTTGTTATTTCCCCATAATTTTTCCAACACGACACCATTGATAAAACTTAAAACGAATGATGCTAATACCACATCTTTAACACCTAATAAATCACAGGCTACTTGCTGACATCGTTGATTAGCACGTTTAAAAACAATGCTATTATTCAGCATTATTTTTGAATCTTGATGTTGACAAAAATCCACCCAAACATAAGTCCATTTAATTAAATAATCCTCATTTTTGACGAGGTATTCTCCCAAAGCTGTCATTAATTCCGATAAGTTATTTTTGCCTCCAAATTCTGTTAAAGCTGTAATTACATCCTGCTGACTAATTTCTTCGACAAATTGCTCAAACAAAGCTTGTTTGTTGGGAAAGTAATGATACAGCGTCCCAGTGGATACCTTTAAACCCGCAGCAATTTGCCGCATAGTAATGGACGCATAGCCTTTTGCAGCAAATAAATCGAAACATTTACCGAGTAATTCTTTGCGGTATTGTTCATGATCAACAATTTTCGGCATAGCATGGCTCGTTATCGGTTTTATATCGAACGCTTGTTATATTAAATAATAAGTTCATCCTCCAATGTTTGTCAATATATCTTTACAAATTAGATGTCCTAGTTAAAACGGTGTTTTTACCTGTAAATGTAAAATTTTTTCTACATGGGGATGCTGAAAACTCAACTCCCTCCCGTGCAGATATAATCTATTGGTATCAGCATGATCACCATAGAGTTTATCTCCTAAAATCGTCATTCCTAATCCTCTGGTATCGGCAGCATGAACCCGTAATTGATGAGTGCGTCCGGTAAGAGGTATAAATTCTACTCGTGTATACTTTCCTTGCCTGTCCAAGACGCGGAAGTAAGTTAAACTAGGTTTACCCCTCTCAAAATCTACTTGTTGATAAGGGCGATTGTCAGGGTTTCCCCACAAAGGTAAATTAACTTCACCTTCTTGAATATCCAGAGAACCTGCAAGCACAGCTTCATAAACTTTATGAACTTGTCTTTGTTGGAATTGTTGACTTAATTGAGCAGAGGTAACTGAATCTTTAGCTATTAATAAAATCCCTGAAGTATCTTGATCTAAACGATGTACAGCTATTAATTCTTGATTATATAGATGACGTAAACGACTAATTACACTATCTTGATTATGAAAATAACGGCCAGGTACAGACAATAATCCTGATGATTTATTCACAGCAATTAGCCATTCATCCTCATAAATTATCTCCAGATTATGTGGTTTTAATCCTGATAGTAAAAATCCCATTAATGGCTGACATCTTTCTAGACAAGCACCATAAAATTCTCCCTGTATTTTATTTTCTCCAGAGGAATTACCCCACCAGAATTCAGCCATTGCTAAAGGTTTTAGTTGATGACTTGCTGCGTAATGTAATAATTTAGGAGCGCAACATTCTCCTGTGCCAGTTGGTGTTCCTGCTGGTAATAATTGCTGTAAAGATAAAGATTTCCCATAAAAATTAGTTAAGCTATAAGCAGCGTGCATTTCTGTTTGTAATTGCCGAGACAATTGTTTCCGCTGTTGTTTTAGTTCCGTAATTTTCTTATCTGCGGCGGTGATGATTTGCTGTAATGGCTGTAAACTTTCATTTTGGCAACGTTTAATATTTCGGCGGTCAATTCCCTGTTGACGGCTTTCTGCTTCCAGTTTTGCCAAGGCAATTTTTAAAGATTCGTCTGTGAGAGTTTGATAAAATTCTTGCCGTTGTTCCTGTCGTTGCAGTTTACTATGATCATGGTGTAAAATGATATGTTGTAACTTTTGGGTATATTCAGCGGACAGGGTTTGATATTCTTGTCTTTCTGGTAGTTGCCCCAGGGTAATTATTTCCTGTTTAATTGCTTCTAACTTCGTTAGAATCTGGCTTTCCAATAAAGCTACTTCCTGTCTGCCAGGAATCGGAGGAACCCAACCTTCCACCATACTATTACTATTTAATAAACCAGAAAATGCTTTAATAACTCGTTGTTCACCATTGGGTAATTCAACTAACAAAATACCATACATTTTTCCCTCATGGGAATACAGGTGATTTTTCTCAAGTTGTTGCATTAGACTATTAGCTATAGCTTCGGCTAAACGGGTGCGGGGTAATCTGAGAATTTCACCAGTTTCGGGACATTTTCCTTCGTAGTAATAGTTTGGTTCTAAAGCTAAAATAATAGAATTGGAGTTGATAAAGTCTGAAAGTGGATGTAGGAAAAGCATAAAATATAGAGTATGATAGATGATTTTACAATTAGCAAATTTTTGTCTAAATTTCTTATCCTCACTGGAAAGATTTTTTTAATATGGATGTTAATTTATTTTACAATACCTCTGATTTTTCTGACTCCAGAAATTATCAATAATCCTATTGGTAATCTTATCACCACCTTGGGATTTTTGTTTTTACCATTCATCCTTATGTACTTTTTTATAGATGAGGATATGAAAAAAATTTCACAGTTTATTTATGTATCAACTAATCATCAACGTTATCGAAAAAAAATCCATAAGATCCTTGCTTCTGTGAGCAAGTATTTTATTTTACTAATAATCTGCTTAATTCCATTTTTATCATTTTTATCATCATATCAAATTCAAGATTGGATTTATTGGCATCCTCAACATCGTCAAGAAAACTATCATCAATTAAGCAAAACTTTACAAGTTAAAAACTGGGAAGATGCTGGGGAGGAAACACAATCGCTGATGTTGAAAATTACTCACAGGGAAAAGAAGAAATGGTTAAGTACAAGAGCCATAGAAACTTTTCCTTGTGATGCTTTGCAGAAGATAGATAAATTATGGTTGAATGCTAGTCAAAATAGATTTGGTTTTATTGTCCAAACTGAAATTTGGCAACAATTAAATAATGGAAAAATTAATTTTGATTATGAAGTAGAGCAGAAATTTCAACAAAGAATAGGGTGGAAACAAGAAGGCATAAAAAATACAGAATCTAATTTACAATTATCCATAGATACTCCAAAAGGACATTTTCCTAAACCCGTGGGAACATCTTTAGGAAAATCTTGTGTAGGTAGTTTAGATAGGCTTTGGTTTGGACAAGCAGTAGGTTGTTATCACAAAATATTTATTCGCATAGATCATTGTCAATCGGTTGCTAATATCAGATAATGAAATAATTATTTTTTGTAACTCTGTCAAATGCGTGATCCACAAAGAAACCACATTAAAATTGATCCGGCCACCCTGGTTCTAATTGGGTCGGCTCTGATACTATTACCACTATTATTAGCTGGTTTTTTGGGGTAAGTAAGTTATCTGCAAAATTAAAAATAGGTTATTTTCAATTAATGAAAATAACCATAAACGAGAAGTAATTTATTTTTGTAACATTTAAATATCAACATTGATATTTTCAATCTGTCTAGCTGCTTTATCCCATAGCTTTGCGGTTTCTTCATCATTCCAGTGAGTTCTCAAATTTTCCGCTTTTTTATGACATATTCGCTCCAACATCTCTAAAATTGCAGCTAGTGTTAATTGCTCAACTAACCCTTCTAAAGCACTCATGTATTCTTTCATGACAGATATTCCTTACATTTCTACGGAAAGTTTAGGGAATTCTTTCAACCTCCGAAGTTAAACATTAACACAAGAAGTGAGGTACACGATCACCACAGGCACAGGAGCAAAGGTGCAAAGTTTGAGATTTTGATAGCTTGTGTGGCGTAGCCATATCTTCGTTCTACTTCAATTCCACAATGTCTTATTTTGCCAATACTCCCGCAGCTAATTATCATTCTATCCACCCTTTCGGTAGAATGTTCTTCACAGAAAACAATTTAGTTCAAAGGAATCTGGGGAATTATGGCGCGTTTAGCCCTGCTGAGTGTATCTAATAAAACTGGTGTAATTGATTTAGCCCGGAGTTTGGTTGAGGAATTTGGCTTTGATATCATCAGCAGTGGGGGAACAGCCAAAACCCTGAAAGATGCTGGCATACCAGTTACCAAGGTTTCTGATTATACAGGTTCACCGGAAATTTTAGGCGGTCGGGTGAAAACTCTTCATCCCCGCATTCATGGTGGTATTTTAGCACGGCGAGATGTGGAACAAGATATAACGGATTTGGCAGATAACCAAATTCGAGCCATTGATTTGGTAGTTGTGAATCTTTATCCTTTTGCGGAAACTATTGCTAAACCAGGAGTTACCCTAGCTGACGCGGTGGAACAAATTGATATTGGTGGCCCCGCAATGTTAAGGGCTTCGTCCAAAAACTATGCCCATTTGACGGTATTATGTGATCCTGCCCAATATGCTGAGTATTTACAAGAATTGCGCCAAAATGGGTCAGCGTCTTTAGATTTTCGCCAAAAATCTGCTTTAAAGGGATTTTTGCACACTGCTAGTTATGATAATGCCATTGCTGCCTATTTAGCTGGCACACAAACCGAAGAATTTGCTATTTCTGGTACACAACTCCAATCTTTGCGTTATGGGGAAAATCCCCACCAACCCGCAGCCTGGTATCAAACGGGAAGTGAAGCCACTGGTTGGGCTGCGGCTACCAAACTCCAAGGTAAGGAACTCAGCTACAATAATTTGGTAGATTTGGAAGCTGCACGGCGGATAATTGCTGAATTTACAGATAGTCCCGCAGCGACAATTATCAAACATACTAATCCCTGTGGAACTGCGGAAGCAGCCAACATTTTCGACGCTTATCAAAAAGCCTTTAAGGCTGATTCCACCTCAGCTTTTGGGGGAATTGTGGCTTTAAACCGTCCTATTGATGCAGCCACAGCGACGGAATTAACAAAGACATTTTTAGAGTGCGTGGTTGCCCCTGGTTGTGACGAAGCAGCTCAAGAAATTCTAACGAAAAAGGGCAATGTCCGAGTTTTGATTTTACCAGATTTGCTGACTGGACCAAAAGACACTGTGAAAGCCATCGCTGGTGGGTTTTTAGTCCAATCTGCTGATGATATCATTGCTGATCCTAGTCAATGGCAAGTTGTCACCGAACGTCAACCCACTCCCAGCGAGTTAGCTGAGTTGCTGTTTGCTTGGAAAGTTTGCAAACACGTTAAATCCAATGCTATCGTCATAGCGAGCGATCGCACAACCTTGGGTGTCGGTGCGGGACAAATGAACCGCGTCGGTTCGACAAAAATCGCTCTCGAACAAGCTGGAGAAAAAGCCCAAGGAGCATTTCTCGCTAGTGACGGCTTCTTCCCCTTCGATGATACCGTCAGAGCAGCCGCAGCCGCCGGAATTACTGCCATTGTCCAACCAGGGGGAAGTCTCAAAGATAAAGACTCTGTCAAAGCCGCTAATGAACTCGGTTTACTCATGGTTGTCACTGGTGTTAGGCACTTTTTACATTAGGTAATTGGTGATTGGTGATTGCTGATTGGTAATTGGTAATTGGTAATTGGTGATTGGTCAATTGGGAAAATTGTTTCCCCCTGCGCCCTGCCCCCTGCCCTCTGCGCCCTGTTCCCTCTTTCAAACAATTTCCAAAATTGTTGTCTCAGGTACTTGCCATTTAATTAAAAGAGTGATAAATTATATTTGTGTGTGAGGAGCAAGTTTAAAAAGCGTCTGGGGTGGAAACACGGCAACACTCCCAGGCGCTTTTTAATGTCAAAAATTTCCCTATAGCAAATATTTCATAAAACACGGTTGTAGAGACGTTCCATGAAACGTCTCTACATTATTTTGCCTTAAATGCTTTTTCAGGTTCTAGATTATTCCGACTTCTAACTCCTGGAAACCAAATGCTCGCTTCATTGGCACAATATAGAATTCCAGAAATGTTCCGGTAATGATCTAGTGTTTTGGCAATTTGGCAGACAACTATTTTAGTTTACAGCTTTAATGGAATATCAACAGGGTGAATGAGCAAGTTGAGAAGTTGTTGATGTCTGGATTACTCCAGCACTAGAGACTTCTAAACCCAAGGACAAGCAATAGATGTGCTGCTGTCAAACTCAGGAAAATATTGCGACATTCAAGTAACAGCCGCTGGCTAAGAATCGCAAACAAAATATATAGTATTTGACCGATTGCCTAATGAACAAACGGATATATTCCGCACAATGTTGAAATGTACGAGTACAAATTAACTTGGAAATCGTTTGATTGTGAAAAAAGTATGAAAAGTTAATAATTTAGTTCTTAATCACGAAGCATTTGGGAGATAATAGCATCGGCTTGTAGTCTCTTGTAAGTCAAGTGAACTAGATTAGCTTCATCTGATTGTCCACAAACGTAGCAAGCTAGGCTGAGAGCATCTAATAACATTAAGGTGGTAATGCCTTCTGCGGCTAAAGATGAGATATATTCGGAAACGCCTTTAGCACAGGTTTCTGCTGGCATTAGTACCAATAGTAAACGTAAACAATCTGCTGATGCCATCATGCCATCTAACTCATGAGTTTGGGTGGCTAATTGAACAATGCCTAGGACGATTTGATTGGGGGAAAGACCTTCTTTCATGAGTAGGGCAAAGAAAGAAGTTAAATGACATGGGGTGCTGTGATCAAGTTTGATATTCATAGTGCTTATTAAATTCAGTGTAACAATAATCGCAGATTTTTTTGCTAATCCGGAAAAATCTCAGAAAATTTTTGGGTTTTTTTCGGTGAGATTTGAGATTCTAGAACCTTTTAGCAGATATCACCCCAATTTGTCAACTTGAGTTTTGATCAATCGCTGTACCCTAAGCAATGCGATATTTAACTCATAGTTCCGTATCTCTTGATGCCGTAAATCAGTAAATTGTTCCTCTTCAGTCATTTTTACATCTTGATCTAACTAAACCAGTAATTTGGTAGTTTATGTAACCGACAAAAGGCATTTTCGGATGTACAGTCAACGAAAGATGCTTTTGTTTATGTTTCATGAATGAGACACGGTAGACAGTAAATTTTAAAATCTTTAGCTGATGTTGACACTCAGTAAGGATAAATATAACTTACATCTAATGGTTCTGGACGTAACTGCTGGAAACCGGGAAAAAATAATTGTGAATTTGACAAAATTTGATATATGGGCTAATAACTTTAGGCTATGTCATGGGAATCAACATGGCTGTGATCTTCGTCAATACTTTCTCAAATTCTCACATCTCAACTTTGGACAACAGGCAAAGTAGATTCTGGCATTTTTGGTAGCATGATAGTAGATTAAAGCAGTGACTATATTATTAGAAAAAAATTTGTATGGCAAGCTACCTAGAAACCCAATCCCCAGATGACTTGCTGGAAGAACTTGTGCAAGAAACCACAGCCCCAAACCATGTGGAAGTCATTGAAAATGTGATTGATACCCTAGCACAAGATCAAAGTGCCATGGTTAGTCATGGTGCTGAGGGTGGATATCTGTGGAAATTTCAATATGGCAGTGTGGAAGTATTTGTGCAGTTGACGGGAACTACTGATGAAGATACAATCACTGTCTGGGCTGCGGTACTGAAGTTACCTGTTCAAAATGAAGCTAGATTAACTCGATATCTATTAGAGTTAAACTGTGTGAGTACCTTTGAAGCCCGTTTTGGCATTATTGACAATCAAGTGGTGGTGATTTCTACACGCACTCTAGCAGAATTATCTCCGGGGGAAGTTTCCCGCATTATTACTATCGTCGCAACTATCGCTGATGATAATGATGAATATCTGCAATCTGAGTTTGCGGCAGTTTAAGTTTCAATAATTTTAGCTTGGGGGATGGGCAGGTGTGGCGACTTATTCCAACTTTAACAGCTTCTGGTCATGTCCAGATGGCTATAGACCGCTGGTTATTAGCACAGCATGAGTCGGGAAAACATCCACCAACTTTACGTTTTTATACTTGGTCGCCATCCGCAATTTCCCTGGGTTATCATCAACGTCAATATCCCGAATTTTGGGAAAATTTAACTTGGGAAGGTGAAAAATTGACTTTGGTACGCCGTCCTACTGGTGGGAGGGCGGTTTTACATCAAGGTGATTTAACTTACTCTGTGGTCACGTCTGGACTGAGGGGAAATCGTCTGGCTGTGTATGCAAAGATTTGTGAGTTTTTGATTCAAGGATGGCGATCGCTCGGTGTCGAGTTGTACTATGGCCAAGCTGGACGCGGTTATATTCATAATCCTAATTGTTTTGGGACGGCCACAGGTGCAGATTTAGTTTTAGCAGATGGTTCTAAACTGATTGGTAGCGCCCAATTACGCAGAGGTGAGGCAGTTCTGCAACATGGTTCTATGCGGTTAAATCCAGATGCGGATTTGTTTGCTAAGGTATTTAATCAGGAGTCTTTTCGTTCTGTTCAATTTCCTGAAACTATTAATCAAGAAACAATAATTAATGCTTTGATAGCCTCAGCTTGTGATTGTTTTGCTATGGAAATGGAGGTAATACCTCTGTCGGCAGATGAGTGGGATGCGATTTTGGCATATTGTTGATTGGGGCAGGCTAGAAGCCTACCCTATAATTTTTTTCTCACGCAGAGACGCAGAGGCACGGAGAGAGAAATTAAGTCTATTTTAGTTTTTGTCTTTGGTATGATGTTTACTTTTTAGTTTGTCATGTTTTATTTGTAGTTCATACCATTCGTTTAAACAATATTCTGACCAACAAAAACAATATTCTTCCCAGCAGAAATCACATAATCCCTGTTCTTTAGTTTGATCGTTATTTACTGATTGTTGGAGTAGACAAGTGCGTGGACAGTGGAGGTAATTATTCATGATTTTATTGCTGATAAGTTAATAATTTGCCAGTTTAAAAGGTAGGGAAATCCTATTTTCCTAAACAAACTTTTTCATAATGTTGACCAGCAATTTCCCATGTAAATTCACTTTCTATTAGTTGTCTAGCATGATCAGAAAGTTGAAGTCGTAGTTCTGGGTTTTCAAATAGTTGGGAAATTGCAGTGACGTATTCTGTGGGTTTATTTGCCCGCAGTGCGCGTAATGGTGTTGTTTTACCGTCTACTGCTAGTCCTTCTAAACCACGGTCGCTTCCTACTACTGGGACTCCTGCGGCCATGGCTTCTAGGGTTTTATTTTTAATCCCAAATCCTGTTCGCATAGGGATGACACAAACTGTAGATTTGTGCAGATATTCGACCATGGAAGGGACTCTACCAGTTACGTTAACACCTGGTTGATTTTGCAGTTCTAAAACTTCGGGGGTTGGACGAGAACCAACGATATCAAAAATAGTTTCGGGATATCTTTTTTGAATTTCTGGTAATATCTCTTTACTGAAAAATCTCGCTGCATCTATGTTGGCTATATAATCCATTGCGCCAATAAAAATCAGTCTGTATCCCCCTGGATCATGATTACGCATGGGGAATAATTCTAAATCTACACCATTGGGAATGACGGGAATTTCTTGTTTATTGCTAAATTGTTGAAATTGCAGTTTATCTTCTTCTGTGGTGACAACAATGTCAGAAAATTTAGGACAATATCCTTTTTCATAGCGACGTAACAGGGGTAAATATAAACTATCTCGCAGTTTGTTTTCGGCTGTACCTGTTGCTAATTGATTCAGACAAGTTGCATAAACGGAACTGTGAACATCTACTATGGTTTTTACCTGGTTTTTGAAGTGGGGACGGATATAAATTTCGTTGACGCTATGTTCACAGGTAATCACATCACATTTACCCGATTCGACAAATTTATCAATCCATTGCTGCATTTCTACTGAATAGCGGTTCAGGACATTGGGGGAAGTTCCTTGGATTAAGAATGTACCAAATCGCTGAATTTTTTGGAGGATTCCTGAGAAGTTACTATTAGGAAGAGGACGCGGAAAAATTATTAAATCATCAACATAATTACGTAATTCGGCAATTTCTGTATCTGTGACATAGGTATCACGCTGGGTTACTAGGGTAATATGATGACGTTGACGCAGGTACTTGAGTAAATAAAAAGTCCTGATTTCCGTTCCTCCTCTGGTGGGTGGGTAGGGAAATGTGGAAGATAGCATTAATATATTCATAAGTCTGATTTATCTGGTCTTCTCAAAGATGATACATATAAATCTCGCCCTATGGGGGAATTTATTTACTATCTGTATAAAATTTTTCTGAACAAATACATGAATCTTTATGTATTAAGCTAATTATTTTTTAAACGCATTTAAACACGCAGAAAAATATAAAAATTTGCTAGATAGATAATTGCTACATTCAATAATAGTATCTTATACTATACCCGTAATAATTGGTGAGGAATGACCCAGAATGTAAATGCAGTATAATCATTAAGGCAGATTTGTAAATACTGTGGTATTTTATACTTAATTTCTATCTCTTATTAATTTAATTCTTATATTTAAGAATAGGTTAATAAAATAGAAAATCAAGGTTAAAGTAACCACTTTCCTAGATAAAACTCGGTAAATTAGGAACAAATATTATGGCAAGTTTTGCTGCAATTGTGTTAAGAAATCCCAATCCTTTTGATCAAATTAACTTAATTAATGAAAAAGAACTTGTCGTTGATTATATTTATCAAGAGGCATTTATTAAAATTGACAGAAAATTCAATGAAGTTATTAAAAATAATTGTACATCCACTGTGTTAATTAATGGTGAAGATGGTTCTAATAAAAGTTATTTATTATCAAGACTAAATCAACATTTTCATTATAAAGCATTGTTTGTGTATATTCCTCCTTTTCGGGTACGAGAAGTGATATGGCAGCATATTTTACGCTATACAGTTGATTCTTTGATGGCAATATCAAATAATCAAAAAGAATCCCAGTTATTACAATGGTTATCTAATTTAAAACCAGATATTAAATATGATGTATTTGATTTTTTGAGAAGTGATAGGAAAAAATTTATTAATAAATTAAAGGATTTATATAAAGGAGTTAAAATTTATGATGATGATACTTTTTTTAGCATACTTTATGATTTAACTAATTCCGAACTTTATCCTTTAGCTTGTGAATATTTACGTGGAGATGATTTAAGTCAAGAATCCTTGGAAGCTTTAGGGATAGAAAAATCTATTAAAACAGAAACTGTAGCTAGGGAAACCTTAGTTAATCTAAGTAGAATAGTTGGGAATCATCAACCTATTGTACTTTATTTTGATCAGCTAACAAGTATTGGTAAATTACCAAATGGAACTCTAGATTTTCCGGCATTATTTACAGTCAATACTAAAATTCGAGAAGAAAATATCAATTTGCTTATGCTTTTTAATATTAATAATCATACATGGCAAGATAATGAAACTAAAATTTCTCAACTTGATAAACATAATATTGATGAGACAGTTTTTTTAAAAGATATTAGTTTAGCTAAAACTGAATTACTGCTAGAGTCAAGACTAAAATTATTACATAATCAAGAAATTTTACAAATACCTTCTCCTATTTATCCTTTAAATCGTCAAATATTAGAGCGAGAATTCCCTCAAGGTAAAACTAATCCTAGAGACTTATTTATCTATGCTAGAGATACACTAGAAGCCTATAAAAAATGGTTAACTAAAGGTGGTGAAAAAGGAGATTTTGTATTTCCACAACGTCATGAAAATAAAGATTACAACTATTTAAAACTGGCATCTCATCTCCAAATAAAATGGCATGAGGAATTTGCCAAAACCCAGCAAAGCATTACTAAAATGCGTCAATTATCCTCTCCAGAATTAATGAAGAGTTTAGAAGAAATTCTCATGGTATTACAGGTAGATGAAATTATGAATACGTTATTTATTGGAAGTAAGTATTCTAGCTATTCTTTAAGTTATAAATTAATAAATAAATCAGCAATACTAGGTTTAGTATGGATGGAAGATCCCCATCTTACCAGTTTTCTTCATATTATGGAAGCTTGTCAAAAAACATTGAAAAAAAATCAGTCATTAAAATTGTATTTAATTCGCGCAGAATCCCTAGGGAATGAAGATGATGAAGGGTATAAAATTTATCGTAAGATTTTTATGAATTCTTTTCACTATCATATTATTCCTGATTTAACTTCTATTCACTATTTAGCTACATATAATAATTTAGTTCAAAGTGCTTGTGAAGGAGATTTAGTAATTGCTGGTAAGGTAATTGATTTAAAAAATTTACGTTATCTGATGTCTAAATCTAATATTTTGAACAGTTGTGTTTTATTGCAAAAGTTAGGATTAGTTAATAATAATGATGATGATGATCAAAGAAATAGTAATCAATTATTGAAAGAATACCAAAATTATATTTTTTATTTAGTTAAGAGTCAGATTTGTTTAAGTACACAAGTTATTATCCAAAAAACTAACTATTGTTTTCCTGAATTAAGTGAATCTAAGATAGAAGCGTTAATTCAACAATTATGTTGGGAAAAGAAGCTAAGAATTATTGATCCTAAAGCACCTTTAGAGTCTCAATTAGTTTGTTTAGCAAGGAAGACAACTTGATTTTATATAATTTTGCGTCAATTGCGGGAGGGGATGTTTCGGGCAAAGACGCAAAAAAAGAGAAGGTTATTTAGAAATCGTCAGGTTACTTGACTTTTAATAGCGTTGATAATTTCAGCTTTTCTCTTTCCCTTTGCTACCTTGATATTTTTTTGTTTTGCAAGTTCTAATAGTTGATCTTTAGTCATACTGTCAAGATTTTCTTTAACAGCTATTGTAAAGCTATTCGTATTTATTGACAGATTTTGACTCTCCTGAATTTTCTCAACATATGTGGCAATTTGATCAACTTTTTGATTAAGAGTTTCTACATTCTGATCAATGTTTATATTTTGGCTATCGAAGGTTGCAAATTTTCCAATAGATACACTAATTTGATTGAGCGATTTATTAACAGCTTCTAATTGCGAAAATAGTTGGTTTATTTTGGCATTCATTTGTTTATTTTGATCAAGTAATTTAGCAATTTCAGTTTCTTTATTGGGTGGTTTAACTTGGTTGTCAGGAGTATCAACCTTTTGAAGAAATGCAACTTGATTTAACACTGCATCTTCTTTTTCAGCAGGGATAATAAAGGCATTAACAATTTCTCCCCTATTAGGATTTTTTTCTCTAGCTCTAACAGCAGCATAATATTCAAAATGTCCATCAATTACTTCATATTTTTCAAAACCAATTTTTTTGAGTACCAATGGTTTTAATATTCCTCCAGACTCTAATATTAAATCAGCAAAAATATCTAAATCAGTGTCTTCAAAATTAGAACGAGGAACGCTTGAAGTTACACCTTCAATTTCTACAATTAAAAATTTAGTCATGATTATATCTCCATTTTTCTAACTACTTCTAAAGCTAAAGACTCAAATTCAAAAGCTGACGCACTGGCCGATGATTCATATTTAGCAAAATCAAAAATTGATTTAGGATCAGGTATTTCTAGATTGCCTACAATTAAATTTTTGTTAATACAATGTGACAACGCTGCTCTTTCTGTAATCATGTTATCCATTAATGGTAGTTCATAGCGTTCTGGGATTAAATCTCTATGGCGTGGGAATGAATGCCTGAGATATTGAGTATTACTGGAAATTTTTGATGGCAGAACACCCATAATTTGAATAGGTGGTTTTCCCATATTTTCCCTATTTTCATTAATTTCTCTTTTGATGAAGTTTTTCACACTTAACAAACCTTGGTTAGAAAATGGCTTCAAGTCTGAAGGAATAATTAGGTAATCAGCAGCAGTTAAAGAAGCTGTAGCATATAAATCTAATGAAGGAGGAGTATCAATTATAGTAATATCATAACTATCCTGAACCAATGCTAATTTTTTAGCTAATCTAGTTATGCTTGCAGAAGATACAGCTAAACGTGGTTGACGTTCAATTAAAGTAATGTGGGAAGGAATAACATCTATTTCTGTTGAATTAAACCCATTTGATTTACGAATAATATCAGGTATAGAAAATGATTTTTCTTCACCTGCAATTAGCAAATGAAAAACATTGCGATCTTTCAAATCATCATCATCTTCAAATTCAAACTTTATCAAACCTGTAGCAAAGGTGGTATTGGCTTGAGCATCAATATCAATCAAGAGAACTTTTTTACCTTGATTACTTAAAGCTGCTGCTAAATTCACAGCAACTGTTGTTTTACCTACTCCACCCTTGTGATGATAAATTGCAATTGTTTTCATAGAATGCTCCTTCTTCGTTTCTAAATCCGATAGTTGAACTGATAACTTTTCCTTAACCTGCCTATTTTTCAAACTCTCCCTACCAATTAACCCCCCAATTTCCTCTATCTTTGTTTCAACATCATTACCATCACATTGAAAAACCAACTTAACATCATCTCGTAACTTTTGATAAATTCTAATTTCTTTACCATTAGTTAATAAACCATAGCGCACATTCAAACTCGTTAGATAATGCCTAAGTCTGAGAACGTGATGATTTAAATTTTGCTTGGGACTTTTTGCCTCCAGGACTACACTCAGGGGTGAGTCAGCATTCAACACAAAGGGAATAGACTGTGCTGCAAATGCCAAAAAATCCAAGCGAATGCTACCCATAGCAACTTCTTGATGCCACGTATCTGGGGTATACCCTAGCTGTGGTAGCAAATATTGAACTATGAGTTTGCTCTCAACTTCACTTTCATTACGGCACAATTCCGGCTTAAAAAGCAATGTTTTTTACCTCTCATCAAGTAGTACGCATCTATGAAAATATTTTACTTGCATAATTATGACATAGTAACAAGTATGAACATTATTAGAATTAATCAATACATATCATTTATGCAAGTAAGATATATATAGTAAATATACTTATAAAAGCCAGCAGAATATGATCGCAGTATTTTGGGCTTTAGCCAGTTTCAATAGGTTTATGCTTGTTGTTGGCAATTAATTTTGCGGCTTTTGTCCATTGGTGCAAAATATCATAAGTAAAAAAACTTTTCCACATCCCCCAAAAGGCTAAATTAACCAAAGTTAAAATCTATTGGATAATATGTACGCTACCTCAATGGAAAAGCGTCAGTAGAGGAATTAAAAATGGGATATGTAATTGCAACCGCAAACATGAAAGGTGGAGTCGGTAAAACCACCCTTACCGTCAATATAGCCACCTGTTTAGCCAAAAATCACGGCAAAAAGGTACTTGTTTTAGATTTAGATAGTCAAATTAGTGCCACACTGAGTTTAATGTCACCAGTAGACTTTGCCAAACGTCGCAAACAACGAAAGACATTTAGATATTTGCTAGATCAAATTATCAACCCTGAACCAGAGGCAAAACTGACTATTCATGACATCATTCAACCTCAAGTGTGTAATCTGCCCGGATTAGATTTATTGCCAGGAGATATTGACTTATATGATGAATTTGTGGTTTCCGAAATGCTGCATAATCAATCAATGGCATTAGGAGAACAGGATTTTGAAACTATCTGGAATCGCTTTGAAAGAGTCTTAATTAGAGATATTTTAAAACCTGTGCGAGATGAATATGATTTTATTCTTTTAGATTGCGCTCCCGGTTATAATCTCATGACTCGCAGTGCTTTGGCTAGTAGTGATTTCTACATTCTCCCAGCTAGACCAGAACCTTTGTCTGTAGTCGGAATTCAACTTTTAGAAAGACGTATTGGCCAATTAAAAGACAGTCACGAACACGAAGCCAAAATAGATATTAAAATGTTGGGAATTGTCTTTAGTATGTCCAGCGCAAATCTTCTCAATGGCAGATATTATAAACAGGTAATGCACCGAGTTGTTGAAGATTTTGGCGTAGATAAAATCTGTAAAGCCCAAATACCAGTTGATGTGAATGTTGCTAAAGCTGTTGATAGTTTTATGCCAGTTTCTTTACTAAGTCCGAATACAGCCGGTTCTAAAGCCTTTATGCAATTAACTCAGGAATTATTGCAGAAATTGTAAAATCACAAAACTGAATTGAAATCTGCATTTTTTAGAATCTTTGTAGAGACGTTCCATGGAACGTCTCTACATTATCTATTCCACTAACTTTTTAATATCACCATAGACACGGTAAAAGCCTCCATTCGCAGACTCTCGCACTTCTTGAACCCAATAACGTTGTCCTTCTTCCCGAATATCTCTCGGAAACTGCACTTTCCAGTCAGAGTGATAGTTAGGAGAAACAACCCGCATTCTTAACTTACTCCCCTGACGGAAACATTCAACAATCACACCTGCACTTGTATCTGTGGTAGTCTCCAGAACGGTGGAAGGTGCAGCCCCCTCTCCTTTTGGTGCTTTAATAATAGTAGCTTCGGGAATTGTCCCTATTTCAGCAGCAGTAATAGCCGCTTCACTGGCATCAATACAAGCTAAAGAACCATCAGTTGTCACTATATATATGCGGTTATCAAAAAATTGCATAGATAAAGCCGAACCGCAACCAGTTCCTAGCTTCCATAACCTTTCCCCTGTTTGGTTAAAACAGTAAATGGAAGAACTATTATCACCCGCAAAAACATATTTACCATCTAATGCTGTAGCACAGGAGTACACAGCAGCATCACATTTATAAACTGCACCGGGTTCACCTTTTTTACTAAAGGAATAAACCTTTTGATCGCCAGTACCAGCATAAACTACAGATGCTTCTTGCCAACCAAATAAGACAGAACCAGCAGTTTTTTGATGCCAAAGCATTCTGCCTTCTTTGTGATCATACATGGTTACACCTGCACTATGACCATGATAAATTCCTTCTTGGTCACAGCGAACCATCCAACCGGCAGAACCTTGACTTAAACGAGTCCACTGCAATTCATCATCATGCCCAATCGTCGTGACACCACCTTTAGCGTCAGATACTCCCAGCAAACCATCATGAATATCTAACCAGAAAATATCGACATTTTCATCAATTTGGTAAGCAACTCGTGGTAACTTTCCTGTCAAGTCGTAGACATTGCCATCATCACAACCAGCATAAATCCAAATATCATCAGCAACTAAACATTTTACCCCTTCGGAAAGTTTAAATTGATTGATAACTTTACCTGCATGATTCAGTGTAAATACTTGTCCAGCTTGGTTTCCTAGCCAACAACGTTCACCGTCTACAAAAATCCCAAAAGCCGCAGAATTAGCGTTAAATTTCCAAATAATTGGCGATTGTTTTGCGGTTGAAATAGTGCTATTGACTTGACGACGGGTAATGGAGCGTTTTTGTCGCACTCCCATAACCGCTTGTTCATAGCCTTTTTTCAGCTTTTCCTTAATTTTTTTCTGCGCTTCTGCTTGTGCTTTTTCTGAAGTGGGGTAAGTTTTGCTTTGGGTTTGTCCTGTGTCCCCAATTCGACCATAACGGATAGTCAATTCAGTATCATTAAGAACAACTTCATAGAATTTATGAGAGCCGCTATCACCTTGGGAAAGTTCTAAATAGGTCTTTTCTTCAGCCATGACACTTGATGATGTAATGAACTTAATTCAGTATATATTAACACTTTACACAATCAAACAGATGTAGCCCCAACCGTTGTGATAGTTCTTCACACACTTTCACACCGCGCACACTATTACCCCGTGGATCTAGCAGCGGTGAAAAGACACCAATGCCCATTTGTCCAGGAACAACGGCGATAATTCCCCCAGAAACGCCACTTTTTGCCGGAATTCCCACTTTATATGCCCATTCACCGGCAAAGTTATACATTCCGCAAGTGTACATGACACTTAATATATCTTTAATGTAATGAGTATCTACTGCTTGTTCTTTTGTAATTGGGTTAATTCCTTTATTGGCGAGAGTAGCTGCCATAACTGCCAAGTCTCGACAATTTACCATTGCAGAACATTGTTGGAAATATAAATCTAGTGATTCTTCAATATTTTGGTCAATCATGCCAAAATTTAACATTAAATGGGCATTGGCACGGTTGCGATGTCCGGTACTACGCTCTGATGTAAATACAGAAATATCTACAAATATATCTCTACCAATATAACGCCGATACATTTCCAATAATCTATTTAATCTTTCTGTTGCTCCATTGCCTTTAATTAAACTGGTAGTGGCTATAGCTCCGGCATTTACCATGGGATTGTAAGGGCGTTTAGACTGTTCATCAAGAACAATGGCGTTAAATGCGTCTCCCGTCGGTTCTACCCCGACTCTAGTTAGAATATAATCTCTGCCATGATCCGCTAATGCTTGTCCATAGACAAAGACTTTAGAAATTGACTGGATAGTAAACAGTTGTTCAAAATCCCCAACTTCGTAAATTTGACCATCTGTGGTAACAATACAAATACTAAATAAGTCGGGATTTACTTTAGCAAGTTCGGGAATATAGTTGGCTACTACACCATCTTTCAGGGATTTATACTGGGAATGTAATTCTCTGAGAATGTCTAAAAGTGCTGGTGGTAATATTTCTGGATTTTCTGGATTAGACATGGGGTTGATGACTTGATATAAAATTGACTACTGATTTAATACTGTGGATAACAAGTAAGTATGTATTTTTATATACTTTAATTTGTTCGTGTATACGCGCTTGCGACCCTTGTTCATTGTCCCATTAATTATTGATCTGAGGATGAGAATAAATACTTAGTGGAGATGAAGCAGTTCTATCACTTAAGCACAAATGTCATTTTTTAGACCCATATTTTTTAAATAATTACAAATATTTACTTATTACTATTGTAAACTAAAGACAATATCTGTAGAGAGGCAAATAAGTATTTGCGAGGACAAACCTTTGTCTGGATTATGTTTAAAAGAATATATCTTTTGTAAGAATGATCATCACAGGGTAAATTTTCTTAAACCCTTAACAATATTTTTATACTTTAAAAATTTGCAACTACTGGAGATGAATATTAGGTAGTAATTCTGGAATTGGCAATGTCTACAGCGATCGCTCAACATGAGCTTTTCATAAAAAAATATAAAAATTTTCAACAAAACGTTACATAGCCAAAATCCGCAATTGCAACCGCTTTCAAAGCCCAAACCTGACGATAAATTTTGTCAGTTAATTCTGACTTCCGCTAAAACCCTGATCCCCAACCCCAAAAATTCATGCTAGTCTATTCCAGTTACAAAACACAAAGTGAAAACGGAACGGGTTCGGGTTTCCAGGGAGTATCACTATCACCAGTGAAAAACCCACTAATCAGAAAACTTAAGTTCTACAGTCGCTTTAAAAATCGGACGCATGAATCAAAGACATTTGTGGACTACTGTCGCTGTATTTCTATCTGTTTTCGGTCTACCCTCAGTTGGTCGGACTCAAACCAGTGAGAAAATTTTTCCCACTAGCCAAGCATCACTGCCAAATGATGCCGTCAAAGTAGGAGAGTACCAATCCCCAGCAGAAAACCAAACCTCAGATACTGTGATTACCAGAATTTATCCTCACAGTGTTCGAGGCTTACAGGCAGCAACTCTTTATGTTCGGGATATTCCCGTTCTCACCTTTCTGGGTTCTACCCCAGTTACTCACAACAACACAAAAGTTGGCATCATTGGCAATGCTGAGGATTTAAATTCTTACCCTCGGACTGCTACCAACTCAACCAAATTTGCCAGTTTTAGCAATACTGGTAATACAATCAAGATTAGTAAACAAGTTAACTCGGTTAACAACGACCCAGTTCAGAAAGCTAGTGTCATAGCAGCTAGAATTAATGAACTCATCGAGAACAATGTAGACGCAAGCAAGATTACCGTCAGTTGGAAAACAGGAGATAATTCTCCAATTAACAATAAAGCCCAAAAACCAGGCTTCTTAAGTCAACAACCGTCAGGCGAGCGCTACACCATTAAAATTGACGGTCAAGAACTGGTAGAAGTGAATAAAGGTACGCGACTAGCAGATACCACCAAAAATCTGGCTGAAGATGCCTTACAAGCAACTAATAGACTGCGGAGACTCATAGGTAACGCATCTCCCATTAACAAAATTGCCAACTTACCGATTGGTAAATCAGTCTCCACACCCAACCTACCGCAACAAATTGCCTTTGGTGGTGTAAGGCTGAACTTTCAGGGCATGGCTTCTTGGTACGGTTATGATGGCTCTAGCAGCAAAACAGCCAGTGGTGAAAGATATAATCCCGAAGCCTTAACTGCTGCTCACCGGAGTTTACCTCTGGGAACAAAAATCCGTGTAACTAACACCCGCAATGGTCGCTCTGTGGTCGTGCGAATTAATGACAGAGGGCCATATATTGGTGGTCGAATTATTGACCTTTCTGCTGGTGCTGCTCGGCTATTAGGCATGATCAGCAGTGGCGTTGCTCCAGTAAATCTTGAGGTTTTAGGAAGATAACCCGCTTCCTACTTCCTGACCTTTTTCCCTTTTCACTGATAAATTCCCCTGGTTCATTGATCTTATCCCCCAATTATCCCTTGCGCCATGCTGCGCTATCAGATATACACTAACGGGGGAAAGGATCGAAAGGAACTAGGGGTATTTTGTGCGTGTGCTGACAACAGTTGCAGCCTTACGCTGCTATTTAAACCAATGCCGCTGGCAAAGCCATCTCCGGCCACCAGAGGATCTCGGACTTGATGAACAAACCAGTTGGTATCCCACAGCAGTTGGTTTAGTGCCAACTATGGGGGGGTTACATCAAGGTCATCTCAGCTTAATTAAACGGGCTAGACAGGAAAATTCGACGGTAATTGTCAGTATTTTTGTCAATCCCCTGCAATTTGGCCCCAATGAGGACTATCAACGCTATCCCCGGACTCTAGAACAAGACCGACAATTTTGTGAACAAGGGGGAGTTGATGTGATTTTTGCCCCAACTCCGGAAGAAATCGGCGTACCTCGGAAGAATATAGCAGAAACTCAGGTGACACAAGTGATCCCTCCATCTGATATGATATCTAGCTTGTGTGGTAATTTTCGGCCAGGTCATTTTACTGGTGTGGCAACTATTGTCACTAAGCTTTTAAACTTGGTACAACCTGACCGAGCTTACTTCGGACAAAAGGATGGTCAACAACTAGCAATTATTAAACGGTTAGTAGCCGATTTAAATTTGCCAGTAGAAATTGTTGCTTGTCCCACAGTGCGGGAAGTGTCCGGCTTGGCTTTAAGTTCTCGTAATCAATATTTGACTGCCACAGAAAAAGAGCAAGCAACAGTGCTATTCAAAGGTTTACGGCAAGCTGAAGCGGCGTTTCGGGCTGGCGTTCGTCACAGCAGTGAACTCATAGCATTGGCGCGGCAAGAAATCGCAAAAGTTAGCAATATCAGCTTGGAATATATTGAATTGGTGGAACCGACTACGTTGATGTTTTTAGAAAAAGTTGAGGATGAAGGAATGTTGGCGATCGCTGCTCGTCTGGGTTCTACACGGTTAATTGATAATACGATTTTGCGCGATAGCAACGACGGGCTACGCCAACCGATCATCGCTATTGATGGTCCTGCTGGTGCTGGTAAATCTACCGTCGCTCGCCAGGTGGCACAGCAATTAGGTTTAGTCTATTTAGATACGGGTGCTATGTACCGGGCGATTACTTGGCTAGTGCTGGAACAGGGGATTGCCATTGATGATGATTGTGCTGTGGCTGAATTAGCAACTCGGTGTAAAATTGAACTTACTCCTAGCCAAAGTCTGCAATCTCCCGTCAAAGTCCAGATTAATGATATAGATGTTACCCAAAAAATCCGCACTGTTGAGGTAACTTCTCAAGTATCAGCGATCGCTGCCCAAAGTGCCGTGCGGCAAGCATTGGTTCAACAACAACAAAGTTGGGGTCAACGCGGCGGTTTAGTGGCAGAAGGCCGAGACATTGGCACTCATGTTTTCCCCGATGCGGAAATTAAAATCTTTTTGACCGCTTCTGTGGGTGAAAGAGCGCGTCGTCGTCTGCAAGACTTTCAAACACAAAATCAACCTCAAGTTAGTTTAGAGCAACTGGAACGGGACATTGCGGAAAGAGACTTGAAAGATAGCACTCGGAAGGTTTCCCCTTTGCAAAAAGCGGCTGATGCCATTGAATTACAAACCGATGGTTTAACTGCTTCTGAAGTTGCGGCACAGATTATTAGCCATTACAATCAGCGGCTATCCCATTGGTAATTCGGGATTTTTTGAGTTGAAAATGGTGGTGAGTGCGGACTAACTCACCATTATTAAATTTTGGTGCTTTGAACTACATCCTAAACTATTTGCAGATTGATTCATCTATCTTCAGATGGATATTAGTCTGGGTTGATAATTATATATTTTAGGTTGGGCTTTTTTCTCACGCAGAGGCGCAGAGGCGGCAGAGAGGAGTTAAGAGTTTGGTCTAAATAGGGGAAATTTGCTTTATTTATAAACTAATTGCTGGGAATTTTCACTTTGGTAGTAGAATAACAATGTTAAGTTTTGTATAAAACTTCTGAAGACGAAACCTGTAATTTGCCTAACTCTGGCAATAGCTTTCAACTAGAAAACAGTAAAGAGAGGATTTCATAAAATGGCATTTACTCAACCCCCCTTACCTTTTGCAACGGACGCTTTAGAGTCTCATGGCATGAAGGCTGAAACCTTTGAATATCACTATGGTAAGCATCATAAAGCTTATGTAGATAATTTGAATAAGTTGGTTGATGGTACAGAATTAGCTAACAAGTCTTTGGAAGAAGTTATTAAAATTGCTTTTGGTGACTCTGCTAAGGCTGGAATCTTCAACAATGCGGCTCAAGTTTGGAATCACTCTTTCTTCTGGAATTGCTTGAAACCAGCAGGTGGCGGCGCACCTACAGGCGCATTAGCTGCTAAGATTGAAAAGGATTTTGGTAGCTTTGAGAAATTCAAAGAGGAATTTTCTACCGCTGCGGCAACTCAATTTGGTAGTGGTTGGGCTTGGTTGGTTGATGATGGTGGTACACTCAAGGTAATGAAAACCCCTAACGCAGAAAATCCCCTCGCACATGGTAAAAAAGCACTGCTGACCATTGACGTTTGGGAACACGCATATTACATTGACTTCAAAAATGCTCGTCCTGCATTCATCAAGAATTTCTTAGATAATTTGGTGAACTGGGATTTTGTTGCTGCAAATTTTGCCGCTTAGATTTTAATGGGTAATTGGTAAAGGGTGATTGGTAATTGCTAATATTTTTACTTATTACCCCTTATCCAATACCCAATCCAATGTTATTTAATTTTTTTAAAAGTCCTCAGTCTGCCATTGCAAATATTAAATTTAAGTCTAGCTGGTGCGTAGCTTACGGAAAACTCGATAATTTAAGAGAAGATGTAATTTGGCAAGATCAGCAATTTGCAGTTATTTCCACACCAGATAAATTTGCCATAAGTGATAATCAAAGATTTATAGTAGTTGGAGATATTTGGTTAAGTAATCGAGGGGAATTACTACAAAAATTAGGAATTGAGATTAATGATAATTGCAGTAATCAACAAATATTTGTGCAACTTTGGGAAAAATCCAATTCTGAATGTTTAACCCTTTTACTGGGAATGTTTGGGTTAGTAGTTTGGGATTGTCAAAAACAGGAATTATATTTAATTAGAGATGCCATAGGTGGCAAGACTTTATATTATACTACAACTGGTATAACTCATTGGATATCTCCAACATTAAGAACTCTTGCACCCTATCGTTCTGATAATTTAGATTTAGTTGCATTACGGGATTATCTTTGTTGTGCTTTTGTGCCGGGAGAAAGGACACTTTGGCAAGATATCAAGGAAATTCGTCCCGGTACTTGGCTACAAATGCCATCACAACAAGTTTATCATTATTGGCAATTAAAAGAACAAATTATAGACATAAATCAACCTTTAGAATGGTATGGTGAAAAACTCCGTTCTTTACTTGAACAAGTTGTTAAAGAATATTTACCCGAAAATCAACCTGTGGGGATTTTCCTATCTGGTGGTTTAGATTCTAGTAGCATTACCGCATTAGCAGCAAAATTACATTCTGCACCAATTCACACCTATTCTATTCATTTTGGTGCGGAAACTGCGAACGAATTAGAATTTTCTAATTTAGTTGCAGAACATTGTCAAACTCAACATCACATCTTAGAAATTACCTTTCGGGATATGTGGGAACGTCTTCCAGAAACAATGGCTTATTTAGATGATCCTATTGGTGATCCTTTGACAGTTCCCAACTTATTAATAGGCAGAATAGCGCGGGAAAATGTACAGGTTACACTCAATGGAGAAGGTGGAGATCCTTGTTTTGGTGGTCCCAAAAATCAACCCATGTTAATTAATAGTTTATATGGTGCTATTAATAATCAAAATTCTTTACAAGCATTTTTAATTTCTTTTCAAAAATGCGCTTTAGATTTACCGCAACTTTTAAAACCGGAAATTTTGCAAAGGTTGAAAAATGAATCTTCTGTATTTTATGATGATTTAAATGCCGATGTCAATTATTTGAATAGATTAATGGCATTGAATATTAAATTTAAAGGTGCTGATCAAATTTTGACCAAGGTGAATAATTTAACTCAAGCAGCAGATTTACAGGGTTTATCACCATTATTTGATCAGCGTGTAGTTGAATTAAGTATGCAAATTCCTCCAGAATATAAACTTTCGGGAGTGGAAGAAAAAGCAGTTTTGAAAAAAGCCATTAGTGATATTTTACCAGATACTATTATTCATCGTCCTAAAAGTGGGATGATGGTTCCTGTACAATTAGGATTTCGGAAATATTGGCAACGGAAAGCAAGAAAATTGTTATTAAATAGAAATAGTGAGATTGCAGCTTATATTAATCAGGATATATTGCGTGAGTGGTTAGATTTTAAAGGGGATGTTTGGGGAAGATATGGTGTTAAACTGTGGTTATTGGTAAGTTTGGAAATTTGGTTACAGGTAAATAGAAAGTGAGTAAATTAACCAAAACTTTCCACCATATAAATATCATTTCCTGAATCACCAATTAAAATCAAACTATTATCATCACTTTCCAAATTAGAACTTCCAGAAATACCACTTCGCAGAACTTGAATTAACCTTTGTGGAGTAAAAGATTCCAACTCAACAAAATTACCAGCATCTAACCAAGCCAATTCTTCAGCAGTTAAACTTTGACGAATTTCTCCAGGTAATTGTTTAGCTGCGGTTGCTAAATCTGGAGAAGATTGGATAAACATTCCTCGCTTAGTAGCTATGATTTGTCTGGGTAAAAGTCCAATGTCAATAATTTTCACATTGCTATTGAGAAACCACCGTTCACTGGTGCGAAGATGATTAACTAAACTCACACCTTTAGGACTACAATCATGGATTGTAAAAACTTTTAAATCTGGGTTTCTGCGAAGCATTTCCATTGTTGTATTGAAAATACTTTGGGGATAACCAGTAATGCTGAGAATTGCACAATTATTTTCAAAGTGGAAATTATTAGCAATTAAGAATTGGGCAATAGTAGCACTATCACAAACTACTAATCTATCAAAGCTATAAGCAGTGACATCAGGATTTATTCTAGCTGGTGCTATTTCTTGTCGTGGGGAAGGAAGAATTTTTTCAGGGACATTATTGATTTGTTCCCAGCGGTTTAACCATTCTTGTAATCGGGTTTGAGAAATTAAAAATTCTTGTATTAATTTGCCAACTTTTCCTAATTGTTGAGTTCCCAAAAATAGGGAATACATTCCTATACTGACAAAACTAACAAATAGAATGAACGACTGAAATACAAACAAACTTACTGGTATTCCAGCAACTAAAATCAAAATTCCTAGTCTTTGTAAAGATTTAGCACTGTCTTTGCGACTAGCATGATTGAGTTTAACAGATTTCGTATTATTAAATAAATAAATTACTACGCAAATTTGATAAATTACATTTGCAGTTAAAAAAGAATTAAATCCCAGTATTCCACTGAACATACCACCAAAAAAGCCTGTTACCCAAACATTAAAGAAAATGTAAACTCCAGCAAATCCTAATGGATTAAATGATTTATTTCTCAAACGACTATCTAAAAAGTAAAGCAGTTGTTTGGGTGTAAAAAATAAAGTGTTATTAGCAGAAATATCATTAATGATTTTAGCAAACATAGGATCTGTAATTTTTACAGTTCCCATACTTGTGGGTTCAAAAGCAAAAGGATGATTACATTTAGTACATCTTCCTTGATTTGCTGTTCTGTCTTTTAAATTATTATCAGTTCCGCATTTAATACATTTCATAGTTTTATTAGTTTTGAGTTGGTTAAAAATTGTTATCTCAGATCCCCGACTTCTTTTTTGATTTTGTCATTAAATTAATAATTAATCGTAGAAGTCAGGGATCTTTCCTTTTAGAATATTTGATTATCAAGTAAAACACTATAATCTTCCCGTTTACGAATTAAACGATGTGTGGTATTTTCTAGTAATACTTCCGCTGGTTTGGGACGATGTAAAAAATGTGAAGACATTGCATAACCATAAGCACCAACATCTAAAATATTAATAATATCCCCAACTTCTAAAGCAGGAAGTTGACAACTTTTCCCTAAATAATCCCGTGAGTAAGTTGTATTTCCACAAACATCAGTTAAATACTTTTCAGAAGTTGGATTTTTCCAAGTTACAATTTCTCGATAACCTCCATGTACAGCAGGAATAGAAATATTAGCAACAGTAGAATCAACACCAATAACTTGTTTTTTTCCTTGCCATTTCACAGAAACAACCTTAGCCAACATAGTAGCACAACCAGCTACAGCAGCACGTCCTGGCTCAATTACCAAATTAATATTTCTTCCTAAACTGCCAATTCTCGTACTTAACTCATTACCAAAAATCTCCCAATCAAAAGCTGCACTATTGTGATGATATGGATAACCAAAACCACCCCCAAAATCTAAATATTGCCAATCTGGTAACTTTTTTGCAATCTCTAAAACCGAATCAATAACATCAGTAAAAGCGGTCGTTGCATTAGTTCCCGTACCGCGATAAAAATGTAAACCCCTTACCTTCAACCCCGCAGCAGAAGCAATAGAAACAGCCTCATCAAAATCAACCGAACTAACACCAATACGACTATCCTCCGACACATTCAACCGCAAACCGATATTTAACTTTGCGCCTTTGCTTCTTTGCGTCTTTGCGCGAAATAAAAAAACCTCACAACACAAATGCAACTGAGAAATACTATCCAAATTGAGAGTAGTCACACCCCAATCAAGAACCTGTGCCATTTCCTCTCGATGCAAATTACTACCACTATAAACAATATCACTGGGATCAAAACCTGCATTTAAACCCAAATAAATATCACCAGGAGTATTAGCATGAAGTCCCCAACCAGCGGCTTTAAATATTTTCAATAAAGCAATATTGCCATTGGTAACACTAGCAAAATGAAACTTTGTCTGAGGATAACTAATAGCTTTTGTAATCCTGGCAATAGTTTGGCGTAAAATATCGCCATTATAAACATATAAAGGAGAACCATAAACTTGCAATAATTCTTGTGCAAGTTCTAATTCTAAATTGGGAATTGCTGGTACTTTTTCCATAACCATCGAGGTAAAATAAATGGATGATATAAAGACTTTTTGCCTAATTTAGAACCAAAAACATGATAACGCCAAAGTTGCCACATTATCAATAACCACAAACTTTCACCTATTCGTCGTCCTTGAATTGCACCCCCTAATTCACCTGTAACAATTTGTGACGCAATATCAGGAAAAAAGCAGTTATCCGAACTTAGTATACCCGGATTTAACCAATTACCGATATCATGCCAATAATCATTTAAACACCAAGAGGTTAAGGGAACACCCATACCGCGTTTTTGTCGCCAAACAATTTCTGACGGTAGCAAATTTTCTACAGCCCGTTTGAGAATATACTTCTCACAAGCACCATGTAGACACAGTTCACCCGATAGCTGAAAAGTCCATTCTGCTAACAGTAAATCACAAAAAGGCGATCGCACAACCAACCCATGAGCAAAACCCAACGCAGTTGCACGAGGATGAATATTTTGCGCTCCTTTTAACATCAAACTGGCACGCCGGAGGCGATGTAATAATGAAGGACAAAAACTAGCATCAAGAGCATCTAACAGCCATTCTTGAGCATTTAAACCTTGAATCTGGGCATATATTTCCGGCTGATACAGACTAGATTCATAACCCCAAAGACGGTGAAAAGTCCGCAGATATTGGTGAATAAAACTTTCTTCTTTATGAGGATGTTCCCCTTGATAAATACCCGCAGCAATTAAAGGTTTATTAGTCCAACCGGCAAATAATTGATCACCACCTTCACCATTAAAAATTACTTGTGTTTCTTGACTAGCAACTTGATTGAGAAGATATAAAGGAACAGTTACACCGTCACCAAAAGGCGAATCTAAAGCTTTGATAGTAGGAATTAGAGCCTGTTTAATCTTAGCAGGACTGGCATCAACTTTAACTAAAGGAATATTTAAAAATGCTGCTACTTGTTCAGCATAGGGATATTCAGGAATTCCCACATTCCCAAAATCCAAAGTATAAGCACGAACTTTCACCCCAGCTTGTACCAACAAAGCCGCAACAATGGAAGAATCTAAACCCCCAGACAGAAAAACCCCCACAGGTTCATCTTTTAAATCAGCAATTTGTTTTTGAAGAGAATTTTTTAGTAAAACTTGTAATTGAGAAACTGCGGTATTTTCATCTTGAATTTGTGACGTTGATTCACACCATTGATAAATAGTCCGAAATTGAGGAGAACCGATATTTTCCCAAACAATCTCAGTTCCCGCAGCTACAGAAAACACTTCATTTACCGGAGTTAGAGGATTAGGAACATAGGAAAAACAACTATAACCATATAAACCATAAATATTAACTTCTGGTTTTTCCATAACTTCTAAAAGTAATTGTAATTGAGAAGCAAACCAAATCACCCCACCTTGCTGAGTCCAAAATAAAGAAACTCGTCCAAAAGCTTCCCTCCCCAAAATCAACTTATCCTCTTCTAACCTCACCCAAACATCAAAAGCATCAGAAAATCCCCCAGCAGAAATACCCGCAATCGTATTTTGCGGTAACACAGGTACAGAATCACAACCAACATAAACAACATTCCAAAAAAAATTTTCTCCCTCAAACCCTCTCTCTGTGCCTCTGCATCTCTGCGTGAAAACCTCTTTTTTATCCTTACCCCAATAACCAATAAAATGAAAAGGAAACATAACTATTGCACCACAAAAGATTCTTCACTAATTTTCCGATTGTCAAGAAACATTTCCACTTTCCAATTACCCACATTCGCCGTAGGATTAATAGTATAACGACAAAAAGTATCCCAAACAGAAGTTTTAACTTCACGGGTTTGATAATTATTTTGCTTGACAATTTGACCACTGGGGTCAATCCAATTACAAGAAAGATTGAGTTTTTTGCCGATAGGTGCATCTTTTAAAGTCACCCGATAAAAAAGTTCTGAATTAGTTTGACGGGAGATATTTTTTAAATTCCCATTATTTGATTCTAGAGTAATTCTGTCCTGTTGTGCAGAAATATTAGCTAATAAAGAACTTTGTTGCTTGTTAAAAAATACAGTTAATCCTATTCCTATTATTATAGTCGCAGCTACACCAAAAGCAATCAGTTTATTGCGGCGTTGTTGAACTTCTAAAGCTTGTTTACGCTGAACTTGAATTAAAGCTTCATCTAATAATTCAGGTGGTAAATGCAAATCTTGTAAAATTTCCCTAACCTGTTGTTGATTAAGTTCGGCTTCTTGACGTAATTGCAGTCCTTGAACTTCAGCAATTATTTGGTTTAATTGTTCTTGGGTTAGTCGCTGGTTCATGATTTATAATCACTTTTAATTAACGCATTTTGGTCATTATTTATATTTTAACTCAATATAAGAAATATAGAATTTTAATTTTCTTTTCTAACTCCAGTAATAGAATAAATCAAAGTTAATTGTTGTCGTCCTCGTAGCTGTAACTGCTCTAATTTTTGAGTATGAAAATGCTGTTTAACTAGTTGAAATGTAGTTTCACTAATTAAGATACTATAAGGATTTTCCTCTTTAACATTTTTATTAAGTTGTTCCAACCGAGCCGCAATATTCACAGCATCTCCTAATACAGAATAATTCAATCTTTGATATCCACCAATACTACCAGCAACTACTAAACCTGTATGAATACCAATACCGATATGAATAGCAGGTTTACCCAATCGTTCTAATTCCTGATTTAATATTATCAATCTTTCTTGCATAGAAATTGCTGCCGACACAGCATTAATAGCATCTTGTTTAATTTCTGCGGTTTCAGTGTGGGGAAAGGGAATACCAAAAACAGCCATTACCGCATCTCCAATATATTTATCAATTACTCCATGATGTTTTTGAATACACTCAGCCATAGCACCTAAATAGGAGTTTAACCAATCAAGTAAATCTTTGGGTTTCATGCCTTCAGAAATAGTAGTAAAGCTGCGAATATCAGTAAATAAAACAGTTGCGATCATTTCTTGAGCATCTAATTGGCCATTTTGAAAAATTTGGTTTCGATTTTGCCAAATTAAATCTGCTGTTTCTGAGGAAACATGACGAGCAAATAAACTCATTAATTGTTGTTTTTCTTTTTGTTCTTGCCACTGCACAGTTAACCCAGCTAAAAACATTGTACCAATGGGAGCAGCAATTGGCAACCAAAAATTAGAGGTTATTAATACTAAAACTGATAAAGTAAACCAAGTAAAAGGCATTAATCCTAACAGTATAGTTCGTTGCTTGAATTGTAAAGGAGTGAGGATAAAGCTGGAACTAATACCAATACAAAACAATAAGAATAGTTCCCATGTCCAGGATAATTTTTTGAGAAATCGGTTATTAAGAAGATTATCAATAGCAGCAGCATGGAGATAAATACCAGCCGTGGGTTGTGCTTTCTCAAAAGGAGTTTTTAATGGGTCATTTGCACCAGTAGCAGTTAACCCAATTAAGACAATTTTATTTTTTAAATTAGCTGGATTTACCTTTTTTCCGATAACATCTACAAAAGAATAAGTAGGGAGTTTCTGAATTGGTGCTATCCAATTAATCCACACAGATTGAATTTTTTTTCCAGGTTTTGGAGGTGGTAATAAAATTGGTGGTTTTCGGGAATTATTATCTGTAGTAAAAGTCTGCTGTAAGCTATTGTTGTATGCCTCCAATAATCTAATACTGAGGGCAGGAACTTGATTAATATAGAGGGATAATTGACGAGTTACCCCATCTACATCGGCATTACTAACTATGTGTCCTTTAGCAGTAACACGATCTAGAATGGGAACAGGAAGCAGAGTTTGTGAATGTAAACCAGGTGCAATTGCTAAGACAATTTGTCCATTTATTTCCATGGCTTCAGCTAGTTTTGCATCTGCACTAGTCGGTTCAGTAAATAAAATATCAAAACCAATTGTGGAGGGAGGAGAAGGTTCTAAAGTTTCTAATAATTGAGTATAGCGATTGCGTGATAGTGGAAACTCTCCATACTTTGATAATGTATGATCATCAATGCCAATGACAACAATCCGCGAATCCCAATCCCCATGAGGTAAATAGTTGCGTGTTTTGAATAATAAATTAAATCCTATTAACTCTAAGGGTTGCCAAGCACCTACTTGCCATAATCCCATTGATAACAGTGCAGTCAATACACCAGGTAACAGTAAATGCTTTTCTAGAATAGGGCGTTTTAGATATTTTATCCAGGGAGTAACATTCATTTTTATAAAATTAAACTTGTACAGATATATTGCTGAGATTCAATATATAAATTATAAGCCTTGAAGACTACACGAAAAAACCTAATTCTGTGAGTTTGTGATATTTTTCTAAGGTGAAGCGTTTAACTTGAATCATAGTTATATATCTTGCTCCTTTGGGAACTTATTCTAAAATGTGCCAGAAATTGCTATGATAAAACGATAATAACTATTAAAAAAACAATGCCTGCGCCTACTATTGCCCCGACAATGACTGCTTTTCCCCTGACTGCTGTAGTCGGTCAAGAAGCAATTAAGATAGCCTTGCTATTGACAGCAGTAGATCCCGCTTTGGGGGGTGTGGTAATTGCAGGTCGTCGCGGTACGGCTAAATCTGTGATGGCGCGTGCTATTCACGCTTTATTACCACCCATTGAAGTTGTTAAAGATTCCGTTAGCAACTGTGACCCCAACCACCCAGAAGAATGGGATGATAAACTCTTAGCAGAAGCAAGACAGGAGATAGAAACAGCAATTATCCCTGCACCTTTTTTGCAAATTCCTTTGGGGATTACGGAAGACCGGCTTTTAGGTTCTGTGGACGTGGAACAGTCGGTTAAACAAGGTGATACAATTTTTCAACCGGGGTTACTCGCTACAGCCAACCGGGGTGTGCTGTATGTGGATGAAATCAATTTATTAGATGACCAAATTAGTAACCAACTTTTATCGGTATTATCGGACGGACGTAACCAAATTGAACGGGAAGGGATCAGTTTTCAACATCCTTGTAAAACCTTGTTTATTGCCACTTACAACCCAGAAGAAGGGGCGCTCAGAGAACATTTACTTGATAGAATAGCGATCGCCCTATCAGCAGACGGAGTTCTGGGTATAGATCAAAGAGTACAAGCAGTCGAACAAGCGATCTCCTATTCTAAATCTCCCTCAGAATTCCTCCAACAATACAGCGAAGACATAGACTCACTCAAAACCCAAATCATCCTGGCACGGGAATGGTTAAAAGAAGTCACCATTAGCCAAGAACAAATTACCTACCTCGTCAATGAAGCCATTCGCGGAGGTGTGGAGGGACACCGCGCTGAACTATTTGCAGTGCGCGTAGCCAAAGCCGCAGCAGCCTTAGAAGGACGCAATACCGTCAATGCCGAAGATTTACGTCGTGCGGTGGAATTGGTGATAGTTCCCCGAACCACAATTATTCAAACTCCACCAGACGAACAGCAACCACCACCACCTCCCCCACCACCACAAGAAAGTCAAGACGAGTCGGAACAAGAAGAAGAACAAGAGGAAGAACAGGAAGAGGAAAAAGAAGAAGATCAAGAACAGCAAGAACCCCCAGATATTCCCGAAGAATTTATCTTTGATCCAGAAGGGGTAATTCTCGACCCAGAAGTGCTTTATTTTACGCAAATGGCACAAAAGCAAGGTAAATCTGGCAGTCGCAGTATTATCTTCTCAGACGATAGGGGACGGTATATTAAGCCGATGATTCCCAAAGGTAAGGCGCGACGCATCGCCGTAGATGCCACATTGCGAGCCGCAGCCCCGTATCAAAAAGCACGTCGAGCTAGACAACCTGATAAAAAGGTCATTGTTGAACAGGGAGATATCCGTTCTAAGCGGTTGGTGAGAAAAGCTGGTGCTTTAGTGGTCTTTGTTGTGGATGCTTCTGGTTCAATGGCTTTAAATCGGATGCAATCTGCTAAAGGTGCAGTCATGCAATTGTTAACAGAAGCATATCAAAATCGTGATCAAGTATCTTTGATACCCTTCCGAGGAGAACAAGCAGAAGTTCTATTACCTCCTACCCGTTCCATTGCTTTAGCTAAAAATCGCTTAGAAAGATTACCTTGCGGTGGTGGTTCACCCTTAGCACATGGTTTAACTCAAGCGGTGCGGGTGGGGATAAATGCCCAAATGGGTGGAGATATCGGACAGGTTGTAATCGTGGCAATTACTGATGGTCGCGGTAATATTCCTTTGGCTCGTTCTTTAGGAGAACCGATGGAACCAGGAGAAAAGCCAGATATCAAAGCCGAATTATTAGATATTGCTTGCAGAATTAGGGCTTCCGGGATGCAGTTATTGGTAATTGATACGGAGAGTAAGTTTGTATCAACTGGCTTTGCAAAGGAATTGTCAAAAACAGCCGGAGGTAAATATTATCACTTACCGAAAGCGACTGATAAAGCGATCGCGGCTATGACTAGGGGAGCGATCGCAGACATGAAAGCAAAGTGAGGTATTTTGGGATTTCTAACTAAAAAATATCCCAAAAATGTAGGGGTTTAGCAGTGCAAAACCCCTACCCACTGAACACACCACTAAGAAACTAGATCATTGATTTTGTGGATAATTAATTTATGACTCATACTAAAATAGTAAAAATGGAGTTTCTAAACATGAATCAGCTAACACCAAAACAACCAGCAAGAAGAGGAAGAATTTTCCCTGAATTAACTTTATCACCAGAAGAATTAGCTAAACGTGAAGCGGAAAGAGAAGCATTTCACAAACGTTGTCGGGCAATTTTTGAGCGTGTGCGTCCTGAGTTAATTCAAGAACATTATAATTGGTATATTGCCGTAGAACCAGATAGTGGTGATTATTTTGTTGATCAAGATATGGAAGTTGCTAGTAAACAAGCTAGAGACAAACATCCTCATGTGATACACTTTCTATTTAGAATCAATGAAACTGGAGTAACCGGGAGAATATGATACATGGTTATTTTGGTGATGAGGGGCAGCTATTTTTTGAAGTTGAGTTAATTACTGCTGATGGTTTAAATCTGCCTGTAGATACCTTGTTAGATACAGGTTTTACAGGCTTTATGGCTATTAATAAACAAGATTTAGATGCTTTGAATTGGGAATTTATTAGTGAACAAAGAATGCGAACTGCACAGGGAATAAAAATTTTTGATATTTATTTAGGTAAGGTGATATTAAATAATCAAGAGTATGAAATTCCTGTTTATGCTGGAGATCAGTTGACGGAGATTTTATTGGGTTCACGTTGGTTGGAGTTTTTGCCTTTGGTGGTGAATTTTCAACAGGGTATTTTGACCTTGGGATAAATGATTTTTAGTAAATAAACCACGAAGGCACGAAGGAGACAAAGGGAATATGTCTTTGGAAAAACAGTTTGATAATTTTTTAACATTAGAAAATTTTTATTTAGCCTATCAACGGTTACAAACAGCATCTAGAAATCCATACAAAGAGCTTTATTTTGAAGATATTAAAATATTTGGTTTTTTCTTAGAAGAAAATATTTCAATACTTTTGAATGAAATAGAACAAAACATCTTCAAGCCAGAAAGTTCATACAAAATTTTTATACCTAAAAAGAATAATCTTTTTAGACCTTTATCTTTATTAAAATTTAAAGACTTATTAGTTTATCAAGCTATTATTAATACGATAGCAGATGTTGTTTATGATGAGATAGCACCTTACTACAATAGTATTATTTTTGGCAATGTATATAATACTTCAAAAGAAAATAAAAATGATAGAATTTTTCTATTTAAGCCTTGGAAACAGCAATGGAATAAATTTGAGGAGAACACAAAAAAATATTATAAAGAAGGTTATAAGTTTTTATCTGACTTTGATATTGCCTCTTTTTTTGATACTATAGATCATTATATTTTGCAACAAATATTAGAGAATAATTTTCAAGTTGATAGTAAATTAATCGCACTTTTAATGAAGTTACTTGAAGCTTTTACAAGTGATTCAAACCATAAAACATTTAGGAGTAAGCATGGAATACCCCAAGGACCGATTGGATCTGCACTTCTAGCCGATTTATATCTTTTTCATTTTGTCGATTTAGAGATGCTTAAAAATAGAAAAATACTAAATATTCAATATATTAGATACGTAGATGATATAAGGATTTTCTCAAAAGATAAAATTTCTGCTCAAAAGGCAATAGCTCATCTAGATTTACTAGCAAGAGATTTAGGGTTAATTCCTCAACCAACCAAGATTACCTTTAATGAAATAAATAATTTAGATAAAATTTTAAAAAGCCAGAAAAACAAATTTTCAGCGATTACTAAGGAATATAAAAAGGCAAAAGGATCTCTTAAATCTAAAACTCATCGAAGGTTGAAAGAAAGATTTATAGAGTGCTTTAATGAAAAAAGTGAAAAAGAAGAATATTTGGATAAAACTCTAATCAAATTTTCTTTATATAAACTCAATAAAGATGAAGATATAAAATCCATTATTTTGAATAAATGGGAATTTTTATATATTCATATTGAAGAAATTTTATTTTATCTCAGAGAACACTTTTCAGAAGATCATCAAGTCAGAAATTGGCTGATTGAAATTTTGCGTAACCAGAATTTATTATTTCATCATGTAGTTGCTTTAATATTTAAATTCTTTCCAGATATAGAATTTATGGAAGATGTGTATCAAAGATATTTTTTAGGAAGTGACAGACATTGGTTAGTTAGATATTTTATGTTTTATTGGCTTTATAAAAATAATAAAATTGAACTTATTTTATTATTTCAATCAGATAATTATTTCTTAAATCGAGAAGCCAATAATTTTAAATTTAGAATTTCTCAAGAACCAATCTATTTGGGATCTCTTGTTCAATCTCTCCTAAAAGATAAAGATTCTTTAGTTGCTTTGCATGGATTAAATTTGGGATTCTTCCAGATTATGACTACATCAATCAATTTTGATAGATCTGAATTTAACGAATATATCAGGTATATCTTTTCTAAAGATATGACTGATTATATAAAGCATCACCTCAAAAATGAGTTTTCAATTTTAGCTCCTGAAAACTTTTTTAATAAAAAAATTTGGACTGATAACGAGATATATCAAGAGCTAAATATATCTTTTCAGATATTTTTTGAATATAGAAATATAGATTCTTCTAAATCATTATTAAACCTTAATTCTTTCAATAATTTACTTTACGATAAAATTTGTGAAATATTAAAAATATGTAAACCTGCACCTGATTATGGGGTAAATTTGAATTCTGGATGTATTAAAGACTATTTTCCAATTACTAATATGTATTTCACACAAATTAATGAAAAAAGAAACCAAAAAACAGAGGCTCATCCATATGATAAATATGGAAATTTAAGAATTAAAATTAGTATTCCCGAATTAGGACAACTGATTAGAAAACAGCAAAAAGCTTTAGAAGAAATTTGCCAGTTTAATTTTTTATCTTATTTGTAAGTGTGATAATCAGCCCACACAGATGGGCTTTGTGTAGCCTCAAAATTCCATCCCAAAAGAATATTACATATTTTGATATCTCCACATAGCAGACATAGAATCTAAATCAACCCCCTTCACATCCCCTTCCGCCGTATTTTTAAACAACACCGTAAAAGCACCAGCACCCAACCGATATTGCGGAAACATCCGATAACAAGGAATAGTAGTTAAACGAGATTGAAAAGTAGATAAATGATCAACTTCCACCGCTTGAAAATGCGGAAACCGTTCCAAAAACCATTCACAAACCTGCTCATTTTCCTCAACAGAATAAGTACAAGTCATATAAGCTAAATAACCTTGAGGGGCAACAACTTGGGCAGAATTAGCAATAATGCGCTTTTGCCGATTGGCACTTTTATTAATTGAAGTTGAGTGAAAACATCCCGGTGCTTTCTCATTCTTAGCTAGTAAAGATTGCCCAGTACAAGGGGCATCAACTATCACCAAATTACTCGAAGCTGGCAACAATTCTGCAAAAATACTAGAATCCCTATTTACTACCCCACTGGGTTTAATTTGGCAACGTTTTAAATTAGAAATTAACATCCCCAACCGCTTACCAATCACCTCATTAGTAATTAGCAAATCAGGTTTTAAAGCCCTCCAAGCAAACACACTTTTACCACCAGGGGCAGCACACATATCAAAAACTACAGATATTGATTCAGGAATTGCCAACAAAACCGAAGCAGAAAAGACCGAAGAAAAATCTAAACAATAAAAAGATCCTTGTTCATGCAGAGGATGCTTACCAGGTTTTTCTCCTAAAGATAAACGGTCTACAAAATGCGGTTGCCAATGTGTTGGCGTTTGCACATTAAAAGGCGAAACATCGGGTTTATCTTGACACCAAAGAATAGCAGGTGCAAAAGGTTGGGGATGAACCAAAGCATCTACAAACTTTGTTTGTTCATCTACATTTGTAAATAACCGCCGGGTAACTTTAAGCAATAAATTAGAAGGTTTTTCCATATTAATTTCTACAAAATTAAATCAGAACAGAAACTGTTACATGAGAACAATGCAATCAATATATTTGGCTGCATACTAAAAAGACATTGACCGATATTCAGATGGCGTTTGCAAAGTGCTTCCGATATGGCTTCTGGCTTTTGGCTAGAGGCCAACCTTGTTTTAATGCTTCTCAAACTCATGCCAAATTAAGATTTTAGATTTGGTATTACACTTATTTACCGGAGAGGTCATGATATTTAACAATTTTCAGCAAAAACTCCGCCAAGAATCACAACGTTGGCGAGACGAAGGAATTATTAGTTCTTCCCAGTATGACCAAATAGCCAAACGGCATCAATTTAATAAGATAGAAGAATCTACCCGTGATGGTTTTGGTGTCATTGCCATTGTCATCGGCGGTTTACTGTTAGGGTTAGGCTTAATGACCCTTGTAGGCGCAAATTGGCAGGGTTGGTCACGGGAAGTCAAGTTTATCTTATTAATGAGTTTGTTTCTCTCCACAGCCATTACTGGGTTTTTAACCTGGAGAGAACCCACACTGATTACCAATCAAGGTAAAAAATCACAAGAGGGTAAACGGGCAATCGGAGAAGCATTGTTAATTCTCAGTGCTTTTATTTTAGGGGCAACCCTCATGTTAATGGGGCAAATATTCAATATTAGCGGTTCAGCTTCCGAGTTATTTTTAGCTTGGGGGTTTGGGGTGTTAGTCATGGCTTATAGTCTTTCCCTCAATTCCTTGGGAATTATGGCCATTGTCCTCATTCAAATCGGTTATTGGATAGGACTTGGTAATTTGGGATTTGAATCTGGGGAAGTGACTTGGGCGCGTTTAGCTGTGCGCCATATGCCCTTATTATCATGGTTGCTATTTGTCCCTCTAGCTTATATTTGCAGATCCCGATGGATTTTTGGACTGGGGGTAATGGCATTTATCCTATCTTTGCAATATAACCTCAGACCTTTACCACTGTTGACATTTTCTGATGTGGTTTCTTGGATAGCCTCCTTTGCTTTAGCCTTACCACCTGCCTTACTTTGGAGTTATGACGATTTACTTTTTCCTACAGTTAATTATCGGTTATTTCAACCCCTGGCACGCAATTTAGGCTTGATCTGTTTTGGTGTAGTTTTTTATCTTTTGTCTTTCCGTTCGCAATGGGAATCTGGAGATTATAGTGGAAATTTATCATTACTAACTCCCTACTATCAATCCAATAATTTATCGAATGTATCGCCGTCTTTGCCAATTATTGATTTAGGGATTCTCAGTGGTTTAGCCGTGTTGCAATGGTTGTTTCTGATTCGTCAAAGCAACAGTCCACTCCGCCGGGAAGTATTTTTCAGAATTGGCATTATTACTACTTTTTTGGGGTTCATTTTCATTACTCCCTTTTGGCATCAAGCTATCACCAGAATTACTGAACTAGGCATTTTTATCTTCAATGTTTTGTTGGCAATATTAGCCTGGGGATTAATTCAAGAAGGTTTGAAATTACGCAGAAGAACCTCTTTTTGGTGTGGTATGCTATTATTCACTCTGCAAATTATCAGCCGGGTTTTAGAGTATAATACTGATGTTCTTTTCCGGGCTTTAGTATTTGGTACTTGCGGTTATTCCCTCATTGCTGCCGGACTTTGGTTTGAACGTCGCTTTACTACATCTAAAACTAGCAATAGTGGGGGTAATAGCGGAGGCAATAAAGGTGGTGGTAGTGGCAATAGCGGTGGTAGTGGCAATAGCGGTGGTAGTGGGAATAGCGGGAATAGCGGCAATACCGGGAATAGCGGGAATAGTGGGAATACCGGGAATAGTGGGAATAGTGGGAATAGTGGGAATAGCGGTAATAAAACTAGTAGTGGAGGCAATAGCGATAACAGAAGCAATAGTGGGAGTGATTATAGAAGTAGTAGTGGAGGCAATAGCGATAACAGAAGTAATAGTGGGAGTGATTATAGAAGTAGTAAAGGAGGCAATAGCGATAACAGAAGCAATAGTGGGAGTGATTATAGAAGTAGTAGTGGAGGCAATAACGATAACAGAAGTAATAGTGGGAGTAATTATAGAAGTAGTAGTGGAGGCAATAACGATAATAGAGGTGATAACAGAAGTAATAGTGGGAGTGATTATAGAAGTAGTAAAGGAGGCAATAGCGATAATAGAGGTGATAACAGAAGTAATAGTGGGAGTGATTATAGAAGTAGTAGAGGAGGCAATAGCGATAATAGAGATGACAACAGGGGTGATTAATAGGATGATTTTCAATCAGAATGAAGACATATTCATCAAGAAGAATTCAGCAGTTAAAACAAATTAATAGGGGATATTCTGTCGGATATTGCTACATTACTCGCACAAAATTAGATTTTGACTCTTACTTTCTTTCTCCTGACTCAGTGACTCCTGAATTCTTCCTATATAAATCTCTGCGAATAAATTCCTATCTAAAAATTAGCAGTAATGGGAAAAGTATTTTTTCCTATTATCTATTACCAATTACTAAATTAATCCCATGAAAAATGACTTCCCTGAATCAAAAAAAACCTCAACTCCAGAAATGCAATTTTCTGAAAATTTAACTTTTCGGGATTATCTTACGGCTACAGAACAGAAGGCTAATAAACCTTTACCGATTTGGCGATTAATTGCCCCTTTATTGGTGCAAGTCGGTTTAATTCTGGCTGTACCTTCCCAAGCCATGTATACAGATATGACTGGTAAGACAGTAATTTTGCAAACTGTACCGATAAATCCTAATGATGTTGTCCGGGGTTCTTCATTAAACTTGGATTATAATATTTCTCGTCCCGAAACTTTGAGAAGATTACCGGGTTGGAATGATTGGTTGCGAAGAAATTCCCGTAGAGGTAGACAAATTTCCCAAGGAAGTATCTTATATTTAATTTTGCAAGAACGACAATCTTTTAATCGGAATGAACTTCAATCTTGGCAACCTATACGAATAAGTAGTAATCGTCCTGTTTCTTTAGCTAATAATCAGGTAGCTTTAAAGGGTAATTATCAAGACGGCTTGATTAATTATGGTTTGGAAACCTATTTCATTCCTGAAGAACAAAGACAGCAAATTAATAATGATATTTCCCAAATTCAGGAAAATAGAAATGGTAGACAACAACCAATATTAGTTAGGGTAAAAGTAGATCCTCAAGGTAATGCTGTTCCTACGGGTTTATCCATAAGAGATTCCTCCGGTGAACGTGGCTATCGCAATTATCGTTTTCAGTAGTATTAATTTGTCAGAATCAGGATTTACAAGATTTAAGGATTTATAGGATGATAGAAAAAACTCCCAAATTTCATCACCCCAACAACAATCATACAGCAGATTTCGCTCTTATGAGGTACAAACCTGAATCATGAAACTCTTGTAGTGCGGGCATCTTGCCCGCTGGATATTGGATATCTACCTCATAACACCGGAAACTGCTGTAAATCCTGATTCTGATATTTAATGTAGGGGTAGCGCCCCCGTGCCTACCCCGCCTACCCCGCGTCCCCGTGCCTACCCCGGTATTTGGGGCAACCACAGGGGGTTTGCCCCTACCGAGAGGGTGAGATAATTATTAATTAATTATTTTTTATTCAATCTTGAAGTTAATAGGTAAGCGGGTATAAATTCCTTGGGGATCATTCATTTTTTCTAAAACATTGATTTCCTGTTGGAATTTCCCTAACTCATTGATGAGGGGATTGGGGTTTTTTGTTTGAGTTGTTTCTATACCTAATTTGGCTTTTGTTTCCTCTAACTTTTTCCCAAATAACCGTTCTGAGAAGGTACTCATTTGGGGATATTCTTGTAATTCCCAATCAGCACCTAATTTTGCTTGTTTAGCAGCATATTCAATAGCTACATTTAACCCACCAATTTCATCAACTAAACCGATTTGTTTGGCTGCTGTCCCTGACCAAACTCGTCCTTGGGCAATTTCTGCGACTTTTGCAGTTGGTAATTTCCGTCCTTGGGAAACTTTTTGCAAAAATAGATTATAAATGCGGTCAACACTGCGTTGATAAACTGCTAATTCTTGGGGTGATTTAGGACGGGAAATAGTTTGTTGATCTGCAAATTTGGATGTTTTCACAGAATCCCAAGTTATGCCATTATTATTGCCCAATTTTTGACCATTAAATAATACCCCAAATACACCAATAGAACCTGTAATTGTGTTAGGTTGAGCAAAAATGCGGTTGGAATCACTAGCAATCCAATAACCACCAGAAGCAGCCATATCACCCATGGAGACAATCACGGGTTTAACTTGACGAGTTAATTTAATTTCTCGCTGCATAATTTCCGCTGCGGTAGCACTTCCACCAGGGCTATTAATTCTTAAAACTACGGCTTTTACCTGATCATTTTGCCTGATTTTTGAGAATATTTTAGCATAGCGATCACCTCCCACTTCGCCACTATCACCGCTACCATTGACTATTTCCCCTTCTGCATAAACAATGGCAATTTTATTGTCTGAATCTAGCGATTTTCCAGGAACTTCTGCATAATCACCTAGACTAATTTTTGTGAATGTTTTATCTTTTTTATTATTACCAGTTAATTTTTGCAAGTCGGTGAATACTTGATCTTGGTAAGCAATCGTATCTACTAAACCATTAGATTTAGCTTCTGTGGCTTCTAAAATTGCTTGACTATTGGCAATAACTTGTAACTTTTGCGGTTGAATATTTCGGCTTTTACCTACAGATGTTCGCCATTCTCCCCAAACATCATCTAATAATTTCTGTGTTTGTTGCCGGTTCTCTGGGCTGAGTTTATTCAGAATTAACGGTTCTACTGCACCCTTAAATTTACCCACCCGCACAATCTGCACACCAACGCCGTATTTTTCAAATGCTCCCGCTAAGAACATTGGTTGTGAACTTAAACCGTTCATTTCCATTGCTCCCATAGGGTTAACTACGATTTGATTCGCTACAGAACTTAGATAGTATTCCCGTTCACTCCAATCTGTACTATAGGCAATAATTTTCTTCCCAGTTTTGCGAAATTTTTCCAATGCTTGACGAATTTCCTTCAAAGAAGCATAGCCAACTGCACTATTAGCATTAGTTCCATCTAGATAAATACCCACAATGCGTTGATCACGTCCGGCTTTGTCTAAAGTTTCTACAACTTGACGGAGTGTAATACTATTTTCATCAACACCACTCAGAGTTTTTTGGAGTAATTGACTAGAATTAGGTTCACTATCGGTGATTTTCATAGACAAGTCAAAAACTAACACTGACTTATCTTTAACTTTTGGTCCCGCATTTTGGGAACTAGCAACCGCAATCAATAGTAATAATAATCCCAGTGTACTGACTCCAGAAAAAATAGTCAGTCCCAGTAAACTACCAATTAAACTTGCAAAGGTTTGTTTAAGAAAATTAGTCATTAGTTATTTTTGTCAGTTGTCAGTTGTCAGTTGTCAGTTGTCAATTATTAATTGTAAACTGTTAGATTGCTTCAATTTATACAAGTTGCTGTTAGCAGTGCAAAATAATACGGTGGTGATTTCGGCAATTAATATCTCTGTTAATTCTACTATAGCCGCTTCCGATACTGCCGCTGCCTTAAGGAAGGGCATTGCTAAACCGGCAATATCAGCCCCTAGAGCGATCGCTTTGGCTACATCTAAACCATTGCGTAAGCCCCCAGAAGCAATTAACGGAATATAGGGATCATGCGCCCGAATACTGGTAATACAGTCGGCTGTAGGTATCCCCCAATCTCCAAATGTTTGCCCCAAACGCCGCTGTAAGGCAGTTTCCGCCCGCTCGCTTTCCACTAAAGCCCAAGACGTACCCCCCGCACCAGCCACGTCAATAACTTGCACTCCAGCATCTATCAATTTTCCTGCCATTGTCGCCGAAATGCCATTACCTACTTCTTTCGCAATGACAGGTATTGGCAATTTACTGCATAAATTAGAGATTTTGTCAAGCAATCCATGAAAATTAGTATCACCCCTGGGTTGAATAAACTCTTGCAAGGGGTTAATATGTAAGATCAGGGCATCAGCTTCGGTAAGATCAATAATTCGTAAACATTCATCAACGCCATATTCATAATTAAGCTGCACCGCGCCTAAGTTAGCAAAGAGGAGAATATCCGGCGCATATTTACGCACAGCGAAAGTATCCGCAACTTCAGGTTTTTCTACTGCTACCCTTACAGATCCTACACCCATTGCTAATTTGTATTTTTGGGCAACTTCTGCTAACCGACGGTTAATAATTCCCGCTTGTTCTGTACCTCCTGTCATGGAGGAAATTAACAAAGGTGCATTCAGATGTTTTCCTAGAAAAGTCGTACTCACGTCAATATCTTTACCATCAAGTTCTGGTAAACAAGAATGGGTAAAGCGATATTTTTCTAAGCCAGTAGTAATGGCTGGAGACTGAACATTATCTTCTAAACAGATGCGGATATGATCTGCTTTGCGATTTTGGGTTTGGGCTGGGGTGTTAATAGGAAGGTTCACTGCTTATATATGGAATTATGTTAATATCTATTGTTGCAAATATTGTTCATACCCAAGCTGATCTAGTTTAGCTTGCTTTTCCATGACCATATCACAAAGACTTTGGCGATAAGCTTGAACTTTTTCCAGTAATTCTGGTTGGCCAGTAGCGAGAATTTGTACAGCTAAAAGTCCGGCATTTTTAGCATTACCAATGGCAACAGTAGCTACAGGTATTCCCGCTGGCATTTGTACTATAGAATATAAAGAATCCACACCTTGTAAATTCCGGGTAGCGACGGGAACACCAATCACAGGTAAAGGGGTTAAAGATGCTACCATACCAGGAAGATGAGCCGCACCACCAGCCCCGGCAATAATCACCTTAATACCGCGTTGATGTGCAGTTTTAGCATACTCAAACATCCGTTCTGGGGTACGATGGGCAGAGACAATGGCAACTTCAACTACAATACCGAATTCTTCACAAATAGCGATCGCATCTTTCATGGTAGGCAAATCGGAATCGCTACCCATGATAATACCAATTTCGAGACTCATATAATTTAGGGATTGGGGACTGGGGACTGGGGACTGGGGACTGGGGACTGGGGACTGGGAAAGAACTGACAACCGACAACCGACAACTGACAACTGACAACTGACAACTGACAACTGACAACTGACAACTGACAACTGACAAAAATAACACCCATGCTGGCAAATGTAGATATTATCAACGCAAAAGTCCCCGGTTATCAAGATTTACAAAGAATCTTAGTTAACCAAGCAGGCATAATTGAGCAAATTATGTCCATGAATACAGCATGGGAAAAAGTTACACCACAAAACTTACAAGTTTTAGATGTGGCTGGGGACTGGATTTCTTTAGGTGGTGTGGACTTACAAATTAATGGTGGACTAGGTTTGGCATTTCCTGAATTAACATCAGAAAATTCCTCTATGCTACCAAATATCTCTTCATTTTTATGGGAAGCCGGAGTTGATGGTTATTTACCAACCCTAGTTACAACTTCTATCGAAAATATTCAGCGATCGCTTGCCATTCTCGCTAATTATACCCCCAGTTCTCAAACTTCCGCACAAATCCTGGGAGTCCATTTAGAAGGCCCATTTTTAAACTACTACAAACGCGGCGCACATCCAGCGGAATATCTTCTCCCCCTTACCATTGATCAAGTTAAACGGGTATTAGGAGATTATGCCCATTTTGTTAAACTCATCACCCTTGCACCAGAATTAGACACCACAGGGAAAGTGATCCCATATTTGCGTTCCTTGGGAATTACCGTCAGTTTAGGACATTCACAGGCGATCGCATCTGAAGCCCAACAAGCCTTCACCCAAGGCGCTACAATGATAACCCACGCCTTCAACGCCATGCCCCCCCTCCACCACCGCGAACCGGGGTTATTAGGCGCAGCAATGACCGATCCGCGTGTTTTCTGTGGCTTTATTGCCGATGGTCAGCACCTTGACCCCATAATCTTAAAAATTCTTCTCCGTGCCAGTGAAAACTTATTCATTGTTAGTGATGCCCTTGCACCATTAGGATTACCTGATGGGATTTATCCTTGGGATACCCGACAAATTGAAATTATCAATGGTACAGCCAGATTACAAGATGGCACTTTAACGGGAACAACCCTACCCTTATTAGTGGGAGTGCAAAATCTGGTCAAATGGGGAATTTGTGATGTAGAAACCGCCATTAGCCTGGCTACGGACGCACCTAGACAAGCTATTAATTTACCAACATTTGCCCCTAATCAACCTGCCCATTTATTGCGCTGGAACTGGGATGAAATTGGTAAAGAACTGACTTGGAAACGGTTACAGCACTTCCCGGTGTTATGAGGTACAAGAACCCCACCCCCAACCCCCTCAAATATCCAAAGTTTATCCTTTTCTTCCCCCCGCTGCGGGGGGATTGAGGGGGGTGCGATGAGGGGGCTATGATGTACCTCATAAGAGCGGAAACCGCTGTAACTGTCTAAACTATGATTTTTAGGATTTTTAGGATTTTTAGGATTATCACATCAATCGAATAAATCACAGTCTTAACTGTGATTTTCTCAAAAACATAGTACAATTGTTCTATACAGACAAAACATAATGCTCGTTCTAGTCAAGTGTAATATAGAAAGACAATGATGATACTGATCATTGTTTTAACTAATATGCTTGACTTTTCTCGTGCAGTTAAATTCACCGCGAGAAAAAGTATTAAAAATCAGGAGAAATTGATGAACAGTTGTATTTTGATGGCCGAAATTTACGATAATCCCCAACTGCGTCATACCCCAGATGGATTAGAAGTTACAGAAATGATCGTTCATGTAGCGGGAACAAAGCCAGAAGATCCTTCCCATCCTTTAAAAGTCGTAGGTTGGGGAAATTTAGCCAAAGAGATTCACCAAAGTTATCATCAGGGCGATCTCGTTATTATTGAAGGGCGCTTAGGTATGAATACAATTGATCGCCCCGAAGGATTTAAGGAGTGCGATTCGTTGTTAGCTGAATCACGGTAATCAATCCGTACATAAGCTAACCAACCCCATCTAGCAATAGATTAGGTTGAACTCTCGGTCTGATATGGGTGCAAGTCCCATCTACCAGACTCAGGTATGACTCCCTAACTGCCCACGATGACCCGACTCGGTTTCGGGAGGTCGAAGCTGGGAACAGGGCGCAATCAGACATCCGTTGTGGGGTGACACTGGTGCTAACGGGGATTTCCTATGGTGAAACAGAGCCTTAAAAAGCAACCTAATCCTGAGCAGGACACAACACCAAAATCCTGACTTTACTGGAGTTAATTCCCGCCGCATCTTCTTTGAATAGCGGTTAGAGTCCAGGGAATCCAGTGGTTGAATTGGCTACACCTAAAGGAATTAACAATCAACCGAGGGAACGAATAAAAACGGATTGAGGGTCTAAGGGCGGTCGAACCCTATAAGTAGGCTGGACGAGCAGCGGAACTCCCTCAATTCGGGTAGGATGCGAAGTAATTTTCGCAAGGTGTTCAGAATACACAAATGGTCGCAGAGCATGATTAGACACAGAGAAAACTCTAGTGAATCCTGGAAAACGTTACCTTGGAAGCAATTCCGTCGTAACTTATTCCGCCTACAAAAACGCGTGTACAAAGCTGTTCAAGTTGGCGACAAGCGCAAAGCTAAGTCCCTACAAAAGCTGATTCTGAAATCAACCGCAGCAAGATTACTGGCTATCCGTCAAGTAACACAGCTAAATGCTGGGAAAAAGACAGCGGGAATAGACGGAAAAACCGCGCTCTCATTCGAGCAAAGGTTTGAACTAAGTGAAAAACTTAGAACCGAATGCAACGACTGGAAACACCAGGGATTGCGTGAAATACCCATTCCCAAAAAGGATGGTAAAAACCGAATTCTCAAAGTCCCCACTATTGCAGACAGGGCATACCAATGTCTTATTAAATACGCATTAGAACCAGCGCACGAAGCAACCTTCCATGCCTACAGCTACGGATTTAGAACTGGACGCTCGGCACATGATGCCCAGAAAATCTTGTTCATTAACCTACGTTCTACGCTAAAAGGAATAGATAAGCGAGTCATAGAACTCGATATCGAAAAATGCTTTGACAGGATAAACCACACTGCCATTATGGATAGACTCATAGCCCCTTACAGCATAAGACAAGGAATCTTCCGATGTCTCAAAGCCGGAGTCAATCCAGAATTTCCCGAACAAGGAACACCTCAAGGTGGTGTGGTAAGTCCACTATTAGCTAACATCGCCTTAAACGGGATTGAAAGTATTCATAGATACCACAAGGATTCTAGACGAAGAATTACGGACAAAACCCCTAAGGAATATATTATTGAGCCATCAATTCGCTACGCCGATGACATGGTGATAATACTTAGACCTCAAGACGATGCCACAGAAATACTTGACAAAATCAGCCAGTTCCTAGCAGAGCGGGGGATGAAAGTCAGTGAGAAAAAGACAAAGCTAACCGCCGCGACAGATGGATTTGACTTCCTGGGCTGGAACTTCAAAGTCCAGAAAAATGGAAAGTTTAGATGTACTCCCTCAGTGGATAACTACAAGGCTTTTCGCAAGAAAGTAAAACACATCGTCAACAACTCGAATTATGGTGCTACCACGAAGGCTGAGAAATTAGCCCCTGTAGTCAGAGGTTGGAGAAATTACCACCGCTTCTGCAAGATGGATGGGTCGAAGTTTTCCTTATGGCACATCAATCACAGAGCATTCAAGGTATTCAACAAGGAAACGAAACAGAATCGCCATACCTGTAGGCAATTAATAGATAAGGCATTCCCGTCAGTTCCTTACTCCGAAAACAAACACATCAATGTCAGAGGTGAGAAATCACCCTACGACGGAGATTTGAGTTATTGGAGCGAGCGTAACAGCAAGCTCTATGACAACCATACCTCTAAAGCCCTCAAACGGCAAAACCATAGATGTGGACATTGTGGATTAAAAATGCTCAGTGATGAGAAGGTACATCTTCATCATGTTGATGGAAACCACAAAAATGGTAAATCTAAAAACCTTCTAGCCATTCACTTTCATCTGCCACGATTACATACACATGAGCAAACGCGAAAGCTAAGAACATCGGGAGCCGGGTGCGGTGAAAGTCGCACGCCCGGATCTAACTGAGAGGGGCGGGAAATAATATTCCCCCTCGACTCAACCAAAACGCGCAGAATTAACAGTCCAAAAGATTCACGCCATCGGACAAGGTACTTATACCAGTTCAGCACCAGCAGCTACAAGAACTACACCAGTGAATGAAACTCCCGTAGCGCCACCAACCTACAGCCAGACTAATTATGAATCAAACTATCCGACATCAGCACCAATGCCCCAGGTAACAGCCCCTCAGCCGACATACCAACCGGCACCTGTGCAGTCTCCATCACCTGTAGGAGTTACGCCAGAACCAGATCCAGATGACATCCCGTTTTAGTCATCACCTTTGTAGAGACGTTATTTGTAGAGACGTTCCATGGAACGTCTTTACAATCTTTTTCAACCTCCACTGACTTCACCCCATTCCCGAATTGCTGGAAATACGGATGAATAATCATCTTCTGGATAGGACATTTTCATAGTTGCGTGTAAGATTTGCCTTACACCTTCAATGCTGTTGAGATTCAAACCCAAGGATTTCGCTTCAGAGATAAATAAATCTATTTCTTTGATCAGTTGTTTTGTCGGTAAGTTGGCGTTAGTATAATTGCCATCTAACATCCGCCGCAAATTTTGATCAAATGTGGGAGCATAAAGTTTACTTTCACGCAGAACTTGCATAAACAAATCCACATCAATGCCTTGCAACTGGATATACGCTAGACTCAGAGCAAAGCTAGTTGTCAGAGAAGCAATGAGTTGATTGAGTGCCAGAGTCAGATTGGAGGCAGAACCCACAGGTCCTATGTATACAGGATTTTCTCCAAAATGTTGCAGTAATTTTAAGTGTCGTTGATACTGTTCTTCCTCTCCACCTACCATGACAATTAACTTGCCAGTTTGAGCTTCGGGAATACTACCGAGGACAGGAGCTTCTATATATTCACCCCCAGCCGCAACTACTGTATCTCTGATTTCTTGGCTTTCTAAGGGATTAATTGTCCCCATTTGAATGATGCTGCGTCCTGATAAAGTATGCCAAGAAGTATCGGTCAGAAGTACATGATAAATAGCTGCGGCGTTAGAAAGCATTAGCACTATACAGTCAGCAGCGCGGATGGCTTCACGGGGTTTTGTCACAATTTGCGCCCCTGCTTTCCGTAGCGGTTCTAATTTTTCTGGGGTGCGATTATAGGCAATTAGCTCTATATCGGCAGCTAATAACCTTTGAGCCATCGGTAGTCCCATCAATCCAGTTCCCAGAAATGCCACCTTCATGTTTTACGTTCCTTTGTCAGTGGTCAGTGGTCAGTTGTCAGTTGTCAGTGGTAATGGGTAATTGGTAATTGGTAATGGGAAAAAATTTATTACCCAGTCCTTTCAATTCCCAATTCCCATCGCTCTAACTAACAATTAAAAATTTCTAAAAAGCTTGTGTAATTTGCTTTTTTAATTTTTAATTGTTAATTTTTAATTCCGAGACAGCGGTACTAGCCTCCTGCGGCAAAAGTCACCATAATGATGACAGAAAGTAAGAGTCCGGGGGAAAGTAGAGTTACTAGCACTAACAGATCATGAGCAGTCATAATTATTCCTCTTTGCAGATTTTTGACTTTAATATAACAACAGAGAAGGTAGTTAGGATATCAATTGATAATGAAACTCAGACGACAAGAGAGATTACTGTTTCTTCCTCCTGACTCCTGACTCCTGACTCCTGACTCCTGACTCCTGACTCCTGCTATATCATCTCTGTTATGCTAGTGCAAACAAGGCTGATACAGGATTGTTAAAGAGATTTTTAAGCTTTCTCTTTGATCTCTACTCTGGTACGACATAAGCATTCAGCAGTCAGCCATCAGTTATCAGCTTTCTGTGAAATACAGCGAATTAAAACTAATTACCTGGTTGTAAATTTAAGGAAATAAACACTTCCTATTCTTAGCTGATTGCTGATACCTGATAGCTGAATGCTTAAGGTACGACTAATCCCTGAAGTGGTTGTGATGCTTCTTGTTCAGTTAGTCCCTGGCTTTGGACTAAAACTCCAAAATTGCCCAATCCCCCTGGGTTAATTAGTTGGTGTAATCCCTCCCGTCGTTGTAGCAACTGTGATATTGGTTGCTGTTGAGAGGAGAGTGCAGCTAACCTTTCACCTATTCCCAATGCCATCAAAAATAAACCTTGCTGCGTCCAACCCATGTTTTTGAGTCCGCACCGTTCACCCCAAGATGATAAGGCTGTAAAGTCAACATGGGCGGTGATATCTTGTTGCCCAATATTGATATAAGGATTATCATGATGACGATGCTGGTAGTAGCACTGGAGAGTTCCCTGCGATCGCCTGGGGTTATAATAACGATGAGCGGGGTAGCCATAATCAATTGTTAACACATAGCCGCGTTGCAAGCAGTCTGCCACTATACCCAACCAATTCAAAGCTGCTAAATTAATTTCACTGCGATAGCCATTTTCATAAGTATTTTGGCTTAAATCAATGCCCACTAACTTAAAATATTCTCCTAATTGTGGTGTTGATGGTTCTCCTGTTATTTCAATAAATATAGGTAACTCAGAATTTTCTTCCTCAGATTGTTGTTGAATCGTGACATAAATTTCTCGCAATTCCCCTGCTTCTACAATAAATTGATGGACTGGAAAAGCATCCACTAATTCATTAGAAAAACAGCAGCCAGTAAGGGATTTGGGGGGAATTTCTTCTAAGTTACACCAATCTACAGCAAAATCTTGTAACCGTTGTTGTTGTTCTTGTTTTAAACTTTGTGATTTTTCAACAATAATATATTTAACTGCGGTAAAAAAATCTGGGTATTCTTGCTTTATATAATTGAGAATATGAGATGCTAATATACCTTGTCCTGCTCCCATTTCTACCAAAGAAAAAGGGTTAGGTTTATCTAAAATTTCCCACATTTGGTAAAATTGCTTTGTTAGTAATTCCCCAAAGTCAGATCCCAGACTCGCAGATGTGAAAAAATCACTCCCCCGAAATCCGATTTTGACAGCATCGCTAGAATAATAACCATGTTCTGGATGATATAACACCATATCCATGTATTCTGCAAAGGTAATTCGTTTTTGAGAACTGGTAAGAATGTGATGGGCTATAATTTGACACAGTGGGGAATAGGAATCCATAAAATTGGCAATTGATTGTTAACTCTCTAAAATATTAGAGTCTGTGGCTAAAGTTCGCGCTCCTGTTTGCATCAATTCAATATCTGCTAAAGTCCAATTACGGGGATGTTGACAGTGATGCGCTACCAATAGTCCCCATAATCCTCTCGGTATCAAAATTGGTACTACTAAGTTAGCGCGAACTTGGATACTGCGAAGAAAATCACGGTGACAATCCTGAATTGGTTCTAATTCTATATCAGCGATCGCTCTGACTCGTCCTTCTAAATACAAAGCAGCATACTCATGGTTAAAACAATCGCTTGCGCCCGTAGAACCGAGAATTGAATATTCATCAGCACTCAATGATTCAAATGTTACCTGTCCTTGCCATTGTTCATAGAAATAATACAGGACTACCCGATCAACCTGGAGTGATTCTCGCAGTTGATTTGTCGTTTGTCTGATCAATTCATCCCGTTGCATTTTGATGACAAGACGATTAAGTAATTTTTGCAAACCCTGATTGGGGTGGTGACTTGAGCGATTTTCAAATTCTGGAAAAGAAGGAAGTTGCACAGATTTAAAATAATGACTAACTAAACAATTTCGGATTTCTATAGTAACTTATCAGACATTTTCAGTAAAATTGCTCTTATTTAATAAAGAAATAATGTAGTTTATTAGCCTGGTAATTGGTAATTGGTAATTGGTAATTGCATGATTAAACTTTTACCTCTTACCTCTTACCTATTTTTCTAACTAACTCCAGCCACACTGGGTGGCTTCACTTTTAAGCGTTTTAACATTGCTTCCCGTCCTTGCATTGCCAAGGTATCGTCTAAAGGTGAAAGTTTGATTTCTTGCTGATATTTCAACCTTAATGCGGTTTGAATCAACCAATCGGCAACGAAAGGATTTTTTGGTAATAATGGCCCGTGGGAATAGGTAGCGATCGCATTTTGATAAAACGCTCCTTCCGTGCCATCTTCTCCATTATTCCCCAAGCCATACACCACACGCCCTAAAGCTTCCACTTTCCCTAATGTCGTCCGGCCACCGTGATTTTCAAACCCGACTAAATAAGGTTTTGTCCCTGTCATGGCTTCTAGTTCTTGCGCTAACCGTGAAGCCGTAACTTCTATGACTAAGTTACCAATACATCTTTTAGTATTTTCACCAGGATGAATAGAAACTAAATCTAAAATTCCTAAACCTTCAATTCTTTGTCCAAAGGCTGGTTCATAATAATTTCCGAGAAGTTGAGGAGAACCACAGGTAAAAACGCCCGGCGTGCCATGTTCGATTTTATCTCGCATTGCCTCAGCTTTTGCACCTTGTAAATCCCGCATGACAATTTCTTGCTGACGATCCTGTGCGCCCCCACCAACAATCACATCTACTGATTTTATATCTTCTGCGGAGGAGTCTTGGTCTAAAGGTAATACATTGACATTATACCCCCGCCATTGAGCGCGGCGTTGAATAGTGATCACATTTCCGCGATCGCCATAGGTACTCATCAACTTGGGATATAGCCAACCAATAATAATTTCCATCGGTTTATAACTTATAAAACCTCTACTATAACGTTAGTAAGGAATAAGTTAAAAACTAATCATTTAAAAAGCAGATCCAACAGGCTTTTTAGGAATTTTTAATGGTTATAGCAATATGCACTTGAATGAGATACAGAATTTACCTAAAAAACCATACACCAAAGGACTTTCAACTCTGTTCCCTGTTCCCTGTTCCCTGCTATAGTTATTTTGGCAATGCTGTATTAGCTGCTTTCCAACCATTCATACTAGGTGGGAAACCTCGCACATTCTCATAGCCCAACAAGTGTAAAGACATAACCGCCATTGCGGAACGATAACCAGCGGAACAGTAAACTACTACAGGCTGTTTTTTCGGAATCTTGTCGAGGTTTTGCACCAATGTCCGTAGAGGAATATTGATAGCATTACCAATATGACCCAATATATACTCAGAAGGCTCTCTGACATCCACCAGAAAAATATTATCTTGTTTCAACAACTGTTGCAACTCTTCCACTTTTCCTACGGTGTAATAGTTTCCAGGTATGGATTTGAGATAATTATCCACTATTTTTTGCTCTTGAGCATTGGAAGTATCTACTACTGCCATTTTCTGCGTTAGTGATAAAGGCAATGCTACGGCTGATGAGTCATAGCTAACACCAAGAAAGGCATAAATAAATATGCAGAAACTCGATAAAATTACAGTTAAAAAACGTTGGATTTTCATGAGTGATTATTTACTGAAGATTTTTCTGGGAAAGTTCCATTATTTTCATCCGTTTTCAGTGATAAAAATGGGTAGTTGTATTAATAATTTAAAGACAAAATGCGTCCTTGAGTAAAATTAAAGAAAGCTTCTTTTTCAGCTATTTGTACACCCTCCATCAAATCTTCTAGTTGGTGGTTGGCAGCTTTTAAACACATGGGACAAACGCAGATTATAACGCCTTTTTTTATCAGTTTGGTTAAGAGGATGTCTGCTGATTCAAACTCACTAAATTCAATCGCTTTTCCATTTTTGAGAGGCACTTCTACACCTTTGATGTCCAAGAAAACTAAAACATCTTTATTTTCGGACATTTTTTCAGCTAAGGTTAATGCCATCAAAACCCGGTGGGAGTCTTCTGCACCTCTACTGATGTGGATAAACACTCCATCTTTGATTGTGGTTTCCATTAGTCAATACCTAGTTCATAAATTTTGATTGCTAATTAAAAAAGCCGTCAGCGGGTTGTTAACAAAGGGCATTAAACCCAGAATCAGTTTACTAGCTGATAGCTAATTAAAGTTCTCGAATCTTATTGTGTTATTCACTTTTATTTTGACTAGCAACTGTAATTTACATGATTTTTACCCCCGTATTATTGAAAATCAACTTAATTTATTGTTGAACAATAATTACTAAACCCACCAGGGTTTTTGCCCAGTCCGAGGATCAATTTCTGTCCAGGGTGAAATTCGGATATACTCTCCTTCCAAGTTCACACTAACAAGCTTGAGGGGAAGAGGTGCAGGACCCCGTACTACTCTGCCATCAGCATCATAGCGAGAACCGTGACAGGGACATTGAAATTGATTGTCATTGGGATTCCAAGGAAAGGTACAACCCAAATGGGTGCAATTATCAACAATTCCCCAAGGATGGAGAGTGCCATCTGACTGTATTGTGAGGTAAGTAGGTTCTGCCGCTAAACCTGCAACTAAGGCACGAGTTCCCACGGGTTCAGCCAAAATCTGGCTAGAAGGAATGAGATTTCCCTGAATATCTTTGGCAAGGATAGAACCATCTTCACTTCCTTCTGTAGGAGCAATAAAGAATTTAGCCGCAGGATATAACACGCTGCTGGCTGTAGTGGCCACCACTGCACCTGTAAGAAAGTTGAGTAATTGTCGCCTCGACATTGAGGGAGTTTCTAGAGGAAGAGTATTTGGCATAATTTTATACTTCTAATCTCCACTATAGTTATTGAGTGCTTTGGTTAATGTTTTGCTTCAGTCAGCACCCTTTACATTTTCATTATATTACTATTTGACAATATAATTAAGCAATAAATAAAATCTTTCTCAAAAATGATTAAAGGTTCTGTCCAGGTACAAGTATGCTCCTGCTATAAGCGGGAATGGCTTTTAGGTCTGGACTTGAACTATCAAGCCTGATTTTATTCATAATCATTATTTATAGCAGTCCGATTTGACTAATGAAACCACTCATAAGGTAGGGAATAGCTAAAGAACAGGCATAGATATGGACGGAATTTCTAAGCACAAAGGCTAAAATGAATTCTCATCTTTTTAGTAGTCATTAAACTGAAAGCCAAGCCCAGTAAAGGTTATATCCCCATTGTTATCCCTCAATCTCACTGTCTATAAAAATAATTTTAAAATAATATGAGAATCTACTCGACAAAGTATATAACCATGTAGTTAAATAATGAAATAAGGTTAACTTGCCTTGAACAACGATTAACCTCGGAATTAAATATTATGACTATTTCTCTGCAACAACGCCAAAGTGACAATCTTTGGGAGAATTTCTGCAATTGGATTACCAGCACTAACAACCGGATGTACATTGGTTGGTTTGGTGTACTGATGATTCCCGCACTTTTAACTGCAACCATTTGTTTCAAATGGTTTAAACTTTAATAATTCCGTTCTTAATGCTCAAGGTCGTGTAATTAATACTTGGGCTGATGTTATTAACCGCGCTAACTTAGGAATGGAAACAATGCACGAACGCAACGTTCACAACTTCCCCTTAGATTTAGCTGCTGCGGATATTCAACCTGTAGCCTTGGTTGCTCCTCCTATTCACGGTTAATTGGCTCTGAATTCAGTTCGTTTTAATTTCCTCAAAAACAGTGTAAGCAACCCAATTTAAAAATGCTTTGGGTTGCTTTTTTTATAACTTGTTAAGCATATATTTATCTAAATTATTAGTTATAGATCAAAACCAAAGATGGCGATATTTTTCTGAGAAAGATTTCCGAATTGTTGCAATATATTAATGAATTTCAAGTTTAGTAAACAGACAACACAAATAAAAAAACTCATGCTAGATTAAGGGCATGGTACAAAAAGGTTAAAAGTCAAACCTTAAATCAAAACTTTCTCATTAGAGTTTGTGCCTCCTGCTCTAGTGTCCCGGCAATCAATTTTAGGTTTTTGCTTCCTGTTAAAGTGTTTTCGCCTGAATCTCACCAAGTTGTTATTGGAGGTGTTGAAACTTACAGCCAGAAGTGCAACCAAGAATTAGAAATCAAGGAAGCGCAATTTGAGATCGGATTTAATTGATTGCTTGTCAAGTCCACCTCTATATTTTTGTATTGAACTACAACCTAATCAAGAAACCGCTGTAAGCTGCTGATAATCCTTCGTAGCTTGTAGCGGTTTCTCCTATGTATACTCAAAACAAAAAAATAGGTATTGTTAATGAATCAAAAATATATATTCTCCGTCAATAGAAATATCAGCTATCTACCTGTTTCTATCAGAGGTTATATTTATGTCATTACAATCGCTGCGGTTTTTATTGTTGAGTAGTCTTGGCTGTTCTTTATTTTTTGGTAATACTGTAGCTTTTGCTCAAGTTGTTGTTCCTACAGTTCCATCAGGTTCATCCACTACAGTTCCATCAGGCTCAACTACAGTTCCCTCTGGTTCATCAACCACCATACCGACTTCCACCACAGTTAACAGTAGCGCCAGGTTTAGTTGTCAATCTAACAATGGACAGTTTACAGTCATGTATCAGCCCCAAAGTCAACCAGGACAATATTTTGCTTGGGCTGCACCTCAAAACTTAGGGGGTGGTTGGGATGCCCAAAAACGTTGTGAAGCGATTGCCACCCGTTTAGAATTATATCGCCCTGATGGCTTACAAGAACTGCAAATAGCTGTAGAAAATAACGAAAATATTATTTGTGTCACAACGGAAGCTCAACCCAGTTGTCGAATTGTCTTGACAGTACCCCGTGGCAAAGATCCCTATACAATCCGTAATAGTGTATTCCAAAACCTAACTACTGCTGATAGTGGACAACAAACTATTGCTGTTAATACCTACACTAATCGTAACAGAGGTAATAGAGATAGCTTATACAGCCTGGGACAAACGCTTCTAGGCGGTAAAAATCAAGTTAGTTCTTCCAAGAATGGGATTAATTTAAAACCATATCTTGATCCTCAAGATGGTGGTACTGGTAGAAGTTTAAAGAATGGAGTAGGAATTGGACGTAATATTCAACGCCAAGCTCCCAGCCGTCTAAATCCTGGCAAATTTCGTTAATTAAGATCATTTTATCGGTGAGGAGACAGAGAGGATCAGGGGATTTTATGTGCAATCCTGTAACTTCTGACTCCTCAACTCGCCAGTATTTTTGTGACTATATTTACCTTTTTAGAGAAATTAAATTTACCTTTAATAATTTTTATCCTGTATTCAACTATTAGGTGTTGTAATTATTTTTCAGATTAGATTGATTTTTCAAGATTAGTTAGTAAGTCAATAACCCTGAAGTTCTTGGTTATCTAATTCAGGCTGATGATTCGTAATTACATCCTATTCCCTATTTTTCATCACCTGTCATCTATTACCTAATCAGCGACTTAGCTGAGTAAAACTATGCAATAGTGAAGATTGACAAAGCTGGACGGAGTATAAGTGAGGTTGATATGACAAATTTATCAATTCATGGTATTTTAGTACAATAATATGCAAATATCAGCACTCCGACTCAGTAACTTCACATGAACTTTACAAAATTAACTTCTGATTTTGGAAAAATTAAGGATATGTATATACACACTTAAATCAAAGCAAAGTAAAGTTGCAATGAATTCCACAATCTTAACCTAAAGATAACGTGGTTAAAATCTGGTTCTATTATCTTTTCAAAAGAAGTTAACAATGGTGGCAAATCTGATCACAAACAATATGAATCAAGTTCTACAATTGGGCGATCGCACCCTTCAGCCTTCCGAAGTTTTATCATTATTGTCCCAATACCAGCTATTACCACTATTAATCAAGGAAATTATCCTTGATCAAGCAACAGCAGAAATTGTCTGTACTCCAGAAGAAGAAAAACTGGCCTGTGAACAATTAGCCCAACAATATCAGGGAATAGAACAACAGGGAGAAAGTTTCCAGCAATTAAAGATGATGGCCACCCGCTCTATTAAACTGGAAAAGTTCAAAGAAACAACATGGGGAGGGGATTTAAACTCTTATTTCTTCCAACGGAAAGGCCAGTTGGATAGGGTGATTTACTCTCTGATTACTACCACGGAAATTGGCATTGCTCAAGAAATTTACTTCCGTATCCAAGAGGGTGAACAGTCTTTTGCTGCCTTAGCGCGGGAGTACGCCCAAGGCCCAGAAGCTCAAACTGATGGCTTAGTTGGTCCCATAGATTTACAATCACTCCATCCAACATTAGTAAATATCCTTTCCAAAAGCCAACCACAGCAACTATCACCACCAACTCAAATCAATAATTTGTTTGTAATTGTCCGATTAGAAAAGTTACTACCAGCCCAACTAGATCGTTCTATGCGTCAACGGTTGTTGAATGAAAGATTTAATCAGTGGTTACAAGGACAAATGAAAGAACAAACATGGCAAATTCAGACATCTTAAATCGCCATTATCAAACTTTTAGTAAATATAAAGTAAAATAACTAACTTCAGTAAACATGACTTATACGAAGAGTACATTTGAAGATTTCATTGCCACTATTGAAGGGTTTGATCAATTATCAACTGAGGAAATTAGCAACCTCTTATCATCACAAATATTACAACCTTTACGCTATCATATTGGTCAGAAAATTATTGGAAAAGAACAACTACCAGAACGGATAGCTATTCTGTATCAAGGTAATGTCAGACTCTTAGGATATGATGCCCAAACCCAATTACCAATTACTTTAAAATTGCTACAACCAGGGGCAATAATTGGCGAAATTGGTTGGTTGCGTCAGATTCCTTGTGAAACAGCCATTGCTTCAACAGAAGTAATCTGTTTAACCTGGAAAGCCGCAGATTATTTACAATTTATTGCTCAAAATTCAGCCTTTGCTCAAGCTCGTCAACACCAAAGTCACGTAATTGAAGTATTTGATGTTTTGAGTTCACAGATAGCCCAACAAGCTTTAGTAAATCACAATCTCAAAGACATTACTCAACAAGTCTTATTAGGGTCAAAAGTTCATTATTTATCACCAGGAAAAACTTCCTTACAGGAATTAGAAAGCAATCGGATTTGGTTTGTCAGTGGTAGTAATTCTTTAACTAATTTAATGCCTGGTTCTCGCATAGTAACGGAAGTAATTGAAGTTAAAGGAAATGTTCCTCTCCGGTTATTGGGTATCACTCCTACTGATTTATCATTGCTTAATCCTTTTCCCACACAGTCAGAAATATTAGAAAATATATCAGATAGCACAGTAACCTTAGAAATTCCCTACGCACCAGAACCAGAATTTATTCCCCCAGCTACATCAAACAAGTCATCAAAAAATCCAAACTATCCATTTTTTCGTGGACAAGGAGAATTAGATTCCAGTCTGGCTTGTTTTCAAATGCTATCTAAGCATTTAGAAATTCCCTTTCGGAAAGAAGTAGTCCGGCGGATTTTACATGATCAAATTAAACGCCAAGGTAGTGTATCTTTTCAACTTTGCGCTTATTTATCAGAATTAATTGGACTTAAATCCCAACTAGTTGACGTTCCCGCTGTTTCTATCAACCGCATACCCACCCCAGCATTAATTCATTATCGTGATAACTTTGCTGTTCTCTATGCAGTAGACGGGAAAAAAGTCGTTTTAGGTGTACCATCTCAAGGTATTATCAACTGCCAAATTGATAAATTGGTGGAAGAACTAGAAACCGATGAAACTAACTTACAACCACAAATTAGGGTGTTGTTGCTTAGTGCAACTAAAGAAACACCTAAAGAAAGATTTGGTTTAGCGTGGTTTGTTCCCTATCTATCGCGTTACCGTCGGGTGCTGATAGAAGTATTTATTGCTTCCTTCTTTGTGCAATTAGCTGCCCTAGCCAATCCCCTAGTTATTCAGCTAATTATTGATAAAGTCATCGTCCAAAATAGTATTAGTACCCTAAATGTTTTAGGGGTATTACTATTAGCCGTTGGTGTATTTGAAGCCGTATTAACTACATTGCGGACTTACTTGTTTGTAGATACCACCAACCGCATTGATATGAGTTTAGGGTCACAAATTATTGACCACTTACTCCGCTTACCACTGCGCTATTTTGATAAAAGGCCAGTTGGTGAACTATCAACAAGAATTAACGAATTAGAAAATATTCGTCAATTTCTCACGGGTACAGCGTTAACAGTGGGCTTAGATGCCCTATTTTCCGTAGTCTATATAGTTGTCATGCTGTTTTACAGTTGGCAACTAACTCTAGTAGGATTAGGGACAATTCCTCTATTTGTGTTAATTACATTAATTGCTGCCCCAACCGTAAGCAGACAATTAAGAGGTAAAGCTGAACGTAATGCCGAAACTCAATCTTATTTGGTTGAGGTAATGTCAGGTATTCAAACAGTCAAAGCCCAAAATATTGAATTGCGAACCCGCTTTTCTTGGCAAAAGAAATATGCTAAATTTGTCGCCGCTGGCTTCAAAACTGTTATCACTTCCACATTAGCTAATTCCACAAGTCAGTTTCTGAGCAAACTTAGCAGCTTATTAGTTTTATGGGTGGGAGCTTATTTAGTTTTGAAAGGAGAATTAACATTAGGAGAATTAATCGCTTTTAGAATTATTTCTAGTTACGTTACTACTCCAATCTTACGCTTGGCACAAATCTGGCAAAACTTCCAAGAAACTGGTTTATCTTTAGAGCGATTAAGTGATATTGTGGATACACCCCAAGAAGCAGAAATAGACAAAAATAATATTCCTCTTCCTGCCATTGTTGGTGCTGTTAAATATGACAATGTTTCCTTCCGATTTGCTGCTAGTGGACCACTACAACTTAGTAATGTGAGCGTCGAATTTCCCGCAGGTAAATTTGTGGGCATTGTCGGACAAAGTGGTTCTGGCAAAAGTACAATGATGAAATTACTGCTCAGACTTTATGATACAGAATCTGGCAGAATTTTAGTTGATGGTTACGACATTGCCAAAGTAGAACTTTATTCTCTCCGACGACAAATTGGTGTAGTTCCCCAAGATACTCTCTTATTTGATGGCACAGTTCTAGAAAACATTGCTTTAACTAATCCTGATGCTACAACGGAGGAAGTTATTGAAGCTGCTCAAATTGCCGTTGCTCATGAATTTATTATGAGCTTGCCTAATGGTTATAATACGCGAGTTGGTGAAAGAGGATCAGCCCTTTCCGGTGGACAAAGACAGAGAATTGCGATCGCTCGTTCCGTCTTACAAAGACCTAAATTATTGGTTTTAGACGAAGCCACCAGCGCCCTAGATTATCCCACCGAAAGACAAATTTGCCTTAACTTAGCTCGCGCTTTTAAAGGTAGCACCGTCTTCTTTATTACTCACCGTTTAAATACTATTAGTAATGCGGATACTATCGTCGTCATGGATAACAGTAGAATGATAGAACAAGGTAATCATCAAGAACTTATGGCGGCTAAAGGTCATTATTTCTACCTTTATCAACAACAAGAAATCAGCTTGTAACTTGTCAGTTATCAGTTGTCAGTTGTGTAAATAAAATTCCACTGATAACTGATTAAAGATAAAATTAGACACCACTAAAATATTCAATCTAAAATCCGAAATTATTATGACTCAACTTAATGGTAATTACACCAACGGAAATGGCAACGGAAACGGAAATGGTAATGGTAATGGTAATGGCAAGGGATTAAATAGAGATACACAAGTATTAACACCCCTCAAACCAGCCCCCAAAGCCGCTCCCAAACAGCCCAAAATTGATTTTAATTTCGATAACTCCGAGCAATCTGTAGTTTTACGTCAATCTCCAATTTGGTCACGAACCATCATGATTACTCTTATGGGATTAGCTTGTTTTGGGATTACTTGGGCTTGTTTAGCAAAAATTGAGCAAGTAATTCCGTCCACAGGTCAATTAAAACCAGAAGGAACAGTCAAAGACGTACAAGCTCCTATTAATGGAGTTGTGAAATCACTTTATGTGAAAGATGGAGACGAGGTAAAACCAGGGGATTTATTATTAACTTTTGATTCCATTGCTACTTTAGCAGAATTGAATTCATTGAGTAAAATTCGGATAGCTTTAATTAACGAAAACAATATTTACCGTCGCTTAATGGGAGCAAGTACAGGAATAGATGCTGAAATAGAATTCTTAAGGAGTAGACTACCAGGAGAATCAGCTTTTCTGCTTAAAAGTCGTGCTTCCTTAGTAGCAGAAAATGATTTATTACGTTCTCAATTAAGAAGTACACCGGGAATTGCCGGGATAGGAATTGATGAACAACAACTACTTGACGTTGCGAAAACAGAATTAAGATCACGTTCCAAAGCCGCAGATTTAGAAGTTGAAAAAACCAGAAAACAACTCTCTCAAACTAAATTAAAACTCCAAGATACTAAAAATGGTTTGGCAATTCAAAGCCAGATTTTAGCTAGTCTCAAAACCTTAGCTGAAGAAGGTGGAATTTCTAAACTGCAATATCTTAATCAACAACAACAGGTACAAACTCTCGTAGCAGAAATATCACAATTACAGGAAGAAGCAAAACGTTTAGAATTTGATATTGATAAAGGAAAAGAGCAATTAACCAATACAGTTGCTAGTTCTGATAAAGGTATTCTAGAAAAAATAGGTGCTAATAAACAACGCATTGCTGAAATTGATAGTCAATTTATGAAAGTCATTTTAGACAATGAACAACGTTTAGCAGATATCAATAGCAAAATATCCCAAACCCAATTAAACATTAGATATCAAGAACTCCGCGCCCCCGTAGCCGGTGTTATTTTTGATCTTCAGGCTAAAAATCCGGGTTTTGTTGCCAATTCCACCCAAAAATTACTGCAAATTGTTCCCAAAGATAGCCTTATAGCAGAAGTTTTCATCACTAATAAAGATATTGGTTTTGTCAGGAAAGGTATGAATGTAGATGTGAGAATTGACTCTTTTCCCTTTAGTGAATTTGGCGATATCAAGGGTAAGGTAATTGATATCGGTTCAGATGCTTTACCTCCCGATCAAAATCATCAATTTTATAGATTTCCAGCCAGAATCAAATTAGATAGACAACAATTAAGTCTCACCAATCAAGAGAGAAAAATATCCTTACAGTCGGGGATGTCTATTACTGCTAATATTAAAGTCCGGGAAGAACGCACAGTCATGAGTTTATTTACGGAAATGTTTACGAAGCAAATTGAGAGTTTGAATGAGGTTCGTTAGGGATTTTTCAAAGACTTAACCTAGATGTGTAGGGGTTTAGCAGTGCTAAACCCCTACCTATTGCTGCTGCTAGTAGCAACGGATATGAATTTTTATCTCGCAGAGACGCAGAGGCACAGAGAGTGAGAATTTGGGATATTTATCCTTCTATAATTTTAATCTCTTCTGCTGTTACTTCGTAAAGTTGATACACTAGCTGATCTATTTCTGTTTCTAATGCGGTTGTATCTGCTTTTGGATCTGCTTTTTTAGAAGTGAGGATTTGATCAACGAGGTAAACAATATTTATATATTCAGGCTTATATTCAGGAACTGGAAAAGTTGATAAAGTTTCTGTATTAATTTTCGGAAAAGCGGTTCTGTCTAAATTCACATTTTGGGACTTTAATACAGATGCACAAAGTTTAGAACAAATAATTGCTAAATAGAATTTAACATTTATTGTGTTATTTTTAGGTTTTAATGTAATCACATCTGTATTACAGATCATAGTTTCATCTGTATAAGTTGCATCTAATGTTTTTTTGGAAACAATTCTTTGAATTAGGATTCTTTTCCCTTCAAATATTGATATTGAACGTGGAGCAGCTAAATTTTCCCCATACTTTACATAATAATCATCAATTTTAAGTCTATATTTTTGAATATTTCTTGCTCTTAGTAGTCTAATATAGCTTTCTTCTATTTTTAATTCAGATTCATAAATTTTATTCTTAGCATCATTTTTACTTTGTGAAGGATTTCCTTTTCCTACCTCATATAATTTTGCTCCAAACTTTAAATCAAATAAATTTCCTATCAAGCTTTCTGCATTTATTTTAATTTTGTCTTCAAATGATAAGGTTAGTTCTGGATCTAAATTTGAAATAACTATTTTTTCATCGTAGCTCCAATTAGAAAACATAACTGCATCTAATCGCTTATCAATTGTAGAAAGATCACGATCAATACTACGGATACGTATTTCTTGATTATTTGATTCTTTATTTGAGAACAATAATAATGTTTCAACTACTGCACTTTCAAAAATACTATATATATTGATAATATCTGTTGTTTGATTCTCTTTAAATAGAAATTCTCTCAGCTTTTGATCATATTTAGTTGCTAACCAATAATTTGGAATTATCAAGCAAAGTTTTCCTTTAAATTTTAAAAGATTTATTCCCAGTTCGCTAAATATTCCAAAAGTATTGATTTGATATTCTGTAGTTTTATACTTTTCATAATAAATTGCTTTTTCTCTTTCAGATAAATTTTTAGATGGTACATAAGGAGGATTTCCAATTACTACATCAAAACCGACAAACACACCCTCATTATTCAAAACTTCAGGAAACTCAAAACGCCATTCTAAAGCATTTTCATAAATCTTACCACCTTCTATTTCTTCAATCTCAACCCGTAACTTATCAATCTCATTATTTAACTTAGCGATTTTTTTCTCCCGCGTCTTTTTCTCAGCTTTAGTTTCCTCAAACAACAAAATTTGATTCTCTAAATTAAAAAGTTCACCCTCTAATTTTCTTAACTTAGTTTTATTTGGATCACTTGCTTGTAATGTTGTTTTAAAATTACCTTTAATATCATTAATCAATCTTTCCATTTCCCGCTTTTGCTCTTTATTTTCCGCATTGCGGTAAGTTTGGACAGCATTTCTATAACTTTCTATACTGTATTTATTTCTATTTAAAGCCGTTCTCAAATCAGCATCTAAAGAAAACTGACTAATTAAAGAATTACCCTCTTTAATATTAATATCAATATTCGGTAAAGTCTCCAATTCTCTCATTTCCCCCTCTCCTCCTAGGAGAGGGGTTAGGGGAGAGGTTCTATAATAAGCATTTTTCAACAGTTCAATCCATAACCGCAACCGACATATTTTGACAGAGTTGGGATTTATATCTACACCAAATAAACAGTTTTCAATAATCGTTTGTTTTTCATGAAAGAGAGTTTCTTGAACTCGTTGACTTTCCTTGCTTTTAGGATTATATTCAAATAATAACTTTTCATCATCAATCACAATCAATTCATCATTGACAACTTCAATATCATATTCTTTTAATCTTTTACCTTCCCTATCAAGTAAAATCTTCAATTCGCTTTTAATCGCAATAATTTCATTCAAAGCCGAAACTAGAAAATGTCCTGAACCCACAGCAGGATCACATATTTTCAAACTATTGATAATTGTATTAGCTTCTTTTCTATCTTCTATCTTTTCATATAAATCATCAATACTTTCACAATTCCAACCTTTAACTTCATTAAACTTCTGTATAACCGCTCTTCTAATTGTTTCCCGACACATATACATAGTAATAAAACCGGGAGTAAAGAAAGAACCATCTTTATAACCGTTAATTTTCTCGAAAATCAAACCCAGTACAGACGCATTAATTAACCTTTTATTCTCCTCTTGAATTTCTTCCCCATTTTCACTACTAAAATCATAAGCGTTGAGAAATTCAAATAGATATTCTAAAGCATTAATTTCACCAATGCGTTTTTTTCCGTTGTTGTCTTTTAAGACAGTCGCGGGGAAAATTTCTAGGTTCTCATTTCTAAGATTCTGAATAAAAATAGTTGGTTGTTCCATATCTGTAGGTTCAAATAAAGAACTATTCAAATAAGGAACATGAGAGAATATCTTTTTTACAGTTTCGTTTCTTTCGTTTTGTTTGCGAGCTAATACGCTGAAGAAAAGACTGTTAAGATCATGATAATTTTGGACTTTCTCTAAATTCAAAAATCCGAAAGACAGATCATTTTTATTATATTTGATTAATTGTGCTTCTAATAATTTCAGAAACAGGATTCTATTTACCCAAGTAATTGCTAATGCTAAACCAACGTTAAAAAGTTGTTCTGGATAAGTTTCTCCAAATTGTTCGGGTTTTTCCAGTTGAGAAATTTTATCTAAACTATCAAGTTGGATAATTGCATTTTCAATTAGTGAACCTGGATTTCTCTCATTTTCCTTTTTGCGTTGAATGAGTTTTTTACCACCGTCTTTAATTTCAGTTAAACCGATAATATGTAATAATTCGCTATAAAAATCTTTGTCAAGGGTATTGCTATCATTAGCAAAAGGTAATTTTAATAAATGTTCTGGAGAAAATAACTTAAACAGTGGAATTAATTTATGATCATGGGGATTTTCTCCAAGTTGTAAATATTCCTGATGTTCTCGAATATCAAAATATGTAAAGGGAATTTGCTCTTGAATTTCCGCAATAGCAGGTTGAGCAATTTCCTTATAAAAGAAATCTGTTTTTTTACTTGTTAATCTTCCTTCTGCAAAATCCGTAAATTGCTTAACCAGAGTTTTATTTTCAATAAATGCTTTTTCAAAATCATTTGCATCAAAAATAAACCATTCATAAATATTAGTAGCTATTAAATATTTAATTTCTATATTTTTCTCTGTTAAACGTTCTCTGAGAAAATATAAAACCAATTCTTGAAAAGCTTTAGTATTCAAATTATCAGTTTTGAGCATTTCGCTTTTATTCGTTGGTTTTTTAAATTCTAAAATTACACCAACACTGGTTTTAGCATCTTTACCATTATGAATAACAAGATCATTTCGTCCCTTAGTATTAATAAAATGATTTGCACCATAATATGTGTTCTTCAAAAAATCGCCAATTAGGTTTTTATGAAACTCCTCCGATTCAGCTTCATTAATTTTGTCAATTAGACCTTGCAGATTCTTTTTAAAATCCTCAATCTCATTTCTATTAGGTTTAACCTTGAGAAAGGCTTTATTTAATGATTCTCTGGGCTGCATTTTATGTAAATTCATTTATTTTAAATCTTTATATTGTAGGTTGGGTTGACGCAAGGAAACCCAACAAAATATTTGATAATTTTGATCATGTTGGGTTGCGCTGTCGCTTAACCCAACCTACTTACTTATACCATAAAGAATAATCAGTACAAACAAAAAAACCCCCAAAAAGGGGGACTGTAGGTTATTCGAGTGGAGTGAACAACCAAGTAATAAATACCTAGAGTAAATAGAGTAATCCGAATAAAATAATCCAAATTACGTCTACAAAATGCCAGTAAATTTCCGCTGCTTCAATCCCGAATCGTTTTTCATTGCTGTAGTGTCCGGGAGTACGCGATCGCCACAAAACTGCTAAAATTGCTAAAACGCCGATAGTAACGTGCAAACCGTGAAACCCAGTCAACACATAAAACGTACTAGCGAATAAATTGGTAGTCAGACCAAACTCCAAATGAGTATATTCATAAACCTGACCTGCCAAAAAAATCGCCCCCATAACTGCGGTAATTGCTAACCAAATCCGCATTCCTTTCGTATCATTCTTTTTAATAGCCGTATCAGCATTGTGCATGACAAAACTGCTGGCTATCAAAATAGAAGTATTCACAGTGGGTAACAACAATTCCAAATCCGGTGTCCCTACCGGCGGCCAGACCGGAATAGTAGAACGGTAAGTCAGGTATGCACCAAACAAACCCATAAAAATCATCCCTTCAGCCACAAGGAACATAAATAGACCAGTCAAACGATGATCTGGATGTTCCTCATGATGAGAAACGCCCGCATGGTGACTTAATTCAGTTTTCGCCGTGTCAATAATTTGACCTTGCATAAATTTTAAAATTGGTAATTGGTCAAAAGTTTTTGGTGCTGCCGAAAAAGTAAAAAATTCCATCTCTTACTCTCCGTGCCTCTGCGCCTCTGCGAGAGAAAAATTCCCTTATTTCAGCAACACCAGATTTTAAAGTGCTGATTCAGTTTGGGGAGTTAACACAGCTTCAGTTTCAATCCTTTCCTGACTCACCCCGTAATCGTAGGGGCCAGTAGTCAAAACCGGAAGAGTTTCAAAATTCTCAATACTGGGAGGAGAAGAAGTCATCCATTCCAGAGTCAGCGCTTGCCAAGGATTATTTCCCGCTTTTTCCCCATAGAACCAACACCAAACCGCATTGATGATAAATGGTAACGTCGAAACCGCCAATATATAAGATCCGTAGGTACAGATTTCATTTAAAGTCGTGAATTTGGGATCATATTCAGCAATCCGGCGGTTCATGCCCATCAATCCCAGCTTGTGCATGGGTAAGAAAGTCATATTTAAACCAATCATGGTTAAGGCAAAATGCACTTGACCCCAAAATTCGTTCAGTTTCCGTCCCGTCATTTTCGGGAACCAGTGGTAAATAGCCGCAAAAATCCCTAACACACTTCCACCAAACAAAACATAGTGGAGATGTGCCACCACAAAGTAAGTATCGTGAACGTGAATATCAAAAGGAACAGCGGCCAACATTACCCCACTAATACCACCAATCACAAAAGTTGCTAAAAAGCCGATAGCAAATAACATGGCACTAGTGAAGCGGATTTTGCCACCCCAGAGAGTTGCTAACCAACCGAAAATTTTAATTCCAGTGGGAACAGCAATGATCATGGTGGTGATCATGAAAAACATCCGCAACCAAGGGGGGACACCACTGGTAAACATATGGTGCGCCCAAACGATTAACCCTAAAAAGCTGATAGCTAGGGATGAAAAAGCGATCGCTTTATAGCCAAAAATCGGTTTCCGGGCATGAATTGGCAGAATTTCCGAAATTGCCCCAAAGAAAGGCAAAATCATAATATAAACCGCCGGGTGAGAATAGAACCAGAACATATGCTGGTAAACAACAGGATCTCCGCCCCCAGAAGGGTTAAAGAAGTTTGTTCCTGCCAACAAATCAAAACCCAACAAAATCAAAGCCGCAGCTAATACTGGAGTAGATACCAGCACCAAAGCCGAAGTTGCCACCATTGCCCAGCAAAACAAGGGCATTTGATAGATGCCCATACTAGGAACACGCATCTTCCAAATGGTGACGAGAAAATTAATCGCCCCCAAAATCGAAGAAGTCCCCAAAAGCAAGACACTCATAATCCAAATCCCCTCACCCACCTGGCCTGTTACCAAACTCAGAGGCGGGTAGGAAGTCCAACCAGCATCAGGGGCATCACCTACCGCTAAACTAGCAACCAGTAACACACCTGCCGGGGGAACCATCCAAAAAGCCACAGCATTGAGGCGCGGGAATGCCATATCTCTCGCCCCAATCATCAGCGGGATCAAATAGTTGGCAAATCCTGCCCCCGTGGGTACAATCCACAAGAAAATCATGATTGTTGCATGGAGGGTAAACAGGCTGTTGTAAACTTCAGGCGTGACAAAATCCACCTCTGGAGTCCGTAATTCTGTCCGCACTAAATCAGCCATTACGCCGCCAATGCAGTAAAAAACAAAGGAAGTGACTAGATATTGAATCCCAATCACCTTATGGTCTGTACTAAAACCAAAAAAGTCATACCAATGCCTTTCCTGGTGTTCTTCCGTAGGTTTGGGGCTATTATCCGTTTCTTGTAACTGTGCTTGTGTCATATTTTAAAAAGGAGTCAGGAGTCAGGAGTCAGGAGTCAGGAGTCAGGAGTCGGGAGTCGGGAGTTGAGAAGGAAGAAAGAAGACAGAAATTTCTCCCCCTGCTTCCCCTACCTCCCCTGCTTCCCCTGCCTGCATGAATGTATAACTTAAAGGTTCAAAATCTTTTTTTGTAACTGCTGCAACTGTTGTAATTCCTAAACTACTTAATTTGATGCAGAATTTCTGAGTGAATGCCCATATCCTGAGTGTAAGGAGAGAGAAATTCATCAGCAGTCATGGCCATGGAATTCATCGCTACCGCTTGATTGGGAATATCTTTACTAGCAAGTAGCTGTTCTTGCATCCAACTATCAAAAGCTTCCTGTGTCTCCACAACTACTTGGCTTTTCATCACCCCGTGGTAAGGGCCACACAGTTCAGCACAAATTAGGTCATAATCACCCGCTTTTCTGGGGGTAAAACGCAAATGGGTTTCTCTACCAGGAATGGCATCCTGTTTCACCCGAAATTCTGGAATCCAAAAGGCGTGGATGACATCACTGGCTGTCATGTTGATTTCCACCGTTTTGCCAATGGGTAAATGCAATTCACCCGTTGTTACGTCATTATCTGGATAGGTAAATAACCAAGCATATTGCATTCCAGAGACGTTAATGGTTAATTCTGCTGGTTTGCTAACTGCATCAGACTTTTTATCTAACTGTGATACCTGTACAGGTGGTTCTTTATCGCTGAAACTTACAGCCATTGCCATTCCCGGCATATTCATGGCACTTTCCGTCATTGGTGCAGGTGCAGCATGAGCCGAATGGGGATCAAAACCGCCCATGTTGTTATATACATCAAAACTGTAGAGAGAAATACCGATAACGATAATTGCGGGGATCGCCGTCCAGAGTATCTCTAGAGGCACATTACCTTCAATTGCTGGCCCATCTTCATTGTCACCAGCCCGGCGACGATATCTAACGACGGCATAAATTAATACACCTTCAACGATCAAAAATATGCCCGTAGAAACAGTCATCATCGTGTTGAATAGACCATCTACCAAGGGGGCTTCATCGGAGGCCGCTACAGGTAACAGACTATGATTTTGACCGTACCAGAGACTGGTGAGGGTGAGGACAATGCCAATGAGTAATGTCCAGATTGCATTTGGAATTTTCACGGCTGATTTGGTGATGAATTGACTACTTTACCTGCAAGTTACTTCACTTATTAAAGTAACTCCACCTACTAAGGTAGTGCAGGCTATGAGATATAGTATCCGTTGGTCTGAAATCTTTATTAATTTTTTTGATTAAGATCACAATTTTGAGTACAAGGGAGATAAGTTGTATTGCCCAGGTTAGATGACAATTAGGCAAAAAATTTGTGGAAATTTCCATTAATTATCATTGTTCAATTATTCCCAGCTACAAAACAGCACGAAATCTTACAGCTAAAACTAGCTAAAGTGATCCAAAGTATAAGGGAAAGCTGATTTCTATATTCTGACCTATAGGTTAGGGTGAGTAGAAGTTGGTACTAAATCAAAATAGAAAATTTTCAATTTCCAGCACAAGCGGTCCGAAGGTATTGTTAATGAACGAATTTGTCCTAGAACAACAAAATAAAGCGGCCACAGTAGCACAACAACCCCAGGAGATGATTCGTCGCTTGGTATGGAAGATATGCGTAGCCACCTTAATTTTGATGGCTATAGGCAGTGCTACCCGCGTCATGAATGCTGGACTTGCTTGCCCTGATTGGCCTTTGTGCTATGGGGAGTTAGTTCCAGCCAAGCAAATGAATTTCCAAGTGTTTTTGGAGTGGTTTCATCGCCTGGATGCAGCTTTAATTGGCTTTAGTGCGATCGCTCTTTGCGGTTTATCCTGGTGGCATCGTCTTTCCTTACCCAAGTGGCTACCTTGGGCATCCACATTTGCCCTGTTTTTAATTGTCTTCCAAGGGATTTTGGGAGGACTGACTGTAACTCAATTGTTGCGGTTTGATATCGTTACCGCCCATTTAGGAACAGCGTTACTATTTTTCACTACGTTGTTAATTATCGGTACAAGTTTAACTCCCTATCAAGGAACGGGAACGGTAGGAAAGTTGCCTTGGGTGGGTTTAATTGCTGCCATTTTTGTCTACTTGCAAAGTTTATTAGGTGCTTTAGTGGGATCTCGCTGGGCTTTACACCAATGTTTGGCAGGGGAACAACTTTGTGATGTCATGTACAGTCATATTTTTGGGTTAGTACCGCCAACCATAGCTACTTTAGCAGTTGTTTTAATTTCTTGGCGGACACCAGCACTGCATCCGGCTTTGCGAAAACTGGCAAATCTGGCTGGTGGCTTGTTGATTTTACAACTCCTTTTGGGTGTGGCTACTTTCCGTTTACATTTACAAGTTGAACCTCTCACTGTTTCTCACCAAGCTATCGGTGCGACTTTATTGGGTACTTTGGTAGTATTTACAGTCTTATCACTGCGGGATGGTGTACTTCCTAAGTCACAAATACAGTAAGCCAGTTTTACTCCTTCTTCCTCTTCCTCCTGACTCCTGACTCCTGACTCCTGACTCCTACTTACAGCGGTTTGCTGACCAGTTCTTGAAAAATAAGGAAAAAGACCCAACATGATTGAGACTAATGTCTCTCGTCGTCACCACGACACATTTCTCCAAGTCGTTCAAAGTTACTACCAGCTAACCAAACCCCGGATTATTCCCCTGCTCTTAATTACTACTGCTGGGAGTATGTGGATAGCTGCCAAAGGTGAGGTAGATCCCTGGTTGTTAATTATTACAATGATTGGCGGAACTTTAGCAGCAGCCAGCGCCCAAACTATTAACTGTATCTATGACAGAGATATAGATTATGATATGGAGCGGACACGCAACCGTCCCATTCCGGCTGGGAAGATCCAACCCCGTGATGCTTTACTTTTTGCGATCGCTCTGGCTGTACTTTCTTTTACACTCCTCACCGTTTTTGCCAATCTTCTAGCCGCATTTTTAGCCTTTTCTGGCATCATTTTCTATGTTTTAGTCTATACTCACTGGCTCAAACGCCATAGCACTCAAAATATCGTTATTGGTGGTGCAGCAGGGGCAATTCCCGCTTTAGTCGGTTGGGCAGCGGTGACAGACACTTTAAGCTGGTCTGCATGGCTAATTTTTGCCATTGTCTTTTTGTGGACACCTCCCCATTTTTGGGCTTTGGCTTTAATGATTAGTGATGATTATGCTAAGGTAGGTATACCAATGTTACCTGTGGTAGCGGGTGATAAAGCAACTGTAAGACAAATTTGGTTTTATACGGTAATTACTGTCACTGCTACTATCTTTCTGTTTTATCCATTACACGCCAGCGGGATTGTCTATGCTGTTATTGCCTTGACTTTAGGTGGGGTATTTGTGCATAAGTCTTGGCGGTTGTTGCAAAATCCCGAAGATAAAACCATAGCACGGGAATTATTTTTGTATTCCATTTCCTACATGATGCTGTTGTGTTTGGCAATGGTGGTGGATAGTTTACCAATTACTCATCATTTGCTTAACCAATTGCACTGGTAATAATACTCAGGAGATAGAGATAAAGATCCCTGACTTCTTTGAGAAGTCAGGGATCTGATTATTTTTTAGGCACAGAGGGCAAAATCATAGAATGGTGGTTTTTGTCCCTATTCTGTAATTAAAGTTCATATTTAAGTAAATTCACATAATTTAACTTTTTTTTAGAAAAAACTGGTGTTTGTTGATGTATTGTATCCATCAGATTGTATTTAGTTCTACTTAACCAAAGATCTTGAAAATACCAATTTGAAGAAGGAGTCAGTAGCCAGGAGTCAGAATCAATCCGTCGAGGATACCTTGCGGGAAGCAAGGTACAGACCTGCGACTGATTAAAGACCACCAAATCGTATATTTGGTGGGGGTGCAAAAACGCCGTTTATTCATCCACCACTGGCACAGAAAACATTTAAGAATTCTGACTCCTGAATTCTGTTCGATAAAATCGCCATTGTGTACTATCAATTTGCTGTGATTGAACTTAGCAAAAGTTAGCGCGTGCTTACACTATGTCAAAAATCAGTTCCAGAGGATATTTCTATGCAAGATGAAACGAAAAAGGTAATAGAAACAATTGCCGAATACAACGAGGCATTTGCCAAGCTTAAGCCTAGTATATTAGATCCATTTTATCACTATCCATCAATACTAATTACACCAGAAACAGCAGTCACTATTACCAATGGCTTCAAACTGTGGATTGTTTTTACAAAAATCGTAGGTGATTTAAAAAAACAAAACTATGGTAGAAGTGAAACTGGTCCTCTTAAAGTTAAATTACTCAGTGATAATCTAGCCGTAGTTAGTGCAGTTGCCACCCGCTACACCAAAGATAATAAACTACTAACTAGCTTTGGATTTACTTATACCATGCGTAAAGTAGACGAGCGCTGGAAAATCATTGTGGGAACAATTCATGATGTAGATTCTGTTTCTTAGGTAAAAATTAACTGCGTTGTCAAATCAGGTCTACAAACTCAGTAATTGATATTTATTTAAGTTCATCCAGAAAGCTAATAGTAGTTGATTCCAGAAATAACACAAAAAAACAAAGAAGTCTTATGTCCTATTTAGAAAGGTACAATAGCATTCCGGCGGAAAACATTGCCGATAGAGTTAAAGTAGTCAATCAAGGAGTTTGGACAGATTGGCAGGGTTTATTTAAAGAACTCAGAGAAAAACGACCCATTTTTATCACACCTAGATTTACACTGGTAAGTTTATTTCCAGACGTACAAGAGGTTTTATCTCGCTCCGAACACTTCTCAGTCAGAACCTTTGCTCCCAAAATGGACCCTGTTTTCGGACCTTGTATGCTGGCTAGAGATAACACAGAACATAATTGGCAAGAAAAGTCAATTATGAGATCAATGTTGCAATTGGAAGATTTACCACTTGTCAGAAAAAGAGCCGGTGAAATTGCCAAATCACGTTTAGATGAATCCGCAAAAACCGGTAAAATCGAAGTTGTTCGTGAGTTAGGAAAATATGTTCCTATCAAAATTTGCGGCGACTATTTTGGGTTTCCTGGTCCTGATTTAGAAACTATGTATCGCTGGGCAAAATCCACCCAAGACGATATGTTTAGAAATTTGACCAACGATGCTAAAGTCCACGAAGCTTCGGTTCAAGCCGGACAAGAAATGCGTGTTTACTTGGGTCAACTTCTGGAACAGAAAAAAGCCCAAATTGCTCAAGAGTCACCTAAAAGCATAGATGATTTATCATCAGGAGAAATATTCCAAGGCTGGTTAAAATCAATTTTTAGTCCCAGCAATCAAACAAGTAATCAAAATTCTAACAATGACAAATCTGCCGCACCAGCAGACATTTTTACTCGGTTAGCAAACACAAAATTTGCCAGTGATATTCCCTTTGATGAAACCAAGATCATCAGCCACATGATCATTTTGTTAGTGGGTAGTATTGAAGGTACAGGTCAGGTGATTACTCAAGGTGTAGAACAAATTCTCAAACGTCCAGAAATCTTCGCAAAAGCCTTAGCAGCAGCCCAAGCTGACGATAATCAAACCTTTGATAAATACGTTTGGGAAGCAATTCGTTTTAACCCCTTTAGCCCTTTTCTGGTGCGTTTTTGTGAAGCAGATTACACCTTGGCCGCAGGAACTCCCAGAGAAACTCACATCCCTGCTAAAAGCATTGTTTTAGCCGGCGTAGGTTCAGCAATGTTTGATGGAGCAGTTGTTACTAATCCTGATGAATTTTCCATTGAACGTCCAAAATATAACTATATGCACTTTGGCTATGGTAGTCATACCTGTTTGGGTGAACACCTTGGTGGAGTGATTGTTCCTGAAGTAATCAAACAAATTCTATTACGTCCAGGCATCAAATTACTTGCCGGTGATGAAGGCAAAGTTGAATATCAAGGTTATATCCCAGAACGTTTTGTCATTGGTTATGACAAGTAATCAGATATTTCCCAGATATCTTTACAGCTTTTAGCAAACTTATCAATATTTTCAGGAGTTATCATGTCCAAGTTGAAAACCATTCTTGATGAAATTAAGCAAGTTTTCGGAATTAAATTAGCCGACAGCGATTTAGGAAAAAGTAAAACTGAAAAGAAAGCTAAAAAAAGCATTGTCCAAATTCATGAACAGGAATTTGACAAACCCCTTGATCAGTTACATAAAGCCACTGGTAAGTTAGTTTTTGGTGATACCAATAAGCCCCTACACAATATTCAATTAGAACTGTGGGACAGAGACATCGGTACACCTGGAGACTATTTAGGTCGGGGTGCAACTGACTACAATGGTCAGTTTACAATTTACTATGATCCAGATAAAGCAGGCTTTCTAGATCAGCCAGATTTAGAATTAAGATTGTTAGAAAATCGCATTAGTTTTGATAGTGATAATCAGCCAGTTTCTACCTATCGCATTGCTTACACTATCAAAGGTGATGACAATGTAACTCAAAAAGTATACGACTTCGGGACTTGCACCGTTCCTTACTGGCTTTATAAACCAGATAGCCACTTTGCGCGGCTGTTTTTTAGTGAATTAGAAGGAACACCGGACGATTATTCTGTCGGTCGGACTCTCCAAGGTTATGATGCTGCTAGTGGTTTAGTTCCTATTAAAGCCAAGCACGTTATTACCAATACTCTTCATCCAGATCAGCCAAGTTTACCAGAAATTCAAGCGGCTTATCCTCCTAATTTAACAATTAAATTAGATCGGAAAAATCCGGGTTATACCAGAAGTGATGAATATTTTGTGTTGCGGGTGCTTAGTGGGATGAATCCCTGTTTGCTGAAACGGAATAAGCAGAATCCAAATCAGTTTAAGGCAGCATTTAATTGGGATAATTATGAAAAGGATAATGACCACGATCTGAATAATGTGGAAGCATTTTTTGAACTGAAAGATAATAATTTGGTGGTTACGGCAATTACGGTGCAAAGTCGTTATCCTGATTCTTTATCTCCCCATTCTCCTCTGAAAGATCCTGTTACCTATAACCCTAAAGATGGGGAAAAATGGTTACAAGCTAAACGCATTTTTCGGACTAACAGTTTCTTTGCAGCAGAAATGATTGAGCATTATATTAAGGCTCATTTACAAATGGAGCAATATACAATTGCTGCTTTCCGCAACTTACGCAAAAATCCTGTTCGGCTGATCTTAGCTCCTCATGTGAAAAGTCTGGTTAATATTAATCAACGGGCTGATGAAGTATTAGTATCACCGACAATTGGTTTAGTAACTACCAATGGACCATTAACTCCGGACTCGGTAGTACAAATCTGCAAAGAAAGTATGGCTACTTATGATTGGAAAGGTTGGAAACCCCGTCAACCTTTATGTGAATCTCATACCTTTGCTAAGATCGCTAATCTGTATTGGCAGGTGTTAACCGAATATCTTGATGCCTTTTTTGCAAATTATCAAGATGAAATTGTCAAAGAATGGGTAGAAATTCACCGTTTATCTGATGATCTCGTCCAACATAGTGTTGCTTATCAACCACATCAACCCTGCGGATCTGCTGCTGATAGTGACTACGATTGGTATGATCACAATGAGCTTGATAATTCTGATATCCCTAGAGTTACGGTTAATGGTACAGTCAAGGCTACTCGTCCTGTTACTACTTCTGATCAACCCCAGGAGACGGATATTGACAACTTAAAACAGTTGTGCCGTTATGTGATTTTCCACATTACTTTGTGGCATTCTTGGGTAAATGATGCTCAAGCTGATGAAGGTGGAGAAATTTTCTATAATTCGCTGGCATTACGCGGCGGTAGTTTTGGTAGTGAAGATGATCCAGCGATCGCTCCTAATATCTTAGAATCTACTAATCTGATCTATATGGTCAATGTTCTGACTGCAATTAAATACGGCTATATTCTCAAGAATGAAGATGATGATATTCCTCAAGAATTGAGAACAATATTGGCGCGTTATAAAAAAGAATTTGCTGATCTTAATTATGAGATTGGCAACATCAGAGCGTTGATTAACGTCTGAATAGCACGAGTATAACGGCTGTCGCGCATTTATTTGTCCTGACTAAAAGGCTAAGTGTAAAACATTTAGACGAAAAAAGCTTCATTTAGATGCACGACAGCTTTGTAAGCGAATTGACACTCAATATCAGTATATAGCTCTCGCTTTGACAATTTAAAACAAAAGGTTTAAAAAGCTGACCACCATAAACCACATTTGTGAAAATAAAATAAATTTTTTGTGTAGATAATCCATCAAAATATTTTCAATTATTTTTTTTATTGATATTAAAATCTTATCACTTCGGCAAATAGATTGACATTGACATCTTTTTTATGATATTAAGTTTTGTTTGGGAGTATTAACCAAAATCTCAACATCAATAGTATATTGTTTGGATTTAGTCCCTAAAATGCTGGTAAAATCACTCTCCTCAGTACACTAGCTACATAGAAATTCATTAATAGCTACTCATTAACCTATCAATTTGTGTCATGGTAATTGGATATCTAAATTGTTTATACAGATACCCAAAATTTTAGCCTGTGCTAAAATCAGCATACCGGCACGACGCAGGTGATAGGAAAAATGCCATGTTTGAGCGCTTCACAGAAAAAGCCATTAAGGTAATCATGCTGGCCCAAGAAGAGGCCCGCCGTTTAGGTCACAACTTTGTCGGAACTGAGCAAATCCTCTTGGGTTTGATTGGCGAAGGCACAGGAGTAGCCGCCAAGGTGCTGAAATCAATGGGAGTTAATCTCAAAGATGCTCGCATTGAAGTTGAAAAAATCATAGGACGGGGTTCAGGCTTTGTAGCCGTGGAAATTCCGTTTACGCCACGGGCAAAACGGGTTTTAGAACTATCCTTGGAAGAAGCACGCCAATTGGGGCATAACTACATTGGTACCGAGCATCTGCTGTTGGGACTGATCCGCGAAGGGGAAGGTGTCGCAGCCAGGGTGCTAGAAAACCTCGGTGTAGATTTGACCAAGGTGAGAACCCAAGTGATTCGGATGTTGGGAGAAACGGCGGAAGTTACGCCGGGTGGCCCCTCTGGTCGCACTAAAACCCCAACTCTTGATGAGTTTGGATCGAATCTGACCCAAATGGCCATAGATAACAAGCTTGATCCTGTGGTGGGACGCGCCAAGGAAATTGAGCGAGTTATCCAAATTTTGGGTCGCCGGACGAAAAACAATCCAGTTTTGATTGGTGAACCAGGTGTTGGTAAAACAGCCATCGCTGAAGGTTTAGCTTCACGGATCGCCAGTAAGGATATCCCCGATATCTTAGAAGATAAGCGTGTAGTCACTCTCGATATTGGTTTACTGGTAGCAGGAACTAAATATCGGGGTGAATTTGAAGAACGACTCAAAAAAATTATGGATGAAATCCGCTCTGCGGGTAATGTCATCCTAGTAATTGACGAAGTTCACACCTTAATTGGTGCGGGTGCTGCCGAAGGGGCGATTGATGCGGCGAATATCCTCAAGCCAGCTTTGGCGCGGGGTGAGTTGCAATGTATCGGTGCGACTACTTTGGATGAGTACCGCAAGCACATTGAACGGGATGCAGCGTTGGAAAGACGCTTCCAGCCTGTGATGGTGGGTGAACCTTCTGTTGATGAAACAATAGAAATTTTATATGGTTTGCGCGATCGCTATGAAGCACACCACAAGCTGAAGATATCCGATGAAGCATTGGTGGCGGCGGCGAAATTGTCTGATCGTTATATTAGCGATCGCTTTTTGCCAGATAAAGCCATTGACTTGATGGATGAAGCGGGTTCAAGGGTGCGCTTGATTAACTCCCAACTGCCCCCAGCAGCGAAGGAGTTAGACAAGGAACTACGGCAAATCTTAAAAGAAAAAGATGATGCAGTCCGTTCCCAGGACTTTGATCGGGCGGGAGAACTGCGTGATCGGGAAATGGAAATCAAAGCCGAAATCCGCACTATTGCTCAAACTAAGAGTAATGGCGCTAGTGGTGACGGTGTTGAGCCTGTAGTTACAGAAGAAGACATTGCTCACATTGTCGCTTCCTGGACAGGTGTACCGGTGAACAAACTCACCGAATCTGAGTCCGAGAAGTTGCTGCACATGGAGGACACCTTACACCAGCGACTGATCGGTCAAGAAGACGCTGTGAAGGCTGTTTCCAGAGCTATTCGTCGCGCTCGCGTTGGCTTGAAAAATCCCAACAGACCGATTGCTAGTTTTGTCTTCTCTGGGCCAACTGGGGTGGGTAAAACCGAATTAGCCAAATCCTTAGCGTCCTACTTCTTCGGTTCAGAAGAAGCCATGATTCGCTTGGATATGTCCGAATACATGGAGCGTCACACCGTCAGTAAATTGATCGGTTCACCTCCTGGTTATGTCGGTTACAACGAAGGTGGTCAGTTAACTGAAGCTGTCCGTCGTCGTCCTTACACCGTGGTGCTATTCGACGAAATCGAAAAAGCACACCCCGATGTATTCAATATGCTCTTGCAAATTTTGGAAGATGGGCGTTTAACTGACGCGAAAGGTCGCACGGTGGACTTTAAGAACACTTTGCTGATTTTGACTTCCAACATTGGTTCTAAGGTGATTGAAAAAGGTGGTAGCGGTATCGGATTCGAGTTCTCTGAAGATGCGACTGAGACACAGTACAACAGAATTCGCTCTTTGGTGAATGAGGAACTGAAGCAATACTTCCGTCCTGAGTTCCTGAACCGGTTAGATGAAATTATCGTCTTCCGTCAGTTGAATAAGCTGGAAGTTACCCAAATTGCCGAAATCATGCTCAAGGAAGTCTTCGGTAGGTTGACGGAAAAAGGCATTGTCTTAGAAGTCACAGACCGCTTCAAGGATCGCTTGATCACTGAGGGTTATAGTCCTAGCTACGGTGCAAGGCCATTACGTCGGGCAATTATGCGCTTGTTGGAAGATAGTTTGGCGGAAGAAATTCTGTCTGGACGCATCAAAGATGGCGATACTGCTCTTGTTGATGTTGATGAAAATGGCATTGTTCAAGTTAGTTCTCAACTAACACGGGAGTTATTACCCCAAGGTGTTGAGTCTTAGTTAGGTTTTTGTAATTGTTAATTGAACGGTGGGGGATTTCGGTTCTCTGCCGTTTTTTTTGTTTCGCGCAGAGACGCTAAGGAGCAAAGGCGCAAAGAGGAGAAGGAGTGATATATTCGTTATAATGAGTTTTATTGAGGAGTACGGGTCATTCCTACATCTGAGCAAAAAACGCAGTTATTTATTCTGTGTTGTTGGTTAACTAAACTATATTTACCCATAAACTTGGTTCGAGTTGATAAACGTACAGGTAATGTATTTATCCTGGCGGGTGAAGAAAATATGATAGAAATATATCCTAATGGTAAATGGAGGTATGTGGTATGAGTCGGCCTAACTTCCAAGGTATGAGTACAAAGGAATTACGTGCTTATGTTTTATCTCATCGAGATGACCAAGAGGCATTCTACATTTATGTAGATAAGTTAAATGCTGAAGCAAATTGGGTAGAAATGCCACCATCAGAATCTGTTGATGATTTGATGAATTTTCCTGAGTTTTTGCAGCGTCTTAGTAATGGTAAAAGATTAATTGAAAGTGAAGAATAATGCTTCAGTAACCAAGCACTTGTGGATGGATATGAGATACTTGGTTACAAAAAAATCTAAAATTATAGAATTCTCAAGTTCTAAATTTAATTAGTACAAAGTATAAGGAAGAATAAATATGATCACAAATAGTCACTTAATTTCAGGTGAAACATTTATTGATAAAAATAGCTTGGATATTTATCCAGTCTCTCGTTCCGATGATGAAATTAACGAAAAATACAATAAAGGAGAGATAAGAATTGTAACGGAACAGGCTCGTTATCCAATTGATAGTATAGAAACTATGCTTGACAGTAAAAGGTATATCCTAAATCCTGAATACCAGCGCAGGAAAAGATGGAATTATACTCAGAAATCTCGTTTAATAGAATCATTGATAATGAATGTGCCAATTTCACCTATATTTCTGTATGAAATAGATTATTCTACTTATGAAGTAATAGATGGAGAACAAAGACTAACGGCTATATATGATTTTTATAAAGGAAAATTTAACCTAGAAGGTCTAGAATATTGGCAGGAACTTAATGGGCGAAATTATCAAAATTTGCCTGGGCAAGTTAGAAGAGGAATAGATAGACGCTATTTATCATCTATTGTCTTATTACAAGAAACAGCTAAAAATGAAAGAGAAGCTGAATATGTAAAACATATAGTTTTTGAAAGATTGAATAGTGGAGGAGATAAATTAACTCCACAAGAAACAAGAAATGCCTTACACAATGGTAAATTCAACCAAGTATGTATAAAACTTGCTCAAAATGACTATTTTCGTAAAATGTGGAAATTACCTTTAGAAAGCGAAGGAGAAGAAAAATTACTTAAAAGTGAATCTTATCGCAAAATGGAAGATGTAGAATTAGTTTTGCGATTCTTTGCTTATCGTCATATAGATAATTTAAAATCTCCTGTGGATAAATTTTTAGATGAATACTTAAAACAAGCAAATAATTATTCAGATGAAACAATTAAATATCTTGAAACCCTGTTTAACGAAACTATTCAGTTGATATATACTATATTAGGAGATTTAGCTTTTATACCTCCAAAAGGAGAGCGTGAGAGAACAAAGCCATTAAAAACTATATATGATCCAATAATGCAGGTGTTTGCAAACAATATTGCTTATAAGGAGAGTTTACTGATAAATAAAGATGCTATTAAAAATAATTTATATTCAGAGCAAGAATCACTAAACATCAAAGAAGAAAATAATAGATTGCTATTTGATGGTAGATACAATAATAAAAAAGATGTGGAAGCACGCATGATCTATTTTCATAATTTCTTACAGAACTATATTTAATTAATTATTGATAGAAATTATGAATATACAATCATTGGAAAACTTCAAAAGAGAATTAAATCAAATAAAAGAATATTTAAAACATATTCAATATGTAAATGATGTAGCTGCTTATTCTGTTCTAGAAACCGATAAGGAACAAATCAGAAAATTACTAAATACTCTAAAAGATCACGACAGAAGTTTTAGAACAGATAAACGAATATTTGAATATAAAGCTTCTATTATCTCACTTTATGGACTGCTAGAAAAATATGTAGAAATATGGATTAAAGAATATCTTGATTCCCTGTCTAGAGTAGTACCTGAATATAATCAACTGGATAAAAAGATTAGAGATAATCATTTTGAACTTTCTTTAAAATTAACTAATACTATTACAACTAGGGAAAGTGCTAAATATCAGCATCTTACAAAAGAGGAGGTATTAAAGAAGCTAAATGAATGTATCGTTAATCCTAGCAACTATCAAATTAACACAGAAGCATTTGTTCTTTTATCAGGTAATTTAAAACATAATAAAATTGCAGAGCTATTCAAATATTTAACCTTAGATTTTAACAATGAATTATCAAAAAATGAAGACCTTAATAATGAAATTGGTTTAGATAAACCTACTATTTCTCAAACAAGTAAGGATGATTTATATAATAAAATTAATGACTTAGTGGAAAGAAGAAACCAAATCGCTCATGGTTCGGAAGTTTTAGATATTTTAGGTATTTCTGCATTAGAACCTTATATTCAATTTCTAGAGAAATATTGTCAAGCCATTTTTGAAATATTAGTTGAACAACTTATCAAGCAAGAATCAATACATACTTTTCAAAAAATAGAAAATGTGATTAAAATTTTTAGTAATAAAGTATTAGCATTTGAAATTGAAAATTATACGATAAAAGTTGGAGATATGCTAATTGTTGAAACTAAAGAAGGGCAATTTTATAAAAAGCCTATTCTAACAATTCAATTAAAGAACGAATCATATCAAGAACTTACAGTTTTAGAAAAAACAAATATTGCTGTAAGCGTTGAGCCTAAAATCAAAGATAATCAAATATTTTACATAATCAAGAAATAATGCTTTAGCGAAGCTTACCGAATATTACAGCACTATATTAGGCGTTTAAATTCCTGAATTTCAGTGGTAGAGAATTAATTTTTCCCTACCGTTTTTCATGGATATTAAATGCGGTCTTTGCTTTCCTGTTAAGGTGAATTTTGAGTATTTATTTCTCCACAACAGCCAACTTCAAAGGATACAAAGGCTCAGATCCATTTAACTGCCAAATTCTGAACACCAATGCACTAGCAACAGTTAACCATACACAAGAAAAAGATAAAATCATTCCCGCTAAAGGAACAGTTTGCCAATAAATTGCCGTTACGACTATAGCCGATAACCAAGGTCCTAAAATCACCACAGGAACAGCAGCACCTAATCTCCGTTCTACGGTAAAGATCGTATTCCAAGTATCTCCTAAAGCCAGATGTACCACAAACAGAATTAAAGGCAATACCAAAAATTGGTGATTCATTTCTTGCCAAACTAACACAGAAGAAATTACCCGCAATACAGCAATGAACATCCAAACAATGGGAAATGCTAAAGGTGGAGGAGACCATCTTGGTCTAATTACCTGATCATACGTTGTCCGAGAACGGGTATTATCTAAAAGAGAAAAAATGCGGGAACGGATACTTAATAGACCAAAAAATAATGCCGTGACTAAAGTGCTAAACCAACTAGGAAAAGCAGAATTTTGATCAATCAACATGATTAATTTTTCCATTCCCAGCAATACAAGAATCATCACTCCTATTTGCAGAATAGTTCCTAATTTATAAACTAAAACTGCATTGATATCTAATTCTTGTATATCCGCTGCTGATGTATTTAGGGAATGTTGTTGATTCTCAGTTTTTACCCCCATCACTGTGTTGACAAACTGTTCAAGGATGCCACTATTATTGGATTGATTCATAATTAACAGATAGCGAGTAGTTTGTAATTAGTCATAATCAGTTATTATATGATATTATCATCATAAAAAACAAATACTCTGATAACAGGAAGCTAAAGTTTACAGTGATAAAATTACTTCATTTGCCAAAAAGATGGTATGTTTTAGGATTAATTATTTGGATAGTACCATTACTATTATTTAATCATGGTCAGCATAGTCTCATTGCTCATGATGAAACCACCTATGCTATCCGCACTCGCTGGATGCTAGAGTCTGGAGATTGGTTAACTCCCCAATCTTGGTCAGAACTTGCTTACGAAAAAACACCAGGGTTCTATTGGATTTTAGCATCTATTTACAAGATATTTGGTATTAGTGAGATAACATCTCGAATCCCTTCCCAATTTGCTTCTATTCTCAGCATTTTCCTAGTTTATGAAATAGCAGCAATGTTATTAAATAAACGCATAGCTTGGTTAGCTTCGGCAATTTTATCTGTATCTTTTCTGTGGTTACAAGTTAGTAGGTTAGTTGCTCCAGATATTATTACTATTTGTATTGCTCTTTTTGGGATTTACTGTTTACTGAAATCAGAATTATATCCTAAATATCGTTCTTATTTGGGTTTGGCAACAGGTTTAACTTTTGGGATAGGATTTTTAATCAAAGGTCAATTAATATTTGTCCCATTTATTGGTTTATTACCTTATTTGATTGGGTAAAATCCCCGTCATCGTCATCTTCATAATCCTCTGTTGTATATGGGTTTTGTTATCGGCTTTATCCCCGTTATTACATGGTTTTGGCTAAGTTGGCAACGTTACGGTTCAATAGTTTTTGAACAGTTTTTTGGTTTTGTAACTAAAATAGCCACAGAACAGCGAAATGGAAATTCACCTTTTTATTATTTATGGAATCTACCTATTAAGACGTTTCCTTGGCCTTTATTTAGTATTTTTGGGTTACTGTTAGTTTGTCGTCGTTCTTTTATTAAAAATGGTTTGATATTAGTTGTTTGTCCTCTAATTATCTTTCTAGAAATTAGTATGACTTCTACTCGTTTACCTCACTATTCACTCATGCTTTGTCCTTGGATGGCTATTTTAGCAGGAATAGGATTAGATTGGTTAGGTGAAATTTATAATCAACATTTTCAGAAGACAAAATATTTTTTCTTACCTCGGAATTTAAGCTATATATTTGGCAGCTTAGGTGCTGTTGTTTTTCTAGCAGGTATAATTCTGAATACAGGGATTATACAGATTAGTGTTAGTGCAGATATTAAAACTTATTCATCAATCGGGTTATTCTTAGGATTAGGTTGGTTAAGTTTACCAATAATTTGGCTTGCTTATCATCGTTTTGGGCAGAAGTTTTTAACAGCTAATTATTGGTTAGCAGGTTGGTTATTACCTGCATGGTTTGCTATAGCTGTAGCTGGTAGTAATGGTTTATTAAGTAATTACAGTCCTGATGTAAAATTGTTTGTAAAAAAATCAGAAATTGCTGACGTACTCAAAAATCAATCTATTAATTTTGTGGTACAGAAAACTGAAACAATGACAACAGGTGGTGATAAAGCTCTTTTGTTACTTACTTTTGAAACTCCTAGTTTGGGAAAAAGATTTCAAAAACTTGCAGATGTTCCTATTAATAATTATGCTTGGGTTAGCCCTGAAGTAGAAATAGGTTTCTTAACTAATGAACGTCAAATTGGTACTTTTAGAGACTGGAAATTGATTCAAGTAATTGAAAGAAAATAAGTAGTTCTACTTATCTCTTAAGGATACAAAGGTTCAGACTAATTCATTTAGCTTTCGTGTACATAAATATCTCTGATAGGAAAGGGAATTTGAATTCCTTCTCTCTGAAAGCGTTTGTGTAATTTTTTCACAAATAGATGTTTACCAATTCGTTGGTCAAAAAATTCACTGACACGCATATAAAGAGTAAAATCAATACTGCAATCATTAAAAGTATGAAATCTCATATACGGTTCATTTGCAATTAATTCTGGTGCAATTTCCCGCATGACTTCCTTTGCAACTTCTACAGTTACTTTTTCCACTAATTCCAAATCACTATCGTAGCCGACACCCACATTCATTGTTAAGGTAATTTCCTTAGCAGGGAGATGATAATTAGTAAAAATTGACGAAGCCAACTTAGAATTAGGGACAATAATTACATTGTTAGAAATTTCCTTGATAGTAGTATTACGCCAGGTAATATCTGTGACATAACCTTGATAACCATCATCTAATTTTATATAGTCTCCAGTTCTTACCTGCTTAGAAATAATTAAATAAAAACCAGAAAATAAATTAGCTAATGTATCTTGCAGTGCTAAACCTACTGCTAAACCTCCAATTCCTAAAGTTGTCACAATGGGTGTAACTTCAATACCCACAGTTTGGAGAAGAATTAATGTTCCCAAAACCAAAACAGCAGCTTTAGCTAAATTAGAAACTAGAGATGTAGAAACTCCTTCGGTTCTGCGAACGAATAAATTTACAAAACCGGCTGTCAATCTAGCCAAGACTAACGTTACCGAATACAGTAAAACTACAGTCAGAATTTTTTGTAGCACATAAGTGATATTTGGCTGAATAGGGGAACTGAGAATAGCCCAGAAAAACCCTGCCAAAAGAAACCAAATAAAGGTCATTCTGTGCAGTGATTGAAATATAATTTCACTACCAGGAATTCGTTTATTAGCAACAAATACTTTCAATTTTGTGAAAATAACTTTTTCACCAATTATCCCAGCCAGTAAGCCAGCTAGAACAAATCCAAGCGGTATAATCCATTGAATCATAGTTAATTTAGAATTGAAGATTTCAAATTAGGATATCAAATTTAGTTATAGTTACTAAATTTTAACTTGTTAATTGCCAAAAAGTTTCTGAATTAGTGCGTCAATAAATAAAAGCAAAAAATCATTCAATTCTCAACAATCTGAATGTCATCAAGTTGATTAATCACCACATCTGCACCTTTAACATTATCTGCCCTCCCAATCCAAGTAATACCAATACAGCCAGCGGCTTTAGCATCACGTGCCATTTGCATATCACCCACAGAATCACCTACCATTAAAGTTGCCCCTGGTGCTACTCCCAAAGCTTGACAAGCTTCTAAAAATAGTGCCGGATCTGGTTTACTTGGACCCTCATCAACTCCCTTTTCCAGTTGCAAATAATCGCTTAATTGGTGATTAATCACAAATTTCTCGACATCTTCAGTAGTTGCTGCTGACAGAATCCCCAATTTTAATCCCGCTGCTGACAAAGACTTTAATACCTCCAAACTACCCACAAATAAAGGTGAAGGGGTTTTGTTAACATATTGATCAGCTTCTTCTAAAGCTTGACGGGCAATTTTCAAAGACTCAAACCATCCTCTCCCGGTTTCTGCAATATAGGCCGCTGCTGCAACTTCCGTTTCTTTACGACTCGCTACTGATATTAAACCCGCTGGATCTAAGAAGTCACCATTAATACCAAAAGCCATTAATAAAGGTTCACCAATACCGGGAATTTGCGCGTCTATTATCCGCGTTGCTTTTTGTCCTAAAGTTCTTAAATATGACTCGGAATCTTCTAAAGTACCGTTTTTATCAAATAAAATTGCTTTAATATGAGAAAACGCAATGTTTTTACATTTAATAGTTACCATATTTTTCAGTTGTTAGGGAACAGAGAATAGGCAAATTGAATACCCAACTGCCATAAAAAAAGAGGGGAAAACCCTCTTAATTCATTACTTTCATGATCTAAGTTGTCGGTAATTACAACTATAAATCTATTACTCAATAGCTGCTGGGATCTCTTCTGAAATCTCTGTTGCTGCGGGAATTTCTTCCTCAGCTACAGCTTCCACAGGTGTAATTTCTTCAGTTACAGCTTCAACTGATGCAACTTCTTCAGCTACAGCTTCCACAGATGCAATTTCTTCAGCTATGGCTTCTTCATCTACAGCTTCCACAGGTGCTACTTCCGCAGGTATAGTAATACCTTGCTGTTTGGCAAGCAATTGTTCCCGATACTTAGCTGCCATTTCTTCGGCCTTATCGTAAACCAAATCACGGTTTTTGATCATGTCACCGGGTTCGGGTTCTAACTGTTTGGTAGACAGCGAAATCCGTCCCCTTTCTGCATCCAAGTCAATGATCATTACTTTCACTTCATCATTAACATTGAACACACTATGAGGAGTGTCAATATGCTCGTGGGAAATCTCAGAAATGTGTAGCAGTCCGCTCACGCCACCAATATCAATGAAAGCACCATAAGGTTTGATACCGCGAACAGTACCAATGACCACTTCGCCAACTTCCAAACGGTTCATCTTGCGCTCAACCAGCGCTCGACGATGGGAGAGAACTAAGCGGTTACGCTCTTCATCTACTTCTAAGAATTTCAAAGGCAGTTCTTCGCCTACCAAATCTTCCTTGGGTTTGCGAGTGCTAATATGAGAACCGGGGATAAAGCCGCGTAATCCTTCAATTCGCACTAATGCACCACCACGGTTGGTTGCGAAAACGCCAGAACGGACAGTAGCATCTTCTGCTTGCAACTGCCGCACTCGCTCCCAAGCCCGCATATACTCAATCCGACGAATTGAAAGGGTGAGCTGACCATCTTCATTTTCATCGGTAAGGATGAAAAATTCCCGTGTTTCGTTTGATTGTAAGACTTCTTCCGGGGCATCGACCCGGTTAATAGACATTTCTTGTATGGGTATATATGCTGCGGTTTTCGCACCTATGTCAATCAGAGCGCCGCGCGGCTCTATACTGAAAACTGTACCCGGTACGACATCACCAGGGCTGAAGTGATAGTCGTACTTATCAAGTAGAGCAGCGAAATCTTCGTGGGTAAATCCAATTTCTGTAGCGGTTAAGTTCTGATTGACCATGCTAATGTATTCCTGGGTCTAGTCTCCGTAAAGGTTTTGTCATAAATTCAGTGTATATCTAAGCAGTTGAACTTCAGTCTACACTTATATTCCTGTCTCATCCTAGCTTAGAATTGCTAGTCTTAACACATATCAACTTCCAGATAGAAAATTATATCGCACAATTTAGTCAATTGTCAGTTGTCCATTCAAAAATTTTAATCCGTTGCTACTAATTTAGTAGCAACGGATATAGGGTTGATCACCCTTTAAAATTCTGGTTTTAACAACCTAATTGTTCTTTTCTTCTTTTTTCTCAAACCGAGGGGGTTCGCGGAAGGCGATCGCAAAAAAGAGAACACCTATTGCTAGGGTTAAAATCAAGATGTAAGCAACACTTTCCATATTTTTCAGATCCTGCCTATTGAGCCAGTAATTTTAGTTTACCAAGCCGGGGAAAAAGCATGAAGTAGAAAAATCTACTTCACACCTCATCCAAGTTTTAAGCTTCCGTTCTCCGGCGAGTTGTCTTGTCACCCAGCTTCTGGAACAGACCCCATTCAACTTGTTCTTCTTCAATTTCCACACCGGCAAATACATCACGGTAAATTGTCCGTGAACCATGCCACAGGTGACCAAAGAAGAATAATAAAGCGAATACAGCATGACCAAAGGTAAACCAACCTCTGGGAGAAGTCCGGAATACACCGTCAGATTTCAAAGTTTCTCTGTCAAATTCAAAGATTTCCCCACCTTGAGCTTTGCGGGCATACTTCTTGACATCAGCGGGATCTGTAAAGGTTTTACCATTCAGATTACCACCGTAGAAGCTGACAGTAACGCCAGTTTGTTCAAAGCTATATTTAGATTCTGCCCGACGGAAGGGGATGTCAGCACGAACAACACCATCTTTATCGGTCAAAATTACTGGGAAGGTTTCAAAGAAGTTAGGCAGACGACGAACTGTTAATTCCCGTCCTTCGGCATCTGTGAACACAGCGTGACCTTGCCAAGATTCAGCAATACCATCACCATTCACCATTGCACCTGTACGGAATAGACCACCTTTAGCGGGGCTATTACCAACGTAATCGTAGAAAGCCAGCTTTTCAGGAATCTTCGCCCAGGCTTCAGTAAGAGTTGCACCTTCGGCAACACTGGTTTGCACACGACGCTGAATTTCTTGACGGAAGTAGCCTTGATCCCACTGGTAGCGGGTAGGGCCAAAGAGTTCAATTGGGGTCGTAGCGTTACCGTACCACATAGTTCCAGCCACTACGAAAGCAGCGAAGAAGACAGCAGCAATACTGCTAGAAAGTACGGTTTCAATATTCCCCATCCGGAGGGCTTTGTAGAGCCTTTCTGGAGGTCTAACTGTCAGGTGGAATAAACCCGCGATAATACCGACTACACCAGCCGCAATATGGTGAGCAACAACACCACCGGGGTTAAAGGGGTTAAACCCAGCCGGACCCCATTCTGGTGCTACTGGCTGAATACTGCCAGTGATACCATAGGCATCAGATACCCACATTCCTGGACCAAATAGTCCAGTCTGGTGGAAAGCACCAAAACCAAAACAAAGTAAACCGGATAAGAACAGGTGAATACCAAACATTTTTGGTAAGTCTAGTGCAGGTTCACCAGTGCGAGGATCTCTAAAGAGTTCCAAATCCCAGAAAACCCAGTGCCAAACGGCAGCCAAGAATAATAAACCAGAAAGAACAATGTGAGCAGCAGCAACGCCTTCAAATGACCAGAAACCGGGGTCTACTGCTGTGCCACCAGTTACGCTCCAACCGCCCCAAGATTCGGTCACGCCTAAACGTGCCATGAAGGGAAGTACGAACATCCCTTGTCGCCACATGGGGTTAAGAACTGGATCACTAGGGTTATAAATGGCTAGTTCGTACAGTGCCATTGAACCTGCCCAGCCAGCTACTAAAGCTGTGTGCATTAAGTGTACAGAAATCAGCCGACCTGGATCATTCAGTACGACTGTATGTACTCGGTACCAAGGTAGTCCCATTGACTAACAAGCCTCCTAGATAGTTATGTTTACAAAGCAATTTTCTTACTGAGGTTCAAAAAAGACGGAAACCGCCAATCTGAACAATCTCTGAGTTTTTTTATTGCTGATTTTGAGTTTGGCAATACCGACGCACTACCATAGATTCAGTTCTTTTGTCAAGAACTAGCTGTTTGAGTGTTTGAGTAATTGCTAAACAAAAATGAGAATATTTTAAAAAGTGTAACTATTGATGGAACGCTTTGCAAGCGTTTCCATCGCTGGGGTTACGTAGTTTGTGGCTCGAATATCGCTATCAGTCCCCAGAAATGCTGGTTATAACTTGATCTATCGGCAAAGCTGAAGTTTTTTCAAGTCCACTATTCCAGGATAAAACTAAATTGGGGTTTTATCAGGCGAACTGCTTGCAGCAGCGCTAGTACCCTCCGGAACGCTCCGCGAACGCTATCGCTTATAGAGAAACTACAGGTTTTATTTGAGACTGAGTTTACGCATAGAAATTCTGGCGATTGGGGAGGAATGGACACAAAAGCCTTTAATTTGGGTATGAAGTTAGGTAGTCATTTGGAAAATTCTATATATAACTGAGATATTGACGGTAGCCAGAAAATTTATTGATATTGTCTGGATATTATGGTACTGTCAAATCGTTTATGATACTTTCTTTCATCACCGAAATCCGTTAAATTTATCAACAGAGAGTTGCAAGACAATAAATGGTTATGCTACTTAACTAGAACTTCATACGTGTATTAAGGAATATATATTATTATGGGAGAGTGGTCTAGAAGAATTGGTGAAATAGGAGAAGAAATCGTTAGAGAATTCCTTGAATTGATAGGTTGGGGAGACTCACAACGCAACTTGACCCTTCCCTGTATGAAAGGTCAGCGTCATAAAAATGGAGAAAGACCTCGAACCACTCATGGTATAGATTATTTATTTTCCTACGAATCTCAACTTTCCAATAGAACACTTGACCACCTAGTCATTTCGGTCAAATACACACTAGATCCATACCCTAAAAATCCCAACAGCAAATTTAAAGAGCATTTTTTAGATTTGGCTAAAACAATGGAGTGCTTCAAAGGATCAGAAATTCGTCAGTCCTCTAGTAGTCAATTTTCGGGCATAGATAATGCTAGAGAAATCGGAGTCCTTTTTTGGTTAAGTAATGATGCCTCAGGAACAGGGGATATACTTCAAAGAGTTGCCGGTGTCCGCGGTATTGAAGATTATAAATATAATTCAATTTATGTGGTAGATAACAAGTGCATAAGTTTTATTTATGATGTTATTAAATATTTATCAAGCAATAAACCGAACTCAGAAATTGAATTCTTTTATCCTAATACTGGTAAAAACTATAATCCTATTAATAAACAATCGTCAGGTAAAATCCTTCCTGTAGAGTTTGTTAATTCTGGTGTACTGCCGCTGAAGCTTAGTAATAAAGATGATAGCAAGACGTTTGTTGTAGCTGTAACAGATGATTTTCAACAAGATCATTTAAAGAGGTTGATGGGACTATCTTATGAAATTACATCAAATTTTGCAAAGGACACGCTGATTCTATTTCCAAATTATGATCGAATCCAGCACGAAAATCAGGTGAATGAGGCAAAATCTAGCTTTAGGGATAAAAAATTTACTGAAACAGTTAGAGTTTCTAGTTATCGAACAGACTTTAGGAATACGAGCAATGAATAAAGAACCTGAAGATATAGATCAGATTTTGCCTTATGGAGAACTTCTTCGTGGGTTTATGGAGCAGTCATTTGTAGGAAAAAGTGACCTTAAAGACGTGCTTAGAAATCGTGGAGTATTTACGCATAACACAGAGAAACAAGATACTATACCAATCTTGTCATCTACAATCCTCAGCCCAAGTGAATTTGATTATCTAAGAGAATGTCAAAATTCAAAAGAAGATAACCCAAAAATTATTACCCAAACAATTGAGTGGCAGTCAAAAGATACATTATTTGATAGCGTTCCAGAAAGACTGAATATTAATTCTGTTTTGGATTTAGAATTTTCTAACTATAAAGTTGTTGGAAGTCCAACTTTTGTTCCAGTTAATGGTGATCCAGACTGCATAAGGATGGATTTTTCAGTTGAACGGGAAGATATGTCGAAAAACTGGGCTACTAATAAAAGTACATTTTCAGGTAGTTTAGAGTTAAAGAGGATGGAAGAAGAAGGAGATATTAAAATAGTCGTGACACACACTGCAAATGAAACTAAGTATGTTGCGTCAAAGGTTTCTAGTAGTTTAGTAAAACATTTCAAAGATAAAGGTCACATAGATCAATCAAAAAAAATTGAAAAAATTCTCTTTTCGAGATTTTCAAATTCGGGTAGGATTAAATATCTTCTTTCCTTAACGGAGAATTCTAAGTCGATAATGCTTGATTTTGTTGATATCGTAGATATTGAATTTTCTCCAGATACAAGTAATCCTCTTCCACAAGGTATTGAGTGGATGGAACGAAAAATTGATGACCTAAAATTAAATGGTAATGCTTTACATCAAACTTTCTTTTTTGACAATAAAAGCTATTATGATTTTCTTCATCTTTATAACGTAGATTCTAAATTTAAATTTAATGTCAAAGGACTCATTGGAGAATGTGTAATATCAGTAGGATTTCCAGATTATGGACGGACAAAAAATGATGATGCAGAAATGGAAGTAAATATTAGAAATATGTCTTTTGACATTTCTCCAAAAGGAACTATCAAGTCGGAGATAAAACAAATTTTGTTAAAGGAAATCGAAAATGAGAAAATCACCAATTTTAAATACTATGGGTGTACTCAAGATGCTCAAAATGAGTAGGATTTAAAATTCCATCTATTGATAAATATTTAACATAAGCTGTAGAGTAAAACGATCTACCAATTCCTCTAAGATAAAAGATTAAGTTGAGATACAAATTCTCGAAATATCTCTTTCTTAATTTTACTTTAATCATAAAATTTATAAGTTAGAATTTAACTAATTACTTAACAAATAAAGGAGGATAAAATGGATGCAATAACTACTCAACAAGCAAGTCATGACTTAGATGGTTTGATAGATCACGTGATTGCAGATGTAGAACCAACTATTATTTGTAATGATAAGGGCAACAAGGCTATTTTAATTTCCCTAGACGAATTTTCATCATGGCAAGCCTTAATTGAAGAATGAAACTCACATTTACAGAAGCTGCATGGCAGGATTATTTGTGCTTGGGTCTTAGATGCAGAGTATTTATTGCGTAGCTGCGAGAGCTTGATCAATTGTTGCGGTTCGATGATTCCCCAACTTTAGCAAGAACGGTTACAAAACTTGAGTCAAGAATTACAATTTGCTATTAATACTAATAATATCTCCTGAATGGAGTATCACAGTATAGAATGATCACGGGACTTAGACGATGAACACCAAAACTAAAATTGATTGTCCTGTTTGCGGGTATCAAGGAATTGAGGGTAATACCTGTCCTAATTGTGACACAGATATTTATCTAATTCGCTCCTTAGAAGAATTACCCCAGCGGCCAAAATCTTGGACAACAGGAATCGCTATCTTAATGTTGATGATAGGCATTACCATCGGTGCGGGAGGTAGTTTTTTTGCTCTACAAACAGCTATATATACCGCAACTGTCCCTAATCCTACAGCTTCTACTAATCCCAACCCCACTCCACAGATAATTACTCCTGTCGTCTCCAAACCAGCCCCATCACTAGTTACTTATACTGTTAAATCAGGAGATACTCTCAGTAGTATTGCCGCAAAATTTTGTAGTAAACCTACTGATTGGCAATTAATAGTTGCCGCTAACTCTGAATTACAAAAACGGGAAAATAAGTTAGATATAGATCAGGTGTTAAAAATTCCTAGTACCTGTAAAAATAAAACCCCATGAGCATAGTTGACAGCTTCAAGCAAGCTAGTCAGAAAGCTGAAAATTTCGCCCAAAAAACACAACTGAGGAAAGCGGTAATCACTGCGGAAACAGCCCTCAGTCTATGTCAGCTTTTGAGTAATTATCCTCATCCCCAAATCAACACTTGGGCTAAAAAAATCTTGATTAATTATGTTATCTAAAGAGATTTCCCGTGTCTGACTTATCCCCCAACTATCTGATTAGCTTAGAATTACGAGAATTGCTCGTACAAAAACTCGGCGTTCTTCAAAAAGATAATCTGGTATTACAGCAATCTTTGAAAGAACAGCAAACCCAAAGCACAGCCCAAACAGAAGATTTATTTTTAGAACTTTTAGAGGTTGCTGATGCCTTAGAAGCTTTATTAGACTATCTAGAAAATAATCCCCATCCTAGTCCAGAATTTATAGAAGGTTTACCCAGATCCTTATCTGTAGTTAATCGGAAATTTCTCAGTGTATTAGGAAAGCGTCAACTTTTACCTATAGAATTACAGGAAGGCACAGAACCAGATTTTAATTTATGTCGTGTCATTGATCGGGAAGAAAGAACAGATATCCCAGATCAAGCAATTACTAAAATTGTCCGTCGCGGATTTCATTGGGGTGAAAAAGTCCTCCGTCCCACAGAAGTGATTACCGCTAAATCAGATGATGGTAATGGGTAATTGGTAATTGGTAATTGGTAATTGGTAAATTCTTCCCATACACCCCTACACCCCTTATACTCTTGACTATGACTCCTCACGAAAGTGATATAAAAGAAACTTCTCCACAAACAAAAATATGGAGTGGTTGGCAGGAAAATTTAGTTTTAATAACTATTGCCCTCTGTTTAGCACTCCTGATTCGGACTTTTATTGCTGAACCACGCTTAATTCCTTCCGAATCAATGTATCCTACCTTACACACAGGCGATCGCTTAGTTATAGAAAAAGTCTCTTATCGGCTTCATCCTCCCAAAACTGGCGATATCGTAGTTTTTCAGTCACCACCAGAATTACAACGGCGGGGATATCCTCAAAATCAAGCCTTTATTAAACGGGTAATTGGTAAACCAGGGGCAGTAATTAGCATTACCCAAGGCAAAGTTTACCTCAACGGTGAAGCCTTAACAGAAGACTATATCGCTGAAAAACCAAATAGCCCATTTCCAGAAATCAAAGTCCCAGAAGGCGCATTTTTCGTCATGGGAGATAACCGCAATGATAGTAATGACTCTCGCTATTGGGGTTTTGTCCCTAGTGAAAATCTCATCGGTCGTGCCACATTTCGTTTCTGGCCTCTTGACCGCATCGGCTTAATTTAGCAGAAACTGGGCGCAGAAACTGGGCGCAGAAACTGCGCCCCTACAAAAACCGCAAATAATACATTAATTGAGCGATCGCATCCCCTGGTAATTTTAACCGTTGCTGGAAATCGGCCAAATTTCGGTAAGGACCAGCAGCCAAACGATTTTCTACAACTGTCTGTGCCAGGGATAAATCTATAAAAGGAATTTTCGACAAACTCTCTACCGAAGCTGTATTAGGGTTAATCGGCTGGGGTTTATCCAGGGAGTTATTGTCATAATAATTAAAATTTAATAGGGGTTTTAGGGGTTCTAATCGCTGTACTGGCAAACCTAAAGCCGCAGCTACATCTTCAATACAGTAGAATACCAGACCCGCGCGGGAAAGTTCCACAAGCGATCGCCCTTGGTGAATTGATAAGCCAGGTAAACGCAGCCAATCATCCACAGTCGCTTGATTAGCATCAATGCCCAAACCCAATTCAGCCGCCATTTGCACTTCTTCCCCCGATTGTAAACGATAATAAGGGTCATTCAGTAACTTAGCGCGGAGCTTTTGTAATTTCAGATTTAAAGGTAGCCATTTATTCATACTCAAACCAATTTTTTACCTTGTGCCTAAATCCGATCTAACATCTGACGGCGTTTTTGCTCAAATTCATATTCAGAAATTAATCCATCTTGACGCAATGCTTCTAACTCACGTAAGGCATTAGCTACTGATTCTACTTGATTGCCAACTTGAGGAGATACCTGAGCTACTGACTCACCCAAATTAAAATACCGATCAAAAGTTTCTTCATCTTGAGTTAAATACCAAACCCCTTCTATAGCACTAGCTACCTTGGGAATAGGTGTCCAAGATAACAAAACATACAGGATTCCCCAAAGTGGCTGCCCCAAGTAAAATTTATGTAAACCTGAAATCGTCAGTGTCCCAGAAAATGCTAAAATAGCAGCAATACTGCGGCTTTTTCGCTTAGTTAACATCATTTTATCTATAGCTATAGGACTAATATTTGATTCGTAAACTAACTCGTTAATCTATGTAACAGTCAACAGGTAAAGAAAAGAGGTAGATAAAACTTTTACTATCATGTTTGATCATTTTGAGAAAATCTCCAATCTGTTAATTCCTGATTTTACAATTATTATGACTCGGTGACTCCTAATTTTTTTACATTTGTTTTTCTCAGAAATCAAATATGATTTTCATCCTGCTAATTTGACAGTTTTTAATACCAAACAGTCATTATAGCAACTTCATAAAAGTAAACACAGTAAAACATATAATTCATATCGTATATATAACTAATACAGTAGAATTAATTAAAACATCTTAATCACCAGTTGCTAACTTAGTTTATTTACGTATATAAACAACATTAGGACATTATCAATACTTCACAAATATCGTCACAATACTCAAACCTGTTTTGATCTCCACTACCAACAAAGGCTTTACTTGCGAATAATACTACAATGTCACAGAACTCCCTACCAACAGAATGGCTAAACCTGCTTATTGATCCTTATGCTATGCTAGGGGTTTCTGTAAATGCTGATGAGCGTCAAATCAGTAAACGATATTATGTTTTAGCAAAGCAGCTACATCCTGATAACTATATCAATAATAATAAACCAGATCAAGAATTAGCTAGTGCAGTATTTACACAATTAATTAACCCAGCTTATGAACAACTCAAACATACAAAAAAACGCCTGAATACCATAGCAATACTGCGTTCAGAAGCAAAAATTTTAGATTCATATAAAGCTGTTGGCATCCAAGTATCTATAATTCAGGTCATAGCAACAATGTCTGCTCAAGAAGCCGAATTATTTTATGAAGACGCAGTTAGATCATACTCAACTGCTCAATATCAATCAGTCTCTCAATCATATCAGGTAACACAGCAGTTAAATGCCTTAAATATAGTTTACTTGTCATCCCAACAATCAAAACGACCACTAACTAATGAACCTAAACCTATCATTTCCCAACAAGAAACGAAAACAGTTGAAAAAACCTTATCTTCAAACACAATTCTCAACCCAGACCCAATAAACTATGCCCAACGTCATTATGAAAGAGCCGTAGAATATTCTAATCAAGAACAATGGAACTTAGCCGTACAAGAATTACGAGATGCTATTAAGCTAAACTCAGCTAACAGTGACTACTATGCACTACTAGGAGTAGTACATTTTCAACAAAAATTTATAGGTATGGCCAAAGTTTATATTCGTCAAGCATTAAAAATTAATCCTCAACAACCACTGGCTTTAAAATACGCTTCCCTCTTGCAAATTCAAGTAAATGAAACAAATACTCCTCAATCAGTGGTAAAGGCATTAAATATTGCTTCCTTATTAAGTAAGTTTTTATCCAAATAAACGGACTTAAATAATTTATAATTCAAAAACAATTACTAATAAAGAACTATTACCTATTCCCCGTTAGCTACTATACATGAGGTCAAGTGGTGAAATTTCGGTAAAAAACCCTACTTTAACCGAAGTAGTTTTTTTAGATGAATCTTCTACACTAAAATAGGAATATAGGCAAAATTTGAAGCTACTGAAGTCATAGCACTCAGTTAAAGAGAAGCAAAATGGGATTCTTCGACTCTGAAATAGTGCAGCAAGAAGCTAAACAGTTGTTTGAAGATTATCAAGCACTGATTCAGCTTGGCAACAACTACGGCAAATTTGACCGCGAGGGCAAGAAACTGTTTATTGAGCAAATGGAATCCATGATGGACAGATATCGCGTCTTTATGAAGCGTTTTGAGCTATCAGAGGATTTTATGGCGCAAATGACCATACAGCAACTAAAAACTCAACTAGGTCAGTTTGGTGTAACTCCACAACAAATGTTTGAGCAAATGAATGTGACATTAGAAAGGATGAAAGCGGAATTGGAAAAAACAAAATGACAGGGAACAGGGAACAGGCGAGGCAGTGGGAGAAATAATTTTCCCACTGACAACGGACAACTAACCAATTAATTTGATTTAGGACGTGGGAACTGAGAAGGTGACTTAAACTTTTCTACAGGTACATCCTTGAGGGCTTTGGTCATAAAATCTCGCCAAACGGGAGCTACCATGCCGCCACCGGTTGCCCCACTAGCCAATTGTTTACTGTCATCCCTGCCCACCCAAACAGCAGTAGTTAGTTGTGGTACAGTACCGACAAACCAAATATCCTTTTCTGAGGATGTAGTTCCTGTTTTACCCGCACTGGGGCGATTTATGGCAGCACCTTTTCCTGTACCTTCAGTCATTACTGAAGTCATGATATCAATAGTCGCTGCTGATGCCCAAGGGTCAAGAACTTGTTTAGGTTTGGGTGTATTGTCCAAAATCACATTACCAGCGCTATCTGTAATTCTCACAATTACAGTAGATGGTGACTGCCAGCCATAATTAGCAAAGGTAGCATAGGCACTGGCCATTTCTAGGGGAGTGACACCAATAGCGCCCAAAGGTAAAGAGGTAACAGGTTCCATAGGACTCATAATTCCTAAAGTCCGGCAGGTTTCAATGACCTTATTCATCCCCACTGCTTTACCAAGTTTAATCACTGGGATGTTGCGAGATTGAGCGAGGGCTTTGCGAATTGACATCGCTCCGGCAAAGCCACCATCATAGTTTCTTGGGAAGTACCTATTATTACCATCTTGGTAGCTGACTGGAGCATCTACTACTGTGCTATCTGGTGCATATTTACCAGTAGCAAAGGCAGTATAGTAAACAAAGGGCTTGAATGAAGAACCTGGTTGGCGGAGGGACTGAATGGCTCGGTTAAATTCGCTGGCTTTAGAATCTACGCCACCAACTAGAGCTTTGACAAAATGTGTCCGGGGATCAATTGCCACCAAGGCCATTTGATTTTTATATAACCCTTGGGACTGAAGTCTGTTATGCCAAGTTTTGACGGTTTCTTCGGCCATTGCTTGGAATTTAGCATCAACAGTAGTTTGCACGCGCATTCCGCCTTTTAGTAAGGCATCACGTCCAAATTTTTTCCTCAACTCTTGGGCTACGGTATTGGTGATGTAAGGTGAGGCGCTACCTTGAAAAGACTTGATTTTCCCAAATTTAATTTCTTGCTTGAGAGCATCCTCGTATTCTTTTGTGGTAATCCAATTTAACTCTACCATTCGCCCCAGAACTTCTTTTTGTTTCTGTTTCGCCAGTTTTACGCTGGCAAAAGGGCTAAATTCTTCTGGTGCTTGGATTAAACCTGCCATCATAGCTGATTCACCCAAAGTTAAATATTCTGCTGATTTGTTAAAATAACTGCGGGCTGCGGTTTGTACACCGTAGTTGTTATGACCCCAATAAACTTGATTGAGATACATTTCTAGAATTTCGTCTTTACTGAGAATTTGCTCTAAACGAATTGCTAGTACAGCTTCGGCTAACTTCCGCGTAAAAGCCCGTTTTTGCGACAAAAATAGGTTTTTTACCAACTGCATGGTGATGGTAGAACCACCTTCTTTCACACCACCTGCTACCATGTTGACAACTATGGCCCGGCCAACACCGGTAGGATTAATCCCATGATGATCGTAAAAGTGACCATCTTCACTGGCTAAAACTGCGCGTTTTAGGTTGGGGGAAACTTTATTCAGGGGTACTACTTCTCGGTTAGCTTCTCCGTGGATACTGGTTAATAGTTTACCTTGTATATCGTATATGTAAGTGGTTTCCGAGGGAAAAAAGTTTTTTATTTGTCTAACATCTGGCAAATTGCGGAAACTAATGGCTAAACCTACTAGTCCTCCCGCAACAATAGAGCTTGTTAGGAGTGTTATGGATAGCAGAGTACCGCCAGTTATCTGACCGACTCCTTTAAAAAACTCAAATCCAGATGAAGCCTGCTCTTGTGGTTGTTTGTTTGCAAAAGTCCTAGACGACACGGCGATCTCACTTCCTCACTTGTAAATTTAAATGTAATTCATTAAATGGAAAAAGACAGTTAATTTTTTGCAATTATAGTAGTCTGACAGAGCAAAGAACGGATAATTGGTTGGTGAACATAACAAACTTAACTTTTAAAGTGGAAAATATAGTTAATCACGGATTTCTTAGTATGACGCAAAATTTCTCTTGGTTGCATCGTGGTGTGGCAGAAATTTTTCCGCAACCTCATGATGGTGATAATGACACGGAAAGTCTGGAAAAGCGGTTACTCAATTCTGACCGTCCTTTAAGGATTAAATTGGGTATTGACCCGACGGGGGCAGATATTCATTTTGGTCATAGTATACCTGTACGGAAATTACGGGCATTTCAAGATGCTGGTCATACAGCGGTACTGATCATTGGTGATTTTACAGCCCGCATTGGTGATCCTACTGGTAAATCTGAGGTACGTCGTCAACTTACGGAAGCTGATGTGGCACAAAATGCCCAAACTTATCTTGACCAAGTGCGTCCTATTTTAGATTTTGATACACCCGGTAGGCTTGAGGTACGTTATAACTCAGAATGGCTTTCTCGTCTAGATTTAGGGAAAACTTTGGAGTTACTTTCAACCATGACCGTAGGACAAATGTTAGCCAAAGAAGGTTTTGCGGAACGTTATAAACAAGAGAGTCCCATTTTCCTCCATGAGTTCCTGTATCCACTGATGCAAGGTTATGATTCTGTGGCTGTGGAAGCTGATGTGGAATTGGGGGGGACTGATCAGAAATTTAACATCGCTGTGGGACGGGATTTACAACGTCATTTTAATTTAAAACCTCAATTTGGACTGTTATTACCAATTTTGATTGGGACTGATGGTGTCCAAAAAATGTCTAAGTCTTTGGGTAATTATGTGGGTTTAGGTGAACATCCTTCCCAAAAGTATCAAAAACTTCAAGGTGTGCCAGATAATTTACTGTCACAGTATTTTGAACTGCTCACAGATTTACCTTTACATAGTCTGCCAGAAAACCCGCGCGATCGCCAAGAGTTTTTGGCTTGGGAAATTGTCCGTCAGTATCATGGCGAACAAGCGGCTAATGAAGCGAAGGAAGCTGCGAAAAGTGGTGGTAAGGAAGGAGCATTACCGGAATTTTCTCTAGCTGCTATTCCTCAATTTCCCGCTAAATTAGCTTATATTCTCGGTGCTACTGGTTTGTGTAAAAGTACAGCGGAAGGTAAACGCAAAATTCAGGAGGGTGGAGTGAGGATAAATGGTGATAAGATTGCTGATGCGGATTTAAGTTTTTCTACACCTGATGATTTATATGATCAGGTGCTACAGGTGGGTAAGAAGAATTTTGTGCGGTTAGTAAAGTAGCTGTCAGCACTACGCACTCCAGAATAAGTCAGGGAATCTATTCCCTGTCTAAAATAAGATAATCGGTAAATGCACCCAAATTTAAACCACTTACAGTCAACAACAAATTAGTCTCGTAAGTCAACTACAATATCAATGACTTTGATGTTCTTCTTGATCTTATTTAGAATTTTTATTCTCATAATTTAGCATATTAGGTACTGAAGAACCATTAATATCTTGAGTAAAAAATATTTAATCGGTGGGTAATTTCATTAGTATTTCTTAAACCTAACCCGACTATTCGAGGTGTTGAGGGAAGATGTCCTCTATTTGCATCTAAAGTAAAATTATAATCTTCGTATTTTATCAATTCATTCTTAGCAAGATTTTCTATCCAACCACATCTAGCTGTAAACTGTTTATGATTTTGAAGAATCTGTTTTTGGATACTAAACCCAAACTTACCATCACTATATTTAACCCAAAGTTGATTAATTATATGTAAATCATAGCGGGGAAATTTTCTAATGTCTCCATCATCTAACCAACATACATTTTCACGTTCAGATATTTTCAACATTATAGAATAGGTTGCTTTATCAGCATCTTTCCAGTTTTGTGCAGATAATAATTGCTGTAAATTTCTATAATCCATTCCCGAAGCATGAGATACTAAAGTTAATTCATCTGTTAATTGCGACAATTGTAATTGTAAATTTGATAAAGCCTGTACAGTAGTTGGTTGTTCTGGTTGTTGAATGTGAGTTTGTAATTGTGATATTTGTGCTTTTATCTCTGCTAATTCTTGGATAATTTGGGTATTTGCTTTTGGTTCATTTAACATAGCTTTTAAATTCTCTATTTCGTCTGTAGCTTGCCTTAAATTACTTTTGGTTTCTATGATTATTTGTTCACTGGTTTCTAGTTTCTCTTGTGTTTCACGAAGTTGAGATTTTAATGTTTGTATTTCTGTGTGCAAAGTTTGAACAGTAACCAGGAAATTATTTTGAGTTTCTTGTAATTCTGTTCTCGCATTTCTCAATTCTTCTATTGCTTTTTCGTAAACTCCTAAAGGTGTTTTCCAGTTCTTGTCAGATGCAATCATAAAATTAACCCTATTGTTACTTTATAGTTATAAATTACCTTTTAACATTTGTTGTGAATAACTACCCTGTAATTTCAATTGATCTTTTTGATCATAATCGGCTATTGTACTACGCCAAAATTCACATAATAAACCATATTTCATCCAGTCTTCAATTGCTCTACGTCTTAATTCTGGAGATTTTCTGACTAAAGCGGCCATCATTGCGGCATTATGTTGTAATTGTCCATAGGTTTCTAAGACTTGATCAATAGGTGTGTTTTCATTTAATTTACTCAATTCATAACATTGATTTAATTTGTAAAGCTGCATATCGGAAATACTACCACCAAATTTCCAGCCAATTCCTAATTGTTGTCTACATTTATCTAAGGGGTTGGGTAAAGCATGGTGTAAATGTTTTTTTAATTCATTACGAATAAATTCTAATTTACCATCTATTGCTTCATCTATTTTATCTATCAGTTGACTCGCATCTGCAAATAATTGATTTTCTAAATTTTCGACTCTTTGTAAACTACTATCTACACCTGCAATAGCTTCCATAACTGCTAATGAAAGTTGATTAATGCGATTTTCTAAATAAAAGTTTGTTTGACTAATTGTTTGTTGTGAGTCTTTAATTACTTGTTCTCTTAATTGATTAATTTCTTGTAAATTAGCCTTGACTTTATCGTTAGCATGATTCATTAAGTTTTCAATATCTACTTTTGTCTGAGTTTCTAAATCTTCTATTTCTTGAAGACGTTGTTGTGATACATAGTCAAATTGATCAGCTAGAGGTTTGAGTTTATGATCAAATAAGTTGGATATTTCTTGACTACTTTCTTGAATCACGTCTTTTGCTGCACGTTCAAATTTTTTAACTACACCCCCAAACAACCATCCAAGCATTTTTTTATATCCTTTCAGCACAAATTTTAATATTATAAATATAATACTGAAATCACTAAGTATATAGTAATTTTACAAAAAATATTATATGAGCATGATTTTAATATCTTTGAATAGAATGATATCTTTGCTGATTCCCATATCATAAACTGTCTATTTTGTCAACTCGCTCTGACTTCGCTTTACAAAACTACATCAATTTATTTCTAAAGTTCTCCAAAAAACTCTCTATCACTGACTAATATTTTCCCTATCGTCACTTTCCCTATTTCTCAAACATCTATAAATAAAGGATTTCTAAATTCTACTTCCGGCGATTTTAGAAAATTTACATACTAAGCCTAGATTATGAAATTCTACCAAATCGCTGAAACTATTGCAAGATCGTTGATAAATAGAAATAATTCTCAATTAAATATTAAGAAAATATAAACATTAAGTTCTGTTAATTTTTCGACAATATTAATATTTAAACTATTTTTGAAATATAAATAATTTCCACTTATCAATTAGGAAAAACCGAGGTTAAAAGCTAAATTTCTACTGTATTGCATTATATAGCATTCATATTTTATTAAAAACTTCAATATTTGATTGAGTAAATTTAATTGTATGAATACACAACCATTTTTCTACCCTAGTGAAAAGTAGCGATAATAAACATCAATATTGGAGTATAGTAAATTGAATAATATGTAATAAGTAATAATAATAATTATGAATGCTGACAAAATTATTGTTCCTTTAGATGTACCAGATTTAGATAGTGCGATCGCTCTGATGGATAAACTTCCCCAAGTTACTTTCTGGAAAGTTGGGTTGGAGTTGTTTACCAGCACTGGTCCCAAGATTCTGGAAATTCTTAAATCTCAAGAAAAACGGATTTTTCTCGATTTGAAATTTCACGATATCCCCAACACTGTCGCCGGTGCTTGTCGCGCTGCGGCTGGTTATGGGGTGGATTTATTGACAATTCATTCAACTTGCGGTAGTGATGCTCTCAAAGCTGCGGCGGAAGCTGTGCAAATTGGGGCGGAAAAAGCTGGGACAAAACCACCGAAATTAATCGCTATTACCTTGTTAACCAGTATTTCGGCGCGACAATTGGCGTTTGATTTAAAAATACCTTTAGAATTGCCAGAATTTGCCTTAGAAATGGCGTTGTTGGCGCAAAATTCCGGTTTAAACGGGGCGGTTTGTTCTCCCCAAGAGGTGCAACAATTAAGAGCAAGTTGTGAAAAAGACTTTTTGCTGGTTTGTCCAGGGGTGCGGCCAACATGGTCTGAGAAGGGAGATCAAAAGCGATCGCTTACACCCTCCCAGGCTATCACAGCCGGGGCAGATTATCTAGTTATCGGTCGTCCCATTACTGCGGCTGCTGAACCTACGTTAGCTTGGAATCAGATTGTTGAGGAGTTACAGACGGTATCATGAACGAAGACACGCCAGGGAATTTATTCCCTGTCTCATAGCTCAAGTCCGTTAAAACGGACTAATAAATTTTCCCAGTATTTAGTCATCTTTAGATGACTTTCGCTATTAGCAAGGAACTTGAGTTCCTTGCGGGATAGAGGTTTTACCTTAAGTTGACACTAATGAGCAATGCTAAACCCCTACAAAAGTTTAGGAATTAAAAAAAAGGTATATTTCTCCACAGCTTTATGGCTTTCGTGGTTGATAAATTGTAGTTATTTGCAATACCCAGTAATTGCTAAAAATATTTCTCCCAAACCTGTAAACCCCGAAATTAGTAATTCCTGTTCTGAACAAAGTTTAGAAACTTTAACAACGCAGTTAATGTTAGATTTACCTAGCTATGCTAACCGTTCTATCCAACGTGCGCGTATTCTGAAACGGAGTGTTGATACTTTTTCCTATATCTTAGCTGCTGGTAAACCAGAGTTTGAATCTTTACCACTAAATCCTGGGATTAATAATGGGAATAACTATGAAACAGAAGGAGTAAAACAGGTTTTTTTTACTACCTTAGAACGGACATATATCCACAAAAAACCTGTGGAATTACAAGAATTTCACAGGCTATTTTTGACAAAAACGAACATTGGTTGGACTGTGGTAATGATGTTTACCCAAGACGGTAGTTATCCAGTCAAACCACCTATCGCACCACCTAGAAATAGTAGTAACGGGGCGATCGCTCAAGGTGTTAAACTATGGTTACGGGATTGTCAAGCTGGCAGTGTTCGATAACCATATCATTGTTTTTGTTTCGCGCAGAGGCGCAGAGAAGCAAAGACGCAAAGAAAAAAGTACATGATTACGCTTGGGGAATTTGATTTAATTCTGCTGTCAGCTTCTCTTTATTGCGTCTGCGGATTTTGGCGTAAAGTTGAATAGTCACAGCCATGAAAATCACTAAACCAAAAATTAACCAAGCTGTAATATCTGTTGGTAAGTTGTTCTTAAATGTCGCCAACATCACAATTACAACTAATAAAAGTGTTGGTGCTTCATTTAATGCGCGTAAACTTTGACCAGTCCACTTACATTCATCCGCTGCTAACTGCTTCATTAATCTTCCACAGTAGTAATGATAGCCGATTAATATACCTACGAACCCTAATTTGAAATGTAACCAGGGTTCTTGTAGCAGTTCCATGTTTGTAGATAAGATTCCAATAGCCATTGCTACTGTTACGCACATACCTGGGGTCGTGATAATACCATAAAGACGCTTTTCCATGATTTGATACTGGTTTTTCAGTATCGTTCTTGCTGGTTCTGGTTCAAGGTTAGCTTCAACATGATAGATAAACAATCGCACTAGGTAAAATAACCCCGCAAACCAAACCACAAAGCCAATAATGTGAAATGCTTTAAACCAAGAATACGCCATGAATTCTAACCTACCTTAATCAATTTACAAATTATTGCATCTACTCTCATTATCAGGTTACGGTGATTTTACAGCAAGGATGTGGGTGGGTTAAGAAGTGTAAATCTTATATTTATCATCATCATATTTCATCCTCAACTACTTCTTCTTCCATATTGAACTCAACTCGACTTTGTAAAACTATTTCTTCAATTACCTGAATACCCCTTTGAAATTCCAAAACTTTATTAAAACGAAGTATTAGTTCTGGAATATTTATCACTTCTTCTATACATTCCATATATTTCTTAATAATAGCTTTGATTTGATATCTTATCCTGGCTTGTTCTTTGTTTGAGAATGCGAATACATTCATCAAGCCATTGATATGACCAATTTATATATTCTGCTTCTGATTCCCATTTATCATGGAAATTACCAAATTTCTTACCTATATTATAGGGAGGATCGATAAAAATTAAATCTACTGATTCTGAAGGAATATGATTTGATAAAACGCTAATAGCATCACCATAAAAGATGTTATGTTGTTGATTTTGATAGTGTTCAATCATTATTTTAAATGAGTAGATAAAACAAATTGACAAAATGATACATAATATATTACGTAGATTGGGTGTCACTTCACTATCCTTCTTCTAAAAAACATTCCTATTTATTAGAAGAGGGATAGTTGGAAACAGGAAACACAGGTGTATGACTAATTCGACTGGGAACGCCGCACAAATGGTAATAAATCCTGTAAAATTACTTCATGATAATGTTCTTGGGGATAATGTCCCACGTTATTCAGTTTGATTATTTCACCATTTGGTACAGATTTAACGAAAGTTTCCGCCATATCTACAGATAACCAAGGATCAATCATCCCCCATTGGACTAAAATAGGTTGTTGCCATTTTTTAAACCCATTTTCTATTTCTATCATTGCTTTTTCTAGCTGGAAATTGCGAACTGTTGCTAAAAGACTTCTCCCAGGTGCAGAACTTTTCAAAAATGGTTTTCTATAAATATCTAAATCTTGATCTTCAATGCGGTAACGACTACCACCCTCTAAGGTTCTATCAACTAATAAAGGATCTTGGGTAATCATGTCTCCCGCAAAAGGTAAACCCATTTGTTTGATTTTCCAGGGAATTTTTGCAGAAGTGGTAATGGGTGTATTTAAAATAGCAATATTAGCAATCTTTTCCGGATGACGTAAGGCATATTGTAACCCAACTGAACCTAAAAATCCTTGGACAACCAAGGAAAATCTTTCTAATTCTAAAGCCTTCACAAATCCTTCTAAGGCTGTGATAAATGCGTCAGGAGTATAAGCAAAATCCTGTTTTTCTGGGTTACTGGAAAAACCGTAACCAATCCAGTCAGGAGCAATAACTCTATTTCCCTGTGCTGCTAAACTGGGAATAACATTTCTCCAACTATAACTTTGAGAAACTATCCCGTGTAAGCATAACACAGGAATTAAATCAGTTCTCCCAATCGGTTCAGCTTCCCGATAAAACCATTCTAAAGAATCTACTGTAATTTTATGTTCTTGAATTGACACGCTATTTTCCTATTTGGGAATGCAATAACACTGTACAGGTGTTACATTATCATCCTACAAATAGGTAACAAGAGAGCAAATTCAACCTTTTCACCTCTGCGCGTGCCTCTTTCAGAGGAACTTCGTTAACGCGCAGCGTGCCGTAGGCATAAGATAATTCCCAAAGAAAGAAAAAATTTCGCATTTTATGGATAAAGGTAGTTGACTTGTGCCTGGGAATCTGCTAAACTCAATCTTGATAAGTAAGAACTATCTTCCCATAAAAAATCAATTAAACTCCAATACCTTTTCCTTCTTCTCGCCATAACTGATTTAACCTATTAGCGGGCATGGTTAAATACAAAACATCTCCAGGGGCGAGAATTGTTTCCAACAAATCCCAGCCTTGTACAGTTTCGTGGTTGATTTCCACATACAAAGGCACGAAATCCGCAAACTTAGCTACGTCTTTCACCCACTCATCACAAAAAGGGTGTATCGGTGTAATTGTAGTTGCAAAAGCTACCCATAGATTATCAGCAATAATCCCATTACCAATAATCCTACCACCGAGAGCAGCAGCAGCGAAGGCAGGGGCAGCTAGTTCAGCGGGACTAAGTACAGCTTCAAAATCAAATACCTGTTGTGCCATACCAGCAAAATCGGGATCAGCATAGTTAACAATTACAGGAATTTTCGGTGCTAAAGCCTTAGCTTTGAGGGCAATTTCCAAATTAGTCGCATCATTACTGGTGACAGCTAAGACTGCGGTGGCAGTATTGATATTACTAGCTTGTAGAGTAGCCCGAAAACTAGCATCAGCAAGGATTACAGGAATACTCATACCTCTGGCAGTAGTCACATATCTATTATTAGCATCTGTTTCAATAACTACTACTTCATGGCCACTCAGATGCAGTTGTTGAACAATTCTAATGCCGATACCACTTAAACCACAAACAATATAATGATGATGTTGGGGAATTCTCGCAGCATCCAAAAATTGTTTTAAGCGACTACCCAGGATAAAATCCGTCAGCATAGCATACCAAATCCCAATTACCGCAGCCCCAATTAGCATAATCACAACGGTAAATAATTTAATGCTGTCAGGTGCATTTTCTACGACTTTATCATTACCACCAGCCCCGGTAATCATGCCCACAGCAAAATATAAAGCATCAATAAAAGTGATGCTATGCTTACTGGCAACATAGGTAAAGGTGGATAATAAAATAATTACGAATAAAACAATTGCCATCCCAACAACTGATTGGGCGTGTTTCTGAAACTCCCTAATATTAGCAAAGATTTTTAGTAGTTTTCTTACTAATGATTTACGTTGTGGACGAATGCGGGGTTGAGTGCCAATAATTAAGCGATCACCTACTCTTAATTGTTGTTCTGATAGCACCGCAGAAACTACATTCATTTTGCCTTGTACAGGTACATAATAAATGAGCATCCGTGTGGGATCTTCCCATAAATCGCTGATTTTTTTACCCTTCCAAGGATGATTTTCATGAATATATTCTTCTTGAATTGGCCAAGTTTGCTCAAGTAATTTAATTTGGCCAATGGCTTTATTTCCTAAAGCGGCAAAGGTAAATACTGGTGCGGCTAAACCGACAACACTCAAACTTAAATGATTTGACAAAGTTTGATCAAGACGTTCACCTAAATTTGTATTATAAAAACGGTTAATAATCCGAATTTGGGGATTAAGTACCCGCGCTTGCATCATAATTGATAAATTCAAGGCATCATCAGAAGTTGCAATTACCAAAGTATGTGCTTCGGCAATTCCCGCTGCTTGCAAAGTAGAAGCTGCGTGTAACTCACCAACAATTACATTAGCCGCAGTTTCACCAGAAACAGGTTTACGATGAATACCTACGACTAAAGCCCCCTGTTGTCTGAGTAAGCGAAAGATTTTATATCCGGTACGCCCTAAGCCGCAAACAATAATTCGAGGTTTCATAAAACAGCAACATAAAATTTATATAAATGGCTACATATCAGTTATCAAAAAAGAATTCAGGAGTTTGAATTGAATTCAACAATCCCTATTCTTGCTTAATTAACGGGATAATAACTGTAACTGAACACACTATCTTTATATATAGGGTTACTATTTTATTTTTGAACATATAGGTAGGGTGGGCATTGCCCACCAAAATGAGCATATTGTGGGCAATGCCCACCCTACAATACTTATATTTTTTTCAGTTAAAATTATAAAATTAAAAATAATTAGAAAATGTACATAATAATCCGACAACCCTCTAACTAATGTGGGAAACACAAGGGAAGAGAGGATGTCGAAAACGAACAAATTATCTTACTAAATCGGCATTGGCAGAAGTGCGTTTCAGCATGAATACAGCCAAGATAATTCCCACAATTGCTAATCCCGCAGTTGGATAAAAGAAATTAGTGTAACTGCCGAAAATGTCTCTAATTTTGCCAGCTAATAAAGTTCCACCCAAAGCCCCCATACCGTAAGCAGTGAAGACAATACCGTAATTTTTGGCATAGTCTTGGGATTGAAACATGATTAAAGTGGAAGTGGGAGCGATCGCTAACCAACCCCCCAAAGCCAAGTAAAATAGCGAAAAAGCGACTATATAAGTGAGGACACTGCCCTCTCCCGCACTCAGCATCATAATCGAACCAATCAAAATTAAAACAAAGGAAACAATTGCCCCTAATTTTGGCGTAAATTTGTCTGTAAACCACCCAAAAAACAACCGTCCCGCACCATTAAAGACGGCAAACAAAGAAACTGTATTTGCGGCTGTAGCTGCATCTAATTTAATAATTTCCTGGGCTAGAGGACTAGAAATACCAATCGCTGCCAGTCCCGCAAAAGAACCAATGGTATAGCACAACCACAAGCCATAAAAACTGGAAGTTTGCAGAATTGATCCTGAAGTTGTCGTGTGAGAATTCGCTTGAACAGCTACAGGTGGAGTCCATCCATCTGGTTGCCAACCTGGAGGGGGAGTTGTGAGGACAGTAGAAATAGCTGTAATAATAACTGCAAAAGCAATACCTAAAAATACAAAAGTTTTCTGGACTCCAAGAGCATCTATCAGAAACTTGGCCAAAGGTGCAGTAATTAAAGGTGACAAACCAAATCCAATCACAGTAGCACCAACAGCCAAACCTTTTTTATCGGGAAACCACTTAGCCACCACAGCCAACGGGACACCGTAAGCAATACCCACCCCCATACCAGCAATCAAACCATAGGTAATAGTTAATGTGGGAATATTGCCACCTAAACTAGAGAGAATATAACCTACTGCCGTAATTAATCCACCAACACCTGTAATCAGACGAGTATCAAAACGATTGATATAAAAACCAGTAATTGGCATTAAAATTGCGAAGACAACCAACAGCACTGTAAATGGCAATAGGCTATCAGTTGCACCCACATTGAGAAGTTTTTCCAAGGGTTTTCTAAAAATACTCCAAGAATAAACTGTACCCAAGCACAGCAGAATAGTTATACTTAGAGGTATCAGTAGCCATCGTCCTTTCTCCGCAGGCATACCAAACAATTGTACTTTTTCCATTTGTTGTTATCTAAATATGTGAAATAATTTTTTTGCAGTATCTCACTTTTTGATTAAATTGGCACAAATGTTTTTTGTGCTGCTAAAGCCTGGGTGGTGATAAAATCACACAATTTGCAAAACCACCAACGTCATATCATCAGTATTTTGCCTATCAGAACCGATAAATTGCTCAACTTGATCAAATAGATATTCAACAATTTCCTGGGGACTATTGCAATACTTACAAGCTGTTCTGAAAGATGTAACAAAATTATCCTCATCAAAGCGATCGCCTCCCGCCGCCGCCGCATCAGTCAAACCATCAGTATAATAAATAACTGTATCCCCAACTTCTAACTGTGCCTGTGCATTTTCATATTCACTATTGGCATCTAAACCAATTAACATTCCCAATGTATCCAACTGACTCACAGTTTTTGTCGCTGCGTGCCACCACAAAGGCGGATTATGGGCAGCATTACTATAAGATAAAATCCGCGTTTGCGGGTCATATTCTGAATAAAACATCGTCACGAAGCGGTGGGAATTTTCCAAATCCGCGTACATAACCCGATTCAAATTTTGCAAAATTCCCGCTGGAGAGTTGCCATGCAATACTTCACCGCGCAACATTCCCCGCAGCATGGTCATAATCAAACCTGCGGGAACACCTTTACCCATCACATCCCCTATTACCAAACCCCAACTAGCATTTTCTGGAGATGCTTGTGGTTTGGGTTTTAACTGGTTTTGATTAGTGGGAATAAAATCATAATAGTCACCACCAACTTGATTAGCTGGTTTACAACGGGCTGCTAGAGACAAACCGGGAATATTTGGACATTGACGCGGTAAAAGTCGGCGTTGAATTTCTGCACCAATTTCTAATTCTTGATCTAAACGTTCTTTTTTTCTTAATTCTACAGATAATTCATCATTGTCAATAGCAACTGCTGTTTGGTCTGCCACTAACCGCACTAATTTTTGTCTAGTTTCTGTCCAACTATATTCAGGATCACGACTTAAAACGTACAGCCATCCCCGTTCTGTATGCTTAACTAAAATAGCTGTGCCAAAGATTTGCACATCTGGGCCTAAAACGGCGTGCATTTGGTCATCTAGAATGCCTGTAGAAATAGCCGCAGGACCAGAGTTAGCTAAAAGAGTAATTTGACTACTAGCAGTTTCTAGGGCTTTTCTAATATTTTTTCTTTGCTGACTATCTTGCCAATGTAGTTGTTCTAATCTAATTTGTCCGTTGGGTTTATAAAGAAAAAGTGCGCTACCTTCCGCATCTGTCACTCTGGTAGCCATAAGCGGAATCAGTTCCAAAAACTGATTTAAATTATTAAAGCTTCTGAGGGCAAATCCTAAAGAACTCAGCAAGTCTTGAATTTTATTTTGTTCTCGGTGCAGCCTGGACACAAGTTCTTTAAGTGCCACCACAGGAGTGACATCTGTGGTGGCGCTGCTATTACTATCAGTAGGATGGGGGGGAAATTGTGACACAGGTTAATATTGCAGTTGAGAATAGCAAATGTGTGATTCTTTATAAATACTCTTTCTTGATAAATTGTGAAATTATATTCAACGAGATTTGTGATTTTAGCAAGAGTAGAAAAACTGTTAAACGTAATTTTTTAAATCTTGGTTAATGCTGAGGACATTTTTGATAGTTAATTTTCCATGATGATAAATTTTCTAATTTGTCAAAAATAAGTCTTTGGCAATCAGTGATTTTTATGATTAATTAGCAGCCTCTAATTTTTTCACACCTGAATCAGCCCTTCATATATCGTGAGAAATAAAAGTTTGTCATTAGCAAAATTACCTCTATTCCTAAAAGCGTAGATATTAAGAATCATCAAACTAAAAACCAGATAGATTTTCAGTGAGTTAATTCATGGTTTTTGCGTTCCTGGGGTTTTGGTCAAAACATAGATTTAATCATGGTTCTAATCAAAACTTGTTTTATTCTGGACTACAAACATTTAACCTATATACCATAAATTATCGAAATGTTTCCTTAGATAGATTTCTTTTATGAAAAAATTATCCATTTTTCTGGAAAATTTCCCCAAGTAGGGGCGATGAACTCAACAAATTCGGGGAAATCTTGGGTTTTGCTAGATCACAGTAAAATCTAGGGTGCGTTACCAGAATTACAACAAGTTACCTTGCTGTCAAGACAGATAATGCACCCTACTTAAGGCTTGCTTAATAAAGCTAAAACTTAGATATATCAAGAGTGTGAAGGTGAAAAAGGTGAATCAGGTGCAATGAATAAGGGTGGAAATTAGCAAAAACCTATCACTTGAACAGATTCAAGACTATTCTTCTCTTCTTCTAATTCTTCATCCTGACTCCTGACTCCTGACTCCTGACTCCTAGCCCATGACTTACGTCACGCTACGCTATCACAGATAACTTTTATGGCTTACGCCACGCTTCGCTATCAGCAAACCCTACTTAAATTGATGATGAAATTTTGGGAATTGTCAACTCAGGAAAACGGGATCAACCGCTTAATAATGCTTCTACAAATTCATAGCTAGAGAATGGACGTAAATCTTCAATTCCTTCACCAGCACCAATAAAACGAATGGGTAAGCCTAATTGCTGGACAACGGCGAGGGCGACACCTCCTTTAGCTGTTCCGTCTAATTTGGTTAAAACAACGCCGCTAAGTTGGGCTGCTTGGGAAAATACTTCAGCTTGTCGCAGTCCATTTTGTCCTAAGGTAGAATCTAGAACTAACAGCGATTCTACGCGGGCGTTGGGGGCTTTCTTGTCTATGATTTTGCGAATTTTGCTGAGTTCGTCCATTAAGTTTTTCTTATTTTGCAGTCTCCCAGCGGTATCTATTAATAGTAGTTCGGTTTCTCTAGATTGAGCAGCAGCGATCGCATCAAATACCACGGCGGCGGGATCTGTATTTTTGCCCGGATTAGCGATCACTTCGACACCGCTGCGATTCCCCCAAACTTTGACTTGTTCCACAGCCGCAGCCCGGAAGGTATCCGCTGCCCCAATTAAGCATTTATAACCGGAATTTTGAGCTAGGTGAGAAATTTTACCAATGGTGGTAGTTTTCCCCGCCCCGTTAACTCCAGTAATTAACCAAATGGTGAGAGTGTCTTTTTCCGGTGCAAAACTAGGTTTTTCTTTGTTTTGCAAGGGAGCATCTAGCATCTCCCGGAGAATTTCTTTGAGATAGGCAATTGCTTGTTCTGGGGGAGTAACCTCTGCCAGCAATTTTTTTTGTAACGCACTAATAATATGGTCTGTTGCCTCTACACCCACATCTGCCTGTAGAAGTAAGGATTCAATTTCATTGACAGCAGCTTGATTAAGAGGTCCTTGACCAACAATTGATTTCAGTTGGTTGAGAAGATTTCGCCGAGTTTTATCTAAACCTTGACGGAGTTTTTTCAACCAAGTAATTTCTTCGATGGAAATATCTTCAGCTTTTCTCCCTTGGGCGGCTAAAACCTTTGCTGACCACTTAAACCCATCATCAAATACCAGTTCTGGAATCTCTATTTCTGGTGCTGTTGGGGTTATCGGTGCTTCTGGTTCTGGGGTTTCTATCGCACTAGCGATTAATTTTTCTTGTTTAGCTTCTCTTTGAGCCGCCGCCCTTTCTAAAAAGGATAAATTAGCTGGTTCTGGTTCTGGCGCTATTTCTGGTTGTACTTCACTAACAATATCTTCAGTAATTTCTGCTACAGTCGCATCTGTTTCTATCGGTGCAGTTATTTCCTCTTGTTCAGCTTCTACTATTTCTTCAGTAATAGTCTCTTCTTCTTCAACTGCTACAGATAATTCTGTTTCTAGTTGTTGTTTTTCCTGAATATTCTTATAAGCAGCTTTAGCAAAAGCCAACAAGTCCCCCGTGTCTGGTGCTGTTGTTTCTGGTGAAGTTGCTTCTACTGCTGGTGTTTCTTCCTGAGTTTGAGGAGTATCAGCAGGTTCATTATTTGGACGACGAAACCAATTAAAAGCCATTGTTTGTAGTTTATTAGATAAAAATTTAATTAGGAGTCAGAAAACAATTGACAATTGACAACTGACAATTGACAACTGACAACTGACAACTGACAATTGACAATTGACAATTGACAAATTTAAACAGGTTGTTTTTGTTCGCTAACTCGACGGAGAACACCATTAATAAAACGGTGGCCATCTTCTCCACTGTAGCGTTTAGCTAATTCTACAGCTTCGTTAATGGCGATGCTGTCGGGAACTTTCATAAATTTTATTTCTGCGGTGGCTATTTGCAAGATATCTCTATCTATTTGGGCTAAACGGGTAACTTGCCAATCTATTAAGGCATTAGAAATAACTTCTTCGATCTCTTGATGGTTTTCGCTAACGGTAATAATAATTGCTTTGGCGTAATTACGAACTTCTTTATCTTGATTAGCTAACTGAATTAATTCCGGAAAATCAACGGATGTACCTAATTGATTGATAGCTGTTTGGGTGTAGGAAATTGCCTCTTTCAGCATGGTTCTAGCTGTATTCAAGTCGGCGGCTCTAGTTTCGCTAGTCAATAGGCGATCATTACTGCGTTGCAGTTCTCCTGCGGCATTATTCAATGTGTCCTGTACTTCTAGTGTGAGGGTACGGACTGCCCCTAAAACTAGCTTAGAGACTAATTGCTCGTCTGATAGGGTTTCTAGTTTTTTGGGGTTAATTGGTAACTGGCTCAAGGCTAGTAGTGCCAATTCACGGGCTATTTGTTGGGGTTTACGACGTTGCATACAGTTGGGATGATGAAAAATATGTGAGTTCTGGCACAGATGAACAATTAGCTTATCTATTTTTTGCTCACTTTGCTAGGTTAGTTTAGTGTCAAATTTATTCTGCGGCTGGAATTTCCTGCTGTTTGATTTCTAAATGTGATCCTGCTGACAGTGCAGGGAGATGAGATGACTGGATATTAGGGGCAACTATACCACCGGAGACAACAATTTTAAAAGCATCTTCAACGGATATAGAGAGATTAACTACATCCGATTCTGGTACTATTGCATACCATCCTGTCGTCGGATTGGGGGTTGTGGGGATAAAGAGGCTAATTACGGGACGAGACATTTGGCTTTGGATTTCATTGCTAATTGCTCCTGTGACAAATGCGATCGCCCAAATACCCGCACGAGGATATTCTACTAAGACTACCCGGCGAAATTTACCATTAGAATCTTTCAGGAGAGTTTCTAATAGTTGTTTGAGGGTTTTATATACCTGTCCAGCTAAAGGAATGGCTTGCAATAGCCGTTCGCCAAAATCCAATAACCAACGCCCAGCAATGTTTCTAGCCATTAAGCCGATGACGAGAATACTTAATAATGGTACGGCTAATCCTACTAATAAATTAAGTACATTCACTAAAATCGGATTTAAGCCATCAAAAGGATTGAGTTGTTTAGGAACTTGGGTGAGAAAGTTAATTACCCAGGTGGCTATGGTAATTGTTAACCAAATGGTGGTTGCCAGGGGAATTACCACCAGCAAACCCGCAATCAGGTCATTTTTTAAGTCTTGTTTCAACCGTTCCATTACCAAACCCCGATTCTCCTTATTTAGCTTCGTCAAACTGTTGTGATTATTTTCCATTTCAGCAAATTAGTCACATTGGGAAGATCAGAAACTGATGACAGCAGGTGTCAGTATCTTGCAACAGGTTATTTTTTACAAGCTATCAGCATTCAGTATTCAGCTATCAGCTAGTAAGCTAATTCTGGGTTTAATTCCCCCACCTTTGGCGGAATTTTGTTGAGGTGGGGCTTAAATCCCCTTGTTAACAAACCACTGACGACTGACGGCTGAACGCTGACGGCTCTTTTCATCGCTAGAAAACGCCTTTTGTATTCCTCTCTCATGGTAAAAAGTCAAATTATCGCTACAAAAGTCGGCAATTTTCCTAGTTCAACGTAAATATAGGCATCAGTCCACCTTGATGGCGGCTGGTAAATCTTTTAGAGTGTTACTTATCTTTGTAATACTTGTAAATGATTGTTGCAAGTCTGAGAGCTATTATCTATCCTACCGCGCCATATCACCAAATGCTGATAATTTAGCAATGGCGATTTTTACTGATTTCCCATGACTTCTTTGACCAAAGCTGCTAATTTATCCGCACTATCAGGAACAGCGATCGCTTTGGACTGCTCTGCCATTTTCGCCAATTCTGCTGGAGACTGCAACAAATTCAAAACCTGAGTTGTAAATATTTCTGGCGTTAAATCCGACTGTTTAAAGGACAATGCCGCCCCAGCTTTGGTAAATACCTCTGCATTATAAGATTGATGATCTTCCGCTGCAAAAGGATAGGGAATCAAAATTGCTGGTGTACCACAAACTGCCAATTCTGTCAAGCTACCCGCACCAGAACGACTAATAGCTAAATTAGCCCTTCGCAACAAAGCTGCCATATTGTGATAAAAAGGCAAGGCGATATATTGAGGATGTTGAAGACTGTTGATATCGGGATCATTATCACCCGTTAAATGCACTATATAAGCACCAGTTTGAAATAAAGCGTCTGCCGACTGTCGCACTAACTTATTTACAGCCACAGCCCCCTGACTGCCACCAAACACCACAATTAGGGGAACACCATCAGGAACAGGTAAATCTAAGGTGTTATCGCTTTCCTGATCTAAAAATTGAGAACGGACAGGAGTACCGACACAAACAGTTTTAGTCCGAAGTAAATATTTAGCAGTCACATCAAATCCTATGGCTACGGCATTACACCAAGGGCCAAAAAAGCGGGTAACTTTTCCTGGTAAGGCATTAGATTCATGAAAAACCACAGGTAAACCCAAGGAACGCGCTGCAATCACCGCAGGTCCGGCAATATAACCCCCTGTGGTGAAAACTCCTTGGAACTTTCCTTGTTTGAGAATACGTCTTACTTCTAGAATCGCGGCCATCAGTTTCCACAAGATGCGAACAGAACCAAGACTCAAACCTTGCTGAAAACCCTCGACAGCGACCGTATTTAAAGGATATGTCCCTGGAACTAACTGAGTTTCTAGCCGATTCGGCACACCCAGCCATTCAATATTATATTCTGGCAATTTTTCAGCCAAAGCGATCGCAGGAAACAAGTGTCCACCTGTCCCACTAGCTGCTATAAGTAATCTAATTGGTGGATTTACCATTCCCGGCTATACCATTTATCTCCCAGCTTCATTAAGATAAAACAAATTCCTTATCTTCTATCATCAAATCAGTAAAATCTTACTTATGACTAAAATTATCCCCTTATTAATGAAACGTAACAAAACACTAACTGTTAGTATTTCTCTGATTTCCAGTTTACTGACAATTGGTTTATCCAGCAATTGGCAATTAGCTCAAGCCGGTCAACCAGGAAATGCCCCCGCTACCCTCACTAACCTGTTAACACAAATTAATACCGCAGCTAATCAAGGTAATGTTAACGGTGTCATGGAATTTTACAGCCCCACATTCACTCATGGCGACGGCTTAAACCGCAAAGCTATGGAACAAGCTTTAACAGGACTCTGGAAACGATATCCTAAATTACGTTACACGACAAAGCTAGAATCCTGGAAATCTGAAGGTAATACAATTATTGCGGACACTGTCACCAGCATCAGCGGTTTACCTACATCTGCTAACAATAATTTAACTCTGCAATCTACCATTAAATCGCGTCAAAAAGTCACAGGTTCAAAAATCGTTCACCAAGATATTTTGTCAGAACGGACTCAACTAACTGCTGGGAATAAACCACCCCAAGTAGAAATTAAATTACCACAACAGGTAAAAGTTGGTGAAAAATATAGTTTTGATGCCATTGTCCAAGAACCATTAGGTGAGGATGTTCTGTTGGGAACGGCTATGGAAGAACCCATTCAAGGCAATAAATTTCTCAACCCCACAATTGCAAATTTAGAATTTCTCAATTCTGGGGGACTCTTCAAAATAGGACGCGCACCCTCTACTCCTGGTACTCAATGGGTTTCCGCAGTGATTCGCAGAGGTGAAAATATGACTATTATTACTCAGCGGTTACAAGTAGTTAAAAAGTAGGGGACTGGGGACTGGGGACTGGGAATAAAAAAATACTCAATTACCAATTACCAATCACCAATTACCAATTACCAATCCATGCAAAATCAAATTGTTTTTATTACCGGTGCAAGTAGCGGTATTGGTGCTGCTTGTGCCAAAATTTTTGCTGATGCTGGTGCAAAACTGATTTTAGTTGCACGGCGTTGGGAACGTTTGCAACAACTAGCTGATTCTTTAGATATTCCACCTGATAAAATCCATTTATTGCAACTTGATGTGTGCGATCGCTTGGCGGTAGAATCAGCTATTGCTAACTTACCCTCATCTTGGGCAAATATTGATATTCTGATTAATAATGCTGGTTTAAGTCGCGGTTTAAGTAAATTGCATGAAGGCGACTTTCAAGACTGGGAAGAAATGATTGATACTAACATCAAAGGTTTGCTTTACCTGACTCGCTATATTGTACCGGGAATGGTTGCACGGAATTTTGGTCATGTCATCAATATCGGCTCTATTGCGGGACATCAAACCTATCCCGGTGGTAATGTCTATTGCGGTACTAAAGCCGCCGTTAAAGCCATTTCTGAAGGCTTAAAACAAGACCTTTTAGGAACTCCTGTGCGGGTGACTTCTGTAGATCCTGGTATGGTAGAAACAGAATTTAGTGAAGTGCGTTTTCATGGTGATACAGAACGGGCTAAAAAGGTTTACGAAGGTGTTAAACCCTTGACTCCTGATGATGTGGCTGATGTGATCTTTTTCTGTGCTACTAGAGCCAGTCACGTTAATATTAATGAAGTCGTACTTATGCCAGTTGACCAAGCCAGTGCGACTTTGGTAAATCGGCGGGTTTGAATAAGATAAAATTAAATAAATAACCATTAAGCCAAATGTCTAAACAATTGATTGAGTTGATGACACTAGCGAACGCACTTACACCTGATGAACAATTAAGTTTAATCTCACATCTCACCCAAAGATTGCAACATTGCGAAATCAAACGCAAACCCAGCCGCAATTTGATGGAATTTGCCGGAATAGCCCCCAATTTATTAGGTGGTATGGATGCTCAAGAATATGTTACACGCATGAGACGTGGTGAATTTCCAGATTTAGAACTTGCGAACCAGCAATTGGAAAAACAGAAGTGAGTATTACCAATAATTTACAGGGTGTGAGACGCTTATTTTTGGATACTGCTCCAGTTATTTACTTCGTAGAACAACATCCAGAATACTTTCATCTGTCCCTAGAAGTATTTGAACAGCTTCAAAACACACCTTTAATTGGTGTTGTTTCACCTATTACTTTAGCTGAATGTTTAGTTCAACCCTATCGGTTAAAACAAACGGAATTACAGCAAGAGTTTATAGAGTTAATGACTGAAAATGACAAGATTGAATTTGTGGGATTGATTAATGAAACTATAGCAATAGAAGCTGCTCAAATACGCGCTAGATATAATATACAATTACCTGATGCTTTGCAAATTGCTGTGGCTTTAAACGCAGAATGTGAAGCTTTTTTGACTAATGATCTCACCTTCAAGCGAATTACAGAATTGCGTGTGTTAGTGCTGAATGATTTTCATAATCCTTCATAATCCAGAATTTTAGGTGGTGCGCTACACTGTGTTAATCCAGATTAACGCACCCGATAGTTAATCAAGGAACAATCAAAACCGGACAGGGAGAAAGGTTAATTACCCGCGTGGTAACGCTATCAGTTGAACCTTCTTCCGTTAAACCTAGTCCTCGACAGCCCATAATAATTAAACTAGCCTCAACTTCATCAGCAACATCACAGATAGTAAAGGCTGGTTTACCTTGTCTTTCTAGTAATTCCGCTATGATTCCTTGTTGAGAAAATAGGGTTTGGGCATTTTCTAGGAGTTTGGCAACTGCTTCTGGAGATACCATAGGACTGGTAGCAGGTGCTTCTGAGTCTGCCTCTTCAACGACTGAAAGCAGAATTAAGCGGCTGCCATAGGTTTGCACAATATTGGCAACTATATCAGCGGCCTCTCTGGCTTCTCGACTTTGATCAATGGGAAATAGAACTGTTTTAAACATATATCACCTCTGCACCCCTCACTCCGGTAAAATCTTGATGGTCATATTTTGAAGACAATAACAAAAAAGTAATCAGGAGAGTTTGGCTGTGTCTAAAAAAAGTTTAGCAAGTTTATCTGCGGCTGATATATCGGGAAAACGCGCTTTGGTGCGGGTTGATTTTAACGTGCCTGTGGATGATCAAGGCAACATTACTGATGATACCCGGATTCGAGCAGCGCTGCCAACAATCCAAGATTTGACCCAAAAGGGTGCTAAGGTCATTCTAACAAGTCATTTCGGTCGTCCCAAGGGTGTAACTGAAAAGTTACGTTTAACTCCTGTGGCTAAACGTCTTTCTGAGTTGTTGGGACAAGCAGTTGTGAAAACTGATGACTGTATTGGTGATGATGTGGCTGCTGCTGTAAGTGCTTTGGAAAATGGCCAAGTGCTGTTGTTGGAAAATGTTCGGTTTTACCCAGAAGAAGAAAAGAACGATCCTGAATTTGCGAAGAAATTGGCTGCAAATGCTGATTTTTATGTAAATGATGCGTTCGGTACTGCACACCGCGCCCACGCTTCTACTGAGGGTGTAACTAAGTTTCTGAGTCCTTCTGTGGCTGGTTATTTGGTGGAGAAGGAATTGCAATACTTACAAAGTGCAATTGAAGAACCTAAGCGTCCTTTGGCGGCTATTATCGGCGGTTCTAAGGTTTCTAGCAAAATCGGCGTGATTGAAACCCTGTTAGAAAAGTGCGATAAGTTGATCATTGGCGGTGGGATGATTTTCACTTTCTACAAAGCCCGTGGTTTGAGTGTTGGTAAGTCTTTGGTTGAAGAAGACAAGCTAGAATTGGCTAGAGAGTTGGAAGCTAAAGCCAAAGAACGTGGTGTGGCTTTGTTGCTACCTACAGATATTGTTTCCGCTGATAAGTTTGCTCCTGATGCTAATGCTACTACTGTCAGCATTGAAAATATCCCTGCCGATGGTATGGGTTTAGATATTGGCCCTGATTCTATCAAGGTTTTCCAAGCGGCTTTGGCTGATTGTAAGACTGTGATTTGGAATGGGCCAATGGGTGTGTTTGAGTTTGATAAATTTGCTGCGGGTACGGAAGCGATCGCTCATACTCTAGCAGAAATTGGCAAAACCGGCGCAACTACCATTATCGGTGGTGGTGACTCTGTAGCGGCTGTAGAAAAGGTTGGTTTGGCTGATCAAATGAGCCACATTTCTACTGGTGGTGGTGCGAGTTTGGAGTTGCTAGAAGGTAAGGTTTTACCTGGTATTGCAGCTTTGGATGAAGCGTAATTAAAAAGGTGAAGGATGAAGTTTTTTACTTTGTCCTTCATTTTTTAAACGCTGTGTAGGTTCATAGATAATCTACAGTTACTGGTTAAAAAGTGATACCTTCGGTCAGCTTCGCTATCGCCTAAATTCATCACTAGAATAAAAAATGATAAGATACTAATAAGATTTTATTCATATTAGAAACTTATGAATGTGAGTTTTCCGATACCAAAAGAACTTGAGTCTTATCTTGAGGTTCAGCTTCAATCTGGCAATTATGATACTGTAGCGGACTATTTTTTGATGTTGTTGCAGCAAGATCAACGGCGTAAGGATGCTCAAGCAAAATTAGCTAGTTTGTTGCAAGAAGGTTTGGACTCAGAAGCTGAACCTGTAACTCCTGAATATTGGCGGGATTTGCGCGGATCAATCTTTGGTGCGGCGCAGTAGTGAGTATGGCTTTTCAAGTAATTGTTCGCAATCGTGCTACTCAAGATATCAGACAACAAGCAAATTATATTTTGGTGAATGGTAATCGGGAATCAGGGGAGAAGTTTTTGGAGTTTGTTGAGTATGCTTTTACTCAATTGGCAATAACTCCCAATATGGGTAAGGTTGTGTCGTCTTTGTCTGATATGGGAACAATTCGTCAGTGGCGGATTAAGAATTTTAAGGACTATTTGATTTTTTATAAAGTTAAAAAGGAACAAGTGGAGGTTCTACGGGTTTTGCATGGAGCGAGAGATTTAGAGGATCTCTTGCCATTCTTAGATGAGGAAGTTTAATTTTTTGATTCCTACGGAGCGCTTCGCTATCGCTCATCCTCACATCTCCACAACAGCGATCGCACTCCCACACCCCAAAAGTGATCGCTCTCCCACACATCCCAAAAGCGATCGCATCCCCACATCCCCAAAAGCGATCGCACTCCCAACATCCCAAAAGCGATCGCATCTCCACATCCCCAAAAAAGCGATCGCACTCCCAACATCCCCAAAACAGCGATCGCACTCCCACATTCCCAAAACAGCGATCGCACTCCCAACATCCTCAAACAGCGATCGCATCCCCACATCCTAAAAGCGATCGCACTCCACACATCCCCAAACAGCGATCGCACCCCCACATCCCCAAAAGCGATCGCACTCCCAAACCCAAAAGCGATCGCACTCCCAACATCCCCAAAAGCGATCGCACTCCCACACCCCAAACAGCGATTATCTCCTAAATGTGGGTAAATTATGGTATAGTCTCATAAGCAAAAATTTTAGATTATGAGTTTATAATAGTCAAATTGGGTGTAAAAGCTTATGGAAACACTAAGAATAAAACGGCCTCACCAGTTACGGTTAGTTGCTTTAGATACAGAGGTTTTTGATAAAGTTAAATTTAACTATAATTCAAATAGTTTTATAAGGTTAGTTAAGTTAGCCAAAGAAAAAAAAGTTGCTATTTATTTAACAACTATCAATCAACAAGAAATATTATCTCATCTAGAAAAGTTATCGAAAGAATCTGTAGGTGCTTGGAAAAAATGTCATTCGGATTTTCGTAAAAAATCATCCATATTATATAACTCTACAGAGTATAAATATTTATTAAATTTAGAATTGGACGAAAAGAAGCTTTACAATGAGTTGATAAAACAATTCAACGGTTTTATACAAGAAGCACAAATTACATTATTACGAGTAGATAGCGTTTCCCCAGAAGATGTGTTTAGTAAATATTTTCAACTTATTCCTCCTTTCAAGGATGGTGCAAAGAAGCACGAATTTCCAGATGCTTTTGCTATAGCAGCAATAGAGAATCTGGCTAAAAATGAAAATCAGGACATATATGTCATTAGCGGAGATAATGATTGGAAAAATACAGTTGGTAACGCTAACAATTTGATTTACAAAGAAAGTATTGATCAATTATTAAAAGAAATTATAATAGAGGAAAGACTACAAATAGATAAGGAATCTGAGGATGTTAACTTTTGTTATAAAATACTTGAGAATAACATCAAAGAAATTAAGCACGAAATCTCAAATTCTTTCACTTCAAAAGAGTTTTCATTTAGTTATTACTTTGATGATGGTTATTTTGATCCAAATAGTGAAGATATAGAGTTTATAAAAGTTCATGCTATAAAAATTATTGAAACAAATATTGTAGACATTAATGATAAAGATCCTGAAAATCCAGTAGTGACATTTGAATTAGAAGCAGCAATTATATATACTGCCTATATTAGTTATGATAAGACTGAATACGCTTTTTGGAGTCAAGAAGAGGAGAGATATTATTCTCCTATTATGCGGATTAAAGGAAAAGTAAGGCAAAGTAATACATTATCTGTTGAAGTAACACTACAATTAGCAAGAGACTCAGTCTACAATTTATGTTTTGATTCTATCGTAGAAGTTATATTAGATCCTGATAATACTGTCCGAAATATAGAATTGTCATCAGATAATTTTGTTGAACAAATTTCAGAACAATATAACCCATATGAAGATGACGATGAGGAGCTTTTAGAAGAGGATAATTCACTAAGTTAAAAATTCTGTGCTATTCATTTATTAAATTAATGATTTTGAGGAATTTGTAACCAAATCCGTTTGGTTCAAATTTTCCAGGATGGATTTCATCAGAGGAAATCCACTGTCTCAATAGATAATTATAATCCGATTTTTCTTCTTTGCTCCCTAAATTTAAAGTAATCAGACCCAAAAAAGCAAAATTTTGTAAATGAAAATAATTATCTTTAATGTCTTTAGCATACTGTTGAGCATCAGTATTATGAATACTAGAAACAGGATCACGCTTTTGTAAAATATTGAGTAAATAAAATATTTTTAATATTTTGATATTATTTATGTCTATTTTATCTAGTACATAAATGTAAGACTGAAATTCTTTGTCCGTAATTTTTTCCTCTGCAAATGCTAAGAAAATCTTGAGTAATATGTCTGTTTTTTGGATTTGTTCAAACCTATCCAAAGCAATAATTATTTGTTTTCCAATTTCTTTTTTATCTTTTTGATTAGATAATTTTTGAGTAATTTTCTCCTGAATTTCAGACTTGACCTCTTTACAACCTAATATAAATCGGCATATTTTTTCTAACAGGAAGTAGTCACGAATAGCAAAGCCAGTTTTAGTTATTGCATAAAGTGTTTTGACAACTGGAATCTCTTTTAAGGCTTCATCTTGAACATCCTTCATTAGATGCTCAATCATTTCGTCTATGCCTATTTCAGCCAAACTGAAAACAGTATCCAAAGCATCAGGATTAGCTATAGTTTCTTCTAATGATTCTCCAAGTGAGAGTTCTTTCGGTTTTTTGGAACTATGACTATTCATATAGCAAATATTGTTAATTTAAGTATTGTCTGAAAATATCAATTGTTTTGTTTTTGAAAAATGCTTATAAATTAAAGGTGGGCTATTTACCCACCTTGTGTACTATATCACAATTTACTCAATTCCCTCAATCCGATTCTCGACCTCCTGATACAACTCACGTAACCGATCTAAATTCTCCTCGCTAGTCTCCCAATAACCGCGTCCATTCATTTCCAACAAAGTAGAAACAATCTTGCGGAAAGAATGAGGATTGAGATTCATGAGACGCTTTTGCATTTCCTCATCTTTGATGAAAGTCTCGTTCGTGTCCTCATAAACCCAGTTATCCACAGCGCCAGCAGTCGCACTCCAACCAGTGGTATTTACCAACCGTTTAGAAAGTTCGCGCACACCTTCGTAACCGTGAGACAACATTCCCTCATACCATTTGGGATTTAACAACTTTGTCCGCGCATCTAAACGCACAGTTTCTGATAAACTTCTCACCTGTGCATTCGCAGTAGTTGTATCTGCAATGTAAGATGCAGGTTTCTTGCCATCTGCACGCAGACTTGCTACTAACTTAGTAGGATCTGAGTCAAAATAATGGGAAACATCTGTTAAACTGATTTCCGAAGAATCAAGATTCTGGAAAGTTGCATCAGCAGTTTTCAAAGTAGTTTCAAAAATCTCTCTTGACTCATCCATAACCCCAGGATTATCAGAATTGAAAGAGAAAGATTTGCGCTTCAAATACATTTCCTGTAACTCAGCTTCACTATCCCAAGTGCTATTCTCCACCGCCAGGTTAATATTAGAAGAATAAGAACCAGAAGCATTAGAGAAAACGCGAGTTGCAGCTTGACGCAGATTTATGCCCATGTCCTCCGCTTGTTTCAAAGCGTGCTTGCGGACAAAATTCATTTCCAAAGGTTCATCCGCTTCAGCAGCCATTTTCACACCTTGGTCAAGCAAATTCATTTGGTTAATGAACAAGTCGCGGAATACACCAGAACAGTTAATTACAACGTCAATTCTAGGACGACCCAACTCTGCCAAAGGTATCAATTCCAACTTGTTCACCCGTCCCAAAGCATCGGGTACTGGACGCACACCAATCATCCACATAATTTGGGCGAGGGATTCACCGTAGGTTTTGATGTTATCTGTACCCCAGAGGACACAGGCAATGGTTTCTGGCCAGTTGCCATCATTTTCTGACCTGTTGCGTTCCAACAACCGATCCACGACGATTTTCGCAGATTGAACTGCGGCAGAAGTGGGGATAGATTGGGGATCTAAAGCGTGAATATTTTTACCAGTGGGTAATACGTCAGGATTACGGATAGGATCTCCACCGGGTCCGGGTAAAATATATTCACCGGCTAAACCTTGGAGAAGTCCACCGAGTTCGTTATCTGCACAAACTTGTTTTAAGCAGAATTCCAAATATTCAAACAGGGGTTTCAACGCAGAGGTATCAACTTTGGTGTAACCTGATTGATGCAGTGATTCTAACCAAGGTTCTTTTCTACCCATGTACAAGAAATTCAACTTGGAAACCGCGATAACTCGACCTTCTGCGTCAATTTGTTCTTGAACTAAGGCTGTGACAGCGGCACGGGTAGCGAGGGTGATATCTTGTAATAGTTGCACATCTGCCAAAATGCCGGCATCGTTGTTTCTGTAGATATCTTCAATGGTGCGTCCCAGACTTCTAGCAATAATTCCGGGTAAACCTTGAATTTCTTCCTCTTGTCGATCTAAACTGGCAATATTGACCAAAGTGGCGATCGCTTCTTCGGCACTAGGAGGTTTACCAATTACGTGCAGTCCACAAGGTAACAAGCGCGATTCAATCTCCATCAACCGCCGATAAACGCTACCAACAATGTTATCCCGTTCTTCCGAGGACATATCCTTAGAATCGGTTTCTGGTAACTCAATATCCTTGTCTAAGTTGACAATGCGGCATTTATCCATGATGGAATTGACAATGGAAACACCCCGTCCAGTGTCTTTCAAGGTTTGGTAAGAAGCAATTAACTCGCTGAGTTCCTTCAACCCTTTGTATAAACCAGCATTTTCCGCAGGTGGTGTCAGGTAAGAAATTGTTTCTGCATAACTGCGACGTTTGGCAATTGTGGCTTCACTGGGGTTATTTGCTGCGTAATAATACAGATTCGGAATTGAGCCAATTAGTTGATCTGGGTAACAATCACCGGACATCCCCATTTGCTTACCAGGCATAAATTCCAATGAGCCATGTGTACCAAAGTGTAACACAGCATCAGCGCCCCAAATCCGTTCTAAATAGGTGTAGTAAGCTGCAAAACCGTGATGAGGACTTGCGGAACGGGAGAATAACAACCGCATGGGGTCGCCTTCATAACCAAATGTGGGCTGGACTCCAATGAAAACATTACCAAATTGTTTCCCGTAAATCAAGAGATTTTGTCCGTCGCTGTTGAGGTTTCCGGGAGGTGGTCCCCAGTTCTCTTCTAAGCGTTGGGAGTAGGGTGTCAGTGCTTCATATTCTGGCACAGACATTTTGTAAGCGATGTTGAGTTCGGGACTGTTGTATTGTGCTTGTGCGTCGTGGATGACTTGTTCTAGCAACTCTTGGGGAGTTTCGGGAATGTCCTGCACGTCGTAACCGTTGTTTCTCAGTCCTTTCAAGACTTCATGGATTGAACCGAATACGTCTAAATATGCGGCTGTTCCCACGTTACCTTTGTCGGGAGGGAAACTGAAAACGGTGATGGCGACTTTTTTGATTAATTTGGGTTTGCGGCGCAGACTTGCCCATTTTAAGGCGCGTTGGGCGACAATTTCTACTCGGTCTTGTAAGGCGATCGCTTTCCCAGTTGCCCCATCTTTACCTGATAGGATAATCGGCTCAATTGCCCCGTCAAGTTCAGGTATAGCAATCTGTAAAGCCACTTGAATGGGATGTAACCCCAAATCGCTATCTAGCCATTCTTCGGTGGTTTGGAAGACCAAAGGCAAGGCAACCATGTAGGGACGATTTAACCGTTTTAAGGCTTCAATAGCTTTCGGATGATCTTGTCTAGCTGGTCCACCCACTAAAGCGAAACCAGTTAAAGAAACTACCGCATCTACTAATTGTAATTTAGTTGTAGGTTCATAGAAGTAAGCTTCTATTGGTTTAGAGAAATCCAAACCACCAGCAAACACAGGCAGAACTTTTGCACCTAATGATTCTAATTCCTGGACAATTGCCACATAATGGGCATCATCACCAGTTACTAGGTGAGTTCTTTGTAAAACCAAGCCTACACATGGTGCGAGGGGGTCTTTGAGATTTCGGGAAATATCTCTGCGGGTAGCATACCAGTTTAGATATTCTCGCACATCCTCAAACATATTTGGCGCTAAAGGATGCCAAATTCCCATATCGGGATAAACAACTGGTGCTTCATACTTAGCAGCAGCAAAGCTTTCTTTTTCTGCGCCTTTCAATACGTATTTATCAGCCAGCATCAGCAAGAAGTTTTCCAGGTTTTCGGCTGAACCACCTAGCCAATACTGAAAACTGAGCATGAAGTTTCTCGCGTCTTGTGCTTTTTCCATGGGGAGGAATTTCAGCACTTGGGGAAGTGTCCGCAACAACTTCAACATTCCGTCTTGGAAACCAGCGCCAGATTTTTCTTTGCGCTTCTTCATGAAGTTAGCAATGACGCTCTTGGATTGTCCTAACTGCGCCAAAGAGAAGCTACCCATTTTATTGAGGCGCATAACTTCGGGCATGGAGGGGAAGACAACCGACACATCTAGATTATCACGATGGGGTTCAACTGCCGCAACTACTTTCTGTGCTAAGTCTTCAATAAAAATTAGAGAAGCAATGAATATATTAGCACTGGCTATATCGCGCTGAAATCCTTCAAAGTTTTCAGTTCCACGCAGTTCTTCAATCAAGTATCCACTGATTTCTATGGCAACGCTGGGATGATTAGCGTTAATTTCCCGTACCGCTTGTGATAATGCACTTTGGTATTGGGATTCTAGCACGACATAGACAACCTTGATTAACTTACGTCCCCGTAAATCGTCAGGTGCAATATGTCGAATCGTGGATTTGACTTGGGTAAACATTCAAATAAGCTCCTTTCAAGCGTGTTCTCCTGAAGTTCGTTACAGCTAATATGGCCGTTTGTAACTTCAATTATCTTCGGCAATAAGAGTTTTTTAGCAGAAAACTCCGATTCTGTGGGGGTTTTATCCTATATCTGACACAAAATGATATAGAAAAAGAAATAATTATTAATGAATCTTAACAAAGAATGCAGGTTTTCTCACCTGGTTTTAAATTTTGTTTACATACTTGTTTCAGCATCTAGTGCTAGTGGTAGAAAAACAAGTAAATACTTCTGTATAATTAAGGGAATTTAAAAATAGTCGTCTTTTTAGCTTGGTGAGTGCCAAATGAGTGACCTCAAGAAAATAGATACCAATGCCTATGTGACAGTACAGGGACAATATGCTGTGGTCAATGAAGGTGCAGGGTACGCAATTATCAACATTCAAACAAAGCAGATAGTTGCTCGTAATATTTCATCTTTCCTTGACTGTGTAAAAACGCTGGAATACATTGTTGGAAAGGGTGAATCCCAAGATCCAATTCAACATTCTACGTCTAACGAAAATCCACCTCAGATACAATTAACTAACTTTGATGTTAAACCAGATGTACAAAGACTTATTGAAATCTACGCTCCAGCCACAGTGAGAGTGGAGAAGAAGGTGCATTGGAACCGAAGCCGATATAAGTGCTACGATGTATCTGGTAACTGTCTTGGACGGGTTAAAGGAAAACAAGGAGATCGTTATTGGGAAGACAGAAGCGGTAATAAACATTACTAAGAGAAAGTTTCCTCCCATTAATATCTATTGTAAAATAACATAGTCAATAGTGATCGCTGTTTGGGGATGTTGGGATGCGATAGCGCAAGCGCTGACTTGTCAGTTCGCCGAAAATTAGGGTAGTTGCCATTAATTGGTAACTAATAATATAGAATAAGACATGAGATAGTTAAATTTTCTCCCTGAACATTCAATGAGGATATGACCATGAATGCTTTAACTGTCAATTTGAAATCATTAATAGAAATGACTGATGATCAGTTTTTTCAGCTATGTCAAAACAACCGGGAATTGAGATTTGAAAGAAATGCAAATGGAGAGTTAATAATTATGCCACCAACGGGAGGAGAAACGGGAAATCGTAATGCGGGTATTACTGCTCAACTTTGGATTTGGAATGAGCAAAATAAGGAGGGTATAGTTTTTGATTCTTCTACTTGTTTTAAGTTACCAAATGGTGCAGATCGTTCTCCTGATGCTTCTTGGATTAAGTTAGAAAGATGGGATGCTTTAACTGATGAGGAAAAACAAAAGTTTCCTCCTATTTGTCCTGATTTTGTAATTGAGTTACTTTCTCCTAGTGATAGTTTGAAGACTACACAGGAAAAGATGAAGGAATATATAGATAATGGTGTGCATTTAGGTATATTAATTAATCGTAAATATCGTCAAGTGGAGATTTATAGACCAGGAAAAGAGGTTGAGGTTTTGGATTCTCCTGCTACGGTTTTAGGGGAAGATGTTTTAAAGGGTTTTGTTTTGAATTTGGGGATGATTTGGTAAGATTATATAGGTATTTATTTAACCAGGTAAATGATTTTAAGTTCGATTATTTTCGGCAATAAGAGTTTTTTATCAGAAAACTCCGATTATGTGGGGGTTTTATCCTATATCTGACACAAATGATATAGAAAAAGAAATAATTATGAATGGATATTAACAAAGAATGCAGGTTTTCGGACCTGGTTGTAAATTTTGTTTACATAATTATTCGATTATATGCATATTTAGTTGATTAATGGGTATGGGTTTAGTGTTGGAATGAACCACGAAGAACACTAAGAAAGAAGAGAGGAAGATAGATAATTTTGCGATAGGAAGTGAGTAAGAAGTTATACTATTTATACTAAAAACGGGTGATTAATAGCTTTTAGGATGTACCTTATAGCTGCCGGAAGTGCTGTAAAAAAGATTTCAATATCTGAATTTAGGAGATTTAAAATGCCTCGAATCAACTTACTCCATTTTATATTGTGTAGCGCGACTATATCGTTTGCCTTGTCTATCGGTGAACCAGCGCAGGCAAGTGACAGTAGATGTCCTCCCGGAATGAACTCTCCCGACGGTAACGTCTGTGTGTCAGGTGAGGGTATGTATGATGAAATCAGAGCCATTCAAAACCGACCACCTAATTACTTACCTGATCGGGATCCAGCACTTGAGAAAATGCAAGCCACCACCGAGTTAATGAGATCCGAGCTAGTAAGACGAGTAAAACTTTTCCAAGACCCCGACTATTTTAGATATCTGACAGGCAAATGGAGATTATTTTCATCTCCAAAAGGCGAAAAAAAAGGTGCATATTGTAATGCCTTCTTTTCAAGGGATGGAGTGATACTAACTTTGGCCGGACCTGGGGGAGAATATAAAGGGGCTGGTCTAATATTTATGTCGGCAGATATTCCTCGTCCTAAAACGCAAGAGGTAGTAAAAGTTACGCTTACCCAAAACAATGAGCCTCCCGTAACAGTTAAAGCTTTTAATTACTCAAACCCCGATCATTCATTTGGTTCAATTGCTGTGGCTGTCCCAACAATGGATGCACTTTTGACAAACATGGAAGATGTCCAGCGTTTTGATTTACAAATAGATGGTAAATCGATCGCTAAAATCATGTGGCATAGTGGTCTGGTTGCAAAGGCTGAATTACGTAAGTGCTTGAATGGTGAGCCTTATGCGGTGACACAGATAGACCTGATTAGAAAGTGAGAAACCAATTGCTTGTGAGAAATCCGGGTTTAGGAACAGGTTGATTATCATAAAATGACTGAAATAATGATCAAAAAAAATTGATAATTACTTGTAAAATCAAATGGAATTATCCATCTATCTACACGGATAATTCCATTAATTTGTTAAAAGCTAAAAGCCTAAAACCCTTATTATACCCTACCAGAAATTCTCATGAAATTGCTCTTTCTTACTTGCCTAAACCATCATATCTGTTTGGGTCTTTTTTCTCTTTTTTGTCCTTGGCATCTTTCTTAGGCTTTTTAACTTCTTTATTACCTTTTTTTTCCTTAGACATCAGTATTACCCAATTAGGTTGACCCGTCAAAGCTTACACATTCTGCTATTAGTAAATCAGGGCGTAGCTTACCTGATATCCTTTGAAAACAGCAAGGAAAGCATTGCACATTTACGCTACTAATTAGTATGATACATTGTTATTTGATTTTGTTATGAATTTGATTAACTATGATACAAAACTTTAGATACTCTGTCCCTAGGTCTAATTGAGATTCTGACTTCTATATTTGGTTTTATTGCTTTCATTAATTATATCAGTATAATCATATTTTATAACTTATTAGGTAATAATTAAATGACTACACCAGTAGATATTCTCATTCTTTCCAATGGACCAGGGGAGGTTACAACCTGGGTACGTCCTGTTGTTAAGGCATTGAGAGAACAATTAGGACATGATATTGCTCAAGTAAGAATTTCTGTAATATTATCACCTTGTCCTCATGCTAGTGGGAAAGAAGCTGCTATAGCATTGGGTTATCCAGAGGTTGATAGAGTTCAAGCACCCGAATATTTTTGGCAATTTTTACTGTGGGGAAAAACCGCCCAAAATTGGGAATGGAGAAATCAAGGTGTGGTCATATTTTTAGGTGGTGATCAAATTTTTCCAGTGATTATTGGTAAAAAATTAGGATATAAAACTGTAGTTTATGCGGAATGGTCAGCGCGTTGGCATAATTTTATAGATAAATTTGCGATTATGAAAGCGCAAGTTACAAAAAATGTTTCTTCTAAATATGCTGATAAATTCACTGTTGTTGGTGATTTGATGTTAGAAGCAGCAAAAAATCAAATAACATCTAAAATTGAAAATCCTCAATCTAAAATTGAACTAATCGGAATTTTACCGGGTTCAAAATCTGCAAAGTTAACTCAAGGTGTACCTTTAATGTTAGCTATTGCTGAATATATTCATCATAAAGAACCAGAAATAAAGTTTTTTATTCCTGTCGCACCAACTTTAGATTTACCGACTTTAGCCAGTTTTGCTAATCCTGAAACTAATTCATTTACAAAAGCTTTTAGTTTTCAAGGTGCATCTTTATCCGGTAATTTTCTCACAACTACTACTGGGTTAATAGTGGAATTAAAACAAGAAAATCCAGTTTATGATTCATTATCCCAATGTTCTCTTTGTTTAACTACAGTTGGGGCAAATACCGCCGAATTAGGGGCGTTAGCTGTACCTATGATTGTCCTATTACCAACTCAACAATTAGATGCTATGCGTTCTTGGGATGGTTTACCAGGAATATTAGCAAATTTACCGGGAGTAGGTGCTAGTTTTGCTAAATTAATTAATTGGTGGGTGTTGAGACGTAAGGGTTTATTTGCTTGGCCAAATATTTGGGCGCAAGCAGAAATTGTCCCCGAATTAGTAGGTAAATTGCAACCGGAAGCAGTGGGAGAAATGGTTTTAGACTTGTTAGCAAATCCAGAGAAGTTAGAGGATATGCGGGATAAATTACGCAGCGTTAGGGGTGAAGGTGGTGCTGCGGAGAAATTGGCAATTTTGGTGAAGAAAGAGTTATTATAGATATATATAAAATTGAGGTTTTTTTAAATATGAAAGCACCTGATAGTATTATTCAACTTGTTGAACATTTTCACTCTTCGATAGAATTATATCGTGTGGGGGGAATTAATGAAACACAAACTAGAATTGAATTTATTAATCCTTTATTTGCTGCTTTAGGATGGGATATTGGCAATGAACGACAAGTTTCTGATATTTATAAAGATGTTGTTCATGAAGATTCTTTAAAAATTAGTGATGCAAATAAAGCCAAAGCCCCTGATTATAGTTTTCGGATTGGTGGAGTCAGAAAGTTTTTTGTTGAAGCTAAAAAACCTGCTGTTAATGTTGGTAAAAATATTAGTGCAGCTTTTCAAGTGAGACGTTATGGATGGTCTGCAAAATTAGCTTTAAGTATTTTAACAGATTTTGAAGAATTTGCAGTTTATGACTGTCGAATTATGCCAAACAAAAATGATTCAGCATCAATAGCTAGAATCAAACACTTTAATTATACAGAATATATTGATAAATGGGAAGAGATTTATGATCTTTTTTCTAAGGAAGCTGTGTTAAAAGGTTCTTTAGAAAGGTTTGCGGAAACTAAAGTTAAAGCCGGGATTACTGTTGATAAAGCCTTTCTCCAGGAGATTGAAATTTGGCGAGAAAATTTGGCTGCTAATCTTATTTGGCGAAATCCTCAAATTCAACAAAGAGAGTTAAATTTTGCGGTACAAATGACGATTAATAGAATTGTATTTTTACGCATTTGTGAAGATAGGGGAATAGAAATTTATGAACAGTTATGGAATTTATTGAAATTAGAGAATATCTATCAAGAATTAGGGCGGTTATTTATCAATGCAGATTATCGTTATAATTCGGGGTTATTCCATTTTCAAATTGAAAAAGGACGAGAAGGAACTGATGATTTTACTTTAAATTTAAGCATAGATGATTCTATTTTAACATCAATTATTAGAAAACTCTATCCTCCAGAAAGTCCTTATGAGTTTTCTGTGATTCCTGTGGAAATTTTAGGACAAGTGTATGAACAATTTTTAGGTAAAGTCATTCAAATATCTGCAAGTCGTCAAGCAGTTATTGAAGATAAACCGGAAGTAAGAAAGGCTGGAGGTGTTTATTATACTCCTAGTTATATTGTTGATTATATCATTAAACAAACTATTGGTAAAGTTTTAGAAAATAAGAAACCAGAAAAAATCCAAGATATAACAATTCTTGATCCTGCTTGTGGTTCGGGTTCTTTTTTAATTGTGGCTTATCAATTTATCCTAGATTGGTATTTAGAACAATATCTGCAAAATCCCAAGAAATACAAAAATAAATTCTATCAAATTTCAGAGCATCAATGGCGGTTAACTGCAAGTGAGAGGAAGCAAATTTTATTAACTCACATTTATGGTGTTGATATTGATCAACAAGCGGTAGAAACAACTAAATTATCTTTGTTATTAAAGGTATTAGAAGGAGAATCAGGAGAAACAATTACCAGACAATTACAGTTGTTTAAAGAAAGGGCTTTACCTGATTTAGATCATAATATTCAATGTGGTAATACCTTGATAGATGGAGAATTTTATCAACATACTCAATTAAGTTTTTTGGACGAAGCTACGGCTTATAGAGTTAATATTTTTGACTGGAAATCGGCTTTTTCTGCTATTATGAAACGAGGTGGTTTTGATGTAGTTATTGGTAATCCTCCCTATATTAGAATTCAAGCTTTAAAAGAATGGGCTGTATTGGAAGTTGAATTTTATAAACGACAGTATATTTCTGCTAGTAAGGGAAATTATGATATTTATGTTGTCTTTGTCGAAAAGGGATTAGAGTTATTAAGAAAAGATGGCTATTTAGGTTTTATTTTACCTCATAAGTTTTTTAATGCTCAATATGGAGAATCTATCAGGAAGTTAATTGCTGAGGGTAAATATCTGAATAAAATAGTGCATTTTGGAGATCAACAAATCTTTCCTAAAGTCTCAACTTATACTTGTTTGCTTTTTCTAAAAAAATCACAACAATCTGATTTAGAAATGGAAAAAGTGATTGATTTAATGGATTGGAAAATCAACAATAATAGTCAAACAGGAATTATTAATCATTCATTAGTTTCAGCTTCAGAATGGAATTTTATTCTGGGAGAAGATGCTAAAATATTTACTAAATTACAACAAATTAAATCTACACTAGAAGATGTAACAGAGAGAATTTTTCAAGGAATTAAAACCAGTGCTGATAAAATATATATCTTAGAAGAATTATCACGGGAAGATAATTTAATTCAAGTTTTTTCTAAACAAAAACAAATAGCATATTGGTTAGAATCTAAGTTACTACATCCTTTAATCAAAGGTGGTGATAGTAAAAGATATTATTTGTCTAAAACTAATAAGTTGATTATCTTTCCCTATATGCTTAAAAATAATGGTTCAATGGAATTAATTTCCATGAATACCTTTGAAAGAGAATATCCTTTAACCTGGAATTATTTACTAGATAATAAAAATTATTTAGAAAGTAGAGAAAATAGTAAGATGTTAGGAGAAAATTGGTATGGATATAGTAGATTTCAAGCTTTAAATGTCATGGCTTTACCAAAAATATTTACTCCTGATATTGCTACAAGTTCATCATTTACATGGGATAAAACAGGGGAAATCTTTTTTACAGGTGGTGTCGCTGGAGGATATGGAATTTTAGTAAAATCTGGTTATTCATGGGAATACATTTTAGGATTATTAAATAGTAAAGTCCTAGAATTTTATCTCAAAAAATCATCTACATCAATGAGAGGCGGTTACTATAGTTTTGAATCTCGGTTTATTCGCAATCTTCCTATTAAAGTTATTGATAAGTCTCAAATTCCACAGAAGCAAAAACATGATTTAATTGTTAATTTAGTACAACAAATGCTTTCTCTCCATGAAAAAATCAATGAGGTAAATACACCCCCAGCAAAAAGAATGATTCAGCAACAAATTCAAGCAACTGATAGACAAATCAATCAATTAGTTTATGAACTCTATGAATTAACTGATGCAGAAATAACTATTATTGAAAGTACATGAATTTACTCTTCCCCTTGTCTGCGTCCTAGTTCATACACACCAGCACCCATACAAGCCAGTATCCCAATGCTAATTCCCCAACTATTACCTAAACTGATATCTAAAATCCAGTTAGATAAACCACCAAATATCAAAAATGGGAAAATGCTAAATAGTGAAGCATAAAAGGAATTTTGAGCTTCTCTGGCTTTGCGAGTCTTTTCAAATTCTGATTGACTGGTATAAAGGGAACGTTCAGCAAAATTAAACCAGCGGTTGAGTTGTGTTGTTACCCATTCTCTAATTTGGGAAAAACTCACATACAATGCTAAAGCCCATAAACAAGCTCCAGCGATGGCAATTTTATCTATTTCCAGGCGAAAAGGCAATATGTCAAACATGGCATCAGTTAACTCTCCAATTCCTAATTTTAGCTTTTATCTGCTGCTAAATCCGACTATGGGGAGATTTTTGTTTAAAGTAATGTAGAGACGTTCAATGGAACGTCTCTACAAGGATTATCGAAACTAATAAGTTACGGCTACTGGCTCATTAATGACTTTGATTTCCGTATTTTCCTCAACAATCTTCCGGAACACATCACCCTCAATTGTTTCTTGTTCTATCAACATATCCACTACCCGTTCTAAAATTAAACGGTTTTCTTGGATTATTTCTTTAGCCTGAATATAGGAGTGACTAATAATTTCCCGAACTGCGGCATCAATTTTAGCAGCAATGTCTTCAGAATATTCAGATTTATTTCCCCAGTCACGCCCTAAAAATACATCATTATTTTGATTTTCCAAAGAAACTGGACCCAAATCAGACATCCCAAATTTTGTCACCATTTGTCGTGCCATATTGGTAACTTGTTGTAAATCATTTCCCGCACCTGTGGTGACTTCCGCTTTTCCAAAAACGACTTCCTCAGCCGCGCGACCGCCTAAAGTTGCGGCAATGCGGGCTAAAATTTGGGAACGGGAAATTAAACCCTGTTCTTCATTGGGAGTAAACCAAGTTAAACCTAGCGCTTGTCCTCTAGGAATGAGGGTAACTTTTTGTACAGGATCATGACCTTGAACCAACGTACCGACCAAAGCGTGTCCGACTTCGTGATAAGCAATCAAGCGTTTACTTTTGCTATCTACTAAAGCAGTTCCTTCCATACCCGCAACTACTCTATCTATGGCGTTATCAATTTCTAAATCAGTAACAGCTTCTTTGCGTCTTCTGGCGGTGAGAATTGCAGCTTCGTTGAGTAAATTGGCTAAATCTGCACCGGTAAAACCAGGAGTGCGCCGAGCGATCGCTTCTAAAGATACACTGGGATCAATCTTCTTATTCTGAGCGTGGACTATCAAAATTTCCTGTCTTCCCTTCAAATCGGGGACATCCACAATCACCTGTCTATCAAAGCGTCCTGGACGTAACAGAGCCGAATCGAGGACATCTGGACGATTGGTAGCAGCAATAATAATAATCCCTGTATTCCCTTCAAAACCATCCATTTCCGTCAATAGCTGGTTAAGGGTTTGTTCCCGTTCATCATTTCCCCCACCAATACCCGCACCCCGTTGTCTACCTACTGCGTCAATTTCATCAATAAATATTAAACAAGGAGCATTTTCCTTGGCTTTTTTAAATAAATCCCGCACACGGGAAGCACCCACACCGACGAACATTTCCACAAATTCCGAACCAGACATACTGAAAAAAGGTACACCCGCTTCCCCCGCAATGGCTTTTGCCAGTAAGGTTTTCCCAGTTCCCGGCGGTCCAATTAACAACACACCCTTGGGAATTTTTGCACCTACGGCTGTAAATTTTTCTGGCTGTTTTAAGAAGGTAACAACTTCTTCTAATTCTTCTTTTGCTTCCTTAACTCCCGCCACATCATTAAATTTTACCCCTGTTTTCGCTTCCATTTGAAACCGAGCGCGAGATTTACCAAAATTCATCGCTTGGTTAGAAGCATTTGCCGAACGGCGTAGAAACAATAGCATTAAAGCCACTAGGGGCAAAATCCACATCAGATTGATTAACAACCCCACAGCGGCTCTGTTCCCAGCGGAGGAAACTTCCCCAAAATCAACCTTTTTTTCCCTAAGTTTATTAATTAACTCCGTATTTTGATCTAAAAGGCGCACCTGTAAAGGTAGAGTATCGGGCTTTTGTCCCACTAAATAAACCCTAGCCGTCTGCTCAGTTTGATCTAACTCTACCTTTTGAACTTCGCCTTTGTCCGCCTTTTGAATCAATTCCCCATAGGTTAAAGAATTCCGCTCTGTTTTTTGCTGCGCTAAAACGGGACTACCACCAACTATCCCCGGTAACATCATCAACCCAGCAGCTATGACCCCAGTTACAACATGACGCTGAGACGAAAAAGCCTTTTTGTGCAAATTTTCCATAATAGTTATCCTTTATTCCTGTTTTTCTGGTGAAATTGTCAAATCTAGAAATTACAGTTTTCTTATCTAGTTTAGCTGCCAGACTCAATTATTAACAGGGTTGACACTCCCCGCTCTAAAGAGACGGGGATTCTTAAGACCAAATAAATAATCTTAACGGCGATATCAATGCGCCTCTACTGATTCCACCAAGATTTAATCCTAGCTTTACCGCTACTTTTCTGAAAATATTGCTTGCCCCATTGCAATCTGCATTTATTTTTGTACCATCCTGAGAATGATACAAACCCCGACTAACTCTTTTCCCTGACTCTTTCCACCCTTTGGGTTTTTCGCCAAACCTAGGTAGAAAATCATTATCTAAGAATGATGCTTTTGAGGTATAAGATTCCTCGGTTTCAATAAATTTAATTCCGTATTGTTCACAAAGTTGAGCAATGCGGTATTTTAGTTTTGCGGTAGGGATTTGAACAAACTTTTGATTAGTTTTAGAGCCAAGATTTATGGAGTCTTTTTGACCGATATTCCAGCCAAAAATGACAGTACCAATCTTGTTTTCAAGGCAATGATTGACAACTACTCTAGCCGCTTTATTAACTGCATCCCTCATTTGGCGATTACGCTTTTCAGTTATTGATGCTAACTGCTTAGACCAAAAACCATGAGGTTGATTTTCTTTAAGAACCGAAACTCGCTTGTTGTACCATTGATTCACTGACTTTAATTTGCGCCCGTCAATTAGAAATGATGTACCAACGTTGCTGACACAGGTTAGCCAATTATTCAAACCGTGATCAATTGATAAAACATTCTCAAGATTTACGTCGGGTTTTAGAGAAGATATTTTATAAATTAGCTCTAGATAAAACTCATTGTTTCTTGGCAGTATCCGATATTCTTTAATGTTTTTATCTTCTAGATTTGAGGGCATAGGGACATAAAAAGCGTCAATCCCAAACCAAACTTTTACCTTAGTTCCTAATGGGAATCTTAGTTTACCATCCTTTAATTTAATAGCTTGTCCAGGAAAAGTTACGAGATTTAATCCACATTTTCTGTATCCAGGTAACTTAGGCTTTTGAGTTACCGTACCGTTCTTAGTTCCTTTTAAAAGTCCAATATAAGACTTGAAAGATTCAGCAACGGTTGTTAAACACTGCTGTGCAGCTTGAGAATACATCGCCCCAAAATGTGAATTATTTGCTAACTCACGATGTAAGTCAAACTTGCTAGGTATTTTACCCGTTTTAAAAAATAGTTGTCTAGCATAATAAGTCCCGCAATTGGCAAGTTTATTTGACTCCCCACACAAGAACTCTAGGATAGCTCCTAACTCCTTGTTGGGACTGATTAATATTTGTTGGCATCCATACATTGCGTTATTCTCCCTTCATTATATGATAGCATAATGTATTGATACCCGCAATACATTATGCTAGATAAAACATTATGAAAGATAAAACATTGTCAGTCCGCCTCTCGGAACGCAGAAAACACAAGCTGTATTTATACTCCCTGCAAAAAGAAAAAACTATTACCGCATTGATAGAAGATTGGGTAGATGGTTTAAAACTCAAGGAGAATAAAGATAATACTGAAGGCGGTTAAAAAAAACCGCACCAGTCGTTTTTCATCCCCTGTCTAAAGCACGAAAGACACAAACTCCGTTCGGAGTTTCTCAGGGGCTTTCAAACTTCCCAGTCTATTTTGTAATGGAAGAAGGGGGTAAGAGGGTAAAGAAAAGTGCTAATTAAACTCAGATAAAAGCTGGCAATATCTGGTTTTATATTCACAAAATCATCATTATTTGATCCCAGTTGCTATAGTTATCTAGTTTACTTCGTGTCATTAGTTATCAAGAAAAACCCTGTTCCCTATTTAATATATTTATGCAAATCAATTTTCAAACCTTTACCGTTAATAAACGATTTCCCTTAACAATTAGTCGAGGCACAACAGCACAAACAACAAATATTTGGTTACAAATTGCCCAAGAGGGAATTGTCGGTTGGGGAGAAGCATCTCCTTTTGGTGTGGGCAATCACAGGCAATCTACTGAGCAAATCCAAGAGACTTTGCCACAAATCATCCCTATTATCCAAAAATTCAGCCCTTGGCAACGGCAGGAAATTGAGGCAGTATTAGAACGAATGCAAGTTCCTTCCGCAGTTAAAGCGGCTGTGGATATGGCATTACATGATTGGTTGGGTAAGCGAGTTGATTTACCTTTGTGGCAACTGTGGGGACTGGATAAAAATGCTATAGTGCCAACATCGGTAACAATTGGGATTAATTCCCCAGCAGGTGCAAAGTCCAGGACGCAAGACTGGTTAGAATTTATGGATGTGCAGTTATTAAAGGTAAAATTAGGTTCGACCGCAGGAATAGAAGCAGATCAAAAAATGTTATTAGCAGTAAAGGAAGCAGCCGCGGAAGCAGCCGCAGGAAAAGATGTGTTTGTTGATGCTAATGGAGGTTGGAGTTTAGATGATGCCATTTATATGTGTGGTTGGTTAGCTAATTTGGGGATAAAGTATGTAGAACAGCCTTTAGCAAGGGGTGAAGAAGCAAATTTAGCCCAGTTAAAAAAACATTCACCGTTACCAATTTTTGTAGATGAAAGTTGCTTTACCAGTGCGGATATTCCCCAGTTAGCTAATCACGTAGATGGAATTAATATCAAGTTAATGAAATCTGGGGGAATTACTGAGGCTATGCGAATGGTGCATACAGCCAAAGCCCATAATTTACAAGTCATGTTTGGCTGTTATTCTGATAGTTCTCTGGCTAATACTGCCGCATTACAACTTGCACCACTGGCTGATTATTTGGATTTAGATAGTCACTTGAATTTAATTGATGATCCTTTTAGTGGTGCAGTTGTAGAAAATGGGCGAGTTTTGCCGAATAATTTACCTGGTTTGGGAGTAAAACATAGTGCGTCTGTCGCTTAATCAAAAAATAGCAATTCTTCTCCATGAGGGAATTACTGGAGTTCAGGGAAAAACAGGGTTATCAATTTTACGTTACAGTGAATCTGCAATTGTCGCTGTAATTGACAGAGAATCTGTTGGTAAATCTTTAGTAGAGTTAACAGGTATTAACCGAGATGTGCCAATTGTGGCATCTGTAACAGCAGCGTTACAGTATCAGCCGCAAGTCTTGGTAATTGGGATTGCTCCCAAAGGTGGTGCTGTTCCTGATGATTATTGGGTTGATATTAAAGATGCTCTCAAAGCGGGAATGTCTTTGGTAAATGGATTACACACACCACTGGCAAATATACCGGAATTAAATGCCCTCCTCAAACCAGGACAATTGATTTGGGATGTCCGCAAAGAACCAGCTAATTTAGATGTAGCATCAGGAATGGCGCGAAATCTGCCCTGTCGGCGAGTATTGACGGTGGGAACGGATATGGCGATTGGGAAAATGTCCACCAGTCTGGAATTACACCGAGCGGCTAAGTTGCGGGGTTTGCGTTCTAAGTTTTTGGCTACCGGTCAAACGGGGTTAATGTTGGAAGGGGAAGGAGTGGCTTTAGATGCTGTGCGGGTAGACTTTGCGGCTGGTGCGGTGGAACAGTTAGTCATGCGTTTTGGTCAACATTATGACATTCTGCAAATTGAAGGGCAAGGTTCTCTTTTACACCCTGGTTCAACGGCAACTTTACCTTTAATTCGGGGTTCTCAACCCACACATTTAATATTAGTGCATCAAGCAGGACAAACCCATAACCGTAATAATCCCACGATACCGATTCCACCTTTACCGGAAGTAATTCGGATGTATGAAATTGTTGCTAGTGGTGCGGGTGCTTTTGGTCACGTTCCTGTGGTGGGAATAGCTTTAAATACTCGGAATTTGGGGGAAGTAGAGGCAAAAAATGCGATCGCTCAAATCATAGCAGAAACTAAACTACCTTGTACAGATCCTATCCGGTTTGGGGCTGGGTTGTTGTTGAATGCAGTTATGCAGAGTTAGATGTATTAGTTATAGTCTCACGCAAAGGCGCAAAGGCGCAAAGTTTAATTTTTTGAGTTTTATTGCTGGTGTAGTTTCATAGGAATTTCAATGATAAATTCTGTTCCTTTTCCGGGTGCAGAGATACAATCTAATTTACCACCATGCTTATCTACCACAATTTGATAACTAATTGATAATCCTAAACCTGTACCTTCTCCTACAGGTTTTGTCGTGAAAAAAGGATCAAATATCCGTTGTTTAACTTCAGGATTTATCCCCATACCATTATCTTTAATTGTAATTTGTATCCAATCATCATTAATAACTTGAGTACAAATAATAATATGGCTAGAACTATCCTTTCTTGTTGGGGTAGATAACTTTTCCTGTCGCTGTTTGAGAACATCAATAGCATTACTAATAATATTCATAAATACTTGATTCAGTTGGGAAGCATAACATTTAACCAAGGGAATATTACCATAATTCTTAATAACTACATTATTAGAATAGCCTAATTTTTCGTGAAATCGAGGTTGCAGAATCATTAATGTACTCTCAATTCCCTCATGGATATCTACAGGTTTCATTGCAGATTCATCAAGACGGGAAAAATTCCGCAAACCTAAAACTATTTTCCGAATACGTTCTGAACCTATCATCATTGAATCGAAAATTTTAGGTAAATCTTGAATGATAAAATCAAACTCGTTTTCTTTTTTATATTGTTCAATAATAGCTGAAGGATGAGGATATTCTTGTTTATATATATTCAGCAAATTAATAATAAATTCAATATAACTACTAGCGTGTTCAATATTGGCATAAATAAAATTTACAGGATTATTAATTTCATGGGCAATACCCGCAACCATTTGTCCTAAACTGGACATTTTCTCCGTTTGAATTAGTTGAGATTGTGTAGATTTTAATTCATTTAATGCTTGCTCTAAATGCAGATTTTTTTCATTTAATTCCTGAGTTCTTTGGGTAACTTTTTCTTCTAAATTACTATAGAGTTGGGCATTTTCTAGAGAAATAGCAGCTTGGGAAGCAAGCAGATTTAATATTCTTAACCTGTCAGTAGTAAAAGCACTTACAGTTAGATTATTTTCTAAATAAAGAATGCCAATTAATTGCCCTTTATTTAAAATAGGTGTACATAATATAGATTTAGGTTGATTTTGGATAATATACGAATCATGGGCAAAATTCTCAGCATTTGTAGCATCACTTATTAGTAAATATTCTTGCATATTAGCTACATAGTTAATAATACTTAATGGTAAATTTTGGCTATGATTAATTGGTGTAGTAGATAACTGACATTCATACTCATTCAGAGATTGAGCTACTAAAATTAAATTTCCTTCTTTTTGCAAAATTAATGCTGATTTATTTGCGGCAACATTTTCTAATATCACTTGCATGAGAGTATGTAATAACTTGTCTCGCTGAATTTCTGACGAAATCGCTAAGGATGCTTTAGTAACAGTTTCTAAATCTAATAATGCAGAAACACCTGTTAAACTAGGTTTACTAATAAGTGTACTTACTTCACCTTCTGTCAACTTAGTTTTTGTTTGATTAATTATAGGTTCAAGTAATTGAGGATAGCTTTTCTCTAAATCTTCAATTTTAGCCTTAGCTCCCCAATTAGCATAACAATAATAAGCATCTATTAGGTAAGTTTTAGCAATTTTTTCTTTACCATAACTAAGGTAAAATTTAGCTGCTAGTTCATTTGCTAAGGCTTCCTCATGAATATATTGATTTTTCTTAGCTCCAGCAATTGCTTGATCATAAAGCTCCATTGCTTGCCAATTATTTCCTAAGACTCTCGCTTTTTCTGCTTCTATTAGCTCATATTTATGTTGATAATTCATGGGTGCATGAACAGCCCAATTTTTCATCTGCTCTTGATTGGATAAAACTTTTTCTAGATATTGTTTTTGTTCAGTTGCAGATTGATGAGGATATTCGGCTAAAAGAACCAAAGAATAGTAAAAATTATGTTCACTGCTAATAATTTGTCCAGGTACGGCTGCTATATATTGTTTCGCTAGAATGGCACTATCAACAGCATTTTTATATTGTTTAAATAAATAAAATTGAATAGTTTTAGTCAAATAAAATCCAAATAGAGCGTTATAATTTTTACTTTCGACAAAAAATAAAAATAATTCATCACTGACAAACTCACCATTAAATTGGCATTTATCATGGTTGATATTTATGAGATTAAATATTATCTGCTGCCAAATTTTTAAATTCTTAATGTGCCAATCAAGTTTTCGATGAGCTATTAAAGCAATATAATGGTCTAGATATTGAGATACATCTATTAAATTTTCACCGGAAAATAATAACATAAAGAAATGACCGGTACAACAAGAGCCAAGAAAGTCTGTTTCACCAATTTCCCAGCCATAGTGAGCAATGTCTTGTAAAGGAGCTATTGATTCTCGAAAATGCTGTTTCCAATAAATTATCTCACAATACCACAACATTATAACTCTGAATCTGATGACTTTAGAATCAAATTGATCAGATAAATTAAAAGCTAATTTTCCATAGCTGTATCCAGTCTCAATATCTGAAAGAGCATCACATAGGAGAAAACCATAGACAACATATCCATAGGCAGAATCCGCCGAATTTCCATAGTTAATAGACAGATGTATCATGGTGAATATAATTGGCAGCACCAATGATGGATTTGACAGATACGCAACCAAACTGAGGCTCATTAATATTCCCATAGCTGCTAGTGTATGAGGATCTGTCATTTTTGGTAACTGTATTAAATCATCAACGTTCAAATGTATTGGAGGTACTTGCTCCAAAGTCACTCCTAACATATCTAGTAATTTTAGCCCTGTATTAATGCTTAACTCCATGTCATACATGAGCATTTGCTTTTTATATACCTTGACTTGATCTAATACACTAGTTGCATTCTTCCTAACTATTTCTATATAAGTTATTGCTTGCTCAGGATGAATATTTAAATATTCTGCTTCTACAGCTTCAACATAAAGATTTAAAGTTAATTCATACTCGTATTCCCAACTATCTACTGCTAAAAGTTCTAAACCTATCTTTAAATATCTGATAGCAGCTTCATAAGCTGTCGAAGATTTGGCTTTACAACCAGCAATTAAATTTAATTTAGCTAATTCATATTTTTCTGTCTGATTATTAATTAAAGTGATACCAATATTTAATTGATTAACTATCTCAAATATCTTTTCTTCCCATTCCGCAGCATTGGTATTTTTTAAAAGTAATTGACCAATTTTTAAATGCGTTGCTGATTTATCAACATCTGAAATTAATGAATAGGCTGCTTGCTGAACGCTATCATGGATAAATTTATATTGAACTACGATTGATTCCTGACTATTTACTGTTAAATTAAATGGTGATTGCTCATCTTTAAAAAATTTATAATCTTCGTTTTGAGTTATAATCAGTTCTTCTTGCAAAGCATCCCATAATTCAGCCGCTATTTCTATTTGGGATTTTTCACAGACTATAGATAAGGTAAATAAATCAAATTGGTTACCAATACAAGCGGCTATTGTTAGAATATTTTGGGTGTTTTTAGGTAATTTTTGTAACTGAATTCTTAAAAAATTAACAATATCATCATTACGATATAAAGCTTGGGCTGCATTGATATCACATTGCCAATAATTCATGGTAAAATTAAAAGTAATTAACCCATCTTCATGCAGGGATTTAAGTAACTGATTAGTGAAAAATGGATTACCTTGAGTTGTTTGTAAAAGTAGTTTAATTAAATCTTGACTATGTGATTCTGGGCAAAATAGAGTATCTGCAATTAATAGTTTAATATGAGATTGATCCAAAGGCTTTAGAGTAATTTGATTGACTATAATATTGTTTTTACGAATATCATCTAAAGTCGTTATTAAAGGATGTTCTAATTTGACTTCATTATCTCTATATGCACCAATTAATAATAAATACTTGGTATCTTTCCCACTCATTAATAATTTGATTAATTTCAAAGAAGCTATATCAGCCCATTGTAAGTCATCTAAGAAAATGACTAATGGATGTTCACTAGTAGCGAATAACTGAATAAATTTACCAAATAGTAAATTAAAGCGATTTTCTGACGCATTACCTGTAAGTTCTGGAACTGCTAGTTGCTGGCCAATAATATTTTCTAGTTCAGGAATAACATCAATAATAACCTGTGCTTGTTCTCCTAAAGCTGATAATATCTTAACTTTCCACTTTTCTAACTGCATTGTATTTTCAGTTAGCAGTTGTTTCATGAGACTGCGAAATGCTTGCACTAAAGCAGAAAAAGGAATATTCCGCTGAAACTGATCATATTTACCAGAGATAAAATAACCTTTTTTTCTAACAATTGGTTGATGAACTTCATTAACGACAGCAGTTTTACCAATACCAGAAAACCCTACTACTAACATTAATTCTTTACTACCATTACTGACATTTTCAAAAGCCTTTAACAAGGTGATAATTTCCTGCTCTCTACCATAAAGTTTTTCAGGAATTAAAAAGCGATCACATATATCTCTTTTTGCTAACTCAAAATTACAAATTTCACCTTGAGTTAATAACATTTGTTGACATATTTCTAAATCATTTCTAATCCCTCTCGCAGTTTGATATCTTTCATCAGGGTTTTTTGCCATTAACTTAATAATGATATCTGCTAGAATTTGAGGAATTTGGGAATTAATTTGTTTAGGATTAATCGGTTCTTTCGCAAGATGACAATATACTAATTCTAAATGATTCTGACTCTTAAAAGGTAATTGTCCTGTAAGTAATTCATAAAAAGTCACCCCTAAAGAATAAAAATCAGTGCGGTAATCTATCCCTCTATTCATTCTTCCCGTTTGCTCAGGAGACATATAGGTAAGTGTCCCTGCTAATACATTTGGGCTTTTGATATCCGCAGTTTCTTTCGGTAATAGAGAAGAAATACTAAAATCTATCAGTTTAATTTCCTGAGTTTGAGGATTAATAAGAATATTTTTAGGCTTAATATCTTTATGGATAATTTTCTTTTCATACAAAAACTCTAGTGCTTTAGTAATTTCAATAGCCATAAGCAGGAAAGAGCTTAAACCTAACCTTTGAGAATTGGTATATTCACTCAAAGATATACCGCTAAAATCTTCTAAAAGCAGAGCATAACTATGACCATATTTTTCCAATCCGTAACATTTAATAATATTTGGATGATCTATTTGTTGACTAATAGCAAATTGATTTTTAAAAGCAATCAAATCCTGCAAACGAGGATAATGTGAATTAAGAACTTTGATAATCATTGGAGTCTGTGTTCTTTCCTGCTCACCACGATAAACCGTAGTTTTTTCACTAGCATAAATAAGTTCAGTTATTTTATAGCCAGGAATAGTAATCACACCGATATTGGTTTTGCTCATAAGGGTAAATAAGAATTAAATCACTGATAGCCATATTCATGAAAATAAAGAATAGATAACAGTGAGAAGGTAATAAAAAATCAATCTTAGATTTTGAATTGTGTCATCCAAAATCCAAAAATAAATTTTTATTTATCTGCTTCAATACTATGTGATGAACGGAATAAATGATTATGGTCAGGATGGTATAAACGAGAGCGTCCACTTACAGGTAATAGTGCGGGACTGATGACATAAAGTGTAGTCCGTCGTAATTTTTCTTCATGAGTACAATCTGCCATTTCTGCTAAAGTCACAACCCGGATTTTCTCATCTGGCCAGCCTAAACGATAGCAAATTGCTACCGGAGTCTCCTGATCATAATGTTCTAATAATTTATCCTGGGCTTCAGTGATATGCCGCACACTCAAATATAAACATAAACTGGCTTGATGTGCCGCTAAAGCTGCTAACTCTTCAGTCTCAGGAACATGAGTGCGGCCACTAATACGAGTAAGAATGATAGTCTGCACCAAACCAGGAACAGTTAACTCTATCTTCAGTTTAGCTGCGGCGGCTTGAAAAGCACTAATACCAGGAATAACTTCAAAAGGAATATTAGCTGCTGCTAATAGCTGCATTTGTTCATGAATAGCACTGTAGAGACTAGGATCACCAGAATGCAGTCTGACCACAGATTTATGCGATCGCACACAATCAATCATAATTGGTAAAATTTCTTCCAAAGTCCGATTTGCTGTTTTGATAATTTCCGCATCTGGACGACAACCATCTAAAATCTGTTCTGGAACTAAAGAATCTGCAAATAAAATCACATCAGCCGCAGCCAACAACTTTTGCGCTCTAACCGTTAATAAATCAGGATCTCCCGGACCTGCACCCACAATATAAACCGCTGGTTTTAAGGAATTTGGATACTTAAAAAAGCTCAAATTATTCGTAGATTCACTCATCAACTTCCCCCTGAAAATTCTTGCATTTAAAAACTTTTGGTATTTGCTCAGTACCCTTCCGGATTCAGCCACTTTGCCTAGTAGAAATAGATGGTAGATGCACCCTGGTTAAGCCCTGGAGATTAATTACTCTGGGGCATTTTTTATTTCTAGTCATCTCCCTTCACCGGAGAAACAACATCAGGTAAGGGGCGCTTGAGGACATACAGCCAAGCTAAACCAACTAACCCTAAAGTCATTCCCCCTAAACTTACCATCTGTGCCATCCGTAAAGGTCCTAGCATTAAGCTATCTGTGCGTAAACCTTCAATCCAAAACCGCCCCAAGCTATAAGCTACCCAGTAAACTAAAAATAACGTCCCTACTTGTAAACGTGGTTTTTTAGATAAAGCTCGGAAAAACAAAGTTAGTAACAGCGAAAACACCATTAAATTCCACAACGATTCATAGAGAAAAGTGGGATGAAAATATTCAAAATTAACTAAATCAAAAGGACGACGATCTGCGGGAATATATAACTTCCAAGGTAAATCTGTTGGACTACCAAACGCTTCGGAATTGAAAAAATTTCCCCACCTGCCAATTGCTTGCCCTAGAATTAAGGAAGGAGCAACCAAATCAGTCAATTGCCAAAAAGATATTTTGTTAAGTTTAGCAAAAATCAACGCCGCGATCACCCCGCCAATAATTGCCCCATGAATAGCAATACCCCCTTGCCAAATCGCAATTATCCGTTCTGGGTGTTGAGAATATTCTGACCATTGAAACAATACGTAATACAGCCTAGCAGCGGGAATAGCACCAATTACCAGCCAAATTGATAAATCACTGATTAAATCTGGATTAACGTGACGACGCTTGGCTAGGTACTGAGAAAGACTGACACCAATTAACACAGCGGAGGCAATTAATAACCCATACCAGCGAATAACTATTGGCCCCAATTTTAGTACAATTGGACCAGGAGAAGTAAATTGAAACCCCAAGGGCAAAACAGAAAAATCTACTACCATGCAAAATTACCTATAGGAGTATGAAGTCTATGGGGATGAAAAACAATAATATAGTATGCCTTAGTTAATATAGCGGTATGCACTCCCATGAGATCCAAACTTTACAGCAAAATCCATACACAAATAGCCTCTTAACTCCTTCTTCTTCCTCTTCTTCCTCTTCTTCTTCCTCCTCCTAACTCCTAACTCCTAACTCCTAACTCCTGACTCCTGACTCCTGACTCCTGACTCCTGACCCCTAACTCCTGACTCCTGACTCCTGACTCCTGACTCCTGACTCCTGACCCCTAACTCCTCCTAATAATTCCCAATCATGAAGCAGGAGATGTTAGATTTAACTAAGTCATGTAAAAAAGCTGTCAATATAATCACCTAAAACAACATTGTGATTGCTATTTATCCTGGTAGTTTTGATCCCATCACCTTGGGACACCTAGACATCATTCAGCGCAGTAGTCGTTTGTTTGAACAGGTGATAGTTGCCGTCCTCAGAAATCCTCAGAAAATACCATTGTTTACAGTGGAGCAAAGATTAGAACAAATTCGTCAAGCTACAAAACATTTACCAAATGTGGAAGTGGACAGTTTTGACGGTTTGACCGTAGAATATGCCCAAATGCAGCAAGCACAAGTTTTGTTACGGGGGTTAAGAGCGGTTTCTGACTTTGAAATTGAGCTACAAATGGCTCATACTAATAAAACACTGTCTACTCAGATTGAGACAGTTTTTCTGGCAACATCAAATGAGTATAGTTTTTTAAGTAGTAGTGTGGTAAAAGAGATTGCCAGGTTTGGTGGCTCTGTCAATCATCTTGTTCCCCCACACATTGCCCTAGATATATACCAATGCTACAACCAAAAATCTCTAGCCTCGAATCCAATCACAAGGGAAACAATCCTACCCCACGAGAGTATATCAATGGAATCCCCCAAAATGGGAATCCAGAACCAACGGGAGGGATAGATATTCAGCAGGAACTCAACCAATTGGAGGAAATAATTCTCTCTAGTCTGAGGATTCCACTGACGGGACGTACCTTGGTAGATGAAGACAAATTACTCGAACATCTGGATTTTATCCGTCTTTCTTTGCCAGCAGTATTCCAGGAATCCCTCGATATTTTGGCACAAAAGGATGAAATTCTGCTAGAAGCCGAAGAATATGGACAACAGGTTGTAGATGTAGCTCAAGCCAAAAGAGCGCAAATTTTAGCTGAAAGTGATATTATCAGACAAGCACAACGGGAAGCTGACCAACTGCGGCGACAAGTCCAGCAAGATTGTGAAGCTATGATGCAGGAAACTGTCACGGAAATTGAACGCAAGCGTCGCGCCTGTCAACAAGAATTAGAGGAAATGCGCCAAACAGCAATTTCTCAAGCTCAAGACATTGAAGATGGTGCTGATAAATACGCTGATAACGTTCTGGGTAATATTGAACAGGATATTCAGCAAATGTTACAAATTATTACTAATGGTCGGCAACAATTACGTTCGCCCAGCATCTCGAAAAGTGGAGATAATCCACAGCGAAGTTCAAATAATTCTAAAAAGCGGTAATTTAGCAGCATTAAACATTACAACAGCCAGAATGTTTTTAATTCTGGCTAATTACAGCACTTCCCGGTGTTATGAGGTACACTGTTGGCGGGCAAGATGCCCACCCCACAAGAGTTTTATTATTTAACGTATACCTCAAAAGAGCGCAATCTGCTGTAAATTCCACTCTTGATTAATATTCCTTAAACTATTGATTTATCAAGGTTTTAGCTCAGACGATGGAAGAATTGCCGCCCCTAAGTTTTTACGCAAAGCTGAACGCAAATTAAAATCTGCACAGCGTCGTGTCTCTCGCAGGAAAAAAGGATCTAATCGTCGTAAAAAAGCGATTAAAAAATATAGAGTTGTCAACAAGACGCGAAGTTCTACTTGGATAGTTATTATACGAAAATCTTATGAATATTCCCGATTTTACTGACCAATAAGTAACAAATTGGTTTATCCTGTAAATAGTGAAAGTTTAAGAAATATTAAGTTCTGTTTCTAGTGTACTCATGCAATGTATTGTAAATCGCCGCGCTCAGTTTTCGGCCAGCCACCGCTATTGGTTGCCAGAACTGAGTGAAACCGAGAATTTGGAAAAATTTGACCTTTGCTCAAAATTTCCTGGACACGGACACAACTATGTCTTATTTATCTCCCTGGCTGGGGAATTAGATGAATATGGTATGGTACTGAACTTGTCTGATGTGAAACACGTTATTAAGCGAGAAGTTACTGGTCAATTGGATTTTTCCTATCTCAATGATGTGTGGCCAGAATTTCAAGAAACTCTCCCCACTACGGAAAATATCGCGCGGGTGATTTGGCAGCGTCTAGCACCCCATTTACCTGTGGTTCGCGTACAGTTATTTGAACATCCTCAACTTTGGGCAGATTATATGGGCAACGGTATGGAAGGTTATCTCAACATTAGCACTCACTTTAGCGCGGCTCACCGATTGGCGCACCCTGATTTGAGTTTGGAAGAAAATACAGAAATTTATGGTAAATGCGCTCGTGTCAATGGACACGGGCATAATTATCACTTAGAAATAACTGTAAAAGGGGAAATTGACCCCCGCACAGGGATGATTATTGATTTAGGGGCTTTAAATCAGGTAATTACAGATTATGTAGTTGAGCCATTTGATCACACTTTTTTAAATAAGGATATTCCGTTCTTTACTAAAGTTGTGCCAACGGCGGAAAATATTGCTCTTTATATTAGTAATACTTTGCGATCGCCTATTCTTGAATTAGGAGCAAAACTTTACAAAGTCAAACTGATTGAAAGTCCCAATAACTCCTGTGAAATTTATGCCGCTGATTCTGAATCAACATCTGTTAATGCAGCAGTAAGTCAACCAGTATTGGCCAGAGTCTAAGATTATTTAATTCAGATGGATAATTCTCATTAATATCCATCTGTTTCTATCTCAAGTAAAAACTACGCCGACGGGCTAAATTACGTAAATAGCTATAAATTAACCAAGCTAAAAGTCCTAACCCAAAATTGAATAATATTTCTTGAACTATAAACCAGAAAGTTGTCGGCTCAAACCAAAGTACCCAGCGCAAAGGACTAATTTTTCTAGCTAGAATCAACAACCCAAATAAAGAATTTCCACCTAGTAAAAGAATTAATAATACTAAACCCCTTTGCCAAGTCCGCGCTGAGGATGTATGTCCAGAAATTAACAGCAAAGGACGTTTACCCTGGAGTTTTTGCAGTAGTTGTTCCAACCGCCAAAACATCCATAATAGTAAGGGAAAAAAACTGTATGTAAGTAAAGATATGGGTTGTGAAAATCTCCCAGCAATAGATAAAACATTGACTAAAGCATGGAAAAAGACAGAATTTAACCAAGCCGTAAAAATCAAATTCCGATCTCTATTTAATCTTCTACTGGCAGAAATATATATCCCTAAAGCGTACCCCCAAGGAGCAGAAAACATAGCATGAACTGGTGTCCCAATACTTCGTTCTAGAATTGAAGATGTGCCGTGAAATAGATAAATCCAGGTTTCTTCCGCAGTGAACCCTAAAGTTACTGCCATAGTAAATAAAAAAACAGTAGTAGCTCGTAGATAATACTGACGTTGTAAATAGCAAAGAGGGAGAATAACTGCTACTAATTTACATCCTTCTTCAATGGGAGCGATCGCAAATATCTGTCGGAAAACGACACCAAAAAAATGACGCTGTATCTGTTGCCAATTTAAAACCTGGTTAGCAGCAGTTTCCATAGCCCATTCTAGGCCAAGGGCAGCAAAACCAGATATAGCGCCAATAATAAACAAAACTAATAAATTTAACAGGGGTGGGGCAGCAGGAGTTCTGCGGTAGTAAAACCACAAAAACAGCAGGGGGGGAATAACTGCCCACAGCACTAAAGATAAATTAGCCACTCACCTGAGCAATGATAGTACGGTGACGGGGGCTATTACTAGTAATAGTAGGAGTTTGGAAACCTGCCTGAATTAAGGCTTGTTCCATGTCCAAACTGAAATATTCATCTAAATAAGGTTCGGTGCTTTTGAGCAGCGTCAAAATATAAGTTGGCATTTTTTTGTAAATTTCCGATTGGGGATTCATGTCCATAATTGCTAGGTGGCCACCTGGACGCAAAATACGTCTAGCTTCGGCAAAAATCTGGTGAGTTGCTGATTGGGGTAATTCATGACACATCAGAAAAATAGAAACTAAATCAAATGTTGCATCTGCTATGCCTGTAGATTCCGCTTGACCATGCACCCAGTTAATGTGGGTAAGACGACGTTGTTGAGTACGATAGTTAGCTACAGCTAGGAAGTAAGGAGATAAGTCTAAACCGGTAATCTGGGCTTGGGGATAAATTGCTTGGAGGGCAAAGGTACTCATACCTACACTACACCCCAAGTCTATAATATCTTGTGGTTGTCCAGAAATAGAATTTTTCAGGATATCGTGAAAACTTTGGCGGAGTTTTGCGTCACCTTGGTTTTCCGGTTTCTGCCAAATTCTAGAATGGACAGCATGAGCCGCAGATTCTACTTCAAAAGCAGCTTGCCAACTGAGATTTCCGGTTTCATAAGCGTGGAATGAGGTAACGTAGTAATCTGGATAGTTTAGCTGGGGATTTTGGATTTGAGCTAAATCACTTGCCCAATCACGAGCTTGAAGTTGCTGTACTTCCTTTGTCCAAAACACACCAATCTTTTCAGCCCGTTTAATCATCATTTGTCTGGCTTGATGTTTGGCAAGATTGGCTAAGGGTTTAATTGCCAAAATACTATTGACGAAACGGGAAGCTACATCAGGAGTAGTGTTGATGGTGGTACTCATAAATCAATTTTTGTCTTTGATACTCTTTTTAACTTATGACATATTTGCTGGAGTTGAGTCTATATCCAATTGAATCTGGCATTTTCTCAAGTATTTCTGCCTATTAAAGATTTAGAGTTTGGTAGCTAAAACCACGATTTGTTTATAGTTAATTAAATCAATAGTGTTGTTAGTAGGATCAATTTTAATCCATCCTTTTTCCTGGAGTTTTTCCATAATTTTAGTGGTTTCGTCCAGTGTGATTTCTGTGACTTCTGCTAAATCTTTCAGGGGAATATTCAAAATTTTCTTACCCAAGCCTGATTCCTGTCCATAGTTATCAGCTAAACTCACTAAGGTATGGGCAAGTTTGACCGCCGGTGGTGATAAACGCATTTGTAACCGGAGGTTAATTTGCCGGACTCGTTTTACCATCATTTGTAGCATTCGATGATGTAACTGTGGATCTTTGAATAAGATTTGAATAAAACGATCTCTGGAGACACTCAGTAATTTTACTTGTGAAAGGGAAATAACGTCCGTTGACCGTGGGGATTCATCCAAAACCGCCATTTCTCCAAAAAAATCGCCACGTCCTAAAATTGCTATGGCGACGGAATCTTCCCCTTTAGTGCGTCGGACTTTCACCCAACCAGAAACAATAAAGTAAACTGCATTACCCCAGGAATCTTCCATTAAAACAGCCCGTTCTGAGGGGTAATCGTGTTCAGTTGCTATGTTGAGCAGCCATTCTATGGTTTGTGGACTAGCTGTACTTAGTAATGGGAAAGTATCACTAAAAACCTCTGTTTTCATGGATTATATCTAAGGAGGGATTTTAAGTAGGGAACAGGTGATGGGTAAAAGTTTTACCAATGACCAATTAATTACCAGCCTAAACTAGATAACTAGCAACTTGGGTTATTTAGAAAAAATCTGAGGTTTTTACTGATAAGAATATTATTTTTCGTATCCTAATTTACAAGTATGGAGACATATTTTTATCAAAAAGAATATAAAGAGTCACAGAGCCAGAATAGCCTGGGGCATAGCTACGCCTACAGAATGAATTATTTACGAAAAAGCGGATGTATAATTAGGTTTAAGACCCCCACCAAATCTATGATTTGGTGGTGTAATTCTATCTGATTTTGAGAGTTAACTCTCAAAGTTAATTTTGACTTCTCAAGGTTTGAGCAGCAAGATAAACTTTTGTCCATTCACCTAAAACTTGATGGGTTTTGAGTTGTAGCTGCTGGGCTGTAGCTTCTATGGAGTTACCAGCTTTGCGGAGCTTAAGAATTTGTTGTGCTAAAGGGGTTAATTGTTCATGGAGTTGTTGCCATTTGGGTTCTGTTAACCCTAAGTTATGTTCTGGTAAAGAGGTGGAAAGCCAATTATCAACTAGGTCTGGTTGGCCTTTGATGGCAAAGACTCGCACTGCATGATAACTGAGTTTTTCCCGGAGACGATATACTTCTTTGATGGGTTTGTTGAGTTGTTTAGCAATTTCTTCTTGGGATTTTCCTTGAAGATATAAGCGTAACCAATCTACTGCTTGTTGGCCAATATTTTCTAATAAATATTGTTCAAATTCTTGCTTTACGAGTTGACGGGCAAGTTGTTGTTCTTCTAGGTGTTGGGTTTCTTGATATTTAGCGATCGCTTGATTATCAACTAAGCTAATGGGATTTTCGTGATTTTCTGTGAGAATTTCTTCAGAAACAAGTCTAACTAATTCGCTGCTAGGTACTTGTGTTAAGCCTCCCCGCTGAATTCGCCGCAGGTAGTTAACAAAGCGGTACATGAATATAGGTTGATTGCGAACTGGGCGTAAACAATATTCTTCGACGCTGGCAAATAATAACGTATCCCGCAATCTTTTATCTGTTGTTAGTGCGGTAATCTGCATCATTTGTTGTTGGATATATGAATCACTTTGTAGTAATTCTTGGAGGACTTCTTGGAGGACATCAATCACACTCCGTTGGCGATCGCGGCTGAGGGCTACCCAAGTTTGAATTTTGTTTCTGATGGCAACCACACTACCCAAGCGGCTAATCAGTTGACGATAAGCCCGTTCTCTGCTCATGCCTAAATAGCGTTTATGGAGAATCCGCCAGCGATATTCCATGGCTTGTTTAGCAATTTCTAGTTCTTTGGGGTTAAGTAGATCAAACCGTTCTAAATCTACTCCCAAAAGCCAGTTAAGAATACTTTCTCTAGTAGCCTGACTTTGTTCTGGACATTCTGTAGCTAGTCGCTGTTGCCAATATTGAGCTAAATTCGCCCCCTCTTGTACCATCGCAAGATTGCACTCCTCGAAACTCTGTTGTAAAGTTTGCATCACAATCGCCATTCTGACTTAATTTAGTGAACTTTGATTCTTTTGGTGGTCATTGATAATTAGTAATTGCTAAAATTTTGCCGATTACTGATTATATATTCCCTCTGATTTGGGATTTTCCCCTAACTAGTAATTTGTGTTATTACTAATAGATGGAAATGGTAATTTATCTAAGATAAATACCTTTTAAGACGCAGTTTTATTTTGATAAGTTTCAACTTTTGCTAGAGTTTTATTTTTCACACTATTTTGGCAATATATAAATTCCTGATTTTGATTTATACAACTCAAAAAGCCGACAGAATTCACCTTTCGGCTACTTGGAATGGTAATATTTATGGCAATTGATGAATACTTAAATATTAGATTTAGTAATTTAATTGAAGATAATAACTCCTAATTGATTCGTTATTCAAGATAATACTATAAATAGACCGTATGTATACTGTGACGGAGATCACTGAACTTCAGTTAACTTTTAGGTGCAATATCAGTGATCAAACATATTAGTGATAGAGTCCGTAGTCAAAGTTAATTATTGGCTATGGACTATAAAATCTGGAATTAGCGTCTGGAAGCACCGATAATGGGATTTTCCACAGAGTCTCGATACTCTTGGACTTCTTCTGTATAAGCAATTGGCAATACAGCTTCTACGTTTTCATGGGGACGAGCAATAATTACCCAAGATTCGAGAGTACCACCATGAACTTTTTCTACAGCATCCACACCGGCAGCCATAGCAGCTTTGACTTCGGAAACGTCACCACGAATATTGACGGTAAAGCGGGCGCTACCAACTCTGATATAACCAACGAGGGTAACTCGACCGGCTTTTACCATTGCGTCTGCTGCTGCGAGAACGGCGGGAAAACCCTTGGTTTCTAGTGATCCAACTGCCTGTGATGATGACATTTTTAATCTCCTGTTTTGAATATAAAGTTATCGGTTGCTACAAGTTATTTTTATGAAGCAATGCTTCAATTTTTCATAGCGAACTTACTTAGAAAATACGGAAAGGTTCAGATTTGGAGGTGAAGTGGATAGGTAAGATAGTTTCCACATTTTCCGGGGGGTTAGGAATAATGTAGTGGGTAATAACTTCACCACCATAAACCTCTTCACCAGCGGCAATTCCAGCAGCTACGGCTGTTTGTACCTCCGAAACGTGTCCCCTGACAGCAACTATCATGCGACCACTTTCCGCGATACCGTAATAAACAATCGTGACACTAGCAGCTTTAACCATTGCGTCTGCTGATGCTAAAACCGCCGGAAAACCTAATGTTTCAATTGCGCCAACTGCCATTGGCATGGCTTGAATCTCCTACGTTAGGGATAAGTGATTCTTATTTTACGGGGATTGTGTACCTATTTTAATTTTTGCGGAAATTTTCTTTTCTAGTTTGGTCATTGTCTATGACTGGAGATGTTGCGCTGTGATGTAAACTGAGAGCTATGTTTCCAAATTTTCTTCCTGCCGCAGTTGGGCAATTAACAGAACCAGCATCTATCGCTTTGGCTCAAAATATCCAAAGTCAGGCGATTAGCACTCTCCTAGCTAATGAACCCATTAATACCACTTACGTCCAACAAGGTCAGGGTGGTACACCTATTCTATTGATTCACGGTTTTGATAGTTCGGTACTAGAATATCGGCGACTTTTGCCTTTACTTGCCGAAAAAAATGAAGTTTGGGCAGTAGATTTACTGGGATTTGGTTTTACAGATAGATTACCGGAAATTGCTTATAGTGCGATCGCTATTAAAACCCATCTCTACTCTTTTTGGCAAACCCTAATTAACCAACCTGTGATTTTGGTGGGTGCGTCCATGGGTGGGGCTGCGGCTATAGATTTTACCCTCACCTATCCAGCAGCGGTAAAACAACTGGTATTAATGGATAGTGCGGGGTTAAAAGGTAATTCCCCATTAAGTAAGTATATATTTCCGCCTTTGGATTATTGGGCGACGGAATTTTTGCGAAATCCCAAAGTGCGTAAGAGCATTTGTAGAACCGCATATAAAAACCCCAATCTAATTTCTGAGGATGCTTTATGCTGCGGAGGGTTACACCTAGAAATGCCTAATTGGACTCAAGCCTTAATTGCCTTTACTAAAAGTGGCGGTTATGGTGCTTTTAAATTGCCGCAACTTGCCCAAATTCAGCAACCAACTTTGATTTTGTGGGGTGATAGTGATAAAATTTTGGGAACTGGGGACGCTGCGAAGTTTGCTAAAGGTATTCCCCAAAGTAAGCTAATTTGGATTAAAGATTGTGGTCATATTCCCCACTTAGAACAACCACAAATTGTCGCCGAACATATATTAGACTTTCGGAATTAATCTGATTTGATTAAATAATTTATCAGGAAAACTAAAATGAATTTATGTTTATAGAACAACAACCAATTTTTAATGATAGTCAATGCAAAAATTAAACTTAAACTTAAATTCAATTTTTAATATTGATTTATTAATTAAAATTTTGTCGCTAACATTGCTATATGTATTCGCAGGAAAAGCCGGACAAGTATTTTCTTTATTGGGTGGAACTGTATCTTTAATTTGGCTACCATCAGGGATTGCTTTAAGCGCAATGCTGATTTTTGGTAGGAAGTTATGGGCTGGTATTTTTTTAGGCGTTTTCTTCGCTAATATTAGCAATAACTTACCTTTTTTAACAATTTTTGTCATGGGAATTGGTTCTTCTTTAGGAGCAATAGTAGGAAGTTTATGTTTAGAAAAAATTGGCTTTCAAATTACTTTAACTAGAACTTATGATATCTTTTTTCTGATTATTTGCGGGGGAATAATTAACCCAATTGTTAGCTCTTTAATTGATATTCCTGCGCTTTTTTATGGTGGAATTATCGCACCTAATAAATTACGAGATTTTTGGTTACAATTTATTTTAGGTGATGCTCTAGGAGTTTTATTAATGACCCCTAGCTTATTAATTTTGTCACAATATCCTAAAATTCATAATTTTAATTATACCCTGAAGCAAATAATTGAATATATTAGTGTTTTAATCCTATTATCATTATTATGTTTAAAGATATTTTTGTTTAATGATCCATCTTTAAAATATGTGCCTAATATACCAATTTTTGTAATTCTTATATTGATCGTGTGGTTATCATTACGGTTTGGTCACGTAGGTACATCAATTGCTATTTTAATTGTTTCTTTATTTGCTTTATGGGGAACTGCTCATCAATTAGGACCACTGACACAGAAGAGTCTTACCATAATGATGTTTAATTTATGGTTTTTTATTGTAACTATTTCCCTCGTTGGTTTTGTGATTACAGTAGTAATATTTGAACTAACTGAATCCGAAAATAAAGCCAAAAAAATGGCTATTGTTGATGAATTAACTCAACTATATAACCGCCGTCATTTTAATAATATTTTTCATCAAGTTTATGATAAATCTCAGGGAAAACTATTTGCTTTTTTACTTATTGATATTGATAACTTTAAAAAATATAATGATACTTACGGACATCAAGAAGGGGATCGAGTATTAATTAAACTTGGTCAACTCTTAAAACAATATTTTCAGAAGTTAGGAGATTTTAGTTTTAGACTAGGTGGAGAAGAATTTGCTGCATTTATATTAGTTGACTCAACTCAAGAAGCATTATTTCTAGCGGAAAATCTCAAAGAAAATATTGAAAATTTAAAAATTGAACACAAAAACAATCCCCCCTTTAATTTAGTAACTGTTTCTATTGGTTTAAAAATAATTAGTTTTAATTTTCATGAAAATCAAGAAATAATTTATCAACAAGCAGACCAAGCTTTATACCAAGCTAAAACTAAGGGTCGTAATTGTATCTGTATTTATAGCGATTAAAGATGATATAGCTGTATGGAATTGAATGAGATACAAAGTTTACGGAAAAACCATACAGCAAAAGACTTTAAATTCTATCGTCAGTCACCTGCTTTTTAAATTCAATCATATAACCAAGTATTTTTGGAAAAATCCTCACTGTCTTGATTGGGCTTTTCTTGAAGTCGTTCTATTGATCTATGGGATTTTTTGTATTGAATGGATTTGGCAATTTGACTAGCTTGTGAACTAGGTTGTGGATGAGTTGTTTGGCTAGGTTGTTTAAAAACTTTGATTTCTTCTAACAACTGAGAGTTAGAATCTGCTAGTTGCAATGCTGTTTGTTTAGTTTCATAAAGTTCTTTAGTTAAGCGTTCTGCTAATGCTTCCTTGTCAGAAACAGCTATTTGCAAATCACTAATTTGTTTTTCAAGAATAGATTTTTTCTCTGTCAATTTATCAACTGTTCGTTGCAATTTTTGAATACTAGCTTCTAGTTTTAACTGATTGTTAATTGGGAGAATGGAAGTATCAGCGGGTTGTATTTGTGTTTCTAATACTTGTTCAGCCGTAATTTCAATGACAGGTTCACCTTGCAGGGGTGTAAATTTCGTGTTTTCTTCTTGTATTAAGTTAGAGAGATTTTTTTTAGGCATTACTTGATGAACTCCATGATCTGATCATGATTCAAGTATAACCCGGATTTCTCAACAGGGATTTTGTAAATTAGCACAAGGGAATTTAACTCTGAGATAACCGCTTCACCTCTGCACCCCCTAATATCTCTTGAGCTTTAGCTAACATCTGCGGGATTTTATCAGCGTGGGGACTATTAACAAGACATTCTCGTAAATCTAATTCATCTAAATTATCAGCCCGATTACCAGGAAACCAAGAACCACCATTAACTAAGAGATTATAGCGCATTTTGCCATACTCAATCATGTCATAAGCTAAGGCTAAATTTAACAACCACAAAATCATCCGAATATTTATTTGTCCTGGTGTTTCTTGCCAACTTGGTAAATTCGTTTCCCAGGTTTTTACCCAATCTTCTCCTAAAACATTGATAGCTTCTGACTCTAATCTAGAAATAATTGGTGGTAAAATTTCTGCCGCATGATCTAACAGTTCTAAAGTTTTTAAGTGTTCATCAAAATCACTTGGTTTTGCTGCCCCTATACTCAAAGTATGCACCTGGGGATGACTCAGACAAAATAAATTATTAAACACCATGGGACTCAAAGGCGCACACAAATCAACTAACTTTGCTGGGGGTTCATATAATAATCCACCTTTATTAGATGGGCTAATAATAAACACACCCATATCTAATTTGGTTGCAGCTTCAATTGCTGACCAATTTATTTGATTAATATAGTACCAATGCAAATTAACATAATCAAATTGATTAGTATTAATTGTTTGCAAAATTATATCTGTGGATCCATGGGTAGAAAAGCCAATGAATCTCACTTTACCTTCGGACTGTAACTGTTTGGCTACTTCTAAACAACCGCCATTAGTAATACTATATTCCAAACTTTCTGCATCATTAATGCCATGTAAACCCAGCAAATCAACATAATCTAACTGAAGATAAGCCAAAGATTTTTCAAACTTATTGCGAAATTCTTGAGGATCTGCAACCGGAGGAACTTTAGTTTGTATTATTAACTTTTCACGGGGAAACTGAGGCAGGATTTTGCCCAACTGCATTTCCGATGTTCCATAAAACCGCGCAGTTTCAATGTGATTAATTCCCAATTCTACAGCCCGACGAATAGTTGCTTCTAAGTTTTCTTGATTATCTGTGGGAATTTCTGCCGGTGTAACATCCTGCCATTTATATTGATATCGCATTCCCCCGCAAGAGAAAACGGGCATTTGTAATTCTGTTCTGCCAAAGCGTTTGTATAGCATTTGTGATTTTTGTAAATGTCCAATCAAAATCTAATTTGTAGTTAGGGATTTCAGCCTAAATTTGATGATTTAATTGCCAATATCATTTGCACAATTATAGTCATATTAATTTGTACTTGTTTGCATATTAATAGTAAATATACTACCTGTAGGCTGATTATCTTCTATAAAAATTGTGCCACCATGAGCATCAATCACCATTTTACAAAATGCCAGGCCTAAACCTGTTTGGGAAACTCCTTGAACTGGATTGCCGACGGCATACTTATCAAAAATAGTTTGTTTTAATTGTTCCGGCACTCCTATTCCTGCATCACTTACCTGAATTACCACCTGTGCAGAAGTGGGATAATATACTCGCAGCATCACCTGACTATTATTCGGTGAGAATTTGAGAGCATTGGAGATCAGATTATCGAGAACTCTCCTAAATACAGCTATATCCAAGCTGACAAAATGACCTGGTTCAGGTAAATCTCCAATGAGTTGGATGTTTTTTTGAGTTGTGAGGAGTTGGAAATCTTTTAATACTGAAATACACACATAATATAAATCAACGTCTTGCCGATTTAGTGTCATCTGTCCAGATTCCAGTTTAGCTGTCCAGAGCAAAGTATCAATCATGGATTGCAATTGTTGGACACCGAAAACAATTTGTTCAAGTTTGGGCTGGTACGCTGTGTGTGGTATATTTGGTAGCTGAAGAATTTCTGCACAGAGCAAGATATTGGCTAAGGGATTACGCAAGTCATGGACAATCATATTAACCATATCTTCCCGCAATTTTGTCAGTTCTTCCAGGGCATCATACTGTTGTTTTAATCGCAGCATTGAGCGAATTCTCGCTTGCAATTCAGTTTTATTGACTGGTTTACTGACAAAATCATCAGCGCCTGCTGCTAGACACATTGCCAAATCTTCTTTAGAATTTAGGGCTGTCACCATAATAATAGGAATATGCTGCCATTTGAGATTAGCTTTAATTATTTGACAAACCTCAATCCCATTTAATTCTGGCATCATTACATCTAACAAAATCAAATCTGGCTGAATCATGTTCATACGCTCTAGGGCTTTTGAGCCATTAGAAGCATAGTTAAGTTCATATTTTTCATTGATTAGTAAAGCTTCGATTACATCAAAATTGTCTGGTTCGTCATCTACTACTAACACTGAGTTTAATTTCTTCATAAAATTCTCACATCCTATCTAACCAAATATTGTTGGATTGTATCAACTAAATGTTTAAGTCGCAGAGGTTTTGATATATATTCATTAATTCCTGCTTCTAGACATTTTTCTTGATCCCCAGGCATAGTCAAGGCTGTAAGGGCAAAGATAGGAGTATTAGTTAAAGATTCATCAGCACGAATATGACGCGTTGCTTCTAGTCCATCCATTCCTGGCATTTGAATATCCATAAGAATCAATTGGGGTTTGTGAGTTTTAGCCAGATTAATGCCTTCCGTACCATTTCTAGCTACGACAATTTGATATCCTCGACTGATCAGATAATCTGATACGGTACTAATATTAGCTTCATTATCTTCTACTAAAAGAATGAGAGGATTAACAACAGATGAAGATGTGCTAATTTTCTTGGGTTGTGGATCTTCTACCACTGGGTTTATCGGTGGAGATGGAATAGATGAAAACAATTGTTTGAGTATCTTGCTAAATTTATCATAATTAATTGGCTTGCATAAAGATTCTTCTGCACCCAAGGACATAGCCTGTAATCGCTCATTTTCTTTTCCTATCATCACAACAGGAATTAAGCAAGTTTGTAGATCAGCTTTGAGTGCTTGGAGAACTTCCCAAGCGGAAATATCAGGAAGATGACTATTGAGAATAATTAAAGATGGACGGATATGTTTGACTTCTGTGACAGCCCCTTCTCCCTGGCTATAAATGGCAAATCTTATGCCCATTTTTTTGAAGTAGCGAGTCAATTGTTTATTGGTAGTATAGGAGTCTTGAATTAATAATACTTGGGAATTTTGGCTGGGTAATAAGTGCGTGAAAGTAGGAGTTGGGGTGTTAGTTAAATCTTGTGGTAAATCAGTCTGATAAAATAGCTTAATAGTAAAGCAACTGCCTTCACCAAGTTTGCTTTTCACAGAAACAGTACCACCATGTAATTCAACAATCTTATGTACTAAGGCTAAACCCAAACCTGTACCTGCATACTGACGACTGAAGCTATTATCTATTTGTACAAAGGATTGAAAAAGTTTATTGATGTTTTCTGGAGCAATGCCAATGCCTGTATCAATGACTGAAAATAGGATATGGGTTGGGGAAACAGAATTATTTTCTAAATCAATTGGTTCTACTGTAACATCTAATTGAATATTGCCATGATCAGGAGTAAATTTAACTGCATTACTCAATAGGTTAATTAAAACCTGACGCATATATCTTTCGTCAACAATTATTTCCCTAATTCCTTCAGCAATATTCATATCTATGTGCAGATTTTTTTTAAGTGCTTGTTGACTAATAAATGTCAAGCTATATCTGCAAATATCAATAACGGAAACAGAACTAAGGTGTAATTCTAGTTTACCTGCCTCAATTTTCGAGAGTTCGAGGATATCATTAATTAAATCTAGTAAGTGTTTACCACTGCGTTCAATGGTTTGTAATGATTGTCTTTGTTGAGGATTAATTTCGCCAAAGGTATGATCCTGTAATGCTTCAGACATACCCAAAATGGCATTGAGAGGGGTACGTAGTTCATGACTCATGTTGGCGAGAAATTGATCTTTGAGTTTAGTAACACGTTGTAGATTGGTGTTAGCAATAGCTAATTCTTCGTTACGTTGCTGGAGGTCATTTTCTATATTTTTACGTTCGGTAATATCTTTCTGTAAAATCAGAATGTAGTCTGGCTGATTTTCTTCGTTATAAATTATAGTGGCAGAACTATCCATAATTCGTAGTTCACCATTTTTCCAGTAAAATTCAACTTCTTGATCATCACTACCCTGCTGTAAAACAGTAGAATAGTTTAACTGACACAGTTTTTGGGAAGTAAGCGATAAAAAATCTCTCAAAGGTTTACCGACTAATTCCGCTTCTGTGTAGCCAGATTTATTAATTACTGTGCGATTTATTTGTTGAATAATCCCTTGAAGATTGAGGACATAAATATAATCGGGGGCTACTGTAAACAAGGTGCGAAATCGCTTTTCGCTTTGTTGCAAATCTAGCGTTCGTTCCTCAACTCTCTTTTCTAATTCTTGATTGAGTAATTTTAAGGATGCTTGGGCAGCTTTGCGGGCAGTGATATCTTCAACAATGGTAATGAAGTATTTTGGTTCTCCAGTAGCACTTCTTAGGAGACTAACAGTCACATTTGCCCATACAATTAAACCATCTTTGCGAATGTAGCGTTTTTCCCTAACGAAATTTTCGATCTCACCTGTAAATAATTTTTCCCGCAGATCCCAAGCAATCATTCTATCTTCTTGATGGGTAATTTCTGGAACAGAGAGAGCCAGAAGTTCTGACATTGAATAACCAACGATATCACAGAAGCATTGATTAACTCGTAAAAATTGTCTATCTAAACTTATATGAATCATGCCTACAGCAGCTTGTTCAAAGGTATTACGGAATAATTCTTCATTTTCTTGTAAAGCAATTTCAGCTTTGCGGCGTTCTTCTAGCTGAATTTGAGATAATTCGTAGGCATTAGCTTGTTGAATAGCGATCGCTAATTGTACCGCTAATCGCTCCATTGTTTCTAAATTAAATTGTTCCCATTGACGATAGTTATCACATTGATGCCCAATTAACAATCCCCAGAATTGATGTTCTACAATAATTGGTATGATCAATTTTGATTTGACTTCATACTTATCTAAAAGTTGTAAATAATCTTCTGGATAGTTAAATTCATGAATATTAGAAATAGCAATACACTTACCTGGGGGATAAACTGAAACGAGTTCACGATAAAAATAGGGATCTTCGATTGGATCATCAAGAGATATTTTTTTCTCTGAAGTCACTGATTGAGAAACGATTGTGCTGAGATGATTGGGGAGAAATTTATAAACTATAACCCGATCACATTTTAGTAACCGCCGGACTTCGGTTACAGATACATTGAGAATTTCTTGAATATTTAGGGAACCACAAATCCGGGCAGATATATCTGCTAAAAATAGTTCCTGTTGGGTTTGATTATATAATTCTTGGGTACGTTTCTGAACTTGTTCTTCTAATTCAATATTACGGTTTTTAGCTAACTCTAATTTTTCTGCTTCTAGTCGGTCATTTTTTCTTTTTAGAGTGGTTACCAATTTGTAAATTTCTATGGGATTAAGAATTTGTAACATATTACTATTAGTTACAATTCCTGCTAATTCTCCTCGCTCATTAGTAATAACAATATGGCTAATTTTTCGTTTCTGCATCAATAAGTTTACAGAAAAAAGCGAATCTTGAATAGATAAAGAAAATACTGGTGTACTCATCACCGTTTCTACCTGGACTTTAGCAAAATCCAGTTTTAAGGTTTGAAACTGCACCACATCTCTTTCTGTAATAATGCCTAAAGGAATTAATGCTCTCTTTGCTTCCGCACTTTCCTGTTGTTTAGTAATCACCACACTACTAATTTTATGTCTTAGCATCAGTTCAATAACTGTTAACAGGTTAGTAGTAGATGGTACATGAATTACATTCCTCGTCATGACTTCTGAAATCAGACGTAAGCGCAGTAAATCCTCTGGACGCAGCAGTTGCCGCAATCTATCATGGGTAATTAATCCTACAACCTCTCCATTGTCATTCAGTAGGGGTAAATGACGGGTTTTGTGTTGATTGAGGAAGTTTAAGGCTGCAAAGATATCAGTAAATTCAGACTTACGCATGGTGATTACTGGACTCACCATAACTTCTGCAATGGTTATACCCACCAGTGAAAACCTTGCCGCACTGATACGAATTATATCTCTTTGCGTGAAAATTCCTATAAGTATATTGTCTTTAACGACTAATGCACAACTAATATAATTTTTTGTGGACAGCAATGAAAAATTGCTATTAACGTTATCCTCTAAAGAGCAGTTGGCTTGTAATGTACTCATGAGTGCCAAAACTTCAGTTACCAATTGCTCAGGGGACACAATGAGGGGATTGTTGATAATAACTTGTGTTAGAAGATTTTCTTCTGTCAAAAAAGTATAAGACATATTAAATAGGGTGTAGAGTGGGAGAAAAATTAAGCTACTACACTTTTAAGCTAGTTCCATTGTACAGTTATGTCTAGATTACTCAAGTTGCTAGTTAGAAGCAAGCATACAGATGATGTTACTAGCTGCTATGAATGAAAGAAACAATTTTTTCTTCCCTACACCCCTGTTTCTTGAAAGTAAAGCTTACACCAGTATAATTTGTAATTACGCTCTCTTGCTTTTTTCCTAACTAGCAACGGACATAGCTAGACTAGGTTAAAGCTGTCTAACTACAGGTTTACCGTCAATAACTTCACCAACGAGAACTATATCGGCACAATTAACAAAAATACCATTTTCCAAAACACCAGGAATATTATTCAGGGTTTTTTCTAGGTTTACCGGGTCTTCAATGTTATCAAATGTAACATCTAAAACCATATTACCTTGGTCAGTAATCACTGGACCGGCTTTTCTCACACCCATCCGCAATTCTGGCTTACCACCGAGTGCTTTAATGGCATTGGTGACGGGGGTAAGTGCCATAGGAATAACTTCAACTGGTACAGCGAAACTAGAACCCAACCGATCTACTAATTTACCACCATCAACGACTACAATAAACTGTGCTGCTAGGTAATCTACGACTTTTTCGCGCGTATGTGCCGCACCGCCACCTTTAATCAAGTTTTTGTGGGGGTCTACTTCATCTGCCCCATCTATGGCAATATCAATATGGTCTACAGCGTCTAAAGTGGTGAGGGGAACGCCATACTCTTTTGCTAAAACTTCTGATTGAAATGAGGTGGGGATACCGACAATATCTTTGAGTTCACCTGATTTGAGACGTTCTCCTAAATACTGAATCGTGTAAGCTGTGGTTGAACCTGTACCCAAACCAACTATGGAACCAGATTTTACCAAATTGGCAGCGGCTCTGCCAACTTCTTGCTTCATCAATTTAACGGGATCTGCTGGTATGGACATTCTTTAACTCCTGAACAATTCACGCTATGGAAGATACTATCACAGCCGACTATACTACAAAATTGGTAATGGTTAATAGATAAAATTTTAAAGGATAATTAATTAAGTTACAATCTGCTCTAAATATAAAGTTTTATCAATTATGCCAAAAAAATCCTCATCACTAATTATGTAGAAAATTGGCAACTTTAATTATGCAATCAATGTCAATATTTATGATGCGGTTATAAAATAATGGTCAAATGAAAAAATTACTGGGTACATTGACTTTAATCACACTGCTGCAAACTTGCCCAATTATTGCCCATGCACAATCACCAAATGCAATACCTGTTACCAATTCAGAGTATATACAAAAGGTAATTGATTCTCAGTTAATGGATAATTTTCCCGATGGTGAATTTTATCGAGATAGGTTAATTAGTCGGGCAGAACTAGCATCAATTTTAGTCAAAGCATTTTATTTAGATAAACGGCTAATAAATCAACAAAAACAATCTATTTTTGTCCCTGATGTTCCTAGTTCTAATTCTGCATATCAAGACATTCAAATAGTTTTGAAAACCGAGATTATGAAAGGTTATCGGGGAAATATGTTTTTCCCAAACCAAAAGGTAACTAGGGCAGAAGGTTTAGCAATTTTTGCCCAAGCTTATGGGGTTTTTCAATTTCCTGATGATACTGTTAATGAGATTCTTTCGTCTCATCCAGATGCCAAAAATATTCCTGATTGGGCTAGAAAAGCCATCGCTACCGTCATAACGGAGGAATTTATCAATATGGATTCACAAGGCAATATCTACCCACTACGCCCCATGACCAGGGGAGATTTAGCCTATGTATTGAGTAAGTATTTGCAACGACAACAGAAACAACCGGAAACGCCTATAGTTCCCGGCATTTCTCCATTTTAAGCCAAAAACTTTTCCATACAGCGGACAAACATTTCCACACCCATTGGTAAAGCAGTTTCATCAAAATCAAATCGGGGATGATGATGAGGATAATTTAATTTTTTCTCTGAATTTGCAGAACCGAGAAAAAAGTAACAACCCGGAACTTCTTGCAAGAAAAATGACATATCTTCTCCACCCATGGTTTGACATTCAGGAACGATACCAATGGGGGTTTCTATCACTGCTTCTGCAACTGAATGCACTAATGCAGTGATGCCAACATCATTGATAACTGGGGGATAAAGATGAGTATAATCCAAGTCATAATTTGCCCCATGACTTTGACAAATTCCGCCAATAATTTGCTGAATCCGTTCTTTAAAAAAACCTGCTAAATCAGGATTGAAATATCTCACAGTTCCGCTCATTCTCGCAGTATCAGCAATCACATTAACTGCTGTCCCTGCGTGGAGTTCTCCCACGGTGACAACAGCCGAATCAATGGGGTTAACGTTGCGGGAAACAATAGTTTGTAAAGCATTGACTATTTGCGCCGCCACAACTACAGAATCTACGGTTTGATGAGGCATTGCCCCATGTCCACCTTTACCAAAAATGGTGCAACGGAACAATTCGACAGCGGCCATTAATGCCCCTGGGCGAACTCCCACTGTCCCCAAGGGCAGATTATTCCATAAGTGTAAACCGATAATGGCATCAACATCAGGGTTCTTAAGTACACCTGCTGCGATCATGGGTTTTGCACCACCGGGACTTTCTTCTGCGGGTTGGAAGATAATTTTTACAGTGCCGCTAAAGTCTTGACGGTGTTGATTGAGGTAATAGGCTGTGCCGAGAGCGATCGCTGTATGTCCATCATGTCCACAAGCGTGCATTACCCCATTATGTTGGGAACAATAGGCAACTTCATTCTCTTCTTGAATAGGTAAAGCATCCATATCAGCCCGAATTGCTAATACTTTGTCATGCCCAGGTTTTTCACCTTTGATAATAGCAACAATGCCCGTTTCTGCAATCCCTGTTTGATGGGTAATTCCCCAGTTTTGCAACTTTTGGGCAATAAACTCAGCGGTAATTTTCTCTCGAAAACCTAATTCTGGTTTTTGGTGAATCTGTCGTCTCCATTCCACTAATTGCGGTTGTAAAGCCCGAATTTCTAACCGCACATTTTTGAGATTTACCGTTGAAGCCAGAGGAAATGTAGAAACCATATTTATCAATTAAAAATTCAAAATTCAAAAGTTAAGATCCCCGACTTCTTTTTTAATGATGTCAATAAGTGATAAATTAATGGTAGAAGTCGGGGATCTGGTTTCTCTAGCTGAATGCTTACTTTTAATCACCTATCATAATATAATGTTTCCCAATCTAAAGCCGCTGCCACTGCGGCAAGTTTTTCCAAATCTCTAGGATTTTCTAAATAGGGAACACAACCTAAAACAGGTATGTTTGTCAATGATTGAATTAAGTCTGGTGGAGTTAAATCAGCAATTTCTTCTTGGGTGCGGGGTTGGGTACAATTAAGAATAATTCCGCGCAGATTGATTTTCTTTTGCCGAGCTAATGCTACATTAGCAACAGCACTCGCTATCGCTCCCAATCTCACCGGCACAACTAAAATAGTTTGTAATCGCCATTCACCTGCCAAATCAGCCACCGTCAATTCATCAGTAACCGGTGAACCTAAACCCCCCAAAGATTCCACCAACACAAAATCACGCTGTTTTTGCAAAGCTAACAAAGTTTGCCAAACTATCGCTAAATCAACTTGGCGATTTTCCTTAGCAGCGGCTATAGGTGGGGCTAAAGGTGCTTGAAAATACAAAGGTGTAATTTCTTCTGGTGACTGTTCCAAATTAAACAGAGTTTGGTACAGTTCCCTATCTCCTACCCCCGATTGAATTGGCTTCATAATCCCCAAACTGCGCTGGGGATAATATTTTTGCCAATAAGCTGCTAATGCTGTCGTGACAACAGTTTTACCAGCGTCCGTATCAGTTCCCGTAATCAGTAAAGTATTCAACAACGTTTTCTGCTAAAAATGACAACTTAATTTGCTTCTTCTGATAATTTAGCTTAAAAATTAGCGTTAATTAGTCCCATTAAACCCTGCTGTGGGAGTTTCCGTCGGAGTTGGCGTTTCTGTCGGAGTTGGAGTTTCCGTGGGAGTTGGAGTTTCCGTGGGTGTGGGAGTTTCCGTGGGTGTGGGAGTTTCTGTTGGGGTTGGCGTTTCCGTGGGTGTGGGAGTTTCCGTCGGTGTGGGAGTTTCCGTTGGGGTTGGTGCTTCTAAAGCCACATTCAAACTATAATTAACCTCCGATACACCCCCAGACAAACCTAATTGAATCATATATTTTCCGGTATCCGGCAATATTCCCTCATAGGATGTAGATTGTGGATCTTGAGTATTAATAATTTCACCATCAGCATTTAAAATTGTCAAGACAATGCCACTACCCTCATTCACAGATACAGTTAATTTTTGCCCGATTTTCCCCCGTAAACTATATTGAACTAAATCATTTTCTTTCAGTATCCCTTCTACTTTCGCCGTGTTAGATTGGTCTAATTTGAGACGTTGGCGATTAACAACAGGTTCACTGTTAGTCGGTGTGGGAGTTGGTGTCAATGTTGTTGCACTAGGAATAACCGGGGAAGGAAAGGATTGGGGAGTTGTGATTGTTTCTGGTGATTTTCGTGACTGACTTCGCAACGAACTCACCAATGTCCAAGAACCAAATCCTGCTAAAATAATCACAACAAAGCCAATTACTCCCAACGCCCAAGGATTATCTAAAATAGAGCTACTTTGTCCAGAATTACCGGAATTAACTGAAGGTTGGAGATTTTCAGGTGCTGTTGATCTGGGTTCAGGACGATGACCGACGGCGATAGTTTGCAGATAAGATAAATTAGCGGCAGGTTTGCTGGTATAGCTGATATTAAGCATTGCTTGAGCAACATCAGCAGCATTTTGATACCGTTCCCCCGGCAGATAACTCAACATTCGCTGCAAAACTTGAGCAAATTCCGGTGTCACTGTTGTCCACTGTTGCCAACGCCAAGTTAGTTGCTGCTCATCAAATAAGTCCGCTGGTTCTTTCCCAGTTAACAAAACTATCGCCGTCACAGCCAGCGCGTACAAATCACTACTAGGATATGCTCTGCCCGTTTGCATTTGTTCGCTAGGCGAATAACCTAGCTTGCCCACAGTAGTAACTGGTGTGGGACTGGAAGATTGTAATTTTGTCGCTAATTCTTTCACTACCCCAAAGTCAATCAATACGGGCAGATAATCAGTTTCCCGTAAAATCATATTCTCTGGGGATATATCCCGATGAATAATTCCCTGTCCGTGAATATAACCAAGAACAGGTAATAAAGTCCGTAATAAATGTAATACTTCTGCTTCAGTAAAAGTTGTGCTAACTTCCTGGCGTTCTTTCAGCAAATGGCGGTAAGTCTTGCCAGCTACAAAATCTTGCACCAAAAACAATCTTGCGTTTTGAGCAAATTTTTCTCTAAATTTAGGAATTTGTGGATGCTCAATTTGATACAAGATAGCAGCCTCTCGCTCAAATAACTCCTGTGCCTTCTCCCCATCAGATGTTCCTGTTCCTGGGGCAATTAATTCTTTGAGAACACAAAGCTCATTAAAGCGTCTTTGGTCTTCTGCTAGATAGGTTCTACCAAATCCCCCCTGTCCAATAATGTGAATTATGTGGTAACGATTTTGTAGGATAGTACCAACTGTAATCGGTGATTGCATGGTCTATTAATTGAATATAATAGCAACTGAGCTAGAACGGGAGCAAAAGCATTATCCATCCACAACATGACTTAAGCTGTCTTAATTGTAGCTGTCGTAATTTTCCTCAGTCACCCAGGTTACAAGGAAGTGTATACTAAAAATAAGTCTTGCATTATTCTATTCTCACATTCTGCCTTTAGTCAGGATGTGTCTAACATAGTAGCAGCTATAATCAAGGATAGGTAAATCAAGCAGCATTAGCAGCAATGGTCAAAATTACCGTTTAATTTTTGCCTACCTGATAAATGGTAGATTGTGGTGTACCGTTGATTCTACTAAGTTTTTTTGATTCATAACATAAATATTTAATAGTTCATTAATTTGTCACTAGTATCATAAAATAATTAATTGCACATTCAGTGCTTTTAATTCATGGGTGTTCTAGCACCTCAGAGCTAACTTGAGAATCACTATAATCTGTGAGTAATCTCCTCTGGGTCACAAAAAAACCAGTAGAATCAACAATCTACTCATCTACCAGCGCAACTGTTCACCAGATTTGGGCATTTTACCTGAACCCAGAAACTTGGAACTCTGAAACTATTTGACAGCCTAGATGTCAGTTAAATTACTTGTAGTTTGTTTCCCAGGAAGACCAAAAAATTAGGAATTGTTAATTTTATGGAGAAATATTTCAAGTTTTCATGAAAACTTAAACAAAACTGATAGATGTTTTGTTTACTCTATTTTTGTTAAATTTGCTCAATCTGTGATGATATTTCTATGAATGCACTTCGAGGATCTGCTGTGCTGAGTTCTGCAACAATACCCGTCCAGTCAATAGCAACGGGACTACCTGACAATAATCGCCTACGGCTGTTTTCCGGTTCTGCCAATCTGGCACTATCGCAAGAAGTCGCTCGTTATCTAGGCATGGACTTGGGTCCAATGATTCGCAAAAGATTTGCGGACGGAGAACTTTATGTTCAAATCCAAGAATCAATTCGGGGTTGTGATGTCTATTTAATCCAGCCCAGTTGTCAACCCGTCAATGATCATTTGATGGAATTACTAATTATGATTGATGCCTGTCGTCGGGCTTCTGCACGACAGATCACAGCAGTAATTCCTTACTATGGTTATGCTCGTGCTGACAGGAAAACGGCAGGAAGAGAATCTATTACGGCTAAATTAGTTGCTAACTTGATTACCCAAGCAGGTGCTAACCGAGTTCTGGCAATGGATTTACACGCAGCCCAAATTCAGGGTTATTTCGATATCCCCTTTGATCATGTATATGGTTCACCAGTGATCCTGGATTATCTCATTAGCAAAGGATTACAGGATATTGTGGTTGTTTCCCCAGATGTGGGTGGGGTGGCACGGGCAAGAGCTTTTGCGAAAAAATTGAATGATGCTCCATTGGCAATTATTGACAAACGCCGTCAGGCTCATAATGTGGCCGAAGTTTTAAATATCATTGGTGATGTTAGAGGCAAAACCGCCATATTAGTGGATGACATGATTGATACTGGCGGCACGATTGCAGAAGGGGCGAGGTTGCTGCGTCAAGAAGGAGCTAGTCAGGTATATGCCTGTGCTACTCATGCAGTATTTTCACCACCGGCAATTGAAAGGTTATCCAGTGGGGTATTTGAGGAAGTGATAGTCACTAATACCATTCCCATTCCTGACAGCGATCGCTTTCCCCAATTGGTGACGCTTTCTGTCGCTAATCTCCTGGGAGAAGCAATTTGGCGGATTCATGAGGATAGCTCACTCAGTAGTTTATTCCGTTAATCAGCAAATAAATATCATCCCAAAGGATGAAATATAAATTTATGAAGGATGAAAGTTTTCGTTCTTCATTTTTTGTATCCAGCTAAAATTTCTAATTCGGCAACTACCCTTTCTAATTCTGCTACTAAGGGCGTAATTTGATGTTTTTGGAAAGCATTTGCGAGGGAACGATAATACCAAAGTGTGCCTTCTTTTCCACCTTGAAACCGTTCCCAAACTGCATCACCGATAATCCGATAATCTTTGAGAATTGAACGGACGTTATGGAGTTTGTCAGCGGCAGAAACTAACAATACTGCTGGGGAAGCGGTGGCAATATGGGCAATATAGGCTTCTTTTCGGGGTTTCCAAGGGGGTTTGGGTGTGGTGTCTGCATCTGTGCAACCATCAACTATGGCGGTGACATGATCCCCAAATCGCCGGCGAATTTCTGCTCTGGTGGCTGCTCCGCCTTGGTCTTCTATGGCATCATGTAATAAGGCAGCGATCGCTTCGTCTTCGTTTGCACCATATTCTAAGGCGATGCTGGCTACTCCTAGTAAATGGGTAATATAGGGAATATCCCCAGCTTTGCGTTTTTGCGTGGCGTGGAGTTCGTGGGCGTAGGTCAGCGCTTGGGTAAATCTTTCTGATAGCATTTTTTTAAGAGGAAATGAACCACGAAGGAGCGAAGAACACGAAGGAAGAGAAGAAGAAGAGAGATTTATTACAAGTGTCAATAGTAAATTAAATATGACATTGTTCTAATTTTGAAATCAAAGCTTTAACACGACCTAAATCACCATCCCAATAAGCACCAAACCAGCCATCTTTCCACACAAAGCCCAAAAATTCTAGATAAGCAGGTAAATGTCCATCAGGAGCATAAATACTGAAATTATATTTAGAATATGGAATCCACGATTTTTTAACACGCCACCCAACAATAGTACCAAATTGATCTATATTTCCTTGGACATAATCCCAAGTTTTATGTTGAACACTAAAACCAAATTTACCTTTGCTATAATTTATCCATAGTTGATCAATTATACGAAATTCTTCACAGGAAATTTTTTTAATAGATTCGGAATCAAGCCAGCGTCCTTTTGTGGGACAAGCTAAAGAAAGCATTAGATTACTGGTTTCTATATTCGCACCTCTCCAGTTTCCATCCGCTAGTAAATCACGCAGTTTGTAATAATCAGATTTCAAAGATGGAATAACAGGAAATGAGTTGCTTTGATTTGGAGGTGCAAAGTAAATTTTACTGACAACTTCTGCACCTAATAATTTTAGCCAATTTTCCACCGACTGAGGACGATTTTCTGGTTTTAATTCCATTCCTTTGATTATTGCATGATTAACTCTATCACTAATACTAGAATTAATCTTTTTTGCTTCTTCCAATTCTGTACCAATAGCTCTCATTGGTGATATAGTTGGTAATTCTCCAGTTAACACAGAATACAAAGTTGCAGCTAAAGCATAAACATCTGTAAATGCTCCCCGTTTTGCTCTAGCATCATATTGTTCAATTGGTGCAAAACCATCAGATAATATTTTGGTATGGGTTTTAGTTAAATTCGGTGTAAATTCTCGCGCAATCCCAAAATCAATTAACACGGCTTCTGATTTACCAGAACGCAACATGATATTTTGTGGTTTAATATCTCGATGTAATAAGCCGTTATTATGAACTACAGTTAATGCTGATCCAATTTGCTGAATATAGCTTAATGCTTCAGCTTCAGATAAAATACCTTGATTTTCTACTAAAGTTCCTAAATCTTCCCCATCAATATATTCCATCACCATACACCAAAGATCATTTTCATGAATGACTTCGTAAATTTGCACAATATGAGGATGACTACATTTAGCTAATTTAATCGCTTCGTTGAGAAAGTCTTGTTGAAATTTAGCAAAATCAGCACGTTTTTGAATTACATCATTTAAAGTTTTGATAACAACGAAATTTCCCTGATTATCTCTAGCGCGATAAGTGATTCCAAAACCACCTTCACCTAATTCTTTTTCTATGGTATATTTACCATTTTGTAATTGCTGTCCTGATAACCAAGCCATAACCTGTAAACTTATAAAGTTATAAGTTCATTTTGGCACAATTTTAGTTGTAAGTGCTAATTTCAGCCCCTCATGAGTCTAAAATAGTAGACATACTAACTTTTATCAAAAACTACTATGGCTGCAATCACCATCAATATTCCAGAGGAACAATTACAACAACTACAAGTAATGGCACAAGCAAACGGGATTTCTCCTGAAGAATTATTACGTGCCACTATAGAAGACTGGCTCAATTATCCAAAAAGTGATTTTGAGCAAGCCGCAAATTATGTAATCAAGAAAAATTCTGAATTGTACCGTCGTTTAGGGGTATACGCGAGTTAGCTTTATTGAAGCAAATACCCTATATCTCAAAAATGCTCTTGATATTTATTATCAAAATAACAATATTTGTGACAATTACGCTAGAATTATTAAAGGTTCGTTACAGAATTGGCAAATCATCCCCACTTCTGTTAAAACAACCCAACATTAAGCTTCTTAATCTAAAAACCCTAAAGTTTACCCAAATCATCTATGACGCTCCCAATTCGTAACGTCGCCATTATCGCCCACGTTGACCACGGTAAAACCACCTTGGTTGATGCTCTCCTCAAACAGTCCGGCATTTTCCGCGAAGGCGAAGACGTTCCGGATTGTGTCATGGACTCCAATGATTTAGAGCGGGAACGAGGCATTACAATTCTTTCTAAAAATACAGCGGTTCGCTACAAAGAAACCCTGATTAATATTGTTGATACCCCTGGACACGCTGACTTCGGCGGAGAAGTAGAACGAGTTCTCGGCATGGTGGACGGTTGTATCCTGATTGTTGATGCCAATGAAGGCCCAATGCCCCAAACCCGCTTTGTCTTGAAAAAGGCTTTGGAAAAGGGTTTGCGTCCTATCGTTGTTATCAACAAAATTGACCGTGGACAATGTGACCCCCATATCGCTGTGGATAAGGTCTTGGATCTGTTCTTAGAATTAGGTGCAGATGAAGACCAGTGTGATTTCAAATATCTGTTTGCTTCCGGTATGGCTGGTTTCGCTAAAGAAACTTTGGAAGCAGAATCGGTAGATATGCAGCCTCTATTTGAGGCTATTCTTCGCCACGTTCCTGCACCTGTGGGCGATCCTAACAAGCCTCTGCAATTGCAAGTTACTACCCTGGATTATTCTGAATATTTAGGCCGGATTATCATTGGTAAAATCCACAATGGGACTATCCGCGCTGGACAACAAGCCGCTTTGGTAGTGGAAGATGGCAGCATTGTCAAGGGTAAAATCACCAAGTTAATGGGATTTGATGGTTTAAGACGGGTAGATATGGAAGAAGCTACCGCAGGTTACATTGTGGCTGTAGCTGGTTTTGCTGATGCTTACATTGGCGAAACTATTACAGATCCTAATGAACCTCTGGCTCTACCATTGATTAAGGTGGATGAACCAACTTTACAAATGACCTTCTGGGTTAATGATTCACCTTTTGCTGGTCAAGAAGGTAAATTGGTAACATCTCGCCAAATCCGCGATCGCTTATACCGCGAATTAGAAACAAACGTAGCTTTGCGCGTTGAAGACACCGACTCTCCTGATAAATTCTTAGTTTCTGGTCGGGGTGAATTACACCTGGGTATCTTAATCGAAACCATGCGTCGTGAAGGTTTTGAGTTCCAAGTATCTCAACCTCAAGTAATTTACCGCACAGTTAATGGTCAACCTTGCGAACCTTTTGAACTTCTAGCTTTAGACGTTCCCGCTGATGCTGTTGGTAGCTGTATTGAACGGTTAGGACAACGGAAAGGGGAAATGCAAGATATGCAGCCCGGTGGTGGCGATCGCACTCAATTAGAGTTTATCGTAGCTGCCCGTGGTTTAATTGGTTTCCGAGGTGAATTCATGCGGATGACTCGCGGTGAAGGCATCATGAACCACAGTTTCCTTGATTATCGTCCCCTTTGCGGTGATATTGAAGCCCGCAACAAAGGCGTTCTCATCTCCTTTGATGAAGGTGTTTCTACTTCCTACGCCATGAAAAACTGTGAAGATAGAGGCGCATTCTTTATCGGTGCCGGAACTAAGGTTTACAAAGGTATGATTATTGGTGAACATAATCGTCCCCAAGATTTGGAATTGAACGTTTGTAAAACTAAGCAGTTAACCAACCACCGTTCATCTGGTGGTGAAGAACTTACTCAGTTACAAACACCCATAGACATGAATTTGGAACGAGCTTTGGAATACATTGCTCAAGATGAATTGGTGGAAGTTACACCTGAATCTATTCGTCTTCGTAAGATGTCCAAGAAATTGGTGAAACGCTAATAGCTGTAGGGGTGGGGTTTTCCCACCCTGATTTTTTATTTGTATTGATTCAGAAAGATAACTTTTTTAAATATCCGGTTTTATAAAATTTGCACTTTTGCAATAATTAGCTTCTATTATCAATATTATTGAGAATATTATCAATAAATTTACGGAAATAGGTTTTTTCAGCCATTGATATTGACATAGTATTTTTTTCTGCTATTATTTAGTTAAAATCCAAGGGCATTATATTTTTATTTTTTATTATTCCTCTGTGGGTTGAGCGGTTTAAAGGTATTTTATCGAACCACAGAGGCGCAGAGAACGCAGAGGGAAGAAACTAAGAAGAAACTAAAAGGTAAAATTAAATATTTAAATCCTTTAAAGCTAAACGAATTTGCTCTAAGCGGGTGCGGTTGACTCCAAAATCAGAATCTCCCACACGAGATGAGGAACGGATATGAATTATTGATTCATTGTTAGGGAAATTAAATTCTACATCATCAACGAATTTGAAGATGCGGCTTTTGGAAATAGCATGAATATAATTATCTGTTTGTTCTATAACTTCTGTGCGGGGAACAACTGTGAGAACTTTGAGTAAGGTTTCTCTGGCTTTATCTCGCGCTACATGATAGGTAATCGGTGCAATGGCGTGTTTTGCATCAGCATTTTGACTAACAACACAATTAGGGGATGTTGGACAAGGACGAAGAGAACCTGACTCAATTCCCAAGCTGGAAGCGGAAGCAGTTGCAGGAACTATTAAAGTTATTATCAGAGTTAGGAATACTGAAAAAATAATATTTTGTATTCGGGCGATAGTTGTTAGGTTGGACATTATTGGTTTAATGCTATATTTTGCAATTTTAGATATTTTATCAGTTTTCAATTAAATAATTCATTTGTCTGAATCAGGATGCTCTGGATTAAAGGATGTACAGGATTAAGAAATTCATTAAATTCTGATTCAGACCAAAAATAAACAGGATCACAAAGTACATACAAAACGGGCATTAATCACAGTTGCTTGAATACAATGTTCGCAGAGAATTTCTGCTGCTTGCATTCCTTGGTAAACTATTGTACCATAGCCGATGATTGATACATCATCATCTTGACGGAGCAGTTACCTTTTAAGAACTTGCAATTTTAACGAAATTTAGTTATTAAAAATACTTTCATATTGCAGAATATTACTTATTGCTTCTGGCTTGAACTAGGAAATTTAGTCAATCTAAACTGATATAGGTGGAGATATCTATCAATGGGTTTTGCTAACTTAAAGCAGTATTGTCAACATATATTATACCAAAGTATTGCTACTGTAACTTTGGTATTAATTTCTTGCATTTACCCGACATTTGCTCAAACTACGCCTAAAGGTGGAATTGATTGGATTGTCGTAGTAGATACTTCTGCCTCCATGCGTGGAGTGGGGGGGACAAAAAATATATTTACTCAAGTCAAAAATTCTATTACTGATTTTGTTAATACTGCCAGAGTTGGAGATACAGTAACTCTTTATACATTTGATCGGGATGTACAATTAAAAACCCAAAATATTGCCATTACCAAGAATGAAGACAGAGGGAAACTCAAGCAAATGATTAACGCCCTCCAAGCTAATGGAATGCGGACTCATACAGGGAAAGCAGTACAAGCGGCTTTAACACATTCTGCTAAGTTAAATCAACGTGGTGATGCTCTAGGTAGAACTGTCAGTATAGTATTTTTGACAGATGGATTAGAAGATGTGCGCGGAATTCCTAATCCTGTGACTATTCCTAGCAACACCCAATTATTACAACAGCAAAAATGTAAACCCTATGTGTTTTTTGTTTCTTTAGGACTAAAAGAACACGAAAAACAACTAAATAACTTTGCTAATAATCCTGCATTGTGTAAAAAAGGACGGGTATTAAGAGATCCAGGGGGAGCAAAATTAAACCAGTTAGCGCAAAGTATCCGACCAATTTTAATTAAACCTCAGTTGGATGTTGATGTACCTATAAATAACACACAACCAATATCACCTGGTAGCACTACTCAACCTTTTAATATTAATGGTATGAGTAATGTTAACGCTAAGGTAAAGGTGAAACTAGAAGATCCAAATCAAAGTGGTATTAGCTTAATTAAACCAAATCAAGAAATTAATTTAGGAGCTAATCAACCTACAGCTATTCCCATACAGTTAAAAATTCCCGCAAATGCCAAGGGTGGAACTGAAAATATCCGCTTGGTTTTAACTTCAACAGATAAAGCGATATCACCTATTCCAATTGAATTACCAGTAACAATTAAATGGCTAATAGATGTACAGCCAAAGAGTCTAGATTTTGGTTCTGTAGAAGCAGGTCAAACTACTAATTCTCAAACATTGGTAGTTAATAGCAATCAGTCAGGAACAGCTAATTTACAGTTTCCAGATAATCCTCAAGATGTTTCTTTAGGCACATCTACAAAAGCTATCTCCTTGACAAGAGGTGAGAATAAAATTCCTATACAGTTGCAGGTATCTGATAACAGTTCTGATGGTAAAAAAACTTTAACTTTGGTCTTTACTCCAGATAATTCTCTTGTTAATCCTATCAATACAGAAGTTAATCTTGATGTCTTGATGCCACTATCCAGAAAAATAATAATTTGGTCACTTTTATTCCTGCTTCTATTATTAATTGTTCTCATAGTGGTTTGTTTAATTCAACGCAAAACACCTTGGGAATTAGTTCAAGATATTCGTAACCGCAACCACCTAGAAGGTGAATTAGAAATCATTGCACCATTGCCAACATCACCAGAAGATCAATTTATCAGTCTTACCCAACTACAAACAAATAAAGTAACTTTAAGTAAGTTGATATCCGCAATTTCCACAATTGACAGCGATGCTGAATTAACCACAACTCGCCAGTTAGGGAAAAAGAAAGTTTATTTAAACCTGATCAAAGGTAAAATTATTATCAACAATGAAGAAATAACGACTACGGAACTATACGATCAGGATACAATTAAAATCGGTAATATTAAATTGCGATATTACTGGCATGGCAACCAACGCCCCTTTGAGCAAAACACTGGGGAATACAAGTTTTAAATAATTATCAGAGGAGATTCAATGTCCCGTCCCACAGTTGTTTTTCGTCCTACCGTTGTCATCGGTTTAGGTGGTACAGGTTATGGCGTTGTGCTAAAACTGAAAAAGCGTTTTATAGATGTTTACGGTGCAGTCCCAGAAATTATCCGGTTTCTTTCCATTGATACTACTGAAAATATCCAAAGTCGAGAAAAATCACCAGATGGTAACACAGTAGTTTTAGAACCCAATGAAATCTATCCTATTTCTGTTGCTAATCCAGGGAAACTCCTAGTAGGAAATGATCATATTAATGAATGGTGGCCGAAGGAAATTCCCGCTCACGGTATTATTAATGGTGCTGGACAAATTCGGGCAAGGGGTAGGTTGGCTTTATTCGCTAAAGTAGGTGATATTAATAGTTTGATTGGACAAGCTATCAATGCTGTTTGTGAAATTCGCACCAACAAACAAGCATTTTCCGATAACTTTCAAGTTTCTAATCGTGATGGTGTCGAAATTTTTATTGTTGGCAGTTTAGCTGGGGGAACTGGCAGCGGTACATTTTTAGATATAGCATTTTTAGCGCAGCGATATCTGAATACTTTTTCTAATATTACAGGAGTATTTGTTTTACCGAGAGTATTTGCTAATCTTCCCCAAACTAACATGGTGAAATCAAATACCTATGGCGCTCTTAAAGAAATAGAATATCTTTGGGGACTCTCACCTAGTAATCCAATGGAAATTGATTATGGTGGCTTTAAAGTTAAAGCTGATCGTCCCCCATTTGATACGGTATTTGTAATTGATGGGATTAATAAAAAGGGGACTGTAGTTGGTCGTCCTGATGATTTATTAAACTTAGTTGCCGATGGTTTATATGTTCAAATTGGTTCACAAATCGGTTTAGATGCTGCTAACGTGGCTGATAATTTGCGGGCTTATTTAGCAACAGCAGAAAAAGTTCGAGGACGCAAAATCAATTATTGTAGTTTTGGGTTTGCGGCTTTGACTTTGCCTACCCAACAATATGAGCGCATGAAACTAGAAGATGCTCAAAAGTTTGTAGCTAATGAGTTGATAGCATCTGCTCAAGGTATTGATTTAGAAAGTGAAATTACTCGGTTTTTCCAAGATGCTAAATTAGCAGAGGTAACGGTTTTAGAATCTTTGATTGCAAGTAATCAAGGTGGCAAAATTAAGCCTGAGTTAAGAATGGGGGAAATGCGTTTTGATCGGACTGCTTTACCGACAATTAAGGAATTATATAAGCGGCAGATGGATCAAATGGAACAACGGACTAATCAAGAGTTAGGAGTTAATCATTATCGCTTAGAACAGAACATTACAGAAGCTGTTTCTACTTGGTACGAGCGAGCAATTAACCGTCCTAATGGTTTAGCTTATGCAGGGCAATTTGCCGCCAAATTAGCGAAAAATCTCGATGAGTTGCAACAAAGTGTCCAGAAAAAATCCCAAGAGGCACAATATCAATATAATCTCTTAAAACTAGAACAACAGGAAGAAAAAATTAAGGAAGTTGCTGAAACTTGGTTTGTGAATAAAAACAATGTGCAAGCAGCTTGTCAACGGTTTAAAGAAAGGGCTGATCAAAAATGGAGACTTTATTTACATTGGAAGCGGTGTGATAAAGCAGCAGAACTTTACGGAATTTTGCGAACTAAAGTAGAGGAAATTCAAGAAAAATGTAAACGTATTCGCATTAACCTAGACAGAATCTATCAAGACCTAGAACAAAGTTATAGTGAGGTAAGTCGTCAAGGTAATAGTGATAATCCTTTTATTCATACTATCCAGCGAGTTAACTTGGAATCAAAAAGACCGAAAGTTAATGGAGAAGATTTTATCCGTTGGTATCGAGAAAAGTCGCAAACGTTAACGAATTGGTCAGATAAAAAAGCCGAAGATATCAAAGCTGAAATTTTGGCATTTGTTGATGAGATTTATAGCCCACTTACCACCATGACAATAGAGGAGGTATTAGCAAATAGTAATCCCGAAGATGCGGGTAAAGATTTGGAACAATTGGGTAAATTAGCAGTTCCTTTATGGCAATACGAAGAAGCAGAAATTCCCGTACAACAGCAACACCTAATAACTGAATTTTATTATTATGGTGTGGAAAGTAATAATACTATTTTTAGTAATCCTCCCTTAGTTAATCGGTTGCCAAAAGGCAGAGATAATCCTTCTTTTGTCCCCACGGGTGAAGCTCATAAAGTGACTTTATTTAGAGTTGAAGTAGGTATTCCTTTATTTGCTCTTAACGGTGTTAGAGATATGGAACAAGCCTATTTAGACCCCAACAAGGTCTTTAAACATCTAGATCGAAAGTGGAATAGCCTGCCTAATTTGATTCCCCCAGAAGAGGACGGTGGGGCATTGCGTTGGTTTGCTTTGGCTTTAGTTCCTGAACCTTATAAATTAATTGTCAATCAGAGAAGACAATACTCTATTTATACAGAACAAGCCAGAAAATTAGAAGGCCAAATTTTACCATTGGGAAGCGATCGCAAATCAGCATTTAAAGCCTTCAAAAATAACTCATCTTTAGTTAAGGAAATTGCTGATAAAGTTGAAGAAATAACTCACGCAGACGAAGACAAGGCCAAATTGCTGTTAGAAGCCTACATCCAAAAAATCAAGCAAGTATTAAAAGAAAACAAGGTTGATGCTCAAATTAAAGAACAGGTAGAAATGGAAATTCAAGAAATTGAAGCCTACCTCGAAGATTTGGATGTAATTTTATAGCCCTTTATTCAATAATTTGAGATTGGCATTATGCCTAAACCAACTATTATCTTTGCCCTCGATCCTTATAGTGCTGTTTTCTGTGCAGCTATTCAAAAGCAACTTGAACGTTATTCCCCAATTCAAGCGAGTTTACTACAAGTTCATACCTTGACTTGGGATGGTATTAACTTTGACTTTAATTCTAAGTTACAGTCAATGCCTACAGAAAAATCCGACAGAGAAAAAATTTCTAGTCAATTAAACTCTGTAAATCAAATTCGTAAACAATTTAAACAAGCGACAAGCAAGTTACAATCTTTGTTGATTGAACTACTCACAGCCAGCTATAATTCTCCAGAAATAAACGCTGCTAAAAGAGCAGGAATTGATATCAGCAACCAGCATAGAATATATTTTATGCTATCAGCGAAAGAGCAGATTTCTAGAGGTGTATTTTTTGAATTATCTCGTTTATTGCGGTGGTTATTTAGCAAATTCTTTGTTGATATTCCCCACAGTCTAGAAGCTATATTACTGTTACCAGACTTATTTTCACCAGCGAATAATTCTGATTATAGTGCTGCTTATGGGTTTCTCAAAGAACTTGATTTCACAATGACTAACCAACAAAAAGGCTTACTTTTTGACAATTGCTGGTTAATTGATGGACAAAGTGGCGGACTCAAAGATAATTTATCCAATTATGCAGATGCTTTTGTTGGTTTTCTCAACTTTGAACCAGATACCGCTGGGGTTTTAATTGGGACAAATAAAGTTCGCGGTAAAATATCTGCTTATAGTTCTTTTGGCTATGGAGAATTAATTTTTCCGGTAGAAATAGCGATTACTCGTTTGAGTTCTGCCTTAGCTGCTGATATTATGAAACAGCAGTTTTTACCACAACAAGAATCAACACCAGAAACTAACCGTAAGTTATTATTAGATGCTAAAGAATTTATTTTAAGTGATGACTTTAGCGATGCTTTTTTACAATTAGAACGAGATAACGGTAAACCCGTATGGCAAGATTTTAATCCGCGTATTGATATGCGTCCTGGTATGGCTCAGGAATACGGAAAAGAATTACAACGTGCATATCGGCAATTTCAAAATCAACAACTACTTACATACAAACGGACTCTAGAAAATTGTAGTAAAGAAGTCCAAACAATATTAACATCCTTTTTAGATAGCAGAATTAGTAATTATGCAGATACTACATCTAGTGGTTTAAATGAATCAGTAAAATTATTACAAATTCTCACTTATTCTTATTTAGAATTACAAACTGATGCGATTAGTGAACAACCACAAAATCTGATTACAGAATTACGTAGTATTGAAGGATTTCTTGATTCTCGATTAGAAGTAACGATTAATAGAGAAAAAACACAAAACTTACTCAATCAAATTTTGTCTTTAAGGGGAAAAAGGCAACAATTACAAGAAAGTTTAGCTGAACTTAATTCTTCAGAATTGTTAGAGGAATTACAAACAACTCAAAAACAGCTAGAAAATACAATTTCCGAATATCGTCAAGCTGTGAATACAGAAATTGAACAAGCTCGTCAAATTCGGATTACAGCAGTTGAACGCGCTCGTGATCAAGTAAAACAAAATATTGACAGCGTAGAAAAGCAGCTAAACTTTTTAGAAAAGGAAATTGAAACTGCTACAGATAAACTCGACCAAATACTCACAAAAGAAACTGAATTTCGGAATAAGTATTTGATTGTTTATCCTACTTTAGTTTTACTTATCCTTGTAGGTTTAGTTGTTTTATTGGGTATTTTCAGTCAATCAATACTATGGCTTTTATTAAAACATTTTTGGGGGAACTTAGTTAATTATTTATTGTGGATATTTATAGCTGTATTGACTTACTTGGGTACAATTTGGATTAAGTATAGTTCTACTATCCGCGAACCTATCCAACAGATTAAGAAAAGAATTAAAAGCTTAGAAAGTAGTTTAAAAGCTAATGCGGTAGAATTGCGTCGTAGCTATAATGAACAATTAAAATTAGAATATGATCTTTATGCCCAAAATCTTCGCCTTGAAACCTTAAATTATTTAATTAAAACAGCAAAACAATATGGAGAAAAGTTACGCCAAACCATCAGTAATTTTTCGCAAATTCACAACGATTTATTAACTCAACGAGAGCAAGCTAATACTTATTTCTCTGATATTAGACTGACTGTATTAACTAACAAAGATATTGATGATTATTATGTATTATCAAATTTACCAACGAATAAATTCACACAGGAACAAATCAGCCGTTCTCAATCTTGGCAAATATCAGCCGCAGAATTTCAAAATCAACTGATATCCTTTGCTAGACAGGAATTTGATAATTTGAGTAATTTGTCAATTGGAGAATTATTAAAACAAGCAGATATAATTCCCGAAAACACGCGCACTCAACGATTAAATCAACTTTATGATAGTTCTAAATTATTGGTGAGACTTCAGGATATTGAAACTAACTTAAATTCTGCTTCTCAAAAAGAAATTAATCTTTGGGTAGGTGCTAAAGATAAAGAAGAAATGATTAGTTTTTATAGTCGTTTTCATCGGAGTTTAACTACTTTAGTAGTTGAAGATGAACAAAGATTATGTTTATTGACTCGTCATTTAGGCTTTCCTGCTTATTTTCTCAGTCAAATTGAATTTTATCGTCACTGTTATGAACAGAGTCAAAGTGAAAAAATCGAGAATGAAGATCATATTCCCGATTTAGTTCCAGAGGAAATAGGTGCAAATAGAGAGTTAGAAGAAGCCTATAAAACTTTGCTTTTATCTCTTTCCCTTGATATATTAGCCAAAAATTCTCAAGGTCATTATCATTTGCAAACTCAGTTAAAAACTCAATTACTAGGTAAAGATCGTAAACAAATTGCTTTGGCTTTAGCAACTGAATTTACTCTTCAGGAAATATACGATCAACTTCAAGATGATATAGAAAGATTTGAACCAGATATGATTTACGAGAAAGTAGAAGAATTCACAGCTTCAGCACCAGATTTAACTACTTATGAACGTAAGCTTTTAGATAAGTTACTCTTAAAGTACAATCCTTTGAATTAGCTTTTTATGATCAGCAATTTATCCAGGATGTTCAAAATTAAATTGTCTAAATCAGGATACTCTGGATCAAAGGATGAACAGGATTAAGAAATTTATTAAATCCTGTACATCCTGATTCAAATAAAAACTAGGGTTGAGAATCACATTTAGAGAGATATTGGAGGGCATAATCAGCGATCGCTAAACTAACTTTTGCTTGTTCTATTTCTGATAAACTTGCCCAATCTCGATGTTCAAAATCTCTGATTATAGATGTTAATGTATGTGGTTCGTTACTTCGCATAGAGTAGGCAAAAGGACGAGCTAAAACTAATAAATCATCTACTTCCCAACTGGGTAATAAAGATTGCACACATTCCACTAGTTTCTCACTGGCTGATTGTTCAAGAATAAAGACTTCAGAAGCTTTTTCAGCGATAGCAGTCAGCAAAACTCCAGGGATAACCGAAAAAGCATTTTGCAAAGCTTTCTGAAGATAATTAACTGTATTTTTACTAATATTATGATGTTCAAAAACAGGAACTTGATCCCAAATTATATCTAGATTGTGGTAAAAATTCTCTGAACTTGTCATTGGTTCTGCGTCTAAGAAATCCTGTAAACCAAACTGTAGTTCTAGATGATGAAAATAAGCGTCTGAGGCTTCATCAGCCAGATTCCAGGGATAAGTAGTATCTTCAGGTTCTAGTAATGTTTCTAGGAATTCTAAATCTATATTCGATGGGAGAATATTTAAAGTATTTAAGTCGTTAATTGGATTTTTCATTTTTCTCTCACTATTATTTCATTGGTCTTATTGACAGCTACAACCTGAAGAATTAGATTTCCGTAAAATAATTAACTCAAGGATCTGCATCATTGCTGCTGTATTCTTCCCGAATAAATTCCCAAATTTCACCTTTAGAACTCCCAAACATAAACTGCATTCCCGATACTAAAGCTACTTCTTCCCGCAGAATTTGTTGCCAACCGTTGGGGCTTAAATACCAGGTAGTTCCATAGGTAGAGAAATCTTGCAGGTAATAAGTTGTACTAGATGTAGTTTCATTGAGAGTATTTCGACATAAAATTTCCGCGTGCCGTTTGGAAATATAAATTTCGGGGATGACAATATCATTATCTTTCGTGCGACCGATACGGGTAACACCAGAACGTAACAACCAAGTTTTCCCTCCTGGTGAGAGCGATCGCACATAAGCTGTATTTACAGGGGTATCTATGCCAAAAATTGCCGGATCTGGTAGTTCTGTAATGCCTTCATCTACGCTTTTAATCAGTTCTCCATCAAAATCAGGATGGAGGTAGAGAACTGGCAATGTCCAAGCTGGTTGATTGAATTTATACAGTGTTAACAGTTCTTGCCTGGCTGCTGCTACCGCTTCATCAATTGATTTACGCGATCGCAAGCTTGACGCAAAAGTTTGAATAAAACTATGACTTTCTGCATCAGCAACTTCATCACGCATCCCTAACACAGCCGGTACACCATGGCGAATTAGCACTTCTGCCAAACTACTAGCAAGTATAGCTTGGTGATTAATTGCCGCTGGTTGCGCCCCCCAACAGGCGTTAAAAACTGCAAGTTTGACACCTGTACGAGTTAAGACTTGAGCTAATTCTATCCCATTAATGTTGAATCCATTTCCTAAAAATAATAAGCCTCCATCCGGGTCTGGTACTCCATGTCCGGCATAAAAGAAAACATTATAAGCCTTGGTTTCTAACTCCTGAATTAACTCTTGTGCTGTCGGTTGCAAGAGTGTTTTCACCGTACAAGGTGCATATCCCGAATTGGTTTTGCCCCCACCACGACCTTCTAACAATGTTTTTTTCAGTAAGGATGCTTCCTGATCTAGTTGTAATTTATGATCATGTCCTAACACCAACAAAATACTTAAAGCCCGGTCAGTTCGCAATTCTGGCAAGGGTTCAACTTCACTGATGGTACGACTAAATAAAACATCTTGGGAAAGAGATATGGCTGATTGTCCAGCTTCCGGCTGCATAATTTCCCAAGGTAAGGCAATCAGATCAGGATCACGAATTTCTAACCGAAAGCGTAATTGAGTCTGTTGACCCATGGCCATACCGCGACTCCGTTCCCAACTACCCAGAATCGCCCCATCAAATATCCACCGCCATAAATTGATGCCCAAGGATTGCATCAGACGGCTACTATAAGGACTTTTACTTTGACCTTGAGCCGATGAAATTACAGCTAAGGGTAAGGTAGCTGATGGAGAAGTTGGCAAGGAAGTAATATCCAAAGGACTATGACCAGCAAACATTTGCTGCCATTCTCGCCAAACTTGATTAAGTTCAGCGGAGAAAACACAATCACGGAGAACATAGCCACTAGGATAGGGTGCTTTAACTACCCAAATGGCGAAGTTATCTGTGCCAGTATTTACTAGACGGGCGATAGCTATACTCGCCGTAGGCATCGCCAAATTCGGGCTGGACATGGATTGGTGGAAACTAAACGTTCAAAACACAGATACAGATATTCTAGGCAGAAATTTCGACAAGCAAGTATTTTTGCTGTTGTTTATTATGATTATTATCTGTATTATTTCAGGTTTTTTACAATTTAGCGAGTTTGTTGATTGGTAAAATTCCTATTTGTTGCTATTGCCTATTCACAGGGACTAGGTTGATCTGATGGCAAAATAGAGATATCCAAATCTTGCAGTTGAGAAAAGTTCAACTCGACTGTTTTTGGAGTTTGTGCTACGGAATTAGATTTTTGACAGAGACGCAAACGCACTTCTGGATTATCCGCAGCATTAGGATTAGTTTTTTTCTCTATAACTTGGAAAAAACTTTGAGCAGGAAAAGTTTGATTATTTATATTTATAGAACTATTTGCTTGAATTACCCATGTAGTTGAGAGATTTTCTAAAGTTCTTTCTGTAGCCGCAGTTGGTGGTTGACTAGAAAATGGGGACGGAGATGAAATTATTGTTGGTGATTTGAGTTGCAGTTTAAACCAATATCCCAATAAACCAGCTAATAACGTTAATCCTAAAATAATCACCAACTGGAGTGGGACTGGGGCAAGTTTGCTAGTCTTGTTTTCCGTAATGACTTGAGTTTTCTGATTATTAATCAAACTCTCGTCATTCACCGGATGATCTAATGGATCTAATTGTGTGCTGGGTAAAAGGTTAGAAATATCTGCTGTAATTGTGATATCTGGTTCTGAGTATTTGACCTGATAATGTACTAAAGCAATGGTGACATTATCATGTCCATTTTTAGTATTGGCAATTTCTATTAGTCTTTGGGCAACATTTTCTATACTTGTTTTCCCGGAAAGAATGGGTAATATTTCTGTTTCCCAACATTCTTCTACTCGGTCAAAATCACTCAAACCATCAGATGTGAGTAAGAAAACCGCATCTTCGTCAATAATAAAGCGTTGAGATGTGGGATGCAGTGAGGTACTTTTACTCATTCCCAAGGCTTGAACTAATGAGCCAGAACCACTGTGTTGCAATGCTTCCCGGTAAAGAGCATAACCTAAACGAACTTCGCGGGAAGCAACATCATCATCTAAAGTAACTTGATAACAGTTATGGCGAGTAATCCAGTAGGCACGACTATCACCAACATGGGTAATATACATTTCGTGGGCAATCGGTAAAGCCATGACGATGGTTGTTCCCATGCGCTGTCGCCCTTGGCGGTGTTCGCTATCGTTGCGCTGGCTGATTTTATCGTTAACAACTGCTACTGCTCCTTCTAAGTCAGAAAGTAGCAGTGAGGGATCTATGTTTTCGGAGGGAACTGAAGTCAGTCCTTGAACTTGTTGCTGAATAGTTTCAATTGCTAGGTTAGAGGCCACATTGCCGCCCTCATGTCCACCAATGCCATCACAGACAATTGCTATGGCACTATGCTGGGGCGGTTTACTGATTAAAGTATCGCTAGGGGGGTAACAGGCATCTTCATTGCGTGGGCGGCTTGGCCCTGAGTCTGTTTTTGTATAGATTTTAATAGTGGTTGTTTGGAATCTTTCTAATTGGTTTAATCCTTGATCTAAAACTTTAATTAATTGTTCAGATGAGTTAATTTCGCCCTGGATGAGAAACTCACACACTTGTTGAAGAAATGAGGCAATATTTGGTTGAGCATTTTTGAGCAGTTGCTGCCAAAATTCTCCTAATTGAGATAATTTAGGGGATTTTTCTCCATCAAAACGCAATTCTAGTAAGCGAATCAATGCCCCTTCCACTCTTAATACATAGGGGTCTAGAAGGCTAGATGCTACTCCTTCTAGGGCTAAAGGTTGCCATAAATTAGCTAATTGCCACAGCCAATGGATTTGACGGATTGATGAAGCTTCACTCCAAACAGTATCTAAACTACTACATAAATTTGCTTTAGTGATGGTTGCATCAGTTAATAATGGTGGTCTTTCTAATAGTAATATTTCTGTTTGGGTTTGCTGATTGCTTAAATTTAGGACTCCATAAACTTGCGGTATATGGAGACGATAGGGAATTAGTTTCAGGTAAGGTCTAATTTTTTCTAAATTATCTAACTCAGGTATTTGGGGCAATAAACCAGGTTTGAGATCTAAAAGGATGGATTTATTAATAACTAAATAGCGATAGTTTCCCACGCCGCAGGCATCGGCTAAAATATCTCCAGGATGACAATGGTTGAGATCATCTCCCACAGCCCAGAGATAACGCTTCGGTAAGGGTGTGGAACACTGCTGGCAAAAGTTATGGGTGAGGGGATTAGCAGATTGACAATATTCATTTGGGCAGCAGAGCGTTACCGCATCATTTTCCATAGTTTTCCCACCGATCAGCAATTGGCATTTTCTTCAACAGTATTTGGGAGCGGCATTTGATACCGCGCATATTTTTGGCAACCCACAGCCTCATCATAACTTTTATTGTTGTGGGAATATGTAGCCATAGCAGAACTAATTCTTAAGCTGTCACTAAAACTTGACATACCCGGCGAATATAATTCGCCAGGGTTAGATAGATACAGCAGATTCCAAGTAAATAAAGTCCAAAATCTTTATCAAAAATCAAGGATAAATTGGGTTTTACTCCTGACTTCTGACTCCTAAATCCTGCTGTATGTAGTCAGTTTATTGATTCTCTACAACTGCAACTTGAGGTAGTCCCATGCTGTAATTAGTCACGCGACTGGAGAGATTGTAGCTAATTTCGCCTTTTTGTAGAAGCGATCGCAGATAATGCTCCAAGTCTGAACCAATACGACGTAAGTTATAGTCTGTTAGATCCACGCCACTAGACGCTTCTACCAGTTGATCAAACTGGCGATAAACTTTTTGCAAAGCATCTTCATTCCAATTGAATTCGTTGTCTGGATCAATATCTAATGTCAAGACATGATTACTCGGAATTAGTTCATCTTTGTCCATTTCCGCTGCAAAAATGCGAATATGACGGGTTGTGGACTTGAGCAGCATCAGGTTATCCATAAATTTGGGTGTAAGAGTTTAGCTGAATTACACTGCAATTATTTTAACTGCTATGTTTGAGCATATAGCAGAAATGAAGGCTAAAGTCTAAAATCTGGGGTATGAAGTTTTAGGAAAATAGGGGTGTGGAGGTGTAGGAGTCTAGGGGTGTAGAGAAAATTATTATCTGATTTTAACGCGTACTTGTCTTTTCCCTGCACCGCTATCAGGCTTTTTTGCAGTGATTTTTACCCATGTATGTGATTATTCACCAAAAATTTTCTGATTTTTTTACTGATTATGATTTTTTTTCATGTAACTATACATATATTGTAGTGACTTTACTGAAGTTTTCTCCAGTTAGTGAATTTTTCTACAATTATAGATTGCATTTATCAAAGGAGCGTCTTCAGTGCAAATGCTTAAGTATTATCACGCGGAAATAGTAAAAAAAATAATATTTCTTGACGTTTTGAACAAGTTGATGTAAAAACCTTTAACAAGGTCTAATCAATTTTTTACAAAAACTTCATGGTATGACATCTTAAAAACTGAATAATAGTTTATGGCTTGCATATGCCATAACTAGTAAAGAAACATCAAAAAACAGTAAAATCTAATTGAAAAAATACAGGGGGAGTAAAATAGAATGCCAGTTTTATGGATGAGAAAAATTCTTATCTTCAAAAACCTTGGATTCAGAAAAGTATAAGGAAACTATAAGGAATTTTTCTGGAGATTTAGTCCCGCACCTGTATGACCACTAAGTAAAGGAATCCTCAAAACTATGAACTCCAAAGCATTACCACGTCAAATCAATAACCCCGAAGTAGGTGTTTATGAGTGTGAAATCCACCTCAAATTCCGTCTGATTGAGGAAAAGAGTTTGTTAAGTGATCGTGACCAACTGTTACAAGTATTACTAGAGGCTTTAACCGAAGGATCTGATGATTTCTTAGAAACCTTGCAAGCATCTGTTAAGGCTCAGGAGATTTCCGAATTTAAAGCCTCTCCGCAAATGCGTCGCCAACTAATGCGTTTACGGAATTTCGCTGATACTATTCAATAGTCATCAGTGTAGTTTTGCGTTTCCAAGATGAAGTTTTGAAAGTCTGCTTCTACCTGTTTTTCCTAATAATGAGTTTGCTTGTAAACGTAAAGTCACGTCTACAGCATTTTTGTCTCAATGCCAGCAAGCTGGGAAAATTACAAGTAAAAATCTGTAACATAAGTTACTATTTTAGCAGCAAAATTAGCCGGGTGCATTTTACCATTTTTCTACTAATTAACCTTAATTATTACCAGTGCGAGTAGTTCACTTAGCTAGTCCATGTTCTAGGGCAAAACGAACTAACTCTGTGCGACTATTAGTACCAGTTTTACTAAATAAACGACTCACATATTTTTCGACGTTGCGGACGCTTGTTTCTAAACGACGGGCAATTTCTTTGTTCATTAATCCTTCTGCTACCAAATTTAAAACACTTTGCTCTCTAGGGGTCAAATCTATTTTAAACGGGGCTGGAGTTTGGGATATGGCACTGCGATGAGTTAATAATATTCTAATTTGAGCGATTTGATTCGCCAAATCGGCAAGATTTGGGGTTTCGCTGTTTTCCCCGGTGGAGGGGGTTTGGGCGCTGCGACGTGCGAGTAAGTTTTCAACTATGGCGACTAATTCATCAGGATCGAAGGGCTTAGGTAGATATGCGTCAACTCCGGCATGATAGCCTTGGATGCGATCGCCTGTCATCCCTTTAGCGGTTAAAAATACCACTGGTAAAGCTTGAAAACGGGGGTCATCTCGCATTTGTTTCAGGAACTGATAGCCATCCACCTGGGGCATCATAATATCAGAAATGACTAAATCGGCGGTGTTCTCTTGCATCCAGTCCCAACCTTCACGGGCGTTACTGGCAGTTTGAACCCTAAAACCGCTTTCTTGTAAATATTCTTTCACGGCTTCCCGCAATCCCGGTTCGTCATCTACCAGTAACAGTTGTGCTGACATTGAAAATTCCTATTAGGTGTACATTTTCCTAATGTAGCGAAATTTGGTTGGTCTTGGCTACTGGGAAAGGGGGAGATTGGAGGGATTACAGGGAAGAGTCATTCAATCGCTGCTGTTAAGAACTGATATTATGAAGATATTAGCTAAAAAAAATTCTGGATATCAGGGAATAAAATGCCGACAATCCCATTTTTCCAACGTAGATAAATTATATATAAACTAATGAAAATTAAAGTTAAAAATCTTGGTGCTTTAAAACAAGCAGAATTTACACTTGGTGAACTGACAATCATTTGTGGTTACAACAATACAGGTAAAACTTACGCCACTTACGCGTTATTCGGTTTTTTATATACTTGGCGCAAGATATTTTCGCTGAAAATCAACGACAATAAGATTGAGCAACTCCTTGCTGACGGAGTAATTTGTCTTGATATACAAGAATATGTCAATCAAGTTGAGCAAATTGTTTTTCAAGGTTGTCAGACATATACCCAGGAATTACCAAAGATTTTTGCCGCATCGGCTGAACGATTCAAAGAATCAGAATTTCAAGTAAGCCTAGACACAAAAAGTATCCGTTTATCAAAGAGATTTGATCTGAAAATTGGCTCTGGTGAAGTATCACTTTTCTCTATTACTAAAAGTGAAGAAAGCACAGAATTAGTTGTTACTCTGCTGATTGAGAAAGAGAAAGTAAAAATACCCACGGACATCCTTAAGCGCATTATTGGCGACGCTCTCAAAGATATTATATTTGATCCGCTTTTCCCTCGCCCTTTCATCGCCAGTAGCGAACGAACAGGAGCAGCTATTTTTCGGAAAGACTTGAATTTTGACCGCAATCGCTTATTTGAAGAAATAGGTCAGGCTGGACAAAATATTGATCGAATGGAACTTCTACTTAAAGATTATGGAGATTATGCTCTACCAATAAAGACGAATGTAGATTTTATCCGGCAACTTGAAACTATTGTCAAAAAAAGCAGTTTTGTTGCTGAACATCATCCTGATGTACTGGCAGATTTCGCTGACATTATCGGCGGTGATTACACCGTAACTCGCAATGATGAGCTTTATTATCAGCCAAAGGGTAAACGGGTTAAGCTTTCTATGGATGAAAGTTCCAGCGCCGTGCGTTCTTTACTGGATATCGGCTTTTACCTAAGACACGAAGCTCAACCAGGTGATTTATTCATGGTAGATGAACCTGAATTGAACCTCCACCCTGAAAATCAACGCCGCGTTGCGCGGCTTTTTGCCCGACTGGTTAACTTGGGGATTAAGGTTTTTATCACTACCCACAGTGATTACATTATTAAAGAACTGAATACGTTGATCATGCTCAATCATGATAAACCTCATCTCAAGCGAATTGCTGAACAAGAAGGTTATCGTTTAGAAGAACTAATTTCTTCTGAAAAAATCAAAGTCTATATCGCTGAAGAGGCGTTTACAACAGGAACAACAGTAGGGGGGAAGACAAAAAGAACTAAAGGCCAAACTCTGATACCAGCGGATATCAACCCAGAACTGGGTATTGAAGCCCGCAGTTTTGATAAAACTATTGAAACAATGAATCGGATTCAGGAAGCAATTGTTTGGGGTGAGGATTAATGTCTGATATTGCTATCCTCAAACAGATGATCAAGGAAATCGCTACAGTTCCATTGGAAAAGAAAAACGGCAAAAATTTGGTTACACTGACAGAGCCTGATCTCCCCGACTGTTTCGTAACAATTCATGGAATGCCCCATAATGATGAGGTCATTATCATCAAGGCAGATGAGTTTAAGTCACCAGATACAGTGTTTATTGGCTCAAAAGGTGAATGTAAACGTGCAGATTTTGTCATCGTTGCCGATACTGACACGAAAAAGGTTATTCTTTGCATTGAGATGAAGGCGAAGACAACGACAAGCACAGAGAAGAAAATTATTGAGCAACTTAAAGGTGCAAAGTGTTTTGTCACCTATTGTCAGAAAATTGGCAAAGAGTTTTGGGCGCAACCGACATTCCTCGACAGTTATGTTTATCGTTTCGTCACTATCAGAAATATCAACATTCATAAGAGACCAACGCGTGAGGAAATAACGGTTACTCATGACATTCCAGAACGGATGCTAAAAATTAGCTCTCCGAAGGGTCTTCAATTTAATCGTTTGATTGGAGGTAGATAGAGAATAGCATAGCACTGCATAAAGACTTTTTCGATTTGCTTGACGCAATTTCTGAGAAAAGAATATACAGAAAATCCAATTTTAAAGGGATGTGTCGTTGAACCATTCAATAATTTTGGCATTTTCTGGTAACTTCGCATTTCTTTGTCCTTGAGAACGCGCATTAGCAGTAAATAATCCAATGGGAGTATCTAATAAATCCACAAAACTGGCTTTACCAACAATATTTTTAATAGTTGTTTTTGGTAATTCTTTGAATAACCAACGTAACACACGATAGCGGTACTCTTTTGCTGTGAACTCGCGCATTAATTCAACCCCATGCAATTCATGTAAATAACGATTAGAACGCCCATAACGTCGCCATTGACTGGCTAATTCTTTAATAGTGACGCGGTGACGGTGCTGAACAATCGCATTGGGAGCAAATTCTAATTTACCTAAATTAGCTTTGAGAATTCGCCAACAAATATCCGCATCTCCTCCTGTTGTCAGATAGGGACGAAATAAACCTGAAGTGTTGAAAACTTGACGACGAATTGCTAAATTTGCAGTTTGTCCATAGGAACAAAATTTATGAGCAAGAGTATGTTTTTGAGATAAGGTTTCTTGTTTATCGGCGAATTGTTCTAATAAACTTGTACCTGGTAATGCTACAATTTCACCAGCAACAATTACCACGTCTGAATTTATAAAAGGTTGAATTAATGTATTTAACCATTGAGGTTGGGGACGACAATCAGCATCGGTAAAAGCGATAATTTCACCAGTAGCGGCTTTAATTCCTGTGTTGCGGGCTGCGTAGGAACTTTGAATATTATTTTCACTTAATGGCTGAATAGTAATCGGTGAATTTTCAGCGGTTGTTTTGAGAATGGCCAGAGTGCGATCGCTGCTATGATTATCTACTAATAAATATTCTACTTTGTCTTGTGGATAAGTTTGGGAAAATAGACAATTGAGCAATTCTGGTAAATCTGCTTCACCATTATAAATAGGAATAACCACTGATACCTTGGGTGTAAACAGGTTATCAGTGGTTATATCAATTGCTGGGGAATTTATCATCTCAGATGCAGTGCTAAGAAAAATAACTAATAACTGAAAATTAAATTTAATCCCACCCCAAAGGATGGAATTAAACCTCAAATCCTAAAATTTCAAGTCTTTAGCGCTGACACTAACAGACTGGGAATTTTGACTTTTCACGGTTTGTGCTAATTTGCCATTAGAAAGAACAGCAATAGCGCGAGCATATTGGGGATCACTATTTGTCCCGATTAAATTTGGATTAGAAGCCAATTGGCGTTCCTGAGTTTGTGTCAAATCTAACTTGATATCCGGTACAATCCCTTTATGGTTGATGTCTGTACCGTTGGGTGTGTAATAATGAGCAATAGTCACAGCTAAACCGGAACCATCTCCTAGTTCATGGACTGACTGTACCAAAGCCTTACCAAAGGTTTGACTACCAACAACCACAGCCCGCTTATTGTCTTTGAGTGCGCCGGTGAGGATTTCACTAGCACTAGCAGAATTACCATCAACTAAAATTGCTAAAGGTAATTTGGTAATAGCTGTACGGTTAGCTTTTGTTTGGGCGCTTGATCCTTTGCGGTCTACGGTTTTGACGATATGACCATCATCTAGCCACATTCTCGCAATTTCTATACTCGCATTCAACAAACCACCAGGATTACCGCGCAAGTCTAAAACGTAGGAATCAACTTTTTGGTTGTTCAAGTTACGAATAGCTACACGCATTTGATCAGCGGCGTGGGAGCTAAATTCTTGTAATCTAATATACCCAACTTTCCGACCAGCTTCTTGTTTGAGGGTATACCGAACTGTGGGAACTTCTATTGTCGCCCTTGTGAGTTTGATGTTAAATTTGTTACCTGGTCGTTCCAGATCCAAGCTAACAGAAGTACCGACTCGACCACGAATTAATTTTGAGGCATCTTCGACTGACATTTTCAGAGCCGATTTACCATCAATTGCCAAAATCTCATCACCGGATTTGAGTCCGGCTTTTAGGGCTGGAGAATTTTCTATAGCTTCTACAACAGTGAGACGCTTGGTTTTTTCGTTGACTTGCATCCGAATACCAATCCCGGACACTTCCCCAGATGTTTGGCTAGTCAGGGATTCGTATTGCTTGGGGTTCATAAACCGGGTATAGGGATCGCCTAGCTTTTGCAAAGCTTCGCGGATCGCTACGTAGGCTTCATCTTTAGAAGTATAGTCTTTACTTAATAAGCTCTGCCTGATTGCTTGCCAATCTTGTTGATTAAATTTACCATCAACATATTCACGATTCACCAACTGCCAAACTTGGTCAACTAACGCTTTCGGACTGTCTTGTAAAGCCGCATGAACGGAGCGTGTCAAAGCTTGACCAAATACAGATATAGTAGCAGTTGTGGCGATCGCTCCACCAATCATGGCAGCTTGGAGCGGTGAGTAACGTTTCGCAGATTGGTTCATGTATATTAGCTGAAATAGTTGTGTTTTTGACAGTTTATCAATCAGAATTTCCTGATGTCTTCTTTGTTTTTTTTATCCTAATAACCTTTATACTCCATCCATCTTTTGGCCTGTTGTCAATGATGAGTTAGGTATGTTATTTGTCGGTTCACAAATATGGTTTGAGTTGATCGTTTTTTTGGCAAAACAACAAGGCAAAATATGTAACACTTGTATCAGTGTTATTGATAAATGCTCAATTATCTTCTTTAAGATAGCACTTTCTTAGCTGAGTAGCTGTGATTTCCATCAATAGATAATTAAACTTTTATTAGTTCTTTATGTTTCCTAAATTTAACATCAATTTATTAATTCACTTTCCGGGTAAATTTAATAAATCGTGGCGATTGTTACAAAAATTATGGTGGGGTTTAAGAATACTCCTAATTAGCTGGCTGGTTATTACCAGTATAACCTTAGTTTTTGCTTGCTTACAGCCAGTAGATGGCTTTTTTGTGCTGGGTGGTAGTATTCGTCGGGAAATTCATGTTGCTCAATTAGCAAAACAGTCTCCGTACATCCCCATTTTAATTTCTCGCGGTTCTCAAGATCCTTGTATTTGGCTAATTTTTCAGCGGGAAGGTGTAGATTTTCAGCAAGTCAATTTAGAAAATTGCGCTAATTCTACTTTTGATAATTTTTACTATGGAACACCTATTTTACAAAGTTGGGGGGTACACAAGGTAAAATTAATTACTTCTGGCACGCATACTTTCCGAGCTAAGTTAATGGCGCAAATTATCTTAGGTTCTCATGGGATTTGGGTAGAATCGGAAGTGGTGAAGGAAAAAGGCGTTCCTGCTAATCGGGAATATTGGTATAAAACTATTTTAGATATTATCCGCAGTTTAGGCTGGGCGGTTTTAAGTCAATTTATTCAGACCCAATGTCCACATATTATTAAGTTAGTTGATGTTGATATGCCAGTATGGGAACAAAAGGGTTTTCGCTGTGAATATCAGGGGGGGTTGAAGAGGTAAGGGGCTAATCATAACCATTAATTCCCCTATTCTGGTAAAAAATCAGACTTGAGAACTAAATTAGCATCAAAAGGACATTCCACAGGAAAAACAGATATAGATAAACCTGTTTCTGAGGCTGCTAAATCTCTAGCTTTTTGATAACATTCATTAAACACTTCTAAAAAGTAATTCTTTAAACTTGGACTATCGGCAAAATCATCTTCCAAACGGTGACGATGTTCTTTAATGGTTGTGCGCCAGCTATTTGTCCGTTTTTCTGGTTGATATTGCCATTCTAACAAGTGCATTAATAAAATTCTCAAGTTACTTTTAACTGATTTTTTATCATTATTTCCCATGCTTTCTATTTCAGAAATTAAATTTTCAATATCTAATTCTGCAAATCTTTTTTGTTGTAATATTTCAATTGTTGATTTTACCCAAAGATGAAAATCTTGGTTGTAGAGAGAAGATGATAAGCTGGTTAATGTGGTTTTCATCAATACCTCATATTCCCTACTTAATTAAAAATGTCAAACTATGAACAATTATATGCACTTGATCATAGCACATAATTTATTTTGTCTGAAATGGCTATAGCTTGCGTGACGACGTAGGAGTCATACCCGCTACCGCGAACGCTATCAGGATATCCAGGATTTAAGGATTTACAGGCTGGAAGAATAGGTAAGATCCATTGCTTCTTTGGCACAAATCCTGAAAACTGGTTTCCGTGAATATAGCTATCATATTTGAATTTAGATCCCCGACTTCTCAAAGAAGTCGGGGATCTTGTAGATCAACTAAAATAGATACTTAACTCACCCTTTCTCAAGGAGTATCTACCGAGTGCAGCCAGATTTAGTAGGTTTAGAAATCAGCAAAGGGGAACTAAGACGCTTAACTGGATTTGATCCTGAAGACGTTTTTCGTCCCTCAATCATGGCAGACAAAGAAAAGCGACTTGGCTTTTTTCTCAATGAAGCTTTGGTAGCTTTGGCGCTGACACCGATTATAGTTGGTACTATTTATGCTTTTATCATTTTACCCACGTTGGGATCTTCCAATAAACTGGGGGTGATTCTACTCATTATTGTACCCGTTGCGGTGGTTGTCGGGCGATCGCTCTGGCGAAAAAAAACCTGTCCCCACGCACTCACAACCCTGTTAGACGAAGTGGAAAAATATCATCAAGTCGTTCAAGCTATAGATATTAATGATCAACTTACTAACTCTGGTAACGCCAAAAGTAGCATTAGCGACAGAGAACAGGTAATATCTGCATTGCAACTAATTAGAGAAGATTTAGTCCGCGCCTTAAAAAGTGAGCGGATTTTGCGCGATAATAAAAAACTGCTTGCTAATAACCAGGATTTAGTGGTAAATAATTTAGCCAACCTGCAAAACTTACAAATTAGTAATCAAGCTAGTGAATATGCTCAACTTCTGAATCAATCATTACAGATTGCCTTAGATGTGCAAGCAGAACTCAGAAAACTCACAAAAGTGTAAAAAAATAAATTATGAATAACCAACCCAAAATAATTGTCCTTGATGATGATCCCACCGGTTCGCAAACCGTCCACAGTTGTTTATTATTAATGCGCTGGGATGTAGAAACTTTACGTTTAGGACTAAAAGATGATGCTCCCATTTTCTTTATTTTAACAAATACTCGTTCCCTCACCCCAGAAGCAGCCGCATCTGTAACTAGAGAAGTTTGTCATAACCTTAAACTCGCATTAGCAGCCGAAAAAATCGGCGATTTTCTCGTAGTTAGTCGTTCTGACTCCACCTTACGGGGACATTATCCCATCGAAACTGATGTGATTACCGAAGAACTCGGTCCTTTTGATGCTCATTTTCTCGTTCCCGCATTTTTTGAAGGAGGGAGAATTACCCGCGATAGCATTCACTATCTAATTATTGATGGTGTTCCCACTCCCGTACATGAAACAGAATTTGCCCGTGATTCCGTCTTTGGTTACAATTATAGCTACCTGCCCAAGTATGTAGAAGAAAAAACCAAAGGCCGGATCAAAGAAGATACCGTGACTAGATTTTTACTTGCAGATATCCGTGCTGGTAGTTTAGAAAGCTTATTGCAACTTGAGAATAATCAGTGTGGTGTCGTAGACGGGGAAAATCAGGAGGATCTCAACACCTTTGCTGTAGATTTATTAACAGCCGCAAGTCAGGGAAAACGCTTTTTATTCCGGTCTGCTGCTAGTATTTTAACAGCTTTGGCTGCCTTACCTCCCCAACCCATTGCTGCTGAAAATATGGCAGAATACGTGCGTGGTGGTAAACCCGGTGCAATCATTGTGGGTTCTCACGTCAAAAAGACAACTCAACAGTTAGAATCACTGTTACAAGTTGAGGGAACAGTAGGTATAGAAGTTAATGTCGGCAGATTACTTGAGAATGGGGTAAATGAATCTGCTAAACTGCTAACCGAGATTCTCGAAAATGTCAAAGTAGTACATAATGCTGGTAAAACTCCAGTAGTTTATACTAGCCGTCAGGAATTGGCTTTTAAAGATGTCAAAACTAGGTTAGATTTTGGCAGCACAGTTTCCGCTTTACTTATGGATATTGTCCAGGGTTTACCATCTGATCTGGGATTTCTAATCAGTAAGGGTGGTATTACTTCCAACGATGTTTTAAGTACGGGACTGACTTTAACTTCCGCTCGGTTACTTGGTCAAATTTTAGCAGGTTGTTCAATGGTAATTACACCATCTGATCATCCCCTGTTTCCTAATTTACCAGTGGTATTGTTTCCCGGTAATGTCGGTAATGCTGATGCGTTAGGGACAGTTTATCAAAGATTGATAGGGAAGATGTAAAAGAAAGGCAAGAGGCAAAAGGCAAAAGGCAAGAGTCTTACCAATTACCAATTACCAATTGCCAATTATCCAACTTTTATGAATATCTCAATGTTGGTGTATTTTGGCTAGTGCTGCATGAATTCTGATTCTGCTAAACCTCATGAAATAAATTCTGAATTTCCTAAATCAGAATCAATTTCTGATCAGGTTGATCAAGAGATAACTAATTCTCATTCTGTCCAAACTAATGTAGATGCTGCTGATGCTACTCAAGCTGATCAAATAAACTCTGAATTTCCTAAATCAGAGTCAATTTCTGAGCAGGTTGATCAAGAGGTAACTAATTCTAACCCTGGCGAGATAAATATAGACTCTGCTGATCATAAAGTAGAATCTGATCCTATTATCCCCAATACAGAGTTAAACTCTGTGATTGCCTATTTAAAAGGTAATTCTACTGCGGAAAATTTAGAATCTAATCTTTCTGATTCTGGAGAATCTAGTTTTATTTTATCTGAGTTACCAAATACTGATTTAGAATTACCAGATCATAATATTCAAGTTCAGTTAAAAACTGAAGGAGAGCGACTGTTATTAATTTTGCCCACTGAATCTCAAGTACCACCATCAGAATTTAATTGGTGGGAGATTTGGCAACAAATGAAACAGCGTCTCAATGCAGGCGATCGCTTACGGAAGCCAAATACAGCCCTGCATCTGGTAGCTAAAGATCGGTTATTAGATAACAGACAACTGCAAGATTTGGCAGAAACTTTAAATACATACCAAATCCAACTAAAATCCGTAGCCACCAGTCGGAGACAAACGGCCATTGCTGCTTGTACCCTGGGTTATTCCGTAGAGCAAATCCAACTCCAAACATCCCTCTCCGGTGATATTCAATCTACCCCCAGTCCCCTGGCAGATGCCCTCTATCTGCAAATGACAGTCAGATCCGGTGTGGAAATTCGTCATCCCGGTACAGTAATTATCTTGGGAGATATTAATCCTAGTGGTATCGTCATTGCCGATGGGGATATTCTGATTTGGGGACGATTGCGGGGAGTTGCCCATGCTGGAGCCGGTGGAAATCGGGAATCTCTGATCATGGCCTTGCAAATGGAACCAACCCAATTGCGAATTGCTGATGCTGTCGCTAGAGCGCCAGAAAAGCCCCCAATCAACTTTTTTCCTGAAGTTGCACATATTACAACCGAAGGAATTCGCATTGTTAAAGCCGCTGATTTTTCTCGTAGTCAATTAAGTAGTCGGACGCAATTAATTACACAAAATCTGATCTGAAGTTCTTGGGTAACAAAGAATCTATAGTAATTAATTCTGTGACGATGACTGAATTAGAATCAATCAATAGCTTTAAATATTTTATTGTTGTTCCCTCAAGTCTCATACAGCATTATCATGACTCGTATTATTGTCATTACCTCCGGTAAAGGGGGAGTGGGTAAAACCACAGTTTCAGCTAATTTAGGGATGGCCTTAGCCAAAATAGGCAAGCAAGTAGCCTTAATTGATGCCGATTTTGGCTTGAGAAATTTAGATTTACTCCTGGGGCTAGAAAATCGCATTGTTTATACAGCAGTGGAAGTTCTAGCTAGGGAGTGTCGTTTAGAACAAGCCTTGGTGAAAGATAAGCGACAACCTAATTTGGTACTGCTTCCAGCTACCCAACATCGAAATAAAGAATCGGTAACACCAGATCAAATGAAGTTACTGGTAAATGCCCTAGCGCAAAAGTATCAGTATGTGATGATTGACTGCCCTGCGGGGATTGAAATGGGGTTTAAAAATGCGACTGCACCAGCCAAAGAAGCCCTGATTGTTACCACTCCCGAAATTTCCGCAGTCCGTGATGCTGATCGGGTAGTGGGATTACTCGAAGCCCAAGGTGTAAAAAAGATTAACTTAATAGTTAACAGAATTAGACCAGCAATGGTACAGGCAAATGATATGATGTCTGTACAGGATGTTCAGGAACTTCTCGCCATCCCCATAATTGGAGTAATCCCCGATGATGAGCGTGTGATTGTCTCTACCAACCGTGGCGAACCTTTAGTATTATCAGACACTCCCTCTTTAGCTGCCACAGCTTTTGAGAACATTGCTCGGAGATTGGAAGGGGAAACTGTCGAATTTCTTGAGCTTGACTCATCTAATAAAAACATCTTCTCCCGCTTAAGAAAGATGTTGTGGTCAAAGATTGTTTAATTAACTTCCCAGTTTCTTGTGCCTGACACATACCCGCAATGATTCTTGAAATTTTAGAAAAACTTTTTGCTCGTAGTCCCGATAACAGCCGCGATGATGTTAAACGTCGTCTGCAAGTGGTTATCTCCCATGATCGTGCGGACTTAGACCCCCAAACCTTAGAAAAAATGCGTCAGGAAATCCTGGCTATTGTTTGTCGCTATGTGGAAATAGAAACAGATGGTTTGGAATTCTCCCTAGAAAGCAGCCAACGGACAACGGCTTTAATCGCTAATTTACCCATCCGCAGGGTTAAGGAAAGTTTAGATGAAACTAAGTTAGAAAGCAGTGATATCTTATTGTAGGGGCGCAGATACTGTGCCTTGAGATGTTAGATCAGACATTAATTAAAAGCAAATATGAAACGTCGTGAGTTTATCAATTGGGTAGGATTGGGTTGTTTAGCTAGTTCTCTCCCTGTCGCACTTGCTGCTTGTTCTCCGGAAACAAACGCATCAGCTACTTCTACATCTAATGCTGCTACTAAGGGCTGGCAAAAGGTGGGTACTGTGGCAGAGTTAGATAAAACTGGTCAACTATTGGCAGAAAATTCGCCAATTGGCGCAGTATTGGTAGTTGGCACATCCAAAGCGGCCAAAAACTTAATTGCGGTTAATCCTACCTGTACTCATGAAGGTTGTACCGTTGCATGGAAAGCAAAACAAAGTAAATTTATCTGTCCCTGTCATAGTGCAGAATTTGCTCGTGATGGTAAGGTACAACAAAGGCCAGCTAAAAAACCACTGAAAACTTACCAGGCTAAGATTGAAGCTGGTTCTGTGTTTGTGAAGACGGCTTAAGATAAAACTTGATAGATTTGAGTTAATTCATCCCGTCCTTTTAGCTTAATGCTGCCGATAAATTGGGTAGGAAACTTATCTTTAATATGTTGATAAGTTTCTTCACTAATGAGAATTCGGCAAAGTCCACAATTTAAAGATTTATCATAACTTTCTAATCTAGATGCTACATTTACCGTGTCTCCCAGGGCTGTATATTCGGCTCTTTGGGCATTGCCTAACATCCCAGTAACTACTGTTCCTGTGGCAATACCAATGCGAATGGTAACAGTGGGATTACCTGATAACTGCCACTGTTGATTAAGCGATCGCAATTTATCTGCCATTGCTAAAGCACAACCAACCGCGTTTTCAGCATCAATGGCGATTTCTACCAAGTTTGTGCGTTCAATTGGCACACCAAACAGCGCCATTACCGCATCACCAATAAATTTATTTACCATACCGTTGTATTCGAGAACGATATCAGCCATTGCTTGCATATATTCATTCAGCCATGACATTAGTGCCGTAGGAGTCATGGTTGTGGAAATAGAGGTAAAACCTTCTAAGTCTGAAAATAGTACGCTTGCTGTCATTTCTCGCCCAATAACTGACCCTTTTTGCAGTAAATTATGGCGAGATGTCCAGATTTGATCAGCAACTTCAGATGTCACCTGCTGTTTAAATAATGCCATGAGAGTGTATCGGTCTTGACGTTCTAAACTGGTAGTATAGATAGCAATAGCGATCGCCGATCCTCCTAAACCTAACAGCGGTGGAACTACAGGAATCCACCAACCTTGCAGAAAAACCAGGTAAGAACCTAAAATTAAACTACTGCCAGCCACGATTAAACTTAATATTGTTTCTTTATAGGAAATATTTTTATAAATAAATTTTTGAGAACGTAATGTCCAGCCGAGAATAGCACCAACAAAAGACCAAAAAATAATCCATAGCCATTGTATTGCTTCCGAAGTACCTCGCATCATGGGTCTTCCGTCCAGTGCAGCACTCAACATTTGACTCACAACATTAGCATGAATAACTACCCCAGGCATTCTTTCCGGAAAAGCGCTCAAAGAACTACTGTAAGGAGTGAAAAAATCATCATGCAGACTTTCCGCAGTTGCACCAATTAAAATAATCCGATCTTTTCCCCAATTTGCAGGGACTTCACCATTCACCACTTGCATAATTGAATATTTTTGAAAGTGGTCTTGTGTGCCTCGAAAATTTAGTAAAATCTGATAACCTCGATCATCGGTGCGAATATAACCACCATCATTTTTTTCAAAAGGAATAAAAGTAGCTTTTCCTAATTGATAATGACGTTTTTGGGCATCTAATTCTTTTAACTCAATACCTTTATTTTCTAAATACATTAAAGATAGTTTTGCTGCCAAACTCAAGACTTCCTCACCGGATTTCGGCTCAAGAGAAATTAGACCCCGACGGACTTTACCATCAGCATCTAATAACAAATCGGAAGCAGCTATTTGATCAAGTTTACTTAAGATGGGATGGGGATTTATTTCCGGTCCAAATCCATCTCCTACCACCTTTTGTACCCCAATGAGATTGGGTGTAGATTTGAGGATTTTAATGAGTTGTTGATGACCAGGTTGTACAGGTAAATCTCGATATAAATCCAAACCAATAGCCACAGGTTTTTGTTGGCGGATTTTATCGAGCATTTTCGCCAGGACAGCATCGGGAATTGGCCATTGTCCAACTTTTCTAATTGTGGCTTCATCAATAGTAACTACCACAATCCGGGAGTCTGGAGGTTCTGGGGGACGCAGTTGAAAAAATTGGTCAAGTGCTGCCCAATCTATCATCTGAAACAACCCCAAAACCCGCATGACAATGATAAAACCCGCTACTGATGGAGTTATTACCAATACTGCTCGCCAGTTATTGAGGAACTGTTTGAGTTTAATCACAGCAGCGGATTTTTAATTTTTGGGCTGCTGACAGCAATCAACTACAGGAACTTGGCTTAGTTCAGTTAAACCAACAGACTGAAGAAGTTCGTGCCATTCTGCGCCAATTTGGCTATTTTGGGGAAGCGATCGCTTTAAATCAGCTAATGTGGCTACAGTGTCATACCACAGACCATTTTGAGCATAAAGTTTAGCTTTTTCCAAAGGGCTGGCAGTTGCTAAACTACTATTGAGGGTAGAACTAAGTTCGACACGTTCCAATCTGCCTTCCAAAACAATATCTCGTTGTCGTTCTGCTGGATCACAAATCAAAGCCAGATTCCATTTATACTGCTGACCAACGGCCAAAGCCCCAGCCGCTTGAGGAATTTTAAAGCTAGTAATTCCCGGAGTAGCTGTCAAATCCACAATAGTTTGATAAATTCCGTTGCCTTCTTGGTCCCATAAAGTTAACTCAGCTTTCTGAGTCCCTGGTTCAGATATCTTGACTAGCACAGTGGGATAAGCTGCAACTGTTAACTCCTTTTCTGTGGCTGGAATCAAAGCAGTCAAAATTGGTTGGGGGGATGAAGTCCCAAGATGCTGACAAACTCCCCTAGTTGCTCCCCCTGCGGTTTTCTGGGGACTACCTTTAGCTTTAAAGGTGACAGCTTGGGCTGGGACTAATGGTAGTAATACCAGTCCGGTAAAGAGCAAAGATAATAAAGAACGAGATAATTTTTGCATATTCATAATGTCGGAGTGAAAGTGACTAATCTTAGAAACAAGGAATATTTACTGTATTTCCGGGATGACAATTGCTAATTTCTAAGTGTTTTTTCTGAACCGAATATTATCGGTATTTACTGATAAAGCATTGATTGACTAGAATTTGCAGGAGTGCAAGATGAATTTTTTTTGACTTTATACAGATTACAGAGATAAATTAATTTTGATTTTTCTCACAACTAGTGTGATTATACTGAAAAGTCGTAGAAAATAAAATACCCCCTATTGAAAATTCACAATAACTTTAAAAAGAGGACTTTTAATCAAAAAATATCCCATTAATTATTGTGGGGTAGGCATCTTGCCTGCCCTTAAACCTGGACGGGCTAGAAGCCCATCCCACAAGTAGGTATAATGTTTATTGCCAATTGCCTACCAAGACAAAGGCAGACCAAAAATAGGGATTCTGAAATTGGCGATTTTTCAAGAGTAATAGTTGAGCATTGCGAAGGGCTTCGGCTTTACTAACTCTAGATTTAGCCAATTGCCGGTAAAATTCACTAATCAGAATAGAGGTTGATTCGTCATTCACTTGCCAAAGAGTCCCTACAGTGCTGCGAGCGCCCGAACGAATTGCTATACCTGCCAAGCCTAAAGCCGCCCGTTCATCACCGGCAGCGGTTTCACAGGCACTGAGAACTAATAACTCAATGGGACGTTTTTGGTTATCGCTGCGGGATTCTCTCAGTAATTGATCTAATTCTTTGACATTTAGTCGGTCATTCCAAGTCAAAATAAAGGTGTCTGCGGCATTAGAACTAAATTGACCATGAGTAGCTAAATGAACAATGGGAAAAGATGCGGCTTTGATTTGCTTTTGGAGGGACTCAACTATAAACTGCTGATTTAAAAGTGTATTTGTGGGTACTGCTGATGAAATCTGCTGAACTTCAGTAGCCACATCTGGTAAAGCGGGAAAACCCTGACGTGCTTCTGTCAGTGCCGCAATTAAGGCTTTGAGCTTAACTTGGGTGAGGGGTTTAGGTTCGAGAAGTTGGAGTCCGGGAGTCAAGGCTATGCTATATTTTTCCAGCAGATATTGTTGACCATCATAGAGCGTGGCCATGGGTAAACTTTGCAAAGCACCATCGAGGACAAACACCAAAGTTTTGATACCATTGGCGGTTAAATCAGCCTCAGCGGGACGAATTAGCCAATTGTAGAGTTTTTGAAGTATTGGTAATCGCTCTTGGGGGAAAGCCGTCCGTCTCAGGGAAATTCGGGCTTGCTTGATGATAGTTTTTAATTCTACTTGGGGTTGATTAGTTGTGTATTTACGTAAGGGTTTACCAGGAATAGAGAGAATAACTTCTAGTCTGTCATTTAAAATAATCGGATAAATAACAGCCGCAGTGGGATCAATTTCATCAATTAATTTCGGTTTAATATCTGCACAAGCATCACGGAAAAAGTTATCTAATTCTGCTAATTGCAAAGATTCAATTATTTGCCGAGCTTGTTGCAATTTAGCTTGACTGGGAGTTTCTTCTTGCAACAACAATCCAACTAACTCCCGATAAATTGGTTCAACACTTTCCCGAAAAGAAAATTGCACTTCGGGGTTAACTGTCACCAAATCACCACGCAAAGAACCGAGAATTTTAATAGATTGAGTATATTGAGAAATTGCTGCTTCAGTATTTTTCTGTAGTTCTTGAATTCGTCCTAATTGCCAATGTAATTGATAAGCAATATCAGGATATTCAAAAGATGGGACTAAGTTCAATGCTTGAGTTGTATAATTTTCCGCTTTTATCCATTGTTTTTGCAGTTCAGATAATCTACCTTGGGTGAGTAATACATAAGCTTGAGTGCGGGGAGTTCCTAAACTTTGTGCCTGTTGATAAGCACGGTTGAGAATTTGCTCAATTTCTGTAAATGATTCTGAAGAATGTATTGCTAATTTAATTAAACTTTCAACTAGATTAATTTGAGCATAAATTCCCGTTTGATTCTGAGAAATCTGATTAATTTGCGGTTTTAATGTTAACCATAAAGTTTGTGCTTCTTGCCATTTTTGTAAATCTGTCAATAAACTGAGACGATTTAATAAAGCTTGAATTTTAGTATTTTGGTGAGTTGCTAATTGAGCAGAATTAATATAAGCCGCAAGAGCATTTTCTTGATATTGATTTTTTTGTTGTTTAGTTAAACCAGGTTGATTAGCAAAAGCGCGGTTTGTATTGCCAATATTTACATAAATTTCAGCTTGGATTTGAGGAAGATTTAATTTTTCAGCAGCTTGTAAACCTAAAGTTAAAATTTCTTGAGACTCATTTAACTGTCCTAAAACTCGCAGAACATGACCTAAAGCATTGATAGATTGTATATTCTGTAAAGAGAATGATTGATTTTTCCCAGTTGCTAATTTTGTAGAATCAACTTCACAGGTTGCTGTTTCTAAATTTAAAGATAGTAAAAGTGTTTGGCAAGCTCTGGGATATAATCCTAATGACTGTAAAGCTAGACTTTGGTTAATTTGATTTTGGGTAAGTTTGTCTTTTAATTCTAGCTGTTTGTAGATTTTAGCTGATAGAATCCAAGTATCTAAAGCATCTTGAATATTTCCCCGTTCTAGTTGTAATTGTCCTTGAATATCGAGAGTTTGGGCAAGTATGCGCTGTTGTTGGGAAGTTGGACTTTGGGATTTGAGGAGAGAAAGACTAGAATTGATATTTTGTTCTGCTTGTTCCCATTGTCCTAATTGTCCGAAGGTTGCAGCTAGATTACTCAATACCATGCCTTGATTTAAGAAATCTCCTTGAGTCTTAAATGTGGTTGCAGCTTGTTGTAATAAAGGGATAACTTCTGGAAATTTTCCCGCATTATAAAGAATCTGAGCTTGTTGAATAATTGTTTGTGGTTGTTGGATTTGAGCCATTACAGGGGTAATGCCAATTATTAATAACAAAGAGAGAAAAAATAATAAAGTGGATTTTATAAAGGATTGGGTAAATTTCATTAATAAATCTGAATCACCATAGTTATATTATTTGTAAAATTTGAGCAATAGTTAAGTTTAAATCGGGAAAAAGTGGAGATATGATCAAATCATCACCTCTAAATTGATTAACTTGATATTCTTCATCAATTAAAGAATAAACTGAGATAGTAGGTTGTTTAGGATTACCGATAAATCTTCTCCCACCGAAAGCAGCATAATCAACTATCCAATATTCAGGAATACCCATTGATTCATAATCATTTGTTTTAGTAGAATAATCTGTTTGCCAATTACTGCTGACAATTTCTATGACTAAAGGAACTGAAGCTGCTTGAGTAATGGTTGATTCTTTTTTCCACAAAGGTTCATTAACTAAGTTTTCAGGATTTAGTAATAAAATATCAGGTGAATAAGCAGATTCAGATTTTGATGGTTTGATAAATGTTGTTTTTGGTATTAAGTAGGGAAGGTTAAGTCTATCTAATTGCGCTGATAATTTACGGACTAACCAACCAATCACTAATTCATGATCTCCTACTGGTGGGTTCATTTCAATAATTACTCCGTTGTATAATTCATAGCATAATCCTGTTTCTGGATACCATTGGATAAATTCGTCAAAGGTTACTGGTTTAGTTAAGGTTTGAACCATGATTCACCTCTTGAATGCTTTTGATTATTTTACACTATTTTCAATAAATCATTCTATTTTGTAGGGTGTATTGCTTTATCGCTGATACACCCTACTGTCAGTAAGCCTATGCTTATTTAGAAGTTAGTTGTTTAACGATTAGGCATGAACCATTAAATATTGGCCATTACCGTTATATTCACCGTCACAACTTGCGAAATTAGCAACAAACCAAATCAAATAAAACCGCCAGATACGGCGAAATTTGGCATAGTCAATCCCATAGTCTAAATCTTTAACTATCGCTTGAGAATCATCAAAATTTTTCAGCCAACTAGCAAAAGTTCTAGAGTAATTAGAGCCATTGAGATACCATTGTTTAATAGTTTTCAGGTCTTGATTGTGACTGGGAACTGCATCATATTTCCAGTAACGGCCATGGGGAAAAATGTATTTGTGAGTAAAAACACTAGAGATATTATTAGGAGTGCGGACTGTGATAATGTGAATAAAAACCCGCCCATTATCCTTGAGAAAAGATGCCAACTTTTGGAAAGCTTTTGTTAAATTACCTACATGACAAAAAACGCCAATTGAGAGAATTTTATCAAATTTTGTCTCAAATTCTGCATCATTCAAATCTCCTTCATAGAGAGTAAAACGACCAGAACTAAGGTAACTTTCAGGATCTTGCATTTTCTGACGCATATATTCACATTGTTGATGACTCAAGTTAATTCCTGTAAACTTGACATTGGGGAATTTGGCAAGAATATAATTGGCTACACAACCCCAACCACAGCCAAAATCTAAAATATGATCACCATCTTTAATCTCTAATTTGTCAATCACATCATCAATCATTTGCATTTGTGATTCTTCGAGATTAGCTGCTCCTTTTTCCCACAATCCCATACTGTATTTAGGATAAATGAGTTTGCCATCACCTAACATAGAATTCAGCATAACTTGAGGCAAATCGTACTGAATCTTCATTAAATCCCGCGCACCTTCGGCAGTATTATCTGTTTCTGTTAATACCCATTCGTAGGGTGCAAGCAGAGAGGGAAAATACTTAAATAAGACAGGCATACAACTATCAAAAAGTGATCGCAATACAGAATCTGGTACTTCTAATCCGTTAATATAAGACTCTGCTATTGCCATTTGCACTGCGTTAACTGTACTAACTGCGAGACGAGTTGCTTTATAAGCAATGGGACTTTTGGTATGCACATCTCCCACTATGGGAATATGTTTTTCAATGTTTTGGACAATTGTTGATGAAATCATATTTATATTGGGCTTTAAAGATGCCGCTATTCTATATCAACAAAACCAAGTTCAAATAACATTAAAGAATAGATATTTCTTTAGATAGACATGAGAAGAAAAAAGAAATAATCAATATATTTATGTCTTCATTGTGGCTGACAATTAGATAAAGGTCGCCAAGAACGTTGAGAAAATTGCCCAGTTGGTTCATAAGCTAAAAGCGTTACTTCCCCCTGTTCATTAATTACCCAACCCCTCACTGGAACTGGTAATTGGTAATTGGTAATTATTTCCCCCTGCCCCCTGCTCCCTGCTCCCTGCACCCCTGCCTCTTCTACCCAAGCAAACTGCTGAGAATTACCGCTCAGAGCGTCACTGGGACTTGGTGGCACTCCTCCCCGTCCAGTGATAGAAAATTCGCTTCCTGCCCCTCTTGTGCAGGGATTAGCGGCAATTAAAGTATTAGGATCAACGACATTTTCTGGTATTTCTACTAACCCTTGGGCAGGATTCACACCAGAGGTGCTAAAGGTAACAGCCCCTTGTAAAGAAGCACCTGATACTTGGGAAAAAGCGGCGATGTCACTGGTATTTAGTAGAGATGTGGGACTGACCTGTAAAGCTGCAAACTGGGCATCTGTCAACCCTAGACGCTCTCTAACTTGTTCTCGACTCACCGCTGTAAAACCGAATATATAGGGAACATTAACCGTAACTTTACCACCTTGGGCTGTGCGAGCATTGGCTGTGATGTCGCTATTTTCCTGGGGAAATGCTAACAGGGTGTCACTATTGATATTGATGTTACCACCGTCAGAACTACCAGCATCGGTGGTAATTGTACTGGCTCGACGTAATTGTATATCTTTAGCTGTGATGTTAATGTTTCCCCCACCACCTGCGTCCGTACTGCCATTAATGCTACCTTTATTATTAAGAGCGATTGTATCAGCAACAATATTAATACTCCCAGCTTTCCCTGTTCCTAAACCCTGCACATTAATTGTGGACTCATTTTGGACAAGCAATTGCTGAACATTGAGATTTAATGAACCTGCATTTGCTGTAGCCTTGGCATTAGTGAAATCACCGACAATTCCCACAGAAGCTTGGATTCTACTATTTAATTCCCCTGGATTCTGAATCCCTAAAAGCTGGACACGTCCAGCATCAATGGTAATATTTCCGGCATCACCTGTACCTAAAGAGGCCGCTGAAATTATCCCCCCATTCTCAAGAGTCAGCAAGGGTGTAGAAAGGTAAATATCACCTCCACGACTGCTAGTATAAGTGTCAGCACTGAGAAAACTCACACTCTTTCCCCCGTTAGCTAAAACCCCGGAAACACCGCTCAATTCTACGGATTCCGTCGCTTTAATGGTTAAATTTCCCCCAAGTCCCCCCGTCGGATTCAGGAGAACATTACCAATGGCCACACCACTGGTTAAGGTAATTCCCGCACCTTCAGAAATCAGTAATCGTTTAGTATCAATAGTAATATCCCCAGCTTTGCCAGTTGCACCAAAAGAAGTTGTCCCAATCAGGGTTTGTGACACACTTCCAGCGGGAGTACGCAGTATTTCCACGGATTCAGAGGCTTGAATATTGATATTTCCTGATGCTCCTTCACCACGATTTAAACTAGCCAAACTAGAACCGTCACGCACTATCAACTGTTGTGAATTAATATAAATATCTCCTCCTGTGCCGGTACTTCCGCGCAGATTACCGCTATTAATCCCAGAACTAACTAATTCTACAACTTTGGCATGGATGTTGAGTTTTCCCCCATTTTGAGAGCTATAAGTTCCTCCTCCTATCGCTGCTCCATTTTCTAACAATAGATTTCCGGTATCAATTGTAATATCTCCAGCCGTCCCTGTATTAAAAGTATTATTACTCAAAACAATGGGCAGATCAAAAGAGTTTATTATCCCAGTAATTAGATATGTAGCTATCAAGTTTTGCAGACTAGGAAATCCTACACCACTCAATTCTACAGAGTCCGTAGTGCGGATATTTATAGCCCCTCCCGCACCCTCACCATAGGTGGTAGTGGATATTTTTGATCCTGCCTGAGAGCGAAATTGTTGAGCATTGATATTTATGCCTTTTCCAGCTAAATTTCCTAGGGTTAAGGCAAAAATTTGGGAACTATTTAAAAGAAGATTTTCACCTTGTAAGTTTATTTGACCACCACCCATACCGCTGGTATTAATAAGTGAATTATTGGTTATTTCAATATTGCCAAAGTTTTGAATATTATCATAATTTACAGTTACATTTTGCGGACTGACAGTGAAATTAACTAAGCCGGAATTAGCCACACTACCCAAAATAATTTGTCCGTTATTAGCAGTTAAATTACCATTATCAAGTTGAATATTACCACCAAGTAACGCTAAGGCTTGACCATCATCTACAGCCAAACCAAGATGATTATCTATAGGGATAGTTTCAGGTAATGGAGGTAAATTTAATGTTCCTACAGCTTGCGATTGATTAATAATTGTCCCCTGATGATCTCGAAATCTCAACCCCACGGTCATATTTACAGTTAATAGAGGTACTTGAGGATTACTACTACTAAATTCAAAACCGTTATTAAATACCACACTGTCGGCTGTAGAAGCAAAAAACGAACCCCGTAAATCTAATTGGGCATTTTTACCAAAAACAATCCCTTGGGGATTTAATAAGAATAAATTAGCATTTCCTAAAACTCCTAACGTTCCCAAAATATTGCTAGGGTTGCTACCTGTAACGCGGGTAAAGATATTGGTGATATTATTGGGATTTGTGAAATAAACTGCTTTTGCTTCACTAACATTGAATTCTTGAAAACTATGAAATAAGCTAGAACCACGAATTGCTCCCCCGGCAATATTATCATTGATAATTTGGGATTTTTCTGAACCTAGACTATTATCTGGGATGATTTGCGCTAAGGCTGGGAAGGGAAAAAGGATAAAGTTTCGCGCAAAGATACAAAGGAGCAAAGGCGCAAAGGAAGATTTTTTACATATTAAAACTAAACTCTTAATTTCTCTCTGTGACTCTGCGCCTCTGCGTGAAAAAAATATTTTCATAATTCAAAAAAGAAAATAATTAATAGTAAAATAAAGTCCTTGATCTTGTAAGGTTTGATTATTTGTTTTTATATCAATTAGGGGCATACCATAATCTAAACGCGCATTTAATTTATCGCTCATTTGCCAGATTAATCCTAAACCGGTACTTAATAAACTATTTGATTGAGAATTGGGTTTTTCTCCAGAATAGTTCCACCCGACTCCAAAATCAATGAAGGGCGCAATTTGGAAAACACTTTTTATTTCTGGTACGCGCAAAATCGGCAGGCGTAATTCTGCGGAAGTAATGACACCATTATCTGTTAAGATTAAATCTTGACGATAGCCTCGCACGCTTCTAATTCCACCAATTCCTATTTGTTCTAGGGATAATAATGAATCTGATGATATCTGAATATCTGAACGCAGAATTAACAAGGTTTCTGGCGCTAATGAACGCACATATTGCCCTTGTCCTCGCCAGGCGAAAAAACGACTATCTGGTGCATTATTATTTACTGTAGCACCAAAAATATCTGTACCTAAAGAAAATTGCGATCGCGCTGCTAAAACTTGACGAGGACTCCGTTGCACATATTCTTGAAAAAACCGCAAACTGGAAACGCTGGTTTCTCCCTGATTATTCGCACCAGGAGACAGGGGAAATCCTTCATTTAATAGAGAAGTTGCGCTTTCTTGTCGGGAAAAAGTCAGCCCTAAAGCTAATTCTTGATTTGGCTTTTGAAGAATGGGTTGACGATAGGTGAGTTCATAAGTGCGTGATTTTCCCGCAATATCTAGGCGATTGAATGGCTGTTCAATCACGTTAGTATTAGTTACACCTGCTGTAAATTCAATTGTGCCGTTGTGGGCATTGATGGGTAAAGTATAATTAGCATCAAAGGCATTACTTCCATCACTGTTGGCATAAGATAACTCTAATCCATCACCCCAACCCAGTAAATTGCTTTGATTAATTTTAATCCCCCTGCGGAGACTACCCACGCTGGGAGAACGATTGTTATCAGTAAATATTTCACCACTAACTGTATCTGCTTCTTTGACTCGCACTTGTAAGCGGCTTTGTTGGGGACGGCTTCCTGCTTGGAGTTCGGCGGAAATATTTGCAATGAGGGGGTTTAGTTGTAGTATTTGTAAGGCTTCTAATAATTTGTTGCGGTTGAGGGGTTTTTTGGTGGCAATTTCTAAACGCGATCGCACATAATTAGCATTGAGGCGATGATTACCAATGATCTGAATTTCTGTTAATTCCCCTTCAATAATCTGAATTTTTACCACTCCTCCGCTTCTAGGAAAGGTTTGGTTTGCGGAAATCACTGCACCAGAATTAATATATCCAGCTTCTACATATTTTTGCGTTACTGCTGTCTCTACTGCGATGAGTTCCGCAAAGGTGATTTCCCTGGCTGTAAAGGGCTTGGTGACTTCTGCAAGTTGGCGATCGCTAAATGCAGTATTTCCCACAAATTCAAAGCCTTCTACGCGAATTGTACCGGGAATCTGTGGTGATATTTCCCCAGGTTGCAGGGTAGGTGGATTTGTTTCTAGAGGAGTCGGTGGAGCTTTTTCGGGCTGAATTGGGCTGAATTCTCGGTTTTTTGGGATAACAGGGTTAGGTCTTTGAACGATATAATCGGTAATTTCCATTTTTTTTGTCTCACGCAGAGGCGCAGAGGCGCAAAGAGGAATCAATAGTATGTCTAAGTACATAAAAACTGTTTTAAGTGCAAAATTATTAATTCATAGGATTTAAGTTGCGTTTTACTGCTTCGGTTTTTATTATCAGTGTTAACAAGTATTTATGCTAATGTGATGATGTAAATTAAATATCTGGATAAGAAATTAAATTAAATTAAAATTATACAGAGAAACCGTTAAATTAATTAAAGTTCTAAATTTATCATCAGGCTAGATCAAAATGCGTCTAGAGCAGTTGCAAGCCTTTTTGGCGATCACTCAAACTGGCAGTTTTCAACAAGCTGCAAAACAATGTGGTGTGACTCAATCAACTATTAGTAGACAAATTCAGGCACTAGAAGCAGATTTAGGGGTAGAACTGTTTCATCGCAGTAGCCATGCCAAATTGACTTTAGGGGGTGAATGTTTACTTCCCCGTGTCCGCAAAATTTGCCAAGAATGGGAATCCGCTACACAAGAATTAACGGATTTAGTTACGGGAAAGCAGCCAGAACTATGTATTGCCGCAATTCATTCTGTCTGCGCTTCTTACTTACCACCAGTGTTACAAAAGTTTTGTCATGATTATCCTCATGTACAATTAAGGGTAACATCATTAGGAAGCGATCGCTCTCTTAAGGTCCTTAAAGATGGTTTAGTAGACTTAGCAATTGTCATGCACAATCGCTTTTTAATCACGGGTAAGGAAATGGCTGTAGAAATGCTATACGAAGAACCCATAGAAGTCTTAACCGCAGCAAATCACCCCTTGGCTGAATATGAGTCTATTCCTTGGTTAGAGTTAATTCGTTATCCCCAAGTAGTATTTAAAGATGGTTATGGGATGCAGCGTCTGATTCAAGATAGATTTGAACAGATGCAAGTCAAACTTTACGCAGCTTTGGAAGTAAATACTTTAGATGCTTTTCGGGGAGTAGTTCGTCAAGGACAACTCATTGCTTTACTTCCCCAGTCAGCATTAATAGAAGCTAGATATGATCCTACTCTTGCAGTTCGTTCTCTAGCTAATAGTGGTATATCTGATGATTCTAGTCTGACTCGTCGGGTAGTTATGGTAACTACTCAAGATCGTCTTCAGATTCCCCCAATTCAGCATTTTTGGCAACTTGTTAAGGATAATATTCCGGCAATTCAAAGTTCAAAATAAAGCATATTTAATTTTCGCAGATATGCCGTTTTTTAAACTAACCGCAGAGGCGCAGAGGGCGCAGAGGAAGAGAATAAGGAGGTGTTTATATTTTGTTTAGGATTGCTATGGCTAATGGGTTGATTCATGTTTGTCCGGATACGATATTATTTAAATTCCCAAATTTAGGACTCCACCACCCTTTTGCTGTATGAAAATAAGCTACGTCTTTATGTTTCTTATCTTTCCATGATTCTTGACCGGAACACCGCAGCATAGTTTTGTTTTGTCCGTCTTTAATATAACTGTATTCTTCTAAAGGTTTCTGACATACTGGACAAGGGTATGCAGTGATTTTTTTTGCAGGTTTGGGAGCGTTTTCATCTGAAGATGTTTTAGTTTTCGGTGCTTCCCACTTTTTATTAAAATCACTCCAAAATAGGACAATGTTTTCACAGCCACTTACACATTTAAGAAAGTATTTCTTTTTAACTTTACTGCTGGGAATTTTGGCTAAACACTCCTTACATTCAGGACAACGAGTTTTAGATGTTTCATATTTTCTTTCAAGAAAATTATTATTTTTACCTGTAGTTGATGAATTAGCTACCACCGTTTTAGCTTTAGAAAGTGCCGGAACAAAATAAGTTTGATTCCAATTAGTTAGGTAATGTTGCCAAGAGTTTTTTCCTTCGGAAATTGCATCTAGCGCGTCCTCCATTTTCGCAGTAAATTCCGCTTCTAATAAATCTGGTAAAGCCTTTTGTAAAAATTCATCTACTTCTAAACCCAAAGCTGTAGGTTGAAGATTGTCTTTTTTTAATTCTACATAATTGCGTTTCTTTAAAGTGGCAATTGTCGGAGCATAGGTACTAGGACGACCAATTCCTTTACGTTCCATTAATTGTACAAGTTTTGGCTCACTATATCTGGGCGGTGGTTGGGTTTGTTTCTGGTCATGTCCGGCTTTTTCTAAAGTTAGTATTTGTCCCTGTTGCAATAAAGGTAAAACGGCATCTTTGCTCAGATTCAGCCAATATTTTGCATAACCGTAAAATTCAATTACCTGCCCTCTAGCTTGCCATAAGATATTACCTGATTTCGTAATTACCAGAGTTTTGCGAAGTTGTGCAGGACGACATTGGGAAGCGATCGCTCTTTTCCAAATCATCACATATAGGTTAAACTCATCTTCAGGTAATTCTGCCCGCAATTGCACGGAAGGACGAAACACATCTGTAGGACGAATGGCTTCGTGTGCTTCCTGAGCCGTTTTACTACTGCGCTGCTTGGCTACTTGCTGGGGGACATTCTGGGGGTCATTTTGTTCCAACCATTGACGCGCACTAGCACAAAATTCAGGACTTAACATCACTGAATCAGTTCGCATATATGTAATTAATCCTGCCTCATATAGTTTTTGTGCCACCTGCATGGTTTTATCAGGGGAAAATTTCAACTTTGAACCGGCAGCTTGTTGGAGGGTAGAAGTGGTAAATGGTGGAGGGGGTTGACGATAAACGAGTTTCCCTTCTAGGTGAATAATTTGATGAGGATGACGTTTTGCTTCTTCAACTAATCTGTTTGCTTCTGCTTCCGAAAGAACGCGCTTAGATTCGGGTTTTTCTGGGTTGTTACTAGCTGCATCATCGTGAGTTTCTGTTTCTGGTTCTGATGTTTCTTTGTCAGTATTTGCCGTACCTTTGTAAAAAGCCCTAAATCCTTCTTGATAATCTACCCACACACTCCAATAATCTTGGGGGACAAAAGCCAGAATTTCTCTTTCTCTCTGACATATTAGATGCAATGTGGCACTTTGAACTCTACCTACACTTTTTGCCCCGTTATTTAATGCCCAAACTAAGGGACTACCTTTATAACCTACCAACTTATCAAGGCAATCTCGACATAATCCGGCACCGATGAGATTAGTGTCAAGTTTTCGGGGGTGGGCGATCGCATTTCGTACCGCTGATGGTGTAATCTCTGTATAAACTACTCGTTTGGGGTCTCTTAATCCTAACGTTTCTTTAAGATGCCAAGCAATAGTTTCTCCCTCTCTGTCTGGGTCTGTAGCTAAAACAACTTCATCAACTTGCCTAACAGCGGCTTTTAACTGTTGAATCGTTTCTTTTGCGCGTTGGTCACGGGGGATATAATTGCAGCGAACAGTATTACCCTCCATTGTAAATCCCAGTGAATCATCACCCTCGTTACTAAGTTCGCGGATATGTCCACAACTAGCGCGGACAATCCAATCTGCACCGAGAATTTGACTCAGTTTTTTGACTTTTCCGGGTGATTCAACAACTAGGAGGCGTTTGGGCATGGAACTTGTTTTTGAGATGCTTTATATAGGATAAAATAAATGACAATATTTTTACAAGAAGTTGGGAATTTGAATTGTCTGAATCAGGATTTTCAGGATTAAAGGATTTTCAGGATAATTAATTGAACGCAGATAAACGCAGATGAACACAGATAATAAATGCTAATTTTGTACTTGATTAAACTAGGAAATGTTATAATCACGGATATACTCAATCATCTCTCTGTCTATGCTGCAACCAAGAAAAGCATTAAAACAACGTCCCCAATATATTATAGAAAAAGTAATTGGAGAAGGAGGTTTTGGAATTACTTATAAAGCTAGACATCAAGAATTGAATTTTCCTGTTGTTATTAAAACTCCTAATAGTCGGTTGTGTAGAGATGCTAATTATCCTAAATATGTGGAAGGTTTTCGCAAGGAAGGAAGAACATTAGCCAAAATTTCTCAAAATTATCATCCCAACATTGTCAGAATTATAGACTTTTTTGAAGAGGATAATTTACCATGTTTAGTCATGGATTTTGTCAAGGGTGAAAATTTATATCATTTAATCCAAGATAAGGGCATTTTATCGGAAAAAATTGCTATTGATTATATTAAACAAATTGCTGATGCTTTATCTCTCTGTCATCAAAATGGCATTATTCACCGGGACGCACATCCTGGTAATATGATTTTAAGAGAACATAGCAATACTGTAATTTTAATAGATTTTGGTTTAGCGGGAAATGTCAATAGTCAAAGCATTAACCAAGCTGCTAATCTAGCTTTTGCACCTTGGGAACAAATGCTAGAAACGGAAAAATCAGCAAGTATTGATGTTTATACTTTAGCTGCTTCTTTATTTTATTTGGTGACTGGAGATACTCCCAGACCTTCTTTAGCAAGGAAGATGTTAAATAATGAGTTAATAGAACCAAAAAGGATTAATTCAAGGATTAGTGATAGGTTAAATCAAGCGATTATTAAAGGTTTAGAATTAGAACCTAAAAACCGTCCCCAAAGTATGCAGGAATGGGTGGGTTTATTTCCTGGTTTAAGTAGTAGGAATAATGGTAATAAGGTAGAATTAAAATCAGCCGTAGGGATGGATTATAGTAAACTGCGGGACTTACTCAAAGCTGGGAATTGGAAAGATGCGGATGAGGAAACAGCACAGGTAATGTTAGAAGTTGCAAAACGGGAAGAAGAATATTGGTTAAGAGTAGAAGATATTGATAATTTTCCCTGTGAGGATCTCTGTACTATTGACCAATTGTGGGTAAAATATAGTGATGGTAAATTTGGGTTCTCTGTACAGAAAAAGATTTATCAAAGTTTAGGGGGAACGAGAGAATATGATAAGAAAATTTTCGATAAGTTCATAGACAAGATAGGATGGAGAAAAGGAGGTATAGAGTTGGACTATGAAGATATTAATTTTGATATAAAAGCACCAGAAGGACACCTTCCAGGGGAGATGCGGTGGCAAATGGGGGAGTATATTGAAGAAGAGTCTTGGTATGTAGAATGCTCTCTTCTCTCGCGTCGAGACTTGTAAACTGTAACATTTAAGGGTTACAGCAAATTATTAAGTCAGAATCAGGATAACCAGGATTAAAGGATGAACAGGATGGTAATTCTTAGATTGTTTGTTGGTGATAAAAGTTGTATTTGTCAGAATCAGGATATCCAGGATTAAAGGATTTACAGGATGGTAATTTTTAGATTGTTTGTTGGTGATGAAAGTTGTATTTGTCCGAATCAGGATAACCAGGATTAAAGGATGTACAGGATGGTAATTTTTAGATTTTTTATAATTATTTAAAGACAATCATCAAAAAACATCTTGAAAATCCCAAAATACCTACACACGATCACCAAAAAACATCCTGAAAATCCTATAATCCTGGACATCCTGATATGGCTTGCGCCACGCTTCGCTATCAGACAAATTAAAATATTAGTACACCACAAATAAAATCAAAATCCTGTAAATCCTCAAATCCTGGATATCCTGATATGGCTACGCCACGCTTCGCTATCAGACAAATTAGATTCTAGGGTGTGTTAAGCTGTCGTGCATTATCTACACTATTCCTCAAAATCAAGAGGATTGAATATTATTGAAGATTGTGCGCTATGACGGACATAAAGAATATAAACAATATCCTCTTCAATGGTAAAAATTACACGATATTTATTTCTTCCTTTCCCATATAAAAATTGTCTTATTTCTTGAGGACAATCATCATTTTCTCTAGCAAAAGCACACCGTTTAGGTTTATCTTGCAAAGTAGCAATAGTATTCATTAAATCCCTAAACCATTGATCTGCATAATCAGAATTATATTCTTTTAGCCAAAGATATACAGCTTCTATTTCTAGTTTGGCATTACCAGTTAATTTAACCTGAAATTCCATATTTTTGCTGCATTTCTTCAATAAAATTATTTAGAGATTGTGTATTACCTGTTGCTATATCTTCTAATCCTTTTTTGATACCAATGAGAGTTTCTAACTTTTCCAAAGTATCGAGTAATTTTTGATAAGCAGCAGCATCTTGTACTACTAATTCTGCTTTACCATTAACTGTTAAAACCATAGGGTTTCCAGTTTCTTTCATCTGGTTAATCAGTTCATTAGTATTGCGTTTAAAAGTTGAAAGTGACTGAATATCTCGACTTAAATTAATCATAATAACTAATTTACGCTAAATTTGCATTTAATTTGATGTTACCATACAATGCTAAAAAAGTTTCTAGTACATCACAAAAATCTTTACATCTAAAAAACCTTAACGCAAACCAACATCCTGTATATCCTTAAATCCTGGATATCCTGATTCTGACAAAAAAATGATATGTCTCCAATTAGAAAATATTACATAAAATATTATTTTAAGATTTTTTGCCGAAGGAATGAGTGTAGGAAAAGGATTTATTGCCATTGCCGCGTTAATATTTGGTAAATGGCATTCTGTACAGCCAATAAATACTCCTATTCTCAATAACCAGGAATGACTAATAAATTTAGAGAATTTATCCAAAAAGTAGGTAGCGGAAGTCATACATCAGAAAATTTAACTCGCGCTGAAGCGGCTACTGCGACAAAAATGATGTTATTGGCTGAAGCGACACCTGCCCAAATTGGCGCATTTTTAATTGCTCACCGCATTAAACGTCCCACTGGGGAAGAGTTAGCAGGGATGTTAGATGCTTACTATGAACTCGGTCCCAAATTGCCACCAATCCCACAACCTGTGATCGTTTTAGGTATACCCTATGATGGCAGAACTCGCACCGCACCCATTAATGTGATTACGGCTTTATTATTGGCTGCTGCGGGACAACCTGTAATTATGCACGGGGGAAATCGCTTACCCACCAAATATGGTTTACCTTTAATCGAGATTTGGCAAGGTTTAGGCATAGATTGGACTGGTTTACCACTGGAACAAATCCAGGAGGTTTTTGAGGAAACAGGAATTGGTTTTATTTATACACCCCAGCATTTTCCTTTAAATCAAATTTTGTGGGAGTACCGTGAACAATTGGGAAAACGTCCACCATTAGCGACAATGGAATTAATTTGGTGTCCCTACGCTGGTAATGCTCACATTATTGCCGGTTTTGTTCATCCTCCTACAGAAGGAATGTTTCAGGTAGCGTTGGGGTTGCGTGGCGTGACTAAATATACCTTTGTCAAGGGTTTGGAAGGTAGTTGTGATTTACCCCGCGACCGCACAGCCATTATCGGCTTATCTTCATCAAGTCCACAAGAACTAGCACGGCTACAACTTGCACCTCGTGAATATGGTTTTACAACTAAAAACGTCCCTCTGACGACTACAGAAGAACTCATCAAGGATATGCAAGGGGTTTTGACGGGAAAAGCCAGCGAAATGATGCAAACAGCCCTTTGGAATGGTGGTTTTTACCTCTGGCGCAGTGGGATATGTCCAGATATGCAAGCTGGTATAGACAAAGCAGCGGAGTTAATTAGCAGTGGCATAGTAGCTGCTAAACTTAAACAAATTAATTTTCTACTCAATTAAATTGAGCAGGTTGATATAGAACTTTATTTGATTTTTGAGCAACTTAATCAATTAATATTTAAAACCAGTCCTTCACGAGCTAGTAATGCTTTAGGGAATACTGACTGAATTTCCGTTTGAACAGAGTCAAGAAAATCATCATGATCATCGGGATGATGATGGGAGATGACTAAGCGTTTTACTCCCGCTTTTTGAGCCATATCTATGACTGGTTGCCAAAATGATTCAGTGGTTTCATGTTTATGACCTGTTGGCGGAGTATAAATGGCATTAGTAATCCATAAATCCGCATCTTGAATAATTTGCAGAATCTGTGTTTGATCTTCTAAATCAACAATTTTATGCAACTCCGTAGCATAGGCTACGTTGTACTTCCCCCAACTGACACGATAGCCAATGGAACGCTGATTTTTATTAATTAATCCGGTTGTAATCTTGATATCATTTAACTCAACTAACTTTCCTGGAGTCAGATTATAAAATTCTAATGTTGACCGCATCACTTGTAAGGGATACGGAAAATGAGGCTGGAGCATTTGATCACACAGACATTGCTTAATTGATGCCCCATTGGAAGCCGCTGTTCCATAAATATGAAAACAATTGCCTGCAATAAAAGCTGGTGCGAAAAAAGGAAAGCCCTGGATGCGATTGGATTGGGAATTAGTGAAAAATAAATGAGCTTCTAGAGATTTTTCTAATTCTTGCCAATTGCCACCGAGAATGCGTAACCCCGTCCCTCCATCAAAAATTAAGCGGTTTCCAGCCACATCCATCTCCACACAGGCAGTATTACCACCATAGCGGGTGTTATGGGCGCTAGGAGTAGGAATTAAACCACGTACACCCCAGAATCGCACCTGAAATGGCTCAGATTGATTAGCAAGGATGGGACTTAGTTGTTCAGAAACGTAGATTTGAGAATCGGACAACTCAAAATTTGACATTTTCTTGAAAATTAGAGCTTACTAAGCAGATCATCATAGTGTCGGACTTCTAACAACTGGTTTTTTTCATCCACAATTACAACGGTAGGAGAGTAACATTTTAACTCTTCTATAGTAAACTGCCCGTAAGTCATTATAATCAAGCGATCGCCAATTATGCCTAACCGTGCTGCTGCTCCATTCAATTCAATAGCTCCTGAATTAGCTAGAGCAGGTATGGCATAAGTAATGAAACGCTCACCATTGGCAATGTTCACTACTTGTACTTGCTCATAAGGAACTATACCAGCTTGTTTCAAGAGAATCTCGTCAATGCTGATACTACCCACATAATTGATGTTTGCCGCTGTGAGCGTACAGTTATGAATTTTTGCCAATAAGAGAGTGCGCTGCATTTTGTTTTAAATTTTTTTTCGCAACCAGCGAGAGTTTTGAGAATTAGATCAGTAGTTTGTTACTGATTGTTCCACAATTATTGATTTAGTGGGTAATGAGTAATTGATATTACCACTACCCATGATCTATTATGCTTTAGCTTTAGCCGCTTGGATGAATTTTTCTACTAAAGGGGCTACCTGATCCACATCCTGCCAACCAAGAATGTTTGTCACCTTTTTTTCCAAATTTTTATAACTGCGGAAAAATTCGGCAATTTCCTCTAATCGGTGTGGGGATATGTCTTTGAGGGACTTTACATGAGCATAGCGTGGATCTTTATCGGGAACACAAAGAATTTTTTCATCCCGATCTCCACCATCAATCATTTCCAAATAACCAACTGGTCTAGCCGCAATAACGCAACCGGGAAAGGTTGGTTCATCCATTATTACCATACCATCTAATGGATCGCCATCATCAGCTAAGGTATTAGGGATAAAACCATAGTCATAAGGATACTTGACGGAAGAATAGAGGACACGATCTAGCGCAAATGCTTGTAAATCCTTATCATATTCGTATTTATTTTTACTCCCACCAGCAATTTCGATTAGGACATTAATCACACCCGGTTTAGGTTGGGCAGGAATCAGAGATAAATCCACAACAAAACTCCTCTACTAAAAGTGAATAAGCGGCAGCAAACATTTTCGCTCCCAGTGTAAGATTTTAGGGCATTGTGGATCTCTTCTCCAAGATTCCTTGTCAACTGCTGGTGAATTGTCACCTAAATCATAGTCAAAAAAAAAGAAAAGGGCTTTCTCATGAAAACCCCATACCCCTGGTTATTGCTTTTTGCTATGGAGTCAAATCTTTTTGGGCTTTGACTATCAAAATTATTTAAACTTTGTTAAATTTTGTTACTTGCCAGGAGTCAGTATTGTCAATGATTATGCGTATGATTTTTACACTTAATCTCCATGAATGTATAGGTTATAGGTTAAGGATGGCTGATTGTTTTCAACATTGGGTGAAGAATAGTGGGCAATGATAAATACCGGTAAAGTGAGGGTGATAAGCGCGATCACTGTTCCCACAATGTCTGCCAAACGTTGGGAATATGTATCGGAAGAATTGGCAGACTGGCTATTTAAATTCATACAAAGTTGCAGTTAATCAAATCACTGGTAGGTTAACTCTCCAAAAGAGAGTCTCTAATCTATTCTAACTATTTTTTTGCGATAAACCGTAATGTCAGTTATCCCTGACATTTTTATCATTTGGAACTTTCGTCGAGGCGCAGGGACTACGCCCAGTTAGTCCCTACTCCCAAAAGTTGAGATTATGCCAAAACTATGGGGTTACTTTTTGTTCTGTAGTTGACTCTTCAGGTTTTGGTGACTCTTGTTTTTCTTTGTTTTCCTGATCTGAATCTGTATTTTGTTGGACTTGTTGCAGGTGAATATTATTTACTTGGTTAATAAATTGTTCTATTGCCTGACTTACTTTCTGTTGCTGTTTAGCTTCCTCTGGAATATCATAACAACGATAGGCAGGGCTAATTCCCAAAATAAACTTTTCTTGTTCCGCTTCTAACAATTCAACAACTGTGTTAGCAGCCATCGAGTTTTTTTGAAAAGGAAAGGATGTCACTATACTAGCAACAATGGAAGCAATAGCTGGACAAATTACAGGCAGCCATTTTAACCAGGCTTGTCCTGCTTCCAATTTATCCACAAGCACTAAAATCGGTGTGATACCTGAAAAGATAACGGTAGAAATTTGCAGAACATAATAAAGATTTCTAGCCAGATTCCTAGAACTTTTATAATCGTTAATCAACTCTTGACAATATTCTAAAGCTTTAGCTCGTGCTGGCAAAATTGTATTATAGTCCAATGTAGTACCATTACTTAATAAAGAGGTATAGAGTTCAGCTTTTTTGGAAAGTTCAATTCTTTGTGTTTCTTTTTTAGCATTATTTACCGATTGTCTATTAAAAAGAAACAACCCAATGGCAACAGTTAAAGCAACAGCAGCAGCAGTTACATATTGTTGATTACTAGAATCAACAAAAATAATAATAACTGATGTTATAGCTACTGCGCCTAATAAATAATCAATCAAATTGAAAAAAAACAACATATTTTCGCCTGATGTAGTTATTGTCTGAATGTTGAATTGATGATTGGGAAAATTTTTGCAAAAAATATTTTTACAACCCATCAATTATATTACACGAAAGTAGCATTATTGACAAGTTGCGGTAAATGATATTTTTTTTAATAAAAGGGGTGAAAAGCTCTATTCCATAATTGTCTGCAAAAATATGGATAAATTTTAAATTTAGTTAAGTTTATGAAAAATTTCCATCAAATGGTGCATTTGATTAATGAAATTGCTGTAAATTCACCCATTAAATACCAGGGCTATATTTTTTGCGCGTAGCTATGGCTAAGGCTAAAACCAAAAATGTCAAAACTCCTGCTAGATATAAAGGATAGCCATAGGTGATAGGTTGGGATTGTTGAACTATCATGCCAGCAATCACCGGACCAATCCCATTAGAAATACTTAAATAAGATGCGTTTAATCCTAATGCAGTTCCCTGATCTTGTGGTTGAGCATTCAGGGAAATTAATGTACTAATCATGGGTTGGACTAAAGCATTAAATAGAGCAAATAATAAACTAACTATGACAAAATAGGTAATACTAGGATAAACAGGCATTAACACAAATGATAAACTGCGAACAAATAAACCTAAAAATAAGATTTTGACAACATTAAATTTACGACGGAGAACAGATACTCCCCAAGTTTGCATAATTACCGCTAATGTCCCAAAAGCTAGAAACAAAAGGGTTAAAGATTTATTATTCTGATCTAAAACCTTAATAAAATAGGGTTGAAAAGCATAGGTAAACATGGTAAATGTTGTCCCTGTACAAAAGTTAATTAATAGTAAAATGCCAATTCCTGGCATGGCAAACCCTTTAATTAAATTATCTAACCCTAAATCAAAGATATTCGTAGATTTAGCAGATTTGTTTTGAAGAGTTTCTGGTAATAAGAAAATTGTCATTAACATCGCTATCAAGGCAACTACACCGGAAACTAAAAATGCTGTTCCCAAGGATACTTGTTGGGCTACTAAACTAATTGCTGGACCGAGGATAAAGCCTAATCCCATTGCTGCACCATAAATCCCAAATCCCTGGGCGCGATTTTTTTGATCGGTGACATCAGAAATAACAGCTTGGGCAACGGAAGCGTTTCCACCTGTGATACCATCTAAAAATCTGGCTAGAAATAGTAAAGTTGCGGTTGTGGCAGTTCCCGCTAGAGTATTAGCAATTACTGTTCCCGCTAAACTGATGATTAATAATGGTTTCCGCCCAAATCTATCGGAGAGTTTACCAATAACTGGAGTGGCGAAAAACTGAGCGATAGAGTAGGTGGAAAATAATAAACTGGTTTGAAAATCGTTTAAACCAAATTGTTTACCATAAAGATAAATAATGGGAATTAAAATTGTAAAACTTAGGGAGTTAATAAAAGCAATTAAAGCAGTAATCCAAAAAATTCGATTCATTGTTAATTAAACATATTTATCTTTAGTCATCCTACCATTTACGAGACTTTTACTTACTGCTAATGCCTAATCAAGTTTGGTTATCACAGTTAAAAATACAGCGAGCGATCGCTGTTATTCGCGCCCCGAAGATGGTATGGGGTGAACAAATGGCAATAGCTGTAGCATCTGGGGGGATGCAGTTAATAGAAATTACCTGGAATAGCGATCGCGCACCCGAATTAATTTCCCAACTCCGCGCCCAATTACCTAACTGTATGATTGGTACGGGAACGTTATTTAATGTCCAACAGTTACAAGATGCGATCGCTTGTGGGGCGCAATTTCTCTTCAGTCCCCACACTGACTCAGAAATGATTAAAGCCGCAGTCACCAAAAATATCCCGATGATTCCCGGTGCATTGACACCCACAGAAATTATTACCGCTTGGAATTATGGTGCAACTTGCGTCAAGGTGTTTCCTGTGCAAGCAGTGGGAGGAACTAGCTATATCAAAAGTTTACAAGCACCCCTTGGGCATATTCCCTTAATACCTACTGGTGGGGTGACACTGGAAAATGCTCAAGATTTTTTACAAGTTGGTGCAGTAGCTGTGGGGTTAAGTGGGGAATTATTCCCCCAAAAATCAGTGTTAGAGGAAAATTGGCCAGCAATCACAGGGCAAGCAAAAACTCTCATGCAGAGGTTACATTAGTATTTAGGTAAGGGGGAATAGGTCGAATCAGAAATTTTCTTCTCAATTACCAATCACCAATCAGTGTATTTACCATGAAAAGCCTAATTTATTCTCACTGGGTACATCCCTTAAAAATGTTACTGGCGGGTACAGTAGCTTCTGCTACTATGCTTAATCCTATTGCTGGTGAAGTCTGGGCAAATTCCCCACCGCAAAAAATTGCCACAGCTATTCAAACACTAAAAAAGTCCGATCAACGTTGGATTCAAATTGATCTCTCCAAGCAAAATCTAATTGCTTGGGAAGGAAATAAACCTGTTTATGCTATTACTATCTCTTCGGGAAAAAAATCTACACCTACTCTTGTTGGTACTTTTAAGATTCAAACTAAGTTGAAAAAAACCAGGATGAGGGGTACGGGATATGATGTTGCCAATGTTCCTCACACTATGTATTATCAAGGCGGATATGCTATTCATGGAGCATATTGGCATAAACGATTTGGTACACCTGTAAGTCATGGCTGTGTGAATCTTGCCCCTGATCATGCTAAATGGGTATTTAATTGGGCTGAGGTAGGAACAACTGTGGTGATTCAGAAATAGGCAAGTTTAGCAATGTTATTTCAACTGTAAAAATAAGCAGAAAAAAATTAATAATAAACCAAGCACAAGGCTAAAAATAGGAACATTCAAGCCTTTCAAACCTATCCCCATAGATACTAAAAAACCGCAGCAATTATTAGGGAGATAATAGATATAGCAATTACCATTCAAGTGAGGTACAAGCAGTAAGAATTGAACGCAGATAAACGCAAATGAACGCAGATAATTTTGTGCCTCGTTAGATTAGAAAACGCTATATCTTCTCAGAGTTGGATAAAGGGTAAAGATTTTGGCTCTCCTAGACTTCGTTTGATAAATTAATACTAAAAAATACCTAAAACACCTGATATAACTAGGTTTCGCTAAAATAGAATCAAAGATTTAATAAAAATATGCTTTCTAATTCTTGAATCCTCTATGACGTAAGGATTTAACCTGATATCAAGTATTATTTTTCTATAACTAGTCTAGGAGAGCCAAAATTTTTTCTGAACCTTTATCCTTTATAAGCTAAGATTCTGCACCTCATTTTGATGTTATGGCTGTAAATTTAATTCTAAGAAGGTCTGGGAATTTGTATTAATTTCTAAGGTATTTGGTTGGGCTAGTTTGCTATCAATAAATACATTATATATATCTATATTTAAATCTTCTAAATAGTAAATTCCAGCGCTGTTAGTTACTGAAGTAACTCGTTTTTCTGGATGACTACGAGAAACAAATTCTACACTAACTCCTGTTATCGGTTTTCCTTCTTTATCTATCACTCTTCCTGTCACAACATACGATGGAATCAGAGGTATTGAAACAGTCGTATAAGTTCCAGGAGAAACTTTAACTGCATAGGCTGGTTGGATAGCTTTCCAACCAAGAGGAAAACCCGCTGGATCTATATCTAAACGATAATTACCTGGTGGAACTTCAAATAATGCCCCTTTGGTAACAATTTTTGGACGAGAGACACCTAATCTATTCAGAGGTTGATTATTAATTAAGAATAGTGATTCTATATCTTCAGTATAAAAATCTTCTCCATGATCATGACGACCATTATTATTTTTATCCAGAAAGGGTTGGAGAAAGATTCCCCCTTGAGTGCGTAATTTTTCTAATTTTGTCTCGTCACTGCTGAAATTCATACTAGGTTGTAATAACAAACTGGTAAATAAATTGAGACTTAAAGAAGAATTATTATTACTTAAACTGACTTCACTATAAGTTAATCTTAATCCTAAACCAGGAACTAGAGTTGTAGAAGCAGATGTGATTATCCCATTCCCTTGAGAACCACTACCATAACCAAATTCTAAGTCTAATAAACTCCGACCATCTTTGTTCTTCCAAGGAGTTCGATAAATCAAATTCAGGCTGCCTAAATAGTTTTTATCATCAGTATCATATTTTAGGCGAATTGCATTGCCTGTAGAGCTAAAAAGCCGATTGCCAGAAAGATTATAGATTAATTCAGAAGAAATATTTTGGTTATATTTACGAATGCCGATCAGAAAAGGATCGAAACGAGCATTTAACGCACCATTGATATTATTTTTATAATCATAACTCAAACTCAGAAAAACTGGTTGTAAGTTTAAGTTAAAACCTGTTTCTAAGCGATTATTTGTCCCACCAGAATACCAGTTAGAAAATAAACTAATTTTTCGGCTTAAAGCCCAATATAAATTTGAATTATAAGATTTTTCATCACCGCCAAAACCTAAGCTAAAATTATTGGTTCTGTAGCTAATATCTGCGTTAAAACTAATTTGATTACCAGTTAATGCCCCAACTTTAAAAGTTAGAGGAGAATTCACTGGTTGATACAATATTTCGCTGTATGGTTTAGTCGAACCATCATAAACTACCCCAGTACCTAAAGTAATTTCATCAGTAAGTCCAAAATAATAAGTAGCTCCACCTTGAAAATCACCAAGATTCCCGAAAAAACTTTGATTTGTGGGATTTCTTTGTGTCCCTGCGCTGATAACGAAAGCTGATTTTCCTTTATTGATTTGACCTTGTAAATTGCGATAATTTAGAGGAATTTCTTCTGGTTTACCACTCAAATTTCCTCCTGGATAAAGCAGAAGTTTATAATTCTGACTTTCTGCATTACCTGTAAAAGAATTACTAGCTGTCACCACATTTTCAAAGCGGTATTTTGCTGAATTATCTACAAGTTGTTCCCCAACTATCACATTACCATTTTGAGTAACTAATTGTACTAAAGTTCCAGGGGCAGCTTTTCCGGCTATGGTTCGCAGAACTTGATTAGTATTAAGTTTTTCTAGAGGATTAACACCTCCATAGGAAAAACTAGGATTATTTGCAGGAGTGTAGCCTAAGCGTTGAATTATTGTAGCACCAAAATACTCACTTTGATTGCGATCAAATCGTCCCCAAAAAGGTGCTTGAGTGCCGATAATATAGTCTGTATAAGGACTAGGATGAAAATATTGCAGTTCGTTTATTTGCCAGTTGCTGCCTACATTACTATTAAGTTGTTGAATTCTTGAAAATAAGCTTCCCCCAACAAAACTTCCTAATGTTTTAAATTCTGAGTTGTAATTTAAATTATTATTACTAAAATTTGTTCCCTGAGTTTGACTCAAATTTGTTCGTTGAGAAATACCAGTCAAGCTCAAAAAAGGAGGATTGATTTGAGGTAATCCTGCCAAGATTACTGGTTGTTCTTTTTCCTGGTATCGTCTATCATTAAGACTTTTTGTTAACCAAGATGGAGTTAAAACAAGAGCATATTCTGCTATACTAAATTCAGCAGGAATTTTTAAAATATTTCTAATTTGTTCTACAGAAATAGCTTGACCGATATCAGGGTCATTAATCAGTATATTTGAATCAAATTTTATGATTAAACCAACAGAACGTAATTCTAATTGACCATCATCTTTTTTGGTGACGTTGAATTTTAAGGCTTTAATGACATCAGCAAAAGGAACTAGCCAGTGATTAAAATCAATGGCTTCTTTGCCATTCTCTAAACCCTTAACTGTGACGGAAGGAATTACATTATTCCCACCGACATTAATTCCCAGCGGGAGAATCGTAAATTTTCCTGATAATGGTGTTTTACTAGCAGCAGGAGCTTGATTAGGTTCTAAAACAGTAGAATTGTCAGTTAAATATACATTTCTAAACTCCTGAGCATTCACGGGTGGATATATGAGAAAAATTGACATCATCCCACCGATAATGCTAGAGTTTGCTACAATTAAGCCTACAAATTTAAGCCCTGCATATTTGACAGGTACGAGTTTCATCTTTATGGAATAGTAACTGGTAAACTAAAAGGTACTTTTGTCGGATTCAGGGGATCTCCCCAAGACAATTCTCCTGTAAGCTGATAATTCCCCGCTGGTATTAACTCTTTTGTTTGGTCTTTTTTAATAGTGATGGGAACATTTCTTGTTCCTTCTGCAATAATGGTAATCTTAGAAATTTCCCCTTGAAACCCTGGTTTTCCGGCTTGTTTTAATTCCCATCTACCTTGAGAACGAATAGTAACATTTCCTTCATTTTTAACTAACAAATAGAGTTTTTTGTTTTTGATATCATAGTTAGTTTCCTTGGGGATTAAACTTTCTCGAATTTCACCATGACGAACATAAACCACTGTTCCCAGTCGAGTATTTACAGTCAAACCACTTGTATTTTTTGGCTTAAAAGGTTCAGAAAAAATGACGGCTCGATATTCCCCTGATTTCATACTGGGCAAGAGACGAGCTAACAATCTGACTCTACGGGTTTGTTTTGGCTCTAAAACTACTTCTGAAGGAGAAAAAATGAGATAGGGTGATAAATCATTGGGGCTAGATTCTAAAACTTGGAAACCATTTAAATTATACGTAAATGGTAAAGCATATAAATTCATTTTTACTGCTTCATTTCCTGCATTCATTAGGGTAATAAAGCCTGTAGCTGTTCCTTGTTTTGTTTGTGTAGAGATAACTAGGGGAGATACATTTACTTGAGCATTTGCTGGTTTATGGAATAGTAATAATCCACAAAACCCAATACTCGTCATCGCAAAAATACTTTTTTTTATAAATTTTAATTTCAGCATTATTTACTCCTTCGTAAAAATTCAAGGTGAAGTGATATTGATCATGAGTTCATAAGTATAAAAGCCAGCAAAAAATTTCTGTGGTCTTTGGATTTGGATACTTACTGCCATAGGAGTGCTACTTGAACCTGAAAAGGTATCAGTTGTACTAGAATTTTGATGAATGGTCTTACTACTACTGTTATTCGTATAGGTTAATTGTGCGGTTCTACTTGTACCAGCAGGATCTATTTTCCCAGTAGTTGCCTGTTGATTTAAAGTTGGTTCAGATAGGGTGATGGTAACATCAATATTAGAAACAGTATTATCAACTACAAAATTACACTGGGCAGGTTGTGTAGTAGCAAGATTATATGGATTGGTTAATGTCAAGCTACCCTGAGTAGGGCAGGTTAGACTTAACTGTGCTAATACCTCAGTAGGATTGAGACTAGATATGATTGTTAAAGCTACTAAAATTAGTTTTTTCATCTGTCTTTTTTCTAGTCACTCACTATAGGAAGTAGCACTACTGATAGTTTAAAAAGAGTTTGACAAAGTTGGTTGATATTTTCACTATATGTTACTTTGATTTTGAGCAAAATTTACAGTTTATGAGTTGAAGTTAAGTAAAATCGAGCAAAAAAAAATGATTATCTTTACGTACAAAAGTCTAAATCTTTGCATCTGGTAATAGAAAGATTTAGACTTTCTCCACAATAATACCATTCTGAGTTATTAATGAGGAACTTACATTACATAAAAATAAAAAGAGCGATAGAGGGAGTTCTTGTCTCTAGAGAAATTCAAAAAAAAAGTAATCCAATCTTGCAGGACGAGCAGGATGCCCGTCCTTCTATTATTAGCAGGCAAGATATCTGCATCACAAGAAATTTTGGAATATTTTTTTATTTGAAAGTCTCCTACTAGTTAGGTGTCACAGTAACAACAGCAACAGCAGTATAAGTCCCATCTAACAATTCTTGTCCAGTAGCGGTTGGGTCCCAAGTAGACTGAACTGTAATGGCAATGTTACCTTGGGTATCTGTTTTCCAACCTGTGGGAGCTACAGTAGTAGTACCAGTCCCAGTTGCAGCAGTATTTGCAGTATCACTGGAAAGTGTAGTAGTATGCACCCCTGCAAGAAGAGTTGCGTTGGTTGGCGCAGTAGGTGGGGTTGCGGTTACAACTGCTGATACGCCAACTGTATCACTGTTGCAGTTAAATGCGGCGGTATCACTTGCACTAAGTTGTAGAGTACCACCAGCACCAGATCCTGCATAGGCAGTTTTAGTGTAGGCGTTAGCTGTAGCACTGGTGAAAGCTGTTGCGACGGCACAGGATGGATCTACAGTCCCAGTAAAACCAGCAGTAGAATTAGCTGTTGTAGGGGTAGCATTAGCTTTACCTGCAAAGATAGAACCGGTGGAAGCAATTACACCACAGATAGCGATTAATGTGGTAACTTTGTTGAGTTTTAAACGGATCATGATAATGCCCTCAGTAATTTAATTGATAAAGTAAGAATTGCAAATTTATACTTTCGAGGATTTTGCAAACATCCTCTCAAGTGTCATAATACGAGTTTTGAAAGTTTGAGAAATTAGCGATGGTGATAGCTAATTTATGTAATCTTGTATGAATATATAGATTACAAACTCAATTTTGAAGAAAACCGAATTGTGAAAGTAGGAGGTGCGAAATCTCTCTATGCATTCAATATAAAAAACTTTCTTATATTCACACAACTGTAATTAAACTGGATTTAATTTTAAGTATTTCCAGTGTGATTACTGCCAAATATCCAGTCTATAGAGGATGTTGTCAGTAAGTTGGTAGTTGCCATAGCTAGAAAAAGTCCTATACCATTGGTCACAATATTTGTTGGTTAAGGAAGAAAGGGGAAAGAGAAAAGGGAAAGAAAAAACCTCTAACTCTGAGAGGTAAAAGCCATTCATAGTCAGGATTTGCATTCAAAAAGTGGGCTGTAGGTAAATGGTCAGAATTACAGTTTTTACCCGTGAGTAGTTACAAGCTTTGATGGGATTTTTTATTTTGGGGTAGTCCCTAAGTAAGCAAATTTGTACTTAGGTAAGACTACTGATTTTTTCTGATCTATACAGTTAAAAGCTTGATGATAGTTTTTGCTAAAAAAATTATTCTCCTAGGTTAAAGACGAAAAGTAGAGACCTTCCATGGAACATCTCTACAACAACAAATAAATTGCATCTTTAATAAAGAAATGGATTAGGACATCAATTGATAATGAAACTCCGACCACAACAGGGTTTTACTCCTGACTCCGACTCTATGGCTTAGGTCATGCTACGCTATCACTAACAAAATTTTTCAGCAAACCCGAATTAACTTCTATGCAAGTCTTGATCATATTGGGTTTGCTAATATGAATCGAAACGCTTAACTCAATTGTGCCACAAGTTGATTTTCTACCAAGGTGTTATTTGTTAATAAATCTTCAACAGTAATTCTTAAAAACCGTTGTTCATCAACTTGAAAATAGATTTTAATGCGATCGCTTCCTGGAAAACCTGGGGGTTTCAGTTTAGCAATTTTACTTGCACTTGCTGTATCATTAAGCGGTTTAACGGTAGTTGCGCGACTATCAAGCTGACGAGTAATTAAACGGTCGCCATCGAAGTATACCTCTGTTCCTCCCGTTTCTGCGCCCAATTCCCCAATAATTAACTCAATGCTGGGTTGATTTTCCACAGAAGCACCCAAAACTAATTCTACAGGTTGAGTCATGGGGTAAGGTTGTCCGGTTTTAATGATAGGATGCCAACTATGACGTTGATTACGGCGATCCCAATAACGCACACCATAGCTATGATAAAGATAGTCTTTAATTTCTATCCCTTGAGTTATTTGTAACGCCCCTTGCGCGATGGCTTCAAAAGGCAGTTGACGACGGATTTTTTCGGGTTCAAAATATTGTTCTATCCATGCTTGCACTACTGGCAATTGCACCGTTCCCCCCACTAATAATACTGCATTAATATCATCAATTTCTATGCCATAGCGTCGCGCTTGTTGTAACAGCGTCATCATGACATCATGCAGTTTATCAAAAAATCCGTTTTCCTTGAGAATATTTTCAAAGGTGTAACGATCAAGATCCATTTCATAACTTTCAAAAGTTTGATCATTAAAATAAACTTCACTAGCTTTATCGTGGGTAGATAACTGAATTTTTACCCGTTCCGCTAGTCTGGTTGTCAGAGAACTAACTGGTAATCCCTGGGTTTTAGCAAAATAATCTACTATCCAATTATCAATATCAGTTCCGCCCAGGTTTTGCCCTGCTTTGGCTAATACACGGGCTGTTTTAGTCTTTTGTTTAGAACTTTCACCTAAAGTTTTATCACCCCATTTGAGGAGAAATCCTAGAGGTTTGGTTTTGGCTTGTGTTCCTTGATCTAAACTTACTAAAGATAAATCTAAAGTTCCACCACCAAAGTCAACAACTAACAAAGTTCCTTGATCTGTTAAACCATAACCCAAAGCCGCAGCAGTGGGTTCGTCTAACATCCGCACCTGTTCGACGGGTAGTGATTGACAAACTTTCCCTAACCAGTAACGATAGGCTTCAAAGCTGTCTACTGGTGCGGTTAAAACTAAGCAATCTATTCCACCTTCTAGGGGTGCTAATTCTTCAATTACTTTGGTTAAAAACCATTTTCCTACTTGTTCAAAAGTAATATTTTGTCCATCAAGTTCCGGTAAAAAACCCTGGATATCTGCACCAATTCCCCGTTTAAAACTGCGGAAAAATCTGGTATCAGTTTTTAGATCCAAACCGCGATCACGCACCTGTTGTCCAGCTATAATTTTACCAAAGCTGGCATTTTCTACATAAACTAGGCTGGGAATCAGTGGAGGGTTGAGAAATTGTTGCGTTGATAAACCGGGGAGATTCAGAGTTTCTGCTTGCTGAGTCACAGAATTCCAACGAGTGATAACTGTGTTACTTGTGCCAAAATCAATAGCGATCGCCATATTTTTTGATTATTTTCGGAAATAGGGAACAGGGAATTGAGAATTGACAATTATCAATTACCCATGACTAGAATAAACTATATTACTAGCAACTTTTGTGGTATTACATCTGTCAGAGTGTAAAAATTACCCAAATATCTATTTATGTCTGTTGACGCTAAAGGTATTCCCGGTTTACCTGATTTAACACATCCCCAAGAATTACTACAATTTGGTACTCAATTACTTCAAGGTTCACTGTTATTAGTATTTATAATTATAGCCTTGGGGATTGCAATTGCCTTAATTAGTTTTTCTTTGCGAAGATATCCCACAGAACAAGCAGTTTTTTTTGGTCCATGGTCAATTCGGTATACTCAATTATTGCAAGGATTACAGCATTTAGCTTTAATCTTAATTTTGTTAGTAACAGGATTTTTTCTATGTTCAACCTTAAGCAATCGTTACCATTATTGGGAACAAGCAAAAGTGGCACAAGTTGCTGCTAGTGTCGCAGGGGATAAACTGGAACAAATTGCTCCCCAAGTTCGTTATATCACCGAAGAACCTTATGTTTATACCACCCAAGTTAACGGCAAAATAGTTAAAGTCAATGATAAACAAAAAGTTACTCGTTACCTAACTTTAGCAAGTTCACAAATTCAAGTTAAAATTGATCAAAGTGTAGATGTTCAAAATCGCAGTTCTATTTATCAGACAGACTATACAGCTAATTACAAGGTTATTAACGAACTGAGTAATATTAATAGTTTTTTCTTGGAAGTACCACCACCTAATGGTTCTTTAATCCTGCGTAGTTATAAAGTAGAACGTGATGGTACAAAATTAAAACAAACAAATAACGATAATTATAGTTTTCCCTTCCGCTTAGAACCGGGGACAGAAACTACTTTTAAAGTTACCTATCAAGCCGACGGTGGACCACGCTGGGTTTATAGTTCCAGCAATCAATTACTTTCTCAATTTCGGCTTGTGGCCATTGCTAATTTTAGTAATGCTGATTTTGCCAGTGGGATTATTCCTAATGATATTAAATCTGATGGTAACAGCACCCAATTTACTTGGACATTTGCAGAAAACGTTGCTGTTAAAAATCCTTTTGGTGTCTTTACTAGCACTAAACCCATTGATAAGACTGGGATTATTCCCCGGTTATTATTGTTAGCACCAGCTTTATTTTTATGGTGGATATTACTTCTGTATTTATCTCTACCTATAACTTTAAAAGATGTTACTATTGCCGGGGGAATTTTCTTTGCTTGTTTACTAACTTTAACTTACATGACACGGGTAATTAATGCTGAATTAGCTTGGTTAATGATTGCATTAATTTTCCTAGCTTTAATCTATGGTTTAGGTGCAAATCGTCATCATTCTCTAGCAGCAATTATTTGTACTATCGCTGGAGTTATCTTACCTGTGTTTGGGTTATTAATTCCCTTTACAGGTTTAACTTTGAGTATTGCCGGTTTACTATCAGCAGCATGGTTAGCTGTATTACATTGGTATAGCTGGTATAATTTACGAGAGGAAAGTTAAATCATCAGATCCCCGACTTCTCGAAGAAGTCGGGGATCTAGATATTGGATATTAAGTTTTTTATAGTTTGTAATAAAATATACTGTCTCAAAAGTATGAGAATAAAAAAGTTAAAATCTCACCGAAATTATCCGGATATAGCAGCAGGGGAAGTGGATACTCAACTAGTAGATGCACCTTAATTAAAACATAACCCTCTGCTTTTAGCTGGGGGTTTTTTTCTTTTCGGATTTATATTCTAACAACTTATCCCTAAGAATGTCAAAAGTTTTATTTGAAAATAGAGGGCAGTAAATTGGGGGCTAACCATAGCCCATAACCAATGAAGCCAAATAGTAAAGTAATCAAGAGGGTGGCAATATAGCTAATGCCCATTAGCAATCCATCAGATTCAATGGTAGCAACTGCCAAAAGTAAAATCCCCACAGTCGGAATGGGATTGGTAAAGGGAATTGGGGAAATCAATAATATTGTTAACCAAGAGATGCACAACCCGTTAAATCGCCAAATCCAAGGATGATTAGCGACTTTTTGGAATCGGGGACGGGCAATTTTCTCCAATATCCTAGTTACCCGACGCAGATTTTGTAAGATAATTTTGGCGAAAGCGTTGGGAAATTTATAGTTAGCGATTTTTTTTGGTAGCCAGGGTGTTCTTCTGCCTAAAACCATTTGCAACGATAATATTAAGCAAGCACCACCCAAAGGACTGCTTAATCCGGGTGGCATCGGAAATAAAAAGGGTAATACTAATAATGTGATTACCAAGCTAAAACCCCGTTCGGAAGTTTCCGCCAGGATATCACCTAAGCTTAATGGCTGTGTACTTAAGCGTTCCAATAGAGATTTAATTTCTTGAGAAAACTGTAAATTCATAACTATGATTTTGATAATTTTTGTGATTAAGATGATTGTATGGTTATCAAGATACAGCAGAATTCAGAAATCAACCCGGATCACTATAGTTCAGATATCATCAAATAAATCATGTCAATCAGATAAATCATAGTTATGATGATAATTGTGGGACGAAAACAGCGATCGCTTGAGGAATAACGCGAAACACAGCAGGAGTATGGGTGGTAATTTCTCCATCTGTATTAATAGAATGGGGTTTTCTAGTATATACTGTAATTTCCTGACCTTCAAGGGCGCGGACATTCGGCGAATCAATATGTCGTCCTTGACGCATAGCCGGAAGAAAGGTGAGCATTTGCCACCAATGATCAATTTCTAAACTATAAAGATCCAGTCTTTGATCGTCTATAGCTGCATCATGAACTACAGCCATCCCACCACCATAATAGCGACCATTACCCACAGCAATTTGCACAGTTTTGACTAAAATTGATTGGTCATTTATGCGAATTTCTGCACTAAAAGGGCGAGATTTGCAAATTACTTGAAATGCAATAGCAGCATAAGCAAATATACCCCAACGGCGTTTAATTTCTTTAGTTAATTGTTGAGTAATATTTACACTTAAACCCAAACTAGCAACATTAAAAAAATACTTATCATTTACCCAACCCAAATCAATTCTTCGCAAATTTCCAGAAGCAATAATTTGACAAGCTTCCGGTAAAGAGTTGGGAATTCCTAAAGTTTTCGCTAAATCATTAGCAGTTCCCAATGGTAAAATCCCTAAAGGTAATTGAGTATCAACTATAGCATCTACAGCAGCGTTAAGAGTACCATCGCCACCACCGACAATCACCAAATCAATTTCTTGCTGGTAACGGCGAATCACATCACCCAATTGTGTAGGATCTTCTGTAGATTCTGTAATTATTTCTAAACCCAGACCATTTAAACAATTTATCGCTTCTTGGTAACGTTCTTGTCCTTGACGGGCATGACGATTTACTAACAGTAGTGCGCGGGAATTCATGGGACGTACCTTTTATAGTTTAGGTGTCAGGATTCTCCATGTCTTTCGACCTTGCTTGAATTTTACTCTCAAAATTTCTATAAATGATCATCTCTGATTTGTAAAAATCACTTATACCTTAAATCCCCGACTTCTTGAAGAAATCAGGGATTTTGTTGTTCATGATCTTGATATTAGGGCTGAGATGAGGAAATTGGGTTATTCAGCGGTTCAGTCAAACTGTTAACTAAAGCTAACCCTTGTTTCAGTGCTTCCTTACGGTCTATCATTAAGTGATGAGGGGGTAATAAACTCAAAACTCCCAAATTTTCCAACCGTTTCCTAATCTTACCAGTTGCACCCACAATAATTACTTGACGACCTTTTTCACAAGCTTCTCTAATTGCACCTTCAAGAGTTAAAGAAGCAGTCACACCCATCATCGGGACATCACTTAAATCTAGGATGATAACATCACAATCTTTGATAGCATTGTGTTCACGAGAAATCGCTTTAGAAACACCAAAGATCATCGCACCACTCAAGTAGAATAGCAAAATACGACCATTAGCTTGATCTAACAAACTCTTTTCTTCAGCAGTTAAATTAACATCATCATCTGCATCACTAATAGCCTTAACTGTCTCAGAGTTCATGCTAGAAAGACGTTCAATGGTTAAGATGTTGGCAATAAATACACCCACACCCACAGCCACAATTAAGTCAACAAACACAGTTAGGAACAACACACCATACATGATGACAGTTCCCTTGAGAGAGACTTTGTGAGAGCGCTTTAAGAAACTCCAGTCCAGAATATCAATACCCACTTTCAGCGCAATACCAGCTAACACAGCCATGGGAATACTTTGAGTTACACCCGCAGCACCCAAAACCACCACCAATAATATCAAAGCGCGAGTAATACCAGATAGCGCCGTTTGCGCCCCAGTTTGAATATTAACAACAGTTCCCATGGTTGCCCCAGCACCGGGTAAACCACCACACAAACCAGAAACTATATTCGCAATACCTTGGCCAATTAATTCCTTATCAGATTTATGTTCTGTGCGGGTTAAGCTATCAGCAACTACCGCAGTTAATAGGGTATCAATACATCCTAACATCCCCAACATTACCCCATCAACTAACATGAGGGTGATATTCTCTAAGGTGAAAGTTGGTAGTTGAATTTTGGGTAACCCAGTTTGAATTACACCAATGCGTTTGATATCAGCATCGCCGAAAAATACCAAAGAAACCACTGTCACTGTTACTAAAGCAATTAACTGAGGTGGCACAACTCGCTTAACTTTTGATGGTGTTAAGAAAATAATTGCCACCGTCATTACACCCAAAATCAAAGCAATGGGATTAATATTTCCTAATAGATCAGGTAGGTTTTTAACTATTCCTAATACTCCACCTTTGGGGCTTGGTTGTCCCAAGAAAGGCGCGATTTGCAAAATAATCAAAATCACCCCAATTCCTGACATAAAGCCAGAAATTACACTGTAGGGCATGAGAGTGATATATTTTCCTAGCTTGAAAACACCAAAGATAATTTGAAATAACCCTGCTAACATGACTACGGTAAAAGCCATAGCCAAACCGTTTTCTGGATCACTTGCTGTGAAAGAACTGATAATACCAGTAATTACCACTGTCATTGGCCCAGTAGGTTCAGAAATCAGCGTGGGTGTACCACCAAATAAGGCGGCAAAAAAGCCGACACACACAGCACCGTAAAGACCAGCAACAGGCCCCGCACCGGAAGCGACACCGAAGGCTAAAGCTAATGGTAGAGAGACGATGGCGGCAGTTACACCACCAAAAATGTCACCCCGTAAATTACGGGTATGAATAGTATTTATTATTTCCATTAATAGATGCTCAATAACAACAAAATTGTAGGTTTGAGACAGGTTTTTTTCTGTCTAATTAAATTCGCAATTTTAGCCATAGAAAAACATCTACACTCATCTACTAGAAACTCAAATAGTAAGGAGAAATGTAATTATGTTATATTTATTCACAGTGATAATTTTAGGGTAGCTTGTATAAATCCTATTTTTGGAAAAATTAGGAGTATCTAAGCTACCTTTTCTCTTACGTTAAAGGACTGAGTTATATCTGATTGATAGTGTGTATGTTTGCTAAAATTGCCATAAAAATTGCCATGGCTAGATATATTTTAGATATCTATGAGATTTGGCAAAATGATTTTTTTAAAAAACTTTATTATTTTTAGTCATTTGCATTTTGGTTATTTGAAGATTAAGTGTTGTGTCGGGTTAAACCAGTACCGCAGGGCGGAATTAAAAATTAACAATTAAAAATTAAAAAAGCAGATTGTATAAGCTTTTCAGGGATTTTTAATTGTTGTCTTAGTTGCGCCGCAGTGTACTAGGTAAAAAGATTCTTAGATTACTGATGGATATTGTTACTTAATTGCGCTTAACTTGCGTGTATTTGTGTAAGCGAGCAACAACAAACGCAACAAAATTTATCCTAGTAACAAAAAAACCAGAACTTACTCTAGAAGGAATTTGAATAAAAATAGCATACAGCTTTTAGCACTCAAAATATTAATTTCTGAATGCAATATTTAAATAATACGACTATCCCATTATCTGTTTTACCGATTTCTCCGATATATTGTCTTCCCACGCCTTTGGTAAAGTTACCACTTTTCCTCTATTTCCGGTTTAAAACTCGTTGATCCTTCTAGTCCCATTGTCAAAACTGATCATCTAACGTTTTGAGTAACGACCACCAAAAAAAAGCCGGGGTCATACCCCGGCTTTTTAGGTCTGCGTTGTTTCGATTCAACAGCCGTCTGGCCCACAGAAATGTCTTCCGTATAGTACCTCTGCTTCACAGATATAGATAATGCCCGCATAATCGGTGAAAAACTTTATTGCGACCTGATCAGCAATCTTTTCGGCCATCTCCCTATTTTCGGTGAGTACCTCGAACTTTACATTTGAATCGGTGTCGGCAGTGTTGGGTTTACCCGTAGAGCGCACGTTGCGACTACCTTTACCGCCAGTTTCCACCACCGTATAACCGGTCGCCCCGCATTCCTCAATGATCTTGGCGACCTTCTTCAGCAAAACCTTTTCCGTGACGATGACGAGCTTGTTGGCACGCTTGGACATATTGGTTAACTCCTTACCTACGTAAATTGATATTATAAACTGAGTTGCTTAGTCTGCCGGGTCAAGGGATTTTCGATTTGCATTAGCGAAGCGTACACAGCGCAGCGAGTATTTTGGATTAATTCCGCCCTGAAGGGGCGGGGAACCTGTACCGAAAATTCTCAATCTAAAATCCAAAATCTAAAATTTTTCGGTCAAGGGAGCGCCGACAGACCGCGACCCGTATGGGATTAGCGTCCGCCTATGGACTGGGCAAGCCCGATAAAGAACGGTATACACACGCCGATTGCAATTGGCGTACCAACGGCTGTGGACGCACCTATGTATGCCGATGGATTGGCAGAAGGGATACCAGCCCGCAATGTAGGAGGTCCGGAGATGTCTGAACTAGAGGAAGCGATGACAGCCAGTACCACGACACCGCCCATGCTAAATCCCGTGGTGTAGTGGGCAATCATACCGAAACCAAAGGCGATCAACCCATGCAGAAACGGTGCCACCACACTATACACGACATACCATTGGGCTACCTTACGCAGTTCGCCAATCCTTGACCAAGCCTCCATCCCCATGACCAGCATCAAGATCGAAAGCAAGCCGCGAAAGGCGGGATCATAGAAGCCTTTATAGACACTTTCCGGCCGGGTGAACAGGCCAAGAGCGAGACCTAATAACATTGCCGATAGGGCAGGACCCCGGAGGCTTTCCTCGATGATCGGCCATATCTTGACCCGATTATCCGCAGGATCTTTCTGCTGGCTAAGATACTCTTGCCGGGTGCTGGGATAATCGCCCGCTGCAACGGGCTGCTTACTCAAAGACTCCTCTATGACAGATTCGCCTGCTTCTTTAAGCTTCCTCTTGTTGAGGTAAATATTAGCTATCACAATGGCAGTTACGAGCGCGGGGATATCCATAAAGGGATAGAGTGCGCCAGTCCATGCTTCAAATGGAATTTTTTGTTCTTCCAGTACCGTAAGTCCGGCGGCCATGGTAGAACCACTCACGGCTCCAAACAACCCCCCAGTAGCGATCGCATCGACGACTTTGACCTTTGGCAGCTTGGCCAATGTATAGCGGGCGATGAAGACAACAATAATCCCTACCATGATGGCAAATATCATGGGTAACACCATCTCCGTCAGGTTGGAATTACGGATCGCAATTCCACCGGTTAGACCGATTTTGGTGAGCAGCATGAAGACGATGATCGTACAAATTGACTCTGGAATTACCAATTCGCTACCAAGGGCAGCAATAATCATTCCACCAATCAAAAATGCCAGTGTTGGGGACTGCAACTGGGCAATAAAGTCCGTGACAAATAAGGACAAAAAATCCACGAATACCTCCTTGTGACTCCTCTGATAGGGAGCATTACAATAAATGAACTAAATGAAATTTAAAGAGCTAAAGAAAGTAAACCTAAGCACAATACCTGTCTTCATCTGTCAATAAATTTACTTGGTCAACAATAATGCAACCATGTTAATTTGGCAGTGATAATCTTGGGTAAAAATCCAAAATTGAGCTACCCAGCTTATTTGTATGCAAAAATACTTGGTATTAGCTAAATTTTGCTGATACAAGCCGAAAACTTTAATCAGATTTTCTTGCTAATGCCATAAAAAATTAGCCTTTTTATTCATAAAAAAGCTGATTTCTCTATAGGGACAAGGTTTAATTACTTTGGGTTTTGAGTGGGATGGGAAACCATCTCTGAACCAATTAAAACTCAGTTTACAGGTTTTTTTGGGAAATGGATCAACTTGGCAAGGCAATTATTAAATAAATATTAGATTAGATATATAAGTAAAAGTTTATAGTCTGGGACTAATTTTGTGGAAAGTCTCTAATATATATTATTTAATTGATGATAATGATTATTCTGAACCATGATTTACGTAGTTTTAGGTTTAGTTAATCACACAAAAAGGATATGTAATAGATAACTTTGATGATAACTATAGAAGGAAATCTTTATCCATAGATGAATCTGATGATCAGCATTTTTTATTACCAGGAAACTTTTAACCCTGTCGCTGCTTTTCAACCCTTACCACCTGTAAAGGTAACACCTTGAATTAAGTAGCGGTTAAAGAAAGCATAAATAGCTAAACCTGGTAGAGTAAACACCATTGAAGCTGCCATAATGTAGTTCCAATAGCTGATATATTGACCTTTAAAGGTATTTAGTCCTAACGGTAAGGTAAACATTTCCGGGTCAAAGAGAATCACTACAGGTAGTAAAAAATTATTCCAACTACCCATAAAGACAAAAACAGCTTGTGCGGCTAATGCTGGTTTGGCTAGAGGCAATACTATATATATAAAAATTCCCCAGGCATTTAAACCATCTAGTTGCCCAGCTTCTTCCAGTTCTCTAGGGAAATTGACAAAAAACTGTCGCATCATAAAAATGAAAGTAGCATTCACCATACTGGGAACAATCATCCCTGGGTATGAATTTAGCCAACCTATGGCTTTTAAAATTAAAAATGTGGGAATTAGGGTAATTTGCGCCGGCACTACTAACACGGTCAAAATCAGGAAAAACCAGAACTGTTTACCCTGAAAGCGCAATCTTGCTAGGGCATAACCTGCCATTGAGTTAAATAGCAAGTTTAAAATCGTCACAGTAACGCCAATAATCACACTATTAAATAACCACCGCCAAAATAGAGGTTCTTGCAGAAATATTTGTTTGTAATTATCGAGGGTAAAATGTTTGGGGATAAAATTAAACTCACCGCTAATAATCTCGGATAGAGGCTTAAATGATGCAGAAAATGCCCAAAGAAAAGGAATTACGGTAATAATTCCATAAACGGTGAGAAAGATATATAACAGAACTTTTAACCAGAAACTACCCAAGATTTTATTCAAATTTTATAACCTCCGAAAAATTGCCTCTGAATTAATGTGAGGATAATAATTACAAATGCTAGTAAAAAAGCGATTGCTGCACCATATCCCATTTGTAAATTCCGAAATACGGTTTGATAAATTAGCAGAACTAAGGTGAGAGTAGCGTTATTTGGGCCACCAGTTCCTCCAGAAAATATATAAGACTGATCAAATAATTGAAAAGTCCCAATTATTCCCATAGCCATGACAAAGAAAGTCACAGGTTGCAATAAGGGCAAAGTAATATAAATAAACTGTTGCCAACTATTAGCACCGTCAAGTTCTGCTGCTTCATAAAGAGTTTTGGGGATATCTTGTAAAGCTGCTAAATAAATCACCATAAAAAATGGTGCTGTTGACCAAATATTCATGATCATAATCCCTTTCAGGGCAACAGATGGATCTCCCAACCAATTATAAATAGGCAGGTTTAGCCAAGCTAAAAAATTATTTAATAGTCCATTTGTGTTATAAATCCACATAAAAATTAGGGTCAAAACTGCTGAAGATGTGACTGTTGGTAAAAAGTAAAGAATCCGCCACCAATTTTTGCCACGAATGCCAGAATTGAGTGTTACAGCTAAACCTAAAGCCAAAATAGTTTGGGTGGGAACAACAATAGCTACATATTCGGCGGTATTTTTTAAAGCAATTCCCACTCTTTCATCTGTTAGCAATCTTTGGAAATTACCCAAGCCGGAAAACCGGTAATCAATACCTCCTAACATTTGCACTTTGTGTAAGGAAAGAAATACCGCATAGAGAATAGGCAAAATTACAAATATGCCTAAAACTAAAATGCTGGGAGTTATGAATAGATAAGCTGTAAAATTTTCTCTGATTTGTCGGCTAATAGTAAACACTACATATCTGCCTTAATTTGCTGATTTGCTGCGTTTTGTGCCTTTAACATTGCCTGTTTTAATGGTTGTTGTCCTAGCAAAACACTAATAAATTGATTATCAAAATTGTTGATAATTGTGGCGGGATACTTGCCTATTTGCCAGGGTGTAGCATAATCAATTCCTGCTACTAATGATGATCTCAGAGGGTCTTGATCATAACCTAACTGTTGTGCTACTGATTTACGGGCTGGTAAGGCAAATCCTGTACTTGTCCATTTTTTCATGCCTTCTTTACCTGTTAGGAAAGAAATGAGTTCCCAGGCTGCGGTTTTATGGGGTGCTTGTTTATTCATGACATAGGCAACAGTAAAAACCATTGTAGATTTCTGATGATTAATTTTTGGTATTTCTGCTGTGGCAAATTCTAGTTTGGGAAAGGTTTCTTGCCGATAGGGAATTGCCCAATTACCTTCAATTACCATTGCTACTTTATTTTGTCCAAACATTTCACTCCCGGAATTTGTGCCGACATCAGATTTTTGGGCGGAAGAACGGTCTTTTTGATATTGGTTAATTACTAATTCTAAACCTTGCAAACCTGGATTATTAGCAAAGGTAGCAAAACCATTGTTATCAACAATTTCTCCACCAAAAGCGGTAATTTTGTATGCCTGACGGGCTAATTCAGGAATTTCTCCAAAGCCATATTTATTCAGTTTGCCTGTTAATTGTTTTGAATAGCTGCGGAGTTGTTCCCAGGTGGTGGGAGGACTGGTTAAACCTACTTGATTAAATGCTTGTTTGTTATAAAATAGAGCCAGTGTGGAATAGTCTTTAGGTAAACCATAAATACGATTTTGGTAGGTAAAATTCTTGAGCAAGTTGGGTTCTATATCTGTGAGATCAAATTTGGGGTCAATGTATTTATCAAGGGGTTCTAGGACGTTCTGACCCATTAAGAAAGGAGCTTCGAGTGCGTCGAGGTAAAATACATCTGGTGCGGCTTCTCCTACTAAGCGGGTTTTAATTACATCCATATATTGATCAGAAATCGCTTCATATTTGACTTTGATCTGGGGATGCTGCTTTTCAAAGTCTTGAATTACCTGTTTTAAAAGTTTTTGTTCTAGGGGATTACCTGTCCAACCGCTGAGTTTTACGGTAATGAATGGGGGTGGTTTTGGTAATAGCCAATTGTGATAACTAATAATAGCGATCGCTATTATTATTACCAATCCTAAAAAGTTAAATAATCGCTTTTTTCTCACAGTTTAATTGAGATGAATTCAGAATTGATGTCAATGCTGTTCGGTTAAGAGTCCGTAAATGTTGGGTTTACTAACGTCAACCCAACCTACTAGATTTAAATACAAAAACCCTACCTTCCCCACAAGCGACGAGGGGATTTAAGATGGATGTTATTTAAGCGCATACGGTTATAATTTATTGCAAATGCTGGTATGGATCATCTCTCTATGGGATGGGTTTGAGTTCTATATTTTGTTAATGAAATCACGGAAACTAAAATGATAGAAGCTGTAGTAAATATTTTCTGATCTATTTTCTTGGATTAAAAATTCTACCCAATTTTCTAAAACTTCTTCAACATCATATTCATCAGTATTTAGGAAGTTGGCAATATCTGTAACTGATATGGGTTGTGTTGTCTGGGATAAAACTTGCAACACTGCTAGGGGAAAATCTTGATGTTGAGAACCCAGCATTTTTTCTAAATGTTGTTGGTAATAGGTTTCTAATGGTGGTGGAAATGATGTTTCTATTTGGGAAGGTTGGGGATAAAAATTATTAGTAATAGCAGCTAAGATTTGGCTGATGTACATAAAATTATTTTCGCTGCGGTTGGTTAAGTTAGTAATAAATTCTGCTTCATTTATTTGGTGGGTATTTAACCAGGATTCGATTGACCTCTCCCCCAACCCCTCTCCTACAAGGAGAGGGGAGTCAGAAGATTCTTGTTCCCCCATTCCCTCGTAGGGAAGGGGGGTTAGGTTAGTGTCACTAAATTTTAACCTTTAAGTGCGAATTTTTGATGATTCTCGACATCTCTGAAAAAGAATGTAGAGTCGAGAATCACTACCCATGAAAGTTTCTACAAGGGTTCTAGAAAACGCATATTTAATTTCTATCAAATGTCTATTGTATTTCCACCGTCCCCTTATATCCATCAATTCGCACTTGCTGACCATCCTGAAGCAGATATGTAGCACCCCGCACATCCATAACAGCAGGAATACCGTATTCACGGGCGATAATTGCCCCGTGGGAAAGTTTACCACCAGCTTCGGCAATTAATCCCCCAGCTTGCACTAGGATAGGGGCCCAACCGGAATCTGTGTAAGGAACAACGAGGATGGTATTTTTATCAATATCATGGGCTTCTTGCAAAGTTCGCAATACTTTTACCCGTCCTTGGATTTGCCCTTGACTGGCAGGAATACCTAATAAAATGTTGTCAGAGGGATCAATGACAGAAGCAATGGGGTGAGGAGGATTATAACCGTAAACTACGGCGGGAATTTGGGTAATTTGGCTATCTTGGAGAAATTGAGATCGCCTGTTTGCGACTAATTCTAACAAGTGATGTCTAAAAGCTACATCTGGATCAATCACTAAATGGCGAATTTCATCTAACTCCAGAAAGAAGATATCTCCTAATTGTGTTAATACCCTAGACTCAAGCCAAATTTCTTCTAAAGCTAAAAATGTCCAGCGTAATTCAGCTAACAAGCGGGAATAAACTTCCGTTACCCGTCCTTTAAGATCAACTCTTTTTTGGACTAAATTTGCCTGTTCGGGACGGGAATCATCTGAATTTGGCAGTTCGGGGGCTTGGATCAACTGCATAAACAATTGTCTAACTATTTGGGGATTTTCGCGCCAAGTGGGAACGGAAATATCTGTACCTACTTCACTCAAATAGCCATAATCCTCAATCAATTCGTCAATTTCAGCTAAAATCCTTTGTCCTTCGCTCGTTTGTGCCAATTGTGCAAATATTTGTTCTGGTTTAAACTCATAGTTGCCATCTATTAAGATTTGTCTAGCATCCGCAGCCAGAAGACGCATAGCTCTTAAAGATGCTATTTCTGGGGTGACACTGTGATCAATTTTCTCTTCCTTTGCCCCCAAAACCGATTGGCGGATAGCTGCACTCAAGGGGGCTAAGATACTGTAATAAGTACCCCTGTGGAGTAAGTCGAGAATTAAATCTATTCTGGTTAATAACTGATCTAATGATAATTCGGCAATGACAACATTTGATAATTGGGTTAATCCCGGAATGAAAACTTGGCGATAATCCGATTTAAAATCTTTGTCTAAATCAAATTCCCGCTTGAGTAACTTTGTTAGTCCTGGTAAATTAGCTAAGGTAGAATCTAGAGCAGGTTTACTCATGCTTGCGCCTCTAGTCAGAAATTCCAAACTTTCTGGGGGTAATCCCATGGCCAAAAAGATTTCTCCCAATAAGGAAGCATTAAAGTAGGCTCTAGAATAATGTAGTGTTGCTGTTTTGGCAAAATCTAAACCTTGAGCGCGTTCACCGAGAACGATACTAAAAATTTCTCCCCACACACCACAGGTTAAAGGGGAATTAATAGACCAAGTTAAGGGGTGAATAACTCCAGGAATGACCTCAGCGGCGATTTTCCTTGTCCATAAGGGTAAAAGTGTAGTGATAGGTCTGGCTTGTAATACCCACAGGTTTTGACCATCATAACTCCATTCAATATCTTGGGGAACGCCTAAATAACGTCTTTCTAACCGACGAGCTAAGTATGCGACTTGTTTAATTAATGCTTCGGGAACTTTGCCATTTCCTTCAAATTGCAAACAAGATAATTTTTCATTATCAGCAACCACGACTCGATATTGTTCTGGTGTCACTTTTCCCGATACGATTTGAGTGGGACTACCAGCGACAGCTTCAATAACAACGGCTTCACCTTGTTGGGAAATCGGATCTCGGCTAAAGGCTACGCCAGAAAATACGCTTTGCACTTGTGGTTGAATGAGTACCCCCATTGCTGCATCGTCTGAACTGCTACGACGGCGATATTCAACGGCACTGGGATGATTATAGGAGGCTTGGACTTGAGCGATCGCTTGCCGGAGTTCTGCCTTATTGGTGACATTTAAAATTGTTTCATACTGTCCCGCCGCTGAGGCTTGTTGCGAGTCTTCCCCAATGGCAGAGGAACGCACTACTAAGGGTGACAGTGGTGATGGTTGCAAAAATTCAATTAAATGCTTGGGATCATCATAGGGAGCTATTACCCAACCTTTAGGAACTGCATAACCCCAACGTTTAATTTGCGATAATGTCGCAGATTTAGCTCCCACTATTTCCCCATCTAAGTCATCATCTAGGGTGATGATTCTATCCTCACTGCTGAGGTATTGCATCATCGGTTGAGATTCTGGATCTGCTTCCTGGACTGGGAGGTTGAGATCATCAGGAATTTGGTTATAAATCCAGTAAATTAACCCCGATAAGCCAAAAGCAGCGATGATTCTGGTTAAATCCTGGGAATGGATAATACCCACCAGCAGGGGAAATATCACTAATACCCCTAATTTAATCGTTTCTTTGGAGCGAGTAATCAGAAAGCCAATAGCTGCAATTAAGCCGACAAAGACGGCTACTAAAGGATCCTGTGCCAGCAATCCCCAGGCAACGTTTGTTGTTCCTGCTCCTTTAGTAGCAAGGTATCTACCGATAACTAAGGCTATTAAAGCGACAATTTCCCAGACTGGTTGTGAGGGAAAAGAATACTGGGCAATTGTGACAACGGCAACACCTTTGAGGGCTTCGGAGACTACGCAGATACTTCCCGCTAATTTACCACCGTGATAAAAGGCAGCAGCAACGCTAATATTTCCTGTACCCACATTAGCTAATTTTTTACCACTCAGGGCATAGGTAATCCAGGAAATGAGCGGTATTGCCCCTAACAGGGGACAAAAAATTAAAATAATTAAGATCCCAAAAAAACTAATCATTATTTTCTAGTCTAAAATTTTAAAGCGAAAATTTCTCAGTTTGTTGTTAACAAGAATAAATATTGACTATATAGGACACTAGAGAGTAATGGAAATTTTACTTGCTAGTGTCCTGAATCTTATTCCAGGAATCTAGCCTAGTGCATAAGCGGCGGTAAGCGCCCAAAGAATAAGGCCAGCAATTGATCCTAAAAGTACCACCGTGGAGATAGTGATCAGTTTTGGTGAATCGGCACCTTCAAATTTCATGATTCCGCGATTTAAGTCGGACATTGTTTTCTAAGCCTCCTTGATTACAGGGCTAATCTGTCCGTTCTGATTTTAGTCTTTCTGTTGGCAGATGGTGTTAAATTCTTCTTATGATTTTCTTTGAGTTTTGCAACGGTGAGTTTTTTCACAGAGAACTAGGAATCGAAATATTTATTCATTTTTGCGGTGATTGGGGAAATTAGTGTAATTTAATACTGTGGCATTCTGGAGATATGGTCAGGTGAAAGCAGTAATAATCATTATTTTGACTATGGTGGTAGGATTATTGTTAGCGATAGAGTTAGGATTGCGATCGCTATTTGGTTTTGGAAATCCCCTGATTTATGTCAAGGATGAGAAAATTGGCTATTTATTAGCACCGAATCAACGCACCAAACGCTTTGGGAATCGGATTGAAATTAATCAATATTCCATGCGAAGTGCAACTATCCAAAAATTACCATCACCTTCAACTCTACGAATTCTCCTTTTAGGAGATTCTATCGCTAATGGTGGTTGGTGGACAGATCAGGACAAGACTATTTCTAGTTTGCTGATGAATTCTTTAGGATCTAAGAGTCACACTCAAAAAGTTGAAGTATTAAATGCTTCTGCTAACTCCTGGAGTCCTCGCAATGAATTAGCCTATTTACAAAGGTTTGGGACTTTTAACGCCAAGGTGGTGGTATTACTGATTAATACTGATGATTTATTTGGAACTGCACCTACTTCTTTACCTGTAGGACGCGATCGCAATTATCCAGATCATAAACCACCTTTGGCAATTGTGGAAGTATTACAACGCTATGCTTTTAAGCAACAGCCAATTCCCGAAATGCACGTCTTAAATAATGAGGGAGGTGATAGAGTTGCCATTATTCTCGACGCAATTGGTAATATTAAAACTTTAACTCAAACTCATAATTGTCAATTAATTATAGCTCTAACTCCCCTATTACGAGAGCTTGGTGAATCAGGTTCTCGTGATTATGAAATTATTGCCCGTCAGCGGTTAAGTGATTTTGTCAAAGTCAATCAAATTACTTATCTAGATTTTCTCCCCATTTTTCAAACACAATCTGATCCTAAAAGTCTTTATCAAGACCATATTCATGTTAATTCTCTAGGCAATAAATTAGTCAGTCAAGAAGTTGAAAAGTCACTTTTAGGAATTTTGAATTAAAGGTGGTGGGTAATGAAAATAAGAATTTAACGAACCGCAGAGGCACAGAGGACACAGAGGTAGAGAATGAAGAGATGTATGCCTACGGCATACTTGCACTTTTACATCTTTTTTAGGATTTATATCTGACAAAAAGGATTAATTATCTCTAATCCAAAGTGCTAAACCGCCACCACGTCCACGGGCAGCAATTAAATCTTCGGTAACTAAAAAGAAAGCAAAAAATGGTAGTTTAGCTATGGGTTGATCATCAAAATTCCCACTTTTAATTTTGCCAGAACGAATCTGTTTATTCACAAACATCCAAGTAAATAAACTAATTTGCATTTGGATAAAATCAAAGGCCAATAAATTCTTTTTTCCTAAATATTTGATTGGCCCTGTTAATTTTAATAAAATTGCTCCCAGTTGCACTTGATTGGCAATTTCTCCTTTTCCTAATTCCTGTTCTTCTGTGGGACTAAAGCAAAGATGAATTTTCGTAAATTTTGGGACATACCAACCTTTACCTAAGATAATTCCGCCCCGGTTTTGGACTTTTTTAGTACCAGTAGCAAAACAAAGTCGCCATTTACCACCTAAAGATTCAAAGGGATAATTTAATTTTTGCAGCTTTGCGGTTTTTTCCGCTGCTAACAAGGCATTTACTACTAATTCAGCGGAGAGAACTTGATTTCCTTCCCGGTACGCAGTAGCAGTACGGGATAAGGCGGTGATAAAGTCAGAAGGGGAATTAGATATTAAATTAGCTGTCATTAAATTGTAACGTTTGTTTAATTAGTTTCTTAATCAGAGTATAATGGATATACGATTTTTAGCTAAAATTTTGATCGCTAAAAACTCAAGTAATTGTCTGTGGTTTGAGAAGTGCAATAACTCACCTGTAGAGATAATGAGGTGGAATAATGGACACTAAAAAACTCCTGAAGTCATATAAATCAGGAGAAAGGAATTTTTCTGGCATAAATCTGCACCAAGCTAAGTTAAATCATGTTGATTTGAGAGGAATAAATTTAGAAGCAGCAGATTTAAGCGGTGCGGATCTCAGTAGAGCAAATTTAAGCGATTGTAATCTTAGTAGAGCAAATTTAACTAATGCTGATTTAAGTAGAGCAAATTTAGAAAATGCAAACTTAAGTGAAGTTAATTTAATTGGTGCTGATTTAACTAGAGTCAGCCTCAAAAAAACTAACCTCAGTCGTGCTGATTTGCGAACTGCAAATTTAACTTCAGCAAACTTAGTAGGTGCAAATCTCAATCAAGCAGAAATGAGTGGTGCTGACTTTACAGGTGCAAATCTCCATAAAGCCAATTTAATTGATAGTAATATCAATGAAGCCGAATTTATGGGTGTTGATTTAACAACAACAACCATAACTGAGTTGGAAATGACGGGAGAAATTTTGCACATAGGGTTATCTCATAAATGGATAACTTGGGCTGGTAGTTATTGATATTATGACAACTTGGGATTACAAGTTTGCAAAATCAATAGTACACCAATTTGAAAAAAGCATGAGATAAATAGATTTATCTGGGCGGGGTTACTCGCCTTTTATTTGATTATAATTGATATTATTTGGGATTTTTCATGATCCGCTTTTGAATTATATAGCAAAAAAGCATTGTCATCGTTTCTATAGGGTTAAGTTGACGAAAAGTAAGAATTATCTCAATAATTTTTAATAAGTAAAATGTCCGCAAGAGCGGACATTGTCAGGGCTTCTGTCACTTTTATTGGCTACAATCATGTCTGGAACATGATGCTTTTATTGTTAATGATGAGAATAGAAAAATCAAGTCTTTTTCAGATATAAACTAGACATAATTAAGTGCATTATATCTTAATATCAAATGCAAATTCCCAAAGGTTAAAGGATATTATTTTTAATATAAAAAACATCATTCCTGAGAGTTATATCGGCGGGAAGTATAAACCCAAACATTATTCTCCTGCTGGATTTTTCGAGTATGAGAAGAACCGATAATAATCACAGTTCGCATATCTGCTAATGTCGGTTCTAACTCTTCTAAGGTAATCACCTTGACTTCTTCTCCCTTTCTGCCTAAATTTCGTCCTAAGACAACTGGGGTATGAGGTTTGCGGTGTTCTAGTAAAATCTTTTTTGCGGCGGCTAGTTGCCAAGTCCGTTCTTTTGATACAGGATTATAGAAAGCAATGACAAAATCACTTGCAGCCGCAGCGGTAATGCGTTGGGCGATAATTTCCCAAGGCTTCAAAATATCAGATAGGGAAATCACACAAAAATCATGTCCCAAAGGCGCACCAATCCTGGCTGCTGCGGCTTGCATAGCAGAAATACCAGGGGCGACTTGAATATCAATTGTTTGCCATTCTGGTTTATTATATTGGTCTAAAACCTCAAAAACTGCCGCCGCCATTGCGTAAATACCGGGGTCGCCTGAAGATACAACTACTACATATTTTCCCGCTGCTGCCAACTCTAACGCCTGATAAGCCCTTTCTGCTTCTACTCGATTATCTGATTCATGGACGCGCTTACCAGCCGCCAGGGAACCAATTAGATTAATATAGGTCTTATAACCCACTAAATCCGTTGCTAATGCCAGAATTTCCTTTACCTGCGGTGACATCCATTGAGATGCACCTGGTCCTGTACCAATAATAACTAATTTTCCCTGGGTTTGTCCTATGGTAGCGGGGTTGATAATTTGAGTGGAAATGGCAACGGCAATCGAGGCAAATGAAGATGATACAATTTGAGCATCTGCACCTATAGCAGCTAAGACTAATTGTGTTAATTCAGTTTCGGGAAAGAAGCGGGTAGGAACTCCCAAAGCCTTAGCTACAGAGTGAAGTTGGGAATTATTCGCCAGGTGCAGCGGTGCAAATATGCCCGCCACTGCGGCAGGTGCTAAATTAGATTCTGCAAGGATTTGGTGAATTTGGCTAATTGTGTTTGGTTCTGGGTTGCTTATAGCGATCGCTATCTTAGCCGGATGATAAACTAAGCAATTAGTGTCAGCATTGCCCAAATTTTCGGTAACTTGAATAGTTAACTCACCATTTTCATCAAGAGGTAAGTTACTCTCAGTTAACCAAGGTGCTGTTCCCTCTAACTTTACTTTTAACCCCGCTAATAAATCAGCAATAAATTTTTTTCCATGTTCTGGGTTAGCTAAATGATATCCAGCGGGAGGAGACAACAAAGCCGTATGAAAGCGGATATCTCCTGTGGTGGTAATTGCTGGTTTGATATTTAGTGCTGACCCGACTTGACGCGCCAAATCATTTACGCCACCTAAACCACCCAAAAGCGGAACTACAGCACTTCCATCTTCCGCTACAGCTAAAATCGGCGGTTCTTGTCCTTTATCAGTTAGCAAAGGTGCAATTGTTCTAATAAGAATACCAGCCGCACAAATACCAATTATTGGTGTACCAGCGGCGAATAATTCTCGCACAGTTTCACCAAAATTAGTAAAGCTAATATCAACATCATCAGTACGTTTAACTAAACCATATAGTTTCGCACCTGGTAAAACATTTGTAATTTTCCGCCCCACTGTAACGCTATTTTGACTCAATACCACAACAGCAGGGGCTACCCTTATGTTCATAGAAGTTATTAATCCTGTACTTCGACTCCGTTCAGTAACCGTAAATCCTTAAATCCTTAAATCCTGGTTGAGAAAACTACAACTTATTTTTAGTGGGGATGATAATCATGGAAAAATAAGGTACATCCTCTGGGTTCACTTCATCAAGGGGTAATATCCGCTGTTGTGTGCTTGTAGCCCGTTCAATGTATCTAGCCCGTGAAGCCAGTCCTAATTCATGGAGAAGATTCCTAATTTTCGGAAAATGACGACCAAGTTTCATAATGGCCGCAGCATCAGTAGCTAGAAGTTGGTTAGTGAGAACTTCTATTGGTAGTGGTGCGGGTAAAACCGTGAGTATATCATTGTAATAGGTAAATGGTAAACCCAAGGCGACAGGACAGGCCATGAGTGAAGAAACTCCGGGGACGACTTCTGTTTTATACTTATCAGCTAGACGGGTAAAAAGGTACATGAATGAGCCGTAGAAAAACGGATCTCCTTCGCAGAGAACCACCACATCCCGACCGGCGGCTAAATGGTCAGCAATGGGTTGAGTTTCTTGGTCATAGATAGATTTAGCCTTTTCCGGTTCTAAGGCGCGAGGGAGATGAAATAGCACCTCGATTTGATTACCAGCAAGATATGGGGAAACGATTTTCCTGGCGATACTTTCTTTGTCCGTAGCTGATTGATAAGCAATAACTGGAGCAGAACGGAGGAGACGTAAGGCTTTTAAGGTGATGAGTTCGGGGTCTCCAGGTCCCACACCAATTCCATAAAGACGACCTCCAGAGTTAGTCATTACTCTTCCTCACTGGCTAGGGCGTTAACAGCAGCAGCAGCAATCGCACTTCCGCCCCGTCTGCCATGTAAAGTTAAAAATGGTACATTGCGGCTATCTGCGGCCAATGCGGCTTTTGACTCGGCTGCACCCACGAAACCAACCGGAAAACCCAATATTAACGCTGGTCTAGGGATGCCTTCGTCCAGCATTTCCAAGAGCCTAAATAGGGCTGTCGGTGCATTCCCAATCACCACAATTGCCCCTTCGATATGGAAACGCCAAAATTCTAAAGCCGCTGCTGATCTTGTATTTCTTAATCTTTTGGCTAATTGTGGCACTTCTGGGTCATTGAGTGTGCAGAGAACTTTATTATTTTTGGGTAATCTTTTTCTGGTAACACCTTCGGCTACCATGTAAGAATCACACAAAATCGGCGCACCGTTTGCTAAGGCTTTTTTCCCTGCCTCTACCGCTGTGGAGGAATATTCTACGTCGTCAACAATATCCGTCATTCCACAGGCGTGAATCATCCGAACAGCAACTTTTGCTACATCTTCAGGGAATCTTTCCAGATTGGACTCTGACCGAATAATTTCAAAGGAATTACGATATATTTCGCTACCATCACGGATGTAATCAAACATGAGATTTTTAGGTTGTAAAGGTTAAATTGGACTGTGATTTTTGTGATTTATTTGATTAAGATGATTAGATAAGTACCTGTGCAATATTAATTTCCTATTTTTTCATTCTGTATCCTTGATTGGATAAAGCATACAGACAAATGAAATGTGAAATATATTTTGCATTAATACTTAAATAATTGATTTAATTGCTGGTTGTGACGCTCAATAAATTGTCCAAAGGTTTCTTGTAAACTTAGACGTTGTTTTTGATACACTGCCAACATTTTTTGAATCAAAGTGGGAATTTTCGCTATAGTCACATATTCATAAAGTAAATGACCGAGAACATACACTTGATAGCCGGGGGTTTCTGTAATAATACCAAGTAAGGTAATATCAGCTTGAGTGTGTTGAGCGCAAGATTTACTGCAACCACTAAAGTGGATATTCACTGGAGAATCTAGAATCATAAGACTTTCTAGGTGTTTTGCCAAGTTTATGGCATCATCTTTCGTTTCTGTGGCCGCAGCAGCACAACCCCGTTTCCCAGAACAAGCCACTAAAAAACTTTTGATGTTGCTTAGTGAGGAGTTTAAACCTAAATTGGTAATTTCTTGATCAACTTCTCTAATTTTATTTTCAGGAATATCGGTTAATAGTAAGTTTTGCCAAGGTGTTAACCTGATATTATCATCACTATATCTTTTGGCAATATTCGCTAAACCTCTAATTTGCCACGTTTCTAATCTTCCCAAGGGTAATACTATGCCAATATAATATAATCCGGTTTGACGTTGGGAATGAATACCAATATGAGCTTTTTCTCGCAGAGGCGCAGAGGCACGGAGAGGAGTCTTTGTAATGTTAAGTATATGGGGGTTTTGGTGTTGTTGGACTTGGTGAAGATATTCTTCAACTGTAAGGTTATTGATTATTTCTCGTAAGCGTGGTTTGCGACGATTGTTAGTATCTATGTGTTTCAGGTATGTTTCTGCTAATGCTGCTAGGACTTGTATTGTTTGGACTGGTTTTAATAAGATTCCTGTGTCTTTAGCTGGTTCTCCTTTTTCTCCATAACTGAGATATAACCGCAAATATACATTGCTGTTAATTAATTCTGCTGCCAATATAATATCATTGGGGCGATCGCTTACGGAAACTTTGCCTCTACCATCAAAGCAGACGCTAAATTTTGCGGATAATTCGGAAAGGTGAGAATGTGCGGTAATATATTCTTCCCAGGCTTTGACGAGGGGACGAGTATCTATGATTTCTTCTGTATCAATACCCGCTGTGGGATTAGTCATGATATTGCGGATATGATCTACTTTTGCATTGGTAGAAGCTAAACCTAATGTTTGTAAATTTTCTAGAACTGCAATATTTATGCCTTGTTTAAGTTCTCTAATTTGAATATTAGCGCGGTTAGTAATATCAATATAGGCACTACCATAATTATCAGCGATATCTGCAATAGCCTGAAATTGGTTATAATTAATTATTCCCCCTGGTATTCTCAGCCGATAAAGCAGACCATCTTGGGCGGGTGTGCTGTAAAATAATCCTGGACAAGCAGTAAATGGAATTTGCAAAATTATAACTCCTTCTCTGTGTGACGCAGAGACAGAACGGAAGTAAACACTTGAGAGTTAGCATTCTGACTTACTCAATTTTGGATTTGGGATTTTTAGTCAAATTCCAATTATCTTAAATTGCTTTACAGTTGCGGCACAGTCCCGGAATTGAACCGAAGTTTCCTAACTCTAAGATTTAGTAGTTTACCACAAAATGGTATTTTTTGATTAATTAGGAAAAACATTGTCTGAATCAGGATATCCAGGATTTTAGGATGTACAGGATTTTATTTGTCACTTTTATGTTGTCTATTGTTATTAGATTTGTTGCATTTTATGACATTTCTTGACAACTCAACGCATTTGTTGAGTTTCCTGCTATTGCTTTGCAACGCTGACGCAAACTAACCTACGAATCAAGGCTTTTTTCAATTTGGCAAAGGTATTGCTATATAATCAATATTATTAATAACTCAAGTTACTAGTTATCTAGTTGAGACTAATAATGGGTAATTGGTAATAAAGTCCCTGTTTTCATCCTGTTCATCCTTTCATCCTGGACATCCTGATTCAGACAAGTTAATATAATTTATATTAGGAAAAATTCCCAAACTACAAAATTTAAACATCCCCATTTACAATCATTTCTGAACCGCTACCCCACACCAGAAATTACTCAATGATATAAAAATTTTTTTGTGAATTTTACTGCTTTCAGCTTACACCATTTTAGCTTTTTGTGCAAATTATGAAAAAATGGTTATCAATTATCGGTATCGGTGAAGATGGAATTGCGGGATTAAGTCCCATAGCTGTTTCTTGTTTAGATAAAGCTACAATTATTTTCGGTGGGGAACGTCATCTTTCTATGTTACCCGCTGACGACAACCGCAAAAAAATTTCCTGGAAATCACCTTTTCAAACTTCTATAACCGAAATTATCAGTTATCGGGGTGAAGCAGTTTGTATTTTAGCTAGTGGCGACCCTCTATGTTATGGTGTGGGTGCAACTATTCTTAAAGATATTAATATTTCGGAAATTACAATTATTCCCGCACCTTCCGCTTTTAGTCTGGCTTGTTCTCGACTAGGTTGGTCATTAACAGAGGTGGAAACTTTAAGTTTATGTGGTCGTCCAGTTTCTTTACTGCAATCTTATATTTATCCCGGTGCGAAATTATTAATTTTAAGTGCGGGAAAAAATACTCCGGCTAATGTGGCGGAAATTTTAACAAGTCGCGGTTATGGTAATAGTCAAATTACCATTTTAGAAAAAATGGGTAATATTAATGAAAGTATTATAACAGATATTTGTGCTAATTGGCAAGAAAGAAAGATCGCGGCTTTAAATACTATTGCTGTGGAATGTGTCCCAGATAAGGGAATAGTCGCTTTATCAAGATTTCCCGGTTTACCTGATAATGCTTTTCATCATGATGGACAATTAACTAAACGGGAAATACGAGCGGTGACTTTATCGAGTTTAGCACCTTTACCGGGGGAATTGCTTTGGGATCTGGGGGCTGGTTGTGGTTCTATTTCCATAGAATGGTTGCGGAGTGATAGAAGATGTCGAGCGATCGCTATTGAACAAAATTCCACTAGACTAAATTATATAGCTGATAATGCCGCTGCTTTGGGAACACCGAATTTACAAATTATTGCCGGGAAAGCCTTAGAAGTTATCCAGAATTTACCCACACCAAACGCGATTTTTATTGGTGGTGGTGTCACAGCACCGGAAATATTAGAAAATTGTTGGAATGTGTTACTTCCTGGAGGCAGAATGGTGGTTAATGTTGTGACTTTGGAAGGTGAACAAAGATTATATCAATGGTATGAAAAAGTGGGAGGGAACTTTACCCGCATTGCTATTCAACGCGCAGAACCTATTGGTAAATTTTTGGGTTGGAAATCCATGTCTCCTGTTACCCAATGGGTAGGAATTAAAAATTAAAAAAAATTAATCTGTATTTCTTCATCCGCGTTTATCTGCGTTTATCTGCGTTCTAGAATTCATTCCCATACAGAGTATGGGAACGAGAAAAAAGCAGGTATTTATTTTTCTTTAGCCTTTAATAAATCACCAGGAGGAAAAGCACCATTTTCCGTAATAATGGCGGTAATTAAATCCGCAGGTGTGACATCAAAAGCCGGGTTATAAAATTCCACACCTGGAGGGGTGAGGATAGTTTCACCTATTTGATATATTTCCGCTGGGTGACGTTCTTCAATAGGAATTTGACTACCATCGGTTAATTGAAAATCTACTGTAGATAAAGGTGCAGCTACAAAGAAAGGAATATTATGGGCTTTGGCCACAATAGCTAAACTATAAGTCCCGATTTTATTAGCAGCATCACCATTAGCGGCAATTCTATCAGCGCCCACAACTACAGCATCAATTAAACCTTGTTTCATGCAGTGGGCGGCCATATTATCGGTAATTACTGTTACCGGAATTCCTTCTTGGACACATTCCCAGGCGGTGAGTTTTGCCCCTTGTAACCGGGGACGGGTTTCATCTGCATAGACTCTTGCCAACCGTCCTTCTTTCCACGCAGAACGCACTACACCTAAAGCTGTACCATAACCAGCGGTGGCTAAAGCCCCAGCATTACAATGAGTGAGTATAATTAGTTTGTCGGGGCTTTTCGGTAATGCGGCTAAACCATGATCACCGATAGCTTGACAAGTTTGCAAATCTTCGGCATTAATCTTTTGGGCAGTTGCTAAAAGAGCTTGTTGAATTTCGGCAACTGTTCCCACGGTTTCATAAGCCGTTTGCATCATTCTGCCAATTGCCCAAAACAAATTTACCGCCGTGGGACGGGTAGAACGCAATAAATTAGCTACTGTTTCCAGTTTAGTTAAAAACTCGTGGCGATCTGCTTGCAGCAGCGCTTCGCTATCGCTTGTTTCAATTTCCCTTGCACCCAAATACATTCCATAGGCCGCAGCCACCCCAATCGCCGGCGCACCTCTCACAATCATAGTTGTAATGGCTTGTGCCATATCTTCACTGCGGTGAATCTCCACCACTGTATATTCATTAGGTAGACGAGTTTGATCAATTAGTGAGACTGAATTATTGCGCCAAATAACGGGATAAACCATATTGTTAGTTGTTGGTTGTCAGTGGTCAGTTGTCCGTTGTCAGTGGCAATAGATTACAGGGAATTTTTATATATAGCAATCCTTAATCATTATTAAACAAATTTATGCTCTTTTGCCTCTTGCCTGTTCCCTGTTCCCTCTTTCCCAAATTAAGTTAAAAAAGAAAGATGAAAATTACCAAAAAAATCAACAATTGGCTGGAAACCCATGCTGCTGCACCTGCTTATGGTGGTTGGGTGTTAGCGGGAATTTCTGTGTGTTATTTGGGTGCAGGGATTAATACCATGGCTGGCTGGCTATATGTCATTAGTGGAGTCAGTTTTGCTCTTTTGGGTGTATCCGGTTTTGTGGCACCGCGATCGCTGGTGGGTATAATTGTCAAACGTCGTCCTATAGAACCAGTCACCGCCGGTGATGATCTCAAAATTGAAATAGAAGTTCACAATCACAGAAAACAGCCTGGGAGTTTATTGCAAGTTAGGGACATTCTCCCATTTATTCTTGGTCAACCAGTCCACCAAGGCATTGAAGCAATTCCACCACAGGATAGTTACCACTGGATCTATTATCACCCTACCCAACAGCGAGGAGTTTATCGCTGGCACACAGTAGAATTAGCCACAGGTGCGCCCTGGGGTTTATTTTGGTGTCGTCGTCCCCGTCAGTGTGAAGCTAGGGCAATAGTTTATCCTACCGTCTTACCCCTCACCACTTGCCCTTTAATTGATGAAATCGGACAAGATGACAGCCAACGGGGAGATCCTCGCGGTAAACCCTTACAGATGGCCACAACGGGATTAGTGCGATCGCTGCGTCCCTACCGCATAGGTGATCCGACTCGGTTAATTCATTGGCGGACTAGCGCCCGTTATGGAGAATTACGAGTTCGGGAATTGGAAGTGATTACCGGAGGACAAGAACTTATTATTGCCATAGATAGTTCTTTCAAATGGGAACAAGAATTATTTGAACAAGCCGTAATTGCCGCTGCCTCCTTGTATTTTTATGCCCAACAGCAAAAACTGCAAGTGCAACTATGGACAGCAGCCACAGGTTTAATTACAGGCAATATCTCGGTGCTGGAAACCTTAGCAGCTACCAACCCTACAGAAAAAAACAGTTTACCACCAGATAACTGTCCCTTAATTTGGTTAACACAAAACTCCTTCACCACATCTTCTTTACCCCTGGGTAGTCGTTGGGTGTTGTGGCAAAATCCAGCTTCACCCACAGAAACTGTCATTAATCGAGAATATCCCGGTATCATCATCCAAAACGAACAAGAACTACAACCTCAATTACAAAAAGCTCTGAGTTTATTTTGAGGTGATTTCTCACACTGAGCGTGATGTACAATGCAAAGAAACATTTAAATTTATAAACAGCACAGCCAATGGTTACATCAGAAGTGAATTCAAAATCCAGCGATAAAAGCCTAGAAGCAATGCGGCATTTTTCCGAACAATATGCCAAACGGACTGGAACATACTTCTGTTCTGAACCTTCCGTTACCGCAGTTGTCATCGAAGGACTAGCCAAGCACAAAGACGAACTCGGTGCGCCTTTATGTCCTTGTCGTCACTACGAAGATAAAGAAGCCGAAGTTAGCGCCGCCTTTTGGAACTGTCCTTGCGTACCCATGCGCGAACGCAAAGAATGTCACTGTATGCTATTCCTCACCCCTGATAATGAGTTTTCCTGCGACAAACAAGAAATCTCTCTCGACACTATCAAAGAAGTTCGGGATAGTATGGGATGAGTGAAATCATGCCTGAAGAATTTTGGCAAGGCATAGAACAGTTCAATGCTGGACAGTTCTATGCTTGTCATGACATTCTCGAAGCACTCTGGATCGATAGTATCGAACCAGATAAAACTTTTTATCAAGGTATTCTCCAAATTGCTGTCGGACTGTATCATCTGGGTAATCGTAACCAAAGAGGGGCAATGATTCTTTTAGGAGAAGGTAGCAATCGTCTGAGGCGTTATTTACCCAGTTACGGCGGTATTAATGTGGAAGAATTATTTACTCAAAGTGTAGATTTGTTAAAAACACTACAGCAAGAAAGCCTAGAACCAATGGCAATGAGTGAATTGACGGAAAATCAAACTCGGCTTTTACCCAGTATTTCCCTGTCCAAACTATGATTTTTAGGATTTAGATGATTTTTGTGATTAATTTGATTAATCTTTTGTATGTGTGTCAAACTCGATAGTTGATTAACAAGCAACAAATTTTTGCCAGTTGTGATCAAAGGTTTGCAGAGCGAAACTAAAGTTAAAAAAAACCGTCCATTTTTGCTATAGGATTCATATTTTATTTCCCTATTTCCTGTTCCCTGTTCCCCGTTCCCTATTCCCTAATTTTTATGCTACCTCGCTATCAATTGCTAAAATCACAGATAAGCTGCCTAGGTTTAGCCTTGGTACTACCGATTTTCCTGGTGGGTGCAGTAGTATTTCCCACCCCAATACCAACGGCTACAGCCCAATCTGCTAAGGGAAATCGTCCCCTGACTATCCGCTCTGATAGCCAAGAATATGACGCTAAAACCCAAGTAATTACTGCTCGCGGTAATGTGCAAATGGTGTATCCGGCTCGGCAAATTCAAGCCACATCAGCACAAGCACAATACTTTAGTAAAGAACGACGGATTGATTTCAGTGGCAATGTGTACATTTTGCAACAGGGTAGCAATAGTATTCGCGCTGAAAAAGTTACTTATTTAATTGACGAAGGTAAATTTATCGCCTTACCCCAATCTAACCGTCAGGTAGAATCTGTATACATGATCGAGGATTCTAATCCCAGTCAACAAACTACTAAACCAGCCCCAAAAACCCCAGCCCTGAAGCGTTCTAATTAGCATTTACATCTAGACAAAACCCCATAGTGAAAATTGTTTTAGAGAATATTCACAAATCTTACGGTAAGCGATTAATTGTTAATCGCGTGAGCCTTTCTGTTGGCCAAGGAGAAGTTGTCGGTTTACTCGGTCCCAATGGTGCGGGGAAAACAACAACATTCTATATTGCCACAGGTTTAGAAAAACCTAATCAGGGCAAAGTCTGGTTAGATAATTTTGATATTACTAATTTTCCCATGCACAAACGGGCTAGATTAGGTATTGGCTATTTAGCTCAAGAAGCTAGTGTATTTCGTTACCTTTCAGTACAAGAAAATATTCTGCTAGTATTTGAGCAAACTCAAGTTCCCAGAAGGGAGTGGGGACAACGACTACATACTTTATTGCGGGAATTTCGCTTAGAAAAGGTGGCTCACAGCAAAGGTATTCAACTTTCTGGAGGTGAACGACGACGCACGGAATTAGCTAGAGCTTTAGCCGCAGGTAAAGATGGACCAAAATTCCTGTTCTTAGATGAACCTTTTGCCGGGGTTGATCCCATTGCTGTGTCTGAGATTCAGGCAATTGTCGGGCAATTACGCGATCGCGGTATGGGCATTTTAATCACAGATCACAATGTCCGTGAAACCCTCGCTATCACAGATCGGGCTTACATCATGCGCGAAGGGCAAATTCTCGCTTTTGGTAATGCTGATGAACTTTATCATAACCCTTTGGTACGACAATACTATTTAGGTGATAATTTCGCAGTTTAAACTCATTATAGATTGACATTTATGAATTAAAATATGAAATTTAAAAATATGCCTACGTCACGCAAGCTATCAAAATATTAAACTTTGCGCCTTTGCTCCTTCGCGTCTTTGCGCGAAACATAATCATGATATCTAAACAGTTTAAACCCTTCTCTAATTTAATTTCAATATTTTCCTTTTCGATCATGGATCGCTACTTAGCAATCCAATTACTTCCACCATTTTTATTTGGTGTTGGTGCATTTACTTCTGTAGTTTTAGCAATTGATAGTTTATTTGAATTATTACGAAAAGTTGTAGAATCTGGGCTACCACTCAACATTGCTTTAGAGATTTTCCTATTAAAGCTACCTTATGTCATGGTTTACTCCTTCCCCATGTCCACTTTGTTAGCCACTTTAATGACCTATAGCCGTCTTTCTAGTGAAAGTGAATTAATTGCTCTGCGTGGGTGTGGAGTCAGCGTTTATCGCATGGTTTTAACTGCTGTAGTCTTAAGTTTTGCAGTTACAATCATGACTTATATATTTAATGAACAAATTGCCCCTGCGGCAAATTATCAAGCCACTATTACCCTCCAAAAAGCCCTCAAATCAGACCAACCTTCCTTCAAACAACAAAATATTTATTATCCTGAATATCGAGAAATTAAACTAGCAGATGGTAGCAAAAGTAAACTACTTTCTCGCTTATTTTATGCCGACCAATTTGATGGCAAAGAAATGAAAGGTTTAACAATTATAGATCGTTCTAGAGGTGGAGTTGATCAAATTGTTGTTTCTGAATCGGCTAAATGGAACGGTCAAAAACAAGTTTGGGATTTTTACAATGGTACTATCTATTTAGTAGCAACTGATCGCTCATATCGGAATATTTTACGATTTGAACATCAGCAATTACAACTCCCTCGTACCCCCTTAACCTTAGCTGAAAATAACAGAGATTATGGGGAAATGAATATTTCCCAAGCCCTAGAACAACTAGAAATAGAACGTCTGGGTGGTAATGTGCAAAAAATTCGTAAACTACAAGTACGAATTCAGCAAAAAATCGCCTTTCCCTTTGTCTGTGTAATTTTTGGCTTAGTTGGTTCAGTTATGGGTAGCATCCCTCAACGCACTGGGAGAGGGACAAGTTTTGGTATTAGTGTGATTGTGATTTTCAGTTATTACTTACTACTATCTGTTTCTGGAGCTTTAGCACAAGCTGGTATATTTTCTCCATTAGTTGGTGCTTGGTTGCCCAACTTGTTTGGATTGGTAACAGGCTTATTCTTATTAATACGAGTAGCCCAGAGGTAATGTAAATTTTTGAATAAGAATACTGTATTCCTAATGACTAATCTAGCCGAAAAGCTTAGGATTAAATTAGCAAGTTGGAGAGTGCCAATACCCATTAGCTATAACCTGATTATGTCAAAACGTCCCTATCCTCCCGCGTACTTACGCTACCTCCAAGCTAGGTTATCTTTTTTCCGCCAATCGGCTTTTTGGGGAATAAGTATTTTCATGTTGTTAGTAGGTATGATTAGTTGGGGATACTTATTAAAATCTGATGATCTGAGTCAGCAACAAAATTCAAAAATTACCCCAGAGAAACCCGTGATTGAATCTGATTCAATATTATCAGATGAAGATAAAACTATTGCCGCAGATATTGATAATTTACCAGTGTTGTTAAATGATTTTGATCAAGCTGCGTTATCAGTCAGTTTAATAAATTCCCAAACTCCTTCTCTTCCAAAAGATAATCAAAACTTTTTAGAGGATGTAATTAAGAAAAATAATGCGGATACTCAAGCTAAAAATATGAGTAATATCGCTAAAACTTTTACTCCAGCTATAGAGAAAAACCCCTTCGTAACTCAAGCTGACAATTTATTGCGGTTCGGTAGCAATGATTCTGATAGTCAGTTTTTAGGCTATAATCCTTTAACTACATTACCAAGAACCACAGCACTAACTAATATTTCATTGAATGATCAAAACTCAAGAAGTGAAAGTACAGTTTTAATCAATCCCTTAGAAACAGCTATTAAACAATCAAGTAATTATAGCAATGGTGCAAACACATCAATACCTATAACTAATAACTTACCCAATCCAGTTTCACTCCCTAGTAATAATATGGGATATATTCAACCAACCGTTACAAATCAACAGCCCAATCTTTACCCTAATATTAATAGTGTTCAGACTTCACAAACCGGAGGATTACCTATATCTGGTGTATCTCCAGTCAATTCTGCCATACCAAATAATCCCTATTCTGTCCAGTCTGTGACTCCAGTAGTTGTTAACCCCAGCGCTCCAGTGGGATATGGAATACAACCCCCTAATCAGTCAACACCATCTAATCTTACATATCCAGCGTCTGGTTATCGCAATTAAATAAACTATTCTTGAGTAACTACTGACTTAATCCACAAAAAGCTATATATTGTTTTATGTCTAGCAGAATTTGGCTATGAGTAAAATCCGCATTGCTATTATTGAAGATCATGACCTCACTCGCCTCAGTATTCGTATAGCCTTACAGCAAAAAGACGACATTGAAGTAGTGGGAGAGGCTAACAACGCCTATCACGGGCTAATAATGTTAAAAAAACTACAGCCAGATATTGCGATTGTTGATATAGGTTTACCAGATCAAGATGGTATTGAAGTAACCAGGAAGATTAAAGCGACTACTATTCATGGCCAATTAAACATAAAAGTATTAATCTTAACATTGCAAGATAACAAAGAATCCGTACTTGCCGCTTTTAATGCTGGTGCAGATTCCTACTGTATGAAGGATATTCGGTCTGATAATTTACTGGAAGCTGTACGAGTAACTGCTGATGGTAATCCTTGGATTGATCCGATGATTGCCCGGATTATTTTAGAACAAGCACAACAAAATCTATATCCAATCTCGGTAAATTCTGCTCTAAAACTTAGTGCAAGTCAAGGAAATATTAAGCCCTACAGCCTCACAGACAGGGAGTTAGAAGTGTTAAAATTGATAGTCGAGGGTTGTAATAATTCGGCAATTGCCGTGAAACTTTATATTACAGTTGGCACTGTAAAAACACACGTTCGCAGTATTATGAACAAACTATGTGCTGATGACCGTACCCAAGCAGCAGTTTTTGCGCTACGTCATGGCTTAGTTGCATAGATTGTGTGCATTACTCATAACTGCTAAGTTCACGCATCTTACCATTCAAGTATCTGGAAAGTTGAGTTAAATATGACTGAAAAAAAGTTAGACAAGCTCAAGCTCATGGTGGTAGATGACGAGCTAGATAACTTAGATTTACTTTATCGTACCTTTTGGAGAGATTTTAAAGTCTATAGAGCTAATAATGCCAGGGAAGCGTTGGCTATCTTAGAAGCAGAAGGTGAAATGGCCGTAATTATCTCTGATCAAAGAATGCCAGATATGAACGGTAGTGAATTGTTAAGTCTGACAGTAGAACGTTTTCCTGATACAATTCGGATTTTGTTAACGGGTTTTACTGATGTAGAAGATTTAGTAGATGCAATTAACTCTGGTCGAGTATTTAAGTACATTACAAAACCTTGGAATCCCAACGAACTCAAGTCATTAGTTAACCAAGCTAGTGATACATATCGCTTAGTTAAAAAACGGATAGCAGAATTATCTCGTGCCTTGCGACGGGAATCTTTATTTAATGCTGTAACAACGGCAATTAGAGAATCTTTAGATTATGATAATATGCTGCAAAAGATTGTCACCACCATTGGAGAAACATTTGCAGCTAATAATTGTTTACTCACACCTGTGGAAGATAATCTACTTACAAAAAAGCAATTTTGCTATCAAAATTCTCAATCTAAAGTATGCAGTTTAGTCCCAGATCCTAGTGAATTAATTGCTGAAGTTTTCCAAACTCACCATTATCAAATAACTGAAGATATCTATGAAGATATTCCTTATCACCACTTAGTTGTACCACTTATTTACCAGCAAGAAATACTCGCTATTCTGGCTATTTGTCAGGTGGGAATTTCTCATATTTGGTATCAAGAAGATATTCAATTAATTACAGGTGTTGCCGAACAAGCTGCCTTAGCTCTCTCCCAAGCCAAACTCTATCAAAGTCTGCAAGAAAAACAACAACAAATTCATCTGGAGTTGGAAGTAGCTCGCCAAATTCAACATAACCTGTTGAGACAAACTTTACCGGAAATGCCAGGGGTAAAAGTGCAAGCTTGTTGCTATCCAGCCAGAGAGGTAGGAGGTGATTTTTTTGAGGTATTTGTGCATCCTAATGGTAATTTGTGGTTAGCTGTGGGTGATGTTTCCGGAAAAGGTGTCCCAGCGGCTTTGTTTATGGCTAGTACGATTTCTTTGCTGCGTCGAGAACTATCTCAAGAGGTATCACTAGAGCCAAATGTAATCATGCAGAATCTTAACTATGCCCTCAGTGATGACTTAATCAGCAGTAATTATTTTATCACTATGGTTTTAGCCCGTTATCACCCCACAACGAGGGAACTTGTCTATGCTAATTCTGGGCATATTTATCCTTTTATTTGGTCACAGCCCACAACTTTGCATGATTCTCCCCATTATCTCAAAGTTCGGAGTATTCCTTTGGGAATTTTACCTAAATGGCAAGCAGAGTCTGGCCGTTTAATTCTGTCCCCTGGAGATACCTTACTGCTGGCCAGTGATGGTATTACGGAAGCAAGCGTAGGGGAAAATTTAGACAATTTAAGCACAACAAATCGTTCTATGCTAAATCAAGAAGGTTTATGGCAACTGATTCAAAAACAACCTCAACCACTTAGTCTTGATCATTTATTAGCTCTTATTCAAACTAATAATGATGTTCAAGAAGATGACCAAACTATACTCTCACTGGAGGTTTTGTAGGTGATGAAAAGTGAACTTCATGTTCCCAGTGACTTAAGTTTTATCAATATCGTCGAAGACTGGTTACTCGGATGCTTACAAGTGCAATTAGGGGAATCTGTTGATTGGCCAAAACAATCGAGTCGTTTACGATTGGTTTTGGTGGAAGCATATTCTAATGCTGTCCGTCATGCTCATAAAGAAAAGCCAAGTTTGCCAATTCTACTGCGTTTTGAATTGAAAGACCGGAATTTATCCATAGAGATTTGGGATTATGGTGAAGGCTTTGATATGTCTACTTACTTTCCACCCAACCCCATGGAGAAACAAGAAGGTGGTTATGGTTGGTTAATTATGAATCGTCTCATGGATAAGGTGGAGTATCAGTTACAGGTGAATGGTGCTAACTGTCTGAAGCTAGAAATGATTCTTCCAGAACTATCTAACTCATAAAATTTCGGACTGGATACAAGCAGAATCAACTTGTTAGTCTATTGATGATTAAGAAGTATTAACTTAATTATAACTTTTGCTAAATTTATTTGACCTATTACTATAACTTATCAAATACTTTAGATATGGGGCTGCTCGCAAACAATGGCCCTGTTTCGATTACTAAACATAAAAATCCTTAATTTAATAGAATTTTAACTATGAAAGCTTTATTTTGCCTATCACCCCGCTATCGTCTAGATGATGAGTCCCCTTGGTTAGAAGGAATTGATCCTAGTCGTCATTACTGGATTGCGGTGAATGGAGAGAAAGAAGCAACAATGGCTCTTCCTGGTCTCATAGTATCTTCTATCAGTGAATTTAAAGCAGTTATTCGCCAATTTCGTGATCTTCAACCTGGAGAAATGATGAGTTTGGCGAGAATTTCTAGCCGCTGTATGATTCGCTGTGTTTCTCCTAACTGCTACGCGCTAGAATCCAGAGTTAATGATGCTCCTGTGTGGCATCTATTTGATCAAGAAACATTGGATAGTTTATTAATGACAGCACACCCAGATTGGCAGTGTGCGCCGTCAGGTGTTGAACTAGGTAGAAATTTGCTATTACGTTCTCTGGCTCAAGCTACTGCAACTAAAGCTTAAAATAATTCAGGATCAACTATATATTCTTTGTCCGGTGGCCGTAAGGATAATAAATCTTGAGGTGATGCTAAAAGCTTGATTTTAGCTGTAATAATTTGTTGGTTTTGGTTCAGAATGAATAACCACAGGACATTTACACCACACCAAGAAGTTTCCGCTTTACCTGTTACCTGAATTTGAATATGGTGATCTGGCAAATTCTCGCTCATTCCCTGTTGAGGATAAGCTTTGATATCTTGGGCTTCTTGATCAAGGTAAGAAGCGATCGCTTGTTGTCCTAAAATAGCAGATTCAAATGGTGGGTGCATAACACCATCTTCAGCAAATAAAGCCGCAGTTTGTTTAAATTCTCCAGCATTTAAAGTAGTAAAATAATTTAAAATTGTGGTTTCTGTAACTCCTTCAATCTGGAGTGACCTTAATGATGAAAATTCAGCAATAGTCATATATTTACCTGTAATGTACTGTAAAATTACAGAAATCCAAAATCTAAAATCCAAAATCTAAAATTAAAATAGTCCTCAGATAGTTACCTGAGAACTATTAAATGGCAAAAACATTGAGGTTGTGAGGATATCGAAACTTTCAAATCCGGTTACGGGAATTCAAAATCTAAAATCTAATCAGCTAAAGGATCTACACCCATATCTGAAACTACTTTCCGCAAAACAGTAATTTGTTGACCAAAATCTAATTCTTTCAAAGTTTCTAAAACTTGTGAACCGTCACGGGATAATTGATAGCCGACTGGTACGGGAATAACAAAGCCTTTCACCATTAATTCTGATAATTCGTACCAAAAAGCCAACTTGGTGTTGACGCTGAGGATACCATAGGAGCGAGAAACGGGGCTATTTCTTTGAGCAGCCAAGTCACGCATGGCTTCTAACTGCTCTGGATGAGACATTTCTTTGATTTGATTTAAAAGACCTTCGGCTAGTTGCAAACGCGCTGCACCTGTAGCGGCTGGGGTAATAGAACGACCCATTTCTGTGTAGGCATACCACAGGACTGCTAATTGATCGTCTACGCTTAGGGCTTTGAATACAGCAATGGTAGAAGAGATAGCGTCACTGGTGCTGTAGTTAAAAGCTCCAGAAAATCTGGTTGAAGCTGAATCAGAAGTGAATGTCATAATTTCTCTACTGTCTATTAATTAAGTCAGGAGGCTCATCACTCTGGGTTGCTTGACCTCTTGCCTCCCATATTGCATTATTTCTTAACAAATTGCAAATAATATTTACATATATCTGTGGTAAGGAAGACAAAAGCTGGGGATCATAAGCTGGGTGTATAATGTGTTGACCATTTCTGTACTTTTGGCTAAATTTCCCATAAGCAAAATGAATGAATGTACATCAATTAGTAGTGTAGTAGTGAAAGCCAAAGCCAAAGAGTTGGGATTTCATGAGGTGGGTATTGCTGCTGTAGGTGACTTAGAGCCGACAGAAACACAAAAATTGCAAGCTTGGCTAAAAATGGGTTATCACGCTGACATGGAATGGATGAAAAATCCTAAACGTGAGCATATTAGTTTAGTTATGCCAGAAGTGCGATCGCTCATCTCTGTCGCCTTGAATTATTACACCCCCTATGAACGTCCCCAGGGGGATGAATATGGAAAAATTTCTCGCTATGCCTGGGGTCGGGATTATCATAGAGTTATGCACAAAAAGCTGAAGGAATTAGCTAGTTGGCTAGAATCTTTAGGCGAAAATGTGAAAGCGCGTTATTATGCAGATACAGGCCCAGTCCAAGATAAAGTTTGGGCGCAAAAAGCTGGGATTGGTTGGATTGCTAAAAATGGGAATGTCATTACCAGGAAATATGGTTCTTGGGTGTTTTTAGCAGAAGTATTAACCAATCTGGAACTAGAAAGCGATCGCCCATCTACCCAACATTGTGGAACTTGTACTCGTTGTCTGCAAGCTTGTCCTACTGGTGCAATTACTGAACCCTTTGTCGTAGACGCTAATCGCTGCATTGCCTATCATACAATTGAGAATCGGGCAGAGGAATTACCAGCAGAAATTACACCTCATTTACAAGGATGGGTTGCTGGTTGCGATATTTGTCAAGATGTTTGTCCTTGGAACCAGCGATTTGCTCAAGCCACTGATGTCACTGATTTTCAACCCTATCCTGGGAATTTAGCCCCCAAGCTGGTAGAATTAGCCCAAATATCAAACGAGGAGTGGGATAAACGATTTACAGCATCAGCCTTGCGACGCATTAAACCAGAAATGTTACGACGTAATGGTCGCGCTAATATTGACGCATCCAGGCATAATAATGACCCAGAAAGTAATAATTTTTGATTTTGATGGGACGATTGCTGATACAGTAGATGCTCTTGTAACTATTGCCAATCGTTTAGCCCTGGAATTTGGATATATTCCGATTAATCCTCAAGAACTAGCCCTAATTAGAAATTTAACAGCCAGAGAGATTATTAAATATTCTGGTGTTTCCCTATTCAAAATCCCTTTTCTTGTTAAAAAAGTCAAGGGAGAATTAAAACATAAAATTACAGAATTAGCACCTATTGATGGAATTAACGCCGCATTAACAGAACTCCATGATCAAGGTTATCACCTAGGAATTATTACTTCTAACTCTCAAGAAAATGTCAATCAATTTCTCAAGTGTCATAACTTAGATTACTTATTTGACTTTATTTATTCAGGAGTAACTATTTTTGGTAAAACCACAATTATTAATAATGTGTTACGGCAAAAACAGTTCAAACCCGAAGCAGTAATTTATGTAGGAGATGAAACTAGAGATATAGAATCTGCCAAAAAAGCGAATATCAAAGTAATCGCAGTCAGTTGGGGGTTTAATTCTTCTGAAGCACTAGGTAAACAAAACCCAGATTTTTTAATTCATCATCCCAGTGAATTACTAGGTGTAATTAAAAGCTGTTAAGTAGGTTGGCGTTAAAAATTGTCGTTATGGCAAGGAAAGAGGCAAAAGGCACTCATGCAAGAGTGAAGAAGTTTTGGGCGATTTTACTTTTCTTTACATATTTTGGTTTTTCTCAGCCCACCGACTTAAGAGAATATTTTAGGAAAGAAGTGTAGAGACATTTTATGGAACGTCTCTACTTTTTCTCCTGACTTCTGACTCCTGCTGTATTTATTCTTCTTCTAAATCAGTTTCTTCTTCTTCAATATCATGGGGTTGAACTACAGAATTAGCAGAAACTACAGCACCCTTATCGAGTTTTTCCAAAACTTGTTCTTTAACTTTGGCAGCAAATTCTGGTTTTTCTTCTAAATACTTAATCGCGTTATCTCTACCTTGGGAAATATTTTCACCACTGTAGCTATACCAAGCACCCTTGCGGAGGAGAACACCAGTTTCTTCGGCTATATCCACCAAACAACCAATGGTAGAAACTCCTTTACCAAAGATAATGTCAAATTCGGCAATTCTAAAAGGAGGTGCTACTTTATTTTTAGCTACTTTGACTTTGACACGGTTGCCAAATTCATCAGTCCCTTTTTTCAAAGTTTGGATTCGGCGAATATCCAAGCGCACGGAAGCGTAAAATTTCAGCGCATTACCACCTGTTGTAGTTTCGGGACTACCATAGGTGACACCAATTTTCTGCCGCAACTGGTTAATGAAAATAACAGTGCATCCAGATTTACCAATATTCCCAGTAATTTTCCGGAGAGCTTGACTCATTAACCGAGCTTGTAAACCCACATGAATATCCCCCATATCTCCTTCAATTTCGGCACGGGGGACTAAAGCAGCAACGGAGTCAATAACGACAATATCAACAGCCGCAGAACGCACAAGTTGATCAACTATTTCTAATGCTGATTCGCCATTGTCTGGTTGGGAAACAAGTAAGTTATCAATATCTACACCCAACGCAGCGGCGTAGGTGGGATCTAGAGCGTGTTCAGCATCTACAAATGCCGCAATCCCACCATTTCTCTGCACTTCTGCTAGAGCATGGAGGGCGACAGTAGTTTTACCAGAACTTTCTGGGCCATAGATTTCAATTACCCGTCCTTTGGGTAAACCACCACCCAAAGCTAAATCTAGGGTGAGCGCCCCCGTAGATATAGTTTCTACCTTCATGCGGGTAGCATCACCCAGGCGCATAATTGCTCCTTTTCCAAAGCTGCGCTCAATTTGTCCAAGTACGATATTTAACGCTTTTTGTTTGCCAGAAGTTTCGGTATTAGCTGCCATTCCTGCCTCTAAGTATAGGATTTTTCAAAATTGCTGGGACGGGAGTTTTAATAGAACGGATATACTATCTTACCCGAAAAGTGTGCCAATAGGAATGTTTACAAAATAGGTTTGACCAGATCCTAACGCGATCGCTACAAAAATATAGCATTTTAGATTTTGGATTTTGGATTTTAGATTGTAAAAGACCGACAGATAAGCAATTTCATATTCCATCTATCGTCATCTGCAAAGCCGATTGGTATAATTTGGCAATTGATAGCAGCAATCTGGTGAATATATGGGTATGGAAAGAGTCATGAAAAGTGGGATTGGTTGGCGCATTGGCTGGAATCCAGATGCACCAGAGTTTAAAGGATTAGTCGGTACAGAGGATTGGGCGATAGAATTAACAGAAGCAGAATTAAACGAGTTCATTCGCCTTTCTAATCAGCTTGCGGATACTATGAAGGCTCTAGCTACAGAATTAATGGACGAAGAAAAAATTGCCTGTGAAGCCGAAAGCGATTTATTATGGATGGAGGTAGAAGGTTATGCTCATGCCTATAATCTGCGCTTCATTCTGAACACAGGAAGGAGGACAGAAGGTAAATGGGAAGCCTCAGCCGTGTCCGAATTGTTGCCAGCAATGGGAATGCTAAAAGTTTTTTGAAAAACCCCTTGCTATTTTCCTTAAGCTTGTGATATATTCGTGAGAGTGACTTAATTAATTTTAGATTGACAAATTTGGAATCATCCCCACTCCGAAATTCTAAAATTTGAAGTTCACATCTACGGGACGTAGCGCAGCTTGGTAGCGCGCCACTTTGGGGTAGTGGAGGTCTAGGGTTCAAATCCCTACGTTCCGATTTATGCAAATCTTAATAATTACATAAGCTTCTGATTTCATGTCAAGGTTTGAGTTGTTGATGTGAAATACTGCTTTTGATGGTTTCATGTCTCTTGAGATGTGGAGATATTTTAAATACAGGCTATTTCATGCAAGCTATTACAAATCAAAATTGATTGCTATATATGTCTGATCACAACTGGAAATTTGTAAGACTAGTTTTATCTTGGCAAAGTTTATTGACTGTAATTATTACTAATTGCTTATTGATTATCAACCTAGTCACAGAACCAGCTATTGCTCAAAAAAGACAGGATTGTCGGGTATCATCAAAAGCCACCCAAGAAAAAGAAAACCTCCGCTTATTAGCTTTCAGAGGTAATAAAGACGCAGAAATTCGCTATCAAAAACTCCTAAAACAGCATACACAAGAATTACAAGAATGCCGCAGTCGAGTTTGGCCAGAAACTCAAGCTATTTGGTTACGCTTATATCCTTGCGATACCCAGCCGGGAATAATTGATCAAATTATGGATCGCATTGTCAACCAAGGCTATAACCAAGTTTATTTAGAAGTATTTTATGATGGACGGGTACTATTACCAGCCGCAGCTAACCCGACAGCTTGGCCTGCTGTAGTTCGCACTATTGGTGCAGAAAAAGTAGATTTATTAGCCGCTGCCATTAAAAAAGGGCAACAACGGGGTTTAAAAGTTTATGCTTGGATGTTTACTAATAACTTTGGTTATACCTATGCTCAACGTCCAGATAGACAAGATGCGATCGCTCGTAATGGCAAGAATCAAACCAGTTTATCCGTAGTAGAAGATAGTTCCCAAGTCTTCATTGATCCCTACAATACAAAGGCTAAAACCGATTACTATCAAATGGTGCAGCAGGTTGTGCGCCGTCGTCCAGATGGTATCCTCTTCGACTATGTTCGCTATCCCCGTCAAACTGGTGGTGATTCTATTGCTACCAAGGTGCATGATCTATGGTTATTTACCGCTGCTACCCAAGAAGTCTTATTTCGTCGCGCCAAAAATTCCAAAGGGTTAGAATTAATTCGTCGGTTTCTAACGAGGGGATATGTGAGTGCCGGCGATATAGCAGAAGTTGATAAACGCTATCCTCAAGAAGATGAACCGATGTGGGAAGGACGTATTCCCCCAAAATCACAAAAATCTCTGCTTTCCCCCCAGGAAAAACAGCGGGTTTTGCAATTGGATTTGTGGTTATTTACCGTTGCTCACGCTATGCAAGGAATCTTAGATTTTGTGGCTTTAGCAAGTTACCCCGCAAAACAACAAGGTATTCCCGCTGGAGTAGTATTTTTTCCCGAAGGTAATCAAGCTTTAGGACAAGGGTATGATTCCCGTTTGCAACCTTGGGATAAGTTCCCTAGTACCTTACAATGGCATCCCATGTCTTATGCAAATTGCGGTAATGCTAATTGTATTGTGGCGCAAGTCCGAGAGGTTTTGAAGATGGCGCAACCAGGGACAAAAGTCATTCCCGCGTTAGCTGGTAAGTGGGGAGAATCTATTAGTAATCGTCCATCCTTAGAAGTACAAATGCAAGCACTGCGACAATTATCTCCTCAAATTAAGGGTGTCAGCCATTTTGCTTATTCTTGGCAATATCCTGAACATGATGGTGAACGAAAATCTTGTAATGTTCGTTAAGTTTCTTCGATAATTAGATGTATTTTATTGTCTGAATCAGGATGCCGAGGATTAGAGGATTTACAGGATTTTTTATGAATATTTATCTGGGAATATTTCAGGTTTTGAAGATGAGTTTTTTTCTTCATCCTGAAAATGCTTAATTGTCTGATAGCGTAGCGTGGCGCAAGCCATATCAGGATACTCAGGATTAGAAGATTTACAGGATTTTTTATGAATATTTATCTGGAAATATTGCAGAAACGTTGCGCTCCTAACGCACCTCACAAACTACTATGATTGAGGTGTTATTGATGTCCGATTTTTGGGAAATAGACTAATTAATGTACGTAAAGCTTGGTTAACTGTTTCCGTATCAGAAAAATATTCTCGCACATCAGGATCAAGCATTATCGCTCCATCTTCCAGGGTAAAATGTTGTACAATGTCTGTACCATCAGCTTGATGAATTGTCACAGTATGTCCTCGACGATAAGCTTGGTAATGTTTTCCACGTACACCACCTATAAAATCGTATTCTGGGAGCATTTCGTTATCGGTATTATCTAGTTGTTCAGGGTTAATATTGTTCATATATTTTCCTTTCTGCGTTTGTAGCTTTACGGGAACTAATAATGCGAATATTTGATTGACGTTCTGTGTAAACTACAATGAGTAGTTGACCTCTACTAGAAAGACCAATATCAATATAGCGTTCTTCATCATCAGAGTGTTGAGAATCAGCTATCGTAATAGATAAAGGATCATTGAATACTGTTTTTGCTTCCTCAAAACTAATTCCATGTTTTTTGAGGTTTTCTTGGGCTTTTTCTTCATGCCATTCAAACCCCAATTCCATAAAATTACCTCTTTGATTAAAATTTTAACAACTCATCAACAATTATATAATGTTTGGTTTCACTTTTTCCAACATTTTCAAAATTAGAGGATTAATAGGATTTTTATAATGTCAGAATCAGGATACTCAGGATTAGAGGATTTACAGGATTTTTTATGAATATTTATCTGGGAATATTTCGGTTTTTTAAGATGAGTTTTTTTCTACATCCTGAAAATACTTAATTGTCTGAATCAGGATACTCAGGATTAGAGGATTAACAGGATTTTTTATGATAATCACTTATTCACAAAGATTGAATTTCTATAGGTTGTTCAATCTCTATTTCAATTTGAGCCTCCACAATAGATGTATAAATGGGAATATCAGCTTGTATAGCTTCAAAACTCACAACTAGAGAATATGGAACTTCAGCAAAAGGATCATTATTCCATCCTTCATGTCCAACAACTCCTATACAGAATGCCTCTCTTAATTGATAGGATTTTACAAATGCCCAATCTTTTTGAATAGTTCCTATACTTCTAGATACATTTTTAATGCTTTTATAGTGTTTTTCTTTACCAAGAGTCCAGTTAAATAATTCCTCTCCTTTTTCGGCATCTTCTGAAATCTTATGATTAGGATTAGCTAAAATTCTGCTTAAAAAATATTCTGAATCTTCACCTTTTTTGCTACAGTCCCAATCTAACCAAGTTGATAAATACTTTCTTCTATTACGTCTTGTTCTCCGTGGTTGAGCTTTATATGATAATGTAATTTCCAATAAAATCTCAAATTCTTCTCCTGGTGATCGAAGACTATCTGGTAATTGTACTTGATAAATGTCAACCTCTCCAGCTTTAATGAATTTCTCCCCTTGAGTGATTAGTGTAATACGATTAGGAGTATTACTAATGGCACGTTCAAGATTAGGAATACCATAGCCTATTTGACGAATGATATTATATTTTTCTTCATTAGTTTTTGCTAATGCCCAATCTGGCCAACGGGCTGATTGAACAATTAATGCTCGATATAGTAAACAACGTTCATTAGGAAACTCAGCAGCAAGTCTAGCTGCAATATGGGTTACTCTTGGTGCTGCAAAGGAAGTTCCAAAAGCATCCGCAGCTACTAAAGGACTAGCACCACTCCCTAAAGTTGATCTTACTAATTCTGGGCTGGTATTAGAATTACAACGCAAGGTTGGCGGTTGATTATCATCTTTCAAAATATCACCGCCATACTCTACTACTTCTGGTTTAATCGTGTCCCATATTCCCAAACCAGAACAGGAAAAAGGAGAAGGTTCGTCTTTTTCTCCTAATGAAGACCAAGATAAATCACGAAAAGAATTTAGAGTAATTGAACCGACTGTTAAGGCTTGAAAACTTTGTGACGGGTTGGCAATTCTACAAGAATTTTCTGTCAGATAATCTGGGTATTCTCTACCAGCCAATAAGTGATGTTTAACGGATAATCTTGGTGAAATTCGATAGCTATCTAAAGGAATATTGCCAGCAGCTACTATCAAAAGAATATCTTTTTCATAACTTAATCTATCTATAGTAAATGCCCAATGACTCATATATCTAGTCCGACAAGGAGAATCTCCAGCAATTGAATGATTAAATATTCTTGTTCCTGTTTGATTATAATAGTATTCAACAATATCTTTTAGCAATGAAGGTGCATACAGCCTATCAGATAATCTACAATCACTATTAAGTATCCTTGCATTTTGAAGCCAACAAACTGCTCGATAGATTCCTTGACGGGGAATAATTTTTGGATATAAAACTGCTCCTGCAACCCTAGTTCCATGACCGCCATTACCCTCCTTACCAACCATATCAGCAGTTAAATTTATTTCTGAAGGAATCCAAGATGTTGAATTATTAGAATCAATAGCATTTTTTAATAAAGGATGATCTTCTTGAATCCCACTATCAATAATACATACATTGGGAGACTTTTTATCTGGAGATTCTAATATAAATAAGACATTTTTACCTCCAGATATTTCATCATCAGGTAAAAAAGGTTCATAAATATCATCTTTTTCAGCTACTTCAAAAACATAAGGAAAGTTAAATACCAAATCTTTTAAACCTAAGCCGGAAATTTGAATTAGACACGAAAAACTATCAGGTACTACAGAATATTGAGGAGTATCTTCTATAAAGCTACTTAATATTTCACCATGATACCTAGGATTGGTAACAAACTTGGATAAATCTTCTTGTCTTTGTGATGCTAAGTCATCCCATTCTTGATAGGTTAAATTACGATCTTCAATCCATTTATTGAGTGCTTTTACATAATTTTCACGATTTTTATAATTTTTTTGCTCTGGGTATTCACGTAATTTGGTTGTAGTTCCTAAACAAGATATCCCTACTTCAACAACATAAACTTGTTCATCTCTTATTTGATCCCATTCTTCTGATAACTTTGGAGATAAAATAAATTCTGGATGTTGATGTTTATCAAGAACATTCAAAATTTTGGCGATTACACCCCCACCTCTTTGATTATTTATAAAATTTTCTATTTTCTTTTGCAGTTCACTAAGGTTAGTATCTGCTGATGCACCAATAATATATCCGTCTTCTAACTCTGATATGATCGCTATATCTGAAGTTCTCAAATCATCTAGATCAAAGGTTTCAGTATCAATTTCTAATATTAAAGTTATGGCATCGGGAAGAGTAGATTGTTTATTTTCTTGTTGTTCTTTCTCTTGTTCTTCTTTGAATGTTCGCCAATCATCCACTACGGAAGAAACTATGTTTTTAATTTTGCTTCCATGTCCTTGACGATTGTTTTTATTAATCTCTGTTTGAGTTTCTTTACTACCACCGCCACCACCTAGAGATTTAGCTGGTTCTTTGTGTGTAAGCGTAAGATTAATATGCGGAAAACCCTGAGAACCTTGAACCATTTTTTTCTCCAAACACCAAAAATTTAATTCTCAAAAAACTAGGAAACCTTGATTTCAGCGATCGCTTCTTCTAAGTGTTCCTGAATCACTAACCCCTCTCGCTCCAAAATCGCTCGTTTAGCTGCATCTTGTGCAACCCTCACAGCTTGAGCGGCAGAAAAATCTTTCATCTGCTCAATAATTCTTGGCCAGTTGATAGATCCCACTTCAATTGCAGATAGTGTTTCCCTCAGTATAAATTCTAGTTCTTTTTCTCCCGGTTTGGGTACTGCAATCAGATCATCAAATCTTCTCCAAAGGGCAGTATCTAAAGATTTATTCAAATTCGTAGCAGCTACCATAAGTCCAGAAGATGGTTGATATTCATCCAAAATTTGCAAAAATGTATTTACAACTCGCTTAATTTCTCCCACTTCTTGAGAATCTTCTCGTGTTTTAGCAATTGAATCACATTCATCCAAAAATAATAAACATGGATTTTTTGCAGCATCCTCAAATACAAGTCTTAAATTACTGGCAGTCTCCCCTAAAAAAGACGAAACCATTGCATCAAAACGTACTTTTAAAAGCGGTAAACCCGTATTCCAAGCTAAACGTTCTGCTCCCAATGTCTTTCCACACCCAGGCGGTCCATAAAGGAGAATTTTTTGCCGATAACGCAGTCCATGATGAGCTAGTCTATCTCTTGCTGCATATTCACGCTCAATTCTTTGAAAACGCTTCTCAATATTTTCAGGCAATACCATGTAATGACGTAGTTTATCCCCTGGTATAGTCGTTACCAAAGGAAGATTAAAACGCTTACTAGTTGGTAGTTCGCTTAAACCCTGTAAGTTTTCTGGTGTTGTTCGTGTGGTATTTGCAAGAGAGGAAACAGGTTTGATAAAGTCGGGAGATTGCTCCTTGGATTTCTTTTTAGTAATATTCTCTAACTGGTCAGCAAGAAGAGTATGTCCTTTGCTGCGTTCTTCTTCTATAACTAGATATGTAAGTTTGTCAATCGCTTCTTGGTCTGAACTAGCGATCGCTCTAAAAAATCTTTTGAGAAGCTCTCCTTTCATATTGCCTCTCTCCGCAAAAATAGAAGTTTCTTATTTATATAGTACAATTATACTTTATAACTTACGTGCATCAAAAATTATATCCTGATTTTCCCACTTGTGATGATTATATTAAGTTCTCTAAATTTAATGAATAGATTGATGGAGTGTTTATAAGGCAGATGAAAATAAACCTATATGTATACAAAATCACCTATCTTCTTCCTTCTTCCTTCGTATCCTTCGCTCCTTCGTGGTTCATTAACTCTGTGTCCTCTGCGCCTCTGTGGTTCGTAAAAAAAACAATCCAGGGGCGGACAAACCGCCCCCATTAAAATCAGGTAACACCAAAAACAATCACCAAGCCCAAAACAGCCCCAAAAACGATCAAGGCATAGAATTGAACCCGACCGCTTTCCAAGTATTTCAAACCTTCACCACTGACAAGAGTAAAGAAACCCGTGAGATTAACAGCGCCGTCAACAACGCGGAAATCAACTTCCATAACTTGTCTAGCCACACGACGCAAACCGAGAACAAACACACGATGATAAATATCATCAAAGTACCACTTGTTCAAAGATAAATCGTACAGCGGTTGAATGTTTTTAGCGATCGCACTAGGATCAATTTTGCGAGCCAAATACATCAGCACCGCCAAAGTAATCCCAATTACAGAAACCGCCACAGAACTACCCGCCATTACATAAAACTCATGGGGGTCAAATTCCGCAGCCTTTTCCATAACTTCCGCTAAAGTTTCGCTAGGAGGAAAGATAAACTGCTCAAAATAATTGGCGTAGGGAGTCCCCACCAAACCAATCAACATTGAAGGAATAGCCAACACCACCAACGGTAAACTCATCGTCCAAGGAGACTCATGAGGCTCATGGCTGTGGGAGTCATGGGAGTGACTTTCCAATTCTCCTTTTTTCATCGCCCCAGGACCAAAATTAGGGGCTAATTCTAAAGTCCCTGACTTTTCAGCCAAAGCAGCAGCCGCATTTTTGAGTTTTACCTTGATTTTCTCGTCATTACCCCGGAATTTACCTTCAAATGTTGAGAAATACATTCTAAACATATAAAAAGCTGTAATCCCTGCTGTCACCCAACCAATAAACCACAGGAAAGGGTTAGCAGCAAAAGCCGCGCCTAAAATCTCATCTTTTGACCAGAAACCAGCAAAGGGAGGAATCCCCGCAATAGCCAAGCAACCAATCAAAAAGGTGAAACTTGTCACGGGCATATATTTCCGCAGTCCGCCCATTAAACGCATATCCTGCGCTAATACAGGGTCATGACCAACAACTGCTTCCATGCCATGAATTACCGAACCAGAACCCAAGAATAGCATCGCTTTAAAATAAGCGTGGGTCATGAGGTGGAATAATCCGGCGCTGTAAGCACCCACTCCCATAGCCATGATCATGTAACCAAGTTGGGAAATGGTGGAATAAGCCAAACCCTTCTTGATGTCGTTTTGGGTAATGGCGATAGTTGCTCCCAAAAACGCTGTAAATGCCCCAGTATAAGCAATTACATTCATTGCCGCTGGCACATTTTCAAATACTGGGTACATCCGGGCAATGAGGAATACACCCGCTGCCACCATTGTCGCTGCGTGGATAAGGGCGGAAATAGGTGTAGGGCCTTCCATTGCGTCTGGTAGCCAGACGTGGAGGGGGAATTGGGCAGATTTAGCCACAGGTCCCAGGAAGACGAGAATCGCCAAGACAATGGCGAGGAAATTGCTGATAGAACCGGTTTCTACTAGGTTGGATAGGCGATCGCCCATAACCATGAAATCAAAGCTGCCTGTCGCCCAGAACAGCCCCAAAATGCCCAATAGTAAACCGAAGTCACCCACCCGGTTTGTCACAAATGCCTTTTGACAAGCATCCGCTGCGGCTTTACGGTCATACCAAAAGCCCACTAGGAGGTAGGAACACATCCCCACCAATTCCCAGAAAATGTAAACTTGTACTAGGTTGGGGCTGACCACCAAACCTAACATTGAAGAGCCAAACAAGCTGAGATAGGCGTAAAATCGCACATAACCTGGGTCATGCGCCATGTAGCCATCGGTGTAAATCATCACCAAAACGGCTACTGTTGTGACAATCACCAGCATTAGAGATGTCAGGTGGTCAATAGTGTAGCCCATCGTCAGGTGAAAATTCCCTGCTGATGCCCAATCCAATGTCCAAAGATAAGGCGCATGGCCTTGAAATTGACTCCACAGCAAAGCCAAGGACAGCGCCATAGATGCTCCCATGAGGGAGATAATGATCACAGCATTCAACTGTCGCAGGCGGTTTGTCACCTGATTTATCGAGATTAGCCCTAGACCGACCAGTGTTGCTCCCAAGAGAGGTAATACTGGAATCAGCCAGGCATACTGATAGATTACTTCCATCACTAACGCCTACTTTTAGAATTCTGTACGAACAAATGAGGAGGTTAAAGAATAAAAATTCAATTGGGTGAGGCTTTGTATCTGGTGTCTCGAAATTAGGAATTATTTACTAACTTCTAGCAATCCTGATAGTCCAGTACCTTTCAGTAACCTTGAATTTTCTTACTCCAGCCTCCAGTTAACTGAAATTTTCAGAACTGCTAATAATTGTGACACACACCCTTGAGGATAAAATACCCCACCTGATACCCTTTGGATGGGGTATTAAGCATGGTTTTAGATTTGGGACTGGGGACTGGGGACTAGGAATATTTATCTTTCTTTCACATTTGGCTTCTTGCCGTCTTTATCTGGGATGATAGGTAGCAGTAAGAGACTTCCAAATAAAAAAATATCCCGTCGTTGGGATAAGGCAGGGAGTAGGGGGAGGGAGAGGAAAAGTTGTTTTGATTCCGTAAAATTGGATAATTTATTTTGTAGAGTTCTCTAAAGGACTACTATGGTCGCTACTGTTTAACCTCCGCTGTGGACAAAAAACTCGACACCAAAGTTAAAAATATTACAATTATTTTTGTCTTTGGTGTCAAATTTTGGGGATGTCTATTGTATAATTTTCTCGATGATTACACAATAAAAAAATAAATATGCACATCCTCAAAATTCTTTCCTATACCTTATTAACTATCGCCTTTCCCCGTGTATGTTACGCATCCGACTTAGCACCGAAGGATTCTGACATCAAAACCATACCAGAGGAAGTTGCAGTACCACCCAGTATTTTGATTTCACCAGTTAGTAATCAAGCTAGAGATTTACAACCAGAAGTTCCCCTAGTATTTTCTGCGGAAACAGTTGCACAGCAAGAGCCACAACAGCCATTACCTATTAATAATCCAACCAAAGACATACAAAAAGAAGTTCCCCTTTCCCCATTGCAAGAACAGCCAACCAAACTGCATAACTTGGAAACAGCCAACCAACTAAGAAAAGGAGCAGTTCAGGGGGAAGCCGGTTTTCTGCAAGTTCTACCAACGGATAGTTCTATAACAGGCACGGGTTTGCAAACCTATCAAGTTGATATTGACTGGGGAGTCACAGACAACTTACAAATAGGTTTTACAGGCGATATTTTTGACGATTTTGCAAAATGCAAAATTAAAGGGAATTGTGGTGATTTAACAACTGTAAGTTATGGAACAAAGTTAAAATATAGATTAATTAATAAAGACCGTTGGGCTGTTGGTGTCATGGGTACGGCTCAGTTGTTACACATATCTACGACTCCAGGGGTTTTTGACAATCCTCCAGCAAACAGTTCCAAAAACCAATTTTTTGTAGTTAGACCAGTAGGTGCTGTCCAGTTTCCTACTACCTATAAAGTATCTCGAACTCTTCAACTACATCTTACCCCTGGAGTTGCTTTCTTTCCTGACACAATTAAGGGAGCCAGCTTTTTTGGGACTTTTTTCAACATTGGTACAGGATTTAGCTGGCAAACTTCTGAAAGATTGAACTTGTTTGGGAATATTCAAGCGGCTTTAGGTCCAGGAGGTAATACGTTTAATTCCAAAGATCGCTCTATCTCTCGGCAGTTACTGTGGACTGTAGGTTTAGATTACGCCCTCAATCCCAGAATGGGAACAGAAATTTATGCTACCAACAGTTATGGTACAACGCCCACCACAGGCTTGTTGGCCTTTCTTCCTGATGGTGATGAATTACAGGTGGGGATTCGCTTCAAGCACGTGATTGATTTCGGACAAGGCTATGCAGCTAATTTTGAAAATCGCCTCCAACCACCACTTTCCTATCGAGATCAGACGCTCCTTTTTGATGGTTTTACACTTGCAAGCGCAAACACCCTACCAACCGGTAAATTCCAAGTTAGAGGAGGGCTGGGTACAAATGGTAGTTCCAGTTTTGCCCTGGCTTATGGCTTGACAAATGATTCGCAGTTAGAACTTAATGTTGATCAATTTGGGGCTGGCGATCGCATTCCTGCTAAAGATATCCCTGGATCTGGGGTCAAAATTGGCGGTGCAATGAAACTTAAATTTTTAGATCAACTCCGGGGTGATCCCCTTTCCCTCAGTTTTAAATTGGCCGGAATCAGCGAGACAACTCCCCAAAATGGGTCAATCAAAGGGACTTTGTATTCAGAGTTTCCTATTAGTTACCAACTTGCTCCTGAAACTTCCATATCCATTAATCCCAAAGTAGGATTGTTTGGTAAAACTTCCCGCTTTGGCGTGGGTCTTGGCGTTAACCAAGTTCTTTTCGATAAACTGCAATTGATTGGAGAATATACACCTATTTTTGATAACAGAAAAGATGTTTGGAGTGCTGGCTTGCGCTTTTTACCAAATGCAGCTTTGGCATTTGACATTTTTGCAACTAACGCAATTGGGCAGAGTGGCTTGGGAACACTGACAGGAGAACCAAACACCAGTGTAGGTCTCAGCATCAATTGGGGGATTTAACACCATCGCTAAATTCCCTATCCTCAAACGTCTGAAGATCCTTACATCCTGTAAATGCTGATTCAGACACTTGACATTTTCTTACTCCAGCCTCCAGTTAATTGGAACACACACCCTTAAGGATAAAATACCCCACCCGATACCTTTGGATGGGGTTTTAAGCATGGCTTTAGATTTGGTCAGTTGTCAGTTGTCAGTTGTCAGTGGAAAATCTTTCTCCCTGCTCCCTGCTCCCTGCTCCTTGCTCCTCTGCTCCCTGCCTCTTACCTTCTGACTCCTGACTCCTGACTCCTGACTTCTGCTATATCTATTTTTTCGAGACTTGTATAGGTGAGTTTAATTGTTTCTAAAGCTAAACGGAAATCATCTCTACCCCCAAACCCTTCTAGCCTTTGTTTAACAATACCTTTTTCTATCAAAAGTAATGTTGGTAATGATTTGAGTCTATAGGTATTAGACAACTTGAAATTTTGATCAGCGTTGACTCCCACTAATTTAAGTTCGTCACCACATTGAGCCTGAAATTGTAATAACAGCGGGTGAATGATGCGGCATAGTCCACACCAGGGCGCTTCAAAATTAACCAAAACGGGAACTGGAGATTCTAAAACTTCTTGAGTAAATGTCCGTTCATTAACCGACAACACCATGACGCCTCTTGTGATTATAAGGTTTTTATATCAAAATTAGCTGTCAGCAGGAGCAAATTGGTAGGTTATACCATTTTGGATTTTAAATTTTAGACTGAGGATTTTAATGTTTTCCTGCTGACAAAAAAGCCACCGTGAATTTCGCGCTGGCTGTTATCCATTTCAAATCCTGATTACTATTGACTACTACTACTCTTTAAATCTTTTAAATTTTTTATGGAATAAAGTAGTAGAGCTTATACATTGCTATTTATTTTCGGTTTCGACCAAGGTAGATGGCTGCTTCTTGTATATGGGCATAAAACCCAGTTGAGCCTGGTGGATAAATTCTTTTCCCAATCCTAGTGGTAAACAGTCTAATGATATATGTTTGAGTTTATCGTACATTGTTTTGGTAGCAAGTGATCAGGATAAAGTTTTATTAAATTTATATGTTTTGTTGATCTTGGGGATCAGACTAAACTACCACATTATCCTACTTGTTGCCACTAATAACAATGGGTGCGACCACCATAATAGACCAGTAAAAATGGCAACTCCTAAATAAGCAGGACGGAGAAATTCTTGCCAGTTCAAAGATTGACGGCCATCAATAATCGCTTGAAAGGGGATAATCGAAGTCCGTTGTTTGACAACCTCAAAAGCTTCTCCATAGCGTTGACTTAAACGGCGATCGCCATGCCATACTCCAAATAGGTGATGTAGTACCAAACCGATGGAGGTAACAAGAGTGAAGCTAGTCCCTAACCACAGGGTATGGGCTACACACCAAATAACCTGTCCTACCATTTGGGGATGACGGGTAATACGGATAATCCCTGTTTCATAAAGATGAACTTGGGGCTTTTGAATAGCCGCAATTTCTAGTAGATTGAAGGTAGCAGGATATAAAAATAAAAAGGATATAGCTGATAGTACCCAAACTAATGGTTGCACCCCTGGTATACCTTGTACCTGCCAAAGTTGCCAGCCATCGTAACGGTGATTAAAAAAGTACGCAATTAAGATCACAGCCAAAGGCAGGCTAATTAATGCAAAGATAATGCGATAAAGCCTCGGTCCAAGGTATTTTTCTGCCCAAGGACGCACAGCAGCCCCCCCGCTATGGGCGATCGCAAAAACTAATTGTAACCCTAGTATGACAAAATGACTGGAGGTAAACCAAGGATTGGGCATCATAAATACAACTCAATTCAAAATTCAAATTCAAAGAAGCTACTATTGGTAAACATCTTGACTTTCAACCGATGATACACAGGAAGATTTTGTCAAGATGTTGTGGTAAGTATTTTAGTTAGTTGTTCAAATGTTAACAATGCCATAAATCATGCTTAGTCACCAAACTATTCATTTTGATTTATTTTTAAAGTTGCTCATGAATCCCAGTTTGTGGGTTAAGTCTTATGTCTGACCTTCCTTTTACTTTAGATCAGTTACGAATTCTCAAAGCGATCGCCCAAGAAGGGAGTTTCAAGCGGGCGGCTGATAGTCTGTATGTCTCCCAACCCGCTGTCAGTTTGCAAGTTCAAAACCTGGAACGGCAACTGGATGTTCCCCTATTTGATAGAGGCGGCCGTCGCGCTCAATTAACTGAAGCTGGACATTTACTGCTCAACTATGGAGACAAAATCCTCAGTTTGTGTCAGGAAACCTGCCGCGCAATTGAAGATCTGCAAAATCTCCAAGGAGGGACATTAATTGTTGGTGCTTCCCAAACCACCGGAACTTATCTTTTGCCGAAAATGATCGGCTTATTTCGCCAAAAATATCCAGAAGTAGCCGTGCAATTACACGTCCATTCCACCCGGCGCACGGCTTGGAGTGTATCTAATGGTCAGGTTGATCTGGCGATTATTGGTGGAGAAATTCCCACAGAATTAGGGGAATCTTTAGAAACTGTTCCCTATGCTGAAGATGAATTGGCACTTATCTTACCCATATCCCATCCCTTTGCCAAATTAGAAACTATCCAAAAAGAAGACCTATATAAATTACAATTCATTGCTCTTGACTCCCAATCAACTATCCGCAAAGTTATTGATCAGGTTTTAGCCCGTTGTGATATTGACACTAGGCGGTTTAAGTTTGAAATGGAACTAAATTCCATAGAAGCTATTAAAAACGCTGTCCAATCTGGCTTAGGTGCTGCCTTTGTTTCTACTTCAGCGATCGCTAAAGAATTGCAAATGGGTGTCCTTCATCGTACCCCCATCGAAGGAGTTGTCGTCAAGCGCACACTCTGGCTAATATTCAACCCTAATCGCTATAGATCCAAGGCAGCAGAAGCCTTTAGCCGAGAAATTTTACCTCAGTTTGCTAACCCTGGTTGGACTCAAGATATGTTAAAAATATCACAAATGAACTTAGTGATAAATGATATATTAGATATAGCAACACCTAATGCTTCTGATGCTAGTTAAATACTTTGTCATCAGTCAAAAGTCATTAGTTAACCATAAATTGCTAATGACTTTGAGCCAATTCTGAAAAAATAGCACCCCTAGTAAAAAAGCGTGACATTATACTCAAAACGGCTAAAATCTGGACTTTTTTATAATACCAAGAACAAGTTCAAAGCTTCTCCAATCATAAAAGCTGCTCCTTTTCCCTCCCTTGTAGGTGTAGGGGAGGGTCAGGGAGGGGTGCGGGGAGAGGTTTACCAGAGGGGTTCTATATTTGGTTAAACTATGAACCGTTTGCAGTATAAGTCCAAATAAATCAAGTTCAGATCAGCAGCAATGCCAATCTGAACTTATTTAAAAAATATTTACAAATTATAGTGAGTATGCACTTGAGTGAGATACAAAATTCATGGTCTTCTCAAATTGAGAGTAGAGCCGTAGAAGTCTCTTTATACAGGCAAGACCAATAATTGGAACCAGGTGGGTGGCCCCAATTTGCCGATCCAGCGTTATGAATGCCCCATTCATGATGAAGGCACTATAGAACTTTTTGTCCAAGACATTTTAATTTCATACCCGATTACCCGAAATCTGTTTGTGGTGGTCAAACAGATTAGTGAAAATGAGGAGCAGGCTCAGGAACTAATTACCCAATTTGGGTTAGTCAGAATCCACTGATACCTGCCATTGGTGTGTCCGAGAGTGGCAAGCTCTCAGTCAACATTTATCAATCTGCTGCTCATAAGAAATTTGCACTACGTCTTAGCTGACTCTATTGATAGATTCTGCGGGTAAGCAAATCAGATTATCTCCTTGGGTAAGGATTAAGCCACGTTGACGTAATTTACCCATTAAACGAGTGACAGTAACACGGGTTGAACCAATGGCGCTGCCAATTTGGGCATGGGTAAGGGGAAAAGGTAAGCAATAACCACGAATGACATCAGGATCAGTTTCGCTCATGGAAGGCTCTCCATATTCCTCAATCAACAAGGTGAGAAATCCTAAGAGTCTGTCAATTGTGCGTCGTTGTCCCAAAGCACTCAACCAGAGCAACTTGCGCTGATGCTGATATCTAAAAGCATCCATGACTTCACGGCGGAAGTGAGGCCAGTTGTCTAGGTCATGCCAGTACATCCACAGGACGGCTGTTTGGTCAACGTGGGCGTAGGACTGGAGTGTGAATGGAGATTGAGCAACAATTTCAAAAGGTTGTCCTGCTCCTACAAAACCTAAGAAGGCTTCTTCTGGAGTTCTGTTAATTCGTCTAGATGTTAACTGACTAGCGGTAGCGCTGACTTGGGCAGTTCCTACCATGCGGATAGCACCTCTTTGCACTAAATAGAGCAAGCCAGGTCTAGCTGGAATCCGCTCATCTTTACTGAAGGTGCGGCAGCGGTAGTGTTCTTGGGCCCAGTCAAGAATACGTTGCCAAGTTAAGAAAGGACGTGAAGCTTCGGAAAAGGATGATGGAGATTGCATAGGTAACAAAGAGCGTTTGGCTGAAAACAAAGACGTTATAAGAAAAGTGCAAGGAGTGTCTTTGTGTTAACGGGGTAGGCTTAACGCCTAACAGCGCCAGCCCTCCAATGGGATAGAAAGCTAAATTGCTCTCTATTTTTTTCTTATACTTCCTACTGTACAACGAGGGTAGTAAAGTTTACCCATCTTTTATACATTATTCATCAAATTTTATCCTACTCTCATTTTTCTTTACATAGACTAAACTTCTATCTCAAGGTAGATGGAACAGGATAAAATGATGCACTCCATAAATTTCATCTAATAAATACGTGTGTAATAGGCTACTTTTTAGTGAAAACAAAGCAATTAAACAGCTAGTAACCAAATATTTGACTTCTGCTTTCAGTCTTTTTACTTATAATGAGGAAATTACAGGCATAGAAAGTAGAAAAGTTCCTCTCTATCAAGGAGGATATAATCAGAAAATTTTATATATTTCTGGGATGGCTATGGGCATATCAAAATCTCAGAATTCACCCACGATGGAAATTGCCCAGGCTATAGCTGTACATTTATCTCAGAACAGTGATAGTTTGTTTAGGGTTAAAGTAGTTCCCCCTGGAGAGATTCATATAGAACTCGTTGACTCTACCTTAGCGGCTTGGTTACATGATCTCACTGTCAGGGAAAATGGGGACTGGAGACTGGGACAAAGTGAACAGGAGAGAATAAAAATTTCTGTTCCCAATTACCAATTAACAAGTTCATTAAAAATCTTTACAATTCAACACGCTCATGCCCGCTGTTGTTCTTTATTACTCCTAGGACACCAGGAAGGATTAATTGAACTTCAGAGGACAAGTATTAAAAGTTTTATATCCGTCAAATCTATACCTTGGCTTAATAATAATCAAAAACTTTGCCTTAATCACGCTGATGAGAGTTTTCTTATTCATCAATTAGTCAAAGTGGTAGACGATTTAGTTTTTGCTCATAGTAGTAGCACTATCAACTGGGAAAAAGCTGCTGGCAACTTAAGTCAAGCTGTTGAGAGATTTTGGTGTAATTGTCGGATTTGGGGGGAAGTGAAAATTCATGATCCAGAATTAGCCCAAGCTAGATTGGGATTGCTAATAGCGACTCAGTTGGTTTTAAGGTGGGTGTTAGAAGGCAAATTGGGGATTGTTGCACCTGTAGAACTTTAACTAGATCCCCGACTTCTCAAAGAAGTCGGGGATCTATAGGAACTTTACAAAAACTTTGAGCAAATATATTGACAAAAAAAATATCCCCGGCTAAACTTGCAGGTGTGTGAGGAGCGAACCAAAAAAGACACCGAGACGAAACACGGCCAGTCGTCGGTGTCTTTTTTGATGTGTATGGTCAAATTATCTAAGAAAGCAAGAATTTTTCCATGGCTACTGCCGCACCATCTAACTCTACACTAGGTGCTACCCAATGGGCGATCGCTTGTACTTCTGGTGGTGCGTCACCCATTGCTACACTAATGCCAGCATAGCCCAGCATTTCCACATCATTGAAATTATCACCAATAGTCATCACATTATGACTTTCTAAGCCTAGTATTTCTTCAGCTAGATAACGGACAGCATTGCCTTTGTTAACATGAGTATTAGCTGCTTCTAAGAAAGTCGCAACAGATGTTGTTAGATATAACTCTGTGGGGTTATATATGCGGCGTAAATTAGCCAAAAGTTGTTGAATTAAATTTGCGTCATCACACAAAGCTAAAATTTTAGTCGGTTCATGATCTAATAATTGACGTAAATCACCAACGGGAATAGGAGTCACACCACAGCGTTGTTGATAACTTTGGGTTTCTTGAGTGATTTCCCGCACATACAGTTGATCATTGATGTAAAAATGAACAGAGAGAAGCGATCGCAAATCTGGCTGTTCAAAGTATTCTAGTAGCTGTTGGGCAATTTCCCTAGATACAGGTAAATGACGGTGAATTTTGTGACTGTGAGGATCTTGAATCCAAGCTCCCTGATAGGCTACTAAAGGCAGCATAGAGCCAATTTCTTGATGAAACCGCAAAGCTGAACAATACATCCTCCCCGTTGCTATAGCTACTTGAATTCCCTTGGCTTGTACCGCAGCAATAACTTCCTTCACCGGATTACTGAGAGTATTGGATTGTCCAGCAATAGTCCCATCTATATCTAAGACTAACAGTTTAATATTTTCCGGCTGATAATCGGTTGACCTTAAATAATTCTCTAATGGTGTCATAAATTTTCTAGATGCAAGAGTCATAAAAAAGCTAGACAGGTTATTTTTTTTAATAATCTTACTTGATGTAAGTAACAAATTAATTAACTAGTAAACAACGGTGGCAGTTAAGTAACCCTTAAAAATTCCTGAAAACCTCATACCATATTCATTTTGAATTTTGAATTCTGTCCTGGGGTACTAGGCTTTTGTCTAGCTTTACGAAAAAAATATATTTGTCAAACAGGGATTTGGATTCAAGAACCGGGTACAACCTATACAGTGACGGCTTTAAGGTAGTGTTATGCGGAAATTACCAAGAGCTAACTTTTTTAAAGAGTTTGTGAATTCGTGTATTTACTGGTAGACATAGATAAAATTTCGATTTATTAATAGATAAGTAAGGTTCACCGCAATCAAATTGAAGGTCAAGGGTAAAAAGATGAAAGTCAAAAATTTATTAGTTGCTGCCGGTTTAGTTGTTAGTTCAGTATTAGCGGTTTCTAATTCCGCTCAAGCGGCAAGCTTTACAACTAATTACAATCAGGTAGCTGGACCAAAATCAAATACTTGGTTAAATTCCATTACACAGAATAACAAAACAGTCAGTGCCTTTTCCTTCGTTAACCGTGCTGAAATCATTCAAAATGACTTAGAAACTGGCACAAATAATGGTGCTGCTAGTACAGACAAAGGCGATAACGTCAGTATTCCTCTGGGTACTCGTAAAGAAAATCCCACAGGTGCTGACATTGCTGAATACTTGGGTAACAAGCAGTTAAACAGCATCATCGACACCGAAGATTTCGGTAAATTTAACATTGACGTATTCTTCGATAGCGTGATTAAAGGAGATAACTCTGGACTAGATAGTCTATTCTTTTGGGAGCGGGGTATGAATAGTGACTTGCAAATTCAAGCTATAAAAGAGGACGGAACATATGGTACTGCCTTCAAGTTATTACGCAGTGAACAAGCATGGGCTAACTTCAAGATTGACACAACAGAAATTACTGGCTCTCAAGGTGTCGGTTCATGGGGAGTCAGCCTCGCGCAGTTAGGAGTAACCAGTTTAAAAGGTTTGAAATTAAGTGCTGAAACAGGCTTTAACGGTCCTGATTTCAAAGTTGTCGCTAGAAAAACCACTCCTGAGCCTGGTGCAATGCTCGGTTTAGGTGCAGTAGCTACATTCGCTTTCTTGCGTCGTCGTCAACGCAACAACGCTACTTGCAAAGCTTTTAACTAAGAGTTTATGGGAGTGTCTGTTTACAATAGAATAGTTCCCTAATTCGGTTAATCAGTTGACTTTTATTTCTTCAGTTATAAACAACCCTACATTCGTCCTCATAGATGGACACTCCCTGGCTTTTCGTTCCTACTTTGCTTTTGCTAAAGGTAGAGATGGGGGATTGCGTACACACACTGGTATTCCTACTAGTGTGTGTTTTGGTTTCCTTAAATGCTTATTAGAGGTAATAGCCACACAACAACCGCAAGCAATAGCTGTGGCTTTTGATTTAGCTTTACCTACTTTCCGTCATGAAGCTGATGATACTTATAAAGCTGGACGTGCAGAAACACCGGAAGACTTTATTCCCGACTTAGAAAATCTCTATGAGTTGCTGCGAGGTTTGAATTTACCTATACTCACTGCACCTGGTTACGAAGCAGATGATGTATTGGGAACATTAGCACAAAAAGCCGCAGCGGCTGGGTATCGGGTGAAGATACTTTCCGGTGATCGAGATTTATTTCAACTCATTGATGCGGATAAAGAAATTACAGTTTTAAATTTTACTCCAGAAGCATTAAAACGTTCTACAAATAGTATTGCGGAATTTAGAGCAGAAGAAGTAAAAGAAAAATTAGGGGTATTACCTACACAAATTGTGGATTTTAAAGCTCTTTGTGGTGATAAATCAGATAATATTCCCGGAGTCAAAGGAATTGGTGAAAAAACAGCCGTACAATTACTAAATACTTATAATTCCCTTGATCAGATTTATGCAGCTATAGATGAAATTAAAGGTGCAGTTCAGAAAAAACTGGTTACTGGTAAAGAAGACGCGGAAAAATCTCGCTATTTAGCTAAGATAGTCTGTGATGTTCCTTTAGAAATTGATTTAGAAGATTGTCAATTAAAAGGTTTTGATAATAATTTGCTGATTCCGATTTTAGAGAAATTGGAATTTAAAAGATTTCTAGATAAAATTAATGAACTTCAGCAAAAGTTTGGTGGAGAAGTTGTCAAACCTGAAGTATCTGAAACAATAGAAACAGATGATGATTTATGGTTTTTTAGTGCAGAAGACACAGCACAAGAAATAAAACAAAATGCTTTACCGATTCAACCACGGATTATTAATACAGAAACTAAACTAATGGAATTAGTGGAACTTTTAAGAAAATTCACTAACCCAGAAATACCCGTTGCTTGGGATACAGAAACTACTGCTTTAGAACCACGAGATGCAGATTTAGTAGGAATTGGTTGCTGTTGGGGAACAGAACCAGATGAACTTGCTTATATTCCCATAGGTCATAAAAACGGCGATAATTTAAATCGAGATTTAGTATTAGCAACACTGCGGCCAATTTTGGAAAGTGCTGATTATCCTAAATCCTTACAAAATGCTAAATTTGATCGGTTGATTCTGCGGTGTCAAGGAATTAATTTAGCTGGAGTGGTATTTGATACAATGCTGGCTAGTTATTTGATTAATCCAGATAGTAGTCATAATTTAAGTGATTTATCTCTGCGATATTTGGGATTAAGTGGGAAAAGTTATGGAGACTTAGTTCCTAAAGGACAAACTATCGCTGATATTAGTATTTCTGCGGTTGCTGATTATTGCGGAATGGATGTTTATTCCACATTTAACTTAGTTCCAAAATTACGGGAGAAGTTAGCCGAAACTCCGGCTTTATATAAACTTTTGAATGAGGTTGAACAACCATTAGAAGCAGTTTTAGCAGAACTTGAATATACAGGAGTGAGAATTAATTCAGCTTATCTTCAAGAACTTTCACAGCAGTTAGAAATAGATTTAGCAAAGTTAGAAATAACAGCTATTGAAATTGCTGGAGAAAAATTTAATTTAGGTTCTCCTAAACAATTAAGTCAAATTCTTTTTGATAAATTAGGTTTAAGCACGAAATATTCTCGCAAGATTCAAACTGGTTATTCTACAGACGCAGCAACTTTGGAAAAACTCCAAGAAGTTGATCATACCGGATTTGTAGAAGCGATTATTGAATATCGGACTTTAGCAAAATTAAAGTCTACATACGTGGATGCTTTACCAGCTTTAGTACATCCCAAAAGCCAAAGATTACATACTGATTTTAACCAAACTGCGACTTCTACAGGCAGGTTATCTTCTTCTCACCCAAATTTACAAAATATCCCCATTCGCACTGCTTTTAGTCGGCAAATTAGAAAAGCATTTTTACCGGAATCAGGTTGGTTAATGGTAGCGGCTGATTACTCACAAATTGAGTTAAGAATTTTAGCGCATTTGAGTCAAGAACCTGTATTAATTCAAGCATATCAGCAAAATGAAGATATTCATACTGTGACGGCAAAATTAGTCTTTGAGAAAGAAGATATTACTTCAGATGAACGGCGTTTTGCGAAGACGATTAATTTTGGAGTAATTTATGGCATGGGAGCGCAAAAATTCGCTAGAGAAACGGGAATAAATCCAGGAGATGCGAAATTATTTATTGAAAGATTTAACGAAAGATATGCTCATGTTTTTGCCTATTTGGAGCAAGTAAAAAAAGAAGCTATTGCTTACGGTTACGTAGAAACAATTTTGGGTAGACGACGTTATTTTGAGTTTACTAATAATAGTTTGCGTCAATTAAAAGGTAGCCAATTAGAAGATATTAATTTGCAGAAATTAAAGAATTTAGGCGCTTATGATGCCGGGTTACTCCGTTCTGCTGCTAATGCCCCCATTCAAGGTTCTAGTGCCGATATTATCAAAATAGCCATGGTGCAATTGCATGAGGTTTTAAAGAACTATCAAGCACGGTTGTTGTTGCAAGTTCATGATGAATTAGTATTTGAAGTTCCTCCCCAAGAGTGGGAAGAATTACAACCACAAATTAAGTCAGTGATGGAAAATGCTGTTTCTTTATCTGTGCCTTTAGTCGTTGATATTCATGCAGGGGATAATTGGATGGAAACAAAGTAAATATAAATATATCCCTAGTTAGATTTCTGATTTCTGCGGCAAACTGTCAGTTAAAATGTTTGCCATTCTCTTTACTTACGGTGCGCTACGCGATTACATCGCATCAATCCTCTATTTAGCGGCTTTTCTAGCGTGAATTTCTGACTTGACTGGGAGTATTCTAACCCACATTTCACACCCCTAATGATCAAAAAAGACTCCGCAGCAGAAAACCAGGGTATTGCCAATTTGATTAAATCAACCTAACAATGAAGGGAAAATTGCCAAAAAGCTGTTAGTTAATAACTAATGACTTTTTGGCAAACATGATTTTAATTACAGATTGATTGAGATGAATATAGCTAATTTCCCGTGGCTGACGACGATTATTTTATTCCCCATAGCCGCGTCACTACTACTGCCTATCATCCCAGATAAAGACGGCAAAACGGTGCGCTGGTATTCCCTCATCGTTGGGCTAATAGATTTTGTCCTGATAGTGTGCGCTTTTTATACTGGGTACGATTTCTCTAATCCCGATTTGCAACTGGTGGAAAGTTATCCCTGGGTTCCCCAATTGGGCTTAAATTGGTCTTTAGGGGTTGATGGCTTGTCCATGCCTTTGGTTCTCTTGACTGGATTCATTACCACCCTAGCGATTTTGGCAGCTTGGCCTGTGACACTCAAGCCGAAATTATTTTTCTTCTTGATTCTGGCTATGTATGGCGGTCAAATTGCCGTTTTCGCTGTCCAGGATATGCTGTTATTTTTCCTGGTGTGGGAACTGGAACTTGTGCCGATATACTTCCTGCTGTCAATTTGGGGAGGTAAAAAGCGCCAATATGCAGCAACCAAGTTTATTTTATACACTGCTGGTGGGTCGCTGTTTATTTTGCTGTCTTCCTTGACAATGGGATTTTATGGCGATACGGTGACTTTTGATATGCGATCGCTCGCCTTGAAAGATTACGCCCTGAATTTACAACTTTTACTATACGCTGGCTTCCTGATTGCCTACGCTGTCAAGTTGCCGATCATTCCCCTCCATACATGGCTACCAGATGCCCACGGTGAGGCTACAGCGCCCGTGCATATGCTACTGGCAGGGATTTTGTTAAAAATGGGTGGTTATGCCTTAATTCGCATGAATGCCCAAATGCTGCCCGATGCCCATGCTTATGTTGCCCCTGCGTTAGTGGTTTTGGGGGTAGTAAATATCATCTACGCTGCTTTAACATCCTTTGCCCAAAGGAACTTAAAACGGAAAATTGCCTATTCTTCAATTTCTCACATGGGCTTTGTGCTGATTGGGATTGCCTCTTTCACCGATTTGGGTTTAAGTGGGGCAGTTTTACAAATGGTTTCTCACGGGTTAATTGGGGCAAGTTTGTTCTTTTTAGTCGGTGCAACTTACGACCGCACACATACCTTAATGTTAGATGAAATGGGTGGTGTGGGTAAGAAGATGCAGAAGATTTTCGCCATGTTCACAACTTGTTCTATGGCATCTTTAGCATTACCAGGAATGAGCGGTTTTGTGGCGGAATTAATGGTATTTGTGGGCTTTGCTACTAGCGATGCCTATAATCCAACATTCAAAGTTATTGTCATTTTCTTGATGGCAGTTGGTGTAATTTTAACGCCAATTTATCTGCTATCAATGTTACGGGAGATTTTCTACGGACAAGAGAATGAAGAGTTAGTTTCTCACCAAAATTTGATAGATGCTGAACCCCGTGAAGTTTTTATCATTGCTTGTTTGTTGATACCTATTATTGGGATTGGTTTCTATCCTAAGTTGCTAACGCAAATGTACGATGCTACAACTGTGCAATTGACTGCAAGATTACGTGATTCTGTCCCCACTTTGGCAGCAGAGAAAGCTGTGCAAAATGTTTCTTTGACTGCGCCGATCATTGGTAAATAATTCGTAATTACAGCTACAATTTATAATGAGGGTGGGTTTAATACCTGCCCTTTTTGTTTACCAACCCGAAAAACATCAACTAATTTATTATCATCATCAATGGTGTACAAAATTCTGTATTCACCCTGATCAATACGATAACCTCCTTGATAACCTTTTAAAGCTGCATAGTCTTGAGGACGTGGATTACCCTGAAGGGAGAGAATTTTTGATACGACTTGTTTATATTGTTTTGGTTGTAAGTCTAATAAATCTTTTTCCGCAGTTTTAGCAATCCTCAATGTATAACGTTCACTCATTGGGGCGTTTTGCTATTATTTCTTCTATGGTGGTAAATCCTGCGTTTTCTTCTATTGCACGTCGTAGTTTAGCAGAATCTATGGCATCTTCTATTGCTTCTAATAGTTTTAAATCTTCAATACTAATTATCGCTACCGCAGCTTTACCATGACGCTGAATTAAAATTCTTTCTCCACGATATTCTGCACGGTTCATAATATCGGGAAACAGCACTAATGAATTTAATCAATAGTCCTGCTTTTGCTTTAGCACCACCACTTTCAGATGCAGCTATTAGTCGAGATAGTATTTATACCAGAGAAGATGAAATGTTATGAAATATCTGGTAGATACTAATATTTTACTGCGTTTAGTACAAAAAAATAGTCCTATGCACCTTGATACTCAAAGGGCAATTTTAACGCTCAAAAAGCAAGGTGAATTTTTATGTATTATCCCACAAAATATAATTGAATTTCGGGCTGTTGCTACAAGACCTATTGATAAAAATGGTTTAGGTTTATCTATCACTCAAGCTGAAGAAGAAAGCGAAAAACTTAAAAAGATATTTATATTGGAATTGGATACACCACAAATTTTTACTGAGTGGGAATCTCTGGTTATTAGATATCACGTGATGGGAAAATAGGTGCATGATGCACGTTTAGCTGCGGCTATGGTAGCTCATAATATTACACATTTATTAACATTTAATGTTGATGATTTTAAACGTTTTTCAGAAATTGTAGTTGTTGATCCACGTAGTGTTGTTTAATGATAGCCATTGCACCCCCTCAACTCCCCAAACAGCGATTATTCATCTTTATTAAACTGGTACGTCTGACTCCCCCTGCGGTAAAATATCTTTAGTTCAAGGAATTGGCTATGAAAATAAAAGCAATTATTTGGGAAGAAGACGGTGTATGGTGTGGTTCTGTACCAGCTTTACCAGGATGTCATACCTGGGGTGAAAGTTATGAACATTTATTAGAAATGTTGAAAGATGCTGTTCAAGGTTGGTTAGAAGTTGCTAGTCAGCAAGAAGAAGTTGAACCACAAAAACAGTTAATTGAGTTATCTTTATGAAATCCGTTTCTGGTAAGTCTCTGTGTAAGATTATTGAACGTTATGGATGGAATCTAAAAAGGATCACAGGTAGTCATCATATCTATGTTAAGGAAGGTATGAGTGTGATTCTTTCTATACCTGTTCATGGTAATCGTGATTTACCTACTGGTACACTCAGAAGTATTTTGAAAGATGCTGGTTTGATTGAAGAAGATTTAGATTAATTTCGCTATCGCACTCCCTCAACTCCCCAAACAGCGATTCCTAGGTCGCGCTTCGCTATTGCACCCACATCCCTACAAAACATTTGACAAAAATTGACAATATTTGCCATAATTAAAGAATCAGAAATATAAAGACTTATTAGCTATGACCACAGTAAATATTTCTCTTCCCGATTCCATGCGGGACTTTATCAATGAACAGGTTGCAAAATGTGGCTACAGTACCACAAGCGAATATATTCGACATTTGATTCGTCAAGATTTAGAAAAAGTGGCACAAGCACGACTAGAAACATTGCTATTAGAAGGCTTAGATAGTGGTGAAGCGATTGAAATTACGGATGAGTGGTGGCAACAAAAACGCACTCAGCTTCTGGAGAGACTCCGCAAATAATAGCAATGACTAGACGAATTGTAATTAGACCAAAGGCTAGTGTTGACCTTGATGAACAGTTTGCTTATATTGCTGACAGTAATTTTGATGCAGCATTGAGTTTTTTTGATGCTACGAGGCAGACTTTTTCACAATTAGCACGACTACCTGGTATTGGTAGTGTTTATAATGTTAAAAATCCGCGTTTAGTTGGTTTGCGGAAGTGGGGAGTTAGAGGATTTGAAAAGCATCTAATTTTTTATTTAGAAGGGGATGAGTATATTGAAATTGTTCGGTTAATTCATTCTGCACGGGATATTTCACAGATTTTAGCAGAAGAAGAATAGCTATAGTCATCAGCTATGCGATTCCTAGGTCGCGCTAGTTCCCTCCGGGACGCAATGCGTTCGCTATCGCACCCCTCCAACTTCCCAAAAGCGATACCTTCGGTGTTTAAATCTGATATACTTTTAATAGATCAAGTTAATCATAAGTTTTACTTGATATTAATTAACTAGAATCTCAGAATATGAAACAATATAAAACTATACAGCTACAATTGAAACCAGAAATAGAAGATCGTCTGATTACCCAAGCTAATAAACAAGGTTTATCAATTGAATCTTATCTTGAATCTTTGATTGAAGATAGTTTGAAAAATCAAGAGGGAAAATCTTTTTCTCAAGTAACAACTGAGCAAGATTGGGAAACAGAACTCATGAGTTTAATTAATAGTCCTGCTTTTGCTTTAGCACCACCACTTTCAGATGCAGCTATTAGTCGAGATAGTATTTATACCAGAGAAGATGAAATGTTATGAAATATCTGGTAGATACTAATATTTTACTGCGTTTGGTACAAAAAAATAGTCTCATGCACCTTGATACTCAAAGGGCAATTTTAACTCTCAAAAAGCAAGGTGATTTTTTATGTATTATTCCCCAAAATATAATTGAATTTTGGGCTGTTGCTACAAGACCTATTGATAAAAATGGCTTAGGTTTATCTATAACTCAAGCTGAAGAGGAAAGCGAAAAACTTAAAAAGATATTTATATTGGAATTGGATACACCACAAATTTTTACTGAGTGGGAATCACTTGTTATTAAATATCAAGTGATGGGAAAACAGGTGCATGATGCACGTTTAGCTGCGGCTATGGTAGCTCATAATATTACACATTTATTGACATTTAATGTTGATGATTTTAAACGGTTTTCGGATATTGTCGTTGTTGATCCACGTAGTGTTGTTTAATTATATTGGAAGAGCGACCGCATCCCCTCAACCCCTCAAACAGCGATTCCTACGGAGCGCTTACGCTATCGCACCCCTTCAACCTCCCAAACAGCGATTCCTACGGAGCGCTTCGCTATCGCATTCCTTCAACTTCCCAATATCTCTTTTTAAACGAACCGCAGAGACACAGAGAACACAGAGAAACAGCGATTCCTACGGAGCGCTTACGCTATCGCACCCCCTCAACTTCCCAAAAGCGATTCCTACGGAGCGCTTCGCTATCGCACACCTTCCTCCCAAATATCACTTTTTTAAGAAAGACCTGGACAAGAATACCACTATTGCTTATATTAATAACCTGTGCTGATCATAAAAATAAGGAAATAATTTTGACTACATTTGCTAGTTACAAAGCAACAGCATCTAATTGGATTACTATATTTGATTCACCTTTCTATCCAGATTCCTTAGATGAAGCTAAAATTCTTTATGAGAATGTGTTATTGCGTTTTACAGAAGTTGTAGAACAAGCTCAAAGTTCTGCAAATTTACTTGAAATTATCACTAAAGAGCCTGATCCCTTGAGAATTCAATTACTCAGAGTATTTCGGAGATATGTCTCTCCAGATACATCAGTTGAAATGACTAAAAGGAAAACCAAAATACCTGATATTATTAAAGACTTTGGCTATAGATTTCGTCCAATAGAGCAAGTGAAACAAAATTTGCAAAGCCGTCCTATACCTGATGAGACTCTCATGGCAATACTTTTAGAGCAAAGTACGCGAGGACAAAAAGGTTATGACTTAACAGAAAGTTTTTTCTTATGGTTTAACAAAGTATTTAGCAAGGATTATTTAATTCGTGGTCCTGTTCGTGCTGGAAGAGATGTAATGCTAAATGAAGTATTAGAGAACTGGCAATATAAAACTCCAGCGGATATATTGATATCCCGCTTAGATGGTACTCCATTGGTAGTTGGATTTGCTCGTTATGACTCCGACAGAGGAGGTTCTCAGGAAGATGATAGAACAGGTGGTAATCGAGATAAAATAACAGAAATTTTGGGTTATGCTCAAACCTATAATTTGCCATTAAAAGTATTGATGCTGAATGATGGTCCTGGATTACTTCTAGGTTCTATGTGGAATGATTACGCTAATTTAGAACAATATGGACAAAGTAGAGTGATGGTTTGTACTTTGAAAATGTTAGACGAGAGATTTACACAAAGCTGGTTAGACAGTTAAGTTTACTATTCCAATTTTTGATGATTTGATCAGAAATTAACTCTAAATTTAGTGATTCTTCAATATAAAAATCTAAACCTGTTTTTAAAATTCTATTAACTTCAATTAAATTTATTTGTTTATATTTACAATTACCATTTTTGCCATTAACAAAATCACCCATTGCTTCACTACCATTCACTAAACGTTTAATGATTGTATCAATAGATAATTGAGAATTATCAATACCTATCCATTTTCTACCTAATTCTTCAGATACAGTTAGAGTAGTTCCACTTCCTGCAAAAGCATCTAAAACAATATCTCCTGGATTTGATGAAGCCATAATTATCCGTTTCATCATCTCTGAATTTTTCTCCGTTGGATAACCAGTAATTTTAATATTTTGATTGTGAGCGTCTTTAAAATCAAGCCAAATATCTTGAATTGAAATACCCTGACTATTATCTAAATATACTTTTCTTCTAGGATTACCTGTTGAAGACCAATATATTTCTCCCCTTGCGTCCATTTCATCCAAAGTTTCTGGTATGTATTGCCAATGTTTACCGGGAGGTGGTGACATACCCCTCCAAGGTTGACCAGTTGCTCCTTTTCTTACCCCTGGAGCATGAATAGGAACTTTTTTATATAGTCTTCCTGTTCCTTCTTCCACATATTGATATTCTTTTTTAATCGAGTCTTCTGTCCAAGCGTCAAAAGGTTGATTCCATACATAATTATCTGTTTTTGTATAAAAAAGAATAAAATCGGCAACATTACCATATTGTTTGCGTGTATAGTTTTTAGGATTGCATTTTTTTCTAGTAATCCAATTACGAAAATTTTTCGCTCCAAAAATTTCATCCATGATAATTTTGACAGTACAAGCCATTTTTTCATCTAAATGAACATAAATAGAACCTTCTTCTGATAGAATCTCTCTAATTAAAATAAGACGTTGACGCAAATATTCTAAATATTCTGCACCTTCCATGAGATCATGATAAGCATGATTGCTACTACGAGACTCAAAACTGCTACCTGTTGCATAAGGTGGATCAATATATACTAAGTTAACTTTTCCAGCAACATTATCATTATTTAATAATGTGCGAAGAACGTTTAAATTATCTCCATATATTAGTTGATTTCTAGGATATCCCTCAACGCTAATTATATGATTTAAGTTAGCTGGCTGAATTTTTAATATATCTTCTATAGGCATTTTCCCTTCATATTCAATTCGGAAAGATGTTGTATTTTGTTTATGGTTACGCCCATTTTTACTAGGTATTCCTGTTGCCATATTGTTTAAAATTTTGACTTTTTTATGATTATACTATAGCGATCGCACCCTTCAACCTCCCAAACAGCGATTCCTACGGAGCGCTTCGCTATCGCATCCCCTCAACCCCCCAAACAGCGATTCCTACGGAGCGCTTCGCTATCGCACCCCCTCAACTCCCCAAGTAGAAAAGCGATAAGATGAGTTACGCTAACACATATCTTACTTAAACTGTGATATACTTAATAAATTGAGAGGTTGAGTTAATATGGAAACGCAAGCAATTCTTGAATCTTTGCCAAAACTCAGTATCAATGAACGCTTGAAAATAGCTGAATTTGCTTTACAATTGGTTAATGAACAACAAGAATTTTTAACAAAAGAACAGCAAAAACATCAATTAGCATTAGCAGCTATTACAGCTATTGAAGATTATGCAAATGATGGTGAATTAAATGTTTTCTCCGATTTAGATGGAGAAGATTTTTATGAATATCCAGATGAAGATTAATAGAATTTGTTAAATTTATGTATAGAGGTGAAGTCTGGTTAGTTAATTTAGATCCAACTGTAGGCACAGAAATTAGTAAAAAACGTCCTTGTATTATAGTTAATGATAATGGAATTGGTATTTTACCTTTAAAGGTGATTGTTCCGATTACAGATTGGAAAGAACGATATTCTATTAGACCTTGGATGGTAAAATTAGAACCAACTACAGAGAATAGTTTGGCAAAAGTTTCTAGTGTTGATACTTTTCAAATCCGTTATGTTTCAGAAACACGATTAATTAGAAAATTAGGTCAACTTTCTGAATCAGAAATGCAGCTTATTTCTCAAGCATTAGCTGTGGTGTTAAGTCTTTCTCTGTCAACGTGAGATCGCACCCCCTCAACTCCCCAAATAGCGATCGCACCCCTCAACTCCCCAAAGAGCGATTCCTACGGAGCGCTTCGCTATCGCACCCCCTCAACTCCCCAACATCCTTTTTTAACGAACCACAGAGACACAGAGGACACAGAGAAAGAGCGATCGCACCCCCTCCAACTTCCCAAAAGTGATTCCTACGGAGCGCTTCGCTATCGCACCCCCTCAACTCCCCAAAAGCGATCGCACTCCCTCAACTCCCCAAACATCCTTTTTTAACGAACCACAGAGACACAGAGGACACAGAGAAAGAGCGATCGCACCCTTCAACCCCCCAAACAGCGATTCCTACGGAGCGCTTCGCTATCGCACCCCCTCAATCTCCCAAACATCCTTTTTTAACGAACCACGAAGACACGAAGAAGACGAAGGAAGAAAAGAAGAAGAAGAGAGAGCGATCGCATAGCATATCGTATCAACAGAAACAGGTTGAGGTAAAATATGTAAATATACCCACACTCATAGTTTGATAGATAGATATAAATGAAATTAAGACAAGTAGCAAGCGGATGGGAATTTGAAAGCGAAAAAGATTTAGAAGATTTGGTTTGGAACAACTTAGAAAAACTATTTGGATATAAACCTTTAAAGAGACAGTATCAAGTCAGTGGACAATATTGTGATATTTTAGCTTTTGGTAAAAATCAAGAACTTGTAATCATAGAGTTAAAAAACTCTGAAGATAGATATATTGTCCAACAACTTACTCGTTATTATGATGCTCTTTTAGATGAAAAACCTTTTTCTGAACACATCAATTTTCAAGTTCCTGTAGTTCTAATTGCTGTTACTCCAAATTTTCATAGAGATAATCACATTGACAGAAAATATCATCAACTAAAATTTCATTTCTTGCAGTTTAAAATTATTTGTCAAGAGCAAAAATTCAGTTTAAACATAATTAATACAGATACTACTCTCAACTGGAAATTAGACTTTGATTATTTACCAGAAAATCATGTAAATAAAAATATTCCTAGTCCTCATAAACGATTTTATCAATTAATTGAAAAATGTACACCTCAACAACGAGCTAAACTACTCAAATTTCGAGAAACAATTTTACAATTTGATGATCGTATGGAAGAAATAGTCCAAGATGGAGGTATTTATTACGGGAAAGGTAAAACTAAATATTGTGCTGAATTACGATTCAATAGCAGCAAAAAAGAACTTGTACTTTTTCTGTGGCTACCTCATAATTTTTATAGCGGTATCCAAACAAATATAACAAGAATGAGAATTTGGACAGATTGGAGTAATGCAGCTATAGTTAAACCTGCTGGTAAAGGACTTGGTAGTATACATTCAATTCGTATTGAAATGGCAAAAAAAGCAGCTAAAAATCAGAGTTTAAATATATTGCTTTATCATGCTTTAAATAAATGGTTTGAAAGAATTTAATCTTACCTCTTCTTTGCGCCTTTGCTCCTTAGCGACTTTGCGCGAAACAAACCTCTCCGCGTCTCTGCGTCTCTGCGTGAAAAAAAAAGGGCATAGTCAAAAACTACACCCCTACCCATAAACTAAAGTTGCTTCACCTCACTAACCAACTTAGCCACCATATCCTTAGCGCTACCAAACAACATCGTCGTTTTAGCCTTATAAAACAACTCATTATCAACACCAGCAAAACCAGCACTCATACCACGCTTAATCACAATAGTTTGCTTTGCGCGATCAACCTCCAAAATCGGCATCCCATAAATAGGACTATTCACATCACTACGCGCCGCCGGATTGACCACATCATTAGCACCAATCACCAACGCCACATCAGCCTGTTCAAACTGGGGATTAATATCCTCCATATCATACAACTGCGTATAGGCAACATTAGCTTCCGCCAATAATACATTCATGTGTCCCGGCATTCTCCCCGCCACCGGATGTATCGCATATTTCACATCCACACCCATGCGTTCTAGTTGATCTGCCAACTCGCGGACGCTATGCTGGGCTTGAGCAACCGCCATACCGTAACCTGGGACAATCACCACAGAACGGGCATAACCCAACATCATCGCCCCTTCTTCCGCATCAATACTGCGAACAGGTTGATCACTAGCACCAGCAGCCGCACCACCAGTAGCAGTAGAGACAGAACCAAAGGCACTAAATAAGACACTGAACAAAGAACGGTTCATAGCCTTACACATAATTTCCGTCAGGATAAGACCAGAAGCCCCCACCAAAGCACCGGCGATGATTAACATATTGTTCATCACCACAAACCCAGCCGCAGCCGCAGCCACACCGGAGAGGGAGTTTAACAGGGAGATGACAACGGGCATATCACCCCCACCAATGGGGAGGACGAACATCACACCCAACACCAAAGAAACAGCCACCACAGCTAAAAATACGGGGAGGCTATCTGGTGTTCTGATTAAATAGGCACTTCCAGCTAAATAAGAACCCAAAAGCAACAGGTTAAAAGGTTGTTGCAAAGGAAAGGTAATGGGAGTACCGCTAATTAAACCTTGTAATTTCGCAAAAGCCAGAAAACTACCCGTTAAAGTGACACCACCAATTAACACATCCAATAACATAGATATGTTGACATCGAGGGGGATAGGTTGAGAACTATCTAATAACCGCCAAAATTCAGCCACAGCGATAAGTGCCGAAGAAGCACCACCCAAACCGTTGAGTAAACCCACCATTTGGGGCATTTGCGTCATTTCCACTTTGTAAGCGATAACAGCGCCAATTACCGAACCAATAGCCAAGCCGATCAAAATCATCTCGTAATTTAATACGTGCTGATCTAGTAATGTGGCGACAACAGCTAACAACATTCCCAACGCAGCCACAATATTACCGTTTCTAGCAGTTGCAGGAGAACCGAGTTTTTTCAAACCCAGGATAAATAATGATGCAGCGACTAAATAAGTTAGCTGAATCCCAGTTGGTAAAAAGTCGCTCATGCTTTTATTTCCTTTTTCTTAAACATTTGCAACATTCTGTCTGTTACTAAAAAACCGCCGACAACGTTCACCATTGCCAAAATTACGGCGATTAAACCGAGAATTACTGATAAATTCGTGTTTTTGTCCCCCGCAGCCAGGATTGCACCAATTACGGAAATCCCGGAAATGGCGTTTGAACCGGACATTAACGGGGTGTGTAACGTGGGGGGAATTTTGTTGATGACTTCAAAGCCGATAAAAGAGGCTAAGACAAGTACAAATAAGGCTGGAAGTAATGCTTGTGTCATGTCATTCTTGGATTTAAGAGGTTTCGCGCAAAGACGCTAAGGAGCAAAGACGCAAAGAGAAAATTTACTACGCAAAATCTCTCTTAAACTCTTCTTCCTTCGTGTTCTTCGCTTCTTCGTGGTTCATTTAATCTATATTTGATTACACCGCTACCGCTTGCAAAGCATCTTTTACTCGTTGGTTTCTAATTTCTCCACCATGAGTCACACAAGCAGCCTCAACGATATCGTCACCAAAGTTGATTTCTAAGGCTTTGTCTTTAATCAAAAGTTGCATTAATGAAGTAACGTTTTTTGCATACAGTTGGCTGGCGTGTACTGGCATTGATGAGGGTAAATTAATTGGTCCGATAATGGTGACACCGTTCCAAATAATATCTTTACCTGCTTCCGTACAGGCGCAGTTTCCACCTTGTTCTGCGGCTAAGTCTACTATGACTGAACCGGGTTTCATCTGCGCTACCATTTCTTCTGTCACCAGTCTGGGGGCTTGTCTTCCTGGTACTTGGGCAGTAGTAATGACAACATCGGAGTTTTTGACGTGGCTGGCTACTAGTTCTTGGGTACGCTTTTTACTGTCTTCTGAAATTTCTTTGGCGTAACCACCCGCAGCAACGGTTTCTTCTTCGAGTTTGACTTCGACGAATTTCGCTCCTAAGCTTTGGACTTCTTCTTTAACGGCTGGGCGGATGTCAAAGGCTTCTACTACTGCTCCTAGTCTCCGGGCGGTAGCGATCGCTTGCAATCCTGCCACACCTGCACCCATAATAAATACTTTGGCGGGAGCAATTGTCCCCGCCGCAGTGGTTAACATGGGGAAATATTTCGGTAATGCCGCCGCCGCAATCAATACCGCTTTATAGCCCGCCAGTGAGGCTTGGGAGGACAAGGCATCCATGCTTTGCGCTCTGGTGGTACGGGGGATTAATTCCATACTCAAAGCTGTAATTTGCCGATTTGCCAGTTCTTGGACAACTACGGGATTTCCCAGAGGATTCAAGAAGCTAATTAATACAGAACCAGATTTGAGCAACTCAATTTCTGTCCGGCCATCTTCTCTAGTTTCCGGTGGGCTAACCTTGAGTAAAATATCCGCTTCACTCCATAATTGGGCAGAATTATGACTAATTTTTGCTCCTGCTGCTTCATAGTCAGCATCACTAAAAAATGCTTTTTCTCCCGCCCCTGTTTCTACCCAAACTTCTAAACCTTGTTTGACTAATTTGCCTACGGTGTCGGGAATTAATGCCACTCGGTTTTCACAAACTTCTATTTCTTTCGCAACTGCTATTTTCATGCAATCTCCTGGATATGAATACTTAACATCATCCGTTAACTTTTAATACTTTTTATTTCAAATTGGTATCATTAAGCTGATGGGATGATGAACCATGAATTACCTTTGTAGATAGAATTTTCAAATTTTGTTTTTGTTATCTTCGTTATCTAGTCACAATCTCAATTTGACAGTATGCAGATATCATCCTTACAAAATAGCTATAAGTAAAATTAGTTATCGCACATCTTCTGCCGATTTCTACATTTTGGATATTGTTCTTTAGATTATTTTATATATTGGAAGAGTTCGACTCTTTTTTTTTGATTCACTATTTAATTTTTAATCATTTTTAATGTATCTAAATATTCATAATTAGCAACAAAAATTATTCTTTTAGATGATAAAATTAATAATATTTACTCTAAATGTTAAATAACAGTAATTTTGCTTTATAAATGGAATCTTTCACGAGAATGGCACTTTTACCTTTAACTAACGTCAATTGTCAAGCATATAGTAGTAAAGTTTAGTTACAAATACTAACGCTTAGTTAAAAACTATCAACTAGAGGAAACCCAATTTATGAAACGCTTACTTGCTGCTTTAGCTGTCACTAGCTGTGTATTAACGAGTTTACCAGCTACAACCTTAGCGCAATCTGGCTTGACACTTTTTAGCGGCGTGAAAAGTGAAAATCAGTTACCCTTTCGGTTAGATTTTGGCGGACAAACCAATAGCACAGATCGTTATATACTCAGAGTTCCTGCCAAAAAAATGAAATTGGCAGTGGCTCAATTTGCCATTACCTATCCTGATTATTACAATGGAACTTTTGATACCAAAAATATTGAAGTCTTAGTTAAAGGCAAAAAAGTCCCCCTATCGGAAGTCAAATGGGATAAGGAAGGCCGGGTAATTAAAATATTTCCCGAAGAACCAGTTCCCGCTGGTCAAAAAGTCGAGGTAGTCTTATCTAACGTCCAAAATCCGGCTTTTGGGGGAGTTTTCTATTTTAACTGTCAAGTTCTTTCCCCTGGAGATGTGCCATTATTGCGTTATCTCGGCTCATGGATTATCAGTATTATTTAACCTACGGCTTTTATTTTTCTGGAAAACTCTATCCAGAAATCTCATGCAATTGCCTGTAAAGTGGTAAAATATCAGATTGTGACTTTTTATGAAAATCGCCTAAAAGGAGAACGATATGCAAAGAACACTGGGCGGCACTTGCCGTAAAAGAAAAAGAACATCTGGATTTCGGGCCAGAATGCGGACACCAGACGGCAGAAACGTGATCAGCGCTAGAAGAAGAAAAGGACGGCATCGTCTGAGCGTGTAGGGTAAAATTCAGCAATTAATATCTAGTTGTGGCTTTGCCCAAAGCATATCGTCTCAAATCCCGTCAGGATTTTCAGGCAGTTTTCCGGGAAGGAATTCGGCGACATAGTTCTCATTTCACCCTGAGAGCTTTAAAACCTGCTCTTTCGACAGAACCTTCTTTGGATACTGCCCCCCCTGCCACAAAAATTGGTATTGCCATTAGTACAAAAGTCAGTAAACGCGCCGTTGTTCGCAACAAAATCAAAAGGCAAATTACAGCAGCATTACATCAATTGTTGCCTAAATTAGTCCCAGGATGGCGGCTAGTATTAATTGTGAAACCAACAACAGCAAAATCTGAGTGCGAAACCCAGAAATTTCTGCAAGAATTAGAGCAGTTGTTGGCACAAACTGAGGTATTAAATGGGCATTCGTGAAGAAGTTTATTATGAGGGTGGTCCCCACATTGGGGATTTGATTCTCAACCTGCTGGTTGGGCTAACAGTGGTGGGTATCCCCTTAGCTGTTGGAGCAATAGTCAGGGCTGTATGGCTACGCTTCCGCATCACAGATCGACGGGTATGTGTAACAGGCGGTTGGATGGGACGCGATCGCTATGATGTAATTTATTCAGAAGTGCTGAAAGTTGTCAAAGTTCCCCGTGGCATCGGCCTATGGGGAGATATGGCAATCACTCTCAAAAATGGTACTCTCATAGAAATGCGGGCTGTTCCTAATTTTCGGGAAGTCTATGACTACATTAATGAAAAAGTTGCTGCTAAAAATCCCCAATATAGCAGTCCTAAATAAGTCATTTGTCCAGAGCGTTAACAAGCTATCAGCTAGTAAGCTAATTCTGGGTTTCATTACCTGTTGAGGTGGGGTTTAAATCCCCTTCTCAACAAGCCGCTGACAGCTTTTTTAACATTCACATTTTTATCTAATGTGCGGCTATCCGTAGCTTTCAAAGCTTGCGTAGCTTGTGGGTAGTCACAGCAATGCTTAACAAAAACCTCTACAATATAGAGCAAAAGCTTGGAAGAGAACCGTCTCTAACATAGAAGGACAACTAACTATAGTCAGAAGATAGGCTCAACTAAGCATCCCACTCCTAACCGGGGTGGGAGTGTCAAAGTACCGCAGGTTGAATTCAGAATAATGGATTTTGGTATCGGGTTTCTCTCGAACAACGTGATGTTGCCAATCATAGACCTTTTCTATGGTTTTGTCCCTAGCTATGGGTTGGCGATCGTAGCTTTAACATTGGTTATCCGCTTTGCGCTCTATCCCCTGAGTGCTGGCTCTATCCGTAGTATGCGCCGGATGCGAGTCGTGCAACCTCTCATGCAAAAGCGAATGGCGGAAATTAAAGAACGCTACAAAGATGATCAGAAAAAGCAACAAGAGGAAATGCTCAAGGTCCAAAGTGAATTTGGTAATCCCTTAGCAGGATGTCTACCTCTACTCTTACAGATGCCAGTATTACTAGCACTGTTTGCCACTTTGCGGGGTTCGCCTTTTTCCGGGGTTAACTACTCCGTTAACTTGCAAATCTTCCCTTCTGAACAAATTGAGCGCATTCAACCCCAAGCCTTTGCCACTCCCCCACAAAATATTTACATTGCTGATGGGGAGCATACTAAAGTTACCGCACTCCTTCCTGGTGGTAACAAGTTAGCGGTGGGAGAAAAAACTAAGATTCAATATCAAACCTTAGAAGGTAAGCCATTTGATCTGCTCTTAGTAGAACATCCAGACACTAAATTGACACCAGAATGGACAATCACTAAAGGTGAAGAAAGAGTTAAAATTGATGCCGAAGGCAATATAGAGGCTCTAGAAGCCGGAGACGTGACCATTCAAGGCACAATTCCCGGACTAGCAGCAGATAAGGGATTTCTCTTTATTGACGCTTTGGGTAGAGTCGGAGCTATTGATCCCGATAACACAGTCCATTGGGATATTGTGGCGATGATTGTCTTCTTTGGTATCAGCCTTTATGTGAGCCAAATGCTGTCTGGGCAAAATTCCAGCGGTGGCAACCCTCAACAAGACACGGTAAATAAAATTACTCCTGTGATCTTTTCTGGGATGTTCTTATTCTTCCCCCTACCGGCTGGGGTACTCATGTATATGGTAATTGGTAACGTTTTTCAAACTATCCAAACCTATATTCTCTCCCGTGAACCTCTACCAGAAGAAATTCAAAAAATCGTAGACTTACAAGAGAAAGAAGCCCAAACCATCGAAGTAAAAGCGTTGCCATTTGAACCCAAAAGTTCTAAGAAAAAGGCTAATGGTTGATTATGAGCGACATTTTTATGCAGAGTAGTGAACAATGGCTACAGAATTTGCTACTTCTGACTGGTGTATCTACTCAAGTACGGGCTAATTTAGAAACTAACCCATCTTCTGAGCAAGATGTACCCGCAGGAGTAAACTGCTGGTTGACAATAGATCAAACCAATTTAACATCAGAACAAATTAGGATTTTAATTGGTGCAGGTGGTTCGGTGCTAGATGGAATTCAGTATCTAGCAAATTCCGTTCTCAACTTAAATCAACCAGAAGACAATCAGACGGCTTACACTGTTGAATTGAGCGGTTATCGGGTGAGACGAGAAGCCGAAATCCGCACTTTAGCCGAAACTGCTGCCGCAGAAGTCCGCTTTTCTGGAAGAGAGGTAGAACTTCAATCTCTCAGTTCTTCAGAACGCCGCAAAATCCACACGTTATTGCAGGAATTTTCTGATTTAGAAACCTTCAGTCGTGGTAAAGAACCTTATCGTCATTTAGTTGTTCGTCAAGCAGTTACACCATAATTAGGTAATAGGTAATAGGTAACAGGGAACAGACAAGAATATTACCAATTACCCATTACCCATTACCAATGATCAATTTTAAGGGTATTTCACAAATCCTATGGACGCTATTTTTATTCCGCAGCTAACCAAAGCCCCGGAGCGGACAGAGGAAATTCAAGTTCAAGAGTTTCTGCCTGGATTAGAAACATTGACACCAGTTCGCGGAGTTATCCAGGTTAAACACCAGGGTAATTATTTAGAAGTTTCATCTCAGGCAGAAACAATTGTTACTTGCACCTGCAATCGCTGTTTGCAGCAGTATAACCATCGTTTGGTTCTCAATACTCAGGAAGTAATTTGGTTAGATGAAACCTCTAATCAAACGGAAGATTTGCCTTTAGAAATGGAAGTTGCTGTAGAGGATTTACTGGAAACTTTAGCGCCTGATGGTCATTTTGATCCCGGTGAATGGCTCTATCAACAGATGTGTTTAGCATTGCCTCAGCGTCAATTATGTAACATTAATTGTCCAGGTATTTTGAATTCTGCTGTTTCCGAACCACCTACTGATAGCCGTTGGGCTTTATTAGATGCTTTGAAAAAGCAACTCCCAGATAATTAGTAAATTTACTATTTGGTGTGTTATGGCTTAATTCTTTATGGCTCGGTAAAAGCTGTTAATACTCTCTCAAGCTCCTCAAGGATTTTTTATCTTTGTGGAGTTTTTAATTACAGAAAAATGAACCACGTTCGCGGAGCGTCCCGAAGGGATAGGAACGAAGAACACGTTCGCGGAGCGTCCCGTTAGGGATAGGGAAGAGGGTTTTAGAGAGATTTTGCATAAGTCATGATTAGGGATTGACAATTTACTCTCATTTTGAGAGAATAGACTACAATACCGACCAAGGAAAAAAGTTATGTTTATACACAAAAATAATAGAAAAATCAAAATATATGCACTTAATTTCAATTCGCAACCTCCGCGAAGAAGCAGCAAAGTACCCTGATATCAAAAAACAAATTGAGAGTTGGTATGCAACTGTTAAAAAAGCAGAATGGCAAAATTTAGAAGATGTCCGCAAGAATTACCGAGATGCTGAAGCTGTTGGTAATTTTACTGTTTTTAATATCAAAGGTAATGATTATCGTTTAATTGTCGGGATTAATTATGAAACAAAAAAGGTTCACTACAAATACTTGCTAACTCACGCTGAATACAATAAAGATAAATGGAAAAATGACTATTACTTTTGACGATAAAACTTATAGTCAATTACTAGCAGAAATTGCTCCTCAAGTAATTGAAACTGAAGCAGAGTATGAACGGCTTTTGAAAGTTGCAGAATTTCTAACTTTTAAAAAGAATCTTACTCCAGAGGAGCGAATTTTAGATAAATTGATTGTCAAACTAATTGAAGATTATGAGGAAGAAAATTATCCAATGGATGAATCTACACCTCATGACATATTGCTACATATCATGGAATCTAGCGGAATTCGTCAAGCTGACTTAGTACGCATTCTTGGTTCTAGTAGCGGTGTAGTTTCAGAAGTTGTCAACGGTAAACGTTCAATTAGTAAAGCACAAGCTAAAGCCTTGGGAGAATATTTTAAAGTTTCTCCTAGTTTATTTATTTAGAGTTAGGTTTTTCCGATTTTTATTGATGAATTTTTTGTCGGAATCAGGATATCCAGAATTTAAGGATTTACAGGATTTTTGTTGATGTATTATTCGAGAATAGCAAGATATTAAGAATAACAAGTAAAAAAATAATATCCTGTAAATCCCTAAATATCTAGATTATCAAAATCCTAATATCAACAAAAAAATAACATCTCCAAACAATCCCTAAATCAAAAAAATCCTGATATCAACAAAAAAATAAAAAATAACATCCTGAAAATCCTTAAATCCTGGATATCCTGATTCCGACAAATTGATTAATTCTTTGCCAAACATTTTCTAATAAATCAGGATTATCCATATCAACATATTCAAGATTAGGAGATTGTCGAAACCAAGTCCGTTGACGTTTGGCGAATTGTCTGGTATGTAAAACAATTAATTCTTTGGCTTCATCTAAAGAAAGTTCACCAGTTAAATATTGCTTAATTTCTTGATATCCCAAAGTATTTAATAAAGGTAAATCAGTACCATATTTTTGACAAAGATATTCAACTTCACCAACTAAACCATCTGTAATCATTTGCTCAGTTCGTTTGCGAATTCTCACATCTAAATGTTCTGCATCAGAATCTAAACAAATTTGTAAAATTGGATAATTCGGAGGATTTTCTCCTTGCTGCTCAGAAATGGGAATACCCGTTGTATAGTAAACCTCCAAAGCTCTTAAAGTTCGCACCAAATCATTAGCATGAATTTTTTGAGCAGCAATGGGATCAACTTGTTGTAACATGGGGTAAAGTTGAATTTGCCCAAGGGATTCTAATTGCGATCGCAATTCTGGTTGTGGTGCAACTCTGGGAATCTTCATTCCTTGTACAATGGAACGAATATATAAACCAGTTCCACCAACTAACAGCAGTGGCTCAACTTCTAAACTAGCAATTAAAGCTTGTGCTTGTTCCTGATAATCTGCTAACGTCATTATTTGAGTTGGTTCGCAGATGTTTATTAAATAATGGGGAACTGATTTTTTTTCCGCTAGATTTGGTTTAGCTGTACCAATATCAAATTCACGATATACTTGACGAGAATCAGCACTAAGAATTACAGTATTTAATCTCTGGGCTAAACTCAAAGCCAAACCAGATTTACCCGTCGCTGTCGCTCCACAAATTACAATTAATTTAGTCATTAGTCAGTTGTCAGTTGTCAGTTGTCAGTGGGAATAAAAACGAAAAACAGGGAATTTTCTCCCCAATTCCCCCTAGGGTTACAGTCCCTATATAAACTTCTCATCAAATTGCGCTACAGACGGCAGGAAGGCTTTTGTGTTATAATGTTGGGGTGATTTGACTTTTTTCGCCTTTTGGCGATATTACACCCAAGCATCAGGAGAATTTTCATGACGAGCAGTTACAGTGCCGATCAGATTCAAGTTCTGGAAGGTCTGGAAGCCGTCCGCAAACGACCAGGGATGTACATTGGTACTACAGGTCCGAGAGGACTCCACCATTTAGTTTACGAGGTAGTGGACAACTCTGTTGACGAAGCTTTGGCGGGTCACTGTACCCATGTTGAAGTGGATATCAATGCTGATGGTTCTGTTACAGTAACAGATGATGGTCGGGGTATTCCCGTAGATATTCACCCAAAAACCGGGAAATCAGCTTTAGAAACAGTATTAACTGTTCTCCATGCTGGTGGTAAGTTTGGTGGTGGTGGCTACAAAGTTTCTGGTGGTTTACACGGGGTGGGGATTTCCGTTGTTAACGCCTTGTCTGAGTTTGTAGAAGTTACGGTTTGGCGTGATCACAAGGTACACAACCAGCGATATGAACGGAGTTTTCCGGTTACGGAATTAGTAGCAACGCCTTACAAAGAAGATAGAACTGGTACATCTATTACTTTTAAGCCAGATACACAAATTTTTACCACCAGCATAGAATTTGATTACATTACTTTATCAGGTCGTTTGCGCGAGTTGGCGTATCTGAATGCAGGTGTCAGAATTATTTTTACGGATCATCGTTTAGAAATCCTTAAAAGCGACACACCAAGAATAGAAACTTACGAATACAAGGGTGGTATTAAAGAATATATCGCCTACATGAATCGTGAGAAGCAACCTCTCCATGAAGAAATTATCTATGTCCAAGGGGAACGTAACAACGTCCAGGTAGAAGTTTCTTTACAGTGGTGTACTGATGCTTACACAGATAATGTCCTCGGCTTTGCTAATAATATTCGGACTATTGATGGTGGTACACACCTAGAAGGTTTAAAAGCAGTTTTAACTCGGACATTAAATGCCACCGCTCGTAAACGGAATAAAATTAAAGAGAATGAATCTAATCTTAGTGGTGAACACGTCCGCGAAGGTTTAACCGCTGTAATTTCGGTGAAAGTCCCTGATCCTGAATTTGAAGGACAAACTAAAACTAAACTGGGAAATACAGAAGTTCGCGGTATTGTTGATTCTTTTGTGGGTGAAGTTCTCACCGAGTATCTAGATTTTCATCCCGCCATAGCTGATGCTATTTTAGATAAAGCCATACAAGCGTTTAAAGCTGCTGAAGCTGCTAGACACGCACGGGAATTAGTCCGTCGCAAATCAGTATTAGAATCTTCTCCTCTCCCTGGTAAATTAGCAGATTGTAGTTCCCGCGACCCTGCTGAGTCTGAAATATACATCGTGGAAGGCGATTCAGCGGGTGGCTGTTTTCATGGTGATACATTAGTAGCATTAGTTGATGGGCGATCGCTCAGTTTTAAAGAAATCGTCGCCGAACAAGCAATCGGAAAAGAGCATTTTTGCTACACCATTCGTAATGATGGCACTATTGGGGTAGAACGGATTATTAACCCCCGCATGACTAAAGCCAATGCTGAAGTCATTAAGGTGACATTGGATAATGGTGAAACAATTGTTTGCACACCGGATCATCGCTTCATGTTGCGCGATGGCAGTTATAAGCAAGCTGCATTGTTAACCCCTGATGATTCCCTCATGCCTCTATATCAGCAAATATCTGATATAAACAATCCAGGGATTACCATTAATGGCTATGAAATGGTTTGGAATCCCCGTTCTGATTCTTGGTTGTTCACCCATACCTTAGCGGCTTGGTATAACCGTTATTTAGGTGTTTATCAGCTAACAGACGGAGAACATTGCCATCATATTGATTTCAACAAGCGTAATAATAACCCTACTAATTTACAGCGGTTATCGGTTGAGTCCCACTTAGCTTTGCATCGCGCTCATATTGAAAAAACATTACATCGTCAAGATGTAATTGAAAAGAGCCGGAAAACTCGTCAAGGTAAAGAATTTCGTGCCAAGATGAGTCAAAGAATGCAGCAGCCGGAAACGCAGCAAATTTTGTCAGCACAAGCTAAGGAACAATGGCAAGATGAAGCTTATCAAAGCTATATGCTGGGCAAATGGAGAGAGTTTTATGACAATAACGAAACTTATCGTCAGGAAAACAATGAACGCCTCAACCAAGCACAGCAAGACTATTGGAGTGATGAAGCCAACCGTTTAGCCCAATCCCAAAGAGTTAGCGCCTATTTTGCGAATAATCCCCAAGCCCGTGAAACTCAATCGGTTTTGGCTAAGGAACAATGGGAAGATGAAGCTTTATTGGCATGGCGGCGAGAAAAAACACAGCAGCAATGGACACCTGAATTTCGCGCCCAACGTCATGCTACTTTGCAGCAAACCTACTATCGCAAAACTATTACTGTCCTCAAACAGATTGAAGTTGAGCAAGGTAAGCTTGATTTGGAAGCTTATAATACCTACCGTCAACAGACAAAAGACAAGTCTTTATTACGGTTTGATAGTTTTTGTCAACGCTACTTTGATGGTAATCCAGCGTTAGCTTATGAAGCTGTTGCTAATTACAACCACCGCATTGTCAGTATTGAACGTTTAGCAGAACAGGTAGACGTTTACGATATCGAAGTTCCCAAAACACATAACTTCGCTTTAGCCAGTGGTGTATTTGTTCACAATAGCGCGAAGCAAGGACGCGATCGCCGTACCCAAGCAATTCTCCCTCTGCGTGGTAAGATTCTCAACATCGAAAAAACCGACGACTCTAAAATCTATAAAAATAACGAAATTCAATCGTTAATTACCGCACTCGGTTTAGGTGTCAAAGGTGAGGAATTTAACGCTTCCCAATTACGATATCATCACATAGTCTTGATGACTGATGCTGACGTAGATGGGGCGCACATCCGCACGCTGTTGTTAACTTTCTTCTATCGCTATCAACGGGCATTGATTGAACAAGGTTTCATCTATATCGCTTGTCCTCCACTGTACAAAGTAGAACGGGGTAAAAATTACCAGTATTGTTACAGCGAACGGGAATTACAACAGCATCTAGGTACTCTTCCCAGCAATGCTAACTATACCATTCAACGTTTTAAAGGTTTGGGGGAAATGATGCCCGCACAACTGTGGACAACCACCATGAACCCAGAAACCCGCACCCTCAAACGAGTGGAAATTGAAGATGCAGCCGAAGCTGATCGGATTTTCACCATCTTAATGGGCGATCGCGTCGCACCCCGCAGGGAATTCATTGAAACCTATGGTTCTAAACTTAATATGACAGATTTAGATATCTAAGGTAAGTTTCCTATTTCCTGTTCCCTAATTTTTGAGTGGGTAATGGCTTAAAACCTATTACCCACAACTTTTTCACTAAAAATCATAAATTTTCTCCACAAACAGGGAAAGCATTTGCTATGCTTAGATAGCGCGACTAGATATTATCTACAAAGCAAAGATTGGTAAGCATACACAAAACTTTTCATAACCAGATGACAGCCACTTTCTTAAAATCCGAAGTATTCAGAAGTACAATTAACATAAGTGAAGTTACTTAATTAGAACATTAGGTAACTTTAGCAACAATATTATTTATCGCTTGATTAAAATATCGTTGTATACAATAAGAACAGTTTATCAAGTTGCACAGGGTAGAAATCTCAACTCTGCGCTAATGTGTGAATAAGGCTGAATCGAGTGAAATCTCAATTCATCTCTCACCCCGCTAAAAATATGCCATAACTTTAACTCCTTAGTTCAGGTTCTTGGTATAGCATATACAAGGGTTAGTGCCTGGAAACAAACACCAATCACTAGCTAACAGTGAAAATGTCCAATTAGTTCAACTAGAACTAATATCTGTAAACAATCACCCGCCGTCGGGTTGATTTAAAGCAGGACATAAACACTTTTTTGTTCAGTTGGTAACAATTTGTATAAGTTTTATAAAAGTGTGCCTACCTTTTAATTTAATGAGAATGCCACTGTCAAACCAAAAAGTTTTCAACAAGATTTAATGGTATCACCGCCATTTTTCATGTCTTTTTGATAAAGGTGGCTTAATCTTAGTAAATGAGTTCATAAATAATGCACAAAAAGAGGGCAATTTTTGTGAAACAGGCTACAATCGGAACAGTATTTACAGTTAAATCTGCCAAATGTCATATACTTGTGTTCCCATCAGGAAGCTTTTTGAAAAAAATGGATCTAGGTGATAGATTTGCTCAATCAAAAGTGACATGAGGAATTACCAAGGATGACAATTTAAAAAGCGAGCAATTCACTAAAAAGTGATCTTTGCCACTTTTACTAAACCATCCTGCATAAAACAGGAAAAAAATCACCGAAAATATCTCAGGGTAATCAGCCAAAACCCAATTTTCGGTTTACGAGATTACTTAATGCCAAAAGTAATCAAAATGTCTTGAGTAACTGATTCTGCAAGGAGCATGAGGAACGCGGCATGAACCAGGCTAACAACGTACTCGATAATATTTATCAGCCTGACCTAGAAATGATAAATCCGCCTGAGATCGAATTACAAGCACTCTTAATAGAAGAAGAAGAGGACTTATTGCTGACTGATGACGGCGAAATTGATGATTTTTTAGAGCCTCAGTCTGATGAGGACGACGCAAAGTCTGGAAAAGCCGCTAAATCGCGTCGTCGGACACCAATTGCCAAGAAAAAGCACTACACCGAAGATTCGATTCGTTTGTATTTGCAAGAAATTGGGCGGATTCGTTTGTTACGCGCAGACGAAGAAATTGAATTAGCGCGGAAGATTGCTGAATTACTGGAACTAGAACGAGCGCGGGAAAGGCTTTGTGAACGCCTAGAACGCGATCCTAGAGACAGCGAATGGGCAGCAGAAGTATCGTTACCATTACCTACCTTTCGTTATCGGCTGCACGTTGGCCGCAGAGCGAAAGACAAAATGGTACAATCTAACCTGCGGCTTGTAGTTTCCATTGCCAAAAAATACATGAATCGGGGTTTGTCCTTCCAAGACTTGATTCAAGAGGGTAGTTTGGGTTTGATTCGTGCCGCTGAAAAGTTTGATCACGAAAAAGGCTATAAGTTTTCTACCTACGCTACATGGTGGATACGTCAAGCAATTACTAGAGCGATCGCTGATCAGTCTCGCACTATCCGTTTACCGGTTCATCTCTACGAAACCATTTCTCGGATTAAGAAAACCACCAAACTCCTCTCCCAAGAAATGGGACGCAAACCCACAGAAGAAGAAATTGCGACTCGCATGGAAATGACCATCGAGAAACTGCGGTTTATTGCTAAATCTGCCCAGTTGCCAATTTCCTTAGAAACACCTATCGGTAAAGAAGAAGATTCCCGTTTAGGCGATTTTATCGAATCTGATGGCGAAACACCAGAAGATCAAGTTTCTAAGAATTTACTACGGGAAGACCTAGAAAAAGTCCTGGATAGTCTCAGTCCCCGTGAAAGAGACGTTCTCCGACTTCGCTATGGGTTAGATGATGGTCGCATGAAAACTCTGGAAGAAATCGGCCAGATTTTCAACGTTACCCGCGAACGCATTCGTCAAATCGAAGCTAAAGCACTCCGTAAATTACGCCATCCCAATCGGAATAGTGTACTAAAAGAGTATATTCGTTAATTGTTAGGGGTGGGTTTAAATCATCAATCTCTTAAACCTGCCCCCAGCATTAACTACATCTTGCCTTGCTGCATAACTTCTTGCAGATGATGACGAATTTCGTGTGCTTGTTCAATTTCTGATTGGCGTAATTTTTGGAACAGTTCTACACAGGGTTGAGAATTAGCTTCCTTGGCATCCTTGATATAATTTTCATAAGCTTGAACTGCTACCGATTTAGTATGCAGCACACTAATAAAATCAAACTCTAAGTTACTAATGGGTTCTTGAGTTTTGGTTTTAGTCATTTTTCGACTCTGTTGGTTATTTAATTAATTTCTTAATTAATTTCTACTTATTCCCCTAGATTTATTCATCTATCTAAAAGCTGAGAAAATATTCTATTAGTAGCTGATGAAAAAGTAGAGACGTTCCCTAGACTGTCTCTACCTATTTATTTAATTTTTCCGCTTGTTGTAATAACTGCTGGGAATTTTTCACCCATTGTAAATTACCTTGAGTATTATATAAATCTCTGGCATATTGGAAGACCTGCATAGCTTCTTTATATTGCTTTAACTGCATAAAAACTAACCCTGCACCATAATAGGCATTAGCATAATTAGAATTGGCTGCGGCTGATTTTCTGAAAGCTGCTAAACCTTCTTTTAATTTTCCCTGGTTAAATAAAATTGAACCAAGATTATAGTGTGCTTCTGCGTATTTAGGATTAATTTTAATCGCTTGAGTAAAAGCTGTCTTCGCTTGTTCAGTTTTCCCTTGTTGCAAATAACAGATACCTAAATGATAGGCTGGTTCAGGAGCATTTTGACTATAGGTTCTGGCTTTTTGAAAAGAGGCGATCGCACTTTCCCAATTTTTCTCCTGTTCCCTCAACAACCCCATGTTATAATGGGCAAAACCCAGATTTGGATTTAACTTCAAAGCCTGATTTAAATAATCTTGCGCCAATTTTAAATTATTTCCTTCTAATAATGCCCCACCTAAATTTGCAAAAGCTAAAGCAAATTGAGAATCCGCTTGAGTAGCTTGATAAAAAGCATCTGCCGCAGGTTGTAACTTTCCTGATTGTCGTAGTGCTAAACCTAAGTTATACTGCGCTGCTGCTAATTTAGGATCTAGTTTAATAGCTTGACGAAAAGCGGTAATTGCTGCTTCTAATTGTCCTAATTGAATCGCTTGTAGTCCTTGATTTAACGATTCTGTAGCTGCTTTGCTATTTGCTTTTTGTGCCAGTATTAGAGTCGGGGGAGAATTGGAAAATACTGGCTGAATATTAATACTTAATAATAATAAACTGATTATCCCCAAGATGGGATATTTAATTAATGATAATTGCATGGGTTTATTTCGCGCAAAGGCACAAAGGAGCAAAGACGCAAAGGAAGAAGGGAATATTAGGGAAAATCAATGTTTTTCTGGTGAATAATAGGAAAATATGCAAGGTAAATATGGGTGCATAAAGCATAATTAATCATTCATTTTAAAAGGATTTGTAAACTTTACACCCTCAACAATTGCACCTGACGGGAAGTCCTCACTGTAAATTTCTTCAATTTGATTGAGTCTGGCTGTTGCCCAAATTTGCGCGTCCCAAAAACTAAAGTTATGGGTTTCTACACCACGAATCGCTTCTAGGGAGATTAATTTTGTCATATCAACAATATGGCAAATGGCTAAGTAGTTACGCATTCGCACCAGTGCTTCAGCAGGAGTTAAAAGTGACCTCCTAGTGCGGGTTGTAGCCATAAAAAACTCCCCTATAACCTGGGTACTAATTACTGCCTTTCCAGAACGAATTAACCTATCAACAACTGCGATCGCTTGTTCCTGTTTTATAGTATCTAGTGGGTCGTAGATGTACACAAGAATATTCGTATCAATAAAAACTCTACCGTTCATAAAGGTCTTCTCGCTTCCAGTCTCTACCTCCAGCTTGAACAGGTCGAGTTTTGATTTGTGCAATAAATTCTCTTTCGGCTTCCCACAGTGAAATATCAGTTTGGGGGACAGTAATTTCACCAAGATGAAGGTCAATGGCTTGACGGATAATCTCGGCTTCACTTATACCTGTTTGTTGTGCAATTTCTTTGAGTAGATGTTCTTGACGTGGTTGGATATAAATCTGTTTGCGAATTTTGGTTGACACAATTTAGAAGTATATTTAATGTATACATTACATTATACATTATTTTTTAAAATGTTTTCATTAGTCTCTTGTAAGTGTAAGGTCATTCCGGACAAAGGTTTTGCCAACTGTTTGTTTGCTGGTTGATGAAATTGGGATAATACCAGTCTTCCTTTATGATTACTAATTTACCTTCTTCGTTGTAGTATATATAAATTCCTGAGTTTAGGTATTTTGGATTATATTATTTTAATACCAAAAACTAGTTTTCAAGCGTTACAAATACCAATGTAGTAATTAAAGGAAATATTAAAATGTCAAGAGTTGCAGGAATTCATGTGATTTGTAAAGATAGACTTAGAGTGGAAAGATTAGATCATGGGTATTTTAGAAGTGGCCATTGGTGGGTGGCTAAGAAACATATTACTAAAGAAAAATTAGATAAAGGTATTTATTTTGCACTTCATGAAAGCAAAAAGGAATTGTCTTATTTAGAAGGAATAATTGAAGAATGGGAACAATCATCAGAAGATCCAAAACGAATTATCGTTAAATTTCAACCTATGAGTAACCCAATGAAATGGAATGGAAAGAGTGCAGGGGAAAAAGGTTATTTATGGTTGGATGATTAACATAAGTATCGGACATCAAAAAAGCTATGCTATTTATATAGCACTCTATTTTTGTTCTCCCGTCAGATAATTCTCTCAATATTTTGTGCTGATTTTCTTTATCTGCGACTTTGTGGGAAACAGAATTAATATTCATTATCATTACCAAAAGACACACAAGGACTATCAACTTCTACCGCTGGAGTGAATGAATTACAGAAAGTGACAGTAGCACAATTAACTGCCAACTCATCAGGGTGAGTGCATTCTAATTTGATATAAAAAGCACACTCTTCACAAATAGTTTTATGCAATAATTGCATTATGATCTTGCATTTATCGTCAATTAACTACAAAAGAGCAGTTAAGAAACTGGACTTTAATAACTTATCTTGTTTTTATGAGTTTGTAGAATTAAGCTATTTTTGGTACATAGAATAAGTAGCCTACATAAATAATTGGCTTTTATCCCATACTTGATATCAAATAAGCGTGAGTGCTAAACGTCTGCCAGAAACTACTGCTCATGTGAGAGTTACCCGCCAATCTTGGCAACAAGGCTTTCTTGAAGGTGAAGTTAGCGCCGGTAATTTTCAGTGGCATTTCCAGTGGCATTTCCGTCGGGGAGAACTGTCTGTGAAGCCTTCCCAGGGTCGTGCTTTAATCAAAGAACCTCTAGGGCGGTTTTTAGAACAACAGGACTATCAGTTAGAACCTGGGGGGGATTATGATTTTACAATTCGGGCTGAATTGTAAATTAGTTGTCAGTCAGTCGGTTAAGATATCGTTCAATTAAAAGAATGGCGACAATGTCATCTATTGGCCGGGGAGGTTGACGCAAACCTTTGGGTAATAGTTTAGTGATGCCTTGGGGTGGATACATCTGCCAATAGCGATCGCGTGCCTGTAAAGTGGAATAACGTTCATCAACCAAAATGATATTGGTGGGTTTACTTAATTCTTGATTAAGTTGCTGTTTCCACTTTTTAGCCGTTGTTTGATCTCCCATCACCATTAAGGATACAGGGAATTTTTGCAGTTGTATTTCAATATTAGCGATCGCCTCATTTGCCAAAACAACTTGATGATAGAATATTTGCCTATCTAGTCCCATCACGGCAATCCCACATTTATCACGACCGGGATCAAATCCTAAAATTACAGGTTGTGTATTAGTCATTTGTCAGTTGTCAGTTGTCATTTGTCATTTGTCAGTTGTTATGGGTAAACTAATTCTTTTCCCCTCTTGCCTTTTGCCTCTTGCCTACTTCCTCATGTACTAAAAAGAATTTGTCCATTTAATAGGGCTACTAATTTAACTTTTAGAGGGCCGACGGTATAAGTATCTTCTGCGGCTATAGCTTTAATTTCTACTTCTTGCTGTGCCTGCTGTAATTGGCTGACAAAGCGCAAAAGAGTTCCTTCTATTTGCACAGGTTCAACAATTCCCGCATTCCGGGCGCGAAATTCAGAAGCAGACATTAATAAATCTAGCCGTTGACGCAGTTGATTAGATGTCATATTTTTTAAATCCGCTGTAGTTGTAGCTAGAATTTCCCCTGATGAAAATACCAGTTGATTTCGGGTTGCGTCTGCAAAAAATTCTATTTGCTTTTCGCCTCTAACATAATTACCTGCGGAAAAAATTCGGACTACGTATTCCCGACCATCTTTAATTTGTGCAATTAATTGCTCAACTTTATCTTTGGTGACACGGAGTATTTCTTTATTTGCTGGTGTCGCACCAGGTTCAGTTAACTGAATATTGGCATTGCGGTTAGCTTCCTGAAGAACTTGGATAATTGCCTGGCTTGCCCCATTAGGCTTGTTAACAGTAATTAGCCCTGCGGCTATGACTTGTCCCCTAACTAAGGCTAATTTACCCAAACGCAGGTCACGATAGGACTGATAATATTTTTCTAGTCTGGCTACTTCCTGTTCTAAAAATTGCTGTTGTTTCTCTAATTCTTTCAGGCGAGATTCTCTAGTCGCAATAACTTCCTCTCGCAGTTTAATTTCTAAATTACGATTTTGAATAAGTTTATCTAAATTGGCAATTTTGCGATCGCGTTTTTCAATAGCCGTCCTTGCTTCATCAATGGCTTGTTTAGCTTCAGCATACAATCGCTGCTGTTCCGCCTTCAAATCTTCCACCGCAGCTTGTAATGTCTTTCGCTGATTATAAAGAGTTTGTAATTCAGTTCTAGCTTGTTGGTACTGAATCACAATTCCACCCAGACGATTTTGAGTTTCGTTAAGTCGTGCTTGGGTTTTTGCTTGTTGGTTGAGGGTACGATTGAGTTGAGCTTGCGTTATCTTTTGTTTAGTATTCGCTGTCTGTAATGATTTATTAATTGTCTGTAGTTCTTGTTGTGCCTGAATTTTTTCTTGTCTAGCCTTGTTTAATTCAGTCTCTACCTGACTTTTTTGGGTTTGTGCGGTTTTTAGTTGTTCCCGCTTGTTCGTCAAATCTCTTTGAATATCCTCTAACTCAAATACACCCTTTCGCAATCCGCCATCAGCAGCAAATAGGATTGCTAAAGTTGATGCAGAAATTAGACCACCTGTAAAAATAGTGACAATTACAGCAGTTTTTTTAGGACGTAAGTTGAAGAGTGAGAGGCGTGCTTTACCAACTCGTGTGCCGATGCGATCGCCCACGGTGGCAATTACGCCTCCCAAAATGAGAATTGCTGCAATCAGAATGTACCCGGTGGTCATTTTTAGCTACCGTAATGCTAACCGATCCAGCCTACTACGTTTAACCATTGTCTGTGGGTAAATGGAGTTAGGCAAAAACACAAATTATCCAATTTTGAGATTTTCCTCCAAATTATGAAAGCCAATTAGAGGCTAAAGCCTCCAGTGACTTGTGTTATACTAATTGCAACAGGAAAGGTAATCAACCTGTCTAAAAACCTAACTGCCTAACAGCAATCTGTACCTTGACAATTAAATCTATGCGGTTCTACTGCATTGTTCACGTTTTCCTCCTAGCAGTAGGTAAAAGATTTATACCGAGCGTGACGACTCAGAATTTTGAAACAATCGTTTCAAGCTAAACAGGACTTGCAGCAATGCAACTACGGTCGGGCAGACCGAAAGTTAACGCTTGGGAAGAGTCCCACCTCTGAGCTAGATAACGCAAGGAGTCTAGTTTAAGTGGTCTCGTTGAACCAAGAATCCCCGTATCTTTAGACCGGGGAGTGTCAACGGTTGAATCTCTATGGTAGTTGCTCTGCCTGGAGAGACCCCAAAACCGCACTACCTCAAAAATGGAACCTGTGCCAACTCCATTACCTTATAATTTTTAACCAGCTATCAGCATTCAGTTATCAACTAGTAAGCTAATTCTGAGTTTAATTTCCCCGTCTCTACAGACGGAATTCTGTTGAGGTAGGGTTTATTTAAATCCCCTTCTCAACAACCCGCTGAATGCTGAATGCTTACGTAAATTGCTTACTTAAAGCAACAGGCTTATGCACAGTAATCTTCTTTTTATGGATGGAAATCATTTTCTTCTCGCGGAGATCTCCCAGCAGTCTAGTGACTGTAACGCGAGTAGAACCGATTGCTTCAGCGATCGCCTGATGGGATAACTTCAGATCAATGGTAATGCCATCAGCGCAAGGAACGCCAAAATCTCGACAAAGAATTAACAGGAAACTAATTAACCGCGAACCCATGTCCCGGTGAGCAAGAGTTTCAATCATCATCTCTGTTTGCAGAATCCGCGAAGAAAGACCTCGCAGCATTAACATTGACAATTCTGGATTTTCCTTCAGTGCCTGTTCGACTTGTTCAATTGGGGCTGAAAGCAATTCTACAGTAGTAAATGCCACTGCATGATAGAATCGATCAGACTTATTACCTGTCAGCAACGACAGCACGCCAAAAACGCTATTTTCCCGGAGCAGAGCTACCGTTATTTCTTCTCCTGCCTCATACACCCTGGACAGTTTCACAGCACCCTTGAGAAGAAAATAAACTCGTTCGGCAGGATCTCCCGGAAAGAAGATCGTCTTATTGCGTTCAAATGTTTCCACAACCGGAGGAAATGCCCCGGTCGCCATTTGACGAAAAACATTTGCTAGGGCTTTATCTTGTGTCACTATCATTTCTCCCTTCCCCTACCCAATGCCAGAAAAACAAAAACTAATTACCTAAGAATACACCTGAAAAATCAATAAATCACCATTAACCTTTTTGTTTTTTCCTATACTTAAACTCAGAATTCCTAGTCCTTCGTTTATAATGATACATAATTCTTGTTCTGTTTAGCTAGTAATCCTTGATAAGTAGTTTCACCAATTAGAGTCAAAAAGTTTTGCCTCTAAAAATTGCAAATTTCTTGAGAATTTTTGCAAACATGGTCATAGTTTTTTGGCGGCTTACTGACTACTCTGGCAGCATTTTGGAAAATCCCTAGCCCAACGCAGTCAAACTAGGCTCAGATTCTAGTATGCTCCTAATGATGAATTACATTAGCAATTTCTATGCTCAATCTATCTGGAAAAAATGCCCTAGTTACAGGTATTGCCAATAACCGTTCTATTGCTTGGGGAATTGCCCAACAACTGCACAAAGCCGGGGCTAATTTGGGCATTACCTACTTGCCAGATGACAAGGGTAAAATGGAAAAAAAAGTTTCTGAATTGGTAGAACCGCTCAGTCCTAGCCTATTTTTGCCCTGCAATGTTGAAAATGACGAGCAAATTCAATCTACTTTTGAAACCATCCGGCAAGAATGGGGGAAAATAGATATTTTGGTGCATTGTTTGGCCTTTGCTAAAAGAGAAGATTTGACTGGAGGTTTTAGTCAAACTTCTCGTTCTGGTTTCAATACGGCCTTGGAAGTTAGCACTTATTCACTTGTACAGTTAAGCGGTGCAGCCAAACCTTTGATGACTGAAGGTGGAAGTATTATTACTCTTACATATTTAGGAGCAGTTCGAGCAATTCCTAATTATAATGTCATGGGTGTGGCTAAAGCCGGTTTAGAAGCCAGTGTTCGTTATTTAGCCGCAGAACTCGGTCCGGAAAATATTCGCGTCAATGGTATTTCCGCCGGTCCCATTCGCACCTTAGCATCTTCAGCCGTGGGCGGTATTTTAGATATGATTCATCATGTTGAGGAAATAGCTCCCCTGCGTCGCACCGTTACTCAATTAGAAGTAGGTAATACAGCAGCTTTTTTGTGTAGTGATTTAGCCAGCGGTATTACTGGACAAATCCTGTATGTAGATGCAGGTTATGAAATTATGGGGATGTAGTAAAAGGCAGGGGGCAGGGAGCAGGGGGAATATTTCTTGCCTATTGCCTCTTCCCCATTGCAACTAACAACGGACAACGGACAACTAACAACTGACAATTAATAACTGACAAATGACCAACAAACAAACTTCTCGGATAGCTTCAGTTCACCGCACCACTGGTGAAACTAATGTTCATGTCACCATCAACCTGGATGGTACAGGGATATGTAAAGTTTCCACAGGTATTCCCTTTTTAGATCATATGCTCCATCAAATTGCCTCTCATGGGTTATTTGATTTGGATATTCAAGCTAAAGGTGATTGGGAAATTGATGATCACCACACTAACGAAGATGTGGGAATTACTTTAGGACAAGCTTTATTTCAAGCTTTGGGTAGCAAAAAAGGAATTGTCCGCTTTGGGAATTTTCTCGCTCCCTTAGATGAAGCCTTAGTCCAAGTTGCTTTAGACTTCTCTGGTAGACCTCATCTCAGTTATGGTTTAGAAATTCCTACTCAACGAGTGGGGACTTATGATACACAGTTAGTCCGGGAGTTTTTTGTGGCCTTGGTAAATCATAGCCAAATGACTTTACACATTCGCCAATTGGATGGAATTAATTCCCATCATATTATTGAAGCCACATTTAAAGCCTTGGCTAGAGCCATGCGAATCGCGGTAGAGATTGATCCCCGTCGCGGGGAAACAATTCCTAGTTCTAAAGGTGTGTTATGAAAATTCCCGACATCGGTTAAATTGTAGTTAGCTCTAAATAGTCAGTAGTTGGTAGTTTTACGGCCATGAATTCTGTTGCAGACAACCCCGATTCTCAACAAAATCCCTTAGATAAACAACCTGTAGTCCTGACTTCTGAATTGCGAAAAGTTTATCGCACGGGATTTTGGCTCAATCAAAAAGTTGTATCTCTCAAAAACTGTTCTTTACAAGTGTACCCAGGAGAAACCTTTGGCTTGTTGGGTCCCAATGGTGCGGGTAAAACCACATTGTTAAAATTGTTGCTGGGAATTATCCGTCCCACCTCTGGACGGGGATTATTGTTAGGTAAACCCATAGGCGATCGCTCTGTCAAGCAACATATTGGCTACCTGCCAGAAAATTCCTATTTATACGACTATCTCAGTGGCTGGGAATTTTTGCAGTTAACAGCAGGTTTATTTCAAATTCCCCAAAAGTTACAACATCAACGCATTCCCCAATTACTGGAATTAGTCGGTTTATCCCAAGCCGATGCTCGCAAAAAGCAAATGCGGCGCTATTCCAAAGGAATGCTTCAGCGCGTAGGAATGGCTCAGGCATTAATTAATGATCCAGATTTGGTTTTTTTAGATGAACCCATGTCTGGACTTGATCCCTTGGGACGCTATCAAATGCGAGAAATTATTCTGGCTTTGAAAGCATCTGGTAAAACCATATTTTTTAATAGTCATGTGCTGAGTGAAGTCGAACAAATTTGTGATCGCGTGGCTATTCTTGCCCAAGGAGAATTAATCTGTTCTGGTTCTCTCAAAGAACTTTTAGGAAATCAAACCACATATCATGTCAAAGGTCAAGGTGGAGACGGGGAAATATTGAAAAAATGGATCGGTAGTTTACAATTTGGGGCTGATGGTTCTTGGCAAGGCATACTCCAAGAAGATTACTATGATTTTTTAGCTAGTCTTCGCTTGATGGGAGGAAAAATTATCACGATGAATTTATCACGTCAATCTCTAGAAGAGTTTTTTATCCACCAGATTCAAACCCGAACTCATCCCCTTAATTAGTACAAGAAGGCAGGAAGCAAGAGGAATAAATCAGCCATAAGTAGTAATTTTATTCCTAGCAATACTGCTATATTTACAACTTAATTAGTTGGCGGATACGCAATTTATGTTACTATGTTTGTCAGAATTCAGAAGCAAAAAAGTCAAAATATTTGTAAAATCACCAATCAATATATTGAGAGATTTGAGCAAAATTATAAAAATTTATGGTCACTTATGAAATAAAAAGGAGGAAAGGAAAACGCAAATACACGAGAAGATTAAGTAAATAGATAAGTGAGTTTTCAATAAAATTATGGGTTCTATATTTTTAAAAGTGTATATTGGCAAAAATCATAAATATAGAATCCAAAATTATTATAAATCTTGAAAATTTAATTGCAGAAATAAGTTAAAATATGAACTGACTTTATGGAAAAATTAAAATCAATATCCCCAATCAACAAATTATTTATGTCCGGAAAACTAAAGATTTATTAGAAAATAAAATTGTTGAGCCACTGCGATGCTTAAGTAGACTCAACGCAAAAATGTTTCAGAATAACTGTAAATATCCTCATCTTCAAAGTCTCAGGTAAATATGCTTAATAAAAATTTGTGTAAAGTTCTCACCCATTCAACTCTGGGTTTAGCATTGCTAACAACTGTCAATATTGCTTTGCCATCTGTGAGTTTGGCGCAAAAACAGCCAGCAAAATCAACATCCAATATAGCTACAGATTACTTATTAGGCGGTGGCGATCGCATCCGAGTAAATGTATTTGAAGTCCCAGAATATACTGGTGAATATCAAATTCCTCCGGGTGGTGCCATTAATATGCCTTTAATTGGTAGTGTCCCTGTGTCAGGCTTAAGCACTGAACAGGCTGCTGATAAAATTGCTAAAAGATATGCTCGCTTTCTCAAACGCCCCCTGATTTCTGTCAACTTATTATCACCGCGTCCCATTAATGTATTTGTCGCTGGTGAAGTAACAAGACCAGGAGCTTATACTCTCAGCTTAGAAGGAGGAGCAGGGAATAACCCTGGTGTACAATACCCCACAGTATTAGCAGCACTAACAGTAGCCCAAGGGGTAACACTAGCAGCAGATGTGACTCAAGTACAATTACGCCGCAAAGTAGGACGTTCTGGGGAGCAGACAGTCTCGCTGGACTTAAAGGAATTGACGCAAACAGGCAGAATATCCCAGGAGATTACCTTACGAGATGGAGATACGATTATTGTCCCCACCGCTGCCAGTCTGAATGTTGCTGAAGCCCGAAATTTATTTTCAGCTAACTTTGCCGCTAGTCAAACTTCACCGCGCACAGTGGTGGTAATTGGTCAAGTTTACCGTCCTGGTTCTTATCTTGTCACCCCTGGAAATGCAGGTGGAGCACAAGATGGTGGTGCTGGTGGTGGTTTACCAACTGTGATGCGGAGTTTGCAACTAGCCGGGGGAATTACGTCCCTTGCGGATGTTCGTAAGATTAAATTACGCCGTCCTACCCGCACTGGTACAGAACAAACTATAGATATCAACTTATGGGAATTACTACAAAGTGGTGATATCAATCAAGACATAGTGGTGCAGGATGGCGATACTATTATCATTCCTACAGCTACGGATATTAGTGCTGCTGAATCTACCCAATTGGCTACAACTACTTTGTCCCCAAATACTATTGAAGTGGGTGTAGTCGGTGAAGTGAAAAGGCCAGGTGCAGTCAAACTACAACCCAATAGTTCTTTAAATCAGGCATTATTAGCGGCTGGTGGTTTCAATGATGGTAGAGCCAGTAGAGGAAGTGTAGAACTGATTCGTCTCAACTCTAATGGTACTGTTAGTAAACGTCCAGTTAAGGTAGATTTGTCTAAAGGAATTAACGAGGAAACAAATCCGATCCTTCGCAACAATGATGTTGTAGTAGTTGATCGTAACGGGTTAGCCAAAACTGGTGATAGAGTCAATACTGTAGCTGGTCCTCTGGGTACTATCTTGGGGATTGTTAGATTATTCTTTGGATTTTAGGTTAGGCCTAAAACTTGGTTTTCTAGGTTTCCTATCAAAAAATCTAGCCCCACAATAGAGATATAGCAAGGAACGGGGCAACGGGAAGAGACTGGAAATTGCTTTGGGGTATGATTTTAATGATGCCTGTATGTTCTCCTAGTGATTGGGTAATCTTTTTTCGGCAATTAATGATTAGGGGTGTGGCGATCGCCTATAATGTGAGCGCAGGTTTATTACAGTTACTAATTAGAAAATTACGCACTTAAACCATTTTAATTTAAAGTTAATACAAGTTATAAACATAACCCTAACAATCAATTTTGCCCAAAGCTGAAAGAGGAGAATATAATGGACCCAATCTTTTTTATCATATTTTTAGCTCTAGTAGGTTATGCCTTGGCATCTGCAAAGATGGTAAATCAAGGGAATGTTGCTTTAGTTGAACGATTGGGGCGGTATCATCGCAAACTCAATCCTGGACTTAGTTTTATTGTTCCCATTCTTGATCAGATTGTGATGGAGGATACAACCAGAGAGCAGTTGTTAGATATTAAACCGCAAAATGTAATTACTCAGGATGGAGTTTATTTAGAAGTTGATGCAATTCTTTACTGGCGCATCAAGGATATTGAAAAAAGCTTTTATGCCATTGATGATTTACAACAGGCCTTAGCCAACTTAGCAACAACTACCCTCCGGGAGAATATCGCCCAGAATTCTTTAGAGGATACTAATATGTCTAGAGACGAGATGGACAGAAGCATATTAGGCGTATTAAATCCCATTACAGCCACATGGGGAATTGAAATTATCCGTTTGGATATTCAGAGCATCACCCCACCGGAAACTGTCCGCAAGTCTATGGAAGAACAACAGAATGCACAAATTAAAAAAAAGGCAGCTATAGAAGCAGCAGAAGGGGAACGACAAGCAGCAGTTAAACGAGCGGAAGGAACTAGAACATCTATAGAAATAATTTCTGAAGCCTTGCGTTCTCACCCTGAAAGTAAGGATATTTTAAGGTATCTTGTGGCCCAAGATTATGTAGATGCTAGTCAGAAACTGGGTGAAAGCAATAATGCAAAAATTGTATTTGTAGATCCTGCTAACTCAAGCGAAATGTTTCAGGAGTTGATTTCTGATCCATCAAATCTAGAAAATCATGGCAAGAAATCTAGTAACGGTAATGGTAACGGTAATGGAGCTAATTAATAAGGCAAGAGTAGTTAAGAATTACGAAAAATAGCATCTGCTACTAGAGTGACTTCTTGCATTTCTTGAACATCGTGAACTCGGAGGATATCTGCACCATTAAAAATCGCTGCACAACAGGCTGCGGCTGTTCCCCAAACCCTTGCTTTTGGCTCTGGTTGGTTGAGAATATTACCGATAAAACTTTTACGAGATGCTCCTACTAAAATCGGAGAATTGAGTGTTTTGAGCGATTCTAAGCGGCGAAAAATTTCTAAATTCTGCCCATGATTTTTAGCAAAACCAATGCCAGGATCAATAATTATTTTATTGTGTTCAATTCCCAAAAGTGTAGCATCGGCAATTTTTTGGGATAAAAAGTTATAAATATCAGTAATTATATCTTCATAATCAGTAAATTTTTGCATAGTTTGCGGGTTGCCTCGGATGTGCATTAACACAATCGGCACATTTAAACTAGCAACAGTTGGCAACATTTGGGGGTCAAATGTCCCAGCAGAAATATCATTAACTATATCTGCTCCAGCATTTATTGCTGCTTTAGCTACTTCACTTCTAGTGGTATCTACAGAAATGGGGACATCAACGACTGGACGTAGCAACTCCAAAACAGATAGCACCCGCTCAAGTTCTGCTTCTAGGGAGATTTGCTCCGCCCCTGGACGGGTTGATTGTCCACCAATGTCAATGATATCAGCACCAGCAGCCACCATTGCTTGTGCCTGGGTTAAAGCCGCTGAGGTGGTGTTAAATTTACCACCATCACTAAAACTATCCGGGGTGACATTCAAAATTCCCATGAGATAAGTCCGCTTTCCCCAGGTAAAACAGTGATCTCGGATAGTTAAGTTGTTAGACATGAAATTTTTTAACTTTTAATTTTTAATTGATTTATCCCTAATCCCCAATCCCCACTATTGATAGTTGACAATTCTGGCAAAACTATCAGCTTTTAGACTAGCGCCACCAACGAGAGCGCCGTCAATTTCTGGTTGTGCCATAATTTCATCAACATTATTCGGGTTGACTGAACCCCCATATTGAATAGGAACGAGGGGATTAGTCAATTGATTGCGAATTAAGCCAATTACCCGATTTGCTTCCTTGGATTCACAGGTATCACCAGTACCAATAGCCCAAATTGGTTCATAGGCAATGATCAAGTTAGTTTGATCAATGTCTAGCAAATCCTTTTTTAATTGGGTGCTAATTATTGATTCTGTTTCCCCAGCGTCTCGTTGTTGTTTAGTTTCCCCAACACAGAGAATGGGTGTGAGTCCATGCTTTTGGGCAGCTTTGAGACGGAGATTGACAGTTACGTCTGTTTCTCCGAAGAATTGCCGTCTTTCACTATGTCCCACAATCACATAACGCACACCAATTTCCGTAAGCATGGGGGCAGCTATTTCGCCCGTATATGCTCCACTTTCTTCCCAGTGGACGTTTTGTGCGCCCAAATTCACACGGCTACCATGCAAAGATTTGGACAGCAGGCTTAAGTCGGTGAAGGGAGGAAACAGTATCACTTCTCGGACTGAGGGGGTTTCCTCTAGGTGAGGCAAAAATCCGCTTAAAAATTCTGCGGATTCTGCCTGGGTTTTAAACATTTTCCAGTTACCGGCAATAACGATTTTCCGCACAGGTGATTTAATCAAAATTTTAATGCTACTAGATGCACTTTTTAATGTACTACTTTTTTAGGACTATTCATAAAGCAGAATTCACTGAGTTACTGCAACAGTAGTCAGTAGTAACACAGCCTGAGTGTTTGTCTTTTAACTTAGATGCTGTATAAGTTATTGTTTACATACTATCAATCAAGAGGAGGATGCCAACCACTAATTACCCAACGCTTTCGAGCAATCAGAATGATTGGATTATTGATTCGTAGCTTAACTATTGTGGTGCGACCAATAGCATTTATACCTTCTAATCTTGTACCATCAGCACTCCATCCAAAATGGTCAGCCCATTTCTGTTTACGAGGGTTAAATAGTTGTATAGTTTCACCACTCAAAGGATCTATAGATTCAACTGCATCACTTTTGAATTCGTTGCATGAACGACAAGCTAAACAAAGATTTTCAAAAGTTGTTTCTCCACCCTTAGAAACTGGGTGAATATGATCATAAGTCATAGGAATACCGCTATTTGCTTCAGATGTCAAGCAATAACAGCAACGTGATTTATCCCTCTCTATGATTTTTTGTCTTAAACTTTCAGAAATATATGTAGACACAACAATTTAAGAATTTGATAGACGATACCCTCGCCAACTGAGTAATACTGCTGCTTGGGCTTTACATAACATAAATAAATCAGCCTCATGTCGAAGTGACATCAACTCTAATTGTTCTACTTCTGTAAGTATACCCCTAGAGTTATGATCAAGCAGGATGTTATATCTGTCCATATCATCTGCTGTTTTTCGACCATTGGCAATTTGCCAAAGAGTATTGTCATCTAGCTTATCTAATGCGGCAATTTCAGCTTGAAATTCCTCTGGTACATCATCCCATGCTGGTGGACTACCAACTTGCAAAGCATGAAGCATTACTTCTTCTAAGGGACGTTGAGTAGCATTAGCAGTATTAACTAATCGCTGATAGATAATTTCTGGGATTTGGAGAGTTACTGTTTCAGTGGGCATAGGGTGAAGGTTAGAGTTTATTTTATATTGATTATTTTACTTCATTTCAATTATTAATCTTTTGAAATCTGAATCCTATATTTCCATGTCATAGTATACAATATCATAAATAATACATTTATTTATCTACAATGAATGTATTAAAACTTTCATTAGATCCTGTTTTTTTTACCTTTAGCACTGCATTATAATTCTTTTTAAATGATTTTGCCTTAACTTGAATTTGTGCTGAGTTTATAGGGCATCTAGTTGTGATTATATAGCAATACTTGAGGACTGTTTTATAATTTTTTGAGACAATTTTAATAGTATTTTCAATTTGATTAAAAGCGTGTTCTACATCAGAACCTTTTAATTCTATATAAATTTCAATATAAGGTTCATTGATAATTAGTAACCAATCACATTTAACTCCTTGAATATCTAAACAGCCATCTACTTGAACTTTAGTTACTTCTATTGAATTTTCATTTGTAAAGACTATTTTACTACTTTTCTTTTCTTCTATTAATATATTTTTATGGCTTATTTTTTCGGAACATTTATCTAAGTCCACAAATTTTATTCTCCAAATTCAAGTTCTATTAATTTTTCAAACACTTGACTAAATTCGTTGGATACTTCATCAATGATATTTGTATCAATCAAGTTATTATCTTCATTGATCAAACTTTCAATCATGCCATTTTTGATGGTGTAAGCAGCAACATCATTAATATCTAATGTTTGATTTTCTGGAACTATTTTAAATAAAGCTTCTAGTAAATAATTTTGTTCAGGTTTCTCTCTTAATGCTTTCAAAGTGTTACCTGCTTGAATTAGATTATTAAAAGCAGTTAATATATAAGGACTGTGAGTGGTTATGAAAAACTTATGCTTTTTTTCCGTTGCATTAAAAACCTGGCCAATTAAACTTACAATATGTTTTTGTGATGTAGGAAACAAATGTGCTTCTGGTTCTTCTATAATGAAAAGGCGTGTTGTTGAGCTAATAAAAGGCAAAATAGCTAATATAAGTGTCATAGGTAAAGCCTCCTGTTGTCCAGAAGATGAATGTGATAAATTAGTCCTTCTGCTTTTGTTAGTTTCGTTAGTGTATAATATCCAGTCCTGATCTTTTTCATACGAATAATTACCAACTATTATCTGATTAATTAATTCATCAATTGAATCATTTGGCTTTAATTGATGAATTAATTTCCTAACATGATACAAATTTTTTACTCTTTCATAAGCTGAACCAAATTCTTTTAGAAAATAATCTATGAGTATATTTTCTGATAAAAAGGAAAAAATATTATTTTGTAAGTTAGCAAAAAACGATCTTCCAGCAGGGATAAAAGTTATTAAGTCAAGACTATTAACATCTCTAAGAACATATTTAGTGAAAATTGTGTTGTAGTATTCTTCAATTATTTTTTCAGGGTTATTTTCTGCATATTCAATAGTTTTTTTGTTATACTCGCTCAAAATTTTCCTGCGAACGTTAACTAAATATTCAGAATATATTAAAGATAATTTAGACTTCTTATCATCTAATTTTTGGTTATTTAAAGCTACGGAATAACTATCAAATTCATATAAAATTTGAAACTCCTGATTTTTCCAAGAATATTCAGGAAATATGATTTTAAAAGTTGTAATTATACTTCTGTCAAATTCTGCTTTTTTTTGCTTATTCTGGATTGAAGAACGATATTTAATAAAGAAATCTTTAAAGAAATAAACTAATTTAGCAATTACACTTTTACCACTAGCTTGCTGTCCGATAATAATATTTATTTTTGATAAATTAAATTCAATATCTTTAATGTTTAGAAAGTTTTTTACTGTCAGTCTTTCCATAAGCGCAATACGAAATAAATAATACAAATGTATTATCAGGAAGTAAGTTATCAATACATTTTACATTATATTTGAGAAATTTAAAATCTTTTGATATATTTGAGAAAATTACAACTTCTTAATATATAAAAACTGGTGCGTTAGCGCAGCATAACGCACCCTACATCTTTATTCCTCAACTAATCCCAAAAACCGAACCAACTGTAGATTTAATCGAATTTCCGGCATCTTTTAAAGCCTGGCTAAAGGGTTGCTTGTTCTGCAAAAATACCCGCGCACAATTGCGTCCTGGCATACCGGAAATTGAACCACCTGGATGTGTTCCTGCACCTGTTAAAAAGAGATTTTCAATGGGGGTTTTATAATTGGCTATTTCTGGCAAGGGTCGGAAAAAGATCATTTGATCCATTGTCATATCAATATGATAATAATTCCCTTTATATGCGCCTAGTCTTTCTCCTAATTCTGCGGGACTTTCTACCCTTCTAGCGATAGTTGCTTTCTTCACATTGGGGGCGTAAGTTGCTAATTTGTCAACTACTTTATCTGCAACTTGATTTTTCAATTCATCAGTCCAACCTGTCCCTTTTAAACCTGTACCTTTTGCATTAGCAATTTGATAAGGAGCAAAAAATTCAATCCATAAAGTATGTTTTCCCGGTGGTGCTAAACTAGGATCAAGGGCGCTTGGCATAACCACATACATGGAAGGATCAGAATCAGGAATTTCGCCAATTGTACATTTATTATGAGCTTGTTCGACATGATTCATAGAATCAGCAATGAGAATTGAACCAATGAGATATTCATCTTTATGATCATGGTGAGAAAAATGTAAGGGTTCATCTAATGCTAAATCTATTTTGAGGATAGTTTCATTGTTGTTAATAATGCGACGTTCTAATCTTTCCCATAAATCAGGGTCAACGGCATCAATATCGCTTTTTTCAGTCATTTGTAAGAATAATCTTTGAGCATCAATATTAGAAATTACCCCCTGTTTTGCTCGATATTCTTTACCACCAGTCACCCTAACTCCTACAGCTTTACCATCATCAATTAAAATCTTTTCTACGTGCTGGTCGGTGAGAATTACCCCACCTTTGCTATTAACTAATTTTACCAATGCTTGCACCAATGCACCTGTACCCCCGCGAGGTCTAGCCATACCAGGATTATGACGCATGGCCATCATCATGACCCCAATTGCCAGATTTTTTTGAGAAGGTGGCGCACCTAATTCTGATGCTAATCTAGATAGGGGGGCTTTGAGAAATTCTTCATCAAACCATTCATTAAGAATATCTTCGGCACTATTTAACATTGTTCGCACAAAATCAAAACTTTTGGCTGGAGAACCTACTACAGAAAATAAATCTTTAACTTGTTTAAGATTGTAGTTACCAAAAATATCTATAATTGATGTGGGTGGGGCATTAAACATGGGAGTCATGGCGTTAATTGCCCGTTGCCAATAATTTGTAAACTCGGCATATTTTTTAGCATCTCGTTCACTGTAACGAGCGATTTCTGCACAGGTTTTTTCTAAGGATTTATGGGCTAAAAAATATTTACCGTCGGGGTGAGGACAAAAAACAACTGGGTCACATTCTAGATATTCTAAGCCATATTTTGTGAGTTCTAATTCTTCTACTACTGGACCCAAATGAATAAATTCATGGTCAATGGCACACAAGTTAAATTTAAAACCTGGTGCTTTATCTGGAATACATTCTTCTGTTGTCGCTGCACCACCAGGAACAGGACGTTTTTCTAGTAAGAGGACGCTATAACCTGCTTTGAGTAAATAAGCTGCACAAACTAAGCCGTTGTGTCCAGCACCGATAATGATAACGTCGTATTCTTGCATATCTCTGATGACATAAAAACCTGGCTTTTTTATATTATTAATATTTACAACAAATTGCAAGTAAATAAAAAAAATGGACGATAAACCCAGATCCCCGACTTCTGATATGGATTCATAATTTATTTACAAGCTGAAAAAATAAGTCGGGGATCTTCGTTGTTATAAACCCAGATCCCCGACTTCTGATATGAACTCATCGTTTATTTACAAGCTGAAAAAAGAAGTCGGGGATCTTCACTAGATTAAACTTTCACTGGTTCTAAATTTGCAGATGTTGGTTGACGAAGATTATGAATCTCTAAATTGATTGGACCATTTGGACCAGTTACTAAACCCCGTCTTTGTGGTTTAATTTCATCGGTATTAACTAATTTCATTGACCATGTTTTCAGGACTTTAGCTAATATTAATTTCATTTCCATTTGGGCAAATGCTAAACCTATACAACGTCTTGAACCACCACCAAAAGGAATAAATTCATAAGGTGAAAATTGTCTTTCTAGAAAGCGTTCTGGGTTGAATTTTTCAGGTTGAGGATAAATATCTTCCCGTTGATGAGTTAAATAAATTGAACCCATAATAATTGTACCTGCTTCAAGTTGATAACCACCAAGAGAAATAGGTGTTTTTACCTTTCTGGGAAAAGTTAGCATTCCTACAGGATAAATCCTTAATGTTTCGTTACAAACAGCAGTTAAATATGGTAATTTAAAGATGGTGCTAAAATCAGGATTTTCTCCTAAACTATCCAATTCTGCTAATAGCTTTTCTCGAACTTCTGGGAGTTTATGAATCCAGTAAAAAGCCCAAGAAATCGCTGTAGCTGTAGTTTCATGACCTGCGAATAATAAGGTCATTAATTCATCTCTTAATTCTTCATCGGTCATGGCTTGACCTTCTTCATCTCTTGCGACCATCAGTAGAGTGAGGATATCCGTCCGCTGAGGATCAAAGTTTTCTCTTCTTTCTCGAATTTCTTGATAAATGAGTTGGTCAGCTTCTTCCTGTTTCTTAATTTGTCTTTTCCAAATTTCCGAAACACCAACCATATTTTTTAAGTTGGGAAAATAGAGAAAAGCCACTCTCCAAGGACTACTAGTTTGTTCGACAATTTCACACAGTAACTGTTTAAGTTTTTCAGGACGTTCTCCTTCATAAATACCAAAAACAGCTTCCATCATTACCCCAAGTGTAATCTCTTGAGAAGCATTTCTAATATTAAAAGGTTGATTTTTTGGTTGTTTATTGATAGTCTTTGTGGTAATATTTTCAATTAATTCGGCATAATTTCGCATTCTTTCTCCGTGAAAAGGAGGCATAATTAATTGCCGTTGACGTTGATGTTCTTTACCACTAAGAGTAATCACAGATTTTTTGCCGAGTAAATATTCAAAAATACTATTCAATTCTCCTGGTGCTTCCAATTCTTTATGATCATTACTTAATATCTGCTGTATAGCTTCAGGAGAATGAACAAATAGAATTGGTGGTAAGCTACTTTGCAATTTTAGAGTAAACAAATCACCATACTTTTTAGCACATTCTACCATATAAGGCATGGGTCTGAATATCCAGTTTAAAACTTGAATAGTAGCTGGTACTTTTGGTCCTGGTAGTATTTGCATAATTTTCTCCTATTTTGATTACACAATTAATTACAGAATAACTTAACTTTAACTATAAACCCTCTTGGGGTAATTGGAACTTGACAAGAAACAAAAACTTAAAAATCAATCAACTTATTCTCAACTTCCAGTTTTTGATAACCTGGTTAACGACAACCTTTTAGTACCATTTTAATAGGCAATTAATTTCTTGGTATCATAAGTAATGATTTTTCGCCATGTGCCTGAGTTACTGACGATAACTATCTTCTTCCCTTCTTCCTTCGTGTACTTCGCTCCTATCCCTTCGGGACGCTCCGCGAACGTGGTTCATTTAACCTACTTATGGTGATATTGCGAAAATGCGATTAACTATTAGATCCTTAAAGATGTAAAATTTTGGTGACATTAAACCAGAATCTCTAGTTTTTTTCGATTTTATTAAGGTACTCAGCATGACAGTAGTTACATCAAAAACAGCTTCCGCAGTTCCAAATTTTTGCGAAGGAATACAATATTTTGGGGAAGCATTGCCAGATTTTGAAACTTATGGGGCAACACCAGCGATCGCATCTGGTAATATATCTATAACAAATCCTACCGATACAACAGCAGTATATCAAACCTTACTGGCGGCTGATGCCCTGCGCTACCTCACCCTCCACGTCAGTGCTAGTAAGGCTTCTGGACATCCCGGCGGTTTTGCCAGCCAAGCGGAGGCTTATGCAGCTTTGGTCATGTTGGGACATAAAAACATTATCACCGAAGTTGGACATCACGCCCCCGGTTTCTATAGTGCCATGTTCCTCGACAGATCACTAGAAGACATGGGCATTTCTACAGTACAACAATTGGGCGATCGCTTTCGAGAAAAGCATGGATTATTAGGACACCTATCCGGCTATATTCCCGGTATTCTCGCACCGGCTGGCCCCCTGGGACAAGGACAACATTTCGCCATGGCCGCAGCCCTGTTGCACCGTGATAAACTCTTCCCCTTCACCCTGGGAGACGGGGGACTGGGTGAACCCTATATCATGAGTGCAATGGCACATTTTAACACCGCTTACCCCACCGCTACCAACTTCTTACCCGTGTTAGTGTGGAACGGTTACAGCCAAGAACACCACAGCATGGTATCTTTGAAAACCAACGCAGAGATGATCGCCTATTGGCAAGGTAACGGTTTTGCCGAAGTGGTATTAGTCAACGCCAAAGATTTTGACGACCAAAACCAAGCAGGTGAATATGTTGATAGTACGGTATTTTCCTTTGCCAAGCGCCTAGAATTTACCAAAGCCGTATTAGTAGGTATGGATAAAGCTGCCCGTTCAGCACTCGGCGGTAAATTGACTGTATTTATTATCAAACAACTCAAAGGGGCAGGGGTTCACGCTTTAGGGGCAAAATCCCACAACCTCTATCCGAAAGATACCTTAGACGCGCCCCACATTGTCAGCGCCTTGCAAAAACGGGCATTATCAGCCCCAGCATGGCAAATTGTGCGGACAAATGCGGAACGGGCTGGAGGTGGTCCGGCTGCGAAAACTGTAGTCACAGAATTTGAATTACCCTTAGCAGAAATTGGCGAATTACCATTAGTAGAATATCAAGTTGGCGCAGTTCCCCAAGTTTCTACAACTGTCATGGGTAAGCTAGTGGGAGTAGTAGGAAATAAAGATAAAAACTTCCTTGTGACTAACGCCGATGGTAACGCCGCTTCAGGAATTGGTAATATTAATGAAGCATTAAAAATCATTCACCCTACAACCGATGATACCTATAACCAAGCCCCAGGAGGTCAAGTTTACGAACCTTTGAGCGAAGATGCTTGTGCTGGTTTAGCGGCTGGTTTATCCTTAATGGGGGCGAGAACTTTGTGGTGTTCCTATGAATCTTTTGCCATCAATGGTTTACCAATTTGGCAAACTGTCACCCAAGCAATGGCAGAATTACGCCGCAAAACACCGTCAACAATTACATTATTTACAGCCGGGGCATTGGAACAAGGACGCAACGGTTGGACACACCAAAGACCAGAAATAGAGGCTTATTTTGCATCATTGATGAGAACGGGAAATGTCTTCCCATTATTTCCCCCAGATGCTAACAGTATTCAAGTCTGTTATGACTGGGCTTTGCAAACAAAAAATAAGGGCATTGTCATTACTGCTAGTAAGTCTCCTTTGCCAATTCGTAGCACCTTTGCCCAAACTGAAAAAGGCTTAATTGATGGTGCGGTGTTATTACATGAAGTGGCTGGTGGGAAGACTGTTGTATTTGCTGTCATTGGCGATTTGACATTAATTCCTGTGTTTGAAGCGGCGGCTTTTTTAGAAACTGAAGGTATTGGTGTGAAGATTGTTTCTATTATCAATCCTCGTCGTTTATATCGTCCTCATGATACTGCTTGGGATACTTGTTCTGAACCTGATAACGGTTTTTTAAGTGATGCCGATTTTGAGCAATTGTTTGGTGGAGATGCCTTAATTGGTGTGACAGGTGGCGCTGCGGCGATGTTAGAACCAATCATGTTACGCAGTAATTCTCAGCGTGATTCTTTTGCCTGGAAGCGTGGGGAAACTACCGCTAGTGCGGGTGAGTTGATGGCTTTTAATGGTTTGACTGCGGAAGCGTTGACTAAGCGGGCTATTGAGTTGGTGCATTAAGATTTTTTAACCGCAGATGTACGCAGATTAACGCGGATGTTTTGGCGTTGGGTTGCGTACATTTGCTCATTTTTATTGGAGGGAAACGCAGATGAACGCAGATGAACGCAGATTAGATTTTAATAGGGTTACGGAGCAGGTTATTGGGTGTGCTTTTAAGGTGGGTAATACTTTGGGGGTTGGTTTTTTGGAAGCGGTTTATGAAAATGCGCTGGTGCATGAGTTACGGAAAACTGGTTTGTTGGTTGAGCCGCAGAAAATGTTGGAAGTTTGGTATGACGGTATAGTTGTGGGTAACTATAGGGCTGATTTGTTGGTGGAAAACGCTATTATTGTGGAGTTAAAGGCAGTAACAGCACTAGATACTAAGCATTTTGCCCAATGTATGAATTATCTGAAAACAACTGGACTTACTCTATGTCTATTAATTAATTTTGGTAATCCCAAAGTGGAGATAAAGCGTGTTGTCCGTAATTTCTAAACTCATCTGCGTTCATCCGCGTTCATCCGCGTTCCTCTGAATTAGGGGAATTTCATGTATCAAAACTATAAAAATTAATATAATATAAATACTCCATCTAGGTTTTTACTTGGGTGTGGTTAGAATGAATATACAAAATTTTACTTATAAAGGATTGTACTAATGGAATTTTCACCAGTAGATCAGGTAGTAAAATTATGGGAATTGTTAAACAAGATAATAACACGCTCAACATCATTTACTGATGGTGATTATAGTATCCTCTGTGTTGAAATTGGGCATATGCGATCTAAGGCTGCTTTACTCAAGTTTAAAATACAGGAACATAGACTTCAATCTTTAAAAATAGATGAACCACAAAACAAAAATAGTGAAGAATTTTTTGGTGAAAATAATTTTGAAAATTTTTTATCATGGCTAAATGAATGGATTGAAAATCAATCTATAAATGGTTTAGCACTTTCATTAGGCTGCCAAGTTTATAATAAGACCGCTACAACTCCTAAATATTGGGAATGGCCAGAAGAACTAAGTAGGATAATTCATGATAAATTAGGTATTTCTAATATTTTACTACTAAATGATGCTGTTTCATTTGCATTTAATTGTTTAAATCAGAAGAAATTGAAAAAACCTATTCTGTGCTTAACTCTTGGGGGTGGTATTGGCTGTGCTGTAATTACAAAGAAAACCCCCTATATTTTGCCATTTGAAGGTGAGGTAATTGCACGAAAATGGCCAAATGGTTTTGAAGGCAACATACATATTTTAGCTGGTCAGCCATTCTTTAATTGGATAGAAAAAGAGCATCCTGATTATAATCAAACTCAGAAAAATAAATTGTATACTGAACGTATTTATTGGATTATAGATAGCCTTAAAGAAAAACTCCAATTTCAATCTGTTATTCTAGGAGGTGGACGGACTTCTTCTATAGATGAACTTCAATTACAACAATATCTACAAGGAAAAATTTATAAAATTAAAATAAGAGAAGGTATTAAACCTGCACTTTTAGGAGTAGGACAAGCTTGGATAGAGCGTTTTGTTTATGAACAGTCAATTACAGACTTAGTACGTAGGTTAGATTGAGGAAGGAAACTCAACAATATTCACCATTAATAACACTAAATTACAACCCAAAAACCCTGTATCTGTTCACATCATCTCACCCAACCATCACCAACTATCATGTAAATAAGAGAAGACAATAGAACCATCACAGATACACCTGGAAACATTCGCCTCACCTGAGAATTATCACCCGAACTAAATCAAATCCTCGAACAACTAGCCAAGAAAATTAGATATATTAATAATCAGCACACAAATATACAAACCCCTCCTGTATGAAATTTCAAGTAATATTCACCTATGATTCAGAATATCTAGGTTACGTTGCTGAAGTACCAGAACTTCCTGGTTGTGTCAGTCAAGGTAAAAGCTTAGATGAAGCAATTGAAAATATCAAAGATGCTATCAAAGGCTATCTTCACGTATTAGAAAAACATGGAAAACCCTATGTAACCAAAGAATCTCAATCTTTTGTAGGGGAAGTAGTAGTATAAATGGGACGCTTATCAAATATTTCCGGTAAACAAACAGTCAAAATCTTTGAAAAATTTGGCTATGCTGTAGACCATCAAACCGGAAGTCATATCATACTTTGGCACGAATCAAAACCCATTTTATCAGTTCCTAATCATAAAGAACTAGCACCAGGTTTACTCAGAAGTTTAATTAGACAAGCAGGAATTACCGTAGATGAATTTTTAGGAAATAAGTAATACTCTCCGTGGGTTAGCAATAACATAACCCACCATTAATAACTCTGTATCTATTCACATTATCTCACCCAACCATCACCAGCTATCATGTAAATAAGAGAAGAGAATAGAATAGAACCATTACAGGTACACCTGGAAATATTCACCTCACCTAAGAATTATCACCCGACCATGAGTTATAATCAAGATTAAAGTCATAACCATAAAATTACTATGACTATCCAAACCTTAAACAAAACCACCACAATTTCCGAACAGCGATTTCTTCTACCTGGTTATTACACCTGGGAGGAATTTGAAACAATAGAAACCTTAACCGCAGACGCAGCAGGTTTGCGGATAACTTATCTTGATGGGTGCATCGAATTTATGACGCTGAGTGAACAACATGAAATGATTAAAACCATTCTTGGTTTTTTACTAGAATTATATTCCTGTGAAATAGGTATAAATCTGATTCCAGTAGGTAGTGCTACTCGTCGTGCAAAAGAAAAGAGCGCTTCCTTTGAACCTGATGAATCTTATTACATCGGAGAAAAAAAGGAAAATCCAGATTTAGCAATTGAAATTAATATTACCAGTGGCAGTATTGATAAACTAGAAAAATATAAAAGATTTAATATTACCGAAGTCTGGTTTTGGGAAAATAATAAATTGTATTTATATCATCTTAAAAACGATAATTATGAGCAAATTAATCAAAGTGAATTATTGGCAGATTTAGATATAGATTTATTGATGAACTGTGTTTTGATGCCTTCCATCATTGATGCAAGAACAGCATTTATTAAAGGTATTAAAAAGTAGTAGTTTGTAGTTTGGGTTAATACAAGGCAACCTAACAATACCCACAATTAATAACACTAAATTCCAACCCAAAAACCCTGTATCTGTTTACATTATCTCACTCAAGCATTACTAGGGATTACTGGGGCGATCCCTGCTATCGTGTAAATAAGAGAAGACAATAGAACCATCATAGATACACCTAGAAAGATTCATCTCACCTGAGAATTATCACCCGAACAAAATCAACCATCTGTTAACATAGTAAATGATAGAATTAACAGCAAAGTAATGATTCAATTACAACAATTGCAAGAACAGGTATTAAAATTACCAATCAAAGAACGCTGGAATTTTGTGCAAACCGTACTAGCATCAATTCAACAAGAAACCCTATCCTCTATTCCTCCTCAACCCACCCTAGAAACCTTATCTGAACTTGACCCCTGGACACAAAGCTTAATAGGTGTAATTAGCTTAGAATCAGAAAATCCAGAAGAAAGTTATGTTAATTACCTAGAGGAGAAATATAGTTGAAGCAGGTATTATTTGACAGCGATGTTTTGCTAGATATTTTAGCACAGCGTCAACCGTTTGTTGTTGCCTCAGCACAAGCATTAAATACAGTCATGAAAAAACAGGTGCAAGGCTTTGTTTCAGGACACGCTGTCACCAATATTTTCTATATTTTACGCCGCCAAATTGGTAGCGAAGCAGCACGTAAATTAATAGAAAATTTATTGCAACATATTCAAATTGCCAGCGTTACAAATGAAGTAATTCATCAAGCTTTGCAAAGTCCAATTAAAGATTTTGAAGATGCAGTGACAAGTGCAGCCGCAACAGCAGCAGGTGTAGAAATAATTGTCACAAGAAATAAGGTTGATTTTGTAGCGTCTTTAGTACCAGCAATATTGCCAGAAGAGTTATTAAAAATGCTTTGAAAAGTAGGTTAGGTTGACGTAATGAAACCCAACAATACCCACCATTAATAACACTAAATTACAGCCCAAAAACTCTGTATCTTTTTACATTATCTCACTCAACCATTACTAGGGATTAATAGAGCGATAGCGAACGCGAGTGCGTCCCGGAGGGAACTAGCGCTGCTGCAAGCAGTTCGCACCTGAAAAGCTTACTCTGTATCTGTTTACGTTATCTCACTCAAGCATTACTAGGGATTAATAGAGCGATAGCAAAGCATATCTGTACGACTTTTACAGTCTCTACTGATGTATAGTTTAAATAACAGATTTATAATTCTCAACTACAGCAAATGCTAAATACATTATCATTAACGGAATGAACATTATATGAAATTAGATTCAGTTCACTATTGTGAAGATAAAGGGATGCCTAGTGAATGGCGTGTAGATGGTTGCCAATTAGGTAATGTAAACTTGATTGTTGGTAAAAATGCTTCTGGTAAATCTAAAATTCTCAGAGCGATTAACTTACTATCTAATTTGCTATCTGGTGACCAAAATCTTAAATCTGACAGAATTTTCAAAGAATGGACTTTAACATTCAATTCTCATAGTCCAGATGATAAGCAAGTCTATGTATTAATAGTAGATAATGGCACAGTTGTAGAAGAGAAGTTAACTATTGGGAGTAAGATATATCTGAATAGAAACAAATCAGGAGAAGGTAAAATTTGGGCTAACAAATTAAACGTAGACATTGATTTTCAAACTCCTATTGATGAAATTGCTGCTTTAAAACGCAGGGACTCTATTCAACATCCTTTTTTTGAAAATCTTTATATTTGGGCAAGTACGTTAAGATACTATCAATTTGGTACAGAGTTAGGAAGGAGTGTTTTTGCATTAGTTAAGTCTAGAAAAAAAGAATCACTCAGAAAAAAAATAGATTTTAAGGACACAGAACAAGTAATTGGCATCTTTAAATTAGGAGAGGAAGAATTAGGAACACCTTTTATTGAAGCTATAAAATCAGATATGTTATCTGTTGGTTACGCAATAACTGAAGTTGGTACAAAAACACCATCTATTTTTCTTGAAGACGAAACAGATCAATTTATAGATAGAAAACCAGAATGTCTTTATGTTAAGGAAAGTGACTTAAGACAGAAGACAGAACAATATTCAATGTCTCAAGGTATGTTTAGAGCCTTGTCTCTAATTATTCAAGTTAATTATTCTCTTTTATCTGGAAAATCCAGTTGCATCTTAATAGATGATATAGGTGAAGGACTTGATTTTGAGAGATCATCTTCAATGATTAAATTACTTATTGATAAGGCTAAAACTGGATTAGTTCAGCTAATAATGACTTCCAATGATCGCTTTATTATGAATGGTGTTCCTTTAGAATTTTGGTCTGTCATTGAACGTAAAACAGGATTAGCGAAGCTGCATAATATAAATAATTCAAAACAAATATTTGATGATTTCAAGTTTACTGGACTCAATAATTTTGACTTTTTTGCGAGTCAGTTCTATGTAGAAGGTTTTCAGAATGAGGAGTCTATAAATCAGTGAAAAAATTAGCTATTTTTGTGGAGGGACAGACAGAACAGATTTTTGTAGAAAAATTACTGAAGGAAATTGCTGGTAGAAATAACATTTCTATAGAAGTACGTTCTATAAATGGTAAGCAAGGAAATAGAATTACTACAGTAATTGCTAGTGATCCTCTCATTAGTACAACAAAATTTCATGTATTAGTTTATAACTCTGGTAGTGATAATAATGTTGTTTCAGACATGAGAGATATGTATAATTCTTTGAGTGCATCTGGTTATGAAAGAATTATAGGATTAATTGGTAGTTGGAAAATGGCGTATCCCCTGGAATTTTCGTGTCTGGAGAGGTAAAGGTACAGCCAGTCCTGCTCAGATGGCACTACGAATGGTACGTAACTTACCAAAAGATTTTACCAAAAAATTCGAGGTGAAAATTCTAGCTGACACAGCTTTTGGCACTAAAGATTTTATCAACGGTATTCGTAAACTTAAATATCATGCTGTCCTTGGTATTGGTTGTAATCGTAAATTAATTAATGGCACTCTTGTTAAACTTTTACATCGTCGAGGAAGACAAGTTCAACTCATTGGATTAGATTTTCCTGTTACCCTTTCTTGGTATTATTTCAAACGCGAGAATGGTCAGTTTCTGAAAAGATATGTTATCTCTACAAAACCCATTAAACCTAGCACTATTTCTTGGTGGGGTAAACGCCGTTGGCAAATTGAAGGTTGGTTCAAAACTGCTAAACATCGCTTTGGTTTAGACAAATTTGGACAAGGCACTCTTTTAGGGGTTTATCGTTGGTTAATCTTGTCTATGACTGCCTATTTATTAGCATATTGGGCATATATTTCATCTTCTTTATCTGATTCTTTGGACTGGGGTAAAGCTGCTTTTCTTGCACTCTCTACTTTTCTTCCTCATTTAGTCCTGTCTTTGTTATTACTTGACATTGAACGACTTCGACCCTTAGCACTTAGTCATGGAATTGACATTACTATTTCAAGGTGCAAGATATGAGCGCAAAACCGAATAACCCCCGCATTTCACCAGCAGTAGTTGAAGTACCTACATCAGCGCAAAATGGACTTTCTGTAGATAGTCTTTTAATCTGCGTTGAACCCATGACATTTGACAAAATTTGTTTAACTCAACAATTAGGAGAATTAGAAGCAGAATTATTAGAACAGACACAAAACATTTTGCGGAGATATCTTAGTTTAAACAGCAATTAATCATTTTTTATTGATTCAGTAGTAAGTGGGTTGGGTTGACGCAAAAAGAACCAACAATACCCACCATTAATAACGCAATTATCACAGCCCTTCGCACCAAACAAGCATCAGATGATTATGGAATTGACATACATTTTTAACCTTCATGCAACAAATATCATATAACCTAATAATTAGCCTAGCCATTTATCTTGACCATATCTAATCCATTGATCTAATAAAGCTAAAGCAGAAATAAAAGTCATAAAAAACAATGTTTGATATTTGATTTTTCCAGGAATACAGCGATATAAATAGCCTAAAGAAATGAAGAAAAATGGAGTTGCTAATATATATCTACCTAAACTTATTAAGCGGTCAAATGTAAAAAAGTTAATCAATGAATGGGCAGTAGTAAAGTAAAGACTAAACCAGAATACATAATTAATAGCTAACTTATTCGTATAATCAGGAATATTAATTTTAGATAAATTTGTTTTTGTTTTTATTGATTTCATAAAGTTGAAACCATATATAAAAATTAATACAGGTGGATATAAATAGAAGATACTCCACCATAAATTATATCTTGGTAAGAAAATGATATTATTTTGTTTACTAAATTTGTAATATGTAAAAGTTAGGGATAATAATAGAATTATTAAGGGTAAATAAAAAGCTATAATATCAAACAAAGGTGATTTAGGAAATAATAGTATTTCTAAATGAATTCCTAGTGACTTTCCCCAAAGCCTCTGATCATCAAAAGGAGCAAAAAAATTACCTCTAGTCTTTAGACAAAAGCTACCATATACAGAATAACCTAGTAATGCTGCAACCCATATAGTTACTGTCATTTTCGTTTCATGCTGATATTTTTTAAGATTAACTAATAAATTCTGCCAAGAATATCTATTAGATCGTAAAATTTCCAAACTAATAATAGTTATTAAAGTTAATGCACTAGCAAAAAATATTTGAATTAATATAGGTCGAGTTAAACTCATTAAAAATGTGATTATAAAAATAAACCCGATTTTTAGATTTTGATTGATTTTGCTATTTGGTAAACAAACCCAAATAAATAACGTACTAAACAAAGAAAATAGGCTTTCTGTGTAACCGATAACTCTAAATATTGCCATCGGATTAACGGTATAAGCTAACATGATCCAAAAAGCTAAATATGTGCGTTGTAAGGCTGTTTGGAAAACCCAAAATAGTAAAAAATTAGTGACGAAAAATATTACCGTAGACAACAATAAAAAATAATGTGCTGCTTGTTCTATAGTTTGGGGATGAAAGAGGTTACGAATAATAAATGGCCATAGGGGATAAAATGCTTTGCAACTGGGGTTAAGAGCCATTGTTGCATAATGTTCTACGTCCCAATAATAACTATTATGAGGTAATACAGGAGGAACAGCACGAAATATCTGTAATGGAGAAAAGAACTTATGAAAAGCATCAGGATAAATCAACATTCCTATAGCAGCACATAGAATAAATGCACCACAGATAATTAAGGGTAGTATCAAATTAATATTTTTTGATTTTTGGAGCATTTTATTTAGGTGTATATAAATTTTCATCCTTGAAAATTGGATAGCAACACAAGCGTACCATTAGATGGTATAATTTCTCCTGTTAATTAGCTTATGTATAAAATATCGCAAATTACGTTAGTTTACTTAATTGTCTGCTTATTCGCTGACAGAACTATATAACCGCAACTAATGATATCCAGTATTATCCGTAAACATCCACATTTAAGCTTACTATTATTAAGTGCATTATTATTACTTGCTACCAATGGCAATCATAGCTTATTAGCACATGATGAAGGTTATTATGCTATGCAAGCACGATGGATTTTAGAAACGCAAGATTGGTTAACACCCCAATGGTGGGGTACACCTAATTATGATCGCACAATTGGTATCCAATGGTTAATAGCCTTAATTTATAAATTATTAGGAATTAGTGATTTTAATGCTCGCTTACCTAGTATTATTTCCTGTACAATTAGCGTTTTATTAACCTATCAAATTGGGAAAATTACCTTTAATAAAAAAATTGCTTTTTTAGCAGCAATAATTCTATGTTTAATGCCAATTTGGATATTTGAAGGACGTTCAGCCACTCAAAATACTGCTTTAGTCTGTGTAGAATTACTAGGAATTTGGGCTTTATTACGTGCTGAAGAATTAGGAACTAAGCAGAAAAATCAAAAAATATTCTGGGGAATATTAGCAGGTTCTACCTTTGGGTTAGGATTTCTGATTAAGGGATTTATGATTATTTTACCAGGGGTAGCAATTATCCCTTATTTAATATTTAAAAATAAACAACATCGTCATTTAACAAATGTTGGTATTTATTTAGGTTTAATAATTGGGGTTATTCCGGCAACACTTTGGTTAATATTGAGTTGTTTTAAATATAATAGTTTATTTCCTGTTACAGATTTATTTGGTAAATTATTCACTTTATCTGCCGATAATACTTATAATCCTGGAACATTTTACTACTTTTGGAATATACCTTTAAATACTTTTCCTTGGGCTTTATTCAGTGTAATTGGATTTTTATATGTTTGGTTTTCTCGAACTTCTCAAAAATATCATTTATCCTTGTTGCTAGGTTATCCAACTATTTTATTTCTGCTTTTATGTATTTTTAGAACCCGAACCCCCTATTATCCATTACAACTATTACCATTTATGGCAATATTAGCAGCAGTAGGATTATTTAATTTAGAAAATATTTATCAAATGCGTAAATACAAACTAAACAAAATCATATTTTATGTATTAAACGTATTTACAATATTGGGAATATTATTAATAATTGCAGGTTCATTAATAATATTAGATATTACCATACCCGGAATTGCTTTAACTTCACAAATTAAACAATATGGTATATTAGGAATCATTTTAGGTGCAAGTTGGGCAACAATTATTACGACTTGGCAAAAACGTAAATTATTACCTGATAAATATTGGCTTTTAAGTTGGTTAATATCTCCGTATTTAGCCATAACTACGTTAGGATTTACGGGGATTTTAGGAGATAGAAATCCGGGATTCAAAAAAGAAATTAATCAAGAAAATATTGCGGAAATAATTTATTCATATCCTATTAACTTTATCATAGATGTACCCAAAAATAATTTAGTAGATATAAAGGTACAAGATTATACTGATGTGGATATTTCCAAGCATTTTCTACTTTTAAGTTTTTATACACCAAAATTAGGTAAAATATTACCAATAGAAAATTTACCAACAGAAAGCTATGCTTGGATAAATCCTAAAATATCTAAAACTTTTTTAAATCAATATCAAATTATTGGTACTGTAAAAAACTGGCAACTCATTCATAAACATTAAATTAGATAATGAAAAATAACACATTCAAAGAAGAAATAAAACAATATTTTGATAAAATAGCCTTAGATTTAGATTTGTGGAATCGTCGCAATAAATATTATTATCAAGATATTCAAAAATTACATAAATTCATTATTCCATCAGGAAATAATGTTTTAGAAATAGGTTGTGGAACAGGAGATTTATTAGCAGCAACTAACCCAAAATTAGGAGTTGGAATTGATTTTTCCCAACAAGTAATTTCTCTAGCAAAAGATAAACATCCACATTTAGATTTTTATTGTCTTGATGCTGAAAATATTAATGCGGAATTTTTGATAAATCATCCTATTTCATCTGGTAAATTTGACTTTATTATTTTAGCGGGAGTGCTTGGTTATCTGACAGATATTCAAGCAGTTATGGAACGGTTAAAAGTATTTTGTCATCCCCGAACTAGAATTATTTTAGTTTTTCATAACTTTCTTTGGGAACCTATATTGCGATTTGCGGAAAAAATTAATCAACGTCGTCCCCAACCTCCACAAAATTGGTTATCAATGAATGATATGATTAATTTTTTATCTATTACAGGTTATCAACAAGTTAAAATAGGTAGAAGATTTTTATTTCCTAAAAAAATCCCGATTATTGCTAATTTCATCAATCATTATATTAGTCAATTACCCATAATAAATCACCTGTGTTTAACTAATTATGTAGTAGCACGTCCCACTTGGTATGAAGATATTCATGATGTCGAAAAATATCGTGTTAGTGTAATTATACCAGCCAGGAATGAAGAAGGAAATATTGCTGCTGCGGTAGAACGGTTACCAAAGTTAGGAAAAAGTACAGAAGTAATTTTCATTGAAGGACATTCACAAGATAATACTTGGGAAAAAATACAAGATTTGGTGAATAAATATCAAGGCAATTTTACTTTAAAGGCATTTCAACAAACAGGTAAAGGTAAAGCAGATGCTGTCAGATTAGGGTTTGCAGAAGCGACAGGAGATATTTTAATAATTCTGGATGCTGACTTAACAGTACAACCTGAAGATTTACCAAAATTTGTTGAAGTTATCTCTACAAATCATGGAGAATTTATTAATGGTTCCCGCTTAGTTTATCCTTATTCTCATCAAGCAATGCCTTGGTTAAATTCTGTAGCTAACAAATTTTTTGCGTTAGTAATATCGTTTTTACTAGGTCATAACATCAAAGATACACTTTGTGGAACTAAGGTTTTATGGAGGGAAGATTACGAAAAAATAGCCAATAATCGCAGTTATTTTGGAGATTTTGATCCTTTTGGAGACTTTGATTTATTGTTTGGTGCAGCAAAATTAAATTTACATATTGTCGAAGTACCTGTGAGATATCAAGAAAGAACCTATGGGAAATCTAATATTTCCCATTTCCGTGAAGGTTTAATTTTGTTAGGTATGTGTTTATATGCTGCCAAGAAAATTAAGTTTATATTGTAATTTCATCGGCTTTATTGAGGTATTCCTGTTTAAATAAATATTTTCCTAACTTGGCATTTTTCAAAGATATAGAAAATAATAAAGTAATGACAAAGGCTAAAATTGCATTGGTATTTGTAAATGGCGGCATAAATATCGGTATTAAAATTACAAATCTACCCAATTTATTAACTTGAGGATATAAAATTAAGAAGATGGGAAAATACCAGACTAATCCCATAATCCATGCTCTAGGATTAAATAAGTTAATAGTATTTAAAATTGCATAAAATTGATACTCTTGGCTATTTTTACGGTTAACTATTAATAGTAATATAATGGATAATAAACCTAACAAAAATGCACCAATAGCATTATTTTTTAAAAATGGGTTCATATAACCATTAGAAAGATTACGACTCGCCATTAAACCTGTACTTTCCAAAGAAATCACCAGATTATTAATTACGTTTTGTCCATGAGTATTGATTGGTTCTGAAGTTGTAATTTCTCCAAATAAATTTGGTAAGATGACTTGAAAAAAGTGCTGATAAACAGAAACATCAAAATATATTAAAGGAACAAAAAATAATATCAATGTAGATAATATTCCCCAAAATAAAAAATTAAATTTCTTATTAAATAGATAATAAATCAATGTTACTATGGGAAAAATTTTAATACAGCTACTTGTAGCTAAAAGCAAAGATGCCGGTAAAATTAATTTTTTATTTCTATTTTGAAATAAATCAAAAGATAAAAATGTTAAATAAAGAACTAAAATATCAATTTGACCTCTTTCAAATGTTGCAAATATAGGAAAACTACACATGATAAATAAAATAGCTTCTCCCGGAAGTTTAAATTGACTTTTTTGCAGAAAATGAAAACTCAGAATAATCAAAATAAAAATCATTATTAGACTAAAAATCATTTTAGCTATTGCATAGGGAAAAAGCCCTAAAGGTGCAAAAATTAAAGCAGCGAAAGGTGGATAAATAAAGCCAGATGTAGGTGCATCATGGGCGTTAACTGGTACGTATAGTTCAGGAAATTTTGAAACTTGATTTAAATAAGGATCTAAATGGTATAGTACGGATTTGCCAGCCACATAAAAAACTCTAAAATCTATTTGATATGATTCTAAAATTAAATAAACTAATAAAATTACTGGAGCAAAATAAATCAAGTATTCTCTGCATTTTTTTTGAGACAAATGTAACATAATTAATTTTAAGTTTGTATTTACTAAATTGTCGAGAGTTTCAGATCCCCGACTTCTCTAAGATGAAGAAGATCAAAACATATCTCTGGTAACAGTACCTTTTGAGATTTCCTTACAAGATTTATATAATAAAGTTGAATTTCCTAACATAAAATCGGCAGTCGAAAATTCTACATCTTGATCTTTTCAACTTTAAATATCTCCCCTATCCTACCCAAATTTCTTGAGCAAAACCTATTGCTAATTTACCAAGTAAAGTGATAAACAAACCCATAACTAAATAAGCTTGACGCGGATAACGAGATAAGCAGACACCAATAGCTGCACTCAAAGGGACAATTCCATAAGCAAGACGACTTAAAGAAATTGTGCCACCAGAGGCTAAAAGTAAACCAATACCACAAAAACCATAAGCTACCATAACTGGAGTTAGTTGCTGACGGAAATACCATAAAAGGTAGGTACTACCTAATATCATAGATACATTCAGTAAATTATTTATTAATCCCTGATCGGCAATTATTAATGATAATATAATTATCCCATAACCAGTATATAATATCAATGGATTGAAATATTTTCGCCAATATAATAAACAAAAAGAACTCATCACAATTAGACCAAAGAATAGCGGATACCAAAGGTCTTTAATTCCACCTTCATCATTCTCGACCCAACCAAAATGCCAATTGTTGCCAAAGGGAATTTGCATAAACATATTTAACCAACCTTCCCAATCAAAACCGAAGGAAGGCCGCCATCCTTTTTGTGCAGCGATAAAGGCTAAAAAATCATTAAAATTTAACTTACAATACACACTAAATATTAACAACCCTGTAGCAGATAATAAACCTGCAATATAGGCAATTGGTGGTTTATTTTGTTTCCAAGCAGTAATTAAAAATGCGGGAATTAATGCCATGCCTGTGGGACGTGTCGCTGTTGCCATTGCCCCACAAATTGCTGTCCAAACATATTGTTTTTGATCAAAGGCACGTAAAGCCATTGTACTCAATAACAAATACAAACCTTCTGTGTAAATTACTCCTGTGAATAAAGACATGGGACAGTAAGCCATGACAGCAATTGTCCAATGGGCTGCACTGATGCCACATTGTTTTTTTATCCAAGAATATAAGCAATAAAGTGTTCCTAGAAATGCCAAATTATTGATGATTAATCCGGCTATTTCAAAGGAAAAACCGAACTTCATGAAGATAGAAATACTGACAGGAAATAGGGGAAAAAATGCTAAATTATGTTGCTTCCCATCATCAATAAATTCATAACCTTCAGTGGATATTGCTCGATAATGGACACTATCCCAAGCATCAAAAATTCCCCAGCCAAAATGAGGCGTAATGCCATCTTGTAATGCTGGTAAATTGGGGGCAATCAGCAACATAGCAGTCCAAATAAATATGCGACTTACCAGCCACATAGACGCAGGAAATAAGAAATCGTCTGTCCAGATAAATTTGGTGATAGCCATTTGCGCTTTAACCATAGGCTTTTGTTTTTCTCTGACTCTGAGGTCATGACAATGTTAGTTTTAAGTAATGTTACGCATTTATGGCGAAAATAGCAAAAGTTTTGATTGGAGTTAATTTATTGTGGGAATTCCTCTTATCAATGAGTCCCAAGCCATTTATAGTTGAAATTATCTGTTAATTCTTAAATAATTGTGAAAGCTATTACTTTACTGGGTTCTACTGGCTCAATTGGTACTCAAACCTTAGATATCGTCTCTGAACACCCCGATAAATTCCGCATCGTTGGATTAGCTGCTGGACGAAATGTGGAGCTATTTGCGGCGCAAATTCGCCAGTTTCGTCCCCAAATCGCCGCCATTTCTGCCGCTGAAAAATTATCAGAACTCAAAGAAGCCATCAAAGACTTAAATCCTCAACCTATTTTACTAGGTGGGGAAGCAGGAGTCATAGAAGTTGCCAGGTATGGCGATTCTCAAACAGTTGTAACTGGTATTGTTGGTTGTGCAGGTTTATTACCGACCATTGCCGCTATTGAAGCGGGTAAAGATATAGCTTTAGCAAACAAAGAAACTCTTATTGCCGGTGCTCCTGTGGTGTTACCTTTGGTGGAAAAACACGGGGTGAAATTATTACCAGCAGATTCTGAGCATTCCGCTATTTTTCAGTGTCTCCAGGGTGTTCCTAAAGATGGTTTAAGAAAGATATTACTTACCGCTTCCGGTGGTGCTTTCCGAGATTGGGCTGTGGAAAAATTACCAGAGGTAAAGGTTGCTGATGCTATTAAACATCCTAACTGGTCAATGGGGCGAAAAATCACGGTAGATTCGGCAACCTTAATGAATAAGGGTTTGGAAGTAATTGAAGCTCATTATTTATTTGGGGTAGATTATGACAACATCGAAATTGTCATTCATCCTCAAAGTATTATTCACTCGTTAATAGAATTACAAGATACTTCAGTTTTAGCCCAACTTGGTTGGCCAGATATGCGTTTACCTTTGCTTTATGCTTTATCTTGGCCGGAGCGAATTTACACTAATTGGGAAAGATTGAATTTAGTAAAATCTGGTGATTTAACTTTCCGTGAACCAGATCATCAAAAATATCCTTGTATGCGTTTAGCTTATGCTGCTGGTAGGGCTGGTGGTTCTATGCCGGCAGTATTAAATGCGGCAAATGAGCAAGTTGTGGCATTATTTTTAGATGAGAAAATTCACTATTTGGATATTCCCAAGTGTATCGAATTTGTGTGCGATCGCCATCAAAATGATCACACACAAAATCCTACATTAGATGACATTTTGGCAGCAGATAAATGGGCTAGACAAGAAGTTTTCACAGCCATGGAAAAGGTAGCAACTCAGCCACAGATAATTTCTGTTGGTTAAAAATTAGGATAATCCCGCACTAAACATGATATAGTGCGGGATGGTATTTGCTCATTAAATTTCACCAAGCAACTTAAATTTATACTAAATTATTGACAATTTATGCAAAAATCTAACTGGACTATACAAAGGAACTTTCCGTGTCATTACAAGAATTTGGTTTACTGCTAATCTCAGTCCTCATAAGTATCGCTGGACAGTTTTTTTTGAAAATGGGAGCGATAAAATTAGGAAAAGTTGATACAAGTAACGTAGTCAGTCATATTCTCAGCATTATAACTACATCGGAACTTTTATTAGGACTAGCGTGTTATGGCGTTGGTGCTATAGCTTATATTCTTCTACTCACAAGAGTTAATCTGAGTGTGGCTGCTCCTGCTGTATCAATTGGTTATATATTTTCCGTACTTTTGGGGTATTTTGTTTTAAAAGAATCTATTTCTCTAACCCGTGTTTGTGGACTAGGTTTGATTGTTACAGGTGTGATCTTAGTTGTTTGGAGAAAATAAAATTCGGACAAAAAAAGCTAATTTTACTGGCTAAATTCAGTTTCTTCAATTACTACTAATAAAAAGTCATGAATTGGTGATAAAAATATCTCCGCTCCAGGTTAGAACCGTAGCTACTGTAACTACCAAATATCATTCATAAGTGGGAAACTATATTCAGTTAATTATTATCTAACTATTTCATAGCATTGAGGAAAAAATAACTTTTTACTTAAAAGTAACCCATGAATCGAAGCAGTAAAATATACATGAATATTCAAGTAACCCATAGTTCAGAACATAGCTAACAATTTCAATACTATAGCAAAATGTGTTATAACCTACCGTCAGAGCCATCACTGCCATCATTGGTTGCTCACCCCTTGAAGGAGTTACGCTGTGGAAAATAATAAGTCATTTTTTGGGACGCAGGGAATATTAATTGTAATCCTTGGCCTCGCAGGCACTTTAAGTATTGCTTTAATGATCCTGTTCAAAACTAATACCTCTGATGCTCAAAGTGTCAGTGTCAAAAATAAAGATAATGCTGCTAATGTCAAAACTCAGCAGCGGTTAGAGCAGTTTAAAACAGAAATGCTCACCAGTTGGCAACAAGAAGCACAAGCCAAAGGGTTTGCTACCGATGTACCATCTAACTTTCAAGGGGTTGTGATTAGCGAAGCTAAACTTCCCCCAGAAAAAAAAGTGATTGCCCTAACGTTTGATGATGGGCCTTGGCCTAGTAGTACCGCAAAAGTATTAGATATTCTCAAAAAAAATAATATCAAAGGCACATTTTTTGTGGTTGGCCAAAATGTCAAGAATTATCCTGACTTAACAAAGCGGGTAGTTACAGATGGTCATGTAATTGCTAACCATACTTGGCATCACTGGTATCATCACATGAATGCCCAAGCGGCAGCTTACGAAGTTGCTAATACATCAGACATCATTTATCAAACTACAGGGGTGAAAACCAGTCTATTCCGTCCACCAGGAGGGATTATGAGTAACGGAGTAGCTGCTTACGCTAAAAGCAATAAATATGCTGTTATTATGTGGTCGGCTGATTCCATGGACTATGCTCGTCCTGGTATACCAAGATTAATTAACAATATATTCAGGGAAGCTAAACCAGGTGGAATTGTGTTAATGCACGATGGTGGTGGTGATCGTTCTCATACTGTCACAGCTTTACCAGAAATTATTAGCAAGTTCCGTAAACAAGGTTATGAATTTGTCACTGTTCCCGAACTTTTAGAAATGCAAGATCAATATCCACACTTAGTTGCCCAAAAAGCTCAGAAAACTAAGAAACCGAAACCTTAAAGAAAAATATCAGAATCAGGATAACCACCGATTAAAGGATGAACAGGATAAATACAAACAAAGTATTTAATTAAATCCTGTAAATCTTCAAATCCTGTAAATCCTGATTCAGACAAAAAAGAATTAAAGGATGAACAGGATAAATACAAACAAAGTATTTAATTAAATCCTGTAAATCCTGATTCAGACAAATTACACAGAACTTAACTGTTTTTCCTCTGTTTTTGCTTCTGGACTGTCAGATTCAGAAGGTGGTACTAATTGCCAGAACTTGGGTAAATATTCTGCCCAATTGGCGATAATTTCCTGGGCTTTAGGTGAACCAGTGCGATCGCCATGAGTTTTAATGAGATCATACAATTGTTGTCTGCCCACATCACTCATAACCCGCTGCACCTTGACAATGGCATGATTAACTAAATCAGGGAAATTACCCGTTTCATCCAGGAAGTAAGCCAATCCGCCGGTCATACCTGCACCAACGTTGCGGCCAACCTTACCAAGAACCACAATCACACCACCAGTCATATACTCGCAGCAGTGATCACCAGCCCCTTCAATCACGGCTGTACCTTTAGAGTTACGCACCGCAAACCGTTCTCCAGCTAAACCATTGGCAAATAACGCCCCACCAGTCGCCCCATAAAGGCAGGTATTCCCCACAATTACGTTTTCGGCTGGGTTATAAGTGGCATTTGCTGGGGGCTTAATAATAATTTCCCCACCGTTCATCCCCTTACCTACATAGTCATTAGCTTCCCCTACAAGGTTGAGAATCACACCATCCAGGTTAAATGCGCCGAAGCTTTGCCCCACACTACCGTGGAAGTTGAGGTTAATTGCCCCTGTAAAGCCGTTGTCACCGTATTTATGAGCGATCGCCCCAGTTAACCTCGCCCCGACCGTTCTATCGGTATTGACGACGGTAACGGTTTTACTAACTTCACCTTGATCCTGAATCGCGGCTTGAATATCTGCATCAGCCAGCAAATTATCATCTAAAACTGGTCCATTGCTATGAACTTTTTCATGCACCAACCAACTGCGATTAACTTTTGTATCTGGTAGCTTAGTTAAACAATCCAAATTCAAAGATTGGGTTTTATTCAGTTTGACTTCAGAACGCACCGTTAACAAATCAGCGCGACCAATTACTTCTGATAAAGAACGATATCCCAATTTAGCCAACAGACTCCGCACCTCTTCCGCAATGAAGTAGAAGAAATTCACAACGTGTTCAGGAATGCCGGTAAACCGTTTCCGCATTTCTTCCTTCTGAGAAGCGATACCCACAGGACAATTATTAGTGTGGCAAATCCGCGCCATAATGCAGCCTTCCGCAATCATGGCTATGGAACCGAACCCAAACTCCTCAGCCCCCATTAACGCCCCAATTAGGACATCCCAGCCGCTTTTCAGACCACCATCTACACGCAAGATGACGCGATCGCGCAAACTGTTTTCCATCAATACCCGATGTACTTCTGTTAAACCCAATTCCCAGGGACTACCCGCGTGTTTAATAGAAGAAAGCGGTGATGCACCAGTACCACCATCATGACCCGAAATTTGGATAATATCCGCGTTAGCCTTAGCTACACCTGCCGCAATTGTCCCAATCCCGATTTCTGCCACTAATTTCACCGAAACTTGGGCTGTGGGGTTAATTTGGTGCAAGTCAAAAATCAACTGGGCTAAGTCTTCAATGGAATAAATATCATGGTGCGGTGGTGGGGAAATCAAGGTGACACCGGGCTTAGAACGCCGTAACATCGCAATGTATGGGCTTACCTTGGGTCCGGGTAGTTGTCCACCTTCTCCTGGTTTTGCACCTTGGGCAATTTTGATTTCTAGTTGTTGGGCTGTAGCTAAGTATTGGGGAGTAACGCCAAACCGTCCTGATGCAATTTGTCTAATGGCACTTGCAGCGGTATCACCATTTCTCAAACCATTGAGATGGGGGAGAGTAGGAGATTTACCGTTAGCATCTACATCTCTCAAAACATTGTAACGAACCGGATCTTCCCCACCTTCACCAGAATTAGATTTACCACCAATGCGATTCATTGCGATCGCTAAAGTTTCATGTGCTTCTCGTGACAATGCCCCTAAAGACATCCCACCCGTACAGAAACGTTTAACAATATCATTAACTGATTCTACCTCTGACAGAGGAATTGATGAGCGCTCGCTGTGGAAGTCTAGCAAATCACGCAACGCCGTTACTGGACGATTGTGCAGATGTTGTTTATAAACCTCATAATGGTCATACTGCTTACCATTGACAGCCTTATGCAGCGACTTCGCTAATTCTGGGCTATTCATGTGGTATTCACCACCGGGACGGTATTGGACAAAACCTAAGTTTTCCAACTTCTTCGCCGTCAATTCTGGGAAAGCCTTACAGTGGAAAGATAACACCTCTTGTGCCAACTCACTCACACTTAAACCACCAATGCGGGAAGTTGTCCCCCGGAAACCCAAAGCCAACAAATCACCACCAATCCCAATAGCTTCAAATATTTGCGCTGCTTGATAACTGGAAAGTAGGGAAATTCCCATCTTAGAAAGGATTTTCAGCAAACCCGATTCTATAGCTTTGCGATAATTTTCAATGGACTGGTTTAAAGTCAAAGTGGCAATTTTGCCCCTAGTCATAAACTGCTGAGTTTTGGGTTCATGCCACCAAGCAGTTACAGTATCTAAAGCCATGTAAGCACAAACTGCACCCGCACCGTAACCCAACAAACAAGCAAAATGATGGGTACTCCAACATTGGGCGGTATCCACAATTAAAGATGTTTTCATCCGTAACCCTTCGCGGATTAAGTGATGATGAACCGCACCAATGGCTAATAAAGGGGGAATATAAGTATATTCAGCAGCCAAGCCTGTACCTGTGCGGTCACTTAATATGAGAATCTTCGCACCAGCCCGCACCGATTCCGCAGCTTGTTTTTGCAAAGATTCCACAGCCGTTTTTAAACCATTTGGGCCTGTGGCTATGGGGAATAAAGTTGACAATTCAGCCGTTGCAAATCCTGACAACTTAATAGTTTCTAACTCTGTTTGAGTCAGAACAGGAGACTCCAACTTGAGTCTGCGGGCGTATTCTGCTTTGGGTTCTAATAAATTCCCCTTTTCACCCAATTCCACCGTCAGAGACATCACCAACTTTTCCCGTAAAGGGTCAATTGCTGGATTAGTAACTTGGGCAAACCGCTGTTTAAAATAGTCGTACAGCAAATGGGATTTTTCTGACAATACCGCTAAAGGAATATCATCTCCCATACAGAAAGTCGCTTCTGCACCAGTGCTGGCCATGGGGTGAATCACCATTTCCACATCTTCTATGGTGTAGCCAAAGGCAATTTGCTTTTGTAATAAGACTTGGGGATCAATTTTGTCAGTGGTCAGTTGTCCGTTGTTCGTTGACAAATGCCCATTACCATTGCCATTGCCATTAACTACTGACTCGCCCTTAACTAATTTACTCAATTCTTGGCGATGTTGTTTTAACCATTCCCCATAGGGATGTTGTTTAGCAATGCGCTGTTTAATCTCCCAGTTCTTGAGGATTTCTTGGGTGTTTAAATCCACCGCAATCATTTGTCCTGGACCGAGTCTACCTTTTTCGAGAATATTCTCTTCTGGGAAATCTACAACTCCAGCTTCGGATGAAACAACGATATAATCATCTTTGGTAATGACATAACGCGCAGGTCTTAAACCATTACGATCTAATGTCGCCCCAACTTTTTTACCATCACTAAATACTAACAGTGCCGGTCCATCCCATGATTCTTGCAAACCGCTGTAATATTCATAAAAGTCAACAATTTCTGGATATTCAGCCAAGGAAGGTTGGTTTTTGTACGCTTCGGGAACCATCATCATTAACCCTTCTAAGGGGCTGCGTCCCGAACGCACCAATAACTCCAGTACGTTATCTAAAGTAGCAGAATCACTATTATTGACGTTTACCACTGGCTTGAGTTCATCAAACCTATCTTCCCAAATCGGATGACTCAGAGTAGCTTCCCGTGCCATCATCCAATTAATATTCCCCAACAGCGTATTAATTTCCCCATTGTGACCTAATAGCCGCATGGGTTGGGCTAAAGGCCATTTGGGCATGGTATTGGTACTAAAGCGGCGATGATATACTGCAAATGCACATTTAAAAGCCGGATTTTTTAAATCTTGGTAAAAGTCTCCTAAGACAGCGGAACGCACCATGCCTTTATAAACAATTGTCCGGCTAGACAAGGAACAGACATAGAAATCTTCGGAAATTTTTCTACCCGCTTGCATAATGCGGCGACGGGCAATATACAATTCTCTTTCTAGTTCATCGCCGCTTTTGTCAGCACAAGAAATTACAACCTGTTCTATTTGGGGTTGGTTTTCTTTTGCTTGTAGCCCTAATACTTGTGGACTTACTGGAACTACTCGCCAGCCCAGTACAGTTAATTTTTCCTCTGCTGCTATTTGCTCAAATGCAGCTTTAGCAGCTTTGGCGGCTGTTTCGTCTTGAGGAAAAAATATCATCCCCACAGCCATATTACTCAGATTAGAAAAATCAATCCCATTACTGTTATCTTGTGCCAATAATTCCCAAGGAATCGCTGTTAATATCCCCGCACCATCACCGGAATCTTGGTCAGCACTACAACCCCCTCTATGTTCTAAGCAAGTTAAAGCAGTTAAAGCTTTATCCAAAATTTCATGACTGGCAATATTTTGCCGATGGGTAATAAACCCGACTCCACAAGCATCTCTTTCTTCTACTAACCACTTTTGCCCTGGATATGTATCTGGAAAATTAGTATCTGACACTGTAATTTGCTGACCCTGATTTGATGGTTGATGATTCATACTCTATTCCTGAAATGTTGAGGTACAGATGTTGTTATTACTGCTAGAGGGAAATTTTCTCAGTTTTGGCACTGGATAAAAATACATAATTACCAAAGTTTAGGGATAACAATTATAGCTTGACATTTAGCCAAAGCTGTGCTACCAATGCCTATCTATTTTTTATTTGTTTACTGCCCTGTAAAAACAAACTACCCTAATCCAGAAGAACCTGTAAATCTAACGGTTTTTGAAGTTTGCAGTTTTTTTGCTGATGGCTTACACCATACTGGGCTATCAGAATTCTACTGTACATTGTGAAGCTGTTTTAATGATTGCCTGTTTGCAGATCAAAAACTTGAGGTATGACCTATTTTTGGCTTATCTGCAATCTGATCTCAACTATGGCTAAACGCCACGCTATCACACTTTACTGTCCTAACAGCCGCAATTTTTCTACGTGCAGCCACAAAATTAGCCTATTTTTACTATATGCCCATGTGACAATTCCTAAAATATACTGTTTTTGCCTATATTTTGGCTGTTTATTCATGAGCCACCACAGGAATTTTAGATTTAAACCCCTAATCCAAAATCCAAAACTTTAGAGATTGGGTGGAATGCGCGAATTTCAGCTTCAATACTTAGACTATGATTATAGTCTATTAGTATTTTGTATTATTTAAAACAATTAAGGCTAGTATTTTTAGCATGATAATTGTTTACTACTCTGAATAAGAGACAAAAACCCAATATAGATATTATCACGATTATTTCTAAAAAAGGTAATTATTTTTTAAATTTTCTGATAAATTTTCGTTAGGCTGGGTTTTGCATAATCACGTTCAAAAATACCGAGTCAATGATCTTGAAAATAATGAATTCTGTGTTATCGCTACTGTCAACAGGACTGTGTTTGACTGCTACTTATCGGGCAATAGCTCAAGATGTTCCTAGTTTACCAACTCCCGTTTCCACTTCCATTAGTGCTGGTAATCAAATTATTCTCAATGGTCGGACTTTACCGGGAGCATGGTTACAGCCAAGAGCAACCACCGCTCAAGGACAAACTTATCTTAGTGATGGCGCAATTAAGCAATTAATGGGGATAGATTTACTCAATAGTAGTAATCCTAGTAAACAACCAATACAGTGGTTTTCTGGCTTGACAAATCCCCTCATTCTCAACACCAATCTCAGCGGAGGATATCGCTATTTAGATATTACTCAATTAGCTCAAAGAGGTAAATGGCAAATCCAAGCTAAGGGTAATACCTTGGTAATTTCTACTCCCCCTTCCCAACTCAAAAATATCCGTCTGGGTAAACAACCCACAGGAGATAGAGTTGTTCTCGATTTAGATATGGCCACACCTTGGCAGGTTCGACAAGAGTTACCAGTCAAAAAAGTAGTAGATCCTGATGAGATTATCCCCAAATCTACCACACCACCCAACCGAGAATGGACAGTCACCTTAGATGGTATTGCTGATCCAGCTTTACTGCAACGCTATAATTCTCAACCTACTACACCACCAGTCCCCGCATCAATAATTCAAAAAGTGGAAGTAGTTAACAATCAAACAATTATCCGGTTGAGTGTTCCCTTTGGTCAGTCTGTACAAGTTAGCACTATTCCCCAACCAAATCGCTTAGTTATTGATATTCAACCTGAAGCTTTGCTAGAAAGGAGTATTGCCTGGGCGCAGGGATTACAATGGCGACAGCAGTTGGTAACTTTAGGAACAGATCGCTTTCCCGTGGTTTGGTTAGATATTAACCCCCGTGCTGTGGGATTAACACTTAAACCCATAGTCACGAACCCGCAAACACTCACTGGTACTGCGCCTTTAATCCAAACTGCTCAAAATTACTTAGCAGTAGCCGCAATTAATGGTGGTTATTTTAACCGCAATAATAGATTACCTTTAGGCGCAATTCGGCGAGATAATCAGTGGATATCCGGTCCAATTCTCAACCGAGGAGCGATCGCTTGGAATAATAACGGACAATTTTATTTTGGTCGGCTCACCCTGACAGAAACCCTAATTACCAACAATAATCAGCATTTACCCATTCTCTTTCTCAATACTGGCTACGTCCAACGCGGTATCGCTCGTTATACTCCAGCATGGGGAAATACTTATACACCCCTAGCTGATAATGAAACTATAGTGGTTGTCGAAAATAATCAAGTAACCAATCAGTTAGCCGGTGGTAAAAGTGGTATAACTGCTATTCCTATTCCCCAAAATGGTTATCTCCTCACCTTCCGTAGTCAAACCCCACAATTACCCATTGGCACAAAAGTTTCCCTTACCAGCACCACTACCACACCTGAATTTAGTCGCTACCCCCATATTATTGGTGCAGGTCCCCTGTTAGTCCAAAATCGGCAAATAGTCTTGGACGGACTAGCAGAAAAATTCCAGCCCACTTTTATGAAAGGTCAAGCAGTTCGCAGTAGTATTTGTACCACCTCCACAGGTAATCTAATGATTGCTGCTGTACATAATCGGGCTGGGGGTGGGGGCCCAACCTTGGCGGAACAAGCACAATTAATGCAAGCAATGGGTTGTGTCAATGCTCTAAATTTAGATGGTGGTAGTTCTACCAGTCTTTATTTAGGCGGTCAGTTACTTGACCGTTCTCCCAATACTGCGGCTCGTGTTCACAACGGTATTGGAATTTTTCTAGAATCCAAGTCTGTCAAACCTTAAAGTCGGAGTTCGGAGAAAGCACTCTCGTTAAATCAGATTTTGTCATTTGTCAATTTTGAAGTTGAGAACAAGTCTTCATTTTTTTGATGAAGACTTTGTGTAGACACATCAGTTTAAGCAAGAAATTTTACCAGTCAATGGTGAGTTTTGCTATCTTGATCAAGGTGGCTAAATTTCGCCCCTTTTCCATCAACTGTTCAAACTAAAAAACGGGTTTGTTATGTCTCCATCTGAGGTAACTATGGCTAAAGTATCAGAAACTGCCCCAAATAATACTCTGACTCTACAACCAACAATTAATTCTAAAAGTGTTATTGCTGGTGAATTACGTCCTTGGGGTTCTTTCACAGTCTTGGAAGAAGGGCGCGGATATAAAATTAAGCGAATTGAAGTCAAGCCTGGACATCGCCTTAGTTTACAAATGCACCACCACCGCAGTGAACACTGGATTGTTGTTTCCGGTACAGCTAAAGTAGTTTGTGGTGAGCAAGAAATTTTATTAAGTAATAATCAATCAACCTATGTCCCCCAATGTACAACCCATCGCTTAGAAAATCCCGGTGTGATTCCCTTGGTTTTGATTGAAGTCCAAAATGGCGAATATCTCGGAGAAGATGATATTATTCGCTATCAAGATGACTATGCCCGTTCGGAAAAATAGGCAGGGGAGTAGGGGGCAGGGAGCAGGGAGCAGGGGAGAAATTCTATTCTTTCTGACAACTGACAACCGACCACTGACAACTGACAACTGACCACTGACAACCGACCACTGACCACTGACTAATAAAAAAATTCCATGATTCATTTGAGTCCAGCAGCCATTAATGAGATCGGGCGCTTAAAATCTAAACAACCATCAAATATCTTATTTCGCTTGCGGGTAAAATCTGGGGGCTGTGCTGATTGGTTTTACGATCTGGCTTTTGATGCCACAGTAACATCTCAAGATCAGGTTTTAGACTTGCATGATATTCGTGTAGTTATAGACCCAGAAACCCTAAATTACATCAATGGGTTGTCAGTAGATTATTCAGAAGATTTGACCGGTGGCGGTTTTCGCTTTCATAACCCCCAAGCAACATCCACCTGTAGCTGTGGCAATTCTTTCTCTATTGGTTAGTTGTCAGTGGTCAGTGGTCAGTGGTCAGTGGTCAGTGGTCAGTAGTTAAGAATTACCTGTTCCCTGTTCCCCGTTCCCTGTTCCCTCTTAAATAATGATTGACAGAAAATCAGAAAAAAAGATATAATCAGGATTTGTTAAAACTTAGATCATAAAGCAGCTTCACGCGCTGTAACTCATGCCAACAATACAGCAGCTAATACGTAGTGAGCGCGAACTAGCGCGCCAGAAAACCAAGTCCCCTGCTCTGAAGCAATGCCCTCAACGCCGAGGCGTTTGCACCAGAGTATACACAACTACACCTAAAAAGCCTAACTCAGCACTCCGTAAGGTAGCCAGAGTCAGACTTACCTCCGGATTTGAAGTCACAGCTTACATCCCAGGTATTGGTCATAACTTACAAGAACACTCCGTAGTTATGATTCGTGGTGGTCGGGTCAAAGACTTGCCCGGTGTGAGATACCACATTATCCGTGGGACATTAGATACAGCCGGAGTTAAAGACCGGAAACAAGGCCGTTCCAAATATGGGACTAAGCGCCAGAAAGCAGGTAAAAAATAGGTAAGCGACGATTAATCGCCTCAACTACGGTTAATCGTCCTGCCTGAAACTGCATAAAGCAAAAAACCAGCAGTAACAAATTTTTTTAAGAAATTAAACTGTAGCTGGCATAAAAACACATAAGTTGCATGAGTTTCTGAGGATAATCCTGTAAACGATAACAGCACTTTAATCTAAATTTTAAAGTTAATTATGTTGTCGTCTTCTAAGTCTGTTAGCAGATAATAAGTGAATTAATTCAGTCTCCTTGCAACTCATATCAGTAAAGTGGCGCAAGCCATAGAGAAAAACTCAGGAAAATTAAGCGGCTAATTTTAACCGCTTTTATGATCCTGTGTTCTGATAGCATATAATTTCGTTGCCAAATTCCGTATTCAAGGATGAAGTATGTCTCGTCGTGGTGTTAGTCAAAGGCGCTTAGTTCCGCCTGACTCAGTGTATAATAGTCGCCTGATCAGCATGATCATGCGCCGGATAATGCGTCATGGCAAGAAATCACTTGCTGCAAGAATAGTTTATGACGCTTTGAAAACTATTGAAGAACGCACTGGTGGAAGTCCATTAGAAACTTTTGAAAAAGCAGTGCGTAATGCCACACCATTGGTAGAAGTTAAGGCTCGCCGCGTTGGTGGAGCAACTTACCAAGTACCAATGGAAGTGCGTACAGATCGCGGTACTACCCTAGCATTGCGGTGGTTAGTCCAGTATTCTCGCCAACGTCCAGGTAGAACCATGGCCGGAAGACTAGCTAACGAATTAATGGATGCTGCCAATGAAACTGGTAGTGCTATTCGTAAGCGCGAAGAAACGCACCGGATGGCGGAAGCAAATAAAGCATTTGCACACTATCGTTACTAAGTAGAAAAACGATATATCGTCTTCTCATGTGCGGTATATCGTAGAATTTATAGCTAATGCTCAAAGATTGGCAACTGCCTAGCTAGGCTAACAAAAAAATACGGTTTTCCGTAAAAGTATAGAATCTTAACAAAGAGTAATATACAAGATATCATGAGGCGAAAACGATAGGAGGTAACTGTGGCACGCACGAACCCGCTAGAGAAAGTACGCAATATCGGTATTGCGGCGCATATAGATGCGGGCAAAACAACGACAACAGAGAGAATATTATTTTACTCTGGGATCATTCATAAAATTGGCGAAGTTCACGAAGGAACTGCCGTTACAGACTGGATGGAACAAGAACGGGAGCGGGGGATTACTATCACCGCTGCTGCGATTAGTACCAGTTGGAATGATCATCAAATTAACATTATTGATACTCCCGGTCACGTGGACTTCACAATTGAAGTTGAACGTTCCATGCGAGTATTAGATGGTGTAATCGCTGTATTTTGTTCCGTAGGTGGTGTTCAACCCCAATCAGAAACAGTATGGCGACAAGCAGACCGCTATAAAGTCCCTCGCATTGCCTTTATTAATAAGATGGATCGCACCGGTGCGAACTTCTATAGAGTGCATGATCAGATGGTTGATCGCTTGCGAGCTAATGCCATTGCTATTCAACTACCTATCGGTAGTGAAACTGAATTTAAAGGGATTATAGACTTGGTGAAAATGTGTGCATATATGTACACAAACGACCAAGGAACTGATATCCAAACCACAGAAATTCCTGCCGAACTAGCTGAAAAAGCTGCTGAATACCGCACCAAGTTGGTAGAAGCAGTATCAGAAACCAGTGATGTGCTGATGAATAAGTACTTCGAGGGCGAAGAACTGACAGAAGCAGAAATCTGTGCTGCGCTCCGGAAAGGAACAATTGCTGGGACAATCGTACCAGTGCTTTGTGGTTCAGCCTTTAAGAACAAAGGCGTGCAATTGATGTTGGATGCGGTGATAGATTACCTACCATCACCACTGGAAGTTCCACCAATTCAAGGCACACTACTTAACGGTGATCCCGTAGAACGTCATGCTGATGATAATGAACCATTATCAGCCTTGGCATTTAAGATTATGGCTGATCCTTACGGTCGCCTGACCTTCGTTCGTGTTTATTCTGGTGTGCTGAAGAAAGGTAGTTACGTTCTTAACGTCAGCAAGAATAAAAAAGAACGGATTTCTCGGTTAGTGCTGATGAAAGCAGATGACCGACAAGACGTAGATGAACTACGGGCTGGTGATTTAGGTGCTGCTTTAGGATTAAAAGACACCTTGACAGGTGATACCCTTTGTGATGAAGGTTCACCAGTTATTTTGGAATCCCTATTTATTCCTGAACCTGTGATCTCGGTAGCGGTTGAACCCAAAACCAAGAACGACATGGACAAGCTTTCCAAAGCTCTGCAATCTTTGAGTGAAGAAGACCCCACCTTCCGTGTGCGTGTTGATCCAGAAACCAACCAAACCGTAATTGCGGGTATGGGAGAATTACACCTAGAAATTCTCGTAGATCGGATGTTACGGGAATTTAAAGTGGAAGCAAACGTTGGTGCGCCTCAAGTGGCTTACCGCGAAACCATCCGCAAATCCGTCGAAAAAATTGATGGTAAATTTATCCGCCAAAGTGGTGGTAAGGGTCAGTACGGTCACGTAGTGATCAACCTAGAGCCAGGCGAACCAGGCACAGGTTTTGTCTTTGTTTCCAAAATTGTCGGTGGGATTGTACCGAAAGAGTACGTCGGACCTGCGGAACAGGGAATGAAAGAATGTTGTGAATCCGGTATTTTAGCTGGATATCCGCTCATTGATGTCAAAGCCACCTTGGTACATGGTTCTTACCACGACGTAGACTCTTCAGAAATGGCTTTCAAAATTGCCGGTTCTATGGCGATGAAAGAAGCGGCATCAAAAGCCTCTCCTGTCATCTTAGAGCCTATGATGAAAGTTGAAGTTGAAGTCCCCGAAGATTATATCGGGAACGTGATTGGTGATTTAATCTCCCGCAGAGGACAGATTGAAAGCCAAAGCACTGATAATGGGTTGGCGAAGGTAGTATCGAAAGTTCCACTGGCAACCATGTTTGGTTATGCTACTGATATCCGGTCGAAAACCCAGGGTCGAGGTATCTTTACAATGGAGTTTAGTACCTACGAAGAGGTGCCTCGCAGCGTGGCTGAGGGAATCATCTCAAAAAGTAAAGGGAACGCTTAATTAAAAAAGGAAAAGATTATTCATGGCACGCGCAAAGTTTGAAAGAACGAAACCTCACGTTAATATCGGTACTGTTGGCCACGTTGACCACGGCAAAACTACTTTAACAGCAGCTATTACCATGACCTTGGCCGCTAATGGTCAAGCAGTAGGTAAGGGTTACGACCAAATTGATAATGCCCCTGAAGAAAAGGCACGGGGTATTACAATTAACACCGCTCACGTTGAGTATGAAACCACTGCTCGTCACTATGCTCACGTAGATTGTCCTGGACACGCTGACTATGTGAAAAACATGATCACTGGTGCGGCGCAAATGGATGGAGGTATCCTCGTAGTTGCAGCTACAGATGGTCCTATGCCCCAAACCCGTGAACACATCCTCTTGGCAAAACAAGTAGGTGTTCCTAGTCTGGTCGTGTTCTTGAACAAACAAGACATGATGGATGACGATGAGTTGATGGAATTGGTGGAAATGGAACTGCGGGAACTCCTCACCGATTATGATTTCGATGGTGATAATATTCCCATTATCAAAGGTTCCGGTCTGAAGGCTCTTGAAGCTATGACCGCTAATCCCAAAACTCAGCGTGGTGAAAATGAGTGGGTAGACAAAATCTATGAGTTGATGGATGCTGTAGATGCTTCTATTCCTACTCCTGAGAGAGATGTAGACAAACCATTCTTGATGGCTGTGGAAGATGTGTTCACCATTACAGGTCGTGGTACAGTTGCTACTGGACGAATCGAACGCGGTATCGTTAAGGTTGGCGATACAGTTGAGCTAATTGGCATCAGAGATACCAAGACTACCGCAGTCACTGGGATTGAAATGTTCAAAAAGAGCCTTGATCAAGGTATGGCTGGAGATAACGCTGGTGTACTACTACGTGGTCTCAAAAAAGAAGACATTGAGCGGGGTATGGTAATTGCCAAACCTGGTACAATTAAACCTCACACTCAGTTTGAAGGTGAAGTTTACGTTTTAACTGAGAAAGAAGGTGGTCGGAAAACACCATTTTTCGCAGGTTATCGCCCTCAGTTCTATGTGCGGACAACTGATGTAACTGGAACAATCAAAGCCTTTACCGATAGGGAAGGTACAGATGTGGAAATGGTTATGCCTGGCGATAACATCAAGGTAACAGTAGAATTGATCAATGAGATCGCTATTGAACAAGGTATGCGCTTCGCTATTCGTGAAGGTGGCCGGACTATTGGTGCTGGCGTTGTCGCTAAAATCTTGAAATAACACTCACCTTTTTGCTCTTATTCAAAAGGAGTAGAGATGAATTATATAATCTCTGCTCCTTTCTATTCCCATAAACAATTTTAAATTTCAGATTTGCGATGAAATTTAACATCTAAAAATCTAAAATCTAAAGTCTAAAATTTACCGAACCTGGAAAACTAAAAATGGCAACTCTACAGCAGCAGAAGATTAGAATTCGTTTAAAGGCATTTGACCGCCGTTTATTAGATACATCTTGCGAGAAGATTGTTGAAACAGCTAACCGTACCAACGCTACAGCTATCGGACCAATTCCTTTACCCACAAAACGCAAGATATATTGCGTACTGCGATCGCCTCACGTAGATAAAGACTCCCGCGAACACTTTGAAACCCGCACCCATCGCCGGATTATTGATATTTACCAGCCTTCTTCTAAAACTATTGATGCACTCATGAAGCTAGATTTGCCTTCTGGTGTAGATATTGAAGTCAAATTGTAAATTTGTCATTGGTCAGTGGTCAGTGGTCAGTGGTGAAGGAAAAACAACTGACAACGAACAACTGACAACTGACATTTAGGAAGCTCTGAGAAAATTTATCTCAGGGCTTTTTATTAGCCATAAAACATCATGATAAAATATAAATAAAGTACGGAAAAATATAATATTTTAAGACTAGAATTTATACTTAACTAACAATACTAACAATGACATCTTCTTCTAAAATTGCAGTGCGTGAACTACCTCTATTCCCATTACCAGAAGTGGTTCTATTTCCTACTAGACCATTACCCCTACATATCTTTGAATTTCGCTACAGAATCATGATGAATACGATTTTGGAGAGCGATCGCCGATTTGGGGTATTGATGATTGATCCCACAAAAGGGACAATAGCTAACGTGGGTTGTTGCGCGGAAATTCTTCATTATCAACGCCTACCTGATGACAGAATCAAGCTATTAGCTTTAGGACAGCAAAGGTTTCGGGTTTTAGAATATGTCCGTGAAAAGCCCTATCGTGTCGGTTTGGTAGAATGGATTGAAGACCAACCACCAGCTACAGACTTACGTCCTTTAGCTACTGAGGTAGAACAACTATTGCGGGATGTTGTGCGTCTCTCAGCCAAATTAACAGAACAAGAGATTGAACTACCAGAAGATTTACCAGATTTACCCACAGAATTATCTTATTGGATAGCTAGTAATCTCTATGGTGTCGCTCCCGAACAACAAGCATTATTAGAAATACAGGATACACTGGCTCGTTTAGAACGAGAAGCGGAAATTCTTACTTCTACTCGTAATCATTTAGCAGCGCGTTCTGTTCTCAAAGATACTTTTAGTGAAATGGAATAACTCAACTAGCTTGAATCAGATCATAGGTAGGATAGATATAACAGAACTCCACAAAAAAGATGAACTGCTTGCAGCAGCGCTAGTTCCCTCCGGGACGCTCCGCGAACGCTATCTCATCTTGTGGGATGGGCATCCTGCCCGTCCTTGTATTATTAGCAGGCAAGATGCCTGCACCAGAAGAAATTTTGGGATATTTTTTCATTTGGAAGTCTCTAACAGTTTATTTATCCTCAATTTATGTCTAACTCTAAACAACCTCTGACCTATCCCACCGTTAGCAAAAGTGATCAAATAGATAATTATCACGGAACTGCGGTTACAGACCCTTACCGCGCCTTAGAAGACCCGGATACAGAAGAAACAAAAGCTTGGGTAGAGGCACAAAATCAAGTTACCTTTAGCTACTTAAATGAAATTTCTGCTAGGGAAAAAATCAAGCAGCGGTTGACCAAACTTTGGGATTATGAAAAATATGGAACTCCCTTTAAAGAAGGTGAAAGTTACTTTTATTTCAAAAATGATGGATTGCAAAATCAAAGTGTTCTTTATACTCTCCCAAACCTAGAAGCAGAACCAAGAGTATTACTTGACCCTAATCAACTTTCAGAAGATGGTACAGTTGCCCTTTCTGGAATTTCTATCAGTGAAAATGGTCAACTTTTAGCTTACGGTTTATCTAGTTCTGGTTCAGATTGGCAAGAATGGAAAATTAGAGATATTACCACAGGTGAAGATTTAGAAGATCATTTACAATGGATTAAATTTTCCGGTGCTGCTTGGACTCATGATCATCAAGGTTTTTTCTACAGTCGTTATGATGAACCCAATGAAAAAACTAAATTAGAAGCGGAAAATGCGGTCTTGGGGTTTCCCCAAGAGGAGCAATTTTCCAAGACAGATGTTAATTATTACCAAAAGCTTTATTATCACAAACTTGGTACACAGCAATCAGCAGACATTTTAATTTATCATCGTCCTGATGAAAAAGAATGGGGGTTTGGTGGTAGTGTCACCGAAGATGGCAAATATTTGATAATTTCAATCTGGCTAGGAACTGACTCCAAAAATTTGGTTTTCTACAAAGATTTAACAAATCCCCAGGCTGAAGTTATCGAACTAATTAACAAATTTGAAGCGGATTATAGCTTTATTGATAATGATGATAGTGTTTTCTACTTTCGCACAGATTTAAATGCCCCAAAAGGCAGAGTTATTGCCATTGATACTAAAAAACCAACTTCAGAAAATTGGCAAGAAATTATTCCCCAAGCTGTAGAAACATTAGAAAGTGCTGGTATTTTGAATAATCAATTTGTCGCTGATTATCTGCAAGATGCCCATAGCCAAATTAAGATATTTGATCTCAAAGGTAATTTTATTAGAGAAGTAGAATTACCTGGAATTGGTTCAGCCGGTGGATTTGGTGGTAAACGGCATGATACAGAAACATTTTATAATTTTACCAGTTTTACCACACCCGGAACTATTTACCGTTACGATATGAAAACGGGTAAAAGTGAAATTTTCCGTCAGCCAAAAGTAGATTTTAATGCTGATGAATATGAGACAAAACAGGTTTTTTATGAAAGTAAAGACGGAACGAAAGTGCCAATGTTTATTACCCACAAAAAAGGGATTAAATTAGATGGCAATAATCCCACTTATCTCTATGGATATGGTGGGTTTAATATTTCCTTAACCCCAAGTTTTTCCGTTAGTCTTTTAATCTGGCTAGAAATGGGGGGAGTTTATGCTGTTCCTAATTTGCGCGGTGGTGGTGAATATGGGGAAGAATGGCATCAAGCCGGAATGAAATTGCAAAAGCAAAATGTTTTTGATGATTTTATTACTGCGGCTGAATGGTTAATTTCTCATAATTACACTAAACCTGAAAAACTAGCCATTGGTGGAGGTAGTAACGGCGGTTTATTGGTGGGTACTTGTATGACACAACGCCCTGATTTATTTGGTGCAGCCTTACCCGCAGTCGGTGTTATGGATATGTTGCGTTTCCATAAATTTACCATTGGCTGGGCTTGGGTGGCTGAATATGGTTCTTCAGAAAATGCCGCCGAATTTGCCAATTTGTATGCTTATTCACCTTTGCATAATTTGAAGCCGGGAACAGCTTATCCAGCAACTTTAATTATTACCGCAGATCATGATGATCGTGTAGTTCCTGCCCATAGTTTTAAATTTGCTGCGGCTTTACAAGCAGCCCATAATGGTGATGCACCTGTATTAATTAGAATTGAAACAAAAGCGGGACATGGTGCAGGTAAACCAACGACGAAAATTATTGAAGAAGCGGCTGATAAGTGGGGTTTTTTGGTGTGCGTTTTGGAGGTTGAAGTTTAATTATCGGTGGATAAATGCACGATGATTCTCAACAACTGCTGATACAATATTTTTGCAAGCGCATCTTTTTGGTATCTGCACTCATATATATATATATATATATATGAGTGTGTGACTGCTGTAATATGAATTGATAGTCTGGTAGAATTTGACTTGGGTTTTGGGTGAAATGCTACTCTTACCTTGTGACGTCAGTAACCCAGCCTTAAAAGGACTGGGCTTGCAAGAGTAATCAAGCAAGCCGTGCTGACCAGACCACCCTGAGCAACTTGCCCTGAGCGAAGTCGAAGGGAGTCAAAGGGTAGCCGTTATTTGAGTCACGACACCCAGCGAATGCGTAGCTAGTTCCTGGCTCTGTCGCTTGTGATTAAACAGTTCTAAGGTCACTGGAACAGTGTTGCAAGCCTAACAAGCTCTAATAACTGGTCTAAGCTAACATTACCCCAGAAATGGGAGGCTCTTTGGAGCAAAACATTATGCGTACAGAGTTGAGAAATTTGAATCGGTAATTGTCCCGTTGAAAGTACATCACAAGAGTACCCCGAATTTCCCAACTCCAAGGCGGTAATGAAAAAGATTCAATGCGGTTAAAACCGCCCGTGTCGCTTCCCTCTCAGCACGCTTTGTGGCTGAGTTTCCCACTTACCGCGAGATCTTATGAATCAAGCTTTCAAATAAACTATGGTAATTGCCCATTACGAAATCCTGTTTGTCGAAGATTCCCCAGTAGATTGGTTATTATATAGCCGCTTTCTCAGTCAAGATAGTATGGCTACATATCATATCACTGAGGCTAAATCAGGATTAGAGGCATTAAAGCAAATAGCTCAAAATCAGCCAGACTTAATACTTCTAGACTATCAACTACAAGATATGAATGGGTTGGAATTTATCAACCTGTTGCAGTTGCAATTTGGTAGGATGCAAATTCCAGTAATTTTTCTAACAGGGACGGGAGACGAAGAGATTGCTGTGCAAGCAATGAAAAGCGGTGTTCAGGATTACATTGTTAAGAACAAAATCACGCCTGAAGGACTGTGCCGCGCCATTTGCACGGTGCTAGAGAAAACCCGCATGATCCAGAATATGCAGATGCAGGGGCAGCAACAACAGTTATTGGCAGAGATTGCCCTCCGCATTCATCAGTTCATTCGTTTAGAGGATATATTGCCAACAGCGGTGCAAGGGGTGCGGGAATTTCTCAAAGCTGATCGGGTGATCATATACCAGTTTGACCCTGAGATGAATGGCAAAATAGTCGCTGAGTCCGTTTTACCTGAATGGACAGCTTGCCTCAATAATCAAATTCAGGAAAATTGCTTTCGGGAAACTCAGGAAACTGCCTATTATGGCGGCAAAATTCGGGCAATTTCTGATATTTATGATGCTGGATTAACACCGTGCTATATCAACTTATTAGAGCAATTTCAAGTTAAATCTAGTATTGTCATGCCGATCTTGCTTAAGTATCAGCCACCGGCAGCAGAGGATGATTTTCCAGTTAGCTGTTTGCAAGATCAGCGCGTTTCTAAATCTTCTTTTCATATCCTTTGGGGCTTACTTATTGTTCACCAATGCAGCACAACTCGGCAGTGGCAGACCCAAGAACTCGATTTACTGCAAAAACTTTCTATACAACTTGCTATTGCTATTCAGCAAGGAGAACTCTATGAAAATCTGCAAAACCTCAATGCTTCACTAGAGAAAAAGGTACAGAAACGGACAGAGGAACTAGCAGCCAGTGAAAGTAAATATCGTGCCATCTTCAACCAAAGATTTCACTTTACAGGGCTACTTGACCTAGAAGGGATGGTATTGGAACTCAATCAAGCATCTTTGGAATTTACTGGGTTGGAAATGGCAGATTTGGTCAACACACCTATCTGGGAAGTTTATTGTTGGCAAATTTCCCAGGCAACTCAGGATCAGTTAAAGCAAGCGATCGCTCGTGCTGCCCAAGGTGAATTTATTTCCTACGAAGTAGAAGTGCAGGGAGCAAATAATCAAATTCTCACCATAGATTTCTCAATCCGACCCCTCAGAAATGATGTCGGTGAAGTAGTGATGCTGATTCCAGAGGGACGGGATATTACTCAAGCAAAGCGTAATGAAGCTAAACGGAAGCAAGCAGAAGCCATTTTAAAATTCCAATCTCAGATCCTCGAAGAAATTCACGATGTTGTCATCACTAAAGATATCAATGGCATTATTCAAAGTTGGAATCCGAGTGCAGAGAAATATTATGGCTACACTGCGGCAGAAATGATTGGCCAGAGTGTTAGTATTCTCTTTGTCGATCCACTTGAACTCCAAACAAACATCATGCCAACCCTATTGGCAAAGGGTCGCCATGAGGTAGAGGTGGCTACCTGTCGCTCGAAATCAGGAGATATTGTTTATATCAACTTGCGGCTTTCGGTCATCCGGGATAAGCATAGCAACATTACTCATATAGTTGGCTGCTCCAATGACATCACCAAACAGCAAGCTGCAATTAAAGAACGGGATTATCTGTTCCAACAAGAACAAGCGGCGCGAAAACAAGCAGAAACCGCTAACCGGATCAAAGATAACTTTTTGGCGGTTGTATCCCACGAATTGCGGACACCCCTTAGCCCCATAATCGGTTGGGCTAGTTTATTGAAACAAGAGAGATTACAACCAGAAGAAATGGCTAAAGCTGGGATCATTATTGAGCGCAATGCTAAATTACAGGTTGACTTAATAGATAATTTGCTGGATATGTCCAGTATGCTCAAGGGTGAAGACATTTTGAATATTTCTCCAGTTAATCTAGCTACTATAATTTCAGCAGTGGAAGAAAGGCTATATTTAGCAGCCCAAAATAGAAAAATTCAGATTCAAACTATTATTCAAACAAATACTGGCCTAGTTCATGGTGATGCAACCCGGTTGCAAAAAATTGTTTGGAATCTATTATCCAATGCTGTCAAATTTACACCTCATGGTGGGCAAATAGAAGTCAGGCTAGAGCGTGTTGACTTTCATGCTCAAATCACAGTCAGTGATACAGGCAAAGGTATCAGCCCAGAATTTTTACCCTACATATTTGATTACTTCCGTCAAGAAGATAGCTCAAATAGCAGAGAATTTGGCGGGTTAGGTTTGGGATTAGCAATGGTTCGCAATTTAGTAGAACTGCATGGTGGGACTATTCAAGCTGATAGTCCTGGTCTTGAACAGGGGACTACTTTTACCTTGAGACTACCACTAATCAAAGGGGTTTGCTGATAGCGTAGTGTGGCCTAAGCCATAAAAGTTTCCGAGTCAGGAAGAATCAAGAAGGAAGCTAAAAATCACTGAACTGTTAAGTTACCTAATTTTTTTAATTGGCTTTTTAGCAAAATAAGTGCTAATCATCCGTTATAGTTTGTCATAGGTTTTACAGATAGGCATCTGTTGCCTGCGACTTTTGTGAAAGTAAGATAATTAAACACATAATTCAGTAAAAAAAATGAAAAATCAGGGTTTTCACATTTCTCGTTTATCCTTGCAAACCAGCCTGACAGCTTTCTTAATAATTGCTGGTAGTTCTACTCTCATACCTAGTCAAGTTAACGCTGGTGCTACCCCAACATTAACAGCCCAAGCTCCAGCGAGTGCTACTGTCATTTACGTTAATTCAGCCACAGGACAAGATACCCCCGGTGCTGGAACTACAGCCGCACCCTATAAAACCATTACCTTTGCCCTTTCTAAAGCTCAACCAGGGACAGTAATTCAGGTTGCTCCTGGTAGCTATAGCAAAGATAGCGGTGAAACATTCCCCCTCGTCCTCAACTCAGGTGTGACACTTCAAGGTAATGAATCTAACAAAGGTGAAGGAACTTTAATTATCGGTGGTGGTTATTACACCAGTCGCACCTTTGCCAGACAGGATATTACACTGTTAGCAAACGATAGCACTATTATTACAGGTTTAACTTTTACCAACCCGAATTCACGGGGAACGGCTGTATGGGTAGAATCCAGTAATCCTGTGATCAAAAATAGTAGCTTTATTAACAGTGCCAGAGAAGGAATTTTTGTTACAGGTACAGGAAATCCCCAAATTGAAAATAACGTCTTTTTGAAAAACAAGGGCAACGGGATTTCTATTGCTAAGTCTGCCCAAGGTTCGGTTCGTGGCAACTTATTTCAGGATACTGGTTTTGGCCTAGCGATTGGTGGTGATTCCACACCTTTGTTAGAGTCTAATAACATTACTCAAAACACCGATGGTCTGTTTATATCAGAAAGTGCAAAACCCATACTCCGTAAAAATGCCATTCGCAGTAATAAACGAGATGGTGTAGTTGTCACAGTTAATGCTCTCCCTGACCTTGGTACTAATGAAAGTCCTGGTGGCAATCTTATCCGCGATAATGCTCGCTATGATTTGAATAATGCTACCAAAACTAATAGAATTTTAGCTGTTGGTAACGATATCAATCAGAAGCTTATTTTTGGGGCTGTAGATTTTGTAGCTGCTACCGTTGCTACTGGGCAGTTTAATGATGTACAAGAAGGTTACTGGGCAAAAGCTTACATTCAAGCCTTAGCTTCTCAAAATATTATTGCTGGGTTCCCCGACGGCAGTTTTAAGCCCAATGAACCTGTAACTCGCGCTCAATTTGCTGCCATTATCAATAAGGCTTTCAAGCCCTCTGCAACACGCACAGCGATTACTTTTAAAGATGTGAAAAGCAATTATTGGGCTTATAGCGCCATTCAAATTGCTTCTAGCAGTCCCTTCCTATCTGGTTATCCTGATTTAACTTTTAAACCAGAGCAACAAATTCCTAGAGTTCAAGCTTTAGTTGCTTTGGCTAATGGTTTGGGTTTAACTGCAAATACTCAGACTGTGATCAATTTTTATACTGATGCTGGTCAAATTCCTGATTATGCACTTGGTCCAGTGGCTGCCGCAACTTCACGGCAATTAGTCATTAACTATCCTACTGTTCAACAACTCGCTCCTGTGCGTCCAGCAACTAGAGCCGAAATTGCTGCATTTATCTATCAAGCCTTGGTTAATGCTGGCCGCGCTCAAGCAATTAATTCTCCATATCTGGTAACTGGTAAGTAGGTAGGGGTTTAGGGGAGAATATTTCCTCTTGCCTTTTGCCTCTCACTTGTTCTTTCTGTTTTCCCATTTCCAGAGAAACACCATTAACCCAATTACTCCTAGTTGGATTGCGAAATTGGGCGCTGCTTGTTCAATATCGCGTCCTGCTAGGAGTTGAAAAAAGAAGACGAATGCACCAATAAAACCAGAAGCACCGACGCTGATATAAATAAATTGCCGTAAACCCCGATAGGGTGCGGCTACTTCGGCTTTGAGGCGTTCATATTGTTGGGGTTTGAGATTTTTTGGAGAATTTTGTTCCATCATCAATAAATTATGTTATGATATTTGACTGTATACTGCCGATGTGGCTCAGGGGTAGAGCAACTGATTCGTAATCAGTAGGTCGTGAGTTCAAATCTCATCATCGGCTTTAAGTAATATAACAACTGTTAACGGGTAGATTCAGTGGCTACTAAGCTACAGTAAAGAGTAGTTTTGATCATACCTTCTTTAGTATAATTTAATAGGGTAAGAGCGATTCCTGCGGAGCGCTTCGCTATCGCCTCTTTGGATGAAGGTAAAACTGTGATTCCTGTGTGGTTAGATGTTATTTATCAAGAGTTAGCAAGTAAGTTGATACATTAGGATTTATATACTCAAAATCCTAATATATCACTGGCATTGAAGGAATCATTAACGTAACCTATATTGAACGTGCTATAAAAGAGGGACACACTGGAATTGTAAGTGAAGTAAAATATGTAGTGTTTTCGTGTGTTACTTAGGTCATCAGCTTCTGTGATAGCGAAGTTTGGTTTGTTAATTAAAATTTCAGGATAATACTTTAATAGCAGTTCTATCATAAAGTAGTATTTCTATTTATATGTATGATAGAATGTTGTTGTTTCTTCGGATTGAAAAATACTGTTTAAATTATGGATATCAGTTTAGAAGGAAGAGTCAATAACATTCCTTTACCAGAAAGCAAATCTTTGTTTCCTTTGTTTGAAGCAGTTATTAATTCTATTCATGCTATTGAAGATAGAAAAATTAGCAATGGATTTATTGACATTACTCTTATACGAGAAGATTATCAATCAGGGCTTATTGATCATGGAAATTTTGCTAAAGTAGTAGGATTGTCTGTTATTGATAATGGCATAGGATTTAATTCTGATAATTTTCAATCTTTTTCTACTTCTGACAGTTTATACAAGAAATCAAGAGGCTCAAAGGGTATTGGTAGATTTCTTTGGCTTAAAGCTTTTGCAGACATTCATATTGAAAGCATTTTTTCCAAAAATGGCTTTTATAAACGAAACTTAGAATTTAATTTTCAACATAACGGTGTTAAACAAATTTCCTGTATTTCTTTATCTGATGAAGATTGTCAAAATTTTACGAAGATTGATTTTTTAAATTTTTTACCTCCTTATAGAGATAATTTTCCACAAAAAGTTGAAACTATCGGAAGAAGGATTTTAGAGCATTGCATATCTTATTTTGTTTTAGGTAAAGCTCCTAGAATTAATGTAATTGATGGAAATAATAACTTTGATATAAATGATTATTTTTTCAAGTATTTAGAAGCTTTTTCTAATAGTTATTCTATAAATATTAAAAATAATGAATTTACTGTAACAGGAATTAAATATTATAATTCTTCCGATTTAAAACATACTCTTTATTATTGTGCTAATCATCGCACTGTAATTTCACACCAATTACACAAATTGATTCCAAATTTATTAGAAAATAGTAAGATAGAAGATTATGAAAATGGTAAGAAATTTGTTTATTTAGCTTTTGTTTCTAGTAAATTTTTTGATGAAAATGTAAATCAAGAAAGATTGGGATTTAATAACATTATTGAGGTTCACGAAGGTTTATCAGAACAATTAGGTTTAATTTCTTATCAAGAAATTCGTGAAAAATTAGTGACTTTGTTGTCTCAAGAGTTATCACCTTATTTAGAGAAAATTCAGGAAAATAAACTTCAAGAAATTCAAAAATATATTGTGCATGAAGCTATTCAGTATCGTCCATTACTGAAATATGCTAAAGAAGACTTGGCTTCGATTAAACCAGGTTTATCATCTGAAAAATTAGATACTGAATTGTATAAGATTAAATCACGCCTTGAATTATCTTTAAAACAACAATCTGAAGAAATACTAAGTGAGCCTATAGAAAATTTTGATAAATTTCCAATATATCGTCAAGAGTATCATAAATTTTTAGAAAAATATAATGATTTTGGCATTAATAAACTTGCTGAATATGTTGTTCATAGAAAAATTATAATTGAATTATTCACTAAGCATCTTGAGCGTAATGATGAAAATAGATATTCTTTGGAGAGTGAAATTCATGAAATTATATTTCCTATGAGAGCTACCTCAGATGATATAAATTCTTTTCAAAAACAAAATCTTTGGATTATAGATGAAAGATTATCTTATCATTATCATTTGTCATCTGATATTCCTTTAAATAAATTACCAGATCCTCTTAGAGTTGATAGCTCAAGCAGACCAGATATTATTATTTTTAATAATCCCATTCTTCTTGTTGATACTCAAAACACTCCTTATTCTTCTATAACAATAGTAGAATTTAAAAGACCTATGAGAAAAGATTATGATAAAGAAGATGAAAATCCTATATCTCAGGTCTCTTCTTATATTTCTAAAATAAGGGCTAATAATTTAGAAGACAGAAATGGCAGATTAATTCGTGTGACTCCAACAACACCTTTTTATGTCTATGTTATTTGCGATTTAACAAGTAATGTCAGAGATATTTTAGAAAATACTTTTGGTTACATTATAACTCCTGATCAAGATGGATATTTTAACTTTAATAAAAATACAAATGCTTATATTGAAGTTTTATCATTTGATAAAGTTATCAAAGATGCAAAATTGCGTAATAAGATTTTATTTGATAAACTTGGCATTTAATATTTATGATTCTACCGCTCCCCTTGTGATTAAATATCACTGTTAGATGTCCAAAACCCTTGCTATATGACGACGCTTGCCCACAATTATATTCTATAACTCTCTTTTACCCAACTACCTAATTACTATATCTTTAATTCCCTGAAATATCAATTTATTTTCCACAATTAATCGGTTTGCTATATCTGGAAATTGTTGATAAAGATAGTTTTTCAATAAATTACTATCACCACCAGTCATCACAATCTGACTATCAGGAAATAACTGCCACCAAGCCTCAATAAAATCCTTTATCCCACTTAATAAAATGTAAATTACTCCACTTTGAATTGCGTCTGATGTATTCATGGCAAAACGTGGCGGTAAAGATGTCATTAAACCAGTTTCTAATAATGGTAATTGTCCGGTTTTTTGTCCTAAACTGGCAAATTGTAACCCCAAACCTGGTAAAATTGCCCCACCAACCAAGCATTGATGATTGTCTGCACCTGTAAAAGTCAACGCTGTACCGGCATCAATTACTAATGTGGGAAATCCCAATAGTTTTCCCGCACCCCATACAGCCAAAGCCCTATCAATTCCTAGTGTGGGATACATTCCCCCTAATGGTACATCTTCCAAGGTAATCAGGCGCAGATGGGGGTAAATTTGCCACAGTGCGGTTTGACAGGGAACAACAGAAGCGAGAATCAGAGGAATAGGATAATCTGGGATAATGGGAAGATTGCTAGGTAAAGAAATAGCTGTCAGCCAATTATCTAAAGTTGGATATTGAGCTAATTGTTGGATAATAGATGCAGATAGATGAAATGTGTCCCCAGTTGAGTATAGGGTTTTATCTATGAATAATGCCCAATGGAGACGGGAATTACCGACCATTAGGGCTATAGAAAGATGATGTTGGTCTTTTGAGGAGGGATAATTATTCACAGTTTTGATTTTCTTAACTGAGGTATATGTTTTTTAATAAAAATTAATATTCAACCCGTGCCACAATAAGAGAAAGGCATAAATACTCAATTTATTCAAGAGGGGCGTTATGGTATTGCTCACCGATAAACTAGAAAAGCGTCTAACTATAAATACTGTAGAGATTAGTGAAGATACTACCGCAATTCGGTCATTAGATTGGGACCGCGATCGCTTTGATATTGAATTTGGCTTACAAAATGGTACAACCTACAACTCTTTTCTGATTCGGGGGGAAAAAATCGCCCTAGTTGATACTTCCCATGAAAAATTCCGCCAACTTTATTTTGATACTCTCACGGGTTTAATTAATCCCCAAGATATTGATTATTTAATTGTTAGTCACACTGAACCAGATCACAGCGGTTTAGTAAAAGACCTGTTGCAACTCGCTCCTAATATTACTGTAGTTGCGTCAAAAGTGGCAATTCAGTTTTTGGAAGACATGGTACATCAACCATTTAACCGCAAAATTGTCAAAAATGGCGATCGCTTAGATTTAGGAAATGGCCATGAATTTGAATTTGTCATTGCTCCTAATTTACACTGGCCGGATACCATTTTCAGCTTTGACCACAAAACCCAAATTCTCTATACCTGCGATGCCTTTGGCTTACATTACTGCTCAGAAAGTACCTTTGATGACGATTTAGCAGCAATAGAAGCCGATTTCCAATATTACTACGAATGTTTAATGGAACCAAATGCCCGTTCTGTGCTGTCTGCAATGAAACGCATGGAACAATTGAAAACCATTCGCATGATTGCCACCGGACATGGACCATTGTTATATCATAATGTTGAAGAATTAACAGAACGCTATCGGAATTGGAGTCAAGGACAAACCAAAGCGGAAACCCCTGTAGGCATATTTTACGTCTCCGAGTACGGTTTTGGCGATCGCATTGCCCAGTCTATTGCTAATGGGATTACAAAAACCGGTCTTGCTGTCGAAATAGTAGATTTAGCCAGCGTCAGCGAATTACAAGAATTGCGCGAATTAGTAGGACGTTGTACCGGTTTGGTTGTAGGAATGCCTCCAGCATCAAGCAATCCTAACATTCAAGCTGCACTTAGCACCGTTTTAGGTTCTGCCAAAGAAAAACAAGCAATTGGCATTTTTGAAACCGGTGGAGGAGATGATGAACCCACCTATCCGTTGTTAAATAAATTCCGGGCTTTAGGCTTAAATGTCGCTTTCCCCGTCCTGGAAATTCGGGAAACACCCACAGCCAACATCTACAAAAAGTGTGAAGAAGCTGGTACAGACTTAGGACAATGGCTGACAAGAGACAAAAGTATCAAAGCCATGAAATCCCTTGCGGCTGACTTAGATAAAGCTTTGGGAAGAATTAGCGGTGGTTTATATATCATCACAGCCAAAAAATCCGACGTATCCAGCGCCATGTTAGCCTCCTGGGTAAGTCAAGCCAGCTTTAAACCCTTGGGCTTTTCCATCGCAGTCGCTAAAGATCGGGCGATAGAATCACTCATGCAAGTAGGCGATCGCTTCGTTCTTAACGTACTCGAAGAAGGCAACTATCAACCATTAATGAAACACTTCTTAAAAAGATTTGCCCCTGGTGCAGATCGTTTTGAAGGAGTCCGAACCCAAGCTGCTGAAAATGGCGCACCCATTCTCACAGATGCCCTAGCATACATAGAATGTGAAGTCGTCAGCCGCATGGATTGTGGCGATCATTGGGCAGTATACAGCACAGCCTACGCCGGTAGAGTATCCAATCCCGATGCCATGACCGCAGTACACCACCGCAAAGTAGGAAACCATTATTAAACAATTCAAATTAGACCTTGATTCTTTGCGCCTTTGCGCCTTTGCGTGAGACTACATACATGAAAACTAAACCCCGTGACGTACAAATATTGCCCATTGGTACAGATACCATCGTATTGCGATCGCGCAGTTGGGCAAGATTAAGATTTGAAATTGAATATGCTTTAGCCAAGGGAACAACGGCTAACTCTTATCTCATCCAAGGCGATAAAAATGCCCTTGTTGACCCCCCTGGCGAAACTTTTACCGAAATTTACCTCGCAGCCTTACAACAGCGGTTTGATGTCAAAACTCTCGATTATGTAATCCTGGGTCATATTAACCCCAACCGCGCCGCAACATTAAAAGCATTACTGGAAATTGCCCCCCAAATTACCTTTGTTTGTTCCAACCCAGGGGCGATAAATTTACGCGCTGCATTGGAAAAAGAAGATTTACCAATTCTGATTATGCGGGGGGAAGATACCCTAGACTTAGGCAAAGGACATCATTTACAATTTATTCCCACACCTAACCCCCGTTACGCTGACGAACTTTGTACCTGGGACCCACAAACAGAAATTTTGTTTTCTGATAAATTATTTGGAGCGCATATTTGCTCAGATCAGGTTTTTGATGAAGGTTGGGAAGTCTTTAACGAAGATAGACGCTATTATTTTGACTGTTTAATGGCACCCCACGCCAAACAAATCGAAACAGCTTTAGACAAATTGGCAGATTTGCCGGTGCGAATGTACGCGACTGGTCATGGGCCAATGGTGCGCTATGGTTTAATTGATATTACCAAAGGCTATCGGGAATGGACTAAACAGCAAACTTCCGCTGATATGACAGTGGCTTTAATTTACGCTTCTGCCTATGGCAATACTGCAACTTTAGCACAGGCGATCGCTCGCGGCATTACAAAAGCCGGTGTCAGTGTCGAGGCGATTAACTGCGAATTTACTGAACCTGAAGAAATCAAAGCCGCTATTGAAAAATCCGCCGGTTTCGTCATAGGTTCTCCCACTTTAGGTGGACACGCACCCACCCCAGTGCAAACAGCTTTAGGAATTGTCCTCTCTACTGCGACTAACAATAAATTAGCTGGTGTATTTGGTTCTTTTGGTTGGAGTGGAGAAGCTGTTGATTTAATTGAAAGCAAACTCAAAGACGCAGGATACAGATTTGGTTTTGACACCATTCGCGTTAAATTCAAACCCAATGAAGTTACCTTACAAACCTGCGAAGAAGCCGGCACTGATTTCGCCCAAGCATTGAAACGCGCCGCGAAAAAATCAGTTGTCGCTAAACAACCTGCAAGTAATGTAGAACAAGCAGTAGGGCGGATTGTTGGTTCTATATGTGTGGTTACAGCAACCCAAGGTGAAGTGAAAACGGGAATGTTAGCCTCTTGGGTAACACAAGCCAGTTTTAATCCTCCTGGTTTAACCATTGCGGTAGCTAAAGACCGGGCTATGGAAATTATGACCTACAGTGGTAATAAATTTGTAGTCAATATCTTGGCGGAAGGGAAGGAAATTCGTAAGCAATTTATGAAAGTTTACGCCCCCGGACAAGATAGATTTGCAGGTTTAGACACTCAAGAAGCCAATAATGGCGGAATTATTCTCAATGGTGCTTTAGCGTATTTAGAATGTTCTGTCCAAAGTCGCATGGAAGCTGGTGATCATTGGTTGGTTTATGCCACAGTTGATGATGGTAAAGTCTTAAATCAAGATGCTGTCACAGCCGTACATTATCGCAAATCCGCCAGTTATTATTAAACAGTAGGGTGGGCATTGCCCACCTAAATGTACAGTTTAATTAATATTACCGGCTTTAAAAATTTGTTCCGCAGTCAACTTTAATTCTGGGAAAATTGATGATACTATCAATTCACTACCTGTAAATTGACTAACTTGGTATTCTCCATCTATCAGTTGATGAATAGAAATAGTTGGTTGTTTAGGACTACCAATAAACCTTTTACTTCCCAGTGCTAAATAATCCACAATCCAATATTCAGGAATACCTAATCTTTCGTAATCTCCGAGCTTTTTATAATAATCATCTTGCCAATTTGTACTAACAATTTCAATAACTAAAGGAATAGAATCAGGTTCAGAAATTACTGCTGATTTTCTCCAGTTTGGGTCAGTTGCTAGAATGTTTCTATTGATTACTAACACATCGGGTAAATAGCTGGATTCGCTTCCTGGTGTTTTAACAAAAGTGGTTTTTGGGATTCCATAAGGTAAATTCAACCGTAAATACTCAGCCGTGATTCTCTCAGCTAAAAAACAAATAATATCCTCATGAAAACCTACTGGTGGATTCATTTCAACAATTACTCCATCATGTAATTCATAGCGTCCCCTATCAGGTAGCCATTCTATAAATTCTGCAAAAGTTACTATTTTTGGTAAGGCTTGAAGCATAATTTACCTACCTTTGTAAATTCAAAATCATTCAAATTGCAGCGACTCTTAGAGGGAAGGATAGTTATAAGCGAGTATAAATAAGTCTAATCTCATTATTTAGTTATATATGCACAACCACTAAAATTTGACCAAAAGCATCTATTTTACATATTTAACCATGTTTTATTTTAGTTATTTTACTTGTTTTAGAATGGAATTAAAACAGACATACTGCTTGTTCCCAGACTCCGGCTGGGAATGCCTACCAGGAGGCTCTGCCTCCAATCCCAGAATACAAGCCACTTTACCCGATTTTGTGCTGGTAGTTGAGGCAGAGCCTCATCAACTGCATTCCTAGTCAGAGACTAGGAACGAGGAAAAACGAGAAAAAATATTTCACTTTTATATAATAAGTCTGCTATTATAATAAGAGTAAGATAAAAAAAGGGTAGACCTCTATCAGAGCAGTCCACCCACGGCAAGGTTATTCTTGATACAGCAAACAACATGATACTGATGTTTCTTGCACAAACATCACATTATTGTGTAACTGTATATTTTGAATTTACTTCAGTTTTAACTGAGTAACAACAGATTCTACAGTTTTAGCCGTTGAATCCGTGTATTTGGCTGTAAAAGCTAGGCTTATAAAACTAATAGCTATTAAAGCCAAACAAAGCAGGACAAAAACATAGTTCATAAATACCTTCTTTTGTCTTGTGTAATTTGATATTCAATTTTAACATCATCCATCAACCTTGGATGATGGATTTGCTGTTTATACAGCATTTCATTAGTTATTATAACCTAACACTTCAGTAAATTTTTAATTTTACTAAGAAAAATTTTCTACTTTTGAAAACATCATTTCATTAGAACAAATGTACTAATTCAGTGTTAATGAATACAGTTACCTTAAACCTAGATCCAGTTATTCACCTGACAGATGAACAGTTTTACCAACTCTGTATGGCGAATAAAGATGTCAGCTTAGAACTAAATGCACAAGGAGAATTAATTATTGTGCCACCAGTAGGGGGAGAAAGCGGCCGTAGTGAAGCGGATTTAATTTTTAAAGTAGGTACTTGGAATTACCAAACCAAATTAGGAATAGTATTTAGTTCTTCAACCATTTTCCGACTTCCCAATGGTGCAAAACGTTCACCTGATGTTGCTTGGATAAAATTAGCACGCTGGGAAGTATTGACTGTTGAAGAACGGGAAAAATTTCCCCCACTTACACCTGATTTTATAATTGAACTCAGATCAAAAACAGACAGATTGAAAACCCTGCAAGAAAAATGCACCGAATATATAGATAATGGTTTGCGTTTGGGTTGGTTAATTAATCCTCAAGACAAACAAGTAGAAATTTACCGACTCGGAAAACCTGTGGAAATTCTTCAAATTCCCGTATTACTTTCTGGAGAAGACGTATTACCAGGATTTGAGTTGCAAATTTAAAACCCACATTCAGGTATCTAAAAACCAGAAATAATTCAGAATGATCTTCAACCTTAAAAAATATTTTTTCGAGAAAAGCAACGTTTATTTTTAAGATGAAAAGTAACAATCTATTAACTGTATTTATTTGTTACCGATAATTTTCTACAATAATTAAAAAGACTTTTATAAAAGGTGTAAGTAAAGAAATGTCTAAAACTGTTGCTGACGTAATGAGTAGTGATCCTATCCTCGTCCGTCCGGAAACTCCCTTAAAAGAAGCTATCCAAATTATAGCTGAAAAACGAATTAGCGGTTTACCTGTAATTGATGACGCAGGTAAATTATTAGGGATTATCTCAGAAACAGACTTGATGTGGCAAGAAACTGGTGTAACTCCACCTGCATATATCATGATTTTGGATAGTGTGATTTATTTACAAAATCCTGGTGCTTATGAACGGGATTTACATAAGGCTTTAGGACAAACCGTAGGGGAAGTTATGAGTAAAAATCCCCTGACTATTTCTCCCGATAAACCATTGAGAGAAGCAGCAAAATTGATACAAGATCATAAAGTTCACCGTCTCCCCGTACTTGACAGTGTGGGTAAGGTAATTGGTATTCTGACTCGTGGTGATATTATTCGCAGTATGGCTGCTGAGTAGGGACTGGGGACTGGGAAGATGAGGGAAAAAAGTTTTATTAATTCCCATTTCCCATTTCCCAATCACCAATTTCCATTTTCAAAATTTAGGATAATTAAATGAGTGTTTCTGCTGATAGTATAAAAAAGTTACTTAGTTCTGAAAATTTGGGTGATCGTTTGCGTGCAGTTAATCAAATTCGGGAACTAGAGCCGCAAATTGGTTTAGAATTGGTACAGATTGCCATTGGTGATAAAAGTGCGCGTGTGCGTTATTCTGCGGTGAGTCAAATGGATACCCTGGGAACACAGGATTTACCATTATCTTTGAAGATATTACGGGACTTACTTCATGATCCTGAAGCAGATGTCCAATCCGCAGCAGCCGACTGTTTAGGTGCGCTGAAATTACATGATGCTTTTGAAGATTTAGAACAGCTTTACCAGGAAACACCAGAATGGTTAGTACAGTTTAGCATTATTGCGACATTGGGAGAATTAGGAGATCCGCGCGGTTTTGAATTACTGACACAAGCACTGGCTTCAGATAATGGCTTAATTCAAACTGCGGCCATTAGTTCTTTCGGTGAGTTAGGAGATCCACAAGCAGTTCCTCTCTTAGTTCCATACAGCACTAATCCAGATTGGCAAGTACGTTATAGAGTGGTGCAAGCTTTAACTCGTTTAAATAGTGATGATGCTAAATCTATTTTAGCAACTTTGGTGAATGACGAAGTAGAAGCGATCGCCAATGAAGCTAAAAAATCCTTGCAGTTAGCTTAATTTCACCTTTCTGATCCTGGCAAATATTCTGAAGTACAGGACTAATATGCAAGTTGCTTAATCCCCATTCTATGTAAAGTTGCACAAAATAAAGAAATTGATTGTCCGAGAAGTTCTGTAAATACCGAATAGATTTTAGGGATACGGGCTGGCTGTGTCCCTATTTTCTGGTAAATTGGAATAAGAACTCTAAATTTACCTGAATGTGTTGTATAGCAAGGGGTTTAACTAATTTATCTTTACCGGGTCTGGGGAACAAAATATTTCTAATATGAAGTTTTCATGAAGAACAGTATTCCTTTTTTAAAGATTCTGTAAATTATCCTCATGTCATATTTACTTAGGTAAATATCCGGTTTATAATGTAGTAGTAAAGATAAAGAGGCAAAAAAACATAAAAGCCTCAACTTGTAATACTTAAAACAATAGCAATATAAAGACATGAGAAAATTTAACTCCCTAGCAGCAACATTTGCAGCATCAGTTGTCGGTTTAAGTATCATCGGTACTGTATCCCAAGCTCAAGCTGCTTCCATCGTTCCATCTACCGAAGGTGAAGTTAAACTAACAAACCTTACTTGTTTTACTGCTACTTGTGTAGCACCCTCTGGTTACACTGTCAAAAGTCACACATTAAGTGGTGTTTACGGTAAAAGTTATTTGTTCGTTGATAAAACAGGTGCTAACACCTACAACGGTGTGGGTGCTGGCAATCTTGGCTTTAGTATTAATTTCGATGCTAATGACATAGGAACAAATAACTCTAATAACGATACCTGGTTTCGTCCCGTAGCTAGAGAGACAAATGGCACTTTCCCTGAAGACGGTCAATTTGAGTATGGTATATTCACTTTCACATTTGACAACATCCTTGATACCTTAAAGCTCAGTTTCTTAGACACAGAAAAACCGGGAACCTCAGTTTTAGAGGTAAATGGTGTTGCATATGCTAACGGAAATATTGCTGCTGGGCCTAATGACAATATCCAATTATTGTCCCTAACCAATGTCAAGTCATTCAAAGTGAAATTGGGCAGCAGCACAGGTACATCTAAAGATGGTGTACTTCTGCAAGCATCAGTACCTGAACCTACAAATGTTTTAGGTTTGAGCGCTTTAGGTGTAGCTGGTGTATTTGCTTTACGTAAAGGCAAAAAAGCTTCAATAGTAGCTTAATATTCTCAAAAATAAATTAATAATGAATTGAGTAGAAACAGTAAATCCTTGATTGAAATGAGGATATCTGAATCTACTCAATTTTTTGTCATCCATATACCTGCGGCCAAGTCGTCAATAAAAATACTATAACTGCGCTGATAGCTAAGACACCTTGAATCAAATTCCCCACAACTGTTCCCACAGTAATTCCTATACCAGCTTTCACCGCAGGCCATAATTGCCGTTGGTAAAGGAACTCACCTACAATTGCTCCTAAAAGTGGTCCAAATAGAATTCCTAACAAGGGTCCACCAAAGGGTAAAGCTGGTAATAATCCAAAGAATCCCAGTAATAAACCCACAAATGCGCCAATTTGTCCCCACTTACTAGCACCGGCTTGTTTTGCTCCAATGTAACCAGCAAGGAAATCAACACCCATACTCAGGAGTAAAACAATGATTGTCACAATCAGGGGAATTTTGATAGCTGCAAAGGAATTACTGACAATTCCCCAAATAATAATAGATACTAGAATCAAACTACTGCCAGGTATAGCCGGAACTACCGCACCAATAATTCCTACCAACATTACAGCCACTAAGAGTAAATAAATAATTTGCATAATTACTTGGTAAGGAGTCAGGAGTCAGAAGGAAGAAGGGAGAACAAAATTACTAATCACGCATCACCCATTACTAAGGGTTACAGCTAATTTATCCGCAATTCCAGCAATCCAGTTTTCATCTTGTTTCGTGTAACTGCGGGGAGCATTTGCCGCTAAAATTAAAACCCCTTCTTTACCAATTGGTTGACAAATTACACCTTGGGTATTTTCTGGCAAATAATCAAATTCAATTTTACCAGGATAGACATACAAAGCCACTAAATAAATTGGCTTTTGTGTTTCTAATACTTTTTTTAAGATTATTCCTGGTACTACTTCCGATTTAGGAGCTAGAATCCCGCGACGTAACAGAACTTTACCTTGATAATAAACTATAAGCGATCGCGTGACTGTATTTGTTAATAATAACCGCGATGCCCAGGCTAATTCTATTTTCACGGTTTCTGGTAAATCTGCTGCTAAAAAAAAACCCTCTTCCCCAATCAATTCTACTGTCTCAGGTGTGCGCGGCTGTACCTGTTGCCAAATCAAACCAGTTAAAATCAACACGGCACTCAAAATTACCCCCAGCACATCCCCCCGTGCTTGGGAATTTGTCAGTTCCGGTGTTAACAACCGATTCATTAACAAAAGTACAGCACCTAAACCCCCAACAACCAAGGGTAAACGCCGTAAAACTCGATTGGGATCTGATTTAGTCATTTGTTAGTTGTCAGTTGTTAGTTGTCAGTTGTCATTGGTAAAATTCTTTCTCCCTCTGTCACCGTGGCGTAGTACCTGTCACCTAACTTCTTACTCTTCCCCCGCTTCCAGTATGCGTTGGAAAAGATAACCAGTACCTCTCGCGGTGAGAATTAGTTCTGGGTTGCTGGGATCATCTTCTAATTTTGCCCGTAACCGGGAGATATGTACATCCACAACGCGAGTATCTACATGGCGTTCGGGAGTATATCCCCATACTTCTTGCAAAATTTCCGAACGGGAAAAAGCTTCACCCGAACGGCTGACTAACAATTCTAATAAGCTGAACTCCATACCGGTTAAGCGAATTCGCTCATCACCCTTATAAACTTGACGCTTATTTGTATCAATTTTGATGGTACTGACATGAATCACCCCAGAACTGGGAATACCATTTGCACCTGTTTTATCTACCCGTCGTAAGACTGAGCGAATCCGTGCTTCTAGTTCTTTGGGTGAAAAGGGTTTAACGACATAATCATCAGCACCCAATTCTAAGCCTGTGATGCGGTCTGCCACATCTCCCAAAGCGGTGAGCATAATAATGGGGACATCCGATTCTTTGCGTAATTCTTGACAAACGCCATAACCATCTAGTTTTGGCATCATTACGTCTAAAACTACCAGGTCTGGTTCAGCTTTGCGAAATATTTCTAAAGCTTCCTCACCATCTCCCGCTGTCACCACATCGTAGCCAATCATGGAAAGGCGTGTTTCCAAAATCCGACGAATGCTGGCTTCGTCGTCTACTACCAGGATTTTTTCTTTATGACTTTCCAAGTTTTGTCATGCTCCTTAACTAAAATTTTTCATGATTAACTTTTAATATCATAATATTAAGATATCATTGCTCTCAATTGATTTGGAAAGAGCTTCTAACTATTACTATTATTAAATTTGCGTTTTTTCCAAAAATTAAGAAAAAATTAAGATTATTAACTAAAAATTAAGCATGGCCAAGCCAAAAACCATTTATATCTGTAGTAGTTGTGCAGCGGAATTTTCCCAATGGTTCGGAAAATGTTCAAATTGTGACACTTACGATTCTTTAGTTGAGCAGAATATTAGTGCTTTTATCGGGGATATACCTAGCCGATCTGGTGTGGGAAATTGGCAAGCTGGGGGTCATAGTAAGTCTCATAATAAACCAGCTAAAGCTAGATCCGCCTTGACTTTTGATCAAATTAGCGATCGCCAAATTGCGCGTTGGGAATCGGGTTATGGGGAATTAGATCGAGTTTTAGGTGGTGGCATAGTTCCCGGTTCGATGGTGCTAATTGGTGGTGATCCTGGTATCGGCAAATCTACTTTATTACTGCAAGTATCTAACCAACTAGCGCAGAAATATCGGATTCTCTACGTAACTGGGGAAGAATCAGGACAACAGGTAAAATTGCGGGCTTCTCGGTTGGGAATGTCAAAAACCCCTACAGTAGTCACAGAAGAGAATAAAAGCAAAGATGCCGAAGGAACAACAAAAGATTCGGAAACACCCATAGATCCTGACAGTATCGGCGCAGATTTGTATGTTTTGCCAGAAACGGATTTAGAAGAGATTTTGCGGGAAATAGACTCTCTAAAACCTAACGTGGCGGTAATAGATAGTATCCAAACAGTGTTTTTTCCAGCTTTGACATCAGCACCAGGTTCAGTTGCTCAAGTTCGGGAATGTACCGCAGCTTTGATGAAAGTGGCAAAGCATGAAGATATTACGATGTTAATTGTCGGACACGTTACCAAAGAAGGAGCGATCGCTGGACCGAAAGTATTAGAACACTTAGTTGATACCGTATTATATTTTGAAGGCGATCGCTTTGCTTCCCACCGATTATTAAGAACTGTAAAAAACCGTTTCGGAGCAACACACGAAATTGGTATATTTGAAATGGTATCCCAAGGATTAAAGGAAGTTGATAATCCTTCCGAACTGTTTTTAGGCAATCGTGATGATCCTGCTCCCGGTACAGCCATTGTCGTTGCTTGTGAAGGAACTCGTCCCATAGTTGTAGAATTGCAAGCTTTAGTTAGTCCTACCAGTTACCCCTCTCCTCGCCGGGCTGGTACAGGCATAGATTATAACCGCTTAGTGCAGATTCTCGCCGTCTTAGAAAAGCGAGTGGGGATACCTATGTCCAAATTAGATTCCTACGTTGCTTCTGCGGGGGGATTAAATGTAGAAGAACCAGCGGTAGATTTAGGAATTGCCGTGGCCATAGTTGCCAGTTTCCGAGATCGAATAGTTGATCCTGGTACAGTCATAATTGGGGAAGTAGGATTAGGGGGACAAGTGCGATCAGTTTCCCAAATGGAACTACGCTTAAAAGAAGCCGCGAAACTGGGATTTAAAAGAGCCATAGTTCCCAAAGGCACAAAATTCCCTGAAATTGGTATAGATATCTTGCCAGTAGGTAAAGTCATAGATGCAATTATTGCTGCTGTACCTCATCAAGAATTGACAGAAGAAGATTTAGACCCGGATGAGGATGAATAATCAAAGGCTAGGATTTAGTAGTTCAAAATAATACAATTGTTGGATAACCCTTTCCAAAAGTGGAGAGGGGTTTTTTATTTCTCACATTTTTATAAAAAAGTTTGATAATGCTGTTCTAATGCAATTAAATTAGAAGTTTAAGGTATGATAGTTTCCTTCTACCAAATCAGTAATATTAGGTTAAGTATTTGACTACTTAAGTACAACCTTAATCAGCACTTAAATAAATCTCAACTATAGACAATAGTATCTTAACTTTCGACTGATATTGTTGATGCCATTACCTGCAATTTCTCATCAGCAAATTGTCTTTCTATCGAAATACTTTAAATACTACTTCTCCTATGGTGACACTCAAAGGTTTTGCTTCCCTTCCTGCCGATACCTTCGCGGCTGGCCCTGCTTCGGGTGCGGCTCTTACCAACCCCACAAATGGACGCACTACACCCTTTCCCGGTCAACCAGTACAAGGTTTTAGTGGTGTCCAATTTGCGCCTAATGGTGGTGGTTCTGTATTTTGGTTCTTAGCAGATAACGGTTTTGGCGCAAAAAATAACAGTGCTGATTTTCTCCTGCGACTTTATCAAGTTGACCCCAATTTTGCGGGTACAGAAAACGGTAATGGTAGTGTAGCGGTTCAAAACTTCATCCAACTGTCTGACCCCAATAAGTTAATCCCCTTTGATATTGTCAATAAAAACACCACAAAACGGGAACTCACCGGGGCTGATTTTGATGTAGAGTCCTTTGTAATTGATGCCAAGGGTGATATTTGGGTAGGTGATGAATTTGGAACTTACCTACTGCATTTTAATAGTAATGGTGTTTTATTAGATGCACCCTTCGCTACTCCTAACCCTGTTAAACTGAATACCCTCAACGGTCAAAACCCGATTGTTATTGGCCATCGTGGTGCTAGTGGTGAACTGCCAGAACATACAATAGAAGCCTACCGACTGGCGATTTTGCGCGGTGCAGACTTCATTGAACCAGATTTAGTCTCTACCAAAGATGGGGTATTAATTGCCCGTCATGAACCCAATATCATCAATACTACTGATGTCGCCAGTCGTCCTGAATTTGCATCGCGCAAACGAACGGAGATTGTAGATGGTGTGTCAGAAGAAGGTTTTTTTGCTTCTGATTTTACCTGGGAAGAAATCAAAACCCTCCGCGCTGTGATGCCTCAAGGTTTCCGTGATCAGGTATATAACGGTGTTCTACAAATTCCCTCACTGAGCGATATCATTGATTTACTCAAAGAGGTGGAAGCACAAACGGGTAAGAAAATTGGTATTTACCCAGAAACCAAACACCCCACCTATCACGATAAATTGGGCTTGTCACTGGAAGAAAAACTGATTGACACCCTCAAGGCTAAAGGATTTACTGACCCCAAACGAGTCTTTATTCAGTCCTTTGAAGTCAGTAATCTCAAAGACTTAAATAATAACATCATGCCATCTAAGGGCGTGGATCTTCCTTTGGTGCAATTGCTTGATGCTTACGATGTGGCTAATGATGGAACATTGTTGTATCAAGATGTTAATGCTCGTCCCTATGATTTCGTTGGGAAAGGTGACACGCGCACTTATGGAGATTTATTAACTCCCGCTGCTTTGAAAGAAATTGCTGCCTATGCTGACGGTATTGGGCCTTGGAAACGTCAGATTATTTCGGTGAAGACGGTAGACAATAACAACGATGGTCAACCTGACGATCTCAATAACGATGGCACAATCAACGATGCTGACAAGGTTACTCTAGCGCCAACGAGTTTGGTTAGTGATGCCCACAAAGAGGGTTTGGTTGTCCATCCTTACACCTTCCGCAATGAAAGCCGTTCTCTAGCATCAGATTACAACAACAATCCTGAATTAGAGTATCGTCAATTCATTAATTTGGGTGTAGATGGTTACTTTACCGATTTTCCAGGGACAGGTGATTTAGTACGGGATCAAATTACTGCTAATGAAGTGAGATCGCCCCAAAATCCCACTGTGCTTTCCACTCCTAAATTTGATACCCTCACAGGACAAGCCCCCATTGTCATCGGCCATCGTGGTGCCAGTGGTGAACGTCCAGAACATACCCTAGCTGCTTACAAATTAGCGATCGCTCAAGGCGCAGATTTCATTGAACCCGATTTAGTGGTGACAAAAGATGGTGTCTTAATTGCCCGTCACGAACCCATGTTAGCAGTTGGTGTTCTCAATACTGATGGCACAATTCAACGAGATGCCAATGGTAAACCGGTTATCAATACCACTGATACCAGCACGGATGTTTATTTGCGTGATAAGTTTGCAGATCGCCTGAAAATCAAAGATTTAGATGGTCGCAATGTAGCAGGTTGGTTTGCTGAAGATTTTACTCTAGCAGAAGTCAAGGAACTGAATGCGATTGAACGGATTCCTGCTTTACGTGGTACTACTTTTGATAAGGATGGATTGAAAGTACCCACCCTGGCAGAAGTAATTGATTTAGTGAAACAAGTCGAACTAGAAACCGGTCGCAAAATCGGTATTTATCCTGAAACCAAACACCCTACATTCTTCCTAAAACCAGAAAATGGTAGTTTAAACACTAGCCAAATATTGGTAAATACCCTCAAAGCTAATAACTTTACCGATCCTGCTCGTGTTTTCATCCAGTCCTTTGAAGTTGCCAACCTCAAGGAACTCAACAACACAATTATGCCCGCCGCAGGGATTGATATTCCTCTGGTGCAATTGTTCGGTGGTTCAGGTCGTCCTTATGATTTTGTCGTTGCTGGTGATACTCGCACCTATACCGATTTATCCACACCCACAGGTTTAGCGGAAATTGCTACCTACGCGAAAGGAATTGGCCCTAATAAACAGCGGATTATTCCTCAGTTGACGGTGGATGCCAATAAGGATGGACAGCCCGATGATTTGAATGGTGATGGACAAATCAGTGATGGAGACCGTGTTTTAGGCACTCCTACAACCCTGATTCAAGATGCCCATAAAGCTGGTTTAATCGTCCATCTCTACACTTTAAGAAATGACGAATTCTTCCTTCCCGATACTTACAAAAACGACCCCGGTGCAGAATTCCGTAAGTTCATTGATTTGGGTGTAGATGGTTTCTTTACCGACTTCCCCAAAACAGGGCGACAAGTTCTAGTTAATGATTACCTAGCTGGTACAGGCTATGCCAATCCTAACGGGAATTTAAATACCCCTTACTTCAATAATTCACCAGAATACTTTGCTCCTAATCAGCCCTACTACGGCGACCTCGTAACCGCAAACCTCAACCGTTCCCAAGGCTTTGAAGGCATGGCATTTAGTCCAGATCGTCAAACCCTCTATCCCATGCTGGAAGGAACTGTTGTGGGCGATCCTGCTGGTTCTGTACGGATTTATAAATTCGATGTGGCAACCAAGGCATTCACGGGAATTGTTGGCCGCTATCAATTAGTCAGTACCAGCAATGCTATCGGTGATTTTACCCCCATCAATAACAACGAGTTTTTGGTAATTGAGCGCGATAACTTGCAAGGTAGCGCCGCAGGCTTCAAAAAGATATTCAAGGTAGACTTCAGCAAGATTGATGCTAACGGCTTTGTTTCCAAAGAGGAAGTTGCTAACCTTCTCAATATCCAAGACCCCAACGATCTGAATGGTGATGGTAAAACTACCTACGATATGCCATTCCAAACCATTGAAGATGTGTTGGTACTCGACAACAAAACCATTTTGGTAGCAAACGACAACAACTATCCTTTCTCTATTGGTCGTCCTCCAGGAATTGACAACAATGAGATGGTGATTTTGGAACTTGACAAACCCCTCAACCTTGATTCCCGTTTAGGTTTATCTGCGGCTATAGCAGAAGCTACCCAAGTTGTTGCAGGTACACCTAAAGAAGACGATTTGTTTGTTAGTAATGGGTTTGATGGTATCAACGACACCATCTTCACTGGCGCAGGTAATGACAAAATAGATACTGTCTTGGGTGCAAGTTCTCCCTTTGCTGGCAACAACATTATTGATGCTGGTAGCGGTGACGATAGTATTTTTGTCAATAAAGGCGAGCGCGCTTTCGGTAGTGATGGTAATGACTACTTTGAGGCTAGAGATGGTCAAGGTGGAAACCGGATGTCCGGTGGCGCTGGTAATGATACTTTCTGGTTAGGTAGCAATGACCGGGCTTTAGGTGGTGATGGTAACGACAAATTCTATGTTAGTCTTGGTGGCGGTAACTTCCTCTCAGGTGGTGCTGGCGCTGACGAATTTAGAATCTTTAACGTTGAAGCGCCAAAAGCTGCTAATACCATCCTTGATTTCCAAATTGGCACTGATAAGATTTATATTCTGGGTTCTACTGCATCCAACTTCAACTTAAAACAAGTTGGTGGTAATACAGAGATTATCTTTGGTGATCAAACTATTGCTGTTCTCACGGGTATTCAAGCCAGTAGTTTGAATTTGAATAACACTAATCAGTTTTTCTTGGACTAATTCAACATTAATACTAGGCAAAAACGTTGAATTAGTCAGGTAAGATATTTCTGGGACAGCACTCAATCATGATGTTTTTCAAATACAGATTATCCTAAAAACATCACAACTAGACATCTAGTCAAAATCAAATGTGCGTCATCTAAAAACATTGTAGAGACATTCCCTAGGACTTCTCTACAATGTTTCTCCTGTTTCTCTTTCTCTGCCGCTAGATCACCTTTATGTGAAATAAATTCATACTCTTAATCAGCAATACCAATTTTTATTCCTAAAAATAATCCTTTGAATTATTTTCTGATAACGTCCACTTATTGTTCCCTTAACCTATTTGGTTAATGCTGCTAGATAGGATCTAACCAATTATTTTATGTGATTTTCTAAAATCACAGGGGAAATTTAACTTATGGCACTAACAGCAGGAAATATCGCATTTGTTGGGTTTAATGCAGATGGTAATGACAACATTGCTTTTGTGGCATTAGTTAACATTAATCCCGGAGAAGTCATTATTTTTGAAGATAACGAGTGGAATGGTACGGCTTGGGTTGATACAAATGAAGGTGCTTTCAGTTGGACAACCTCATCTTTAGTCACCGCAGGAACAATTGTCCGCATGGACAACATTGGTAATGGAACAATCACAGCCAGCACGGGAACAGTCGTAGATGCTTCCTTGTTATCACCATCACGGGGTACAAATCGCGGGATTGGTGCAGGAGATGAAGTGATCTATGCCTATCAAGGAAGTGCAGCTTCACCCACTTTTATTACAGCGATCGCTAGTGGTGGATTTAATGTTACTAATGGATTATTAACCAATACAGGCTTAACGGCTGGACTAAATGCGCTGGATTTATCTACTCTAGATGATGATGCAGATGTAGCAGCTTTTAATGGCACTCGTAGCGGACAGGCTAACTTCGCGGCCTATTTGCCAATTATTAATAATCCTACCAATTGGATTGCTCAAGATGGGACAGGTGATCAGAGTATTGATAACACAGCCCCAGATGTGCCATTTAGTAGTACAGCATTTACATTAGGTGCGGTATCCAATGCTGGTATTACCCTTGGCACAACCACAACCCAAAATATCGCTATTACCAACAATGGTGCTAGTGTTTTAACTAAAATCGGTGGTTTCACTAGTAGCAATGGTAGTGAAATTCCTGCTTTTGATCCCATTAGCGATCGCCTATTTGTGGTTGCCGGTTCCGTAGTCGAAATCCTCAATCTCTCTAACCCAGCTAGTCCTAGCAAAATCGGTGATTTGGCATTTAATACCACTGGTGATCCTGATGGGGCAACTGCGGGTGGTTTTACCCTAATTCCCAATAGTGTGGCCGTCGGTAAAGTAGGAACTGTGAGCGCTGGAATCGTAGCTGTAGCGATCGCTATTACCAATCAAACTACTGCTAATGACAATGCAGGGGAAGTTCAGTTTTTCAATGCGGCCACAGGTGCTTTTATTAGTAAAGTGAATGTGGGCTTCTTACCCGATATGCTCACCTTTACCCCCGATGGCACAAAGGTTTTAACCGCTAATGAAGGTCAACCTAACAATGCTTATACTACCGATCCTGTCGGTTCAGTCAGCATCATTAACCTAGGTGGTGGTGTTGCGACTCCTACCGTCCAAGAAGCATCCTTCACTTCATTCAATAGCCAAATTGATGCCCTCAAAGCGTCAGGAGTGAGAATCTTTGGCCCTGGTTCATCAGTTGCTCAAGATGTTGAACCAGAATATATTGCCTTCTCAGGTGATGGGACTAAAGCTTGGGTAACGTTGCAAGAAAACAATGCCATCGCCGTCGTAGACATTGCTACAGCGACGGTAGAGTCAATTTTGCCTTTAGGTGTCAAAGATTATAACAGCGTCAACACGACCAAATTAGAAACCTTCACCTTTAACAACCTACCCTCCATTGGCACGACTCCAGCAGGACAAGAACTTTTCTTGGGTGGCTTTTCCGGTCTGTTTTATGAAGGAAAAGCAGCAAATGGTAATCTCAAATTTGTTGCTCACACAGATCGTGGACCCAATGGTGAACCCACTGGTAGCAATCGTCCTTTCCTTTTACCAGACTTCATTCCCGAAATTGTCCGTTTCGAGTTAAACCGTACCACAGGTGCAATCGCAATTACCGAGCGAATCACCATTAAACGAGCCGATGGTACACCTATCACAGGATTACCTAATACCAGCATTGTCGGTGGTAACGGTAATACAGCTTATAATGATGAAATCCCTGTGGATCTCAATGGCAACGTCATCACACCGAGAGATACCTTTGGTGCTGACTTAGAAGGAATTGTGGTCAACCCCACAGACAAAACTTTCTGGATGGTAGATGAGTATCGTCCAGCGATTTATCAGTTCGGTAGCGATGGTAAATTAATCGAGCGGTTTGTTCCCCAAGGCACAGCAGCCGCAGCAGGTCAAGCCGTTGGCACTTTTGGCACAGAAGTATTACCGGGAATCATTGCCCAGCGTCGCCAAAACCGGGGCTTTGAAGCGGTGGCACTGAATACAGACACCAACAAGCTTTATGCCTTTGTTCAAAGTCCTATTCGCAACCCCGAAACCCTCAGTAATGCCAATTTGAATAATCTCAACAATGTTCGGATTATTGAATTTGATCTAGGGACAAAAACTGTAACCGGTGAGTACCTCTACCGCCTAGACAATGGCAATTTGGGAACAGTCAATAATACCCGCCCCGATAAAATCGGTGATGCAGTCTATATCGGTAATGGCCAGTTTTTGTTAGTTGAACGGGATGATGATGCGATTGACAGCGATCCCCTCAGCAACATTGAGAAAAAGGTTTACCGCTTTAACTTAGCCAATGCCACCAACATTATCGGCAAAGATGCACCCATTGATTTAGGTAGTGGTGTCCTCAAAACCATTGACCAAATGACCCCTGCTGAACTAGCCACTCAAGGAATTAATCTGATTGGTAAAGTTCTCCACGTAGACTTAGCCCAAGCCGGTTATAACACAGTAGAAAAAGTGGAAGGGCTGGCATTTATAGATGCCAATACAATCGCCGTAATTAACGATAATGACTTCCAAGTAGCAGGGATTACGATTAATCCTGCCACAGGAACTTTTACTCCAGACCCTAATCCCGAACCAGTGGTTTTAGGACTGATTACAACCAATTCTAATGCCTTTGATGCAAGTGATCGTGATGTAAATGGAACTTCTGGGGGTGGCGGCAAAATCAATCTTCAAAACTGGCCTATTTTTGGTTTATACCAGCCTGATAGTATTGCTTCCTACACAGTTAACGGTCAAACCTACTATATTACCGCCAATGAAGGTGATACCCGTGATTATGCAGGATTTAGTGAAGAAACTAGCGTTGCTGCCCTCAATCTCGACCCGACAGTTTTTCCAGATGCAGCTACCCTCAAACTTCCTCAAAATTTGGGTCGTTTGACCGTAACCAACACCCTCGGTGATACTGATGGGGATGGAGATATCGATCAAATCTTTGTGTTTGGTGGTCGTTCCTTCAGCATTTGGGATAGCACAGGTAAACAAGTTTACGATAGCGGCGCAGATTTCGAGCGAATTACGGCTGCGGCTTTACCTGGAAACTACAATTCCAACAACGATAGTAACAACTTTGATAATCGCAGCGATAACAAAGGCCCAGAACCAGAAGGTGTGGTCATTGGGGTGATTAAAGATCGCACCTATGCCTTCATTGGTTTAGAGCGTGTAGGCGGTGTGATGGTTTATGAAGTCACCAATCCCCACACACCCCAATTTGTCCAATATGTCAATACCCGCGATTTCAGCCTTAGTGCTACTTCAGGTTTAACTGATTCCGGACCCGAAGGATTAACCTTTATTTCCGCCAACGACAGCCCCAACAGCAAACCTTTGTTAGTTGTTGCTAACGAAATCAGCAAAACTACTGCCATTTTTGAAGTCAATGCACCGACTCGCATTAGCGACATTCAAGGTACAAGTCACACTTCGCCTTTTGTCGGTAAAGTTGTGACGGCGGTTCCCGGTATTATCACTGCTGTAGATTCCAACGGGTTTTATCTCCAAGATCCCAACCCCGACACCAACATCGCTACATCTGAAGCTATCTTTGTGTTCACCAGTAGCGCACCTACGGTTAAAGTTGGTGACTCCATAACTGTTACAGGGACAGTCAGCGAATTTACCCCTGGTGGTGTCAGCACAGGCAACCTATCAACTACTCAAATTGGTGGCAATCCTACCATTACCATCCTTTCCAGTAATAACCCTCTACCTGCTGCCACTATCATCGGTGCCGGTGGACGGATTCCACCTACACAGGTAATTGACAACGACGGACTGGCATCCTTTGATCCCACCACTGACGGGATTGATTTCTTTGAATCTCTGGAAGGAATGCGCGTTACTGCTAAAAACTTAGTTGCAGTTAGTCCTACTAATAGTTTTGGGGAAATTTACACTGTTGTAGATAATGGAGCCGGAGCAACGGGTTTAAGTCAGCGTGGCACAATCAATATCTCACCCAATGACTTCAATCCCGAACGCATTCAAATTGATGCCGACAACGGGGTGTTTGATTTTGCTTTCCCCAATGTCAATGTTGGGGCTAAGTTGGGGGATGTGACGGGAGTAGTTGGCTATAACTTCGGTAACTTTGAAATCATTCCCACTCAAGCTTTTGTCAGCAATATTCAGCCTTCCACTTTGCAACCGGAAGTCACGACTCTGAATAAGGGTGGTGATACTTTGACGATTGCTACTTATAACGTCCTCAACCTTGATCCTAATGATGCTGATGCTGATGCTGATACAGATATTGCCAATGGTCGGTTTGCAGCGATCGCCCAGCAAATTGTCAATAATCTCAAAACTCCTGATATCATCGGTTTACAGGAGATTCAAGACAATAGCGGTAGTACCAATAATGGTGTTGTCAGTGCCAGCGTCACCTTACAAACCCTTATTAATGCGATCATTGCCGCAGGTGGACCAACTTACAAATTCATTGACAATACTTTCATTACCAACAACACCAATGGCGGAGAACCAGGTGCAAACATCCGCACAGCATTCTTATATAATGACAGCCGGGTGGATTTAGTAGAAGGCTCTGTCAAAACCGTTCCTTCTTCTTCCTTTACAGCCTTCACTGATAGCCGACTACCCCTAATTGCAAACTTTACTTTCAACGGTGAAGAGGTGACAGTGGTAAATAATCACTTCTCCTCTAAAGGCGGTAGTAGACCCCTCTTTGGAGTTAATCAACCTTCTGTTGGTGGTGAATCTGGTGGCAACGGACAAGAAAATAACAGCATTAACGGCTCTTTAGATCAGCGTCGCGCCCAAGCTGAGGCAGTGAAAGGTTTTGTGGATTCTGTTTTTGCCACAAAACTCTATCCTAATGTGGTTGTTGTGGGTGATTTAAATGAATTTGAGTTTATTTCTCCCTTGAACATTCTTGCAGGTGGCAACCTCACCAATCTTTCTAATGCCCTGCCAGAAAACGAACGTTATACCTACATTTTCGATGGTAATTCCCAATCCCTCGATCATATTTTGGTGAGCAATAATTTGAGCAGTTCTACCCAGGTAGATATTGTTCATATTAATAGTGAGTTTGTAGATAACGCCCAAAGAGCTAGTGATCATGATCCAATTTTAGCTGCTCTGAAAATAATACCCAGTGTTTCTACATTGGTCAGCGTCGGTACACCAGGCAATGACGATATCTTAGCCGTTAGAGGTCAAAGCTTTGATGGTAAACAAGATATCCTCTTTACAGGTGCAGGAAATGACACTGTAGAGATCACTAGCGTATCCGCATTCTCTGATGCTGGCGACAACATTATTGATGCAGGTAGCGGTGAAGATACAATCTTTGTGAATAAAGGCGATAGCATTTTTGGTAGTGATGGTAATGACACTTTTGAGGCTAGAGATAGCAAAGGTGGCAACCGTATATCTGGTGGTGTTGGTAATGATATTTTCTGGTTAGGTAGCAATGACCGCGCTTTAGGTGGTGATGGTAACGATAAATTCTACGTTGGACTTGGTGGCGGTAACTTGATTGCCGGTGGCGCTGGTGCTGATGAATTCAGAATCTTTAACGTTGAAGCGCCAAAAGCTGCTAATACCATCCTTGATTTCCAAATTGGCATTGATAAGATTTATGTTCTGGGTTCTACTGCATCCAACTTCAACTTAAAACAAGTTGGTGGTAATACAGAGGTTATCTTTGATAATAAAGCCGTAGCGATTTTGACTGGTATTCAAGCCAGCAGTGTGAACTTAACTAACACTAACCAGTTTGTTTTTGCTTAATCAGCATTTAGAAGTTTAGTTATTAGGGGTGGATTTTTAAATCCGCCCTTTCTAACAAGCAAGTGACAGGTAAAAATCATAAATTAACTATGGTCGTAAAGAGTAAAATTCCTATCGAGCCAAATAACATAAAATATAGTTCCATCTCTATAGCCAACCATTGGTTTCATACCAGAGAATCGAAAAGCAATAAAATTTACATCTTCTGTAATAAAATTAGGAATTGGTGCTTTTATAGCATCTCTATAAATTTTCTCATAACCAAGTTTATGTCTATCTTGTGACTGTATTTGACTCCAAGTTAATTTACTTAATCTATACAGTTTTAATGAAAATGCAGCTTGATCATCTTTTTCACATTTTGTGATGCAATATTCACCTTCTAGATAACGTAGAGAAAATGTCGGAGTTTGTTGTTCTGGGGGAATTTCCCGTTTGTCAAATGGAGCAGCTAGTTTGTTTCCTTGTTCTTTTTGCGGTGGTTTAAATCTTTTTTTAATACTCATTTGCATTTACAAGCTGAGTATTAAAGTGTTTTTTGAGAGCTTGATGACTGATAATTAGATTATCTTGACGTGCATCTTTCCAAGGTTCTTCCTCATGAATTAAACTTAATAATTTCCATGCAGAAAACTGACCATACACAGAATAAACTTCATCTAGTAGTTCACGAGTTTGCTGATCATATTTTGAGAAATCAACATTATTAGGAATAGGAATCGCATTAGAACCAAAGTCTTTATATTCATGATAAACTTCAGGCACTACAGGTCCATGTGTCCATGCCTCAATAGATTCAGGAAACAGAGGCTCATCATACAGTGCCAAGTTAAAACCCTGAGCGTAGTAAAGTAATTTTTGCAGTTTAAGATTAGAAATTAAATCTCCGGCATCTTCGTCTGTTTGAGCTAGAAAATATTTAGCAATATCATGACTACTTAGCATAATTTTTCTCCCATCTCTCAATATCAACAAATATCAATTCTGGCAAATAGTATAAAAAATCACTTTTTATTACTCAATAAGAAATACTTGGTAATTTTAGTATCTACGTACTAATATTCTACTCTAAAATTCTAAAATCTTCTCAATCATACCAATCTCACCCTTCCCGACCGGCAAAGGAAAAAAGTTCACAGAAATTTAACAATGTGTACCAATAATTTGGTAACTTAGTACATAGTTTGCAACAATTAGGGAAAAATTACGTTGAGTTATCATCCAGATGCCATTGCCCCCCACGGTGGAGAGTTAATTAACCGGGTTGCTTCTCCAGCACAAAGAGAAATATTTCTCTCCAAAGCTGACTTTTTACCGCGTGTAGAACTTGATGAACGAGCAGTTTCTGACTTAGAAATGATTGCCATTGGTGGTTTTAGTCCGTTGACTGGTTTCATGAACCAAGCGGACTATAACCGAGTCGTCACAGAAATGCGGTTAGCTAACGGTATTGTCTGGTCAATTCCCATTACACTGTCTGTAACCGAAGAAGTAGCAACCCCTCTACAAAAAGGCGGTTTAGTGCGTCTGGATAACCCCAGAGGCGAGTTTATTGGGGTATTGGAACTAACAGAAAAGTATACCTACGACAAACAACAGGAAGCCATCAATGTTTATCGCACTGATGATGCTAAACACCCTGGGGTGCAGGTAGTTTATAACCAAGGTTCTATCAACTTAGCTGGTGATATTTGGTTATTACAACGGGACTCTCATCCCCATTTTCCCAGCTACCAAATTGATCCGGCGGCTTCACGGGAAATGTTCCGAGAAAAAGGCTGGAAAACAATTGTGGGTTTCCAAACTCGCAATCCTATCCACCGCGCCCATGAATATATTCAAAAGTGCGCTTTAGAAACTGTTGATGGTCTATTTTTGCACCCACTGGTAGGGGCAACTAAAGAAGATGACATCGCCGCTGATGTGCGGATGCGTTGTTATGAAATTTTACTAGAACATTATTACCCTGTAGATAGAGTAATTTTGGCAATTAATCCAGCAGCCATGCGCTATGCTGGGCCTAGGGAAGCAATTTTCCATGCTCTAGTGCGGAAAAATTACGGCTGCACACATTTTATTGTGGGACGTGATCATGCTGGTGTAGGTGACTACTACGGCACGTATGACGCTCAATATATCTTTGATGAATTCGCCCCTGAAGAGTTGGGGATTGTGCCAATGAAGTTTGAACACGCTTTTTACTGCAAGCGCACCAAACAAATGGCTACAACTAAAACCAGTCCTAGCAAACCAGAGGAACGGGTTCACCTGTCGGGAACCAAGGTGCGGGAAATGTTACGTCGGGGTGAATTACCACCACCAGAATTTTCTCGTCCAGAAGTTGCGGCTGAGTTAACCCGGGCTATGCAAATTGCACCTGTATTAGTTTAGGTTAAGATTAGAAACTTTACTCTATAGACTTTAGCCTTTAAGCTATTAGCTATTGGGCTAGAGTCTGACTGTTAATTATGAAACGGCGTAGGTTTTTACAGCAAATTAGCGGCTTATTAGCGGCATTGGGGTTAGCTGAGACTGAGTGGTTGAGTTTGGGAAATCCCTATTACCAAGCTTTAGCACAATCTAACTCGCGTAAGTTGGCATTATTGATAGGTATTAATCAATATCCACAAAGTTCCGCCCTTGGGGGTTGTGTCACTGATGTGGAATTGCAAACAGAACTGTTGATTAATCGCTTTGGTTTTGCAGCCTCAGATATTCTGACTTTAACTGAAGAACAAGCCAGCAAAAAATTTATTGAAAATGCTTTTTTAGATCACTTGGGTAAGCAAGCTAAACCTGGAGATGTGGTAATTTTCCATTTTTCCGGCTATGGGACTCGCGTGAATTTGGGAACGGGAATATTCCAAAATGCCATAGTTCCTGTTGATGAAGGAAAAGAATCTGAAGCCTATTTATTAGAAGAAACCCTGTTACTGTTATTGCGATCGCTCCCTACGAATCGAGTCACAGCGGTATTAGATACTAGTTACTATCATTCTAGGGAATTAAAACCCAGCGGTTTGCGAATTCGCACCCGTCCAGAATTATCATTAGCAACTTTACAAATAGAAGAATTAGAGTTAATTCAGCAACTGAAAACCAAAATATCACCTATTAATAATCCCCTGATTCTTAACGCTACCTCAGAACCAAATCAGCAAGCAGGAGAATTACTTTTTTCTAATTGGAGTGCAGGATTATTTACCTACGCTTTAACTCAATATTTATGGGAAACTACCCCAGCTAAAACAATCCAAATTCTCCTCTCTCATGTGGGTAGTTCTATGTATAAGCTGGGTGGAAAACAACAACTCAGTCTATTAAGTGAGCAAAAAAATCCTCAAAATTCGTTAATTGTTGATTATTTCCCCATTGATAATTTCAGGGCTGTGGGGATAGTCAAAGCAATTGAAGATGATAGCAAAACATTCAAGTTATGGTTAGGAGGATTACCTCCGCAAGTTCTCGAAAATTATGGCGTAAATTCTCGCTTAAGTCTGGATACGGGAGAAGAGTTAATTGTCAAATCACGGAGTGGGTTAATAGCTAAAGCCCAATTTACGAATAAAGAAATTATCAAGTTACCCCAAGTCGGACAAATAGTTAAAGAAGCTATCCGCGTATTACCCCGAAATCTTCATGTTAACGTGGCTTTAGATCAGGGTTTAGAAAGAATAGAACGGGTAGATGCTACCAGTGCTTTTTCAGCTATTAGTCGTATTGCTAATATTATTACTACGGAAGAAAGTGCTGATTATGTATTTGGTAAAGTTGCCCAAATACCCAGCCGTTATGGTCTTTTTTCCCTTGGTGGTGAACTAATTATTAATACAGTGGGGGAAGTTGGGGAAGCGGTAAAGGTAGCAGTGCAGAGATTAACACCAAAATTTTCTACGCTGTTAGCATCAAAGTTATGGCAACTTACAGAAAATGAGGGTACTTCACTTTTACCAGTTAGAGTGACCTTAGAAACTGTCAACAATATTGTACCCCGTGTCGTTATGATTAGGGACACCTTGGGAAATACTAGCATAGATAATACCTATCAAATACCTAGCAATCCAGGAACAACTATTCCTAAAGTTGCGGTGGGTAGTCGGTTGCAATATGGAATTGAAAATTTGAGCGATCGCCCTATATATTTAATGTTAGTGGCTTTAAATAATAACCAAAGTGCCTTTGCTTTTTATCCTTGGGAAGTTTTTCCCGCAACAGATATTCCCAGCAAACCTCAATTAAGAGAAATTCTAATTCCTCCAGGAAAAAGCCTGAAAATTCCAAATAATCAACCTATACCTGGTTGGTTAGTTCCTACTCGTTCTACTTTTTGTGAACACCAAATAATTCTGAGTACAGCACCGTTTAAAGAAACTCTCACTGCATTGGCTATTGCTAAACCTACCACAGATCAACAAGCTATTAGTCCCCTAATTAACCCTTTAGAAGTTAGCCAAGCCTTATTACAAGACTTACATAACGCTAGTAAAGTCAAAACTGATATTAATATTACTGCTAATGATGCCTATATTTTGGATGTTAATAATTGGGCAAGTTTGAACTTTAGTTTTCAGGTTATTTAGGTAGGGTTTGCTGATAGCGAAGCGTAGCGTGACGTAAGTCATGGACTAGGAGTCAGGAGTCAGGATTCAAGCTGCTACTCCTACTCATTAATCAACAATAAACCCTCAAACCAAGTATAATAAAACTAGCAATAATTCCGTCTTAATAACTACTATGGTTTTACTTCAAGAATTATCAGAAATACTGCAAGCACAAGATCCAGAAGAACGACAAATTATAACTGGTGTGAGTTGGGAAAGTTATGAAACCTTACTTAATGATTTAGGTGACAACTTAGAATATAGAATTACATATTTAGACGGAGTAATAGAATTAATGTCACCAAATCGTCGCCACGAAACTCGAAAAACTATTACTGGATCTTTACTAGAAATTTACTTTCAAGAAAAACGCATTCCTTATTTTCCCCTCGGTTCTACAACTTTCCGCAAAAAATCAAAAAGAGGAGGAGTAGAACCAGATGAATCTTATTGTATAGGTACAGAAAAAGAGTTTCCTGATTTGGCAATTGAAATTGTTTTTAGTAGTGGAGGTATTGATAAATTAGAAGTTTATAAAAGATTGGGTATCAAGGAAGTTTGGTTTTTTATTAATAATCAATTTACAGTTTATCATTTACACGATGAAAGTTATCAACTGCTTATAAAAAGTGAATTATTACCAGATTTAGATTTAACAATGTTAGCACAATATGTCATTGCAGATTATCCTTTAGATGCAGCAATCGCCTTTCGAGAAAAAATAAAATAGAGATGGAGAAAGAATTTTTATCTTTCCCCCCTATTTCCTTACAAATACTTATCCAACAACAAACTAAGCTTTTCCTTAGTTGCTGCTGGTGCTTTCTCCAAATTTGTCAAAATTGCATACTTCAAAGCCGAATGCGCCTCACTAGAGGGGGGATTTGCACTTAACCGCTGCACAGTTTCTTGAATGACCTTTTGTGCATTTGCCGCATTTTTATGTAAATTACCTATTACCATTTCCACCGTCACACTATCATGATCGGAATGCCAACAATCATAATCCGTCACCAGCGCCAAGGTTGCATAAGCGATTTCCGCTTCTCGTGCTAACTTCGCTTCCGGTACATTTGTCATCCCAATCACCGTAGCATCCCAACTCCGATAGAGATTAGACTCAGCCTTAGTGGAAAATGCGGGGCCTTCCATACATACGTAAGTTCCCCCATGATGTAAAGTTACGTCTGGTAAACTTAAAGAAGCGATCGCCTCAGCTAAAACCCCAGCTAAATTCCTGCAAATCGGCTCACCAAAAGCAATATGCGCCACAATCCCCTCACCAAAGAAGGTAGAAATGCGATTCTTGGTTCTGTCAATAAACTGATCGGGAATTACCATATCCAGGGGTTTAGCTTCAGCCTTCAAAGAACCCACAGCACTAGCAGAAATCAGGTATTCTATCCCCAATTGCTTCATGGCATAAATATTAGCCCGAAATGGCAACTCCGAAGGTAACAACGTATGATTACGACCATGACGCGCTAAAAAAGCCACTCGTGTTTCCTCTAAAGTTCCGAGAATAATCGCATCTGACGGTGAACCAAAAGGCGTAGAAATTTCTATTTCCTCCACATCTTTAAGTGCTTCCATCTTATACAACCCACTCCCACCAATGATTCCAATCTTAGCTACAGCCATAATTATCAACCTTGTGATTAATTGGTCTAACAGGTAATTTTACTGTAAATCCGCTTAGTTAAAGATGCACAAAATCTATAAATACTGGATTTTCATAATTCCGTAGACATACGAGTACAAAAAATATCTGAATTAATATACCTTAGTTTTATAGGCGATAAAAAATAAATTTTTGGTAAAGAATATGTGGAATCATAATAACTCCGGTCAAATGCTATTAGAAACAGTATTGCAACGCATATTTTCTATTCGCAGAATTACGCGACAAGATCAGCAGCTACTCATGTCTACTCTCCTATCAAAAGAAGGATTAGACGAAAATGAACGCAGACAAATTACCCGTGTATTTGACGGCTTACGCAGTGGATTTATTAAAGTAATAGATTAATTTTTATTGCTAAATAAATCAAAGAAAATATGTACAGCTATCCTCAATTATACTTATACAAGATCCCTAAGCTTTTAGAAAAATTAGGGATCTTTAATTTATTTGAGATAAATCAATAAATTCAATCCGGGAATAGTCCGCGAGAGAGTCCAACCAGCTAAAATAATATAAAGTAAGCCTAAACTCCATTGATACCAAGCTAGAGTAGAGATAATTCCCGGTAAATGTTCATCTCGTAAACGAATATCATTAAATCCTAATCGCACCAAATTATTCAAACTAAAATCATAATAATTCAACCAATTCCACCGTCTATCCCATAATAGCGGCATATATCTTTCCCGAAAACTGGGATTTCTAGGAATAACTGGTAATCTCCCAATTAATAATCTTAACTGCCTTAATGTCCCATCTTCTGTTAGATAGGATATATCCATTAAATCATGATAACGTCCCTGTTGATAAAGTCGCCATACTAACATCCCTGGTATGGGAAAAATGATGATAAATAAGCAAAGTAGAGTTAACCAAGGACTACCAGAATTCCGGAAAATTGCTAATAAACTACCAGATATTAAACAGGTAAAACTAAATAATATACAAATAGTTTCATAATATCTAGGAATAATTGGCACAGGAGACAAACGACGATAGCGATCAACTAACCAAAATAATACACCAAAACAGGAAATAACTACACCACCTACTCCAAATACTAACCAAAAATTTGTACCATAGCCACTTAATAATAATAATAAACTTAATAATAACCAACTCAAAGATTTAACTAACCAACCGCTTAGAACTAGAGGTTCAATGGCAATAATTTTATCACTTAACTGATTATATATTTCTAAATCCACATCTGGTAAAACCAGTAATTCGCTGATATTCCGAAAATGTTTAATTTTACGAATTTGGATAATTTCAGTCACTTGGGTTGCTGAAAAACCCAAATTTATCAACCTATTAACAGAAGCAGTATTAATATTAACAGCTACTAACTGATTACTCAATTCAATTAATCTTAAACGTTGTTTTGTATATTCCAACTGATTTGCGTCACTAACCTGTTGCTGAAGCCGGAAATTTTGACTTAAATTCCGCAAAATAGTTTGATTACCTCTTAATGTGGGGACAATCATTTTTTTGCCAATTTCCCCCACATTACCTAAAATTTTCGCTTGGTTAGAATTAAACACCAACCCAGGAACATTTAAAAATGCTGTTTCTGCAAACTTAACATCACTAAAATCAGCTTGATTAAGAATACTTGCACCCTGCAAATCAACAGATTGATTAAATTCAGATTCTCTAAAAATCAGCACTTGTTTAAAAACAGCGTCTTTCATTAATAGAAATTGATAAAAATTAGCCTTATTAAATTGTACCTGATTATTAAAAATCACACTAGAAAAATTAGCTTTTCCTTGCCAAGAACTACTATTAAACTTTGCTAATTGCTGGAATTTTCCTTGAGTAAATTTTGCATCATTACAAAATACATCACCTTGGAAATTAGCAGAATCTAGAAATTTGCTATTTTGAAAATTAGATTTCTCAAAGAAAATACTTCCTTGAAAACTACTAGGTGCGTGAAAAATAGCACCACTAAAACTCACAGTTCTACCAAATCTAGATTCATCCCAATTAGTAGGCTTTAAAAAATTTGCTCCTTGAGCATTTACAGACTGAAGAAAGAACGTATTCGGGAATTTTACCTCCCCATTAAAACGGCTTTCTACCATAATTAAAGCCCCACGGAACACAGCAATATTGCTAGAATTATTTGACTGATTGCTCAACAAAGATTTACAATCTTTAGCATTAGGAAAAGCCACTGCTAAAGATTGTAAACATACAGAACGGAGACTTTCTAGTTGTTCCTGTTCCATAGGTGTAAAAATTTGGGCTATACCTTGAGCATAAAGAGGAGTTCTTAAACCCAAATCACTCCCAGAAAAATCACCTTCAATTACAGAATTACTCAAATCTAAACCTAAAGCCTTCGCACCAGTTTTTTGTAATTCTTTTCTGAGTAATTGGTAAAAATTATCCCGAAAAATAGCATTTTCAGGACGTAAATCAATTACCATTTTTCTTAAATCTACAGTTAAATTACCTTCTCGCAAAATTGGTGATTTAACTCGTTCTTGTAACAATTCCCAAGTTAAATTGATTTGTTCATTCTGAACTGCAAAAGTAGGAATAGGAAATAAAAATATAACTATAGCGCATATACAAATAAACCATATAAATGCGGATTTAGATATCATGCTTTTTTCTGATTCCGCAGATAATGAATTTATTTGTTTAATCGTGTTTTTTATTTGCCAAAGTTGAGTATTTCCCCATCTTTGTAAATATCTAAATTTATAAAATAATCTCAACAAATTTCCTACTTAATTATTAATTCAATAAAACAACCTTACCCAGCATAGAACCAGTTTCAACTAAAGCGTGTGCTTTTGCTGCTTCTGCTAAGGGAAACGTCTGACTAACTGCAATTTTTAACTTACCCTCATCTATCCAAGTAGCGCACTGTTGCAGAATTTCCCCATGATGTGTTAATGCTTCCACATTTCCTAACAGCATCGGTGTCAGCATTAATTCTAAACCAATGCGGAGATTTCTATTTCTAGCAACTTTCCAAACAGTGTTAGCTTTGGGTTCAAGAATAGTGATAATATCTCCATAAACTCGCACTGCGGGAAAAGATTTTTCAAAAATATCACCACCAACAGTATCAAAAACTAAATCTACACCTTGATTATTAGTCCAGTCTAATACAGAGTTGACAAAATCAGTTTCTTGATAAAGAATGACCTGATCAGCACCAATTTTAGTGACAAACTTGGCCTTTTCTAAAGAACTAACTGTAGTCGCTACCTCTGCACCTTTAAGTTTAGCTAATTGAATAGCCACATGACCAACACCACCAGCACCAGCATGAACTAATACCTTCTCACCTGGTTCAAGTCTTCCCCGTTCATATAAAGCTTCCCAAGCAGTGATTAACACCAGAGGTGCTGCGGCTGCTTCTGCAAAAGAAACTGATTTAGGTTTGAAGGCCACAAATCGTTCATCAACAGTGGTATATTCAGCATAATTGCCTGGCTTTGCACCTAAACCACCATAGCAAAAATATACTTCATCACCAACGCCAAATTTTTGCACATCAGTACCCACAGCCTCTACTATCCCCGCACCATCACATCCTAAAATAGCTGGCATTTGTTCAGGGTAAAATGTCCCCCGTTGCCGTAATTTGGTATCAATAGGGTTAACACCAGCCGCTAAGATCCGAACTAAAATTTCTTTATTTGTTGCTATGGGTTGGCTAACTTCTTGTAACTCTAAAACTTCTGGTTTACCCGCTGCTGTCATTAATATTGCTTTCATGGTTTTTTCTCCTCAGTGTACTTATTTAAGTAAAACTACAAAAAATGAATAACCTTCAATAATTAGGATAGCGACTCCGTTTTGTTTACAAAAATTTACGATCTCTGCTTTAACTACAATCACAAGCTAGGGAATAGGGATTTTCCCAATTACCAATTACCAATTACCAATTACCAATTTTTTAGAGTCTGTCATGACTAACCAAAGAAATACGCTACACTCATCTTAGGGGCGAACTAATGCAGTTCGTCACAAGACTTCTTGGAAGATATCCCTATCGCAGGAAGTGGGTTGAAGCCCACTTTTTTTATTGAATTCTCCCATGACTCATCCTTTAATACCACAAATTATTGATTTGGCGACACCAGTAGCAGCAGAACTAGGATTGGAAATTGTTGGGATAGTTTTTCATACAAACCAACGTCCCCCAGTCTTGCGGGTAGATATCTTTAATCCTCTACAGGACATTGGCCTGGATGATTGTGAAAGGATGAGCCGTGCCTTAGAAGCCTCATTAGATGCGGGAGAGATCATTCCAGACGCTTACGTATTGGAAGTATCCAGTCCTGGTATTTCACGGCAACTGGTAACAGACAGGGAGTTTATTTCCTTCAAAGGATTTCCTGTAGTTATTTCCACTTCCCCACCCTACGAACAACAGCAAGAGTGGATAGGTCTATTGATTCGTCGGGATGAAACAACAGTTTACCTTAATCAAAAAGGTCGTGTAGTGGAAATTCCCCGTGACCTCATTACCAGAGTACAAATGGATGAGCGTCGCTAATCAATTTTAGATTTTAGACTTTGGATTAGGGACTGGTAAAAAGGTAATTGGTCAGGAGTAATTGGAGAAAAGAAAAACAATTACTTCTTACCAGTTATCTAATTGTGCTGAATGCTTACATAAAATTTTAGGAGACTGCGTATGTCAATGGTGACCTTATCTGGATTAAAAGAGCTAATCGAAAGTATTAGTCAAGAACGAAATTTACCGCGTTTGGCTGTACAAGCAGCTATTAGAGAAGCCTTAATTAAGGGCTATGAACGTTATCGTCGCGCCCAAAATTTAGAACGCAGACAATTTGATGAAGAATATTTTGATAATTTTGAAGTAGAACTGGATATTGAGGGCGAAGGATTTCGGGTTCTTTCCACCAAAACCATTGTTGAAGCAGTTAATAACACTGATCATCAAATTTCCTTAGACGAAGTCCAGCAAGTAGCCCCAGAAGCCCAACTGGGAGATTCTGTAGTCTTGGATGTCACCCCAGATCAAGGAGAATTTGGGCGCATGGCAGCCATGCAAACTAAGCAAGTATTGGCGCAAAAATTGCGAGATCAACAACGCCAAATGGTGCAGGAAGAGTTTCAAGACTTAGAAGGCACGGTTTTACAAGCCAGAGTATTGCGATTTGAACGCCAATCCGTAGTTTTGGCAGTTAGTAGCGGATTTGGACAATCAGAAGTAGAAGCAGAATTACCCAAACGAGAACAGCTACCCAACGATAACTATCGGGCTAATGCAACTTTTAAGGTATATCTGAAAAAAGTTTCCCAAGGGCAGCAACGGGGGCCACAATTGATGGTATCTCGTGCTGATGCCGGTTTGGTAGTTTATCTATTCGCCAACGAAGTCCCAGAAATTGAAGATGAAGTAGTGCGAATTGTGGCTGTAGCGCGAGAAGCTAATCCCCCTTCTCGTTATGTTGGACCCCGGACAAAAATTGCCGTTGATACCCTAGATCGAGATGTAGACCCCGTTGGGGCTTGTATTGGTGCGCGGGGATCAAGAATCCAAGTGGTAGTTAATGAATTACGCGGTGAAAAAATTGATGTCATTCGCTGGTCTCCAGATCCAGCTACCTATATTGCCAATGCCTTAAGTCCAGCGCGGGTGGATGAAGTCAGACTTATGGACCCAGAAAGCCGCCAAACCCACGTTTTAGTGGCTGAAGATCAACTTAGTTTGGCCATTGGTAAAGAAGGGCAAAATGTGCGGTTAGCAGCCCGGCTGACCGGTTGGAAAATTGATATCAAAGATCAGGCTAAATATGACGAAGCAGCCGAAAATACTAAATTTGCAGCGGTGAGAGCGCAATATCAATCACAAAATCATGAAGATGATATGAACGAACGAGAAGATGAAATCCAAGAAGAATTAGAATTAGATGAAGATAGATTTGACAATAGGGAGGAAGATTAATTCCTACAGTTGTCATAAGGGTGTAAGGGCATATTGATCTTACCAATCACCAACCCTGACCAATAAAACAGGTACTTAAAAATACATTGTTTATCATCCCAAAGATATCTGATTTAATCTGGCAAAAGACTGATGAAACCGAACTATCGGCGTTGTATTAGTTGTCGTCAAGTAAACTTGAAACAAGAGTTTTGGCGGATTGTCCGCGTCTTTCCATCTGGAAAGGTACAATTAGATCAGGGCATGGGGCGTTCTGCCTACATCTGTCCCCAAGAGGGTTGCCTGCAAGCAGCTCAGAAAAAAAATAGACTAGGGAGATCGCTGCATGGGACAGTGCCAGATACGGTGTATCAAACATTGTGGCAACGTCTAAATTACGGTAATCCCCAAGATCGTATTTAATGGTAACAACTAAAATTGCGATAATCTCTAAGGAGGTTTGATGACAACAGCCGAACCATTCGCGCTCTCATCATAACCTTTAGTATCGCTCAAGTTAGTGCCAAAATAGTAAATGGGTGTAAACCGCTATTTTGATCTTCCTTTTTTGGGCAGACACAAAGCATTACTCCCCAAAACGTTTTCTTGATTGTATTCTGGAAGACTCACAAATCAGCAAAACAAAAAAAACAAAAATGGCAACCTGGTAGCGCAAAAGCGCAGTTCGGCATTAACCATCATTTTTGGTGGAGATGCCAGCATTAAACCGAAACATCTCTCTTTCCTAACTGGAGGCACCGGCAATATCACCAAGGGCAACCGAAAAAACAGTGATCTAAGGGTGGAGATGTCACAAACCAGGCAACCATCCGTTAAAACTGTAAATTAAAGGGGAAAGAGTGGATGAACAACGGAAAAGTTAGAATCTATGAGTTATCAAAGGAATTGAATTTGGATAATAAAGAGCTATTAGCAATTTGCGACCAGCTCGACATTGCGGTCAAAAGCCATAGTAGTACAATTTCAGAATCAGAAGCTGAACAAATTCGTACCGCAGCCGAAAAAGTTGCTGCTACGAATTTAGCCTCGAAAAAGGAACAAAGTACAAACGGCCATAGACCAAATTCATCCCCAAACGGCGCTCAAAACCGACAAGGGAGCGCCAATCACAAACAGCAAATTCTGGAAATTCGCAAACCGAAAATATTGAGAAACACTACCACCAACACACCAGATGCCTCAGTTGCTACTGCTGCCACTGACGCTAATAATCCTTCACCTCCAAAGCCTTTCGCTACACCTGTCTCACCCATGAAGCCGACGGCACCCACTCGACCAGTCCCCCGGAATCAATCTGAGACTCCGCTCAAACCTAATGTTACCCAGCCAGATCAGGCATCTGATTCTCAACCAATCCCAGAGAAGGTAACAGCGGAAAAATCAGAAAAAATATCTACTCCCAGACCAAAACCAGAGAAACCTCAAAAACCCCAATTGGTTTCTCCCCCTTCTAGACCAGATGGGACAAACCCGCTAGAAACCGAGCCGCAGATAGGATCATTGGAAAAACCTGTCCTCAAGCGGGATCGCTCACAGCGCGTTGAAGAAGATAGGCAGCCAGTTAGAAGTAAAGTCAGTAAACCCTCAACTGACCAAGGTTCACCATCTGCACCACCCAAACCCACGCGGGCTAATCCTTCAGCCCCAACAAGACCAGAACAGCGCAGTGGTAGACCATCCGTTGGCGGGGACATTCAACGTCCTAGACCAGCCCGTCCCGGTGAAGCAGTGGCCGCTATGCCTATTGCGACTCCACCCAGACATAATGCGGGCGGAGCGAAAAAGGAAGTATCGGATGAAATACCAGTTGCACCCGATCTCCTGGATTTAAAACGCCCCACCCCCCCACGTTTGAACAAAGGTGGCAAAAAATGGCAAGAAGAAGAAATCATTGATGAAATCAAAGAAAAGGCTAAGGTTGGACCCAAGGGCAAACGTGTCAAACCAATCCTCGACGATGATTTAGATGAAGATGATTTAGATGAAGACGGTCTAGAACTGTCCACAGCAGTTCAAGTTAGTCTTTCCATTGCCCGTCCTCCCAAACCCAAAGGGACTCGCTCCGGTGCGCCAACCGTAGCGGTTGTGGCTGCTCCCACCACCAGAGGCAAAAAATCTAGTTCTTCCCGTGATCACAATCGTCGGCAAGAAAATAATGTAGAGCAAAAACCAGATCGTCCAGCCACACTAGCTGTCACTGGGCCATTAACAGTCCAAGAGTTAGCTGAGTCCCTAGTAATTGCCGATACAGAGATTGTCAAAATCCTGTTTATGAAGGGCATGGCCGTCAGCATTACCCAAAATCTGGATATTCCGACCATTACTTTAGTAGCCAAAGAACTAGAAGTAGAAGTCGAAATCGTCGAACGAGAAGCTGAAGCTCGGAAAGTCACAGAAATGATTGACGTGGCTGACTTGGCTCACCTGATTCGTCGTCCCCCAGTTGTTACCATCATGGGTCACGTAGACCACGGTAAAACCACTCTCCTCGACTCTATTCGCAAAACTAAAGTTGCGTCTGGAGAAGCCGGCGGTATTACCCAGCATATCGGCGCATATCATGTTGATATCGTCCATGAAGGCAAACCACAGCAGATTGTTTTCCTCGATACTCCTGGTCACGAAGCTTTCACAGCGATGCGTGCCAGAGGAGCTAGGGTGACAGATATTGCCGTGTTAGTCGTAGCTGCTGATGACGGTGTTCGTCCCCAAACTATCGAAGCTATTAGCCACGCTAAAGCTGCAAACGTTCCCATTGTTGTTGCTATCAACAAGGTTGATAAAGAAGGCGCACAGCCAGAACGGGTTAAACAGGAACTCACCAATTACGGTCTCACCGCCGAAGATTGGGGTGGTGAAACTATCATGGTTCCCGTCAGCGCCATTAAGGGCGAAAACCTCGATACCCTCCTAGAAATGATTATGTTGGTGTCGGAAGTAGCCGAACTATCCGCTAATCCAGATCGGGTCGCAAAAGGAACAGTCATTGAGGCTCATTTGGATAAAGCGAAAGGTGCAGTTGCTACCTTGCTGATTCAAAACGGTACTCTCCACGTTGGAGATATGCTGGTCGCTGGTTCAGCCTTCGGTAAAGTCCGCGCTATGGTGAATGATCGAGGCAAGCGTGTAGATGTTGCTAGTCCATCCTTTGCTGTGGAAGTATTAGGTTTAAGTGATGTCCCTGCTGCTGGTGATGATTTCGAGGTCTATGAAAACGAGAAAGAAGCTCGTTCTGTAGCCAGCGATCGCGCCGACAAACAACGTCAATCCCGCTTGTTGCAAGGTCGTGTCACTCTCACAACCCTGTCAGCACAAGCACAAGAAGGCGAGTTGAAAGAACTCAACTTGATCCTCAAGGGCGACGTGCAAGGTTCTGTGGAAGCTATTATCGGCTCTCTGCGCCAAATTCCTCAAAACGAAGTCCAAATTCGGATGCTCTTGGCTACGGCTGGAGAAATTACCGAAACAGACATCGACTTGGCTGCTGCCAGTAACGCTGTTATCATTGGTTTCAACACCACTTATGCCAGTGGCGCTAGACAAGCGGCTGATGAAGCAGGTATAGATGTCCGGGAATATAACATCATCTACAAACTCTTGGAAGATATCCAAGGTGCTTTGGAAGGTCTACTCGAACCAGAGTTGGTGGAAGAACCCTTGGGACAAACAGAAGTCCGTGCTGTCTTCCCAGTTGGTCGTGGTGCAGTTGCCGGTTGTTATGTTCAATCTGGTAAGCTCGTTCGTAACTGCAAAGTGCGCGTCCGTCGCCATAACAAGGTGGTTTACGAAGGTGTTCTCGATTCCCTCAAACGGATGAAAGAAGATGCCCGCGAAGTCAACTCAGGTTATGAGTGTGGTATCGGTATTGATAAGTTCCATGACTGGGTGGAAAATGACATCATTGAATCCTACCAGTTGGTAACTAAACGTCGGACTCTGACTATGACTAAGTAGTGACGTGCATCCAGCGTTGAGTGCTGAGTTGATGAGTGTTGAATTGAGACTGTTTCGAGTTCAACACTCAAATAATGTAAACTCAGCACTCCGTCTCAGAGGAGTCAGGAGTCAGGAGTCAGGAGTCAGGAGTCAGGAGGAAGAAAAAGCAAAGAAGGAAGAAGAAACAAGGAAGGAAGAAGAAAGAAGTAAAACCTTGTTTTAGTCGGAGTTTTATTATCCATTCATGTCTTAACCCCCTGAGTTTGCTATAAATTTTAAAAAAATTCCCTGTTTAATTAAAAACAAATTGTTTTAGAAATTTCTCGCAGAAAATTCCGCATTTAGTGATCAATGAGACAGAATTTTCAGGTAGAAACCCATTATCTTCAGAAAAGATTAAGCAAAATTTTCCAATTTTAGGTTTGGGTGACTAGATTCAAGTATTACCCCCTTTGAGGGTAAAATAAATTACCAATCTTAAATCTAAAATACCCAAGCCCAAATTGTCTGACTCTGGAAGTGAAAAATAAGGAATGAGGAATTATGGCTCAATTTCCAACTTCTAGCAATTACGCGCATCAGCACGACATCAAAAGCGATGCCAGCGGTGAGCGTATAGATCCCCAATTATCTGCTAATACTCAGTTTTGGCATAACCTCAAATACGTGATCTCTGCTAGTTCCGGTTTTCAGCGGTGGCAATTAGAATGCAATGCCCAATTACAAAGTTTACGCTTAGATCAGCAGGTACAAATGTACTTGCGAGAGACTTTAGAAACTTTAGCTTATTAATGATTGCGCTTTCGGGGCTGAGGGCTTAATTAAAAGATGTAATTTGTGGGTATGACTGCTTATCAAGAACAAATATGACTTTTTACAACATTTTTTAAACTTTCTCCCACAATTCTGATTTCTTGTGTAATGATAAGGGAGTTGGGAATTAATTCGGCGGTAATGTTTGTTGTTAGTATTGACAGGCTTTCCCTTTTGGTATTTACAGACTTTTCTCCGAAATCTAAATCTCTACACTCTTATGATTTTGGAAATATTTCTATGTCAATTTACGTGGGTAACCTCTCTTACGAAGTTACACAAGATGCTCTGAGTGCAGTGTTTGCAGAATACGGTTCTGTAAAGCGCGTCCAACTTCCAACTGACCGTGAGACTGGTCGCTTGCGCGGCTTCGGTTTTGTGGAAATGGGTACAGAAGCTGAAGAAGCGGCCGCTATTGAAGCCCTAGACGGTGCTGAGTGGATGGGTCGTGATCTGAAAGTGAATAAAGCCAAACCCAAGGAAGACAGAGGTTCTTTCGGTGGTGGTGGCGGTGGCAACCGTGGCGGCGGCGGCGGCGGCGGTCGTCGCTACTAAGCTGAGTTTAACTAAAGTCTTTTTAGTTATTAAATGCTAAAAAATTACCTATTCCGGTCGCGGGGTAGGTAATTTTTTTGATCGTAATTTTTTAAATTGCAATTCGGTAAGCAGCTAATTCGGTTTTCTGCGAGAATTTGGATACCTTCTTTTAAGGGAGTTTCAGGACAGAAAAGGATAAGCTGACGCGCAGCTAAATTTAATATTTTGCAGCCTAAAGTCCTTGTGGTAGGTCACGACTCATTCTGTCAGCAACGGTTTTAGACATTTTTTACTTGCACCTTTTATAAAAGTTTATAAAAGTTTTTTTAACTATTGTAGAAAATTATTACTAACAAATACTGTTAATAGATTGCTACTTTTCATTTTAAAAATAAACTTTGTTTTTGTTAAAAAAGCGGTTTTATTTATGAATAGTGTTATGCCTATTTTGTGAATATTCATTAGAAATAAGCGTTTGCGTGAGTTAGGTTTTGAAGGTCATCCTCTATAACGTATCTCCCACCCTGTAATTTATGACCCTTTTGCCAAACTATCGGTTACAGATGCCCGAAAAAATATTTATGTTTATTTTGGCATATTCAGGTATAATTTGGGTAGATGTGTTGAATTAATTTGAGGTTAATACAAAAATGACACAGGAATTAATAGACCTCAGAAATAGTATTTTAGAACAGCGTTATGCAGATGCTTTAGGTATTGTAGATGAGTTGGAGGGAATGGGTAGACAAGCGATTTTAAGAAATATTCAATCCTTTTTAGTTAGATTAATGATTCATCTGATTAAGAATCAAGTAGAACAACGTTTAACTAATTCTTGGGCAAATTCAATTCGTGGTTCAATTCGAGAAATTAGGAAAATAAATTTGCAGGATAATAAAATTTCTTATTATGTCAAGATAGCTGAATGGGAATTAATACTAGAAGAAGAATTTGAAGAAGCTATTCGTGATGCCAGTGATGAGGTAATGAATGGTATTTACAGTCCATTTCAACTTGCAGAAATGGTAGATAAAGAACAGATAATTAATGAATCGAAATTTCTATTAAAATTGACTTATGAATACTCAGTTAAGGAATTACCGGCTGTAATTGATGATTATTTAACTCAATTACCGGGTGGTGAAGATTGGAAGTTAGGGAAAAGATGAAGTTTTAAAAGTTATCGGCGAATACAATAGATTCTCCGGCACGCTAAAGCGAACGCTACTACACAAACAAAGTCTAACTGAAAATTCAGGTTTTTTAACCCACGTATGTGAGTTTTGCCTGTGTAGACGCGCTTTCTAATCGCCAATTTTAGTATTAATTTAGACCTTTCAAACATTCTCTAATTTATTAATTTTCCTGATGATATTTCCTTAAAGCCGTGATAATTTCCCCATTGGCTGCTGGAAAAGTAAAATTATCCAATTCCTCTAAACTTACCCAACGAATTTCATCACATTCTATGGCTTGAGGAACACCCGCTAAATGTTGAGAATGATGGACTGTTAAAGTCACCCGCAAATGAGCATAAGTGTGATCAATAGTAATTAAATGTTCTCCAACCGCAATTTCTATGCCTAACTCTTCCGAAATTTCTCGTTTAATACATTCTTGAATAGTTTCACCAACTTCAATTTTCCCCCCCGGAAATTCCCACAAACCACCCATTGTACCAGTGGGAAGCCGTTTATCAATTAAAATCTGTTTTTGGTCATTCCAAATAACAGCAACACCAATAATTTTATGAGGAATAGAACTACTTTCATTCATATAATTACCCATTACCAATAAATAACAAAAAAACTCGGTAGACCAATTATATCTCTACCGAGTTGATGTTTATTTTGAGAATTTTCCTAAAAAGATATTATTCAACTTCGCTATTGTTAGCTTCTACTCCTTGCATAACCACATCAAAACCCATTCTTTGTTCTGCATTTCGTAAAAAATAACCACTAATCATCGCAGATGCTAATAAGCGACCTAAATTTTCCCGATTAGTAGAAATAGTAATCCCGAACTGTTCAGAAGGTAAATTTCCTAAAAGTCCGATAATATTCCGTTCCATTACCTGCAAAACTTCCGTAGAAGTGGGTTTAGATAATTGGTTAACTGTTTCTGGACTTAATGATTTAACATATTGCCATAATAAATTACTTGTTTCCGACTCACTATTAAAAAATTCTGATACTCTATTGGATTGGTTACTCACGTTTGACCTCCTATACTGCCACTACTAACGATGGTGTTTGTGACTGGAATAACTGATAGTTATTGCTTATTCGATTTAGTTGACTATTATATATTCATGCCAACTAATCTAACAGCTTATTCCTTTCGAGAGGGTCGGTTTAACCGTACCAAAATGGGAGTGTTTTTCACCTATTGAGTGAGTATGGGTGGGGAAACTCCACCCACAAAGCAAAAAATAACTGACCATTAACAACTGATTAACTAGCAAGATACTCATTCATAGTGGCTTTAGATTTCCGAAGTTTATTTAAGGCTTCACGTTCAATTTGTCGGACTCGTTCCCGGCTAATATTCAGGATTTCACCAATTTTAGCCAAAGTTAAGGATTGCCCATCTTTTAAGCCAAAGCGGAGACTAATGACTTCCTTTTGTTGGGGAGTGAGTTCTGACATGATCCTTTCTAAGTCATAGGAGAGGGAAGTTTGCATGACAAAATCTTCCGGTGTTGCCCCTGTGTCTTCTAACATTTCCCCAAGTTCGGTGTCATAGTTATCTCCTAAACGCAAGTCTAGGGATAATGGCAGACGGGCTTTTTCTAGATACTCTCGCACCTGTTTGGGTGTTAAATCTAATTCTTGGGATAATTCTGCTACTGTGGGCGCACGTCCTAGTCCTTGGGATAGTTGCCGCTGGGCTTTTTTAATTTTGTTGAGTTTTTCCGTAATATGAATAGGCAAGCGAATAGTCCGGGCTTTTTCGGCAATAGCACGGGTAATGGCTTGGCGTATCCACCAATAGGCATAAGTTGAAAATCTGTAGCCTTTGGTGGGGTCAAATTTTTCTACCCCCCGTTGCATTCCAATACTGCCTTCTTGAATGAGATCAAGTAAGTCAACATTACGTTTAATATACTTTTTGGCAACGGAAACCACTAAGCGGAGATTGGCTTCTACCATTTTCCGTTTAGCGATTTCACCAACAGCGATCGCCTGATTTAATTCTGATACTTCTATATCAGCGGCTGTTGCCCATTCTTCTACACTTGGTTCATGACCTAACTGGGTAGCAAGACCTTCCCGGATCTCATGCAAAGCAGTAGATCGTTGCACCTGTTTACCATAAAAAATCTCTTCTTCGTGGGTGAGAAGTGGCACACGGCCAATCTCACGCAGGTAAGTCCGCACGAGGTCGGTGGCTGATTGAGCGGTCTTCATGGCGCTACTCTTGGGTAATGGTGGGTTTGCTGATAGGGTCGTTAACGAAATAATGTTTTGAGATTTGTCGCACCCGATAAACTCAGGTTGCCCATATTTGGGAAATTAGGTACTTCACTACTAAACGTTACATCTGTCTCCTTGTTTCCACAAGTATCTATAGTTAGATACACAGTAGCAAGTCAAACATTTTTTGTGTTTTCGAGAATATTAATAATTGTAACATTTATGAGAACAAGTTGACTACCGGGAAACCCGCACTTTGGCAGTAATTTGAGATCACCTAAGAGTCTGAAATTACTGAACAACATACATTTACTGGGATAAAGATCAATTCTCTAGCGAAGAAATAGCTTCCTCATATTTGTTAAAATATCTCAATGATAACCATAATGATTCTTTTGTAACAATTGCTTAACAATGTCTAAACTATGATTTTTAGGATTATTTTGATTAGGATGAGGAAAACGTCTGAACTATGATTCTTGTGATT
>NZ_VILB01000014.1:0-25901 GCF_009712035.1 Anabaena sp. UHCC 0187 | reverse complement strand
AAAATCACAAAAATCATAGTTTAGACAATTAACTCATGGGACAGTATTCTTGGATTACCTTGACATCCAAAGTGGTATTTTGCATGGAACGAATAGCTGCGGCTGTGGCTCTAGCACCTGCAATAGTGGTAATAATGGGGATTTTGTAGCCTAAAGCCGTGCGCCGAATTAATTTAGAATCGGCATGAGCTTCTTCTCCAGAAGGTGTATTAATGATCAGTTGAATGTTGCCATTTTTAATGGCATCCAGGACATGAGGACGACCTTCATGGAGTTTGAGGACTGATTTCACCTCTAACCCTTGTTCTTGCAGAACTTGGCGTGTGCCTTGGGTGGCCATAATTGTAAAGCCTAACTTAATAAACTCCTTGACTACATCTGCTGCTAAAGGTTTATCTCTGTCACTCATAGACACAAATACAGTCCCCTGAAGGGGTAATTTTTCCCCTGCACCTAATTCGGCTTTCGCAAAGGCGCGACCGAAATCGCTGTCAATACCCATTACTTCGCCTGTTGAGCGCATTTCTGGCCCCAAAATGGTATCTGTACCAGGGAATTTACTAAATGGTAAAACAGCTTCTTTGACAGCAATATGAGCAGGAATGACTTCTTTGGTAAATTTGACTTCTTCTAAGGTTTTACCCGACATAACTAAGGATGCGAGTTTGGCTAATTGTACGCCTGTGGCTTTAGAGACAAAGGGAACTGTCCGTGATGCTCTGGGGTTAGCTTCCAAAATATACACTTGGGGAGAATAACCATTTGCACCAACTACGGCAAATTGAATATTCATTAACCCGACTACAGATAGAGCTTGTGCTAGTTGCACTGTCCATAAACGAATTTGGTTGAGGACTGCGGGAGAGAGGGAAATGGAAGGTAAAGCACAAGCTGAGTCACCGGAGTGAATTCCCGCTTGTTCAATGTGTTCCATAATGCCACCGATGACAACATTACCCGTATGATCGGCGATCGCATCTACATCCACTTCAATGGCGTTTTCTAGGAACTTATCAATTAAGATGGGGTGTTCTGGTTCTACTTGCACCGCAAAGGTCATGTAGCGTTCTAATTCAGTATCGGAATAAACGATTTCCATCGCCCTTCCGCCTAATACATAACTAGGACGGACTACTACAGGATAACCAATGCGTTTAGCGACTATTAACGCATCTTCATAACTTCTCGCCATACCATTAGGCGGTTGAGCGATATTCAATTCTTGAAGAATCTTTTCAAACCGTTCCCGGTTTTCTGCCATATCTATAGAATCAGGTGATGTTCCCCAAATCTTGGTGATACTATTGGAGTTTTGTAAATACTCTTGCAGGGGTACGGCTAATTTTAAAGGTGTTTGTCCACCGAATTGGACAATTATCCCCACGGGGTTTTCGGCTTCGATGATATTGAGAACGTCTTCTTTGGTTAATGGTTCAAAATACAGGCGATCGCTGGTATCGTAATCTGTAGAAACTGTTTCTGGGTTAGAATTGACCATAATTGTTTCATACCCGGCATCATGTAAAGAATACGCAGCATGACAACAACAATAATCAAACTCAATTCCTTGACCAATGCGGTTTGGACCACCACCCAAAATCATTACCTTGGGTTTATCTGTTGGTAATACTTCCGTTTCTTCTTCGTAGGTAGAATAGTAATATGGAGTCAGAGCTTCAAATTCTGCCGCGCAGGTATCTACGGTTTTATAAACTGGGATAACTTCTAGCTGTTTGCGATAGGTGCGAACTTCGTCTTCTTTGGTTTTTGTAGCATAAGCTATTTGGCGATCGCTAAATCCATTTCTTTTCACCTCATACATTTGCGCTTTTGTCAACTGTTTGAGAGGAGTGCGTTTGAGAAACTTTTCTATTTCCAGCAGTTCTTGTAATTTATCTAAAAACCAAGGGTCAATTGCTGTTAGTTCATAGATTTCCTCATTACTCATTCCTAACTGCATAGCATGACGCACAGAAAAGATTCTTTCTGGGTTAGGAGTCCGCAATTGAGCGCGAATTTGTTCCCCACTGGGTAACTTTTCCGCTTTATCACAACCCCAACCAGCACGACCGGTTTCTAGGGAACGCAAAGCTTTTTGAAAGGATTCATTAAATGTCCGGCCAATAGCCATTGCTTCACCCACAGACTTCATTTGGGTAGTTAACACTGACTCTGAACCAGGGAATTTTTCAAACGCAAACCGGGGAATTTTCGTAACTACATAATCAATTGTCGGTTCAAAACAAGCAGGGGTTTTCTTGGTAATATCGTTTTGCAGTTCATCCAAAGTGTAACCCACAGCTAACTTCGCCGCAATTTTGGCAATGGGAAACCCTGTAGCTTTGGAAGATAAAGCCGAACTGCGAGAGACGCGGGGGTTCATTTCAATCACCACCACATCACCATTTTCAGGATTTACGGCAAACTGGATATTAGAACCGCCGGTTTCCACACCAATTTCGCGGATAATTTTAATTGCCATATCCCGTAACCGTTGATATTCTTTATCGGTGAGGGTTTGGGCAGGGGCAACGGTGATAGAATCCCCTGTATGAATCCCCATAGGGTCGAGATTTTCGATAGAACAGATAATAACAACGTTATCGGCTAAATCCCGCATTACTTCTAATTCATACTCTTTCCAACCCAATAAAGATTGGTCAATGAGAATTTGGGAAACCGGACTAGCGTCAATCCCTACTTGCGCCATTTCTTCAAACTCTTCTTGATTATAGGCGATACCGCCACCAGTCCCCCCCATTGTAAAGGCTGGACGGATAATTAAGGGATATGTACCGATTTGGTGAGCGATCGCTTTTGATTCGTCTAAAGTTGAAGCTGTACCACTGGGACACACAGCCACCCCAATTTTAGCCATTGCTTCATTAAACAGTTTTCTGTCTTCGGCTTTTTCAATTGCGGGTAATTTCGCACCAATTAACTCGACGTTGTATTTATCTAAAACGCCATTTTTCGCTAACGCTACAGCTAAGTTAAGGGCGGTTTGTCCTCCCATTGTTGGCAATAAAGCATCTGGGCGTTCTTTGGCAATGACTTTTTCAACTATTTCCGGTGTCAGCGGTTCAATATAGGTGCGGTCTGCTGTTTCCGGGTCGGTCATGATTGTCGCTGGGTTGGAGTTTACCAGCACGACTTCATAGCCTTCTTCTCGCAAGGCTTTACAGGCTTGAGTTCCAGAGTAGTCAAATTCACAGGCTTGGCCAATTACAATTGGCCCTGAACCTAACAGGAGAATTTTTTTGAGGTCTTGACGACGGGGCATAGTTTTTACCTTAGATTACAAAAATACAAATCTTGACTATTTTAAGGGTCTTTATCCCCTAATCATGCTATTCATTATCAACTTTTCCGGGTAGCGATTACGGTAAGGGGAAGGAATTATGGGAATGGGGGATTTTTGTTTCTGGTTTTTACGTTTTTTTTCTCACGCAGAGGCGCAGAGGCACGGAGAGAATTTAAGTGTTTATTTATTCGTTATGGATTATAACAATAAAGCTGTTACAAAATATTTTTACTTGCTCAATTAAGTTTACTGAAATAGTTTATCAATAAGTTGTTTTTGCATATATCTGAAATGTTCCTATGTTTGGATATAAATATGATAGGTCAATGCCAATATTTTGAATTAGCTAAATATTTAAAATATGCAATTACAATAAATGGTTTTTAATGGCTAATATAAAAAATGGCAGAAAGGGTAATTTACACTTTTCTGCCAAAAGGATTAATTTTGTGAAATTCTCAATTACTAAAAATTTATTCAGTCTTGATTTTGTTAAATCGAGATTATGGAAAGTTTAATTTTCAGCCCGTTGCACAAAACCCAAGGTTAAGCTATCTTTAGCCAAGAAATGAGCTAAGTGATAAGCTCTTTCTTCAGTCTTTAAGAGAATTTTTTCGTACAAATAGCGTGTACCTCTATCGCCCAAACTTTCAGCCTGTGCGGCTTGGCGGCGAATTACCCCAATTAATGCTTGTTCGGCAACTAGGTCATTCTCTACCATCTTTCGGGCAGAAAATACGCCATCTGCTTCTGTTTCAAAACAGCATAATTCAGCTAATTTGCTGAAACTTGCTGCTGGGATTCCACCCAAACCATTTAAGCGCTCGCCAATTTCATGGATGTGATCTTGTACTTCTTTGTAGCTGGTGTTAAAGAATTCATGGAGTGAATTAAATTCTGCACCTTCAACTACAAAATGATGTTTTTGATATTGTAAGTACAATGCCTGAAAACTAGCTAATACGACATTAAATCCTTCGACAACTGGCGCAGTTACACTGTGATCTAGTAATACAGGATTGTCATAAACCTGACCAAAGTTGTGTAATATAGTTTGCGTATCAGACATGGTTTTCCTCTTTTTTTAACAGTGATGATTTTTAACTGCTTATCTCTTACATATTAGCATTTTCAAAATAAAATCAATGCCACTAAATCTAAAAAATGTTTATATTATTAGCAATCATAAGTATCAATTTTTTTGTATATCCCTGTACTTAAAGATATATATTTGGTATTTATCTTGACTTTATTCCCAAAGTATGTATCTCTTTATCTAAATAAAAATGAGATTTTTTCTCAAAATTAATGACAATAGTTTGCAGTTAGTGTATGCTATATCAAGAAGCTAAACTCCGACTAACTCGCAATTTTAGGCTGTGAGTTTCTAGTTTTACTGCAACTTTATGGCATTTTGAGGGCTACTCGCTTGAAATCTTCTAGCTCAGACACAGATAGAAAGCACGTTATTGATATAAGTTGGGCAGACCGTTGGCAGGTTTATCAACGCTTACGAGAATTAGATATAATTTGTGTTTGTGAAACTAACCAGCCTTTAAGTGTAGAAATAAATAATCCCACCGCAGCTATTCAACTTTGGAGTGTAATTCAACAATTCACTGCTTCTCGTCAAGACTTGATTGAGAATCTTGAAGATTGTTGGCGTTGTCGTTACCCAAAATTTTAGTTAGAAAAATAGGTTGAAAAAATGAGTATATCTACTAATTCAGCAGTCACAGAATTTTGTTTTGAAGGCAGATTTCTGGATTTTGTGATCAAGGATGGATATAAGCTGAAAGGTTTGTTATTAGGAACTTCTGAGGGTGAATGTTATATAAAATTAGCCAAGCATTTACGGAGTGCTTTTGATTTGCGTTTAGCTAAAGGGACTTGGCTGCAAGTTGTGGGGACAAAACAATATAACGCGAAAAAAGATCAGCTAACTCTGGTAGGGGAACGAGTTATGGCTGCAAGTGCTGATATGGGAACAGTTGCAGCGCAAATTCCAGCTAAGACAAAACCAGCTAAAACACAAACAATTTTAGTTTGTCAAAAATCTGATTGTATGAAGCGTGGTGGTAAAGCTTTGTGTCAAGCTTTGGAGTCAGAGTTAATAAATAACGGTTTAGAAGATTCAGTCACTATTAAAGGGACTGGCTGTATGAAAAACTGTAAAGCTGGTCCTAATTTAGTTATGCCGGATAAAACTCGTTATAGTAAAATAAAAGCTGAACAAGTTCCTGCTTTGATAGATAAGCATTTTTCTAGGGAAATTCGGGAAAAAGCAGAGGATATGGCAGTAAATATTCACAGCTTTGTTGAAGTTTAGTGAATAATGTGAATTCGATGCTTTTTCCAAGTTTTACCGATAGGATTAACTTCGGTTAAACTTGGTATATTTGGATTTAGATGAAGCCAAAGTCTTCACTAATTTAATACTCTGACTACATCTTTGAATCAGTAACCATCTTTTAGCTTCAGGTTCAAGGGTAGGCATGATCCGGAAACTTACAAACAACACAATAGACTAACTATCCATCAGCTTTATCAAAATCGCTTCTAATCTTTCTAAAGCGGCATTGGTTGATTTTTGATTCTCTTCAAAATTGCTTTGGAGAGTAGCAAGGTTAGTATCTAATCTTCCTACCGTTTCATTTAGTCCTACTACCACATCGTTAAGGATGGCATTTCTACCCAAAACGCTGGTAGCAGTTCCCATAAAGTCATCAACCTTATATATCAGTTCCGTCAGGTTAACCGCTGTAGTTTCCTGTTGAACTGCCACGCGCTCTAATATCGCTTCTATCCGGTCTAATCTATCTACTGGTGGTGTATTCATATTGTTTTTGATTTGGTAGTTGGCGATACCTGCGGACTTAACCATTTTGCGATCGCAAAATGGTTAACTTGCTTTTTGATCTTCAGGTTTGTAAATCTGAATTGCTCTTGTCACAAGCCTTTCCACAAGATTTGATAGTGTCCTGTCTTCTGAACTTGCAATACTTTCTAACTCTTCACGTAGTTCATGTGAGCAAGTAAATGTAATTTTTGCTTTTTTAGTTTGACCCATAGCTTCTAACACGATAGATAACTTTAGATTACATCCTTGCTCAGTCAACGACAAATACCTAGGAAGAGATCAGAAGTTATCTATGACTTCAGAAGCTACAGATAACCATAACACTATAACCAAAGTCATGCAACCCCCACCCCTTTCAATATAAAAACCTTACGAAGGCTTGATGATAGGGAATTTAAGCCAATTTTAGATAAGTAGGGTGCATTAGCGACAGCGTAACGCACCCCAAACTACAAATACTTGCACCTGTTTTTTCATGACTGTATTTAATGCTTGCGCTGAGGCAATAACAAACGGTTGAAGCATTGCTAATATATCCAGCAAAACATCGCTGTCAAATAATACCTGTTTCAACTATATTTCTCCTAAATTTCTTTTTGCTTCCATTATTTCATAAGCATTTTGCAATCTTGAAAAATAACCATCTGAAAGTCTAAAATAGCGACAAAGGCGTAAATCTATATCTGCTGTCATTTTAAGTTTACCTGTAATAATTCCTTGAATAGTAGGATAAGTTAAACCTAAATTAACAGCTAAAGTATTTTCGCTGATGTCTAATTCTTCTAAAAATTCATACTTTAAAATTTCACCAGCATGGGGATTATGTAGTAAGTTGTTTTCCATGACATTTTCTCCTAATGGTAATCCACTATTTCTACATTATAAGCATTTCTATTTTCCCAAAAGATCCAAAAGATCCCCAACTTCTTTTAAAGATTTTTCTATTCAACAAATAATTAATATTAGAAGTCGGGAATCTAAAAAATGATGTTGGGTTTCCTTGTGTTAACCCAACCTACTAAATTACTTTTTAACGAACCACGTTCGCGGAGCGTCCCGAAGGGATAGACACGAAGGACACGAAGATAAGATACAAGGAGAAGAAAAAGATGCATCATCAATGATTTAATTATTTATGATTGTTATAGTTTATTAGATAGGCATAAAAATTACCATAATTGCCTTATTGGTGCTTTTTCTTTTTTAATAGCCTCTATTTTTTCGTTTCTATCTACGGAAGGCTCTTGTACACGGGCTTGAATACCTTTATCTGCTAATTCTTGTAATCTTATTTTTACTTCTTCTTTAGTTTTTAATACTCCCACATAAATATATTTACGATTTGAAGATAAATACGCATCACTAATCACTTTTCTAACTGCTGTGAGACTGTCTTTCTGTACATTATCAGCAATAATATAATAATACCCATCCTGAGAAGATTTTGTATCTTCTGAAAATTGTGATAAACCAATTTTTGATTTAAGTTTAGATGTGGTAGATTCTGATGAAATTACATTTACCGGACTTGGTTGAATTTTCGTTCTAGCCTTTGGTGTAGATTCGGAAATAGGGATAACTGGTGATGAATTAGAAATACTAGGACTAACAACAGGTATTTTTTCTTCAGTTACAACAATGTTTTTATTATTAGGTTGATTCAATGCAGCAATAGCAAAATATCCCACACCTAAACCAATCAACCATTTCCACCTTTTGCGATTTTTCTGAGTTGGTTTAGCCGCAGGTTGCACTGGTTTACCTGGACTAACAGAAACAGTCGGTAAAGAACTATTTTTTGATTGAATATTGGTGGTATTTCCGAAAATATGCGGTTGATTTAATGCCTTTTCAATTTCCTGCAATCTCTGGAAAATAACTCTCGTATTTTCAGGACGCTGATTTGCAGTAAGAGCAATTAAATTATCAATTAAATCTGCTAAAAGAGGAGAAATATTAACTGCATATTTTCGCCAATGTAACTCATTAGTCAAAGGATCATAAATAGCTTTATCCTGGGGTTCTTTACCTGTCAGTAAAAATATAAAAGTCCGTCCCAAAGCAAAAAAATCAGACTGTTGTACAGAATAACCGTTTTGTTGTTCTGGTGGTGAATAACCTTGTGAAATAATTCTAGTATGGGAATTTCCGCCTAAAATTGTGGTTGTGATTTGTCGCACTGCACCAAAATCAATTAAGACAAGTTGCCCACTTGGTCGCAGCATGATATTCTGAGGTTTAATATCACGATGAAAATATTTTTGAGCGTGGACTAAAGCCAGAATTTCTACTATTTGTTTTAACCAATTCAGTGCTTCTTTTTCAGAAATAGTTTGATAATTACGAAATTCCATCCATTGCTCTAAATTTACCCCTTCTATTTTCTCCATTACCAAGCAATGCAATGGTACAGAACTATTTTTAGGTAAAACCGTAAAATAACCATCTGCTTCGACTTTGGGAATACCCACATTGTTTAACTGACTCAAAACCTTAGCTTCTTGTTGAAACAATTCCACCGCTTTGGAGTTATTTTCAGTTAGCACTTTTAAAACCTTGGTTTTTCCAATGTCGTCAATTTCAAAGGTGTTCCCAAAACCACCTTGTCCTATTTGTTTGAGTACCCGATAACGATTTTGCAGCAGTAATTGTGACCCACAGTTACGACAAATAGGATTATTTGCATTTGCTAGATCAATTGGTTTGGGACAGTGCGGGTTGATACAATAGCTCATTACGCCATACTACGTCGTTATACTATTTATTATTAATTTGGTTTAAGCTTGTTTCGTTTAATGATAGCTAAAATTGCTTATGCACAAAAGATAGTTCTTCCTCGTCGATACTAGCATAACACGGTTTTCAGTCCGTGTCAATAGATTTCCTTCTTTTAAATGCGAAAAAATAACGTTTTTGAAATCTGATCATGTAGCGAAGCCATATTATCCTATTTATTCACTGCTAATAATTGGGAATTCTCTAATCTTGACATCCACTTTTCTAAATAAACTTGATTATTTTTTTGCTCAAATGGATCTTGAGTATCTAACGGATAAGGTAAAAGTCCTAAAATTGCGGCTGTAGTTACACAAAACATTGACTTTTGAAAACTCATACAAATTTGCACCCGCAAATCATCTTCCCCGCGCAGACTGCGACGATAAATATCATGTAAATATTCTGGCAAATAATGACGCATATCTTGCATTAACAATGTGGGAGGAATACCTGCACCACCAATAGGTAAAGGATCTGCGTATAATGCACCATATTGGAATCGAGATAAATCTGGGGGAACTTGGTATGCTTGGGCGTTTAAAGACACTGTTCCTAAAAATGGTGTACCTCTAAAAAATACCGCTTCTACATAGGGAATTGCGGTATCTGCAAGGAAGGTTAAACCAACTGATTTGGGAATCAGATCATGGACTTTATCGCCGATTTTGACACTATATGTAATTGGTGTCATTGCATCTGCAACTAAAGCCAGTTTAATATGTTCTACAACTTGGGGAATTGATTTAATTTCGCCGTTGTCATAGCGATCTGATAGACTCAGAAACATATCAGCCATAACTCGCCAAAATTGACCTAAACCAGTGTAATAAGCCGAGACTCGTAACTGTTCTATTAAGAATTCGGGAAACAGTCCATTGATTCCCAAGATCAGGGGATTATATTTAAATTTAGCAGCAATAACAGCTTCCGCTCTTTCGTGAAATTCTTTAGTATCTAAATATGCGTCTAAACCGCCACCACCATGCCACATCATGGTTTTCATGCAATATTCGGCATATTCAAAATTAATCCGATCATGCCACAAATGACGGAGTAATTTAGCAACAGAAATATCGCCATCAAAATATTTAAAGAAGGGAAAAAATATTAAAAATTGGTGTTCAGCAACATAGATAAGATTTTTAGAATAAGCATCTAAAACCACACCATAACTTTTGAGAATACCAACAACTTCTAAAACATTTTCAGGACTATCTTTGAGTAATGCTTCCCCAGTTTGTAACCGGGTTACAAATTCAGCTAGGGGGTTATAAGTGGGATTTTTTTGAGTTTTCATCATGTCAATTCTCCTGGAATTCAAATGTCTGAACTGTAATTTTTGGGATTGTTTTGATGGCTATGATTATCTGCCTCAAAAAGTTAAGAATCTAATAACTCCCGACTTGCGATTACATGATGACTATTCATTTTTACCATTGTGGTAATTGTGGCTTGGGTATAATTGACTAACCAATTGGGTTGAATCCCAAAAATAACGATAGTTACTGCTAAAATAATTGCAGGGATGCGATCGCTCCAGTACACACGGGGTAAGTTAGTAACTTCCGCTGATAACCGCCCAAAGAAGGCACGATTCACGAGAATTAAGAAGTAAACCGCAGTTAAACCATTTCCGAGCATTGCTAACAATGTTTGCACTGGGAAAACTTCAAAACTGCCCCGAAAAACAATAAATTCGGAAATAAATCCCACCATTCCCGGTATACCTGCACTGGCCATGACTCCAAAAATCATTAAGCTACCAATTACCGGTAAACCTCGTTCTGGGTTTAATAGTCCCCGAATGACATCTAAATCTCGACTACCAGCTTTTTTGTAAACTACTCCCACTAACAGGAATAACATAGCGGATATTAATCCGTGACTAATCATTTGCATAACTGCACCCAAGACGCTGAGAGGTGTGGATGCGGCTGCTGCTAACAAGACATAGCCCATGTGGCCGATAGAACTATAAGCTACCATCTTTTTCATGTCCGTTTGCGCGATCGCACAAGATGCCCCAAACAAAACGCTAACTACTGCCCATGTAGCTAACCAAGGTGCTGCATAAGCCCAAGCATCTGGTAACAAGTTCATCCCAAATCGCAGTAAGCCATAAGTCCCTAACTTTAATAATATCCCAGCTAACAACACAGATATGGGTGTGGAGGCTTCTACGTGGGCATCTGGTAGCCAAGTATGGAAGGGAACGAGGGGAATTTTAATGCCAAAACCGACTAAAATGCCAACAAGCAGTAAAATTTGCGTTGCTAAAGGTAGAGATTGAGCATTTAAGGTTGCTAGTCCAAAACTGGGAGAACCACTCAACCAAACCATTCCTAAGAAACTGGCTAAAATGACGATTCCTGAAAAAGCTGTATAAATCAGAAATTTCGTGGCTGCATAACCTCGTTTTTCACCTCCCCAAATCGCAATGAGCAGATATAGGGGTATTAATTCCAACTCATAAAACAGGAAGAATAATAATAAATCCTGTGCTAAAAATGCTCCTGTCACCCCAGCACTTAATAGCAGAATTAGAGAGTAGTAAAATCTCGGACGTTGTTGAGATTCATCGCTGCTATAAATAGCAATGCAAGTTAACAGTCCATTGAGAATTAGTAATGGCAGAGATAAACCATCTATACCCAGATTGTAGTTTAAGCCGATGGCATCTAGCCAAGGGAGAGATTCAGCAAACTGTTGACCAACTTCTCCGGGGTTAAACTGAATTCCCAGGAAAATACTCCATAAGAAAATAATCACGCTAAAGACAAAAGCGATGATTCGGGATAGTTTACCAGAGATGGTAAAAGGATAGAAACCAATAAAAGCCGCACCAATTAACGGCAGTAAAATCAATGTACTCAGCATAAGTCAAAAGTAGGAGTTGAACTTTTCTTCTTCCCTCTGCGACCTCTGCGCCTCTGTGGTTCGTTAAAAAAAGAAATTTAGGCTTAACCGAACTAGAGTAAAGGCCAGAAAATCCAGAAATTTTGCCTAAAAAGGCAACTTATCAAATAAACCCAAAGACAAACTAATAACAAAACCAAGGATGCTAATAACCACAAGGATTGTCAACATATAAGCTTGGGATTGACCAGAAATACTGTATTTCAAACTTTGTCCGCTAAAAATCGCAGCAAAGCCGACTAAGTTCACTAGACCATCTACCAAAAAGCGATCGCTCCACGCGGATATCCGAGATAACAGCGCCACAGCACTTACAATCGTTAAGCGATAAATGCGGTCTATGTAAAAATCATAGCCTAATAAATCTTGGATAACTCTCCAAACCAAAATCCTGGATCTTGACCAAGCTTTGTGGAGATGAATTGTTGCGCCAATAGTTACTCCAGCAACCGTGGAAGTGACTAAAGATCCAACTATATACCAATCCAAGCTTTCCCAACTAGGTAATAAATACCATTGCTGTAGCATTAGAGGTAATAATAGGGTCAGAATAGTTAAAGTCACCATTGGTAACGCCATTGGCCAGGCAACTTCTGGAGCGCGGCGGGTTTTTGGTTGCGGTTGTCCCCAAAAAACTAATCGGAATACCCTCGTTAAATTCAAAGCCGTTAAGCCATTAACTAAGATTAAAACCACAATTACCCAAGGGCTAATCTTTACTAAGCCATCAGCCCATGCTAACATTGCCCAAAAACTGCCCAAGGGTAGCAGTGTTACCATACCTGCCGAACCGACGACAAAAGCCGTAGTTGTAGCTGGCATTTTTGACCACAAACCCCCCATTTCTGTCAAGTCTTGGGTTTGGGTAGTGTAGATAACTGAACCAGAACTCATGAATAATAAGGCTTTGGCAATGGCATGACTGAGAAGTAACATTAACGCTACTCCACCCTGTTCCAAGCCTACCGCCAAAAATACCAATCCCATGTAAGCACTGGTGGAATGGGAGAGCGCTCGCTTAATATCAATTTGGGCTAAAGATACCAATGTCGCCCCCACCGCTGTCATTACCCCCACAACCACCAAAGTATTTAAAGCAAAGGGGGACAAGGATAACAATGGTTGAATCTTGTAAAGGACATAAGCACCGCCACCTACCACCAACGAGTTTCGCATTACCGAAGCTGGGTTAGGTCCTTCCATAGCTTCATCTAACCACAGATGTAGGGGAAATTGAGCGCACTTACCCGCAGGCCCGGCAATTAAACCCAAACAGAGTAAAGTTGATGTGACAGGGTTTAAATCAGCAGTTTGCGCCCATTCATACAAATCAGAAAAGTTCAAGCTACCAGCTAAAGTAGAAAGAGTCACCACAGCCATTAACAGCAGCAAATCACCTACCCGCTTTGTTAAAAAGGCATCTCGCGCCGCCGTAACTACTAATGGTTGAGCATACCAAAATCCGACGAGTAAATAAGTGGAAAGGGTGAGAACTTCTAGCAAAGCATAACTGAGAAACAAAGAATCACTAATTGCTAGACCACTCAGAGCCGCTTCAAAAAATCCTACTAGACCAAAAAACCTGGCTAAAGACCAATCTTTTTCCATGTAGCCTAGGGCGTAAATTTGCGCCAACAGACTTAATCCAGTAATTAAAACTATCGCCCCAACACTGACTACGGAAATTTCTAAAGCAAAAGATAATTGAAAATCAGCAGCTTGAAACCAAGTAATTACTAAATTTTCCTGCTCTCGATTCCAGATATCTTTAAATACTAATAAACTATGGACAAAACCGAAGATGGTAGTCAATAAGTTCAAGTAGGCCGCAGGTCTAGGTCCTGTACGGTGGATGATTCCTATGCTCCAAGGCAATGTTAAAATTGCCCCTAGTAAGCTATAAAGAGGTACGAACCAACTTGTTAAAAATAGAAACTCATTCATTTAATATTTTCCTTGACAACATATTCCCGATTCTCTTAAACAGCCTTTAAATAATCATTTGCTCAAAAAACAATATCTTTGAGAAAATCTATGTTTTCTTAACTTTTTTTAGCTCAATCTGCCTAAGCACATTTACTTTAGATTAGCCTATTGTCGAGCAATTAAATATAATTTAACATTTTAGATATTCTAGTAATTGTTGAACAACATTTTTTATTTTTCCACTTTTTTAAAATTTGTTTTTTAGGTACATCGGTAAAATTGGCAGATTTTTACCTACTGTTTATGGCAATAGCGAACTATAGGAAAGATATAGCCAGTAGCTCGTCTATCCCATATATAGTCCTCAGCAATCCTCCTTATTAAAGAATCAGCCCAGGCTATGAACTATAGTAATTCTCAAAGTGATAAAGAAATTATAAAGCATAAGTTGTCACCCTAGGGATCAGTGAACTTTGATGTCACAAAAGAGCGCGTGAACTTTTGTTAACTTTTTTTAATATATTTTATTACAAACTATTATAGTAATTTATGTTGCCAGGGATGCCAATCTTTCCTATGCTTAAATGTGGCGGTATTTTGGAATCAGGATGAGCATCCCCGTCCAAAATTTCCACCCACAGTTCTAATTCGATTAATTTTTGAGGAGTTCTGCGATGCCAATTGCAGTTGGAATGATTGAAACTAAAGGCTTTCCCGCAGTAGTAGAAGCTGCTGACGCAATGGTGAAAGCCGCCCGTGTGACTTTAGTAGGATATGAAAAAATTGGTAGCGCTCGCGTTACAGTTATTGTCAGGGGAGATGTTTCTGAAGTGCAAGCTTCAGTAGCTGCTGGCGTTGAAGCGGCAAAAAGAGTCAACGGTGGTGAAGTGGTATCTACCCACATCATTGCTCGTCCCCATGAAAACTTAGAATACGTTTTGCCAATTCGTTATACAGAAGCAGTAGAACAGTTCCGCGCTTAGTTTAAATCTGGTACAAGTAAAAATTTAATTTAAGGACAAAAACAAATGTCAATTGCTGTAGGAATGGTAGAAACTCTAGGCTTTCCAGCCGTAGTCGAAGCTGCTGATGCCATGGTAAAAGCTGCTCGTGTTACCTTGGTCGGCTATGAAAAGATTGGTAGTGGTCGGGTAACAGTTATCGTCCGTGGTGACGTTTCTGAAGTTCAAGCTTCCGTAGGTGCGGGAGTAGAATCAGTTAAGCGTGTTAACGGTGGACAAGTGCTATCTACCCACATCATTGCTCGTCCTCACGAAAACTTGGAATATGTCCTCCCCATTCGTTATACCGAAGATGTAGAACAATTCCGGGAAGGTGTTAACACAATTCGCCCTTTCGGTAGAAGACCATAATTAATAATGCAAATTGCCAGAGTTCGTGGCACGGTAACTAGCACCCAAAAAGATCCCAGTCTGCGGGGTGTGAAGCTACTAATGTTGCAATTAATAGATGAAAATGGCAATCTCCTGCCAGTATACGAGGTAGCAGCCGATAACAGTGTAGGGGCAGGAGTGGATGAGTGGGTACTTATCAGTCGTGGTAGCGCGGCTCGTCAAGTCTCAGGTAATGAACAACGACCGTTAGACGCAGCAGTAGTGGCAATTATAGACACCATTTACGTTGAAGATCGTGTAATTTACAGCAAAAAAGACCAGTATAGATAGTCAGGGAAGAGGTAATGGGTAATAGGTAATAGGTAATGGGTAATATGTGAAAACTTACCAATAACTAATGACCAATGACCAATAACCACTGACCACTGACAAAAAGCTTATTTCAGGAGGAATCTCGCAATGGTAGTCCGCAGCACGGCGGCACCCCCAACCCCGTGGTCAAGGAGTTTAGCAGAACCAAAGATCCATGAAACTGCATTTGTACACTCTTCTTGTAACCTCATTGGTGATGTCAACATAGGTGCAAATGTAATTGTTGCTCCGGGGACTGCAATTAGAGCAGATGAAGGAACACCTTTTAGTGTTGGTGAAAATACCAATATTCAAGATGGTGTTGTTATTCATGGGTTGGAGCAAGGCCGAGTCATTGGTGACGATGGCAAGGAATACTCAGTATGGGTTGGAAAAAGTGCCTCCATTACCCACATGGCACTGATTCATGGGCCTGCTTACGTTGGCGATAGTTGTTTTATTGGCTTTCGTTCTACGGTATTTAATGCCAAGGTGGGTGCAGGCTGCATTGTCATGATGCACGCCTTAATTCAAGATGTAGAAATTCCACCGGGTAAATACGTAGCTTCTGGATCAGTAATTACTACCCAGCAGCAAGCGGATAGATTGCCAGATGTCCAAGTGCAGGATCAAGAATTTGCTCACCATGTAGTAGGGATTAATCAGGCTTTGCGGGCTGGTTATCACTGTGCTGCGGATAGCAAGTGTATTGCGCCCATTCGGGATGAACTTAATCTTTCCGTAGCTAAATCTTATACAAGCATTGAAGTCGAAGAGTTAGAAAGGAGCAGTGACGTGGCGAGCTATAGCTTAGGTGCAGAAACAGTAGATCAATTACGTTATCTACTAGAACAAGGATTAAAAATTGGTACAGAACACGTAGACCAAAGACGTTTTCGGACAGGTTCTTGGCAAAGTTGTCAAGCCATTGAAACTCGGTCTTTAGGTGAAGCTGTTTCTGCTGTAGAGTCTTGTTTGAGAGACCACAGCGGCGAATATGTGCGTCTATTTGGTATTGATAATAACAGAAGACGAGTATTAGAAACTATTGTTCAACGTCCTGATGGTGTAGTTGCTGGTACATCTAGCTTCAAAGCACCTGCGACTGCATCTGTTGGCAGTTACAACGGTAATGGCAACGGTAATGCTGTTGGTAGTGCCAAACTGAGTGCGGAAACTGTAGATCAAATTCGGCAACTTTTGGCTGGTGGTTTCAAAATTGGTACAGAACACGTAGATGAGCGCCGTTTCCGTACTGGTTCTTGGAACAGTTGTGAACCGATTCAATCTAATTCGGCTCAAGCAGTTGTAGCTGCTTTGGAAGAGTGCATTGAAACTCATCAAGGCGAGTATGTACGTTTAATTGGGATTGACACCAAGGCTAAACGTCGCGTATTGGAAGCAATTATCCAAAGACCAAACGGACAAGTAGTTTCTTCTGGTAGCACCAAATCATTTACCAGTACAAGTTCTGGAACTGCAACCGCAACCGCAACCGCAACTGCTACTAGCACCCGTTTAAGTAGCGAAATAGTAGATCAATTGCGCCAACTGTTGTCCAGTGGGGCAAAAATTGCGGTTGAACACGTAGATCAACGCCGTTTCCGCACAGGTACTTGGACAGTTGCGGGTCAAATTCAGGCTAAATCTGAAAGAGAAGCACTCGCTGCTTTAGAAGGATATGTTTCTGAATATCCAGGCGAATATGTGCGTTTAGTGGGGACTGACCCCAAAGCCAAACGCCGCGTATTAGAAGCAATTATCCAACGTCCATAAAGAGGCAGGGTGCAGGGTGCAGGGTGCAGAGAGTAGGGGGAAAATTTCCTTCCTTCTTTCTAACAACTGACAACTGACCACTGACCACTGACCACTGACAACTTCCGGCTTCCGAGGTAATAAATTCCATGTCTGTATCGCTGCTACGTCTGGGCGATAGATTTGATGCTCATATTCATGGCGACGTGATAATTCATCCCAGCGCGGTAATTGCTCCTGGGGTAATTCTCCAAGCTGCTAATAACAGTACAATTGTGATTGGTGCTGGTGTATGTCTGGGTATGGGGTCAATTCTCCAAGTAAGTGAGGGTATTCTAGAAATAGAAGCAGGAGCAAACCTGGGAGCCGGTTTCTTGATGGTTGGTGAAGGCAAAATTGGGGCTAATGCTTGTATTGGTGCAGCGACAACGGTTTTTAACTGTTCCGTAGCACCAGGTCAAGTTATTCCCTCTGGTTCGATTTTGGGAGATAATAGTCGGCAGATTGTTGAACCTTCAGCGGTACAAGCAGAACCTACTAATTCTCAACCAAAGAAACCAGAGGAATCAGCCGAAAAACTTGAATCTCCTCGTTCTCAACCTGAGAAACTAGAGGAACAGGAAAAAGTATTTTCCTCAACTCAACTCTCGGTTGCGGCTTTTCTGGAGTTTAAACACCAATCTACGCCTGTATCTCCACCTTCACCTACACCGAAAAGCCAGTCTCCACCAGAGTCAGAAACGGCTGTGGTTGGTGATTCTACGTCGGTTGAAACTCCGCTTCCAGAGTCTACAGAAACTACCTCTGGGGACTTAGAACCCAGTGAGTCTGATCTGGAAACTCACAATATTTTTGGCACGCAAATTTATGGACAAGGTAGCATAAATAGGCTGCTGAGTACATTGTTTCCCCATAGGCAATCTTTGGGCAACGAAAACCCTGACAATTCTTCAGGTTAAGTGTTAAGTATGAAGTGTGAACTTAAGTCCATATTGAAATGCTAGTTTTCATTCTTATATGATTGAAGACGCTATATGAACCTTATCCTGGAAAATTTACATGGAAACATATAATCAAAACGCTTTGAGTACCATTCACGCAGTAAGTCCTCGTGATAGCCTCAAAGATACTGCTTTGGGTATGGTATCAACCCTCAGTTTCCCCGCTATAGTTGGCACGGCTGACATGATGTTAAAGTCGGCTGGAGTCCACTTGGTTGGCTATGAAAAAATTGGTAGTGGTCATTGTACAGCAATTGTCCGAGGTGGCATTGCTGATGTCCGCTTGGCTGTGGAAGCTGGTGTGCAAACGGCTGAACAGTTTGGTCAGTTGGTGTCTAGTTTGGTGATTGCCCGTCCTTATCCTAATTTAGATATAATTCTACCTATTAACCGTCTGACTCGATTTATGGGAGATGGTGGTGGATACAGCCGTTTGAGTAATCAAGCCATTGGGTTGGTAGAAACTCGCGGATTTCCCGCTATGGTTGGGGCTTGTGATGCTATGCTTAAAGCTGCTGATGTGCAATTAGCATCTTATGAGAAGATTGGTGCTGGTTTGTGTACGGCAATTATTCGCGGTTCGGTAGCTAATGTAGCTGTAGCTGTGGAAGCGGGAATGTTTGAAGCGGAACGCATTGGTGAGTTAAATGCAGTTATGGTGATTCCTCGGCCTTTGGATGAGTTGGAAGAAACTTTGCCTGTGGCTAGTTGCTGGATGGAAGAACGTCAACCAGTTAATATACCTATTAATATTAAAGATAAAATAACAGATGTGGAAGCGATAGAGTTGCCTGATTTGGCGAAATTGCCGGTGAGGGTTAAGGAAGAGATTTGGAATGATGAATAATACTGGTTATTCTACAGGACAAATGAAACAACATTATGAATGTCAAGTTGCATCCCCATGCACAAGCACGATTAACTGAACGCGGTGCTACAGAAGAAGAAGTTATTGCTACAGTTGAAAGTGGTACAAATTTTACAGTCCAATTTGATAGAACTGGATTTAAGAATATTTTGAAGATTGGGAATTTAAGATAAAATAAATTCAATCTCTAAACTTGGGTTTAAATTATGATAACTACACTCATTGAACGAGAAGCAGAACCAATTTTAATTAGCGACTTAAGCTGGAGAGAATTTAAAGCTGTTGAACAGCTAATTGAGCGCCCAGGGTTAAGGTTATCTTTTTTGGATGGAATCTTGGAGATTCGGAAAATGCCAGGTAAAAAACACGAAATTATCAAAAAACGTATTGCTTCTTTAGTAGAAATTTATTTAGAATTTTTGGAATTAGATTTTACTCCTACTGGTTCTGTTACTCTAGAAAATGAATTTGAAAAGGTCAAAAAAGAAGGTGATGAATCCTATGAATTAGGAGCAAATAGAAAACGCCCTGATTTAGTAATTGAGGTGGTTGTCAGTAGTGGAGGAATTGATAAATTGGAAGCATACAAACGGTTACAAATTCCTGAAGTTTGGTTTTGGATTAATGATGAATTATTGTTTTATAGTTTAGGAAATGAGGGATATGAATCTGTTAGTAAATCACAACTTTTACCTAATTTAGATGTGGTTTTATTAATGAGTTGTATGAATATAGAAAATCATGCTCAAGCATTGCGGGAATTTCGAGCAGGGATAAAAATTATATAACTTTTTTCCCTTTGAGTTTGTATGCTTGCATGATGTTTTTCATAAGACTCTGTTTCTATATTATCGTGTCTTGGAAAAATTCATTTTAATAAACTTCATCATGACTACCAATATCTATCAATAAAATAACCATTTCTAATAACTCTTCATCCTCAGAGAAATTAAAGATAATTCTACAATCATACGCAACAGAACAAGACCATAAACCGGCTAACTCACCTCCTAATTTATGAGACTTCAAAGACGGTGTAAAAGGATCATCTGCCAAAAGCCTTAATACGTTAATAATTTGATTTTTTAATTGTGAGTTTTTCTTTGTAATCTTCTTGAAAGACCTCTTAAATCCACTACTCCAGACAACTTCCATCATCATCTCCTAGTAAATCAGCGATTAAATCATCAACGCTTCCTCTTTTTGCTGTACCATTCTTAAAAGCTTGTTTAACTTCCTCCGCATTAGTTAAAATTTCAGTCCTTTTTTTCTCAATTCGTTGCTTTTGCAGAAACTCAAATAAATACTCTCGTTCTTCTGTAGGTAAACTTTCAATAGAATTAATAATTTCTTGTAAACTCATCATAGAAACTCCTAATCAAGTAAATTATACTTTTGGTAACTTTATTTTAATCTATAAATTTAAAGTTTTAGCCTCTATTTTATGGTTATAGGTTAAGTGCTTCTAACAAAATGATAGGTATAGTTTCTGATGTGGCTTCTTGAATTTCTGTATGAGGAACTAATTCAAGCCACTTTTTAAAACTGATTTTTTGTTTTTGAATAAGTTGTACTTCTAATAAATAAGATTCAAAACGATGATAGGTTTCAATTATTTTTTCAATTTTTTCTACTGTTTGAATTGCTTTCTCTGGATTAATTTCTTCTTGTGGTTTAAAATTTACCAGTGCTATTCCACTAATAAATGGGTTAATAAGAATAAATTTAATTAAATTTCTATTTTCTGCTTCTAATAAAATATACTGATCATCTACAATATTATTTAATTCTGGATCTAACCATTGACAAATTTGAGCTAGTCTATTTACATCAATAGAACTTTCTAGTTTAGAATGCCATCCTCTATCCAGTAAGATGAAATTATCCCCAGATAATCCATCCACCATAAAATTTTTCCCCATTGGTTCAGATATCAATAAACTTTTAACATACTGCTCAACATAATTACGAATAAACTTAGAACCTTCCTGAAGACAAATAACAGCATTTTTAATCTCTCCTAATTCTAAATAACAACGCGCTCTCGCTATATATGTTAATGCTAACGAAGCAATATATTTATCTGTTAAACTCATATTTTCTTGCAGTGAAATTTCTATATAATTACTATAGGTGTGTTGAGCTTCCAACAATCTATTAATCGCTAACATTGCCATATTTATTCTGTTTTCAGGATTAACCATTGTCTGAAAATCATTAGCTAAATCAAGAGCAGTACGAAAGTTAGCATAAACGGAAATGTCAAATTTTCGATGTAGATTATTAATATTACTTTGAATTTTTTCTTCAAGTTTATTTAATTCTTCTTTACAACTTTCTTCTATTTTTTTCACTTTATTTAAAATTAATGCAAAACCTATTACAGAAACACCTAAATTAATGACTGATACACTTAAATTGAGAATACCAAGTACAGGAGAAGCTGCACTCAGTAAATTTTCTATCCCTGAGATATTGGGTGATACTTCACGTAACATGGCAACAATTTGTTTTGTGTTGATATCACGAATTACACCACCTATTCTGACATATTCACCAGTTTGTAAGCCCTGTAATATCCAGTCGGGAATATCAAATGTAGTTTGAAATATTGTCATATTCTTGGAATTTTTATTTTATGATGATTTAGTGAAAATATCCACCTGTTAAGAAGATGGATATTTATAGTTTGAAAGACATTAGCCAGATTAGTCAACAACAGAATATCAACACAAAGGACAAATAAAAATGATTTAATCAGTTCCAGAAAATACTACTTTTGAAGAAACCGAGATTACCTAATCAATAGGATTAAACAAGCCCGTCTCAGAATGAATTCTGATAGCTTGCGTGGCGAAGCCATGTCTAATAGCAAAAGTCGTATAGAGACGACTGAAGGAAAGTTTATAGTCCGTTTTAACAGACTTGAGTTATTAGCCCTGAAGTTCAGAGCAGATTACTTTTGTGGCTTACGCTATCAGCAAACCCTGAAGAGACATTTTTATATATACTAAACTTGAGGACTTTGTATAAATAACACTTAAAAAATTCTTAGTGTTACAGGATACTATACTATATCTACAAATTGTTATCAGAGGAGAATAAGCTTGAACCAAGCGACATTGCACCAGTTGAAGGTGTTCGAGGCTGCGGCCCGGCATGGTAGTTTTACACGCGCTGCGGAAGAGTTGTTTTTGACTCAACCTACCATATCCATGCAAATTAAACAGTTGACGAAATCCGTAGGTTTGCCATTATTTGAACAAGTAGGAAAGCGTTTATATTTGACACAAGCAGGACGGGAATTATTTGCTACTTGTCGGCAAATTTTTGAGACTATGGACAAGTTTCAAATGACGATTGCAGATTTAAAGGGATTAAAACAGGGACAATTACGGTTGGCAGCAATTACCACCGCAAAGTATATTATTCCCCGATTGTTCGGGCCTTTTTGTCAGCTTTACCCTGGGATTGATATTTCTCTTCAAGTCACAAATCATGAACTGATTTTAGATCGGATGATGAGTAATTTGGATGACTTGTATATTATGAGTCAGATTCCCGATCATTTCGATGTCAATTTTCAGCCATTTTTAGAAAATCCTTTGGTAGTTTTTGCACCAGCTAATCATCCCTTAGCGAAGGAAAAAAATATTCCTATTGAACGTTTGGGAGAAGAACCGTTTATTATGCGGGAACCGGGTTCGGGAACTCGCAGTGCTGTCCAAAGTCTATTTGAGGAACATGGGGTAAAGGTGAAAGTGAAGTTGGAGTTGGGGAGTAATGAAGCGATTAAGCAAGCGATCGCTGGCGGCTTAGGTATTTCTATATTATCTCGTCATACTTTGTTGACTGACGCTGCGGAATTTAGCATTTTAGATGTCCAACACTTTCCCATTAAACGCAATTGGTATATCGTTTATCCTGCTGGTAAGCAATTATCTATTATTGCTCATACCTATTATGAGTATCTTTTAGAGGCAGCGAAAAAGATTACCGAGCAAGGTGGTTTAATCTTAGATCATAGTTCGGTGGCAACCAATCTTTAGATCAAGCTACTACAGATACATAATCACTTGGCTATGTATCTAAAAATTACCAATAGCTTGACGTAAATACAGGTAACAATTAAAAATTAATCAACAGCATCATTAAGTATCGGAGTAAACTGGCAGTGGTAAACCCAGAAACACCATTTTGGCAGAAAACGGTAGACAGCCAAATTGTCGCAGTCACAGTCTATAGTCACCAAGCGTTGGTGACAAGACGAGCAGTGGTATCCTTAGCAGGGGGAGAACGGGAATTAATTATTAACCCATTGCCAGTAACTCTAGCAACTGATTCTATTAGGGTGAGTGGTGTCGGTACAGCAGTAGTAAAATTGCTGGGAGTAAGTAGCGATCACCTACAAACTACTGAACCCGTAGGGGAAAAAGTCACCCAATTAACCAGACAAATTCAACAAATTGAAACTCAAAAACGGCATTTACAAGCGCAAATAGATGCCTTATCGCTACAGTCTAATTTCATTTCAGGTTTGCGGGAAAAAACTGAAGAACCATTTTCCCAAAGTTTAGCAAACAAAAATCTCAGCTTGAGTGAAACACTGGATTTTCTCAACTTTCTCGGTAGTCAATATTGTGAATATGCGATCGCTGCTGGGGAATGCAAAGCGCAAATGCCAGAATTAGAAAAGCAATTACAAACACTCCGCGCTGCTTTACAGAAAGTTCAGACACCCCACACAACAGAAAATTTGAATGTCATTGTGGGAGTGGAAGTTCAACAACCAGGAGAATTCGAGCTAGAAATAACTTATATGATTCCCAACGCTAGTTGGCATCCCCTCTATGATTTACGGGTAAATAGTGCCAGTGATGGACTGCATTTAAGCTATTTGGCAGAAATTACCCAAAGCACAGGAGAAGATTGGTTAGGAGTAGAATTAACCCTATCTACGGCAAAACCAGGACATAGTCCATTACCACCACAATTAAAACCTTGGTATATTGATGTACCGATGGCACGGATGGAAGAGATAGCACAGCGATCAATGCCTTATCCACCGGCAATGGCCTTACCTATGCCTATGTTTAGGACTCCAGCAAAGCCAGCTAAACCAGCAATTGAAGAAGATAATAGCAGTGAAACGGTTGTTAGCACCAATCCCCAACAGGGAAGTGTAGTCACATTAAAGTTTAATGGTGAAGGGAAGATTCCTAGTGATGGGACACCGCATAAAATCACGATTTCTCAACAAGATTATCCTTGTCGTTTTGAATATGTAGCTACACCTAGCTTAGTTAGTTTTGCTTATTTACAAGTTCATGTGAAAAATAGCGTCAATGGTGTAACTTTATTACCAGGAACAGCTAATATTTTCCGTGATCATATTTTTGTGGGAACAACTCAATTAGAAAATATTCTGCCTGGAGAAGAATTCAAACTGAACTTAGGTATTGATGAAGGTTTAAAAATTGAAAGGGATTTAGTAGAACTTCAGGTAGATAAAAAATTAATTAATAACCAACGTCGAGTTACTTATGCTTATCGGTTAATAATTACTAATTTGCTAAATAAAGCGGTTAATTTACAATTAACTGAACAATTACCAGTTAGTCGTAGTGAGCATATTGAAGTGAATCTTGTTGAAAGTAATCCAGAAGTTCAACAAGCTAAAACAGGAATTTTATCCTGGTTTTTAACTATTCCAACCAAGGAACAACAGGAGATATATTATCAGTTTACTGTTGAACATCCACCAGAATTAACGGTGGTAGGATTGGATATTTAAACTTGTTTTAAAAAGGAAGAATTAATTATGCAAGGTCAAGGAATAGCTATCTCTTTAGTTTTGGGTCTGTCTTTACCCATAGTTGCAGATGTTTCCGTTCAGAGTCAAGCTGTAGCTAATCTCGCTTTTCCAGAGGGGGAATTTTTTGATGTAGAGGGTCAACCACGTAATTGGCATTTAACTCTTTGGCAAGCGAAAGGTCAGTATTATTACAAAAACTTAAACCTCAAAACAGGTAAAAAACTTTGTTTAATTGGTGGTAAAGCATCTGGAACTAAAGCGCGTCCGGTTTTTACTTGGACTAATGCTAAATATAAATACCGAGTTTCTTGGCAAACTGTCCAACCCGAATTGGTAAGATTAGAGGTAATAGATCCTTCAGGTAAGGTGATTTTAAATCAATTTCTTGTTCGTGAACCTGGGGAATTTGAAAATCCCAATGCAACTCAATGTTAAATAAGGCTAAAGCCTTCACTACTAGCTTTTAAGATAGTAATATCAAATGGAGCTAAGCGGATTCGAACCGCTGACCCCCTCAATGCCATTGAGGTGCGCTACCAACTGCGCTATAACCCCGAAAACCCTAATTCAGTAAGCCTTTTAGCCTTCTAATTAGTTCTCTATAATTGCCTTCACTCCCAATAGTATGCAAGTTTATGCAAAGTAAGTCAAGCCCACTATATTAAGAAATATTAAGTAGAAAGGGCAGCCCCTAAAGCCTGTGAACAAATAAAAACTCCTGTCAACAGATGAACAGGAGTTTCTAGTATGTATTAGGCTGCCCCAACCTTTCATTTTTCTATTAAATTAGCTTTTATAAATTGTCTTACAGACTCCTGCCAGCCTTCCACCTGTTTAAGCTTCTCCATAACAGAAGGCTCTATACGTATGGTTAGCTTTGCTGTGCAGGACTCTTGCCGATTAGTTGTAAACTTTCCACCTTCGCCATTCTTGGGTTCATACATTAGAAATACTCCACGAACTACCTTTACT
>NZ_VILB01000013.1:764208-780777 GCF_009712035.1 Anabaena sp. UHCC 0187 | reverse complement strand
GGGTACTAAGTAGCCGCATCGCCATTAAACTAGCTTGATGGGGAATTACCATTTGCAAATCTGCTATCCTTAACCCACAAGGTTGCAATAAACGCTCTACAAAGCCTGGCAACACCTCAGAAGCCAGCCGATAGACTCCCCTACCATCCATCTTAAAAAGAAAGGATTCTGGGTGATCAGCGTAGTCTCTAGGATGATATTTATTGCCCGCACCCTGACATTCTGTTAAATGTGCGCCTTTGCTGTAAGTTTCCATGCGGGAAGACAGGATTTTTGAACTTTCCCTATCATCAGTTTTAGCAATAATTACCGCTGCCGCACCATCGCCAAACAGTGTACAACTTTCTTTATCATTCCAATTCAATCCAGTTGTGACTTCACTGGCTATTAACATAACTCGGTTGTACCTTCCCGCCGCCACCAGATAGGATATAGTATCAAAACCAGTAATAAAACTCAGGCAGGTAGAGTTAATATCAAATGCCGGAATACCGGAATTAACCGCACCTAAATGTTTTTGAATTAAGGCAGCAGTACAGGGAATAGCTTGTTCGGGAATGCCACTGGTGCTAATGATGCAGTCAATATCTCCAATGGATAAACCAGCCGCTACCAAAGCATCTTTAGCCGCAAACGCACCCATCATTGATGCGGTTTCATCATCCACAAAATGGCGCACCAATACCCCCGATTTTTTCTCAACCCATCCTTTAGTTAAACCCAAACTTAACTCAATTTCTAGGGCTGTGACTCGTTTTTTGGGCAAATATTTTCCTGTTGACAGAATTTTAACTTGTTGCATTTATAAAAAGATAACTTCTTTAAACTCACCACTTTAATTTAAGCACTTTCAATAAAAAACTAGTTTAATCTAATCCAGGATTTGTCGGTTAAGGGGAAAAGGGGAAAAACAGTAACACTACTATAAATGTACAAAATAAATTGTGTTAATTAAAGAACGTTATCGTTTGATTAAACAGATTGCTAATGGGGAATTTTATCAAACATTCCTCGCTGTAGACGAGAATCAATTTCCGCCAATTCCTTGTGTGATTCAACAATTATCATCTTTAAAGCAAACACCTGAAAATTTTCAATCTCAGGTACAGCAATTGACAGAATTAGGTAAACATCCCCAAATTCCTAGCTTGATCACACATTTTGCAGAAAACGAATATTACTATTTCATTCAAGAATTTATTGAAGGTGATAATTTAGCTAGTTTGCTAGAAAAACAAGGTGTTTTCCATGAAACTCAGATTTGGCAAGTTTTAAAAAGTTTATTACCAGTTCTCAAATTTATTCATCATCATCAAATTATTCATAGAAACATTAAACCAGAAAATATTATTTTCCGATCTACAAACAAAAATCCAGATTTATTAGATAATTTGGTTTTGTCTGATTTTGCCATGATGAAAGTTGTCAGCGAAAATCAATCAAAAGATGATATAGTTGGGAGTCCAGAATATATTTCCCCAGAACAAACACAAGGTAAAGCCGTTTTCGCAAGTGACTTATATAGTTTAGGTGTAACTTGTATTTATCTACTTACTCAAATTTCACCATTTGAATTATTTGATATTGCTAATAATAGCTGGATATGGCGAGATTATCTCACTAATCAAATTAGTGAACATTTAGCCCAAACCCTTGATAAACTCATAAAATATAATTTACAAGAACGTTGGCAATCAGCAGATCAACTCATTGACGTTTTGGGAATTAAAGATAATTATCTTTATCAATTATCCCCAATTAAAACTGATTATTGGCAACTTTCATCTACACTCGAAAATCAAATTAATAGTTCTATAAATACTGTGGCATTAAGCCATGATGGTAAAATATTAGCCAGTGGTGAAGATCACAAAAGTATTAAATTGTGGGATTTAAGCAGTCAGCGATTAATAGCTAACTTAACCGGACATACTCAAGCTATAACAGCAGTTATTTTTCATCACAATGATACAATTTTAGCCACAGCCAGTGATGATAAAACTATCATTTTATGGGATGTGAAAACCTTAACAAAAATTCATACTTTAACTGGACATTCACACGCTGTTAAATCCCTAGCATTTCATCCTCATGGGCAAATTTTAGCTAGTGGAAGTTGGGATAAAACTATTAAAATCTGGGATATAAAGACAGGTTTAGCCCTGAATACCTTAACTGGACATCAGTTACAAGTAAATGCTGTGGCTTTTAATCCCCAAGGACGGCTTTTAGCTAGTGCTAGTTATGATCGCACAGTTCGGATTTGGCAATTACAAAATGGACAATATAACTTATTAACAACTCTTTTTGGTCATACTTGGGCAGTTTTGACAGTTGCTTTTAGTCCAACCAATCCAAATTTGTTAGCGACTGGTAGCGGTGACAATACCATTAAGTTGTGGGATGTTAACACTGATGAATTAATTAGCACACTTTCAGGTCATTCCTGGTCAGTGGTGGCTGTAGCCTTTAGTACCGATGGAGAAACCTTGATTAGTGCCAGTTGGGATAAAACGGTAAAAATTTGGCAAATCAGCACAAAATTAGAAATTGCTAGTCTTACAGGTCATACAGACTCAGTATCTAGCGTTGCCATTAGCCATGATGCCCAATTCATTGCCAGTGGCAGTAAAGACAAGACGATCAAATTGTGGCATAGGGGAGTGGTGATTGATGGTAATTTTACTTAATTAGCCGTTACCAATCACCAATTCCCCATTACCAACCTAAAATAATCAGGCGCTACCGGTGAAGGCAACTTCTGGAAATTTCAACTGCGCTTCTGCCATTGGGCGTTTTCTGCCTTCTTCTTGCCAGTAGTTAATCACTTCTGTGGCTTTGTTTAGCAACTCCACACGATCAACATCTGTAATCCAGTGTTTGGATTCTAACTCTTTTTTTAGCTCTTCCCAGGCATCATTTCTGGGCCAAAAAAAGTATTTGGTTAAGGGACTAGAGCCTTTACCAACAACCTGATCTACTGCTAGGGCGACGTTTTCGTCTAACCAGAGAATTTTCAAAATGAACTTGGTCAATTACACCTCCGGGGAATATCCGGGTTTTACTTACTCAGTTTGCGACCCCTCATTTTAACTCAATCTTTGACTAATTGACCAATGAGTATTGTAATTACCCTATATTTTATCAAAAACGCCCTAGGGAAGCTTACCGTAGCTATTGCTATCCGCAGATTTAATACAGAATATGCTTACGTAATTCTGGTCTGAAAATGGAAATTTCAGCTACTAATTAACTCCACCGCATCTCGTCCATCACTATCTTGTAAATAAACTTTGACAATTTCCTCCTTCGCTGTGGGTAACTTTTTCCCCACAAAATCTGGATGAATTGGTAACTCCCGATGACCCCTATCTACTAATACAGCTAGACGAATCACTTCTGGTCTACCATACTCATTAACTGCATTTAAAGCAGCACGAATAGTTCTCCCTTTAAAAATAACATCATCTACAAGTACAACTGTTTTACCTGTCAAATCAAAAGGAATATCGGTTTTTTCTGGGGTTCTCAACCCGATTTTATCAAGATCATCACGATAAAATGTAATATCTAAAGCGCCTACGAACACGCTGACATCTTCCAGAATCTCTATTTGCCGTGCCAATGAATAAGCTAATGGTACTCCTCTAGTGTGAATACCCAGCAGTAACAACTGAGATAAATCTCGCGTCCTTTCTACAATCTGAGAAGCCATACGAGTTAGTGTCCGACGCAGTTCTTCTGATGAAAGAATTTCAACTACTTTAGTAGACATAAGATAGGTAATTGGTAATTGGTAATTGGTAATTGGTAATTGGTAATTTCTCGTTTCTCGTTCCCATACTCTGTATGGGAATGAATGCTAGAAGGCTCTGCCTTCAATAACACCTTTAATAACAGTAGAGGCAGAGCCTCTGTGATAGCATTCCCAGTCAGAGACTGGGAACGAGATAATTACCAATTACGAATGAACAATATTGCTAGTCCTAACCACAGTAAAAACGCATATCGGGTTAATTGTAAAGCTTTATAAATAGATTCTGGCGTAATGGGATAAATAGCATCTCCTAACAGTGGTTTATCTTTTGCTACTCCACGATACCAGTTTATGCCTCCCATTTGCACACCTAAAACCGCAGCATAGGCGCACTCACTCCAACCAGAATTGGGACTGGGATCTTTAATTGCGTCGCGGCGACAAATTCGCCAAACATTGCCAGGTTTCAAGGATAGTAATGATAAAGTTATCACTGTTAACCGACAAGGCAACCAAGTAAAACCATCTTCCCACCGCGCACTAAACCAACCAATATAAGTATAAGGTGCTTCCTTGTAACCTACCATTGAATCTAAAGTGCTACTAGCTTTATATGCTAAAGCCAAAGGGACAGCACCGATAACAGGGATAAATGCGCCGATAATAGTATAAAAAAGAGGAGCCATGACCCCATCAGTAGCATTTTCTGTGACAGTTTCTAAAACTGCTCTTAAAATTTCCCCTGCGGAAAGATTGGCTGTATCTCTCCCCACATAATTACTTAATACCTGTCGCGCTGGTTCTAATTCTCCATTTATTAAAGGTTGCAGAACTTCCATTGCTGCATTGCGGAGACTTTTGAGGGCAAAACAACTAGCTAAAAGAATGCTTTCTACAGCCATTCCTAAAAATGGATGTACCCATTTGGCTGTTTGCACTATGATCCAACCCGCAAAACCACTACCAATAATGACAATCACTCCCAGTATAATTCCTGCGACCCTCTGAGAAAAAGGATTTTGACAATATTGGAGAGCGAGTTTACTCAAGCGAGAAATTACCCATCCCATGACTCGCACCGGATGAGGCCAACCCCAAGGATCTCCTATTAAATAATCTAATAATGCAGCGAAAACCAAAACAGCAGATGTCATTTTTTCGTTATTATTTATTCTTCTTTCTTTCTCCTGACTCTTGGGCGGGGAAACCCCGCCCCTACTCGGTGACTAAACTACAAAATTTGCTTCTTCTCCTTGAGATGCTTGCCAACTACGAGCATCATAATAAAGGTCTGCCAGGGTAATATTGTACAAAGCCTCTTTGAGTTTTTGGTTGAGTCTGTTCCAGAGACTGGATGTTACCCAATCTGCTGTTTGAGCAGGTGTGGGATTATTCAGAGGTAAGTTAGTGATATTTTCGCCGACAGCCTCTAAAATTTGGCCAATGGATATTTGTGCCGGTTTTTTTGATAATTTGTATCCACCGACGCTACCACGAATTGATGTCACTAACCCCGCACGACGCATTTCTATGAGCAGCTTTTCCAAATAGGGAGCAGGGATATCTTGACGTTTGGCGATCGCTCTGACAGATTCAGGCCCATATTTTGGCTGTAAACTCAAATCTAGCAATGCTTTCACACTGTAGTGTCCTCTCGTCGTTAGTTTCATATAGTTATCATTAATTTTATTGCTCTCATCGTTCTGCCCTCGTCCCTGCCTGATGAAGTAATTTTATAAATCAAATAACTATACTATATAAGGCTTCTATTTGATTATTGAAAAAACTCATTACACTTCTGAGCGCCATTCTTTCCCTTGTTCCCTCTTCCCTGTCTACACAAGTAATTTCAAAAATCAAATAAATTGCTATATCTATAGTAGCTATCAGCATGATCCTAATTATATTTCATATAATTTTTTAAGAATATTGATAATAGTGCAACAATTTTGTCTATGAGTGTAATATACTTGGCTAGGCTGATCGAAAAACGAAAGGATTCTGTTCCTATTAGTTCAATGTCAGCTAAAATAAAATCCACTCAACAACTTCAAAAATTCGTTTTCGACCTAAGTTAATGCCTAAACAGAAAAAAATTGAACCCCTAGTCGGCGAAGAACTGCTCAAAAAAGTCAAAGAGCTAGAAGCGATCAGCAAAGACGACAAAGCTAAACAGTGTGGTTACTATACTGTTACCAAAAATGGTATAGAGCGCGTCAATATGATGAAATTCTTGAATGCCCTAATTGATGCTGAGGGTATTCAGTTGGATAGTTCCCCCAGTGCCAATGGACGTGGTGGACGCAGTGCCAGCTATAGAATTAGTGTCCAATCAAACGGCAACTTATTAATCGGTGCAGCTTACACAAAACAGATGAATCTTCAACCTGGTGATGAGTTTGTCATCACTTTAGGGAAAAAGCACATTCGACTCCGACAAGTAGATTCAGAATCTATAGAAAATGCCGAAGTAGAAGCTACAGCTTAATGAATATTCATTAGTCAGTTGTGGGTTGTCAGTTGTCAGTGGTTTTGTTTTACCCCTGACTGCTGAATAACTAATAACTGACCAATTACCAAAATTTAGGGAACAGGGAACAGGGAACAGGGAACAGGCAATAAGAAGAGAGAAGATATTTGCCACTGACAACTGACAACTGACAACTGACAACTGACAACTAACAACTAACAACTGACCAATCACCAATTACCAATTTCCTCTATATATTCGGTGGTTGAGATAGCTGGTAAATATTGGTGTAGTACCTTAGTGATTGCCGTTAAATTACAAGTTAATTCAATTTGTTCTCTTTCTAGCAATCCAAGAATAAAATCGGGATTGTCTTTAGCTACCACTGGTAATTGATGTAAACCACGTAATGCCATGCGGTCTAAAGCTTCAGATAAAGGTTCATCTTCCCAAGCATAGAGAATATCAGTAGTACAAATATCAATCAGTCGTTGACTGGATAAATATTCCTGAATTTCAGTAGATGAATTAGGAAGATTTTGCCATAGAGAAAGAGTGTGTTTAATATCTTCGAGGGAAAGAATTCCCACCAGCTTGCCGGCATCATCATCAATTATCAAAGCGCTGCGTATTCGTTCCCTTGTCATTGCCATTGCAGCCTCTAATACTCCCAGAGTCGCTGATAGTTTTTTCGGACAAGTGTGCATAGCATCTGCCACTAACATTTGTTGCCAAAGTTCGACCTTTTCATCTTTTAATTCTGGCAAACCAATCTGTTGCAAATTAGAATTAGCATCTATTGTTGGTTTAATTCGTTCCACTAACCAAACACTTAAACCCACCGCAGCCATTAAAGGTAAAACAATGCGATAATCGCGGGTTAATTCAAATAACATTAAAATTGCTGTTAATGGCGCTCTCACACTACCTGCTAAAACCGCTGCCATACCCACCATTGCATAAGCTGGAGGAGCAGCCATATATTCCCCAATGCTCGGTGCTATAAAAGCTAAAATTTTCGCATAAGCAGATCCAAAGGAAGCACCTAAAAACATAGCTGGGGCAAATAATCCACCCACAAAACCACTACCTGCACTCACTGCTGTCATCAGCAGTTTTAAGATTAGTAATATTAATAATAGGTTTAGGGAAAAATCCTCATCCTGGAGTATGGCTTGTACAGTGTCATAGCCAATACCTAAAATTTGTGGGTAGCGCCAACCTACTAGACCAATAATGACACCACCAATAATGGGCTGAATTGACTGAGGAATTTTACTTAGGAATTTGAACCGTGGTAAATTACCAGCAAAGCCAGCTTTTGCTAAACGAATTGATTCAGTATAGGTGAGAGAAATTAAACTTGCACCCAAACCCAAACCCAGATAAAGAGGTAATTCTAGGTAGCTACGAACTTGATAAGCAGGCAAAGCAAAAGCCGGTTGTGAACCCAAGCCAATTTGAGCAATTAAAGCAGCTACTACGGCGGCAAGTAATACTACACTTACGGCGGAAGTAGCAAAATAGGTACTGCCCATGACCACTTCTAAGGCAAAAAATACTCCCGCAATGGGGGCATTAAAGCCAGCAGCTAAACCAGCCGCCGCCCCAGCACCTAAGAGTAAACGCTGACGCTCCTGGGAAACCTGTAATATATCAGACAATAAAACCCCGAAATTAGTCCCAATTTCTACACTTGGACCTTCTGGTCCTAAGGATGCACCACTACCTAGAGAAACAGCCGCAGCGATCATTTTTGTGACCGGTCGCAGTGGTTTCTTGGCTTCTTTTCCTTGAGAAACTGCGATTAGAGATGAAAGTCCCGGCCCAAAATCTTGAGTGCGCCAACGCATGAGGCCAACAATAATTCCACCCAGAATGGGAACAGCGGCTAAAGTCCAAGCACCCCAGATTCCAATCTGTCCCATGAAATTTTCCAGCATAAAGTTGTTAATTAGCTGGATTAAATAATGAAAGGTGACAATACCCATACCCGTACTACCGCCAATTAACACGGCTAAAAACAGCACTACTGTTTCTGGGGAGGGTTGAAAACGATTAATCACCTGGGTAAATCGAATGGAAGGTGGGGGAAAAGCAGGGGATTCCCTGACCTTCTTCTCTGAAGTAGGAGGCAAGAGAGTCATGGATAAACGGGGGTAAATGTGAGAAAAAATCTATTTTTATCTGTTATTTCCCATTGTGGTTCATTATGGGAGCAACTGCTTGCTGAATAATTAATTAACCAAGACCACAAAATATTTGGCAAAAAAGAATTCTGTTCTGCTGTACTAACAACTTGGGTTAGTATTGAGAGGAGTATATCCAACGGTTAACTCTATTCTCAAAGTCCACAATACTATTTTGCAAATAAATATAGGTGATTATGGCAGAGCTACTAAATTTTAAGTAAAATTCAACACAGATATTGTTATAGAAAGAATTAAGGGACTAGGCGGACGAGGTAGATGAGTACAAATACTTTTGATAATCATTATGTTACTTGCCCAATTTGTCAGAGAAATAACAGAACAACGCCAATAAAGTCTTACACTGGTTTATTTACCTGTCCTTATTGTCAAGAAAAGTTAGTTGTTTGCCAAAGCGGACACTATGTACGCGATCCATTTATTTGGAGACAAATGATGATCTCTTCGGCTTTACGTCGTCAAAGCCGACCTTTAGCGAGGATGATCAGAGATTTTATTTTCATTAAGCGTCCTTTCTGGTCTTTCCTGGTGGGAAGTGCGGTTTTTTTGACTATTGTGACTATGACCCAAAATAATATGAGTCATGATCAACAAGAAAGTCCCCGTATCGAAAGAATCAACAAGGGTGAAAAATAGATTTCTGGCAGGAGCGTATTAACTGCGCTCCCGCAGGAAAATATAGTGTTGAAGAAGGAGTCAGTAGTCAGGAGTCAGGAGTCAGAATCAAGAAGAATCCAGAAATTAGAATCAATCAATCCGGGATTCAAACGCGCAACTGAATTGTTGCCCCAGGGGGTCTTAAACCCGGTTATTCATCCGCCACTGTAGGTATAGCCGTGCCGCAGGCTATTCTAACTCAGTGACTCCTGACTCGGTGACTCCTGAATTCTGTTCGATAAATGTTTTAATTCTCAAATCCAGTAATTAGATTTCATTAATAGAAATAGAGAAATATAACTTCCCCAAATTAAAATTCTCAGAAATTGCCTATCGCCTCGTTCTGCTAAAATTGCCGCTAAAGTCATAGTTAAAGCCACAGCCGCAAAAATGATCTGTAGCTCTACTTTGTCTACAGTTCTCCAAGTAAAATAAATACTTCCCGCAGAAGCCACCACTGCTAACATGGCTAAACTCGTTACCCAAGCGCGGGGATAACCTGAGAATAAAGGTATATTTGTCATCTCTGTTAACCCAAACCCAAAAGCTAAAGCCAAACTAGGATAAATAGGAAGTATATACCAAGGAAGTTTGACACTAATTAAGGAAATAATTAATAGATAAACACCACACCAAGTAATCAGCAGTTTTGCCCAACTTAAATTATTATTCTCCCAAATAATCCGCAGAGTTTGGGGTAAAAATATTAACCAAGGCCATGTCCACTTGCAAATTTCTAGAAGATAATACCAAGGTGTTTCTAAATTGCTATTAGTAATTGTTTGGCTTTGGGGTAAAGATGTGTTGACATCAAGGCCGAGGGGATAACCATAGTTCCATAGCTGAAACCCATACCAAAAAAATATAGGTAGACAACCGATAAAAATACCCATCCAGAAATAATAACAATTTAGTAGTCTGGGTGTATCCCAATAGAGAAATACTAAAACAATTGCACCTAAATAAATGCCCGTCATGCCTTGAGTTAGACAAATTAAGCTAAAACTAATCCCTACACCTAAGGAGTAACGTAAATCTCGGCGCGATCGCAATACAAACCACATCATCAACATCAAAAAACTGACAACTACCCCATCTAAGATTGCCAACCTGCCATAACGTACCACTGGCAGCATTGTTAAATAAATCAAAGAACTATAAATAGCCGCCCCACGTTGACGAAATATCTCTCTACCAATGCAATATAACAAAGGCACAGAAGTTGCTGTCAAAATTGCCCCAGGTAGCCGAGTTGTCCATTCATTGACACCACCAAGGGAATAAGCCCAAGCAATTAACCAGTGCATAAGTGGCGGTGTGTGATGGTATGGTTTACCGCCCAACGTCGGGTACAGCCAGCGCAGGGAATCTGCTGTGGCTTGCCAAATTTCCTCCGCTACCTGGGCTACAGTCGCCTCATCGCCATCTTGTAAGGGCAAACCTCCCAGATTGATGGTAAACAGTATCACCGCTGCCAATAGCAATCCTATCAGCCAGAGCCAATCAATCTTTTTTTCAACCACACGGTGTTGTGGTTCCAGATGAGTCCAAATAAAGCTTCCTTCTTGCATATTCTATGCGAATCTTATAACTGCTGAGTTTGATTACATAGAGATCAAAGCGAATCTCCAATTTTGCCATCCAGGAACAACCTATATTTTGAACAATGGCTAGATCCCAAATTAGCTCAGTTTCTGAGGAACAGAGATAATTTTTTAGCGAAGATTTTCTTATTGATTTTTTAAGCAAGTTTACAAGTATCTTTCCGATTAAATGATATAAATACTACCATTAGTATTTGGTCAATTACTCTGAAGGAGAATGTCAATGAACCTACCATTTATTTTAGATGTAGCACTGGGTTTAATTTTTATTTACTTGATTTTGAGTTTACTGGCTTCAGAAATTCAAGAACTATTAACAACCGTACTGCAATGGCGGGCTGAACACTTAAGAAGATCAATTGAAATTCTTTTAGCTGGTGATGCTCAAAATTCCGATAAACCGGAAGTGATTGAACTAGTTAATAAAATTTATGGCAATCCTTTAATTCAAAGCATTAATCAAGAAGCTAAAGGTTTATTAGCAACTTTACCTCGGAAAGCAACTTGGGCAATTGGCTCATTTTTTAGTCTTTTCAGAAAGTCTAGTTCTAGATTTAGAAAAGAAACTGTTTTTGGTGATCAAAAACGCAGTGCGCCTTCCTATATTGGTGGTGAAAGTTTTGCCAATACCTTTATGGATACACTTCAACTGCCAATTTTGGTACAAAAATTAACTGAAATCAGACTAGAAAAATTTAAAGAAGAACGTCTAGATGATATTAGACAGATTTTGATTCAGTTGCAAGTATACATTAATAATCAGGAATTATCTAGTGAATTTGCCACCAGTATTGCTACAGATTATAGGCAGTTGGAATTGGAGTATAACCGCATTGTGGATGAATTCAACAAAGATAAATATGATATATACATGAGTATCAATCGGATGAGAGATAGCCTAGATAAATATATGGATAGTTTCCAGGCAAACATAGGCAATCATGAAGATATTTTAGATAAACCTTTACGGGAAATAAAATTTTTAAGAAAAGATATTTTTGAAGATGTAGAAAAAGCCATAATTTTGGGAGGATTAAAACCTAATATCAATGAAATTGTCAAATCTATTAAGAAAGGTAGTGATATTCATCGTGAAGTTATTGCAGCTATCCAAGACAAAGATAGTGAAACTCATAAAAAGGTTCAAGAACTAATAGATATTCTCCCAGACTCTGTAGTTAGTAGTATTGAAACTATGGCAAAACGCGCCCAAATGAGGGCTAAAAGCACTGAGGAAGGTATTACTATCTTACGGAAAGAAATTGAAAATAGTTTTGATAGCTCTATGGAAAGAGCCAGTGGTGTTTATAAACGCAATGCTAAAGGAGTGGCAATTATACTTGGGATAACTTTAGCTATCACTGCTAATGCAGATACTTTTCATATAATTAATCGCTTATCTAAAGATTCTTTATTGCGAGAAATAATTATTGACAAGGCTGTACAAATAGCACCCCAATCATCTAATGCTTCAGATATCAATAATATAGATCCTAACCAAATTTTAAAAGAAGTTGAATTACCAATTGGTTGGACAAATGCTAACGTACAACAGCAAATTAATGGCACAAAATATAGAATTAATGGTTTACCTGTTTTCAGTGTTTTGAGTATGATTGCTGGTTGGTTTGTGAGTGGTATTGCGATTGCGATGGGTGCGCCTTTTTGGTTTGATTTATTGAGTAAAGTTATGAATGTGCGGAATGCTGGTAGAAAAGGCAAACAAGCTCCTAAAAATCAAGATGAATAATTCTTGAAGAAGGAGTCAGGAGTCAGGAGAAAAAATAAGAAAGAAGAAAATCCCCCCTGCTTCCTGCTCCCCTTCTCTTTGCTTCTTATAATGTTTTAGAAAATAAAAATTATTTGTAAATACCATTCTCTATTTTGGCGGATAATTTGAATTTGTTGGATAAATTCGCGGAGGTAAAATCTTCGTTCTACTTCTGATAAATCCCACCAAAATTGAGGAATGGAAACAGCTTGAGCTACAGAACGTAAATTCACAGGGGGAAGAATTGCTAACTTGGCTTGAAGTTCAGAAATTTCTGTGCGGAGTTTGTAAGCTCTTAATTTTGCAGTTTCTGGATCTAAAATTCCCGTTTCTATGAAAGTGGGTAATTGTTGGAGGATTTCTTGTTGACGAGATATCCTCTCCCCTAAACTATTTTTAATTGCATCTAATTGGGGAAAGTTCATTCCTGCGACAGCTAAAGGTAAATCTCGACAAACACTATCAATGGTTTTTTCCAAAACTACTTGGTAAGGAATAGCACGACATTTTGGCTGTTGAGGACAGTTGATAGCGCGTAAATATAGATACTCTTTATCCTGATAAGTTTGAGTAACACGGGTGACAATCATCTGTGACTGACATTGATGACAAATGACTAAACCAGCTAAAGAACGGGGCGCACTGGCTGTCCGCGATGGTAAACGGCTATTGCGTCGCAATAATCTATCAACTTGCGCTGCTTCTTCTCTGGATATAATTGCTCCATGAGTATTAGAGATAATTTCACGATTTTGATAAGCGGTATCACCGCGATAAACTGGATTAGTTAGCCACCGTCTCCCAGTAGTTACAGAAATATTTTTACCGTATCTTTTACCTAAGTAACGGACAGAAGCACGTAGAGAGCCATAGAGTAAAAAGTGGTCAAAAAAATCTTTAACCACAGGTGAGGTAGTGCGATCAATAATATATTTACCCTGTCCTCTGCGGTAGCCATAGGGGGATTTTCCCGGTGGTGGTGAGGCTTCTAGGCGATTGCGAGCGTGTCCTTGACGAATCCGACGGCTGCGTTGTTGACGTTGAATTTCTGGCAATAATTCCCAAAGTTCGGCGGGGATTTGACTAGAGTTAGAGGTGTATGATTGTTGTGTTGCAATTACCATAACTCCCATTGTTTCCAGTTGATTGAGGCGATCGCTCACTTGTGTTAAACTATCACCTAATTCTTCTAAGCGACGCACCAATAGATAATTTACTGTTTCTGTTTGACAGTCAGTTAATAATTGTTGTAATTGGGTCCGTTTCCCCAAATCTTCATAAATTTTATCTACTTCCCAACCCCAATCATTTTGGTTAGGAACAGTATCTAGTAGTGGATCAGTATAAATATAAACAATTATTTTCATAGGGAGAAATAGGGGAAAATTGGATCTTTTTCTCAATTATTAATTGCAAAAACTTGATTAATCTCATGATGATGAAATACTGATGACATTTTCTCAGGTGTTTAATAAACTGTGAGTCTGAAAACTGATATTTAAAAAAACAAGAGCAAAAAATAAGAATTTATCAGTGATTAGATTCACTCTATAATTTGTCATCCTTAGACATAATAATATGAATTCTCTTCCGGTTGACACAGTTGAACCACTGGATATTCAAATTCCCAATTTTGACTCTTCACTAATTAAACAATTTCCGGCACGATTTACTAAAAACGATATTCGCACCAGTTTACAAGCTTCTACCGTAGATGCTATTTTTGCATCTATTTTTGGTCTGAGTACCGGGGGAATTTTAGTCAGTAATTTGTTAGTCGAGTTGGATGCTACTCCAGTGATATTTGGAATGTTATCTTCAATTCCCATGCTGGTAAATTTTATTCAACCTGTGGGTGCTTACATTTCTGAACAGACTACCAGTAGATTTCAATATTCTCTATTAACCTTTGGAACTTCTCGGTTATTGTGGTTAATTCTGGTAATTGGCATTTTTGCTAACAATTCCAGTTTACTAGATTCTCAACAATTGGTAGTATTAACACTGTCAATTGTTCTTTTTAGTCATCTTCTGGGAGGATTAGGAAGTGCATCTTGGCTAAGTTGGTTAGCAATTATTGTTCCGCGTAGGTTACGAGGTAGATATTTTGGTATCCGTAATAGTGCTTGTCATCTGACGAATTTAATATGTATTCCTTTAGCGGGATTAGTAATATCAAATTGGCATGGTGGAACTATCCAAGGTTATGGATTAGTTCTATCTTTAGGAACTATTTGTGGAATTATTAGTTTGTGTTGTCAATATTTTCAAGCAGACGTAAATCCGCAATTACAAAATCAGCATAGTTTGCATTTTTGTGAAAATCCTCCTCAAGATATTTGCCAAGAAGAAATTAATTGGACTATTATTATTTGGCAGAACTCTAAATTTTTACTATTTCTGCTTTATTTCAGTATCTGGATGTTGGCTGTGCATTTGAGCGCACCTTTTTTTAACTTCTATTTATTAGATACTTTAGATTTAGATGTGACTTTGGTAACTATTTATAGCAGTCTGCAAACCGGGGCAAATCTGTTAGTGTTGATTCTATGGGGTAAATTAGCTGATAGAATCGGTAATCGTTCTATTCTCATCTGCGTTGGGATTTTAGTCGCAATTACGCCATTATTATGGTTAGGAATTGGTCATCATCAACTTGATTTTTGGTTATGGTTGCCGCTTTTACATATTTTTACTGGTATCACCTGGGCAGGAGTTGATTTATGTAGCACTAATATGTATTTAGGAATTGCCCCCGTGAGAAATAAATCTATCTATTTTGCCATTGTTGCGGCTGTCGGGGGCATAAGTGGGGCTTTAGGGACAACAATCGGCGGTTTTATTGCCCAAAATCCTAACTTTGGCGGTTTATTAGGCTTATTTGCGCTATCTAGCGTATGCAGATTACTAGGGCTAATTCCCCTAATTTTTGTCCAAGAACCGGGGACGTAGGAGTCAGGAAAATTTCTCCCCCTGCCCCCTGCCCCCTGCCTCTTACACTGCTACTCAACAGTAGCGGAACTCAATTTCATTGTTTCCCACAAAACCATATTTGGTGTAGTTGTGGGTAGGGGTTGATGGAGAGCAATTAGTTGTGCCAGAGTAGCTTTTAATTGCGTCCGGGAAACGATATCATCAACAAATCCGTGTTTAAGTAAATCCTCAGCGGTTTGAAAATCTTCAGGGAGTTTTTCTCTGAGAGTTTGTTCAATTACCCGTCTTCCCGCAAAACCAATAGTTGCTTTGGGTTCAGCGATGATAAGATCACCCAACATGGCGAAACTAGCTGTCACACCTCCGGTAGTTGGGTTGGTTAAAACAGGAATATATAATAGTTTAGAATCTCGGTGACGTTGGAGGGCGGCAGAAATTTTCGCCATTTGCATTAAAGACAGCATTCCTTCCTGCATTCTCGCTCCACCCGATGTGCAAATAATGACGACAGGATAACGCCGTTGGGTGGCTTGTTCAATCATGCGGGTGAGTTTTTCACCAACAACAGAACCCATGCTTCCACCCATAAACCGGAAATCCATGACTCCTAAAGCTATGGGTAAGGTGTTAATTTGTCCTAACCCAGTTTTGACAGCATCTACAAGTCCTAGTTTTTCTTGTGTTTCTTTTAATCTATCACTATAGGGTTTGCGATCGCGGAATTGCAAAGGATCAGTGGGGCGTAAATTCTCATCTAATGGATTCCAGGTATTAGCATCAATTAATTGGCGAATTCGTTCATCACTATCAACGCGATTATGATGACCACAATCACCGCAAACCATTTGATTCGCTTTTAAGTCTTTTGTATAGCTAAGAACACCACATTTAGGGCATTTATGCCATAAACCATCAGCAATTTCCCGTTCTTGGCGTTCTGAATTGGGACTTCCGGATTTACGCCGATTTGCGAACCAATCAAATAGAGACTTTAAACCGCGTGATTCTTCGTTGTTTGCCATTTTTATCTTATGTAATTAGGTGTGAGGTGAAAATCAGAACTATGATTTAGATGATTAAATGTCTTAACTATGATTTGTGTGATTGTTTTGATTGGGATGATTGATTTCATTTATGGGACTGTTTTTATCTGGATGATTAGTTAA
>NZ_VILB01000013.1:757801-764033 GCF_009712035.1 Anabaena sp. UHCC 0187 | reverse complement strand
TGAAACAAAAAAAGATTTAAAAAATGATATTAAGATCCAGGCAAAAATAATCTCATATATTGGGACAAAATGGTTTCACCGCTAAACACCGTGATTACCGCACCTAAAGCTAGGAAAGGTCCAAAAGGCATTTTTTGTCCCATTTGGTGACGAGAGAGGATAATTGCACCACCACCGATAAATACTCCCAAGACGCAGGAAATAAAACCCGCTAGTAGTAAATAACGCCATCCTAACCATGCTCCCATCATAGCGGCTAATTTAGCGTCACCTGCACCCATAACTGTTTTGCCAAAAGCCATAGAACCTAAAAGGGCGATCGCATCAAACAGCCATAAACCCAGAACTGCACCAGCTATTCCTGTTATTAAGCGTTTTGATAATCCTGCCATAGTTGGTTCTGATAACCAACCAACAGCCATTTGAAAGACTATCCCTAGAATTAATCCCGATTTAGTCAAGGAGTTGGGTAAGGTCATTGTATCTAAATCTATGAAAGATAGAGCTAATAACCAACTACAAAAAACCCAATATCCGAGGGTGAAAATTGAAAATTGAAAAACCCAAAATACTATTAAAAATATTATCCCCGTCAATGTCTCTACTAATGGATAACGGACAGAAATCTTAGTTTGACAATAACGACACCGTCCTTTTAACCACAACCAACCGAAAACCGGGACATTATCATAAGCCTTCAAGCTATTGAAGCACTTAGGACAACGAGAAGGTGGCCACAGCACTGATAAGCCAGCCGGTAGCCGATAAACCACAACATTAATAAAACTACCCAGAGATGCTCCCAAAGCAAAAACAATGATACTAACTGGGATATTCATCAAAATGTCCATATTGTTATTTGTCAGTTGTCAAGTTGACTAATACATATAGGACTCAATTTGATTCAACGGTACAAAACATTCCTGTGGTAACAGCACTGGGTACTGAGTAAAAATCACTTTACCCCTATGAGTTACCCGACTGATTGCTACTCCTGTGGCTTTTCCTACTATTTCTGGATGGACTTCACAGTAGGTATAGTAGATATGACTAGCTGCTCTAATTACAGTAGGATCAATCAAAGAAGGATGCTTTTTGGAGTGGGTAAAAGTTGCCTGTTCTTGTTGTAAAGCGTACACAATTAGCTTTTATGTGGGTTATAGATTTGTTCTTAGTTTATCTGAAAGTTTTAACAATAGATGCTAAAATTTCCAGATTTATACTTTAATGTGATTTTAATTCGAGAATTTGCATTAATGCCTCGCCCATAGCCCGACAGCCTACAAGTTTCATTCCTGGGGACATAATATCTCCTGTGCGATAACCTTGTTCTAAAACTTGTAACACGCTATTTTCAATTAAGTCTGCTGCTTCTGGTTGGTTTAAAGCATAACGCAACATCATTGCTGCACTTAAAACCTGCGCTAAGGGGTTGGCTTTATCAAGTCCAGCAATATCAGGGGCTGAACCGTGAACTGGTTCATAAACACCGGGACCATCAGCACCTAAACTGGCGGAAGGTAACATTCCTATACTACCAGTTAACATCGCCGCAGCATCAGAGAGAATATCACCAAATAAATTTCCTGTAACAATTGTATCAAATTGTTTGGGAGCGCGAACTAATTGCATGGCAGCATTATCTACATACAAGTGAGATAATTCAACATCAGTGTATTCTGAAGAAAGTTGTGTAATTCTTTCCCGCCAAAGTTGAGATACTTCCAAGACATTGGCTTTATCCACAGAACAGAGTTTACCACCACGTTTTTGCGCTGTTTCAAAAGCTACGCGGCCAATGCGTTCAATTTCTGACTCTGTGTAAACCATCGTATTTACACCGCGTTTTTCTCCGGTTTCTGTCGCAAAAATGCCCTTGGGTTTACCAAAATAAATCCCGCCGGTGAGTTCCCGCACCACCATAATATCCACACCTTCCACAACTTCCCGTTTTAAGGTAGAAGCGTCAATTAACTGGGGGATAATTTTTGCAGGACGTAAATTAGCAAATAGTTCTAATCCCGCCCGCAGTCCTAATAAACCCGCTTCTGGGCGTAAATTTGAGGGGAGAGAGTCCCATTTGTAACCACCAATAGCAGCAAGTAAGACGGAATCGCTATGACGGCACATATCTAGGGTAACAGCGGGTAAAGGTTCGCCGGTTTCGTCAATAGCAGCACCACCAATTAAAGCTGTGGAAAATTCTAAGGAAAAATCAAAGCGTTTACCAACGATTTTTAGCACGTCCACCGCTACGGCCATAATTTCGGGACCAATGCCATCGCCAGGGAGTAAGGTAATGCGGTAGTTTTGAGTCATAGTTAGGTATTACTGGGTAAATGTTTGCAGATAAAATATCATACCTAGCAATTGTGCCAAATAAAGTATTTAATTTTTTTTAATCAATATGGCTTGAATACGATTTAGTTAGTCAGTGTTTGGACAAAATTAAATTCATTCGTGGAGAGTGGGAACAGGGAACGGAAAAACAATGTGTGTAATTAATTCTCTCGGATTACTTATTCATGCAACTAAAAAATTATCTCTATTTCTTTTTGCTAGAATTAACTTTATCTTGATTGTGTTAAAAATACAAAAAAAGCATAATTTATGGATTTCCAACAGATTAGTAAAGTTGCAGCCGAACTATTAACTACTTTTGGACTGAAAGTTGTCGGTGCAATTCTTCTCTGGCTAATTGGTCAAAAATTGATTGAATTTGGAGTAAAACTTTTAAAACGTGCTTTCAGAAGCCAAAATCTTGAACCAACACTCATTAGCTATCTGTTAAATATCATTGATATTACATTGAAAGTTATTCTTGTTGTCGCAATTCTTGGCTTCTTTGGTGTAGAAACAACTTCCTTTGCTGCATTACTGGCTGCGGTTGGTATTGCTATTGGTGCAGCATGGGGGGGACTGCTGGCTAATTTTGCCGCAGGAGCATTTTTAATTATTTTCCAACCTTTCAAAGTTGGTGATTTTATTACAGTCGGAGGTGTCACAGGAACTGTTGTGGAAATTGGACTGTTTATAACTTCTTTAAATACACTTGATAATGTGATGACAATTGTGGGAAATAACAAAATCTTTGCTGACAATATTCAAAACTATTCAACTAACCCTTATCGTCGTGTTGATTTATTGGCTCAACTAGCTCATGATGTCGATCATAATCAAGCAATTTCTCTTTTAAAAGCGAGAATCAGCCAAATCCCTAATGTCCTCCAAAATCCAGCCCCAGATGTAGAAATTCTCACCTTTAACTTAGCCGGTTCTGTACTTGCAGTCCGTCCTTATTGTAATAATGCTCACTATTGGCAGGTCTATTTCGATACTAATAAAGTCATTCGTGAAACCTTTGGAGAAGCTAATTATCCAGTTCCTGAACAGCGTTATACAGTTAATAGTTTATCTCAAAATCAAGGACATGATGTTATCCCTAATCCCTCAGAATTAGGTTAATAATTGGGTAATTGGTAATTGGTAATTGGTAATTGGTAATTGGTAATTGGTAATTGGTAATTGGTAATTGGTAATTGGTAATTGGTAATTGGTAATTGGTAATTGGTAATTGGTAATTGGTAATTGGGAAAAGGCAAGAAGCACAAAATATTTCTTTTTATCTCCCTTGCTTCCCAGTCCCCAGTCCCCAGTCCCCAGTCCCCAGTCCCCAGTCCCCAGTCCCCAGTCCCTAAATTCCATCAATTTCAATTACCTTTTGTCGAGATGTTGCACCAGATTTAATTCTGATAGAGGATTTAGCAACATCAAATTTTTTGGCTAGTAGTTTAATTAATTCCTCATTAGCTTTACCGTCTACTGGTGGTGATTTGAGATGTACAGTTAAACTACCATCTGCTAATTCTTCAATTTTTTGCTGTTTAGAATTTGGTTTAACTTTTACTCTTTTTTGCATCATCTATTCCTCGGATTTTTTCTAGCCATAACCAACCAAAAATAGAACCTAATAGATAATGAGGAAAATCCCACCAAGCGAAGGTAGTCCCCAATAATAACTTACCTATGAAGGTAGCACGAATGGCTTCTAATATGGGTGGATGCCAAAGTTGTAAAAATTCGACAATGCAGGTAAGGATAAAAACCCAGATAGGGATTTGAATAACTGCTTTTGGGCTTCTGAAAAACCCAAAAGCAAATAAGCACCAAAAGATTTCATAAAATATCGCTGCACCATAATTATTAAACCATTGATGTCCTATGCCTGGATAATATTTAAAGAAAAAACCCATCGCTATAACGATGAGTATAGAAATGATGATTAATTTGGTTTGTTGACGGTTGCGGGACATTTTTTAACTACATACCCAACATTCTATTGACTTGTGCTAATGCTAAAGGTTTCCGTTCGATGTTTTGGAAACATTCGATTTTTTTAAGTTGTATATAAGCAGTTTTGAAATTACTGATATTTAATAAAACAATATCTTGATAAACTGCATCTTGGGGACTTTTAATATCTATTACCAAGTCTTGTAGTTGATTTTGGCTAATAGCTAAATTCAGATATTTCAAAAATACTTCTCGTTTTTTAGAACGGACACTTACCAAATACCAATTATTAGTGCTTTGTTCTGATGAGTTTGAATCTATCGTTTCGATTGGTGGCATGATTGACAGTGTAATTTTCGGAAATTTATTTAAAGAATCTGAACTGTGATTTTTGTGATTCATTAATCACCCAAATCATAGTTCTGACTTATTTAGCCAATATTTGTAAGCTGCATAAGCTAAGGTGACTACTCCCGTAATAATAGCAGATTCATCAACTTCAAATTGCGGATGATGCAAGGGATGATTAATCGTTCTCTCTTCATAGCCTACACCTAAGCGAAACATTGAACCAGGGGCGTGTTCTAAATAAACGGAGAAATCTTCTGCACCTAATGATGGTTCTGGTAAAATCTGTACACGATCATTACTCCAAGCTTCTTCCGCAGAGGATTGTAATAATTGTGTTAAGGCATTATCATTCTGGACACTGGGTACACCTTGATGATAATTAACTTGATATTTAGCGTTGTAAGAATTACAAACATTAGCAACTATATTTTCAATCCACTGTGGTAGTTTGTCGCGGGTTGCTGGGTGAAGTGATCGTACTGTTCCTAATAACTGTACCTTATCAGCAATTACATTTGGCGCTCTTCCACCATTAATTTGTCCAATACTCAACACTACAGGACGTAAAGGATTTTGTGTACGACTAATCGCTTGTTGTAATGATGTAATCACCTGGGCTGCAATCCAAATCGCATCTATGGCTTCATGGGGACGCGCACCATGTCCAGATTCACCGAGAATAATAATTTCTAAACTGTCTGCGGCTGCTGTTAGCGCACCATAGCGGATACCAACTGAACCAGCGGGAATGGAAGGAAAAACGTGCAACCCTAAAATAGCCGCAACATTATTCATAACTCCATCTTTTACCATCCAGTTTGCACCTTGGGCAATTTCTTCGGCTGGTTGAAATAAAAATCTCACCTTTCCACCCAATTCTGGGGCGATTTGGGAAAGTACCATTGCTGTCCCCAAACCTACTGTAGTATGAATATCATGGCCACAAGCGTGCATGACTCCTTCAATCCGAGACGCATATTCTAAACTTGTGCGTTCTTGAATGGGCAAAGCATCCATGTCAGTGCGAATTGCCAATATCCTATCACTAGGTTGAGTTCCTTGCAATTCCCCGATTACACCTGTTTTACCTATGCCTTCTTCTACGTGTAAGCCATTGGCAGATAATACACCTGCAATAAAAGCAGCGGTTTGATATTCTTCTCCGCTTAATTCTGGATGTGCATGAATATGTCGGCGAATTTCGACTAAGCGGGGTGCTATATTTGTTGTTAAGTCTTTGATTCGGTTTAGCATGACAATAATTCTAATTCATTAACCCTGTATTCCATCATAGAGAACTGCTTATAGCTAAAATGCTGCTAGTGTAACAAGACAAGATGGGAAATTTGCTACTTTGGCTAACCTTAAATATAAAGAAATAATTAAGAGTATACAAAAATTATATAAATTGTTATTACAGAACTATGCAGATGGGAAGAAAGGGTGTATATTAGTCTCAACTTGAGTATACCGAAAGATTTATAGTCTACCAATTATGAGATACCCCTGGTTCACAACAAAAATGAACCGGGGGTATCTGTGTTTTAGGAGTGTAGGGGTGAAATTTTTATTGTTCATTCTTCCTGAC
>NZ_VILB01000013.1:540425-757721 GCF_009712035.1 Anabaena sp. UHCC 0187 | reverse complement strand
CTCCTGTTATCGCCAACCTAACCAGCGCAAACAAGGGATAATCAGGTAATGGCTTATACTTAAGCAAAAACTGATTAAGATACTTACCAGACTAAAGAAACCTATGGGTGAAAATATATTAAGGGCGTTAGGTTGACTGGAAAAATGGAATAAATGTGCTGTGAATCCTAAACGCACGAAAATAGCTATCAGGTTAGCACTACCTAAACCTGCGATTACAGCATAAGCTATTTGATGAGTGCGAAGACCTAAACCTAGACTTAATAGGGGAAGTGAGATTAAAATCCATGTTACCAAGCTTTCAGCAGGATTCTGAGTGGTGATAAATTGACAAGCTATCCAGCCTAAAGCATAACCCAGAAAACCCAGGAAAGCTGCCGTGAGAAACCGCCGCTTTTGGCCAAAACAGCCGGATAAGGTTAATCCCCAAGCTGTTCCTGAACCTGCAAAACCATAAACTATAGTTTCTGCTGCCATATAAGGTTGCTTTTCGACTAAAGTTGGTAATTGATAGGCTAGTAATTCCAACCAGCGATCGCCTAAACTGGTATGGTAAGCCAGGAAAAAACCAATCATAGTCCCGATTCCCGCGCAGATGCTAGTCAGAATCATTACCCAAATAGTCGCCAAACAAGCTAATAAAAATTTGCATATTCCCTGAATTATCAATAAAGTGGTATTACTTACAGCTTGAGTAAGTTCAGTTATAGATGTTACTACAGATTTACCCGGACTACTAATTAAACCTTTCCGTGGAGAAGGGGAAGCAATCTTGAGTAATCTTTTTTGAATACTATCTGCACCTGCTGGACGTAATCGCACATCATCCTGTACCATTTCATCGAGCAAATCTGCTAAATCTGGTTTAATCTGTTTGTAATTACGCCATTGTAGTTTTCCAGTTAAACCATCTTCCAAATCAGATGGATACTTACCCGTAAGTAATTGAATCATTGTCCGTCCCAAAGCATAAAAATCTGCTGCTGGTCCCACATTACCGCCACGAATTTGTTCGTGAGGACTATAACCGGAAGAGTATAATCGTGTAGATGTGGGATGTGACCGCAAAACTGAACCACTAAATTGTTTAGCACCGCCAAAATCAATTAGCACCAATTGATCACTTTTCGCAGGAGATACTGGTGTGGAAGTCCGCAACATCAAATTAGAAGGTTTTATATCTCGGTGAATAATTTGGCGTTTATGTAATTCCTGTAAAATCTGTACAGCTTGAATAAACCAACCTATTACCAAATCTTCGGAACAACCTTGAGGAGAATTATTCAATACTTCCTCTAAAGTATAGCCATTGATTTTTTCCATCACCAAACATGGTAATTGATGGGGTTTAGGGTTAACTAAGTTAACTTCAAAATAACCATCACTATCAACTTTAGGCACACCAGAGTTGCGGAAACTACTTAGAACTTCCGCTTCTTGCTTGAATAATTCCAGCGCCTTGGGTGAAGTTTCTACTAGCACCTTCAGCACTTTTTCTGTCTGTGTCTTTTCATCCCAAATTGTGTAAATTTGGGCAAATCCTCCCGCACCGAGAGGTTTAAGAGAGAAATAGCGGTCTAACAGATGCAGCGGTGCGCCACAACTGTTACAGAATTTGTTTCCCCAGGGTTGAGGATAGGGACGTTGACAATGGGGATTTATGCAGTTAACCGCACTCTGAGTTATCTGGGTCAAAACCACGAAAATACAAAGGCTGGATCGATTTTAGCGTCTATTTCACTTTAGTTCTAGATATTCCTGTGAATAAAGCACAAAACTTTTATTTTTAACAGCCTCTGGATGCTTTATTATAGATACAAGCGAACTATTAAATTAACAAGAGGATAAGATAATTTCATCTTTTAGTTAACAACTATATCCATCCCCAGTCATAGGAAAATTATAATCAGAAAAGATAGCATGATCACTATGATCACCGCTAGTTTCTTGATCAAGAACTTCAATGACCTTATTATAAATATCTTCCGCTTCTTGGGGAGAATCACCAATACTTGTTAATCCTAATTTACCGAATTGGGAAAGACAACCCATGAGATGAAAAACTGTACCTGTTTCCGTGCCACTGTCAAAATGTAATCTATGGTGGGCGATAATATCCATTAAGTCATTAGGTAATAATCCCTGATAACTAGGTTTTTGTAAATTGTCTGTGGCAATATAATATTTAGGTCTGCCTTGTTGACTATAAAATAAACCCGTGGATAAATCATAACGACCATTGGTTAATAATTTCAAAGTCATAAATGGGTGAGTTGTTCCCCCTTTGCGAAGATTAATTTCAATGGCTTGAATATCCCATTTACCATTACCTTTGTCAACAGTGACAAAGTCAACTGCAAATCTTTCCAAAGCTCCTTTTTCTGCTAATTTTTTGCCAACTCTTAAACCTAATTCCTGTAATTCACAGCGATAATTTGCATCCGCAGGAAAACGACAACCTATATAAATTTGTCCGTCTGGCCCCCCTAAAATTTGGTCATGGGTAGAAAGAATTTCTACTTCTCCATTGGGTGTAATTCTGCCTTGAACACTGGGAGAATGTTTGATTTCTCCTTCGATAAAAGCTTCAACAATTGCCCCTAATTCGGGAATGCGTTGAGAAAAATTTGCCCAAGTTTCTTGTAAAGATTGAAAACGTAAATGGAGAAAGCGATCGCTAATAGCTGCTACCCTGTGAATATGATCAGCTTTTCCCGGTGCAAAATCCATAATTTGTCTTAAATCTAATATTGCATTTCCCTCTCCCGAAAAACCTTCATTTAACTTAATTACCATTCTTTGTAATGTGGGTTGACGTTCCCACAAATCAGCCGCAGCATTGGCTAAATCTTCGCAATTCTTGACTAACTCACTACCGTCGGGAAGAGGCACATCACTTTCCTGAAAAATTTGTCTACTGCCGCTTTTTGTTCCCCAAATTTGTAAATCTGGTGCAGCAGCATATAAAGGTACAGCCAACTTTAAAGATAATTCCGATTCCCAAAAAGTGGAATTATAACAGACCATAAAAGCCTTGTCTAACCGCAAAGCCTTGTGAATTCTTTCTAATAAGCGAGGACGTTCTAATATTTTTTGACTCAGAGGTTTTAAAGAAGCATCATAAGTAGAAAGTAATAATAACCGATGACGAGCATGAGAAAAAGGAATCCCCGGAAGTAATTGCAGATAATAGTCAATAATGCTAGGATGAAGCGGCATTGAAGTCACATAAATTAACCTAGTGCGGGGATTTCGTAACCGCATTAACGAAAAAAGTAACCTTTCCTCATAATGCTCACAGCCTTCAACCTTAAGCAACTCTCCTTGATCTATACTCAAAGAAGGAATAATTAAAATATCCGCTTCGCTATTATCAAATAACTCGCTAGTTTTCCAGCGATCGCGTAATGTTAATTGTAAATTACGAAATTTATCAATTTCCTGCAAATCATCAATATTTAATGTCACCATATCCCCAACCCGATATTACTTCCCATACTACCTTCCTACCTAATATATACCCCAAGAGAGAGTGCAAATAAAGATTGTAAATGTATCGTTTTGTTAAATATAAAAATCTCTATCTCTTCTTTCTCCACCTCTGCGACCTCTGCGCCTCTGCGGTTAGTTAAAAAAAATTATAGTTCACCACACAAACGATTGCGATATTAATTACTAAAAACTTCAGACTAAAGAGAGATGAATAAATATTTAATAACTAATATAATCCCAAAATGGAAATAGATAAATACTAAAAAATCCACTTATGGCATCTCCAAAACCATTACATGATACAGAATTAGTAGATTGTGCTAGAGCGAATGCTAACCAGGGAATAGAAACCGCTGCGTGTCAGTGTGGTTATGGGGATGATATTAATACATTTGCTCAAGAATTACGCCAAGCTTGTGAAAAAATGAATTTGCAAGTGAAAGAACTGAGAGAACTGATTACCGATCAGGATATAATCTTAAAACTGGGTTCTGGAGAAATTATTGCCCCTGAAACAGCATCAGAACTTTAACACCCTCCTTTTGTGGCGAATTTTCAAATCATAAAAATTGCACCTTGTCAATTCTTTGGCAAAATAATATAATTCAAAGCCTGATAACTGCGTGTAGTGTCACCACAACATAGCGCAATTTGAGCAGAAGAAAAATCAACTTATTTATTGATTTTATCCTCAAAAATGGTAAAATATATAGAAAAACAGACTTGTTCTAGTACACAACGGCGTAAGTCAATCAACCATTAAAAATTTGACAAAAGCTTGTGTAATCTGCTTTTTTAAGTTTTAATTTTTAATTTTTAATTCCGCACTGCGGTACTAGCTTCGGTCTCAATAGCAAAGGTTTAGAGATGTTGACTTCATCGGAAACTCCTATAATTGCAGCCATTGTGCTGATAGCGTCCGGCATTTTAGGCTGGGGCTTTTATCGCGCCAGACCTTTTGGTAAACTAGGTATCTTAGCCTGGTTACAATCCGTCGTTTTAATGACTCCCTGGCTTTTGTTCTTTGGATTATTTGCCGCTGGGATTTATATCAACATCGTTGGTATCTTGTTCTTGGTAGTAGCTTCCGCTGGATTGTATATTTTCCTCGGCAGAAAATTACGGGACGCGGGACAAGATGCTATTCTCAAACAACGGGCAACAGATAGACTCGCTGCCCAAACTGCAAGCGAAGGTGATAAAGACAGTTCAGTTGTAGTCTCAGAACTGCAATTAGCACCAACTCCCATACCTGAAGCAGATTTAAGCCTAATTAGAGGCATTTTCGGCATTGATACATTTTTTGCCACCGAAACTATTCCCTACCAAGAAGGAGTAGTTTTTAAAGGCAACTTGCGCGGAGAACCAGAAGCCGTTCACAACCGACTGACGAAAACTTTGCAAGAACGGTTAGATGATAAATATCGGCTGTTTTTAGTAGAAGATACTGACAGTAAACCTGTGATGATTGTTCTACCTAGCCGCACAGACCCCCAGCGCACCCAGTTAGCACAAAAAGCTTTTGCGGTGATTTTATTGATAGCAACCATCGCTACAAGCTTAGAAGTCGGGGGTATATTACAGAATTTTGATTTATTCAGTAACCCCGAACGCTTTGCAGAAGCTTTACCTATTGCTTTAGGCTTATTGGTAATTTTGATCTCTCACGAAATCGGACATTGGTTATTAGCGCGTCGTCACCAAGTCAAATTAAGTTGGCCGTTCTTTTTACCAGCAGTGCAAATTGGTTCTTTTGGGGCAATTACTAGATTTGAGTCCCTTGTCCCTAGCCGTAATGCCTTATTTGATATTGCTTTAGCTGGGCCAGCTTTTGGGGGGATTACTTCCTTATTATTACTGGTAATAGGATTGCTACTGTCCCACCCAGGCAGTTTATTTCAATTACCTAATCAGTTTTTTCAAGGTTCAATTTTAGTTGGTAGTTTGGCACGGGTTGTCCTCGGTTCGGCTTTACAATCTCCGTTGGTGAATATTCATCCTTTGGTAATTGTTGGTTGGTTAGGATTAGTGATAACAGCGTTGAATTTAATGCCCGCTGGACAATTAGACGGGGGGCGAATTGTGCAAGCGATTTATGGCCGCAAAACCGCAGGGAGAACGACTTTTGCGACGATAGTTTTACTAGCTATTGTATCATTAGGTAATCCTTTAGCAATGTATTGGGCAATTGTGATTTTGTTTTTACAACGGGATTTAGAACGTCCTAGTTTGAATGAAATCAGTGAACCAGATGATGCTAGGGCGGCTTTATGTCTTTTGGCTTTGTTTTTAATGATTGCTACTCTTTTACCTTTAACTCCGGCTTTAGCTGGGCGTTTGGGTATCGGTAGTTAGGAATTTTGGCGTTGCTGATTGAAATAATATATCTCACGCAAAGGCGCAAAGGTTGAATTTATTAATTTCAATTCGGCAATGTCAGATTTTTTAGGGTTTCCAGTTTGCTAATAGGTTGGGGTAGTTTGTTGGTGTGGGGAATATTTTCTGCCATGCTTGTTGACGTTGTTGGGGTTTTTCTTGACTCATGTTCCAGAGGGTTTCGTAGAAGAAGAAGGAAACACCAGCAAATTTTCTCTCTCGCACTTTCTCTATTTGGGTTTTGATTTGTTCCATGGGAACTGTGCGATTTTTTAACCCACTTAAAATCCCAATGCTGACGGGAATATGAGTTTGGGCTTGTTTAACTTCGGGATATTCTAATTCGCTGATAAAGACGTTTAAATCATTCCGATAAATTTGCAAAACTAGGTCTTCAACTATTCCCATTCTTTCCCATCTTTGCCAATCTGCAAGATAATATTCGTAGGAAAATCGCTGGGGATTAGGAGCAACGGAAACGATACAATCTTTTTTATTTGCTTTAATTGCTGTAAAGACTCGCTTCATAAAGTCGGTAATTTTGTTCGCTCTCCAACTTACCCATTCTGGATCTTTGAAGTCTGCCGGGGGAAGTTTACCTTTGTGTTCTTTTTTGTATAATGCTGTGGTGTAGGCATCATATCCTAGTTCTGATGGTAAACCAAAATGATCATCAAATTGAATCCCATCAATGTCATAATTTTTGACTATTTCGACTATCAAATCTTGGATAAATTTTTGCACTTCGGGACGAAAGGGATTTAACCAAACTCGGTTATGTATGCCTTCTTTGACTATTTTTGTGCCATCTCTGCGGTTTGTCAACCAAGTAGGACGATTTTTAGCGAGGAGAGAATCAGCAGGAGCCATAAAGCCAAATTCAAACCAGGGAATCACGGTTAAACTTTGTTTATGTCCCTCGGTGACTATTTCTTTGAGCATATCCCGCTTTTGCAGTCCGGGGGTAGGGTCAACTGATTTACCAATGACTTTGGCTGCTACTTTGCTAGGATAAAGTGTATATCCCCAATTCCATACGGCGGGATAAACGGTGTTAAAGTTGAGTTGTTGTAATGTTCGTAAACTTTGTTTTAGTCTATTACTCTCAAATAAAACATCACTATCAATATTTGTTAACCATACTCCCCGTAATTCTGTGGATTTAGGAATTTGTGCATTTAAGGGGAATGATAGCATTACGAAAGCCATCATACTCACGGCCATCATAGCTGCTAAAAATCCCAATTTTCTCGTTTGACGTTGCCATTTTAGAAATATTTTTTTCATTGGTTATCCCTGGTTTGTTAAATTTTCTGTTTCGCGCAAAGACGCAAGGGAGCAAAGACGCAAAGGAAGAAATAGATTAATTATGAAATATGAAATCATATCTATTTCTAGTAATTAATCAAAAATAGAAACTACTTTAATCCCAGTTACTCGGTGCATAGGCTTTGTTTTTTTCTCAGTTGTGACTAATTCTTCCGCACCAACTGATAACGCCGCAGCTACATGAAGCGCGTCCATAGCAGCTAAACCATACTGGGAAGCAATTTGATAAGCCTCTTTAACAATATGAGTTAAATCGCTTGCCCAGTAGGTAACATCGCTAAAAAATTCTTCATAGAATTGAGCTTCTTCAGTTTGCTTGCTATACAATGCTTTGGGATTTACCTCTAATTTGACAAACTCACTTGAAGCAAATTCCCGTTGGGAATCTCCTAATATTTCCAGTGCTTTCTCAGCAATTGCACCAACACCATTTGTCGCACTAATTAACACCCCTGAATCAATATAAGTTATTTTCATTCTTCTCTACCTTGTAGTCCACCTCTGCGACTAGCAAGTTCCTTTTCTATTTCCTCTTCATTTAATAAGGGCTTACCAGCAGCAACAATTCTAGACCGAATTTGTCGCAACCGTTCCCCTAGAGGAGGTTTATTTGCAGAGTTTTTGAAGTAAAGAAATTCCACAAACTCTAAAACTTCCTCTTGTTTATCTTGTGGTAGGGAACGCCACTTTGTTAATAACTCTTGTTCTGAACTCATTAGTATTTACCCATTAATGTGACTACTTATATTTTTATTTTATAACAAAGTACAGGCTGGGTTTGCTTATAAATCTGCCAAGGGAAGTCATAGCAAATGGATACATACAAAATTATCAGAAGCTATTATTATTGCAGGTAAAGACAGCAGTGATGCTAAACTCTATTTAGAAAAACAGGTAACGGAAGCACTGGCAGAATTAAAGAAGATCGAAGCAGATGAACAGGAGAAACCAAAAGAATGAAATATACAATAATTATTCAATGGTCTAAAGAAGATAAATGTTATGTAGTTTTATTACCTGATTTTACTAATGTAATGCAGCCTTGTACTCATGGCGAAACTTACGAAGAAGCTTTAAAAAATGGTCAGGAAGTGTTAGAAATGCTGATTGAGTCATGTTTAGAAGATGGTGAAACTCTTCCCGAAGCGCAAGTTTTAGGCAAGTTTTTGAAAGTAGCGTAATTTTTACATTGATTAATTTTTTGTTGAGTTGCGCTTTGCTTAACCCAATCTACAATCACTACAATTAGAACTAGAAGATAAGTTGAATATAAATTTCTATTTAATTTCCGTATATATTGCTATTGGTTCTATTACTAGATCAATTTCTCCTGTCAAAGCTTCCCATAATTCTGTCATATTTATTGAACCCGAAACACCAGGGACAGTAATTTTTTCTATTCCTCTTCTTGGTATAAATCCAACTATTGTCATTTCTACATCTCCTGGCATAATATATGCTGATCTAAGTTGATCTCTTGTTATACAAAGGTGTTCTGGATTTATAGTTCCTATTATATTTGAATCTCCTATGTTAGTATTGACAGTAACAGAACCAATTGAAAATACTTTTATTACCTCTACCAAAGCTTTAAAATTTTGTGCTTCATTTTTCTTCTGCTTAAAACCTTTATTAATAGTTTGGTCAGAGTTTTGTAAAAAAAGATTTATTACATTATCATTACGAAATAATTCCATAATAGAATCCCAATCAGTGAATCTACAAACTCCAGTTATTTTTATTAACGATGAATATTTTTCTAATTCCTCTATGTCTTTTATTTCTTTTAAAATTCCTTTATTTATTAAGATTTGTTCAAATTTTAGATAGCCATAATCATGTTCAACAATATCTTCAGTAGTAGAATTTAAATATTCATCAGCTTTAGTATTAATTCCTGTTTTATATCCATGTTTCTGGGTAGTTTTATCTACTGTTTTCCCACTAGCACCACCCGCAATATTTTTAGGACCAACACTTATTTCACCTTCTTTACCATCCTCTTGAATTGTTTCCTTATATTCTTCACCTGAGCTTTGTGTAGATTTAGTACCTTCATTTTCTGTTAATCTTCTAATCTGTACTATACCTCCAAATAATTGAGAAGAATAAGAATGTAATTTGATTTTATCTAAATAAATAAAATGTTTTAGGCTGAAAATCTCATCTTCTTCTATTAAATTTTCGTTTAATTTGAGTTTTTCTTGCATTAAAATTATCCTGATATTTCTGTTGCTCTATTAATGATTCATTTTTCATTGCTTGAACAGCTTCATCAAAATCCAAATGATTTTCACCTTGTTTTTTCATCTCATTAACTATCGTTTGAGATGCCGTAGCTATATACTCAGCTAGTTCTTCTATATCAAGATTTCTATCAAGATTTCTATCAAGATCGGAATTGTTCATATTCCAGTAGTATTGACTGGACATATCCATCATACACTATAGGACTAAATTTATTTCATTATTTACCCTAATTAAATCACTCGTACTTGTATAATATTTTGTATTTGTTAAATTATTTACTGAGCTTTTGATAAACAAAAATCTCTATAATCCTGACTTGCTAGGGATAAATACGACCGAAGACGGTCAAAGTTGTCCCTTTTCAGGCGTGGGAAAAGATAGATTTTTATTATCAATAATTTCAATACATCAAAGTTAATATTATAAGTAGGTAGGTGTACACATTTTGTCAATTCACTATTATGGACATCCAATCTGTAGGAATCAAAAAATTTCGTGCTAATTTACATAAGTACACACAACAAGCATCTGAACCAATTGCAATTACTTCTCATGGAGTCCCAATAGGTTACTACATACCAACACAACCTACTCCTCAAAAACAAGATTTAATGGCTTTACAAGCAGCAGTCCAAAAAATCCAACAATTGCTGGAAACAAGAGGTATTAGTGAAGATGAATTATTTGCTGATTTCCAGAATGCTAAAGAAAGTACAATATAATTCCATTCCATTAAACAACAAAATCAAACAAATAATGCGCCATTTCCAACTTAGAACAAGCGGGAATTTCTACCTCTCTTCCTGACTTATCTAAAAACACCGCTTGATTATTATCACTCCCAAAACCACTATCGACTTTATCAATAGGATTTGCGACAATTGCATCTAATTTCTTTCTTTGCAACTTCTCTTTTGCAGGAGTAATAATATCCCCAGTTTGTGCTGCAAAACCAATTAAATATTGATGGGGTTGTTTGCGATTTCCGATTTCAGCAACAATATCCGGTACTGGTGCTAGAGGAAGATTTTCAGGAAGCGATCGCTTGGGCAATTTTTCGCTACTATAATCTCTAGGCTTTACGTCTGCAACTGCGGCTGACATGATAATTATATCTGCATTGGCTAAATGCTTGAACATTACCTGTTGCATTTCCTCCGCACTCACAACCGGAATTGCTTCTATTCCCAAAGGTACATCCCAACTGGCAGGACAATGGACTAATATTACCTTTGCACCTCTGTGCAGTGCAGCCTGTGCCAATGCTAAACCCATTTTACCAGTTGAGGGATTGCCAATAAATCGCACCGGATCTAAAAATTCTCGCGTTCCCCCAGCACTGATTAAAACCTGTTTCCCAGCTAAATCTCTGTTTCCTTGGGTGTGTAATAAAGATTGAATATAAACAAATATTTCGGCGGCTTCTGCCATTCTACCAGCACCAATGCGATCGCACGCTAATAAACCAGAACCCGTTTCGATACCATAAAATCTGCCATCTGTCAATAGCTGCCGCCAATTTCTTTGGACTGCCACCTGTTCCCACATATCCGTATTCATTGCCGGTGCTAACAATGCAGGACAGGTAGAAGCGAGAACAGTATTTGTTAGCAAATTATCTGCCATACCATAAGCTAACTTAGCCAAAGTATTAGCAGTTAAAGGCGCAATCACAATTAAATCAGCCCATTGACCCAACTCAATATGCAAGGGACGGGAATAAATTGGTTGCCAAAAATTATCATCTGTATAAGCTTGATGACGGGATAAAGTAGATAAAGTTAAAGGAGTAATAAATTCTTGGGCAGATTTAGTGAGAATAACTCGCACTTCTAGCCCCGATTTGAACAGTGTAGACACCAATTCACAGACTTTATAGGCGGCGATACCACCGCCTACACAGATAAGAACCCGCTTAGATTTGAGATTTGTAGATGATGGCATTTTGGGGTAAAATTCCGATTACCTTTGATTTTAGCCCGTCCCACGCAATCTACAATCTTTAGGCTTCGTCGTAGGCTTCTAAATCTAAGAGGTAGATATAGGGTTCAACTAATTCTGGACGCTGAAAAGCAATTGCCCGCAGTAGATGCCAATCATTCAAACCCTCAAAAGCATTACTATAGTTATCTAATTCTAGACGCGTAGCTAATTCTTGCACCTCTGTTGCAGTCATAGCAGAAATTTCTGTTTTGGAAATGCTTAGAGTTTTCATAATTTTTGCCCCTCCCTTTTGCAGCACTTGTATTCAGCTTAGGGTGGAGTTGTTTCCACCTGTTCTATCTTACCCATTAATGACCATGAAATTTGTAAAAATTCTTGTGATTTTTACCGGAATTTGTAAAAATTTTGTAACTAAAGCTAACCAATGGTGTTGACAACAAAAGTTCGTAGCACTTCTAACATTTGGAAATTGATTTCATGTCCCATAGCAAATTCATGATATTCCACTGCTACGCCTAGAGATTGTGCCACATCTTTAGACTTTATCGCCGCTTTTAGTGGTACAACTTCATCCTGTGTACCGTGCATGATTAATGTCGGCGGAAAATTGCCTTTGTTCAGCGTTGCTACACTAGGATGTAAATAGCCACTCATTACCACTAAACCCGCCAAGGGTAAGCTTAATCCTACATCTAAAGTCATCGCCCCACCTTGAGAAAATCCACTCAAAATCGTGCGAGATAAGGGAACACCTGTATTACTTTCTAAAGATTGCAACCAATCTATGAGTAGTTGTTTACTTTCATTTAATCCATCATACATATTTTCTGTCCGCAGGTCATACCATGCCCTACCTGTATCACCATGAGGATAAGGATAGGGGGCATTGGGGAGTAAAAATTCGTAATCTGGTAAGTTGACATGAGGTATTAAAGATGCGACATCCTGGGCATTTGCACCCCAACCATGTAAAGTAACGATTAAAGCGTCTGGCGTTTGTCCTGTTGGTGGAGAAACTCTGATAAAGTCTAATGTTTGAGTCATGGGTAATTGAGATAAGAATTAATGCAGATACAGTATATCGCGTCTTAATCCAGTACACATTTCCCAACTTTTTTAGCTGTTCTGGACATTTTGATATTTATTTTGGGCGTTGCATAAATTAAAGCAGCATAGGCGATCCCTCTCTCTACTCTCACTCAAAATGCGATCGCTAATCCACTAGGTTTATGAACTGCCCCATCTTCAACGAAGTAAGATGGGGTTTCTACATCCCCTTAGATAGGGAGCATTAATCATTAACTTTGAATAAACTGTTAGAAAAGCACAGTCAAAGTGGTGATATGGCAATTCAGTCAACAGCAGAAATTTTATTTCAAACTGCTTATGAAAGTCGTTACACTTGGGATGAAAACTTTCCTGGTTATGCTGCCGATGTGCAACTTCTACAGGAAAGTGAAGTTTACACTGGTAAGATTCAGATTGACCGTAACTTGAATGTAGAAATTACAGAAGTTGCAGATCAACAAATAGAAGCAGGAATTGATATTCAGTTACAGGAAATAATTACCCGCTGTCAAAGAAGCGATTTTCACAGTTTTTACGGTCAACATGAGTTTACTTTGGGTGAAGCAGCCCAAACCGATGCAGTCATGATTTTTGTCAAGGGGGAAAATACTGATTCTCACTATCAAATTCGTAACCAAAAAATATATCAGGAAACTCGCTTAATGGGTCGGATGGCTTTGGAGATTAATTCTCAGGAATTCCTAGATACAGACTCCGGTTATATCCCTTCTGCTTATGATGTGGTTTTTCGTAATTCGCAAACAGGTGATGTTAATAGCATTCTCAAGTTTACGGATATATATCAAAAGTTTGGTAATTATTACATTTTGACAAAGCAGGTAGTGGCAGAATATGAAGATGGGAATACTGAAACTCCTCAATCAATGACTGAGTTTATTTATTCTCATATTAAGCTCCTGGAATAGACAAGAGGCAAGAAGCAGGAAGCAAGGGAGAATATTTTTCTTCCCAATGACCAATGACCAATAACTAATGACCAATTAGCCATTCCCAGCCTAAACTAGATAATTAGCAACTTGGATAATTACCAATTTATCAACTAAGCAGGCCTGAAAGCATGGAACTAACGCTAGAAAATGTAGAAACCGTATTAGATGAAATGCGCCCTTATCTCATCTCCGATGGTGGTAACGTGGAAGTCGTAGAATTGGATGGCCCAATTGTTAAACTCCGATTACAGGGTGCTTGTGGTTCTTGTCCTAGTTCTACGATGACTCTGAGAATGGGAATTGAACGCCGTCTCAAGGAAATGATTCCCGAAATTTCTGAGATAGAACAAATCATGTAAATCACTGGTAATGGGGAATGGGGGAAGAGGTAATTGGTAAGATATACTTGTCACCTGTTCCCCCTTCCCTATTTCCCCTGTTCCTTATTTTACAAATTCTATGTCTCATCCTCTGCACGTTGCATTTATCTGGCATCAACATCAACCGTTGTACAAGTCTCCTGAAAATGGTAGTTCTTTGGTGACAAGTCAGCAGTATCGCTTGCCTTGGGTACGTTTACATGGAACTAAGGATTATTTGGATTTAGTATTATTGTTAGAGAAATATCCTAAGTTGCACCAAACGGTGAATTTAGTGCCTTCGTTGATATTGCAAATAGAAGATTATGTTGCAGGTACAGCTTTTGACCCTTATTTAACCGCTAGTTTAACGCCGGTGGAAAAGTTAACCCGTGAACAAAAAGAGTTTATTGTTCAACATTTCTTTGATGCTAACCATCATACCTTGATTGATCCTCATCCTCGTTATGCCGAATTATATTACCAAAGACAGGAACAAGGACAAAGTTGGTGTCTAGCAAATTGGCAGTTGTCAGATTATGGTGATTTACTAGCTTGGCATAATTTAGCTTGGATTGATCCTTTGTTCTGGAATGACCCAGAAATTGCTGCTTGGTTAGCACAAGGACGTAATTTTAGTTTAGGCGATCGCCAGCGCATTTATTCTAAACAACGGCAAATTCTCAGTCAAATTATTCCCCAACATCGGAAAATGCAGGACAGTGGACAACTAGAAGTTACCACCACACCCTACACTCACCCGATTTTACCTTTATTAGCTGATACTAATGCCGGACAGGTAGCTGTGCCACAGATGACACTACCTAAGCAACGGTTTCAATGGGTGGAAGATATTCCTCGACATTTACAAAAATCATGGGATTTATATATAGACAGGTTTGGACAAGATCCTAGGGGTTTATGGCCTTCAGAACAGTCCGTTAGTCCAGAAATTTTACCGTATATTATTAAACAAGGCTTTAAATGGATTTGTTCTGATGAAGCCGTTTTAGGTTGGTCATTAAAACACTTCTTTCATCGTGACGCTGCGGGAAATGTCCAAGAACCAGAATTGCTGTATCGTCCCTATCGTCTGCAAACTCCAGCCGGTGAAGTGGCGATTGTTTTCCGTGATCACAGATTATCAGATTTAATTGGCTTTACATATAGTGCCATGCCGGCGAAAAAAGCAGCAGCAGATTTAGTCGGACATTTGCAAGCTATAGCTAAACAACACAAAGAAAGTAATGATGATCAACCTTGGTTAGTGACAATTGCCCTAGATGGGGAAAATTGTTGGGAATTTTATCCCCAAGATGGGAAAGAATTCCTAGAAACATTATACGCAAGTTTAAGTAATCAATCCCAGATCAAACTTGTCACAGTTTCCGAATTTCTTGACGAATTTCCCCCCACCGCAACTATTCCCGGTGAACAACTCCATAGTGGTTCTTGGGTAGATGGCAATTTTACCACATGGATCGGAGATCCAGTTAAAAACCGCGCTTGGGACTATCTCACCGCAGCCAGACAAGTCTTAGCAAATCACCCCGAAGCCACAGAAGAAAACAACCCCGCAGCGTGGGAAGCCCTATATGCGGCTGAAGGTTCAGACTGGTTTTGGTGGTTCGGTGAAGGACATTCTTCCAATCAAGATGCCATTTTTGACCAATTATTCAGAGAACATCTCTATGGCATTTACAAAGCCTTAAATGAACCCATACCCCCATATCTGCACACCCCCCTAGAAATCCATGAAGCCCGTTCTGACCATAGACCAGAAGGCTTTATTCATCCTGTCATAGATGGTAAAGGTGATGAACAGGACTGGGATAAAGCCGGACGCATTGAAGTTGGTGGTGCAAGGGGAACAATGCACAACAGCAGCACTATTCAGCGTCTATGGTATGGGGTAGACCATTTGAATTTTTATGTGCGAGTAGATTTTAAAACTGGTGCTGTTCCTGGTAAGGATATACCACCGGATTTACACTTACTTTGGTATTATCCAGATAGAACAATGGTGAATAGTTCCATACCTCTAGCCGAAGTACCGGACAGCGCACCTTTGAATTATCTATTTCACCATCATTTGGAAGTGAATTTACTCAGTCTATCTGTGCAATTTCGAGCAGCAGGAGACGATCATTTATGGTATCCTCGTGCTACTCGCGCTCAAGTTGCGTTAGGTTCTTGTTTGGAAATAGCAATACCCTGGGCTGATTTGCAAGTCCCTCCAGATTATCCTCTGCGGTTGATTTTGGTTTCTTCTGATGATGGTTGTTTTTCTGGTTATGTGCCGGAAAATGGTTTGATTCCTATTGATGTTCCTTAGTGAGGACGGTTTCGCGCAATCTCTCTTAGAGATCCCGCAGGGTAGGTACAAAGGAGCAAAGGCGCAAAGGAAGAGTTGTATTTTTCTGGTTGTTGGGAGTTCTGGAGTATGAGTATAATAATGATTATCATTTTTGGTAAGTTATTATGTCGTCTCAACCTTTGAATCTCCCTCAACGTCCCCGTCGTCTCCGTCGGACTGAAACTTTACGGAAAATGGTACGGGAAACTACTTTAAGTGTGGATGATCTGATTTATCCCATGTTTGTTATGGAGGGGGAAGAAGAAAAAGTAGAAATCGCTTCTATGCCAGGATGTTATCGCTATTCTCTAGATTTACTCCTGGAAGAAATTGCGGAAGTGTCACGGTTGGGTATTAATGCTGTTGCGCTTTTCCCGGTTATTCCAGAAAACCAAAAAGACGACACAGGTACAGAAAGCTACAACCCGGAAGGATTGATACAGGAAACTGTTAAAGCTATTAAAAAAGCAGTCCCGGAAATCTTGATTATTACTGATGTAGCCCTTGACCCTTTTACTACTCATGGTCATGATGGTTTGGTTGATGAAAATGGCAAAATTCTCAATGATCAAACTTTAGAAGTGTTAGTCAAAATGGCACTTTCCCAAGCGGAAGCGGGAACTGATTTTGTTGCCCCTTCTGATATGATGGATGGTAGAATTGGGGCAATTCGCACGGCTTTAGATGCTGAAGGTTATATCAATGTAGGGATTTTGGCATACTCCGCAAAATATGCCTCTGCCTATTATGGACCATTCCGGGATGCTTTGGATTCTGCTCCCAAATTTGGCGATAAAAAAACCTATCAAATGGACGCAGCTAACGCTAAAGAAGCTTTAAAGGAAATTGAATTGGATATTGCTGAAGGTGCAGACATCATTATGGTCAAACCCGCCCTAGCGTATCTAGATATAATCTGTCAGGTAAAAGCAGCCACAAATTTACCAGTCGCAGCTTATGACGTTAGCGGTGAATACGCAATGATTAAAGCGGCTGCTCAATATGGTTGGATTGATGAGAAAAAGGTGATTTTAGAGACTTTAACCAGTATGAAACGGGCTGGTGCTGATCTGATTTTAACTTACTTTGCCAAGGAAGTGGCTTTGATGTTGATGTGATTGGCTAAATTTTCACCTGTTTGCTATTCCCTGTCTTAAAAAATTGAGTTTTTTTTAATCGCAGTTGTACCATTAAAATTTTTTTTGCGTTATCATGATAACGATTCTCATTATTTCTGAATGTCTTTAGTTGTCTAACATAACAGAGGACTAAATTTTTCGTGCTTTGATTCGTTAAGTAAAATCATTAGATTTCGATATGAATACCATCACCTTAAACACAACAAATACAATTCCTGAAATTCCCAAACAAGGAATGCCCATTACTATTATTACGGGATTTCTCGGAAGTGGTAAAACTACGCTTTTAAATCAAATCCTGCAAAATAAACAAGATTTAAAAGTCGCTGTTCTCGTCAATGAGTTTGGTGATATCAACATTGATAGTCAATTACTAATTTCTGTAGACCAAGATATGGTAGAACTTAGTAATGGCTGTATATGTTGTACAATTAATGATGGTTTAGTTGATGCTGTTTATCGAGTTTTAGAAAGAGAAGAACGCATTGATTATCTAGTAATTGAAACCACTGGTGTTGCTGATCCTTTGCCAATCATTTTAACTTTTTTTAGCACAGAACTGAGAGATTTAACTAACATAGATTCGATTCTCACAGTTGTAGATGCTGAAGCATTTGATGAAGAACACTTTCAGAGTGAAGCAGCTTTAAAACAGATTACTTATGGGGATATTATTCTCCTCAATAAAACAGACCTTGTTACCCCAGAGAAAATTCAAGAAGTAGAAAATTGCATCCATGACGTGAAAGATGGAGCGAAAATTTTACATACTCAATATGGTAAAGTTGCTTTACCTCTAATTTTAGATGTGGGTTTAACACCAAAACATAAGTACATTGCCATTGATGATGAAGATACTCATAAACATGAACATCATCATCACTCCAATCATTTAGACAATGATGGGTTTGTTTCCATTTCTTTCCAAAGTGATAAACCATTTGATGTGCATAAATTTGAGAATTTCTTAACCGAAGAAATGCCAGAGAATGTATTTCGAGCTAAGGGTATTTTATGGTTTAGTGATAGTGAGTTACGCCATATTTTCCAACTGAGTGGACCTCGTTACACATTGAACGCTGATGAATGGTATACTTCACCGAAAAATCAGGTAGTTTTTGTTGGCAGAAAACTGGATACTAATGAGATTTACACAAAACTTAACAAATGTTTGTTATAGTTTAATAGTAGTAACTAATGAGCAAATTTAGTTAATAGATATTCGACTATTAACTTCCACCATAACTCATAACTCATCCCATCAAATTCAAATAATGACTTTATCTTTACCAATTATTACCGTCGTCGCTGGATTATTTGGGTCTGGAAAAACTACCTGGATCTGTCAACAAGTTCGAGATATTAAATCTATTGAAAAAGTAATTTATTTTTGTCCAGGAACGGGGAATATTCCCATTGATCAAACTAAAATAGCTACTGAATTTCCTGATCTGAAAATATTTGGTGATGGTCAAGAAATTGAATTTCTATATCACATTCCCACAGCAGAGAGTGTTTATGTTGAATTAGGTTCTTATCTAGAGTTAAATAGTATATCAAAAATATTAGATCATCTCACTTACCACGCTATAGCAATTATTCCAGAGGAGTTAAAAAACTCTGAATATGATAGTTGGGCAAATGAAATTATTTATGGCGCACCAGTTCCAACTATAATTGTAGAAAATTTATGGCGCGTAGAAACTACGGGTCAAGTAATTGATGAAAATAGTTTAGATGAATTTTGGTATGAAATAACTCACGGTGCTTATGGTATTGTTACTCGTGCTAAGGCAATTTTTGATGTTAATGATGGACGTTCTCTTTACTGTGATTTTGTCTCTGGTGTTCCCCAAACAGACTTTTTAGAATTAAACTTGCCAAGGTATTTAGAAGGTAGACCTCAGCGGTTTAGTGGCATAGAAATAGCCGGAAAAAACTTAAATGAAACAGCTTTAAAATCAACTTTATCGGATTGCTGTTTATCTGAATCATTGATTTTGCAATATCAACAACAAGTACAACAAATTTTACTAGAAGGTCAACAAGTATGAAAATAGCTGTCATGTCATGTATTCATGGTAATTACGAAGCCTTAGACGCTGTATTATTAGATATAGACAATCAAAAAGCTGAGAAAATCTTTTGTGTTGGTGATTTAGTAGGATATGGACCTCACCCCAATGCGGTAATTAACCAAATTCGTTCTTTAGATATTCCTACCTGCGCTGGTTGTTGGGATGAAGATATTGTGGAAGGATTGAATGCTTGTGATTGTAGTTATCCTTCCATATTGGCGGAAAAAAGAGGACTAAAAGCTCATGAATGGACTAATAAAGAAATTCTTCCAGAAAACCGGGAATTTTTAGCTAATTTACCTCATAGTCTCCAATGGCAAAACTTAGCCTTTGTTCACGGTAGTCCCCATAGCAACCATGAATATTTATTACCTGAACTTGATGCTTTTGTCGCTTTAGAAAGGGTACTTTCCACAGGTGCAGATGTGTTATTTTGTGGACATACTCACGTTCCTTATACTCGTAATCTTAATGCTGGTGAGTTACAAGTTCAGGTTAGTAGTCAAGCAGAATTACGGAAAATTAACTTTTCATCTGCGCTGAAAAAGATTGTTAATGTTGGTTCTGTTGGAGAACCTCGACATGGACGACCAAATGCAACTTATGTAATTTATGAAACTGAGACTCAAGGGGTGACTTTGCGGGAAGTTACCTATGATTATCAAAAAACCTGTGCAGCAATTATCGAAAAGGGATTACCAGAAATCTTTGCTTGGCGTTTAGCGCGTGGTTTAGAGTATGCTGAACGGGCAGAAGATCCAACTCATGTTTGTACCAGATAACGGGATTAGGAAGAACAATAATAAAACTCTGTATTCCTTTCTTCCTTTGCGCCTTTGCGCCTTTGCGTGAGATATAAAAATATAGAACCTAAAATTATGTGGGCGATATTGAGTGGAATTGAAGGAAATTTGCCAGCTTATGAGGCTGTGATAGCTGATATTAAGCTGAGAAACCGTTATGTAGAGGCACTATATATTATCGGTGATTTAGTCGGGCCAAGGCGAGAATGTGAACAGCTAGTAGCAAGGGTAAAATCACCGCGACGGGGTGAATTAGAACCAATGGTTTGTAAGGGCTGGTGGGAAGAACAGTGTTTGATTTTACATGGTTTGGGTCCGACTGGAGACGCACCGGAATTGCTGGAAAAATATGGTGGTGATACTGTGCAGATGTTGTGGGATTGTGTTTCCCGTGAGACAGTACAATGGTTGAGAAACTTGGATTTTGGTTTTTTTGAATTAGATTGTTTGTTAATCCACGGTTCAACAGCGGGTGTAAATGATGAACTTACTCCCGATACTCCCCCAATTCAAATGTTAGATAGATTGTCACGAATGCAAGCAAATAATCTATTTTGTGGTCGTTCTGGGTTAACTTTTCAATATCAGTTACAAGCTGGTTCTATTAGCAGTGAAATTACTACCCTTGATCATCAATTGTCCCCGCAAACTGTCAATATTAACCCTCTTCAAGTGATTGGAGTGGGAAACGTGGGAGGAATACCAGGAGAAGCAACTTATACTCTCTACAATCCTGGGACAAATCAGGTGCAGTTTAAAACCGTGTATTACGGACAGAGTAAGGGTTTTCAAAAGCAGCCGATTTGTAATTAGGGTTGAGAAAGTCCCAATACTCGCCATTTTTCCCGACTCAGAAAAAAGCCAATACCATTACTATTAGTACAAGTCAAACCAGTTTTTTGGGAAACACATTTAAAACCACCATTGTTCCAAGTCTTTCCATAAGCCAAAACGCTTTTATTTTTATCAGCAATAGTATCACTGATACACAAAATTTCTGGTCTAGCGTCAGCAGGTAATAAAAAACCTTGTCCCCAATCAAATCCACAATATCCAGGGTAAGGTTGAGGAGGTGTGGGTTTCAGTGAACTACTGATTTCACAGCGTAAACTGTTTGTTTCTCCTTCATTTAGCTCACAAAAAATATTACCACTAGGGGACTGAAAACCTTTCGGTGCTGCAATACTCACTTGTGGTAACAAAGTCACTATTGCACTTGTTACCACTAGGACGACTATTTTATTAATTTGTTTATACATAATTTAATTTTACAGGATTTGTTAAATATCCGGTCACGGTAATTTCACTTGAGAAGATATAACATAAGATTGAAGATATTATCATTTGCGACTTTATTACAATGAATCGCTTTTCCCAAAATATCATAAACCTACACGATTATACTTTACGGCATACTCAACTTGGTCAAATATGTGGTTCTCAAGTATTATTTCGAGAACGATATCACATATTACGGATTTTGGGAAGAGGTGGTTTTGGCATTACGTTTTTAGCCAAAGATGCAATTTTACCAGGAAATCCCTTATGTGTAATTAAACAGCTTTGTCCTAGAGTCAGTAACCCAAAAAGTTTACGAAAAGCTTGTCAACGATTTGAAAAGGAAGCAAAAACTTTAGCACAGTTAGGTAGTCATAGTCAAATTCCCATGCTCATTGACTATTTTGAATGTAATGGGGAATTTTATCTAGTCCAAGAATATGTACATGGTCATACTTTAGCGCGGGAAGTCAGACGAAATGGTAACAAAAATGAAACAGAAGTAAAATCGTTTTTGCAAGAAATACTCCCAGTCTTAAACTATATTCATCAAAATCGTGTTATTCATCGAGATATTAAACCCCAGAATTTACTCCGTTGTCAAAATGATCAACGCATAGTATTAATTGATTTTGGTGCTGTTAAAGAAAAACTTATAGATACCTATGGGAATTCGGTGAATAAAAGTGTTTCTACTAATTTTATTGGTACTAACGGTTTTGCACCTCCAGAACAGTTATCACTGCGGCCAGTTTATGCAAGTGATATTTATGCTTTGGGAATAACTTGTATTTATTTATTAACTGGTAAAGGTCCTTTAGATTTTGAATATGATCTGGGTACTGGTGAAATTTGTTGGCAAAAAGAAATCAGTATCAGTGATGATTTTGCTCAAGTTCTAGGGAAAATGGTCAAAGTATCTTTGGCAGGAAGATTTAAAACTGCTAAAGATGTGATGATTGATTTAGGTTGGGGAAGATATAGTGCTAATTTAAACAGTTGCTTAACTCAACAACTGCCGAAAAATTCAAGTGTTAATTCTTCAGAAGAATCACAAATATATACTTCCCCTGCTATCCGTGCTGCTATGGCAATTCGCAAATTAAAGTCTAGACAAAATTCCTTTAATTCCTCTCATGATTTTACACCTTTGTAAATAAAAATACAGGTTCATCAATGGGATAATTCAGATAAATAAATAATTATTTTTACTTAAAATAAAAATGTAATCTTGAAGCAAAATATACATCTATATAATTATGGCAAAATGCCCTATTTTCCTCTTTAAACTGCTATATAATTAGAAAAATTGGCAATAATATATCTTTTATGCTTTTCCATATTTAGGAAAGGTAAATTTAGAATTTTCATGTTAAATATAATTAGTAAATGAAGTAAAAAATTTTTATCAAAATTAATTATAAAAAGAGTTTGACTCCTAATTCCTGACTCCTGAATTTTATCATGCAGATGCACCATATAGATTATGATCTGCTGTCTAAATCCCGATTGTTCAAATCCCCAAAATCATCAGAATAATAAAGTTTGTCAAAGTTGTCATACCCCTCTAGTGCCACTTTTGAGAAATCGGTTTCGTGTTATCCGTGTACTTTCTGACGAAGGTGGATTTGGTAGAACTTATATTTCTGAAGATATTGATAAATTAAATGAATTATGTGTCATTAAACAACTAGCACCAAAATTCCAAGGGACTTGGTCACAAAAGAAAGCCATTCAGTTATTTTCAGAAGAGGCAAAGCGACTTCAGGAATTGGGAGAACATCCACAAGTACCAACTTTAATAGCTTATTTTCAACAAAATAATTGTTTGTATTTAGTACAGCAATTTATTGAGGGTGAAAATTTATTCAATGAATTGAAATCCCGGAAAATTTATAGGGATTGGGATATTCAATCTATATTATTAGATTTATTACCAATCATCAAATTTATCCATCAACAGGGGGTAATTCATCGTGATATTAAGCCAGAAAATATTATTCGTCGTAAATCTGACGGGAGATTAATCCTGATTGATTTTGGTTCTTCCAAACAGTGGACAGCACAAGTACAGCGAAAGAATGGTACTTCTATTGGTTCACATGGTTATTCTCCCATTGAACAAATTAGAGACGGAAAAGCTTATCCTGCCAGTGATTTATTTGGTTTAGGTGCTACTTGTTTTCATTTGCTAACGGGAATTTCTCCTTTTCAATTATGGATGGAATATGGCTATAGTTGGGTAGGGAACTGGCAGCATTATTTACGTGTTCCCTTAAGTGGAGAATTAACAGAAATTATAGATAAGTTACTACAAAAAGAAATACAATATCGCTATCAATCTGCTGATGAAGTAATTAGAGATTTGATGAAAAAACATACTCATATTCTGCCAGCAGCGAATAGTACAATTATTAAAACCTCTGTAAATAATTCTCGGATACAGCCGCAAAAATATATTTTCATATTTAGCATATTTGTCTTTTTTGCGTTAGCAGCATCTGGTTATCAAGAATTTCGTAAATTAAAACCGAATTTTTCTTTTAGTTTGAGTCAACCCTGGAATATTACACCCATTCCTGAAAAAGATTTGTCTTTAGTTAATACTCTTTCTGGAAATAAAAGTAAAGTTTTATCTGTGGTTATGAGTCCTCATGGGAAAATGATTGTTAGTGGTGGTAATTGTGAAGAAACTAATCATAGTCAATGTCATGGTAATTTGAAATTATGGGATGTAATTACAGGAAGGGAAATTATCAGTCTTGAGGGACATTCCCAAAGTGTTAATGCAGTAGCTATCACCGCTAATGGTAAAATTTTAGTGAGTGGTAGTGATGATCAAACTATCAAAATTTGGAATTTACAAACAAATCAATTAATTCACACTTTAAAAGGTCATACTGATGCAATTCACAGTTTAGCTATTAGTGCTGATAATAAAACTTTAGTGAGTGGTAGTGATGATCAAACTATCAAAATTTGGGATTTAACAACAGGTAAGCTAATTCGCACTTTAATCGGTCATAAATACTGGGTGCGTTCTGTGGATATTAGTCCCGATGGTGTTACTTTAGTAAGTGGCAGTTTTGATAAAACTATTAAATTATGGAATATCAATCAAGAAAAACCAATTCGGACTTTAACTACTAGTTCACAGACAGTCATAGCTGTAGCTTTTAGTCCTAATGGTAAAATTTTAGCCAGTGCCAGCCGTAATCGCACCATTAAATTATGGAATCTGCAAACCCTAAAAGAAATTCACACTCTCACGGCAGGAGGTAATAATGTTAATACTATTGCTTTTAGTCCTGATGGTAAAATTTTAGCCAGTGCTGGACGAAATACTTCTGGTGAACAAAGCTATCACACCATTAAACTATGGAATGTGGCGACAGGTGAGGAAATGTTCACATTGACAGGACATAGTAATATTGTTACTTCCCTTGGGTTTAGTGCTGACGGGAAGTTCCTAGTTAGTGGTGGTGAAGATAATTTAATTAAAATTTGGCAGGTTTTTCAATGAATTTAGTCTGGGAAAGATTGACTTTATCTTCTTTACCACTCAAAGAATATTTATCTGGTAGTTACCTACATCGGTTTCTGGTGGGACTTTTGCTTCCTTGGCGACAAACTAGTATTTTAATGCAGTGGGGAGATATCATTGCTGTTGGCTTACTTAGCCTCATTTATGCCCTCGCACCCTTTGTTTCTAGCACTTTAATCGGTTTATTGTTAGTGGCTTGTGTGGGCTTTTGGTTGCTGTTGACTTTATCTGATGAAACCACACGCCCAAATGCGGCTTCAGTTACTCCTATTCACCTGCTAGTCTTGCTGTATTGGAGTATTGCCGCTATATCCACAGCTTTATCCCCAGTCAAAAAGGCCGCTTTCGGTGATTTACAAACATTAACTCTTTATTTGTTACTGTTTGCCCTCTGTGCTAGGGTGCTAAGAGTCCCCCGGTTTCGGTCTTGGCTGATTACTCTTTATTTGCATATATCCCTGATTGTCAGCGTCTACGGGATACGACAATGGTTTTTTGGCGCGAAAGCTTTAGCCACATGGGTTGATCCAGAATCCCCTTTAGCTAAGACTACCAGGGTTTACAGTTATTTGGGCAATCCCAACTTACTAGCAGGATATCTTTTACCCGCTGTGGTTTTAAGCTTGGTGGCCATGGTGGCTTGGCAAGGTTGGATGAAAAAATCTCTTGCACTAACAATGTTTATTGTCAATACTGCCACCTTAATTCTTACCTTTAGTCGCGGTGGCTGGATTGCTTTATTGGTGGGATTATTTAGTGTAGCGGTATTACTCCTTTATTGGTGGAGTATAGATATGCCCCCATTTTGGCGAACTTGGTCTTTACCAATTTTGTTAGGGGGTGTGGTTGGAGTGTTGGTAATGGGAGTGATCTTTGTCGAACCTTTCCGGATACGGGTTGTCAGTATATTTGCTGACCGCCAAGACAGCAGTAATAATTTTCGCAAAAATGTCTGGGAAGCTGTATTTCAGATGATCCGCGATCGCCCAATCACTGGAATTGGCCCCGGTCACGGTTCTTTTAATAAGGTTTATCCCCTCTACCAAAAGCCTCGTTTTACAGCTTTAAGTGCCTATTCTGTGTTTCTAGAAACGATTGTGGAAACCGGCTTTTTAGGTTTTACCTGTTTCCTGTGGTTAATAGTTGTGACTTTTAATGCAGGATTACTGCAACTTCAACGATTACGAGAAACTAGAAATATCGAAGGATTATGGTTAATTGGGGCGATCGCCTCTATCCTAGGTATACTCTCTCATGGATTAGTTGATACAGTTTTCTATCGTCCTGAAGTCAATACTCTCTGGTGGTTAATGATGGCTTTAGTTGCCAGCTATTGGCAACCTTTAAGCAGAAATAATCAGGTGACGTGATTGGTTCGTTGTCAGTTGTCAGTTGTCCTTGGTAAGGAATTTTCTTCTTCTTTCTTCTTTCTTCTTCTCTCTTCCTCCTGACTCCTGACTCCTGACTCCTGCCTCTTAATACCTCTTCATTGCCCTTTGCATATCCCGCTGATCATCACGACGTTTGAGGCTTTCCCGTTTGTCGTGCAGCTTTTTACCTTTACCAAGGGCAATAACTATTTTTACCCAACCCCGTTTCAGATACATTTTTAAGGGGACTAGGGTTAAGCCTTCCTGTTGTACCCTACCAATCAGCTTACGCAGTTCTTGTTTATGAAGTAATAACTTGCGTGTTCGTCTTGGTTCGTGATTAAAATATGCACCACTAGAGGTATATGGAGAAATATGGACGTTGATTAACCATGCTTCACCGTCACGTAGTAACGCATAACCATCTTGTAAATTGGCTTTACCTGCACGAATTGATTTCACCTCAGTTCCCGTTAACTGAACTCCCGCTTCATAGGTCTCTATGATTTCATATAAAAATCGCGCTTGCCGATTATCACAAATAACTTTGTAACCTTCACTCTGTTTATCACTCATTGAAAATCTTCTTAGTTTTTATAAATACGCCTAAAAATCTCTTTAGACTAGCTCTTATGTTGATTGTAGTTCACAAGGACTGGGGAAGAGGTGATTGAGATAAAATCATCTTCCGCAAGATGTGAAGTTTTGTAAACAATTTCTAAAAATTTAAGATTTTCTTTATAAATTATTGTTCATACTGCTATTAGTAGGTAATTCTGTCATAGGATGGAATATAGGATTACTATTTTTGCTTGTGTCTATTGATATTGCCCATAACAGCAAATTAATCAGTCAGGAAAATTCTCAAGGTGTGCTATCCATGCCCTTGACTATTCTGGTAGCAGATGACGATTTCGGTACACGTCTATCCATTAGTGATTATCTGGATCTATCAGGTTACACTGTAATTACGGCTAATAACGGTGTAGATGCTTTGTCTATGGTTGAAAAGCATCATCCTGATTTGATGGTGACAGATATTATGATGCCGGGAATGAATGGCTATGAATTAGTTCGTCGTATTCGTCAACTATCAGGATTTCGACTATTACCTGTAATTTTGTTAACAGCGAGAACTAAAACTGAAGAACGAATTTTGGGTTATCAGTCTGGGTGTGATTTGTATTTGCCTAAGCCTTTTGAACTGGAGGAAATAGGTGCTGCTATTCGTAACTTGTTAGAGCGATCGCATATCATCCAATCAGAATGTCGTTTTACTAATCAAGACGAAACAAATATTCCTACTTATACAAAAGCAGAAAATGGTCGTATTTCTGGATCTAATCAGGTGCAGAAATCTCAAATGTTAACACCGCTAACTGTTAGGGAACAGGAAGTTTTAGATATCTTAACTCATGGTTTTTCTAATATAGAAATTGGTAATCATTTACATATAAGTCCGCGCACAGTGGAGAAATATGTGAGTAGTTTATTGAGAAAAACCGAAACCAGCAACCGGGCAGAATTAGTCAGATTTGCGATGAAACATGGTTTAGTCGAATAGCATCTACATGAAATTATCCTTGTTTTGGTTTTCGGAATTGCTGAGAATTAATCGGACCGAGAATTTGATTTAAATCCCGCAATTGTTCAGCCGTACCCATACAAATTAGCGTATCTCCTGATATTAAAATAGTATCTCCAGTTGGACCCCCAATCAGAGTACCATCAATGCGGCGAATGGCCAGAACTAATGCTCCTGATTGCGATCGCAATTTTGCCTTCTGTAAACTTTGACCAACGAAAGGACATCTACCCGGATCTAGTAAAAATTCTTCCATATATAACTGGCGGTCTGTCCCCGAAAGAATCCCATCCACAAAGTCCAAAATTTGGGGTCTGAGGGCTGCTGCTGCCATCCGTTTACCCCCAGTGATATAGGGTGAAATTACGGCATCTGCACCACCACGCTGTAATTTTTGTAACGCTTCTTCTGTACTAGCGCGAGCGATCGCTCTAATGTCTGGATTTAGAGTTTTTGCTGATAAAACAGTATATAAATTTTCCGCATCTGAAGGCAAAGCTGCCACAATACAAATTGCTTTAGTAATGCCAACTTTTAACAAACTATCATCCAATGTGGCATCACCTTGAAAAACAGTATAACCAATTTCCTGGGCTTTTTGCACAGATTCAAGTTCCGCATCAATAATCACAAAAGAAACACCTTCAGCCTGAAACTCCCTAGCAATTTGTCGTCCAGTCCTACTAAATCCACAGATAATATAATGTTCTGATAATGATTCCATTAAACGCCTTTGTTGTCGGAGTCGGATTCCTTCTAAAAAATAGCCTTCAATGACTGCGGCTGTAAATCTATTGACAATATAACCAAGATTTACCACACCCATTAAAATCAAAGCAATGGTAAACAACCGCCCTCGACTACCTAATAGGTTAGTTTCTCCATAACCTACCGTTGATAAGGTAATCACAGTCATGTAAGCTGCATCTTCCCATTTCCAACCTTCCACCAGGGAATACCATAAAGTTCCAATCAAAAAAATACAAGCTAGGGCAAGCACCCCAGCCATTAACTCCTTTTGAATCCGTTGATATTTTTGCTCAAGGGTAGAATACACAGGCAATTAAAAATTAAGAATTAAAAATTAAAAAACTCTCCTAAATCATGAGAAATTTTGTTCATATTTCCAAGAACCTAGTAAAGTATTACGATAAAAGCTTTTCAGGAGTAGCGGTAGTGAGCGTGCAAACTCTAATTGAACAAGCCACGAACCCCTTGGAGTCAGGTATTATGCCATCTACACCTTTTGATGTTGATAGCTTTGATGCGGCTGTCATGTCCACTTATGGACGGTTTCCTTTGGCTTTAGAACGGGGTGCTGGTTGCCGTGTTTGGGATAGTCAGGGCAACGAATATCTGGATTTTGTTGCAGGTATTGCCACTTGTACTCTAGGACACGCCCATCCAGCAATGGTAGAGGCTGTAACTAGACAAATCCAGAAATTGCATCATGTTTCTAATTTGTACTATATTCCTGAACAGGGTGAATTAGCTAAATGGATTGTTAATCATTCCTGTGCAGATAGAGTATTTTTCTGTAATTCTGGTGCTGAAGCCAACGAAGCAGCAATTAAACTAGCGCGGAAATATGCCCACACTGTCCTAGAAATTGCCCACCCGATCATTTTAACTGCCCATGCCAGTTTTCACGGACGGACTTTAGCCACGGTGACTGCGACTGGACAACCAAAATATCAAAAGCATTTTGATCCTTTAGTTCCTGGTTTCCACTATGTCAATTACAACGATATTAGGGCAGTGGAAGCCGCTGTTACTGAGTTAGATGAAGGTAATTATCGGGTCGGGGCAATTTTAATTGAACCATTGCAGGGAGAAGGTGGAGTTCGTCCTGGGAATGTTGCCTACTTTAAGCGATTACGGGAAATTTGCGACGAAACCGGCATTTTGTTGATTTTCGACGAAGTGCAAGTGGGTATGGGACGCAGTGGCAAATTATGGGGTTATGAACATTTGGGAGTAGAACCAGATATTTTCACCAGTGCGAAAGGTTTGGGCGGTGGTATTCCCATCGGTGCGATGATGAGTAAGAAATTCTGCGATATTTTCCAACCAGGAGAACACGCGAGTACATTTGGCGGTAATCCCTTTGTCTGTGGTGTGGCGCTGAGTGTTTGTGAGACTTTGGAAAAAGAGAATATTTTAGAGAATGTCACAGAACAGGGCGCACATTTGAGAGAAGGATTAAGAGCGATCGCTCGTCAATATCCTCAGCATATCTCAGAAGTGCGCGGTTGGGGTTTAATCAGCGGTATGGAAATCAAAGCCGATATTCCTTTAACTGCTGCTGAAGTTGTGAAAGCTGCTATGGAAGAAGGTTTATTACTTGTTCCCGCAGGGCCTAAAGTCGTGCGGTTTGTTCCTCCTCTTATTGTCACAGAGGCAGAAATCAAACAAGCATTAGAAGCTGTAGAAAAAGCATTAGCTAAGGTTACAGCATAATTCATAATTCGTAATTTGTAATTCCTCATTTAAGAATTATCAATTACGAATTTTTTTTAGCTTATATTTCTATCATTCATTATCACATCTAAGGTTAATTATCATGAAATCCAATAAAATATTTAGATTAAGTTCCCTGAGAACGTCCATTCATCTAGACGGCTGCAATGTTACCCATTATCAAGAACTGCATAAATTCTCTTCTGAAGCAGAAGCCGAAGCTTTTTTTAATGAAAGTATTCAAGAATTACTCACACATGGTTGGTATGATATCGAATCTGTGACCGTAGATGAAAATAACAAAGATTTTACTCCAGATGAATTGTATGGAATGTTCTTAGAATTAAAAAATCAGATAGATGAATTTGCCAATGCAATTATCAAACCTTCTATAGAAATTACCCCATCTTTAACAACAGAAACTACCTTATGGCAAAGTAAATTTGGTGGTTTACCTTACCTTCCTAAAAATACGACCTATCCTGAAGCACCAGATGGTACTCCTTTGCATCTTTTAGCGCAAATCAACTTTTCAGAAACTCCTAAATTAGAAGATTTACCAGAAAAAGGCATACTTCAGTTTTATATTGAAGCATCAGGTGAAACAGCCTTTGGAATTGAAGAATATCCGCAATTAAAACAAACAACTTTTCGAGTTCTTTACTTTCCTGAACCAGATTTGAATATTGATAATCTCTTAGATGATTTTGATTTTTTACCTCCAGGAATAGGTTTACCATTAGTAGACTGTCTGGCTTTAAATTTCGCTATTAAATCAACTCCTATGAGTGCATCAGATTATCGGTTTAGATCCTTAGTTAAAAGCCATTTTACCATCTTTCAACAAAGTAATCTCACTAAAGCACAGGAAAATTCTTTAGAAGAACTTGTAGATGATTTTCTCAATGAGTATGAAGAAAAATATGAGGAATTATTAGGAGGACACTGTTTAGGAGGATATCCGGCATTTGTGCAAAATGATGATCGTGCAGATTTGCAGGAGGAGGAAGGTTATGATTTTCTGCTATTGCAAATGAACTCAGATGATGAGAATTCAATTATGTGGGGAGATGAGGGAGTTGGTAACTTTTTTATTCAGCCTTCTGCACTGAAACTGTTGGATTTTTCTAAGATTTTGTACACCTATGCTTGTTGTTGAAATTAGGTAAATTAGGCTTTTCTAGGATTAAATAAACCTAATATTATCTGAGATACTTATTCTGTAACTTTCAGAATTAAGGAAGTAGTAAATAAAATTTGTTCAAATACTAACCCAATTTAGGTAGTTAATTGAACTCTAAGCATAAACGTACTTTTAGTTCGTTTTTATATTTTGATGCTTTGTATAAGATTCAAGACGTACTTTTAGTTCGTTTTGATTTTTTATGAGTTTTGAAAGGTATAAAGAAGCTAAACAGCTTTTTGGTGATAGAGTCCAAGCCCTTCGCAAAGAAAGAGGTATTACACAAGAGCAGTTGGCAGAGGATATTGATAAATCCGTTGAGCATATTAGCTACATAGAACGAGGTGAACGCGCTCCGTCTTTTGAAACAATTTTAGATATTGCTGAAGCCCTGAAAGTGTCAGTAGCATACTTAATGAATGTCACACCCCAAACAGATACCAGTACAAACTTTCTCACTGAATTACAAACTCCGGTAGTTCTTCCTTCTCTTGTTGAACCTGTTAGGGAAGCAGTTAATACAACTAAAGAGCGCCGTTCAGATTTAGAACGATTACAGACAGCACTTGGGGCTATTCAGGAATTACAGAGTCTGGCAAACGAGTATGGTATTAATGATGTTTTTCAAGACAATGGAGGGAAAGTTCTTCAAGTTTTAATCTTGCTTGGTTTGCGGATATCACCTGGACGTGAAGGCAATGATGCAATTGATGCAGAAAAAAATGAATATGAATTAAAAACAATTAATAAACTTTTAAGTAAAAGTGTCACCACCAATCATCATCTTAACCTTGATATCCTCGCCAAATATCGTGCTGTAAAAGCTTGGTACATTGCTGTGTATGAAGGAATAGTATTAAAAGCTATATACAGAGTTGACCCTACTTCACTTGAGACTAAGTTCAGTTACTGGGAATCTAGAATACGTGGAGGAATGGAATCTATTAATAACCCTAAAATCCCTTTAAGTTTAATAGAAAAAGAAGGTGAGTTGGTTTATCCTAAACAGAATGAATAAACAATCCCAGGAAATTTGCCAATTTGAAGTAACCTTCATAATTTCAGAGCTAATTGCTTTGAAGTAGTTAAACAAACAGATTCTTTTTGAGTAACAAGACATTCATAAAGAGTCAGAGCCTCCTTCGAGCTTTGAGATTTATCTAGAAACCGGAAAGCTGAAGATGCTAAATAAGATGCTTCTTTTTCAAAAGCCATCCAACTTCTTTCTAGCTGTTCAGCTACAAAACCTGTAGTATTTGAGCCTGCAAATATATCTACAACTTTATCTCCAGGATCAGTCAAAAATTTAATGAAAAACATTGGCAACTTTTGAGGAAATCTCGCTGGATGAGGGGGTATGGAAATAGATTTACATAATTGAATATAACTAGAATTACTTTCAGTATTTGCAATCTCTAATAAATTTGATGGTATAGCACCACCATTATCAGTAGCAAAATTCTTACTGATATCATGTCCTGAAGGTCTTTCTTTCGGTGTATAGTATTTTTGAGGATCTGCCTGTAGCTTCTTCATTCGCTCAGAGTAAGGTACTAAAACATTACTAACATTTGCTTTAGGATGATCAGTTTTTGAGAGCCACCAGACGGTATTTACAGAGTCCTTTGCTCGAATTTTTCGCTTATTAACCCACTCAATTGGTGAAGGTAGTTTAGCTGGGTTATACCAAAAAAATTCTTCAGCCAGTCTAAATCCCAATTCATCACAAAGTTTAATTAAAACCCGATAGTTATAGAGAGAGCGAACTGGACGTTTACTTTCATAAGCTCCACCTAAATCAAGTACGAAACTACCAGTTGAATTCAGAACTCGATAAACTTTTTTGGAAAACTCAAGCAACCAATCAACATAATCTTCCTGCTCTACATTGCCATAAGCCTTTTTGCGTTGCAAGGCAAAAGGTGGTGATGTCAGCACTAAATCTATTGAGTCAGATTCCAATTGATCCAGCAATTGTAGGGAATCACCAAGATAAGCCGCACCGCAGTCTGTAGTATATAGTGGATTGGGAAGAACCATTGTCAGACGCACTAAGAGTTGCTTCTATAACTATAATCCTAAAATATCAAAACGACATATTTTTGGTATCAGTTCTTGTAAAGGCCTACACATAGTGAAAGATTGTGCCATTGACGGCACGGCATTTTATGAACAAGGATTGCAAGAAAAGGATATTCGTAACCTTTACCGCTTTATAGACTGGGTTATGATGTTACCAAAGGCATTAGAAGCGGACTTTTGGCAAGATTTTAAACAATTTGAACAGGAGCGAACTATGACTTATATTACTACAGGTGAGCGCATTGGCTACGAGCGAGGAATAGCAGAAGGTAAACAAGAAGGTAAACAAGAAGGTGAGCAAAATCTTGTGGTTCGACAACTACAAAAACGGGTAGGAAATTTACCAGAAGAAATTAGGAAAAAAATTCAAACTCTTTCTTTAAATCAGTTAGAATCCCTCGGTGAAGCATTGCTAGATTTTACAGCTATTGAGGATTTGTTGAACTGGTTAGAATCTCATCAGTAAAAATATGTAATGCGGGCATAATGCCCGCAAAAAGTATACAAAAATAATATAAATTAACTTCATCATAGCTTAATTGTTTCTGGTTGCTTCAAGGCAAAAACAACCAAAGTTATCTATTTTGTCTCTGATATTGCATAGATATTGCGAAAATAAAAATATCAATATATCATCACTTATTAATATGTGGTGTGCAAGCAAAGATGATAACGTTAATAACAAGAATATTACTGGTATCTGTAGTTAATTTAACTTATGCCTTATTTAGTCATGCTATAGCTAATGCCGAAAATGTTGATTCATTAGAGATAGAACAAGTTACATCAGTTTCTCAATTAAGAGATGTAGAACCCACAGATTGGGCATTTCAGGCTTTACAATCTCTAGTAGAACGATATGCTTGCATTGCTGGATATCCCAATGGAACTTTTCGAGGAAATCGAGCTTTAACGCGCTATGAATTTGCTGCTGGGTTAAATGCTTGTTTGGATAGAGTTAATGAATTGATAGCTACAAGCACCAGTAACGCAGTCACAAAAGAAGATTTTATCAAATTACAAAAACTTACAGAAGAATTTACAACCGAATTAGCCACACTCCGGGGACGAATAGATACTTTAGAGGCAAAAACAACAACATTAGAAGCAAATCAATTTTCGACAACTACCAAACTATTTGGACAAGCAATTTTTGGTATTCAGGGACGGAGTGAAAATAGTGCAGATTTATCACCCAAAGATGGCATTAAAGAAACAACAGATAACGGGACAAAAATCAACGTTATTAGTAATCTACAACTAACACTACTTACCCAATTTAAAAATCGCAGCTTTTTACTAACAGGATTACAAGCTGGTAATGGGGGTACAGCTAGTTTCAATGCCCCACGAATAACTAATGATACCCGATTGGCTTATGAAGGTAATACAGATAATAGCTTAGTTTTAACTGACCTCAATTATCGGTTTTTAGTAGGTGATAAAGTAGCAGTAATAGTTGGGCCAGCAGGGGTTAATCCTATCAACACTTTTCGAGGAGCAAACCGCATAGAAAGTGCAGGTAAAGGTCCCATTTCTGCCTTTGCTCAACGTAACCCAATTTTAGCAATTGGTAATGGTACAGGTGGTTTGGGATTTGATTGGCAAATGAATAAACGAATTAGTTTACAAGCAGTTTATACAGCAAATAAACCCGCCGATAGTAGCCAAAATGCCGGATTATTTAATGGGGGAAATGCCACCGGAGTGCAATTAAATATTGCTCCTACTAATAACATTGATTTAGCACTAAATTATATTAATTCCTACTCAACTACAGGATTTTTAGGAACTGGAATTGGTGATGATTTATTGGCTTATACACCTACAGGTAATAGTCCTCTGACAACTGATGCTTTTGGTGCTACTGCATCTTGGCAGGTTAATCCAAAGTTTACAATTGGTGGTTGGGGTGGTTTTACGACTTCTCACATACCGGGACAATCAGGGAGTATAGAAACTAATAATTGGATGGCTTTTCTCAATTTCCCTGATTTATTGGGAAAAGGAAATTTGGGGGGAATTTATGTAGGACAACCTCCTAAAATTGTCAGCAGTGATTTACCAACAGGTAATAATTTGCCGGGTATTCTCAAAGATTCTCTTGGTAATGCGGGAGGACAACCAGGAACTACTACTCATGTAGAAGCTTTCTATCGTTATCGAATGTCAGATAATCTTAATATTACTCCTGGTGTAATTTTAATATTTGAGCCAAGACATAGCTCGAATAGCGACATGATTACCATTGGTGTTCTCCGAACAACTTTTAGTTTCTAAAACTATATTTTTACCAATTAAGATACAAATTTTCTATAATGGGAGTTGCAAAAAATGCGGACTAAATTTAGTAGCAATATTTTAGGAATGGGAATATTTAGTAGTTATATTTTAGCTGCTAGTTTACCTGCTCAAGGGCAAATTATGATTCAAGGTGGTAATCTATCTGGAAATCTGAATTATAACTATGACAATCCCATAGTCCCTATTGCTAATAGATTCACTGGGTTAGATATTAACTCATTTAATTTAGAAACTGACATCGGCAGAATATCTAATTTTCAAGGGACTGGTCAATTAAAAGAAGTTAGTAATTTAGCAGGTATTCTCCAAAATGGTCAACCGACAATTGGGATTTTATCTGGTTTAATAACTGGAAGATCACAAACTGCTGATGGTAATTCTCTACTTTTTAATAATACTCCTATAACTATCAATGGTGTTGTCTCTTCTCTTCAGAAGATTAATGATTTTACCCAAGCCGGAAATATTGCAATTACTGGTGGCAAGATTGATACTAATTTACTCACAAATCTAACCCAACCTGGTGCAGTTAATTTGGGTACAAATCTGACAAATCTTGGTGTATTATCAAATTTAGGAAGAACAGCTACAGAGCAGTTTAACTTACCGCAACTAGGCTTTAATCCCCAGGTTATTCAAACATTAATTAATAACCCCAACTATGGAAGAGTTGCTTCTCCTGGGTTGATAACAACTCCTGGACTACCTTCGAGAATTTACCCTGGTTTAACAGCACCCAGAAGATAAAGTTAAATCAACTATAATTTGATAAACTTACAGTATTTTATTGTACAACAGTATAACTGAGTTTATTAATTACAGAAAATGCCGCAAAATTTAACTTTAATCCATAGCTTACTTCTGTTCAGCACCGCATTTATTGCCGGTGGACTCAATGCTGTAGCGGGTGGTGGCAGTTTTATTACCTTTCCTACCCTGATATTTACAGGTGTCGCACCAATTGCGGCTAATGCTACAAATAATACTGCTTTATGGATAGCTGCGATCGCTAGTGCAGGAGCTTATCGTCGAGATTTAAACATCGAAAAACGACAATTATTATTACTAGCTGGTACAAGTTTAGTTGGTGGTGTCATAGGTTCTGTAGCTTTATTATATACATCACCGGATGTATTTAAAAAGATGCTGCCCTATTTGTTACTATCAGCAACATTGATATTTACATTTAGCGAATCTCTGAAAAGCTGGCTACAACTTCAAGGTAAAAACGATGCTTCTGCACCGCCACCTTTATTAATTCTCCTAGTTTCTCAATTGCTAATCTCTATATATGGTGGCTTTTTCGGTGCTGGAGTAGGCATCTTAATGTTGGCAACTTTAACTTTTTTAGGGATTAAAAATATTCACTCTATTAATGCTTTTAAAACCTTGTTGGGTAGTTGTATTAATGGTGTGGCAATTATTCCTTTCATGTTCGCTAATTTGATCGCCTGGCATCAAGTTATTATTATGGCGGTTGGTGGTTCTCTGGGTGGTTATTTATGCGCTCATTTTGCCCGCAGACTAGAACCCAGCTTGGTGCGGAAATTGGTGATAGTGGTAGCTTTTGGTATGACTACGTACTTTTTTATTCATGGTTAAGTAAGTAGATATAATTAAATATGTTAGAGTATTCACGGCTTGCTGAATAAAACTAACACCGTTTATAAATCTATGGATGTTGCCGTTATTATCACACTATTCAATGGAGAAAAATGGATTCGTCAAACTCTAGAATCAGTTTTATCTCAAGAACATCCTCCCTCCGAAGTTGTTGTTGTGGATGATGGTTCAGAGGATAATTCTCCAGAGATGGTTAGAGCGTTTTCAGGAGTGAAGTTAATTCGCAATCCTAGTAAAGGAGCGCAATCGGCTTGTAATTTTGGCTTCCAGCATACGCAAGCGGAGTTAGTGACTTTTTTAGATCATGATGATATCTGGCATCCTAGTCACCTACGACTTATGAATGATATTCTGGAACAGCATCCCGAATGTCCAGCCGCGATCGCAACTTGCCAACTTTTTGAATCAGATGATAGTCTTGTTTTTCCACCACCAAAATTGAATGCAATACCATTTGATCCCTGGGAGATTTTCCCTGTAGCTAAAATTCCCACCAACTCAGCGGTTGTCATTCGACGCACTGAAATGAATAAATTAGGGGGTTGGCCTATCCAATTTGGGGGTTGTACTGACACCTACACCTGGCAGAGACTCAGCGTTACTCAACCCCTCATCGAGAATCGAACAGCTACGGTTGGATACCGTCAGCATGAACAATCTATGAGTATAGATTTGCGATCGCAACAGACTCTCAACTACTTTCAGGATGCGATCGCTACTTCCGAGGATGCTTTGAATTACCGTTTGGAAATTCATCCCCAAGACACCGATAAATTAACAAATCGGTTAGCATTCATGAAACCAATGCTAAATATTTTAGAAGCAACTATTCACTCAGATACCCAACTTTTAAAAGAGTCTTTTCTTGCTTTTGAAAAGTGTCTTGTTGGTGAATCAGATGCTTTTATTCAATTGATTGTCGGGCAGCTAATTTGGTTTATCACTCCCAAATTAGGTATGCAAGCACCAAGAAGAAAAACCGAACTTCTAAAAATTTTGATCAGACGCTGGTTACAAGAACCAGAAAACACCTACTTCACACTTCTATTTCGCATTCAAGAAAATCTACCTATTTGGACTGCTTGGCAATATTTACTTCTCCAGCCCCAACAAATAAATGTTTGGCGACTGTTTATTCATGTGGTTAAGTTACGAATCCTGTGGAATTTGATTGTTCTCATCTTGATATCTTATCAATTTAGTAATAATAAAAAGCGATCGCAAACATAATCAATTTGCTGCTCAGACAGGGTAGGATGGATAGGTAACTGGAAGTTGTGAGCGATCGCATATTCTGTCTTTGGTAAGGGTGGAATTATAGCAATACTAACTTCCTGATAACAAGGTTCTAAATGCGCCGCCATCACCCCCCGACGGGTGGGAATTCCCTGACTGTGCAAAGCTGTCATCAATTCCAGAGGAGTTATTCCCGCATCAGAGCTTAATGCCACCATATAAGATTGCCAATTACCGAGACAGTTTTTGGGTTCTTGGGGTAGTCTCAGTTGAGAACAATGACTCAATCGCTGTTGATAATGTTCAGCAACTTGACGACGCAGACGGAGGATTTCTGACAGTCGCCCCATTTGTACAACTGCTACCCCCGCTTGAATATCCGTAAGCCTGGTGTTATAACCAATGACTGGATAGGATTCCACTAGCGGGCGATCAGCCTGATGTCGTTGAAAATCGTTTAAATCCATGCCTTGATGACGCAGTAACCGCAGCTTATGAGCCAATTGCTCATCATTTGTCACCACCATACCCCCTTCCCCACAAGTAACCAGTTTGCGGGCATGGAGACTAAATACAGCCACTTCTGCATCCTTTCCCACGGGGCGATTTTGGGACTGACTACCAATGGCACAGGCTGCATCTTGAAGAACGTGCAAATTATGACGGGCTGCTAACTCGTTAATAGCATCAATATCACAGGGCATACCCAATTGATCAACAGGAATAATAGCACGGGTACGGGGTGTAATTAAACTAGCAACATGATTGACATCTAGATTGTGGGTTGCTAAGTCAATATCGCAGAAAACCGGAGTAGCACCAACATGACGCACGACATTAGCAGTAGCAATAAAAGAGTAAGAAGGGACAATCACTTCATCACCAGAACCAATTCCCCAAGCATGAAGTACCAAAAAAGCACCTGTAGTCCAAGAAGAGACACCAACTGCATAACTAACCCCTACAGCTTGAGCAAATAATTGTTCTAGTTCTGCCAACTTGGGACCGCCGACAATCCAACCACTAGCGATCGCAGCGGCAGCAGCAGCCTCTTCTTCAGCAAACAAATAGGGTTTGCTAAAACTAATTTGAGGGATATTCTGGTGAAGAGTTTGATTCATGAGACAACTTTAGGATATTCTGGTGAAGAGTTTGATTTATGAGACAACTTTAGCTTAAGATTTTTGAATTATGAATAAATTAAAGAGTATTAATGCCAATATCTGAAGATGTCCAACTGGGTCAGAATGTAAAAATTTTTCATCCAGAGTTAGTTAATCTCTATGGTTGCAAGATTGGCCATGAAACTAAAATTGGCACATTTGTGGAAATCCAGAAAAATGTCGTTGTCGGAGCCAGAGTCAAAATATCATCTCATAGTTTTATTTGTGAGGGCGTAACCATTGAAGATGAAGTTATCATCGCTCATGGAGTCATGTTTACCAACGATTTATACCCCCGCGCCACTAATGAAGATGGTAGCCTAAAAACTGATGCCGATTGGGAAACTCTCACAACCCTAGTTAAACGTCGAGCTTCCATTGGTAGTAATGCTACTATTTTACCAAGAATCACAATTGGCGAAAATGCCATAGTAGGGGCTGGAGCAGTGGTCACTCATGATGTACCCGATTACGCAATCGTCGCTGGTGTACCCGCTCGGATTATCGGTGATGTGCGACAGCGTTAGTCGGAAAATTTTCTGCTTCTTGTTTCCTCTGTGCCTGAAGTGGTTAAATTAATTCACTCAAATGGGATTGCTATAGTCATCAAAAATGGAAACAATTAATATCGGTGTCATCGGTTATGGCTACTGGGGACCGAATCTGGTGCGGAATTTTGCTGAAGTACCAGAAACACAGGTTGTCGCAGTCAGCGATTTCCAACCGGAATACTTAACTAAGGTGCTGGCTCGATATCCTAGTATTCAAGTAACAACAAATTGTCAAGAGCTATTTGAAAACCCTAAAATTGATGCTATTGCGATCGCTACCCCAGTCTCAACCCACTTTGATTTAGCTTTGGCAGCATTGCGGGCTGGTAAACACGTCTTGGTATCAAAGCCGATCACAGCAACATCTGCACAGGCTCGCCAACTAATTGAAGAGGCATATCGCCGTCAGCTTGTATTAATGGTAGATCACACTTTTATCTATACAGGTGCTGTCCGCAAAATCCGAGAACTGATCGTCAACCAAGAATTAGCTAATATTTATTACTACGATTCAGTGCGGATTAATCTAGGATTGTTTCAACAGGATGTGAACGTAATCTGGGATTTAGCAGTTCATGATTTGGCAATTATGGACTACGTTTTACCCTCAAAGCCAGTGGCAGTTTCATGTTTTGGCATGAGTCATATTCCTGGAGGACATGAAAATATTAGCTATTTAACCTTATTATTCGATACCAATTTAATTGCTCACATTCACGTCAGTTGGTTAGCACCTGTGAAAATTCGGCGCACCTTGATTGGTGGAGAAATGAAGATGATTGTTTATGATGATTTAGAACCAAGTGAAAAAGTCAAAATTTACGACAAAGGAATTACTCTTACTAATAATCCTGAAAACTTTTATAAAATGATGGTTGATTATCGGCTGGGGGATATGTTAGCCCCACAACTAGATATTACTGAACCTTTATATTTAGAAATACAGCATTTTGTTGACTGCATTAAAACTAACAACCTTCCCATCACAGATGGTCAAAATGGATTACAAGTAGTACAAATACTCGAAGCCGCTAACCAATCAATGCAACAACAAGGCAAATTGATAAAACTAAAGCCATGACTCACGAAATGCAAGTAGTTAAAGCTATTCATGGTAGACAAGAAATCAAAGCCGATCCCGAATTTGAAATAGGGCTATCCAGCTATCTCAGCAATCAGTATGCAAAAGAGGCTTTAATCGAGCTATACGCCCGCTTTGCCATGGGTGAGGGAGATTTCGACCAAATGATGCGACGAGCTATCTGGCGGTCTGTCACACGTCAATTTGGGCATAATGTATCCATTGGCAGTAATGTAGGATTTAAACACTTAGAAACCTTGGAAATTGGGAATAACGTATTTATTGGTTCGCAAACTTATATTCAGGGACGGTTTGACGGGAAATGTGTGATCGGCGATCGCGTTTGGATTGGACCCCAGAGTTACTTTGATGCCCGTAACCTAGAAATTGAAGCTGATGTAGGTTGGGGTCCAGGGGCAAAAGTGCTAGGTTCGACTCATAGTGGCTTACCCATTGAACTACCAATTATCCAAACAGACTTAGAAATTAAGCCTGTCAAGATAGAAACAGGGGCTGATATTGGCATGAATGCGGTCATATTACCTGGTGTAACTGTTGGCAAAGGAAGTATTATTGGTGCTGGAGCAGTAGTCACCAAAGATGTACCAGCATTTGCAATTGTTGCTGGTGTCCCGGCTCGTTTTTTGCGGTGGCGAAAAAAATCTACAATCGAAGGGGACTCAAAAGATGCAGAATAAACGAGTATTAATTACGGGAGGGGCTGGTTTAGTTGGCTCTCACATCACAGAACAGTTAGTCAAACAGGGAATAGCTGAGATTATTATCTTAGATAACTTTGTGCGTGGACGGCGAGAAAACATAGCTTGGGCATTAGCTAATGGTTCTGTAACAGTAGTTGAAGGTGATATTCGAGACAACAAGTTACTATCTGAGGTCATGGAAGGAGTGGATGTGGTTTTCCACCAAGCAGCTATTCGCATCACTCAATGCGCTGAAGAACCCCGTTTAGCATTAGAAGTGTTAGTAGATGGCACATTTAATGTATTAGCAGCAGCGGTTAAAACTGGTGTCAAGAAGGTGATAGCCGCCTCATCAGCCTCAGTATATGGTATGGCTGAGGAATTTCCTACTTCAGAGAAACATCATCCTTTCAATAACCAAACTCTCTACGGTGCAGCGAAAACTTTTAATGAAGGATTACTACGGAGTTTTCATGAAATGTACGGTCTTAATTATGTAGCTTTACGTTACTTTAATGTTTATGGACCTCGCATGGATATACATGGTATTTATACTGAAGTTTTGATTCGCTGGATGGAACGAATTGCTTCAGGTAAACCACCACTAATCCTCGGTGATGGTACACAAACAATGGATTTTGTTTATATTGAAGATATTGCTAGAGCCAATATTCTAGCTGCTCAAGCTGATATCACCGATGAAGTATTTAATATTGCTAGTGGAGTAGAAACCAGTCTCAACGATCTCGCTCAAAGTTTATTAGCAGTCATGGAATCGAATTTAAAACCCGAATATGGTCCAGCACGGAAAGTCAATTCGGTGCAGCGTCGTCTAGCTGATACAAAGAAAGCAAAAGAGATGTTAGGCTTTGAAGTATCTATATCTCTGGAAGAGGGATTACGTAATCTTGTCAACTGGTGGCAAAATGAGCGGGCTTAGATATCTAAAATCTGAAAATCAGCATTCAATATTTATCTACTCTAGCAAATAATAAAATGCACGCAAATAATGATTATTTACTGACTATTGATGTAGACTGGGCAGCAGATTGGATGATTGAATATGTGGCTGATTGTTTAATAGAAAAGCAAGTAAAAGCAACATGGTTTATTACTCATTATTCTCCCCTCCTCGATAAATTAAAATTTCATCACCAGCTATTTGAAATTGGTATTCATCCTAATTGTTTACCGGAAAGCAGTCAGGGTTCTACGGAAGATGAAGTATTACAATTTATCAAAAATTTAGCCCCAGAAGCCACTAGCATGAGAACTCATGCTCTCTATCAACATACACGCTTTTTAAGAAAAGCTAGTTCAGAGTATGGTATTTCTATTGATAGTTCATTACTATTGCCTAGAGTACCTAATTTAGCACCTTTTTGTCTCAAATGGAAGGGAGCAAATTTATGGCGAATTCCCTATTTTTTAGAAGATGATATGGAGATGTTTGAAGAAGAACCTATTTGGAGTTGGTCTGACCCAAGACTTCATGTTCCAGGCTTAAAAGTGTTTGATTTTCATCCAGCTTATATCACTTTAAATAATGTGAGTTTCGATGTATATGAAAATCTCAAACCCCTAAAACCTCTGCCAGAATGGACATTTGATTTTGTCAGTCCCCATATTAGAGAAGGACAAGGACCTAAAACTTTATTTCTGGAAATGGTAGATTATCTCTCTACTCACGGTGGGGGAAAATGGATAAAAGAGCTAGTCCTGAGTTGAGTTCCCTAAGATTAATGATTAGTTATTAGTTACCTTTTTGTTGTTCTTAATTGTCCACAAGCAGCGTCAGCTTCTAAACCGCGAGAATAACGCACACTAACCGCAGTATTTTGTTCTTGAAGAACGTTAACAAAGGCTTCTATTCTCTCGCGGGTTGGTCTTTTATAATCTACTTCCTGAATGGGATTATAGGGAATCAAGTTAACGTGACTTTGAAATCCTCGCAGACGTTTTGATAGTTGCAAAGCGTGTTCAGGTAAATCGTTAACTCCAGCCAGAAGAACGTATTCAAAACTAACTCTGCGTCCCGTTATTTCTACGTACTCTCGACATTCTGCCAGCAAGTCTTCTATGGGGTAAAATTTAGCACTGGGAATGAGTTGTTCCCGTAATCCTTGGTTGGGTGCGTGGAGACTGACAGCCAAGGTAATTTGTAATTCGTGTGCGGCTACTTGCAAAATGCGATCGCGGATGCCTACAGTAGATAGTGTAATGAATCGCGCACCAATTCCCACATCTTGATTAATGGATTTAATCGCTAAAAGCACATTTTCCGTATTTAGTAATGGTTCACCCATGCCCATGAATACCACATTACTCACCCGTTCTTGAAAATCCTCTTGGACAGTCAGCACTTGATCAACAATCTCCGCACGGGTAAGATTACGCTTGTAACCACCTTTCCCAGTCGCACAGAAATCACAAGCCATGGGACAACCAACTTGAGTAGAAACACAAACGGTTAAGCGTTTATCACTGGGAATACCCACAGTTTCCACAATTTCCCCGTCAGCTAATTTGAGGAGATATTTAACTGTACCATCGGGGGCAACAGAACGGTAATGTAGAGAAGAGCGGCCAATGGGAATATCTGCAACTTCTAAACGCCAGTTTTTTGGAAATACAGAAATATCAGCGAGCGATCGCACACCCTTATTATAGATCCAATCATGCAATTGCTTACCCCTATATCCAGGTTGTCCCTGCTGCTGTACCCAAGCAGTTAACTCCGTTACCGAAGCGCCGAGAAGGGGGGGAAGAAGTTCAGATTTTACGGGGTTAGGTGAATCCACCTGAGATACAAACGGGGTAGCAGACATAAAAAATCACAAGTTGATGCTAATTTCCTATTCTACTATATTGTTTTTGTTTCGCGCAAAGGGGCAAAGGAGCAAAGGCGCAAAGGAAGAAATAGATTAAGGGGCTTCTAAGGTAATGATAGTAATTTCGGGTGGACAAAATAACCGTCCTGGGAAATAAGTTCCTAAACCCCGATTTACATATAATTGATTGTTTCCCACTTGGTGTAAACCCTGTGACCATTTCCAGTGTTTTAATATAGGATGCTTTTTCTGTAAAAATGGCAATTTACGCCGAATTTTATTCGGTATTTTTTCCATCATTTTTATATAGTACATAATTGCCGGTCCCATACCAGGAATTACGATTTGTCCCCCGTGAGTATGACCAGATAATTGTAAATCTACCCGCCATTTTTTCAGAATTTCGGCTGTATCTGGGTTATGGGATAAGACAATACAAGGTTTACTAGAATCGAGTTGATTCATAATTGGTTCTGGGTTAAATTCTCGTGAATAAAAATCTGCTAATCCCACTATGGGTAATTTTTCTCCCAAGGGGTAAGCAATTTGATTCCACAGTACATTAATTCCCACTTGAGTTAAAGCATCTATAATTTCTAATTTTGAACTGGGATAATAAATATCATGATTCCCAAGTATCGCATAAATACCATAGCGACTTTCGAGATTTTTCAGTCGTGTTGCTAGTTGATGAATTGGTTTGGCTTTTGTGTTAACATAGTCACCAGTTAAAATTACTAAATCTGGTTTTGCTGCATTACTAACCGCAATTGCTTTTGTTAACATTTTTTCTGATAATAGACCATCATCATAATGAAAATCTGACATTTGTACCAGCTTTAATCCTGCTAATGATAGAGGTAATTTGGGAATTTTTACTGTCAATTTTTCTGTCCTCAAATCTCCAGATAATAACCTGTGCATAATATTATGTTTATAAGTTAATACAGTTCATTTAATTCTAAAATATTTAATTGTGTAGGTTAGGTTGACGCAAGGAAACCCAACATTTTCCCAATATTTTAGGACTTTTGTTGGGTTACGCTGTCGCTTAACCCAACCTACGATTTTCAGAATAGAATCGTATTTATTTATACGTTAACAGAAAATTTTGATATTAGCTGTATAAAAACAGTAATATATTTACAATTTATGATTATTCCAAAGTTTAACTTGTTGTCTCAATTCTTGAATATCTAAATAATCATAAGCAAAGGCTTTTCTTAAAAGTGCGTGAGGGATAAATTGATCATATTTATTAATTTCTGGTGCTTCTGCTTCACTAACTAAAGATTCTGGGGAAATTCTTTGTTCACATAAAGAAGCAATTTCTGGATAAACAGATTTAAATTTATTCTTTCCTAATTTTAAAGTCAAATAATAGGGATTTACTCCACCAATACTTCTAATTTCTAAAGATTCTCGACAACAGGAATTTAGTAATCTTTCTAAGGTTCGATAAGCGACAGTTCCCAACCAAGGAAAAATACAACATTTACCATTTTCCAATAACAGAATATTATTTTTAGCTAATTCTGATTTTCTGACTAACTCCCGAACTTGAGATAGTCGTTGTTGAGCATTTTTTTGTAAATAGGGATAATTTGTCTCTTCTAATAAAACCTGTCGCATTCTTTGGATAATTCTACCATGAATAATCCCAGTTCCACCACGCCAATAAATAGTAGCTTTACCTTCAACTTGCTTGACAAAAATATTTCTTTTTTTAAAGTCAACTTCTACCACTTCCCAACTTTTCCCTGCTAAAGCAAATTGATTACCCACCGCAGGAGGAATAACAATACTTCCAATTTCTGTTCCTGCTTCTTTAACTGTATACTCTTGACTATCAGCAAAAACAGCATAAAACTGGAATTTATTTACCACCTTTTCCCCAGCTAAACCGATAATTAATTTACCTTGTTCTGTTTTATGAAGATGATTAATATCAATTAAATAACGTAGCAATAACAAATAATCATCTTTATAAAAATTAGTAAATGGTGCAAGGTTCAAAACTTCTTTCGCAAGTGCAGCAGGTGAAATTTCTCCCGTTGCTGCTAAAATACTCATAGTTTGATGATATAATAAACTTAAAGGATATTTAATAGGTGTTATTGGTTCAAGCCAACGTTCTTCTAAATAAAGTTGAATAATGGCAATAGATTGTAAAAGTTGCCAAGGAATTTGTTCCGGTAAAGAAGCATCTAATAATGGTTTTTCTTCTCCACAAATAAACCGCATATCCGCAGATTCACCTCGTCTCCCACTGCGTCCTAATCTTTGTAAAAAACTGGCAACAGATAAAGGGGATTCTAATTGAATAACTCGTTGTAACTCACCAATATCTATTCCTAATTCTAGAGTTAAAGTTGCAGCAGTGACAGCGGGAGTCTGGGGTTCACGCATGGCATTTTCCGCAGCTTGTCGCAAACTAGCAGATATACTACCATGATGAACATGATATATATCTGGAAATCCTGTCGTTTTAGCTATTTGACGCAAAGAAGAAATAATAGATTCTGTTTGTGTGCGGTTATTAGCAAATATCAAACATTTTCGAGATTTAGTAATATTAAAAATATATTGATCATATTCTGATTCTTCGGATTCATTGTCAAGATAAAAATGTTCTATAGCTAATTTAATTTGGCGTTTTTCTGATTCTAGCTTAGGAGTAATTACAGGTTTATCTGTTCCCGCACTTAACCAAGATTCAGCCATTGAATAATCACCAAGAGTTGCAGATAAACCAATGCGTCGGGGTTGAATTGGGATAATTTTTTCTAATCTTTGTAATTGACAAATAATTTGATCACCCCGTTCTAAACCCATAAAAGCGTGAATTTCATCAATGATGATAAATCGCAAATCTCCAAATAAGCGAATTAACTCTTGATGTTTATTAATTAATAAACTTTCCAGAGATTCTGGTGTAATTTGCAGAATCCCTTGAGGATTTTTCAAAAGTTTATTTTTGCGACTTTGATTAATATCCCCATGCCAAGAATATACAGGAATATCCGCCGTTTTTAACAAATCATTCAGTCGGGTAAATTGGTCATTAATTAAAGCCTTAATCGGACTAATATATAAAACGCCAATAGTATTTGCCGGATTTTCGTGCAATAAACTTAAAACAGGTAAAAAAGCTGCTTCAGTTTTTCCCGCAGCAGTAGCAGCAGTAACAAGTAAATGGGAATTCGTGTTAAAAATAACTTCACAAGCGGCAACTTGGACAGGTCGTAATTCCGTCCAATTGTGAACATAAATATATTCTTGAATAAAAGGTGCAAGGAGAGAAAATGTGTTTTTATTGTTCATAACGAATCCTGACTCAGATCCACGACCTCTTTAAGAAGTCGCGGATCTATTTTGAAACCAACCTAGCTTGTAATTTTGCCACCATTTCCGCACGAGTAGAAACATCCAACTTCCGAAACATTCTTTTCAAAGCTTGCTTCACAGAATTTTGAGTAATCCACAATTTAACCGCAATTTCCCCATTAGTTAAACCTTGAGCAACTAACTTGGCAATTTCCAATTCCCGCGCTGTGAGGGGACAACTATCAGTAGAGGAAAAGGTTTTTGGTGTTGCTTGGAGTGTGGCCATTTTCGCCGATAAATGCAAACAGACAGCACTTAAATCAGCCAAATCATTACTATCAAAAGGTAGACTTCCGGGGTCACGAGCAAAATTTAAAGTCCCCACTAATTGACCATTACAAACTATGGGGCCAGTCATCACGTGTTCATGACGAGTGCAATAGTTTTTCCAGTCTTCTGGTGATAAAATTAACTGCTCATGGGTGGGAGCGTGACGTTCCACAACATAGCGCCCAAGGGGGTTAGCTTCTAAGCAGACAGCGGGAATTTCAGGAATTTCAATTTGAGTATTTAATTGGTCATCTAGGAGATCAATACCCCAATGTTGCACTGCAAAATGGTCGCCAATGGTATCCATGAGAGCTAGTTTTAATTCTGGCTCATTTTGGACATTAGCGATCGCTTGAAAAATGGCGTGGAGAGTTTTAGCCATAAGTGTACCCATTTGGGGTCTATGCGAACCTCGATAATTACTTCTATGCTAATACCAGCAACGATAAAAAGCTATTTTAACTTGTAACCAGAGGAGAAGCACTATGACAGTTACTCAAATCTCAGCCCAAGAACTTTTTCAGGCTGCATATCAAAACCGTTATACCTGGGATGAAAATTTCCCCGGTTATACCGCAGATATTACTTATAAGTATGATGACCAAGTGATTAAAGGTCAAGTGCGGATTGATGCGAATATGAAAGCGGAAGTGTTGAACGTAGAAGACGAAGCCGCTAAAAAAGCCATTCACGGACAAGCTTGGGAAATCGCCGTTCACCGTGTCCGTCGGGCTTTTGAACAGACTCACGGCGCAAATACTTTTAGACCTGGAGCATCTGACGCAAGCGGCGCAGTAGAGATTTTTGTTGGTGGTAAGGGAGAAGGAGATAAATACAAAGTGCGTAACAATGAAGTTTGCCACGTTCACCGTTTAATTCACGGTACTTTTGTGACTATTGACACCTTTAGCAGTCACGATACAGGGGAAGGATATCTTTCTCACACTTATGATTCTGTCTATCATGACCCGGAAACCGGCGCACAAAAGGGCGGTAAAAGCGATTTTACTGATGAATATGAAAAAGTAGGAAATTACTACATTCTCAACCGTCGAGAAATTCGCACGGAAATAGCCGGAAATATTTCCATTCAAGATTTTATCTTTTCTAACATTGAATTGTTAGGTTAGATTTTTCAATAGTCCATAAAACCCAAATTCTTCATATCCCCGACTTCTTTAAGAAGTCGGGGATATGATTATTTATTTCTTGTTATTTATCAAGGAAATTTATTTCCTTACGGGGTATATGTTTTACCTGAACCTCTAGTTAGTCACCACTTTCCCTACCTACTACCAAAAACTACCCTCAGATACCATAAATTAAGTTATTTGTCAATAGGACATTTGTTCTCCCACGTAAATTACATAATTTATTGGATAATTTTTGTCTAAACCTCTCTCAAAAATTCCTGCTAATTTATGAAGTTTTGTATTGTTTTTTGGTATTGATTTCTGAAACAACTATAAATAAAGGGTTTTGAATATCATTTTGTCAGACAGATATAAAATTGACAATATAAACCCAATTATGAAAATCTCCATGATTATAGCAAATCGCCGAAAGTATTGCAAGCTCGTTACTAAATAAAAATTATTCTCAATTAATTATTAAGAAAATCTAAACTTGAATTGTGATGAGTTATGAATATTAAAAGTATTATTATATTTTTATAAGTTTTAATTATAATTTATGTCTACTATAGCTTTAGCAGAATTTGATGCTCATACCCGATTTAAAGCAATGGCTGTAACCGGAAACCCAGAAGCAGGTTTAAGAATACTAGATAAACTTGATAATCTCACAGAATAGCGCGATCGCCCTACCCTTAAGATCAGAACAAAACAGCTAAAATAGTAGCAAATCAGAAAAACAATAAAATCTAGATATGACCACAGCTACACCCGTAAAAACTGAATACGAAGCGATAATTGGCTTAGAAACCCATTGTCAACTCAGTACCAACACCAAAATTTTCTCCAACAGTTCCACAGCTTTTGGTGCTGACCCCAATACTAATATTGACCCTGTTTGCATGGGTTTACCAGGAGTTCTCCCCGTACTTAACGCCAAAGTTCTCGAATACGCCGTTAAAACTGGTTTGGCTCTCAATTGTCAAATCGCTCGGTATAGTAAATTTGACCGCAAACAATATTTTTATCCTGATTTACCCAAAAATTACCAAATTTCTCAATATGATTTACCCATAGCGGAACATGGTTGGATAGAAATTGAATTGGTAGATGATGCGGGAAATCCCAGCCGCAAACGCATTGGTATTACCCGCTTGCACATGGAAGAGGATGCGGGAAAACTCGTCCATGCGGGGAGTGAAAGGCTTTCCGGTTCTACCTATTCCCTTGTAGATTATAACCGGGCTGGTATTCCCTTGGTAGAAATTGTTTCTGAACCTGATTTACGCACAGGACAAGAAGCCGCTGAATATGCCCAAGAACTGCGGCGGATTGTCCGCTATCTTGGTGTCAGTGATGGGAATATGCAAGAAGGTTCTCTGCGTTGTGATGTGAATATTTCTGTGCGTCCGGTGGGACGAGAGCAATTTGGCACTAAGGTAGAAATCAAGAATATGAACTCCTTTAGTGCAATTCAAAAAGCGATTGATTATGAAATTGAACGCCAAATTGCAGCCATTGAATCAGGAGAAAAGATTGTTCAAGAAACCCGGCTGTGGGAAGAAGGTTCACAACGCACCAGCAGTATGCGGATTAAAGAAGGTTCTAGTGATTATCGTTACTTCCCAGAACCAGATTTAGCACCGATTGAAGTCACCCAAACAGAATTAGATTCATGGTTAAGTGAATTACCCCAACTACCTGCGATAAAACGCCATCATTATGAAAATGAGTTGGGACTTTCGGCTTATGATGCGCGGGTCTTAACTGAGGATAAACCAGTTGCAGACTATTTTGAAAGTGCGATTGCTAAAGGTGCAAATCCCAAATCTGCGGCTAATTGGATTACTCAAGATATCGCAGCTTACTTAAATAAACAAAAACTCACCATCTCCGAAATTAAACTGACTGCGGTTAACCTGGCAGAGGTGATTACTCGCATTGAAAATGGTAAAATAAGTAACGCTCAAGCTAAGGAAAAACTCACAGATTTATTAAATGGAGTTGCACCTGAAGAAGCCTTTGCAGGTCAAGAACTGATTTCAGATCGTACCATTCTTGAACCGATCATTGATGAAATCATGGCTGCTAACGCCCAACAAGTCGAAAAATACCGCAAAGGTAACACCAACCTCAAAGGCTTTTTCGTGGGACAAGTCCTGAAAAAAACCGATAAACGCGCAGAACCCAAACTCACCAATCAATTGCTAGAAGAGAAACTCAATGCACCAGCGTAGGGTAATACCCCTCACCCTCATAACGCTATAATGTGATAATAAGACGCAACTTGATTATCAAGAGAGCTAGTTTCAATTAGCTCTCCTTCCTTCCATGGGTGAGTAAAAAATCTTCTCTTCCTTCTTCCCTCCGTGTTCTCTGTGCCTCTGTGGTTCGTTAAAATATTTTTCAGGCTAATCCTATATTTGACTTGCTATACTCAACACGGCTTAATTATTTGATTCTGTGGGTAGGGGTTTAGCACTGCTAAACCCCTACAAATCTAGGTTTTTCATGATTTCGTAAAAGTCCATTTCCCAACCGTGTTTAGTATAACAAGTCAAAACTTATTAATTTATTTACACAAAATTTAAATAAGGGGTGTGACCCCTTGGTGCTAGAATGATATAGTGTGCTAAGTAGATGCACCCTGATGATTTTAGAGAGCTATCCAAGTGGCTCTCTTTTATTTTAAGTTTAATTTTCGTCAGCAAAAAAAAGATTGTCATCAACAGATAAACTCACAATAGACATCAATACTGAACCCTGACAGAAAACCAAAAGGGGATAAGTCGGGGAAAGTAGACACATATATATTAATTGTGAGCAAAATTATGGCAGACTGGCAAATAATAACTGGTGGTGTGACAGCAGCCAGAGGGTATAAAGCAGCGGGAATTACAGCGGGTTTGAAAGCTTCAGGATTACCGGATTTAGCCTTAATAGTATCAGATGTGGAGGCGATCGCTGCTGGTGTATTTACCACTAGCCATGTCAAAGCAGCCTGTGTAGATTATTGTCGGCAAGTGTTACAAGGGAAACATAGTGCTAGAGCCATCCTTTGTAATGCGGGACAAGCTAACGCTGCTACAGGTGAACAAGGTGTTAAAGATGCTCAAGAAAGTGCAGACTTATTAGGTCAAGAATTAGGTATTAATCCCGAATCCATTTTATTAGCTTCCACCGGCGTAATTGGTCAACGGATTAAAATGGATATTTTGCGGAGTGGTATTCCCAAGGTGGTTGCAGCCCTGTCAGAAACAGGCTCAGACACAGCAGCAGGAGCAATTGTGACTACAGATTTAGTCACAAAATCCATCGCCTTAGAAACAACTATACATGATCGCCCAGTGCGAATTGGTGGGATTGCGAAAGGTTCAGGGATGATTCACCCCAACATGGCGACAATGTTAGCCTTTGTTACCTGTGATGCGGCGGTATCTTCTACGCTTTGGCAACAAATGTTAACTAGAGCAGCGGATAGAAGTTTTAATTCTATCACTGTTGATGGTGATACAAGTACAAATGATTGTTTAATCGCTTTAGCAAACGGTCAATCTCGCACTCCAGCCATTACCGAAATGGGGGCAGAAGCCCAGAAGCTAGAAGCTATGCTAACATACGTATGTCAGCATTTGGCAAAAGCGATCGCTCGTGATGGCGAAGGTGCAACTTGTTTAATAGAAGTCCAAGTCAGTGGCGCTCATGATGAATTATCAGCCCGTCAAATCGCTAAAACCATTGCTGGTTCATCTTTAGTCAAAGCCGCCATTTTCGGTCATGACCCCAATTGGGGACGGATTGCTGCGGCTGCTGGGCGGGCTGGAGTTCCATTTGAACAGGAAAACCTCTCTGTTAAATTAGGGGATATTTTACTGTTTGAAAATGGTCAACCTTTAGCTTTTGATAAGGCCGCAGCTAGTGGATATTTAAAAGCCGCCGCGCATGGTGAATATCTGCAATCAGACACAGTGTTAATTTCTGTTGGTGTGGGTAATGGTCACGGTAGCGGTCAGGCTTGGGGTTGTGACTTGAGTTATGATTATGTGAAAATTAACGCTGAGTATACGACTTAGGAAAATCGGCGTTGCTGCTTTACTCTGAGTCGCAACGCCAAAAAAATAGCTCACACTGTCAGAATCAGCGTAAATTTCCAATCAAAGGTGTATTTTATGCGGTTACGCTCAATGCAGTTAATTATTATAGCTGGACTAATCGGGTTACTTTCCTGGGTATGGACACCCACAGCTTTAGCTTTAACACAGATTAAATTATTTGATATTTCCTACCACGATTGTCCCTTAGAACTAGCAACGGGAACAGTGGGTAGTAGTGGTTCAAATTCTGCTGCTTGCTTTATAGTCACAGGCAAGGCGGAAAACAGCACATATAAAACTGTATATGATGCAGATATTTTTGGGCGCATATATGATGCTAACGGCGACTCAACCTTACAAAATCGCACCCGGTTGGGTTTAATAGCGGAAGTTCCCCCCGGAGTTAGTGATTTTGAATTCAGAATTACTGTCCCCAGTAATCAGCCCTTACCATTGCAACTTAAACAGTTTAAAGCTTCTGGTTTCAGCGGACGAGTCAGAAGATGATGTAGAGACGTTCCGAGGAACGTCCTTACATGAAAAATCGTAATTTGGGGCTTAAAACCCTTGTACTAAGGTAGCGCGAGCTAAACTATCCAGTACACTACCAACTATGTTCAAAGCTACAAATGCCAGGACAGGGGAGAAATCCATCCCACCCAAAGGGGGAATTATAGAGCGAAACAAATTTAAATAGGGATCACTAATTTGGCTTAAAGCTGCAAATGGTTGATTAGACCAGTCAACAGAGGGAAACCAAGTTAATAAAACCCGAATCAGTAGCAAATAGCTGTAAAGGGAGACAAAGGTGGCTAGGGTTGTAATTAGTAAATTCATGGATGGGTAACTTTCCTGTTAAATGTCAAACATAGATTCATCATTGATTTTAATTTAGCTCATGTCATATTGTGTGGCTAGTCAATATAACGAAGGAAAGGCTGAAGATGGCTCATTCATTTTCAACAGATGAGTTGCTATTGACATTTCCCAACTGCTTCCGCACATCATCAATTGTGGCATTGAGTTGGGCAATTTTATCTTCAAGCGATCGCCTTGTTGCTTCTATTTCCACATTCTCATTAACTGAGGCTCTCATTTGCCGTCTTTTAGCTCCCGTCTGGCTATCATTTTCACCACCAGTTAAGCCTTCATTCTCTTCATCTGTTAGTTTAGCATCTAAGCGCGAAGTAATCACCGCCCCTAAAACACCACCAACGACACCGCCAATCAATGAACCCAATAGCAACCCACTCGCAAAACCATCTTGCTGACTCATATTTTTACCACCTTCTAGAAAATAAGCAACCTTGACAATACTTCAGCTATTTTCCGTTCTTAGCTGTACGCCTAGTTTAAGTCCCAAAGATGCGATCGCCCGCATCACCTAATCCTGGGACAATATAACCCTGATCATTAAGCGTTTCGTCAATAGTAGCGGTGTAAACGATTAAGCCGGGATAGACAGCAGCCAATTTTTTCAAAGCTGGGGGGGAAACAACTACAGAAATAATCCGAATTAAGGCAGGATCAACGCCTCTTGCGGTCAATTCCGCCATTGCTGCCATTATAGAACCTCCAGTAGCTAACATCGGCTCGGTAATTAACACCCGTGTTTCGGGAGCAAATTTTTCTGGTAATTTGTTCAGATAACAAGTAGGTTCGAGAGTTTCTTCATTTCGTGCCAAGCCAAAATGGTAAATTGATGCTAAAGGTAGTACACCCTGCGCTCCCTCTAATAAGCCTAAACCAGCCCGCAAAATCGGCACAACCGCCACAGGTATGTGAGGATCAATAAAAGTGGCTGGGCAAGTAGCTAAGGGACTCTGGACAGTTGTTTCTTGGGTTGGCAACCACTCTCTGGCAGCTTCATAAGTTAGCCACCTACCTAACTCAGTGATAGCAGAACGAAATAATACTGATGGTGTAGCTACATCACGGGCAACTCCCAACCAGTGCTGAATTAGGGGATGGGGTGGAACATAAACACGCAGTTGTTGTTGCGTCATAACTAAAAATAGCCGACTTTATTAATTATCTTTTTACTGAAACATCATCATACTCCTTCCCAGCTTCGGCTGAAAGTCAATAATCAGTTATTAAGAAAAATTCTTATTAGTAGTTGACAACTATTCTCAATCAAGGTTATATTTATTCTCAAGTGTTCTCCTCTCTTGAAAGGATCGGCAGCGGGATTAGTCAGCAGCAGCAGGCTTTTCCCTCTTTTTTGTATAATGGCATAGGGAAAATAGAACAGAGAGTTATTACAAGTGATCAATCACGAATTATTTGATGTCATTATTATTGGTTCTGGTATTGGTGGTTTAGTCACAGCCACCCAATTAGCAGCGAAAGGGGCAAAAGTTATAGTCCTAGAAAGTTATCTAATTCCTGGTGGTAGTGCAGGTTATTTTCAAAGCCAAGGATACACCTTTGATGTGGGTGCATCCATGATTTTTGGCATGGGAAATAAAGGGACAACTAACCTACTAACAAAGGCTTTAGATGCAGTCAATGTCAACTTAGAAACCATTGCTGACCCTGTACAGATTCATTATCATTTACCTGATAATTTAGATTTGAAAGTTGATAGAGATTATGAAAAATTTATCCAAAGTCTGATTGCTTATTTTCCCCATGAAGCTAAAGGAATTCGGAGCTTTTATAATGAATGTCAAAGAGTTTTTAATTGTCTGAATAATATTGAATTATTATCATTAGAAGAACCTAAATATCTCCTGCGGGTATTTCTGCAAAATCCGTTAGCTTGTCTGGGTTTGGCTAAGTATTTACCCTTAAACGTGGGAGATGTAGCACGACGTTATATTCAAGATCCTCAGTTATTAAAGTTTATTGATATAGAGTGTTATTGCTGGTCAGTAGTTCCAGCGGCTATGACCCCCATGATTAATGCTGGCATGGTTTTTTCCGATAGACACTATGGCGGAGTTAATTATCCTCGGGGTGGAGTTGGTCAAATTGCCGAAAAATTGGTGACAGGTTTAGAACAATTTGGTGGTAAGATTCAATACAAGGCTAGAGTAACAAAAATCATTACAAAACAGGGAAAAGCTGTAGGTGTACAATTAGCGAATGGTCAAGTTTATCATGGTAAAAAAATAGTATCTAATGCTACTCGATGGGATACTTTTACAAAATTACTACCAGCAGAAAATATGCCAACTAATGAAAAAAATTGGCAACAACGATATGAAAAATCGCCCAGTTTTTTAAGTTTGCATATAGGCGTAAAAGCATCAGTTTTGCCAGTAGGAACAGAATGCCATCATATTTTATTAGCAGATTGGGAACAAATGACTGCACCAACAGGGACAATTTTTGTTTCTATTCCTACCTTACTTGACCCAGATTTAGCACCAACAGGATATCATATTATTCATGCTTTTACACCTGACTGGATGAGTAATTGGCAGGGACTTTCAGAAAGCGAGTATATAGCTAAAAAGGAAATAGCAGCGGGGCAAATTATTGACAGACTAGACGCAATTTTTCCTGGTTTAGATGCAGGGTTAGATTATTTAGAAATAGGCACTCCCCGCACCCACCGTCGCTTCTTAAATCGCATGGATGGTACTTATGGACCCATACCTAAACGCAAGTTGTGGGGGTTGTTAGGAATGCCTTTTAATCGCACTGCTATTCCTGATTTATATTGTGTAGGAGATAGTACATTCCCTGGACAAGGTTTGAATGCAGTCGCTTTTTCCGGGTTTGCTTGCGCTCACCGCATTGCGGTAGATTTGAAACTCAGAAAATAGATCCCTGACTTCTTAAAGAAGTCGGGAATCTGGTCTTTTGGTCTTTAGCGAAATAAATTTTTATGGGGAAAACTGACTTTTTTAGGTGAATATTCAGAACAATCCATGGCTGCTTCTGTGAGAACAGTATCCGGCTTGACGGCACATTTTAAATAATGGTTATTCGCAAAAAATTGACATTTTTTACAGGGGACTTTTTGTAAAACTTTGCTTTGTAAGCATACCTTATCATCAGTATTGGTGCGGATCTTATGAAAAAGTATCAGAAAAATAGCCCAAACAAAAATAAATCCCAGAGGTGCTAAAGATAGGGCTAAATCTGGTATTTCGATGTTATGATATTCGACTTGTACTTTTTCTTGTTGAATGGCACTTTGTGCAAGGGCAAAGTTGGTATTGTCAGCTATGAGTGTATTTTCCAATACCTGCTCTATATACATCTTATTTCCCTTAGTTATCTATAATGGTTCTTAATTGACAAAAGTGACATAACCAGGTTGTAATCCTCTCAAGATCAGGTCTGTTTTCATGATGACTGATGTTTGATTTGGGAGCGTTTAATTTAAGTCTCTGAGATGTCTGGGTAAAGCTAAATATTGATAGGTTTCCAATTATAGGTTTAGCAAAAGAAAAGCTTGGTTATCTCTGTCAATAGTTTTGATTTTTATGATGTAAATATATACCGAAAGTTATAGTTGTATATCTGAGTTCTATTGAACTGATTAAAAGTACGGAAGATGAGTATTGCTTAGATAATTTTATTCACTGAAATTAAAATAAGCCCACACTTAATTGGTAAAAAAGTTAGTGTGGACTTAATAATATTGAAGTTTAATTTTAAAAGTCACAGGGGAGTGATTAAGACAAGGCTGTTTTGCGAGACTTCCGTATTTGAGTCATGCCAAAAACTAACCCTACAACAAATAAGCCAGCAGTAGTAGTAGGTTCAGGTGTAGATTTGACGTTACCTTTCAGTGCAACTGCATCATTACCACAGTCTAAGAATATATTGGCAATGTAGTTACCATTGGCAATTAAATTTTTATCAAAGCTAAACCCAATGGTTTGAGTTCCTAGAGCATTAAAATATCCAAAATCTAATCCGGCTGCACTTAAATTCAGCGCACTTAACATAGATATATTACCTACCTTAGTACCTGAATTAATGGCGTTAAGTATAGGTGTATTGCTGGTGGTTGGATTATTAGCTACTGCACTTGGTTGATAGTAGTTATATACAGATTGTTGAGTTGAAAAATCTGTGCCTTGAGTATCAGTTCTATCATATCCACTATTGTAATACTGCTTTAAACTACCGTAACCATGATGAGATGCGGTGATACTTTTTGCATCTACTCCTGTATAAACTCCTGTGGCAATGCTGGTATTGTTATTATTGACAAATCTAACTGCAAACAGATCCTTATCGTTACTAGCAGTTTGGAAATCTTTGCCGGAGAAATTCAAAAATAAGTCACTCCAGCCGATATTAGTGCCACCGTCGTCCACTCCTGCTAAAGGCATACCACCAGTCAGAGCAACGTAAATTTGATCCCCAACTTGTTTTGTGGCTATACCTTTGATCTCATAGCTAGAGCCACCTGAGCCATCGCTAAAGGAGTCAATACCATAGTTCCAATCTTGATAAATTTGTCCTGCGTTTGCTTGTTGTCCAGCTACTGACAGGAGAGTAAGGGTAGCTGCTGTGGCACAAAGGAAAGTTTTTAAGGTAGACATTAAAAAAACCAGGTATCTTGGATAACAACAATATAAGTTAATTTCTATACTTCTTTTATAAAGAATAGATAAATTATTGTGTAATTAATGTAAATTTTCAAGTTGAAGATATTATACCTTTAATCCTACGTAATTGGAAAAAATCTGTTGTGACGATGGGTTACTTTAGTGATGAAATTACTTATGGTTGGCTTTGCAATTAAAAGCTTGTTTATGTACCAGGGACTTCCTCTTCAACGGGACGAATAATTACTGGTGGTGGTACGAGTTGTGGCTGAAAAATGCCTTGTAGTGCCTGTTCTAATGTATGTGCCATAATGATGCGATTTTCATAGGCTACAACTACTCTAACTAAAGTGGGTAAACTATTCTGTGTGGCTTCTAAATAAATTGGTTCAACATATAGTAAAGATTGCTCAATAGGAACTATTAAAAGATTACCTTGAATTACTCTAGAACCTTGCCGATTCCACAGGGAAATTTGTTGAGAAATAACTGGATCTTGATTAATTCTGGCTTCAATTTGTTCTTGTCCATAAATTAAGCGTTCTTTGGGAAAGTTATATAATATTAATTTTCCATAATTTTCGCCGTCAGAACGTGCTGCTAACCAAGCAATTAAATTTGTGCGTTGTTTTGGTGTATAGGGAAGTAAGAGAATAAATTCTTCAAAGGGGACATTGGGGAGACTGGTAATTAAATAGTAAGGTTCAACTTTCCGGGTTTCGTTTCCATAGATTTCATTGGGAATTTGCCATTGATCTTCCCGGTTATAAAACACTTGGGGATCTGTCATATGGTAGATCATTAAGCGTTCAGATTGAATTTTGAAATAATCTACTGGATAGCGGAGATGACTGCGGAGATTAAGCGGTAAATCTTCCAGGGGTTGGAACATTTTCGGAAATATTTTGGACCAAGCGGTAATGATTGGATCTAAGGGATCTGCAATGTAAAATCTGACTGTGCCGTTGTAAGCATCAATGACAATTTTCACAGAGTTACGGATATAGTTAATACCGTCTTTGCCTGTATCTGAATAGGGATAGCGATCACTTGTTGTGTAAGCATCTACTATCCAATAAAGATAATTTTCTTTGTCTGAAAATTGTTGATTTTGATTGTCTGTATAGGCATCAGCAGCAACTAAATAAGGGTCACTATCAAATTTTAGAAAGGGGGCAATAGTGCGAATACGTTCGTTAATATTTCGGCGAAATAATACTTTAGTTTCTGGTAAAAAATCCCTTGTAAATACCATTCTCCAGTCTTTTAAATATATAGAAAATAGCCATTTTTTCCATAGAGATTTGATATTAATTCCACCTAATCCATCATAGGTATTATAAACATTATCACTGCCACTAGGATAGTCTAATTCTCTAACTTTTGTCCCGGTCATGATGTGAGTATTACTAATTTCTCCATAATAAATTCGTGGTTGTCCGATGGGAATAGTTTCCCGGATATCTAAACTAGAAGTATTTAAGACGCTACCATTTTGACTAATATCCTTGATGAAATATTCTGGTAATCCACCCGCAGCAACGGTATTAACTGGACTCATGGTAAAGCCATAACCATGAGTATAAATCATATTTTTGTTTATCCATGTTTGTGCTTGGGGAGGAACATCTTGATAATTTAATTCCCTAGCGGCAATTAGTACCTGTTGTTTTTCTTGATTACCCTGATTTTTTATTAAATATCTATCAATATCAGCATCAGGAAATTTATAATAAGGGCGAATTTGTTGTAATTGACGGTTAGTTTTTAATAATGGTTCTTGATCCCAAAGCCGAATATTCCGAATTGTCAAATCATTGGCTTTAATATCTGCTTCTGTGAGTTTTCCTGTGGGGTTAAAAATTTGAGAATCAATGACATCTAAATTAAAAGCTTGACGAGTTAGGGCAATATTTCGGGTGATATAAGGTTGTTCTCTTTGTAATTCATTTGGTTCAACAATTAAGTTTTGTACTGCTACAGGTAGAATAAAATTACCTATAAATATAAAAGTTACAAAAATAGCTAAACTAAATTTTATCCGCCGATAATTTGATGATTTTGGCTGCCAAAATGCGGTTAACCATAATAAATAAATGGCTATAGCTACTGATAGAATACATAATCCTGTATCTGCTGGTAATTGTGCTTTAACATCGGTATAACTAGCACCATAACTCACTCCACGGACAGAGTAAAGAAGTTGATAACGACTTAGCCCATAGGTTAAAGATACTACCAACATTAAGCAGCCCATTAAACCAGACAAATGGCGCATTTGTGAGGAAGAAAATCCTGGAAAGATGGCTTGACTCAGACTATTTCCTGATAATAAATAGGTGAGAGTAACGCTAATAAATCCATATAAACATAATCCTATTAACCAAAATTCTAAAAGTTCCCATAGAGGCAGGGAGAAAATATAAAAACTAATATCTTTGCCAAATAATGGTTCAGAATTATGAAAGGAAGTAGTGTGAAAAGACAAGAGAATTTTTGACCAAAATTGAGATAGCATCCACCCAAAATTCAGGCTAAAAATTATTGCAATTACTCTGAGCAAAAATGTGGGATAAATTAATATGCTAATAGACAATCCCCCCACTAATCCCCAATACCAATTTTGAGCAATAATCTTTTTTCCCAATTGCAAAATTATCTCTGATCGAAATAGCAATGGTACAGATAAATTGGACTGATTACCTTTATTTAGCCAGTATGAGAGGGTAATTTCTCCATATTGTGCTAACATTATACACAGTAACAAACTTAATCCTAATATTAAAGGTAAAAGCCATTTTAATTTGATTTTGCTGGTGTAATTATGCCATTTAAAAGTTTGATTAATTCTGTCATGCTGGGGACTAAGAAAAGTGGTTAATCTGCGACTTAGTTTGATTTCTCTCTCGGACGTGGAATCAGCAGACTGGGGATATTTCAGCTTTTGGGCTAAAGTCAGATTTCCCAATAGATAAACAGCACTCAAACTTACAATAACTAGCCATAAACTACCCTGCGTTAATAATCTCACTAGAAATACTTCTATGTAACCAACTTCCTGAAACCAAAAAAATTCTGCACCTAGATATGTTGCTATATCTAAGAATAGCCACAGTCCAAGAACTAATAGTAATATTCGTAACCACTGTTTCCAAAACATAATTTTAATGCTTGTTAATATCAATTTGTGATTATACTAATCCTATTTACAGAAATAGGGAATAGCTAATCAGGAGTAACTATGAATTACTAACTATCTAACTCAACCCAGTAAATCGTAATTGACTTGAAGATACTTTTGGCTGAAAAATCTTATATGTATCATTTTTATGATTATTTGGTATAAGATAAATCTAGATGCTGATTTAATTAGCACTTAGGCTGCATTTCGTTAATTGTGTAAATGATTTATTAAAAATCAGTAATTATGCTTACTAGTGTTGATCGGTTATTGTTTGTTCGACAAGTCCCCATTTTTAAAGAATTGCGGGATGATTTCATTGTTAGACTCGCTTCTGTAATGAATGAGTTATCCTATCCATCTAATTATACAATCTTTCAGCAAGGACAAGAAGGGCGATCGCTTTATATACTGGTATCAGGTCGCGTTAAAGTCCATATTGGTGATACTAAGTTGGCAGAAGTTGAAAAGGGAAATTACTTCGGTGAAATGGCAGTATTTGATACTCAACCTCGTTCCGCTGCTATCACTACTTTAGAATCTTGTGAATGTTTGGAACTTACCCAAGAACAACTTTATGATGCTATTGAGGAAACTCCAGAAATTGCGGTGAATATTATTCGTGAATTATCTCGTTTAATTCGGAAACTGAATGAAAATATTAGTTAGTTGTCAGTTGTTAGTTTATTTTTTAGACATTCTTGAATAAATCTTTGGGGAATTTCGCTACTTTCTCCCCAATGTTGATGAATATAGGAAGCGTGAACATTAGGTAAATACCAACCTTCAAAACCTGTATTTTCATCACAATCATAGCGATAGGTATTAAATAATGGTTGTGGAGAATTAGTGATTAAATGAGAACGATGAAATTCATGGCCAAAAATATTTTTATTGCTATCAACTAAAAAGGTATTTTCTAAAACTACTGCACGACGATATCCTAAAGTTAATCTTTTATCCATTTGTGCATGAGTGGGTAATATTCCCACCATTGGCCAAGAGTTACCGTCAAAGTCAATAATTTGCTCACATAAATACATTAGTCCCCCACATTCAGCAATTGTGGGTATTCCTGCTGAAATCGCGTTTTTGACTGCTTGAATTAAGCTAATATTTGCAGATAATTGTGGTGCAAATACTTCGGGAAAACCACCACCAAAATACATTCCTTGGATATCTTTTGGTAATTGATCATCATTTAATGGACTCCAAAATACTAATTCTGCTCCTAATTGTTCTAGTAAATCTAAGTTATCTTGATAGTAAAAATTAAAGGCTTGATCTCGCGCTACGGCAATTTTTACTGAGCAATTGGGAGTTGGGAATTGGGAATGGGAAATTGGGGAAGATGGTGATTTTAAAAGTGGTAAAAGTTGATCCCAATCAAAGTAAACATCACCTATATCTGCTAACCGATTAACTATTTGATCTAATTCTGCTAATTCTGCTGTGGGAATTAAGCCCAGATGACGGTCAGGAATGGTAATATTATCTTGTCGTCGTAAGACACCGAGTATGGGCAATTGTAGAGGGGCAAGGGAGGCTTTTAATAATGACAAATGGCGATCACTTCCGACTCGATTTAAGACTAAACCAGCAACTTTAATTCTACTATCTAAAGAACAATAACCGTGAGCAATTGCAGCTACTGAACCGGATAAACGACTACAATCAATTACCAATATAATCGGTATATCTAATAATCTGGCAACGTGGGCTGTACTCGCAAAATCTGTTTTGCCGTTTGTATTTGACAATTGGCCAATACCATCAAATAAACCCATTACCCCCTCAACTAAAGTATATTCAGACTGGGGAGAATGGTGGTTAAAACATTTCTGCACATAACTTTCTGAAGTTAATACAGTATCTAAATTTCGACAGGGAAGACCAGTCACATATTGATGAAACATGGGATCAATATAATCTGGCCCAACTTTAAAAGATTGCACTTTCACACCACGACGACGTAAAGATGCTAATAGGGTAAGTGTAACTGTTGTTTTCCCGACTCCGCTCCGTTCTCCAGCAATAATTATAGACATAGATAAACAATTAAAAATTCAAAATTAACAATTAAAAACTAAGATTATAAGTAGGTGGGCGTGAGATCACCAAAATGTGTGAAGAAAAGTAAATATTCCTGAAACCCTTTTTCCCCCTGCCCCCTGCCTTGCCCCAACGACTATTTTTAACGCCAACCTACTTATCCTTCCCGTTGTCTTGATTCAATTTCCGTAGGAGAAATCATACTATTGATTTTTTCAATATCTGTCATCATCATAATAATGCCTTGGACTGTTTCATTCATTAGGGGACTACAGGCAATATAACATTGGATGTTTTTACCACGACGATTAGTGACATTAAGAAGTATTTCCTGGAATTTCTTCTTACCAGATATAATATCACGAATGGGATTCCGCAATTGTTCTACAGGTAAACCGATATCCAAACTAAACCAGGATTTATGAACTACTTCGTCACTGCGTAAACCCCACATATCTTCAACTGTATGATTCCAAATTAAAATATTAAAATTATTATCTAAGACTACCATTCCCATTTGCAGAGAGCCTAAAATAGAAGCAAGAAAAATATTACTTTGGTCAAGTTCACAGGTGCGATCACTTAGTTCATGATTAATTGTTTGTAACTCTTCATTAGCAGATTGGAGTTCTTCATTCATTGTCTCCATTTCTTGATTTGTTGATTGGAGTTCTTCATTGGTTGTTTCTAATTCTTCATTTGTTGATTGGAGTTCTTCATTGGTTGTTTCTAATTCTTCATTGGTAGATTGTAATTCTTCATTGGTTGTTTCTAACTCCTGTCGAGAACGTTGTAATGCTGTCTGAAGTTTCAGATAACGGGTGACATCATTAAAGGAAATTGTCACACCAAGAATAGTTTGGTCAGAATGTTGTAAAGGAATAATCCGCACATCTAAATGTTGAATTTCCGCATTAGGTTGATAACGTTCAACATTTGTGAGTGTAATCGGATGGCGTTCATTATACACCTGTTCAATTAATGATCGCAATTCTACAGGTCTATAGGATAATTCTAAATCCTGAAAGGGGCGGTTTAAATCTCTAATTGTTAAACCAAATAAATTCCGCGCTTGTTCATTAATCATGATTAATATTCCGTGATTATCAATCACAACTTGGGCGCTAGATGCTGTATCAAAAGCCAATTCCCTAATTTGTATTTCTTCAGCAGAAAAATGATTAGCTGTTTCTTGATTTTGTAAATTTGTCATAACTAGTTGCCGATTGCGGATGTTTGTCAAAGAGACTTTCGCAAATACACGATCTTTTAAATGTATAGGTATAAATAAATTAGAGTGCATGACTAACATCTCTGCTTTCCCTAAAAACAGATAGCCATGATCATTAAGAGCAAAATGAAAACGATTGATAATCTTTCCTTGGGTTTCCGAATTAAAATACATTAAGGTATTGCGACAAACCAATAGATCTAACCGAGAAATTGGTGCATCTTGAAGTAAATCATGACGACCAAAAATCACACAACGACGCAAATCTTGGCGAAAAACATAATTTTTATTCACTAAATCAAAATATTTATCGCGTAGTTTTAAGGGGACTTCATTAATATTTTTGGCTGAATAACTAGCTTGACGAGCTTGGATGAGAGCTTCTTCATCTACATCTGTCGCATAGATTTTTACCCGACGACGAAACTCTTCTATTCCCAATATTTCTGCTATCAACATTGATAAAGTATAAGCCTCTTGTCCAGAAGCACAACCAGCACTCCAGACCCGAATCATTTCATCTTTTTGTTTATTTTTGATGATATTAGGGATAACTTCTTTGGCTAAATATTCCCAAGCTGAACTATCTCTAAAAAAAGCAGTCACGTTAATTAAAATAGTATTAAATAAATCTTTAAACTCATCTGGATGAACTTCTAAATAATCCTGATAATTTGCAAAAGTATCTATATTTAAAGTCTCCATTTCTTTAATAACACGACGCATTAAGGTTGAACGTTTGTAACCTGTGAAATCAAAACCTCGGTTGATTTTCAAATATTGCAGGAGATTTTCAAAGTCAATGTCTTTATGTGGAGTATTCATAGAATCAGTTAGCATTTTGCAAGAAATAGAGACACTATATAGGGCTTGCTGAAAAAGTTATCTGTGAGGGCTAGGAGTCAGGAGTCAGGAGTCAGGAGTCAGAATTAGAAGAAGAGAAGAATAGTCTTGAATTTGGTCAAGTGATAGGGTTTTGGTAATTTCAACGCTTATTCCTTGCACTTGTTTCACCTTTTTTACCTTCCAACTCTTGATATATCTCAGTTCTAGATTTATTCCGCAGACACTATATAAGAATTGTCAATGATATTGGAAAAATTTTCAGTAGGGTGGGCATTGCCCACCAAAACTCGCTAACTATCGGTAATGCCCACTCTACCTATACTTCAAAAATAAAATATCAGTCCTATAAATAATTTAACGATTGTAGACTAAATTAAAATCTATGCAGATCCGGTCTATTAATAACACACTTAAGTATGTGCTTAAAGCCTTAAATTTGCAAAACCATTTTTTATATATAGTCGGTTTTTCATAATAACCTAAATTAGTGATATATTATTACGAACTACCATGCGGCATGACTAAAGTTATCAAAGCTGAAGAAATTTCTGCCAACGGGAGGACAAAATCCACATTCCCAGTCTTAATGGCTGCGGACGGCATTCCCGGAAATTCAGCACTCTTGTTATCTTGAACAATTACCGTCCCACCCATTTTTTGAATTGCTTCTACACCCATTGCCCCATCACTGCCAGTTCCTGTTAGCACAACAGCGATCGCTCTTTCTTTATAACTTCCAGCCACAGATTCAAACAATAAATCAGCCGAAGGACGGAGAAAATGCACCATTTCCGACTGAGATAAAGAAGCTGTACCATCACTATTTACCAACAAATGATTATTAGGAGGAGCAATATAAACAGTCCCTGGAATGAGTTCATCTCCTTCCTTTGCCTGTAATACTTTCAGTGGAGTTCGACGACTGAGAATTTCTGCCATGAGGGATGGATGACGAGGGTCTAAATGTTGAACAACAACAATTGCTGCTTTGAAATCTGCGGGTAAATTTGCCAGCACCTCAATTAAAGCCGTTAACCCCCCGGCAGAAGCGGCTAAAGCCACAATATCAAAATTAGGCAGATTTGACATATTCATCCTAAAGATCATAGTTTCTCCAGCCTTCAAGATATCAAAATTTTCAATTCATTCCCTGTACCTATAGACATATCGAAGAGGAGTCAGAAAGAAGAAAAAAGAAGGAGAAAAGACCATATTAATCTTCTGCTTCTAAAGATTTTTTCGCTGCTAACAATTGCTGTTTAGATTCATCACTAATTTGAGGATATTGCAAATTCAACTCCTGTAATTTTGTGCAAATAATATCCGCTACCACCAACCGTGTAAACCATTTACGATCAGCAGGAACAATATACCAAGGTGCAAATTCTGTACTTGTATGGTTAAAAACTTGCTCATAGGCATCCATATAGTCATTCCAAAAACCCCTTTCTCGGATATCACTAGCAGAAAATTTCCAATGTTTTTCTGGTGAATCAATCCGTGCTAAAAACCGCTTTCTTTGCACCGATTTTGAGACATTTAGAAAAAACTTGAGGACAATCACCCCATTATTGACTAAGTATTTTTCAAAATTATTAATTTCCTCAAAACGCTGTTTCCATATCTGATTACCTTGAGAAAAATTGGGCAATTGTTGTTTTTTAAGAATTTCTGGATGGACACGGACTATGAGTAATTCCTCATAATATGAACGATTGAAAATACCAATTCTGCCCCTTTCCGGGAGAGACTTCATCGAACGCCATAAATAATCATGATCTAACTCTTCCTCACTAGGAGATTTAAAACTAAATACCTGACATCCTTGGGGATTCACCCCCGACATCACGTGTTTAATGGTGCTATCCTTACCAGCAGCATCCATAGCTTGAAAAATAATTAACAAAGAATAACTATTTTGAGCATAGAGAACATCTTGATATTTCGATAATTGTAAAATACCTGTTTTTAATTTTTTCACCGCATCAGTTTTCGGGTGAAACTCACATCTATAACTTGGGTTATAGTCCTTTATCAAAGAAATTTGATCACCTGGTTTAACAAGATAAGGATCATGATTCATATAAAAAATTAGCACTCCTAAAAAAATTTAATTTAGCCTCTTTTCTCCTTGTCCTCTGTGCCTCTGTGGTTAGATAAAAATACCTTCTAACCGCAGAGAGACAGAGTGAAAACTTATTTCTAAGAAACAGAAGATTGCAACTTTGTTAACTTTGCTAAAACTTCTGTACTGTGAATACTAGGATTAACACCAACAAAAGTTGCGCGTAAAATCCCTTGAGGATCAATAATAAAACTATGGCGCATAGAGACAACACCTATCCAAGAACCATAAGCCTTACTAACATCACCCTTAATATCAGCTAACAAAGGAAATTTTAACCCTTCTGAGTCACAAAATTCTGCATGAGAATCAATATCATCAGCACTGACACCAATAATTTCAGTATTTTTCTCAATGTACTTAGGTAGATCTTGCTGAAACCGTCTGGCTTCAATAGTACAACCAGAAGTAAAGTCTTTCGGGTAAAAATAAAGAACTACCCATTTACCCCGAAAATCAGCCAGGGAAACCTTACCATTACCCGTATTAGTTGGTAAAGTAAACATCGGTGCAGGTTGATTAATTGTCGGTAATTTACCACCTAAAGCTTGAGCATGGGGGGTAAAATTTAACCAACTGATAACAGCCAAACAAGTGGCAAATAAAATGCTAATAAAAGGGCGACGGGAAACCATTTTCAAAAACCCAAAAAATAACTTAATATAAGTTTACATTTTTGTTGGCCGCTATTTTCAATCTGACTGAGGTGCGGGTGGTTTTTCGATACTTTCAATGTATTGGCTATCTATGAGAAAAGCACCTCTAGTAAAGCGGACACCCCAATAACCACCGGGGCGACGGTCAAGAACTATACCCTCTTCACCAATATGAATGACATCAGCAGGACGTAACATAGGCATTGGTTCAGCGGTTTTCACATAGGGTGGTAATGCTACCACACGGACTTTACTACCAATTGGGAATTCTGAGGACATTTTGCAACAGGTTGTAATTTTGAATAAAGGCAAATATCAAGCTTATTTTACTCCTAAATTCTGAATTATGCTTTAATTACAGTGGCTTTTTTAGATCAAATTTGATAACTATGAAAACTAGATTTCTAAATTATTCCCTTGCAGTATTGGTTTTATGTGGTGGATACATAACTACTCAACCTGTATCAGCTAACCAACCGGTCAAAGTAGCTCAATCTATCTGGAAGTTATTTTCTGCTCCTGACGGTAGTTTTCGGATTTTAATGCCAGGTAAACCAGAGGAAGCCAAACAAACAGTAAATGCGAAATCTGGAAACATCGAATTAAATATGTTTACAGTTGAACGCCAACAAGAGGAAGTTAAATATGCCGTGGGCTATGTTGATTATTCATCTGAATATATTGAATTATTAAATCGCAATAATCTTGTGGAAAAAGCTTTAGACAATGGCCGCGATAGTGTGGTAAAAAAAGCGAAAGGAACTTTGATTAGTGAACAAAAAATTACTTTAGGTAGTTATTCTGGCAGGGAAATTAACTATAGCAAACCTGGAGAAAAAATTGTCAAACAAAGAATATATTTGGTTGATAAACGATTATATCAAATAAGTGTGGAAACTACCAAAAAAAGACAGAAGTTTTTAACTAAGAGTATCGAAGGATTTTTAAGTTCTTTTAATGTATCTTCCAAGTAAAAAAGATGTAGAGACGTTTTATGAAACGTCTCTATAATTTCTTCCTTCTTCCTTCTTCCTTCTTTCTTCCTTCTGACTCCTGACTCCTTAAATATTAATACTGTTGGGAATACGAGAAGGTAACAGATAGGGATATTCGACACCGCTATCTATAAAGCGTTGTTGGTTACGTCCTTTAATTGTTGCTTCAATTAATGATAAATCATTCTGAAATTGAGTAAGGATTTGATAATCACTTTTTTGAGCAAATTGAATTAAATCAGCACTTCCTAAATTACCCCAATTAATCCCACTCAAAGCCGAAGTTAATTGCATTTGCAGTAAATCTTGATCAGTTGGGGGTAAAAATTCCTCTAAACTTGCTGGTGTTTCTGGACGGCTATAATTAGCAAAAGGTGCATTGGGAACATAAGTCAAATAATCAAACTGACTAAAATTCATCGCTGCGTGTTGGGGACCACAGGTAAAAATGGTAATAGTGGCAATATCTATTAATTGTTGCAAACTACCAATTTTAGTAAAACCAGGAATCCGTGGATAAGCAGGTAATTCTTGGGGTTCAATTCCTGATTCTGCAACTAATTCCTTGGGTAGCCATGCAGGAACTTGGGGAAAATCTGATTTGGGGCGAGTATTTAAAGGTGCGGCTAATTCTTCAGCCCAAGCTTGTAAATAGGGATCTTGTTGTACAGCTTTGTCATCTGGATAGTAACGTTGGAGAAAACGAGTTGTATATTTAGCGATCGCTTCCCATAATAACAAAGCATCGTCACGATAGGGAAAATCTGGTAAAAACTTCGGTTCAATTCCCCGTAATTCAATATCATTCAACAAAGAATAATACCAAAAAGACTTTTCTCGATAAGCCTTACTCATCAACCTTTTAGAAGTTTGTAAAGTTGGAGCAATCAGATGATCAATTGCTGATAATATACTATTTTCTCGGTTATTAATCGCAATTAAAAATTGAAAATGGGGAGAAAGTAATTGATAAACCGGATGATTATATGGTAACTGTCTGGGAGTAGCAATAGCTAAAGCTTCCATTGCTAAATGAGTATAAGTTCCATGAGCAATTAATTGATGATGAGTAGCATCAGCAGTTTGCACATATAACTTTGCTCGCATCCAATCATCAGCCGCACCTCCACTAATTGCTGGAGTAACAACCCTACCTTTTTCAACTTCAATTAATACAGGTTCTAGTCCTTTATCAGTGCGGTAAAATAAAGCTGTGGGGCTACCAACATATTTCCCCGGTTGTAAATCAGTAACTTGTAAATCTTTTAGTAATGGATAATCAGCAACAAATAAACGGTTTTCACCAGCGGCTTTAATTAAATCAATATTCCCATTATTTGCTAATTTATAAAGCTGAGTTGCCAAAGATTGAATTAAACCTTGATCTGTGGCTTGTACTCGTCTGATTACCGTCGGGTTAGCACCAGCTAATCTTTGTCGAGCAAATTCATGATCACTTAATCCTCCATCTCGTTCATGAATTACACTCATTACGGGAGGATTCGTGCCATCAACTTTAGTGAAAGCCGCAAAAAATAACTTTCTTTGTTCTTCATTTTGTTGACGAACAGGTAAATTTTTATCTAACTTAGAAATTGCTATTTTTGCCGCACAAAACCTTTTTAGTAACTTCTTTCTTTCCTGAATATAACTACTATTAAACTGTTCATTAGGTGGTAAATCAAAATTAAACCATCCCGACTGAAACACCTCACAATCTACCAACAAAGTCGCTATATTTAGCCAATCTTCCTCCAACTTACTAACTTTCTTTTCTAACTCCGTTAACAACAAACTCCAAGGAGCAGATAATTTCCCTTGTGCTAATAAATTGTGAGATAATTTAGTTAAAATATAGCGTATTGTCCCATCTTCCCCCGTATAGGGAAATAAACGCGCAGCCCCTTTCTGCTCCAAACCGCTGGGATGATAGCGATAATAACCTCGTTGTTCACTTAAAGATGGCTGTTTTGTCATAATAGATAGAATGAGTTAGGGTATAAATCAATTATTTGCGGTATAAAACCACATCTGATTGTAGACTACTAATACCAATTTTATGTTACGTGATTTTAAAAATCGAACTGAATTAGTCACATATCTCCGGGAACAGTTTCCCGAAGCCGCAGCCCAAGATGATCAGATTAGCGATATTCTAGGAGGAAGAAAAGCAGCACAGCAAGCACTAGAGAAAATTGATCCTATAGCTTACGCAAAAACACGCAACTTCTTAACTGGTGACGTTACTAAATTATCACCTTATATCCGTCATGGTGTCTTGAGTTTGCGGGAAATTCGAGAATACATACTTGAACGAGTTGAAAATTCTGATGATGCTAATAAACTAATTAACGAGTTAGCTTGGCGCGATTACTGGCAAAGATTATATGTCAAACTAGGAAATGGGATTTGGCAAAATCAGGAAGAATCCAAAACCGGTTATAAATCCACAGACTACGCAGCCCAACTACCCGAAGATATTACAACGGGAACGACAGGGTTAGTTTGCATTGACAGCTTCAGTCAGGAATTACGAGCAAGAGGCTACCTCCACAACCATATCAGAATGTGGTTAGCAGCTTATATTATCCATTGGCGACGGATTCAATGGCAAGCCGGCGCAAAATGGTTTCTGCAACATTTACTCGACGGTGATCCAGCAAGTAACAATATGTCATGGCAATGGGTAGCGAGTACATTTAGTCATAAACCCTATTTTTTCAACCGCGAGAATTTAGAACGTTACAGCAAAGGTGTTTATTGTCGTCAATGTCCCCATTTCGGTAAATGTGACTTTGAAGGAAGTTATGAACAAATAGAACAGCGACTTTTCCCCCAAGCAGAGTTTAGCAAACAACCCAATAGTCAAAGTTGGCAAAAAGGCAATAAACGCAAATAAGCACTTTCTTTTCACCTCTTCCTTTTCACCTATTTGTTAATAAATGTAAAGAACAGATTCCATCTCCAAAATCAAATGATATATTGAATCCATAGGACACTAAGTCGATAAGAAACCGACTAAAAGAAAGGGCAAGTGATATTGTGTCCCCTGTCATCAGCCCAACAAATTACAGCATTATTGGTAATGAAGTGGCAAATAGCCAGTTGTGAATGGCGAAGCCAAATCCCAGAGCGGAAAGACGTAGAGATGCTGTGTTTGCGTTTTGGAAAGTCAACCCTTAGTAACTTAAATTCACTTACTTGGTTTAATTATTTGAAACCTGCAAATTCGCTAGAACCCGGTCAACCTTGATCGGGTTTTTAGATGTTTATATTATTGAACATTATTAATACTCCATATCGCTGTAGAGACATATAGCCATATTTGTAAGTAGATCAACAAGAGCCGTACATAAGGGAACAGCTATAGGCAGTTCTTGTCCGATCACAAACAACTCTACAAGTTCCTCCCTTACGATATAATGGGTAACATGGTTGAGGTTTATACCCACAGTGCGACCATTGAAAATGAAAGATACGATTCTATTTTCCATTTGTTTGTCTAACTCTACGTGCAACTAAAGTGTTAAAAAACATTTTTCAAGTAACTGTTTAAACGATAAGTTTTATAAGATTGTTACTTTTGATAATACAAATTTATATTCATTTGATTGAACTGCAATCACGATAGTTAATAACTTTATCAAATTCCCTTGCAAACTTCATATTTACTTAACCAAATGGGCATCATGCCCAACTTAGTCAATAATAATATTTATGAGTTATTGTCTTAATCCCCATTGTTCCCACCCAGAAAACCCTAATGATCTTAAGTTTTGTCAAACTTGTGGGACAAAATTATTTCTCAAAGAACGTTATCGGGCAATTAAGCCCATTGGACAGGGTGGTTTTGGCAGAACCTTTCTTGCTGTAGATGAGGATAAACCCTCAAAGCCACCCTGTGTAATTAAGCAATTTTACCCCCAAGCTCAAGGGACAAATACGGTACAAAAGGCAGTAGAGTTATTTAATCAAGAGGCTGTACAGTTGGATGAATTGGGACAACATTCCCAAATTCCTGCACTTTTGGCATATTGTAACCAAGATGACAGACAGTATTTAGTTCAGGAGTTTATTGATGGACTAAATTTACACCAAGAACTAGGACAAAATGGAGCTTTCAATGAACCGCAGATTCGACAATTACTAAATGATTTATTGACAGTGCTGCAATTTTGTCATAGTAAACAAGTTATCCACCGAGATATTAAACCAGAAAATATAATTCGTCGCAACAGCGATCACAAATTAGTAATTGTTGATTTTGGAGCAGCCAAATCCGCCACAGGAACAGCCCTAAACCGCACGGGAACAAGTATAGGTAGTCCAGAGTATGTCGCCCCGGAACAAATGCGCGGGAAGGCACTTTTTGCCAGTGATATCTATAGTTTAGGGGTAACTTGTATTAATCTGTTAACAGAGCGATCGCCTTTCGACTCCTACGATACCCATAATGCAGCTTGGGTATGGGGACAATATCTGAAAACTCCTATTAGTCAAGAATTGAGTCGGGTGATTGACAAAATGGTCGAAAGTATCCCTAGTCATCGTTACCAAACAGTTGATGAAGTAATCAAAGATTTAAATTTTCCACAATTATCTGTAACCCCCACACAAATAACACCACCCAGTTCTCAACCTTCGGCTGTAGTCAAAACTTCCAGTCAAATAGACAGGGAATTACAAGAACTGAAAACTCAATTTACAGGTGGTAAACCTCAGCCTCAAAACCTTAATTCTCAATCACAATCTCCTAGCAATAATCCCATAGATAAAGAATTAGAAGAAATGAAAGCTAAATTTCTTGGTAATAGCTAAACAAATCTCTCGTTCCCTCGTTCCCTCGTTCCCAGGTTCTACCTGGGAATGCAGTTTAGAAGGCTCTGCCTTCTACTAGTATAAAAATAACTCTTAAGATGGGAGGTAGAACCTCTGCGAAGGCATTCCCAGTCAGAGACTGGGAACGAGATAAACGAAAATCATTTAATTTTTCTTGATTGTATTGGTATTTTGAGCAGCTTTTTTACCTAATAATTCCACAGCTTTGGCAAATTGAGGATCTTCAAGAGTCGCTAATTTATCCCGTCCACCTAACCATAACTCTTGGCGTTGGGCATCAGTTAATTCTACCTTCACATCTGGATCAATACCATGTTTATTAATATCTTTTCCGCTAGGAGTATGGTATTTAGCAATGGTTACAGCCAAACCAGAACCAGATTTTAAAGGTTGTACCGATTGGACTAAACCCTTACCAAAAGTTTGATTTCCTACCAAAGTTGCCCGTTTATTATCTTGTAATGCACCAGAAAGAATTTCACTAGCACTAGCTGAACCTTTATCTACTAATATCATCAAAGGTTTATCAGTCAAAGCCGAGCCATTGGCAACTTGTTTATCTTGTGTACCTTGACGGTCAATAGTAAAAACAATTGTGCCTTTATTCATCCACATTTGAGCAATTTCTATACTCGCGTATAACAGCCCCCCAGGATTACCCCGCAAATCTAAAACATATCCAGAAACCTTTTTAGCTTCTAATTTCTGAATAGCATTTTTCATTTCTTTACTGGCATTGGCGCTGAATTGATTCAGACGAATATAGCCAAGATTTCCCGCTGGAGTTTTCTTTTCTGAAAAGCGGACAGGATGAATTTCAATGCGCGCCCGTTGAATATTAAATTGTTTTTTCTGACCATTTCGCAGAATTGTCAGCTTCACTCTGCTGCCTGCTTCTCCGCGAATTAGGGCAACTGCATCATTAGTATCCATCCCTTTGGTGCTTTTGCCATCAATTTCGAGAATGATATCTTTAGCTAAAATCCCGGCTTTAAATGCTGGTGTATCTTCAATGGGAGCAATAACAACCAGTTGTTTAGTTTTCTCATCCTGACTAATAGTGATACCAATACCTGTCAGTTCACCAGAGGTATCAACCTGCATATTCTTGAATTCCTCTGGGTCCATAAACCGGGTGTAAGGATCTTCTAGCTTTTTCAGCATTTCCCGAATGGACTTATAAGCCGCTTTGTCATCAGTATAGGACTTGCTTAAATATTCCTTGCGAACAGCTTGCCAATCCACCTGATTAAAAGTGCCATCTACATATCGGTAGTAAATAACTTGCCAAACTTCATCTACTAAATCCTTGTGACTATCTTTAAATGAAGCTTTACCAATTGAGTGAATACCCAGACCAGTAACAGCGATTGTCGAAAGCGTTACTACCGTAGCACTCAAAACCAGTTTACTTTTTGTAATTACCATAATGACGGCTGTGTCAAAGGAAAAAATATATATCAAGTATGCTCAATCTAACACAGGGATTGGTAATGGGTAATGGGTAATGGGTAATTGGGAAGAATTTCTCCCACAGCCTCCCCATTTCCCTGTAAGTCCTATTTCCTGTCTTCAGTTCCTATTTCAGGTTCTACCCAACGTCCGTCGGCTTTAATGAGGTTAATTAATTCTTCTACACCTTGGGTTTCGGGGACTTTTTTAATTTCTTCCCGACCACGATATAAAGAAATGTAACCGGGAGTTTTACCAACATAGCCATAGTCAGCATCAGCCATTTCTCCGGGCCCGTTAACAATACAACCCATGACAGCGATATCTAAACCTGTTAAATGCTTGGTAGCCTCTCTAACTACGTGCAGCACTTCTTCGAGATTGAATAAAGTCCGTCCGCAAGAAGGACAAGCGACATACTCAACCATGGTTTTCCGCAAACCTAAAGCTTGGAGAATGCTGTAACAAACAGGAATTTCCTTTTCTGGAGCTTCTGTCAAAGACACACGGATTGTATCGCCAATGCCGTCAGCTAGTAGAGTAGCAATACCAGCAGTAGATTTGATTCTGCCATATTCACCGTCACCAGCTTCTGTTACGCCCAGATGTAGAGGATAGTCCATACCCAAATCATCCATGCGTTTAGCCATGAGCCGATATGCAGCCACCATGACAGGAACTCGTGAGGCTTTCATGGAAATTACCACATTGTGAAAATCCAAAGATTCACAAATACGAATGAATTCTACGGCAGATTCCACCATCCCTTCGGGGGTGTCACCGTATGTAAATAGCATTCTTTCGGCTAAAGAACCATGATTTACGCCGATTCGCATGGCTTTACCTTGATCACGCAAGGAAATTACCAAAGGTGCTAGGGTTTCGCGGATTTTCTCGCCAATTTCGTCAAATTCAGTTTTTGTATATTCGGTGCGGCTGGTATTCGGTTTTTCAAATACATATAATCCTGGATTAATTCGCACTTTTTCGATATGTTTGGCGACTTCCAAGGCGATTTTCATGCCATTGTGATGGACATCGGCCACAATTGGCACATCACGGTAGGTTTTGATTAATTTTTGTTTAATTTCCGCCAATGCTTTAGCGTGTCCCAGGCTGGGAACTGTGACGCGGACAATTTCACAGCCTATTTCATGGAGACGACGAATACCCGCCACAGAACCATCAATATCTAGGGTATCTTCATTAATCATTGACTGTACCACCACTGGGTATCCCCCTCCAATGGTGACATCTCCTACTTGTACAGCGCGGGTTTTGCGGCGTTTGATGGTGGTATCAAAGGCAGGTTGACTAGATGCAATGTTGGTAATTTCCAGAGTCGGCAGAGTTTGCATAATCTAAATAGGTAGATTTTCTGTAGCTAAAATATCAGATTGCCAGGGCTTATACTTCTCAGATTGCCACAATTGAGGGTATTTTAGGTGATAAATTGGAAAAGTAGATCAGAAAGAGTCCAGAGTTTTACAACTGACGACGAACAACTGAATAAGTTTTAAATTTTAACGGCCAATTTGCATTTACTAATTGATGCGTAAAACGATATGATATAAGACATCACTTCAGTCATCAAATAATGAACGCTTTATGAAAACAGAAACCGTTCGCACGACGTTAACCATTCCCAGAGAACTGCTAGAAGCTACAGATAAAGCGGTTATGGAAGGAAAGGCTAAAAATCGCAATGATTTTGTCGCTCAGGCTTTACGAAGAGAACTAGCCTCACAAAAGCGATCCGAAATTGATGCCGCATTGGCAGAAATGGCTAATGATCCAGATTATCAAGCAGAGGTCTTAAAACTGGAGTTGGAATTTGCGACGGCGCAGTGGGAGGCGTTGCAGTTAGGGGAATCGCCAAGATGAGAAGGGGTGAGGTTTATGATGCGCGTCTAGAAATGACTGAAGGCTCGGAGCAGGGAGGAACTCGCCCAGTGATAATTGTTAGTCGTGATGTGATTAATCTGTCCAGCCCAGTGGTTTTAGCAGTACCCTGTACCACCTATCAAGACGGCAAGCGAGTTTACCCTACTCAAGTTTTAATTTTATCACCAGATGGCGGACTGAAGAAAGACTCGATTGCAATGGCAGATCAGGTGCGGGTGTTATCTAAAACCCGCTTTTTGCGTTTAAGAGGGATACTTTCTGAGGTTGTGATGGCACATTTGGAGCAAGCATTATTAATTGCTTTAGATTTACCAGGGTAAATCGGAATCATGATCACACTTTCACCCGCAGAAAACTGACTAAATTTTTGAGGAACGATTGACTAATAGCTGGCTCAAGAGCTAGATCAGGTAATGCTTTGATGAAATTGGGTACAGGAGTAAATTGGGAGTTATCGGATTGGATAGAAGCAGTAACCAGAAAATTTTCTTCTACTAAACCGATGACAATTAAGCAAAAGGCAATTTGTTGGACAGTTTTTATGCTTATTCTCAGTTTAGTGGCAATGTCCTGTAAACAAACTTGTGAGTTAGCAAATTTCCATACTTGCAATTCTTGGGGATTAAGTAACTTCTGTTGATGTTTATCCATTAAAGTAGATAATCCTGAGGTCGGATCTGGAAGTTGATGTTCAAAAGCTTTCCAGTTTTTGAGCGCTCGCAAGCAAATCAATATTACTTCAATTCCAGACATACTCAAACCTGTCATTTCTCCCAATGGCAAAAATGGGATCGGCTCAAATTTAAAAAAACCATCCGTCACTTGCAATAAAGCCGATATTGGCCGCAATACTTGGCTATTAAATAGCAATTTCAGTTGTTCTGTTTGTAACAGTCCCTGAGATTTCAAACATAACCCCATAGGGGAGTCAATGAAACAGGGGGAAGTTTGAGTCACTTTAGACATATCACTGTGATTTATCCAACCGCGTTTAGCAATCATTAACATCAAACCTTGTTGATCTGAACGTTCTGATGCTGCAATTACACAACCTTGATGTAGCCAAATATAGTAGGATTTTTGGCTACTCTTTTCTAGTGTTTCATGTACAAATTCAATATAAAGTAGTCCTGTTTTCTTCCCTTGATCTAAAAATTGCAGCAGTTCTGGCAGGGAAAAATCGGCAAAATTCCCAGTTGTAGACATGATTAATCTCCTTAATAGCATAATTTAAACATTCGTTTCTATCTGCACCTTGATATCAAACTATGTTTGGTTTTGTGGGTGTAAGTTATCCTATTTCATATAAAATAGGCAGGAGAAAATAAGATAATTTAAGGATAATTTATATTTTTTACATAGTAATTTTTAATAATAAAAAAGTAGTATTTTGTACTATTTGATTTGTCAAATATTAACCTTTCTTGGCTTTTAAATATCACAAAGATATAACCCCAGATTTTAAAAATTTGATGGAGTAACATAAAACTTTATGCAGTTAATAAGATTACAGTTGTCCGATAGATCAGCAAGAATCCTGTTCCTAAACAAGTTCTTAAATGGCGTTTATGTAGTATAAATACGCAAGCATTAAGTTATTGCTACCTCGCATTCACTTAAGTCATTATGCTGAACTCAAGCTAAAAAGGATACAGTATAAATACTAAATTACTTATTTAAATTGATACAGGTATCCCATGAGGTATCTCGCTGATTGTCAGAAGCTGCCCAGGATGCGTTAAACTCTGTTAACGCACCACCTATATCATATTTATAGCCTAGCGATCGCTTCCGCAATTTTCCCAGAAACAAAAGGTAAAATTTCCCGACTCTTAGCTTGGGCTTTCCCTTCTGTGAATATCACTAACAGATAAGGACGTTGATCTGGTAATTCAATATAAGCGGCATCATGACGGACTGTGCTTGTCCAACCTGCTTTTGACCAGATTTGACTATTTTCCGGCAATCCACTGCCTAAGAAGCCTGTAACCTGGTCTTCTTCCCCATCTTCGGGTAACTCTTCTGGGTTAATGTTACGTTTGAGTAAATTCATCATAACTTGCGATCGCCCGCTAGACACCGCCACCCCACCCACGATACTATGTAACAATCTCGCAGTGGCATCGGTGGTTAACATATTCCGATTTTCAAACATCTCCCCATAAAACGCCTTTTCCCGTCCATAGGGACCATCACCCCAGGTTTTTTGACAGACATTAATCGCGTTTATTTCCTCCCAACCCAAGGACTGGTAATAGCGATTAATAATATTACGTTGATATTTCCAGGTTTCAAAAGGCCCAGGGGATAATTGTGGACCAGAAGTAGTCCCACTGATGATATCAACAATTAAACTGGTAGCATCATTACTAGAGTCAACAATCATATCAGTCAAAGCCCGGTTTAATTCTCCCGAATTGTGACTCATGCCTTTTTCTAGCCATTCCTGCACCACCACCAAATAAAACAATTTCACCACACTCGCAGGATAAATCCGTTCTCCTCCTCGATAGCTAAAACCCCGCACTGGGTGTTCCCAAAAAGCATTGGGAGTCAACGCACCACCTGTATTGACTGGTGCAGGAGGATCATAAACAACCCAAGTTAAAGCAATTTGATTTGCTGCTAAAGTCGGAAATTCTGCCCAAGTTGCCTCTAAAATTTGATTACCGATATTTTCTAGTTGTTGATCTTGATTAAAAAAAACCATTTGTAAATAATTTCCTTATGCTATTAGGAGTCTAGGTTCTGGCTTAATCCTATCATTACCTGTATAATTACTGAGGCAATGATGATGATTAGGCTAGTTCTGGGTAATTGATTATGACAATTGATTTAAAAAGATTTTATCAAGCTTGCAATCCTCACAAAATTTTTTCAATGATAGGAAATTGTCTGATAGCGCAGCGTGGCGTTAGCCATATCAGGATGTCCCGGATTTAAGGATTTTCAGGATGTGATTTTTGATGGGAAGTAGGGATTTTTAAAGAATAGGAAAATTAATCTAAACATTCACCTAAAAAAATGATAAAATTACCATCCTGTACATCCTCAAATCCTAGACATCCTGATATGGCTAACGCCACGCTTCGCTATCAGACAATATTACTTATGTCAATAAACTTACTAATTCCCCATTCCCCAACAACAGAATATCAATGTTTAACTAACCTAAATATCTATGATTCCCCTGAATGTGTCCGTTTATCCACCCAAGCCGCAACCGGACGACATTTAAAAATCACATCAAATCATCAAAATAAAGCAATAGAAGTTTGTTTATGTGAAGATGACTATCCAGGATGGTTATCACTTCAAGATTTGCAGTTTCTCCAACCCACAGAAACAATATATCAACCTCAATTCATCTCAACAGCAGAAATTCAACAACACATACCCGCAATTATCGCTTTTACTCAAGCAGCAAAACAACAAGATAATTATTACCTTTGGGGTGGCACAGTTGCACCAAATTATGATTGTTCCGGTTTAATGCAAGCAGCATTTAAATCTGTAGGTGTGTGGCTACCAAGAGATGCTTATCAACAAGAAGCTTTTACCCAATCAATTGAGATTACAGAATTACAACCAGGAGATTTAATCTTTTTTGGCACTCCTCAAAAAGCCACCCACGTAGGTTTATATTTAGGTGATAATTGCTATATCCACAGTTCAGGAAAAGAACAAGGACGCAACGGTATTGGCATTGACCAACTTTCGGAACAGGGAGACAGAGTTAGTCAGACTTATTATCAACAATTACGCGGTGCTGGTAGAGTTGTGAAAAGTTATGTTGGTAATGGGAGTCCCAAATAAAAAATATTGATGTTGCTAAATTCAGGTATAAAATTCTCTTGCCTTAACAGTCAAAACTCTTGACTTTGCGCCTTTGCCCCTTTGCGTCTCTGCGCGAAACCTTCATGAAAATGTAGTTCATTTACCCGAAAATCGCTGTAATATGCCCATGACCAATGATGAATCACCAATTTTAGATGTATCCGTAGTTGTCCCAATCAAAGATGAAGTAGAAAGTTTACCTTTATTACTAGAAGCTATTACTTCTACTCTCACAGCTAGTGAATTAAATTATGAAATTATTTTTGTAGATGATGGTTCTAGCGATGGTACAGCGGAATTTCTCAAAGCACAAGCCCAAACGCGCACTGATTTAAAAGCGGTAATTTTGCGCCGTAACTATGGACAAACTGCGGCTATGTCTGCGGGTTTTAATTATGCTACAGCTAAGGTAATTATTACCTTAGACGCTGATTTGCAAAATGACCCCGCTGATATTCCTATGTTATTAGCAAAGCTAGATGAGGGTTATGATTTAGTGAGTGGTTGGCGGCAAAATCGCCAAGATGGGGCATTAAATCGGTTGCTTCCTTCTAAAATTGCTAATTGGTTAATTCGTCGGGCTACTAGCGTCTATATTCATGATTATGGTTGTTCTCTGAAAGCTTATCGGGCTGAGTTGGTGGCAGATATGAATCTTTACGGGGAATTACACCGCTTTTTACCAGCTTTGGCATATATTGAAGGGGCAAGAATTACAGAAGTACCTGTACGTCATCATGCGCGGCGGTTTGGACAAAGTAAATACGGTATTTCCCGCACTTTTCGGGTATTGATGGATTTATTAACTATCCTGTTTATGAAAAAATTCCTCACCCGTCCCATGCACGTTTTTGGGCTGTTAGGCTTAATTTCTATGGTTTCTGGTGGGGGAATCGGCATATATTTAACTTTCGTCAAATTGGCTTTTCATGTAGATATTGGCAACCGTCCTTTGTTAATTTTGGCGGTATTGTTGTTAGTAACAGGAGTTCAACTATTTTGCTTCGGTCTTTTGGCAGAATTACTGATGCGGACTTATCATGAATCTCAAGGACGACCAATTTATCGAGTGCGGGAAGTTGTGGCAAAAAATGTTAAGTAACGTAACAATAGAGAAATAATACTTTTCGCATTATTGCATCTGCCGTGAAAGCCTTTGATACTTTTGACGCTAATCTGCGAAAAAACCTGCTGATGTTATTTGCAGCGGGTTTGTTTTTCTGGTCAGGTTTGGCATCATTATTGCCCACCTTACCCTTATATATTGAACATATTGGTGCTACTAAGCAAGAAATTGGCATTGTCATGGGTAGCTTTGCCATTGGAATGTTACTATTTAGACCGTCAATGGGAGCTTTAGCAGATATACGGGGTCGCAAAATAGTATTATTGATTGGAATGTCCGTGGCTGCGATCGCCCCTTTGGGATATTTATTTGTCAAATCAATTATTCCCTTGATGGTAATTCGTGCCTTTCATGGCATTAGTATTGCTGCCTTTGCTACAGCTTACATTGCCTTAGTCAGCGATTTAGCACCAGAACACCGTCGCGGTGAAGTCGTCGGTTACATGAGTTTGGTGAGTCCTTTGGGTGTGGGTATAGGTCCAGCTATCGGGGGATTTTTGCAAGCAACTGTTGGTTATACCCCATTATTTCTGTCATCTGCGGCTTTATGTTCTCTGGGTTTATTATGTATTATCCCCATTGTGAATCCACCTATTATCAAGAAACCAAATAACAGCAAAAATGACAACTTTTGGCAAATATTAAAAAGTCCTCGCGTGCGGATTCCAGCTATTGTTTTACTCCTAAGTGGTTTGACTTTAGGCAGTTTACATACTTTCATCTCCCTATTCATCAAATCAACGGGAGTTGATTTAAATCCAGGTTTCTTTTTCACCGCTGCGGCTGTTTCCAGTTTTAGTTGTAGATTATTTACTGGTAAAGCTTCAGATCAATACGGACGGGGTTTATTTGTCACCATGAGTTTGATAGCTTACACACTCTCTATCATCTGCATTTGGCAAGCAAATAATTCTTTTATGTTCCTATTAGGAGCATTCATGGAAGGCGCGGCTTCTGGTACACTTATTCCCATGATTTCTGTATTAATGACAGATAGGGCATTACCCCATGAACGGGGCAGAATTTTTGGTGCTTCTTTAATGGGATTTGATATTGGTTTAGCTATGGCTGGGCCCATTTTTGGTACATTTGCCGAAACCCTTGGTTATCGGAGTATGTTTGGTTTAACTACGGGGTTAACTGTCTTAGCAATGATAATTTTCCTGACCCAGTCTAGCCGCAGTATCTCCGAATCTATGCGTTTTGCCTTTGGACAGACTGAGGATGTTTATAAGCTGACTCCGTAAGTTGTTCAAACTGAAAATACTACCCGAAAACCGCACAGTCTTAAACCCCCGTCTGCTTCATTCCAGCTTCTACTAGCACTGCGACAAAGTTCCGCACTAAAATTCCATGCACCACCTCTTAATACCCGACGATGTTGATCACCACCATCTTCCCAGATACTACCATTTGTAGGTGCGCCATGATAGTTATTATGCCAAGGATCTGCACACCATTCCCACACTAAGCCGTGCATATCATATAAACCAAAAGCATTAGCAACTTCAAAATAACCAACATTAGTTGTCTCTTTCCGAAATCTACTTTTTGGTTCTACAGAATAGGTATCACTACCACTACAGTTAATTAAATCAGAAGTAATTGTTTCTCCAAAATGAAAAGAGGTAGTAGTTCCCCCACGACAAGCATACTCCCATTCTGCTTCACTGGGTAAACGATATTTTCTCCCAGTTTTCATGGATAATCTCGCACAAAATTCCACAGCTTCATACCAAGAAACATTTTCTACAGGCAGATTTGCACCTTTAAATTTTGATGGGTTAGGGTGCAATGATTGTTGAACTTGAGGTAAAGCTGCTACTGTTCTCCACTGCAATTGAGTAATGGGATATTTCCCCATAAAAAAAGGTGAAACTGTAACTTTATGTTGGGGACGTTCATCATCATCACCTTCACAACTCAAAGAACCCATGATAAAAGTTCCATCAGGAATTGATACCATTTCTAAAGTTGTATTTCTGCCTAATTCCTCGGCAAAATATTTGGTATTACGTCTATCACGGTTAACTTCTCTCCCGGAAGTATCTACGGTAATTACATAAAAATCAAAGTTGTACAAGAGAGGTAAGGGAACAGTATTTTTTGTGGGAGGTGGTGATATTAATGGTGGTTTGGGAAGAGAAGAAAATTTAATAGCAACGGGATATTTAGCAAAATTCAAATCATCCAAAACATCTATTGCTGACTGGTATCTATCACTAGCAAAATGTTGAAGTAGTTTATCTAATATTTGTTTTAATTCATCACTAATAGTAATGCCTTTGAGTCGTAAACGTTCTTGCCATAACCATTTAGCATTCATGGCATCATAAAGATGATCTTGAAGTTGTCCATAATCATCTTGTAATGGTAAGTCTTGAGTTAATAACCGTACACAAGTGACACCCAAAGCATACAAATCACTCGCTTGACAAGCAAACCCAGCCATTTGTTCTGTTGGTGCATAACCAAGGGTATAAATAGCCGTTGCCTGTCTAGCTAAACTGGTTTGAGTAACTTGTTTCGCACCACCAAAATCAATTAATACGGGTTTTTGATCACTATCCCGACGAATAATGTTTTCTGGTTTGATATCGCGGTGAATCACATTGTGTTTGTGAACAAAGTCTAGAATCGGTAATAAATCAGCTAAAAGTTGACGAACTTCCGCTTCATTATAAGCTTGATTTTGAACTTCTTCTAGAAGAGTTTTACCAATAATAAATTCCTGCACTAAATACAAACTAGAACCTTGTTCAAAGTAAGCCAAAAGTCGCGGAATTTGGGAATGATTTTCTCCCAAATCATACAATCTAAAAGCTTCTTCTTTGAAAAATTCTGCGGCTTTAGCACGTTGTCCAGTTCCTTGAACTTGGGGGAAAAACTGCTTAATTACGCAAGGTGCATTTAGTCTATCTACATCTTCAGCAGCGTAGGTTCTGCTAAATCCACCTTCACCTAGTAACCTCAAAACCCGGTAGCGGTTTCGCAGCATTTCTCCAAAGTTACTTTCGTGGCAACTCAGGCAAGATTTAGAGGTTTTCGGGTTGAAGGGGTTGGAACAATTGGGATTTTGGCAAATTTGCATGAACTTTGGGAAAATAGCATCTTGTCAAAATTCATCCCCAATATTATTAAGTTGTCAAAATGATATTTATTACTATATTTGTCTAAACTATGATTTATTTGATTTCAATGATTATTGTGATTAAAATTATAGGTAATCATAAAAAATCATCTTCATCACAAAAATCACAGTTTAGATGATTTATTTATAAATAACACTATTGACTTGGAAAAATCTGTAATGTTTGTTGCACACATTCTGGCTTTTTCCCTTCCTCTATGACTCTGTACTGAGTAGCTGCCCGATAATTGCCAGAAATATGTATCATTTTATAACTATCCTCACAACTTCCTCAAACTTTTGATTTAATCTAAAGGTAGATAGTATGGAACTATTCACAAGACAGGCAGATCAAAAAATACTGATATTAAGGATAACTTAGGGCTATGGATACTCTGGCATTTATGACGACAATGGAAAATAGATTTGGTTTCACTGCTGAAGATAAATCTATTTTAAAAGCCAATGCTGCCTGGGGTGAGGAGATTGCAGCGGAAATGGCGGAACATTTTTATGGATATCTAGGGCGTGATGCGGAAATGAATGGCATTCTTAATTCTACTGAAGGCAGAATGCAGCGGCTTAAAGATACATTCGTGAAATGGTTTGCGGAAATGTTTACAGGAATTGATGATTGGAGTGCTGTTTATGCCCAACGACGTTGGCAAATTGGGGTTGTTCATGTGAAGGTGGGAATTCAACCCCAGCATATTGTTCCAGGGATGTCCACTGTTATTCATGAAGTTGGAAAAAAGCTGAAAGCTGAGGGCAAACCAGAAGAATTAAAAGATGCTTTAGGGCGAATTTGTATGATTGATTTAGCTTTTATTGAACAGTCTTATGTAGATGTTTCAGCATCGGCAGTATTAAAAGAAACTGGTTGGTCATCCGCTTTATTAAAACGTTTAATTAGCACAGGTGCAGCATCAATAAATTAGGATAATACCAAAAAATAAATAAATTATCCAATCTTGTGGGATGGGCTTCTAGTCCGTCTCAGGGTAGACAAAAAGTCTACCCCATAATCAAGTGTCTAAATTTCGCAACTTAGTTCGCCGGCTTTTTTGGTAAAACGGCGGTTTTCCCGATAATCTACCCGACAATCTATGACTGCTGGAACATCTTGCGCGAGGGCTTCTTTGAGTAAGGGAACGAAATCTGCCACAGATTCAACTCGATAACCTTTTAATCCCATACTTTCGGCAAATTTGACAAAATCAGGATTACCAAAATGGACAAAAGATGAGTTACCAGCACCAAATTGATTTTCCTGTTTCCACTCAATTAAGCCATAGCCACCATCATTAAAAATCAAAGTCACAAATGGTGTTCCGACTCGCAAAGCTGTTTCTAATTCTTGGCAATTCATCATAAAACCACCGTCACCAGTGGCAGCGACAACTTTGCGATTTGGATAGACTAATTTTGCTGCTAATGCACCAGGAATAGCAATACCCATGGCGGCAAAACCATTGGAAATAATGCAAGTATTCGGACTATGACAATGATAATGTCTAGCAATCCACATTTTATGTGCGCCAACATCAGAAATCACAATATCATCTGGGCCCATAACTTGCCGCAAATCATAAATTAATTTTTGCGGTTTAATGGGAAATTCGTCATCTTTGGCGTATTCTTCGTAATCAGCGCGAATGTTAGAACGCAAGCTGATAGAATAGGGATTGGGTTTATTTTGTCTGTCTGCTAATTTTAAGATTTCATTCAGGGAATCAGAAATATCGCCAACAATTTCTACTTGGGGAATATAACTACTATCAATTTCCGAAGAAGTTGCTGCCACATGAATAATAGGAATTTTCCCTTCAGGATTCCATTTCTTGGGAGAAAATTCAATTAAATCATAGCCAATGGCTATCACTAAATCTGTATTATCAAAGCCGCAGGTAATAAAATCTCGTTGTTGTAATCCCACAGACCAAAGTGCTAAGGGATGAGTATAGGGAATCACACCTTTACCCATAAAAGTATTCACAACAGGAATATTCATTTGGGTAGCAAATTGCGTAACTGCATCACTAGCTTGGGCGCGAATTGCTCCATTTCCGACTAATATGATGGGATTAACGGCTTGGGAAATTGCCCCAGCAGCGGCGCGAATGCTGGCAAAGGAAGCATAGGTTTTTTCGCTATTATCCTTATTTAAAGGTTTGCCTTCTACGGGCATAGCGGCAATATTTTCTGGTAAGTCAATGTGAACTGCACCAGGTTTTTCTGTTTGCGATCGCTTGAAGGCTTTTCTCACAACTTCCGGTGTAATACTCGGTCTGACAATCTGTTTATTCCACTTAGTAACTGGCGCAAACATTGCCACTAAATCTAAATATTGATGGGATTCAATGTGCATTCTATCTGTTCCCACCTGACCAGTAATTGCTACTAATGGCGCACCATCTAAGTTAGCATCTGCCACCCCAGTCATTAAATTAGTTGCCCCAGGCCCCAGGGTAGAAAGACATACTCCCGCTTTTCCCGTTAACCTGCCATAAACATCAGCCATGAAGGCTGCACCCTGTTCATGACGGGTAGTAATAAACTGAATTGAGGATGTTTTTAAAGCTTCTAAAACGTGCAAATTTTCTTCACCAGGAAGTCCAAAAACATATTGAACTCCTTCATTTTCTAAACACTGTACTAACAATTCTGCGGTATTCATAAATTTTGTAATTGGTAATTGGTAATTGGTAATTGGTAATTGGGGATTGGGGATTGGGGATTGGTTAATTTTCTTCTTTTTTCTTTTTTCTTTTTTCTTTTTTCTTTCTTCTTTCTTCTTTCTTCTGACTCCTGACTCCTGACTCCTGACTCCTGACTCCTTACTTCACCCAAACAGTTTTCACATTGACAAATTCATGTAAACCTTGAATACTCAATTCTCGTCCGTAACCAGAACGCTTAATCCCTCCAAAAGGTAGACGGGGATCAGATTTGACCATGCTATTAATAAATACTGCACCCGCTTCAATTTCTTGAATTAGGCGATTTTGTTCTTCTGTATTGGTTGTCCAAGCACTTGCACCCAAACCAAAGGGACTATCATTGGCTAATTTAATTGCCGCTGCGATATCAGGAACTCGAAATAATAATGCTACAGGCCCAAAAAATTCTTCTTGGGCAATTGGTGTATCTACAGGAATATCTATGATAATTGTGGGCGGATAAAAGTTCCCCGACATTTCTGTTAAGGGATGTCCACCTGTGAGGACTTTACCCCCACTTTTAACGGCATTTTTAACTTGTTCGTCTAATTCTTGGAGAATATCAGGAGTTGCCAATGGTCCCAAATCTGTATCTGATGCCATTGGATTACCAATTTTCAGAGATTGAAATTTTGCTAATAGCAGTTTTTCAAATTGATCAGCAACAGCTTCAGCAATAATAAACCGTTTCGCAGCAATACAAGATTGCCCATTATTTAACATCCGTGCTGTAACTGCGGTACTAACTGCTGTTTCTAAATCAGCACTTTCTAAAACAATAAATGGGTCACTGCCCCCCAATTCTAAAACAGTTTTTTTGATTTGTTTCCCAGATGCAACAGCGAGGGATATCCCTGCGGGTTCACTACCTGTTAAAGTGGCAGCTTTGACTCGATCATCAGCCATTAAATCGGCAACTTGGGTAGCACCGATTAACAATGTTTGAAATACACCCGTAGGAAAGCCCGCACGGTTGATAATATCTTCAATTGCCAATGCACACTGTGGTACATTGGAAGCGTGTTTTAGTAATCCCACGTTGCCCGCCATGAGTGCTGGTGCAGCAAACCGGAAAACTTGCCAAAATGGAAAATTCCAAGGCATGACGGCGAGGATTACCCCTAAAGGCTGATATTTTACAAAACTATGACTAGCATCGGTTTTGATGGTGACATCAGCGAGAAAACTAGGAGCATTTTCTGCGTAATAGCGACAAACAAGGGCGCATTTTTCAACCTCAGCGATCGCAGCTTTTAATGGTTTACCCATTTCCAGCGTCATCAATTTCCCTAAATCTGCCTTTTCTTGGTCTAAAATGGTCGCGGCCTGTTCTAACCACTGCGATCGCTCTATAAAACTTGTCTGACGATATTCTGCAAAAGCCTGTCCTGCCACATCTAATTTAACAGCAATTTCTGCATTTTTAAGTGGCTCAAAAGTTTTGAGCATTTCCCCTGTAGTGGGATTAATGGTAGCTATAGCCATGATCTGACCTCCCATTAAAAAATAGCTTGAGGTAGCTTACTAGTGTTACACATATTCATCATAGAAGCTACCATAAAAATTGGATTGGGGACAAAATAATTTCAGCAGAATAGAGGAGTCATAAATACAATTACCTCGATTCTTTTTCACTTGTTACCCATGGTCTAGCACATCTAATCCTGATGGTTCATACATTTTGGTTTGATACAGCTTAACAGAACGATCAATTCCTTTAAAACGATAGTCGCCTATATCATAAAAATCTGATTTTTGTGACAACATATTGTAAGTAACTTCACTAATTACACATTCACCAGGAGAACAAATTCCTTCCATTCTGGCTGCTAAATTAATTGTTGCTCCCAAAGCAGTATAATCTACTCGTTGAGAACTACCAACATCACCAACAACAGCTTTACCGCTGTTAATAGCAATGCGTAGTTGTAAAGGTTCTTGCCAAAAATTATTGGCATTTAAATGTTGTAACCGAGTTAGCATTCCCTTGGCCGATGCAACTGCCCGATCTGCATGACCTGGATCTGGTTCAGGAGCGCCAAAAAAAGCCATAATACAGTCACCAATATATTTATCTAAAGTGCCACTATATAAAAACACTTCTTGCAACATTTCTTCAAATAAATTATTTAATAATTGAGCAATTTCCGTAGGAGTCAGTCGTTCCGAAATTGCCGTAAAACCTACTAAATCTGCAAACAAAATACTAATTTCATTTTCCGCAGGAGCTAAACGCCCATCGGGTGAACTACCCACAGATATTAATTGTTGGACAACTGCGGGAGAGTGATATCGTTCTAAGCGATGACGAATTACTTCTTCTGTTTTCAGCTTTTCTAATAATAACCACCGTTGCACACTAGAAGCCACAAGATTTGCTAAAGCCGAAAAAAAGCTCAGTTCTTCTTCACCTTCACTTTCCCAATGATATGAAGAAAGACTAGCATCAGCATAGAGAACGCCAATGACATTATGTTCATCCCATAATGGCACTGCCATGGCACTACGAATACCTTTAAATAAAATACTTTGCTCACTAGAAAATCGTTCATCAGATTGAGTATCAGCACTTTGAACAGCAACTTTTTCGGCAAATACTTTCTGACAAATACTCCGACTAATCCAACTACCATCTGTGGCTAAAGTTTCCTGATCAGAAACATCTCTCGTGGCTGAATTTATTAACTCTAAATTACCAGAATCATGAATTTGAACTAATAGTGCTAACCTATCAATACTATCAAGATAACGAAAAACAACTTGTTGTACTTGAGAGAAAATTTCCTCAATAGATGTGGCAGCACAAAGATTTTTAGCTATATCTACTAAGTCTTTCAGACGAGCAATAGTTTTGTCCTTATCATTGCTTTTACCATTAATACCACTAGCATCTATCCATTGCTTTTGTAGTTGCTCAACATTACGAAAAATTGTTCTTTGTGGATAATCATGTCCTTGGGTTGAAAATCCATCTTGATATTCATCTTCTTCAGATTTTACAAATTTGACTACTAATTTGATATTACCCAAACAAATCACATCGTTATTAGCTAATTCTTGGGTGTTAGTAATAATATATTGATTAACTTGTGTACCATTTTTACTGCCTAGATCCTCAATAGTCCACACACTCTCAGCAATTTTGACGATTCGCGCATGGTTGCGGGAAATTCCTCCAAAAGGTAATAATAAATTACATTCTGGCAACCGTCCGATAGTAAATATGTCTTTATCTACTGGAACTAATGTTTCGGTAGTTCCTTCTTGTTGGAGGATAAGCGTGAGTTGATTCATGAGTGTTATACATTCAGACTGGAAGCTAGGGGCGCAAAGCTACAAAATAGATAAAAAGGCTATGTTATGCCAAATCCTAGATTATCCGTATCCCTGGCGAATATAAAAGGAGACAAGAGACATTTGCAATTTCGCTTTTCCTGGGGAATAACAATGGTAATATTGAAAATCTGCACAGCGCGGATAAATGCGGATACAAATTAACGGTTAAATTTTTGGTAATTCTAAGGAGATATTCCCTAAAAATCCTTTGCGAAAATCAGTAATCATTTGTCTGGCTGCCCGTTCTACATCTCCTTTATAACGATGTTCTGCTAAAGCTTGTAAATATTCTTCTCCTGTATGGACGATGGAGTCAAGATCATACCGTGTAAGTAATGGGTGTGGTGGTAATGAATGAGAATGGGTTTCTTGGAGTTCATTCAGTATATCTACGAATGCTGCGGCTATGAGTTGATTATCATAAGCTGCTTCACCGATATCATCGCAAATAGCTAATTTGATGGCTGCGGCTTGGCTGTCTAGTCTAGCAGGGATAACACCAGGAGCATCTAATAATTGTAGCTGATCAGAAATTCTTACCCACCGCAGTTGACGGGTAACACCGGGACGGGCTGCGCTTTCTACGACTCGCTTGCCTATCAGACGGTTAATTAAAGCTGATTTACCGACATTGGGAAAACCAATGACGACAGCCCGCACAGGACGGGGTAACATTCCCCTGTCTGTGCGGCGTTGGTTAAGTTCTATGCCCGCTGCTTGGGCAGCTTTGGCAATGGCGGTAACACCTTGACCATGTTGAGCGTTGGTAAAATATGGAACTTCGCCTCGGTTTTTAAACCACTCTATCCAGCGCGATCGCACTTGTGGCAAAATCATATCTACTCGGTTGAGTACCAATATCCGTGTTTTCGTCCCCACCCATTCATTCATTTGTGGGTGATTTGTCGCTAAGGGAATGCGAGCGTCTCTTACTTCTAAAACCACATCTACCCGTTTTAGCTGTTCTTTCAGATTTTTTTCAGCTTTGGCGATGTGGCCGGGATACCATTGAATCAGATTTAATTTGTAGTTTTTAGTTATTGACATTTATTGTTTGTTAGTTGTTAGTTGTCAGTGGTAATAATATTTGCTTGTTCCCTGTTCCCTGTTCCCTCTTAATGAGATTGATGTAAAATTAAACGATTTCCGTCAGGATCGTAGGCGTAAATTTCTTGACCGTGGGAAGCTGTGGAAATTACTCCGGGTGGGGGATAACCTAAAGATGTCAAGTAAAATATAGCGGTTTCTAAATGATTCACTTCTAAACACAAACTGAGTGGACTTTGAGCATTAGCGTCAAATTCCGGTTTGTTTGCTTGTTTGGGTTGAAAAATACCTAATTTCAAACTAGTAATTTGAAACTCAGCATAAACATCAGGAATGAGTTTTTTTGGTTCTTGTTCTAGTAATTGAGTATAGAAACTAACTATATTGTCAAAATTGAATGTGGCTATGGTGAGGATTACACTATTATATTGCATATTTATTTTTACCATAGATTTACCATAGAAGCGGAGTTAATTCGCACTCATAAAACCTCGCGCTCAGTGGAAAACGAGCGTGTCTTTAGACCGAGAGGGAAATGACACTTCGATAAGCTCACTCAGCAAGTAGGAATTCTCTCCGTCCCCTACGCAAAAAAAGCCAATGAAACTTATACCTTTTGCCTTTGGCCTTGTAACCCTAGAACTAGGAAGTTCTGGAGGCTATTCCCGATGAATTGGCAAGCCCTGTCTGTCTTCCGGCAGGGTAGTTCACGAATAATACTGTGACATAAACTTATCAATAACAAGCCAAAGTGGCTCATCTAATTTTGATAATGCCCATTCGGCAATTTCTTGAGGTACACCACCATAAAAAGCTTCGGCGATACTACCTGTAATACAAGCTATGGTGTCACTATCACCACCAATAGATATAGCATTACGAATTGCGTCTTCAAAGTCTGTAGATTCTAAAAAAGCAATAATGGCTTGGGGAACGGAATCTGGACAAGATTTGCTGAATTCGTAGGTTGGTCTAATTTCGTTCAGGCTGGGCTTTAAGTTATAACCAAAGGAGTTCTGGACATAATGTCTAATACTGGATTTATCATGCCCTGTCCTTGCCAAAAATATGGCGGCTGCGGTTGCTTGTGCGCCTTTAATGCCTTCCGGATGGTTGTGGGTAACTTCGGCACTGCTTTGAGCTTCTTGTAATACAGTATTCAGGTCATCAAAGGCAGATCCTATGGGACTAACTCGCATGGCTGAACCGTTCCCCCAACTGTTGTATGGTTCGGTGCTGTTGGATTTTGCCCATTCTCGAAATTTATCACCATAACCAGCTTCGGGATATTCAGAGTAGTACAATTTAAAGTTTTCAGTATATTGCAGTTGGTCAATATACTTAGTGTTATCAGGAAATGTATCAGCATTGAGAATGACTTCTGCGACGGCTATGGTCAGCACTGTGTCGTCTGTGAAAGTGCATTCTTCATCAAACAAAGGAAAATCCTTGGTTTTGATATTGTTAAATTTGTAGATAGAGCCAATGATATCACCAGCGATCGCACCCAGCATAATTAATTATTAAATTAAATCAGTTTTTTCAACATATTACTGTTCTCTAGTCTTGCACAACTGTGAGCGATCGTTGACTTTTTTCTGATAAAATATTATCTTTTGAGTAATGTCTAGTAGTTGTTATGTAGCAGTTTAAGTACAGTAATCAGAAAAATCACAGATAATAGGATTTTAATTATATTCTTTTTTATATTTTAACCATCATGTTATTAAGCCCACTCAAACCATCTAAATCAAAAGCTTTTGATATACCATAATCGCCTATTTTTACAACCATTTCACCGTTGACATTGGTAATAAAAATATTATTTTTCCATAAATATTATAGTGGGGTTGTGCTTTTTTCTCAACGGATTTAGATCCCCGACTTCTAAATTAAATATTCATAAATTACAAGATTAATCAAAGAAGTCGAGGATCTTGTTATTAGGGCATAAGTTATTTATATGGGATTTTGGGAAAAAAGGACATTCTCAATTATTGAGGGTTTATTCTCATTATTATTGAGAATTTTATCAATAATGTAACGAGTTTTGGTAATTTCAGCTAGGGGGGTTGACAGTGTTTCGAGTTTTCGCTATGCTTATGATATGAGTGGAAAAGTGTGCGCCCATATATATAGAGTTTTTATTTATCAACATCATAATTTCCAAAATAAATCCCAGAAGCAGGGAAATAAGAAAATAAAATTTGTCCTCATAACCAAAATACCAAGATGTTATCTTGTATCTCAGAATGAAGATGCAATTACAGTAGATGTAGAACTGGGAAACATGGTTAAAATCACCAGATGAATAAGTAATTTCAATATCAGGAATAATGCACACAGACACGATATTCTACCAAATCTTCCTCACTTTCCATACCCTATTATTTGAAATTCTGGGAGAACCTATAGAAGATGCCAGAGATTATCAATTTACATCTGTGGAAGTGAAAGAAAAGGCATTTCGATTTGATGGAATTTTTATGGCAGATAGTCTAGAAAAACCCATCTATTTTGTAGAAGTGCAATTTCAACCAAAACCGGACTTTTACTGGGAATTAATCGCTGAAATCAATATCTATCTCAATCAATTTAAACCTGTACAAGATTGGCAGGGGGTAGCGTTATTTGCGAAACGGAGTTTAGATGTAGGAGAATTGACTGCTTATCAACAGGAATTGATTAATAGTGGGAGAATTAAACGAATTTATTTAGATGAATTACCACCAGGTTCAATTGGTATGGGGTTAATTGAGTTGATTGTCAGTAAGGAAGCACAAGCGCCGGAATTAGTTAAAACCCTCATGGCAAGAACTAAAACAGAAGTGGAGAATGACAGGGAAAAACAAGGTATTATAGAATTGTTGGAGACTGTTTTATTGTCCAAGTTTTCACAATTAAGCCGTCAGGAGATAGAAGCAATGTTTTTAGTGAGTGATATTAAGCAAACAAGAGTATATCAAGAAGCAAAGCAGGAAGGGAGAGAAGAAGGTAGGCAGAATGGTGAAATGATTTTGTTGATACGTCAGTTGTCAAAAAGATTTGGAAAATTGAAAGATATTTACATCGAAAATATCAACAGTTTGAATATAGAACAACTGGAAAAGCTAGGAGAAGCATTATTAGACTTTACAGATATTAATGATTTGGACACATGGTTAGAATCTGAGATAGACAAGTAGGTTTATTTAATTGTCTAAATCAGGATTTACAGGATTTTAGGATGTACAGGATGTTGTTGGATGATTTTTGGTGGAGGTTGGGGATTTTTTTTGTCTGAATCAGGATTTACAGGATTTGAGGATTTACAGGATGTTATTGGATGATTTTTGGTGGGGAGTTGGGGATTTTTCAGGATGTTTTTGAATGATTATTTTTGAATAATTTAAACTATCTAAAAATTACCATCCTGATTAATCCTTTAATCCTGTAAATCCTGATTCTGACAAATACAACTTTCATCACCAATAAACCATCTAAAAATTACCATCCTGTAAATCCTGATTCAGACAATCCACAACCCTATATATATGCACGGACAGATTTCCACTCCTAACATAAGTGTAAACCAAAATTTTCGCCTTGTCAAGTCTTGAAGTAAATTAAATTGTCCTCACCTGGGTGAGAAAAGAATTTAGAAAGGGCAAATATCGGATATGATTCTGGGATATCCTTAGATAGAAAGGATATTGGCGAAATTAAAGTAGAATGAAGCTGGCAGCAAGAGTAAGTCAGGTAACACCCTCCATCACCTTAGCCATCGCAGCTAAAGCTAAGGCTATGAAAGCCGAGGGTATAGATGTTTGTAGTTTTAGCGCGGGTGAACCGGATTTTGACACCCCAGCGCATATCAAAGCCGCAGCCGCAAAGGCTTTGGATGAAGGCAAAACCAAGTATGGCCCCGCCGCTGGAGAACCAAAATTACGGGAAGCGATCGCACACAAGCTAAAAAATGATAATGGTCTTAATTATAAGGCAGAGAATGTCCTTGTCACCAATGGCGGTAAGCATTCTCTCTACAATTTAATTGTGGCATTGATTGACCCAGGTGATGAGGTAATTATTCCCTCACCATATTGGTTAAGTTATCCCGAAATGGTAACTTTAGTTGGTGGTAAGTCAGTGATTGTGGAAACAGATGCTTCCACTGGATACAAAATCACCCCAGAACAGCTAAAAAAAGCTATTACCCCAAAAACTAAGTTATTTGTCCTTAACTCCCCTTCTAACCCCACAGGGATGGTATACACGCCAGGGGAAATTAAGGCTCTGGCGCAGGTAATAGTTGATGCAGGTATCTATGTTGTCTCTGATGAGATTTATGAAAAAATTCTCTATGATGGTGCAGAACATATCAGCATAGGTTCTTTAGGTGAGGAAATCTTTGCTCGCACCTTAATTAGTAACGGTTTCGCTAAAGGTTATTCCATGACCGGTTGGCGCTTGGGTTATTTAGCTGGACCCCTGGAAATTATCAAAGCAGCCAGCACCATCCAAGGACATAGTACATCAAATGTGTGTACTTTTGCTCAATATGGAGCGATCGCAGCTTTAGAAAGTTCCCAAGACTGTGTAGAGGAAATGCGTCAAGCTTTCGCTAAACGTCGTCAGGTAATGTTTGAAAGACTCAAAGCTATTCCGGGTTTGAGTACCGCTAAACCAGACGGTGCTTTTTACCTATTTCCTGATATCAGCAAAACCGGCTTGAAATCTCTGGAATTTTGTGATGCTTTATTAGCAGAACATCAAGTTGCACTTATTCCCGGTGTCGCTTTCGGTGCTGATAAAAACATTCGTCTTTCCTATGCTACGGATATGGCGACAATTGAAAAGGGAATGGATAGATTAGAGAAATTTGTCCGTTCTCGAATTTAATTGGTAATAGGTGATTGGTAATATTATTTACTTGTCTATTCCCTATTCAACAAACCCATCTCCTTTAAACCCTGATGAAGTCTTTGTGCTTCTTCAGGGTTGTTTAGTTCATGGAGAGAAATGGCATATTCAAAAGCTTCTAAACTACCGGGAACATCACCAATTTTCAACAGTACAACCCCTAAATTTTGATAAGCTTCTGCATAATCAGGATTTAAATTAATGGCGTTATTATAGGCATCAATAGCCTCAGCAAATAACCCCATTACTTTACATACCATCCCTAAATTATAATGTCCAGTCACGAAATTAGGATCAATTTTTATAGCCGTTTCATAAGCAGTTTTTGCTCCCGGAAAATCTCCCATATTTTTGAGTAAATTTCCTAAATTATTATATCCTCCTAATTTCAATAAAGGATAAATAGGCAATTTTACCGCAGCTTGATAATGAGCAATAGCTAGAGGTAAATCTTGTAAATTTGCATAACCAATACCCAAATGATAATGCAATTCATATAAAATATCATAATTTATATCTTCATCAACAGAAACTTCAATTTTCTGTGATTGCAAACATTTTAAGTTACTCAAAGGTTTTTTATCTTGATTAACTTGATTACCAATGATTTGATTTAATCCCCGATTTAATAACTCCATACCCGCATCAATTTTGCCCATTTGCATATACAAAGCCCCCAACTTACTACAAACATAAGTATCATAGGGATGATTGGCAAAAAACTCTTCCATTGCGGCTGCGGCTTTAGCAGATTTATTCTGTTCATTAATTACAGCTTTTTGATAACCAGTATGCAGAATTGCTACCCCTGGTAAATAACCAATTTGCCAATTTGGTTCTTGAGTTAAAATCGCCATCACACTATCATCAATTAAAGCATGATAAGGGCGATCAAAATAGATATCTGGATGATTACGAAATAGTCGAGAAACGAGAGAATAAGGTGATTGTGTAGAACCGACTTCTTGACGCACGAGATTAATCACAAGATATTCTTCTTTGTGAATAACTGATTTGAGTAAGGGAATAATTTCTGGTGTCAAAGTTTCATCAGCATCTAAAACTAAAATCCAATCACCTGTAACATATTTTAAAGCCTCATTTCGAGCCGCACTAAAGTTATTATTCCAGGCAAAATAATGCACCTTAGCCCCAAATTGTGCAGCAATTTGAGGCGTTTTATCAGTTGAACCCGTATCGAGAACTACAATTTCATCAACAAAATTTTTAACACTTCCTAAGCACTTTGGCAAGGTAGTTTCTTCATTTTTCACAATCATGCACAGGCTAATTTTCATCTGGTAAAACTATGGTATTTACAAATTTGGTTAATAATACAGCAGAAGTCAAAAACCAATACAATTCAAGTAAGAAATTGTTTTCCCTCTGTGTCCTCTGTGTCCTCTGTGGTTCGTATTTCTGAAAAAAATATATTTAAACAGGATGGAAATAATCATAAATATCTTGCGCTAATTGTGAACCAATTCCGGGAACTTCAGTTAATTGTGTAGGAGTGGCTTGACGAATATAATCAACTGAGCGAAAATGAGATAATAGTAACTTTTGCCGATTTTGTCCTAAACCGGGAATTTCATCTAAACGAGATCGCTTTAGTTTATCACTTCTTTGCTGACGGTGAAAACTCACAGCAAATCTGTGTGCTTCATCTCGCAATCTTCTTAATAACTGTACTCCTGGTTGTTCTGCGTGAGTTCCTAAAGCTTTAGATTCCCCAGGTAAAAATATTTCTTCCCGCTTTTTTGCTAAACTGACAACTCGCAAATCTGCTAATAAATTCATTTCTTGTAAAATACCCACAACGGCAGATAATTGACCTTTACCACCATCAATCATAATTAAATCAGGCCAGTCAGAATTACCCAATCTTGCTAATTTAGGATCTTCTATATATTTCCGAAATCGTCTATTAATAACTTCTGCTAAACTCGCAAAATCATCTGAATGGCCAATTTTAATATCAGGATTTTTAATTTTGTAATGTCGGTAATGTTGTTTTGCTGGTAAACCATCAATAAATACAACTTGGGAAGCTACCGCATTAGTCCCTTGAATATGAGAAATATCATAACCTTCAATGCGTTTTGGTAAATCTGGTAAGTCGAGAATAGCCGCTAAATCTTGGGTTGCTTGTAAATTACTATCTCCCAATTTTTGCATTCTCTGTAATTCATATTGGGCATTTTTTTCGACCATTTCTATTAATTCAGCTTTACTTTGTCGCAAAGGGGCAATAATATTTACTTTTCTGCCTTTGCGTTCCGTCAAAATATCTGCCAAAATATCACTATCAGGTAAATCATGTTGTACCAAAATCTCGCTAGGAATTTCCACACTTTCGGCTGTTTGGTAATGTTCCTCTAAAACTCGTTGTAAAATTGCTCCCGGTTCAGGGTGAGAGTTAGCAACAAAAGCCAAACGTCCAACTAATTGACCCGCACGAATTTGGAATAATTGAATATAGGCGTGTTGGTCATCAGCAGCTAAAGCAATGGCATCTCGTGATACAGTATCATCAGGTAAGGATACCTTTTGGGCTGCATTGAGAGACTTTAAAGATAAAATTTGATCACGAATTTTTGCTGCATTTTCAAAATTTAATTCTTCGGCAGCCGTTTCCATTTGTGCTGTTAAAATATCAATTAGTTCTTGAGTTCTACCTTGAAAAACCATTGCTACTTTTTGGACAATTTTTGCATATTCAACTGTGGAAACTAATTTTTGACAAACTCCGGGACAACGACCAATATCATAATTTAAGCAAGGACGATCTTTAAATAGGGGTTGTGGTCTTTGTCGTAAAGGAAAAATCTTTTTACATAAATGGACGATTTCCCGCAATAACCCAGAATCTGTATAGGGACCGTAATATTTATCTTTGGCTTTTCCTAATTGACGTTTGCGGGTAATGAAAATTCGCGGATATTCATCTGACCAAGTAATGCAGAGATAAGGATATTTTTTATCATCTTTGAGTAAAACGTTAAAATAGGGCTGATGCTGTTTAATTAAATTGGCTTCCAGTGCTAATGCTTCAGCTTCGGTATCAGTAACAATAAATTCAATTTCTGTCACTAACTTAACCATCATATTAATGCGTTCCGTCTTGTTGGTGGAGTCGCGGAAATAGGAACGGACACGAGAACGCAATTTACGAGATTTACCTATATATATTAAGCGATCGCTGCCATCCCGCAGCAAATAAACCCCCGGTTGTGCGGGAATTTCTCCCAGACGGTTTTCCAGTCTTTCGGGATTTTTAACTAGTGGTAGTGTTGACGAAGATAGATTCACGGCTAAAGTTAGGTAATTTTACAAACATACCCCAACTCTATTTTAAGAAACATTTCTGAGAAAACAAAATTTTTAGGGGTAAAGCATTGCGCTTTACCCCTACTTTCTAAATTAATAATGTGGAAATTTCAGTCTTAAGCAGAAGCTTTTTTCAACTTACGTTGTGCAGCAAAAACACCCGCAACACCCAAAATACCTAACATTGCTGAAGGTTCAGGTGCTTTTCTAGGTACACCTACTATGGTAACTTCATAATTACCACTGTGATCACCATTGGCCTGAGTTGATGTTAAACCAGAATTTGTCGCGGTGAAACTGTAGAGATAGTCAGTTACGCCATTGTAGGTATACTTAACTACTTCACTAGCTTGGAAATTATTATTAATCAAGTTGGTCAAAGATCCAAAAATAGGAGCATAATAGCTTTTCATGTCCAAGTGACCTGCTAACCCAATCTTAATTAAGCCCGTGTTGTCATCTTGGTTAACATAAGCAATGTTAGGGTCACTAGCGCGTTGAAAACCTCCAATACTTGTAAAAACGTTAAATACACTAGTACGAATTATGGTGCTAAGATTAGGAGTGTTATTTGGTAATGGTAAACCCAATGCTGTTTTGAGTTGAGTTTCTTTAGTATCTAAACCAGCAGCAACATAAAATTGGTTAAACCAAGTATTAGCGAGGTTAGTTTGTCCGTAGGCCATATTTAAGCTAGGTCCAAACCAATCAGCAGAGGTTAAGCTACTCAGAGTAATATTTTTACCACCAATTTTTCCTTCTAAAGTGGTGTTTTTAGCGAATTCAGTAGCATTAAAACCAACTTGTTCAGTGCTGGCTCTCAATTCAACGTTACCAGTAGGGCTTTCAGCATCACCATCTAGAACTTTCTTTACATTAGTCAAATTGCTGGTTACAGGTGTGGTCTGGCTACCAACAACATCATAGACGTAATAATCATTTGCTGCTGTTCCACCGATAGTCGCACCAGTAAGAGTTCCCGCTTGTACTGGGTTAGCTGCTAAAGCACCCATGCCAATAACCATTGAAGCACCGATTAATAATTTACCAAGATTCTTACTCACGTTTTTACCCCTGTTAGTTTTTGAGTGATGTATTAGGACTGTCGGTAGAACTGAACTTTTTTTATTTAGTCATCTAGTAGTCTGGGAACACTACGATTACTAGTATTACATTTAGTTGTTTAAGCTACAATCCCAGTATACGAAAATTTTCATCTACTTAGATAAAGTTTTTGTATTTTCTTCATCCAAATATAAAGAAGACTTTAAATAACCTAAAATACATTTATATTTATAGCTTGAAAAACCTAAAAAGCTTACACTGCAAGAACTTTACTAAAAATAAACATATTAACTAAATGTCTAAACAATGACTCTTCTTAGCTACTTAAGTGTAACTACTTACTTATATCAATAAGTAATAATTCATATTATAATTAGATAATTAAATAACCAGCAATAAAGCGAGAAGAAAAAAATACAGCTTTAATTAATTTTAAATAGTTGAGTTCATATCATGTTCATGGATAAGTAAACACACTCCATAGGAAGATGCAGAGAAATAAAAGTAGATTTACATTAATTCTGGTGTGTCGAATAACTGCTTTCTATGAGGGTTTAGCTATGAGGCTAGACCTTTTTTATATCAATGTACCTTGTGATTCATCCAAAGCATAAATATCTCAATTAATTCTACTTTAGGTAGTAGAAATATTTTTTAAGATTGAGTAGTCTTAATTTTATTAATGCCTGAAAAACGTGTATGTACCCTGAAAATAATTTCAGGGTCTTTTTTTTGATGATTTTTGGGGTTCTTTCCAGAACAGCAAAAAAGAAAACGCCTAGAGAAAGCCTTTAACCCTGACCCTTTCTCCTATTTACCACCCAAGTTAAAATTTCCATACCTATCGTCCATATCAGACTTTCTGAAATTTGTACACACCTCATAGGAAGATGAATAGGAATAAAATAGGGTTTAAAGTAGCTATATATGGTAAACACCTGGTATATATAAAGGCTTGGCTAACACCCAAGCCTTTTTTGTGTTGAGGGAGTGCAGGAAGTATTTATACAAATTACTATGTGTAGTGTCAATATTTTGATTACAGAGTGCCGCACCAACAAAGATGTGGTGCTGACCGCTGACCACTGAAAGCTACTGTATATTCTGCTTTATCATCTTTAGGGAAAATTGGACACATCCTATAGGAAGATGATCTGTCAGGCAAGTAGCACTAAATTAATTGAGTACGTTGTTAAGCACAGCAATTATTGAGGTTTGGTACTATAACCAAACCTTTTTTTTGCTTCAAGTCTTCAAGTAATACATAAAAAATATTATAACTACTAACGTAAGTTGCTAGTGAAGAAAAGAGAGAACAGGCAGTAATTCCCATAATTAACCTCAATTTAGATAACTAGCAACTTGGGTTATTATTGTATGATGGTATACTTAACAAGATTAAAAAATATTTCATAGAATGTTTACGGCTACACTAAAGCCACTAAAATTCCTGTGGTTTATCTAAATGTAGAGTGCTACTATATACTTTGATTTTGAGTATAGGAGCGATAATACAGATTAGTATACCAAATAGATTAATCAAAGCAAAGTAAAACGCCTATGGGATGCCGACTAAGAATTTTTTTAACTGACGAGGAAAAGCTAACTTTAGAAGAATTGAGAAAAGCCAAGGACGTTCCTCAACGAACTAAAGACCGCGCTCAAGTTCTACTATTGAACGCGCGGGGCTTAAAAAACGAGGAAATTGCTCAAGGTTTAAACTGGGCAATTTCTACAGTCCGTCAGACCCTACATCGTTGGGAAAAAATGGGTTTAGCAGGATTATGGGATGCTCCAGGTCGAGGAGGAAAACCCCGGTACTCAGAAGATGATTTAGAATATCTAGAAAACTGCCTATTTCAAGAACCTCACACTTATAGCTCTAAACAACTAGCCGAGAAGCTAGGATCTGAGCGACAAGTTTACTTGAGTGCTGACAGACTCCGAAGAGTTCTGAAAGAAAGGGGGAAAGTCATCAACACCCGTCAAAAATCCAGGAATAATGAAGTTTGATAGCTAAATATTAGAACAGGGAAGCAGGAGAGAATATTTTTCTTTTTCTTCCCAGTTCCCAATCACCCACTATATCAACATCATCTTTAGCCCCCATAAGTATATATTCCTAAAAATAGGATATTTTTGATACAAAAAAGAGGTAAAAAACACAAAAAATCCTGAAATCTATATAAATTAATAGTTTCATCTATCCACTTCGGGCGACAACGTCTTAGAATGATTCATTGAAAAGTCGAGTCAATGGGATTTCCGGCGATTTTGAGTGTAAATACTCTCAAGAAACGATTTTTGTATTTGTACAAACAGACATTTACGTAAAGATGTTCTCATAGTGCATCTTTAAAGAATCTCTAGTAAAACTTTAGGAGTTTGATATGAACAAGGGTGAATTAGTTGATGCAGTGGCTGAAAAGGCTAACGTGACCAAGAAACAAGTTGACCAAGTTTTGAGTGCTGCCATAGAAACCATTATCGAGGCGGTTTCTTCCGGCGATAAGGTAACATTGGTGGGATTTGGTTCTTTTGAATCACGGGAACGCAAAGCCCGTGAAGGACGTAACCCCAAAACCAACGAAAAAATGGAAATTCCTGCTACCAGAGTTCCCGCGTTCTCCGCTGGGAAACAGTTTAGAGAAAGAGTAGCACCCCCAAAAGAGCCAAAAGAATAAGTTCAGTTAGCGGAAAGATATTTTTGATGCCACAACAAGCACACGGGGGAAACTTAGCTTGGGCAGCAGCACTGGCTGGCTGTTCCCCGGATGCTATTGTGGATTTTTCTGCCAGTATCAGCCCTTTGGGACCACCAAACAGCGTCATTGCGGCGATTGTGTCCCAACTGGGTAATCTGAGAAATTACCCTGACCCAGAGTATAGTGAACTGAGACTGGCTCTAAGTCAGTTTCATCAATTGCCTTCTGAGTGGATTTTGCCTGGTAATGGTTCAGCAGAATTATTAACTCTGGTGGGTAGAGAATTAGCACAATTACCAGCAACAGTTTTACTAACTCCAGCCTTTGGCGATTATTACCGCACCCTTGCGGCTTATAACGCTAGAGTGCTGGAGTTTCCCGTGGATTTGGGCAGAGGGAACTGGGAAAACTGCCTCTGCTCCCCTGAGTCTCTCTACCCACCATCTCCAAAATGGGGGTTACTGCTGAATAATCCTCATAACCCCACGGGAAAGTTATTTTCACGGGAATCTGTTTTACCGTATTTACAACAGTTTGCCTTGGTGGTGGTAGATGAAGCGTTTATGGATTTTTTGCCCCCTGATCAGGAACAAAGCCTCATTGGGTTAGTGCAGGAATATGAGAATTTAGTAATATTACGATCGCTCACCAAATTTTACAGTCTACCAGGGCTAAGATTGGGATATGCCATCGCTCACCCCCAGCGGTTGGCAAAATGGAAATTATGGCGAGATCCCTGGCCTGTCAATACTTTAGCCGCAGCCGCAGCGATCGCCGCCCTCCAAGATACGGAATTCCAAAACCACACCTGGAAATGGCTGCCAGCCGCAAGGAATCAACTATTTCAAGGTCTAGCCTCAATTCCCGGTTTAAACCCCCTAGAAGGAACTGTCAACTACCTATTAGTAGAATCCCAACAGTCTACCTCCCAGTTACAACAAAACTTACTTCAGCAACACCAGATTTTAATTCGTGATTGTTTAAGCTTCAAAGAATTAGGCGATCATTATTTCCGCGTCGCAGTCCGAACTGAATCCGACAACCAACGCCTATTAACTGCACTTAAAACAATTAAAAATTAAGAGCTAGGGAACAGGGAATAGAAAAAAATGTATGTAAACAACTGACAACTGACAACGAACAACTGACCAATGACCAATATTGATTATGATATTCTTATTATTGGTGGCAGTATTACTGGATACCAAGCCGCTTTAACCGCTACTCGGTTACACGCTAAAGTTGCCTTAATTGTCAGCGCGGATTTTTCTCATAACTATAATTCAAATTATCAATATGTACTTAGTGAAATTACTCAGCAATCTCGTAATTTAGAAAAGCTAGGAATTTACGCAACAAATATTCACCTAAACAGAGAATCTCTTGATTGGACAAAAGGATTATCTTATGCTCATGCTGTTACCAAAAATCTTGATCAAATCAATTCCCTTTCTAATTTAGCCGCCCAAGGAGTTGATATTATTATTGGTAATGGTCAATTCCAATCTTCTCCGAAATTAAGTTTTACAGTGAATAAACGACGGTTATATAGTCGCACTTATTTACTCGCTAATGGTTCTCGTCCATTAGTTCCTGATATACCAGGATTAGATACTATTGAATATCTGACTCTAGCTAATATTTGGCAATCATTAGAAACAACCACATTACCTAAAAATTGGGTAATTTTGGGTGGCGTTCCTCAAAGTATAGAAATTGCCCAAATTTTAGCCAGATTCGGTTGTCAAGTCACATTAATAGTGAAACATTCTCATATTCTGCCTCATCTTGATGCAGAAATTGCCCAATTATTAATAGCACAATTAGAAGTTGATGGTGTGCGTGTTCTCACACAAACCCAAGTTACCCAAGTCCGACACATAGACAATAAAAAATGGGTGCAAGCTGGAAATCAAGCCATGGAAACTGATGAAATTTTTATTGCCACTGGACAACAGCCAAATTTAGAATATCTGAATTTACCAGCAGTAGGAGTAAAATGGCATCAACATCGCCTGGTTGTCAATGAAAAATTACAAACTACAAATCATCGTATTTACGCTTGTGGTGATGTGCTAGGTGGTTATGATATTCAGAATATTGGTAATTATGAAGCTAATATTGCCATAAAAAATGCCCTATTTTTTCCTAGACTAAAAGTTAATTATGAATCTGTGCCTTGGGGAATATATTCCCAGCCACAGGTGGCACAAGTCGGTTTAACAGAAATTCAAGCTAAAAACCGATATTCTCAAAATCAAGTTTTAGTTTTTAACCAATATTTTAAAACAGCTACAGCCGCACAAATACAAGGAGAAATTACAGGTATTTGTAAATTAATAGTTCTCGACAATGGCAAAATCTTAGGATGTTCTATTTTAGGAATAGCAGCAGGAGAATTAATTAATTTAATTAGTTTGGCAATATCACAAAATATTAAAGTTCAGCATTTAGCAAAATTATCGCCTATTTATCCTAGTTTTTCCGAAATTATCATCGAAACAGCGCGAGAATGGCATAGACAGAGAATTAATAAAAACCATACTTTCTCAGAATTGTTACTAAGTTTCTTTAACTATCGTCGTGATTGGAATTTATAAAATAACTGGGTAAGCGTAAAACTCAGTCCCTTTAGGGCTGAGATATAAGCGACTCCTGCGACTTTAGTCGCAGTCATCTTTCTACTGGGCTTGCTATTTTATTTTAGACAGAGTAGCATCAAAATGGGAGGGAAAAAGATGCTTGTTTTTGAGTTTAAAGCTTACGGGAAGTCAGCGCAAATAAAAGCAGTAGGTGATGCAATTCGGACTGCACAGTTTATTCGCAATAGCTGTATTCGGCTATGGATAGATGTGAAAAACACAGGCAAAAATGATTTAAACAAATATTGTGCCGTACTTGCTGCTAAATTCCCCTTTGCAAATGAACTCAATTCAATGGCAAGACAAGCCAGTGCAGAACGAGCATGGTTTTCTATCTCTCGGTTTTATGATAATTGCAAAAAAGGGGCTTCCGGTAAAAAGGGCTTTCCTCAATTCCAGAAAGATTGTCGTTCTATCGAATACAAAACTTCTGGCTGGAAACTAACCGATGACCGTAAGTTTATCACCTTCACCGATAAAAAAGGGATTGGGCGATTAAAACTTAAAGGAACTCGTGATCTGCATTTTTACCAAATTAACCAAATTAAACGGGTAAGATTGGTAAAACGTGCGGACGGTATTTATGTTCAATTTTGTATTAATGTAAACCGTCAAGAAGATATAGCACTATCAGGAAATACAATTGGGTTGGATGTAGGTTTGAAAGAATACTACACCGATTCTGAGGGCGTAATGATTGAGAATCCCAAATTTCTCCGTATTGGAGAAAAGGTTCTTAAACGTTCGCAACGTCGTGTTTCCAGAAAGGTAAAAGGTTCAAAAAATAGGGGCAAAGCTAGACAGATTTTAGGAAAACGCCATCTCAAAATAAGTAGGCAACGTAAAGACCATGCTGTGAAGTTAGCACGGTGCGTAGTTCAGTCTAACGACTTGATAGCTTATGAAGATTTGAGAATTAAAAATTTGGTGAAAAATCATTGTTTAGCTAAGTCTATTAACGACGCATCTTGGTATCAGTTTCGTGTCTGGCTGGAATACTTTGGTCAGGTGTTCAAGAAGCTCACAGTTGCGGTTAATCCGCAATATACTAGCCAGGAATGTTCTAGCTGTGGTGAAATTGTGAAGAAAACTCTATCTATTCGCACCCACGTTTGTCGGTGTGGTTGTGTCATGGATAGAGATGAAAATGCAGCTAGAAATATCCTTCGTCGGGGATTGGGTACGGTAGGGCATACCGAAACCTTCATGCTAGACATGAGTAACGCTTTAGGAGATGAGTCCTCTACTCAGGTTGGAGTAATCCTGTCTGAGCAAGTCATGTCTTTGATCAAAGAATCTCAGCGGCTTTAGCCCTGAGAGTGTCAAAGTGCATTATATTCAAATATACTAATAAAAATCTGTTATTAAGCACTCAGCCCAGGCACAAATTCTGTGTTAACTAACAAAATGTCTCCCATTACTCTTACAGACATCAACTTAGAAACTGCTATTGCTCGCCATCCTTTGATAATAGCGCCAACTGCTCATGTAGTAGAAGCAATCGCTTTAATGAGTGCGGGTGGCAAAACTTGCTCCTTTAGCTGTGAGGTTGACAGCGAAGCCCAACTGATGCTGGCTCATGCTCAGAGTAGTTGTGTGTTAGTAGTAGAAGACAATCAGTTAGTGGGGGTTGTTACCGAACGTGATTTAGTGAGACTGAGTGCTACAGAAAATAATTTAGCAGATTTGCTCATTGCGGAAGTGATGATTTCTCCAGTTCTGAGCCTGGAAATTACAGAATTTACAAACATCTTTGTGGCGCTGGAAATTTTTCAACGCCATCATATTCGCCATTTACCTTTATTAGATAAACATGGAGCAGTAGTAGGATTACTTACCCATGATAGCTTACGGCAACTATTGCGCCCCATTGATTTATTACATTTGCGGGTAGCGTCCGAAGTGATGACTACACAAGTGATTCACGCTCAACCTACTGCTACCATCTTGGAACTAACCCAACTGATGACGGAATATCAGGTTAGTTCAGTGGTAATTGTGGAGACACTAGAGCAGGATTTATTTCCCCTAGGAATTGTCACCGAGCGGGATATCGTCCAGTTTTTAGCGTTAGAGCTAGATTTTGCATCAATACAGGCACAGGTAGTCATGAGTACCCCTGTGTTTTCTATGCGGGGAGATATCTCCCTTTGGTCAGTACGGATATTGATGCAAGAACGACAAATTAATCGGGTGGTAGTGACTGACGCAGAGAATAGGTTATTGGGAATTGTTACCCAAACCAGTCTGTTAAATGTACTCAATCCTACGGAAATCTACCGCATGGTAGAAACCCTAGAAGAAAAAGTATCCCGCTTGGAGTCTGAGAAACTAGAGTTATTAGAAGCTCGCAATGCTGAACTAGAAGCTCAAGTACAAGAGCGCACTGCCGCTTTAGAGATGCAGGTACAACGGGAAAAATTATTGGCCAGAATTTCTATTCAACTGCGGTCTTCCCTAAATGTACAGGAAATTCTCAATACAACCGTAACAGAAGTGCGGAGACTTTTAAAATGCGATCGCCTTCTTGTGTATCGGTTTGAGTTAGATTTTAGCGGTATCGTTGTTGCCGAGTCTGTAGGTGAAGGTTGGGCTATATCTATCAATGATCGTATTGAAGATTCATGTTTTCAACAGCAAGCCGTGGAACTATATGGAACAGGGCAGATCATTGCCATTAATAACATCCACGAAGCTGGGTATCCAGAATGTTACCTGCAACTATTAGGGACATATCAGGTAAAAGCCAATCTAGTTGTCCCAATTTTGGTTTCGGGAAACTTGTGGGGATTATTAATTGGGCATCACTGTGCAAACTATTATACTTGGGACGCTGACGACTTGACCTTACTAGATGAGATAGCCGTGCAATTAGCGATAGCTATTCAGCAAGCAATCGGACATCAAAAAGCCCTGACTTTGCGCGTGCAGACAGAAAAAGTATTGGAGCAGTTAAACCAGGAACTAGAAATTAAGGTGGAAGAACGAACCGCGGCACTGCGAGACAGTGAAGAACGCTGGCAGTTCGCTCTTAAGGGAACTAATGATGGTATCTGGGATCGGAATTTTAAAACCAATAAAGTCTTCTTCTCCAGCCGCTGGAAAACCATGCGTGGGTTCAGTGAAGATGAAATTGGCGACAGTATAGAAGAATGTTTAACCCGTATTCATCCCGATGATTATGATCAGTTCATCATCGCCCTTGAGGATCACCTTGTCGGCAAAACCGAGTTTTTTGAAATGGAATATCGGGTGCAATGCAAAGACTGTTCCTATATGTGGGTACTGGATCGAGGGCAAGCATTACGGGATGAATCCGGTGAGGTTATTCGGATCAGCGGCTCAACGACAGACATTACAGCCCGCAAACAAGCAGAAATTGCTTTCCAAGAAAGTCAGCAATTTATTGAGCAGATTGCCAATGCCTCCCCTAACATACTCTATCTCTATGACATAGAAGAGAAGCGCAATGTTTACGTCAACCGGGAGATTGCGACTATCTTAGGCTATACGCCCGAAGAGGTTAAGGACATGAAATCTGACTTCTTCCACAATGTCATTCATCCCGATGATCTGCTGCGAGTCCCAGCCCACTATGAGCAATTTTATGCTGCCCAGAATGAGGAAATTGTAGAATTTGAATATCGGATGCAGCACGCTAATGGCCAGTGGCGTTGGCTTTATAGTCGAGATTCCGTATTTATGCGAGATAAAAACGGCAAAGTTAAGCAAACTATTGGCACTGCTCAGGATATTACCGCTCGCAAACTAGCAGAGGAAGCCTTAAAAGCTAGTGAACAACGCTACTTAACCTTGGCAGCCGCCGCCCCTGTGGGTATATTCCGCACCGATGCCCAGGGACGTTGTCTATATGTCAATGAGCGCTGGTGCGAATTAGCGGGAATAAGTTATGATTCCGCTTTAGGCTACGGATGGGAGAATGCCCTACACCCTGAAGATCGTCCAGCGATCGCTGCGAAATGGTATGATTGCACTCAATCTGGCGAAATGTTCAGTTTAGAATATCGTTTTCAACGACCTGACGGTAAAACATACTGGGTATTTGGACAGTCTGTAGAAGAAAAAGACATAAACGGCACAGTTATTGGTTACGTTGGTACAGTTACTGATATTAATGAACGCAAACGCCTAGAACAAGAACAACAGCGACTAATTGCCATCCTCGAAGGTTCAACCGATTACATTGGGATGTCAGACGCAACAGGTAATATCCTCTGGAGTAATACTGAGTTTAAACGGCTTTGGGGTGTGGATGATCATCAACTCATTAAACAACGTCACATTGGCGATTATCATCCCCAATGGGCAATAGAACTGGTTATGCAGCAGGGATTACCAACTGCGATCGCTAACGGTACGTGGGTAGGAGAAACAGCATTGTTAAATGCTCAGGGAGAAGAAATTCCTGTATCCCAACTGATTATCGCCCATAAATCTCTCCAAGGAGAGGTAGAATTTTTCTCAACCATTCTCCGTGATATGCGAGTTCGTAAGGAATACGAGCAAAAACTAGAACGTTCCAATGCCGAACTTATCCGCGCTACCCGCCTCAAAGATGAATTCCTCGCTAACATGAGTCATGAACTCCGTACTCCCCTGAATGCTATTTTGGGTATGTCCGAAGCTTTACAGGAAGAAGTTTTTGGCGGACTTAATGAACGTCAGCAAAAACTAATCGCCACAATTGAACGCAGTGGTAGACATCTACTGGAATTAATTAACGACATCCTCGATGTCTCTAAAATTGAAGCCGGCAAGCTAGAACTGGAAATGACCCCCGTTGCGGTCATCCAACTGTGCAACTCTAGTCTAGCCTTTGTGAAACAACAGGCAATTCACAAAAGCATTCAACTCAAAAGTGACTTTCAAGAAGACTTGGGAGAAATCATTGTTGATGAACGAAGAATGCGGCAGGTATTAATTAATTTACTCAATAATGCTGTCAAATTTACTCCCAATGGTGGGCAAGTAACCCTACGCGTTCATCTAGAATATCTAGAAGTCTGTCCACTCAATGAACATAATTGTCCAAGTGAGTCAGAATTTCTCTATTCTCTCTGCTTTTCCATCATTGACACAGGTATTGGCATCGCTGCCACTGATCAAGATAAACTCTTTCAACCCTTTATTCAGATTGACAGCAACCTAAATCGTAAGTATGCAGGTACAGGTTTAGGACTGACTTTAGTTAAACAAATTGTCGAATTACATGGTGCTTCCATCACTATCACCAGTGAAATAGACCAAGGTAGTTGCTTTACCGTGAGCTTACCCTACATCCGCAAACAGCCACTTGCTTCTACTTTACCACCTACTGGCACTTCTACTGTAGACGAAGCTGACATTATTGCACCCAAATCGGTCACTTATCGGCCATTAATCTTAGTGGCAGAAGATAATCAAACAAACGTGGATACCATTTGGGATTATCTGGAAGCTCGCGGCTATGATCTCATCTTAGCTACCAATGGCCAGGAGGCAATCAACCTGGCTACCCTTCGCAGTCCTAATGTGATTCTCATGGATATCCAAATGCCAGAAATGGACGGATTAGAAGCAATCCGCCAAATTCGTGCCAATCCCCAATTAGCCTCCATTCCCATTATTGCTCTCACAGCCTTAGCTATGTCTGGTGATCAGGAAAAATGTCTAAAAGCAGGTGCTAATGAGTATTTAAGTAAACCTGTAAAACTAAAACAGCTTGCAGAAATGCTCAAACAAATTTTAGAAAATAGGGAATAGGTAGAAGAGCAAATTACCTATTCTTACGTTGTCTCTTTTCTATGAAAGAAACGCTACCAATTCCTTGTAAAATACCCCGACCAATTAAACCTAAACCTTTGCCAATTACTTGAGTCAGGACAAACACAATTCCATTTCCTAAAAAACCTACTAATGATTGTATGCGTGGAGAAATAGCATCCCGAAATTCTAAGATCAATGTTACCCCTAGAGGAATACCAGAAAGTTCGGCTAGTTCTTGGTTACGAGCAGCATAAATTGATATTTTAGCAATACCACGAGGGGCAAAAATAAATAATTCATAACGACTTTCAAAAATTGTTTGCGCTTCATTTATATATTGATTTAATTGGTATTTCCAAGATAAATTATTTCTAAATTTCTCAATTTCTCTGGTGGAAATCATTTGCCGATGATAAAAGTTTTGCTTGATGGTTTCGACATCTGCTAAATAATTTAACAATGGTTGAATTACAGTATTAGCGATGTGAATTAATAAATTTTCTAAAATTACTAAGGCTTGAGATTGAGCTTCTTTGCTACCTGCTGGATAAGAAATATTATCAACATATAAATCTGTAAATAATAATAAATAAGATAATAGTTCAAAAAGCAAGGGAACTTTCTTGATTATTTCTGTTTGTGAACTTGTGGTTTTATCTAATAAGAATTTAACCAAATTAATTTCTTGTTTATCTAAATAAATACGGGAGTAATTACCAAAAAACTCTGTGATAGTAAATTGCCATAACTCTAATACAATCTGATCTTTTAAATTGAATAGTTGATTGCTATCAAAATTAAAAGAACTTATTTCATCCAACTGCTTAGAAAATTTATGGAAAATAATATAAAGCAACTCCCGTTTTTTATCTTCTCGGAGCATATCAATTTCCAAAGGAGTATTACTGATATTTTCCAAAGGAAATTGGAGTTTACTTAAACATAATGTCAATAATTCAGAATGTAATTGTTGCGAACTAACTACAGATGGTACATTTATTAATGTTCCTATATCTGATTTGATAATAGCCTGACTAGGAGAAATATCTAAGGATGGCAATGGTTGTTCTGGTAATGGTTTTTGTCTTTCCTTGGGTACTATCAATAAGTGATTAACAATCCAGCGAGCCGCTAAAAGTTCGCGCCGTTGTCCTGCTAAAATTGCTTGATCTAATAGGGTTATTCCCGGTAGTTTTAATTGTTCTATAACTTTATCCAGAGTCTGATCAATGTAGTGAGTTCCTGAAGTTTGTAAATTATTTCGCAACTTCCCGAATGGTAGAGAAGAAGAGGGAAAATTAGCAACTTCTGGATCTGTTACCCAATAATAACCACCATTAGCTACTTTTTGAATAATGGGGGTTAATTGAGAAATTGATATACCTTTAGGACAATAACCATTTATCCCTGTCGCTTTTGCAGCTATGAGTAGTTCTGGTTGAGAGATGGAACCCAGGATTAATATAGGTATGTGAGGGTATAAAGTTTTTAGTTGCCGACAAAATTGCCAACCTAGCTGATCATGATCTAATGCTAAAATGATTAATTTAATTTTCCGAGGATTTTCAGTCAGTATTTCCGCTAAAATCTGTAAAGCAGCAGTATCTGTGGGAACATCTGCTATTACTTGTAAATTCGGAGTAGCTTCCAGCGTTACCTTTAGTCCTAAACGGAAAATTGGATCTGGATCAATTAATAATAATTGTAAAAGACAATCGTTCATTAGTATACTCAAATAGTTCCAACAGTTATCTATTTTTGTTTATTAATCAGTGTGTCATAAATTGTATGATAATTTCAATATCCAGCCATTTACTGTGTAATTAAATGAACTTTAGTATTAGACGCTGGTTAAAAGAGCGTCATCTTCCTCTTAATCAAAATCAAGAGTTGTCAACTGGGCAAATCGGTGCTATTGCCTATCGTATCGTCCAAGAGATAGAAGCTCAAACCCTGACACCATTTGACATTTGTACTTTAGCTGAGGTATTAATATTACCACTAAATACAGTGTGGCAGGAAATGCCCCTGCTCTGCCAATTAACGGCAACTGTCTTAGGTAGTCTCAGCAAAAAAAAGGCTTTAAGACGTAACGAAGGAACATGGTTAGCGTTTCAAATTACCTATCTCCAAGCTTTACAACAAGTTCTCCTCCAAGAAGCCAGTCTCAACAGACAATGGTTGAATAGAGCTATCATTCCTATTGCTCCTATTCATGAAGAAATAGAAGAACTGACCCTCTTGGATAGCAAATTAGAAGAACTGCTCAAAAATCTTAGTCCAGGTAAGTTAACGGATAAACAAGCTGAACAAGCATTGACTTTAGTGGCCGACTCCTTGCTAGTTCAACAGATGAATAATGCCACAATAGGCTGGTTAGTGATTAATGGTGCAGAAGAAGCAGAAGCCAAATTATTAATCAAGCGGCTGCTACACTCGCTTCCAGGTCACTTAATCATAGTTATTGCTAATAATGCTGCCCCCTTAGCTCAACTGCAAAAATTTGTCCGTTTGGGTAATTCATTATCCCCTGATACTATTAACTCACAAATTGAATTATCAGGTATAGTTAATTTCTCGACAGTTGCTGACAAAATTGATTTATACCGGGAATATTACCGAGCCAGCTTCCTGCAAAATCGCAGTATACCTTTATTTATGGAATCCTTTGCTTTGCAGGATATATATGTTCCTCTCACTGGTTTGCTAGGGGAGGAAAGTGGTACTGATGCGGAGAAAAAAGATGTTAAACCTTTAGATATAATGGCTTGGTGTCAGCAACAATTAGATGATTTAACAACTATAGCTGTGATTGAATCAGAACCTGGTTATGGTAAAACCACTTTTTGTCAAACTTGGGCAGCACAAATAGCACAGCAATATTATCCTAGTTGGATACCAGTATTGATTCGTTTACGAGATATCAATTATGGCAAAACCTTGATAGAAACTCTTGATTCTGCTTTTTTTGCAGATCAAAATATTAATCTAGAAAATTGGCTACAACAAGATTATCCTCGGTGTTTATTAATCCTAGATGGCTTGGATGAATTATCTCCAATTGGGCAAAATAATCGGGCAAAAACCATTTTTATTAACCAGTTGCTTAAATTTCAATCTCAGGCTAAACACAAAATTTTATTAACCAGTCGGTGCAAAACTTTCGCGGAAATTGCTCCCGAATTATTACCAATATCACGAAGAATTAAAATTCAGCCCTTTGATGTAGATGAACTCAGACAATGGTTTCAGCATTGGTCAGTAGTACAATCTTTATCTATTGCCCAAAACTTCTTTACTTTCTTAAAAAAATCTGGGTTATTTGCCAAGCCATCCAATTTACCAGGATTATCTACTCTGGTGCGTCAACCTTTGATGTTATATATCTTGGGAATTCTACACCGTGAAGGTTTACTAGATGATGAATTACTGGAATTAGGAGTTCATAATGAACAAGGTAATTATGGGGCTTTACTGTGGGAAAAATATCATCGTTTAAGTCGTTGGTTGTTGGGATATCCCCATGCAGATGGCATCAAAACCATGTTATTACAGGCAGGAACTAACCACATTCATCGGACACCGGAAGCAATTGCTAATTTGCTTATGGGTTGTCATCCCCAAGATTTACTCAATCAAATGCAAGAAATTGCTTTAAAAATTCTCCATAGCGATCGCTATCAAGTTAACTTACTTTTAGAATTAACTAACCAAAATTTACCAATTTTTTATTTTCGTTCTCGTCTCACTAATACAGACAAAGAACCACAAATCACAGTTGAATTCTCTCACCCCAAACTAGGAGAATATCTTTGTGTCCAAGCTATAGTTAGTCAACTACAAGCACTTACCCAACAGCAAGAGGATACTTATGGGAAAATTACCTTTATTGTTGATTCTTCCGTAAGTTTTGCCCAGCAGATTTATCAACTATTTGGTTATGGTATTCTCTCGGAGGATATGGAAATACTCCTATTAGAAGGATTACAACAAGGGCAAAACCAAACATTTTCCCTGGCAATTTTATATCAACGTCTAGAAGATTTTTGGCGTGATTACTGTCAATGTCGTTGGTTAAATGAAGGTATAGTCCATCAAGCTTGGAATTATTTACAAACTCTCCATAATCCTATTAATGTTGAGCAAATAAATGCCGTTGTCGGATTAAATGTATTTTTACTACTTTGTAATCTTGCTACCGCAGTGAAAAGAACTTTTTGGCCTTGTGGCAATCCCTCAAATTTAAGAGAATTCTATCCTAATGCACTTATTGAGTTAATGAATCGGATAGGAATTTTACACAAACACGCTTTTTCATCTCGAATTCTTTCCCAATCTCTAATTGGTATCAATCTTTCCGGTGCATCATTAGCAAATGCCATGTGGAATGGTGCAAATCTTCAAGGTGTTAATTTATCTGATGCCGAGTTAATCGGTGCAAATTTAGTTAATACCAACTTACAACAGGCTAATTTACAACGAGCCAATCTTAGTGACGCAAACCTCAGTGGTGCAAATCTTCAACGAGTCAGCCTTACTAATACCAATCTCTCTAATGCTAACCTCTCTAACGCCAATTTAACAGGAGTAAATCTCAACTCCGTCAATCTCACTAATACTTGCTTATTTGGTGCTATTCTAAATGATGCTGATAAGGAATTTGCCATCCTTAATGGTGCTTTATTATCTGCAAATGACTTTCCCTCAATCATTGATTTACAGTTAAATGAGTTATCTCCCAATCCTGATGCTATTAACAGTCATAGCGACACAGGAATTTGGGTATCTCATACATCAATTGATCCATCAATTCAAATGGCAGAAGGTATTCCTATCTTATCAACGGACTTAGATGAAGATGTTTATCATTCTCTGTAATTGGTAATTGGTAATTGGTAATTGGTAATTGGTAATTGGTAATTGGTAATTGGTAATTGGTAATTGGTAATTAGTAATTGGCAAATTCTTTCTCCCTGCTCCCTGCTCCCTGCCCCCTGCTCCCTGCTCCCTACCCCCTACCCCCTGCTCCCTGCTCCCTGCTGCTTCAATGTACAAACTATAATTACAACAACTTACTAATCAATTGGTTGCTGACGATAACCATAAAAATTAATCCTATATTCAGAAATCTTCATTCCTGTTTGCGCTTCTACTTGACGTAACAAGTCCTCTGGCAATTCTATATGCACATCTAAAATTTGATTTGTATCTATACAATTAACATGACTATGGGAATCACTAATATTTCCGTATAATCGTCCACCGCAATGTTCAATACACTCTATAATACCTTGGCTAGATAAAGCTTCTAGATTTTGATATACTGAAGTATGTCCTATTTCCTTACCTTTTTGGTTAAGACGATCATAAATCTCCCTAGCTGAAAGGTGTTCCTTCGCTTCCCACAATAGCTCCAAAACAAAGCGTCGCTGCCGACTGACACGCATACCCAAGATTTGACACCGATCTAGAGCATCTTCTAAGGAACGAATAGATTTAGGAGAACTCGCTTGCTTGTACATATTTCAGTTTATAAACTATTAGGAAGTAGTAACTGCTAATGTAATTGATTAATTCTTAATTTAAAACAAACTCATTACAACTTTAACTTAAAATTCGTCTAAATGTCTACCTAAAGAGGTTAAAAAGCTGCTACTGTGGATTCTCAACACTGTTGAGCAAGTAAAAAAGTAGCTATCAATGACAATCACAATCACCCTCAACAACGACTCCATTTATAGTTTAGATATATCACCTGCTTTAGCGGTGATTGAACCACTGCTGCAAGAGGGAAACGTTTCCTCCTATGAACAGCAACTACGTTTAGAAATTAATTATGAACGCGTTGCAAATGATCCACGGGAATTATCAGAAATTCCAGAGGTAAGACTGTGGTTCGTGCGTCTTGATACTAAGTATCCTTGGTTGCCATTTTTACTAGACTGGAAAGCAGGAGAATTAGCTCGATATGCAGCTATGTTAGTACCTCATCAGTTTAGTTCTAAAGAAGGTATCCAGTATAATCCCGAAGCTTTAGAAATATTTTTGATGCACAAAATCTTTATTTTAAGTGATTGGTTGCACCAAAAAAATATTCCTAGTCCATCTCGACTTAAATCTTTAGCGCAAATCCTGGGTTATGAATTAGATGATGCTTTCTTTGAAATGATTCAAAAAACTAATTCGTAACGGCAACAGGGAACAGAAAGACAATACTGCTAAAAGTTCTTTAATGATTTTGGATTTTGAATCTAAAATCTAAAATCCAAAATCTAAAATTGATAATAGTCAACTTCCCCAGATTTTTTCTAACACTATTTGGGGTGAGATATCTGCTACTTTTCTAGTTGGTGAGGTAATAGTTAAGACTTTTTCGCTTGCAGGTAATAATTTTTCTGAGTCCGTAGAACTTAACAGGACAATTGTATATGTTTCTACTGCTACACTCAGTTGGAGAAGGCTATTTTCCACTGATAACATTAAACTAGCACCACCAATCATGGCTGTTAATTTGCCAATATCATCGGGGGAAGTAACTTGAAGATTGTGACAATGTTCTAGCAGCGATCTGACTAAAGGCTCATTATTGGCTTCTTTAATGACAACAACGGGTAAATCAGGCTGTTTTTGTTGACAAGCTGTAATAATTTCTTGCCAACTTTCCACAGGATAGCTTGTATCTAAATTATTCCCACCTCCATTGATGAGGATAAAACCTGTTTCACTTACCCCTAAACGTTTTTGCTCATTTTGCGCCCATTCTATATCTACTTTAGGCACATTTACAGATAATGCTGGACAATCAGTATCAATCTTTAGGGGCTTGAGTAAGTTATGGTACATCTTAGCTACATACTGGGATAGTTTAGGCGTGATGGGGTTAGTGAGAAAAACCGCACCTTGGCCTTGGTAACCAATGCGTGTGGGGATTCCTGTTAACCACATTAGTAAGCCGACTAACCAACTTTGTCCGACAATAATAGCCACATCATACTCACGATCTCGGATCATGCCGACTAAGTTACCCCAATCAGCTAGACTATTCCGATCTTTGTAATCAAAGGTTAATACATCATGAACTGACTTGCTTACCCGGTAAGCAGCCTTTGACTGGGGTTCTACAATGACATCTATCTGCGCGTGGGGATAGTAACGCTTAAGATCATCAAGAGTGGCAAAAAAAAGAATTTGGTTATCAATTGAACCAGGGACAAGGGCTACTACACGCATAATATTTATTAACGCTAATCGTTTTATATTTTAGGAGAATATAGGTATTGAGAATTAGAAGTCACCGAGTTAGAAGTTTTGGAATTTATTTAATTGAAGATTAAGGAAAAGTTGTGCATTTACTAATTCCCGCTGCCGGAAGTGGCAAAAGAATGGGTGCTGATCGTAATAAACTTTTATTACAGGTACGTTCAAAACCTTTGATTGCTTGGACTTTGTTAGCAGCAGAAGCTGCAAGTTCTATTAGTTGGATCGGAATTGTTTCTCAACCTCCAGATTGGGATGACTTCAAGGCCATTATCGCTGACTTAAACCTGAAAAAAACAATAGAATTAATTCCTGGTGGTTCTACCCGTCAGGAGTCAGTTTACAATGGTTTACAGGCATTGCCAACTAATGCAGCACAAGTTTTAATTCATGATGGCGCTCGTTGTTTGGCAACACCAAATTTATTTAATGCTTGTTCGGAAGCAATTCGGCATTATCCTGGTTTAATTGCGGCTGTCCCTGTTAAAGATACGATTAAAGTTGTTGATGACAATGGCATTATTAAAAGCACACCAGAGCGTAAGCAACTTTGGGCTGCTCAAACTCCCCAAGGGTTCGATGTCAAATTATTAAAACAGTGCCATGCTGAAGGTGTCCGTCAAGGTTGGGAAGTAACTGATGATGCGGCTTTGTTTGAAAAATGCGGTATTGAAGTAAGAATAGTTCCGGGGGAGGAGACTAATTTGAAAATTACCACTCCTCAAGATTTAGCGATCGCCGAATTTATACTTAGTTATCGGGAATAGCTAGAGAGTAGGGGGTAAGAATTTTTTTCTAGTTACAAATCTCAAGTCCAAAATCTAAAATCCTGAATGCCCAAAAATATACCCATAGCCGCGAAAATAGAAGCGATTCTTTATTTAAAGGGTAAACCCTTATCTCTGGGGGAAATTGCTGAATATGCGAAATGTGATCGCTTCACAGCAGAAGAAGGCATTATCGAACTCATGGAGAATTATGCCCGTCGAGATACCGCGTTAGAAGTTATAGAAACTGAAAATGGTTATAGTTTACAACTGCGTTCAGATTTTCATGATTTAGTCCAAGCCCTCATCCCTGTAGAATTTGGTGTAGGTGCTTTACGGACATTAGCAGCGATCGCTCTCCATAATCCCATATTGCAAAGCGAATTAATTAATTTACGGGGTTCTGGTGCTTATCAGCACGTTCAAGAATTAGTAGAATCTGGTTTTGTCCGTAAACGTCGAGACAATGATTCTCGCTCCTTTGCTCTGCAAATAACCCCAAAATTTCATCAGTATTTTCAAATCGAACAACTTCCCCAAATTTTGACGATTCCAGAAAAAGAACAACAACTAGAACTGGAGTTAGAGGGACTAGAAGTAGAAGAGGAAACAATTAAAAATTAAAGATAACTGCTGCCCCCTGTCTCTTCCCCCATTCCCTATAGAAAATACGCTACTCTATAAATATGAATATGGTTTAGAGTAGAATCAGCAATTAAGCCAATATAAATCGCCAATGGTGTTTGATCCTGACTTTTTACATGACGACTCCCCGCAACACCCTAATCAACTTCTGAATGATCATTTTGGGGAAAACCCAAATCAATTACTTAAATATTTACAGCATCAATCTCCTGAAGTTTTAGCCCGTGTCGCCCAAGCTGTCAGCCCCGAAATTAAGCAAATCATTTCCCAAAATGTCCAAGGACTAGTGGGAGTGATACCGACAGAACATTTTAACGTCCAAATTACAACAGACCGGGATAATCTAGCGGGATTATTAGCATCGGCAATGATGACGGGTTATTTTCTCCGCCAAATGGAACAGAGAATGCAATTGGAACATTTATCTAATCAATAGGAGTCAGGAGTCAGAAGATTAGAAAGAATAAAGAACAAAGAACAAAGAACAAAAAGAAAAATTCTTTCCCTGCTTCCCTCTGTCACCTGTCACCGTGGCGTAGCACCTGCTATTTAGGATAATTTCCAGAACGGACTTTAAAGACTTGAGTTTTACCATTGCGGTTGACTTCTATGACGAGAATGTCCCCAACGGTACTAGATTCAACTATCTTCTGAACTTGAGCCGCAATTTTAATTTGTTTACCATTAATTTTTTGAATCACATCACCAGGAAGTAATCCTCCTATCTGTGCTGGTGATTTTTCCATAACTTTTCTAATGACAATTCCCACATCTGGCTGAATATTTAGTTGATCTTCTTCTTGAAGTCGCTGTTTTGTGGTTGCGGAAATGTCTATCATCTCAATTCCTAAGAAGGGGTGAGCAACTTCTCCTTTGGTAAATAGTTCATTAGCTACGCGAAAAGCGGTTTCAATGGGGATAGCAAAACCGAGTCCTTGAGCATCGGCACGGATAGCGGTATTCACGCCAATAACTTGCCCTTGAGCATTTAAGAGAGGTCCGCCAGAATTGCCAGGGTTAATGGCTGCATCTGTTTGGATAAAACTTACACGCTTATTAGGAACACCCACTTGGGCGCTAGTTCTGTCCGTGGCGCTGATAATGCCAATAGTGACAGTATTATCTAAGCCTAAAGGATTGCCAATAGCGATCGCCCATTGCCCAGGAATTAAATTTTGTGAATTACCTAACTTGACTATTGGCAATTTATGGGCTGAAATTTTGACTGCGGCTATATCTGTCACAGTATCAACTCCTACCACCTTTCCCTCAAAAGTTCGTCCATCTTTGAGGGTAACTTGGACTGTATCTGTATCTGCGACTACATGAGCATTAGTCAATAACTTGCCATCTTCGCTGAGGATAAATCCTGAACCTGTCCCCCGCTCAATTTTTTCTGGGGGCATTGGTTGTTCATCTTTTTTGAGAAAATGACGAAATAAAGGATTTTTTAAAGCTTCAGTCATCGGATTTGATACTTTCCGAATTGCATTAATTCGCACAACCGCAGGTCCCACCCTGCCTACAGCGGTAGCGATAAAATTGACATTATCATTTGCAGGAGAGTTAAAAGTTCCGTTGATAGGTTGAGGAACAATAGGTTCAGCAGGCAAAGCTACTGCCACATTTTTTAACTCTTGAAACGAAAGATTGTGTGTCCAAAAATAACGACTAGTAAATACACCTACACACCCACCAATTACCACCAAACCCAGATAAACAGCAAGTTGCTTCAAAGATACTTTCATAATAATTAAGAATAATTGCGCTCAAGGACAGCTTCTCCTAATGTCTTTAGTGTAGTCAAACAAACGTTCTCTGAACAGATCATTTTAGATATAAATAGCAGAAATTTGTCAGCATATTCGGGGATCACATCTAGTGATCAGATTTGATCATGAATTTACTCAAAATAGGTAGTAGAAAGTATGGAGGGAAAACTTTATCCTATCTTTAAGAATCCCCAACTAAAATCTAAAAATTAGCGATTTCTGGACTTGTTTACATGAAATTTTTCTATCGTTCACTATCTTTTTTAAGCTTATTTAGCACGTTGGGTTTATTATCTACAATGGCACAGCCACAAAGTGCAAGCGCTGGTACAGGGAGTTGTCCAATTCCCGCTTTAGCTCGCATTCAACGTCATCAAGTGAATTCTGGTGAAACTTTAGCATCTATAGCTAATCAATATAATCTAGCACCAGAAACAATTACTGGTATCAATCCATCTGTTAAGAATGGAGTGGTAAGACCGGGAACAGAACTGCAAATTCTCCCTTTCAATGGAATTGTTGTTGAAGTCCCTCCTAATCAAAGCTGGAAACAAATAGCATCTAAGTATAAAGTCCGTCCAGATACGGTATTTGAAATTAATGGTTGTCAGAAAAACCCTAAATTTGTCTTTTTACCAATACTTCCAGGGATAGCTACTGCTCCTAGGATGATTGCTACCGCACCTAGTAACCCCACTGGAAACATTACTGGTTATCCCTTACCAAGCAGTACAGATGTTGGATTAGCTTATGGTTGGCAAATTCACCCCATTACAGGAGACGTTTTCTTTCATAGTGGCGTAGATTTGTTAGCACCAGTAAATACTCCTGTGGCAGCGATCGCTCCTGGAATCGTTGTGTTTGCTAAAGAACAGGGTAGTTATGGCAAATTAGTCATTATTAACCATGCAGATGGCTTACAAAGCCGTTACGCCCAACTTGACAGCATTAAAGTTACTCTAGGTCAAAAAATCAATAAAGGCGATATTTTGGGAACAGTGGGAACTACCGGACAACCAACCTCCACTCAACCCCATCTTCATTTTGAAATGCGTTCTAACGGTTCCCTCGGTTGGGAAGCAAAAGATCCCAAGGGGTTTTTAAGGTAAGGAGTCCAGGAGGCAGGGGGAAAGAGGCAGGGAGCAGGGAGCAGGGGAGAAAGAATTTGCCAATTACTAATTACCAATTACCAATTCTTCAGTTGATTGAATAATGTGCATTCCAGCTTCTGCAAATCTAGCAAATGTGTTATTAGCCTGTTCCGTATAGTCAACTACACCAGGAACGACAACAGGAGAAGTGCAATCTTCTAAAAGATAAATTTTCTTTGTTAGGGTACTATCTACCTGTTGAATTTCTGTTAATAAATCATCAATTGTCCAAGCAACGCAATGACTTTTAGCTTGTCCAGCAATAATCACCGCATCATATTCTAAAAGTTGTTTGATTAAATTTGTATTTTTTTGTCCAATTGGCTGTTTATCAAATCCTATTAAAACTTCGGGGCGTAAAATAGAATAATTTTCTGTTAAAGGATTTTCCCCTTTTAATTCAAATTGGGTTTGACTTTGACGGGCGATACTATGAAAAAATATTGCTTCTTCTACTGATGAAACCAAAGCATGACCAATTCCGCCTAACATGGAATGATAAGGCCAAACTGTTAACGGGTATTTACCGTTTTGGCTAAGTTGTTGAACGTAATGAAACGCCTGTTTTACTAATAATTCATAATCACCATTACTTATACTATTAGCAACGGCTGGGTTAACTTGCCAAATACCTTGTTCAATATCTGTGGGTGTAATGTTGGTTGCGGCTGGTGTCGGATGTTCACCGTTAGCATTTACCCAAAATATGGGATGAAAGATTTGCATTGCTGTGTGCGTATCTAGGGTAGGAATAATTTTGGTAATTATTCCCAAATGGCGATAAATAAATGCACACAACCTTTGATTATCTGCAACTGCACCTGTTCCAGTTTGTCCACCTACAAATAATTCAAAATCAGGAATACAAAAGGTATTTTGTACATCTATTAATAATAGACAAATGCGGTTTTTATCTAAAGCTGCCGGTTGGATGTTTTGTTGTTTTCCATAAGTTTCAGCTTCAGCGGCAAGTTGTTGATAAGGTACGCGCCAGACTTCACCGACTTTTGCCGGGTTAAAGTGGGAGGGAATCGGTAATTGGGTTATATTTTGGGTATTCATGGAAAGATGCTGCGATTTTATTCCTGATGATCTGGAAAATTGAGCATAGGTAAGCGATCACCTCGAAATAATTCTTCACTTGCTTCACCCAGGCTGACTAATGCTTCACTTGTAGCTTTTTGAGCAATGAGTAACATCAGTATAGATACTGTCCCTACCTGTAAAAGACAAGATGGGGCAATAGTGAATGCAATCAAATTTAATCCGGTTGGAGAAAAGAACTGTTGGTTTACAGGTGGCATTGTAATTCTTAATAATTAGTAGATGAGTACAATAGACAAAAAGTCAATCTTCCATTCAGGAGACAAAATTTATCGAAGTCTCACAACGTCATATCTATGCCTACGGTATAGTACATCAATGTTAACAGGAGAAAGATATACCAAGGAACATGGAAAAAGGTTAAAGGGATTTTGATCTCTGAATAGCATAGCGTAGCATTAGTTATGTTTGATGTATCCATGGCAGGAAATACTGATGACAAAATTAGTGTTTTTATACTTCCAATCTTCCTTTATTCTTTCTTCCTCCTGACTCTTGACTTGGTGAATTCTTCCATAAGACTATCTTTGTCAATTTTGCAAGCTGCTAAGGTAACAAAATTGTTAAAAAAAAACGGCAAAATGTGATAATTCTATGATTCTAGTTTACAAGCACAGGCAAAATCCCCCAATACTCCCTTCCTGTTAAATTTCACTGCCCATGAAAACAGTATTACTCAATAGTCAACAACCCTTAGTGCAATGGGTAAGTCAAGCAACAGGTATAAATACTTTCGGGGTGAAAGTTCGGTTGCTAGGTAATGATCTGCATATTTTGTGTGAAAGTGTCGAGTGTCCACAACGTTGGCAAACTTTGTCAGAGTTGCTACAAGCACTACAGCAAACCGATGTAGATACCCTCACCAATGACGAACAACCCTCAATATACCAAGTATTAATTTATGGTCGAAAAAAAGGGGAACATCGTCCCCAGTGGTGTCATCGGGTCTACTTAAATCAACTAGATAGACACTTGGAACAGGTAGAAGAGTTACTATTAGCACAAACAGAAACACCCATAAGCTCAAGTGGCTCGCTAATTATCTCTAATGAGAGTTTGGCACGCCAAGGAAATGTGGATGCCATTGCTCGGTATCTGAGTGAACACCTCAGTCATTTAGGTGTAGCAATACAGGTAAAAATTAATCCCTATCCATCGAAAGATAACTCTCAGATTATCGTTAATCGTCTCTGGGTATTTTGTCAGTCAAGCTATAGCCCTGATCCGTCATTATTGGCAGAAACAGTAGCCCAAAAGCTGAGATATTTACAGCTTGTTGGTTATCAAGATGCCATCATTGTTTCTCAAGTTCGAGGGGAAATAGAGCCAGATTGGCGACTGCGTATAGATTTGACACCGACCGAGGTGATGTTAAAAGAATGGGCGCGTTGGGGAGATGTGCAAGCGATCGCTAGAATATTAACTGAGAAATTGTTAGGTTTCAAAATCGCAGTGCAAACTTCTCTGAAAGAATCCACCTTACACATATTCTGCACTCCAGCTTTTGATCCCTTAGAAACCGCCCCCGCACCAGATAAGGCAATTACTTTACAGGCTATTGTTCCCCTGCTAGAAACCATCGCCCCTCAAGCCATTCTCTCAGCCGCTATCTATGGACAAAAAACAACGGATAAACAACCAACCTGGATAGATTGGGTGTCTTTGCCAGCATACCAGCATCCTGCTTTAGTTACATCCGCCTTGGATCTTGCCCATGGAGGTGACAACTGTGCAATTATCTTTTTACTAGAACGGTTACTCAATCCTGACCTAGATTGGCGATTGAAAACAGGTGGTATCCGGGTGCTGCTAGTTCGCAAAGAAGATTTATTACATATTATGTGTGATGCTCCCGTTTGTCCCACACGCCATCAAGTTTCTAGTAAAGTGACTCAATTTATCCGCCAACTGAAAATTTCTGGTATTACTGGTGTCCGTGTTTACGGTCGTCGTGCTGGTGATAAAGAACCTGTGTGGCATCATGGTATTGATCTAGGAGAACGTTCCCGATTAGTTCCCGAAGCAACACCGGAATTTGCTGCTACATCTGAATATGTAAATTCCCTAATTAACAGTGAAACTAATGAGCCAATTTTACGTCCTGATTTAACAAATGAAGAAGTACAAAATTTTGTCAAGGAAGTAGCAAAAAATTGGGTGGCAAATACCAATAAACAAATTAGAAACTTACTTTTAAACAGCCAATTATTTGCAACATCTCATCAGGAATCTGATCAAAGTCCTGATAATCTAGGAATTGGTAGTGGCATGATTTGGCTAACATTAGGATTACTTCTTGCCTTTCAAAGTGATTTAATGTTAGGTTATGTTGTCGCACATATTGCTAAGAGTTCACCCAAAGTTACTAATAATATAGTTTCGCCCTTATCCTCACAATCTCAGGCATCTTTACCAGTACAGAATAATCAAAAAAAATCATTTTTAAATCAATCAGAAACAACAGAATTACCTAATTATAATCAGTCTGCTTTTAATGCTTCTGGATTCATTAATAGTAATGATTCCCAGGCAGAAAATTTGTCAGCCCCACCATTAAAAGAAAAAGCTACTGCCACGGCTATTCTCCTAGCAGCGCGATCACAAATGCCCAGTTTTAATGCTAGGCAATTAGATGAGCAACTAGCCCTATATAAACAGCGTTTATCCGTAAAAAAACGCCCACCAGATGTGTTAATTATTGGTTCTTCCCGCGCACTCAGAGGAATTGATCCCGTAGCTCTTTCTAAAGCTTTAGTCACCCAAGGACATCAAAATATTGATATATTTAACTTTGGCATTAATGGAGCAACAGCCCAAGTTGTTGATGTCATTCTTCATCAAGTTTTAGAACCTGGAGAGTTGCCAAAAATGATTCTGTGGGCAGATGGTTCTCGCGCATTTAATAATGGACGGGAAGATATTACTTTCAATACAATTGAAGCCTCAGAAGGATACAAACACATATTACAGAAAGTCAGAACAACGGTAGAAGCTGAAGCAGTAAATAAAAATAAAGAAGACTCCTCAAAAACAATAAATAGTGACTCCAAAAAAGAAAATATCAACATCTATGAAGCAGCTAACGATTTGTTAAATCAGTCTGTAGCTAATTTATCTTCAAGTTACAAAAACCGTGATCAAATTAAAACTCTTCTGCAAAAACAACTTCAACATCTACCTTTTAGTGATAAATATCCCCAGGTAAAATCAAAAATTAATATTACAAACGATTCGGAAATAGATAATTCCCTACAAGCAGTTGATTTTGATGGATTTCTGCCTTTATCTATTCGTTTTAATCCCACAACATATTATCAAAAACATCCCAAAGTTTCTGGAGATTACGACAATGATTATAAATCTTTCCAACTAGCAGGTAAACAAGATCAAGCATTTCAATCAGTGTTAGAATTTACCAAAAATAATAATATCTCTCTAGTATTTGTGAATATGCCTCTTACCTCGGATTATTTAGATCCTGTCCGTACAAAATATGAACAACAGTTTCAACAGTATTTATTAAGCTTTACTGGTAATCCTCACTTTATTTACCGCGATTTAAGTCAGCTATGGCCAAAAGCAAATGATTATTTTTCTGATCCCAGTCACCTCAACCGCTATGGTGCTTATGAAGTATCAAAAAAACTGGCGGTAGATCCAGTTATTACTTGGAAAACAAAGTAATTAAGTGGGGAAAAGAGCCAAAAAATTAGGTTCTTTATTCCTTATCAATAATTCAAAATTATCAATAAATAATGACCGAAAAATGAAATTCATATCAATTTTTTATGCTTTTTTTCTGTTGAGTGTTTTAGGCATATATTGGACTGTTAATTTAACCAATATAAGATTATGGATACTGCTAATAGCTAGTCTTATTTTCTACTCATCTTTACACATTCAATATTTACCACTACTTTTAACACTAACTTTTATCAATTTCCGTTTAGGATTAGAAATTGGCAACAATACCTCACCGGGAAAGCATTCTCAAAACTGGAGTTTATCTAATGAAGAATGGCAATTTGCTCAAGCTGACTGGAATCAACGCCGTCTAAAACTATTGTGGATTGGTATAGGTTTTAATGTTTTTATTCTTTTAGGTTTTAAATACATCAATCATTTCCTAAATTTAGCTTTTAATCAGCCGACAAATTCACCAGAATCATTAATTAAGTTAGTTGCTCCTTTGGGAATTTCTTTCTTTACATTTGAATGTATTGCCTATTTAATAGATGTTTATCGTGGTGCTCCTGCTGCTGCTAAATTTATTCAATTTGCTACATACAAATTATTTTTTGCCAAACTCATTTCTGGGCCAATTACTCGTTACCATCATCTGGCAGTTCAATTCAATACACTACAATTCCCCGGCATAGATAGAGTGGCTGAAGGACTGTGGTTAATTGCGAGAGGTGCTGTTAAAAAAGGTATTCTTGCTGATAATTTGGGCATATTTGTGGATTTATGTTTTGGTAACTTGCAAAGGGCAGGTAGTACAGATTTGTGGTTAGCTATCTTTGCCTACGGACTACAGTTATATTTAGATTTTAATGGTTATGTAGATATTGCTCGTGGTAGTGCTTTACTGTTTGGTTTAGTTCTGCCTGAAAATTTTGATTTTCCGTACTTTAGTACCAGTATTGCCGATTTTTGGCGACGCTGGCATATAACATTGGGTGATTGGTTGCGTAATTATCTGTACTTTCCTTTAGGTGGTTCTCGTCGCGGATTAATGCGTACCTGCGTAAATTTATTAATAGTAATGTTAATAGCTGGTATCTGGCACGGTTCAGCCTGGGGTTTTATTATTTGGGGTGTATTGCATGGCATCGCTTTAGCAGTTCATCGCCTTACAGGTGTATTAAGCGCTCGCTTTCAAGTTCTTAATCTATTTTGGCAAAATCCTCTAGGAATAATTTGTGCTTGGCTTTTGACACAAATCATGGTTTTTACCTCTTGGATTTGGTTTCGTCTCCCCAACTTCCAAGACTCTACTTTAGTGATTCAAAACCTTTGGGGTCATGCGGGTGATCAACAATTTGCGGAAAAAGTCTATGTAGAAGCCTTAAATATAAGTCAATACCAACTCTCTTATTTGTTGCTAGGAATAGCTTTGCTCATGAGCATTTCGTATACTTTTAAACGAGGGCTGAAATTAGAATTTAGCTGGCCAATTAAAGTCGTTTTTGTCCCCTTATGCTTTTATGCAGTTTGGTTACTAGCTCCTGAAGGTAGCTTACCCTATATCTACTTTGATTTTTAGGTGATAGCCAACCTAAATCGGCAAAGACAACTTTGTAAATATCATTACATTAGAAAAAAATATAACTGATATAAACAATACTAATTTTAATTATCTTTACAAATTTAAACTTATCCTCTAACATGGTTTGCAGGTAGGCAAAAAAACCTATCAAAATCATAAGAAAATAAAGCACTCATAAAATGACCACAACCTTACAACAGCGTTCAAACGCTAACGTATGGGATCGCTTTTGCGAGTGGATCACCAGCACTGACAACCGTATTTATATCGGTTGGTTCGGTGTTTTGATGATTCCTACCCTGTTAGCTGCTACCACCTGCTTCATCATCGCTTTCATTGCTGCGCCTCCCGTTGACATTGACGGTATCCGTGAGCCAGTTGCAGGTTCTTTGATTTACGGAAACAACATCATCTCTGGTGCAGTTGTTCCTTCTTCCAACGCTATCGGTTTGCACTTCTACCCAATCTGGGAAGCAGCTTCCTTAGATGAGTGGTTGTACAACGGTGGCCCTTACCAATTGGTAGTTTTCCACTTCTTAATCGGTGTAGCTTGCTACTTAGGCCGTGAGTGGGAATTGTCTTACCGCTTGGGTATGCGTCCTTGGATTTGCGTAGCATTCTCTGCACCTTTAGCAGCAGCAACCGCAGTATTCTTGATCTACCCAATTGGTCAAGGTTCATTCTCTGACGGTATGCCTTTGGGTATCTCCGGAACATTCAACTTCATGATCGTGTTCCAAGCTGAACACAACATCTTGATGCACCCCTTCCATATGTTGGGTGTAGCTGGTGTATTCGGTGGTTCTTTGTTCTCTGCAATGCACGGTTCTTTGGTAACTTCTTCCTTGGTTAAGGAAACAACTGAAACCGAATCTCAAAACTACGGTTACAAGTTCGGTCAAGAAGAAGAAACCTACAACATCGTTGCAGCCCACGGCTACTTCGGTCGCTTGATTTTCCAATACGCTTCTTTCAACAACAGCCGTCAACTACACTTCTTACTCGCTGCATGGCCAGTAATTGGTATTTGGTTTACAGCTTTGGGCGTAAGCACAATGGCGTTCAACTTGAACGGTTTCAACTTCAACCAATCCATTATTGATTCTCAAGGTCGCGTAATTGCTACTTGGGCTGATGTAATCAACCGCGCTAACCTAGGTATGGAAGTAATGCACGAGCGCAACGCTCACAACTTCCCTCTAGACTTGGCTGCTGGTGAAGTTGCTCCCGTAGCAATGAGCGCTCCTGCAATCAACGGTTAATAATTAAAGCTTTGTTAATAGCTTAATTAAAAAAACGCCCTCCAGAAATGGGGGGTGTTTTTTTGCATAAAAATTCCAACCAATAATCTTCTGTTTAAAACGGTACTATTTCAAAGTCAAAAGTAGCAATCAGACGTTCATCAATATAAACTTTTACTTGATGTTTACCCAAAGGATCTCCAGGAGAAACAGTCCAAAAATTTTCAATCACACCATTAACAGGTGTTTCTATCCGCTTGGAAATTGCTGTTTTTCCATCTGCTGATATAGAAAAATTCTTATTATCTTGTGTTGTCCAAGTTTCGGGAGCTTGTGGTAAAGTTAAAACTTCACGCCATTTGACTTTACCTTGATAGTTATCAAGTTTAATTTTCCAACCATAAGCATCACCCTGTTTTAAGGGAACTGTAGTGGTTGGGAAAAAATTGACCTTACCTTCTGAGTTAATTATCCTGACTCCAAATTCAGTTTTATTAACAATCGGTTGTTGATTACTAATTGACTGAGCATATTTTGGTGTACTTTCTCCGAAAGCGATACTAGAGTTAGTTACAATCGGAGTTGTCACCCCCAATATCAAAGATAAAAAACCTAATAAAACCTGGGAATCTAAAATTTTCATCAACTTTATGTTCTCATGAATAATTGTAAGTATTCAGCTTATCAGCAGAAATAGCAAAGAAGAAGATGTTTTAATTACCTGTATTTCAGCCTTAGATAACGCCCAATACTGCTCGGTTAAGCCTAAAAATTTATTGTATGGTAGGTTGGGTTGAGGAACGAAACCCAACATTATCAAGGATTTTGTTGGGTTTCGCTGTCGCTCAACCCAACCTACATTTCCTTAACCGATAAGTATTGAGATAACGCCTAGCGTGCCGTAAACCATTAGCTAACGAATAAATATTAACAAATAAGTAGGATATAAAATGTATATATCCTACTTTCAAAAAGTATTTTTGGCAATCGTTAATCTTCGTCAAGTGCAGGTAAAATTTCTTCAAATTGCCACAATTGATCTTTATTTTTTAGAAACCAAATGCGAGTTTCTGTAGTTAACTTACCCCAAATAACATCAACAGGAATATGGGGAGAAGCATATTGAAACTCTTCACCAATAATTCTGAGATTGTCCTCTATATTCCGAGGAATACCAAAATCTTCCCAATCAATTTTTACATTTCTGCCGGTCACTCCCGCAGTCGGATCAAAAACTAATTGTGCGGCTCTAATTAAGTCAGCAAAGTGTTGTGCTTTTAGTCCAATTATTTCTTGGATTTGAGATGATTTGTGAGGATCTTGAGACATTTTCGCTGGAGTTATGTAGATGTGTAATTTAGAGAACTTACTACCAGAGATGATCCCACCACCTCTAGTCTAGCTCAGAAAATCCAGAGAAAATCAATATTTTCAGGTTAATTATGCAGTTTCCACTAAAACTGTAACTGCGGCTACAGCTATCAACATTTCATCATTTTTATCGTTGAGAGAAGCAATTGCTAAACCATCAACTACCATTCCTCCTGGTTCTAATATGAGGGTTTTTTGACCAAACGGAAGGACAGCTAATACTTCTGCTTCCCGTACTTGTTCGGGGTAAGGAACTGCAACTTTTACCTCGACAATCATCTCATTGGGATCTTTTAACCCCGCTACTTCCATAATACCAAGTAGGGCATTGTGAGCGATCGCATTCCTCACTGCTCTGGCTGCTGCTACGGTGGGTTCTTGTCCGTGCTGGTCTACACCCATTCCCATTTCAATAATAAAGCGTTTTAGTGGCATCAGTGTTTTTTGTAAGTTTTATACTTTTTAATTTATCGTTTTATAGGGCATATAAAACACTATTAATTATACATTTCCTATGCACATCAACCGTCGTCAATTTCTCACCACATTGGGACTAACCACTATAGCTACCCAAATCCCCCCAGTAATTGCCAAAAATTCAGTAAGTAACCTCAAACCATCACGGCTAAAAATAGGCGATACTGTGGGCTTAATTTCCCCGGCTAGTATCATTGAAACCCAAGATATAGAAGATGCCAAACAGGCTTTACAAAAATTAGGTTTACAAATCAAGACTGGTAGACATATTTTAGATCGTTATGGTTATTTAGCTGGAAAAGATGCCGACCGCGCCCAAGATATTAATATCATGTTTGCTGATCAATCGGTAAAAGCTATTATTGCCATGCGTGGAGGTTGGGGTTGTAATCGAATTTTACCTTTACTTAATTATCCTCTAATTAGTAAAAATCCCAAAATTATCATGGGTTACAGTGATATCACTTCCTTATTATTAGCTATTAATGCTCGTAGTCAATTAATTACTTTTCATGGAGCAGTAGCAACATCAACCTGGAATCAATTTACAGTAGATTACCTCAAAACTATCCTTTTTGATGGGGAATTAGTCACAATGGCAAATAACGCCACACCCATAGGGAAAATAGAAGTAATTACTCCTGGAACAGCAAAAGGAAAATTAATTGGTGGTAATTTATCAGTTTTATCATCAATGATAGGTTCATCCTACCTACCATCATGGCGCAAAAATATTTTATTTGTCGAAGATATTGGTGAAGATATTTATCGAATTGACAGAATGTTAACCCAGTTGAAAAACGCAGGAATTCTTCATCAAATTTCGGGTTTTATTTTTGGACAATGTACAAATTGCAAAGTTGATGATCAACCTGCATTTACATTAATAGAAGTATTACAACAGCATATCAAACCATTAGGAATTCCCGCTTGGTATGGTTCAATGATTGGTCATATTTCAGACAAATTTACCATACCTGTAGGTGTATCAGTAGAAATAGATGCTAATTATGGCCGAATCAGGATGTTAGAAGCTGCTGTCATTTAACCGCTTTTTTTTGCCCAGGGAAACATGAGTAAAATTTTACTTTAGTATTGACAGTATCATAACAAACTCTAACGTTTTGATACTAAAAAACTGCGCTATTTACTTATTTATCACTGTTTTTTTAGCTACTATATGTCATGAGTTATTTTTAAGTAGTGTCAGTTAAGAAAGTGTCACTCTCTACACTAGCCATTTGATTTTAAAAGAGATATCCTTGGTAAATGCAAGGAGTGATACCACTTCACTGTATATTTGTTACAAATTTCCTCGCACTGCTTATACTTTTTGTTATTTGAGTTGCGGGTTTCAAATGTCACAGAAATAGTGAATTGGTAGAAAGTTATACGGGGAAACGCTTGGGTTAAAGAAACTCAGGCGTTTTTCATGTGTAAAATAGTTATACCTGCATAAGCAGTATTAATATATTTGTATTTAATAATACTAAATACGCTAACAAACAAAAATTTTTGCGGTGACAAAACGCCAACAAACAACTTAAGAAGTATTCTGAAGATAGAGGTTTTGTTGCTCAAACAGGTTAATAAGATATGGAAACTGAGGAACTAAAACGGCGTTATCTTGCAGGTGAAAGGTATTTTGTTTCTGCTAAATTAATCAAGGCTAAATTAATTAATGCCTACTTACCAGGAATTAATTTATGGGGAGCAGATTTAAGTCAAGCTAACTGTGCTAAAGCTAAACTCTGGGGAGCAGATTTGAGTAGAGCGAATTTAGCCAGGGCAAATTTCACTAGAGCAAATTTATCTGGTGTTAATCTCACTGAAGCAAATCTTCGAGGTGCTACGCTGCATTATACTAAGTTATATGGAGCGAATTTACATGGTGCATATTATGATGAAAGTACCAAATTTCCTAGAAATTTTGATCCTCTTAGTCACAATATGCAAAAGTTGTAACTATTCAAACTTCTTCTGGCGCTGGTATGGGGAATATTTCTCCAGCTAAATATGCGGAAAAATGCTTTTGAAAATAAAGCCAAGATGTCATATCTTCCCCCTCAACATAACTTTTTGGTGCTACTTTATATAAGGGAACGCGGGTATTTATTTCCTGTTGTAAAATTGGGTGCAATTTTGCTAAACTGCTAACTTTTTTACCTGTAGCACTGTAGATTAAATAACCAGGATGCTCACCCATTTTCATCCAGGGCAACCATTGACCAATTCTATCCCAGGATAGGCTTAATTGTGTAACTGAATTTAATTCTGAATTCTCTAAATCTGCCGTGGAAACAGAGATTTTAAATAATTCTGCTGCTTGGTAAATTCCCCTTGGGCAATAATCAGTAAATTCAGGATTTTCAGCTAAAGGATTAGGATAATTAGGAAAAATATCAAAGATAAAATTAGTTTTTTCTCCTTCTATTTGTACAGGTAATTTGCCTTTGAATTGACCTTGAACGGGACTATTAGCAACGTGCATAACGGTGACTATTTCCTGTGTCCAAGGGTTCTCCCATTTATGGACAATCTCATTGGTTTCTGGGTTGAGGTAATAAGTTAATTCTCTAGAAGTAAAATCCCAACTATCTTCACCGGTGGAAATACACCGACTCACACTCATACCCACAATTTTAAATAATAATTGTCGTTTTTCTCCAGGAATAAAACTATAAATATTACCTGTCCAACTCAGAAAATTAGACTCGTTGGCATCTAGAGAAGCACGAGTTTTAATCCATTGTTGAACATCTACTAATTTGGTTTGGGCTATCATGCTATATCTCCTTAAATACTAAAAATCTTGAACTTTGTAATTATTTACTTACTTTCCACTATATTCCAAAAATAACCATCTGGTGCAACAAAAGAAAAACTCATTTCCGCAAACTCATTATTAACAATTTCTGTAATTCCTGTTGCTGCACTTTCCCTCACTCGTTGCCAATAAGTCTCTATTCCCTGCACTCGGTAAGTATAAAGGCACATTCCTAAACTTCCCGGTTGGGCATCTGCAAAGCGCGATTTTAAGGTAATATTTTCTGGAAACCGAATAATATAAAGTCTACCACTTTGCGCTGCCATAAAGTCAGTTGGAGAAGAACGAGGATGATCAAAAGCAGTAAGTATAAAATTTTCTCCTGGGTTAAGTTCAAAAATTTCTCTTGCTGCTAAAGATGATTCATAAGTAGTTTCGACATCATCACGCACACGCAATAAACCTAAAGTTTCTTCATAGAATTTGAGAATTTCTTTACTGTCATCTTGAACAACTATACCCATATGGGTAAACTGACTGGTTTGGAAAGGTGCATGATGATTAATATGTCCATAATCAGGAACATGATAACCAAAGCGTTGAAATAAAACTTGCCGAGTTAATGGTTGGAGTAATAGCATTTCTCGCACTCCTACTAAAGGTTCTACAAAAGGACGAGTTTTTTGATCTTTGTTGTAAATTATTTCCCAGTTAGGTTGAGTATAATGAATAATTTCACCAATTGATTTTGCTGCTTCTGCATGATTTAAAATACCTAATATATCAGCAGTTAAGGTAGTAGCCCAACGATTACCTTTTACTTTCATAGAACTAATACCTAAACCCTGAGATGTGGGATTTTGCCAAATCATTAACCTAATTAATCCATGATCTGCATTTTGATGATCAAGTCGAATAGTCTGTAAAGATGAATTTACCCGATATAATTGATAAGCTGTTGTTGCGGTTAATTCTCCTATTTCTCCAATCCGATAGCCAAATTGCTGCCAATATTGAATTGCGGAAATAGCATTTGTGACACCAATGCACACTTCATATATACCGCCAATTCTTGTATTATTGTTTGAATTCATAATTGATCTAATTCCAATCCTTCAAATGGGAAAAGTTATGAAGCTAAGATAGCAGAAATTGAACCTATGATCACTCCCATTGAGGGAGATAAATTAGAATTAGCAGATGTGTTTGGGGAATTTGCGACAACGGTTATTATTTTATGAATAAACCTAACCCTGTTCCATGACTTCCAGAGAGAGTAAAATAAAATTAGAACATATATCTATCATAGATAAAACTTATGCCCCAAAATTACAGTTCTATTTCTACTAACTACCCCAATAAAACAATCAAAATAATTAGTATTGCCACAATACTATTCTCTCTGACTGCTTGTAACACCAGCGAAATTAACCCCCAATTAAAAACGAATAGCCAAGCTTTAAAAGTTGCTACTCCTAACAATCAAATTCAGCAAAAATCCCAGGAATCTGCTAAGGTTGAAAACCTCACTTTTACCGTTCCTGCTAAATATCAGGCAAAAACCATTTATAAAGCCGAACCCAGCAAAACAGAGAAAGTAATTGCTTTAACTATTGATGATGGTCCTTGGCCAAAAACAACTTTAGAAATGTTAGATATCCTCAAACAAAATGATGTAAAAGCCACATTCTTTTGGGTAGGAAGTTCCTTACAAGAAAATCCCGAAATTGCTAAACGAGTTGTAGCCGAAGGCCACGCTATTGGTAATCATACTTGGCATCATTGGTATCGAAAGATGGATGAAGCCACGGCTAAAAGTGAAATTGAGCGCACAAATGACCTGATTTATAAAACTACAGGTGTAAAAACATCTTTTTTCCGTCCCCCAGGAGGCTATTTAAACAATGGATTAGCCGCTTATGCTAAAAGCCAAAAAAACTCCGTTGTCATGTGGTCAGTGACTTCAGCAGACACCGATCCTCGTGCAAAATATCAAGTATTTGTGAAGAATGTTCTCAGAGATGCTAAACCAGGGGCAATTGTGTTAATGCACGATGGTGGTGGGAATCGCTACAGAACGGTAAAAGCCTTGCCAGAAATCATCAACGGACTCAAACAGCAAGGCTACCGATTTGTTACAGTTCCTGAACTCCTAGAAATGCCATGATTTTACTCACTGACGACGGAAGCACAGACTTGAGCCTCTTGCCAAAGTTTATACAAAAAAAATTCGGCACTATAGCTCATAGTTGTGACAAAAACACCTACAGCATCATTATTACCATCACATAACCAAGAACCATCTAGGGTAACTTCTAAGTATTCAGCATCACAGTTACATAAGCCCATGATTTCACTATCATGGCGATTTACTTCCGTCTTCAGTCTTTCTACTCCCGGCAAATCAAGAGGTAGCAAAAAGGAAGCTGTGGTGGGTTCAACACGCAAAGTTTGACTGACACGCAGTGCCAAAATCACTCTTTGCGCTACCCATTCTTCGAGAGATTGAGTGAGACACTCTAAATAAAAACAGTTTTCGGTGTAAGTTAATTTCAGCATTCCTCTTGCTCTCCTGTTATTCCAGGTTTGCTTGCATATCAATCCAAAACTTTTCTGCAAATGTCACGGTGGGGTGAACAGGTGCTTTAGGTAATTTCCGCAAGGACATCCCAGCTTCAGCGGGTGTTTTATCGCCTTTACGAGAGTTACATTTTTCGCAAGCTATGACTACGTTATCCCAAGTATGTCGGCCGCCTTTAGATCGGGGGATGACATGATCTAGGGTGAGATGTTTGTTAGTGCCGCAATATTGACAACTGCTATGATCTCGTCGCAAAACCTCTCGACGATTCACCGGCGGAACTCTCCACATCCGTTCTGTAGCAGTAATTTTTAAGCGGATGTGTTTAGGTACAGATAGGACAAATCTAGATGAGTGAATCAACCAACCGCCTTCTGTAGAAAATTCCAATGGTTCGGCTTTATTGCTGACTAGCAACACTATCGCCCGCTTGATATTTACCCGACACAGTGGCAAGTAATTCTGGGAAAACACGACCACAGATTGCTCTAATACTTGGATTGCGCTTGTCACAGCCTGACTCCTTATAAAAAAACCCCCGCTTCTGTCTTAGACGTGGCGGGGGTTAACAATTGACCTGATGGTTTTTCGTCTTATTTTGGTACAGCATTTTTTTACTTGTACCTCCCGCGTTTGTTCTCTATTTTTGGGTTTCTATTGGGCAAATTTATGCTGGGATATTTAAAATCATAATTGCCTTTTGTTTTTTGCCCTTGATGTTGGCTATCCTCGCCCATAAATAAATACTCCACGTCCGCAGCAGCAAATTCCCAACTGCCGAGGCATTTGGTAGCTTGTGAAGAAGTAGAGATGGGATAAATGGATTTCACAGAAAATTTCACCTATTGAACATTCCTTTAAACATACTACACTTGTATTACTATCCTGTCTATACCTATAAGGAGAAAAAATCATGCAGACCATTACACGCACCCCAACAACTGATATGGAAGTTACCAGTATTCGTCTCGAACGGGAATTAAAGGAGAAACTTAAAGATATCGCTGGCAATCAGGGATATCAATCTCTAATTCGAGATATTCTCTGGAATTATGTCCAGCAAAAATCAGGTGAGTGGAAACCCCGTTTTTCTAAATCTGATATTCGCGCTAGTATTGCTGCTGTGGCGCAACAAGAAGAGCGTTGTGTCCTCACAGGTAAATTAATTGAACCGCAACAGTCAATGTTATTAGGACTGACTAGGAATGGTGACATGGTTCCTCTCAGTCTTGAGAGTTTGGCTGGCTAATCGGCAATTTTAGTCAGTTTTACCAGGAAAATGCCGAAAACCCTTGAAGGTGTGTCCGACTCAGGAGGACACGCCTGGGTAATAGCTGCGGGATGTAGCAATATCTCTAAGGGTGGGCATTACCCACCGTATAATTAACCACCAATAACAGCAATACAGTCAATTTCTACCAACACATTTTTAGGTAAACGGGAAACCTCAACACAAGCACGCGCTGGGGCTGTATCTTCGGAAAAATATTTTGCATAAACCGCATTAACAGCAGCGAAATCATTCATATCAGCTAAAAATACACCTGTTTTCACCACATCGGCAAATGTAGCCCCTGCTTCTGTTAAGATAGCTTCAATATTTCTCATCACCTGTTCAGTTTGTTTAACTACATCTTCGGTGTAGACAACATCACCCAAACGCGGATCTATGGCAATTTGTCCAGCTACAAACAACATTTGTCCAGAAGCGAGAATTGCTTGATTGTAGGGGCCAACTGGTGCAGGTGCTTTATCGGTACGGATTACTTTACGAGTCATAATATTTATCTCTTTTGGCTCTTTTGCTAATGGTGTTTCTGGTTTACCGAATTCTAAATCTGTAGATGTTTGGTAAACTTCTCCATCTGGCATTATCGCACCTGTGAGGTCAGCATTTTTAAAGGTTGCACCGTAAATATTCGCGCCGGTTAAATCTGCTCTTTTTAGATTTGCATTGTCCAGATTTGCTTTCATTAAATCGGTTTTTTGCAATTCTGCTCTTTCTAAATTTGTTCCTTGTAAATTGGCTTTTCGGAAATTTACACTATTGAGGTTTGCTGCACCCAAATCAGCTTCAGCAAAATTTATACCAGATAAATCTTTTTGTAATAGATTAACACCCCGAATTTTTGCTCGTTGGAAATTGGTATTTTTGAGTATCACATTATTTAATTTTGCTTGACTCAAATTACAATCAGTCAAGTTAGCATTAGTAAAATTAACAGAATTGAGATTAGTTCTGGCTAAGTTTGCATCTATCAAAGAAGCTTCAGTGAAATTAGCAGACTGTAAAGTAGCATCTCTCAAGTTAGCATTATCCAAATTAGCATTATTAAAATTTGCATTATCTAGGTGTGCTTTCCCCAAATTAGCACCACTCAAGTCAGCCCAAGTCAAATTTAAACTATAACCATTCACTAACTCACTCAAATTAGTGTTTGTTAAAGATGCCCTTGTTAGGTTTACGTTTTTAAGATTTGCTTTACTCAAGTTAGCATCATTCAAATATGCACCCGACAAATCTGCACTTGTGAAGTCTATTCCACTCAGATTTGCACCTTTAAGGTCTATCCCTCTTAGATTTAAAGTATGAAAATTCCGTTCCCCAGCGGCGTATTTCTCTAAAAGTTCTTCAGCGTCCATCATGCACCATTGAATACTATTGTAATAGTATAAAACAATGCTTGACACTAAAGTACAGGTATTGATGGCAATATTCCCTAATGACTAATTATAGTGTTACAATAGCACTATCTAACACTGTATGACAAAAAGAGGAAAATCAAGAGAAAATGAAAGCATAGAAATACTAAGCATTGCCATTATGCCTGAAGGAAAAAGACTAAACATATATTTCACTGATGAAGACGATTTAAAGCTTTATGCAGAAATATCAACAGCAGCGAAAAACGAAAAACGCTCGATGAGCCAAATGATAAAAATACTTGTCAGTGATGCCATAGCGAAGCGTCAACACCAAAAACAAAAAGAACTAACATGACTACAGAACAAAGACTTGACCGAGTAGAAACTGAATTTGCTACCATTCGTCAACTACTAATTTCAGCCGCTACCTATGCTGAGTCAGCGAATCGGCGGATTGATGATTTGGGTATAAAACAAGACCGTACCCAAATCATGCTGGATGATTTAGGTATAAAACAAGATCGCACTCAAATCATGCTGGATGGGTTAGGTGCAAAACAAGACCGTACGCAAATCATGCTGGATGAGTTGGGTACAAAACAAGACCGTACGCAAATCATGCTGGATGAGTTGGGTACAAAACAAGACCGCACTCAGACACAACTTGACCAGTTAGGAATGCGAGTTGACCAATTATCAAGCCGAGTTGATGAATTTATCTTTCATACTCAGCGCCTATTTAACAAAGCAGGTGGTGAGATAGAAGAAACAAAGGCAAGAACCGAAAGATTAGAAGCATTAATGTTAAAACTTGATCGAAACTATGAAGAGCAGAAATCACAGTTTCAGGAGTATCAACTGACAACTAATGCAGCATTGGAACGAATTGACCGAGTTTTAGACTATCTGTTGAGACAGTCAGGAAGTTGAACAGCTTGGGTTTAGCATTGTGCTTTACCCCTACATATTTCTTCCCTCTTCCTCTCTTCCTTCGTGTTCTTCGCTTCTATATCCCTCCGGGACGCTGCGCGAACGTGGTTCATTTCTCTTATCCCAACCTCGGACGAATCCCATAATGCCGATATTGCCAATAATCTCGCAAAATCCGGTCATGGTCAAAACACAAATTACCAGGAATACACCAAGGCTCGAAAATACCCACATTCTTAGCATCATCACCCGCCAAAGGTTCACCTGTAGCTGTTGCTAAAAATACAATACTAATCGTATGTTTACGAGGATCACGATTGGGATCAGAATAAACTAATAACTGTTCGATTAACTCTACTTTTAAACCTATTTCTTCCTCTGCTTCCCTAATTGCTGCCTTTTCTACCGATTCACCATAATCAACAAAACCGCCGGGTAACGCCCAACCTAAAGGTTCATTATGTCTTTCAATCAGGATAATAGGGCGATGAGGTCTATCAATTAATTCAATAATGATATCAACGGTGGGTGCAGGGTTTCTGTAAGTCATATTTGTTAATTATTATCTTGATTTATCTTCTCATTTCTTCACGAATCAGAACACTGAAGACTGACTATGCCATGATAAATTCGATGCGTGGCTTATAAGCAATTACGTTTTTCTATATTTCAGGTTAAATATGCCTTTTCCTAGATCAAGTGGTATTTTACTGCATCCCAGTTCCTTCCCCAGTCGTTTTGGTATTGGAGATTTGGGTTTGGAAGCTTATCGGTTTATTGATTTTCTCAAAAATAGTCATCAGCAATATTGGCAAGTTTTACCTCTAGGACCAACTGGTTATGGTAATTCCCCCTATATGTGCTACTCCGCAATGGCGGGAAATTACTTTTTGATTAGTCCCGACAAGTTGCTAGATGAGGGTTTGTTAATTCCGGAAGATTTGGCTGATTTACCAGATTTTTCGGTAAATAAAGTAGATTTTAACGAAGTTATCCCTATTAAGGTCAATCTACTGATTAAAGCTTGTGAGGATTTTAAAACCAAAGCAAATTCGACTCAAAAACAAGCTTTTGCTAAGTTTTGTGCTGATAAAGGCTATTGGTTAAATAATTATGCCCTATTTATGGCGATTAAAGATACCCAAAATGGTAAAGGTTGGCATAATTGGCAACCGGAATTAGCAAAGCGTGAACCAGCAGCTTTAGCAAAAATTACACAAGAGTTAAAAGAGGAGATTTTTTATTACAAGTTTGTCCAATATGAGTTCTTCCGGCAGTGGTCAGAACTGAAAAAATATGCTAATAAGAACGGTATAGATATTATTGGTGATATCCCCATTTATGTAGCCCATGATAGTGCTGATGTGTGGGCGAATCCTGAGATTTTTGCTTTAGATGAGGAAACGGGAGCAGCGGCTTTAATGGCGGGAGTTCCACCGGATTACTTTAGCTCCACTGGTCAATTATGGGGAAATCCGGTTTATAACTGGGAAGAATTACAAAAACAAGACTTTAAATGGTGGATATTACGCTTTGAGGCGATGCTGGATTATGTGGATATAATTCGCATTGATCATTTCCGGGGTTTTGAGGCTTATTGGGCTGTACCCCAGGGAGAAACAACTGCTATGAATGGCGAATGGGTAGAAGCCCCTGGTTTAGCCTTGTTTGAGACTATTAGAAAGAATTTAGGTAAGTTACCTGTTTTGGCGGAGGATTTGGGGATCATTACCCCAGAAGTGGAAGCACTGCGAGATCAGTTTGAGTTTCCCGGAATGAAGGTATTGCAGTTTGCTTTTGGTTCTGATCCCGGTAATCCATTTTTACCATTTAACTACACTCGTAATGCCGTAGTTTATACTGGTACTCACGACAATGATACAACTCTAGGCTGGTTTAATGCTGCGAATGATTACGAAAAGCAAAATTTATTGTTGTATTTGGGTTGTATCAGTCCTGATGGTATACACTGGGATTTAATTAGATTAGCTTTAAGTTCTATCGCCAATCAGGCGATTATGCCTTTGCAGGATGTATTAGGTTTGGGAACTGATGCCCGCATGAATTTTCCCAGTACAGCGGAAGGAAATTGGGAATGGCGTTACCAATCAGGTGTATTAACGCAAGAATTAAGCGATCGCTTAAAAACTCTCACTTTCCGTTATGGACGCGCTCCTAGACAGGAATAAATCAGACAATTCTGGATTTGAGATTGGCAATTTTGGCTTAATCCACACTCAACACCTGATGTTTTGTCCATTTATTTCGAGGTTGGCTTAGTTTACCTAAACCTCCATTTTTTGGCAAAATCAGTCGGATATGACAGTAAGCCAAAATCCAAAATCTAATGATTTTTTATTTAATTCAGTTTGGCAGCAATCTGGATTTCTTGAGTTTTCCCAAGTTCTCCCATTTCCTTGGCTGTCTGCTGATTTACGCTCATTAACACACCACCAGCATTATCAGTCTTTACTGTTAGTTGCTGAGTGGCTTTCCATGTGCGACTAGAACCTTCTGGCAAAACTCCCTCAAAGGCTATTTTGCCATCTGCAACCACACTAATCCAAGATGAGGCTTTTAAGGTAACACCCACTTGTACAGAATTAATCTTTTTACTGCTGACTAATACTTTATTACTTGGTTCTTGTTTAGATAACTGCGCTTCCGTGCTGGGTTGAAATTTGCTGTTATTTGCCTGCAATGTAGCATTATTCAATAACTGCGATAAACCATTAACAGAACAGAAAACCAGAAAAATGTAAAGCAGGTAAAGATGAACCGGACGTAATTGAGGAATGCTTTGGACTTTCCCAGGAGATTGAAAACCTACTGATTGTGGACCAATGGGAAAGTGACTGGCAAATTCACCTCCTTGAATTCCTAAAGCGTCTGCAAACTGTCTAATTAAGCCTTGAATATAAATTGGTTCTGGTAAGTCAGTTAAGTTACCTTCTTCAATCGCTTGCAAAAGTCGTCGAGGAATTCTGGTTAGTTGAACTAACTCGTCAAGAGTTAAATTCTTTTCCTGCCGTAGTGAAGCTAGTTGAGTGCCAAGTAGTGCCAACTTTTGGGCTTGGTGTTCCTGGATAGAAGGTTGGATTGGCTGTTCTTCCTTCTTTGAGAACCATTTCATGCTTTACCTTTACTCCTTAACTCAGCTTTGTCTTAATAGGTGTGGGACTTATCTGTTTATGTAAAAAACTCATCTCATCTTTAGTGAGATAACGATATTTGCCGACTGGCAAAAATGGTGTTATTGACGTTTTTAATTGAATTGAACCAATAGCCGTACGATGTAGCTTGATGACTGGATATCCTAGTTGTTGCGCTACACGGCGGATTTGCCGATTTCTTCCCTCCTGTAAGATGATTTCTAAACAGCTTCGATCAATGTAATTTTCAATTAAACGCACCTGAGCCGGTCTGGTGATTTTTCCTTCCAAAACTATACCCTGACTCCAGGTTTTGAGAACTGTTGCTGGAGGATTTCCTTCAACCACTACACGATAAGTCTTAGAAATACTATGACTTGGATGGGTAAGTGCATAAGTCAATTCCCCATCATTTGTTAAGATTAATGCTCCTGTAGAGTCTACATCTAAACGGCCTACAGGGTGAATACCCAATCCTGTGCTTAATTCTGAGGGTAGCAGATCCAAAACTGTTGGTCTTCCTTGGGGATCATGGCAAGTGGATACAACTCCTACTGGCTTATGCAATAATAAATACATTAACGATGGACGCTGTTCTGATAACACAGGTTTACCATCAATGGAGATTTTGTCCTGGTGGGGATCGACTTTTTGTCCTAAATGTGCCAATATCCCATTAACACACACCCGTGATTGCCTAATCATTTCTTCAGCTTCACGACGTGAGGCAATACCCCATTGAGCTAATATCTTTTGTAACCGTGCCTCCATGTCTAAATTGTTAATTTTTCGCTGAATACTTTTATACAACTAATCTTGGCACTTTGTTGTTAACAAACTTCCGTGCTAAAGTTAAGAACTGTTTAAGATACTCAATAACTGAGCATATTTACATTGATAGAATCGTCGGAAAATGATAGAACCAAGTTCCTCAAATACAGATAACAGAAAAGTCAGGATCATTACAAAAGTTTTAACATCAGCGATCAAGCTATGGTTAAGAAGCCAATTAACTCAAGTATCTCATTTAGAGGTACAGATTAAAGCAAGTGATCGCCAACTTCTTTCCGGTCGTATTCCAGGGGTATCCATTTCTGCTAGTCACTTAGTGTATCAAGGTCTTCATGTTACGCAAATCGAACTCCGGGCAGAAAATATCAAGCTCAATGTTGCCTCAATATTGAAAGGACAACCGCTGCAATTATTAGAAGTAGTTCCTGTGATCGGCAAACTGATAATAGCCGAACAGGATCTTAATAACTCCCTTTCATCGCCATTATTATTGACTGCTGTAAACGATCTACTCGTTACACTATTAGCAGAATACAGCCTAAATTCCAAGTCCATTACTTGGCGAAAAATCACCCTTGACAATCAGCTACTGATACTGCATGGTATCCCAACTTCTGACCCTGAAGGGGCATTCTTCAATATTTATTTAGGCTTAGAATTAATCAATGGTCAAGAACTGCAATTAACACAAGTTCAGATCAAGAACCATCAAGGGACGCTTTTAGAAAGGAATTCTCCTTATATTATCAATATGGGAACAGATGTTGATATCGCCGAAATTTCTTTGATATCAGAACAACTGAGTTGTTATGGACGTATTAACGTTAACCCATAACTATAAAAAATCAAAACTCAATATTCTTTGAATTTAATTTAAATTATAGGACTATTTTGATCAACATTGGCAACTGGGAATTATATCTTAATCCTATTTTCTTTTACGGTGTTTTTTCTAAGAGAGGTAAAAGCAATGTAAAAAAATAATACACTAAAGGAGCAGTAAAAATATAACTATCGGTGCGATCTAAAATCCCACCATGTCCCGGTATTAATTGTCCTGAATCTTTCACCCCTGCGTCACGTTTAAGTAAGGATTCTGTTAAATCACCTAATAAACTAGCAATACCAATAATCAAACCCAATGTGCTCCCAGTGATTAACCAGTCAGGAAAATGAAGAAAGTAAGCTCCTGTGATGGCAACAGCTACACTGGCAGTAATCCCGAAAACTGCACCTTCCACAGTTTTCTTGGGACTAATATCCGATAAGCGAGTTTTACCGAAGAATTTACCAATAATATAAGCCCCAATATCAGCAGCCCAAATACACAAGAATGTGAGAATAGTAGCCGTTAAACCTGCTGGCAAAGAATTAAAATTACCTTGTCCAATATCTTGCCAATTAGATGGCCAATAACCACCTAAAGGCAAATTACTGCTCATAGCATGATTTATTCCCCGTAACCGCACCCAGTAACTTGGTAAGTAACCTACATAAAACAAACCCATAATAGAAGCAGAAATATCCGCAATGGTGGCTAATTTGGGTTGAAACAGCAGGTAAAAACAGATAAGTGTACCGGCTACTGGCATCACGGCATCAGCCAAACTACCATCGAGGGTACAAATTGCCAGTAAAATTTGACTGACAAACATAGTAGTTTTTACCGATGGTGTGATGCCTCTAGAGCGCACCAAATTAAAATATTCTTGCTGACCTAAAAATACGACAATAGCGATCGCTATTGTAAAGTACCAACCCCCTAATAGGGTGGCAGATAGCGCCATGATAATCGCAATAATTCCACTAATAATTCGAGGCCAGGGCATAGGATAGTATTTGGGATTTTAGATTTTGGATTTTGGATGCAACCCAAAACCGAAAGAATTTAATCTAGTTTCTCACCACTGAGAATGAATATAGGATCGGCTGCTACAAAGGTTTGAGAATAGCCCCGTGTTTCTAAGCGATTAACCGCTGACTGGACAACTTCAATATTCCTAACTCTCAACTCAGAAAAGCTTTGAGAAATAGCATACAGACTTTCTAGACTAGCAGCAGTGGCGACCACTCGGCCAGATGTTGGTAAATATTGCCACGCAGCTTGGACAATTTCCTGTATGGCTTTTCCACCTTCAATACAGATGCGATTAGGTCGTAACTTGATTTGGTCTAAGCATTCTGGGGCGCTACCTTCAATGACTTCGACGTTTTTAACTTCAAAGCGATCACAGTTGCGTCTAATTAAGTTAGCAACATCCTCATCTCTTTCGATAGCAATCACTCGTCCTTGGGGACACAATAAGCTCACCTCTATAGGAATTGTACCTGTTCCCGCGCCAATATCCCACAATACCGAATTGGCTTCTAGTCGCAGTTGGGAAATCATCAGCAATCTTAATTCTCGCTGACTTAGGGGAATACCTGGTAAATTCTCAAATAACTCGTCGGGAATACCTGGGGTAATGTAAGGCCAAAGTGGGGAAGGCATAAGCAATTAAAAATTAACAATTAAAATTTAACAATTGGAAATGGGGACGATAATTCTGGTAGTTATACTGATAATAAGTGACACCAGCAAACCGCAATGATGATGAATAGGGAAATATTAGCTAATCGCTATGAAGTTCAACAACAGCTAGGCAAAAAAGCCGGCCGAAGGACTTTCTTAGCTACTGATTTAGTAACTGGAAAATCGGTAATTGTCAAGTTACTTGCTTTTAGTAGTGATTTTGAATGGGATGATCTCAAATTATTTGAGAGAGAAGCTCAAACATTAAAATCTTTATCACATCCCCATATTCCTGCTTACTTAGACTATTTTGAGATCAATTCCTCTACATATAAAGGTTTTGCCCTTGTTCAGACTTATATTCCAGCCCAAACTCTAGAACAATATTTACAAGCGGGGAGGAAATTTACACAAATTGAAGTCCAAGAAATTGCCAAAGCGGTTTTAGAAATTCTTATATATTTACATGAGTTAAATCCACCAGTTGTCCACCGTGATATTAAGCCTAGCAATATTTTATTAGGAGAGCGCTCTGGTAATAGTGTCGGTTTAGTTTATTTAATAGATTTTGGTTCAGTCCAAACCGTTTTAGCCGCAGAAGCAGGGACAAGAACTGTTGTTGGCACTTATGGTTATATGCCACAGGAACAGTTTGGAGGGCGTACCGTCCCCGCTTCTGACCTTTATAGTTTAGGTGCAACTCTGATTTATTTGGTGACAGGGACTAACCCAGCGGATTTACCACAAAAGGATTTTCGCATTCAATTTCAGCAATTTGCTAATATTAGTCCCAGTTTTGTTAAGTGGTTGCAGCAAATCACAGAACCTAGTTTAGAAAAGCGGTTTTCTAGTGCAACTGTCGCACTCACCGCTTTAGAAAATCCAGAATACAGTGAGATCATAGCTTTACCTGTTGGGAAACCAGCAGGTAGTAAAATTCAACTCACAAAAAATGAAGAATCTTTAAAAATTATTATTCCTGCGTTGGGATTCCACCCAATCATCATAGTTCTGATTCCATTTGCCATAGCTTGGAATTCATTTGTTTTGTTTTGGACTCATGGCGCTCTTTCTGGGCCTTTTCCTATAAATATATTCTTTGCCTTGTTTTCTCTGCCTTTTTGGGCTGCTGGTGGGGGTATGATATATGGTATATTATACATTTGGTTTGAGGCGGGCTAAAAAGCCTTACTAAAAGGACTCTAGGCTGCAAACAAAATATTAAATTTAGCTGCTTAACAGCTTAATCACGATAAAATTAACCCCCAGACTTAAATTATGAATTAGTCTGAGGGCAATTTACAAACAAGGGATAATCTCCTAAATCAGCGTATTAGCGACAGAAGAAGGTGCTATCCCATTTTGGGAATCGTTGTTATTTGAGTGCTGTGGCTGTATTTCTTCCTGGACACCGCGCACCTTAATTAACTTAATAGCCCTATTGACGCTTTCTGGCAAAATTACCACCAAACTACCATCAGGAGCCATATCTAAGGCTTTGTTAATAGCTGTGCTTTCATCCAGAATTGATTCAAAGCGGTAATTAGGCTTAATCTGGGTAATACCTTGAATAATCAAATCTGAAGCCGAACCTCGCGGTCTGCCTCTGGTATCATCATCTTCTTTAACAATAATGTAGTCAAAGATATCTGCTGATAACTTACCCAGGTTAACAAAGTCTTCATCACGGCGATCGCCAGGACCACCAACTACACCAATGCGTTGTCCCGTTGTCCAATTGCGAACAAATGAACCCAAAGCCTCATAACTAGCCGCATTGTGGGCATAATCTACCAAAGCATGGTATTTACCCAAGTTAAACAAATTCATGCGTCCTGGGGTTTGACTCACGGAAGCCCGAAAGCCTCTTAAACCAGCGCGAATTTGCTCAATGGTCACATCCTGGACAAATGCTGCCAAACTAGCTGCTAAAGCATTAGCAATCATAAATGGCGCTCTTGCACCCATTGTCAAGGGAATATTTTCTGCTCTTTCGATGCGGTGTGTCCAATCACCTTTGACAATTGATAGATAACCATGTTCATAAACTGCGGCCACTCCACCCTTTTGGATATGTTTCCGTACCAGTTCCGAATCGGGATTCATGGTGAAGTAGGCAATATTGGCCTTAGTTTTCTCTGCCATAGCCGCAACACGATGATCATCGGCATTGAGAACGGCATAACCATCAGGGAAGACAGCTTCAGCGACGACGCTTTTAAGATGGGCTAATTGCTCAATGGTATCTATATCCCCAATGCCTAAATGGTCAGCAGATACATTTAATACCACACCCACATTAGCATTTTCAAAACCCAACCCAGAGCGCAGAATACCACCGCGAGCGGATTCCAATACCGCTACTTCTACAGTCGGATCTTGGAGGATGACATGGGCGCTTTGGGGTCCAGTATTATCTCCTGATTCTACTAAGAAATCACCGATATAAGTACCATCTGTAGTTGTATAACCGACGACTTTACCTGTTTGTTTATATATATGTGCTAACAAGCGGGTAGTGGTGGTTTTGCCGTTTGTACCTGTAATCGAGAGCAGCGGAATTCGGCTAGATTGTTCATTGGGGAACAACATATCCATGACCGCACCAGCCACATTGCGGGGGATACCAATGCTGGGGGCGACGTGCATTCGGAACCCAGGGGCAGCATTGACTTCGACAATTACCGCATCTACTTCTCGTAGAGGACGGCTAATATCGGAAGTTACAATATCTATACCAGCAATATCTAACCCAATTATTCTCACTACCCGTTGTGCCAACCAAATGTTTTCCGGGTGAATTTCGTCTGTGCGATCTACAGCACTACCACCTGTACTCAAGTTGGCTGTGGCCCGCAGATAACAAATTGCTCCCTGGGGTGGCACACTATTGATGGTGTACCCTTGTCTATCTAGCAGTTGATAGCTGGTACGGTCTAGTTCAATCTTCGTGAGGATATTATCATGACCTTCACCGCGATTGGGATCTTGGTTTGTTTCTTCAATTAGTTCTGTAATCGTAGATTTGCCATTACCCACGACATGGGCGGGGATTCTCTCCGCTACAGCAACTACCTTGCCATTAACTACCAATACCCGATGATCTCGTCCCGCATAATATCTTTCCACGATAACTGAACGAGAAACCTGTCTAGCCATTTCATAAGCGGCTTCTGCGTCTTCCCAGTTGCGGATATCAATGGTGATACCCCGGCCATGATTACCATCTGAGGGTTTAATCACAATAGGATAACCACCAACATATTCAACGGCTTCTTCCAAGTCGTCAAAGAAATTGATGACTGTCCCTCTCGGAACTGGGACACCGTTGGCATCAAGAATCCGTTTAGTTGCTTCTTTGTCACCAGCTAGTTCGACACCAAGAATGCCTGTGTTATTGGTCATTGTGGCCTGAATCCGTTTTTGATGGATACCATAGCCCAATTGAATTAAGAATCTAGCTGGTAAAGGCATCCAAGGAATACCTTTCTTTTCGGCTTCTTTGATAATCGCTTCTGTTGAAGGTCCCAGGGAAGCATCACGCCAAAAATCTTTGAGGTCTTGAACGTCTTGCTCTAGTTCGGCTTTGGGATAACGATTACGGTCAATAATACTTTGACATAGCCTGACTGCTGCTCTGGCTGCGTAGCGACCCGCTTCTTCGTTTAGGTACTCAAGCACTATCTGGTAAATTCCAGATGTAGCAGTTTCACGGGTGCGACCAAAACCTACGTGCATTCCAGCTAATTCCTGGAGTTCCAAGGCTACGTGTTCCACTATATGACCCATCATAGTGCCTTCTCGCACCCGCATTAGAAACCCACCACGACAGCCAGGGGAGCAATAGTGACCCTCCAAACTTGGGAGTGCCTCTACTAATCCTTCATAAAAGCCAGGTATTTCATTGGAGGGCGTTTCAGCAAGGTTTTCCAGGTCGAGGCGCATAACAATTAGTTTGTGCCGTCGAATACTCCAATAGTTTGGGCCGCGTAAGGTTTGGATCTTGAGGATTCTCATGGGAATAGGTAGATGGAGATTCGGAACCAAAATTCTAGTTTCTTACTGAGATTGACCGCTAAACTGTGTATTTAAACCAGTTTCTTCTTCTTAGATAGTATTTATCTAAATCTAGAAGAAATCAAAGCGCGGTCAAATCATTGTCATCTGAGATACTCTATACCATCAGCTAGAGATGCGATGCACAGCAGGTAAAACAGTACGTTGGTAAAGATGGAAGCGATCTCCGTAACTGAGGATATGTAGTCGTAAATTATGTACGGTTAAGGGTTCGTTAGCACTAACGTTGGGTTCATTGGTGTGGGTAAGTTCTGTGGGATCAACAATTGTGACACTGCCTTTACCCATGACTTGTAGCCAACCATCTCGTTCAAACACAGCACAAGTATCTTCGTCAATACCAATGCCTAATCTATCAGGGTGAGCGGCGATCGCACTGACAAGTCTTCCCATGCGATTCCGGTTATGGAAATGTTGGTCAACGACAACTTCAGGAATGAATCCTAAGCCCGTTGCCATGTCTACTAGGGAACGATTGGGTGTTTCACCACTCCCGCCGCCTGCAATCATGTGATGTCCCATGACTGCTGCTCCAGCACTTGTTCCTGCCAAAGTCAGTTGTCCGGCTCTCACCCGTTGGCGGATAATTTCCATTGCTGGTGTGTCGGATAAGACTCCACAAAGGCGTAGTTGGTCTCCCCCTGTCAAGAAGACACCAGTACAGGCTTCGAGGGATGCTTTAATCTCAGGATTTTCGCATTGTTCCCGTTCACGAATGTCTAAAATTTCCACCTTTTCCGCACCCATTTCTTCAAAAATGCGAATATACCTACCACCGATGATGGCAGGCTCGCGGGAGGCTGATGGGATTATTGTAATATACGCCTTGTTACCACCAGCACGAACAAAAAAAGTTCTCAGGATTTCTCGTCCATGAACCTTATCTTCTGCGCCTCCGATAACCAGAACGGCGGTTTTAGTTGCTTGGGGTGTCCTCATTTCCAGCGATTTAACTTCTAACTGCGGCATTGTATTTCTGCTCTGGGAGTCAACAACTTCAGGTTAATTGAACAAGGTTTTTACCTGTTTATTTTGGCCCTAAGCTTTCTGTGAGTGGACACTGCTTGACGCACAGGATGCCTCAACTATGGCTTACGCCATGCTACGCGAACATCATGTCCATCGTTCTCATAGCCAGCGCTTTGTTTTTTACCTATCCACTTTTGCATGGGATTTCATAGTGCTGGGGGAACTAGGATTCCCTTCTGGACTTAGAGTTTAGCAGGTCTTGACACTCTTACTTCTAAGGCTGGCTGGATGTATCCCGGAAGTTGTGAACTTTCGTGGGATTATTAATTTAAATTTAGTGGTGACAATATTTAAACATAAATTCAGTAATTAGAAAAACTTTTGATCCAACCAAAAAACTAGAAGTTCTGGTACTTTTAGATACTATTGGTAGATTCTTTCTCTATTGCTAGTGTTTTTTTAGTTATTATATTTGCTAAGTATCTACCCTTAAGATTAGTTCTATCCAATACGAATTACTGTGCGTTTTGATATAGTTACACTTTTTCCTGACTGTTTTACGTCAATTCTCAATTCTGGCTTACTAGCTAAAGCCTTAGCCAAACAGATTGCTCAAGTGCATCTGACTAATCCCAGAGACTTTACCACGGACAAGCATCACAAGGTAGATGATGAACCCTATGGTGGTGGTGTGGGAATGCTAATGAAGCCAGAACCGATTTTTGCGGCTGTGGAGTCTTTGCCGATTCTACCCCGCCGGGATGTGATTTTAATGAGTCCCCAAGGACAACCGATGAACCAGCCCTTGCTGCGCGAATTAGCCACGAATTACGACCAATTAATTGTTATCTGTGGTCATTATGAAGGGGTAGATGATCGGGTACTAAATTTAGTCACTCGTGAGGTATCCTTGGGCGATTTTATCCTGACTGGAGGAGAAATTCCTTCGATGGCCTTGATTAATGGTGTGGTGCGTCTCCTCCCAGGTACTGTGGGTAAGGAGGAATCTCTCAAAACGGAAAGTTTTGAAGCAGGTTTATTAGATTTTCCCCAATACACTCGTCCTGCTAATTTTCGTGGTTGGCAAGTCCCAGATGTGCTACTAAGTGGTAATCATGCGGCAATAGCCCGTTGGCGCTATCATCAACAAATTGAGCGCACAGGTATCCGTCGTCCCGATTTGCTCAAACAATGGCAAGAGGAAAGGGAACAGGGAACAGGGAACAGGGAACAGGGGGAGTAGGGGAAGTAGGGGAAGTAGGGGAAGTAGGGGAAGTAATATTCTTTTGTAACTGACAACTGACAAACTATGAACATCAGAATTGGTAACGGCTACGATATACACAGATTGGTGAGCGATCGCAAATTAATTTTAGGCGGTATTCACATTCCTCATGAACTCGGCTTGTTAGGGCATAGTGACGCTGATGTTCTTACTCATGCCATCATGGACGCAATGCTAGGAGCTTTATCTTTAGGAGATATTGGTCATTATTTCCCCCCTACAGATCCCCAATGGGCTGGGGCTGATAGTTTAGTATTATTAGATCAAGTCCATCAACTAATTCGTGACCAAGGTTGGAAAATTGGCAATATTGATTCTGTAGTTGTGGCTGAACGTCCCAAATTAAAACCCCATATTCACAAAATGCGGGATAAGTTAGCCGCAGTTTTAGAAGTAGAACCAAATCAAATTGGTGTTAAAGCTACTACTAACGAAAAATTAGGACCAACGGGGAGAGAAGAAGGGATTTGTGCCTATGCTGTGGTTTTGTTGGTGGCTGGTGATTAATTCATAACTAATAGGAGAATCACAGAATGTTTAGTTTAGATAAACCAGAAGAACTAATTAAAATCAGACTTATTTCTAGTATTTGGAATAATCAATTTGATTCACCAGAGAAAATGGAAAGTTTATTTCAACTGTCTTCTCCAGATATTATCGTCTTAGATCAAAATCAGCAAATTGCATTATTAGTAGATGTCAAAGCGCAAGGAATTCTGAAAAATCATGAAAATAGTTTATCAAAAGTCAGCAAACTATATTTACAAAACTCTCAGGAAAACCCGCGATTTGTTATTTTAGCAAATTTAACAGAAATTAATGTTTTTAAATCTACTAATGGTGTATTTTATAAACCAGAGATATCATTAAATACAGGAAAAATTCTCAGCCATTATGATTCAGAATTTTGTGAGAAAAAAATATTTAATTTCTATTTGAAAACCCTCATAGTATCTTGGTTAAGAGATTTGACTTATCACTGGAAATCAGAAATACCACCTGCCTCTGAAAAATTTGAAAAAATAGGTTTATTAGCAAAGATAAAAAATGGAGAAACATATTCACAAAACTATGAACAAGAGTAGATAATTTATATTTAATTACCAGTACCAGGAATATCAAAATATTAAAACTATGACATTAACTAAAAAAATACTCAATCTTACAAAACGCTTTCTCTTATTAATCACAATCATTGCTTTCACAGCAATAACAATTACCGCTTGTAGCCCAACTAACTTAAAAACCAATGCGGCTCAAGTACCCCAATTAGTAACGAGTATTCTCAGTGATCCAAAAACATTTAATGCTGCGCTGAGTTCCGAATCACCAAATATTTTTGGTTACACTTATGAAGGATTATTAACTCAAAATCCTATTGACGGTAAAATAGAAGGAGCATTAGCCGAATCATGGGAAATATCACCAGATAAAACTAAAATTACCTTTACCATGCGCGAAGGTTTAAAATGGTCAGACGGACAACCATTAACAGTTGATGATGTCGTATTTACCTATAATGATATTTATCTTAATGAAAATATCCCCACAGACATTAGAGATGTTTTGAGAATCGGTAAAGATCGCAAATTACCAACTGTCAAAAAAATAGATACTCGAAGAGTAGAATTTAGTGTTCCTGAACCATTTAGACCTTTTTTACTGAATACAGGAGCATCTATTTTACCTGCTCATATTTTAGAAAAATCAGTCAAAACAAAAAATCAAGATGGTAAATTGGAATTTTTAAGTAAATGGGGTGTTGATACTCCTCCCGCAGAATTAATTGTTAATGGACCTTATAAGCTGGAAAGATATGATACGAGTCAACGGGTAATTTTTCGTCGTAACCCCTATTATTGGCGTAAAGATGCTCAAGGTAAACCACAACCTTATATTGAACGCATAATTTGGCAAATTGTCGAATCAACTGATACTTCTTTACTGCAATTTCGCTCTGGAGATTTAGATTCTATTGGTGTTTCTCCTGATTATTTTTCTCTGTTAAAAGTCCAGGAAAAACAAGGTAATTTTACAATATATAATGGTGGTCCGAGTTCTAGCACTTCCTTTATTTCTTTTAATTTAAATAAGGGAAAAAGAAATAATCAACCACTAGTTGATCCTATTAAGTCTAAATGGTTTAATAATGTCCAATTTCGTCAAGCGGTAGCTTATGCTATTGATAGACAAACCATGTTGAATAATACTTTTCGTGGTTTGGGTACACCCCAAGATTCTCCTATTTCTGTCCAAAGTCCTTATTTTTTATCACCGGAAAAAGGCTTGAAAGTTTACAATCACAATCCTGAAAAAGCTAAAGAATTGCTAATAGCTGCCGGATTTAAATATAATGATAAAAATCTTTTAGTAGATGATCAAGGTAATGAGGTGAGATTTGCATTATTAACTAATGCTGGGAATAAAATTCGGGAATCAATGGGTTCGCAAATTAAACAGGATTTAAAAAAAATCGGTATTCAAGTAGATTTTACACCTTTAGCTTGGAATACCTTTATAGATAAACTTTCTAATACCTTAGACTGGGATGCTTGTTTAATAGGTTTAACTGGTGGTTTAGAACCTAATGATGGTGCAAATGTTTGGTCGCCTGAAGGGGGATTACATATGTTTAATCAAAAACCTCAAGCGGGACAAAAACCGATTGAAGGTTGGGAAGTTTCCGACTGGGAAAAGAAAATTAATCAACTTTATATTCAAGGCGCACAGGAATTTGATGAGGCTAAATTAAAGGAAATTTATGGGGAAAGTCAACAATTAACCCAGGAGTATTTACCTTTTATTTACTTGGTTAATTCCTATGCTATGTCTGCAATTAGAAATCGGTTTGAAGGTATTCAATATTCTGCCCTTGGTGGTACTTTCTGGAATATTCATGAAATTAAAATTACGAAGTAGGGAAATGGATATTGGCACATATTCTTCTGGGAAGTTAGGAATTTTTATAGCGGTTATCGGTTAAGTGAGATACAAAAACCCCACCCCCAACCCCCTCCCCCTTCGGGTGAATGCCTCCGGCACGCTACGCGAACACCAGTCGCCTACGGTGGGAAACCCGCCTACAGCGCTGGTTCACCGCAAGCGAGGAGGGGGCTATGATTTAACGACTACAAAAGTTTGAGAACTTTTTTATGTGTTGTCCGTCAGTTTGACGTTAAATGCGGGTGTTTCTACTATATGAATGGTGGTGGAGGCAATGCTTATACTTCCGTTTGTGTTGTCGAATTTGTCAAGAATACGGCTAAAGATGATATCTTTTTTACCTCGACGTTGTTTGTAGTCCACTACATAACGCAGGGTAAATTCTAGCCAATTATCGTTAGCTGCTAGGGTGACAGCAGGTTCGATGCTGGCATCTTCAATTAAGTATTTGTGTACCATGTGTTGCCATTTTGCCTTGGCTTGAAGCATATATTCCCCGACGACTTCGTTGGCTACCTGTTGCAGAATTTCTCTGGTTAAAGAGCGATCGCTCCCGTATTTTATTGGTACAGTGATTTCATCCCAGACAAAGGGAAAATCTGCCGAATAATTAAATACGGGTGTTTTAAATACAAAGCTATTCGCAATTCTGACAATTCTGCCATTATAAAGATCAGCTTTTACCCAAGCACCGCACTCCATTAAGGTAGTCCGTAAAATACTAATATCTATAACATCTCCCATTATCCCACCCAGTAATACTCTATCTCCTGGTTTGTAATATTGACCGAAGGAAATAGCTACCCAACCGGCAAAACTCCCAATTACTTCTTGTAATGCAAAGGCGATACCAGCACCAATTACCCCAAAAATTACTGTCAGTTTTCCCAGGCTATCACTAAATATCAAAACAATTAATAAAGCCATAATTGCATAGCCAACAAAGGTAATGGCTTTGCGGATATGATAGCGCAAATCAGTGTCTTGAACCTGACGCGGTAAAACTTGAGCTAAAATTCGGAAAATAATGGCAACTATAATAATTCCTGAAGTTACTTCAATCAATTTGATAACTATAGCATCATCTAATAATTTTTGAATTGTCTTTAAAGCATTTTCCACAAGTTACTCCTTATCAAATAAACAGTTAATTTACATTCATGAATCTGGTGTATTTTTACTGTTATCACTGTTGAACAAATTATTTAAAGAAGATAGCCGAAATCCTGGTGCTTTGTAATCTTGAGGCAAATAATGTTCTGGTATAGTCGTCTGATTACCGTCTCTGACAGCAGAGTAATGGGGAGACAGAATTTCAATTTCTGCTTCATTACATTTATCTTGAATGTTTTGGTGGAGTTCTGAATAAATACTTGCCATAAGCATGGGTTTATTGGTGTAAGCATTTAATTCATAGCTGACATAAAAATCATCCAAACTGGTTTGGAATACAAAGGGAACAGGTTCGGCTAAAATGTGATTTGTCGCTATTGCTGCATCAATTAAAACTTGATGAATTTTTCGCCAAGGCACATCATACCCAAGTGTGATTGTTGTATGTAATATTAGATAATAATTAGGGTCTTGGGATAGAGCAGTATAGTTAATAATTTGGCTAGTTAATACAGATCCATTAGGAATAGTAATGATGACATTTTTGATGGTACGAATGCGGGTAACTAGCAGGGTTTTTTCTACTATATCACCAATAGCATCACCAATTTTAATGCGATCGCCCATTTGGAAAGCACGGGTATAAATAAGAATAGTTCCAGCGACAACGTTAGCAACAACAGCCGTTGAACCTAAGGAAAATAAAATCCCTAAGAATACTGATATACCTTGAAATGCTGGTGAACCAAATCCTGGTAAATAAGGAAATGCTAAGACTAATGACAAAGCCACGATAATTAAGAATACCAGGTTATAAGTTGGTTCTGCCCAGTCATCATAAAAGCCGGGAATAGAGAGATTTCCATTACCTAATTCTATGAACAGATAGCGAATAAATTTAAGACTATAATAGCTGATAAAGAAAATTAAAGCCAAGGCAAAAAAGCTTGGTAAATAAGCAGCAAATGCTAACCAAATTTTATAAATTGCTTGTAAAAAGTAACTAACTAATTTAGAACTGATTTCTCTTGTCCAAGGAAAAAATCCTAACACTAAAGAAATATAAATATAGAAAATACTAATTACTATAATTGTGCGAATAATTTTAACTATCCTAGTTATAATATTACTAACTCTAGCTGCGGGTAAAAGTTCTATGTTCTGAATCCTTAATTCAGGAATTCTAATTCCTCTCCAAGCTTGTAGCCTAATAATAACTCTCGGATAAACTTGATTAAATACTTTCAAAACTATTAATAAAATCAGAGTCGAAATAAAACTATACAGTATTCCTTTTGAAATATTTTCTATAGTACGCTCTTTCCGATATTGAATCATAGTCTTTTTAATTATTTCTGCATATTCCTTACCTAATATTTGTCTAGTTTTATTTGCAGCCTTACCATCTTTATCTGTAAGTGTAAATAACAGTTTATCTTCCATAATAATATTAGTTGTATCTGATTCATCTACAACTTGGATTTTATCTAGAGATATTGATGGATCATTAGCAATTGTTTCCAGTCTATTGATTACGGCTTTTGCTCTCTCTTGGGGAGAAAATGAACCCACATTCTTTTGAATTACAAATAGTGTGGTATCTCCTAACAATACAGGAGTTCCATCTATTTTATTCACAATTTCTGAATTTTGAGCAACAGGTGTTGTTTTCTCTGGAACAGTTAGAGTTTTATCTTGAGAATAGCTGATAGGTATATTAATTATAAAAATAAAACATATCAAGCTAATAATAATAAATTCATGCCAAATATGGAGATATTTATGTTTTTTGGGCTGGTTTTTCATGGTTTTATTGTATTTATTAAATTCGAGAAACTATCCTTGATATAGTATCATTAGGCTTAGAAAGATCATCACCATAAAAGCAGAGATAATATTTTGAACAATTTTTATTTAGAATAGATTTATAGTCCAAATTAATGCTTTCATACATAAAGCACATATCAAAGATAATTATCCATAGTTAATTTAAAATCTAAAATTGCTGTGACACAACCCGAAGCTTTGCGATCGCTCTTAGAATCCGTCGCCAATGGTAAAATTAGCCCAGAGATAGCCTTTGACTCCCTCAAAAACCTACAATATGAATCTGTAGGTGAGTTTGCCAAAATAGACAACCACCGTCAATTAAGAACAGGTTTCCCGGAAGTAATTTGGGGCCCAGGTAAAACACCTGAACAAATTGCTCAAATTATGGAAGTCATGCGCCACCGTACCTCTGTGGTTATGGCTACTCGTATTGAAGCAAAAGTATATTCAGCACTGCAAAAAAAAGTTAGAGGTATCCAATATTACGAACAAGCCCGAATTTGTGCCATTGTTCCCCCTGTGATTGAAGTCAGATTTCCGGGTACAATTACCATTCTTTCCGCTGGTACTGCTGATTTAGCTGTTGCTGAAGAAGCCGCTGTTACGGCTGAACTGTCTGGTTTCTCTGTACAGCGGCTCTGGGATGTGGGTGTGGCAGGAATACACCGGTTACTAAATAACCTTCACCTATTGGAATCAGCATCGGTATTAATCGTCGTAGCGGGTATGGAAGGAGCATTGCCCAGTGTAGTAGCAGGTTTGGCTGATTGTCCCGTGATTGCTGTTCCTACTAGCATTGGTTATGGTGCAAGTTTCTCCGGTTTAGCACCTCTATTAACAATGCTTAACTCTTGTGCGGCTGGTATAGGTGTGGTAAATATAGATAATGGCTTTGGTGCAGCGGTTTTAGCAGGACAAATTTTACGAACTTCAGAAAAATTACGCTTGGCAGCAGAAAAATATTAAAGTATGACAGTAAGAACTGCGTATAATTACGATATTTATCCCATGGAACACCTTAACGATTCACTATTCCTCGTCTTAGGAAATTTAGACTTTCATATCAATTTTACTGTTAGTAATCACACCGACTACTTTTTATATGGTCAGGTAACAGAAACAGATGTTGTGGGTCAAATGCAGGCTGCTTGGAATAATTTTGTCAAAACTGGGCAAATTTGGGCGTTGTTGATTGGTGTAGTTCTTGGCTATATGTTCAAAAGTTTAACTAGTTACAGTTAAAGTGATTTTAGATTTTGGATTGATAATGATTCAAAATCTAAAAATAATTTTTGCCTCTTCCTTCAGATTTATGACCGAAAAACAAACTTGGAGTCAGCGGTTTGAGTCCGCGCTGCATCCAGCTATCGCTCGTTTTAATGCCAGTATAAGTTTTGACATTGAACTTATCGAATATGACATTACTGGTTCTCAAGCCCATGCCAAAATGCTGGCTCACACGGGGATAATTTCCCATGCAGAAGGGGAAGCATTATCTACAGGTTTAGAACAAGTTCGACAAGAATACCGCCAAGGGCAATTTCAACCGGGTATTGATGCCGAAGATGTCCATTTTGCCGTAGAAAAACGACTTACGGAAATTGTCGGGGATGTAGGTAAAAAGCTACACACAGCCCGTTCTCGCAATGACCAAGTAGGGACTGATACGAGGTTATACCTCCGGGATCAAATTCAACAAATCCGCCAGCTATTACGGGGTTTTCAGACAGTCTTAGTTGATATAGCTGAAAAGAATGTAGAAACCCTAATTCCCGGCTATACCCACCTCCAACGCGCCCAACCGGTGAGTTTAGCCCACCATTTGCTGGCATACTTTCAGATGGCACAACGGGATTGGGAACGCTTGGAAGACGTTTATAGCCGAGTCAATATCTCCCCTTTGGGTTGTGGTGCTTTAGCGGGAACAACTTTTCCCATTGACCGCCACTATGCAGCCAATTTATTGCATTTTGACAATGTTTATGATAATAGCTTGGATGGCGTAAGCGATCGGGATTTTGCCATAGAATTTCTCTGTGCTGCTAGTATTATCATGGTTCACCTCAGCCGTCTTTCTGAAGAAGTAATTTTGTGGGCATCAGAAGAATTTCGGTTCATCACCCTCAAAGATAGCTGTGCCACAGGTTCTAGCATTATGCCCCAAAAGAAAAACCCCGACGTACCAGAATTAGTCCGCGGCAAAACAGGGCGAGTATTTGGTCATTTGCAAGCCATGTTAGTAATTATGAAGGGTTTACCTCTGGCTTATAACAAAGACCTCCAAGAAGACAAAGAAGGCATATTTGACAGCGTAAACACCGTCAAAGGCTGTTTAGAAGCAATGACAATTTTGCTGCAAGAAGGTTTAGAATTTCGTCATCAGCGATTAGCCACAGCGGTTACAGAAGATTTTGCTAACGCTACTGATGTCGCAGACTATCTTGCCGCGCGGGGTGTACCCTTCCGCGAAGCTTATAACATTGTGGGCAAAGTCGTCAAAACCAGTATTGCTGCTGGTAAACTCCTCAAAGATTTGCAGATAGAAGAATGGCAAGAAATTCATCCTGCATTTGCAGCCGATATTTATGAAGCAATATCTCCCCGTCAAGTAGTTGCAGCCCGCAACAGCTACGGAGGTACAGGATTTGTACAAGTTAGACAAGCTATTGTTAATGCCCGGACTCGACTCAATGTCAATTAAAGGGGCAGGGAACAGGGAACAGGGGAGAAATTCCATTCTTTCTTCCAACTGACAACTGACACAAGTAAGGGTGTACATGAGTACACCCTAAAAATTCAGAATATGAAAGAGTAAAATTTAACCAGATACATTAATCAGCAGCGTCCATTGCTGCTGCCCCTGTGGATTCTTCCTCTTCACTCTTGGGCGGTCTTTGTTGGAATCGTCTGCCCATTCTACCTGTGGTGGTCCGTTTACGAAACTTCCGGGCATAAGCCTGGTTCCGTAGCGCCTTTTCTTTTTTCGGGTTACGGCGCTTTGCCATACTTACCTCATTAATAAACAACAAAAAATTGGCATCTAGGCATGACTTAGGCCATATCAGCTACCGATATTATAGATATACTTTTTTAGCCTAGTGCAGCAATCAATACACTTCAAACAGCATACCATTATATCGTACTAAAAAGTTTAATGTCAACCTAAATTTAGGTTGACAATCCGTATTTATTGCCTATTCTCTGTTACCTATTGCCTTTTTAACATATCAGTAATACATCTTACCAGTTTAGATCATTAGTAAAAGTTTCCTGAATCTATGTCCGTACTCTAGTATTTATAATTGATAATAACGGAGATAATATTATTTACATCACCATATAAGCTGCTTTTAATCCTAATAATGCCGTTATTTAAAGCAGATGCTAAAATTGGTTTATTCTAGAAAAATTTCTAGGATTATCAACAAAACAAAAATATTTGTATAAATAAAAACTTGATTATCATTTTAGTAATTGAGTCTATACAAGTGTTAAGAAAATATAGAATACAACAAAGCAATTTGAAACTTGAAAATTCTTGCTTTTTTTACACCAATGATTCAGTCCACACGTAGCTTATGGCACTTTGGACAAGCAGTACTGGGTATTATCTTCCGCCATCCCATTACTGGTACAAGTATTATCCCTATTTTACCTGATGGTCAGATAGTGCTAATTAGAAGAAAGGATGATGGTCGTTGGTCACTACCTGGTGGTATGGTTGATTGGGGAGAAGATGTTCCTCATGCAGTCCGTCGAGAATTGATGGAGGAAACAGGGCTAGAATTAGTCACAATTCGCCGTTTAGTAGGAGTTTACTCTTCACCAAACCGTGATCCTCGTATTCATTCTATCTGTATTGTTGTTGAAGCTGAAGTCCAAGGACAAATGGTTGTCAAAGATCCTTTGGAAGTTATAGAAATTCAAGCTTTCCCTCCTAGTTCTTTGCCAAAACCAGATATGTCTCATGATCATTTTCGTCAGTTAAAAGACTACTTAAATGGCTTAACAACCCTGGCATAAAAGATTTAAAATTTAGGATTTTGGGTTTTTAAATTAAATCCAAAATCTATAATTGGGAATTGCAAAACTTAGACCAGTAAATTAGTAAACTGAAGATGAATATTTTATTTCGCAACTCCCGAAGAAAGCTTTCTCAAGGGGTATTGTTTTGGCGTGAAGTTGGTGCAGGAATCCCCATAGTTTTTTTACATGGTGCATGGAATGATGGCAGTGAATGGGTATCAACAATGAAATTAATGACCGGAAATATCCATTGTTTTACACCAGACTTATTAGGTTTTGGTGAATCAGCAAATCCTAATATTCACCATTCCATAGATTTGCAGGTGGAGTGTTTAGCTAATTTTTTAGAAGCTTTAAAATTAGAAAAAGTCTATTTAGTTGGTAATTCTCTAGGAGGTTGGATTGCGGCTAGTTATGCTTTAAAATATCCAGAGCAAATATATGGTTTGATCCTGTTAGCACCAGAAGGAGTAACAGCGGAAGGACAAGAAAAGTATTGGCAAAAAAGACGACGCTTATTTAATTATTCACCATTAATAATTAAATTTTTACGCTTAATTACTCCTATACTTAAGTTAATTGGTTGGGAAGAAAAAATTACTAGAGATTTAGAATTAAGAAAAACATTGTTACAATCCTCTACAGCTTGTCATTTACTATTTAACCGTAAAAAACCAGAAATAGAAGCAGAATTATTAGATAAACACTTACCGGAAATTAAGGTTCCCTGTTTACTTTTGCAAGGTGGACAAGATACCGCAGTTGCTATATCGAGAAGCAATACTTATGCTCGACTAATTCCTGATATTAAGTTAAATATCATTGCCCATGGGGAAAGTAATTTACCAGAATCTTGCACTGGGGTTGTCGCTGAAGCTATTCGGGATTTTATCAGTAATTAGTTAGTTAGAAAATATGATGAAATCTTAATTTCATCAAACTACATTGACTCTAAATAACGACGCAACTTACTACTAAACCAATCAATAACTGTGACTACTACTAATAGCACTAACATCATAGTTGTGGCTTTGGTATATTCAAAGCCATCTATATAGCTTTTTAATTGAAAACCTATTCCTCCAGCACCAACTACTCCTAATACGGAAGCAGCACGAATGTTATATTCAAACATCCACAGGGTATAACCTAATCCTAAAGGTAATATTTGTGGGAATATACCATATTGGGCAATTTGAATTCTTGATGCACCAATAACTTGTAAAGATTCTAAGGAACTATTATCTACTGATTCTATAGCTTGTTGATAAAATTTCGCCAGATAACCAATGGTATATATTGATAATGCTAATGTACCCGCAGGTGCGCCTAAACCTGTTGCAGCTACAAAAATTAAACCTAAAATAATTGAAGGTACGGAACGAACAGCATTTTGCAGTAAGTTTGCGATCCATCTTAACCACAAAGGGGCGATATTATTGGCACTAGCGATGGCAATTGGTAATGATAAAATTGCCCCTATAGATGTTCCCCATACAGACATTTGTATAGTTTCAATCAATCCTTTAATAGCAATGTCTAAAACTTGCAAATTGGGAGGAAATAACCGAGAAATAAAATCTGTGATAAAAGGCAAGCTATCTTTTAATAATTCAAAATCAACTTTTAATCCTTGTAATGCCCACATATAAACTCCTATCATCAATAGGAAAATAAGGGAAGGAATAATCCAAGGATAACGATGGAAAATTTGCAGATTAGAAATGTTTTTCATTTGTTAAATTACTCAGGTATTCAATAAATATAAGAACGTTTGATATTTTCAACGTCTAATTTAAATTCTGTTCTCTCATATCAGAAAATTTAGCTGGTAAATTTTCACATTTGCCATCATAAACTACTTTGCCATTATCTAAAATAATAGCTCTTTGGGCGTATTCTGTAGCTAGTGCTAGATCATGTAAAACGGTAATGATAGTTAAGCCTTGTTGATGTAATTCGGCTAAAGTTGCCATTACTTGTTGTGAGGCTATTACATCTAAACCTGTTGTGGGTTCATCAGCTAAAAGTATTTGTGGAGATTGAATTAATGCGCGAGCAATTGCTACTCTTTGCTGTTGTCCACCACTCAATTTACTAATTTTTTGATATGCTTGTTCTTTGAGTCCTAATTGTGTTAATAATTCCCCGGCTAATATCCGATCACGTTGGGGAAATCCAAATAAAGTTTGCCCTGTTTTTCTAACAGCTAATCTTCCACATAATACATTATCAATTGCCGATAATTGCCGAATTAATCCCCCTCCTTGAAATAACATTCCCACATCTCGACGAATTTGCGGTAAGTTTTGATTATTTACGGAAACACCATTAATTTGAATTTCTCCCTTAACCAAGGGTACTAAACCGACAAGGGATTTTAATAATGTTGATTTACCTGCCCCATTTAATCCTAATAATACTACAAATTCACCTTGATTAATTTGGCAATTAATACCATTTAATATCGGACGCTGTAGAGATGAAATATAATCTGTCTGTAGATGACAACATTCAATAAAATTCACGTTACTTTGAGATAAATAGGAATTGGTACTTGTTTGAGAGTAAACAGTCATAGCTAATTGTATCAAAAACTAATCTACATATCACAATCTTGTCAGAATAGAGAGTTTTCTGCTTTTTAAAATTCTCTATTCTAACTTGTTGGTTGAAAATTATGGATCTATACCCACATTTTTCAAAGCTTCCTTCACGGGTCTGAGATGACGATTATGATCAATTCTTACCAATTCTGTAGAATTATATAAACTAGTTAGTAATTGGTTATTTTGTGATTTATTTAACTTTAATAAAGCATTAATTAGCTTTTCTCTGATTACAACGGGGACATCATCATCAATAGCAATTCCATGAGCCGGAACCCCAGAAATTTTATGTAATATCCTAACTTTATCTCTATTTTCAGCCGCAAGATAGGGAGGAAAAAGCGCGTATTCTGAGACTACAGCCACATCAGCTTGACCTCTAACTACAGCATCTAAGGCTTTACTATAATTCCCACCATAATTGACTTTACCAAAGAAGTTATCTAAACGATCACTGTTAGGAACAAAACCCAGTTTTACTAACTCACTGACTGGAAACATAAACCCAGAACCAGATGTTGGAGAAGTAAAAGCAATAGTTTTTCCTCGGAGTTGTTCTAAGGTTGCTTTTGGAGAATTTTTGCTTTTTAATGCGCTATTACTAGGAACAACAAAAATAGAATTGTAAGTGTATCTACCAGAGTAATTTTTACGAACTTCAGCTAAATATAAACGAGCATTTGCTAATTGTTCAGCTTTTAAAGCGGGACGACTGCTTAGAAACGCTACATCAGCGCGATTTGCTCTTAATGATTCTACTGCGGCTGTTTCATCACCTAGTTGCGCTTTGACAGGCATACCTAACTCTTTAGATAAAAAAGCCGCTACATTATTAGCTTTATTTTGTAAGTCAGTAGAATCAGAACGAGTAGGAAAAACTATAGTTAAAGTTCTCATTTTCTGAGCAACTAAGCGTGGTGCTGGTTGATTCTTGGGAGAGTTAGCCATAGCTAGTTGCACAGGAGCAAAACTGCTGAAAACCATTCCTGATAAGGCTAATAAGCCTCCACTAATTCCCCGTAAGCTTTTTTTATTCACTATCATTTTTGTGACTCCCATTAGGATATTTTTAACTGTTTTTGCAAATTACTCGCAACTATTACCGTAAAAGACTGTAAGCTTTTTAAGAAAAAAAGTCAATAAGCAAGAAAAAAAAATTTAATCTATCTGTAAAATTGGCAACGAGGAACAGTCACAAAAGGTTATTATGTTATTTTTTATACTTACAATATGTAATTATAGAGTGAATAAGGATATTCTATTTCTTCTTCATTCTGACTCCTGACTCCTTCTTCAATATGTGTTCCCTTTTTTCCTAACTAGAAATAATGAAAACACCGACTTATTTAATAAATCAGTGTTTTCGTGATTAAAGCATGGTTAATACTTCGATAACCAGATTAAAAAAGACTATCAAAGGGTTCATAATCATATTCTTCCAAAACCTCATTAAAGAGTTCTGTCGCTCTATCCTGATCAAGTTCTAAGTCTTGTGATAACTTAGTCCAGTATTCGTATTCTTCATCACTAAAACATTCATCAGCGAGAGCAAATTCAACAGACATTTGGAAAGTTTCCTCTGCTGCATCTTCAGCCAGAATAATTTGCACAGCCGCATTATAAAGAAGTTCAAATCCCCCAATTTCCATCAAACTATTGATTTTTTCGGCAAGAAGTTCGGTATCAATTTCATAGCTTTCATAAAGTCCAGTTAATAACTCTGACTCTTCATCAGATAAACCATCTACAGCCGCACCATACAAACAAATTACCGCAATGGATTCTACTAGAGTTAAATAACAATTATCTGTTGCTTCTTCGTCTTCTTCATCATAGAATTCTTCATCAAAATCTTCGTCTTCTTCAACCCAAATATCCGCAGTTAAATCAAAGTCAGTTGTGCCTTTAATTTTCCAGCATTCAAAACATAAATCTGGGTTGGTCATATACTCATAGGGAATGTAGCAATAGCCTTCCTCTCCCCATTCTTCACCCCACGAATTACGAACAATAAAGACTTCAGCACTATCTTTATAACCTACGCAAAGCATAGCGTGTTTACCATGTTCTTCTCTACCTTCATCGCTGTTTAAATCTGGCATGGGAACTCTTCCTTTGCCAGTAACGCGATCAAAAGATTTAAATAAAGTGAGTCCGAAAACAAAAGGATAGCCTTCTGCTAAACAATGTTTCATGGCATGGAGATCAACAGGAACTTGTTCTGGTGTTTCCCATTGAAAATCGGGAATATTTAGGAGTTCATAAGCCTCATTATAGGCATGAGGAATTGGTTGAGTGTTGACATTTTTAACTTTACCATTTTCTGTAACTTCATAAGCCCAAGTTGATTCGTGACAAATGCCCTTTTTCTCTAAGCTCATTAATGCTAAAGTAATGCTACTTCCTTGGTCTTGAATTTTATCTTGACCAAAATGTTCTAGTCCTAGTAATCGGGCATTGTAATAGACAAAAAGACGACTAAAATCAACTTCTTGCCCGACACGATTCATAACGTACTCGTACCCGCCGACAACGGCATTTGCTGTACAACTATTTGCACCTGCTTGATTTTCTACAGGAGTCATAAAAGGACGGAGATCAACTTGTGGAGGTAATTCTTCTTCTGTAAATCGTTCCGTATTGTAGACTTCAGAACCGTATATTTCTTGTTGGGAAGCACTGCAACCACTTAATGCTTTCCATAAACCTGTATTCCGATCTACGACATAAGATAATACAGCTTTTTTAGACATAGAATTTTATGTGGATTATCCACAGAGCAAAAAGTATAAAAATTATAAATTATGTCTATGGGAAGATGTAACAATTTAAGAATTACTAAATTATTCTTAACGCCCCTTCTAATTAGGGAAGGGGGTAAGGGTTTTTACTTACATCCTAAGGATTGACGGGTATCTACGCCAGTTTTAGAATTTACACCACTGGCATTAATACAGAGTTTTTTTACCTGGATCATATCTAAAATTGCATTAGTAAAATCCGCATCAGTGACATTAACCTGATCAAAGGTGGAACGCAGCATCATTGCATCTATAAAAACTGCATCACTTAAATCAGCGTTCTTAAATCTTGTTAAATAGGCAATTCCCTGACTAAAATCTATACCATGTAGATTTACACCTTCTAACAAAGAACCATTAAACACCGCACCTCGCAAGTCAGCATTACTAAAGTTAGTATTCTCTAACTTCAAACTTGTAAATTCAGTTCCAATTAAACTTTGACCAGAAAAGTCCTTCCCACTCTCTCCTTTGTTAATCAGAGAATTTGTAACACTAGAAGAACTTGCGGCTTGTGCTGATAAGGGGAAAACAAACAACACTAGGGCTAAAATCAGACTAGCCAATATTAGGCGATACTTCATCATCTTTGCTTAATAAATCTCAACAATTCCACTATTAATCATTAAACCGCAGGAGGGACTCAGAAGTAATTCTCTGCTAAATTAGCAGTGATCTCGTAGGATGGATAAATGTTGAGGTGCTATCCCCCGTAAATATAAATAACAGTGGCTAATCAAGAAAATACTTCCCATTCTCTGGCGCGAACCCCTTTATATCAAATGGGTGTAGAACTCAAAGCCAGATTCACCAGCTTTGGGGGCTGGGAAATGCCCATACAATACAGCGGTATCACCCAAGAACACCACGCCGTCAGAAATACTGCGGGGATGTTTGATATTTCTCACATGGGCAAATTTACCCTCCAGGGTAAAAACCTGATTTCCCAACTTGAGTATTTAGTTCCTTCAGATTTGAGTCGTTTACAACCTGGACAGGCGCAATACACTGTATTATTGAACCCCCAGGGCGGAATTATTGACGACATTATTATTTACTACCAAGGTACAGACAGCACTGGTACGCAAAAGTTAGTAATCATCGTCAACGCCTCTACTACCGATAAAGATAAAACATGGATATTGGCACATCTTGATCCTGATGTAGTTCAATTTCAAGACCTTTCACGAGATAAAATCTTAATTGCTATTCAAGGCCCAACAGCAACTAGTCATCTGCAATCCTTAGTTACAGCAGATTTATCATCAATCAAGGCTTTTGGGCATTTAGAAACACCTATTTTTGGAAAATCCGCCTTCCTCGCCCGTACAGGCTACACTGGCGAAGATGGTTTTGAAGTCATGGTAGATTATTCAGTAGGTATAGACTTGTGGCAAAGTTTATATAATGTTGGTGTGATTCCTTGCGGACTTGGTTGTAGAGATACCCTGCGTTTAGAAGCAGCAATGGCACTTTACGGGCAAGACATTGACGATACCACTACGCCTCTAGAGGCTGGTTTAGGTTGGCTGGTACATTTGGATACCAAAGGTGATTTTATGGGGCGGGAAGTTTTAACACAGCAGAAAGCCCAAGGAATGTCCCGTAAACTAGTAGGTTTACAAACACAAGGACGGAATATTGCTCGCCATGGTTACTCCGTATTATCATCGGATAAAATTGTAGGAGAAGTAACAAGTGGTACTCTTTCCCCTACACTTGGTTATCCCATCGCTTTAGCTTACGTTCCCACCCAGTTAGCAAGCCTTAAACAGCAGCTAGAAGTGGAAATTCGTGGCAAAGCCTATCCGGCTGTAGTTGTGAAACGCCCATTTTATCGTTCCAAAAATCGTGTCAATAATTGATAACTTTTAAGGTTTTTGAGGAATAATGTGTTTTAGGTTACTCTGGTAACACTATTTTTTTAACGTGGAAGAGAAAGTGATATGTCTTTTGAATATCCCCAGGATTTGCGATACTTAGATTCTCATGAATATGCTCGTCTAGATGGCGAAATTGCTACTATCGGTATTTCTGAATTTGCTGTTGATCAATTAGGTGATATTGTTTTTTTGGAACTGCCAGACATTGGTGAGGTTATCACTCTAGGAGAGCGATTTGGCGCAATTGAATCAGTAAAAGCCGTGGAAGAACTGAATTCACCAATTACTGGTACTGTCATAGAACGAAATGATACTTTAGTAAACTCCCCTGAACTGGTAGCTGATGACCCCTATGGCGAAGGTTGGTTTATTAAAGTGCGTATTAATGACGCTGGTGAAATTGAGGAAGCCATGACAGCAGATGAATATCGGGCTTTAGTAGACGGTGAATAAATAATTTAACTTTCAGATCACTCAAAATGTAGAGACGTTCCCCTCGAACATCTCTACGTGTAAAAGTGAGATAAATAATTAAAAATTCCTAAACAGCCTGTACAGTGTCCTTTGCTATTTTTAATTTTTAATTCCCCTGGGCGTGACTTTGCGATCAATGATCGAAAAGTCTAACAATTATGTCATAATTTGTAACGTATATTTAATAATTCCCCTCTGCGAGACTACGAGCTATGAGTGAACAAGCTGAACAAGCTGTGGAAACTCCAGTGTTAGACCGCTATGAGTGTCGCTCTTGCGGTTACGTTTATGAACCTGAGAAGGGAGACGACAAGAGTGATGTTCCCGCAGGAACACTTTTTGCCGAACTACCTACAAATTGGCGTTGTCCAGTTTGTGTAGCTAAGAAAACTGTTTTTGCGAACATTGGACCAGCGGGTACTGCGTCTGGTTTCAAAGAAAACTTAGGTTACGGTTTGGGTGTGAATACCCTGACACCAACCCAAAAGAACATTTTGATTTTTGGGGCTTTAGCTCTGGGCTTTTTGTTTTTTATTAGTCTTTACGGACTACAGTAAAAACCGTTATCTTTATTTACCGCAATTCGGCGAAAATCTCATTAAACCTGAACTGGAAACCCTCAGTAATACTGATGCAATCAATTTTGAAAAAGTGGCAAAGTTTTGTTGCCGCGTTAATAGTAGTTATCGCCTGTATAGGGTGTAGTAGTGTTCCTTCTATCAGCAACAATCCTTGGCAGGTGATTAATGTGCCAACAAAGGCGAAATTGCTAGATATTGGCTTTACCAATAACTCCCAACATGGTTATTTAGTGGGTGGTAATGCCACTCTGTTGGAAACTAATGATGGTGGTGTGACTTGGCAACCGCTAAAATTAGAATTGGATGATCCTCGATACCGTTTTAACTCTGTCAGTTTTTCTGGACAGGAAGGTTGGATTGCGGGAGAACCTTCTCTGCTACTCCATACTACTGATGAGGGTAAGTCTTGGTCACGGATTGCTTTAAGCGAAAAGTTACCTGGTAATCCCATTGCAATTACCGCAATAGCTAAGAATACGGCGGAAATGGCCACTGATGTGGGGGCAATTTATCAAACCACAGATGGTGGTCAAAACTGGAAAGCTAATTTGGAAGCAGCCGTTGGTGTAGTTCGCAACCTGGAGCGATCGCCTGATGGTAAGTATATCGCTGTTTCTGCTAAAGGTAGTTTTTACTCGACTTGGGAACCGGGTCAAAATGCTTGGCAACCCCATAATCGCAATAGTTCCCGACGTTTAGAAAATATGGGTTTTACTAACGATGGACAACTGTGGTTGTTAGCACGGGGTGGCCAAGTTCAGTTTAGTGATCCGACTAAACCTGAAGAGTGGTTAGAGGCAGAATACCCAGAGTTATCCACAAGTTGGGGTTTACTGGATTTAGCTTATCGGACACCTGATGAAATTTGGGTCGGTGGTGGTAGCGGTAATTTACTCCGCAGCGCTGATGGTGGTAAAACTTGGGAAAAAGACCGTGATGTCGAAACAGTTGCAGCTAATCTTTACAAAATTGTATTTTTTAGCCCTGATCAAGGCTTTATCATTGGAGATCGCGGCGTTTTGCTGAAATATAACCCCAAAACAGAAGCAACAGCAGCCCCAGCGGCGTAATTACACCCAACTATGGATGTATTCACCATAAGTAAAGTTGTAAGTTGTAACTCTGTCTAAACTTTGTAGGATAATAAACTCAATAATAGTTTTTGATAAGGGAGTGAAATAAATGGCAGGTACCACTGGAGAACGTCCGTTTTCTGACATTGTCACTAGTATTCGTTACTGGGTAATTCACAGCATCACCATTCCCGCATTATTTGTTGCAGGTTGGTTATTTGTCAGCACTGGTTTAGCTTATGATGCGTTTGGCACACCTCGTCCTAATGAGTATTTTACTCAAGTCCGTCAAGAAGTGCCAATTGTGAAAAATCGTTTTGAAGCCAAAAAACAAGTAGAAACCTTTATTGGAAAGTAATTTGAGATCATGACTAGCGGTAATAACATCAATCAACCAGTTACCTATCCTATTTTTACAGTCAGATGGATCGCGGTTCATACCTTAGCTGTCCCCACTGTATTCTTTTTGGGCGCGATCGCCTCAATGCAGTTTATTCAACGCTAGGAGTTAATCATGGAAAGAAGCCCTAATCCTAATCAACAACCGGTTGAATTAAACCGTACCTCTCTCTATCTAGGACTACTATTAGTCTTTGTTTTGGGAATTCTATTTTCCAGTTACTTCTTTAACTAACTGGTCTTTTTAACGTCAGTTGCTAGTTAGGTGATAGGTGATAGGTAATAGGTAATAGGTAATAGGTAATAGGTCACAACTAACAACCGACAACTGACAACTGACAACCGACAACCGACAACCGACAACCGACAACTGACAACTGACAACCGACAACCGACAACTGACAACTGACAACTGACAACTGACAACTGACAATTTTTATAAGTGAGGAAAAAACTGTGTCTGGAAGTGGAAGAATTCCCCTGTGGGTCGTCGCTACGATTGCAGGTTTAGGTGTAATTACTGTTGTAGGTATTTTCTTTTATGGATCTTACGCAGGCATTGGTTCTTCAATGTAATGCTACAGGAAGAAGATAGTAGTTAGAAATACAAAAGACTAGATTTTTGTTTGATTATCATTTCTGAACTACTGCTTCAAACATCACCATAAAAACCGCCTAACTCTGTGAGATAGGCGGTTTTGTTTGTTTTCAAATAAGTAATCGGTGAAAAAATTAAGTGACCAATTACCTAGCCTTAATTAAGCAATATCTTCACGTTCAATGTATGAAAACAAAAACGCGAAAATTACTGCTGGTAAAACCAAGCCAGTTAGGGGAACGAAGATAGAAGGCAAAAAGGAGGAATAAGCCAAAACAGTAGGCAAAAATGAACTTGACATAGAATTAAAGTCCTGTAAAGTCTTACTACAATTCAAATTGAGCTTACTGCAAAATCCTCCCTAATTTGCGAAATTATCAAGATTTTTAACACAGCTTATTACAAGTTTTCTGTTAACCGTAAAGCTCAGTCCTTTCCTGCGGGACGCTACGCGAACCACAAGACCGAACCGCTCACTTGCATTACAAAGCGTGCTGAAATATAAGCATCTCGTGCGGTTTCTAACCGCTCTTTTCACCAAATAACCTTAAATCTTGGGATATCAATTGTAAAATTTGCTCTCGATGACTCTCCAAAAACAGATGTTTACCATCAAGTTTATGTAGCCTAAATGAACTATTAGTATGAACGCTCCAAGCAGAAAGATGTTCTTGGTTCAAAAATTTATCCTCGCTACCAAAAAAGCTAGTAATGGGAAAATCTAGCGGTACTTCTTCTGTATAAGAATAGTTATCTTTTTGAATCACAGATGCTGCTTTCAAAGAATTTAGTAACAACTGCAAAAATGTATCATCTTCCCCAACTGATGCAGATAGTTCTAGATTCGTTAAATCTTTGACAAAATTGAGTAATTCGGAGCGAGAAAGATTTTCTAAGGAAGGATAAGGATAAGGAAGTTGGGGCGCGTGTTGAGCGCCGACAAAGAAATGAATCGGTTGCAAATGATGGTGACGACGCAAATAACGACACAATTCAAAATTAATTAATGCTCCTAAACTATGACCATAAAAAGCAAATTTCTGATCAAGATGGGGCAACAAAAATTCTGCCAAATCTGCTACTAATGAAGTCAAACAATCAAAATGTTGTTTACTTCCAGGGGATTTCTGAGAAGCAAGCTGGAGAGGATAAACTTCAATATCTGCTGGTAGATTATTAGACCAATTTTTAAATACAGAAATATCTCCTCCCGCATAAGGTAAACAGAAAAGACGTAACTTAGCATTCGCTTTTCGTTGGGGGTTAATTATCCATTTTGCTGATATTTGTAATGTTTGTGATGTTTGTAAATTGACGCTCTGTTTGTCTTTTACTGTTAGCGATTGATTGATATTATCTTCATCGGTTACAATCATTAACTCAGATTGTTCTTTAAGTTTTTTGAGGGAATAGAGAGAAGCCATGACTGCATCTGCATCAATTCCGAAGTCAATTAAACAGGCGATTTCATCAACGCCAATTGCTTGTAGTTTTTCAACCATTAACTGACAGCTTTCTGGTGTACCAATTAAGGCACTACTTTGAAAATAACGTTCAAAGGCATAAGCCAATAAATGTTCTTTGTCTTTCTCATCCAAACCATCCAAACTTGTGATACCATGTCTCCACAAATTGACTGAACTTTCTAGATAGTTAGTAAATGGCTTCCTGACTTTATGGCGCACTAAGTTCATATCTTCGCCAATAAAAGTATGCAGCATGAGGGTAACTTGACCAGCTTCGGGATCATGACCATTTTTTGCCCGTGACTCTCGATAAGAGGCGATTTTTTCAGCTAATTCTTCAATGGGTTGAAACAGAAGGGCTGTTAAGACATTCGCCCCCATAGCACCAGCTTCCATAAATCTCTCTTTTCCCCCCGTACAAGTAATCCAAATGTCTATTTCCTTTTGTTTGGGTAGGGGGTAAATTCTGGTTTGGGTTTCTTTACCAATACCATTCTGTAAGGAGATTGATTCACCTTGCCAGAGTTTCTGTACTGTTTTAATGCCTGAAAACATCACTTCTGCACTATTGGCAAAATTATCAGGTGCGAACACAAAATCATTCGGGTTCCAACCACGGGCAAAAGCAATGTCTACTCGTCCTTGGGAGAGATTATCTACTACCGCCCATTCTTCAGCTACTCGGATGGGGTTATGTAGGGGTAAAACCACGCTACCAGCACGGATACGAATGCGATCAGTTACCATCGCTAGGGCAGAACCTAAGACGGCAGGATTGGGGTAGAGTCCACCAAAGGCGTGAAAATGCCGTTCTGGTATCCAAACTGCGGTTAAGCCGTATTTATCGGCAAATTTTGACCCCTCAATCAATAATCTATACTTGTCGCTGTTAAACTCAGCCTCGTTACTGGCAAAGTATAACAGACTAAATTGCATGGCTTTTTTTGGTGATTGATAATTGGTGATTGGTAATTGCTTTATTAAGCTTCTCTGCTCCTCTTTTGGGGTTGAGACTGGGTTTTCTAGTTCACCAGCTAAGTGAAGAGCTAAAGTTTCCACAGTGGGAAAGTTCCAAACAATGATGGCTTCTAAGGAACGTCCTAGCAATTTTTCTAAATCTTTGGCTAATTTTACTGCTTCTATGGATTTGAGTCCATAATCTAGAAAAGATTGCTCAGATTTACTATTCTCGGTTAATTTGGTTGGTACTTCTAAATTTTTATGCAGCCAGTTGACTATCCAATTCTCGATTGATGCGGCTGTATGAGTTAAAATAACTGGTGCTGATTCAGGAGAATCATTATTTGTGGCAGTTTGTAACTCTGTGTTTGATAAAGTTTCCAGACTATTTGCACAAGTTATTTCTGGAGTTGAAGTATTAGAAGTATGATTTGATGATGGAGTGGTTTGGTAAAAACTATTTGCATTCTGATCAAACCAGTACCGTTGTCTTTGAAATGGATAAGTTGGTATTTTCACCCTCCGTCGAGGATAATCCTGATCAAAGCCATGCCAATTTATAGAAACTCCCTGTAAATATAGCGTTTCTAAATTTTGCAGCAGTTGTGGCCAGTCTTCCTGGTTTGCATTCAGACCTGTTAACCAAATTCCTACCCCATGATCTAGGAATTGAGAACCCATTTCTAGAAGTAAAGACTCAGGACTTACCTCTATAAATACTTGATAACCTTGATTATGAAGTGTTTTGATACTATCAGCGAATTGAACTGGCTGCTTGATATGATGACACCAATACTCTGGAGTTGCAATTTCTGCTGTAATTGGTTGTGCGGTAACTGGAGAAATGATCCTAATTTTTGGGGATGAATAAGTTACAGTTGCTTCCTCATGGGACAATGATGATCTTAAATTTTCCCGTTGGGCAATTAACTCAAAGGCATCTTCTAAACTAAATACCCCAGCCACGCAAGCGGCCACATATTCGCCCATACTATAACCCATAACTGCATCTGGGATGATGCCCCAGGATTTCCATAACTCAGCTAGGGCATATTCCAGGGCAAATAAGGCAAATTGGGTATAGACTGTTTGATTGAGGAGATTAGTTGTTGTTGGTTGATTGTCTGGATATAAAATTTCTAGTAGTGGCTGATCTAAATAAGGGCGAATAATTTCTTGACAGCGTTCTAGAATAGCCCGAAAGGTAGGTTGAGTTTCATAAAGTTGACGACATGAGTTGAGATATTGACTACTTTGATCTGGAAATAAAAATACTATTTTGGGTTGTTTACCATTGAGCGATCGCTTCTGATCTTTTCCGAAAGTATTTGTTGCTGATACAATAGCTGCTAACTTCTCTATCAATATTTCTCGTGATTCTGCTACTACAGCCAGACGATGATGAAAATGAGTTCTGCTAGTATTAGCAGTGAAGCATAAATCTGCCAGTGAAAAATTGAGATCACGGTTCTGCAACTTTTCTAGATAAAGATTTGCCAAGTCTAATAGTGCCTTTTCCGTTTTAGCTGATAAAGTCAGAATATGTAGGGGGCGTTCCCTTGTGGCGATATTTTGCTGAGACGATAAAGGGGCTGCTTCCAGAATGATATGACAGTTAGTACCACCAAAACCAAAAGAACTAACTCCGGCAAATCTTGTCTGTGTGATAGAATGCCAAGACTGTAAAGCAGTGGGGATAGAAAAGGTGGTTCCTGCTAAAGAAATATAAGGATTTAGTTGTTTAAAGTGTAGATTAGGAAAAATCTGCTGATGTTGTAATGATAGCGTTGTCTTGATCAGTCCTGCTATACCGGCGGCTGCTTCTAAATGACCAATATTAGTTTTGACAGAGCCAAGCCAACAAGGTTGATGTGATTCTCTATTTTGCATCAATACTGCTTTTAAAGCTTTATACTCGATAGCATCTCCTAAACCGGAGGCAGTTCCGTGGGTTTCCACATAACTAATTTCCGTTGGTTCTACTCCCGCATTTTCCAGGGCTTGACTGAGAAGTGTTTGTTGAGCTATGCCATTAGGTGATGTAATGCCATGACTAAGACCATTTTGGTTAACGGCCGAACCTCTAATGATGGCGAGAATATTGTCTTGATCTTTGAGGGCATCGTCAAGGCGTTTAAGTATAATAATACCGCAACCTTCACCCCTGACAAAACCATTAGCTCCAGCATCGAAGGTTTGGCAACGACCTTGAGGTGATAGCATACCTTTAAGAGAAAGAGCGATTGATTCCTCCGGGGATAAACGTAGGGATACTCCTCCAGTTATAGCCAAGTTAGATTCACCACTACGTAAACTCTGACAGGCTAAATGTACTGCAACCAAGGATGAAGAACAAGCGGTATCAATAGCTAAACTTGGACCTTGCAGATTTAAAAAATAAGATAAGCGATTAGCTACAAAGCAAAGAAAAGTATGGGGTCCGTCTTCGGCATCTATGGTAGATATATCCTTATAAATGAGCCGATTATGATCGCTTTGGCTCATGCCAATGAATACCCCAGTTTTACTACCCGCTAGAGTTTTGGGGACGATACCGGCATTTTCTAAAGATTCCCAAGCTACCTCTAGTACCAGTCTATGATGAGGATCAATACGTTGGGCATTACTAGCGGAAATGTCGAAAAAATCAGGCTCGAAATGATCTATCTTGTCTAAGAAGCCTCCCCAGCGGGAGACAGTTTTTCCTGGTGTACCTGCTGTGGGAGTATATAAATCATTAATATCCCATCGTTCTAAAGGTATCTCTGTAATTGCATCTACTCCTTCCCTGAGTAGCTTCCAGAAAGATTCTATATCTTGAGCTTTTGGGAAACGACAACCCATGCCAATTATTGCTATAGCTTCCATAAAGATATTCTTTGTATATTTATTCCTAGAAAATTCGTAATAATGACGATAGTGCCAACTATAAGAATAGCTAAATTAGGATTTTACCACTCATTTTATCTATCGAGTTCAAAAAATCTCCAGATAACAAGTATATTGATTGTAGAATTACCTACAACCACGTAGTAGAAGCATGGGTAAGTATATACGTGCAGTTCAATCAACATTCCTAAAAAAATTATGACCACCACAGTCAATGTTCCAGAAGTACAGACTGAAAAAAAACCAACCTTGAATACTCTACTGCTAATTCCTATAGCAGTGTTTATGTTATCTCTAGCGCCAATATTTATCAGGGTCAGCGAACTGGAAATTAGTCCTAATGCTACAGTCTTTAATCGCTTTTGGATTTCTACTGTCATCCTTGGGCTGTGGGAAGTAATCACAATTATCAGTAGTAAAGTATCCCAGAAATCCCCTGAACAACCAGAGTCTTGGACTCTTCAGGATATAGGACTGTTTGTACTAGCTGCGGGCTTCGGTGCAGCCAACTTAACTGCTTGGGCTTGGTCTTTAACTCAAACCAACATCGCTAACTCTAATTTATTGCATAATTTCACCCCATTTTTCGCCACTTTAGGGGGGTGGCTATTTTTAAAGCACAGTTTTGACAGCAAATTTATTATGGGTTTGATTTTAGCTTCAGTCGGGGCGATCGCCATTGGTTTTGAAGATTTTAACTTGACCAGCACTCACTTTACAGGTGATGCTATAGCTTTACTCTCGGCTGTGTTTTATGCTGGAAATGCTCTCTGTGCAGAAAAACTAAGAGCCAAGTTTTCTGCAACAACCATCATCCTCTGGAGTTGTTTTTTCAGAACTCTTTGGCTGTTACCAATAACTTTGATTTTTGATAAGCAAGTTTTCCCCGTTTCCGTAAACGGATGGTTAGCGGTGATTTCTTTAGCACTTTTCTGTCAAGTGCTGGCTACAGTAATTATGTTCCATAACTTGAAAAAGTTTTCATCAGGTTTTGTATCTTTGTTCCTATTGCTTGATCCAATCATTACTGCCATATTAGCCTGGGTAATATTTGCGGAAAAGTTAAGTATTGTCAACTGGTTCGCTTTTTTCACAGTGTTGGCTGGTATATATTTAGCTAAATCTGGTCAAGGCTCTCAGAAAGTAACGGATAGAGAAATTTCACTTGATCAACAAGCCTAAATATTGTTTAGTCTATTTTCACTTCTAGTACATCTAATCACAAAGAAGTATGACAGCAGAATTACCACGTTGGGTAGCAGATTTAGAAAGATTGTTATGGCAGATTCTTGAATACTTCCGCAGTCAGATATCCAATCACCTTAATGGTAGCCGTCGCCTTTATTGGGTATATTTATTAACATCTTTATTGTTAGCCGGATTCGTTTACTGGCGTTTACGACCTCAGTCTGAACTTAATCTGAAAAGGTTTATTAGTTTTTGCTTCCCAAAAGAAATCTATCTTCATCCTTCAGCAAAGCTTGATTATCAGCTATTTATCATCAATAATATGCTTGCACCGGGTGGTTTACGTCTAGCATGGTTAGAGACATCATTGGTAGCATCCCTAGTCAATAATTGGCTACAAGAAACCTTTGGTGATTTCGGCGGATTTATAACCGAAAATTGGTTATCGCTAATGATTTTTACCATCTTATTTATCGTAGTCTTTGACTTTGCATCTTACCTTAATCATGCTTGGCATCACCAAAATCCTATCCTGTGGCAATTTCATAGTCTACATCATTCCAGCGAAGTCTTGACCCCCATCACTCTGTATCGTTCTCACCCGTTATATGAACTCAATAAAAAGCTGATTACTACAGCCATCAGCGCCCCTTTACAAGCGGTACTAATTTATCTGTTTTTTGGTAAAATCCATCTCATGACCATGTTTGGTCTGAATTTTTTGGTCGCTATATATTATATGGCAGGTGGTAATCTCGCCCATTCCCACATCTGGCTTTCCTATGGAAAGACATTGAACCACATTTTTATGAGTCCAGTGCTACACCAAATTCATCACAGTATAGCACCCGAACACGTTAACAAGAACTATGGGGAATTTTTGGGAATTTGGGATTGGATATTTGGCACTTTATATATACCAGAAAAAGAGGAGAAACTAGAGTTTGGTATTGGCAAAAACCAGCCACAGCCTTATCCGAATTTAACCAAGGCTTATTTAGATCCGGTAGTGAATGCAGTCCGTCTACTAATTGCCAAATACCTGGAGAAAGTAGAATTAAAATGATCAAATTGAATTAAATTCTATGCTATTAACTAAAGGTTTTGAATTAGAAATGTTTTTGGGTACTCCCCAAGGTGATCCCATTCCCTTTGCTGAAAAAGTTGTGGGGAAAGTGGATAGGTTTATGCAAGAAACAGACGAACGGCATATAGAATATACAACGGAACCTCTGCACAGCTACGAACAGCTTTTAAGTCAATTAATATTACCGCGAATTCAACTCAGAGAATATCTAAAAACTTTAGGAGATTATACAGTAATTCCTGGCAGTACATTATCATTAGGAAGAAGCGATCGCTTTTATCGTTCAGGAGATACAAGTCCTTATTTAGAATACATTGAACGCAACCACGGCACTAATGTTGTTACTGCTAGTGTTCATATCAACATTGGTTTTAGTGACCCAGAATTATTAATCCGAGCTTGTCGTCTCATTAAAATGGAAGCACCCCTATATTTAGCTTTAAGTGCTTCCTCTCCATTTCTGGATAATCAAACTACAGGTTATCACTCTACACGCTGGCATATTTTACCCCATTCCCAATATCACATTCCCCTATTTGAAAACCACGGCGAATATATTGAATGGGTAGAAGGACATTTAGCCGCAGGGACAATGTTTAATGTTCGTCATCATTGGGATAATGTGCGACCGAATGGCGATCGCCGTCCTTATGATATTAATCGGCTAGAACTGAGAATCTGTGACTTAGTTACTGATCCTACTTCTTTACTAGCTATTACTGCTTTGTTAGAAGCCCGTCTTTGGCAATTGGTTAATGATCCTAACCTCGACCCTTTAGAAATGAGTAAATTACCAGCAACAACTAGAAAACAAGACTTAATTGATTTAACAAAAGCTAATGAAGCCGCCGTCAAGGTATTAAGTTTAGATGCTGAGTTAAGACATTGGCAAGACGGCAGAAAAATTCTAGCTCGTAATTGGATCAATGAGATTTATAATGATGTTTTGCCATTAGTTAAACAACAAGGCTTTGAGCATTTTATTTTGCCTGTGCAAACAATCTTACAGGAAGGTAATACCGCACAAAAATGGTTAAAAATGTATGCTCAAGGTGCTGATATTCGTTCAATTATTACCAAAGCCATTCAAGAGATGGCCAAGCAAGAAATTGACTTAGCCACTCAGTTTGGTATTTAAAAGTTCGTCTAGCTTACCCTGCTTGTCTAATGCGGAAATGTCGTCAAAACCACCAATATGTTGATCGTTGATGAAAATTTGAGGTACACTACGTCTGCCATTAGCCCGTTCAGCCATCTTCGCTCTAGCAACCTCATCCCCATCAATAGAGTATTCCGTAAATTCAACACCTTTGTTTTTCAATAAGGCTTTGGCTCTAGGGCAGAAAGGACAATAAGTCCAAGTGTAAATTTCTACTTTAGCAGTCATGGAATTTTTAATGTAGAGTAATAGTGTTTCTATTGTAGCCATGATTCCTAAAAATATTCTCCCTCATCTACAAACAAAACCAACTGAATGGCGAAAAATTGCCCAAAAATTTGAGGCAATAGTGGGCAAAAAAAGTGTTATTCAACGCCGAGAAGAATTACTCACCTATGAATGTGATAGTTTAACTAGCTATCGTCAACGTCCAGCATTAGTTGTACTACCACGCACCACAGAACAAGTAGCAGAAGTAGTCAAAATTTGCCATCAAAAACAAATTCCTTGGGTGACACGGGGTGCGGGGACAGGTATATCTGGAGGTGCGCTACCAGTTGAAAATTGTGTTTTAATTGTCACCACATTGATGAAGCAAATATTGAAAGTTGACCTAGAAAATCAACTGATTATTGTCCAAGCAGGGGTCATCAATAATTGGGTAACTCAAGCCATTAGTGGTAGTGGATTTTACTATGCGCCAGATCCTTCCAGTCAAACTGTTTGCACAATTGGAGGCAACATTGCGGAGAATGCTGGTGGTATTCATTGCTTGAAATATGGTGTGACAACCAATCATGTTTTGGGATTAAAATTGGTAATTACTGATGGTTCTGTGGTCGATGTTGGGGGAATGATTCCAGAAATGCCTGGTTATGACCTCACAGGCTTATTTGTTGGTTCAGAAGGCACTTTAGGCATTGCTACAGAAATCACTTTACGCATTATTAAGACACCTGAAGCCATTGGTACACTTCTAGCAGACTTTGCCACTATTGAAGACGCAGGAAATGCCGTCACTAATATTATTAGTGCTGGAATTATGCCGGCGGCGATGGAACTAATGGATAATATGACAATTAATGCCATAGAAGATGTTATTAATACAGGATGTTATCCTAGAGATGCGGCGGCGGTTTTATTGATAGAGCTTGATGGTTTAGCAGTAGAAGTGGAAAGCAATAAACAGCAGGTTGCTAAAATTTGTCAACAAAACGGAGCCAGGAATGTAATTATTGCTAGTGACCAACAAATGCGCGTGAAACTATGGCAAGGGCGTAAAACTGCCCTAATTGCTTTAGGATATCAGAGTAATTATTTTCTCCAAGATGGAGTTATCCCGCGGACTCAATTAGCATCTGTCCTCAAAGAAATTGCCGCGTTGGGAAATAAATATGGGTATCGTATTGCTAACACCCTTCATGCTGGTGATGGTAACTTACATCCAGTCATTCTTTATAATCATTCTGTTTCTGGTGCTTTTAAACAGGTGGAAGAATTAAGTGGCGAAATTCTCAAACTTTGTGTAAGAGTGGGTGGAAGTATTTCTGGAGAACATGGTATTGGTGCTGATAAAAAATGTTTAATGCCGGAAATGTTCAATGATGCTGACTTAGAGACAATGCAACTGTTACGCCTAGCTTTTAATCCTCAAGGTTTAGCAAATCCTGGTAAGATATTCCCTACACCTCATACTTGTGGAGAAGCTGCACAAGCTCAAAAAATGGGACAGTTTCCGGGCTTAGAAGTATTTTAGTCTTTATTCCTTTGCGCCTTTGCGCGAAACTTTTATTAACTTTGACTCCTGATATACTTAGGACTTACGCAAAATCTCTCTCAAACCCTCATTCCTCTGTGTTCTCTGCGTCCTCTGCGGTTCGTTATTCCGTAACTTGTGCGTAAGTCCTAATACTATTGGACAGCCATTGTCACTAATTCTGCCAACTTTTGATCGAGCATTTCTGCAACCCTCAAAATTTTCTGATTTTCAAATCTAGCTAAGAGAGATGAAGGTTTGTCATAGATAATGCAAGTTTTACCATTATATTCATCATACACAAAAAGTCGCAGGGGAACATAAAGCCCGACGGACGGATCTTCTTCAAACATTCGATTAGCTATGAGCGGGTTGCCAATAATATAGAGTTTTGCTTGTTTAAATTTGCCACATAAGGAAAGCACTTTACCAGATTCCAGGTGTGTAAAAATCATCAGATCATTTTTACCAACCATTGATTTAACTGCATTTTCTACATCTGTAAAAGAGGCATTTGCATCTATCAGCTTTTGAAAAATTAGATTATTAGCTTTACCAACTAATGACTCTATAGCAGTGGTAACTTGGGTATAAGATTTTTCTGAACAAACTTTTACATGAGTTACTGTGAAATTAATAATTTCCATATCTCTTGATTTCTGATTTGACAAATATTCTAAATATCTAATTTTTAGCCCCCCAGCTAATAGCAAGGGGGTTAATATTTTCTCAGACCTGAATTAGCTTATGATCCAGATAGATGTTCTGATAGAGACTCAATTGAGGGGTAATCATAGGTGATAGTTGGATCAATAGAACGTCCCAACCAATCACCTAAATCGGTAGTTAATCCAATAGTTGCAGAGGAATCCAAACCATAGCGGTCAAAAGAAGTTGTCACATTGACTTCATTTTGATCAATTTCCAAAAGTTGGGATAAATAGGAAACTAACCAGGCTTGAATAGCGGTCACAGTTTGCTGTTTTTCGGCAATAATCTCTTGATTTGGCATTTTCATCGGTATTTTCTCCTGAATTGATCTGAGATAAAAACTTTGATTAGGTGGTTAAAAGTGCAATCCGGCTATGTGGCCTTTCTAGCTGCTAAAAAGGCTTTTTTAGCTTTGATAGTATCGGCTGTAGGAATCTTGACATCGGAAATTAAACCCAGCTTTTCTAAAAGCAGGACGACCCAGCCACCGATATCAATTTGCCACCAGTCGAAACCGAAAATGGCTGATTGAGGAAAAGCATGGTGACTATTGTGCCATCCTTCACCCAAGGAAGGGAGAGCCAGCCAGAGATTGTTTCGGCTGTGATCTGGGGTATTAAAGGAGCGACCTCCAAGGACGTGAGAGAAAGAGTTGACACCATTGATCAGGTTATTAACGAAGAACATCCGCACCAATCCTCCCCAAAGAAAGCCTTGGAATGCTCCCAGCCATGAGTTTGTGAAAACTCCGCCTACAATAGCAGGAATTACCAGTCCTAAAGTCACCCACAGCAAATAATATCGGCTGACTGTTGTAAGTGCTTGATCGCGCAGTAAGTCCGGGACATAGTGGATGGTATTGGGGTGTTCTCTATTGGTAGCTAACCAGCCGTCATGAGCGTGCCAAAAGCCTTTGATCTGACCACCAAATCCTGCTCCAAAGAGATGGGGAGAATGGGGATCTCCTGGTTGATCAGCATATTCATGATGACGACGATGGGCGGCTACTGCCAAAAGCAAAGGACCGGGGGCAGCCATAGAGCCAAGAATTGCCAAAGTTACCCGAACGACGACATTGGCCTTAAAAGCATTGTGGCTAAAAAGTCGATGCCAACCCACAGTAAATCCAATTTGAGTGAGAAACCATAGACTGATAAACAGTCCTAAGTTCACCCAATTAAGGGGAATCCACCACAGTAAAACAATGGCGGTGATGAATCCCAAAAAAGGTACAACTTCAAACAAGATGAAGTGAATGGTTTGAGGAACTGTCAGATGAGGGGCTGTTACAGTTTTTTGTCTCTTATCTGGATTGACAAGAGGTTCTGTAATTACTTGAGAAGTTAAATCCATTGTTGCTCTTGATGATTGCTTTGGTGTATTTCATGCCTGACTTGAAGGTTAATTGATGGCTTCAGTAGCACTAACCTTTCTTTTTTTAGCGGCGATCATCTCATTTGTGGGCATTTTCAGATCCCAAACCAAACCGAGCTTTTCTAGTAGTTGAATCACTAAGCCACCCATATCTAATTGCCACCATTGGAAACTATGAATTGCTGCATTAGGAAAAGCGTGATGGTTGTTGTGCCATTCTCCACAGGTAAACAAAGCCACCCATAGGTTATTACGGCTATAGTCGTCAGTATGAAAAGGACGATTTCCTAATAGATGGGCAAGAGAGCCAACGGTCCAGAAGCCTAAATGGTGTTGGAGGAAGATGCGGAGAAAGCCACCCCATAATGTTCCTGTTAACGCACCCATCCAAGTTCCTGAGATGATGCCACCAATAACACCGGGAATAGCTACCCCTAAAAACAACCATAAATAATAGAGTTGGCTAATTTTGTTCATGATCGGATCTCGCACCATGTCTTTGGCAAAGATAAAAGTGTTAGTGAGTTCATGATTGAATGTCCAACCGACATGAGAATGCCATAGTCCTTCGAGAAAACCCAATTTTTTGTCTTCTTTGATAAAGGGGGAATGGGGATCTCCGGGGGTATCGCTGTATTTGTGGTGACGACGATGGGTAGCTACCCAATAATTTAGGGGTCCTTCTGCGGCCATAGAACCCAGGACAGCAAGGATAATTTTGACAGTTTGATGAGCTTGAAAGGAGCAGTGAGCAAAGTGTCTATGTAGTCCTACTGTTACGCCAATCGCTGTTAAAAAATACATAATCAGCAGCAGCCAGATGTCTACGGCACTCACACCGATCTGAACAGCTAGGATGACTGCGGCAACAGAGCCGAGAAAGGGAATAATGAGATTAGTGATGCCGTGAATTTCCTGTTGTCTTTTCAGGCGATCGCTTTTGATTGTTATTACTTGCATTGTTTGCTCAACCTACATTGATTTTGTAGTCGGGAATTTAGTCCTGAGCTATGGTAATTCTTTTCGCTGCCATCATCTTGACTGTGGGTAGATTTACATCCCAGACCAAGCCTAATTTTGCTAATATCCAAACCACTGCATAACCAAAGTCAACTTGCCACCATTTCAAACCAATAGCAGCGGAGCTTTCAAAGGCATGGTGATTGTTTTGCCAAGACTCTCCAAAAGTGGGGATTGCTATCCAAGGGTTATTCTTACTTTGATCTCCTGTTTCATAAGGATGAGTCCCATAGACATGAGATACAGAATTAACACTCAAGATAATGTTATCTACAAGAAAAATTCGCACGATACCAGCCCAAAGAAAGCCTTGCAATGCTCCTATCAATGACCAATGAAGTAGTCCGCCGATCACAGTGGGAATAGCTAGACCAAGAAGTATCCAAACTAGATAAAATCGGCTAATTTTGGATATGGTTTGATCTCGCAGGAGTTCGGGAGCATAATATGTGGGATTAGGATAATCATGATCAATTAACCAGCCGACATGGGAATGCCATAATCCTTTGATAGTTCCCAAAAATCCCTGACCGTGAAGATTTGGAGAATGGGGATCTCCGGGTAGGTCACTACATTCATGATGACGACGATGGACGGCTACCCAGGAAATTAATGGACCTTGCCCAGCTATAGAACCAAGGATGGCGAATATTACCCGCATTACCTGGTGAGTTTTAAAAGAACGATGGGTATAGTAGCGATGAAAACCTACACTTACGCCGGTCATGGTCAAAGCCCACATGGCAATCAGCATCCCGATCTCGATGGGTCCAATGGGTAGCCACCAGAGGGAAATTAGCGCCACAATTGTTCCTAAAAAGGGAATGAAGTTGTACCACCAAAAATGCTTATATTGCAATCCTTTGATGTAGTCATTGATGATAACTTTTGTTTTTTGATTTGGTATTGTACTATCGAAATGTGTTGTCATTTTCTAAATCCTCTAATATTTGGCAATAGAAAAATTTGTCAGTACACAACAATCTGGATTCTAGTCAAGTTGGCTAGAAGTTGTTGACATCTAATTTTGAATATTCAGACTGTTTGTGAACATTCAATTTTTCTGTGATCATCCCTGCTGTGGGGGTTTTGAGATCCCAAACTAAACCTACTTTTTTTAGAGCAAGAATCACCCAACCACCAATATCAATTTGCCACCATTTCAAACCCAAGAGGGCTGAGTGGGGAAAGGCATGATGATTGTTGTGCCAAGCTTCGCCAAAGTTGGCTAGGGATAGCCAGAATGTGTTATGGCTGTGTTCTTCTGTCTCAAAAGGGCGCTGTCCATAATAATGGGCAATGGAATTAATCGTCCAAAAGGCATGATTGACGCAAAAGATTCGCACCAATCCTCCCCAAAGAAATCCCTGTAAAATGCCTGTCCAAGTCCAGGTAAAAAGTCCGTCTAAGATAGCAGGAATGGCTAAACCAAGAACAACCCAAGTCAGATACAAACGATTGACTTTGCTGATAATTGGATCTCTGAGCAAGTCTTTGGCAAAAACAGCCGTATTTGTAACGTCACTGTTCAACATCCAGGCAACTTGCCCATGCCACAATCCCCGCAAAGTTCCCCATTTTTCTCCTTGGTAGATTAGGGGTGAATGGGGATCACCGGGGCGATCGCTATATTTGTGATGCCTACGGTGAATACTTGCCCATTGGATGACTGGTCCTTGAGCGGACATAGACCCCAATATCGCCAATAGGACTCTAATGAATGTATTGGATGCAAAAGCACAGTGGGCAAAATGTCGATGAAAACCCACTGTTATTCCCAACATTGTCAAGGTATACATTACCAGGAATAGTTCAATTTCTACTGGACTGATACCAAACTTAAAAGTTGTATAGATGGCTATTACTAACCCAAAAAAAGGAATCAAGATAGTAGCAAAGGCGTAACGCTGTTGCAGGGATTTGAGATAATCATTTTCTATGGTTATCTTTGGTCCTTGATGTTGTGCGGGGCTATCCAATGGTATGGACATTGTATTTCCTCAATTTATGGTAAGTATTCAGCTATAGAAATCATTCATATCCAGATCCCCGACTTCACCAGATCAATTTATAATTTATGGACACAATCATAAAAGAAGTCGGGGATCTTATCGCCTCACCTGAATTCTGACAATTTATGCAGTTAAAATTAAAGGACTTGATAACTCTGAGTTGCCAATTTTTCCTCCTACAATATTCAGAGTTTGGTCAAGAAACTTTTCTTTGCAAATACGCCGTTGAATTTTGCCACTGGAAGTTTTAGGAATACTGCCAGTTTTAATCAGCACCATACCATAAGCATGGATTTCATGTTGCTGCATGATTGCTTCGGAGATTGCTGCTACTACATCTTTGACATTCAGATGCCGCAGGTGTGTACGTTCAACTTCAACCACAACTATCAACTGCTCTATATTGTCTTGTTCTATGGCAAAAGTTGCACAACAATTAGCACGCAAAGCTGGATGGCTGCTTTCTGCTGTGAGTTCGATATCTTGGGGATAATAATTGCGACCTCTGATAATAATCAGATCCTTCATCCGTCCAGTAATGAACAACTCACCATCTCGCAAAAATCCCAGATCCCCAGTGCGGAGAAACGGACCTTCATTAGTATTTGCTAAATAAGCACCAAAGGCTGTTTCTGAAAGTTCTGGTTGGTTCCAATAGCCTTGGGCAACACTTTCACCTGATACCCATATTTCTCCTATTTGTTCGGAAGTACACTGCTGAAGCGATTCTGGTTCAACTATAACGATTTCTGTATTCAGCCAAGCTCGTCCACATCCAACTATATGTCTGATATTTTGGCTGTCTTCAGATGTTTCTATCACCAATTTTTGTTCTAATGCTTCTGCTGCAACTGTGCAGTAAATTGGTTTTTCTTGAATTCGTCCGCCGGAAATCATTAACGTAGATTCAGCCATACCATAGCAGGGGTAGAAACAGTTGGCACGGAAACCATAAGGGGCAAATTTAGCAGTAAAATTCTCTAAAGTATCCCTTCTCACCGGTTCTGAACCACTGTAAGCACTTTCCCAGCTACTTAGATCCAGGGATTCCATTTGTTGAGGTGTAATCTTTTGAGTGCAAATATCATAGGCAAAGTTGGGTCCACCGCAGTGAGTAGCTTTATAGTTTGTAATCGCCTGTAGCCATCGCCCAGGGGACTGGATAAAAAATTCAGGTCCCATCAAAACTGTCAGAAATCCGGTGTACAAGGGTTGAATAATCCCATCAATTAGACCCATATCATGAAAACTGGGTAGCCAACTGACAGACACGCTTTCTGGTGTGAGTTCAAATGCTTGTTTTATATACTCTGAATTATGCAGTAGATTACCATGAGTGACCATTACTCCTTTAGGTGTACCTGTAGATCCTGATGTGTATTGGAGAAAGGCTAAAGAGTCTATGTTTGCTGTTGATGGCTGCCATTCTGAAGCTAGGTTAAGATTAATGTCATCGGTAGTTATTAAAGGTAAAGTTGCTAATTCTAAATAATTAGTTAGTTTGAGTTGTAGTTTGTTTAATAGAGAGGTTGTAGTGATTGCTAATGTCGCTTGTGAATCGGATTTGATTGCTAAAAGTCGATTCGCTGGTCTGTTTGGTCGTGGGGGATTCACGGGAACGGCGATCGCATCAGCATATAAACATCCAAAGAAGGCGCTAATAAATTCTAAACCAGGCGGATATAGCAATAATACCCTTTCACCCCGATTAATAGTTTGACGTAGTTGATATGCAATGGCTCTGGCTTTTTGGTCTAACTCTTGATATGTTAATTTATCTGTTTCTTGTTCTCCATTGTGAAGAAACCTAAATACTATTTGGTTAGGTTGATGGAATGCCTGATGCCGTAGCATTTGTACTAAAGTTGAATATTGCTTTTCTGGATTCCTCATACCAACATTAATAAATAGAATAGATAGGATTAATTTACTGCAACCGTGATGATTTTAAACTACATTCCCCATTCTGATTATGACAATTTGTAACATCTGCGTTTGGTTTGGCGGTGAGCAAACCCTATTTAAATAGGGCTTGCTGATAGCGGGGCGTGGCGTAAGCCATAAAAGTCTTTTCGTGATAGCGCAGCGTGACGTAAGTCATGGGCTAGGAGTCAGGAGTCAGGAGGAAGAATTAGAAGGAGGTAAGAATAGTGTCAAAGTCCCAACATTTCATCCAATTCTATCCTGGGTAAATCAGGGGGAATTACTGTTTTGATGATGGTAAATTTGTTACTTTCTTGCTGAGTAGCCTGATTGAGAGCGATCGCGGCCAAGCGAATTTCTAGGCAGCCAAAGGGAATTTTCAGATAAATTGCCGTTTCCCCTCCTCCCCAGGCGTTAGAACGTAAATCTGGCAGAATATGTGGTCCATCTAGTAAACTACGAGTTTGGTAATCTTCCACCCATAACTTGACTGCTACTGAAGATGAGACTTCAGGTAATTCTACACGCACCATTATGGATGTACCCGCGACAAGTTCACCCTCTGGTAAATGCAATTGGGGAGTTGCTAAAGACTCCATTATCACAGGAGAGAAATCTGCCGCAGTTTCCTCCTCCAGCGAAGGGGAATAATTGTTATCTTCTATAGTCTCACCACTCAAGCTATCCAAATCCAGTTCAATCACGAGATCATCTATAACTATTTCTTGAGACAACCATACAGGTTGGGTTAGTATTGGAGTGATTAGATTGACTATTTCCGCTTCCTGAAGTTCTAAAGAAAGATTCTCGTCAGCAACAGGATTTTCTTGGCTTTCCATGTCCCCATTTAACAGCATTGGCACATCTACAGCTTGAGTTTCTTCCTCAGCATTATTGTCTGGGGATTCTTCAGAAACAACTTCCGTTAATAAGTATCCTTGGCTTTGTATCCATTGTTGCAACAGCGGAGAATTGTTTTGAGTATCAACCACATCTAATTCCTCACCATTGAGAATTAGGGAATTTTCCTGAGTATCAACCACAACTAGTTCTTCACGTTGGATCACCCCCGCCACAATTTCCGCTATTAATTCTGCGTAGGATGTGTCATCTATCACAGGCTCATTGCTCTGCGGGAAATTATCTCCTGGTAATTCTGGTATGTTTTCTGATAAATTTACTACGGTTGGTAACTGTGGGGAGTAATCGAGAGTTGGTAAATCTCCCACATCTAACTTATTATTAATTGGTTCCTCTTTAGTTGGCTTAACTTTTAACCGTTTTAAGTACGGCAAAGAATTGTTAATTGGTTTAATTACCAGCTTTTTCAAATCAATTGGCGGAATAATTAGAGTTTTGTCCAAGGAATCTTTTCCTGAATTAGTAGTAATCCTTGGCGTAGGATGGTGAGGTAAATTTGGCAGTTGTGGTGAAAAACCTTCCCAAGATACCAGGGGTTTAATTCGAGGTGGTAAAGGTTGGTTAGGGGATGGCTTTAAAATGTGAAACTGAGCTAGTTTGGGAGTCTTAGCCAAATTAAAAAGTTCTAACCCCACATTTATAGAAGGCTTTAGCTTCGTTGGTTGGTAACTTTCTGGTAAAAAGTCTTGGGAATCCGATGAAAAAGTTTGCAGTGCTAATAATTCAGTAACATCGGCTGTAATTGTAAATGTATGACTAGCCAAAAGTATAATTTCACCAACATCCGCTAATGCACCATATAAATTAATATCTGCTAAAAGTAACTTTGATTCACACTTAGGGGGGATATCAATCAGGGTACTAAAGGCAAAAGGTAAGACTTGATCTGTTAATGGCTGCTTGATTTGGTTGAGGATTTTTGACTCTAAAGGAGATCGCAGTGCAATTTCTAGTCTTAGCTGACTGATTTCATCTGGAGAAAATCCCTCATTTTCCAAATTCTCTATTTCATTTACTTCCACATAGCCATGAATGATAAAATTATCTCCCCAACGAGCAACATAAGTATCTTGATCTAGACTCAAATTCAGTGCTAGAGGTGGCGGCAAGGTAGGAGCATTCTCAATAGTTTCCTCCTCTAATAAGGGTTCATCTTGGGGTAAAGCTAGATCTAATAAATTTTGTAAAATCTGCTCTGTTGTTTCACCCTTAAACCAGGTAGAAGTAGCATGATTCATCACAATGCTTACTTCAGTATCCGCCTCGGAAGCAATGTCAGATTCTTCAGTCAGTTGAGGAGAAGATTGTGAATTGGTTTCTTGGGGTAATACTTGGATTACGAGGGTATGTTGCCAGGATTTACCTAGCATATCTGACATCACATCCCCAGAGCATCGTAATTCCCAAATCCCTGGTTTGAAGTTGGTAAAAGGAATTACTGCCATCAGTCCTTCAACATTAGTCCGGCGCGATCGCTTGAGAATTCGCCGTTTAGGAGGAACTTCCTGGGTTGATATATGACTTACCCGCACTTCTACATCTGTATTATTCAGATGAGAGCGAGCCAAAACTCGGTAATTACCCGCCCAAATTTTTAAATTTGGCGATTCCAAGGTCCGCCAAGTGTGATCTCCCTGTTTCTGTATCAGAAATTGCCAGTTTTCCATTATAAGTAACGCCTAAACCGAAGAGCAGCCAATTAATATTTTGCATTAACACCATCGCGCAATTCCCCTTCCTCAACTCTTAGTAGGTCGGGGATGTAAGCGAGTCATAAACAAAACCTCTGGATAATTAATTTTCAACACAGTTGAAAGAAATTATTCAGACAGTTGAATTTATGACAACTATATTTTATTTATTCTTTTCTGCTCAATGTATTTATCTACAAAGCATATACACGCTCATTGACAATATCAGTGGTTGAATTAGATGATAGTAGTATACTAGAAACACCAACGGGGTGATTGATTAGTTTCATAAGCATTTCTGTATTAATTAGTACCTACTCATTGAAATACTGCGTAAGTAACTTATTTTAATTCAGCCCCAAATTATTAAAGAAACACCTTCTTGAGATATTTTGAGAAGATACCTTTTTGGGCAATTTTATTTGTTTAATGTGATTTAATTTACTTAAAGGCTAAAAAAATATTTTAGCTATGCCTGTAGCGCGAGTAGCTAAAAGCACATTTTTTACCTGACCTCACAAAATCGCGCTGCTCCCGACGAGCAGTAGCTCGCTTAGGATTACCATCATAAAGACCAGCGAGAACTCATTGTGCTTTTTGAAGTGCTTCGCGGACAACAAACTTTATCAAAGTAAAAACCCGTACTATATACATACCAATTTTTTGAAGATACGAAATGTTTTTTTGTTCTGGCTCTCCCAGATTAGTTATGGTTATTTAATAACAAAAAAATCTCAAAATCTTTACCAGGTAAAGATTTTATTAATCCAAAAATACAGATTTAATAAAAATATTGTTTTTTTATATTAAAACCTTTTGTATCTAAGGATTTCAGATGAAATTAAGTATTAATTTTACATAGCAAGTCTAGGAGAGCCATAAATATTTCCCCAAAAGTTGTCGAACGATAAGTAGATGGATAGATGAGATTCTCGCTTATTTTGATAACCGAACCACTCAAGGAGTTGTAGAAGGAATTAATCAGAAAATTAAGCTCATTAAAAGAAGAGCTTATGGCTTAACTAACTTTGATAGTTTTAGAAGAAGGATTTTACTAGACTGGTATTTCTGCTACTAAGTTATCATATCTAGTCTGGAAGAGCCGAATATTTTGCTGTGAAGTTTAACAGTATTGTTGTTGCTGTTGCTCCCCATTACACATCACAAAAATGCAGTAATTGTGGTGTAATTGTGAAAAAATCTCTTTCAACTCGTACTTACAAATGTAGTTGTGGTTGTGAGTTGCAAAGAGAGTGAAAACTGAAGAGAGCAAATTCTGACGTAGAATGTAGAATCCCCGTGTATTTAGACCGGGGAGTGTCAATTACTCCTGACTTCTACCCAATCCCAGACTATAGCGGTTTTGATAATAAGACACTATCTGCTTAAATATTTCCCTACTTTCCCCATCAGCATTTGCTGTCCACGAAATCCATAGGCCAGAAATTTGACTTTGGCTGTAATCAAACTCTAAAGATGTTTGGGGTATTAATCCAACTTCTACCCCTACAACTTGGCGTAAATGCGCGGCAATTTCTCGATATACAGCCAAAGGTAAACCAGGGAATTCTATTTTTTCCTGTGTCTCCATCTTTAGGAAGCTCCCACAAGATTTTCCTGTGGACTAACTACCGAAATCCCATTACCTAGAGAAGCTGTAGTTGCTGGTTTAGATTCTTGCGTAGGTTGTTCTCCTACCTGTTTAGCAACTTCAATACCATACTGTTCCAAAATTACAGTAGGACTGACTCCTTGATTCATCTCAATCCGTTTGACTAATACGCCATTAACCAGTCTTTGTCCCGGTTGTACATATCTACTGGTTGGCTCATCCGGTACTTTAATAATTGCTTGGGGGACTTTACCAATTAAGACCACACCAGTAACAATAACTGCTCTGGCAGTTACCGGCTGTGGTGCTGGTGGTAATACAGTTGTGAGTTGGGGAGATGTGACTGATCCAGGTAAAACTATTGGTAAAACGGGTTTGGGTTTTTGGGCTATCTGCATTGGTTTTTTAGTTAATGCAGTTGCTGGTTTAATTGCTGTTGTCCCGATTGGTTTTGGTGGGATTGCAGTTGTTCCAGTTGGTTTCGGTTGGCTTGTTGTAGGCAAAGGGGGCAACTTAGGAACTGAAATGTTGCCAGGTCTTAGGGGAGTAGTTTGAGGAAATATCGGCTCGATAATTTGCCCAAAGGGGTCTGTTCGTCCTTTCTGTAATACAATCAATCGCTCTGTGCTATTGGTCGGTTGAATCAAGCTGGCAACAGCACCAGGATTCACGGATGGTTGGGTAGACACAATAGGATTACTAAAAGGTGGAGCCACAGATTGTGGCTGTGTCGTCGGCTGGGCAGTTGCTTGAGGACTAGCAGTAGGAATAGCAGTATTAGTAGCTGTTGGCTGTTCACCGACTGTACATCCAGTGAGTGCCAAGGTTGTTAAAATAGCTGCGGCTGTAATATGTAAATTTGTACCCATTAGCTGTTTTCAAATGCTATAGGAAAGTTTTGTTAGGTGAGACTACGCACTTAACCAATCTAGTTAAGTTTTTACGTTGTGTTAATTATACTTAATTTTTGACTTAGTGATAATCATATCACATAAAATATGTGGTTCAAAAAAGAAAGAGCGCGATGACTGAGTGATATCGCAGTGTCCCTTGTATCTTAGACCTAAAGTGACTGAGTTTTATACTTACTGAGTAACTCTATAGTCTAAATTTTGACATTTCAGAAGTTGCTTTACTTGTAATATTACGAACCTAAAATCAATAACTAATCTTCAGCCACACCCATAATATTTTTCAACAAGTTTAATCCCTTTTTCACTTGTCTAGAAACTGTCACGACACTAATACCCAAAAGTTCTGCTACTTGTTTTTGAGTTAGATCTTGCAAAAATACACACTCAACAACTTCACGAGTCCGTTGTTCTAACTGAACCAGGGCTTGTTGTAAGCGAATTTGGTCTTCTTGGGCTAGTTGAAAACTGCGATAGTTGCTATCTGGAACTAATTCACCCAAACAGGTAGCACCTTCTTCTCCATCTTGTATGGGAACATCCAGACTCAAAGGGGCGCGGTTAATCCATGCCAATTTAATTTCTTGCCATTCACTGAGAGTAATTTCTAATGCTGTAGCTAATTCCCCATCTGTAGGTTGGCGATTATATTGCTCACGGAGGGAACGAGAAATTCCCACAGCTTGTTGTTGCAGCGCTAACCAACGTCTGGGTATTCTCACAGTCACGCCTTTATCTCGCAGATAGTGTTGAATTTCACCACGAATATAGGGCATCGCATAGGAACTAAAAGCATTTCCCTTAGAAAGTTCAAATTTTTCAATTGCCCTAATCAAGCCTATACAACCTACCTGAAGCAAATCCTCATAGCTCTCATGGCACTGATTAATCCAATAATGTGCTTCTTTTCTAACTAGTCCCAAATTGAGTTGTACCAGTTGATTGCGAACCCTTTCTGAACGGGATTGTTGGTACTCTCGCAATAACTGTGAAATTTCATGCTTTAATTCGTTTGTGGCTGTAGTAGACATAATATTTGGTTTTTAAACAAGTGAAGTGGATTTATAGTCGCTTTTAAACTTAGCGGCAATGAGCAAGGGTGTCCTAGTCATCAGATAGATGTTGAGAGCCGGAATTTATAAAACCTGATGTCAAATAAAAGTCTTAGCTGTATAAAATTGCCGTAAATAGGTTAAACAGTACAATTAGCACCAGCAAGATGGGATGGATATTTTTTGACTCAACTTAGTTGAGAGTGTTTCCTAGTTTATTAAAAAACTGTCCTAGAATTAAAATATACAATTAGCTATCCAATATTAAACCGGGATTGTACCTATATTTAACTAATTAACTATGAGATTTGCTTATAGGTCTGGAGAATTTCCATCAAGTTGATGATTATCAAGGTTTAGGCTGCGATTACTTTTATTTATCTGCCCTCTCCTCTTTTTCCTCCGACTATTACCTAAGTAAGATTACGTAACTAATTAATTAAGTTCATCTCAGCTTTAAATTTAAAAATCAATAAAATTTTAAGTCAATAAATTTATGTAGATAAAAGCTCCAGTTTTCTTAAAAAAAACCAAGATGCACTTTATCAGTAATGTGCATCTTGGTTAAGGGAATGCCAACAAATAAATTCTTCCGGAGTCAGGCATCTTGCCTGTTAAACAACTATCTGGAGAGATTGTTTGATTTGGGATACCCAAAAAAGTATTTTATTCTCAAATCCAGAGAGGTATATTAGGTCACAAAAAATTAACAGAATTTTTATGGATTTTTACGCCCCCATGAACTTGTATAAAAATTTAAACGCTAGGCTCAATGCGACCATAGAACAAACCACGAATCTTCACTTCTTTAGGTTCACCTGCACCTAAATCTGTATCAGAAGGTTGTTCACTTTCAAAAGTCCCAGCAATTTCACCAGAAGTGTTATCCACTTTGGCTACTTGCAAGGAAATTTTACCACTGAGAACTTCTGCCCGCTTGACATTAGTGCGAGTTAGATCTTCATTATCAGATCCGGCTGGTAACGCTACAGCGTTATCATAGCCACTAACAACACCACGACCTTTAGGATCTAAGAAAGCTGCACCACGATAGGAAGGGACTTTAAAAGTTCCTTCAAAGTCAGTGGATGTGTTGATGCTAGTTAAATTAGGTTGTGTTTGTGCAACTAAGTTTTTGATGGTAAACAGGAAGGGTACTAGTTCACCACCAGGAAGTTTAACAGTGATAGCTTGGAAGTCAAGACCATCTTCTTCTGTAAAAGTCAAGCTATTATCTGGATTGCTGGTGAGCTTACCTTGTACTTGGTCAATAGTAGAAGTATATCTGGTCATAATTTTACCAGGGACAAATTCTGCTTCTTGACGTTTGTTAGCAGGTTCTTCTTTCACAAAGAAATTGGTTGGTTCTAAACAAAGTTCTTTGATGGTATATGTCAATTTAGAATCAACGGCAATGGAACCACGACTAGTTTCTGCCAGTTGGGGGCATTTGTTAGCCAATCCCGTGCCACGAATTTGTTCGTAGGTGAGAACATCACCTGCGCTGGTAGATGGTGCATCACTGCACGCGGTGATTAGCCCTAAGCATAGAGCGAAGAAAGCAACAATTAAAGCGCGATACCTCATGGTCAACCTCAATGTCAAAAATTAATATCTAAGTTGTCAAACTGCTTTGCTAAACGGACTTAAACACATTGTGTTTCTGAGTCTAGAATTCAAACCATAGACTAAGCAGCGAACCGCATCCATTTTGGATGATGTATGTGTTGCCAGTACAGACATCAAGAATGTTTGGATAGGGAAATTAGCCAGATCATACAATTTTTTTTAACTCAAAATCAAAGCACTCTAGTGGTTAAATCCTGCTGTAATACAGCACAGATCATGGAAAAGCCTTCTCTACCTTACCATCAAGGATTCTTGTTACCTGAGAATAGTGAGAAAGTTATCTTGGATTCTTTTGTTGATCAATTTAGTAATTTTTCCAGTATCGTATTAGTTTTATGGAGTAAAGCTTTCTATGGATCATGATCAAAATTGGGCATCTAGGGATTTATCCTGGCAGTTAGAGGCGATTTCTACGGCTGTTAAAGATGTAGCCCAAGCTTGCGGTGGGGATGTCATTGCGATATTGGCTTTATTAAGGCATTTAGAAGAGTTGCACAAAGAAATTCGAGATGGAGTATTTCAGGAAAATTTGCCTGATAATCGCCAAAGACTCTATTCACTTCTTAAAGATATTGAGTCTGAGGGGGGTTGGCCTTATATCGCCCGGATGCGAATACAAGCTTTATTAGTTAATTTATCAGAGGAAGCTAGTGATGAGGATGCTCTTCCCAACTACACTCATGATGTTTTCAGGATTGATAACTCCTCAGAATAGTGCAACATTTAACATTAATAAATCAAATATTTTGGGATTGGATGGTGATGCTATCACCATCAGACGAATTTAATATCCAAAATACATTGGACTGATATTCACAAGGGGAAAAAAATGGCTGGGATATTGTCAGTTTCTCGGATAAATTTAGCTCAACGTCGTCAGAAATTGCGGCGGCAGCGACAAATCAAAGTTATTCAAGCTATTTGGCGAACAGTTGCCGTGACTGGATTTGCCTCAGCTTTGTTATGGGTGGCAATCCAACCAATGTGGGTATTAAAGGATTCAGAGCAAATAGTCATCAAATCCGGTGATAGCGAAGCGCGACCTAGGACTCAACTTTTGACACAAAAGGATATTTATTCACTGTTGGGGCTATCCTCTCCCCAGTCTTTATGGCGGATTGAACCTTCTGTAATTGCTGACTCTTTAAGAAAACAACCACATATTGCCCAAGCCACTGTTAATCGCCGTTTGTTACCACCTGGTTTAATTATTGAAATCCAAGAACGAGTACCCGTGGCAATAGCCCAAATACGCAAAGATCAAGCAGTAACTAATTGCATTCTTGCCCCTTCATTTACGGGTAAACCTAGTAATATTCAGTCTTGTTTACAAAATAGCAATGGGGCTAATCAAGAAAATCAACTAGGTTTACTTGATGCTAGTGGGGTGTTGATGCCAATGGCCAAGTATATATCTATTAATCCCAAAGTAAAATTACCCCAGATGATAGTGATTGGTTTAACTGCACAGTACAAGCTATTTTGGACTCAAATGTATAAAGCTATCAGCCAAAGTTCTCTAAAAGTGACAGAAATTGATTTTCAAGATCCTACAAATTTAATTTTGAAAACTGAATTAGGAAATGTCCATTTAGGTAGCCCTAGCAACAAAATCCCCGAACAAATTCAGGTACTTGTGCAAATGCGCCATTTACCAACTAAAGTTAATCTTAGGAATATAGATTATATTGATCTCAAAAATCCTACTACTCCAGTAGTACAAGTGAATCAAAAAAGTAGGCTTAGTGATAAATAAATCAGAACAACTAAACAAAACACCAATCCGTTGAAGGTAAGAATTTTGGTTCTACTGCTACCTATCTATGCTTCTACCTGTCTGAATAGACAAATTCTCTTAATTAATAATATCAGGTGCTAATTTTATATTTTGGTAAACTAGGTATATATTATACATATATGCACAGGATTTTTCAGCCATTAGTCAAGAAGTCATCCTAAAGGTTGTAAAATTGATAACTAAAAAATATCAGGAGGTCATTAAAAATTCGACTAAGACTCAACTATACAGCACTTTTCTTTTTAAAGTACACACCTAAATATCTAAAAGGTTTATGGGACAAGGGTTAGAGAATTTTGTTTTCTACCAAACCGTTACACAAAGTGCTGTATCAAACAGTTAATAACCAGTTAAATATCTGAGTTCGATTTGTCGCCAAAGCTTTTTACCTGGGGATAGAGTTGTTATAGTGTTGTCTGCTTCGGAGTTGAGTTAACATTATTATCGGAGTGATCTGCTGCTGATAACAAGCATAAGATAAATGTCTATGCTTTTTGGAACTATACTTTTTAAGAATAGGGGGGAGTCAGCAACATTAGCCGCTGTGATCGTAAACTATACAGCTAATCATCTCAAGAATGCACCAATAAAAAGTCAGAAAGCCCACGGGCTGTATACCTGACTCCGTAACAAATTGCCAGATCTCGCCTGTCATCATGTAGGCTGGGAAATAGTAAAAACAATAAAACGCAGTGCCAAAATAAATTCTGGCAATTTCAAAATATAGTTGACTCTTAGGTGAATCACACCGAGAAAAGTCGTTTATCTACCTTTCACAAATCCAATGACACTTGACAATAACCAAGGGCTTACCCATAACTCTCAATCTGCGGGACAACCAGGGTTCTCTCTGGCAGTTAACTCCACCAATCCCTTTAATAATTCTGGGCTGAACTTTGCTCAAAGTAAAGATGGCAAAAGAATTGCTCCTGAAAATAGCGGTATTGGTGAAATTGTTCCCGGTCGTGTTGCCAACATCAAAGTAATTGGTGTGGGTGGTGGTGGTGGTAATGCTGTCAACCGCATGATTGAATCTGATGTATCTGGGGTGGAGTTTTGGTCAATTAACACCGATGCTCAGGCTCTGACTTTAGCGGGCGCTCCTAGCCGATTACAAATTGGGCAGAAACTAACTAGAGGATTGGGTGCAGGGGGCAATCCTGCTATTGGTCAAAAGGCAGCAGAGGAATCTCGTGATGAGATTGCCACGGCTTTGGAAGGTGCTGACCTGGTGTTTATTACTGCTGGCATGGGGGGTGGAACAGGTACAGGTGCAGCCCCAATTGTGGCAGAAATAGCCAAGGAAATGGGCGCTCTCACCGTTGGTGTGGTGACTCGGCCATTTATTTTTGAGGGACGCAGACGCACTAGCCAAGCAGAACAAGGGATTGAAGGCTTGAAAAGTCGGGTAGATACGTTAATTATTATTCCCAATAATAAGTTGTTGGAAGTCATTCCGGAACAAACCCCTGTGCAAGAAGCTTTTCGCTATGCCGATGATGTGCTGCGTCAAGGTGTGCAAGGAATTTCTGATATTATTACCATTCCCGGATTAGTTAACGTTGACTTTGCCGATGTGCGGGCTGTCATGGCCGATGCTGGATCAGCTTTGATGGGAATTGGGGTGAGTTCGGGTAAATCTAGAGCTAGAGAAGCCGCAATTGCCGCCATTTCTTCACCTTTATTGGAATGTTCCATTGAAGGAGCTAGAGGCGTTGTCTTTAATATTACTGGTGGTAGTGATCTGACCCTCCATGAAGTTAATGCTGCGGCGGAAACAATCTATGAAGTGGTTGATCCTAATGCCAATATTATTTTTGGAGCGGTAATTGATGACAGACTGCAAGGAGAAGTCAGAATTACTGTAATTGCAACTGGGTTTACTGGTGAAATTCAACCACCATCAGCACAAACCGTAGTTACTCCTAGAGTTGTTACACCCACTCCCACTACCACTACTAGAAGACCTACTCCACTACAACCACCTGTTAATAACCCCAGTCCAGTTGTAGAACAACCAAAAGAAAAACCCTCCTTGGATATTCCTGATTTCCTGCAAAGACGACGCACACCACCAAGAAATTAAATGATTGTGGATATGAGATTTTAGATTAAATTCTCAGTCTCAATTGAGGCTGATTGCTGTATACAAGTTGTTAGTTATCAGTTGTTAGTTGTCAGTTGTCAGGAGTTCAGGAGGAGGAAGTAAATAAATTTATCCCCTGCCCCCTGCCCCCTGCCCCCTGCCCCCTGCCCCCTGCCCCCTGCCCCCTGCCTATTTATTGGCTTCTACCCATTTAATGACCTGATGAGCAAGATGAGTACCATCAAGACGGTCAATTTCACGAATACCTGTGGGGCTTGTGACATTGACTTCGGTTAAGTAGCCACCAATTACGTCAATACCCACGAAAATTAAGCCATCTTGCCGGAGTTTTGCGGCTAAATGGCTACAAATTTCCTGTTCTCTGGGGGTAATAGTAGTTTGAGCCACTGTGCCACCGGTTGCCATATTATTACGAAAATCACTACCACTAGAAAGGCGATTTAGCGCACCTATAGGTTCACCATTGAGTAAGATAATCCGTTTATCTCCCTCCTTGGCTTGGGGTAAATAATTTTGTACCATAACTGGAACTTGACCTTGGAGCGTGCTAAGTTCGACAATGGAATTAAAATTGCGATCGCCTGATTGTAAAAATAAAATTCCTTCCCCAGCCTTATTCCCCAAGGGTTTGAGAATTGTTGCTTCTTTGGCTGCGACAAATTGGCGAATTACTTGTTTATCCGCACTAACAATTGTTTCGGGAATACATTCCCTAAATTGCAGGGCATACATTTTCTCATTAGCACTACGAATCCCAGCCGGATTATTGATCACCAAAGTTTTGTTTTGGTCAACGTAATCGAGAATATAAGTAGCATAGAGATAAGCATCATTGATTGGTGGATCTGTCCGCATAAATACGGCATCCATTGTTTCTAAGGCAGTAAAGGCACTAGGACTTAATTTAAACCAAGAATTAACTGCTAACCAACGTCCCTCTACTAACTCCACGGGAACAAGTTCTACCTGCTGCAAGACAGCCCAAGCTTTGCCATCAATCACACTCAGCAAATTTGCTTGAGTTATCCAAATTTCGTGTCCCAGAATTTGCGCTGCTTCCATCAAAGCGACACTGGTATCATGACATGGATCAAGCCGATGGATAGGATCAATAATAAAAGCCAGTTTCACCTTTTATACCTCTTTTCACTAGGAATTTTCATACTAAATATCCCCGACTTCTTTGCCAAAATTTTCGCTAATATGACTAAATTAATTTCAGAAGTCGGGGATCTCATAGACAATATTTTAAGAAACTAGCATTTGATCTAATTTACCTTGACGTTCTAAAGTATGGATATCGTCACAACCACCAATGTGAATATCATTAATAAAAATTTGTGGTAAAGAACGTTTTCCATTAGCTCTTTGGGACATTTTATCTCTTGCTATTTCATCTCCATCAATGTTGTATTCGATAAAATCAACACTTTTATTTTTGAGTAGACTTTTGGCACGCACACAAAATGGGCAAGTAGTCCAAGTGTAAATTTCTACTTTCGCACTCATAATATTCTCAAAGAAATGTAATACTTCTTAATTTTAGACGGAAGTTTAGTGGTAATGGGTAATGGGTAATGGGTAATGGGTAATGGGTAATGGTAAAAAATTCTTCCCAATCACCAATCACCAATCACCAATCACCTATTCCCAATTACCTATTCCCATTCAATAGTTCCAGGTGGCTTGGAGGTAATGTCATAAACCACACGGTTTACACCTTTCACTTCATTCACAATGCGAGTAGAAATTGCTTCTAGGACATCGTAAGGAATCCGCGCCCAGTCTGCGGTCATGCCATCTTCGCTGGTAACAATCCGCAAAACAATGGGGTAAGCATAGGTGCGTTTATCACCCATCACTCCCACACTGCGAATAGGTAATAACACAGCAAAAGCTTGCCAAACTTCGTTATATAAACCACGTTGGTTAATTTCTTGACGGACAATTAAATCAGCGTCTCGCAAAATATTCAAGCGTTCGGAGGTGACTTCACCTAAAATACGAATTGCTAAACCAGGTCCAGGGAAAGGTTGACGTTGCACAATTTCTTCTGGTAAACCAATGGAACGCCCAACTTTGCGAACTTCATCTTTAAATAGTTTCCGCAGTGGTTCTACCAGTTTAAATCTCAAGTCCTTTGGTAAACCACCTACATTGTGATGACTTTTAATTTTCACTGCTACCCGTTCACCACTTTTCGGATCAACGTTGGTATCAGCAGATTCAATCACATCTGGATAAAGTGTACCTTGAGCTAAGTAGTCAAAATGACCAAGTTCCTTTGATGTCTCCTCAAAAACACTGATAAATTCATGTCCAATGCGGCGACGTTTTTCCTCTGGATCGGTTACTCCAGCTATAGATGAGATAAATCGTTCGCGGGCATTGACATATTCTACAGGAATATGAAATTGTTCTTTAAATAACTTTACTAATCTTTCGGGTTCTAATTTCCGCATGAAACCCTGATCAATAAATACACAGGTTAGCTGCTCACCAATGGCTTTATACAGGAGAAAAGCTAGGGTAGAAGAGTCTACACCGCCAGACAATGCTAATAATACCCGTTTGTCTCCGACCTTGGCGCGAATTTCCCGAATTGATTCTTCGACAAAAGCGGCTGTTGTCCAAGTTGGTTCACAGTCACAGATATGGTAAACAAAGTTACGAATTAAGGCTAAACCACCCTGAGAATGGACAACTTCAGGGTGAAACTGGACACCATAAAGTTTTTTGTCATGGTCAGCGATCGCTGCACAAGAGGTATTATCGGTATGGGCCAGTAACTCAAAGCCTGAAGGCATAATTGTGACTGAATCTCCATGACTCATCCACATGGTTGTACCCTCTTCGACATTAGTTAATAAGTCTGTGGGGTCATCTATGTATAGGGATGCTTTACCGTATTCACCCCGTTCGGCTTTGATAACTTCTCCCCCCAGTTGATTAACCATGAGTTGCATTCCATAGCAAACACCGAGAACGGGTATTCCCAATTTCCAAATTTCTGGGTCACAATGGGGAGCGTAGTCGCTATATACGGAATTTGGTCCACCGGAAAGGATAATACCTTTGGGGTTAATTTGACGTAACTGTTCGGCTGTGGTGCGATAGGAAAGAACTTCTGAATATACTTGAGTTTCGCGGATACGACGAGCGATTAATTCAGAATATTGAGAGCCAAAGTCTAAAATTACAATTATTTGACCTTTAAGTTTCCCCAAATTTTCCTGTGTTTGAGGTACTTGTTCTGTTGGTAGAGTCACCGCTGTATTCATGCTATGGAGGATGTGTTGTTAAGGATAAGAAGTCTGAACTATGATTTTTGTGATTTTTGTGATTTTTATGATTAATGGTGATAACAGATTAATTAATTATCTAAATCAAATTAATCATATAAATCGTAGTTAAAATTAATCATGCAAATCATAGTTAAAATTAATCATGCAAATCATAGTTAAAAATATTTATTGGAGATACTGACGATAATTCATCTTAAGTTAGCACAATTTTTCCACTAACATACAACCAGTTTTACTTTTAACGAGGATTTGGCGATCGCGGTCAAAAAGCACAGAACCGCAAGCTATGATGGTTTTACCTTGTTCATTGTGGCTATTCATATATTCTTGGCAACGGGTATCAATTGTTTCCGCAATGGCACTATATACTTGATTTACCCAATTACTACCAGTATTACTGTCGAGAATTTTCAGGTGTTTTAGTGCTGCTTCTGCTGTGGGACTATTAAAAATAGTTTGAACATCTGGAGACTTTAATCCTAGCATGGCACAATGGGCTGTTAAAATTTCGCGCCGACCATCAGCTAAATGATGATGAGTATGAAAGATTCCCCCTGCTAATTTCATCAATTTACCGTGATAACCAAATAATAAAATTTCTTTTACACCTAAAACATCAGCCGCAACTAACATTGGGCCTAACCAGTTAGCGGTTTTTACCAGTTGTGCGGGGTTGATACCAAGTTTCTGGGCTAAATCTAGGCCATTTTCCCCAATACAAAAGACCAAAGTTGTAAATTGACTGGCTTTATCCGCTAAATCAGCGCGAAAAGCTGCTAATTGATCTGGTGTACTTAAAGGTTGGGAAATCCCTGTTGTTCCTAGTAAAGACAGTCCTTCCACTACTCCAAACGCGGGGTTAGAAGTCCGCACCGCGAGCGATCGCCCCTCTGGTAAAATAATTGTTACCTTGATTTTTTCTGTCGGTTTTAATAATCGCTGTAAATTTTCCTTTAATAACTTTTGAGCATAACCATAAATTGCGGCTTTCCCCTCACCATTGAGTTGCTTCCCAATCCCCTCTCCACCCTGAATAATTACCGCTTCTCCATCTCCCTTGTACCATGCCACCACAGCCCAAATCGGTGTATTCTTGGTTAAATCTAGGTTATCACCAGGATCACTACGAGTCATAGCCAAAGCCTGATTTTCTGATATTCCTGCGACTTGTTCAATGGGTATTTCGGCAATTTCAGCAGGTTCAATCAAATCTATAGAAGTCACATTCAGGGGTTGATGATAGCGTAACCAATGCAAAGCCGCAACCGCAGCAGCACAAGCGAAAACCGGCAAAGTGTATCCAGAACGGGACATAGTGACAATTAAAAGTTATTCATTATCAATTATCTCATACCCCAATTTCTGATAACAAAACTTGCATATCTTCCCAAGAAATATTTTGTTGAAGATAACGGGGTGACTCAGGATTATAGGGACTTGCTATCCTGTCAATTGCGATAATTGTAGCCGTATCTGGTAACACAGGAACATCTGGATCATAAGCAGTTGGACGCATTAAAGAACTAGAAAATCCCTTAAATATAGCAATTTCATCGGTTTCATCATCAATTTCTACGGTGACGATGAGAACTTCTTGGGATTTTTTGACTGTATATTGTTCCAGTCTTTTACCAACAGAGTTATTCATTAATTCAGAAGTCGGAACTATGATTTGTGTGATTATTTTGATTTAGATGATTTATTTGCTTAGTGTGTAGCTGAACGTCCATGTTTACCGAGTTTAACCGCGACAAAATAACTTAAGTAAATTACATAAATTGCTAAAGTAACTATACCCAGAAACCCTAGAAAAGCAGGTTTACTGTTGTGGTGGAAATAGTCTTTAAAGATTAATGGTGCTTCTAACCAGACGCTACAGTAAGGAGTTTTAATCGCAGTTCCTGAAAAAGCACAACCTAAGAAGGGTAAAAGGGCTATTGCTCCTAAACTACAATAAACCGTTGTCGCCCAACGCCAAGAGGTAAAAATTAGTTTTAAGGGACTATGGGGATAATAGTCAATTTCATCATTGATATCTACCCAAAACCATAGCGCAATTGGGATGAGAATCCGCGCCATTAAAGCAGAGATAAAACTAACTCCAAAACTGCCAATCATTAAGTACATACTAATAGCTAATAAACTAGCTACTCGCCAATAAATCATTAATAAACGTTGCATTCCTTCTGCTTTTTGCACAAATGCCCAAATCAGCAGAATCAAAGGAATAATCAGCGTAAATAATAAAGCCAGTCTATAGTCCATCCAAACATAAGGGCGAAACCATACTTGTGTCATAAAGTCAATAAAAAAATAGGAAAATTTGTGAATGGATATTTGATCAAAAAGTGAAAGACGGGGAAAAGCTCCCCGTCTGGTTCAAATCCATCTATGTAATGGAGCTTAAAACCATTGATATCCCCGTCAGTTGTCACTTAATACAAAAAGTATAGCGGCTGATTCTAGTCTTCGTACAGACGGCACTCATCCGCTTCTGGATTATCATCGCAGTATTTTTCTAGGGCGTTTTTGGGCTTGGTTTGACGCTGGTGAGAAGCTTCCGCTTGCAATTCTTCTACAGCATCCCAAGCAGCAGCACACTCAGCGGAGTTACCACCGGAGATGTCGCATACAGCGCGGGCTTGTTCAACTTCTTCTTGGATTTTTTCTTGAATGTCGCCAGTAGTTTGTGTTTGGGTATTGGTCATGATTGTGTCTCTTTATGTTTTGTTTCTACTAGTATAGAAAAACTTTGAAAATTGCAGTTTTTTCTGGCTGAGATAACTAGTTGTACACCTTTGGTGATAATTCCGGTGGGTAGTATCTTCCAAATAGGGTCTTTGCTCGTTGAGCAAGATATATCCAGGGTATTATCCCATGAATATGATAAGCTGTTATACCTATAACTTACATGATTTTCATAGGATACAGATTGGGAATATTGCTTATAAGTTTTTAATTAATTATTATTAGTCTATATGTTTGCTTGTAAGATTAATTTCTTATAAAAACTTATTTTAACGTAATTATGCCAAAAATGTGATAGATGTATCATTTTGTCTGGAATTTATTGACAATCCCCGCGCCTACAGACGCGGGAAGTATTAATTTGCCCTATTTAGAACTACCAAAAAATTGAGAAGTAGGCTTTTTCTGTTGACGTTTTCGCCAATAACCTGCTCCTAAAACTCCAATCATGAGAGTTCCCAGGATATTAGATGGTTCTGGTACTGATTTTGGCTTAACAATGCTATCAATCCAAGATGTATAGCTAGAAACAATCATCCCACCTCCACCAGTACCAAAAGTACCAGGTGTTTGTTGCTCATCAAACCAAAAACCAAAAGTGTTGACACCTGCTAGTAAAAACTTCCCATCTTTCTCGATAAAGCTCGGTCCACCAGAATCTCCACCACCTAAATTTGTTTCCACTGTGTTACCGAGTGTTAAACCTCCCATTAAGTTGGTAGATGAATCAGGTCCATCAAAATCGTAATAGAAAATTTCTGGTTCTCCGCTGCCTTCATCATCTTCCTCAAAAAAGTCTGCATTGTTCTTACCTACACGCTTGATATCAAAGCTGGCAGTTTGTGGGTAGTACCCATTAACGCCATCACCCGTTGTTCCATAACCGACCATAGTTAATGTCTGACCTGCTAACATCGGCTCTCGGTAAAGCTCGTAAATAGGCACTCCTGTAGGCAAATCCTCCCCCAAAGTGAAAATAGCAAGGTCGTCATTAATTGTCGGGTTGCTGAAACCAGTAAAATTAGGGTGGATGTTAAGTGCCGCTGTGGTGATAATATTGGAAAAGCTCCTCCCGTAGTTGAGAATAAAGCTAACGTTGTTAGGTGGAAAATAAATAGTGCCATCATCATTAGCATCAAGACAATGAGCAGCACTGAGAATATGCCGTGGGCTAATTGCTGCACCAGAACAGAGGAAACCTGTATTATTACCTAAATTCATGAATAGACTACCTACTCCGGCAAAGGGAGAAGTGGTAGTATTGGGATCAATCCGTTGATTTGGTGAATCTGGGGGAGTACCATTAGGATCTCCCGCAACGATTAATGGGTCTATAAAGTCTGTGAAAATGCTGGGTAATTTGTGGTATTCAACTTGGGAATTAGATGGGGTGAATGAAACTGCTACTGCACTTGCAGACCAGTGAAGAACAGCAGTCATAACCACACCGACTGAAGCCAGAGTTTTATATAGAAATCCCCTCTGTGTGGGGAAAGCAGAGTTAGAAGCTGTTAATGGCTTGAAAGTGTTGTGAAAAAAATGGATTGTCATTTTTCCAATGTCTTTTACGAAGTTGATTTGGAAACATAATGCCCATATTTTCAGCCTCCCTGTCACCCTAGCTTGTTTAGATCAGAGCATAGAATATTTGGGTCATTGGCAGCAATTGCATCAATAACTAAATCAAGATAATATGCAGATGATAAAAACTTGAGGGTTTTATTATTGGAGGAATATCAAACTTTACCCTACCGAATACCGACTTTACCCTTTTTTGCAGAATTGATAGTATCAATGGTTGGACTTATAGATAAGTAGCATTTTTACTACTTAATATAATAAAAGCACCAAACTTACTTATACTACCCTGCTACTTTTTGGAAAAAACTATTTTGAATTCACAAAATCAATATTTGCACGTTCAGTTAAATTACGCAAGTGTTTTTACGTAAATTTTAGATAAAGATTTTTAATCAGTCGAGAATACATAGTAATTTAACGGAGTAGATTATAGTATTTACTGTATTTAAAACGTCGTAACACCCCATTCCTTTATAGGGATGGGATAGTCAACAGTAATACTACTAGAAAAAGCGAAATATGATGGATTACACGTTTTACATTTTATCGCTAGACATCCTGACTTTGCACTACGAAGCCTGTTAACATCCACTGACAATTCCCGACCATTGCACCTTTTTCTCCCGTTCTCGACGATAAGAAAAGAAATGTTCTGGTGTTTGGAAAGTACAATAGGGAGCGATCGCAATTTGTTCTCCACTAATTCCTAATTGTTCCAACTGTAAAGCATTTACCCGCCGCACATCCAAACGCACCTTTCCTGGTTCTGGATCTCTGAGTAAAGGTGAATTGGGTAAATTATGTAAAGCAGCAACAATTTCTTCTGGTTCATTATGTGATATAATGCTGTTGCCAATTTCCGCAGCCACTTCCACAGAAACTTGGTAAACTTCCCCAGCAATAGCCGGACCCATGGCCACACGCAAATCTGCTAAATTACTACCGTGAGATTGCATTTTCATAATAGCTTCAGGAACAATTTTAGCCGCTGTACCTCGCCAACCAGCGTGTAAAGCCGCCACCTGTCCGGTTTTAACATCTCCAATCAACACAGGTGTACAATCAGCAGAAGCCACCCAGACAGCTTGTAAAGGTCGCTGACTTATTAAACCATCTGCCAAGGCCAAATTATCATCACTGGCGTTGACATGATTATCAACCTCTTGGGGAGTCAAAACAGTATTGCCATGTACCTGTTGTAAGCGATAAGCTAAAGCCTCTGGTTGTAGTGCGTGAGTTAGCTCATGGGGTGGACGTGGCCAAAACTGTTGGGTAAAGAAACCATGAGGCCAGGGTGTTAGAAGATTACAAGTCAGATAAGGTAGACCTTCCCAATTGTGCCAGTGCCAAGTGTGCATCTTTAACCAAACCTCAATAGAAAATTAACAATCTTCAATCAATGTTAACTTGAACAACAGCCAAAAAAGATTTACCCAAAAGTAAAAAAATCTGGAACTGAACTATGGGGAACTGCGGTGGAATTTAATCGGCAACTTTTGGTAAATGCCCTCAAGGAAGAATACAAGCATCAGGATTTACCATTCTCTCTACATATTTTTAACACTGTATCCTCGACAAATCAAACCCTGTGGCAACTAATTGACCAGGGAGAAAAATCAGGCTGTGTAGTTATTGCCACCGAGCAAACCGCCGGACGGGGGCAATGGGGTCGTCAATGGCAGTCTTCTACTGGTGGTGTATATCTTTCAATGGCAATAGCTCCTAAGTTAGAAGCCACCAGCAGTTATCAACTTACTTTGGCCAGTGCTTGGGGAATTACAGCGCAATTACGAAAATGTGGTATACCCGTCGGCATAAAATGGCCAAATGATTTAGTATTAGATGGTCGTAAATTAGGCGGCATTTTGACTGAAACCAAAGTCAATAAAGGACAAATTACTCAAGCCATTATTGGTGTTGGTATTAACTGGGCAAATCAAGTTCCAGAAACGGGAATTAATCTGCAATTATGGCAAAATTCCCAGAATTGTCAGATCATCCAGCATTTGGAAAGGCTAACTTCACAGGTTTTACTAGGAATTAAGTCCGGTATAGAGTGTCTACAGGTAGAAGGAATAAACATCCTCTTATCTAACTACCTCGATGTACTCACAAATATAGGTGATCAGGTTTATGTCAACAATCTTTTAGGTACAGTCGTTGGAGTTACTCAAGAGGGAAATCTCCGGTTAAGAATGACAACTGATGATGCAAAAGCAGCGGTAACACCAGAAATTTCCTGCCAACCCGGTACAATTAGTTTGGGTTATCGTCAAGCTTCTGTTTAATGATTGAGTTTGTGAAAAATTTAGTTATTTGGGCAAACAAACGACTGAGGGAAACGATTTTGGATTTGAGACATGAGATTTGAGATTAGGGTTTCCAGTTCCCAACTTTATCCAGGGATAACAAACATCCAGATTGTTTTAAAGCAATTAAACTAATCTATAGAGTTGATCTAAAATCCAAAATTGACTCTTTAGGTTTTATTACACACAACAAAAGAGAAAAAATGACGCAGCACCATAAATCTGCCCATAAAAATTTTTATTATGGTAGTACAAGTAAACGCTTTGCTTCTAGACTACCAGCACAAAGCCTTTGTTTGCTAAGTAGTTTTAGTCTTCTCGGTAGCGGGTTTGTGGCTGCTCAAACGGAAACTTCATCAATAGACAACATTGTCCCCACTATTGAGAATGCCCAACCCACAGCAGTTACAAATCCAGTCCAGAAAGAAACTATTATTCCAGAAATAGCCAAGCCAAAGCCACAGCCAGATTTTTCTGACCGCCAAGCTAGGCTAAAAAAGAGGCTAAATAGCAAAAGTGTTGCTGAATCTACAGAAGTTGTCAGAGACGCTAAACCTACAGCTAGTGT
>NZ_VILB01000013.1:447482-540345 GCF_009712035.1 Anabaena sp. UHCC 0187 | reverse complement strand
AGTGAACCTGACTCTGTAGTTAAAAAACTCCCAGAAGTCGCTCAATCAGGTAATAATTCTCAAAATACTGCCAAGGATACTGAGAGTAAACCCAAAGATTATAACAACGCTTATATTGATCCCACTGACTACAAAAATACAAACACAGGTAACTATGAACCACCGAGTTCTGTAGTAGTGACAGAACGTTCTAGCGGTTGTAGTTCAAACCCAGGACAAAGTGCTTGCGCTAAGGCTACCCAATCCCCCAGTGTGGCTAAGTCTAAAGATTCATCACCGACTTGGCTGAAAAAAAGCGAAACTGCTAAATTACCAACCGTGTCCCCAGCAAGGACAGCTATAACTGCAAACAGCAATCAGCGCGGGAATATCGCTGAGGCTGTTGCTAGTAGTGTCAGCAAAATCAGTCAACCTCAAAATAATTGGCGGATTTCTAGCACTAATACTAGCAGTCATACAAAAGCTGCCTATCATGCTAATCGCTTTATTCCTAGTCCTAGCGAATTTAGCACTACTAGGGTAAGTTCTACCCCTATAGCTCCCCAAGTAGGTAGTTTACCAGCACCGATGATTGAGGGTAATCTTGCTCCTCGTCCCAGCATGGTGTCTTATGACTTCTCCCTGGCATCAGTATTACCTGAAGTTCCTTATACCAATACCATTGCCTATCGTGGTGGTGGCGGTTCGGGAATGATTTTCCCTCTATCTGTAGCCGCACCAATTACTTCTTTGTTTGGTTGGCGGGTTCATCCGATTACGGGCGATCGCCGTTTTCACGCTGGTACAGATATAGGTGCGCCCACAGGAACACCAATTTTGGCAGCGGCTAAAGGTCAAGTAGAATCAGCTAACTGGTTAGGTGGTTATGGTTTAGCTGTAACAATCAATCACAGTTCGGCTCAACAAAGTCTTTACGGGCATATGTCAGAAATCTTTGTTCAACCTGGTCAATGGGTAGAACCAGGAACTGTCATTGGCCGAGTTGGTAGCACTGGTAACTCCACTGGACCTCACCTGCACTTTGAAATCCGTCACCTCACCCAAAATGGATGGGTTGCTGTTGACCCAGGTGTGCAATTACAAGGTGGACTTAGCCAGTTGGTACAAGCCACACAAGGCACAAAAACAGCGCAAGCTCAGTAGTTTGGGCAGGGGGTAGGGGAGGAAAGGGAGAAAAAATTTTCCCAGTCCCCAATCCCCAATCCCCAGTCCCCAGTCCCCAGTCCCCAGTCCCCAGTCCCCTACAAATATCCGTTTTCTGCTAGGAATGCAGTTGTAATATCCTCTTGTTGATGGTGATTATTTCCAGGAGTTAGGAATTTTTCCACGTATTTACCCAAGATGTCTCCTTCTAAATTTACCCAACTACCCCCTACTAAATGACTTAGATTGGTTTCGCTATATGTCAGGGGGATGACGGCGACTGTAAATTGAGATGATGCTGATTTATATTCAGCTACAGTGAGGCTGATACCATTGACAGCAATGCTACCTTTAGGAACGATATAACGAGCGATCGCTTGTGGGGCAACAAAGGTCATTTCCCAGGAACTAGCAGTTTGTTCAGATGTGATTAACTGACCAATGCCATCTACATGACCCATGACAAAATGACCGCCGACTTTACCTCCTACCCGCAGTGACGTTTCTATGTTGACATATCTTTGTTGAGTTTCTTCTTTACCTAATGTTGTGCGGCCGAGGGTTTCTGGTGAAGCGGTGGCAATAAACCCATCTTTTAATATTTCTTCAACTGTTAGGCAGATTCCATCTACTGCCACGCTATCACCATAGGCCAAATCCTGAGTGATCATCTTTGGCTGACTAAGATAATTAATCTGCCACAAATCTCCCGTTAAGGGTTTTATCGTTCCTAAACCTTGAATTAATCCTGTAAACACAGCTTTTGCGAAACTAATTTTATTTATTGCCTAATTTTGGCGGAAATCAACTAATAATTCTAGGAAAAAATGTAAAGCCCGTAAGTTTAATTTTTTTTCCTGGTTTTGGTAAATGAATATTAACATATTAACATCAATCCCAAGGCATACTTGAATCAGAAGGTTAAGGAAGGACGAAATATGAAGGATAAATAAATTAGTTGTTAAAAGGGTGTGAAATTAGTTTATTTATACCTGATTACTGGATAGGTAGATAAACTGCAAACTTCAGCCTTGAGTTAATTTAATTCTGTCATTCGTCAATAATATGGCTTATGCAATGCTACATTATCGAAGTTTAATAGAAGCATTATAGACAAGAAAATTCCTATGTTTATTTCTGTCCCAGAAAAAACTGAAGAAGTGTATTATCTGCCACATAGTTCCAAGCGATTAAAGAATTTTAGAGGCTGAACCAATGATAGAAATGAAAGTCGCTGGTATAGCATTAGATGCGATCACTCGCAGCCCGATTGTACTTCTGAAGGATGGTTCAGATCGTCGCGCTTTGCCCATTTACATCGGTCAGGAACAAGCAAGAGCAATTATGGGGGCGATGGAAAATCAAAAGCCTCCTCGACCTTTAACCCATGACCTGATGGTGAATATGTTGGAAGCATGGAATATGACTTTAGATAAAGTTATTATTCATACTTTACAAAAAGATACATTTTATGCGGCGTTGATTCTTCAGCAAGGGGATGTCAAAAAAGAAATTGATGCTCGTCCCAGTGATGCGATCGCCATTGCTCTCCGAACAAATACCCCTATCTGGGTCATGGAAGAAGTAGTTGCTGATGCCTCTATTCCCGTAGATCGTGATGCTGATGAAGCTGAACAGGAAGCCTTCCGGGAATTTATTTCTAATCTCCGTCCAGAGGATTTGATTAAGCGATTTGGAAATGGCGACTAAGTTGTAAATGCTGAGAATGGAGAAAAAATAGGAAAATAGCAAAAAAAGCTAGAATTTCTGCATTTTTCCTCAAACTCAGCAATTATAACAATTTTGAATTTTGGATCTCAGATAATTGCTATAGTTTCTCAACTAGAATTTTTACAGGGATGATGAATACCATACAATAAATAATTATAAAATACTTCCTAGGATAGATTTTTTCAACCAGGATTATCGTCTAGTATTCTAGTGTGCAGTATTATGTATAGTCTATTCTGACTCAATAACTCCTGTATTTTTTGTGATAAAAACATAGAATAATATTGCTATTAAGTTATTAAAAATAGTTAAGATTATTATTTCCATAGCCAGGTACGGGTGCAAAAACCTCAATGTTAAACATTAATCACTTGAGGATAGGAGATTTACTAAAAATACCAGCAAAGTTAGGGGTTGTAAGAGTTACCAGTGCAATTTCTATGTTCGTGGGTAGCTTGGTACTACTAGGCTGGTATTTTGATATTGAAATTCTCAAACTGGGTTTTCCTGATAGTCCTGCGACAATGAAGGCAAATACAGCATTATGTTTTTTGCTGTCTGGATTATCCCTGTGGCTATCCCAAATCATGGCGGTTCAGAGGTTAAATTTAGAGCAAACAAAGCGTGTTCTTTACTTGAGGCTTGCTCAATTTTGTGCGGTAGCAGTAGCCGGAATTGGGTTACTGACAATTATTCAATATTCATTTGGCTATAATTTCGGGATTGACGAACTGTTATTTCGTGACTCATCTGTAGTCGTGACCACATCCCAACCAGGACGGATGGGTGTTAATACTACACTGTGTTTTACGTTGATTGGTGTAGGTTTATATCTAATTATTCAGACAAATAAACAGCGTAACTATTGGGTTGCCCAAATTTCCACGATTATAACTGCTTTGGTTTCCTTGCATTCGGTCATGGGATATGCTTACAACGAGCAAATTTTCTATGGTCTTGTCCCATACGCAAGATTAATGGCATTACATACGTCCTTGACTTTGATTGTAATATCTATCGGTATTCTGCGGGCGACTTCAAAGCAGGGGTTGATGCGGGTAATAACTAATAATAGCTATGGTAGTGTAATAGCGCGGCGGTTATTATTCCCCGCAATAATCATACCTTTTCTGGTGGGTTGGTTAATACTTAACGGTGAACGGGCGATGCTATACGATGTAGGTTTTGCTATTTCACTGTTTGCTATTGTTTTAATTATAATTTTTAGCATTTTAGTGTGGCAAAGTGCGATGGTAATTGATCGCCTCACTCGTCAACGCTATCGCGCCGAAGCAGCATTGAAAATCAACGAAGAGAAACTACAAAGTTTTGTCAACGCTAACATTATTGGTATTTTATCCGGCGACATTTTTGGTGGTATTGACGAAGTAAACGACGAATTTCTGAGAATAATAGGTTATACACAAGAGGATTTATTAGCTGGCAGGATAAACTGGCTGCATATGACACCACCAGAATATTTAGATTTTGATGAACAAGTAACCGCTCAAGCCCAGTCTAGTGCTGATGGTACTTGTATACCATTTAAGAAAGAATATATTCGCAAAGATGGTAGTCGTGTTCCGGTGTTGGTTGGTTTTGTGTTAGTGGGAGAAAAACGGGAGAAATCAGTAGCGTTTATCCTGGATTTAACTGAACAAGAAGCCACACTGCATAAACTCCAAGAAACAGAAGCTGCACAACAAAAATTTATATCTTTAATTGAAAATAGCTCAGACTTTATTGGGATAGCTAGTTTTACAGGTGACGTTGTTTATCTCAATGAAGGGGGACAAAAGTTAGTTGGACTTTCCAGTATAGAAGAGGCAAAGCAAAAGAAAGTATTAGATTTTGTCATGCCGGCAGATCAAGCTTATGTAGAAGAACATATTCTCCCCACTGTCAGGAGTCTTGGACGCTGGGAGGGAGAATTTCGTTTCTGTCACTTTCAGACAGGTCAACCAATAGACGTTGATTATAACATCTTCACGATCAAGGATAGAAACACGGGAGAGCCAATCGCTTTGGCAACTGTGACACGCAACATTAGTGATAAAAAGCTGTTTGAGGAAAAAATCCTCAAACTTAACCAAAAATTAGAACGCCGAGTCACCGAGTTACAAACTTTGTTGGATATGATTCCTATTGGTATTGGCATAGCCAAAGATCCAGAATGCCAAACTATTAATATGAATCCGGCTTTTGCTAAGTTACTGAAAATGCAGCCTCATGAAAATGCTTCTCTTAATGCTCCCCCGGATGAAAGACCAACAACATTTAAAATTTTCCATGGGGGTAAAGAACTGACTGGAAAAGAACTGCCCATGCAGTATGCTGCGGCTCATGGTGTGGAAATTTTGGATTTTGAAGTTGATGTTGTCCATGATGATGGCACAGTTGTGACTGTACTGGAATATGTCACCCCTCTATTTGATGAACAGGGGAAAACTAGAGGATGTATCGGTGCATTTTTGGATATTACGGAGCGGAAGAAAGCTGAGAACTTGGTGCGAAATCACCAAAAATGGCTAGAGGATATACTTGACTGGATGCCGATTCCCATCGCATTTATCGAACCAGAAACGGCGCGGGTAACATTTGCTAATCAAGCTGCTGATAAATTAGCTGGGGGTGAATTTCCTAAAAACAAACCAGCGGCAGAATATCACACTGTTTACCATTGTACAGATGCCGCAGGTAATCGCATTCCTAATGAAAAAATGCCAGGGGTGCGGGTGGCGCGTGGGGAAAGTTTGGCGGGACTTGAGGTAGACTGGCATACGTCTGAAGGTACTTATCCTCTTCTCATATATTCCGATGCTCTGCCAGCTATACACGGTTATCCAAAAACCTGTATCATGACTTTCCAAGATATTACTGAACTTAAACAGATAGAAAAAGACCTGTTATCAGGCTACAAAAATCTTCAGCTACTATTTAATACGGCTAACAGTCTCCTATCTAGCCAAGAACCAGTGGAATTAATGAATAGTATTTTCCAAGAATTGGCAGAGCAGATTGATTTGGATGTTTATTTTAACTATGTGGTTGTAGAAAACTCTCAGATGATGCGGTTAAGTTCTTACATAGGGATTTCTGAGGAACTGGCTAAAGAAATTGAAATACTAGAGTTTGGACAAGCAGTATGCGGTAATGTAGCTCGGACGCAACAACCAATTGCTTTAAATCATATCAATCAATCTACTGACCCAGAAACAGAGTTAATTCGCGCTCAGGGAATTACGGCTTTTTATTGTTATCCGTTAATGACTCAGGGACGGCTGGTTGGGACTCTTTCTTTTGGCAGTCGTCATGTTGCTGATTTCACTGACAATGAACAAGCGATTATGCAAGCCGTGTGTGACCAAATAGCGATCGCTCTGGATCGATATAATTTGATCAATTCTTTGCAGACACAAACTGAGCAGTTAAGAGAAGCTAACCGGATGAAGGATGAGTTTCTGGCGGTTTTATCCCATGAATTGCGATCGCCGCTGACTCCAATCCTAGGCTAGTCAAAGATGCTGCGTAGCCCCAAATTTAGAGAAGATCAGGTAGCAATAACACAGGGGCTAGAAACTATTGAGCGCAACGCAAAGATCCAAAACCAGCTAATTGATGATCTGTTGGATATCTCCCGTATTATTAGAGGTAAGTTAAAGTTTAATCCTCAAACTTGCGATTTAGTTCCCATTATTAAGTTAGCAATGGAAACTGTCTCCCTATCTGCCCAAGGGAAGGAAATCAATTTGCACTTTTACCCCTATGCTGGGCAGTCGTCGGAGTTAGCAGCGGAAAAAAGGTCGTCTTTGCTTTCAGCCGCTTCTGTGATTGTTTCTGGTGATTGCGATCGCTTGCAACAGATTATCTGGAATTTGTTAACCAATGCTATCAAGTTTACACCCCAAGGTGGTAATGTAGAAATCAGGCTAAACAAGATTACTATTAGCAACTCAAACCTAAAAAGTGATCATTCTCAACTCAGAAGATATGCTCAAATTCAAATAATTGACAATGGAGTTGGCATTACTGCTGATTTTCTCCCCTACGTTTTTGATCGTTTTCGTCAAGCTGATAGTTCCAGCACCAGGTCTTATGGTGGACTAGGACTAGGATTGTCACTTGTGCGGTATTTAACAGAACTACATGGTGGTACTGTTGATGTAGAAAGTTTGGGTGAAAACCAAGGTTCAATATTTACAGTCAAACTACCACTTCTAGAAGAAAGCAGATATGCCGAGGAGCAAAAGAATAGGGAAGAAGCAGAAAAATCTGCCTCTGTCTTTCTGAATTCTGCCACCTCTTGGCCTATACTTGAAGGCGTGAAAGTGTTAGTTGTAGATGACGAAGTTGATAGCCGTGAATTTATTGCTACGGTACTGAAAGAATGCCAAGCAGAAGTAACAGCAGTGGCATCAGCGCGAGAAGCATTGCAGATGCTTACGCTATGGAAACCGGATGTTTTAATTAGTGATATTGGGATGCCAGAAGAAGATGGTTATTCTTTAATTCGCAAAGTGCGATCTGCTGAAAGCAGCAGCGCTTCGCTATCGCTATCCCCTGAAAAGGGCGGAAATATTCCCGCAGCCGCATTAACGGCTTATGCTAGATTAGAAGACCGAATGCAAGCTATACAGGCAGGTTTTCAGTTACATTTACCTAAACCCATTGAGCCAGCGGAATTAGCTACAGTAGTCGCTAGTCTGGTTAAACGTAATTGTCTGAATCAGGATTAAATGTCTGAATCAGGATTTACAGGATTAAAGGATTAACAGGATTTGATTCTTTATTCTTCTTCTTTTCTTTCTTCTTCCTGACTCCTGACTCCTGACTCCTGACTCCTGACTCCTGACTCCTGACTCCTGACTCCTAACTCCTAACTCCTGACTCCTGACTCCTGACTCCTCTAACTATGCAATATCGTCGGTTTGGTAAAACTAATTTACATCTTTCTGTTTTTTCTTTGGGAACAATGCGCTATTTAACTGATAGCGAAAATGTCCAGCAAACTATTGAAAAAGCTTTATTTCTAGGAATTAATCATCTAGAAACTGCTAGAGGTTATGGTGACAGTGAAGCGTATTTGGGTAAAGCCATAAAAGCTGGGTTATCAGTACCGCGAAATCAACTTTATATTACTACCAAAATTCCCCCTACACCTGATGCTGACACCATGAGTCAGTATATTAATGAATCTTTAAAACGGTTAAATCTAGATTATTTTGATTGTTTAGGAATTCATGGATTAAATACTTGGCAACATTTAGAATGGGTACAATCTAAAAACGGCTGTATGCAAGCTATACAGGAAGCTGTCAATGATGGCAGAATCAGACATATTGGGTTTTCTACCCACGGTTCATTAGATGTGATTTTGGCAGCTATAAATACCGAACTTTTTGAATTTGTTAATCTCCATTATTATTATTTTTTCCAACATAATGCCCCCGCAATTCAGTTAGCAACAGAGAAGAATATGGGCATTTTTATTATTTCTCCTGGGGATAAGGGCGGAAAATTATATACTCCACCCCAAACTTTAAAGGAACTTTGTCATCCATTCACACCATTAGATTTAAATTATCGTTTCTTGCTTAGTGATCAACGCATTACTACCTTGAGTATCGGCCCAGCAAAACCAGAAGAGTTGGTAATATCTCCAGAACTTTTTGATCATCAAAATGAATTAACACCAGCAGAAATTGCTATTTTTGCAAAATTAGAAAATCAGCAAAATGATCTTTTACTAACTGATAAATGTAGTCAATGTTATGCTTGTTTACCTTGCCCGGAAAATATTCATATTCCCGAAGTTTTAAGATTACGAAACTTATCCGTAGCCTACAATATGACAGATTATGGACAATACCGTTATGGAATGTTTGAAAATGCCGGTCATTGGTTTCCCGGAATGAAAGCTAACCGTTGTACAGAATGTGGTGATTGTTTGCCTAAATGTCCAGAAAATTTAGATATTCCCACTTTGCTAAAAGATACCCATGAAAGATTACAAGGGAAAGCAGGAAGAAGATTATGGGGTTAATGCTGTTATTCAACTTTTTCTGCAACAGTAGCATCTTTCTTGTCTGAAACATTAGCATCTTTAACTCTTACTTCTTCAACTTCTGCTAATTTTTCCACAGTTAGGGGTGTGGATTGACTCGCACCAGAGAGAAGTTTTAAAAGATTAGGACGGGCATCATACAATAGATAGATAATGCGATCGCCAACTTGCCACTCAAGGGTAGCAGACATCACCTGTAAACGTTCTTGTCGTTCTAACAACAGTGGGACTAAAATCCCATCCTGAATTTTATCTTGTATATGTTGTTGTTGAGAGTCAAATTCTGCTGCATTTAAGGTTGTTGTTCCCAACTTCACTTGTCCATTAATCAAATATTCATTCCAAGTTTTTACCGATAAATCAGACACAAAAGCTTGATTAACCTTACTATTCTCCGCAGGAGATCCTTGAGGATGTCGGGGGAATATAGCTAAAACACGGGGGGGATTAAATTCCTCAGCAGCCCGTTGTGCTAACACAAAATTTACTTCACCATTACTTGTAATGGCTAAAAAAGTCCCCATTGAACCAATCCCAGCTTCTTCCAGGATTTCGCCGTCTAAAGCACTACTAGCAATCACCCGGAGATTTTGGGCTTCAGCTTGAGCTAAACGTTCCGGGTCAGTATCAATCATTACCACACCTTCTCCCCGTTCCTGAAAAAAGCGGGCAATTAATAAACCCAAGGGATTACAACCGACAATTACTGCCCCAGTTGCATCTGTAGAGGTAATTCGTAACCATTTAACCAGCCACCGAGCGGTTAAACCTTGGCAAAAAACCGTCATGATAATTGTCAAAAAGACCAAGGCTTTAATCGAATCACCACCATTAATGCCACGCTGCGTCAGTAAAATCGCAAATAAAGAAGCCACGGATGCAGAAACTATGCCTCTAGGTGCAACCCAACTTAAAAACAGTTTCTGTCGCCAATTCAGATCACTGTTCCAAGTACATAAAATAATGTTAATAGGGCGAACCACAAACATTAAAACCAAAACAGTAAATAAACTCCCCCAACCTAAAGCTAAGACGCTGGCAATAGATAAATCAGCCGCTAGAAGGATGAATAAAACAGAAACACTGAGAATGGTCAGTTGATTTTTAAAGCTTCGCAATAACCGTTCTTCTGGAACTGAAGAGTTGGCAAATACCGCACCTGCCACCACTGTAGTCATAATTCCCGATTCAGAGCGAATCATTTGCGCTAGGGCAAACAACCCCCATAAAACTGCCAGTACAACCAGATTTTTGAGTTCAAAAGAGATGAAATTGGCGCGTTTGAACATCCAACTCATTAAAAACCCACCAATACCGCCTATGGCCGCGCCCACACCAAGACGCAAGAGTAGACCAGTTATGGCATTAATTGGGTCTGTATCACCGTTTAAAATTGTATCCAGGACAACGTAAGCTAGAATAGCCCCCACTGGATCAATTAAAACCCCTTCTCCTTCTAATAGCGTTGCTACTTGTCTATCTACATTAATTTGTTGAATTAATGGACCAACGACAGTTGGACCCGTAACAACAACAATGGACGCGTAGAGAAAAGCTATACTCCAAGGAAACTCACCTAGCCAGTGAGCGGCTAAACTTCCTCCCAATAAGGTGATCAGTGTTCCTAGGGTGACGAGTAACTGTAAAGTGACTGAAACTTTGCCCAATTCTCGCCGGTCTAATTTAAGTCCACCTTCAAACAAAATGATTGCCGTTGCTAGGGAAACAATCACTTCTAATCCTGTGCCTAGTAAATGTGGTTGTAATATTCCCACCCCGTCTCTACCCAAAAGGATGCCTAAGAGAAGTAGTAAGACGATGCTGGGTAATTTGAAATATGCAGCCATTACCTGGGCGCTAATGCCTGCAAAAACAGTGATCACCATCTGGAGGGTGATTTCAAAAGGTGCTTCCATGTTGTAGATTTTGAGCCATTGATTTCAAAATCCTCTGTACAGAATTATAAACATTAACTTTACAGAAATTAGTCCAAAGTTTGCAAGCTCTCCAGCAGAAACTAGAAATTCCCAAAAAATTTATGATTCCTGGCACGAGTCAATACTCTAGAAATATTCCTCTACCCCTTTCTCCTGGGGCTAAAAAAAATATTTCCCAAACCTGTTGACATTCTCAAAAAAACCCGCTATATTATTAAAAGTGACGAAGAGCAAGCCCCCATCGTCTAGAGGCCTAGGACACCTCCCTTTCACGGAGGTAACAGGGATTCGAATTCCCTTGGGGGTATTATAAAAGGGATAGAGAAAGAAAAAATTCTTTTTCTATCCCTTTAATATTTTGGCAGTTCCTGGATGGGAATATCTACAGGATTTAATTTTTTTTATACTCAACACGGCTCAATCTTTTGATTCTGTAGGTAGGGGTTTAGCACTGCTAAACCCCTACACATTTAGGTGTTTAGTATAGACTAATGTGTTAATTGATTATATATACCGCAGATTAATTACTACATGATTAGTTTGCAAGTCTTCAATGAAAGGGTGTTTAATAATTTATACTATCAGTGTAATTATTCAGGGGGTAGAAAAGAAATAGCCAACAATTACCGCTATATTATAAACAATTAATCATGCAAGCATCAAATTTTGTTCATATTTATGATAGCAAAATCTAAAAAATTTCGGTGGCAAAAACCGAAATATTCGGCTTTATCTCGAAAAATAGACATTTTCATGGCTGCGGGTAAATTTATGTTATTTCTTTGGTGGGATAGTATTTTCCCTCAAGATTCTTTAGAACATAAGAAAAACCGCGCTACTTGGTTGGTTAATACTTTAATTGATTTAGGCCCTACTTTTATTAAAATTGGTCAAACTTTGTCAACTCGTGCTGATTTATTGCCTTTAGAATATATAGAAGCTTTGGGAACTTTACAGGATCAAGTTCCGGCTTTTGGTAGTCAAGAAGCAATTAAGATGATTGAATTGGAATTAGGTAAACCTATACAATTTATCTATAAAGAATTTGAATTTAATCCTTTAGCTGCTGCTAGTTTAGGTCAAGTTCATAAAGCTATATTATACTCTAACGAAGAGGTAGTTGTTAAAGTCCAACGTCCTGGTTTAGAAGCATTATTTAATTTAGATTTTAAGATATTATTACAGTTAATTAAGTTTTGCAATAAATATTTTGCTGGAGTGAGAAAGTATAATTTAGAATCAATTTATAATGAGTTTTTTGATTTGTTGTTTCAAGAAATTGATTATATTCAAGAGGGTAAAAATTCTGATAAATTCAGGGATAATTTTCATGGATATCCGCGAATTATTGTCCCTAAAGTCTATTGGCAATATACGACAACTAAGATATTAACTTTAGAATATAAACCGGGAATTAAAATCAATGATAAGGCGGCTTTGGAAGCCTGTGGAATTAATATTCATAAGGTAAATGAAACGGGAATTTGTTGTTATTTAAAGCAACTATTACAAGATGGATTTTTTCAAGTGGATCCGCATCCAGGAAATATGGCAGTCAATCCAGATGGTAGTATTATATTCTATGATTTTGGCATGATGGCAGAAATCCAAACTTTGGATAAAGATCAGATGATTAAAACTTTTTTTGCTATTTTAAAAAAGGATAGTAATGAAGTAGTAAATACTTTAATGAGTATGGGATTACTTGAACCTATCCCAGATATGACTCCAGTAAAAAGATTAGTCACATTTTTATTAGATAAATTTACCGATAAACCCTTAGATATTAGGGCATTAAGTGAGGTGAAAATCGAACTTTATGAAATGTTTGAACAGCAACCATTTCGCTTACCTGCTCAAATGACATTTATTTTAAAAGCCATAACCACATTAGATGGTATTGCTAGAACTTTAGATCCTAACTATAATCCTACAGCATCATCCCAAGCATTTATCAAAAGTCTGGCAGTTAGCAAAAGTAAAGGAAATGCGATTGCTCAATTAAGCTATCAAGCCAGGGATTTTATCCAATATCAATTGACAAAACCGAATAAAACCGAAGTTTTAGTGAAAAAATTAGCAGAAAGAATTGAAAGAGGAGAGTTACAATTAAGAGTTAAAAATATTGAAAGTGATCGCATATTAAGACGAATTTATCTAGCTGTCAAAACATTAATTTATGCTTGTTTAACAGGATTTAGTATGTTGACGGGATTAATCTTGACAATCGCTAAGTATAATAATTGGGCGATAGCAATTTTTTGTGTATGTGCTTTTTGTCTATATTTATTAATTAGATCCCTAATGAAATTAGCAGTTATAGAGAAAATAGAAAAAATGGGCAAAAAGTAGTTAAGTAAGGATTCAGGTCTAATATCTTCCTTCTTCCTTCTTCCTTCTTCCTTCTTCCTTCTTCCTTCTTCTTTTTTCTTTTTTCTGACTCCTTCTTCCCGCTATATCAGTTAATTGGTGAGAATTGAAGAGGGAGAGTGAGGGTAAAACTAATTTCGCTCAGTTGAGAATCGGGAATAGGAATACTCTCAACCACTATCTCCCCATTGAGGTGCTGGACTAAAGACTTCACCAAGGCAAGTCCTAAACCAGTTCCGGGAATCCAGCGGCCTTTACCACGACGGAATTTATCAAAGATATAAGCCGCTTCTTCTTCCGATATTCCCCGTCCGGTGTTTGTCACCTTAATAATAACCTGATCAAGTTCCTCTACAACATGGGGAGTGACTCGTACATGAACAGTTGTATCATGCTCCGAGTATTTACATACATTGGTTAATAGTTCCTGAATGATGCGGTCGAAACTTTCGACTTCTGTTTGCAATTTTAAAGGTTTATTTGGTAATTCTACTGAAATACTTAAGTCTTTATCTGTCAGTTGTTGATCAAAAGAGGTAAGCAGGTTTTGAATTTTAGTATTTAAATCTAGACTTTCAAATTGCGGTGCTTCTTGATGAGATTCTAGTTTCTGAAGGGTTAACAGGTCATTAATTAAGTTAATTTCTTTAGTACATTCTGACTCTAAAATATTTAAATATCGGTCTTGACGTTCTGGAGTTATTCCTGGTAAACGTAAATTACGGATAGACATGAGCATATTTGTTAGGGGATAGCGCAAGCGATCGCTAATATTGCTAACAAATTCATCTTTAAGTTCATTGAGTTGTTGTAGTTGTTCTACATATTGTCTAGTTCTTTCATACAATTTTGCTTGGACTTCTAAACTGCGCTTGAGTTGTTCTGTTCGTTCATCTACTAAATTTTGCACTTGTCGCAATGTTTGGGACTGAATGACAGCATCACTCAATTGAGCGCAAAGCATTTCTATCAAATTTAAGTCTGTTGTTTCCCAATTTCGGGTAGTTGCTTGTTGTAAAACTACAAATCCTAAAACCTTACCTTGACTTTCTAATGGCATTAGCATCGTATGAGGAAACTCTTTAATGGCAAATAAAGCAGCCGAGTTACTAGTATTTTTTTCTTCGCAATTATTAGTCATGATTGGTTTTCCTGGATCTGTAAATAAAAGCTGACATAAACTACAATCAGATACCCAGAAAGACTGATCTAAGTTATCTAATTTACCAATAGTATTAGTATGTGCATTCTGAGTCCATGCTCCAACTAAACTTGCTTTCACATTAGGTATTTGCTGCTTAGGAAGTTTTTTAAATAGTGGATCTGTGTATTTAAATAAAATCAGTAACCCCCGATCTGCTTCTAAAGCTTCAGCAGTGGAGGTAATAACTAATTGGAGCATTTGATTTAACTCTAGGTTACTCCGATTAAGTATAGTTAATTGTTGGATTAGACTTTGATGCTGATTGGCCTTGTGGAGATGTTGTTTTTGACTAGTTAATATTTGTGATTGTGCTATTTGAGCAAAGGCGATCGCACAACATGATTCTATTGATTGTAATAGCCTAATTTCTGATTCGTGCCATTCATAAGCTCGAAATTTAATCAGACTAATTACACCATTACTATGACCACCAAACCGGGTAGAAATTGCCAAAACAGCCTGCATTGGGAGGGGAATATTTTGCCAACCATTGACTAAGGTTTTCTGAATAATAGAAATATCCTCAATAGTTAATTTTTTATCTGCACATTGCACCACTGGTAACTCGAATAGTAATTCTTCTTGAGATAACATCTCTTTAGCTGGTGGTAAATTTAGGAATTGCTCACTACACCAATGAGTAGTTATGGCTTCACCAGATGTATCACTTACTACCGTAACCAAGCAACAATCTATATTAAATGCTATTCCTATTGCATAAGCAATATCTAGCAGCATAGAGGATGTTACCGAACTATTGGCAACAATTGTATTAATCCTCTGTATCAAGACATGGGTAATTTCTTCTTCCTGCTGCATCAGATTGCCTGGAGAATGTAGTTGTTCTGCATTATTTATATATTTTTGCGGTGATAATAAATGTTTTTTCATAAGGATATCCGGTAAGTGAGAAACGAGCGCGGCTTTAGCCCTAAGAGGAAAGACTGTGATCTTTTTTCATGAAAAATTGAGATTATCACTATTTACCTTCATCACGAATGATGAAAATAATATTTAAGAGTTTGTTATTGAGTGAATCTGGAATTCAGGATATCCTGTCTCGAACTGGATATAAACCGTAATTTCTCTATAATTAACTCATAAATTCTATGGTTTGCATCCGAATTAACACTGGAAACTTACTTGATCCGACAAATTGTATAAATTAACACTCCCGATCTAAAGACGTGGGGATTCTACATTCACCGTCAAAACTTGCTCAACCAGGTTTACACCCTTACGGGTGATACCTCCGGTACGCTGGCGCAAACGCCAGTCACTTAGCATCACTAATTGATTTTGCCAAACAATGATTTTTTACCATGTTTGAAACCCCTCTCCACAACTGGAAAGGGGTTAATTGTCACTACTGAAAACTCAATTCCAGCAATCCTTAATAAGCATTTTGTAACTCGTAAAAATCAGGTGAGATGTAATCCTTACGTAAAGGCCAACCTACCCAATCTTCTGGCATCAAAATCCGCTTTAAGTTAGGATGACCTTCATAGATGATGCCATACATATCATAGCTTTCCCGTTCTTGCCAGTCTGCTGTTTTCCAAATCCAGTAAACTGAAGGCACAGAGGGATTTTCTCTGGGTAAGAACACTTTCACCCTGATTTCTTCAGGACGGTCAGCATTATCACTAACTTTAAGTAAATGATAAACACTTACCAACTCTTCCCCTGCACCTAAGTCAATACCTCCCTGAAATTGGAGATAATTAAACCCATAGGCATACAAAGCTGTAGAAATAGGCAGTAGAAAATCTGCGGGGACTTTAATTATTTCTACTCCGTTAGCGTCAAGTTCTAGAAACTCATGGAAAAAGCCATTTGACCCTAACCATTGAGAAACTTTACCGGGTTTAACTAGAGGTGCTTCCGCTACGGGAACTGGTTTAGATTCTTCTTCAGCCACGTGCTTGTTCCTCCTTCTGTGTCTTTGCTGTCAACAATCCTGGGGGTACAGCCATACCAATTGCTTCTGTCAATTCTTTGGGGGGATTGAAGCGGGTTTCTGACTGCATATATTTACCAGTTAAGATTTCGGGAACTGGCTTCATATTATGAGTGGTACTGTAGTAGCGGTGAACTTGCTTGATGTTATCCCGTTCCTGCATAGACTCGTTGGCAATTTTTTTCCGCAGTTTAATAATTGCGTCAATAATCGCTTCTGGACGGGGAGGACAACCAGGCAAATATACATCTACAGGAATCAGCTTATCAACTCCGCGCACTGCGGTAGGTGAGTCAACGCTAAACATTCCCCCAGTAATTGTACAAGCACCCATGGCAATTACATACTTGGGTTCGGGCATTTGTTCATAAAGACGCACCAATTGGGGAGCCATCTTCATGGTAATTGTTCCCGCAGTGATGATTAAATCGGCTTGGCGGGGGCTACAACGAGGAATTAACCCAAAACGGTCAAAGTCGAAGCGAGAGCCAATTAAAGCTGCAAATTCAATGAAGCAACAAGCTGTACCAAACAGTAAAGGCCACAAACTAGAAAGCCGCGCCCAGTTGTAAAGGTCATCAACGGTGGTTAAAATTACGTTTTCTGACAGTTCATGGGTAACTGTCGGCCGTTGCATGGGGTTGATGATTTGTTCTGTTTCTTGGGTGATGATATTAGAATTTAAGACCATTCTAAAGCTCCTTTGCGCCATGCGTAAACTAAGGCGATGATAAGAATCGAAATAAAGACTAGGGCTTCGATAAATGCCAATAAACCCAAACGGTTAAATGCAACTGCCCAAGGATACAAGAATACTGTCTCTACGTCAAAGACAACGAAGACCAGAGCAAACATATAGTAACGAATGTTGAACTGAATCCAAGCTCCGCCAATGGGTTCAAGTCCGCATTCGTAAGTTGTGCGTCTTTCTAGACTGTTACCAGTGGGTCTAAGAATTTTTGAGGCTGACAGTGCTAGGACTGGAACTAGGCTACACAGGAGAAAAAAGCCTAGAAGGTACTCGTAACCGCTAAGAACAAACACAATGGTTTTCTACCGCTAATGGTGTAAGGGAATCAGTTATCAGTGAACAATGAATAGTTATCAGTTTAATTACTTGCTAACTTTTCACTAAACTATAGATAGTATTCACTGTTTGCTATTCACTGAATATATGGATAATGTTCTTTTTACATTATATCTTTAAGGCTGTTCTGAAATCGTGGAAATAGACACACTGAGCGGTAGGGTGTGGGTTTTATCCTTAATTATTTTGATTTTCTACCCCTTGTGCGTCTTCAAGCGAATAATTTCCGTCCAATTCTCATCGCTACTTACTGAGAAATATTTTCTTTCTCGATTACCACTGGGACAAGGTAAATATTCATGATTGATTGATTGAATCCTATAGATACCCAAAACTTAATATTTTAGTAATAATTAACTTTTTTTAATTTAAGTTAATTTAGATTAAAGATAATCACTAAACATTATATTTTATTAATTTTATTATGCACGTTTAGCTGTATACTCAATGATAGACAAACTGGTTGTCACTTCACGTAATTAGGCGTAGAAAAACTTAATATTCATCACTCTTTTGCTTGTTGGTATTAGTTTTCCTGCTAATCAGTTAATTTATGCCTAATTACTTAACTTGGTTGTTCAGCACATCAGAAAAATATTCTGATAGCTTGCGTGGCGCAGCCATAGCTCAATACTAGCAGCAAAAACCACAAAAACCTTCACGACAAAGATGTAAACATGATCCAAAAAATTTTGCTGGCTGTCTCTGGCTTGGGACACGCGGAAGAAATGCTCAGGAACTTGAAAGAAATGCCTTCATTTCGAGGAGCAAAAGTCACTGTTCTTCACGTTGTTACTCCCCAAACTACTGCGGCTGTAATGACTGATAAATGGGAAGAGGGCGGCAAAATTCTCGCTAAGGCTATTCAGTATTTAAACTTAGATCCCAGCCAAGTTTCTTCAATTTTGCGTCAAGGTGATCCCAAGGATGTAGTTGGTCAAGTCGCTGACGAAATGGATGCTGATTTGATTATTATGGGTTCACGGGGACTGAAACGGCTACAATCAATTTTATCCAATTCCGTCAGTCAGTACGTTTTTCAGTTGTCTTCCCGTCCCATGTTGCTGGTGAAAGATGACATTTATGTCAAAAACATTAAGCGCATTATGGTGGCTATGGATAATTCTGAGTCTGCCAAAAACTCTTTAAATTTAGCTTTGTTTTTACTCCGGGGTGTGGACGGTGGACAATTAGTTTTGGCTAATATCAATAAGGATTTAGGTGGCAAATTATCGGGGATTACTGATCTTAAACCAGAAAGAAATTCTGTGTTGGGAATGGCTGTAGCCGAAGCTGAAAGACAATCTCTAGCGGTGCGTTGTGTCACCAGTAGTGGTAAACCTGGTGAAGAAATTTGTCGTTTGGCGAACGAGTTGAATATAGACTTATTATTGATTGGTTCTCCGGATCGTCGTCCATCTATTGCTAAGAGTTTTGTTGACTTAGATAAGCTGGTAGGCTCGTCTTTATCTGACTATGTTCGTGTTAATGCTCCCTGTCCGGTTCTCTTGGCACGCAGTATTGGGTAATGTTTTCATATTAGCGATGAATAAATAAAAACCCCTGCACTATATTAGTTTAGGGGATTTTTATTTTATAGTTATTAACCTTGACGGCTGGCAGTTTGGATGTAAAGCATGATTAAAAACACGGCGGGTACTAGTACGAACAAAATGCTCGCTACGAAACCCAGTTCATTAACTTGCATAGCAAGATAGCCTTTTGTGTAATTTTCAGTCAACTATTCTAGAATAGCATCATAGATGACAGTGTGAAGCCAAATTTTCAAAGCCGCTAATTTTGAATATATTTCAAAACTTAGGGTTTAGTGATGACGGTAACTGGTCCATTAACTAGGGTTTGACAAGCTAGACGGTAGTTATCAGGTTTGTTTTTGAATTTTTTGTTTTCTAAATCTGTACGCGGAGACAGGTTTTCTAGTCCTTCGGTAATTTGGACAACGCAAGTAGTACATTGTCCAGCACCGCCGCAATTAGTCATTTTGCTGAAAAATGTATAAATATCAATGCCATTTTCTACAGCTTTAAGTCGGAGATTAGCACCATTTGCGGCAACTATTTCTTGATTCTCTTTGACAAATTTGATGTTTCCCATCGTAGATTCCTGGTAATTGAGGATGTGACTGGATTAATTATATGGATTTATTGCAAAATATTAAGAAATATTAATTTTATGACCAAAAATTAGGACAGGTAATATACACCTGTCCAAAAAATTGGAGCTGGGTAATTTATCTGAAACCCACTGCTGCTTGCCAAACAAATGCAAGTAACAAGAAGAAGACGGGAATAACAGGTAAAACATCTACCAAGGGGTCGAAGATTTGGTAAGCTTCAGGCAATTTTGCTAGTAATAGTGCTGCTTCCATGTTTGTTTAAATCCACCTAATAATCAAATACAGCTTTTATATGCGATATGTATTTTAACATGGTTAGGTCAATGATCAGTCGTCAGTTTTTTCGAGATCAATTTCTGATGGTTCTAGCCAATGACCAAAATCTGTGACAAAACGATCACTCAATATTGATGCTCGAATTTTTTGGGTAAAGCGAATCAATTCAGTGATGTTATGAATAGTCAACAAAGTATATGCTAGTATTTCTTGCGATCGCACTAAATGGGATAAATAAGCCCGACTAAAATTTTCACAGGTGTAACAAGGGCAAGTTGTATCCAATGGCGTAAAATCTTCACGAAACTTAGCATTTTTGATATTCCAGCGTTCACCGGACACAATAGCTGTTCCATGTCTAGCCCATCTGGTGGGAATGACGCAATCAAATAAATCTACCCCAGAAGCGATCGCTATAGCCATTTCTCGATAAGTTCCCACACCCATCAAATAACGGGGTTTATTCACCGGTAACAGCGGGGCTGTCGTTTGCACAATTTGCGCCATTAAATCCGTTGGTTCACCCACACTCACCCCACCAATGGCATATCCCGGCATATCCAACTGCGCCAATTCTTGAGCAGCACGGGCGCGTAAATCTAAATATACTCCCCCTTGGACAATGGGAAACAATGCCTGATCTTGGCGTTGGTGGGCGGATATAGAGCGTTTTAACCAGCGGTAAGTCCGGTCAGTGGCGGCTTCTACTTCCTGACGGGTGGCAGGATAGGGAGGACATTCATCAAAAGCCATGATCACATCCGCTCCTAAAATATTCTGAATTTCAATAGAGCGTTCTGGCGTTAATTTGATGATTTGCCCATCGTGTGGCGAGCGGAAAGTTACACCCTCTTCAGTAATTTTCCGCATTTCGCTCAGACTGAAAACCTGAAATCCACCGGAATCTGTGAGCATGGGTCCAGACCAACCCATGAATTTATGTAGCCCACCACCACCAGCAACGATGGCTTCTCCCGGTTGGAGATGTAAGTGATAGGTATTAGCTAAAACCATTTGCGCTCCTGTGGCTCCCAGTTGGGCAGGGGTGATAGTTTTGACGTTAGCTAATGTTCCCACAGGCATAAATCTGGGCGTTTCTACGATTCCGTGGGGAGTAGAAAATATTCCGGCTCTGGCTTTGGTCTGGCTACAGGTAGCGAGACTTTCAAAGGAAAAATTGGCACTCAAGGCAAAAATACTAGTTAGCTAAATTTATCCACCAACTTAACATTTCTGGCGCTACTTCAGGCAGTTTGTGGGGGTTTTTGTGTTGTGAGGGTGACACCCTGCAATCCACTATTACCCCAAAGAAGATATGATTTTGTTGTTAAAAGGAATCACAAAAGTCGTCATCAATTTCTGCATCCCATCTAGCTGCTAGGACTTGATCCATCATCGCTTCGATAACCGTAACGTTAAATTGGCGATTGCGTTGTTCTTGCAAAGGTGTGGACAGGGGAATCAAACGCAAACACATTTGCTCTTGGATCAAGTCGAAGTAGGTTTCTTGGTGTGGAGATTGTTTTAATTCCAGATAATCAAAACTATCTACGTTCACATATAGTGCATTGTTGGTGACTAAGGTAGACCGAGGAGAATTGGCAAATACTTCCATTACATCCCCGTCACCTTCACTGAGTAGCTTGTGGTCTTGGGTGTAAATGTAGTGGACTCTACCTAAATCATTCAGCAATCGTCGAATATCAAGTTTATTGACTATTATGCCCGTGTTGACTATGCACGGTGCTGGCATTTTGGTGTGGGGTAGATGATGACTCATAGAGAAATAGCGGTTTATGGAAGGTGAGTGACAACGCAGCCAGACAATCAATGAGATGGATTGTTAATTTCCCATAGTTCCAAAATATCAAGTTTGGGAGGCGATCGTCTCATCTTTTGAGGTAGATTGTCAGTCTGGGAGTAATTTATGATGAGAACATTTATATTCATGAATACTTGAAGTATTTAGCTAATTGAACTCTTTCTCAAGTATGGCTAACGTTTTGGGCTGGTGGCAACAGCAATTCTTAAATTTAGTTGCGGCTGTGATTTTCTATACTGCTATTCCTTTACCCTATTTGCAAAATTTAGACTTCCAAAAGGTTGCTTGTTTTGCACCAGTAATTGGGTTGATGATTGGTGGGATATTAGGTGGATTAGATACGGGAATGAATTATTTGGGTGTCCCTGTGCTAACTCGTAGCGCGTTAGTAGTAGCTGCGTGGATAGCAATAACGGGAGGATTGCATTTAGATGGTGCGATGGATACGGCTGATGGTTTAGCGGTAGGTGATCCTGAACGCAGGTTACAGGTGATGATGGATAGTGCCACAGGTGCGTTTGGGGCAATGTCCGCTATTGTGATTATTATTTTGAAAATAACAGCTTTAACAGAGATATCTGAAAACCATTATTTAGTATTAATGGCTGCTTGTGGGTGGGGACGTTGGGGACAACAAGTAGCGATCGCCTGTTATCCTTATCTTAAACCTACTGGTAAAGGTGCGGTTCATAAACAAGCGATTCGTTCTTATTTAGATTTATTCCCAAGCTTCTTTTTGTTGCTGGGTTTGAGTGCTGTTGTTTGGTTAATTAATCCCCAAAAATTAGTTTTGGCTGTGGGGATGGTTTTGGCTGGAAGTGTGATTTCTGTTTTTACCGCAGCTTGGTTTAATTATCAGTTGGGTGGACATACGGGAGATACTTATGGGGCTGTGGTGGAGTGGACTGAAGCTTTGTTTCTGTGTGTACTTAGCATTTTTTAAGGTCAGACATATAAGTTTTTTAAATCTCCCTTTTTCAAAAAAATCGCATTCCTATGTTTATTGAGAATATTCTGAGTTAATTCTCAAGATTATTGAGAATGTAATCAATAAGCTAACGAATTTACTAGGGTATTGACATCTTGAAATTTTATGCTATTGTCAAGATATATAGTGGACGGATTCCTATATTCAAAAATTAATGTTCCAAAATCCAGGGAATTCATTCCCTGTCTTATAGCTAAATATTGAATGTCAACTCATTTTTGATGAAGAATAAAAACTTCAACTGATTAAACTGAATATCTATTAATTCACAACCAAAGATAAATCCGGTATCACTCTTTGTAAAACCTGTTTCAAAACCATTGCAGTCCAATCAATATCCTCTACCATTGTCTGTTTTCCCAAAGTTAATCTAATTCCTCCCAAAGCCGCTTTTTCAGAATAACCCATTGCTAATAAAATGGGACTGGGACTTAATTTTCCACTATTGCAAGCAGCACCGGCACTAATCCCAATTCCGGCTAAATTTAACTGACGGACTAATGTTTTACCGCTGATTTTTTCTCCGTCCGCAGCTTCTAAATAAAAACTGAGATGATGGGGTAAACGGTGAATTCTGTCACCAGTAGGAATTAAACCGGGAACATCTGCTAAAATACCAAAGAGGCGATCGCGTAAGCCAATTAATCTCACCATTTCCGTCTCTAATTCCTGTGCTGCTAACTCCGCAGCTACCCCAAACCCAGCAATAGCGGGAGTTGCTTGAGTCCCTGAACGCATTCCGTTCTCCTGTCCACCCCCACCCAGCAGCGGCTTTAATTCCACTCCAGGACGCACATATAACGCCCCTGCACCTAAACCGCCATATAATTTATGACTAGATAAACTTAATAAATCTACGGGTAAAGTCTGCACATCTAGGGGTAAACGTCCAGCAACTTGCACTGCATCGGTGTGGAATAAAGCCCCGTGCATTTGAGTAATTTGCCCTAATTCGGTAATGGGTTGGACTGTTCCTATTTCACTTTGTCCATAAATTACAGATACCAACACTGTGTTATCTCGCAAAGCTGCTTTTAAGTCTTCGGGGTTGACTCTTCCTTGATGATTTACACCCAAACGGGTAATTTCCCAACCCCAATTTTCTAACATTTTCGCTGGTTCAGAAATAGCTGAATGTTCTACACTAGAAATGATTATATGTTGGGGAGTATTGTAACATCGCGCTACCCCCATCATCGCTAAATTATCTGCTTCCGTTCCCCCAGCAGTGAAAATAATAGCTTCGGGAACTGCGTTAATTAATCCTGCAACTTGGATTCTGGCTTTTTCTACAACTAAGGCGGCGCGGTTGCCCCATTCATGTAAACTGGAAGGATTACCCCACTCTTGAGTGAGGATTGTTTGGATAATTGCGATCGCTTCTGGACGAGTTGGAGTAGTTGCACTGTAATCTAGATATACTTGCATAATAATTAATAAATAAGAGTTTCGCGCAAAGTTACAAAGAAGCAAAGGCGCAAAGGAAGAAAGAAATTAGTTCAGGGTGTGATATAAATACATTAAAATCCCTGTAATTTACTTTTATCAGATTACTGTGTTTATTTTCCCACGAATCCGCTATTTTTCTTATATCTTTTTATTCCTATTTACCCTTACTGGTTGTCAACAAGTCAAATCATCAAACCAGCGTTTAGCACCTTTACCCCAAGATCCTTTAATTCAAGTTTACTTCAATAATTCCCAATCGTCAGAATATCAAGAAACCTATCGTCAGCAAACCCGCTTAGGGGATGATTTAGAAAAGCAGATTGTTGATACTATTTCCCAAGCTAAATTTACTGTAGATATCGCTGTACAAGAGTTACGTTTACCAAAAGTTGCTCAAATATTAGCAGAAAAGCATAAATCTGGAGTCAAGGTAAGGTTAATTTTAGAAAGTAATTATTCTCGTCCTTGGAGTAGTTTCACTTCCGCCGAAATAGCTAAGTTAGGAAAAAGAGAACAAGAACGATATAATGAATTTCGGAAATTTGTTGATATCAATCAAGATGATCAAATCACATCTGAGGAAATTAGTCAACGGGATGCTTTAGCAATTATTCAAAATGCCAAGATTCCTTGGATTGATGATACTGCTGATGGTTCAAAGGGTAGCAGTTTAATGCACCATAAATTTGTTATTGTTGATAATCGTTTTGTGATTATTACTTCTGCTAATTTTACTTTAAGTGATACCTCTGGAGATTTTAGTAATTCTAGTAGTTTAGGAAATGCTAATAATTTATTAAAAGTTGATAGTTCTGAATTAGCAAGTTTATTAACAGAAGAATTTAATATTATGTGGGGTGACGGAGTAGGAGGAAAACCCGATAGTAAATTTGGCATCACAAAACCTGTCCGCGCACCAGAAATAATCACATTAGGTAACAGCAAAATTACAGTTCATTTTTCTCCAATTTCCCCAACTCAACCTTGGAGTATTAGCAGTAATGGGTTAATTGCTAAAAATTTATCTACAAGTACAAAAACAGTGGATTTAGCATTATTTGTATTTTCTGATCAACAGCTTGCTAATATTCTCGAAGAACGTCATAATCAAAATGTCCAAGTTCGGGCTTTAATTGCACCACAATTTATCTATCGTCCCTACAGTGAAGGTTTAGATATGATGGGATTTGCTTTCAGTGATAACTGTAAATATGAAGTTGATAACCGTCCTTGGAAAAATCCTATTTCTACAGTGGGAGTCCCAATTTTGGCAAAAGGGGATTTATTACATCATAAGTTTGCAGTCATTGATGATCAAACTGTAATTACAGGTTCACATAATTGGTCAGAAGCTGCTAATAATGGCAATGATGAAACATTAATAGTGATCGAAAATTCTACGGTTGCAAATCATTTTCAGCGGGAATTTGACCGACTTTATGGGAAAGTTAAACCGGGTTTACCAGCAAATGTTAAATCTAAAATTGATGCAGAAGTTAAAAAATGTTCCCAAATCAAACAACCATCTTCTTTAGTAAGTCCTATTACCAGTCAAATAAATTTGAATACTGCAACTCAAGCAGAATTAGAAACTCTTCCTGGGGTGGGTAAGAAGTTAGCCGAAAGGATAATTATAGCCCGTCAACAACAAAGGTTTACTTCTTTACAAGATGTTGATAAAGTACCGGGAATTAGTGATAAGATGTTAGCTAAATGGGAAGGAATGATAATATTTTAACGAACCACTCCAGGCACAGAGGTCACAGAGGTGGAGGAAAAGGAGGTTGTTGCATTTTATGTTATATAATCTTTACTTTGTAGTTCGTTCATTGGTTTCACGACTATAAGGATTTTATTTATGATTCCCACTATTTCTACTATTCCGCTTTTTCAACTCGCTTCTGGTGATTTTCTCTCTCTTCAAGTCTATAAATTTGTTGGTGCTAAATCTGGTAAAAAGGTATATATCCAATCTAATTTGCATGGTGCGGAAATTGTTGGTAATGCTGTTATTTCCCAATTAATTGATTATTTAATAACAATAGACAATACTCAGTTAATAGGAGAAATTTGGCTTGTTCCTGTTTGTAATCCCTTAGCTGTTAACCAGCGAATTCATAATTTTTCTACAGGTAGATTCAATATTTATGATGGTAAAGACTGGAATAGAACTTTTTGGGATTATGAGAAAAAATGTGGTGATATAGAAGATTTTGCCCGTTCTCAAATTGGTTTTGATATAGATACAATTAAAGATAACTTTTCTCAAAAAATCAAATCTGGTTTTGATAATCTTTTAGATAAAATTAATGCCCCTAGTAGTGTACAATTAACTGATAAATATCGCTATAAGCTGCAATCTCTTTCTTTAGATGCAGACTACGTAATTGATTTACATAGTCACACTGGAAAAGGTATAGAATACCTTTATTATTTCCGAAATCGAGAAGATAGTGCTAATTTATTTCTCCTCAATCATGCTATTCTATTTGATGAATATGATGGTGATGCTTTTGATGAATCATTTATCAAACCTTGGTTAGCTTTAGAAAATGCTTTATTAAAATTGACAGGGAAAAAAATTAGATTTGATATAGAAGCATGGACTTTAGAATTAGGAACAGGAATGCAAATAAATCCAGATTCAGTATCCAAAGGAGTGCGCGGAATTAAAAACTATTTATCTCAAAAAGGTATTTTAGAAATACAGGATTTTCCCAAATCAGAAACTATATCTCATCAAACTAGTTTTCGTTCACTCAGTCAAATCAAAAAATATTGGAGTCCGGTCGGAGGAATGATTTTATCTAAAGCTGTATTAGGTACTTTCGTTAATCAGGGAGATTTGTTATATCAAGTTCTCACTTTCAATAAAAGCGGAGAATTACCCACAACCATTGATATTTATGCAGAAAAAACAGGTTTAGTTTATGATATATCAAGTAATGATTCTGTAAATGAAGGAGAATTTGTATTAGGAACTATGTAACTTATCATTGAAAAATAAATGATTTCCAACTCTTACTCTCCGTGACTCTGCGCCTCTGCGTGAAACAAAATCATCCTTCTTATTATTTCATCTGTTAAAAATGTCATAATTTGCATAAAGGCAATTATCAGAATTATTGGTTAATAGCAACAAACCGTAATAGAACATTACAATAAAAGAAACATCTGACCGAAATTTAGCTGCTCAAAAAAATTATGACTCAACCAACTACAAAAATTTGTATATTAGGTGGTGGCTTTGGTGGACTCTATACCGCCCTCCGTTTAAGCCAATTACCCTGGGAATCTACACCCAAACCTGAGATTATTCTAGTAGATCAGAGCGATCGCTTTGTCTTTTCTCCCCTGCTTTATGAACTCCTGACCAGGGAACTCCAAACCTGGGAAATCGCCCCACCTTACTCAGAATTACTCCAAGGAACAGGTATCCAGTTTCACCAAGGGGCTGTTTCCGCAATAGATATCAACAAGCAAACAGTCCAATTAGCAGATAAATCACAACTGAATTATGATCATCTAGTATTAGCATTAGGTGGGGAAACACCTCTAGATTTAGTTCCCGGTGCGGCTACTCATGCTTACCCTTTCCGTACTATTACGGATGCTTACCGACTGGAAGAACGTCTACGAGTCCTTGAAGCCGCAAATCCAGAAAAAATCCGTGTCGCCATAGTTGGTGCAGGTTACAGCGGGGTAGAATTAGCCTGTAAACTAGCAGATAGACTTGGCGAAAAAGGACGTTTCCGTCTCATTGAACTCAGTGATCAAATTTTGCGGACTTCCCCAGAATTTAACCGTGAAGCCGCCAAAAAAGCCTTAGATAGCAAAGGCGTATTTATTGACTTAGAAACTAAAGTAGCAGCAATTGACCAAGATAGCATCTCTCTAGAGTATAAAAATCAAGTAGATACCATTCCCGTAGATTTAGTCATTTGGACAGTGGGAACAAAAGTTTCTCCATTGGTGAGTGCCTTACCTTTGAAGCAAAATCAGCGCGGACAAATCACCACCACACCCCAATTACAAGCTGTGGAACATCCGGAAATCTTCGCTTTAGGAGATTTAGCCGACTGTCTTGACGCAGAAGGAAAACAAGTCCCCGCCACCGCCCAAGTTGCTTTCCAGCAAGCTGATTATACTGCTTGGAATATCTGGGCTTCTATTACCAATCGTCCCTTACTTCCTTTTCGCTATCAAGCATTAGGGGAAATGATGGCTTTGGGAATAGATAACGCCACCCTCACTGGTTTAGGTGTCCAATTAGACGGTTCTTTTGCATACTTAGCCCGTCGTTTGGCTTATCTGTATCGTTTACCGACATTAAATCATCAATTGAAAGTTGGTTTTAACTGGTTAGTTAGCCCTATCATAGATGCCATTTCTCGGTAGTTCCAAAATAAAGATCCTCAACTTCTTTGAGAAGTCGGGGATCTAAAACGGTAAGCTACACAAATTCAGATATCATTGCTATATATTTAGTGACTACTGAGGACTAAAGTATCAATTATTATGAAAAAACCTAAAGTTATTTTTGTAGATGCTGTAGGAACATTGTTTGGTGTTAAAAATAGTGTTGGTGAAATTTACCGACAAATCGCCCAGGATTTCGGTGTAGAAGTTTCCGCCCAAATTTTGGATAAAAACTTTGTTAAAAGCTTTAAATCCGCACCACCTCCCATATTTCTTGATGCAGATATTAAGGATATTCCCCAACGTGAATATGATTGGTGGCGAATTATTGCTTTGAATACCTTTGAAGGTGCCGGTGTTCTCCAGGAATTTTCCGATTTTCCCGCTTTTTTTACCGAACTTTATATTCACTTTGGTACTCCTGAACCCTGGTATGTCTATCCTGATGTTGTTCTGGCTTTAATGAACTGGCGACGCTTAGGAGTTGAATTAGGTGTCTTATCTAATTTTGATTCTCGTTTGTATTTAGTATTGCAAGGATTGGGACTGAGAGAATATTTTAATTCTATCACCATTTCCACTCAAGTCCGGGCTGCTAAACCAGATCCAGAAATTTTCAAAATCGCCTTAAAAAAGCATAAGTGCTTACCTGAAGACGCATGGCACATTGGTGACAGCATAAGAGATGACTATCAAGGTGCTAAAGCAGCAGGAGTAAGAGGCATTTGGATTAACCGGAATCCCAGTGTGTAATTCCGTAATTATACTTATAGTATAGGTTTGTGGTGTAAATTTTTCTTGCAAAGATTATATATATAGCCATATTCATGAGTTATCGCTGTTACCCTAGAAAATAGTACCGCAGGGCGGAATTAGAAATTAATAATTAAAAATGCAAAAAAGCTCATTAAACAAGCTTTTTATGAATTTTTAATAGTTGGTTGACTGACGCTGTTGTGTACTAAATTGTTAATTAATTCAGGCAGGGGCAAAAAAATGAAAAAATCCCTATTAAATATTTGGGATCAGTTTCGTCAATCTTTTTCCGTGATAGAAAGTATAAATACAACTTCTGAAACTGGTAAAGCAGTTTTGGCAGCAGCAACAGCCATTCCAGAACAAGGTGCTAATTTAGAAGTTTTGCAACTGTTACTGCAAGATTCATCTTCTTTCTTAGATGTATTATGTTCACCGTTAACCCAGGTGATAAATGGAGAATTATCATTTTTATCTCTAGGAGTGGCTTTACTCAAGTCTTATCGTGAAACTTCTCCACAAGCACCTGTTTTAGAAGACTACATATCTATTATTAGTCAAGCTGCTTATTTAGAAAGTATCCGCGATATTTTATCTTTATATCCTGCATTGAACTATGATAATCCCGATGAAAATCAAGAATTAGGAAAAATTCTCGAAAATATCAATAATATTGAATTAGATGAAAAAACTGCTATTCAAACAATTGAATGTTTTCATCAATCTCCATTAGCAGCAGAATTTAATCACCTACTATCCACAAGATTAATATCCCCACATCTTAGCAAATATCCAGCCAGTCTTTTAGCAAAAAGAATTGCTGTGAATACTAACTTATATATCATTAAAGCCTTGATAGATTTAGGTGATGATATACAGATATTTATCCCCGATTGTCGAGATAAATGGGAAAAAGAACAGCAAAATATTCAAAAGATTCAGGAATATCTAACAAATGAAATTGCTACTCAACCATTAGATCAAATTTTTGAGCAACCTTGCTCATTTAAGGATATATATATTCCTCTCAAAGCTAAACCTGTCAATCAACATGGGCAAATAAATATCAATGCTGAATCCTGCGATTTAGAAGCATGGGTAAAGAAAAATATCCTGACTGAAAATAACTTGGAAAAAGTTATATTTATCCAAGGCAAAAGTGGCAGAGGTAAAAGTGTTTTTTGCAAAATATTTGCAGATTGGATTAGACAACATTTACATCCTTTTTGGACACCAATTTTAATTAATGTCAAAGATATTAAGGTTTTGTCATCTCTGTTAGAAAATACATTAACTGCGAATCTAGATATTAGTTTTACTCGCGGTGATGATAACTGGTTAAGAAATCAAAATCATCGCTTTATTTTTATATTTGATGGCTGGGATGAATTACCCATTGCGGCTAGAAATAATCATCATTTAGAAACATTTATTCAGCAAGTTGCCGCATTTGGGCAACAATGCAAAAATGACGATAAAATGGGGCATAAGGTATTAATTACTGGGAATACAATTCCTTTATCAATTATCCCTAATTTACCTACCAATTTAGCTAGGGTAGAAATTCTTCCTTTCGATCAACAACAACAAGAAAAATGGTTGAAAAAATGGCAATCTTTACCAAGTAATCACGAAAAAAATACAGATTTACAGAAGTTTCTAATCAATAAAAAATGCCCGGCAATTGTTAAAGAATTAATTTGTGAACCAATATTACTTTACTTTTTGGCGGGAATGTATCGAGATGATCAACTAGCAATTGATAATTTAGCAGCGGATAATTCTCGCACTGCGACAGCTTTGATTTATCAGGAATCAATAAACTGGTTAATTTCCAAATTAAGTGATGATTTGCATGATCAATTACCAAATTTAAAACATCTTCTCATAGAATCTGCCCTTGCTGTAGTCCAGTCAGGGGAAGAATTGGCAACTATATCAATGCTGAAAACACGTTTAAAAGATGATGCAAAATATTTAGAACATAACATTATCAAAACACCTGTGGCAGATTTGTATATTCATCCTCATAATGAATCAGATAATAAAGTAAAATTTCACCATCAAAGTTTAAGTGAATTTTTATTTGCTGAACGTTTGCAATTAAGTCTAATTGCTTGGACAGAATATCATGATACCGAATCTGGAAAAGAACTAATTACTAGCGACACTGAGATGAATTGGCAAATTTATGATTTGCTAGGTTTTGGTATTCTCACCAAAGAAATAGTTGAATATTTAATGGGTTTAATGATTAGTATTCCTAATTTCCGGTGGATAAAACTATATAGACGGTTAGAGAATTTTTACGCTAGTTGGTGTCAAGGTAAATTTATTGATACTGCTGAAGAAACTTTACCCCAAACTAAACTGCGAGAATTACAAAATGCTGGTATTTATCAATTAGGTCAGCGTCAAGTAGATATTTATGCTGGTTTAAATGTCATGATTCTACTGTTAGCTATCCAGCGTTATGCCCAAGAAGATGAGGTACTCAAAGAACATATAATTTTTTATCCCTCTGGTCAACCAGAAGGAAATAATCTCACCTACCAATTACAAAATATTATTCGTTACTGTAGTTGCTTAGAAGGTGAAAATTTCCGTAGTTTAGTTGGTCAATTTCTTAGTGGCGCTCATCTTCGGGGTGCAAGTCTCTTACACATAAATCTCAGCTACGTAGACATGACCGAAGCAGACCTGAGCCGCGCTAGTCTGTGTGGCGCAAATTTCAGCTATGCTAACCTTAACCGTGCCTATTTCATTGGTGCTGATTTAAGAGACACAGATTTTACAGAAGCAAATTTAGGAGAAACTTACCTAAGTGGTGCAAATCTCAGCCGTGCTAATCTTTATGGCACAAATCTTAAAGATGTAGATTTGAGTCGCGCTAACCTCAGCGGTGCGGACTTGCGAGGTGCAAACTTTGATGGTGCGAACTTTATGGGTGCTACATTTAGTAATGATACCTGTGGCGATATCCGTTGGGATGAAACAACTAACTGGAAAAATGCCGAAGGTTTAGAAATGGCGAAAAATGTGCCATTAGCTTTAAAAAAACGATTGTTGTCAGAATCTGATTGAATGATCAAAATAGAAGTTCAAATGGATATGATATGACGATATATTTAACAATACCTTGTCCAAATTGGAAAAAGCCTTGATTTGTAGGTTGGGTTGCGCTGTCGCTTAACCCAACCTACAGAAATTGGCTAAGGTATTGATTTAAATATCTGTATTCTTTCAATCTACCGTTTGTTCTTGAATCTATGAAGTCTTATTTAGCCGCCGCTATTCAAATGACCAGTGTGCCTGATTTGCAAAAAAATTTGGCCCAAGCAGAAGAATTAATTGATTTGGCCGTGCGTCAAGGTGCAGAGTTGGTGGGTTTACCAGAAAATTTCTCTTTTATGGGAGAAGAAAAAGATAAACTAGCCCAAGGAAATGAAATCGCCCAAGCTACGGAAACATTTCTCCACCAAATGGCACAACGCTTTCAAGTGACCATTCTCGGCGGCGGCTTCCCTATTCCTGTAGATAGTAACGGTAAGGTTTATAACACAGCATTACTCATTGCCGCCAACGGTCAAGAACTCGCCCGTTATCAAAAAGTCCATTTATTTGATGTCAATGTTCCTGATGGTAATACCTATCAAGAATCAAGCACCGTTATGGCTGGGCAAGAATTACCTTCTGTTTATGCTTCCCCAGATTTAGGGAAAATTGGCCTGTCTATTTGCTATGATGTCCGCTTTCCGGAACTGTACCGACATTTATCAAATCAGGGTGCAGATATCTTGTTTGTTCCCGCCGCTTTTACCGCTTTTACGGGAAAAGACCATTGGCAAGTATTACTTCAATCTAGGGCAATAGAAAATACCTGTTACGTGATTGCCCCTGCCCAAACTGGTACTAATTATGACCGCCGCCAAACCCACGGACACGCCATGATTATTGATCCTTGGGGTGTCATTTTAGCAGACGCTGGCGAAAAACCGGGAGTAGCGATCGCCGAAATTAAACCCACCCGACTAGAACAAGTCCGTCGGCAAATGCCATCTTTACAACATCGAGTGTTTTAGCTTAAACAGCAGAATCCCCACATTCACTTGTAGAAAAAACCGGGAAACTTTAACGCTACCCGGTTTATTCTTGTAGAGGTATAGCATTGCTATACCCTAATTCTCATTGTGCTAAATTAAACTTTAGCAGCCGCTCTCATGACCAATTCGCCTTTAGCGTACTTAGCAGCATAATCTTCTAAAGAAACTTGCTTAATCTTGCTTGCGTTACCAGCAGTACCAAACTGTACATAACGGTCAGCACAAACTTTTTGCATATATACAATAGAAGGCTTGAGGAAGTGACGGGGATCAAATTCCTTGGGATTAGAAGCCAAAGCTTCACGGACAGCCGCAGTAATAGCCAAACGGTTGTCGGTGTCAATATTTACCTTACGAACACCACTCTTGATACCTTTTTGGATTTCTTCCACAGGTACACCGTAGGTTTCAGGAATAGCACCACCATATTGGTTAATCAGTGCAATCAAATCTTCGGGTACAGAAGAAGAACCGTGCATTACCAAGTGGGTGTTAGGTAAACGGCGGTGAATTTCTTCAATGCGGCTAATAGCCAAAATTTCACCTGTAGGCTTACGGGTAAACTTGTAAGCACCGTGGCTAGTACCGATAGCCACAGCTAAAGCATCTACTTGAGTTGCTTCTACGAAGTCAACAGCTTCATCAGGGTCAGTTAACAGTTGAGAATGGTCTAGTGTGCCTTCAAAACCGTGACCATCTTCAGCTTCACCTGCACCGGTTTCTAAAGAACCTAAGCAACCTAGTTCACCTTCAACGCTGACACCCAAAGAGTGAGCAACGTTAACAACTTCGCTGGTAACTCTAACGTTATATTCAAAGCTGGCAGGGGTTTTAGCATCAGCTTCCAAAGAACCATCCATCATGACGCTGGTGAAGTTGTTCTTCATCGCTGAGTAGCAGGTAGAAGGAGCATTACCATGATCTTGGTGCATGACAATGGGAATCTGAGGATAGGTTTCTACCGCAGCCAAAATCAGGTGACGGAGGAAGTTTTCCCCGGCATAATTACGAGCGCCGCGAGAAGCTTGTAAAATTACGGGGCTATCTGTGTCAACCGCAGCCTTCATGATTGCTTGAATCTGCTCTAAGTTGTTGACGTTAAAAGCGGGGATGCCATAACCGTGTTCAGCAGCGTGATCCAAAAGCAACCGCATTGGGACAAGAGCCATATATATTCCTCCTAATTTGGGTATTTAGCTAATCAGTTTAATGGAAGCGTAATCTTTATTTTAATGTAATTTTTACGCTAATCTTAAGATTTCTTTCAACTTACAGAAAATTATATCTAGTCGCGGGCGCTTTTGTTGAGAAATTTTGTAGGCTGATATTCTTAGGCTATGTAATATTAATGTATATTTAAGAACCCAATATTTCAAGTAGGGGTAGCGCCCCCGTGCCTACCCCAGTATTAGGGGCAACCACAGGGGGTTTGCCCCTACTTACCTTGTGATCGCATTTTGCCATAAATTAACTTTAGGCGATCGCATCTATGATTAAATAATTACTTTGTTTCATTAACTAGCCGTAAAACACTTTTATACAAAGGTTCAGCAACCCAAAATCCTGCTTTATTAATAAGATCATCTAACAGCGGTTTAACAGTAGAAATTAAACCTTGACTTTTGGCTTCTACTAAAATTCCTAAAATTCCGGTATAATGGAGATTAAGTCTAGCAGCAATCATGCGTCCACGACGTTCATCAATTAAAACCTGTTCTGCTTTCATTTCTAAGGCTAAAACTATAGCCTCTGCTTCTCCAGGATCAAGTTCACTGCTAAGTGCTTTAAGCATCGTCCGATCTTCAACTGCACGGATTTGAATCCAAGTAAAAGTTTGTACTTCCTTTGCACCCGCTACGGGAAAATCAGGATCAGTTAATTCTTGATAAACGGCTTCAGGAATTAGAACTGTTCCGTAAAGCTGTTGTAACAAGTGAAGCTGGTTAATAGCTGCAAGATTATTAATGGGTGAAGTATCGCTGACAACAATCACAGTCTACCCATCTCCCGCAAATTCTTGATATCCTGTTCAAAATCCTCTACTCCGTAATGAATAGGGATTTGATAACTTGCAAGTAAATGTTGAAATGCTATACGATTCATACCAGCAAAGCGACTAGCTTGAGCAAGAGTTAACTTTTCTTTTTGAAACAGCATAATCGCAATTTCTCGTTTCATTTCCTCTTCATTCATGCGAGTTGTGGTTAGTATTTCATTGGGAATAACTACACTCATATTTATAATCCTCTGAACCATTATTATTATAATTTATTGCAATCATTATAGCGGTATGCACTCGAATGAGATACAGTCATAAGCACTCCAGTGGGTATTATTTGGAGTTGATAGCTAAAAAACGAGATGAGTTACTTTCGGTTGTTGAACCTCAAGGTGATGTAGGAAAGCAGTTGAGTTTGTTTTGAGTGGGGGATTATACTAATGATCAGCGATCGTCTATGGGATTTGAGGGGGCGATCGCTATAATTAAGATTAGCTATTTATTTCTAATCCATATTGATATTTATCTGTCCAGTCAAGCGGCTCTGACCTTACAAAGTTAAAAAGATATTCAAGCCAATATGCTTTCACTATACATTCATCAGTAATGTAAAGCCCATTTTCTAATGACCGTGTTGCATTAAAACTAAAATTAAAAGAGCCTGTCCAAACAGCGTAAGGCTCTAAAGGGCTATGACAGAAAATTAAGAATTTATGATGTAGTAGCGGAGATGAAGTATTCTTAACATCATAATTTTCCCCTAGACATCTAATTGCTTCAGTTGTCCAAGGATAATTACAACTAATTTTGTCTGGAGAAATGCCAGTTTGTTCTCTCATTTTTGAAAAAATCTCATCAGGTTCGTATGTTAGACCAAAACATTCACCAACAGATATTTCCTCTCCAAAGCCTGAAAAATCAGACTGACAAACTCCCCTTGGTAATTGACTATACTTAGAATTGAGATTTGCCCTTGTAATTTCTTTTTTATTTTTATTTATTACTTCTTGAACGTCTATTTTTGAAAAGTCATCTTTATTAACAATTATTGAAACAATTTCACATTCTGATAATGCGTCTAATAGATTGTAATTTGTTAACCAAGCAATACAGCCTAAACAGGTATGAGCCTTTGATATGTATTTAATAAGTGCATCTTCAATTCCATCAAAGTAAACAGTTATATTTTTAGAATCACGCTCTTTTAACCTTTTCCAACCTGTTTCATCATCATCACTATAGATAACATCTAAGTTTAAATTATTAAAAGTCATGATTTTACTCCTTAAATTAGAATGTTTAATAATGCTAATAGCTGCTTAATCAGTGCAAAAATTAGTTGGCTTTTTATTAAGTTCAATAGAAAATATTGCAGTTGACAGATAACAAAACAACAGTTTGATAGCAAAGTGCTATCAACTTAATTTCTATCAGCGACGAGCCACCACAGGAACGTCCCATTGTAATTGTAACTAACCGGGGGTTTTGGCGCAAGTAAGCACAATTTCAGGTGCATCATTAATTCATGTTTAAAAGTATGCTACAATACATAGCCCATTTATTACTGCTGATAACACTCGTTTTTGCATGGATGCAACTCAACCCCGTACTGCGACAGTAAACGAAAGTACCATTTCGTTGAATGACTGCTGTCCCATGCAGACAAAATTATAGTAGGTTTAGAGCTAACGCTCATGTACGGCAATCTTATTGCCGTACTACCATGCGAACACACTTATACTTTGGCGAAAACGAATTCTTCCTAAATCGCACCATCAAACAACTAAAAACCCACACTCTAGATCAACAATGGGCAAACTTTAACTATACAGAATACCCCCCAGAATCTAAAGAAACCATTCCTCAAGCATTATCGGATATCATGACACCACCAGTTGGGGGTGGGGTTCTTACACCTCATAACACCGGGAAGTGCTGTATAGGGTGAGCAATGCCCACCCTACAGGATTATTCCATTACCTGTGCAGATTTCTGTTTATCCAGCTTCAGCATTAATACGCCCAAAGGAGGTAAACACAAATCTAAGGAATAAGGACGATTATGCAAAGACCAATCATCAGTCCACTTACCACCTAAATTGCCCATATTACTACCGCCATACTGACGAGCATCACTATTGAACAACTCAGTATAAAAACCCTTTTCGGGAACACCAATGCGATAGTGAGAATGGGGTTGAGGCGTAAAGTTACAAACCACGATCATAAAATCCCCAGAATTCTTGTCACGACGGACAAAAGAAACCACACTATGACGATTATCAGTACAATCAATCCACTCAAACCCTGCTTGGTCAAAATCTTGAGTATATAAAGCCGGTTCAGAACGGTAAAAATGGTTAAGAGCTTGGAAAAAATCTTTTAACCGTTGGTGTGGTTCATACTGTAATAGATGCCAATCCAAATCAGCCCAAGCATTCCACTCACTCCACTGTCCAAATTCCATGCTCATAAACATGGTTTTCTTACCGGGGTGAGCGAACATATAAGCAAATAAACAACGGATATTAGCTAACTTCTGCCATTCATCACCCGGCATTTTACCGATCATATTACTCTTACCATGGACGATTTCATCATGGGACAGAGCTAACATGAAATTCTCGCTGTGGTTATACCACATACTAAAGGTGATGTTATTTTGATGGAACTGACGAAACCACGGGTCCATGCTGAAGTAATCCAGCATATCGTGCATCCAACCCATATTCCATTTTAAATTAAAGCCCAATCCGCCTGTATAGGTAGGCCAAGATACCATTGGCCAAGATGTAGATTCTTCCGCAATAGAAAGCACACCAGGATAATAACTAAACAGTAAACTATTAACTTGACGTAAAAAATCCGCAGCTTCTAAATTTTCTCTACCACCGTATTCATTAGGCAACCATTCTCCTGGTTCTCGGCAATAGTCAAGGTAGATCATGGAAGCAACAGCATCAACACGAATTCCGTCAATGTGGTATTTATCAAACCAGAACAGGGCATTAGCTACCAAGAAATTACGGACTTCATGGCGATTGTAGTTAAATACTAAAGTCCCCCATTCCTTATGTTCACCTTTGCGGGAATCAGAGTGTTCATACAGGTGACTACCATCAAAGAAGGCTAAACCATGTCCATCTTTAGGGAAGTGACCGGGAACCCAGTCTACAATTACACCAATACCATTTTTATGGCATTCATCCACGAAATACATGAAGTCTTCGGGAGTACCAAAGCGGGAGGTAGGAGCATAGTAACCGGTTACTTGATATCCCCAAGAACCATCATAGGGATGTTCGGCAATTGGTAACAGTTCTAAATGGGTATATCCTAATTTTTTGACGTAGGGAATGAGTTTATCTGCTAATTCCCGATAAGTTAGAAACCGTGCGCCGGTTTTTAGTTCGGAAACGACAACTACAGCTTCGTTTTCCCCATTGGCTAATTTGGCAGGTTCAGCACTAGCAGCGTGTAGCCAAGAACCTAAATGGACTTCATAAACGGAAATGGGTTGGCTTAAGGGGTCACTGTGCCGCCGCTTTTCTATCCATTCTTCGTCATTCCATTTGTAGGAATTTAAGTCGGTAACAATAGATGCGGTTTTTGGCCGTGGTTCTTGCTGGAAACCATAGGGATCAGATTTTTCGTAAATATGCCCTTCAAAATTTTTGATTTCATATTTATAATGTTCCCCTACACCGATTTCGGGAATAAATAATTCCCAAATCCCTGTGTGTCCTTTCCGCATCTGGTGTTTGCGTCCATCCCACAGGTTAAAATCTCCCAATAAGGAAACGTTTCTAGCATTGGGGGCCCAAACAGCAAAATAAACCCCTTTAACACCATCTACTTCTGTGGGGTGCGCTCCCAATTTCTCGTAAATGCGGTGATGATTGCCTTCACTAAATAAATGTAGATCAAATTCTGTTAAGTGGGCAGACCGGAAGGCATAAGGATCATTAACTACCCGCTCATGTTCCCCTTCTTGAATGCGTAACTGATAATTTTTCAGTTCTGCGGTTTCAATGGTGCATTCAAAAAAGTGAGGATCATGCACTGTATCCATGGGGTATTCTTTCCGTTCCTCTGGAATTACTACCCATGCAGCACTGGCATTTGGTAGGTAGGCTCGCACAGCCCAGACAGTTTTACCATTTTGCTCGACGAGATGAGAACCCAGAATTTCAAAGGGATCGTGATGTTGATTGCCAACAATGCGATTAACCTGTTCAGGGGCGACTGTGGTGATGGACATGAAGCTACCTATGTGAAATATGGTAATTGACTAAATCTACTTTTTTAAAATCTATATATATTCTTTGCATTTATTTGCATTTTTGTCGCCACCGTTATCCTACATCAGAATCTGTACAGATTCTTCTCAGTGGTGAAATCAGTCCAACGGGTTGGGATATTTTCCTGACTTCTGACTCCCGACTCCTGACTCCTGACTCCTGACTCCTGACTTCTGACTCCTGACTTCTTTCTTCTGACTTCTTTCTTCTGACTCCTGACTCCTTAAATACTTAAAAATGGGAAAATTTGTAATAATGCTTTGCGTAGTTGCAGCAAAAATATTTTGTCGCGTATACTAGCATCTAAACGTGGTGGTGGACTTATTTGGATTTGTGCTTGCAATTCGGCATATTCTCCGGGCGTAAGGATTCTACCATCAATGGGCGATCGCGCTGCTAGAATAATCTCTGTTCGCAATATTTCCTCTGGTATATCTTCCTGTGGTGTTAATGCCACCACTGCTTTACCACTATGACCCACTAACACCACTAAAATGCTAGTAGTAACGCTCAAAATAACCAGCAGTATGCGTTTCATAAATTTATCTTTAAGTTCTGAGTGCTATTTTTTTAATTTTTAATTTCTAATTTTTAATTCCTAAAGTCCTGGTGGTAATGGTTCAGCACACAATTGGTGGATATTGATAATCCGTTCAAAAACCTGTGGATATTGCTGACGATAATCAGGAATCAATGCTAAAGGACTCAACAAAGCTGCCGCTGCAATATCAGCTATACTCAAGCTGCTACCCACTAAATAGTCACTTTTTTGCCAATATGTTGATAATACTGACAAAGCATTGGCAAGTCTTTTTTGCGCTAATACTACAGTATTATCATTAATCCCATATTGTTGTCTGACTACCTTAATCACCATTTGGCTAAATAGTGATGGGTCAATTGCTTTACCTTCCCCAGCCCGAAATTGATAATATACAAACCTAGTTGCTGTTCCTATGCTTTCATCTAACCAATCTTCTAGCATAGCAGCTTGAGCTTGCTGTGCTGAATTGGGTAGAAATAGAGCAGGTTCAGGTTGATAGCTTTCTAAAAATTTGAAAATTTCCGTAGAGTCAGCGATTGCTTGGGGTTGTCCGACAATTTGGGGTAATAGGACAGGTAGTGTCGTTAACCCTGTTAAGGGCTTTACCTTCAAAATATGCAGCCCTGGAGTGAGATCCTCAGTCTGATAACTAATTCCTTTATAACCCAATGCCAATCTGGCTTTGCGACAATAATGAGATGTACTAAATTGCAGTAACAACATACATTGATATTAACTTGGTTACTGACAAAACGAGTATAAAAAAATCAAACTGGGCGAGAATTAAATCTAGCCCAGAAGTAAAACCTGATTAATGTTCTTCTTTTTTACTCAACTTGATACCATTAGGCAGTTGAATCTTTAGTCTTTATCCACAAATTATCCTAACTTGCTCAGTAGAGTTTTGTAGAAAATAATTTTTAAAGATGCCAACTACCCAAAAAGAGTTGATGTATTACCCTGTACTAATTTGGAGTAGCTGCGGGAGATGTTGTAGCTGCGGGAGATGTTGTAGCTGGGGGGGTAGAACCAGTATCTGCTGGTTCGCCACCTGTTGTAGCTGCTGGAGAACTGGTAGTACCAGCGGGTTCACCACCACCGTCACAAGCTCCGAGCATAGTAGCCAAACTTAACATTAGAGCCAAACCAAAAATTTTTGTCTTCATAACTCCTCTTTCACCAATTGTGGCAATAAAATCATTCACCTGTTGAATAAGATACCTTATTTATTGATTTTTTTTAACTGCTTTCTGATTATATATTTCAACCCATTTCGATTTGTAACACTTGTGTAGATTATATGTAATATAAATCTGTGATAATTTAAGCTTTCGTAAACGTTAGAATAACTTCAATTCTTGATCTGAAAATGTAACTTTAGGAAAAATCCAATCATCACCGAAGATACAGTATTTACCATCAGAAAAATTATGGTTGTTGAACGTAAATCAGCGGTTTCCGCCAAAAATACTTGGTTCCGGCGCAATTCTCCTTTGTCATTGAATAAGCGACGTTCTCGGAGTCTGGATAAAAAAACACAGAGTTCCTCCCGGCTGGGTAGTGAACAGGTAGCGGTCAAATCGCCCAGTCTCCGCAATGCTTGGCTAAATTTTACAGTTTCTCGCAGAAATAACACAGCAATACGGACTGCAACCGCAGAAACAGCTAAAAAACCAACTACTTATGCCAATGGGCAATCAAGTGCAAGTGTACCAGTGATGGGCAATACTGGGAATATACCTGTATGGCTGCTACGTCTATATACAGTCAATCGCTATTCATCAGTGTTAGTATTTTTATTAGTAGTAGCGACATTAATAGCTTATGGTTGGACAGTATATTCCCAAGAGCTTTGGAGTCAGTCTTACCGCAAACTACAAAGCTTGCAACGTCATGAGCGACAGTTAAATACTGCCAATGCTGCACTAACTAGCAAAATGGCACAGGAAGCAGAAAAGCCTGATACAGCAATGGTATCACCGACTGCGGAGGGGACAATTTTCTTAGCACCGACATCTTCTGACAATAATCCCAATTCGTCATTCTCAACCTCTCAACCACAACCAGAACCTCCATCACCACTAGGATATTAAAATAATTCGTAATTTTAATGGATCATTGGTCATTGGTAAAATTCTTACCTATTCCCTAACTACGTCAACTATATGTTGCTCTCATGCCGAAGTCATCAATTAACACAAAATTCCGGAACTTACGTAATTTAGAATTCAGACGACAACGAAAGTTCTCTAAACCACCTCAACCAAGAAATATTGATCCAAAAATACCAGAAAATCCACCCAACATTAAATTACGACTGTTTACTGTATGGGGTGTGTTAATGATTGCTATGGTAGGGTTAATATTTAACTTGTACTGGTTACAAATTGTTCAAGGAAAAAAGCTGACTCAGAGGGCAAGAAACCAGCAAATGGTTAATTTACGCCCGTATATACCCCGTCGTCCGGTAGTGGATCGGGGTAATAATGTATTGGCTATTGACCGTCCTATTTATAATGTATATACCCATCCTAAGTTTTTTGATCAGTCCCAGGAGGAAATTGCCGAAAAAATTGCTCCTATTATTGGCAGAGAAAAGGCTGATTTAATTAAAATTTTTCAAAGTAAAAAAAGTGGAATTTTATTAGCTTCTGGTGTCTCAGAAGATATTACTGATAAGTTGATATCGCTACGCTTGAATGGGTTTGAGTTTATTCAAAAATACTCTCGATTTTATCCCCAAGATGATTTGGTGGCAGATGTGGTGGGCTATGTTAATCTTGACCGTCGTGGCCAAGCTGGTGTGGAATATAGTCAGGATAAGTTATTAGAACGTTCTGGGCAAACAGTGCGGATGAGTAAATCCGGTAATGGGTCATTGATGCCTGATCATGCTCCAGAAGGATTTCTGAATTCTGATGATTTAAAAATGCAATTAACTATTGATAGTCGGTTGCAACGGGTGGCGCGTGAAGCTTTGAAAAAACAGATCACTAAATTTAGTGCTAAACGGGGCGCAGTGATTGTCATGGATGCTATTGATGGTTCTATACTGGCTTTGATTTCTCAGCCTACCTATAATCCCAATCAATATTCTAACTTTGATATTTCTTTGTTTAGAAACTGGACTGTAGCGGATCTTTATGAGCCTGGATCAACATTTAAACCTGTAAATATAGCGATCGCTCTCGAAAATGGCGCAATCAAACCGGATGATACATTTGAAGATCCTGGTTCTATTAAAATCGGAACACATACAATCAAAAATGCGGAAAAAACTGGATATAGACGATTAACTATTCCTGAAATTTTACAAACTTCTAGTAACATTGGCATGGTCAGAATTATTCAAAGAATAAAACCATCCATATACTACAACTGGCTAGAACGTTTAGGACTAGGACAAAAAGTTGAGACAGATTTACCCTTTGAAGTTAGGGGTCAACTAAAAAGTCAAGAACAATTTATCTCTTCAGCCATTGAACCAGCTACGACATCTTTTGGACAAGGCTTTTCTCTAACTCCATTACAACTGGTACAACTACACGGTGCATTAGCTAATGGGGGCAAATTAGTTACACCTCATGTAGTCCGGGGACTAATTGATAGTCAAGGAGTAACGCACTATTCACTGACTCTCCCAGCACCACGGCAAATTTTCTCAGCCACAACTACTCAAAAGGTTGTGGAAATGATGGAAACAGTAGTGAGTGTGGGTACTGGTAAAGCCTCGAAAATTTCCGGATATCGGATTGGTGGGAAAACGGGAACAGCCCAAAAAGCTAGTCCTAATGGTGGATATATTAAAGGTGCAAGAATTACCAGCTTTGTCGCTATTTTGCCAGTAGAATCTCCCCGTTATGTAGTTTTTGCAGTTGTGGATGAACCAAAGGGAGAAAATGCCTATGGTTCTACTGTAGCTGCACCAATTGTTAAGACTGTTATGGAAGCACTAATTCCTCTTGAACAAATTCCACCTAGTCAGGAAAAGGAGGAAAAGAAAAGGTAATTCGTCATTGCTAAATTGCCAAATACTTGTTCTTTTCCCTATTCCCTACTATGGTGGTATGCACTTAAAGGATATAAAGAATCTACGATAAAAGCCATACAAAAAGAGATTCTTAACTCCTGATTCCTGACTCCTGAGTCCTGACTCCTGCTATATAAGTTTTCTTGAGAGTGGCTTCAATTGAACCTAAATTTTGGAATAATTTAATTAATTCATGAGATTTTGTTTTTTTCTCGGATAAAATTACTTTCAGTGGGGTTAAAAATTCAAGATCAGGATCATCTTTAAGAGCAATTTCAGCAACTTGTAAAATTTTTGTAGAATTAAGGAAAATGTCTTCATTTTCAAACCCGTATTTTGCCGAAATTTGGTGTAAATTAGCATCAGGTATAATAGCTCTACCTGGTAAAGTTTCATCTAATACTAAACCTTTTAATAAAGCTAATAAACCCGCATAAATAGCAAAATTATCACAACTATCACAAGCTTTAAATTCTATCCGTCCTACTTCTGAGGGAATGCGGGCAATTTTTGTTAATGAAGGCACACTTTTAATTAATTCTTCTGCTGTTTCTACAAAAACTAATGTTGCTGATCTTTTTCCAGTTCTGATAAACGTTCTCACTGATAAACCTGCCCATAAACCACCATTATAGAATGGGGAACTATAACTAAAAGGAATAATGTAAGGGCTGTAATAAGTTAACTTTTTACCAATATCAATTAACCTTTCAGTAGATAAATTTGCCATGGAAATATTTAAATCTGGTCCATAGGAAACCATATAAATATGGGCAGTTTGTTCATCTGGATAAGCTTGTAATTGCCTAATTTCAAAATCATTTAATGGAGGTTGTGGTTTAAATACGCAAGTATAGGGGTTAAAACTAGCTAAAACTGGCGAAAGCCCAAAATTAGCCGCAACATCACTCAATAAAACAAAACTTGCGGTTAATTCATCAATTGCTCCTTGAATAGTAGAGTGAATAGTTGTTCTAATTTCGATGCCTTTGGCTACGCAGTCAATTACTTCTTCAGAATCGCTAAATCTCTCAAATCCTTCAATATACCAACGCTTTTTTTTAATCCCAGCATCACCAACTCTTAATTGTGGGTAGTCAGTGGGATAGATAGGTAATTTATCAACAATTTGCTGAAAATCTGCAAATTTTGTATTATGGAAATCTGCAAACTTCCCTTGATCATTGAGAAAAGCAACTTCATGTTCAATCCCAAAGCAGAACATACTTTATACCTAATTAATGATAAATATAATCAATTATATCCATATTTTATGCCGTTGTGAATCAATACTGCTTAGTTAAGGCTAAAAAGTCGTTATCTCGTAGGTTAGGTTGACGTAAGGAAACCCAAAAAAATTCCTGATTATGTTGGGTTAAGAGTCGCTCAACTCAAGCTAAATTCCTTTATTTTTGCCAGTTAAATGTACAGAACTTTAGTCCTTTTCAGGCTAACTTAATATTGACTAATAAAAATTACAAGGACTGAGTTTTTATGACAACTACTGCTCAAACCCCTTACAGTAACGAACAAATTATTGCTTGGTTACGTGGATTACTGACTATTGCTTGGGCTGATGGTAATTTTGATACTCAAGAACAGGAATTAATTACTAATCTTACCAAAGATGAACTAGCCCCTTCGATTAACTGGGATTCCCTGGAGATCATTGAACCAGATGAATTAGCGGCTATATTGGGTAAAGGTACGCCTGTAGCGGAAAATTTCTTGCGGACAGCGGTAATGGTAGCGATCGCTGATGGTATATATTCTCCGAGTGAAGATGACTTGCTTCAGCAATTGTGTCAAAAATTAGAACTGCAAGAAAGTTTACTCACAGCCTTACGTCATACCCTAGAAGATACCGCACAAACAAACGATTTCCCATCGGCTGGACTTCAAGCCCCACACCCAGACGCTTTAAGTCCCTTGCGTCACTGGTTAGACGGTTTGGATATTCAAGATCCCAGAGTTGCCCGGTTTTTGTGTAAGATGATTCCTTCCCAGTGTCCCTTTGAAAGAGACGTAACTCTATTTGGCCGGAAAATCGTTCATATTCCCCCACTGTGTAAAATTAACCCCCTTTATGAACAAATGGTAGGTTTACGCTTCCGCGCCCTTTCCTATCTAGCAGATGACTGTGGCGAGGATGTTACACCTTATATTTAAATTAGTTGTTAGTAGTCAATTGTTAGCGTAATTGACAACTGACAACTGACCACTGACAACTGACAACTAAAAAATTATGCAATTTATAGACCAATCAGTAATTGAAGTAGAAGCAGGTGACGGAGGCGATGGTATTGTCGCTTTCCGTAGAGAGAAATATGTACCAGCAGGTGGTCCATCTGGTGGAAATGGCGGAAGAGGTGGTTCAATAATTTTTGTGGGTGATAGCAACCTGCAAACCTTGCTGGATTTTCGATACAAGCATCTGTTTAAAGCCCAAAATGGGGAACGTGGCGGACCGAATAATTGCACCGGCGCAGGTGGAAAAGATTTAATTGTTGAAGTTCCCTGTGGTACTTCTGTTTATGATGCGGCAACGAGTGTTTTACTATGCGATATAGTTGAACCTGGACAAAGTTTTCAGGTTGCTAAAGGTGGTAAAGGTGGACTAGGAAACCAACATTTTTTAAGTAATAGTAACCGCGTCCCCGAATATGCCCTTCCGGGGTTGGAAGGAGAAAAAAAGGTATTACGTTTGGAATTAAAATTATTAGCAGAAGTGGGAATTATTGGTTTACCAAATGCTGGTAAGTCTACTTTAATTTCTTCTTTATCAGCCGCACGTCCAAAAATTGCTGATTATCCTTTTACTACCTTAATTCCTAACTTGGGTGTGGTGAAAAAACCCACGGGTGATGGTACTGTTTTTGCCGATATTCCCGGTTTAATTGAAGGTGCTTCTCATGGTGCGGGTTTAGGTCATGATTTCTTGCGTCACATTGAACGGACAAGGGTTTTATTACATTTAATTGATGCGACAAGTGAAGATGTAATTGCTGACTTCCATACTATTCAGGAAGAACTTAAAGCTTATGGACGGGGTTTAGCTAAACGTCCGCAAATTTTAGCTTTGAATAAAATAGATGCTGTTGATAAGGAAACTGTAGATTTGGAGACTTTAGCTACACAATTAAATCATCTAGCTTTAGCACCAGTTTTCATAATTTCGGCGGTAACTCGCACTGGTTTAGATGCAATGATGCAGGAAATTTGGCGGATTTTAGATGAAATTAATGTGTTGGAAGCGGAAGAGGTTGTGGTTTAATTGATGGGTTGATTTTATTGATTAAAAGTCCGCCTGTGCGGACTCATATTTGGGATTCATATATTTTTTTGAAAGCAATTATTAAGGAGTAATTTTGTCAGAAGATTCTTTTCCACAAGCAGCAGGAAGGCATTTACATGATGCGAAAATATTGTTAGATAAGCAACGATGGGATAATGCGGTATATCTTGCGGGTTATGTCGTTGAATGTGGGTTTAAAGTATTAGTAGAAGTATATATTCCTGAAGGTAAAACAGCAGTTAAAAAGTATGGTCATGATTTAACAGAACTTCAAGGTAAAGCAATGGATAGACTACGCTTAATGTATCCAGTGCTTGATATGCAACTGCCAGCTTCTCGAACAACGGGAACTGTGCTAGATAAAGATCATCCAGAAAGACGCTATGATCAATCAGGACTTTGGAATCAAACTCAAGCAGAGCAAGCAGTTAACCGAGCAGAAGAAATTTATCAGGAGATTATACCTAAACTTATTCTAGATGGCATACTTAGTAGTAAGGAACTTTAGAGAATGGCGATTAGTTTCGGTGATACTTTTACAAAAGTAGAAGAATGCTTTAAAGAACCAGATTTAGTATTAAATTTAATACCTAATCTGAAATCTGTAACTATCATTCGTGATGTTTATGGTAAGATTCGGCTTTTCCTTGAACCAAAAACAAATTTTATACCTGAACAAATAGACATAGATAAGTTAGATCAATATCTAGAGCAAAAACTTGGTTCTTACTATGGTAAAGATATTTGGTTGCCACAAGGTAATAAAGATGGTTACAAAGCATTAATTGATGTCATCAAAAACCAGAGAATTGAAGCCGAATGGAATGATGATACTATTGCTATTGAACAGGATGATGAAGGTCTCTCTCCTCGTTTGTATATACTAGAGCGCCATATTGCTAAACATACATGGACTAATGAGAATTCAGGTAATCTTCCTTGGAAAATACAACTTGTTTATCAGGAACATAAACCAGCAATTGTTACTTTTTTCTCATTTAAAGGTGGTGTGGGTAGAACTACAGCATTAGTCGCTACTGCACTTACTTTAGCTCGTAATGGACACCGGGTAGCTATAGTAGATTTGGATTTAGAAGCTCCTGGCTTATCCTCAATATTTTCTCCAAATAATCCAAAGCCTTTTGGGGTTATTGATTATTTGTTAGAGAAAAAAATTCAAAGTAGAAATTGGTCTTTAAGAGATCATATTTTACCAATTAATAATCCACTATTACTCGGAAATTCAGGAGGACAAATACATTTATTTACTGCGGGAAATGTAGATTCTAATTACTTAGAAAAATTAGCAAGGCTAGATTTTCAAAATTTAGTAGATCATCAACTTCCTGAAACTTTTAAGGGAATGCTGAAAGAACTAGAAAGTGCTGTTAAACCTCTTGATTTCATTCTCTTAGATTCCAGAGCAGGATTTCATGATATTGGAGGATTAGCATTAACTGATTTATCTCACGCCGCAGTTATATTTGGTAGACAATCTCGGCAAAGTTGGGCTGGTTTAACTCATGTTATTCGTCGTTTATCTCGACCATTATCAGAAGAGAGAGAACAACTACCTGTAGTATTAGTTCATGCTATGGCTCTGGCTAGTTTAGAAAGACGAAGAAATGAAGAATTAAGAGCATTTAAAGAACAGGCATATATAGCATTTCAAGAAAACTACTATTATGAAGGTGAAGTTGTACCCAACCCCGATGATATTAATGAACCTTTTTCACCTATAATACTGCCTTTGAAAGATGAATTACAAGGAGATATTAGTTTATTTATTCGTGATGAAAGTCAAGAAGAATCGGATCGGTTGGAACAACTTGTAGCTTTGATGACTAATGAAGATTATCAAAAAATTGCTGAAAGGCTTTGTATAAGATTCAACAAAAGATTTAACCAGACAGAAGAGGAAATAATATGAGTAATTTTGATAGACAAAAACTGTTAGAATTAATGTCTAATATAGCGCCAGGAAATGCAACAGCAGAAACCGAAAGTAATAATGATGATGTTTTTCTCAAAAACTTTCTGCCTATTCCCAACTATCGCCAAGTTTTAGAAAGAGATACACTTTTAATATTAGGAGGAAAGGGAGCAGGTAAAACTGAATTATTTCGTTTATTAGCCATTCCTTCAGGACGACGTATACTCGTAGAAAATTTAAAAATTAGAGCTTTAGATGATTTAGACAAAACAACATGGATTGCCTCTTTTGGACGGACTAGACAACAGGAAAAAACATTTCCTGCACAGATGAATATAGAAGCACAGATGCAAAATGCTAGTAATATTGATTGGTGTGCATTTTGGATTGGTTTAATGTTAGGAAGAATTTTGAGCCAAGATCAAGTAATATTAAAAAGTGATTGGTCTGATGAAATACCTTTAGAAACTCGTGAATTATTAATCAATAAGTTACCTCTATTATCTGCTTGGTTTCCTCTTGTGTGTCAAAATATAGAAAGAATCAATTATGCTTTAGATTTGTTAGATAAAAAATTAATTGAATCAGATGAATGGTTATTTATTACTTATGATGAATTAGATAGATTAGGATCTTCATATCATCAATTAGCTGCTCCTATTCGTCAACTTTTAGCTTTTTGGTTAGATAATTGGCGGCGTTGGGAAAGAATTAGACCCAAGATTTTTTTACGTACCGATCTTTTTCGAGAAGATTTTTTAAGTTTCCCTGATGCTTCTAAGTTAAAAGCCTATCAAATTAATTTGGAATGGAAAGATTCATGGTTATATCAACTACTTTTCAAAAGATTAGCAAATTCTGGTCAAGAAATGGCTGAATATTTGCGTAGTATATCACCAAATTTTCTCAAAGAAACTAACACACCTTTGGGAATAATTATCACTTCCAACGAACTTTCTCATGAATTTATGATCGGCAGAATAATTAGTAGATTCATGGGTGACAATCCTAGAAAGGGATATACACATCTTTGGATTCCTAATCATCTTAAAGATTCTGGAGGAAGAATTTATCCCCGCGCATTTTTAAAGCTGTTTTCATTACCAGCGCAGCGGAGAATAGATGAATCTGATATGCAAAATTTAACTGGAGATACCCTACTAACTCCTTCTGATTTACAAGCCGCACTTGTTGATATTTCTGAATATAGAATTGGAGAATTAGTCGATGAATATCCTTGGTTAGAACCTCTGAAAAACAGCTTGAATGGTCTGAAAGTTCCTGTTGAAGAAGGAATTTTCCTAGATAAACTTAAAAATACAACATGGAGTGAAGAAGTTGGAAAACAACCACCCACTTCAAAATCGGAGGAAATTATGCGCTATTTGTTGCAACTGGGAATTATCGAAAACCGTTCTGATAAGCGTGTTAATATGCCTGAAATTTATATGTATGGATTTGGGGTAAAACGCCCTGGTGGTGTAAAACGTCGAAAACGGTAGATTTTTTCAACTTATAACAAAATATTGGACAGGCAAGATGCCTGTCCCACAAGAGTTTTATTTACACTTTAATAAACCAACGTTTCTGATACATTAAAACAGCAACACCATACCACAATAACAGGGTAACAAGTGCAAACAAAAATGAGCCGTTGAAATTTCCTGCCCAAAATGCAAAGATATTTTGGTAAATCCAATTATAGATACTAACAGCGCTTTCACCTGTACCGATTTGGGTTTTAGCTGTGATTTTAATCAGGAATACAGAAGCAACAAAAAGAGCGATCGCATTTAAGCCCATTATCTCAAATGGCTTACTCCAGCGTTTTATTACCCTTACTTCTATCAACTCATAACAAGCTGCTAATAACATTAACGCCCAACCAGTGGTAAATAAAACATAGGAACTCGTCCAAATTTTCTTATTCATGGGAAATGCCACATCCCAAATAATTGCAATTACCAAACAACACAAACCAAATAATACTAAATCCATACTAGTTTGTGAAGTAGCCTGTTTTTTATCTTTAATCCATTCCCCAGTAAAATAACCGGCTAAAACGCTAACTATTGCCGGAATAGTGCTAAAAAGTCCTTCAGGATCTCCCATAAAATTAAACCCATCACCTTTATATAGATGTGCTTTGGGAATAATTAATCTATCAATAAATGCGCCAAAATTACCTTCTCGCGTTAACACTCCTGCACCATAATCAGGAACAGGAATATACATCATTGTCAACCAATAAGCAATTAGTAATCCTCCTGCTACTAGCCATTGACTTTTGCGAGGTAATTTTAAAACTATTAAAGATGCAAACAGATAAGTTAAAGCAATCCTTTGCAATACCCCCATCAAGCGGATACTACTTAAATCAAAAGTCCAAACACCTTTATTCCAAAAACCATTTAATACTAAACCCAATATAAACAGAATCGCAGTGCGGCGCAGAATGCGTAAGTAAACTGCTTGGGTAGGTTTGTTCTCTGCGGTGTACTTTGACAGAGAAAACGTCATTGCTACACCAACAATGAATAAAAAGAAGGGAAATATTAAGTCAGTGGGTGTACAACCGTGCCATTCGGCATGACTCAGGGAACGATAAACATCATCTGCAACTCCTGCCATATTAGCCAGAATCATCGCAGCGATGGTAATACCACGAAACACATCAAGGGAACTCAGACGCATAGACGGAATATCTTATTTGAGAATCTCACCTTACTCCTTCCGATGCACTTTAATCAAGGAAAATTCTAGAAGCTAAGTTACAAGGTAAACTTTTATTAAGTAATGTTTGAATTTTGAATTTTTGAATATGGCTATTAAAGTTGGAGATACCGCGCCTAATTTTAGTCTACCTACCCAAAATGGCGACAATGTTAGCCTGGGAGACTTTCGGGGGAAAAAATCCGTTGTTCTTTATTTTTATCCCAAGGACGATACACCAGGATGCACTATAGAATCCTGCGCTTTTCGAGATCAATATGAAGTATTTCAAGCCGCTGGTGCTGAAGTTATTGGTGTCAGTGGTGACTCTAGCGACTCTCATCAAAAGTTTGCAAATAAACACAATTTACCTTTTACACTTTTAAGTGATCAAGGTGATAAAGTGCGAAAACAATATGGTGCAACTACTGCTTTTGGTTTTATTCCCGGCCGAGTCACCTATGTGATTGACCAAAATGGTGTGGTTCAGTATGTGCTTGATTCCATGTTGAATTTTAAAGGCCACGTTGAAGAAGCATTAAAAACCCTGCAACAACTAGCAGCAAAATAAATTTTTGACTATAAATAAGATCCCCGACTTCTCTAAGAAGTTGGGGATCTGACTCTCGACAATTAAACTTTAGATTTTTCTGCTACACCAACATTAGCTGATTTGCCATTTTTGCCATTACCGTTATTGCGGGGTTGAATTACTCCAAAACCACCGTGATTACGTTCATAAATGACGTTAATCTCTCCGGTTTCTGCATTATGAAACATATAAAAGTCATGTCCCACCAATTGCAATTGTTCTTGCGCTTCTGCTAATGTCATTGGCGGCATGGAGAAGTATTTGGTACGAACAACTTCTTCAGGTAATTCAGCGATGCGATCGCCTATTAAATCCGCTGCAACAGTTTCTGGTGCTACTATTTCATTAGTTGATATAGGTTGAGTTTGATGATCCTGCCTTTTTTCCTTATATTTCCGTAATTGCCGAGTAATTTTATCTGCAACTAAGTCAATACTTGCATATAAGCTTTCGCTGCTTTCTTCCGCACGGATAACACTACCATTAGCATAAATAGTTACTTCAGCCGCTTGCTTCGTACTTATTCGGGGATTGCGAGCTACGCTTAAATGGACATCCACTTGATTGGTGATGTTCTGGAAGTGACTAACTGCTTTTTCAATCTTTTGATGCACATATTCGCGGATTGCATCAGTGATTTCAATATTTTTACCGTGGATGACAAGCTTCATGTAAACTCTCCCGCTCAATATTATATGTGATGTTTTTAGGTAGGAATAGAAATTGCGGTAAGGCCTATCACTGCCACCAGCACAAATCGCTACCTATTCTTAAGACATTGCCTTTTAGCATTTTTAACACTTCTTACATCTTCATGTTTGCGCTATTTATCGTCTTGTTTCCAACTGTTTACCAAGAAATTGGCTGTTGAAGCAAAACTATTGAATTAGGCCTTTTGAGATATATTTCCTTTAAACGCCTACTTCTATGGAACTTTACCAAAATAGGAGTGCTTGCCCTTTTTTTGTCCCCCAGTCTTGTTCACTATTGTATAGAGAATACAACCATTTTGGGAAATTTGATCCTGATTGATACAAATAAATTTTAAAGTTGCTATCAGTCAGTAAATTAGCTGGTATTGTCTTAGCTTAATGCTTTCCTCCCAACACCCATTCAGGTTATATATTCAAACTAGCACCTTGTGGTTTATAAAATATATTTCCTTGACGTTCCTTTAAGATCCTTTGCATAGCTTGACATTTATTCGCTATATTTTTGGTATTGGGTGTCTTACCTCTTGCGTCTTTCTTGCTTATCACCTATTCACTGATGATTCCTAGCACTCAATTTAAACCGTACCGCTGTTTACTATATAATGTTGGCTTAATGCCTTATGAAACTGCTCATCAGTGGCAGCGATCGCTAGTTGCAGAGCGCATTAACAACCCAGAACTAGATGATGCCTTAATTTTACTAGAACATCCCCCTGTTTACACCTTGGGGACAGGAGCAAACCCAGAATTTATAAAATTTAATATTGACAAAAGTAATTATGATGTGCATCGCATTGAAAGAGGTGGCGAAGTTACCTATCATTGTCCCGGACAATTGGTAGGTTATCCCATTTTAAATTTGCGTCGTTACCGTCAAGATTTACATTGGTACTTACGTCAACTTGAGGAAGTATTAATTCGCGTTTTAGCAAATTACGATTTGAAAGGAGAACGGCTTCCGGGTTTTACCGGAGTTTGGCTAGAAGGATACAAAGTTGCAGCCATAGGCATAAAAGTGAGTAAATGGATTACCATGCACGGTTTTTCCTTAAATGTTTGTCCAGACATGACAGGATTTAAGCAAATTGTCCCCTGTGGAATTGCTGATAAACCAGTCAGTAGTTTAGCTGCATGGATTCCCGGCATTACTTGTAACCAAGTCTGCTATTCTATAAATCAGTGCTTTGCAGAAGTATTTGGTGTGGATTTAGTGGATTCTGAGGATGAAAAATTGATGAAATATTAGTAAAATTAGAACATATGGCATAAATATCATAATGATAATGATGATCAGCATCACTTCGATGTTGCACTAAAAAGACTAAAGTTAGTTTTTCAGCCATCATGCTCACTTTTTGTAAAAGTAAACTAAAAAACTGCTTGTGAATTACTCTAATAATCTACAGGTAAATGTTTCCTCGTTGAACTCTTTGAGGGAACGCGATTGGGAAGCTTTAATTTCACTATTTGATAGAGACGACAGTGATGAAATTGAAGACGAAATTAAAAGCAAATTGGTTTGGTTAGTCCCCGAACCTTGTTGGGAAGATAATCCCTTTGAGTTCTTGCGTGATTTTTTGTAAAAAAACACCAAAGCAGGATACATATCTTAACTTTCTCTGTTCTCTTTTGGTTAACATAATCTATTGCTTCATAGATGGGAATTAAGAGAACTCCACAAAAAAGATTATCCAATTTTGTGGGATGGGCATCTTGCCCGTCCTTGTATTATTAGCGGGCAAGATGCCCGCACCACAATAAGTTTTGGGATATTTTTTTAATTGGAAGTCTCTAAATAGTATGATTGGATTGTATAATCAACCAGGTAGAGGATGTAAATCAAAATTTAATCCTGAACAAGAAGAAACAATTAAAGAATTTGTAAAACAAGAACCAAGTCAATTAAACCAGGTAGGGCAAAAAGTGAAAGAAGAATGGGGAATTATATCAAGTAAAAAAACAATTCAAAGAATACTAAAAACACTAAAAATGAGTTGACATCGGATGCGTCGAGGGATAGGAGGAGAGCCGCCAGCCCCGGTATATCAAGATAAAATGTCATTTTTTTATCATCCGTTACCGGGAGTGTTTGTTATTACAGGCATTCCTTTGTTTTTTTATACAGCTACTACCTAATTATGTCTATGATGGCGAAAAGTATCGCTTTCCTGTACTAAAAAGTCCCGTAGCAACAAAATTCAAGAAAAATAAACAGGTAACACCTTTACAACTACGCTTGGATGCAATTATTATGTTAGATGACATATTATTTATTACATCAAGCAGTTAAATGGATGCTAAATTTGATGGATAACCACACTCCCAAACCAATCATCAAGACTCAGAAAGATTCTGTATTAGCTCGTCCTCGTCTACAGAAAAAAGAAAATCAACCCAATTTTCTCTCTTTAAAGGAAGCATTTGATTTAGAAATTATAGAAAAAAATCCTTGGGGACAATTTTTATTATTTATAGAAGACTCCTATAAATATTTTACCCCTCGTCCCCAGGAAGAACTGGAAAAACGAGCAAAAATCATCCAAAATGCGATTCGCATCCTTAACGAACATCATCAAGAATCTTGGGTGGAAATATTAAGCATAATTCCCCAATCAGAAAAAGCGGAAGCAGATGAATTTTATCAGGAGATTTCTAGATATAAAAGACTCACAGCAGAGGAAGTTTATCAAGCATCCCAGACAGCTATTAAAGTCATAATTAATCACGATAAATATGGATTTGTAGATGGCAAGATAGATGCTGAGAGAATTAATAGAAAAACTCAACTGAATGAAACCATAGATTACTTTCATAACAATCAATATAAAACTTATTTCATTATTGCCCAACTACCAGAATTAGTTCCTGAAGATGCTAAACCAATGTTTGCAGCATCAAAAGCTTTTCAGGAAATAATTGCCGCAGGTTTAAACTTTAAACTTGGAGAGTTTAGCATGGCTTTGATGAGGCGTTTTCGATTAACCCGTGCTGACATCATTGCTGACTATGCTCAATCTAAGGATCAAGAGAAGGATCAAATTGAGAGAGACTTGAGAACTCAAATTAATATTTTAGAACGAGAAAAATTAGAACTAGAACAGCAGTTAGAAAAAACTCGTAACCAAGCACGTCAAGAATCTGTAATTGCAATTGCTCATTCTCTGCAAAATGGCAGACAACCAGCTTTAAATCAAATACAGCAGATGATTAGTTTATTAGAATCTCAAGCAGAAGAAACTGGAGAACCAGAACTTTCTTCTGAACAAGCTTTGAGCCTATTTATTATCCTGCGTAACCTGATGAAAACATTTCATGAGTTGGGGATAGAAGCTTACCCCAAATCATTAAAAGGTAAATTAGAACTATCTCAATCTCAACTTTCAGAATATGCCTATATGGAAGGAAAAGCGTTTGTAAATGAACAGGAAATTAAACAAGTAGAGTGTATTCAACAAGGATGGAAGGTAGGGGAAATAGTGATTACACCTGCAAAAGTAAGAGAGTTAAATAGCGATAAATAAATTAAATGTAAGAGTTCATAAATCAGGAGGGGTAAAAAAAATCAACTGGGAATTAATTCCCAGTCTCATAGCAAAAGTCATCTGAAGATGACTAATAATCAAAAATCTCTAGTTTACAAAACGTAAACTTTGGCTATTAGCCATGAAATTAATTTCATGGCGGGTATGGCAACTAACAGATAAGCCATTTGTCGCTGAATGTGTCACCAATTAGCATTGGTAAACCCGTACAGATTTTAAATCACCAAATTACACACAAAATCAGGGGAGAATGAAAGATGACTGACAATGTAGCAATTTTACTTGATCTTGATAATATCAGACCCGAACTTCAAGAAATAGAAGATATTTGTAGACAGTATGGTAATGTCAAGGAACGTCGGGCATTTTCCAACACTCCAGCCATTCGTACAATCTATGGTAGTAAATTACGTGCTTTAGAATACCGATTTGAATTAACTCCTGGAGTTGATATTGTTCGTCAGGAAGTTGATAATTTAATTTTTCGCACTGCAAAAGAATTAATTGATAATTCTCAGCTAGGTATTAAAATCATTGCTGTAGTTAGTAATGATAATGATTATGCAAATTTATTTGCACAGCTTAAAAAGAAAGGAATTAAAACTGTAGCTATTGGTAATAACCACATAGGAAATAGACTAAGAGAAACAGCAGATCATATTGAATTTCTCACAAATGTTCTGCGTCCTACCTATTTAGGTATTGATTTAGGAACTACCAATACAGTGATAGCACAAGCAAGACAAACACCACAACAAAAATTGGCTGCTAACGCTATTAGTATTCCTGTAAAAAATGAGATGGGAGGGTTACAAAATACAGAATTAATTCCTTCTTCTGTGCGCTTCTCTCAATTAGATAAGTCAGAAATTGGGAAGCACGTGCGTAGTCAATACTATGCTTTTAGAGATCAAACGATTCTAGCTTGGAAACATGATATTGGTACTCTCAAAGATGGTGAAACTTTTGAATATGAATTGACTATTGGTAAGCTTAAACCGGAAAAAGCAGCCGGTGAAGTTTTAAAATTCTGTCGTCAGCAGTTAATTAACCAACAAGTTGATGTGGGAGGAGGTATAGTGATTACTCATCCTGCATCTTATGAACCTGATGCCATAAAAGCAACAAGAGAAGCAGCTAAATTAGCTGGTTGGAAAGAAGATGATATTGTCTTATTAGCAGAACCAAAAGCAGCTTTATATGATTTTCTGCACAGATTTACTAATGGGGAAATTTTTCCTAATTTAGATACCAGTCGCTCTTTAAATATTCTTGTTTATGACTTAGGTGGTGGAACATTAGATACTTCACTACATAAAGTTGAATGGAATAGCGATATTTCCCAATTTATTATTGATGATATTTCCATTGGTTCTCGCACCAGAGTAGGTGGTGATCAAGTTGATGAAAAAATCGTTGATTACCTATTTGATAAATATAGCAGAATCCAAAAATTATCTGCACCTGATCAGAAAAAACTCCGCCATGAATTGAGAATTTATGCCGAAAAATTTAAGCAAGTGTGGGGAGCAGAATATATTTTTAGTCAAGATAAAGAAGAGTTCAAATTGCCATTTGAATATGTTGCTTTAGATGGTAATTTTTCTATATTCTATAGTATCAACTATCGTCAGATGCAAGAATCACTAAAAGACCTGTTGTGTCTAGACATTCAACCTGACTTAATTGATAAATTAGACCCAAAAACGGCTTTTAATGAATCTCCATTTACAGATCGTCGTGATACCTTTGTTGTTCCTGTTTTAGATGTGCTATTAAAAGCCAAAGATACATTAGGCAAACTACCGAAAATAGATGCAATTCTTCTCAACGGTGGAATGACATATTTTCCATTGGTTACGGAGCGTTTAGAAAGACTTTTACCAGGAACATTAATTCTCTCACAAGGAAATCCAGATTTAGCAGTTGCTCGTGGTGCTGCACTTTACGCTTCTGGTACATTAGATACAGGAGATAATATAATTGGGATTAACCCCACAAGTATTTGGCTAGAAGTTAAAGATTCTAATACTGACGAATCCCAACTAGAATTATTAATTTCTCAGGGACAAAAATATCCTTATCGAACAACTTTGAATGGATTTCGTTTCCCAATGATGGAAAAAGGTCGGATTGGATTTAATGCTTGGGTGGGTCAGGGTTCAAAACCAAACCAAAATACAACTTTACAACGTACTCGTTATGTTAATGTAAATAAAATTAGGGCTGCTAATATTCAACCAGGGGACTATTTAAACTTGGAAGTTGAATATACATTTGATGAGCGATTATGGTTGACACTTGTACATCGAGATCGTCCAGATTGTCGTTTCCCGTTATTAGTTTCTGAGGAAATAGAAACGATAGACACAAAAGAATATACTACCCCAGTTATCACAGAAGAAAGTCCTACATCTGCTAGAGATCCTAAAGAATTAATTCCCAATATTCCCCGCGCACGTATAGGCAGCGAACCAGATCCTAGTGTTCTGGTACAATTTACTAAGTGGGGTACAGTTACATTCAGCCTGTCTAAAAATCCACATGGGAATATTTATGATCAAATAAATGACCTGGAAAGGCAAACTCGTAAAGCTGCAAATCGGCTATCAATTGTTCAAAGTTTGTTGCAATGGTTGGAACAAGGAAGTAATACTAACGCTGACTTGCAAAGAACAAGACAAATAGTAGCAGTAAGGGCTTTATCTAATATTATCCAATCTCTACCTTCTGATGCTGCTGACTTTCAAACTAGAGAATTGGAACAAAGATATCATAGTTGGATTCTGCGACAATTTGAGTCTGGGTTATCTCGATTTCAATCTAATGATAAACTCTATTCAGCTATTGCCCATACTCCCGGTAAACTTTTGTGGTCAGATTTTGGCGAGTTAATTTACCAAGAATTCACAGAAATATCAAACCAACCTCGTGCTGTTTATTTACTTAACTCCTTGGGAATTTGTGCAGAACCTTCTACTAGAAACATCACTAGATTGCAATCTATTATTCAAGCTAATCCACATTTAGCTTTACGTCAAAAAGCTTTTTGGGCTTTAGCGAGAATTATCAGTCTTGGTCAACCTACGGAATGGCGAGCTAAACTTATAGATGTGGAAAATGTAGCATCTCTTGTTTTAGATCAGCTAAAAAATCGCATCACTGAACCGCAAATTGCGCTTGATGCTTTAGTTTGTTTGAGTCAATGTCTTTTGTGGCATATTAATGGACATTTATTACATGGTAGAATTGTTAATGAAATTTTATCACTAGGAAAAGTTTATCTACCTTGTAATACTAAGATGAGAAATTTTCCGCAGATTGAGAAGAACTTTGATCGCAAGTTGGAACTGATAGAAATAATGTTTAATTTCAAAGATGCGAATGATGTCGATAAAGGTGATTTGAAAACTTGGCTCTTGGAAATTGCTAAAGGTTAATCAAACACAAGATAACTGACATCCTCAAGATATCAGATCACCCTCTTTCAAGAAACATTAGCCACACCCCTGATTATAGAGATATGCACTTAAATAAGGTAAATCATAGCCCCCTCCTCGCTTGCGGGGAGGGGGTTGGGGGTGGGGTTCTTGTATTTCACCCAACCAATAACCGCTATATCTACATCCTTTCTAACACCTTAATTCCCAACAAAGATAATCCCAACTTGAGAGTTTTTGCAGTTAAATCACATAACATTAACCGCGAAGTTCTGGCAGGTTCTTCTGATTTGAGAACAGGACAATTTTCATAGAATTTATTAAACTTATCGCTGACTTGATACAAATAATCACACAACCGATTTGGTAATAAATCTTGTTCTACTTCTTTAATCACTTCATCAAGTTGTAACAGATGTTTAGCTAAAGTTAATTCTGCATCTTCCTTTAGCAAAATTTGGCGATTTATTCCTAAGTTGGTAAAATCAATATTCCCTTGACGACTAATTCCTTGAATTCTCACATAAGCATAGAGAAGATAAGGGGCTGTATTGCCTTTGAGAGATAACATTTTGTCATAACTAAAGACATAACTGCTGGTGCGATTTTGGCTTAAATCGGCATATTTAACCGCACTAATCCCCACAACTTCCGCAACATTTTGAATAAATTCTTCTGTTTCTGTGCGTTCATCTTCTTGTAATCTATTTTCTATGTCTGCACGAGCGCGGTTAATGGCTTCATCTAACAAATCCCGTAACCGCACAGTATCCCCAGAACGAGTTTTGAACTTTTTGCCATCTTCACCTAATACTAACCCAAAAGGAACATGAACTAATTCCACATCTTCAGGTATCCAATTTGCTTTTCTTGCTACTTGGAAAAATTGGGCAAAGTGGTTAGATTGTCCTTCGTCCGTCACATAAACAATTCGCTTGGCTTTATCTTCTTGAATCCGATAACGTAAGGCTGCTAAATCTGTAGTTGCATAGTTATAACCACCGTCAGTTTTTTGGACAATTAAGGGTAAAGGATTACCTTCTCTATTAGTAAAACCATCCAAGAAAACACATTTTGCCCCTTGACTTGATTCTAATAATCCCGTTGTTGCTAAATTTTCCACAACTTTTGGTAATAAGGGATTATAAAAAGATTCACCTCTTTCTATTAATTCAACATTTAATAAATCATAAATGATTTGAAATTCTTGGCGAGATTGTTCACATAACAATTTCCAAGCATGAAGTGTATCTTCCGCACCAGCTTGTAATCTCACAACTTCTTGACGGGAAGTTTCTTGAAAAACTGGATCTTCATCAAATCGCTGTTTGGCTTTGCGGTAAAAATTAACTAAATCCCCAATATCTAAAGCGTTTGCGGTAGTAAGTGCTTCTGGATAAACTTCCCGCAAATAGGTAATTAACATCCCAAATTGCGTCCCCCAATCACCAACATGATTTAACCGTAATACATCATGACCACAAAATTCTAAAATTCGGGCTATAGAATCACCAATAATAGTCGAACGTAAATGTCCGACGTGCATTTCTTTAGCAATATTCGGACTAGAAAAATCAACAATTTGCTTTTGTGGAGTTGTTGCTGTGGGTATTCCCAATCTAGCATCTACCTGAATCGCATTAAGTTGTGCTTCTAAATAAGAAGTTTGTAATTTCAGGTTAATAAAACCAGGCCCAGCGATTTCTGGAGGTTCACAAATATCAGATACATCTAGTTTACTGACAATTTCCGTTGCGATGATTCTGGGTTGCTTTCCTAACTTTTTACTTAAAGATAAAGCCACATTAGCTTGATAATCACCAAATTTAGGATTACTTGCAGCCACCAAAATTGGATCTGTATTGGTATAATCTGTACCAAAAGCAGCCACTAAAGCCTGTGTTAATTTTAGTTTTAGTTGTTCTTGTGTAGCGTTCATTATGTAAATTTTATCTGTGTCAAAGGTGCTGTAATGCTTGATTATTTTAACTTGAAAATATAATCACTAAAAGATAATTATTAAAATAGGAATTCAATAAAAATTTTAGGGGTACACTTACGTAAGTATACCCCATCCTCAAAACTAACTAAGAAATATCTTTCAATTCAGCGGTGCGAACTGAAAGCATCTGTGTCTGATTACCTCTTTGGACTTTTACCTGTAAAGTTTGACCAAGGGTACTGTCTTCTACCACACCTTGCAATTGTTCCGCAGTGGTAATGGCTTTATTATCAATTTGCAAGATCACATCTCCGCGACGGATACCCGCAGTTGCAGCGGGAGAATTAGGGACAACCCGCATCACCAAAACACCGGCGACTTCAGGAATTGCAAACATGGAGTTAGGATCACTGTTATTTTGTTTTGCTAATTCCGGTGTTAATGTCACCATTTGTACACCTAAGTAAGGGTGAGCAACTTTACCATCTCGTTGCAATTGAGCAGCGATCGCTTTAGCTTTATCAATAGGAATTGCAAACCCAATCCCCATCGCATCGGCGCGAATTGCGGTATTAATTCCAATCACTTCCCCTAAACCATTTAATAATGGTCCACCGGAGTTACCGGGGTTAATAGCTGCGTCAGTTTGAATGAAGTCTAACCGTTTATCGCTGATACCTACTTGGGCGCTAGAACGTTTCAGGGTGCTGACAATCCCCAAAGTAACAGTATTATCAAATCCTAACGGATTCCCCACAGCGATCGCCCAATCTCCGACCTGAACATTATTAGAAGAACCTAAAGGTGCAACAGGTAAATCCTTACCAGCATTAATTTTGACTACAGCCAAATCTGTAACTTCATCAATGCCTTGAACTTTACCTTTAAAAGTGCGACCATCTTTGAGACGAACTGTAACTTTATCAGCCTTATCAACTACGTGAGCATTGGTAAGAATTACGCCACTTTTGTCAAGAATAAAACCAGAACCTAAACCCCGTAACTGTTCGGTTGGTGATTGTTGGGGAAAGCTATCACCAAAAAACCGCCGAAAAAATGGGTCGTCCATCATCGGATCATTGCGGCGAGTAATCGTTCTTTCTGTATCAATTCTTACTACTGCCGAACCTACACGATTTACCGCTGCTGTCACAAAACTATGACTACCAATGACAGCCGTAGCGGGAGATGGCTTTTGAGCAACTTTTATTGATGACTCCGTGACAGGATTTGGACCCGGTTCTGCTGCTGAAGGTAACACCCGCAGGGAGGTAAAAGTCAACATCACTCCCAGAAAAATCGCTAAAATATGGGTACTGAGTTTTCGGATAGACCGGGATATTTGGGAAAATCGCATAATCACAACCTAATCTACAAGCTTAATTTTTGCTGTTTCTTGATAAATCTATCTACACCTATTTTTACAGATCAGATCAGAATTCTGGTTTATTGACATTTTCCCTCATATTAAAGTTTCTTTGATTTCATGGAATCTTGGCTGAAAGTGCAGGATATTTTTTCATCTTTCCCCACGCTCTCTGGGCTAAAATATTAATTAAAGCCAAAATGGCAAAATAATATTCATACAATACCCATGAATGGACAAAACCCACTAACTAACGAATCTTTACCTACATCAGATCACAACCATCCAGATCATACACACAATCAGGCTGATTCTGTCCATCCTCATGTCCACAGTGAAGAATCTTTACGGCGGATTATTAACCGACTTTCCCGCATAGAAGGACACGTTCGGGGAATTAAGACAATGGTGCAGCAAAATACCCCTTGTCCTGATGTATTATTACAAATTGCCGCTGTGCGTGGTGCTTTAGATAAGGTAGCACGAATTGTGTTAGATGAACATTTAACTGAGTGTATTGGTAGAGCCGCCCAAAAAGGGGATATAGAACTGGAAATTGAACAATTAAAAGCCGCTTTAGATAGATTTTTACCTTGACTTTACCAGATTCAAAAACATTCTCTGCTATTCTCAATTAGATATATCAAACCCCCTGAAAATATTTTTCGGTTTTTATATGTCAGAATATCTAGTTTTAAATATTAAATCATGATAGCAAAATTCAAGCAAATCTTGCCTACATATTTATTTTTTCAAGGAAAATACCGGATTATTTTTCTTTCTGCTGCTCTATTTCTGTGTTTTGATTTAGGTGTTCTTCTCCCTAATTTTTTGATTTCTTCTCAATTAAAAGAAGATGCTATAATTATTAACTTGTCTGGTCGTCAGCGAATGCTATCACAAAGAATTGCCAAAACTATCTTACAATTACAAATAGCCACACAGACCCAGAAAAAAATTACCTCTCCACAGGATGAATTAGCAGAAGCTTACAAACAATTTGATCAAACTTTAAGAGGATTAAAATTAGGTAAAACTGTAACTGGTAGTGATGGCAAACCAGTATTTATTTCCGCTATAGAAAATCCTAAGATTAAAAATCTACTCACTCAATCTGAAGCAATTTGGAATCCATATAAAGTCAAAATTGAACCTATTATTTCCTCTAGAAATAAAATTCCTCAGCAATCATTACAAGATGCCATAGTTTATTCAAACGAAAATAATCTGCAATTACTAAACTTAATGAATCAAATCACTACAGAACAGCAAAATATATCTAATCAGAGAACATATACATTACAAATTATTCAAGCAGCAGGTTTATGTCTAGCATTAATAAATTTTTTCATCTTGCTTTTTCACACATTAAAAAACTTAACAATTAGTGATAATAAATTTCAAAAAGCATTAAATAAAATAGAAAAAACCCAAATTCAACTTATCCAAAAAGAAAAAATGTGTAGTTTGGGACAACTGGTTGCGGGAATATCTCACGAACTTAATAATTCTATCAATTTTATCCATCCTAACCTACCTCATGTTCACCAATACATGACAGACTTATTAAAATTAATAGAACTTTATGAAAAATCTCATTTCAAAGTTGATAAAGAAATAGAAATAAAGATTTTTACGAAATTAATTGATTTAGATTTTATTAAATCAGATTTACCACAAGTTATAAAATCAATGGAAATCGGTACAATTCGTAGCCGCGATATTGTGCTTTCTCTGCGAACTTTTTCTCACTTGGGTGAAACTGAAATTAAAAAAGTTGATATTCATAAAAATATAGATAGTATTCTGATGATTCTTCATTCTCGATTCAATAAACAATTAGATTCTCCAGCGATGGAAATTATTAAAAAATATGATGATTTACCGCTAATAGAGTGTTATGCGTCACAACTTAACCAGGCATTTTTGAATATTTTAACCAATGCTATTGATGCTTTAGAAGCTAAACAATTAGCAGAAAGTCCCCAAATTTCTATTACTACTAAATTAGTAGAATCTAATTTTATTTTCATTGCCATTGCTGACAATGGAATTGGTATTCCTAAAGAAAATCAGCAACAAATATTTGATCCCTTTTTTACGACAAAACCTGTAGGTAAGGGAACAGGTTTAGGATTATCTATTACTTACCAAATTATTGTTGAAGAACATAAAGGTAAAATTCGCTGTTTTTCTAGTCCTGAAAAAGGTACAGAATTTCAAATTGAGATTCCTATCCAGGTTATTTCTTAAATGACATATATGTTCAATTATTCTTTAACAGGTAATTTTCATAAATCACTAATTCTATTTTTACATGGTTTTATGGGTAATATTCATGAATTTGATCAAGCCATAAAATTACTATTTGATGATTTTTCCTGTCTGACTATTGATTTACCTGGACATGGGAAAACTCAGGTTTTAGATGATGAATGCTATACAATGGCATCTACAGCCGCAGCCATTATACAATTATTAGATCAATTAAAAATAGACCAATGTTATTTAATTGGTTATTCAATGGGAGGAAGATTAGCTTTATATCTCACTCTCCATTTTCCTCAAAGATTCATTAAAGTTATTTTAGAATCTGCTTCTCCTGGTTTAGCAACAGAAACTGCCAGATTAGCTAGAATTAAAAATGATACTCAAATAGCCAGAAAATTATCTAGAATGATCAATAAAGATGATTTTTATGACTTTCTCAATAATTGGTATCAACAGCCAATTTTTGGTGATATTAAAAATCATACTCAATACCAATCTATGATCGTAAATAGATTAACAAATCATCCCCTCAACTTAGTTAAATCATTGCAGTTTATGGGAACTGGTTCTCAACCTTGTTTATGGGAATTGCTAATTGAAAATACTGTTCCTCTCTTATTATTAGTTGGTGAAAAAGATGAAAAATTCATTGATATTAATATGGCAATGACTGAAAAATGTAATTTTACTAAATTACAAATAATTCCTCAAGTTGGGCATAATATTCACCTAGAAAATACTTTAGCCTTTGCCAAAAATATTCAAAATTTCCTCTAAAAAACTTCCTTCTTCCTGACTCCTTATATCTTTGATTAATTGCGGTATAGTTTTCCATCTTTAACTTGCACCACAGGATGATGACAACGTCTTACCAATTGCTCATCATGGGTAGTGATAATTACCGTTGCTCCAAAGGAATTTAACTTTTGAAAAATTTGAATTACTTGCCAGGAATTATCAGGATCAAGATTTCCCGTGGGTTCGTCTGCTAATATTAAAGGTGGTGTCCCCACAATTGCTCGTGCAATACTTACCCGCTGCTGTTCTCCCCCGGAAAGTTGATCTGGAAATCGGTCAGCTTTAGATAATAAACCCACTAATTTTAAAGTAGGTTCTAAGCGACGTTGAATTTCTTTGCGAGTGTAACCTTGTGCTTGCAATACAAAGGTGACATTTTCGGCAACTGTGCGCTGGGGAATAAGTTTATAGTCTTGAAAAACAATCCCAATGCGACGACGCAATAATGATAAACTATAGCTTTCTAAAGTAGCGATATTAATATCATCAACTATCACTTCTCCTTGGGTGGGTAATTCTGCACCATAGAGCATTTTTAAAAGTGTAGATTTACCAGAACCACTAGCACCTGTAATAAATAGAAATTCTCCCTTGTTTACTTGGAGACTGACATTAAGTAACGCATGATGACTATTAGTATAAGTTTTGGAAACAGAATGCAACTCTATCATTGTTCCAGCTTGACGTTGAGTTATTTTCTCTTCGCTGTGAACTGTTTCTGTATTTACTGTGCTGGTTAATATAGACATATTGATATTTTTTTAACAAATCTAGAGATATTACAGACAACTTCTCTATAGTAGTGGTGATTTACTGAAAATAATATCAGATATTTTAAGAAAAAACAAAAAAGAGCAGTTTTCATTCCACCCCTTCAGGAAATAGTTTAAAAACTGCCCTCTTAAACCCACATTCACGGGTAACTGAATCTTTCTTAGATACGCAACGAAGATAATTTGGTTCTGAGTTTATTTTTGCCTTTTAATCTTCTTTGGGTTGCGGCTGGAAGCTAATCCTTAATCAACTCCTCTAACATCACTTGTAAATCTTTTGTCAACTCACTAACACCCTTTCGTAAAGCCTGTTTATTTCCCTGACAATTTTCCCATCTTTCATTAACTAAAATCGGTTTACCGACAGAAATCATGGCTTGTTTTAAACCCAAACGTGGCCTTCCGGGTAAAGTAGAATCTTTAATGCGAGACAACATATCAAACATTAATAAAATTGTTTCTGCAAATCTTTCTGGTGTTGGTTTTTCTAGAATATAATTAGCAGTAACCGCCACAAAACTTTCCGCAATTCTCATGTGCTGCATTTTCAAATCTGCTTCTTCTGCCACCCAATCAGCTAGACCCCGTTTAAAAGGTGGTAAACTTTGAATATCGGCGATATCATCTCGATAAATGTAATTCCATCCAGCATCTTCTAACCGCCGACATCTATCAATATAATTACCTTGGGACTGGATATTAAAATATTTTTCCGTAATTTTTAAAGCTGTATCCATCAACCGATGTAACCTAATAATTAAGACTTCATTTTCGGGAAGTTCTAAATCTATAATTTCCGTAAATTCCTGATGATAAAAACGGCGATAAAATTCCTCCATTTCCGAAATTAGATATGCAGCTAAACGTAGCACCCGCTGATATAAAATTCCTTCCTGTTCCTTACCATTCGCACTAATTTCCGTCACAGATAAACCGCTATCAGCTTCTAATTTAGATAATAGCGAATCTATTTTTTGCCAAGGTGGATTAACGTAACTATATTTAATGCCAATAGGAATAATAAAAACCTGTTCTTCACGGTGAGCTTTTTGCAAATCTTCCACACACCAAAAACCCAACTGGGCCACACCCGGTTCTAAGGGGCTAACTATACTACTGTGTCCATTTGTACCACCTTCAGGAGCGATCGCTATAGGTATTTCTGCATTGGCAAATAATTCTCTAGCCATTTGGATAGCATTTCTATCTACGCGTCTTCCCCTACGAATGGGTACGCCACCAAGTCTAGAAAATAACCATCCTAACCAATTTCCTGCCCATAGCGTCATGCCTCGTTCATACATAAAATGACTGTGAACTGGATATTTGAGACTAATACCTTTGTCCCGTGCCACTTTGGGGACAAATCGTGAGAGCAGATATAACATAGACAGAGGATCTTCCACCTCCGGGTGACGGAAAGCAATTAAAAATCGGACTTTACCTGCTTGAAATTCGTGGTATAATTTGGCTAAGGCTTCAGCGTTTTTGGCTTCAATCTTGACAATACCCGCAGGTAGCCAAGGTCTAGTTCTCACCCGCAAAATAAAAGGCAAACACCAAGAGACAATTTTAACAATCAGGGGGTTATGACGTTGAGGAATAAATTTGAGTGGTGGTTGGGTGGAATGAATAGACTTAGGCAAGTTGTTCTCCTGTGGTGTGGCAAAAAAAGCAAAAACCGAGAAATCGCTGCTAATTTAATTATCATAGTGAATGCTCACCTAATATGAACACATCACCAGATCAGCGAAAATTTGCCCCCGCAACCCAGCGCAACCGCGAACCGATTCTAGAGATGCTTTTAGAAGTATTACCTCAACATGGGACTATTCTAGAAATAGCCAGTGGTACAGGTGAACACGCTACATTTTTTGCCTACCACCTAGCACCTCGGCAATGGCTACCTTCTGACCCCAACCCAGAACTGCGTGCTAGTATTAGCGCATGGGCTGAATTTTTCCCCTGTGATGCTATTCAACCACCCTTAGATTTAGATGCCAGTTCCCCGATTTGGCCTGTAGAAACGAAGATAATACCACAACCATCTATTTCTGCTATTGTCAATATTAACATGATTCACATTTCCCCTTGGTCTGCCTGTTTAGGACTAATGGCAGGGGCTGGGCGGATTCTGCCAGCGGGTGGTATACTTTACTTGTATGGTCCCTACAAACAAAATGGAAAACATACTGCACCCAGTAACGCTGATTTCGATGAGTCTTTACAAGCACAAAATCCAAATTGGGGAGTGCGTAATTTAGAGGATGTAGTTTCAGTTGCTAAAGAGCAAAATCTGACATTGTACCAAACTCATCCCATGCCAGCAAATAACTTTTCCCTAGTATTTAAACATAATTAATGGAGGTTAGCGGACTCGAACCGCTGACATCCTGCTTGCAAAGCAGGCGCTCTACCAACTGAGCTAAACCCCCAAGTTTGTTTTTTATGTAAAAAGGGTTAATTTTACATAACCACACTATCATAAACTATTATTATTAATTTGACAAGACAATGAACCAAGAAAATCAGACAGTTGTTGCTGCACTATATAAATTTGTGAATCTACCTGATTGCAGAGAACTGCAAGCAGCCTTATTATCCTTTTGTGAGTTACAAGGAATTAAAGGAACTATCTTACTAGCACAGGAAGGGATTAACGGCACAATTGCTGGTTCTCGTCAGCAAATTGACACAGTTTTAGCCTTTCTTCGCAGTGATTCGCGGTTTGCAGATTTAGAACATAAAGAATCTTACACAGAAATTCCCCCATTTGAACGTTTGAAAATTCGGTTAAAGCCAGAAATTGTGACTTTAGGATTACCAGAAATTAACCCTAGTGAAAAAGTAGGAACTTATGTAAAACCTGAAGATTGGAATGATTTAATTTCTAACCCAGAAGTAACAGTCATTGATACCCGCAATGATTATGAAGTCAGCATTGGGACTTTTAAAGGAGCAGAAAATCCGCAAACTCAAATATTTCGAGATTTTCCCGAATATGTCCAAAAACATCTTGACCCCAAAAAACATAAAAAAGTAGCCATGTTTTGTACTGGAGGAATTCGTTGCGAAAAAGCCTCATCTTATTTACTTTCTCAAGGCTTTGAAGAAGTTTATCACCTCAAAGGAGGCATTCTCAAATATCTAGAAGAAATTCCCCAAGAAGAAAGTTTATGGGAAGGAGAATGTTTTATTTTTGATCAAAGAGTCACAGTTAGTCATGACTTAGAAACAGGAAATCAGGAATTATGCTTTTGTTGTGGATATCCCATTTCCGAAACAGATAAAACCTCCCCAGAATATGAAAAAAGTATTTCCTGTCCTCACTGCTTCCATACCTTAACACCCGAAAAAAGAAAACGACTAGAACAAAAATGGAAACATTACCAATCACTCAATTCCACCAATACTCAAATTTCAGATTAATCTCAACATTCCTCCCTCTGTGCCTCTGCGCCTCTGCGAGAAAAAAATCAAGATATACAAAAAACCCTAATATCCAAAAGTGATCATTACAATATATTAATACAGAAACCTTTGGAGAACGATTTGTGGTAGCTAATCCCCCGCGCACTAGTCAAAAATTAGACAACTTTGCACAAAGACACATTGGACCAAACCCCGATGATGTCAAGCAAATGCTAGATTTATTAGGTCTTTCCAACCTTGATGATCTCATTGATAAAACAGTACCACAGGCAATTCGTTTTCATCAAACCCTAAATCTACCAGCAGCACAAAGCGAATATGCAGCATTGGCAAAATTAAAGCAAATAGCCGATAAAAATCAAGTTTATCGCTCATTTATCGGTATGGGATATTATGACTGTATTACCCCTACCGTCATTCAACGCAACATTTTAGAAAATCCCGGTTGGTACACAGCATACACCCCTTATCAGCCAGAAATTGCCCAAGGACGTTTGGAAGCGTTGCTGAATTTCCAAACTATGATCATTGACTTGACGGGTTTAGAAATTGCTAACGCTTCTTTACTTGATGAAGGGACAGCAGCCGCAGAAGCAATGAGCATGAGTTATGGTGTGTGCAAAAACAAATCACATAAATATTTTGTGTCTAGTGAATGTCATCCTCAAACCATTGATGTATTACAAACCCGCGCCAAACCTTTAGGCATTAATATCATTATCGGTGATCATCAAACCTTTGATTTTACCGAATCAATTTTTGGGGCAATTCTGCAATATCCTGCTACTGACGGCACAATTTACGACTACTGCGATTTTATCACAAAGTCTCATGCTCAGGGTGCATTGGTGACTGTAGCCGCAGATCCTTTGAGCTTATTATTGCTCACACCCCCTGGTGAATTAGGGGCTGATATTGCTGTAGGTAGCACCCAACGCTTCGGTATTCCTTTGGGATTTGGGGGACCACACGCTGCTTATTTTGCCACGAAGGAAGAGTATAAACGGCTAGTTCCAGGGCGCATTGTGGGGGTATCAAAAGATATTCATGGTAAACCTGCATATCGTCTAGCTTTGCAAACTCGTGAACAACACATCCGCAGAGATAAAGCCACCAGTAATATCTGCACAGCCCAGGTTTTATTGGCAGTGATGGCGAGTATGTATGCAGTGTATCATGGACCAGACGGATTGAGAGCGATCGCTCAAAATATCCATGAACTTACCGCAACTTTAGCCGCAGGATTGAAAAAGTTAGGTTATCAAATCAGTTCGGAAAACTTCTTTGATACTCTGCGGGTAGAATTAGGAAATACCAGATTAGAAGCAATTCTCGACGCTGCACATGAGAGAAATATCAATTTGAGAATTTTTGATAATTCCACTGTAGGAATTTCCTTAGATGAAACTACCACCGAAGCAGATTTAATTGACCTTTGGCAAATTTTCGCCCTAAAAGATCAATTACCTTTTACTGTAGAAGAATTACCAATTTCTCATTCTCAATTATCACGTCAAAGTAAATATCTCACCCATCCAGTTTTTAATCGTTACCATTCAGAAACTGAATTATTACGTTATTTACATCAACTAGAAAGCAAGGATTTATCATTAACAACTTCAATGATTCCCTTGGGTTCTTGCACCATGAAGTTAAACGCAACTTCGGAAATGATTCCGGTAACTTGGGCAGAATTTGGGAAAATCCATCCTTTTGCGCCAATTTCCCAAACTAGAGGTTATCAAATTCTGTTCCAACAACTGGAAGCATGGTTAGGAGAAATTACAGGTTTTGCAGGAATTTCTTTACAACCAAATGCAGGTTCTCAAGGTGAATATGCGGGACTTTTAGTTATTCATGAATATCATCAAAGTCGTGGAGAAGGACACAGAAATATTTGTTTAATTCCCCAATCTGCCCATGGAACAAATCCTGCAAGTGCGGTAATGTGTGGAATGAAAGTTGTGGGAGTTGCTTGTGATGATGATGGTAATATTGATGTTGAAGATTTAAAAGCCAAAGCTGAAAAACATAGTCATGAATTATCAGCTTTAATGGTGACATATCCATCAACTCATGGGGTATTTGAAGAAGCAATTCAAGAAATTTGTGCGGTAATTCATAGTCACGGTGGACAAGTTTACATGGACGGGGCTAATATGAATGCCCAAGTAGGTATTTGTCGTCCTGGTGATATTGGTGCAGATGTCTGTCATTTGAACTTACACAAAACTTTCTGTATTCCTCATGGTGGTGGTGGTCCGGGTATGGGTCCCATTGGTGTCGCTTCCCACCTTGTCCCCTTTTTACCAGGACATTCTGTGGTGAGAATGGGTGGTGATTTGGGTGCGGTTTCTGCTGCACCTTGGGGTAGTGCAAGTATCCTAGTGATTTCTTGGATGTATATTATCATGATGGGTGCAGATGGGTTGACGGAAGCAACCAAAATTGCCATTTTGAATGCTAATTACATCGCTAAGAAATTAGAGTCATATTATCCGGTTTTGTATCAGGGAAAAAATGGTTTGGTGGCACATGAATGTATTTTAGATTTGCGAAGTTTGAAGAAATCAGCGCAGATTGAAATTGATGATGTTGCGAAGCGGTTAATGGATTATGGTTTTCATGCACCTACTGTTTCTTGGCCTGTTGCGGGGACAATTATGGTAGAACCAACGGAAAGTGAATCTAAACAGGAATTAGATCGTTTTTGTGATGCTTTGATTGCGATTCGTGAGGAAGTTGCGGCAATTGAATCTGGTAAAATGGATATTCACGATAATCTTTTGAAAAATGCCCCTCACACTGCGGAAAGTTTGATTATTGGTGAATGGAATCATCCCTATTCCCGTGAACAAGCTGCTTATCCTGCACTTTGGAATAAGGAATATAAGTTCTGGCCAAGTGTGGGGAGAATTGACGCTGCTTTTGGGGATAGGAATTTTGTTTGTTCTTGTTTACCGATGGAGGCTTATAGTTAGTTAATAGTAGGGTGCGTTATTGAAATGTAACGCACCCTATAGACTATTTGGTTATGATTTGGGAGTGCGATAGCGGAGCGCTTCGCTATCGCTTTTTTACAAAAATTGCCAGATAACCCAATATGGGTTATTATAGTGTTTAGAAATGGTTATGAGGTCAATACAAAAGTGAAGATTAACCCAGAGAATATACCTGTAGATGAAATAATTTTGGAAGATTGCTTAAAACTGCTTCGTAATCTACCAAATGAAAGTGTAGATTTAGTTGTATCCTCACCTCCCTATAATTTAGGTAAAGAGTATGAATCTAAACAAGCTCTTGATATTTATTTAAAAGAACAAACATTAGTATTAAGAGAATGTGCTAGAATTCTTAAAAAAACAGGTTCGTTATTTTGGCAAGTTGGAGCTTTTGCTGATAAAGGAATGTTGATTCCTTTAGATATTCGTTTCTTTCCCATTCTTGAATCTTGCAATTTAATTCCCCGTAATCGTATTATTTGGGCTAGACAACATGGACTACACGCTCAAAAGAAATTTTCTTGTAGACATGAAACAATTCTCTGGTTTAGCAAATCTGATAATTATAAATTTAATTTAGATGCAATTAGAGTTCCCCAAAAATATCAAAACAAGAAGCATTTTCGAGGAAATCGTAAAGGTGAACTTTCATGTAATCCAGATGGTAAAAATCCTGGTGATATTTGGATGTTTCGCAATGTTAAACATAATCATGAAGAACAAACTATACACCCCTGTCAGTTTCCAGAAGACTTGGTAGCTAGAATTATCTTAGCTACAACTAACAAAAATGATATTCTGCTAGATCCTTATATGGGGACTGGTACTGTAGCAGTTGTAGCTAGAGATTATGAACGCCATTTTATAGGAACAGAAATTGAACCAAAATATCATGAGGTTGCACTACGTCGTCTTAGTGGTAAACCAGATGAAAATGGATATTTTCCCAATTTAAAAACATTACGTGATTATGTTGATAAAACTGGTGAACCTATCGAAAAATTTAGATTTGATTTGCAAATAGGAAATAGAGCTTCAGAACGCAGTAAAGCAAAAATTTATCCAGAAGAATATCACTTACAAGAAATGGAAGATAGATTACTCTATGAAGAAACTGCTTTTGCTGCTGGTTTACGAAATGAAGAAGTTCCCATAGATCCAAAGCTTAATGGAACTGGAAAGAAAACACAGTTGCAAAATAAAACAGTTAAGCAAGTAGAACAGATTGAACAGGTTGAACTGCAATTATGGATTTAATGCAGTCCGATTAAAGAGTCCTAACTTAGGAATTAAAAAGATTAAATATTTGATTTAACCTTTTTTGTTTAACCTATTTATCTGTAATATACTCACCATTAATAGTCATATCAAATCAAATGTGTACCGATTATTTTTCTTTCCTGATTTTATTTGGTATTGACATTGATTTTGGGTGACAATCTTTCGGGCAGTTTTCTTCTCATATTCTGTCCAAATAGCTGATGCAGTTGTATTTATTTGTTCAAATAAACCGACAACTCTAATTGGTATTTTAAACAATTTGATTTCATTTAGGGCTGATAACTGTCGAACAGCTTGCTCATAGTATAGGGAACTATTAGAAGAAGGAAATATTTGCGATTTGGTGATTATAATCATAAGCTTGATAGACTGTCCTCCTAATTGAGTACCTTTTTGAAAGAAAAACTCTACTCTCGCTGTATTATTGAGCAAAAATGGATAGTTAGAAAACTGATTTTCAAGAATCAATCCTGCTTTAGCAAGGTCAATGCCTTTACCAAAAAATTCGTATTGAGTAGGAATTGGAAGTAGATTCCACCCCAATTTGTTCAGATAATTCTCAATATATAAATTTGTTCCTACTGGGTCGAAAATAGGTTTTCCTTGTTTGTTAGCTTGACTTGAAGCCTTAATGTGTAAAGGCATTCTAGTGAGTACAGTTTCAATCTCATTCCACTCTGTATTATAATGGTTATTAATAACAGTATTGGCGGCATTAAAATCAGTAATTTGAATTAGAATAACTACCTCTCTTTGTTGTATGTGAGCAAATTTTCAATAAAAGTCAATGGATCTATTTCCAGAACTTGAGCCAATTGTAAAAATTCAATCAGGTCAAGACGACGCTCCCCACGTTCATATTTTGATACGTAGGATTGTGGGCGCTCTAATTTTGCTGATAACTCTGCTTGAGTAAGATTAGCCTCTTTGCGAGCCTCTATCAGCATTTTGCGAAACTGATTGTATTCTTCACTGAAAACGGATTTAGACACTTGAACCAATGTTGATCTTGATAAAAGTTAGAGCATATTGCCTAACTGTTTTCAATCTTAAAACCGAATATAGGATAAACCCAAAATAGGTTTTTATCGCATCAGAGTTTCTTTAGAACAGAAAAAATATAAATTTGCTACTGTAATCTCACAAAATCCAACACTAGACGAACTTTCTGTAAAAGAGAAAATGAAGAGCGATAGCGTAAGCACCCCATAGGAATCGCTCATCTTCTAGCTTAGATTAAGGAAAGCAACCCAACATAATTAAAATATCTGATTCATATTTTTTGTCTGAATCAGGATGTCCAGGATTTTAGGATGTACAGGATTGTTATTGATGAATTGTCTGTGAATATTGAAAAATGATAATTACAATCACAGTATATTATCTATCATCCAAAAATCGCCATTTTTCCTAAACAATAAAAAAATTACATCCTGAAAATCCTCAAATCCTGGTTATCCTGATTCAGACAGATTATTATTGATGAATTGTCTGTGAATATTGAGATATTATAAAATACAGTTACACCAACAGTCAATAAATGACAACAAATAATTTAACGAATAATTTATTATCTAACATCCTAAAATCTGTACTTCTCATAGACAATCAAACAACAACATCCTGTAAATCCTTTAATCCTGGACATCCTGATTCAGACAAAAAAATCCTCAAAATCCCCACATCAAATAAACAACAACATCCTGAAAATCTTTTAATCCTGGATATCCTGATTCAGACAAAAAATATTTTAAATTATCCATATTTTTATTGTTGACTATGTTATAATATAAAAGTTATCAAAATTATTAAAATAATTCTATGATGACTCAAGTAATGATTCAACCCTCATACTGGATAGAATCTGGAATTGAAATCAGCAAAGTCAGAAATTTGAATTTGTTTAAATTCACTCCAGAATTACAATCTAGGTTAGAAGAACTTGCTGATAAAAACAAAGCAGGAATGTTAACTACAAACGAAGAAGCTGAATTAGCAGGAATATTAGAACTGGATAGGATTTTTACTTTATTGAATGCAAAAATAATTGCTGAATCATGACAGTTAACGAGACAACCAAAAAATTAGTCAGAGAAAGACCAAAATTTCTTTGTGAATACTGTCATTCTTTAGAAGAAGCAAGTGCGGCTTTATTTGCTATTGATCATATTATTCCCCAGTCTCTTCCTGGTTCATCAGATGACCCTGAAAATTTAGCTTTAGCTTGTCAACGTTGTAACGGATATCGCTATAATTTTAGGCTCTCCTAGACTGACTATGTAAAATTAATACTTAATTTCATCTGAAATCCTTAGATACAAAAGGTTTTAATATAATAAAACAATATTTTTATTAAATCTGTATTTTTGGATTAATAAAATCCTTACCAGGTAAGGACTTTGAGATTTTTTTGTTATTAAATAACCATAACCAATCTGGGAGAGCCTAATTTTACAACTGGTATCGATCCAGAAACTGGAGATATCATTCCCATATTCAATCCTCGAAAACACAAATGGTCTGACCATTTTCTTTGGTCAGCAGATGGGTTAAAAATTATTGGTATTACTGCTACAGGAAGGGCTACTTGTAATCGCTTAGACCTCAATGATGAAAGGCATAATGAAGGTTCTATTATCAAAGCGCGTCGTTTTTGGATAAAAGGTAGTTGGCATCCACCAGATGAAGACCCGCAACAAAGCTGAGAAAACCCAATACTATCATAACAATATAGATGATGATCAAATAGTTGGTTTTCACTGCGTTCTACTCAACCTACAGTTTGTATAATTCGTTGGTAATTTGTAAGTTGTTGGTGGGATGTTGAAATTGTAATTGTCTGAATCAGGATTTCCAGGATTTTAGGATGTACAGGATTGTTATTCATGAATGGTCTGTGAATATTTGAATATTATAAAATACAGTTATACCAACAGTCAACAAATAACAACAAATAATTTAACGGATAATTTATTATCTAACATCCTAAAATCTGTACTTCTCATAGACAATTAAACAATTACATCCTGAAAATCCTTTAATCCTGGACATCCTGATTCAGACAAAAAAATCCTCAAAATCACCACTTCAAATAAACAACAACATCCTAAAAATCCCGTAATCCTGGTTATCCTGATATGGCTTGCGCCACGCTACGCTATCAGACAAAAAATTCAGCTTGATAGTGTATAATAAAGATAAACCTCATCAAAGGTATATATAATTATGAATACATTAGAAAAATTAGAATTGCTGAGTGAAAACTGTAGCGACAACACAGAATTAGAACGAATTATTGGGCAACTACTAAATGTAATTTTAACTCGTCATCGTCAAAAATTAGCTACATATAACTTAGATATAGATAAATTTGAAAAAAAATATCAACTCACTTCTGAACAATTTGTAGAACAATTTAACTCAGGAAGTTTAGGGGATGAAATGGATTTTTTTGAATGGTTTGGTTTATGCGAACTTCGCAAAGATATTTTAACAAAAATAAATAAACTAGAACAAGCTTTATGAAAAATGTTAAAAACGCTGATGATTATTTAGCTTGGATCAAATCTATAATTACACTTTGTTCAAAAGTGGTAAATTTTACAATTCTTAGAGAAGAAGCACAAACTGATAAAGGTTTATGGCGTTATCGTGTGATATTAAAAGATGGTAGTTTTTTAGAAATGTTTGAGTTTTTTAAAATAGAATCTGGACAAGTAGAAATAATTAAATATAGTTTTCATTGGCAAACTGAAAATAGAGAACTAATAAAACGTTGGGATAACGCACCCCATCATCCCGAAATTGCCACCTATCCTCATCATGTACATGATGGTTCTGAAGACTCTGTTTTTCCATATTTACCTGTTGATATTGAAGAGATTTTTAAACTCCTTTAATCCTGGTTATCCTGATATGGCTTGCGCCACGCTACGCTATCAGACAAGAAACATTTTATTCTCTTCTTTCTTCCTCCTGTGATCTGAATCACACAAATCACCATACTCACATCACTCAGGTAAGTGATCTTCATCAAATCTTTATGATTAAAACATCACAACTTTAAATGCTGTTTATCACTACGCCATGTTTCAAAATCAGTGACTATGGACAGTATCAAATATCAGGGAATCAAAAAAATGCAACTCATTGATGTTAATCTTCAGGAATTAGTAGAAATTTATACTGGTGAATTCTATGCGTCCTCAGAACCTGAAGATACTTATACCTTAGAAGATTTAGTTTGGATATTAGAACAATTATCTCAACACTTAGAACTCTGTAATGCTGTATAATATTTGTCGTTATGTTTTCTGCCGTTGTTCTTGAAGTTTTAGCGTCATTTCTGCGTGAATCTCACGAGTAATGGGATAGAAGTAAGTTAAAACCAAACCTGCAATCAAACAAACCGTGGGGATTGGTCCAACAGCGATACGAATAGCTAAAAGTGCCGATTCAGGTTGTACAGGTAAAGCACTTTGTCCAACAACAGCTTCTTTAAAACCATAAGCTTGTAATGTATTACCGACCAAAAACAGCCCGAAAGCTAAACCAAATTTTTGCAATAAAACCATGAAACCATAGAAAATACCTTCTCGTCGTTGTCCGGTTTGTAATTCATCTAATTCAATCACATCAGGTATCATAGACCAGGGAATTAGATAAGCTGTGGAAACTCCCACACCTGCCATTACAGCCATAACATACATTAAACCAACTTGATGAGGCTGCAAGAAAAATAATCCAGCAGCAGCAATAATCCAGCAACTCATTCCTAGGAAATAAACCAATTTCTTACCAATTTTTTTTGTTAAATTACTCCAAACAAATAGCATACATAAAGCCGTTCCCTGTACTGCAATCATGACCATTGGCACATCTCCCTCTGGAAGACGCATACAGTTAACAACGAAATAGGGAATAATGCTGGCTGTGATTTGGACACCTAACCAAGAAAAAAGATATATAGCAATTACAAACAGAAAAGGTTTATTACTAAAGACGATTTTTAGCTGTTCAAAAAAGGGAATTTCTGCTTCTTGTGGTAATTGCATTCGTTTAGCTTCAAAAGCCAAAATGCGATCGCGCACCCCATAAACGCACCAATACAAAGACAAAACGGAAATCACAGTACAAACTGCCGCTAAAACTAAATACTGTTGTTGACGATCTGCAATTTGTGAGAAGATAATTTTTGATAAAATCAACGATAAAATACTGCCACCAATTGAAAATGTAAAGCGAAAACTATTCAGACTAGTGCGTTCATCATAATCCTGAGTTAACTCAGGAGTCATCGCTGTATAAGGCAAATTCACAACAGTATAAAATGCCTGAGATACAATCCCAATAACTACATAATACCAAAATAAATACCAAATATTAATACTTTTATCCGCAGTAAATTGGGGAACAATCCACTGTAAAAAAAAGAAAAATCCAAAAGGAATTGCCCCATATAAAAGCCAAGGTAGACGACGACCCCAACGACGGGATTTGGTTTTATCAGTTAACATTCCCACCACAGGATCATTAACACCATCCCAAATTTTGCCAATCATTAAAATACTACCTGCCAAACCTGCTGGAATTCCCGCTACATTGGTAAAGAAAACCAGCAGATAAAATACAGCAATATTCGCAGTAATCGCAGGGCCTAAATCTCCAGCCCCATAGGCCAATTTAGTTTTAAAATCTAGTTTTTCACTTATCAAAGATTTGTGAAAATCGTTATTATCAGCATTACCTTGAACCATAAATCACACTCATATTAATTGACAATTGACAACAGATAATTAACAATTGTTAACACACTTATTTTAGTCTTATGTCAGACCTTTACATTTCTTGGTCAGATTATCACCACAAAATTGAACAATTGGCCGTAAAGATTTATCAATCGGGTTGGCAATTTAACCAAATTGTCTGTTTAGCTAGAGGGGGGCTGCGAGTAGGAGATATTCTTGCCCGCATATACAATCAACCATTAGCAATTTTAGCTACTTCATCTTACAGCGGTACGGGTAAACAAGATAGAAGCAGTTTAATTATTTCCCGTCAATTAACCATGACTAGCGAAAATTTAGGTTCACGGATTTTGCTAGTAGATGATTTAGTAGACTCTGGGATGACTATTCAACAAACAGTTCCGTGGTTACACTCTCATAGTCAATCCCCCATTGAGGAAATTCGCACCGCTGTAATTTGGTATAAAGCTTGTTCAGTGATAGCCCCTGATTACCACGCTGATTATCTTGCTGATAATCCTTGGATTCATCAACCTTTTGAAAATTACGAACAAATTACTCCTTTTGAATTGACACAAAAGTTAAAACAGCCATAACCAAACAGGTAAAGTAAATAATAAGACGATAATCCCCATAGCTAAAGCAGTAACAGCCAAATCCCGATCTAAATTAAAGGTTTCCGCTATTACCAGTGTAGCTAAGGCTGGAGGCATACCCATTTGCAAAACTATCACCTGTGCTGCATTACCAGTAACACCGAAAAGGGAGAGGATACTGCCTAAAACCAGGGGAACTATGAGCATTTTGATCAAGATGCTACTTGCGGCTTGTGGTAGTTTCCGCCAAGATTTTAGTTGTGAAAGTCTCATGCCAATTAACATCAAGGATAAAGCCACTGCACCCCAAGCTAATTTCTCTAAACAAAATACCACAGTCGAGGGAAGTGCCACTTGATGTAGCAACAAGCCAAACCCAAAACTCCACAAAGCAGGATTAATAAAAATTACCTTTGCTATCTGGATCTGATTGTGGATATTACTACCAAACTTGGCAGCTAAAAGCACACCCAAACCATAAGCCCCCAATAGCGAACCCAACATATCTTGACATACTCCCCAGCCTAAAGGCGTGGGGATTCTGGGGTTAAACAGCAATTGCTGGCGTAGCCAGTCTAACATCACCTAACCCAATGGTTAATGCCCCAACCATTTGAATATTACGTGCGGCATTTTCATCGCGTCCATTAACAGAATTGCAAGATGGACAACGCCACTGTCTAACAGATAAATCTAGCTTTTCTAAAATATGTCCACAATGGGAACAAGTTTTACTGGATGGATACCACTTATCTACAAAAATAACTTGTTTATTGTTCTTTTTAGCTACCCATTCTAATATTTGTAGAAATTCTCCAAAAGCTAAGTCTGATATTTTTCTACCCCAAAGACGTTGCATACCCTTGAGGTTTAAGGTTTCAAAACATAAAATATCAAACTTGTCTGTTAGTTCATGAGCTAATTTCCATAACCAATCACTTCTGCGGTTACAAACATCTTCATGTTTACGAACTAAATTCTTTCTCGCCCTTTCACGATTATTTGACCTTTTTAGTTTTTTGGAGTGGCTTCTACTAGCTTTTTTGATGGCATTTAGAGATTGTTTTAGAAACTCTGGAGAATCAATTGTACTTCCATCAGAACAGGTAAGAAATGTTTTTAAACCAAAATCAAACCCCGCTACTTTACCAGTCGTTGATTTAATTTCTGGTTTTAACTCATTATCAACTACAACAACCATGAATAACTCACCCAATGCGGTGCGCTTAATGGTTAATGTTTTGATTTTTCCTTCTATTTCTCTAGACTTCCAAAATTGATAAACTCGATTTCCTAACTTGACTCTATTACCACCCAAGAATTTATAACCTGCTTGTTTAAGAGTGAATGATTTGTATTTTCTAACCTTTTTAAAACCTGGTGGTCTGACTCCTTTCTTGTTATGTTTAAAAAATAGTTGATAGGCTTTCTCTATGCGTTGACAGATATCTTGTACTGCTTGAGAACCAAGGGACTGCCAAAGGCGATTACGTTTTCTTAATTTGGCAATATGGGATTGCAGTTTTGCACAGCTTAAGTGTTTACCCCACATCCGGTAATACCGTTTATGTAGAGCAATACAATGGTTATAGATCACCCCTGCGGTGTTGATCATCCGTTTGAGGTGTCTATTCCTTTTGTGTTCGTACAACTTAAACTTTAGTGTTTTCATGCTAGTATTATCTCACAAAGGGTAGCCATTGGGTAGTTATATGAAAGAAAGATTAAGTATTCGAGTTAATTCTCAAAGACTGGAAAAATTAAGAAGGATTGCCGGACAAAAGCGCAAAACAATGACTCAATTAATTGAAGATTGGATTGATAGACTACAAGAAGAAAAGCCGTCCTAGAAGGACGGGGCTTTAAACCCAAGTTTTTGGGAAAATAACGCCCAGGCAAAATATTCCTTACCTACCATTGCTAAGGTGATGGGAAAACCCAGATAACCTGTATTACCTACCATCGCTGCTAGAATCAGACTACCTTGAGTGGCTGGTTCGGGGATTGAATTAGTGAAATGGGCTTGGGCTTTAATTCTTAACCAGGCTAACAATGCCCCTAGAAAGATGGCTAAGTGGGCTATTATCGGTGCAATCCAAATCTGTCCTGATAAGTCTGTTTGTAGTAAAAAACCAATAATACTCAAAGGTACTCCCAGCCAATAGAGAAACTGACCTACGTAAGTGGAAGTATTGCTAGGTAATTTACGTCCCAGTATAAATCCCACTAGGATTAATCCCACTAACTTGATATATAGTTCTAAAAGATTTATCAAAATTACACCTAGAACAATTAGAAATTAAAAATTAAAAAAACTCTTGCCTTTTATCTCTTTTCTTCTTTAACTATTAAACACAAACAGGAGCAGACACTTGAATAAAGCTGGGTTTCCGAAAAAACCGCACAATTCCTATCCTCACTCTGGTGATGATATTCCGGCGGCTCTACGCGATAGCAATGATGCGGGAAGTAAGATCAAATTAAAACCACAGGTTTTAATCATCGGTGGACTGGCTGGATTTTTGCTGCTGGCTGTCTCTAGTGGTTTTTTGTTTTCGCTGACGACACCTAAGCAAACTGCTAATTCTGTGGTTGAACCAATTAGTTCTGCACCTATAGTTACCAATACTCCAGTTAATAATGATATGGTTTTGGGACATTTCCCATATTCAGAAGCACCAGAATCAGAATTATCCCCAATTACAGGTGACAGTAGGATCAGAATGCGAAAATCTGCTGCTGTCAAGTTTCAAGCCATGGTACAAGCGGCTAGAAGTGCGGGTGTAAATTTAGTGCCACTTTCTGGTTTTCGTTCTGTACAAGAGCAAAAGCAGTTATTTTTTGGTGTAGGCGCACAACGTAATCAAACCCCAGCGGAAAGGGCAGCCCTGAGCGCTCCACCAAATCATAGTGAACATCATACAGGCTATGCTGTGGATGTTGGCGATGGCACAGTACCAGCAACTAATCTCCAAGCTAATTTTGATAATACCAAAGCCTATCAGTGGTTACAAGCTAATGCGGCTAAGTTTAGTTTTGAAATTTCCTTTCCTCAAGATAATCTTCAAGGTGTCAGTTATGAGCCTTGGCATTGGCGTTTTGTCGGCGATACTGATAGTTTAGAAACATTTTATAAAGCCAAAAACATCAAACCTGTGAAAACACAATAGTACCGCAGGGCGGAATTAAAAATTAACAATTAAAAATTAAAAAAGCAGATTGTATAAGCTTTTCAGGGATTTTTAATGGTTGGTTGATTTACGCCGCAGTGTACTAGTCTAAGTATCCTCCTACCCAGAAAGTACCACCGGAAGAATTTGTTGTCCGTGCAGATAGATAGCTTGACTATGCTAAACAACAGGGACGGGATAGCATTTCTGCCTACATTCTGTATGAGCAAGAAGGCGTGAAGATTCGATACCTATAAAACCCTATGTACATCAAAAGAAACAATAATAATCAATAGAGAGTTCTAATTATTCATAGAAGAAAAATTTTGATAAACTAAATGTCATAACACATCCTCAAATTTTAATTTTAAATAGACTATGTTTAAATTACCTAAAGCTTTTTCGGTATTGGGTTTACCAGTTCACGTCATGAAAAATTATCCGGACTGGTTACTAGATTGTTTAAAAGCAGGTCAAGGAACTCATGTAATTACCCTGAATGCAGAAATGACTATCCAAGCAGAGCGGAATTTAGTCTTAGCGAAGGTAATTCAAACTGCTGAATTAGTCATTCCTGACGGTGCAGGAGTTGTTCTATATTTGCAGTATTTATTAGGACAAAAAATACAACGTTGTCCAGGAATTGAATTAGCAGAAAAACTTTTAGAAACAGTTGCTCAACAACAAATACCTGCTTCAATATTTTTCTATGGAGGCGCACCGGGAGTAGCTGAAAAAGCAGCAGATTTATGGCAAAAACAACTCCCCGCTCTCACCATATCAGGTACACATTCTGGTTATCATTCCCCAGAAGAAGAACAACAGTTATTGCAAACTCTCACTCAACTACAGCCACAAGTGATATTTGTTGGTTTGGGAGTACCACGTCAAGAATTATGGATTGCTCAAAACCGCCATTTGTGTCCCCATTCAATTTGGGTAGGTGTTGGTGGTAGTTTTGATATTTGGTCAGGAACAAAAACTCGCGCTCCCGGTTGGTTAGCAAATAATAATTTAGAATGGTTGTATAGATTATATCAAGAACCTTGGCGGTGGCGACGAATGTTAGCTTTACCAGAATTTGCTTTTAAATCCTTGATTTATCGTTTGACTGCCAAGGATGTCAACAGTTTAGAATACTGAATAAAACATAACTACAGCGGTGGTTTATCTGCCCTTTACACTAAGAGTAAATACTAAACCTCATAGCACCTCGCCGCAAGTGGGAAACGACTCGTGCGGTTTTAGCCCTGACAGTGTCAATTAGGTTGAAACCTGTAGTTTTTACAAGAAAAGCTCCTATACCAAAAGCTATATATCTCAACTGGCTATTAGACATCTCCAGTTCTCAAGATGGATGTGGTTTAAAAATATTTAGTTATAAATCTAAATGCCGTACATACACTGATGGCGGCATTTGTTTTTTATGAGACATTATTAAATAGATGGCAGTCTGATTGTCTATGAAATCAGACGTTTTCAGATATCAATCTTCATAAAGAATAGCATTAATTAAAGTTTTGATGAAGTTGATAATAAAACCTAGACTATGTATATCTATTTATGCCACACTAAATTGTATCAAGTTAGATTAACTACTTTTGTCTTAACAAATTTGATACAAGATATTTATTGTTTGTACTTAGTATTAATTTTTTCTACAGGAGGTTAGCATCCATGTCTACAACATCTTCCCAAAAAATACTAAATTCTATTGCCATCGGTGTATCATCCTTAGCGGTGGTGATGTCCACCCAAATGACCCAAGCACAAGCTGCTAGTTTGACTTTTAACGGTTCAGGAACAAACTCAGCAACCAATAACACTCTAGGCGCATCAGTTATCTTTAATGACCAATTAAACCCTGGTAAGTTGACTGTAAATCTGAAAAATACAGGATCATCTGCTTTAGCCCCTTCTGATGTTCTAACAGCTGTTTTCTGGGAATATAATGGCACTTCCTTCAGCGGCTTAGTCTTAGATTCAGCAACAGCACCAACTGTAATCGGTGGTACACCTGGCACTAATGTTAATCTTAAAACATTAAACGAATGGAAATTACCAAATACTGGTAATGGCACAACAAACCTTCCTGGCATAACGCAAAATTACGGATTGGGTACTGCTGGCTTTAACATTTTCCAAGGTGGTGGTGGTCAGCAATTTAATTATGGCCTCATCTCTGGTTTTAACCCTAGTGCAAATAATCCCAATTTCAAACCAAGCGCCTCACAGGTGGGGACTTTTGTGAAAGATTCTGCAACTTTTGTTTTATCAGGTCTACCCAGTACCTTTGATATCAACAAAATTAGCAGTATTCGCTTCCAGTATGGAACAGCACTCAGTGAACCTAGCTTTACCGGGGCATTATATACACCACCACCACCACCACCCAAGAAAGTTCCTGAACCCGCTGCTACATCAGCACTTGGTTTATTTGCTCTAGGTGCAGTGAGACTGCTAAAGAAAAAGGTGAAGTCTAATAACTGGATTTCTTCAATCTAAAAGTTATTAGTATTTTTTGTCAGGTAACTCAACTTTATAAAAAACAGCCACCACGACATATAATCTGCGAACGTACAACAATCGGGATGACTGGATTCGAACCAGCGGCCCCTTCGTCCCGAACGAAGTGCGCTACCAAGCTGCGCCACATCCCGCCAAAAAAATGGCATTATAAAAAGATATTACCACAATCATTACAAAATAACAAATATTTCATCTGCCACCGAGGTCTTTGCTTGCTACCATAAGATTTGTATAACTAAAATGGTAAAAGTAGACTGTGACTGTAAAACCAGACTGGTTGCGGGTAAAAGCGCCTCAATGGGAGCGTGTTGGTAACGTTAAAGAAATTTTGCGGGATTTAGCCCTGAATACCGTTTGCGAAGAAGCTTCCTGTCCCAATATTGGGGAATGCTTCAACGCGGGTACTGCCACATTTTTGATTATGGGGCCAGCTTGCACCAGGGCTTGTCCTTACTGTGATATTGATTTTGAAAAGAAACCTCAAGCCTTAGATCCCACCGAACCCACAAGACTAGCGGAAGCAGTGCGGCGAATGCAGCTTAATCACGTCGTGATTACTTCCGTTAACAGAGATGATTTATCAGATGGTGGTGCATCTCAATTTGTCCATTGTATAAATGCTATTCATGAAGTTTCGCCTCATACAACAATAGAAGTATTAATTCCTGACTTATGCGGTAATTGGCAAGCTTTAGAAATAATTCTCCAAGCGAAACCAGAAGTAATTAACCACAACACAGAAACCATTTCCCGCTTATATCGCCGTGTGCGTCCCCAGGGGAATTATGAGCGGACAATGGAATTATTACAACGCTCGCGCCAAATTTCTCCCAGCACTTACACCAAATCCGGTATCATGGTTGGTTTAGGTGAAACAGATGCAGAAATTCGCCAAGTCATGGAAGACCTACGAAAAGTAGATTGTGATATTTTGACAATTGGGCAATATCTCCAACCCAGTCAAAAACACTTACAAGTATCTGACTTTGTAACACCTGAGCAATTTGCAGCCTGGCAAACTTTTGGGGAAGAACTAGGATTTTTACAAGTTGTTTCTTCACCCTTGACAAGAAGCTCCTATCATGCAGAACAAGTCAGAGAATTAATGAAACGTTATCCAAGATAGTCAGTTGTCAGTTGTCAGTGGTTCGTTGTCCTTAGTTATTCTACCCCAATCACCAATTACCAATCACCAATTACCAATGACCAATCACCAATTACCAAATTTAAAATCTGTTGTCATTCTTGGTGCGGGTGCTTGGGGTACAGCTTTGGCTAAATTAGCAACCATTAATGGACATCAGGTGCATCTATGGTCACGTTCGGACTCGCAACCACTAGAAAAAGTATTAGAAAATGCTCAAATAGTTTTGTCAGCTATTTCTATGAAAGGGGTAAGAGATGTAGCCTCTATGGTGCAATCTTGCCCCCTATCTTCACAAACAATCTTTGTGACTGCAACTAAGGGACTAGAACCACACACTACATACACACCTTCGCAAATTTGGCAAGCAGCTTTCCCTGATCATTCGGTTGTGGTTTTATCTGGCCCCAATTTATCCCAGGAAATTGCCCAGGAATTACCAGCAGCAACGGTAGTAGCGAGTAAAAACACCAATGCTGCCCAAACTGTCCAACTGGTATTTTCTTCTAGTCGCTTTCGTGTCTATACTAACCCTGACCCTGTGGGCGTAGAATTAGGGGGAACACTGAAAAATGTGATGGCGATCGCCGCTGGTGTATGTGATGGGTTACACTTAGGCACAAATGCCAAAGCGGCTCTAGTTACTCGTGGCTTAACCGAAATGGTACGAATAGGGAATACTTTAGGTGCGAAAACGGAAACATTTTATGGTTTATCCGGTCTAGGGGATTTACTAGCAACCTGCAACAGCCCTTTAAGCCGCAATTATCAAGTTGGTTATCAATTAGCTAATGGAAAAACGCTAAAAGGAGTTCTGGCAAGTCTTCCAGGCACAGCCGAAGGTGTGAACACTTGTCGGGTATTAATGGAAATTGCCCAACAACAAGGTATTGCTATTCCCATTACTGAGCAAGTTTATCAACTACTGGAAGGAGAAATTACACCAAGACTTGCATTAGATAAACTGATGTTACGAGATATCAAGCCTGAATTTGATAATTTTCCTACAGAACAAATATGGTAAGTAGGGGGAGAACCGCTGACAGGGCAAGGTGTCCAATTACAATTAAATGATTACCGCGAAATCCCTAGAAAAAATTTGTCAAATTGTCAGGAAATTACTTTTTGAGTGATGTAAATATAACCATGTAGTTTATAAACATCATCATAACTAGAAGTGAGTTTATAACCAGTTAAAAAAATAACCGTTAATATCCCTAAACATGGTAATATTAACCAGTTAAATTGTAATTGAAAATCTGGCTAAAGATTTGCATAGCTGTTTGTTCAATCACACAGCTACTAGCGACGAACAATTCATGAAAAATGTATTCTTTTAAGCTAGTGAAATGTGGAGAACATAACTATCCAGTTAAAAAAGTCCAAAAGCTGATAAATTAAGTTTTCTCCTCTGAGACCTCCTTGGACTAGTACAAAGTTTTGCAAAGAATTGTACACTCAAGCCAAAACCGTGTTATTTCATGACGAATTACGGGAACAATAGCAACAGTTGATTAGATAACCGTAATTTTAGCTAACCATAATCTATTGTTACCTGGAGCAATTTGAGACATCATGCCAGCAACATCTTTTTATAAAAATGCCGCCCACGACGGGCAAAATCCTAGTTCACCGTTGGATATTGAAATCAATAATGATGATGATTTGCCGGATTTAGACATGGCTACTGTGGAATCTGATTTAGCTTTAGCCGCGCAAACTACTCGCCGCAGTACAGACTTAGTCCGGCTCTATTTACAAGAAATTGGCCGAGTCCGGTTGTTAGGACGAGATGAAGAAGTTGCTGAAGCCCAAAAAGTCCAGCGATATTTACGGATGCGAGTATTGCTTAGTGCGGCTGCCGCTGAGGGAGATGCTGTAATTATGCCCTATTCGCGGTTAATGGAGGTACAGGAGCGGTTAACAGCGGAACTAGGACACCGCCCTTCTTTGGAACGGTGGGCGACTACTGCGGGGATAAATTTACCTGATCTTAAGCCAACTTTGGCCAATGGCAAAAGACGCTGGGCAGAAATTGCTAATTTAACAGTAGAAGAACTAGAGCAAGTTCAAACTCAAGGACTGCAAGCCAAATCGCACATGATTAAAGCGAATTTGCGTTTGGTGGTATCTGTCGCTAAGAAGTACCAAAATCGTGGTTTGGAATTGTTGGATTTAGTCCAAGAAGGGACTTTAGGTTTAGAACGAGCAGTGGAGAAATTTGACCCTACCAAGGGTTATCGTTTTAGTACCTATGCTTACTGGTGGATTCGTCAAGGTATTACCAGGGCGATCGCTACTTCTAGCCGGACTATTCGCCTTCCTGTCCATATTACTGAAAAACTCAACAAAATTAAAAAGGCGCAACGGAAAATTGCCCAAGAAAAAGGACGCACACCGACTTTAGAAGACCTGGCCATTGAGTTGGATATGACAGCTATCCAAGTCCGGGAAGTGTTATTGAGAGTTCCTCGTTCTGTGTCTTTAGAAACCAAAGTAGGGAAGGATAAGGATACTGAATTAGGAGAATTACTAGAGACGGATACGATTACGCCAGAGGAGATGTTAATGCGGGAATCTTTACATAAGGATTTGCATAATCTTCTAGATGATTTAACCAGTCGGGAACGTGATGTTATTTTGATGCGCTTTGGCTTATCCGATGGTCATGCTTACTCCTTAGCAGAAATTGGCCGCGCCCTTGACCTATCACGGGAAAGAGTCAGACAAATTGAATCAAAGGCTTTGCAAAAACTCCGCCAACCTAAACGCCGTAACCTTATCCGTGATTATCTGGAGTCGTTGACGTAGAAGGCAATAGACAATAGGCAATAGGCAATAGAGCGGAGAACCACTGACAACTGACAACTGACCACTGACCACTGACAACTGACAATCAGCAAATATTCTCAATAGGCAATGATTGTTGCAAATCAAGCCAAATATTTGTTATATTCTCAATTAATGAGCTTTGTTGAGAAAATTTAGTATGACTGTCTACACAACTGGTTCACTTAAGGCGGAATTAAACGACCGTGGCTGGCGTTTAACTCCACAACGCGAAACAATTCTCCATATTTTTCAAGAACTCCCCCAAGGTGAACATTTAAGCGCAGAGGATCTATATCACCGCTTAGAAAATGACAGTGAAGGGATTAGTTTATCAACTATCTATCGCACTTTAAAGTTGATGGCAAGAATGGGGATTTTGCGGGAGTTGGAATTAGGTGAAGGGCATAAACATTATGAAATTAATCAGCCTTATCCCCATCACCATCATCACTTAATTTGTGTCCGCTGTAACTCGACTATTGAGTTTAAAAACGACTCAATTTTAAAGATTGGCGGAAAAACAGCCCAAAAAGAAGGTTTCCATTTATTAGATTGTCAAATGACAATTCATGCTGTGTGTCCTAAGTGCCAAAGGGCATTGATGCCACTTTAGAAACTAAGACAATTGATAATTATCAATTATCAATGATTTTGAGGATGAATCGTAGTGCGGGAATCCAAGTACATCGAGAAAGCGGGAATTAAAAACTTCCGCTTTGAACATCTTTAAGGCTGATACCATAAAATTCTTGAGCGCGACTAATTGCTTTTTTGGTATCAGATGCCATCATGCCGTTGATTTGACCTTTATAGAAACCTTTTTCATGTAATCGGCTTTGGATTTCTAAAGTAGTAAAATCATTTTTGGCAGAATTTTTAACTAAACTATATAACTTAGAACGGGTGGTTTGTCCAGCCATACCATTAGCTTCTAGTTTGTGCTGTTTTTGAAAGCGAGTCACAGCATCAACTGTGTTAGAACCATAGTAACCATTGGGCTGACTTTGGAGAAATCCGGCTTTGATTAATTGTTCTTGGAGAATTCTGACAGCTTCACCGCGATCGCCTAAGCTAAGTCTACCTTGATGATCTAATTTTGGGGAAGTAGTTGTGCCATTGTCATCAATCACCTTTGGTAATGTAGCTAATGTGGATTTACCCACAATGCCATCAACGGTGAGTTTATAAGCCTTTTGGAATCGTTTTACAGATTCTTCCGTAATCGGACCAAAGACCCCTGTGGGATTACCATGATAAAAACCCGCAATTTTCAAGCGTTCTTGTAAAACTCTGACATCTGCACCTTCATCACCTTTGACCAATTTATTCGGGCTTTGGCGTTTGTTGCTAACAGGGATAATGTAATTTGTAGTATTACTGCTTGTAGGGGCTGTACTGATAAATTGTTTGTTGCTTCTTTCGACCTGAGATGTC
>NZ_VILB01000013.1:185554-447250 GCF_009712035.1 Anabaena sp. UHCC 0187 | reverse complement strand
GCTTTCGAGTGCGAAAACACTACTAACACTATTAAGAATAGATAAAGTAAGAACAAGGGGAATCATGTATTTCCACGCATTGCTGGAAAAGAGTTGCCAATTTGGTGCTGCTGCTTTTTGGAATAAAGAACTGAGGGTTATTAACTTCGTAGTTTCTTCGTCTTCATTGGCAAAGGCTAAATGTAAATACGCAAGGTTTTCCATATTCATTTCCTAAATTAAATTATTTTTCTTCGATAGTTGCTTCCGCCTGATGGACTAAATTGCGGAGATTTTCTAAAGTTTGTATACTTACATCCTGCCATAAACCGCGCTGATTTGCTTCTAGTAGTCTTTCCGCAATATCACGTAATGCCCAAGGATTTTTATCTTGGATAAATTCACAAACGGCAGCATCTTCTAAATATGCTTCAACAACACCTTGATACATATAATCTTCAACACATTGGGCGGTAGCATCATAAGCGAAAAGAAAATCTACCGTTGCCGCCATTTCAAATGCACCTTTGTAACCGTGACGCATAACTCCAGCTATCCATTTAGGATTAACCACGCGAGAACGATAAACCCTGGCAATTTCTGAACTCAGTTGACGGACTTTGGGCTGGGATGTGTTGGAATTATCACCAAAATAAGTTTCAGGATTTTTACCTTGAAGAGAACGCACCGCTGCGGTTAAACCACCCTGAAATTGATAATAGTCATCGGAATCGAGTAAATCATGTTCTCGGTTATCTTGATTATGCAGAACAATTTGCATTTGTTTCAAGCGTTGCTCAAAAGCTGCGGAATTGGGGACTGGGGACTGGGGACTGGGGACTGGGGATTGGGGATTGGTATTTTCTCCAGAATAGGGGTAAGAACTCCAATTGATGTAAGCTTGGGCTAAATCGTTGTCATCTTGCCAATTTTGAGCGGCGATTAAGCCTTGGAGTCCTGCACCGTAAGCACCTGGTTTTGAACCAAAGACACGATATTGCGATCGCTCGGCTGCTACTTCTAAAGATAAACCCTCTTGAGTCCATAAATCCGTTTCTTTGCGAACTGTATCTGCAAGGGGATTTTGGTCTGGTGGTTCATCTAAAGCTGAAACCGCTTTCACAGCTTGATCAAATAAGGTGATTAAATTGGGGAAAGCATCCCGGAAAAAGCCAGAAATTCTCAGGGTGACATCCACGCGGGGACGACCAACAATGGATAAAGGTAAAATTTCAAAATCTACTACTCGTCGCGCTGCACCATCCCAAACGGGTTGAACACCAAGTAAAGCTAAAGCTTCGGCTATATCATCACCACCAGTCCGCATGGTAGCTGTTCCCCACACGGATAAACCCAGGGTTTTGGGATATTCTCCGTGTTCTTGGGTGTAGGTTTCAATGAGAGTTTCAGCGGCTTTTCTGCCAATATCCCAGGCGGTTTCTGTGGGAATGGCGCGAATATCAACGGCGTAAAAGTTTTTACCTGTGGGCAGGACTTCGGGGCGGCCGCGTGTGGGTGCGCCGGAAGCACCGCTGGGAACGTATTTGCCATCAAGTCCCCGTAATAGGTTGGTGGTTTCTTCGCTGGTTTTTTGTAGGGCTGGGAGGAGTTTGTCACTGATCCAATTTAAATGAGGGCGGGGAAACCCCGCCCCTACTTGGTTATCTATTATTTGTTCTACTAAGTGGGCGGCTTCTGCTTCTAGCAGTTCGACGACATCGCCGATGATGTGACAGGATTTAAGTCTCTCGCAGAGGCGCAGAGGCTCAGAGAGGGGGGTTGAGAGGTCGTCGGTGAGGGGGTCTATGTCTATGTTCCATTGTTTGGCAATGGCGCGGGTAATGCCGATATAATGGCGGTTGGGGATGCGGGCGATGGCTACTATGAGGTCTCGCAGTTGTGTTCCTTGGGGACATTGACCGAATATGTGTAAGCCGTCACGGATTTGGGCTTCTTTGAGTTCGCACAAGTAACCGTCTAGGGAATTTAAGATTAAGGTTTCAAAGTTAGCGATGTCTTTGGGGTTGGTAATTCCTAAGTCTTTATATAGGTTTTCTTTAATAACGAGTTCTTGTATGCGATCTCTTATTGTTGGTAAACGGGAAGGATCTAAACTTTCGGCTTCGTAATATTCATCAATTAGGTTTTCTACTTGTTGCAATCCTCCATATAATTGGGCGCGGGTCATTGGTGGGGTTAAATGATCAATTATTACGGCTTGGGCGCGTCTTTTTGCCTGTGAACCTTCACCGGGATCATTAACAATAAATGGATATAAATGGGGCATTGGTCCGAAGGCAATTTCTGGATAACAAGTATTAGATAAAGCCACACTTTTCCCCGGTAGCCATTCTAAGTTACCATGTTTGCCGACATGAACTATGGCATCAGCATTAAAAGATTCTCTTACCCAATAATAAAAGGCTAAATAATTATGAGTTGGTTCTAAATCTGGAGCATGATAATTTAAACTAGGGTCGAGATCATAACCTCTTGATGGTTGAATACCGACGAAAATATTACCAAATTGAATTCCAGAAATTGCCCAATTTTGGACTGAATCTAAAGTTGGTTTTCCCCAACGTTCAATAATTTCTTTTTGGATTATTCCTGGTAAGGTGGCAAAATATTTTTGATATTCTGCTGCTGATAAACTTTGGTTTATTGGTTTCCAATCTTTTCCTTCTGGATCATTGGTAACGCTAGATGTGAGAATTTGAATTAATTCGTCTCCAGTTTCGGGAATATTTTCTAGTTCATAACCAGCTAATTTTAAGGCTTTGAGAATTTCTACACAACTGGCGGGAGTGTCCAATCCTACGCCGTTGGCAAGCCTGCCGTTGGTGTTGGGGTAATTTGCTAAAATTAGGGCTATGCGGCGTTCTTGGGGCGGTTTTACCCGCAATCGTACCCAGTTTGCAGCCAGTTGGGCGACAAATTCAATGCGATCGCTCACGGGTTCATAAACTACGACATCGGTTTCTAGTTGATTATTCCGAGTTTGCAAAGTTTTGAAAGACACAGCCCGGCTAATAATTCGCCCGTCTACTTCTGGTAATGCCACATTTATCGCCATATCACGGGGTGTTAAACCTTGTGATTGTGATTCCCATTGTTCAACGGAACTAGCGCAAAGAATTACTTGCAAAACAGGAACATTTAATTTTTCCCAAAGTTCAGTTTGTGGTGTTTCTGTTTCTAAACTTGCTAGGGAAAAACTGGTGGTATTCATTAATAAACTAACATGATAATCATCATCTTTAGCTGCAAACAATTCACATAATTGCTCACTTACACCAGGTTCACGTAATGAAGAAACAAAAACAGGTACAGGTTGTAAATTTTTCTCGATTAAAGCATTACACAAAGCATCAATAACTCTGGTATTTCCTGCTAAATAATGAGCGCGATAAAACAAAATACCAACTTTAGGCTGACTCCTATGAGGGCGGGGAAACCCCGCCCCTACTGACTTCCTCTCATACAATCCCACGCGGGGAACAGATTGGGGTGCTGGTGGATTAAATGCTGTTGATAGGACTGTATCAGTGATAAATTGCAACGCGTTGAGGAAATTTTCTGTACCACCTTCTTGAAAGTATTGCCAAATTTTCTGAACAATTTTTTCAGAAACTGTAGATTTGGAAATAAGATCAGGATCAAATCCATCATCTCCTGGCATCACAATCAAAGTTGTGCCATTACGTTGTACAATTTCCTGGACAACTTCTAAGCCATAAGCCCAGTAGGAACTGCCTCCTATGAGACGAAGCACAATTATTTGGGCAGATTCTAAAACTTGTTCACCATAAGCATCTATACTTATTTGTTGCTGTAGTTGTAATAAGTTAGCTACTCGGAGTTCAGGAAATTGACTAGGTAATTTGGGAACTACAGCGGCTAGTGTTTGAATATCAGTATCCGCTGCTGTAATCAATACAAAAGGGGCAGGAGTTTGTTCGAGGAAAAATAAACCTTCTGACTGATTTAATCCGCCTGGTGTGGCGCTGATTCTGTGCATAATTAGTAATTAATAATTGGTGATTTGTCAATGGAATTTCAATTTTAACAACTAGACTAATCCATTCTTATCTGCGTTCATTTGCGTTCATCTGCGTTTAATTATTCTTGAAATCTTATTCTATAACAACTATCACAAAGTTATTCCACCAAATGTTCTTTATCTCCAATGTTAATTTACAATTAAAAATAAAACATGATTAATTTACCAAAAGGATTAATTGTTTCCTGTCAAGCACCTGTAAATTCTCCATTACATGATCCTTATGTAATTGCGGCAATGGCAAAAGCCGCAGTCAATAATGGGGCTGTAGCCGTGAGAATTGACACTCCCAGTCATATTCAAGCTGTGCGGGAAAAAGTCCAAGTTCCGATTATCGGCCTGTGGAAACAAGTAATCACTGGTTCTGATGTTTATATTACACCACAGTTTCATCATGCTGTTGCTGTGGCTGAAGCAGGTGCAGATATTATTGCTATAGATGCTACTACTAGAAATCGTCCTGAAGATGAAAAGTTAGCAGATATTATTACTCTGATTCATCAGCAATTAAATAAGCCAGTTATGGCAGATGTAGATACTTTCGAGGCTGCACAATTAGCTGTAAATGCAGGTGCAGATATTGTGGGAACTACTCTATTTGGTTATACTGCGGAAACTAAAAATTTCTCTCCTCCTGGTTGGGAATTACTCACGCAAATTATAGAAAATCTCGATACTTTTGTGATTTGTGAAGGGGGTATTTCTTCCCCAGAAATGGCAAAAAAAGCTTTAGATTTAGGGGCTAATGCAGTTGTTGTTGGTGGGGCAATTACCGGAATTGATTTGTTAGTTAAAGCTTATAATTCGGCATTATAGGTTATTCCTATGTCATCAAATTAAACTGATTTCATCTCTATTTCATTTATGGTTGGCATCTTTAGAGATGAACAGTATTTGGCTATTAATGATGGTTACTTGCTCCCCAAAACTAACCCTGAAAACTAGTTTACCAGCATCACCGCTATTTGCCACGGTGACAGAAGCATTAGGTAAAGTTCCCATTGTCCGATTAAATCGAATTCACCGCACTTGTCAACATCATCATTTATATCTCAAATTGGAATCTTGTAATCCTGGTGGGAGTATTAAGGAAAAAAATGCGGCTTATCTGGTGAATGAAGCTGAAAAACAAGGTTTATTGCGTCCAGGTGGGACAATTGTTGAATCTAGTTCTGGTAACTTTGGGATTGGGTTAGCAATTGTAGGCGCAACTAAGGGTTACAGGGTGATGATTGTGATTGATGCCAAAACCCCTGTAACAATGCGAAGAATGCTTACTGCTTATGGTGCAGAATTGGTAGAAGTGCCTTTGAGTGAGGCTGATAGTCAGGGTTCAATGCAGGTAGCAAGAATGAAAAAAGCCCAGGAATTAGCTGCAAATATTGCTAGTGCTTGGTATCCCTGTCAACATAAAAATCCTAGTAATACTGATGCCCATGAACTTTGGACGGCGCGGGAAATTGAAGCTGCTTTTGGCGGTGCGCCGGATGCTATAGTGATTGGAGTCAGTACAGCCGGACAGTTAGGCGGTATCAGTCGCTATTTTAAACGGTATTATCCCCAAACAAGAATTATCGGTGTAGATGTGGCAGGATCGGCAATTTTTGGGACTCCCAGACACCCCTATAAGATGACTGGACTGGGTTTATCTTTCGTTCCCCCCAATTTTGACCCGCAAATGTTAGACGCGGCTTATAGCGTGGATGATGGTTTGGCGTTTTCTGTTTGTCATGGTTTGGCTAAACAGGAAGGTATGCTTTTAGGTGCTTCCACTGGTGCAATTGTCGCTGCTGCTTTAGCTGATACTCAAAGATTTACTACACCTCAAACTATGTTACTACTTAACCCTGACCGGGGCGATAGGTATTTAGAAACAGTTTACAATGCCGATTGGTTAACAGCACAGGAAATTACTATTCTGGAAAATAGCAATTTAACGACAGCAATTGCTAATCTTCTGCCTGTACCATTGGATATTGTCGGTAGGAGTCAAGAGTGATCAAGATAATTTTCTCACGCAGAGGCGCAAAGGCGCAAAGGGTAAGAGTTTAAAAGTTAGATTTTTGCGCTTTTTGCACACATAGCTTCGTGATGATATGAAATTACAAGAACCTCAATCTCAATCAGTTAGTTTAGGGACTTTATGGCGGGAATTTTTGCCTTTATCTCTCAGTGATGTGACTATGGCTTGTGGTGATCCGATGATGACTACTACATTAGCTCATCTTCCTGATGCTCAAAATAACTTAGCGGCTGTAGGTATTGCTAAATCTTTGGCGATATTTTTTGAAAGTCCGATTATTATGATTTTGCACGCTGCTAATGCTTTAGCTGGTTCTCAAAATTCACGCAAAGCATTGTGGCGATTTACATTATTGGTAGGTGGAGGATTAACTTTTTTATTAAGTTTGTTGGGACTACCGATCATATTTAATTTTGTCGGTGTGAGTCTGTTGGGCATACCATCTGCAATGTTAGCTACAGTTAGTCAAGTATTATTACTAATGGGCGGTTGGCCATTTGCGATCGCTTGGCGGCGTTATTTTCAAGGATTATTAATTTATCATGGTCAGTCCGGTGCTGTGGCTAAAGCCAGTATTTGCAGGTTATTCACTTTAGCAGTAATCCTCACATCCGGGTTTTTCTGCCAAATATCTGGGGGCGTAATTGCTGGCTTAGGGCTTATGGGCGGGGTGATAGTCGAGGCTATCGTTGTTACAATTTTTGCCCGTCGCAGTGGGGCAATTTTACCACCACAAATAGAACAACCTAATTTACCCCGCAATGTAACGCAGGTATGGAAGTTCTATTTACCCTTAGCTAATTCGATGATGGTGGTTTGGGGCGGAAGGGCGATATTAATTAGCATTCTTACTCGCGCTGAAGATGCGACAATTGCCATTGCAGCTTGGTCTGCGGCTTGGGGGTTAGTGCTGGTAATTGCCAATTCTACCCGTATGGTACAGCAAATGGTGATTAAATATCGTCATCAAGTGAGCGATCGCCAACTGCTGACTTTTGCTATCAGCGTAGGTGCTGCTTGTTCGACTGTACTATTATTAATAAGTTTAACACCCATAGGCGATCGCATTGTTCAAAGTTTTATCGGTAATGATCTTACCTTAGCTAAAAGTATTAAACCAGTGCTTTTGATTTGTGCAATTGTGCCATTATTTGTGGCTTTACAAAATGCAATTCAAGGTTTTTTAGTCAGTGAAAATCGCACAGGTCACGTAAATTTATCCACTTGGTTAGGAACAGGAACTTTATTAATAATTACCACTTTTGCTATTAACAAGGGCATGAATGGCGCAATGGCCGCTGCTATTGCCATGATTACATCTATGTTAGTTGAAATTAGCTGTTTACTTTGGAAAAGAGTGGCAAAATCACAGTAAATGTACTGCCATTATTCACATCACTTTGTACTTCTAATTTGCCCTTGTGAGTTTGGACAATTGCCAAAGCAATAGCTAAACCTAGTCCAGATCCTCCTGTATGACGAGAACGATCTGCATGAACTCGATAAAAGCGATCAAAAATATGGGGAATATCTGAAGCAGGAATACCAATACCTGTATCTTTGATAGTAATTAAACCTTGATGATCATTAGTTGTCAGATTAATTGTTACTTCCCCAGATTCAGGAGTATATTTAATAGCATTACTAACTAAATTCAACAACATTCTATAAATTTGACCTTCATTACCTTGAATATAAAAATAAGATTCAATCGGAATATTACTAGATAATAAAACTTGGGCATTCATGGCTACTGGCATTAATTCTTCTTCCACATCTGCCACTAAATCATTTAAACAAATTTCCTGCCATTTTGCTTCTTGTAAACCACTTTCTACCCTAGATAATAATAACAAATCCTGGGTTAAAATTACTAATCTTTTGATTTGTCTCTCCAAAGCTTTTTGGGTTTCTGGGTTAATTGAATTTGTTTCGACAATTGTTTGTAAAGATGTAATCGGAGTTCTTAATTCATGTGCCGCGTCAGCCGTAAATTTTTGTAATTGTTGATAGGATTTTTCAATTGGTCGCATAGCTAAACCTGCTAACCACCAACCAGCAGCACCAATTAAGATCATAGAAAAGGGAACACCCAATCCTAATAACCAATGTAGACTATTCATATAGTCATTTAATCGTTGTATAGATCGCCCTACTTGTAAGTATCCCCACAATTGATTCCCTTTGATTTTTAAGGGCATTAAATGTAAATGATATAGTTCACCATTGCGATTTTTAATATCGTAAGAATGGTTAATTTGTAGATTAGGGGGAAACTCATCGGGATTATTACCAATAGCAGCAATTACTTCTCCTGCTGGGGTTAAAAACCGGAGATAATATCCTTCTGATAATAAACCCAGTAACTCTGATTCTGATTTAATTGGTAAACAAGGTTGTTGTTTAAAACAAATTCCTGGTAAAGATTTCTGAGTCGTAATAGATAGTTCTCCAGGAATTTTTAACTCTGTCTTTAATTGGTCTTCAAATACCTTGCCAAAAACTTCTAATTCTCGATCAACAGTGCGAGTAAAAGCTTGAATCATCACAATATGAGCAACATAACCACATATTAATAAAGTTGCACCCATAAAACCAGCATAGGTAACAGCTAATTTTAACCGAGAATTATTAAATAGTGAATTATTAGGTATCCAATTTTGGATTTTACCTATCTTCTTCCTTTCTTCCTTCGCTTTCTTCGCTCCTATATCCCTCCGGGACGCTGCGCGAACGTGGTTCATTTAATTAATATCCCTTATTATCCACAAAAACGATAACCAAAGCCTCGCATAGTTTCAATAGCTTTAGGAAAACCACATTCTAATAATTTGCGTCTTAGTAATCTCACTTGTGCAGCCACAACATTACTCACTGTATCACTTTCAAAATCCCACAATCTAGCGCGAATTTGTTCATGAGTTAGGATTTGTTGAGGATGCTGCATTAAATATTCTAGTAGTTGAAATTCTTTGGCTGTAAGGATAATTGGTAAAGAAGTTTCTAATCCTAAATTCACAACTGAAAAATTACTATAATCTAACATTAATGAACCTATTTGTAATTGCGGTGGTTGGAAATTTGGTAATCTTCTTTGTAATGCTCTGACTCTTGCCAATAATTCTTCCATCCCAAAGGGTTTAACAAGGTAATCATCTGCACCCGCATCTAAACCCGTAACCCGATCATTCATGCTATCTCTAGCTGTTAATAGCATAATTGGTAATTGATTTTTTTGCCCTCTTAATCTTTTACATAATTCCAACCCTGACAACTGCGGTAACATCCAATCTAAAATCGCAATTTCATATCTTTGTGGTACTGTATTCAGATAATCCCAAGCCGTTTGTCCATCTTCAGCCCAATCTACTATATAATCACGCTGGGTAAGAGCATTATGAATACTATTTCCTAAATCATGTTCATCTTCAACTAATAATAACCGCATAAGTAAAAGTGTTTTGTAAATTCTTAATATATCGTATTTTATCGGTTAAAAATTATCATTTCATTACCCACCACTGGACTTCGGGCAATTATTTTCTTTTGAGAATCAACAACTTCTAAATGGATAAAATTCAGTTCTTGAGAACGTTGTAATATTTCCGCAGCTAGTTTATCCTGTTGAGATTTTTCCAATTTGTACCAAATCTCACTAATTTTTACAGTTAAATCGCTGGTACGGAAATTAGCTTGAAGAGGTTTTATTAGTTGAGAAACTATATTTTTGTCTTTGATATTCTTCACAGAAATGCTAATATCTGAAAACTGATTTTCAATTGCTACTAGTAAAGTTTGTTCTGGTGTTAATTCTCTAACTGGAGTTGGTATCGGTTCTGGTTCTATAACTGGAGTGGGAGTAGGTTCTGGTTCTATAACTGGAGTTGGTATCGGTTCTGGTTCTACAATTGGAGTGGGAGTAGGTTCTGGTTCTACAATTGGAGTAGGAGTAGGTTCTACAATAGGGGTTAGGGTGTTAACTTCCTCTACTGGGGGGACAGTTGCAACTTCAGCAGATTTAGGAATAAATGTAAATGTAGTTATCCCTATTGTCACCGCAAAAATTACAGCAAAGATTCCTGTCAGAACCGTATCTGACACATTGTTAGATATATTTGATGGTAAAAATAAGCGGAATGTCCTTAAAAAGCCATCCCAACGCGATAAAAAATTAGTTTTTTTCTGAGTATCAGCGGGTGTTTCTGTCTCCAGTTTGACTACTGTAGTTTCTAAAACACCAATCGTTCCCCGCAAAACTTGGATAATTGTCGTTTTCCAAATTGGTTGATTTTTTGGGTAGAGTGTAGCTGCGGGTTCATTTCTTAGTTTTCTACGTTTTTCTCCTGACATGGAACTTTTACCCAAATTAGTAAATCAAAAACAGAGAAAACATATTTTGACTATAATCAATTATTGTGCCATTTAATGAATTATGAATATTAAACGCCGTCAATTTTTGTTTTTAAGTGGAATCAGTACCATAGGATCTGGATTTTTGGGTGGGAAATTATTAAATACAAATTCTCTCATAGAATCAGCAATAGCGGCTAACCCAGTCAAAAAAGATTTATTATTGCGTTTTGTCTCCGTTGCTGATACGGGAACTGGGACAAAAGGACAATATGCTGTAGCTAATGCTATGAATTTTTATCATCAGCAAAATCCATACAATTTAGTAGTTTTAGCTGGTGATAATATCTATAATAATGGCGAAATTGAGAAAATTAATACAGTTTTTGAACGTCCCTATCAAGCTTTACTAAAAAATGGTGTCAAGTTTCATGCTTGTTTAGGTAATCATGATATTCGCACTGATAATGGCGTTAATCAACTTAAATATCCTGGTTTTAATATGCAGGGACGTTATTACACATTTAGTCAAAATAAAGTTCAGTTTTTTGCTTTAGATACTAATGGTAATGCTGATTGGAAAAATCAATTAATTTGGTTAGAGAAGGAATTAAGTCTTAGTAAAGCCCCTTGGAAAGTTGTTTTTGGTCATCATCCTATTTATTCATCTGGTCATTATGGGAATAATAAAAGTTTTATTAAAACCTTTACTCCTTTGTTTAAAAAATATAATGTTCAGCTTTATATCAATGGCCATGAACATAATTATGAACGAACTCGCGCTATTGATGGAACTACCTATTTAATCTGTGGTGCGGGTGCTGGTAATCGTCCCGTTGGCCGTTCTCAATGGACAGAATATTCCACAAGTGATTTGAGTTTTGCGGCCTATGATGTGTACGCAGATAGAATGGAAGTGAGTGCTATTGGTACTAATAATCGCGTTTTTGATCGGGGTGTAATTAAGTTAAAAAGTGTTTAATAAAAGGAGTCAGGAGTCAGGAGTTAGAAAGAAGAAAGAAAAGAAGTATAATCAAAAAACTTTTCCTTCCCCTGTTTCCTGTTCCCTATTCCCTGCTATTTAGTAATGGTTGAGGTTGATTCCTGCTTCTTTTGCCATTGCGTCTAAACCTTTAAATTCTAAGGTTTTGATAGCTTTAGTGGAAAGTTTCAATTTTACCCAACGGTTACCAGCAGCCCACCAAACCCGCTTGTTTTGCAGATTAACGTGTTGTAGACGGTTGGTGTGACGGTTGGAGTGGGAAACGGAACAAGCGTTATTGGCTTTTTTACCAGTTAGTTGACAACGACGGGACATAATAAGTATCTCCTAGAGTGTTATTTAAAGACAACCTTTCCATTATATCCCAACAAGTTCGGGAAAAAGAATAATTATCTAGTATCTAGGGAATTATGGCAAGTATTATCAAACCTTTTAGAAAATCTTAATCTTTACCATTTATCACTAACGTTACCATAGTGTATATACAAAATGTATCTACAGGTCTAATGGAATTTGAATGGGACGAACAGTGCGATTCGTTGTTAGCTGAATCACGGTAATCAGTCCGTACATAAGCTAACCAACCCAATCTAGCAATAGAAAAAGGTTGAACTCTCGGTCTGATATGGGTGCAAGCCCCATCTACCAGACTCAGGTATGACTCCCTACCTGCCCATGATGACCCGACTCGGTTTCGGGAGGTCAAAGCTGGAAGGCGTAATCAGACATCTGTTGTGAGATGACACTGACGCTAACGGGGAGTTCCCACGGTGAAACAGAGCCTCAAAAAGCGACTCATCCAGGAGCAGGACACAACACTAAAAATCTGACTCTACTGGAGTTAATCCCCGCCGCATTTTGTTCGGATAGCGGCAAGAGTCCAGGGAATCCAGTGGTCGAAATGGCTACACCTAACGGAACTAACAATCAACCGAGGGAACGAATAAAAACGGATTGAGGGTCTAAGGGCGGTCGAACCCTAAGTAGGCTGGACGAGCAGCGGAATCCCCTTCAATTCGGGTAGGACAGACCGTAATTGGTCTGAGGTGTTCAGAATACACAAATTGGTCGCAGAGCATGATTAGACACAGAGACAACTCTAGTGAATCCTGGAAGACGTTACCTTGGAAGAAATTCCGCCGTAACTTATTCCGCCTACAAAAACGCGTGTACAAAGCGGTTCAAGTTGGAGACGAGCGCAAAGCCAAGTCCCTACAAAAACTGATTCTGAAATCAACCGCAGCAAGATTACTGGCTATCCGTCAAGTAACACAGCTAAATACTGGAAAAAAGACAGCGGGAATAGACGGGAAAACCGCGCTCTCATTTGAGCAAAGGTTTCAACTGAATGAAAAGCTCAGAACCGAATGCAACGACTGGAAACACCAGGGTCTGCGTGAAATACCTATCCCAAAAAAAAAGGACGGCAAAACCCGAATTCTCAAAATCCCCACTATTGCGGACAGGGCTTATCAATGTCTTGTCAAGTACGCATTAGAACCAGCCCACGAAGCAACCTTCCACGCATACAGCTACGGGTTTAGAACAGGACGCTCGGCGCATGATGCCCAGAAAATCCTGTTTAACAATCTACGCTCATCCTGCAATGGAATAGATAAAAGAGTCATAGAACTCGATATCGAAAAATGCTTTGACAGGATAAACCATTCCGCCATCATGGACAGACTCATTGCTCCGTATAGTATAAGACAAGGAATATTCCGATGTCTCAAAGCTGGAGTTAACCCAGAGTTTCCCGAACAAGGAACACCTCAAGGTGGTGTGGTAAGTCCATTATTAGCCAACATCGCCTTAAATGGGATTGAAAGTATTCATAGATATCATGCGAAATCTAGCTACAGAATCACCGACAAAACCCCAAGGAAAGATATTATCGAGCCAACAATCCGCTATGCCGACGACATGGTAATAATACTCAGACCACAAGACGATGCTACAGAAATACTTGGCAAAATCAGTCAGTTTCTAGCAGAGCGGGGAATGAAAGTCAGCGAGAAAAAGACAAAGCTAACCGATACGACGGATGGATTTGATTTCCTCGGCTGGCACTTCAAAGTCCAGAAAAACGGAAAGTTTAGATGTATTCCCTCAGCGGACAACTACAAAGCTTTTCGCAAGAAAGTAAAATTCATCGTCAACAACTCGAATTATGGTGCTGCCACAAAGGCTAAGAAATTAGCCCCGGTAGTTAGAGGTTGGAGGAACTACCACCGCTACTGCAAGATGGATGGGTCGCGCAACTCGCTATACCACGTCCAATACAGGGCATTCAGGGTATTCAACAGGGAAACCAAGCAGAATCGCTACTCCAGTAAGCATTCACTGGACAAAGCGTTCCCGGCAGTTCCTCACTCCGAAAACAAACACATCAATGTTAAAGGTGAAAAATCGCCCTACGACGGAGATTTGAGTTATTGGAGCGAGCGTAACAGCAAGCTCTATAACAACGACACCTCTAAAGCCCTCAAACGGCAAAACCATAAATGTGGTCATTGTGGACTAAAAATGCTCAGTGACGAGAAGGTACATCTTCATCATGTTGATGCCAATCATAACAATTGGAAACCAAAAAACCTTCTAGCAATTCATAAAAGCTGCCACGATTATATACACATGAGCAAAAGCGAAAGCTAAGAACATCGGAAGCTGGGTGCGGTGAAAGTCGCACGCCCAGATTTAACAGAGAGGGGCGGGAAATAATATTCCCCCTCGACTCTACCTAAAAATCAACAAAATCAGAAAAAACATGGACTTAGCTTTGAGGAAGCACAAGAAATTTTTCAGGGAATCGTTTTTACGTCAATTGATGAACGATTTGACTATGATGAAGAAATTAGAGAAATTACTATTGGTGCAATACAAGGAATTATTGTTGTCACTGTAGCCCATACCGAAAGAAACGGCAAAATTCGTCTGATTTCAGCCCGAAAAGCCACCCCTAAAGAAAGGAGACAATACTATGAATATCTCGCCGAAACGTCTTGAAGAAATCCAAAATATCCCAGATTCTGCCATTGATACCGCCGATATTCCCGAATTAGACGATAACTTTTGGAAAACAGCTAAAATGGTGAAACCTATCACTAAAAAAGCTATTTCCATTCGCTTAGATAGTGACGTTTTAGAATGGTTTAAACACCAGGGAAAAGGCTATCAATCAATGATTAATACTGTGCTTCGTTCTTATATTAACCATCAAGAAAACCTCTAAAAAAAATCAAGTGTTATAACCGACTTCTGCGAGAAGTCGGTCATCTAGCCGTTTATTTGCCGGCTTGTTCTGTTAGCTTGGTAAGTACGTCATTAGAACGTTCTACAAAGGATTTCATCCCGTCTGCATCAAAGCCTTTTTGAGATATCAGCGCCAAATCATAAACGTGCTGACACATCATGTTTACCAATTGGCTGGATGTGGATTCACCATCACCTTGAATAATAGTACCTTGGCTGAGATTAACCAGGTTTTGAATTAACGGGTGAGCAGTATTGATTAGTAAAATATGTTCTTCAGGAAATTCAGCGTTTTGTTGCTGCATCATTGCGCTCATTTCTCGCAGACGACGTAGCATTTCTGGTAAGAGTACCATTGCTGGTGGTGTTCCTTGAGGGTCGTCTGATTTCAGGGACTCGGTACGAATGTTGAGTTTTGGCTTGTTGAGGGCTTTCTCAAATATTTCTTTAACGACTTCTCCTTTGGTTTTGTTGGTGGTGGGGTCAACAATTTCGCCGGTTTTATCCTCTAGGAGAGTATTATCTAGGTCAGAGTCTACCCGTGTAAATTTAACATCCCGATATTCTTGTTCTAGGAAGTTAATGAAGTGGGTATCAATGAAGGAGTCCATATATAGGACTTCTAAGCCTTGATTTTTGTGGAGTTCAATATAAGTGGATTGACTAGCTCCATCGGTGCTATAAAATACCTTATTTTCGTGACGTTCTTTGTTGCGTTCGAGGTATTCTTTCAGGGTGCTGTAGGGGATGCTGGTGGTGTTTGTGGGGGTGACATCTTGCCACGCATCATCTTCTGAAGATTGGACTTCAACGGCTGCGGTTTCAGCTACTGGTGCTTCTAATTTGGCTGTGCTGCGGAAGATGATAATATCTTCAACTTGTTTTTTGAATTTATCATCGTTGAGAACGCCAAATTTAACGAATGTTCCCAAATCTTTCCAAGCTGTTACGTATTGTTCGCGGTTATCACGGTATAATTCTTTGAGTCTATCGCCAACTTTCTTGGCTATATAATCTCCTATTCTCTTAATAGTGCGATCGCCTTGTAATGCACTCCGTGATACATTCAAAGGAATATCAGTGCTATCAATTACCCCCCGCATAGGCATTAAAAACTGGGGAATAATTTCCTCACAGTTATCACTCACAAACACTTGATTGCAGAATAACTTAATTTGTCCTTTGGTAACATCTACATCAGGACGCATTTTGGGGAAATACAAAATCCCGTTAATGACAAAAGGATAATCTGTATTCAAATGCACCCATAGCAGGGGTTCTTCTTGGAAAGGATACAAATAGCGGTAAAACTCTAAATAATCTTCTTCTTTGAGATTATTGGGAGATTCACGCCATGCAGCTTTTTGTTTATTTAAAACTTCCCCATCCATTTTAATGGGAACTGACATGAAATCGCAATAAGTCTTGACAAGATTCTGAATCCGTGCTGGTTCTAAAAATTCCTCTTCTTCCCCTTCTAAGGTGAGGATAATAGTAGTTCCGCGAGTGGTCCGAGAAGATTCATTTAAAACAAATTTAGGTGAACCATCACAACTCCAACGCACAGCTTGTGCGCCTTCTTGGTAAGATAGAGTATCAATTTCTACTTGTTTTGCCACCATGAAGGAGGAGTAGAAACCTAAACCGAAATGACCGATAATTGGTTGGTCTGCCTTACCTTCATACTTTGTAATAAATTCTTCAGCACTGGAGAAAGCAACTTGGTTAATATATTTTTTTACTTCCTCTGCTGTCATTCCAATCCCATTATCACTAATGGAGAGGGTTTTATTATCCTTATCAATGGTAATTGTAATTTCGGGTTCGCCAATTTCGCCATTGTATTCCCCAGCGCGGGATACCATGTTTAACTTTTGGATAGCGTCTACCCCGTTGGATACCAGTTCCCGCAAGAAGATTTGATGATCTGAGTAAAGAGACTTCTTGATAATCGGGAAAATATTATCGGTATGAATACTGATATTGCCTTGTTCTAACATAGTTATCCGTCGGTTTTACTTGCAGATATATATTCTGAAAATCAATTCTCGGTGATTTTATCTCTTTTGGGGTCAGGAATACCTCTTCATTATGATTCGGATTACACTACCACCTGTGGTGACTTTTTGCTGGAGAGTAGAGACAATCAGTTTATATATAGTTTTTGCAAGTTCATAAGGGGGAAAGATCCTGAATTTTCACAGGATTTTTCACACCGGGGAGTGTTATTTGATTGTTAACCTAACAAATCAGCGCGAGGTTTAAAAGTTTCTATTTCCCGCAATTTTTCATAAAGTTCCCGTTCTTGGGCTGTAATATTTTTGGGAGTTACTATCTGAATTTCCACTAATTGATCACCACGTTGACCGGTTTCGCCGGGGTAGCCTTTATTACCAAGACGGAATCTTTGTCCAGACCTAACACCAGCAGGAATGGTCATTTTTACTGGTCCATCAAGGGTAGGTGCTTCGACTTGTCCGCCTAAAGTTGCTTCACTGGGAGTTACAGGAACTTGACAGAAGATATTAGTACCTTCTAGTTTAAACAAAGGATGAGGATCAACGGTAATTTTTAAGTATAAATCACCACCACTAATTCCTTGATTTCGCAAGCGGATAGTTTGACCTGTTACCATAGCTGGGGGCATAGTCACTTCGAGAGAACGTCCATCTTCTAAGCGAATTCTCTCATTACCACCTTGATAAGCTTTTTCTAAAGGTAAGGTTAATCTAGCTTCTATATCCCGACGGGTGGCACGGGGTGGGGTATTGACTGTATAGGCAACTTTGGTTCTGGGACTGCGAAAGGGGTCGCTAGTGCTGGTACTTCCCGGACTACTTTTGGGATCTTTGCGGTTGCTGACACCAATTACTTGATTAACAAAACTTTCAAAATCGTTGAATTGGCTGGGGTCTACTTCTTGACTAGAACGAGCGTTAGCGCGGTTATCCCAACCTTTAGGCTTGGGAGTTTGTTTGTTGCCAGCAAAGCCGTTTTGTTGCCAATAGCGGCTAAATTGGTCATATTGCGATCGCCTGCTAGAATCGGAAAGGATTTCGTAAGCCTCACCAATGGTTTTAAATTTCTCCTCAGCTTCCTTATTTCCAGGATTAAGATCAGGGTGATATTGCCTAGCTAAACGCCGATAAACCTTCTTGATTTCTTCACTGGTGGCATCTTTAGAAACCCCTAAAATCTCGTAATAATCCCGAAAGTTCTGCAAATTTTGCATAATCTGTTAAATGTTAGTTGTCAGTGGTCAGTGGTCAGTTGTCAGTTGCGCTTCTACTTATGACTGACCCTGCAAATCAAATATTGGGAAAGATTTTTGAATGTAGATCAAATATAGTTAATCTAAAATCTAAAATCGAATTATAACCAATCATCGTCATCATCCCAGTTATCCTGATAGCTGGGGCGTTTGCTACGAGTGGGACGTTCATAATTGGGAGAACGATTTTGATTTTCCCTACCATAATCCCTGTTAACACCTCGGTTAGAAGAGTCTCGTTGCCGATAGTTATCTCTGTAAACATCCCGTTCCGGTTCTTTTTCTTTTTCACCCACAAAGATGTCACGGATAGCACCAAATAAATCTTCATCTTCATCCTCAGCATAATACTGACGGACTTCTCTATTCAGTTCATACAGAGCATCTTGTAAATCAGCATAAGCCTGATCAATCCCCCGATCTTCGTCAGCTTGTAAACTTTCTCGTAAATTCCGGCAAATATTATCAATGCGTTGACGACGGTTACGGGCAAATTGCATTCCCATTTCCAAAGCTACTTCTCGCAGTTGTCGTTCTGCTTGTAGTATTAACGCTTCGGCGCGGGTACGTTTTTCAACTCGTTCCTTCCTTTCTCTATCAACATCGGCGTATTTTTCGGCATCCTGAATCATGCGGTTAACTTCTGACTCACTTAAAGTAGAAGCGCCTTGAATAGTAATGCTTTGTTCTCTGCCAGTAGTCCGATCTAGGGCTGTTACCTGTAAAATCCCATTAGCATCAATATCAAAAGATACTTGCACTTGGGGAATGCCCCTGGGTGCGGGAGGAATGCCATAGAGTTTAAACCGTCCCAAGGATTTGTTATCTGTGGCCATGTCCCTTTCACCCTGAACCACATTGATTTCTACGCTATTTTGGTTATTTTCCGAAGTAGAAAAAATGTCAGAACGACGCACGGGGATAGTTGTATTCCGGGGGATGAGTTTTTTCATCACACCACCGATAGTTTCTAAGCCCATAGATAGGGGTGTGACATCTAAGAGGAGAATATCTTTAAGTTCCCCAGCGAGAATGCTGCCCTGAATCGCTGCACCAATAGCGACGACTTCATCAGGATTGACGTTTTCGTTGGGTTCAATGCCAATTAAGTCTTGAACTAGCTGTTTCACCATGGGCATTCTCGTAGAACCACCAACTAATACGACTTCTTCAATATCTACAGGAGAAAGTCCGGCATCTTTTAATGCCCGTTTGACAGGTGTTCTTAATCTGCTGAGTAAGTCTATACATAAACCTTCAAATTGCGATCGCGTCAGGCGAGTTTCTAGGTGTTTTGGCCCGTCCTCTGTGGCGGTAATGAAGGGTAAATTAATATCGGTGACACTGACGGCAGAAAGCTCAATTTTAGCCTTTTCTGCGGCTTCCATTAACCGTTGCAAAGCTTGGCGATCGCGTCTTAAATCTACACCTTCTGCTTCTAAAAACTGTTCCGCCAACCAATCAACTACTTTTCGGTCAAAATCATTACCACCAAGTTGAGTATCTCCACTGGTAGATTTAACCTCAAATACGCCGTCACCCACATCTAGCAGGGAAACATCAAAAGTTCCCCCACCCAAATCAAACACGAGAATAGTTTCTGTATAACCTCGATCTAATCCGTAAGCCAAAGATGCCGCTGTGGGTTCGTTGAGAATCCGTAAAACATCTAAACCGGCAATTCTGCCCGCGTCACGGGTAGCTTGGCGTTGGGAATCATTAAAATAAGCCGGAACAGTAATTACAGCCCCGGTAACAGGTTCACCTAAATAACGACTAGCATCATCAGCTAATTTTTTCAGCACCATGGCCGAAATTTCTTCTGGGGAAAATTCCTTATTCAGCCGGGGACAGGCAACTTTAATATTGCCAATTTCATCTTTGCGAATAGTGTAAGGAACACGCTTAGAATCTGGGTTTAATTCGCCATACTTGCGCCCAATGAAGCGTTTCACCGCAAAAAAGGTATTTTGGGGATTAAGGACGGTTTGCCGTCTGGCCATTTGCCCCACAACCCTTTCACCTTCTTTACTAAAGCCAACGACGGAGGGGGTTGTTCGCATTCCTTCTGCATTGGCAATCACCACCGGCTTGCCACCCTCCATGACGGCGACTACTGAGTTGGTTGTACCCAAGTCGATGCCAACTACCTTGCCCATGCGTTACTCGTCTCCTGTTGCGTGTTTTGTAAATTTATAATGATATAATAATACTGCTTTTAGCTTGGTGCTAAATCAGGTCAACAATCCAATAATATAATAGTCATCATTAAATCAGGAATTAGAGGCATTTTAGCAACAGCACTGCTACTTGCTAAACTAGGATAGCATTTTCAGTCAATTGTCAGTGGTCAGTGGTCAGTGGTCAGTGGTCAGTTGGAAAAGGAAATATTTATCTTTACTCTTGCCCATTACATATTATTTTTATCCACTTTGAATTTAAAACAGCGGTTAGAAACCCATCTTCAGGAAGTAGCGAGAGAACGTAATCCTTATATGGAAAGTGCGGCGCATTTCTTTGTTCAAGAATACATTCGCCAGCAATTGGGACAATGGGGAAGTGTGGAAATCCACACCTTTGAAGTCAGAGGTAAAAGCTGTAAAAACTTGATTTTAAATTTACCCGCTGCAACCACAAAACAAAAGGCAGATTTACCACCTATTTTAATTGGCGCTCACTATGATGGTGTGTTGGGAACTGTTGCGGCTGATGATAATGCAACGGGTGTGGCGGTTTTATTAGAATTTGCCAGAATTTTCGCCGAAAAACCCGCTAGATATCCTTTGCGGTTGGTGGCTTTTGATATGGAAGAATATGGGTTGTTGGGTAGTGCTGATTATGCAGCTTTGTTGCGCGAACAAAAGCAACCTCTTCGCTTGATGATATCTTTGGAAATGTTGGGATATCGAGATTCTACTCCTGGTTCTCAAAAATACCCTTTTCCTCTACAATTTTTTTACCCAAATCGCGGTGATTTTATTGCTTTAATTGGCAATTTGCGGACTTTGGGTGATTTAATTAGTTTAAGTCGTAGTATCAGGCAATCCAGTATAAATAGTCAATGGCTACCAGCACCAAATCGGGGTTTGTTAGTTCCCCAAACTCGCTTAAGTGATCATGCACCTTTTTGGGATCAGGGTTATCCGGCAATCATGGTGACGGATACGGCGTTTATGCGAAATCCCCATTATCACAAGCCAAGTGATACTATTGCCACTTTGGATTTAGATTTTCTTACGGGTGTATGTGAGGGTTTGGAAATAGGAATTAGGGGGTTTTAACTAATTTGTCTGAATCAGGATATCCAGGATTTAAGGATTAACAGGATGAAAACTTCGTTCGGCAATTAGCCGATAGAATGGGTTAATAAGTTATTATTGATTAATCAGCGTGATTACAATCGGATATGAAACTTTTTGATAATTTACCGAATTTATTTTATTTAGGTTTCTATTGTCCTCAAAGTAGTGATTATTTTAATAAATATAGTAATACTATCTTGGAATTGAAAAATAAAAAAGAGGATTCAATTAATTTTTTTCTTAAAGAAATTAGAAATTTTTTGAGTGATGAAGATATTTCCATTGCTACTGTTCCACCTGGTAAATCAACTAATCAATCTTCAGGCATTCGTGATTTAGCTAAACAATTGGTCAAGTCATACTCTAAATTTACTGATGCTGTTTTTTGTCTTGAACGGTTTAAAGATTCAAATGGTGATCGAACTATGGAAAATCATTTAAAAACTATTAAAATAGCTAATTCATCAGTGATAAAAAATAAAAAAGTGATATTAATTGATGATGTATTAACCACAGGAAATTCGATTCAAGCTTGTAAAAAACTATTACTTGAAGCAGGAGCAAAGGAAATTAAAGTTATTGTTTTAGGAAAGACAATGAGAAATGTTGGAGATGCTCATGATCGTATTGATCAAGAAGAAGAAGAAGAATTTTTAAAAGAAACTATAGACAATCTTAATTTAGAGTATTATTGGATACGCCAATGCTATGAAATAGAAGAAAATTCTTTAAAAGAAGAAGCTGATAATCATCATATAGCAGTAGATGAATGTTATAATGATTGCTATAGCTGTTTTGATCCAGATGATATGGAAGAATTGCAGAAACAGCATGAAATAATTGATGAAATATATGATGAAAAGCTCTCTGAAATATATAAAAAGCAAGAGGAAGAATATTCATGCTATGAAGATCAAAAAATTATGTCATCTAAGTGGTATCAACACATGGTACTTGAAGCTCATTTAGTATTAGAGGGAGATAGTTCTACTTGTTTTAGTGTAGATAATCCTTTTATTTTTTATTTCAAAGATTGGTGATCATTGAGATAGCCTCATTCCTCTCTTGTCTAAAGTTTGCTGTGGACGTTCCAAATGTCAGCATAGCGATCGCTATTACTACCAAAAATCTATACAATATATTTAAACTACTTGTTGAGTTTCAATAGTCAATGGCAACCCCATTTCTGCCCTCACTTGTAAGCAAGCAGAAATTGCATCTTGAATATTATCTAAAGCCTCTTCTTTTGTTGCTCCCTGACTAATGCAACCAGGAATACTAGGACATTCAATAATCCAGACACCATCTTCGTCTCGATCAATCGTGACATTGAATTTCATACTCAGTTGTAGTTAAGTAATACCTGTATTTTAGCTTTGAAAATTTAAATTATTCAACTGAACTTGCACAGTCTCAGTCTTAATGAAAGATTACCGCAGATTCTCGGAAACATTCAATTGCGATCGCCTTGACTAATAATTATAGGTGATACCTGCTGAGTAAAAAACAGATACCACTCTCATAACCGTTCTCTTTCTCAGTGGTGGTGTATTTCACAAACTACCATAAACAGGAATGGCTGCACCACGGACATCTTTAGCTGCTTCTGAGGCTAAAAAGCAGATAACTTGGGCGATAGATTCGGGTTTTACCCATTTATCAGCGTTTTCTACACCCATAGCGGCTCTGTTTGTGGGGGTATCAATGACACTGGGGAGGATGGTATTAGCTGTAATGTTAGTATTTTTGGTTTCATCTGCGATCGCTTTTGTTAAGGCTATCACCCCAGCTTTTGCCGCAGAATAAGCCGCTAAATTTCCCGCAGGTTCAGCACCAGCGCGAGAACTGACGGTAACAATCCGCCCATAGCCGTTTTCTAACATACTTTTGAGGCTATATTTGCAAGTCAAAAAAGTTGTGTTTAAGTTTAAATCTATTTGCTGTTTCCAATCATGAAAGCTGTATTCGTGAGTTTTTCCCATAGAAAAACCACCGACTAAATGAATTAATACATCCACTTTTGTCATCCGACTGACAAGTTTTTCTACTGATGCTTCATCTTCTAAATTAGCAGGAATAAAATGAATTCTGGCAAAATCCGCCGGGGAAATAATTCCCTTGAGACGTTCTATATCTCTAGGACTACGATAAGGAATAGTTACATCTGCACCTTGGGCTATAACTGCGGGTGTTACACCCAAACCTAGTCCCCCTGTGCCACCTGTAAGTAAAACTTGTTTGCCTTTCATAAAAAGATGCACTCCTTGGATCTTCTTTATTCAAGATAGCGCGAATTTTGTTTCGCGCAGAGGCACAATCACGCTTCGTGATCTCGAAGAGTAGGAGCAAAGGCGCAAAGGAAGAAATACACTGAAAGTTGCTGTCATAGAGACGCGGAATTTCGCATCTCTATTTTAAAACCCTATTTAAAGTTGTGGTTGTAGATGTTGTACTAACTGTGCGGCTTGCATAACACCTTCAATTTTATCTACGGGCTTTCCTTGTTTAAATAGTACCAAGGTTGGTAAAGCCTCAATGCCATACTGACTGGCTAATTCTTTATACTTTTCTGTGTCAATCTTAACAATCCGTAATCTATCTTTCAGTTCGAGGTTGACTTTTTCTAAAATGGGTACCATCATTTGACAAGGCCCACACCAGTCAGCATAAAAGTCTACTAAAACGGGGACATCTGAGCCAGAAAGCATTTCTTCAAAGCTGTTGAATTGTTTTTTAGTTGCCATAATACACATTTTAATTACTTGTTTGTTTTAATGTTAGTTCTTAGAATCTGGAATTTATATATTTTTATATTTTTTTCGGAAAAATAAGTATATTAACTTTCTTTTCTTCTATTCTTCCTAGTGTACCTGATAATACGAATACATATAATACACTAGGGGTGACAATAGCATAAACTCGGAAACACATCAATAGTTTTTACTTATTTTTTACAAAAATTCATGAATATATATAAATTAAAAAATCAGCGCAGATAATTATATATCAGCAGAAAAAATCAAGGTACTTATTAAATAAAGAAGTATATATTAACTTTTTTGGGTAAAAATGTCAAAATAGTTAAATTTTAGTTAAAAATGAAAAATCAGTCCCAATTTAGGGTATTAAGAAATATAGAAAAGTTGATCTCTCGCTTTTTGCTAGAATCTTATATAATTCCATGCTAACAATTCCCAAACATCCTCAAATTGCATCTTCTGATATTCCCAAACTTGATCATTGTAGTTCCCAAACTATACTCAATTATTTTGAAAATTCCTGGAACTTAGAAGAAACCCTTTTTAAAAGTTTAATCAGTGAAGATACTTTTTACCTCAATCCTGACTCTTTAAGAAATAAATTAATTTTCTATCTTGGACATTCCGCAGTTTTTTACATCAACAAATTAATTAGCGTTGGTTTATTAGAAAATCGCATTAATCCCCAATATGAAATTCTGTTTGAACTTGGTGTTGATCCAGAAACACCAGCCGAATTAGAAGCCGCAACAAAAGATATCGTCTGGCCTGCTGTTTCTCAAGTTTGGCAATATCGAGAAAAAGCCAAATCAGCAATTACCAAGGTTATCGAAAATACACCTTTAAATCTGCCTATTCGTCCCCAACATCCCCTCTGGGCTTTATTGATGGGAATTGAACACAGTCGCATACATTTTGAAACTTCTTCTATGTTGCTGCGTCAATTACCTGTTCATAAATTACAACGTCCTGAAAATTGGAATTATGCACCGACAAATGGGAAACCTCCTGATAATCAAATGCGGGTAATTCCCGGTGGTGTGGTGAAAATAGGCAAAAAAGAACATGATTTTACTTTCGGTTGGGATAGCGAATATGGTAGTTTAGAAGTTGAAGTTAAACCATTTTTAGCAAGTGAGAATTTAATCACTAATGGCGAATTTTTAGAATTTGTTAAGGCTGGTGGTTATGAAAATGTAGAATATTGGAACGTTGAATCTTGGCAATGGAAACAATTGTATAATGTTCAACATCCGAAATTTTGGATACCAGAAAATAATAGTAAATACCGCTATCGAGCGACATTTGACGAGATAGATTTACCTTTAGATTGGCCTGTGGAAGTCAATTATTATGAAGCAATGGCTTATTGTTGCTGGAAAGGTAAAGGAATTCGGTTAATGACAGAAGCAGAATGGAATCAAGCTTTAAAAACATCAGAAGATTCTAGTTTATCAAATAACTACAATCTCAATATACAATTTATTTCTCCTTCTCCTGTAGGGATGTTTGCAGATAATAAATCTGGTATTTCCGACTTACGGGGTAATGTTTGGGAATGGTTAAGAGATACATTTTATCCCTTACCAGGGTTTAAAACTCATCATCTTTATGAAGATCAATCTGCACCTTTTTTTGATAATAACCATCAGATGATGCTTGGGGGTTCTTGGGCAACAAATGGTACAATGGCTTTATCCTGTTATCGTAATTGGTTTCGTCCCTATTTCTATCAGCACGTTGGTTTTAGAATTGCTGAAAGTTTGGATTAATTAAATACTTTTTATCACCCAGAGTCAACAGAGAGGATTAAAAAATGATTACTCAACCTTTAACAGTTTTAGATCATCATTATCAAGATTTAATTGATGATGGAAAAGATGTAATTAATGGGTTAAATAAAAATCCCAAGACTTTATCACCAAAATATTTTTATGATGATCCTGGTTCTCTATTATTTGAAAAGATTTGTGAGTTACCAGAATATTATCCGACTCGTACAGAAGCATGGATTTTAAATCAATATGCTGATGAAATTGCTGTAATTACCAATTGTTGTGAGTTAATAGAGTTAGGTAGTGGTAGTTCTACCAAAACTCAAGCTTTATTAGATGCTTATCAAAAAATTGCTGATTCCTGTAGATATCTGCCTATTGATGTGAGTGGAGGTATTCTCAAAACTAGTGTTTTACAGTTACAAGAAAAATATCCTGATATTGCGATTCATGGTTTATTAGGAACTTATGAACAAGCGTTAGTGCATCTGGAATCTAATTATTTACAATCAAGAATGTTGTTTTTCTTGGGAAGTTCTCTAGGGAATTTTAACCCAGAAGAATGTGATAGTTTCTTAAACCAAGTTTCTCGGACTTTACAACCTGGAGATTTCTTTTTACTGGGTATTGATTTACAAAAGCCCAAAGAGATTTTAGAACCAGCTTATAATGATAGTCAAGGTGTGACTGCTGCTTTTAATTTGAATATGCTTTCTCATTTAAATTGGCGTTTCCAAGGTAATTTTGACATCAACTTATTTAGACATCAAGCGATTTATAATCAGGTTGATAATCAAATTGAAATGTATTTACATTGTCAAAAAAGCCATTTGGTATCTTTAGAAGCATTAGATTTAAAGGTTTCCTTTGAAGAGGGAGAAAGTATTCTCACAGAAATTTCCCGAAAATTTGATTTAGCAACGATGGAAAAAGAATTGCAAAGTAAAGGATTAAAAACTGTGAAAACTTGGACAGATGAAAAAGGGTGGTTTGGATTGATTCTTTGTCAACTTAAATGAGTTTTGTGTCAGTATTCAGAAACCACAATTAAAAATATTTGTAAATTTCTGAATGCTGATAATTTTCTCATGTTATAAAATCAACAAACTCAAATATCTATCAGGGTAAATATGGAAGCTATCTGGAACGCTCTCAAAAATATCAATTATTCCAATATTCCCATTGCTAAAATTGCTGCTGTTCTCATCATTCTAACGTTGACACAGACATTACGAAGATTTTTTCTCGCAGTTATAATTAAAACCATTGAAAGCTTCACTAAGAAAACAGAGACTACCCTTGATGATGAATTAATTGCTATTATCAAACCTGCCATAAATTGGCTCATTCTCATTGGTGGATTTTGGCTGAGTAAGGAAATTATTGCCGATAACTTAGGCTCTCAATTAAGCGAGACAATTAGTAGATTTTTAAACTTAATAGTTCTCTTTATAGTTGCCTATGTTGTTTATCGCAGTTCTTCAATCTTAGGTCAACTAATTGCTAACGTTGTCCTGCAAACAGAAACTGAGCTTGATGAATTGCTCAGACCTTTGATGCCGAAAATTTTTCAATCAATAGCAATTATTGTATTAACAATTAAAATCAGTGAAATATTTTTAGGACAATCAGCAGCAGCACTTGTGGGTTTACTTGGTGGTGCTGGTATCACGTTAGGGTTACTCTTCAAAGACATTGTTTATGATTGGTTTTGTACAATTATTATCTACTCTGATAATCTGTATCGAGAAGGTGATTGGGTGGGAATATCAGGAATAGATGGTTTTGTGCAGATCCTCAATATTGGCTTTAGAACCACAACACTGCATCTAGCTAAGTGGGGTTCAATCGTCAAAATGCCCAATTCTCGCATGATTTCTGGAATTGTAGAAAATTGGTCACAAAATCCAGGGGAAGAATTAAAGTGGGGACTTAATTTAATTCTCAAAATTGATGGTATTTCTGCAAAACAAACTGCGAGAATTTGTGATGCTATTCAACAAATACCAACATCTATTCCTGGCTTTTCTCCTAAGTGTACAGTACGTTTCAAAAATATTGAAAAGAATGCCAGAGTTATTGAACTTATGGCATTTGTTAATGATGATAATCTCTACTTTGATGCTGAGAAAAACTTAAATCTAGCCATCTTGGAACTTTTAGAACAAGAGGGTATTGATTCTCTGTATGTAGAGTTGAGAACAGAACCAGAAAAATATAAACCGATGCAAAACAGCAACAATTAAGAAAGTTCAGAATAGATATACCCGAATTCTTTGAGGATTTGGGTATTTGGGTATCAATAAAATGCGAAAATTACCTCACTATGAACATATTAATTATTTTGGCTGAAGTCGGCATTTTAATAATTGTTTTTCTCTTATTAAGATGGCTTCTAGGTAAGCTATTCAAGCTGTTGGTTAGATTATCAATATTGAAGGGTGACGATTTAAAAATCAAAATTCTGCGCCGCAATATTACTGGTTTATTGTTGCTTATTTGCATAGTATTGTGTATTTTGATTGTCGGTACTAATGGTTATCTGATCTATCGGGGTGAAGACATCCAACAATATACAATAGCTCTGATTCGCAAGATTCCATCAGGATTTTGGATGGCATTAGGAATTGGTCTTTCTCAAAGTATTGGTGTTGTAATTGCAGCGATCATAACTCTAAAGTTTATTAAATATTGGTTAAAGATAGCTAGTAATCGCGCCAAAAACTTAGATCAAAACACCGCCGATGATGAAAGTATTGACGCTTTTTTTACTGCACTCAATCAAAGAATCAGAGGTGGAATTTGGTTATGGGTTCTGATTGCTTGTACCCAATTTCTCAAATTACCCGCAGTAGCTTCCGAATATCTATATATCGCATTGCGGATTTATTTGATCATTGGTGTGGGATTACTCATTCTCAAAGCAGTTGCGGCAATTGTTGATACTCTAGATGTTCTCAGCGTCAGATACTCCAGTCCTGATAACCTATTGAGATTTTATAATCGTCTCCAACACCTGATTCCTTTTTTAAAGCGGTGTTTGGAATTTGTAATTTACGTCTGCACTGTAACATTGGTAATTCAGCAGGTGCAGTTAATAGCCAAGTTGGCCACTTTTGGTTTAAAAATTATCAAAATCATCACTATTATTTTCATTAGTCGTGTGATGTTTGAGGTGATTTACTTACTACTAGAAGAGGTGCTGTTCAAAGACCAGGATTTGACTGATACCCAAAGAAGTAGACGCTTAACTATGATTCCTTTGTTTCGTAGTTTATTACAATATTTAGTTTACTTCAGCGTTGCAGTTTCTATTCTCTATATTCTCGATATTAATCCTACTCCTATTTTAGCTGGTGCGGGAATTGTTGGTATCGCTGTGGGATTAGGCGCACAAACACTAATTAATGATATAGTTTGTGGCTTTTTTATTCTATTTGAAAACTATTATTTGGTAGGTGACTATATTGAGGCTGGAAAAGCTGAAGAGAAAACAGTAGAAGGTACTGTTGAAGCGATAGAACTGAGAACTACCCGCATCAGACATCCTAATGGTCAATTATATATTATTCGTAATGGAGATATTGGCTCAATTACCAATTATTCTAAACAGTATATATTTGCAGTAGTGGAAGTTGATGTACCCTATAATTCTAACTTAGCTCATATCTATCAAGTGATTGAAGAGGTAGGACAGCAGTTAAAGGCAAATAATATAGATGTGATCGAATCCACTCTGGTAGATGGTGTAGAAAGTCTGGGTGAATCTCACTTGTTATTGCGAACCTTGACAAAGGTAAAACCAGGAAAGCATATTCAGATCCAGCGTGTTTTACGGAAGATGTTTATGGATGCTTTATTGATGGAAGGTATTCTAATTCCTGCTGGTCATGAAAGTAAGGAAGATTAATTTGGCAAACTTTTATCTATTAAATCCTCATCTTAAACAAATTCGGGCAAATTAGGCAATTAGTTAAATTTTGTTTTGCGGATGCTTCCCAAATTCATCTTAAACATCATGAATTTCAAGATACATCAAGTTTTGTCGCTGGACGTAAAAGTCTTATGGAATATATTATTGTTACTATCACAGACGTTTTACCAATCTTTATATTTGGATATGATATCACTCAACTTTGTGCATGGAGTTTTATAGGTAATATTTATAATTTAGAAGGACATAGTTCTTTATCAATATTTTTTATTCCCTCAGATTTTCATGATCTTCATCACACTGGTTTTACGGGAAATTATGGTATTCATGGTTTTTGGGATAGAATATTTAATACACTAAATCCTCTTACTAAGAAACAGGGAATTATGTTTCCTATAAGTTTTATTGAGTCTCAAATTATGAAGTTGTTTAGTAGTGTCGAGAAAGATAAAATTAATAATATGCTGTAGCTTATTTGTAAGCAGCTACAGCATAAATTGCCACCTATCTCTTACATTGTCAAAGATTGGGGATTGGTTTCAATCAACTTCGCTAAGTCTTGCAAGAATCCTGCGGCATCAGCACCGTAAATGATGCGATGATCACAGGTGATTGTCACTTGCATTTGTTGACGTACACCAAATAATCCGTCGGGTGTGGCAACTACTTGGGGACGAGATGCACCAATGGCTAATATAGAACCTTGTCCAGGTGGTAAAATTGCATCAAAGGTATCTACACCAAACATTCCTAAGTTGGAAAGGGTGAAAGTACCGCTATTATATTCTACTGGTTGTAGCTGTTTCGCTCTAGCGCGTTCTACTAAGGATTTCCAATTGCGAGACAAAGAGTAGATATCAATTGCATCTGCATTCTGTAATACTGGTGTAATTAAACCACCATCATCCATTGCCACTGCGACAGAAACGTTAATGTCAGGGTGATGAACAATTCCCTGGTCTGAGTAGCTGGCATTAAGAATACGGTGTTTTTGCAATGTTATGGCTACAGCTTTGGCTAATAGCGCGGTCATTGTCACACCTTTGGACTTAATTTGTTTGTAAAGTTTATCGAGTCCATCGGTGCTAATTGTGTAACTGACACGGAATACAGGTACTGATAGACTAGCTACCATGCCCCGAACTACGGCATTTTGTAAGGTAGTGAATGGTACTACTTGACCAGGAACAGCACTACTAACTGCTGGTACAGTTGCTGCTACAGGTGTTGCTACAGGTGTTGCTACAGGTGTTGCTACAGGTGTTGCTACAGGTGCGGGAGTGACAACGGGGGTAGTAACGGGCTGAACTTTGCCGACTGCAACTTCTACATCTTCAGCGACAATGCGACCGTAGGGACCACTACCTGTGAGGGTATTTAAATCTACTTTGAGTTCTTTGGCTAGTTTACGGGCGCGGGGTGAAACTACGACTCTGCCGGGTTGATGGTTTGAACCATTTTGAGATGCGGTGACAGGGGTAGCAACGGCGGCAGCAGCGACAGGTATGGGGGCAGGTGTGGGGATAGCAGCAGCACCATCTGCGAAGGCTTTGGACTGGGCTGTGGCTATTTCTGCTTCTGTTTCGGCAATATAAGCGATTGCAGCGCCAACTGGGGCGGTTTCACCAGCGGGAACAATGATATAGGCAAGATATCCTTCATAGAAGGTTTCCACGTCCATATCTGCCTTATCTGATTCGACAACCACCACCGTTTCGCCCTTCTCCACTTTATCTCCAGGCGACTTGACCCAGGAGACAATTTTGCCTTCGGTCATGGTGGAACTCAGCGCCGGCATAAATACTTCGTTAATGCTCATGATATGGTGGTTTCAGAATCAATTATATATGGACTTCAATCTACGAATTTTAACAGTTTTGTGATCAAGTGGGTGATTTTTTAGAAAAATGGGAGTAGTGTTGAGAACAATCGGTTTTTTGCAAAACAATAGAGCCACCTACGTCATATAAGCGGTTTTAGAGAATTAAATATGATTTAGTTGTAAGATAGTTCTTCCTTATCAAATTTATGATAACAAATCTAAAATTATTTGTCAAGCCCCCAATTATTAATTTCCCCCCCCTACTCAGGGTAGAGGTAAAGCGCATTGTACCTTACCTCTACAGAGTGCTAATGTTAGATATCTCCGCGAATTTCTTCGACAATACCATCACGCAGAACAACTTCTACCTGCATTTTACTAATCAAGTTATCACCTGGTTCAATGCGGAAAAAGCTTTCCATTTGAAATTGGTTAACTTCTTGATCTAATTCCAACAATTGTACTTGTTGAAGGTTTTGCAGCATTTGATTTTTCTGCTCTAGAAGTTCACTTTTCTTTTGATTAACTTGGAGTTGAATATTGTCAATTTGTTGGAGTGTTTGGGGTCCTGGTGGTTGTACACTCTGCTTTTGAATGGCACTAATCGCTCTTTGCCCTTCAACGTCTAGTTGTTGCAGTTGTTGGTCAATTTGATTAATCTGAGCTTGTAATTGCTGTTGTACTTCCTCTTTCCAGAGACTAGTAACTATGGCTTTGACATTAATCGGGCGTTTTAGAAGCAATTGAGGGTTGGAGACATCCATAAAAATTGTCCGTTCACTCTTAAATAGTTTGTAATGTGGAGAGGAGTCAGTAGGGGGCCCAATCGGGGTTTCCCCGCCCAATCGGGGTTTCCCCGCCCAATCGGGGTTTCCCCGCCCAATCGGGGTTTCCCCGCCCAATCGGGGTTTCCCCGTCCAATCGGGGTTTCCCCGCCCAAGATTTAGGGGGAAATTAGGAAATTATTTGGCAAACATTGCGTTAATAATATCGCAATACCGTTCCATGACAATGTGACGACGGATTTTGAGCGTTTGTGTCATCATGCCATTTTCAATTGAGAACTGTTCCTCAATGAGTTTAAATGGTCCAATACGATCATCGGCTCGATAGCTGGGACGGTTTTGAACTTCCCGATTTAACTCTTGACGAAATAAATCCTGGACTATTTTACTCTCTAAGTCAATTTTTTCACTATTATTTTGATTTTCTAACCATTTTGCTAAGGCTTCTAGGTTAGGAACAATTAAAGCGCCAATGCTACGTTGATCTTGTCCTACTAACATGATTTGGTCAATATAGGGCGATCGCAAACAAGCATCTTCTATGGGCTGGGGTTCAATGTTTTCGCCGTTGGTTAAAACAATCGTGTCTTTTGCTCTACCTGTTAATACTAGGTCATTTTCAGGAGTTACCCAACCTAAATCACCGCTATCAAACCAACCTTCTGCGTCTATGGCTTTGGTTGTGGCTTCGGGATTTTGATAATAGCCCTGCATAATTTGTGGCCCTTTGAGCAGAACTAAACCCCGTTCTCCCACTGGTAGGGGTTGACGAGTTTCCGGATTAACAATTTTAACTTCTGTACCCGGAATTGGTTGCCCTGAAGAACCCCGTAAATTTCGCCAAGGACGACGGGCATTAGTTACCGGTGAGGTTTCTGTTAAACCATAACCTTGTAAAATCTCAACGCCAACAATTTCAAAAAAGTTATCTATGTGTTTGGGAAGCGCCCCACCACCGCTAATTATGTGCTTGATTTTGCCGCCGGTGGCTTCTCGCACTTTGGCATAAACTAATTTTTCACCGAGTGCATGAAACGATAACAAACCTAATTCTACTATTTTGGCTTGGGAACGTTCAATAACTGAGGCATGAATGTGATCTAAACTCAATCCCTGAGAAATGCGCCGCGCTTCAATATATTTCTGGCTCATTTCCAATAGAAAATTCACCAAGCTTTGTTTTTTGGCTGGTTGTTCGCGGAATTGCTTTTGCACGCCCTCATAGATTGATTCCCAGAGTCTAGGGACAGCAATCATGTAATTGGGTTTAAATTTCTTTAAATCACCTTTAACAGAACGCAAGTTAGTGTAAATTTGGGTACAGCCTTGAGAAAGTAAGAAATATTCGCCACTGCGTTCATAACTATGCCATGTGGGTAAAATACTGAGGGCAATATCTCCTTTCTCCGGTTGGACGACTGTTCCCAAGTTTTTAACTTGGTGGAGTAAATTTTTGTGGGACAGCATCACACCCTTGGGTTTTCCCGTAGTCCCAGAGGTATAAATTAGCGTTGCTAATGTTTCACCACTGTTTTTGATCGCTACTAAGGTGTTATTGCTACCAATTTCTAGTAATTGGGAAAAGTTCACCACTTGAAATTTAAGTTCTGTGGGTGGTGTTTCATCTGAAAGTAAAACTACAAGCTTAATCGGTAATTCATTGAGGCTTTCTCCTAGTTTATTCAGAGTTTTGATATCCTCAACTACTAATGCCGTACTTCCACTATGGGAAATAATATAAAGTAATTCTTCTCGTTCTGCTTGGGCGCTACGGACTGCATTTACCGCTCCAGCACTCATGATACCTTGATCAGCAATGAACCAGCGAGGACTGTTATCAGCAATGAGGGAAACCCGTTCCCCATAGGGAAGAGTTTCGCTATTGTTCATATTGATGCCTAAAGTCTGTAAACCGGCCGCAAATCGTTGAATTTGTCCTGCAAGCTGACTATAGGTAATTTTTACCTCTGGCTTGGAATGGGGGTTATGCAGGGCAACCGTATTCCCAAATTGTCTGGCAGCCAAAGGCCAAATTTCTGGTAGTGACTCGACATTTTTGTAATCTACTAAACTCTCTAATGCTAGGCGTTCTCGCTCAGAAATGTTAGCCAAGAATGAAGTTGCGGTTTGGTTGCTTGTCATAAATACTACTTTAAAAGTAAATTACTAACCCTATCTAATATTTAGATTACATATTAATTGATAACAATTACCGAATTATCCTTGTTCCATCTACAAAAATCTATGCTAAACTGATTTTATATAAACTAAATACTATGGTTAAGCCTTCGTGCATTACCATATATTTAAGTGTTAACCAAACTGTTTTCATGTAATTTCATTTGGGGGTGATTCCCTATAGATTTGATGGATGTATTATTGCTCACCGTCATCAATGCTGGGGCTTGTTTAGCTTTGCCCAAGCTAATATCTATGGTTGTGGTTCGTAAACCTCAACAATCCCAACCATTTGCCCTTACTCCTAGTTGCAAATCCGCCAAAATGGAAATGACCAGTTTTCCCTATTGTACAGCTTACGCATTAACTGGTACTCAATCTTGTAAATTTAGTCCGCGTTTTTGTGATCAATGTTCTCCTAACTAAATAGAATATTAGCGAGTGATAGCAATCCTCAATTGTTTGTGAATATCTTTTTTCTCTGCGCCCTTCATGATTATAGGTAAAAATATCAATTTTCACAAATTAGACAGGATTGCTATTTATAGTCAGGAATAGAAAAGTTGAAATTAAAAGTATTTAATTTACTTATGTAATATCAAAGATATTCAAAAATTCCCAGTTAATCAAACATAGTGTTTATAGTGCAAAATAAAGATGTAGTTATCATCAATAGTTACAAAAAGGAGTTATTTATGACTTTAATTGATGGTCTATTCTTAACAATATTGAATGCGGCTGTATGTTTAGTTTTACCAAAGCTGCTATCTCTGGCTTTATCAGCAAAAAACTAAAAGTCAATATCATCTTTAATGGTTTTTTGTTTTTCTCTGCGCCATTTTGCCCTAACTAAACGAATTTCGTCGAAACTGTAGCTTTCACCTAAATTTTCCCGAATGGGTGTTAGGGAAATATCACCAACAATTTCTAAGACGTTCCAGATTTTTTTTTGGCGTTCTAAGGGGACTAATTTACTTAAGTCTAAAGATTGTTTTTTCTCAATTAAATTTGAGAGATGACTGATAATTGTGGCAGTTTTAACGTTGCGTTGTTTAGCGATGTTTTCAATACTCAAACCCTGGTTATATAACTCTAATGTTGTTAATTCTGTATCAGAAGGTGAGTGAGAATGAGGTGATGAATTAATTCGATGAATCGTCTTTTCTTGTAAACCTTGTTCTTGGCGGTATTTTTGAATTTCTGCTAAAAATCTTTCGCCATATTGGGATAATTTATGACTACCAACTCCGGAAAGATTACCAAATTCATCTAAGGTTTTTGGTTGGCTTTGTGCCATTAATTTGAGGGTAGAATCATGGAAGATGACGTAGGGTGGTACTGCTTGTTCGTCTGCGAGTTCTTTCCGAAGCGATCGCAATTTTTGCATTAGCACTTCTACATCTGCGGCTTTGACATTTCCCTCTTCCCAAGTAATTTTTTTGGCTATGGGAACAGCAATGGAAACTGGGCGTTGTTTTCGCATTACTTCCCAACTCAAAGCATTAAGTTTTAAAATTGAATAACCGTCTGCGGTTTGTTCTATTAACCCTTGATGTAAAAGCGATCTTCCTAACATTCGCCATTCATCTACTGTTTTATCTTTGCCAATTCCATAGGTAGAAAGTTGATCATGTTTATTAACAACAATTTTCTGATTTTTTGCCCCTCTTAATATATCAATAATATGTAACATTCCATATCTTTCTTTACACCTGGCCACACAAGATAAAAACTTCATGGCTTCAATTGTCCAATCTTGGACAGGTTTAGGATAAAGACAATTATCACAATTTCCACAATTTCCGGGAAATCTTTCCCCAAAATAACTTAATTGAATTGTGCGTCTACAATCTGTTCCTTCTGCATAATCAATTACCTGTCTTAGTTGCTGTTTAGCTATTAATTGTTCTTGGGGATCTGTTTTTTGATTAATACTCCATTCAATGGTTTTAATATCACCATAATTGAAAAAAAGTGTACATTTGGAAGGTTCATCATCTCTGCCGGCTCGTCCTGATTCTTGATAATAACTTTCTAAATTTCGCGGTAAATCAGAATGCACCACAAACCGGACATCAGGTTTATTAATGCCCATACCAAAGGCAACTGTGGCTACCATTACCCGCACATCATCCCGAATAAAGCGAGTTTGATTTTTTGATCTTTCTTCATCACTTAAACCAGCATGATATGGTAAAACGGAAACCTTATCATTTTGTAATTTTAAAGTTATTTCATCAACTTTTTTGCGGGTTAAACAATAGATAATTCCTGAACCTTCATTTTCTCTAACGATTTCTAATAATTCGGCGTAAGCGCGGTTACTTTTAGCCCGGACTTCATAATGAAGATTTTGGCGGTTAAAGCTAGCAATATGAATGCTGGGTTGTTTTAATCCTAATTGTTCAATAATATCAGCCCTGACTCTATCTGTGGCGGTAGCAGTCAGCGCAACTGTAGGCACATCAGGATAACGTTTTCGCAGTAATCTTAATTGCCGATATTCTGGGCGAAAATCATGCCCCCATTCTGAGACACAATGGGCTTCATCTATGGCAAAGGTAGAAATTCCGACTTTTTCTTTAACTACGTCTAAAAGGGGAAGAAATCGGTCACTCACGAGACGTTCTGGAGCGACATAAAGTAATTTTATTTTACCATTCATGATCGCTTCTTCACGGGAGCGAACTTTATAGGCGTTGAGGCTACTATTAAGAAATGTGGCAGAAATATTATTAGTTCGTAGTGCTTCTACTTGATCTTGCATTAAGGCTATCAACGGTGATACTACCACTGTTAAACCTGGTTTCAAAAGTGCCGGTAATTGAAAGCACAGAGATTTACCCCCACCTGTGGGCATGATTACCATTAAATCACGATTTGCTAACGCATCTTCGATAATTTGCCTTTGTCCAGGGCGAAATTGATCATAACCAAAATGATGTTTTAAGGCTTTTTCTAGGTGGGGGTACTGAAGCATGGTAGATGGCTGCTGCGTGTCTGAGTTGTGATGAAGATATTAGAATTTTAACGCACGTTGGGGAATTGGTAGAGGGATAGTAGTTATAATTATAGACACAAGATGGAGGGAAATTGTCTGAGAGGGTAGCGTGGTATAGTCATATCAGGATTTGAGGATGAACAGAATGAGGATAAGAGTTTTATCACCAATTACTAATTATAGGAAATAACTATGACGCAAGAATTAATGGAGTTAAGACAAACTATATTAGAAGGGCGTTATGATGATGCTTTGGCAATTGTTGATGATTTGGAGGATATAAGTAAACAGGGAACTTTGCGAAAAATAGAAGCTTTTTTAGTTAGGTTGGTTATTCATCTGATTAAAAATCAAATTGAACAGCGTTTAACTAATTCTTGGATTGCTTCAATTTCTGATTCTGTGATTCAAATTGCGAAATTGAATATTAAAGATAATCAAAAATCCTATTATATTAAATCTGATGAATGGGGTGAATATTTAGCAGAAGCAGTAGAAATGGCAATTCGTCCCGCTAGTGCGGAGATTTTTGGCGGAACGTTAAAACCAAGTCAAGTTTCTCAAAGATTACAAGAAAAAGAATTAATTGATTTTGCTCAAAATCTTTTGTTGTTAACTTATGAATATCAACCTAAAGAGTTAGCAAAGATGATTGATAATTATTTATCACAATTACCGGGAGGTGAAGATTGGTTTGAGTAATTTTGGTAAAACTAAGTTGTTTGAAAAGTTTTCGGCGACTAGAAGTCGCTACTACACAAACAAAGTCCGCGAAGGTGGACTAATTAAAAATTAAGGGTTTTGTATTTTGCTATTTAGTGAAAGAATTTAACCTGTAATGTATTCAGATTAACTTAAAAAAGTGAACAGGATAAACTCATGTTTATTAGTATTGACCAAATTAGAGAGTCTCTTAAATATTTGAACAATGTAAATTCTCTTTGGGGAATTATTTTTTTGAAATTTAAGCAATTACAATTACCAGTAGGTAATACTATCGAAATCTCTCTACATTTAGAAATTAAAGATTTTTTAGAAAGTTACTATAAACCCTGTAAGGAATCAGAATTTTATTATAGATGTTCTCATGTGTTGAGAAGACAAAGAAGATGGATGAAACTTAATAAATATGTAAAGTTTATTATTGAAGATTTTAGTAAAAATCTATTTATAGAAGCATTAATTCAAAAAATAGATGAAGATAGCTGGGGTTGGAAAGATAACTACATTGAAATTTTGAAATCTTGTTTATGTAATAATCATAATCAAGTAATTCCTATTTTCCATTTAGCCGTCTGGATATATCGTGAAAAAGAATGGTCATCTGAAACAACATCAGAAGATATTATTGAACATTTCAAAAATGATTTTTTGTTAAATGAGGAAGAAATTAATCAATTATTTGATATTTCCATCCCAGAAAATATCAATATCAACCAGATTTTTCAAGATCAAGTAGTGTCTTGGGAAGAATTAAAAACTGTTATTGGTAAACCTCCAGATATTTTACCTGAAGAAGGGGCTTTAACTTATTTAGAAATACAAGGTGTAGGATCTGCAAAAAAACTTTGTTTTGAACCAGCAGAACGACTGAGTTTAATCACAGGTGATAATGGATTTGGTAAAACTTTTTTACTAGAATGTGCTTGGTGGGCTTTAACTGGACAATGGGCAAATTTACCAGCATATCCAACGCAAACTGCAAGTGAAGATGAACCTGTAATTACATTTGAAATTTCTGGAGATTCTGAATCTGATACAGAGAGTATTTCCTATGATTGGCAGCTTCAAAGATGGAATGAAATTAAAAATCGCTCAACTATTCCAGGTCTTTTAATTTATGCCAGAGTAGATGGTTCTTTTGCCGTATGGGACACAGCAAAACAATATTTATCATCTTCATCTCGTATTAGAAATATTGAGAAAAAACCACTTCCTTTTGTGTTTACAAAAGATGAGTTATGGAATGGTCAAAAAGATGAAAATGGCAATACTTTTATTAATGGATTATTACAAGATTGGATTCAATGGCAAAGTAGACCAGATAAATATCCATTTGACACTTTAGAAAAAGTATTAGAACGTTTATCACCTCCCGAAGAAGGAGATTTAGGAATTTTGAAACCGGGAGAACCTGTCAGACTTCCTTATGATGCTAGAGAAATTCCCACTATAGAACATCCTTATGGAACTGTTCCCATTATTCATGCTTCCGCAGGGGTACAGAGGATAATTACAATGGCTTATTTGATAGTTTGGGCGTATGAAGAACATAAAATACAATCAAAACTTATCCGCATAGAACCACAGAAGAGAATGGTTATTTTAGTAGATGAATTAGAAGCACATCTTCACCCCCAATGGCAAAGGGCTATTTTACCTGCTTTGTTAGATGTGAGAGATGATTTAGCATCTGATTTACAAGTGCAAATTATGGTTGCTACTCATTCTCCTTTAGTTATGGCATCTGTAGAACCTAGATTTGATCAAAGAGTTGATAAGCTATTTAGTCTAGAACTGGTGAAAAGCGATTTATTAGGGAATGAAGTCCAAATTGAAGAACTTCCTTTTATTCGTCAAGGTGTGGTAGATTCTTGGTTAATGTCTGATGTTTTTAAATTGCGTCATGCGCGTTCTTTGGAAGCAGAAAAGGCTATAGAAGCAGCGAAAGTTTTACAATTATCAGATAATCCAAATTCAGAAGATGTGGCAAGAGTATCAAATGATTTGGCAAGGTATTTATCAGAAGATGATAGATTTTGGCCAAGGTGGGTTTATTTTGCAGAACAGCATGGAGTACATTTGTGATTCCTATTAAACCCCAACCTGAACCTGATGATTTTGATAAAAAAGTTAGAAAAGAAGGTAAAGATTTTTTAAGTAAAGTTCCTAATCCTAAAACAAAAGATTGGAAAAACCGTGATTATTGGCGGAGATCATTGCGTGATTTATATGATGCTTGTAATCATATTTGTGCATATTCAGCACAATGGATTCCTTATGACACAGGTAGCCCAGCAGTTGATCATTTTATTCCTAAAACGGTTAAACCTGAACTAGCCTATGAATGGGATAATTTCCGCCTTATTTGCTCAAAAATTAACACTAATAAAGGAATAAAAAAAGAGATTATAGATCCTTTTTTCTTACCGACTGATAGTTTTATTCTTGATTTTCCTTCTATGCTTATTAAACCTAATTCTAATCTTTTAGAACCACTAAAAGAAAGAGTAGTTTATACAATTAAAGAACTAAAACTTAATGAAGAAACGTGGAAATTGGGGCGTTCAGATAAGCTAATAGACTATTGTAACCAAGTGTATCCCTTCGACTATTTAAAAAGAAGATATCCCTTTATTGCTTATGAATTAGAACGTCAAGGGTTAGTAGATGTGGATAAGATAGCAAAAATTATGGGCGTGAGAATATAAACCAGCAAACAGAAAAGTGGAAAATGTTTTTAGAGACTTCCAAATAAAAAAAATACTCAACCACCTAACGCAAAAATCTCTCAAACTCTTATTCCTCTGTGTCCTCTGCGTCTCTGCGGTTCGTTAATCGGGATAATTTATTTCTTGGAAGTCCCTTAAGAAATCAAGAATGATGCCAAGCTTGATAAAATTCTGGATAGGGCATATTTTGGGCGCAATTCCAAATCAAATCATAGTCTTCACTATCTAATTTATAGCGACGTAAGGCTTGCACCACCAAAGATATATCTTTATTGCTAGTGACTATCTTTCCTAAGCTTTTAGCGGCTAGTTTATGAGTGTACTCATTCTGTGATTTATCCAGAAGTTGCACTAAAGCAGAAATGGCTTTTTCATTATTCATACCTATGTTTCCTAAGCTTTCTATCGCGTAGACAATAATTTCATCATTTTCTGATGTATCTATGAGTTGTAATAAGGCAGAAATGGCTTTTTCATTACCAGTATCTATATTACCTAAGCTTTCAGCTACTTGTATACGCATAGATTCATTTTCGGATGTATTTAGGAGTTGCAATAAAGCAGCGATGGCTTTTTCATCCCCTGTACCTATTTCTCCTAATCTATAAACTGCTTGACTAAGAGTGTCTTCGTCTTCTGATGTCGCTAAAAGTTGGATTAAATCAGATATCGCTTTTTCGTTGTCAGTTTCTATTTTTTCTGGTTTCTTAGTTGCTCGTAAAATAATCGCTTTTTCATGCTCATTATCTACTTTTCCCAATCTGTAACCTGCCAGCAAACGAGTATATTTATTTCTTGATGTATCTAGTAATTCTACTAAAGCATCTATAGCTGTTTCATTGTCAATACCTATTTTTCCAAGGCTTTCAGCCACTTGCCAACAAATTGATTCATTTTCTGATGTATTCAATAGTTGGACTAATGCGGAAATAGCCTGTTCATTTCCAGAGCCTATTTCTCCTAAACTAGCGATCGCTTGCTTACGGATATCATCATGCTCCGATGTGTTAATAATGTTCACTAAAGCAGATATGGCTTTTTCATCGCCAGACCCTAATTTTCCTAGGCTTTTCACCACTCGTCTACGGATGTCTTTGTCATCCGATGTATCTAAAAGTTGTATTAAAGCAGAAATAGCGGTTTCATTACCAGCGCCTATTTTCTCTAAGCTTGTAATTGCAATGAAAAGGGTAAAATTCTGTTGTAATGTATTTATTAGTTGCACTAAAGCATCCATAGCTTTTGTGCGTTCTGTTTCTTGCAATGCTATCGTGACTTGTTCTTCAATACTGTTAAAACGATAATAATCTAATTTCCAATTAACAAGTTGTTGGACTATTTTATCAGCTTTTTCACAGTCTTTAAATTTAGTAATTGCCGCAGCGGCTAAAAAATAGGATCGATAGCCATAAAAACCTTTACCTTCATATTGTACACAACCATCTTCAAAATTAACCAGAGCTTGAATAAATGCCTCTTTTTCCTCTTTGGGTACATTCTCGCGGCCAAACCACGACAATATTGTTTGTTTCCATTGGGGTTCAAAAATGCGGTATTGTTGAGTTTCTATAGGTTGATTTTTATGATTTTTGGGTAAGAAGAAATCCCAGTTATCAATCGCGGTTGTGGCAAAATCTCCCGGTTGCATAAATTTACTATAAATAAGTTGGACTAAAATTTATTTCGATACTTGTGATTGCTGGTTTGCAAAAAGTTTACTAGATTTCAGTATATCACGTAAATAAATAGTCATCTTAAATGTCACAATATAAATTGTTAACTTTTTTGAAACTCACAGCATGAAAGCAATTTGGAACGGTACAGTTTTAGCCGAAAGCGATAATACCGTAGTTGTCGAAGGAAATCATTATTTCCCCGCTGACGCTATTAACAAGCAATACTTTACAGACAGCAGCACTCACAGCACTTGTCCCTGGAAAGGAGTTGCTAGTTACTACAGTGTTGAAGTTAATGGACAAGTTAATAAAGATGCAGCTTGGTACTATCCTAGCACTAAGGAAAAAGCCAAAAATATAGAAGGTTATGTTGCTTTCTGGAAAGGCGTAAAAGTCGAAGCTTAGTGAACAAAAAGATTCCCGAATTATTAAAGAATTCGGGAATCTAAGTTCCAAAAATAGTCTTTCTAATCTTTAGCAATGACAATATCATTAGATTTAATCACAGCATAAGCTTCTGTTCCTTCAAACAATTCTAACTCTTCAGCGGAAACTCTAGTAATCATGGAAGTTAACTCAACTTTGTGAACAATTTCTAGAGTTACTTCGGTATTCACACTTCCTGTCGTTACTCGTTTCACAATTCCTTTGAGAACATTACGCGAACTTACTTTTAATGCTTTTTTCGGACTAACAATTTCAAATTCAGGTTTCTTAGTTTCGGCTTGTTCCTGTGGAGTTGACAATGATGAATATTTATTAAGTCCCCGGACTAATTCCCGCAGAATCTCGGTTTTAGTCCGTTGGGAGTTTTGACAAAACTCCTCTAAAATCTTGCGTTCTTCTTCAGATGTTTGAAACGTCACCCAACCCTGGTCTTTTCTTGGCATAAAATCACTAATTTATTGAGTAAGTATAATCCTGATACCATCCTAGCAAGAATCAATCTTTTTTTACCAGCTTATACAATTGAATAGAACATATTGAAGCGATTTATTTTGTAAACTTTTATATCGGGTGTGCAGTGACGTAGTATTTCCATCTCTTCCTGGGAATAGAGTAAGATGATTTATTGACAATAATTAATTTCCCAGGAAATTTACATGAATCGTCTTCTTTATGAAAGTTCTGTCTCATATAAAGGATATCTAATTATTCCTTTTGTTTTTGGTAAAGTTGATGATTATGAAATTTATTCATATAAGTTATTAGCGGAAGTTGGACATAAAAGCCGTTTTCACGCTTCAGAAAATCCAGCAACAATGTATGATAATAGTATTATCAGTATTCTTGATATTGCTAAAGAACATATTGATGTAAATATAGACTTTGTGAGTCAAGGTGATTTTTTTAAATCACGCTATATTTACCGTCATAATCTGATTATTGTTTATCAAAAAAATGCTAGATGTTATTACGACCATTATGCACCAGAATCATTAACTAATATTGCTGCCCCCAAATTATTTTCATCACCTTATGAATGTTTAAATTGGGTTCAGAAAGGTTTAGACGGAAGAAACAAAAGTTAATACCAGAGAATAATGACGGGTTTCGCTGTCGTTTTATTGCAGCTATACCCACCAAAATTTAGGTTAAATTGATTTTAAGCAAAGCTAGAAAAGTCTAAATTGGGAGGAATATCTTGTAGTCTTCCTGGTCCAATGGCTTGTAATCCTTCTTTGAGGATAATATCACCGGTATACAAGGCTTTACCAACTATCACACCTGTTACACCTTGGGGTTCTAAGGCTAATAAACTTAATAAGTCGGTGACAGAACTTACACCACCGGAAGCAATTACGGGTATGGAAATTGCCGCAGCAAGTTCTCGTAATGCGTCTAAATTGGGTCCTTCTAACGTCCCGTCACGGTTGATATCAGTGTAAATGATGGCTGCTGCACCTAATTCTTGCATTTGTGTCGCTAGTTGGGTGGCTAATACTGTTGATGTTTCTAACCAACCACGAGTTGCAACTAAGCCGTTGCGGGCATCTATACCAATAATAATCTTTGCGGGAAATTCTTGACAAAGTTCTTGGACTAGTTGGGGTTGTTCGACGGCAACAGTTCCAAGAATTGCCCAATCTACACCTAGGTTAAATAATTGTTGCACACTTGAGCGATCGCGTAATCCTCCGCCAACTTCAATGGGTATATCAAGATTATTTCTAATGGCTTCAATTGCTGCTAAATTAACTATTTTACCAGCTTTCGCACCGTCTAAATCAACTAAATGTAGTCTTGTTGCGCCTTGGTCTGCCCACATTTTCGCAACTTCCAGGGGGTTCTCGCTGAATACTTGGGATTGTGCGTAATCTCCTTTGTATAGTCGCACGCAGCGACCTTCTAGTAAATCAATTGCGGGTATTACTTCCATTTATTTTTTCCTGATAAACAATAATTTTTTTTCTCACGCGGAGGCGCAGAGGCACAGAGGAGAAGGACGGAGTTTAATTTTTGCTTTTTAATTCTTGTACTGCTTGGCGAAAACCTAGGACTAGTAAGATGTTGGCAAGGGTTAAAAAGACTTCTGCGCTGCCATGTAACCAGTCTACATTGGCTAGTTGTTCTCCGTACTGCATTTTGGCGTAAATGGCGGCGGGAATGGTGATGGCGACAAATACCAATGTACCGTAAAATCCATATAGGGCTAAACGTGGCATTTGTGGACTGCGGCTAATAAACCACAAGAAACCCAAGTAGGGAAACAGAGAAAGGGCAAAGAGGGTTTCTTTTGATATCATTGTTCTGATTTGATGGATTGTGCTTCAATGGTGCTTGCAGACTTGGTAGAACGCCAAATTACATAAGCTGCTGCCCAAAGGGTAAAGTTACCAACTAATGTCATGGTAGCTTGCAAGGTGACTAACCATTCTAATGATTCAGAATTGTCGAAATAATGCCAAGTGCAAGCACACATTGCACTGATTAAAGCTGGTAGCATAGCAAAGGATAATCCCCACCAACTCCGATTTTCTGTAAGTTCACCGTATATCCAAATTAGCCAAATCGCGGCTATCCACTCAATGACGCTAGAAATATGAATTATCCAGGTGGGAATTGAAAGGGCGTGCATAATTAATAGTCAGTTGTCAGTTGTCAGTTGTCAGTGGTAGATAACTAGTTTAAAAAAACTTGGTAATCCAAAATCGTTCGACTGAGCGAAGCCGAAGTCTAAAATCTAAAATCTAAAATTCAAAATGGGGAAAATGCGGGTTTTATTGTCTGGGTATTACGGTAAAGGTAATGGTGGTGATGAAGCTTTGTTAGCCACACTTCTGCAAATGTTACCACTTGATGTTACTCCTGTGGTGCTTTCTGGAAATCCTGAAGAAACTCATCGCCATTATGGTGTGGAATGTTACAACCGGATGGCGTTTTTACAGGTTATCAAGGCTTTGCGTTCTTGTGATGCTTTTGTTTGGGGTGGTGGTAGTTTAATTCAAGATGCTACCAGTCTGATTAGCCCTTTTTATTATGGCGGATTAATGGCTTTAGCTCAAGTTATGGGTTTGAAAACTGTGGCTTGGGGACAGGGTATCGGTCCTTTGCTGCATTCCCCAACTCGGTTTTTAGCAAAGGGGAATTTTGCAGGTTGTACTCAAGTGAGTGTGCGCGATCGCTCTAGTTCTCGGTTATTATCAGATTGGAGTATACCGCATATCCTTGCCCCTGACCCAGTTTGGGCGTTAGAATCGAAACCAGTCCCGGAATTAGTAGATTTACCAAAACCCAGAATTGCGGTGACTTTAAGAAATCATCCTCAATTAACAGAAAAGCGGTTAGAAATTTTAACTCAGGCTTTAGTTAATTTGCAGAAGGAAACCCAAGCTTTTATTTTATTATTGCCATTTCAAAAAAGTGAAGATATAGGAATTGCGGAAAAAATTCATACTCAATTAAAAGATGTGAGTAGAGTTATTTGTTCCGAAGATCCACAAGTTTTAAAAGGTGTGTTTCGTGGTGTGGAAATGTCCATAGGAATGCGCTTACATAGTTTAATTATGGCAGCAAGTGAAGGTTCTCGTTGTTTTGCATTGAGTTATGATCCAAAGGTCAACCGATTAATGGAAGATTTAGAAATACCTGGTTGGGATTTAAAAGATTTACCAGATGATGTAGATTTAATTAGTAAAACTTGGATTGATTATTATGATCATGGTGAATCTTTGTCACCTAATAAAATTCAATCTTTAGTCAATGAGGCTTTTTTACATCGGGATTTGTTAAAGGAAGCGTTAAAATGAAATTTCTTCTATAATTGTAGTTAAAGTTGATATCATCCTCAAGGAGATTCATCATGACAGCTATCACCGTCAATTTAAACCCCATTATCCAACTTACTGATAACCAATTTTATCAACTCTGTCGAGAAAATCCTGAAGTCAAATTTGAACGCAATGCAGACGGAAAATTATTGATAATATCACCTACAGGAGGAATAACAGGAAATAAAAACGCTGAAATTGCAACGGATTTTGCTATTTGGAATCGTCAAACTAAATTAGGAGCTTGTTTCGATTCTTCTACCTGTTTTAAACTTCCCAATGGTGCAAATCGTTCTCCTGATGTTGCTTGGATAAAAAAGGAGAGATGGGATAAACTTACACCAGCAGAACAAGAAAAGTTTTCACCAATTGCCCCAGATTTTGTTTTAGAATTAATGTCACCCAGTGATAGTTTGCAGGAAACACGAGCAAAAATGCAGGAGTATATCAATAATGAAGTTAAATTAGGTTGGTTAATTAATCGGAAAATGCGTCAAGTGGAAATTTATCGTCTTGGTAAACCAGTAGAAATATTAGAATTTCCTCAAGAATTATCAGGGGAAGATATTTTACCAGGATTTATTTTAAATATGGAAATTGTTTGGGGATAAATATTAGTATTATAATACTACTATTTATCAGAAACTATTGAGCCAAAAATCTCAACAACAAATTTTGTTTTTCCAAATCTGTATTTCTTTGAGACTGATTATTTCCAATTACGTTCCAAAAACAATTCCGTATTTTCTTAATATGTTGAGTCATTTTATCAATTCCTTTTAAAGTATGAATATTTTTAGGTAAACGTCCACAAAAAACAGATGGAACAACATCTAATAACCACCAATCAAAAAGTTCCCGTCTACCTTGTGATCCTGGAAAAATAGCATAACCCTGGAAGCAATCATCTAAAATATTTAATATGGCTTCTCTAGTTTTCACAGATTCTAGCACTTGCAGCATATTCTCAAAAACATCAACAGCTTCATCCAAAGCCTGATATTGTCCCAACTTCTTCTGATAATCTTGAAATGAAATGTTAAAATTTGGCTGATAATTATCTTGAGAATATATCAAATTCTGAAAAAGATACTGAAGTATATTACCAGTTATTGTCTCACGAGGTAAATAAGTTTTAATCGTTGGTTGCACAGCAATTCCCATAACTATAGCCATAAAAAAATAGCAATAACTTATATCTAAACTATTTTTTTCTTTTTCTATTGCATCAAATACTGTAATTAAAGAATCTTCTAAACCTATTCCCTGAATGTCTTTTTCTTCATATAATTCTGCATAAGAATATCCCTGAATTCTCTCTATGACTAAACGTAAAGAATCAGGAATTTCAGCAGATAAAATGAGAGGAGACTTTTCAACTTTATGCAATATAAATGTCATAGTTAATTGCTACTCAGAGGATAAGGATATGTCCAGGAAATATTTATTATCCATTCTTTTGATTATGAAATTCAACAAATTTAATATTGAATATAAATCTTGATCATGTATAATTCCTATAATTTTGTAAATCAGTTTCAGAAATTTGATCTGCTGGAACAAACTTGTAATGTTTTTCCTGTACAATTCTTACCTCACCTTCATATATTGTCAATTCAAACATAGCAATGAGAGCATTTTTCATGAACTGTGCTGATATAGAACGACAAATTAAATTGGGAAATTTTTCAAAACAGTAACTAATATCTTGTTTTGTTTGTACTATAGAAATTTGATCATTACCTGCTTTCGCTTGAACAGGTACTATAAATTGCATACCATTACTATTAACACTTACATAAACTTCATCTATTTCTATTTGTCCAATACCCTTAACATTAGTTCTCAGGTGATTTTGTAAGGAGTATGCTGTCACACTAAGAAATATATCTATTAGACGATTGTAACGGATTTTAGTTAAAAGAGCTTGTTCATCACCTGACATATATTGATTAATAATTTCAGGTGTAGCATCAGGTATTTTAATTGGTATTAAGTTTAGGTTAGGTATAATGCGATTAATTTTCACAAGTCTAAAACAATAATTACCCGTACCATTTAATTCAATAATCCACTCTAAACCTGTAGGAGCAGTATCTGTAATAACTTTAGGTAGTGGTTTTCTAAATCTAAAAGCATAAAGAATATCTCCTAAATTTTTTGCAGATTGAATACCCAACTCTTTAGCAATTTCTGGAAGTTCATTACGGTTAAATTCAAAATACTCTAATCCTGTTTGGTGATAGCGTTGAAAAATTCCAGTAATAACAGAGTTATATAAACCTTCTTTCGTCATGGTAATTCCTTGTTACTAAATAATTTGCTGTATTAGCTAAATACTAAAAATTTATTTTTTTCTAGTTCTTGGTTCTATAACATGAGGGTTCACTCCAAAATATTTTGCTGCTGCTGACATATCAAGTGTTAATAAACTAATATCCCCTAAATCTTTAATACCTTGAGGTATGGTTTTCGTCACTTTTGCACTATCAGAAGATTTGATATCTAAAACTTTAATAATTTCCTCTGCGACTGCTTGCGCTAAAAGCGGAGGAACAGAATTACCAATTTGTCGAAAACCATGCCATTTTGTCGGATGAAATCTAAACCAATCAGGATAGGAATGTAACCGCGCAGCTTCCCTCACAGTAATACATCTGGGGATAAAAGGATGTATGGGACGAGGAGAAGTAAATGCACCTTTATTACTAGGTGTTCCGGCTCTTAACGTATTGCATAAACCATCAGGATCAAGTTTATGAAAACGACTAATTGATTCAATTTTACCATGAGGTGTAGATGCAAATCTATCCATAGATTCTGGTGAATGTTTAGTTCTTAAACTTGATGTTAGTAAATTCAGATCATATTGACGTTTATAGGAATAGTTATTTTTTGCAGTTACAAGATTACGCAGTTTTTTAGCATAATCACTAGGTTTACCAAATTCGCTTAATATCCAATCTTGTTGATATAATTCTGGATAGTTTTCTATTTCTGGTAAATCTTGCAATGCGTCCCAAACTGTGGGAGATGTTTGATTAGGGAATGTAATTTTTTCTGGGTATTTCGGTAATTCGATATTTTCCCGCGCACCTAGTAAAAATAACCTTTCCCGATTTTGTGGTACTCCATAATTAGCTGCATTTAAAACCTGATAATTTGCATCAACTTGATAACCACTTTCGGAAAATTGACTGATGATTTCAGCAATAAATTCTTTGTGTTTCCCGACTGTCATTCCTTTGACATTTTCTAATACAAAAAACTTGGGTTGTAATTCTACAACCAATCTAATAAAATGGAAAACTAAAGAATTTCTCGGATCATCAAAAGAGCGTTTTCCCATTAATGAGAAACCTTGACAGGGTGGACCACCAAAAACCACATCAATTTCTTGATTAGCTATTTTAGAACTATTCCTAATTTCCTTCCCTGTTGTCTCTTCCACACTTTTACATAACACCGTCCAAAAGGGAAAGTTAAATTTATGAATTGCACAATGAATTGGATCTATTTCCACAGATGCAAGGACATCAAAACCAGCTTGTTCAAAGCCTAAAGTCATTCCTCCTGCACCTGCAAATAAATCAACTGCAATTGGTCGTTTTTTTGCCATTTTTACGAATATCTACTTTTTCATCTCTAATATTTCTTTTGCAGTGCGGTCACATACTCCTGATTCTCCCAAACAATGGCGCATTTCTTGGTAATCTGTTAAAGTTTGTTGTTTATGTTGAGAATTAATTAGTAATTCCATTGCTGCTTGGGTAATATTCTCGGCTGTAGCTTGTTCCTGTAAAAATTCTGGAACAATTTCCCGCATAACAACTAAATTGACTGGAGAAGCAAAGGGAATTGAACCTTTAAGAATATGACGCGCAATCCAAGCAGTAATGGGATGAAGACGATAAACTACAACTTGGGGGACATTTAATAATGCTAGTTCTAAATTCACAGTTCCCGATTTAGTAATAGCAAAATCAGCCGCAGCAAAAATTTCTCGTTGTTGACCTAATACTACTGTGGCATTTAAACCATATTCTTTAATTGCTGCTGTAATTGGTTCTCTAAATGTTTCCAAAGATAGAGGAATCCAGAAATGTACATTTGGTAATTTAGATTGAATATTTTGGGCAGCTTGAAAAATCACTGGTAATAGATATTTTAATTCTTGATGACGGGAAGCTGGTAAAAGCGCAATTGCTATTTCTTCGGCTTTAATTCCTAATTTCTCTCTGGCAATTTCTCGACTTGGTGCATTTGCCATTCTATCAATTAAAGGATGTCCCACCCAGCAAACATTTGCCCCATTTTGCTGATAATATCGCGCTTCTTCGGGGAAAATTGCTAATAGTTTATCTGTAAAACCAACAATCCGGTTGGTATTCTGAAAACTCATTGACCATACCCACTCTTGGGGAGCGATATAATAGGCTACAGGTACATCAGGTAAGTTTTCCCTCATGAATGTACCAATTCCCAGATTTGGCCCCATATAGTCAATTAGGACTACTAAATCAGGGGGATTTTTCTTTAAGTAGGCGATCGCTTGGCGTTGTACTCTTAAAGTAGGGATAACATAGGGCAAAGATTCAATCAAACCCATAGAACCAATACCGCTGGTATTTCCCAAAATTTTCGCCCCAGCTTCCGCCATTTTATCCCCACCCAAGGCGATAATTTCTAATGTCAAACCCGCAGCGACAGCTTGACGTTGCAGTGCTGCAATTAATAGCGAACCCTGTAAATCTCCAGAAACTTCGCCAGTGCTAATAAATATTCGCATTTTAAATTTTTTAGTTCCTTTCCTATTCCCTAAAGCAAATGAATGATGAATGTCTTGAAAATAAGAATTCAAATATTTGCGATTCACCATTCATTATTCATAAATTACGATTCATTGTGGACGGCTTGTTTGCCTTTTCCGGGAATTAAACCACGTCTTCCTGGCATTTGGGAAAGTAGCAAGAAACGGCGAAGATGTTTTAATTGTTCTGTATCTCCTAAATTTTCCAACTCTTGTAAAGCATCTTTGAACAAGAATTCAGAACGATAGAGAAGACGGAAAGCTTTTTTAATTAATTGGAAATCACTAGCAGCCATTTCCGAACGTTTTAATCCTACCAAATTGAGCGATCGCACTTTCGCAGGATTTCCTTCCACTAACATATAAGGGGGTACATCTCGATCAATGCGTGTCATTCCGCCCACCATAGACATAGTTCCTATGTGAACAAATTGATGTACACCTAAAACGCCACTGAGTCTAGCTCGTGACTCAATATGTACATGACCCGCCAATGCTACAGAGTTAGCAATAATAACAGAATCTTCAAGCACACAGTTATGACCTACGTGAACATAAGCCATTAATAAATTACCATTACCAATTACCGTTGCTTCACCTCTGCCAGTAGCGCGGTTAATCGTTACGTATTCACGGATAGAATTATTGTTACCAATTTTTACCCAAGTCGGTTCTCCCACGTACTTGAGATCCTGGGGTTGCATACCGATAGCTGCACCGGGGAAAATCTGATTTCCTGTGCCAATGTCACAAGGTCCCTCTAGGACAACGTGAGCGCCAATTACAGTGTCTGCACCAACTCTAACATTCGCTCCAATCACAGCATAAGCGCCGACTTGCACTGTTGAGTGGAGTTCCGCATTAGGATGGATGACAGCAGTTGGATGAATAAGTGTTTTCAAAGGTGAATCTCCAAAACTAAGTGCTAGTTGCTAATTTATTCAATTAAGAAACGTGTCGGGCAAAGTCAGTTATGTGTGAGGGCGAAAATCTAAAATCCTGTTATGGTATAATAACTTTTAACTAATCAAAGAAAACATTAGTTCTCCTTCAGCAGCTAATTGTCCATCAACTTCTGCTCGTCCTTTCATTTTCCCGAAACGACGCTGCTTCACCCACAACAGTTCCACCGTCATTACCAGTTGATCTCCGGGAACAATTTGCCGACGGAAACGGACTTTATCAATGCCAGCGAATACAAATAGTCCTCCCTGGGAGTCGGGCATTTGCGTCATGACAATGCCCCCAACCTGTGCCATTGCTTCAATAATTAGCACACCTGGCATCAGCGATCGCCCTGGAAAATGCCCTTGAAATTGGGGTTCATTAAAGGTAACATTTTTTATACCTACGGCTTTTTTGCCAGGTACATAGTCAATAATTCGATCTACCAGTAAAAATGGATAACGATGGGGTAAGAGTTCCTGAATTTCCTCAATACTAAAGGTAGTTTTAATTGTCTGTGTGTTGACATTATCTTCACTCGATGTATTCACTTCCTGAGAATTAGGTTCGGTAATAGTGGACATTAGCGGTAAGTTCTTTGAATGATTAAACACTGGATAGGTAAATTTGGGAATTTTAGAGCAGTTCTAAAATTTTCCGTGCTAGTTGAATGTGTAAATTATGACTAGCTTTGTACGCCAAAAAATGAGCTATCGGAAAAGTTCCCAGTAAACTCAAATCTCCGACTAGATCCAAGATTTTATGACGGACTGGCTCATTTAGAAATCTTAATGGCGGATTTAGCCAACCTTCCACCCCACAAACTAGGGCATTATCCAAACTACCACCTTTAATTAATCCCGACTTTTGCAGATGTTCGATTTGATGCTGTAAACCAAAAGTCCGCGCGGGGGCAATTTCTGAAGCAAAGTCAGCAGAAGAGTTTTCTAAACTTGTCATTAATAACCAACTATGCCATTGATTACCAATGGCCGCCAAATTAAAATCTATCCCATAGCTAAATCGGGTTTCCGGTGCAGGTAGGGCGCAAACAAACGCATCACATTCATAAATCCAGATCGGTTCGGTAATAATTAGAGGTGTGGTTGAATTATTAGCTATTTGGGGGACTAAACCGACTTCAGCAATCCTTTCACACCAAATATGAGCCGAACCATCTAAAAGCGGTACTTCCGGGCCATCAATTTCAATTCTGGCATTATCCACCCCCATAGCCGCCAAAGCTGCCAATAAATGCTCTACAGTGCGAACGCAGGTTTCACCCTTACCCAATTGAGTAGAAAGCATAGTCTGACTGACAGCCGCAACTTGAGCAGGAATAATCGGTGAATTCGGTAAATCTACCCGCACAAAAAAGCGGTTACTTCCCGCTGGTGCAGGTAATATTCGCACCTGAGTATTAACACCACTATGCAACCCCACACCAGCCTGAGTAATTTCCCCAGCTAAAGTATGTTGTTGCATAGATTAACAATCCAGATATTGTGGTTAGTATTGCTCATATCCCGTTTTAAGTAGAAACCCTGGTTAATCTTGTCTGGAAATTAAAGTCCTTAGCCACTGACAACTGACAACTGACCACTGACCACTGACAACTGACCAATTTAGAATCTTTCCCCAATCCCAAAATTGATGCGACTATCACCTTCATCAGTGACACCGTAATCTATGCGAATTGGTCCTAGGGGAGATTGTACCCGGACACCTAAACCATAGCCATAGCCATTACCCTTTTTATTTAACAATTGTGCAGCTTGGGTACTTGTTCCCAGGTCACTACCATAATCAAAAAATAGTGCGCCACTGACAACAGAAAACACAGGGAAGCGATATTCCACCGCAGCTTGGACATAACTGCTACCAGTGCCTAGTCTACCTTCGTCATAACCCCGAACTGAGTTACTACCACCCAGGGTAAAAGCCTCATAGGGAGGTAAATCGCCAAAGATTGTCCCACCTTGGATGTTAAATGCTAAAGTTTCTGGTTTTTTGCTAAAACTAGTGAATTTAACAGGCAGATAGTGACTATAGTTACCCCGTAACCTAGTCATAAAAATACTACCTTCACCTATAGGTACAGATTGATCAACTCCAAAGCTGAGATAAGAACCTTTTGTCGGTTGCAGGGAGTTATTACGGAGATCCCTTTGTGCGCCCACCTTGAATAGTAATAAATCATCTTCCCCTGAAGGCGAAAGAGTTAGAGGAATCTTATCACTGATGATATTTCCATTGTCATCAAATATTGCCCCTTCTTTTCGCAGATTGCCATCAGCATCACGACCAGAAACCCGTTGATACTGTAGTCCAGCGGAAGCCAGCCATTCTGAATTTTTGTAGGGATTAGGGGAAAGGGGACGGGTAAATGTCACACCACCACCTAACCGGGTAATCCGAGGGCTAACCTGTACAGATGTATTCGTAAGATTATTAGGATCAAAGGTATCAATATTTTGATCTTTACCTTCAAAAATCAAAGAAATAGAACGACGACGGAAAATATTTGCTGTATATGAAGTGCGGTAAGGATCACCAGCAATCCAAGGATCAGTAAAGCGGAGGTCAAATAGTAGTTCTCGTTCTCCTAGCTGTACCTCTGTCCCCAATTTTTGGTTTCTTCCCCCCAGGTTTTGCTGTTGATAGCTGACAGTTCCGAATAAACCACTGGCAGAACTAATCCCCGCACCTGCGGCAATAGAACCGCTACTACGCTCCGCCACATTCATCACTACATTGACTTTACTAGCATCAGTACCAGGGTCAAGGGAAACATTCACATCTTCAAATAACCCTAGTCCAAAAACCCTTTGTAAGTCTTTTTGGACAGTGTTCCGGTTAAATACCTGCCCAGGTTTTAACTCTACTTCCCTAGTAATGATGTAATCTTTTGTCCGACCGCGAATTGGTTCTCCCTTATCGTTGACCTCTTCTCCTTCTTTGTCGCGGAATCTAACTTTAACGGTTTCTACCACCCCTTCTGCTACTTGTAGGGTGACAACTCCATTTTCTGCAACTTTGGGCGCTCCAATTAGGTTGGCCAGCACATAACCTTGGTCTTGATAACGCTTGGTTAATTGCTTGATTGACTCGTTTAATTCCCGCAAGTTGAGAATTTTGCCATACTGACTACCAAATATTTCGTTTGTAGTCTGAGCCGGAAGTACAGACGCTACACCTGTACCCGGATTGGCTTCTAATTCTACTTTGGTCAGAATAGGGTTGGGGGCAACAACAAAACTCACCCGGACACCCAGGGGCGTATCTTCGGGAAAGGCTTGGACGTTGGAGAAAAACCCAGTCCCAAAAATCGCATTAATATCTTCTTGGAGTTGGGAACGGGTTGTTGTCTGTCCCGCTTGGGTCCGAATTACTTTATAAACTTCGGTTTCTAGTTCGGGGGTAACTTGTCCTGTCTCTGATTTAACAACTACCTCTGACACCAATACACGAGATTCCGTTGTTTCTGGATTGGGAACTGGTGTCGGCGTTGCTGTTGGGGTATTGATATTTTCTTGGCTAGATTCAGCCGCAGGAGGTTGATTTGACTCGGTCTGGGGAACTTGTGCTGTAATCGGCAATATTTTCGGTTTGGGCATAACTACAGCCACCGGATCTACAGATGTTAGTGCTGCTGTTGGGGTATGGATATTTTCTTGATGGGATTCAGCCTCAGGAGGCTGGGTAGGGGTTGCTTCTGAAGTTTCTGCTGTGGTGGGAACTACTGTAGATTCTGGTACAACCACCGCCGTTTTATCTATGGATTCGGATTTCCTCTTTAATACTTTAATCAGCGGAGAAAATTTGTCAGCTTCTTGCTCTAGAATTATTGCAACCGGTTGGGGATGAAATGCTTGATTTTCAATCTTGCCACTTTTAACAGAACTCTGTTTTTCTACCTGGTTTGTCTGGGTTGTGACAACTTCTGTTATCTGTGGGGCAAGAGGTACAGCTTCTTGGGCATTTACTCTTACAGAACTGGCTATTGGGACTGTAATGGCTACCATTGCCATTAATCCGGGTGTTAAACTTGTTTTAATCATAGTTTTCTTCACTACCACACACCATTAATTATTAGTCGTTAGTCACTGGAAAATTTACTTACCCAACTTTCTTAGTCTTCTACTACTTTTAATACTCTCTGTAAAACCTCCTGGTAGGCATTCTCTACGTTTCCTAAGTCACGACGGAAACGGTCTTTATCCATAATCCTGCGGTTAGGATCGGTTTCGGCTATGTCCCATAACCGACAGGTATCAGGACTAATTTCGTCTGCTAACAGTATTTGCTGTTGTGAGTCCACACCAAATTCAAGTTTAAAGTCTACTAGGGTAATGTGGCATTTTTCCCAAAACTCTTGCAGAAATTCGTTGATTTGCAATGCAAGATGGGTAATTTGCTTAACTTGTTCCATTGTCGCTAATTCTAGGAGCAATAAGCGATCAAGTGTCAGTAGAGGATCACCTAATTGATCGTTTTTATAATAAAACTCTACTAAAGGCTGTGACAAAATAGTACCTAGTGTTAACCCAGTTTGCTGGCACAGGCTACCAGCCGCAATATTTCTCACCACTACTTCTAAGGGGATGATTTTTACCGCTTTCACCCGCATTAGATGGGGGGCTGGACTATCAATGAAATGAGTTTGAATCCCCTGTATTGCCAATTGTTGAAACAGTTGGCTAGAAATACTACAGTTAATTGTCCCTTTATTCTGAATGCTGCCACGTTTTTGAGCATTAAAGGCTGTAGCATCATCTTTAAAATCAGCCAACAAAATTTCTGGATCTTCGGTTGCGTAGAGAATTTTCGCTTTGCCTTCGTAGAGTTTAGAATTAACAGACATGATAGTAGATACTGTTTACGGTAATGGATGGTAATGATTCAGTCAGTTTTACCATTTTATCTTTAGTTATTAGTCATTGGTGAACTGAATCATCACAAGAATATTTCCATAAATATTATGTATAAATATTGGGTTTAATTTATGATACTGATTTCAAAGTATACTATAAAAGAAACTTTTCCAAAGTATTGCAAAAAGGAATATACTAATCTATCTTAAGGAATATATTAATAACTTGTTGAATTTAATACAATCTTTTGTTAGTAAATGAGGGAAGAATAAAAAGTGACTGACTGCTCTGAAGCTTCGCATAAGGCTAATGCAACGCTACACCATCAGCAGGATAATAATCTTATCCCTCCCGTTCTGAAAAAGTGGAGGAATTATTAATACAGAATTACCAATCTATCTTCTGATAACCAAGAGCGGAAATAAGGAGCAGTGTATGGCTTCCGTCACGCTGCGCTATCATCAGCATATAAATTATATAGAGCAGTTGAGTAAATGGAGAAAAAAATGATGAGCAAAGAAGATTTTCTCTATCCCCGTGGTCGCTACTATGGTCATGTTAAACCAGAAAATTTGGTATTCAACGCAAATTTACAGGAATTTGCCCAAAGAGTTAGCTATATCTGTAATTTAGAAACAGGTGGAAAAGTCCCACCAGATGAGGCTTACGAACAAATTAAGTTTCTTTGGAAGCAGTTAAAGCACTCAAAAAAACAACTGAAAATTGGTGAACAACCTTCACAAAATAACGGTTCTGAAGATGGATGATAGCGGAGATCATAGGTATTGCAATTGCAAAATAGCAGTTAATATACCTTGTATCTTAACGGGAGTAGTTGGTATCATAAAATTAATATAAAACCAAAAGACTTTCAAACCTATTTCCTATTCTTTTATTCTTTAATATAATTTGCAACTGCTGATGGCGACAACTGATTATTTTGTGATCATTGTCCACACACCATCCCAAGATTTTGGTGGTGGTGTTTCCTGGTATCTATAGGCACGTTCTAAGTGGATATTAACAGCTTGATCTAGGGGAAAAATAGCTTTAGCGGATTGAAAGCAGGTGAGCGCTTGGGTAAAATCTCTTAATATATAGGCATTGCGTCCAGCATGATAATGGTGCAAAAATTCTTGGGTGTTAGCATTTAGGGGAGTAGAGCGATCGCTAATCAACTCGTAAATATTCACAGCCTGATGTTTCCCTTTCACACGAATTTTATCTAGTTGACGCACCCATAGTCGATCACTGCACAAATTATAAGTAAATTCGCTAAGAATAATATCACAGCCATATTCTTTAGTCACTCCTTCCAGGCGAGAACTCAAATTTACCCCATCTCCAATTACCGTATAATCCATGCGTTTGTGAGAACCAATATTCCCAGAAACCACTTCCCCAGAACTAATCCCAATCCCAATACGAATTTGTGGCTGAGAGTGAAAAATCCGCTTTTGATTAAATTCCCGTAATCGTTGCCGCATATCCAGCGCTGATTGTATCGCTCGCCAAGCGTGATTTTCTGTAAGTGGTAGAGGCGCACCAAATACCGCCATTAAAGCATCACCAATAAATTTATCTAAAGTCCCTTCATAATTAAAAACCGCCTCTACCATTGTTTCAAAATACTGATTTAGGAGTGATACTACTTCTGCCGCCCCTAGGTTTTCTGTCAAAGTTGTATAACCCCGAATATCAGAAAACAAAATACTGACATCCTTCCGTTCACCAACCATTAAAGCATCTTGTCCCAAAGCCATTACCTGCTCGGCTACATGAGGATTCAGATAGCGGTATAGAGTGCTTTTCATGCGTTTTTCTCGACTGATATCTTCTAGCACCACTAAACCACCACGAGACCCTCCTTCTGGGTTCGTTAAAGGATTAACAGTGAGATTAATACTCCGTTCTATCTTCTGGACTACATCTGCACTCAGTAACTCAGATTGAGCAGTGAGAGATTGATTCCAGGGAATAAAAATATGGGGATTAGTGCGATCGCTGATAGCTAAAATTAATTCATTGTTGATCTTTTCATATAACCCTACAATCAAACTTTGTTCAGGGACATAATGTTTAGCTCCATGTTTCAAACTATCCTCTAGCCGCATTTGCAGATTCTCAATAGGAATCACATCCCAAACTGGGCGACCAATTAAATTTTGTTCCCATAGGAGTTTATTATTTCTACTATTAGCCTTTCTGACTGGACAACCTAATAACTCCAATGCCGCATCATTAATAGTCACAATTTGACCGAGCATATCTGTAGAAATTACCGCATCAGATAAACTTTGAAGAATATCTTTTTGATATTGTTTTTCTAATAAAACACTTTCAAATAAGCGGGCGTTTTCCAAAGCAATCCCAGCTTGGATATTAAAAGCCCGCATGAATTCTTCATCTGAAGCGGTAAAACCACCTTGTTGTTTATTAATTAATTGGGTAACACCAATCAACTCATTAGCAGAATTAAATACTGGTAAACATAAAATATTCCGAGTTACATAACCAGTTTTTTTATCTATAGAAGAATCAAACCTAGAATCTGTATAGGCATCTGTAATATTCAGGGCTGTACCAGTTGATGCCACATAACCAGCAATCCCCCGATTTGCACTAATCCGAATTTCTATCAGGTTTTTGCTATTAACATCTTCCACCTTTGTCCACAGTTCATCTAATTCTTTGCGATATAAAAATAGGGTGCTACGATCTGCTTGCATTAAGATCCGGGCTTGTTCCATCACCATTTGTAAAGTGGCTTCTAAATCTAAACTTTGCCCTAAAGTTTGTGTAGCTCGTAATAAAGCCGTTGCTCCCCGTTGATGACGAGCCGCTACATAGAAAGATTGACAACTTTCTAAAATAATGCCAATAGCGGATGCAAAATCCCGAAATCGTTCTTCATCTTCCGCATCAAAAGGAATATTTCCAGCTTTATTTGCCAGTTGGACTACAGCTACAATTTGGTTCTTACTACTCAGAACTGGCATACATAATAAATTGCGAATTTTATAGCCCATTTGTTTCTCCAACTCTGGGCTAAATAGGGGATGATTCGCAGTTTCTGAGATGTTCAGACAGTTACCTGTGCCAGCAACATGACCAGGAATACCAACATTAATAGAAGTCCGAATTTCCAGAAACTTTTGATGATTATCTTGAGGAACTTTTGACCATAATTGACCTTTATCGTAGTCAACTAAAAAAATAGCCGTGTGTTCTGCTTGCAGAATTTGACCAATTTTCAAAGTAATAGCTTCTAGTACCTTTTCCAGCATAGTTTCTAGAGCTTCATTATTGATTAAATCAATAGCTCTGATAAATTGCTGGAATTCAGCCGTAATAAAATCAAGTAAACATACAAATTCGTTAACAGAAAGGTCTTTAACTCGACTTAGTAAGGCATCAGTCCGATTAATTTGTGTCAGTTCGGTTAATGTAGCCAAGACGCTACCGGGATTAGGAAGTGTCATGGGAATTTTAGATGTTAGATGTTAGATTTTGGATTTTAGTAATATAGCTCTATGCAATTGAATGAGGTGGGAAAATTTAGAGAAAAAGCCAGCACTCTTATTCTCGCTTCTGACTCCTGACTCCTGACTCCTGACTCCTGCTACTGTTGAAGATGATTTTTTGATAATAATCTTGAAGTTGTTGCGTAGCCGATGTCCATCCCCATTTCTCAGCTTCTGTCCGGGCATTTTTACGGATAATAGTTATTTCCTGTCGTTGTTTTAACAGAAGTATGGTAGCATTAATCGCCTCTTGAATATCGGCTTGTGGGTTAAAAAGATATCCATTGACTCCATCTGTAACAATATCCGGAATCCCTCCAGAACGGGCTGCTACCACGGGACACCCGGCGGCCATGGCTTCTAGCAGCACTAATCCGAGGGTTTCTGTGCGGGAAGGAAAAATAAAGGCATCAGCGCTGGCAAAGGCAGAACCTAATTCTTTACCCATCAGATAACCAACAAAATAAGTGTTTGTCCCGGCAAAGTGTTTTTCCAAAGTTTGCCGGTGGGGGCCATCGCCAACTAATGCTAATCTGGCATCAGGAATGGCTTCTAAAATGGGTTTGATGCGTTCGATTTCCTTTTCCGCAGAAAGACGACCAACATACAACAACAAGGGGCTGTCTGGATGATTTTGAGATAAGCGCGATCGCATTTCCGCACTGACTAAATCAGGATGAAATAATTCTGTATCTACCCCCCGTTGCCATAAATCACATCTTTCAATTCCATGGGCTGAAAGTTCCTTTACCATTGCCGTAGAGGTACACAAATTTAACTCAGCCTGATTATGACCAGCTTTAAGTAACTCCCAAAGTAACCCTTCTAACATTCCCAGTCCGTAATGTTGTAGATATTGGGGCAAATGGGTATGGTAAGAAGCCACCAAGGGAATTTTGAGAACTTTACTATAAAAAATCCCTGACAGTCCTAAAACGGCGGGATTAACAACATGAATAATATCTGGTTTAAACTCTTCTAAAGCATGACCAATGGCAGGGCGAGGCAGTGCCATTTTTAACTCTGGATAGAGCGGTAAGGGAAAGCCACTAACTCCGTAAACTTTCGCACCTTTATGTTCAGTTATGCCACCTTCGGGGGCAAATACCAAGACTTGATTGCCACTGCGCTGCAAATGGTCAACTGTATGACGCAACCGTGTCACAATGCCGTCAACTTTGGGTAAAAAGGTTTCTGTAAATAGGGCGATTCGCATAAAAACAAGGAGTTAGGAGTCAGGAGTCAGGAGTCAGAAGTCAGAAGTCAGGAGTCAGGAGTCAGAAGTCAGGGGAGAATGAATCTACCTTTGCCTCTTGCCTCTTGACTCTTGCCTTCTTTACTGTCACCTATTTTCTATGCCAAGAGACTTTGGGAAGAATTTGTTTGTGATCAACTCGGTGCTGATACTTGACCGCAAAGTTTAATAGCGAATCAAGGAGGGAATCCGAGAGAAGATGCGGTTGTAAACCCAAATCCAAGAGTTTGGTGTTTTTCGCGTTGAAATAGTGTTCTTCCTTTTCCACTCTGGGGTTGTCTATGTGGTTAATATCCACATTTAGTCCCAAAGCGTTGCCGGCTTTTTTCACCATCATCGCCAAGTCACCGACACTGAATAGTTCGGTAAATTGGTTAAACACACGGAATTCTCCTGGTTCGGCAGGATTTGCGATCGCTAATTCAATACATCGCACCGTATCCCGAATATCCAATAAGCCGCGAGTTTGTCCACCTTTACCGTAGACGGTGAGGGGATGTCCTACGGTTGCTTGAATACAGAAGCGGTTTAGTGCTGTACCAAATACGCCATCGTAATCCAGACGGTTAATTAACAGTTCGTCCATTCCCGTTTCTTCGGTTAAGACACCGTAAACTATCCCTTGATTTAAGTCTGTAGCTCTTAAACCCCAAACCCGACAAGCAAAGTGGATATTATGACTATCATGGACTTTGCTCAAGTGATACATAGAACCAGGCTGCTTCGGATAGGGCAAAGTATCCTTGCGACCGTTGTGTTCAATGGTGATGTATCCTTCTTCAATGTCAATGTTGGGAGTTCCATACTCACCCATTGTTCCCAATTTCACCAAATGGCAATCGGGGAAATCTTCCCGCATAATGTACAGCAAGTTCAACGTGCCAACCACATTATTGACTTGGGTGAGAACAGCGTGTTCACGGTCAATCATGGAAAATGGCGCTGAACGCTGCTCACCAAAATGCACGATCGCAGTTGGTTGGAACTCGTGTAAAGCTTTGTGCAGAAACTCGTAATTAGTAATATCGCCGATAAACAGATCAATAGACTTGCTAGTCAAATCCTGCCATCGCTGGAGACGTTTCTGAATTGGTGCGATTGGGGTAAGGGTTTCTACACCCAGTTCATTATCCCAGTGTCGCCGCACCAAACTATCTAAAATTCCAACTTCGTAACCTCGATTAGAAAGGTAAAGCGCGGTTGCCCAACCGCAATACCCATCACCACCAATAACCAGGACTTTCATCTTTACCAGTTTTTACTCGCTGATAGCTCAATCTATCAGGTTTCTGTCCCTTCTTAATCATTAAATTCTGACTAAGAAAGTAAATGAATAGAAAATGCAAAATGCAAAATTCTAAAAACTCCTGCCACTTACCTAACCACTGACCACTAACTACTGACTAATTTTATACTCCTTAGCAATGTGGTAAAACAGCCGATAATAATTTTGAAAGTCTTTACTGTCGCTTTGTCCTTGCCAGTGATATTCCAATTGCTCTTGGGTAATGGTCAATTTTATGACAGTCACCTTTTGGGCAACTTCTACAGCCAGTACCCCAGAAAACCCTTGATGAGTCTGAAAGTTAGGGGCTAGTTTTGGATTTTCCTTTGAGGATTTTAATAAAGACTTACTTGCATAAGAGCGAATTTCTACGGTCTTTTTGTTTGGTGAAACTAAAGCAATCCCATCACTGTTGTCTGGGTTTCCTAGTTGCTGCCAAGTATGGGGATAAGGAAACTCAAAACCATAACGATTATTTCTATATGTCTTCCATGCCGGATCTTGAACCTGGAGGTTATTGGCATTACACCCCCAGACAATCATCCCTATACCCACACCAGAAGTAATGGCGCACAGCGCCTTTTTTACTTGTACTGCACCCATATTAAACAATTCAAAATTGAAACCCCTTTCCGAACCAGTCCCCAGGTTTAATAAATTACATATTTCCACTATTATCTCACGTACTAGCTCTAGTTTTATTGAGAAATGTAACAAAATTACCATTAAAACGCTTTACCATCTTGACAACTAAGAAAAGAGCCGATAAGGTGGTATACATACCCGGGTAAGACCACTAGAAAGTCGTATGCAAACTAAGCAAAAGGTTACGTTATATTTATCACCGGAACTTCACAGAAGACTTAAAATTCGTTCTGCTGTTGACTCGGAACCGATGTCAGACCTAGCCGAACGTGCGCTCAATTTCTACCTGACGAACTCAGAATTAGTGGAAGAGATAGAAGCGTCTGCTCATGGGCGAACTCATCGGGTTTATTCCTGTCCCACTTGTGAATCTTCACTTGTATTACGTGATGGTGAACTAGTGAACTTAGGCAATCAACCAGGAGTCATCGGTCAAGATCATCTACCTCTTGATGGTAGAGAAAAAGATGAAACCCATCCCAAGGGTGAGGAAGAATTAGTTCCTTGTTAGATAGGAATTATTAATGATTAATCAATAGTTTTGATTCGGTACTGTCTCTATAAGGTCTCAAGTAGGTCGATAGTATGAAAGAAGAGCTCAATATTTTAATTCAAGCTCAATACCCTTTAATCTACCTTGTGACCTCCGAGGAAGAGCGGGCAGAGCAGTCAATTTTTAAAGTCTCCCAAGATTTAAAACCCCAAAGACGAGTATATATTTGGACAGTAACTCACGGTATCGTCGAGTACGGTCAACCCCGGAATACCACTCAACATAATACTGTCTCTCCCGAAGCAGCGATTGATTGGATTATTCGTCAAAAAGAACCAAGTATATTTATTCTTAAAGATTTACATCCCTTTATTGATGCGCCAGCAACAACCAGATCGCTCCGGGACGCGATCGCTAGTTTTAAAGGAACGCAAAAGAACATTATTTTGATGTCCCCTGTGCAACAAGTTCCTATCGAACTGGAAAAAGAAGTTGTTGTTTTAGATTTTCAATTGCCTGACATGGCCGAGTTAAATAAGGTTTTAACTGCCCATCAAGAGCAAAATCGTGGACGACGGCTGACAACCGAGGCGCGAGAAAAACTGCTCAGAGCCGCTTTAGGTCTAACTAAAGATGAAGCTGAGAAAGTCTACCGCAAAGCACAGGTAACAACTGGGCGCTTGACGGAAGATGAAGTTGATATTGTTTTATCCGAGAAAAAACAACTCATCCGCCGTAACGGTATCTTGGAGTACATCGAAGAGGATGAAACCATTGATGCTGTGGGTGGCTTGGAAGAATTAAAAACTTGGCTCACCCAACGCTCTAACGCCTTTACCGAAAGGGCGAGAGAGTATGGGTTGCCCCAACCAAAAGGAATGTTAATTCTCGGTGTTCCTGGTTGTGGTAAGTCGCTCATTGCTAAAACTACCTCCCGTTTATGGGGTTTACCAATTCTGAGATTAGATATGGGGCGGGTCTACGACGGCTCAATGGTGGGTCGAAGTGAAGCTAACCTGCGGAACGCCCTAAAAACGGCAGAATCAATTTCCCCCACGATTCTGTTTATCGACGAGTTGGATAAATCCTTTGCGGGTAGCGGTGGTTCTGGCGATTCTGATGGGGGGACATCAAACAGAATTTTCGGCTCTTTCCTCACCTGGATGCAGGAAAAGAAATCTCCAGTTTTCGTAATGGCGACTGCTAACCGCGTGGAACGCCTACCTGGAGAGTTTTTAAGGAAAGGTCGCTTTGATGAAATTTTCTTTGTGGATCTGCCCACACCGGAAGAACGTCAGGATATCTTCGGTATTCACCTGACTAAACGCCGGGAGGAAATTGCTAGATTTGATTTAGAACAACTAGCAAAAATGTCCGATGGCTTTTCCGGGGCAGAAATTGAACAAGCGATAGTGGCGGCTATGTATGAAGCCTTCGCCCAAGATCGGGAGTTCACCCAATTAGATATTATTGCTGCATTGAAGTCTACTTTGCCGCTGTCACGAACGATGCAAGAACAGGTCACAGCCTTAAGGGACTGGGCCAGACAGCGTGCTAGACCCGCAGCCTCCTCTGTTGCTGAATATCAGCGCATGGAGTTTTAAAAGCTTTCCTCTGAAATGTCAGGGGGGAAAGGTTAGTCACAAGGCTAACAGATAGAAAAAAGCCGTTCCCAATTAATGCGGCTTCGCTGAAAAAGAACCGTTGTCGTTTTTCTCATCAATCTTCTTATTGGAGGAAACCCAAATGTCTCACTTTAGCACTCTGCGTACCAAGATCACCGATGCCGAAATTCTCAAGTCTTCTTTGCGCGACTTAGGTATCAGCGTCAAGACTGAAGCTGATGTTCGTGGCTATAATGGTCAGCGTCTCCGTTCCGACATCGTTGCTGTATTGGAAGGCGAGTACGATCTAGGTTGGTCTCGTAACAGTGACGGTTCTTTTGACCTCATTGCTGACTTATGGGGTGTTGCTAAGAAGCACAACCAGACCGAGTTGATCAACTCTATTAATCAAAAATATGCCGTTAACAAGACTTTGGCTGAAGTAAAACAGCGCGGTCTGCAAAATGCCAATGTTAAGTTGGTATTGCAGTAACAATTTCTGTAGCACGTTCCCAAAGTGAAACGGGTTAACCTTCTAATAAGCGGTTAGCCCGCTTTTTTTTGTCTTTATTTGTCTGATAGCGAAGCCATATCAGGATTTACAGGATTTGAGGATGTACAGGATTTAGGATTTGAGTACACATTTTAAACATTTGTCTGAATCAGGATATCCAGGATTTAAGGATGTACAGGATTTTGTGATTTGAGTACACATTTTAAACCCAAGACTCTAATGCAAAAGGGTAAACTTGCTGAATACGTCGAAAATCATTGTCTGTGGAAACTATAGTTAAATTATAGTGAATCGCGGTAGCCGCTATCCAAAGATCGTTATCTCCAAAGCCTAGAGTTTGGATATTAAATTTTCGCCGTTCTGCTTTTTCTTTAGGACCAAATGTATTAATAAGTTTGCCTTTGAGATCGCCGTAAATGTCTGATATTGATAAATTAATAGGGTAAAGATCAATTGTGTTTAAAAAAGCTTTCACCTGTTGGATATTGGCGGCTGTTTGTTGAGATTTAGCTGCCATGTAAAGTAGTTCTCCACGGACAACAACGCTGGTAGCAACGCCGGCTTCGCTGTGGACTTCTAGCTGTTGGATAAGATTAGTTTCACCAAAGATGATGCGACTACAGTGATTAGTGTCTAAAAGATACATCAGAATTCAGCTTCGGATCGGGTATCGTAAACAAGCTGGAGACATTTCTCAAAGTCATCACCTTGCCAAGTTCCAGCAAATTGTAGCAAATCTTTGGCTTTAGATCCGCGTAATATTGGTTCTCCATCTTTTATAGGAATACTGCTTGATTTAATAGCAGAAGCATTTATTTTAGTTTTGAGATATTCGAGATAGTCGAGGGTTTGTTCCAGAATAGGTTCTGGTGCGTTTTCAATTGACGCAATCAGTTGTTCTTTAATGGTAGTCATGGGGTACTAGAGGCGATCACACTTTATCTAATTATTTATTTTATCAATTTGTCAGAATCAGGATGTCCAGGATTTAAGGATTTACAGGATTTAGAAAAGTTGTGATTTGAGTAGGTATGAAAAATATGTTATTAAAATCATCCTGATTAATGTAAATATACTTAACAAATACTGGTTTAGATGGGTTAGGTTTAGTATAATGGTTACTCAGGTGATTTATAATGATGCTGTGTAAAAAAGATGCTGGTTTATGAATATTGATTTAGAAGCGATCGCACACCACCTTAACCAATCTTTACAACGTAGCGGTATTATAGATGTTATTGCTAAAGTTTCCGTTAACTATGATTGTCTTAAAGTAATCCTGGTATCCGAAGAAACTCCAGAAATTACATATAGAGGCGAATTATTACAAGTCACTATCACATCACTACGTGATTTAAAATTAACTACTATTCAAACTGTCAAAATTCATAGACAGCAGATTAATAGTTTCGATTTAGATTGGTCATATAAATATAAGTATGAATTATTTTCAGAAAATAACTCTAATTATTCCCAAGATAATCAAACTAAACATCAAATTAAAAGGCAAAATGCTACATCTAATAATCAAGTTAAAAGAGCTAAAATAAAAGTATCTCAAGCAGAATTTGAAGAGGAATTAAAAAAATGCTCAAAAATGGCTAACTCTGCTTATGATATTAGTATTAGATATGCCAAGAAAATAGAAATAGAAATTAAAAATCTTAATAGTAATATTGAAGCCATTAGCCATGAAATTTTGAAAATCAAAGGTTCTGAACAGTTCCAATTTGCAACGAAATTAGAACAAATACAGTTAGATATTCAAAAATTATCCGAAGATAGTTTAGAAGATTTGGTTATTTCTTTAAATCAGAAAAGAAAACATCTAGAAAATTTTACAGTTGCTTTATTTGGGAGAACTAAAGCTGGTAAAAGTACCTTACGAGAAACACTAACTCGCGGTAGTGGTAGCACAATTGGTAAAGGTTCACAACGTACAACCAGAGATGTAACAGAATATTCTTGGCAAGGTTTACGGTTACTTGATACACCTGGAATTGAGGCTTATCAAGGTGATGATGACACCAAAAAAGCTAATGATATTATTGATCAGTCTGATCTTGTTTTGTTTTTAACTAGTGATGATTCTGTACAACCTGGTGAATTTCAATCAATGGCGCAATTGCAACAAATCAATAAATATTTTGCTGTGATTCTCAATGTTAAACATGATATTGCTAATAACTTAGAAGATTTAGAAATGTTCCTTGATATTCCAGAAATGGTATTTGATGAAGATAGGTTATCACAACATAAAAATCATATTCAAAGTCACATTAAGGAATATTTGAATTTAGATAATGTAGATATAGTTCCTATTCATGCTCAATCTGGTTTTTTAAGTACGCAAGCAGAATATCAAGAGTACAGTAGTCAACTGTGGGAGTTGAGTAAAATAGAAGAATTATATTCTTTAATTGCTTATCAAATTTATACTAATGGTCAAGATTTACGCTTATCAACTTTTGCTGATAGCCTAGATAACTTGTTAGATGAAATTAACCAAAAACTGACTTATGCAAAGCAACAATTAGAACAAGGACGAGAATCTATGAGTGATAATAAAAATAAACTGACAAATATATTTTTAGAAACTGAAACTGAAGGGAAGAAAACAATCAAATCTAAATCTGATAAATTATTTGGTCAGATAGATGAGAAAATTGGTAGCTTTGTAGATAGATATAAAGACATGAACATAGAAGAACGCAAAAAAGAATGGAAAAATATAGTTAATCAAAAAAATCTTGAAAGCACCATGAAAGATGTTATGGAGGAAATATTTAAAGACGTAGATGAAAAGTTAAAAGAGTTTGCCCAAGAATATGAATATGATGTAAAAAATATAAAAACTAGTCTAGAAAACGTTTATATTAGTGATATTAAAAAAGATGAGACAGGCAAGTGGATCAAACGAGGAGGTATAGTTATTGGTGCTGTTGGTGCTTTATGTGCTGTTGCTGTTGTAGCTACCAATTGGTGGAATCCAATAGGCTGGACTGTTGCAGGAGGATTGATGTCAGTTGCTAATGTGGGAGTTAATTTTGCTGGTGATCAGAAAATAGCAAAAGATGACAAAAATTATAAAAATAATGTTGAAAAGGAAAAAGAATCTCTTAGAAAACAAGTTATTAAGCTCAAAAATTATACTATCAAAGATTATGAAAAATGTTTAAATTTAAATATGGAAAATTATCAACATCAAATAATAGATAACATTCGTTTATACATTGACAATTTATTTAGCATAACCGTTAAATTAGATAAAGCTATTATTGAAATTCTAAAAATTAAGCAACACGCTAAACAAGATTTCGATAATCTAAAATAGAATCAATTATTAATCAAAGGAGAATTAAAAATGTCATCATTTCAATTTAATGCTAAATCCCAAAAAGTTAACCAACTTTGCCAAGAAACAATAGATATTTTAGAAAATCGGACAGAAAATGAGATTGAAAAATTAGTTGATGATTTTCAAAACTTCTGGCAAGAATATCAACAACATAAAAAACTATCTATCGCTTTTATTGGACAGTACAACGCTGGTAAATCTACTTTAATTAAAGCATTAACTGGAGATGAAAGCGTGAGAATTAGCGCAGAAATATGTACTGATAAAGTTACAGAATATGCTTGGCAAGATGTATTACTCCTAGACACACCAGGAATTTATGCAGGTAATACAGAACATGATGATATTACTCTAGAAAGAATTTCTAAATGTGATTTACTGGTCTTTGTCGTTCCCAATGAACTATTTAACCCCCAAGGTGCAGCATTTTTTCAAACAGTAGCTAATCAAATGCAAAGAGTTGGACAAATGGTGTTAGTAGTTAATAAAATGAGTCGTGAATCAGGAAGTCCTGAAGATTTATTATCAACAATTACGCAAATTATAGAACCATATCATTCTCAAGATTTTTACACCTGTTTTATTGATGCTGATTCTTACCTTAAATCTCAAGATCCTAAATATATAAAATATCAGCAGTCTTTACAAGCTAAATCTAATTTTAATGATTTTCTTGATTCTCTACAAAAGCTAATTCAAAAAAATGAACTTTCCGCAAGGTTAGTTACTCCTTTACATCGTACTGTTGATACGCTGGACAAATCACTAAACTTTTTAAGTACAGGTGATAAAACAACTCGTGATAGTTTAGAAATATTGCGACGTAAAAAACTGATAGTACAAGCATCTGAAACTAGAGCTAGAAATGCTTATTGTTCTGAGTTAGCTAAATTGGAACATGAAGTTATCATGCTTCGTGAAAGAATAGCTAGTAAACTTGATGGACATCATACTGAAGAAGAAATTAAGGAAGAACTAGAAAAAGTCACAAAAGAAATTACTCTTTTATCAGAAAAAACTCTTGCAAATATTCAGTCTGGCTTAATAAGTGAATTACAAAGACTACTATCTAAAATAGATGAATTGAAAAATTCTCCACTAGCTCAGACTTTACCAGAAGAATTAAGAAACTTCTTACTAGATGGAACTTTAGTGGAAGAGTTGGAAATAAACTCGGTAGATGGAAAGAGAGTTAATGATCCAAATGTAGATGGAAAGAAAGTTAATGCTTCAAATATTGGTGATAAGATAGGGAAGTCAATACTAGAAAAACAAAGTGGTAAAATTCTACAAGAACTCGGAAAATTATCATCAAAAGTATCCAGAGATTTAGTTTATAATGTAGGGAAATTTCTCGGTATTAAATTTAAACCTTGGGGTGCTGTAAATGGAGCTAAATTCATTAAAGGTTTAGGTCCTGTTCTTGCTATTGGTGGTGTAGTATTGGATGTAGTTATGACAGCTAAAGAAGAACAAGAATATCAAGAAAATCAGCGTCAGCTACGTGAAGCTAGAAATCATGTAAAAGAAGAGTTCAGAAAGCTGGCTGAAGAAATGCGAAAAGAGTATGAATTAAACATTGAAGAAGCTATAAGTTTCTATGATGAGGAATTAAATGATATTGAAGCTAAAGAGAAAGATTTGAGAAGTTTTGACCAGTCCAAACATGAGATATTAACTCAAATTGAGAATAAACGTCAGGAGATAAAGCAGGAGATTAAACAATTAATCAAGTAGTAAATCTGAAATACATCCTGTAAATCCTTAAATCCTGGACATCCTGATTCAGACAATGATTATGTTGTACAGAGATAGCATACAATATAAAGTAGGAGTATGGTAATGAGAAATGCCGAAGAAAATAAGAGAACTAAAGGCAATAGTGGCAAAAGTTGGGTATCTCCTTCAAGCAGGTAGAGGTAAAGGAAGTCATACTTACTGGAAACATCCTTTATTACCGGAAGAACCATTAACCATACCGGGAAAAGATGGAGATGATGCTCCGCTATATTTAGAAAAAAACATTCAGCGGGTGCTGAAAAAGCTGGAAGAACTAGAAAATAAGGAAGGTGAAGAATGATTTATCACTACAGCATGGTAATTCAATGGTCTCAAGAGGATCAACTTTTTTTAGTTCACTTACCTGAATTTCCCTGGCAACAGTTTCATACACATGGTAAAACTTACGAAGAAGCTGCTAGAAATGGTCAGGAAGTAATTGAGGCTTTTGTTGAGATGCTTACTCAAGAAAATCAAGTATTACCAGAACCCCGAATGCTTCCTACAAAACCGTTGCAAGTTGCCTAGTTCAGTGTAAAAAGTATAGTTGCATTTTGACATTATAACCGTTAAAATGCCTGTAAATAATTGTAATTCAGTGTTATTCCCGATAATAACAAATTATGAAAACATTCACTATTGGTCATTCTAATCATGCAATTGAAACATTTATCGAACTGTTACACCAACATCAAGTAACAGCCTTAGCTGACGTGCGTTCTAGTCCCTATAGTCGCCGATTTCCTCAGTTTAACCAATCAGCATTAAAAGCAGAACTGAAAACCGCAAATATTGCTTATGTTCCCCTGGGAGATAACTTGGGCGCTCGTCCTCGTGATAGAAACTGTTATGTAGATGGTATGGCTCGTTATGATTTAATTGCCGCAACAGAGGCTTTTAAAATCGGGTTAAATCGTCTAATTCAAGGTTCAGAAAAATATCAAATTAGTTTAATGTGTGCAGAACAAGATCCCATTGTTTGTCATCGAGCTATTTTGATTTGTCCACATTTGAAAAATGCTGGTTTAGAAATTCAACATATTCATAAAAATGGAGATTTAGAAACAAATGAAGATTTAGAAAATAGAGTATTAAAACAAAATAATTTATATAAAGTTTTGGCTGACTTGCAAAATCCGGTTAAACAACTTTCTCTATTTGATTTACAACCTACACAAACTCTAGAAAAACCTCTTTCCCGTGCCGAATTAGTAGAAAAAGCCTATCAATTACAAAGTGAAAAAGTAGCTTATACAGAAACCACAGATGATGATGAATGAACAAGTTAATTTATTTACGATTGGCTTTACCCAGAAAAAAGCCGAACAGTTTTTTGAGACTTTGATAAAATCAGGTGTGAAGCGAGTTATTGATACTCGCTTAAATAATGTTTCTCAACTTGCGGGATTTGCGAAAAAGTCAGATTTAGAATATTTTCTCCAGAAAATTGGCGGAATTGAATATATCCATATTCTTGATTTAGCTCCCACAAAAGATATTTTAGATGCCTATAAAAAGAAAGAAATTACTTGGGATAGCTATGAACAAAAATTTAATCAACTAATTACACAACGACAAATTGAAAGGAAGTTATCTATAGATATCATAGATAAAAGTTGTTTATTATGCAGTGAGTTAAAACCGCATAATTGTCATCGTCGGTTAGTGGCTGAATATTTGCAAACTCATCTCGAAAAAACTATCAAAATTCATCATCTTTGAGTATATTCCCAGATTCATCTCCTCAACTTTTTTTCAAGAATTCGGTAATATTACTGTTCACGAATAATGTAGTCTTATTTTACTATTGCTTAGATAATTAGGGTGTTAATAAGACTAAAAAAATGCTGACATTTGATATTATTTGTCTTGCTAAATCTACTAAGCATGGTGGAATTTGTCTTGCAGGTATTAAAACTGATGGTACAGGGTGGTTACGGCCAGTTTCTAATAGAATAAATGGAACTTTATATCCAGAACATTACACTATGAGAGATGGTAGAGAAGTCCAATTATTTGATATTATTAGAATTCCTATGATTAGGTATGAACCAAAATGTCATCAACCTGAAAATTGGCTAATTCATTATAGTTATAAATGGCAGATTTTAGGACAAGCTACTTTAGAAGAAGTAAAAAAACTAATTAAACCAGAAATTAACCAAAATTCTACTGAACCTAAGTTATTAGGTAATTTTGAGAAACGTATCCGTTATGAAGATTTAGAGATATCACCAATTAAATCTTCATTAACTATGATTAATCCAGAAGAATTAAAATGGCAAATTAAATATAATTCTGAAAATGAAAAAACCTTTAGATGTCTTTTTTCTTTATGTGGTAATTTTTACGATTTACCCATTACAGATCCAATTTGGATAGATAAACTTTGTTTTTTAGAAGCAGGAATATATTCCTGTGAAGAGGTAATAGAAAAACTCAACTTGGAAAACTTTGAACCTGATAAATTTAGATTAACAATTAGTTTAAGTGAACCTTTTCAACCTTCATTTAAAAGTGAGGAAACATTTTGTTACAAATTAGTCGCATCTGTTATTAATGTTAGCGATATTTCTAAACGTCTAGGATGGAAATAAATTCTATATATTCAGAAACTTATCCAATTTAACTAATCGGCTTGAGATAATTTTCTAAGCATTAAAATTTCGTTGACGCAATTCTAGATGATGATGAAATAATCTATATCCTAAATATTTTACCCAGTCAAGAATAAATAGTAAGCCTAAAGAATAACCCCAAACTATGGCAGCTAAACCCCAACCGATAGAAGAGATAAGTCCAAAACCAAATATAGCTAATAAACTAGCAATAAGTTGAGTTCCAAAAATAGCTAATAGCAAAATATTGGCAGGTTTTTCTGTCCAAAAAGATTTTTTTGTGCGCGTCACAAAGATTGTTAAATGACCTGCAACAGAAAGTTTTAAATATACTAAGGTTTGTAGCATTTCTGGACTAAGTTCTAGTAATTCTCTACCTATATAAAAAATACCAAAAGAACCAAATACACTGGCAATTCCAATTAAGGTAGACATACCCAAAACAACAAACATATCCCAAGTAGCTGGTTGATTATCAGGAAGTGCTTTATCATAAGCAATAGCTAAAATTGCTCCATCATTCAATAAAGCCAATAGCACAATCATAATTGCTGTCATGGGATAGAAATTGAAAATTAAAATTGACAGAGTTAAAAAAATGAGAATGTCTATTGTTTCCGCAATTCTATATAAAACATAACTATACATTCGTTGAAAAATTTTCCGACTTTCCCTCACAGCATCAGCAATTACTGTTAATCCTGGAGCTAATAAAACGATATCAGCAGCAGCACGAGCCGCATCAGTTGCACCAGAAACCGCAATACCAGCATCTGCCTTTTTTAAAGCTGGTGCATCGTTGACACCATCCCCTGTCATACCAACAATATGACCTCCTTTTTGTAGGGCTTCGACAATATAATATTTATGTTCGGGAAATACTTGACCAAAGCCATCAGCTTGCATGACAGCATCAGCAATTTGTCCCATTTTATGAGAATCACTGGTACTAAATAACTTAGCATTTAATATGTTAGTTCCTAATCCTAATTGGCGACAAGTTTCTTTAGCGATCGCTACTTGATCACCAGTCAGCATTTTCATTTTTACCCCCAAACTTTTTAAGTCTTTAATTACTAATTTTGAGTCACTACGAGGTGGATCAAACAGGGGTAATATACCGAGAAACTGCCAATTTCCTTCAGCATTAGTTCGCGCAACACCTAATGATCTAAAACCACGTTTGGCAAAGTTATCAATGGTTTTATTAACAGCTTTTTCAATCTCAGAACTATTAGCAACTAAGGCTAAAATTACCTGGGGTGCGCCCTTACTAACTTTGAATTCTCCACCGTCATTTGTAGAAATAGTGGCTTCTGTGCGTTTAATAACTGGGTCAAAAGGTAAAAAATTAGTTACCTGATAATTAGTAAGTTGTTGTTGATCTTTTAAACCTGCCATGATTGCCTGATCAATCGGATCTTCTTCTACATTGTGACAAGCTAAAGCTGCTGCTAAAATTATTTCATCAGCAGTAACATGATCTAAACTAAATGGATCTCCTAAAGTTAATTGATTTAAAGTTAAAGTCCCAGTTTTATCTGAGCAAAGAATGTCCATTCCAGCAATTTCTTCTATTGATTCCAAACGGCTAACAATTGCCTGTTTTCTCGCCAAGACTTGCGAACCGATAGCCATAGTTGCTGATAACACTGCTGGCATGGCTACAGGAATAGAAGCTACAGTTAAAACTAAAACAAATTTCAAAATGTGGAGTAACTTATCATGTCGGTAAAGAGCCACAAAAATAATTAATGTCACCAATACTAAAGCAGTAGCAATTAAAAAATTACCAATCTTCATAATGGTTTGTTGAAAGTGACTTTGAATAGTAGCATTACCGACTAAACTGGCAGTTTTACCAAAAAAGGTATTTGCACCTGTGGCATAAACTAATCCATCAATTTCGCCGCGTTTGAGAACAGATCCAGAGTAAACTACCTCTCCCATTTCTCGTGTAACTGGTAGAGATTCACCCGTTAATGCTGCCTGATCAACTTCAATAGAATTACCTTCTAGTAATCGAATATCTGCCGGAATTACATCACCAATTCGCAAATGAATAATATCTCCCGGTACTAATTCACGGGCAAGAACTGCGATCCATTCATCATCTCGCTTCACACGAGCATTCAAGGCAAGTTGGGCTTTAAGAGCAGCAATGGCATTTCCCGCTTGAAATTCTGTCCAAAAGCCGATTAAACTATTAACTACTAACAAAACTAAAATAATCGTAAAATCTACCCAATCTTGTACCAGGGCTGAGAGAATTATTGCTACTTCAATCATCCAAGGAATTGGTCCCCAAAAATGAGATAAAAACTGCTCTAAAGCACTAATTTTTTGATCAGCTAGTTCGTTATAGCCGTAGCTGGAAAGACGATGTTGGGCTTCTTCTCCAGTTAATCCATGTTCTAAAGAAACTCTTAATTGAGTTTGTAGTTCTTCAAGACTAAGATTTGCTAAATCGCTAGTTTGGCTGTTTTGATTTTGGGGATGAAGTTGTTGTTGCATAGTTTTATCACTGTGATTTTCTAATCAATCATGCCTGTGAAATAGTTGAGATATTCAGATTAAATAACAGATTGTTTATAAAAATAAAAACAAACTAATTAAAAATGCACTGAGAAAAAGGGCTACTAAAATAGCATATTCAACTCTACGGCTAAAAAATCCTACAGCAGTAATCAAAGCTATTACTAGGGCAATAATGCCAATGTACTGTTCTTTTTGTAACCCATGGGAAATTAATAAATCTGTACCTGATGGTGGATTTTCTTGAATTATGTTTGGAGACATTCCTGGTTCTGGCAAGTTTTGTGTGAATAAATTCATAAATAAATTTATTTTTATAAGAGGTTTAATTTTTAAATATTTGATACTTGCTAAAAGAGGAAATCATAAAAATATCTCAGCTACTTAAGTATTTTTATTTTTTCACTACCATGGAAATCATAATTACAGTGTTTCACACTTTATCTTTTCTAAAAAATAGATTAAAAAACACTATCTTCAGTATGATTTATTTTGCATTTCATCTATATTTGTGCTGTTAATTACGACATCAATTATTTTTCAGCTATAAAATGTGTTTCTAAACAGTTCCTAAGCAAATATATTTTTAATGACTGTGTAGCTACCGTTTCAAAATTAACTCTCACAAGTATTTTTTACCATTTTAGGTATTGATAATGACTTACAACTCAGAGGAAATGCAGCAGATTCTTGAAGTAGCTTTTAGACGGAAGCAACAGGGAGAATATACAAGGGAACAAATTATAGAAATAGCCTCAGAATTAGGTGTTTCTTCAGAATCGCTACAAGCTGCGGAACAAGAATGGTTAAAAAATAATGTAGAAGTGAAACAAGAGCAAATGTCTAATAGTCAACAACGAAAAGGATTCAAATCACACCTATTTGCTTTTATTGCCATTAATGGTTTTTTGGTGCTGTTAAATTTGGTGGTAAGCCCTGGATATTTTTGGGCAATTTATCCCATGTTAGGATGGGGATTAGGTTTATTACTGCATGGAATGAAGGTTTATATAACTAATTCATAATAACTAAAAAATCAAAAGATACAAGCCCCTCAATAAATTCATGGGGCTTTTATTTTGCCATGTTCTCAAAAAATTTAAGGGTAGTTTCTACAAACTACCCCTAATTCTCCTCATATTTAAGATTTACTACAGCGCCTTTTTGGGCTTTATAATTACTCAACTATATTCACTATTTCGGAACTAGCTAATGTTGGTGTGGTGAAAATTTGCGAGTACAAATTTGTAGGTTGTTGACGAGCGACAACTGGTAAAACTTGACGAGCATGAGCCGCAACTTCCACTGTTTTCACATCATAAGCTTGTGTAATCATCTTAGGATAAAAACCAATACCGATGATAGGAACTAACAAGCAAGCGGTGATAAACAATTCACGAGGCTTAATATCAAGAACTACAGCATCTAAATGTAAGTCTTCATTTTTCTCACCATAGAATACTTGACGCAACATGGAAAGTAAATAAATAGGTGTCAAAATCACGCCAACGGCTGATAGAAAGATGACTACAATTTTGAAGCTGGAACTGTAAACATCGCTAGTAGCAAAACCTAAGAACACCATTAATTCACCGACAAAACCACTCATACCGGGTAAAGCCAGAGAAGCCATTGAACCCATAGTAAAGAGAGCGAAAGTTCTGGGCATTACTTTAGCTATACCGCCCATTTTATCCATTATCAAGGTGTGGGTACGTTCGTAAGTTACACCAGAAAGAAAGAACAAACTAGCAGCAATTAAACCGTGAGAAACCATTTGTAATACAGCACCGCTGATACCGATTTCTGTATAAGATGCAATCCCAATTAACACAAACCCCATGTGGGCAATTGAAGAGTAAGCCAAACGGCGTTTGAGATTGGTTTGAGCAAAGGCACAACAAGCACCATAAACAATATTAACTACACCTAAAATTGCTAAAACTGGGGCAAAGGTAACATGAGCATCAGTTAACATTTCGACGTTAAAGCGAATTAGGGCATAACCACCCATCTTTAACAATACACCAGCTAAAATCATTGAACCGGGTGCAGATGCTTCACCATGAGCATCAGGCAACCATGTATGTAAGGGGAAAATGGGTAGTTTAACACCATAAGCGATTAAGAACCCTGCATATAGTGCTAGTTCTAAAGCTTTGGGATATTCTTTCATTCCCAATTCGGTCATGTTGAAGGTGAAGTTATCACCATAGAAAGCCATTGCAAAACCAGCTACCAGTATAAATATAGATGCTGCGGCGGTATAGATAATAAATTTGGTAGCTGCGTAACGGCGGTTTGCACCTCCCCAGATGGCAATTAGTAAGTAAACGGGTACTAACTCGATTTCCCACATCAAGAAGAACATTAACAAATCTTGGGCGAGAAATACACCTAATTGAGCGCTGTACATCACTAACATCAACGCATAAAATAAACGCGGCTTGGTGGTTACTTTCCAAGCCGCGAATACTGCGAGTGTGTTAATGAAGCCTGTTAACAGGATTAGAGGCATTGATAAACCGTCAACCCCTAGAGACCAGTTCAAGCCAAGTTGGGGTATCCAAGGATAGCTTTCTGTCATTTGCAGGGCTGAACTTTGGAAGTCGTAACCCTGCCACAGGGCGAAGATAATTAATGCAAAGTCTAATAGTGCCACTCCCAAGCCGTACCAGCGGACGGTTTTACCCTCTTTATCGGGAATGATGGGAATTGCGAGGGCTGCCACTAAGGGCAGGAAAATTATGGCTGATAACCAAGGAAGTTCTAGGGCATTCATCACTGTTGACAATATGTTTTTGATTTTACTTTTGTTTACATTATATTAAGGAATCGTTACGGTTGTAAACGATTTCTTATGAAGATTTCCAATTTGGAGAATAAATAGTAATAAATACTTACTAAATTATGCTGCGAGTCTATTCTAAATGTAAATTTTTGCAACGTCAACAAAAAAACAGCGACTAATATCGCTGTCTTTAATTATAATGAACACCTTGACGATAGATTGAATTTTTAGTAAAGTTATCTCTGTTTCTTAAACAATACGGTTGACAATCATCCAGACTTCCCCATCTGAACGAACGAAAGGGACAGAAATGGTCTTAAAGCCTGTGATGAAAGGTTTGTAGTAAACTTGCCAATACATGGGACTAAGTTCATCAGCACAGGTTTTTAGCAGTTTAATTTCTTTAGCTAGTTCTAATGCTAGTTCGTTAACTCGTTCTGCATGAACTTGAGCAATTTTTTTGGCTTCTTCTAGCTGTTCCTGTTGCTGAGATATGCGAACCGACATAGGCAAATACCGATTAAGATGAGCTTTTCTTTGTTGTATTTGCTTTTCTAGGAAATATATGGCATCATCTATGCCTTTAAGTTCAGCCGACAATTGCACGTTTTCCCTGGCTTGACGGCGGTAAGCTTCAACTATGGCTAAGGGTGAATCATTTTCGCCCGATTCTACATGATGATTAGTCAGTGCAGTGCGTTCTTGTTGGAGTGCTTGGATTTGAGATTTCAGCGCTACTATTTCTGACTGAATTTTCTCCATATATATTATGATAGGTAATTGGTAATTGGTTTTTGGTAATTGGTTTTTCACTACCAATTACCAATCGAAAATCCAAAATCTCAAATTTACAATAGAGTTGCCCCTTGGGTATCGAGGGGGAGTGATCTCACAATTGAGGTAATTCCCTTTTGCGTCCAAGCGTTTGCCATTGCTATTTCAACAGATTTTACTTGACTTGTATCTACTAAAGCTAAAAGTGTGGGACCCGCGCCACTAATTACCATGCCATAAGCACCAGCAGCAACAGCCGCTGCATTCACGGCATCATAACCAGGAATCAAGGTTTGGCGATAAGGTTGGTGTAACTTATCTTGTAAAGCTGCTGTTAACCATTCTTCCCGATTAGTTGCTAAACCCCGCAATAATAAACCTAAATGAGAAATATTAAAAATTGCATCTGCACGGCTGATTTCTGTGGGTACAACCTTTCGTGCTTCTGAGGTTGATAACTCAAAATCAGGAATTGCTACCACGGTCACTATATCCCGATGCCAGGGAATATCACAAATTTCCCAACCTTTACTGCTGGTAGCAGCTAGACGACAGCCACCGAACAACGCTGGTACTACATTATCAGGATGTCCTTCCATAGCGATCGCTAATTCCATCACCTGCAACTCAGATAAAGGCGCACCTGCCAATTCATTGGCCGCAACTAACCCCCCGACAATAGCCGTCGCTGAACTACCTAAACCTCGCGCTAGTGGTACACCCAACTTAATCTCTATTTTCACCGCTGGCGGTGTTTGTTTTATATGTTGATATAAGTTGACAAACGCCTGATATAAAAGATTACTCTCATCAGTTTGCACCTTTTCGGCTTCTGAACCAGAGACTTGAATAATTAGCTCACTTGTATCAAGGGTAGTAAACTTAAATTCGTTGTACAGCTTTAAAGCTGCACCAATGCAATCAAAACCCGGACCCAAATTTGCAGTTGTGGCGGGAACTTTAACAGTAATGTTAGAAACTACAGACATTTAAATTAATTCAAAATTCCAATTTTAAAATTATCAACCTATTAGTGACAGCTTACAAGAAGAAGGCAAGAGGCAGAAGGCAAGAGGCAGGGGGCAGGGGGCAGGGGGCAGGGAGAAAGAGACAATTTTTAATTTTCTCCCTTGGTGCGATTTTCCAGAACTGTTCCTACAAAACATACCCGATCTAAATTTGCACCGTTTAACCTAACTGCATCTAATTCCGCACAAAGTAAATTGGCTCCGGTTAAATTCGCTCCGGCTAAATTTGCCGCCCGTAAATCTGCTTCTTCAAGATTCGCTTCAATTAGTAAAGCCCCTTGTAAATCAGCGCCACTTAAGTCTGCACCTTTGAGATTAGCCCCCGTCAGATTAGCACCTCGTAAATCTGCACCTCGTAAGTCAACACCCTGCAAATTTACACTCATTAAATTAGCACCACTTAAAAAAGCACCGGATAAAGACGCATCACTGAGGATTGCCCCCATCAGGTTACTACCCCGCAAGTTACAGCCCCGCAAGTCCGCGCTTGTCAAGTCAGCCTGCATCAAGTTTGCACCCATTAAGTTAGCTCGCAAGTCAGTTTGTTGCAGGTTTGCCCCCATTAAATTTGCACCTTCAAAATGACCACCTTCCAGTTTAGAACCAGTGAAGTCAGTGCCGACTAACGTAGCCCCTGTTAAATTTATCTTCCTTAAATCTAAGTGAGATAGATCCTCATCTTCTAAATTTGCCCCAGGAAGTTGTTTGTTTTGTCCTAATCTAATGGTTTCTATGTTCATTTGCTGTAAATTGAAATCTGCTCACTACTTTGACTATGGCTATCCCAACGGGAATCAAGTAACCACAAACCGCTGCTAACTTTAGGTGTCATTAAGGGTAAATCAAGTCCCTGTTGTAATCCCATCACTAACAAAGTTAAGGTATCTACCAGTTTAGGATCAAAGCGGGTAGATTGTTGTTTTCGGCACTGATCTAAAGCTTGAGAAAATATCTCTACGCCGCTCTTGCTTGAGTATTTATATTGATTGACTTGTAGCTGAAATTCTGCCACCAAGGACAAAATTCGTGATTCTAAAGGAATATCATCACCAGCTAAACCGGCGGGTTCACCGGTGCCATTCCACCATTCGCTTTGGTGGGTAATAATCTGGGCTATGGCTCGTAGTCGTGGCATTATCCGTAATGCTTGCGCTCCTGGGACTAGGGGACAAGCCAGGGGACAACTGGGAGATGTTTCTTGATAAGCAGTGGTGGAGTAACTGGGAGTAATCAAGCTTTCAGCGTTTTGCAGTGGGTCTATGCGATGTAACAAAGCAGCAAGGCGTAATCTTTTAATTTGCCATGCGGGTAAATCCAGCAATTGCCCCATTGTTTCCGCGACAGATGCGACTTCTGTGGCGGCGATAGGATTACTGGTATCGGCTAGATCAATTAATTGCGCCATCCGCAAAAATGCTTGGATTTCGTTAGATACCAAGTTACGATCTAGGAATTTCTGGTGCGATCCTGTCAGAATCGGTAAGTTACCTTGTCCTGTTTTCAGATAATCCACAACACGAGCAACGACGGTAGCCACTTCTGAACCTGGACAGATAGCTGGATGAATTGCCTGTTTTTGTTGACTAAGTTTGAGTCCGAGTTCAGGATGATAGTCTTTAATATGAGCGATCGCTAACTCTGCGGTTTCCTCTACTAATTCTGGTTCAAATGTCCATAAACCATAGAATTTACGCTCTAAATCGCAAGTTGGTAAGCCACCACTGCCATAATCAGCTTCAGATAATTCTTGACAAATTACCATAGCTGTGTAATCAGGAGCTAAAATAATCAAATGCCACTCCTGCGCCACAGGATCATCCGGAGCTAATCCTACTAAATCAATATTAGGCAATTGTCCCGTGGGATGTTCGGCAAAACCAGCATCAGCCGCCGCCATAATGACAATTTCCCGGCTGTGTTGGGCGATATCTGCATATCTTTGAGCCTCTTGCAGATACCATTTACCCTGTTGAAAAGCCGCAATTACCAAAGGACCATTATCTTTAGTTAAAATATGATCTTCTAAAGCATGGCAGAGGGCAACTAAGGTATTTTTATAGTACACGCCAAAATGAACTGGTCTAGCACTATGGCGGTGAGAGGCTTCTAACTGTTGGAGAATTGAACCTTGTAACATGGAATTAAGATTTGGTGATTTCAGATAATACGGCGGTTAGAAACCGCGTCTACACAGGCGAAACCCACCTTCGTGGGTTCAATATCTTAAGTTTTAATTAGTCGGCGCAGGCGGACTTTGTTTGTGTAGCCGTGATTTCCAATCGCCCAGGATTTTCTAAGATATGGCTGCTAACTGTTTTTCTGGTTTATCCATAGGTGCAGAAAGTGCATCTTCCAAATCAGCGCAACCCAATTTGGCTTCTAAAATATTCATCACTTCCCGGCCAAAGTCATTGGGATTTTGTCGCCAAGCTTGCAAACAAACTTCACCAAAGAAAGAACCCAGCGGTTCAGGATTCCAGAGGAGTTTTTTCGCTGTCCAAGGCATTAAACTCATGGGATCATACCCTGGTTTAAGAATACCCTCTTTAAAGGCATATTCTTCTAAATGGGTATGAGGTTGCAGGCCAATAAAGAAAATAGCAGGTTCAACTTTATCAGCCCCAAAAATCCGTTCTAGTTCGCGGTGATATGCAATAGTTTGGCGAATAGTTTCGTGACGTTCATCAATCACATTAAAAGAGTAATTAACAGAAACTACATCATTGAAACCGGCGGCTTTTAAATCACGACAATTTTGTAAAACAGTTCGCAAGTTATAACCCATTCGCATTTTGCGGACAAGTTCTTGAGAACCGCTGGTAATCCCGATTTCAAAATAATTCATCCCGGTTTTTACCATCAACTCACACAATTCGGGTGTTAAGTTGTCGGCTCTAATGTATGCTGCCCAATGAATATCTGACATTCCCGAATCAACGATTTTTTGCAGCAGTTCCACAGCATCATCAATGAATTTGCGGGCGGGGATAAATTGAGCATCAGTAAACCAAAAGTTACGAATGCCCCGATTGTATAATTCTCGGATTTCCGCAACTACTTCGTCACTAGGATTAATGCGGACTTGCTTACCCTCGACTACTGTATAAACACAATAACAGCAATTATGAGGACAACCGCGTTTGGTTTGCACACCAATGTAAAAGTCTTGTTCTTGCAGGTAATAATTAAATTCTGGCCAAATTGTTTCGATGTAGTCGTAATTACAAACTGTTTTTTCTAGGGGTGTGGGTTGTTCGTGAATTAGCCGTTGACGGGGTTGATTTTCTCCCACTACATAACAGCGTTCATTTTGAATATCTTCACCATTAAGCAATTTAGCCAGCAGGGTTTCTCCTTCACCCACAGAAATAATTGTTCCAGGCGGTAAGCTTTTCCCCAACTGTTCATAAAAAACGCTAACTGCACCACCACCGAGAACTACACGGGCTTGAGATTGATATTTTTGGGCGCGTTTTAAACCCCGTTTAACTAATCCTAAATTGCGCCATAATTCTACATAATAAGCAATGAAGATTCGCAACCCGCCGAAAGCACCCCGCAATTTGATCAAAGGATTTTTTGCGTAGTAAAATTCAAAGGCGTTTTGGAGAGGGTTGCCGCCCCGTCCACCCACTGGCGCATAAATTTGAATATCTCGCCAAGAAAAGACTAGTAATGTGGGTTGAAACTCATCAATACATCTGTCGAGGGCGGAAGTATAATCTAGGGGGGGAATTGTACCTAGGTCAAAAATCCGCTGTTCTACATGGGGAAATAGTTTGTGGACGTGATCTGAGAGATAGACAACCCCAATGGGAAAGATGGGGTTACAAGGGAGGCGAACGTAGAGGATTTTAGTGGCGTTCATAGGTGGTTTAACTGCACTGCTTGCCGTTTTTGAGGGAAAGACTAGAGGAATATTTAGTTTTCTAGTCTGTGAAGTTGTTTCTGAACTTAACCAGCATTATCTTTGACATTTCAGTTGTTTTGTGGTAAGCAAAATTTTTTTGCTGTTAACAACTGTAGTGAAAGTGAAAACTGCTGTGCATAAAATTTGCTTGTTATATATAGAAGGTGGCGTTTTATGAACAAAATTTTCATATACATTTACCATAACATCGAGTTTATGAATTAAGCGATGATTTTTTCCTCTGATTCTGGAGATAGATGCAAGTGATAATTCAACTGGCTCTCGGATAATAAAGCCTGGGGATAAGAGGCTGAAATTCCTATCTGCCAACAATTTACAGCGATTTTACCGGAAATAAAAAGCCAGAACCTCACTGATCATCTGTTTTGTTAAGTAAATACAGATTTATTTACAAAATTTTTATAATCTCCATATATCTTTGGATAGAAATAATGCAGAAAATTGCAGATGGTAGTCGGAGTTACAGTAACCGGGGATCATCGGATGTTAGCTTTACTGATGTAATGTAAAATTGTGGCGCAAATAAGCTCCTCAGCAGTTATGGCTCAGATATTAGATCCTCTACCACCGGAGCATTCGGGGAAGATTCTCTGCTGCTACGTCAATGCCACGAGTAAGATCCAGGTGGCTCGCATCTCCAATATTCCTAACTGGTACTTTGAAAGGGTGGTATTTCCTGGACAAAGGCTAGTGTTTGAAGTTCCTCCAGCAGCGCAAATGGAGATTCACACTGGGATGATGGCAAGTGCCATTATATCAGATACAATTCCGTGCAATCGCCTTGTCATCCATGAAACTAGCAGTGAAGAGAGTGAGACAGACTCATTTTCGGGAATAAATTCTAGTAATAGTAATCCGATGGAGTTGGAAAATAATAAAAAAATTGTAGATACAATAAAACCTTTACAAGTTGTTGAATTGGCATCTATTGATTAAAAAAACAATGTTGCTAAATATTAGGGTTGCTGAATTCAGCAGCCCTTTTTATTGATAGCAGGAAATAGGGTGGCAAAAACTAGGTGAATACTGAGACTTCCTGCACAATTAAATTATATAGCGGTTCTCGTTTGAGTGAGATACAAGAACCCCACCACGCAAGCGAGGAGGGGACTTATGATATATCTCATTCAAGTGCATATCGCTATAGTAAAATATACTAGTATTGATAGTCTTAAAATATGACTCAAAATATTATCCTACGAAATAACGTCAAGGTATTTGGAAGAGGCCAACAGTCTATGCTGTTCGCCCATGGATTTAGGTGTGATTTTTGTCGGGCATTCTGTTAGCAGCGTTATTGGAATGCTGGCTTCTGTTCAGTCCCCAAATTACTTTGAGAAACTGATTCTTGTGAGTCCTTCCCCCTGCTATATTAATGATCCCATCAATAACTATATAGGAGGATTTGAGCGCAGAGATATTGAGGATCTGCTAGATATCATGGAGAAAAATTACATTGGTTGGGCGAGCTTTCTCGCACCAATGGTGATGAAAAATGAGGATCAACCGGAGCTAAGTCAAGAACTGGAAGCAAGTTTTTGTTCAACAGATCCATTGATTGCTAACTGCTTTGCTCAAGCGACTTTCTATAGTGACAACCGTAGTGATTTAGCTAATGTGACCATACCTTCTCTGATTTTACAATGTGCTGAGGATGCGATCGCTCCAACGGAGGTGGGAGATTATTTGCACTGCCACCTATTTAACAGTACGCTAAGACTAATGAAGGCTACAGGACATTGCCCACACATGAGCCACTCAGCAGAAACAATTCATCTAATTCAAGAGTTTTTGAGGAAAATTCCTAATACTTGAGATATATTACCAAATCAGTTGATAATCTAGCACAGTGACACACTACATAGACGAGATACTTAATACTGCTCCCTGTGGCTTCCTCTCGTTTACTGACGATGGCACTATTGTAATGGTTAACGCTACGTTACTAGAATTACTCGGACAGGAATTAGATGAACTGTGGGGAAAAAAAATAGAGTTAATTCTCCCAATTGCCAGCCGGATTTTTTACCAAACCCATTTTTTCCCGCTTTTAAAAATGCATGGTAAGGCGGAAGAGATATACTTTTCATTAAAGTCCAAGCAAGGAAATCATATACCCGTGCTTGTCAACGGTATGCGGCGAGAAAAGGCTGGAAGCTTTATCAATGAGTGTATTTTCATACCCATTCACCAACGAATTCAGTATGAAGATGAAATTCTCAAAGCCAAGAAAGTCGCGGAAGCTGCTACCATCGCCCAAAAACAAGCGGATAAAGCCCTTTATTGTGCCAAGGAACAGGGGCGCAATCAGTCGGTGATATTTTCTTATTAAGAGGCAACAAATTGAGGTAAGTTTAAATTTTCTATGGTGTTTCTGGAAATGTTTGTACCTTACTATCAGGACTAAGAACAACGCGTATTCTCAGGTTTTGTCCAGATTTATTCGTAGAAACAAAAGGTTTACCAATTTCTGGAATACCACTACTATCAATGTATTCCCTGGCGACTTGATTTAAAGGTAAAATTCTTTCGATTTTGCCATCAACACCCAATATTAAACTATATTCCAGAGCTTGGGAAAGTCCAGTTGGTGGTTGCCAACGCTTGTTGAGGTATTCTCTAGCTTCTGCCACTTGAGGTGTATCAAATAAAGTCTGATTATTATTAACTGGTGTCACTGAAGAGGTTTTAGTTGCGGCTCTTAATCTCCTCACTAAATTATCTCTATTTTCTGCCTGAGATGGCTGGTATGGGCTAGAAATTCCCACAGCACCCTGTGTTAATTCCATAGCCGAGGTGGTGGGAAGGGTGTTAGGACTATTACTAAAACTGTTATTGGGGATACTGGCAATAGACTTAGCCGGTTGGGAAACACTGGGTAAGATGTTAAGATTGGCAGAGGGTAAATTATTCAGTTTAGTGGTATTGATCCCATTTTTAGCCAAAATACTGGGAGAGCTTGGGATAACTTGCGTCCTGCTGGCACTATCAGTATTGAGGGTGATCGCAGGTAAGGGAACTTGTGGATTAATAGGATCAGCAGAACTATTAGATGGGATGGTTAATGCTGGTGGCGATGATGTTGTCGGTGCAGCGGGGATAGTTGCATTGGGAAAAGACAGCGATGCTGGAGGCGGACTAAAACTAGGAAGTGCTGGTGTTAGTTGGGGTTGAGGCGAAGTTAAATTTAGTCCAGGTGCAGGTTTTATAGCTACTTGTTGTGGGGCGGGATTAGTATTTTTAGCTGCTTTCTGACTATTATTGGCATATTGCCAGGTAAATGGAGCTAAACCGGCTGCTAATACTAAAACTGCGGCTATAGGGGCCCACTGAGGTAAACTTGTCTGAACAGTTTGATTACTAGTAGTTGGTAAGGCAATCATATCAGATGAGTATTCATCTAAAGCCGTTGCCAAGTCAAATAGTTGCAATAAACTCAGTTCAATAAACAGTCCAGATGTTTGGTTAGCAAGATCACCAAAAAAGAGTTTATGAGTTAAATTACGACTGGGTTCTAAATAAACTTTTGTTTGGGGAATTTGGGGATTAAAAGATGGTAAAGTTTGGCGAGGAAAGACGGATGGGGGAGTGTTTTTTAATTCCGGTTCTGATGCTGTATTGCCATTATCGGTGTCTAATAAATTAATACTAAAATCCTCGGCGGATTGTTGCAGAAGTTGTTGAACGTAAGTGGTAACAATATTACATAAAACTTCTAGTTGCTGTTGATCACCCTGAATGAGGATTTTCTGTTGTTCTGGTAATCGTGGATCATCAAATTGCAGACGAAAATTGAGATCCTTAATCACAGTTTCCTCCATCCACCGGGACAAAGAGGAGTTTTGCGCCCGAATTTCTAATGTACAAGTGGGTGGAGTGTAGCGACGAATGACAGAATTTGATGGAGACATAACAAAAATTTCAAAGAAGAAAATAGGGAATTTTGGATTTTAGATTGGGAACGGAAATCGAAAATCGAAAATTATTTTGTGGAAAGGTCTATGAGTGCTAACCACAAACGGCGGTGTCCACCAGGGGCGCTATAAAAGAGTAAATTTATTAACAGTTTTAGGGCTAAATGGGTAAGCAAATCCGTTGAGGTTGCTTCTTCTTCTTCCATGCGTTCTTGGTAAGTATTACAAAAAGCATCTATATAATCTCCCAATAACGCAGTTTGGTGAGGTTTCTGGTTATTTGCTGTCATTTGTTCCAATAAACCTACAGCCCGGCGAATTAATTCTTGGTGCTGTTTGGCAAGATGGCAGATAATTAAAACTAGCGCTCGTGCTTCTTCTACATCTAGCTTTTTCCGTCCTCCTTGGCCTTTGCGGAGGGGATTTGATTGACGTAATCGCCATAAAGCCACCCGATCTGGTACTTTTGACTCTAAATTAAGACTAACTGCGGCAGACAGCATTGCCTCTGAACCAATCCCAGTTAATGTTTCTAGGGCTAATAGGACTAAGTCTAACTGAGTTTTGATATTTTCCCATTGAATTGTATTTGGGGCTGGAATTTGGGTTAAATCCTCCCAAGGTGACTTTGGTATAGTGGAATTAGCGGTTGATTGCATAACTTTTACCATAGATGATTAGGCTGAAAGAAGCGGGTGTTGTTACCTATTTGGAAACGAGATTGGGCATTGGGGACTGGGGACTGGGGACTGGGGACTGGGGATTGGTAATGTTCTTACCTATTGCTCCTTACCTGTTCCCTTTAAATATGAGCAATGGTGACACCACTTCCGCCATCGGCTTGTTCTGCTGGTTCGTAGTTGATAACTCTGGGGTGTTGTTGTAAGAAAGCGTGAACTCCTTGCTTAAGTTTACCCGTACCGTGTCCATGAATAATCCAAATAGATCCAGCGGCTTCAGAAATAGCTTTGTCTAAGATATATTCGCTATCAGCTACGCGTTTTCCGCGCAAATCTACAGTATTTTTTGAAGTACGAATGGCTGGGGCTGGTGGTGGTGTAACTACGGCTGGGGCTGGTTTGGTTTTAACTATGGGTTCGGGTTTTTGTCCATCTAGTGATTCGATATCCTGGAGTTGGACGGTCATTTTCATGATGCCAAAGCGCACGTTAAAATTGCCATCAACATCAGGAATTGTTAATACTTCGGCAGTTTGACCTAATTTGGGAATTCGCACGCGATCGCCTACTTTGGGCATAAACCCAGGTTTAGGTTTAGGTGGCGGTGCAGGTTCGTATTTTTGAGCAATTTGATTTAGGGATGCTGTGGCTTGCTGGGCATCTTGGGCGTTAGGTGTGCCTTTTTGCAAGCGGCGGATCACTTGGGCAATTTCTCCTTTGGCTTGGGTAATTGCTTGTTGAACGGCAATTTCTTGGGAAGCCCGCAAATCTTTTTCTCTGGCTTCTAATGCAGCGGCTTTGTCAGAAACTTCTTTATATAATCGTTCGGCTTGACGTAATAATTTTTGGGCTTCGGCGGCTTTGGTTTCCTGATTGCGGCGTTGGGCTTCTAAACCGGCAATGACTTGGTTTACCTCGTCCGTGGCTTCTCCAACTTGAGTTTTCGCTTCTGCTACTACTTCTGATTTTAACCCTAAACGCAAGGCAATACTCAAGGCGTTGGAACGGCCAGGAATCCCCCACAACAGACGGTAAGTAGGTGAAAGAGTAGTTTCGTTAAATTCTACGGAAGCATTTTCAAATCGGGAATCTTCGTATTTTAGAGCTTTGAGTTCGCCAAAGTGGGTACTAGCCATTGTTAGCTGGGTATGATTGGCGAGATATTTGAGTAAAGCGATCGCTAATGCACTTCCTTCCACCGGATCTGTACCTGCACCAACTTCATCAAGTAAAACTAGGGACTGGGGACTGGGGACTGGGGATTGGGGATTGGGGATTGGTAGTTTTATTTCTTCTTCCTCTTCCTTTCTCCTGACTCCTGACTCCTGACTCCTGACTTCTTCCTCTTCCTTTCTCCTGACTCCTGACTCCTGACTCCTGACTCCTTCTTCCAATGCTTCTAAAATTCGACTAATGCGGCGAATATGTCCTGAAAAAGTAGATAAACTTTGTTGTAACGATTGTTCATCGCCAATATCAGCTAAAACTTGCGAAAACCACGGCATTTCCACGGGTTCACGGGCAGGAACAAATAAACCCACTTTCGCCATGATCGCCGCCAATCCCAAGGTTTTTAAAGTTACCGTTTTTCCCCCTGTATTGGGTCCGGTAATTGTGACTACCCGAATTTGAGGACTGATCAATAAATCTACAGGAATGACTGGATTTCCTTGCTCGTGCTGCTGTTGCCATACTAACAACGGGTGGCGCAGATTTCGCAAGGTGATAATTTCATTGTCTTCTCGATGGACAAAACGCGGGGGGTTAGAACCTATCCACAAACTATAACGAGATTTCGCCACTGCTAAATCTAAGGTGGTGACAATGGCTAATAACCTTTCTAAATCTGGGGTGACAGCGGCCACTTTCTCTGTTAAAGTCCGGCGAATTACTTCGGCTTCGGTTTGCTCTTTTCTGATAATTTGCCGCAGTTGATTACCCAATGGTACGACACTGCTAGGCTCTACATACAGGGTTGCACCACTGGTTGAGGTGTCGTGAACAATGCCGGGAATTGCGTCCTTTTGGGGGGCTTTGACGGGGATAACAAAGCGATCGCTTCTTTGGGTAATTAACTGTTCTTGAATTGCTCCCGATTTAGCTTGAATAATATTTTGGAGTTTTTGGGTAATTTGTCCGCGAATTTTCCGCAATTCTATGCGAATTTCCCCCATTTTTTGACTAGCGCGATCTGTGACTTGTCCGCGTTCATCAATACAACGGTGGATTTCCTGTTCTAATTCTGGGTAAGTCCGCAATTGGGAAACTAAATCGCTTAAAACTGGGACATTTTCTTGATTATCAATGACACGGCGTAAATTTCTCGTCCCTGCCAGGGTGGTAGCGATCGCTAACAGTTCTTCTCCAGGTAAAATACTTTGGAGTATGGCCCGTTCTAGGGAATCACCAATATCTTGTATTCCTTCAAAGGATAATCCTGGATGTAAACGACTTTCCAGTTCGTAAACTTCTTTGGTTTGCGCTAATAACTGTTCACTTTCTGCCTGAGTTTCAGGAATTGGCAGGTTACGCGCAACTATAGCCCCTAACTTAGTTGCCGCAAAGGTGGAAAGGTGCTGGCACAGACGGGGCCACTCTAATAATTCTAAGGTTTCAGATTGAATCAAGGTTTCAAAAACTAATCTGAAGTTATCGTAACAATTTTAGCCACTAGAAGACTAAATTTTCCAGGATAAAATTTTTCTGGTGTTTACAGCACTTCCCGGTGTTATGAGGTACACCATTAGCGGGCAAGATGCCCGCACTACAAGAGTTTCATGATTCAACTTTGTACCTCATAAGAGCGGCAACGGCTGTATTAAAGCGTATTACTAAAGTTTTTTATGGCGTAACTTGGGTATAACCGAGACTAAAAACCATTAAATCCGTTTATTCAATCTATGACGGGGGTATAGAAACCCCCCATTACCCGCTTGATAGAGTTTTTAATTTCTAGTAAATAAAATGTCAGTTCAATCGACTCTAAATCTAGCTAATAATTCTTCACGAGAAAGATTAGATAATTGCAGTAATACTTCGGTTCTTTCTGTCAGAGAAAGCTCCATAATTGAAGTCACAATAGCAGATAATTCTTCATCTAAATTACCAAAACGTTCTGTTAGTAAACTCACTACTATCAACCGCAATCCCTCTTGTCGTCCTTCTTGCAATCCTTCTTGTCGCCATTCTTCCCGTTGTTTTAGATACGCTGGTGATAAACTCATGATTAACTCCTTTTCTTCCTCACTGACATTACTATTCAATTCTAAGTTTTTATGCCAAGATGCGAACATTTCTAGTAATTGCTTCCATTTATCATTCTCCTGGGAGAGTTGAATTACTTCATTGATAGCTTGAGTTTGGGTTTTTCCTTTTCCTAATACCCTTAACCATAGTGTATCCTCTGTCATCGGCAACTGATTGATAGCAACAATAGATGCTTTCAGTGATCCTGACAGAAAATAAACTCCTTTTTCCCACCCCTCCTTTACTTTGCTCCAAATCCATCGAGGATTTTTTCAGAACAAGTTGGTGTTAAAATCCATAGAAATGGTAATTCTTCCTCAGAGATAGAACGTTTTTCCCTTTTGGCTTGTCGTAATAAATCACCCTGAACACTATACAATTTTAACAAACAACTTCGTGATAAAGCTTTAGCAGAAGCTGAGGGGATTCAATCTAAAATTGCGGCGGAAAATACCATTAGTAACGCTAATTTGAGTGCCAAAATTTTCACTACTATCTGGCCAGAATTAGCTGATAAACTTCCAGAAATTGTAGCTGCTTTAGCACCACAACCAGGAGTTTTAGGAGATACTCGCATTTATTCATTCCCCGGTGCAAATGGTAGTAGTAGCAGTCAAGATATTAATAAGTTGTTACTATCAACTAGCGGACTATCCTTAATTAACACTTTATTAGATGAAGGCAAATTAGGAAATTTAATTGGCCAAGTTAGTCAACTAGTGCGTAGTAACAACTCAGTTATTGCACCAAACCTGAACCAAGAAGATACAGAAAATAATTGATAATTTGTAATTGATAATTCATAATTGAAATGAATTATCAATTATTAAATAGTAGCCATTTCTTTTACTAGCACATAGGGTTCAACAATGAGGGCATTAAACCGTTTAGTGCGGTTAAGATTCCATTCTCCTACCTGATCTACTGTGGGTTTAGCTAACAATTGTTCATCTATCCAATGTTGCACTGAAAGAATATTATCACTAGCAATGGCTTCTCCCACATCTAATAAGTCTAAATTCTCTGCCACCAAAATCACCGCATCTTTTTGGACATGGGGAATCAACCACTCCCATTCTGCTTCATCGAGATTTTGTTGTAATTTTTCGCGTAAATCTGACATAATTCCCTACTTTTTTAGTTATTAGTTTCATTTTACCTGATCAGCAAGGAACTTTTGTTAGTAGTTGTTACAGAGATATACCTGTAAGATGCGACACTATGTGAATAAATATTACAAAATCTACGTCAGTGATTTACTTTTCACCCGTTATATAAAATAGTTAAGAATGAGTTAAAACAAAGTTAAAGGAAGTTTACATTATGAACCCGACCAATAACAACAATCTCACAGAAGATAATAATAAAACCAATCCCAAAGATGAGGAAGGTGAAAACTGTCACCATAAAATAGTGTGGTCTTGTGATCCAAACAGTTATCCTCGTTGCACTGCTCAATGGGTACTGGAGTGTGAGCTAATCTGCTATTTACCTGAGTCCGTCCTCTGAGAATAACCCACAAATGTTAATTGATAATTATTTAATTATTAGCTACTAGAGAATGTAGTTTCAATTAAATATTCAGGAGGTAATAAATCAAGAAACTGACTTTCTATTTTAGCAAAGTTTTTATTGTCTTTGAGAAACCAGGAGATAAATAACTGTTTTTTTGCTCTGGTTAAAGCTACGTAAAATAGCCGCTTTTCTTCTTCTATTTTATTATCTCGCAAACTAAAGTAAGTCGGAAATTCTTCTTCACACATACCTGCAATAAACACGGTATCAAATTCTAAGCCTTTTGATTGATGAATTGTGATAATTAAAACTTGATTATTTTCTTGAGAAATTTGATCTAAGTTTTTTGCTAATGCTGTATATTCTATAATATTTCTCAGTGCTGTATCAGGATGTAATTCTAAGTTATCTTGTTCTTTGAAAATCTTGACTAACCTTTTGAGATTTTCTAATCTGTGTGGTTCATGATATTCATAATAATCATATAAACCAGAATCAATTAAGATATTACCTAATAAATCTGCTGGACGTAATTTTTGACTGGTATTTTTCCAACTTTGCATATCATCAGCTAAATTTTCAAATCCTTCTCCATAACGATAAACTAATGCTTGACGATAATCAGCACGAACTTTCACTAAAGGAATGAGAATTGCTAATAATTCCACAGTTGCACGGGTGTCATTAATAGCACTATGATTTGGGAATTGATTTAGTTTTAATTTAGTTGCTAAATTTTCTAAACTATAACTATCTGCTTGAATAAAACGTTTTGCTAAATCCCAGGTATCTCCCCATTGAAATTGCGGAGTTGATAAACCTAATTTTTGAGCATCAGCTATAACCATTTTAATGTCAAAACCGAGATTATGTCCAACTAAAAAAGCATTTTGGATAAATTCTAGAAACTCTGTAAATACATCAATTGCATTTTTGCCATTTGCTGCTAAAAATTCATCACTATAACCGTGTATTTGTGCTGAATCTCCCACAGGAACAGTATTTTTAATATGAGCATGAAATTCTGATTCTATCTCTCCATTAATTAATTTAATTCCTGCAATTTCAATTACTTCATCTTTACCTGCTAAAAAGCCTGTAGTTTCTACATCAAAAACTACAATTGTTCCCGAATCATAAGTGGTAATTAAATTACTAAAAGGATCACCATCAATAAAAGTTTGTGTTGATGCCATATCAGTTAATTTAAAACCACAATTTTCTCCTTCTTTAATGATATGATTAATAGTAGCATCACCAATTCCCCGACTAGGACGCTGTAACATTCTCAGCATTGAACCTGTATCAAAGGGATTGATAATTAAGCGTAAATAAGCCAAAGCATCTTTAATTTCTTGACGCATAAAGAATTGATGCTGCTCAACTGTAATACAGGGAATCTGAGATTTTTCTAAGCTTTTACTAATAATATCAATGCGTTTATGAGTTCTCGTTAAAACAGCAACTCGATTATATGGAAATTCAGGATTATTATTAGCTAAATCTTGAATTTGTTGAGCAATCCATTTTCCTTCATCATCTTCATTTTTAGCTGGATAAACAGGAATCAATTCACCATTTTCACAAATAGGAGCAGGAGTTATTTTTGTATGTCGTGTTTCAAAGGAATCAGCAAAACCAGAAGCAGTATTTAGTAAGGTTTTAGTAGCGCGATAATTCCAAGTGAGGGAATATTCTTGGGGTTGAAACTCTTGTTTAAATTGATTTACAACTTGCTCAGGTTCTGAACCTCTCCATTTATAAATAGTTTGATCTAAATCTCCAATTATGGCAATATTACCAGTTCGAGCAGCTAAACATCTGACAATTTCATATTCAGATAAATGAGTATCTTGAACTTCATCAACTTGAATAAAATCAAACCGTTCTTCCCATCTTTTTTTGATTTCTGGATAATAAGAAAACAAGGAACGAACATAAAAAATTAAATCAGAAAAATCTAAACCATGACGCTCTTGTAAAACAGTTTGATATTTACTAGCTAATCTTGCGTCACGCATTCCCAAAGGTAAAAATAATTGCTCTAAAGGATAATTAGGAGATAGTTGTAAATGAGTAGCTTTAGTTTTACAATCAGATATTTGTGATAATTTATCTTGAATATCTTTGTCTTTACTTAGTTGAAAAATCCCTTTAATTAGTCCTAAACAATCAGTATCATCATAAACTACAAAATCTGCTGGTAAACCAATATTTTTCGCTTCTATTCTCAGGATATAAGTACATAAACTATGAAAAGTTTTGATTGTGATATAGCGAAATTGTTGAGGACACATTTGTGCTAACCGTTCTTTCATTTCCTTCGCTGCGCGGTTAGTAAAAGTTAGACAGAGGATTTTTTTGGGAGGAATACCTGCTTTAATTGCTTTGACAACTCTTGATGATAAAACGCGGGTTTTACCAGTTCCTACGGGAGCTAATATTAATAATGCTCCGTTGACGTGGTTGATGATTTTTAGTTGTTCTGAGTTGGGTTGGGTTTGTGACATAGGAAATATGACAATTTAAACAGTTAACAACGAAACATCAGATATGTAATATTTATTTTTATCTTGAATATACATTAGCAGAGATTTAGCAACATATTCTGCTAATTTAACAGGTACAGCATTACCAATCATCTGTTCTAAATCTGTTTTTGAACCTGCAAAAATAAAATCATCAGGGAAAGTTTGAAGATAACTTCTTTCAAGAGTAGTTAGAGGACGCAAATCTGGTGTTAATGGTGCAACATCGCCGGGATGTTGTTGATAAGTTTTAGGTATTGGCCTATTCACACCTCTAATAGTCGGACTGGGTTCATCAATACTAAAAATAGCTCTTCTTTGATAACTTCTAGGATGACGATAATAATATTCAATCTCTAAACTATTTCCTAAATAATCTCTAATAGTTGTAGGTTTTTTAGATAAATTAGCTTCTAGATAAGTCTTGATATTATCATCTTGACCACCAAGTTCTCCTATACAGAAAAATCTCTTTCTTTTCTGTGGTACACCGCATAAACTAGCATCTAATACTTTTTCTGTTAAACCATAACCAGCAGATTTAAGAATTTGCTTAAACTCTTGATATTTGTGAGATTTTCTAAACAATTCTACATTTTCTAAAATAAACCATTGACTTGAAACATTAGCTACTATTTCAGCAAATGTAATACTTAAATCTCCTCTACCTAAATCTTCATTCCGCTTACCAGCACTAGAAAAATCTTGACATGGTGGACCACCAATAATTACATCAGGTAAAAATTGTTTAAATATTGAATAATTATTATTTACCTGACTCAAATCATATTCAAAAATCGGATGATGAAAGTTTTGCTTATAAACATTTATAGCAGATTTCCAGTTTTCAAAAGCAGCGACAATCTCAAATCCACTATTCTGAAATCCTAGTGATAACCCACCACAACCAGAAAATATATCTATGACCTTTAAGGAAGATGATTTCATTTGTATATTCATTAAATTCCCTTTAGTCTATCATCAAAAATTTCTGGATTGCTGAAAATAATAGCATCAAATCTTCTCTCAGGACTTAAAAAGTTTTGTCCTCCCCCTAAAATGATGTTTTTAATTTCTTCTTTGGTAATTCTGGGTTGAACCAAATTATCACAAGTCATATAAGGACGAGTATTAGAACCACTTAAAGCAAAGGCTTTATCATTCTTGGTGTTATAGGTTAATGTATCAATAACTAATTTATGATTTATTTTACCAACAAGAGCAAAGTCATATAACATTTTTGCCAACCAGATAACAGAACGCATAGGTCTTTGGATGGTTTCTTCTGATTTAGCTAATCTTTTAGTAATATCAAAGAAAAGCCTGGTAAAACCAAAGTTACTCCAGATAAAAATATCTAAACAGTTTTGATAAAGTTTGGAAGTCTTACCTACAGTTTTCCATATCGGTTGCATGACCAATGGAGATTGAATTGCTATATTCTCACTTATTAAATTATCTAAGCAATCTACAATTTGAGGGATAAAAGGTAATACTTGACGGATACTTGACCAATCTTCAATTTGACTACATACAGGTTGAAGATAATTGAGTAATTTATCTCTTGAATTTTCAAATTCATGAGCAATACTCAAAGCAAGATAGACAATAGTATCTGGTCTGGTCACAATTTCACAGCCGTATTGATGATCTGGTAACCGATAAGTAGAATTATCAGGTAATGCAGTTAATTTAATTTCTATACTTCGTAAACAGGCATTATCTCTATTAAGATCATGGGTTACTAAATCAACTCGTGGCAATTTACCAACAACTATTTTTCTATAAGGTACATAGTCACTTTCAAAGGAGAAAAATAAATTATCAGAAAGAGGTGCAATACCAAATATTTGAGAAATATCTATTTCTTCATGCTGAATTTTTAACTGCTTGTCTAAGGTTAAATAATTAAGTTTTAAACCTTTCTGATACATATAACAAGCTAAAGATGCAGGAAAAGAATTATTAAATTGATTTTTCCCCCAACTTTCTCTTTGAGAAAAATCTCTATTAGAATGAGTTAATCCAAATAAACCTACTTGTAAATTGTCTGGTTGCATTAGGCTGGCTTTGATAATATACTTACATAACAATTTCAGTATAAATTAATTTTTTGACATTTAGCTGACTTGTTGATTTATAATCACTCATCATCAAAAAAGTACATTAATTATTCAAATCTATTCACTAAAAATAGCTGTAACTAGCAAACTCTTGTGGGGTAGGCAAGATGCCTGCCCTATCATAAATTCTTACCTACCCAAATCGTGCATTTCATTAATTGCGTCCGCACACATTTGAGTAACCCTTTCCAATTCCTCTTTCTTAGTAGAACTAGGAGCATCAATTAACTTCCCAATTCTCAAAGTCAACGGGACTGAACGGGGTACAGAAGAACCAGGTTGTAAAATCTTCTCACTTCCCCATAAACACACAGGTAAAAAAGGAGCTTTGGCCTTAGCTGCTAAGAGGGCTGCACCTCTTTTTGGGTCATGAATGCGACCATCTGGGGTGCGTGTACCTTCTAAAAACACACCCACAGCCCAACCATTATCTAAATATTCTAAAGCGGAGCGGATAGCATTGCGGTCAGCACTACCGCGACTCACAGGGTAAGCACCGTATAATTTAATTGCTTGTGACAAAACAGGAACTTTAAATAATTCTTCCTTGGCCATATACGCAACTGGACGCAGGACAGAAGTAGAAACTATGGGGGGGTCAAAGTAACTAGCATGATTACTAACTACTATGACAGGTCCAGATTGGGGGACATTTTCCGTACCATAAATCTTGCCGCGAAAGTATGTGTGCAGCAAAGGGCTAATTACCGACCACTTAAAGGCGTGATACAGTGCCAAACTAATTAAGGGTTCACGAGTTCTAGTCACAGAAGATAATATAATTAAAGAAGGAGTCAGGAGTCAGAATACAGGAGTCAGAATTTATTTTACCTTCTAACTCCCACATCCTAATTTCTTATTTCTTCTACATCAGTTTCCTAATGTCAAAGTCTGCTGTCCTTGAGGTGAAGTAGCATAACCTAAAAATGCTTGAACTCCAGCACTAGCAGGGTCTTTATAGACATAATACAGCGAGCGCTTATAGGGATAACTAGCCGCTTCTGGAGTCAAGCCTTCAATAGCCACGACTCGCACAGTTTGCTGATTAGCAACCTGAGCAAAAGTCGCATAGCCGATACCATCTTTTTTCAAAGCTTGAACTAAGGGAGTTGTCGCATCTTGGGGTAAGGTCGTAATGTTGGGTGTAGTCCCAAAATTAGCTCCTTTTAAGACTAATTCTTTAAAAGTTTGATGTGTGCCACTAATTGCTGGACGATTAATGACGCGGATAGTCGCAGATGGACCACCCACTGCTGACCAATTATTAATTTTTCCCTGAAATATATCTGCAATTTGGCTGCTGGTTAATCCTCTATTAAAGGGGTTTGCCTTACCGACTATCAGAGCGATCGCATCTTGTGTTACAGTAACAGCCTTTAATCCCTGACTTTGTTCCTGTGCTGTCAATGGTCTAGAAGCCGCCGCAATATCAACTTTACCAGCTAAAAGATCCTGAATTCCCTTATCCGTCCCATTCCCCACAGCTTCCACCTTTGTACCGGGAAACTGTTTCTCAAAAGCATTTTTGAGATTTTGGTTAATTGTTACCATACTCGTAGAACCGTCTATTTTTACGGTAGTACCGCTGGCTACAGTCGTTGGTAGTGGAAAAGTTCCAGTAGTTGTTGTACCACCAGGGGAATTATTTTCTGGCTGTGTAGTTGTCGTTGTCGGCGTTGAGGTAGGGTTACGCATGAAAAACCACCAGTAACCACCACCCAAAAGCCCCAAAAACAGCAGGATAAAAACAATAGGAGGCGGTCCGCTTCTCTGACTCATAAATTCCTACTTATTCTGGTAATTGTTTGGGTTGAGAATCCTGTAACCTTTGTAAGCGACGGGCAACTTCGTCGTCTAAGGTCATATTTTCGATTTCAGCCTGGAGTTTTTCCGCTGGATTTTCCGACAATTCGGCTAAAGCTTCTGTCTTCAAATTCCGACGTTCAACCGCACCTTTAGCCTTTTCAAAATCACTTTTAGCCGAACCAATGTCAAATTCATTATTGACTTTAGCAATCATAGCCAGGGCTTCATTTACCTCTGACATATCTTTCATATTCTGCATATCGGCTTTGTAGGTTTCTAGCTTCATGCGCTCACGGTTGAGTTTATCTTTAGAAGCTTTGACTGCCGTTTCTGCCTGTTTAACCATTTCCTCCAATTTGGGCAAAATTTGCTCTGTTTGAATCGCCTTACTCATGGCCATTCGCGCTGCTTCTTCATTGCCACTACGTTGAGCAATCATGGCTTGTTGCTCTAGAGTTTTGGATTCTGTAATTTTTGCCTCATATTTGCGCTTGGCAGTCTTATATGCGCCCTCTTGAGCCGCCACTGCTCCCGCTAGTTTCTGAACAGCTTCTTGCATGGACTGAAGAGATTCTTCAGCAACTGCTACAGCCACTTTACCACCAGACTCTACAGGCATTCCCCATAACCAGTTCCAAGTCCCAACTATGGTTCGCCCTGCCCTTTCGCCCATTATCCAGTAGACAGCTTTTTTCATAACCTAAAGTTATTCCCATGAGGATGGCTATGGTAATATTTTTACCTTAAAATTGACACACATACCAGTTGTATGTCAATTTCTTTAAATTGCATCAGCCAACTGCATGATTAAGAATTACTCTCATCAGTTAGATGATTTGTGCATAAGATTGGACATTCTACAGATTTTTTTCCCGACCAATCTGTGAAGATATTATCATCTTTGTAATGTCTGGGTGTTTGCAGCATTAATTCCCAGACTTTGCCAGCATTCAATAAATTGAACCGCTCAGGATAATGTGTTTGTAATAGTGCTTGCACCATTGGGGCATAATCTGAATTTATGCCGGGAAAAATATGATGTTCTGTATGGTAAGAAAAGTTTAAATGTAAAAGATCAAATATTTTAGGCACTCGAATAGAGAGACTATTGATCAACACATCATTTACACTTGTCATGGGACATAACATATGATTGGTATAGATATAAAATATCAACCCTGCATAGCCTATCCAAATGGGTAAAAAGTAGCTAAGAAGAAGTTTGATGGGATCAAATTGTAGGTAAGTTAAGATGCTGGCATGGATGCCGATAATCATGGATAATTCTAGTGCTATCGCTCGTCGTTCTTTACCGCTAACTGTAAAAGCCACCACAGGATATTCAGCTTTGCCATTATTGAATAATAAAACTGAGGTGAGATTACGAAATGCGTGAACTCCCCAAGCATGACCCATTCCTATAAACAATAAAATAGGATTTACCTCAGCCGACGGCACAAAAGCATTCTGAATCCATTTACCCCAATTTTTAGGTTGACTATCTAAATAATTGCGATCTGGATCTTGTAAGGAATTTGTTTTATTGTGATGTTCTCGATTGTGTACTGCCTTCCATAAAGTTGGTGGCATCCATAACATTGTAAATCCCAATAAACTAATTACTTGTCTTAACCAAGGATTTTTAACTGTGCGGCTGTGGAGTAAATCGTGGGTACTAAATAGCAGAACAATCACACTATTAGCCATCACTAATGCTAGGGGCAAATAGAGCCAGAGAAAATACCATTTCCAGTCATCAAGATGATTGGCAATTCCCCAACCCAGAATCATAATTGCTAGATTAATAAACAGAATCCAGAGTTTATTACTATCGGGTAAAAATGCCTCTGGTGGTAGTAAAGGACGCAGTTTTTTAGCATATTCTGCTTGCGTCATCCAAGTTTTTTTTTCAAGTGTATTCATGAATCTTTGTAGTTTTGTTGCAGGTTTATTAGGCCAAGTTTTGAGCAATTTCAAGTAAGTGCAAGGTTAACTTTTTGGCGTTATCTTACTGAAATCTTGACAAATTAATGGAGGTCATTAAATAAATTTTCAGACAATAAAAATAGACATCATAGAAAATTTATGTTGCCAATTTCATCTACATAATGACTTATTTAATTTTGTATTAATTTATGAAATTACCTATTCAGGTAACTCCCCAGCATTACGGATATTTTCCAAAATCAAGCCAGGTGCAGTGCGTTTAATCAAACCTGTTAAAACGTTACCAGGCCCAATTTCCACAACTTTCTCCATGCCATTTTCTGGTAATTGTAAGGAAATTTCTCGCCAGCGCACAGGGCCTGTCATTTGTTGAGAAAGACGCTGTTTTAAAACTTCCGCTTCCATTGTGGGAATTGGATCTACATTAGACAAAACTGGGACAGTTGCGGACTGAAAAATCACTGAGTCTAGAACTTCTTGAAATTCCGCTGCTGCTGCTTTCATTAAATGTGAATGAAATGCTCCCGAAACCTTTAAGGGAATAGCCCGTTTGGCTTTGACTTGAGACATTACAGTTTGTACAGCTTCAGGAGTTCCAGAAATGACAACTTGGGCAGGACTGTTATCATTTGCTAAAACTACATTAGGTGTGGCATTAATAACTTTTTCTAACTCTTCTCGGTCAAAGTTCATTAAGGCGGCCATCATGCCACCAGAGGCACTATCCATCAATTCAGCCCGTCGTTTAACTAAGTGTAACCCCGTAGACCAGTCAAAGACACCAGCGACATAAAGGGCTATGTATTCGCCTAAGCTATGACCTGCAACCAGATCCGGCTGCTGTCCTTTTGACCGCAATATATCAGCAATAATACTTTCAATTACATACAGACTAGGCTGGGTATAAAGTGTCCGTGATAAGGTTTCAATATCACTTTGACAGATATCTGTGACAGACCAGCCCAAAATTGCCTCGGCTTGAATAAATTTTTCTTTGGCCAGTGGTAGATTTAACAAGTCTATTCCCATTCCCAATGCTTGAGAACCTTGTCCGGGAAACACCCATGCAGTTTTAGTCATTTGTTAGTTGTCAGTTGTCAGTGGTCAGTGGTCAGTGGTCAGTGGTCAGTGGTCAGTGGTCAGTTGTTGTTAGCATTAATTTTCTAAATGTTTTTTAATTTTTAATTCTCAATTTTTAATTGTCTATCTTCCCCATTTAAAAATGGCTGCACCCCAGGAAAGTCCAGCACCAAAACCAGATGTAGCGATAATATCATTGGGTTTGATTTTCCCGGCTCGCACTGCTTCATCTAATGCTAGGGGAATAGATGCGGCGGAGGTATTACCATAGTCGGCGACATTGCTGATAACTTTATGTTCGGGAATTTCTAAGCGTTCAGCAACGGAGTTGATAATCCTTTGATTTGCTTGATGTAATACTAGCCAATCTATATTTTCAACTTTGAGATTAGCTGCAAACAGGGCTTTGTCTATTACTTCTGGAACTTTTTGCACAGCAAAACGGTAGACTTCTTTACCATTCATAGTAATAGGGTGATATTTGCCCGTAGCTACATGAATATCTGGTGTCAGTTCTGTGGTAGAGGCTTGATAGGCCAGGTTGAGATAATGGTTTTGAGAACCGTCGCTTTTGAGAGCAAATCCTAACAGGCGATCGCTCTTATTTGCCTGTAATACCACTGCCCCAGCCCCATCACCAAATAACACACAACTGCGTCTATCCTGCCAATCTACCCAGCGGGAGAGGATATCTGCCCCAATTAAAAGTACATTTTGATAAACACCTGTTCTGATGTATTGTGCCGCTGTTACCAAACCAAAGACAAAGCCAGAACAGGCGGCGGTTAAGTCAAAGGCCACTGCTTTGATAGCGCCTAATTCGCCTTGAACCCGGCAAGCAGTTCCAAATAAGTCATCAGGGGTGGAGGTGGCCAGCAAAATCAAGTCAATGTCTGCTGCGGTAATGCCTGCTGCTTCGATTGCCTGTTGACTCGCAGCGGTGGCTAGTGATGTCAGGGAGTCAGGAGGCAATGCTAACCGTCTTTGACGAATCCCTGTTCTTGAACTAATCCACTCATCTGATGTTTCCACCAATTGAGTTAATTCCTGATTGTGTAAAACCGTTGCGGGGACTGCTGAACCACTGCCTGTAATTGCGATGCCACTGTTAAAAAAATTTTGCACTTCTTTTTTTCCTCAATTGTCAGTTGTCAGTTGTTAATTGTCAGTTGTCTTGTTTGTGAACATTAATAACGAGTACCAATGACAATCCCAATTTTAGATTTGAGATTGGGAATTTTAGATTTATAAAAAAATCGTAATTATAAATCTAAAATCCGAAATCTAAAATTGGATGACAAATGACAAATGGTTGTTAGCGGAGGATCTCCATTTTCAAAAGCAATAGTTAACTACTTTCATTTTGGAGAATTTGATATTGGGATTGAAGTCTTTCTAACACCTGATTATCTACAGCTTCTTTGGCCATACGAATGGCACTAAAAATAGATGGTGCTTGGGAACTACCATGACCAATAAAACAAATGCCGCTGACACCTAAAAGCAACGCACCTCCATGTTCAGCGTGATCCATGCGCTGTTTAACGCGCTTTAGGTTGGGTTTTAAAATCGCTGTACCGATTTGACCATGTAGTCCTTGGGGTAATTCTTCTCGGAGAATTTGCAGAATTACGCCTCCCACTGCTTCGGCAAATTTTAATAAGATATTACCCACAAAGCCATCGCAAACAATCACATCAAATTCACCGGATAATACATCACGCCCTTCAGCATTACCAGTAAAATTAATTTGAGTATTTTCCCGTAACAATTGGTGGGCGCGAAGAACTACTTCGTTACCTTTAGTATCTTCTTCGCCAATATTCAATAAACCTATTTTGGGATTTTCTGTTCCCAAAACATACTGACTGTAAATTGAACCCATGACTGCAAACTGCTCTAAAAATTTAGGGCGACAGTCTACATTAGCACCGACATCCAGGATCATAACTGGCTTGCCGGCTTTGATGGTGGGGAATACTGTGCCAATTGCTGGGCGGTCAATTCCCGGTAATCTGCCTAAGCGCAGCAAAGCTGAAGCCATTGCTGCCCCAGAGTGTCCAGCAGAAAATACAGCATCTGCCTGTTGATTTTTGACTAAATCCATCGCTATGTTGATGGAAGATTTCCGCTTACGTCTAACTGCGTTGAGAGGCTCTTCATCCATAGCGATCACTTCCTCGGCAGGAACAATCTCCAAATCCGCCATAGTTGTCTTTGGCGGCATTACAGCCTCGATTTGTTGGGGATCTCCAACCAGTAATATTTTTACACCCAATTCTTCTCGCGCCCGCAGTGCGCCGGCGACGATTTCAGCGGGTGCATGATCTCCCCCCATTGCGTCAATTGCGATCCTTACACCAGTCGATCCCATTGCTCAGAGCTTATAGAAACCTTACAAATTTTATCAGATTGCCATCCTTAAAAATTCAGAATTCTCAAAAAAGCATAAGAAAATCTATTTTTTCTGCAACCAAGGGAATCATCGAAGCTTAAATTAATTGAATTATATTAATATTCGATTAAACAAGTATAAATTTTAACTTGGGCTGGGAAACGGGTCAGGTTAAAGCTTTTTCTCCCTTTTTTCCCCTTAACATACAAGTATAGGCTTAAATTTCGCCTGTCAATAACTATAATAAACTAAAATTACAGCACACCAAATAACAAAATGAGTTTTACAGTCCCCAGTAACTACAATTTTTTAGGCAGATTTTACCGACTGGCAAGCATCAGTGTTCTTGCAAATATGATGGTTCCTTTGGCTGGTTTGGTAGATATTGCTTTTTTAGGACATTTAACAGATATTCGACATTTAGCAGGAGTAATCTTAGCTACTATTCTGTTTGATTATCTTTATCGAGTGTTAAAGTTTATGCGTTCTAGCACTAATGCTATTACGGCTCAAGCTGTTGGTGAAAATGATGATAAGGCAGTAATTTTAGCTGGTTTGCGGAGTGGTTTAATTGCTTTACTAGTGGGTTTAATTATCGTTTTATTGCAATATCCTTTACAAAAAATTGGTTTTTTTATTTTGAGTGGTTCTTCAGATATTGAATCTGCTGGAGTTGATTATTTTTATGCGCGAATTTGGGGCGCACCGGCTGTCCTCCTCAATTTTGTTTTATTTGGTTGGTTTTTAGGTAGAGAAATGAATTGGGTGATGCTATTAATGTCAATTGTCGGTAATGGTTCTAATGTATTGTTAGATTATTTGATGATTTCTAAATGGGGTTGGGCAAGTGCAGGGGCAGGTTTAGCAACAGCATTAAGCCAGTATTTAGCTTTAATAGTGGGTTTAATATGGATGTTTTTTACTATTCCTTGGCAAGCTGTACCAGCAGCTATTCAGGAATTATTTGATTGGGTAGCTTTGAAAGAAACTTTTGCTTTAAAAGGTAATATTTTAATTCGGTTTTTAGTATTAATTTCTGTCTATTCTATTTTTACTAATTTAAGTGCAACCATGGGAACAACTGTTTTAGCCCAAAATGGTTTATTACTCCAAATTGCGCTTTTAAGTCAGTTTACAATTCAAGGGGTAGGGGTAACAATGCAAACCCTGACAGGTAATTTTAAAAGCAAAGGTAATATTCAACAGATGATCCCTTTATTAATAGTTTCTTTAGCTACTAGTGTGGTGATCGCATTAGGTTTTTCCGGGATATCTATTTTCTTCCCTGATCAGGTATTTGGATTATTAACTAATCACACAGAAGTGAATCAAGAGATTAACCAATATACTATTTGGTTACTGCCTATTTTAGTCATTACTGCCATTACTTTTATGCTAGAAGGTTATTTTATTGGCTTAAAGGAAGGTGCAACTTTACGGAATGCGGTATTATTATCTTTTGTCGTGGGTTTTATGCCCCTAGTAATTGCTGCTGGGTATTTCCATAGTAATCATTTATTGTGGGCTACTTTATTGTCTTATATGACAAGTAACATGATTTTATTAGGTGTATCTGTACCCCAAACATTTAAAGATAAAAGTTTAGCAAATCAGCCATTAATTTCCAGTTGACATAGGACTTTTGTTTTCTCAGATCCCCGACTTCTCTAAGAAGTCGGGGATATTGTCTTGTCTGGATTAGAGGAAATTAAATTAACTCAAAACCCAGCTAACCAGTGTTCTCACCCCAAAACCAGTTGCCCCTGCACCGTTATAGCCATTTTCCTTGTCAGCCCACACAGGTCCGGCAATATCTAAATGCGCCCAAGGGGTATCCTTGACAAACTGTTTGAGGAACAAAGCCGCAGTGATAGAACCACCATAACGGGGGCCTGTATTTTTCATGTCGGCAATACCCGATTTCAGCCCGTCAAAATATTTGTCTTCCATAGGCATCCGCCAAATTTTCTCACCGGCATTGTCTGCGGCTGTTTGCAGTTGAGAAGCTACAGCGTCATCTGGTGTAAATAACCCGGCGATATCTTCACCCAAAGCTACCACACAAGCACCTGTCAGGGTGGCTAAATCAATGATCGCATCCACACCCAATTTATCAGCATAGACCAAGGCATCAGCCAAGGTTAACCGCCCTTCAGCATCGGTATTGTTAACTTCGATTGTTTTGCCATTTGATGCGGTTAAGATGTCTCCTGGGTGCATAGCGCGACCGCTAATCATGTTTTCGGTGACTGCGGAGATAAAGTGAACCTCTACATCTGGTTTTAATTGGCCGATAGCTTTAGCAGCGCCTAAAGTTGCGGCTGCACCACCCATATCCATTTTCATGGTTTCGATACCACTACCAGCCCCTTTAATGTTCAAACCACCGGAATCAAAGGTTACACCTTTACCGATAATTGCCAGTTTCCGTCTCGGTGTGGTGGCTGGTTTGTAGGTAAGATGAATGAATTTAGGTGGTAATTCGGAAGCTTGGGCAACTCCTAAAAATGCCCCCATACCTAGTTTTTCGCATTCTTCCTGTTCTAAGATTTCTAGTTGTAACCCATGTTCATGAGCGATCGCTTGGGCAGTTTCTGCCATAGTAATAGATGTAACCGCATTAGCTGGGGCTGCTACTAACTGTCTAGCTAAAATTACACCGGAAACAATTTGATTAGCGCGGGCAATAGCGGCTTCTTGTCCAGCTACACCGAGTAAATCAATGGTTTCGATCTGGGGATTTTTATCTTCTGGCTCAGATTTAAAGCGAATATCTTGGTAAAGTGCTAGTTCTATGCCTTCAGTCAATGCTTGGGCTGTGGCGGCTGGGTCATTGTTCCACAGTGGTAAACTAATTCCCAGGGTTTTGGTTTTTTGCTTTTTAGCGGTTCGGGCTACAGTAGCCGCAACCCGGCGTAAATTTTCTAATTTCAGCGCCTCTGGTTTCCCTAAACCCACCAAAATTAGCTTCCGCACGGGATGATTAGCACCTAAGCGCATGACGATGGTACTATTTGCCTTACCTGTAAATTCTTCTTCGGTAATTATTTCTTGGACAATTCCCGCACATTTATCATTTAAGCTGGCAAGATCACCAGTTAACTCGACTGCGTCTTCAAATAAGCCAACGGCTAAAGTATCACCAGTCCAATCTAATAATGCTGTATTTGTAGGTTGAATCGTCATTTTTGTAAGTTCTGTTTATCTTCCGTCATGTACCAGTATTGCTCAAATTTTGCGAATCATGGGCGTTTTGTGCAACGTCTTGACAATCTGGTAGAATTAGAAACGGTTTACAATTGTCCAATTTACAAAGTTTTATCTGTTTTTTAGAAATCTGTTGCTTGTAAAAATTATTAATATGTCTGAAGATACAAATCAACCCCAACTACCACCAACTAGTGCCATTGAGAGTGTAACTAATGTTGCATTTGAAAATTGGTTTGAATATCCAGTCAGGGCGCAACCTCACCACACGGACTATGCAGGTATTGTTTGGCATGGTACTTATTTGACCTGGATGGAGGAAGCACGGGTAGAATGTTTGCGTTCTATTGGCATTGAATTTGCTGATTTAGTGGCTTTAGGTTGTGATTTGCCTGTGGTGGAGTTGTCAATCCGTTATCATCGGTCGGTGCAGTTAGGGATGTCAGTCCTAGTAAGAACACGGATGGCTGAGGTGACTGGGGTGCGAATGAACTGGGATTATACTATTGTTTCTCCTGATGGTCAGGATTTATATATTACTGCTCAGGTGACGTTAGTGGCTTTAGATCGGGAAAAGGGCAAGATTATGCGTCAGTTACCACCTGCTTTTCAAGATGCCTTGGCGAAGATTACAGGATTTGGGAAGATTGGGTAATTGGTAATTGGTAATTGGAAAAATTCTTTTTGTCCCCTGCCCCCTGCTCCCTGCTCCCTGCCCCCTGCTCCCTGCCCTCTACTTTCTTGCTGGTGTTTCCGAGAAAGCCTGAGCAAATTGGCTAATTTGATGCCAAATATCTTGGGGAGTAATACCGAAACCAAAGTATAATAAAACGACGATAGCCGCGCAGATCATAGCGGTTTTAATCGTGGTTTTGATTAGTTTCCAGAGAATGATAAAAACTGTCCAAGCTACTATTAAGGTAATAATCATAGAGTTAGGGTATAGGGAATTGGCAATAGGTACTGAGTTTTTTCCCTAATTAAATAGCAAAATCAGGATAATACACTATTCTGGGGAAAAATGGCAACCTTCCTGGGCTAGATGCTTCTAATATATTGATTAAGTGTAACTTTTACACAAAATGGAAACAAGTTAGAAGTATGAACTACGAAATAGCACGGAAACTACTCATAGACCAAACAACCAGTCCAGATAATCCTGATACTCTTTTAACTCGTTTACAACAAGGTAAACCCCCTGTTCCGGGTCAAGTTACTTCCATCCTATTAGCTTTAAAGGTGGTCTTTGAAGCCTTGAAAACAGCGCCAAGCTTAGACAGAGAACTGGCTTTTGCTTTGTATCAGTTAGGAATAAAAGCGCAAAAGTTTTTTGTGATGGGAAGAAAAGCAGGTGTGGACTGGCCACCTCTGCTTAATGAAGATTTAGTCCGTATTTCCTTGGCATCTGAAAGTATTTTTTCTGGTACGTGGCAAACTTTATGATTGAGAAATATAGGAGGAGTGAAGGTGATTAAGACATCAATTAATAATGAAAGTTCTTCTAAAACAAGGTTTTACTCCTTCTTCCTCCTGACTCCTCCTATAAATTAGCGAGTTCTTAATTCTGTTTCTAATTTATCTAAATCGGCTTTAAGTAAGACCGTGAGTTTACCAGTAATGGCTTTACCTTGTTTGGGTTGGGCTATTTCTACCCAATAAGCATAACGATCTCCCACTCGCAATTCTCCCTGTAAAGCTTCCCGAAGCGGTGTTTTTGCTAATCTGGCTGTGTTAATACCACTTTGATTAGGATATTGATAGACAATTTGAGCGTCATTATAATCTTGATATACATCTGTATTATAAATCACTCGCAAAGATTCTTCTAAACGCTGTAGTGTGATGCCATTAACAGCATCAAACATAGTCATCCGCTCAGTGCGAATTGTGCTGCGGTCTTTGGTAAATGTTACTTTACCGGGAGGTAATACGGAGGCTTGGAAAGTGAATCTTTGCGCCGCTGTATCACTTTTACTCACAAATAATCGTTCCCCTTGTCTTGGTTTTAGGGTTGGATGTGCTTGAATCCAGGTGGTTACCTCTTCTGTACTTTCTCCAGGTAAGGCTTTAACAGAAGAATTCAATAGTATTTCTACTGACAAAAAAGGTATCAAAGTACAAGGTAAAATCAATAAATTCAGTAAAGATTGTTTGAGCATTTTTTTAGTTATACATCGCTACTTTAATGACTTTCCGCGCCTTCATATCCATGAATACCTGTTCTAGATCCTGCAAAGGTCGGTGTTCACTAATGAGTAAGTCAAAAGGAATTGTACCACTAGCGATGAGTGATAAAGCTGCTTTCACATATTCTGGTGTATTATGAAATACGCCTTTGAGGGTAAGTTCACTATAATGCAGTTGTTCAGTATTGACGGTAATTGTGGTATCTCTTGGACAACCACCAAATAAATTGATAGTTGCACCAGGACGACCGCAAGCGATCGCTGTTTCCCACACACTCGGTACACCAGTAGCTTCTATGACTACATCTGCACCCCAACCAGCGGTTAATTCCTTGACTGTGTTGGCAATATCCGTAACTTGATGATAATTAAAAGTCTGGGCTGCACCTAGCTTTTTACCAATTTCTAGCCGTTGGTCATTCCCACCCCACAATATTACCTCAGTATATTGCGCTAATACTGCTACAAACATCAAGCCAATTGCCCCATCACCCAAAACCACTACTCGATCATGGGGTTTAACCTGGGAACGGCTGATACCATGCAATACACAAGCTAGAGGTTCAGTCATCGCCGCTAATACTAAGGGCAATTGGTCAGGAACTGGCAATAAATTATACTCGACAATGGGAGCAGGAATTTTTATGTATTCCGCAAATGTGCCATTATTCCAAGTTAAATGGGGACATAAAGAATATTCTTGGCGTTGACAAAAGAAACATTTCATGCAGGGCGCAGAATTATTGGCCACTACGCGATCGCCCACGCGCCAATTTGTCACCCCAGCACCGACAGCCACAATCCGCCCCGCACCTTCATGACCAAACAGTGTCGGTGGTGTCAACATTTTCGCATGGCCGCCACGTCGCCATACCTTCAAATCTGTACCACAAGTAGTGGCTGCTTCTACCTGAATCACCACCTCACCAGCTTGAGGAGTGGGGTCAGGAACTTGTTCTAGGCGTAAATCCTCTTGTCCGTAGAGTAGTGCTGCTAACAAAGCTTTTCACCCATAAAAAAGAAGTAGGGGCGCATATTCTGCGCCCAGGAGTGCGGTTTACACCACAGCACCCGCATCAATTAAATACGGTTTCATACCATATTTAATGGTAGCAGGATATATTTTGTATTTAAAATTAGCAATAGCCGATTATACCTAAATTTTGGTTTGTAGAGGCCAGGTTTTCCCCTCCCTACAGGACAAGATGAGATGTCATTAAAAAATTTAAGAACTCAAAACCGTTTGGGGTAAAACTTCTTGATTACGGGTTTCTAACTTAGATAGTGGATTAGATCCACCATTTGCACTTAAAACTGGTACTTCCTGTCTACAAGAAAGACAAAACCAATAAACCTCATGATGACGGACATGACGCAGAATCGAACCACCACAGCAGGGGCAGGTGTTAACTATGATACTCATACCAATGTCCTCATTAAAAAAAAATAACTTCAGGTAATGTGAGAATTAATCAAGGTATTACCCTTAAAGAATTCAAAATGCTAGATTTATGGTTGATTTGGTAACATTCATTTTTTGTAGTCTTTTATTCCCCATTCGCAATCCTCCATTCCAGAGAAATTACTGGTCTAAAAACTATCAATAAATGCTAAATTAAACCGCTTTTAGAGTATTTCTACAAACTGCTTTTTTATCAAAACAATCAAGACCCATGAGAACATTATTAACCTACAACCTATTATAGACCTTATTCATCTATCTCAGGGATCATTAAGATCCAATTTTTATGAGACAATTATTTTACAGTTATTTTACAGTCGTTTTGATAATTAACTAATGAAAGTTGCTACTTGGAATGTGAATTCGGTTCGGACACGTTTAGAACAGGTTATCAATTGGTTAACAGAAAATCCTGTTGATGTTTTGTGTTTACAAGAAACCAAAGTTATAGACAAGGACTTTCCCTGTGTTGCGTTTGAAAATTTAGGCTATTATCCGTATATTTCCGGACAAAAATCTTATAATGGCGTGGCTTTGATTAGCCGTCAACCTTTAATAGATGTTAATGTGGGCTTTAGTTCTATTCTGCCAGACATAGGATCAGAATGGGATGAACAAAAACGGGTTATTACAGGTTTAATTGAGGGAGTAAGAATTGTTAATCTTTATGTTCCCAATGGTTCAGCTATTGGTAGCGAAAAGTATGAATATAAGTTAGGCTGGTTAAAAATACTGAAAGAATATTTACAGCAGTTACTATTATCAAACCCTGACATTTCTATGTGCGGTGACTTTAATATTGCCTTAGAAGATATAGATATTAATGATAAGGTCAAGATAGATAATCACATTATGGCATCTACGCTAGAACGTCAAGCTTTACAAGATATTCTCAGTTTAGGTTTTGCAGATGCTTTCCGTAAGTTTAATAGTGAAGGAGAAAATTATAGTTGGTGGGATTATCGAACTGCTGCTTTTAAACGTAATTTAGGTTGGCGAATAGATCATCATTATCTTACACCAAGTTTGTATGAACGCGCTCAAAGTTGTACTATTGATATTGAACCCCGGAAGTTAGTTCAACCTAGTGATCATACCCCAGTAATTGTGGAATTTTAGCTGAGAAGTCAGAATTTAAAAGTAGGTTGGGTTGAGAAAACCCAACATTTGAATGAGTTTGTTTTCAATGAGTTTGTTGGGTTTTACTTCGTTCAACCCAACCTACAACATATTATCGCCCTAATAATAAACCTCTGAAGAAATAAATCATATTTGTGAACATCTGTTCTATCCATAATATAGACCGATCTAACCATTCCAGCATTTGTTCTAATGGGTGTTTTTCATAACCTAATGATGTGGCAGAAATATCTATCCAGTCAGGCTGAAAATTAAATCCTTGACTGGTTTGACTGTCTATTTCTGGAAATTCCTGATTTTTGGGTTCGCTTGCTTGTTGACCTATTTTGCGGTGAATCTCAGGGAATTCTCTTTTTGCTTGAGGTTGCTGTACTGATTCCTCAATATTGGTATTTGTTTCACCAAATAAATCATCCCATGTCAACCAATTATCTCCTAAAGAATCACTAGAATCTAACTGATTGTTTGATGACAAAACCTTTGTGAAATCAGATTTACTTTGGAGTTTTTCCGCAGAAGAATTTGCATCAATTTGATAATTATTTCTTCCCCCAAAAAAGTAATTTATTGCGGCTGCTATTAAATCAGAAATTTGCGGTTGCTGAGGTTTTAAATCATCATGATTAACTGCTAAGTCGTTAAACTGACTTTGGAAATTATTGATAATTTCTTGACTACTTTTTTGCACAGGGACTAAAGCCGTAGTTTCTAAATTAGCAATTAATTTATCTAGAAATCCAAAAAGTTTAATTGGATTTAATAGAGATTTTCGGGCTATGATAGAATCTTCATCAGTTAGCTTATTCAGCAGATGATCAATTTGGGGTAATAATGCTGGTTGTTGGTGAGAAATTAATTGTAAAGAATAGCGATATTCGCTAATTTCGCTATTGATTCTATCTGCTAATTTGACGTTTTGCTGCGGTGTGAAAACATCGAAAATCCGATTATCAGCACTGACTAAGACCAAATTTCGGGTTTGCAATTCTATCGCAATTCCCTGTACTGTGGGTATATGCTGTTGGAGAGTATTTTCTGAAGTTGGAAAATTTGGCTTGGGAAAAATTTTCTCCCACAAAGATCCCAAAAATGTGAGAGGATTTGTTTTTGGGGCAGTTGGGATATCAGCTTCTCCAGGAGGAAGACTTTTGACTATATCTAATATAATTTGAATTGGTGCATCACTGGCAGGAGGAGTTGCGGAATTTAATTGTTTTGCTGTGCCATTTTGTTGCCATAATTGGTAAAGTGGATAAAGTAGAGAACCTACACCCGAACCAGTAGCAACTTGCAAATTTTTGAAAGTATTTTCCAGTGTTTGTGTCAACCGTCGAGAATGCTGGTAGACAAAGTTAAAGAGTTTGCTTTGATAACGATTTGGAGAATCGGAAGACATGATAATTATGTATAATTTGTAGCGTTAAGTTATGAGACCAGCACTTTCAAGGTAAGTAAAAATTTTGGTTAAACAACAATTTTCCAACCTCTTCACTCTGTGTCCTCTGTGCCTCTGTGGTTAGATAAATTACTTTTGACCGCCCAAGGGTACGCAGGAAACAGCAAACTGTTAATTTTCGTCAGCGTCAATTATTTATATTATTTTATTAGAAATATGACTCTTCCTATATCCTCATTGAATACCAAATCTATATCAACAGCAATTGAAAATTTGCGTTCTTGTTGTCAAGTTGATATCCAGTCAACCTGGAGATATCAGGAACCTGACGAGGTAGTTACTGATTTTATCCCATTTAGTTTAACTGATTGGCAACCTGTTGAGCTAAATGAAAAAGATCATATTTTCTGGAAAGGGGGAAAACAGGTATTATGGTTAGGACAAAAATTTTCTGTTCCTGAACATTTACATAACTTTCCGTTAGCGGGTTTGTCTTTGCGCGTGGCTTTGGTATGGTGGGCGGATTTAGCGGAAGTATATATTAATGATAAGTTAATATTGACGGGAGATTTGTTTGATTCTTCACCGCGAGTGTTGCTTAGTTCTAGTGTAACTCCTGGTGATGAGTTTACCATAGCTTTGCGGTTAGTGAGTCCGGGACATGACAACGGGGCATTAATGCGATCGCTTGCAATTTACGAGTCAACAGATTACAATAATCCCGATGCTGGTTTTATTGCTGATGAATTAGCAGTTACAGAAATTCTTTTAGGAAACTTCGCACCAGAAAAAATCCCCAATTTAGCTGCGGAAGTTGAGAAAGTTACCAATCTCAAAGACGCAGAAAATCAAGACTGGAAAACATATTTGGTGAATTTGCGAGAAACCTATTTGGGTTTGGCTGAATTTATCAACTCCCAAAAATATAAAATTAATTTATTAGGTCATGCCCATTTAGATTTAGCATGGTTATGGCCTGTCGCGGAAACTTGGAAAGCAGCACAAAATACTTTTGAGTCAGCTTTACAACTCCAACAGGATTTTCCCGAATTGATTTTCTGTCATACCACCCCGGCGTTGTATGCTTGGGTTGAGGAAAATCGTCCCGACTTATTCCGAGAAATTCAAAATCAAGTTACAGCGGGAAAATGGGAAGTTTTGGGAGGTTTTTGGGTAGAACCAGATTTAAATTTAATTGCTGGTGAGTCTATAGTTCGTCAGTTATTATATGGACAGCGGTATTTTTTGCAGAAGTTTGGAAAAATATCTACTGTGGTTTGGGTTCCCGATACCTTTGGTTTTTGTGCGACGTTACCCCAATTTTTTGCAAATGCGGGAATTGAGTTCTTTGTGACGCAAAAACTCCGCTGGAATGATACAACTAAATTTGATTATGGCTTATTTTGGTGGCGATCGCCTGATGGTAGTCAAACATTAAGTTTTATGTCTGCACTCATCGGACAAACCATCGAACCTGTTAAAATGGCGGACTACGCTTGTGAGTGGAAAACCCAAACAGGTTTACAAGATTCCCTTTGGCTTCCCGGTGTTGGTGATCATGGTGGTGGTCCAACTCGTGATATGCTGGAAACTGCACGACGGTGGGAACATTCCCCCATTTTCCCCAAGTTAGAATTTACAACTTCAGAAAAATATCTCAACGAAGTAAAATCCGCAAGTGAAAACTTACCAGTTTGGGAAGACGAACTTTATTTAGAATTCCACCGAGGATGTTATACTACCCACGCAGACCAAAAACGTTGGAATCGTAAATCTGAACATCTATTATATAGTGCGGAATTATTTGCAACTTTAGCAAATATCCTCTGCGGTGCAAAATTTCCGAAAACAGAAATAGAAACAGCGTGGAAAAAAGTTTTATTCAACCAGTTTCACGATATTTTACCCGGTTCTTCCATTACCCAAGTTTACGCAGACGCTTTACCAGAATGGGAAGCGGTGGAAAAAATGGGAACGAAAATATTAGAGGAGTCATTAATAGGAATCACATCTAAGATCAATATACCACAACCTCCTAATTCTGAAAGTATCCCCGTCATAATTTTTAACTCTCTTAACTGGGAACGTGCGGAAGTTGTTACCGTTGACTTAGCGAAAATCATCACCCCAGATAAACCAAAATGGAAAGTTGCTGATATTAAAGGAAAAGAAATTTTATCCCAAAACTGCGAAAATTCAACTTTATTGTTTTTCGCAACTGTCCCCTCCATAGGTTACAGCATTTTCTGGCTTTCTCCAACTTCCCCCCAGCCTAAAATATTCCCCCAAAACTGGATATTAGAAAATGAATATCTGCAAATTCAAGTCAACCCTGAAACCGGAGATTTAACCAACGTCTTTGATAAAATTCAACAACGAGAAATTCTCAATGGTGCGGGAAATCAACTTCAAGCTTTTACCGACAGCGGCCAATATTGGGATGCTTGGAATATAGATCCTGATTATAACACAAAACCTCTACCTGCAACCGAATTAAAATTAATTCAATGGCAAGAATATGGAGAAATTCACCAACGTTTGCGGGTAGTGCGTCAACTGGGAAAATCGGAATTTTGTCAAGATTATATTTTGGAACTTGGTTCACCAATTTTGAAAATAACTAATACTGTAAATTGGCAAGAAAATCAAGTATTAGTTAAAACAGCCTTTCCTCTCAACCTCCAAGCCGAATTTGCCACTTATGAAATCCCCTGCGGTGCTATTCGTCGTCCCACAAATCCCCAAACCCCCGCAGAGAAGGCAAAATGGGAAGTCCCCGCTTTACATTGGGCAGATTTAACCACAGATGCAGAAACAGGAAAATACGGAGTTAGTCTCCTCAATGATTGTAAATATGGTTACGATGCTCAACCCAGCCAATTGCGTCTAACTCTCCTCAGAAGTTCCCATTGGCCAGATTCCCAAGCTGATAGAGGAATACATGAATTTACCTACAGCTTATACCCTCATTTGGGCAGTTGGGAAGCAGCGGAAACCGTTAAACGGGGTTATGAGTTAAACGTGCCTTTTCAAATATTAGTAAATCCAGTAAATCACCAATCTACATCAAATGCGTCCTCAAGTCAAAGTTTTCTGAATTTATCAGCAGATAATTTAATTTTAATGGCACTTAAACCTAGTGAAGATCATCCAGAAAAGTTTATAATTCGCTTTTATGAATGTCACGGAAAAACAGCGAATTTATCTTTAGAAAGCGAGATTGTAAGTTTAGGAGAACCAGTTAATTTATTAGAAAATAATATCAAATCAACAGAAAATATTCAACCTTGGAAAATTGCTACCTTTGGAATCATACCAAAAACTATATAGCAATCCTAAATAAGATATGAACACCTCTTTTTCTCTACCTCTGCGCTCTCTGCGTCTCTGCGGTTCGTTTTAAAAACTCCGTTCATAAATCAAATAGGATTGCTATAGTTCAATTAGACAACACTTAAATAACCTGGTAAAATCTCATCAGATCATATTCAAATTAACGCATTTTGCACCACTATGTTAACATCTGCAATTGATACTAAAGATGTAAATGCTATCCAATCGGTACGGGAAGGGGTAGCAGTAAGCGATCGCTCCCATTGGGGGCTTATCCGTGTTTCTGACGATGATCGTCTGCGTTTTTTACACAATCAAAGTACAAATGATTTTCAATCCCTCAAACCCGGTCAGGGCTGTGATACCGTCATGGTGACATCTACCGCCCGGACAATTGATTTAGTGACTGGATATGTATTAGATGATGCTGTTTTACTGTTAGTTTCCCCTAACCGTCGTCAGGTACTTATGGCATGGTTAGATCGTTATATCTTCTTTGCAGATAAAGTCAAATTAACTGATGTAACTGAGGAAATGGCAACTTTGAGCCTAATTGGACCCCAAAGTCATGCTATTGCCGAAAAATTGGGGGCTGGTGAGCTAATTGGTCAACCCTATGGTAATCATATTTTAGTGGATGGGGTGATGTTTGCAGTGGGTAGCGGCTTGGCTGCACCTGGATATACTCTAATTTTACCAGTTGCAGAAAAACAAACATGGTGGGAGAAAATACTGGGATTGGGGGCTGTAGAATTGAGCGATCGCGGCTGGGAGATGTTACGAATATTACAAGGTCGTCCCGCTCCAGATTTAGAACTCACGGATGATTATAACCCTTTAGAAGTTGGTTTATGGCAAACAGTTTCCTTTACTAAAGGTTGTTATATCGGTCAAGAAACCATTGCCAGATTAAATACATACAAAGGTGTAAAACAATACCTTTGGGGTATTCGTCTCAATGCTGCTGCTGAACCAGAAACAATAATCACCATTGGGGAAGAAAAAGTAGGTAAACTCACCAGTTATACAAACACTCCTGATGGTCATTTTGGACTAGGTTACATCAGGAGTAAAGCCGGTGGAGTGGGCTTAAAAGTGCAAGTTGGAGAAACAGAAGGAGAAATAGTCTCTATTCCCTTTGTCTCTCACGAATATCCATTGAGTAATGGGTAATTGGTTTATTCATTTCCCTATCCCCTCTACCTGGACATAACTCATCTATCCAAGAAGGAAACATACTCCTACGGGTAGATGAAACAGGGAGAATATTCGGTCTGGGAATTGCAGTATTTATCAATCGCTTCTCTATTTCTTCCCTTTCCATGACTACAGGTAGCTTAACTGAAGAATGGTAATTAACGGGAGTGGCTACTGCAACTACGGAAACACCTGTAGTCATTTTCAATAACACCTGTTTGCGTTCTTTCGGTATAGGTGAATCTCTCAAAGGTATATGAGCAGGAGAGGTACTAACAATCTCATTTTTCGCCGTAGAATGCTGAGATTTTAGGATATTTAACTCCTGTTCAGGATTGAAATGCAAACCCAAAGCCGCAATTATTTGATCAGGATCATTATTTAAATCCAAAATGAAAGGCAGGATTTTTTTTAACTCTGGTTCTAAAGTAGATAAAGTTGCGATAATGTAACCAGAAGAAGGACGGCGGATACCATCATAATCTTTCCAAATTCGCATTTTTACGAGCCAAGAACGATTTTGTTCGTAATAACTTAGCCACTTGATTTTTAATGATTGACGTAGATGCTGAATATCCATTCATTCCCTCACTGTCTTTGCACCAAATTACAGAATTGATATATTTTTAGTTAGTTTTACCCGTGGGGATGAAACCGATAATAAAGCATTTTCTTGACTCTTTGACCACTTAATAAATGTTGTTCTACCAGTCGGGGTATTTCTTGGGGTAAAACCCGACAATACCAGACCATTTCTGGTAAGACTAGCACCATTGGACCATTACCACATTGACCTAAGCAGCCAGTAGCTGTAACTGTCACATTAGGTATGGGGAAAGCTTGTAAAGCAGCTAATACTTCCTCCGCACCTTGTTTTCTACAAGTACGATGTTGACATACTTGGACACAAATAGGAAGAGGTTGTTCCTGGTTTGGGATATTTGATATTAATTCATCCATTACCATTTTGACTATAAACGCCAGTTATCTAGTATTAGCGAATAACCTAAATCTTGAATTCTTTGATAATGAGATAAATTACCTGTCACTAAAGTAAGATTATGACTGATAGCAATAGCAGCAATCATGCAATCAGGATAACCAATTCTTTTTCCTGTTATTTCTAAATCAGCATAAATTTTTCCGGCTAATACAGAAGCTGTCAAATCAAAAGATAATATTTCCTGTGAAATTAGGATGTTTAAAAATTGCTGAAGACGTTCTTTTTGCTGGCGTTTCTGCCATCCTTCCACAATTTCCATCACTGTAATTGCAGAAATTGTGTATTTCTCAAACTGGCTTAAGTAAATATCGGCTTTGGCAATAATCTGAGGATTTGCCCGTTTAATAATTTCTGAAAGAATATCAGTATCAAGTAGGGATTTCTCTACTTTATTCATTTTATCAGCTATATCCTCTTTTTTCCATTGCTTCAACGACAATTTCATCAACGATTTCTGGAACATCCGCATATAATCCCATTAAGGGATCTTTTTTTGCTTGTATTTCTGCTAAACGTTCAATTACTTGAGTAATCAGTTCTGATAATGTTGACTGATTAACAATTGCAATAGTTTTTGCCCGTTCAAAAGTGAGTCTATCTAATTCAAGTTCTATTTTTTCCATGACGGATTGACCTCTTAATTAAGAAAACAATAAACGGGAACAATTCTGATTATATCATTTCGATAAGCAATAACTGTTGACAGATGTTGAACATCGCCACTATTATGTGGCGATAGATAAAAAACTCCTAATTGATCACTAATCCTTTACTTGCTAACCATTCACGATTAAATATCCGTGATTGATAGCGAGAACCACTGTCACATAAAATAGTAACAATAGTATGTCCTGGTCCCAATTGTTTAGCTAAAGCCACAGCCGCACCGACATTAATTCCCGTTGAACCACCCATTAATAAACCATCTTTTCTTAATAATTGATAAACAACTCGTAAGGCTTCTGGATCATCAATTTGGATAGCATCATCAACCGGTGCGCCTTCCATATTGGCGGTAATGCGACTATTACCAATCCCTTCAGTAATGGAATTACCAACCATTTTGATTTCACCAGTTTTGATATAGCTGTATAGTCCACTACCCAAAGGGTCAGCCACAACACATTTAACGCCCGGATTTTGTTCCTTTAGGTACATAGCCACACCAGCATAAGTACCACCCGTACCAGTCGCCGCTACCCAGCCATCAATTTTACCATCGGTCTGTTGCCAAATCTCTCTACCTGTGGTTTCATAATGGGCAACACGATTGGCTAAATTATCAAACTGATTAGCCCAAATGGCGTTTTCCATTTCCGCCGCAATTCTACCAGATAGCTTGACGTAATTATTCGGATCTTTGTAAGGTACGGCAGGAATAGGACGAACTTCTGCACCCAAGGTAGTCAAAGCATCTATTTTTTCTTGGGATTGGGTATTGGGAATAATTATCAAGCATTTGTAACCTTTGACGTTGCAAATATGTGCTAGTCCAATTCCCGTATTTCCCGCTGTTCCTTCGACTACTGTACCACCGGGTTTGAGGAGTCCTTTTTTTTCTGCATCTTCGATGATATAAAGCGCAGCCCGATCTTTCACAGAACCACCAGGGTTCAGATATTCCGCTTTGGCCAAGATTTCACAACCTGTTTCTTCACTAAAACTGTTTAAGCGAATCAGTGGTGTATTGCCAATCGTGCCGACAAATCCATTTTTGATATCCATGTTGAATTTACCTGAGTTCTTCCCGATCTACTTATAGCAGCGCTTCGCTATCAAATTTTGACATTTTTATGTAATTTTGTTTCGCGCAGAGACGCTAAGGAGCAAAGACGCTAAGGAAGAAATACATTAAAATTGCTATAATCTCAATTTTAGTGCGATCTTTTTACCGACAATTTCCGAAAAGCAAGTACAAAAGATTGGATTTAAACTAAATGCAGCAATGTTAATATTGCTCTGTTTATTTCCGTGCGTAAGTTATCATACAATATATTAAATGATGTCATAAATAAGGTGGACGCTAATGAAATCCCCCGATGAACATAATCAAGACATTCAACGTCAGGTAGAAAAGCGACTGCGAGAAATGGATGATCAAATCCACTCTATTGATGCACCTTTTTATCAAACTCAGAAACATCAACCCGAACAATCCCAAAAACCTTGGTTAAGAAAAGTAATTCTCGGTGGAAAACTTTTTGGTTTGGCTGTTGCAACTATAGTTGCAGTGCGAGTGGCTTCAGCTTTAGCGGGAATTGTGATTTTTGGGGCTTTGGCTTTTTTAGTTTATAAGCTTTTCTTGGAATCGCAAATTAAGAACTCTAAATAAAGTATAAACATCATGAGTTATCAAGTGGGAACTGACCAATTTATCAATGATTTAGAACGGGTTTCTCAAGTTCGTTCGGAAATTGCTATTTGTTTAAGTAAAATCGCCGATACGATTAATCAAGCAGAATTGGCTGGAGATAATTCTTCGGGAAAACTAAGTTTAACCAGAGATATTGAAGACATTACAGCCGCTAGTAAAAATCTCAAGAATGGTGTTTTTCGGCTGTTAGTTTTAGGGGATATGAAACGGGGTAAAAGTACATTTCTCAATGCCTTAATTGGTGAGAATTTATTACCCAGTGACGTAAATCCCTGTACCGCAGTATTAACAATTTTACGCTATGGAGCAGAAAAGAAAGTTACTATTCATTTCAATGATGGTAAAAGTCCCCAACAGCTAGATTTTCAAAGCTTTAAATATAAATATACCATTGATCCGGCAGAAGCGAAGAAGTTAGAACAGGAACAAAAACAGGCATTTCCTGATGTTGATTATGCTGTGGTTGAGTATCCTTTGACTTTACTTGAAAAGGGGATTGAAATTGTTGATAGTCCAGGTTTGAATGATACAGAAGCCCGGAATGAGTTATCTTTAGGGTATGTGAATAACTGTCATGCAATTTTATTTGTGATGCGGGCTTCTCAACCTTGTACTTTAGGGGAAAGACGGTATTTAGAGAATTATATCAAGGGACGGGGTTTATCGGTTTTCTTTTTAGTCAATGCTTGGGATCAGGTAAAAGAATCATTAATTGATCCTGATGATATTGAGGAATTAACAGCAGCAGAAACTAGACTCAGACAAGTATTTAAAGCTAATTTAGCTGAATATTGTTATGTAGATGGACAAGATATTTATGATGAAAGAGTGTTTGAACTTTCTTCAATTCAAGCCTTGAGACGCAGATTAAAAAATCCCCAAGCTGATTTAAGTAAAACTGGGTTTCCTGAGTTTATGGGGGCGTTAAATACCTTTCTGACGAGGGAAAGAGCGATCGCTGAATTACGTCAAGTCAGAACCTTAGCTAGACAAGCGGTAAATCATACTTATGAAGCTATTGAAAGACGCATTCCTTTACTAGATCAAGATGTAGATGAATTGAAAAAACGCATTGATTCAGTTGAACCTGAATTTACCAAACTCAATCAAATTCGTGATCAATTTCAAAAAGAAATTATCAATACTAGAGATAACCAAGCGCGAGGAATTTCCGAATCTTTCCGCAGCTACGTTTTAAATCTAGGTAATACCTTTGAAAATGATTTCTTGCGCTATCAACCAGAATTAAATTTATTAGACTTCTTGAGTAGTGGAAAACGAGACGCTTTTAACATCGCACTTCAAAAGGCCTTTGAACAATATATCACAGATAAATTTTCTGCTTGGACATTAAATGCTGAAAAAGACATGAATGCAGCCTTTAAAGAATTATCTAATTCTGCTGCTCAATATGGTGCATCTTACAATCAAGTTACCAATCAAATCACCGAAAAATTAACGGGACAAAAAGTGAACGTTAACACCCATACTACCACAGAAGATGATAACTCTCCTGGCTGGGCAAAATGGGCAATGGGTTTATTATCTTTATCTAGAGGTAACTTAGCCGGTGTTGCTTTAGCTGGTGCGGGATTTGATTGGAAAAACATCCTTTTAAACTACTTCACTGTTATTGGTGTAGGTGGTATGATTACCGCAGTAACAGGAATTTTTCTAGGTCCAATTGGCTTTGCTTTATTAGGTTTGGGAGTAGGAATTTTACAAGCAGATCAAGCCAGAAAGGAGTTAGTTAAAACCACAAAAAAAGAGTTAATTAAATATCTTCCTCAAGTAGCAAATGAACAAGCTCCCATTGTTTATGATGCAGTAAAAGAGTGTTTTAGCACTTACGAAAAAGAAGTCAGTCAACGCATTAATGATGATATTACTTCTCGCAAATTAGAATTAGATAATCTGCTTCAACAGAAAAAAACACGAGAAATTAACAGAGAAAGTGAATTTAAACGGTTTAAGAACTTACAAGAAAACATCATTCAACAATTGCAAAAAATAGAAACTGCTTACAGTAATCTATTAGCTTATTACAGTTAATAAAAAGTAGGTTGGGTTGACGCAAGGAAACCCAACACAATATTTTTTCTCACGCAGAGACGCAGAGGCACAAAGCTATGAGAAAATGGAGAAATAAGAGTATTATTAAATCGAATTAACAAATAATAATCATGCAGCAAGAATATCAACATTATAGTGAATTAATAGATGCTTTAAAATCCACTTGTAAAGTATTGAATTTAGATAAAAGTTCCCAACTATATGAAAATGTAAATTCTATTTGTGATTATTTAGCTAATCCTAACTTTCAGATTGCGGTATTTGGACCTTTTAATCATGGTAAGTCAACTTTGCTAAATGCAATGTTAGGAAATCGTACCTTACCGATTGATTTAATTCCCACAACGGGTGCAGCAATTACCGTTAAATATGGTACAACTGTCCGCACTCGGATTATGTTAGTAGATGGGACAGAAATCTATCGCAGTGGTACAGAAATTTTACAACAATTTGCGGTTTTAGATGGTAATAGACAGATGCGAAAAGATGTAGCTTCTGTTGAGGTTTTTTGTCCCCATCCTTTTTTAGAAACGGGAATAGAATTTATTGATTTACCGGGAACTAATGATAGAGAAGCACAGGATAATTTAGTAAAAGATAGATTATTTGGTACAGATTTAGTTATTCAATTATTAGACGCGCGGAAACTCATGACTTTAGGAGAAAGAGAAAATCTCCGTGATTGGTTATTAGATAGAAATATTAAAACAGTTATTTTTGTAGCAAATTTTCTCAATTTACTTGAACCAGAAGAACAAAAACAAGTCCAAAATCGGTTATTATTTGTAGCTGAAAGTTTTCGCGCTGACTTACCTCCTGGTTTTAGTAATTTATATCGAGTTGATGCTTTACCCGCTTTACGCGCTAGATTAAAAGGTGATGTTGCACTTGCAAATAGTAGCGGTTTAGCTGCTTTTGAAACAGCTTTACAAAATCTAGTCGGAATTTTACAGCAAAATTGCGGTAATGTGCGTTTACCAAGATTGCAAAATATATCTTCTCAACTGCAAACTTTATTAGTTGATAAAATTTATAACTTTTCTCAGGAAATCCAAACTTTTGATAATAAAGAAAAATCGAAACTTGAAATTAAGCAAAAGGCACAAAACTTAATTTATCAAGGTTTTAAAACCAGCATTTATGAATTAGAAACTTGGTTATCTTTACCTAACTTACTGATAAAATATCAAGCTGATATTGCAGTTACACTGGCTGAAAATAATTTGCAATCTTGGCAAACAGAAACTTTGAAAAAAGACTTGACAGAATTACAAACTGCTGTCATGAAATGGCTGTATCAAGCTTATGATTTTTTCAAATCAGAACGTCCAGAAGATTTAAAAATTCCCTTCCCCAATATACCTCAATTAACCCTCCCTGCAAAACCAACCAATCTTAATAGTAGTGATGTAACAGATCCTAGTTCCATTGCTGTTGGAGGTGGTATTGGTTGGTTATTAGGTGGTCCTGTGGGTGCTGCTGTGGTGGGAAGTATTTCCTATATTTTAAATAAAAACTTGCAAAAGCAAGATCAAATGTCAGTTAAAGATTCTTATAATCAACAGGTTGCTAAAATTTGTATAGCTGCGGCTGAAAATTATTTATCTAGTTTTAGTAATCAAGGTTTATCTATATTAGCTGCATATCAACAAAAAGCAGCCAAAGTAATTTATTTTGAACTGAGTAAAGAACCATTGGAAATTATTCAACAAAGAGAAAATTTACAAAGATTGCAAAATCAATTTAATCAATTATTGTCAGAGTTGAAAAAAGCGAATATCACCAGTAAATATCAACCTTATCAAGATAAATCTAAATCTGCAAATCCTCAAATACCAAAACAACAAGTTTATCCACCTCCCAAAGAAAATGCACCTCAGAATCCTCCACCAAAGGTAGAACCTCCGCGTCAAAAAGTTAATACCCCACCACCAAACCCCGCAGAATTAGAAGCAAAATTTCAGGCTTGGGAAATGGAACAAGAAATAGCAGAAATAAAAGCTAATATGAAATCACCAAATTCACATCAAAAAACACAAAATCCGCCAAAAACACCAGCGCAAAAAGATGAAATTGCTCGCGCTTATATAGTTTTAGGATTACAACCTACTGCTGCTTTTAAGGAAGTGAAACAAGCTTATAAAACATTAGTAAAAAAATGGCATCCTGACTTATTTGTGAATCAACCACAAATGCAAAAACAGGTACAAGAAAAAATGCGGTTAGTCAATGAAGCTTACAATATTCTAAATGATCATCATGGCTAAAAAAGACCTTATTCCCTAGTAACGCTATCCTCAAAAAATATTCACATCTCCTTTCTTTCCACCTCTGTGACCTCTGCGTCTCTGTGGTTCGTTTCAACAATAGAGATACACAAGAGAAAACTCCCTTTAATTTTGCATTATTTTAATTTTTCCGATTTCTAATCCGTTCAGGACTACCTGTAGGAATCGCAGCAATTAATTTTTGTGTATATTCTTCTTTTGGTTCTAAGTAAATACTTTCCGATGTACCTGATTCGACAATTTTCCCTTGATTCATCACCAAAATGCGATCGCTCAAAAATTTGACTACACTTAAATCATGGGAAATAAAAATGTAAGTTAGTTGAAAATCCCGTTGTAGTTCTTTTAATAAATTCAAAACCTGCGCTTGTACAGATACATCTAAAGCGGAAACAGACTCATCACAAATAATAAACTTAGGATTTAAAGCCAAAGCGCGGGCAATACAAACCCGTTGACGTTGACCACCGGAAAATTGATGAGGATATTTTTTCATATCATCTGCACTTAAACCCACCCGTTCCAACAGTTCCACTGTTCTAGCTTGTCGCTGTTGTTTGGACTTACCCACAGCATGAATCAACAGGGGTTCCATAATCGCATTCCCAATCTTAATCCGGGGGTTGAGGGAACTAAAAGGATTTTGGAAAATAATTTGCATTTCCCTTCGTAAGTGCTGCAAAGTTTTCCCAGTCAAGTGAGTAATATCTTGTCCATCAAAGATAATTTTACCGCTCATCGGCTCGATTAGTCGCAGCAAAGTTCTACCCAAAGTAGTTTTACCGCAACCAGATTCTCCCACCAATCCCAAGGTTTCTCCCGGAAAAACATCAAAGGAAACCCCATTTACAGCCTTATGGTAGCGTTTTGTAGCTCCAAATACTCCCTGCACCGGAAAACCTACTTCCAAGTTACTAACAGTCAACAGAGGTGGTTTTCCGCTGATATTTGCTAATCTTTCAGTAATTTCCTCCCTAGTAATTTCCGCTGGTTGTGCAGGGTGTTTAGCCTTAATTATGACTTGTCCAAATTCATCCTCCGTGACACTCATGTAGTCAGCAACAGTCAATAGTTTGTGAGGACGACAGTTAAGGCTAGGACGACAAGCTACAAGTCCTTTAGTATAAGGATGTTGGGGATTATTAAAGATTTGTGCTGCTGCACCATATTCGACAATTTTACCTTTATACATTACTGCTACTTGGTCAGTAATTTCCGAAATTAACCCCAAATCATGGCTAATAAAAATCATTGCCATATTGCGACTTTGTTGTAATTCATACAACAATTCTAGAATTGTCGCTTGCACAGTCACATCTAAAGCTGTAGTTGGTTCATCCGCAATCAACACAGAGGGATTGCAAGAAATTGCCATTGCAATCATAACCCGTTGTAATTGTCCACCAGATAGCTGATGAGGGTAGCGCGACAACATGGCTTCTTTGTGTTCTTTCACCAATTGCGCTAATTTAAAGCTATCTGATGCAGACAAATCATCATCAATATACTGCTGTTGAATTTGCTCATCACTAGCTAAAAGTTTAACTTCTTGTAAACCCGCAATCGCAATTCTTTTGGCTGCAATTGCATTTACATTTTGATGTCGCATAATCGCTTCTTGCAACTGAAATCCAATATTATAAACCGGATTTAAAGAACTCATTGGTTCTTGAAAAATCATCGCAATATCACCACCTCGATAGAGTTGCATTTCTTGAGGTGGTAACGCTAATAAATCCAGCGGTTGGCTACTTGTTCGAGAAAACAAAATTTTCCCCCCACTTGCTTTACCAGGATATTGCAACAAACCCATTATTGCTAAAGCTGTAACTGACTTTCCACTCCCAGACTCTCCTACTATTCCTAGAGTCTCTCCCTGATGTAACTGGAAGCTAATATCATCAATAGCTTTCACTGTACTGCTATTACTGATAAATTCAACTTGTAGATTGCGAACCTCTAGGACTGTTTCTTTCATATCACCAATTACCAATTATCAAATTACTAAATTACCAAATTACCAAATTACAACTTCGGTAAAATATCTGGTAATAAATGTCCTGGAAGTTTAGATAAACCTAAACTTTGTCCTTGAATTCCTAACTCATTATGGAAAGTACGAATTATACTAACAATGTGGCTGATTGTTGTTTGATAATTTTCTGTTTGTTTCCCAAATCCACTTAAAGCTTGTAGATGATTCTCTAAAGCTGATTCTAAATGTTGAGAAAGCAGTTTTTTATCACCATTGAAAGATATATCTGTAACTAAATGATAATGAGCTAATCCTAAATTATTATGTGTCATCCATAAATCAAAACTTAAATTTAAATTACTGAATAGGTGAGCAGTATTCACAGCTTCTTGATAAGCATTAATACATAATTTTATCAGTTTTTCTTGATCTTCCTTTGTTGTTTGCGGCTGATTTCCTAGATGCCAGTAAGCGATACCCAGATTATTTTGAGTAGCAGCATAGGCATGGGGAACATCTACTGCTGTCCGATATTTTAAGGCTTCACGATAAACCTGAATCGCTAACTGGAGATTTTCCATTGGTTGTTCATATTGGGAAAGATTCCAATAAGCCGTACCAATATTATTTTGAATCATTCCATATTTTAGGGGTTCATCTGTTGGTTGATAATGAACAGCCGCTAATTTATAAGCAGCGATTGCTTTGGTAAGATTTTCTACAGGTTCATTATACTGCCCCAGATGCCAATAAGCTGTACCTAAATTATTCTGACAAGCAGCATATTTTAAAGGTTCTATTTCCTCTTGTCGGTAACGAATTGCTTCATGGTAAGCAACAACTGCAAAATTCCAGTTTTCCACTGCTTCTGCAAACCTAGCCAAATCACCATAGGCAGTACCAAGATTATTTTGAATCCGAGCGTAAGTTTCTGGCTGAGAATCACCTGTAATCAGTTTAAGTGCTAATTTATAAAAATCTATGCCTTGCTGAATATAAATTTTCGCTTCTTCCTTATCTTCAGGGATGCGGTGCAACATCCAGTAAAGTGTCCCCAAATCATTCAAAATATCTGGAAGTTGTGGAGAACTTTCATCATGGCTAACCGCTTCTTGATAAGCTAGAATTGCTATCATCAAGTTTTCTAAAGTTGGTTGTCCTTGCTCAATCTGTAACCGATAGAAATTACCCAGATTCTGATAAGCAATTGCTAACTCTTCTCCCTTAGCTTGCTGAATGTGTAATTGCTCAATTTCCCAGAGTATTTGTTGGGTTTGTCCGTTATCATCAGTATTTAATGTGGCTTTAACTAAGTTTTGTAACTCCTGGTTAATATGAGATAAAGAAGGCAAATTTTGGTTATTGTTAACTTGAGGAGATTCAATAGGAGATTTTTCTGGTATTTGTGTAATTAAATCTGCATTTGCAGTTCCAGGAAAATCAGGTTTATTTGTGTGTTTAATTTCCTGAGAAATTTTCTCTTCATCAAAACCCAAATCCTGAGAATTTTCCCGTTCCGAACGGTGGGAATCTGCGAAACCTTCCCCATGACCTCTATTATCTACAGTAGGTGTCGGTTCTCCTGCAAAGACAAATACACCCGTTCGACAATGCCAAAATTTGGGTGCTGATTGTTGAATTGCAGACAACCAAGGACGAGAAACCCAAAATAACAAACTAGATTCTAAAAAGCGACTAGATTCCTGTCCAAATAACTGCTGCTCACCTAAGCGGAGATAATTCAAAAATAAACGTTGTACTGCTACTGGTTCTTTCGTCAGCATTTCCACCCCCACAATCTGAAATGCGGGGATTGGTAAGGGACGGCCAGGATTGTTTGTTGATTCCCCCACAATGGGAGGTGGATAATTAGCTAACCATTGATTAATTTGCGCGATAGGATTGGGATCATTTACATTTAATCGCAAAGTAACTAATCGTGGATAAGCTGGAGTCATAAGTTCTCCTGCATTAGCTCGCTGATATAGTACCTTTTCTACAGGGTAAGCTAAGGTAGAGTGCAAACGTGCTGCTATACGATTTCTTGAATTTAAATCATCACATATAGCAAATAAAATTTGTCTACGTAAACCCAAACTGAGGGCAAGTTTTAGGCGTTGATATACTTGCCGATTCAAACTAATGTTTTCTGTGTGTACAGTTTCATTCACGCTTGTATTTAGTTGGGTTTTAGCCCTTTTTTCTGTATACATCCTGACTGAATAAATTCAAAATTAATGTTACATCTCATGATTTTGATTTTCACGGAGATGTTATCTTTTTCAGGATGAATCAAGTTTTCTAGGCTAGATTGTAAAAAAAAATATAATTATACTGTTATTTTAACATCCTAACAAAAAAAATCAGGTTCTTTCTCAAAAACAAGAACCTGAGATCAGAAAAAGTTAAAATAGGACAGTTTTCCAATTAACTGACATTAGAAACAGAAAAGGCCACAAAAATTACACCTACGATCAAAAGCATCGCTGCAATTCCTAAAACAATATAAGTACGCTTCTGACTACTTGTAGGGGGTTCAGCTTGATAAACCTTGGGTTCTTTAGCAAAGTTATTGAGAAGACCGCCTTCTTCGTTTGTGTACGGCATGAAGTGATTCCTTATTATCTTTCTTGATTTAATGTTACATAAATTTTACATTACTCTCATAAAAATAGATAACTAGGGTTTTCTCACCATTTCTTATATTGGTGCGTTTTATTACAAAATTATTACAGTGAGGAATCCCTCACCTCTTTGAGGGGCATACACACCAGAAAATAATTTGCAACTTCTGTTAACAATCTGTTATATTTATTTACATAAGGTTACAAAAAGTAAAAAACGAGGGTTCTCGAATGGCTATTTTAATTTCTCTATTGGTTGTTGGTTGGGTAGCAGTTTCCGTTATCGGTTCTCTGGCTTACTTCATGGGTGAACAAAGCAAGCCCATTCACGAACGTAATTGGGCTTCTGAGAAATTTGCAGCTTTGGCTAAATCTATTACTGGCGTAGATATGGACTATACCCAACGTACACCAGCCTATGCTATTGATGCTTATAGCAGCCGCAATTTACCCCAATAGTATTTAGTGGCAATTTGACAAGATGTATATAAAAATAACCCCCAGTTACAATTCTGGGGGTTTTGCTTTTTTTAGATCAGGTAAATGAAGTCAGAAATTTAAACCAAAAAAAATGGCTACCGTCACTCTATCAAGTGTCACACTGGTTTTACTTCTTCGTTCTTCTTCCTTCCTTTTTTCTCACTCCTGACTCCTGACTCCTGACTCCTGCTGTCATTAAAATGCTGGCCGATAAACCCGATAATTTATATTGGGGAAAATATTATCCATTGATTCGACTTTTTCCAACCAACCACTATCAACTTTACCCACTTTCACATCTTCATAGAGTTTATTAAAGCGCATTAAATGCGATCTTGTTCTTCTCACCGCATAGGGAACCATTGTTCCTGTCCGCATAATAAACGCCCAGTCAGAAGATTGTGCTAATAACAACTCTCTCGCAGCTTGATTGAGTGCCTTTTCCTGTAATTCATCCTCAACTTCGAGTTGGGAAATTTCAATCATCCGTTCCGCAGCTTTGTGTAAATGCGGATAAACCCAAGCATTAGTATCATTCAACCAATATTCATGGAAACCCTTAAAGCCCCAACTCGACTGAGCCGGACGACATACCTGCTGATTAGGATTAGCCCGTAAATAATCGGCTAAATGGGTCATTTCATAAGTTTTTTGGTCATACCACGACTTACGGAACAGGTAATCAATAAACCAAGGACCCTCATACCACCAATGACCAAATAACTCTGCATCATAAGGAGATACAACAATTGGCGGCCGACCCATGATATTGTGTAAATTTCCAACCTGCTGCTCACGATTATACATGAAGTTAGCAGCGTGTTCTGCGGACTTTTCCTTTGCCCAGTAAGGATCATACAGGGCTTTATCAGAAAGACCTAAGCCTCTACCAGTGATTTTATGATACTTAATACCTGTATTTTTGCGCTGGCCATTGGGCATAATATAGGGCTTAATATATTCATATTCAGCTTCCCAACCCAAATCTTTATAAAATTCCCGATATTCGGCTGCACCAGGATAACCCACTTCAGAAGACCAGACTTGCTGAGAAGATTCATGATCTCTACCAAAAGCCGCTACACCGGGTTCAGTGAAAATCGGGGCATAGCTACCGAAGCGAGGACGAGGACGGGCGTATAAAATGCCATGACCATCGGTGAGGAAATAACGTAAACCAGCATCAGCCAGCATTCGCTCCACACCTTCATAGTAGGCACATTCTGGCAACCAAATCCCTCTGGGGGCTTGACCAAAAGTTTCTTCGTAATGTTCACAAGCTACCTGAATTTGCGCCCAAACCGCTTGGGGATACATTTTCATTAATGGTAAGTAGCCGTGGGTAGCGCCACAGGTAATAATTTCTAAGTTATTACTATCTTGAAACTGTTTAAATGCTGTAACTAAATCACCCTTATAACGTTCCCATAACTCCCGCGCTTCATTAAATTCAGTTGCATAATGTTCTGCTAAATAACGAACATGACCATTATGAATATTGCGCTCAGATTCTAGCTCTATAAGCTCTTCTAGTTGTGCCAAGTGAGCATCATAGCGTTCTTGCAATAAAGGATCACGAAGCATAGAAATCAAAGGCGGAGTCATACTCATGGTGAGTTTGAAATCAATGCCGTCTCGCTTTAATCCTTCAAATACTTTTAATAAAGGAATGTAAGTTTCAGTAATCGCTTCATACAGCCATTCTTCTTCTAGCACATAATCACTTCCTGGGTGACGAACGAAGGGCAGGTGTGCGTGAAGTACAAGCGCGACATAGCCTATAGCCATAATATTTTTTCTGTGTGGTATGTGGAGGTTACAGACAAAAAAGTCTGTGTGGGGAAATTAAGAATATTTTAAGACTATATGGGTCATTGGACATGAATCCTAAGTTAATACTTATTAGAAGTCAGCAGGTAGGGGCGCAGGGACTGCACCCAGTTGGGAGTCGGGAGTCAGGATAAATAAAGCTCAACTATAGCTACTTTCATGATTACTTGTAAGATTATGAGATTCATTTCCCTTTAATGCAGGATAAAAGACACACACTAACCGCATAGTTGTCTTTGCGCGTAAATAATGTTTATCATGCTGATCAAGGGCATACATTGTCCCAACTTTGATGGGGTATACTGTCCCATCAGTGGCTTCAATTTCTCCCTCACCTTGAATACAATAACAAGTTTCAAAATGATTTGTATATTGCAACAATGATTCAGTTCCTGTATTAATGATGGTATCAGTTAAAGAATATCCCATACCATCACTTTCTGTTAAAAATCTGCGGCTCTGACCATTTCCCCACGCTACATCACGATCAGTTTCAATTAATTGTTCTAAAGTTCGTATTATCATCGTTTTAATCATTCAAAATTTAAGTTATTCTTGCTGTCAGCCGATTTCCCTAACGGATTCAAGATGGCTATTATAGTTCCTAGTAATATTAAACCAGACCCGATCAAACCACGCAAACCAAATACTTCCCCAAGCATTAAAAAAGAAATTACAGCCCCAACAATTGGCTCTAAGCCTTGAATTAATGATGCTTCAACAGCAGGTAATCTTTGCAAGGAAAAAACGACTAACCAGGTCGTCGCGGCTGTCGCACTTCCTAAATATAACAATTGCCCTAAATTCGCCTGAATCACTGTTAGCTGACTTGGAAGTTCACTTATCCCAAAACTCAAAGCTAGGAAAGTTGCAACTCCTAGTCTGACAATAGACAAATTCATGGGAGAGTGAGAGGATGCAATATCTTCAAGAATAATCAGCAGCATGGCTTCACAAAAAACTGCTCCTAAAATCCACAATGTCCCAATTAGGGGTTCGGAACTTTGTTCCCAAGACATTAAATAACTACCGCTAAATGCTAAAATTGCAGACAGAAAAAATCGAAGAGAAAAGCGGTTTCGATAGACTAAATCTAAAAGCGTTACAAAAATAATGCACAGTCCAAACAAAAAGGAAGTTCGATTTGCAGAAATTGTTTTCACCCCAAAACTTAAGCAAATGTGAATTCCAAATGTCAATATTCCTAGTACAAATCCATCGCGCAATAACTTACTATCAATTATTAGGCTATTTTGAATAACATCTTCGGAAAAAATATTAATATCATATGCCTTTGGCTTATTTGTTAAATAAGACTTTAGATGATTTTTCCAAGCTTTAACAGGAGCAAGATTAAATGAAATTTTAGCAATCCATGGCATTAAGAACAATACTGCAAAAAGGTAGCGAACCGCTAATTGGACTGAGGGCGTTAAGGAGGCAACAACCTGTTTTGTGACAGGAGGAAGTGATCCAAATAGTACAGTAACAAGCAAAAAAGCAATAATACTTTGCCAACGTTTTATATCAGGAGAGTTTTGCATTTTTCGCAATTTTGATAATTTTTCCCAGACATCAAAAAAATTGGCTCTTCCATACCTACAGTATTGCCATACATAGTATGCTAAATGTAGGTTGCAAAAACCGTAAAACTCTTGCAATACAATAAAAACAGGTATTTTTTATTAAAATTTTAGAGTTTTTTCGTGGATTTCGGTTTTTACCTTTATTTTTCAACGCATTTTTGATTTTTAATTAATAGTTTTCCATAAAAAGTACCGAAGAGCCAAAAAATTTTGGATCTAGGCAGTAAACTCATATTCTAGTAAAAACTTACTTACCTGGTCGGGAAGGCTTTGCTAGGTCTAGATTATGGCTTTTTGATGTACAACTTCTAGTTGGACATAAACAGTCACATTTTAACTCCATATTTGCTTTTCTTCTACCCAAGAGAAAAGAACGAAATTTCTCCCCCGCTCGTCATCTGTCACTCTTCTTCACTATCTTGATACAAATTCTGTAAGTCCTGTAATTGAGTTTTTCGAGAAATTCGGCGATATTTTTTACTTTCCAGTTTTGGCTCGTACTGACTCTGACCTTTACCTTTAGATATTAATTTCAGACTTGATTCGGGGTCAGCTTGTTGGTTAAGATGGGTTTGTTGAGCGATCGCATCATCCAGAAATTCTAAATAATGCTGATATCGTTCCCAGTCACCACTAACAGCACAGTCTGGTTCATCTTTATGTATGCAATCACTAAAGCGACAATGAGCCGCAGCTAGGCGTTCTCTTGCTTCTGGGAAATAGTGAATTAATTCTTCAGGACTACAATCTAAATCCGGTTGATTAAAACCAGGAGTATCTGCTAATAACCCACCTGTAGGCATTTCAAATAATTCTACATGACGGGTGGTATGACGACCACGGGCTAATTTACCAGAAACTTCCCCCACGCGCAGGTTGATATCGGGAATCAAACTATTAATCAAGCTGGATTTCCCCACACCAGAAGGGCCAGCAATCACAGTGATTTTATCCTGCAAATATTCTGCTATTTGGTCAATATTAATATTGTTTTGAACGCTAATAAATAAAGGTTGATAACCCCAAGCCAGTAAGCGATCGCTAATTTGCTGTTTTTCCTCTAAAGAAACTAAATCACATTTATTCAAACATAACAGCACATCAACTCCTGTAGACTCAGCCTTAATTAAAAATCTACTCAATTGAATAGGTTCTAAAGGAGGGTCAGCCACCGCAAAAACCAGGAGAATTTGATTGACATTAGCGATCGCGGGGCGATTTAATTGACTATGACGCGATAAAACTTCACCAACAGCGCCCCGACCCCCAGCCCAATCGGGTTCTTCCACAATCACGCGATCGCCCACCATCACCTGTTGACCAATCTTTTTGAGGCGTGTCCTCCGCGTACAGAGGAGGATGGGGGCAGGGGGCAGGGGGCAGGGGGCAGGGGAGAAATTTATTTCTGATTTCTGATTTCTGATTTCTTCTGAAATCCTGACTGGGCGGGGAAACCCCGCCCCTACCTCCTGACTCCTTGCCACTTCATCCATCTGCACGCGATAAAAATTGGCCTGTACAGCTAACACCGTACCCAATAACTGTCCATTAGCAACATTTTCCCCTGTCATGCCGCAGTAACCGGACGGCGAATAACCAGGGAAAAATAGCCAGCACAATCCGTTATTTGTTCTACTTGATAACCAGCCATGGTCAGACTATCAGGAACTTGTTCTATCGGTTCACCTGGATCTAACCAGACTTCCAGTAAACCTCCAGGGGGCATTTTTTCCAAATATAGTTTTGTCCGCACAAAATTAATCGGACAAGGAGTACCACGCAAATCGAGTTGAGCGTCAGGGGTTAACACAGAAGATGCACTCATGACTTAAACAAGCTTCCTAAGAATCCTTCTAAACCACCTTTACCTGTCCTGTCTCCCTTAATCTTAGCCAGTTTCTCCAGCAGTTCCCGCTCCTCTGGGATGATCTTGCTAGGAATATCAATTAACACCGTCAACATATGATCACCGCGACTCACAGGATTACCCAGACGGGGAACACCACGATTTTCCAATTTCATCACCGTATTCGGTTGAGTTCCGGCGGGAATAATCAACTCCACTGGACCATCTACCGTATTTACCTCTAAACGGCAACCTAAAATTGCTTGTAGGTAGCTAATTTTAATTTCCGAGTTAACATTAATTCCCTCTCGATGAAATTCTTCATCTTCATTAACGAACAAGTAGACATATAAATCTCCCGGAGGACCACTACGTTGACCCGCATCTCCTTCTTGGGAAATCCGTAATCTTGTGCCATTGTCTACACCAGCAGGAACATTGATTTTGAGTTTCTTTGTAACCTGATTTGCGCCTTTGCCATCACAAGCATCACATTTATCCTCAACAACCGTGCCTGTGCCATCACAGGTGGGACAAGTGGAAACTTGGGTAAAGCTCCCAAATGGAGTTCTTGTTACCCGTCTGACTTGGCCTGAACCACTACAAGTGCTGCAAGTTCGCGGACGAGTTCCTGGTTTAGCACCAGAACCACTACACACGTCACAGCTTTCTAAATGGGAAATGCGAATTTCTTTTTCTCCACCAAATACCGCTTCCCGAAACTCTAATTTCAGGTCTAGGCGGAGATCATCGCCCCGTACTGGTCCACTACGCCGTCTTTGTTGGGGTTGTCCACCTCCACCTCCACCCGCACCACCAGCAAAGCCGCTGAAAATGCTTTCAAAGATATCGGCAAAACCACCCATGTCACCCATATCTTGGAAACCAGCACCAGCACCAGCCGCAGCCGCACCGGAAACACCAGCTTCACCAAAACGATCATAACGAGCGCGAACTTCCGGCTCGGATAGGACTTCATAGGCGCGGTTAATTTCCTTAAATCGCTCCTCTGCCCCAGATTCTTTATTTACATCTGGGTGATACTTTCGGGCTAGGCGGCGATAAGCCTGTTTAATCTCTTCTTTGTCGGCGTCACGAGAGACACCCAGGGTTTCATAATAGTCTCGGGCCATATAGCAAGGTTAAGAATTAGAAGGAAGCAGAAGTACGGAAAATAGTAGCTAATAGGTTTAAGGTAACACTTTAATTTTTGTTAATAATTTATTTTACTGATACTTTTTTGCTAGAACTTACTCAAAAGTACACAAACCAGGATTTTCATGACGAATGCGTATCAACATACACTCGTTATTTTAAGTAGACTTGGTTTTCATCTTTGACCTATTTTTTCTTATAGCAAGATCAAGATAGACCATATTTCTATTTTTGATTAAATCATAGCATCCATGATTATTGCTACTGTTGATTAATCTTTTATCATTGTGCTATTTAGGTGTGAAAAAACCCACCCATTGATTATAGGGACTAGCCGTACCATTAGATGTGAAAAACCGACCTATACTTTTAGTTGTATCTATGGTATGGAAGTTTTTAGTCCAACTTGCCAGAAATACGAGAAAGGAATAGGGAACGAGAAAGGAATAGGGAACAAGGGAAGTATTATATCTACTGAACTTTTAGTCTATTGCCTCATAATCAGCTTGTGTGGTACTTTCATTGTCAAAATCAAAGTTGAATTGTGGTATTTGTGTGCTATTCACAGAAAGCTGATTTTCTTCGGGAACAGCTATTTCCGTTAAATCCTCTGGTGCTAATTCCTCGTTATTAGCTTGTTTGTAAACATCTGTACCAATAGCAAACAGAGTTTGTTGGAAATCCTCTAAAAGTGTCTTAAAGTCAGCCGGGGACGTATGGGGATTATTCATTACCTTCTGCAATTGCTCAACCTTATCATTGGCCAAGACTATGAGTGACTCACTGAGTAAATTACGATTATCCCGTAATGTTGAAGCATAACTGAATAACAAGTTATCAGCTTGGTTTTTGAGTTCTACCAGTTCTTTACGTCTTTGATCTTCTTCGGCAAACAATTCGGCTTGTTTCCGCATTTGCTCAATTTCGGTGTTACTTAAGCCACCTGTACTGGTAATACGGATGCTTTGTTCTCTACCTGTACCTTTATCTTGAGCCGCAACTTTGAGGATGCCATTAACATCAATTTCAAAAGCTACTTCAATTTGCGGGACACCACGAGGTGCAGGGGGAATCCCACCCAAGAGAAACTTACCCAAACTTTTATTATCTTTTGCCATTGCCCGTTCTCCTTGGAGGACATGAATTTCCACGGAGGTTTGACCATCAACGGCTGTAGAAAATACTTGAGATTTGCTAGTGGGAATGGTGGTATTACGTTCAATGATTTTTGTGAATACTTCTCCTAGGGTTTCAATCCCTAGGGATAGGGGTGTGACATCTAAAAGCAACAGATTATCTATTTCTCCACCCAAAACCCCGGCTTGGATAGCTGCACCCAGGGCTACCGCTTCATCAGGGTTGACAGAACGATCTGGGGTTTTGCCATTAAAAAACTTAATTAAAGCGTTTTGAACGGCAGGAATACGGGTAGAACCACCTACTAAAATAATCCGATCTATCTGTTGGGGTTTGAGTTCTGCATCTTTGAGGGCTTGGATCATTGGCTCGATAGTCCCCTCAATTAAACTCCCTGTCAGTTCTTCAAATTGAGAACGACTGAGTTCCATTTCCAGATGCTTGGGTCCTGTGATATCAGCAGTGATAAATGGCAGGTTAATGGAGGTACTAACCATGTTGGATAGTTCAACTTTGGCCTTTTCCGCTGCTTCCCGCAGTCGTTGTAATGCCATTTTATCGAGGGCAATATCTATTTTCTCTTCTGCCTTAAATCGCTCTACCATCCAGCGAACAATGGCATTATCAAAGTCGTCTCCTCCTAGGTGGTTATTCCCACAGGTGGCTTTAACTTCAAAAACTCCGTCTCCAAGTTGAAGAATGGATACGTCAAATGTCCCTCCGCCTAAATCAAATACTAAAATTAACTGCTCTTGATCTTGCTTGTCTAAGCCAAAGGCTAGGGCGGCGGCGGTGGGTTCGTTGATAATTCTTAAGACTTCTAAGCCAGCAATAGTCCCAGCATCTTTGGTGGCTTGTCTTTGGGCATCTGTAAAATATGCTGGTACGGTAATTACTGCTTTTGTTACCGCCTCACCTAAGAAATTTTCTGCATCTTGCTTGAGCTTTTGCAAGACCATAGAGGAGATTTCTTGGGGTGTGTAGTTCCGCCCGCGAATTTGCACATCCACGGTATCATCTCTACCTTTGATGCAGTTATAAGGAACACGTTCGCGCTCTAATTCTGTATCTTCCCAACGACGGCCAATAAATCTTTTGATACTGTAGACTGTGTTTTCTGCATTAGTTACAGATTGTCGCTTGGCCAGTTGTCCGACTAGGCGATCATTCCCTTTACCAAAGCCCACAATACTAGGAGTAGTGCGTCCCCCTTCGGAGTTAGCAATTACTATTGGTTGTCCAGCTTCCAAAACAGCAACACAACTATTAGTAGTACCTAAATCAATGCCAATAACTTTTCCCATACTTAAAGTATTTTTAGTGCAAATATTTTACCGTAATTATTTACGGACGGTTGTGTTTCAGCTACAGGATACAAAACTTATAGCAAAACTTATGTAAATTATATTATAAGCGATTATACACATAGAGTTTACTGTTGTAAAGAACTAGTACCCCAGGGCGGAATTAAAAATTAAAAATTAAAAATTAAAAAAGCACATTACACAACCATTCAAAATAACCAAACAGCATACTATGTATCAACAGCCCTATGCTGTTTAAAATATACAATACTGGCTGTGCTTAAAAACCCCATAGTTTATTGAGGATAAGGGTTTAAGGGAAAGAAAAGTGCTGGTTTCCCTAAACCCTTATATCCCCACACCCCTACATCCAGTCCTAGCTGAAGCTGCTTAAGCGAGTAGCATGATTTTGCCTAGACTGAATCTTCTGGGGAAGAAGATACATCTTCCTTGGGAGCAGCTACTTTCACCATGGCATGGCGTAATACGCGCTCTCCAAAATAATAACCACGAACTAACTCTTCTAAAACTGTTCCTTCTGGATGTTCATCTGTCGGTTCTCTCATCACTGCTTCATGTAAGTTCGGGTCAAATTCTTGACCTTCAGGGCGCATGGGTGCTACTCCTAGCCGTTTCAGGCAATCTACCAACTGCTTGTAAACGCCTTGATAGCTCTTGTGAATTGTCATTTCACCGTCCCCTTGGGGTTTGAGGTGCGCTCGCGCTCTCTCAAAATTATCAACTACAGGCAGCAATTCTGTAATTGTGTTTCGCTTTACCTGTAGGTCTAATTCTTCTTTTTCCTTGGCAGTTCGTTTGCGGTAATTCTCAAAATCTGCGGCAATTCGCATATATTGAGTGCTACGTTCTTCTAATTGAATTTTTAGAGACTCAATTTGTTGAGTTAAATCTGACAAAGCAGCGATATCAATTTCTATGGGCTGTGCCGTAGCGTCGCCACTTTCTTCAGTCAGTATAGTATCTTCTTGTTCATTCATTTGGTTTGCTATTTGCTCAGTCATCTCGGTGCTAGATTCGTTGGAGTTAATTTCAGATGGGGAATCACTTTTCATAAGAATATGTGGTAAGTGGGAAACTCAGTGGGTTCGCCTCATTGCTGGCTTATATAGTTTACCTGTTTATTTTCGTTTACTATTATCTACTCATCCCAGATGCTTTTAACAGCAGAAATTTAATTACTGATATTTTGACAGGAAGTGATATCACTGTCATCCTCTGGTGACAAATGGTGAATAGAATAGTAAAGGAAGATAAATCAATTCCAGATTGCCGAAAACTTCCCCCAATTGCCTACTGCTTATTGCTTATGGCCTATTGCCTAACTCCCCGATCATCAAAATTTTTACGGACAAAGGTTGTTGACTTAAATTTAATACGGTATCAATGAGAATTATTAACCACAGTATGGGAATACTTAAAAGAGAGGTTCCCCTACCCTAACCCAATTGCTTATGACTTACTCATCACCACAACGGCGCAGCACCGCTCTAACGACAAGAACTGAGTTTTCGCCTTTCGGTAATAAGCTAGTACAATCTGGCTTTGTTAATAATGAACAAATGAGACAGGCTGTAATTGAAAGCCGCAAGTCTGGTAGACCACTGACAGATGTATTAGAGTCAATCACTGAGCGGAAATTATCACCTGAGTTTGTCAGGGAATACAAAAAACAACATTTATTTGAACTAAAAATCCTTTACGGCATTGAGTCCCTTGATCCGGAAGTCAGCGAAATTGATACAACAAACGTAGGGACTTTAATTCAATCCCTTATCCCTGTTGATATCTGTCGTCGGCATCGGTTAGTCCCATTGTCAAGAAATGATCACCAAAATCCACCTTTTGTGTTGGTGGCGATGGTTGATCCAGATAATTTGGAAGCTTCTGATGATCTTAACCGCATCTTACGTCCTCAAAGCTTGGCTTTGCAACGGATTGTTATTACCCAGGAGGATTACCAGAAAATTATTAATCAATACTTAGATGAACAAGCTGTCCGTCAAAAGGTCATAGACCAGCAAAAATCTTATGATGTTAAAGGGGCTTTAGAAGATTTAGGCAATCAAGACATAGAGGAAGTTTCTGATAATGATGTTGATTTAGATAATACACAGAATGCTAATGATGCACCCATCATTAAACTTGTCAATAAAATTTTGTTGAAAGCTTTAAACGAGGGTGTTTCCGATATTCACATTGAACCACAGGAAGAATATTTACGGGTGCGTTTCCGTAAAGATGGGGTATTGCGTGAGGCATTTGAAAATATGCCGAAAAAAATCATTCCTGCGGTAACAGCCCGATTTAAGATTATTTCTAACCTAGATATTGCTGAAAGGCGTTTACCTCAAGATGGACGGATTCGCCGCATATTTGCGGGCAGGAAAGTAGATTTCCGGGTAAATACCCTCCCTAGTCGCTATGGCGAAAAAGTAGTGTTACGGATTTTAGATAACTCCTCCACCCAATTGGGTTTGGATAAGTTAATCACTGATCCAGAAACATTGAATATAGTCAAGGATATGGTTAGTAAACCATTCGGCTTGATTCTCGTGACAGGCCCAACTGGTTCGGGTAAAACCACTTCTTTGTATTCAGCACTATCAGAAAAAAATGATCCTGGTATTAATATCAGTACCGTAGAAGATCCCATTGAGTACAGTTTGCCAGGGATTACTCAAGTACAGGTAATTCGGGAAAAAGGCTTAGATTTCTCGACGGCATTGCGGGCTTTCTTACGTCAAGATCCAGATGTGTTACTGGTGGGGGAAACACGAGATAAGGAAACAGCAAAAACGGCGATTGAAGCCGCATTAACAGGTCACTTAGTATTAACTACCTTACACACTAATGATGCGCCTGGAGCGATCGCTCGATTAGGAGAAATGGACATCGAACCTTTCATGGTTTCCAGTTCTTTGATTGGGGTTTTAGCACAACGTCTAGTTCGTCGTGTTTGTTCTGAATGCCGGATTGCCTATACTCCCACCATTGAAGAACTAGCTCGCTATGGTCTATCCGCTTCCCAAGAGGCTCAGGTGACTTTCTACAAAGCTAACATCATCCCACCGGAAGAAATAGCCACCAACGCAAATCTTTGTCCAAAATGTAATGGTGTTGGCTACAAAGGCCGTTGTGGCGTTTATGAAGTGATGCGGATTACTGAAAATTTACAAACCCTCATCAATCAGGCAGCACCTACAGAACGGATTAAAGAAGTAGCTGTTGAAGAGGGGATGAAAACCTTACTAGCGTACAGTTTAGACCTAGTCCGTCAAGGTGCAACTACCCTAGAAGAAGTAGAACGGGTTACATTTACAGATACCGGTTTAGAGGCTGAATTAAAAGCTAAACGGAAAAGTGGTCTGACTTGCCTAACTTGTAGTGGAGAACTAAAACCAGAATGGTTAGATTGTCCTTACTGTATGACACCCAGGTTTACAGATTAGGCGCTTATTTTTGGTTTTTGAGGTTTTTATTGTTAATTAATTGGAGCAGCAGAACACTATGGAAATGATGATTGAAGACTTGATGGAACAACTTATTGATCGGGGTGGTTCAGACCTGCACCTATCCGCTGGTTTGCCTCCCTATTTCCGGATCAGTGGCCATCTTACGCCTATTGGTGACCAAAGCCTCACCGCCGATGAGTGCCAAAGGCTAATTTTTAGTATGCTCAATAACACTCAGCGCAAAACCCTAGAGCAGACATGGGAATTAGATTGTTCCTATGGTGTGAAAGGATTGGCGCGGTTCCGGGTGAATGTCTATAAAGAACGTGGTGCTTATGCTGCTTGTTTACGAGCATTAAGTTCTAAAATTCCTAACTTTGAAAAATTAGGGTTGCCAGATATAGTTCGAGAAATGACGGAAAAACCGAGAGGATTAATTCTAGTTACTGGTCCTACAGGTTCTGGTAAAACCACTACCCTAGCGGCGATGATTGATTTAATTAACCGCACTAGAGCAGAGCATATTTTAACAGTTGAAGACCCCATTGAATTTGTTTATGAACCAATTAAAAGCCTAGTTCACCAACGCCAATTAGGGGAAGATACAAAAAGTTTTGCTAATGCTTTAAAAGCAGCTTTACGGGAAGATCCTGATATTGTTCTAGTAGGGGAAATGCGGGATTTAGAAACCATTGCTTTGGCAATTTCCGCAGCCGAAACAGGTCACTTAGTATTTGGCACATTACATACTAGTTCAGCCGCACAAACTGTTGACCGGATTATTGACGTTTTCCCCTCAGAAAGACAAACTCAGGTGCGGGTACAGTTATCTAACTCCTTAGTAGCAGTTTTTAGCCAAACTTTAGTATCTAAGAAAAATCCCAAACCAGGTGAATATGGTCGGGTAATGGCTCAAGAAATTATGGTGATCACTCCCGCTATTTCTAACTTGATTCGGGAAGGAAAAACAGCACAAATTTACTCAGCTATTCAAACCGGGGGTAAAGTGGGAATGCAAACTCTAGAAAAAGTTTTAGCTGATTTATACAAAGCTGGAACTATTTCTTTTGAAGCAGCAATATCTAAAACCTCTAAACCAGATGAAGTCCAGCGTCTAATTGGTGCAACAGCCCCCGCAGGAACTAAAGTACGTTAAAGGGAACGGGGCAGGGGGCAGGGGGCAGGGGGCAGGGAGCAGGGGGCAGGGAGCAGGGGAGCAAAGGGAGAAAGAATTTTCCCAATCACCAATTACCAATTAGCAATTACCAATTACAAAAATTTAAATTAATATTATGCCTACCTATGTTGCGCGTATTCGTGACTCTCAAGGAAAATCTAGAACTGAAAAATTTACCGCTGATTCCTTGACTGACGCTCGAACTAATCTTAGAGATCAAGGTTTTGTGGTTCAAGATTTAAAAGAATCTCAAAGCTTGGCTTCTCGGTTTGATATCAAGAAAATTCAGAATTCCTTTGTTAAGGTTTCTGTAAAAGATAAAGCGGTTTTTTCCCGTCAATTTGCTGCTTTGGTGAATGCAGGTGTGGCCATAGTCAGGGGTTTGGGTGTACTATCTGAACAGTGTAGTAATCCTAAGCTGAAAGCGGCTTTGATGGAACTTAGTGCCGATGTGCAAACTGGAATTAGCCTTTCAGATGCCATGCGTAAACATCCTGATTGTTTTGATGGTTTGTATGTGAGTATGGTACAAGCTGGAGAAATTGGGGGTGTGTTAGATGAGGTGTTAAATCGTCTAGCTAAATTATTAGAAGACATGGCACGATTACAAAACCAAATTAAATCAGCTATGTCTTATCCAGTAGTAGTCGGTTTTTTAGCAACTGCTATTTTTGTGGGAATGACAGTTTTTCTGATTCCTATTTTTGCTAAAATCTTCAAAGATATAGGCATAGAATTACCACCACTCACACAATTTTTGATGACTTGTAGTGAAATATTACGAAGTTATTGGTCTTTATTGATTATTGGGATTCTCATTGCATTGTCTTTTGTCTATAAGCAATATTACAAAACCCCCATTGGTAGGTTAAATATTGATAGTATTTCTCTAAAGCTACCTTTGTTTGGTGATTTGATTCAAAAATCTTCCATTGCCCGGTTTAGTCGGACTTTTGGTTCATTAACTCGCTCTGGAGTCCCAATTTTAACCTGTTTAGAAATTGTGCGGGATACATCAGGAAACCAAGTTATTGCTAATGCTATTGATGATGCTCGTGAAGAGGTTCAACAGGGGGGGATGATTAGTGTGGCTTTACTCAAAGCGGCTGTTTTTCCGGCTATGGCAATTCAGATGATGAGTATCGGGGAAGAAACGGGTCAACTAGATGGAATGTTAATGAAAGTTGCCGATTTCTATGAAGATGAAGTAGAACAAGCTGTTAAATCACTCACCAGTATTTTAGAACCAATAATGATTGTCGTACTGGGGGGAATGGTAGGGACAATTTTGCTGGCTATGTATCTGCCGATGTTCAAAGTATTTGAAAAGATGGGTTAATTAAAAGTTGAAAAATGGAGAATGAAAACCTTCATTTTTCATCCTTTACACTTCTAAATAAACAAAATTATGTCTGTACAAAAATCTCTTTATGAAGCTAGTTTAGCTGATTACAGTAATCATATATCAGCGATCGCTCTCCTCAAACAACATCGTCCCTATTTGGAGATGATTCCTAGTCTCCGTCGTCCTTCGGAAAGTGTCATTACTATCCCTCTACCCATAGTCCGCATCCGTGATCTAGAAACTAAGACCTCACAAACCACAAGTTTACCCTGTGATATCGCCATTATCATGTGTGACCCAGAATGGAAAATTAAAACCGGTGCGGAGATTTTAGTTTTTATTCATCGTCCCCATGAGGACTTTTCTGATGTATTAGGAAGATGGCGCAAAAGTCAAGTGTTGTTAGATAGGGAATACGAATGGATCATGCACCCTCGTCACAGTCATATTTTGAGTGAAGGTGCTAATACCATTTATCCTCTGTTTGTAGTTTTTCATCAAACATCAGAACGTATCCAACGGGGTTTGGTAGGTGCTGATTTGCCATTTATCATCCAAGCACCTACCACTGTCATAGAAGAAGCGGCTATTGAGTCCTTTAGCAGCTTAGAGTCTGAATCAGGATTTTCAGGATTTAAGGATTTTCAAGATTAATATCATGTTTTTCATCCCCAGTCCCTAGTCCCCAATCTCCTATTTTACAAACTTAGGCATGATTTCCGCCGCCGTGAATAAGCCAGAAATGCCCCGTTGATGCAATTCCTGACCAGCTTTAAGATAACCAAAGGCTGGACCACAGACATTGGCGGCCATGCTGGTTTCATCGCCTAATGTAAAGGTGTGGGTGGATATTTTCCCCTCAAAGGTGCGTCCTGTAACTTTCACATTGGTACTCAGGGGCTTTTTGGGGTTGCGGGTATCAACGACACCACCAACTGTGACTCTATCCCGTGAACAAATTCCGGCAATTTCTAACATCACATCATCAGCGTGTTCCATGTTTGCCAAAGTTAACACGCCGTTGGTTTGATCTAGTAATGCTTCCACCTCTGCATCTGTCATGGCTCTAGCAGCTTCTACACTATAACCGGGCATATGACCAATATCTTCGCGGACGGTAGCGCGGTAAGCCTCCCAGTTAGCAATTCCCACACCAAAGGTAATTTCCACATTGTGAATTTCGGCGTAACTTTGGGCGGCTAATGCGGCGGCGGCGGTTAACAGTCCAGGAGTAGCACCACAGCCTGTCATGTATGTAATTCCCGCAGCTTGCAGTTCGTCTTTCATGGTTAAAAGTTGTTCAACTGCACTGGTGCGTTTAATTGCGTCCACTAGGACACCTTTCCAACCCGCTTGAATAAATTCTTTGGCTACCGAGGGGATAAAGTCGTTGGGGAGGTTGGGTAAAGCTAGGAAATAACCATCTACAGCGTTACCAGTGGCTTGAATTAAATCCTGAATGCTGTTATTGCTTAATGTGCCAACTGGTTCTAAATAACCGACTGTACCTTGATTTTGGTAGGTGGTAATACAAGCTTGGGTGTTTAAGCCTTCGGTGGAGTAAGCGTAGCCTTTTTGGTCTGCGGCTGCAACTAAGATCATTTCTCGTTTGCTGGACAGGAGTTTTGCGGCTGCTTGGCCGAGTCCACCAAATCCTAGGACTCCGACGCGGATAGGTTGGTTGGTTGGTTGTGTGTTCATAGTTATTTTAGTAGGGCGTATAAACCTAAATTTTCCGTATAATAGCTAGTTATGCTGTAAAAATCTACCTGATTGCGAAAACTATTATTATATATCAATTTGGATTCTCCAGTTGTGCAGTTCTATTTGGGAAATTTGCCAGATGCACATAATCGCGCAATAGAATGGTTTAGGAAATAATATTTTTTACTTATTTTTGGATGAAAATCTCAATAAATTCATAAATCACAATCTTGTAAATCCTCAAATCCTGTAAATCCTGATTCTGACAATATCTAAATAAATAACCGACAATATCAGGACTAAGAGGTAATTGTTAAATGTGTTCCGGAATTATTCAATATCGTTTGAAACTAATTTTTTACGAATTGAAAGGAGAACTTGTAGAGACATTTAATAAAACGTCTCTACACCAACCGATAACCCCCTAAACTTTCAGAACTTTTTCTGCTTGGAAATGCAGTAGTAAACCATATTCCAAACCTTCAACTACAGCTTGATAGGAAGCTTCCAAAATGTTTGAAGAAACTCCTACAGTAGTCCATCGTTGTTGACCATTCCCCGATTCTACTAAAGCGCGAGTTTTTGCAGATGTCCCTGTATGTCCATTAAGAATTCTAACTTTGTAATCAGTCAACTCAAAATCGGCAATTTGCGGATAGAAGTTCACCAAAGCCTTACGCAAAGCCGCATCCAAAGCCGCTACTGGTCCATTACCTTCTGCGGCTTCGAGAATATTTTTACCATTAACAGCTACTTTTACCGTAGCTAAAGAATTAGTAGATTCTTTCATCTCCACCAAATCACAATGGACTTGAAAACCTTGAACTTCAAAAAACTGTTGACGACATGATAAAGCCTCATACATCAACAGAATAAAACTAGCTTCTGCGGCTTCAAATTGATAGCCTTGACTTTCCAATTCCTTCATGCGGTGGAGAATTTGTCTAGCTTGGGGATGATCCTTATCTAATTCAATCCCACAAGTTCGGGCTTTAGCTAAGACATTACTTAAACCAGACTGTTCAGAAATAACAATGCGGCGGTGATTTCCTACCAATTCCGGTTGAATATGTTCATAGGTTAAAGGATTACGTTCTACCGCAGAGACATGAATCCCGCCTTTATGAGCAAAAGCCGAACGTCCCACAAAAGGTGCGTGTTCATCAGGTGCAAGATTAACAACTTCGCTGACAAACCGACTAGCTTCTGTAAGTTGATTTAGCTGGTGTTCACCGATACAACTATAACCCAGCTTTAGCTGTAAATTAGGAATCACAGAACACAGATTAGCATTACCGCAACGTTCCCCATAACCGTTAATTGTCCCTTGTACCATTTTAGCTCCAGCCATAACTGCTGCTAAGGCATTAGCAACCGCCATTTCTGAATCATTATGAGTATGTATTCCTATTTGGGGAATGGGTAATTGGTGATTGGTGATTGGTGATTGGGTAAGAGTTTTTTCCTCATTCCCAGTCCCCAGTCCCCAGTCCCCAGTCACTTGCACAACATCTTTAACAATTTGCGAAACTTCATGAGGTAAAGTCCCACCATTGGTATCACATAAAACTAACCATTCTGCACCTGCTGTGACTGCTGCTTTGAGCGTTTGTAAAGCATAATCAGGATTTTGCTTATAACCATCAAACCAATGTTCAGCATCGTAAATTACCCGTCGTCCTTGAGAACGCAGATACTCGATTGTGTCAGCAATCATGGCTAAATTTTCCTCCAGACTGGTCTTGAGTCCGGCTGTAACGTGCAAATCCCAGGATTTACCGAAAATTGTCACCCAGCGCGTACCTGCCGCTAAAATCGCTGGGAGCATGGGTTCATCTCTAGCTTTGGTATGAGGGCGACGGGTGGAGCAAAAAGGAACAACTTCTGCTTGCTTGAGGGGATTTTGTTGAAGTTGCTGGAAAAATTGCCCGTCTTTAGAATTTGCTCCCGGCCAACCACCTTCAATAAAGGGAATACCTAATTCATCGAGTCTGTGAGCAATGCGTAACTTATCTTCTATGGAGACTGACAGTCCTTCCCGTTGCGTTCCGTCGCGGAGGGTAGTGTCATAGATCCAAAGTTGATTTGAGGGAGTCATAGTCATAAAAATTTGGTGAACCGTTGGTTCAACACTGACACCTAAGAGACAACTTTGTGGCGATGTGCCAATATACAACAAAAAGCTATGTTGGTAATTTCAATATGCCTCAGATAGTAGCGCAAGGTAAATTAATTGAGTGTGAAAGTCAAGCCAATTTACGCAAAGTTCTGTTAGAACATGGTATTGACCTCTACAATGGCAGTTCTAGAATTATCAACTGTCGAGGCATTGGCACTTGTGGTACTTGTGCGGTTAAGGTAGAAGGCGAAGTGTCCGCAGTCAATTGGCGTGATCAAACACGGCGTTCCCTTCCTCCCCATTCTCCTACAAATGGCCTGCGTTTAGCTTGTCAAACTCAGGTTTTAGGTAATGTCAAAGTAACTAAATTTCATGGGTTTTGGGGTCAAGGTTCTCAATTAGTTTGGACACCAGAAGGTTAACAAGGAGAGAAATAAGATGGGTAGATGGACACCCTTGATTTTAATGGCTGGCGGTGTAGCGATTTTGCTAGGTACGTTACTGGGAATTAACTTTCCTATGGGCGGACAACAAAGTGCTAATGTTCCACCAGGACGCAGAGCATCCAGCGTCCTCCCAGCTAATATTAATGTTAATAGCAGTGCTAATAGGGATGATGCGGAAAATAATTTTAGCAATGAGTCAGCAACTACTAGCAATAGTGATGCTGTCGCTGAAAGCCGCCGTACCAGTGTAGCTCAAAGTAATGCTTCGACGGAGACTTCAGGCAATTCTTCTAACAGTACACAGGAAACTAGTGGTAGTATTGACAATTCTAGTTCCAATTCCAGTTCCAGTTCCAGTTCTACTAATGAAACTTCGACTACAGAGAGTAGCTCAAATTCCAGTAGTAATAATAGTCAAGAGAAAGAACCGATTCGCGCTTTGTGGTAGTTAGGGACAAATCAAGTCAAAGGTCAAAACTCAAAATTAAAGAACTAATGACCAATGACCAATTTTCACCCCTTCCGCGCCATTTATGAGTTATTAGTTATTTACTAATGACTCATGACTAATGACTAATGACTAATGATGTTTTAATTATTGGTGGTGGTATTATCGGGTTGGCTTGCAGTGTTGAACTAAAATTACGCGGTGCAAATGTAACTGTACTTTGCCGTGATTTTACTGCCGCAGCCAGCCACGCCGCAGCGGGAATGTTAGCGCCTGATGCGGAAAATATTACTAATGCAGCGATGTTGTCTTTATGTTGGCGATCGCGTAATTTATATTTAGACTGGACGGAAAAATTAGCAAAGTTAACTACCGAAAAAGATTTAAATAATACAGGTTATTGGCCTTGCGGTATCCTCGCACCAGTTTATCAAAAACCAGAAAATCAGCAACACCGAAACTCTAACTGGTTAGATCAAGATGCTATTAATCAATATCAACCAGGTTTGGGTGCAGATGTGGTCGGTGGCTGGTGGTATCCTGAAGATGGGCAAGTTGATAACCGGGCTTTAATTAAAGTTCTCCGGGCTGCGGCCGATTCCTTGGGTATTGTCTTTAAAGATGGCATTAAAGTCGAAGCGATTCCGCAACAACAGGGAAAGGTTATTGGTGTACAAACTAATGCTGGGTTACTTCGCGCTGACCATTACCTTTTAGCTACTGGTGCTTGGACAAATCAATTATTACCTTTACCAGTGAGTCCCCGCAAAGGGCAAATGTTGAGTTTGCGAGTCCCAGATTTTGTGACGGAATTACCTTTAACCAGAGTATTATTTGGAGAAAATACGTACATTGTTCCCCGCCGCAATCGTTCTATCATTATTGGTGCAACTAGCGAAAATGTAGGGTTTGCTGCTGATAATACCCCAGCCGGGATTCAAAGTTTACTACAATCAGCTATGCGGCTATATCCCCAATTAGAGAATTATCCTCTACAAGAACTTTGGTGGGGATTTCGTCCAGCCACCCCCGATGAATTACCTATTTTGGGTCATAGTTATTGTGATAATTTAACCTTAGCTACTGGTCATTACCGCAATGGAATTTTACTTGCACCAATTACAGCAACATTAATTGCTGATTTGATTTGCGAACAAAAGGCAGATCCTCTTTTAGCTAATTTTCACTATTCTCGCTTTTCTGCTGTGTCATCTACTACTACACCGATGTTAATTCACCCTACTCCTGTTACCAACGGATACCGTAACTCCCAAATCGAAACTACTGTTCAAGATTCACAATTAATTATTGCGGGAAAAAGCTTTAAATCTCGATTAATGACGGGAACTGGTAAATATCGCAATATCCAAGAAATGCAGAAAAGTGTCGCTGCTAGTGGTTGTCAAATTGTCACAGTAGCTGTGCGACGGGTACAAACCAACGCCCCAGGACATGAAGGTTTAGCAGAGGCTCTAGATTGGAGTAAAATTTGGATGTTACCCAATACCGCTGGCTGTCAAACCGCAGAAGAAGCCATTCGAGTAGCTCGGTTAGGCCGGGAAATGGCCAAGTTATTAGGACAGGAAGATAATAATTTTGTCAAGTTAGAAGTGATACCTGATTCTAAATATTTATTACCAGATCCCCTTGGCACTTTGCAAGCTGCGGAACAGTTAGTTAAAGAAGGTTTTGCCGTCTTGCCTTATATTAATGCTGATCCCATGTTAGCCAAGCGGTTAGAGGAGGTAGGTTGTGCCACCGTCATGCCTTTAGCTGCCCCTATCGGTTCAGGACAAGGGCTGCAAACTACTGCCAATATTCAGATTATTATTGAAAATGCCAATATCCCTGTGGTGGTAGATGCCGGTATTGGTGCGCCTTCAGAAGCCGCTGAGGCGATGGAATTGGGGGCAGATGCGTTATTAATTAATAGTGCCATTGCCCTGGCTCAGAATGCCCCAGCTATGGCTTATGCGATGAATCTAGCAACGGTAGCCGGTCGCATGGCTTATTTAGCAGGAAGAATGCCCATGAAGAATTACGCTAGTGCTAGTTCACCCTTAACGGGAACGATTACTGGATAGTTTTCATTAATCTTGTGGTGCGGGCATCTTGCCCGCTTTTATCTTTTTAACCGCTGCTGTCAAACGGGGAATCACAACCATAATTTCTTAATTCTAAAATCTAGATATATCAAAGATTTTAATGTTTTTGTCATCACCAAATATTACCAAGATGATAATTCATTCTGACTCCTGACTCCTGTATTCTTTTAGATAAAATATAAGAATTGAATAAAGGGTAAATATGCGATTACTACACACCATGCTGCGGGTAGGAAATTTAGAAGATTCCTTAAAATTTTACTGTGATGTACTGGGAATGAAGTTACTCCGACGGAAAGATTATCCAGCAGGAGAATTTACCCTGGCTTTTGTCGGTTATGGAGAAGAAAGTGATCACTCAGTTTTGGAACTCACCCACAACTGGGGCGTAGAAAAGTATGATTTAGGTAATGCCTATGGTCATATCGCTTTGGGTGTGGATGATATTTACGCTACCTGTGAGACCATTAAACAACTGGGTGGTAAAGTAGTCCGAGAACCAGGCCCCATGAAACACGGTTCCACAGTCATTGCTTTTGTCGAAGATCCAGATGGTTATAAAGTTGAATTGATTCAGTTGAAAATTCCAGGATAATCTAGGGTAGAGGGTAGGAAGAGAACTTCTTTACCCATTACCAATCCCCCCTAAACTTAAAATCACAAGTCTAAAATCTAAAATTTTACAAATGCAGCCTACAGATCCTGATAAATTTACTGATACAGCCTGGGAAGCGGTAACAAAATCCCAAGACGTGGTTCGTGCTTATAAACAACAACAATTAGAAGTTGAACATTTAATTCTCGCGCTTTTAGAAGAACCTACAAGCCTAGCTACAGCTATTCTCACCCGTGCGGCAGTTGATTCTGTCCGATTTAAACAACAACTAGAGGCTTTTACCCAACGTCAACCCAAGGTTGGGAAAAGTGATCAACTTTACCTGGGGCGGAATTTAGATTTACTCTTAGACAAAGCCAATGAAATTAGAGCCAAAATGAGAGAGGAGGAAATCTCGGAAGGGCATATAATCCTAGCTTTTGGTGATGATGAACGTATTGGTAGAAGATTATTTAAAAGCTTAAATATAGATATTGCTCAAGTAGAACTTGGGGTTAAATCTGCTCGCAATAGTCCCAAAATAAAAGCATCATCAAAGGTAGAAGCGGATGTCCAGGAGGAGGCTTTAAAAAGATTTGGACGAGATTTGACAGAACAAGCAAAAGCAGGAAAATTAGATCCAGTCATTGGTAGAGATGATGAAATTCGCCGGGTAATTCAGGTTTTATCTCGTCGTAGTAAAAATAACCCTGTGTTAATTGGTGAACCGGGAGTTGGTAAAACCGCCATTGCCGAAGCTTTAGCCCAAAGAATGGTTAATGGTGACGTTCCTGAATCTTTGAAGAACCGCCAATTAATCTCTTTAGATATCGGTAGCTTGATTGCAGGCGCAAAATATAGAGGTGAGTTTGAAGACCGTTTAAAAAATGTTCTCCGTGAAGTTACTGAATCAAATGGGCAGGTAGTTCTATTTATTGATGAACTCCATACCGTTGTTGGGGCTGGTTCTAATCAACAAGGATCAATGGATGCCGGGAATCTGCTTAAACCTATGTTAGCACGGGGCGAGTTGCGTTGTATTGGTGCAACTACCTTAGATGAATATCGCAAATATATTGAAAAAGATGCTGCCCTTGAAAGAAGATTTCAACAAGTATATGTAGATCAACCAACCGTGGAAAACACAATTTCGATTTTGCGAGGGTTGAAAGAGCGTTATGAAGTGCATCATAACGTCAAAATTTCCGATTCCGCTTTAGTTGCTGCGGCAACCTTATCAGCGCGGTATATTGCCGATAGGTTTCTACCAGACAAAGCTATTGACTTGGTTGACGAAGCCGCAGCGAAATTAAAAATGGAGATTACTTCCAAACCTGCGGAATTAGAAACCATTGACCGGCGTTTAATGCAGCTAGAAATGGAAAAGCTGTCATTATCTGGAGAAGAACAGAGTATTTCCCCAACTAGAGAACGATTAGAACGGATTCAGCAAGAAATTGCTACTTTAACAGTTAAACAGCAAATATTTAATGAACAATGGCAAGGGGAAAAGCAGATTTTAGAATCCATCAGCGGGTTGAAGAAAGAAGAAGATGCAATGCGGGTACAAATTGAACAAGCAGAGCGTGATTATGATTTAAATAAAGCTGCTCAATTGAAGTACGGTAAATTGGAGGGAGTGCAAAGAGAACGAGAAGTTAAAGAAGCGAAACTTTTAGAAATGCAAACCCAAGGTTCGACTCTGCTGCGCGAACAAGTCACCGAAGCCGATATTGCCGAAATTGTCGCTAAATGGACAGGAATCCCTGTAAATCGGCTTTTAGAATCAGAACGACAAAAATTACTGCAATTAGAAAGTCATTTACATGAACGGGTAATCGGTCAAGAAGAAGCAGTTTCCGCCGTCTCTGCGGCGATTCGTCGCGCCCGTGCGGGGATGAAAGACCCCTCTAGACCCATTGGTTCATTTTTGTTTATGGGACCAACTGGCGTGGGTAAAACTGAACTTGCCCGCGCTTTGGCTCAGTTTCTTTTTGATTCGGATGATGCTTTGGTGCGTTTGGATATGTCCGAGTACATGGAGAAACACTCAGTTTCCCGTCTAGTGGGTGCGCCTCCAGGATACGTCGGCTATGAAGAAGGGGGACAACTTTCGGAAGCAATTCGCCGACATCCTTATTCTGTGGTGCTTTTAGATGAAGTAGAAAAAGCTCACCCCGATGTATTTAATATTTTGTTGCAAGTATTGGATGATGGTAGAGTTACTGATTCCCAAGGACGGGCTGTAGATTTCCGTAATACTGTCATAGTAATGACTAGCAACATCGGCAGTGAACATATTTTGGATGTATCTGGAGATGATTCCAAGTATGATATGATGCGAAATAGAGTTATGGAAGGTTTGCGAAGTCACTTCCGTCCCGAATTCCTGAACCGTGTAGATGATCTGATCCTTTTCCACACTCTTAACCGTTCAGAAATGGGGCATATTATCCGTATTCAACTCAAACGGGTGGAAAATCTTCTGAAAGAACAAAAAATCTCTTTTGAAATATCCCAAGCCGCTTGTGATCATCTTGTAGAAGCTGGTTATGATCCAGTTTACGGCGCACGTCCTCTAAAACGGTCAATTCAGCGAGAGATAGAAAATCCCTTAGCGACAAAGTTACTGGAAAATACCTTTATTTCTGGTGATACCATCATGATTGATATGGGTGAGAATGGGTTAACTTTTAATAAAAAAGTACCTATCTCTGTACCTGCTACTCTCAAGTTATTGGAAGTATCATCAGAAGTGTAAACAAGTAGATACTTGTTGTGGGATGGGCATCTTGCCCGCCTAAATAATTTTATCAAGATGATTTAGAATATAAATAAAGATATTTGAGCAACGTGACTCAAAAAACAGTACATCATCATGGGGAAGTTCCACAAAGCAGCGAAACTACCTATTACTCCCTACTAGGACTCCATCCTGGAGCATCAGTAATTGATATCCGTCGCGCTTACCGAGAACTAAGCAAACTCTATCATCCAGATACGACAGAATTAGTTGCTAATATTGCTACTGCTAAATTTCAGCAAATCAACGAAGCTTACGCTACTCTCTGTAACCCAGAACGGCGCTTAAGCTATGATTTAAAAATTGGCTATTCCCGTTTTGGTGTAATTCAAGTCCCACCTGATTTAAACCAGTCTGTACATAAGCCCTACGATTTTTCCAAATCAATGTATCTCGATGCTACAGATCGCCCCTTGTCTTCTGGGGAAATATTTGTATTATTTATTTTGGGATTGACCATTGTTGGTTGTATGCTATTAGCGATCGCCATCGCTATCCTGCGTGGAGAAGTAATTAATTAAACTCAACTTCCCACCTCTAAAAATAACCAAATAATTTTGAATTGAATTGAACTACTTATGCTTCCCTCTGATACACCCCTATATAGTCATTCTTTACCACAAATTGAACAATGGCTAAAAAACCAAGGTTGTCAACAAGATGATACCCAGCTACATTGTTGGCGTGTACAACGATCTAGTTGGGAAGCAGAACTTTGGTTAGATACTGAACAAATCACAGTCCGGTATTTTCAATCAGGAGAAAACCGTCAAGATATTCAACGTTCCTTTAAATATTCTCTGAGTCGGGAAGATATCGAAGAAGCCGTTTTTGCTGGACCATAATCTAATTTTAGATTTTGGATTCATGACCGCATCTAAAATGAAAAACTATCAGACTTTCCCAAACCGGCGTTCTCGTTGTTGGTAAGCAGATAAAGCCCGATGAAACTCATTCCGGTCAAAATCAGGCCAAAGAGCATCAGTAATATAAATTTCACCATAAGCCATTTGCCAAAGTAAGAAATTCGATAATCGCATTTCTCCACTGGTGCGAATTAATAAATCTGGATCTGCTACTCCGGCTGTATATAAATGAGCTTCAAATACTTCTTCGGAGATGTCTTCAGGCTTTATTAACCCGTTCTGGACCTTTTGAGAGATCGCTCGACAAGCTTGTAAAATTTCTTGCCTACCACCATAATTAGTCGCAATTGAGAAACGTATCCCTGTATTATGACGAGTGGCCTCAGTTGAGCGAGAAATTTCTTGTTGTAGCGATAGCGGCAACTCAGATAAAACTCCCATAAACTCAATATGGACATTCTTCTGAACCATTTCCTTGAGTTCCTGGCGCAAAAATCGGCGAATCAAAGCCATTAAAAAATTCACCTCTTCCCGTGGTCTTTTCCAGTTCTCTGTAGAAAAAGCATAGACAGTTAATGCCTGAATTCCCCAATCTTCACAACAACGAAGTAAATTTTTGAGGGTATCAGCACCAGCTTTATGCCCCATAATTCGGGGTAGACCACGACTTTTGGCCCATCTACCATTGCCATCCATAATTACGGCAACGTGCTGGGGTAGTAATTCTCGCTTTAAATCAGGGGGTAAATATTGCAATTCAGTTTGTTGTGTTATCATTTTTTATCTTGAGAAGCGGTCGTACCCCTACGGGTAGGCAAGCTACGGATAGCGTGACGAATACAAGGTAATCCAGGTAATCGGGAAATTAATTTTAGTGACTGACTACCAAGTTGACGAACTAAACTCAAAAGACCAGGGGCCACAGCTTCCCGATCTACAGTGGGAGAAAATCGAGCCTCTAAAGACTCTTTGAGCTTTTTAATAGTTAGTGGTCTATATAGAGTTCCTCGTTCCGCTAAGGAAATAGAACCCGTTTCTTCAGATACAACGACACAAATACAATTTTCAACTCTTTCCGTAATTCCCATAGCTGCTCGATGGCGTGTTCCCAACTGGCGCGAAGCTGTCCGTCCTGAAAGTGGTAAAATTATACCTGATGATACAATGCGTGAACCACGAATTAACGTTGCTCCATCGTGTAACAGGGTTTTGGGTTGAAAAATAGTTTGGATCAGTTCTTTAGAAACTTCGGCATTTAGCTTGACTCCTGGGACTGAAAAATCTTGCTCTTCAATAGGTCCTGTGGTTTCTAAAATTAGTAAAGCCCCAATGCGATTTTTTGATAATTCCTTAACTGCATCCACAATTTCATCAATTACACTATCCGACTTAGGAATTGCCAAGCGATTATTTTGAAACAACTGCCAAAATTCACCACGTCCCAATTGTTCCAAAAAGCGACGAAATTCTGATTGGAGTGCTACTGCCATGGCCACAGCACAGCCAATCACCAATTTTTCCAGGACAAAATTTAGCAGAGGTAATCCTAATTTACTACTCAGTGCCGAGCAGAGCATTAAGACTATAAATCCTCGCACCATCCATAAGGTGCGCCGTTCACTAATAATCACTAGGATCATGTATGTCAGTGCCAGCACCAACATCATATCCAGAGTCCCAAGGAGCAAGGACTGTGACCAATCTCCCAGGTTTATCAGCCATTGCTTCCACCAATCTCTCATGACATCTGGATTCTTATAGTCATTTGTCAGTTGTCAGTTGTCAGTTGTCAGTTGTGATTTTTCAACCACTGACCACTGACCACTGACCACGAACTATTTAAGTCTGTCTGGTAGGCAATCTTGTCGAATCAAGTCTTGATAAGTTTCGCGCTGCAAAATTAAATTTGCTTCGCCATTTGCCACAACAACCGCTGCCGGTCGAGGAAGACGATTGTAATTAGATGCCATACTGTAATTGTATGCACCAGTTCCCATAACTACGAGAATATCATTTGGTGCAGTTTTTGGCAGTTGGGCATTTTTAATCAGAATATCTCCTGATTCGCAATGTTTACCCGCCAATGTCACTGTTTCGGTACAAGGGGTAGATATTTTATTGGCAACTACCGCCCGATAAACTGATTGGTAGGTGATAGGGCGGGGATTATCCGACATTCCGCCATCAATCGCCACGTAAGTCCGAATTTCGGGAATAACTTTGGTAGCACCAACGGTATAAGCAGTAACGCAAGATGTCGCAATAAGCGATCGCCCTGGTTCACAGAGTAACTTTGGTAAAGGCAGATTTTCTGATATACAAGCTGCTTGCACTACCTCACAAATCGCCTTTGACCATTCAGTAATGCTTGGGGGATCATCAGATTCTATATATTTAATTCCTAAACCACCACCAACATTTAATTCTGTCACCGTCAAGCCATGTTGAGCCGCATCCCTTAACCACTGCACCATGACAGCCGCTAAATCCCTATGTGGTTGACGTTCAAAAATTTGTGACCCAATATGAGCGTGTAACCCCACACAGTTTAAACTAGGCTGTTTACTCACAAAAGCAAACACTGCTTGTAAATCATTAGGGTCAAACCCAAATTTACTATCTAAGTGTCCAGTGCGAATATATTCGTGAGTATGGCATTCTATCCCAGGGGTTAAACGGAGCATAATCCGAATGGGCAAAGCAGCAGCATTTTCGGTTTGTTCTGCTGCTATCTTGACTAAGGTATGTAATTCGTGCCAGTTATCCGCAACAATAGTACAACCAGATTCAATTGCTAAAATTAACTCATCATGAGATTTGTTATTTCCATGTAAGTAGATTTTGTTTGGACTCATACCCGCATTCAGCGCAGTATAAAGTTCGCCACCAGATACTACATCAATTCCTAACCCTTCTGAGGCCACAATGGCACAAACTGCTAAACAATTCCAAGCCTTAGAAGCATAAAGTACCTGAGATTCCCCTTGGTAAAATTCCTTGAAGGTATCTCGATATTGCTTACAAGCTGTTCGCAGGGTTTCTTCATCTAAAATATATAAAGGTGAACCAAACTGTTCAACTAGGGTTGTGACATCACACCCACCGATTTCTAGGTGGTCATGACGATTAACTCTAGCTGTCAAGGGTAAGAGTTGTTGGTTAGGAGAAATATCAGCACTGTTACTATTTGTTGGCTGTAAATATTGACGGCCAGAAAGTTGAACTTCAACGGGGTGAGTCGATACCATAATTAATAAGAGTTGTCTTTGTAAAAAATTAGGACATGAGTATATGTCCTTATTCCCAGTTTACCCCCTCATTGGTAATGGGTAATGGGTAATGGGTAATTGCTAATTAACCTTCCTCAATCCTCAAATCCTCAAAAATTGTGATTTCATCAGACTTAAAAATTCAATCTTTAACCACAGACAATTTAACGGAACTGTTAGAACTGGATAAAGCCTGTTTCGATGGTTTGTGGACTATGGAAGGCTACCTGCGGGAGTTAGAAAGTCCTAATAGTCATTTTTTGGGTTTATTTTCCCCCTTTAATGACTCCGAACTTTTAGGAATGGGGTGCTTTTGGTCAATTTTAGAAGAGGCACACATTACAATTTTAGCTGTTCACCCCCAATATCATGGACAAGGGTTAGGAAAGGCTTTATTGTATGCCCTATTACGGACTGCTGCCGACATTGGCTTGGAGAGAGCTACTCTCGAAGTCCGAGATTCTAACCACGTTGCTATCTCCTTGTATCAAAAGTTTGGTTTCAAAACAGCAGGAAAACGACGGGGTTATTACAAAGATAACAATGAAGACGCTTTGATTCTTTGGCTTTCTGAACTACAGCAACCATATTTTCTCAAAAATCTGGATCAATCGGCAAGTTTAATAAATTCACCCTTCTAAATTCCAAATGGCAACTGACAACTGACTAATCTTCTAGTGATTGGGCTTGAACTTCAACTGCGGTGACATCAATTGTCCCTTCTGGTGTAAAGCGTTGAAATTGGCGGTTATTAACTAATAGCCGCTCACCACAGTTGGTACACTGTACTTGACTATTATTTATACCTGTTAATTCATATCCACAGACAGGACATTGATCAGTGATTAGGTTCTTTGCTAACCACCAGCGAAAGCCAAAGAAGGCTACCACAGGTAAGAATAACAATAACCCCAAAATAATAACTAAGGAATTGACTAACCAGCCCAATCCCAATGATGCTAATAACCAGGCAATTGCTAACAGGGTTAGCCAAGGACGGATTTTTTCAACATTGAATTGTAAGTTTTTAAAGCTCATATCTCAAATTTGTGCTGCTGACTCTAGGATAACGAGTTTAGTTTTTGGTTAGGTCAGATGAGCAAAGCAGGATTTGTTGTAACCGCTGAGGGAACGTATCTATCCCAAATGCGGCTAAAGCCTGTTCTCTAAGCCATTTTCCATCGCAACGTTGGTCATTACCTTGCAAAATTTCTATACAAGCTGCTGCTACTGCCCCAGAATCACGGTGTGGGACTCTCCATCCCAGTTTACCATCCTGTAAAGGGTCAGCAGAACCATCATCATCTCCTGATAACACAGGTATCCCACAAGCCATTGCTTCTAAGTAGACAATGCCAAAGCCTTCTTGTGAGGGCATAATATAGGCATCAGCTAGACGATAATGAAATATTAATGCTTCTGTAGGGACAAATCCAGTAAAGATGACGTGATCACTCACACCTAAATCCTTTGCTAACTGGGCTAATCGTGGTTGGTCATCACCGCGACCAATAACTAAATATTTAACATCTGGGAATACTTGCAGAATTTGTGGTAATGCCCTAATTGTGACATCTACACCCTTGTAAATATCCCCAGACCACAGCCGCGCCACGGTCATTAATACTTTGGTATTACTTAAATTATACTTTTCAATAAATTCTGGTAACTTAGGACCAGGAGTAAATTTATTCCCGTCAATGGCACAAGGTAACATCTCAACCTGATTAGGGTCTATACCATTAGCAGCACAAGCGCAATCTCGACTGTAACGGCTAATTGTCCAAATGTTAGAGGATGAAGCTAAAGCCTGTCTTTCTTGACTGTTGAGTGGTTTCCAGACTTCTTTTCCATAGGTGAGAACAGTATAGGGAATTCCTAATAACTGGCACAAAGTTTTTGTTAAAATTGCTAGTTTAATATGACCACAGAAAACGTGTTCAGGTCTTTTTTGTAATAAAAACCAGAGTAAAGAAAATGCTAATTTAACTCTTCCCACCGCAGGAGAATTACTCTGGAAATAGTGAAATTTTAACCGTTCTGATGCAAAAGGATTTTTACAGTCGGGACTATCTCGCAAGATAAATACATCTGCTTGATAAATTTCGTCTAACTGTAAATACGCCCCGAAAATATCCTTGACATAGGATTGAACTCCACCTTCCTGTAGGAAAATCTCTAAAAACAGGAATACATGATTAGTTGTATTTTTAACTATTTTACTCTCTGTAAGTTGATCTGCCACTTTGGTAATTAAGTAGGTTGGTGTTAAAAATTGTCTTTATGGCAAGGTAAGAGGCACTCATATAAGAGTGAAGAAGTCTTGGGCATTTTTCCATTTTGTTACATATTTAGATTATCTCATGCCCACCTACTTAGTATTTTAAATATTATTATTGATAAAGAAGAAAAGTTCTTTTAAATTGATCCCTTTGTCTCAATTTATTGAACATATATAGCAACAGATAAGGAGGTTAGGGCATCAATTTATCATGAAACTACATCCACAATAGGGGTTTGATCCCAACTCCTCCTATACATCCACTTTTAAGTATCATAAATAGTACAGAGTGGCGTAATTTAATCAACTATTAAAAATTTCCTAAAAAGCCTGTCTGAATTTGCTTTTTTAATTTTTAATTCTGCCCTGCGGTACTAGTCTCTAATGTTGTTCTTCTAAACAATATTTGACAATTAACAGACAATTTCTAGTATCTGAATCACGTTCATAAACAACTTTATCTGCCAAGCGTCGGAGTAAAAACCATCCATACCCACCTACTTGTAGAGTACCCGGTTCTGGCTCAGTGATGACATCAGGATTAAATGGTTTTCCATAATCCCAAATTCTTATTTCCAGTCTATCAATCCAGAGACTGACTTGAATTTCTATAGTTGTTTCTGGTGGTAAGGAATGATGAGCATGACGAACTGCGTTGGTAAAACCTTCTGCTAATGCTAGGTTAAGACGATAAAGTTGGCTATCTGACCAGCCATATTTAGGTAAATATTGCTGACAAAATTCTTCAAACCATTGTTGTACTTGGTTCAGGAGCTTAAGATCGCTCCCTACCATTCTATGGTCTTGCTGCACTATGCTAAGCATTGACCGTAACTTGAATAGAAAGTAAGTGAAACAGTATTTGCGTTTTTTGGTGATTTAATCATCAATCCCAGATTAGTTAACGCCTGTGGGTTTTCAAAAGCATATCCCTTTTGAAATATCATTAACAAGTAGACCAGAAAAGACTTGCGGCTAGTTGTTTGTCAGATATTATCCCGTATACGCTCTTGAAAACCACAGACGTTATCAGATTTAGTTTTGACTCAACTACCTTAGAACAATCCTAAAGTTAAGGATTTATCCAATGGGAGTGCAGCACCCACACCTAGCCACAGGGTAACAAGAGTACCAAAAAGAAATACTGTTGTTGCGACGGGACGACGGAAGGGGTTTTGGAATTTATTCACGTTTTCCAAGAAGGGAACGAGAATTAGTCCCAAAGGTACAGCAGCCATTGCTAACACACCTAATAGTTTACTAGGTAGTGAGCGGAGAATTTGGAATACAGGATACAAGTACCACTCTGGCAAAATTTCCAAAGGAGTAGCAAAAGGATTAGCTGGTTCACCTACTAAAGCGGGATCTAGAACTGCTAGAGCCACTATACAGGCGAAAGAACCCATAATTACGACTGGGAAGATGTAGAGCAAATCGTTAGGCCAAGCTGGTTCACCATAGTAGTTGTGACCCATGCCTTGGGCAAGTTTAGCTCTCAATTTGGGATCGCTCAGATCCGGTTTTTTTTGCGTTGACATTTTTAAATGCGCTCTCCGGCTGAAGTGAGGTTAAAGCATTGGTGAAAGCTATCAGCTATACAGGCAACTTATTGCTTTCAACTAGCTCAAGTTTCAGATAGTAGTTTATGTCTAAAACTTACAAGTTATTTTCTCTCAGTTTAAAACAAACTACGATGATCTGGAAACACAAGTTATGCCTGTTTGCTAATAACTTTAATTACAAAGGTCCAGAAATACCTTGTTTGCGAATCATCAAGAAGTGGAACAACATGAAGACAGCAATTAACCAAGGCAGAACGAAGGTGTGAGCGCTATAGTAGCGGGTGAGTGTAGCTTGACCAACACTAGAACCACCACGAAGTAAATCGGAAATCAGCACGCCGACTACGGGAATTGCTTCGGGTACACCACTCACAATTTTTACAGCCCAGTAACCAATTTGATCCCAGGGTAAAGAGTAGCCTGTTACACCAAAGGAAACGGTGATAACTGCGAGGATGACACCACTGATCCAGGTAAGTTCACGGGGCTTTTTGAAGCCACCTGTGAGGTAAACGCGGAAGGTGTGCAAAATCATCATCAATACCATCATGCTGGCTGACCAGCGGTGAATGGAGCGAATTAACCAACCGAAGTTGACTTCATTCATGATGTACTCTACGGAGGAGAAAGCTTCGGCGACGGTAGGTTTGTAGTAGAATGTCATCGCAAATCCAGTAGCGAACTGGATCAGGAAGCAGACTAGGGTAATGCCACCTAAACAGTAGAAAATGTTAACGTGGGGAGGAACGTATTTGGTGGTGATATCATCAGCAATCTCTTGGAGATCCAAGCGTTCCTCAAACCAGTCATAAACGTTAGCCATACAATCTTAAGGTCCTAAAAATAGATTGCGGTTGATAAGTTTTGTTATGCGAATCTTAGTCATGGCTGACTATTCAACTAACCTCAGTTAGAGGGTTCGCTTCTCGCTTCATCCAAGAGAATGGGCTTCTATTTGTCCACGAGCGTCAATTTGGGTGTAACTCACCCTATTTTTGAGAAATCTTCCTGTCTCTCGTCTTTGCCAGCCAACGCTAACAATGTTGACCCCAAAGAAGATTTTATCGTTGATCAGGAAGAATGGAAATCTCATCAAGTTGGACTAGCAACTTTATGAGAAGAATGCACTTCTTCTATAAAAAAAGTAACATAGTCGAGAGATAGATTTCATCAGCAACTGAGCATTAAAGAAAGTTTTAGGGAATTTGAGTCTGAGATGGCACTGAAATTAGGGTTCATTCACAAACGGTTTTGGCGGCTAGGATGTTTACTACTATTGCTTTTTTCCCTGGTGTTTGGAGGATATGTTCCTCCCGCTTCAGCTTTAACCCCAGAACAGAAGCTAGTTTATGAAGTGTGGCGAATTGTTAATCGCTCTTATCTGGATGGCACTTTCAACCATCAAAGCTGGGTTGATGTACGACAAAAGGCACTGAAAAGTCATTTTGCCAACCATGAAGCGGCCTATGCCACAATCCAGGAGATGCTCAAGAGCCTGGATGATCCTTTTACCCGGTTTCTTGAACCTGAGAAATATCGCAGTTTACAAGTTAGCACTTCTGGAGAACTTACGGGTGTGGGTTTACAAATTGCTCTCAATGCCCAAACTGGCATTTTGGAAGTAATTACACCTATTGAAGATTCACCAGCCGAGAAAGCGGGTTTAAAACCACGCGATCGCATTTTGAAAATTGAAGGCTTATCCACAGAGAATTTGACTCTTGATGAGGCTGCGGCGCAGATGCGTGGACCAAGGGGCAGTGTTGTCACTCTTTTAATTGGCCGAGAAGGAGAAAAAACCCAGGAAGTTATCTTGGTGCGCGATCGCATTGCTCTTAATCCTGTTATATCTGACTTGCGATTATCCCCCCAAGGAAGCAAGATTGGCTATCTCCGTCTGAGTCAATTTAGTGCCAATGCCGTTACTGAGTTGGCACACGCTATTTCTATTTTAGAAAAAAAAGGCGCAGATGCCTATATTCTTGATTTAAGAAATAATCCCGGTGGACTCTTACAAGCGGGAATTGAAACTGCCCGTTTGTGGTTGGACTCTGGCACAATCGTTTACACTGCCAACCGTCAAGGCATTCAGGGAACTTATGAAGCCTTCGGTCCGGCAATAACAAAAGATCCTTTAGTAATTTTAGTTAATCAAGGAACTGCCAGTGCCAGCGAAATTCTCGCAGGGGCTTTACAAGATAATCATCGCGCCCAGTTAATTGGGGAAACTACCTTTGGTAAGGGCTTAATTCAATCTTTGTTTGAATTATCGGACGGTTCTGGTTTGGCGGTAACAATTGCTAAATATGAAACTCCTAACCATCGAGACATTAACAAATTGGGAATTAAGCCTGATCAAATTATTCCCCAAGCATCACTTAACCGGGAGCAAATCGGCACAAAGGCAGATGCTCAATATCAAGCGGCTATAGAACTTTTGAGTAAAAGCTTGGTAATGGATCATTAGTCAGTGGTCAGTTGTCAGTTGTTAGTGGGAAGAATTTCTTTCTCTGTTCCCTGTTCCCGTAAAGTTGCTAAATTCAAGTTTGTGATTTTTTGGTAAGCTTGATCTATACAAGGTTTACCTCTGAGGTAGCCTGTATTAGCACCGGGGCATAAATAAGTTAAAGTTTGTGCTGTAAAGCGATCGCTCAAAGACTGAGTGCTTTTAAGTTGTCGTGGCCAATGAAAAGTTTTAGAAGTGCGTAGTGGCACAGGTTCGCCATGCTGGTTAGGAACTAAATGCCGTCCAGAAAATAACACGCCGTCAAATTCACGATAGTATAAACAAGAAGAGCCTGGAGAATGGCCTGGTGTCCAAATTATTTGTGTTGTGGCATTGAGAGTGAACTCATTAGTAAAAGTGGTGACAGTTGAACCAGGCAATAAATAAGCTTCTTGTTCTTGAATCAGAATTTCGCAATTTAAGATTTGTTGATATTCTGCTGCTTTACCAATAGCACCACGATGACTGATAAAAAACCACCTGACTCCCCCATGCAAAGACAAAAAATCCTGGTTTATCTGTTCTAAAGCTGGGCAATCTATGAGAATATTCCCTTCATTTGTGACAATGAAGTAAGATGTTCCTCCTAAGGTGTCCCGATTTGGTGGAAAGGCAAAAATGCTCTTGGGTGTCAAAGTCAGAGGATTTTTCTCTGTTGATGTTGCTTCCACAAATATAGAACGTGGTTGTTTAGTCTTATGAATCGACTGTTGAGGAAAAGAAGACATAAATGAAAAAACTAAAACAGCAGGAGTGGTGAACAATCAGGTTACAGTGTATTTACCATAACTGTGAACTGTGATTGAAAAATTAAGGCGTGCAGTCTTATTTGTCATCAAAATCTGTAACAGAAATTATAGGTAAGGCATTCTATCAAACATAGTGAAGATAATATGGCATTTTGGTTTCTCCTCCTTCTGGGGTCATTGACTTATTTAATGATGCAATACAGTGTTGCACGGGCTACAAGAACCCCTGTGTGGTTGTTGTGGTTGGTTTTAATGACACCGGCATTTATATTGACTGGTTGGACGCTGATATATGGTATCAAACAAGCTCCCCCATCAGCACTAATTCTTTGGGTATCAGCGGGTTGTTTATTGTTATATTGGCTATTATTTCATTGGGGGCGGCAATTACCCGCAGATCCACAAAATCAATCTCCAGAAAATCAAGAACAATCAAATAACAATTCTCCCGCAGAAATAGCGCCAGTTCGTCCCATTGACTTAGCAGAAGAAACTCAACTACGAAATTGTTTTCCCTGGTCTGTATATTATGTCCAAAATATTGAGTATCGTCCCCAAGCAGTAATTTGTCGGGGACAGTTGCGAACTATGGCTAGTAATGCTTACGAGCAGATTAAAACTAATATTGAAGGACAATTTGGTGATCGCTTTTTAGTCATATTTCAAGAAGGAATGAATGGGAAACCTTTCTTTGTTTTAGTTCCCAATCCTCAAGCAGTTAAACAAAATAACCACCGAGATTCCGAAAAAATTACTCAACCAGTTTTAGCATTGCTATTATTAGTAGCAACTTTATTCAGCACTACCTTTGTAGGATTGAGAATTGCCGGTTTTCAAGTCACCCAACTAGAATCAGATTTCACATTATTTTTTCAGGGTTTACCTTATGCTTTAGGGTTAATGACTATTTTAGGAACTCATGAACTAGGTCATTATTTAACAGCAAGATTCTATAAAATTCGCTCCACATTACCTTATTTTATTCCTGTACCTTTTTTCTTAGGAACATTTGGTGCTTTTATTAAAATGCAGAGTCCCATACCTCACCGCAAAGCTTTATTTGATGTGAGTATTGCTGGACCTCTAGCGGGGTTTATTGCAACTATACCTTTATTACTCTGGGGTTTAGCTCATTCGGAAATAGTAGCTTTACCGGAAAAAGCCGGAATGTTAAACCCCAATGCACTTAATCCTAAATATTCGATTTTATTAGCTTTACTCTCAAAATTAGCTTTAGGAACTGAATTAACTGCAAAATCTGCCATTGATTTACATCCAATTGCAGTTGCAGGTTTCTTAGGATTAATTGTCACAGCTTTGAATTTGATGCCCGTGGGACAACTAGATGGTGGTCACATTGTTCATGCTATGTTTGGACAACGGACTGCTGTTATTATTGGTCAAATTGCCAGATTATTATTACTAATGCTTTCGTTTATCAGAGAAGAATTTTTATTGTGGGCAATTATTTTATTATTCGTTCCCTTAATTGATGAACCTGCTTTAAACGATGTCACGGAATTAGATAATAAACGGGATTTTATGGGATTAATGTCTATGGCTTTGTTATTGTTAATTGTTTTACCATTACCCCAAGCTTTAGCTAATTTTTTGCAGCTTTAAAAGTGTGATCAAGAGGCAAGAGGCAAGAGGCAAGAGGCAAGAGGCAAGAATTTTGACCAATTACCAATTACCAGCCTCAGTATTGTAGTTGAATGTTTTAGACTGCGGGTGTATTAACTGAATTAGCGGCTTCCGTAGCCTTTTTAGAGGCATCGGTGCTACCCATACGGATTTCGGAAGTGAAGGAAGCCATACTAAAGCCACCAAATCGCTTCAGAACACTTACCCGCATCCGCAAATTAGGACTAGCAAACCATAGTCTTTCTTCAGACCACATGGTTTCATACTCAGTAATCAGAGTTAAAGCCCCATCATCACCGATTTTATAGCTGCCAGCAACGGGGGCTTTTTCGGCATAACCCATCTCTCGGAGTAATTTACCTTCATCTGGGTTATCTGCATTGGGGACTGTGGCTAAAACAGTAGAACCCTCATGTTTTTCTTCATCCCATTCCATTGTGCCATTCCAGGTAACTCGCGCCCCACAGGAAGCTGTATTCGGCGCAATTTCATACTGTTCACACAGTTTAATTACTTCTGGATGATCAGCGGCTAACATCTCAATCACGATGTCTGATTTGCCGTCTTCTGACTGCTTAAACGCTAAATGGTGACTGGTGCGATGGGAAAACCACTTGCCAGCACTTAATTCAAAAAATTCTTCAATGTTCATGAATAAAGTTGTCCTGCATCACAATTTTAACGATCTCTTTTATTATTAAAAACTAGGAAGCGACTTTAATTTCAACTGAGGTTGTTGCTTTCCTCAATTCTTTGTAGAGAAATCCTGGCTGCTTCAGCAACGTTGTCATGACTATCTTTTTCTAGATATTTTAAGGCTGAGATACTTTTCGGAGTTGGTAAATTGCCTAAAGCCTCAGCTAGACGTTGCCGCACTAACCAATCCTCTGATTGAGCAAAACGCAGAATATGGGTGACAGAATCTAGATCCCGGATTTCTCCCAAAGCCGAAATAGCCGCTTGTTGAATAACTATTTCTTCACTATTTAGTGCCTGGATGAGAATATCACGGGCGCGAGGGTCTTTAATATTACCTAAAGACACGGCAGCACTAAACCTGACTAACCAGTCTGTATCCTCATAAAATGCCCGTGACAACACTTCTACGGCCCTATTATCCTCAAGATATCCCAACGCCCCAGCCGCATCAGCACGGATACCATAATCTGGATCTGTTTCTAAAATTTTCACCAGAATAGAATAACACTCTGGGGTTTTTTTGATTCCTAGGGCAAATATGGCCATTGATCGCAGTTGCAGGGATTGATCATTTAAAACCTTTATAATTAAAGGTACTGCGTCCTCAGCGGCTATTTGACGCAAACTAGCAAGAGCTATCATGCGATCGCGCAAATTTGGACTTTCTAATTGAGCCGAAATTACTTCTAAACTTGGAGCAGCCATTTATTTGACAGCATTTTCTTAACTTATCTTTACTTTAACTTAATTAGGGCAGTCTAAACTGTGATTCTTGTGATTTTGATGATTTTTATGATAATTTTGGCTCTAACAAACCCATTAATCATTTAAATCAAATTAATCAAACAAATCATAGTTCAGACTTTTGATGATTTTTGTGACTTAAATAGTAATCAGATTTCATACCTCCACTGTGTCCTTAGTAAGAAGAGAATAGATCGGACTAGACGTAGGGTTAATGGAACGACTGTTAAAGACAGCGAAATACCATTAGGAGAATCATCATGGTTTTAGTTAGCGAGCGTCCAGGCACAAAAAAAATCACCAGCTTACAACAGAAGTTTATCTATGAAATTAACACGATGTACGATGCTGAGAATCGCTTTTTAGAAGCCCAGCAAATGATGTGGCAATGTTGTCAAAATAGTAAATTGAAGGCATTGATTGAGCCACATCTTCAAGAAACTGAACAACACATTGAAAACCTCACACAGGTATTAAGCACTTTAGGAGAGAAACCACAACGGATTACTTGTGATCTTGCGGCTGGTTTAATTAGTGAATGTCAAAAATTTGCACTTCTATCTGCTGATAATCCCAAAATTCTAGACTTAGGACTAGCAGAATGGCATTGTAAAATTGAACAACTGGAAATTGCTTGTTATCGTAGTTTAATTAAGGTGGCGGAACAGATGGGACAAAACCAAGTTGTCCAGATGTTAGAGCAAAACTTACACCAAGAGGAACAGGTAGCACAAAAGCTTGAGCAGTTGATGATGCAGTTAGTTCAAGAGGCAAAGCAAACTGAAGGAAAAACTACGGCTAAAGCTCGTTAGTCTGATTGGTATCGATAGTAAAAACCCAGTTTAAATATCATATTTGAATTGGGTTTTTATCTAATAAAATCCCCGGTTTTTTCCATAATTCGGGGATTTTAATTTGCGAATTTTTATCACTCAAATCTCAAAAATCTATAAATCAGGAGGCAAAATCACGTTATCAATGGCATGAATAACACCGTTACTACCTTCGATATCTGCCTGAGTTACCTTAGCATCATTGACAGTTACACCTTTAGCCGGATCAACTTTAACAATAATAGCACCCCCTTCTACGCTTTTTACTTCCCCAGATTTTAAGTCAGTGGAAAATACCTTACCAGGGACTACATGATAGGTTAAAATTTTCACCAATACTTCCTTATTTTCTGGCTTCAATAAATCCTTTAATGCGTCTGCTGGTAGTTTTGCAAATGCTGCATCTGTGGGCGCGAAAATAGTAAAGGGACCTGCTCCTTGTAAGGTTTCTGTAAGTCCTGCTGCTTCTAAAGCTTTAGCGAGAGTTGTAAAAGATTTATTATTTTTAGCCAAATCCACTAATGTTGACTGCATAGGTTTGCTGACTGGTGCAGTGGGAACTTCTGTTTCTGGCTGGCTGGGTTCGCTGACTGGTGCGGTTTCACTAGGTTTCCTACCGCGATTATAAGGTGGTTCGTTGAAAATACTTGGTCTGGTAGTTGTATTGCGTCTCTGTTGGGTTTGCGCTGGAGATGGGATAGTAGTCAAAAGACCGATACTCATTAATCCCATGATTGCAGTGATTTTGGTCAACAATTTGCTGTAATTAGCGTTCATAAATTTTGTTTGTATTGATTGCATACAAGTTATACCAAGATTTATGACATTTTGCCAACTAAAAAGGTTCTTGACTGAGGAACAAGAATTTTTGCAAAAATTTAGGTAAAGTTATTAAATAATTTAGAAATCGGTAATCAGGAGTAGGAATATTTATAATATCCAACAAGTTAAACAACTTTATGCTATTTTATGCTATGAACCTATTTGAAAAATCTCAAGTATCTGGAAAAATGCTAAATCAATTGACGAGCATAGCAATCCGAATTTAATTTTCACACAAATTTGAATAATTTTCAACTTGATAGGCAATAACTCAACCCAGAAAATGACAAATTCACAGGAAAAATGCTAAGAATTAAAGATACAATTATAAAATTAACGACTACACAAGTTGCAGAATATACAATATGCTAGAACTATATCAGTGGGAACTATCTCAATTTTCCGAAAAAGTCCGTTTACTCTTGGATTATAAAGGGCTAGAGTATCGCAAAATCGAAGTTGCACCAGGAATTGGACAGCTAGAATTATTTCGGTTGACTGGACAGAAACAAGTACCAGTTTTAAAGGATGGAAATAGATATATTATTGATTCTACAGAAATCGCTAAGTATTTAGATTCCGAATATCCAGATCGGCCGTTGATACCCACAGAACCTAAAAAACGGGCTTTGACTTTATTGTTAGAAGATTGGGCCGATGAGTCCATAGGTGTTAAAGGTAGAAAAGCACTATTTGCAGCTATTAGTCAAGATCAGAATTTTCGTAAGTCATTGTTACCGGTTTCCACTCCAGATATTCTCAGAAGTTTTGTGGAAGGTGTTCCTGGTGATTTTCTGTCTGCACTGGGTTTTGGTGTCGGCTTTACGACTGATGCTGTAAATGCAGCAATTACTAGCTTAAAACAAGATTTAGACATTATTACCGAATTGTTGGTAGGTAGTCCTTATTTAACTGGTGATGAACCAACTTTAGCTGATTTAACAGTAGCCAGTCTGTCAATGCTTTTGAAGTTTCCTGATGGTGCTTATTTAGATTTACCCGTATCTCTTAGAGGCAAGGGTTTATCTACCATAGCCGATAATCCTGAGTATGAAGCATTTTTCGCCTGGCGCGATCGCATCTACACGCAATTTAGAAAACCATTACCAGGAATCACACCTCCAGTTGGAAATGCACCCACAACTATTCAAATTGACTAATTAATTGACAACTGACAACGGACAACTAACAAAATTAACATGAATTTGGGATTGCCATTAGGTTCAGTTATTCAAGGTTCTCTGACTGGGGGTTTAGAAGTCAGATTACACCCAGATGTTTCTGTAGAAGATATGCGGGTGGGTAAATTTCTCGTGGTACAGGGAATGCGATCGCGTTTTTTCTGTATGCTAACAGATGTATCCTTGGGCATGGCAAATGACCGCATTACAGCTAGTCCTCCTAGTTGGGAAGATAGTTTTTTGCGCGAGGTATTAGCAGGTAGCGGTACTTATGGGATGATCAATCTTGCACCCATGTTGATGTTTACCCCTGAATCTCAAGAACCTGATTTTTCCAGCAATGGTAAATCCCCTAATTCTTTTGTACCATCGTCCACTGGTTTAGCATCCTTTCAACCCCAAACCAGTACGACGATGGAATTATTACCTGTTAAAACTATTCCTAGTCACTTTAGCCAAGTTTACGAAGCCAATGAAGAAGATTTTCGGAAAGTGTTTGGTTGGGAAGATGATCCTCAACGCAAAAACTTTTCTATCGGTAAACCCTTAGATATGGATGTGCCGATTTGTATTGATTTAAACCGCTTTGTTGAACGAAGTAACGGTATTTTTGGTAAATCTGGTACTGGTAAATCTTTCCTGACTCGCTTAATTTTAGCTGGTGTAATTCGTAAAAATGCGGCTGTCAACTTGATTTTTGATATGCACTCGGAATATGGTTGGGAAGCAGTGGCAGAAGGAAAAAACGTTAATACTGTTAAAGGCTTAAAACAGTTATTTCCTGGACAAGTCGAAGTTTACACACTTGATCCAGATTCAACTAAGCGCAGAGGTGTCCGTGATGCGAAAGAACTCTATCTTAGTTATGAGCAAATTGACGTTCAGGATCTTAACTTATGTAATCGTGATTTAGGACTTTCCGAAGTGGCTTTAGATAATGCCAATATTCTATCTACTGAATTGGGTAAATCTTGGATTATTAAGTTACTGAGTATGAGTAATGAAGAAATTGAGATGTTTTGTGAAGAAAAACGCGGACATAAAGGCTCAATTATGGCATTACAGCGGAAGCTGTTCCGATTAAATAGTTTAAAATATATATGTGGATCATCTTCGCAAAATTATATTCAAAATATCGTCCAATCTTTAGAAGCTGGGAAAAACGTAGTTATTGAATTTGGTTCGCAGTCAAATATGCTTTCATATATGTTGGTGACAAATATGATCACTAGACGGATACATGAGCATTATGTGAAAAAAGCCGATAAATTTCTTCAAAGTAAAAATCCTTTAGATCGGCCGACACCATTAATGATTACAATAGAGGAAGCGCACCGTTTCCTTGACCCAGGAGTTGTCCAAAGTACAATTTTTGGAACTATTGCTAGGGAACTGCGAAAATATTTTGTCACACTTTTGGTAGTTGATCAACGTCCATCAGGCATAGATAATGAAATCATGTCTCAGATCGGAACTCGCATCACCGCCTTGCTCAATGATGAAAAAGATATTGATGCTATTTTTACAGGTGTATCTGGTGCCGGTGGTTTACGTTCAGTCTTAGCTAAGTTAGACTCTAAGCAACAAGCATTAATTTTAGGTCATGCTGTTCCTATGCCAGTGGTTGTGCGTACCCGTCCCTATGATTCCACTTTTTACACCGAAATTGGCGATATAGCTTGGGAAGAAAAGTCGGATGAGGAAGTATTCACTGCTGCTGAACTAGCAAAAGCAGACTTAGGTTTTTAGCAGGAGTCAGGAGTCAGGAGTCAGGAGTCAGGAGTCAGGAGTCAGGAGTCAGGAGTCAGGAGTCAGGATAGGAGTTCAGTAAGAAGAAGGAAGAAGTTTCTTGCCTTTTGCCTTTTGCCTGCTATAACAACTGACAATTTCGTAACATCCCTCCATTAGACAAGTAACTCAAGTTCGGTTATCCCGCTACTTGAAAGCAACTTGAGAGGGGTTTTTCGCGTCACTATGAATATACCAGCACAGTTTTGGAAAGTTAAAGTAAAACAGTCATCAACTTTGTGGCTTAATTACTGAAACATTTATCATCTGGGAACTTTACTATTCACTCTGTTTGTCGTAACATAAAACAAAAGTAAACTCATACTGATTTCGTTTTTAAACCGACTACTAGATAACTGAAAAACAAGAATTCTGGAAAAAAGCCGAATGTGCTTGTATTAAAACTCCAAAATGAAGGAAGGCAAAGGAAACCTATTTTTATTTTAGAGTAGCAACACCTTGGTAAAGGCTTGATCAATGTAATTATTCATGACAGCTTTCCGTATCCAGTGATGTATATTGTCAGCTTAGGAATTGCCTTTGTTGAAAAAATATTGATTATGTTTAAAAAGTAGAGGATAAAAGCAACAATGCCTACCGTTAAAAATCATACAGAAAATATCAATGCCAAATTCACGGCTGATATGGTGCGAACCTATCTGCGGGAAATTGGTCGTGTACCTTTGTTAAGCCGCGAGCAAGAAATTGTCTACGGTAAGCAAGTACAGCAAATGATGGTGCTGCTAGAAGCTAAAGAAGCTTTAAGCAAGGAACTTGATCATGAACCTAGTCTATCAGAATGGGCTGCTCATATTAACCAATCGGAAACAGAACTAAATCATTTGATGGTTCAAGGTAAGCGAGCCAAGCAAAAAATGATTGAAGCGAATTTGCGCTTGGTTGTGGCTATTGCGAAAAAATATCAAAAGCGGAACATGGAATTTCTGGATTTAATCCAGGAAGGAACTTTGGGATTAGAACGGGGTGTGGAGAAATTTGATCCTATGCGGGGTTACAAGTTTTCCACCTACGCTTACTGGTGGATTCGTCAAGCAATTACCAGAGCGATCGCTCAACAAGGGCGGACAATTCGCCTACCAATCCATATTACCGAGAAACTGAACAAAATTAAAAAAGTTCAACGGGAGTTAGCGCAAAAGTTAGGAAGATCCCCAACACCTACAGAAATCGCCAAAGAACTAGAGTTAGAACCCGCTCAGATTCGTGAATATCTGAATATGGCGCGTCAACCAGTCTCTTTAGATGTGCGCGTCGGTGAGAACCAAGATACTGAATTGCAAGAAATGTTGGAAGATGACGGGCCATCACCAGAGTATTACACTACTCAGGAGTTTTTGCGTCAAGACTTGAATAATTTGCTTGCAGAACTCACACCCCAACAGCGCCAAGTTGTGGCTTTACGCTTTGGTTTAGAAGATGGAAATGAAATGTCCTTGGCCAAAGTTGGTGAACGCTTGAACCTCAGTCGGGAACGAGTTCGTCAATTAGAGCATCAAGCTCTTGCACATTTACGTCGCCGCCGCGCTAATGTTAAAGAATACATTGCCAGCTAGGAATGTAAACGCGAAACAGCGTATTTTAAAACATCCCTCTTGGTGATGCGCCTCCTGAGTTCAACGCAGGGGGCGATTTTTTTGGTTTTTTTGATTTTTTTGATTTTATTGTGCGAAATCTGTGGATTAGGCGTTGTATCTATTTACAGGGTAAGGAAATTTAGGAGGATTTTGACAATTTGTTCGCAAATGCTCATAAAGAAATTAAACGTATTATTCATTATTGAAAAACACATAATTCTAATGACAAAGTAAAAAAATCCTAAATCTTGATTTTACATCCCCCAAATGGATGAATTGATTGAGTGAAGCATGGATTTATAAAGTAATGATAATGTGAGATTATTCCCGAAAATTCCATAAACAGCGATTTTTTGATTATTTAAAGTCAAGATATATAGATAAAACTTTTGAGGGAATCTTAAGTAGTTGATCTTTAGTTATTATTTCAGGAAGCTAAAAAATAAAAGTTAAGTTTGTTACAGGAGAAATCAGGTGCTTAATCATATTTCCAAATATATTACTTCTAGCCAATTACAAGTTCCCCTTCTGAGCTTGATTATTTCTGTTGGGTTTTTAGGTGTTAGTTATGCTAGTGAACAACATCAAAAACTATTCTCATCAACAGCCTTTGCTGTTAATTATGTAGTACCTACCCATCACAGTATTCAACCATCACAACTTAATCCTTCTAATCAGGTATCTGCTGATCAATTGACAGAAAATATTACAACATTATCTACAAATTCCAGGGAATTAGGGAGAAGAGAAAAAGTCCAATTTCCCGAACAAGATGGTATTTATCTTTATGGACAATCATCAACACCAAATCAATTAGGACAAGGTTACATCCTCTTTCAAAAACAGCAAAGTAAAATTATTGGTGCTTTGTATGTTCCTCAATCTGAATTTAGTTGTTTTCAAGGAACTTTAGCCAAGTCGGGAGAATTAGCAATGACAGTGAAAAGTTCCCCTGGTGAAGTTGGTGCGATAGAAGTTTCTACAACAAGTACAATCCCTAAAATTAGTGATGATCAATCAACAACTTATGCTCATTCAATAAGTTTACAAGACTATCATCAACTAAATTCTTTGAGTGCTAATGATCAAGAAATGTTGAATATGTGTAAACAGGAAGCTAATAGTATTAAGTAAACGATACTTCTTTTTTAATACTCAATTCCCGCTTGAGCTTTCACACCTTGATCCTTAAAAGGATGCTTAACTAAAGTCATTTCAGTTACTAAATCGGCCTTTTCAATTAATGCCGGTGGTGCGCCTCTGCCAGTGAGAACTACGTGCTTGTCTGATGGTTTTTGGGCTAAACCTGCTAACACTTCTTCAACTTGCAAATAACCCAGTTTCAGAGCAATATTAATTTCATCTAAGAGGACTAATTTAAAATCTGGGTTCTTGATAAATTCTAGGGATTTTTCCCAAGCCGCAGCAGCTTTATCCAAATCCCGATCCCGATCTTGAGTTTCCCATGTAAAGCCTTCACCCATAGCGTGAAATTCTAGTTGGTTTTCCCAATGGCTAAAAGCGCGTTTTTCTGCTGGTTCCCATGCACCTTTAATAAATTGAACTATGGCTACTTTATGTCCATGACCGAGCGATCGCAACACCATTCCCAAAGCCGCCGTAGTTTTACCCTTACCATGACCAGTATTGACAATAATTAAGCCTTTTTCGGGTATGGCTTTAGCTATTCTTTGATCTTGGACTTCTTTCCGTCGCTGCATTTTTTGACGGTATTTTTCATCAGTTTGGGATGATGATATTACGTCATCAATTAACCGGGAAATTTCTTGATCTGCTTGATCTGGATTTAATTCTTCTGGTGTGTCGCTTTTCATAAATTAATCTCTTCTAGAAATAATTGTATTATCCATATATCTATTTACATTACACTAAACAATCTTAAAAATGTGTGAGTTTTTTATCAGATCCCCAACTTCTTCAAGAAGTCGGGGATCTTGTTGTTAAAAAATGATTGAGAAATATTGCTAAAATTAGCTGAAATCTATATAACATTATATTCAGGGTATTTACTATTTGAGAGTAACCAAAAATGTCACAAAAGCCAGGTAAGAAAATTGCACCTATTCCCATGTCTAACAATGTTAGCGTGGTTGACTTGATTGATACCTATTTTACCGCTTACAACTCAGCCCGGTTGCGGGAAGCCTGTCAACTGCTAACCAAGGAAGTGTTTCAAGAGGGTGTCACCGTCGGAGTTAGCCTGTCTGGGGCGATGACACCAGCAGGTTTTGGGGTTTCCGCCCTTGCGCCCCTAATTCGCAATGGTTTTATTGATTGGATGATTTGCACAGGTGCGAATCTTTACCATGATATGCACTATGGTTTGGGGTTTGAACTATTTGCGGGTAGTCCCTTTTTAGATGATGTCAAATTGCGGGAAGAAGGGACAATCAGAATTTATGACATTATTTTTGGTTACGATGTACTGCTAGAAACGGACGCTTTTATTCGCAAAGTTCTCCAAGCAGAGCCTTTCCAAAAGCGTATGGGAACTGCTGAATTTCATCATTTACTGGGTAAGTGCGTCTGGGAAATAGAAAAACAATTGGGTGTCAAAAATTCCTGTTTATTAGCGACAGCCTATGAATGTGGCGTACCTATTTATACTTCTTCTCCTGGAGATAGTTCCATTGGCATGAATGTGGCGGCTTTGGCTTTAGAGGGTTCAAAGCTGGTAATAGATCCTTCTATTGACGTAAATGAAACCGCAGCTATCGTTTATGGGGCAAGAGAAAACGACGGTACAAGTGCAGCGGTAATTATTGGTGGTGGTAGTCCTAAGAACTTTTTATTACAAACACAACCGCAGCTTCACGAGGTTCTAGGATTGGAAGAACGAGGACATGATTTCTTTGTCCAGTTTACTGATGCCCGTCCTGATACCGGTGGGTTATCGGGTGCAACTCCAGCCGAAGCCGTGAGTTGGGGGAAAATTGACCCCGACGAGTTACCTAGTGCTATTGTTTGTTATACCGATAGTACAATCGCTTTGCCTTTGGTAACAGCATACACTCTCAATCAATGTCCACCTCGTCCCCTGAAGCGGTTGTATGATGGACGGGAAGCTTTATTAGATACTTTGCAAAAAGATTATCTAGCGGCTAAGGACAAGCCTGTGAGTGAGGGTAGTCAGGAAAAAGCAGCTACTTATCCCTGCGGTACACCTGTGAAAGGTTAGGGTTTTAATATCATATTGTGGGCGATGGCTAATCAAGCTGAATCGCCCCTAGATTTATTTATTAAATATCTCTGTCTATTACCTAAATTACAAAGATTTTGGGGATATGGATTATTTTCAGCTTGGGCTTGATTACAAAAGAAAATAATCAGCATATTTCTAAATATATAAAAGTAACTAAACATTAATCTTACCTTTGATTGATGTGGATCATGTCTGTATTTTGAGAATATGTAAGGTGTTTACGTGCTAATCGGAATTAATAATAATGACCATACATAAAATAAACATTGGTTTGACAGAACAGCAGCGTCACGGTGTGATGAATTTGTTAAACCAAGATTTAGCAGATGCCAATATACTGCTAGTAAAAACGAAAAAGTATCATTGGGATGTTGTCGGTCCGCAGTTTCGCACCTTGCATAAACTTTGGGAAGAACACTATCAAGAACTGACAATCAATATTGATAAAATAGCTGAAAGAATTCGGACTCTGGGCTGTTATCCAACTGGCACAATGGCAGGATTTCTCAAGATTGCAACCCTCAAAGAACATAGCGATAAAATTCCTACAGCAACCAAGATGGTGACTCAATTGGTGGAAGATCATGAGCAGATTATTCGCAATTTAAGAAATCATATAGATCAGTGTAGTGAAGAATTTCATGATCAAGGTTCTGCTGACTTTTTAACTGATTTGATGGAAAAACATGAAGAAATGGCGTGGATGTTGCGTTCATTTATTGAAGGAGAAGCAGTAGAACCGGATGGTAAAAAACAACCAGCAGCAACTAAAGTTCCGGTGGCTGTGTAATTGATCATTGTCAACATCAAGTATTAGGAGTAAAGAAGTGCCAGAAGCATATCAAGCAGAGCGTACCATCTCCGCTGTATTTAAAGAACAGAAACAAATTGATACTGTAATTCGGCGGTTACTAGATAGAAATGTCCCCAAGGATCATATTTCGGTAATGGGGCGAAATTTCCAGTCAGAAACGCGAATTTCTGGTTTTATTACGAAGCGAGATGTGATTCTCGGAGGTTTGCGAACAGGAGCAATTTTTGGTTCTTTGTTTGGTTCGTTCCTGAGTTTGCTCACAGGTGTAGGTGTATTGTTTATTCCCTTTGTGGGGCCAATTGTGGCAGCAGGTCCGATTGGGGCGATATTATTGGGGGCTGCAAGTGGAGCGCTCGCTGGTAGTGCTGGTGCAGGATTGGTATCAGTTTTCACTGCTTTAGGAATGCCAGAAGACAAAGCTACACTCTATCAAACCCGCTTAGAAGCTGGTGAATTTTTGGTGATGGTAGAAGTACCGAGCGATCGCAGTGGCGAATTTCAATTAATTCTCGAAAGTGCTGGTGGTGAAGAAATTAACACAATTGAAAAAACACTACCTCATCCTTGTCCGGGAATCTGCAACAGTGCAGATGATTTATCTCCTGAAGTTCGCACCCATCTTTCCCCAGAAGCCCAGCGGGTATTCATGCAACGTTATAATATTGCACTGAATGAAAATATGGACGAACTTACATCTGAACAAATGGCTTGGGATGAAGTTCACAAACAATTTGATGAAGATGAAAATGGAGTTTGGTCAAAAGTTAAAGTTTTGCGCTAGGAATATGCAAACAACAAATTGCACAATCTAGCAAAAAAGTATTTACCCAGTTATTAATCTGGAGAAATACTCTTGTGGTGCGGGCATACTATGGCTAACGCCACGCTGCGCTATCGACAAGCTCAGTACAAGTCTTGCCCGCTATTTAGATCCAGAAACAGGTTAATTGCCCCTACATTTATTCATCAGATGTCTATTTACTACTTTGCTTTTTAATTGCTTGTTTTACCACTTCGATATCTAACTCAAATATACGAGCAATTTGTTCTACAGTTAGTCCCTCACTTAACAGTCTAGGAATCGTTTTTAACTTAGTTTCTAACTCCGTTTTTAACTCCGTCTCTTCTTTTACTTCTTGATAAAATCGAGTTTGCTGCCATTCTGTTAATCCAAACATTGCTTCTAACTCCTGACGGCTATAGTTTGACGCACCCTCTATATCAACTGCTCTGTTCTTTTAAAATTTCTTCTAAAAAATTATTTATAACTTTTCCACGAATAATACGAGCTTTTCTACTAGCAGTACTTTGATGTGTATAGTAATAATACTGTGCATAATCATTAGCATTATTTTCTTCCTTTCTACTATCAAAAATTAGCTCACTATAATAATTTAGTTTAGTTTTTAGAATTTCTTTATTTGGTAAAATTTCATATTTAATTTTAAATTTTATTAATTCAACTATTAAACTGAACAAACTAGATTTTCTAATCCATAAGCTATCTGAAGGTACATTACAATTAATTATTAACTCACAAACTTCATTAAAATTTTGAATCATTATTTTATTATTAGGATAGTCATTATCATATTTAGTTACATATTCTTTAACTTCTTTATCACTGGCAAAATAACCTCCTTCTTCTACAGTTGACATAATAATTAAAATGTATTCTAAATCTTTCATTCGTGAGAATTCACCAGTGCTAAAGGTTTCTAATTTCTCAAAAAGAAGATTATTTTCTGCTATGGTTTTAGCAGTTGTAATAAATTCACCTTCGTATAAAGAATTATTTATTTCTATAGCATTTAAGGCGTATTGTACAGAGTTTATTCTCTTGAATATCTCACGAATTTCATCTTCAGGTATTCTTCCTAAAGCTCTTACAACAACTATATAATCAAAGAAACTTGTTTTTTCTGATGAACTTAAGTCTAAAAACTTAGGTATTTTTTTTATTTTAAACTTAGGTGATGCAGTTATATATTCATAAATAGTACTGAGTCTCTGTTGTCCATCTACTACAAGTGTTTTGGATGTCTGGGTTTCAAGATCAATATCACCATCAGCTAAATAAATTTCAGGAAAAGGTAATTTAACTAAAATCGTGTCTATAAATTTTTCTTTGTGAGAATCATTCCATACTAAATTTCTTTGAAAAGATGGAGCTAATATTAAAATTCCATTTTTCATGTCATTAAATAGTTCTATAATTTTTTTATTTGTAGCTATGCCATTTTTACTCATTTAACACTCCTTAAGTTTTTTATGTTTTGGATATGATATTTTTCAAAAAAGTTATAATTATAATAGACAGCAGCACTTATTTTATGATCAGTATATTTATATGAAATAGCTCTAAAAAAATCATGCCATCTATCTTTATTATAATATCTAAATGGAAATAGATCCGGTCTAAGCCAACCTTTAAAAAAGTATTTTAAGAAATTTTGATATTTCTCTTCTTCTTTGTTATTTCTGCTAGTTAGAGAAATGTTAAAATTATATAATTCTTCCCAAAATTTTACAAACCCCTTTTCGGATACAATCACAATATCTATATCTGATTCTTCTGAAAACGGCCTCCATAATTTATTCTGTTTTATATTTGGAGAGATACTAAATCCTAATTTACCTGATCCAACCATGTGAATATTTTCTGGTTTTTCATCAAAGAAATTAGCAATATTTGATTTTAAGTCAAAATATCCATCTTCATTATTTTTAAATACGTAAGGAGTACCATGTATTATATATTTTTGTACTATAACTTCATCGGTCAAGGTTTCATCGTTTAAAGCTGACTGGAATTTATAAATTTTTTGTTCAATTTCTTGTTGATTAAGTAATGTAATTTGATTCATGCAAATTCAGTTTTATCCAAAATATAAAATATTTTTTATTGAGAAATTTGAAACAAGCAATATATTTTGCATTTAGTATATGATTTTATACTATTTTTGTAAATTTTATACAAATGGAAATGTAAATTTTTGTAAAATAAAGTAAATATACCGCATCCATCTTGAAAACTTGAGTTTTGCCATAGAAAAAACTATAGGTTTCAACCTAGACGGGGTTTAACATTGTTTCTACAGGAAAACTGAAATTATCCCCACCAATTAAATCAATTTCAAAATAAACTTGTCCATTTTCTCCAAATTTACCCTCAATCATATTCTGCCACTAACTCCCGTTTCATTAATGCCATAAATATGATGAATGACATGAGGATACTTTTCTCTAGCCATTTTACTGGCTACTTCTTGATCTTGATCAATAAAATAATCCCCACTATCAGGTTCAATAGCAATATACCAACCAGAATATTTATCTAATATTTCTGGTTTTAACCGCTCAAAAATTACCCAACAATGATCAGAAAATGCCTGTCTTCTAGCTCTATCTTGAGCTTTTTGTTCATCAGTCCACTGAATTTCGGGAAATACTCGACCACGACGGACAACTCTTTGGGGTGTAGATTGTGTCATCTTAATCACCTGATTAAAGCGTATTTTTTATTTTAGCATATTGATTTAGAACACCTGAGAAAAAATAAACAAGCATCAGTAAGATGCCAAGATTAAAAATATATTCGTTCAAATTCTTTTAACCCTAAATTTCTTGACATAAACTACCTAAAATCTTGTTTAACTCCTGAATATAATAATTATTCAAATCAATTATTGTGACACTTACAAAAAAAGCCAATAAAGGAGATCAAGAGGGTTGACATTTGATTTTAAATTTGTTATCATGAAATCGATAAGGAAGAACTATCTCGCAATAAATATTTTAACTACCATAAAAAATACCCATCCAGTCATTGCCCTGGGTGGGTATTAATCTTGTAGGGGCGGGGTCTCCCCGCCCTTGATGGGTCTCCCCGCCCTTGATGGGGTTTCCCGTCCCTCGATGAGAATTTATTACTACTTGCTTTCAGTGAAATCAGCATCAATGACATCATCACCACTACCAGAAGGAGGAGTAGAACCGCCACCTTGAGGTTCAGCACCAGCAGCGCCAGCAGCATCACCAGCTTGTTGATAGATATTGCTACCAATAGCAAACAAAGCTTGTTGCAGTTCTGGCATCAACTTCTCAATTTGAGCATCATTTTCTTGAGCAACCGCTTCTCTGACTTCCTTGACCAAACCTTCAACCTTAGTCTTATCAGCAGCAGGGACTTTATCACCCAACTCTTCCAACTGCTTTTCGGCTTGATAAGCTAAAGAATCAGCTTGGTTTTTGCGTTCAATTTTTTCACGACGTTCCTTATCAGAAGAAGCATTTTGTTCAGCTTCTCTCACCATGCGTTCTACATCATTCTTATCCAGAGTAGAAGCACCAGTGATACTAATAGATTGTTCCTTACCAGTTCCCTTATCCTTAGCCGCAACGTTGAGAATACCGTTAGCGTCAATATCAAAAGTTACTTCAATTTGGGGAACACCACGGGGAGCAGGAGGAATACCATCCAAACGGAAAGTTCCTAAACTCTTGTTATCATTGGCAAATTCTCTCTCACCTTGGAGAACGTGAATTTCCACATTGCTTTGTCCGTCCACCGCAGTAGAGAACACTTCTGATTTTTTGGTAGGAATTGTAGTGTTGCGAGGAATAATCTTAGTCATAACCCCACCCAAGGTTTCTACACCCAAGGATAATGGTGTTACGTCTAACAACAAGATACCTGTAACATCACCAGCCAAAACACCCGCTTGAATAGCAGCACCAACAGCTACCACTTCATCAGGGTTAACAGTTTGGTTAGGTTCTTTACCTAATACCCGTTTGACCACATCTTGAACTGCGGGAATCCGGGTAGAACCACCAACGAGAACAACTTCGTCAATATTGGTTTTATTTAACTTCGCACCTTTGAGCGCATCTTCTACAGGAATGCGGCAACGGTCAATTAAATCAGAACAAAGTTCTTCAAACTTAGCGCGAGTTAAAGTTGTATCTAAATGCTTGGGACCCTCTTGGGTAGCGGTAATAAATGGCAGGTTAATTTCTGCCTGGCTAACGCTAGAAAGTTCAATTTTGGCTTTTTCTGCGGCTTCAGTCAGACGTTGTAAAGCTTGTTTGTCTTTACGCAGGTCAATCCCTTCGTCTTTTTTGAACTGTTCAGCTAGGAAGTCAACGATTTTTTTATCAAAGTCGTCACCACCTAAGTGAGTATCACCGGATGTTGATAATACTTCAAATACACCGTCACCTACTTCCAACACGGATACGTCGAAAGTACCACCACCCAAGTCAAATACAAGAATGGTTTCGTTGCTCTTTTTATCAAAACCATAAGCTAGGGAAGCAGCGGTAGGTTCGTTGATAATGCGGAGAACGTCAATACCAGCGATTTTTCCCGCGTCCTTTGTGGCTTGACGTTGGGAATCGTTGAAGTAAGCAGGAACAGTAATTACAGCTTGGGTAACGGTTTCACCCAGGTATTTACTAGCATCTTCCACTAATTTGCGAAGAACCTTGGCAGAAATTTCTTCAGGCGCAAATTGTTTACCAGCACCGGGAGAATCTACTTTAACGTTACCGCCGCTACTGAGAACTTTATAAGAAACTTCTGTAGCTTCATTGGTAATTTCTTCAAAACGACGACCGATAAAGCGTTTTACAGAATAAAAAGTATTTTCGGGGTTCATTACCGCTTGGCGTTTAGCGATTTGACCAACTAAATTGTCGCCATTTTTGGCAAACGCAACTACTGAGGGTGTTGTCCGAAAACCTTCAGCGTTAGCGATAACGGTGGGTTTACCACCTTCCATTACTGCCACGCAAGAGTTTGTCGTACCTAAATCAATTCCAACTACTTTTGCCATTTTGGGTGTTTGCTCCGTATAAAATTACTAAATGAATCAGAGAGAATATAAAATTGCATTAACTAACTGTCAATAACAAACCGATTCAAATTTCCCAACTCTGTACGCATAATGTATTGCTCCGAAGAGCCTCCCATTTCTGGGGTAATGTTAGCTAGATGCCTCCGGCACGCTTGCGCGAACGTCAATGTTTTAAGAGCTTGTTAGGCTTGCAACACTGTTTCAGTGACCTTGAAACTGTTTAATCACAAGCGACAGAGCAGGGAACTAGCTACGCATTCGCCCGGTGTCGTGACTCAAAAAACGTAGTCAGTGAAGACTTAGACTGGTCAGTACAGCTTGCTTGATTACTCTTGCAAGCTCAGTCCCTTTAGGGCTGGGTTACTGACATAAACTCAGTGGTATTCCATGAAGGGTGGTTTACCGAACCGTTAGGGGAACGGTGAATTTTATAAATTATGTTTAGTGGTTTCATGGATTAATGTGCTTTCACATTGACTAATGTATGGGAATTAATACTTTCATGAATTGGGGTGAACCGTAACTTTATAGTCGTATTTGCCGTCAAACCCTGTCGGGAATTAAAAATTAAGAATTAAAAATTAAAAATTATACCCCTTACTCCGTAATAAGAGGATTGCTAATTGGTAATTATTCCTCTGCTCCCCGCTCCCCGCTCCCCGCTCCCTGCTCCCTGCCCCCTGCCTTATTTACGAAGCAGGTATACCAGGACGTTCCCCTTTTTGAAATTTGAGCCATGACTGTTGCAGGGCTGTGGGTGCGGGATTCGTGGCATCATAAATGACAATTACATTGGTCAATGGTCTACCAGCAGGAACTACAATATTATTCTTGCTGGCTAAGGCTCTAGATGCTCCACCATCTAAATTCATGGCTTCGTAACAACCAATTGCTTTCATGGCTTCCGCTTCTTGCTTTAAAGAAAGGTTAATTTCAAAGTTCGCTAAAATCAGCTTTTTACCGTCCTGGGTAAAACCAATGGCTGTCCGTGCGCCACTACCTAAAACATGGGGATCTTTAAAACCTTCAATTTTGGGGTTGAGCCAAATTTTTCCTTGTCGCAATAATCTCGGTCCACAAGTTAGGGAAAACCAATGTTTATCCCATTCTGGTTTACCGTCTACTCTTGCTGTCACCATTTCTGGTTTGTTGCCAACTCCTAATCCCAAGGTCGTCCCAAAGTTTTCCCAACGACTGTATTTAAGAAATTTGCCTCCGGCTATCATGTTACCCATGACGGTTTTCTGGGCATTTTTGGCAAAAAATGTGCCGTTAGCAACTACGGTAGCTCGATAACGCGCCACTAATTTGTTAAATTCTTCATCACCACTGGTTTTTTGAATTGTGTTAGCAAAACCGGCGTTTTTAGCTAAACCCATGGTAATAAAGGTTTTTGGATCTGTGAGGTCAACTATGGTTTGATAAAAAGGGATACCATTAATCTGACTTTTTCTTACCTGTACAGCTTGGGCGTAACTAGGTAATGTTAATGTTAATCCTTGTGCTAAGGTGGCTCCACCAAGGAATAAAAAGGATCTACGGCTGATTTTAGTAATTGTCATAATTGATGGTGATTAATTCTTCTTTCTTTCTTCTTTCTTCTTTCTTCTTCCTGACTCGGTGACTCCTGACTCCTCCTATACTTTATGAATAATCGGTATATTATTTTTCACAAACCCTATGGAGTTTTGAGTCAATTTACTCAAGAAAGTCCTAAACATATCACCCTGAAAGAGTATATAGATGTTCCTAATGTCTATGCTGTAGGGCGTTTAGATTGGGATAGTGAAGGATTGCTGTTGTTAACTAGTGATGGACAGTTACAGCATCGTTTAGCACATCCCCGCTTTGGTCATAAACGTACCTATTGGGCGCAGGTAGAACGCATTCCCGATGTTGATGCAATTCATAAGCTACAAACTGGGGTAGAAATTCAAGATTACCGGACTGCCCCTGCTCAAGTTAGGTTATTGTTAGAAGAACCATCGGTAGGTCAACGCACTCCACCCATTAGATTTCGTCAAAGTATTCCCACCGCTTGGCTAGAAATGACCTTAACTGAGGGCAAAAACCGCCAAGTTCGTCGCATGACGGCGGCTGTGGGTTTCCCGACTTTGCGGTTAATTAGGGTGAGTATTGGTAATATTCAATTACAGGATTTAGCCCCAGGACAATGGCGAGAACTCACTCCCTTAGAACTCAAAAGGCTAAATTATTCACCGGAAAACTAGAGTAAGGTACTGTAATATCAGTATACCAGTGAGTATCAACAATACCACTTAATTTCCTAGTGAAACCACAATATGAATGTAAGTCTAGTCTAGGCTGGGTCAACTAATTGTGGCACTGTGGATATTAGTGGCTAGAAGCACCTTAGCAGGAAAATCAAGGAACTTCCACTATGCTGATTTGCCCCCAGTGTAAATTTGAAAACCCTGACAGTAATAAGTTTTGTCAAAGCTGTGGTACGTCCTTAGCTCATAAAATCTGCCCTGAATGCAGTGCTGATGTAGCTTTAAATGCACGGTTTTGTCATAAATGTAGTGCAGAATGTGGCCCGATTTGGTGGACTATCATTACCCAGGCATTACCTATAGTAGTTTCCGCAACAGCAGAAACTGGGGAATTAATTCAAAATCCAGAAAATGAAAATATAGTAAATGGTGACAGTGATTCTAGTCCGTTCTTAAAATTTGCCATAGATTCCTATTTAGATCCGCAACAGCGTTATCGTTTATTAGAATCCCTACCAACTCCGGAAGTTACTGCGGCTAATAGATTCGTAAAAGCGAGGGTCTTAGATTGCCAACCTTACCAAGTATCACCAATTGAGGCCATGCTTCAGCATGAAACCAAGATAGATACAAATACAATTCCTGATTTAGCCAAGGCTTATTTAGAATTGCAGGTGGAGATGCACCCAGCAATACCCAAGATTCACGATGCTTGGCAGCAAGATGATTTACAAGTGGTGTTATTAGAAGATAGATCCGATTGGCCAATGTTGCTTGATGTCTGGCAAAAAGACACAACAAGTATGTTGGAAATTTTATATTGGTTTTATCAGATGACTCAACTCTGGGAGTTATTAGAGGGTGTGGGTTGTCGCCAAAGTTTGTTAGAGTTATCAAATTTGCGATTAGATGAAGACCAATCTTTGGTATTGCAAAGGTTATATATAGAGCCATTGATTACGGAATTACCGCAGGATGGGAAACAAGCTTTAACAATTAAAAGTTTGGGTCAGCTATGGCAAAATTTGTTTAGAGAATCCCAACGCACTCAATTTGGCTGTGTTGTGCAAATGTTGGAGGATGTGGAATCTGGGAATATTCAAACTCTGACACAATTGCAATTGCGGTTGCAAGAAATGGCCGCAGAAATAGAAGAAGTATCTACTGCGGAAATATCCCATTCTGCTGCAAATATCTTGCAAGAAAACGCTGAAGTAGAAGATGTCATTGCCAAAAATGATGATGCGCCAACCATGGTGCTGTCTATGCAGCTAAATAGTTTGGAATATGCTGCATATACTGATGTTGGTCGTCAACGCGATCATAATGAAGACTATTTTGGCATTGATAGTCAAGTTCACAAGCTAGAATTACCAAAAAATCGGGTTGTGACAGCACAAGGTTTATATATTCTTTGTGATGGGATGGGTGGCCATGCTGGAGGTGAAGTGGCCAGTGAATTGGCTGTGAATACTATCCGTAAATACTTCCAAGAAACCTGGACAGATACAGAATTACCTAGAAAGGAAAGTATTCGAGAGTCGGTTTATTTAGCCAATCAAGCTATTTATGAGCTTAATCAACAAGAAGCTCGTTCTGGCATTGGGCGCATGGGTACTACTTTGGTTATGTTGTTACTTCAGGATAATCAGGCAGCAATTGCTCATGTGGGAGATAGTCGTCTTTATTGTCTGACTCGCAAGGGAGGACTAGAACAACTAACTATAGATCATGAAGTTGGTCAACGGGAAATTGCTAGAGGTGTAGAACCCAGTATCGCCTATGGCCGCGCCGATGCTTACCAACTGACCCAAGCTTTGGGTCCGCGCAATGAAAATTCCCTCCATCCTCAAGTGGAGTTTTTGGATATTAATGAAGATATGCTGCTGTTGTTGGTATCAGATGGTTTATCAGATAATGATTGCCTGGAGACTCATTGGCAAACTCATCTTCAACCTTTACTGAGTTCCGCTAGTAATTTGGAAAAGGGTATTCAAGATTTAATTGAATTGGGCAATGAACACAATGGTCATGACAATATTACGGCTATACTGGTACGAGTAAAAGTCCGCCCATCTCAGCAAGGTTTTTTCTGAATTTAGTTTTTTGTTTTGAGATTTTAGGTTGTATTGTGATTACTCTGACCCTATTAGAAAAAAGCACAAAAACACCGCTCAAGCAGTGGTGCTTTGAGGGTTCTACCGTCATTCGCATTGGTCGGGCGGTAGATAATCACGTTGTTTTGGCTGATAATTTAGTTTCCCGCTATCATTTGGAACTGAAATTAGTTACTACCGCCAGGGGAGATGATTGGGAGGTAATTAGTCAAGGAACTAATGGCACTTTTCTCAATAGCTCTTTAGTAACCAAGTGTACCCTGACTGATAATTCTTTACTGCAATTGGCTCAGGGTGGTCCTTTACTCCAGGTACAAATTCAGCAACTATCCCCTGTCTTTACTCTGCCTTCACAGTCAGGTGGGGGGGAAATTAGTCAGGGGTTCACACTAGGATTTTCTGGTTCTAGTTGTACTCATGAAGGGAATTATCCGGGGAATGTCTTTTGTGTTCACTGTGGCCAACCAATTTTGGTGCAAAAAACTATTCGTGACTATCAGGTATTACGCACTCTGGGCAAGGGAGGAATGGGTACTACCTATTTAGCTTGGGATGCCGTAGGTGAAATTACTGGTGTACCACAACTGCTGGTACTCAAGCAAATGAATGCTGATATGGTGAAAATTCCCAAGGCTCAAGAATTATTTGAACGAGAAGCTAGTATTCTTAAATACCTTAATCAGCCAGGAATTCCCAAATATTATGATTTTTTTGTGGAAGATGGTAAAAAATACTTGGCTATGGAATTAATTCATGGACAAGATTTGGAAAAACGGATTTTATTAACTGGACCTGTAACACCTAAACAGGCGATCGCTTGGATGGTGCAAACTTGTGATATTCTAGATTATCTTCATCACCAAGAACCACCACTAATTCACCGGGATATTAAGCCGGCTAATTTAATGGTGCGGGGTGGTAATAATAGTATTGTTGTCTTAGATTTTGGTGCTGTTAAGGAAATTGGCACGAAACCAGGGACAAGAATTGGTGCTGAGGGTTATTGCGCTCCTGAACAGGAACGGGGACAACCTCTAACCCAATCTGATTTATATGCTATTGGTCCAACGCTAATTTTTTTATTAACTGGGGAAAATCCTTTAAAATTCTATCGTCAAAGAGGACGCAATTTTCGCTTTGATGTTAAAGCTATACCTACCATTACCAATCAATTAAGACAAGTAATTGAGTGTGTTACAGAACCTTTACCACGCGATCGCTATCATACTGCACAAGAGTTAGCTCAGGCATTAATATCAGTTAGCAACTAAAAAATTCTGGTTAGCTGTTAATTGTAGTTCGGGAAAAATACGTGAAACTACTTGATCGTTGTCTTTGAATTGGCTAATTTGATACTCATTACCAATTATAGAACAAACTGACATAGTCGGCTGTTTTGGTTCACCAACGAATTTAGAAGTACCAAAAGTGTCTGAGTATCTTAGGACACTGAATGCCAGATCGTTGTTGTGCTAAATCTATAATAGAATTATGGCGAAAGTTAACCCACCATTAAAACAAGGATCAAAGGCTATCATTGTCAAAGGTAGGCGTACTTGCGCCAAGTTGTACTAGATATAGCTGCTATAGTTTAGATATTTTAGTCGTCGTCCCAATTTTCTACCGCTAGTAAGTCGCTAATAGGATCTTGGGTGCTAAATCCAAAGTCTAGCAACTCTTGTTTCCAATGCTGCCATTCATCGCCGTAGAGTAAGGCAATTTTCCAAATCCTATCATTGGGTTTGATAATATTGGATTCTACGAGTGATTGCACGTTACGCTGCAATTTCACCATTGGGTGAATTACTTGCTGAATCATAACCTCGGTGTATTTCAGATTTTTGTGTGTAAATGCTTGATTAAAACAGCTTTCCGTTTGCAATTATTACCTGTGCGTAGAGCAATTATGGTTTGGCAAAGCGAGTTCTAACTTTTTCACTATACCATAAATAACAAGAGTAAGTTGCTTGGGAATGAGGTTTTGTACGGTAATTACCACCACTAGCCGCTATTTATGCTGAACAGTCGTGGCAATATTCAGGTTACAAGGTTTTTAGGCTTGCGATCGCCATGATAACGTAAGTGAAGAAGATTGGCACGAATTTTTCAATTTAAATTCAGGGATTAATATTTTGGATAAATGAGGATATTGTGTATTAGTATGTATTTTATGTATATAATTTTCCTGAATTGCACGTAGATAATCAATGGTTGACACATTATGCAATATAGTATCGTTATTACAACTTACAATCGTTTAAATTTACTAAAACGAGCAATTAACTCAGCGTTACAGCAAACCTTACCTTGTGAAGTTGTTATTGTTGATGATTGTTCTTCTGACGGTACAGAAGAGTATATTCAGAGCTTAGGGAATCAGGTTATCTACCATCGTCACCCCAGGAATATGGGTCATTCAGCCAGTGTTAATGCTGGTGTAGATATTGCTTCTGGAGACTGGATTAAACTCTTAGATGATGATGATTATCTCAGCAATGAATGTATGGAGACTATGGACAAGATTATTACCAATAATCCTGATATTGTGATTTGCTCTTGTCAAGCATTGCAAGTAGATATTAATAGTAATGTTATCGGCCAAGCTAAAATAGCAACTGGAAATATCCGTTATATTCCCCAAATAGATATTCATTATCTCATGTTGCTAGACTTATTACCATTTGGAACACCAACTCAAGTGGCATTCCAAAAAGATGCGTTCATGAAATCGGGAGGTTGGGATTCTGCCTTTGATTATAACTATGATGATATTATTTGTTGGATAAAAATAGCTGAATATGGTGATGCTATTTTACTGGATAAATATCTAGCTTACAGAATGGTTTGGCCAGGTTCAATTAACAAAAAAATATCATTTCAGGAACGATTAAACAAAAATATTCTCATTAAACAAAAAATTATGCCTTTAGTTTCTAGTAAATACACAAATATCTTACCTACCTTGAAGACAATTGAGGAATATTTAAGGCTGCACTGGGGTTTTATCAGTGCTAAAAATAAGAACTTCCCAGAAAGCTGGCAAATACTCAGCCAAGCCATATTTTCCCCTCCTGCTTGGCAGTTATTTCTAAAAATCAGGTTCTCTAGAAAATTCCATCATCTAAATGATAAAACTTAGTTTAATTACCAATATCTTCATGCCAAAGTTCCGGGTTAGTTTCAATAAAATCACTCATGATTTTTTCACATTCATCTAAATTTAAATCAACTACTTCCACGCCGTGAGATATCATAAAATCCTTAGCACCAGGAAAAGTTTTTGATTCTCCCACAATTACTTTTTTAATGCCAAATTGCACCACAGCACCAGCACACAGATAGCATGGCATTAATGTGGAGTAAAGTATTGTACCTCTATAGTTACCAATTCTCCCCGCATTACGAAGGCAATCAATTTCTGCATGGGTAACAGGATCATCATCCTGTACGCGCTTATTATGTCCTCTGCCGACAATTTTACCATCCTTAACCAGAACAGAACCAATAGGAATTCCCCCTTCTTGTCTACCTTGTTGAGCCTCACAAATTGCAGCATTCATAAATTCGTCCATTTATCAATACTCCTGATCTAAAAAAATAACTACTATGGATACTTCCCTGTGGAAAAACTGTGGAAAAGTATCTTAGCTTTTCACAAAGTGATGATACTCCATGAAACTGATAAATAATAAATTAAAGTTTTCCACAGCTTTTCCGCAAAAATTTGGATTTTTACCGCAATTTTAAATAAAAATTAATGATTTATTATATTTTTCTTAAAATTCGGACTCAATAGGACAGATTTTAATTTGATAAATTAGTTTCTTGGTTGTGGAAAACATCAAGGAAATTAATTCTATTTTTGCGAACGAGTAGCCATGTGGATGCGATCGCTCAATTGGTGTAAAGTTTGAATTAAACTCTGATCACTCTCTTGTAACTGGGTAATTTTCTCACAACTATACATCACTGTCGTATGATCTTTACCACCAAACTCCTCCCCTATTTTGGGTAAACTTAAGCTTGTAAGTTGTCGCATTAAATACATTGCTATTTGTCTAGCCCAACTAATTTCCCGACGACGGGAATTACTTTTTAAGTCTTCAATAGAAACATTTAAAGCATCTGCGACTATATTTAAGATTATCTCTGGAGTTGCGGCTATTTTCTTGGTAGGAGTTCCTAAAATCGGGGCCAGATTTTCTACAGTCATAGGTAAACCCCAAATAGAAATATAAGCCAAAGCCCGAATTAACGCCCCTTCCAACTCCCGAATATTAGAAGTACAATTAGAAGCAATATATTCAACTACTTCCCGTGGTAAACGAATATTTTCATATTCAGCTTTTTTCTGCAAAATTGCCATTCTTGTTTCTAAATCCGGGGTTTGAATATCTGCAATTAGCCCCATAGAAAACCGTGAACAAAGCCGTTCTTGCAAACTGGGAATTTGGTTAGGAGGACGATCTGAAGCAATGACAACTTGCTTACCTGCTTCATGTAAAGTATTAAACGTATGAAAAAATTCCTCTTGAGTATATTCCTTACCCTCAAGAAATTGAATATCGTCAACCAACAGCACATCAGCAGCCCGATAATGTTCTCGGAAAGTTTGCATACTATCCTGACGAATTGCGGTAATTAAATCATTTGTAAACTGCTCCGTAGACACATAAAATATCTTAGAATTAGGACAGATTTGCCAGCGATAATTACCAATAGCTTGCATTAAGTGAGTTTTTCCCAAACCCACACCACCACATAAAAATAACGGATTAAATTCCCTCCCCGGATATTCAGCTACAGCTAAAGAAGCAGCATGAGCCATGCGATTATTAGCACCGACAACGAACCGCGAAAAAACATATTTAGAATTTAAATCTGAGGTCTTTTGTTTATTTATGGGGGCATTTGCCAAAATATGATTTATTGGTAGTAATTTTCCTCCTCCTTCCTGTTTACCTAAATGAGAAACTTCCTCATCTTCAACTACAGTAATATAAATTTCTATTGGATAACCCACAATATCTTGGACTACATTAGCAATAGTATGGATGTAATATTTTTGCAGCCAATTGCGAGCAAAAGGATTAGGGGCATATATGACCAAGCAGTTGTTTTCTAACTGCTGTGCATAAGCTGTCTTAATCCAAGTTTTAAAGGTAGGAGGAGCTAACTCTAACTGTAAACGTTCTAATACATGATTCCACAAACCATCTATGGGAATTTCCATTCACACCACCTTCCTCCGTAATTCGTCATTCTTAATTCGTAATTACTTCTATGTCATCTATAATCAGCCTGATAAAAACCAGGTAGCCAATATCCTAACACCTACTAACGAATACACCAGCAATAATCACATCATGAAGATTAATAATCATAACCTAGCAGCTAACAATATTAATACTAGATTTTTACGGCAAAACTTGGGAAATAAAGGTAAAAAATGGATCGCAGTGTGTGGTGTGGCGGTTTTTATGCTGGGAGGTTGTACCAGTCTGAAAAAAACCACCTCAGAAATCGAACCTAGTAATGCTCAAACACAAAAAACTACTGCACCCACAACAGAAATTGCTCCTCCAGCAATCTTCTCTTCTTCTGGAGATCCTAACTTTGTTGTGAAAGTAGTACAAAAAGCGGGAGGTGCGGTTGTTCGCATTGATTCCACTAAAACCGTCACCACTCAAGTTCCCGGCGAATTTGCTGATCCCCTTTTTCGCGGCTTTTTTGGCAATAGAGTGCCATCACAACCAAGAGAAAGAGTAGTAAGAGGTAGCGGTTCTGGATTTATCATTAATTCATCTGGACAAATTTTGACCAATTCCCATGTTGTAGACGGCGCTGATTTAGTCACAGTCACTCTCAAAGATGGCCGGACTTTTAAGGGTAAGGTATTAGGTGAAGACGCGGTAACAGATGTTGCAGTAATTCAAATTGATGCGAACAACTTACCCACCCTAGCTTTAGGTAAATCTGATACGTTGCAACCAGGAGAAGCCGTTATTGCTATTGGTAATCCCTTGGGTTTAAATAATACTGTTACTTCCGGAATTATCAGTGCCACAGATCGTTCTAGTAGTGATATTGGTGCTAGTGATAAACGTGTTGATTATCTGCAAACAGATGCAGCAATTAATCCTGGTAATTCTGGTGGACCATTGCTGAATGCTCGTGGTGAAGTTATTGGCATGAATACAGCAATTATTCAAGGCGCTCAAGGTTTAGGATTTGCCATTCCTATTAATACTGCCCAAAAAATTGCCGAGGAACTAATTGCTAAAGGTAGAGTTGATCATCCCTATTTGGGAATACAAATGGTCACATTAACACCTGAAGTTAAAGAAAGAATAATTGCTAGATTTGGCGATAAAGTAAATTTATCTGCAAATCAAGGAATTCTCTTAGTTAGGATTGTGCCTAACTCACCGGCAGCCATTGCTGGACTACGTGCAGGAGATGTTATAAAGAGTATTAATAATCAACCAGTTTTGAAAGTTGATGAAGTCCAAAAACTAGTAGAAAATAGTAAGGTTGGCATTCCTTTACAAGTGCAAGTAGATCGTAATGGCACAGTTTCTCAATTTTTGGTTAAACCTGCACCTTTACCAGTAAATAGAGAAAATTGATATTTGGTTAGTTGTTAGTTGTTAGTTGTTAGTTATAAAAATGAATGAATTAGCACCGATTATTAAATTAGGTAATCCGATATTACGACAAAAAGCTGTTTGGGTTGAGAATGTTCAAGATGAAAAAATTCAACAACTCATTGATGAATTAATTATCTCAGTTGCTCAAGCCAATGGTGTGGGCATTGCTGCACCACAAATAGCAGCATCTCACCGTTTATTTATCGTTGCTTCCCGTCCTAATACCAGATATCCCCATGCCCCAGAAATGCAGCCAATAGCAATGATAAATCCCCAAATCATTGCCCATTCTGCGGAAATGGTTAAAGGTTGGGAAGGTTGTTTAAGTGTACCGGGAATTAGGGGTTTAGTTCCCAGATATCAAACTATTGAAGTTGAATATACAGACCGCAATAGCAATTTACAAAAACAAGAATTAACTGATTTTATCGCCCGAATATTTCAACATGAATATGATCATCTAGAAGGATTAGTATTTTTAGATCGTGTAGAAAATAATCACGATTTAATTAGTGAGGAAGAATATCAAAAATCGGTGATTGGTAATGGGTAATTTTCTTATTCTTTCTGCTGAGTTCTTCTGAATTTTGGGCGGGGAAACCCCGCCCCTACTTCTATCAAAATCCTAATTTTTCTAAGACGGGTGTTGTAGACACAATATGTCTTTCTAAACCGAGTTCTTGGGGACTGACACCTAAAGCTAAAGCAATTAACTGGGGTAAGTGTAAGATTGGTAAACCTAACTTTTGTCCAATTACTTTTTCTACTTCTGGTTGACGAGAATCTAAATTCAAATGACACAAAGGACATGGTGTCACAATACAATCAGCGCCATTAGCTAAGGCTTCTTGGATATGATTTCCAGCCATTTGGAAAGATTCGGTAGTCGCGTAGCTGGATAAAGGCCAACCACAGCATTGAGTTCTGCCACGATAATATACAGGTGTCGCTCCTACAGCCCGAAATACATTTTCCATAGCTTCGGGTTGAAAAGGATCATCATAGGGCATGGATTTTTGAGCGCGAAGCAGATAACAGCCATAAAAAGCTGCACATTTTAATCCACTTAATTTCTTGGTGACACGCTGAGTAATTTCCTCTAAACCATAATCTGTGACTAAAGCATAAAGAAGATGTTTGACTTCTGTACTCCCCCGATAAGGAGAACAGCCTTCTTTTTCTAATAAACCATTAACTTTGTGGAGATAATCGGGATTGGTGGACTGGCATTCTTTTAAACGTTCATCAACATGACCAATTACACCCTGGCAAGTGCTGCAATGGGTGAGTAAAGGGAGATTTAATGATTCTGCTAACGCGATATTTCTGGCATTAACGGTATCTTCTAGTAGTTGGGAATCTTCTTTAAATGTCCCTGAACCACAGCAAGAGGCTTTTTTCAGTTCTACCAGTTCAATACCCAAGGCTTGGGTGAGAGATTGGGTTGATAGATACAGTTCCCGACAAGCCCCTTGAGCTACACAACCTGGATAATAAGCGTATTTTAACGTTTTAGATAGCATAAAAGTATAGTTGGTTTATTGTTTAGAGGTGATGAGGATTTATTAATTGGGTGGTTACTGGGGTTATTAAAGTCTATATCTCTTATTTCCAGGATCTCCTTCATCTTTAATCCTCAGTTTTAATGATAGAACCTATACTCAGGTTCACCCTTTCCGATAAGATGTATATGCCCAAAAAAAACTTTGTTCATTTAGAGCAATATTAGCAACTTGTTAAGGACTTTTATTTATGAGCCAAACAGATATTTTTGAAAAAGTCAAAGCCATTATCGTTGAGCAACTTAGTGTAGACGACAAGGATAAGGTTACACCACAAGCCAATTTTGTTGATGATTTAGGGGCTGATTCCCTAGATACAGTGGAGTTAGTCATGGCTTTAGAAGAAGAATTTAATATCGAAATTCCTGATGAAGCGGCTGAAAAAATTACAACTGTTCAAGCCGTAGTGGATTATATCAATAGTCACGTTGCTGCATCCGCATAGACGAAATTTAATTCAGTATTGACGGGTTTAAATAAATACTTTAAGGGTATACAGATTAACTGAATAAACCCGTCCGTACATGAGTGCTGAGTGTCTAAACTGTAGGTTTGACTTCAAAAAAAGCCCCAAAAGTCCATAATATTGAGCAAACAGTATAGTCTTAACTAAGAATACTTAACTCGGAACTCAGCCCTCTTAATTGTTTCCCCTGCTGCTTTTTCGCCATATTTAATGCAATCATGACAGACTATAAACGTAACCGCGTTGTTGTAACAGGTGTGGGCGCGATTACACCCATTGGTAACACACCAGATGAATATTGGGAAGGATTATTAAGCGGACGCAATGGGATTGACTATATCACCGCCTTTGATGCTTCTAAACATAGTTGCCGCATTGCGGGTGAAGTCAAAAACTTTGATCCACACACTTACTTAGATCGCAAAGAAGCCAAGCGGATGGATCGGTTTGCCCAATTGGGTGTATCAGCAGCTAAACAAGCTGTTGCTGATTCAGGTTTAGTAATTGATGATCTCAACGCTGAACAAGTTGGTGTAATTATCGGTTCGGGAATTGGTGGAATTAAGGTTTTAGAAGACCAACAAACCATTTACTTAGATCCTAGTAAAGGTCCTAGTCGTTGTAGTCCCTTCATGATTCCCATGATGATCGCCAATATGGCAGCAGGATTAACAGCAATTCATACTGGGGCAAAAGGTCCGAATTCCTGCTCTGTAACAGCTTGTGCTGCGGGTTCTAATTCTATCGGCGATGCTTTTCGGCAGATTCAAGGCGGATATGCTAAAGCGATGATTTGTGGTGGCTGTGAAGCGGCAGTTACACCTTTGTCAGTGGCAGGTTTTGCGGCTGCTCGCGCCCTGTCCACCCGCAATGATGATCCAGCCCATGCTTGTCGTCCTTTTGATCGTGATCGTGATGGCTTTGTTATGGGTGAAGGAGCAGGAATTTTAATTCTCGAAGAATTAGAACACGCCCTTAATCGTGGCGCAAGGATTTATGGGGAAATTGTTGGTTATGGGATGACCTGTGATGCTTATCACATGACTTCGCCTGTTCCCGGTGGTTTAGGTGCAGCGAGGGCGATTGAATTAGCTTTAAAAGATGCGTCATTGACACCGGAAATGGTTAGTTACATCAATGCTCATGGAACTAGCACATCAGCCAATGACGTAAATGAAACCGCTGCGATCAAAAAAGCTTTGGGAGATCATGCGTATAAAGTAGCCATCAGTTCTACTAAATCCATGACAGGACACCTGTTAGGCGGTTCTGGTGGGATTGAAGCTGTAGCGACAATTTTAGCGATCGCTCATGATAAAATTCCCCCTACCATCAACATTGAAAATCTTGATCCAGAATGTGATTTAGATTATGTCCCCCATACCAGCCGCGCTCAAGTAGTTGAGGTAGCCCTATCTAATTCCTTTGGCTTTGGTGGTCATAATGTTACCCTGGCTTTCAAGAAATTTACTCCCTAATGACTTGCAAATAAAAAATATCCTATCGCTGTTAGAGCAGGGGAAGCAGGGAGCAGGGAGCAGAGGAAGAAATTTCTTTCTTCTTTCTTCTTATTCTGACTCCTGACTCCTGACTCCTGCCGTAATTTTGCTACTGGTGAGCTTTCCAAGAAGTGAACCTGTGGCAAGTATGATAGAGATCATTCCTAACTGAACCGTTAGTTTAGGATAACCAAATTATCGGCTGTATTCATCACCAAAAACTCAGAAGATCCCCCTTGTCTATTGACAATTAGGAATGGGATGATGAGGGAAGTGGGATCACTTGATCATGAACCCAGCAAGAAAAAGCTAAAAAGAGTCCTAACCCGTCGTTAACAATAAGAAATTATGGCTGTTGCAACCCAATCCGTCCAAGAACTTTGTATTAATTCGATCCGCTTTTTGGCTGTAGATGCCATAGAAAAATCCAAATCAGGACACCCTGGACTACCGATGGGCGCGGCTCCAATGGCTTTTGTCCTTTGGGATAGCTTCATGCGCTATAACCCCAAAAATCCTCAGTGGTTCAACCGCGATCGCTTTGTTTTATCTGCTGGTCATGGTTCAATGTTGCAGTATGCCCTACTGTACTTGACCGGCTACGATAGCGTTACCATAGACGACATCAAGCAATTTCGTCAATGGGGTGCTAAGACCCCAGGCCACCCCGAAAACTTTGTTACACCGGGTGTAGAAGTCACAACTGGTCCTTTGGGTCAAGGAATTGCCAATGCAGTTGGTTTAGCAGTAGCCGAAGCACACCTAGCTGCTAAGTTTAACAAGCCTGATGCCACAATTGTTGACCACTACACCTATGTAATTCTTGGTGATGGTTGCAACATGGAAGGTATTTCCGGTGAAGCTGCTTCTATTGCAGGACACTGGGGATTAGGTAAACTCATTGCTCTTTATGACGACAACCACATCTCTATTGATGGTTCTACAGATGTAGCTTTCACTGAAGATGTTTCCAAACGCTTTGAAGCTTACGGTTGGCACGTTCTCCACGTTAAAGACGGTAACACCGATTTAGCCGGAATTGCCCAAGCTATTGAAGCCGCAAAAGCTGTCACCGATAAACCCACCATGATTAAGGTGACAACCACCATTGGTTATGGTTCTCCCAACAAACAAGATACCGCTGGTATTCACGGTGCGGCTTTGGGTCCAGACGAAACCATCGCTACCCGCAAAAATTTGGGTTGGGAATATGATGCTTTTGTAGTTCCTGAAGCTGCTCTTAATCATGCTCGTAAAGCGGTAGAACGCGGTGCTGGTTACGAATCCGCATGGAACACAGTTTATGCTGGTTACAAAGCTAAATACCCCCAAGAAGCGGCGGAATTTGATCGTTTCATTAGCGGTAAATTACCAGAAGGTTGGGATCAAGTATTACCTACCTACACAACCGAAGATAAAGCATTACCCACCCGCAAACACTCAGAAAACTGCCTCAACAAACTAGGGGCTGTTTTACCTGAGTTAATTGGTGGTTCTGCTGACTTAACCCACTCCAACCTCACCGAACTCAAAGGTGCTGGGGACTTCCAAAAAGGACATTTCGCTAACCGCAACATTCACTTCGGTGTACGTGAACACGCCATGGGTGCAATCTGTAACGGTATGGCGTTGCATAACTCAGGTTTGATTCCTTACGGTGCAACTTTCCTAATCTTCACAGATTATATGCGGGCTGCTATTCGTTTGGCTGCTCTTTCCGAAGCTGGTTCAATTTGGGTCATGACTCACGACTCCATTGGCCAAGGTGAAGATGGTCCTACACACCAACCCATTGAAACCCTTGCTTCTTTACGAGCTATTCCTGATTTAACCGTAATTCGTCCCGCTGATGGCAATGAAACCTCTGGTGGTTACAAAGTCGCAATTGAGAAGTCTAAAGCAAACGCTTCTACTTTATTGGCGTTCACTCGTCAAAACGTTCCTAACTTAGCAGGTACATCCATTGCAGGTGTCGCTAAGGGTGGATATACAATTGTTGATTCTCAAGGTACACCAGATATTATCTTGATTGGTACTGGTTCAGAAGTCAGCCTCTGCGTTAGTGCTGCGGAAAAATTAACGGCTGAAGGTAAGAAAGTTCGTGTTGTTTCTATGCCTTCTTCTACCTTGTTTGATACACAAGATGCAGCTTACAAAGAATCTGTTCTACCAAAAGCTGTTACTAAGCGTCTATCTGTAGAGGCTGCTAGTAGCTTCGGTTGGCACAAATATACTGGCTCAGAAGGTGACACTGTAAGTATTGATACTTTTGGTGCTTCTGCTCCTGGTGGTATTTGTTTGGAGAAGTTTGGCTTTACTGTTGATAATGTTTTAGCTAAAGCTAAGGCTTTGTTAGGTTAATTATTGCAGAATATTCTGTGATTTTTATTTTGTTGGGTGGGCTGCAAAGCTCACCTTTTTTTGTTCTACCCTAATGAATGCTAATCTTTCTTGTCTTTCCCCTTGCTTTAGCAAACCCGATTTAATAGGAAATTAAGTATTGAAAAATTTTATGATGATGTATTAGATGGACTTTGACAACAATATTCTTTTGTTGCAGCAGCGTTATCTATTTGGTTTCTGAGCGTATCCATCATTTCTATTACTATTCTATGCAATTCATCGTAATCTTTTTCATCTATATCCAGATAATTACCATGAGCTATAATATTCCTTTTCCCTAACAATTTTTCATCTATTAATACTTCCTTTGATTTATAGAATGAATAATCTAAACCAATCATACATATTATTTCTTTAAAAACTGATGATGATAAATTAGACGTAGCTATTCTAAATTCATATTTTATCACACTGCGCTCATTTAATTTAGTCATAAAAAATTCTGCAACTTCATTATATATAGTTGCTTTTTCTGTTTCCTTAGCTTCATCTAATCTATCTTTCATTGCTAAGGCTATAAAATTATTTGCTAGTTGATTATAAGGTAGTTTTTGCATAGCAACAAATTCTAAGTAGCTATTAGCTGCTTCTTTCACAAATCCTTCCCAGTGAGCATAAAGCATAGTGATTCCACTGCGAAGTAATGCTTTTCGTTTTCCTGATGCAAAAGATTTTGAATCAATTAAACTTTTCAATGCTGAAAGCTCTATTTTTCGCCATGCAAGTTCTTTGTCTAGCTTATCACTAAGCTCTTCTACGGTACGTATTTTCATGGCTGAAATAGTTTATGACCAAGGGGGATTAATCTTGTGATTCTTCGCTGTGTATTTGCATTTGACCACCCTTGACTCGACACAATTGGATTTTCAGGGTCTATCCAAAATTGCTTAACTTTTTCTCTTACATTTATAGATGAATTAGATAAAATTTTGTAGTTGTAACCAATACCTAACGCAATAAATTCATAAGCTGATACTAAAAATCCTCCTAAAAACTTGTCTTTCGTGGGAGAATATCTACGAAAACTATCAATACCCATTTGTTCATTTAAAATTTCAAATGTCTTATTAAATGCCATTTCTGCTTCTGAATAATCAAAATATGGATTTTCTGAAAGTTCAATCATTTTATCTGTTAAAAATTCATTGAAATTAGTGCTTATATTTTTTATTTCATCTGCTTCCAAATTCCTAAAAACTAAAAATTTTAATAATAGTTCCATATCATATTGTTCTGCAATTGATTTTTCACTTAGTCCTACACAATCTTTAAAAATTTCACTTTGACTTAATTTTTTCATCCAATGAAACATTTTCTGATTATTCATTACAAGAATGCAATTTCTTACCTCCTGTACAGTAGCTATTGATCCTCCAGTGTTTAATCTTTGAAATAACTCATATTTTGCATTATCATCGCTTTCTTCAAGAATAATAGTCACATCAATTTTAGCTCTTTTTATTAAAAGACGCTGATTTTGTGTTAGAGAGTTTTGAGGATTATCATTATCTTCCCACTTTTTACCTGCTAGATTTGGCAAATATTTAGTACCTTCAAGAATTAATGGTGCAACACAGTTATTATGTTCATCTTTTAATTTTCCAATCAATTCATAGATCGTAGATAATCTGTTAAGACCATCTACAATATCCCAAGCTCCATCTTCACGTTGAGCCACAAAAATTGGTGGAATAGGTATACCCAGCAAAATAGATTCTATTAACCTTGTTTTTTGGCTAGAAGTCCAGCGAAAAAAGCTTTGAAACTCAGGATGTAAATTAATTGATTCATCTTCATATAGACTGATCCATTCCCCAATAGACATTGAATAGTGATCAGATCGGATCTCTGGTCTCATTTTGTCAATTTCTTCCTGAAGTCCCATGTTATTACTCCAATTTTAAAAAAGGTAAAATCTAGAAAGCCAGCTTTTACAAGCTGTAAATGTTTAATCTTGTCAGGGTTTTACAATTAGGTTTTAGTTGATTTTAACTCAGTAAAATCCAACTTTTAACGAGGGGTGATACCGGCTTTTCTCATTCCAACCTCCTTGAATTATAAGTCATGAACAGAATATTATATTACTGCAATTATCAATTACATAATCAGTTTCATTTACGAACATAAAAACGCATTTACAGACCATAGCAAAAGATAGCCTGACAGATAATTACCAAATTGTAAAGGCTGGAGATACCATAGCGATCGCATCACCCCAAGTCCGCAATAAAATTTTCAAGCATAATAAACCCACTGTACAACCATGCAAACCGACTGGAAAACCGTCAAAACCTACGAAGAAATCATCTATCAAAAAACCGACGGTATCGCCAAAATCACCATTAACCATCTTACGGGAAAACCCCTAGAGAATCAGATCCCCGACTTCTCAGTCGGGGATCTAAATACCTGAAATTAACCGAAATGTTTGATGATTGCGTCAGCAAATTCAGAACACTTTAAAGGTTTTACAGGTGGTTCCATTAACCGCGCTAAGTCATAGGTAACTTGGCCATTTGCTATGGCTGCACCTAATCCTTTTTTAACTAAATCTGCGGCTTCTTGCCAACCCATATATTCCAGCATCATCACACCGGAAAGAATCACCGAACCGGGGTTAATTCTGTCTAAACCGGCGTGTTTTGGTGCTGTCCCATGAGTAGCTTCAAAAATGGCGCAGGAATCGCCAATATTTGCCCCTGGACCCATGCCTAAACCGCCGACGATAGCAGCAGCAGCATCAGATAAATAATCGCCGTTGAGGTTCATTGTCGCCAGAATAGAATACTCATCTGGGCGAGTTTGGATTTGTTGAAAGATACTATCAGCAATGCGATCATTGACCATGATTTTCTCTTTCCATTGGCCGTTTCCGTGGCTTTCCCAAATTGTATTCAGAACTGTTTCTACTTCTTTAACAATTTGCGCTTTTTTCTCTGGAGTCAAAGAATCAAAACCAGGATCAATTTCATGGGCATTTTCTTCCAAGGAGATATTGGGGTTTTTCTCCTTATTACCCAAAATCCAAGATTCCCGTTCTGTCACAGTTTCTTGACGGAATTCCGTTGTGGCTAATTCATAACCCCAATCCCGGAAAGCGCCTTCGGTGTACTTCATGATATTGCCTTTATGCACCAAGGTGACTTGTTGCTTATTTTTGGGCAATACCAACGCCTGTTTGATAGCGCGACGCACAAGCCGCTGAGAACCGGTTTTGCTGATGGGTTTGATGCCGATACCAGCATCTAAAGGAATTTGCTTTTTACCGTGTTCTGGGGTAGCGGGTATCAATTCCTCGTTTAAGAATTTTATCAGGCGATCGCCGATTTCACTACCTTGCTTCCACTCAATGCCCAAATAAATATCTTCCGTATTTTCCCGATAAACAATGACATCGAGTTTTTCAGGAGTTTTGTGGGGAGAAGGAGTCCCAGCGTAATAACGACAAGGACGCACGCAGGTATAAAGATCAAAGATTTGGCGTAATGCCACATTTAAAGACCGAATCCCGCCACCAACGGGAGTAGTCAAAGGACCCTTAATAGCTATGCCATATTCTTTAATAGCCGTCAATGTATCCTGGGGTAAATACTGATATGTGCCGTATAGCTCACAGGCTTCATCACCAGCATAAACCCTAAACCAGCTAATTTTCCTTTTACCTTTGTATGCTTTAGCGATCGCCGCATCAAGCACCTTTTCCGTCGCTGGCCAAATATCTATCCCCGTACCGTCACCGCGAATAAAAGGGATAATGGGATTTTCAGGAACAACCGGTTCACCATTTTTGAAGGTAATTTTCGCGCCGGTGGTAGGAGGAGTAATCTTTTCGTACATAATTTACAAATTCCAAATAGAAGAATTTCACCAAGTAGGGGCGGGGTTTCCCCGTCCGTACAGGAGTTAGGAGTCATAATTTCTGCAACTCCTGGATTCTGTAACTCCTTACCTGATAAAGTATTGTGGGCTAGGATTTCGCTAAAGCCGCCGTGAGTCATTTTTTCAGATCCACACTCAGGGGCTTTCTAAATTTACCCAAGATTCCTGTAAACTACTTTTCGCTATTCGTCTTTCATTTTGTAGAATAACCGATAGTAATAGATAGTTTATTCACGCTCACGCTAACACGAGTAATGGCATGACAGACCCAATGATTGTATCAGGCACTACAAATGATCTCGACTCCCTCCGCCAAAAGTTAATCGCTGGGTCCGAAAAAGTCCAACAACAAATCATCCCGCAGTTAGCTGACTTGGGTAATGATGGGTTAGATGTGTTAAAGGAATTTTTGCTGAAACGTCGTGACAACCCAGCAACTTGGATTGATGGCAAAGTCTACCAAGTCATTTACAATACCGATGCACCAACAAGTCAGGAATTTCTCCAAACTAACTTTCCTGAAGGAATTGTACCTCTAAAATCGGACTGTGGGATCAGTTACAATTCTTTGCAAAAGCTACTTGCAGATCAAGATTTTCAAGCTGCGGATCTCTTGACAATTCAGAAGATGTGTGAAGCGGCAGGTCCCCAAGCAGTAAAAAGAAAATGGCTGTACTTTACAGAAGTAGAAAATTTCCCAATTCAGGACTTACGCACCATTAATCAACTCTGGGTAGTCCACTCAGAAGGTAAATTTGGCTTTTCCGTACAGCGCGAAATTTGGTTAGGTTTAAGTAAAAATTGGGTCAACTTGTGGCCGAAAATTGACTGGAAGAATGGTAATAACTGGACAAGATACCCTAACGGGTTCACCTGGGATTTAAGCGCCCCTAGAGGTCATCTACCCCTCTCTAATCAATTGCGTGGGGTGCGGGTGATGTCTTCTTTATTGTGTCATCCTGCTTGGAGTTAGGGGACTAGGGGCTGGGGGCTAGGGACTAGGGACTGATAAGAATTTTTACCTATTATGAAAAATGGCAAAAGTCCTGCTCGAAAATATTAAGCGTAAATTCAACAATGTCACCGCTATTGAGGATATTAGCTTTGAAATTCCCGATGGTGAGTTTTGGGTTTTAGTTGGGCCTTCTGGTTGCGGTAAATCCACAATTTTGCGAACTATTGCTGGTTTAGAAACTGCCACATCTGGTAATTTATATATAGGCGATCGCTTAGTTAATGATATCCCAGCCAGACAACGGGATATAGCGATGGTATTTCAAAACTACGCCTTATATCCACACATGACGGTAGCGGAAAACATCGCCTTTGGCTTACAAATGCGAAAAGTTGATCCCAGCACTATTAAACAACGAGTATTAACTGTAGCAACATCCCTCGCACTAGATCATCTTTTAGATCGTAAACCCAAACAGTTATCTGGGGGACAACAACAACGTGTAGCATTAGGAAGAGCAATAGCCCGTCAAGCCCAATTATTTTTACTTGACGAACCTTTATCTAATTTAGATGCTCAATTACGAGATAATACTAGAGCAGAATTAAAACAGTTACATCAAGAATTGGGAATCACGACAATTTACGTCACCCATGATCAAGTTGAAGCCATGACTTTAGCTGATAAAATTGTTGTTCTCAATCAAGGAAAAATTCAACAAATTGGTGATCCTCAAACTATTTATGCTTTACCTGCTAATGAAATGGTAGCAAGTTTCTTAGGTAATCCACCCATGAATATTCTGCATAGTATTTACAAAGGTGATACTTTTGATATTAGTGGACAGAGATTAGCAATTCCTGCCAATTTTTCACAGAAATTAAAGTTAATTTCTGGAGAAAATTATCATTTAGGAATTCGTCCTGAACATATCAATATTGCCGAAAATTCGGGAGGATTAACTGTAGAGGTTAAGGTTGTAGAACCGCTGGGAAGAGAAACTCTAATTCGGGTGAATTTACCTGGTTCTTCAAGTTTTATCAATGTGCAAATTGGGGGAAATGTGCGATTACATCCAGGAGAAAACTTGAATTTACAATTAGACTTAAATCAATTATTTGTATTTAACTCTAATAGTGGTGAAAGAATTTTTCCCTTGTCATAAAACTTAATTACCAGATACAGCTTTAAATCCTGTAGCGTTCAAGATTTCAGTAGAATTTTTTCTCACTATTAAAGTAGCAGCAGAATTGCCATCTTCAGTAATAGGTTGTTCTAAAATATAGATATAATCTCCATTTTTCCAACCTGTCAGACATTTACCATCTCGACAGGAGACTTTACCACCTGTCAAATTAACACATTTACCATTAGTATCACATCCTTTATAACTGACATTTCCTGTACCATTAACCCCATTCCAAGAGTTAGTATTACTGAGATTAATAGTCCATTCACCATTACTTAAAGTTTGGGAATTACTACTTTTAGAATTACCGCTTGGTGATTTTTTTTCTGTATCTTCACTCACAACCTCCATTTTCGTGATAATAGATTCTTTGCGAGTTTTCCCACAAGGTTCAGCACTTTGACAATCACTAACTGATTCTATTTGATAAACAGCGCGGACTTTTTTATTTAAAAATTTCCCTTCCTCCGCGCAAATTTCAAAACTCGCACCAACATTGTGTTCAATTCCCTTCTTATCTACTAAAGTAACGTAACACATTAAATCACCATTCACTAACTCCTTAACTATTCCTACTTTTGGTTGTTTACTGGCATTTTTCCGAGTGTTTTTATTGTCATCTAGATTTTTACGAACAAGTTTTTGATTCTTTCCTTTATTATTTTCATTTTCCTGAGTTTCTGATTCTGGAGAAGACTCTTCTTGATCCTCTTTTTCCTTTACCGCGACTGGAGAAGTTTCCGGTTGACTTTGTTCTCTAGTATTACTCGAATCTTCCTTAACGATATCCTTTGGTGTGCTACCGCAACTTATTAGAGATATACAGCTAAGAATTAGAGAAATTGTGGGAATTAATTTTTTCATGGAGAAATTACAATAGTTGAGAATATACCTATATTTTAACATAAACCTCATTACATCAGAATTCAGGAGTCAGGAGTCAGGAGTAAAACTGGCTTGGTGTATGGCTTTAAATTTAGATTCTGTACCTCATTGATATGCAATCTGCTGTATATTCACATATCAGAATTATTTCTAGATAAAACCTGAATTAATTGATAATCCTGAAAACTACCAATAACCCGATAATGGATTGGTAAACCAACAGAACTTTGTTGATAAATCCAAGCATAACTAAAAACAGGTAACTGAGAAACTGAATCCACACTTTTACCATATTGAGGAGTATAAAAGTCAATTAACAGAGATTCTTTATCATTAAACCCTGTTCCTTTGACAAAATTAATAGGATGATTCTGTAAAATTTCTGTAATTGATTTTTGTTGATAAAATACTCTAAATTTTGGGTTAAAATCACCTAATAAACCTAAACCACCTGCTGTAGCTACAGATAACCAACAGCTAATTAATAACCCACCTAGCCAATAACCAGAAGTAAGAAACTTGTGGTGATAATGAAAATTACCTATCCAAATTAATGGCACAATCAAGCTACCAAAACCAGAAAATATGATTAAAGTTGCATATTTGTGAATATCTACCTCACCCCAAACTAAAATACCTATTCCTGCTAAAACTAAAATTATGCCTAATATCCCCCAAGCATAACTAATATTTCTGGGTAAATAGACAATTTGACGCGATAAAGATTGATCTGCAAATCCTTTTTGATAAATTTTTCCTAACCAATCTAAACCCACCGCAGCTAAAAAAGCGATAAATGGATAAATGCAAAGACTATAATGAGATAAACGCGTAGAAAATAGACTCAATTCAGCAAATAAGATAATGGGAAACCCGATTAATATTAATGGATAGTTAGAAGTTGAACGACGAATTACTAATCCTAAACCTAATAAACTGAAAAAGAACCAAGGGAAAGATTTTAAAGGTAGATTCCACAGATAAAATAGAATGCCATTTTGATGTTGTTCATGACTACCTAGTTCAATCACAAATCCCAATAAAGCCCCAATACTATCGCTACCATAACGCAACCAACTAAAATAAAGCCAGATTAAGCTAGGAATTAAACCAACTAAAAACCCTAAATACAACATAGGGTTAGTTAAATGACGATGACGGCGATGATCTATAATTAAATAAGGTAATAATGCCATCATTGGTAAAAAAATCATCAAGCTTCTCATCAAAAATCCTAAGCCAAAACTTAACCCCACTATGAAACCATAAAAATGGCGTTTTTGAGGATTAATGTCAGATTTTAGTAAAGAGAAAATTGCGATAAATACTAATAATATAGTTGGTAAATCTGGGGTGGCTAAACGACAATATTGTACCCAGAGAAATTGTACACTTAAAATAATAATCGCCAGAAATGCTAATCTTTGAGATAGGAGAATTTTTCCAACTTTATAAATAACAAATATACTCAAAATACCAGCAATCATTGTAGGCATTCTGGCCGTAGTATCACTAACACCAAATAGCTGATAAAAAATAGCAATTAACCAATAAAAACCAGGGGTTTTATGATGAGCATTGCCCCAAGGAGATACCCAGTCACCAGTTTCAAATATTTTTCTGGCTCTCAAAGCATAAAGTGTTTCATCATGAGCCATGAGACTGGTTTCCCCAGAAGTAAATAGCAATAAAGGGAGTAGCCAAATCAATAATTTGCAATAGGGATATTGCCAAAATAGTCGAATTAATTGTAAAATAGTGATAATTACAGGTGATTTAAAAAACATTTATGAATACTAACTCATCAATGAAAAAACTAGCCAAAATCATCCAATCTACCAAATAAGACGTTTATGCTACTTCAACCAAATCAACGTATTAAGTTAGATGACTCAGATGATCAATTATTTTACAATTACCCCCGCTTTGTTACTCATGTAGATGAAGGCTTTATTCAACAGTTAACTGATTTATATCGTCAGCGACTGCAACCAGATATGCGTATTTTTGATATGATGAGTAGCTGGGTGTCGCATCTACCCAAGGATATAGATTTTGCTCATGTGGAAGGACATGGACTCAACGCCGAGGAATTAGCCCGAAACCCTCAATTAAATCATTATTTTGTCCAAAATATCAACACAAATCCCCAGTTACCTTTCCCAGATCAAAACTTTGATGCTGTTATTAACTGTGTTTCTGTGCAATATATCCAATACCCAGAGGCCATATTTTCAGAAATACACCGGATTCTGAAACCTGGTGGCATAGCAATTATCAGTTTTTCCAACCGGATGTTTTTCCAAAAAGCCATTCAAGCTTGGCGAGATGGTTCGGAAGCTTTTAGAGTAGAATTGGTCAAGGGTTATTTTACCTCAGTACCGGGATTCACAACTCCAGAAGTCATTTGCTCAAAGTCAACAGCCCCAAATTTCTTCCAATGGCTGGGAGTACCAGGAGGAGATCCCTTGTATGCAGTCATAGCCCATCGTCTGACCTAGTATTGTCATCCAAAAATACCAAAACATTTGTGATTATCAATACCTCCAATCATTATTTAAAAGTAAATTTTCTAGTTTGTTCGTGACAAAATAGTTGATAATTGCGTCACAAGCTCAAGTATCAAGGAGAAGCCAAAAATGGTGAAAAATCGTGGATCGAGAGTTTTAGCTGCTTTATTACTATCAGTTGTCATCCTAACTACAGCCTGTTCTACAAAAGCACCTAGTCGTTTTGATCAGGTACAACAGGAAAGTACCAAGCAAAAAAGTGGCCAGGCTGTAGTTAAAAATGCGACTCAGGGTAGTAAATTAAATCAATTTTTCCCCAGTGACGGAGACGGCTATAGTCGAGTCTATACTCAAGAGAAAAAAGGCTTTTCAGAAGCAAACTTGAAAAAAGCTGGCAAAGTAGTTGCTCAATTGGCTATTTCTGATACTAGTAGCACACCAGCAACAGCATCAAAATTTGCCAACAGCACGGAGAAAATAGGCGGTTATCCCTCAGTAAAACTTGGTAAAACTCAAACTTCGGTTTTGGTGAATAAGTACCAAGTGAAGGTTATTTCTAAAGATCCATTATTCACAGCCAGCGATCGCGCAGCATGGATAGAGAAGTTTAATCTTGATGGTTTAGCAAAGTTGAAATAGGTAGCTAACCCATATTTCTAGTTATCTAGTTTAGGCTAGTACCGCAGGGCGGAATTAAAAATTAATAATTAAAAATTAAAAAAGCAGATTACATAGGCTTTATAGGAATTTTTAATGGTTGGTTGATTTACGCCGTTGTGTACTAGTAATTAGTAATTGATAATTGGGAAAAGTTTTACCTATTTGCTAACTAGTAACTGACGTTAATACAAAACATAGATAAGGAGACTTTTGTGAATAAACCAATTCAGCAGTTAGTTGATGAACTTCCTAGCAGTAACTTGACTGTTTCCATGTTGAACGCTTTAGATTTTGTTGCTCCTGGTGAATGGCAAAATACTGTTGGTTTCGTGAATACCATTAAAACCGTTACTGGTGAAGATGACGAAGACTTAATTCAACAAATTGGCGAACGAGCCATTTACCTATTTAACGACAAATCTCAAGGCTATCAAACCGCCCTCTGGCTGTATCAAACTGTTGATGGTACAGATAAAGTTTTAGGTGCAGCCGCTTTAGCTAACAAAATTGGGGAAACAATTCCCCTGTTCGGTTTTTTAAACTCTCTGACTCCCAAACCTGACAAAGCTCAAACTATTGATCTCACCTTAAAAATAGTTGCTGAATTAGTCGCCTTTTGTCAAATTAATGGCATTCCTGGGGACAGCATTGGTGATTTTGTTGGTGCTTTAGGTGAGTATGGTGGCGAATCACTGATCCGCATGGTGGCTTTAATTTGTGTTGATGGTTTAATTCCTCTCGGACCTGATTTTATTGATAAATCGTTATCAATGATGAGTCAAATGAACCCCCAAGAGTTACAACAAAACCCAACTTTTAGAACCATCCAAGATACAATTCCTGGTAATGGTGTTGGTGGTAAAATTGACTTTATTGGCGAAAGTTTAGATGGAGTTAAAGGCTGGATGAATGGTATTGTTACAGCTAATGCTTTAACAGCCCAATCAGTCTTAGGACATTGCAAAGGCTTTCTCGACTTTGCTGATGATAAGTTGGACTATGTAGCCGCATTCTTAGATGTGTCTACAAATTACTATGAACACACAGGAACGCAGACTTTAGCAAAACGCTTAATTGAACGGGCAATAGCTGAAATCTAGCAATTAATTATTAATTGTGTAAAAACAACTTAGGGGCAGGATCAACCCGCCCCTAATCACTGAATAAATTGTACTTCATGGTATTGCTATTTAAGTAATCTGTTTTACTTAAAAGGAAATCCTGTCAGGATTTCCTGTGTTAGCCGACATGACTAAAATTTATCTTTTGAAGCGAGAACGTTGTTGACGACGTTGCTTGTGTCTAGCGATGGCTTTACGCTTTTCTTTTTCTAAAGGTGTCTCAAAGTGACGCTTTTTCCGCATATCTTGGAAAATTCCCGCCTTGGAAACTTCCCGCTTAAATCTTCGCAGTGCTGATTCAATACCTTCATTTTCGCCCAAAACCACTTGTGTCATTCGTATTCCTCCGTATTTTGAATCAATATTTGAGAACTAGAGCAAAAATAAAACATTCCAGCAGCATTTCACCTGGGGCTGTATCTGCTGGATACTCTAGATGTTAATTTTTTTAAACAGACTTAATAACGGTTGCGATCTTCACCGCCACCGCGATTGCCCCAACTGCTACCACCACCGCGCGAAGAACCAGAACCTCTGTCTTCCTTGGGTTTAGCTTTGTTTACGCGCAGATCACGACCCATCCATTCAGCACCATCAAGTGCTTCAATGGCTTTGGTTTCGTCCGCTTCTGATTCCATTTCCACAAAGGCAAACCCCCGTGGACGACCAGTTTCCCGGTCTGTAGGTAGCTGCACACGACCCACTGTTCCGTACTCTGCAAAAGCCTGTTTCAGGTCTGCTTCTGTTACCTGATAGGACAAATTACCAACGTAAATCGACATAGAAGAGGGTCTCCCAAATCAGAGAGTGTAGAGAGTTAGATTCGGAGGGACGTATTTAAAAAAATCTTAAAACGACTTACTCAACCGAAAATAATCTTTATATCCCCAAGTATAGCATCACATGAGAATATTAACCCATAATAGGCAAAATTTCCCAATAAAAACCTAAGCATTGCGAGGGGAATCTCCCTGCTCAATACCGTTTTAGTGGGAAGTAAACTGGGCAAGAATGCTTTGTGCTTCTTGACACAGTAACTCATGATTCTGATAATTACTTGCGAGTAACTCTCCCCATTGATGAATGTCGCCGGTGTTGTATTTTAATGGCGTGCAGTCAAAATGAGTAAATTTGCCACCTGCTTCCGTCAGAATTAGTTCGGGAGCAGCCATATCCCAATCTTTAGGTGCGGATTTACCAGACAGGGAAATATAAACATCTGCTTGCTGTTCAACTATCGCCGCAATTTTGCAACCGACGCTACCAATTGCTTTTTGATTTTGACAGGGCAAGTGCTGTAATAGATATTCTAACCTATCGTTGCGGTGTGAGCGACTAACCACCAAAATTAGATCTTGGATATTTTTATTGGAGTTAACTCGCACAGGCACAGAACCAGTAGAAGTTTCCACAAAAGTTCCATTGCCTCTTGTCGCATAATATAATTTTTGTGTTTCTGGAACTGCCACCACGGCTAACATTGTCTGTGTTCCTTGTACTAAGGCAATGTGAATGGCATATTCTCCAGTTTTGTTGATAAAGTCTCTTGTCCCATCTATAGGATCAATGATCCATACCCATTCAGAGGGATTTTTTCCCTGTTGAGATTTATAAGTTTCTTCGCTGATATAACCAAAGTCTTGATTGCCCAACGCTGCTTGTAGCTGTGACAAGATATATTCACTTACAGCTAAATCTGCAACTGTAATGGGTTCATTGTCCTTATACTTGATATCTAAATTTGGTGCGGCGGCAGTACCGTGATAATAAGAACTGAGTAGACTGGCTGCACCCCAACCAACTTCTCGCGCAATTGTTAATATTTCTGGTAAGTGTTTCATAAATTCGACTAATGAGAAATTTGGATGGATATGACAAAATTAAACAGTAAAATTTAGATTTTTGATTTTTTTATGGACTTGGTAAGTTCTTCTATTTGAATTGGCTTAGTAATAAAGTCATTCATCCCCGCATCAAAGCAAGCAAGACGATCTTTTTCTAAGACGTTAGCAGTGATAGCAATAATCCAAGGTTGAGGTTTTGACGATTGACGAATCATCCGAGTTGCCGTAATTCCGTCCATTTCTGGCATCTGCATATCCATTAAAATCACATTATAGGATTGTTTTTCTAGTATTTCTAATACCTCTACACCATTATTGGCAACATCAGCAGTATAACCAAGTCTTTTCAGAGAAAAAAGGACAACTTTTTGGTTAACTTTGTTATCTTCTGCTAAGAGAATTTTTATGGAAGATATGGGCAAGATATTTTCTTCTGGAGATGGCACGGAAGTATCTGCTGATATTAAGTCACAAACTAAAACTTCTTTAGCAATAAATGTAAAATTAAAGATTGAACCTTGGGGATGATCATTTTTAGTTTTGACAGTCCAATTAAAAGGAGGATTACCCCCAATATGTCCGCGACTTTCTACCCAAATTGTCCCCCCCATTAAAGCCACTAAGCTATTACTAATTGCTAATCCCAAACCTGTACCGCCATATTTGCGACTAATAGAAGCATCCGCTTGGGTAAAAGGTTGAAATAATTTATTTAAGTGATTTTCATCAATACCAATTCCTGTATCTTGAATAGAGATCATTAATTTTAATTCTTCATTATTCTGTATTTTCTTGGCTACAACTGAGATATAAACACGGCCTTTATCGGTAAACTTAATAGCATTGCCGATCAGATTTAGTAAGATTTGGCGAAGACGAGAATCATCTCCTAAAATATGAGTGGGAATATCTGGGTGAATTGAATATTCAAGGTGAATATTTTTATTAGCTGCTGCTTGAGCAAGAAGATTGCACACAGATTTGATGATATTTTTCAAAACCAAGGAATTGTTTTCTAGTTGCAAATTTCCCGATTCAATTTTTGAGAAATCAAGAATATCATTAATAATTCGCAAAAGAGCATCACTACTATCTCGAATCGTATCTACTAAATCTTGTTGTTCTTCTGAAAGATTTGTCATGGCAAGGAGTTGAGCCATACCAATTACGCCATTCATAGGTGTGCGGATTTCGTGGCTCATATTTGCTAAAAATTCACTTTTAGCTTGAGTTGCAGTTTCTGCTACTTCCTTCGCTTGAGATAGAGTAAACTGTTTTTCTAAAGCTTCATTGTAATCATTGAGAACTTTCTCTGCTTTTTTACGTTCGGCATCTTTTAGTTGATTGAGTTCTTGTAATTTCAGATTTTGATTTACTAGGGTAGTATTGGCTATCTGCAAATCGTTCTTTACTTGATTATTTTCATTTAAAACCGCATTTAAGATTAAGGTTGTCATGCCAATACAGGCAATAAAAGACTGCAATAATAGTAAAGAAATTTGAATAGAATTATGGACAAATGAACTATGCCCCTTAACTGTGCAGATTGCCACAATTACAGTAATGATGACCATTAAAAGGGTTGCACCTAGTTCTTTAAATCTAAAGGTTGCCCATAGCAAAAGAGGAACTAGAAAATATTCTACATTGTTACCTTTGGAAATAATATTACTAACAGCTAATGTTAAAAATAAGATAATAGTTACTTCTAGCCAACGATGTTTTATTAAGTGAGTGAATGAAATAATATTTTTGTTCCAAGCGACGATTAAAGAGGCAAGAATGAGAATTCCAAAGGCATCACCCAACCACCAAGATATGGCTATATTAAAATATAGTGACCAGGGAGCTTTGCCAAAGATACATAATAGCAATGGACAGAAAATTGCTACAGGTAAATGACTAAGAAAACAGCCATAAATGATAAATTGGGTAGTATCTTTAGCACGGTGCAAAAAGTAGCGATTACCAACCAAATATTCAGTCCAATAGACAGATAAAAGCTTTCCGACTGTGGCAATGACAACAATAGAGATAGTCAATATTAGACTGGAAAAGTTTGCCCATCCGTGATATGTTGTCAACTCAGTAATAAATACCCCAATCATCACTCCTAACCATAGCGGATAACCCCAGATAGTGATCAGTCCGACAGCAATGCCTCCGGGAATCCAAATAGGGGTTGATCCTGTAGAGGGGTATGTGGTCAAGGTATAAGATAATTCGGCTGTGATATAGTAAGCGATCGCCACTACTAGCTGTTTCCACCAAGTGACTTGACGAAAGTTAAATAAATCCAATCGTGGATAAGCATAAATTGACATAATCGGTCATTATTAATGGGGTTTGAATTATTAGGTATTAGCTGTTTTAAACAAATGCAAATAGATATTAAGATGGCTAAAATTAAGGTGAATACAGGTAATAAATTCTCTGTTAAGTAGGCTTAAAATTCAGTGAAATTTAGTATTCTACAAATTTTAATTCATCCAACGGCGTGTACCAAAATACTGACAAGCTTTAGCAGCAGTATTACCAGCTAGTGTTAATGCTTCTATAAAACTTGTACTAAGAATGTAGTGACAGAAAGCGCCGTGAAAAATATCTCCTGCGCCTAGTGTATCTACTGGCTGTATTTTTGGCAAATTAATAATACCATTATTCCCACAACTTAAGTAGAGGATTGGGTTTTCCCCTTGGGTAATGGCAATGTGAGGAATATTAAAGTTTTGCAAATAGGCAAAAACATCTTCTTGATTGTGGCAATTAGGAGGATAAAAATTAGCCGAACAAATGGCATAATCTACAAAAGGTAATATCTCTATAAATCCAGGTTTCCAGCTACCACCATCAATGACAACCGGAATATTTTTGTTTTTAGCTATTTGGGCAATAACTTTACTTACTGCTATTTGATGTCCATCAATTAAGACAATGTCAATATTTTCTAAATCTAAAATATTTGGTGGGATAGAAGTAATATTTGCCTGAGTTTTAATTGCATTAATAGAAATTACCGCTCTTTCTCCAGTAGATTGAGTGACGATAATCGAAGAGACAGGTGGTGGTGTATCCTTATTAAAGTCTAAGTCAATCATTGCGACTTGATAATTTTCTAAGTCGGTAGAAATTAGCTGCGTCATAGGGTGAGAACCCAGTACAGCTAAGACTGTAGCTTGATTTCCTAAATGACTGAAAGTGACAGCAGCGTTTGTTGCTGGGCCACCTGCTGCTATGGTATAGTCATTAGCAACTAGCTTTTGATTATTTTCGGGGGGAGAGTCCGCTAGATAAATTAAATCTAAGGTAATTAAACCGATAAATAAGGCAGAATGGGTCATTGCTAATTGGTAACTTTCTCAAAGTATTAAGTAAATTATAGGGAAATTTATGAATTTAACTACCCATAATTATGATTTTTATGATTGAATGCAAATTTTAGTAAAATACTGTTAAGTAAATTCACAAATTAAATATTACTGATATATAATTAACACGACCATAATAAAAATCCTTTTTTGTAGAGAGCCAAAAATCATGTTCAAAAATATGGCGATGGATGCGTTAGGTTTGAGTGATATTGGTGCTGTCATCAAACCCGAAGATTTTCATAAAGTTGACAGTGATGATTATGTGATTCATGAAGAAGGTGAAAAAATTTATTTTTTGATCAAGTCAAAAACTGATGAATACTGTTTTACTAATTTAGCGTTGATTCATTTAGATGGAACTTCTGCGGTTAGTAAAAAACGCTTACTTAAACGGTTTACCTATAGTCATCATCTGATTAAAGATGTGAAACTAGAAACTGCAGGAACAATAGATATGGATATTGAAATCAAGTTAAATATGGGTGAACAATCCTATTCTATTGATGTGGCAAAAGTTCATATTGTTGCTTTAAAAGACTTGTACAAAGCTTTACTGAAAATTTCATCTATTCAACGAGAAAATGCTCTTTACTATCAATATGCTCAAACTAGTTTAACTACAGCATCTAATACAGTTAGTCGTTGTACTACTGCCTCTACTTCAGAAGAGCAATTTAAAGCAATTAACCAATATACTTTTAATTGGTTAAAGTATGCCCATGAAACTTATATGCGTAAGGATTTTGGTGAGGTTTTTGAGAAATTCATTAACAACTAATTGATAAATTCTTGCTTTAAATTACAGATTTCACAGATTAATTTATTATCTTACAAATCATGTAATCTGTGAAATATTTTCATTCGTTTAATCCGTGTTCAAATTAATATGCAAACCGAACCAAAACCAGGAACACTTTATATTGTCGCTACACCCATTGGTAATCTAGAAGATATGACTTTTAGAGCAGTGCGAATTCTGCAAGCTGTGGATATGATTGCGGCAGAAGATACACGGCACACAGGCAGATTATTACAACATTTTCAAGTGAAGACTCCCCAGATCAGTTATCATGAACATAACAGTAATAGTCGCATTCCTGAATTGTTGGAACATTTGCAATATGGAAAAGCAATCGCTTTGGTAAGTGATGCGGGAATGCCAGGAATTTCTGACCCAGGATATGAGTTAATTAAGGCTTGTATTGATAATAGTATAACTGTTGTTCCTATTCCCGGTGCAAGTGCTGTAATTACGGCTTTGAGTGCGGCTGGATTACCAACAGATAGGTTTATTTTTGATGGTTTTTTACCAGCTAAAAGTCAACAACGTCAGCAATATTTAGAAACTTTACAAGGGGAATCCCGAACTTTAGTTTTTTATGAATCACCCCACCGCTTGCGTGATACTTTAGCAGATTTAGGGGAAGTTTTAGGAAGCGATCGCTCTATAGTTATAGCTAGAGAATTAACTAAATTATACGAGGAATTTTGGCGAGGGACAATAGAAGAAGCGATCGCTGAATATCAAAAAAGAGAACCTCAAGGAGAATATACTCTCTTAGTCGCAGGAAATCCACCCAGCAAACCTCAATTAACAGAAACAGAACTGAAAACTGAATTATTACAAATAATGCAACAGGGGATTTCCCGTTCCCAAGCTAGTCGTCAGTTAGCAAAAGATACGGGATTATCTCGACGCTATCTGTATCAACTAGCTTTGGGAATTGAAATTACGCAACCTGAGTAAAGTTCATTTTTACAATGATATCGTTATAATCGAAATCACCGCCATTTGGTAAATCTTCAAAACCAAAAGTATTATTTCCTAATAAACGGATGTGATCAACACCATCAGAGTTTACTCCCATATAGGAAAAATAAACTTGAGGATCATTATTAGTATTGTTATCTAAAAGTTGAGACAACGTACCATTAACTATAATCATGGGAGCAAAAATTGATCCACCGTTAACAGTAGTTGTTCCAGTTTGAATGCCTTGATTAGCCGCAGCAAATCTGAGATTTGTACCATTAGTATCTTGGAGAATATTATTGAATGCTGCTTGTAAGTAATTAGCACGATTAGCTGAAGTCGCTTGTAAATTACCAATTTGTCCGTCAGCATTGTCAACTTTATAGAAGTAAACCTCATTATTATATGAAGCTTCTCTATGTACAGAAAAGTTAGCTTTTACCTGACCTTTGATATCACGTAAATCAATTACTTCTCCTTGATTCCCAGCCTGTAACCCTGTACCTATAGGTAATGGTGTTTGAGTGGATTGAACCTTTACCACTAGATTCTTAAAATCTGCCCCACTGCTAGATCCATCTTTCCAAGCAAGATTAAAACCTTCAGCACCAAAATCCGTAATTTTTTGGCTAGAAGCATCAGCAAATATCAAACTAGATAAAGGAGTCTTACCAGTTTTAAGAGAATCTATTGTGCCATTTTTAACTATGAAAAATTTAAGATTATCACCACTATTAAATTCTAATGATCGTGTAAAATCTCCAGTATTTACACCATTAGGCAAATTAGAAACAGCGGAAAAAACTGTCTTTGCTCTCTTCAATACTTCTTGGTTATAATTCGCTGCACCTGGAGCAATACCATTGATTTTACCTTCAGCATCATCAACACTAAATACACCTAATTCGTTAATAAAATTAGAATTGCGTTCTACTAAAGTTACTTTCAATCTAACCTGATTATTCTCACCTTTAATCACAAAAATGTTATTGTTATTAACAGTTGCTAAGGGAACATCATCATTAATAATTCTCCCCTTAGTTGTCCCATTATTAATCAATGACCCATTAATGGGATTACTTAAAGCTACTGTAAAAGTTTCGTCTTTTTCTACCAATAAATCTTGAGTTGTTTGCACCGTGAAAGTTTTAGTAGTTTGTCCCTGTGCAAAGGTGAGAATTTCAGTTTTAGCAGTAAAGTCATTTTGACTAGCTGTATCATCTGAATTTATAGATGTAGATACAGTTATACTTTGGCTACTTTGAGTATTTATCGTGCGGGTAATTGTGAAATTAATTGCATTTCCTTCCGTCGCTGATGCTGAAGTAATGCTAAATACTGATGCTTGAGAAGCACCGTTTTGAAGAATGGCTAATTGTTTATCGCCCGCACTAACTAATGTATCAGCACCCTGGGTTGTAAAGGTTAGTTGAGCTATGTCTTTGAAATTATCTACGTTAATCCGTAATATATCTTCAGTTGACTTAAAGTCAGTAATGATATTAGGAGTATTTGGATACGCAGCATTTGCCAGCCAGAAAGTATCTTTACCAGAACCACCAGTTATAGTATTGCCACCAAGACCGCCAAAAATTGTGTCATCACCCGCATCACCATAAACAGTATCATTGCGGTCTGCTAAAATATAGTCGTTACCATCACCACCGTATAACTTATTATTACCTTTCTCCTTAGAAAAGAGATAATCATTTCCTGCATCACCGTATAATTCATCATTTGTATAGGCATACAAATAATCATCTCCATCACCACCTTTGAGGATGTTATTACCCCGACCATTAACACCATCAAGAGTATCATTACCATCTAAGCCTAGTAAAGTATAACCGCTTCCAGATGCTAATAATGAATCCTTTCCTGAAGTTCCAGTAATAGTAACAGCTATTTCATAAAAACTAACAGTGTCACTAACTTCATTAGCAACTGCCAGTAGGGGACGAGAATTAGGGCTATTTTCCGCAGAGATGAATTTTAAACCTTCAGGACTGATATCACCTTCAGTTCTAATATACTGGATAAACTCAGGTGCATTAGGGTTACTAAGATTATAAACCATCACCCCACCGCCAGCACGTTCTAAGCCGATGAATCCATAAGGAACATCATCAATCACACCAACAACTACACTTTCTGGTTCAGGTCCTTTATTGTCGGAACGAGTATCAAAATCAGCCGTAGAACCATTGTTAGCATTGAAAAATGTGGGTGTTTTGTCTTTTAGGATTTGTTCAATTTGATCGCCACTATCAAATACTAATTTACCTTGATCATCCCAAATAGAGAAAGAACGAGCGCCAAAAGCATAGAGTTTATCAAAGTCGCCGTCTCCGTCTGTATCTCCTAGTTTATCAGTAAAGGTTAAACGTCCTAAATTTTCCGCTTTTTTCAATTCATCAGCAATAACTTTAGGAAAAGCTATAGAATCAAGATTTAAACTAGAGATTCTTGATTCTTCATTAAAAAGTGATCCTTCATTACCAAAAGTACCACTTACTGTAGGACGAACACGAGCATCTCCTTCATTTGCGGTGATATAATAGGTCTTACCAGAAATCTCAAAAGAGCTAATTGCATCGGGTTGATACATCCCGAAAATTGGCCAATTTTGAATATTAATTTTACCTCCACCCCCAGAAGTACCATTAACATCTCTATCACTAGCATCAAGACCATTCCCTGGCAAACTATGGTCTTTGAAACCTAATGGAACAATTTTAGTAATACTAGCAGTAGCAATGTCTAAAACTGCAAAGGCGTTATTTTCTTGTAGGGTAATAAATGCAGTTTTTCCATCGGGAGAAGTTGTTATATATTCTGGTTCTAAATCTTGTGCTACTGTAGAATTTTCGCCGCTTTTCAGTTTACCAAAAATCCTCACACCTTGGGATTTTAATGTGGCTTCTTGACTATTAAATGCTGTGAAACTAGCGGTTTTTACATTATTACTATTTAAGTTGGCAATATTTCCTGAAACATCAATAATAGAAATAGAACCTTCTGGATCTATGCTATAATCTTCGTTGGGTTCTCCTTCGTTAGCAACAAGTAACTTGCTACCATCGGGAGTGAAAGTAATCATGTCAGGTAAAGCTCCTACTGCCACTTCTGCGAGTTTAGTGAGAGTAACAGCATCATAAAAAGCAACTTTACCAGGGTTGGTACTTGTATTCGCAGAAATAGCAACAGCAACAATGCTATTTTCAGTTCCTGTTCCTTTTCTGACAGCTACACTTTGAATTCCTGCCCCTAAGCTGGAAAGATCAATATTACTAACGTGAACAGGTGTAGTTGGATTAGAAGCATCAACCACTTGTAGAATAGGTTGATTTCCAGATGCTCCAGTTACAAAAAGACGTTGAGATTTGGGGTCAAAATCAGAAATTTCTGCGCCACTTAATTTGATAGTACCAGCATTGTTAAGTTGAATTGAATTCATAATTTTTATATTTGCAATTAGAGGTTTGTTGTGACTTATTTTGTAGTAAAAATTTTAGTCATTTTGAGCCTAAAAACTTACTACAAAGAAAATTTATACCACTTGCTTTAAGAGATCAATAAGGAAAAGTTAAGGAAACATTATATAATCTTCATTTTTTATTAGGGAAGGCAAAACTTGGAAAAATACCAAGTTCTGCCCAGATGTTTAGTTACGATTAATTACTATCAAATTCCAGGTCTAATTAAACAAGGAGAAATTGATTAGTATTAGCCACATTCAAGAAACTTGCTTGAATGCCTGTTAAAGTCGCTAGAGTTTGACTACCGAAGATAATTGCAGTATTACAAATCTACAACGATAGCTGCTGGTGAGAAGGCAAAATTAGCAGCAGTTAGGGTATTGGTATTAACACCAGTTAAAGTGGCAATAACTGTATCACCAATGGCAATATTGTTACCACTCAAAGTTAGATTACTGAAACCAAAACTCACCCCTTTACCAGCAATACCAATTACATCAGTACCAATTTGGAAATCTAAAATTCTATTAGCAGATGTGGGTGCTTCAGCATTGAAAATCCAGAATTGGTCAGCACCTGTACCACCAGATAGGAAGTTACCGCCACCAAGACCAGCATAGAATTTATCGTTACCATCACCACCCAAGGCACGACCGTTAGAACCGTCACCAAGGTAGAAGACATCATTGCCAACACCACCGGAAGCGCGATAGTTTTTAGCGCCATAAGCATAGAATGTGTCATCACCATCGCTACCAAAAGCGATATCATAACTAGCAAGGAAGATTTTATCGTTGCCAGTACCTGCATCCATAGTGTTGCCACCTGCAAGAGCGCCACTTGTTGTACTATCAATATAGTCATTATCAGCACCAGTAAAGACGGTATCGTTAGTACCATCAAAACCTGGTGTGATATTTGCTTCAATTACGTCAGCACTGCTAGAACCTGCAACCAATTTAGAATCTTGAATCAGGGAAGCATTAGGAGCAATTAAGAACGATAACTGACCACCTTCTACCAAGTTTTCTTGTCTAGTTCTTGTACCATCACCATTGCCATCAATATTTGTGGCGGTAATGATTGTGCCATCACGAAGACTGTGTGCCTGAACATCAAATACAAACTGTGTACCAGGAGCATTACCGAACAGAGTAGAAACATCAAGAATACCGGAAGTTTCCCAGTTACCGATATCATTTGGGCTAGGGTCTGTTTGACCTGAAGGTACAGCCGAGCGATCAATTTGTGCGATTTTAGTTAAGCTGGCGGCTGGATTTGCAGCAGCAGGATCAAGAACGTAAATAGAGGCTTCTTGTTTAGAACCTGCACCCCAGATATCTGCTCCTAGTGCGCGGTCTTCTTGAATGTAGATTTTGCCATTGTCAGCCCAATCAAGGTTATCAGGACTACGTAAACCGAAGTCTTGTTTACCAGCGTCGTTGCCATCGTAAAGGATGTCAATTTTTGCGGTGATATTACCTGTATTAATGTCGTTAAAATCAACATCAATTTTGTAGGTTGTACCCCAAACATCTGGTCCAGCAGTAATACCAGTCGAGGCTAAAACAGCTTGAGTACCATCGAAAGGATTTGTAGCGATATCTTCAGGACGAGAGAACTTGAAGGCACTAGCTGCCGCAGCTAACTCATCTTGCTTGGCTTGTGTAACATACCCTTGCGCGTCGTAACCTGTGGTGTTTGCCTTGCTGGAATCGTAGTAAGGAATTTCTACAAACTTGCCGTTTGTACTATTACCACTGCCCTTAAATTCGCCAGGGTTAATTTCAATTATGTCAGTGGTACTTGTGGGATCATCAGCCACCCATGCGAATAGCTTACCTTGTGCTAAACCATTACGATCAAGGAAATTACCAGCTTTTTTGTCGCCAACATAGAGGTATAGAGGCGCGTTACTTCTGTCATCACCAATTAAAAAGGCTACTTTATCAGTGCGACCTGTATTTAGTTCTGTGATGTTTTCCCATCCAGCCCGACCAAATGCAGGTAGCGCATATAAAGTGTTATTTTGTGTATCTAAGGCGAATTGTGTGCCGCCATTCGTTTCTTCCCCAGAAAAGAAAATACGATCAGCTAGACCAATACCTGTACCAAACTTGTTCGCTTCAAACAAAGCAGCAGAACAAAAACGCTGAATACCGCCAAATTCTAAATCAGCAGCAGCATCAACAACTTCACCTTTACGGTTGATGATGGTGTCATGGGCTAATCCAGCATCAACGATTTTTAATGTCAACTTGTCAACATCAAAATAGTTAACTCTTGCACCAGGGAGTTGTGTACCGTTTTTCAGGGTGTACTTATAACCATCACCAGCACCTACTTCATTAACAACTAATAAACGAACAGTTGTATCATTCAGTGAGTAAGCTCCGATACCATCAAGAATACCGACAGGAACATAGTCGCCAATTTTGTCACCAACGGTAAAAATAGGATCAACTGTGTAACCATTTAGCCCTTTGACTTGAGATGGTTGGGTTGTATCAAATGATATAGCCATGAAATTTATCAATCCTCTTGGTAGTGCTTACTGAATGAATAAGTCCGGGTTTGGCAAATTTAGGAAAACCTAATTTACCGAATATGAATATTACGTTTCATTAACCTCTCATGCAGAGATTAAGACAGGACTATGACTTAACTATTTTTTGATTAAAAATTAGGATTAAACGTTAATTTTTAGTTATGAATAGATTATCAAAAATATTTAGAGAGGAATGAGAAAAACATTAAATAAATTGAAAATCAAGTATTATTAATATCAAAATTTCCTTGATAATGCAGTAATAATCAAGTCTGAATTATGTTATTTTCTTATGGGTACTATGCCAATATTAAAACTAATACAGACTCGATCTTCATCACTCATATTTGTTTCGACACCATGGGAGAGCCAACTGGGAAATATTAACATTGTTCCTTCACGAGCTTTGTAAGTTATTTTCGGAAAAGTCCAGAGATTAAACTCTACAGATGGTGGTACTATCATTTGTGAGGCTGGTCGAGGATCACAAAAAAATATCCCGCCACAATTTTCAGGAGTTTTCAGATAATAAACTCCACTCAAGATAGAATTTGGGTGATTATGTACAGAGTTAGAAGCAAATTTGCGATTAATAATTGCCCAACAAGTTGTAATGTTGAGGCTGAATTTTTGTAAATCCCATTGCAGAAAAGTGGCAACTTCTAAGACATTTTGATTAATGATTTGTGTAAAATTGTGAAAGCTCTCTCTTTCATGTAAATTATCTACACTGTGCCATCCGAGTATATTTGACCACTTCTCACCCTGACTATCTCGACTTTCTTCTGCATAGATAGTTTGTAAGAGGAGGGGATTTAATTGTTGATGATTTTCTACTGGAAAATGCCAAACAGAGGTGGGAAACCAATCATTTCTAGAACCAGTCATAATTTTTATTTACACTAGATATGCTGAAAACCACAAACTTGAACTCTAAAAACTTTTTAAATTTTGGATTTTAGAGATTTTATGACTCCAAAATCCAGAACTCTTTAATGATAAATTCAACTAACACAATGTCGGCGGTAATTGCAGTCTAATTGTAATCATCTAAAGCAATCTTTTACCACGGACTACCAATCATGGTAAAGGCAGACCAATAATAGGGATGGGAAAGATTGCCATTAATTTTCTTCAAGTAGGTGGCCATTTCCGGTGATAAATCAATGCTACTGTTAACACTGATTAATTTATTGCCTTCAATTGCTACTTTATCTTGAATCATTGCTATCTGAGCTTGTCGCAGTGCTTCTGCTTTTATTGGTGCAGTTTTTAACTGATGATAGAACTCATTCATTAACCCCATCGTTCCGGCATCAGAAACATACCACAAACTGGCAACGGCTGATTTTACCCCAGTTCGTACTGCTAACCCAGCAAAACCTAACTCGGCTTTTTCATCTCCAAAAGCTGATTTACAAGCACTTAAAACTAATAATTCTACTGGTGGTTGATTCCATCCTAACTCGCGGACTTTATCTAGTCCCAGCTTGCTATTGTACAACTGGATATAGGAATTGCGTGCGTCACCAGAAACAAAGTCTACGTGAGTTGCTAGGTGAATCATCCCAAAAGGATTTTGCTGACGTTTAATCTTGAGATTTTCCAGGGTAAAGTTCTGATTGAGAAAGGATTTACCATTCCATAATTTGGCAATGTTCTCAACTTCTATGGGTACTGCCTGTAAAGGGTTCTGTTTTTGGTCTTTGGTAAACTCACTAGCTCCCATTGCTAAGACTTGGGATTTTTTGATATCAACGTAGTTACCGTCTGTGAGGCTGACACTGGGTAACATTCCTAAACTGTATTTTTCAATCAAAAACTGTTTACCATCATGGAGAGCCGCTAAGGGGATAGAACGTAAACCCACATCAGTAATAAAGGCCATATTTTTAATGCCTTGCTTTTGCAACTCGGCCTCTTGAGGAGCAATTAGCCATTTATATAGTTGCTGGGCTGGAGTTAGATAGCTTGTCGTATTTGCTTGATTGGGATCAGAAATCTCACCGTAAAATTTCTGAGCTACTTGTATCACCTTTGCCCTAGTTGCACCAGCTACCGCCAAGCGAATGGGTTTACCTGTACCAGTAATAAGAACTAAATCAAGTACATCATTATCTTTTGTTGATGTGTCACCACTGGAAGTAAAGGTTGCATAAACTATTGCTGGTTTAATGCCTGTTTTTGCTTCAATTTGCCGCAGGGCAGCCTGTACATCAGACAAGCTTTTGATGGCAGTTTTCCCTGATTGTCCTAGATATTCTTCTATCTGTTTTGTAGCACTGTCATCTAATTGTGCAAATTCTGTATCAAGCAATACTGAGGAACTAATAGTATTAGTATTAGCCAGAAGTCCATTATTAACTGTAGAACGTCCTACCACATCGGAGTTTGGAGCATTTTCTGGATCTTTAGTAATGACTCCAATATTACCTTGAGTATAAGTACCTGGTAAAGATTTGCTAGGTGCAATCACATTACCAAAACCTGTGGCAATGGCGGCCGCAGTCCCGTTGGTAGTTGCCTCACCCACTACAAAGGGTATATCTCCATTACCACCATGACGGATGGTAACTGAACCATTGCCTGTACCACCTACGGTGGAAATACTAGCATTTGTGCCGTTATTATCTGTGAATGTGCCAGTAGCTCGGAAGAAGCGACGAGTTGTAATATCTACATTACCACCAGTGCTACCACCTTGGGCATTGATAGTAGTAACTTGAATATCATTATCTGGATCTAACAAGACATTACCACCCTTGCCAGTAGTAGAACTGGAATTTAACTCCTTAGCTTTGATACTGTCCTTGGCTTCAATATTAATTGCTCCACCGTTGGTTGTAATATTTTGAGTTGTAACTGTGCCAGTCGTACTTTTGAGGGTGACGTTATTGTTGTTGTTGGCAATATCCTGAGTGGTAATATTGCTATTTGCTGAGAGATTAATGGCAGATTGACCGATACCTATAATTTTTTCCGTGGCTGTGATTGAACCTGCACTAGAATTAATAGTCTGGCTACCAGTCCCTGTGAGGTTGATTGGACTACTAAAGTTAATATTGCCTGTGGTGAAAATATCGCTACCAATACTTGTCTTCGCAGTATTGCTAATGTTGAAGCTATTGAGTGGATTTGTACTACCTAAAGCACCACTAAAGTTAATATTACCATTACCCGCAGTCAAGGTTAAATTTCTAGCTCCATCAACTGTACTACTAAAGTTAATGTTTCCTGGGCTAGTGGCATCTGTATTAAATATGATGTCGTTAACAAGATTTACTTTTCCATTCAAGTTGATATTACCAGCAATGCCTGGATTAGAGATCGTATTGAAGGAGTTACTAAGGTTAATAAAACCTGTGTTACTGGTAATGTCTATATTTTGTCCATTTGTGATGATGCTATCTGTAGTAATGTTCTGGTTGGCTAACAGGTTAATTGAGGCGTTGTCTGTACCTGTGATTGTTCCTGTTGTCGTGATTGAACCTGTACCAGTGGGGGATTGAATATTTACAGGGTCTTGGAATGTAGCATTATTGATGGTTACTGCACCGCTGCCGTCACTACGTCCAATAGTAATGGAACTAAAGCCATTAGCTAATGCGGTTATGTCAGATTGAGTCAAGTCTAAAGTATTTGTACCACTATCGGTAGTACCACCAATAGTAATATTTTGAGTAGCTGTTCTAGGTTGAAGTGTGATTTTTGCTCCATCAGATCGAACAGAGCTTGTATTTCCTAGTAAGTCTATCTCATTACCAGTTAAGCTAATTGCTCCATACTGAGTGCCTGGATTAGAAGTATTATTATTAACTGAATTGAGGGTAATTTTGTCAGATTCTAGGGTAATTTCTCCCCCTGTTCCAGTTGTGTTACTGCCATAAGAGGTGGAATCAATCGAACCATTCACAGTAATATTACTGCCCTGTCCAGTAGAAAGAAAGCTAATCTTTCCCCCATTACCCACTGTACTACCAAGCGTTCCAGAAAATACATTACCTACAACAATATCATTTTTAGCATTCAGAGTAATATCACCACCATTTCCAGCAGGACCCCCGTTTGCAGATGTATCTGAGGCTAGATAACCTACATTAATACCACCATCGGTACTTGTAATTTTGATTGCTCCACCATTACCAGCCGAGCCAGGACTATAAAAACCAGGACGATAAAAATCAAAGGAACTGCTACCATAAGAACCAGTTACTATAGAACCAACATCAATATCATTTTTGGCATTTAGTGTAATTGCTCCAGCGTTACCTGCATTTGGAGAATTATTAGATGAACTCAAAAGACTTTTAGTAGATATACTGTCATTGCTAGTGATATCTATATTGTTACCGTTTGTCCTTATGTTATCTGTAGTAATATTCTGGTTAGCTATTAATTTAATTGAAGCATTGCTTGTAATTGCCCCATTAGCGGTGATTGAACCTGTACTAGAATTAAATTCTTTGCTATCAGTACCAGTGAGGGTGAGTGGGCTGCTAAAGTTGATATTGCCAGTGGTGAAGATGTTACTGGGAATAGTCGTATTAGCAGCACTGGTAATGTTAAAGCTACTGAGTGGAGTTATCCCACCAATTGCACTACCAAAACTAATATTACCTGTACCCGCAGTCAGGTTTAAATTGCCACTACCATCAATTGTGTTACCAAAATTGATGTCTGCATTGCCAGTATTAAGAGCAACATTAGAATCATTGCCCAGTAATACTGCGTTGGGGAAAGTGATAGGTTGATTGTTGGTGGTAATGCCTCCATTGAGGGTGCTTGAGGCAACATTGAAATTCAGAGAAGCATTATCTATAGCTGTAATTCCACCACTATTAACTATCACTGAACCTGTGGGAGAGAGGATATTTACAGGGTCTTGAAAAGTAACAGAGTTTAAGGCAATACTTCCAGTGCCATTAGACCTACCAATAGTAATGGAATTGAAGCCATTACTTAAATTATTCAGGTTATTGAAAGAACCAACACTAAATCCGCCAGATCCATTAACTGTTATATCTTGACTGGGGGTAGTAGGTTGTAATGTGAGATTTCCTGTACCTATAACTGCTCTGGGATTAGAATCTGTTCCAGGGTAGGGTAAGGTAATACTGTCCGCTTCCAAAGTTAGGTTATTTATACCAACTGCTACACTGTCAGAGAAAGTAATCAGAGAACCAGCTTTACTTGAGCTTATCTTTGTATCATTAGTTAAACTAATTGGATTGCCAAAGTAAATTGAACCATTAGCAGTAACATCAGATCCAATTATTGTCTTTCCTAGATTACTGCCATATAAGCTGAGTGAACCACTTACATTAATAGGACTCACAACCCTAGTAGTAGCATCTGTATTGTAATTATTGATGCTCATATAGGGATTAGAACCTATTAGTTGTAAAGCATTAAGATCATTTGCAGTCAAATCCAATGTTTCTAACCCACTATCACTAGTTCCCCCTAGTGCAATATCTGTATTATTCCCTGGTGATATAGAAACTGATCCAGCACGAATTGAACCAAATCCACCAAGAAAATCAATCTCTTTGCTATTAAGGGATAAGCTGTTGGTCACATTAATTGCTCCGTCTATTTCAACTGAGCTTGTTGTAGCGGATAATGACAGTGACCCAAAGTTCAGTGGAGTAGGGTTATTTATTACTCTAATATTGCCTGTCGAGTTAATATTGCTAATATTAATGGCTGAAGAACTAGCGTTTAAAGCATTGAGGTCATCCAAAGTAATATCTAAAGTATTTGCACTACTATCAGATAAACCACCAACTAAAATATTTTGATTATTAGCTCCTGGTGCTAAATAAATAGATTTGCTATTAACTGAGCCAATCCCACCTAAGAAATTGATCTCATTGCCGTATAACTTAAGAGTATCAGCAGCCAATGTTCCCAACACATCTATTGTTCCTGTCCTGGTGCTGCCAATTCCACTTCCAATCCCTACACCGTAGTAACGTCCAATAGTAAGTGAAGATAAAGGAGTTTGTAGAGCATTGATGTCTTCAACTGTTAGATCAAGTGTTTCTATTCCAGTATCAGACAAACCACCCACCACAATATTCTGGTTGCTCCATGCAGGTTGTAGAGTAACATTACTAGCACGAATTGACCCTACTCCTCCTAAAAAATTGATCTCATCACTATAGAAGTTGAGATTATTAGCAGCCAATGTTCCCAACACATCTATTGTTCCTGTACCGTAGCTACTAATACTAAGTGATGATAAAGGAGTTTGTAGAGCATTAATGTCACTTTCCGTTATGTCAAGTGTTCCTGTCCCAGTGTCGGACAAGCCACCCACGATAACATTTTGGTTGCCCCTTGCAGGTTGTAGAGTAACATTACTAGCACGAATTGAACCTGCTCCTCCTAAAAAATTAATTTCATTAGCTGTGAAACTGGCAGATTGACTTACTAACCCTGCTCCTCCTAAAAAGTTAATTTCATTAGCCCTGAAACTGGCAGATTGAGCTATATCTAAAACTCCTTGAACTTCAATTGAACCTGTACCATAAGTAGCAAAATCAACGGATGACAACTGTCCTTTAAATGCCTCAAGATCAGTTGTAGTTATATCTAGTGTTCCTGTACCGCTATCATTTGCACCATTTATTACAATATTTTGATTACTATCAGACGGACGTAAATAAAGAGAGCCTGAAGGATAGCTATAAACACCACGAACTGAAGCAACGCCTCCTGTAAAGTCAATTTCATTGGCAGTTAAACTCAATCCACCATTGATAGTTGTACCTATAACATTGATTTTTCCTGTACCAGAAGTGCCAATACTCATGTAATGAGATAAGCCATCATTTAAAGCATTGAGGGTGCTTGTAGTTAAGTCTAGTGTTCCTGGTCTACTATCAGCAGAACCTCCAACTACAATATCTCGATTACTGTTATAAGGAGTGTTTAGATTAATGTAGTATCCAAGGCGACGCGTTGAAGTGGCTTCCCCCAACAAAGCAATTTTATTTGCTGTTACTGAGAGAGATGTCCCATAATAATAATCATAAATATTGGAAGAATCATTAGGAATGTTAGATAGGCTACCTAGCGTAACATTGTCGCCAGTGATAGAGATAGATCCTTTATTGGTGGTAACAGTCCCCGTCGAGATATTACCAGTAGCTGATACGTTTACTGAACCACCCACCCCAGCGGAAGTATTAATATTTCCTACTTGAATACTTCCAAGTGGTAAACCCAACGAACCGCTAGTAAAGGATGTTCCACCATTAGAACTAGGAAAATTCTCAGGAATAACCGAAGTCAAACCTGCACGCAATATTAAGGAAGGAGTAGTTGTCAAAGTTGTAAAATCTGGATCAGAAGCCGGAATACTACCACTGGTATCAGGAGAGGTAATGCTAATATTCCCACCTTGAATACTTCCCGTTGCTTCAACCTTCAGGGCTGCACCCGTATAGTCTCCAAATAGGACATCTCCATTAGCCCTGATAATAGGGTCAAACAAACTCTGAAAAGTTCCTACACCACCGGAAAGGTTTTTAATAGCAAACCGTCCACCACTGTAAAAGTGAGCATCCCCAGACACTATACCACCACTGACTAAACTCAGATTTCCACCACTGACAAAGGGGGTTTGGGGATGATTCAAAGCCAGAATATCAATATTCTGATTTCCTTGAATATATAGATTGTCTAATGCTTGAGCTAAAAAAGGATTGTCAATACTATCACGGACTCGGACAGTATCTTTAGCTAACAGGTTTAAATCCCCAGTAGTTTGGAGTTGACTTTCAACTAAAGTTAAATTCTTGGCGGCTGATAAAGTCGCCGATTGGGCTGTAATATTCTTTGCTACTATATCCCCGGCATTTACAGTCAGTCCAGAACCCGTCAGTTCTACTTGTCCATTACTGTTAACAGTGACATTATTAGCATTACCCCCATTAATACCTGTTAACAAATCTAATAAAGTCGCGGGAGTAGCTGATGTATTTGATGAAGGTTCAACTTCTAAACTCAACAGGTGTCCTGGTTGACTGATACGTAAAAGGTTTTGACCAGGAACTGATGCGACGGTAATGTTACCTCCTGGTGCTGATAAATTGCCAGTGCTGAGGACAGTACCACCAAGTAAGCTTAAATTGTTGCCAGTCCCAACTGCTAAGTTGCCAAAATTAACAATACTCCCTGGTTGGGAAGCCGAAAAACTAAAAGCGTTAGGAGTTCCGACTAAATTGGCATAGTCGTTACTACCAACGGCATTAAACTTATTTTCACCCAACCAAATGCTATTAGCTGTAGTAGCTGTGAAGTCAGAGGGGACATTTAATCTAGCATTAGCACCAAATACAATCCCCGCAGGGTTCATTAAGAATAAATTAGAATTTCCGCCCGTAACTTGTATAATTCCATTAATAAATGAAGGATCTCCACCAATTATCCGCCCCAAAATGTTTTGAATATTCGGGTTAGAGAGAAAGTTAGCTATCTCATTGGAATTGAGTCCAAATTTTTGGAAGCTTTGAAAGAGATTTACACCGTCTTTAGAAAGACTACCACCACTAATATCTAACTGATTGCCGTTAGGAGTGACAACTGTACCAGTACCATCATTAGCAGGGGTGATAGATTGTGCTTCGACGGGGGCTACGGTTTGGAAAAGAGGAGCTAAAGTAATTGCTTGGGTGAGAATAAATAAACCAATTTTGCCAGTTAAAGAATTCATATAAATCCTAGTATCAATAAATTTTCAATTTGAATTATCCCTCATGTAACATCATTATTGATATAAGTGTATATGCCTAAAGTTGCTCAAGTATGAATGAAATCTCCTAAAATAGACCTCAGTGTTTTTACTATATAAAACTCAAAAGCCCGCAGGTGCGGGCTTTCTAGCATATTATCTTTTGAAAAGCTTGAGAATGACTTATTGATTCTTAACAAGTCTTAATCACCATACACGAGAGCCAGACGGAGCAGGAGCAGTATTTTGATTAGGTGTGGGCTGTGTGGGGAGGGGACGAGGAGGGGTAACTTGAGTAGGTGCAGGACGGGATGGAGTGCTATTTTTAGGAGATTGGTTAACCACCTCAACAGCTGCATCTGCTGGTTCTTCTTCTGTAATACGAGTGTTGAGAGGATCTTTGGGGTTACCACCTCTAGTATTATTAAAAGCTAACACTGTCCCCGGTTCAGACTTGTCAAATTTCATGCCTAATTTATAGATAGAATTCGGCGCTAACTTTTTCAGAAAAGTCTTAATAGGAATGGCTAAATTAAAACCGGTTTTAATTTCACTACTGGTTTTAATAACAGGACTACTTTGTGATCCTGTTTCCTGACTACCTCCCTGGGATGCTATCTGCAAAGAGTTTTCATCTATTTCATCTAATTCTCTCCCACCTCTACCATGAATACCGACAACTCGCCCCTCTACATCGAAAACAGGACCACCACTCATACCTGCCCTAGTAACAGCCGTATAAGATATAGCATAACCATCATCTACTGCGGTGTCTTCTTCACCTACCACTGTATCCCCATCTAAACGACCGGAAACCAAGGAAGAAGTAAATTGAAACACACGTTTTCTAATTGCCAGATCAGGGTTAGGAAATCCAGAGACATAAACACCAGACCCTTCATTTGTATGGTCAGAATCACCAAGGGTAGCAGTATTAAACTTGTCTTCACTACGGAACTTGACTATTGCTAAATCTACGCCTGGCAATCTCTGAATATCTTTATCAGTGGAAATACTTATTTTTTGCCGTCTTCTGTCTCCTTCTAAGGGAACAGGAGTGATCACTTGATATTCAGTATTGTTATATTTAACGACGTGATTGGCTGTCAGTATGACATAAACGATTGTGCCATCTTCTTTATAGCTACCAACAATCACCCCTGAGCCGGGATAATTATCTTTGGGGACAATTTGCACGACAGTGGATTTAGCAATACTGGCTACTTCCCTGGGTGATAATGCTTGTTTAGCAATGGCTGGACTGGCTACCATGACCATTGCTGAACCGATAAAGCAACCTGATAATAAATAACGATTTAACATGATGCTATTTCCTGAAACTTTTAATTTATGACTATTAGCAAATTCACTAGCAAATCAATTACCAAATCCACACAGAACGGTTGGGTTGATTTCCAGGGATGGGGATTGACGGTACAGAAACGGAACGGGTTGGCTTATTTGCAGAAATTGGGGTTTGCGGTGCAGAAGTTGAATAAAGAGAATCAACCTCAATTTCTCTAAAAGACGATGCTGCTGGTGGTTTGATACCTTGAGAAAATTGGGGGGCGCTATGAAGAAATGTTCCTACTGGTACAGCCCAACTAGAATACTCAAACTGATTGCGGGTTTGTAAGTTTGGGGTAGAACCATCTTCAAAAATAAAGGGATTTCCCCAAATAGGAAATTTGTGTCTCCCATTAATTGCTACTAATTCACCACGCTGATTAAGTACGGGTCCACCACTCATACCTTGGAGGATGTCGTTGCTGTAACCTAATTGATAACCCCCTCGGAAAGATTTAGATAATATATAGTCAACTTTTCCGGTTGTGAATGACCAAGTTTTGGTTTCATGGGGAAAGCCAGCCGCAAAGGTGTTTTCTCCCAGTGCTAAGGGTGATTTAGCAATTGAGGCGATCGCATAATTACTGCTACTTTTAAAACTGAGTAATCCCAAATCATCATCATTGAAATTTACAGCTTTAATTGTTTGACTTTGATAAATCTTACCGTCAGGAGTTTGGATTTTATAATTACTACCCATTCTCAAAACATGAGCATTGGTAAGAACTGTGTAACTCTGACCTTTTCTTTGGATCATAATTCCTGAACCCCAACTTTCTCCGGCCATAATTTTTACTGTTATCGCCCGGGCTTGTTGACGCAAAACCTTTTCTGAGGATATCTCAGTAGCTTGAGAAATCTCTGACTCAGCAGTCGGTGTTTGCTTTTCGATGGAGTACGCAGCCTTGTTTGAAAAAGCAAAAGACAAACAGCTAATTAAAGCCAAAATACTAAATCTAGAAAAATTCATGTTCGTCTAACTCACAAACAGTTAACTAATAACTCCTCCCCATGAGATTTTCGGCTTTGGAGAGGAGATTTAGTCTATGTTAGTAGAAATTTCAGTTTCTTATACCAATTTTATGTGAAGTTGCCCTCAATCAATTTGGTGATTTACCTTGTGCTAGAAGATTGACTCTAAAACGGAATTTGGCGCGGCTTCACAAAGAAACGGTATTACCAGGATCTGTTATTAGGTGCTGTGCTGGGGTTATTATTAACTGCACCAGGTTCTTTTTGTCCGCGTTCATTCACATCTACACCAATATTAGTTAACATTTTATTTACATCAATGTAACCAGCTTGAGACTGACGTTTATCCTTTTGCTCATTGATAACTGAACTAGCAAGACCTGCCCGATTATCAAACAGTGTTTGCAAGATACCCGCTACGTTGCGGCTATTACGGCGATTCAATGTGAATAAAACATTAGCAGTGTTACAAGAATCACCAGTTCCAGTAGTAGCACAAACTACGGGCATTCCTCTCACCATCCCAGCAGTAATGTAGTTTAACTGACCTGTACTGTAAAATTGGTTAAACCTTGCCGATACTTCGATACATCTGCTGACACGGTCATATCCTGAACCTGCAAACTCATTTGTTTTCCAGCGCATTACGGGTGATCTGTTTGGACCGACAACGGTTGTTAGACTATTTGTATCACAACTAAAAGGACCACCGGGATCAGCATAACTGGGGCTGCTCATTGCTGCTCCCAAACTGCTGACAAGAACTGCTCCACTGAGAATTGCTAAGGATTTACGTAGCATTGTATAGGACTCCTAAATTAAGTGATTGTTTAAGTATCTTGGTTGCTTTAAAGCAAATCTGTATGAGTTCTACTGGAATTTCCTCTGCTTGTTACTTTACATAACTTCAGAAGGTTTGTTTATTTTTTTGTTTGACTTAATGCTTCACTATTAGACTAGCTTAGAATACCATAACATAGTAAGAGTAAATTTACGTATAATATGCACTTATTTTTTTTTGTGATTTATGGAAGTTTTCATAAAAATTCCGTAATTTCTCAGTTTACTAATTAATGAATTAGTATTAAGTATAACTTTAGCTTATATTACCGCTTAACTTATTTCCGCTATTTAGCGAAAAAATACCAAAATTTTGCCATTAATATATCCAGTGGTAACATAGCGTGTTAATTTTGAAACTATAAGCTTATATAAGTATAAAAATCAAATCCAGGAGCAATAATTTTATGCGTCGGCATTTAGAATCTAGAATTTTATATGTATATTTAATGACTAGTACACTCTTGGCTGTCTCTGTATCAGCCAGCTATGCTCAATCATCTAGTTCATCTGTCTTGTTAGAACTACCAGACAATTTAGTCGCAAAAGTCACCAATAAGCAAGTTGAGTTAAATCAGAAATCATCAACTAACACTGAATTAACAGATTCATTTGTTTTCTTAGAACCACCAAACAATTTGCTGGCAAAAGTCACAAATAAGCAAGTTGAGTTAAAGCAGAAATCATCAACTAACACTGAATTAACAGATTCATTTGTTTTCTTAGAACCACCAAACAATTTGCTGGCACAAGCAGAAAATCCCAAAGGTAATCCCAATCAGGAAAGATTTCTACAACCAGAACCCATTCCTAAGCCTCTAACACCAGAAAATCAGCAGATAGTCCCATCAGAACCTATACCAGAAACTGCACCTGAGACAGTCACCGAAAAGATTCAGGTTGATAAAATTGAGGTGACGGGCAGTACAATTTTTAGTCAAGAGCAATTGAACTCCCTGACTAAGCCAGTCCAAGGACGTTCGGTGAATTTGGAAGAACTCAGAGAAGTGGCTAATGCGATTACCCAACTCTACTTAGATCGGGGTTATATTACCTCAAGAGCAATTTTAGTCAACCAAACAATTAGTGATGGTGTAGCCAAAATTCGGGTAATTGAAGCTGGTGTGGAGAAAATTGAAATTGAAGGGACAAAACGCCTCAATCCTAATTATGTGCGATCGCGTGTAGGTTTAGGAATTAATAAACCTCTTTCCACAAGTAATATAGAAGACCAGTTAAGATTATTAAGGGCAGATCCCTTATTTTCTAATGTGGAAGCCAGTATCCGTCCCGGTACTCAGGTAGGTCAAAATATTTTAGTAATCAGAGTTACCGAAGCTAACTCTTTGAAAGCAGGATTAAGTGCTGATAACTATTCTCCACCAAGCATTGGTTCAGAAAGATTTGGGATTAATACTAGTTATCGTAATCTCACAGGATTAGGCGATCAACTCACCGCATCCTATTACTTTACACCTCGAGGGGGATCAAATATCTATGATTTCAGTTATCAGATCCCAGTGAATCCGATGAATGGGACTGTACAATTGCGAACCGCAATTAATAATAATAAAGTCATTCAAGAACCTTTTCAGTCCTTTGATATTCGGGGAGAGTCCCAACTATATGAAATTAGTTTTCGTCAGCCATTAGTGCGATCGCCCCGTGAAGAATTTGCGTTATCATTAGGGTTTACTGTCCAAGATGGTCAAACCTTTACCTTTGCAGGTCCCACAGCATTTGGTTTTGGACCCGACGATCAAGGTAATAGCCGCACTCGTGTGATTAAATTTGGACAAGACTATGTAGCACGAGATATCAAAGGAGCATGGTCTTTGCGTTCTTTATTCAGTTTTGGTATTGACGTATTTGATGCTACTAGCAACGCTGATCCTATTCCTGATGGTCAATTTTTCAGTTGGTTAGGACAACTACAACGAGTACAAAGGTTTGGTGATAACAACATCTTAATTGCCCAAGCTGAAGTACAACTAACTCCCAATGGTTTATTACCTTCACAGCAATTTGTAATTGGTGGTGGTCAGTCAGTGCGTGGTTATCGGCAAAATGCCCGTGCAGGTGATAATGGAGTCCGATTTGTCCTAGAAAACCAACTAACAATCCACAAAGATGAGAGTGGAAATCCATTAATTAAAATCGCACCATTCTTTGATTTAGGATATGTCTGGAATACGGATGATAATCCTAATCGCTTACAGAAACAAACCTTTTTAGCAGGTACGGGAGTCGGAGTTTTATGGCAACTTCTACCTAGTCTAAATATGCGGTTAGATTATGGTTTACCTTTAATTAATTTAGATGACCGAGGTGTAAATGCTCAAGATGAGGGCTTTTACTTCAATGTAGGATATAAGCTTTAAAATCGTTGAAATCGTTCAAATTTACGACTCAATAATCGTGATCATAGAAGTTACGCAACCTGTAAAAGTTGCGTAATTCCTAGATAAATTCAACTAACGCAATGCCGGCGGTAATCGTGGTCTACCTGTAGTAATTGCATAGTTCATGACTAACAATTGCAACCATAATCCTGGAAAGTGGGATTCTAACCAAGACTGACTCCATTTCAAGAACTGCGGGAACCATGTCCGCAACATGACACTAACTAAAGCATGACGAGCAAAGCTAACATAATTACCAAGCCAACGTAATAAATCTTGCCAACCAGCTAGTTGCCAAATCCATATTAATAAGGCCGGATTTTTCATCGCTGCTTTCAAAGCTAGACGGTTAAAGGTAAACCAATCACAACGGTCTTTAATGAAATTATCTGCTACTTCTGGGGTTTCATCTGCTAATAATCCAAAGAAGGTATTCAGCATAGAATTTATGAGTTGTGGTGCAATAAATTTTCCTGTGGGAACCATCATTCCTTTAGAAAATAACCACATGACAGCCACATTACTTTGGTAAGCACGAATTTTATTTAAGTGCTGCTGACTCAATAAATCATGTTTGAGTGCAGTATTTAATAAAGTCGTTAACCGTTCTAAATTGCGGACTAAAGAACCAAAACCAGTAAAAACTAAAGGAGATTGTAGAGAAGCAGCATCACCAATAGCAATTAATCTATCTACCGCAATTGTGCGATCGCTACTACTTGTACTAAAATGTCCTGGGATATAGCCAAAGGTGGGTTTTTTCCAGACTAGTTTATCCAGATCACAACGCCGATATTCTGGCAAAATTGTGAAAAAATCCTCATACATTTCCAACAAAGAACCGGGATTTTTTTCATTAACTTCATGATAATGAAATAGATAAATTGTTAATTCTTCCCCAGCACCAGGGAACAATTCCCAAATCAACTGTCTGCCTCTAGAAATATCCCCATGACTATAGAGAACATCCCCATACTCGGAATCCCATACCCCAGGCTCAAAGCCTTTTTCAATCACTGCTCCCACCGTTGGACAGACACTATCAAAAGCCCTACCACCATTTAATTGCCAAGCAATTGGTGAAGCCGTTCCCATGGCATCTATTAATAAACGTCCACTAACTTGCTTTTCATTCCCAGTGGGCAAATGCTTAACATTAATACTAACTTTTGTCGGACTAACATCTACTCGCAAAAACTCCGTTTCATCACAAATTTCACCACCAGCAGCTTTCAGTTTTTGCCCACATAATTCTAGGAAATTTTCTGAGTCTAAAGCTATATTGAGAACGGTGGGAGTATGGAGAATAGAAGCTTTTAATTTAGAGAGATTATTGCCATCAAAAAACTTATTGAACCCGTCTTTATACTCCCTAGAAATAATTTTTTCTACTTCAGCATTTGTCAACAAACCCAAATTTATTAAACTTTGGATTTCATCACGGGAAATGTTCCATTCTCGGTTCATTTTCCCAAAGGGTAATCTTTCCACCAACAGCACCTTATAGCCCAATTTAGCCATGACTGCGGCATGAATTGACCCCAAAGCCCCACCAATGTAAATGATGTCATATTCAGGACTGGTTTTGTCTTCTTCCTGACTATTTTCGGGAAAAAATACCACCTCACGGGGCCTTCGAGGATTTATCACCCCTTCTCGCCACCGTTGTTCCCACCAATAAGCCCGGTTCAGATCATATTCCCCATTGGGCATTTTCTGAAAATACTTGACAGTTAGGGGATAGTATGGTTCTAGCTCTGCGAAAATTGATTTTTGGGCATCAATCACAGGTGGTTCTGGGTAGCAATTGGGAAAGCGGCTTCTGATTTCCTTGGTCAGATATTGGAGAATAGGTCTCTCACCAGGAAAAGACTTATCTCCCCAACGGAATACTTTCAGGTAAGTTGTCCGCTGCACCGACCACACAAATATAGACAGTTCGACTCCACTAGCAGTGTTATTTTCAATCGGGATTTTCCAGCGAAAACCATCTGGAGTGATGATTTTTTTGCCATTTTCTAGAACAAAATCTGTTTGCAGCCATTTGCGGACAAATTCTGTATCGGGTGTAGGAATTTCTAAATAAAGAAGTTCTTGCATATTATTCTGATATTTCATGAATCTACTCACTTAGACAGATTTCAAAACGGCAGAAACTAGGTTAGACTCTGCGCTAATTAGCTTCATAAAGATTCCATAAAGAATTTTAATAATTTATCAAGTTTATTGTTCATGTTGTAAATTTCGTAAACCTATGCCATGAATTATCCTATCCCAGACAGTCCCCAAGAAATATCAGCATTGAGAAAACAGCCCGTAGATGAAGAATTAGTAGCTGCGGTAATTGCTGGTGTTGTTAAAGTTATTCGCGCTCAGGGTCAGTCTTTAGATCAATTAACTGCCCAGGTATTAGCAGAAGACCAGATGTTAGATAGACAACAAAGACGCTGGTTAAGTCAATTGGTTGCTCAAGCATGGGAAAACTTCCCATAATCCTAATTGGGGATTTTCGATGTTCCTTTGTATCCAAAATCTTCTAGCCATTGCCGGAAAATCGTCTCTTTAGCGCGGGGAGTGTCAAGGGCATACCTATTTTTAGCTTTGAGATAGTTTTTGGATTGTAGCTGTTTAGCTTTATTTCCAAGTCCTGTTAAGCTCAATAGGTAACTTTCCTGAACTTAACTGTTTTATGCACCTACCTTCCTTTCTCTGGTTATGGAAAATCGCGGCTTGGTCAATGGGATTATCTTTACTAGCATACTTATTTTTAGCCATAACTGGTATTTTGATGTTACGGGTCAGAACTACTGAAGAAGTACCTTTAGGGGTTGTCCTACCGTGGAATCGTGGTGAATTGCGATCGCTCCATTATATAATCGGCATAACTATGGTTAGTTTAGTATTGCTACTTCTAGCCGTTGGCATTGTGGGTACATTAGGACACTTTGGTTCATTAGGACACTCACCACATTTAGGGGCTGGGTTAGTAGTCGTCATCTTAGTTTTAGTATCTGCCTTTAGTGCTACTCAAATTAGTACCAGCAAGCTTTGGGCTAGACCATTACATCTTGGTTGTAATCTCTGCTTATTACTCGGATTTGCTTGGGTATCTCTCAGCGGTTGGACAGTGGTACAAAAGTATTTGCCTTAACTATTCTCTATCATCTTTTTTAATTTTTAATTGCTGATTACCTATCCACCAAGCCAACCCACCCATAAATAATACCCCCATAATTCCCTGCAAAGGATTATTATTCACACCAGTCACCCAATCAGGAACTTGACCCGAATATTTGGTTAGTTGCCCCACATTAATCATGTAATAACCCCAAACCAACCCACCATGTAAACCAATGGGTAAGCCCAAACGCCCGCGTCGCCAACGTTTTCCCCATACCTGCGTTAACCCCAACAGCACCAAAGCCGGAAACTGGGGCAAAGTATGAATAATTGCCTCTAAAGGTTTAATAAAATGGGCTACAGCAAATAAAATTGCATCTATCCTCATAGCGATATTTAATTTATAATCTCGTTGTAACTCATCCAATAACCAACCCCGAAATAATAATTCTTCTGCAAACCCCACACCCAAACTAACTAATAAACCTTCTAAAATTATTTTTCCGAAAAATACTTTGGGTTGTTGCCATACCAACCAACCTAGCAAACCTTCTAAACCAAATAAAACTAAAACACTAGTTAATCCAATGGCTAACCCCCACAATACATCTACACCATTAAACCGCGTGAATTCTAACCCATAATGGCTGAATATTTTTGGTTGCTGATAAACTTGTTTACCCCAAATATTGAGGAGAAAAATAAACTCTATATATAATATAACCAGCGTCAAAATACTTTCTAAATTAGTATCTGCGACCAGCCAATAAATTGGTATAGCTAGGGGTAACCATAGCAAGAGTAAGGCCAGTATAAAACAGACCAGCCTTACATAAACAGGGTATTGGGTAAGCTGAGTGAGATTAATTTTCATAAATTAGTCAATTATCATCAGTCAAAACTATACTCTATTGACTAATGACCAAAGACTATTCATCAGGTTCAATCGTACTACTTAAACCATGATTGTTGAGGGTTTCAGAATAGAACTCCGCGTGTTCTTGAGCGCAAGTAATAACTAAAGCTAACCCGTTATGGTGGGCTTCCATCATGATACTAACAGCCTGCGGTTGGGTGATGCTATTAACAGTAGTCATTAGCACTTGTACCACGTACTCCATCGGGTTGTAATCATCATTATGGAGCAAAACGCGATACTGAGGCGCAAGCTTGCGAGATGTAGAACGCTTCTCAATGGTTTCGACTGACACGATTCTTTGCTCTTTTATCGTTGATTTACTACAATACAGTTCTGTGAAGCATTTGCTTAACAGTTACTTACTTCTGCATTGCCGCATTTTCACCTGGAAATACTTTTGGCATTGCTGAGAAGTTTTTCCCTAAAATATCATAACACAAACAAAAGTAATTTGAATTGATAATGGGGCAGAAAAATTTTTCTTGACTTTCTATCTCCTCACTAGTAGTCTGTCAAATAAATTTTGACGGATAAGGAAAAAATGAACCACGAAGACACGAAGAACACGAAGGAAGAAGGAAGAGGGAAGAAGAAAAATTTATTACCCGTCAATTAGTCCTTGACAGACTACTAGCAACGGGAATTATTAAAATTAAGGAAACTGCAACATAGTTACTACTCTAGATAGTTATGGATATCAGCCCGAAATTTCAACCAGGACAAATTGTGTCCTTAGATTATAGCCATCAGAATCTTTATGCAGAAGTCATTGAAATAGTGGTTTCTCGTCAATTGTGCTGGGTGCGTCCTTTACTGCTTGTGAACTCTACCCAAGAATTACCACTTGTGATTGATGTCCGAGATGTATCTGATTTGTTATGGCCACTGGAATTGTTTAGAGCGGCTCTAGATACAGAAGTTATTGCTTTTTTAGGGCAAATTTTCCCGAAAGAACTGAAATTTGAACCTGATTTAGTAGCTAAACAAGAATTTAATTTATTTATTCATCAACTGTGGCAAGCGCACCAGCAATGTTAGTAAGCAGCGTTGATATCTTTAGAGTATGAGAATTATCCCCAGGTAGGAACTAACTGCACCCTGCCAGCATCCATCTCTGCCATTAGTAATTCTAAAGCCTCATAGTCAACATCAGAGATATGACCCAGCTTTGTTAATTCTGAGTTAATCTCATTTTCGATTTCTGGCGTTAATTTGCGGATATGCAGGGCTTTTTCTACCAACTGACGAATCACGAATCGAGTTTTCATAAGAAATAAACCAAATTGCAGTTACTAGTCATTATCTAAGACAATGTTCGGTATAAAAGGTGATCTACGCCGCCTTACTCTTGTGATTTAGATCACCACTAAATTAACAAGATCAGTTATGCAATAACTCTATTTTTTGTCAACAACACGGGTAAAAATGAGGGTTGACATTTACAGAGAAATGTTCTGAAACATCCTCTATTTATAGCTTTAGCAACAGTAACTGCTATAGCTACAGATGATTAATCTGCATTTAGGATGTATATGTAGATTGTTTTTTAACTTCTCAAAAAAAAATGTATATATAAATACATTTTCCCCTTGACTTATGACAATCTTTACACAAAGGGAGTAAAGCTATAAAGATTCTGCAAAGAGAGATTAAACTTGTAGTCAATTGAGAAAAAAAAGTTTATTCTAAAATCTAAAATCTAAAATTAATGCTACTGTTAGAGGTGGTTAGCTGTAATTTAGGGTAGCTAGAAGATAGCAAAGTGGCTGTTTTAGTTGAACAATTAATAACGTCAGATATTTTAAAACCTGCCCGTTACCTAGGTAATGAGCGTTTAGCAGTCCATAAACCTTGGGATACGGCAACAATCCGCTGGGTTTTGACATATCCAGAAGTCTATGAGGTGGGAGCATCAAATTTAGGGCATATTATTTTATACAATATCTTAAATGCCCAGCCTCGCCAGTTATGCGATCGCGCGTACTTACCCGGAGCAGATTTAGCCGCAAAACTCCGCAGGACACAGACACCCCTGTTTGCAGTGGAGTCTAAGCGATGGTTAACGGACTTTGATATTTTAGGCTTTAGTCTCAGTTACGAATTAGGCGCAACCAACATCTTAGAAATGTTGGATTTAGCAGGAATACCTGTCACTAGAGAGGAACGGTTACAGGGAAATTACCCGCTAATTTTTGCCGGTGGACAAACAGCAACCTCTAACCCCGAACCCTATACAGATTTCTTTGATTTCATTGTTTTGGGAGACGGTGAAGAACTGCTTCCCGAAATTGGCTTGATTTTAGAAGAAGGGAAAAAATCCAGCTTGAATCGTCAAGAACTATTATTAGACTTGGCGCAAATCCCTGGTGTCTATGTGCCGCAGTTCTATGAAATGGGTGCAGGTGGGGCTGTATATCCCCTGCGTTCAGATGTACCCAAAAGAGTCCTCAGAAGAGTAGCCACACCCATTCCCGCCTATTCTATTGGCTTAGTGCCTTATGTAGAAACAGTTCATGACCGCCTCACCATTGAAATTCGCCGGGGTTGTACCCGTGGTTGTCGCTTTTGTCAACCAGGAATGTTAACTAGACCAGCGAGGGATGTCGAACCGGAAAAAGTGGTAGAAGCTATAGAAAAGGGAATGCGGGAAACTGGTTACAATGAGTTTTCCCTCTTGTCTTTAAGTTGTTCCGATTATTTAGCCCTACCAGCGGTGGGGATGGAAATTAAAAACCGCTTAAAAAATGACAATATTTCCCTCACTTTACCGAGTCAGAGAGTAGATAGGTTTGATGAAAATATTGCCAATATCCTGGGAGGTACGCGCCAAGGCGGGTTAACTTTTGCCCCAGAAGCAGGTACACAACGGATGCGGGATATTGTCAATAAGGGTTTGACAAATGAAGAGTTATTACGGGGTGTAAAAACAGCTTGGGAGCAAGGTTGGGATAAAATCAAACTGTATTTTATGATTGGTTTACCCGGAGAAACCGATGCGGATGTAATCGGCATTGTGGAAACGGTCAGATGGTTAAAGCAAGAATGTTGGGAAAAGGGTAGAAGATCGTTAAACTTTACTTTGACCATTTCTAACTTTACCCCCAAACCCCATACGCCCTTTCAATGGCATTCAGTTTCCACAACGGAATTTGCCAGAAAGCAAAATCTCCTGCGACAAGAATTTCGGGGAATGAAGAATGTGAAAGTAAATTTCACGGATTTTCGCATTTCCGCCATGGAAGACTTTATTGGTAGAGGCGATCGCACTCTGGGGAAAGTGTTACGTCGCGCTTGGGAACTGGGTGCAGGCATGGATGCTTGGTTTGATAATGTGGATGCAGCATTTACAGCTTGGGAAACAGCCATTACCGAAGCCGGTCTAGACTGGAAATACCGTCAAGTTGAAAATGGCGAATGGAATCTGTTTGCTGCTGACAACAAAGAACCAGAAACCCTCTCACCTTTGGATACTCCCTTACCTTGGGATCATATTGATACTGGCATTGATAAAAAGTGGCTGCAAGAAGACCTGCAACGCGCTCTAGAAGCGGCAATTGTCCCTGACTGCTCTTTTGAAGGTTGTTCTCATTGTGGAGTCTGTGGCACAGATTTCGGTCATAATGTGGTTATGACTGCACCACCTATTCCCAACTTTGCTGGTGACTTTGTTCCCAACACCACCAAAGCCCAACGATTGCGAGTATGCTTTGGTAAACAAGGGGATATGGCTTTGGTCAGTCACTTGGATTTGATGCGCCTATTTGATCGAGTTATGCGCCGTGCCAGTTTACCAATTACATTCACAGGTGGTTTTCATCCTGGTCCGAGGATTTGTCTAGCCAGTGCTTTGACTTTAGGTGCTACCAGTGAAGGGGAAATAGTAGATTTTGAGTTGACCCAAGCCATTGATATTGCAACTTTTCATGCCCAATTGGTTAAGCAGCTACCTACTGACATCCCTATATATAATGTGGTAGAAGTAGATATCAAGTCTCCCTCTACTACCCAATCTCTAGAAGCAGCCGAGTATTTACTAACAGTGTCTATACCCCAAAGCGAGGTACAACTGGCACAATGGCAAGGTTGGATTGAAACTATTAAAAATCAAGAGGAGATTTTGTCGGCACATACAACCAAATCCGGTAAGCAGCAATTAATAAATCTGCGCGAACGCCTGTGGGAGATAGAATTAGTATCAACATCTCACCGAGAATCAGACTCAATAGCAGTATTACGTTATTTGGGTGTCTGTCGTCCTGACGGTGTGATCTTGCGTCCTGAGCAAATACTGTCTATGCTAGAAACAGTGGCTAATCTAGAATTTCACCTCTTGCATATCCACCGCAAGCGTCTAGTTATTGGATAACTTGCTAGTAATTGTCAAAAATTAGTCTGTTGTGGCAATTGATTTTTGGCAAGGTTGCGTTAGAATAACAATTAAGAGAAATTTTCTGGTGCTGCATTGAATGACTTGATTCACTGCCTGTGATCATTACAGGAGCGAAGGCAAAGATATAAGAGTGTAACTTCTAAAATTGTATCCCAGACCAACTCTGCTGCTGATTACAAACCACTCTCTCTATAGCTACCTTGTGAATCAATCACTAACAATGGCTTTCGTCAACTTCTCCATTGACTGATACATTCTATCCCTTAAATAAGACTTGCTTTTATTGCGGGCTTTTATGCAATTGCTACAAATGCAAGTGTGTTTAATTGTAAAAAATACCACGTAAGTATTGACAGAGATTACAACCCTGGCATAATTCTTGTAAAGATGACTCAGTAAGTTATCTGCACCTAGCTAGACTTTCTAGTAAAAACACGGATAGTGAATCCAGTGCTAAAGGCAGATTTCCCTCCGTCAGCAGATGGTAAACCCAAAAAGAAACCGTGTCTAGACGCGGAGGTTTTCCACAAAGTGTGTGCTATTTAGATATAGTCAACTTTACTTGATGAAGCGTTAACTTTGAAACAGATGTCTACGGATATCCAAAGTTTAAATAGCAGCGTATAGTATGGAAAATCAGCCAAAGGCGGTTGATTGAAGTCCGTAAAATATATGCAGCTATTCAGGAATAATCCGGCGTATAAACGCACCCAAAGTATCATTAGTTAGCTCTTCATAACTTTGCAGAGCTACTCAAATTGCGAATTTTTATTACTAGTAGCGTCTTGTAGCAGCGACCGTCAGGACAAGCGGGATCACAGAGAACTTCCTTGTAATTCCCAGCGGTGCTGCCAATTTTTGAGGAAATTGAATGCCAAAACAAATTATCATCGCGGAGCAGCATCAAATCGCTGCTGTATTTTCGGAAGATCAAATACAAGAACTCGTTGTAGCTACGGGTCATCACCAAATTGGTGATATCTATTTAGGTGTAGTAGAAAATGTCTTACCTGGGATAGATGCGGCTTTTGTCAATATCGGCGACCCAGAACGCAACGGTTTTATTCACGTCACTGATTTAGGTCCATTAAGGCTAAAACGTAGTGCAGCAGCGATTACAGAACTGTTGACACCACAGCAAAAAACCTTAGTGCAGGTGATGAAAGAACCAACGGGATCAAAAGGTCCAAGACTGACAGGTAACATCACCTTACCTGGTCGTTATGTAGTATTGATGCCCTACGGACGGGGGGTAAATTTATCTAGACGGATTAAGAGCGAAAGTGAGCGTAATCGTCTCAGAGCCTTGGCAATTCTAGTGAAACCAGCCGGAATGGGCTTGCTGGTACGCACAGAAGCAGAAGGCAAGCCAGAAGAAGCCATTATTGAAGATTTAGAAGTGCTGCAAAAGCAGTGGGAAATTGTTCAACAAGAAGCAGTAACCTCCCGTGCGCCGGCTCTACTGAATCGTGATGATGACTTTATTCAGCGCGTTCTTAGAGATATGTATGGTAGTGATGTGAATCGCATTGTTGTTGATTCCAGCACAGGCTTAAAACGGGTGAAGCAATATCTACAAAACTGGAGTGGTGGACAAACACCCCAAGGATTGTTAATTGATCATCACCGCGATCGCTCTCCCATTTTAGAATATTTCCGCATCAATGCGGCGGTCCGCGAAGCTCTCAGACCCAGGGTAGATTTGCCATCAGGTGGTTATGTCATCATCCAACCGACAGAAGCTTTAACCGTCATAGATGTTAACTCCGGTTCATTTACCCGTTCTGCAACTGCTAGAGAAACAGTGCTGTGGACAAACTGCGAAGCTGCGGCAGAAATTGCCCGTCAGTTACGTTTGCGGAATATTGCTGGTGTGATTGTGGTTGATTTCATTGACATGGAATCTCGACGTGATCAAATGCAAGTTTTAGAACACTTTAATAAAGCTCTAAAAGCTGATAAAGCTCGTCCCCAAATTGCTCAACTGACTGAATTGGGTTTAGTTGAACTTACCCGTAAGCGTCAAGGCCAAAATATTTATGAATTATTTGGCGAAACTTGTCCTACTTGCGGCGGTTTAGGACATACCGTCAGATTACCAGGAGAAACGGAAAACCGCTTACCCATACCGGCTGCGGACATCCCAGAGCGGTTTGTACCAATGCCCCGTCAGGAATCTCGGACACCTGCACCCACTACCCGCATCCCTGATATTGGTAGCGTAGCCCAAGCCACACCACGGGATACTTATGATGGTTTTGGAGATGGTTTTGAAACTGAACCAGAATTTAGTTCTCTCCATTTGATCAATCATCCTAGTTATCAAGAATTAAATGATAAGCGTCGTACCCGTACCCGTCGCAGCCGTATTGGTGTCAATGGCACTAACGGTAAAGATGAATCTCGCTTGCCTACTAGTCCCTTAGCTTTTGTTAATGATGCAGATTTAGACTTAGAAGAACCTGAATTACCAATACCAGAAATCGCTCCACCTACTATTAATAAATCCGGTTGGACAGAAAGACCAGAACGGGCAAAAGTCAAACTAGAACCGATTAAGGTAGAACCACCAGAGGTGATTACGGTGGAGATGTCAGCAAAGGAACAAGACACATTTGCTGAAATGGGAATTTCTCCTTTACTCAAGTTAGATCGGGAGGGAAAAAATACAAGATCGGTGATTATTAATGTTGTGCAACCAGGACAATCACCTATTGAGGAAACTGGATTTATCCCCGAACCAATTGTTACTGAAAAAACAATTCCTGAAGTTATCACCATTAAACTACCGACACCAACATTTGAACCAGAACCAGAACCAGAATTTTCTTTTCCGCCATTAGCAATAGTCCCAGAATTAACAATAGTTCCCAAGGAAACAGAAATAGAAACAGAAACTAATAGTAGTTCTACATCTGTACCTAATCGTCGTCGTCGTCGTCGTTCATCAGCTTTAGATACAGATGGTTTTGAACAAGATTAAAATTGGACTGTGATTTTGATGATTTTGATGATTTATGTGATTAATTAATCATCGAAATCAAATAAATTACACAAATCATAGTTCCGACTGATTAATTAATCATCGAAATCAAGCAAATCACACAAATCACAGTTTAGACAATGGGAGAAATTAAACCTGCACCCTGGGATGATTCGAGTTGGTTGGAGTTTTCCACTTACTCAGATATGCAGGGTGCGGTTGGGGGTGTAGATGAGGTAGGAAGAGGGGCTTTATTTGGTCCTGTGGTGGCAGCGGCAGTTATATTACCAGTAGAGGCTTTATCAGTCCTGATGGCCGATAACATTAAGGACAGCAAAAAACTGTCTAGTTCTCGCAGAACTAAACTAGCTGAAAAAATTAATACCCTGGCGTTAGACTGGAGAATTGGTTATGCGACAACTGCGGAAATAGATGAATTTAATATTTTACAGGCAACTCTCTTAGCAATGAAGCGGGCTGTTCTGAAGTTGCAAGTAAAGCCTGAACTGTGTTTGATTGATGGTAATCAGTTGGTGAAGAATTTATCAATGCCTCAAGAAACAATTGTTAAGGGTGATGAGCGATCGCTGAATATTGCCGCAGCTAGTATTATGGCTAAAGTTTGGCGTGATGATTTGGTGCAGCGGTTAGCGTTAAAATATCCTCTGTATGATATAGACAGAAATAAAGGTTACGGAAGTCCGCGTCATTTACTGGCGCTTCAAAAATACGGACCTTCACCTTTACATCGGCGCTCTTTTCGTCCTTGCCAAATTCCATCTTAAAACTACTCAAAATTCAAAGTTGGTAATATGGCTTGTGTCACTCTACCGCTATCAGGAATGTTATTATCTATCTCGATATTTTGAGTTTGCGAGATTACCCAATGCCGATAATCTGCTAAAAGGTGATGTAACAATCTTTGCTTAATAGTTAACAACACACTTTTAAGTAATCCATTCCCTGTAGTTTCTAAAATTGATTTGGGTGTAAAGGAAAATGGTTGTGGTATGTCTACTAAAACTTCCAAATCAGCTTTTCCTTGCAAGTGATTTTCACCATTGAGTTGAACTGGTGATAAATAGCCTTTTAAATTCAGCGCAAACCTTTCGTTAATGTACTCAAAACCCAGTATTTCACAACCGAGCGATCGCAAATAGATCGTTCCGCTTGCATCTGCCCAAACTCTCATGTCTACAGTTGGCTGAATACTCAGTGACATAAAAGACAGAGGACGCATTTTTAACCGAAAAACTTCCTCAGACAACTGTTGAATTCTTGTATTATCAGCTAAGGCATTCACCAACCGTTGAGGCTGACGCAAATAGTGTTGAATAGGAATAGATTGCTTAGGAACGGAAATTTCCACCGATTGAGAGGCAATAAACTTAGTAACCATGAGCAAATTAAACCATTTGTTTTTTATTGTAATATTTTTTAACAATTTAAATTGCAAAAAATCAAACTATTTATTTATTATTAATCAAATTCGTCAAATTTAAAAGCATGAATCTGAAAATTGCCCATTTGGGTCCACCAGGAACTTATGCCGAACAAGCAGCTTTTTTCTATCTCAACTGGTTAAAAACCCATCAGGGAATTACAGCGAGTTTATGCCCTTATTCTACCATTGCTCAATCGTTACAAGCTGTATCTGATAAACAAACCCAATTAGCTGTTGTTCCTGTGGAGAATTCTATTGAAGGTAGTGTTAACATGACACTAGATAGCTTATGGAGCTTAGATAATTTAAAAATTCAATTAGCTTTAGTTTTACCAATTCAACATACATTAATTTCCTGTGCAACTAGCTTAGATACTATTAAAACTATCTATTCTCATCCCCAGGCTTTAGCCCAATGTCAAGAATGGATATCACAGTTCTTACCAAATGTCAACTTAATTCCTAGGAATTCGACTACTGAAGCACTACAGGGATTAGAACAGGAAGCAACAACAGCGGCTATATCTTCTAGTCGGGCAGCACAACTGTATAATTTACCTATTCTTGCTAGGGGGATTAATGATTATCCAGAAAACTGTACTCGGTTTTGGGTAGTTAGTACGGAGGAAAATAATACTATTGATTGTACTCATACATCCTTAGCTTTCAGCGTAGCAGCTAATATACCGGGCGCATTAATGAAGGTATTGGAAGTATTTGCTCGTTTGGGTATTAATCTCAGTCGCATTGAATCCCGTCCTACAAAACGTTCTTTGGGAGAATATTTATTTTATTTAGATATTGAAGCAGATGTGAATGCACAGATCATGAAATCTGCTTTAAGAGAGTTACAAAATTACACAGAAATCTTGAAAATCTTTGGTAGCTATAGTGTGTTACCAATTAGTTTGTAATTGGACTAGAAACTGTAATTTAGTCTCTAGTCCTTTTTTCTACCTCGGTTTTGTCTAAGTCCTGTTAACCGAGTCGAATAATCAACTTTGCTAAACAAGCAACTTTTTTAAACCATTTCCAAAATCCTGAAGCATTATTCCAACAGCGAACAAACTCGTTATATATTTGTGTAGCCTGTGAACTTGAGTTAACAACACAAGCAGCCAAAGCTGTCCAATTTTTTGATATGGCTAAACCAATACATGGTGCTGCAACTGCGGCATAAGCCGGAGGTATAATGAAGTTACTAACTTTTTGCAGCAGATTAGAAACTGTAATGGCGACATCATAGTTAGCCATTGTGTTGTGTGTAGTTTCTGGAATAAAACTTTGGTAGTTTTCAGCAGAATCTTTAAGCAGCTTTGGTTCTTTTTGCGGTGTATTGATAACAGGTTTGAATAAATTTGGTAAATTTTTAATGTAAATTTGTCTTGTTGGTCGTTCTAGGGAATTTAAAAACTCGGCGCGTTCTGGAACTGATAGCTTTTCAATAACTGGTTTATCAACTTTAACTACTCCTGTTTTAATCTGCCTTTCGATCACATTTGCCCTTTCTTGAATTTTTTGTAGTCGTGGCTCATTAGCTTTCTCGGCTTCTTCAAATGTAGCTAAAGGGTCTATACTGCCTCTATTTCCTTGGGTTTTAGCTAAAGTTTCGGCATTTTTTAGGGCGTTGTCTAAAGCAGCTTTTACAGCTTGTGCATATTCAAAGGTAGATTTACTAATTTCCTCTGATTGTTCTTGTCTAAAGACTTGTTTACTTTCTATGTTGGTGAATAAAGCTTCAATTTTATCGAGTCTATCTGTTGCATTCCTGAGTTGTACTTGTGTTACTCCCTCTTTGATGATACCTGGTTTAATCGGTCTGATTGGTACTTGGGCAAAAACTTGAGTATTAACTAAAATAATGCCCAAAACCGCAAAAAACATCCATTTCCATTTAATACGAACATTAAAATTTCTAAACATGATTTTCTCTTTGTAATCGTGTTTTTTTAATACCACGATTCAATTTGCCCTCCAATACGTCTTTAGAGAGAAATTTTAGTTGAGTTAGGGTAAAACCTTGAAAATTCTTTAATTTACTCAATAGTGATCAAAGCTGGTTAAGTAGTCACGAGTTTTTCTCCTTTCAGCATCCGAGAAGCAGCTTCTAAAAGAGCTTCTTCCAAATAGGGTTTAGTAAAGTAACCACTAGCACCGAGTTGCACCGCCATTTGTCTATGTTTGTCAGCACCGCGAGAGGTGAGCATAGCAATAGGTAAGTGATTCAAACTGTCATCTTTCTGAATCCGGGAGAGAAATTCTAGTCCATCACAACGAGGCATTTCGATGTCACAGAAAACAATATCGCAAGGTAAACCAGAACGGAGTTTATCCCAAGCCTCTTGGCCATCACGGGCTTGTTCTACACGATAACCCGCTTTATTAAAGGTGAGAGATAGGAGTTCTCGAACTGTAATCGAGTCATCAACAATTAACACAGTTGTTTCCACCTTATCAACGCTAGGAAAGTCAAGGGCAGGGGGAATATTGTGTTGTTGCCAACTACCACCAATATTTTTCGACATCTTCCCTTGGAAGATATCAATGATTTCTAAGACATCGGCAATAGGCATAATCATGCCATCACCGAGAACTGTAGCACCAGCTATACCACTGGGTTTAGGTGCTGGACCTTCAAATTGCTTAATTACAATTTCTTGCTCACTCAGGACTTGATCAATCTGTAAAGCAATCATGGTATTACCAGAGCGGATGACGACTACGGAAATTGTGTCATCATCTCTGCTAACGCCATAGACGTTACCACGGGTCAACTGACGGTTAAAAACTAAGATATCTTTTAAAGGTTTGAAGGGAAGTATGGTATCCCGCCAGACAATAAATGATTGTCCATCAGCATCTTGTTGAATATTTTTGGTAGGAATATCTAGGGTATCTTCGACACCATCCATTGGGAAAGCAATTCTGGTTCTATTACAAACGCAGAATAAGGCTTTACAAATACTCAGCGTTAGTGGTAGCCGAATCGTAAAGCTAGTTCCTTTACCTAGGGTGGAATCGGTGCTAACTGTACCGCGAATTTCGCTGATATCGTTCTGAACTACGTTCATACCTACACCCCTACCTTTGATATCGTCTACTTCATCGGCGGTACTAAAGCTGGGGAGGAATAAAAGTTCATAGGTATCCAGACGAGTCATGGTTCTTGCCTGTTCGGGGGTCAGAATACCTTTTTTAACTGCCTTGTTTTTAACTTTTTGATGATCAATACCTGCGCCGTCATCACTTACAGAAATAACAGTTTGGTTTCCTTGTTGTAAGGCGCGAATACTAATCATACCTGTGGCTGATTTACCCGCAGCTTGCCGTACTTCTGGGCTTTCAATGCCGTGAGCGATCGCATTATTGACCATGTGAGTCAAAGGATCTGTGAGATGATCCAAAATCATCTTGTCAACCAAGGTATCAACCCCTTCCGTGACTAACTCTACTTGTTTGCCATACTTAATGGCATTATCCCGCACTCCTCGCCGCAAGCGGTCAATAGCTTGGGTAAAGGGAACCATTCGGGCTTTTGTTAGTCCTTCTTGTAGCTGGCTAGTTGCTTGGCGTAACTGTCGGGCGACCTGTTCTGTTTCTTCGGTAACAAAGTCAATATCACTGGCTGACTCCCGAACTCGCACGATGAACTCAATCATTTCTTGCGCCAGAATATGGAAAGGCGTAAACCGATCCATTTCGATTTCGCTAAAGCCACGATCATGGGAATTGCCAGATGAGTGACCTTGTTCTCTAGAACGACGACTGGCAAGGAGAGATGCTTCCAAAAGCGATCGCTCGTAGTATTCCTGCATCCTTACTCCTACGTCTGAAAGATGCTGTACCTGCACCAACAGGTTATCTAGTGACTGTCGCAGACGTTCATGATCCTGCTCTAAGGTATTGCGATTTACTACCAACTCCCCAACCAAGTTACTCATGTCATCCAGTTGTTTAACTGGGACTTTCATGGTTTCTTCTTTGAGTGTCCGACGAGTAGCCGGACGAGGAATTTTACTACTGGCAGTTTTTCCTGATGTTGTTGATGTATTGGATATTGTTTGATCAGCCTGTGCTAACAAATCCTCCAACTCACTAAACTCATCTTCTAGTTTTGATGGAGAAGAAGTATTTTGATCCTTGACTACAGCAGGTTGATTAACTTCTGGTGCGTTATCTTCATTCTCACCCAGTAGTGCTTCTAAAGCTGCAAAATCTTCGTCTTGAATAGATACCTGACTAGATACCTGACTAGCAATTTTTCTGGGTACTG
>NZ_VILB01000013.1:85990-185306 GCF_009712035.1 Anabaena sp. UHCC 0187 | reverse complement strand
TCAGTTGTAGTTTCCAACTCTAATTGTGGAGAAGTTTCACCCACAGCCAAAATATCTGGTGATAGTTCTGTTGGTAAATTTGGACTAGATTCTAAATTAAAATCAGCAAAGGTAGCATGAAAATCTAAATCAGTTTCTGCTGCAAATAATGTTGTTTCTAAATCATCGCCCAATATTAACAATTCACTACTATCAATGTTCGGAATTAATTCTTCAGAAACACTATCTGAAGTCAATGTTATTTCTTCTACAAACAAAGATAAGTTGTTGTCACTGATGTCTTCAACAGTCTCAGTCAGTTGTAGATTTGCAGTTGTTTCTGTAGACTGAACCGTAAATTCTGGTATGGAATCGAGTTCTTCTGGAGCTTGGGAAAAGTGATTAATTTCTGATAAAGACAATTCCCTAGATTCAACATTAGGAACATTGCTAGAGTTGAAATCTAGAATATCACTAAGATCACCAAATAAATTATCTATGTCTTGCACCTCGTTATTAGTATTTGAGGTGAAGAATAGATTAAAAGATTCTTCTTGCTCTTGGAGAACCAGATCAAACTCTGCTCCATTTAAACTATTATTGGTAGTTGATTTCTGATTTTTGCTAACAATTTCAACGGATGCACTAAATAAACTTTCCTCTAATTCTTGAGCTACATCTTGATTAACTGAAGCTGGGACTTGCGAGCTTGATGTTTCTAAATCATCCCAGAAGTTATCTAAATTATCTATTGAATTAGAAATATTAGGTGTTTTTTCTGGTATACCAAATAAATCATCAATTTCATTTGTGAGCAGAGGTATATCCTCTTCTACTTCTGTAAATAGATTATCTAAGGATAAACTTTCTGGTGCTGATGGTTTTATTTTTGCTGTTTCTACTATTGTGGGAATAATTTCCGTTAGAGAATTAGCATCTTCATTTTTGATATCCTTGGAGTAGCTGTCATCCGCAGAGAACAAACTATCAAAATTAGTTTCAGGTTCAGTAGAAGTTTCAGCACTGGCAACATTTCCTAATTCAATTGTTTCAATAATGGCAATATTTTCTAGTTCAACTGTTTCAGCAATGGCAACATTTTCTGGTTCAATTGTTTCAGCAGTAAACGACAATTCATTGAATTCATCGTCTTCTGCAAATGTCAATAATTCTTCTAAGGTATTAGTAATGGTTGCCGCATTTTCTGGATTATCCTGACGAGATTCTCTAGAAATTGAAATTAATTCTGCCAATACATCATCTTCTGGGAATTGTAAACTTGGATCATGAGGCAACAGATTGCTAGATTCTATAGGTTGAGAATTAACTGTTTCAGTTTCCAGTTCTGATAGAGATATATTATCTATTTCTAATAAATCGTCATCAAACAAGAGAGTTAAATCTTCTTCATTCCTTGCAGTTGGCTCAGATTTTTTGTCATCTTCAAAGAAGAGAAAATCATCTAAATCTTGATTATTATCCTCAGTTTCACTATCAGTAATTGGCAGTTGATAGTTAGTGATATCTCCTATGATTTCTTCTTGTTGCCAATTATCATCTAAATCAGGTGTATCACCTTCAAATAAATCTGCCAGGGTATTTAATTCAGAAATTCCTACTTCTGGCCCATTGTGATCAATATTATTGTTGGTAAAGATTATCGGGTGATGGTGATCATGATTAAGCAAAGGTTGATCAGCAAAACCATTTTTATTAGTAACATTTACTGGTGTTGACGGTTCTAAAATTAGTTCTGCTGTGTCAGCAAATAAAGGTAGGCTGGTTTCTGGTTCGTCAAATTCCAATAACTCCAGTTCTGGTAAAGGAAAAAGAGTTTCTAGTTGTTGACTAATAGCAATTTCTCCGTCTCTATTTTGGAGAACTAATTCTTGAGCCTGTTTAATTTCAGTAATAATGATTTTAGCTAAAGTCAGATAACTATTATTGGGATTGGATATAGCTTGAGCAGCAGATTCACACAAACTGCACCAATTTGATAAATTTAAGTCTCTCCCAATTGAAACTAATTGATGACAGCAGTTTTGCAGATTTTCCCGTGAAGACGATAAGTTAGTTTGTTTAAACAGTTGCAACATTTCCCGGAGGATTTGTAAAACCTGATTTTGAAACTCTGTCCAATCCTGATTTTGTCTAGTTGTTACAGGTGTTTTCTGTACTTGTGTGGGTATATTTGGTTGTGAATGGATTACAGATGTGTTTTCAAAGCTTGTGCTGACCGTATTTCCTTGACCTACCAGTTGTTCTACATGATCATTGAGCAATTGCATCACTGGTTCAGTTTTAGACATCAGAGCCTGAGCTTTTTCCTCTGATAAACCGAAGGGATTACCAAGATGGTCTATCAGAGCTTTTAAGGTGTCACAGACATCTAACAGCAAAGATTCTAATTTTTGATCTACTTGAACAGGATGTTCTTTCAGAAGCTTGAAGCAATCCTCCAGACGGTGTGATGTATGCTGAATACTACTCAGACCTAGCATAGCCGCACCACCTTTGATGGAGTGGGCTGCGCGGAAGACTTCGTTAATCATTTCTGAATCTTCCAAAGTGCTTTGGAGATTCAGTAATCCTTGTTCAATGGTGTTCAGGTGTTCTCTAGCTTCTTCGAGAAAATAACCTAAAATCCTTTGTTGTTGTTCCGGCTGCATAGTCATAAGTTAAATCAGGATACTAAAGGTAAGAGGTTAAAGAAAAGGCGTATAGCAAACAAAAAAGGTAAAAAACGAGGCATAGAGGTAGACATTGATTGTTACTTTTGCCTTTTTACTTTTGCCTCCTACCTTGATTCGATTGTTTCCACTCGGAAGCGTTCCACGGAGGCAATCAAATCGCGGGATACTCCCACTAAATGTTGCAAGGCTCCAGAAACCCGCTGTGCTTCTTGAGAGGTTTCTTGTGCCGTTAGTTCCACGGATTGCATTACTTGTGCTACCGCACGAGAAGTTTCCGTTTGTTCTACGGTATCACTGGTAATTGATCTTACCAAAAGATCAATGTGATCGGCTACTTGAATAATGTTATCTAGCGATCGCTTGGCTTCTTCAGCCAATTTAGTTTGATGAATTACCTGTTGTGTTCCTTCCTCCATTGCCATCATTACTGAGCTAGTTTCGCTTTGAATTTGCATCACGATTTGCTCAATTTCTTTCAAGGACTTAGCCGAGCGATCTGCCAACTGTCGCACTTCATCAGCTACAATGGCGAATCCTCGACCCGCTTCTCCGGCTCTTGCCGCTTCAATACTGGCATTAAGAGCTAATAAATTAGTACGGGAAGCAATTTGGGAAACTATGGCGACGATAGAGTTAATTTCTTGGGAAGATTCTGCCAATCGCTTCACTTTTCGGGTAGTTTCTGCGACTGTTTCTCGAATTTCCAAAATCCCTGCTACCGTATTTTCTACCGCTTCTCCCCCTTTCTGAGCGATTTTACTAGCATCACGGGCTACAGTTTCTGCTTCCCTAGCGGCTTCTGCCACCCGTTGGATAGAATCGGTCATCACCTGTACGGAATTCAAGGTGACAGCTAACTCTTCTGCTTGCCGTAAAGCATCCCCAGACAAGGCTCTAGCAAAGGTTTCTGAATTAGTTGAACCTTTGGTTACGTCCCGTGCTGCCACTTTTACCTGTTGGACAATATCCCGCAGGTTTTGAATTGTCAGGTTAAAGGCATCAGCTACGGCTCCGAGTACGTCGGCTGTGACTTCGGCTTGAACTGTCAAATCTCCTCTGGCTGCCCCTTCTACGTCATCTAGAAGGCGAATTACCTGACGTTGCAGGTTTTCTTTAGCCTCTTCTTGTTCAATGGCTTTACGGTGGGCTTCATTGGTAGTTGTAAAAATTACCCGTGCCATATCGTTAAAGCCAGTAGCTAAGTAGCCTAATTCATCTTCGGAATAGACTGTAGCTTCTACATTCAGATTGCCTTGACGCACAGAATCAAACTGATTTTGCAGATCCTTGGTAGTGCGGCGAATTTGTTTAAGGGTGAGATTACCCATAAACCCAGCGGTAGCTGCACCTGTAGCTCCTGCGGCTAAGGCCATTAACCAGCCTGTGTTTCTGACTGATTCCCGTTGTTGAGCCGGTGAAATTAACGTTGCTACCGAGCTAACCAGGGCAACAATCACGGCTGATGCCAAACCTACAGTTCCAGCTATATACCATTGCTTCTTGTCTAAGGAGGCATTTTCAAAGAATGCAAATACCCCTTGTTCAAAAGCTACGTTAGGTTCTATTTTGGCAACGTCTGATTGAGTGAAGACGGGAACTACTTCTTGAGCGCCGGTAATTGTGAATAGTTCTTCATCTCGATCACCCATGTCATCACTGGATGAGTCATCAGCAAATTGACTTGTCGAATTGCCTCGACTATCTAGGGCTTCTGATAGCATTCCCCCATTGCTAAAAGTGCCATCTTCGGTGAGTTCAAATCCTGGTATATCACCGAGATCATCAAATTCATCAAAGTCGTTTAAAAACTCTATATTATTCTTATTACTTTCTCCACTTAAAATATTATTGGTATTTCCAGTAGAAATAAAGGTTTCCGAACCAAAATCTGCATCATCTTCTGCACCAAAAGCGGATTCAAATGCGTCTAAGTCAAAACTATCATCATTAAAGTTAGTTTTTTCTGATGCAGAGTTGAAATTAAACTGCTGTTTTGGTGGCGCAGAATTGTTGGTAAAGGATGGTGAGATTTTTTGATGCTGATTTGATTCTCTCCTTTCTACAGGTGCTATGTTCATAGCTTGAGGAAGTGCTTCAGCTTGACTATCAGAAATCTCATTTACCCAACTATTTTCGTCAATCAGGGACAAATCATCCTCTAGGCTATCTTGCCAATTATTTTCTATATTATTGTTGATAGCCTGGTCGTTAATCCCTAAATAGTCATCTTTTTGACTGAGGTTTAAGTCTCCAAAATGATCATCTATATCTTCCTCCAGCAACATTTCCGGCTCATATTCTGAGTCATCATGAGTTGAGAAGTTAGTTTCTGTAAAAGGTGAATAGCTTTCAGCCTGCTCAGTAATTACTGAACTGCCATTAGCTAAATTATCACTAATACCCCCATGATTATGATCTGAAGAAATCTCTTCTTGCCAAAAAGGAGGTAACTCTAGTTGATCTGATATCAGATCATTATCCTTGGTGGCAGATTCAGTTGATAAAGCAAAGGGATCATCACTCATATCAGCAGATATATCCAATGAATTGCTGTCGAAATCCATACTATCTGGATGACTGGCAAAAGGACTAGATAAAGACGGATTTTCTAGAGTATCTAGCAGTGGTTCATATTCTGCAAAGGACTTCAGTTCAAAACTGTTGCTATTCAAATCCTCTGTTACCAGTTCAGAAGATAAGGCATCCATTGCTTCGTTATTGCCAAAAGGCTGCGTATACTGATCAATGTTTCCTAGACAATCATTAGCAAGACGAATCAGTTCTTGATCATCTGTTAGATGTAATACGTTTTTATATCCCTCTTTTGCTACATCGTATTGTTGCAAAACATAGTATATGTGTCCCCTTAACAAATGTGAATCAGGGTCATCTGGTAAATTCTGCACCAACTTATTAATTAAGATCGCAGCTAATTCATAGTCCTGTTGTTCATAGGCTATTCTCGCCTGATCATAAGTTGGATCTTGATCATCTTCTATACGTGTTACCATTTCCTCCCTCCCAAGTTCATCCTGCCCACCGCGCACTTCGTAAAATTGCTATTTGATCTAATAGTCGCAGATATTTTTTGTGTGTTTCCGTATCAAATAACCACTCACCACGTAAAAACGGAGCCATAGCATCTGGTACGTTATTTTGTGGCATTAGATACTGTACATCAAGCCAGTCCATCCCACAGATTTCTTCTACTCCTAAACCTACTATCGTGTCTTGATCTTCAATGGCAATCACAGGGATTTCTGCACAATCCGTGTTTAATGGGGTTGTTTCACCGAGAAATTGCCCCAAATCAGCCACCCAAATCAAGCGTCCCCGTAAATTTAGTGTCCCTAAAAGTAAGGGAGATGTATTAGGAATTGGTGTAATCCGATCAGGACTAAGTTCAATTACTTCCCGAATTCCCGTAGCCTGTAATGCAAATTCCTGACGTGAGGGTAGATAAAACCGCAAATGTAACTCACCTTCAGGACTTTCTAGTTGCAATTCCGGACGGAATTGATCTTGCCCACTGCCACTTAAAAAGTCTGGTTTGCTAACCATATTATTTTCATCCTTATCCTCGCAGCAGTTGTTTGACTGTTCCCACCAATTCAGTTGGTTGGAAAGGTTTAGCTATGTAGGCATCTGCCCCTTGCTTCATCCCCCAATAGCGATCAAATTCTTCACCTTTAGAAGAACACATGACTACAGGGACATTTTGGGTTTTGGGATCGGATTTTAACCGACGGCAGAGTTCATATCCGTTCATGCGGGGCATGACAATATCCAAAACCACTAAATCGGGAGGTGTGTTTTGAATCGCCTCTAAAGCTTCCACGCCATCGCCTGCATGGGTGACTTTTAAGCCACTAGCTTTGAGGAGGTCTGTAATCATCTCCCGTTGGGCGATACTATCTTCAACAATTAGAACTGTGCTCATAAATGTCTATTTACCTCCTGATTTAGACGTTCCCTTGGGAAACATAACTTACGCTGACGACAAAGATTAACTGTATAAATTAAGTCTATTGTTTCACTACTTTACTGTATATGGAAGTTGGTGAGAGAACTGATTTTATTCTTGTGATAACATCTTTTACCTGATCTTGTACCCAATCAACAAGTCTTGTATCCTATTTGTATCCCTGTATAATAGTCTGGACTGAGATATTGCTCTACCAGCATTAGTAATTCTTGATCTGTAAAGGGTTTAGTCAGGTAATCTGTTGCTCCTACCATCCTGGCACGAACGCGATCAATAAATCCGTCTTTGCCAGTTAGCATAATAATTGGGACAATCCGAAACGCTGTGGAATGCCTTAGCATGGCACAAATTTCATAACCATCCAATTCCGGCATAGCAATATCGCAGAGAATTAAATCTGGCTGAAGTTGAAAAACGAGACTCAGGGCTTGCAAGGGATTAGTGATAGAAATCGTTTCATACCCTTGTAATTTTAAAATTGACTCTATCGTCTCACAAATCACTAGTGTATCTTCAATACATACTATCCTTCCCTTATAATTTTTTACTTCCGAGTTTTGTTTTTGTTTGTTGAGTCTACGGGTATCTGAATATACTAGCTGTAGCCAACCTTGCTGCACGTAAGGATATATAGCTTTTGCCACTGTTAAAATATCACGGTTTAGATAGCGAGCTAGTTGACGCAAAGAAGTTTTTCCATCAGCCCAGTTGTGTAACTTTTTTACTGTAGCTTCTGGTAATGAAGAACCTAATTTAGCGATGTCAGCTAGAGTAGGTAATTGTTCTGTTGATTGAATGTGTGGGTATAATTGCTTCCATTCTTGCACCTGCTTGGTGATTTTGGCAACTAGTGGAGCAATTTCTAAGGTTGTTAATTGTGGTACTAGTGCTGTCCCTAAATCAAAAATGAAACTGCCTTGGTGTAAGCTCAAAAGATCAAACAAAGTCTCTTGGACTAGACCATAAATAATAGTTCGAGCAATTTTTGGGGTAATAATGTTTTGCTCCAACAGCGCCCAGATATAAGCATACTCTGGAGAATTAGTAGATGTTAGGGATGCAATTTGTTTGGATTCAAGTCGCTTTTTAACTCGGTAGTGACGTAAATAATCATCAATCCGCAATAAACTACTGTCACCTGCTTGACAGTAGACGATTTGACCATTTAGAAAAAATACAAACCATGACTGTGGTTTACTTTCCCCCCCTTGCCGATACTTGAAATTTTCTTCTCCACTGAGTTTGTTGCTTTGATGTGATGTGTGAGCTTCTACCCATAACTGTCCAGTCCGCTGTCCTAACTCGATCAGTTGTAAGATGCTGTAAATATCAATCTCGTTTAAGTTTCCCTGCATTTAGCTACAAAATACTCCTTGTCATTCCAGTGTGATTACTTGATAAATTTTGACATTGCTCGCAGCAGGAATCCGAATTAAGCATATTCAAAATAGAACCTATGAAATTTATTGATGGGCTGATTCTACTCCCTACACCCTGATATTGACTCCTGTATTGTCATTTATTTTTCTCATGTTTCCACAGGGGTAAAGGTGAATAAGACTCAGTTCAGATGAAACCCTTGCCTGGACTGGGTGGAAAGGAAAGGATAACTTGTACTAACTCGCTTTTTCTAAATTTGACGCGCACTTTTCTGGTGCTTATCCCTAAATATTCAGAATTTGTGCTGATCTTAGTGCTATTGGGGTCAATATGGATAAACTAGTTAAGTAGCAAAATGATTCTGTATACAAGTAGTCCAAAAAGAAAAATTATTTGGGAAAAAGATGAAGATATTGTAATATCATAAGGTTAGGGGCAGTAATTACACGGAAGTTATTATCAGTCTACTAGTTGAAAATATATATTAGGGAGGTAATCTGTTATATCTAAGAAAATAGTTTTATTTTGATTGTGCTGATAAACTGGTTTTGAGAAAATAAGTTAATAGAATAATCTAAGGTATATCCTAAAACACGGACACGAAGTACATCAAAAGGATTGACGGTGTGCTGTATTTAGCAGAAGTACAAAAACAAAAAGGCGGCTTACTCAGTGGTGGTGGCAAAAGCGAACTCAAACTGCTCGCTTGTCAACGCAATGATCAGAATTGGAGTCCCATCCCAGACGAAGTGATTGTTGCTGATGAAGCCAGCAAATTAAATGATGGTTCCTTGGTACTAGTGGAATTGAGTCCGAATCGTCAAGTACAGCGGATTCAAGATGCAGGTCGGCCACTGGTAAATATTTTGCAGAATTTTTCCCGACAGGTGGAAAAGTTTAAGCTCAAGGAAGATGAAATTGATCAGTGGAAACAGTCACTGATGATTCAGGTTCAAGAACTGAATCGTCGGGAAATGGAGATGGAATCACGTTGGGAACAAGTACAACAACTGGAGCATGATTTTGAACGTTTAGACACACAACAACAGGAAGTTGATACAACTAGAACGGAAATTGATCAGCTACGGGCAGAGCTTGAACGCAATCGTCATGAAATGGAAGGTGCTTGGGAGCATCTGAGAGGTGAACAACGCCGTTTGGAAGAACTAAAATCGGATTCTCGACAGTCTCAGGCTGTAGACGAAGCGCGTATTCAGTTCTTGGGTGGTTTACTTGATCGTTTATCTAGTCAAGCTACTCCCACTGAAACAGTTAGTGAAATTCTCAAGTATGCTTTTGAATTAGCCGAAAAGCAACAAGATACACTGAACCTACACTGGCAAAAGTTAGAGATCCAACTTCATGCAGCTAATCAACAGCAGCAGGGGGGAGAGGAACTTGCTCAAACCTTGGGCAACCTCCAAAACGAATTGCAACAGGCACAAAGTTCTTTAGCAGAACAAATTACCCAAGTGCAATTAAAGACAGCCATAGTTAACAATAAGCAGGAATTGACTGCCATATTCAAACAGCATTTGGAAACTGAGGAAAAGTTTTACGAAAAGCTTCATACCTTAGCAGCTAATACAGACACTGAAGTTACCGAACCAGAAATTGATGTAGAAGCCTTGCAGCGAATGCCTCTGGCAGAATTGGAAAAAATGGTCCAAGACTGGCAGGAGAAATTAGATAGGGACTCTGACTTTGTCCAAGAACAAGAACAAGAACTCAAATACAAGGAAGAACTTATAGGAGAACTCAAAGAAAAAATTGAACATTGCTTTGGGGAAGAACAGATCAATTTAGAATCGGAACTAGCTGACGAACAGGATCTTTACCAGATGCTAAATGAAAGCTTAGTCGGACAAAGACGCAATTTAGTTGGACAGCAAAAAACTCTCCACCAAAACCAAGTTGTATTGTCGCAAAGAAAAGGTATTCCAGTTGTTGTCAGCGGTGAATCTAGCAATTTAGAATCAATGGTTTTGCAGCTTGAAGCCCAGAAACGGAAAACTTCTGCGGAACTTCAAAAGCTAGAGGGTGATATAGCCCAAATGCTGACTGCTATTGCCGCAGAACAAGGGAAAATTGATCATCAAACCCAGGAAATCGCAGCAAAGCGTCAAGAAGTCAACAACCTAGAGGAGAAATTGCTGAATTTACGAATTGCTACTGCAGAATGTTGGGGGAGAGTCAATCTTTATCAAGAAGCACTGCAACCTATTCAGGATGCTATTGATGGATTACGGGATCAATTACAAAAGGTTGCTGAATCTTTAACTCAAGTGCAAGCAACTGGTGATTCTCAACTTCAGACTATTAGTGAAATGCGTCAGACTCTCCAAAGTTTGATCAACTTACCCGAAGCATTGATTTAGCAAAAAAGAAGGATTGACTATAGCAGGGAACAGGGAACAGGGAATATTTTCATTCCTGACTCCTAAATCCTGCTGTAATTCATGGAAATCCAGTTTCCTTCTACTATTGCTATCGCACCCCCAGGGAAAGGATCTGTTTGGGAACGATTGGGGGCTGTAATTAAAGCCGTGATTTTTTCAATGTGTTCAAAATTAGGGGCATCAGGAAGTATTTCTTGAAGTAGCTGACGCATGACCCGACGTTGTAAAGCTAGGGGTACTTTTTTTAATATACAGCGGTTTACCTTTAAATTACCTTTCTCGCCCTGTACTGAGGCTTCTAGACGCAACTGATGGGCTGTTTGTTCCAAATACTCTACCTCTGCTTGTAGAAGTTCGGCTGTTTGCGCTAAATTTGCTTCTACTTGGGGATTGAAATTTGCTTTTAAATAGGGGATTAATTCTTGACGAATCCGGTTTCGCGCATATTGTAAATTTTGATTAGTGGAATCTTCCCAAATTGGTAAATTAAACTCTTGACAAAACTGTTCTGTTTGGGAACGGTTAACTTCTAATAATGGACGCACTAACATAATATTATCAGTTAGTAGACGCTGCCAAGTTAAAGCTTGTAAACCATCTGCACCAGTGCCACGAATTAAATTATATAATAGAGTTTCCGCGCGGTCACTAGCAGTGTGTCCGGTAATAATATATTGATAATTATGAACTTGGGCAATTTTCGTTAAAGCCTGATATCGCCAATTTCTGGCTGTAGCTTCACTATTAACAGGTTGATTAGCCGTTTCTAAATAAAAGGGCGTATTCCAACTTCGTGCTAAATTTTCAACATGATGAGCATTAGCTTGGGAATCCTCGCGCCAAGAATGATCACAATGGGCTATGGCTAAATCCCAGCCCCATTTAGGTTGTAGATCTAATAGTAATTTAATTAAACATAAAGAATCTTGTCCACCAGAAACCGCGACTAATAACTGTTGATTGCGCTCAAATAGATGACGGGCGCGGATGGTACGATGTATTTGGGCGTGAAGTAAAGTCCATGTCATTTTTTAAGCCATATTTTTGTCATTACATCTGTATTCATCAACTTATCCCAAAACCGAAAATAAAGACCATAATTACAATTAAACTTATGATGATGAAGAGTATGGTGTGTTGGTGTAATCCAATTTTTACCCCAAAAACCACGCATCCAGGAACGGGGATAAACCTCATAACCTGTATGATTAACAACGCCAAATATCGTCATTAATGTTAGTAATAAAAGGATCATACTAATGTGAATGGGAATGATAAAAACCAGAATGGGAATAATAATTGCCGTCATTATACTCTCAACTGGATCAAAAGAAAAAGAAGTCCAGGGAGTAGGATTAATAGATTCGTGATGCACCTGATGAAAGCGACGATATATTTTAGGGATATGTAACCAGCGATGAGTCCAATAAAAATAAGTATCGTGGATAAACAAATATATAAATAAACTCAAAGGTAAATACAACCAATCATATTCTGTAAGATTAACATAAACTTTTGTTTGTCCTAATGCAATCATTTCCATGATAAAAGCACTGGGTAAAGCAAAAATAAGACAGGAAAAGATGGACCATTTAATTTCGCTCTTCATTTTACTCTTCCGTCTATCCAGATCATGAAGACGACGAACCTCCCAAGACTGGGGACGACGAACCCAAAGCAACCAATAAAGCAGCGAAGATACAATTAGGTATCTTGTCGAAAGAACGAAAAACATAAACAAACTGGAGATACCAAATTGCGTCAGACTAGGAAGCATAAGGGCTGGTTATAAAAAATTGAGTATTAACTTTCAATATCTTTGAGTTTGTCGCGTAAATCATCTAACGGAGAAGTTTCTTGATTTACTCCTAAATTATTATTGACAATGGTTTTTTTTACTTCTGGTTCATCCGATAAAAATTCTATAGCAACTCTAATTTTCCCCTTTTTCCAGCTATCACCAGGTCTGAGTACCTTAGCTTCTATACCTGCTGTAAATAATTTTGCGTCCGGATCGTCAGCACCTATATAATCTTTAATGGCTTCTATTAATTCCACTGCTGTTAAAGTTTTAGATACGTCTAATCTATCAAAATTTTCGGGATTAATAGAAATCACATCATTTTCATCTAATCTGTCAAATTGATGACTCATATACAATCTTTCTAAATTCTTCAATCTCAGTATAGTACATTGTATACAATTTGCTCAAAATTCTCTCCGCGCCTGGAGCGTGAGATAAAAAAATTCCCCCCTCTCAAAAGAAAAGGGAGAAAAAGAAATGTACTTACAAAAACCAACCGTAAGAATGTAAACCCTTACCCAAAAGATTCACACCCAGGTAACAAATCCAAACCACCACAAAACCAGCAGCAGCTAAAATTGCCGGTTTTCTCCCTTGCCAACCGCGAGTTATTCTAGAATGCAGATAAGCAGCGAAAACTAACCAAGTAATTAACGCCCAAGTTTCCTTGGGGTCCCAACTCCAGTAAGAACCCCAGGCTTCATTAGCCCAAACCCCACCAGCAATAATCCCAATTGTGAGGAGAGGAAATCCCAAACCAATGATGCGATAGCTGATATTATCGAGAGTTTCAGCTAAGTTTAGGCGTTGAGGTGAAAGAATTTCAGTGGTTTGAATAGGAGTGGTTGTGACTAAATCCAAAACCGCAGTTCCACTTCCGTTGTTATTACTTTCCACACGAGAAAAACCATTAGTTTCCGCAGCGGGTGTGGATGTAACTAACTCACCAGCTTTAAGTAGTTTATAGCCATTACTCCGATAACCTCCATTACCAACGGAACTACCTTGTAATTGGATGTTTTGTCCGCGAGTTACAATTAAAAAAGCGATCGCTAACAATGCGCCTACCATTAAAGCGGAATAACTTAACATCATGACACTAACGTGCATCATCAACCAATTAGATTTCAAAGCAGGGACTAAAGGCTCTGATGCCTGCATATTTGATGGCAAAGTCAGAGTAGCAAAAGCAGCAATGCACATCGCCACAGGTGCAGTCACAACTCCCACCAAACGGCTACGACTACTATTTTCGGCAATTAAATGGACAGCAGTAATTCCCCAAGTGAGGAAAAATAAAGACTCGTAGAGATTACTCAGGGGAAAATAACCCGCTTCGATCCATCTTGCCCCTAATAAAGTCGCCATACACAAATTAGCGATCGCCATTCCGGCTGTTCCCAAAGCCGCTGTCACCGATAAACTCGGAAAAGCCGCCCCCACCCAATACACCAACATCGTACAGAATAAGACAGCAAAAGAGGCATTATCTAGCCAGTTCTGGAGTACAACCAGATTCATAAACACTTCTCTCCAGTGGATGCTTGAAAATATCAATTCCGATTACCTTGATCCTAACTGGTTTTGGGGATTAGTCATTGGCAAGATTAACCTTCATAATTCATAGCGCCCAAATATTTAAATAAAAACCGAGATGTGTAGGGGTTTAGCAGTGCTAAACCCCTACTATGGAACTACATGGTTAAGACGTTTTGAATATAAATTAGTCCGTGAGTTGCCCAAACTTGCTCATGTTTACATATAATTTATTATAAGAACAGTATCAAATTAATATCATAAAAATTACCTAAAGTTATGAAACAAAGGTTATTTAGTCAACCGTGGATAGGGTTAACACAAACTGTCACCCTAGCTTCCCTGACAGCATTAACAACAATTGCGACTATCAACCAGCCCAGTTATGCTGAAGGGGCAACTTTTTACTGTGGCAAAAGTAAAGGTATACCTGTTACCTTTGTCCGTACTCAAGATAGTAGAAAAGTAACAATAGTTCGCTGGACTTCTAATGCTTACTTTCCACCACCTTGGACGGCTCAACGTCGTTGTGACGAAGTATCGCGCAGATTTCAAAGGAGTAATGACAACGGTACTCTGAAAAATATCACCACGGGGACGCTGAGAGGTGAATCTGTTGTTTGTGCTGGTACTAGCCAAAATACTGCTTGTACAAGTAATAATTTATTATTTACCCTCAAACGTGGAGTTAATCCCAGTGCAACTCTCCGCAGACTCTTAGACCGTCGGGGTTTGGCTGCTGGTAATACACTCAATGAAAGTGCAGGTGACACAATTAACATTGACTTCCAGCTTTACCTGGATAATGCCACTGTTGAACCGGATTAAATTAACATGATTTGGCGGATATTAAAATTTGTCGCCTGTATTGGCGGTTTGTCAATGTTGCTTTCAAGTTCGGCAGTAAGTATCAGTATTTATGCTGGACAAAATAGCATTATACAACCGCTAATTCCATTATCAGTGGCACAGTTGCAGGAAAAAGCGGCGGCTATTACTGTCAAGATATTATCAACAGATTTTTTAGGTTCGGGAATATTACTAAATAAACAAAATTCAGTTTATACAGTATTAACAAATGCCCATGTTTTGCGAGCAGATAATCCACCTTATCACATTCAAACACCAGATGGAGAAATATACAAAGCAGATGTTCCAAAAAATGTGAACTTTCAGAATTATGATTTAGCAATATTGCAATTTTCGAGTATTAAAAAAGTTTATTCTGTCGCAAATTTGGGTACTGTTCCCAAAATAGGAGATGAGGTATTTATTGCCGGGTTTCCTGTGGAGGAAGAAAGCGAAAAAATCAACTTTATATTTCTTGGTGGTAAGGTATCTTTGGTATTATTAAAAGCCTTAGAGGCTGGTTATCAGGTGGGCTATACAAATCGTTTAGAAAAGGGGATGAGTGGCGGTGCTTTATTGAATAAACAGGGTGAGGTTGTGGGTGTAAATGGAATGCACGCTTATCCTTTATGGGATGCTCCTTCTGTGTTTGTTGATGGTTCGCAAGCAGAGGAAAAGTTACATCAGGAAATTGTGCATTTGAGTTGGGCTATACCGATAGATAAAGTTGTGCAAATCATGGGGAAATTTGAAAACAAGCATAATTATCCTTGGTTATATAAAGATAAATGGAGGTGAAACCATGAGACTTAAGCATGGAATAGTAACAGTAATTATTGGGGTAGTGATCGCATTTATTCAGCATTAGAGAAGAGAATTCCGTAGTTGAAAGAGGACAATTTTCTGCTTTTGTGAACAGAAGTTCTACAGTATCAGAAATTAGCCGAGAGGCAACAGAGAGAGATAAAGGATACTGTGCAGAACCAGGTAAAGGTTTTTTCTCTCGTTGCCGTCGCTGGGTATCAAATAAAGTTCGAGAGTGTCCTAAAGACTAAATCTCTTATTAAACTAATTAATAATTATTTCACGCAAAGGAACAAAGAATGTCAGAATCAGGATGTCGAGGATTAAAGGATTAACAGGATGTTTAATTGTAATTGAATGATGAGATTGTAGGAATTTTCTATTATTCTCACAGTTAATTTCTTCTTTGCGTCTTTCCTCCTTTGCGACTTTGCGCGAAACATAGCACACCGAAACACACAAAAAGAATATTAATTTTATCCTGAAAATCCTCAAATCCCGGACATCCTGATTCAGACAATTAACACACAGGAATACACGAAAAGAATATTAATTTCATCCTGAAAATCCTCAAATCCTGGATATCCTGATTCTGACAATTAATTAATTTCCAACGAATTAATCATCTTGTTTGCTGTTTCCACAAACTGATCATAATCATCTATTTTTGCAGTATAAGTAATCGTATAAGCCTGATCACCTTTTAAAGTCACAACCTGCATATTCTTCAAACTATCTTTACCATTTTTACCCGTAAACACCAATTTACTAGCTTCTTTATTTGCCAAAGTCGTTACACTTTTATCAACAATATTTGCACCTGATACAGTATTATTAATTTCCTGAATACTAGATTTTTGTAAATCATCTAATCTGCCAGAAAACTTATCAATGCTAATTGTCACCTTTTCTTGAAAATTATCTGTATCACTTTGTTTAGGAGAGATAAAAGTCACAATTTCGGCTGTAATTGGGTTTTCTAAATCTTGTCTTTCCCAGGTTTTTGGATATTTTACCTTTATCCTATATTGAGAATTTTCATATACATTAAAATTATCTTTTTTGGTAATAAAGAAAATAGTTAAGCTGATAAATATTGTCATTCCTAATCCTAGCAGCAACTTCCAATCTATAGGCTGCGGTAATAACTTTTTAACTGCTTGTAAAGCTTCCTTTGCTGTAGGGTAACGGTGACGAAAATCATAACTTACCATTTTATCTAAAACTGTAGCTAGTTTGGGACTAACATTTGCATATTTACGCCAAATAATTTCTCCTGTTTTTATATCTTCTGGTGTCTTTCGCTAAAAAGGTAGTCCCAAATCCACCTTGTCCCAGACTTTGAATAATGTGATAACGCTGGTCTATAATCGTGCCTATCATTAGACTCACCCTTTAGTCAAAAAGTCATTTTCCCCCCAGTTAGGGTTGATTATGACACAAATTTGACATTAAAAGTCTATTAGTTTCCGCAACTGCTATAGATGTAACATTGATCCTATCTGCTTTTGGGGATTAGTCATTGGCAAGATTAACCTTCATAATTCATAGCACCCAAATATTTAGTTAAAAAAGGCGAGAAAACCTCATAAATCAAAGTCAGCGGTTGTCCATGATGCCAAAACAAATAATGGCGACCCCAAAAAGGCCCCTTTTCTTGAAAACCCGACTCTAACGCTTCTGAGTTACCATAATAAATACCTTGAACATCTCTATATAATTCAGTCCGTAACCGCGCTAAACTTGCCCAAATTGGTAAAGACTTGTTTTGTAAATACTCATCTACATGACTTGCTTCCCACCAAGAAGCAGCATAATATAACCGCTGACCAGAAGCAGTTCGCACCCACACCTGTCGGCGCACTCTTGGACCTGGTAGCATCTGCATCATAGCTGGTGCATGATCGGAACTCATGCCAATTGCTGACATATCAATCACATCTACCTCAGTTGGTTCACCCGTAAGTAGTTGGACGTGCCGAGTCGGAGAACCATCACCCAAAAGTAATAATTGCCAAGTTGGTGCTAACTGAGTATGAGGTAAACCGCGTTTAACAACTTCCTCCCCACCTTCCCAAATGGGAGTTAGACAATGCCAAGGACTGGGTAGGATTAAGTCATTTGTGGAATTAAAAGTAGTAGTCAATGTTCTTTACAAAAATTTATATATATTTCTATCAATAGCACAAAAACCAGCATCATTAGGGACGCTGGCAAAGAATCAAAAATATAGATTTTGATCAAAAAATGTAAACCCGCTGCTATAATCATGTTTCTGACATAACAGCGGGTTATTTATATTCAAAAATGCGGATGGCGAGACTCGAACTCGCAAGGGCTATGCCCACACGCACCTCAAGCGTGCGCGTATACCAATTCCGCCACATCCGCGCGGTTTGAACACAGATTGCAGTATAACATAAAAAAATCTCTCAAATACAATATTTTTCCAATATTTCCCAAATATTTTTTGAATGGGTATGAGACTAACAGAAATATAGTTACAGCACAAGTCATATTAAGAGGTCTAGCAAAGATGCCACATAATCCAATAGTCTGCTAAGAATGAGGTTTGGGAATCTCCTGTCACGATTTGCAGTAATGCAACCGCTTTATGTCAACAGGATAGGAGAAAATGTCAATCTACTGGTACTGATATCGCAACTCGAAAATGAAATTTGATAAAATATTAATTGCCAATCGAGGAGAAATAGCCCTTCGCATTCTCCGTGCCTGTGAAGAAATGGGAATTGCCACAGTTGCTGTTCACTCCACTGTTGACAGAAACGCGCTGCACGTCCAACTTGCAGATGAAGCCGTTTGTATTGGTGAACCTGCCAGCAGTAAAAGTTATTTGAACATTCCCAACATTATTGCTGCTGCATTAACGCGCAATGCCAGTGCCATCCATCCAGGGTATGGTTTTTTATCAGAGAATGCCAGATTTGCCGAAATTTGTGCAGACCATCATCTTGCTTTTATTGGGCCTACTCCCGAATCTATCAGATTAATGGGGGACAAGTCCACTGCTAAAGAAACCATGCAAAAAGCTGGTGTTCCCACAGTTCCCGGTAGTGAAGGGTTAGTAGAATCAGAAGCAGAAGGATTAGCGATCGCTCAAAAAATTGGTTATCCTGTAATGATTAAAGCTACCGCCGGTGGTGGTGGTAGAGGAATGCGGCTTGTCCGCTCCGAAGATGAATTTGTGAGACTATTCCTCGCGGCTCAAGGGGAAGCAGGAGCAGCTTTTGGTAATTCAGGCGTTTATATAGAAAAATTTATTGAACGTCCCCGTCACATTGAATTTCAGATTTTAGCGGATAATTACGGCAACGTGATCCATTTAGGTGAAAGAGATTGTTCAATTCAGCGTCGTAACCAAAAACTCCTAGAAGAAGCCCCTAGTCCGGCTCTTGATCCAGATTTACGGCAAAAAATGGGCAAAGCAGCCGTCAAAGCTGCCCAGTCTATTAACTACAGCGGCGCTGGAACTATCGAATTTCTCTTAGACAAATTCGGTAAGTTCTATTTCATGGAAATGAATACCCGCATACAAGTTGAGCATCCAGTTACAGAGATGATTACTGGTATAGATTTAGTAGTTGAACAAATTCGCATTGCTCAAGGAGAAAGACTCAATCTGACACAAAAAGAAGTGGTTCTCAGAGGTCATTCCATTGAATGTCGCATTAACGCCGAAGATCCAGATCATGATTTTCGCCCAGCCCCCGGTAAAATTACTGGTTATCTACCACCTGGAGGACCAGGGGTGCGGATTGATTCCCACGTATACACAGATTACAACATTCCCCCTTATTACGACTCCCTGATTGGTAAATTAATTGTTTGGGGACCAGACCGAGCTACAGCCATTACCCGCATGAAACGCGCATTGCGAGAATGTGCCATTACTGGAGTCCCGACAACCATTCCCTTTCATCAAAAAATCATGGAAAACTCCCAATTTTTGCAGGGTAATATTTACACCAGCTTTGTTCAGGATATGAAAATGCAGTAATTGGTGATTGGTAATTGGTGATTGGTAATTGGTGATTGGTAATTGGTGATTGGTGATTGGTGATTGGTGATTGGTAATTGGTGATTGGTGATTGGAAAAAACTATTACCCATTACCCATTACCCATTACCTATATAACATAGTCAGTAACCCTTGCTGACCTAGTAAAATTTCTCGGATAAAACTAAAAATCCCTACCCAAATAATCGGGGTAATATCTACACCACCAATGGGTTGTACAAACTTCCGCAACGGGATTAAAAAGGGTTCAGTCGGCCAAGCGATAAGACTAAAAGGCAAACGATTGAGATGGAATTGGGGATACCACGTCAGAATAATGCGGAAAATAAATAAAAACGTCATCACTCCCAAAAAGGGGCCAAGAATCCAAGTAGTCAAGTTAACACCAGTCATTTTGTTTAGCTAATATTTGTGAGAACATCCTCAACTTATGCCTAAGTTGAGAAACTTTAAGTTTTGTAACGCATTCTTTCTTCAATTTTAACTAAATAGTGCCATTTTATTGTGAGAATGGAAAAACAAAGTTATTGACTTGGGATCATCCATCAAGTAGATACCAAGTTAGATAGATAATCCTGTTCTACTTTTCAAGAAAGTAATCCAAGATTAAGATAAGGATAAACTGTGTAATAAAAGGTTGAGAACTATGACACCCTCTTTAGCAAATTTTCTTTGGAGTCTGGTTTGGGGTACTGCGATTGTTGTTATCCCTGCTACTGTTGGTCTAATTTTCATTAGCCAAAAAGATAAAATCCAACGTTTTTAATTCTTAGGGATTGGGGACTGGGGAAGAATTTTCTGCTTTCTTCTCCTTTCTCCCGAATTTCTGGACTCCAGTATTCTGCTTCTACAATATTATGACTGGTTAAAATAGTGATAGTAAGTGTAACTCGTTAATATAGATTTGATATTAGGAAAACGCCAATGGTTAATTTTGGGCTGAACTCAGCCAGTGTTTTAGCTCAGGTAAATTTTGGAGCGAACTCAGCCAGTATTCTGGGAATTTTCCTGGCTGTAGCTGGAGCAGCACTGTACTTTCTTCGGACTGTCCGGCCAGAACTGTCAAGAGACCAAGACATCTTTTTTGCAGCGGTTGGCTTATTATGCGGGTTTATTCTTGTCTTCCAAGGATGGCGACTTGATCCAATTTTACAATTTGGTCAGTTGCTTTTGGTCGGTTCTACGGTATTTTTTGCGGTTGAAAGTATTCGTCTGCGGAGTATCGCTACTCAACAAGCTAAACGCAATACTCCCATTGTGGATGATGAGCGCGAAGTCAGCAGAAAATATTCTTATTCTGAGCGCCGCAATTATCAAGCTGAGATGGATGCAGATTTAGAACCGCTACCTTATGAAGAAGAGGAAGAAGCTCCTCAACGTCCAAGAATTCGCGGTAGTCGAGATGAACGTTCTCCCCGTGATGACTATTACGAAAATCAAGCACCACGCAGTTCACAAAACCCACGGAACAGGGAAAGACCAGATTCAGGAGAAAGAAAGCGTCGTCCTAATTCCGGGCGTTCAGTCAGTCGTCCCAGTGATAGTTATGAAGATGAAAATTGGGGTTCTGCTCCTAGACAAGTTGATGATTGGGAAAGTTCAAATTCCCAAGATGAGGTAAGAAAACCACCACGTCGCAATAATAGCGGTAATAACAGTAATAGCGGTAATAATCGCCCCCAACGCCCAGAAAGCCGTGAGGATGATGTTGCTCCTACTCCTAGACCCAGAAAACGTCGTCCTCCCAGAGACTCAGTTCCTCCGAGAAGACAGGATGATGATGAGGCTATACCAACGGATTATGTACCATACAATCCCATTAATAAGCCCAATAATGAGCCAGATAATTCCGATTTTGATGATGACATTTAGAACATTTGGGGTGGACGACGGAAAACAGTAATGTGAAAACATTTACACCTAGCTTCTGGCTCCAAAAGTCTATTTATTGGAGCCTAATTTTTGGTTTGACAAGTTTACTAATATCTTGTGCTGCTGATAATATCCCGATGGGAGTAACTTCTCTGAATAGCCGATATACTGAGGAACAACCGTCAATCAGTGGAAATGGCCGTTTTTTGGCGTTTATCTCCAATCGTTCTCGTCATCAGCAGTTGTTGGTATACGATTTAGAAAATCAAAGTTTTATTCCCACACCGGGCTTAAACCGACAATCGGTAATTGCGGAAAGTCCTAGTTTGAGTTATACAGGACGCTATATTTGTTATATTACCAGTGATCAAGGTAGACCAGTTGTAGCACTCTATGATCGGGCTTCGCAAAATTCACAAATTCTGACTCCGACCTTTCGTGGGTGGGTGAGAAATCCTACTATTAGTCCTGACGGGCGTTATATTGCCTTTGAATCCGCTAGTCGTGGACAATGGGATATTGAAGTTCTCGATAGAGGTCCAACTATTGAGTTAGATATTCCTAATGGTGCAACGGTGAATATCAATTAAAATTTATATTGTCAGAATCAGGATGTCCAGGATTTAAGGATTAACAGGATTGGTAATTGATAATTGGTAATTAATTGATTTATTAACGCTTTTGGCTTTTGTTCCTTGTTCCTCATTTCTAAATGAATTATAAATTATCAATTATTTTAATTTTCTGCTCAACTCTATTAACTGGGTGTTTTGGCTATCCGCGTTTACTCAGTTATCCCTTTGATTCAGGGGGTAGGAGTCTTAATAGTTTTTCGTCGGAATTAAATCCGCAAATTTCGGGGAGATATATGGTGTTTACGAGCGATCGCAGAGGGAGTCAAGATGTATATATGTTTGATACGGTGACTCGGAATTTGGTAGATTTACCTGGTTTAAATTCCTTTGATACGATTGCTTCTCATCCTGCGGCTTCTGATAATGGTAAATTTATTGTTTTTGCTGCTAGTCGTCAAGGACGAACACAAATTGTTTTTTATGATCGAGATGTCCGTCAATCACGGAATTTAGCCGGTGATATCCAAGGAGAAGTCCGCAATCCTACTATTAGTGCTGATGGTAGTAGAATTGCGTTTGAATATAGCAATAATGGACAATGGGATGTTTTAGTTTATGACCGGTTTGGGCGAAAATTGAATATTCCTCAAGATCCAAGTTAATCAAGGAGTCAGGAGTCAGGAGTCAGGAGAAAAGAAAGAAGAAGGAAGGAAGAATAAAGAGTCAAGTATGGACGCAAGGCCTGCGCCCAGAATATAGAATCAATTAATCAGTATTTTGTACAGATTCGATGAGCGATCGCACTTCCTGAGTTCCTTCAGATGGTTCAAAGGAAAGGGGAAATTTGCCTTTAACTAGCATTCGTAAACCTAAAGGTGCAAGACTGAGTAAACCTTGCAAATCGCGGAAATAATTACCAACTACTTGAATCCCAAATTGACGTTCATCAATCCAACCACCTTGTTTTACTAAGTCTATTAAAACTTTGCGGTGACGAATTGAGCGACTATCACTCGCTTCTTTGCGTTCCAGAATTTCCTGTTTAATTTTGGTAATTTGCTCTAATGGGGCAACTTCCATGGGACAAACCGAATCACAATAAAGACAACGAGTACAACCCCAAACTCCTTGAGTTCCTGCGCTATAGTTTTCTAATCGTTCTTCTGTGTCACTATCGCGGGAATCTGCCACCATGCGATAGGCTTTAGCTAAGGCATGGGGACCAACAAAGTCAGGATTGACTTCCAGAGCATTACATTCAGAATAACAAGCTCCACACATAATACAATTGCCCGTTTGATCAAGGAGCGATCGCTCTTGTGGCGTTTGTAAGAACTCTCTTTCGGGAACTTGTCTACTTGCTGTACTCACATAAGGGGCAACTTTTTCCAAATTATTCCAAAAACCATTCATATCCACAACCAAATCTTTAATTACAGGCATATTCCCCAAAGGTGCAACTGTAATTTCTGGAGTAGCCTGAGACTGATTTGCAAATGATGATATTTTCTCCAGTCTAGCCAGTTCACTGCCCACATTTTCCTTACAAGCCAAAGCAGAACGCCCATTAATCCGCACAGCACAACTACCACAAATTGTATTGCGGCAATTTTTGCGAAATGCTAAAGTTCCATCTTGTTCCCACTTAATCTGATTGAGACAATCCAGGATAGTATTCCCTGGTTCTACCTCCAAAACGTAGGATTTGAAAACAGGGTGAGAATTTTCTTGTTGTCGAGTAATTTTAAAAATAACTTCCATTATTATCAATCCAAATCTTGGGTTCAAATCTTCTCTCTGCCTTACCCACCTCAAAATCATGAAGCTAGGGAGGGATGAAGTCCAAAGCATGAAGTATAAAAATACATTTTCTCTTATGCTTGACTTAACCGCAGCCTTCACTCTTGATCCTTTACACTTAAGACTTCTTTCGTCAAGCCCTAGTTATCAAAATTCTACATCCTTAAATATATAGAAGTGTTAAAGCCAGTGAATATCTTTCCTCATGGCTATCAAATACCCAATAGATGTGGTAAATTTATTCTTCCCCTAGACAGACGTAGATAATCTAATCAGAGCTTTAAATCTGACGATGATCAATAATGGAATGGGGATTTTCCACCCTGTTTCTCGTTTCTAGTCACTGATAGCTGGCGTAGAGAAGCCATAGAAACTGTAGAATTTAACTGATTCACTCCAAGAAAGCTAGTGGAAATCAGATTAACTTTTATAAAAGTCTTGACATTCTCCTCATGACAGTATGAAGCCTTGGGAAAATCTCTACTGCATTTTACCTCCTCAACTCCAGCGCGTGAGATCAAAATTTAACTGAAATATGAATTTTAAATTCAAAAAATATTTTGCTATTATTATTTCATGCTAGTATTTAATAGAAAATTACGAACTAACAAAATTAGAAACAATAGCCGCATAAGCACGACTAACACTTCTAAGTTTACTCGTAATGTAGAGACTGGAAAATTCATGTCTCTACTGGCAGAATAAAAGGGTGTATGTCCGTTAGACCACATACAAATACTATGCTATCTTCAGCTAAAGATGAGAATTAGGTGCAAACCGATAACTCAAAAGCAAGTAAGATTAGCAGTGAATGTGAAAAACCTGTAATTTATTGGCTCTACGCGGCAGTTTCTCTATTTGGGGAAACCCCAAGACCGGACTGCCTTAACTTTTTTGGAGTAGAACTAACCTGATTTGTAAAGGTGGCTTGAAGTTACACCGATACAACAGCGCCCAAAGAGAAAATAATTTAATTTCTGATGGCCAATGATGGTTAAAAGCGTAGTAAAATTACTGAAATAAATGTTTGTGGTAACTATGACTTAGAAACCTATTATAGATAACTATAATAGATTCACTGGTTGCTTCCATATCAGCAGGAATTCACCCATCACCCTCATGTTTTGTTTATTTCTGAAGTCCAGTTGCGCTGATTGCTCAATACTAGACTCACAAGAAAATTTTTAAATGGCTAACGCCATGCTACGCTATCAATTTGAAGAGATTAAGGAAAATTAGAGCATAATGACTGAAACTGCAACTGCCCCATTAACTGGAAAAACATTACTGGCGAAAGTTAAAGAACTTTCCACTTTACCACGTCGGGAAAGAGCAAAGCAATGTGGTTATTACACCGTTACTAAAAATAGCCAGGTTCGCGTTAATTTAACAGACTTTTATGATGCTTTGCTGTCAGCTAGAGGCATTCCCCTCAGCCCAGAAGCACCAAAAGATGGACGTGGCCGCGAACCGACATACCGGGTTAGTGTTCATCAAAATGGTCAAATTGTGATTGGTGCAACTTACACCAAAGCGATGAACCTAAAGCCCGGTGATGAATTTGAAATTAGACTAGGTTACAAACATATTCACTTAATTCAACTTGGTGAAGGTGACAAACAATTAACCCAGTCAGATGATGGTGCTGATGAATCAGACGCAGAAGAATAAATTTTTTCACCTATCAGGGGTAGTTTTTCCGTTAATGCTGAAAAATCTATCCCTAAAGCTACCGCTAATTAGTAGTTGTAGTTAAATAATTTCAGTGGCATAAGACATAAAAAACGTTTTGGCCTCTTCCATTAGTCACAAATTCTAGTAGAGTCTTGATTATTCATCAAGAAATCTGTTGTTGCAGGAAGTTAGTCATGTTTTTTATGTCTATTGCGCTGTCATTTTTAAAGTTATCGGCCAATACTTTGCTGGAGTTTCTCAAAGATACACCAGTATTTTTGGTCATGGCTTTTTTTATTGTTTGGATAGGTTGCTGGTTGCCATTGGTAGCAATTTTAGCCATTACCTTGAATTGGCAAATACATAAATCTTTACAACCAGAGCAAAAAATTCCTTTATTGGTATCTCTCTATTTATTAATCCCCCTGATTCTCTGGGGATTTCAATGGTTGAACTTGGGATCTTTTGCTGATTATGGATTAGTAGGGGAAGTTTCTATTTTCACGTCTTTATTGCTAGGTTTTAGCTTGGGCGTTTTCAGTCTAGCTATCGTGTTTTTTGGGCAAATTTGCGCCGGTTGGTGCTATTTAGAAAAATCTCATCTCAAGTTAATACCATCTAGTTTATTGACAATTTCCCTAGTGGCTTTGTTTGTGGGGGGAATCGAAGAACTGGTATTTCGGGGATTTATATTCACTCAATTAGAACAAAATTATTCAATTTGGTTAGCTGCAATTATTTCTAGCTTGGTTTTTGCTGTCTTACATTTGGTCTGGGAACAAAAAGAAACTCTTCCTCAACTGCCTGGATTATGGCTAATGGGTATGGTATTAGTATTAGCCAGATTAGCTGATGGTAATAGTTTAGGGATAGCTTGGGGACTTCATGCTGGTTGGGTATGGGCGATCGCTACTATAGATACAGTAGGATTAATCACCTACACAGATCAAGTTTCGACCTGGGTAACGGGTATCAATAAAAAACCCCTCGCGGGGTTAACAGGAATTATTTGCGTTTTAGCAACGGGGGGAGTGCTTTTATGGGTATCTGTAATTGCTAGATAATCTTTTTCTCACGCAGAGGCGCAGAGGCGCAGAGAGGAGGAAGAGGAGAGGTTATTTGGTTGCGGTTAAGAATTGGCGTAAGCTGACTAAGCTCAGGGTTTGTCCTAAGTTTAGTGGTAAGATGGATATCCCTTCTAATCGGGATTGTATCCAGCCTTCTCCCCAGTACCATTCGTGAAAGCCATCAATGCCTCCACTCAGTAGTAAACGTAAGCAATTGGGTTTTACTACGTCTACTCGATGATGAATGGATATGGGTCCTGTGTGAGTAGTAAATTCAAATCCTGGGGGTAATTCTGTGGGCATTTCTGGGGGGAAACTTTGCCCCAATAGCCATTTTTTTAGCTGTGCAGGATGCAAAATACTGTCATGAATAGCATCGGCTGATGCTGCGATTTCGATGCGGATTTGGCTTTGTTGAAATCTTCCTAGCATGGTAATTGGTAATTGGTAATTATTTCTCCCTGCCCCCTGCCCCCTGCCCCCTTCTCCCTGCCCCTTTCCTCCCTTCAGTCACGAAACCGCCTAAAATATAAAAGTCATCTTGTAAAGAATTGTAAGGTTTTTCATGGCAGATCAATTAATTCGTGCGACTGCGGCGGATGGTGGTATTAAGGCTGTAGGCGTGATTACCACCCGGTTAACAGAAGAGGCTAGACAACGCCATAAACTATCCTATGTGGCCACAGCAGCATTGGGAAGAACCATGGCTGCTGGTTTGTTGATGGCTTCCAGTATGAAACGGGTAGGCTCTAGGGTAAATGTGCGAGTTAAGGGAGATGGTCCTTTAGGTGGTATATTGGCAGATGCGGGCTTAGATGGTACCGTCAGGGGCTATGTCGGTAATCCCTCTGTGGAATTGCCACCTAATCATAAGGGTAAATTAGATGTTGGGGGGGCAGTGGGTGCAGGCTTTCTTTATGTAGTCCGCGATATTGGCCATGGCTTCCCTTACTCTAGTACCGTAGAACTGGTTTCAGGGGAAATAGGTGATGATGTTGCTCATTATTTAGCAAGTTCCGAACAAACTCCTTCAGCTTTGGTTTTAGGTGTATTTGTGGGAGAACAGGGCGTAACGGCAGCGGGAGGAATACTGATCCAAGTGCTACCCAAAGCGGCTAGGGATGAGGAGCTAGTGGCTACCTTAGAATCACGGGTTTCGGCTTTATCCGGATTTACCCCATTACTGCAAGCGGGTAAAACACTGACAGAAATCTTTAACGATTTGTTAGGAGATATGGAATTGAACATATTTCCTGAAACTCAGATGTTACGCTTTCATTGTGGCTGCTCTTTTGATCGGGTGCTAGGAGCGCTGAAAATATTAGGAGAAGCTGAACTGCAAGACATGATTGTTAAAGATAATGGTGCTGAAGCAACTTGTGACTTTTGCGGTAATGTTTATCAGGCAAGTAGTGATGATTTAACCCAGTTAATTGGAGATTTGCAAGGAGAATCTTCAATTTCTGGTTAATGTAACCAGTCACACTCAAATCAAAAAACAGTAATGTTATTGGTGGGGGTGGTGAATGTCAAGATTGGTTTTTCTAGATGGGAAAGTTAGGATAGCAAACATAAAATTATCTATATTGATATTGATCTACCTACTTTCATATCGCTATTCAATTAGTGTGGTGTGAGCAATGACAGAGCGGGATATTCCAGATAATTGGTCTCAAGACCAAGTAGGAGAACCAATTGGGGTTCAACCCAACTATATACCAAATAATCAAACTGCTGATACTGCTGCGATGAGTTCTCATTCTCAGTCCGTGAATAAAAGTAAAAAGAAAGATGGCGCAGGTTTGTCTATAAATAATGATTCAGAACCTACTTTTAATCTCAATATTTTAATTGAGAGAATGCCGCGCTGGACTAAAAGCTGGGTTCCGTGGGCAGTCATTCTCACTTTGATTCCTGGTACTATGGGTTTTCTGTCCATATCCATGCTGTTTAAGCTTCCCTCTGCACCTAATTGTCCACAAATTTTCTGGCCTTTGGCTAGTGCGTCAGTTAGGTTGCACTGCGCTCAGTTGGCGGCTTCTAAGCAAACAATTAATGATTTGCTCCAAGCAATTACTCTCGTCAAACAACTACCAGACAATCATCCTTTGCGGGGCGAAATTAATCGTCTTTTGGAGGAATGGTCACGGGATATTCTCAAGCTGGCTGATGAAAGTTTCCAATCGGGGAATTTGGAGGAAGCTATCACTACAGCCCGGAAAATTCCTACTGATGTAAAGGTTAGTGAACTGGTAGAAGAGCAAATTCAAAAATGGCAGACGATTTGGTCAAAAGCTGAAGGAATTTACCAAGAAGCCGAGAAGGAACTGCGTCAGCGACGTTGGCAATCGGCTTTTATGCTTACAGCTAAATTGCTGCGGGTAGATAATAAATACTGGGCAAGCACTAAATATGATCAATTAAATAACATTATTGTCACGGCGCGGGAAGATGGGGATAGACTTTACAAAGCAGAAGATTTAGCGAAAAGTCGCAATGTAGATAATTTACTCAAAGCTATTAAATTAGCTGAAGCCATTAAACCAGAAAGTTATCTATATCAAAAAGCCCAAGAGTTAATATCTGGATTTGCTCGAAAAATGCTGAACCTGGCACAAGTGAAAATGAAAGAGCGAGATGCCGATACAGCTTTGGAAATTGCCCGACAAATCCCCCCTATTCCTGAATTACAGGCAGAAGTTGATGATTTTATGCTGTTGGGTGAAGCCCAAAGAAGTGCCTTTATTGGTACTGTGGCTGGGTTAGAAACCGCGATTTCCCAAGCTCAACAAATAGATGCTTCTAGGGATGTTTATAATCAAGCCCAACAATTAATTGCCCGTTGGCAATTAGAAATTGAAGATGTTTCTCGGTTAGAAAAAGCCCGCAATTTAGCCAGTCAAGGTACTGTTAATGATTTAACAGCAGCTATTTCGGAAGTACAGCTAATTCCTGGGAATAATCCTCGCAGTACAGAAGCCCGTCAAGAAGTGGGACGTTGGCGCGGCCAAGTGGAGACGATTGAAGACAGACCATATTTAGAAAGGGCTGAACAAATAGCCATCGGTGAAGATATTAACTCATTACAAACAGCGATCGCTGAACTTAATCAAATTCGTTCTGGACGAGCATTATATCCAGAAGCGAGGAAAAAGATTAGACTATGGACAGCAAAAATTGAGCGGATTCAAGATCAACCGTACTTAGATCAAGCCAAGGCATTAGCCGACAATGGTAATTTGACAACGGCTATTAGTGAAGCCCAAAAAATTGCCTCATCAGGACGGGCTTTATCAAGTGAAGCCCAAACATCTATAGATACTTGGCAAGAACAAATTCGCGCTAAAGACAGTTGGCAAAAAGCCAAGCAAGTTGCAGTTACTGGCACACCAGAAGCTTTAGTTCAAGCTATTCAATTAGCAAATCGGGTATCTGATCGTAACAATTTACGTTTAGATGTGAATATTGCTATTGACCAATGGAGTCAACAATTGTTGCAAATGGCACGTTCTCAAAGTGAAGTGGATGTTGCTAGAGCCATTGATACAGCCAAGTTAATTCCCCGTGGTAGTAGTGCTTATACTGATGCCAAAGAACAAATTAAAACTTGGCGGCAATTTATGACTCCTAAATCACCACCTATTCCATCTGTGGAATCTACACCGGAAGTAACACCGACAGTTGAAGAATCTCAGCCTTTAGCAAGTCCTAATTAATTTTGGACAATATCACTCTGTAGATTTTACTCTCTGTGTTCTCTGCGCCTCTGCGTGAGACAAAATCTACTCTTAAGCCTGAATTTGCCTAACTACCGTCAAAGCTGAATAACTTACCCCGGCTGTACCCTCTCCAGGATGTGTAGAATCGCCAACTAACCATAAATTATTAATAGGAGTCCGATTAGCAAAACCAAAGGGGCCAAAGGTGGGAATTCTTTGACCAATACCACCAACAATTCCCTTTTCTCTACCTGTATAATGAGCAAAGGTGCGAGGTGTGGCTGCTTCTACATAAATAATAGTTTCTGGCTTTAAATAGAAATATTCAGAAAGTTTGGATATTGCTTCTTGAGTAAATTTTTGTTTTAACTCTTCATAATTTTGAGTTTCCCACCAGGGAGTAAAATCAACAAAGGAAGAGGCGATAATTGTGGCTTTTCCTAATGGTGCGCGGCCATCTCCTTCGTGACTCACAGATACAAACAGGGAATTGTTTTCTCCAATGGGTTTATTAATATCATATAAAAATTGTAAATGCGGTGGACAATTAGGGGGAATTGCACTTTTATCTACACCTAAATAAACTACAAATGCACCGGAAGCTGGTGGAAGTTTTTCTACTCTTTGTTTATATCCAGATGGCGCATTTTCTCCTAATAATTGGACTAAGTTTTGAACGGTGACATTACCAATGATATGATCTGCTGATTCTGTCCAAGTTTCCCCGGTTTTCTGATTTTTAATACTTACGGATTTAGCTTGGTTATTTTCAACTTGGATTTTTTCGACGGTGTGGCGCATTAATAATTTACCACCATCTCTTTCTAATGATTCTACCAAGCGATCGCTCAATACTTGCATACTTCCTTGGAGATGAAATAATCCTTGGGGTAATTGGGATACACTCAAGGCTGTGGCTGCATAAAGTAAAGCTGTTTCTTCCGCACTAACTTGAGAATATAATTTCAGTTGTAAATCTAAAAATGTCCGCAGTCTTTGATCATTTCCTAAACCACATAATCGCAAAGCATCACCAACAGTAAATAAGGTGAAAGGTGCGGTAATTAATGTACTCGGACGCACTGCTTTAATTAATTGTCCTAAATCCCATAAATTCCGGGGTGGTAAAACAGGATCACGTCCTTGAAATTCCCAACTAGCATTAAATAAAGTTGCTAATAATTGCCAAAAAGGTTCACTTCCCGGAAACTGTTTTTGGCGTTCTTCTTGCCATTTTTGCGAATCACGCCAGACATTAATTGGTGTAGACTCTCCGGGAAGATATACCGCACAAGCTGGGTCGCAAGGTATAGCTGCGGGTAACTCTATATTTAATTCTGAGAAAATGCGGTGATGAATTCCCCCAGGTTCTAAACCTGCAACTTGCGTCGCACCAACATCAAAGGTAAATCCTTGACGTTTAAATGTGGAAGCGCAACCACCAGGAACTATGGCTTGGTCAAGCATCAGGACGTTATAACTTCTATGGGCTAATAATGCCCCGGCTGTGAGTCCACCTATACCCGCACCAATGACGATGACGCGGGATTGATTTTTTGTAGGAGTAGGATTTGTCATAATTCTTAATATTACTAATTATTATTTTACAATAAAAAATTTATTTCTTGCCAACACACTTAAAAGTGCTTGATTTTTACTTATACTAATTTAGACAGTGTTTATACTGCTAATCAATTCAGCCATAACCAGGAGTTTATGAGTAATAGTTTACAACTCACAGAAGTAGCGATTTCTCTTGTCGCCAAAAATCTCAATCCCGCAGTTTTAAACCCAGACTTCCTCAAATATACAGGGATTATTCCTGCTGACTGGGAACTAGCAAACCAACCAGTTTACAACAATAATTTAGTCCAGTTGGTTTATAAAAATGGTGTGGGAATCATTGTTCAACCTAACCGACTCAATGTATTAGAAATGATAGGGGAAAAACCAGCGACGGAAATTAAACTAGCAGCAGTTGCACTTCAATTGATAGAAAAGTTATCCCAAGTAGAGTATCAAGCAGTGGGAATCAACCCCAAGGCATTTGTGGGTTTTCCATCAGAAGCGGATGCTTATCAGTATATATGCGGTAAACTTTTAGCCCCTGGCTCATGGCAGGAATTCGGAGGTAGTAAAGTTAATGCCGCTTTGGAATTAAGTTATCCCTTAAAACGAGGAGTTTTGAATTTAGCTATTAATCAAGTAAATGTTCAGTTTGGGGAACAGGTAACACCAGCTATTTTATTTTCCGGTAACTTGAATTATCCTCTCACCGGAAATACCGTTAAGGAAAGAATACAAGACTTACAACAAATAATTGCTAATTGGCAAAATGATGTCAACATTTTCCAGCAATTGTTAGTCGAGAAATTCTTATCATCTTCCCCTTCCCCAGCACAACAAATCAGTGCTTCAGTATTTTCAAAATGAGTAAATAAGTAGTGTAGAGACATTTCTTATTTTTCTATTGTGTGGGTTGGGCATTTGTCCCGACCTAATTATTCTTGAATAAATTCAGGACTTACGCAAAACATCTCTCAAATTCTCATTTCTCCGTGACCTCTGTGCTTCTGTGGTTCGTTATTCCATGAGTCTTGCGTAAGTCCTAAAATTAATTATTAATTAGGCTTGATAAATGATAAGTTTTTGTGCATTTAATTTTTATAAATCTAGCGGTCAAGATGCCCATTATAGATAGGTTTCCTGGGCTATAAGCCCTACCTAAGTGTATGTTGAAAAACGGTGAAACATGGTACAATGGTTGGTTGTTTATGAGAGGAAGTTATTTGTTATGTTAAAAACAAAAGTTTTTTTTAATAATCTTGGAGTTATAAAAAAAGGAAACTTAGAACTAAATGATTTTACGTTACTCTGTGGTGCTAATAATACAGGGAAAACCTATGTAATGTATTCTTTATACGGACTAATTGATTATAGTTTTGAAGTAAATTTTAATTTTGTAGAGAATCTTGTTAATCAATTGAGTCAAGAACCAGTTTATCAATACAATATTAAAAATCTAATCGGCGATAATTTAGATGATATTTTAGAAGCAATAACACTGGGAATTAACAAAAACTTACCAAATATATTTGGAACTAACCTTGATGAATTTAATAAAACTCAAATTAAATTAGAACTTGATATTGATTTAATTTTAACCAATCTAACTAATCAAAAATGGCAACATCGCTTATTTTTAGGAAATAAAGAATCAGACTGGTTTTTAGATATTCAAAAATCAGAAAATGATCCTAATATAACTTTTACAATGCGAGATAAAGGTATTCCCCTTAGATTATTAATAGAGTTGATATCTGCCCATATTGCTCTTTTTATTTTAAACCAAAATGATAGAATTAATAATCACAATTGTTTTTTAATTCCTGCTGAACGTGCGGGACTCAATTTATTTTTTAAAGAATTGTCAAGTATTCGTAATCGTCTAATACATGATGCACAGAAAGACAATATTAATTCGATGGAAGTTTTAAAAGATATTGTTAAATCTCGTTATGCAGAACCAATTTCTGATTATCTTGAGTTTCTGAATGACTTAAATAATTCTAAAAAGAAAAAAAGTAATTATCAAATACAAGCACAATCCATTCAAAAAAATATCATTAAAGGTAAATATAAAATAGATAGTGATGGAGATATATTTTTCTTACCTGATCAAAGTAATAAGAAAAAAATGCCTTTACATTTTACTTCATCTACTGTTAAAACTCTATTCAGCTTAGTTTTTTATCTGGAACATCTGGCTCAACCAGGAGATTACTTGATGATTGATGAACCCGAATTAAGTTTACATCCAGATAATCAACGTAATCTAGCAAGAGTCTTAGGGAAATTGGTGAATAGTGGTGTTAAAGTAGTAGTAAGTACCCATAGTCCTTATTTTGTCCGGGAATTAAATAATCTGATTATGTTAAGCAAATCTTTTGAAAAATCTGATGAATTGCGTCAGCGTTATGGTTATGAAGCTGATGAGTGTTTAAACCCTGAAAAAGTATCTGCTTATCTATTTGCTGATAATACTATCAAACAAATGGAAGTTGATAATAATGAAGGTATTATTGCAGAAACTTTTGATAATGTAATTAATAATCTTAACCAATCTTCCAATGAAATTTACTATGCTTCTCAAGAAGAGGAAGATGGGGATGCCGAGTAAAACTTTAATTGATATAGTAAAGGATGTAATTATAGAAGATCTACATTTAATTACCAATGAAGATGATTTGAGTATTGTGATTGAAGAACAACATGAACAAGCACAATGTCGTTTTGTCAAGATTAATTTAAAGAAATCAATATCTTATTTTGGATTTTCAATAGATAAACACACACAAGGCGGAAAAACTGATCCTATATATCCTTTCTTTAATCCCAAATATCAAGGTATTTGTTCTAAAAATGATGCTATTTTATTTTTGCAAAAATCAAATAAAGTTTATGTTTTGTTGATAGAAATGAAATCTACAAATCTCGGAAATTACTTAAATCAATTAAAAGCAGGTAAGAGCTTAGTTGATTTTGTTTTACAACGCATTCATATCTTTGATAAAATCAATACCGAAGTTGAATTTAGAGGATTATTATTTTCATGTCGTCAGATACCAAATGAGGGAACAACTAAAAAACAAAAAGTTACATTTGAAAATAGAAACGGTTTATTAGTTTCGGAGAATCCAGGGAATAATACTTACTATATACAACAATTTATAGAGAAAATAAATGAGGTTTGAGACTAAGGAAAAAACTAATCAATAAGATTCTTAACTTCTTTCAAAAGTCTTGACAATGTTTACACCATCAAGAAAGTTGTAAGATATAGGAAGTAACAAAGCTCTTCACTCACCACAAGCAATGACATCAACTCTGCTAAATTTTCCGCGTCTTAACGCACCCACGCTGCACCATTTACCAAATGGTTTAACCATTATCGCCGAACAAATGCCAATAGACGCGGTGAATCTCAACTTATGGGTAAAAACTGGTTCGGCAATGGAGTCAGATGCTATTAACGGCATGGCTCACTTTTTAGAACACATGATTTTTAAAGGCACACAGAAACTAATTAGTGGTGAATTTGAACGCCGCATTGAAGAGCGCGGGGCTGTAACTAATGCTGCCACTAGCCAAGATTATACTCACTATTATACCACAACTGCCCCTAAAGATTTTGCAGAATTAGCACCTTTACAAATAGATGTTGTCTGTAATCCTAGTATTCCTGATGATGCTTTTGAGAGAGAACGTTTAGTAGTTTTGGAAGAAATTAGGCGTTCTGAGGATAACCCCCGCCGACGGATTTATCGTCATGCTATGGAAACCGCTTTTGATTCCTTACCTTATCGTCGTGCTGTCCTTGGACCTGAAGCAGTTATTTCTCAAGTTAAACCGCAACAAATGCGAGAATTTCATGCTCATTGGTATCAACCACAATCAATTACAGCCGTAGCTGTAGGTAATTTACCAGTAGAAGAATTAGTAGAAATTATTGCGGAAGAATTTAGTAAAAATCATCAACAAACAATCAACAAACTAACACCAATAGCAGCAATTCCTGAACCTGCATTTACAGAAGTTGTGCGCCGGGAATTTGTTGACGAAACTCTCCAACAAGCCAGATTAATGATAATGTGGCGAGTACCTGGATTAATGGAATTGGATGAAACTTATGCACTTGATGTTTTAGCCGGAATTTTAGGACATGGCAGAACATCTAGACTAGTGCAGGATTTACGGGAAGAACGAGGATTGGTATCTTCAGTTTCTGTGAGTAATATGAGTAATTTATTGCAGGGTATTTTTTCGATTTCCGCTAAATGTGATGTCGAAAATTTAGCTGTTGTGGAAGAAGTTATCGTTCAACATCTTCGCAGATTACAAACAGAATTAGTCAAAGAATCAGAAATTGCCCGTGTTCGACAACGTGTAGCTAATCGGTTTATATTTGGGAATGAAACACCAAGTGATCGCGCTGGGTTGTATGGTTATTATCAGTCATTAATTGGTGATTTAGAACCAGCTTTTAATTACCCCCAATATATTCAAGCACAGGAAGCAACTGATTTAATGCAAGCTGCAAAAAACTATCTTTCGACTGATGCTTATGCTGTCGTTGTCATTAAACCTGTTTAGTTATTAGTCATTAGTTATTGGTAATCTATTCTTAACAACTGACCACTGACCACTAACCATTGACAAACTATGATTTGGACTGAAATTGATACCCATATTACTCAGATTACTGACGAAAAATTTGTAAGTCAGCAGCATTTATCTATCAGTGGTGGATGTATTAACCAAGGTTATGCTGTCAGTGATGGTAAACTGACTTACTTTGTCAAACTTAATCAAGCTTCTCAAGCGTCAATGTTTGCAGCAGAGATGCTGGGGTTACAGCAAATGTATAGCACGGGAACTATCCGCGTTCCTAAACCACTATGTTGGGGAACTACAGGAAATTCTAGCTATATAGTTCTGGAATGGCTGGAAATGACAACTGGTAATCACAAATCTTGGCAAGAAATGGGGCGTAAATTAGCAGCCATGCACAAAACTACCAGTAATCAAGGTTTTGGCTGGGATGTGAATAATACCATCGGTTCTACACCCCAAATCAACAACTTATCTAAGTCTTGGATTGAATTTTATACTCAACACCGTCTAGGTTATCAATTTAAGTTAGCAAAAAAACGCGGTGGTAGTTTTCCGTTAGAAGATCAGTTATTAGCAACTATTCCCAAATTATTAGCAAATTATCAAGTTCAACCCTCTTTAGTTCATGGAGATTTATGGGGAGGAAATGCTGGTTGTACTGTTGAAGGTGAACCAGTAATATTTGATCCCGCAACTTATTTTGGAGATAGAGAAGTTGATATTGCAATGACAGAATTATTTGGAGGTTTTCCACCAACTTTTTATGAAGGTTATGAAGAAGTATTTCCTTTAGATAAAGGATATGAAACACGAAAAACACTTTATAATTTATATCACGTTTTGAATCATTTTAATTTATTTGGTGGTGGTTATGCTTCTCAAGCTAATCGGATGATTGAGAAAATTTTAAACTAATAGATTGAAGAAGGAGTCAAAATAAATTAGTGGGGGATTCATACCCACCACTAATTAATAGAAAACTCATTTCTGAAAGTATCTCAATTGATACTGGTTTTGAAATTTGTCAATATAGGCAATATTATCTATTTCTAACTTTGATAATAATTTATTTATGGGAAATTCCTCTGGTGCATATTGGGGAATATACCAAGACTGTTTATTAAAGTAATCTTGTAAACCTGGATTTTCAAAACGACGACCATAGATAGCAAAAATCGTGTTCCGCATAATATCTAATTCATAACCATTTTTATTCATTAAATCTATATCTGTTACTGGTCTTTCTGATAGCCAAGCATAATTATTGACAGTTGGATTAGTTTCTGGTGTTACTTGTGGGGTAAGACTTGGTGCGATGAATTCAGGATTTGTCGGTGGTTCTCCAGTTGATACAACCACAGGAGTATCAGTAACTGCTGGTGTTTGTATCGTTCTGATTGCAGAATTTGACATCTCAGTTTCTGTTGTAGATTGAAAAGATTGTGTTAATAATTGACTAATAATTACCGATGCTCCAATTAACCCACCTGCAATTAAACTACCCAGAATAATAGTCTGTTGAGTATGAGTTTGACTGTTATTGGAGTGAGAAATAGTTGATTGTTGTACTGTAGATATGAGGTTATTAACGATAGATGGTACTTGGCTGATAGAAAGAGAATTTTCTGGACTTTCCAAGGCAATAAGCATATCTTTGGCCGTAGAATAGCGATCGCGTGGATGATAGGCGATCGCTTTATCAATTACTCTGGCTATAATTGGATCTACATTACTAGTATAATGTCGCCATAATATCTCACCTGTTTGGGAATCCGTCTCTAATTTTTGTGGTCTTTTCCCAGTCAATAAAAAAATTGCTGTTAACCCTAAACTATATAAATCACTAGAATAAATCGGTCTACCTGCTGCTTGTTCACTGGACATAAATCCAGGTGTCCCAATAACAATGGAACTCGTTAGATTCCCTTGGGTATTCAAAACCGTTCCCATAGATTCTCGCACCGCACCAAAATCAATCAGCACAGGTTTACCATCATGATGACGCAAAATAATATTATCCGGCTTAATATCGCGGTGAACGATATGTTCTGAATGAATATAATCCAGAATAGGTAATATATTTATTAATATTTCTCGAACCGCAGTTTCTGTAAATAATCCTTGTTTTTGGAACTTTTTTGTTAAAGTATCACCTTCAATCCATTCTTGTACTAAGTAAAATTGTCCTTCAGAACAGAAATAAGCATATAAAGCAGGAATTTGGTTACAATGACCACCAAGTGTTTCTAAAATAGCTGCTTCCCGTTGGAATCTATCTTGTACTAACTGATAAATCTGGGGATTATTGTGGACTGGTTTTAACTGTTTGACCACGCACATCCGCTTAGATGGCATATACGAATCTGTGGCGAGGAAGGTTTCGCCAAATCCACCAGATGCTAGTGTACGAATAACTTGATAGCGATTATTTAGCAGAGTTTGCATAAATTAGCGCCAGTCAGGGAAAGGATATTTTGTTATACAGTGTACAGCCTTAATGTCTCAATTGTCAGTATTCTTAATCAGAAAAATTACAGTTTGTCACTCTTACCCCATTCACTTCAAATCTAATAATCCCGCTTCTTTTAATTTAGGGTTAAAGCGGATTTGTGTTTTTACGCCTCGTGCTTCTAGAATAGCTAAAATTTCTTCTTCAACGCGTCGCGCCACATTTTTCAAGACTTTGCTTTTGGCAAATTCATCAATTGCTATGTTCTGATAATTATTTTGTTCTTCTGGTGTCATTAATCCTTTCACATCAATGGCATTAATCCACTTTTGTTTATCCATGGCTACGCCACCCAGGCTATCAGCATTAGTCAGAGGAGGATGAGGATTTTCATTAATCCAAGCATTTTCAATATTTTCTAAAATTGTGCGGTTAGGACGGTCTATAGTTTGGACTTTTACCCAATAACAATTTTGAGGTTGACGGACTAAATGTTGTTTCAAACTCAGATAAATATCACGGGAATAGCCAACAAATTGGATAATTTTATCTTGATTAAAAATAGCATAAACTCCAATTTTCCCCTGAAAATCTGCTATTACCTCACCATAATCATCAATATAAGCATAGTATTCCAGACTAGCTAAGATTGGTAAACTTATTTCTGGTGTCATAAATGAATTAAAGATTTAGTGATAGTAATGATTACTTACCCAAGTTTCTTGTAAATTGCACACAGACGACTCGGTTTAAATATTTTAGCATTAAACATGAAATTTGGTGGGACATTGATAATGGCGTAATCCACCGATTCGTGATATTGTTCAAACTCTGCTGGCATTCCTTTAGGGGTAATTAAACTGTAGGGAACTGGTTGAAATAGTAGTTCTGTAAATTCAACTTTCTGCCATTGTAAATTTTGGCAAACTTGGCTTAAAAACACCTCACCCCTTAATAATATAAATAGAGACTCTTGCCATTGAGGTTCTAGGGTAAAACTGGCATCAAAACTTTCAACTATTTTTAAAGACATTGTGGTTAAAGATAGTGATTGATAATTGAGTATAGCAGCCTAGGGTGGGCAATATTCATCTTACCCATATTTTCAAAATCAAAGATGATTCCTATATGTTTACTGAGAATTAGTATATTAGATTATAGTCAAAGAGTAAAATTAAGAACTTTGGAGTTTTACTAACTTTTAACCATCAAGTGAAATGTTATATATTAATGAGGATTAGGAGGATGGAAAATTTTTATAGATAGAACTGTAATCAGAAACCAAAAAACTTTCAACCCTATTCACTGGTATACCATGAAATTACCTTTTATCATCCTGACTTTTTTCTTATGTGAATCTCTATACCATAAGAGTGCAAATGCTAAACCACAGCCAGTTTCTAACATCATAGTTGAACAGAATCAAGCAGCGAATCTAATTACACAACCCGTCACAATTAACAGCTATTGGAATCATACGCTTAAACTAAATACTGAATCACCTTTAAGCATAAACGATAGCCTGGGTAACGACAGCGGAGTCATGGCCAAATGTCAAAAAATAAATCCTCTCAATTACATCAATAATCCAGAATCTTTCTTTCAATCATGTCAAGACGAAAATAACTCAAATCGCCGACTGTATGAGCCAGTTGAGTATCTAAAAGTACCTTCCCTTGATTCAGGAATTAAGATCAAACTTGGTGATTTTTAAGAATTGAACAGAAGAAGTAGGGGTGTAGGGGAGAATATTTTTCTTCTGATTCCCCACCCCAGTCCCCAGTCCCCAGTCCCCAGTCCCCAGTCCCCAGTCCCCAGTCCCCAGTCCCCAGTCCCCAGTCCCCAGTCCCCATTACCTGATGATTAGATTTTATTCATCATCAAAATCATCATCATCTTCCTCTTCGTCATCATCTTCCTCGAATTCATCATCTTCGACAACGAGATCAGTAATTTCATCAGCAATGAGATCATCATCATCATCATCTAAAATCAGACGTTCTCCTATTTTGCTACCAAAACCGCCGTCTCCCATTCCGGGTGCATCCAGATTATAGAGTTTTGCAGTGCGGTCATCTAATACCATGTCCAGAGGATCATCAACCTCATCCAATACACCACTGCCTATATCTGTGACGTAATCCTCAATTACCCCAGGTTCTTCATAGGTATTGTACCCAGTTCCCGCTGGAATTAATCGCCCAATGATCACGTTTTCCTTCAAACCTCGCAGCCAATCAGATTTACCCTCAATGGCAGCTTCAGTTAATACCCTGGTAGTTTCTTGGAACGATGCCGCAGAGATGAAACTGTCTGTATTCAACGATGCCTTCGTAATCCCCAGCAGCATGGGGGTATATTCCGCCCTTGCTCCACCAGTAATAGACATCGCCTCATTCACCTGCTCCACTTGCCGTAGTTCCACCAACTCGCCCGGTAGCATAGTAGTGTCGCCACCATCGTCAATTCGTACCTTATTCGTCATCTGCCGCACAATCACCTCAATGTGCTTGTCAGAAATCTCAATCCCTTGAGATTGGTACACCATCTGCACCTCATTCACCAAGAAAGTTTGTACCTTCTGTAAAGCATGGCTGGCACAGGCATAAACCCCATCCTCCGAGCCTAAACTGAAGAATATTTCCAAGATTTCATGGGGGTTAGATGGTCCGTCTGTCATTGGTTGTCCCGCCACAATCTGCGCCCCGTCAGGAACAATCAGATTTTGCCCAGGCCCAAGGGGATAATCTGTTACCGTTCCATTGGCCTCCACGATTTTAATAGAATATGCCTCACGGGTAATAGATGTTATCTCGTCCCCATCACCATAGACAATCTTCACTTCCCCAGGACGACGGGCCAAAATACAAGCTTCCTTCGGCTTCCGTGCCTCCAGCAACTCCTCAATCCGTGGCAGACCTTGGATAATGTCTCCAGTTTTCGCCCGTTCAAACACCAGCAACACCAGGTTATCACCCCGCTGCACCAAATCCCCATCCTCTACCTGCAACACCGCCCCCGGACTGACCCGATACGGACGACCAACCCGGAGAGTAATAGAGTAATTGTCCTTAGTTAGTTGTCCATTGTCCGCTGTTTGACCACTGACCGCTGGCAACTGACCACTGACAACTTCCACCACCTGCCCCGATTCAGCAGCAAATACCCCCGGCGCAATTTCGCTACCTTCCACTACCAAATCTGCCCCTTTAATCTTAGGCGCAACATTTGTCCCTACCGTTACCAAATCATTGGGTCGCAACACCAAACAGCGGCGCACCGTTTCTGCACCCTGCTGCACACCTCTGACAATTCCCCCTTCCTTACAGAGAATCTTGGTGCGGGCAACTACAGCCCCCGGCGCAATTGTGTCACCATCGGTAACTTCTAAGTTAGTTTCCGTACTGCCTTGAGTCGCATCAGCAGCAATATCGCGCCGCACCACCAAAGATTCCAAAATCACCAACTGTAACCGCTGAATTTCCTCATTGTCAGGATCAGTAATCAGTTCAATGTCTGCCGCCAAAGGCGAAGCCCCATGCTCACCGTCTGTCTCCTGCTCAATTTCCAACACAATCTGTGTCCGCAGCAGTTCCACCCCTTCCACAGACTTCACCCGTTCCGAATCCTTGTAAGGAATCCTTTGCACCGCCCGGAGTTGAATCGAACGCCCCGTGTGCTGACTCACAGAAGTAGTCGCCGGCACATCTGGATTAGTTGGCACAGCAAACTCGACTACGGGACGGCTCAACAACGCCGGGCCTTCAGGAGTTTCCACATACTGGATATACCGCAACTCCGTCGCCACCATCCCTTGCAACTCTTCCCCTGGCTTCAGGAAAATATTATCATGGGCGATAGCCAAGCGCTCCGTAGGAATCGCTGTTTCCGGATCATCCACCATCAACAGTTCACCGGGTTTAATCACTACTTCCCGTAAAATGTCATTCTTTTGGGTAACTTCCACTACCCCACCGGTTTGGCAGAAAATATCCTTAACTACCTCCGTACCCGCTTCCACATACTGCCCATCTTCCACCAGCAACAGAGAAATATCCTTATTGACTTCGTGGGTTTCCTCCGGAATCCATAGCAGAGTTCCTCCAGTTACCACCTCATAGCCCAACTTGGCCTTACCCTTCTTCTGCACTTCCACTTCGGCAAACTTCAACAAGCCCCCCGTGGTCGTCCGGTAATGGTCATCAATCAGTTCTGCCACCACTTGACCATTTTGTACCTTGGTTCCCGGAGTTGCCCGCAGGTTAAACTCTTGGTTATTAGTCGTAGTAATGAGGTAGCTGTTGCGTCCTTGGGAACTTTGCACTGTAATTGCCGCTTGGTCTAGCACCACAGAAGCCGTAATAATCTCAATTTCCCTGGTGGCCTTCCCTGGAATCGCCTCTGGCAACCGTACCACACCACCATGAACCGTAGTCAGCTTGGTTTGAGCCAATACTCCATTGGTAGCGATGGCATCGCCATTTTTAACAATCAACTCCGCTCCAGGTGGCAAATTATAAACATCTCCCGACAGAATCCAAATCAGACCCCCCCGCGATGCTGTCACCGTCGTGTTGCCCTGACGGTCGGTTTTTTGTTCTGCCACCACATCGGCAAACTTCACCTCACCAGCCAAGTCAGAAGCCACATCCTTCACGGCTTTTTCTGTATTGGTTCTGGTAGTTCTGCCTCCCAGTGCTACTTCTGCTACCAAATGCTCCGCCAATACCTGCTGACCATTGTGAATATACAGAGTTGAACCCTGGGTAACAGCAATCTCCTGGCTTTCCCCCGTTCCCTGCTTTTTATCGCCCTCAATCATCAATGTCCCGTTGGCTTCCACATACAGCGCGTCCTCACCATGACGAGTTCGATAGGGACGGGTTTGCAACTTGCGAGGAATCTTCACTGTTCCTGACACCTTAGACCGCACCTGTTGCGCCACTTCCCCCGTGAATACACCTCCAGTGTGGAATGTCCGCATGGTCAACTGGGTTCCCGGTTCGCCAATACTTTGGGCGGCAATAATCCCCACCGCTTCCCCCAAATCCACCATCTTGGCATGGGCTAAACTCCAACCATAGCAATGCTGACACACAGACCGGGCAGCTTCACAGGTCAAAGGACTGCGGACTGTCACCTTTTTCACCCCGGCTTTTTGAATAGCGATCGCTAAATCATCATCAATGGGTGTATTCCTCGGTGCAATCATCTCTCCCGTCTCCGGATGCACCACATCCTCACCTACCACCCTGCCCATTAACCGCGTGGCTAGTTTAATCAGGGTTTTGCTGCCTTCCACCATGGCCCCAATGGTCAAACCCCTGGTAGTTCCACAGTCAAACTCCCGGACAATCACATCCTGGGATACATCCACCAACCGCCGGGTCAAATACCCAGAGTCCGCAGTCCGCAGCGCCGTATCCACCAGCCCTTTCCGCGCTCCATAACTAGAAATAATATATTCTGTAACCGTCAATCCTTCGCGGAAATTGGTTTTAATTGGTAAATCTATAATTTCCCCCTGGGGATCTGCCATCAGTCCTCGCATCCCCACCAACTGCCGCACCTGGGAAATATTCCCCCGCGCTCCCGAAAAAGCCATCATGTACACAGAGTTGAGGGGATCTGTCTTCTGGAAATGGACAACTACTTCATCTTTCAAGGCCTCTGAGGTACTGTTCCAAGTGTCAATTACCTTTTGGAAACGTTCAACTTCAGTAATTTCCCCCCGTTGGTAACGTTCCTCTGTGGCCAGAATTTCCGTTTCCGCCGCCTCCAACAATTCCTTCTTGGAAGGAGGAATCATCAAGTCATCCACACTAATAGATACCCCCGCCTTAGTCGCATAGCGGAAACCCAACTCCTTGAGTTTATCCGCCATTACCGCCGTCCGCGCCGTACCATAATGGGTAAAAGACCAAGAAATCAAGTCTCTTAGTTTAGCCTTGTTCACCACCAGATTGCGAAAAACTGCTTTAGTCATAATTTTGTCAGTTGTTAGTTGTTAGTAGAAGGAGTCAGGAGTCAGGAGTCAGGAGAAAGAAGGAGAATAAAGAAGAAAGAAGAGGAAAAAAGAGGAGAAAGAGGAAAGAAGAGGATAAAGAAGAAACATTCTCCTGACTGGGCGCACGCCCTGCGCCCCTACCTCCTTCTTCATTCTTCATTCTTCATTCTTCATTCTGACTCGGTGACTCCTGACTCCTTTCTCTACGCGTCTATCGCTTCCTGAATCGCTTTGTTATAAATTGCCCTGCCAGGAGTCGTATAAATGTACTGAGAAATTAAATTTCCTTGGGCATCTTCCCGGACACGACGGAATTTATAAATCAAGGTCCGACTGATTAACTTGCCCTTACCGTCCTTGTCTTCAATCACCTCCAAAGGATCTGTATCTGGTTCACCAGAGTCAATTTCCCCATCAAACCGGACGTAAATATAGGCATGAAGCTCCACCTGTTTCGCCTCATAGGCCATAATTACATCATCCAAAGAGGAGAAATACTTACCCGCGCCCTTGGTGGCATTGGGGTTTTCCGCTGTCAAATAATACGCTCCCAAAACCATATCTTGGCTAGGGGTGACAATGGGTTTACCTGTTGCTGGTGAGAGAATATTATTAGAAGCCAACATCAGCAGCCGCGCCTCAGCTTGGCTTTCCAAGGACAAGGGTACGTGAACCGCCATTTGGTCACCGTCAAAGTCAGCGTTAAAAGCCGGACAGACCAAAGGATGCAGTTGAATTGCTCTTCCTTCTACCAAAATTGGTTCAAAAGCCTGAATTCCCAACCTGTGCAGTGTGGGCGCACGGTTTAGCATCACTGGATGCCCTTCTATCACCTCTTCTAGCACATCCCACACACTAGGATCATTGCGAGAAATCAGTTTTTTCGCCGCCTTAATATTGTTGACCATGCCCGAACGAATTAGGCGATTGATCACGAAGGGCTGAAACAGTTCAATGGCCATTTCCCTAGGTAGTCCGCACTGGTGGATTTTCAACTTGGGACCGACGACAATTACCGACCGTCCCGAATAGTCCACCCGTTTACCCAACAGGTTTTGTCTAAACCGTCCCTGTTTTCCCTCAATAATATCGGACAAGGATTTGAGGGGACGGTTGTTAGCCCCCACCACAGTCCGTCCCCGGCGACCATTATCAATCAGGGCATCCACAGCTTCTTGCAACATCCGTTTTTCGTTACGGACAATAATTTCTGGGGCGAGAATTTCCTGAAGCCTAGCCAGACGATTGTTACGGTTAATTACCCGCCGGTACAAATCATTGAGATCGCTAGTGGCAAACCTGCCCCCGTCTAGCTGCACCATGGGGCGCAAGTCTGGGGGAATGACGGGGATAATTTCCATGACCATCCATTCTGGCTTGGAACCGGTAGCGATGAAGTTGTCAATTACCCGCAGCCGTTTAATTAATTTTGCCCGCTTCTGACCCTTGGCTTTTTCGATTTCTTCCCGCAGGGTTTCGGCTTCCTGCTCCAAGTTAATATCAGCCAACAGCCGTAGCAGTGCCTCAGCCCCAATGCCAACTTCCACGCCCTCTAGCTGAGAGTCTTCGCTGTAGATAGCATCCTCGATTTCTAGCCACTGGTCTTCACTCAGCAATTGTTTGTAACTGAGAGTATCCGCATTCCCCGGTGCTAAAACACAGTAGGAGTTGAAATAAACAATCTGCTCCACATCCCGCAAAGGCATATCTAGCAAAATAGCAATATAGCTAGGAATCCCTTTCAGATACCAAACGTGAGCCACCGGAGCAGCCAGCTTAATAAAGCCCATGCGGTGACGACGCACGCGGGACTCAGTAACTTCCACACCGCAGCGCTCGCAAACAATACCTCTATGGCGCACCCGTTTATATTTACCGCAATGGCACTCCCAATCCTTCGCTGGTCCAAAAATCCTTTCACAAAACAACCCATCCATTTCTGGTTTGAGGGTGCGGTAGTTAATAGTTTCTGGCTTGGTAACTTCACCCACCAGTTGTCCATTAGGCAAAGTGCGTTCACCCCATTGGCGAATGCGTTCTGGTGAGGCTATACCAATTTTTACGTAGTCAAATTGATTAGTTTGGGGGGATCTCATGAGAATTAAAAATGAAAAATTAAAAATTAAAAAAGGAGAACAAATTAATTAAGAATTAAAAATTAAAAATGAAGAGCGAAAAACCTCTTAAATTTTTAATTTTTAATTGATAATTTTTAATTGTTACTCTTCCTCTTCCAAGGACTCACGAGACAGTGACTCGTAGGTAGGTCTGGGAGGAGTGCGGCGGGCGGCTTGGTCTGCCATCAGGTCTACTTCCACATCTAGGGAACTGCCGTCGGCTTGGGTTTCCACCTTATGAACAGCAATATCTAAGCCCAAAGATTGCAACTCGCGCATCAATACTTTGAAGGATTCGGGAGTACCAGGACGAGGAATAGCTTTGCCCTTAACAATAGCGTTGAGGGCTTCGTTGCGTCCTTGCATATCATCGGATTTCACCGTGAGCAGTTCTTGCAAGATGTAAGCTGCGCCGAAGGCTTCCAATGCCCAAACTTCCATTTCTCCAAATCTTTGACCACCTTGTTGGGCTTTACCACCCAGAGGTTGCTGAGTCACCAAAGAGTAAGGACCTGTGGAACGGGCGTGAATTTTGTCATCAACCAAATGCACCAGCTTGAGCATATAGGCCACACCGACGGTAATAGCCCGGTCAAAGGGTTCACCAGTCCGACCATCGTAGACCATGATTTTGCCCGCATTGTCGGGGTTATATATCCAGTCTTTAGTAGTTTCGTCCCTAGCTTCTTGGAGCTTGCCATGAACTAGGCGGCGGGAAGTTTCTTCCCCATACATTTCGTCAAAGGGAGTAATCTTGAACCTGACCCCCAGGTTATGCCCTGCCCAACCGAGGAGACATTCAAATACTTGACCAACATTCATCCGGCTGGGTACACCCAAGGGATTGAGAACTATATCCACTGGTGAACCGTCAGCCAAATAGGGCATATCCTCAGCGGGGAGAATCCGGGAAATAATCCCTTTGTTACCGTGTCTCCCTGCCATTTTGTCGCCAACTTGGATTTTGCGCTTTTGAGCCACATAAACCCGGACAACCATATTTGCCCCTGGTGGCAGTTCGTCACCTTGTTCGCGGGTGAACAGCCGGACATCAACTACCCGACCTTTTTCACCGTTGGGAACTCGCAGGGAGTTGTCGCGGACATCGCGGGCTTTTTCCCCAAAGATAGCCCGGAGGAGTTTTTCTTCGGGGGGTTGGTCAGATTCACCCTTGGGTGTTACCTTACCAACGAGAATATCCCCAGCATCTACCCATGCGCCAATGCGGATAATGCCTTGTTCGTCTAACTGTCTGAGGGCATCTTCACCGACGTTGGGAATTTCTCTGGTGATTTCTTCTGGCCCCAGTTTGGTTTGTCTGGCTTCGATTTCATACTTTTCGATGTGGATAGAAGTATAGACATCTTCCTGCACCAACCGTTCGGAAATGAGAATCGCATCCTCGTAGTTGTAGCCTTCCCAGGGCATATAGGCGACAACGATGTTTTGTCCCAAGGCCAGTTCTCCCCCTTCGGTGGAAGATCCATCAGCCAATACCTGACCAGCCACGACCTTTTCGCCAATTCTCACCAATGGTTTTTGGTTTAAGCAGGTGTCTTGGTTAGAACGCTGGTACTTAGACAGGGTGTATCTAATTTCTTGCCCTTTTTCAATCACTTGGCTGCCACTGGCTGCGGATATCTGACCACTGACACGGACACGAATTTCTGTGGCATCCACATAGATGACATCGCCATGAGTCCGGGAAACTATGACCATACCGGAGTCTCTCGCGGCTTGGGCTTCCAAACCAGTTCCCACCAAGGGGCGTTCTGGTTTCAACAGCGGTACAGCTTGGCGCTGCATATTAGACCCCATCAACGCCCGGTTAGCGTCATCATGTTCCAAGAAAGGAATCATGCTGGTGGCAACTGAGACAATCTGCACTGGGGAAACTGCCACATAATCCACCTGTTCGGGTCCGGTGGTTGTCCAGTCTTGGCGATAGCGCACTGGAACTTGGGGCCCCTTGATGTAACCATTTTCGTCTAAAGGAACGTCGCCGGTGGCTGTCCGCAGGTCATCTTCTTCGTCTGCTGTCATGTAAACAGGCGCAACATCGAATAAGACTTTGCCGTTTTCTACGGGTCGGAAGGGTGTTTCTAGGAAACCATAGAGGTTAACGCGGGCATGGGTAGCCAGTGAACCGATGAGTCCGGCGTTTGGTCCTTCGGGAGTTTCAATGGGGCAGATGCGTCCGTAGTGGCTGGGGTGAATATCTCGCACTGCAAACCCGGCTCTTTCTCTAGTCAAACCACCTGGTCCCAAGGCACTGAGGCGGCGTTTATGGGTCAATTCTGCCAAAGGATTGGTTTGATCCATGAACTGACTGAGTTGGCTAGAACCAAAGAATTCTTTGATGGCTGCCACTAAGGGTTTGGGGTTAACTAAGGATGCAGGGGTGAGAACTTCAGCATCGGATACTGTCATCCGTTCTCGAATAATTCTTTCTAAACGATTTAACCCGACTCGGACTTGGTTTTGCAGTAATTCACCAACGCTTCTGACTCGGCGGTTTCCGAGGTGGTCAATGTCATCAATACTACCGATGTCGTATTCTAGGTTAATCAGGTAATCAATGGCGGCGAGGATATCCCCCGGAGTGAGGACACGCATGGTGTCGGGGGCGGAAAGGCGGAGTTTTTTGTTGAGTTTATAACGACCAACTTTACCCAGGTCATAGCGTTTAGGATCAAAGAAGCGGGAGTCTAAAAGCTGTTGTCCACCCAAAACTGTAGGCGGTTCACCTGGACGCAGTTTCCGATATAATTCCATCAGGGCTTCTTCTTCGGAAAATTGCCCTTCTTTTTCAATGGTTTTTTGGAAGTATTCTGGATGGCGCAGGGAATCAAAGATTTCGTTGTCTGATAATCCTAGGGCTTTCAGCAGTACCTGGGCTGATAGTTTCCGGGTTTTATCTATCCGTACCCAAACTAAGTCATTACGATCTGTTTCAAATTTCAGCCATGCCCCCCGGTTAGGAATTAAGCTGGCAGAATAAGTCCGTCGTCCGTTTTTATCAATTTCTGATTTATAGTAAACTCCAGGCGATCGCACAATTTGATTGACAATGACGCGCTCGGCTCCGTTGATAATAAAGGTGCCTCTATCTGTCATCAAGGGCAAATCGCCAATAAATACTTCTTGTTCTTTAATGTCTCCTGTCTCTTTGTTCAGTAGACGAGTAGGGACGTACATCTGCACTGCATAGGTGCTGTCTCTACGCTTGGATTCTTCAACGCTGTATTTAGGTTCTTTGAGTTTATAGTTATTGCCTAAAAAGTGCAGTTCTAGTTTGCCAGTGTAGTCTGTAATTGGACTAAAGGAGTTCAGTTCTTCTATTAGCCCTTCTTCTAGAAACCAGCGAAAACTAGAACGCTGAATTTCAATCAAGTCGGGTAACAGAAAGGCGGATTCCATGTATTTATCGTCGTTAGTCATGCCTTTACCTTTATCAACCTGGTTAAACTTTGGGGAAGCCGATAGCTTGCGTGGCGCAGCCATAGCTGAGAGTCTGCCATAAGGGCTTTGTGCTAAAATATGAATTTACAGGTGATGAAGTCCATAAGAAAGAGGCAATCATCTGCTGCTAGGTTTCTGACTAATGGTGCTGCAATAGCGTTAGCCATAAAGTTTCTTTCTACTTCACACTTCTTCATATTTCACACTTCACACTTTCTGCCTGATACTTGATCCTTGCTGTCAGATCCCAAAACTGGGAATTGGGACTCTTCGGAGGATTTGATAGCACAACGTTGCGTTTAATGCTGCACTATGGATTTGATATTGCTATGATTGTCACAGGCAAGACAATTACTTTTAACGATTTTCTATAGGTTTGATATACCAAAGGATTGCTGTTTTCACCTTTTCAAATTTTTTCTAGTCAAACCTTGGTTGCCACTGCTTGTTATCTATTGAGAGCATCCGTTTGTAGAGATTTAAGTGGATGGGCAGACAATGTTGGATTTTAGATTTGGGTCGCTTCGATTCATTAAGCGGGCTAAAACCACAAATTCTCAAACTGGCTAGTATCAGCTTGATAACAGCACAAATTGAGTTTTAGAAGTTATTATCCTTCCTTTACCATTATGGCTTGACCTAAATGTTTTGGAGGGAATAATTTTAGCACATTTTTATCATCCATTCGGATCTTCTTTCTTAAATCAGCACTAAAGCTTGTGGATTTGATTGTCGTTTACAATGATAGACCGAATAATCTACAGGCGTTTTGGGTGGTTTTCTGGGCAATTTCCTCGATAGTTTCTTCTCGTAGCTTTGCTAGTGCTTCTGCTACATAGCGAACATAGGCAGGTTCATTGCGTTTTTCACCCCGTTTAGGAACAGGTGACAGAAATGGACAATCTGTTTCTATAAGTAGGCGATCACTATCCACCATGGCGGCACTTGCTTGAATAGTTTGAGCATTCTTAAATGTCACAGTTCCGCTAAAGCTAATATAGAAACCTAAATCTAGAAACCATTGAGTTTCTTCTGGTGTCCCTCCCCAACAGTGCATGACACCCCGTACCCTTTCCCCATGCAAATCCCGCCATTTTTGCAATACATCTCTCACCGCAGGTGCAGCATCACGACAATGGATGATCACTGGTAAATTCAGTTCACAAGCGATCGCTAATTGTGATGCAAATACCTCGTGCTGATGCTCATAATTATCTGCTTTGTAAAAATCCAACCCCATTTCTCCGATTGCTACCACTTGAGAATGAGAACTGGCTAAAGACTTGATTTGGGTGGCTGTTTGGTCATCCCATTTATGAGCATCTAGAGGATGCAGCCCCACAGCAAAGCTAAGTTCAGGAAACTGCTCGGCTATGCAGCTAATACTCGCAAATTCTTGGGGGTGAACACAGGAGTGGACTAATCGGACTACTCCTGCTTCTTGCCACCGAGAACGAACGGCTGCTAAATCTGGCTGAAAAATGTCAAAGTTAATGTGTACGTGGGTATCTATAAGTTGCATAGCTTGTCGGTTGTCAGTGGTCAGTGGTAAACAAACCACTGAACTATTGACTAAGCGGTAAGGGTTTTGTGTTTATGAGCCAAACTTGACTTTTTCCTGGCTCCATTGTTGGGATGAAGCACGCCATTTTTTACAGCTTTATCAATTTTGCTGTAAGCCTCGGACATTCTTACTTCCACCTCTTGCTTGAGTTCTGTTGTCGGATTGGCAGCACAAGCTTCCACAGAACTAAAGTATTTCTTCATCAGCGTTTTTACTGCTGATTTATACGCTTTGTTACGCAGTCGGTTTCGTTCTCCGATTTGAGCGCGTTTAAGAGCAGATTTTGTATTCGCCACAGTAATTCCAAAAAAGACTATTAATTATGTACACACACTACTAGGTTTACTAAATATAGCATTATTTTTGCTGATGTGATAATTTTTGAAGAAAAATATTTTATTTGGGCGTAAAAGCTGATGCTTGCGGCTCAAAAAATAGATTAGAATGATTTATTGACAAGGAAAACAGACCAGTTTCCAGCAATTCAGACACAGGGATGATTAAATTTCTAGGGTTGTCTGAGTTTTATGAAGTAGTATCAAAAAAAATCCAGGTTAAGCTAGAGAAGAGAATTACATTCAGCTTTATACCCTAGCAGGTAAAAAGCCCAAGTAGTTCTTGTCTTGTGAATATTGTAAAATTTGGCATTGTCATTACTCCATGCTGCGAATCATTACTCAGCAGGCAGACGTTAGATCAGAACTTCAACGGATCTGCGAACGCACCCAGGATGAACAGGTACTTCATAAAGAAGCAACAGTCCGCGAAGTGTTGCAAGCGGTGAAGCGCCAAGGTGACAAAGCTGTACTACATTATACAGCCGAATTTGATCACCAAATTCTCAAACCAGAAGAACTCAAGGTAACAGGATCGGAACTGGATGCAGCCTACCAACAGGTATCCAAGGATTTGCTCCAGGCAATTCGCCTAGCTTGCCAAAAAATAGAAGCTTTTCACCGTCAGCGAGTTCCCAAAAGCTGGGTACAATTTGGCGATGATGAAGTAGTTTTGGGCAAACGCTACACCCCCGTAGACCGTGCAGGTTTATATATACCCGGCGGTCGGGCTTGTTATCCCAGTACAGTGTTAATGAATGCCATCCCGGCAAAAGTGGCAGGTGTCCCTCGTGTGGTGATGGTAACACCAGTTAGAGACGGTAAAATGGTGAATCCTGCGGTTTTGGTAGCGGCCCAAGAAGCAGGAGTTCAGGAAATTTACCGTATAGGGGGCGCTCAAGCCATTGCGGCTTTAGCTTATGGCACAGAAACTATCCCCAAGGTGAATGTGATTACCGGACCGGGTAATATTTATGTCACCTTGGCGAAAAAGTTAGTTTACGGAACTGTGGGCATTGATTCTTTAGCAGGTCCTAGCGAAGTGCTGGTGATTGCTGATGAAACAGCCAATCCTGCTTATGTGGCGGCGGACTTGTTAGCTCAAGCAGAACATGATCCCATGGCTGCCGCAATTCTGCTGACAACAGACGCTGGTTTGGCAAAAAAAGTGCAAATTGAGGTGGAAAGACAATTGGTAGATCACCCGCGCCGGATAGATACGGAAAAAGCGATCGCCCATTATGGTTTAATCGTCGTGGTGGAATCCCTGGAAGCTGCCGCCGAACTTTCCAACGAGTTTGCACCAGAACACCTAGAATTAGAAGTTGCCGATCCTTGGGCTTTAATTAACCAGATTCGTCATGCAGGGGCAATATTCCTGGGTAGTTCCACACCAGAAGCTGTAGGAGATTATTTAGCAGGTCCTAACCATACCTTACCTACTTCTGGTGCCGCCCGTTATGCTTCGGCTTTAGGGGTAGAAACATTTTTAAAACACTCAAGTATTATCCAATACTCACAAACTGCTTTGGAAAAAGTGGCATCTGCCATTGATATCTTAGCAACTACGGAGGGTTTACCTTCTCATGCTGATTCCGTTAAACTCAGGGTAGAGGATTGACACACTTAGGTTGAAAATACGGTCTTAAAATTACTCCTCCGTCGTTACGCAGGCTATCGTCAACGCCCCCAGTGTACCGATAGTCCTTCAAATAAATTTAAAATGCGAACAATTGCGGAAATTAATGAGAAAATCAGCCGAAAACGGGCGGTAGTCTGGACTGCTGAAGAGTTAAAAACGCGAGTTGCCGAAATTGGTGTTAGTAAAGCTGCCAAGGAAGTAGATGTAATTACCACTGGCACATTTGAGCCAATGGAATCAAGTGGTGCAATTATTAACTTAGGACATACTGACCCACCGATTAAAATTCGGCGTTGCTGGTTAGATGGAGTCCCCGCTTATGCTGGTTTTGGGGCGGTGGATTTATACTTAGGTGCTAGTTGTCCAGTTGACTCCCTGGATGGGGAAGACGTGCGGGAACGTGGTGGTGGTCATGTGATTGAGGATTTAATTGCCGGTAAATCTATCCAAGTTCGCGCTGTGGGACAAGTTACCGATTGCTACCCCAGAGCCACATTTGAAACCACCGTTACCCGTGATACTATCAATCAGTTTTATTTATTTAATCCGCGCAATCTTTATCAAAATTTTATTGTTGGTGTGAATGGAGGCGATCGCCCACTGCATACCTATCTAGGCCCATTGCAACCCCGCTTAGGAAATGCGGTTTATTCTAACCCCGGTTCGCTGTCACCCCTGCTCAATGACCCCGATTTACAACTCGTTGGTATTGGGACAAAGATTTTTTTAGCTGGGGGTATTGGTTATGTGGCTTGGGAAGGGACACAACATTTTCCCTTGCAAAAGCGGTTGGAAAATCGGACACCTATTGGACCTTCGGCAACTTTAGCTTTAATTGGTGATGCTAAACAAATGGATGCCCGATGGATACGAGGCTGTTATTTTAAAAGCTATGGCCCATCTTTAATGATGGGTGTGGGTGTACCATTGCCAGTTTTAAATGCTGGTGTGGTAGAACGCTGTGCTGTCCAAGATAAGGACTTAGTAGCACCAATTGTAGATTTTTCGATTCCTCGTCGTGTCCGTCCTACCTTCGGTTTAGTGAGTTACGCTCAACTTAAATCTGGACGCATCACTATTGACGGCAGGACGGTACGAGTAGCTTCTTTAGCTAGTTTATTTCTTTCCCGACAGGTAGCCCAAGAGTTGAAACAATGGATTACAGAAGGGATCTTTACTCTAACTGAACCAGTAGCTCCAATTCCTATGGAACGTTCTTTTCTACCCCAAGACCGTTGGACGGAGTTTTGAGATTGGGGACTGGGGACTGGGGACTGGGGACTGGGTAATAGTTTTTATCAATTACCAATTACCAATCACCAATTACCAATTACCAATCACCAATCACCAATCACCAATTACCTATTCCCCAGCAGGTTTAGGCTTCTTAACTGGCATAGGAGTGGGGGTTTTTGGTACGGGTTTGGTGATGACTGTGGGATCACCCGCTGTCTTTCTAATGGGACGTGGGGCATCTCCATTTGCATTGCGTCTGGCAGGGAATGGCCTTCTACCACCACCACCACCACCGGCACCACGAGGCGCTCCTTTGAAGGGTGGTTTGCGTTTTTTGGGTAAATCGGCGATCGCTTCGGCATTAATTACTACTAATGCGTCATCTTCCCGTTTAACATTGAAGTCCCAGAACTTACCTACAGCTTTGGTGGTTAATACGCCCTTGAGTTTCAACTTAAAATATTTAGCTTTATCAGTAGGTTTACGGGGAGCTTGTTTGATTTTCACAACCAAACTCTTTTCGTCAAAAGACTGGTAAACTACCTCACCACGCACAGAAAAACCACCATCAGGGACTGCTGATGAAGGTTTTGGATGAATGGTTGACGCTACACTACCGTTATCAGAAACTGCTGTCGAATCTGTACCAGCTTCATCTAGTTCATATTTTGCCAGATTTTCTGGTTCCCAAACACCAACAATTTGCAGGTGCAATGCGTCATTTTCTTGTCTAGTGCGGGGATAAACTACCCATAGATGTTCTTTTTCTAGGTCTAAGTGATTTTTGACTAAACTCATAATCCGACCTAAGAGGACGGCATTAAGTTCAACCCCATCAGCGGTGATCAGTGTTCCTTGGGTAAACTGTTCATCACTAGCATGGTAACATCCCCGAATTAACCCAATAGCTCGGTATTGAGTCGGTTCGCTGGGAGGTGGAATTGGTTGTTCTCGATTAGGCAAATGCCCATTAGAGTCAGTCAGGGATTTTTCCAGTTTAGAGGATTGGTCTGCTAATGTATTAGCATTAACAGGGGATTCAATCTCTTTTATGCCTTGGTTAGAGGCTGTTAAATTTGCGGATTCAGAAGACGGCATCAGGTCGGAATTCATAAAAACTCCTTGCGGCACAAGACATACCCCATTGTGGGATTTAATAAAGCGATTGAAAAGAGCAAGTGTGTGGCTGATCAAAGTATATTTCCTTTTAATCTGGCCACTCCCTTGATGCTCTGTACGAAAATCAAGACGCAAAATCTCACATTTATACACTAAATGTGTAATTTAGCGTCTTTAATCCAGTTATGGCTTACGCCAAGCTACGCTATCGGAAGCATAGCATAGCGATAATTCTGACGGATCTTCCTAAAGTCATCACTTACTTTAGCAGGATAGATATTTATTTGTTATAAAATTCACAGACAAATGACCGTATTCCGCAAAGTTTTGGAAATTTTTAACTTTGCAATTTATCTCATTCCCATTTAGGAGCAGAATAATATTGTGTCTGAATCGCGTAATCGCTGGATAGTCCGAGTAGTGTTAGCTTTCGCTGTGGTTGCTTTTTTGGGTGTTTCTATTATGCCCATCATTACAGCGGTTAATCAACCGGAATCATCACCACAAAATCAGGCCAACGGTGACACTAAAGTATCTTCATCGGAGCAAAAGTCAAAACTGGAAGATCAAGTCCGGGGTTATGAATTAGTTTTACAAAAGGACCCAGAAAATCAAACTGCACTCAAGGGAGTTTTACAAGCGCGTTTAGGGCTGTTGAGTCAAAAAGGACAAGGGGAAGTTAAACCAGCGGATATTCAAGCTGTGATTGAACCTTTGGAAAAACTTGCTAAACTCAATCCCCAACAGTCAGAGTATGGGGTTTTATTGGCACAAGCTAAACAACAAATTGGCGATAAGGAAGGAGCAGCCCAAACTTACCGAAATATTTTAACCACAAAACCCGGCGATTTGAAGGCTTTGCAGGGAATGGTGAATTTGCAATTAAGCGAAAAGCGTCCAGAAGCAGCTATTGGTTTATTACAAGAAAGTTTGGCTGCTGCTACCCAAGCTAATACTATTCAGCCGGGCAGCGTGGATGTGGTTGCTGTGCAAGTGCTTTTGGGTAGTGTCTATGCTTTCCAAAAAAATGACACTTTGGCTATTTCTGCTTATGATCAAGCAATTAAGAAAGATGCTCAAGATTTTCGTCCCGTTTTAGCAAAAGCAATGCTGTTTAAGGAACAAGGTAAGCTTGATGAAGCAAAACCTTTGTTTGATAGTGCGACGGCTTTAGCACCGGCTCAGTATAAGGACGAAATCAATAAAGCAGCAGCATCTAATCCTACTCCCACTTCATCACCAACGGAATCTGCTACACCTTCACCTACTCCATAAGACCTTTTTAATTTTAACGGTACATTACGGAAGAATTTGTGATAAAGTGCGAGTAATTATCAATTATTACCTACACTTTATCACGTTTGAGTTGAGAATAATGAATTTTCATAAAATGCAACCTAGAGAATCATTAAATAAGGCTTTTCTCAAAGTTAAACCTAATAGAAATGATATTGAGAATTTTAAAAAAAATCTGCATAGTTTAATTGAGAAAATTAATGAATCGGAATCAGAAGAGTTTCATAAAAATCTGATTGGGGATTTTTTAAAGGGTACATATTATGGTGCAAATCATTTTATTAATACTAAAGGCAGAAATGATTTTGTTATTCATAATGGTAAAGATGCTAAAAGTAAAGTTGGTGTGATTCTAGAAGCTAAAAAGCCCACCAATAAAAGCGAAATGCTTAAAGCTGATAATTTAAATACCAAAGCTTTGCAAGAATTGGTTTTATATTTTCTGCGGGAACGTCTAACAGAGAAAAATTTAGAAATTAAATATTTAATAGCTACTAATATTTATGAATGGTTTATTTTTGATGCTAATAGTTTTGAGAAAGCATTTGTAGAAAATAAAACCCTAGTTCAGCAATTCACGGATTTTGAAGCTGGAAGATTAAGCAATAGAAAAACTGATTTTTTTTATAAGGAAATTGCTAAACCTGCTATTGATGAAATTGTAGACAACATCACTTTTACACATTTTGATATTCGAGAATATCAGCAATATTTACAACCTGGGGAAAATCTTAATGATCATAAATTAATTCCTCTGTTTAAGTTATTTTCACCAGAACATTTATTAAAGTTACCTTTTGCAAATGATAGTAATACTCTTGATAAAGGATTTTATAGCGAGTTATTACATATTATCGGTTTAACGGAAACTAAGGAAGGTGGTAAAAAACTCATTCAACGCAAACAAGAAAATGAGAGAAATATCGGTTCATTGATAGAAAATGCTATTAATCAACTTCATAGCTCAGACAAAATTTACCGTTTACCAAAACCAGAACTATTTGGAGAAACCTATCAAGAACAACTTTTTAACGTTGGTTTAGAATTAGCAATTACTTGGGTAAATAGAATCCTGTTTCTGAAATTATTAGAAGCGCAATTAATTAAATATCACAAAAATGATCTATCTTGGGGATTTTTGAATTTGCAGAAAGTCCAAAATTATGATGATCTAAACAGTCTTTTCGTCAGCGTATTAGCTTGCAAGCAAGAAGAAAGAATCGAATCTGTAAAAAATATATTCTCTCATGTTCCTTATTTGAATAGTTCTCTATTTGAACTGACGGATAATGAACAAGTAACTATTTGTATTAATAATCTTAGAAATGAGAATCTGCAAATTTTCTCTTCTACTATCTTAAAAGATAGCAACGGAAAAAAACGTATTGGTGAAATTAATGCTTTAGAATATCTGTTTGAATTTCTCAATGCTTATGATTTTAGTAGTGAAACTGGGGAGGAAATTCAGGAAGAGAATAAAAGATTAATTAATGCTGCTGTACTGGGTTTAATCTTTGAGAAAATCAATGGTTATAAAGATGGTTCTTTCTTTACTCCTGGTTTCATTACTATGTATATGTGTCGAGAAACCATTAGAAGAGCGGTTGTACAGAAGTTTAATGATGTTAAAAATTGGAGTTGTGAAAATATTAATGATTTGTATGAAAAAATAGAAGATAGAAAAGAAGCTAATACTATTATCAATAGTTTAAAAATATGTGATCCTGCTGTGGGTTCAGGACATTTTTTAGTTTCTGCTTTGAATGAAATTATTACGATAAAAAGCGAATTGAAGATTTTACTTGATAGGGAAGGTAAAAGATTAAAAGAATATGATATTGAAGTTGTCAATGATGAGTTAATTATTCTTGATGAAGATGGTTTATTATTTGAATATAATCCCAAAAGCAAAGAAAGTCAACGAGTACAAGAAACTCTCTTTCATGAAAAACAGACGATTATTGAAAGTTGTTTATTTGGTGTGGATATTAACCCCAATTCTGTCAAAATATGTCGATTGCGTTTATGGATTGAACTTTTAAAAAATGCTTATTATAAAACCTCTCCCCTAACCCCTCTCCTGGGAGGAGAGGGGAACAAAGAAGAGAAAATGCAAGAGTTGGAGTTGGAGACTTTACCTAATATTGATATTAATATCAAATGTGGTAATTCTTTAATTAGTCGTTTTTCTTTAGATACTGATTTGCGAGTTGCTTTAAATAGAAGTAAATGCACTATAGAAAGTTATAGAAATGCTGTACAAACCTACCGCAATGCTGAAAATAAGGAGCAAAAGCGGGAAATGGAAAGATTTATTAATGATATTAAAGGGAATTTAAAGACAATATTGGGATCAAGTGATCCAAATAAAACTAAGTTAAGAAAGTTAGAGGGTGAGGTTGAGAATTTGGAAACTCAAACTTCTTTATTTGAGGAAACTAAAGCTGAGAAGAAAGCGCGGGAGAAAAAGATTGCTAAGTTAAATAATGAAATTGATAAGTTACGGGTTGAGATTGAAGATATAGTAAGTGGTAAGATTTATGAAAATGCTTTTGAGTGGAGATTTGAGTTTCCTGAAGTTTTGAATAATGATGGTGTTTTTGTTGGTTTTGATGTGGTTATTGGTAATCCTCCGTATTTTTCACTATCTAAAATTAAAGATAAATATCAAACTACTTATTTTGAAAATAAATATCAAACTTATACAAAAGGTTCAGATATTTATTGCTTGTTTTATGAAAAAGGACTACAGATTCTAAAAAATAAAGGTTTATTGACGTATATTACATCTAACTCATGGATAAAAACTCAATATGGAAATCTACTCAGAAAATTTCTAACTACAAAAGCTAATCCTGTTTTATTATTAAATATTGAAGATGCTCAAATTTTCAAAGAAGCTACTGTAGAATCGAATATTATTATAGTTGAAAAGGCCGATTGGGGAAAAAAACTTATTGCTGCTGCAATTACCCAAGGATTTATAATTAGCATTTCTTTAGAAAAATATATTTCCAAAAATGCCAATACTATTTCTGAACTTCCCGACACAGGTTGGACAATAGGAACTCAATCAGTCGTAAGTTTAAAGCATAAACTTGAAACTGATTCAAAGCTGATTAAGGATTTAAATATTCAAATAAACTATGGCTTAAAAACTGGGTTTAACGAAGCATTTTATATCAACACAGAACAGAGAAATAACATAATTCATAAAAATCCTCAAAGTGCTAATTTCATTGAACCAGCAATAAGAGGTAAAGATATTTTTAAGTATGGTTATTTATGGAAAGATATTTGGGTCATAATTATAAAAACAGGTTGGACTAATATCAATCGGGGAAATATTGATGCTGAAACTTTTTTTAGTCAACAACATCCAGAAATATATCAACACTTAAAAATGATAGGTGAATCTATCACAGGTAAAGGAAAAGGACTATTTGCAAGAGATGATCAAGGTAACTATTGGTGGGAGTTAAGATCATGCGCGTATTATGATGAGTTTGAACAAGAGAAAATAATTTGGGGAGAATTATCAGATCAACAAAAGTTTGCTTTTGATGATCAGGGATATTATTCAAATAATACTATCTTTTTTATTACAGGAAATAATCTCAAATATTTATTAGCCATTCTTAATTCTCAAGTTGCAAAGTGGTATTTTAATGAAATTTCCACAAGTTCAGGAATGGGAACTAATCGCTGGCTAAAATATAAGGTTGAACAACTACCAATCAAAGATATAAACAAACAAGATCAAAAACCTATCATTTTATTAGTTGAGAAAATTCTCACAGCAAAAAAATCAGATCCCAATGCAGATACAACCGCATTAGAAACAGAAATTGATCAACTTGTTTATCAACTTTATGAACTAACAGCAGAAGAGATTAAAATTATAGAAGGATAAACACCACAAAACCCACAAAACCCAGATTCCCGACTTCTTTAAGAAGTCGGGAATCTAATATCAATTTTACCTGCTATTAATTTACCACCGATGACGGCGATCGCAGCATAAATTGCGTGTAGATGCGGAAATTACAGGAAGTCATGCTACTCCAACGCTAAATGTAACTTAATAGCATCATTGACTAAATCTATCAACTCTTGACTTAAACACCCTACCATATATCCTAAAATGCGCTGTTTAGAAATTGTCCGTATTTGTTGCGCTTGTACTTTAGAAGTTTTAGATAAACCGGAATCTTCTGGATTTAATAAAACCTCAAAAGGATATACACGACTCATATTAGATGTAATCGGTAAAATCGTCACCGTAGTAGAGGCATTATTATTAGCATCATTGCTAACAATGAGTACAGGACGGCGTTTATCCATTTCTGACCCCACTGCGGGACTGAGATTTGCAAGGTATATTTCACCACGTTTCATCTGTTAGCCCATCTCCTACAGTTAAATCCCATTCTGGGTTAAATTCTGCCGCAGCCTCCCGATAAGCTTGCTCTAGCTCCTGATAACGCAGTAATTCTATGGCTAACTCAATTACTTGAGAACGAGATTTACAGCCTTTAGTCAATTTATAATTTTCAATAAACTGCACCAAAGAGGATGGTAAAGAAATGGAAAGTTTTTCAGCTTGCATAGTATTACCAAAAGGTAATTATATTTTTCCTACTTTATAGGAACATAAATAGTGGGGGGTAATACACTTAACATTCAGCGACCAAGAAAACACACAAAAACCCAGAACCCCGACTTCTTAAAGAAATCGGGGTTCTAACATCTGTTTTCAATGTTAATTATTTTCCTTCTATGGCGGCGACTATACCGAAAATTATAAACAGGAAGCCGCCGATAAAGGTAATTTGCCGTTCGGAAATTTTACCTGCAATTAATCTACCACCGATAACGGCGATCGCTGCACAAATTGCGTGTCCTAATATTGCGCCGGCTGTCACACCAATGGGGTTATTTCCAGCAGCTAAAGCTATGGTGGCTATTTGTGTGCGATCGCCCCATTCTGCTATAAATGTTAATACGAAGGATTTCAGTAAAATTGACCAAACGCTTTTTTGCTGGGAATTATCTAAATCTGCTTTTTCTACAGCCTCTTGTGCCTCTTCTGCGACTTCTTCCGTAGCAGATACAGCCATTTTATTGGCATCATAAATTAACTTCAAACCAAAGGCAATAAACAAAACTATTTCGGCATAATGAATATAGATTTTTGGCAAAAAAGATAATACCTGCCCAAACGTTACAGATAAGACAGTCATAGCCGCCAAAGCAGCCACCACACCAGCAAATACCAAGCGCCGCGAGTGGTGCATGGACAATATTACAGCAATAAAAAATGTTTTATCACCTAGTTCGGAAATGGTAATTAGTAATAAACCTGCGGTAAAAGCTGTTAACACTCTCTCAAACTCCTAAAGGATTTTTTACCTGTGTGGAGTATCAATGAGAGCAATCAAACCTCACTGAACTCCACATAGTTAAATGTGTAGTCAGTGAAGGTCTCGCTTTCAAATACTTTATTTATTCGCTATCTAAACCAGGTTCATCACCAGTATGTTGACTTAGATATACTGAACAGAAAATTTTATTTTACTGTCAGCAGCTACTCCCCTTCTATTAGTTATGTATAATACTCTTTTTGATATTAAAAGTCAAGGCAGAAACCCTAAGTTAAGATTATGACATATTTAGAAACCGCAGCCCAATTTTACAGCCAAGTTGCCCAAACACCAGAAATAGGTCTTTGTTGTGTCCAAAGTACACCTTTACAATTACCAGGGCTGAAAATTCCTCTGGCTATGCAGGAAATGAACTATGGTTGTGGAACTACAGTTCATCATAATGAACTTAATAATGAACCTACAGTTTTATATGTTGGTGTTGGTGGTGGTTTAGAAGCTTTGCAATTTGCTTATTTTTCTCGTCGCCCTGGTGCGATTATTGCTGTTGAACCTGTGGAAGCCATGAGAGAAGCTGCAACACGTAATTTACAAATTGCTGCAAAGGAAAATCCTTGGTTTGATACGAGCTTTGTCGAGATTCATCCGGGAGATGCTTTTAATTTACCTGTGGCGGATGCTTCTGTAGATGTAGTAGCGCAAAATTGCCTGTTTAATATTTTTGAACCAGCAGATTTAACTCGCGCTTTAAAGGAAGCATATCGGGTATTGAAACCAGGTGGACGCTTGCAGATGAGTGACCCAATTGCTACAAGTCCAATTCCTGCTCATTTACAACAAAATGAACATTTACGCGCTTTGTGTTTATCTGGCGCACTCACATATCAAGAGTATACTAACCTAATTATTAATGCTGGTTTTGGACAAATTGAAATTCGCGCTCGTCGTCCTTATCGGTTATTAGATAAACACAATTATCAATTAGCAGAAAATCTGCTTTTAGAAAGTCTGGATTCTGTGGCTTTTAAAGTGGATATTCCCCCCGACGGTGCTTGTATCTTCACTGGTAAAACAGCGATTTATGCGGGTAAGGAAGCATTTTTTGATGATCATGCTGGACATATTTTACAAAGAGGAATTCCTGCAGCGGTTTGTGATAAAACAGCGGGTAATTTAGCAAATTCAAATTCCGAAGAAATTTTTATTACTGATTCTACATGGTATTATGATGGTGGGGGATGTTGTTGATTTTTTTATCGTTCGCGCAGCGTGCCGGAGGCATCACCGCAGAGGCGCAGAGGACACAGAGAGGAAGAGATATTTATATCTATTATGTTACAAACAGCAATTACACCTTTTCATCAGCAGCTAAATTCACCTTTAACAAAAAAAGAAATTAACGTTTTACAAATTAATTTGGGAAAACGTTGTAATTTAGCCTGTAACCATTGCCATGTAGAGGCTAGTCCCAAGAGAACTGAGGAACTAACACCGGAAATATGTCAACAGTTAATTACGTTAATTGAGAGGTTTCCAGAAATCAAAACTGTTGATTTAACTGGTGGCGCTCCAGAAATGAATTATGGATTTAAGCCATTGGTAGAAGCTGCTAGAAAGGCAAGTAAACAGGTAATTGTGAGATCAAATCTGACAATTTATTTTGTGGAGGGATTTGAAGATTTACCAGATTTCTTTGCTCAACATCAAGTGAAGATTGTTGCTTCTCTTCCCTGTTATTTGGCAGATAATGTGGATAAAATGCGAGGAGATGGTGTTTTTGATCAATCAATTAAAGCTTTACAATGGTTAAATAAAATTGGTTATGGTCAAAACCCAGATTTAGTTTTAGATTTGGTGTATAATCCTCCATTACCAAATGGTGAGGATTTTTCTTTAACTCCTGCACAGGAAAATTTAGAAAAGGCTTATAAAACCTTTTTGGTGGAAAAGTTTGATATTCGATTTAATCATCTTTTCACAATTACTAATATACCTGTGGGAAGAACAAAGTTTCATTTAGAACGAAAACAGCTTTATTCTAGCTATTTGCATTTTTTAGAGTCTCACTTTAATGCAAATACAATTGATGGTTTAATGTGTCGTGAGCAACTTTCTATTGATTATTTAGGGAATATTTATGATTGTGACTTTAACCAAATGATGAATTTACCTGCAAAAACTAGCAATGGTGAAAAGTTGACTGTGAGCAAATTGTTAGAAGTTGGTAGTTTAGATATAATTTATGAAATCCAAACTGCTGAATATTGCTATGGTTGTACTGCGGGTTGTGGTTCTAGTTGTGGTGGTGCTATTAGTATAAATTAACAAAGATTAAGAAAATATATATGTCATCAAATAACTATCTTGTAAAGAAATTTGGGGTAATTGAAGTTCTAATTGTCAGGTGAAGTATGATGAAGTGAGAGTTAAGTCTCCTCACACCACATTTTTATTAAGCCGTGAATTTGTTTTTTCACGGTTTTTATTTTTTTATGGCTATTTTTTAGGATAATTAATCATGTTAGTAAGATCAAAAATCTCACAAATGGTATAATTTGCGTTGGTAATTATAAGTAAAAAGTAAGAAATAAAAAATCTTGTTACTAAAACTGTTACGAGAGCATTTTTATCGGGCTAATACTCTATGATGATAGAGAGTTTAACTCCTCACACCATACTTAAAACCGTGAAATGTAATATTTTGCGGTTTTTCTTTTCTAATTTGGGTAATTTGCTAGAATAACCTATAAATCGGATTTTTATATGATAGAAAAACCCATAGAAAAGCCAAATATTCCCCAAATTCCCACTTTCACTTCAATTACCGCAGAAAGATTGCACCGTCAACAGCGACTAGCAGCAGCATTACGGCTATTTTCCCGATTTGGATTTGATGAAGGTGTCGCTGGACACATTACAGCCCGTGACCCCGAAAACCCCGAACATTTTTGGGTAAATCCCTTTGGAATGCACTTTGGTTTAATTCGAGTTAGTGACCTAATTTTAGTTAATCAGCAAGGTGATGTAATTTACGGTAATCTTCCAGTAAATCGCGCAGCTTTTGCCATTCATTCTCAAGTTCATGCCGCCCGTCCTGACGCAGTAGCCGCTGCCCACGCCCATTCTATCTATGGTAAAAGCTGGTCGAGTCTTGGCCGTCTCCTTGACCCTCTCACCCAAGATGCTTGTGCTTTTTACCAAGACCATAGTATATTTATTGATTATACAGGTGTTGTTTTAGATACCCAAGAAGGTAAGCGCATTGCTCAAACTTTGGGGAAAAATAAAGCCGTCATTCTCAAAAATCACGGCTTACTGACTGTCGGTAATACTATTGATGAGGCTGCTTGGTGGTTTATCACAATGGAGCGTTCTTGTCAATCCCAACTATTAGCAGAAGCGGCCGGAGAACCTAGCCCGATTAAGCCAGAATATGCGAAAATAGCTCATAGTCAAGTTGGTTCTCATGAGTTGGGTTGGTTTAGTTTTCAACCTTTGTATGAGATGATTGTCCGGCAAGAACCAGATTTTCTGGATTAAATGTCTTGCGTTTGCGTTTGATAACTCCTGTTGCACTTAAAGCCGCAATTCCTAACAAACTTAAAGTTGTTGAAGGTTCAGGAATAGTTGCTTGTGCTGATCTGGCAACTATACTATGAGCATAACTTGTAGGATGCAAGTCATCCCAAAATAAATATTCATTGGGGTTAGAACAAATAGTTTGTGCAACAATGTTTAGACAAGCATCAGTGACATTTGTGAAACCGAATTTTCCTGGTGATGCTATAATCTGACTGACAAGAGAATTAACATCGAAAACTTTGATATTGAGGTTTGGCTGTAGCTGACTCAAACCGTTGACAGTTTGACTCAAAGCTGAATTATGAATTCCAGTTAAAAAGTTGAGATCATTAACTATGGAAGTCTGATTATTAGCAGGAATACCTCCCAAGTTAGGTAAATTAGCTATTAAGAAGTTTTTAGCACCGACAGCAGATAAAGATATTATTGCATTTGCTAAATTACTAACTGCATTATTAATTGCTTGGCTAAAATCAGTAACATTCAAATAATCATTAGCACCGGCTGATATTATATATAGCGCCTGATTATCAACAGATGGATTAGTTGCTACAAAACCTTGAATTTCCTGAGTTAGTCCTGGAAATGCGGGTGATATTGTATTATTAGTACCTGTAGTAGCACCACCGAAAGCTAAATTATTGAGTTGTACACCCATATCCTGGGCTAAATATTCCGTCCACACAGGACCATTGGAAAATCGTCCTTGATAGTAATATGGCGGAAAAGGGACATCAGCGGCTGTAGCTGCTGCCAACACATTACCATTATCAACAAGGCTGTCACCGAAAGCATAAATTTGCGTAAAATTAGCGGCGGAAGCTTTCACGGGTAACATGAAAGACAGGAGAACAAACCCTGCTGTTAAAAGTTGTTTTTTCATACGGATTTTTGGAGATGCCCTAGTACATTTACCATGATCTGCTTTTCAACTAATAACACAAATTGCTAATTAGTAAGTAGGAATACGAGCAAACTTAACTAAATTGTTCAATAATTCCCCCACCTAATACCTTGTCTCCGTCGTACCAAACCGCAGCTTGTCCAGGTGTGATACTGAACTGAGGTTCATCAAATACTAACCGGACGCGGGAATCTGCTAAGGGAATTACTGTCACGGGTACGGGTTGAGAACGATAACGAATTTGCACTTCTGCACGAATGGGGGTAACGGGTTCAGCAATGGAAACCCAATTTATCCGGTTTACTGTACATTCTGATTGAGTTCCTTTGGTGCGATCGCCTACAACTACCCTGTTATTAGCTGCATCCAGTTCAATCACATACAAGGGTTCAGCCGCAGCAATTCCTAAGCCTTTTCGCTGACCAATGGTGTAATGATGAACACCATCATGTTGTCCCAAGACTTTACCCGTTTCATCAACAATATCACCGGGTTTGGGAGCTAAATATTTATCTAAAAATGCCCGCATGGAACCGTTACTTTCCACCAAGCATAAATCTTGACTTTCTGGTTTATCGGCGGTTTTTAAATTGTATTCAGTAGCAATTCTGCGAGTATCGGTTTTATTTAGTTCACCCAGGGGAAAAATTGTCGCCCCTAATAAGTCTTGGGATAAGTCATAGAGGAAATAAGATTGATCTTTGTTGCGATCAACTGCTCGTAACAATTGGTAACGATTAGTAGCCCCGTCGTAACAAATTTGGGCATAATGACCTGTGGCGATTTTTGTTGATGCCAATTTTTCCCGTGCATATTCCACCATTGGACCAAATTTCACCGTTTTGTTACATTGGGAACAAGGCAACGGCGTAATTCCCACACTGTAGCCAGTTACCAAAAAGTCAATAATTTCTGTTTGAAAGACATCCCGAATATCCACAATTTCATGGGGAATGCCCAATTGTTCACAAATATCAGCCGCGTCAATCATTCCTTCAGAGCAACATTGCCCCTTGCCTTTCATCAGCCAAAGGGTTAAACCAATTACATCATACCCCTGATTATGTAGAATAGCAGCGGCTACAGAACTATCAACTCCACCAGAAAGACCAACGACAACTTTTTTCATAATTCACACTTTTCAAAGTGCTTGCGGCTTATTTTTGCGACAACGATGTTTTTTATCTGACCACAAGGTGCAAGACTGTCCAATTGTAGCACACATACGCATCCAGCCTGAATAGTCAGGAATTTTCCTTTTTGGGTTCTGATTATATATTCGTAATGTTCAATTAACTGATTACAATAATAGCTAGTAAAAAACTTTTGCCAAAACTGGGGACAAATATGCCTAATTTAAGAATAAATCACTTTACTCCTTTTCCCATATTTTCCTTGCTTGTGAGTGGATGTTGGGTGCTAATGTCAGAATATATTCCAGTTCAGGCTCAAATACCTGAAAATAATCTATTCTTGGCACAAGCAACACTGCCATATCTCTATGATATTTCCGCCACTCAGCAGCCATTAACAGAGTTACAACAAATCCAATCAGTGGAATTTAATCAATATAATCAGCCTTCTCAGGGCAGAAAATATAGTCAAAATAACCCAGATTTTGATCGTTATTTTGTTTATGTTGATAGCAGTAATTCCCAAATGTTACAACAAGTTCGCCAGATTGAAAGTAGTGCATATATTCGCAATTATAATGGACGTAATGTTATTCAATCTGGCGTTTTTAATGGACAATCCAATGCTCAAAGACGGGTAAGAGAATTGGAGTTCAATGGTATTCCTGGCGCGAGAATTGTTAATTCTAATAATATAGAAGTAACTAGTTCTTCCCCACAAGTAATAATTGATAATAGCACTGTATATAATCCGCAGAACTATACAAATAACTTTCAAGAGCAAAGAAGTAAATATTACTATATAGTTATTCCTGGCAATGCTAATAATTTACGTTCTTTGGGTACAGAAATTCGTCAGAAGGTTAACATAAACATTAATGTATTTAGGAGAAATCAACCAAGAGGACCGCATATAGCTGTAGGCCCTTTTAGCGATAAATTAGAAGCAGAACAATGGAATAGCTATTTAAAAAATTCAGGTTATGGCAATGCTAGAGTTTATTATGGAAAATAAGGTAATTGGTAATTGGAGAAAATATTTGTCTTTATCCTGACAACTGACAACTGACAACTGACAACTGACTAATGACTAATGACTAATGACTAATGACTAATGACTAATGACTAATGACTAATGACTAATGACTAATGACTAATGACTAAAGAACAATTTGTTGTTACCGCAACCCAAATGCGGGAGATTGAAACCAGGATATTTAGTGCGGGAATGCCTGTAGCAGCTTTAATGGAAAAGGTAGCAGGATTAATTTTCCACCGCTTACAGGCTATTATTTCCCCAGGAAAATGTGTGGGAATTTTAGTTGGTCCTGGTCATAATGGAGGAGATGCTTTAGTAGTAGCCCGTGAATTACATTTTCGAGGTTATGAAGTTTGGATTTATCAACCTTTTGCTAAGTTAAAAGAATTAACTTCCCAGCATTTTCAATATATTCAAAATTTAGGAATTCCCTGTTATCAAGAACTTTCCCAATTACCAAGTTATGATTTTTTAATTGATGGTTTATTTGGCTTTGGATTAGAAAGAGAAATTACTGATTCTATCGCTGGGGCAATTAATTATTTTAATGGCAAAAATCAACCTATTATTAGTATTGATATACCTTCGGGTTTACATACAGATACAGGAGAAGTTTTAGGAACAGCTATTCAGGCAAATTATACATTTTGCTTGGGTTTATGGAAACAAGGTTTATTACAAGAACAAGCATTACCTTATGTTGGTAAAGTTGAATTAATTGACTTTGATATTCCTTTAGCAGATATTCATGCTGTTATCGGTGATATTCCCAAAATCAAACGTATTACTAAAACCACAGCATTATCAACTTTACCTTTACCTCGTCCTCTCATTACCCACAAATACAAACAAGGACATTTACTATTAATTTGTGGTTCTCAACGTTATGCCGGTGGAGCAATTTTAACAGGTTTAGGTGCGCGAGCTTCTGGTATAGGAATGCTATCAATTGCTGTCCCAGAATCTCTGAAAATGTTGTTAGTTTCCCAGTTACCAGAAGCCTTAATTATTGGTTGTCCCGAAACCGAAACAGGAGCAATTGCTAATTTACAATTACCAGAAAATACAGATTTAAATTCATTTACGACAATCGCTTGCGGACCTGGTTTAACTAAAGATAATATATCTATTATTCCCGAAATAATTAAATGTGAATGTCCCCTAATTCTTGATGCTGATGCCTTAAATATTTTGGCACAATTAGGAACTATCCCCACCTTGAAACAACGGAAATCATCCACCGTACTCACACCCCATACTGGAGAATTTCAGCGGTTATTTCCGAATATTGACCACACAGATAGAATCAAAGCCGTACAAACAGCAGCCCAAGAAAGTGGGGCTGTAGTCCTATTAAAAGGGGCAAGAACGGCTATCTCTAATCCTCAAGGTGGTGTTTGGATAAATCCCGAAAGCACCCCGGCATTAGCCCGTGGAGGCAGCGGAGATGTATTAACTGGTTTATTAGGTGGACTATTAGCGCAAATTATGAATAAAGAAATTGTTATAGAAGATATAGTCGCAACTGCGGCTTGGTGGCATTCCCAAGCAGGAATTTTAGCAGCACAAACGAGAACAGAATTAGGAGTTGATGCTTTCACACTAACTCAATATTTACTACCAGTTTTGAAGCGATGATAATGGGGACTGGGGACTGGGTAAAAATTCTTCCCAATCACCAATCACCAATCACCAATCACCAATCACCAATCACCTAATAACAATTACTTAACTGTTACCTTACCACCAGCTTCTTCAATCCGCTTCTTGATATCCTCAGCAGCTTCCTTAGTTACAGCTTCTTTAACTGCTTTAGGAGCGGCTTCTACCAAGTCCTTAGCTTCTTTCAGACCTAGACCTGTGATTTCACGAACGATTTTCAGTACAGCAATCTTCTTGTCTGCTGGTACGGAATCCAAAATTGCATCAAATTCGGTCTTCTCTTCTACTGCTTCAGCAGCAGCAGCACCAGGAGCAGCCATCATCATCATGCCACCACCAGTAGCAGCAGCACTAACACCAAAGGCTTCTTCGATTTGCTTAACTAATTCAGAAGCTTCTAATAAGGTCAAAGATTTCAACTGGTCTAAAATTTGTTCGGTTGCAGCAGACATGGATATAACTCCTAAAGAATTTTTGATTTGTTAGTTTTTTAGTTGTGAGTTGTCAGTGATTAATCTTCACTAACTACCGCTAATTCAGCAGCACTTTCAGAACTATCGCTATTTTCTTTTTCAGCGACAGCTTGCAAAGCGCGAGCCAAGGAACTGGGAACTTCGTTGATACCAACAGCCAGCTTGGTAGCCACACCGTTGATAGCACCAGCAATTTGAGCCATGAGTTGTTCCTTAGATGGCAAGTCTCCTAGAGCCTTGACATCAGCTTCACTCAGGACACGACCTTCCATGACACCACCGCGAATTTCTGATTTCTTGGTGGCTTTTTGGAATGCTTGGTAAGCTTTGATCGCAGATAAATCTTCTTTAACTAGCAAAAATGCAGAAGAACCGTTAAGTAATTCTGACATTGGCTGCCATTGTTCCTGATCCTTAATAGCGATGCCCATAAAGGTGTTTTTTGTCACCTTACAGATAGCACCACTAGGACGGAGTTGCCGACGTAAATCTGTGATTTCAGCAACTGTTAGCCCCTGATAATCAATTACCAGTGCTAAAGTTGATTCACTCAAAGAAACTTTAAGATCAGCAACTATTTCTTTTTTGTTTTCTAACGTTCTTCCCATACTTATCTCACCTCCAATGTCAGTGGTCAGTGGTCAGTGGTCAGTGGTCAGTGGTCAGTTGTTAGTTGTTACTCTATTTCCTGTCACCTGTCACCTATCACCCGTTACCTGTCACCTTTTTACTGATTTACCGAAAACAATTAACCCCAGCTAACTTAGCCAGGGTTTCAAAGTGGTATTTTTAATGCTGTAGTTGTCACAGTTTCACTGTTCAAACTTCAGACGGTTAAAATTACAACCTCGGCAGGGTATTAAGCTATTAGCACCTGCTGTCTCCGGCCTTGCCTATTTAATTTTGGTCATTGGTAATAGATGAATATAATCAGTAATTACCAATTACCCATTACCAAACTATGCAGCGTCAGTTAGTTTTAACTCTCTTAGGGCGCTTATGTCAATAGAAATTGATGGGCCCATTGTCGAGGATATGTACAATGACCGCCAATAACGACCCTTCGCACCTGAAGGACGGTTACGGTCAATTGACTCTTGTAATGCTTTCAGATTTGTTAATAAATCTTCAGATGAAAAAGCAGTCTTACCAAACATAACATGGACAATCCCAGTCCGATCAGCCCGATATTCTAATTTACCAGCTTTGAATTCAGCGATCGCACTAGCAACATCAAATGTCACTGTTCCACCTTTGGGTGAAGGCATTAAACCCCGTGGCCCTAATAATTTACCAAGCTTTGCTACCTGTGGCATCACATCTGGTGTAGCAATCAGCTTATCAAAGTCCATCATGCCTTTCTGAATATCTTCAATGAGTTCTTCAGAACCAGCTATATCAGCACCAGCATTAGTTGCTTCTGTGACTTTTTCACCTCTGGCGATAACTGCTACCCGAATTATCTGTCCTGTGCCTTTGGGTAGTGCTACCGTTGTCCGCAACTGTTGGTCTGTATATTTAGGGTCAATACCTAAACGGATATGAGCTTCAGCCGCTTCCGCAAATTTAGCGGTTGCTGTTTCTTTTAACAGAGCTAATGCTTCTAAGGGTGTATAATCCCTATCTTCTACTTTTTCTAGTAACGCCTGTAAGCGGCGTGATACTTTTTTTGCCATTTTTTTCTCCTGGGGTAATCTCGAAGTCGTGCTTCTCCCCCGATAAAATTTTGTTATTGGTCAGTTGTCAGTTGTTATTTACTGTCACCTGTCACCTAATCTGTGATTGTTACGCCCATATTTTTAGCAGTTCCTTCCACGATATTCATGGCTGCATCAATATCATTAGCGTTGAGGTCAGGAAGCTTGGTTTGAGCAATTTCGCGTAATTGCGTTCTGCTAATGCTACCAACTTTCTTTTTGTTGGGTTCATTTGAGCCTCGTTCAATCTTCGCTGCCTTGCGAATCAACACTGATGCTGGTGGGGTTTTGAGTACAAATGTAAAACTTCTATCTTCATAAACAGAAATTTCTACAGGTATTACCATTCCAGCTTGGTCTGCTGTTTTGGCATTGTACTCTTTGCAGAACATCATGATGTTCACACCATGTTGACCCAATGCGGGACCAACTGGTGGTGCTGGGTTGGCTTTCCCAGCATTCAGGGCCAATTTAATGACCGCTACTACTTTCTTCGCCATTTGTAATTAGCTCTGTTTTTGAACCTGGTTAAATTCCAATTCTACTGGTGTATCTCGTCCAAAGATAGAGAGTAGAGCTTTTAGTTTACTCCGTTCTGGGGAAACTTCAATCACCTCGCCCTCAAAATCCTTAAATGGACCAGAAAGCACAACTATCTTATCACCTGTAGCCATATCAATTTTGACTACTGGCTCTTGTTCCAAGGCTTGTTTGAATATGCGTTCAACTTCCGAAGGATTCAGGGGAACTGGCTTCACGTGACCACGGCCTCTGCCGCTTCCACGCTTTTGCTCTGCGCCCACAAAGTTAATAACGTGGGAGGTGTTTCTTACCACCTGCCATGTATCATCACTCATCACCATTCGGACTAGCACATAACCAGGGAAAACCTTTTCTTCTGATGGGAGACGTTTACCATCCTTACGGATTTTCACCGTTGGGGTGTGGGGAATTTCCACTTGGATGATTTTGTCAGCGACATCAAAAGTTTGGATACGTTGCTCTAAATTTGTCTTTACCCGTTTCTCACAGCCAGAGGCTACTTGCACTGCATACCAGCGGGCTTCTTTAATCGCTGTTAAGAGTGTTTCCTCTAACTGTAACTCGGAGTTGCGTGGTTCGTCTGTTGCAGAAGTCATCAGAACACCTGTTTTGCTGCCCAAGCGAACAATCCATCGACCAAATATATCAAAGATGCGGAGAGTGTAACCATTAATAGTACAGCGGCTGATTCACTCACCAACTGTTTCCGACTGGGCCAAATTACTTTTTCAAGTTCTTCCTTTGTTCCTTGGAAAAAATTGTTTAAGTTAAACCCATTTTCGGTTTCTGGCATTTCTGCTTCATTTTTTTTGGCCACAGTCGTTATACCCCCGTTTCTTAAATAGCCCAACCCTGTGATTTTCTCAAGGTCTACAGCTTCGGCCTCAATTAACTGGCAACAGTCAAGCTATATTTTAAAAAAATTATACCCGAAATAATTGACGTTTTCTGCTGTCTTGGCAGTGACGTTATTGCTTCGGGCAGTATTTTTCTTTTTTCAGCGCGCCCTGGAGGACTTGAACCCCCGACATCAGGTTTTGGAGACCTGCGTTCTACCAACTGAACTAAGAGCGCACAAGCTTTTCTTGTTACAGTCATTGCGCTGAACTTTTATAGTCTAACGCAATTTCGATTCTAATTGTAACTTATTTTTTTTCTTTTGGCAAGTTAGCGGCGGATGCCGCTTGCAGACTGGGTTTTGTCTATTAATTCACTATTGAGAATTATAGAGGGCGGTCAAATCTTTGTTTAATGCGGGTTGCCTTGCCGACGAGATTGCGTAGGTAGTATAATTTAGCTCGTCTAACCTTACCACGACGCACTACTTTAATGCTTTCAACTAGGGGAGAATGGAGTAAAAATACTCGTTCCACACCCACACCTTGGAAAACCTTACGGACTGTGATAGTTTCGTTGATGCCGCCATTGCGTCTAGCTATAACTACACCTTCGTAAGGTTGCACACGGAATTTAGTGCCTTCCTGAATTTTGACTCCTACCTTGACTGTGTCACCGACATAGATATCGGGTAAATCAGATTTCATCTGTTCCGCTTCAATTGAGCGGATAATTTCTTGCGCGTTCATTACTTTTATGTTTTTTGAAAAAACTCACAATCGTTAATTATAAATCTATAATCGCCTGCAAGTCTATAAATTTCACTCATTATAAATAATAACTACAAACAAATTCAAAATTAATTAATAATTTAAAAACTCTTACCTGACAACTGACAACCGACAACTGACAACTGACAACTAACCAATTGCTGTTGTAAAATAGACAGTGTAAGGATTCAGGGGGAACCAGGTAACTGGTCATAAACGCCTATAGAGACTATCTTTGGTAATGTTCAAGGTTTAAAGTCCAGCCAGCTAAAACAACTCCAGCGGCTGTACCACCAGCGGATATCAGGTGATTACATTACTACAACTGATTTTGCTCAACGTTTGGCAGCAGTTAGTACAGAAATTAATCAACCTGTTTGTACTTATATTAACCGTCGCGGACAAGTGATTCGAGTGGGTGTAGGTACTCCGCGTCAAACCCAAATTCCGCCCCTAGAACTGCCTCGTTATGGTGCAGAACGTTTGAGCGGTATTCGTTGTTTATCTACCAATCTCAAGTCAGAACCACCAAATGAAGCGGCTTTGACGGCGATGGCTTTACAAAGATTGGATGCTTTAGTAGTTTTAAATATTACTGGGGGAGGATTTACAAAGCGTGGTGGTGGTTCAACTGGGTACGTGAAAGAAGCTTATTTAGCGCATCTGGTAGCTAATAGCAGACAGTTAGTTGCGACTCAATCCTCTGGCATTAGTATTCCAGATGGGGGGATTTATTCCCACATATCACCACCTCTGAGCTTAGATGCTTTAGCCGACCAGGATTTTCTAGACTTAGTGGAGGGTTTGGAAGAGGAATTTAGTCGGGAGTTTGTAGCTCAAAAAGTAGACGCAGACCATGATCGGGTGTTAATTGTGGGGGTATTAACAGAAAATATCACGCCGCAACAATTCCAGGACATCATAGTAGAATTGAGCCGATTAGTGGATACGGCTGGAGGTGTTGTCTTACAAACCTTACAACAAAAGCGATCGCGTATTCATCCCCAAACAGTGATTGGTGAAGGTAAAGTCCAAGAAGTGGCGATCGCTGTGCAAACTCTAGGTGCTAATTTGGTAGTATTTGATCGTGATCTTTCTCGCTCCCAAGTTCGCAATTTAGAAGCACAAATTGGTGTCAGAGTAATTGACCGCACCGAAGTAATTTTAGATATTTTTGCCCAACGCGCTCAATCTGGTGCAGGTAAATTACAGGTGGAACTGGCACAATTAGGGTATATGCTGCCACGACTGACCGGCAAAGGTGAGGGGATGTCCAGATTAGGGGGTGGTATTGGCACAAGGGGGCCTGGTGAAACCAAGCTAGAAACAGAACGTCGGGCTATTCAAAAACGGATTTCCCAACTGCAACATGAAGTTAATCAATTACAAGCTCATCGTTGTCGCTTACGTCAAAGACGACAAGACCGACAAGTTCCCTCGGTAGCATTGGTAGGTTATACCAATGCTGGTAAATCTACCTTACTCAACGCCCTTACCAATTCGGAAGTATATACGGCTGACCAACTGTTTGCTACCCTTGACCCAACAACCCGACGATTAATAATTCCTCATGCAGAAACTGGCGCACCCCAGGAAACTTTGATGACGGATACTGTAGGGTTTATCCATGAGTTACCCGCATCTTTAATGGATGCTTTTCGGGCAACTTTGGAAGAGGTGACAGAAGCGGATGCTTTATTGCATTTGGTGGATTTATCTCATCCTGCTTGGTTGAATCATATTCGCGCAGTTCGGGATATACTCGCGCAAATGCCGATTACACCAGGACCGGCGTTGGTAGCTTTTAATAAAATTGATCAAGTTAGTAGTGAAACACTGGCTTTGGCTAGGGAAGAGTTTCCTTTAGCAGTGTTTATTTCTGCTAGTCAGCGGTTAGGACTGGAAACTCTGCGTCAGCGTCTGTCTCTATTGATTGAGTACGCTGTTAGTGATGATTGATGATTTTTAAAATGGGCGGGGAAACCCTCAAAATGGGCGGGGAAACCCCGCCCCTACTGCTTCATTAAAGACAGTTCGATGTAGTTTTCGCTGGGTTGTTTAATGCTCACTTCCACACCAGGGCCAAAATACTTAGTCATTTTTTCTTGTTTTTGTTGCCAAGTATCAAAGGTGATTAGTGGTGAATCGAATTCTAGGATTAGGGTATAAGCACCGTTGATTTCGGTTTCTCGCAAACCCGTTACTATTGGTCTTTCTTCGTCAGTGGGACTTAAACCTAAGTAAGCAAGGGCTACATCTAGGTGAGCTTTTTGCCCATAACAGTTCCGGGTGATGTCCTTGCGGATTTTAGTCTGTGTGACGGTTGCCTGTTGCTTTCTGAGTTCGAGGATTGATGGTGTGGTGGGTTGGCTGAAGGGGATAGGTTTAAGTTCGTTAGCTTTCAGGGCTAAACCTCCCAGTAATAGCGGAAAACCATAGAAAAATCCCACTAAATTGAGGGTAGCGTTATCCGCAAAGTAGGCAACAAAACCTGTGATGGTGAGTATACTACCTATTGTTAAACCAAGTGTTCCCAAAGAAATTTTGCCCAGCATAATTTAAGCTTAGTATAATTTATTTTCATCTTTTCTTATCATCGCTGATTGGTGACAGATTGGGAAAGGGGATATGGAGATTTTTCCTTTTTGCGTTAACTTTAGATTTGAAGTGTTTCAAAATTGGAAGCAAAAAAATGGATATTCAGGCAATTAAAGACCGAATTAGCACTGTTCAAGGTAAACGTGAGCGGTTACTAAGTTTATTAGAACAACCCAGCTTAGGGACTTTAAGAGTTGATGTCAATCAAGCTTTGGAAGAATTAGATGATTTAATTGATGAATTTAAACGCACTCTTCCTGAAGCGGGAAATAATTAACCTAAGTTGTTAGTTATCTAAATTTAGACAGGAAAAAAGGTAATTGATAATTGTCAATTGCCTTTTGCCTGATCTAATTTGCACTTTTTAAATTATTAATGATGTTGGGTTTCCGAGGGTCAACCCAACCTACATAAATTTGTTATTAGGCAGATTTAAATATTTCTTCTGGAAATGAAGAATATCCAAGTCGCTGCCCTAACTGTCTGACTAAAGCAATGAGTTCCTTTGTGGGAATATCTTTTTTGCAAACTTTATCAAAATTATGCTTAGTTTTATTTTGCCCAAAAGACACTTCATCTACTGAGGAATAAGCCAGAATCTGAGTATTTGGAGATATAGCTTTAATGTAATGAGATGCTGACCAACCATCCATAATTGGCATTTGTAAATCGAGAATGATCACATCAGGTTGATAGCATTGAACCATTTCTATAGCTTCTTGACCATTACTAGCTAAACCAACAACGTGGATATTTTCTTGGACAGAAAAAACTAATTGTAGGCTTAAACGAGTGAGTTCATGATCATCAACTACTAAAACACGCAAGTTAGAAGACTCACAGGACAACATTAACATTCCAGGAAAATAATAAATATAAAATAATACCAATTTGAAAAATGATTGTGACAGATAGAAAATTGTCAAGGTTATTTAGTAAGTCTTTGACAATCCCTGTTTCCGAAAAATCTAACATCCAAAATGGTATGATTTCTTATATTTTATGAGTACAAGTGAAATGATTCACTCTATCTTATGGGTGAATTTTAGCTACTAAAAAGTGATTTTGATGCAGAAAATTCATTAAAAAAGTATTTTTTTGCATAATGAGATGGCGATGGATTATTGAAATTTTAAAATGGATAGAAATTCCATTTGATTTTTATAAGATAGGTACAAATATTCGTACCTTGTTTTCCTTATTTTCCGTTACCTCCCTAGACAATAAATTTATAAATTAAATCACATTGCTATATATATCTATTGACTGAAGAAAAATTTACAGAAGAGTATGTAAATTCAAGTTCAGAATTTAAAGTTATTATTCACCTTTGCTGCAACTAATGATAATTTAATTTATGCCAGCAGAGCGTAATGCCATAGACATAATAGTTTTTTGCGAATTAGCTTCTGGACAGTTATCACAAGGACATCTTTGAATATAACTACCATCAGGTTGTAATTCCCAAGCATGACGATTATCTGCCAACATGATTCCTAAAATCTCTTGCAAGTCTTTAGCAATATCTTGGTCTTTAATGGGGGTAATAACTTCGACTCGACGATCTAAATTGCGACGCATCCAGTCCGCACTACCAATATATATTTCTTCTTGACTATTGTTGTAGAAGTAAAATATTCGGGAGTGTTCCAAAAAGCGGCCAATAATGCTGATGATGCGAATATTCTCGCTGAGATTTGGTATTCCGGGACGCAAACAACATATCCCCCGAATAATCAGGTCAATTTGTACACCTGCACGGGAAGCTTCGTATAGTGTAGAAATGATTTGTGGATCAACAAGGGCGTTCATTTTGGCAACTATGCGGCCGGAAAATCCATTGTGGACATTTTCAATTTCGCGCCGAATTAATTCCAGAAAGCGATCGCGCATATTCACAGGTGCTACCATGATTTCTCGATAAGCTTTCTGGCGAGAGTAGCCTGTTAAGAAATTAAACACATCTGTTAAATCTGCGCCCAATTCTTCCCGACAACTAAATAAACCTAAATCTGTATAGAGTCGTGCGGTTTTTGGGTTGTAATTACCAGTGCCAATATGTACATAACGGCGCATCCGGTCTTTTTCCCGACGCACTACCAGAACAATTTTGCTATGGGTTTTCAAGCCGACTAAACCATAGACAACATGAACCCCAACTCTTTCTAACCGTCTTGCCCAGTAAATGTTATTCTCTTCATCAAACCGGGCTTTCAATTCTACTAATACCGAGACTTGCTTACCATTTTCCGCCGCAGCAATTAAAGCATTGACTATGGGTGAGTCTCCAGAAGTCCGGTAAAGAGTCATTTTAATCGCTAGGACATGAGGATCATGGGCAGCATTAGTAATAAAGCGCACCACTGTACCAGAGAAGGATTGATAGGGATGATGGACTAGCAAATCTTTTTCTCGAATTACAGAAAAGAAGTCTTTTCCTTCTTCTAGTTCAGGAACATCAGTATCAATACAGGGTTCTCTCAGCCGTTGCAAGCGAAAAGGAACGACGGATTGACGGGGGTGATCTTTGAGTTCTGGTAATGGTAATGCAATAAAATACATTAAATCCCGGAGTCCCAAAAGACCATCAACTTCGTAAATATCGCTTTCGGTTAATCCCAAATCCTGTAAGAGACGGGAACGAACTGAGGCAGGGGTTTGGGAGCGAATTTCTAACCTGACGGTATTTCCACCCATACGCCGTTTACGAAGTTCCTGTTCAATAGCTAATAACAGATCATCGGCTTCGTCTTCTTCCAATTCCAGATCAGCGTCACGGGTAATGCGGAAGGGGTGATATTCTTGAATATTCATCCCTGGAAAGAGGGATTCTAAGTTATGAGCGATCGCTTGTTCTAAGGGAACTCCTGTCCAGTGAGCAATTTTACCATCTTCCTGAATTCCCAACTCTGGGGGTATGGGCAAAAATCTTGGTAAGACTTTGGGAACTTTGACTCTGGCAAAAAATTCCTCTTCTGTATCAGGATTTTTTACCACCACTGCCAGATTTAAACTGAGATTAGAAATGTGGGGAAAGGGATGACTAGGATCGACAGCGAGGGGAGTCAGAACCGGAAAAACCTGTTCTTCAAAATAGTTATCTAAGTAATTTCGCTGTTTTTGATTCAGTTCTATATAATCGAGAATATAGATTCCCTGTTGTACTAACAGTGGTCGAAGCACTTCCTCAAATTCTGTATTCAGTCTTTTGAGTTGGGGATTTAGATGGAGACGAATATCATCTAGCTGTTTTTCTGGTGTGCGGCCATCGGGAGTTAGTAAATTAACAGTGGCTTCTACCTGTTGCTTTAAAGCTGCTACTCGCACCATAAAGAACTCATCTAGATTGGAACTAAAAATGGCCAAAAATTTCAGCCTTTCCAACAGAGGTGTTCTGGGATCACAAGCTTCATGTAGTACCCGATTATTAAATTCTAGCCAACTTAATTCACGGTTAATGTAATATTGTGGATCACTCAGATTAATGGGAGCAGAATTTTTTTTTGGTTTCGGCATGATCACCTAGATTAAGGCAAATATTGCCTATAAAGCATGAATATAAATATCTTAATTGCTACTGCATAGATTTTTACTATTCTTGGTATATAAATCTGATAAGTTCTCAATTTAGTGCTTTTATAGCGATATGTACTTGAGTGAGATCCAGTCAGTAAATCGCAAAACCTGTAGGGGCAGGGTTTACCCGTACTCGATTATATTGTATCTGACTGGTAATTGCTATTTTTATCAAAAATAATTATTTTTTTGAGTAGAAGTGTTGAATGTTACGATTTTGAGGAGATTAGCCAAGTTGTGCATCGTCGGTGATACTAAGTTCTATCAGCTACTGACTCTATTCTCAGCGAGAAACTCAAAATTTGTAAAGTTTTGTTGCAAAATTAAACACTTCTGGATATTTATTAGTAAGGGTTGAGCATTGCGCTTTACCCCGACTAAATTTGTATCTAATTTTCCCTGAATTTAATTTTTATGTTTGCTAAATTTGATTTGATAACGCTTACTAAATTTATTCGCTACCAAAATTAAAGCTGTTGTCATTATTCCGAAAATAGAAGAAGGTTCTGGTACTTCTTTGGGTGGTTCTACAATAATTTTAGTTGTTTCTCCTCTGAGAGCGATCGCATCATTATTACATTCCAAAATCAAAGTTGCAAGATATTGACCAATAGGTAAAAGAGATTTAGCAAATTTAAAGCCAAATGTCTCAGAACCTTTTTGTCCTAAAGAACTTAAATCAAATCCAGCAGCAGCTAATTCTGCACTATTTAACATGGTAATATCACCGATTTTATTACCAGATTCAATCACATTAGGAACAGGATTAGATGTCCATGAACTGTTGTAGGGCGCATAATAAGCATCATTCCAAGCTAAATCTCCCAATGATGTAGAACTGTGATAGTTTGTTTTGTGTTTTTCATGTTCATTAATCTCTGAATTTAATGATCAATTTTGACTTTAACAAAAACCTGTTCCCTGGCATTTTTGACATTTGGATGATCTTCGTGAACCGTAAGGTTGAATTCTCCCTGTACCTTGACAGGAAGAACATTCAATTTTCTGTTCTTTGAGATCGGCATTGTTAGTATTGTGAATGTCTGATGATTCTTTATTAGCCATGATTTTTACCTTTATTTATTGCTTAACCAATAAAGGTACTAACTATCGTAAATAATACAAGAACATTAAACTTGTTCATGATTTGTCTCTTAATTGACTGATTTTTCCCTTTTTCTATGTCTAAAGTTTAATACCGTGTATTCAGTGTGTCAGTGGTTTAAAGTGTTGCGTTGAATTAATCTAATAAGTGATATCAAGTAACTTGAAGTGATATTAAGTAACATTGGGACTCAAAAATAAGATAAACTACAGCTTAGATTACCCAGTGTGAAATCAGACATGAATGTAGAAGACGCTATTAACTTTGCAAATAGGTTAGTTCATCAACAAACAAATAAACCTTTAAGCACGCCTCAAACTCTTATTATTCGTAAACTGTGGTTAAATCGTGAACTTACTTATCAAAATATTGCATTACTTAGTGGCTATAGTAACGATTACATCAAAAAGGTGGGAAGCAAACTATGGCAAATACTAAGTGCTGAAACCGCATTAGGAGAACAAGTTACCCAAGAAAATTTTAAAGTGGTTTTTGAGAGAAGGTGGAATCTACAACCACCCCCACCTATCATTGACAATCATTTTGTAGGTCGGGAAAGTGCGATCGCTACACTAATTGCTAAACTTCGGGGAGATTGTCGAGTATTAATACTCACTGGGATAACCGGTATTGGTAAGACTGCTTTTGCTGGCCGATTGGCAGTAGAATTGCTAGGGAATTTCCCCAAATCTATTAAAATTAATTTTGACCATTACCAAAATACAGATTTTGCAAGTGTAGCGGCTTTAATACTCACCGGTTCGGGCGAAATACTCACACCAGAAGACCGCAACAATTCACAGCTATTGTTCAACTGGATAGTTAGCCGCTTAGAAAATAATCCCTATTTGCTGGTGATTGACTCTTTGGAATTCATCCTCAAGGGAAATGGTGATTTTCACGATGAGTATTGGGAGAAGTTCTTTAATTATTTGCTGTCTGCAAACTCTTGGAAGAGTAGAATTATCATTACTTCTCAGGATTTACCGAACAAATTATATATTATTGGCTCGCGTTATCCGACTTATTGGGATTGTAAACCGCTCAAAGGATTTACTGATCCAGAGCAATTAGAATTTTTTAAACAAGCAGGGATAGATATTGGTACAAATTTAGATAAGTCAGATAGTATAACCTATCTAAAACGAATTGGTGCTGCTTATGAAGGGCATCCCTTAGCATTGAGAGTAATTACCGGAGAAATAATCAGTCATCCTTTTTATGGAAATATTTTAGCTTACTGGAAAAAATATGGACATGAAGTAGAAAAAGTTGAACAAAGTCAGGAAGAAGAAAAAGTTAAGTCAGATCATGATGAGATTAGGCTAGATAGATATACTAGCAGTTTACAGAGGGCTGTAAAAGAGCGCGTTGAAAAGACGTTTAAACGACTAGCTAATGATGTGCCAAATGCTTATTTTATGCTTATATTTGGCTCTGTTTATTCCTGTCCAGTAGGAGAGAATTTTTATCTTAATACTTTGGAAACTTTAGGTTTAGGAGAAGAAGATCAATATGGAGTGTTAAATACATTACGTGATCGTTATCTAATTGAAGAAATGATTGATAGCAATAATGATTATTTATTGAGACAACATAATTTAATTCGTACTGTAGCTTTAGAACACCTTAAAAAGTCAAAAAATGAAAAGTAAGTATGACTAATAACTTTAATAAAGTAGAGTTAAAAACTCAACAGCCTTTAGAAACAATTGATTTCACACAATCTGGAGAATTAGTGTTATCTCAATTAGGCATCAAATCAGCAACATCTCTATTAGCTGATAGCTCTCCTTGGGAATTTGCTCATTACATGGCGATAAAAAACTGGTTAATGTATAAACCTAAACTTAATGCTTCTAACCTAGAACAGGTAAAACATTACCTGAAAGTGTTTCACCATCTCTGTGAAGTAGAAGCATGGGAAACAGCTTGTAAACTTATTCGTCTAACTATTACCAATACTAAAGAACTACATGAACAATTAGGTATTTGGGGCTACCACAATGAACAAATTGAAATATACAGCAGACTTTTAACGAAGCTTAATTTAGATTTAGATTGTCTTTGGTTAGATGGCTTAGGTACTGCTTATTCTTATTTAGGAAAAGCTCAGATTGCTATTGATTACCATGAAAAACAATTAGAAATTGCTCGTAAAATCAACAACCGCAAAGCAGAAGCTCAAGCACACGGTGGTTTGGGTTGGGTTTATGCTTATTGTCTAGAAAAAGCTAAAGAAGCAATTACTCACTATAAGGAACAGTTGAAAATTTCTCGTGAAATTGATAATCGAAAAATAGAAGGAAAATCACTACATGGATTAGGATATAGTTACAATATTCTTCCACCATATAATTATCAATTATCAATGAAATATCATGTAGATGCGTTAACAGTTGCACAAGAAATTAGTGATAAAGATATAGAATATGATGCTTTAGGTGGTATAGCAGCTAATTATATTAATATGGGAGAACCTTATAAAGGTATAGAATATATTCGATTACAACTAAAAATAATTAATACCAGTTACAACCATTATAAATACTGTAATACATTAAGGAATTTAGGTACTAGCTATATCTTATTGAATGATTATCAGAATGCAATTAATTCCTTCGAGGAAGCCTTAAATCTTGTTCGTAAGATTAATAATAAACAACAAGAGGCTGACATACTAGCGTCTTTGGGTACTGCATATATTTATATATCTAAAAAAGACTATAAAGAGGCAATTAATTGTTTTCAATTAGCCTTAATTACCAACAGTGAAATTGGTAAAAAATCCAGTGTAGGCATAATTTTAATCAATTTATCTTATTGCCACGGCTGTCTAAAAGACCACCAGAGAGCAATTTATAAATCTAAACAGGCTATGGAGATCGCTGATGAAACTGGTGATCAACAACTAAAAGCATTAGCATTAGCAACATTAGCTAATAGCTACTGGCATCAAGGATATATTTGGGGACATACTTGGGGGTTGCTATTAATTATTAGAAGTATGCTAATATTTCCTCCTTGGAAAAGCTCAAATACCAAATTGACTTTAAAAATAACAGTTAGGACAATTAGCAAAACTTTAAAACAAGTATTTAGTCAAAATTGGTTGAAGAAATTTTGGGGAGGATAGCCTATATGTCCATTTACCTATTTCAATCTACTCGTCGCCGTTTGGCAATTTGGTACACGGCTATAACTGCGATTTTACTATTACTATTTGCCAGTGGAGTATATTTATATGTTCGCAGTACATTAATTGAAAGAATTGACGATACACTATATCATGTGGTGGAAGTTGTCGAGCGTTCTTTAGTCATTGAACCAATAAAATTTCAACCTACCCAACTGCGAGTAAATGTAGCAGCTAGTTTTCCTAATAATTCTGAAAATGCCGAAGATGATCGCATTGATTTAGAATGGTTTAGTCCTAATGGTGAATTACTATGGTCAACTTTTTCGGAAAGATTAGATATTCCTATTCAAACTAATCATACAGGTGAAACTGTGCGAATAGAGGGCATGGGAGGATGGGGAGAATCTGCACAGTTATTGAGACAAGTTACGAAACGGATAGAAATAGGAAGACAGGTTTTAGGATATTTGCGAGTAAGTCATCCTTGGTTTGAGGTGACAAAACCTAGCCGACAATTAATTTTTGATTTGGCTTTAGGTATTAGTTTAATGGTATTGGCAGTAGCGGCCAGTGGTTGGTTTTTATCGGGAAAGGCCATGGAACCGGTAGGGGAATCTTACCAACGCTTAAAACAATTTACTGCTGATGCTTCCCATGAATTAAGAAGTCCCATTGCGTTAATTCAAACTAATGTCCAAATTGCCTTGGCTGATTTAGATTTAGTTGCCGAGGAAAACCATACAGTTCAATATAAACAACAATTAAAAGTAGTAGAACGACTTACCCAAAGATTAGGAAAACTAGTTAATGATTTACTATTTTTAGCTAGGCAAGATAGCGGAATTAGCACAGATTTATTTTCATCTTGTCCTCTTGATGCTTTATTAATGGAAGTTGTAGAAGAACAACAATTTGTAGCTAGGGAAAAGCAAATTAATCTGGTTTTGAATTTAGTTGATTCTCCATTGACAGAAGTTAATCCCGAATTACTAGAAAACTGGTTTACTCTCATGGGAAATTGGGAGCAATTAGTGAGATTATTTACAAATTTGATTGGTAATGCTTTGCAATATACTCCAGCGGCAGGAGTAATCAAAGTGGAGTTAGAAAGAATAGAGGGTATAAATCGAGTTACAGGAATACGTTACACAAATTCTCATTTACAAATTAAAGTCAGTGATACGGGAATTGGTATTCCCACGGATGCGCTACCAAAATTATTTGACCGCTTTTATCGAGTTGATCCAGCACGGACTCATAGAACTGGGAAAACGGCTACAACCACAACTACTGGTTCAGGATTAGGATTAGCGATCGCTCAAGCCATTATCGAACATCATCAAGGACAAATTCAAGTAGCCAGCACTCCGGGTGAAGGTACTACTTTCACCGTCATTCTGCCCCTAAAGCCCCCAATGTCCGACGGATAACAGGAGTGAGAAGTCAGAAGAAAATCACCCACTGACAACTGACAACTAACAACTAACAACTGACAACTGACAACTGACAACTGACTAATGACCAATGACCAATCCCTTTGATTTTGTTAAGCTATCTGATAGCGTAATGTGGCATTAGCCATAAGATTCCCATATTTGAACTAGGAGGTGGTAGTGTGCTAAAACATATTCGGTTAATTTCTCTGTTAGTAGCAATCAGTTTATGGAGTTTGCCCAAAGCTGCTCATGCTCAAGCATTCATCCCCCATACTGTGCAAATTGATAATGCACAGTTGGAGAAGCAGGGCTTAAATTTAGCGCAGGAAGCGGCTCAGTTAGCTCAATTTCAGCAAGTTGAACCAGCTTTAATCAGGGCGCAGTTGGCAGCTAAACTAGCTCCGCAGAATGATAAAGTCTGGTGGTTACTAGGAAGTTTGTATTTACAAAATAAAGAATTAGATCAAGCTGTTACGTCCTTAAACAAAGCCCAAACCCTCAATCCCAAAAATCCTGAAGTGCAGTTTGCCTTGGGTTCAGCCAAGTTTCAAAAAAAAGATTACCAAGCATCTATCACCCATTATCAAGCGGGTTTGAAATTAAAACCCAATTATTCTGGGGGGTTGTTTGATTTGGGCAATGCTTACTTTATGTTACAGAAATTTCCAGATGCGATCGCTCAATTTAATTTGGCAGTCAAGCAAGATAAAAAGTTTTGGCCAGCAATTAACAATATTGGTTTAATCAAATACGAACAGGGTGATGTGGGAGGAGCAATTCAGCAATGGCAAACAGCAGTTAGTATTGACAAAAAAGCAGCAGAACCTCTATTAGCTTTAGCCGTAGCTTCCTATAATAAAGGCGATAGACAAAAAAGTTTACAGATGGGAGTATCTGCACTTCGCATAGATTCCCGTTATGCCGATTTAGATTTTCTGAAAGAGAATCTTTGGGGTGAACGCTTACTTGCAGACACTAAAAAATTCTTAGAAATACCAGAAATTAAATCAGCTTCACAGCCGCTGGAGGAAGCACCAACACCTTAAGAGGGGATTTTAGATTTTAGATTTTAGATTGAATTTCCCTTAATCCAAAATTCAAAATCCAAAATCCAAAATTGAATTTCCCAACTATTCTTGTGGTAAAAGAGCCATAATTTGGTCAATAAACTGTTGATGATCAACTACAGGCTTAGAAATATAACCATCAGCACCGCTTTGTTTCAAAAAATTCTCCCGATCCCCTTCCATAGCGTGTGCTGTCACTAAAATAATCGGTAAGTTGGCTGTTTGGGGGTCAGATTTTAACATTTGTGTAATTTTGATACCATCAACGGACTTACCTTGGTATACACTACGGGAAAGAGACACATCCATTAAAATCAGGTCAATTTCATGGGCTTGGGCAATTTCCATGACCTCGTCTACATTTTCCGTATGTTTTACCCCCAAACCGCCGCGTTTAGTCAAAATTTTAGAAAAAACGCGAGCATTAATTAAATCATCTTCGACAATTAGAACAGTTTTCATGAGACTTTATACTAATAGGGCTAACATCTGATCAATATCTATTGTATTTTTAATAGTCCATAAGCATAGATAACATCAAGGATAATACTACTGCTTTTTATATTCGTAAGTATCAAGATTGTGTGAGTATTTCTATTTGATCCGTTATGCTGTGATTTCAGAGCGTGTTATCTTCTAGCGGCTGTTGTGTAGTGAAAATTCAGGGAAAAACCTCATGGCAAAACAGTTAAACCTTCTCTCCAAGGGACAGGTCATCACCACCGCCCTGCACACCGAAATGCAACGGTCATACCTAGAATATGCCATGAGTGTGATTGTGGGGCGGGCTTTACCAGATGTTCGAGATGGGTTAAAACCAGTACATCGGCGGATTTTATATGCCATGCACGAACTGGGTTTAACGCCAGACCGACCTTACCGAAAATGCGCCCGTGTGGTGGGAGATGTTCTCGGTAAATATCATCCTCACGGTGATCAATCAGTTTATGATGCTTTAGTTCGGTTAGTCCAAGACTTTTCTAGCCGTTATCCCTTACTGGGGGGACATGGTAACTTTGGTAGCGTGGATAATGACCCCCCGGCAGCCATGCGTTACACAGAAACCCGTCTCGCACCAGTGGGACATGAGGGAATGTTGGCAGAAATTGCCGAAGAGACTGTGGATTTTACTGGCAATTTCGACAATTCCCAACAAGAACCAACCGTACTCCCGGCTCAATTACCATTTTTGTTACTGAATGGTTGTGCAGGAATTGCCGTAGGGATGGCTACAAACATTCCCCCCCATAATTTGGGAGAAATCGTTGATGGCTTAATTGCCTTAATTGACAACCCAGATTTAACGGATGAAAAATTATTTCAATTAATTCCCGGTCCCGACTTTCCTACTGGTGGGGAAATTGTTGATCATGGCGGCATCAGGGAAGCCTATACCACTGGTAAAGGTGGTATTGTCATGCGCGGTATAGTCACCATGGAAGAAATTCCTGCTACCAGGGGAACTAAACGCCGCACAGCATTAATAGTCACAGAACTGCCTTTTCAAGTTAATAAGGCTGGTTGGATTGAAAAAATCGCCGATTTAGTCAATCAAGGTCGGTTACACGGAATTTCTGACATTCGAGATGAGAGTGATCGGGAGGGAATGCGCGTAGTTATTGAACTCAAACGCGATACCAATCCCCAGGAATTGCTCCAGCATTTGTATCACCAAACCGCTTTACAAACTACCTTTGGCGCGATTCTCTTAGCTATAGTTGATGGCCAACCTCGCCAATTAAGCTTACGACAACTATTAGAGGAATTTCTCAAGTTCCGAGAACATACCCTCAACCGTCGCTACAGTTACGAATTAGGAAAAGCGGAAAATCGGGTAAATATCCTGGCAGGATTGCTAAAAGCCTTATCAAGTTTGGATGATGTCATTGCTATTTTACGGCAAGCTCCCGATGGCAGTACCGCCAAGATGACACTTTGTAGCCGGCTAGATTTAACTGATGTCCAAGCAGATGCCATTCTGTCTATGCCATTACGTCGTCTCACTGGGTTAGAACAGCAAAACTTACAACAGGAATTTGACCAACTTAACCAGGAAATTACCCTATTGCGGACATTACTGGAAGACAGACGGGAATTACTCAAAGCTTTGAAAAAAGATTTGCGAACTCTCAAACGTAAATACAATGATCCGCGACGCACAAAAATAGTTCACACTACAGAAAAACCAGTTTCCGAAGATAAGGGTAAATCTAAAAAAACAGCAGTAGCCACAGAGGAAACTTCCCCAGCGAAAATTCCCACTCCTAAACCGGAACAACCTCTAGAGGAAACCATTTTAGAAGTTACTCACCGGGGTTATGTGCGGCGGATTTCCCCCAACGGTAAAAAAACAAAAGGGGAAAACGGACTGCTAGATCATGATTTCCTGATCCAAACCGCATTAACTAATACTCACAAAGACCTGTTAATCCTCACTAGCGGTGGTAAAGTCTATCCGATTACCGTGGGAGATATCCCTCTAACTACTGGACGTTCAGCGCGAGGAACGCCATTGATTACGATGCTTACCAGTACCGCCCAAGGTAACACGGAAGGTATCATTACCCGGTTCTTGCTGCCAGAAAAACCCGAAACAGGGGAAATGGTTTTGTTAACGAAGGAAGGACGGATTAAACGCCTATCTTTATCAGAATTTGTGAATCTCTCCCGCAGAGGAATTACAATTTTGAAGCTTAAAGATAAGGATGAGTTAGCGTTTACCCAATTACTTAACAGCGGGGAACATTTAATTTTGGCGAGTTCTAGCGGTCGTTTGTTAAGGTTTCCCGTTAATGATGAACAACTACCGATCATGGGTCGGGCTGCTATGGGGTTACAAGCTTTCCGGCTTTTGAAAAATCAGCAAATGGTTGGTTGTGTCAATGTCAGCAAAGATCACCAATTATTGCTAGTGACTGAAGAGGGATATGGCAAAATTATGCCAGCAAATCAGTTGAGGGCGGCTAGTCGGGGGGATTTAGGGGTACAACTTGTGAAATTTAATAATAAAACCGACAATTTAGCGGCTATGGTAGCAGCAAAACCAGGTTCGGAAGTTGCATTACTGACAAATAAGGAGCGAGTTATTCGTGTATCGGTAGATGCAGTTCCTAATCTCAGTAAGGATAGTAAGGGTGAAAGTGTCTGTCAACTCAACAGGGATGAGAGGATTATCGGTGTGGTGGAGGTAGAGTAGGGTTTTGAGTGAGGTATAAGAACCCCACCCCCAACCCCCTCCCCGCAAGCGAGGAGGGGGTTACTGTTTTGAAAAATTAGAACAGTATGAAAAAGCTTTACAGTCTCATGAAAAAGCAATTCAAATTAAACCAGATTATCACCTAGCTTGGTACAATAAATCCCCTAAAAGGTAATTTTGAACAAGCAATTGAAAATCTGCAAACAGCAATTAATTTGCATCCTAAAGAAGTTAGAAAATGAGTAAAACTAATAAATCGAGCTTTAAAAGCGATGAATGTTTAAAATTTATTAAACCAGATTATTTTTGATTCGTAACTTGCTAATAAGTGAAAATAATCCATTCTTTACTCCCAATTCATCACTATGACACACGACCATCATCATCACCACGAACATGGACACCACAATCATAGTCATGCCCCAGCAACATTTAGCCGGGCTTTTGCCATTGGGACTGCACTGAATATAGGATTTGTCATTGTTGAAGCAACCTATGGCTACTTAGCGCACTCCCTGGCTTTGTTTGCTGATGCGGGTCACAACCTGAGTGATGTCTTGGGACTCCTCCTAGCCTGGGGTGCAAGTTCCCTAGCCCGTCGTCCTCCCAGCCACCGCTATACCTATGGATTGCGTGCTTCTTCAATTTTGGCTGCTCTAGTAAATGCTGTAGTTCTGCTTTTGTCTATGGGTGCGATTGCCTGGGAAGCTATTCGCCGCTTCAATAATTCTGCTCCAGTATCAGGAGAAACTATTATTGGTGTTGCCCTGGTCGGTATTATCATTAATACTGCTACTGCACTCATGTTTATGTCAGGACGCAAAACTGATTTAAACATTCGGGGAGCATTTTTACACATGGCTGCTGATGCCTTGGTATCCTTGGGAGTTGTGGTAGCCGGAATTGCCATTTTATTTACCAATTGGCTGTGGCTTGACCCATTAGTTAGCTTGGTGCTGGTGGCTGTTGTCGTGGTTGGGACGTGGCACTTACTCCGAGACTCCGTAAATTTGGCACTTGATGGCGTACCCGCAGGAATTGAACCCAGGGCTGTAAAAAATTACTTAATTGAATGTCCTGGTGTGTCCACAATCCACGATCTTCATATTTGGGCTATGAGTACGACAGAAACAGCACTCACGGTTCATTTAGTCATGCCCGGAGGCTATCCTGGTGATGCTTTTCTATGGGAAGTTACTCAGGAACTTGAACACCATTTCGGAATCAAACATTCTACTATTCAGGTAGAAACAGGCGATTCTGCTTATCCTTGTGCTTTAGAACCAGACCACGTTGTTTGAAAAAGCCTAATATTTGCAACTGATATACACATAGTTGAAAAAAAAATATAAATAAATGTTTTTTTTTGCAAAAACTTGTTATATTTATTTACATAAGGCAATAAAGCTTAGTAAATCCTAATTGGAGTGCTAACCATGACTAATGCAACAAAAACAGCTACCGCACCTGTAGCCACAGACCGCAACGGTTGGCGCTGGGGTTTTACACCCGAAGCAGAAATCTGGAACGGACGTTTAGCAATGATCGGTTTTTCAGCAGCAGCTTTGATTGAACTATTTTCTGGTCAAGGTTTTCTTCACTTCTGGGGTATTCTGTAATTTTTTTGTAACATAATTTTTGATTAATTCAAAGCCTGGTAGTTGAGAATAACTACCAGGTTATTTATTTGAAAATAGGTAATTGCTGATAATTTTATTTGACTTCAGTTACTCGCCAGCTTAGTTTTAAGTTAACCCAAAAGTTCCAAATTGTGGCTACTGCGATCGCTACTAATTTAGCTAAATACTGATTCATACCCAAACTATTAAAAAGAAAATTGACTACTAAGGTTTGGATGATTATCCCAGCTAAACAGACCATATTAAATTTCAAGAATCTTTTAAAACGCTGCCGCTTTCCTATCTGTTTCCGGGAAATATCACCAAAAGTCCACAAATCATTCCAAAGAAAATTATTGAGAATTGCTACTTCGGCAGAGAGAATTGTACTGCGAGTCAAACCCAAATTAATCACGGTACGCATGACGTGAAATATCGTTAAATCCACAAATACGCCACTAAATCCCACTGCACCAAAACGGAGAAACCGACCAACAGGAAAGTTAACTTTTCTAGTAATTTTTCCTAACCTACCAGTAGATATCCGTAAGCGGATTAAGTGTTGAATATACTCTACATATTGCTTCCATGTGACTTTGCTTTCACCTTCTGTGCGTTCACGGAATACATAAGCTGCTTCAGCAATTTCTCCTACCTGTCCCCGGCCAATGACTTCCAGGAGAATTTTATACCCTACAGGATTAAGTGTTACCCCAGAGATTGCACTCCGTCGCACCATAAAATAACCACTCATTGGGTCAGTAACTCTACCCAATACTCCTGGTAAAATCACCAATCCCAAGACCTGGGCCCCACGGGACAAAAAGCGTCTAATTACACTCCAACTACTGACACCACCACCGTCTAGGTGACGACTAGCTAAGGCTAAATCTGCCCCTTCTTCTATTTTCTGCAACAGTTGTGTTAATACTTCTGGAGGATGCTGCAAATCGCCATCAATCACGCCTAATATACGCCCTGTAGCCGCTTGCCAGCCACGTATTACTGCTGAAGATAGTCCCCGTTCTTCTTGACGACGCATGACCCGTAATTGGGGATAATCTGAAATCAGAGATTGTGCTACTTCCCAAGTCCGGTCGGGGCTATCATCATCTACTATAATAAGTTCATAATTACCAGGAATAGCCTTATCTAATAACTCACTTAATATATTGACCACATTCTTGATATTGTCACGTTCTTTATAAGTAGGAATTACTAAAGATAGGAGAATGAGATTGTTTTGGGCTATTTCTTTGGATGTAAATTCAGAAATCCTCAATGCACCAATAGGAACTGCTAACAAAGAATTGGATGAGTTTATATTCATAAAATCAGTAGTAAATTTTAAATTGCTAAATCGTCTATATAAAAGTTAACTATCCATAGAGTACAATACTCTTGGTATGATAGAAACAATTGATAAATATTTATCAGCAAAATAATATTTAAAGGTTACAAATTTCAATTTATTATGAAACTTAAATAAGTCGTTTATATTTAATGACCTGTGACTAATATAACTTTAGAATCTATTCTTCAATCGGCTTTGGCAGAGTATAATATATCCCCTGATGATGGAGTATTTTTACTAAAACAAACTGACCCAGAAGCGATCGCTCAAATTCAGTTTACAGCAAATCAACTACGGCAAAAACAAGCTGGCAATACGGTCACTTACGTAATTAATCGGAATATTAATTTTACTAACATTTGTGAGCAGCATTGTAGTTTTTGTGCATTCCGGCGAGATGATGGTGATACTGATGCTTACTGGTTAGACTGGGCGCAAATTTTAGAAAAGTCTACGGATGCGGTGCATCGAGGTGCAACAGAAATCTGTATGCAAGGGGGATTACACCCACAAGCGCAAATCAATGGTAAGTCTTTACCGTATTATCTCAAGCTGGTAAAAACCATCAAAGACGAATTTCCTCACTTACATTTACACGCTTTTTCACCCCAGGAAATCCAATTTATCGCCAGATTAGATGGAATTTCCTATACTGATGTAATTATAGCTTTGCGGGATGCTGGTGTCGGTTCTATGCCCGGAACAGCGGCAGAAGTCTTAGATGATGAAGTTAGACGGGTATTATGTCCCGAAAAGATTGATACCGCAACTTGGCTAGAAATTGTCAGTACAGCCCATCAATTAGGTGTACCCACTACCAGCACAATGTTATCTGGGCATATTGAAACCCCAGAACAGCAAATTGGACATTTAGAAAAATTGCGATCGCTCCAACAAACCGCCATCGAAAAAGGATATCCTGCGAGAATCACCGAATTTATTGTCTTACCATTTGTGGGACAAGAAGCACCCAAATCTTTACGGAGACGGGTAGGACGAGATCAACCGGTTCTCGCTGATTCCCTGTTATTAACGGCTATAGCCAGAATTTACCTCGGAAATTATATCCCCAATCATCAACCAAGCTGGGTAAAATTAGGGCTAGACGGTGCTAAAGAAGCCTTAAATTGGGGTTGTAATGACATCGGTGGCACATTAATGGAAGAACACATTACCACCATGGCCGGGGCTGTAGGTGGTACTTGTATGGAAGTGGAAACTTTACAAAGTGCGATCGCATCTTTAGAAAGACCTTACCAACAACGGGATACTTTATATCGGGTAATGGGGATTGGGGACTAGGGACTGGGGACTGGGGACTGGGGACTGGGTAATGGGTAATGGGTAATGGGTAAGAGTTTTCTGGAATTTTCAATTTTGAGTTGATTTGCCTTGTTTCCCCCATATACCGATTCAAGATAGGATGGATTTTGATTTACTTGTTTTTTTTACTTAATGCTTATGAAAAGCTATTGGTCGCGTCTGCTTTCTCTAGTTTTAGTGTTAGTTATCGGCTTAGTTGGTTGTAATGGTAGTCCAGATAGTTTAACTGGAGATTATCGTCAAGATACCTTAGCTGTAGTCAATACTTTGAGACAAGCCCTAGAATTACCACAAGATTCTCCTGATAAAGCCGCCCTCCAAGCAGAAGCCCGTCAAAAAATCAATGACTTTTCGGCTCGCTATCAGCGGAATACCTCTGTTGCGACTCTTGGCTCTTTTACAACTATGCGAACAGCCCTTAACTCCCTTGCAGGACACTACAGTTCTTATCCTAATCGTCCCGTTCCTGAAAAGCTGAAAAAACGTTTAGATACAGAATTCAAACAAGTAGAAGCATCCTTAAGACGTGGTGCTTAATTTGTTCTTCAAGGATTGTTTTTTGATAACTAAAATTAAATATAAACTTCCTTGAAAGCAGGAATTAACACAGTCAAAATACAAATTAGGGGATCTCACAAACCCAAAGATCCCCAGCTTTAGTTATCATAAAAGTCGGGAATATTCATCCCTGAAAACTAACTATGACTCAACTAAAAAATCAGCTTACTGTCGAAGAATTTCTCGCACTTCCCGAAAATGATACTGCCTATGAGTTTGTTGACGGTGAAGCAGTACCTAAATATAAAAATGATCAAATGTCTCCTAAATTTTTTCATGGCTCAACGACAGGAGCATTATTTATACTATTATCTACATGGGCGCAAGATCAAGGTCGTGTTGTTGTGGAATGGGGAATCAAATTAACCAGAAATCAAGAAAATTGGATACCCGTACCTGATTTAACATACATTTCTTATAACCGTCTTTCTGCTGACTGGCTTAAAGATGAAGCTTGTCCTATAACACCAGAATTAGTTATCGAAATTATTTCTCCTGGTCAGACTTTTGGAGACATGATTGATAAAGCTACTTATTATCTGCAAGCGGGGATTTTATTAGTTTGGATAGTAGATACAATATCTCAAACTATCACTGTTTTTACAGCATCTTCTCTTCCTGTAACTTTTCGAGGAAATCAAATTATCAGCCATGAAATATTACCAGGATTAGAAATTACTCCTAATGCTATCTTTCAACGGGCTGGTTTAATTCGTTAGTTTAAACATTCCCGACTTCCTCTCCCAATCTTCCCATTTAATCACAATTTATCTGAGAGTTCGGGGATATCAGATTTCAGTTTTCTAAATAAAGCCCGATAAACTGGTTCACCTTTATTCTGAGTTGCTATTTCTCGTTCTGTGGGGACAGGAAGAGGGTTTTCAGCTAACCATGTGGTTGTTCCCAGCTTCTCAAATGTGGGGTTTTCATCAAAGCGATCGCACATTTCCACTGCTACAAATTCTATATCAGATTGGAGGAAAACTTCTCCACCCACCGCTATATATTTTGCTAATTCTGTGACTAATTCCGGTTGTACTACTCGACGTTTTGCGTGACGATTTTTAAACCAAGGATCAGGAAATTGAATTGTAACTTTTTGTAAGCTTCCTACAGGTAATGTTGATAATAAGGAATCCAGGGAATTATTCACATTTGCAAACATATAATGCAAATTTGTTAACTCCATTTCGTCGCGGATTCTATTTGCTTCTACTACTAGCGGTTCTCGAATTTCTAAACCTAAAAAATTCCAATTTGGTTCTACTTGTGCCATTTTGAGGACAAATCTACCCCTCGCACAACCAATATCTAAATGTAAAGGTAGGTTTTGTTGGATATAAATCTTTTCCCATTCTGGAGAAGCGGCTGGGGTTTGAAACTTACTGGAAAGGGGGTTAACGTGCTGACGAACTCGAACAGGTGACAAAATTTACTCTCCTAAAAAACAACAATTCTAAACAAATGTATACAAATATTGTTAAGTCTAAATATTACTACACAGGTATACACAGTGAGAGTTATACTTTGAGAATAAGAATTTTTGCAATTTCATTTTTAACATTTTCTTAAAATCAATGAAACTTAATTTTCGTTTTGCTATCGTTAGCGATTTACACATTGCGCTTCCTGAAACAATCTGGAATCACCCTAGTCGGTTTCATTTGGTGGAAGTGAGTATTCCGGCTTTTGATAGTGTATTAGCACATTTAACCCAATTAGATTTAGATTTTATCTTGATCCCTGGAGACTTAACCCAACATGGTGAAGCAGCAAATCACAGTTGGTTAGCAAACAGGTTATCCCAGTTACCTTTTCCATCTTATGTTATTCCTGGTAATCATGATGTTCCTGTTTTAATGGCTAATGAACAATCAATTGGCTTTGCAGATTTTCCCCATTATTACCAACAATTTGGTTATGAAAATCCTGAACAACATTATTACAATCGGCAGATATTCCCAGGAGTGAGGTTAATCGGTCTTAATTCTAACTCATTTGATGATCAAGGTCAGCAAATAGGACGGTTAGATAGTCAACAATTCCAGTGGTTAGAACGGGAATTAGCAGCAATTGATAATGAATTGGTTTTAGTAATGATCCATCACAATGTGGTTGAACATTTACCTAATCAATCAAATCATCCGATGGCAAATCGTTATATGCTGGAAAATGCTCCAGAACTGCGGACATTGTTACAAAGATATGGAGTTAAATTAGTATTTACAGGGCATTTGCACGTTCAAGATGTGGCTTATGCAGAAGGAATATATGATATTACCACAGGTTCTTTAGTTAGCTATCCTCATCCTTATCGGGTATTGGAATTTAACCGCGATGAATTGGGTAATGAATCTTTACAAGTTGTTTCTCATCGTGTGGAATCAGTTCCAGATTTTCCCAACTTACAAACATTATCACGGCAATGGATGGGCGATCGCTCTTATCCTTTTGTCCTCAAATTATTGACTTTACCACCTTTAAGTTTACCACTAGCACAGGCACAAACCCTAGCCCCCGGTTTACGGGATTTTTGGGCGACTATTGCCGATGGCGATGCTATGTTAGAATATCCACACTTTCCAATTCATGTCCGTCGTTATATTGAAGAATATAGTGCGGTTAATGATGGGAATACGGCTTTAATTGATAATCATAGTACGCTTTTAATTGGTAAATAGATAAGTAGGCAGGCAAAATTAATTATATAAAAGATTTGGATTTAATGTAGGGGTAGCGCCCCCGT
>NZ_VILB01000013.1:29562-85747 GCF_009712035.1 Anabaena sp. UHCC 0187 | reverse complement strand
GCCCCTACTCCTATTCCCCAAGAGAACGACAAATGGCAAATACAGAAGTATAACCATGTAAGAAAGTTCTGCCGCTAACTGGACCGATTTCACCACCACAGAAAAAGCCACCCATTGGGATGTCGTGGACGTAACGGCTAAAGAGTTGAGAATCAAAATTAGGTTTGCCATAAAGTCCTGTTCCTCGTCCTAAACAGGTGAACATTAAAGCGCCTACGGGAGAGGGTTCGCTGGCATTTTCACTTTGATATTCTTGGAGTAAAATTTCTAAATCTTCGGCTGATGCTTCGGCATCCCTCAGATGAAATTGTAACCTTTGACCGGCACGAATGCGATCGCCAATTGCGATCGCCCCAGCATTAGGATCTACTCCTAAAATATTGCGAATTAAAAAATCCCCTGAATTTAGATTTAGCCGAAATTCGTCCATTGCTAAACCTACAAATAAAGAATGTTGTGCTAATGTTCGATCTTCTTCACTTAAACTACTAATTAAGTTTCGCAATACTACCAACGGGACTTTTTCATCTAACTCAACAATAATATTCCGTTCCGCTTTAGTGACTTGTAACGGTTCACCAATGGGACGACATCCTTGGGCAACAATAGTATCTAAGACGATATTGCCACTTAAAGCTATGCCTACCGTACCTTCCCGATACAATTTATCATTACAAAATAAACCCACGCGACCATTCATAAAGCCGCTGCTGGCTTGTCCTCCTACTACTACAGAACCTGGATAGGCAAAATCTAAACCCTGCAACAAATCATTCGTTCCTGAAGCAAAGGGACTAGACAAGAGAATAAATTGGGGGACTACGGAAGGTGGCACACCTAGCAAATCAACCCAAGCTGTGGGGGAACTATCGGAATCTGGCAATTCTTCCGCGACAATATGAAAAGGTCGGATTTCGACACCGGGAAGATGGGCTAAAGTCAGACTCAGGGCGGGTTCTGCTTCTATTTCTTCGGTTTCTCCTGCCTGTTTTCTGCCAATTACACCCCCAGCACTACAACCAATTAATACAGGTACAGAAAGTTTTTCCGCCAATAAAGGCAAAAGTCGGGAATACTCACTCATAAAGGCAGAAGAAATGAATACCAGCCCTAAATCCGCTGGTGCTGTTAAAGATGCCATTGCTTGTTCTACGACATCTGTAATAGCCGCTTCTAAGGAAGGACGGGTTGATAGGGCATTTGTCCACTGCATTTGATCTGCCATGAGTTTTCGGCTTATTTCTGTTTTGAGGTTAGTTGATTATTTTAACTAAGTTTGGTAGTTGGTGATTGGTAATTGTTGATTGTTAACTGTTAACTTAACTGTTGGCTGTAAATTAATTTAAAACTTTTCCAAATACTAGTTGACCTCCTCAATCTTACTGAAGCACTTGGTCACGTCTATATGCCCAAAGTGCTACCAAACTAAATATAGATCCAACCCATAATAACCATAGTAGATGTAACCAAAGATGCTGGTCGTAATCTAACGCGGCTGACCACATTGCTAATTGGCCATAGTGATAAAAAGGGGAAAATGAAATTAAATCTTGTACAAATTTAGGGACAGGTAGAGGTAGACCGCAGCTAAATAAAGCTATAGGAATAGATAGAGCCGCTATAGAATCAATACTTTTTGGTTTAACCAAATAGCCAAGAGCTAAACCAAAGATAGCAAAGGGAATTATTCCCATTATTAAACTGAAAAACATAATTAACCATTGTCCTACACTTTGCTCAACTCCTATTTTCCAAGCGCCCAATGAAAGAACAATAGTCAGATTAACTGTTAAAATGCTCAGAGCCATAATAATTTTGGCACTTAAATATATTACAGGAGGAAGAGGAGTAATTCTCAGCAGCTTTAGCCAACCTTCGATTCTTTCAGATGCTATTATTTTTCCTAATCTCTCAATAGCAAAAGTTAATAAATTAATTCCTGCAAAAAATATTAATCCTAATTTACCTAAAGTTTGATCAGGTGGGAAAAATACAATCAAGCAAGAAAATAATATAATACCTAGCAAGTAGCCAGGATTACGCACAAACTGTAGAGATTCAGCCCAAATCTGTTTGAGCAGCATTGACTTAAAAGTATTGATTTTACCGGGTAAACAATCAATTTTATTGTCATTAATTTCTGATGATTTTGCTAATTCTTCCCTTTTGTTAATATCCTTATCTTCACTAATTTGTCCATCTTTGAGAGTGATAGAGCGAGTAGCAAGATGATTAAGCTCTTGCCAATCAGATTGGTTATTAGTAACCATAAGAATAGTGATACCCTCCTGAACGCAGCTTTTGACCTGATGCCAGAAATCCGTACAACCTTCTTCATCTAAATTTCTGGTTGGTTCATCCAAAATTAATAGTTTGGGATTACCAGCTAAAGCAAGAGCAAAATAAAGTCGTTGTTCTTCTCCTCCAGATAATTTATAACCCCAGGCATCATGTTTACCTTCTAAATTAACTTTATTCAGGATTTCTTCAACAGAAAGTGAATTTGGATAATAACTGCGGAACAGGTTAACTAATTCTTTAACCTTGAGATGTTTAGGAACATTTACTTTTTGCAGAACTACACCAATACTAGCTTTCGACTCAGCTTCTTGTGGTGATCTTCCCAAAAGCTTTGCTTCTCCACTATCAGGCTTCAGAAGACCCAAAATAATATTGAGTAAAGTAGTTTTACCAGAACCATTCACTCCGCGTAAAACTACAAACTCTCCCTGGCTAATTGTGAGACTAATTCCATTTAATACTGATTTCGCGTCTGAGCCTCGTCCAAATGACTTGGAAATATTATTCAGTTCTATGATTTTCATAACCTAATAATGAATGAATTTTTTCTAAATATTTAATGAAGTAAAGCGTTGACAATCCACCAAATAGCAATTCCAACTCCTACGGCAACAGTTATAGGAGCATCAATAATTGCTGTTAATACTGCTGCTGTTGTTACACCTGCTCCTGCTGCCAGTAAATCATCAAAACCAACTGGATCTGGCGGAGGATTTATTACTACTGGCTTATTACAATTGGGACTAAATAAGCAAAAAGAAATATCATTACCTTTAGTTGCAATAAAAAATACTGCTATTAAAATTATAACTAATACTCCAACAACAACAATTTTGACAACAGTAGAATTAATTATTGATGTTTCTTGATCTTGTGGTGATTCCATTTTATTCAACTCCTATTGGCAAAATCTAAATTAGAAAATCGCTTCAACTACCATTTATTAATTTAATAGTAGTTCTGACTAGAAACCAAATTCCTATACCTGCTGCTACCACAGCTAAAACGGGAGCTTGTACTATTGCTAAACCAGTCATTGCTGCTCCACCAACAGCTACTCCTACAACATCCGGTATAGGGTTTGGTGTAGGACTGGGACTGGGTGTAGGCGTTGGTATAGGACTGGGTATAGGACTGGGTGTAGGCGTTGGTCTAGGGCTGGGTATAGGATCTGGAATACATTGATTAGACTTAGATATATCTAATTGTCTAATCATTGGCTGACATGAATGCTGAATCTTCCATGTTGTCACTCCCATAAATATTGTCCAGCATATAAAAAATACCAATAATACATTAGATAATGAAGATTGTAGTTTGGGTTTAAATGATTCAATCATTGAAAAAATCCATAGTTAAAGTAATTAGAAAATAAGCTACCAACTGTTCTGTAAATGCTAATAAATCATCCACTTCATCGTTGTTGGATAGTTCTTGAATTTCTGGCTGATAACTCTCTGGTAGGTGCTGGGATATTTCCGTGTGAAAATTATTCCAGTATTGAGCCAGTAGTTTCGCTTTAAACTCGATTTCTTCAAATACTTTATATACTGAGTTACTCATATTGCCAAAATCCATACTTAGTTTCGTTTGGTTCTGTCTGTCAATGTCTCAAATCCTATTACATAGTATACATAGAACATGGAATAACACAAGTCAAAGCAAAATAGAGGATAACAACAATACCTCCACCCAAATTTCGTGACAAGTTTAATCTCGTTCCCAGCCTCTGACTGGAAATGCTATTCAGAGGCTCTGTCTCTACTGTTATTGATAGCGCAACGTGACGTAAGCCATAGGTAGAGGCTTCTAGAATTCATTCCCATATAGAGTATGGAAACGAAAAAACGTCTGAACTATGATTTGTAGGATTATTTTGATGAAGATGAAGGATTCATCATAAAAATCATCAAAATCACAAAAATCATAGTTTAGACGATAATTTAACTGTGATTTCTAGGATGATTTTGATGAAAATGAGGGATTCATTATAAAAATCATCAAAATCACAAAAATCATAGTTTAGACGATAATTTAAAACTGCTCTAAATACTGATTAAGATCCTCAATAATGCGAGTAAGTTCCGCTTCTGTCGTCAACCGAATCCCCATATTGCGAATTGTTAACAAAACTTTAGCCGCAAAGGGAGTAGGCCAAATATTAGGATTACAGAATATTTCTATAAATACATCCCCAGTGTAACGATACTCTAAAGAGGGTTGGGGACTGACTTTACCAGTACCTGGAGTTTTACTAGCAACCACTTTGAGACTTTTCATTAATTCATCTATTGCTGCTTTTAATTCTTGTGCTGCTTGGGGTGAAAAACTGACAGAAACAGAACCTTCTACTAAATTCAGTGTGAGAGGTACAGAAGACATAAGCTACTTATTAACAATTATTCGTAATTATCTATATTACCGGAAGATGTTCTCTAGAATATTTCTAATATCCAGATCCTCGACTTCTCAAAGAACTTGGGGATCTTTTTCTTCAATAAAGAGATAAATTCTTAATTAGCAAATTTTGACATATTTCCAGCAAATTTTGACATATTTCCTATATAGTTATTCTGAGAAATAAATACCTATTGTTGTACAGTAAGAGTTAAAGAAAATAAATTCTCTAGTCTTTTTTTTCCACAAATCACACAAGATTAACAAAAGATTAATATATGACTTACGATAACCGCACGGAAGTAAGAAAAGTTTTAATTATTACCCTGCTCCTTAACATATTCGTGATGGGTTTAAAAGCCCTTGTAGGTTACTGGACAGGTTCTTTAAGTTTGCTGGCTGATGCCTTACATAGTGTCACAGATAGTGCTAATAACGTCTTAGGATTAGTGGCTATTAAGTTTTCTTCACCATTGCCAGATCGAGAGCATCCTTATGGACATAATAAATTTGAAGCAGTCGGCGCTTTAGGTATCGCGGCATTTTTGGGAATAGCCTGTTTTGAAATTGTCCAAGGTGCAGTAGAAAGGATTCTCAAAGGTGGTGAACCAGTGAGAGTATCACCTCCAGAATTGTGGTTATTACTAATTGTGTTGGGAGTAAATATTTTTGTCGCCTTTTATGAACGGAATGTGGGAAAAAGAGTAGGTAGTTCCATTTTAATCGCTGATGCTACCCATACCATGAGTGATGTCTGGGTGACAATCTCCGTTATTGGTGGTTTAATTGGTGTGTGGCTGGGTTATCAATGGTTAGATGTGGCACTAGCTTTCCCAGTGGCTTTACTGGTATTCTGGAGTGGTTGGTCAGTTTTAACCGAAAATTTACCCTGGCTTGTGGATCAAATGGCGATCGCCCCCGAAACTATTCATACAATTGCGGTTTCCGTACCCGGTGTCCTTAACTGTCATGATATCGCTTCCCGTGGTGTCATCGGTCGTCAAGTGTTTATAGAAATGCACTTAATCGTAGATGCACCAGATGTAGAAACTGCTCACAATATTACAGAAGAAGTCGAAAAACAATTAGAACAACGTTTTCATCCCGTCAGGATTGTAATTCATGTTGAACCACCTGCATATCAGTCTGAGCGCATAACCTTTGAATCCGAACAAACATAAATTAAAAAATGAATAATCACCTTTTACCTATTTCTGAATATGAAGCAGAACCAATAAAATTTATTGGTTTTACTCAACCCCATGGAGTCTTTTTAGCCATCGCAGAACCAGAATTAACTATTCTGCAAGTTAGTAATAATACATTACATTTTTTAGGGTTTGCACCAGAAGATTTACTGAATCAGCCTTTAAGTATATTGATAGATAATGAGCAAATTAATATATTTAGAGATTACTTATCTCAACAAGATTTACAATCAAGTAATCCCATTGAATTTCCTATTAAAGTAGGAGATAAAAATATTAATTTTGATGGCGTTATTCATCGTAGTGATAACATCTTAATTCTGGAATTAGAACCCACTGTTTTAGATAAAAATCAAGGTTTCTTTAAATTTTATCCGTTAATAAAACTAGCTGTTTCTCAGTTAAAAGGTGCTAATAATTTGCCTGATCTTTGTCAAATCTTAGCCAAAGAAGTGAGAAAAATTACCGGATTTGATCGGGTAATGTTATATAAATTTGATGATGACGGACATGGTTCTGTAATTGCTGAAGAGAAATTAGAAAGTTTAGAATCTTATTTAGGACTACATTATCCTGAATCAGATATTCCTCGCGTAGCTAGAGAATTATTTACCTCCAATTATACCAGATTAATACCAGATACGAGTGCTGAACTTATAGAAATTATTCCCTACAATAATCCTCTCATAAATCAGCCCACAGATTTAACTAACTCCATGCTCAGAAGTGCTGCACCTTGCCATATTCAATATTTACATAATATGGGTGTAGGTGCTTCTTTAACCATCTCCTTAATTAAAGATCAAAAACTTTGGGGATTAATCGCTTGTCATCATCAATCACAAAAATATCTCCCCTATGAAATTCGTAGTGCGTGCGAAATTTTAGGACAGATGGCATCTTTAGAATTAGCTAATAAAGAAGATAACGAAGATAGTCAATATAAAATATATTTGGCATCTATTCAAGCAAAATTAGTTGAATATATGTCAATAGATAAAAACTTTATTGGCGGTTTAATTAACAACGAAATTAATATACTCAACTTAGTCAATGCCCAAGGCGCAGTAATATGTTTTGATGGAGAATATATTCCCTTGGGTAACACACCTAAGCAAAAGGATATTCAAAAGTTAGTACAATGGATCAGTGAAAACCTACAAGAAGCAATATTTTACACTAATAATCTCTATCATTTTTATCCTGATGCCGAAAAATTTCAGGATTTAGCTAGTGGTTTGCTAGTAGTTTCTATTTCTAGAAGTCAGAAAAACTATATTTTGTGGTTTCGTCCAGAAGTATTACAAACTGTAGATTGGGGAGGAAATCCTTATCAATCATTAGAAATAATAGAACAGGAAGATATACAACTATTACCCCGTAAATCTTTTGAACTATGGAAAGAAATAGTTCAGTTAAAATCATTGCCTTGGAAATCCTGTGAAATTAGTGCAGCTTTAGAATTGAGAAATTCAATTATTGGTGTAATTCTGCGAAAAGTAGATGAATTGGAACTATTAAATCGGGATTTAGAACGCAGTAATAATGAATTAGATTCCTTTGCTTATATTGCTTCCCATGATTTAAAAGAACCATTGCGAGGAATTCATAATTACTCCAATTTCTTGATTGAAGATTATGGTGAAACTCTCAATGAAGATGGTCAGTCAAAATTAAGAACATTAATTCGATTGACTCAACGCATGGAAGATCTAATTGATTCACTTCTGCATTTTGCCCGCTTAGGGAGAATAGATTTATCTATGCAGCAAACAGATTTGAATAAAATTTTACATAACAGTATAGATTTGTTAAGCCCCCGCATTGAACAGGAGAAAATAGAAATTCGTATTCCCAAATCTTTGCCAAAAATATCTTGTGATCGCATTCAGATGAGTGAAGTTTTTAATAATCTCATAGCCAATGCCATTAAATACAATGATAAAGATAAAAAATGGATTGAAATTGGCTATATTAAAGATAGTAACCCGTTACAATTTTACATCAAAGATAACGGTATTGGGATTAAAAATAAACATTTTGATACCATTTTCCGCATCTTTAAACGACTACATGGTCCTAACAAATATGGTGGTGGTACAGGTGCAGGATTAACCATCGTTCAAAAAATTGTGCAAAAACATGGTGGTAAAATTTGGGTAGAATCAACTTATGGTGAAGGTAGTACCTTCTACTTTATATTGCAGGGAGACGAACTATAGCAGGAAATAGGGAATAATTAAAGTTGTTTTAACTATTGCGAGCAACAAAGGCTGTATGATCAACATTATCAGTAATAAGTTAACCTAGGACTCCTATTTGATTTTTGATAGCTTGCGTGGTGTAGCCATACTATAGCGGTATGCACTTGAATGAGATACAGTCATAAGCCCCCTCCTCGCTTGCGGGGAGGGGGTGGGGTTCTTGTATTTCACCCAATCAATAACCGCTATATACGTAGGGTGGGCAATGCCTACACTACTTAATATTTTAAGCACAAGCGCAGGCTACGCCAACGGAAATTATTTATGATTCCTATATTCTCATTACTTGTTAGAAATAAGCCATAAACTAGAATCTAAATCAAAATAATAAAAAATGATTGGCAATTATACGAAACCTTTTTTAGTAATTGAAGATAGCGATGAAGACTTTGAAGCTTTTTATAGAGTTGTCAAACAACAAGCTATTCTCAACCCTATTTTTCGTTGCACAGATGGTGATGATGCACTAGATTATCTATATCGCAATGGTGTTTATCAGGATTCCCATGCTTTCCCCCTACCCGCATTCATTTTACTTGATTTAAATTTACCAGGAACAGATGGCAGAGAAGTATTAAAGGAAATCAAACAGGATGAACATTTAAAAACAATTCCTGTAATTGTCTTTACTACTTCTTCTAACCCCAAAGATATTGAAGCCTGTTATCAATATTCTGTTGCTAGTTATATTTTGAAACCAATAGATATTAAAAGATTGGTAGCAACTATTCAAGGCTTTCTCAATTATTGGCTGGATCTTGTAGTTATTCCCGATTCTTTAAACAAATAAGTTTATTTTTCCAAACGTACCGCATACCACTGTAAATATTCTCCTGGCCCCACATCTAAATTACAACTTGTATCTAGCAAATATTGGGCTTGTTCGGTTACAGACTTTAACTTTTGTACATCTAGTGGTAAATCCTCTTGAGGCATTTGTGATAAAGTTTTTTCCAACTTTGTTAATAACTCCGTCACTGTGAGAAATTGTTCTGGTTGATTGGTTTCCAAAACAACAAAATCGTCCTGTTGATACATTAATTGATTTGGCATTTTTAGTAATTGGTAATTGGTGATTGGTAATTGGTGGTTGGTGATTGGTGATTGGTAATTGGTGATTGGTAATAGTTTTACCACTGACAACTGACAACTGACAACTGACCACTGACAACTGACAACTGACCACTGACAACTGACAACTGACAACTGACAACTGACCACTGACAACTGACCACTGACAACTGACAATTGACAATTGGGCGGGGAGACCCCGCCCCTACGATGGATATACTGGCATTGTAAAATGAAACAATGCACCACCCTGGGGAGATGAATCTACCCAAATTTGACCGTAATGGGCGCGGATAATGCGTTGACATAAACAAAGACCAATTCCATATCCATCCGTACCTTGATCCCGTTGGAGACGGAAAAGATTCTCAAAAATGTGATCGCGGTTTTCTTCAGGAATCCCCAGACCTGTATCACCAACAGTAAATTCAACTTTTTGTGTAGTGCGATGTAATCCCCCTACAGTAATTATGCCGCCAGCAGGTGTATATTTGATGGCGTTATCTAAAAGATTAACTAGCACTTGCCGAATTCGTTCAGGATCTGCATATACACAGGGTAAATCTTGGGGAATATCTATTTCCACTGTTTGGGATTTGGCAATGTAGCGATCGCTCAATTCCTCTAATATCTGAAAACACAGTTCTCCTAATTGTAACTTTTGTGGTATAATTGGTAATTCTGTATCCTCACTGCGCCCGACTTGCAACAAATCAGCAATCATTCTATCAATTATCTTTGTTTGTTTACGGGCTTGTTTTAATAAATGTATAGCCAACCCTGGTTTGAGGCGTTGAAATCCCCCTGTATCTGGATTGTAATTAGATTGAAGAGTTTCAATAGCAATAGACGCAGCCGTAAGAGGATTACGGAGATCATGGGCCAAAATCCCAATTACTCGGTCTTTAAACTGTAGCTGTTCTTGCAGTTTTTCCTTTTCCTGCTTCAGACGAAAAATTTCATCCGAGAGTTGAATCGTCTCAGCCGAAGTTGCAACGGAATGAATGGTAGATTTAGGCAAGATTCCCTGACTTTTTTCATCCAGACATTCTTGTGAATCTTCCTCTAATTTCAAAAAGGTGTCAACGGCGGTTTGCCAACGCGGCCACCAGGTTTTCAATTGCGGAATGATATTAGTACCAGCAATAGTCTGTTGGGGTTCTGGATGAATTTTAACTAGGGCAGGGGTGGCTACTAATTTAAAATGTTCCGCTAAGTAGGGTTGTTCCCCAACATCAATAATTTGTAGTTCAAAACTATACCCATCCTCTAATTCTTTCAAATAAGCGCGAATTCGCTGTACTTGTTGACGGGATTGAGTCCGTCCATCAACAAACAGCAATAGTTGGAGTGGAGCCTCAGCATAAATAGGCTGATCCTGGGAAACTTGCATGACATCTTGTTTCAGCACTGGTAACAACCTGGGGACGCTTTACAGAAAGTAAAATGGACTGACGTTGCTTAATGGCCGTTATTTTTCCAATTTAATATCTATTTTAGATTTTTCCTACTGTAATTCGATCTAGGTTTTGGATATAAGACGAATTTTTTCGGAATTTTGCTGCCATTTGCCCTTACTTATACGCCTACTAGGCTTTTAATTCAGGAATTACAGCCCCCAAACAATCTCAATCCAGCGTTACACATCGTCAAAGTCTCCACCCTCAATGTACTCATAGGGTGGGGATGAATAGCAGGGGTTGAGAATTGCCTTTGAAAATTGAAGATTTAGCCAACCACCAAAAATGCTAGTGTAGGAAGTGAAAATCAATTTGTGATTTCTTTGTGTTTTCCCGTAACTGCCCTGCTGTCTTCCTAAGTTTTGCTGTTGTACTATCTTCCTTAACAGCCTGTACCAACAGTCAATCTGCTAAAAATCTAGAACAATCATTAGCGGCTGATCCTCAGTTGCAAAATAATCCTGTTCCCTTTGGCAAACCTCAGAGTCAGCAAATAACACCAAACCCCAACACATCAACAATTAAATTACCGGCTGATTTTCCCGCAGATATTCCCATTTATCCCAATGCCAAGCTAGAGGAAGTTATACCAGCTAATTCTGAAAATAAAATATCTATTCGGTGGCAAAGTGCTGATCCTAGTAATTTAATTAGCAGCTTTTATCGTCAGCAATTTCAGGCTAAAAACTGGCAGATTGTCCAACAGCCTCAAGATGATGTAGAGGGAACTTTTTCCGCCCGACGCAATGATTTACTCATCAACATCACAATTAAACCACAAACCGTTACTAAAGCTGAACCCAATCAACCCCAAACAGCTACTAAAATATTAATTGAATATTCGTCCAATTCTCAAGCTACGGCTACTAACCCAGTTACCCCATCCAACGATTCCCAGTTTATTGGTCCAGTATTGCCTAAAACTGATAATACTAACGTAGTCACCCAGCCAACTCCGCAGCTAACCAGCCAACCTGAGACTTTAACAGCACAGGAATTCACTGATATTCAGAAAGCACCTCCAGAATGGAGATCTCATATTCAAGATTTAGCAGCATTAGGTGTATTATCCATCGAACCGAAAACAAAGGAATTTCTCCCTGATAAAATTATCACCCGTCGGGAATATGCCCGCTGGTTAGTTACGGCTAATAATGCCATGTATGCTAACAATCCTGCTAAACAAATTCGGTTAGCATCCTCCAGCACTCAACCAGCTTTTAGGGATATCTTAGCCAAAGATCCTGATTTTCCCGTTATTCAAGGATTAGCCGAAGCAGGTTTAATTCCCAGTGCTTTGTCTGGAGATGCCACAGCCGTGTTATTTCGTCCTGATGCACCCTTAACGCGAGAACAATTAATTTTATGGAAAGTTCCTTTAGATACCCGTCAAGCCTTACCCGCAGCCAATTTAGAAGCCGTTAAACAAACTTGGGGTTTTCAAGATGCAGGTAGCATTGAACCGAAAGCATTAAGGGCAGTTTTAGCTGATTTTCAAAATGCTGAACAATCAAATATTCGCCGAGTTTTTGGCTATACAACCTTATTCCAACCGAAAAAACCTGTAACTCGCGCTGAAGCTAGTGCAGCTTTGTGGTATTTCGGTACTCAAGGCGAGGGAATGTCAGCAACGGAAGCTTTAAAATTGAAATAAATAAAAATTGACATAAATATAGGACAGGCCGAATAGCCTGTCATTTCTACTTGTTAATTCTTGACTTTACTTTTAGGGTGTGGCTGTAGGTGTAGCCGTTGGTTTAGCTGTGGGTGTGGCTGTTGGTGTAGCTGTAGGTTTAGCCGTTGGTTTAGCCGTTGGTTTAGCTGTAGGTTTAGCTGTAGGTGTAGCCGTTGGTTTAGCTGTAGGTTTAGCCGTTGGTTTAGCTGTGGGTTTAGCTGTGGGTTTGGCTGTAGGTTTAGCTGTAGGTGTAGCCGTTGGTGTAGCTGTAGGTGTAGCCGTTGGTTTAGCTGTGGGTTTGGCTGTTGGTGTAGCCGTAGGTTTAGCTGTAGGTGTGGCTGTAGGAGTTGGCTTAGTTACTGGCTTACCAATAATGTTCTTAACTTCTTCATTTAGTTTTTGGCGAAGTCGTAAATCAGCAATACCAGTTTCTGGAAGTTCATGCTTTTTCTGATACTCCTTGACTAACTCTTCTAGCCGCGAACTGTAAAATTGATCACGGGGAAGTAAAGGATTTGGCTTAAGTACAGTATTTAAATTAGCTTGCAAAATTTGGACAATCGTCGCCGCCTGATCTTGGGTTTGTGGTCCAACTTTCCCGTCTATCTTTAGCTTGTAGCCTGTTTGAAATTCAGTGATGGCTTTTTTTGTTTCCTCATCAGTGAGAGGATCTTTTGTAACTTTAACGTTATAACCCAACCCATGTAATACAGATCGGAATTCATCAGGCTTATAGTTGCGCTGACGGGCTGCAAAAGCTATATCTGAAGCCACAACACTAGCTGTTACGAGACAGGTTAGAACAATTGTTGTGCTATATTTTCCTAAATCACACCACATGATAAAAACTCCTTAGCAGTAAATCAATAAGATCAAAGTGTCACCACTGAATTTTAAGTTTCTTTAACCACTGTTTTAACAATGATTAATAAATTTTGATTAATTTGACTCTGATTGATTATTAACCAGATCAGAAAAATTACTCTTTGACATCTATTAATAGTCTCAATTTTGAAAAATCCGTAATGATGCTTTGTTAAGAACCTATGTTGCTAACATTCCCAATAACAGCAGTCATAACTAACATATACCAGGAATCATGAGTAAATTTAAAACTTCCCAGCAAAAAAACCTGTGGTTTGAGAGAATAATGGCAATTACCGCCACTGTCAATCTACTGTTAGTTGTATTTGATTTAAGTTACGTATCTTGGCGGGATTTTTACTTCCGTAGAGTTAATGAAATTACTCGATTGTACGATCCAATTAAAGGTATTGAACCTCATCGTGACACAAAAAAATATCTAGAAGCAGTAGCTGAATTAGAAGAACAGGTAACTCAAACAGGATTAAAATCACCTCAAGTCAAAAATAAGTTAGCAGATATTCGTCTTCTCAGCAAAGAGATGATTGAAACTAATCCTTTTGCGGGTGCGGGGAAAAGTGGAACATTGGAAAAAATCAAAAACCGGATGCGAGAACACGTTGGTAAAGAATCGGCAAAAGTTGCATTTAATACTTTTTGGAGTCAGGAGTATTTATCTAAAAATAGTTGGAATCAAGAAATAGATTTTTTCAACCAAAAAATTCGTCCAGGAATTGCCAGAAACTATTATCGTAAAATTGATGAAAATGGTGAATTTTTAGATGACTTTTGGATAATTGATTTACCTTTTGTAGTGCTATTTGCCACAGAATTAGTAGGACGTACATTCTTAATCAAACGGAGATATCGCCATTTAAGTTGGTTAGAAGCAATTTTATGGCGTTGGTATGATATATTCTTACTAATACCAATTTGGCGATGGTTAAGAGTCATACCAGTTACAGTGCGACTAGATCAAGCAAAATTAATTGATTTTTATATAATTAGACGGCAAATTCATCAAGGTATTCTTGCCAATTTTGCTGAAGAAATTACAGAAATTGTCGTAGTCCAAGTAATTAATCAAGTTCAAGGTTCAATTCAACGAGGTGAGATAACACGTTGGCTATTAGAATCAGAAAATGTGCGTTCTTACATAGATATTAATAATATCAATGAAGTAGAAGCAATTGCTGGACTTTTAATTAAAACACTGGTTAATCAAGTATTACCAAAAATCCAACCAGAAGTAAATGCAATTTTGTGCCATAGCATCGAAATTGCCTGTCAACAATTACCAGGTTATGGTAATATCCGCATGGTACCAGGATTAGGTAAAGCGCAAACACAAATTAGTCAACAACTAGCCACACAAATTACTAATAACATATATGCGGCTTTAGCCAGTAGTATCAAAGATCCTGTTGCGGCAAAACTTTCCACTCAGCTAATAGAAAAATTCACAACTTCATTCACTTCAGAAATTCAGCAAAAACAAGTTCTGGCAGAAATTCAAAATTTGCTGAATGACTTTTTAGAAGAAGTTAAAATTAACTACATTCAACGTTTATCCCAAGAGGATATAGATAAAATTTTGGAAGAAACTAGAAAAATGCGAACAGAATCATCCAGTAGCTTATCTATTCGCAAATAAATCATCAAAACCGGATTTTAATTATTGACATTAGGTCTTTTTTTCTGATTAAACAAACCCGACATACTCATACCCGTCACCAACAAACCGATTAATCCGAAACCATTCAAAATTGGATAAATTGCCTGTAAATGAAAAATTTCCCCAGTATGAATTTCCAACATTAATCGAGAAGAAAGTCCAATATTAATCGGCCATTCCTTAACAACAGTAGCTAACATTCCCGTCAACACAGTTAATAAAAGTGGTAAACAAACAATAATACCAATAGTCCGATGATACTTGCGAAATGCCCTTTTCATAATAATCCTCCAAAATAATCATTAAAAGTCTTACCTTTGCGCGAAACATCTTATTTATCTACGTCGCCAAACCTTCAAACCTTCAAACCACAAAATACTAAAAACCCCAGAAGTGAGACTAACTAGTAAATCATCAAAATGAAGAAAAGAGAAACGGAATAAATGACGTAACACAGGAACATACAGCACCAAACCCATAAACACCACACCACCACCTAATACCCACCAAAGTGCCGCATTAGGAGTACGTAACATTTCGGGAATAGTCCGCGACCAAGAACGATTACTCAAAATCATACTTAAATTCGAGACAATTAGGGTGGTAAAAGCCAAAGCGCGGGCATCAAATTCTCCATGTCCAAAATAAAAAGCCACAGCAAATACAACCACCAGCACCACTAAAACACTCATTCCTTGCAGAAGTGCCAATCTCAAAGTTCGACGGTTGAATAACGACTCTCTAGGATTGCGAGGTGGACGGTTCATGATATTGCTTTCTTCTGGTTCGGCCTCAAATACTACAGTACAAGCCGGGTCAATAATTAAATGCAAAAAAGCAATGTGGATAGGCAATAATACCAGCGGCCAATGAAATATTACCGGAATCAAGGACATTCCCGCAATCGGAATGTGAACTGCCAAAGTATAAGCCATCCCTTTTTTCAGGTTGTCAAATACTCGCCGTCCTAGCCTAATAGATTGGACAATGGCAGAAAAATCATCATCTAGCAACACTAAATCCGCAGCTTCACGGGCGACATCTGTACCCCGTTCACCCATCGCAATACCAATATCAGCAGCTTTCAAAGCCGGGGCATCATTGACCCCATCTCCAGTCATAGCCACGATTTCACCGCGCCGTTTGAGGGCATTCACAATTAGTAATTTTTGTTCTGGAACAACCCGCGCAAAAATATTCACGGTTTGAATTCGAGATAGTAACTCCCCTTCTGACATTTTGGCCAGTTCTGCCCCGGTAATTACTTCTGTAGCAGGTGTTAGTCCGATTTGACGGGCAATATTTTGGGCAGTGGCTGGATAATCACCTGTAATCATCACCACCCGAATACCAGCAGTGTAACATTCGGCAATGGCTGGGGCGACCGTTGGACGCACGGGGTCAGCCATACCTAGCAGTCCTAAAAAGGCAAATTCAAAGTCATGTTGTACTTCAGGAAGAGATTTGAGGGTTTTGTTTTTTTGATGTTGGCCAATGACTTTGGCTACACCCAAAACACGCAAACCAGCAGCAGCCATTTTATTAATCTGTTGTTCTAAATCTTGCCTTTGTTGGGTGTTAAAATGACAAAGATCAGCGATCGCTTCCGGCGCTCCTTTAGTAGCAACTACTAATTTTTCTTCTGGGGATTGCCACACACAGGACATGGCTAATAATTGACCTGTGAGGGGATATTCCCGCAGGATTTCCCAATCTTGATGTAAATGTTCTGTTCTGGCTAAATAGTCATCACCCACTTGTTTCAGGGCTTTTTCCATGGGGTCGAAAGGGTCTTTGCGACTGGCTAAAATCCCAAATTCGATTAATTCATGGAAGGTTTCCGGGAGTGCTTCCCGTTCATGCAGGGCAACATCGTAAAATTGCGGTGTTAAAGTTGTGGCTTCATATACAAATAATTGCTGCACTGACATCCGGTTAAAAGTCAGAGTTCCAGTTTTATCTACACAAAGAACGGTTGCTGAACCCAGTGTTTCTACTACGGGAACACGCCGAGTTAAAACCCTAGCCTGGGAAAATCGCCAAGCCCCCAAAGCCAGGAAAATTGCCAATACCACAGGAATTTCATTCGGCAAAATTGCCATTGCCAGTGCCAAACCTGCTAAAATTCCTTGTAGCCAATCGCCCCTAGTTGCACCGTAAATAACGATGACAGCCACGCAAATAGCGATCGCTACAAAAGTCAATTTACTGACAATTTTTCGGGTTTCCCGTTGCAGAACCGTATCTTCCTGTTCCACAGTTTGCAAGGCTTTACCAATTTTGCCCATTTCTGTCTGCATACCTGTTCCATAGACTTGGGCAATTCCCTGACCTTGAACTACCAACGTTCCCGAATAGACAAAAGGTAAATCTTCACCACCTGGACGGTGCTGTGTGGCGGTTCTGATGGTATTTTCTAAATCGGTGGTATCCTGCTTGCGAACAGGTAAAGATTCCCCTGTTAACAGCGATTCATCAACACTCAAATGAGTAGACCACATCACCACAGCATCCGCAGGAACTCTATCACCCTCTGACAAAACAATCACATCTTCTCTAACTACTTCCCGTCCCGCAATCCGTTGACGTTCCCTACCACGAATAACTAATGCACGAGGACTAGAGAGATCCCGTAATGCTTCTAGTGACTTTTCTGTTTTTTGTTCTTGGTATAAGTTAATGCAGACAATGAAAAGGATGAAGCCTAGTAAAATCAAAGCTTCCTGCGTATCACCCAAAAATAAGTAAATGACACCACAGCCTAATAACAGGAGGAAAATTGGCTCTTTAAAGATTTCTAAGGCAATTCCCCAAATATGCCGCTGTTCGGTAGATGGTAACTCATTATATCCTTCTTGTTTGAGGCGATTGCTTGCTGATGATGCAGATAACCCTGTAATAGATTCGAGTTCAATTTTATGAGTCATAATCACAGCTACAGAACTTTTGTTTTTACTAAGACATTGCCGTCTTCCAGCTTGGCTGTGTAAACTTGTAGTGGTTCTGTTGCTGGGCCTCCCAGTACCTTGCCATCTACTGCAAATTTCGACTCGTGACAGGGACAGACAAAAGATTTTTGGTCTTGTTCCCAATTCACCGCACAACCTGCATGACTACAATTAGAATTAACAGCAATTAGACTATTTTTATCAGTGGGATTACGGATGATAATTACCGGACTATCACCAGAATCTTGATTCAAAATCTGACCTTTTTGGTCTAACTCTGCGACAGTACCCACTGTCTTAAAACCATCAGAACGCGATGAAGTATTAGCTACAGACGTTGTAGTTTGAGGAGAACAGGCAGCAAGGGCTACAGGTAACGAACTAGCGATAGCGCCCAAACCTACCCAGCCGAAAAATTCACGTCTATTCATACCTAGTTTACCTTTTCAAAAGGCTTGGAACAATTTTTGCTCTTAGCATCAAGTGTTGTATAACCAGATATAGGGCAAACATAGAAAGGACGATTTGCTTGTTTCCAAGTAGCGAGATTATTCTTAGCTGTGGTGTAAAGTTGAGCGTGTCCAGTTTCCGCTTCTAAAGCATAATTAAAAGTTTGTACAGCCGCTTTATTTCCAACCTGTTTGGCCTCTTTGATAAAGCCAGGATACATAGTATCGCGTTCGTAAGACTCACCTTTAATAGCCTGTGTCAGATTTTCAATAGTAGATTTAACTACAGGTGTGGCAATATTATTTTTAGGTGTGCCACCCATGCCCCGAATCACCTTAGCATGATTGTCGCGGTGAATTGCTTCTGCTCTTGCAGCAGCGCGGAATAAACTACCAACTTCCTTATAACCTTCCGTATCAGCTTTTTTTGCAAAAGCCAAATACATAACATGGGCGTTAGATTCGCCGTTATAAGCAGAGATCAGATTTTTTAGAGTGGTAGACTCAGATGGGGTAGCGGCTTGAGCAACAGAATCAGATGGTTCAACAATTGCAAATGGAGTTGGTTGACTACAACCATTTAAAACTAAAATACTTAGGGCAGTTGCGCCAGAGGCAACAACAGTCTTAAGATTGAAAAATTGTAATTTCTTAATCAAACCCATGACGAAAATCTCCTGTAAATTCAAAAGCAGAGCGATTTATCTCTACACAACTCACAGAATAAAATAAACAAAGTAAAGAACTAGTAAAGATACCCGCTATTGATTGTCAAACATCATCAATTCCATTTTCAACTTCCTCTAGATACATATAGCAAAGTAATAATTGTAGATTTCTGTATTTCTCAACTGTTGCCAAACCTGTGGACAGATTTAAGCCATTTTAGGGAAGAATATCTGTAAATGGAAAGTAAATTAACTTACTTTAAGTATGGAATTGAACAGATAACCCAAGCTGATGATACCCAAAGTCATTAGCCCAATGAATACTAACAGCAGTTGGGGTTTCAGAACCTTTTTGAGAATAACCATCTCAGGAAATGAGAGAGCCGTAACTGCCATTGTAAAAGATAGCACTGTTCCTATGGGCATTCCTTTGTTGACTAGGGCTTCAGTAATCGGTAAAACTCCGGCAATATTGGCATAGAGAGGAACGCCAAGCATGACTGCAATAGGAACTGCAAAAGGATTTTCAGAGCCAGCCCAACGGGTGATTAATTCTGTGGGAACGTAGCCATGAATACCTGCCCCCACACCTATCCCAACTACTACATATATCCAAACTGATTTAAAAATCTCGGTAGATTGAAACTGTCCTTGCTGGAATCTATCGCGCCATGTTAATTTAGTGATCTGAAAATCCTCTTCCTCTTGATTGTTTGGTTGCTCACCTCTGGCTTTTTGGAGTTCCCAAACAAAAGGTTCTACCCATTTTTCTAGTTTTAGCAAACCTATAGTGTAACCTGCGGCGATCGCTAATCCCACACCAAAGCCAATATACAGCAACGTCACTTTTAGCCCAAATAAGCCCCACAACAAGACAACAGCCACTTCATTCACCATTGGGGCTGACATTAGGTAAGAAAAAGTCACTCCTAAAGGTATACCTGCTTCCAAAAATCCAATAAACAAAGGTACAGCAGAACAAGAGCAAAAGGGGGTAATAATTCCTACTGCCGCTGCCATAATATTACCAAGCAAGGTACGCTTACCACCTAACCAAACGCTAACTCGTTCCGGTTGGAGAAAGCTTTGCAGCGTACCTACTGCAAAACTAATAGTTAGCAATAACGTCAATACCTTGGGAACATCGTAAAAGAAGAAATGCAAACTTGCTCCCAAATTAGATTCTAGCGATAGCCCCAACAGTCGAGTGACAATTTGGGTTGCCAACCAGTCAAAAGGATAGAATAGATCAAACATCGGACAATCCTCGTAGCAAAAAGATATGAATATGCGTCTTGCAGAATCTTGGTAGAGACTTTTTCAGGTGTTGCTAATTAAGAGTATTAATTATGTTATGCCTTAATTTTCAAGTCGGAGACAGGCTATAGGAAATATTAGACTTATCCGGTAATTAAATGTGCGTAACCTGGAACTATTGTAGGGACAATTCATGAATTGCCCCTACAATCTTTTTGACCAGATGTCTATTGAATGTGATACTTGCGTAAGTCCTAACTACAAAAGTTTCTGGATTTGATCTGCGGCTAAAACCTGACCTTTACTGACTACTTTGCCATTAATAGCTAAAGCTGGAGTAGTCATAATGCTTCTTTTGGCAATTTCAATTGTATCAGTAATATGTATGACTTCAGCATCTAGTCCCAGGGTGGCGATCGCTTCTTGAACATTGGCTTCTAGCTGATGACATTTTTTGCAACCTGTACCGAGAATTTCAAATTTCAACATATTTATTCAACCTTTTCTAAAACGATACATTCATGACTTGAATCGGAATGTTCCAACTTTTGAAAACAACGCTCAACTAAAGGCAGCAATTCATCCCGCAATCCCTGAAGTTGTCGAATATTGTCTTCAATCTCCCGCAATTTTTTTAGTAATCGTTCGTGCATTGCTTGGCAAGTCAGAGATTGCCCTTCCTTCAGTTTCAAAATATCTTTGATTTCGTCCAAACTCAAACCTAATGCTTTAGCCCGACTAATAAAAGCTAGGCGTTCTACATCTTTTTCGCTGAACAGACGATAACCAGATTCTGTGCGCTTTGGTGGAGGAATTAACTCAATTCGCTCATAGAAATAAAGGGTTTGGGGATTTAACCCCAACTTGCGGCAGATTTCACCAACTTGCAGCATTTCATTACCCTCTCGATTCAAGTAAGTTTATCCTAAACCTTATACTGTGGTATAAGGTCAAGGGTTGAATCGTTAAATTTTGTTATGCTGCACAGATGATTTTGAACGACTGGTAATGTAGTTTGGTAAAAACTGCTGCATTCGCGGCTTATCATCATAGCTAAACCCCAATTCTTCACCTTTAGCAAAGGCTGCTTCCGCACTCATACCTTCACGAGTTGCAATATACATTAACCCAGTGGTAACGGCACGTAAGCCAGTTTTACAGTGACTGAGAATGGGTTTAGGTAATTGATCAATTTCGGTTAGTATCTGATCAATGAGTTCATCACTGAGGAGATCAGGACGCAGGGGCATATTCACATAGTTGAGTCCTGCGACTGCCGCAGATTGCTGTTCATCACTCACAAAGTCTTCTTCATTCGGTGATCTTAAATTAAGCACAGACTTAAATCCAGATTTAGCCGCTTGTTCCAAATCTGCCATAGAAGGCTGTCCTAGCAAAACCGCCAGGTCTTTATTGATATATTTGATGTTTTCCATAAGTGGCTATTATTCAGAATTAAGTGAGCTAATTCTAAACCCTATACTTAGGTATAAAGTCAACCCCCTTCGGGAAATTAAAAATTACTGGTAACTTCACTCGAAAACAACTACCCACACCGATTTGACTCGTTACAGAAATTTCACCACCATGACCATAAGTAATAGCTTGCACAATAGCCAAACCTAAACCTGAACCACCTTGACGACGAGAACGGGCTTTTTCAGCCCGCCAAAAGCGGTTAAATACCAAAGATAAATTTTCAGACGGGATACCAATACCAGTATCCGTCACTTCTATGATTACAAAATCATCCGATTTAAGGATTTTTACCTTTACGAAACCGCCATTAGACGTATATTGCAGGGCATTTTCTAGCAAATTCCCAAAAAGTCGTTGTAACTGATTTGCATCACCCTTTACCCACACCTCGTCAATCAAATCAGCCTCTAAAGTAATTTCTTTTTCTTGCGCTTGCGACTGTAAACTATCAATTAAATCAAATAAAATTTCATCTATCGGCATGGGAATAGCAGTTTTTGGCAAACTTACAGAGGCAGCATCACTTCTTGCTAACAACAGTAAATCCTCTACTAAGTGCGTCATCTGTCGCGTTGCACTTTCGATAACTGTGATTTTTTTAATATCCAGGGGGTGAATGCGTTCTGGGTGATTTTGGATAACTTCCACTGTTGTTTTAATTGCTGTCAGGGGACTACGTAATTCATGGGACGCATCTGCTGTAAATTGTTGTAATTGCTGAAAACTCTGCTCAATAGGTTGTAATGCTTTACTTGTTAACCACCAACCTGTACCACCAATCAAAATCATCCCCAAAACAGCACCAAATCCTAAACCCATCAATAGTCTGTTGAGTTCTTTTTCTACTTCTACAGTTGATGCACTCACCCGCACATAACCAAAAAGTTGGCGATTTTTCCCAGCAGAATAAACTGGAATAGTTAATGTGCGGAGGCCATTTTTTTGCCATGAATGGAAACTCGTCACAAATGGTGTTTGTGGAAATTGCTTGCCGGCTTTTCCTAATAATTGCTTTTGGGAATCAAACCATTCCACACTTTGACGATATAACCGCAGATCTTGCCAAGGAATATCCAAATCTCCATCATGATCCAAAATTCGCGGCATTTTGTGATGTACAGCCATTCTATCTGCCTGAATAGCCGATAAATTATGAGCCGCCGCATCTGCTAAGATTAATAACTGACTGTCCAATTGTTGATAGAGACTATGGGCAAAAAAATGGTACACTGTCATTGATGACAATCCCATTACCACCATCATCGCCAGCAAATAAGATAACAGTAACCGCGAACTGGTAGCCCGAAATTGGGGATTAGCTAAAATATTTCCCCACCACCAAGGTAGAATAAATCTGTTTTTGTTTCTATTCGTTTTGGTTAAGCCGATACCCAAGCCCATAAACAGTTTCGATAAAATCATGTTTTGCTCCTGCGGCTTTGAGTTTTTGCCGGATTCCCCGAATATGTACCTTAACTGTATCTTGTCCAGGTGTGTCAATAGATGACCACAGGTGATCAAGAATTTGGTGCCGACTCAGAACGTGACCATGATTACGAAGGAATAGTTCTAACAATTGGTATTCTTTCGGTGTCATAGACAACAATTTATCTTTGTAAGTAACAGTACAATTTGCGGGATCAAGTTGGAGTCCACCCCACTCCAAAAAGGTTGATAATGCAGTATTTCCCCGGCGTAGCAAAGCCCGAATGCGGGCGAGTAGTTCTTTTAAATCAAAAGGCTTAATCACGTAATCATCAGCACCAGCATCTAAGCCTGCTACTTTATCCGTACTGGTATCTTTGGCTGTTAACATCAATACTGGCACTGAATAACCCCGTCGCCTAAGTCTTTGGCACAATTCTATCCCGCTTAACTTTGGTAACATGACATCAAGAAGGATTAAATCATAGCTGAATGCGGTGATAAATTCCCATCCTGACTCCCCGTCACTAGCTATATCAACGGCGTAATTATTGTCAGTCAAGGCTTCTGCAAGAGATGAAGCTATTCGTTCATCATCTTCTACTAATAAAAATTTCATAACGCTGTAACTTATAATATAAATCTTTACGAGTTCTTTACCTTTGCTGTTTTATTGTAGAGAATAGTCAAGACGCAAATCACATATTCTCAATTTAATTAATCAAGGAGTTTACAATGAAGCGTTTTCAGCCAATTTTGATGATTGCAGGTATCAGCTTGCTGACTTTGGTAGGCTGCTCCAATGGTGAACAAGCTACCATTGAAACCACCCCAGCGGCAACTTCTAATGCTAATGTAGCAGCAAATCCAGCCACAACATCCACAGCAGGTAATGATGGTTTACTAGCTGTAGTCTCCAAAACTAAAACCGCAGTTACATCTGGTAATTTTGTCCAAGCAAAAAAAGAATTTGACAAGTTTGAAGATGTTTGGAAAGAAGTAGAAGACGGCATAAAAGCTAAATCTCGTGATAATTATGACGCTGTAGAAAAAAGTATGGATGAGATATCAGGAGAACTCAAAGCTGCTAAACCCCAAAAAGACAAATTAATCACAGCATTACAATCATTAGAAAAAACTATTAATGCTGTTTCTAAGTCTTAATGAATTTACCCAATCTCCCAACAGAGTAGATAAATGTCAAAGCTATTAAAACACAAATTCAATAGCACTATCGAGTCTAAATTGGTGGGAACTCGCTTAAATACCTTTATCAGTGAATTTTTAAGTAACAGTGGACACTTTTTGATCCTGAAAAATCTTTCTGATGTTGCACTTTACGGTTGGCAAACATATATTACTGATCCAACCGAATATTTACTGATTGGGGCAATGGTGATACAAACATTTTATTTATCGAAACCCGGCGCATCTCGGTTTTTTGGTAATCTGATTGGTGTGAGTATTTACACTTTAATTGATTTACCAGTAGATGGGGCTGAGTTTCTACAAAACCCCAGTCATTTTGTTTTTTGGGCATTTTCTCTGGCCATAGCTGCACTGCAAAGTATTCGCTATCACTGGAAACCAACTCTAGAACGTTGGACAATTCCCTTAGAAAGCGTAGTGCGGATGCTCATGCTACTGGGGTTTTATCTAGTTGTGAGCATTGGTATAAATCCCAATCAGCAGGATAATTTACCACTTCTACAAAAGTTTTCATCGGCAGCTACCCATAAATACTTAGTTGCTAGTTTATTCTTAGTTGGTTTATTACTTGGTTTTCAGCGATTGCAAATTATTATTCAGCAACGACAACTCCAAGAAACCGCTGGATTATTGCGAAATTTGGCAGAATGGGGCATGGGAAGTCATGCTGTAAATACCGCAGTTAACAACCCAGAAGGTTTGGAATTTCAACAGTGCAATCGCGCGATTTTGTTTATGGATATTCGTGGGTTTACCTCTTGGTGTGAACAGACTGAACCCAAGATTGTGGCTAGTGTTCTTAACAGTTATTATCAGCACGTAGAACCCGCTGCTGCCCATTCTCAACCTTTACGCATTACTCTAACTGCTGATGAAATCATGGCCATTTATGCCACTCCAGAACAGGCAGTTACAGCCGCCCAAGTCATGCAAAAAGCCGCTGTGGAAATTCTCTCACCTTACGGCATTGGGGCTGGTTGTGCAGTTCACTGTGGCACAGTAGTCGAGGGGTTATTTGGTGGAGAGGAAGCCCGCACTTATACTGTGATTGGGGATGTAGTGAATACGGCTAAACGCTTAGAAGGCGCAACCCCAGCCGGGGAGATTACTATTTCTGATGCTGTTTATAGAAGATTAGACTGCAAATTAACGGTTAAACCACGCGTTGCGATCGCTCTTAAAGGGAAAGCAGAAATGTTGACAGCTTGGCAACTTGTACCATTAATTATTTCCTAAGCAATTAACTTTTTTTAGTAGTTTGCATATAACGATAAATAGCGGCAATATTCCGCGCATCATCAATTCCCCGATGATGTGTACCTTGTAATTCCATGCCTAAATGTTGCAAGGCTTGTGCCATACCAAATTTATGAGATACACCTAAATATTCTGAAAATTCCGTTTTGATATTTCTATGTTCTGCACCAAAAGGATAAGGAACATGATGAAATTTGCAATCTTGTAAAAATTGCGATTTATCGTAATTACCCCAAGAACAAAATATATGATTAGGAAATAAATTCATCCAATCAGTTAATTTTGACATCACTTCTGGAAAACTCTGTGCTGCGTCAACTTGTTGTTGAGAAATGCTAGTCAATTCTGTACAGAAAGTTGTAAGTTGGGGATTTCGCACAGGTTTAATAAATTGTTGAAACTCAGAATCAATTTCCCAAGTTTGCCGATTTAGCATTACCGCACCAATTTCAATAATTTCCATTTGATGACGGGGAATACTCTTTTGATGACAACAAGTAGCTTCGAGATCAATTATCAAAAAGTAGTGATTCATAGATAATTGGTAATAGGTAATAAAATACTTACTTTCATCCTGTACATCCTTTCATCCTGGATATCCTGATTCTGACAATTTTCATCCTGTACATCTTTTCATCCTGGATATCCTGATTCTGACAATTCATGAAAAAGGTTTAAGCCATTTTCGTAAAATCGCAATATCTAAAGCAAAAGCAGCAAGAGCAAACCACAATATACTTTCTCCTGCTAAGATTAAAAAAGGCAAAACTGGATTATTTATCTCCCAACCAACTTCTATTTGAGTTAAACCCCGCACCAAACCAAAAGCCCAAACTCCACCAGTTTTGAGATGAGGATTTTTATCTACGCGGATAATATAGCGGTAGGTGACACCAAAGAGAAACCCAGAAAAACCGGCTATCACACCATTTAATAACATCTGTAAATTTACTATATCAATTTTATCATAACTAACCAAGGGAAAATACTTATCCAGCCATAAAACATTAATAAAGCTAGTGCTAAGGAAAGCCAAACCCAAAGATACGCTGCCAATTACTCCCGCTTTGAGGGATTCTAACCGTTCTGCCATTAATTCCATAATTTTTCTAACTCTCCTACCAATATAGTTAATGAATCCACTGCGTTTTCCCAGTATGATGAATATTAGAGCCGTTTTGTAATTATTTGAAAAGTAGAACTATGATTTTGACACTGGGTTGGGTATCGCTGTTAGTTGTGTTTACTTGGTCTATTTCTATGGTAGTTTGGGGACGCAACGGACTATAGAGGAATTGTGGAAAGTCCATTTTTGGGTATTTTGGCCTTATTTGGTGTAGTGCTGCTAGTAGGAGTCACTGGTGGTGTTGTTTATCTCACATTAGCAGATTGGCGCGATCGCCGTCGTCTCGAAGACGAAACCCGCGAAGCCCGACGTAGCACTAGCAAGCGAAAATGATACTCTTACAGCTTATGTATAGCTGTATTTTGCGTTAAAAAGTGTTTATGTAGGGATACAAATAGTTGTTATCCCTACATAATCTATATTTATTGCTACATTATATATAAGTCCAAAAATATTAAAAATCCGACTGGGAACGGGGAATACTTTTAACATGGAAATCCAAAAACCAACTTCCCACCAAATATATCAAAAAAATATGTCATTTTCTCTAAATCAAGGTGAAAGACAAAAAGCCTTGTCTAGAGTAATTTCTCGGATTCGAGAATCTCTAGATATAGATATCATTTTTACAATCACAGTAACTGAAGTTCGTCAGTTATTGAACACTGATAGAGTGGGGGTATTTCGTTTTGATCCTAAATTGGGTTGGGAAGGTGAATTTATCTATGAAGATGTAGACAAAAAATGGGTTTCAGCATTATCAACTAAACTACATGATCATTGTTTTACAGAAGATTTTGCCCAACTTTATCAAGAAGGAAAAATTCAAGTAATATCTGATATTTATCAAGATAGTAGTAATGATTGCCAGGTGAGAATTTTAGAGAAATTCCAAGTGCGTGCTAATATAGCCGTCCCCTTAATGAAAGGCAAAGATTTATGGGGATTATTGTGTATTCATCAATGTAGTGAACCCCGGCAATGGGAAGAAGCAGAAATTGAATTTGTGCAATTAATTGCTGAACATTTGGGAGTTGCTTTACAACAAGCTGATTATATAGAACAAGTTAAATTACAATCAGCCCAACTGGCCCAAGCCAAAGCTAGAGAAAAATCAGCAGAATGTCAGAAAACTATTGCCAAAACCGTTGAAAAGATTCGTCAATCTTTAGACTTAGAAAGTATTTTTCGGACTACTACCGACGAACTCAGACAATTACTAAATGTTGATCGAGTATCAATTTATCGTTTTAATCCTGATTGGAGTGGTGAATTTGTATTTGAATCTGTAGCTGAAGGGTGGGTAAACCTGATGCAAGAACAGTTACAACGACCAGAATTAGGTGATAACATCAGTGAATGTAAATTAAAAGATTTAGTTGAACCACCAACTGATACCTACCTCCAAGATACATCTGGTGGTCGCTTTGCCAAAGGTGAAGTATACCGTGTTTGTGATGATATTTATAATTGTGGATTTACCGACTGTTACATCAAAGTTTTAGAAAGCTATCAAGCAAAAGCTTATGTCATAGTCGCTATTCTTTATAATCAAAAACTTTGGGGATTATTAGCAGCTTATCAAAATACTACTCCCCGTTATTGGCAAGAAGATGAAGTTTATTTACTTACCCAAATTGGTGGTCAATTGGGAGTGGCTTTGCAGCAAGCAGAATACTTACAAAAATTGCGAACACAAGCCGCAGAAATTAGCAAAGCAGCCGAAAGACAAAGAGCATTAGTGAATACTGTTGATAAAATTAGGCAATCTTTAGATATTGACATTATATTTAAAACCACTACTCAAGAAGTTTGTAGACTATTAGAAGTAGAACGAGTCGCAATTTATCGGTTTTATCCGGATTGGAGTGGTGAATTTGTCGCTGATTCTATTTTAGATGGTTGGACATCAGTTGCTAAACCTCAACCTATAACTGAACGAGTGCTTTTACAAGAAATAAAAGCGGGAAAATATGCCAGAAATGAAGTTTTTGTTCCCATTTCCCAAGGGGAAAAACTTTGGGGATTATTAGTAGCTTATCAAAACTCCCAACCTCGTTATTGGCAAGAGGAAGAAATCAATTTATTAGCCCAAGTTGGAGTGCAATTGGGTGTAGCATTACAGCAAGCTGAATCTTTAAAACAGATGCAGATCCAAAAAGAAGAAATTGCTCAAACTTTGAAAGAATTGCAGATTACTCAAAGCCAGTTAATTCAAAGTGAAAAAATGGCGGGTTTAGGTCAGTTAATCGCGGGGTTAGCACACGAAATTAATAACCCAATTAGTTTTATTTACGGGAACATTCCCTATGTTACCGATCATATCAAAGATTTATTAAATTTAGTGCGTCTTTACCAAAATAACTATCCCCAAGCACCGGAAGAAATTCAATATCAATCAGCAGAAATAGATTTAGATTTCATTAATGATGACTTGCCAAAAATGCTCAGTTCTATGATGTGTGGAGCCGATAGAATTCGTCAATTAGTGATTTCATTAAGGACTTTCTCGCGGCTTGACGAAGCAGAAATGAAGCCTGTTGATTTACATGAAGGGATTGATAGCACTCTTTCAATTTTACAACATCGTTTTCAACCACAGGACCATACCCTGAAAATTGAAGTCATTAAAGAATATGGTGAATTACCTCCAGTAGTTTGTTATGCTGCTCAAATGAATCAGGTATTTATGAATATTCTGACTAATGCTCTTGATGCTTTAAAAGAATCATTAATAGCCAGTCCAAAAATTTGGATTCGCACAAAAGTTATAGATACAAATCATCTGCAAATTTGTATTGCTGATAATGGTTGTGGGATTCCAGAAAATGTCCGTGATCGCATTTTTGAACCTTTTTTTACTACCAAAGAAATTGGACAAGGTAGCGGTTTAGGATTATCTGTGAGTTATCAAATTATTGTCGAAAAACACGGTGGACAGATTAAATGTATTTCCGAATTTGGTAAAGGTTGTGAGTTTTTAATTGAAATACCCATACAGCAGATATCCAACGAATAAATTCCTGTCTAATAGTAAAAGTCGGTTAAAACCGACTAATAATAATTCCTTCTCTTCCTCTTTGCGCCTTTGCTCCTTAGCGCCTCTGCGCGAAATAAAATTCAGTAAACTAGAAAAAAATATACCTGTCTATAGTTAGAAACTACAAACAAGTACAATAAAAAATAACAGTAGTTTATTAAAAAAACAAAATTATTAGTCGTTATCCCATTCTTCCCGACCGATTAAATCACCAATACGGTCACGGAGTAAAAAATCGCATTTTTCTAATTCACATTCCACACAAACCCACTCTCTAGCTGGAATAAACTGGCAAAGAGTATATATTGGTTGCTGACGACCAACCATTCCCTTTTCCACCAGTCGGCGAGCTTCGTCCTGAATAACATTCAGAGAGTAGTAGTTGTAATTGATAGAAGGCACCGTATTCACGCTCATGGTTTTTTTCTCACAAAATTACATTTAGATAGCGTTCCCATTATTGACTAGGAACAAAGATGGCAATAATTAAACCTGTGTCCAGGGTTTTGTAGTTTGCTATACGGAACTATTATCATTTTGACGCTATACACCTCTAAATTATCTAAAGAAATGTTAAGTTTGTCAAGAAAGCATGACATTCATGCTATTTGAAATTCATATCCCTAATATACAGGCAGATAATTTTACTAAGAAACTTAGATATTTCCATTTTCAATATCTTGTAAAGTAATCTGTATAAAAACTATTAAGAACATACTAGATTTGCTGTGACGTTAACTGTATTAGTATATGTGAGTTTATGGGTTTTGACATCTATCCTAGGGTACAGGATTGGCAACACCCATAATTTTCTAAAAATAGGGAATAAAGGCATTGCCCATTATCCCCATCTAGATTGCTTTAACAAGCAGCAAGTTCCAGATTTATTGATATTTTGGGAAAATTTACATCAATCATTCAGCAATTTCTTCTGCTACCTCATCCATACTTGACAATATGCGTTTTTCCTCCAGTTGACTCAACAAACTCAGCACTTTAGTACCTCGTTCTATAGAAGTATCTTCAACAAAGATCACTTCTGGAGTGCGTCGTAATCTGACTCTAGCTCCCAATTCACTGCGGACGTAACCTGTAGCGGACTTTAAACCAGCCATTGTTTCGGTCTTAGCTTCTTGGGTTCCATAAATACTGACAAAGATGGTGGCGTGTTGTAGATCCCCAGAAACATCCACATCGGTAACACTGACCATTCCCGTACCCACACGGTCATCTTTAATACCGTTGAGTAGCATTTGGCTAACTTCCCGTTTAATTAATTCAGCAACGCGGGAAACGCGGCGATTTGTAGCCATATAAATTCCGCCTTCTCACAGAGGTTTAATAACATGATTCTAAATGCAAATGAAAGTGGACAGTGCTTGAGGTGATAAAATCAACAGCAACAGCCCAATAAACTCAACCCTTTCCTGGCTTTTAGTTTACATTGGATTCAATCCCAGCATAGCCCGCACGGTAAGCGTTACGAAAAAAAGACCACCAGTAAACAAGCCTAAAATAGCAATCAGCGTCACAGGACGTTTTAATAGTGGAAACAGCGGCTCAAGGGTGTTTAGAAAAATACCCAAGACGATACTAATCAAGTACCGAGGGTAGCGAAAGACGTTATCCCAAAATCCATCAAACATTTGAATTTAGACTGCCTTATTATAGACTTTATTGATTAGTTCGTTTTTAGTTTAATCGTAAGTAGATGGTAAGTCAAATCCCTAAACAAACTTACCCACGGCCATTTTTAAAGTGGGCTGGGGGTAAAACTAGATTAATTTCGCAATATAAAGACTATTTTCCTCAAGACTATCATACCTACTATGAACCATTTTTAGGTGGTGGGGCAATTTTTTTCTATTTGCAACCATCCAATGCAGTTTTAACTGATATTAATGCAGATTTAATTCTTACTTATCGGTGCGTTAGAGATAATCTTGAAGAATTAATGACTTTGCTGCAAGCACATAAGCAAAGACATAATTTAGAGTATTACTATGATGTGAGAAATTATCATAGTGGCACAAATTTAGAAAAAGCGGCTCGGTTTATTTATCTGAATAAAACTTGTTTTAATGGACTTTATCGGGTTAATTCTCAGGGAAAATTTAATGTCCCTGTGGGCAAATATAAAAATCCTGGTATTTGTCAAGAAGAAGTTTTGAAATTAGCATCTGAATCTCTAAAAAAAGTAGAAATTAAACAGGGCAATTTTGAGGAAGTGCTAAATTATGCAACTGGTAGTCATGACTTTGTTTATTTTGATCCCCCCTATTATCCTCTAAATCAAACTAGCAATTTTACAGCTTATAGTAATTTTTGTTTTGACGAGAATCAACAGATAAAACTCAGGGATATTTTTAGTGAATTAGCTGATAAAGGCGTGAAAGTTATGTTATCTAATTCCGATTGCCCATTTATTCGTGACCTTTATAGTGATTTTAATATTCACACCGTATTGGCAGCAAGGTCAATTAATTCTCATGCTCAAAAGCGAGGGAAGATTACTGAAGTATTAGTAACTTCTTATTAAAAATTGTAGGTTGGGTAGAACGAAGTGAAACCCAACATTGTAAAACCTGTTAAACCCAATATTGTAAAATCCAAGTAGGTCAACACAATAAAACCAACCTGTGTAAAGAAACGTAAAATCACTGAAAACTTCTTGACTCTTGCCTTGCTATAACGACAATTTTTCAGCAAGCCCTACTTAACATTTCCATGAAAATGTTGGGTTTCCTTACGTCAACCCAACAAAGCTGAATTGACCTTAATTGCTCTTAGATTCAGCATGACCGTTACGAATAGACCATGCTAATTCTAACATTTGCGTCCAGCGCTTTTGGAGTTGTTTAGGAGTACATTGAACAGCTTTAGAAATAAGTACATCACTTTGACAAGCAGTTTTCAATTCAAAAATTTGCTGCTGCTGTGGTGTGAGTTGATTCCAAAAAATATCCCATTGCTGGGAAGATAAACCTAACTTATGTTCTAAACCAGCGCCCAACCATTGATGAACTAATTGCCATTGGTGCTGTTTGGCAAACTTCTCAACGTGATATTTAAATCTTTGTTGTAAATAATCGCGTTGACGACTGGTTAAACCGAGGATTTGGTCAATTTCCGGTGCAGAAAGATCCTGGAGTTTGAGAGTCAAGTAATTCATACAATCAGATTGTCCTTGAGACTCCAGATATTTCATCAATTCGGTAATCACCCGATTGCGTTCTGACTCTTCAGAAGGATCAAAACCAGGTTTAGCAATCATTTGTGAGCGAATTTGCTGCACTGCCACATTGCGTTGATAAGACTCTGCTTCTTCCGTTTTCGCAGAATCCACCGCCATTTCAATATCTACAGTAGTTTCTTGGGGTTGACGACGGGCAAAACCTTGAGCGCGTAAAACAATTAATTGCTGATTAGCACCACCAGGTAAATTAATCCGGCGTTTGGCATACTGTTCTGTAAATGCCATATACTCAGCGACTTGTAACTGAGTCCGAGGGGTGTAATCTTCAGGTAATTCGGTTTCCCGACGAAAAGCTTTAATAGCTTCGATATAAAAAGCTTGTAAAAAATCTTCAATGAGATTGTAACGAGCCTCAAATCCTAAATCTGAGCCAGCAACAGTAACGTGGCGATAAACAATTGCGCCCAAACTGCTATGTAATTCCACACGTCCTTGTTTAGAACCAAGTTGATAGTAACGTAGGCACTTTTGTAAACGATGTCTTCCTAAAGTAATTTGCCAGGACTGAATTTCTCCTGAATTTTGGATGCGAGAGCTTTTATCACATATCCGTTCTACTTCTTTGGCTATGCGTCCAACGACATCTTGCACACCTCCAGTAGCAGCTTTGACTTGAGATTGCATCTCGTGGGATAAAAGTTGCACCAATGTATCGCTAGTGGGAACAGACAATTCTTCAAGAGAAATATAGTTATCAAAAGCAGATGTAGAATTAGGCAGATTGGCGATGTTAGCTTTCATGACTTTTCTGTGAAATTGGTATTGCACCTTAACTCAAACGCATATACAGTATTTAAGTCCAGTCACATTAGTGAGATGTCTTTTGGGTATTTAGCCCTCAAGACTCAGCACTTAGACCGCTGATATGTAAATACTGTAGGAAATTTCTAAAGTTAAGGGCTTGTTACTTGTGTCGCTTTTTTTTTAGCAACTAAATCAAAGATGGCATATAGATATTCATTTTGAAGGCAAAATGCCAAAAGCCTAGTCATGTCAAGGTTAGCTCCTAGCCTGCGTGGCGTAGCCATAATTTGATGACTGGGGATGATAGAGCTTTTGAGTATGACAATTTCAAAATTGACGTAAGGTAATCATAATTAGCGCAATCGAGTCCAAAACAAAGGATTGCACTTGTAAAGCTTTATTTTTAAACCCAAGTAGCTACGGCTTCCCAACCTAAACCCCTCCGAATAATAACTGGTTCTTCATCGGTCAAATCTAAAATGGTAGACACTTGATATGTAGGTTCTTCAGCAGTGTCAATAATGATATCTACCAATTTATCCAAATGATCATATAAATCTACCCGTGACAAAGTTGGTTGTTGTCCGTCCTCAACTATTTCTTGGTCTTCGTCATTAGCTCTGACATGAGCCGAAGTAGAAATAATCGGGTTTCCTAACGCTGCCATTAATGCCAAGCAAACGTTATGATTTGGCACTCGAATTCCTGTGGTTTTGCGTTTGGGACTTTGCACCAGTCGCGGTACTAGTTTGGTAGCAGGAAGCAAAAATGTGTAGGGTCCTGGTATTAATCGCTTCATAATCCGGTAGGCTGTATCACTTACGGAGGCATAAGTCGCCACATTGGAAAGTGAGGGACATAAAAATGTCAGAGGTTTATCATTTGCTAACTGCTTAATTTGCCGCACTCTTTCCACCGCCGACTTGGAATTCAAATCACAACCAATTGCGTAAACTGTATCTGTAGGGTAGAGCATGATAGCGCCACCTAATAGCGCTAACTTTATTTCCTCTATTCGGCGGCTTTGAGGATTATCAGGATGAATGGTGAAAATTTTGGCCATAATGATTATTGGGGATTGGGGACTGGGGACTGGGGATTGGGGACTGGGGACTGGGGATTGGGGACTGGGGATTGGTGACAACTGACAACTGACAATTAACAAATAAATTTATGAATAAAATCGCTTATCTTCAATGCCCAACAGGGATTTCTGGTGATATGTGCTTGGGGGCGTTAGTTAGTCTGGGTGTGCCTGTAGAGTATTTGGTGGCAAAACTCAATGGCTTGGGAATTGAGCAGGAATACCGATTGCGGGTGGAATTGGTTCACCGTCAAAGTCAGCAAGGGACTAAAGTTCATGTGGATTTGGTTCATGATCATCATCATGATCATCATCACCACCACACCCGTCATTTGCCAGAAATAGAGGAGATGATTGTCAAGGGGAATTTGCCAAAGCAGGCGGAAGCTTGGAGTTTAGCTGTTTTCCGACGGTTGGCAGTAGCAGAGGGGGCTGTTCATGGCATCGCACCGGAAAAAGTTCATTTTCATGAAGTGGGGGCTGTGGATGCGATTGTGGATATTGTGGGTACTTGTTTAGGGTTGGATTGGTTGGGTATTGACAGCAATCGGGAGGGGTTGCCCTTGCTATACTGTTCTGCTTTCCCCACAGGAGGTGGAACTGTTCATGCTGCCCACGGACGAATGGCAGTACCAGTACCAGCGGTGTTGAAGTTGTGGGAAATGCGGGGTTGTCCAGTTTATAGCAATGGTATTGACAGAGAATTGGTAACACCAACAGGGGCAGCGATCGCTACTACTTTAGTACAAGACTTTGGTTCTCCACCACCAATCACTATCAAACAGGTAGGATTAGGGGCAGGTTCTCTAGATTTACCCATTCCTAATATACTACGGCTCTGGTACGGTGAAAATGAATCTTTACAGACTGATAACTCTGATTTAGGGGAATATTCCCCAAGTTTAGAAACCATTACTGTCCTAGAAACTCAAATAGATGACTTAAATCCCCAAGTATTCGGTTATGTATTTGAGGCTTTATTTGCTGCTGGTGCGGTGGATGTTTTTACCCAACCCATAGGGATGAAAAAGTCACGGACTGGAATTTTATTAACTGTGATTTGTCATCCTGAGAAATTAGCTAGTTGTGAAGCTTTGTTATTTCGAGAAACTAGCACTTTAGGGATTCGTCGTACTACTCAACAACGGGCATTTTTACAAAGGGAAATTCACAAAGTGGAAACTATTTATGGAACAATAGCGGTAAAAGTGGCATGGACAGGAAAAGCTCCAGAAAAGGTAATTACTAATGTGCAGCCAGAATATGAAGATTGTGCAGCATTAGCAAAGCAAAATAATATTCCTTGGCGAGAAATTCACCGTTTGGCTTTAGAAAGTTGGTATTTACAATCTCAAAATTAATCAGGTAGAACAAAATGGGCGGGCTAGAAGCCCACCTCACAATAAATATATTAATTTTGTGGGGTGGGCATCCTGCCCGCCTTTAAAAATAGAGAATTCCGAATATTTTAATGGTTACAAATCAAAAATGAAGAAATTTCTCCGGTGGTTGATTTTAGGTGGAACGCTGTTTTTTTTGTTGAAAGCATTAAAAGATAATTGGTTAGGAGTTAGTGCGATTCGGATTAATGAAAATGGATGGTTAATATTAGCAACTGCTACGACTGTAACCCTATTTGCCCATATTTGGGCGGGTTGGATTTGGACTTGGGTATTAAAGGAATTAAATCAATCTGTATCTTCTATTGAATTTATTCAAGTTTATTTAAAAACGAATATTGCTAAATATTTACCTGGCAATATCTGGCATTATTACGGGCGCATTATGGCAGCTAAAAATGCTAATATTCCTACTGATATTGCTACCTTAAGCGTTTTATTAGAACCATTGTTAATGTTAGCAGCAGCTTTAATTATTATTGTTTTATTTGGTAGTCAACTTGTTGTTAATAATCTGAAATTTAATTTAATTATTCTGCAATGTTTAGCCTTAATAATTGTTTTAGCTATACTTCATCCTCGATTTTTAAACCCAGCTATTCAACTATTAAATAAATGGAAAAATAAAAAATCTGATCAAGAAAACCAATTAATTGATAGTTTTATAATTCAACAATATCCAGTAAAACCCTTATTAGGAGAATTAGTATTTTTAGGGTTGCGGGCTACTGGATTTATCTTAACTATGTTGGCGTTAAATTCTTTAACTTGGGCGCAAATTCCCTTACTAGTAGGGGCTTTTAGTTGTGCGTGGGTATTGGGGTTAATCGTTCCTGGTGCGCCTGGTGGTTTAGGAGTATTTGAAACCACAGCCATATTACTATTACAATATCATTTCCCAGCAGCTTTAGTGATTAGTGCGATCGCTTTTTATCGTCTCATTAGTATCTTAGCAGAAACCGCAGGAGCAGCCCTAGCTTGGTTATTTGAACGTATTCACAGTGAAAAAATTCCTCATTAACCTCATTCCTCTGTGTCCTCTGTGCCTCTGCGGTTCGATAAATTAACCTTAAACCACAAACGCACAGAGTGAAAAAAAGATATTAATCTCCAGTAATCGAAAGTTCGCTTACCCAAACTCTAGGTGCAACTCCCCCTGGTGTTAACTCTACCTCTTTCTCCACAAAAACAATTGATTTCAAAACTTCTAAGAAATCACCAGCTACGGTGGCTGACTCAATACTGGTTTTCTCACCCTTATTAACTAACCAACCATCAAAAGGCAAAGAAAAAGAACCTTGTAAAGCCTTAACACCCGCATGAAGAGCTTGTAAATCATCAATTAAAATCACATTTTCCGCAGTTTCCAAACTCAACTCTTGTTCCGGTGTTCCTGCTGCAAAAACGTGATAAAAATTAGGACTGACGCTTACTTTTGCGCCAATACTAGCATTACCTGTAGGTTGAGCATTTAACCGTTTTGCAGTTCCCGCACTATGCAAAAAGCTAGTTAAAATGCCTTTTTCTATTAACTTAATTTGCCGGGTGGGAGTACCTTCACCATCAAAACTTTCTGCTCCAATATTAGCAGGATGTAAAGCATCATCATAAACTGAAAGTAAAGGTGAAGCCAGTTCTTTACCGATATCATCAGTTTTCGATAAACTTTGATTATCAAGGATACTTTGGGCATTAAATAAATTAGAAAAAGCACCCAATAAACTTAAAAAAGCTTCAGGAGAGAAAACTACTTGATACTTACCAGTTTTGATTTTTTCATAATGCAAATGACTGATAGTTTTATCAGCAGTTTCTTGAATACAACCTGCAATATCTAACTCAGCTACACTTTCCTTAACTCGATAAGCACCAGCACTGCGGGGTTTTTTATTTTCCTCTTCAGTTTTGCTGTACAAATAGATAGAAGCTAAAGAATGAGATTCAGTTCTCACAGCACCATCACTATTGAGATAAAATCTGTCAATATCTCTTTGTGCTAAACCATTATAAGGCACACTTGTAATGGCAGGATGTTTTGCCATTAATTCTTTTTCTGCTACTAATAGCTTTTCTATTAGTTCAGAAACAGGTGCTTGCAGAGCTTTTTTCTGATGTGTATTAGGAATAGGAATAGTTGCTTCTGGACTAAAATCAGGAACATTTTCTTTCACCCCAAAAAAGCTGGCTTCGTAAGCTGTTTTCAGGGCTAATTCTAATCCTTTAGGATCTACATCTGTGGTGCTAGTAACACCCATTGTATTTTCTTCATTCCAAACCCGAACTGTTACCCCAGAACGATTGGAAGCTTTAACTTGTTTGGGTTCACCTTGATCAACTTGAACGCTGGTATCATCTACAGTTGAGCCGTAAATGTCGAATTTTTTAATGCCAAGTTTGGCGGCATTTTCTTGAGCGGAGGTGGCGATTTCTTGAATGTTAGACATGATTGAATTTTAAGATGAAAGTCTCACGCAAAGGCGCAATCACGCTTCGTGATCTCGAAGAGTAGGCGCAAAGGAAGAAAACAGATAGATTTAGATAATATGTATGGTTTATCTGTTTTCGGTTCATGATTTTTATCTGTTGTTTTTATCTTCCGCCAACGGTGATGGAATCAACTTTGATATGTGGTTGTCCAACTGTAGTGTAAATGCTGCCACTAACAGAACCACAAAAGCCGGGAGCTAGTTCTAAATCTTGAGAACATAGGGAAATTTTATTCATGATTTCCTTAGCTTCACCGATGAGGGTAGCACCTTTTAATGGTTTGGTAATTTTGCCATTTTCTATTAAGTAAGCTTCATCAACGCTAAAGTTAAATTGTCCTGTTGCGCCGACACTTCCGCCACCCATTTTCTTACAGTAAATGCCTTTATCAACGGAGGCAAATAGGTCTTCTGTTGTGTGTTCTCCACAATCAATATATGTATTTCGCATCCGACTAGCGGCGGCATAGGTGTAGTTTTGACGGCGGCCACTGCCTGTTCTGGGGTGTCCTGTCCGCACTGAACCGGTTCTATCAGCGAGGAAGTTTTTGAGGATGCCTTTTTCAATTAATAATGTTCTTTGGGCGGGCATTCCTTCATCATCCATATCAATTGTGCCAAAGGCATTGTCAGCCCTTCCTTCGTCCCAAGCTGTTAAACTTTCATGGGCAATTTTTTCACCTTTTTTATCGGCAAATGGTGTGGTTTTGCGTTCAATTTGGGTGGTTTCTAAAAGGTGTCCGCAGGCTTCATGGAAAATTACGCCGCCAAAGTGATTGGCCATGATAATCGGGTAAGTTCCTGATTCTACGTAATCTGCGTAAAGCATTTTACCAGCAGATTCGGCGATGTGTTCAGAGGCTTGTTGATAATCCCAGGTTCTGAGGAAGTTCGCGTCACTGGTGTTACCTGCCCGTTCGCCAATGGAAGAGCGGTTAGCACCGTCAGCACAAAGCAGATTAAAGCCAACGGACTGGGTGAGGCGGATATCACGGGCAAATGTGCCGTCACTACCTGCAACTAAGACTTCTTGCCAATCGCGGAAGTAGGAAGCGCGGCGGGATTGGACGTGGGTAGCTTTTTTGTTGAGTTGGGCTGTACCATCAAGGAGGACTTCTCCCATTTCGCTGATAGAACTACATAGGGGTAGCCAACCGTCTTTACCGCGTTTGCTGGCGTAGTCTCTGAGTAGTTCTAGGTTGATTTCAGGAATGAAGGCACTCGGTCCGGGTAGTTGTAATCCTAAGATGGAAAGTGCTTTTTCTAAGGCGGCTTTTAAACCGGCAAATGTGAGGTTATTGGTGCTAACGTAGCAGTCAGCTTTGCCGCGAAATACTCGCACTCCCGCACCGGTAGCTAAACTGGGGGAAATGCTGGTGATGGTGTCTTCTTCGGCTAAACAACTGATGTAGTTGCGACGTTCTAAGAAGTATTCCACAAAATCAGCACCGGCAGCGCGTCCTAGTCCCAAAAGGGTCGCCAGTGGTGCTTCCCAAGTGTCATCGAAGCGTTCTGTGGTGGATGAATATTGTAAACTGGGAAGTTGATTTGAGAGAATTAGGGTATTTGTAAGCATGAAGTGCCTCGTCTGCTGGCGTTATCTACAGATGTGACTGAAAAAATCCTGGTGTATTCAGTCTAACAAATCTATGAAAGCCGTTGTTGGCAGTTAGGCTGTAGGGTTTTCCGCCATTTGTGGATGAATTTAGTTAATACTCTCATTATTTTCCACGACTACTGCGGCGTGTTGGTGGCTGAGGCTGTGGTGGTTCTTGAGATTTTAAACCATTATCGTCTGTCAGAAATTCTACATGAAACCCTTTTTCATGATAGTAATACCAACCCAGAACTACAATACTCGCATCTCCCATAGAAGTTTTTTCTACAACTTGATTAGGAAATTTTTCGGCTAAATTTTTCAATCCTTCTGCTTCCCATAGTACAATTTGTTCACGAAAAGCAGCCCAAGGACTTGTTTCATCAGCAGCATAAATCATGATTTGGGCAAATTTTTCTGATGTTATTCTTTTACTATCTGAATTTGTAGTTTTAGCTTGGGCAATATGATTTCCTGTTTCTATAACTGTGGCTAATGGAAGTACCAAGGTTGTTCCTTTTTCAATTTCTGTGAGGATTTTCTCGTTAACAAGTTCAAAATCCCATTTATTATTACCAGCAGTTTCTTTACCTGGAACTTTTAACCAAACGCACAATAAAGATGTATCTATTAATAAAACTTTTCTCATATTTTCAATTACTCCCCATGAGAAAGGCTGCGTTCAATTGCGCCTTTTGTTGTCATTTGTCCCAAGGAATAGGATGCAAACAATTTGGGGAAGTTGTCAATATCTTCTAAAAGGGTAAGTTTACTTTCTCCTGTTTCTGAATCTCGATGTGCGACAACTACAAAGGGGACTATTTCCGAACCAAAAGCATCTAGTAAAGCTGGGTTATGGGTAGTAAGTAAAATATCAATATTACGTTTACTGCCAATTTCTTTTAATATTTTCACCAATAATGCTGCACGGGAAGGATGTAAACCATTATCTATTTCTTCTATGACAATTTGACTACCTTCAGGACGGGTTAATAATGCTGTGAGAATAGCTAGAAAGCGTAATGTTCCATCTGACATACTTCTCGCATCAATTTCTATGATTTCTCCTGGTTTCCATTCTTCTTGACAGTAAAGCATTGCATCTGTACCCAATCTTCCTACTTTTTCTGCCCATACTTTTTTAATATCACCTTCTGGTAAATCTTTGATATAGTAAGATAGATTTGATTCAACTTCTATTTTTTGTTCATCTGGTAATGCTGCTAATACACCTCCGATATTTGAACCATCACTTTCTATATCTTCAGAAAGTCGTGAAAAATCGCGCATTTTAGAAGGAATGGGATTGAGTATGAAAAGATTTTCTAAATTAGAAATAATAAATTCTTGCGCTTTCTTTTTTGCAGGTAAGAAGTTATCTTCAAGCTCTTTACCTATAATTAGACCACCGTTTTCACCAATTTCATGATAAATATTATTAATGATAATATCACTATAATTAAAATTATGACCTATTTTTTTTATGCCACTTTTAGCATTAGAGTGTATTTGTTTTACAGTAAATCTTGTTAATTTATTAGAAGTAGTATCTTGGGTATATATATAACTCTCAATATATTCTTTTACGAATTTACACTCAGGTAGTGTTTGTGTTTTTATAACATATAAATAATCTTTGTCATCATCCTCACCTGAAACTAATACCTTTAAACTAAAATCATTTTCACCTTTTCTTGCAGCTAATTCAACACCACCACGAATAGAAGAAAGTGTTTTATCTCCTGCTAAAGCTGCTTCAATATTTTCACCGTTCGCTATTCTTTGCAAAAATTCCAAAGCTTCAACCACATTAGACTTACCACTTGCATTAGTGCCAATAAGCACAGTTAAAGGATCAAGTGGAAGTTCAGCATAACGGAAACTTTTCCAATTTTCGAGAATGAGTTTTTTCAGCATCATCAAAACTACATATATTTTATTTAGTTAATACTTGTAATATAAACCAGATTTTCTTTATTCTGCGTCAGTCTTGCTAGTTGATATAGTTATTTTTGATGTTAGGGTAGTAAAAAGGCGCAATAAGCGGAAGCTTGATAAACCTTAGTTGTACCAAAAAGGTTTAAAATCTGTAAAACATAGTAAGGAGGTGAGATCCTTTTTTATCTTTGAGACTATTCTATATTTTATCCAAGTATCAACACCCTCATTTCCCCTCAATTATTAACTTTGATAGAGGGTGGATAATCGCCGACTTGATTGTATTTCGTTTCTAAATTGCAAAAATTGGCTTAAAACCAATTTTTATTCAGCAGTTTGTTACTGACAATGACCACAAACATCAACATACCAAACTGAATTTGCCAGGGTGCTAATACTAAACTCACAATAAAAATGACGGCGGTTAAAACACCTGCAATATTGGTGATTTCATCATCATTTCTTTTGAAGAGATAGCCAGTGATTACACCTGTAACTAATGTCATCAAGAAAAATAAAGGCATTTTTACTAATCTCTAAATTACGAGCTACTGTTAATACCAGTAGGTTTAAACTATTTTCTGGAACGTTATTGATCATATACTTAAGTAAGGCAAAATGGCAAGAAATTTATTGCAAAGCCATAAAATAGCTATTTTCAAATGATGCCATTATTTGCTAAATTAAGTTAACACTATCTATTCGTGCTGGAATCAATTTAACACTTTCAATTTAAATATCCAATGTTGAACATTTCCCAACTTCTTGCAAGTGAACTACAACTTAAACCCCAGCAGATTCAAAACGCACTGGAACTTTTAGCAGAAGGAGCGACAATTCCCTTTATTGCGCGTTACCGTAAAGAAAGAACAGATGAAATGGATGAAGTGCAACTACGGGATTTACAAGATAGGCATAATTACTTAACGCAGTTAGAAGACAGAAAGAAAGTAATTGTCAATGGGATTTCTGAACAAGGTAAACTCACCCCAGAACTACAAACCAAAATAGCATCCTGTTTACAAAAAACCGAACTTGAGGATTTATATTTACCCTATCGCCCCAAACGCCGCACCCGTGCTACCATTGCCAGAGAAAAAGGGCTAGAAGCACTCGCAACTTTTATTAAATCCCTAAATGTCAAAAATGGTATTTCTGCATCTTTAGAGGCAGAATCAGCAAAGTATATTTCGGAAACCTTGGGAGTAAAAAGCGCAGATGAAGCTTTAAAAGGTGCGTCTGATATTTTAGCTGAAGAAGTAGCAGAAAAAGCAGAATCACGCGCATATATCCGCGAATACCTGTTAGAAAATGGGGTGTTTGTGTCTCGGATTAAAGACGAACATCCTGAAGGAACAACCAAATTTGAAATGTACCGAAATTATCAGATTAAAGTCAAAAATATCGCCCCTCATAATCTGTTGGCTTTATGTCGAGGAGAAGATGAAAAAATCCTCAGTTTTGAAGTTGCTTTTGACGAAGATTTTGTTCTGGGTTATTTAGAATCTCAAGAAATAAAAACTAAAGTTCGCAATATTCGAGATTTTTATCAAGGAATGTTAAAAGATAGTTTTAACCGCTTGATGAAAACCTCATTACTTAGCGAAGTAACAAACGAGAAAAAAACCTTTGCTGACATAGAATCAATCAAAACCTTTGAAACCAATTTGCGAGAATTGCTGTTATCCGCACCCGCAGGAATGAAACCGACAATGGCTATAGATCCAGGTTTTAGAACCGGGTGTAAAGTGGCTATTTTAGATGAAACTGGGCAATTTTTAGAATATCAAGCTGTCTTTCCCCACCAAGCAGCAGAACAACGCCAAAAAGCCGCCCAAACTATTAAAAAACTCCTTGAAAAATACCAAATCCAATTAATCGCTATTGGTAATGGCACAGCTTCACGGGAAACAGAAGAATTTGTCGCGGAAGTATTACCAAATATAGCCCATAAACCAGTTAAAGTTATGGTAAATGAATCTGGTGCATCTATATATTCTGCCAGCGACGTAGCTAGAGAAGAATTTCCTGATTTAGATATTACCGTGCGGGGTGCAATTAGTATTGGGAGAAGATTACAAGATCCTTTAGCCGAATTAGTGAAAATAGATCCTAAATCAATTGGTGTGGGACAATATCAACATGATGTTGATCAAAAATTACTGAAAAAGAAATTAGATGAAACCGTCGAAAGTTGCGTTAACTATGTGGGTGTGGATTTAAATACTGCTTCTAAAGAACTGCTGACATTTGTTTCGGGAATTACCCCAACCATAGCCAATAATATTATTGCCTATCGTAACCAAAATGGAGCCTTTAAAAATCGTCGTCAACTTTTGAAAGTAGCGAAATTAGGACCAAAAGCCTTTGAACAAGCCGCCGGGTTTTTAAGAATTCGTGGTGGTGAAAATCCCTTAGATAATACCGCAGTTCATCCAGAAAGTTACTCTCTGGTAAAATCTATCGCGGCTGATTTAGGAGTATCCTTAAATCAAGTTACACAAGTTGCAGAAAACCTCAAAAAAGCCAACATCAAAAAATACGTTACTGATACGATTGGAGAACCAACTCTGCGCGATATTCTCAGCGAATTAGAAAAACCGGGAAGAGATCCTCGTGCGGAATTTAAATATGCTACCTTTAAAGAAGGAATCAAAGAAATTAGGGATTTAACCGTAGGAATGCAATTAGAAGGAATCATTAGCAATGTTGCTAACTTCGGTGCTTTCGTTGATATTGGAGTCCATCAAGATGGTTTAGTGCATATTTCCCAACTTGCTGATAAATTTGTAGATGATCCCAAAAAAATCGTCAAAGTTGGACAAGTTGTCAAAGTACAAGTTTTAGAAATCAACGAAAAACTCAAACGCATAAGTTTATCCATGAAAGGAATTAAACAATAATCCTCTCTGCGTGAGAAAAATTAACTCTAACCTCAGATAGATAAGAATTCTACCCAAGAAAAGATGTGAAAAATTAATCCCTGGTGAAAAATAGTAGTTAGCACTGGTATTGCTGCTACTGAGGTAAAAAATGTTGTCATACTTTTTCATCGCACTCGCTACAGCTTTAAGTTTGCTGATTGTTGATTTAGTTGTTCCTGGTGTAAATATTGCTAATTTTCCCGCAGCGTTAATTGCTGCTGTTGTGATTGGTTTAATTAATAGTGGAATTAAACCAACTATCAATATCTTATCTTTACCTTTGACATATCTCTCCTTGGGGGGATTTTCCCTAATTGTCAACGGAATTTGCTTTTGGTTAGCATCAGTTTTAGTTCCAGGGTTTCAAGTTCAAGGATTTATCGCTTTTATTATCGGTCCTGTAGTTCTGTCTTTAGCTAATACCTTTCTTAGTAAATACTTCGCAGAAAAAGGATTTGAATTACAAGATAGTCAATAGGTAAACCCAATTTAAAAACTAGGAAATATCCATGAACTTATTACGGATACTGCTCGGTGTATTTTTACCCCCTTTAGGGGTTTTTCTCACAGTTGGATTTGGGCCAACTTTGTTAATTAATATTTTGCTGACTCTGCTTGGTTGGCTTCCTGGTAGCATTCATGCAGTTTGGGTAATTGTCAAGCATGAAGAAAATATTAATAGAGAGGAAGGTACTTATTAAGCATAGCCATTAACAAGCTCCCCGACTGCTTAGAGAAGTCGAGGAGCTAACTTTCAAATCAAATAGGATAGTTAGTCTTTAAGCCCGAATATCTTTATCTTTGAATAAATCAGCGGTTGCTAAAAGTAACTCGCGTAAAGTTTGTTTTAATTGACGTTCTTTTTTAGCTATAACTGCACCTGCATCTGACATTTTTTGTTCTAGAAGTGAGTAACTTTCTTTTACCTGTACAGTGATAGATTCAGCTTTCGGATGGGATTTATCACACCATTGTTTTGCTTCATTTAAATAATCCTGTACCTCTTGATCACTTCCACTATAACGTGCAGATAAATTTGCTTTGACAATTGCTGATTGTGCTTGTAATTGTGCATAGCGTTTCTTTAATAATCCGATTTCTTCACTATCTTTGATAGAATCAATTGCTGAATCAATAGCAATTTTTGTATCTGCTGATTTATCTTGACTGGTTTCTACTATCTTGGTTAACATTCCTTCAATTTCTGCTTGTAGTTCTTCTTCCTCCCGATCTAATTGAGCTTGTAATTGCTTTATTTCTCCTTGGGTTTTAACAATAGCTGAGTGTTTTTTCAGATTTATAGCTTCCATAGCTCCTTCGATTGAAGCTACCACTCCTTCTTTGAACTCACTACCTTTTTCTTGTAAATTATCAACAACAGTAGAAACAGCATCATTAACTAAATTACGCAGTTCATGAGAACCTTCTTGAAACTCAGAACCTACTTGAGAAACAGCAGATTTGACAATTTCCCGAATCCGTTCAGATTTTAATTGTCCTGTTTCTTGAGCTTGGCGTAAATCTAATTGAATTTGTTCTTTAACGTTTTTATTCATGGTCATATTGAATACAAATCTCGATACAACACTTACATTCAGTATGGCGAAATATTTTTGCTATTAACACCCTCTAAAGATATAAAATCATATCTATCTCCAGGTAGTTTAAAGTACATTAATCACAATATCCCTGAATCTTTGATTTTTTTAGTTAAATGTTGCCAATTTATGAAATAATCAATATTGGTCAATAACTAGATTTTAATTATGTGGCAGGTAAATATCACTTGTGATGGTGAAGCTTGGAAAGTATATGCTGTTGAATTTAAGAAAATGGCAGAAAATTACCAAGCTGAATTGATTGGTTCTAAAAAAATGCCAGATGGAAAACGCATTATGTCCTATAAAATTGAAGATGTCAGCGAAGCAGAAGCTTTTCAAGAAGAATGTACAAAATTTGTCGGCTTCATCTCTGATTTTGAAGCTTTATGAAAAAAGTAATAATATTGATATTATGCACATTTTGCTTGTGGACTATCAATTTTACCTTACCTGCTAATGCTTTAGATACAGCAAATGGTACAGAAATTTTTAGTTTCCATTGTGCTGGTTGTCATATTAATGGAGGAAACATTATTAGACGTGGTAAAAACCTCAAAAAGAATGCCCTCAAAAAATATGGAATGGATTCTTTAGAAGCGATTACAGCCATTGTTACTAATGGTAAAAATAATATGTCAGCCTATAAAGAAAGATTGACAACAGAGGAAATTCAAAAAGTTGCGGCTTATGTTTTGGAACAAGCAGAAAAAGACTGGAAATAACAAGATAAAAAATATGATGTTACCTCAATCAAGCTATTTACAATTTACCCCAGATTTGAAAATTTGCCGAATTTTAAATGGAATGTGGCAAGTTTCGGGAGGACATGGACGCATTAACCCCACAACTGCTATTGAGTCCATGTTTCAATATGTAGATGCAGGTTTTACAACATGGGATTTAGCAGATCATTATGGACCCGCAGAAGATTTTATTGGTGAATTTCGTCGTCAATTAATTGCAACTCGTGGAGAAGAAGCTGCAAATAATATTCAAGCTTTTACAAAATGGGTTCCGCGTGCGGGGAAGATGACAAAAAAACTTGTCGAGGACAATATTGATATTTCTTTGAGAAGAATGGATGTTAAATCATTGGATTTAATGCAGTTCCATTGGTGGGATTATCGAGATTCTAATTATTTAGATGCTCTCAAATATATGGCAGAATTGCAAACTGAAGGGAAAATCAAACATTTAGCTTTAACTAATTTTGATACGGAACATTTGCAAATTATTACAGAAGCAGGAATCAAGATTGTTTCTAATCAAGTCCAGTTTTCCCTGGTTGACAGAAGACCACAAGTAAATATGGTTAAATTCTGTCAAGACAATGACATCAAACTATTTACCTATGGTAGTGTTTGCGGTGGTTTGTTGTCAGAAAAATATTTAGGTAAACCAGAACCAAAAAGCTCAGAAATCAACACCACTAGCTTGAGAAAATACAAACAAATGATTGCTAACTGGGGTAATTGGCAATTATTTCAAGAGTTACTAGATACTCTAAAACAAATTGCTGATAAACATCAAGTTAGTATTGCTAATGTGGCTGTAAATTACATTTTAAATCAGCCAGCAGTAGGAGGGGTAATTGTGGGAGCAAGATTAGGAATTGCTGAACATTTAGAAGATAATGCTAGGGTGTTTGGTTTCAATTTAGATGCTGAGGATATAGGGAAAATAGATGCAGTTTCTCAACAGTCAAGAGATTTATATCAGTTAATTGGTGATTGTGGAGATGAATATAGACGCTAATTGAACAATAAGATATAAAAAAGTGCGTTAAGGAACGCACAATATAACAAATCAAAAACTAATTTCTAAGCTGTACAGGCATAGCCAAATAGGTCATTTTCAAACCACCCAAAGGAGTAAAAATTACTGGAGTTAAACTTTGATTTAAGTGCATTTGAATTTCGGAAGATGGTAATTCTTTTAAACCTTCCATGAGATATTTGACATTAAAAGCGATGTCTATATCTTCCCCAGATATTTGCGCTGGCATTGATTCTGTCCCACTACCGACATCTTGCGCTTCACAAGATAAAGTAATTTCTTGATTGGCATTATCAATGCTAACTTTGACAATATTATTTTTCTGATCTGCTAACACAGCAATTCGTTCTAAAGTGCTGATAAATTGCTTTCTTTCTAATGTAACTTGGCGTTCAAATTGCCGAGGAATTAATTGCCGATAAGCGGGATATTGTCCTTCTAAAGTGCGGCTTGTCAACCGTTGATTTTGCCAAGCAAATACTACTTGCCCTTGATCAAGATATACTGCTACAGTTTCTTCTGATGTAGAATTATGTCCTAACATCCGTTGTAGTTCTCGTAATGCTCTTGCCGGTACTGTCACCTCTACCTGTTCGCTCCCCTCCACAGGACGCTCATTAGTGGTTTCCAGCACTGCTAAACGGTGTCCGTCCGTGGCTGCAAATTCTAAAGTGTCTTGTTTTAGAGTTAAATGTACACCTGTGAGAACTTGCTTGGTTTCATCGGAACTTGTAGCAAACAAAGAACCTTTCAACCCTTCAATTAGTGCCGCAGTGGTGAGGGTAATTGCTTCGGCGTTTTCAATTACTGGTAATTCGGGAAATTCTTCTGCACCCATGGCTCGTACTTGATAACGTCCGCTTTTGGGTTTGAGGGTAACAAGTATACCTTCTCCACTGGGATCTCCTGATTGGTCATCAAGGGTGATTTCCCCTTCTGGTAAGCGAGAAGTGATATCTACAAGCAGTTTGGCAGGGAGAGCGATCACGCCACTTTCTAATACCTCGGCACTAAAACTGGTACGGATACCTAAACTCAGATCAAAAGCTGTTAAACTCACTTGATTAGTTTCGGCATCTGCTTGTAATAAGATGTTAGCAAGGACAGGGTGAGTCGGTCTGGACGGGACTGCACGACTAACGAGGGAAAGATTGCTACTAAGATCACTTTGAGAACAGATTAATTTCATCTTTAAAATCAATAATGGGGGAATTGGTAATTGGTAATTGTAATTGGTAAATAGGCAAGCAAAATAAATTATATAAAAGTAGCGCCCCCATGCCTACCCCCATATTTGGGGCAACCACAGGGGGTTTGCCCCTACTTTGTGATCCTAACTGCTCAAAGCCTTGATAAATCGTTGCAAACTCTTAAACACACTGGGTTTTCTCGCAGGTGTAGCGTCCGTAGTATTTTCCCTTTGTCCCCCCATCAGAATCGCGTCTAATTCATCACCAGAGGGTTTTTTAGGGAGTTCGGCAACTTTTTGATATTCATCCTCTGTTTCTAGCCATACTTCCCAAACTCCAGGGTAGCAGCGGAAAAGGGCAGATTCATCATCTACGGGACGGATATAGTAACAAGATTCGATGGTACTAATGAAGCGACGACGGGTTTCTCTGGCTGTGTAACCAATACCAACGACACTAGAATCTTCTAGCCGGGGTGTTAACATGATTACGGGGCGTTCCCCGATCAGTTCACACAGTTTTTCTAATTGTGGAACTTCTACGGATGTGGGAGCAATAAATAGGAAAATTTCATCTTCTGGCTGAATTTTCGCTTCTAAAGATGCAGCCCTACCTGTACCAATATCGGAAATTTTGAATTGTGCGTCTGTCCAATCACGACGGGCTAAAGCAGCCGCACCAGCATCAGCAAAGAAGACTTTGAGACGGGATTCATATTCAGTGAACAGGGGAAGAAACTGTTCCGCAACTGTCATGAATTTGAGTTCTGGAAATAATAACTCAACTTGAATACGAGTCATACCATCAGCTAAAGCTGATTTTACCGCTTCAGTTGATTGAGCGATCGCATCTTCTAGGGTTTTAGGTAGTTCAGCCATAGTTTACAAAGTCGCTGGATTAATCTTTAATTCTCTCACTATATTTATTATTAAGACTTGTTTCTAAAGTTATTTTCTGCAAACATTTTTCTAAAGATACTAAAAAACAGATAAAATCCGAGTAATTAGCACATTGTCTTACATGATTTTCAATGACGCGATTTATTCATGACCAATTTTCCAAAGACTATTTAGAAGAGTTACTCAAACCCTATGGAGAAATTCAAGCACCTAGTCGCGTTGCAGCAGAAGTTCGAGAAATAGATGTATTATTTTCGCCTTTTTCTCCACAAAATGCTAGTTTAGAAATATTAGGGTTATTGGGGAAGATGGCAACTAAACCTGCAATCTTTGAACCTTTTCGCAATCCAGCAGCTAAAGAAGAAATCTGTGATTGTCTGTTAAAATTACTGGAAGTGCGGAGTGCATTACAACGAGAAGCAAACCGCAATAAAACTTCTATTCAAAATATAGAAGTCCCGCAATTATGGATTCTCACTCCTACTGCATCGTCCACTATCCTCTCAGGATTTGGTGCAACTCAAAAACCAGACTGGGTTGCAGGAGTACATTTTTTACCTGAGTATTTACGGACAGTCATCGTGGCCTTGCATCAGTTACCATGTACTCAAGAAACATTGTGGTTGAGAGTATTGGGACGTGGCACAGTTCAAAAACAGGCAATTGATGAATTAGCAGCACTACCGGCAAATCATCCATTTCGGAAAGTAACGCTAGAATTGCTGTACAACCTCCAGAAAAACTTGAACATTAATCAACAAATAGAAACAGATGATAGGGAGTTAGTGATGAGATTAGCACCGCTTTATCAAGAAGACAGAGAAAAAGCTAGACAAGAGGGAGAACAACTAGGAGAAAAACAGATAATTCTCCGGTTATTAAAGCGCCGATTTGGGGAACTTGAATTATCTTTAATAGAGCAAATTCAAGAATTATCTACTGATGAATTGGAGTCATTAGGAGATGTGTTATTAGACTTTTCAGAAGTTGGTGATTTAGAAGTTTGGTTAAGGGAAAAAGCCAGCCAACAATAGTGATTCTCTAATTATTGGGAATGACACATCTGGTAAAAAAGTAGAGACGTTCCATGGAACGTCTCTACAAAGGTTTTAGAAAGAGTATATTTAATTCCTTCTGTAAATTAATTTCAGATGCACATAGTTTCCGATTTAACGATAACTCTGCTATGATGGGGAACTGTGGGATTTGCTCCTAGTCTTGGTGCTTACTGCCCATTTAAGATTTTAAACCATTCGTCCGCCTAAGACTGAAGCCGTGATTGGCGACAGGCCGATGTTATTTTTGGAGTTCTATGTCTTTTTCTAATCTCGGCTTGTCCCCTGAAATTGTCCGTGCTGTCACTGAGCGAGGATATGATAAACCCACACCAATCCAGAAACAGGCTATTCCTGTGGTATTGGCTGGAGGTGATATTATAGCTGGAGCGCAAACTGGTACTGGTAAAACCGCCAGCTTCACTTTGCCACTTTTACATCGGTTATCTGCTAATAAGAACGTTCCCAGTCATACTACTGGATTTCCCCCAATTCGGGCGTTAATTCTGACACCTACCCGTGAACTCGCTGCACAGGTGCAAGAAAGTGTCCGTGATTACGGTAAATACTTAAATCTGAATTCGATGGTGATGTTTGGGGGAGTTAGTATTGGTCCCCAAAAACAAAAATTGAGAACCCGTGTAGATATTTTGGTGGCTACCCCCGGACGACTGCTAGATCATGTCCAACAGGGGACTGTTAACCTGTCCCGTGTGGAAGTGTTGGTACTGGATGAAGCAGATCGAATGCTAGACATGGGTTTTATTAATGATATTCGCCGTGTCCTCTCGCTTTTGCCCAAACAGCGGCAGAATTTACTATTTTTTGCCACGTTCTCAGATAAAGTCAAAACCCTCGCGGCTGGGTTACTACATAACCCAACAATGATTGAAGTCGCCCGCCGAAACGTAACTGCGGCCACGATATCACAAAAAGTTTATCATGTAGACCGGGAACGGAAACGCCAATTACTTTCTCATCTGATTCAGGAAAATAAATGGTATCAAGTATTAGTGTTTAGCCGCACCAAGCATGGGGCTGACAGATTGGTGAAGCAATTGGGTGAAGACCGCATTCAAGCCCTAGCTATTCACGGTAATAAGAGTCAGGGAGCGCGAACTCACGCTTTGGCTAAGTTCAAAGATGGGACTTTACAGGTATTGGTAGCAACTGACATTGCCGCGCGGGGTCTTGATATCAGCGAACTACCCCACGTTATTAACTACGATTTACCCAATGTCCCAGAGGATTATGTGCATCGCATTGGTCGGACTGGACGCGCTGGTGCGGAAGGTCAAGCCATATCCCTTGTGTGTGTTGATGAACACCATTTGTTAGCGGATATTGAGAAACTAATTGAGCAGCGTTTACCTAAAGAAGTGGTGGCTGGTTTTGGAGTCAACCCAGAAATTAAGGCTGAACCAATCCCCAATGGGCGCAAAGCTCCTTCTGGTGGTGGTGGTGGGAATCAACGGACTCGTCGTTCTGCTCCTAAATCTGCTTCCCAAAAGTCGCCTAGACAGCCCTCGTCACGCACAGCAGCAGGTGAGAAAAAGCCTGGTTCTAGTTCTCCTACTCCACGTCGTACTGGTAAACGTAGGTAATCTGTTAGTTAAGGGTGTAGGGGTGTAGGGGTGTAAGAAAAGTGCTAGTTGGGGTTTGATATCCTGACTCCTGACTCCCCCTTATTTAACTATTTAACTGGTTGCAGCTTTGTCACTTTGAGTTTAAAATTACCTACCCCAGTTTCTCCAAAAGAGCGAACGCGGACAATGTAAGTTCCTGCTTCTGTGATGCGGGTAAATAACAGAGAATTACTTGTACCATCAGGAGCATCATCATTTTCTAGGACTGTTGAGCCATTAGGGGCTAATAGCGTAATAATGCTATCAAAGTTTTCTGATGACAACTCAACGGCTAAATTATCACCCTTATTTAACTTAACTGCATAATCACGAGCAAATCCTCCCTGTCCTGTGGGAATATCTTTGTTTGATAAAGTATCAGAAATTTCTGTAAAATTAGTTAAAGGAATGGGGCTATATAACTTATTTTGTGCTAGGGCTGTTTTTATCCCAATTCCTATGGTTAGCAATGTGATAGGAATAATTAAAATTTGTCTGAAACCCGCTGTAAAAATCTTTTTCATAAATTTAAATAGTGTTCCCACAAGTACAGGGTAACTAATTTAATATAGCTTTATTTTTGTTTATTTGTCGTGGCAACAGCAGCTACACCCAAGACTTTAATTTGATGTTGTTCAAAGGTCTTGACAGCAGCTTTGACAGTAGCACCAGTAGTATAAATATCATCCACTAATAATATTGGTATGTTGGGAAGACGACGCAAATCTTTACCAAGGATAAAAGCATCTGCGAGGGTTTCTCGTCTTTCGGCTGGGGATAAATTAAATAGGGCTTCAGTTTCCTTAATGCGTTCTAAACCATTGACTTTTAATTTATATCCTGTAACATTACAAAAACCCTCCGCTATTAATGCGGCTTGATTAAAACCCCGTTGTTTTTGTTTTTTCGGGTGCATAGGGATAGGAACAACTAAAACCTGTTGCTGTGGTTGAGGTGAATGTAATAACCATGATTCCCCTAACCATTGTCCGAAAACATAACCAATTTGTGGCTGATTTTCATATTTTAATGCAGCGATCGCTCTTTTGACTGCACCACCATAACTTCCCCACACAAATATTGGTAATGGTTGTTTCCATAAATAAGCGGGATTTTGTTTGTGACAACTTTGAATTTGCCTAATGCAATATGGACAAAGTTCCTTATCTGTAGGACGTTGACACAGGGGACAAGAGGATTTAAGAAAAAGACTAAGAAAGTTTTGGAATATCTTCATCATAGATATTTTACATAAACGCGATCGCATCTGGTAGTTTCTACACCTGTGGTTGGTAGATAACCATTACTTTCATAAAGTTTAACAGCTTCAACCAAAATACTCGCAGTTTCAATCCAAATTTTCTCAAATCCCCGCAAAGCAATTGCTATTTCTAGTTGTTGTAATAAATATTTTCCTAATCCTAAACCCCGCACTTTTGGTAAAAGATACATTTTTCTAATTTCTACAGCTTTTTCGCCACGATTTATGGGGTAATATGCCGCAGTCCCGACAATCTGATTTTGGTATTCAATTACCCAAAATTCTCCACCAGTTGCTAAATAATATTCTTCAATATTTAATACATCTTTATCAGCTTCTTCTGGTTGCCAAGGTAAACCGTATTCTGATAATACAGAACTAATGACTCTAGCTGCTAAAGTGCGATCTTTTTCTTGCCAATTGCGAATTACAAAATGTTGGTAAAAATACATTTCTCTCTTCCCTATTTCTCCATTGAGATAGCAATTTTGTGGTTAGTTTCATCAAACTTCCTTTAATTTAACTTGTACAGTTATATCGTTAAAATCTTGATCACCACCATTTGGTAAATCCTCAAAGCCAAAAACATTATTTCCTAACAACCTAATATGATCAACTTTATCGGCATTAGCTGCTAAATATGGAAAATAAACTGCCGGATCATTATTTGGATTACTATCAAGAATGGCTTCTGGTCTACTATTAATAATAATAAATGGTGTAAAAATAGCACCAGGTTGAAAAGTTCCTGTGTAACTTGCAGTACCTTGGTTATTAACTGTTAAGTCAATACCAGCAATACGTCCACGAACTGCGGCTTGAATATAACCAGCCTGTCCAGGCAGAATATCTGCATTACCATCACCATTCGTATCAATCCCACCATTTTCATCAATTACTTGATAGAATCCTACAAAATTGTTGTAACCAGCTTCTCTGTTAATCACAAAATCAGCTTTTACCTGACTTGTAATTCCTCGTAAATCAATAACTTCGCCTTGTGGCTTTCCTTGTAAATTTGTCCCCAAAGGCAATGGTTGATTTGTGGACTGAATCTGTACCACTAAATCTCTGAAATCATTGACACTTTTACCAGATCCATCTTTCCAAGCTAGGGAAAAACCATCAGTACCTAAATCCGTAATTTTTTGGTTTGATGATTCAGAAAATAGTACATTTGTAGTTGAAGTAGTTCTATTTTTTACGGCATCAAGGGTACTATTTTTCACTAAATAAAATCTTAAATTATCACCAGCACTAAATTCCAATATTCGTGCTAAATTATTTGCATTAAATCCATTCGGATTATTAACAATAGTAGAAAAAATTACCCTAGCTCTATCAAGAGCAGCTTGAGCATAACCTGCTGCACCAGGAGCTATTCCATCAATTCTACCTTCAGTATCATCAACGATAAAAACTCCGAGTTCATTTACCAGATTAGAACTACTTCCTGTAAGATTAATTTGCAGTTTTGCTTTTTTACTATTACTGTGAATAGTAAAAATATCATTGTTAGAATTTTTGACTAGAGGAATATTATTATAGTTATCGGTAATACCTACAGTTACAGAAC
>NZ_VILB01000013.1:0-29264 GCF_009712035.1 Anabaena sp. UHCC 0187 | reverse complement strand
ATCACATTTTGAGCAACATTCCAGTTTTGTGCTGTAAATATTAATTGATTGCTGCTAGTTGTGAGTTGATTACCACTGTTAAGAGTAACTGTCACATTTGCCGTCGGTTGACTGTTGAGAACTATGGCATAATTATCCGTTGTACCACCTTCAGTAACGTTGGTACTTCCTCCGCTTTGGGTAATAGTGACCCCTGCGTTACTGTTATTGCCATTTGTTGCACCATATTCAAAGGACCCAATATCTGGATTAGTATCTCGATTAAATCCTCTTGCATCAGTTGTTAAAATAGTTGTTGTCCCTGTATTAATCGCTGCACTACCAGCTAGTAAAGCATGGGTGAGAATACCACCACCATTATCTTTTAAAGTGGGATCAAGTTTGGGATCGGCAATGATCAAGCTAGAACTGCTAGTAATTTTGACATCGGTAGTATTAGGCCATTGAAGATTACCACCACCGTCAGTGAATAGCTTTTCAGTGTGAAGGTTGACAGGTCCCCAAGGATTACTAGCCGTGCTGTAGGCAACAATTGTATTTTTCAGAGTGACATTAGAACCACCACCCCAAAAAGCACCACCTAGAAATGATTGATTGTAGGCAATAGTGGTATTAGTAATGCTGACTGGGTTGCTACCGTTAGCAAAACGTATGGCCCCACCGAAACCATCATCTTGACCATCATCGGCTTTATTGCCAGACAATGTACTGTTAACAATGTTACCTGTGCTATTTTCTCCCAGCCACAATGCACCACCTTGACTCAAAGCGGTATTGTTAGCAATAGTGGTATTAGTAATAGTAAAGTTATTCTTACCACCAATTCTAATTCCAGCCCCGAAGGAGTGATTTTGAGTATCTCTAATAACTTGATTATTGATAATGGTGGAATTTTCAACTACCACTTTGTCTGTACCATAGCCATACAGGTACATTGTGCCACCTTGTCCTGAACCTGTATTTTGATCAAATACACTGTTCCGAATGGTAATAATATCACTGGCAGTATTAGTACCATCTACGAAAATTGCTCCCCCATGACCCATTGATACTCCTGGGGGTGGATTAACAGAACCGCCGATAATAGTATCGTTATTTTTAAAGGTGGAATTTTCTACTGTTAATGCTACTAATACGCTGTAAATTGCTCCTCCATTGATGCCTTTGTTGTTGGTAAATTCAGAACCTTTAACAACTAAGATACCGTCACTATCAGTAGCTATTGCTCCACCACCACGTTCAGTCTTTGCCCCTGTTCCATTATTAGCATTAAATTTAGAATTAATTACAGTGGTGTTAGCTTTATAGCCGCTAAAAATAGCCCCCCCTCCGTAATCAGAAAAATTATTATTAAATTGACAATTCTCTACTGTTAAAATTGTGCCTGATTCACCAGTTTTAATTGCTCCTCCTGCACCATTTTTATCACTACCGGTAGCACGACCATTAACAATAGTTAAATTGCGAAACGTTGCCTGTAATGCTTGTACTTCAAATACTCGACTGGCGTTATTACCACTAATCTTTAAATTAGCCGCAGCCGCACCATCAAAAATAAGGTTTTTATTAACAGTTAATTGTCCACTAGTTAAGGTGATAGTTTGGTTAGCAAGATTAGATGCAAAGGCAATTGTGTCTCCGGCTACGGCATTAGCGATCGCTTGTCTTAAAGAACCGACACCGCTATCATTAGTATTTGTAACTGTAATTATCATGGAATTTCCTACACTTAGTATAAATATAAATCAAACTTCATTGAAACTTACTTATTCTTAAAGTACCACAGTAATTTTACTTAATATCATAAAATATTCATCTTGTTTTGAAGAAACGACTACATCAGAGATATGGTAAATGATTTGTGCGGGCAAGATGCCCACAGTATAGTTAGATGATTTCAGATGGGACAATTAACCTGGAGGCCAGGACATAGGACGACGGCCGAGGATGTGTATATGTAGGTGATGAACTGTTTGACCACCATCAGCACCAGTATTCATAACTACGCGATAACCGTTTTCCAGTCCCGCTTCTGCTGCAACTTTCTGGACTATTAATAAAAGATGTCCCAAAAGAGTTTGATCTTCAGGTTCTGCGGTAGCTAGGTTAACTATGGATTTTTTGGGAATGACAAGGATGTGAACTGGTGCTTGGGGGTTAACATCTGTAAAGGCCAGGGCTAAATCGTCTTCATAAACAATATTCGCGGGAATTTCTTTACGAATGATTTTGCTGAAAATGGTTTCTGTGTTCGGACTCATGCGGTTTTACTTACTCATCTGTTAAAGATTTTAAGCGATGCCTGTCTCAGAGTTCAAACTTTAGAGAAAGTAAAACTCAATTTTGTGATTTCACTCATTGTTAATACACCCAAAAATCTGCTTTGATATGATCAAGGTTTATTCATATATAAAAAATGCTGGCTAGAGTTTGGAGTGCATCTATCATCGGGATTGACGCGGTTAAGGTAGGAGTAGAAGTTGATGTTTCCGGGGGTTTACCGGGAATTGTGATTTTAGGTTTACCAGATTCCGCAATTCAAGAATCTAAAGAACGGGTAAAAGCAACTTTGAAAAATGCGGGTTTTGCTTTTCCCATGCGGAAAATTGTCATTAACTTAACTCCCGCAGATTTACGCAAGGAAGGGCCAGCTTTTGATTTACCGATTAGTGTGGGAATTTTAGCAGCTTCTGAACAAGTTAACGCCGATTTGTTAGGCGATTTTTTATTTTTAGGTGAAGTTTCTTTAGATGGTAGTTTGCGTCCGGTTGCTGGTGTTTTACCGATTGCTGCAACTGCAAAGAAAATGGGAATTACGGGTTTAGTTGTTCCTATTGATAATGCCCAAGAAGCGGCTGTTGTCGAAGGATTGACGGTTTATGGTTGCAAAGATATTGCTGATGTTGTGGATTTATTAAATAATCCTAAGAAATACCAACCAGTAAAGTTAAATCAAACAGTAGAAACTTCCCAGTCAACATCTTTAAATTTAGCAGATTTGCAAGATGTCAAAGGACAAGCACACGCACGCAGGGCTTTAGAAATTGCGGCTGCGGGGGGACATAATTTGATTTTTGTTGGACCACCAGGCAGTGGAAAAACGATGTTAGCAAGGCGTTTATCGGGAATTTTACCACCTTTAAGTTTTCCTGAATCTTTGGAAGTAACACGCATTCATTCTGTGGCTGGATTGTTGAAAAATCGAGGTTCATTAGTTAGAGAAAGACCTTTTAGAAGTCCCCACCATTCCGCATCTGGTCCATCTTTAGTTGGTGGTGGTACTTTTCCTCGTCCTGGCGAAATTTCATTATCTCACAGAGGTGTACTTTTTCTCGACGAATTAACGGAATTTAAAAGAGATGTTTTGGAGTTTCTCCGTCAACCTTTGGAAGATGGTTTTGTGACAATTTCTCGAACTAAACAATCTGTTACTTTTCCTGCCCAATTTACATTAGTAGCCAGTACAAATCCCTGTCCTTGCGGTTATTATGGTGATACAATTCAAGGATGTACTTGTTCACCTCGACAACGGGAACAATATTGGGCAAAATTGTCTGGACCATTAATGGATAGGATTGATTTGCAAGTAGCAGTAAATCGTTTAAAACCAGAGGAAATTACTCAGCAACCAACAGGAGAAGCATCGAAATCTGTAGCGGAACGAGTGGAAAAAGCTAGAGAAAAAGCTGTAATTCGGTTTCAAAAAGAAGATTTACAATGTAATGCTCAAATGCAAAGTCGTCATTTACAAAAATGGTGTGAATTAGATGATGCTAGTCGGAATTTATTAGAAGCAGCAATTAGGAAATTAGGGTTATCTGCAAGAGCGAGCGATCGCATTCTTAAAGTAGCACGAACTATAGCCGATTTAGCAGGAGATGAAAATCTCAAACCCCAGCACGTAGCCGAAGCAATTCAATATCGGACAATTGATAGAATGCAATAATGTAGAAATGTTATATATTTCCACATTATTAGCATCTAATTTATAGGCAAATTATTGGGGTCAATCCCCTGAGATTGCAAATAAGCTATTAGCCGTTCTTTTTCCTGGCGTTCCTGTTCTGCCCGTTGGCGTTCTTGTTCAATCAATTCCACAGCCCAAGGCAACAAATTAACTGATTGATCCCACCATCTTAACCAATAGCCAGTGCGCCCTTCCTTAGCACCTCGCCAAGTTCCTAAAAATAGTCCCATTACCTCAATCCAATGATGACCATTCTCATCTGGTTGCTGTAATTCATAACGGCCATTTTCCAGTTGATAATATTCTAATAAACCGCTATCTGGCTCAAAAATGATGTAAATACCAACTTGTAAAATTTGTTCATAAAAAAACCATTTTCCCGGTGGATAGGTACGCTTAACTGAATATTCTCCCCCATCTTTATCTGACAAAAACTCCATCACTACAGCCGGTACATCCCCTTCTAAATTGGGTGTATAGCTTTTCCTTTCTGGTAATATCTCTTTAACTGAAGGAATATATACCCAATCTGGTGCTTTAGCCACAAATTGCTCATTTAATGTGGCACACAGCCCAAAATTGGCAGCAATTAACATTTGTGGTTGAATAAATTCACTGATTTCTAAACTTTCCCGCAAAGCCCCCGCTAATAGTGGCTGTCCTGTATTTTCCACTGGTTCATCCTCTAACTGAAAATCATCGGGTAAGGCTTCCCAGGAGATTACCAGTCCAGTCTGTAATTTGGTTTCACTGAGTAGGGTTGCCATAAACACTACCTTTGGTTGATTTATTTTTATTGTATCTTATCTACTAAATCAGATGAGAATATCTCTTTTTTCTCCACCTCTGTGCCTTTGCGGCGTGAAAAAAGATCATATTTTTACCTAATCTAAAAACTCCGCCAAACTTGGCACATTTACCCAACTTCCTGTTTGATGAGATTCATGGCATAAATCCATTAACAATTGTGAATAAACCCCTTCTTTTAAAGAAGGTATAGTTTGTTGATGATTAATAATTCCTTTTACCCATTCATCCACAACACGAAGAAAAGCGCAAATTCTCCCATCATTATAATGTTGAGGAAAGAGAAATTGTTGGGGAACTTCTATTGCTTTTAAAGATTCCCCAGGTTGAGAACCCCAAATCTGAAAACCATGAATATAGTCTTTTTGATTCTTGCTACCTAAAACCAAAGTTCCCTTATCACCATAAACTTCTATCCAATGAGTTCTTTCTGCATGAACAACCGCACTAATAGAAACTTGGCAGGGTGTACCATTTACCAATTCTAGAGATAATAAACAAGTATCATCAGTATCAACTGTTTGTAATTCTCCAGTTACTGGATTAACTCTTTCCGAAATAGCAGTAATTAAATGGGCGTTTAATTTGTGAACTGAACCAAATAACCAATTAATATAATCAAAAGCATGAGAACCTAAAGAACCTAATGCACCACCACCTTTTTCTTGACTAGAATACCAATTCCAAGGACGGGAAGTATCAGCGCGAGAAGAACCCAACCAATCAATTTTAATTAAGCGGATATTCCCCACATGATTGTCAGCCAGAAGTTGAGCAAAAAATTGCCATTCAGGAACAAACCGAAATTCAAAATCTACAGTGGCAATTACACCTTGATTTTTGGCTAAATGATATAATTCTTTAGCTTCATTGACATTTAAAGTTATGGGTTTTTCTAATAAAAGATGTTTACCAGCTTGCAAAACCTGTTTAGCCATTTCATAGTGTAAAAATGGCGGTGTGGAAATGCTGACAGCTTCAACTGTCGGTAAAGCGAGAATTTCTGCTAAATTGTCGCTTGCATAGGGAATATTATGAGTTGCAGCAATAGTTTTTGCTTTATGAATATCTCGATGATAAATAGCGGCAATTTCTGTATTATGATGTGCTTGAAATCCGGGAATATGGACTTTTTGACCAAATCCTGTGCCAACAACTGCTACCCCAATCATGTTTGTTTTTATGAAATTTACTTAATAATAATTGTACAGATTAATTGGATTTTAAAAAAGTTAATGGCGAAAATTATCAATAGATAAAAACAATCGCCATTAAGTTAACAAATACAAAACCCTTTCACCTTAGATAGAAACTGAGGCTGGAGGATTAATATTATTCGCAAGTAAATCTGCATCTTTTGACGCTTCATTTACACGAATAATTTTTGCTCCTAATTGCTGCAACTTCAGATCCAGTCGATCATAGCCTCGATCTAAATGGTGTAATCCTTGAACAGTGGTTGTTCCAGACGCTGCCAATCCGGCGATAACTAAAGCTGCGGAAGCTCTTAAATCTGTACCTATAACTGGTGCGCCCGATAACATTGGCACTCCCCGCACAAAAGCAGTGTTACCCTTGACACGGATATCTGCACCCAAACGATTCAACTCAGAAGCATGACGCAAGCGATTTTCAAAGACTGATTCATTAATGATACTGTCACCTTCGGCTACAGTTAATAAAGCCATGAAAGGTGCTTGCATATCCGTGGGAAACCCAGGGTGGGGCAAGGTATCAATATTGATAGCTTTGAGCGTTTTCGCCGGCAAAATCCGTAAGCAATCTTTCCCTTCCTCAATAATTGACACACCAATCTCTTGCAACTTAGCAATGACGGGGATTAAATGATCCGGTACAACTGGGGATAGAAGAATTTCAGAGCGGGTGATTGCGCCAGCAATTAATAATGTCCCTGCTTCAATCCGGTCAGGGATGATAGTATAATCAGTTGAGTGTAATTTAGGTACACCAACTATAGTGATTGTACTTGTTCCTGCCCCTTGAATTTTTGCGCCCATTGAGATGCAGAAATTAGCTAAATCCACTACTTCTGGTTCTCTAGCAGCATTGTCAAGGATAGTTTCCCCATCTGCCAGGGTAGCAGCCATCATTAAGGTTTCTGTCGCGCCGACACTGGGAGTATCTAAGTAGATTTTCGCGCCTCTTAACCTACCATTATTTCCGGGAACATGAGCATTACAAATACCATGTTCAATTTGCACCTCTGCGCCCATTGCTTGCAGTCCTCTGACGTGCAAATCTACTGGTCTAGCTCCTATGGCACAACCCCCTGGCAGGGGCATCTGTGCCACTCCTAATCGGGCTAAAATTGGACCAATGGCAAAGAAACTAGCTCGCAGTTGGGTGACGAGTTCATAGGGGGCTTTAGATGTGGTAATTTCCCGCGCATCAACATCTAAAATATCCCCGTCTCTATTTAAACGTAGTCCTAAAGCTGACAAAACTTGTCCCATTCGCGCTACGTCCGCTAATAAGGGAACGTTACGAATCCGACAATCACCGGAACAAAGGAACGTTCCTGCCATGATTACCAGTGCGGAATTCTTAGCTCCGCTAATTTTTACATGACCCCCCAAAGGATGCCCACCACAGATTTGCAAGACTGAGGAGTCTGCTTCTAGTGAAGACTTGGCATCTGGTAAGCTGCTAGAAGAATTAATAAGCCTACCTCCAAAAGTAAGTAATTATAAAGGTTTGATGTTGGTTTTGATTCTATGTTGATCATCCTCTAGCTAAAAGCTGGAAGATTTTTCTCTAAGTTGTCAAATTCCATAAAGTCGTTAGATTCTATCATGCAGTATGCCAGCTTGATTGGAAAAATGGGGATTGGCTAAATGTGATCACAATTTTAAAATTACCCTGTCTCTATTCTGGCAAATTTTTGCTTGACAAATACAAATGATTAGGCAATAATGATAAACTGTTAATAAGATTCAATTCTAGCGGAACTGGCGGAATTGGTAGACGCGCTAGATTCAGGTTCTAGTGCCTTCACGGGCTTCCGGGTTCAAGTCCCGGGTTCCGCATATCAATATATCAATTTTGGATTGATCTCAAATCCGAAATTTAAATTCTAAAATTGTGTTAACAAGTTTACAAAATTCCCTAGTTAAACAAATCCGCAAGTTGCACTCCACCAAGGAGAGAAATAAGCAACAACTATTTTTATTGGAAGGAACGCATTTATTAGAGGAAGCTTGTGCGGTTGGCTATCCCTTAGATGCGGTATGTTGTACTCCTCAATGGCAAGTAACACATCCTCAATTGTGGGAAATTATTTGTGGTCAATGCTATCGTGTTGAAATTGTCAGTCCAGAAGTTTTAGCGGCCATGGCCACAACTGTCAATCCTGATGGTATAGTGGCAATTGCTCAAAGAGAGGCACAATCAAGACAAATTCCGTTTACTGGTTTAGTTCTGGCTTTGGAAACTGTCCAAGATCCTGGTAATTTGGGAACGATGATTCGCACAGCGGCAGCGGCAGGTGCATCCGGTTTGTGGTTGAGTGAAGATAGTGTAGACTTGGATAATCCCAAGGTTTTACGGGCTTCTGCGGGGCAATGGTTTCGTTTAAATATGGCTGTAAGTGAAGATTTGAAAGCCACGGTGCAACAAAGTCAGCAAGCAGGAATGCAGGTAATAGCCACCTTGCCCAGTGCTGATTTAACTTATTGGCAGGTAGATTGGCGTAAACCTAGTTTAATACTGTTGGGTAACGAAGGCGCAGGATTATCAGCGGATTTAGCCGCGTTGGCAGATATCCAAGTAAAAATTCCCCTCAGTCCTGGGGTAGAATCATTAAATGTGGGAATTACTGCTGCTTTAATGTTATATGAAGCTCAGAGACAGAAAATTTCTGGATCATCTCAGTTATAGATTTTTGGTTTTATTTGTTCTTCTCTGTAAATACTGTTCAATGTCAGCGACTGCATCCTCCCACGCATCTAAATCAATAATATCAGTATGCTTACTGATGACTTGATGTAGAGAACCATTGGCATTTGATTCTGTAACTACTTCATTTTTAGCTTGAACAATATCTTCTAACTGATTCAGGGATTGCTGAAAATCTTGTTCAGCAAAATTGCGCTGATTGTGCTGTATAGGTTTCATAATCTTTAGGGGAGAATCATGATTTAGATCCGGGATTACGCTTGCTAATCCAACCAATGTGAGAGATTTAATCCTATTGTTATAGATATTTACTACCAATTATTGATTTTGTATCAATTTTACACATTAACAGGCTAAATTGCCTTTATTAGTGAATTATGAATAAATTAGTGAAACAAGGATTAGTTTGGCTGGGTGCAGCTACGATTTCTGTTAATTTAATAGCGTGTGATAGCTTGTTTTCTCCTCCAGGTGATCTAGTTGAGCGGGTAAGTGATGGTGATACATTAGTATTGAAAGGTGCTGATGGTAAAAAGTTCACCGTGCGGTTTGCTTGTGTTGATGCTCCAGAAATACCGCATTCTCAGAAAGAAAAAAAGAGTAAAATTACTCAAGATGTGAATCAATTTGCTTGGGGTGTGAAGGCACAAACACGGATAGAGGAACTGATTAAACAAACAAATAATCGTGTCAAGTTAAATATTACAGATAGCGATAGGTATGGGAGAAAAGTTGCAGAAGTGCGTTTAAAAGATGGCACGTTTTTACAGCAAATTTTATTAAAAGAAGGATTAGCTAAAGTATATCGTCCCTATTTAAGCAAATGTCCTAGTAAGGATATTGTTCAACAAGCCGAAGCGCAAGCGCAACAGCAAAAGATTGGTGTTTGGAGTGATCGGAAATTTATTGATCCTTGGGATTATCGGAAAATAAGATAAGGGTTTAGCATTGGTAAACCCCTACAATATTCTCATTATTTCAAGCGGTAGCAAACTCTGTAAAAACTCTTTTACTGGAGGGAATTTATTCCCTGGCTTTCAACACTTTGAAAATATCAACAGTACAAGTTAAATTATCATTTAATACCGCAGACAATTCTTTAATAAAAAATAACAAATATACTGCGAACGGTTCATAGTTTAACCAAATATAGAACCCCTCTGGTAAACCTCTCCCCGCACCCCTCCCTGACCCTCCCCTACAAGGGAGGGAAAAGGAGCAGCTTTTATGATTGGAGAGGCTTTGAACTTGTTCTTGGTATTATAAAAAAGTCCAGATTTTAGCCGTTTTGAGTATAACAAGATCCTCGACTTATTTCAAAAATCGGGGATCTGATTCTGATTCTATTTTTCAGGGCTTAAATTTACTCCTGCTTTTACCATTTTTCAGCCCAATAGATAATTTCTGAAGATGTCACATCAATTGCGACTCCATGACTATTACCATGATTCCATTTTGTACCGGGTTGGCCTTTATCTTCGGCTTTTAATACCAATATTTCATAACTGCTAGGAAAAGTTTCTGTTTCTGAATCGCTAGTATAAAAGAATGTTGTCGGTACGCCGTTGGGTTGGTTACTATGATTATTTGTATTCCCACCCTGGTATTGATACTGGGAAATTTTTTTGTATTGTGTCAGCAGGTTTTTAATCTTTGCTTGTGGTTCTTTAATCCGAAGTTGTAAAGAACTACTTCCGGGAGTTAATCCTGAAGCATAAGCCATTTGTAAAACTTGAGAATCATTCGGAATTTGTCCGGGAAAATGTTGGATTTGTTGAATATCCGCCCATTTGTGATTACGAATTTCTTGATATTGTGATGTATCAGTAATTAACTGTAATTGTTTGGTTTTACTAGCAGCTTTACTCATCCAAAAACTGCCAATAACTAGACCAAAACTACCCAGGGACAGTAAAATTATTGTAGCGAGTTTAACTAAAATAGATCGCTTCATTCAGTTGGTTGCATCTAGCTTGTAGATTAATATCCCAACCTTTAAAACAGTAGTCCTGATAGTTTTGAATCTAGCTTGAGTTAGATTGACATAAAAATTTTGATTTGGTTAAATTGATTACAAATTCACAAATAACCAATAATCATTCCTGCTAAAATTAAAAAACCAATCCAGACATTTTGGCGAAACATTTCCCCATAAGCAGGGTGAGGTATTTCCGGCTGTTGTAAACGGATAATTTGCCAAATCCAGCCGATACTAGCCATAACTAAACTAATCCAAAAAGCCGTATTTAAATTAACTAAGAAACCGACTCCAGCTAAGAGGATAATAGTCCCAATCAAGAAAATAGCGATCGCTGTAGGGGCATATTTACCAAAGAATAAGGCGCTAGAATTAATACCTATACGTTGATCATCTATGCGATCGCTCATGGCATAAATGGTATCAAATCCTAATGTCCATAGTACCGTCGCGCCCCAAAGTAACCAAGTCGGTGTGGTAATATTGGCTGTAACTGCACTCCAACTAATTAACACCGCGAAACCCCAAGCTATCGAAAGCACCAATTGGGGAATAGGAAATACCCTTTTTGCGCCGGGATAAAGGACAATTACCGGAACTGCGGCTACAGACAACCAGAAGCTTAAAGAGTTAAGATAGAAAGCGACAACTGCGGCACAGGCGAGGGAGACTATCCCCACCACAATCCCAACTTGAACGGAAAGGGCGCGGGATGCAAGCGGGCGATCGCGTGTTCTCTCTACCTGGGGATCAATATCTCTGTCCCATAAATCATTAACTACGCATCCAGCCGCACTAGTAGCGATACTACCGAAAATAATCACTCCCACTAAGGGTAACGGTGGTTTACCCGCAGCGGCTAAAAACACAGCCCACAATGCGGGAATCATCAGAATTAACCTCCCTTCCGGTTTATTCCACCTTAACAGCCGGATAATTACAAGCCATAATGGTTCTTGGTTGGTTTGCGGTGTGTCTAACATATTTGCTCATTTAACATATTTTTACATTTATAGAATATCGTTATTTGCTATTTGTCCTCCAGTCCTACTCACAAGAAACAAGCAAATGCTGAATTTAGTCTCGGCCAACTGGGAGAATAAACCTAGTGAATCAATTCAGGAAAATCAGATGATTGCAGCTATTGATATTGGTACAAATTCTTTGCACATGGTAGTGGTAAAAATTGAAGCCACTTTACCATCTTTTAGCATTATTGCCAGAGAAAAGGAAACAGTGAGATTAGGCGATCGCAATTTAACTACTGGAGAATTAAAACCAGAAGTGATGAGTAAAGCGATCGCTTGTTTGGGAAGATTTAAAACCCTTGCTGATAGTTTAGGTGTAAATAGTATTGTGGCTGTGGCGACAAGTGCCGTCCGTGAATCTCCCAACGGTAAAGATTTTCTCCACCAAGTCGAAACCGAAGTCGGTTTAAGCGTTGACTTGATTTCCGGCCCAGAAGAAGCCCGTCGCATCTACTTAGGTGTATTATCGGGGATGGAATTTAACAACAAACCGCACATCATAATTGACATTGGTGGTGGTTCAACAGAATTAATTTTAGGAGACAGCGAAGAACCCCGCAGCCTCACCAGTACCAAAGTCGGTGCAGTGCGCTTAACTGGAGAATTAGTCAACTCTGATCCCATCAGCGAAACCGAATTTAAATACCTCCAAGCTTACGCTAGAGGGATGCTAGAACGTTCCGTAGAAGAAGTCCAAGGAAAACTCAAAATTGGCGATTCTCCCCAGTTAATCGGCACATCTGGGACAATAGAAACCATCGCTACCATTCATGCGCGAGAGAAATTAGGTCTTGTTCCCTCCACCCTCAACGGGTATCAATTCAGTCTTCAAGACTTGCGAACCTGGGTAAATCGCTTACGTAAGATGACCAATGTAGAACGGGCTACCGTTCCGGGAATGCCAGAAAAACGGTCAGAAGTAATACTTTCTGGGGCAGTAATTTTACAGGAAGCAATGACATTGTTAGGAGTACAATCCGTAACAGTCTGTGAACGTTCTCTTCGGGAAGGCGTGATTGTAGACTGGATGCTGACTCATGGCTTCATTGATAACAAACTGCGGTTTCAAAGTTCTATTCGGGAACGCAGTGTATTAAAAACTGCTAAAAAATACCATACTAATTTAGAACATAGTGACCGTGTTGCCGCTTTTGCATTGAGTTTATTTGATCAAATCCAAGGACAACTACATAATTGGGGTGCAGATGAACGCCAACTACTCTGGGCTGCTGCGATTTTACACAATTGTGGTCACTATGTCAGCCATTCAGCACACCACAAACATTCATATTATTTAATTAGAAATGGTGAATTACTCGGTTATAACGAAACCGAAATCGAAATTATCGCCAATATAGCCCGTTATCACCGCAAATCTCCACCCAAGAAAAAGCATGAAAGCTATCGGAATCTATTGCACAAAGAACATCGGACAATGGTTGATCAACTCAGTGCTATTTTAAGATTAGCTGTGGCTTTAGACAGAAGACAAATAGGGGCTATTTCTCATATTCAATGTGAATATCTTCCCCATTTCAAAGAGTTTAAGATGTCCATATTTACATCTGCAATTAAAGATGAATGTGCCTTAGAACTATGGAGTTTAGATTATAAAAAAGGAATTTTCGAGGAAGAATTTGGTTTAAAAGTTGTGGCAACATTAATTAATAGCTAAAGTTTCTCTAGCAATCCTCTTTGATTTGTGTATACCTTGGGGAAGCCGTAGGCATACATTGCACTACTTAGATGCCTGACTTATTAGAAAAGCTAGGCATCTTGTTGTATTGTTAGCATTACACTATTAAAAATAATTTACTATCGCTATAGTATGCCAATGTGAAATCAAAAATTAAAAAGCTTATGTAATCAGGTTTTTGGATAATGGCTAATTACGTCCTATCTCCTGCTATATTATCTCAGTACATACTGAGAAAAAACTAATAGTTTTACAAAAAAAATATAAATATTTAAGGCAATTTACTTAGAAAAAACATTTATTCAAAAATATTTTTAACCATAAGTTAATTATATGTTTTATTTTTAACTTCTATAACTGCCGTAGGTACTAGTTTTGCCAGCCTTCACTGCTAGTTACTATTTAATCCCATCCTATTGTAAAGATTACGTAAACTAGCTTGACTTCAATATAAATACGGGTGACAATAAACAGTGTCTTATCAAGCCAATGTAAAGTAGTACGGTATTTACCCAACTGCTAACTGGACAAGACTTATATTATTGCATCTACCCAGGGTATGAAGTCCGAAAAAACATCTATTTTTAGCACGGAAGCATTCCAAAATTCACCGTGTCCAAATTTGGAAATTCACTGGAAACTCTTTCCTGTGCCAGATTCTGACGAAGTTCAGTTACAAGCAATTAAATCAGCACAGCAGTTTCTATTTTCAGCAACTGAAGGCTATGCTTTAAAGCATTTTAATAAGAAATTTATAGTTAAAGAAGTTCAGAAAAGGTGTCAACAACAGTTTGGTGACAAAATTTCTTCTACTTTCATAGTGCAACTACTAGAAAAATTAGTTGCATTGGGAATATTAAAAAATCCTGAAGACAGTCGTTCACCCCTACTTAAATCTGCCGTTAATTGGATATGGCATACAGATGGATATTGGTTATTAAGGCTACAAAATACCGATAGTGTAGCCTATACACAAATCAATAATAATGATAAAAACCTGATTTTAGATTTAGGTAAACTACCGATAGAAAATATCATAGCTAAATATAAAATTAGTCCTCTCCATGTCCAAGAATTACTGAAAGAATTAGCTGTCAAGGGAATGTTAGAGGGTGTTGAAGCACCCAAACAAAAGAAAAAATTTAACTTACTATTTACTACATTTCGTTTATTTAATCCTGACAATTGGCTCAACAGCAATATTAATAAAATCCGGTTTATGTTTACAACAGAGTTTTGTTTTTTACTCTGCATATTCCTGAGTTTTAGTATCGTCATTGCTTTTTCTCAACATCAGATAATTTATAACTTTGGACAAGAATTATGGCATAGCCAAAGTTTTAGTTTAATACTGCCTTTTGCACTGCTAATGATGTTAGTCGTATCTATCCATGAACTAGGTCATGCTTTTACATTAAAACATTACAAAGGTGTGGTTTTAGAAATAGGATTAATGTTTATCTTTCTATTACCAGGAGCATACACTAATACCACAGATGCCTATGGGTTAGTCAAACGAAAACAACGTACTTTAGTAATGGCAGCCGGGGTAATTTGTCAAGTAGTTATTTGGGGATTTGCATTATGTTTATGGAGCATATCAACACCTGGAAGTTGGTTTTCTACAACTTCCTATTTATTAATGATAGCAGCCCAATTTACCTTAGCACTTAATCTCAACCCCCTGAATAAATTTGATGGCTATCATATTTTAGAAGCAATGACTGGAATTAACCATTTACGTAAAAAATCATTTGCCTATTATGCACAACTATGGCGTAGAGAACCTAGTCAAGAGCGCACTGAGGATATAGGAATTCTAGCAGTTTATGCTCCTGCTTGTTTACTTTATGTCGCTTGGCTTTTGGCTAATTTATTTTTCTGGATTTGGCATTTATCTACGCCATATTTACCAGGAAAATAGTTGAATAAAATCGTGAAAACCATTATTTAGAGGAATGTAAAAATCATGAAAGTTTGTAATTTACAAATTGCTAAAAATGTCTTACTTACAAGTGCATTGGGAGCAATATCTCTGATTTCATTAATAGATGTAAAACCTTCATTTGCAGGTAGTTCTTATTATCAATCTTCTCTTCGTTGTTCTAAATCTGTTCCTGAACCTTCTACTTTTATTGGTGTATTAGCTTTGGGTATTTTCGGTGGAGGATATTTACTCAAACAGCAAATGAAGAAAAAAGGTGATTTTTCGACATCAATTAATCAAGAATTTCATTCAGGTGAAGAAAATTATCATGATATTTCTCCCTCTTTTGAATTGCAATTAATTGACCCAACAACAACAAAAGGAATTTAAGATTTTAGCGATTATAAATCGCCGCTACACAAACAAAGTCCGCCTGCGCGGACTAATTAGAAAATAAAGCTAAAGTCCGCTAATTAACAAATCAAGGGAAAGGGTGCATTTATGAGTTTATTTGGATTTGGTAGCCAGAAAAATCAAAAATCTAAACAAGCTAAGAAAGCTAAAAAATCAAAACCGAGAGAAATCTGGCAAGGTAAAAGTCATGGTCTAGATGATATTATTTCTCCTAGTGTTTTAGTTGGTGGTGGTGAACATTCCCCTGAACCATTTTTAGTTGATATACCTCCCGTTTCTGGTTCAGAATTTGATTTAATTCAAAGTGATTTATTACAAGCTCTGGAGGCTGGAAATTTAGATGCACTTCTGCAAGCACCAGATGATTCTTTATTTGATCATCAAATAATAATTGATTGGCTTAATGATCCTAGTTCTCAGCCTTTATCATTCTTTGATAATTCAGTAACATCTACAAATTCATTACCTGAAAGTACATCAATACTGCACAGTTCAAATAGTTGTTCAGTAGAAAATAATGAAAGTTTCTCAGGTAAATTATTACCAGGAAATACAAATTTTTCAGGAGCTACACGCCCAACAATACCGTTAACCAATGTAGATACAGGTGGGAATAACCTGGCAAATCCTACATCATTAGTAGTTTCTAACATCAAAGATGTAATTGATCAAGTTAGCCATATTGATCCAACAGATATTTATCGAGTTAAGATTAATGACTTAAAAAATGCTGATATTTCTGTATTGTCTGGTCAAATATCTGTTGATTATCTCATGCCATCTGGGCAATTTTTAGGAAGTCAGTTCTTTTCTACAGGCAATCATACCTTACTACCACCTGCGGATATCAAGGGAGATGTAATTGTCAAAATTAATTATCAAGGTGGTACACCAGGAACTTATATTCTCAATGGATTTGAGACTAAAAATCATAGTGAACCTTTTAATATTGATCTAGAATTTGGAGGCGGTTTGAGTGCTTCACAACAAGCAATTATTCAAGCTGCCGCTAAAAGTGTTGAATCAATGATTTCTCAAGGTTTACCCACCGCTATTGTGGACGGTAAACTTATTGATGATGTTAATTTTAAAGTTTCTGCTACTAATTTAGACGGTGCAGGTGGTACAGCCGCAAGAACAAAAATAGATTTTATGCGGTTTGGAACAATGTTACCTGCTCAGTCTATCACTCAGTTTGATGCTGCCGATATTGCCGAGTTAGAAAGTTCTGGAGAGTTGTTTAGTGTAGTGCAGCATGAACTTCTACACGGTTTAGGTTTTGGCAATCTTTGGGAAGCTAAGGGATTAGTTGATTACGCTGGTACACCTTTAGCTCAATATAACGGACAAGAGGCAGTAAAAGCCTTTCAAGAATTGGGTGGTTTAACAAGTCATATTAATCTGGAAAATAATGGCAATGGTTCAGCCGGTTTGCATTGGAATGAAAATATCTTCCAAGATGAGGTAATGACGGCTGATTATAACAATGGAAAAGATGGAAATGCGCCCATTAGCCTGGTGACAATTGCATCTTTGGCTGATTTGGGGTATCAGGTGAATTTGAATCGGGCTACTCCTGATTATGGGCTATTTGGTGGTCAAAAATTCAATACCAATGACTTAACCCCAGAGGAATTAGAAGCATTTAGAGAACTGGCTGAAACCTCTTTTACTAATTCTGATGAAGAGTTTATTTATGCCACTATGCCAGAGGTTGATCCAGATACGGTAGCTCCTGAAATTTGGGCGCACGCGGAGCAATTCTGGAAGAATAAGGAATATTACGATTGGGTTTCCTATCAAATTAGAAGGGGGGACACTCTCAGTCAAATTGCGTTTGATACGATGGGTAGTTATCACCCAGACTACTACTGGTGGATTGCTAATCATAATGGTATTCCCGATCCAAATTATATTGTTACGGGCAACTGGATTGAAATTCCTAAACATCATCCCAACTATGAGTGGGAGCAAGAGCAAGAAAGGCTGCGTCGCGAAGCAGACTTAGCAGCAGCACAGGCAGCCGAAGCTCAAAGGCTAAAGGACGCAGAAGACAAACTAGCAAATGATCTAGCTGAACAGGCGAAATTGGCGGAAGATCAGCGGTTGAGGGATGCAGAAGCACAAGCTCAAGCTCAAGCACTGCAAGTCCAAGCTAATAGACTAGCTGAGGAATTAAAAAAGAAACATCAACATGATGAGTTGCTAAAAGAACAGGCTCGATTAGCAGAACTAGTACGGCAAGCGGAAATTGCTCGGCAACAAGGAAAGGGTGGTTTAGATTGGTATCTTGCTAAATCATTACCAGAATTTGGGCCAGTTGATCCCTTTGAAACTAAGCTGACAGGTGAGACAGTTGGCAACCTTGTTCCTGACGACTACTATCGGTTTACCCTGTCACGTAGTGGTCGAATTACAGCCGAGTTAAGGCAACTGCTGGCAGATGCTGATCTAGTTCTCTATGATGTGCGAAATCATCCAATTTCCTATTCAATGCGGGATGGAATTACAGACGAGCATCTTATTGCTGACTTGATTCCTGGTACTTATTTAATTAGGGTTAACAGTCCCAAGGGCGTAACGACTGATTATGAACTGATAGTTAAATTTAAACACTTGCTATCTCAAACAGAGATAGGACCACCTCCTGGGTGGAAGCCAGGGGGTTCTGGTAATAGCGGTACTGGTGGCGGTGGCACTGGTGGCTCAATTTTTGCAGATCCACGCATTAAGCAGATTTATGACACGGCATTGAATAATTTTGCTACTCCTGAACGAGCTAATGCTAATGCTCGAATTCAGCAGCTTCAACTAGATAAGCAAAGTTATGAACAGGAGTTGCAACAACTGCTTGACCAGATGAATGGTGAACAACGGGCAAATGTTCATGGTGCTTTAGATGATGTTCGTCATAATGGCAATGTTTGGGCTGACGACACAGCCAATCTTATTAAAGGAACTATTGACAACATAGCCAATGGAATTATCAACCAGATTGACAATAAAATCCCTGGGTCAGTTTATAACATTCCAGGCATTGGTGACGCTCTCAGAAATGGTAAAGACGCTCTCAAAGGGACTATTAACGGTGCAAAAGACTGGCTAAAAGAAAAGGTTGCTTGGGTTCAAGACCGTGTTAAACATTATCTTTGGCACTTTATTGAAGCCATCAAAAATGCTTACCGAACAGGTGGTGAGATCAATAGCATCATTGAACAAGCAGCTAGTGATATGAAGCGCGGCATTGATGGTGTAGTTAGCAGCATTAATAATTTGGTTGAAGACTTTAAGGGTAAAGTTCTTGGTGGTTTGGACTGGCTAAAAAATGTTGGAGCGTTTGGTTGGAATTTCTATGATGGTGTAGTTGCTCCTTTAGCTAATAGCGTTGCTAACGGAGTTAAAGATGAAGTCAAATCTGTTGGTAATTTTGCTAATGGAGCCGTTGATTGGATTAAACCCCGCGCTCAAACAGCGGTTGCTGCTGTTGTTGATGCTATTTTTGGGGATAAAACAGGAAATCTTTACAACAAGATTCAGGGGGTTGATAAGCAAATTGCAGCAACTCGAACTGAACTTGAAAATAAGATTATTAACAAAGCATCTGAATTAAAAAATCAATTACAAGCATTACTAAATAAACTTGGTAGTGAGGGTAAAAAGATTCTTGATACTATTCTTGATTTTGCAAACTCTCCTATAGGTCAAGTTAGTATTGAGGTTCTTAAAGTTGCTCTAGGATTTGTTCCTATTGTTGGTCAAACGATTGATGTTATTGATACCTTAGCTGCTCTTTGGAAGGTTGTTATTGACGGTCGGCGTGATACAGATGTATGGGTTGAGCTAATTGGTTCTTTGGCAGGCTGGTTCCCTGGTGTTGGAGATGCTATCAAAGGGATTGCTAAAATTGCACTCAAAGGGCCAATTGGCACATTATTACGGAAGCTTGGCCCTGATGTAACCAAACAAGCTGCAAAAATCTTCAAAGAAGCTAACTGGAAAGCTATACTTGCTGATGTTGTTGAAGGTATTGCAGGTGTTTGGCGTAAGTTTGATAGCCAGATGGATAGTGCCGCAGGATGGATTTTGGATCTCATGCCAGGTATTCGCCCTACCCTCGCTGCTGTTGGCGAAATTGTTGTGAAGTTCAATGATGAAGCTGCTGATGCGGGTAAGCAGTTAGATAATATCAGTAAGACTATCGCCAATAAAATTGATGATACTTCTGAGCAAATTGCAAAGGAAGATAAGAAAGATGAAGATCCACTTTTGATGCTACCAGGGCCAGATCCAAATACTCCCAAGCTCCCTAGTAAAAGGTTAGAAGAACTCTCTGTCGATCCTCAAACAGGAAAGCCGAATCAAAAGTCTCAAGAAGAAGCTGAGTCAATACTCCAGGCTGAAATGGAAGGACTTGTAAAAGGTGCGATAAGACCGGATTTAAGCAAAGGAGAACCAAATCTTGATTTCAAGATTGATGGGGGTTATGCGGAAGTTAAAACTCCCATACTCCCTACATATCAGCCAATATTAGAGCAAGCAAAAAATATAGCTTTGAAAAGCAACCAGTATGATTCTGATGTCATGGTTATCGTTGACTTAAAAAATCTTGATGCTGCTCAGAAGATACAATTTAAACTCGAACTAGAAAATCAAGGGACTGACAGAAAAAATATTAGATTTTTGAACGATAAATAGACACATTTATAAGAGGGTGCATAACACTATTATTTAACTTATAGCAAGATGCGCCCACTATCAATTGAAAATTGTAGAGTTCAAATTTCACTTTTCAATGTTACATAAGGCAAAATATGTTGCAATTACCTAAACAAACCAAAACAAGTAAAATTTGGTTAAGTTTGTTTGAAACACCTGCTGAAAGAATATCTTCTTTAATTGATATTCGTTATGCTTGCACTGCTGCGATCAGAAATATGCTGCAATGGGCTGGCAATCTTGTTACCTTAAACATCACGTTACGTAGAGAACCATTTCTCAATATTAAGGAATTCTTTAACTCGATTCAAACCAACCAACAGGTTTACAAAGCCTCCCTTTCCCGCCAACTCGCCGCAGACTTACCCCCCGACGTGGAAGAAACCTCCCTCAAAGACGAACCCAAAGACTGGTTTATCAAAACCGCCGACTTTGACGACGACTACGACAGAGTTCTCCAACACCGCGACGGCGAATATACCCAACTCCTAGAAGACATCACCCGCTATCATCAAATCTTCCAACAAGGCTATGACAAAATCATCCTCTTGCGTCCTCCTACTTACACTGGTTACGACATCCAACTAACAGCCGCAATGCAATGTTTAGGCTACACCAAAGAGCAATTTCAATTTATTATTGTTCAACCTATTAAACTCTATGCTTTCCACAAAACTAACCAAAAAATTCATCCTCTTCCTGACATAGCCACAGAAGAATTAATCTCAGCTATTGGTATGGATGCTCTGCGCTGGTATAGTCTCCGCGTTCCCTTAACTGGGATTGCCCCTATTAACATCAGCACAGCCGGACAACTAAATGATAGCCTGTATCGTGTTCAATCAGCCCATTTCCGTTGTTCTAAACTGCTGCAAGAAGCCAAGAAAGAAATTAACGTCAGTTCACCTTTAGCAATAGCTGAAAAACTAGATAATCTGCTGCAAACTGTTCCTAAAATCCTAGAACAAAGCGCAGAAGAAATTGCCCCTCATTTAGTTATTCAGCATTTAGAAACTATTAGTGAAATTTGTCATCAATGGTTAGATTCTCTGGGAGTAACATCACCAGATTACGAATTATTATTAACTACTAAGGAAACAATTTTTGACCTGTTAGTTAATATTTTGAATATCACTGCACCAGAATCTAATAATTGAGGGGTTGCTTTTCTGTGTTTGTGCGTCTTGTTAATTTGCTTTTTAATATCTGGAAGATGATGCTATAATGTAAATACTCAAATTCCAGGATAAATCCTATGCCAGTAGAAGCTATTTATGAACAAGGAACATTGAGATTATCGCAACCAATCACACTACCAGAAGGAAGTAGAGTAAAAGTAATTATCATTCCTTTAGAATCTTATTCTCAACAGAAAAACCCCTTAGAAATTTTACAAGAGATTGCTGAACTTCCTTTAGAGGGAAAAACAGATACTTTCTCAGGATTAGATCATGATCAAGTTTTATATTCCAAATAGTTTATGATTTTTGTTGATACGGGTGCTTGGTTTGCTAGTATTGTTCCGTCTGATTCCGAGCATCAAAATGCTATTTTATGGTTAACTAATAACAAACAGACTTTATTAACAACTGACTACGTAATTGATGAAACATTGACTTTATTAAGAGCAAGAGGAGAAACCAAACGATCTAGTATTTTAGGTGAGGCTTTCTTCTCAGGTAAGTTAGCAACTATCTATTATTTAACAGAGGAAGATATCCGTTTAACTTGGCAACTATTTCGTGATTATTCTGATAAAGAATGGAGTTTTACTGATTGTAGCAGTAAAGTCGTAATGGAAAAGCTGGGAATTATTCAAGCATTTGCCTTTGATTATCATTTTCGTCAGTTTGGATCTGTTCAAGTTATTCCATAATTTATATTTTGAATTCAAAATTGCTATTTTTAGATAAGTAATCAGACAAAATTAATTACATATAATAAAATCTTCCATTCTGTCATATACCACGAAATTATCGAAAAATACCCCAATAATCAACCCTATCCTCCTTATTTAACTTACCCAGAAAATATTGCCCGTCAACCTATTCACAAAATTTGAGGCTATGATCAGAATAGCAGCACTGCAATTTTAGTCACTGTTTATAGTTCCAAGCCTCAAGGCTGGATTAATTGGCACATCAAGAGGTATTAGTATGAAAAACCAAAAATGTCCCACTTGTCAAGGTGAGTTAGAAACTAAGCAAATTGAAAAAATGCTCAAAGGAGGAAATAACACCGCCATTATTGATGTAGAAGCAGAAGTTTGTTCAAAATGTGGAGAAAAACTTTATAAACCAGACGTTGTTAGCCAATTTACTCAAATTCGTGCCAAACTTAGAAATCAACAAACAGAAGATTTTCAAGTCATTGGTCAATCCTTCCGCATTTCTGTTTAATTAATCAATCAAGGAAAGTTGAAGAATTTTATTCTAAGTTTGACAATTATGAAGATGTTACTGAGTTTTTAGACTGACCGCAATCACTTATCTAAAATCTTTCTTTCCAGATGCCTATGAATAATCTTACATCTTGAAATTGACAAAGGGAATTATATTTGAGCCTTGAGAATGGGTGGCCCGGGATTCGAACCCGGAACAAATCGGTTAAAAGCCGAGTACTCTACCGTTGAGTTAGCCACCCTTTTGCTGTTTTTCCAACTTTATCAATATACCATCAACAGCCATGGTTTTGTCAAGGGGTTTCTAGAAAAAATTTGCTGTTAACCCAAAAGCCGCAGTACAACTAGCCCCAGGAGCTAACACAGTCAGGTTTTCACCAGTGTTGAAAGCATTGCGGGTGGCGCTCCAAGGCTCTAGACAGTAGAATTCTTTGCCTTTAACAGTCCAAAACACCAACCAGGTAGAGAAATCATCGTAATCGAGGGTTAGCTTCAACCTGCGGCTGTTATCTGTGACTGTGGCTGATTTGCTGGTAAGTCCTCCAAAGGCAAAATCAATTTCATCTTGGCTAAAGTCAAATTTGCCATTAAAGCCGTGGAATTCCTTGGTTTTGTTATCTTGATATCGTGTAGATGGAAGTTCCACTTCTAGCTGATTTTTATCCCCACAGAGAAAATAAGGGTGGAAACCAGCGGAAAATGGCATGGGTGTAGATGACAGATTTTTATATTCCTGACGCACTACTAAGGTATTCCCTTGAAGTTCGTAGGTAAAAGCCAATTGAAAATCAAAAGGATAAACTGCCTTTGTTTCCTCATTGCTGTTGAGAACTACAGTCAGACTAGCGTTATCTGCTGTGTTTTGCGTTGTTACTGTCCAAGGCAATTCACGAGCAAAGCCATGTTGTTTAATAGTATACTGTTTGCCGTCAACGCTGTAAGTATTATCAGGTAAATTACCGCAAAGAGGAAACAAAATTGGATTGCCACCTCTAACGCTCAAATCAGGATGAGTAAAGCGTTCAGCGTCTAGGTAAAATATTTCTTGACCTTGCACCAGCCAACGAGTGATGATACCGCCTCTTTCTGGGACAACTTCTATTTGTGTACCAGCGGTTTTATCAGACAGGATGTAGGTTTTGTATTGTTCTTGTTGAATATCAATGGTAAACATGATTTTTAGTGATTGGTGATTGGTGATTGGTGATTGGTGATTGGTGATTGGTGATTGGTGATTGGTGATTGGTAAAATTTACCTCTGTCACCTGTCACCTGTCACCTGTTCCCTAGTTACTCGTCTTCGGCAAAAATGAAGCGATATAACTCGCTAGGGTCTGGTTCGGGGCTGCTTTCAGCAAATTTAACCGCGTCCTCAATCACAGCCTGAATTTTCTTTTCAATATCTTTGAGTTCTGCTTCTGTAGCTAGATTTTGTTCCACTAAATAAGCAGCTAACTTTTTAATGGGGTCACGAGCAAACCAAAATTCTTTTTCTTCCTTGCTTCGCATTTCGTCTGGGTCAGCCAGGGAGTGACCACGGAAGCGATAGGTCATGGCTTCAATTAGAGTTGGGCCTTCTCCAGCACGGGCGCGGGCTACGGCTTCCTGAGCCACCTGACGCACTGCTAGAACATCCATGCCGTCAACTTCCACACCCACCATGTTAAACACACTGGCTTTTTTGTATATCTCTGGTTGGGAAGTTGCCCGTTCGTGAGACATACCAATTGCCCACTTATTATTTTCTACCACAAAGAGAATTGGCAATTTCCATAAAGCCGCCATATTCAATGTTTCAAAAAATTGACCGTTGTTAGCCGCACCGTCACCAAAGAAGCAAGCGGTTACTTGGTCAGCGTTTTTGTCTCCGAGAACTTCCCGACGATATTTAGATTGGAAAGCTGCACCAGCAGCCACAGGAATACCTTCGGCTACGAAAGCATAACCACCTAATAATCGGTGTTCGGCGGAAAACATATGCATAGAACCACCGCGCCCTTTACTGCAACCTGTGGCTTTACCAAATAATTCTGCCATGACTTCTCGTGCGGGGACTCCGGCACTTAAAGCATGAACGTGGTCACGGTAGGTGCTGGAAACGAAATCTTCACCGGGGCGCATTGCACCTTTAACGATGCCGCTACAAACTGCTTCTTGTCCGTTGTATAGGTGGACAAAACCAAACATTTTTCCTCTATAGTACATTTCGGCACATTTATCTTCAAATAAACGTCCTAATGTCATATCTTCGTATAAACCCAAACCTTCTTCTTTAGTGATTTGGACTGTGGCAGTATTAAATGTGGGTAACGTGCGCTCTTGAACCATGCTGGTGAAGTATCCCTATTGTAAAAGTTAAAGTTAAGTTGGTCTTAGATAACGTTAGCTATAAATCAGCCAGCGTTGACAAAACTAATTTATCAAACCTCATTTTATAGGATAGCAATGAGGATAACTGGCTTTCTGCATAGCGATTAACAATTAATGTAATTTCATCACGTAAGTTAAGATAAAGCTGCATAGAATAGGATTTCCAGAATAATTAAACGCAGATAAACGCAGATGAACGCAGATAAAGACGGATGAATTCATTAATTTTATGATTCTGTGCAGCAATTAACAATTGACTATTTGAATTATTTGCCGATGATTTTGACTAGTCCAATCCCACCAAAGTATAGTCCTAAAACCGCACCGGCTAAAAGACTTTGGGTCAGAGGATCGGTAGAAGGTGTCAGCACTGCTCCTAAAACTACTGCTGCCATAATTACATAACGCCAACCTTTTAACATGATCTGTGAAGAGACAATTCCCAAGGTAGCGAGCAAAATTTGAATAACCGGAACTTGAAAAGCTAGTCCTGTGGTGAATAACAATAACAACACAAAGTCAAAATACTTATCAATTGACCAAAGTTGCTCAACAACATCAGCACCGTAGTTAATGAAGAATTGTAAAGCAGCGGGAATGAGTGCCACATAAGCGAAAATTAAGCCGCATACAAATAGCACACTTGAACCTAGCACCACAGGGATGACTAAACGCCGTTCCCGCACGGTGAGGCCAGGAAGTACAAACTGGATAATTTGATAAAGAATGAAGGGAGTAGCCAGGATTAAACCACCGTAAGCGGCAACTTTCATGGAAACAAAGAAAAATTCTCCCGGAGCTAATTGCAGAAATTTAACGCCGTGAGCAGGAACTTCTAGTAGCTGTACTAGGGGTTTGACGAAAATAAAACAACCGATAATACCCACTACTACCACAATGAGGGAATAGAAAATTCTTTGCCGCAACTCCTCCAGGTGGTCAAAAAAATCCATTTCCACTTCACCTGGTAATTCATCCAGTGGGTTAATAGATGGTTCGCTGGATGCTTCTGGTTCTAAATCCTGGGAATTTATGGTATCTACGTCTTGTGGAGAGGTCATGAGTAAGAAGAGTGGGAAACATTTGTAAGGCTGTATTCGTTCACTATTTTATAAGGAATACGCCAGAAAACCCTTGAAGTTGTAATTGACTCAGGAAAAAATTTGCATTAATTTTTGGTAGCATTTATATCCTGATCTTTATAAAGATATTTGTAATTGTGTTTTTATAAAAGTATTAACTAGCACGCATCAAAGATTAAGTGCAGCTAAATTATTATTACTTAGCTGATCAGTATTTATTGGAGATCAAATGTGATTCCATGAATTCTTAACTAGCTCTATAGCTTATTAAAGCTAGATATTTCAGGCGGAATAAAATATATCCTCTTGCCATAATTTAAAGCGACTGTACTTTAAATTACATTCATTACTGTATTGACGGATAATATTCATGTTTGTTTCTGAACAAAAAAACTTTTTTTGTCCGGGTTTTACTCATTATATTTGCATAAGTATAAAGAACGTTATCTTGTGGCTAAATTAACTCTACTAGGGGGGAAGGGTTGATTTAGCAATCACGGCTCTGACTTTGATCTGTGAATAAATGAAAACAACAACTTGTTTGTCTCAGTTGCGGATAAATCAAAGATATACCAAGGGTATAACCCAGTAAAAATCTAGATTTACTCCCAGACTAAAAAAACAGGGATAGACTAATGCACCTGGAAATTGCATCATTTGTAGTATCAAATTAGACACTACAGACAGAATCTCTCTGGCAATTTTTAGAACTATTAGCCGATTAATGGGTTTTCATGCTGATCAAGATAAGACAGTCTGATCTTGGGGTTTCCCTAAGTTGAGGAACTGTTGTGACGTTGCTGATTACACAATCATCAATCGGAATTAAATTTTGATATGAAAAAAACAATTGGTTTGGGACTCATGGTATTGTCAGTCTATCTGTGCAATTCCAGTGCTTGTTTTGCAGGAAATAAGCTGTCCGTAAGCAATACTCAGCTAAGAAGTGAAAATAATTCGCAATCACAACTAGTGGCAAATATCTCTGCTAGAGATGATCAAACAGGAGAGTGTCATCGTAAAGGTAATTGCAGGGATTAAGATTCTCTGATGGGGAAGTAAAAATTGCCACTCATTCTCCATCGAAAACAGACTTAGGGGTAAGTCTTGCAGATATCCTGAAAAGGTCAGGATTCAGGGTTAAGGATGTAGCGTAGCTGTAAAATTTCGTTTATTTGCCAGTTCATAATCAGGTTTTTTGAAAATTTTCATATATCTCCATTGTGGTTGGCTTTCGTCTAGGGAGTCATCCAGAGATTATCCATGCTTGTTGGTCAGGGCGCATTACTTTATATAGTAGGAATCAGGATTGACACTCTCAGGTCTAAAGACACTGAGATTCTTTGATCAACGATATGACTTGCTCAGGCAGGATTTCTCCAGTCTGAATAGAGGTCTTATCTCCTAAAGCGTTGTTTGCGTCTAGCGCAAAAGTTCCCATATGCCCTACGGTACTCAATCCCCGACTAAGGATGTTTCTAAGCTGTTACGCAGATTAATTGTATAATAGAAAATTAAGTGACTAGCTATAAATAGGGACGTATGCCAGCAAAAAATCATCTATCTCAAGAGCAGAAAGAAAGACTACTAAAAACACTAAAAGAGCATGAAAATCCCTATGTGAGAGAGAAGATACTCATCTTATTGTTGATGAATGACGGGAAAACTTACCAAGAGATTAGTAATTTTTTGGATATCGCATATCCAACAGTAGCATATTGGGCAGTGCATGGAGATCCTGATAACCTAGAAAGTTTTTTAGATGGAAGAAGAGAAGGTAACTTCCGTAAAGTCACCAAAGAATATGAAGAATTATTATTGGAGATAATAGAAAAAGAGCCAGCAGAATATGGCTATGAATTTGGTCGTTGGACGGCGGCAAGATGTGCAACATATCTAGAATTAGTAACAGGAATTAAATTAAGTGGTTCTCAGGTAGGGAGGATTTTAGCGAAAAAAAAGTATGTTTATCTTTGGGCAAGATACAGCCTAGAAGATAAACAAAATCCAGAGAAACGAAAATTATTTAAAGAAAAACTAGCAGAATATTTAAAAATAACCAAAGAAGCTCCAGAGCGTTTACAGGTATGATTTTGGGACGAAAGTGGATTCAGTTTAAGAGTAATAAGAAGAAAAACATGGGGAAAGAAAGGTAACAGAAAAAAGGTAACAGGACAAAGAAGACGAGGAAGAGTAAATATTATGGGCGGGTTGCGTTATCATGACAAAAAAAGAATTAACTTTGTAATTAAGAAGGGGAATGCAGATGTCTTTTATGAACAATTGAAATCATTGAATAATTTTCTAATACAAGAATGGATGGAACAAGGAAATCCAATTGAAAGTTTCGAGAATAATTCTGCCAAGATAGTTATTATCTTAGATAATGCTAGTTTCCATAAAAGAAAAGATATTTTAGCTCAGATTGAGGCAGAAATGCCAAATATTATTTTGGAATTTTTACCACCATATAGTCCAGATTATAATTTAATTGAATTGGTTTGGCATTCCGCAAAAGAATATATAGCTCATAGATTATTTGAATCCGTATCACAGCTAGAAGAATTGTTAAATAAATTGCTAAATGAAGGAGGTCTTATTATTAAATGGGAACGCAAAATTAAAAATAAAGGTAATGCTATTTATTAAATTTAGCTGCGTAACAGTTTAGCTGCGTTTTCATCTCTATCCATTACACAACCACATTTACAAACGTGGGTGCGAGTAGATAGGGTTTTCTTGACAACTTCAGCACAACTAGAGCATTCCTGGCTCGTGTATTGCGGATTAACCGCTACCGTGACCCTCTTAAATACTTTTCCAAAATATTCAAGCCAGACACGAAACTGATACCAGGATGCGTCGTTAATAGACTTAGCTAAACAATGATTTTTCACCAGATTTTTAATTCTCAAGTCTTCATAGGCTATCAAGTCGTTAGACTGAACTACGCACCGTGCTAA
>NZ_VILB01000012.1 GCF_009712035.1 Anabaena sp. UHCC 0187 | reverse complement strand
TGCTTCTTAACTTAGAAAGATTTTATCAAGCCTGTAATCCTTCCCGTCCGTTGATGATTGAGAATGTAGATGACCGGATGTATTATATTGATTTTGCTTCGGTTCGTGGGGGTAAAATAATTGAGGCTTTGCTGCGTACTATTACCAGAATTTCTCCAAATACGCCAACGTGTCAATTGTTTACAGGACATTTGGGTTGTGGAAAATCTACGGAACTGTTAAGACTCAAAGCTGAGTTAGAAGCACAAAATTTTCATGTTATCTATTTTGAATCCACCCATGTTTTAGAAATGGTGGATATAGATATTACAGATATTCTCTTAGCGATCGCTGGTTTGGTCAGTGAAAACTTGGAAGTGATGAAACTTCGTGTGCAACCGAGTTACTTTACCAAATTGTTTAACGAAGTGGTAGATTTTTTACAAACGCCGATAGAATTGGGATTAGAAGCCGAATTATCAGTAGGTATTGCCAAAATTACTGCCAAAACAAAAGAAAGCCCACAGTTACGCAGACGGTTAAGAGACTATCTCGAACCACGGACAGAAAATATTTTACAATCAATTAATAAAGAACTATTAGACCGTGCCAATGTAGAACTAAAAGCTAGAGGTAAAAAAGGATTAGTAGTCATTGTCGATAACTTGGATCGAGTTGCTATCCGGCCTTTACCTTCTGGGCGATCACTACCAGAATACTTATTCATTGATCGAGGGGAACAACTACGAAAACTTAATTGCCACATAGTTTACACAATTCCCTTAGCTCTCACATTTTCCAACGATAGCGCTGAACTACAACATCGTTTAGGGGGTGGAGTCGCACCAAAAGTATTACCAATGATTCCCGTCCGGCAACGTTCTGGAGAAATTAATACAGAAGGACTAGGATTAATGCGACAAATGGTATTAGCAAGAGCCTTTCCTGACATATCACCAGCAGATCGTTTAAATTTAACGACCCAATTATTCGATAACTTAGACACCCTAGATCGCTTGTGTCTGATTAGTGGTGGTCATGTCCGGGATTTATTAGGACTACTATTTGATTGTTTACGAGAACAAGATCCACCTTTTGACCGCAAGTGTGTAGAATTAGTAATTCAAAGACAACGAGATTATCGGGCTAATGCCATTGATATGGATGAAAGTGAATTAATCTTTCAGGTGATCCAAGACCAGCGAGTTAAGGGCAATGTAGAGTACGATATTTTATTACGGAGTTTATTCGTATTTGAATATCGTGATCACCAAGGAGTTTGGTTTGCAATTAACCCAGTTTTAGCAGAAACCGAAAAATTTAAATTATGGTTAAAAGACAGCAAGCAGAGAATATAATCGCTGCTAATGAAAAGTCTTTGCGTAGTTTAGACAGGGCAATTACCTTTTCTAAAAATCAGTTTTCAGTCATCTTGCTCTGCTGTAACTATGAATTTCTGCGGGAGTTAATACTGCAAAAATTAGCAATTATGGGTTGGGGAAATGAGCGTATCCAAAATATTGCTGTAGCTAAAAATACGACAAGTTTATATACAACAATTCAATCACAACTCACCATTAACCAACCCACCGGATTAATGATTATGGGGTTTGAGTCAGTCTATGAAATAGATGATCTCCTCCGTTCCATTAATCAAGTCCGCGATGAATTTCGCAAATGTTATCAAATCCCCATGATTTTTTGGGTAAATGATGAAGTCTTACAAAAAATCGTGCGGTTAGCTCCAGATTTTGCCAGTTGGGCCGCTACACCAATTAGATTTGAAATGACTTCTCTGGGGTTGCTAGAATTTCTCCAACAAGAAACTGACGATTTATTTACTAGAGTTTTACAAAGCAACTACACTCAAGGTAATTATGTCACCATAGAACAAATATGGGTTAGTAGCGACCAACTCCACTATGCAATTAAAGAATTGCAAAACCGGGGGATGAAAATAGAAGCAGAATTAAATGCCAGTTTAGAGTTTATTTTTGGCATAGATGATTATGTCAATGATCGCATTAATTCTGCTTTGACTAATTTCCAGAAAAGTTTGCATTTTTGGCATTTGCAAGAAAGATTAGGCGGCATAGAATATCCAATTAATACAGAAGAAAATCATTACTATACTTATCGGTTAAAAAAGGCAATTTTACTCCTCTACATTGGACTATGCTGTTGTCGTCTTGCTGAACAAAATAAAAGAACAAGTGAGAGATATTGGCAATCAGCTAAAAGATATTTTCAGCAATGCCTAGAAACATTAGAAATTACTGGATATACAGAATTAGTTTCTGAACTTATTGGGCAATTAGCAGAAGTTTTGTATAGTTTAAAAGCATGGGCAGAATTGCAACTTGTTGCTCAAAAATCGCTAGAAATACATCAATTACATGGCAGTCAAATTCAATTAGCTTGTGATTATGGTTTTTTAGCACAGGTAGCTGTGCATAATTCACGGTGGATGCAGGCGAGTATTCTCGCACATATATCATTACTACAATTAGCAGAAGCAAAAAACCAGAATCAGTCATATCATTATTTATTTCCTTTACTATTAGAACAAATTTATTTATTAACCTTAGCTAAAGCCCTCAATAATTTAGGACAAGAAACTGTAGCAGCAGAATATATAGATACAGCATCTCAACAATTGTCATTAGCTTTAGAAACTAGTGAACATCAATATGATGCCCATCGTTATATTCGCTTATTGCAGATTCTCAGATCATTATACTTTCAAGCCGGTCAATATTTGCAAGCCTATATTATTCGCCAAAAACTCCATTCTGTAGAACAACAATATGGTTTTGTGCCATTTATTGGTGCGGGACGTTTACAACCTCAAAGACAAGTTACCAATCCCGCTTTAATCTCTACAGTTGGCAATAGTAGCATAGCTTTAGAAATTGCTGCTTCTGGTAGAGAATCTGATGTTAATAATTTAATTGGTAGAATTAGCCGTGCTGACCAAAAATTGATCGTTATTCATGGCCAGTCTGGTGTTGGTAAAAGTTCTACTGTCACCGCTGGTTTAGTTCCCGCATTACAAAACCGTGCTATTGGTGATCAAATTGCCGTACCAGTTGTACTACAAATATATACAAATTGGTTAGGAGAATTAGGGAAATCTTTTAAAAAAGCTATGTTAGGACTGGGAAAAACATCAGCTATGGAAATAGAATCTCTATCTGGTGTTTCTGTACCCACGACTATTAATTTTATTTTGCAACAACTCCGGGAAAACGCAGATAATCATTTAATCACAGTTTTGATTTTTGACCAATTTGAGGAATTTTTCTTTGGTTGTACAGATATTCATAAAAAACAAATATTTGATCAATTTATTAGTGATTGTTTAGGGATATCCTTTGTCAAAGTTATTTTAACTTTGCGGGAAGATTATTTACATCGTCTACTAGATTTTCAATGTCTTTCATCAATAGAAGCAATTAATAATAATATTCTTGACAAAAATATTCGTTATCAATTAAATAATTTTTCCCCTGAAAACGCTCGGAAAATTATTCAAAAATTAACCGAACGTTCACATCAAGAATCACAACTAAAATTAGAACCAGATTTAATTGATGCCCTAGTTGCTGATTTGTCTTCAGAACTTGGCGAAGTTCGCCCCATAGAATTACAATTAGCGGGCGCACAATTACAAGATAAATATATTACTACTCTGGCACAATATCAGCCCTATCGCCCAAATAAGTTAATTCAAACCTATATTAAAGAATTAATTAAAGAATGTGGACGAGAAAATGAACGGGCTGCTCTCCTAGTTTTATACTTATTAACAGATGATCATAATAAAAGACCTTTTAAAACCCGTGCTGAATTAAAATCAGAATTATCAGAATTAGAAGATGCCAGTAAACTAGAGCTAATTTTAGATATTTTAGTGCGCTCCGGTTTAGTTGTTGTATTTCCCAATATTCCCGAACGCTATCAATTAATTCATGATTATTTAGTAGACTTAATTCGTTACCTACAACAACAAGAATCTGGGTTACAAACACAAATTAATAAATTACGGGATAAAGTCAGAAATAGCTATCAACAAATTGAACGCCTCAAAAGTGAATTAAGAAAAACCCAGAACGACGTTACTTTAGTACATACTCACCATCAAGAGGGAGATAATTTACTTACAGAACTCAGAGAATTACGCAAGCGAGAAGAAGAAAGCCAAATAGAAATTGAACATCTGCGAACAGAACTCAAAGAAAAAGAATTAACTTCTAAACTAGCTGATAGTCAAGAAAAACAACGGTTAAGTGCGATAAGATTAAATATCACCTTAAAAATAGCTTTAACAGCTTGTATTATTGCTATTTTTGGCTTAACTACTTCTGTGATTACAGCCACAGATAGTGAAATGCAAACCTTAAGTGCATCTAGTGAAGCTTTATTTGCTTCTCAAAAAGGTATTGATGCTCTTAAAGAAAGTTTAAAAGCCGGGAAAAAATTAAAAAAAACTCTATGGATAGATACTTCTACTCAAGAAAAGGTGCTAACTTCACTATATCAAGCTGTTTATGGAGTTAAAGAACGTAACCGTTTAGAAGGTCATTTATCTGGGGTAAAAATGGTGACATTTAGTGCAGATAAATCTTTAATAGCTTCAGCTAGTGCAGATACAACAATTAATCTTTGGAGTCCTAATGGTGTTTTAGTGAAGACCTTATCAGGCCATGAAGATATAGTAAATAGTATTAGTTTCAGTCCTGATAGTCAAATGCTAGTTTCCGCTAGTCAAGACAACACAATCAAATTATGGCATCGGGATGGTAAACTACTAAAAACTTTATTTGGACATACATCTGTAGTAAATAGCGTTAGTTTTCATCCTAATGGTCAAATTATCGCCTCTGCAAGTACCGATCAGACTATAAAATTGTGGAGTAAAGAAGGTAAGCTACTAAAAACTTTACTAGGTCATAAAGATGCTGTTTTAGCTGTGGCTTGGTCTAGTGATGGTGAAATTCTTGCTTCTAGCAGTGCTGATAAAACAATTAAACTATGGAATCGAGAAGGTAAGTTACTAAAAACTTTAGCAGCCCATGAAGATGCTGTTGTAGCGATAGCTTGGTCTGTTGATAGTAAAATTCTGGCTTCTGCAAGTTTAGATAAAAAAATTAAATTATGGAGTCGAGAAGGTAAATTACTCAAGATTCTCTCTGGACACAGCAGCGGTGTTATCAGCGTCAATTTTAGCCGTGATAGTCATACTTTAGCATCTGCTAGTATGGACGAAACAGTTAAACTTTGGAGTCTGGATGGTAATTTACTAGGAACTCTGCGAGGACACAATAGTTGGGTAAATAGTGTGAATTTCAGTCCTGACGGACTAACTTTAGCTTCTGGAGGTAGGGATAAAACTATTATTTTATGGCGTTGGGATAGTCTGATTTTACGTAATCGCCAAATCAATGATGATTGGGTAACAAGTATTAGTTTTAGTCCTGATAGTAGCATTATTGCCGGTGCTAGTCGAGATCAAACAATAAAAATCTGGAATCGGGAAGGTCAACTATTAAAAATTCTCACAGGTCATCATGATCAAGTTTGGGGTGTAGCCTGGTCGCCTGATGGTAAAATTCTCGCTTCTGCTAGTAAGGATAAAACCATAAAATTATGGAATCAAAATGGTAAATTATTAAAAACATTATCTGGTCATCATGATACAGTTTTAGCTGTAGCTTGGTCGCCTGATGGTAAAATTCTCGCTTCTGCTAGTAAGGATAAAACCATAAAATTGTGGAATCAAAATGGTAAATTACTAAAAACATTATCTGGTCATAAGGACGCAGTTAATTGGATTAGTTTTAGCCCTAATGGCAAATTATTAGCTTCAGCTAGTGATGACAAACTGGTAAAATTATGGACAAGTGATGGCAAAATGATCAAAAATTTAAGTGGTCATACTCGCAGAGTAAATGGTGTAGAATGGTCGCCTAATAGTAAATTATTAGCTTCAGTCAGTCTTGATAGTACCGTAAAAATTTGGAGTGAGAACGGTCAATTACAAAAAACCCTCATGGGCTATGGTGATGGTTTTATTAGTGTTAAGTTTAGTCCCGATGGTAAAACTCTGGCCGTAAGCAGTGATAATAAACTCAGGCTGTGGAATCAAGAAGGTGTTTTACTCATGGTTTTAAAAGGTGATGCCGAAGAGTTAACCAGTGTCACTTTTAGTCCAGATGGTAAAATATTGGCTGCTGGTAGTGGTCAAGGTCATGTAATTTTACGGAAGTTGTCAGATATTAAATTAGAAAGTTTACTGAAAAGTAATTGCAATATATTAAAAGATTATCTACTATATAATCGAAATATGACCAGAAGCGATGCCTATAGAGAGCAAAGTTATCGCACTTTGTGTCAAAGTGATTAGGAGAATAATTCGTAATTACTATCTTTTAGGTATTCTTGAGCAAATAAAAACTGCCTTATAACTATGCAAATTAATTTTTTACCAGATGATATCACCGTTAATGCCGAAGTAGGAGAACCGTTGTTAGATGTCGCAGAACGGGCTGGAGTATCAATTCCTACCGGTTGTCTCATGGGGACTTGTCACGCTTGTACTGTAGAATTAGACGATGGGGAAATTGTCCGGGCTTGTATTACCGCAGTTCCACCGGGAAAAGAGAAATTAACAATACATCTTTTTAGTGATCCAACTTGGTAATGATCTATGCAGCAATCTAATTCTCATAATAATCAAGATTTTATCCGACAACTAATAACTTTAGTTGCTGTTGTTGGTGCTTTTGTGGTGAATGTAGCATCAAATATTTTTCCCTTAAATGGACTGAGTATAGGGGCAATTTCTAACACTTTATTTAAAGATGTGTTGATTATTCCTGCTAACTATGCTTTTGTGGTCTGGGGCGTGATTTATTTAGGATTATTTGCTTTAGCAGTTTATCAATTTCTACCTAACCAAAAACAGGATGAAGATTTACGTAAAACAGGATATTTGTTAGTGATTGCTTCTGTTTTTCAAAGTATTTGGGTGTATTTATTTCTATCTAGACTGTTTGCTTTTTCCGTTCTTGCTATGTTTGGTATTTTAATCCCGCTAATGATAATTTATCATCTTTTAGACATTGGCAAAAAGCGGGTATCTCAAACGAAAAAGTTATGCTTGCATAATCCTATTAGTATTTATTTGGGTTGGATTTCTGTGGCAACTGTGGTCAATGTGGCTTCTGCACTATATTTTTATGGTTGGAATGGTTGGGGTATTAATAGTCAGGTCTGGACTATGATCATGTTGGTGATAGCAACAACGATTGCGGCTGTGATTGCAATTAGGTACAAAGATATTGCCTATACTGGTGTTACGGTTTGGGCATTAATAGCGATCGCTGTTAAACATAGTAATATTGATGTATTGCGGAATTTAGCGATATTTTTGGCTGTTATTCTGATATTTCTAGCAATAATTAAAAGCAAGAATTTATCTCTCGCCCAGACGCAGAGACACAGAGAGTAAGAGTTTGAGTGGTTGAGGATTATTTTACCATAAACCACGCCATAGCAGATAAAGTCAATAATAAAGGGGTCAACCAATCTCCCCACCGCACATATAAAGTCTGATTTTGACGAGGATAAATAGTTTCTGCGTGAGTTTCGTAGGTGTTATAAGCCGATTTCCAGAGAGTTTGTCCATGGGGATTAATAAATCCTGAATAGCCCGTATTTGTTGCCCTCACAGCCCATCTATCAGTTTCAATTGCCCGCATGATATCCTGGGCATGATGTTGATTTGCCATAGCAGCAGTATAGTGGGCATCATTGGAAGAACTGAGGATAAATTTTCCCCCCATAGAAGCTTGATAACGGAAATTTTCCGCAAAAGCTGATTCATAACAAATACCAATAATTACTCTTCCGAAAGGAGTATCAAAAATTTGTTTGGCTTTACCCGGAACTTGGTGTGCTTCTAGTGGTGATAAACGTTGAATAATTCCCCCTAAAATATTTTCAAAAGGAATATATTCTCCCAATGGCACAAGTTTAGATTTATCGTAACGGCTAGTAATTTCCCCATTACCAAGAACCGTAAATAAACTATTTGTATAACTAGTTCCTTGTTCACCAAATGCACCTATCCAAGCTATTACACCCTTTTCTCGAATAGCAGCTAATAAAGGAGTTTGGGTTAAACTACGGGAAAAAATAGGTATAGCAGCTTCTGGGATAAGAACAGCTTGCACATCTTGATTAGTTAAATTTAAATATCCTTCAGTGTAACCTGTAATCGCCCGCCGCAAACCTTCAGGAAGAACCTTAATTTTATTAGGAATATTACCTTGAATAATTCCAATTTTCAAAGCCGTACTTGGGGTTGAATTTAGGGGTACAGTGTAGAGAATAAAACCGATAAAATGAGAAATAATTAATAGCGAAACAGCCAAAATTAAATAACCATTAACAAAACCTTTCCCTAAACTCCTGTCTTCCTTTGCGCCTTTGCGCCTTTGCGTGAGATACTCATATCCATATTCAGCAATTAACCCATTAAACGCCACAATTACCGCCGTGACAGTATTCGGCCCAGAGAGTTGTCCTAAATGTAAAATTACCAGATTTTGCGGTGATTGAGTGTAAGCAAGAGAACTCCACCATAGAGGCCCAGCACTCCAGAGGCTTTCTAAGCCACACCAAAGGGCTGTCCCAAATAGAACACGCAACCAAGGATTTCCCCTATCTAGGCGCACCATTAAAGCCGCCCAAACAGAGACTAAGATTCCCCCCCAGAGGCTAATAAATGCCCAACAAAGGAGGGTAATAGTGAGACTTGGCAACCAGGGGACACCTAACCAATCCATTGGATGAATCCCTGTAATCCATGACAAGGCAACTCCGTGATAACCGATACCCCAAATTAGGGCAAGGGGCAGGGGGCGAGGGGCAGAGGGATCTGTTTTGGATGTATATTTAATAATTAGTATCCACAGGGGGACAAGGGCAACCCAGGCTAAGAACCACGCACCAATGGGGGCGACGGTTGCTCCCATGAATATGCCACTGATAAAGGATAAGGTATAATATTTAATGGAGTTGGATATCTTTTGGTGTCCGAGTTTGATCATCAGTTTATGTTTTCAACGACCCTAAGACCCCACCCCCTAACCCCCCTCCCCGCAGGCGAGGAGGGGGAATTTGATGTAAGTCAAAGGCGATGCAAAAAGTCTATTCTGCTTCTTCTAGTTCGCCATTATCACCTGTGTCGGGGGGAACAATTGCTACTCCGGTGATGGCATCATCTTCGTCTAGACGTTGCACTCTAACACCAGTGGCTGATCTTGATTGGATAGAAATGGCATTCACCGCTTGACGGATAATAATACCGCGATTGGTGGCCATCATGATTTCTTCGTCGCTGTTGACAATTCGCAAGGTGGCTAATTTGTCTTTGGTTTTGCGGTTTTTGAATTTGGTGGCCATTAAACCTTGTCCGGCACGGTTTTGCAGTCGGAATTGGGAAACGGGAACGCGCTTGCCATAACCGCCCATGGTAATGACTAATACCCAAGGTCCGGTACTGTTGGCGTTGCTGACTTCTACGATTTCTTCGCTATTTTCGATTTCGGCAATTTCTGCGGTTTCTACAATTTCTTCAATTTCTGCGGTTTCTTCGATTTCTTCGCTTTCCCCTTCTATGACAGTAGCTAAGGTGTCGAGAATAGCTGCTGGCAGGATATCCATGCCAATGAGTTCGTCTTTATTCTTGAGTTTCATGGATTTTACGCCACGAGTTGCCCTACCCAAGGGACGCAGTTGATCATGGGTACAGCGGAAATGAATGGCCATACCTTGACGCGAACCGATAATAATGCTGTCTTCTACTCTCGCCCTTCTCACCCAGCGTAGTTGGTCGCCTTCTTCTAAGGATATGGCAATTAATCCGTTGGCGCGAATGTGGCTAAATGCTTCGAGGACGGTTTTTTTGATGTTACCGCCTTTGGTGAGCATGACGAGATATTCTTCGCTGCTAAATTCGTCTACGGGGACAATGGAGGTAATTTTTTCTTCTTTGGGAATGGGCAACATTTGCACAATCGGTGTCCCCCGACTGGTGCGAGAACTGACGGGAATTTGATATGCTCTTAGGCAGTAGACGACTCCGCGATCGCTAAAAAATAAGATACTATCATGGTCGCAGCAGGTCAAGAAATGCTCAATGGTATCATCATCTTTGACTTTCGCGCCCGCTTTGCCTCTGGTGGCACGGCTTTGGGATTCAAAGGTGTTGACGGGCATCCGTTTGATGTAACCTTGTTCTGTCACCAGAATAATCGCCTTTTCATTGGCAATTAAGTCAATATCATCTATGTCTCCTTCCCCATGAGTAATTACTGTTCTCCGGGGTGTGGCAAAACTAGTTTTAATTTGACTAATTTCCGTTTCAATGATTTCTAACACCCGTTCCCGTTTAGCTAAAATATCCAGTAAGTCGGTAATTTTAACTTGTAAATCGTCGTGTTCGAGGCGAATTTTGTCAGCTTCTAGGGCTGTTAATCGTCGCAACTGCATTTGCAAAATTGCGTCTGCTTGCACTTCCGACAGTCCGTAAGTTGTAATTAACTCACCTTTGGCTGTGGGTGCGTCTGGTGCATGACGAATTAAAACAATAATTGCATCTAATCGTGATAGGGCAATTAATAATCCTTGTAATAGGTGATCTCGTTCCTGGGCTTTCCGTAGTTCATAGCGAGTCCGGCGTTCAATGGAGAGAATGCGGAAATCTAGGAAGACGCTGAGGAAACGTTTGAGGTTCAGGGTTTGGGGTTCGCTGTTGACCAATGCCAACATATTTGCCCCAAAATTAGACTGTAAAGGGGTTTGTTTATAAAGGTTGTTTAAAACAACGCGGGGATAGGCATCTCGTTTTAATTCTATGACGATTCTCATCCCATCACGATCGCTCTCGTCCCGGATATCGGAAATGCCGTCAATGCGTTTATCATTCACCAACTCGGCAATTTTTTCGATTAATGCCGCTTTATTGGTTTGATAAGGCAATTCGGTAATGATAATTGCTTCCCGTTCTGGACGGTTGCGTTGGGTAATGGTTTCAATATTGGCCACACCCCGCATGGTAATTGAACCGCGCCCAGTGGTGTAAGCTTCTTTAATGCCACTAACTCCCAAAATCTGCGCCCCAGTCGGGAAGTCGGGACCGTGAATATACTGCATTAACTGCATATCAGTTATTTCTGGATTGTGAATTAGGGCTACTAATCCATCAATCAATTCTCCCAAGTTGTGCGGAGGAATATTTGTCGCCATTCCCACGGCAATTCCCGAAGAACCATTTAACAGAAGTTGGGGAATGCGGGAGGGTAAAACTGTGGGTTCTTGTTGAGAACCGTCGAAGTTATCGGCAAAGTCTACGGTTTCAGCTTCAATATCCTGGAGGAGGGCCACACTGGTGAGGGCGTGCAAACGACACTCAGTGTACCGCATTGCCGCCGGCGGATCATTATCTACTGAACCAAAGTTACCATGTCCACTGATGAGAGGCGATCGCATGGAGAAATCCTGCGCCATTCGCACCAAAGCATCATACACTGCCGTGTCACCGTGGGGGTGATATTTACCCAAGACTTCCCCGACCACCCGGGCGCATTTCCTGAAAGGGCGATCATGTAGTAAACCCAGTTCGTGCATGGCATAGAGGATGCGACGATGCACAGGTTTGAGACCATCCCTAGCATCTGGTAACGCCCGACCTACAATTACGCTCATGGCGTATTCTAGATAAGACCGCGACATTTCACCTCGCAAATCCGTCGGGATAATCCTCTCCTGTGAGGTTGTCATAAACTCGAAAACTCCAAAAAAATGTAGATTTTAGGCTTCAACTTGACAAAAGACAAAATTATGTCAAATTAACTTTGAATAGTTGTCATATTTTGCTATAATTCTAACATATTGTGACGCAATTTGCACAAATACTATCCAATCTCCAAAAATAGTCAATTTACAACTTATATAAAAAGGCTAGATTCTTGAAAACAATCGGCAAATCTGATTGATTAATTGCATCTAAAATAACTTTTCAAAATGAAAACAGACAGCATATTTTATCGGTTATTTCAAGAAATACCCAGCATATTTTTTGAACTCATTGGTAACTCTCCCCAATTAGCCGAAAGTTATCAATTTTCATCAGTTGAAGTCAAACAAACAGCCTTCAGAATAGACGGAGTTTTCTTACCTAACCAAAGCATAGATAACCCTATCTACTTTTTAGAAGTCCAATTTCAATCAGATGAGGATCTTTACGATAGACTCTTTGCCGAAATATTTCTTTACATTCGTCAAAACAAACCCAAAAGTCGCTGGAATGCTGTAGTTATCTATCCAACGCGCACCATAGATACAAGAGATATTCAGCATTATCAAGAATTCTTCACCAGTCAGCGGGTTAGAGTTATTTATCTCGATGAATTAGGAGAAACAACATCTTTACCCATTGGTATTGCTACAATAAAACTAATCATCGCTAAGGACGATAAGGCAATTACTCAAGCTAGAGAATTAATCAATAGAACTAAACAAGAGATAGATTCTCAACTTCAACAGCAGCAAGTATTGCAAATCATCGAGACGATTTTAATTTACAAGTTTCCTAGAATGAATAGGGAGGAAATAGAAGCCATGTTTGGATTAAGTGAGTTAAAACAAACCCGATTTTATCAAGAAGCAAAAGAAGAAGGAAGAGAAGAAGGGGAACTTAAAGCTAAATTAGAAGCCGTTCCCGGTTTGATAGGATTGGGTTTAACCATAGAACAAATTGCACAAGTTTTAAAATTAAGTGTTGAAGAAATTAGACAGAATACAAATATAAAGGAGAAATAATTTCCAAATTTCCCATCATATTCAGCCGAAATAACAAAATCCCCGACTTCTCAAAGAAATCGGGGATTTGATTTTAAGCAGGAGGATAACCAGCAGCAATCAAAGCTTCTTTAATAGCAGATTCCGAAGCTTGAGTTTCTACATTGACAAACTTGGTTTGAGGATCAGCTTCCACAATAGCATTAGCATCAACAGCTTTAACTGCATTGGTAATATTATTAGCACAAGCAGAACAAGCCATTCCAGGAACAGTGAGTTTAATTGTCATAGGTAAAAAAGGAGTGAAAACTCAATTAAAAGTCACAAAAATATGCGTCTTAACTAACTGCATTATGCTTGAAAAAACAGTATATCTTAAATTTTCTAGATTAATTAGTCAAAAGAGAACAATTGTTGATTGTTTGTACTAAAAAAGCTAGTCTCACTACGCTGATTTTAACCTCTTCCCTGTAGTAGTTGACAGCCAAACGCGAATATAGTAATTTTGTACTATATAAATTTGGTTCTCACTGTCATCTACCTCTAGGGAGTAAAGCAATGAAGCTATCTAAAATGGATTTAAGCAGTTTATTGGCAATTTCTCACTCTGAGGGATATTTGCAATTATTACTCGACAGAGGCAACGAGTTTGAATTAATGCAAATTTCCGCACCAGTAGAAGCTTACGAAGGCTTAAAACAACTAAATGAGGTAGTTTCTGATACTGTACCCGCAGAAGAAGAAATTCCCATGCTACCGGTTAATTCTTCTGTAGCTTATGCAATTGGTTATGATGCTGATTCACAAATTTTGCAAGTAGAATTTCAAAGTGGTGAAGTTTACCAATATTTTGATGTAGAAGCAGAAACTTGGGAAGATTTTCATTCAGCAGATTCCATTGGTGAATTTTTTAATCAAGAAATCAAAGGCAACTATGAATGCGATTACATAGATAATATATATGATGATGAAGATTATTAAATTCCAAAAAATGTAGGTTGGGTTGACGTATGTTACCCAACACAAAGTTTAATAATGTAGGTTTCCTAATATCAACCCTGAATTAATGTTTGGAAACCAGACTCATTTTTAATCTCATCAAAATCAATATCATTTGCAGCATCTTCTCGATAACTGGGATTAAGTTCCATAGCTTTTTGTAAATTTTCTAAAGCTAATTCAACCTTTCTTTGGAGTGCATAACAGGCAGCTTTGTGATAATAAGCACTAGGATAATCGGGTTTAATTTCTAATGCTTTATCAAAACTGGTAATTGCTTCATCATCTTCTCCCAACATTACTAAAGTATAACCCCGTTTATCCCACACTTTAGGAGAATTGGGTTGAAATTCTAAAGCTTTATCAAAAGAAATTACTGCATCTTCATAACGTTCCAATTCTACCAAAGATAACCCACAATTCATCCAAGCAACTCCATCGTCAGGCTTAATTTTAGTAGCTTTATCAAAACAGTTAAAAGCTTCTTGATGTTTTCCTAAATTTCCACAAGCTACACCAATATCACACCAAGCTTGATGATATTCAGGATTAATTTTAATAGCTTGATTGTAGGAAGCTATAGCATCTTTGTAGCGTTTTAATCTATTGAGAAGTATGCCACGTTTTAGCCAATTTTCTGGATTTTCTGGTTGAATTGTAATCAGTTGCTCATAAATAGCTAAAGCATCTTCATGGCGTTTTCCTAAAAATAGTATTTCTGCTTGTTTGATATAATCATCAATAGAAACTTGTGGTTGTAATGCTTCTGGTGCTTTTTCTGGATTAGGTGTAATTTTTGCTAATTCTTCGAGAATTATCTCTTTACGTTCTTGAGCATCAATTTCTAACTTTTGCAAATTTTCCAGAACAGTAATTTGCTGATTTTGCACGTCAGTTTGTAACCCGGAAAACTGAGATGTAAATTCTTCCCCAGATTTCTCTAAATTCTCAATAATTTGCTGTTGTCGTTGAATAGCCGCATTTTGTAATTCTCCCAATTGTTGAGAAAATTCAATTTCTAACTTTTGCAAATTTTCCAGAACAGTAATTTGCTGATTTTGCACGTCAGTTTGTAACCCGGAAAACTGAGATGTAAATTCTTCTCCAGATTTCTCTAAATTCTCAATGATTTGCTGTTGTCGTTGAATAGCAGTATTTTGTAATTCTCCCAACTGTTGAGAAAATTCAATTTCTAACTTTTGCAGATTTTCGAGAACGGTAATTTGCTGATTTTGGACATCAAGTTGTAAATCTGAAAACTGAGATGTAAATTCTCCCCCAGATTTTTCTAAATTCTCAATAATTTGCTGTTGTCGTTGAATAGCCGTATTTTGTAATTCTCCCAGTTGTTGAGAAAATTCGCTTTTTAATATAGCTAAATCTTCAAGTAATTGATATTTTTGGACTTGCGTGTCAGTTTTTAACTCAGTAACTTCCGATTTAAATAGATTATTGAGATTTTCGATATTCTCTATAACTATATCTTTTTGATTTTTAATATCTAACTGAAATTGAGATAATTCACTAGTAAATTCTGATTGTAACTTTGCTAAATTCTCAACAGTATGATATTTCTGTTGTTGAGTTTCCGACTCTAAGCCTTGAAATTGAGATATTAAATCAGCGCGAGATCGTTCAATATCACTAACAGCAATATCTTTTTGATTTTCTACTTCTGATTTGAGTTGAGTAAATTGAGAAAATAACTCAAATTCTAACTTTTTGATATTGTCAATTGTAATTTTTTGCTGTTGAGCCGATAAATTTAATTGTTCTAATTGAGTATTTAATCTAAACTCTAAATTACTGATATTCTCCTGAGCAGATTTAACTTCAATTTCCAAAGCTGTTAAAAACTCTTGTTTCGATTTGGGTAAATCAGATAAAAGAATAGATAAATTTTCTTCTTCACCTTGAATTTTTTGTTTAAGAGTATTAACTTCCTGTGCTAATTCTTGAGTAGTATTTTTAGATGCTTGAATCAGTTGTTTTGCTTCTGCTTGAACTGTAGTTAATTGAGTTTGCAAATTTTCAATACCTTGAATTTGCTGCATTGCTCGTTCGACAATTTCCCGAATTACCGTTCGACGAAAAAACCATAAAATGGCAATTAAAGCTACAGGAAATAAACTTAAAATAGTCAACCAAATATTGAGCAAAGTATTCGTGCGAGTAAAAGCACGTTCAAAATCCGATTGAACTTGTTTTTGAGTTTTGGTTTCTTGTCGCAGTCGCGCTAATTCTTCTCGTTCCTGATTTGATAGTACCTGAGCAGTAGCAGATGGTACAGGATAACCACTGATAAAAGCTGTTGATAGCAGTAAGGGTGACAAGAAAATGGCACTTTTTAAAGCTAGATTTGAGAATATGGGGTTTTTGTTCTTCATAACTATTTTCCCTATCCGGTGGTTAGTTTTTGCAGCGGTGTGTTTATATGCCATCTATGATAGATGATTGTTGTAGGGTGACTGGATTTTTAGGGGTTTTTTTGATATTAACAGATTTGGGGAGAGGATGGAATTATGGATCAATCAAAGAGAGAATATCTAGGAGCTAAAGGGTGGAAAGTGGGAACAGTTGCAGAATTTATGGAACTAACCCCAGAGGAAGCAGCGTTAGTAGAAATTAAATTAGCTTTCAGTCTCAGGAACAAGAAAAAGGAAAAATCTTAGTGCCTGGTTGTTGTTAAGGCTGAAATAGTTTAAAATGACTATAAATACCATCTAAGAGTTAAAGTAAATTCTGTGTTGGATTATATCACTGCAAATCTACCACTGTTTGCGGATTTAGATCGAAAGTTAATAGTAAAAATAGAAGATATTGGTGAAATTGATTTAGAGCAAGCAAATTTTCTCATTAATGGAGAAGCTTTAAATTCTCTAAAAAAACTACCAAATTCATTAGTGCAAACAGTTATTACCAGTCCTCCTTATTATGGTCAACGTGACTATTGTACAGAAGAACAAATTGGAATTGAAGAGAATCCAGATGAATATATAAACAAACTCTTAGAAATATTTGATGAAGTCAAAAGAGTTTTAAAAGAAGATGGCACACTTTGGATAAATTTAGGTGATAAATATATAGATGGGAATTTAGCAGGATTACCTTGGAAATTGGCATTAGCTCTTAAAGAAAGAGGATGGATTTTAAGATCAGATATTATCTGGTATAAACCCAATGCTATGCCATCTTCTGTGAAAAATCGTCCGACAACTGATCACGAATATATGTTTTTATTTGCCAAAAGTTCCAAGTATTACTATGATACAGATGCTATTCGTGAACCTCATGTAACTTTTTCCGAAAATAGTAAAATGCGAGGAGGACGGAATCATCTAGGTAAAAAAGGAGGAACTCCAGAACAAGGCAAAAATTCAGGTAATTCTAATTTACATAACGGAAGATGGGATCAAGCTTTTCATCCTAAAGGTAGAAATAAAAGAACAGTTTGGGAAGTTCCTTTATCTAAATTCAGAGATGCACATTTTGCTGTTTTTCCAGAACAATTAATAGAACCATGTATTTTAGCAGGTTCGTCTGAAGGGGGAATAGTTCTTGATCCCTTTTTTGGTGCTGGTACAGTAGGTTTAGTATCTATGAAGAAAGGACGTAAATTTATTGGTATTGAACTCAATGAAGATTACTGTAAAATTGCTATCAAGAGAATTTTTTCAACATAATCATTCAATTGATTGAAAAATATGTAAAATCTCTTTAAGTTTATTATTGAGTAATTGTTCTACTTCAATTATTTGATTGGGATTTTTATCAATGTGAATAAAATCTTGGGATTTCAGTAAATCAAAATCTATTTTCCACGTTTCCGCTATGATAATGGGAATACATTTATGTCCATCATTTCTCGCTTTTTCAATTGCTTGATTAATATCTCTGGTAAAAAGTAGAGCATGACCACCACCTGTTGTTTCTCTTGTTTTTACTGGAATTAATATAGTTCCTTTGTCTCCCATAATTGTTACGTCATAAGTCTCACCACCAAGTTTAATTTGAGTTTCCCCAATTGTTAGTTTGAGATTGTTATGTTTGAATATTTCTTTCAAATTTGTACGAATAATTGCTTCAAATAAATTTCCTTTTATGGCTCGACGACTTCCTTCTAATCGTTCCATCATAACTTCACAAATAGGAAACCATTCCCATCTTTCTGGTTCAGGTAAAATAGTAGATACATATTCACGTACATCATTTAAAAGTATTGCTTTACGCTCATTAGCTGTCCCATCAATATTTTTGAGTATGTTTTGTAATCTTTGTATGGGAGCATCCCTAAAAATCCAACCTAAAAACAGCCATTTTGCTTTACTTTGAGGATATGGACGAGCAATTCCGTCATATAAATTTAAGTCTTTGGGCATTTTGCGCTTTAAATATTTTAGTAAAACTTGTTGTGCTTTGGGTGAATTTTTTTCAATAACAAATTCATGTAGATTACTATAATTTTCTGATTCTATAAAATTAATAAAATCATCAAAAAAAAGCTTATTTGAGTTAGCAATAATTGCAAGCTCCTTCAATCTTATATTATCAGGAATATTAGTCATTAAAAAACTCTCTAGGTGAAATATTTAACGCATTTGCAATTTTATGAATATTCACAAGACTAATATTTCTTTCTCCACGTTCTACACCTCCCACATAACTCCGGTCTAAGTTACATAAATGCGCTAATTCTTCTTGAGACAGCCCCATATTTTGCCTAATTTGACGTAGACGATTACCAAATTCTTTTTGGATATTTTCACTATTAGATGTTGTCATAAAGACAATTAAAAGCCATTGATGTTTTTAAGTCCACGGACTTTAAGTACCATAATCATGTACAATCAGGTATGAACCTTTCCCCAATGCTACCGTCTACAATTTGACGTAGTAGTTTACAGAGTGCAGAAACCATGAAACGTAAATACAAAAACCGCTTGCAAACCTTCATCAGTCTCAGCCTATTTACCACCTTTATTATCCCCTATGCCGTTACCGCTACTCCCCCACGTACACCAGATAAAACCGTCAATTGCGAGCTTCTCATTGTCGGTGGTGGACTCTCAGGAGTAGCCACAGCTTACGAAAGCTTACTTGCAGGACGCACAGTTTGTTTAACAGAAATAACCGACTGGTTGGGGGGACAAATCTCCTCCCAAGGGACATCTGCATTAGACGAAAGACCAACCCAAAGAGATAAACAATTTTATTCTCGCGGTTATTCCGAATTAAGAAACCGCATTCAACGCAAATATGGCAAACTTAACCCTGGTGACTGTTGGGTAAGTGACTCCTGTTTTCTTCCTCATGATGCTCACAATATCATGACACAAATGCTCAATGATGCGGAAAAAAAAGGTAGAGGAAAATTACAATGGTTTCCCAATACGGTAATTAAAGATTTAGAAATTAGCAAAGATGGCAAAATTATTAATAACGCCATAGCTATTCAACATCAACCAGCAAAAAATCAACCACCTCTAAATACTAATCCTTTATCTCAAACCATTGAAGATGCTTATAGCTATAAAAATTCATCTCAATTGAGTAAAACTATCATTCGTTTTCTCCCCAAACAATCTCAAAATAACCCAGGAAAATGGTACATTATAGACGCAAGTGAAACCGGGGAAATTATCGCTTTAGCAGATGTTCCTTATCGTCTAGGAATTGATGCCCGTTCCTATCTTGAACCTTCATCTTCTAGCACTACAAATGATCCTTATTGTACCCAAGGTTTCACTTATACCTTTGCAATGGAGGCAACAAAAGAGCAGCAAAGCCAAACAATGCCCCCATTTTATTTACAATATTCACCATATTTTAGTTATGAATTAAAACGATTAGCAAACTTTGATTTAGTCTTTACCTATCGGCGAATTTGGAGTCCAGAAAAAGGACAACCAACTACATTCAATGGTGTGAAATTTACTGCACCCACACCGGGGGATATTTCCATGCAAAACTGGACTTGGGGAAATGATTACCGTCCGGGAACAGCCGCAGATAATCTCATTTACACTCGTCAACAATTAGAAAATTCTGGACAGTTAAAACCAGGAGGTTGGCAAGGTGGACTCCGCACAGAATCCCTGCGTAAAGCTGAAGAAAAAGCATTTTCATTTTTTTATTGGTTGTATGGGGGAACTACAGATTCTCAATTAGGAGAAGGTGTCAAACAACCGCAAACAAATATCCGTTTTTTAACAGGTTTAGATTCGCCCATGGGGACAGTTCATGGTTTATCTAAATACCCCTACATGAGGGAAGGAAGAAGGATTATTGGCCGTCCTAGCTGGGGACAACCGGAGGGTTTTGGAATTTGGGAAGTTGATATTTCTCGTCGTAATTATAATGATGAATATTATCGGAAAACTCTACCAGCAAATATGTATCGCAGTTTAAAAGCAACTGTATCAGGTTTGGAAGCAACATCTGTAATTAAGGGGGAAATTCCCCCAGAAAAAGCTATGCGAAGAACTCGTTCGACAATTTACCCTGATGCTGTGGGTATTGGTCATTATGCCATAGATTTTCATCCTTGCATGACAAAAAGTCCAGTAGAAGCACCTGGTAATACTGAACGTGCGGGAGAAAGACGAGGTGCAGGACAAGCTTATCCTTTCCAAATTGCGCTACGGGCAATGATTCCCCAAAAAATTGATAATTTATTGGTAGGGGGAAAAAGTATTGCTACTAGTCATATTGCTGCTGCTGCTTATCGGGTTCATTCCTTTGAATGGTCTTCTGGCGCTGCTGCGGGAACTGTGGCTAGTTTTGCATTAAAACAAGGAATTGCACCCTATCAATTAGTTGATAATTTGCCTAAACAAGAACCGCAATTACAAATTTTAAGAAAGCTGTTGGAAGCAAATGGGAATCCTACGGCTTTTCCTGATACTTCTATTTTTAACGAAAATTGGGATGATTGGCGGTAGGTAAAATATCCCCGACTTCTTAGAGAAGTTGGGGATCTGAATTTGTTAGATTTTCTGCATAATCAATGTCAATTAATATTTTTACACATTATCGGCTTGTCCTTGACTACTAACCTAGTCGGCAATGGATTAAACTAGTTATTTGTAATGTGAGTTTGTACAACGTTGTTTTTGGCTCATTTTTCTATGGTAACAAGAATTGCAGATGTGTACAGTATGGCCTCAGCACCAACTGTGACACCTGACCGAGTTAATCAAGTGACTCGGAAAACCTATCCTAATTACAAGGTGATTGTATTGAATGATGATTTCAATACTTTTCAGCACGTAGCTGAGTGTTTAATGAAGTATATTCCGGGAATGTCGGGGGATCTCGCTTGGGATCTTACTAATCAAGTCCACCATGAAGGACAAGCAATTGTCTGGACAGGACCCCAAGAACAAGCGGAATTATACCACCAACAACTCCGTCGGGCTGGGTTGACAATGGCTCCTCTGGAAGCAGCCTAATCATTATGTCTAAACCCACCGATGGTAGACTTGTTTGGAATCACTCTACCCATATTCCCGGTCTAATTCCTATTTTAGAACGTTTGTGTCGAGAGGATGGTATTGGGACGGTGACACCTGCGGTTATTGGTAGAGCTAGAGGTCATGCACCAAAAATGCAGTTGCGTGTGTCTGTACCCATTCGCGGTGGTTATAAAATCATTGCCCGTCAAGGTAAGACTGTGCAAGAAGTTTTTATCCTGACAACTTTACTCCAGGATGAACTCGAAGGTGCGATTCCTACGGAGCGCTTCGCTATCGCTATTGCTATGAGAATTGCCTAAATTATGAATTTACAAATAGCAAGGTTGGATCTGAATTCAGTTCTAACCTTGACTTTTGATTATTCTTCAATTTTATGAACTGCAAATTTATGTAACGGTAAACTGAGAATACAAGAAAATGTTAAGAAATATGACAAAGCTGTCGTAATTCTCAAAGTTACAATCACAGCTTCGCAATCCAATAAAAATAATTTTTCTATCCCAAAAGCAAGGCAATACACTAACCAGTAAGCAAAGCTCATTGTTAAGAGACTTTGTTCTGTTTCTTGAAAATCATCTATAGCTTGATTGTGATCCTTCAGTAACCATAGACCAACTATACAAGCGACGGAGGAAATAGCAACTACAAACTCATGGCAACATAAATTTACCGTAGGCATTTGTCCTTGTCTCCATTTTCAATATTTTGATATTCCTATGGAAACCTAGTCTAAAGGAATATGCCAGAGAGTTGTCCAAAATAGTTACAAAGCGCAATTCCTCAACAACTTTCTTCACATACCTTTAGTTTTTTCTGTTAACCTACTTAATACTTTAAATATTTTTGTTGCCCCTTCAAGTTTTGATTTCACTCCACCTATCTCCGCTTAATAGAACAGTATATACTTATTGTAAGTAAATATTAAGTAAGTATTGACTAATATATTCAGTGACTGATAAATTACTTACGCGTAAGTCCCTGACACCATTGGATAAATTAAATACGTGCTAAGGAGTAATCTATGAGCCAAAGTCGGACTAAAGTAACATTCGTCAATTGTGAGACTGTTTCTCAAACCTTATACGATGTAGTCATAGTCGGAGCGGGAGTAGCTGGAGCCATTGTTGCCAAACAACTCAGTGAACAGGGCAAGCGAGTTCTAATTCTGGAAGCGGGAACTGGTCATGGTTTAACCCTTGAGGGCTTTCAAAGTCACGTTGATACCTTTTATGGTGCAGTAGACAAAAACGCCAACTCCCCTTATCCCGTAAACCGTAATGCCCTTAGCCCTACTGATGGAGCTAATCATTATTTTGAAGAAAAAGGACCATTACCTCTTAGCGGTTCTTATACAAGGGTATTGGGTGGAACTACCATGCACTGGGAAGGGAAAACCATCCGAATGTTACCCGAAGATTTTGAGTTACAAACTAAATATGGAAAAGGTCTTGACTGGCCGATTAAGTATGAAGAACTGATGCCTTACTACCGCCAAGCGGAGTATGAAATGGGGGTTTCTGGAGACGTAGAAGGACAAAAAAGTCTAGGTGTCCCCTTTAAAGATGGCTATGTCTTCCCTATGCTTGAGCTTCCTCCTTCTTACTTGGATAAAAAAGTTACCGAGGGACTGAATGGAGCTACCGTCGAACTTGAAGGCGAGACTATTAAATTAGAACTCAGTACATTTCCCCAGGGTCGCAATAGTATCCCTAATCCTGATTATAACGAGTATGGGCATAAAGCTGATATTCGCTTCGTTCCTGATGGAGTTGCTAGTGTTAAGCCTGTGGAGTATGGGGAACGCTGCCAAGGTAACGCGAACTGTGTTCCTATCTGTCCAGTGCAAGCAAAGTATGATGCCCGCAAAACCTTAAATACCATAGCTTTTCCTGATCGAGTAGACCTACTTGCCCAGGCTGTAGCCTATAAGGTAGAAGTTAATCCCGATAACGGTCGTGTTACCGCTATTCACTACAAGCACTATCAAGATAAGAACTCTCCTGATCATACCGTTGGTATAGCTCAAGGTACTTTATTTGTCCTAGCTGCCCATGCAGTCGAAAATGCCAAACTGATGCTTGCTTCCGATTTGAAGAGTAGCAATGATTTGATGGGACGCAACCTCATGGATCATCCTTTTCTCTTAGCTTGGGCTTTGATGCCGGAAGTAACTGGCACAATGCGAGGCCCCTTAGTGACATCAGGAATTGGGACTTTCCGTAAAGGTAAGTTTCGTCACAACCAATGCACATTTGCTATGGATATCCATAATGATGGTTGGGGATGGTCAGGAACAGGTGCTACTGACGTGGTAAGAGATGCTGTAGAAAAGGGGAATCTGTATGGTTCTGAACTACGTCAAGAACTGATTAGCAAGATATCACGGCAGTTACTATTAGCCTTCATGTGCGAATTACCCGCCGATTCCAACAACCGAGTCACCATTGATCCTCGATATACAGATCAATTGGGTAATTATCGTCCCGTCATTCATTTTGACCTACCCGATTATTGCAAAAAAACCTTTGCTTACGCCCGAAATCTCTCCAAGACCATTTTCAATCATTTAGGTGCGGAAGATCATACCCACTACGATGACACAGACCCTGCCTATTTTGAGTATGAGGGTGAAGGCTACTGGTTTCGAGGAGGAAATCACTTTTCAGGAACTCACGTCATGGGAACGACTAAATACAACTCAGTTGTGGATAAATATATGCGTTCTTGGGATCATCAGAATCTCTATATGGTTGGTGCAGGAAGTATGCCCTCCATTGGTAGTTCCAATACTACATTGAGTATCGCCGCTCTAACTTTCATGGCTGCTGAAGAGATGCTTCGGGATTTAGATATTGCGTCTAAGCCGGCAAATCTTTAGGATTGGAAACAACAAAGCGCACTGAATTATACAACTTTTTGAAAATATTATCAGCAGAGGTATTTGATGATTGATAGTTTAGAGTTGATTACAACGGTTGAAGACCTGCATTACTATCTCATCCAGGGCTTGATGATAGAACACGCGACTCTTCCCCCTTATCTGACTGCCCTTTATTCCCTGAAGCCAGGCTCAAATCTGGAAGCTTTCCACTTTATTCGCACCGTCGCTGTAGAGGAAATGCTTCATCTGACTCTAGTAGCCAATGTGTTTAATGCGGTGGGAGGAAATATTCAAGGAGTTTTGACCAATCCTGACTTTGTTCCCACATACCCGACTCACTTACCCACAGGAGCAGAAGACTTTGAAGTTAATGTCGGCAAGTTTTCCAAAGAAACAGTAGAGACATTTTGCAAGATTGAACGTTCTCATCATGTAGGTGAAAATAAAGCATTAGTAGAGTCTCGCACTAAACAAACAAGAAGACACAGTTTTTTAAAACTTGCTGGTAAAAAGGATAACTTAAGCTACGACACCATTGGATTATTCTATACAGAGGTGATTAGAGGCTTAAAGGCACTTGATAGGAAGTATAAGAATGAAGGTAAGAATCTCTTTATTGGTGATCCCAAAAAGCAAATTACCCCTGAATATTACTATGATGGTGCGGGAGATATCGTCAAGGTGACGGATCTTAACTCTGCTATCAAAGCATTGTATATAATTCAAACCCAAGGTGAAGGGTCTGGAAGTACAACGATCTATGATTCTGAAAAAGAACTTTCTCATTACTATCGTTTCCAGCAACTTCTGAAGGGTCGCTACTATGTGATAGACAAGGAAGATCCAACGAACTCAGATGATCCTAATCAGCCTACAGGTGAAACCTTTACTGTAGATTGGGACGCTGTTTATCCCGTGATGGATAATCTGACGCTGAGTAAACTCAGAAGTTATTGTGACGCAGATTCAGAATTATATGCTCACGCACTAGAGTTCCAGCAAGCTTACAGCAGATTCCTTGCAGAGATTGAGCATTCCTTTAATGGTTATCCTGAGCAGTTGCTTCCTGCGGTGGGAAGTATGTTCCGACTCAAGGAATTGGCTACTAGTCTGATTCGTAACCCTATTCCGGGACTGAATGGAGTTAATGCAGGTCCAATTTATAAGTTTGAGTAAATAGCAAAAGTTGAAACTCAAAAACCTAGAAATAAGAACCTAGAAATTTTGTGGAGGTAAATAACTAGTGAGTATTAAGACACCTGAATTCATGGGGTATTTCCTGGATTTTTCGGCAGAGGTTACAGGATTTTCTCGGTTTGATCTGGAAGGAACTGGACAAACTGAACTTTACTTTGACACCGTTCTGAAGATGGTTGGTGAAGACATATTTGGGGAATTGCTAACAATCTTTCATGATCTAGATAAGAGAGCAAAAAAGAAATATGACCCCGTAATTTTAAGCGAGGGACTACGCTCTCAAATTCTAGACTCTTCAAAACGTGGACCTGTTGCTCGCAACATCATTAAACTATGGTACACGGCTAATTGGTATGAACTTCCCGACGCATGGGAGGCCTGGTATGGTGCAGGTAAAGAAAATAGCCATTTTATTCCCAGTCCTCAATCCTATCCCGAAGGACTTGTCTGGCGGGCTGTTGGGGTTAATCCTCCTGGCGCGAAAGCACCTGGTTATGGGACTTGGAGTGAGCCTCCTTCAGTTAGTTTGAGTTAATGACAATTTGATGATCTGGTGAACAATTTTAATGGAGATACAAGATGAATATTAAACTTTGGTTTCGGGGACTTTCTGCTTTTGTCCTGACAATTGTTCTGAGTGTAACGCTGTTTAGTTTACCTGCTAATGCCTTCGTTGCTAGTAGTCCCCGTGTTGCTCTTACTCATTTACTGGAGACAAACGAGTGTAATAGCTGTAATCTTTCGGGAATGGATTTATCCGGTAAAGATTTGTATGGTAGCGCACTCATTGGAGCAAATCTCACAGGGGCTAATTTGTCGAACAGTTTACTGAATGAAGCTAAGCTAGATGACGCTATTCTCACAGGAGCGAATCTATCGGGTTCCAGCCTTTTAGGAATCAGGTTAAACAGAGCCAATTTAACTAACGCCAATCTCACAAATGCCCAATTGGCTAATGCAGAGATGGCAGGGGTAAACTTGTCGGGGGCTAATCTCACAGAGGCTAATCTAGAATATGCGATCGCCTCTGGTGCAGATTTGTCCAATGCGATCGCCAAAGAAGCAAATTTCACCAACGCATTTTTATCTACCTCTACGTTAGATGGTGCAGATTTTTCTGATGCTGTCCTGAGAAATGTCAGATTATCAAAAGCTACTCTGACACAGACTAAATTCATTGATGCTGATTTGTTTCGTGCCAGAATGCCTAATGACACAATATATAACGGAAGTGTCGGTCAGTTTGGGGCTATTCAATAGGCTCATATTTAACATATCGTCAGCAAAGAGATAGTTACAAAACTCCCTCTGGTATAGCAATCCTATTTGATGAGCTAACAAATGGAGCGTAAATAATTCAGATTTTGAGTATGCTCACCTGAGTAAATTACTGATCCTATTTGTTCACTATTCAAAGTCTACAAATCAAATAGGATTGCTATAAACCACTGCAACATGAGACAAAAGTGGTTCGCTCCTAAATAAAACAAATCAAATTGTTGAAAGTAAAAAACTCAAGGATTCTCATGACACCAAGCTCCGAAAAAATCAAACAACAAGTACAGATTCTTGCGAATTTTCCCAGCGGAATAAAATCCCTGAATCAACAAATCAGTCGTTTATTGATTTCCCTATTGATTGTGATTCTCATGGGAATCACTACCACACTTCCTGCCAATGCTGAAGTCAGAAGTGGTGCTAAAACCCCTATTTTCAACCCTGAAGAAGTCCGTTTAGGTATTACCCCTACAGGTTGGAGCAACAGTGATGATCTCACAATGGATCTCAATCCTCCCATCTCCTACAAACAGATTATCAGTGAAATTTCCCTAGCAGGGTTTAAAGGTCTTCAAGGCGCTCCTAAATTTCCCAAAGACATCGCTACATTAAAAAAAGACCTAGAAGTTCGGGGTTTAACAATTTCTGAACCCTGGGTTGGGACTTTCTTCACCATCGGAGCGAAAGAAGATAGCCAAAAAATATTCGAGGATCAGATGGCGTTCATGAAGAATTTTGAGAGTAAAGCAATTGTCGTTGCCGAACTCGGAGGGGCTGTCCATCAACAACCCATTGAACCTTTAAATAATCGTCCCCAGTTTACTGATGAACAATGGAAACTCTTGATTGATGGCTTAAATTCTCTGGGAGATCAAGCCTTTGCCAATGGCATGATCTTGTCTTACCATCCCCACGTCGGCACCGGAGTAGAAACCCCCGCAGATATTGATCGTCTCATGACAGGAACAAAGGATCACAATGTGAACCTACTACTTGATACTGGACATCTTTACTATTCAGGTGTTACCCAAGATGGAATTTTGGATCTGATTAGCACCTATGGTAGCCGGATTAAGCACGTTCACCTCAAAAATATTCGTCAAAATATCTTGGACGAAGCAAAACAAAAGCAACTCAGCTTTTTAAGTGCAATTCGCTCTGGAGTTTTTACAGTTCCTGGGGATAAAAATGGCATCATTGACTTTAAGACCATTTTAAATAAACTAGCCGAAGTTAAGTATCAAGGCTGGTTAATGGTAGAAGCAGAACAAGATCCCAGCAATACCAAAATTAAGCCTTTACGTGAGCCTTTAGAATATGCTCTTCTAGCACGAGATTATCTCCGTAAGGTGACTGGGTTGTAATTTTTTATTTACTAAAAGTCGGAGATTTTATCTACAGACTTTTGGTAAATATTAAATAGTAAATTTTCATGCCCAATACGACCATTTCTGCACAACGCAATAACAATTCTTAGGAGTTTAGATATGTATTCTCGCGATAAAGATGAAATCAGAAAAGTGTTTGAAGAAACCTATGCCGAGAATGTGAGAACTAGAAATCTTGATGGTTATAGTGATATGTATACCGAAGATGCACTTTGGATGGCACCGGATGTAGATGATCGCTGTGGTAGGGCAGATATTGTAGAAGGATTTGCCCAAAGTATTGCAACCCAAGATATTGATCCAATTTTTACAGCAGATGAAATTGAAGTGATGGGTGATTTTGGTTATGTCATTGGTATCTCTATGGCAACTATTTATTCTCATGATGGTAGTCCTTCAAAACAAGTAAAATTTCGGGCTTTATGGCTAATGAAAAAAGATGCAGGTATTTGGAAAATTGACCGTCAAATCTGGAACAGAAAACCCTTATAATCTCTCCAGAGATATTAGGGAAAATATCGTACCGTAATTCAAATTTACTGAGATTCTTTTTGGAACATAATAAAATGAACAAATCATCATCTTTGCCTAATATTTACCTGAGCTTTTTCATGTTTACTACAGATTTAAAACCCGATAATTTAGAATATCGGAAAACTGTAGTAGCACATATAAAAGAACTGAAGAAATTTGGTTATACTGGCTTTGAATTTCCCATTGCTTTAACCAATCCTGCAAATTATTCCCAAGATTTGGCAAATTATCAAGATTTACGCCACTATCTTGATTGCGAGGGTTTAGCAGATATTAAAATATCCACCAATGTTGGAGCAACCAGAACTTTTGATCCTAGTTCTCCCTATCCAAAACAAAGACAAGAAGCCCTAGAATATCTGAAATCAAGAGTTGATATTACGGCGGCTTTAGGGGGTGAGATTATGATGGGGCCTATTGTCATTCCCTATGGTGTTTTTCCAACCACAGACTTTAATGATCCGATTTGGAGCGATCAAATACAGGATCATTTATCTGTGCGTTATCAAAATGCTCAACCGATTCTCAATGAATTGGGTAAATATGCTGAAGGAAAAAACGTCAAATTAGCAATTGAACCTATTACTCATTGGGAAACTCCTGGACCAAATAAGTTATCTCAATTAATTGACTTTCTCAAAGGTGTGGAAAGTAAACAAGTGGGGGTTGTAATTGATAGCGCCCACGAAATATTGGATGGAGATGGCCCAGAAAAGTTCCAAGAACAAGTTACCTATTTAGCCCAAGAAAACCGGCTACATTACATTCAAGTTTCACCCCCTGATCGTGGCGCACTTCATACCAGTTGGCTACCCTGGCAGCCCTTTCTCCAACCAGTTTTGGAAGTATACACCGGACCAATTGCTGTGGAAATTTTCAATGCTATTCCTGCGTTTGTCAACTCTCTGCGTCTGACTCGACGCAAGTTTTGGATACCAGGGGAAGATGAAGCTAATTGCTATCCTAGTGCCTACGATATTGCAAATGAAGCTATCAAAGTAACTAAACAGGAAATTCAAAAAATTCAAAAAATTCAACAAACTGTTCAGGATTACTAAATTTCCTTAGAGAAATAACGATTGACCACGACCATAAATTCTGACGCAGATACTTCATTATGAAGATAGTTCAACCATTACCCAAAGGCATCAAGATTGTCTCAGTTTTTTTGGTGTTTTTCCTGTCCTTATGCCTAACATTTTTAGGTTGGGATGTAGCTATAGCGGCCGGGACCCAAGAAACCATGGGAGCATGGACAACCATACCCATGCCACCGACAGAAGATCGGATGCAGTCTGTCCATACCATTGTGCTACCGAATGGCAAAGTTTTAATGGTCAATGGTAGTAGTTTTCGTAGCACCCTCATTGAAGAAGATGGACAATATAAGTTTAAAGAAGGTGTAGATCCGAAAAACTACAATGCCATCAATAATACAGGTTTACTTGACCCCGCAACAGGAAAATTTGAACGTATTCCCTCACCTCCAGCTTCACAAAATGGGACAACAAACGATCTCTTTTGTCTGGGTCATGTCCAGTTAGCCGATGGTAATGTCCTATTCATCGGGGGAACAGGACGTTATTACCCAGGTGGAGCTTTTACCGGCAGCAAGCAGATTAACCTGTATAAATGGCAAACAGGAGAATGGAAGGCTATTGGAGAGACAAAAGATGGACGTTGGTATCCAAGTTTAATTCCCCTAGCTAGTGGGAAAGTGGTGATTTTTTCGGGTTTAAAATGGGATAAACCCAACCAAATTAACCCCAGTATTGAAATTTATGATCCCAAAACGGAGAAACTTCAATACTTTGACCCCAGACTAATCGAAAACAGTCCCTTCAACACCAAAGTAGAAGGTGAGGACGTTTACGATAGCATTGACCTTTATCCCCGTGTTTTTCCTTTAAAAGATGGCAGATTACTGATTACAGGAGACGAAGCCGGTATTGCCGGAGTTTCAGTTCCCCATTTCAGTAAAAAAAGCTATTTAATGAGCATTCAGGAAGTAGATAATGGCAATATTTCCATTAGTTTTGAAGTAGGACCAGATCGCTTAGAAACCAACAAAGCCTACGGAACCGCTCTACAAGTCCCTAATTCCGAAGATGTCATTTTATTAGGTGGTATTATTGGTACGAACAGTATCAGTTTTGGCCGGGGTGGTAGTACAGCAGGATTTCCCAAAGAGGTCAGGATAGCCAGCAGTTTACAACATTGGATTCCACCAGAAAAAATTGGTAACAAGATTGGTAAATGGGAAATATTTGACCATTTCCTGGATAAACCCAGAGCTAACCTCCAAGCCGTCATTTTGCCCACCAAAGAAATTTTAGTGATTAATGGGGGACGATATCCCGAATATCAGCCAGTTTACGAACCCTTGCTCATGACCCCAGATGAAAAAGCAACAGCAGGTTATAGAACCAAGTCCTTAAACCGTGGCAAATTCCCCAGACTGTACCATAATGGGGCTGTTTTACTACCGGATGCCCGTGTATTAGTTGTGGGTGGAAATGCCAATCGAGCCGCACTCAAAAAAGACGGTACAGTGCGTGTGGATGTTCTTGGCGATCCGCAAACATTTTTTACCTTTGCCAAGCTGCAAAATCAATCAGGAAAACCTGAAGAATTTGATATTGACACCTTTTACAAAGATCCGCAACATTATTACGCCGAAGGAGATTCTGAACCCTTTGTGCCGGCGGAAATTTGGCAAGGAGAAATTTTCAGTCCTCCCTATCTCTTTAAATCAGGCGATCGCCCTCAAATCAATCAAGCTCCTGACACTCTTGAATATGGACAACCAGGCACAATTAGGGTAGAAAATGGCACTAAAAACCCATCGCTGGTACTTGCCAAGCTGGGGTCCGTTACCCATTCCTTTGATTATGGACAACGGTTAGTAGAGTTGCCCATCGAAGTTTCAGATGATAGTTCATTAGTGGAATTTACAGCACCTAATAACGCAAATCTCTATCCTCCTGGATACTACATGATGTTTTATCTTAATGACGTAGGCAAACCTGCCAAAGCCAAAATTATCAAACTTCAAGCTGGATAAAAAACAGTCATCAAAAAGGTAGAATTTTGTGGCATTAACAGAAGAAGACTTAAAAAATGTTCCAGAAACTGGAATTGATCCAGAAAATGCGGGCAAGTATCAAGGACTCCTGGAAGACTTACAAGGAAATATTTTAAAAGGACATGGACGAGATTACAGTGTGCATCTCTTTTTAGAATGGAAATCGGAAAAAGTTGCGGAAGCTAAGAACTGGATACAAACCTTTGCTAACTGTTATGTAACATCAGCTAAACAACAAGCAGATGAGGCTTTACGCTACCGGCAAGAAGGCATTACTGGGAAGGTTTTTGCTAACTTTTTACTAACTCGTCATGGTTATGAAGCTTTAGGATTTAAGCCTTTTCAAGTTCCGAAAGATCAGCCCTTTACCATGGGGATGAAAAATGAGCAAATCAGACAAGATTTTTTAAAAGATCCGGAGGTTAAAGACTGGGAAGCCGGATTTCAAAAAGAGATCCATGCTTTACTATTAATTGCTGACGATAACTTGATCAATTTATTGCAAACCGTCAATCAGGTTTCTCAAAGTCTGCGTCAAGTTGCTGTAATTATTCATCGAGAAGATGGCTTTATTCTTAGAAATAAAGCCGGACAAATAATTGAACATTTTGGGTTTGTTGATGGGGTAAGTCAGCCTTTATTTATCAAACGAGATATTGTGGGAGCGCAAACCAACGATTGCAATTTCAGTCAATGGGATCCCAGAGCTTCTTTAGATATCATTCTCGTTAAAGATTATAATGGGAAAACTGAGGATAGTTATGGTAGCTATTTAGTTTACCGAAAGCTCGAACAAAATGTTAAAGCATTTCATGAAGATCAACAACAACTTGCTAAAACTTTAAACATCAAAAATGATTTGGCAGGGGCTTTAGTTATGGGTCGTTTTGCGGATGGAACTCCCGTTACTAAGTCAGATATTCCTACCTATGCTGTCACCCCAACTAATAACTTTAATTATGATGAGGATGTAGCAGCTACAAAATGTCCATTTCATGCCCATATTCGCAAAACAAACCCACGTGGTGATACAGGACGAGTTGAATCTGCTCCTGAATTTGATGAAGCTTTAAGGATAGAGAGAAATCATCGAATTGCCCGACGGGCAGTTAGTTATGGAGAACATGATCCCACTGCAAAACCGACAGAGGGTTCAGGATTATTGTTTCTTTGTTTCCAAGCAGATATTGAAAACCAATTCAATTTTATGCAATCGAGATGGGCAAATCCTGATCGTTTTGTTGACGTTGGAGTAGGACTTGATCCGGTAATTGGTCAGCCCGGAAGACCAAAAGATGATCCAAGAAACGTCATATCAAAATGGCCAACAAAATGGGGTGAAAAGGAAACTAAGGAGTATCATTTTGAGCTATGGGTGAAAATGAAAGGTGGAGAATATTTCTTCGCTCCTAGTATTAGTTTTCTGACGAGTTTAGATTAGAGATTTCTCTAGCGAATTAAGACCATGATTGCCAACAGTTCATTTATGAAATCGTAAAAAGCCATGATCAAAATTCAAGACACAGCCGAAAGAAAAAGACTGGTTGAAGATAGCAACCGGGAGAAACACTGGAAACAGTGGGGTCCTTATTTAAGCGATCGCCAATGGGGAACAGTGCGAGAAGATTATAGTGCTGATGGTAACGCTTGGGACTATTTTTCCCATGATCAATCTCGTTCCCGTACCTATCGCTGGGGTGAGGATGGGATTATGGGGATTTCTGATAATCACCAACGTCTTTGTTTTGCGATCGCTCTCTGGAATGGAAAAGATGCCATCCTCAAAGAAAGGCTATTTGGATTAACCAATAGTGAGGGAAATCACGGGGAAGATGTCAAAGAGTATTACTTTTATTTGGATAGTACCCCCACCCACTCTTACATGAAAGGGCTGTACAAATATCCCCATAATGCCTTTCCCTATGAACAATTGATCAAAGAAAATGGTCGCCGCAAAGCCCAAGATGCTCGCGCATTTGAATTTGAGTTGATGGATACAGGGATATTTGACGATAACCGCTATTTTGATGTTTTCGTCGAATATGCCAAAAATTCTCCCGAAGATATCTTGATTCAAATCACGGTTGTTAATCATGGTCCAGAAGCTAAAGAGTTGCATCTAGCACCGACTCTTTGGTTTCGTAACACTTGGTCTTGGGGAGCCACAGAGGAAGGTAAACCCTCCCTGGAAAGCGTTAACTCTAGTGGAGATTTTAAGGTAGTTAAAGCTGAATTTACCGACTTGAAATCAGCGCAACCGGAGGTCAAGAAATGGCTTTATTGCCAAACCCCCAATGCCATGCTGTATACGGAAAACGAAACCAATAAAGAAAAGTTTGGATGGGGAAAAAATACCTCTTACGTCAAAGATGGCATTAACGATTATATTGTTAATGGTCAAACTGGTGCAGTAAATCCTCATCAACAAGGAACCAAAGTTTCACCCCATTATCGCTTAAATTTTGCCCCAGGGGAAACCAAAATCGTCCGACTCCGCCTCAGTGATATTGACGATTTAGCAACACCCTTTGGTAATGAATTTGGGTCAGTATTTGAACAACGCAAAAATGAGGCGGATCAATTCTATCAAGCAGTCACCCCCAGCGAAGAATTACCAGTTGAAATGCGTAACGTCCAACGACAAGCCTTTGCAGGGATGTTATGGAGTAAGCAATTTTTCCACTATGTTGTGCAAGATTGGATCAATGGAGACCCAGGCGCACCACCACCAGCGCAACGCAAAAACTCTGGTAGAAACAGTGAGTGGACTCACCTGTTTAACGAAGATATCATCTCCATGCCTGACAAATGGGAATATCCTTGGTTTGCTGCTTGGGACTTGGCATTTCACACCATCCCTCTAGCCTTAATTGACCCAGAATTTGCGAAAAAGCAATTATATCTCTTCACCAGAGAATGGTTTATGCACCCTAACGGTCAAATACCAGCCTATGAGTGGAACTTTAGTGACGTAAATCCTCCAGTTCATGCCTGGGCAGCTTGGCGGGTTTATAAAATAGAAGAGAAAATGTATGGCAATGCAGATGCAGGATTCCTCGAACAACTATTTCAGAAATTGTCTCTCTACTTTACTTGGTGGATAAATCGTAAAGATGTAGATGGAAACAATCTGTTTGGAGGCGGTTTCCTGGGTCTAGATAATATTGGGGTTTTTGATCGCAGTAATTTGAAAATTGCTGGTGCTAGTATTGAGCAATCAGATGGTACTAGTTGGATGGGAATGTTTTGTCTTAACTTGTTGAAGATGGCAACAGAGTTAGCTAAAAGCCATACAAATTCAACAGTTTATGACGATATGGCCTCCAAATACTTCCAGCATTTTTTGTTGATTGCCGAAGCTCTGAACAAACTGGGAGGAAATGAAGTTGATGTTTGGGATGATAAAGATGGCTTTTTCTATGACATTTTGAAACTTCCTGCTAATGTCATAGACGGAGGAAATGATCCCTTTTCTTTCTCGATGAAAGTCCGTTCTATGGTAGGACTTATTCCTCTATTTGCAGTGGAAGCAATCGATCAAGAAACATTAGACAAATATTTGTCTTCTGACTTCAGAAAAAGGGCTGATTGGTTTTTAAAGCATCGTCAGGACTTGACAAAAAACGAGAACATTTACTTTGATAAAACAGATAGTAATTTGATGGGAGGAGGGTTAGCTTTATCCCTAGTCAACCCTGAAAGACTCAAATTAATTCTCAAAAGAATGCTCGATGAATCTGAATTTTTAGGACCTTATGGCATTCGAGCTTTATCTAAATCCCACGAGCCACCCCATCCTTATCTCTTGCCTTTTAAAATCAGAATGGAAGATGGTAGTTTCGAGCAACCTTTAGTAGAATACGAGCCAGGAGAATCGAGATTTGGTCTATTTGGTGGCAATTCCAATTGGCGTGGTCCGGTTTGGATGCCTGTGAATTTCTTGATTATTGAATCACTCCAAAAATTTCATCGTTATTTAGGAGATGATTTCAAAGTAGAATATCCTACTGGTTCAGGAAAGATGATGAATCTCTGGGAAGTGTCTACAGAACTTTCTCAAAGATTGATTAATATTTTCTTGCCAAAAACAGAAGGTCAATGTGAGCGACCTGTTTATGGAGGAACTAAAAAGTTTCAAGATGACCCCAACTGGAATAATTACATTCTCTTCTATGAATATTTTCATGGGGATAACGGTGCGGGAATTGGAGCTAGTCATCAAACAGGTTGGACAGGAGTAGTAGCAAAACTAATCCAACAACATGGAGCTTATACTGCCCAAGGAAAAAGCCCTGAGTAGGAACGAACAGCGTAACTGCTTCAGCTTTGACTCAAACCACATAGATAGAGGTTGCTAAAAAATGGGGTGGAGGTTCTCAAACTTCTGCCCCTATTTAATGGTTACAGTTTTTAATAGATACCCAACTAGACTCTGCTATTTGAGAACCATCTTCACCTAGCAAGCTATAGTGTTCCTTTTTCCAAATAGGTGCGTTATGTTTGAGTGTATCAATAGCATACTCACAAGCGGCAAAAGCCTCACCACGATGGGGACAACCTACAGCCACAACCACACTAATTTCCCCAACCGACAATCTCCCAACTCGGTGATATATCACTACCCGACTCACATCAGTCCATTGATGTCGAATATCATGGGCAATTTGATAAAATACCTGTAAAGCCATCGGTTCATAAGCTTGATACTCTAACGCTACCACAGGCTTACCATCGGTTTGATTACGAACCATACCACTCATTACCACCACCGCACCATTAGCAGGATTATCTGCTTTACTGTAGATTTCTTCCACAGATAATGGTGCTAATGTAATCCCAAAACTATCTTCAATTCTTGGTTTAGTTGTAATCATTCACTATATCCTCCTAACACCTATTTTATGTGAATCCGTGCAGAATCATCCATTTTTATCTGCGTTTATCCGCGTTCATCTGCGTTTGATTACTCCAAATATCTTGTATAACCGTAAATTCCATTCACCAGGACTGTAAAATCAGGTAAAATAACTTTTCCATCTATTCACTAAAAACCACAATCATCCCATGCAAGTGCAACTCAGTGGATCTAAAAATCCCCTCGCGTATCTACTATTAATTGCTCCTTTTTTCCTTTGGGGTACAGCAATGGTAGCCATGAAAGGTGTAATTCCCCACACCACACCCCTATTTATGGCTGGATTCAGATTAATACCTGCGGGGGTGTTAATTCTCATGGTGGCTGCATTTATGGGTAAACCCCAACCTAAAAGTTGGTTAGCATGGTTGTGGATTGTGATATTTGCCTTAGTTGATGGCACGTTATTTCAAGGGTTTTTAGCAGAAGGTTTAGTCAGAACCAATGCCGGCTTAGGTTCGGTAATGATAGACTCCCAACCTTTAGCAGTAGCTTTACTTTCCCTCTGGCTATTTCAAGAACATATTGGATTATGGGGATGGTTGGGGTTAGGTTTGGGAATCACAGGGATTAGTCTGATTGGTTTACCCCAACAGTGGATTTTCCATATTTTTGAATCAGGAATGACAATCTCTACAGATAATTGGCAACAGTTATTTAATAGTGGTGAGTGGTTAATGTTACTGGCAGCTTTATCAATGGCTGTAGGGACTGTGATGATTCGGTTTGTCTGCCGATACGTAGATCCAGTCATGGCTACAGGATGGCACATGATTATTGGTGGCTTACCTTTGTGGGGAATTTCTTCAGTATTAGAATCCCAACAGTGGCAAAATCTTGTACTATCAGATTGGATAGCCTTAAGTTATGCTACTGTTTTTGGCAGTGCGATCGCCTATGGATTATTTTTCTACTTTGCTTCTAGTGGAAATCTTACCAGTTTAAGTTCTCTGACTTTTCTTACACCCATTTTCGCCTTAATATTTGGTTATATTTTTCTCTCAGAAGTCCTCACAACTATCCAATGGTTAGGAGTTTTTCTGACTTTAATCAGTATTTATTTAATTAACCAGCGGGAACACATTGGAGGCACAAATCAGACAACTACGATTACTGAAACAAATACCACAGAACAACCATTAGTTTTAGAAGTATCTGCCGCTTTCAAGAAACCAGAAATTCACAAATAACGCCTAAAAAAAAGTCACCTAGAGATGAGGAAAATGAGGGATAACTACAAATTACCCATTACCCATTCCATCCTAATATTAACATCTTGTATTTGTCTGAGTTCATACCCTAGTCGCACCATTGCGGCAACAACTAACCCAGCACCTATACCACCAACCATTCTCACTCCGGGTATTAAACATCCAGAAGTTCAAGTTATCCAAGTGCAACTGAAAGCATTAGGTTACTACAATGGTTTAATAGATGGAGAATACAACGGCAGCACCCAAAAAGCTGTAACTCGGTTTCAGCAAGAAAAAGGGTTGAGAAGAGTAGATGGCATTGCTGATTGGGCTACGAGACAGGATCTCAAAGATGTTTTAATAGAGAAAATTAACTGCAACAGTTCTCCTACTACTAGTGACACAAAAAACATCCAGTCACAACCTCAAGCAGAGTATACCTTATGGTTAAGACTCATCAGTTTAGGAATTTTAGGAAGTCTCTGTCTATTTTATTATTTTATCCAGAAGTTAGGGGATACAAAACCAGTTCTAGAATCTGAAAATTTGGAAAAACCACTTTTAAGTGCATCTAGTCAAAATAATCCAAAATTCTTTTTAAACCCTGCACAAACACTTCCCCCATTACAGTCCCTAAATTCTCCAGAATTATTATTACATCAACAAAACTCTGTCCTGCCTACAATCACTCTCTTTGATAAATTCATGGAAGAATTACAGAGTGATGATACGACAAAACGACGGAAAGCCATTTGGAATATAGGTCAAAAAGGTGACTCGCGGGCAGTTCAACCCCTAGTAGAATTGTTGATGAATGCAGATTCTCAACAAAATGGGTTAATTTTGTCAGCTTTGGCAGAAATCGGCATTCGCACACTCAAACCGATGAACCGGGCTTTGGCTATATCTATCCAAAGTGAAAATCCCCAGGTTCGTCAAAATGCTATTCGTGATTTAGTCCGGCTTTATGACATGATGGCACAGATGAGTCAAATTTTACGCCATGCTTTAGAAGATACAGACCCGGAAGTACAAGCCACCGCTAGGTATGCTTTAAATCAAATCAACCGCTTGCGGGTTGTTCCAGACCAACAGAGATTAACGGAAAATTAACCGTAAAATGATGACCATTACTTACACTTTCTGCTGATGTCACTCCCTCTCTTACCCCTACCCCTCAAACCTGGTGATTTACTCCGCGTCATTGCCCCTAGTGGTGCATTACGAGAATTTGAGGCGTTTAATCAAGGTGTGGAAATTTGGCGATCGCACGGCTACCGCATCGAAATCAGCGATAATATAGATAATAGACATGGTTATCTGGCTGGTACAGATGCCCACCGTCGTCAACAATTAGCCACAGCATGGCAAGATCCTGAATGTCAGGGTATTCTCTGCGCGAGAGGTGGTTTTGGTAGTACCCGGATTTTAGAAGATTGGAGTTGGCAAGAAAATACAATTACACCAAAATGGTTAATCGGTTTTTCTGACATCACAGCCCTGCTTTGGAGTCTCTACAACGTCGGTATTTCCGGTGTTCATGGTCCCGTGATCACCACCCTCTCCAGTGAGCCAGAATGGTCAATCGAGAGGCTATTTGACATCGTAGAAGGTCGTCCCCTTGCACCTTTAAAGGGTTGCGGTTGGGGTGGTGGTACAACTACAGGAATTTTACTTCCTGGTAATCTGACGGTGGCAACCCATCTGTTAGGAACACCGATTTTACCCGACCTTGATGGTGTAATATTGGCATTGGAAGATGTCACAGAAACACCTTATCGGATAGATAGGATGTTAACTCAGTGGCGTTCTAGCGGGGCTTTATCTAAAGTTTGTGGCATTGCTTTGGGAGGGTTTACCAAGTGTGAAGCCCCACCTAGTGTACCAAGTTTTACTGTAGAGGAAGTTTTGCGCGATCGCTTATCAGATTTAGGTATTCCCATAGTTTCTGATCTCCCCTTTGGTCATGATAGCCCTAATGCTGCTTTACCTGTAGGGATTATAGCAACTTTAGACGCACAAGCAGGGATATTAGAGATCAAAACATAAATTTATATAGAAAAATTGGCATGACTGTTAGAAATCAAAAATAACAAAACATCAGCCATAATGGTTTCTAAATCATGCAATAATAACTCCAGATGGAATTTTTGTTTATGCTCGTAAAAAATGATTATCTATGGATAAAAATTTAATAATTGATGTTGGTGTTCATTTGGGTGAAGACACTGAATACTATTTAAAAAAAGGTTTTCGAGTAGTGGGTATAGAAGCTGATCCTCAGCTTTATGAAACTACAAAAAAGCGACTACAATCTTATATAAATGATGGTCAACTGCAACTTCTTAATCTGGCCATAGCCCCACAAGATGGCGACATTACCTTTTATACTAATTTAGACATAAGTGTTTGGGGGACAATTTCTCAAGATTGGGTGAAGAGAAACGAGGTATTTGGGACAAAATCCCTAGGAATCACTGTAAAAGGTTCTAAATTTGAAACCATTTTGCAAGAATTTGGTATTCCCTACTATCTGAAAATAGATATAGAAGGTGCAGATATGTTGTGCGTAGAAGCATTACGGCACTTTGACAGTAAACCACAGTTTATATCCATAGAATCAGATAAAACTTCTTGGAGTAGCTTACTGGAAGAATTCAAGCTATTGGCAGAACTTGGTTATCAGAAATTTAAAGTTATTAACCAAGAGAAAATATCACAACAAATGTGTCCCTTTCCAGCACGAGAAGGCCAATACATTGAACATCAATTTGAATTTGGTTCTAGCGGACTTTTTGGAGAAGAAACAGCAGGAACTTGGCTTTCGGAAAGTGAAGCAATCAATCTCTATAAACGCATTTTTTGGTACTATAAAATATTTAGATTGAATGGGTTTATTTATGATATTCCTCTAGGTAAAAAGCTCTTAGAAGCACTCAATGTGATAGAACCGTGGTATGATACCCATGCCAGTCTGTGAAGATAGTACAAGTAAAAGAATAGTTTTAAATAATTAAATCAATGGAAAAAGTATGACACACTTCGGTACTATCTGCCCAGCTGCTACTGGACATTTAAACACAATGACTGCTTTAGGACGTGAACTCCAAAGGCGAGGGCATCGTGTTACAGTATTAGGTATGTCTGATGCAGAAGCAAATGCCAAAGCTGCTGGCTTAGAATTTCAACCTATTTCACCAGTTGATTTTCCCCTAGGCACAACAGCAAAATTTTATGAACAACTAGGCAAACTAACAGGTTTGGCAGCATTGCGTTACACAATTTCTTTATCTGAAAAAACAACAGATTTATTTTTGCGTGATGCCCCACAAGTGATTAAAGATGCGGGAATAGAAGCACTGATAATTGATGAATGTATATTCGGAGGAAGCACTGTTGCCGACTTACTAAATATTCCCTTTGTTACGGCTTCTTCCGCTTTAGTCAACGGTTTTAATGATACTATTCCGCCAGCTTTCACCACTTGGCAATATAAACCAGTTTTGTGGGCAAGATTACGTAATCGTGTTGGTTATGGGCTAATTTGTACTTTTGCTCAACCTATTTACAAGGTGATTTCAGCATATCGCCGGGAGTGTAATATGCCTCCTTGTGTGAATATTAACGATTTCTATTCTGTTTCTAAATTAGCAATTATTAGTCAACAACCAGCAGAGTTTGAGTACCCAAGAACTAATTTAGAAGGGATACTCCATTTTACTGGTCCCCACTTTGATGCAACAGTTAGAAAACCAATTGATTTTCCATTTGAAAAATTGAATGGACAACCCTTAATTTATGCTTCAATGGGGACATTACAAAATCGTCTCACCCATATTTTCTATAAAATTGCTGAAGCTTGTGTAGGTTTAGATGCACAATTAGTAATTGCCTTGGGAGGTGGATTAGAAACTCAAGCATTGCCAAATTTACCGGGAAATCCTATTGTTGTCAAATATGCACCACAATTAGAATTATTGCAAAAAGCTAGTCTGACTATTTGCCATGCTGGGACAAATACAGTGTTAGAATCTCTTTTTTATGGTGTACCTATGGTGACTATTCCTATTACTAATGACCACCCAGGAGTTGCTTCTCGTATTGCTTGGAGTGGTGTAGGACAATTTATTACTACTTCCCGGTTAACAACTAGGAGATTACGTCAAGCTATTCAAGAAGTCTTAACGCAACCATCTTATCAAGAAAATGCACTCAGACTAAAAACGGCTATTCAAAAGGCAGGAGGTGTTCCTCGTGCTGTGGATATTATTGAGGAGGTAATCTCAAATAATTTAAAATCCAAAAATTGACAAGTTATCAAAATTAATATCTACTAATCACAAACAAAATGACTAAACAATATATACCCAACGCCTTCTTGAAAATTGAAAATTCCCAAGTAAATGCTATCTTTGCTTGGAGTCAACGCTCACCAGAAATTATCCCTTATCAATCTTGGTTAACCATTTTAGAAATATTTGTTCATGAGCATGACATTGAATCAGCTTATCAAATATTTCAGCAAGTCAAATCTGCCGCAATTAACGAGCAAGTTACTACAGAAATAGAAAAATATCAACATTTAACCAATAACGCCATCATCTTTTTATCAGACAAAAGCCTCACGCTTTTTGGTAAAGGCTTTCGCAGCTTTATTGAAAAAGAAGACGAATATGAACTTGCACCACTAAGCCAAAATAATTACCAAGTATTGACACAATTTTTTGCAGAAAATAACCTTAAAAACGACTTAGAACAAATTAACAGTATTGACAGTTTTTGCCAATTAGTTATCTATCTAGAAAAAATTGGTTTATTATCAGTTGCTACCCATACTCTAAATTGGGGAGATTTGAAAAAAACTGTTCCTATCTGTCAAGCATTTGGTTTAACTAGGGGAAAACCAATTGATAGATATTATTTAAATAAATTTATAGCAGAAATTTATCCGCAAATTACTGGTAATATCTTAGAAATTGGGGGTATACCAAAAGATAAAGATTTTTATCAAGTTAACCCTGGTTCATCATATCAAATTATGAATCTAGAACCAGGTCTAGGAATAGATATAGTCGGTGATGCTCACGATGTATCTATGATTAAACCAGAATCATTTGATTCTATTATTACTTTTAATGTCCTAGAACATTGTTATGCACCTTGGCAAGTAGTAGAAAATATTTACACTTGGTTAAAACCAGGGGGAAAATGTTTTGCAATGGTTCCTAGTGCCGTCAGACTCCATGCTACACCAATGGACTATTGGCGGCCTTTACCCGATGCTCTGGCTTGGATGTTTAGAAATTTCTCCCAGAAAAAATTATATGTCTATGGTAATCCTATTAGTGTGATTGCTAGTTATCATGGCATAGCTACCGAAGAATTAACTACTGAAGAATTAGATGCTTTTCATCCAGATTATCCAGTAGCTACCTGTATTGCTGCTCAAAAATAATCACTTCAAATAATCACTTAAATCAGTTACAATTGCGGAATGTCTTATGAGTCCTATCACTTTTGATATCAGTCCAGAAATTAGCATTATTGTCTGTACATATAACCGCGCTCATTACTTAAATAAAGGCATTGATAGTGTCCTTAATCAAACTTTTACAAATTGGGAACTTTTAATAGTAGATGATGGTAGTAGTGATCATACTTTTGAAATTGTCAATTCCTATCTTGGAAAATACAATAATATCCGTTATTTAAAGCATCAAAATAAAAAACAATGTTATGCCAAAAATGCAGGAATACAGGCATCATTTGGTAGATATATCACATTGCTTGATAGTGACGACTCATATAAACCAAATCATTTAGAGTCACGATTAGAATATATGAAAGCTAATCCAGAAATTGACTTGATTCAAGGAGGATTTTTCAGCGAAGAAGAAATTTTAGTGGCAGATTATTATCAACCAGGTAAATTAATTAATTTAAAAAAATGTGTTTTGGGTCCTACATTTTTTGGCAAAAGAAAGGTATTTTTTGAATTACAGGGATTTAATCACATGACTTATGGAGAAGATACAGATTTATGGGAAAGGGCAGAAAAAATCTTCAAAATTCAAAAAATAAAAGAGCCGGAAACTTATGTTTATACAAGAGCAGAAACTAGCGTTAGTAAGAATTTTACTAATAATGTTTCTTCATCTAGCTAACTTTTTGACATGAATAATATCCTGTTGTCTTTATTACATTTCAAAAATTATTTGCGTCAGTTATTTGATTCTGCTTGGAGACTGACACTTTTAGGCATTGTCCTGAGTTTTTGCATTATATTTTTGTTTAGTTGTCAAGAAGCTACACATAAAGGCAATGGAGTAATTCATCTGACACTATGGCAATCAATTAATCCTCCCGTAAACCGGGATGTTTTTGAAAAACTGGTAGAAAAATTTAATCACAAACATAGTGATATTCAAGTAGAGTCTGTTTACGCAGAAGGATTACCAAAAATATTAACGGCTGTTGTTGGTAATTCTTCTCCAGATATTCTGTCATTTTATCCTCAACTCACGGGTCAGTTTGTAGAACTGAGTGCAATTGTTCCCTTAGAATCATGGTTTGACCAATTACCATTTAAAACTGAAGTTATTCCTAACACTTTGGAAGAATTAAGATTGGATGGTCATTTGTGGTCAATCCCGCTATATACGAGTAATATGGCTATTTTTTATCGCCCTACACTTTTTGAAGCTGCGGGAATCAAAGAACCGCCGAAAACTTGGGAAGAATTGCGCCAAGTTGCTAGGAAATTGACTATAGATAAGAACGGGGACGGGCGACCAGAACAGCATGGTATAATGTTGCCTTTAGGAAAGGGAGAATGGACTGTTTTTAGTTGGTTTCCCTTTTTATTAAGTGCTGGAGGTGAAGTAGTAACTAATGGACATCCAAATTTAACTAATGCTGGAGCTATTACTGCTTTAAAATTCTGGGAAGATTTAATTAAAGATGGTTCAGCTATTCTTTCTGCTCCAGAACGGGGTTATGAAGAAGATAATTTTCTTGCTGGCCGTGTAGCAATGCAAATAACTGGACCTTGGACATATATTACTAAATCTAAAGTTGATTATAAGTTATTTCCCATCCCTACTGGTGCTGAGAAGGCGACGGTCATTGGTAATGGAAATCTTTATGTAATGAAGACTAAGCCAGAAAGAGAGAAGGCAGCAATGAAGTTTTTAGAATTTGTTTTAAGTGAAGAATTTCAAACAGAATGGGCTGTAGATACTGGTTTTTTACCTGTTAATCTCAAGTCTGCTCAAAGTCCAGCTTATCAAAAATTACTCAATTCTAAACCTTGGTTAAAAGTTTTTGTGGAGCAAATACCTGTGTCTCATCCTCGACCAATTATTGCCGGATATAATCGTTTATCTGATAGTCTTGGTCGAGCAATTGAGTCCACATTATTAGGTAAATCTTCTGCCCAACAAGCTCTCAAAGCAGCTCAAGAGCGTTTGGAATTGATTTGGAAAAGTAATTAGTTACAAATTCCAGTTTTTTGTTCTAGCTGATAAAGCTTTGTTGATTCTTCGTAATAACCGGTAGCTGCTGCTGATTCTGAGGCAATTAGGCGAGTAATCACTTCGTTTAGTTGGGGAACTTGGGGGTGGTTAGCATGAACATAATCTAAAACATTGTAGCGATACCAAGGTGCAACAGTGGGATGATTGCGTAATTTCTCACGAATGCGATCGCTAATTACAAAGTTACATTCAGTAAATAATCTGTGCCAATAATCACGGGGGTGTAAATTAATATGTCCGTGTCCACCTTGGCTGGGAACGGCTGCGGAAAATACGACCACTGGGGCAACTTTAGTTAGCCAATTGATCACAGTCGGTGAACTTTCTGGTTGTAAGTGTTCGGCTACTTCTAAGGATATAGCTAGATCAAAATGTTTATCTTGAAAAAGGTTAGCGATCGCTGTAGCATCATTCAAATTGAGAGGATAAAATTCTACTGATAGTCCCGTAAAATCTGGTTGAGAATAACCATCAACAGATGTCATTTGTACGCCTAACTTTGCTAGTTCTCTACTAAGATGACCAGGACCACAACCAAATTCTACTACTGTTTTCGGATGATAAATCTCCACAATATGCAAAGCTAGAGCCTGGTAATCTGTATCAAAAATTATGCTCTGGAAATAATCTGAAGTGTAAGCAATCATGTCATTAGTCATTTGTTTTTATCCTACTTGTCTACTGATACAATAACCGAAAAATTGATATATTAAGAGTAAGTCTGGTAGCACTCAATAATACGGCTCCGACTGGTTAGTTATTTCTGCTGCTGCACTAAAGTTTTTATAAAAACCCCAAACAACAAAACCCCCA
>NZ_VILB01000011.1:800906-814808 GCF_009712035.1 Anabaena sp. UHCC 0187 | reverse complement strand
TTTTATAGTTGCCTTGAACAATTATATCGTCAGAGATTGCAGGCATTTCCATCTGGAAACTGAGATTTTTAGTCTCAGCTTGAGTGCGGGTAAAGCTTTCAACATCATCGAATAATTCCTTGAGGTTGACTGGTGAACAGTCTAACTCCATTTTACCAGCTTCAATTTTGGCAATGTCCAAAATGTCATTGAGGATATTTAACAGGTGCAAAGACAATTCATGAGCTTCTGTAATAAACTCATGCTGTTCTTCTGGATCATCTGTCATGCCTTCTAAAATCAGCTTTAAGAAGCCAATCATGCCATTTAGGGGAGTACGAATTTCATGGGAGACATTGGCCAGAAATTCACTTTTTAAGCGGGAAGCTTCTTCAGCTTTTTGTCGAGATTCTTCTAGTTCTTTATATAAAGTAGCATGAGCGATCGCTGTTCCTAATTGATCTGCGACTTCTTTAGCTAATTCTAATTCTGCTCGTGTCAATGGATAGCATTCATTAGTAAAGGTAAGAGCCGCTAAACCATTAGCTTTATCTTTGTAACAAGTAGCAACAACCAGAACTTTGTACTGTGGAGATTGGTTACTACAGGGAACTGCCATCACTACTGGTTCTAAAGTAGCCAAAGCCTCAGCAAAAGCTGGCTCAGAAGATATGTCTATTTCTGAGCCAAGTATAGAAATTTGCCCTGGTTGATGATACTCAGCAATTACCCGAACCTTGGTATTAGAGGGTTGATAAGGGCAAATAATACAGCGTTCTAGGTTGAGTTTTGTCCCCAAACTATCAACTGTTTGTTGCCAAATAATATCTAACTCTAGTGTCCGGCGGATATTTCTGGTGATTCTGTTTAATAAATTTTGATGTCGTTGCAACCGCAAAGCTAACTCCAGTGCTGTCGGCAATTTCAGTGCCTGATTCGCTTCTGGAGGTTTAATTGTGGATGGTAGTACCCTACCTATGACTAAGACGGTAGTTGTCGGTTGACCAAATTGCGGTAGAATCGGCGTAATTGTCAATTCCAACTCTAATAATTCAATATTTGGGCATTTAAACCAACATTTCACCCTTTCTGGTACAGAACTGCTTAAAATATGGTGTAACTGTTCCAAATAAGCAGTTTTATCTACCGGCGCAAAGCTATCATTCTCATTTAGTAGATCAACTATCTTCTGGGGATCATACCCTAAGTAGTCGCTATGCTGCCAATAGAATGTCAGATAGCGACCAGATCCGTCTTGGGTATATACTAGCTCTGCTCCCAGATTTGCTGATGAGCCATCTGGACTACGGGGACTAGATTCCAGATTTAGAGGAATTAAATTTGGCAATTGGGTATTGGCAGTAATAGTCATTAATCGAGTTGGATAGACAAAAGGCTTTCTACCGTGCTTATACTAAAGCCACTTAAATTCTGGCATAAACTGTTACAGCTTTCACATTTTTTAATTATGGATTTTTGACTTTTCTGGCATTTAAGACATTAATTTTTACATTTCTTATCATTGATTGATACTTGCCAGGTAATTTTAATCATTCCATTCACCACGAGGGGGAACAGGTGTGCGTAGAGGGGTACGTGTTAACTCATCATCCCTGGTAAAATCACCCCGCAACCATTGACGGATAGCCACCTCAATCACTTTACTGGGATCATTAGTGAGATGTTGAATTTGCTCTATTAATTCGGAATCTAGATTAAGAGCGATTTCTGTCTTATCAGCGCGTTTGTTATCTGCACTGTTAGGTTGTTCCTGCATATTCATGGTTTTAAATACTCTGAAATAGTTTAATTGAAAGCGTTGTCAAGCAATTATGATATTTATAAATCAGTCTATTTAATTGTAAGCTGCTAGGTCATCAACACTAGGAGCTATAAATAGATTGTGAACTACCCACACTGACCTGACGGTATAGTGTGAGCTTCCTGCCCAACAGAAAGCGTAGTAGTAGATTTCTTGCGTCCTCTATTACTGTGACTTACATCTGGGCGACAGGCTTCTTGATGAAGTTGTTCATGGGGGAAACCCCCAAGACCACACTTTATCGCTTTATCCCCCGTTCCAGAGGAGCCAGCACCGTGGGCGGGTTTCCCGACTTGAGGCGACTGGCTTGTCAAAATTCGTAGTCCTTCATCTCGAAGGTTAATCGCTGCATTAATATCTCTGTCATGCTTAGTCTGGCACTTTTCACAAGTCCAATACCTGACATCAAGTGGCAAGCTACCCACCTGATTTAAACAGACATGACAAGTTTTTGACGAAGGGAAAAATCTATCAACTTCTTGATAAATCTTCCCTTCGTTTTCTGCTTTGTATTTAAGTATCGTGCAAAACATACCCCATCCAGCTTGCTGAATAGATTTGGCTAGACAATGGTTTTGCATCATACCTTTAATATGAAGATTTTCCACCACAATTACTTGGTTTTCGTTAACTATCCTACGAGATAGCTTGTGGAGAAAATCTTCACGGCAGTTAGTGATTTTTCTATGAACTCTAGCGACTTTCTTTCTGGATTTATTCCGGTTATTAGAGCCTTTTTGCTTTCTAGATAATTGTTGCTGCTTGAGTTTTAAATTTTTCTCATGTTTATTAAGTATTCTGGGATTATCAAACTTAGAACCATCACTGGTAATTACAAAATGGGTTAATCCCAAGTCAACACCTATGGACTTACCCTCGGCGATTAGTTCTGGCTTTTCTTTAGCATCATCAAATAGAATAGCGGCAAAATACTGATCACTACAGTTTTTAGTAATGGTTACAGTTTTAATTTTTCCCTCAATTTCCCTGTGGATAATTGCCGATACTTTTCCTATTTTTGGCAGGATTAATTGATGATCGGAAATTTTGACATTTTGAGGGTACTGTATCGCTTGCTTACCGTGTTTAGATTTGAATCTTGGATATTTGGCTCTTTTTTCAAAGAAGTTGTTAAATGCAACTCCTAGGTTTAAGCAGGCTTGCTGTAAGCACTGAGAGTAAGTCAGGGCAAGCCAGTCATTCTCTTTCTTAAGTTGAGGTATTAGCTTTTTGACTTCATAGCCAGACAAACCTTTCCCTGTCTCTTTATAAGTTTCGTTCATCAAGTTCAGACAATAATTCCACAACCAACGACAACTACCAAAAGCTTGCGCCAATGACTGCTGCTGTTGAGAATCTGGATATAATCTGACTTTGACGACTTTTAACATTTTAGAGTGAAATCTATTTGCTATAGAATAGCATAATGCCCTGTCTGGTCAGTCGTGGGGCTTCTGTCGGTTCAAGCTAAATAATAGCTTAAGTTGTTGTAACAGGGAACAGGGAACAGGGAATATAAAGACAATATATGGAATTAATTTTTTCCGATTACTTAACTTTTGCCTCTTCCCTGTTTCCTTTTGCCTTATTCTCTCAGAAAGCATTAAAATACATGAAGTAAATAGTTTTCACTTTGGTTTGCTTTAGGGCAAAGATGGTATATGACTGACGTTCCCGCAGATCGCATTCGTAATTTTTGTATTATTGCTCACATTGATCACGGGAAATCTACTCTGGCTGATCGCTTACTACAGGCTACTGGGACTGTAGAAGATAGACAGATGAAAGAGCAGTTTCTCGATAACATGGATTTGGAACGGGAGCGCGGCATTACAATTAAGCTGCAAGCTGCCCGGATGAATTATACTGCTAAGGATGGTCAGCAGTATGTTCTCAATTTAATTGATACTCCTGGACACGTGGACTTTTCCTATGAAGTGTCGCGTTCTCTGATTGCTTGTGAAGGAGCATTATTAGTTGTGGATGCGTCTCAAGGCGTAGAGGCGCAAACCCTAGCCAATGTATATTTAGCTCTAGAGAGTAATCTAGAAATTATCCCGGTTTTAAATAAAATTGATTTACCAGGGGCTGAACCAGAGCGAGTAATTGGCGAAATTGAAGAAATTATCGGTTTAGATTGTAGTGGGGCAATTTTAGCTTCAGCTAAAGAGGGAATTGGCATTGCTGAGATTTTAGAAACAATTGTCGCACGGGTTCCCGCACCGGCGAACACTGTCAATGAAAAGCTCCGAGCGCTGATTTTTGATAGTTATTATGATAGTTACCGGGGTGTAATTGTTTATTTCCGGGTGATGGATGGAACTGTAAAAAAAGGCGATCGCGTCTACTTAATGGCATCAGAGAAAGAATATGTCATTGATGAATTAGGCATTCTCTGTCCCACTCAAAAGCAAGTTGAAGAACTTCATGCCGGGGAAGTAGGTTATTTTGCCGCAGCCATTAAAGCCGTAGCTGATGCCAGAGTAGGGGATACCATTACCCTGTGCAAAAACAAAGCCACAGAAGCTTTACCTGGTTACGCTGAAGCCAATCCCATGGTATTTTGTGGGATGTTCCCCATAGACGCAGATCAGTTTGAAGACTTGCGGGAAGCTTTAGAAAAACTGGAACTCAATGATGCGGCATTACAGTACGAACCTGAAACTTCTAGTGCCATGGGTTTTGGTTTCCGGTGCGGGTTTTTGGGATTGCTGCACATGGAAATCGTCCAGGAACGCTTAGAACGGGAGTATAACCTAGATTTAATCATTACCGCCCCTTCAGTGGTTTACAAAGTCGTCACCATCAAAGGTGAAGAACTGTACATTGATAATCCTAGCCGCTTACCTGGACCCAATGAGCGCGACAGAATCGAAGAACCCTATGTCAAAGTAGAAATGATTACTCCAGAAACCTACGTTGGTTCTTTAATGGAGTTGTCACAAAACCGACGGGGAATCTTCAAAGATATGAAATATCTCACCCAAGGACGGACTACACTCACCTATGAGTTACCTTTAGCGGAAGTTGTTACCGACTTTTTTGATCAAATGAAATCCCGTTCTCGCGGTTACGCCAGTATGGAATATCATCTGATTGGCTACCGGGAAAATCCTTTGGTAAAATTGGATATTATGATTAACGGTGATCCAGTGGATTCCTTAGCCATGATTGTCCACAGGGATAAAGCCTACAATGTCGGCAGAGCCATGACGGAAAAACTCAAAGAACTAATTCCCCGTCATCAATTCAAAGTCCCCATTCAAGCTTCCATTGGTGCGAAAGTTATTGCCAGTGAACATATTCCAGCTATGCGGAAAGATGTCCTAGCTAAGTGCTACGGTGGCGATATCAGCCGGAAGAAAAAACTTTTGCAGAAGCAAGCCAAAGGTAAAAAACGGATGAAGGCGATAGGTACGGTAGATGTACCCCAGGAAGCTTTTATGGCTGTGCTGCGCCTAGATCAAAGCTAATTTACTAATTTTTAGTTTATTGGTGAAAACTCGCCTGTATGCAATGGTGACGGAAACTACAGGCGAGTTGATTCTTGCAATCATCGAAAAAATGGGTAAGATTGACAAGTTTAAATCTCAAATTTGTTACCTTTAATGTTATCTATCTGAGGCAGTGATATCACTTTGTAGTAGGATAGTTTATTTGTTATTTAAAATTTTCAGAAGACTACCACTGCAATTGATTAACTGATATGATTTGACCTGGAAGAGAGCAAATCAAAAAAGCATTTATCGCAAATTTACTGATATATAATTATGGTTGTTGTAGCAATTCTCGCGGCTGGAAAAGGCACAAGAATGAAATCTAATCTGCCTAAAGTTTTACATTCTTTGGGTGGAAAATCTTTAGTTGAACGGGTGATTGAAAGTGCTGAACCTCTTTCACCTTCTCGCAGATTAGTAATTGTTGGTTATCAGTCCCAAGAAGTAAAAACGGCGTTGGATTCAATTCATGGGGTGGAATTTGTAGAACAGACTGCACAATTAGGTACAGGTCATGCTATCCAACAATTACTTCCCCATTTGGAAGGTTATACAGGGGATTTATTGATTTTAAATGGTGATGTGCCTTTGTTGCGGACGGAAACTTTAAAAAACCTCTTACAAACTCACCAAGAAAATCAGAATTCATGTACTATTCTCTCTGCACAATTAGCAAATCCCCAAGGTTACGGACGGGTTTTTCGGAATAGTGAAGGTATTGTCCAAAAAATGGTTGAGGATAAAGATTGTACTCCTAACCAAAGAGAAAATGACCGCGTGAATGCTGGTATTTACTGTTTCCGTTGGCCAGATTTAGCAAATTTTTTACCTCAATTAGCAGCAAATAATGCCCAAAAAGAATATTACTTAACTGATGCTGTCACTCAGGTTGGTAAAGTAATGGCTGTAGATGTGGAAGATTATCAAGAAATTTTGGGAATTAATGACAGATTGCAATTAGCAACAGCTAACGATATTTTGCAAAGACGGATTAAGGAAAAATGGTTGTTAGCAGGTGTGACGCTAATAGATCCTACCAGTATTACGATTGATGAAACGGTGGAATTACAACCAGATGTGATTATTGAACCGCAAACTCATTTGCGCGGAAAAACGGTAATTCAAGCTGGTAGTCGCATTGGTCCGGGGAGTTTCATTGAGAATAGTGAATTGGGGGAAAATGTCACTGTTCTATATTCTGTAGTCACAGATAGTATTGTTCAATCTCAAACTCGCATTGGACCTTACGCTCATTTACGTGGTCATGCTGAGGTGGGTATCGGTTGCAGAATTGGTAATTTTGTGGAGTTAAAAAATACTCAATTAGGCGATCGCACTAATGTAGCACACTTATCATATTTAGGTGATACCACAACTGGAACTCAGGTCAATGTGGGTGCGGGGACAATTACTGCTAATTATGACGGTGTGAAGAAGCATAAGACAATTATAGGCGATCGCACTAAAACCGGTTCTAATAGTGTTTTAGTTGCACCTATTACTGTGGGGAATGATGTCTACATAGCCGCAGGTTCAACGGTGACGGAAGATGTCCCTGATGATTCTTTGGTAATTGCACGCAGTCGTCAAGTTGTCAAAACAGGTTGGAAAATGAAAACTGATAGTTAATGTTTTTTAGGGTGCGTTCCTAACGCACCTTTTTATCCAAGACAGGAGTTAATAATTACTAGAAGTTGGTAAAGTTAGTAATTGCTTCTGTGATTTTATTCATAACTTCATCCACAGTTATGACTCCCAATTCCCCAGAAGCACGGGTACGGATACTCAAGCTGTTGGCTTCCACTTCCTTGGCACCAACCACCGCCATGACAGGTATTTTATCCTTTTCCGCGTTGCGAATCAACTTGCCCAAGCGATCGCCACTGGTATCCACTTCCGCCCGAATACCCAATGCAACCATCTTCGCTGCTACTTCCTTAGTAAAATCTAATTGAAGATCACCTACAGGTAATAACCTGATTTGCACAGGTGCTAACCACAAGGGGAAATCACCCGCGTACTCTTCAATCAAAATCCCAATTAATCGTTCCAAAGAACCAAAGGGGGCGCGGTGAAGCATTACTGGACGTTGACGCGAACCATCTTCAGCTACATATTCTAAATCAAACCGTTCAGGTAAGTTATAATCTACTTGTACAGTTCCCAATTGCCATTCCCGTTCTAAAGCATCACTGAAGATAAAATCGAGTTTTGGACCATAAAAAGCCGCTTCCCCAATTCCTTCAAAATGATCCATTCCCAATTGTTGCACAGCGCGACGAATCGCCCCTTCAGCTTTATCCCAAGCTTCATCAGAACCGATATACTTATCACTGGCTGGGTCACGGAAACTGAGTCTAGCTTTAAAATTCTTTAATTGCAGACTTTTGAAAACGCTCAAAATCAAATCTACAACATTCAGAAATTCACTGTCTAACTGTTCGGGAGTTACAAACAAATGAGAATCATCAACTGTAAAACCACGCACCCTGGTTAAACCACCCAATTCTCCCGATTGTTCATAACGGTAAACTGTACCAAATTCCGCCAAACGCATCGGTAATTCCCGATAAGAGCGTAATTCACTCTTGTATATTTGGATATGGAAAGGGCAGTTCATTGGTTTCATCACAAAACCCTGTTCTATGGCTCTTGCTTCCTCATCTTCAGCCATTAAAGGAAACATATCTTCCTTGTATTTCTGCCAGTGTCCAGATGTTTTAAATAAATCAACTCTGGCAATATGGGGAGTAACGACAGGTAAATAACCCCGTTTTAACTGTTCTTTTTTGAGGAAGTCTTCTAAAATCGTTCTTAACAAAGTCCCTTTGGGAGTCCACAAGGGTAAACCAGGTCCGACTAAATCGGAAAAGATAAACAATCCTAGTTCTTTCCCTAGTTTACGATGGTCACGGCGCAAAGCTTCCTCTTTCCGGCGTTTATACTCTGCTAATTGTTCGGGAGTTTCCCAAGCTGTAGCATAAATTCGTTGTAATTGGGCGTTGTTTTCATTTCCCCGCCAATAAGCACCAGCAACGCTTTCTAATTCTATGGCTTTGGGATTAATTTCGCTGGTATTTTCCAAATGTGGCCCCGCGCACAAATCCCACCATTGCTCTCCTAAATGGTAAATTGTGATGGGTTCTTGTTTGATATCTCCGAGAATTTCCAGTTTATAGGGTTCGTTAATAGCTTCAATGCGGCGTTGTGCTTCTTCTCGGCTGACTTCTTCTCGAATTAATGGTAATTTGCGATTAATAATCTTCACCATTTCTTTTTGAATGGTTTTCAAATCCTTATCGCTAAAGGGTTCTGGACTATCAAAGTCATAATAAAACCCATTTTCAATCCAAGGACCAATTGTAACTTGCGCTTTAGGAAACAGCTTTTGCACTGCCATTGCCATAATATGCGAAGCTGTGTGGCGAATCTTTTTTAATGTTTCTGATTCGCTGGTTCGGGGTAAATAGATTTTTTCGACTGGTTGAGTTTCTTGATTTGGCGACATCGGCTATTAAACTTTTGGCGAAGTGATTAAAATAAAGTTGACAAAAAATATCTTTACAAAATAAATAATAGTCCACTGGCTATGGTTTCTCCTAATTTAGCCCAATCACAAGCTTTTGGTAAAAACCATACAAGTCAATCGGGTTGTTAGGGAATAGGGAACAGGGAACAGGGAACAGAAAAATTTTCTTCTTTCTTCTTCCTGACTCCTGACTCCTGACTCCTGACTCCTGATTTATTCCTTTAGACGTATCCAGACTTACTCCCCCAGGAACTTTACAAATTTCTTGCCAAATTTATATAATTGTGCTTCAGATGCGAAGTTACAGATTTACAGATTTTTTGATGTGGGAAGTTATGAACTGATTGTTAAGAATCGTAAATAACGTTAATATAAAAAAAGAATTAGGAAATATGCTTCTCATATATGGGGGACTCGAATCTACCAAGTGCTGATTTACTGAAATCAGTCTTAGAACCGCTGTTAGAGGATTTTCAATATTGGTTTGAGCGATATCGTCAAATCCTGGAAAATGAGAAAATCCAATTTATGAGCGAACAAGAGCAGACTGACTTACTAAAACGAGTTAGGGATGCACAAGAAGAACTCAACACGTCCAGGATGTTATTTACGGCAACTAATCAACAAGTGGGAATTGATATGGCAACTGTAATGCCTTGGCATCAATTAGTTACAGAGTGTTGGGGTGTGGGAATGCGTTTAGGTCAGTCAAAGGAATCATGAAATCCTTGACAAAGTAGAAATTGTAAAGATATTAGACAATTCTTAACATTGTTTTCATAAAAAAATAATGTGTCTCATGTTACCTTTATCTGAATATAAGGATTGCATAATATAATATACGCGCACAAGTAAAGAATTTTACATTCTCTTTTACCGTAAATTATTTATTTACGGAGTTTTAAGTTTTACAAGATAACATTTTTAACCATTGCTGTTCTGGAGGAAAATTCCATGCTACACCTACTTTATATTTTAGCTTTCACCGTTTTGGCATTTATGGCTGTTGGTAACTTAATTCGCAATCTGATCATGTTCAGTTTTGACAGAGAACGAACTTATTCAAATAACCAATCATCATCAGGTGGCTTTGGTTATTATGCAGCTAGAAGGCAATATGTCCCCCATCCTGAATTGTTAGACAGTGCAGGTAATATGATTAAAGAACCTCTGTTGGTAATGCGTTCAATTAATGTTGAAGATGCACGGGAACAGTTAGATGCACTTTATGAATCTTCTCCTAGTCAGAAAATTGATCGCTCAGAAGGGGCTTAATTAATACTTGTTGTCATTGGGGATTTTGTCAAGGGTTAGGGGTTTAGCATTGTGCTGAACCCCTAAGTTGTTAGTAGTTCTAAATCAAACTAAAGCAGTTTCAGGAATTGCCCCTTGCATTTTCATAAAAGTATCAATTAAAGTTTGCAATTGTTGATCTGCTTTAAATACTCCTAAACCTCTTGCTGTTACCTTCCCAGGAGAATAAACAAATCTGGCTTTCATGGTGGGAGTTAGGTTTTCTGCTAATAGATTCCAAGCGGGTTCTTCCATGGGAGTTTCTAAAACAATGTGCTGTTTATTCTCTGGTTTAATGCGGCTAAATCCCAGATTTTTGGCTAATTGTTTTAATTCCATCACGCGCAATAATTGATTTGCTGGTACGGGGATAGTCCCATATCTATCAGTCCATTCAGCAGCAATTTGTTTTAATTCATATTTTGATTTTACCGTGGCTACAGCCCGATAAGCACTCATTTTTTGATCAAGATCGGTAATGTAAGTAGAAGGAATAAATGCCGTGAGATTAAGGTCAATTTGCGTATCTTCAACTTTGGGAATTTCTTGACCTCTAATTTCTCGAATTGCTTCTTCTAACATTTCCATATACAAATCAAAGCCAATCACATCCATTTGACCAGATTGTTCTGCACCTAACAAGTTTCCCACACCGCGAATTTCCATATCTCGCATGGCTAATTGATATCCAGAACCGAGTTGGGTAAATTCTTGAATTGCTCTTAATCTTTGTCTGGCTGCGTCGGATAATTCTCGTTGTTTGGGGTAAAATAACCATGCGTGAGCTTGAATTCCTGCCCGTCCCACTCGTCCCCGTAATTGATATAATTGCGATAAACCAAAACGGTGAGCATCTTCAATTAGAATTGTATTAACTCGCGGAATATCTAAACCAGATTCAATAATTGTTGTACAAACAAGAATATCAGCGTCATTATTCCCAAAAGTCAGCATGGTTGATTCTAACTCGCTTTCGTCCATTTGACCATGGGCGATGGCAAATCTGCCTCCGGGAACCATTTCCCGCAATTTTGTAGTGGTTTCTTCAATTCCGTCTACTCGCGGAACTACATAAAATACCTGTCCACCTCGATCTAATTCTTGACGAATTGCACTTCTCACAATATCAGAGTTGAGGGGTGAAAGATGAGTTTGAATTGGTCTTCTGGTGGGAGGTGGAGTGGTAATTAAACTCATTTCCCGAATTCCCGATAAGGACATATATAAGGTTCTGGGAATAGGAGTTGCCGAAAGAGTTAAAACATCAACTTGAGTTTTGAGGCTTTTGATTTTTTCCTTTTGATTAACGCCAAATCTTTGTTCTTCGTCAATTACCAAAAGTCCTAAATCTTTAAATTGCACACCTTTTCCTAATAACTGATGTGTCCCCACAACTATATCTAATTCTCCCGTAGCCAGTCGTTTTTGAATATTCCGTTTTTCTTCCGCACTGCGAAAACGATTTAGTAAACCTACATTCACAGGATAAGGAGCAAAACGTTCTTTAATTGTGTGATAATGTTGTTGAGTTAAAATCGTTGTTGGGGCTAAAAGTGCCACTTGCTTTCCTGCGGTAACGGCTTTAAAAATCGCCCGAATTGCCACTTCTGTTTTGCCAAAACCCACATCTCCACATACTAACCGATCCATCGGTCTTTCGCTTTCCATATCCCGTTTGACATCTTGTACCGCTTTGAGTTGATCTGTGGTAGGTTGATAAGGGAAAGAATCTTCCATTTCTTCTTGCCAAGGCATATCTGCGGGATAGGAAAAACCTTCTTGTTTAGATCGCGCTGCGTACAATTTTAACAAATCTACCGCTAATTTCTTAATGGCTTTGCGGACTTTATTCTTGGTATTTTCCCAAGCTTTTCCGGTCATTTTATGTAATTCTGGGGCTTTGTCTCCACTGGTGCGGAAACGAGATAAAGAACCAACTTGGTCAGCCGCAACTCTTAATAAACCATCTGCATATTGGACAACTAAATAATCACGGGTTTCATCATTAATTGTCAAACTTTCTAATTTGACAAATTTACCAATACCATGACTACGATGAACAACATAATCTCCCTGCCGTAATTTGTTAGGATCAACTTGTTTAGATGCCGCTTGACGACGTTTGCGAACATAGCCAAAATTAGCTAAAGAATGTTGTCCATAAAATTCTCTATCGGTGACAATAACTAACCGAAAAGAAGGTAAAATAAACCCTTCTAATTCTGCTAAACCGGAATATTTAAGAGCAATTGGGATATGATTAATTTGCAGTTTATCAATAGCTTGATAATCACGGGGATTGGGGATAAACTGCGCGGGACAATCATGTTCTTGGAGGAGAGAAACAGAACGAGAAGGTTGAGCCGAAAGTATCCAAACTGCAAAATTGCGATTGCGTTCTTGTCTAATTGTCTCAGCTAACTTGGCAAATTGGTGAGGTGTAACAGGTAAAGGTCTACTAGCTAAATTCAAACCACTATTTTCTTCCGACAATTCCGATAAATATAACTTTCTAAAATTCCCAATTTCCCCTATACACTCATCAAAAGTCCGATGAATTTTGGGAATCTGCGGATAATTTCCCCCAGTCCCCAGTTTCCACTGACTTTGAGCATTTTCCACCCAGCGATCGCTATGAGCATAACATTGTTCTGACTCATCAATGGCCACAATGGTATTTTCTGATAAATAGTCCAGTAATGAAGCGGGTTTTGCAAAAGCCAACCCCAAAAATCGCCGACTTCCTTCTAATGTTCCTAACTCTTCCAAAGACGTTCCAGAGAACGTTTCTACATTTCCTGGTAAATTTTTCAGTGCATCTAAAATAATTGGGGCAAAACTTGTCGGGGTGAGGGTGATTTTTTCCACCTTATCCAGGGCAGAACGTTGGGTGGTGGGGTCAAATTCCCGAATTTGTTCAATTTCGTCGCCGAACCATTCCAAGCGCACAGGTAACTCCGAGGACACGGGAAACACATCCACAATATCCCCCCGTCTACTCCATTGTCCTTCAGTTTCCACCAGGGGAACTCGTTCATATCCCAAAATCGTGATTTTTTCCCCAAACCCATCTAAATCAAATTCCATCCCTTTTTCTAAAGTGACACAAAATGATTTAAACGCTTCCGATGGTGGCAAATGTGGCTGTAACGCCCCCACAGTCACAATTATCGCCGTTTTTTGCTTTGGCAACCCCTGTTGTACGGGCGGGGTCTCCCCGCCCCTTGTTTGATCACCCCTCACAACCAAATCTGCTAAAACCTGCATTTGTCCCCAACTCAACTCATTTTCAGGGTCAAAGGGTTCATAAGGGGATGCTTCGGAAGTGGGGTAAAAGTGGACAGTTTTCCAGCCCATGGCTTCCATTTGCGCGAAAACCCGACCAGCTTCCTCTAGGGTGGCACAGACCACACACAAATCCTGATCTTCATAGTTGGCTAATGCTGAAGCTACCAGTCCCTTGGGGAGACGAGAAATGCCATTTAACCGCAATTCCTGTTGTTTGTTGAGTTTGGTAATTAGTTCTGCGGTAAGTGGCGATCGCGCCAAAGCACGCACAATAGAAGAAAAGGCCATAAGTTTTACGCTAAAAAAGGAAGTCGCTGCTGATGTCAAAATCTAAAAGCAGGTTATATCCACTATTTTAAAAGTTTTCATCGCACTCTAGAGGATGAACCGAAAAGAATCAAGCTGAACTACTCATAGACAGAAGAAATATAGCTACTACTTTGTGTATAGTCAAAGTATTTAGAGAATTACCTAAAATACTGGATACTAATAAA
>NZ_VILB01000011.1:571280-800837 GCF_009712035.1 Anabaena sp. UHCC 0187 | reverse complement strand
GGAGATAAGAATTAGAAGGAGATAAGAATTAGAAGGAGATAAGAATTAGAAGGAGATAAGAATTAGAAGGAGATAAGTAATGGGACAGAATTAATTACACAATTGATTTTTCTGTTCCCTGTTCCCTGTTCCCTCTCCCAACGAGTGAATTTAATTTTGTCCGACTACTTATCAGCAAGCCCTAAATAAACTGGATTTCTCATCCCGTGTATACTTTTACTCTTTATACCAGCAATTTTAAAAATGTCTTCCTTCACGTTTGAAATTTTAACGATTTTAGTCCTAATTTTCGCCAACGGTGTCTTTTCCATGTCGGAAATGGCTGTAGTTTCAGCCCGAAAAGTCAGACTACAGCAATTAGCCAATCAAGGAGATATCAACGCCAGGGCTGCATTAAAACTCGCAGAATCGCCTAACCATTTTTTGTCTATTGTCCAGGTGGGGATTACACTCATCAATATTCTCAATGGTGTTTTCGGTGGTGCTACCATTGCTAAAAGACTGGAAGACTATATCAAGCTAGTCCCAATTTTAGCAAATTATAGTAATGCGATCGCCTTTGGAGTAGTAGTCCTACTCATTACGTACTTTTCCCTGATTGTCGGTGAACTTGTCCCCAAGCGCCTGGCTTTAAATAACCCCGAAAAAATTGCCGCTTCAGTAGCTATACCCATGGGGGCTTTAGCAAGAATAGCCTCACCCATAGTTTATCTTTTGAGTGCATCAACTGATTTAGTATTGCGAATATTGGGAATTACACCTTCTGCTGAACCGCAAGTTACAGAAGAAGAAATTAAAATTCTCATAGAACAAGGGACAGAAGCAGGGACATTTGAAGAAGCCGAACAGGATATGGTAGAAAGAGTTTTCCGGTTAGGCGATCGCACCGTCACCTCTTTCATGACACCCCGTCCTGATATAGTTTGGTTAGACTTAGACGACTCTCCTGAAGAAAACCGCCACAAAATGGTGGAAAGCGGCTATTCTCGCTATCCAATTTGTCAAGAAGGATTAGATAATGTCTTGGGGATTATTCCTGTCACCGACTTATTAGCGAGAAGTTTACGCAATGAACCCTTAGACTTAACTATAGGATTACGTCAACCCGTATTTGTCCCTGAAAGTACCCGTGGGTTAAAAGTTTTGGAATTATTTAAACAAACCGTCACACACATGGCCTTAGTCGTAGATGAATATGGCGTAATTCAAGGCTTAGTCACCCTTAATGACATCATGAGTGAAATCGTCGGTGATGTTCCCGCAGAACCAGGACAAGAAGAACCCCAAGCAGTACAACGGGAAGATGGTTCTTGGTTAGTAGATGGAATGTTAGGAATAGAAGAGTTTTTAGAACTATTTGATCTCGAAGAATTGGAACATGAAGAAAGAGGAAATTATCAAACATTAGGCGGTTTTGTCATCACCCATTTAGGACGAATTCCCGCAGCCGCAGATCATTTTGAAAGGGATGGTATGCGATTTGAAGTCATGGATATGGATGGAAATCGTGTTGATAAGGTGCTAGTTGTACCTAGGGTAATGGGTAATGGGTAAAAATTTTGTTCCCTATTGCCTATTGGGTAAATATAGATACATAGCTACTAAAAAGCCACAAAAGTTATAGTTATACAACAACAATTAATAACAGTCAGATTTTAGAAGGCCACTGAAGTGGGAAAATCAAATCATGGCAAAAAAAGACTTAACAGAGGAAAAGCTGATCATATGCACTTGAGTGAAATTACCCATCCTAACCAGTTGCATGGTTTGTCAATTCGGCAGTTGGAACAAATTGCCCGGCAAATTCGTGAGAAGCACTTACAAACCGTAGCAGCCTTTGGAGGGCATTTGGGTCCTGGTTTGGGCGTTGTCGAATTAACCCTAGGGCTTTACCAAACCTTAGATTTAGATCGGGATAAAGTCACATGGGATGTTGGACATCAAGCCTATCCTCACAAATTAATTACCGGACGCTACAGTAACTTCGACACTCTCCGCCAAAAAGACGGCGTTGCAGGTTATCTCAAACGCGGCGAGAACAAATTTGATCATTTTGGTGCGGGACACGCTTCCACGAGCATTTCCGCCGCCCTGGGAATGGCTTTAGCCCGCGACTTAAAAGGGGAAAAATTCAAAACCGTTGCTGTCATTGGTGATGGGGCTTTAACTGGGGGTATGGCGCTAGAAGCTATTAACCATGCTGGACACCTGCCTAAAACTAATCTGCTGGTGGTTCTCAATGACAATGAGATGTCCATTTCTCCCAATGTGGGGGCGATTCCTCGTTATCTCAATAAAATGCGGTTGAGTCCGCCGGTGCAGTTTCTCTCCGATGGAATTGAGGAACAGTTAAAACATCTTCCTTTTGTGGGTGAATCAATTTCCCCAGAACTGGAACGCATCAAAGAAGGTATGAAGCGGTTAGCAGTTCCCAAAGTCGGGGCTGTTTTTGAAGAATTGGGCTTTACCTACATGGGGCCAGTTGATGGGCATAATCTAGAAGAATTAATTGCCACATTCCAACAAGCACATCAAATTACTGGCCCTGTTTTGGTTCACGTCGTGACAACTAAGGGTAAAGGCTATGAAATAGCGGAAAAAGACCAAGTCGGCTACCATGCCCAAACTCCCTTTAATTTAACCACTGGTAAGGCGATTCCCTCCAGTAAACCCAAACCTCCATCCTACGCTAAGGTCTTTTCTCACACCTTGGTAACACTGGCGGAACAAAATCCCAAAATCGTCGGTATCACAGCCGCAATGGCTACTGGTACAGGCTTAGATAAACTACAAGCTAAACTCCCCAATCAGTATATTGATGTGGGAATTGCCGAACAACACGCTGTAACTTTAGCTGCTGGTTTGGCCTGCGAAGGTATGCGTCCTGTTGCTGCTATTTATTCCACTTTCTTACAACGCGCCTTTGACCAAATTATTCACGATGTTTGCATTCAAAATCTCCCTGTATTCTTCTGTTTAGATCGGGCAGGGATTGTTGGTGCTGATGGACCAACTCACCAAGGTATGTATGATATTGCTTACCTGCGCTTCATTCCGAATATGGTAGTAATGGCTCCCAAAGACGAAGCCGAATTACAACGGATGGTTGTGACTGGGATTAACTACACAGATGGTCCCATTTCTATGCGTTTCCCCCGTGGTAATGGTCACGGTGTCCCCTTAATGGAGGAAGGTTGGGAATCTCTGGAAATCGGTAAGGGGGAAATTCTCCGGCAAGGGGACGATGTCTTACTTCTGGGCTATGGTACGATGGTTTACCCAGCAATGCAAGCGGCGGAAATTCTCAGCGAATATGGGATTGAAGCCACTGTAATTAATGCCCGTTTTGTTAAGCCTTTGGATACTGACTTGATTTTACCTTTGGCTAAACAAATTGGCCGGGTTGTCACGTTGGAAGAAGGTTGTTTAATGGGTGGTTTCGGTTCTGCGGTGGCTGAAGCTTTACTTGATGCTGATATTGTTGTCCCTGTGAAGCGGATTGGTGTTCCTGATATTCTGGTAGATCATGCTACCCCTGATCAATCTTTTGCTGAGTTAGGTTTGACTAGTCCTCAAATTGCAGAAACTGTTTTACAAGCTTTCTTTAAAAAGGAATTAGCTGCTGTTAAATAGTTTTTATTGTCAGAATCAGGATTTTCAGGATTTAAGGATTTTCAGGATTAAATGATTTTTTCTTATCCTGTTTATCCTGGTTCTTAAGATTTCCAGAATTATGGAACGCAGATAAACGCAGATAGACGCAGATAAATACGGATGATGATTTTTCTGTGCAGTCTCATATAAAGTTGGTATTAAATATATTAGTAATTTTTCATAAATTATGACGTTGCTAAACAATCGTTATCAGGTTATTCAGGTTTTAGGTGCTGGGGGTTTTGGTGAAACTTTTCTCGCTGAAGATACCTATATGCCTTCTCGTCGTCGTTGTGTGATTAAACAACTTAAACCTATCAGCAATGATCCTCAAATTTATCAAATAATTCAACAACGGTTTGAGAGGGAAGCAGCGACGTTAGAGTATTTGGGGGAAGCTAATGACCAAATTCCCAAACTTTATGCTTATTTCTCGGAAAATGGCCTATTTTATCTGGTGCAAGAATGGGTTCATGGTCAAACTTTGACTCATGTGATTCAATCTCAAGGACAATTACAGGACAATACTGTTAGAGAAATTCTTTTAAGTTTGCTGTCTGTGTTGGATTATGTTCACAGTAAAGGGATTATTCATCGAGATATTAAACCAGATAATATTATTTTGCGGGAGATAGATAATAAACCAGTTTTAATTGATTTCGGTGCGGTTAAGGAAACTATTCGGACTACTATTAATGCTGCTGGAAATCCTACTCAGTCTCTAGTGATTGGGACTCCTGGTTTTATGCCTAGTGAACAAGCTATTGGTCGTCCGGTTTATGCTACTGATATTTATAGTTTGGGTTTAACTGTAATTTATTTACTTACGGGTAAATATCCTCAAGAATTAGAAACTCATCCTCACACGGGACAGGTTATTTGGCAACAATTTGCAGGGGGGATTTCTCCCCAATTAGTAATGCTACTAACTCAAGCGATTGAACCTCGTCCAGGCGATCGCTTTACTACTGCTAATAAAATGCTATATGCTTTAAAATCTGACACTTCTATTCCCTCACAGGTTAATCATATTCCTCCCACAGCAGCTACAATTCGTCTCACTCCTGCTGCACCAAATCAACCTCTATCTTCACCTTCTCAAAATCCTGTAATTAAAACCTCCAATAATCATCAAATTTGGCAAAAACCAGCGTTTATTATTGGTAGCGTGATGGTGGGAAGTTTAATGGGTGCGATAGCTATTTCTAGCATAAACCAACCACAAACTGCAAATTCTATTGCCACTAATTCTAACGTCACGGAAACACCAACCCCAACCCCAATAATTACAAATACTCCTATTTCTGAAGCAACTTTATCTCCCACTCCTTCAATATTATCTGAACCTACAGAGTCAATTCCTGAAAATACTCCGATTCCTTCAATAGAATCAACTCCACAACCAGAAATAAAAAATGAACAGGAACAAACATCTGTAGTTCCCACACCAGAACCGTCTTCAGATGTTAAAGAAACACTAGATAAAATAAAAAATGAACAGGAACAAACATCTGTAGTTCCCACCACAGAAGCATCTCCATATGTTAAAGAAAAACCAGCTAAAAAAAGCAAAGAAAGACGTGATCAAGTAGTTACTAATATTAGGCAAAGTGTACCAGCTTTTCCTACAGGTACATCAAGAAGTAGTGTAGAAGCAACGCTAGGTAAAAAGAAAGATTTAAGGGGATTGTGGAATAATACCCGCGCAGTTACTTATAAAGTTGTCCCTAATAAAATTGATTTAGGCTACTTGTTTGATAAGAAAACTGGAACGCTAAAACAAACGGAGGCAGCTTTTGCATCATCTGTAGAACCTGAAGTTATGCAGACAACTCTGAATGGTTTATTGAATGGAGAAGCTACAGCAGAAATTAAACAAGGACTGGAACAAGTTCAACAACGACAAACAGATAATTTCATTTTTAGGAAGGGTGGGGTAAAAGGTCAAATAGTTCGACAAAATTGTGATTTTATCTATATTAGTATTTGGGATGCTGATTTACATGATTTTGTGAATCCAGCAGATGCAAAACAGTGTTAATAGCGAAACAATATACGGATTTAAAGTATCCTTGTTAACAACCCACCGACGGCTCTTTTTATGTTGGCTTATGGATGTGAAATTGCAACCATTTAGCGTGATCTAGCAAAATGGGTACGACAGGACTCGAACCTGTGACCGTCCGCTTAGAAGGCGGATGCTCTATCCAACTGAGCTACGTACCCATCAAAAGAATTTGGTTTTTTGAACTGAAACCTTTACCATTATAGCTGATAATTATCGAAATAGGCAATAGAAAATTAAAAATTTCCTAATTTCAGTAATAAAGTTCAAGTCATTGGTGAGTCGAGGTACACTAAGAAGCAAAATAGATCCGATATTCAGATATATTTGTGATGTCAAGGAGTAGTTGCCCATGAATATGGATACCTACCCAGATTCCTATATTAGTCAAGTATCCAGTCAATGCCAAATGCTCTTTACCAGCTTATTAAGTAATTATACTCTATCGTAATGCTACTGAAGACCATTGCATATTCTTTATCAACAAGGCCCATGTGAGGAGTTATTTGCTAGTGCTATGTTTATTCTCAAACGGCAGGATGTTGAAATTTCGATGATTCAGCACCCGAAAAAAGAAGATCGGCAAGTGCCGATTCTCTATTATCAGGGGCAGACTTTTCGATTGATTACGGTTTTTAAGGCTAGTGAAGAAGAAGAAGCTAAAACTTTTTGGAAATCGCTCACCGATAACCGAGGTAAAGCTTGTGTCTTATTAGAAGAACCAGAACGCTATACTATCTGGGGAAAGGTTAAGCTGGATCAGATCAGTGATGATACTGGCAATCATAGTAAAACTGATGTTTTAACATTAGGTGCTATTACACTATTACAAGCCGTTTATCTGGATATCGAAGATTTATTAGGTAATCGTCAAGCAACTCTATTTGCCAAAGATATCACCGGGATATTACAGCAAAAACAATTTCCCGATATATCTTCCGCAGATGCAGTAAAATCTTTCCTAACAGAAGATTTGTTACAAATGAGCCAAATGCCAACCTGGCAAGAAACTCATGTGATTCTTCTTTTAGAAGAACTGCACAAATTAGGAAAAACATATTTTGGTGACACCAACTTTGCTCATCAACTAGATGAGCGATTGCAAGATATGCCAGAAGAAGAGCAAGAACTATTTATCAGTTGGTTAAAAAAATCTCCACTTAATAAGCTTTGGCATTAGCGTGGATATTGACTAAAAACAACTATTAATTGATACTTGCTGTTCCCTGGCACTTGTGTGTCACAACAGTGTAAAAACTGTTAAATATACGATTCAACGTCCAAAAAATATTACTTTCAGAGCATTTACCTAGTTAATCCCTATGAGTAAATCTTACGACAATTCATCTAGTCCTAAGTCCCTGCTAACTACTCAAAACATTGTTTTTGCCTGCCTTAGCTGGTCTGTTTTAGCATTGTTATACTTTTTGCTGTTTAGTGCTAAAATCCCCGTCGCTGGCACGGAAGTCCGCGCCCAGTGGTATGTGATTGGCACAAATATTTTTGAAGCTATAGCTTATTTGGGTGCAAGTCTCTTATGCTTAAGGAACTGGCGGAGTACCCAAATGGTTAGTAGTCGAAAAGTCTGGCTCTCAATCGGGTTAGGAATGTTTGCCTATTTTATAGGTGGACTAATTTTCGGCTACATGGAAATCATCTTAAAACAAGATCCAGATGTATCTATAGCTGATGTATTTTTCGTCCTGACATATTTATGTCTGGGTACAGGTATGGCCTTAGCTTTATTTTCTCGCCGAATTAACCTAGAAGCATGGCAATGGCTAATTGTGGTAGTAGTTGGAGGATTAGGCAGTTTGTTGGCTTGGTTAATTACTCAAAAACAGCAAGCATCAACTGAGCAAATAGCCTTGATTCTCAATTTATTTTACGTAGTTAGTGATGTGGTGTTACTAATTATTGCCACAACTATGCTACTGGCTTTTTGGGGAGGGAAAGTTTCCCTCTCTTGGCGAATGATTGCCGCAGCCGCATTTTCGCTCTACATTGCAGATATGTGGTTTCAATTCGCTCAACAGGGGGAAAATTATCAAAGTGGGGACATACTAGAAGTATTCTGGGTGTTTAGTGGAGTGTTATTCGGTATGGGTGCTGTTCTAGAATACGACGCATCCTTAAGCCTGAAACGCCGAGACCGTGGACGCAAACGAACTTAACAAATTTTGGTGTCTACCGTGAGAAAATTAACAGATTCTGACAAACAAGAAATTCTCAAGTTATATCGAGAAACTGCCCAAACAACCTCGACTTTAGCAGAACGCTATGGTGTGAGCAATTCCACCATTAGCCGACTACTCAAAAGTACCTTACCAGAAGAAGAGTATGAATTTCTCGTCTCTTTAAAACGCGCTGCTAGAACCCCTGAAGGCAGAGCGCAGGTAAGCTATGAGCAGTTACCGCTGTTGAATCAACCACTATTAGAAGTTGAAGTTTCCAACCCTGTCAGCAGTGGTGAGGAGCTATCACCGCTAGAACTAGAACAGCCTGAGATAGCAGCAGAACCAGATTATGAGCCTGATTTTGTCCAACCGATTCCGGCTAATAGACGGGTGAAAACACGCTCCTCAGCAGTGGAACAACCCAAGCTTCCCGTTATTAAAGAAACTCCGGTTGTCAAAGAATTAGAAATTGTCAGACACAAGCCAACAGAAATACCAATTATCCCCAAACCCAAGTTAGAGGTAGAAACTCGGCATTCACAGCCGAATTTGTTTGCGGAAATCTTGGATGAAGATTTGTTAGACGAACCTGATGATTTAGACGATGACGATTTGGATGATGATTTGTATGAAGATGAGGAAGACTTTGAGGACGAAGACTATGAAGCGCCCAAACCCCTAGTTACTAGACGGGGAAATGGGGAAGCATCTGTTCAAGTTTTACCATTGTCAGTTGCTCATTTACCGAAAACCTGTTACTTGGTAATTGATCGCTCTGCGGAGTTAATTACCCGGCCACTCAAGGATTTTGGCGATTTAGGTCTCATTCCTAGTCTGGAAAATCAACAGAAAACTCTGCCGATTTTTGATAACCACCGTGTAGCTAAACGCTTTTCTACCAAGCGCGATCGCGTCATCAAAGTTCCCGATAGTCAAATGCTCCATAAAGCTAGTAGCCATTTACAAGCTAAAGGCATTACGCGACTGTTAATTGATGGTCAAGTCTACTCTTTGTCTTTAGTCTAAAGGCAATGCGGGTGTTTACTGGTTGGAGTAGTTCACTACTCTAACCGCCGCTTCATAAAATTGCTGCCAAACGATTAGATAAATCAATAATGTCCTGTTGGCGAGCAACTTTTTCAACCCACTCCGGGGGAATATTTTCCACACCATAATAAATTCCCGCTAACCCACCAGTCACCGCAGCCGTAGTATCCGTATCTCCCCCTAAATTAACAGCCTGGAGAACTGATTCAGCGTAAGATGAGCTATTCAATACACACCAAATAGATGCCTCCAGGGTGTCAATTACATAACCACCAGAATTAATTTTTTCTATGGTTAATTCAGCAATTTTACCGCTGAAAACCCGCTGAAAATGGGATTTTTCACCAATATATTCACTATCAGTATAAATTTCTTGAATTTTCTCTAACCCCTGTAAATACGCCGTTTGTAAATCAGCCCCTTTCAGTAATTCTACAGCGATACTAATATAAATCCCACAGGCCATTTGTGAACGGACATGGCCATGAGTAAGACAAGAAACTTCATGTACTTTTGTAATTAAATTGGGAAAAGTTAAAGTTTCATGTAAATAGGCCATGGGCAAAATTCGCATTAATGAACCATTACCATTGCTGTTTTCACCAGTACCACCTGCTTGTAAAGGGGGAATACCTTTTTCTAACCTGATAATAGCTTGGTATGTCGTATTGCCAATATCAAATACGTCACCATGAGCAGTCCAGTAATTTTCCCTGTACCAGCGACAGAATGATTTGGCTAGATCATCCACAGCATAGCCACTACATAGAGAATCTGCTAAACATAACATTAAAGAACTATCATCAGACCAAGTTCCGGGGGGTTGATTCCATGTTCCATAACCCAACATCTTTGTAACTGGTGACTTGATGCGTTCAGCACGACTGGAAAATTCCACAGGTACACCCAAGGCATCACCCACACATACACCCATTAAACCAGATTGTGTTTTAGCAGTAGTTAACATAATTAGATATTAATCTCAGTATCAACTAAAATGATCAGCTACATCATTAATAAAGCTGGCCTTTCATCATGTTAGAATTACAATAATATTCATAATTCCGACCGATTTTAAGTAGTTTAAATAGCCAAGTCAGTGCTATTAATTGCTTAACTTCAGTTTCATCTACCGTCTTATTCAGAAACGTATCTACCGTAATGGTTAACTCTGCTACTTCCCCCGCGACCAATCGTAAGCCTTCCAAAGTCGAAGGTATCAAAGAAAATAGTAATTTTTTGCGTGAACCTGTAGCCACAGAAATCCTCCAGGACACCACCCATTTTAGTGAAGACGCAATTCAGATTCTCAAGTTTCACGGTTCTTATCAACAGGATAACCGTGATAACCGCGTCAAGGGACAGGAAAAAGATTACCAAATGATGCTGCGGACAAAAAACCCCGGTGGGTTAGTACCCCCTGAGCTTTATTTGGCTTTGGATAAACTGGCTGATGAATATGGTAATCATACCCTTAGAGCTACTACTCGCCAAGGCTTTCAGTTACATGGTATCCTCAAAAAGAACCTCAAAGCGGCGATCGCTACAATTGTCCAAAATCTCGGTTCAACCTTGGGTGCTTGTGGTGACATTAACCGCAACGTCATGGCTCCCCCAGCCCCCTTTAAAAATCGCTCAGAATATCAGTATGCTTGGGAATATGCCCAAAATATCGCTGATTTACTTTCTCCCCAAACCGGTGCTTATTATGAAATTTGGTTAGATGGGGAAAAAGCCGTCAGCGCCCAAGAACATCCAGATGTCAAAGCAGCGCGACAAACTAACGGTAATGGTACTATTGTTCATGATTCCGTAGAACCCATCTATGGAACTCACTATATGCCCCGCAAATTTAAAGTTTGCGTCACAGTTCCCGGTGATAATTCCGTTGATCTGTATTCCCAAGATTTAACGTTGGTAGTAATTACCAATAAAAAAGGCGCATTAGCAGGATTTAATATTTTTGCTGGTGGTGGTTTGGGGAGAACCCATAATAAAGAAGAAACCTTTGCTAGAGCCGCTGATCCCATTGGTTATGTGGCTAAAGCTGATGTATATAATCTTGTGAAAGCTATAGTAGCGACACAACGAGATTATGGCGATCGCACCGACAGACGACACGCTAGGTTAAAATACTTAATTAATGATTGGGGTGTAGACAAATTCCGCACCCAAGTAGAAGAATACCTTGGCAAACCACTCGAACCTTTTAAACCCCTGATCCAGTTTAAATATAAAGACTTCCTGGGCTGGAATGAACAAGGCGATGGTAAACTCTTTTTGGGTATTTCCATTGATAACGGTCGTGTTAAAGATGACGGAACATTCCAACTAAAAACTGCTTTGCGGACAATTGTTGAGCAATTTAATCTTCCCATTCGCCTCACAGGTAATCAAAACCTGCTATTTTACGATATTGCACCGGAAGACAAAGAGGCAATTCAAGAGATTCTCGATAAATGCGGTGTTGTTGCTGATCCTGAGCAAATAGCAGCATTAACCCGCTACGCTATGGCTTGTCCGGCTTTACCTACCTGCGGTTTAGCAATCACAGAATCAGAACGAGCCATTCCCGGAATTTTAGAACGGATTCGGGCTTTATTAGATAAATTGGGGTTACAAAGTCAGCATTTTGTGGTGAGGATGACCGGTTGCCCTAACGGTTGCGCTCGTCCCTATATGGCAGAATTGGGTTTAGTAGGTAGTGCTGCGGAATCTTATCAAGTGTGGTTAGGTGGTTCACCACATCAAACCCGGTTAGCGCAACCTTTTGTGGAAAAACTGCACCACGATGAGATTGAAAGTTTCCTAGAACCGATTTTTGTCTTCTTTAAAAAGTCACGCACACCGAAAGAAAGTTTTGGGGATTTTTGCGACAGATTGGGTTTTGATGCGATTAGGGAATTTGTGGCTGACTACACCCCAGGAGATCCTACCAGTAGCGGTAAATCCCGTCATCGCGTCAGTCTGCGGGATGATTTTTACGCGCAACTCAAGGAAGCGGCTGAAAAGCAAGAACGGCCGATGACTGATTTGGTGCATGAGGCTTTAGAAACCTATTTTCAAGGTCTTTAAATAAAGACTTAATGTAGGGTGGGCAATGCCCACCTTATTTGCAAAGAAAGAGAAAATTATTAATCATGAAACCAAATCCTATTACTCCACAACCAGGACAAGAATCAGTTTGGGATTATCCCCGTCCAGCGATTTTAGAAGATACTAATAAACATCTGAAAATCATTTTTAACGGTATTGTTTTAGCCCAAACACATCAAGCTAAAAGAGTTTTAGAAACTAGCCATCCTCCTGGTTATTATATCCCCGCTGAAGATATTAAATTAGAATATTTAATAGCAACTCCTAAAAAAACTTGGTGTGAATGGAAAGGTTGGTGTCAATATTATGATATTTCAGTAGGAGATAAATATGTACATAATGCTGCTTGGCAATATATTCAGCCTAGTCCTAATTTTAGCTCAATTCAAGAATATTACAGCTTTTATGCCAGTTTAATGGATGGTTGCTATGTGAATGATGAGTTAGTTAAAGCGCAAACAGGTGATTTTTATGGAGGATGGATTACTACCGATATTGTAGGACCATTTAAAGGTGAACCAGGAACATGGGGATGGTAAATAATGAAATTAAACTTATCAACAACCTGATTGGATATTTAAGCAAATTAAGGAACAGTTGTAAAAAGCTAAGAATACAATAATTATAATTTTTCAGATTTTAACCACTCACTCACAACTTTTTCCACAGGTTGAGATTGATTATCTACTTGATAATTCATCTTTTGCATTTCTTGAGGGGAAATTAACCCAGCCAATTGATTCATGGTTTTTCGTAAATCTGGATACTTTTTCAGTATTTCTTGATTAAAAATAGGTACAGCTTCATAAGGAGGAAAGTATTTTTTATCATCTTCTAAAACAAACAGCTTGAAAGCGGAAATTAAGCCATCTGTAACGCCTCCGGCGATAAAATCTACTTTCTTTTCTTTTAAAGCTTGATACATCAATCCGTATTCCATTTGTAGGGGGCTTTTGGTAAATTTCAAGCCATAAGTCTTAATTAAACCCGGATAACCATCTTTGCGTTGCAGAAATTCATAACCAAATCCGGCTTGCATTTGAGGTGTATATTGAGCAACTTGGGAAAGAGTTTTAATTTGCCAACGTTCGGCATCTTCACCTCGGATAATCATAGCAAAGGTATTATTAAATCCCAAAGGCTGCATGACTTCTAATTGAAATTTTTGGTTGTATTCTTGTTTGACTTTATCATAGACGATTTGAAAATCACTAATTGGGTTATGTTTCAAAATAGAAGTCAATGATGTTCCCGTATATTCTACATAGGCATCAATTTTTCCAGATTTAACTGCTTCATGACAAATGTTAGTTCCCCCTAGATTAAATCGGCGATCAACTTTTAATTTAGTGTGAGATTCTATGTGTTGAGCTAGTATTTCTCCTAAAATAACTTGTTCCGTGAAATTTTTGGAGCCGATAATAATTGTTGGTGGTTTTTGTTGATAGTTAAATGTTATTAATCCAGCTATGATTAGGGTAATTATTCCTAAGACAATTCCCATTTGACGAGGGAATTTACCTTTTCTTTCTGTTTGCTGTGTGAGTCTTGTTTCTAATAAACCTAAGCCAAAATCTGCACCTAAAGCAATAAAAGCTGCGGGTATTGCACCTGCTAAAATTAATTCATTATTAACTGTAGCAATGCCACGAAAAATAAATATTCCTAAACCACCAGCACCAATAGCAGCAGCAATGGTAGCAATTCCTACGGAAATAACCGTTGCGACTCTAACACCAGCTAAAATTACACCTAAGGACAAAGGAATTTCAACTTGCAATAATAATTGTCTATCTGTCATTCCCATCCCTATTCCGGCTTCTTTAATAGCAGGATTAATGCCATTAATGCCAATATAGGTATTACGAATTATCGGTAATAAGGCATAAATAGTCAGGGCAAAGATGGCAGGATTTTTGCCAATTCCTCCTATAAAGGGAACGGAAATTAAAAAACCAAAGATAGCTAAACTAGGGATGGTTTGGACGGCGTTTGCTAAACCGAGAATAGGAGAAGCTAATTTTGGTTTACGAGTGATAAAAATGCCCACAGGAATACCAATAGAAATGGCTATTACCATGGCTATAGCTACTAATATTAAATGTTCTCCACTGCGGAGAATAATTTCTGGGGCGTATTGAAATAAAAACATAATTTTTTTAATTTTAATTTATTTTAATTACTTTATTCCCAATTATTTGTAGTATTTAAACAAGCAATAAAAGCCTGGGCTTCTGGATGTTGAGACTGAAGTAATTCTCTTTTCGTTCCTAGGAAAACTAAATTGCCTTCATACATTAAACCAATTCTAGATGCTAAAAAGAAAGCTTCTTGAATATCGTGGGTGACAAAAATCACGGTTTTTCCTAATTGTTGTTGTAAATATCGAAATTGTTGTTGTAATTCTAAACGAGTGATAGGATCAAGTGCGCCAAAAGGTTCATCCATTAATAGTATAGGTGGATCTGCGGCTAAAGCCCTAGCAACTCCCACTCGCTGACGTTGGCCTCCTGATAATTGATGGGGATAACGTTGGGCAAATTTTTCTGGTTCTAACCCTACTAAGTTTAACATTTCATAGACTCTATTTTGAATTTTCTGTGGTGGCCATTTTTCTAAAGATGGTACAAGTCCGATATTTTCAGCAATGGTAAAATGAGGAAATAAACCTGTATCTTGGATGACGTAACCTATTCTTCTTCTGAGTTTAATAGCATCCCATTTAGTTGTCGGGTAATCGCTTACTAAAACTTCTCCTTTGCTGGGTAAAAGTAAATGATTAATTAATTTTAAAGTTGTAGTTTTACCGCTACCACTACGCCCTAATAAAATTAATGCTTCCCCTTGATAAATACTTAGATTTAAGTTAGATAGTAGGGGACGGTGATTAATTTCAAAACTGACATTACGAAATTCAACGGCTGTTTCTGGTGTTGTAGACATAATGATTTAGCTAAATAAAATTAAGGTCGAATATGAATAATTTATTAAATTTTGATTTTTTTACCTGTAATCTGCTGCATTCAGTATATAACGCTCCTGGGGGTGGGTATTTTTTATCCACCTTTTTCTATTTTTCTAAAATTTTATGTCTGAGTAAGTATTCTCTACCTCTAGCACCTCTCAATGTTTAGCAAGGAATAAACTCTTGAAAAACAGCCAGTTTTCAGCCTTGACTTCTAATTCATAAGGTATACATTTATAGAAATTCATTGTTGTAGATTTAATTATTTTCCCGTTTCAACAGTATTGAATTGAGCAAATTTATACCTGTATAGGTAAGTGCAAGCTAATGACACCGGATACATTGATGACCCCAGAAACAATTGTCCTAGACGGCAGAACTTTTACTCCCGCAGATCAAAAAGAGATTTCCGAATGGCCTTGTGTTGTCAGTCAAAGACCACAACCAACCATTACAGTTAAAGATGATGATTTGTTCCTAGTGACAGATACGATAGGGAATATTTCCGGTTGTTACCTTCATGGTACCACTCCTAGCATGGGGATGTTTTGCCGTGATACGCGGTTTTTGAGTCGTTTAGAGTTACAAATCGAAGGGCGATCGCCTATATTATTGAGTAGCAACGCTGACAAAGGATTTGCCCTCTCGGTTTTATGTACTAATCCTGATTTAGAGAATCTTTTTAAGGCTGATACCGTAGGGATTCGTCGGGAAATAGTTCTCAATGGCGCACTATTTGAAGAAATAGAAATTGCTAATTACAACACCACCAGCATTAGTTTTGAACTCAGTCTGAGTTTTGATGCTGATTTTGTGGATTTATTTGAAGTCAGAGGTAATCAGCGACAAAAACGCGGCAGAGTTTTACATCTAGCTGAACCAACATCTGATGGTGTTGCATCTTCATCTCCTCAACCCCATAAAGAAGAATCTCTCACCCTGGCATATCAGGGTTTAGATGGTTCAATTATGGAGTCTCTAGTTCAATTTCAGCATCTACAACCAAATTATCTTCACGGTTACACAGCAGTTTGGCGGCTAGAATTGGCAGCCCACGAAACTAAAAAGCTAGGTTATCGGCTGAATATGTTCACGGATAAACAACCTAGTTCTACCATCAGTGCTGCTGCCACTTTATCACAAGCAAAAGCCGCTGAATTAATGGAGGAGCAAAATTGGTTACACCAAATTACCCGGATTAGTTCGGATAAAAGTATGTTCAATCGCGTGATTTCGCGGGCGGAACAGGATATATATTTGTTACTCCAGTCTTTTGGCAAGCATAAAACTGTTTCCGCTGGTGTCCCGTGGTTTTCCACTTTATTTGGCCGGGATTCCATTATTACTGCTTCCCAAACCTTGATGCTAAACTCCCAAATTGCTAAAGAAACACTGATGCTGTTAGCAGAGTATCAAGGTCAAATCGAAGATGAATGGCGAGAAGAAGAACCCGGCAAGATTTTACACGAACTGCGGTTAGGGGAAATGGCACGATGTCAAGAAATTCCCCATACACCCTACTACGGTACTGTTGATGCCACTCCTCTATGGTTAATGCTCTATGCTGAATACTATAGTTGGACTCATGACCAAGAAACCTTGGAACTACTGTGGCCAAATGCCTTAGCGGCTATGGGTTGGATTGATAAACAACTCCTTGAAACTGGCTATCTCAGTTATCATCGTAAATCTAAAGGTGGTTTGGTTAACCAAGGTTGGAAAGATTCTGGTGATTGTATTGTCAATCGCAAAGGGGAATTAGCTACTGGTTCAATTGCTTTGTGTGAGGTGCAAGCTTATGTTTATGCAGCGAAAAACCGCCTCTCAGAAATTGCGAAAATCCAACAACGCCCAGATTTAGCGGAACTTTGGCAAACAGAAGCGAGAAAACTCAGGGCTAAGTTTAACCAAGATTTTTGGTTAGAAGATGAAGATTTTTGTGCTTTAGCTTTAGATGGAGAGGGTAAACCAGTAGATAGTATTACCTCTAATCCTGGTCATTGTTTAAATTTGGGAATATTTACCTCTGCAAAAGCCTATAGTGTGGCGGAAAGGCTGCGAGCGCCTGATATGTTTAATGGTTGGGGAATTAGAACTTTGAGTAGTTTGTCACCGGCGTATAATCCCATGGGTTATCACATTGGCTCAGTTTGGCCTCATGATAATTCTATGATTGCTATGGGATTGCGATCGCTGGGTTTAATTGATCAATCTTTGGAACTATTTCAAGGGTTATTCAATATGACCAGTAAACAGTCCTATCAACGCCCTCCTGAACTATTTTGCGGCTATGAAATGAACGGTGATAATACTCCTGTCCAGTATCCCGTTGCTTGTAGTCCCCAAGCTTGGGCAACTGGGAGCATTTTTCAACTATTGCAAATGATGGTGAATTTAGTTCCAGACGCACAGAATAATTGTTTGCGAATTATTGACCCGGCTTTGCCAAAATCAATCAATCGTTTATCTTTTCACAATTTGCGGGTTGGAGGAACAATTTTAGATTTGGAATTTGAGCGCGTTGGTAACACTACCGCTTGTCGGGTTGCCAAAAAACGGGGTAATTTGCGGGTTGTTATTGAAGCATAAAAAAAGGCGGGATTTACCCGCCCATTCAAGGATAAAATCCTTGATATTTTAGTCAATAACTTGATAAATCTAATAGTTAAATATATCTTATTGATTAAAAACAATCAAGAAGATATAGAAGCAATGATAGAAAAAGCTTAGTAATTTTTGTATTTTTAATTTGTATTTTTAAAATATTTCACTCACATTAATACACACATCAGGAAAAGCTAAAATTGATAAAACTTGATTTTTTACTAACTTCTCTACATCTTGATAAATTCCCTGGAGAGGATTTCGATATACTTCTACAACCTCTTGATTAACATCTACTAACCAAACTTCAGGAATATTGGCTTCTGCATACAAAGGAATTTTTACTTCCCGATCATATTTTACAGTTGTATCAGCAACTTCTATTAATAAAAAGATATCTTCTGGTTGGGGATGTGAATTTCTATAAAAATCTGGACGTGGTTTTAATAATGCTATATCTGGTTGGGGTTCAGAAGTTTCATCCAATTCTAGAGGATTCTGTACATTAATTAACGCACGTCCTCCTAATAGCAAAATTAGTAAGTTACTTAAAAATAGAACACAACCTGCGTGTCTTGTCCCTATAGGTGACATATCAATCATTTCCCCCCGAATTAATTCTACTCGGTCATTTTCTGACAAAATACCAGATTCAGCCATTTGGTGAAATTGCTTAACTGTAAATTGGTGTCTGACTAATTGTAAAACCATTGTCACCTCTATTTGGATTTTAATTGAGATGGATAAAACTAGGGAATATATTAGATATTTTACATTTTTAAAGTTACAATTGCTTCTTGATCTAAAAACTTAGTATTAATCATAATTGTTGAATTAGTCATGGGTTTTTGACCACTCGGTTTCTCGCAGATTTCGTACCCAATTAGCATTAGCTAAGTCTTGACGATCTTGCCACATTCCGATAAACCCATCGTTGTTCAAATCAACATCCGGTGACACAGAGAGAGATTCAGTGTATATGTACTTTTGTTTCAAATAGGCGATCAGGCTGACTACTTGATTTTGCGCTTCCGTAGGCAGAGATAAAAATTCACCTAAAAACTCTTGATTTTTCATAATTATACCCTTTAAATTTGATTTCCTCTCGTCAGCCCAATCTTCTATCCTACAGGTATGTTATGGAAAGTGCGGGGTGGAGGAATCGAACCCCCAGCGTTGACTCTTCGATAGGAATTTCTTTCAGCTTCCACCACTGCTCTCAGTACATTTGGGTAGTCACCAGACCTCCGCAGCAACGCTACCCCGCATGAACCGACAATAACGTATATAACAGGTGCAATCATAAGACTATCCTTAATGTTCACGAAGAACGAGGACAACTCTTGCACTGTTGAACAGCCATTGAAAACTTCCAGAAGAACCCTTGTTACGAAGCTTTTGGGAAAGCATAGACACCTGCTATCCCCGCATGATATTTGTTCAGCGATTGTAGCATAACTTTTGAGCTAAATTTAATAGCATCTGAATCTTACAATTAAGGGCGGGGAAACCCCGCCCCTACAGGCAATTTTGCCGAAATAAATGGCAAGAATTAACTTGAAAGCTTAACCAGAAGTGTCTTACTTCTGAGATTCAGCAATCGGAACCCACTCAGTGTGGAAAGATCCTTCTTTGTCAGTCCGTTTGTAGGTGTGTGCGCCGAAGTAGTCGCGTTGTGCTTGAGTTAAGTTTTGTGGCAAGCGATCGCGGCGGTAACTATCGAAGTAATCTAAAGAAGCACTGAAAGCGGGAACAGGAATACCCAACTTAGCAGCGGTGACAATTACTTCGCGCCAAGCAGCTTGTCTATCCAGAATTGTTTGCTTAAATTCAGGCGCTAACAACAAGTTAGGTAAAGCGGGATTTTCGTCAAATGCTTTCTTAATCTTATTCAAGAAACCAGCGCGAATAATACAACCACCCTTCCAAATCCGCGCCATTTCGCCCAGATTTAAATCCCAATTGTAAGTTTTGGAAGCTGTAGATAACAGCGCCATACCTTGAGCATAGGAACAGATTTTGGAACAATAAAGAGCATCACGCACCATGTTCACAAAAGCGGCAATATCGCCACCATACTTCGCATTAGGGCCGGTGATTTGTTTAGAAGCAGCAATCCGTTCATCTCTAATCGAAGACATAATCCGGGCATTTACTGCCGCAGTAATTGTCGGAATTGCCACACCTATGTCTAAGGCAGTTTTTACAGTCCAAAGACCAGTTCCCTTTTGACCGGCTGCGTCAACAATCAAATCAACCAGAGGAATCTTGCTTTCTGGATCAACGTAGGGGAAAATATTGGCTGTAATCTCAATCAAAAATGAATCGAGTTCCTCAGTTGTATTCCATTGGGAAAACACTTCGTGGAGTTGTGCTGCACTTAAACCACCTACATTTTTCAGCAAGTCGTAGGCTTCTGCAATTAATTGCATATCGCCATACTCAATGCCGTTGTGAACCATTTTTACATAGTGTCCAGAACCACCAGGACCAATGTAGGTTACACAAGGGCCATCATCAACTTGAGCCGCGATTTTGTTGAAAATGGGGGATAGGTACTCATAGGAGCTTTTTGTACCACCGGGCATGAGAGAAGGACCATTTAACGCGCCTTCTTCACCACCACTCACACCCATACCGATATAGCGTAAGCCGGTGGGTTCTAATTCTTGAGTGCGTCTTTCGGTGTCTTCAAACCAAGAGTTACCACCGTCAATAATAATATCACCTTCTTGGAGCAAAGGCTTAAGCTGTTGAATTACCGCATCAACAGGCTTACCAGCTTGTACCATCACCAAAATTTTGCGGGGACGTTCCAATGAGGCGACAAATTGTTCGAGGCTAAAAGCAGCTTTTACGTTCCGTCCTGGGGCGCGGTGCGCCATGAAGGCATCGGTTTTTTCACGAGAGCGGTTGTAAACTGCAATTGGGAAGCCATTTCTTTCTACGTTAAGAGCGATATTTTCGCCCATAACTGCTAATCCAATCACACCGAAGCTTTGTAGTGTCATAGTTCAGTTTAAATCTTTTGTTTGGGTTCGGCTCTTTCTCTTGCAGATCCTTTCTCTTTAAGGGTAGTCTGAGATTTTGGCTTCACTCCTAAAGAAGATATTAAGAGTTTTTCCAGAATTTCAAAAATTTACAACTAATATCAATAATTAATTTTAATTTGTATCGAAGTCCACAATTTAGAGACAAAATTTGCAAAATTAAAATACATATAGCAGGAATCAGGAGTCAGGAGTCAGGAGTCAGGAGAAGAAAGAAGAAAATCCACCCTGTTCCCTGTTCCCTGTTCTCTTCCAAATAACAAGGAGTATTAAAAAATGCTGGCTTATCTTATAGCGTTGGTAGTCGGTTTTGGCAGTCTCGCCATTTATTTATCCGCCTTCTTTTTTCCAGAAATCCATCGCAAGAATGATTTTATCTGGAGTGGTGTTGGGCTATTCTACGCTTTGATACTCTGGATTTTTGCACCTCGGATTACTGGAGGGCTGTTACTGGGTCATATAGCTAGTGTGGCACTATTGGTCTGGTTTGGCTGGCAAACTCTCTCCTTACGGCGACAACTTGCCCCTGAAGGACAACAAACGCCTCTCCCCAGTTCTGAGCTAATTAAGATTAGTCTCCAATCACAAATGTCAAAGTTTTCTGTGAAAGAGAAATTTGGACAATTAGTCGGCTTCGTTGGTAGTGTGTTTGGTGGTGCTAAAGCGAAGCTACAGCAGACTGTGAATAAAAAGCCAGTTACTACAACTGCTGAAAAGACTTTGCAAACAACTACCACTGAAGCAACGCCACCGTCAGAATTAGCAGATGGTTTGGTAACTATTATCTCCGTAAATGAAGCTGAAACGAAAACGGAAGGTTTGTCACAGGAGACTGTTTCTCAATCTTCTGTTTTGGAAATGGTGGAACTAGCACCAACTCCACCCTCTGTGAGTGAGGAGGAACAAGAACAGGTAATTCCGCCAATAGCAGCGGAAACTGAAACTTTAGTAGAGGTAACTCAAATTGAGGTTATTGTTTCCGAGTCATCTATAGAAGCTGAAACTGAAACTCTGGTAGAGATAACTCAAACTGAGATAGTTATTTCAGAAACTCCTACGGAAGCGGAAACTCTGGTAGAGATAACTCAAACTGAGATGGTTATTTCAGAAACTCCTACGGAAGCGGAAACTGAAACTGTAGTAGAGATAACTCAAACTGAGGTAGTTGTTGGAGTAGAAGAAACTAGCGAAATTGCAAGTTTGCCAGAAGTAATTTCCCCAAATTCAGTAACATCAGAGTCATTAGCCACAGAAGCAGCCGAAAAACCTGATATGACTGTTGAGGAAGTTAAACCAGTTGAGGAAGCAGTGCCAGAACAGATACCTTTAAATAAGCCAGTTGAGGAGTAATTAAGAGGATTTACGCTGCTAATTCCAATAAATCACAGGAATCTGGGTAATTATGATATTGCTGCCGCTGGATTAAGTCCCAATTGGGATAATAAACGGTCAATATCAAAATGCTCGGACATAAGAGAGCGAATGCACTCTATTTTAATTGGTTCATGGACACGAACTTGACCAAAGGTACGATCAATGATTTCCACTGTGGTGAGAGTGTCGAGATCCACGGATAAAATCGGGATTTCTAACTCTTCGGCCCGGTTGAGGATAAAGGCAGGAGGTGGTAGTTGTCCAGTCAGAATGAGACATTGAGTAGATGTTTCTAAGGCTGCTTGTTGAATTTCAACGCGATCGCCTCCTGTTACTACTGCCATATTTCGGCGTTTGCGGAAGTATTTGACGGCGGAGTTGACGTTCATCGCCCCAATGGCCAGACTTTCGACTAATAAATCTAGGCGATCGCTCCGACAAAGAACTTCAGCGTTTAACTGCTTGACTAATTCTCCTACACTCACACTGCGGAGGACATCACTTTTGGGCAATGTTGCTAGTACGGGAATACCCTGTTTTTCTAGGAATGGGCGTAAGAGTGTGTGAACTAACTCTAATTTTTCGTGAGGTACTTCATTAATTACCACACCCATTAACCGTTTACCCAATTGCTGTTTAGCAAATAATAAAGCTTCAACAGAAGTTAGTGATTGATAACGGCTAATTAACAGTACAGGAGCATCTAATTTTTCTGCTAATTCCAGTAAGGATAATCCAAATAAATTTCCTTCTGATAAGTTAGCAGGCCCTTCTAAGATTACCAAATTACTCTTTGGTATTTGTGAATACTTCTGTACTAATAACTGTTGATAGTTAGTTGTATCTTCTCCCTGTAAGCGTTTTTGGACAGTAACTTCATCCAAAGATAATAAGGTGGGAGCAATGCGGTTGTCTGGCAGGTTAAGGTTATGAGTAATGAACTGGACATCTTCTTCAACTACAGGACCGGCTGATGTCTTGACAAAATTACCCAAAGGTTTGCCATAGGCAATATCCAAACCTTTTTGTTTTAGCTGATGAGACAAACCTAAAACTGTTGCAGATTTGCCACTGTAAGCTTCAACTGATCCAACCAGCAAATATTTAGCAAGTGTTGGCACGTATGCACTCCTAATTTCAAAAGTTTGTACAACTCAGCTAGGTGTCTACTAATTTTAGTGCAATAGGCGGAAGGTAAATAGCTATAGCAATCCTAATCGCCTAAAAATTCCCAAGAAAATGTCAATAAGTTTAGCTGTGGTAGCTATTGTAGCGATTTTCATTGGGATAAAAATATCTGTTAAAACCAATCTATTGCACTTATTGACGGACAAAGGCAATGATGTTTCACAACCCAGATATCACTTGTAACCATATCATCACCAAGGTTTTGTCTAGGATTCTCAAAGTTGGTAATGATGACCAATTACCAATTTCTTGACAAAAGATATGAAATCTGCTAATAATTGTAATTTGTGGAAACTTTACCCTTTAATATAATCTCTTGGCTAACGTCATTGTCATAGGTGCCCAGTGGGGCGATGAAGGAAAAGGTAAAATAACTGACTTACTCAGCCGCTCCGCAGACGTGGTAGTACGTTATCAAGGGGGAGTGAACGCTGGGCATACAATCGTAGTCCAAGGTCAGACGTTTAAGCTGCACTTAATCCCCTCTGGTATTTTGTATCCAAAAACCGAGTGTATTATCGGCTGTGGAACAGTCATAGATCCACAGGTTTTGATAAAAGAACTCGAACAACTAGAAGAATTAAATATTTCCACGGCTAATCTGCTGATATCGCAGACAGCTCATGTCACCATGCCCTATCATCGCATGATTGACAAGGCATCAGAAGAAGTCCGGGGAAATCATAAAATCGGGACGACAGGTAGAGGTATTGGTCCTACCTACGCCGATAAATCTGAGCGGATCGGCATCAGGATGTTAGACTTGATGGACACCGATGGACTCCGTGAGCAATTAGAGTGGACGATAAACTATAAAAATACCATTTTAGAAAAGCTGTATAATCTACCGCCCCTGAATGCACAAGAGGTGATTGAGGAGTATTTAGGTTATGCAGAACGCTTGCGTCCTTTTGTCGTTGATACATCGTTGAAAATTTACGATGCAGTTTTACGACGACGGAATATTTTGTTTGAAGGCGCACAAGGGACACTGCTTGACCTAGATCACGGAACTTATCCCTATGTCACGTCCTCGAACCCAGTCGCTGGGGGGGCTTGCGTTGGCAGTGGACTAGGCCCGACAATGATAGACCGGGTAATTGGCGTATCCAAAGCCTACACTACAAGAGTCGGTGAAGGTCCATTTCCCACGGAGCTAAATAGTAAAATTGGCGACTTGTTAGGCGATCGCGGTGCAGAATTTGGCACAACCACAGGGCGAAAACGTCGCTGTGGTTGGTTTGATGCGGTCATTGGTCGTTATGCAGTTCGCATTAATGGCATGGATTGTATTGCTATTACCAAACTTGATGTTCTCGATGAACTTGAGGAAATCAATGTTTGCGTAGCTTATGAAATTGATGGTGAACGTTGCGAACACTTCCCCACTAGCGCCCGTCAATTCGCCCGTTGTCGTCCTATCTACAAAACCGTACCAGGATGGCAAGTACCAACAAGTCACTGTCGTACCCTGGAAGAGTTACCAAAGCAAGCACTGGACTATCTCAAATTCTTAGCAGAATTGATGGAAGTTCCGGTAGCAATTGTTTCTTTGGGAGCAAGTCGTGATCAAACCATCATTGTAGAAGACCCTATTCACGGTCCCAAACGCGCACTGTTGCATCCCAATGGTACACCAGTTTAGTCATTGGTCATTGGTCAGTGGCAAAATAACTGACGACTAACAATTAACAACTAACAACTGACAACTTATATGGCAATCGCACTCGAATCTAAAACCCGTCCCGAAGGTAGCAAACCCAGAGCTTTACGCCGTTCTGGCTTAATTCCCGCCAACTTATATGGTCATAAAGGAATTGAATCAATTTCTCTAGTTCTTGACGCTAAAGTTGTAGAACGTTTGCTCAGACAAGTTACTGCTAACAAAACCGAAATAGAACTCAGTATTCCTGAATTAGAGTGGACTGGTACAACCGTAATCCGCGAAATTCAGATTCACCCAGCCAAAGGCACACCTTATCACCTAAGTTTTTTTGCTGGTGCTAAAGGCTAAAATTCAGGTAATACAGCAGGAGTCAGGAGTCAGGAGTCAGGAGTCAGGAGTAAAACTGGCTTGGTTTGTAGGTTTCGATTTAGATTTTGTACCTCCTAACTACGCAACCTGCTGTAATAACGAAGAGAACCAGGGTTAGCCCTGGTTTTTTTGTGGAAAAATTATCTATAGTAGGGAACGGAGAACAGGAAACAGTTCAGAAATTTCCCCATTACCAATTACCAATCACCAATAAAAATGACAGAAACAAATCTTCCCAGCTTCATCCAACAAATGTTACAGCCAGGATTTTATCCTCATCCCGTAACAGAACCAATTCAATTAATTCAAACTCATATTTCTTATGTCCTCCTCACAGGGGATTATGCTTACAAGCTCAAAAAACCAGCCAACTTTGGTTTTTTAGACTTTTCCACCTTAGAAAAACGACAACATTTTTGTGAAGAAGAATTGCGCTTAAATCAACGAGGTGCAGGTGAATTATATTTGGAAGTTTTACCTTTAACTTTAGTAGGTGAAAAATACCATTTAGGGGGAACAGGTGAAGCTGTAGAATATACAGTCAAGATGCGTCAATTTCCCCAATCATCCCTGTTTAGTGAACTTTTTGCCAGTGGAAATTTACAGGAAAGTCACTTAGAAGAATTGGGACGAGTTGTAGCTCAATACCATGCTGAAGCAGTAACAAATGATTATATTCGCAGTTTTGGGGAAGTCTCCCAAGTGCGGTTAGCAATTGATGAGAATTATCAGCAAGCTCAAAACTATATTGGTGGCCCCCAAACAAAAGACCAGTTTGAGGAAACAAAACAATATACAGATAATTTCTTTGTCCAACATCCAGAATTATTTAAAAGCAGAATTGACCATAACTATATTTGTGAATGTCACGGTGATTTACACCTAAGAAATATTGCTCTTTGGCATGACAAAATTATGCTATTTGATTGCATAGAATTCAATGAGCCTTTTCGCTTCGTTGATGTTATGTATGATGTGGCTTTTACAGTCATGGATATTGAAGCCAGAGGACGGAAAGATTTAGGAAATGCCTTTTTAAATGCCTACGTGGAACAAACTGGAGATTGGGAAGGTTTACAGGTATTACCTTTATATTTAAGTCGTCAAGCTTATGTACGGGCGAAGGTGAATTCCTTTTTATTAGATGATCCTAATATCCCGGCTGCGGTGAAAGAAGAGGCAGCAAAAACAGCTTCCGCATATTATCGTCAAGCGTGGGAATATACTAAACCTCAACAGGGAAAACTGATTGTGATGTCGGGATTGTCTGGTGCAGGTAAAAGTACCACAGCGAAACATTTAGCGCGGAAACTCAACGCAGTCCATCTGCGTTCCGATGCTGTGCGTAAGCATTTAGCGGGAATTCCCCTATTAGAAAGAGGTGGGGATGAAATCTATACACCGGAAATGACGCAAAAAACCTATAGCCGATTGTTAGCATTAGGAATTATACTGGCTAATCAAGGTTGGTCTGTGATTTTAGATGCTAAATATGATCGTCAGGATTTACGGGCAGAAGCTATTTCTCAAGCTACACAGCATCAATTACCGATACATATTATCAATTGCACCGCACCCCTAGAAGTTTTAAAAGAGCGCCTGCTGAACCGCACTGGTGATATTGCTGATGCGACTGCTGATTTATTAGCATCGCAAATCAAGCAATCTGAACCATTTACAGATCAAGAACAATCTTATATAACGGTTGTAGATACAACTCAGCCGCTAGATACACAATTACCAGGATTAATTTAATTTTTGTCTAGTAAGTCAGGGTAAAGCGCAATGCGCTAAACCCCTACACCATTAAAATTAAAAATTTCTAACCAGCTTGTTTAATCATTCCTTTTTCTTTCTTCTTCCTGACTCCTGACTCCTGACTCCTGACTCCTGACTCCCAATATTATGGCACCCAAAAATAATCTCCTAGGCGATATTTTTTCTTCTTCACCTAACTTCTTTTCTCAACTACTATTTGGGCTATTTATATTCATTATCTCCAGAATTGCTGGGGCTTCATTTCCTCTCAGTTTGTTTCTGGGTGTGATGGGTGGTGTCACAGTGGGGGTGATTACAACTGCCAATGACAATCACCCCGAATCTACCATACTAACCTCCAATGATGGCATTGATGCTGGATTGAAATACTGGTTGGTATTTATGTTAGGTTGTCTTTTTTTAGGTTATTCAGCACCCACAAGTATTTTGTTTGGTGGGATTGCGGGGATTGGTGGTGGCTGGATTATTTCTTGGTGGCGAAGTCAGGAAACCTCACAAACACAATTATCAGAGGATGTTTTAGAAGAAGAGACAGAACAACCCAGTGAAAGAAGTGCTAAAAGACGCAAAAGAATTCCGGCTAGGCGTTTTCGTCGCGGTTCTTCAACTTTCAATTTTCGCTTTTGGCAAAAGTAATTAGGGTTTGCTGATAGCGAAGCGTGGCGTAAGCCATAAAAGTTATCTGTGAAGGCTAGGAGTAAGGAGTCAGGAGTCAGGAGGAAGAATTAGAAGAAGAGAAGAATAGTCTTGAATCTGGTCAAGTGATAGGTTTTTGCTAATTTCAATCCTTATTCCTTGCACCTTTTTCACCTTCAAACTCTTGATATATCTAAGTTTTAGCTTTATTAAGCAAGCCCTACTTATGTTCTTATATCTATCTAAATTACTACCACTATTTTTTTACCCTTTAGGATTGGCAAGTGTGAGTTTAATAGTGGCTTTAGTGACTTTGCCCAAACGTCCCCGCATTGCGACTATAGCTATTTCTCTATCGTTAGCTGTATTACTGCTTTCTAGTAATGCTTGGGTGGCAAAATACATGATCCGTAGCCTAGAATGGCAAAATATTCCTACTGCCCAAATCCCCAATGCAGAAGCTATAGTTGTCTTAGGTGGGGCAACTAAATCAGGAATTTGGCCACGTCCAACTGTGGATTTAAGTGAAGCAGGCGATCGCGTAATTTATGCCGCTCAACTCTATTTTCAGAAAAAAGCCCCTATAATTATCCTGAGTGGTGGCCGGATTGATTGGCGCGGTAGTGGTTCACCTGAGTCAGCAGATATGGCAACTATCCTCACATCTATTGGTGTTCCATCAGCAGCAATTATCCAAGAACCTAATTCTTTCAATACCCATGATAATGCTGTTAATGTCAGCAAAATTTTGGCAGAACGTCAGATTAAAAAAGTATTATTAATAACTTCGGCAATGCACACACCGCGATCCTTGAAAATTTTTCACCGTCAAGGTATTGATGTTATTCCCACACCCACTGATTTTCTCGTTAGTCAAGGTGAACTTGAAGAACTTGTCAGCAGTCCTAAAGCCGCTATTCTCAACTTACTACCTGATACTGATAACTTACACCAATTCACAGGTGCTTTAAAAGAATATCTGGGTACTTTTATTTATTGGTTACGCGGATGGATTTAACAATTCAAAATTCAAAATTCCTGGAAACTCCTAGCATTGATTAATTACCAATGAGTCAAGAACTACCATATATTGTCCCAGTCCCTCAGCCCGAAGTCGAAGAAGTTTTTGGTGTTCATCAAACAGCCCAGAAATTTTACCAGGAAGTTAACGCCCGTTCAGAGTTTAAACAGCACTGTGAGTGGTATTACACAACCGCAGCCCAAAACCGTCGAGACTTAGCAAAAATGCGCGGCGAACTCAATATTATGTCCTGGTTTTGTCGCCGCTAATTGGTGATTTAGATGGTTTCTATTTCAAAATCGCGTAAATGGGCTTTAAATTTTTTACTAAACTGGATTAAAAAAGGAAAGTTAGCACTTACAGGTCTATCATGCCATTGGGTAACAATAGCCGCTATTTCTCCTTCTGTACCGTTGATGTCAAAAGCCTGACCGCGATGTTCAGGATGATGATAAACTACGACTGATTCTTTAACACGCACGCGATCGCCTACTTTCATAATATCTTATGTATCTAACTTTTGTTTTTCCCAAACCATCTCCACAGCTATTTTGACGGAACTATAGATGGCTACTGCAAAATCCAGCATGATTTAATGGCAAACCCAATTTTACAACACATCGCGTTATTATTCCCGGACTGGGCAGAATTGTCGGACCTTTTGGGGAAGTTGCCGACAAACTTGTGAGAAAGATTGGGGATATAATTGCCACCAAGCAAATAAACCGACAGTGGTACTTCCCAGCAATAAAACTAATAACCCGGCAAATAGCGCCCATCCTTTACCCCTAGATGGTGTTATCGGTGCAGCAGTGGGTTCTTCCGTCAGATTTAAATCTAGAAGGGCTTGAGAACTTTCTGCTAAGGTTTCTTCTATGGGTGTAGCTATAATTAGGGCTTCTGCATCGGGAACAGCTAAAGGTTGGGGGGGAATAATTTCCGCCGGAGGTGCGGGGATAATTGCCATGGAGGATGGTTGGGTAACACGGCAAAGAGTTAGCACTACAGATATATTATCTTGGCCGTTCTTTTCATTAGCCAGTTTAATTAATTCCTGAGTAGCATCTTCTATTCTTAAATCACCTGTAAGTACAGGAATTGCATAATCTTGCCAAGATTGTTCGACTAAATTGCGATCGCTTAAACCATCGGAACAAAGCAATAAAATTCCATCTTCTTCTATTATAAATCGTTGAATTGAAAAGTTGAGAAATTCGGCTTCTTTTGTGCCTAATGCTTGAGTGAGGGCTTTAGCTTCCGGGATTTGCAATGCTTGACGATATAAGCTTTTTCCTAAGCCTACTTCCCGTTTTACCATATCATCATCTACCGTCAGGAGTTGACAATAATTCTGGGTGATCCAATAAGCGCGACTATCCCCAACATGGGCTAAATAAAGTTCGTGAGAATTTTCTAACTCTTCTCCTCTTTGGGGTATCTGCAATGACATGACTAAGGTTGTGGCCATGCGTTCCTTTCCCTGACGTTTTTGCTCATCATTGCGTGACCAAACAACATTATTCACAACTCGCAAACAAGACTCTATTTGTTGATATAACAAATCTGGGATTAACAGTTCTGTTTGTTGTCCTATTTCTGTCAATAAAGCCCGCATTTGCAATTTGAGAGACTGCAAAGCTAATTGACTGGCAACTTCACCACCTTCATGGCCACCAATACCATCGCAAATAATTGCTAGTCGTGGTTGTAATTGATCATCTATGTCTCTAGGATGACTGGGATAACAGGCATCTTCGTTATGCTTAATAACGGGGCCTGAATCTGTAGCCCCGGCTATGGTTAAATATAAAGGTAAATCTGCGGCTGTTGTCAGTAATAGTTCATTGAGTTGAGTATTGATGATCTGTAAATCAATTTCTGGTTGACGCATTAAGTCAACTATGAGTTGTAATTTCTCGGCAATTGTAGTTTTTGCTATTGTCGCCCAAGGCTGCCAAGAATTACCTAAATCTTGTAAAGTCGGGTTTTCTGGATTTTGGTGCAGTTCTAATAAGCGAATACACCAACCTTGCACACATAAATTATCTGCTAATAGCAAACTTTGGGCAACTCCCAATTCGGATAAGGGTGTCCACAATTGGAGAATTTGCCATAACCAGTAAACTTGTCTGACAGGAGATGCTTGTTCCCACGCGTCGCTAATAGTGGGGTAAATACAGCCTGTTTCATCTATGGGGGCATTTTCTAGTAAAAGAATATCACCTTCTACTTCAGCTAAGGATGTAAAACCATAGGCTTGGGGTATATGCAAATGCTCTGAATATAAGCGCAGGTAGGGAATAACAATATTTGGTAGTTCTGCGGGGATATCTGGTAATAGTGCGGGTTGGGTATCTAGCCAAATTTGCGGTTTGATGACTTCATATCTGTCTGCTACCTTTGTTCCTGGGGGAATTTGTGCGGCTTGGTTGCCAGTTGCCCGGAGATAGCGGTAAATTAGGGGAGTTTCACAGCGATCGCAAGTAGTGTCACCCACAGAGTTAATTGGTTGATCACATTCTGAATTTGGGCAATTAATTGCCCGTTGGGTAGAAAACATAATTAAAATCAGGATTAGTTTTTTCTGTAAATATTCACTGTATTGGTGTATTTAAAATACCAAATTAAAATGAAACAGGAGGGAATAAGGTTTTAAGAATATTTGACCGCAGATAAACGCAGATAAACGCAAATAAGGATGGATGAATTAATGGATTTCATGATTCTGTTCAGCCTCACATAATATTGGTATGAGTAAATTCATTGTAAGGGAAAAGCGTTATGCCAAGTTTTAGTTTAATTTGGCTGTTAGCGGGTTCGGTTCTGTGTTTAACGGAACTTTTTTTACCATCGGCTTTTGTTGCTTTCATGATGGGCATTAGTGCTTTGATGGTGGGACTTTTATCTTACCTGGGTCTGAGTAATTTGTGGATACAAGTTGCAGCTTGGTTGTTATTATCCACAATTCTAATTATCCTTTCCCGTCGGTTTTTGCAACCACGACGACGGAAATCAAAAATTCAAGATGCAGTCATCGGGGAAACTTTAACGGAAATTTTACCAGGTCACGTGGGCAGGGTACTATACGAGGGTAACTCTTGGCGAGCAAAATGTGATGATGACAAAATCACTTTACCACCTCAGCAAATTGTTTATGTGGTGCGAAGGGAGGGAACAACTTTAATTGTCATGCCAGATCATTTTTTGAGTTAGTTGTTATTGGTGAATATCTGCAAATAAGGAGAAAATTATTATGGAACAGTTTTTTTTACTCATCGTTTTAGCACTTGGTGGCTCTGCTGTTGCTGGATCTGTGCGTGTTGTCAATCAGGGAAATGAAGCTTTGGTGGAAAGGCTGGGTAGTTATAACAAGAAAATGCAGCCAGGGCTAAATTTTGTGATTCCCTTTGTTGATAAAGTTATCTATGAAGAAACTATTCGGGAAAAGGTTTTGGATATTCCTCCTCAAAAGTGTATCACCCGCGATAATGTCGGCATTGAGGTAGATGCTGTGGTTTACTGGCGGATTGTAGATATGGAAAAAGCCCGCTATAAGGTGGAGAATCTGCAATCAGCTATGGTGAATTTGGTGTTGACTCAAATTCGCTCGGAAATGGGACAATTGGAGTTAGATCAAACTTTTACTGCCCGAACTCAAATTAATGAATTGTTATTACAGGAATTGGATGTTTCTACTGATCCTTGGGGTGTAAAGGTAACGAGGGTTGAGTTAAGAGATATTATTCCTTCTCAAGCGGTGCGGGAGTCAATGGAATTGCAAATGTCAGCGGAACGACGCAAACGCGCATCTATTTTAACTTCGGAAGGCGATAGAGAATCGGCTGTGAATAGTGCTAGGGGTAAGGCAGATGCCCAAATTTTGGACGCAGAAGCCCGACAAAAATCGGTAATTATGCAGGCAGAAGCTGAACAAAAATCAATCGTGCTTAGGGCGCAAGCAGAACGCCAACAACAGGTTTTAAAGGCGCAAGCGATCGCTGAATCAGCAGAAATTATTGCCCAAAAAATCAAAGCTAACCCTGATGCTCAAAAAGCTGTGGAAGTGCTGTTGGCTTTGAGTTATCTGGATATGGGGACTACTATTGGTAAAAGCGATAGCAGCAAGGTCATGTTCATGGACCCCCGGAATATTCCCGCTACTTTAGAAGGTATTCGTTCTATTGTTTCAGATCATGCTCCTGATCCCAAGCCTCTATTTCCCAAAAATTAAATAGTTTCTTCTTCCTTATTCCTACTTTCTACCTCAAGCCTTAACTTGACATTTTGTACATAGTCCAAAAAACTCTAAGGTGTGATAAAAAACTTTAAATTGATGGCTGGTTTGTAATTGGTTTTCGAGTTCATGGACAGGACATTGATGAATAGGAATGGAAATACCGCATTGTAGGCAAGTTAGATGATGTTTGTCCTGCTGTATTAAGCTATACAGGGCTTCTCCATTGGCCAAAGTTCTTACCTGCACTAAGCCTTCTAATTTGAGAGCATCCAAGGAACGGTAAACTGTTGCTAAACCCATGCTTTGTTTGAGATTACGTAATTCTACGTAAATATCTTGGGCAGAAATACCTTGTTTAAGATTTTGTAACAGGTTTAAAATCCGTTCTTGACTACGGGTGTGTATGGCTCTCATAAATATTTGTTAAATTTGTATCTATGGTAGGGGTAATTCATGAATTACTCCTACATTGCTAAATCCTAATTATATTTTCACTCAGTTGGAACATAAAGTTATAGTATAGCGATCGCAGCATTCAGCAAAAAGCCTGTGCAAATAAAATATTTAGCTAAAATTTTCGTGACACTTCGGACTTCAGTTTTAGATCCTGCTGGTGTGGCTGTACAATCTGGCCTCAAACAAATGGGATACGACAACGTGGAACAGGTGAGAATTGGTAAGTACATTGAGTTAACTATTGTCGCACCTGATGAGATGAAAGCGCGTCGAGATTTAAATCAAATCTGTGACCAAATGTTATCAAATCCGGTAATTGAAAATTATCGCTTTGATTTGATTGAGGTAGAATCACAAACTGGCGTATTTTGAAATTGGTAATTGGTAATTGGTGATTGGTAATTGGTAAGAGGGAAAACTCTTGCCTTTTGCCTACTCCCTGTTCTTCCACAACCGACAACCGACAACTGACAACTGACAAACAATGAAATTTGGTATTTTAGTTTTTCCAGGTTCTAATTGTGATCGTGATGTTGCCTATGTGACTAGGGACTTGCTAGGACAACCAACGCGCATGATTTGGCATCAAGAGACGGATATTAGTGATATAGATGTGGTGATTGTCCCTGGTGGCTTTAGTTACGGGGATTATTTGCGTTGTGGAGCGATCGCTCGCTTCTCTCCTGTGATGCAGCAAGTCATTAACCATGCACAACAAGGTAAATTTGTCATCGGTATTTGCAACGGGTTTCAGGTATTAACTGAAGCTGGTTTATTACCTGGGGCATTGGCTAGAAATCAAGATTTGCACTTTATTTGCGATCGCTCTCCCTTGAAAGTTGAGCGTAATAATTTACCTTGGACTCATGGTTATGCTGAAGGGGAAATCATCACTTTACCCATTGCTCACGGAGAGGGGCGATTCTACAGTGACGAATCCACTTTAGCAGAAATCGAAGCCAACGGACAAGTTTTATTTCGTTATCAAGAAAATCCCAACGGTTCACTCAACAACATTGCGGGGATTTGCAATCTTCAAGGTAATGTTTTGGGGATGATGCCACATCCAGAAAGAGCAGCAGATTCCGCGTTAGGTAATAGCGACGGTTTGCGCTTGTTTGAGGGGTTGCTGGGGAAGGTAGCAGCTTTGGTGTAATAGATTCCCGACTTCTTCGAGAGGTCGGGTATTTTTATTATTATTTTATCTTGACTTGTCAAGACGCAAAGCCTTATTATTCATAGTAAGTAATTTTAGAGACAACTATTAAGGGTGCAAATGAACAAAATAACAATAAATCCAGACTTAGCCAATGTGGATTATACTGATTTATTAAATAAAGTCTTACAAGTCTTAAAGCAAAAGCAACTATTTACCATCTCTAAAGACAATCAACGGGTATTGGTTAATGTTAATCAAGTAGTTAATGAAGTTATTAATTTACAACCATATAATCCTTTAGGAAATGAGAGATCAGTACGTGCTGCTACTCTAAATTTTAGTTCCGGTTCTCAAGAGACATTTGTTAAACAAATTAAAGAAATTAGTGCTTGTATTCAGGGATATTTAACAGCGGCTATTTCTCAAAATCAATCAATAGATAGATTTCAATTTATTCAACAACTAATTACCGATTTACAGACATTAAAAATTTCCAACCAACCATCTAAATTAGACTTTAGTTATAACTTTCCAGAATATCAAAAACTACAAAAGCAACGGTTAACTGTTAAAAAAAGCGATAGCAAACAAAAACAACTACTAAAAGCCCATAAAGTTAAAATCTCCGTAGAGAAACCCCGTGATTTTCCTGCTGTATTATTAACAGGAATTAATAATTTTATTGATACAAAATTTACTAACTCTAGAGATATAGAAGATTTAGAAGATATTTTAGATAATTTAACAGAAAATCCCAACTCTGATATTTATCGGTTACAAAACCTAGTTAACCAAGAAACATTAGGGAAACTGAAAAAACTCGCAAAAATTAAATATTTAGAATTTCTCTCAGAAAACATTGATGAAAAAGCCAGTGATGATAACTCTAAAGGTAAGATATATTTAGAAGATTTAATCAGAAGATTGAAAATATTAGATGATTATATCAATGATACCAATCAAGCAGATGGTGAATATATAGTTAATTATGGGGGAATACAAGTTAATTACCAAACCATGTTTTCTCGCAGTGAAGCTTATGATATGTTACCGATTATTCCCATCATTGAAGGTTATTTAGGAGAAACAGAAGATCAAAATCGAGAAAAAATAGAATTTATATTTGGTTTAAAGTTAAAGTTTGATGGAAAAGTGCAAAATGATGGAGGTAAAAGTGTTTTTGATTATAATCTCAATCTGTTGAATCCAGATAGCAAAGAACATCAAACAGAAATTGCAGATGAATCAAGAAAATTTACCTTTGTGAATAAAGTTCTTAAACTCGCATTTTTGTATTATTTTCTATTCGCATCTAATCAAAATCCTCAAGCAGAAAATTACAATATTCAAGATGAGTTAGGATATGAACCTATTCATAAATTCAAAGAAAGCGTATTACCAATATTGAAAGGTAATGATGATGAAGCTAAGAAAAAATTATTTAGAAATTTATTAAAAGGTTTTACATTATATAATGTTCAACAAAAAATAGATGTACTTAAAAAAGTTTTAACAAACCTCATTAAAAGAGAAACACCATTTCCTAGTAGAGAATATCCTCTACATATCTCCGTCAAGAATAGTATTTTAGAAACCGATATGAATACTATTAACGATAGAGACACATTATTTAAATCAGTTTTGCGAGAAAATTTCAAAGATTGTTTAAAATATATCAATTTGGGAAACGCAAACGCACAGACAAACTACCTTGTCAGTCTCAAAGCAAATATGAAAATCAGCGAAATTCATTTTTTAGAGACTGAAGATAAAGAAACCTTTAGCATGGAATATGATATTCCCAATGGTATTGGAGTTTTACCCGTGGTATTTTTACCAATGGAAGATAAAAAATGCAGTGAATTTTATAGCACAAATTTACAAAATCGTAACTTGATAATTTTTCCCTATCGGTTAGAAACTCAAAAACTAGAAACACATCAAGAACTGATTTACAAAATTACCTATAGCTTACTTGCGTATATTTGTTTGTACGTCTTATTCGAGAAACAGACAAAATTATTTATTCCTATTTTGAGAGTACATCTGAAAGAGAAAACCGATAACGCACCAATAGAAAAGTTTATAGTTTCGCTAACTGCGGTATTATCTCACTTATTTAATGACGGATATCGTAGTAATGAACAGGGAATAGTTATTAGCGACTTTGCAAAAAAAGCTAAATTTAAAATTCCTAATGTTCTCAGTTCCTTATATTCAGTTGTTCCCAAAAAATTCAAGTTACTAAAACCTGATAAATTTAAATTTCAGGAACTTGATAAACTTGCAATTATCGTAGTTTCCAGTCGAGAAAGTGATAGCAAATGGGGAACAAAAGTCAAAAAATCTAACCTCATGGGGGAAATTGTGACTTTACAGATAGAATCGCAAAGTGTGAGATTTCAGCTTTTTAAAACTTTCTCAGAAAACTATAATGATCATGAGGAGATGTTTGAATACCCCACAGTGGTAGTTGATAACGTAGACAAATTATACAAGCAAGGATATAGACACTTTATTTATATAGCAAAAGTTCCCTACAGCAGCACATTACATATTACCCAAACAGCAAAAGATGATGAACTATTTTTTATGTCGAAAAGCGTAATTACCGCATTGAAAAAAGAAAGACATGACATCAAAATTTATCCCATGTTCTTTGAGAAATACTACGCAGTTAAACTCACATCATTTACATCAACATCATTATATATTCAAGATACCATTGAACTGACTGAATTAGCGGAAGATCCTAATAAACAATCTGTAGTCTTTTTCAACTTATTTAATGGAATCGCACTTTCCAAAGAGAATAATTATAACGGAGTCATGTCTTACGCAACACTATTAAACATTTACGATGGTATTTTAGATGACGAAGATATCAGAAAAGGACTAATTTCTAATCAAAGTGATTTAAAAAATGAAATTCTTCAATGTTTAACCTTATTTCATTTTTCTCGCTATGAAAAATCGAGAGACATTCAACTTAAATTAGATCCATATCAAAATCTAATTGGAGATGAATCAGTTAGTCAACTTGCGTTATTCAAACATAGCAGAGTCAAAGCTGATTTTAACTCCTTAGCATTTTTAACTTATATCAAAGAAATACTCGCAAAACCAGAATAGTCCGTAGTGAGGACTTCAGTCCTCAAACTTATTAAAATCAGGACTAAAGTCCTGACTACAGGGAAAAAAGATGTCAGCAAAAATAGCGGATGATTTAGGAAGATTATTTGAGGTAGGATTTAATATTGGAGTCTTATCTTATCTTCACAAAAACCAAATCAAAAATAATTTTGGTAACTTATATCATGATGAACTTGAAAATCTCAAATTTTCGGAAATCAGAAAAACCATAGTTAGGAAAGTTGTCAGCAAATTAGAAAGAGAGATAGCTGATACTTGGTGTCAATTTTTTGTTCAAAAAGGTTTTTTATGTGGTTTAAATTTCTTTCAGGAATATCTCAAATCTATTGGATGTGATCAAAAGGAAAATTTCCGACATTTAGAAATTATATATTATCAATGTTGTTTCAATGGAGATAACAGCATCGGTACTCATGAAGTTAATCATAAACAATGGTTCAAAGATGTTCTTTCCCAGCTTCAAAATTTAGAAAATGTTTCTGATCATATTGACATATATAAAAGTAAAGGAGATTTTCTCAACGCAGATACTTTGATTTTGCTCAAATACCGACGTAAATATCGGGTTTTATGTCTTGATTTATCGGTATTTTCTATCCACACTGATGAAGATATGGAAAATATTGATTATGTGGAAATTATTCGCCGGTTATTAATGCGAGATGTTAATTATATTCGTTCTAAAAGTGTGTTTTCTAGTTTGCGAATTGATACCGAATCTTTGGGTTTAGATTTTTCTCCCAGTTTAAAGGAATATTTTACAGCTTTTAAATCTAAAGATAAGGAAAGCGCGAAATTAATTCAAGCTGCTGGTTATATTTATAGCTTTTGTCAGTTTCTCGAAAAAACCGCAATTATCCCCAATATATCACAGTTGGTATGTAATGCAGTTGGATATAGCGATCGCTCATTCAATACTATTTCCATTCAAGCAGAAAATCTCGATATTTTCCAAACCTGTTATCAAATCTATAAATATGATAGCAGTTCTGAAGAAATTACCAGCGCCCGTAAAAAAGTTCTCGATAGAATTAAACGTGCTGCTTTTACTAGCTTTAATCAAGGAAAGGAACTTGTTAACTCACTTCTAGAAATTACTCCCAATACCATCAATATCTTACCAGCTTACACAGAACAAATTACTGATTTTTATAACTCCGTCGCTATAGTACCTCCAGAGTTAATATCTACTTTAAATTTAACCGGAAATCCCAACTTCCGACAAGCGCATAATCAACTAATTAAAAAATATCTCCTTTCCGAAAATACCTATATCTTCCTAACTGGAAATCCGGGAATTGGAAAAACTACCGCTATTGTAGATTTTTTCAAAGAATATAAAGATGATGGTTTTCTTTTATTTTATGTCAGTCCCCGCAAACAAGTCAATCTTGACATCATTGAAAAATTCAAAGATCAGGAAAATGGGAAATTAATTGATGACAGAATTTTCGCTATCAATACTCACAGTAATTTAATTCAAGATAATTTTGGTAAATGTTCCGTCGCATATACCTCAAACCAACATAAAGATGATTTTAATTTAGGAGGAGTTCACTTTCTTAATAGTGAAAATGTGGAAAGAAAAGCCAGACGTAAAGACAGACTTGAACATATTACCGAAGATACATTTCAAGATATTGGACAAAAAACCAAAGGAGTATTAAATAGTATTTGTGAAGGTTTATATAATCTGATTAGCTGTGAAAAATATAACCAGATTATTGCTACCGCTTCCACACAGTCATTGAAAAAAACAGACTATGGGGATACTTTAAAACATCTCACTAAAATCTTTCGTGACGCATATAATGAAAGAGAAAGTAAAGTTTTTCCAGCAAAAATGCAAAATATTTCTCGTCGCATTAAACATCTATTTATTATGATAGATGAAATTACTGGAGATGAAGGAGGAGTAGAATTTTTAGATGGAATTCAAAAAATCGTTAAGCGTTACGAGTTAACAAAACCTGAAAATGGTTTTAACACTAAAATCATTGTTGCTGATGCTTCTATAGTTGATAAAAATGTCATCCGTCAACATTTAGAAGATACTACCCCCGAACCGAATAAAGTCTTTTTTCGTCAAGCAGAAGCAAATATCCAACCTTTGTCAGTAGAACCTTTCACATTTAACAATTTACCCGCTATTATCATTAATACTAATACCTACCCAGCTAAAAGTTTAACTATCAATTATCAAATTATTATTGAATCTTGTAAATTTACTGATAAAGCAAAAATTAGAGATAAATCTAATTTAGAAAAAAAAGTCCAAGAACAAATTCTCAAAGATATTGAAAATCTCTTTCAAAAATCCGAAGTTGAACAATTGATAGTTTATATCCAAAATAAACCCAAATTAGCAGAACTCATTGATAAAATTCAACTAAAATTAGGGAAAGACAACTTTACCAAAAATATCCATTACTTAGAAATACACGCAAATATATCTGAACAAGAAAAACAAGAAATCAAAAAATATCAAGAAATTGTCAAAGTCATTTTTATGACTGCTTCAGGAAGTCGCGGTTTATCTTTCCCTAAAGCCAAACACATCTTGGTAGAAATACCCAAGTTTGAAATTGAAAAAAACCTCATGGAAATAATTCAAGTAATTTATAGAGGAAGGGGAAATGATATCATAGATAGTCAAGATAAATATCTAACTTTCTATTTAGCTGAACGTTCAATTTATTATCAAGATGACTCTCAACTCTCTGTACAAGAAAGTGTTTTGAGTTTATTAAATATCCTCCTAATTCTCAAAGCATCAATTATGACGAGAATTCAAGGTTATGGAATAATTGGGAGGAAAAAATATCTGTTAATTCCCATTGGAGGAAAATCTGTTTTAGCTGCGGGAGAAACCTTTTCTAGTCAAATCGCAAACCTGATTAACCAACTCAAAAAAGAATATAATATCCACAAAAGTCATCAATCACTAAAACACGCTTATATTAATTTAGAAAAAATCATGGGAGATGGTGATTTTGTGGTACAAAAAACTACAGAAGAAAGTTATTTATCTCTGAGGGAAAATTTCAATAACAAATTTTTAGAAGTTGCGAAAACCTTCGATAAATTACTCGATTTTAAACCACTAGAATTAGGTTATATTAGCGGTGGTTTATTAATAATACCCAGTAAAAATATTGAAGAATTTTATCAAATGCGATTATTAAATATTGAAAAATATGCAAATAAAGAATTATGGGAGAATCTCAAAACCATTAGTAGAAGCAAAATTTATCCAGAAAGCCTCACTTATGCAGTTAAAAATGCGATAGAATTAGTTGAAAGACTTAGAAACGCACCACCAAAAACCCAGAACTTTATCCAGAAAAGTCAACACAATGATCAATATTACGCTTTACCATTATTTGCGTTTATTAGTGGTAAAGTGATGAAAGAATACTTTGAAAGTGACATTGAAGAACCAGAAGATCAACGGTTTAAAGATATTTTATCCACTTACATTCGGTCATTATATCCTGTCGGTAACGTTTTACCAATAGGTCATAATTATCAAGAATTCCCCTTTGTGGTATTTAGGAGTTATAGCTTAGAAGAAATCAGAAACAAAGTTTTTACAGAAAAGTACCTATTAAACTCTCATGAATTAAACGTATTAAATTTAATTCTTTCCATATAAACTTAGTTAAAAAAAATATTTTCGCATTTTAAGAGTTAAACCTATTGACAGACACCGAAAAATCCGGTATAGTTATAATTGACGAGGAAGAACTATCTCTATTGCATAAGCGATATTAAGCAAACCATTAATTCCTCTACGAGAGAGAAAAAATGGCTACACCACGCAAACTATCAAACTCTTAAACTTTGCGTCTTTGCTCCTTTGCGCCTACCCTTCGGGATCTCTAAGAGAGATTGCGCGAAACTCATCTTAAACAACGAATAGCTTCCAACAAACCTCTAGCCTTATTCAGAGTTTCCTCATATTCCTTTTCCGGGTCAGAATCAGCCACCAAACCTGCACCAGCTTGGACAGTAACCGTCTGATTATGTAATACCATAGTTCTGATGGCGATCGCACTATTCAATTGTCCTTCAAAATCATAATATCCATACACACCAGAATATACACCCCGGCGACTTGGTTCTATTTCATTAATTATTTCCATCGCCCTGATTTTAGGCGCACCGCTGACAGTCCCCGCAGGAAAGCACGCTTTAAGTAAATCCCATGCAGTTTTACCAGGTGCTAACTTACCCACCACATTACTCACAATGTGCATTACATGAGAGTAGCGTTCAACAATCATTAATTCATCAACCTTCACACTACCGCTACTGCACACCCGCCCCAAATCATTGCGTCCTAAATCTACTAACATGACGTGTTCGGCGATTTCCTTGGGGTCTTGGAGTAAATCAGCGGCTAAAGCTGCATCTTCCTTTGTAGTTTTTCCTCTGGGTCGAGTTCCCGCAATGGGACGGACTGTAGCGATAATTTCCCCTTCATCATTGCATTCAGCTTTGACCATGACTTCGGGACTAGAACCGATAATTTGCCAGTCTTGGAAGTTAAAATAAGCCATGTAAGGCGAAGGATTGATTTGCCGCAAAGAACGATACAGGGCGAAGGGATTACCTGTATATTCTGTGGATAAGCGTTGAGAAATGACAACTTGGAAAATGTCACCAGCTTTGATATGTGCTTTAGCTTTTTCCACACTGGCGCAAAATTCTGGGCGGGTAAAGTTGCTGATATAGTCCTCTATTCCCGCTTTAGGCTTGTTTCCGGGGGCTTTCCAAGCTAATTTGGTGTTTTCTGGTGCTAGGGGTAAAGATAGCTTCCTGACCATTTCCTGAATGCGATCGCTCGCCTTTTGATATGCTACCTCTAACCCGGCTGTATCCCGTAAATCTGCGTAGGCGATCGCCCAAATTTTCCGTTTTACCTGGTCAAAAACTAATAATTGGTCTACCTGCATCCATAACCCATCAGGGATATTTCGCTCATCTTGAGGATGAATTGGTACACGCGGCTCAATCCAATTAATTAATTCATAGCCCCAAAACCCGAATAAACCGCCAATTCCTGAAGGTAATTCTGGTAATTTTACTGGGTGATAAGGTGCTAAACATTCAGATAAAACTGTAAACGGATCACCTGTAAAAACTTGTTGATCACCATCTCGATGGGTTTGGGTAGTTTTATCCCCCCTGGCTTCCAAAATCCACAAAGGATCACAACCCAATAAACTATAACGTCCTAACTTTTCTCCGCCTTCCACCGATTCCAGCAAAAAGCTATAAGGTTGATCTGCACAAACTTTATACCAAGCAGATACAGGTGTATCCAGGTCGGCTATCCATTCCTGATACACTGGCACAAAATTACCTTGAACAGCAAGCTTTTGAAACTGGTTGAAATCGGGGAAAATCATAAATAATTAAAAATTAACACTTAAAAATTAAGAACAAGTTTTTTGTCATGGGTAAGGGGGCAAAGTTTGTCCTTTTTCCCCATTACCCATTACCCATTACCCATTAACTACTATTTAACGATTAAGCGTCGTGAGTAGCTTTACCGCTGAATTTGATTTGTGCAGGATTGGGGTTTTGACCGATTCTGCGGGGTACGTGACGCACCATAGAACGTCCAGCATTTACCTTTTCAGGGAATACGCCATCAGCAGGGTGAATCATGGTGGTTTCGCCGCCGGGGAGAATGCGGTAAACTTTGTAATCGGTGATTTTGAATTTGCGAAGTTGTGCGCCTAAAGCAATACCGTACTCTTTGCGAGCAATGTAAAGTAGGTTTTCGCCTTTTACCATTTTAGCCGCGCCACCAGTGGGCATTTCAAACACTTGCTCTTTGGGACTAGTCCAGGTGATAGCGTACTTTTCTTCTACATCAGCTTTGCTGAGTAGTCCGCCAGTGCTGCCACCAAAGATTGGGGTTTTTCCAGTCAAAGTTGCCATAAACTGTCTCTTGGAGGTTTTTAGGGCATACTAACATTGGAACTGGATTTATGTTGCGATCGCGTTATAGACTGTAACAGTTTTTAGTAATTAGTTGGTTGTTAGTTGTCAATTAATTATTTTCCTGGCTGCCATGCACAATGGGAATTGTAAAATGGAACTGACTGCCTTGATCTTTACCTGTAGACTCAGCCCAAATTTTTCCGTCCCAGCCATTGACAATTTGCCGGCAAATTGCTAAACCCAATCCAGTACCTCCGGTTGTTCGCCGTAATGCCCCTTCTTCTTGGTAAAAGCGGTCAAAAACGATTTCTAGGCGATTGGGTTCAATTCCTCGCCCTGTGTCGGATACGGTGACTTCTAGCATCTCCTGACCATTGGTAATGGCTTTAATAGTAATCTCTCCTGAAGAGGGAGTAAATTTACAAGCATTATCGACAAGTTTGGCTAATACCTCCACTAACCAATCACCATCAGCCCTGACTAAGGGTAAGTTTGCGGAAATTTGAGTTTTGATTTTAGGGATCTTTTCTTGGCTAGAACGTGTCCGTAAGCGACTGAGGGATAAATCTATACATTCTTGGATGGTTAATGATTCAGGATGCCATTCTACCCGGCCACTTTCTAAGTTAGAAAGGGTTAAAAAGTCTTGTACCAGTTTCCGCATTCTTTCGGAGTCGGAAAGGGCTGTACTCAGCATTACCTGTTGCAATTCCCAAGGCATATCCGGTTCAGTAGCCAAGCTTTCTAAACAAACTTGAATGGTGGATAGAGGGGTGCGGAGTTCATGGCCAGTAATGGCAATTAAGTTACTCCGGGTGCGGTCTAAAGCTTCTAGTTGCTGATTTAATTCTTCTAAATTGGCAAAAGATTCCGCTTGAATCAGGGCTGCACCAATTTGGGTGGCGATCGCTTTTACTAAGTCTAACTCCCCAGATTGCCATTCATGAGTGGGAAAATAGCAATAATGTAACTCCACAATTCCCAGTAGTCGCCCTTGATATAATACAGGTTCGATTAACCAAGAACGCACACCAAACTGCTTCACAATTGACGATAAGGCTGGTGATTTCTTGACCTTATAGTCTACCAGGGTATCGTCTACACATACCCCCTCAAGCTGTTTTAGTACCTGCTGAAATAGCGGATTATTTTCTAACTCCCAACTTTGCCCCAGTACAGATGTGACATGAGAGTTCAAAAATTCATGTTCAATGATGGCTTTCGCATCTGTAGCTTGGGCGCGATAAATCAGACACCGACAGGCTTCTAAATGTTCTCCTAACTCCTGAGCCGCAACTTGGAGAATTTCTCGTGGATCAAGCGATCGCCTAATTGCTGTACTAATGGAATTTACCAACCGTTCTTTCCGGGCTTGAGCCGTAATGGAACGATAGGCTTTATGCAGCTTATACTGACTAGCTTGCAGATATGTCACCAACCTCTGCACAAATGGGTCTGTATCAATATCACCAACATATTCATGACTAGAATTCACTCTTGACTTATTTATTGATTCCTCAATCTTAAATCGCTGCTTCACTTCAGCAACTTTACCCGCTAAATCTGGCCGATAAACATGAATTCTATCTAATAAAAGTTGTGCGGCTTTTAAGCATACCCCTTTTTCCGATGTCCAAATTCCCTCAAATCTTCGCGCTGTATCCATATCCAAACTAGGGATCATCTCTGGGATATGTTTATTTCTGGACAGAGAACTCAGGCTTTCTCGACATATCAAGCAAGTAGCATAATTTTCAGCTAATACTAGTAAATGCCATTCTTGAGTTAAAGCGTCATCAGGCTCAAAAGCGACTTTTTCATAGTATTCCGAGCTATTAGCAAACTCCGTTTCCGGTGCAGATAATACATATATTTGATTACTTTTTTCCGCAAGTCGTTGATAGCGATGGGCTTCTTGCCGATAAAATCGCTCCTTTTGGAAACTAGCAATGATCAGGGGACGGTCTAAGGTAGCCGCCAACACTTGATCTTCCATGGCATGGGAGAGCGCGGTTAGTGAAGCCTTAAAATATAACTGGGGTCGCAGATGGGGAAGTGACTTTAGTAAATCACTCAGCACGGAAGTGGAAATACTCATGAATATATATTTAAACGCCCAATCTAGACAAGATTCACGTCACAGTTGCATTGTACAATTTAAAACTGGTCAGTTGTCAGTTGTCTATTAAACACATCTTACCCATTCCCAGTAGAAAGCAAATTTTATCTATTTTCTTAACCTTAATATAGCTTTGGTAGCAACTAAAGCCAAAATACCAGAGCCGGGTGAATGGGCTTTGAGAACAATGATTTCGTTAAACCGCTGGGAAGTTGTACAGTTTGTGCAAAGAGAGTTTTAGCCTAAGATAAAAATATTAGTCTAATCTGCTATCTTAATTTTTGATTTTCTCCTGTAATACTAACAAAGTTTCTTGATCATCTGTTAATAAATTTTGGGCTGCTTCTAACATAGATGGGGCAATATCTATTAGATCTTCTCGATTATTTAAATAAGTTTTCAAAGCTGCCATGGGGTCAATACTGCTACTAGCTGTTAATTCAGGAATGCGGGGTTTGGCTAACTGACTAACTAGTTCGGCTTGAATGGTATAAGTGTGCGCTATGCTTAAAGTATGGTGGAGGGAGGAGTTATCAATTAAATCCAATTGTTCTGACCGCAATTTGTAAATCAATCGCACCACATTATCTTGAATATCATGTTTAGCGATCGCTTTTAATAATGCTTTTTGAGGATCATCCTGTTTAGATAAATCTACCTCAATTGTCCGAAATACCCGCACCGCTAAGGGACAAAATTCCCAATTCACTTTCCCCTTTTCCAATTCTATCATTACATAACCTTTGTCTTCTTTCTCCTCGCTAAAATCCACCCGTTCAATACTACCTGGATAAATCACTGGTGGATCATTGGATTTATTTAAATTTTGGTGTTTATGAACATGACCTAAAGCCACATAATCAAAGCATGATCGAGTTAATAAAGATAAAGGTAAAGTAAACCCTTTCCCCACTGCTAACAAACGTTCTGCTCCTAAAGTGGCATTATCAGCCATTAAATGGGCTAACAGCACCGTGGGTATCTCTGGATCAAGACGGCGAATTTCTCCTTCTATAACTATCTGTAAGCGTTCTGTTAGTAATTGATTAACTTCCGCTAGAGAAGAACCCTGCGTTTCTTGACGAGTCATCAAAGTGGAACGGGTTAACCAAGGGAGTGTAATTATTTGGATGTCTCCATTTCGGGTAGAGATGCGATGAGTAGTTAAGGTATCACCAACCACAAACCCTGGTACACCTAAAGTTCGATAAATATTTAAACTAGCACCTCCCCAACCTTGGGAATGCTGGTCATGATTTCCCACTAATAACACCGTGGGGATATCTGCATCAACTAAACGGCGAAATTGATTAGCAAAGGCTTCTTGCACATAAGGTGCAGGTGTGGCATTGGGAAAAGCATCACCACCAAATAAAACTAAATCTACATGATCGGCCAGCGCCCGGTCAATACACAAAGATAATGTCTTGATAAAATCTTCTAACCGGGTATTTAATCCTGTGGCTGGATTAATCCGTCCGTGACAAAAACCGCTACCAATATGGATATCTGAAAGATGGAGGATTTTCATAATTTGTCAGTTGTCAGTTGTCAGAGTTTTTTTGTGAAATATTGCCAATGGAGTTAAGATAGGCGTTTAACTTGGGAGAAAGTTCATCAATGATTGGTTTGAGCTTATTTACTTCTTTGCTGGTTAAAAGATTTCGTATATAAGCTCTTCGTAACTAATGTCTAGTTTCATTTAAAGAACCTCTCGCTATCCTAACGAAACGGCGATTATCCTGACTGACAAGTGACCATTAACAAGTGACCATTAACAACTGACCACTGACAACTAACTAAATGTGAATTCCACACTCGGTTTTTTCACTACCGCGCCAACGTCCAGCGCGTTCGTCTTCACCGTCAGCTACTTTGGTGGTAATGGGTTCGTCGCCAATGCTGGGATAACCTTGGTCATGGAGAGGGTTGTAAATTACTTTATGTTCGGCTACATAGGCCCAGCTTTGTTTGCGTGTCCAGGTAGCTAGGGGATTAATTTTTAATCTTCCCTTACCATCTAATTCAAATACAGGCATGGTAGCACGAGTCACGGCTTGATCACGACGGCGACCAGTAATCCAAGCGACGGTGTTGAGTTCGTCTAAACCTCGTAAAAGTGGTTCAATTTTGGTAATGTCGTGGAATTTAGCAATATCTGTATCCCAGAGGGCTTCACCGAATTTAGCAGCAAAGGCTTCACGGCTATCTACGTCTGGTGTTTTATAGGTTTGTAAATCTAGGTTATAGATTTCTTTGACTTTAGCAACCAATTCTAGGGTTTGGGGGAAGTGATAGAGGGTATCCAGGAAAATGACAGGAACAGGATGCTTGAGTTCGCTATAGAAAATGTGTGTCAAGATGATGTCATCAACGTTAAAGGCACTAGTTTGTACCAGTCCGGTGGGGATATTCTGAACAGACCAAGCTAAGATTTCTGTAGGACTTGCGGTTTCAAATTGCTGATTTAGTGCTACTAAGTCAAAGGCAGTAGAAGTTGTCATGATCTTTCTCTAAAACAAAGATTTTTTTACTTTTATTAAATTTCATATTATCGCATCAAGGCACATATCCCGCCCGATGATAGAGGAGATCCAACTAGGAAGTAAAGAAACTGATAATAATTCTTCCCTGTTCCCTGTTCTCTGTTCCCTGTTCCCTAATTCTGTAGTATTTTGATTGCAAGTCTGTTTAAGGATTCATCCCATGCAACAGTTACTCAAGCAATTATTTAGTAACCAAAGATACCTTATTCGTCTCATTTTACCTGTCTTGGTAATGATGATGGCGACTTCACTGTTTATTTTACCTGCTTCTGCTACTGGTGTATACCAAATACCCGGTCTGACGGCAGATACTTGGATTTTAGATCAAGCTGATGTGATTAGCCGATTGAATGAAGGTCAGATTAGTAAGGCTTTCAAGGATTTGGCTCAGGAAACTGGTAATGAAGCCAGAATTGTGACTATTCACCGTCTCGACTACGGGGAAACACCGGAAAGTTTTGCGAAGGGATTATTTAGTAAATGGTTTCCCACAGCAGCAGAGCAAGCTAACCAAGCATTATTACTGATTGACACTGTTAGTAATGGTACTGCTGTGATTAGTGGGGATAAAGTTAAGTCTCTGTTGACTGATTCTATCGCCCAAAGTGTGGCTGAAGAAACATTGGGTGCAGCCTTACGTGGTGGTAATAAATATAACCAAGGATTTTTGGATGTGAGCGATCGCTTGGTTGCTGTTTTGTCTGGTAAACCAGATCCAGGTCCACCACAGGTAATAGAAACGGTCAAGGTAGAAGGAACATTTACCAAAGCGGAAGAAACAGATCAAGGTAATGCTACGGCTTGGGTTGTCGGGCTGTTAATTGCGGCTACTGTAATCCCTATGGCAACATATTACATTTATCAAGTGTTTCAACAACCACCTTCTAAGGAGTCTGAGGAATAGAGAATAGGGGATTGGGGGGAGAATGTTTATGGAGATATTTTGGGTGCATCCCACTTGGGCAACCTGGTAAATACGATCTGATGTTAAGTCTTAAATTTCCAGCCTTTAGCCACTGAGTATAATTACTTGATGTCCAAACTGGGATGCACCCGATATTTTTTATTTAGAAGTTCTTAATGGTTTATACGTACGTAAGTATATATTTTGCACAAGTTTTCCACATTTAGTCTCTATATTTGAAATATGTTAATCACCAAAAGGTAAGCTATGGCTATTTCAGGATTTCTCTCTGAACTTTCCCTTGCAGAAATATTTCAACTACTTGAGCAAGGTAATAAAACTGGTCGGCTAACAATTAAATCACAACCACAGTATTCATCTCAACAAGAAAAAAATTTTTATATTTGGTTTAAACAAGGACGTATTGTTGCTGCGGCTAATAGGTTGAATGGACAAGAATTATTATCCATCATCCAACAAAGAGGTTGGCTGAGTATTGGGGCTGCAACTCGAATTACAAATGTTTGTGCAACTAATCAACCAGTAGGTTTGTGTCTCAAATCCCAAGGGGTATTGGAAGCAGAACAATTAAAAATGTTATTTAATTATCAAGTATTAAATCAAGTTTGCCAATTATTTGAGTTACAAGATGGAAGGTTTCATTTTGATAATACAACGCCTCTACCTATTTCAGAAATGACGGGTTTAGCTGCTATACCTAAAGAAGTTATACTCATGGGTCTAAGAGCTATGCGTAATTGGAAGATGCTTGAAGACAAATTACCAGATCCAACTTTTGCGTTAGTCAGCATAATTAATCACAAGCCTCAATTCCGATTAAATCAACTAGAATGGCAAGTTTGGGAATTTACTAAAGGGACAGTCTCAATTAGCGGGATTGCTGAACAGTTAGGAATACCTGTAGAAAAGATTCAACAAGTCGCATTTCGACTCATAGTTGTCGGGATATTAGCAGAAATTCCGATTATTTCAGAAGTGCCAAAACAGCTATATGAACTAGAATCCACAATGCTTGACATAGAATTTGCACCAAGCAAAAAAGAAGTCACTATCAGTAAGTCTTTTCTCCAAAGCCTAGTTGGTTTTCTGAAGAATAAATAGATAAGTTTTCAGTTAAAAATAACTGACCTGTAGGGCTAATTTTAGAACTACAAGACTCCTATTTGATTCTTTGATTTTTGGGGTAGTCTAAGCTTTGTGGTAAAAGATTCCGTATGCATCTACTTATCTATGCCAACCTAACTTATTTTCACAAGTTTTGCACAATTATTATATATATTTAAAGATACGTTCACTGTGATTATTTCAGTATCACTTTCCACAATCCTCTAACTAGAAGTTCAAACTATGTCAGAATTACGAAAAGAACTCGGCAATTTTAACAGTATTACTTGCTTCAAGGCAGCGATTACGGGCATGGAAGAAGCTTTGGGAGAAAAAGCTACAGCCATTGCGCTAACTACAGCCGGTCGTGCTAGGGGTAAAAAGTTAGCTGAGGAATTAGGTCTAGACGGAGCTTTAACTGTATTAGATGATGCAGTGGATAAATTAAGACAGGCTTTAGGTAAGGACGGCACACGTTTATGTATAATTGAGAAAATCGTTACTGAAGGAGACATCATTAAAGTCTATACTTCTGAAACCTTATGTTCTGCTGGTGAAGAACTAAATTCAACCCGAAAATGCACTTTTACTATGGGTGCAGTTTGGGGTGCGGTTGAGCAGGTAATTGGTAAGCGTTTAAGAGGCACACATACTGAATCAGTTCTCAGAGGTGGTACTCATGATGTGTTTGAATTCACTCCTTTCTAGTAACGAATATAAATATATATGTAAGTGAATCCAGCTTTGGGATTCAGGCTTTTATTCCAATTTTCAATTCGCACTGACAGTAATAGAGAATTATCAAAATGGCAATCAACACTGAAAAACTCAGCATGATTTTGCAAAACTTTGTAACTGCTACCTCTGATGTCCAGGGAGCAGCCCTTGTAACCCCTGATGGTTTGCCTTTAGGTGGGACTTTACCCGGTAATATGGATGAAGAAAGAGTATCAGCAATGTCAGCTTCCATGCTATCTTTAGGTGAACGCATTGGGATGGAACTGGCTAGAGGCACAATTGAGCGCATCTTTGTAGAAGGAAATAAGGGGTTTGGGATTTTGATGGGTTGTGGTGACGATGCCGTTCTATTAGTTTTAGCTAGTGAAACCGCTAAACAAGGAGTTTTGATGTTAGAAGTTAAGCGCGTCATATCCGAATTAAAACTGATTTTGATCTAATTGATAGTGAATTTAATTCAATATCAAATTTCGATAAAAAGTTCCCTGTATAGTAATCCGTTTTGATTTCTGTACCTCTTCCGGGAGACGTAGCCATATTTATTTGGGTATGCAGGGAACAGAATCTGTTTTATGCTTCCACCTTAGATAAACTGGGTTTTTGGGGTGAATGAATTAGTATTCTAATAATTTTTATATATTTATTTACAACATATTTTTCCAAAATCAAGTAATTTTAGATAAAAATTCTTCACAAGTTCTACACAATTTTTATCTAAAGTAAAACTGTAACGGTACGAAACAGATAATTTTTTAAATTAAGCATGAATAATCTAAAAATGGTAGAATTCAATGATCTATTTCATGAATTCAAGATTTGTAGACAATTGCGGTATAACCGCCAGTTAAAAGTTACGAATTTAGAGGGGAAAGAATGGACTTTCTATTATTGTCTGGGACAGATGGTTTGGGCAACAGGAGGAACTCATCCATTTCGTCGTTTACGCAGAAATATAACTCTATTTTGCCCCCAGATTAATATTGATAACTTACAGCCATTTTTAGCAAATACATCACTAGATTACTGGGATTATTATTTGCTAGAAAATTTATATCAAAACCTGAAAATTGAATCTCAACAAATTAACGCAATTATTAACAGTACAATATCAGAAATTTTCTTTGATTTAGCTCAAGAAGTAAATTTTAAATCTTTGAGTTATGAGTATGACGAAAAAGTCATCTTAGAAGCAATTATAACTTCCAGCACTAAAAATATATTTTTTCAGCAAACACAAGCATCTTGGAATAGTTGGTCAAAAGCAGGTTTAGAAGGTTTATCTCCTGACTTAGCACCAGTTATCATCAAACCTGAAATCATCCAACAAAGAGTTAGTCCAGGTGTTTATAAAAACCTTGAACGTTTAATCAATGGTAAATATACTCTGTGTGATTTGGCTGTGAAAATGAAGCAGAGTGTGTTATCAGTTTCTCGTTCATTGCTGCCTTATATTAAACAAGGAATTGTAGCATTAGTAGAAGTAGCTGATTTACCTTTAGTAAAGGCAAAAATTCAAAATAACTATAGCAGTATACCAAGAACAGAAAATCCTACCATTCCAGTTATAGCTTGTGTTGATGATAGCCCTCAAATCTGTCAAATGTTAGAGAAGATTATTACCTCAAATGGGATGAAATTCATCAAGATTGAAGATCCTCTAGAAGCTTTACCAATTTTAATAGAGAATAAGCCAGATTTAATTTTCTTGGATTTAATTATGCCGGGAATAAATGGTTATGAACTTTGTGCAAATTTAAGACATACTTCTGTTTTTGCTAAAACACCCATAGCGATATTGACAGCTAGTAATGGTAGTTTCGATAGAGTGCGGTGTAATATATTTGGAGCTACGGATTTTATCAACAAACCTGTAGCTACAGATAAAGTCATGAAGATAGTATATAAGTATGTGGAATTTAAAAAAACTGCTGATCATCCTTCTAACTTTACCTATTGTTATTAAATATCTCACAATCTTTGATGAGGATAACGAGGTAAGGATATAATAAATGTTGTGCCTAGCTTTTCTTTACTTACTAGAGAAATAGTTCCTTCATGGACTTCCACGCATTTTTTCACAATTGCTAATCCTAAACCTGTTCCCTTAATATTCCCAACATTACTACAACGATAGAAAGCTTCAAACAATTTTGATTGATTTTCTAATGGAATACCAATTCCTTGATCTTGGATTCGGAATGTAGCAATCTGATTGTGACATTCTAAATCAAAATAAATTTCTGATCCCGGTGGAGAATATTTAATTGAGTTCGAGAGTAAGTTAATCAGGATTCGTTGAAGTAGTGTAGAATCCATATCTGCGTCTGTAGGTTCTTCAGAGCAAGTAAAGCAAATCTGATGTTGATTATTTACACTATATTTGAGCGTATCAATAACTTCCTGACAAAATTCTTTCAAGTTGATATGCACAGATTCATACTGCATTTTAACTGCTTCCATATTCCCGATAATCAGTATTTCATCTAATAACAAAAGCAGTTGATCCACAGCGTTATTAATCTTGCCAATATAACGGTTAATTGTTTCAGGAGGAGGAATATTGCCACCACATTCAAGTAATCCGGCAAAACCCTGAATACTGGTCAGCGGATTGCGAAAATCATGGGAAATCATGGAAACAAACTCTGATTTTATCCGGTTGAGTTCTTGTTCTTGCTCTAAAGCTTTTAAAGCTTGATCTTTTGCTTCTTGCAGTTCTAATTGCATCCGTCGTAAGCTCAACTGATTTTCAATCCGAGCCAGAACTTCTTCTACTTGAAATGGTTTAGTGATGTAGTCTACACCACCAATGCGAAAAGCTTTAATTTTATCTATAGTTTCGCTTAATGCACTGAGAAAAATGACTGGGATTTCACAGGTATTGGGATCTAGTTTTAATCGCTCACAGACCTCATAGCCATTGATATTAGGCATATTAATATCTAAGAGAATAATATCTGGATGCTCTATTACTACTGCCTTAAGTGCGATTGTACCACTATTTGCACAGCGCACATCATATCCTTGCTCCTCCAACATATTGGAGAGTAAATGTAGATTGTTTGGTGTATCATCAACTATTAAAATATTACCTTTATATGGTTTAGATGGAATGTTATTCATAATTTAATTTACTTTAGTAGAACGTAAAAACCAAAATTTATATGCTGTTTAAAAATACTTCTAAATGTGAGTTCGGATTGTGCGAATGCGCTGGAGACGATTGATAATTCTAATTAATAGTTCTTGCGCCACAATGGGTTTAGTTAGATAATCATCCGCACCCATGACAAACGCTTTTTGTAACATTTCTACATCATTGCAGCTAGTCAAAAATAGAATTGGTAGCCAATTCCAATCATGATTTTGGCGGACAGCTAAACATAAATCTAAACCTTCTGTTCCACTAGGCATATTAATATCAAGAATCAGAAAATCTGGATGAATTGATTTTAATATCTCCCAGAAATTATCCTGATTTTCTAAACAAGTAAGCTCAACTCCTAAGGGTTCAAGTATGCTTTTGAGGATGATCAAAATTTGTGGATCATCATCAACTGCGATGATTTTGGCATTAATTTTTTCATTGGCTATAAACTTATCATTGATACTAGGTAAGGTACTTACTTCTTGAGCAGTCCGTTCTAATTGCTGACGTAAATTTCTCACCAACGGCTCTAATATTTGAGCAAATTTATATTGATGAATTTGTGTAACCTCTGATGGTAACTTAAATTCTGACTGAAATAAAACTTCTATTTTTCGAGCGAGAATAGTTCCCTCTTCAAAGCCAAACATACCCAAAGATCCTGCCAACTTATGAGCATTTTCAATAGCTTTTTGGCATAAATTCTCATCAAAAATACCTACTAATAAAGAAGATAGAACTTCTTCTATAGCAATTAATCGTTCAAAACTTAAGTTTTTTGTCTGTTTCCAGATTTTGGTAAGAGATACATCTAAAATTTCTTGTTTATTTGTATTGCTGAGATTTGAATTAGTTTTGGGTAAGGTAAAAGCAGGATTAATTCTGTATCCCTGTCCATAAACTGTTTCTAAAAAATCATCTGCCTTAACTGCTTTGAAAATTCGGCGCAGATTTTTAATATGGGATCTGACTGTAGATTCATGAGGTGGTTCAGCATCAAAAGACCACAGATGATCAACAATTTCGCTGGGACTATAAACCCGTTTTTGGTTACGAAGAAACAATTCGACTAGAAGGTACTCCTTCCGGCTAAGTTTCAGCACGTATGACTTATAACTTACCTCGTGCATATTTGGATCAAGTCTGATATCACCACATTCTAGAATAGTAGAAATAGATGTACTGCCACGACGGATTAAAGCCCGAATTCGAGCAGCTAGTTCCTGGAAATTAAATGGCTTCACCACATAATCATCTGCTCCGCTATCTAAGCCTATAAGTTTATCCGTGGTAGTATCACGACCAGTCAATAGCATGACTAACACTGGATTTTTTTGTTCTCTTAAGCGACGACAAAAGCTAATTCCATCTAGTTTGGGAAGTATCACATCTAATAGAATTAAATCATATTGAAAGCCTTCCACAAACTCCCAACCAACTTCACCATCTTTAGCAATATCAACAACATAGTTTTGTTTTAATAAAAGCTCTGTTAATACCTTTGCTATGGTTTCATCATCATCTACTATCAAAATTCTCATCAGCTTTAATATATTTTATTATTAAATAATACATGATAACTAAACTCCATCTCAGTAATAGAGAAGGATAAAGAACTGGGAGGATTAACAAGAGTTAAGTATGATAATTGACAGAGTAAGTCTTATAGTAATACATATACAGAACACTAAATAAAATTTAAGATATGAAAATTAAAAAAGTTTTAGTCATTGATGACGAAGATGATATTCGAGAAGTTGCTCAAATTAGTTTAGAAATCATGGCTGGATTCAAGGTAATTGTCGCGGCAACAAGTCAGGAAGGCATACAAAAAGCTGAAACCGAGCAACCAGATGCAATTTTGCTGGATGTGATGTTACCTGACATGGATGGCTTAATAACGTTTGAGCAACTTCAGTCCAATCCCAGGACAAAGCATATACCAGTAATTTTACTTACTGCTAAAATACAGTTATCAGATCAACGTCGCTTTGCAAGCTTGGGTATTAAAGCCGTCATTAGCAAACCCTTTAAGCCTGCTCAATTAGCTGAACAATTGTTAGTAGCGTTAGATTGGAGTGAATAATTTAGTTTCCAATCAATTACTAAATTAAGATTGTTTAAATTAATTTAAATAAAAAATATGAGCAAGATACAAAAATCACAATTACCTGCAAATATTTTAGTAGTTGATGATAATCAGGTAAATTTACTTTTGCTTTCCAAGGTACTTTCTAAATCAGGTTATCAAGTCTGCTCAACTATAGATGCTAATTCAGCATTAATATCAGTGGAAACTAATTTACCAGATCTGATTTTAATGGATATTATCATGAATGATATGAATGGTTATGAGCTTTGTCAAAAGCTGAAAGCTAATGAAAGCACTCATGATATCCCCATTATTTTTATTAGTGCATTAGATGAGTCTTTTGATAAAGTAAAAGCATTTAATGTTGGTGGTGCTGATTATATTACTAAACCATTTCAAGCGGAGGAAGTAATTGCCAGAATCGAAAATCAACTGAGATTTCGACGCTTACAACATAGGTTAGTTGAGCAGAACCAAGAATTACTACAAAAAACTCAAGCTTTAGCAAATTTCAGTTCCAGTCTTAAGCAATTACATCGCATCAATATCGCTGACTTTAATAATGTTGAAGAACTATTTACCGACTATTTAGATACAGGTTGTCAAGTCCTAGAATTTTCAGCAGGAGCAGTTGGTCAAATTAATAATCAAATTTATTCATTTCTGGCTGTTAAATCTGACTTTGATTCCTTAGTTACTGGGTTACAAATCAATCTATCAGATGCTTATTGTGGAAAAGTAGTTGATCAACAAAAAACAGTTGCATTTCATCATGTACAACAAATAGAAGAAATGCGTTGTCATTCACTCTACCAAAGCCTAAAAATAGAATCTTATATTGGTACGCCCATTTGGGTAAATGGAAAAATTTATGGTACACTTTGTTTTTTTTCTACTCATGCCAGACCTGAAAAATTTGAAAGTCATGAACAACAAATTATTGAATTAATGGCTCAAAGTATTGGTAAATTTATCAGTGCCTACCAAACAGAGATTAAACGTCAACAGGCAGAAGAAGAATTAAGAAAAAGTGAAAAAGAAATTAGAGAAACTCAGGTATTTCTAGATTCTATTATTGAAAATATTCCTGATATGATATTTGTTAAAAATGCAGATGATTTAAAATTTATTCGTCTTAACAAAGCAGGTGCAGAGCTACTAGGCTATTCCCAAGAAGAATTAATCGGTAAGACAGATAATGAATTTTTTCCATCAGAGCAAGCAGATTTTTTTAATGATAAAGATCGGGAAGTATTAGCCAAGAAAAACATTGTAGATATTCCCGAAGAAGTGATTCATACCAGATATCAAGGAATCAGAACTCTACATACTAAGAAATTACCAATTTTTGACGAAGCTGGAAATCTTAAATACCTACTAGGTATAGCTGAAGATATCACTGATCGCAAACGTCAACAAACTGCTTTACAAGAAAGTTTACAACAGCAACGAGCAACCCTGCGAGTGGTGGAAAGAATGCGGCAGACGTTGGATATTGAACAAATATTCCGGGCTACGACAGAAGAAGTTAGAGAATTATTAAAATGTGATCGCGTTGCTATTTACTACTTCCATTCTGACTGGAGTGGTGAATTTGTCTCTGAAGCAGTTGGTTCTGATTGGAAATCCTTATTATGCCATGATGTTGTTGTGCAACAAAATATTTATAATGATGATTGGAATAAGTTAAAAAATAACTGGTTTACGGATGCTCATCTCCAACAAACTCAGGTAAGTGAAATATCTTATCAATCTAAATTTGTCGTTGAAAATATTTACAAATCTGGTTTTCCTAATTGCTATATAGATATATTCGAGAAATTTGCAGCTCAGGCATATATTGTTGTGCCAATTTTTAAGGCTGACAAATTGTGGGGACTGTTGGCAGTTTATCAAAACTCTGCTCCTCGTTCTTGGAAACAAAATGAAATTAATCTTGTTGCACAAATTAGTAACCAATTGGGAATAGCACTTCATCAAGCAAAGTTATTTAATCAAATTCAACAACAATCAATAGAATTACAAAAAGCCAAAGATGCTGCGGAATCAGCTAACCAAGCTAAGAGTGAGTTTCTGGCTAATATGAGCCACGAACTGCGGACTCCACTCAATGCCATTATGGGCTTTACTCAATTAATGAGTCGTGATTCACTCTTAAATCCAAAAAATCAGGCCCATCTGGAAATCATCAACCAGAGTGGACAACACCTATTAAAACTTATTAATGACGTATTGGAAATGTCAAAGATTGAAATAGGTAAAATTAAACTCAATCCGGCAAGTTTTGATTTATGTTATTTACTGAAAAACTTGGAAGATTTATTAAGTTTAAAAGCTGCATCAAAACAATTAAACCTCATTTTTGATTATGATCTAAATCTTCCCAAATATATCATCGCAGATGAAGTCAAACTTCGCCAAATTTTACTAAATTTGCTAGGAAATGCCATTAAATTTACTGAACAAGGACAAGTAACACTCCGTGTCAGAACAGCAGGAAATCAAGATCAAAAAGATATGCTTTCTACTTCCTTATCATTTGAAGTAGAAGATACAGGTCCTGGTATTTTCCCAGAAGATATTCCACAATTATTTAATGCTTTTGTGCAAACTAAAATAGCTCAGTCCCACCAAGGAACGGGACTAGGATTAACTATTAGTCAAAAATTTGTCAAGTTGATGGGCGGTGAGATCACAATTGAGAGTATTATTGATCAAGGAAGTATATTTCGATTTAATATCAAGGTGGATTGTACTGAAAAAGTAAATATTCCTGCCCAATTGCCTCAGAATCGTATTATTAGCCTAGCACCTGAACAACCAAATTACCGATTATTAATTGTAGAAAATCATGGTGATAGTAGACAACTTTTAGTGGAGTTACTTGTACCATTAGGATTTGATGTTGATCACGCTGAAAATGGACAAGAAGGAATTGCTTTATGGATGAGTTACCAACCCCATCTAATTTTGATGGATATGCAGATGCCTGTTATGGATGGTTACGAAGCAACGAAGCAAATTCGCACTTTAGAAAAGCAAAATATTTCATCTTCACAGTTACCAACTAAAATAATTGCTTTGACTGCTAGTGCCTTTGAGGAACAGCGAAATGAGATATTATCTATAGGCTGCGACGATTTTATTCATAAGCCTTTTCAAGAAGAATTTTTATTAAATAAACTGGCTGAACATTTGAACCTTAGTTATATTTACGAAGAAAAGACAAAAGATATGAAGAAAAAAGAAGAACAATCTTTATCTTTAGAGATGATGTCTAATGAATGGATTCTCCAATTATATAAGTCTGCTAATAGATGTAGCAAAAGTCAAACTATGGAATTAATATCTCAAATTCCTGAACTACAAAAAAACCAGGCCAAGGCTTTAACAGATTTAGTTCATAATTTTCACTTTGATAAAATTGTCCAGTTATGTGTTGAGTATTCCCTAATACCATTAGAATAGTCACATATCCTAGTTAGGGTTTGCGGAACAAATTTTTTAGTCAAAAGTAAGAGTGAGGAAAAGACCTGACTAGGAAATCAGAATTATTTGTTATTTAAAAATGCTTGAATTTGCTTTACGAATTCAACTAATTCTGTTAATAACTCAGATGCACCTTGACAATTCTGTTCTTGACTAAGTTTTTCTAGTTTTTCTGCTACTTGCTGCATAGTTGTAGCACCAATATTAGCACTAGCACCTTTGATATAATGGGTTTCCCAAGCAATTTTTTGGAAGTCATTAGTAGCAATCGCGGCTTTAATTGCTTCTAGATGAGATTGGCTAGTATCTGCAAACATTTCTAATAGCTCAAATTCAAATTCTGTATTGTTGTCTGAGATATTATGTAGGTAATTCCAGTCAATGGGGAGATTAAAGTTACTGCTATCTGTGATCAAATCTGTTTCTTCAGCCATAATTATTTCCTGTGATTTCAATATGATCTGACTCCAGCGTTCTAATATAGCAGCTAATTTATCTTTAGCTACTGGTTTACTTAAATAATCGTCCATACCTGCATCTAAACAAATTTTTTGGTCTTCTTTCATGGCATTAGCAGTAATAGCAATTACTACAGGTTGCTGATGTTTAGCAAATGAATTTAGAGGCAGACGACGAATTTCTCTTGTAGTTTCCAATCCATCGAGAATTGGCATTTGGCAATCCATAAAAATTAAGTCGTAGGGAATTTTATCTAATAATTCTAATACTTCTTGACCATTGGCTACGGCATCAGCTTGATATCCTAAATTTTGCAGTTGTTTAAGGAAGACTTTTTGATTAACTAGATTATCTTCTGCCAATAGTAATTTTAATTTAGATTTATTTTGATTGTTTATTAGTGGTTGTGATTCATTTAGAGGAATCTGAGAATTATTAATTTTTGATTGATTACCTAGGATACTCATGATAGTGTCAAGCAGTCGAGAAGGCTTAACAGGTTTGACTAAATAACTGATAAATCCTATATCTAATGACCTTTTTATTTCATCTCTTTGATTGGTAGAAGTTAGCATAATTAAAGGGACATTAGCAATAGCTGGATTTTCCTTAATTTGTATTCCTAAAGTCAATCCATCTACATCGGGCATTTGCATATCAATCACGGCAATGTCATAGGGAATTTGCTGTTGGGCGGCTGTTTGTAAAGCTGCCAGTCCTGCCATTGCGGAATCAACCTCATCTACTTCCATTCCCCAACGGGTAGCTTGGTGGTGGAGAATTTTCCGATTGGTAGCATTGTCATCTACTACTAACAAGCGGCGTTGATGGAGAATATGATAATCTTGATTTTCGGAAATAGCTTTAGACTGTTTAGTAAAAGGTAGCTCAAACCAAAATTTAGATCCTTTGCCGATCTCACTTGTGATGCCAATTTCTCCACCCATCAAATTTACTAATTCTTGACAAATTGCTAATCCTAAACCTGTGCCACCATATTTGCGAGTAATAGAAGCATCAACTTGGGTAAAGGGTTGAAAAAGTTTATTTTGATCTTCACGAGTAATCCCAATTCCTGTATCTGTAACGGCAAATTGGATTGTCGCTGTATCATGGGTTTCTGAGATTAATTTGACGCGGACAACTACTTCTCCTGTGCTGGTGAACTTGATAGCGTTGCTCATCAAATTCATGATAATTTGGCGAAGACGACTAGCATCTCCTTGAATGTGAATGGGGATATTCCGAGGAATAAAAGCAGCTATTTCTAATCCCTTATTATGGGCTTGGGGTGCTAACAATTCTAAAATTTCTTCAATGCAAGTAGATAGGTCAAAATCTAGGGTTTCTAGCATCATTTCCCCGGCTTCTAGCTTGGATAAATCCAAAATCTCGTTAATCAGGGACAAAAGAGCATCACCACTAATCCGTACTGTTTCCAGAAAATCTTGTTGTTCTGGATTAAGGGGAGTTTCTAATAGTAAGCCAGTCATGCCCAAAACAGCATTCATTGGGGTACGGATTTCATGACTCATATTTGCTAAAAAACTACTTTTAGCTTGAGATGCTAATTCAGCTTGGTGTCGAGCTATTTCTAGTTCTTGACGTTGAATAATTTCTGCTTCTAGTAGTTTAGCTTGGGCTAAGGCAATACCTATTTGATCAGCAAGAGATCGCAATAATTCTCTTTCCCAGCTATTCCAATTACGGCTTTGAGTGCATTGATGAGCAACCAACAATCCCCAAAATTCATCTTTGAGAAAAATAGGAATCACAAGGTTAGCTTTGATTTGAAATCTTTCTAATAATTCTCGGTAACAAGGTTCGATGTTGGCTTTTTCAATATCATTAATACTAGTTATCCATCCTTGCCGATATTTTTGAGCATGATCTTCTGCAAAACAAGTATCAACAATATTTTCTCCCATGACAACAGGGATACCGGGAACCAATGCTTCTTTTAATGCAGTTAAAGAGCCATTAGCTTCAAACTCTAAGATGAGGACACGATCAGATTTTAGCAGCCTTTGAACTTCGGTAACGCTAGTTTGGAGAATATCGTCAATTTGTAAAGAGTCGCGGATTTTGAGGGTGATATCGGATAATAATTGCGATTGTAAGTTTTGCAGGTTTAGTTCTTCTTCTGCCTGCTTCCGCTTAATGAATTGGCCTATTTGGTTGCCAATAGACATCATTCCCGTCAGCAAATCTACATTTTCTTTCTGAATATTTTTGCTAAAGAAAACCATGACACCAATGTTTGTATTACCACCACGAATAGGAAAACCAAAAGCTGTTTGTAATCCTATTTGAGTAGCAATTTCCCTTCGCAGAAAATTCTCCTCATTACAAATATTGGTAATCCACACTGGCTTAAATTTAGATAAAATATTTCCAGGTAGTCCAATCCCTGGGGTAAAAGTGGTTTGTCTGGTGATATCTTCAAACTGGTTAAATTCTGAAGATGATTCATACCAGATATCTAGACATCGCAGAATATTTTCTGACTTGTCTATAACCCAAATTTCCCCCCAATCCCAATCCAAAGTTTGACAAATTGCTTTTAAGGTGCGATGACTGGCATTCTGAATATTTTTAGATCCTGCTAAAGCACTAGTCACAGCATATTGAAAACTGAGATATTGTTCAGCTTGTTTGCGTTCGCTAATATCACGACAGACACAAATCATGCCCCCAGATTTGAGCCGTGTTAAAGAAATTTCTTGGGTAAATATACTGCCATCTTTTCTTTTAGCTGTTGTTTCACCATGCCAATAACCATTTTCTATTAGTAGGGGAAGTACATGAGTATCAAACCATGTAATCTGTGCTTGATTTTTCCAATGTTCCCATATTTTCCCCATAAGTTCGGAGTTATGACTATATCCAAATATCTTTAGATAAGAGCTATTTAAATAAATATATTTACCATCATTATCAATGATACTGATACCATCGCTTGCTGCTTCTATGGCTGTTAGTTGTTGTTGTAGAGAATCTTCAGCCTGCCTGCTCTCAGTAATATCTATCCCTGTACTCACAATGTATTCTATTTGCTTTTCATTATCAAGGAGAATGGTATTTGACCAAACAATTAGTCTCGGTTTTCCATCTCTTGTAATCCAGCAAGTTTCATATTCTTTTGGTCTTTTATCTAATTTTATCTGCTCAAAAATAGCTTGAATTGATGGCTTATCTTGATCGGTTAAAAATAGATTCCAAAAACATCGTCCTAGAACTTCATCTAGGGTGTAACCAGTAGTTTGTTCACAGGCTCGATTAAAGCGGACAATTTGCCCTTGGGAATCAAGAACCATAACTAAAACATTGGCTGTATCGAGAACACTAGAAATAAAGTTCCGCTCTTTTTTCAGAGATGCTTCTATAAATTTGCGAGTAGTGATTTCACGATATATTAGGTAGTAAATTATGATGAGAATCATCACACACAAACTGATAGCTATCGCTAATGCAAGGATCATGTTGTGTGTATGAGTAGTTAATTCTATAGACTGTTGTTGAAGTAGTTTTTTGTCATTTTTATTAAGATCATTGATTTGATTATATATATAATTAGTGCTATTTTTTTTCTGATTAGTAAGGAAAATTTGCAAGGCTATTTCTGGAGTATTCTTCTGGCGTAAATCAATATTTTCCTTGATTTTATAGATTTTTATTGCTATCTGTGATTCTATGATGGCAATTTGTTTTTTTGCTTTTGGTTCGGTTACTTTTAACTTTTTCAGATTTTCAATTTCTTGATTAATTTTAATAACTGCTTGGTTATAAGTCTGTAAATGAACTTGTTCTCCACTCAGCATATAATTCTTTTGTTCATTTTCAGCTTGCTTAATATAGAATGATAAATCTGATTGAGTATTAATTCGTTCTAATGTTTGTTTTTGCTGATTGCTAATATTAATAAATCCTTTAATATTTTGATAAGAAAATATACCAATCATTGCTAAAATTGATGATGCCAAACCAAAGCAGCAGGTAATTTTAATAAAAAATTGTTTATGGGATTTTTGTTGTTGTTGACGTTCCTTGTTTGCCAGGAGTAAGCTGTTTAAATTGCGTCGCAGTTCTAGCTGCTTAATGACTTGGCGACCTAATATCTTTAAAGCTTCCAGTTGTTCAGCCGTGAGTTCCCTGGGGGCATCATCAATTACACACAATGTTCCTAATCCATAACCCTCAGCATCAATTAAAGGTACACCTGCATAAAACCGGATATTAGGCGCGGATGTCACCAAAGGGTTAGTTGCAAATCTTTCGTCAATACTAGCATCGGGAACAATAAAAACATCTTTTTGGCAAATAGCGTGGGTACAAAAGGCAATATCACGAGGTGTTTCTAGTGCCTCTAAACCGACTTTAGATTTAAACCATTGGCGGTTTGTATCAATTAAACTTACTAAGGCTATAGGAGTTCCACAAATATAGGCAGCTAAACGAGTTAAATCATCAAAGGCGGCTTCTGGTGCAGTATCAAGAATTTTGTACTGTAAAAGTGCTTCTATTCTTGCAGCTTCATCATTATGCAATGGTTCTTTCATGTTGCAATTTTGTTACTTAATTAATCAAGACGGTTTTCTAGCTTTAATCAGCTTTTTGAAAAAAATTAAAAATATGGAAATGTATTATTTTTTTTCTTCTTTCAGGTAAAGGTAAGTAGGGATTGGGTAGTTAATAACCGAGCAATTCCTAATCACCAATACTCTATCTAATCTTGAATGTACTCTTTACCTGAGACTAAAGCCATTTCAGCGCGAACAAATTCTCTACCTAAGTAGGCTGCATGATCTAAGAAAGTTACAGGACAATCTGGAGTTTCTTCAAAAATCTTAATACACAGTTCTTTGGCTGTACGGCCACTAAATACTGTTGTGTAGGTTCTTTCTACCTTACCACGGACAGGAATCACCTGACCTGTTTCAGGATCTACTGCTAAACCACGTTCATTAATGACATTAGTGAAGTGCTTTGCATAAATTAATCTTTCATTGTGGTCTATGTAAATGATGAAATAGCCTTTGGGGTCAAGATCAATATGACGGTGAGAAAGTTTATCATCAATTGCTGTCAAATCTTCAAGCAGTAAATCCATACGCGTTGTCAAAAGTAAATTTATGGAGACGGTATTTTTAAATTACATCTCTAGTGTAATTGTTGTATCGCATTTTTCTCAAATATTGCTTGCCTAATATTTTTAGTCAGACGATATTCTTTCTTTTTGGTGGCAGGAGATTATTTATAATATCTAGATTCCCGACTTCTTGAAGAAGCCGGGGATCTATTTCCTCACTACTTAAAAGGTAACTCTGCATTAATGGTATTTATTTCTTGTTGTTCCATTTGATTTACTTCCCGAATCCAAGGCAGAATAATTTGTCCTAAACGGTTGTTGTAAAAGCGGTGGAGGCTGTGATTAGGGGTCGCAGGAAAACCCCGGCGTTTTTTATGTCTACCACCAGCACCAGGATCAAAATTTTGGATACCGTGAGCGATCGCCCATTCAATTGGTGCATAATAACAAGCATCAAAATGCAAGCAATCTATTTCTTGAAAACTCCCCCAATAACGGCCATATAGTTGATCTTCTTTAAATAAACAAAAGGACATTCCCACAGGTTGACGTTGATCTTGTTCGTTGTAAGCGGCAAAAAACACGACCCGATGACGATAATTATGGTGTAACTGTTCAAAAAAATTCTTTGTTAAATACTTACTACCCCACCAACCAAACTTATCGCAGGTATCAGCATAGAAATCATACATTAATGGAAACATAGAGTTAGGAATTTCCTCCCCTGTTAATGCTTGTATTTTTAAACCTGCTTTTTCTACAGCTTTGCGTTCCCGTTTAATATTGCGTCTTTGATTGGCATTAAATCCAGTTAAGTAATTATCAAAAGTTTGAAAATTAGCGTTTTCCCAAATATAACTATGATGTAACCAAGTTGTAAAACCCTGTCGTTCTAAAATCGGTCGCCATTGCGGATCAGTATAGAGAAAATGACAGCCAGAAATGCGATTTTTCACACAAAAACTATCAATTTCATGGAGCATCAAGGCTGTAATTTCTTCTTCATCTTCTCCGGGAGCAATTAAAAACCGATAGCCCTCCACAGGGGTAAATGGTGTCATTCCTAAGAGTTTTGGATAATACTCTATTCCTAAGCGAGATGCTAATTCTGCCCACTGCTGATCAAAGACAAATTCTCCCTGGCTATGTCCTTTTAAATATAATGGAGCGGCGGCAATTAAAGTTTTATCTCGCCACATAATCAAGTGATTTGGCAACCAACCTGCATTGGCGGTAACACTGTGAGATATTTCCAAATTGTGCAACCAATCCCATTCTAAAAAAGGGGTTTTTAATGGCATCGCTAAAGCATCCCAAGCTGATTGGGGAATATCGGCGATTGTGTGTGTCCAAACAAGAGAATAGTGAGGTTTGTGTTCTTTTATCATTGTGTGGTTGTCAATATCTAAAAATGAGCAAAAGCTTTAACTAGGTTAATCTATCTCAGCATCTTTTTGCAGGCGATAGTGCAAAAAAACTTCTTGCTCTACCATAGATACTTCTAATAATTGTAACTTAGGCGCAAGATTAGATAAAAATCCTGTCCCGGCTACAGGTGAGGGAGCGGTATTACCTCCTAAAATTAGTGGACAAATAGTTAGCCAGATTTCATCAATTAAATCAGATTCTAGGAAAGATGCCACTAATTGTCCTCCTCCCAAAATAGCTAGACGGTGAATTTGTAAACTTGTTAAATATTTTAAAGCTGCCAGAATGTCAATTTCTCCTGTAGGAGTTTCAAATACTAAAACTTGCTCAAACTCTGATCTTTTTTGCCAAAAATCAGATCCTAAAGAGGTTGTCAAGAGCCAACGTCTCACTGGTTGTTGAAAAAATTTAATGTCCGGATTCAGGTTGGCAGAATGGGAAATCACTATATGAACTGGCTGGGGATGCTTATTTACTATTGTTCTTTGTTGCAAGAGTATTGGCTTTGATATGGTCATTGTTGTACCGTAAGCACGAAGAGTACCAGCACCAAATAAAACGGCATCAGAGGCAGCAATTTGTTTCTCCAGGTGGGCTTTATCAGCCACTGAGCCAAACCGAGCCGGTGATCGGCTGACATCTGCTATTTTGCCATCAGCACTCATGGCTAAAACTACTGTGGTATGAGGACGATGTTCCATGATTGGGTTGTTTTGTTAGTGTGTGAATTTACCAAGAATCTCTAGCTGCAAGACAATGTTGATAAATTTTACACCATCAATATTGATATGCAACAACAGTCATTATTTAATCTACATTTTATGAATTTTGGTATATCATGTTTATTCTTACGAAAGACTAATAACTCCATGAACTGATAATTGGTAGAAACTTTTTTAAAATTTTTAATTCTTACCTGTTTCCTCGTTTCTTCCTTAGCAAATTACTTTAATAGTAAATTTATCATCAGAGTTATAAAATGTCTCCTTTGGCTAGTGTAATTGCATATCTTGGTTATTGTGGTTTGAAGATGCGAAGTGAGACAAACAATGGCTAAATCTCGTCAATCGTCATTTAGAAGAATTTTAGTAACAAGAATACTGCTAGTATTTGTCCCAGTTTTATTGACAGGGGAAATAGTCGCCCTGAATAAAGCCCGTTCTAGTTTGTTAAATACGGCTCGACAAAATTTAACAGAAAGTGCGGTTAATAAAGGAGAAAAAATTAGTGATGATATTGCAGCTTTACGTTCTAATTTAATTACAGCCAGTCAGACAAAAGTAATTCAGTCTGGTTCATCTATTCAAATTCAACAATTTCTTAACCAACTAAAAAAACAACTACCAACTCAAATTGATTGTCTACAAGTTACCCGGATTAAAAAAGGTGACATAATTGCTAGTAGTTGTGGTGATCAAGAAATTACCCCATCAGGATTATCTCCTACCAATGACAACGTTGATATTCAATTTATATTACCATCCCAACCTGGAAAAACTGGCAAAAAAGACAAACAAAGTCAACTCCAGTTGTTTTTATCAATTCCGGTTTCTAATCAACGTGGTAATTTAGCTTACCGATTAAGTATTAAAACTACATTGTATCAACAAAATCCCAATCATCCAGGATCACTGACTGGTTTTTTGGTAGTCATTGCTGAAGATGGTAGAGTTTTAGCTCACCCATCACCAGAAAGAATCGGGACTAATATCAAAAACTATTCCGATGTAGAAAGACTACAAGCCATAGTTAAAAGTGCTATGGAGGGACATAATAATTCTAGTGATTTGTCCTTTTCAAAAGGTCAAGAACTGGTTGCAGGTTATACAGCTACTGTTAAACCTATAACTACAAAACCATCACAAAGATGGATTGTACTAGCAGTTACAACTGTAGAAAATGCCCTATTTGGTTTAGAAGAAATTAAACTAATTCTCATTGTCTTAACAGTTGGTTTAATTGGTGCAAGTTTATTAGCATCATTGTATTTAGTTCCTTATTTAGCAGGTCCTGTGGAAGAACTCCGCGACTATGCTATTAATCTTCATAGTCACCACGCAGCCCAACCCATTCCGCGCAACTTCAAAATTCGGGAATTTAACCAACTAGCACAAGCATTAGATCAAATGGTAGAAAGACTGAAAGATTGGGCTGAAGAATTAGAAATGGCCTGGAAAGAAGCTAAATCAGCTAATCAAGTAAAAAGTCAATTTTTAGCCACAACTTCTCATGAATTAAGAAACCCACTAAATATCATTATTAACTGTGTGCGCTTGGTGCGGGATGGTTTATGTGATGACAGAGAAGAAGAATTAGAATTTCTGAAAAAAGCCGATGATACAGCAATTCATTTATTAGGTATTATTAATGATTTACTGGATATTTCTAAAATAGAAGCTGGTAAACTTTCTGTAATTACAGTCCCTTTAGATTTACGGCAATTATTGTTAGAAGTAATTAACTTACAATCAGTTAATGTTCAACATCAAGGACTGCAATTAATTTGTGACATAGGTGATAAACCTATTCCCATTAAAGCTGATACTGGAAAACTAAAGCAAGTGCTAATTAATATTATTGGTAACGCCACTAAATTCACCGATGAAGGTAGTATTCAAGTCACCACAAGTATTAATCAAAATGATTACCAACCTCATGTTTTAGTGTCTATTAAAGATACAGGAATTGGTATTGATCCTGGAGAACAGGGTAAACTATTTCGTCCCTTTGTCATGGTTGATGGCACAACTACCCGCAAGTTTGAAGGAACTGGATTGGGTTTAGCAATTTCTCGAAATTTAATTGAACTCATGGGTGGTAAAATTACCTTAGAGAGTTTGGGTTTAAATCAAGGAACAACAGTAATTATCAAATTACCTTTAATTGATATTGCTTTATTACCTAATACAGAAAAAAAAGATGTTGTCACTAATGGAGTTAGAAGTCAATTACTCCGGTAAATTACAAGTTGAAAATTACAATCTGCGGAAATTTCATCTTGATTTCATTTTTGTATGTAAAGCTGGTTAAGATTTCATTCTCAGAAGAAAGCTACAACCCCTCCATTTCTTTATGGGTGGGAAGAAGAAGTTCTTTATCGAACCGCAGAGACGCAGAGGACGCAGAGAAGAGGTTGGAGGGTGTGAGGTGATAAATTTTAAGTGTTTTAATTAAGTGGGCGATTTCTCGGCGTTGGTTGGTTATGATGGGGGCAATGGTTGTAACTATTGGGATTTTTCAATCTATAGGACTAATATTTGATTTTTGAAATATACGTAGGGTGGGCAATGCCCACCGTAGGGGGTTTTGGTGGGCATTGCCCACCCTACACTACTTAAAATTTTTCAAATATCATTTATGATTCCTATATTATCTAAATGCTTGGTGAAAAGATAAACGGTATATTTTCATTTAAACGCTAGATTTTTATTAGAGGATAAGATAAATGAAAAGGATTTTGACAGGAATTTTTGTAGCCACAACATTATTAGTTGCTCCTGGTTGTTCATCAACTACTAAATCTACTGAAACACAGGTTTCACCTAGTATGATGAATCATGATGGAGATTCTATGAATGGACATGAGGGACATTCAATGGGAAATATGAATCATGGAAATAATTCACAAATAACTACTAAAGTTAAATTAACTGCTCCTAAGGACTTAGCTCCAAATCAACCGATTAACTTAGTAATAGATATTCAAGACTCTACTGGAAAACCTGTGAATAAATTTGACATTTTCCAGGAAAAAATCATGCACTTAATTGTTGTTAGTGATGATTTGCGATCTTTCGAGCATATTCACCCAGAATACAAAGAAAATGGCCGCTTTCAAGTAACTGCAAATTTTCCAGAATCAGGAGGATATACACTTTTTAGCGATTATAAACCTGCGGGAAATCAGGAAAATATTTCATTAATGAATATCACAATTCCCGGTTCAGTTCCCCTACCCAAAAATTTAGAAAAGTTCACCAAAACTAAAACCATCTCAGATACTCAAGTAAATCTCAATATATCTGAACCAAAAATCAAAGCCGGTCAAGATATTAACTTATCTTTTGATGTCAAAAATAATCAAAATCAACCAATTAAAGATTTACAACCATATTTAGGAGAAAAAGGTCATTTAGTAATTATTAAAAGTTCATCTCCGCTGACAACAGCCGACTATATCCACGCACACGCAATGAAAAATACTCCTGATGGAAAAATAGAATTTCATACCAAATTCCCCAAATCAGGAACATATAAAATGTGGATGCAATTTAACCGCAATGGTAAAATAAAAACCGCAGATTTTTGGGTAAATGTAGAATAAAAACCTCAAACTCCTTCCCTCCTTCTAATTCTTCCTCCTGACTCCTAGCCCTAACAAAAAGATTTTTACAGTGTTTTTACCAGCTAAAATCTAATAGCTATTGCTAATTTTTATAGGTTTTCCACCTTGATTCAAAGATGCTGTTAAAGCAGCGAGAATTTCTACTAATTCTCTACCTACCCAACCGGAGGAAATCAAAGAAGGGGTATTAGTTAAAATGCAGTTTATAAAGCCATCACATACTTGTTTTAATGGTTCTGCTTTTTCAATTTCTAATACTTCCTGTTTTTGATTAATAGGAATAAATAAATTACCCTGTTTTTCAAATTCACCATGTATTAAAGTTAAAGGTGATGATGAAGACATTTCATCAAAAATTAAAGTCCCTTTACTACCCACTACTCCCAATCTTCTTTGTTTATCAGGATTTAGCCAACACAGATGAATATAGGCTTGAAAATTATCTGGATATGTCAATGTTATCCAAACTAAATCAGCCAAACCAGGAGATGAAGGTATTAATTCTTTCTCTCCTCCCTGTAACCACACCGTACCTGTGGCTTGAACTTGTACGGGTAATTTACCTAACCAGTTATTAAAAATGGCAATGTCGTGAATTGCTAAATCCCAAAGAGCATCAACATCTTGACGCACAGGACCTAAGTGAGTACGGGTAGCATAACCATAACGTAAATCACCTAATTTACTTGATTGCACTACAGATTCACCTCGGACTACTGCGGGGTGAAATAAGTAAGTTTGGTCAACCATGAGTATTAAATTCTCATGTTCTGCTAAGTGACAAAGTTCCCGACATTCTTCTGATTCAAGAGTTAAGGGTTTTTCTGCTAAGACGTGATAACCCTGTTGGAGAGCATCTTTAATCAAGCTATAATGAGTTATGGCAGGTGTAGCAATTACTACTGCTGTTACTTCTGGAATTTGCTTAACAGCTTGCCAATCAGTTGTTAATAATACATTTTCGTCTAAGTTAAATTGCTGTTTAACTGCTGCCAATCTTTCTAAATGATGATCTAATACCGCAATTACAGTTACATCAGGATGTGCTAAAAAATTGCGTAGCAAATGCACTCCCCAACGTCCCACACCAATAATTACAATTTTAATATTTGTCATTTGTTTAGTTGTCAGTGGAGGTAGAATTTTTTTAGATTTTGTAGACGTATATTTTGAATTAATTACCCATCTGTTACTTGGGCGTTAATTGCTGAATAAGCAACTTTTGCAGCAGCTTGTTCAGCGGCTTTAATTGAGCGTCCTTTTCCTTGTCCTAACATTTTTTCATGTAGCCAAACTTCAGCAAAAAAGCGTTCATGAGTGCGGTGGGGTTGACTCACTTCCAAAACTCGATATTCTGGTAGAACTTTGAATTGTGCTTGAGTCCACTCTTGCAAAGCCGCTTTATAATTGAGTCTGGCAGGATCAAGGCGAATTTCTGTGGTTAGCTGTTGAAAATGAGGATCTAACCAAGGACGAATGAGGTTGAGGTTGTTGGTGCTAAGGTAAAGCGCCCCTAGAACTGCTTCAAAAGAATCTGCTAATCGTGATTCTTGGCCAACATGATCAGCCGTGGCACTACCAGCCACCAATAAGTATAATTCTAAACCATATTCTCTTGCTAGTTGGGCGAGAATGCGATCGCTCACCAAGACTGAACGAATAGCCGCAAAATCACCGACTGAGCAATCAGCGTAATGTTCCCATAATACCACAGCCGCCACGAGACGTACCACCGCATCGCCCACAAACTCTAGTTGTTCATAATTGGCGGTATCAGAGACGGTAGGATGAGTTAGAGCCAAGTCCAATAATTGCCACTTTATCGGTGAATCTAGTGACAAGCCAAACTTTTGGACTAAACTTTCAAGCTGCCGTTGACGACGAGGATAAACGCTGGACATTAGGTAAGTGTGGAAAAAAGGGCTAATAACTCTTAACTTAGCATTAAATTATCAAGTATAAATGCAAGTTGTTTTTTGTTCAAAAACTTACTGTGTGAGTATTTTCACAACTTCAACTATGCAAAATTGGATCAAACAGATGTTAGCTTCAATCCCTAACCAAGAGCCTTAAATTCAAAAAACGAACTATGGAAAATAAAATATCCATAATTCGTTTTAGAAGAGAGTCGGTAGTAAGCCGGGTTCTGTTCTCTTGCGAGGGCAGTTATCTATCTGGGATGCTTGTTACCAAACACCTCTAGCGGCTCTTTTTCAGCGGAACTGGTAAAAGACCAACCGTAGTTCCTTGTGGCCTTGCTCCCAACCGGGGTTTACCGAGCCAACGCCTCTCGACGCTGCTGGTGCGCTCTTACCGCACCTTTGCACCCTTACCAACCAATAAATTGACTGGCGGTATCTTTCTGTGGCACTATCCTCACGATCACTCGCACTGGACGTTATCCAGCAAGTCTGGTCTTTCGGGGGCCCGGACTTTCCTCAAACCAGTCTTAATGACTAATCTGCAACTGCCTACGCCTACTCTCTTCTTGTCCTATTTTACCTTTGATTGCATTCTCTGTAATGATTTTGCAAATTACTTTTTTTTGTTCCACGGTAAAGCATAAGTCCAAGGGAGCTTTTTAATAGTAAAAGGACAATTAATAATTGATACTGGAGGAACATTTATTCCTGGAGCAATCCCGACTCTCATTTCGGAAATTCGCAGTACCAGTTGTAATGAAAATTCTAAGTCTTTTTTGCCATCTATAAAGTCTTTGTATAACTTCTTTTTCTTATCATCCTTTTTGATGGCAGCAATATTAATTAAAGGTGAAGCTGGTTGATAAATGCCTGAATCTTTATCTCTTTGAAAAACATCTTCTGCGGTGACATTTTCAGAAATTGTCTTTTTAGGAGCAATAATTGTGGGAACTTGGGGTATGGCTAAATCGCGGGTCAAATCTGGAGATTTGCGAATCACTCTCCGGGATTGTTGGGTATGTTCAACGACGAAAGAACTATTATCCCAGTCAACATATATGGCAATACTATCTGATTTATTTTCAACACTCATTGATAATTCTTTCAGATCAGTTTCCACTTTATCTAAGCCATAAGTACCTGTTTTGAAAGAAATACCCACGGTGTCTTGGAGATTTTGTTCTTTCAATTGATCATCAACAGCACCTTTTTGGAAATCAACTTTTACTATATCGTCTATAGATTCAATCATGCGATTGATTGTCCAATAGACGGTAAGTATATAAATCATTAAAATAATCAGATTTTGGTCACCATTTTGCATTTTTATAACCCTGATTTTCTACCAATCCTAAAATTGTAGCATAGTCTAAACTATGATTTTTTTGATTTATGTGATTTATGTGATGAAGTTGTATGATGTAATTGAATGTGATTTTTATAGGTGTGACTCTAAATCATAAGAATCATCCAAATCAGAAGAATCATAGTTCAGACGTTTTATATTTCTTATTAGTAAGTCTTTTAAAGTTCAAACTGGTTTCACCGAAATTGATTAGCAACCCAATCTCAAGGTTATATGCTTCTAAATAGTTAATGGCTTGTGCAAAATGAACGTCTTCTAATTTAGTTACTGCTTTTATTTCCACTGAAATAACACCTTCAACTAAAAAATCTACTCGTCGTGTTCCTATTTGTTCTTTTCTGTAAAAAATCGGCATTTCAAATTCTCTAGCAAAAGAAATACCTGCTAATTGCATTTCAATTACCAATGCTCTTTGATAAATAACTTCTTGAAAACCATTACCCAATGTTTTATGCACAGTCATAGAACATCCAATGATTTTGGATGTCAGTTCTGAGTATTTGTACTTTTCATTGATCATCTTTATCTTTGCCCTATTCTACCCTACCTTATTGGATTATCGTCTGAACCGTGATTATTTCGATGATTTTTATTCAATGATTACTATATTAAATCATCATAATCGCAAAAATCAGTGTAAATCATAGTTCAGACAGTTGATAGGGAAAGCATCTCATAAATTAACTAGCGTGTTCCCAGTCGCTGAGTGATTCAGACTGTTTATTTTTAGCTTGGGTTTTACGAACTGGTACTTTAGGAGTCCCAATATCAACAGGAGGAAACGACTGTTTCTTTTTAGTAGACTTGCGTTCTTGTGTATTCTTCATGACTATTTTCACTTCCTTAAAACTTTCAATCCTATTTACATTATCAATCTTTATTTATTAAATCCCGGACAAAAGATTGAGGTTATTATTAAAAATTTATCAATCTATAAAATTCTATAATTTAGTGGGATTTGCTACAGAAAAACCTTGTTTTCTAGGTTGGATATTTCCTAACTTTACTTGGAAGTTAATTTGGTCGTGTAGCTTACCAGTTCTGGCTTCTAGCTGCCAATTACCAGGGCGTAAATGCCAAAATATCCCATTAGTTGATTGTGTAGATAAATGCTGACCATTTAGCCACCAGTCTACAGACTGATTTAATGTTTTACTAGCTTTAAATTCTAATTTTTGCTGTCCGTCTTTAGATGGATACAGGAGAAATAAATCCCCATTACGAGGAGATATAATTCGGAAATTATCAGGATTAGAATGCAATTGTGGCTGTTTTGCTAACCATTCATCATACACAGGTGATAAATGGAAATCCGTAGATTTTTCATAGGCAATTTTATCTCGTAAAGAGAAGTATTCCTGGACTACGGAAGTACAGCCAGGTGTAGGTTTTAACCCTGTAGTGGCACAGATGGGTAGTTTTACCATGCCCTCTGGAGGTGGAAAATCAGCCGGTGTTTGATGTTCATGCAGATGTAACATAATTCTGTTCCACAAGGGTGCAGCCCCTGTGACACCGGAAACCTGACGCATGGGTTCACCGTTGAAATTACCTACCCACGTAGCCACAGTATAATCACGGCTAAAGCCTACTGTCCAGGTATCACGATAATTGGAAGAAGTACCAGTTTTGACAGCGATGGGAAAGGGCAAATTTAACACCGAGTCTACACCAAAAGCGGTTGATCTGGCATAGCGATCGCTTAACATATCAATAATTAATCGCCAATTTGTGGGATTGGGGACTGGGTATTGGGGACTGGGTATTGGGGAATTATTTAATATTGTCACTAATGGGGTGATTTTACCCATGTTAGCCATAGTTAAATAAGCCTTAGCCAGTTCCCATAAGTTCACTTCACCACTACCCAAAGTCAAACCTAAACCGTAATATTCTGCATCTTGATTTAGATGTGCAAATCCCAATTTATGCAAGCGATTTAAAAAAGTTTCTACACCCACTTTTTCTAATACTTTTACCGCAGGTATATTTAAAGAATTTGCCAAAGCAATTCTTACCCGCACTGGACCAAGAAAGCTGTTGGTGTAGTCTGTAGGACTATATAATTTTGCTCCCGGAATTGCATAATGAGTTGGTACATCTGGCAAAATAGTATGGGGACTAATTACTCCTTTTTCTAAAGCTAATTCATAGACAAACGGTTTTAAAGTAGAACCTGGTTGACGCAAAGCTTGAACTCCATCATTTCGCCCGAATTGCACATCATTAAAATAATCAGGCGAACCGACATAACTTAAAACCTCCCCAGAGTAGTTGTCAATTATCACCGCTGCTGCATCATGAACATTATTAGCCTTTAAAGAAGAAATTACTTGTTGGACTTGTGCTTCCACGAATTGCTGTAAAGGGCGATTTATCGTCGTGCGAATAGGTGATGATTCTGGGTTAGATGGATTGTTTTTCGTTGCTAACCAAAATAAAAAATGTGGTGCAGCAATAATTCCCTGTTGACGGGGGTTAAATATTATTTTCTCTTTATATATAAGTTGCGCTTCTACTTCAGAAATATATTTTTCCTGCACCATTCTGTTTAAAACATATTTCTGTCGTTGCTGTAATCTTTCTCGATGTTGATAAGGATTAAAATAAGTAGGATTATTAGGAATTGCTGCTAAAATAGAAGCTTGGGCTAAATTTAAATCACTTGCAGGAATAGAAAAGTAAATTCGCGCCGCAGCTTCTACACCATAAATATTTCCCCCCATAGGTAGACGATTAATATAAGCAGCGAGAATTTCATCTTTGGTCATTCCCGCAGCTAATCGCCACGATAACCAAACCTCTTTTAATTTTGCAGTCATTGTTCGCGGTGAATTATCCAACATTCTCGCCAATTGCATGGTAATTGTGGAAGCACCGGAAACAATTTTTTTATTTTCAATGGCTATTTTTATGGCGCGAAAAATTGCTTTTAAGTCTAACGCCCCATGTTGATAAAAACTCCCATCTTCGGCGGCTAATATTGCTTTGATAAATTGGGGTGAAACTTGATTTAATTTGATAACTGATGTATTTTCTTGATCACTGGTTAATACAGTTCCTAATGGTAAATTATTACGATCTGTAAACTCTATTGCTAATTGATGTTGGGCAATATCTATACTATGAATAGGGACAAAGTAAGGGCATAATCTGATTAATAAACAGATTAATATGCAGGAGAAAATGATTTTCTTCAGTTTGTGGTTGCGGTTTATCTGCAATTTATATGATTTTATCTCACGCAGAGTCGCAGAGTCGCGGAGAGTAAGAGTTTTGAGGAAGTGAGTTAGTAAATTCATAACAATGTTAAGAATTGTATGGTTTATTGGGAATTGTCAGGCTAGATTAGTTATCTATATATCAATCCTAGTGTAATGATATTTTTTTTAATCGAACCGCAGAGGCGCAGAGAACGCAGAGGAAGAGGGAAATGAGATGTTTACATTTTATTTAATATGAAGATCAGAAAAATTTTTAAGTTCCTGGTTATTGTTATTCTCGTATTCGGAATGACAAGCTGTAATTTTATCGGTATTAAATCAGGTAAGGAACAATTACCAATTGTTGAGTCAATAATAACGCCAAAGTTACCAGATTGGATAGAACAAATTAGTCCTTTGGGAGATGCAAAACCTCTCAATCAAATTCGTATTCGTTTTAAAGAAGCTTTAATTCCTGTTGAAAGTCTTGATAGTCCTCAACAGCAAAGTTTATTAACTAAATTTGCTATTTGGCCTCCTTTATCGGGACAGTTTCGCTTTTTAACTCCGCGTATGGTGGGTTTTCAAGCTGATAAAGCTATACCGAAAGCGACGCGAGTTAAGGTTACTCTCAAAGCTGGTTTAGCAGATTTAAAAAATCATCGCTTAAGTCAAGATTTGGCTTGGACTTTTAATACTGAACCGCTGCAAATTACTAATTTACCAGGGGTTAATCCCATTGAAAAAGCCGCAGTTGAACCAATTGATTTACAACCAAAGTTACAATTTACCTCTAATTTAGAATTGGATCTAGATTCTGTACAAAAGCATTTACAGTTAATTCCTGAAGGTAAAACTCAAGGTGTAGGGTTTAAGGTGGAATTAGCGAAGGAAGAAACACCAGAAAATTTAGATCCTTTAGACAAATTTGATCCTTCAGCTAGAAATTGGGTTTATAATCTTACTCCTGGGCAAAATTTAGAAAAAGCCACATCTTACCGGTTGACATTTTCTCCGGGTATTCTTCCTGCTAATGGTAATTTACCCAGTCAAAAGGAATTTGTTAGTAAGTTAGCGACTTATTCACCTTTAGGATTTGTGAAAATTAAACCCTATGGAGAACCAGATTCAGGGGGAACTTATGGCAGATTTATTAAAGGTAGTCCCCAACTAGAATTTAATAATATCTTATTAGCAGATTCTGCTCAGGAAAATATTAAAATTCAGCCAACACCAAAAAATATTGATGGTGTACTGCAAGTTTCTGGAGAAGATAGAATTGTCAGCATTAATCCTTATGCTTTAGAACCAGCTACTACTTATACAATTAATATTGAGAGAAATCTTAAAGATAAATTTGGACAAAGTTTAGGAAAACCAGTAACTATTAAATATGATACTGGTGACATTGCTGGCAATATTGCTGTACCATCAGATTTGAATATTTTTCCTACAGATAAAGATCTACAAATTAATATTGATACAATTAATTTACCAGAGTCAAAATATCAAGCTGCTTATCGCATTGTTAAGCCGACAGATTTAGTTTATACAAATATTGCTAATGATTTATTACCCGAACCTTCTAAATGGCAAGATTTTAAAATTAGGGGTAAGCAAAATCAGTCAATAAATATCAATGTTCCTCTCAAAGAAAAGTTAGGTAATAGTCAGGGAATGTTGGCTTATGGAGTGCAAGCACGAACTCATAAATATCAAGAAGACGGTAAACAATTGTGGAGAGAACCAACAACCTATGGAATGGTACAATTAACCAATTTAGGTGTCTTTTCTCAATGGTTTCCAGAATCGGGTTTAATTCGGGTTCATCATCTTAGTAATGGTTCCCCAGTTAAAGCCGCAAATATTGAAATTTATCAATCAAAATTAGCTGATAAATCTAGTCCTCAACCTGTACCCTGTGCAACTGGTAAAACTGATGAAAAGGGAATTTTGATAATTCAGAATAATGAATTAACACAATGTTATCCCAAATTGAAATCTAGTTTACCACAATTATTAGTAATAGCTAGTGAAAATCAAGATTGGGCATTTGCGAGAACTGAAGAATATAGTGGTGCTTATGGTTATGGAATTGATGCCGGTTGGGTAACTGATAAACCAGAATCACGAGGGATAATATTTTCTGATAGACAGTTATATCAACCCGGAGAAAAGGCTGCTTTTACTGCTTTTGCAGATTATTTAGAAAAGGGTAAAGTTCAGGAAGATAAAAATACAGTCTATCAATTAACTTTAGTAAATACTACTGGAAAAAATACAGATTTAGGAACAAAGACGACTAATAAATTTAGTACATTTTCTTTAGAATTACCAATTCCTAAAAATCAGCCTTTAGGTTTTTATACTATCAAAGCTAAAGGTAACAAGGGACAAGAGATTTCAGGAGAATTTCAAGTAGCAGAATTTAAACCACCAAATTTCAAAGTTGATTTACAGCTAAATAAAGAATTTGCCGTAATTAATGACAAAATTGATGTGCAAGTAGGAAGTAATTATTTATTTGGTTCCCCAGTGGAAGGAGGAGAAGCTAAATATTTTGTCACTCGTCAACAGGCTAATTTTATTCCTAAAGGGTGGGAAGAATTTAGTTTTGGGAGACAATGGTTTTGGCCAGAAGAAAGTCCCAATGTTCCTAATGATGTCTTACAAACTAACACCAAATTAGATCCGAATGGGAAAAGTAATCAAACTGTAACTGTAGCTAAAGATTTACCCTACCCCATGACTTACCGGGTAGACGTGCAAATTAGTGATGTTTCTAATTTATCAGTTGCTAATTCCCAAACTTTTACCGCTTTACCCAGTAATCGAATCATTGGTTTAAAAAGTAATTTTGTCGCTGACGCTGGTAAGGATTTTCCTGTAGAATTTATTGTCACTGACGCAACCGGAAAAGCATTAGAAAATCAAAGAATACATCTGGAATTACAACAGATGAAATATAGCAGCGTTACTAAAATCGTTGAAGGTAGTAAAACTCCACAAAATCAAGTTGAATATCAGACAGTTGGAAAAACAGATATTACATCTGGGAATACTTCTCAAATAGTGAATTTCAAACCTAATGTATCAGGTTCATATCGAATTCGGGCTAATTTTAGTGATAATAGAGATGAGATTACAGCCACAGATTTACAAATTTGGGTAACAGGAGAAAATCAGGTATTTTGGGGTGGAGAAGAAAAAGATAAATTATCAGTTAAATTAAATAAAAAAGAGTTTAAACCTGGAGATACAGCGACAGCTTTAATTCAATCTCCCTACCCAGAAGGAGAATTATATTTTGCAGTCATTAAAGATAAACCTCTCTATCAACAAGTTATCAAAATTAAAGGAGGTGCGCCTCAAATTCAGTTTACAATTACGCCAGAAATGTTACCTAATGCAGCAGTACAAGCGGTGTTAGTTAGACAAGGTAAACCACTGAATCAAATAGAACCAGGAAGTTTAGAAAATTTAGCCCGAATTGGTTTTGCAGATTTTAAAGTTAACCTAGCAGATAAATATTTAAAGTTGCAAGTTAACCCAGTTGAAAAATCTTTAGAACCAGGAAAAGAAGCAACTGTAGAACTGGAATTAAAAGATCATCAAGGAAATCCCACCAAAGGACAATTTACTGTCATGGTGGTCAATGAAGCAGTGTTACAATTAACTGGTTATCGTCCGCCAAATTTGGTAGATACTGTTTATGCAGAACAATCAATTTCTACCCGATTTAGTGATAATCGTCGTGATGTTAAATTAGCACCATTACCGACAAGTTTACCCAAAGGTTGGGGTTATGGTGGTGGCTTATCAAATGGTTTAGCAAATACTCGGATTCGTGAAGATTTTCAAGCTTTAGCTTATTACAATGGTTCGGTAATTAGTGATGAAAATGGTAAGGCGAAAATCACCTTTAAATTACCCGATAACTTAACAACTTGGCGGATAATGGTGGTGGGTACAGATGGAAATTTGCGGTTTGGGAATGGTGAAGCAACATTTATCACCACAAAGCCATTAATAACTAATGCTATTTTGCCACAATTTGCCCGCACAGGCGATCGCATTTTGGCAGGTTTATCTGTCACCAACACCACTACAAACACCGGAAATCTGACTATTAACGGTGAAGTTAGCGGTTCTCTCAACTTCGCGGAAAATAACCCCAAAACCACCACATTACAACCAAAAGCCGAGTCAGCAACCCAAGCTTATCGTTTCCCCATGATAGCGGGTAATGTGGGCGAAGGTAAAGTTACATTTACCACCCAATTAAATAATATTGCTGATGCTTTTACTGTCCCTTTGGAAATTAGATCTTTAGAAATTACCGAACAAGTTGTAGAAACTGGTGTGAGTGAAAAACAGGTAAAAATTCCTGTGAATATTGCTAACAATACTTTCCGTGAAGCCGGAGGTTTAGATATTCAATTAGCTAGTACCTTAATTCCAGCAATTAAAGCACCTGCAAAACAAGTTTTAGAAAATAATGATTTACCATTTGCAGAACCAGCCACAAGTCAATTATTAATTGCTGCAAATCTGCAAACTCTCACGCAAAAATATAATCAAACCTTTGCCGAATTTAATCCTCAAGCACAAGCAAAATTAGCAATTGCACAATTACAAACTCTGCAAATAGCAGATGGTGGTTTTGCAGCATTTCCAGGACAAGAAAAATCTGACCCTTGGGTTTCTGCTGATGCTGTAGAATCTTTAGTTAAAGCTAATCAAAGTTTTCCTGATTTAGTTGATAGTAAAATCATTTCTAGTCTGAAAACTTATCTTCAAAATGTTCTCGCTAACCCAGGACAATACGACTTTTGTAAACAGAAACTTTGTAAATCTCAACTGCAACTAAATTCTTTACTTGCCTTAGCACAATTAGGAGATAAACGCAATAGTTTTCTATCAGATATTTATCAACAACGTAATGATTTTGATCTAGTTACTCAAATCAAATTAGCAAGATATCTCTATCAATTTCCTGAATGGCAAAATCAAGCCCAAATTATGCGGGTACAATTCCAAAAAAATATCTATGAAACTGGACGTACCGCAGTTGTAAATTTACCTCAAAGTTGGAGTTGGATGAGTTCAAATACTGTCACCCAAGCCCAAGCTTTACGGTTATTTATTGACCAAAAAACCAACCCCGAAATCATTGATAAATTACTGCAAAGTCTTCTTAACTTACGCAGAGATGGCACATGGGAATCTAGTTATAATAACGCCCAAGCCCTCACAGCTTTAGTTGCATATAGCCAAATCCAACCCACACCACCTAATTTTATGACTACAGTAAAATTAGCAAATCAGAAATTAGGAGAAACACGATTTAATGGTTATCAAAATCCCAGCTTGCAAATAAATGTCCCCATGAATCAATTACCTCAAGGTAAGCATGATTTATGGTTACAAAAATCTGGAAGAGGTAAATTACATTATTTAGTGGCTTACAAATATCGTTTGCAAGGAAATCAACCAGGAAGATTCAACGGTTTACGAGTAACGCGAGAAATTAGTAAAGTCAATGAAGAGAAAATTATCCAAAAAGTCGGTATGTATGCCCTTGATAAACCATTAACATTACAACCTGGACAAGTCTTTGATATTGGATTAGAATTAATTACAGATCATCCTGTAGATCATGTAGTCATTAAAGACCCATTACCCGCAGGATTTGAAGCTGTAGATGATAGTTTTCAAACTGCGACACCAGCATTACAAGCAAAAGCCGATAATTGGCAATTAGGATATAAAACAATCTATAAAGATCGGATTATTTCCTATGCAAATCATCTCGACCCAGGAGTTTATAGTTTACATTATTTAGTCCGTTCTGTGACTCCAGGAACATTCCTTTGGCCAGGTGCAGAAATACATCTTCAATATGCACCAGAAGAGTTTGGACGCAGTGCAGACTCCACATTAGATATCTTAGAAAAGTGAGTTTTTTTATGATGAACTAATTCTCTTTTCTCCGTGTCCTCTGTGGTTCGATAAATTTCCTCCAAACCACAGAGTGCAAAAATCCTACTGTACAATCTGATTCCGACAGTATTCCTGCGTTGGTGTCACAGAAGCAACTTCCACCTCTACAGGTTTTTCCGGAGTGGGGTTAATAATAAACTCACTTGCCCCTTCATGGGGTCTTTGAGGATTTCCCCAGTCATAGGTATAACCTAAACCAGACCAAGGATAATATTCTTGTTTGGCATTGGCGTAGGAATTGGTGTATATTGCCTTGACAACAGGACTACTATCAGGAACAGGAACAGGTAAAAGATCACAGCTAGAATCGTTAATTTCTCCATCAATACATGGTCTAGTTATATCTTCGGCTTTTACCCACATTTCTACAAAATGGGTTTTGGTGGAATATTTATTTAAGATTAACCCCAAATACTGTTGTAACCGCAATGAAAGTTCAACATTATCAGGAATATTGCTATCAATGGCTTGATACTTTTGACAAAATTCTTTCACTTGTGGTACTGCGGTAAACCAAGTTTGATAAGGTAGCAGTTTCTTTGTACCTATTGGCCAATCTGCATTTGGGTTATTTGTATATTTCCAAGTTGACATCAAATATTCTATTTTCCCATTATTTGATCTCGATTTAACTTGTGGATTAATTCTAGATAAAGCCAAGAGATTATTAACTACTTCATCTGCTAATGGTTGTTTCGCATCTTCAATACCTTCTGCCAATCTTTTTGTCAGCAGATTATAAGTTTCCGGTTGATATTGCAATAGATAATCATAGACATTTTGAGTTACTTCTAATTGCGCTAATTGGGTTTTTACTGCGGCTGTACTAGTCATTTCCTCAGCTAATACCCTATTTTGCCATCCGAAAACTAAAAATGCACAACAAAGTAAGCCGACAAATAATTTATGCTGCCAATTTTTCATGATTAATCACTGGGTACTTTGAATTTTATATCAAAGCTAATTCTACATGAAAATACCATCAGTTCCGTAGCAAGAATTATTAATAAATCATTAAAAATACTTAAATATATATTTAAACTATTCAGGATTTTTACTAGTGCAGGAATATACAGGAAAGACAACAGATCAAGAAATTATTTATGAAAACTGGAAAATGTATTCCGAGGTATAAATAAAGCGTAACTCAACCTTTAAGATACTGATAATTTTGCAGTTATTGATACTAAAATAGGCTGAAAAAGGGTTCATACTGAAGTTGTCTTATTCTCTAGTTCATTGACGAGAATCAAGATGTTACTTTTATATCTAAAACTGACAAACTTAATGTATCTATGTGATAAACTGCACAATTGGTAGTCTTAAATTGCCGACTATACCTTATAATTGAACTGACTTGTTTAACTTTCCTATCTCCAAACCTAGGATGTGAAGATATCCAAATCATCTGCTAATGTTACTGTGGGCATATCATCCAATTCATAACTATATTTGAAGATGTGGCGACAATTGCATTATTCCCGATTGGTAAATCTTCCTACTGTTGGATCTGATCTGGGGAGCTATCACAGTAATCAGAAGTAATCAATTGGTTAAAAACAATTGCACAGTAGACATAAATACTGTTAAATAAGTATGGATACCAAAAAGATTTAAAATAAATCTTAAATATTATCATTGACCATTTCTCGGTTCTAAATCATACCATATTGGAAGATAGTTATGTCAGTGCATGAACAGAATGCTGAAGTAAACACAGATGTGATTATTGATGTGAATCCTCAACCAAATAATAGGGGACAAAGAAATTCTCCGAATGTAGTTTCTTTAACCACACAAAAAGGAACTATTTCGCAGTTTCTTGCTCCCTTGAATAAGGATACTTTCAAAGGGGTAGTTCAAGAGGTTGAGCAGAAATTACAGGTTGTTAATCAAACCTTATCCATGTTGGATTATCAAGGTTTTGAAACAATCCTTCAGGAAATGCTGCATTCAATTACTCTCAAAACTGGGGAATTATTGGGAGCAGATCGGACAACGATATTTTTATTAGATGAAGAGCAACAAGAACTTTGGTCAATTTTAGCGGAAGGGAAAAGTAAACGCCCTTTAGAAATTCGGATTCCAGCCAATAAAGGGATTGCAGGTGAAGTTGCTACTTTCAAACGGGTTGTCAATATTCCCTTTGATTTTTATGATGATCCCCGCTCAACATTTGCCCAAGAACAAGATAAAAGAAATGGCTACCGCACTTATACAATGTTGGCATTGCCACTGTTAAATACAGAAGATAATAAATTAGTTGCGGTAGTCCAATTACTAAATAAATTAAAACCTGTTCATGATCTCAAAGATCCCCTTGCAGATCGGGTTGATACGAAAGGGTTTTCTGAAGTTGATGAAAATGTATTTCTAGAATTTGCTCCCTCTATTCGCCTGATTTTAGAATCATCTCGCTCCTTCTATATTGCTACTCAAAAACAAAGAGCCGCCGCCGCATTAATGAAGGCGATTAAATCCCTCAGTCAAAGTGGACTCGATTTAGAAGAAACCCTCAAACGGGTGATGAATGAGGCGAAAGAATTGATGAATGCTGACCGCAGTACACTGTGGTTAATAGATAGAGATCGTCATGATTTATGGACAAAAATTTATCAACCTAATGGTATCGCTAAAGAGTTACGTGTACCCATGGGTCAAGGCTTTGTCGGTATAGTGGCTGCATCTGGTAAAAAACTCAATATTCCCTTTGATTTATATGAGCATTCTGACTCCGGAACGGCTCAAAAAATGGATCAAAGTAATGGCTATCGCACCTGTAGTTTGCTGTGTATGCCAATATTTAATAGTGATCAAGTATTGATTGGTGTTACCCAATTAGTCAATAAAAAGAAAGTTGGGGAGTTTTCCGCTTATGATCCAGCTTCTTGGCCTAATGCTCCTGAATGCTTCCAAGCTAGTTTTGATAAAAATGATGAAGAATTCATGGAAGCATTTAATATTCAAGCCGGGGTGGCTTTGCAAAATGCTCAGTTGTTTGCCAAAGTTAAACAACAAGAAAAAATGCAGCGGGATATTTTGCGAAGTCTTTCCAATGGGGTGATTTCTACAGATCAAAATGGCGTAATTATTACAGCTAATGAACGTGCTAAACTATTGCTAGGCTTTCAGACTGAAGAAGCTTTAGAAGGCAAAATGGTGAATGATATTGTCACTATTAAAGAGGGAGACTTTAGTACATGGTTTCAGATTACTCTAGAGTCTAATAATTCTAAAGAGAGCCAGCAATATTATCCTGATCGCACTTTATTAACTACAGGAACAGAACAACACAGCGTTAACTTATCACTAAACAGCATTTCCGATGTTGAAGACGAAAAAAAAGTCTGTGGCGCATTGGTGGTCATGGAAGATATTAGTGATGAAAAGCGTCTGAAGAGTACAATGTACCGTTACATGACCCAGGAATTAGCGGAAGAATTGCTAAAATTAGATGATGCTAAATTAGGAGGCGATCGCAAAGAAGTTACTATCTTATTCTCTGATATTCGTGGCTACACCACCCTCACAGAAAATATGCAAGCTGAAGAAGTGGTCAGAATGCTGAACGAATATTTTGAATCAATGGTAGAAGCAGTCTTTAAACATAAAGGCACTCTTGATAAATATATCGGTGATGCCATTATGGCTGTGTTTGGTTCTCCCCTACCTTTAGCAGAACACGCAGTTATGGCAGTCCAAACAGCACTAGAAATGCGCGGTCGTTTGCAAGAATTAAATGAACTGCGTCAATTAACTAATCAATGTGCCATTAAAATTGGGATTGGCATTAATTCTGATACCGTAATTAGTGGCAATATCGGCTCTAGTAAACGGATGGAATTTACCGCTATTGGTGATGGTGTCAATCTTGGTTCTCGATTGGAAAGTGTTAGCAAACAATATGGTTGCGATATTATTATCAGCGACAATACATATAAAATCTGCCAAGATAGTGTTTGGGCAAGAGAACTAGATTACATCCGTGTGAAAGGACGCAATGAACCAGTCGCTATTTACGAGTTAATAGGCTCGCGCACTGATAATATTAATAGCTCCAAACTAGAACTAATTGAGCATTACCACAAAGGGCGTGAATACTATCTAAAACGTCAATTTACCTCAGCCCTCCCAGAGTTTGTTAAAGCCTTGTCCGCTGACAATCAGGATAAAGCCTCGATGTTATACATGAGTCGTTGTCAGCACTGGATACAATCACCCCCATCTGATGCTGATTGGGATGAAGGTGTGTGGACATTTAAAGAAAAATAACCATTTTTGGGTAATTTTTCTATTTACGCCGTGCTGTACTAGAAAGTTTCTGGATATTATTCTCTATAGGGAAAATATACAGGAACTTTCAGCTTTTTGTCCCATAGAGGTTTGAAAATAATTGATTTAAATCAGAGACATAAAATGCAAAAGATCCGATTTACTTTTATTGACCTTTTTGCTGGAATTGGTGGATTTAAAATGGCACTAAGCAATAATGGTGGTCATTGTTTAGGTTTTAGTGAAATAAATAAAGATGCAATAAATACATATTGCGAGAACTTTCAAATTGAACCTAGTTCTAACTTAGGAGATATTACCAAAATCAAAGAATTACCACCTCACGATTTATTAACTGCTGGAGTTCCTTGTCAAAGCTGGTCAATTGCAGGTAAAAATCTGGGTTTTGATGATGATAGAGGGCAACTATGGAACGATACAATTTATTTGCTTCAACAATCTCAACCAAAGGTATTTATTTTTGAGAATGTAAAAGGATTGGTTGACCCTCGAAATAAAAAGGCTTTATCATATATCTTAGAAAGAATTGAACAAGCAGGATATCATGCAAACTATTTTGTAATTAACTCGTTTGATTATGGTGTGCCACAAAATAGAATTCGTATATATATAATTGGATTTAAGAATCAGGAATACTTCCAAAATTTCACATTACCAAAGCCCATTGAAAACAAACTAAAACTTGGTGATATATTAGGTATTGAGTCACAGAAACGAATAGATAATAAGATTGTTCAGAGAGACTTATTTGGTAATATTCTTGAATCTAAAAATATGAGTCTTTCAAATACAAATGGATTCAACGATTACTTTTTATTTAACGACCTAAGAAATGGTCATACAACAATACATTCGTGGGACATTATTGACACTACTCAACGGCAGAAAGATATTTGCTTATTATTACTTAAAAACAGACGCAAAAGCAATTATGGTGAATTAGACGGAAATCCATTATCATTAGCACATTTTCAAAGTCTAGACTCGTCAATCAAACAAGAAGAAATTGATGAACTGATTCAATTAGACATCTTAAAATCTGAAGAGTATCGTTTTGTTATTAAAGAGTATAATATTAACGACTTGACAAAGGATGAAGCACTTCTACTTTCATTTACAAATAATGCAGAAATCATTGTTGATAGTTTAAGAATCCAAAAAGTGTTTAAATTAGAAAAGAGGTCAATTACAAAAATAATTCAATCTCTTAAAGAAAAAGATATTATTGAGTGTGACGAAATTCGCTATGATTTTAAAAATACTAAAATCAGCACAGGATTATTTGGTGTAAATCGCATCTTTTTGCCAAGTTCTGATATTTTCCCAACTTTAGTCGCAAGCGATACAAATGACTTTATAACTTTAAAGACAATCGCAGCAATAAATCATCATGATTTTAAAAACAAATTCATAAAGGAAGTTTATAACTCAAGAGAATTTAGAAAAATCACTAAAAGTGAGGCTTGTTTAATACAGGGATTTCCTCATGATTTTAAATTACCAGAGTCAAGAGCAAGATGGATGAAACTAATTGGCAATAGTGTTTCCGTCCCCGTAATTGATAAATTGTGTAAAGCCATTGTTGAAACTGGTGTCTTTGAAAATGAAGAGAAAGACCAAAATAATCAATCTATTGAATTGGATTTTCCAGACACAGAGACATTAAGCTTTGCAGAAGCGTTTTAAATTATTTCTTAATTAAACTTAAATTTTGTTAACAAACCTACCTAAAATTCCTTTAATAAGTTTATTTTTTTATTTCTTTGTAACAGTTAATTGATATTTGCTGTCAAAGTTATTCTTTTAGTTAGACTCTAAGAATACAACAAAGCAATTATTTTTATGAACGCTATTTCTAACCTTGAATTTAAACGGTCAAATTGGCAAACTGCCATGATATTGACGTTAGGCTTTTGGCTCAGTGCTAGTCTGGTTTTAGATTGGGTAATTATGCCTAGTCTTTATTTTGCTGGCATGATGAATGAAGCAAATTTTTCCACAGCAGGTTATGTGATTTTTGGGAATTTTAATCGCTTAGAATTATTGTCTGCTGCTGTGGTTTTAACGGCTGTATTAGCTATTAGCAAAACTAAATCTCATTGGGGTTTAGGTAGTATTGTTTTATCTGGACTTCTCTTGACAGTAGCATTACTAGATACTTATTTCCTAACTCCCCAAATGTGCGCTCTAGGAACTAATTTCAGCTTACTTGCTAGTAATCCACTTCCAGCTACAATGAACCTATTGCACAGTGGTTATTTCCTGTTAGAAGCCTTGAAGGTACTAGCAGGGGGTATTCTTTTGAACTGGTATTGGCGCGAAGCTTAATTTTTAGAAGGTAAGAAAATACACAGTATAAAGTATAAACACTGGTATTGTCCGGGATTTTGGCGATTGCTATCTAGCTAAACATTAACCCAATATTTGTCATACTAGATATAGTATAAAATAGTGTGCGAAATGTGGGTTAATAAATCGCCAAAAACCTCAATTTTTGGTTAGCTTATTATAAAGTAATTCCCAACAAACATCACCAGACTGTTGGCAAAGATAGTAGTAAAACTAATCATAATGATTAAAAAGTCAGATTTTGTCTTAGCTCCTCACATGAAGAGCAACGACTTACGCGCAACTTATCAAATCCTGAATACAGTCGTTCCCTATATTCTCTTATGGATTTTAGCAGTAAAAGCAGCAGAATTTTCTCTGTGGTTGCTGCCACCAATCATGATTTTGATCACACTATTTTCACTCCGTTCTTTTTCTCTAATGCACGATTGTGGACATTATTCACTCTTTAGATCGAAACGGGTAAATAGAGTAGTAGGATTTATGTTGGGAGTAATTAATGCCATTCCTCAATATCCTTGGTCAAGAGGTCATGCTTATCATCATAAAACAAATGGTGATTGGGAAAAATATCGCGGACCTTCTGCATTAATCTCCACAGAGGAGTTTAGTAAACTTAGTCCTTTTGGACAAAAGTGGTATGAATTTCTGAGGCATCCATTTATGCTGTTTCCGGGCGGTTTTTTCTACCTAGCAATTAAGCCCAGATTAGCACTAATCGCCGGATTATATGGATTTATCGGTCATTTACTGACTTGCATCCAAGCAAATCCGAGTATGGATATCAAGAAAATCATTTACTCTTATAAATCCCGAAATTGGTACACAACGGGAGAGTTTTTTGATCTCCTTTTTAACAATATTTGTGTAGTTAGTAGTTGGATTTATTTGGGTCATTTAATAGGGTTTGGATTTTTCTTGAGCGTTTACTCAATTACCCTCACCTTTGCAGCAGCGATTTTCATCTGCGTCTTCTTTGTCCAGCACAATTTTGATGGTTCTTACGCTCATAAAACCGAAGGTTGGGATTATACCCTAGGAGCATTAGAAGGCAGTAGTTACTTAGAATTACCCACAGTTCTCAAATGGTTTGCAGCGGACATAGGCTACCACAATATTCACCATCTTTCTGAAAGAATTCCTAATTACAATTTGGAAGCTTGCCACAATCAAAATAGTCATTTACTGACCCATGTAAAAAAGCTAAAAATAGCAGATATTCCTGATTGTTTCCAATTTATTTTGTGGGATGCGTCCGCGAATCGTCTTGTATCCATCGCTTCATTTCATCAATTAACCTCTGGCAGCATCAGTTTTATGTTAGAGTAGGCGATCGCTTTTGTAATCAGCATAAAGGCGGATCATTTATTTATTTGCTGTCTCTTATTCCTCGTCACTATTGGGTAATAAGAGACGGATAGCGAGGATAGCAAACCCCACAGCAGCGATCGCTTTTAAAATCCGTGTAGGCAAAAATTGGGACACTGCACCACCCGCTAATGCTCCCAGGAGACTGGTTAATACTAAAGCGCCTGCTGTACCAAAAAATATAGCTTTGCGAGATTGTCCTTGTCCAGAAAGAGCGATCGCTGCTAACTGACTTTTATCACCCAATTCTGATAAAAACACCGTTACAAAGCTTATTCCTAAAAGATGCCAGTTCATAATTCCCTAGTTCACAATATTTACAAGTATTAACCCTGAATTACATCCCAAACCAACATAACGGAAATCAGTAGTAACATCACCCCGGCTGATTTCTCGACGGTTTTAGGACTAAGTTTTGTGGATATCCAACCACCTAACAATACTCCCAGCAAGCTAGTAGTAATTAATGCTACTGCCGAACCCAGAAAAACCACCCAAGGAGCATGAGATTCTGCACTCATTAACAGGGTAGAAAGTTGGGTTTTATCACCAATTTCCGCGAGAAAAATGGTGATAAAGGTTGTCCCAAAGACCATAAATACAGATTCTTTAGGTTTGGGATGATCCTTAACTATAGGTTGATGTAACTGGCTTTCAGTTTCCGATAAGTTAGCAACGCTGACAGGTGCAGTATCAAGTTTCACAGGCGTTAGTTTTGTTTCTAAGTTATTTTCATATTCTTTTCATTTTCTCATATTGTTGTCATAAATTGCAACTTAACTGAATCAAAAACCCACAGCTTGATCAAAGCGGATTTGTTCTAAACTGCGATCGCCATAAACCCCGTCAATTTGCTGACGACAGCAATCAATAGCAAAATCGTTCACATCCTCCGCTTCAATCCCATACATTTCCTCAAAAGTCCCTGCTTCCACACGACAGAACCAAGGACGGGTGGAATAGATTTTACATTCTCGCGTACCATGATCATAATTTACGCACCATCCTCCCTCACCGACCATACTGAGATAAAGTTCTAAATCAGGTGGTGAAAGATACTCTTCTATATCTGGACGATCCGCTGGTGTCAGGTTACAACAAGCCCCACACTGAGATATACATTGCCAAGTAGCCATATTTTTAACCTTCTAGTATTCCTGCTATTCTACTTTTCTATGACTTTTCTTATAATTTTGTGAAGTAAATTAAATTTTAGATCCCCTAAACAGATATGATAAGTTGCGGGTTTTGTCATTGAATTATTAAATCTTTTTAAACCATTAAAACAATTGGGAGGAAAAAATGGACATTTTAGCTAACATCAATTGGGAAGTCGTCTTGCAGTTAACTTGCGTGGGACTAATTGTGGTTTCCGGTCCTATAGTAATCTTCGTTCTAGCATTTCGCAACGGCGACCTGTAAATTAGTTAATGGGTAATGGTTTATCTAATCACAAATTACCCATTTGCAATCATCGGGGTTTAAATCCCCGCTTAAAAAAGTTTTCAATCTTTAATTCTGCACAGAGGTTGACAAAGCCTGAATTGCAGTTTGCACAATCCCCTCATATATGGGTTGAGATAAATTTATCTGTTCAGCATTTTCGCGGTTGAAACCTAACAGACCAAATTTATCTTCTGGACGCATGACTAAAACTTTACCTTCAGAATTTTTGACTCTTAATTCCCTACTCACCCCATTTTCATAGATTCCACAGGTGTATTGACGCTGTTTATATTCAAAACTAGCCCGTGATGGATTTAGTGAATTCGTGAAAAGTTCCACAACGTGATTTGGCAATTTTGCACCAATTAACTCCATTTCAATGGTATTTTTGCCATTAAAGTTATTTTCCCGCAGTTTATAAGCAATATCCAATCTTGATGGTAAGGGAAAATAATCACCCCAACGCCATGCTATGCCTTTAATTTCCTGACGCTGATTGTCAATAGTTTGGGCTACAGTCAATTTAATGTGACCTTTACCAACAATTTTCTGTTCAATCACTTGGACATTCGCAGTCCAAAAAATTGGATCTGAGTTATCAATACCGCAAGGGTGGAGAATATTTAACTGCTGGAAAAGATCCTGATTAATTTCGTGAATATTAACTTGAGTATCTATTTTCAACAGCGGTTTAAGGTGTTGAAGTTCTAAACACTGATTTGCAAATGCAGATAACCGCAACCGGAACGCTGGTAAATTCTCCGCTGGTAAAGAAAATCCCCCCGCAGCTTTGTGTCCTCCAAATTTACCCAATAAATCCCGACAAACATCTAAAGCTGCAAATACATGAAATTCAGGAATTCCCCGCGCTGAACCCCGAATTATGCCTTCATTTTCATAAGTACCAATAAAAACAGGAACACCATAACGTTCTAGCAAGCGGGAAGCAACAATCCCAATTACACCATGATGCCAATTATCTTTGATAACAACTAATACGCGGTCTTTTTGTAAAGAGTTTACATATAAATCTTCAACAATGGCAATGGCTTCTTTTTCAATTTCTTCACACATTTGTTGACGTTGAGTATTAGTTTGTTCACACTGGATAGCTTTAGCTAGTGCAATACTAAAATCATCAGTTGTCAGCAAATCAATCACAATTTGTGGATCACCAATTCTGCCGATAGCATTAATTCGCGGTCCCAATCGAAAACCAATATCTTCCGGTTTTAAAGATTTGGCATTTTGGTTTTTTTCCCCTTCACTAGCTTGAACTCCAGCAATTTGAATTAAGGCTTGTATCCCTGGTAAATTAGATTTTGGCAATAGCTTTAAACCCCGTTTTACCCAGCGACGATTCACACCTGTTAAAGGGGCTAAATCGGCAATAGTTCCTAAAGTAAATAAAGCTAACAGCGGCTGCACTAAACCTTTCAGTTCCCCTAATTGTTGGGCTAAACAAACCGCTAAAATATAAGCCACACCCACACCAGCTACACCCCGATAAGGAGAAGATTCAGCTATCAGCTTCGGGTTGAGAATCGCGTTAGCTGGGGGTAATATTTTGGGAACATCATGATGATCTGTTATAATAACTTTTAAGCCCAGTTCTCTGGCTCTGGTAATTGGTTCAACCGCAGAAATTCCATTATCTACCGTGAGAATTAGTTTCACCCCTTCATCATAAAACTCTTCGACAATCCGGTTATTAATCCCATAACCATCGTGCATTCGACTAGGAATAGCATAATCAACATCAGCACCCAAAGCCCGAAGAGTTCTCAGCAGTACTGCAGTACTAGTCATACCATCGGCATCATAGTCTCCACAGATTGCTATCTTCTCTTTATTGGCGATTCCTCCGGAGCGCTTCGCTATCGCTAATTCCAATAATTCCACACTCGCAGCCAAATCAGGGAATTCTTCCAGGGGAGAAGGTAAAATTAGAGATTCTGGTTCTAAAAATATCTTGGCATCTTCTGGGGTTTCCATACCCCGATTGATTAATAATTGGCTGATAACGGGGGAAATATTGGTTAAATTTGCTAATCTTAAACTAGCTTCGGGATTTGTTGCTGCAATTTGCCAGCGTTGATTCGGTAAGCGTCTGGGGGATTGGTCATTGGTCATTAGTTATTGGTCATTACACTAGCTACAGATCATAAGTTTATAATATACTTACCTGTCCATCATTGCGAATATAGAGAGAGCGATCGCCTGGATAATCCCGACTATTTGGCCGAATTTCCAAAACCAAAGTCCCAAAATTCGGTTTGGAAACAACTCCTTTGACATATCTTCCCCCATCATCCCAAAACATCAGCGAAAATTGCTCTAATGTTCCCGGTTGTAAGTCAAATTGTAATTTTTCTCCCGGTTTTAAAGTCGTTTTTCTCAATTCTGGTAACTGTTCTAATTTCACATCACCATAACTGCGGTTCACAACTTGCACCCGGATATATTGCCCTGGGGTAAAATGAAGTGGAGCAGTACCACAACGGGAAGCACAAGTTCCCGCTAATGTCGTTTTAGAGTTAATTGCTGTTAACAGTAAGGTTGTCGTTAACAATGTGGCAGAAATCGCAAATTTCATCTTCATATTTTTACACCCTGATTATATTTTAACAGTTTTGCGTAATTCCTCACCCTATGAGTACATTGAGGGTGGGGATGTCAGCAAGTTAAAAACGAAACGTTCTTAAAATGTTTTTACTGCAAGTGAAAGAATTTTGAGGACAATTGAGTTTTTGACAAAATATTAGTTTTTCTGCATTTCCTGAGATTTTATGTATTCTTTTAGTGTTTCTAACGGCGCTCCACTAGCGGAAATAATGCAATAGGCATCTGTCCAAAAACTAGGATCTTCTTTCTTCAAGGTGATAGTATAGCATAAGTTAAGAAAGTGAATAGAGAGTCAATACTGCTCGGTTAAGCCTAAAAATTTATTGTATGGTAGGTTGGGTTGTGGAACGTAAACGTTCGCGGAGCAATCGGAACAAAACCCAACATTATCAAGGATTTTGTTGGGTTTCGCTGTCGCTCAACCCAACCTACATTTCCTTAACCGACAAGTATTGAATTCTTGTTCATTCTGACTCGGTGACTCCTGCTTCAAAACTAAAGAAATATACCTTAAAGAAAATGTCAATTAGATAAAGTCATAATTAGAATATTGTGGGGTAGGCAAGATGCCCACCCATTTTATTTTCAACTCAAATTAATTACCCAATCACGTAAATGTGAATTCACTTGTTCGGGAATTTCATCATGGGGACAATGACCGGCTGTGAGAAAATATTCGGTTAATTGGGGATAATATTCATGAAACTTTTGAGAACGTTCTCTAGCTTTCATCCAAGGATCTGCTTCTCCCCATAATAACAATAACGGACAAGTTAATTGTTTAAGTAAAATGTCAACTTTCGCTCCTTGAGGACTACTAAAAACAGAAACAAATACATCTAACGCCCCTTTGTCAAAAGCCGGACGCTGGATTTCTGCTACTAATTGATCTGTAATTGCATTTTTATCAAGATAAACTTTTTCTAAAGTTCGACGAATTACCCACTTTTGGCGTGTATATTGAAATAATAAAGACTGGGATAAACGTTGTTTAAAAGCCCACTTTACTGTTTTACCCAAAAGTTTTTGTAAAGGATTTATGGCAGGTTGAATCTGATTTTCTGGTTGAGAAAATGGTCCAGCACTATTAAGTAATACCACACCAGCCGCACTATCAGGACGTTGGGAAGCAACGCACAAACAAGCGTAACCACCCAAGGAGTTACCAGCTAAAATTGTTTTTTTACCAATGACTTCACTGATAAAATCATGGAGTTGGTCGCGCCACAAGTCGCCGCTATACTGTAAATTAGGTTTGGCTGAACGCCCAAATCCTAACAAGTCAATGGCAAATACTTGGAAATCTGCACTCAAGTCTGTGATATTCTTGCGCCAATGGTCTGTGGAAGCACCAAAACCATGTACTAATAGCAAAGGTGGACGCTGAAGGTGTGGTTCTCCTGCTTGTACATAATACACATTGTGTCCGCGCCATTGCCAATATTGACCAGGAATCGGATTTGTGGAGGGAGCGATACTTGTTTGCATATTACAAAGAAATATTAAGTTACTGTGAATAATTGTAAATTAAATTATTTAACAACGGACAACTGACCACTAACAACTGACAAATAATAAAAATGATTACTGGAAAAACGCAACTTTTGGGAGTTATTGGACATCCTGTGTCACATTCCCTTTCACCACTGATGCACAATGCGGCTTTGGCTAAACTGGGATTAGATTATGTATATTTGCCTTTTCCCATTGCACCAGAAAATTTGGAGAAAGCGATCGCCGGGTTTGCTAGTATTGGTGTAGTCGGGTTTAGTATCACAATTCCCCATAAACAAGCAATATTACCGTTATTATCCGAAATTTCCCCTATCGCTCAAGCTATCGGTGCAGTGAATACTGTAACTCGTCAAGGTGATAAATGGGTGGGGACAAACACAGATGTCGAAGGATTTATTGCCCCTTTACAAACCACATATCATCAAGATTGGAGTCAGAAAAAAGCGGTAATTTTAGGGAATGGTGGTGCAGCTAGGGCTGTTGTTGCTGGTTGTATTCAACTTGGGTTGGCAGAAATTCACGTTGTCGGGCGGAATTTACAGAAATTACAAGCATTTCATCAAAGTTGGCAAAATTCACCCTTTGCAGAAAAATTCCAGGTGCATGAATGGCAAGAATTACCGAACCTACTCCACCAAGCTAACCTCCTGGTAAATACAACCCCCATTGGAATGTATCCCCATGTGGAAGAATCACCATTAAGTAGCCAAGAAATTAGTTATTTGCCTGGTGATGCGATCGCCTACGATTTAATTTATATCCCTAAACCGACAAAATTTCTGCACCTAGCCGAAAAACAAGGAGCAATTATTATTGATGGTTTAGAAATGCTCGTCCAACAAGGTGCAGCAGCCTTAAAAATCTGGTTACAACAAGATACTGTTCCCGTCACCGAAATGCGTCAAGCATTGCAAAATCACCTGGGAATTTGAGGATTCAAGGAGTCAGGAGTCAGGAGTCAGGAGTCAGAAGTCAGAAGAAAGAAAGAAAGAAAGAAAGAAGAAATTTCCCCCTGCCCCCTGCCCCCTGCCCCCTACTGCGGCTGCCGCATATACCGTTCCTGTCCTTGGGAATTATAGATAAATACGGGAAGTTGAGAATTTTGACTAATGACTTTGAGAGCTTCTTGCAAGCTTTGGAAGTGACTTTGTATTTCTGGATTATTAGCTTGAAATAATCGGTCATACTCAGGAGTTAAGCGAACATTAATTTTCTGGTTCTCGATGGTAAAAGTACAAATCCTAATGGTACTACTACAAGTGGTGTTGAGTTCAGCGCGAGTTTGGGTTAAATCACCATAGAGTTGGAATTGTTCTTGTGCCTGTTTAAGAGATGCTGTATAGGTTTCAATCAGGGGTTTAGCTTGATTGAAATAGAAAGTATCTTGACTCACTTGTTTAGCACTTTGTACAGCCTGCTCCCAAGCCTTAACTGCACCTTGCCATTGATTTTGATTACCATAGATTTTGGCTTGACTGGCGGCTTTAATAGCTTGTTGATAGGATGTGGCTGATGATTGTTCTTTTTTAGCGCGATCGCGTGCCACAGTGATTTTTGGTTGGTAATCTGCTAATAATTTGCGTGCATCCTCAATTCCTAAACTATCTACAGGAATAATTTTTAAGATACTAATTGCTGTCTGGAAGTCAGATTCCACCTTTTGCCATTCAGCCAGAGATTTAGCAATAGCTTGGAATTTAGTAGCGTCTTCCCCTAAAGTTTTGGCATTGGTAATTTTTTGTAGCCATGTTTCTTCTTTAATTAACTGCTGATTAATACTCTTTAAACTATTTTGATAGCTTGGTAAATTTGCTTTTACCAATCCATAGAATTCATTCCCAGGTTTAATAATCTCTAGTGCGGTGATTGCCTGTCCCCATAACTTTTGTCTACTGCGTAACTCATCCAAGCTCTTCGCGGGTGCTTGAGTTGTTTTCTGGACTGAGGATGCCATTTGTAAAGCTTTTAGCACCTGGTTGATTTTTGTGGACTGTTCAGAAAAACTATTAATTAATAACTGAGATTCTTGAGAACGGGGAGACCACTGAGGAATTTTTTGCAAATCGGCAACTACCGCATCTAGTTGTTGTTGCAATGCTAATAAGTCTTGTTCCGATTTAGTCCGCTTGATCTGTTGCGGATACCCACTCTTAAATTGCTGGGCTATTTGCAATTCTTTACATTCAGAAATTACACAACCACGATGGAGAACGAAAGCACCACCACCAGAAAGGAGAGCAATAACTACAGCCACACCAACAATAATTGGTAAAGGCGGAAATGATAGGGATAACTGTCTTTTTTTGGGTTTATCTGGGGCATTGGCAAAAGGATCAAACTTTTCCTCAAGTTCCTCAACTGCCTCAAGTTCCTCAGATTCATCCTCATCTAGAGATAGATTGTATAAAGTTGAGTCTGGTGATGAATAATCTGAGAAAGGTTTTTCAGAATCGGAGAGAAATGAATCAACAATAGGTTCGTCTTCTGTTTGTGTAAATGAAGATGATGATTTTTGCAGATCAAAAGGGACAAAGAGAGTGTCTCTCTCATTTCCGCTTTCCATCTCATCTTCTCTCTCTAATGTGGGAATCTGAAATCCATGGTCAGTTTGATCTACACTGGGAATCTGAAAATCTAGGAAATGTTTAGCATAGGGAAGCTTTTCTCCAGAAATTCTCAAGAAAAATTGTACCCGTTGAGTTTGGTAGTTAAATTGCCATTGTAGTGCTTGTTCTAATACCTCAAAAACGTGCTGTGTCTCAACTGTCACCCCAGGAGGGTGTTGAGTTAAAATCATCAATTCATCATTTTTAACAGCGCATTTCACCTGGAAACCCTGACTATCAGCCACTTCCGCCACTAATCTTTCCTGCAAAATATCGCCTAAAAGTTGTAAGTCTTCTTGTTGAACTGTTGCTTTCATAAAGCGTTACCGCCACTCTTTCTATATAGTTTTGATTATCAAAGGTCATGGGAATTGGGGACTGGAGACTAGGAATTAGGAAAATTGGGAGCAAGATTCAAACCCTAGTTTTACATCCAATAGAATCAGTTTCTAGCAGAAGGTTAAATTTGTCACGAAAAACACACACAAGGGGTGATGATTCACACTCCTATTTTTTATACAGCTAGATTATAAATTAGACAATCCAATGGCAAAATAAATTTTTCAGTTAGCCAAAGCCAAATTTTATAATTTTCGGTATTGTGCAGAATATCAGATAGCATCAGAAAAAGAGCGTTGGACTTGTCAATACAAGGTGTGTTTCAATGGATTTATTGGAGTATCAAGTTAAAGAATGGTTTGGTCAAATCGGGATTCCTGTCTTACCATCTCAAAGAATAGACCATCCTACAGATTTAAAACGGTTAAAAATTCGTTACCCGATTGTGCTGAAATCCCAGGTACAAGCTGGGGAAAGGGAAAAAGCTGGTGGAGTCAGGATTGTAGAAACTACGATTGATGCGATCGCCGCCGCCCAAAATATATTTAATCTGCCAATTTGGGGACAATTGCCAGAAGTGTTACTGGCAGAATCAAAGTATGATGCCCAAGAGGAGTTTTATCTAGCTGTAGTTTTAGATACTGCGCTATGTCGTCCCGTTTTGTTGGGTTCTCAAGAAGCAAATATCGAATGGGAAACCGCAGGGGAAAAAATTCAGCACGTAGTTGTAGAACAGGAATTTTCTCCATTTTATGCCAGACGACTGGCTTTAAAAATGGGTTTACAGGGGGCATTAATGCAGTCTGTGAGCGATATTGTCGAGAAACTATACCAGTTATTTATCCAAAAAGATTTGGACTTAGTAGAGATTCATCCTCTGGGTGTGAACTCCGCTGGCCAAGTGATGGCTCTCAATGGTAAAGTCAGGGTGAATGAACGAGCCATTAACCGTCATCCCGAAATAGCCGACATGGCCGCAAAAATGATCGTCCGTCGTGATGGTGATAAAAAAAGGAATGGTTTGTTGGGTAACTGGGATAGCTTGGAAATGGGCGGTAAAATTGGAATCTTAGGTAATGGTAAAGGTTCTGTATTAACAACATTGGATGCAATTGTTAATGCCAGTGGTAAACCTGGTAAATGTATCAATTTGCGCCATTTGTTTATGAGTGATACCACACCGACAACTTTTAGCGATCGCCTAGTAAGCAGTTTGAAAACTTTGGCTGAGGATCGGAGTATTCAAGTTATTCTCATCAACTTTTTGGGAACTATTCCTCAAGTTAACCAATTTCCAGAAATTATTACCAAATTTCTCGAATCAGACAGAAGTGAAATTATATCTCCGGTGTCAGGATCTAATGGTAACAAGAGTCAGCAACAGTTAAATTTACCCCGGTTAGTCTTACGTTTAGCGGGTTCTGAATTTAATCAGGTCAAAGAATATTTAGCCACACTTAAAATCTCTAATCAAACAATCATAGTTGTAGAAAATTTAGATGAAGCAGTCAAGGAAGCAGTTCGTTTAGCGAAGATACCTGTGGTTAAAAAAGGGAATAGGTAATCAATTAAAAATTAAAAATTAAAAATTAAAAATTGAACTACTCAATAACACCTAACAACTGACAACTGACAACTAACAAATTATGAACTTAACACCAGAAAGTAAAGTTTTAATCCAGGGCTTTTGTGAATTTATCTCAGCAACTCATATTGCTCAAATGCAAGCTTATGGCACAAATTTAGTAGCTGGTGTTGATCCTGGGCGTGGTGGACAGCAAATGTATAATTTGCCAGTATTTGATTTAGTGGAGGAGGTTGTGGAGAAATTTGGACAGATTGACACCACAATTATTTGTGTTCAACCTTATCAAGTTTTGGATGCAGCATTAGAAGCGATCGCCTCTAATATTCCCCAAATTATCATTACTACGGCTGGTGTCCCCCCCTTGGATATGGTGGAACTCCTTCGCAAAACAGAAGCTTGTGAAACTTTAATTATTGGACCCAATAGTCCAGGAATTATTGTTCCTGGCAAAATTCTCCTAGGTACTCATGAACGCGAATTTTACATCCCTGGTTCTGTGGGAATTGTCAGCCGTAGCAGTACCCTGACTTATGAAGTAGCTTGGGAATTAACAAAAGCAGGTTTGGGACAGTCAATTAGTGTCAGTATTGGTAGTGATGCTATTGTTGGTTCTTCATTCCTCCAATGGTTACAAATTCTCGATGAAGATGACACCACAGAAGCAATTGTATTAATTGGCCAACCGGGAGGGGGAAGTGAAGAAGCAGCAGCGCAATATATTACGGAAGCCATTGATAAACCTGTAATTGCCTATATTGCTGGTAGACACGCACCACCGGCACAAAACTGGCAACAAACAGGGACTTTGGCAACTGTAATTGGCCGTTCTGCTAATTTTGGCACAGCAGAAAGTAAATTAGCTGCTTTTGAATCTGCAAAAATTCCCGTTGCTGATAGTCCCTCTCAAATTCCTAAATTGCTGAAAAATATCCTCATTCCACAGAGTGTCAAGACCAAATAACAGCGAAACACAAAAATTAGTATGTATTTATACGATTTTAAAATTTTTTAGGTGATGAGATGAATACGCGTAAGTGACGAATTACGGAATGAACACTTTCTTGATTTTTTTTCAAATATTTGAGATAATTTTCAACAGTAGGTGTAACTCAATTAAATGCTGAAAAGCAGCCTATCAAAAAAGTTAAAAATTATCTCAAAAAGTCCCTAGGGCATAGGGCTTTAAAGCTCGGTTAATGTCTTCATAGAAGAGTCGCCGAGAAGCCCACATTCACCTGTTCGCGCAAGCGTGCCGCAAGGCATAAGGGAGTGTGTGGAGTATGTCACGTTCTACCTGGGAATTGATGAAGTGGCGAGTCCACTTCATTTTTATTGTCAAAATCTAGATTTTCTAGTCATTAACTAATTCATCTCGCCATTTTTCGCGTTTCTCTCTCTCTTCACGCACTTCTTCTTCCCGTTCCCGTGACCGTACTAATAGCCAAGTTTGCCATGTGAGGGGTTTTTGTCGTTCTAAATGGTTGATAAATTGCATAATTGATAAATCATCTTTGAGGGGAGTTTTTAAATCAAACTGCATGGTTTGTAAAATTCTATCATTGGTTTTAAGTAAGCGATCGCTAATTCTTCTCCCTAGCTTTAACATCAATTTATTAGTTAATTTTCCTAAAATACCTTTACGTTTTTTGGACATCAATAGGGTTTGTCCTTCCGTTTTCCCCCCTGGTAATATCCGAGTTGTAAATATTATATGTAAATGGGTAGACTCATTAGTAAAAGAAACTATACAGGTTGTTCCATACCAATAACAAACACTGTAAATCAGAGAATTATTAAAAAATCGCCGGTAGAGATTTAGCCAAAATGACTTAGCATTAATATTAGTAATAGTGCTAAAAATAATTGCATTTTGATTTAGTTCTTGTTTCTCCAAAACCATCTTTAATGGTAATTTATGAACTAGATTAATTTGTTGAGTATCAATACCTTGAAGAAGTAAGATATTGGGATGACAATCAATACTAAATTGCGAACCGAGAGAAAAATCAAATTCTTGATTTTCCCAATCTAAAACAAAAGGTAAAGGTTGTTGAGGAGTTTCCCCAGTCCAAACCCAAATCATCCCATATTGTTCGGCTGCTGGCCAAGTTTTGGCTTTCAGGGATACAGGTTCATCTAAGTTAGGAATATCAACACAAATACCTTCAGCATCAAATTTCCACCGATGTAAAACACAGCGTAATTCATTACCCTCAATTTTACCTTCAGCTAAACTCGTACCCATGTGAGGACAGTAAGCATCTAGAATAACTGCACGTCTATCTTTACCACGATATACGACTAAATCTTTGCCAAAAATAGTTACAGCTTTAACCTCACCTACTAGCAAAGATTGAGAAGGTAATACCCAATACCAACCTTCAACAAAACTCGTTGATTTGTTGAAAATTTTAGGTTGACGAACCGAGTTAAGATTATCTATATTTGTGTTCATTTTTAGGGTTTCACTTGCAGTGAAGCGGTTGATCTATTCCTATCATGAACAACTCGAAAAAACAGTTGTTTTCAGTACCGTCTTAACTATGATTTGTGTGATTAGTTTAATTTAGATGATTAATTTATCGAAAAGATTACTTTTACTTTTGCTTTTTACCTAACTCCTGGTTGAAAATTACGCAATCTTAAAGCATTACTGACTACAGAAACAGAAGAAAATGCCATAGCTGCACCGGCAATAATCGGGTTAAGTAACCAACCAAAGAAGGGATAGAGAATACCCGCAGCAATGGGAATACCAATGATATTGTAAATAAAGGCAAAAAATAGATTTTGGCGGATATTATTGATGGTAGCGCGACTGAGTTGAATGGCTGTAACTATGGCTTGTAGATCTCCAGAAATTAAAGTAATATCACTAGCAGCAATTGCCACATCTGTGCCTGTTCCAATGGCAATTCCTACATCTGCTTGTGCTAATGCTGGTGCATCATTAATTCCATCTCCCACCATAGCAACAATTTGAGATTTATTTCCTAATTTTCTTTGTTGCAATGATTTAATCATTGCTGCTTTTTGGTCTGGACGTACTTGGGCAAAAACTTGAGTAATCCCAACTTGATTTGCAATAGTTTGGGCAGTTTGTTGATTATCTCCCGTTAACATTACCACTTCTAACCCTAGTTTTTGCAGGGCTTTGACTGCCGTTAATGATGAGGGTTTGAGGGCATCAGCAATAGCCATAATTGCTTCTAAATTACCATCTACTGCTAACCAAATTACTGTTTTTCCTTCACTTTCCCAAATTGTTTGCTGTGGTTCGAAAGCATCAGTATTAATTCCTAATTCTGTAAACCAGCGTTGTGTACCAACTTGGACTAATTGATCATATACAACTCCTCGAACACCACTACCAACAATAGCTGCAAAATTCTTGACATCAGCTAAACTCACAGCTTGATTAATAGTGTATTTTACCACTGCTGCTGCTAAAGGATGTTCAGATTTGTGTTCTACACTGGCAGCTAATTTTAATAATTGAAGTTCATTACCATTGGCTGTACCCTTAATAGTAATAAAGTCTGTCACCGTGGGTTTACCTTGAGTTAGAGTTCCAGTTTTATCGAGAACAATAGTATTTATTTTGTGCGCTAATTCTAAACTTTCAGCACTTTTAATTAAAATGCCATTTTCTGCACCTTTACCAGTTCCTACCATTACAGAAGTAGGAGTAGCCAAACCCAAAGCACAGGGACAAGCGATAATTAAAACCCCTACCATTGTCATCATTGCTAACGTGAAATTAGCTGTAACACTAAACCAGATGATAAAAGTAAGAATTGCTATGGCAATTACAGCCGGCACAAACCAGCCAGTTACCTGATCTGCTAATCTTTGAATGGGTGCTTTTGAACCTTGGGCTTCTTGAACTAACTTGACAATTTGCGCCAAAAAAGTATCCTTACCAACTCGCGTGGCTTTAAACTTAAAACTACCAGTTTTATTAATTGTTGCCCCAATTACTTGATCTCCTGGTTGTTTTTTCACGGCTACACTTTCACCCGTTACCATTGCCTCATCTACGGTAGAATAACCATCAATTACTTCCCCATCAACAGGAATCTTTTCACCAGGACGAACTAAAATGAGATCATTAACTATTACTTGATTAATAGGAACATCTATTTCTAAACCATCTCGCATTACCCTAGCTGTTTTCGCTTGCATTCCCATTAATTTATGAATAGCTGCCGAAGTTTGTCCTTTAGCCCGATGTTCAAAAAATCTCCCTAATAAAATTAAAGTGACAACCATCGCTGCAACTTCATAATAAACATGAATTTCTAAGCCTTGGGAAAGAAATAAACTGGGAAAAAGCGTCACAAATAAAGAATAGAAATAAGCCGTACCTGTTCCCAAAGCAATCAAAGTATCCATCGTTGCAGTGCGGCGTTTTAAAGATTTCCAAGCATTGCGGAAAAAAGATCCCCCACACCAAAACTCCACAGGTGTTGTCAATACTAATTGTAACCAAGGATGATGAAGGAATTCGGGAACAAAAGGCAAATGCAATCCCGTCATCATTGGTAAAGAACCAAAAAACAGAATCACGCTAATGACACCCCCAATTCTTAACTTGAGAATCAGTTCCCGTTCTGCTGCTAATTTACTCGCTGCTTCGGCTGTATCTTCACCTTCTGTTTCTAATTGAAAAGATGAATAACCAGCATCTACAATTGCATCTTGAATTTTAGCTAAATTTGTTTGTTTAGGTTCATAATTAATAGTTACCTGTTCTGCACCGAAATTAACATGACAATCAATAACTCCAGAAACAGCTAAAATTGCCTGTTCAATATTATTAGCGCAAGAAGCGCAACTCATCCCTTTAAGTTTAAGACTAAGATTATTCATATTACCTCTTCTAATTATTGTCCAAATCCCCGACTTATTTGAGAACTTGGGTATCTATACTTCACCTATTGGTGTAATATATCATTTTAATAAGTTTCTTGACTTTCACCTAACTGACATTTCAGATTCTGGATATAGAAATATATGTTACAAGTCATTTATTCTGACGAATTTTTAGATCACAAAACCGGAAGTTACCACCCAGAAAAACCAGCCCGGTTAACAGCCATAGTCAACGCTTTAAAAGCTGCGAGTTTTGCCGAAAAAATTACCTGGAAACTACCCACACCTGTTACATCAAAACCATCTTTAATATCTTGGATAGAAAATGTTCATCCTACAACCTATATTAACAAAGTTAAAAATATCTCCTCCTCTGGTGGTGGTTATTTAGATGGAGATACTCGTATTTCTCCCCGCAGTTATGATGTAGCGTTGTTAGCAGTTAGTGCTTGGCTAGATGGAGTTGATACAGTTATTAATACAACAAATCAATCTTTTGTATTAGCGCGTCCACCAGGACATCATGCGGTAAGTGATACAGGCATGGGGTTTTGTTTATTTTCTAATGCTGCAATTGCAGCTTTATACGCTTTACAACAACCGGGAATTCAGCGCGTTGCTATCCTAGATTGGGACGTACATCATGGAAATGGTACGGAAGCAATAGTAGAAACTCACTCAGAAATTGCTTATATTTCTCTTCACCAGTATCCAGCTTATCCCGGTACTGGGAAAGCTTCTCAACAAGGTTCACATAATAATGTGTTAAATTTACCCGTTCCCCCTGGTAGTGATATTACTGTTTATCAACCGTTGTGGGAAAGCAAGATATTACCCTTTTTAAGTAATTTTGCGCCAGATTTACTGATTATTAGTGCTGGTTATGATGCTAATGCTAATGATCCTTTAGCTGGTATGAATTTGCAACCAGAAGATTTTGGGTTGTTTACAGAATACTGTTTAGGTATAACCAGAAAAATTATGTTTGGTTTAGAAGGTGGTTATGATTTACCAAGTCTTGCTGAATCAGTAATTGCTACTATTAAACCTTGTATATGTTAGTATTTTTTAATTAGTAAAATTCAGAATTTTGTTTTTTACTAATGTTATATTCTACTACATTTAAGACTTTACCACTCATGTTAATTACATCATATTCCCTACCAATCTTACCTCCCATTTTTTCCGCAATCCTACGGCTGGCTTTATTTGCTTTATCTGAACCATATCTTAGATATTCATAATCTAAGTTTTCTTCAGCCCATAAATTCAGGGCTGCAATTGTTTCTGTAGCGTAACCTTGTTTATGTGCTGATTTCTTCAACCAAATTCCATATCTTGGATATTTACTATTAATTTTATGTATCCCACTACATCCTAAAAACTCTTGAGAATCTTTCTTTAAAATCACAATTACTAACTCTTCTCCTTTTTCCATATTTAGTAAAGATTGATTAATAAAATTTTCAGTATCCTGAATTTTTTTTGATGGTTCTGAATATAAATAAGTCGTGACTTCCTGGGTAAATTCTCTAAAAATATCTGCCTTATATGCCATGGATATGGGCTGTAATAACAGACGGTGTGTAGATATCTCGAACCGCAGAAGTTCCATAGCTAGACCAAGAATTAAGTAACTATTACGACAATTAAAACTACAACAATACTGTACTGAAAGTAGATAAAATTTTTACTTTCGGTGTTTTTCAGTATTGTACTTAACTGAATATAGTTAAAATTTATCAAATATTTAGTAATAAAACTTTGTCATCGGGTCATGAAAGAGCTAAAGTTTTGTTAAGATACGATTACAAGGAATTCAGTCACCAGACTGTGAACAAGAATTAGATAGTACCAGTAGCTGTATAAAGTTCAGAAGGTGAACAAATGACCACCTATATCTTTTTTGACCAAGCTCTCCAGATGCTTATCAGTGCTTTTCTCGCGTCAGCAATCATGCTAATCGCCGCCTCTAGTATAGGTTTAGCTGTGATTGAAACCATTGAAAAAACAGGAGACAGTTAAAACTACGCTTCAAAGTAGGGACAGGACTGAAAAAGTCTGACAGTACAGCCGAAATTTTATCTACAACCTGTCTCTACCATAGACATATTCACGAATGAATATCCAACCTTGATAAAAGGCTGAAACTTTTATCTAGGATTGCTATATATCTTGCATTACCTGTATCTGGTAGGTAATGAGAATTTACTCACCCAAATTAATCGCGGGATTCCTATTAAAAAATCCCCTTGGCATTAACTTAAAACCAACGCGGTGAGTTGGCATTACAGGCCAATCTTCTGGACGAGGAATATGAGTCATTCCCATTGTGTACCACACAACTAAATCTTCACCATTCACAGATTCATTATCAGCAATATATTTGGGTAAACCTTCCCCCAATTGTGTTTGGTTGGGATAATCTCCACCTGCATACATTTCACTGGGTTTATATTTTGTTACCCAAAAATGATGAGTGGCAAAACCTGCTTTTTTCCTAATATTTGCACCTTCCACAGCATATAAATTTGTATTTCCTCCCGGCATTAACATATATGCAGGAGGAACACCTAAATTATTCTGTTTATCTGTACTAGCAATCATCCATTCTCGACTGTGTTTAATATCCAAATCACGCACAGCAGATTTTTCGGTTTTTAGTGCTGTATCTTCTACATTTATGGCATTTCCTAACGGGTTTTTGTCACCCATTGGCAACGCTTCTACATTCATTTCCATGATATAATTAGCTTGTCCATCTATGTCTAAATCTAAGCGATAATTGAAAAAATGCTGATGATTTACGCCAAAAATATTTTTAGCTAATAATCTGCCAAAAGACTTATTTTCAGTTTGTTTTATGCTGGCTGTTCCCTGGACTAAATCAATCCCCGTTAACTCATTTTCTACTTCTAAAGTACCGTCTTGCCTAAATATCCAGTTGAGACTGTAATCATAGTTATCAACTGTCGTCATCATTTTTAGGACTAATTCACGATTACGACGGACATGATTTTTTTGAGTTTTGTAATCAAAATGTTTCCAAAGGATACCGTTATCTCTTTCATAGATACCAATTAATCCAGGTATGGTGAAAGGTTCTCCTTCAGGATTAGCAAAGACTGTATTTAGTAAAACTCCATTTTCAGGAATTTCTTTACCTAATTCTATTTTGTTTGCTAATAATCCTAAATTATATTCTCCCACATCAAAGGCATTCCTAAACGACCAATTTGGCTGAGTATCACCATAAGGAACTGCCATTTCTGAGAGACTACCACGATATAAAATTGATCTATCTTTTTCACCATCATGGTATTTAACAAGATACAGAACTAAACCTTCACGGGGGTGCATTAAATAACGAAATTTCCAACCTTGCCAAGTAATTTCATTACCTTGAATTTTAAAACTTGTTCCTTCTGGTTGATTAATGTTTAATGGTTTTGGTGGTGCAATTATTTGACTAAAAGCATTAATGTCATAATCCCAATTTTCTTGGGAAATGGGAACTGTACCGTTATCAACAAAACTATCAACTTCACCTTTATTCAAATTGACTGTAACTAAAACACCTTCTATGGGACGAGCATAAAAATTCCAATGTTTACCTTGATAATAAGATAATGCTCGACAAATTCGATTACCAGATTTGGCTTCTGCTTGATTGAGTATTCCTGCTCCCCAACAACTTATTTCTACATGATCAAAATCTTTAATTCCGCGTTTTTGCATGGCTATTTGCCAACGCAAATCTGATTTTACTACTTCCCGCGCTATTGCATAATCTGGTGATAAAATAGCAGGTTGTCCGTGAGATATTTCTTGCCAGGAAGTGAGATTTTTCGTGTTTAAATTAACTGTTCCAGTAAAGGTTTTATTCAGTTCGATTTCATAAACTTGCAAAAAAATCTGGCGTAGAAATGATTTGCCAGGTATAAAATTTAAGACTGCTTTTTTATCGGGTTCTTGTAAGGCAATTATGGGAAAAATTGCGGTTTCACTGAGTTTTTTTTGCTCTTTAACTATGGTAACTGCTGTATTAATCTCTTGTTCTGTTAAGGGGTTGAGAGGGTGTGGAATTATCGCTTCTTCCGCTAATACAATATTAGGAAATCCCCAGCAGATATTAATGAAAATAATAATGCTAATAGTTAGCTGGTAAAAAAGATTTAGCCTCTTAATCATCTTGCACATTTTTCAAAAAAGTACATTTATTGATTCCTCAACTAGAGATGAGAAACCGTAAGATTAAGAGGCTAATATCAAGAATATGACTACAGAATTGATGTCCAGCGCACTATATAGAAACTAAGCGACGTAAAGATTCAGCGCGACGTTTAGCAACGGCGTTATTTGGTGCTAATTTGAGTGTTGCTTCATACATTTCCAACGCTTGAGCATTCAATTTTTTCTTCTCATAAGCGTGTCCGAGATTATTTAGAGCCGATACATAATCTGGGTTTAATTTGATGGCTTCTTTGTACTGACGAATTGCTAAGTCGTATTGCTCTTGAGCAAAATAAACATATCCCAAGCCGTTGTAAATGGGAGCAATAGATTCTTCTCCCTCTTCTTCTGCTGCTTTGAGAGATTTTTGAAATAGGGGTATAGCTTGGCTAAATACTTTTTTTTCTGAATAGATACTAGCTAATTCATAATATTCTTGAGCCGTACCTTTTTCTTTAGTTAATTTGGTTTTTAACTTACCTAGAGAGTTTTCAAGTTTACGGGTTTTGAATACTTGACGGAAAACACTCACACCTGCAAATGCAAGTAAACCAACAAAAATTGACAGATAAATGACGACTAAATTGCTATCCATTTTCTACAAATACAAATTATTAAAATACTCTATCTATTATCAGTTATTAGGTTGTATATTTCTCACTAAATTACTACAATCCCCAATATTCTATCCGTTCTTTCAGCCAACCTGTGACTGTATAACGAGCGATCGCTTCATTCACTTTGCGTCTTAATTCATCATATTGCAATCCTTTAGGCATCACTACAGATAAAGGTTCTGCTGATAATTTAGTTGGCAATATGCGATACCGAGGATGTGCTTGCACCCAACCACTAAGAACGCTGACATCCGCAGCAAAACCATCTACTTGATTACTTGCTATTTTTTCCCAGCCTTGGCCATAAGAACTTACACCGACCAATTCAGCAGATGGTGTAAAATATTTTAAGTATCCGACAGTGCTAGAGTTGTTGAGAACAGCTATTTTCCGTTTGCCTACATCTTTTAATGATTGAATAGATGTATTTTTTGTAACTATTGCCGCCCCATCATAATAATAAGGAACACTAAAACTCACAATGCGAGAACGTGATTCTGTGGCTGTGACTCCAGCAATAGCCAAATCAACTTGCTGATTAAAGACTACAGGTAAGCGATCGCTATTGGCTACAGGTTGCAATTTCACAGCATCAGCTTTACCCAACAAATCACTGGCCAACCGTTTGGCTAAATCAATCTCTAACCCTTGTAAATTGCCCTTGTCATCCCTAAATCCCAAAGGACGAAGATTATCCTTAACTGCCATATTTAAATAGCCTCGCTGCTGAATTTCCGCCATTGTTGCCGCAGATGCAGTTAAGTTCCCGCTTAGAAAAGACAGCCAAAAAATCAAAGATAGGGTAGCGGATAATACCAGATGTAACTTATTCATAATCGCTCTGCGTTTTACTCCAATTAAAAATGCCAAAAAGTTTCGTTATTTTTAATTTTCAATTTTCCGAAGTGCCATCTGTTACATCCGTTATTCATCCGTTGCCACCTTTATCCGTTAACCGAGTTAGCGAGTTCCGCAATTTTAGCGAAGCTTGCAGGATCAAGAATTGCCAATTGTGCCAACATTTTGCGGTTTAGTTCCACATTGGCCTTTTTCAAATTACCAATTAAGCGGCTGTAGCTTAAGCCGTGTTGTCTAGAAGCCGCGTTAATCCGCGCTATCCAGAGACGACGGAAATCACGCTTCTTCTTTTTGCGATCGCGGTAAGCACTGCGAAGCGCCTTCATTACCTGTTGGTTAGCGGTTCTAAACAAAGTTGAGTGAGAACCACGGAAACCTTTAGCTAATTTGAGAATTTTATTGCGGCGTTTACGAGCTACATTACCGCGTTTTACCCGAGTCATATCTTATTACCTGTGATCTTTTACAAATATGGAAGCATTAAACGCACGTTAGGTTCGTCCCGTTCATGAACAACTGCCATTTTGGACATATTGCTCTTTTTGCTAGAGGATTTATGCTCTAATAAGTGGTTTTTGAACGGTTTCCGGCGGACGATTTTACCGCTACCGGTGGCGCGGAATCTCTTCGCCGCAGCCTTGCGAGTCTTTAGTTTAGGCATGGGATGGCTTTAATTCAACACAATCTATTATTATATATGAGAAAAGGCAAATTGTATGCACCATTTTCCGTGATTCACTTTCATAAACACCAGGATAACAATGGAACCCATTCGTGTCTTTTACTTTTCTGATCTTCTCTGCATTTGGGCTTATATTGCTCAGATCCGTTTGGACGAGTTGAAAACAACCTTTGAAAACAAAATCGTGATTGAAGACCACTTTGTTCCTGTTTTTGGTAACGCCCAGGAAAAACTCAAGAAAGGATGGCAAGATCGGGGGGGATTATCAGGATATAGTCATCATGTGCAGGAAGTGGCAAAAAAGTTCAATCATATTACCATTCATCCTGATATTTGGACTCACAATCCACCATCTTCATCTACATCCTGTCATTTATTTCTGCATGGGGTTCAACTATTAGAAATAAAGGGTTTGGTAGACCCAGAACAACAGGCATTTAAAAAAGCAATTTGGGCATTTCGGCAGGCGTTTTTCACCAAAATGGCAAATATTTCTGACCGCAAGGTACAATTTGAAATTGCCGAAGAGTTAAGCCTACCGATTGCTGCTATTCAAGCTCAAATTGATAGTGGTGAGGCCTACGCCCAGTTATCCAAAGATTTTGACTTAGTCAAAGAGCATACGGTAACAGTTAGCCCTACAATCATTTTTAATGAAGGAAGGCAGAGACTCAACGGAAATGTAGGCTATCGAGTTATAGAAGCAAATATTCGTGAGTTACTGCACAATCCTGCCGGAGAACAATCTTGGTGTTAGATTTTGGTAACTTGAGGATCTAAAACCAGGCGTGTACCAGTTATATCTACATGATAAGTCCAAAACTGGCTTTTAACTTTGACAATTATTTCCCAACCTTGAATGGGATCAAAATTTTGGGTGCAGACTTCACCAAAATTAAACACGCAGGAATTACTAAAAGTTTTTTGAATTGACTGGGTAATTTTTAGAGAACTTACTGCTAAACCAGAACGTTTAGAAGCATTACTCAAAACCGCATTAGCAATTTTTTTCGGTAATTGATTACTGCTAATTTTCGGATCTAAAAGAATTTGTGAACCGGATTTATTGACATGATAAGTCCAAGATTGTTCTTTGACTTGCACAATTACAATCCAACCGGAAATAGGATTATATTCCTTCGTACAAACTTCTCTAAATTTGAAAATACAGGGATTACTAAAATTGGTAGATGTCACTTGAGTAATTTGCAAATTAGAAACTTTTACCCCAGAAACTCTAGCAGCGTCCCTTAGCAATTTTTGAGAAATAGATTTAGGTAAAGTATTTTGGTTTAACTGTGACTGTTCGGGATTTTTAGCATTTGCAGATGTATTATTTTCAGTTACACCTAAACCACAGGCAAACAAACTGGTAATAATCAAACCAAAGACCAAGATTTGCGGAAACTTGAAATTGTTATACATTTGGGAAACTAGCTTAGTGATTAAATTCATGACCTTATAAATTAACAATTGAATACTGAATTAAACTTAACTTTACAACTTATAAATAATTCTTTTCCTCCGCATTCCTCCTCATTCCTCCTCATTCCTCCGCATTCCTCCTCATTCCTCCGCGTCCTCCGCGTCCTCTGCGGTTCGTTTTGATATTAATTTCCTCCCCATTGCTAAAAGTGCCGTTCCATAAGCTGCTTCTGTATTTTTGGATGAAACAATAGGTACTTTTAAATAACGTTGACGAATAGCTGTCCAAGTAGAATTAGCAGCACCACCACCAGCAGTATAAATATGAGTTAAAGGATCTGCACCTAGATTTTGTAATAGTTCATATCCTTGAGCTTCTATTCTAGCCATACTTTCTAATAAACCATGTAGAAATTCTTGAGGTTGATCTGGACGTGGTTCTAGTCTGGGTAATAATTGGGGATCATTAATAGGAAAGCGATCGCCTGGTTTCAATAATGGGTAATAATCTAACACACTGGCTTGAGTCGGATCAATTTTGGCACTTAACCGCACTAACTCAATATCGCTGAAAAAATGCTTTAAAACAGCACCTCCAGTATTAGATGCACCTCCAGTTAACCACAAATCTCCTAAACGATGGCTGTAAATTCCATATCGCGCATCTTCGATTCTGTGCCGACTTAAAAGTTTTAGTACCAAAGTTGAACCCAGAGAAGTTACCGCTTCCCCCGGAAATTTAGCTCCACTGGCTAGAAAAGCCGCAATACTGTCCGTTGTGCCAGCAACCACCAAACAATCGCCTTTAAAGCCAAAATCAGCCGCAATCTGGGGAAGTAATTCACCAATAGCTGTACCCGGTGCTAATACTTGCGGTAACTGGAGGGGAATTTCTAGCTGTTCCAACCATTCTGGATATTGCAATTTTTCCACGTCATAACCCAATTTTAAGGCGTTGTGGTAATCGCTAATACCTAAATTTCCATGCAAGAGAAAACCCAGCCAATCGGCTTGATGCAATAAATATCTAGCTTTTGGAAAATCAGGTAATTCTTGCATCCAGAGGAGTTTCGCCAGACTAGATGTAGCACTTAACACAGTGTGATTTGCTGGTGCAATCTTGCTCAATCGTTCCAAAGCCATTGCCCCCCGACCATCATTGTACAATAGCGGCGCGTCCACAGGCTCTCCAGCCCCATCAGTCAGCAAAATAGTGGAAGAAGTCCCATTAATAGCGATCGCCCCGATTTCCTGTCTGAATACCCCCGGAATTTGCCCTAAAAGACTCCATAAAGCCTGTTGCCAACATTTCACCCAATCAACAGTCCCAACCTGCCAACAATGGCGCATTTCGCACTGAATGCGACCTTCTTCATCAATTACCACACCCCGTGCGCCAGAAGTACCAAAGTCAATACCAAGGGATAAATTCATAGATTCAGGGAAAAGGGGACTGGGGACTGGGGACTGGGGACTGGGGACTAGGGACTGGGGACTGGGAAAACTTCTTAACAACTGACCACTGACAAAGAACAACTGACCAATCCCCGGTTTTTGTTGCATCTTGTAACAAGATGTTTCCTAATTTTGGCAAAACAGGGAAAAGTAGTAAACGGAGTCTTGAAAATCTAGTTCAACTTAGGAGGATTTCCATCATGCCTATCTCAGATACCCAAGTTTACATTGCTTTGGTTGTGGCGCTAATTCCAGGAATTCTAGCTTGGCGTTTAGCTACAGAACTATACAAATAACACCAATGTAACTCTGTTACAGGTGATTAACCCTAGTATGAGTGGGTGTGGTTTCCAAATGCTTGTGGTTCTAAGCTATCAGGATTATGGAAATTGCACTTTACTTTACTAGGTAATATTTTATTCATCTTCATACTTGTATAAATTTCCCAAAAATGAAGTAATATGGCAGCTAAATTAAGCCGCAATTAGCACCTGTTTGCTTTTGACGGTAATTACCGTAAATTATGCAAGCCTTTTGTTATTACCATGAATGCGTTTCAACCATCTAGACCTCCTATACAGCCAGTAGAACAACGCCGAATTGTACCAAGACCTAAACGACACTTACGCCAACGTGCTTATCAGGTAATGGCACTGGAAACTACAGCTAAAGTAATAGTTAATATAGTTATTAGTGCAGCATCGGTATCTGCTTTAGTACAATTATTGCCTTATCATTGGTCACAACAGGACAAGTTGCGAGAAGTACGTACCGAAGTAAAAGTTATGGAAGGGCGTGTCCAAAAATTACGGTCGGAATTTAGCCACAATTTTGATCCCGGCGAAACTAAGAGTATTATGCAACAAAAATCATATCGTTTTGATGCTAATCAGCGTCCAATTATATTGATGAATCAAGATCAAACTGTAACGGAACAATCTGATTCAGCACCATAAAAAAGTGCAGAAAACATATTAATCATCATGGTTATTAGGGTGACTACCAAATGATAGAACTTTATATTTAGTGACAAAATTCAAATTTTTGAGTCAGTTTTACCAATAAATTCTAAAATTCTGAATTCTCAATTTAGCCATCTACCAAATTATTCTTCAAAAAATAGCAACTCGTTTAACCAGTTTTCGATTTGTAATCGCAAGCGATAACCGGAAACATTTTGATCACTTAAAAATGGTAGCTCTGCTAGTGCGCGACGGTAATCAGCAATTGCACAATTCCAATCACCCCAGAGATGATAAGTCCGTCCCCGTTCAGCCCAAATATTGCCTTTGAGTTGACCAAATAGCATAGCAATTTCTAAGTTTTCAATAGCTTCCGCATAGTCTCCTAAGTCACGTAAAGTAATACTGCGATTAATCCAAGCTCGAACATGATGGGGATTTATATCTAATGCTTGTTCATAATCAGCCAAAGCGGCTGTTAACTGACCACAAGCAGCGTAATAATTAGCCCGGTTATTGTAGGCACTAGCTAATTTAGAATTTAAGTCTAGGGCTTTGTTATAATCAGAGATGGCTTTTTGGCTGTCACCACTTTGAAAATAAATCAACCCCCGGTTATTGTAATCAACAGCATTTTCAGGATGATGATCAATGAGGTGACTTAACAGAGCGATCGCTTTAGTATAATCCCCTTGTTGTGCTAACTTCAAAGCACAAGAGCGTAAATAACGTTCTTCTAGCATTGATTCCTGACCATCCTGTAACCCCGCACATTGATAACAAGGATTGTTTTGATCAAAAAGACAGACTTGATTGTTTTGAATACCAGAATTTAAAAAAGAGTGCTTATTCATACGTTGCCTATTTGGTTTACTTGGTTTGTCAAATAAAGTTACAGTTTTTGTGTCCTGATGGCTCTAGGATTATTGAAGGACGTGGATTTTACATCCGGAAATAACACTAGCCATAAATCTAATAATGTATACTTCATACCCAAGTTCAATTCCCGAATCAGTAAAATTCTAAAGAATTGAAGTGTAAATTTTAATGATGGGGGGAAGAGGGAAGAGGAAGAGGCAATAAGAGTCTTACCAATCACAACTGACAACTGACAACTGACAACTGACAACTGACAACTGACAACTGACCAATCCCTATTTACCAATTCTAGAAGAGACATTTATAATGACAACAACAATTTCTTATGCTGATGCTACCGATCTCCATACCGATGACTATATTGTTCTTGGTTTAGCTACGTGCTTCTATAAAGAAGATGGGGAAGTACATCAAATTGAAGTGATAGAACCCATTCCTTCAGCAGCATTAGAAGCCCTATTTAAACAGATTCCTACCTCTTACAGGCTGGCTTACGCCACGACTTTAGGATCTGTATTAGATGGTGATAAAATGCTGTTGCCAGCAGGTTTCCCGGAATCGGCGCAATTTGGAGATGAATTTCCATTACGCTTGTTTTCTGCGGCTCGTACCTATAAGCGCCGTGAAGCAGCCCAAACTCTGATTCCCTTGGGAACTACTAAAACCGATTTGAATTATTCGATAGAGCGCAAACGGGTACTAAATGCGGCTAGAGTTGTCACCAAAGACGACAATGTAAAACAACATTCCCACACTCACAAAGTTCTTTAATTTCAGATTACCATGTTGAAACTTTACGGCGGCGCTCGTAGTCGGGCTGCAATTATCCAGTGGTATTTAGAGGAACTAGAAGTTCCTTATGAATTTGTGCTGCTAGATATGCAAGCAGGGGAACACATTCAGCCTGAGTTCCTGAAAATTAACCCTATGGGTAAAGTTCCCGCTATCGTGGATGGTGATTTCCAACTTTGGGAATCAGGGGCTATTTTGCTTTATTTGGCTGAAAAATACGATAAAACCGCTTATTCACTAGAAGAAAAAGCTGTATTTACCCAGTGGGTATTATTTGCCAATGCTAGTTTAGGAACAGGTATTTTTATAGAAGCCAATCGTGAGCGAGAAATGCCACGATTACTGACTCCTTTAAATGAAATTTTCGGAAAACAGCCCTTCTTGCTGGGTAATGATTTTACAGTTGCAGATGTAGCCGTGGGATCAATTCTCTCTTATATTCCCATTATGCTCAAATTAGATTTGAGTGCTTACCCAGCAGTTGAGAATTATATCAAGTCAATGTCTGAACGCCCCGCGTTTCAAAAAAGCATCGGTGGACGCAAGTAATTGACAATTGATAGCTGACAACTAACAATTGTCAGTTATATTTTCTAACGATAATTCGTAAATTGCAAGGCGACGGGAAAGTCTTCTTGTTTAAGACGTTGAATAACCAGTTGTAAGTCATCTTTTGATTTAGCTGTTACTCGCACAGCGTCACCTTGAATTGAGGCTTGGACTTTTTTAATTTCGTCCCGAATCAATTTAGAAATTTGTTTAGCAATTTCTTGGCTGATGCCTTTTTTCAAGGTGATTTCTTGACGAACACGATTGCCGCTGGCAGATTCGATTTGGCCAAATTCAAAGATTTTTTGGGAAAGGTTACGCTTGGCGGCTTTTTCCCGCAGGATGGTATGGACAGATTCTAAGGTAAAGTCGCTGTCAGTACCAATGGTAATTTTTTCCTCGCTTAATTCGATTGTAGTTTTAGTGTCTTTAAGGTCGTAACGGCTTTTAACGTCTCTTGTGACTTGATCAATAGTATTAACTAGTTCTTGTCTATCAAAGTCGCTGACGATATCAAAGGAAAAAGAAGTAGCCATAAATAAAATTGGTAATAGGGAATAGGCAAGAAGCAATAGGCAAGAGGGAAGATAGATAAATATTCTCCTTATTCCCTCAGCCTAATTATTTAATTTGCATGAGACTGAGAAAAAACAAAGTTCCCGAACTAAAAGAAGCAATACCAAACATGAGCGATCTTAACAAAGGTATATTTGCAATATAGAAAATAGAGTATAGCAAACGAGCAATGATAAAAGCGATGGCTGCGTTTACTCCTTGGGGAGAATTCACCCCCGTGACATAAGCCATTAGCGCTGCTGCGGCAAAAACCATAAACCCTTCAAAGGAGTTTTCATGGGCCCATGTTGCCCGTTGGGCATAGGGTGGCAACTTGTCAAACATGGCGCGAGGTGCAGAAAGATCATATCCTATCTGCACTCTAGCAAAAGCTACTAATAAATAGGGCAGATAAATGAGAATAGCCGCGACAACAATAGAGTATAAAAAAATAGCAGGTGCTGGTAATTGAGATAGGGACATTCAACTAATTTAATAGGGTGCTTGGTGTAGTGTTGATCATTTACTGTTAATGGATAAAGGGTAATTTAGTTAACTCATTACCCTTTACTCAATAATTTCCAATCTCTATTATTGGCTTTACAAAAACTGCGGTTCACCCTAGTCAAAGTAGAAAAGTGTTACCACTTTTCGCTGTTCTTCGGCATCACTACAGGTTTGTAGCAGAGTGCGACTATCGTGAAATGCAAAGCAGATGAGTTGTTGGCAACGAGAGACGATTTCTTTGTTACATAAGTAACTCGCTTCAGCTAAGGACAGGCTATCATTACTGGGGTTTTCTACCAGGTGCATTACCTGTTCTAATTGCTGGCGCGATTCTTGGGGTTGGCGTTCCAAGCTCTGGGGTAAAATTACCGTGAGTAAATTGGGATCAGCCCGTGTTGCGCCCCGGATGGCCGCAGAGTTTGTGCCTGTAGCACCAGAGGTAATGACGCGGTTGCCCGATAGAATCAGGGCATAAGTCATCATTTCAATGAGGTTCTGATGGGTAATTGGCACATGACGAGAACCTAGCAAGGCAATCCGCTTGGAACCTGTCTGTTGGATTGTTGCCAGTTCTTGGGCTAATGTATCTAGTTCGATAGTGTCTATTGACTGACTCAAAGATGAAGATCATGAGATTAAACAACCCAGATATTCTACCAAACAGCGTGTAGATGGGAAGCTAACTAGAGTTACATATTGCTACAATTTATTTAATAAACCAATTCTTCCGTACTATAGGGCAGATTTAAAGATTAAAAAGCACATTAAACAAGCTTGTTGGGAATTTTCAATAAATCCGTATCTAAAGTAGCTGTAGGCATATTTCTCATTTCCCAAACTTTAAGTAAAATCAAATACTCATAAAATGCTTGTAAAGTACACCAAGTAAATCCAGCCCGTCCGTCTAAGCACCCACCTAAAACAAAATACATATACATAAAGCGCACTAAGGGTCTAGCCGGAACGCGCAAAGACAAATCCTTTAAAGCGCGTCTTCGTTCTACTTCTGAATTACCGAAAAATAAATTTTTATAGTTAATCTTACCGCTGCTTAATTGGGATAATGTTTCTTTAGCTTCATCTGTAGAATAACGGTTATGTTTTTCAATCCAGCGACTTAAGCCCTTACCAGAAGTGTAATGAGGATAAGTTTCTTTTAAAAATCCTGTAGGACCATCACAGACTTCTCTTTCAGTATGTCCATAGTCTGTAAACCAAACTTTCCCATGACGGAAAAGACGCAATTGATAGCGAGGATACTGGGTACTGTGACGAATCCAACGATTCATAAACATCACCCTTTCGGCGACATAATAGGCAATGTATTCTGGATTTTGACAGGCTTGTTCACATTCAGCAAATAGTTGTGGTGTGATCCGCTCATCAGCTTCTAAAATATACACCCATTCATACTTAGGTTGTATGGACTCTAACATCCAAGTTCGTTGTTTTCCGTGACTTTCAAAGGGATGTGAGAAGATCCGCACAGGATAACAACTAGCGATTTCTACAGTGCGATCGCTACTGCAAGAGTCTACTAAAATAATGTCATCAGATAGCATTGCCGATTCTATGCAAGGGGCAATATCTAGCTCTTCGTTATATGTCAGTATGTAGACTGAGAACATTCTTTTCTAGTTTTATGGTGATGTGATTAAAATTATAACTGGCAGTCAGAATTAATTAATGATACCTTCTTTCTGCCAGATAAATACTGAGATTAACGCCCTGATGTGTTCCGTTTAGGACTACCTTGCAATGCGCCCATACTTCTTAATCCTGTCCAACCAATGATGATATAACCAATTGCCAATAATAAACTACTAATCCCAATTCGCAATTCCTTAACAGCATCATCCTGAATTTTTTTCAACTGTTGTTCTTTCTGACTGCGAATTTGGGTAATTCTCTGGGTGGCTAATTGTTGAGGATCTGTTTGCTCGGCGATAAAATCATCAAGAGCTTTAGGATTTGCTTTATACTTCTTGAGTAAATCCTTTTGGGCAGCAGGTAATTGCTGATTATTAAGTGCCTGATTGTACTTCTGCTCATCTTTAACTAGTTCACTTAGTTGAGTCCCTAGTTGCTCTTTTAATGCAGCCCGTTGCTTCTCTACAGCCGCCTTTACCTGATCATTACCCAGTTGGTTTTGTACTTGCGCTAACTGAGTTTTAACTTGAACTTCTAACTGTTCTGCTTCTTGATTAGTGCGTGTTAACGCCTGCCCCTTTACTTGATTGACGTTATTGAGGTGGAGGGGAAAAATTAGTAAAAATATCAACCCCAATAAACTTGAGATTATAAAAGTTGGGAGTTTTAAACTTAAAGATGATGAACGACTACCTTCATTGAGGCTATCAAACCAGTATGCAGTCAGAATTGCGCCCAAACCAACCATAGGGACAATACCTCTGTCTACAAGATTTCTACACAGGTTGATTTGCCAAACTTTATCTGTAGGTTGGAAAGGGACTAATAAAAATAGAAAATCTAGAAAAAAGGACAGTATACAGATTATCCCTATTAATTTCAGTGAGAGGGATGTATTGGAAGATGCAGGACGGTTAACCATATTTATTCACAGTGTTAATACAACAAATTAATTAGCATATCTAAAGTTAGTTTCATCATGTTCTCAACAAGATCAACCTGATGGCAACACAATTAGTAACAAATTTTACTAACTAATCTCATGATCTTTGGATTTCAAACTATACTACAGTATCATTTGTCATCTATTTTTTGTTTATGGCAGGGGTTAGTTGCTAATGGGAGAAGACGCTACAATTTTCTCCGCCATTTTTTCACCCTTGCTACTAAATCTCCATCTAACCAGTCATCAAACTGGGGATACAGTGGTAAACGTGGTAATAAATTCCAGCCCCCAGACTCTAAAATGCTTCTGAGTTCCTGTTCTTGTAAATGGGGATAATCAGGATTAACTTCATCCTTGGGACTTATTCCTCCCAAATCCCTCGCTCCAGCAGCTATACAAGCAAGTAACCAATTTTCATCTTTAACTAAATTAGGGGGAATTTGAATGGTAATATCTGCCGGTAAAATTTCCCGCGCTTTGGCAATAACTTCTGGTAATTGATGGGGATTAAATGGTGGAGCGTCAAAGGTTTGCACATTTCCAGGGCTGTGAGGCTGAAGAATTACCTCTTGAATATGATGGTAATGTGCATGAGATTCAGAAATAGCGGCTAAAGTCTCCCAACAATCTTCCTCAGTTTCCCCTATTCCTAAAAGTAACCCTGTAGTAAAGGGAATTTTTAACTCTCCTGCCCATTGTAATTGTTGCGATCGCACTTGGGGGAATTTACTCGGTGCGTGACGATGGACTGTATCTAATAATTTTGGTGTCAACTGTTCCAACATTAACCCCATAGACACATTCACATTTTTTAGTTTTTGCATTTCTGTCCAACTCAGTGGACCGACGTTGGTATGGGGTAAAAATCCCATTTCTATTGCTAATGCACACAAATCATAAATTCGCCCAAACCAATCTTCCCGTCTCGATGAATGGGGATGGACTTCACCACTCAGGATGAGGATTTCACAGACATTTTGGTTTTTAAGTTGTAACAAAATTTCTTTTGCTTCTTGAAGATTCAACCAGGGACTTTTACCCGGTTCTGTGCGGAAATTGCAATAAGAACAGCGGTTAAAACATTCATAAGTAGGAACAATAGTATAAGCAGGGCTGTAGGTAACAATATTTTGACTAGATAGAGACATATATAGTGGGAGTCAGGAGTCAGAAGTCAGGAGTCAGAAGGAATTAGGAGTCAGGAGTCAGAAGGAATTAGGACTTTAGGACTTTAGGAATCCAGTGATAAGTTAGGTTGCGAGAAAATGAAAACTTGTTACAAAAATATTAATGCTTGAAAAGCTTACTATATCTAGTTTATTGCTCTGAAGATGACTCGCTGTAAAAGATTTATTAAAAAATATTACGAAAACCCCTTTACAAATCGAAACATAAGGCTTAATATAAATTCATGAGGTAGAAACACCTACCAAAACATACATAACTCAAACGCAATTATAAACACATGACCACAACCTTACAGCAGCGCGAAAGTGCTAACGTCTGGGACCGCTTTTGTGAGTGGATCACCAGCACAGACAATCGTTTATACATCGGTTGGTTCGGTGTACTAATGATCCCTACTCTATTAGCTGCTACCACCTGCTTCATTATCGCTTTCATTGCTGCGCCTCCCGTTGACATTGACGGTATCCGCGAACCAGTTGCAGGTTCTTTGATTTACGGAAACAACATCATCTCTGGTGCAGTTGTTCCTTCTTCTAACGCTATCGGTTTACACTTCTACCCTATTTGGGAAGCTGCTTCCTTAGATGAGTGGTTGTATAACGGCGGTCCTTACCAACTAGTAGTATTCCACTTCTTAATCGGCGTATTCTGCTACCTCGGTCGTGAATGGGAACTTTCTTACCGCTTAGGAATGCGTCCTTGGATTTGCCTAGCATTCTCCGCACCTGTAGCAGCAGCTACCGCAGTATTCCTCATCTACCCCATCGGTCAAGGTTCATTCTCTGACGGTATGCCTTTGGGTATCTCTGGAACATTCAACTTCATGATCGTGTTCCAAGCAGAACACAACATCTTGATGCACCCCTTCCATATGTTAGGTGTAGCTGGTGTCTTCGGTGGTTCTTTGTTCTCTGCAATGCACGGTTCACTAGTAACTTCTTCCTTAGTTAAGGAAACAACCGAAAACGAATCACAAAACTACGGTTATAAATTCGGTCAAGAAGAAGAAACCTATAACATCGTTGCAGCCCACGGTTACTTCGGTCGCTTAATCTTCCAATACGCTTCCTTCAACAACAGCCGTCAACTACACTTCTTACTAGCTGCTTGGCCTGTAATCGGTATCTGGTTCACAGCTTTGGGTGTAAGCACAATGGCTTTCAACTTGAACGGTTTCAACTTCAACCAATCCATTATTGATTCTCAAGGTCGCGTCATTGCTACATGGGCTGACGTAATCAACCGCGCTAACCTAGGTATGGAAGTAATGCACGAGCGCAACGCTCACAACTTCCCTCTAGACTTGGCTGCTGCTGATGTTGCTCCTGTTGCTCTAACTGCTCCTGCAATCAACGGTTAATAAGTTTAGTTAAATAAGAAACGCCCTCCGTGTGGAGAGCGTTTTTTTTGTGTTCACTTTTCACATTCGCGCTTAGTTACATAATGCCGATAGCGAAACATGGCTTCTAGCTGTGCTTGTACTAACCAACCACTCATAAATTCCACTCCATCACCACCAGGTATAGAATAGTTGATATTATCGGTTAATTTAGTTTTTCCATTTTCTTCTGTAAACTCATGACGATGTACCCAGGACTCAAAGGGTCCAGATATCTGTTCATCAGTAAACAGACGATATTGTTCATAGTCTGTGTGACGCGCTAACCAGGTTAAGGGTAAGAGTCCTAGAAAAAGACGAAATTCTGTAATTGCCCCTGCACTTAGTCCTCCTTCCCGTCTGACTACTTGTAAAGGTTGCCAAGGTGGGGTGAGTATTTGGAGAATGTCTGGTCTTTCGTGGAATTTCCAAACTACTTCTACTGGTGCGTTGATGATTGAGAAATGTTTAAAGTGCAACATGGACAGAAAAACCTAAAATTGAGCCTTCAGATTCAGTATCTATAATTTTATACTTAGTCTAAATTGCGTAAAACGACGAAAATAGATGATTATCCCGGCTTTAAATTCACTAAACTCAGTATAATGAGAAAATACACAGAAAATCTGATTATGGGATTACTGGTTGAGTCGGGAACAAAATTATAAAAAATTTTATAATTTACCCAGCTACATATCCATTTTTTATGCCATAATGGAAATCGAGAAGTAATTCGGTGGACCACGTTTGTTTTTAGTATTGATAGGCTTTTTCCCTTTGGTATTTACAGACTTTTCTCCGAAATCTAAATCTCTACACTCTTATGATTTTGGAGAAAATCTATGTCAATTTATGTAGGCAACCTCTCTTATGACGTTACCCAAGATACTTTAAGTGCAGTTTTTGCAGAATATGGTACTGTAAAACGTGTTCAATTACCTACTGACCGGGAAACAGGCAAAATGCGCGGTTTCGGTTTTGTAGAAATGGATTCAGATGCAGAAGAAGAAAAAGCCATTGAAGCCCTTGATGGTGCTGAGTGGATGGGACGTGACTTGAAAGTGAACAAGGCTAAACCCAGAGAAGACCGTGGTTCTTTTGGTGGTGGAAACCGTGGTGGTGGTGGAAACTTCGGTGGTGGAAACCGTAACCGCTACTAATATTCAGAGATTTAAGGTGGATAAATATCTGCCTTGAGGATAACTAGGTTTGACAAAAGCTCAGGAATAAATGCCTGGGCTTTTTTAATGGAAAATTTTCTGATCAGAAAATAGGCTGAAAACCCCGGAATTGACACCTAAAAATTCAAAAAGTTTTTAGGTGTCAATGTCTTTTAATCTGGGAATTTACGCTTTAGCATTCCCAAAGGGTAAGCCGTGTGGGGGATTTAGCACCCAGTGACGTATGGTGTTATTAAGGTTCTTCAGCAATTTTTACAATCAGTTTTCCTATTTTATTACCATCAAAAAGTTTAAGAATCGCCGTTGGGGCATTTTCTAAGCCTGCAACGATTTCTTCAGTATATTTAATCTTCCCTTCTTGTAACCATTTCCCCATGTCCCGAAAAGCAATATCCCATTGCTGAAGATAATCAGTGACAATAAACCCCTTAACTAGTACACGCCGCATTAAAATTTGGCTAAAATTATAGGGGCCCGGTACAGGTTTTTGAGCATTATAAGTGGAAATTAAACCGCAGAGGGGAATGCGGGCGTTTAAGTTTACCTGTGTTAATACAGCATCAAGAATTGAACCGCCAACATTCTCAAAATATACATCAATCCCGTTGGGGCATGATTCAGCTAATGCGGGGATTAAATCGGCGGTTTTATAGTTAATTGCGGCATCAAAACCTAGTTCTTCTAACAGCCATTGACATTTCTCGTCTGAACCAGTGATACCTACGACGCGACAACCTTTAATTTTAGCAATTTGGCCGACAATAGAACCTACTGCACCGGCTGCGGCTGAGACAACTACAGTTTCTCCAGCTTGGGGTTTACCAATATCTATTAGCCCAAAGTAGGCAGTACAACCAATAAAACTCAAAGGACCTAAAAAGGCAGTTAGGGGAACTGGTAAAGGTTTGGGTAATTTTGTTAAGGAAAAGAGGTTTTGGGAAGATACTATGGCATAATCTTGCCATCCTAGGAGTCCTGAAACCAGATCCCCAGCTTGAAAATTGGGATTTTGAGATTCTTCAACTACACCTAAAACCAAACCACGCATCACTTGTCCTAGTTCCACAGGTGGCATATACTGGGGGCGATCGCTCATCCAAATCCGATTGGTAGGATCTAAGGAAAGATAGATATTGCGTACCAGCACTTCACCATTTTGGAGATGAGGAATTGGTTCTTCTCGATACTCAAAGTCACTGCTCTTAATATCCCCAACAGGACGAGCAACTAAGCGCCACTGACGATTTATCAATTTGTTCATAGGTGTTGAGATTAGCAGTTTTCAAACGCAAGAATATCCGTCAGGAGAAGTATTTTGGCAAATTGGCAGCAGTTATTCACAAAAATCATGATAATGATGGGGCAGCACTTGCCAGCATGATTAGTCATAAAATGTTACTTTGGGAAGCTATCACTCATTTACACTTCCCGACATTTACCAATGCCTTATCTTACTACTGCTGGGGAAATTTGTTCCCTAATTACTGAACATGGCAAAGCTAAAACTCTGTGGATAGATACAGAAGTTGCTGATTATCAAACTCGTAATCCGAGGTTATCACTAATTCAGGTTTTGGATAATCCTGAAGATATGACTGGTAATAGTGTTTATTTATTAGATGTTCTCGATAAATCAGATGTGATTGCTGATTTTGTGGAGAGGATTATGGCTAATGATGTTATTGAAAAAGTTTTTCATAATGCTCGTTATGATGTGAAATATTTGGGAGGTAAAAAAGTCAAAAATATTACTTGTACCTTGGAAATGGCGAAAAAAATACCTGCCTATCTCCTCCCAGTCCCTAATTATCAACTGAAAACTCTAGCTACTGAACTTTGTAATTTTCATGATATTGATAAACAAGAACAAAGGAGTAATTGGGGAATAAGACCATTAACTGAAGCACAAATAGAATATGCTTATCTTGATTGTATTTATTTAGCTCAAGTACATTTACAGTTATTGGAATTAGAATCAAATCTAATCGTAGATCCAAATCAGGAAGATCTAAGTTTATTGACTGCTAGATATATAGAAATTGAACAGCGACAAAAAATACTTAAGTCAGAATTTGAGCATTTGCAAGAACGAGTCAAACAAGCGATGTTAGCACAGAATATTTCAGAAACATCATCTTGCAAACTCACAAGTTATCAACGAAAAACTGTCAAAGCTCAGTTTCAAGACTTGGTAGATTTGGTAGAGAATCAAGGTATTGAGTTAGATTTTACAATTAATTTGACCGAGGATATCCGGAAAAATCTAGGAAGAAATCTAGAAAAATTATCTGTAAATGTTGATACAAATACTTATTGGAAAATAACTTCTAAAAATCAAGAAAGTGAAGAAGATTAATAATCACAATAATAAAAAATAAATCCTGGTGCTGGTATAAAAAATTTCTTGAAAGTGTTAACAAAATTAACAGAATTATCAGCAGTAATCTAGTAATAATATAAATGTAGATATAAAAGATTTTATTTTAAATATTTACTAATATCCGGCGATTAGCCAAATATAATTTTATTTATTAATTCAAGATAACGTCAGGAAATCTCGTTGTTTGGCTTGAATATTAATCAAAAAGCTAGAATATTGGAGAAGTAAGAAAGTATTTAGTGAATGATTTACTCCAGGCATAATGACGATTTATAGTAAATTATGAAATGGCAGTTATTGACACAAAAACAGCGAGGGTTAAACAGAGCATTCAATATAGCGATGTTTACCATTTTTAGCGGTATTATTTGCGTTTCTTGCAGTAATAATCAAGATGTCTTAGTGACAGAAAGAGGAGGAAGTACCCCAAATCCACAGATAGGACAAACATCTAAAGCTGGGGAATTTTATGTTCAGGGACAAACTCAACATCTTAAAGGTAATTTCCAAGCGGCTATTGCTGCTTATAGTAAATCAATTAGTCTTAATCCTCAATATGCACCAGCATTTAAAGGTCGAGGATTAGTGTATTTTGATACTGGCAATAAAGAAGGGGCAATTGCGGATTATAATCAGGCATTACGTCTGAACCCTAATGATGCCGAAGCTTACAATAATCGTGGCAATGCTTTTGCATCTATACGAGATTATAGAAGAGCAATTGCGGATTATAATCAAGCGATTAGTATTACGCCTAAATATGCCGAAGTTTACAATAACAGAGGTAACGCCCGTGCCAACCAAGGTGATAAAAACGGGGCGTTAGAAGACTATACTCAAGCGATTCGCATCAATCAAGAATATGCTGTAGCTTATAATAATCGAGGCAATGCTTATGCAGCAAGGGGAGAACAGCAAAAGGCAATATCTGATTATGATGAAGCTGTTCGGATTAATCCTAATTTCGGTGCTGCCTTTAATAATCGTGGTAACGCCTATGCTGCAACTGGAGATAAAACAGGAGCATTAAAAGACTTACAACGAGCAGCAGCTATTTTTGATAAGGAAGGAAATAAAGATTTGTATCAACAAGCAATGAAGAATATGGAAGAATTAGGTAAATAAATTACCGATTTCAACTTCCGCAAATTCTTCTAATGCTTGTCTTTCCGATTTCCATAAAGATACAACAATCCCGACAATGAACGCCAGGGGAATAGTGACTAATCCCAGATTTTTCAGGGGGAAAGGGGCTGAATTCACCACAAAATGTTAAATCTAGTAACGTTGAATAATAAAAAACCAACGTGAAAGCACAAGTATTTAGAGGCGTAAATCAATTATCCTACGAGGAAATCCCCGTTCCGACACTAGAAGCAGAGGAAGTTCTAGTACAGGTGCGGGTTGTAGGTTTGTGTCAGTCAGATATTAAAAAGATTCGCTATCCCTTGTATGAACCGCCACGCATATTTGGACATGAAACCGCTGGAATTATTGCGGCTGTTGGTTCACAGGTGAAAGGATGGACAGTAGGACAACGGGTAGCGGTGATGCACCATATACCATGTATGCGTTGCGCTTACTGCTTGAATGATAATTTTTCCATGTGCGATGTTTATAAAAATATCTCCACTACCGCAGGTTTTAACGCCAGTGGTGGCGGTTTTGCGGAGTATGTGAAAGTTCCAGGTCACATTGTCGAGAATGGGGGTTTAATTCCCATTCCTGATGATATCAGTTTTGAAGAGGCGAGTTTTGTTGAACCCACTAATTGCTGTTTAAAAGCCGTTAAAAAAGCCCAAATTGCACCGGGTCAAACTGTATTAGTTACTGGTGCAGGTCCCATTGGGTTAATGTTTATGATGTTGGTGAAGTATTTTGGAGCGAAAGCGATCGCTACCGACCTCTTACCATCTAGAATTGAAAAAGCTCTAGAAGTAGGCGCAGAAGCGGCTTTTGATGCCCGTGACCCGGAATTATCTGCCAAAATTCAGGCTTTAACTGGGGGAATGGGTGTAGATGTCACCTTATTAGCTGTTCCCAGTGATAAAGCATTTTTCCAAGCTTTAGACTGCACTCGCAAAGGTGGAAAAATCCTCTTCTTTGCAGAGTTCCCTGACGAGTTGACAATCCCCATTAACCCCAATACTCTCTACCGTCGGGAAATAGACTTAATGGGCAGTTATAGCTCATCCTACCGTCTACAAAGCCTATCTGCGGACATAGTTTTTAATCGCCGTATTGATGTCAAAGCCTTAATTAGCGATCGCTATCCCTTACAAGATTTACCACAAGCCGTAGACCAAGCCATCGCTCCCACGGCGGAAACCTACAAAATTTTAATCTATCCATAGGGTTGGGGACTGGGGACTGGGGACTGGGGAGAGAAATATTCTTATGTAACGGACAACGGACAACTAACAACTGACAACTGACAACTAACCAATTTTATGAAGTTTTATATCGTTTTTTTCATTTTGTAGTTTACGCTACAGAATTTTTGTTAGTTTAATAAATGAAAGGATAAAAGATTATCTATCACTAAATTAATAAACTTAAAAGGAGCGTAGTGTTATGTCTATTCAAGAAAAAGCCCGTCAATTAATGGTACGTCAACATCAGCAAGCTAAGAATCGTCAACAATCCATGTTGATGCGGGCTGCACAAGAACTTGGTTTGCATGAAGAAATATCTCACTACTGGAATCCCATTCAAGGTAAGATGGACCCAGCGACTCAAACGCTGTATGGACGTAGCCAAGCGGCTATGAGCTAGTTTTCTGGAACATTTGTGATCATGAGAAAAAGAAAGCCACCTGAAGAGGGTGGCTAAAAAATTTACTACTTTTACTACTCGTTGCAATTAGCAATCGTAATATAAGAAGAATTCGTAAGGATGTGGACGCAATTGCATTTGCTTAACTTCGTTAGCAACCTTGTAATCAATCCAATTTTGGATAAAGTCTTCAGAGAAAACGCCACTTTCAGTTAAGAAAGCGTGATCATTTTCCAAAGCTTCCAAAGCCAATTCTAAAGAACCAGGAGTAGAAGGAATCTTAGACAATTCTTCTGGAGAGAGTTCATAGATATTCTTATCTAAGGGTTCACCAGGATGAATTTTGTTTTTGATACCATCAATCCCAGCGCAAAGCATAGCAGCAAAGGCTAAGTAAGGATTAGAAGTAGCGTCTGGACAACGGAATTCTAAACGCTTGGCTTTGGGGTTGTCTCCAGAAAGAGGAATCCGCACAGAAGCAGAACGATTACCTTGGGAATAAGCCAAGTTTACAGGGGCTTCATAACCAGGTACGAGACGTTTGTATGAGTTGGTGGTAGGGTTGGTGATTGCCAACAATGCTGGAGCGTGTTTGAGAATACCACCAATGTAGTAAAGTCCCATTTCGCTCATCCCAGCGTACTTGTCACCGGCAAATAGAGGTTGACCATTTTTCCAAATAGATTGGTGACAGTGCATACCAGAACCGTTATCGCCAAAAATGGGTTTTGGCATGAAGGTGACGGTTTTGCCGTATTTTCTAGCAACGTTCTTGATCACATACTTGTAAGTCATCAACCAGTCAGCCGCTTCAATCAACTTACCAAATTTGAAACCAAGTTCGCACTGACCACCAGTGGCAACTTCGTGGTGTTGTTTTTCAATGGGTACGCCACAATCTTTCATGGTTAGCAGCATTTCTGTCCGCATATCTTGAAAGCTGTCAGTGGGAGGAACTGGGAAATAACCTTCTTTAACGCGGGTTTTGTAACCCAGGTTAGGACCCTCTTCTCTACCAGTGTTCCAACGACCTTCTACGGAATCTACATAGTAGTAACCGGAGTTGGTGGTTTGGTCGTAGCGGACATCATCAAAAATGAAGAATTCAGCTTCAGGACCAAAGAAAGCTGTGTCACCAAGTCCGGTGGAAGCTAGATAATCTATGGCTTTTTGGGCAATAACACGGGGGCAACGGTTATACCATTGGCCTGTGCGGGGTTCTTTAATACTACAAATGATACTTAGAGTTGGCTCTTTCATGAAGGGGTCAATCCAAGCGGTGTTTGGATCAAGCACCATTGTCATGTCAGATTCTTCGATGCCTTTCCAACCCCGAATACTAGAACCGTCGAAGGGAACACCGTCAGAGAATGAACTTTCATCAATCTGGTCTTGGTACATGGTCAAATGCTGCCAAGTTCCCAGTGTATCAATGAATTTCAGATCAATCATCTGAATTTTTTCGTCTTGAATCTTCTTCAAGATTTCTTTTGGGGTTGTCATTTTTACTTTACTCCTGATGTAGCCGATTAACTAATATAAAACCAAACTCTGCCCAAGCATCCTCACCTTGTTACGCTAACCCAAGTTGTCACACACCACCTGGAATATCGTAAATAGTTAACTTGACATGGTTTTGTCATGTTTGTTACAGATTGTCTGGATTACAGGTTATGTTAACCTTTCTTTCTTAATCTGTACAAAACTAGAAAATTCATAATCATGGGTCAACTTTGGCATAAAATCCTTAAATAGCAGATAGTTTTTGTGCCAGTAACTATTTTATGTGAATTGGCACGGGATTTTGTTGGTGCATAATTGCAGCCAAATTAATATCAAATCATAGATAGCTAATGATTGGGAGAAAAAAGAATGCGCGATGCCGTTACAACTTTAATTAAGAATTATGACGTAACCGGACGTTATTTTGACCGGAATGCTATTGATACCCTCAAATCCTACTTCGATAGTGGAACAGCTAGAGTCCAAGCCGCAGCCGCAATTAATTCTAATGCTGCCGCAATTGTGAAACAAGCTGGGGCAAAGTTATTTGAAGAACTACCAGAATTGATTCGTCCTGGTGGCAATGCTTACACAACCCGTCGGTTTGCCGCTTGTTTGCGAGATATGGATTATTACCTCCGCTACGCTACCTATGCGCTAGTAGCTGGTAATATGAATGTTCTGGATGAGCGGGTATTACAAGGACTCCGGGAAACTTACAATTCCTTGGGTGTACCCATTGGTTCTACTGTGCAAGGTATCCAGATTATGAAGGGTATTGTTAAGGAACAGGTAGCGGCTGCTGGTATTGCTAATACTGCTTTTGTTGATGAGCCTTTTGACTATATCACTCGTGAATTGAGTGAGATTGATATTTAATCGCTAATTTGGGTGATTATAAATCGCGGGACCACACAAACAAAGTCCTCATGGAGTGGGACTAAATGATTATCGCACTTTGGCATTTTTGACAAGGTGCGTTTATTTTTTTAACGGATTTTTTTAACTAACCGCAGAGGCGCAGAGGACGCTGAGGAAGAGAAGAAGGAGTTGTTTACATCTTAGTCATCTTAGTTGTTAATTGGGAAATTTCACAGTAACTGTTGTAATTATAGGGGGGAACATCTTGAAAGTCTTTATGTCTCTAAATTTCACTGGCTACATCACAGAAATGTTGAAAAACAACCATTTTAGGCAACGGTGATTTAATATAGGATTTTTACACACAATGTTTTTAGACTTGCCAAAAGTCTACAACTACAAATATTGTGTAAATAAAAACCACATTCTATTGCAATTAAAATTCAATGAAAACAGAAGTGATTGAATTAATAACAACAGTTATCCAAGTATTACAAATTAATATGCGGTGGATGACTTGGAATTTGTTTCTGGCTTTTATACCTTTAGCTTTAAGTATTTGGCTGTTTCGCAGTAAACGTGGAGGTTCTTGGATTTGGTGGCTAGGATTTCTGAGTTTCTATGCTTTTTTACCCAATGCGCCTTATTTATTAACTGATGTCATTCACTTAATAGATGATATTCGGCGAGTTCAATCAGTCTGGATGATTACATTAGTTTTAATTCCTGTTTATCTTGTTGTTATTCTTGGCGGATTTGAAGCTTATGTCATATCTTTAATAAATTTGGGTTACTATTTACATCGCATTGGCAAAAGTAAATGGATTTTTGCTGTTGAATTGATTACTCATGCTCTGTCTGCTGTGGGTATTTATTGGGGACGGTTTTTGCGGTTTAATAGTTGGGATTTTATTACTCAACCAGATGCCATAATCACTAAAGGTGTCGAAGAAATTCTTGGTAAACAACCCTTAGTAATTATTACCCTCACTTTTATAATTCTTTGGTGTTTGCATTGGTTCATGAAACGAGTTACTTTGGGTTTTGTGAATCAGGGAGTTAATTCACAAGCGAATGATCATCAGATTCAGAATATTGGCTAATTACATAATATTAAAGATCCCCGACTTCTCAAAGAAATTGGGGATCTATTTTTATTTTTGGTATCTATTTTTTGAATATTTAAGATTAATAGCATAATTTAGGATTTAGAATAGAAAAGCACCCATAAAAATATAGAAGGTAAAATTGGTTAAACAGCGATTAGATACATTATTAGTGGATTTGGGATTATCTCCCTCCCGTCAACAAGCACAACGGCTAATTCAGGCTGGGGAAGTGACTGTAAATCAACAAATGGTTGATAAAGTTGGGACGGAAGTTGATATTACCGCAGAAATTCAAGTTAAAGAACGTCCACCTTTTGTTTCTCGTGGTGGTGAAAAACTCGCTAAGGCTTTAAAATTTTTTGAGATTTCTGTAACTGACAGGATTTGTTTAGACGGGGGAATCTCCACAGGTGGATTTACAGATTGTTTATTACAAGCCGGTGCAAAACAAGTTTACGGTGTAGATGTTGGTTATGGACAAGTTGACTGGAAAATTAGAAATGATGAACGGGTAATTTTAAAAGAACGCACGAATTTACGTCAACTACAACCAGAAGAATTATATGCTGAAAATGCTATATTTCCTGATTTAATAGTTGTGGATGTTTCCTTTATTTCTTTAACCAAAATTTTGCCAGCAGTATGGCAATTAACACAAGCTCCTAGAGAGGCTGTATTGCTAGTAAAACCACAATTTGAGGTTGGCAAGTCTCGCATAGGCAAAAAAGGCGTTGTCCGCGATCCTCATGACCAAGCTGATGCAATTTTTAATGTTATGAAAGGGGCGTTAGAATTAGGATGGAAATATAAAGGTTTAACTTGGTCACCCATAACAGGCCCAGCAGGAAATATTGAATATCTTTTATGGTTGGCAATGGAAAGCGAAATCATACCACCAACTTTAGCAGCAATTCAAGAAATTACTAAACAAGTAATTCAGGAGTTTGGGAAAAAATAATGATTAATTTTGTAGTAGTAGTAGGGGTTTAGCATTGCTAAACCCTGATCTAAATTAAAGATAATTAAAGATCGTAAATTAAACACTCCAAAGCATCTGGATACATTTCACAGTATTCTTCCAAGGCTGTTTTGCGGTGTTTTGCTTGTTTTTGATGGGCTTTTTCTGCTTGCAATTCTTCGACAATATCCCAAGCTACTGCACAATTAGCGGAATTATTACCATTTTCTGTACAGGTTGTCCGCGCTTCTGTAATAGCTTCAAGAATTGCTTCTTCAATGGGTTTTTTACCATTGATAACTTCGTTTAGGGATGTCATGATAATATTACCTTTGTTGAGAAAGAGAAAGGTTAATTAGGAACTTTAATGATTGCTAATGAAGAGAATTACTCATAGTTGGTAAACTCTTTTTCACAGTAACAATTGAAAGAATTATTTTTAGTTAATTTATATACTTTTTGATTCTATAATGAGATAACCATGACTTAATAAAGTAGGCTCTTGCGCTACTTAGTAGAATTACAGCACCTCCAGGTGTTATGAGGTACAAGAACCCCATCTTCAACGAAGTAAGATGGGGTAGTTGATAAAAACCAACAGGAAATAATAATGGATAACTTTTTGTTTTTAACCCGTGTATTCCCATCAGTTGATATTTTTGTAGGATTTAAACCAGCTTTAAAAAGAAATACAAAAGGCAAAACAATTTTTAGTTTTTTTGATGTTGATGACAATTTACTAGGTAGTCGGGTATTAAAAGAAGCAAGAGGTCTAAAAAAACTTGCAGTTCCTTCCATAACTCATAAGGTACATATTAAATCATTCAATGAAGATTATTATCTTGTTGATGTCAAATTAATGATTGAAGACTGTATTAAAGATAAAATTGCCTATGTGAAGAGAGATTATGGGTTAACACCTGAAGAATATTATCAAGAAATATTAGACAGTCGTGCAAAAGCAGCCTTAATTAAAGAAGCTGCTCTAAAAAATAACGCCGCTGCCCTTCCTGTTTAGAACCATACCTGATTCTCAAAATCCCCTGGAGTGAAAACTCTTGGGGATTTTTCTATAACCGAGTGGGGTTATTTTAATATGTAAAAGCAGTGGAGAGATTATGAGTTTTCTGGTAAAGTCAGGATTTCTACCCCATCTTCCGTGACAGCAATGGTATGCTCAAATTGAGCAGAGAGTAGGCGATCGCTTGTTACCGCAGTCCAACCATCACTGAGCATTTGGGCTTCATGAGTTCCTTCATTAATCATCGGTTCAATGGTAAACACCATACCGGCTCTGAGTTTCTTGCCTCTCCCCCTAATGCCATAATGGGGAACATCCGGTGCAGTGTGGAAAATATTACTAATTCCGTGGCCGACAAAATCCCGCACCACTGAAAAGCCGAAAGACTCAGCATACTCTTGAATAGCTGCCCCAATATCCCCAATTTTCGCCCCTGGTTTTACCTCTGCAATTCCTAAACGCAGACACTCTTGGGTTACTTCTACTAACTTTTGGGCTGTGGGGCTAGGATTACCAACCAGAAATGTTTTTGACGTATCACCATGATAACCCTCAACAATAGGTGTAACATCTATATTAATAATGTCCCCATCCTTGAGAATTTGTTTAGCATTGGGAATACCGTGACAGATTACCTCATTCACACTGGTACAAATTGACTTAGGATAACCTTTATAACCTAAAGGGGCGCTTTTAGCTCCGTGCTGTAGAGTCCATCTTTCCGCTTCATCGTTCAATTGCAGGGTACTTACCCCCGGTTTCACTAAAGGTTCTAAATGTTGTAACAACTTAGCGGCCAAGCTGCCAGCGCGACGCATTTTTTCGATTTCTCGCTGGGATAAAATGACTATGGTTTCGGTTTTCATCAATTTTGTATCTACTCTTTTAAAAATATAGTTAATCCAGTTGTCGCCGCTCTGCGTGCAGCATCTGCCACCTTTAAAGTATACAAGCTTTGTTCTGGGGTGATATATAAGGGACTACCATCAAACAAGTAATCTAATACCATAGTCGTATCTTTGGCAAATAAACCCCGACGCGTACCCACTTCGATCAATTTTGTTTCCTCTGCTAACACCAAAGTTCCTGTATCACCATCCAGAATTATCTCCCCTTTTTCACCTTGAACTTCTAATTTGCGTTCTGACTGCCACAAGGTTTCACCCTTGCCATAAATTACCTGGGCCAATAATCCACTATCAAAGCACAACTGGGCTGAACATAAACAGGTTTGGTAATAATCAGGCTCGGTTTGCCAATATCGCTGATGACTGTTGACTGTAAAGACTTTACCAAACAAATCAATGAGACGATGTAACCGAGATAATGCCCCAATCAGCGGAAAGCCAAACATCTCATGATCATAAGTCCACTTGCGTGGGGCTGGGTGTTGGGAGTTAAGGGTACTATAGCGAACATAAAACAAATCACCGATTTGATCTAGGTATTGTTTTAAAGTTTGATGCCAACCACCCAAAAGTTCAATGTGTTCGACGTGCAACAGTTTATTGACTGTTTTCGCTAAAGCAATCAGTTCTTCAGCTTCTTTCACATCCACAGAGAGAGGATATTCAACAATGACGTGCTTACCGCTAGATAGGGCAGCATGGGTAATTTTACCATGATCTCGATTAATGGTGCAGATGACCACCATATCTAAATCTTCCCGTTCTACTAACTGTTGCCAAGAACTTATGGCAACAGTTGCGTATTCTTGGGCTAAAGCTGGTGTTCTTTCGGGATTGCCAGCTATGGCGATTAAATCAGTGCGAGGGTCTTGCAATAAGGCTTCAGCCCTGAGTTTAGCTGCGTAACCAGTCCCCACTAAACCCACCCTGAGACTGTTCGTGGATAAAGGTGACTCGTAATTGTACATGAATTTATCACCAGTTTTCAATGTTTGAGTTTAATGTCATTAGTATTTTATCAACAAGCCGACATCAGGAAATATCTAATACCTCTAGGGTATTTCTCTTGAATGTAAAATATTATAGTTCTTTGGTAATTTTGGAAACATCATCACAACTATAATACAGCTTAAAAATCGTGTAAAACTCAGGATAGAGAAGTAATTAAACGATTTTGACTTTTCATAGATGTTTTTTTAGGGTTTTTGAGCATTTTTCTTTGAATTTTTCATGAATTCGCGTTTGCAAATAATTAGGTTCTGTTATAAGTTTTACACGATATGGTATATAGATTAAAAAATACCCAAAAAATTATACATCTTGTGTATAAAATGTGTCTATTCTCTCCTTTAAATATCAAATCCCTGGATAACTTTCAGAAGTATCTACTAGATTGCTATTTTTCTAATATCTAAGATGATTACACAAATCCAAAATCTGCGGATTTTTTATCCATTCCTAGTGCCATTTATAAGTTCATCTGAGATTCATTGGTTATATATACTTTCGGCTTTGTTACTAGCTTTAGTTATATATAAATTAGGTTTATCTCAACAAGACGAACAGATAAATTTAAGACAGTATCTTTTGCCAAAAGCCGTTTATTTACATCCTTCAGCGATCGCTGAATACAAGTATTATTTTTTATCTTCGTTCTTAGAAATATTTGTAATATTGCCAATTATATTATCTCTACCAAATCTAGCAAATATCATTTGTCATTATTTAACAGAAATTACGCACCTCACAACACCCTTTTTCATTACTCATCCTCAATGGTATCATTATGTCACATTAAGTATTGTTGTGGCTTTAGCGGGGGATTTTGCTTATTATTGTTATCATTACTTAGCTCATAGAAGTTCATTCTTTTGGGAATTTCACAAAGTCCATCATTCTGCGGATGTACTAACTCCGATGACTGTTTATCGTTCTCATCCCTTTGATTTGCTTTTAAGTATGATCTTTGCAATGGCAATGCTGGGTTTTACTACAGGAATTTGGATTTATTTATTTGGTAATCAAGTCTCCCATTTATCCATTTATGGAGTTGATTGGGAGATATTTCTCTTTTATTTAACTGGTGCTAACTTACGACATTCTCATATTTGGTTGAATTACCCCTATAAAGTTAGTCATGTTTTCATGAGTCCTGCTCAACATCATATTCATCATAGTGTTGAGCCAAAGCATTATGATAAAAACTTTGGTTACATTCTGTCTTTTTGGGATTGGATATTTGGTACTTTATATGTACCAAGGAACTATGAAAAACTCAGCTTTGGTTTAGCAAATGGCGAATCGAATTTGTTTAATAGTGTCACCAATATGTTGTTACAGCCTTTGAGATCAATTGGGCAGAGAATTAACAAAAAAGTGATATCTTAGGAAAAATTAAACCTAGAAAAAGACTGATCATGAATTATCTAAAATTGCCAGATTTTATAAAAGATGACACCTCTTATAATCAGTAGTTTAGCCAACTTTGAAAACATTCTCTGAAAAATTTTACAATTTATGAACGAACATCAGCCCAATAATTATAAAAATGAAGTTGTTTTAACAATGATAGAGCATATTCAACAATTTATAGAACAGCCAAATTCTGTCTTTGGTAATATGCCTATCTGTCCCTTTGTCAACAAAATTCGTCGTGAAGGTAAAATTTTGCTTAAAGTTGAGACCTTTTATTATACTAAAGAATTTAGTTTAGACCCAAAAGTTTTGGATTTAATCACTGAATTTAAAAAAGATAATTATTACGAGGTAATGATGGTTATCCATCCAAATAAACTGGCTTTATCATTAGATGCAATGAAAGATTTCACTCAAGATTTAAATGATTTTATAGCTCCTCTGGGATTAATTGCTTTCAGTGGTCATCCCCTTGATAATTTTAATATAGATGGTGTTTACACAAGACGAGATCCATTTATAAATTTTACAGTTCAAGAGATAGAAAAAGTGAATTTATATGCAGATGTTTTGAAATCTACTGCTTATTATGGAAGATGGTCTTTAGAAAATCTTGAATACATTCAAAGATGAAGGCATGAACACAGTAAAGGGGTCCATAACCCTTTCAGGGTACTTCGTCGCCCCATCAGCTACCAATTAGTGGTATTTTGTCAGCAAAAAGTAGTGCAAAATCCGGTTAAAACAATTCAGCTATAAAATTCAGATGTAGCAACAGAAATGAAATATTCTCAAAACAAGTGCATTCATCAAGTGTTTGCAGAGCAGGTAGAAAAAACACCTGACGCAGTAGCAGTAATATTTGAAAACCAGCAATTGACCTACAGAGAATTGAATGCAAAAGCTAATCAATTAGCACATCACTTGCAAGGGATGGGGGTAGGATCAGAGGTATTGGTGGGTATATGTGTAGAGCGCTCTATTGAATTAATTATAGGCATTCTCGGTATTCTCAAAGCGGGTGGAGCTTATGTTCCTTTAGACCCTGCTTATCCTCAAGAACGCCTAGCATTTATGTTAGAAGATGCCAGATTAACAATTCTTTTAACTAAAGTAGAATGGCTAGAAATTCTGCCTGTGATTAGTGCTTCAGTCATTTGTTTAGATGCAGATTGGCATGAGATTGAAAAACAAAGTCAAGTAAATCCAATTACTGAAGTTCAATCAGAAAACCTTGCTTACCTAATCTATACTTCTGGTTCTACTGGTAAGCCAAAAGGTGTACAAATGCCTCATGGTAGTATTTGTAATTATCTTGAAGCGATCGCTAAAATTCTACCAGTTAATCATCAAGATACTTATCTCCACACAGCATCTTTCTCTTTTACTGCTTCAGTCAGACAATTATTTTTGCCTTTATCCCAAGGTGCAACCAGTATTCTTGCTACTCGTGAACAAACCAGAACTCCTTTAAGCCTATTTGAATTAATTCAAAAACGTGGTGTTACCATTTCTGATGGTGTACCCTCTGTATGGCGATATGGACTCATTGCTTTAGAAAGTTTAGATCAACAATATACAAAAGCTCTGAGCGAATCACAATTAAGATTAATAGTATTTGGTGGGGAATTACTACCCTATCAACTAATTAAAAAGTTACGCAACCTATTCAAAACACCACCCCAGTTTTTTAATATTCTCGGTCAAACAGAAAGTATTGGCCATGGTTTTTATACTGTTCCTGAAGATTACGATCTTGAAGATGGCTATGTTCCCGTTGGTCATCCTTTAGCAAAAATTCAACAAGTTTATGTACTCAATTCCCAACTAGAACTAGTAAAAATTGGTGAGTCTGGAGAAGTCCATATTGCCGGTTCTACCTTAGCGCGAGGCTATCTGAACCGCACCGAGGCAAATGAGGAAAAATTCATTATTAATCCTTTTAATCCTCAACAACGACTCTTTAAAACCGGGGATGTTGCTCGTTATTCAAGTAATAAAAATTTAGAAATTCTTGGCCGCATTGATTTCCAAGTAAATATCCGGGGAATGAGGGTTGAACTAGAAGAAATTGAAGCAGTAATTAAACTCCATCCTAGTATTCGAGAAGCTGTGGTTTCTGCCAGAGAAGATGTATCCGGTGGTCAGCGATTAGTTGCTTATATCGTAGTCAATAACCAAGACTTTAATTCAGGAGAATTACGCAATTTTCTGTCCAGCAAACTACCAGATTATATGATTCCCCATACCTTAATGGTGATGGAGAAATTGCCAGTTTTACCCAATGGAAAGTTAGACAGAAAAAGTTTACCAGAACCTGATATATCAGCAATTCAAAGTGAATTTGTAGCTCCGCAAACACCCACACAAGAAATCATTGCTAAAATCTGGGCAGAAGTTTTAGGCATCGAGAAAATTGGTATTCATGATAATTTTTTAGAATTGGGTGGACATTCCCTACTAGCAAGTTTAGTTATATCAAGATTGCGTGAGGCACTATCCATAGAATTATCTATTGCCAGTTTATTTGCCGCACCCACAATTGCCAGACTTAGCGAAGAAATTGGATCTTCTGCCCAGAACTTACTGCCAACATTAGAACCAGTTTCCCGAAATATTGAATTACCGCTTTCGTTAACCCAGCAGCGTTTTTGGTTTCTTGATCAAATGGAAGGGGCAAATCCTGCTTACAATATTGTCAGAGTCCTGAATTTACAAGGGTTACTTAACTTTACGGCACTTGAAGGGGCGATCGCTACAATTATTAATCGTCATGAAACTCTGCGTACCAGTTTTGGGATTGCTGATGGTAAACCCATCCAAATTATTGCTGATAAATTAGCATTTACCTTACCTGTAATTGATTTACAAGAATTAGCAGAAGATCAGAAAACGACTGCGGCACAAAGATTAACTACTAATGAATATCTTCGCCCTTTTGCCCTAACTGAATCATCTCTCTTAAGAGTGACATTGATGCAATTGGGGGCAGAATCCCATCAGTTATTAGTAATAATGCACCACATCATTTCTGATGCCTGGTCAGTAGGGAATTTTCTCCAAGAATTATCGGTTATTTATTCAGCCTTGACAGCCGGTTTACCTTCTCCTTTACCCGACTTATCAATTCAGTATGCCGACTATGCTTATTGGCAACGACAATGGCTGGAAAATCAACCAGCACAAATTGATTATTGGCAACAACAATTAGCAGATATTCCCGCAGTCATTGAATTACCTACAGATCGATCACGAACAGCAATTCAAACCTTTCGCGGTGATCTCCAGAAATTTCAATTTGATTCCCAACTCACTCACAAACTCAAAAACCTCAGTCAAAAATCGGGTTCTTCCCTGTTTATGACACTTCTGACGGCTTTTGTGATCTTACTTTCTCGCTACAGTGGTCAGGAAGATATTGTTGTTGGTTCTCCTATTAGTAATCGCAATCGTGTCGCGTTAGAGCCATTAATTGGCTTTTTTGTGAATACTTTAGTTTTACGGACTCGTCTCGAAGGAAATCCCACATTTGAAGAATTACTTCAACAGGTACGACAGATGGCGCTTGATGCTTATGCTCATCAAGATGTCCCCTTTGATCAACTTGTAGAAACCCTCCAACCTCAGCGCCACCTCAGTCATAGTCCCTTATTTCAAGTTATGTTTGTATTGCAAAATTCTCCCTTGTCAAAACTGGAATTAAGAGATTTGCAAGTTACACAAATAGAACTAGAAAGAGCGACAGCAGGAGCAACTTTTGATTTAACTCTGTCGATGCAAGAAATAGACTCAGAAATCAGGGGAGCATTTGAATATAATGCCAACTTGTTTGATGCTGATACTATTGCCAGGATGGTTGAGAGTTTTCACACCTTAATTGAGGCGGTTGTAGCTAATCCTCAAAAGCAGATTAAATCTCTACCTTTACTAACAGCATCCCAAAAACATCAGTTATTAGTTGAATGGAATAATACGAAAACAGATTATCCTCAAAAATCCATTCATCAATTGTTTGAGAATCAGGTTGAAAAAACACCGGATGCAGTAGCGGTAGTTTTTGAAGATCAGCAATTAACCTACAAAGAGTTGAATAACCGTGCTAATCAAATTGCCCACTATTTACAAAGTTTAGGAGTTACTCAAGAAGCCCTAGTTGCTATCAGTTTAGAGCGTGAATCCCCTTTAATAGTAATTGGTTTATTAGGAATTCTCAAAGCCGGAGCCGCTTATTTGCCAATAGATGCTAATTATCCGCCCGAACGCTTGGCTTTTATTCTCAATGATGCGGAGATTTCGTGGCTGCTAACTGAACAGAAATTTATAGATAAGTTCTCTAATTTAACAACAAAGATTGTATCTCTCGATAGAGACGGGGATTTGATCAATCAATATTCTCAACAAAACACTATTAACGAAACATTACCAGATTCTCTCGCATACATAATCTATACTTCCGGCTCTACAGGCAAACCCAAGGGAGTTTGTGTTCTCCATCGCAGCGTAGTTCGATTGGTAATCAATACCAATTATGTGCATCTCCAACCAGAAGATACCATCGCCCAAGGGGCAAATACTGCCTTTGATGCTGCCACCTTTGAAATATGGGGAGCATTGCTTAACGGGGCAAAATTGGTGATTCTTGACCAAGATACTGTTACCTCACCACAAAACTTAGCCAACAGTATCCGCACTACGGGAATTAATACCCTATTTCTAACTACGGCTCTATTTAATCAGATTATTCAAGAAGTACCAACAGCCTTTAAACCCTTGCGTTATTTACTATTTGGTGGTGAGGCTGTAGATCCGCATTGGGTACGACAAGCGATCGCTCAAGGTGCGCCTGAGAATTTATTGCACGTATATGGACCAACGGAAAACACCACCTTTTCAACTTGGTATCCTGTGGAAAAAGTAGCCCCAAATGCGGAAACAATTCCCATCGGTCGTCCCATTGCTAACACGGAAGTTTACGTACTTGATCCCCATCAACAACTTGTTCCCATCGGCGTACCAGGAGAATTGTACCTTGGTGGTGATGGTTTGGCGCAAGCATATTTTCATCGTCAAGAATTAACTCACGATAGGTTTGTACCTCATCCCTTTAAATCTGGAGAACGCCTTTATAAAACTGGAGACAAAGTTAAATTATTAGCCGACGGCAATATTCAGTTTCTCGGTAGGATTGATTTTCAAGTTAAAATTCGCGGATTTCGGATTGAACTGGGAGAAATTGAGACGGTATTAGGGCAACATCCTCAAATTCAGCAAGTTCTAGCAATCGCCTTAGAAGATACTAGAGGTGATAAATATATAGCCGCTTATGTCACTAATGACAGTGAAAACTTGACCACTAAAGAAATACGTGAATTTCTCAAACAACGTTTACCAGAATATATGCTGCCATCAGCATATATCATTCTCAAAGCCTTTCCTCTCACTAGCAATGGCAAAATTGACCGCCGCGCCCTCAAAACCCCAAATTTAGAAGAACTGAGACAAAATACCTTTATCGCCCCCAGAAACCCCACAGAAGAAATCATTGCCAGCATTATCGCCAATGTTTTAGGTTTAGAACAAATCGGCATTTATGATAACTTCTTTGAATTAGGTGGACATTCTCTTTTAGCAACCAGAGTTGTTTCCAAACTCAGCGAAGCTTTTACAACAAACATTCCCCTACGTCGTTTATTTGAATCACCGACAGTGGCGGAATTAGCACAATTAATTACAAGTTTATCGCCAACAGATTCTACAAAATTACTACCAACAATTCCATCAATTTCACAAGATCGCCATGAATTTCCCCTATCTTTTGCCCAATCTCGACTTTGGTTTCTTGATCAATTAGAAGAACAGAGTGCTACCTACAATACCGCTTTTGTGACGAGAATTACTGGAAGTTTGGATCTCCAAATTTTAGAAAAAGTGATCCAAGAAATTCTCACCCGCCATTCAGTGCTACGAACTAACTTTAAGATTGTTAATGGTTCACCTATCCAGGTAATTAATCCTATTGATGCCAATGTCTTGAACGTGATCACCGTAGATAGTGCTATCAGCGAAAGTGAATTACAAAAACTATTAAATGCACAAGTCCGCAAAAGGTTTAATTTAGCTGAAGATAGATTATTTCAGGCGACAGTTTGGCAAATATCGGATCAGTCATATCTATTGGGGATTGCTATCCATCATATCATTACCGATGGTTGGTCAATTGGTATTTTAAGACAGGAAATATCTAGTTTATATACTGCTTTTGTGAATGGTAAAACCTCTCCTTTAGCAGATTTAAGGATTCAATATAGTGATTATGCAGTTTGGCAAAGAGAATGGCTGACAGGAGAAACACTGGCCAATCAATTGCAATATTGGCAGCAACAATTAGCAGATGCACCACCCTTGCTAAATTTACCCACAGATCGTTCACGTCCCGCAGTCCAAACATTTGGTGGTGGAACTGTTAGCTTCGTTTTAGATATTCAACTGACACAACAACTAGAACAATTAACTCGGAAATCTAATACCACTTTATTCATGACGCTATTGGCAGGTTTTGTAACTTTGCTATCTCGTTATAGTGGTAGTGGAGATATTTTGGTAGGATGCCCAATTGCTAATCGTCATCATCGTGAAACAGAGCAGTTAATTGGCTTTTTTGTGAATACCTTAGTATTGCGAACTAAAATTCAAGATAATCCTAGTTTTTGGGAATTACTTCATCAAATAAGAATCAATACTTTAGAAGCTTATGCCCATCAAGATGCACCCTTTGAACAAGTGGCGGATGCTTTACAAACTGAACGATCTTTAGGTCACAATCCAGTTTTTCAAGTCATGTTTGATCTGTTATACGAATCCACAGCGTTAACCTCAGCAACATGGGAATTGGCAGATATTAAACTGACATCAATCACTTCCGAAAATGTCACAACTAAGTTTGATTTATCGCTGGAATTGGTCAAAACTGCCAATGGTATTCGGGGAACTTGGGAATATAACTGTGATTTGTTTGAGCAAGCAACCATTGAAAGATTCTCGGAACATTTACAAGTTCTTTTCACAGGAATTGTCCACAATCCCCAGGAAAATATCAGACAATTGCCATTATTAAGCGATAGGGAACAGCAGCAATTATGGCAATGGAGAACAAGTAATCCAGGAAATTTGCCATTACCAAATCTAAAATCTGCAACTATTCATCAGCTTTTTGTCCAACAAGCTAAAAAAACTCCCAATGAGATCGCTGTTGAATTTTGTGGTCAGAAATTGACTTATCAAGAATTAGATATTTGCTCAAATCAACTCGCACATTATTTGCAAAATTTAGGTGTGCAATCAGATGTTTTAGTAGGAGTCTGCATCGAGCGCAGTCTGAATTTGATTGTGGCATTATTGGGCATTCTCAAAGCTGGTGGAGCTTATGTACCACTTGATCCCAGTTCTCCAGCAAATCGTTTAGGGCTGATTGTATCTGATAGTCAAATCTCAATTTTACTGACTCAAGAGAAATTACAATCCCTATTCTCCTCTCTAGAAAATCATGATCAAATTGCCCACATCATTAACCTAGATCAAGACTTACCACAAATCATTGCCCAATTCCCCAAAACTCAACCAAATATTACTGCTCAGGGTGCTGATTTAGCCTACATTATTTACACATCAGGCTCTACAGGAACACCAAAAGGTGTGGAGATAGAACATCACTCTGTAGTTAATTTTATCAAAGCTGCCAGCGATCGCTATCAAATTACCCATCAAGATCGAGTCCTACAATTTGCTTCCATTGCCTTTGATACTGCCGCTGAAGAAATCTATCCTTGTTTGACTCGCGGAGGGACTTTGGTATTGAGAACCGATGAAATGTTATTGTCAGCGCAGCGATTTATGGAGCGATGCCATGAGTGGAATGTTACCGTATTAGATTTACCTACTTCTTATTGGCATCAGTTGATAGGGGAATTAACACAGATAAAATCATCACAAATAAACTTAATGGCATCATTACGCCTTGTAATTATTGGTGGTGAAACTGCATTACTAGAAACTTGTAAATTATGGCAAAAATATGTTGATCAGTTGCCTAATCCACCGCAATTAATCAATACCTATGGTCCCACAGAATCCACTATTGTTGCCACCAGTTGTCATCTCTCTGAATATCTACAAACTAAAGATATTTCTGTCGTGCCGATTGGTAAACCCCTTGCTAATATACAAACATGGGTTCTTGATTGTGATTTACAACCAGTTCCGATGGGAGTTATTGGAGAATTACATATTGGTGGTTCAGGTTTAGCGAGGGGATATTTAGGTAAACCAGAGATTACCGCAGAAAAGTTTGTTAATCATTCCTTTGGACAAAAATTTAATCAGGAAACAAATCAAGAAGAACGTTTATATAAAACCGGAGACTTAGTTCGCTATTTACCTGATGGTAATTTGGAATTTTGTGGCCGCATTGATCAACAGGTCAAAATTCGAGGTTTTCGGATAGAAATTGGGGAAATTATCGCTGTATTAATCCAACATTCTGATATCCAAGATGCCATCGTTTTCATCAATGAAGATCAAGGACAGAAATATTTAGTTGCTTATCTCGTTCCCCAAGAATTTAACTCCATAGAAGAATCTAATTTAGTTAGCAAAGTGAGGTTATATCTAAGACAACATTTACCAGAATATATGATGCCTACAAGCTTAGTAATTTTAGAGAAATTACCTCTAAATATAAATGGTAAAGTAGATCGAAAAGCCTTACCTGCTCCATGTATTGTAAATAATACTACTACTTTGGTATTACCACAAACACCTGTGGAAAAATTAATTGCTGAGGCTTGGCAAAGAATTTTAAAAATAGCAGAAGTGGGACTAGATGATAATTTCTTCGATCTGGGAGGTAATTCTTTACTGCTAGTACAATCCCGTGAGGAATTAAAAATAGTTTGCAATCAAGAATTATCCATTGTCCAAATGTTTCAAAACCCGACGATTAGAACATTAGCAACCTGTATAAATGGATTATCTCAAGATTCCCAAAGTTCTTTAGAATTAGAACGTCAGCGCCCTGAAAGTCGTAAAGCTAAGGAAAATTCAGTTAAACAACAAAGAGAATTGAGAAAACAAAATCGTTTCCATAAAAGGGAATAGGTAACAGATATAGCCTTTCCCATTCAAGTGAGGTACAAGCAGTGATAATTGAACGCAGATAAACGCAGATAAACGCAGATAATTTTGTACTTCATTAGACTGGGAAAAGCTATAAGAAACTTTAGTTCTGAGTTTAGAAACCCTTAATAATTCATTAAATATCTATGACAAACACTAACTCTATTTCGACGATTAAAGATTCAGATATTGCGATTATTGCCATGTCTGGACGGTTTCCTGGTGCTAAAAATGTTGATGAGTTTTGGCACAATTTAAGCAATGGTGTAGAATCTATTCGGCAATTGTCAGATGCGGAACTGTTGGCTGCGGGAGTTAGTTCGGAATTACTGCAAAATCCTGATTATGTTAAAGTCTGTTTTCCCCTTGATAATATTGAATTATTTGATGCCAACTTTTTTGGATTTAATCCCAAAGAAGCCGAAATTCTTGATCCACAGCATCGGCTCTTTTTAGAATGCGCTCATGAAGTTTTAGAACAGGCTGGTTATAACCCTCACACCTATGCCGGTTCAATTGGTGTTTATGCAGGTGCGGGAGCAAGTCAATATTTCTTAAAACATCTTTTTCCCAATCCCACGCTGCAACAATCTGTCAGCACCTATCAAATTAGGTTAGCAACTGATAGCGATTTTTTGCCCACAAGAACGGCTTACAAATTAAATCTGACAGGGCCAGCCGTTAATATTCAAACTGCTTGTTCTACTTCCTTAGTATCTGTGCATATTGCTTGTCAGAGTTTACTAAATGGTGAATGTGATCTGGCTTTAGCAGGGGGTGTTTCCATCGCCACAACGCTCTCAGGTTATTTATATCAAGAGGGAATGATTCTATCTCCTGATGGTCATTGTCGCGCCTTTGATGCCCAGGCACAGGGGACAATTGGTGGTAGTGGTGTGGGAATTGTCTTGCTAAAGTTAGCAAAGGATGCGATCGCTGATCGAGATTATATTCAGGGCATTATCAAAGGTTCGGCAATTAACAATGATGGCTTGAATAAGGTGGGATTCACTTCTCCTAGTGTAGAAGGGCAAGCAGCAGTGATTGCGGAAGCTCAATCAATCGCAGATATAGATGCAGAAACGATTACCTATATAGAAACTCATGGTACTGGGACAACATTAGGCGACCCCATAGAGGTAGCCGCACTAAATCTGGCCTTTCGTCAAAGTACAACCAAACAACATTTTTGTGGGATTGGTTCTCTAAAAACTAATGTTGGACATTTGGATACGGCCGCAGGTGTAGCAGGACTAATTAAGACAATCTTGGCAATGCAGCATCAAGAAATCCCTGCCAGTTTGCATTTCGAGAATCCTAATCCAGCGATTGATTTTGCAGATAGTCCTTTTTATGTGAATAACAGGCGATCGCCTTGGACTAGCACTAATTCACCACGACGGGCGGGGGTGAGTTCTTTTGGCATTGGTGGTACAAATGCTCATGTGATTGTTGAAGAAGCGGTGAGGGAAAAAAACAGGAAATCAGGACAGGGAAAACGTGAATTGATAGTGGTTTCAGGAAAGACAGATTCGGCTTTAGAAAATGTCAAGCAAAATTTGGCCAAGCATTTACAGGAACATCCCGATTTGGATTTGGCAGATGTAGCCTACACTTTGGCGGTTGGTCGTCAAGGCTTTGATTATAGACAGGTTTTTCTGGGTGAGGATTTAGCTGAGGTAATCACGGCACTAAATTCTCAATCAGGTTGGACAGGTTACACAAAATCTGCAAATCCATCTGTGATTTTCATGTTTTCGGGACAGGGTTCGCAATATGTGAACATGGGACGCGAATTATATGAAACAGAACCAGTATTTCAGGAATGGATAGATACTTGTGCTGAATTGCTGCAACCAAAGTTGGGATTAGATTTACGAGATATTATCTATCCCTGTGCCGATTTTACACCTGAGCAAATTACCGAAATAGAAACCAAATTACAACAGACAGCGATCGCTCAACCGGCAATTTTTACAATTGAATACGCGCTTACAAAACTTTGGGAATCTTGGGGAATTAAACCTGCGGGGCTAATTGGCCATAGCATTGGTGAGTATGTGGCCGCTTGTATTGCCGGAGTATTTGACCTCAAGGATGCTTTAGGTTTAGTTGTGGAACGCGGTAGATTAATGCAGCAGTTACCACCGGGAGCGATGTTATCTGTACCTCTGTCACCAGCAAAAATTGCCCCATTTTTAGAGGGAGAACTGGGGGAAAAACTGGCTATTGCTGCCATTAATGAGCTTTCTCGCTGTGTCATTGCCGGGGAATGTGAGGCGATCGCTACTTTAGAAACAAAGCTGATCAATCAAGGAATCGAAAGCCGTCCCTTGGTAACTAGCCATGCCTTTCATTCCCAAATGATGAATCCAATTTTGGCAGAATTTACGCAGATTGTGCAGCAAATTACCCTGCATCCGCCCCAAATTCCCTATATTTCCAACTTAACAGGTAACTGGATTACCCCCACAGAAGCCACTGATCCTGCTTATTGGAGTCGTCATTTGCGCTCTACTGTGCAATTTGCCAAGGGTCTGACTTTATTAAGTGAAAATAGCAATTATATTTTTCTGGAAATAGGTGCAGGAAGGACATTGAGTACCTTTACTCGACATATCCGCAAAGATAACCAAGCGCAGGTATTTACCTCTCTCCGTCATCCCCAAGAACAGCTATCAGATCGCAGCTTAATTCTCTCTAGTTTGGGACAGTTATGGTTAGCGGGTGTGACTCTGGATTGGGATAGTTTCTATGGTGAACAGGAACGATATCGGATTCCCTTACCAACATATCCTTTTGAACGTCAGCGTTATTGGGTAGAAGATTTTGGAAGACTGGTAAAGGGAATCCCACAGACTCCTACGGAATTATCTGCTTCAATATCTGACTTAAACAACTGCGATAGCATTAATTCAGATAAAAATAATCCCAGTGCGAGTGTTTATCGACGTTCTCAACTCAGCCATCCTTATGTTACACCTCGTAATTCTTTAGAGGAAGCGATCGCTAAAATCTGGCAAGAGTTTTTAGGTATAGAAAAGATTGGTATTGATGATAATTTCTTAGAATTAGGAGGTGATTCCCTATTAGCAACCCAATTAGTTGCACGATTGCGAGAACAATTTGCAGTCAACTTGTCTTTAGCAAGTATGTTTGAATTACCGACAATTGCGTTGATAACAGAATATATTGCTAATCAATCAAATGCAGCCAGACTTTTGCTAGGTAATGATCAATCTAGCGATTACGAAGAATTTACTTTCTAATTAAATCCAGCAACCAACTATCAAGAAATCATGAACAATATCGCAGCCTTAATCTCAGAACTTCAGCTTTTAAATATTCATATTTGGGTAGAATCAGGTAATCTCAAATGTAATGCTCCCAAAGGGTCAATGACTGCTGAATTAAAAACAGTTTTGTCTACACAAAAAGATCATATAATTTCTTTTTTAAACGAGCAATCATCTCAGCAAGAAAAACAAGCAATTGCTTTAATATCCCGAATTGAACCTCGAACAGAGAAACTACCATTATCATTTGGACAAATGCGGCTGTGTCTATTAGAACAGTTAGATATTGGCAGTACAGTTTACAATTTGCCTAATGCTTGGAAACTTACTGGTAAGTTAAATATTGATGCTTTAGAAAAGGCGATCAATGAAATCATCCGCCGACATGAAATTATCCGCACTAATTTTAAACTAATTGGTGGCGAACCTTATCAAATAATTCATCCTGCTCAAGATCAGAATATCCCAATTGTTGATTTACAAGAACTAAGTGATCAGCTAAAAGCCGCAAAAGTAAAAACTCTGCTCGATCAAGAAATAAATCATGTTTTTAATCTTGACCAAGAGCCTTTATTTCGTCTATCCCTAATCCGGTTAGCACCGGAAGTTAATATTTTATTATTCAACATTCATCATATTATTTTTGATGGTTGGTCAATGGGGATTTTCTTTCGTGAGTTATCAACCCTCTATAAAACCTATCTAAATAGACAATCATCTTCTTTACCTGAATTGTCATTGCAATATGCTGACTTCGCAATTTGGGAACATCAAAATGAAGCAAAACTAGCAAAACAGATTGCCTTTTGGCGAGAACATCTCCAAGGAATTCCACCACAGTTACCTTTACCGATTGCTCAATCAACTGCAACCACAACCACAGATTTTCATGGTGCTATTCAATCCTTTGTGATTGATGTCGAAACAGAAACCCAAATCAAGCAACTTGGCTATCGTGAAAACGTGACTCCATTTATGCTTTTATTCGCAATTTTTGCTGTCTTGATTTCCCGTTATAGTGCCGAGGAAGATTTAGTAATTGGTTTTCCGATTGCAGGTCGTCATCATCATGAAACCCATCAACTAATTGGCTTTTTTGTCAATCTCTTGGCATTACGAGTCAAAATAACACCGCAATCTCCATTTCGAGAATTTCTGCGTCTTGTTCGTCAAACTATTCTATCTGGTTACGAACATCAGGATACACCTTTTGAAAAAGTCGTAGAAGCAGCACAACCTGAGCGTAATGGCAGCCATAGTCCTCTATTTCACGTTATTTTTGACTGGCAAAGTGCTATTTCCGAACCACTAACATTACCAGAAATACAAATAGAATCATTAACAGATGCCGCCGTAATGGGAAAATTTGATTTATCCCTAACCATTAGTGAAGGTGTTGGCTTAAAGGGAATTTGGACATACAACCGCGATCTATATTCTGACGCAGCGATCGCCGATCTATCTTTACATTTCCAAACTCTATTAGCGGGTATTCTGGCCAATCCAGATCAAAACTTAGCAAAACTACCTTTACTAACATCGGTAGAACAGCAATTACTAACACAATGGAACTCAAATTTAACTCCCTATCCCCATCATCAATGTATTCATCATTTATTTGAAGAACAGGTTCAGAAAACACCACAAGCGTTAGCTGTGCTGGGCAAAAGCATAACCTTAGAGCAGATTGAAGAAAAAATTACCTATAGTGAATTAAATAACCGTGCCAATCAATTAGCGCACTATTTACAAAAGTTAGGTGTCAAGCCAGATAGCCTTGTCGCAATCTCCATTGAACGTTCTCTGGAAATGATCGTTGCTGTCTTAGCAGTCCTGAAAGCCGGAGGGGCTTATGTTCCCCTAGATCCCAAATTACCACAACAGCGATTAGCCTTTATTTTAGAAGATTCTCAAGCACCGATTCTGCTCACACAGGAAAATTTATATTTAAAATTTTCAGAAGCTGGGTTTGACAAGGTTATTTGTTTGGATGCTGATTGGAAATTAATTACCACTAGCCATCAACTCATTGAAAATCCCATTAGCCTAGTCACTAACGAAAATCTTGCCTATATCATATATACCTCTGGCTCTACGGGACGGCCAAAAGGTGTCGAGATTGCCCATCAATCATTGGTGAACTTTACAACAATGGCAATTCAAGAATATGGGATTAGTAATAGCGATCAGGTACTACAATTTGCGTCTCTCAGTTTTGATACTGCTGCCGAAGAAATCTATCCTTGTTTAACAACGGGAGCAACTCTTGTCCTCAGAAATGAGCAAATGTTAGCTTCTAGCCAGCAATTTTGGCAACAATGTCAAGATTGGCAGATCACAGTTTTGGATTTACCAACTGCCTATTGGCATTTCTTAACAGCAGATACGGTTGATTCTGTAAATATTCCCCATTTTCTCAAACTCGTAATTATAGGTGGTGAACAAGCCTTGGTGGAAAACTTGCGTCGTTGGCAGCAAAAAATTGCTAATTTACCAAATCCACCCAAACTGGTCAATACCTATGGTCCGACGGAAGCCACGATTGTGACGACGATTTATCCATTCCCAAATTCAATTTCAGTTTGGGAAACACCGATTGGAAAACCAATTGGCAATACACAGGTTTATGTTTTAGACAAATATCTACAGTCTGTTCCCATTGGTGTTGCAGGTGAATTGCATATCGGTGGCACAGGTTTGGCGCGAGGCTATCTCAATCGCCCGGAATTGACTCAAGAAAAGTTTATTCCTAACCCATTTGCAACCGGAGAAATATTCCCTCTGTCCAACTTTTCAAATCGGCTTTATAAAACAGGAGATTTGGTAAGATTCCGACCTGATGGCAATCTCGAATTTCTGGGCAGAATTGATAATCAAGTAAAAATTCGGGGTTTCCGCATTGAAATAGGCGAAATTGAAGCAGCGATCGCCCAACATCCACTTGTCCGCATGAATGCCGTGATTACCCAAGTCGAGCCATCGGGAGACAAACGCCTTGTTGCCTATATAGTGCCGCAAGCGGATATGACAACCAACTTATCCATTAACGAAGTTAAAGAATTCTTGCAACACAAACTACCCGATTACATGATTCCCATTGCATGGGTGAAACTCGACAATTTACCTTTAACAGCAAATGGGAAGGTAGACTATCGCTCGTTACCGAAAGTAACCGCACAGGTGATTGCAGATAGTCGCTTTGTTGCACCTCGAAATGATTTGGAACAACAAATTGCGGAAATTTGGGGGGAAGTTCTCAACCTGTCGCAAGTTAGTATCCATGACAATTTCTTTGAATTAGGCGGTCATTCTCTCTTAGCTTTTACCTTAATGAATCGCGTTCAACAGCAATTTGGTAAAGCACTGCCACTGGCGAGTATTTTTCAAGGTGCAACCGTGGCAAAGTTCGCAAATTTACTCAATCAAGAAGCCAAGCACCATGATTGGTCGCTGCTGGTGAAGATTCAACCTGGAGACGAAGCGCTTCACGGTCAACCGCCCCTATTTTTAATTCATCCTGGGGGTGCAAGTTTATTAGCTTATGAAGATTTGATTGGTTGTTTGGGCAAGTCAAGACCCATATATGGACTAGATGCGAGAGGTTTTGAAGAAGGGCAAACGCCTCAAGAAACAGTTGAAGAGATGGCAATTCAATATCTCAAAGCGATTCAGGATGTACAACCACAGGGGCCTTATCTATTTATGGGTTGGTGTTTTGGTGGATTAATTGCCTTTGAGATGGCGCAATTATTGCGATCGCAAGGTCAACGCACTACATTTTTAGGCTTAATTGATACATTTATCCGTTCAGGGGAAGAACCTTTAGACGAGATTAATTTACTATTTGGATTATTTGCAGAGCTATTTGCCGTGAAATTTTCTATGGAAAAATTACGCCAGATGGAACCAGATGAACGGCTCAATCATATTTATCAACACGCAAAAGCCACCAATGGTCTTCCAGCCAATTTTAGTTTGGAACGGATTAAACGTCTATTTGCAGTTGGCAAAAGTCATGATCTGGCCGCAGTTAAATATTTCCCACAGCCATATCCTGACCAAATTACACTCATTCGTGCTAAAGAGGGAAACTTCCATTTTGACAAGCCGACTGTGGGTTGGGAAATCCATGCTGCTGAGGTAGATTTACACTGGACAGATGGTAATCATTTATCTATGTTCCATCATCCTCATGTCCAAAAATTAGCGGATAAATTAAAGTTTTGTTTGGATCAAATCCTTCTCCCATCAGGATAGTAAGAGTTTTTCTTCCCATCTCCCAATTGCTCTATTTCCTGAAAATAAGGTATATAAACTATACATGAGGAACTATCCGTTAGAAACTATCCGTCAGAAACTATAGGAGTCCTATTTGATCGAACAGAATTCAGGAGTCAGAATACCCGGCGTTGCTTAATTGAAGTATGAAATTGGAAAATCAAAAAAATGAAACTCTTACTCTCTGAGACTCTGCGCCTCTGCGTGAAATAAAACGCCGGTATCCTCGACTGATTGATTCTGACTCCTGACTCCTTCTTCAAATAAATTCAAATCTCAGTATATTGTCAAAATTTAAACTAAATTCCTGATATATGTTAGAAAACAATCCCCTAGAGTTGCCAAAAGATCGCCAATCTTCATTACCCATATTCACATCCATTTTCAAGTGGATGAATATTTTTGGTCTCGGAAATGAAGCGGTTCCTGCCCCCAGTATGAGTAATTTTGTCTTGATCTGGATTGGTCAAGTGTTATCTCTGGTTGGTTCACGGATGACTGGCTTTGCTTTAAGTCTTTGGGTTTATCAACATACGAATTCCACTATTCAATTTACACTGCTGATTCTCTCTACGACTCTACCGACAATTTTGATTTCTCCCATTGCTGGCGTGATTGTCGATCGCTTTCCTCGGCGCTGGATTATGATTATTAGTGATTTCTGTGCAGGTTTATGTACCTTGCTAATTGCTTGGTTATTTATCAGTAATCACTTAGAAATTTGGAGTTTGTGTCTAGTCAGTGCGATTAGTGCCAGTTTCAATGTTTTTCAGGGACTAGCCTATTCCTCAGCCACTACATTACTTGTGCCGAAAGCACAACTTGGTCGGGCCAGTTCGATGACGCAGATTAGATTAGCGATCGCCGAAATTCTCTCCCCAGCATTAGCAGCAGCCTTGTTAGTAACTGTCCAACTTCCAGGAATTGTCATCATTGATTTATCTACCTTAGTCCTGGCCTTGATCTGTTTGCTTGTGGTGAAATTTCCAGAAGTCAATTCCAGAGAACATCCCCATGCCGAAACTAACTCTTTTTGGCAAGAAATGACCTTTGGCTGGAACTATTTAGTCGCACGTCCTGGACTCCTGGCATTAGTCATGTTCATTGCCATTACCAACTTCCTCATTGGCAGCGATGAAGCCCTCACTACACCCTTAGTGCTTTCCTTTGCTTCTGTACAATCTCTGGGAACGATCTATTCCATTGCTGCTTCTGGGCTATTGGTGGGTAGTGTGGTGATGAGCATTTGGGGAGGAATAGAACGCCAAATGAAGACCATATTTGTGTCCATGGCATTTTTAGGTCTCTTCTATGTATTAGCAGGACTGACGGCTTCCACAATTGTCTTTACCATCGCTAATTTCTCGATATTTCTGATAGTTCCCATTGTCAACGGCTCAATTCAAGTCATCTATCAGAAAAAAGTAGCGCCAGAAGTCCAGGGAAGGGTCTTTGCCTTTCGCAGTGCTGTTGTCCAGGGATTTTTACCACTTTCCTATCTTGCCTCTGGGGCTTTAGCTGACCGATTTTTTGAACCAATCATGGCAACAGATGGGGCTTTAGCCCATAGCATTGGCCAGATTATTGGAGTTGGTCATGGTCGGGGTATTGGTTTAATGTTTATCATTATGGGTCTGTTTTCTTTGGTCGTAACCTTTATTGCCTATTTGTATCCACGTCTTCGTCTCGTAGAAAATGAACTACCTGATGCAATACCTGATCAACTAGTACCGCAGGGTGGAAGTCAAAAGTAATATTCAGCAAGCCCTAAATATAGCAACGGACAAGCTGGTTAGGACATCAAGCAATGCTAAAGCTTAGATGCAAAGAAGCTCTTAGCACTATCACCTACTATACTTATTGACGTTACAAAATGACAATATACTTATTATGGTATTGGTATTCACCCGCAAAGCCAGCATGGGAACATTTCATCAATACGCGGTTTGACATCTATCCCAGAGCTTATTTCATATAACAAAAACTTATTAGTAACAAGTAACTAAATTTCATTACTAATCGTGGTCAATTTTCTGTCATAACTTTTAACTTTTCCCTTAGTATCAGAATTGAAGCAAATTTAAACCAGCGGCTAATCTGATCAGAATAGCTGTAAAATCTGCTTGAAAATAACTTATACTGCCGATTTCACAAAAGAGGATAATCAAATGGCTACTTTCAAAGTTACTCTCAAAACCCCAGACGGTACTACTGTTATTGACTGCCCCGATGATACCTATATTCTCGATGCAGCAGAAGAAGCTGAACTTGACTTACCCTACTCCTGTCGGGCTGGTGCTTGTTCCACCTGTGCAGGTAAACTGGTTTCCGGTACTGTTGACCAATCTGATCAGTCTTTCTTGGATGATGATCAAATCGAAGCTGGATATGTATTGACTTGTGTTGCTTATCCCACTTCTGATGTCACCATCGAAACCCACAAAGAAGAAGACCTTTACTAATACAAGTTGCTAGTTATCTAAATTTAGGCAGGGAAAAAGGTAATTGGTAATGGGTAAAAATTCTTGCCTCTTGCCTCTTGCCTAACTAGCAACTTACCTAAATTTACTTCTGACTGCGACAAAGTTTCACCTTGGCTAATCATAAAAATGCTATTGGCATTTTATTGAAAAGCCAACACAAGAAAATACCACACATTTTCATCAGCCGTACCCATCAAGATACACCTTGACATCTATCCCAGTGGGTATGATTTCGTATAATGAAAACTTATTAGTAACAAGTAACTAAATTTCATTACTTGCTCTGTTTAATTTTAGTACCAGGATAATAGAACTCTAAAATCTTGGAACTAGACCAACCTAACTTGGCTAAATTTTGAGCGCCTGTTTGACTTAAACCCACTCCATGTCCTAAACCACCACCGATAAAGGCATATCCCCACAGAGTTGTTTGACCTTTGTTCAAAGGTTGAATATAAAAAAGAGTGCTGATAGGGGCAGCAAAGGCACTACGCACTTCATCTTTTTGTAAGGTAAAAACGCCGATATCTGTTTTTACAGCCAGCTTTAAGATCCGGCCGCTGGAACTGCGTTGAACGACGGACATGGCTTGGATTTTTTTGAACTTGCTATAGGGGCTTTTTTTGGCCTGTAAGAATTTCTGCAAGTCTGTGGTAATTTTATTGATGTCCGTTTCTCTGCGCCAACGGAATACATCCCATTTACTCTCATTAAATCCGGCTTTAAGATTGATAAATTTCTGGAAGTTCTGATCATCTGCTAAATTCTGGCTGGACAAGTTCCAAATCTGATTATTAGCAGCGTCTATGACTGGTTTTAAATATGGGCGATCTTCCCCATTCCAGATATCGCTAAAGTTAGCGGTCACGCCACCTGTCGTGGAAGAATACAACGCATCCACTATTTCGTTATTATAAGTGAGTACCTGACCTTTAGTCGAGGCGATCGCCTGATCTGTATTTTTGGCAGTTCCGGTGAGTCCTTGATAAACTTGACAGTGAGTATCAGCACATAACTGATAATTATCTGCCGCAAATCTGCGGACATTTCGTAAAGCATAGGTGCGAGCAATAATAGCTTGGGCTTCTAGGGCTGCCGTTGGCGCATTTGTACCAATTTCATGGGGTAAAACTCCCCGCACATAAGTTTCTAGTGGTACTGTATTTACCAAGGTATAATTTCCATAGGCGTTGGGTTGCAAGGTGAGTTTCCCCGCATAAACACGCTTTTGGTTGGACTGATCACTTGTATTCACCTTGATTGAGTTCTTACCCGCAGTCACTTCTAAGTAATTGGGACTATAATTTTTACCATTTACTACCCAGGTAATTTTTGGTACTTGTTCCAGAACATTGGTTGCTAAGTAAGTATTTTTATCACCGGATGTTTCTATAGTTTGTAATAGTAAGCGACGAATCAAGGGGGTACTGTAAACTTCCCGTTTTGCCCATACTTGCCACCGTTCTGGCTGGGCTATTTCCACTTCTATACCCTGAGAACGCCAGCGGTTAGCACTATCTTCTGCTGTTTCAAAGGTGCGGAAGTCACCTAGCACTAATACTTCCTGAACCACTGGTTCGGTTACGGGCTGCATGACTGTTGCTAACTGGATGGGTTTGTCTGTGACTAGGGTTTGCTGCTGACTTCCCACTGCAAATTTCAAGGTTAGGCGATCGCCTTTGGTGGCAGCTAATTCTAATTTATCTGTGGGTTTAGCCCCAAATCGCTGGACAATGCCAATTTGCAATTCTACATCCCGGTTTTGACTCACGGACTCTGAGGCCGCAGCTAATCCCAATAAGCACAAGGTTGTTATTAATCTGTAGCCAGAACGCCAAATAAATATTTTCATGAAGACTAAATCTGATTGATCATCCGCCGTTAGAGAGATTTGGAATTTGCTATGGCATTTACTAGGTAGTAGTTAACACAGAGTAATTATAAAAATCAGAGAAAAAACGACTTGCAACTGGGTTTTTTCTTTCCTACTATAATTTTCGCTTATGCGCTTCTATAATACCATTGGGGTTTTTTTTCTGCACATTTGCAAATCAAACTCATTATGAGTATGATTTACCATAAGAATAGATTAATTCTGAAAAGGGTATAATAGCTAACAATGCTTTATCTCCCATATTTTATGACGCAAATTGACTTCACCGAAAATTTGCAAAATTTAATGCAAAAAGTCGGTTGTCCTAGTTTTAAATCTTTAAGTCGGGCTGCTGGTGTCTCACAGTGGCAAATTTCACAATTGCGGAGGGGAAAAATCGGGCAGATGCGGGTGGAGGTATTAGTAAAACTTTCACAGAGTTTACAAATATCTTGGGATGAGTTGGCAGAAACTTTTGGACTTGGAAGTTTATCTTCAAGTTTAAATAAAACTCATTCTTCCAATATTGATAAAGACTTATTACAACAACTTGCAAGTTTACAAACTGAGTATCAGCGAGTATCATTATTTATGATACAGCAAAGGGAAGTATTACAGCAGGAATTTCAGCAGTCGAGTTTACAAATATTGGAATCTTTACTATTACAATGGCCAACAGCAGCATATAGAGCTAGGGAGGATCACCAGTTAGCAGCAGTAAAAATATTACCTTTGGTAGATCAGCCTATGGAAAAATTATTACAGGCTTGGGGAGTAAAAGCGATCGCGGCTGTAGGTACACACATCCCCTATAATCCACAATTGCACCAATTAATGGAGGGAATAGCACAACCAGGAGACATAGTTAATGTTCGTTATACAGGCTATATGCAATGTGATAAATTACTGTATCGAGCTAGGGTTAGTGTGGGGGTGTGAAAAAATATTATTTGTATTGACTTGCTTTTATGTTCGCTGGTATTTAATTAGGGTTTGCTGATCAATAAATATTATCAGCAAATATTGGATTTTTCTATTGTGTCTTTTAAAAACCTTGCTTAATTCTTGATTAAATATTACTTAATATTTTTGTGTGCTAAATATCTTTTTATGATCTAATATTAGGGTATACTCATAATATCAGAATCAAAACATTCTTAAAATTAAATCAAGATTAGGATATTATGAATCAGCAGGTGAAAGTGATTGCAATCAGTGGCAACTTCAATGCCAGTACCTCCCAGGACTTTCAGGAAAATATTCAAGAAGTAATTGCTAGTGAAATCAAAATTGTGTTAATTGATTGTCATAGTGTCACATTTATGGATAGTTCTGGGTTAGGCACTCTAGTTTTGACATTTAAAACTTTGCAGGAATCTGGGATAAAGATGGTTATTTGTTCGATTAATCAGCAAGTTAGAATGTTATTTGAATTAACTGGTATGGATAGCATATTTACAATTGTTCCTAGTCAAGACGCATTTACAAATCTTTTGCTTTCTGCTACTTGATTAATCAAATTTAACTTGCAAAATAGATAAATCATCCTCAAAATTCTCTTTGGAGTTTAAGTCAATCAAGTAATTCAGGATATAATCAAGTTGGTTATCAACAGAATACTGTAAACTAATGAGAATCTGAATAAAACTTTCTAAACTCCAAAGAGTACCATCGGATTGAGTAATCTCGTAAGCACCATCACTAAAAATATAAAGAGTGCTAGATTTTTCGACATAGCAAGAAGCATCAACATACTTAGCTTCAGGAAACATACCCACAGGCATTCCTGGAGTTTTTAATCTTTTTACCTCTGTGTTAGTAGGAGAACTTCCAGAGAGCATAATTGATGGTGGATGTCCAGCACTAGCATAGGTTAATTGACGGCTAACTCGATTATAAACTCCATACCAAATTGTAAAATATTTATCATTTTGATAATTCATTTGAAAGGTATTATTTAAAGCTGCTAATACCTCACTGGGTTGATAGTAATTTAAATCTTTGAGAGCGCGGGAACGTAATAGATTTAATACAGAAATAGCAGGGAGAGTGGCTTTGAGTCCATGTCCAGCCGTGTCTAGTAAATAAATAGCTATAGAATCAGGATCAAGCCAATTATAGTCGAAACAATCTCCACCAAGTTGCCGTGATGGTAAAAATTGAAAGTTGATATTCAGGGGTTTCTTGACAGGAAGGGGTAACAGGGATTTTACATATTCTGTAGCTTCGGCTAGTTCAGTTTCTAAAAGTAGCTTTTGGGTATGTAAATCCTGACTTAACTGATGTAGTCGTAACCCGGCTCTTACTCTTGCTTGTAATTCATTTTGTTCAATAGGTTTGGTGATAAAATCATCCGCACCTGCATCTAATCCCTTGACTCGATCTGCGACTGAATCTAGAGATGTTAATAAAATAAAAAATGTGGTAGATAATTTGGGATCTTTTTTAATGCGATCACATACTTCTATCCCACTCAAACCAGGCATAATCCAATCACATATAATTAGGGCTGGAGGTGAATCCAAGGTTCTTAAAATTCCTTCTTCTCCTGTACTAGCAGTAATAACCTCATAACCTTGTTTTTCTAACATCCTTTTGAGGAACATTTGTATGGATCGGTCATCATCAATGACTAGTATTTCAAACATAGGATCAGGATCAAGTAATCTATGGTTTCGTGAATGTATTTAAATCTAGAGGAGTAAGACTGGGTGATTTACCTCAAATAATTCTTGTTTTTTATATTCACCGAATGTCTAGTTAAGCCTTTGATTAACTCTAAATTAGGTGTAATCTATATGTAGACAACCAGAGATATAATGATAGTTTAAATACATATAAATTATCATCAGGAAAGGGGATTTAACCAAAACAACATAACTTGTTTTAATTGGTTTAAGTCTCGGTAAACTTCTTGTTTTAGCCATTGTCCTAAAGCATCAAAAGGGCTAAAAGAGCTTCCTGGTTGCCATTTAACATCTTGACCTAAAGGTGTGGTATGAGTTCCTGATAAAGTTTGTGTTGTTACCATTTCAGGAAAGAGTTGTTGTAAAATTGTTGTTAAGTTTGCTGATTGATCCAAAGTGTCTTTATTAAATTTTATTAATAAATTCCGCCGGATCTGATAGTTTTCTTGCACTATTTGGTTAGTTTGGGCAGGAGTAGGTGTAAATTCAATGTCTAAGGTGGAATTTAACTGTTCTACCAAGGGTATAGCTTCATTGGCGGTAAAGTTATTAAAGGATATTAAAATATTACCAGCACGTTGGACTAAAAAAAGACTGCCAATTAGTAAATGGAGTTTACAACCCATGCTATGTCCGACTCCATAGGTAGGAAGGTAAAGTTTGCGAAGTTCTCCAGAATCTTGGAGTTTTTCTAGGGTACGTTCAAATTTGAGAAGTACAGATTTGGCGATCGCTACGTGATCTAAGGTATTGACAAAAGGCGTAGCAATAATTACATATCCTTGATCCGCGAGATGTTCCAGCAACCAACGATAAGTTAAATGTGGTAGGGTAGCGACGAAAGCACCACCTAAAAAATGGATAATCCCGATGGGATTGCGAGGAACAAGTACCCAGTTGCCTCTAATTTCTTGCCAGTTCATAAGATAAGGATAGAGTTAAGAGAATTTAAGTGAAAGTATTTTCCATACCTACATCTTACATATAAACACATATAGCGTATTAATTTTAACTCTTACTTTGCAAATTTTTCATTTCATGCTGCACATCTAGGGAAATTTGCAACGCTTCATTTAATAATCTGCCATGTTCCGTGGCCTCTTCCGTAACTTGCATTGATGCCAAAGCTGCTAAATTATTGGTAAACAAATCAGAATTGGTAATAATAAAACTTTTATTCTCTCGCAAAATTCTCTCTGTTTTTAAAGCGCGTATTAAATCATATTTGGTTAGCTCAAGTGCGGCTAATACTTTTTCTCTTGCTTGTATACCTACTTCTAAGTTGCCAACATCCTCAATTTGGTCATTAATATCTATAGCTTTAATCACGGAATTATATCTTTCTACATCATTTATTAAAATCCGTAAAGAATTTGTCATATTCCTCTTGAGAAATTTGCTTTTCACTTTCCATATTAAATACAATAAAGTTTGTATAGTCCCACCTACCCACAAAAGTAAAAAGATCAATGATATCCAAGATGATAACTTTACTAACAGATAGGTACAAACAGAAATAGACAGTCCTACAAAAACTACATTGGCACTTTCTGTTGCTTGAGCTTTTTTTAGTAACTGTTTACCGAATTGCTGAATAGTATCAGTAATAATGATTAATTTATTATTAACAGGTAAGTTAGTCAATTCTTGCAGTTGATCATGACTAATATCCAATCCCTGTAAATCATCTCGCACAGTTACTAAATCCTTAACATACTAGTGATTTAGTCTAATATAACAAGTAGATTTCTGGAATGGTAGTGAACCGGGAATTTTAGTGAATGAATCCAGGGAATGGGGGTTTTTAACGTTGTGATAACTTATAGAACTATGGCTCATACCACCCTGAGCTATTAGGGATTAAAATCAACTAAATTTTAGTTTAATTTTGTGAATTAACGAAGGATAGCAAATTTAATATTCTTTAGATGTTCACGGTTAACCATACCAATATGTAGTCATCCTCAATTACTTTTGCTGTTGCCCTACCTAAGATACTTGTAACAAATAACTCATACAGTGTCCCATTAAAAAGTAAACTACCAGCATTGCTGCTGCGGCTAATGCTACTAATGTACCAGCCAACATGAGCGAAAATTCTTTATACTCATAGGCTTTTTCCATCAGGTGTAGCGACCATGCTACAAGTGCGACATCAAAGATTAAAATAGGAATCAACATATTTCTTAATATTTCTTAATAGAAGTACCCTTATCTTAACACTGTTTCGGAGAACTGTGTTTTATCTTCAACATATGTAGCTGGTCGCTATATCTGATCTCAAGTAGGAAGACGAACAGGAATATTGCGTTCATGCAAATAATTTTTAATTTGTGCCACACTGAGTTGCCCAAAATGTAACAATGAGGCTAAAAGTGCGGCTTCGGCTTTACCTTCAGTTAAAGCGGTGTGAATGTGTTCACAATTTCCCGCACCACCAGAAGCAATGACGGGAATTTCTACAGCATTAGCGATCGCTTTTGTCAACTCTAAATCATAACCAGCTTGGGTTCCATCAGCATCCATACTTGTGACTAACAATTCTCCCGCCCCCCGTTTTGTTACTTCTTCAGCCCACCTTAGAGCATCTAGACCAGTATTTTCTCTGCCCCCACGAACATACACATCCCAACCAGGATTCTCAGGGTCAAGTCTACGTCTGGCATCAATAGCCACAACAATACACTGATTACCAAAGCGATCGCTTGCTTGATTGATTAAATCGGGATTTCTGACCGCCGCAGAATTAATACTAACCTTGTCAGCCCCGGCTCGTAACAAACCTTTAACATTTTCTAAGGTTTGAATTCCCCCACCCACAGTCAAGGGAATGAAGACCTGTTCCGCAGTCCGGTAAACCACATCAATAATCGTGTCTCGGTCTTCATGAGTCGCTGTAATATCCAGAAACACTAACTCATCTGCACCGGCTTCATTGTAAACCTTGGCCAGTTCTACTGGATCACCTGCATCCTTGAGATCAATAAAGTTAATGCCTTTAACCACTCTGCCAGCCTTGACATCTAGACAAGGTAAGATTCTTTTAGACAACATAATCCTTTTTTTACTCCTGGTAATTGCTAGGAATCTAAATTGTAAAGGTAATTGGGAAATAGATGACAAGAGTGGATCAAGAGATAAAGGGTTTTGTCCAGACGAGAATATAATTAAGGTTATATCATTATAAGCGAAAATACACCTACCCTATAGGAGTTACATTAATGTTTTCAGCGATCCACTTTCATGTTAGGAAGATCAGAGGTATGTAGCATTCATGTGATAGAAGTCACTAGTTTATAGCTATTGCTATCACTATAATATTTGATCATTTTCACAATTCAATGCTTAGGTTAATCACTTAGATAAAATCAAATGTAGGAGATATTAAACGAAGAAGAGGTACAAGCTATCAATAGACTGCTACGTTTTGTAGTTAGAGGGAGAATTAAAATCACAAATAATATTTCTCAGCCATGATGAAAATTTTTTGACGGGGAGATCATATTGATGATTATGAATACATTTTATTTAACTTATTAATACCATAACCCGTAATTTGTAATTGATAAAACGCGCAACTTTTACCTATTTTCTATGCCATTTATCAAACTTAACTACGAATTACGAATTACGAATTACAAATTATTTTAATCTACTTCTACTTCTACTTTGTCCCCCCGTTCAAGTTCCCAGAGAATTTGATTACCTTCCCGTCTTACCCGTGAAACTATCCAATTTCGCCAGCGCCATTCATCACCTCGGCTAGTAACGGCACTAGAGTGGACACTCATTAAGTCTGCTAATTCTGAACTGGTAATTAGATAGCCTTTTTCGGCAATTTCGTCCGCAATGCGTAAAGTTTCCACCAAGTTGCGAAGCTGTAAAACCCTGATTTCAGTGGGTTGTTCATTGGTTGTCGTCGCAGTTGGCGTTGTAGATAGTTCCATAGTGCTTGTATCTGATGCAGAGGGACTGCTTTCCGGTGTATTTTTATTAGTTATTGTAGAGTTTATGGGATCATTAGGTACTTTTACTACGCTTATCTCCTCAATTTTAGGTAAAGTTTCGTGAAGAAATTCGGGTAATGACTGTTGGAGGTGGGGGATTTTGTAATTGGCGAAGGAGCGAGCAATCGTATCACAGCGTTCATTGCCAATATTACCAGAATGTCCCCGGACGTGTTCCCATTGTACCAGTCGGCTATTGAGTGCATCGAGGATTTCTAAGAGGTCTTGGTTTTGGACAGGATTACCATCTGATTTTTTCCAACCGTTCTTTTTCCAGCCTTTCACCCATTTGGTAACACAATCAATCACATATTTGCTATCAGTATACAGGGTAATAGCTTCAGTTTGTCGAGATGATTTAAAAAATTCCAAAGCGGCGATCGCGGCTTGCATTTCCATTTTATTATTAGTAGTGTGGTGCGATGAATCACCCATTTCATGCACCGAACCATCATTAAAATAGACGACTGTACCCCAACCACCAGGTCCAGGATTGCCTGTGCAAGCCCCATCTGTGTATATACTTTGAATTATGCGTTGATTAGACATGATAAAATTAGAGAACTGTTTTTGGATTCTTATATTATTGGTAACGGTACATTAATTCCAGCTTCACAACATCTGTGAAACCCCAACGTTGATAAAATGGTATCATTTCTGGTAAACAAAAAAGAGCAATATTTTCAACTTCTTTTAATTGGGGATGATTAACGACTTCATTTAATAATTTAGCACCAAATCCTCTTTTTCTATAACTAGGTTTAACAATGACATCATAGAGAACTGCGCGATAAACAAAATCACTCAGGACGCGACAAAAACCAATTAATTGTTCTTCCTCATTTACTAAACCGATAATAATATCAGATGCAACCAGCATTTTGACAACACCTTGATATGTCCGGTTTTGACTCCAGAATTCATTTTTATATAATTCTACAAGTTCACAAATTTGGGTTTCATTTAATTGGTTAACAACTTGATAATTCATATTTTTTAAAATTTTATGAGGAAATAGAGGATAGAGAGAATTCCATGCGGGAGAATCTGGTAAAATAGTTTGTCCCTGACCATAAAGACGGAGAATACAAGCAGGTTCTTGAAAAGCACAAAACATCAAGGTTATCCGCCCATTTTCCTGCAAATGAGCAGATGTTTCGTTACGACTACCTGTTATATCTAAATAACCAACTTGGTGGGGGGAGAGAATGCGAAAACTTATCTATTCCCTTGGGAGAAAGGTTAACATGATCTGTCGAATTTAAGGGGGCTGTCCTGACAAAAAATATTTTTTGATTAATAATAAATTTTTGTAGTTCTTCCGTGATTAAATCAAAAGTTTTTGCCATAATTGGGGTATTTTTTTGGTAAAATTGGCATTTTATACTATTCTAGTAAATAATAACTTTTTTTGAAAATGTCTTCAATTTTTTTTCCTCCACTTATTCAACAAATTAATAGTGAAATTGGAGCGAATGCAGGTGTTAAGCTATCTGTCTTACGTCTCGATATCATGCACCCCCAAATCAACGGCAATAAATGGTTTAAACTGAAATATAACTTGGTGGAAGCTAAACAGAAAAATTTATCTACAATTCTTACTTTTGGTGGTGCTTATTCTAATCATATTTATGCTACCGCAGCCGCAGGAAATTTATTTGGTTTTCGGACTATTGGCTTAATTCGTGGAGAAGAAAATATTCCTCTCAATCCTACTTTAGAATTTGCAGTATCACAGGGAATGGAATTAGTATATATTGATCGTCAGACATATAAAAAACGCCATACAGAAGAATTACAAAACCAATTGAAACAACGATTTGGGGAAGTATTTATTATTCCTGAAGGGGGTTGTAATTTAAATGGTATGCGTGGTTGTATAGAAATATTACAAACAGTTAAAGGATTTAATAATATCTGTTTAGCTTGCGGTACAGGAACAACATTAGCAGGGATAACACTATCATTAAGTCAAGAACAAAAAGTGATTGGTTTTCCTGTATTGAAAGATGGTGATTTTCTCAAAGAAGATATCAATAATTTATTAACAAAATATCTAGCTGCTAATTTACCCACACCTGTCAATTCTCCCGCACCTTGGCAACTTGTATCTGATTATCATTTTGGTGGTTATGCTAAAGTGACTAATAAATTAAAGCTATTTTGTCAAGATTTTCAACAACAACATGACATACCTTTAGATCATGTATACACAGGAAAAATGTTTTATGGAGTTATGGATTTAATTGCTAAAGGGTTTTTTAAATCGGAATCTTTGCTATTAATCCATACTGGTGGTTTACAGGGTAATTAAGCGTGTAAATTAGCTTGTTCTTGTAACCAAGGATCTACAGGTTGTCCGTCTTTGCGTTTTAGTTCTATTTCTATTACCATGACTTCTTTTGAACCAGGAGGTGCAGGTTTTTTGTGAAAGATAATTTCAAAATCTAAGGGGTTTTGATTATGTTCTTTTAACCAATCTTGAACTTTGGTTAGGGCAAAAAATGATTGTCCTTGGGCAAACATTTGGGTGATTTGCATTTGTAGGGTATAAGGATTAATACGACTCATTTTTATTGACTCCTTTGGTATTTAGAATTATTATCTCACGCAGAGGCGCAGAGGCACGGAGAGGAAGATTGAGGTTACAAATCATACAAATCCTTAAACCAATTGATAAAACCCTGCACTTTGGGAGTTTGCGGATTTAAAATATTATACTTGATAGCTTGATGTATTTGTCTCCCTGGTTCATCTTGCCATGCTAACCAGGTGTAAATTTCCGCTTTATCAGTATAAGATTCTTTGAATGTTGCACCTTTATTTTTTGCTTCTCTTGCTACTTCCTGTGCATATTGCCAAAGATGTTCTCCCTGTTCTGGAATCATATAACCTAAAAATGTTTCTAACATCCCTTCGATGATATTATCTGGCATAATCCAAACACCAATTTTTTTATCATCTTGTGTATTAATAATTAATCCTGTCTCTGGTATTTGTTCAGGAAGATGAGAAATACTTTCAATTTGCAAACAAGCATTTCTGATACTTTGCCAACGTAAAGACGCATTATCATCTGCATCCACCATTAAACCTAAATGTGTACATCTTCCAGTTTGTAATTCTGTATATATCAGGTCATAAGTAATATTTTCATAACCTCCACATTCTTGAATTGATATAATTGCTTCTTCTTTTTTCGTTCCCCAATTAATTCCATTTTTTTCAATTAATTCTGGTATGACTCGTAAATCATCTTGACCTTCAACTAATAGCCTTTTAGGGTGATAATGTTTTGCCATTGCTAACGTACCTCTAATTCTCTTTCAACAGCAATAACAATTTGTGCTTCATTAAACACTATACTTTTTTCTTTACCTTTCTCAATTCTATGAATCCTAATTCCATCATCAGTTACATTTTCTTGTTCTGCAATTTCGGCTAAACTTTTCCAACAATCACTATTATGTGTAGTTGCAAAAACTTGGACATTTAATTTTTTCGCTGTATCCCAAATCATTTTCCACATATCAGACATTGCAGTAAAATGGAGTCCAGTGTCAATTTCATCTACAAATAAATATCCATCTTTAGCTGATACTATAGCTAATGCAAGTCCTAAAATTCGCCAAATACCATCTCCCATACTTCCAATAGGTACACGCTTACCATCAGCCAGAAGCACCAGAAAACCACCGCGTGAATCTGATGAATACCTCAATTTTTGAGAACTAATAGGAGCAATACGTTTAATTTTTGAGTCTATTTTATTTAATGCTTCCGCTACAATGTTCTCTTCAGGTGTCAATACTAATTGATCAAATAAATCAATCATTTCCTCTATTTTTAAAGAAGATGATTTAACAAATTGTGTTTTCGGTATTATACTTGCTCTTAAACTTTTTCTATGACGGAACATCATAATAGAGTCAATAGAAAGTCCACTATCAGGTGATATGTATAATAAGAACTTTTCTGGTGGTAGCTCATTTTGAGTCCATTCAATAATAAAACCAAGTTTTTTAAAATTATCAAAATCTTCATTATTTGAACTAACATTTTCTTCATAAATCTTAGTTTCATCATAACGAAAACTGGTATTATTCGCACGTAGCATTGCTATCAGTATATCAAGTTTTTCTTGATTATTATTAGCTGATATAGAAAGTTTACTACCAGGTTTTATCTCATGACCATAAAAAAGGTGACTAATATCAAGTTGATGTTCTCCTTTACCATCATCATCCCAAAAATCTTCACCCCGGTTAGTTATAATTTCCGTAAGTGTATCAAGATCATTTCGTGAGCATAAAATTTGAATAGCTTCTAATATTGATGTTTTTCCGCTATTATTTTCACCAACTAGTAAGTTAATTCTACCTAGTTGTTGAAGTTCAAAAGATTTGAAACCTCGAAAATTCTCTATTTTTACACTTTTTAGCATAATTTTTAAGATGAAGACAACAGAGAAATAATGAGAGTAGAATTATTATAACATTCAGATACCCATGAAAGTAAATCAGGTATCGTAGTTGTACCTGGAAAACCAAGTGATGACATTCCAGTAGGTACACTTTCATCAATTTGGAAGCAAGCAAAATTAGGAGAAATATAATGATTGAGTACACAGTAATTTATGAACGTGGTGAGACAAACTGGGGTGCTTATGTTCCAGACTTACCTGGTTGTGTCAGCATTGGGGATACTTTAGCAGAAGTACAGGAAAATATTAAAGAAGCTATAGAATTGTATTTGGAAGTATTGAAAGAAGATGGAAAACCTATACCCAAACCTTTGACAAAATTTGGTCAAGTTGCAGTAAATATATAAATCTAATTACTTTATAATTACTGCTGAATTTGATATGATATTTATTGACAGTTATAAAATGGTGAAAATCCAATGACAACTAAAGAACAAATTACGCAAGAATTAGAAAAGCTACCTGAACCAGTGTTACAAGAGGTTTTATATTTTGTGCAGTTTTTACAAACTAAACAAAAAAAAAAGATGCTAGAAATTACGATTATGAGTGAATCTTCGCTGGCAAAAGATTGGTTAAAACCAGAGGAAGATGCAGCATGGCAGAATTTATAGAAGGCGTTTTAGTCTGCATCCTCAAATGATATGTTGCTTGCTATAATAATAAGTTCATCCAGCTTAGAAATTGCTTTTTTAATTTCCAATTGTGTACGAATCATTGTAATATTTCTATCATGTACAAAAGCATTTCTCAAATGCTTTATATCTTGTAAATCAACTATAAATTTTTTATCTACCAGTCCAGACCCATATAATTGGTGAGCAACTTCTGTAGGATTTATCCATCGCTCTGGTGAGTTAGCTTTGATTAAACGATATTTTGAAAGCAGAGTTTGTTCAAGGATCTGCCATTTATGAATAAACTCACCGATTAAACTAAATTCTGTACTTAATCTACTTTCCTCCTCACGAACTTCTTCTACAGCACTTTCACTAGCACCATATAAATCTAAAAATTGAGAGAAATGAATAATGTGAAAAGAATATCCTCCAGATTCACGTCTAAACTCATCAATTAGTTCATATCGTGGATATATAGGTTGATTTTCCGTTCTATCCCACCAATCTGGCTTCTCATCTCCTGAGACGAAAATAACATCTTTACTTTTTGATCTACCTATCTCTAAAATTGTAAACCAAATTAGTAGATCGCCGATCCCTGAATCATCTTTCGACGCATCCTTATATCCAGGTGGAATTTTATGTATCTGCCGTCTTTTCAATTCTTTTTTCATATTGTCTTGATCTATTGAAAGATCAAAAACTATTTCCTCTGTAAATAAATCTGCATATAAACGGCTTACAGGATCATCCCATGTCCATGAACGTATATGATCTAAAACGCTACTTATTGTCTTTCTATATTCCTTTATAAGACGATCAATTTCTTCTTCAAGTCGAATAGCTTCTTTATACTCAGGCAATGATTCTAAAAGTGGATATTTACCTTTTTGTAAGTTAGTTATACTATTTTGCTTTCGTGTCAATTGTTGAAATAATGTTAATATTTTATTTGTTCTATTATTTGCAAACTCACGAGCGACTTGTCCAGGAATGATTAATTGTCCTGTTTTAACCAGCTTTTCATAGGTTGTCCTTATCTGACTCACACTGTCTTTTCCCACGTTGTAAGGTACAAGCAATGCGTTTGCATCCATTACAATTATTGCAGTATTTTTTATTGACTTAATTGTTTTGATATGTGTGGAAAATATAGAAGCTGCTTCAGGAAAGATAGAATTAGCAATAAAAATATCAAATTCATCTTGGTTTCCTTTATTTTTTTCGTTCATGTTTGTTTCTCTCAGATCATTATATGTAATTGATATTACATTGTAGAGACGTTTCATGAAACGTCTCTACATCATTCTTCAAACTCCTATTTCAACGCTGCTAACAAATCATTTTTCGCAGTTTCTAATGCTTCTGGTAATTTACTTGCATCCCTTCCCCCAGCTTGCGCGAGGTTGGGTTTTCCACCACCTCCACCTCCACAAATCTTAGCTACATTCCCTACAAATTTACCAGCTTGGACACCTTTCTTATTCACTTCAGGACTAAATGCTGCAACAATACTCACCTTCCCGGCTTCAGGAATAGAACCTAAAACTACTGCACCATTACCGATTTTTTGCAGCAATCTTTCCGCAGCAGCTTTTAAAGATTCTGCGTCAATATCTGCCATTTGGGCGATAATGATTTTGTGTTCTCCGATTATTTCCGCAGTCTGTAATAAGCTGTCAGATTTAACTATTGCTATTTGTGATTTTAGGCTTTGAATTTCTTTTTCGTTATTGCGGAGTTCAGTTTGTAAAGTTGTGATTCTGTCGGGTATTTCTTCGGGTTTGACTTTAAAGCGATCGCACAAATCCTTCGTCACTATATCACGAACATTCAAATAATCCAATACCGCCGCACCAGAAACTGCTTCTATTCTTCTCACACCTGAAGAAACTCCCGCTTCAGAAATGATTTTGAAAACGCCAATTTCCGCCGTATTATTAACATGAGTTCCCCCACATAATTCCATGGAAACACCAGGGAAATCAATCACGCGGACTTCATCACCGTACTTTTCCCCAAACATTGCGACTGCACCTTTAGCTTTTGCTTCCGCTATGGGCATCTCTTCCATTGTAGCAGGATGAGCTTCGGAAATCCAACTATTTACTAGTTCTTCAATTTGTTGAACTTCCTCACCAGTTAAAGCACGGGGACAGTTAAAATCAAAGCGCAATCTATCAAAAGAAACCAAAGAACCAGCTTGAGAAATTCCTTCATCAACAACTTTCTTTAAAGCAGCTTGCAATAAATGAGTTGCTGTATGATTAGCTTGAGCGCGACGACGACAACCCCGATCTATTTGTGCGGTAATTTCATCACCAATTCTAATTGTTCCTCTTTCAATGCGTCCAAAATGAATAAAGAAATCAGATTCTTTTTTCACATCTTCAATTCTGACTAAAACCCCATCACCGCTAATATATCCTTTATCGCCAATTTGTCCCCCAGATTCAGCATAAAAAGGTGTTTTATCTAAAACAATTTGTACTTCTGTTCCTGCTTCTGCTGCTTCTTCAGAAACACCAGCAACTAATAAAACTTCTATTTTTGCTGTTGTTGTTAATTGGGTATAACCAATGAATTGTGTAGAGTGAATATGTTCTGCAAGTTTATCCAAAGAACCTTGGACAGTTAAATCAATAGTTTCGTGTGCAGCTTTTGCCCGTTCTACTTGTTTTTGCATTTCTGCATTGAAACCATCAACATCAACTGTAATATTATTTTCCTCAGCAACTTCTTGGGTTAATTCTAATGGGAAACCGTAGGTATCATAGAGAGTAAAAGCACTTTCACCACTAATAGAATTTAATCCTTTTTGTTTTACCTCTTGGATAATTTCCGCTAATAGCTTTTCTCCTCTATCCAGAGTTTTCAAGAAATTAACTTCTTCTCTTTGTAATTCGGCTTTAATAGCAGTTGCTCTTTGTCGCAAATTGGGGTAAATTAATTCAGACAGAGAAATTGCGGTTTCTGCAACTTCGTTAATAAATTCCCCAGAAATTCCGATTAATCTGCCATGTCTGACAACTCGACGAATTAAACGCCGTAAAACATAACCCCTACCAACATTAGAAGCGCGAATTTCATCAGCAATCATGTGAACCACAGAACGGACATGATCACCAATTACTTTTAAAGAAACTTTTGTATTTTCATTACTTTCGTAATAATCAATTTTGGCAATTTTCGCTGCTGTTTCAATAATTGGGAAAATCAAATCTGTTTCATAATTATTCGGCTTCTTTTGCAGGATTTGCGCCATTCTTTCCAAACCCATTCCCGTGTCAATATTCTTGTTTTGTAACGGGGTTAAATTACCAGCAGCATCCCGATTATATTGCATAAATACCAAGTTATAAAACTCGATAAATCGGGTATCATCTTCTAAATCAATATTATCTTCACCCCGTTCTGGGTGAAAATCATAATAAATTTCCGAACAGGGACCACAGGGACCAGTAGCACCAGAAACCCAGAAATTATCATCTGCACCCATGCGCTTGATGCGTTTTTCCGTTACACCAATGGTATCGCGCCAGATGGTAAAAGCTTCATCATCATCTTCAAACACGCTGACAACGAGATTCTGGGGGGAGAAACCAAAGACTTGAGTGGATAATTCCCAACCCCAAGCGATCGCCTGTGGTTTAAAATAATCACCAAAGCTAAAATTACCCAACATCTCAAAAAATGTATGATGGCGTTGAGTGCGTCCCACATTTTCGATATCATTGGTACGAATACACTTTTGCGAAGTCGTAGCGCGTTTAAATTCCGGTGTCCGTTGTCCCAGGAATATCGGCTTAAATGGTAACATTCCCGCAATAGTCAGCAGCACAGTTGGATCTTCGGGAACAAGAGAAGCACTTGGAAGCGGTTGGTGTCCCCGTTGGGTGTAGAAATCAAGGAATAATTGACGAATATCGTTACCGCTAAGAAACTGAAGAGTTGAAGACATGAGTTTTTAAGAAATCAAATTTAATTAGAGTAAAACAGATGAAAGACTTATATTCTACAACTGTAGAGACGTTTCATGTAGCAGAAGCTTCCCACACGTTAACGTCTCTACATTCTCTTTACAGAACATAAGTCAGGTAAACCAGAAACCGCTATATTTGCAAAAGCAGTTTTTGAAACACAATCTGATCATTATCTATTATGGGCTTTTTAGAAATTAGTGAAGGTATTGCTATAATAAACTATTGTCATCTACCTAGAGTACAGTGTAATAATTATGGATAACTCTTTACTGTTGCAGCAAGCATTACATAAATTATGCTATCAGTTGCTGGAAGATAAAAGTTTTGTTATGGGTACATTTGAACGCATAAATAAGATGAAGCAAGAGTTTGGCAAAGGGTATATTTTAATCAATGTAGGAGAGTTTAATCCTAATCAACGTGAGTTCATTTACTCACATCCTGAAGGACTCGGAACATTATGGTTAGATGAATCAACAACACATGAACATTTTACAGACAATAAAATTGCTACTAACATTTTAAATCTCGTTAATTCTGAATCATGCCCCAATAATCATGAAGTTTTCATTTTCGTTGGTAAGATTGATAATGGTTATACCCTTACAGAAGGTCGCTACAGTATAGTTGCAGAAAGATTTTATGTAGCTAATCCATACCGTACTAAACCATCATCAATTACAGCTAAACAAATTGAAAAAAGACTCCGAAGAATGACTCAGGGTAAAATACGTCTTTTGATTCTCGATACATCTAATCCTGATTTTATGGGCGATAATCTCGCTAAATGGCTGCGTGAAATCAAAAAGTTGGGTAAATATGAAGATCAACATTTTAGCGTCATTATAGATTCTAATGATGAGTTTCCTGCAAAAATACCGCCAGATTTGCAAGATGATTGTTTGACTATCAGGACTGATAATTAATTATTCTCATTGCCACAAGAGGAGGAGTCAAAAGAATGAATTTACCTGATACTATCATTATTCAATGGAGTAGTGAAGATAAATGTTATTTAGTTCATTTACCTGAATTTCCTACTCAAAAATATCATACTCATGGTGATACTTATGAAGAAGCTGTGAAAAATGCTCAGGAAGTAATAGAAATGTTAATTGCTGAATATCAAGAAGATGGAAAACCTTTACCCTTAGCTAAATCTTTAGAACAATTGATTAATGTGGCTTAATTAATGGATAACAATTGCTGCCACCAAAGCATGATAAAAACAATTAAAACCAGAGTATAACTACTCATTCTCTCTGTGCCTCTGCGCCTCTGCGTGAGACAATTATTTCCAAACACTCCTCAACAGAAACCCCTTCTCTCATTGCTGCTACCAAAGCTTGATAACTATCCCAATTTTCCTGAATCAGATTTTTAGACTGAAGCAGATGAAACCGTTGTTTTTGCTGATAAACTGCTTCCGAAAAACCGAGAACTTGCAAAATTTCAGTTAACTTACTTTTATCATCATTACCACCTTCAGCCGAATTGAAAACCAAACTTTCCGCCGCAATTCCCGCCATCCAAATAGTACAATAACGGTCTAACATTTGGGCGGTCATTTGACCTTTTTCTATTTGTGCGGTTAACTCCTGATCTTCTAAAGTTATTCCCCCTTGTCCCGGTTGTCCTTTTTGCCAAGCTTCCCACGCGCTGAGAGTGTAGCCAGTCACCGGAATTCCTAGCAGGTAAGCAACGAGAAAATGACCTGCTTCATGATGTAAAATGCGTTCTTTATATTCTGGAGAAAACCGCGCCACAAAGTCTAATACTATCGTTCCTCCCTTGCCTTGAAAGCTAAAATTATCCAAAGTTGCAATTCCTAAAAACGTCACCGTAGCTAAGGCTGGTATCGTTGGGGAAAGATGTATTAATGGTCCCAACAAACTAGAAAAAGTCATCAGGAAAACAGATATAGCAACGAGATTTATCGCAGTTTGGCTCATAGGAAGTTTTTTTATATTATATTTATATAATAAAATAAAATTATCCCCAATTCCTCAAATAACAAATAAAAATTATGCAATCTCCATTAATTATAGATACCATTAAGATATAAAATAGTAAATGTAGATTGCTAAAACGTTATAAGGATTTACACCTGTGATTGTCAAAGAGTTAGAACAACAACTTCTTGCCCTCAGACCTAGTGAAAAAGTACAGGTTATCCAGTTACTTGCTCAAAGTCTGGGTAGCAATTGGCAGGGAATTGAGAAAACGCCTAGAATCTGTGGTGGAGAGGCTTGCATTGCGAATACGCGGATTCCTGTCTGGGTGCTTGTAGAGGCTCGCCGTCTTGGATATAGTGATGTTGACCTTTTAATGAGCTATCCAACGATTACAGCTACGGATTTAGGAAATGCTTGGGTATATGCAGAGGCTTATCCTGATGAGATGGAATTGGCGATTGAGCAGAATGAGGCAGCTTAGAAGATGGCACGTTTTTATGCGGATGAGCAGTTTCCTTTTCAAGTTGTGGAATTGTTACGGAGTTTGGGGCATGACGTTTTGACGGTTCAAGAGGCGGGAAGTGCTAATCAACGGATACCTGATGATGAGGTATTGGCTTTTGCGATAGGTCAAGAGAGAGCGATATTAACTATCAATAGAGGTGATTTTATCCGTTTGCATCGTCAAAATGATCATCATTTCGGTATTGTTGTTTGTACGAACAATCGAAACTGGGAACAATTTTCTGCACGGATTGATGAGGCTGTGAAAGTAGAGGGAACGTTGCCAGGCAAATTAATTCGCGTGGTACGTCCGGTTATTTAAATCGCAGCGCATAGTCACTAGATAATCAACTTAAGAATCCATTTCCGCTAATTCTAACCAGCGTTCTGTGGACAAATCAATATTTTTCTTCAGCGTTTCCACCTCTTCATATAGCTTCTGCACTTGGCTATAATTTCCAGCCACAGTTGCTAATTTCCTTTCGGCTGCTGTTTTCTCTGCTTCTAACTTGGCAATTTTTCCTTCTAATTCCTCAAATTCCCGTCTTTCCCAATTGGATAACCTCCGGGCTTTTTTAGTCTCTGCAACTGGAGATATAACCTTTTCGGCAATTACAGTTTTTGGTGGTTCTTGTTTTTCTGCTTCCTCAGCTTTTTTATAATCTAAATAGATGGAATAATTCCCCGGATATTGACGTAAACCTCCCCCTTCTTCCAAAGCAAAAATTCTATCTACAGTCCGATCTAAAAAGTAACGATCATGAGAAACTACAATTACACAACCATTAAAATCCTCTAAATAGTCTTCTAATACCGCTAATGTCTGCACATCTAAATCATTAGTTGGTTCATCTAAAATCAAGACATTTGGCGCACTAATGAGAATCCGCAATAAAAATAAACGGCGTTTTTCTCCTCCAGAAAGTTTATTAATGGGTGCATATTGTTGATTTCCCGGAAACAAAAATCTCTCTAACATTTGGGAAGCACTGATTTTTGTCCCGTCGGATATTTGAATAAATTCGCCTTCTTCCTTAATATAATCAATCACACGTTGATCATCATCTACCGCCGTTAACAATTCTTCTGAATGCTGGTTAAAATAACCAATATGAATTGTACTCCCAATTTCCACACTACCGGAATCTGGTTTAATTCTGGCGGTCATAATATCCATTAAAGTGGATTTACCTGCACCATTACCGCCAATAATACCAATCCGATCTTCTGGACTAAATTCATAAGTAAAATTATGAATTAAAGTTCTGTTATTATAGGCTTTACTAACATTTTTGAGTTCAATAACCTTCTTACCAATCCGTCGGCCAACGGTAGAAATATCAACCTTACCATTAATTTCTTTAAACTCAGTATCTCTCAATTCATGAGCGCGATCAATTCTGGCTTTTTGTTTGGTACTTCTAGCTTTTGGTCCTTTTTTCAACCATTCTAATTCCCGACGTAAAAGACCTTGATGTTTACGTTGAGTGCTAACAGCCGATTCTTCAGCTAAGGCTTTCTTTTCTAGATAATAGGAATAATTACCTGTGTAATTGTAAATATCACCTCGATCAATTTCGATAATTCTATTAGTAACTTTATCTAAAAAATAACGATCATGAGTAATTAATAAAAGTGCGCCTCGATAGCGATTTAAATAACTTTGTAACCATTCTACAGAAAGAGCATCAAGATGGTTTGTTGGTTCATCCATTAATAATAAATCAGGTTCTGATATCAAGGCTGCTGCTAAAGCAATTCGCTTGCGATATCCCCCTGATAATGTGCCAACTTTCACATCAAAATCAACAATTCCTAACTTTGTTAAAATGATTTTGGCGTTAGTTTCTACTTCCCATGCACCAGTTGCATCCATGCGCTCCATCACAGTAGAAAGGCGAGACATTAACTGACTATCATCGGGATAATGTGCCAATTTATCAGATAATTCTTCATACTCTTTGACTAGGTTCATTTGTTCACCACTGTCAGCGAATACCTGTTCTAAAACAGTGTGATTTTCGTCCATATCTGGCTGTTGCGGCAAGTAAACAATTTTCGCCCCAGAATTCACTAAAATTTGCCCACTATCAATTGATTCTAGTTTGGCAATCATTTTTAATAACGTTGATTTACCAGAACCGTTAGTTCCAATTAAACCAACTTTATCATTAGTATCAAGGCTAAAATTGGCATCTTTTAAAAGTTCTTTAATTCCAAAATCTTTTTTAACTGACTGGAGTGTAACAATGCTCATATTATCTGGTAATTAGTGATTAAGAAATAGGTGGGCATAGCCCACCATACAGATGATTGTAAATGAAATTCTAGACAAATAAATCGAGGGGTAAATGTCCATACATCTCGTTAACTCCTCCCTCTTGATAAGACTGGCAAGATACTAACACTCCCCGATGATGTCCAGCATAGGAATCGAGATAACACAAGCCATTTTTACCATTTAACTTGATGTAAACTGGGCCTTCTGGCTGTGGTAAATCAGTTGGTGCTTGATAACCTAAAGCGCGAGAATAGGTTTTCATTGCTAAAATTCCCTCTTCCGCTGTATCAGCACAAATACCTAAGATTTGATAATCTGACAGACTGGTGAGAAAAATCAATGCCTCACTGGTGACAATTTTTTCCGATGGTTTGAGAATGGGGGCAATATCCAGACAGTTAAATTTGTTGAGTATTTTCTTGGCTTCTGGGAGTGAGAGTTGCTGATGATTGGGAGTAGACATAATATTGATTTGTCTAGTGTTACGTCTGGTTCAGGTTGTGGGAGTGAGATTTGCTCACATTACTAGCATTTTTGAACAAAATCAAGATTGATATGGGATATTTCCTCAGTTTAAGCAGGAAATAAATGCTGCATTCGGAGTCTTCACTGAAGATTAGCACATCTGACATTTTTCGCTGTTACTGTACCCTGGTGGTTGATGGTGGGGACAATAATTTTGATGACAACATTTTTCTAATATAATTCCGAAAACTGTAGTTTGCCAAATTAGAAGTTACCAATTTTTCAATATCATCTCTCCTGCCTATACGCGGCATTTTAATTACAATAACACAGATGGATCTGAGAATAGTCAAGAATCAAAGTTTGATGACGAGATATACCAATATATTCCTAAAGGAAGATAACTGTATCTATAGCTTCAATATTGATAACAAATCAACTCGATTATGTGGTAATATTAGTTGCAAGTAATTAGCAATTGATGTGGCTATAACATTCAAATCTCCCCGATTATCCAAAAGGCGTAAACATTCTATCAGTCCCCTCCAGCGTCTATTTAACTATGGACACAAGTATATTAAACAAATTCGGCTGGCCATTGGCGCTTCTATCCTCAATAAAGTTTTTGACTTAGCACCACCAGTATTAATTGGGATTGCGGTAGATGTGGTAGTCAAGCAACAGGATTCTATCATTGCCCGATTAGGTGTAAAAGACATTTATGGGCAATTTCTGATTTTATCCTTGTTGACGGTGATTACTTGGGTATTAGAGTCATTGTTGGAATATGCCTATAAATTACTATGGCGCAATTTGGGACAAAATATTCAGCATAATTTACGACTGGACGCATATAAACACTTACAAGAATTAGAATTAGCTTATTTTGAAGAACGCAGTACCGGTGGTTTAATGTCTATCTTGAGTGATGATATTAACCAATTAGAGCGATTTTTGGATGTAGGTGCAAATGACATTATCCAAGTAACGACAACTATTATTATTGTTGGCGGTGCTTTCTTTATTTTAGCTCCTAGTGTGGCTGGGATGGCAATTTTGCCCATGCCATTTATTCTCGGTGGTTCGGTGATTTTCCAGAAGTTTCTTGCTCCTCGTTATGCTGAGGTTCGGGAAAAAGTAGGTTTACTCAATAGTAGATTATCTAATAATTTAAGTGGAATTACCACAATTAAAAGTTTTACAGCGGAAGATTATGAAGCCGCCCGTGTAGAATCGGAAAGTAATGCTTATCGTCAAAGTAATGCTAAAGCAATTGCGTTATCTGCCGGTTATATTCCGGTAATTCGGATGTTCATTTTAATAGCTTTTACAATCTTGCTATTATTTGGCGGAATGGAAGCAGTAGCGGGCAGATTAGCTGTAGGTGCGTATAGTTCTTTAATATTTTTAGTCCAGCTTTTGCTATGGCCATTAACAAGATTAGGCGATACTTTTGATTTATATCAAAGGGCTATGGCTTCTACTAATCGAGTGATGGATTTGTTAGATACTCCCATTGAAATTCATCCCGGAAATATTGATTTACCTGTAGATATGATTCGGGGGGCTTTAGAATTTAAAAATGTGAGTTTTGCTTATCATAATAGAACCCCAATTATTCACAATTTATCTTTAGAAATTCCCGCAGGAAATACCATTGCCATTGTGGGTTCAACAGGTTCAGGAAAAAGTACCTTAGTTAAACTCTTGCTGCGTTTTTATGAAGTGCAAAATGGTAAAATTACTCTTGATGGTATTGACTTACAAAAATTAAATTTGCGAGATTTACGCCGGGCTATTGGTTTGGTTAGTCAGGATGTATTTTTATTTCATGGTACAGTGGGAGAAAATATAGCCTATGGGACTTTTACCGCTACCAATGAAAATATCATCATGGCGGCAAAAATAGCCGAAGCCCATGATTTTATTATGAGTTTGCCCCAAGGTTATGAGACAATTGTGGGGGAACGGGGGCAAAAGTTATCTGGGGGACAAAGACAACGGATTGCAATTGCTCGCGCAGTATTAAAAGATCCACCAATTTTGATCTTAGATGAAGCTACCTCAGCGGTAGATAATGAAACAGAAGCCGCCATTCAGCGTTCTTTAGAACGGATTACCGTGAATCGGACTACAATAGCGATCGCTCACCGTCTTTCCACCATTCGCAATGCTGATTGTATTTATGTCATGGAACATGGCAAATTAGTAGAAGCAGGAACTCATGAGCAACTGTTAGAGAAAAATGGCATTTACACCAGTCTCTGGCGTGTGCAATCTGGGTTAAAATAGAAAAATAAAATTACAAATTAATGATCATGTTTAGTATTCCCCAACCCGAAACAGCAGAGAATAAATGGCGAGGACAGTTAGATAGATTTGTCAAAAACAATCAACCAGAACTAGCTGCACTTTTTTGGGGATTGTGGTTAGAAAATGGTAATAGTCAGGGAACCATTGGTATTGATTTACAACCAACTCCCCATTTTGTCTATTGTCCCCAATCTGAAATAGAAAAACTAAATGAGCGAGTTGAAAATCGTCTGCAAGAAATTTTAGGAATTATTGATAACAACAAACCCGAAACAGAAGTAGTGATGATTGGTATTGGCAAAGGGGAAATTAAATTAATTCAATTTGCCCCCAAATCATCACCAGAAATCTGTTTTCAAGAAATAGGAAAAGATGTAGATGGATTATTGGATTTACTAGAACAGCGATTAGTTGAACAAATCAGGGATTGATGGAGTTATTTATTTTGCTATGATAGATACTGAAAAACCCAATTTTCAATGATAATATGATTCACCATTTTTCTATTTCTGCTCAAAATCCCCAACACGTTGCTGAAGTTCTCGCGGAAGTAATGAATGGAAAAGCATCTCCCTTTCCTCCCCACCCAGGTAGTTACGTAATGCTATCTTTTGACACAAACGGAACGGCAATTGAAGTTTATCCATTACAAACTACTTTACAACCTGGTGAAGGAGAACAGGATCTTCAGTTTAAAGAAACTTCTCAACCTGCCCATTTTACCGCTACTCATGCCGCTATTTCTGTTGATTCTACTCAAGAAAAAATAGAAGCAATTGGTCAAAGAGAAGGTTGGAGAGTTGTTCGTTGTAATCGAGATTCTTTCTTTGATGTGATGGAGTTTTGGTTAGAAAATAGAGTCATGATCGAATTTTTAATACCAGAAATGACCAATCAATATTTAACCCTCATGCAGCCAGAAAATTTACAAAAAGCACTTCCTGGATAAATTTATAAAAGACTTAAATGCCAAAGTTAAGTAGAGCCAAAAATCAATCTGGACAATGTGCTACACCTTTAATAACTACTTTATTAGACAAAAGTAGTAATAACTTGGTTTAATTAAGAAAAGTGGTGTCACAGAAACGATGATGATTTTGGCTCAAAGTTTAACTATTGACTCGGTTTTAGTAAATAACTGTATCCAGTTCACAACCTGGGGATTTTCCTCACTCTTACTCGCGGAAGTTGTCAGAGATGCTTATCATGCTTTGTGTCATCAAATAACATGGTTAGCCAAATGGCATAATAAACATCATGCTGTATACCGTCGGGATTTAACTTTAATTTCCCAAAAAGCCTACGTAGATTCCCAGTTGTATCACGATATCGTCGAATCGGGCATATTAGTAACAATATTAACAATAATTGCCTTACTAGCGCATCAATGGGGATTATGGTTAGGTGTTGCTTATGCAGTCACTTTTTTATACGGTGCATCTCTGCGATATTTTCAAGGAACAATAGACACAGACTACAATCATTTACCCGGACCTTTAGACACAATTCCCTCCGTTTGGTGGGTAAATAGAACCTATCATTGGCGACATCATTTTGATGATGTGAATGCTTACTATAGTGGTGTATTTCCCCTAGTAGATAAAATCCTAGGAACAGGACTTTCTTTAAAGGGTAAAACCGTAGCTTTAACAGGTGCTTCCGGTGCATTAGGACAAGCATTAGCCGCAGAGTTATTAAAGCATAATGCTAAAGTTGTGGCATTAACAACCAATCCTGAAAAAATCGCAGTTCAAGAGCGTGTCAAAGTTGTCAAATGGGAATTGGGTAATGAAACTCAACTAAAAGAAAGTTTAAATAAAGTTGATATTCTCATTATCAATCATGGCGTAAATGTTTATGGAGATAGAACTTCTGCCGCCATTCAAAATTCCTATCAAGTTAACACCTTTTCTGCTTTAGAATTGATAGATATTTTTTCTGCAACTGTCACAGGACCCCAAGACAAAGCCACCAAAGAAATTTGGGTAAATACTTCAGAAGCCGAAGTTTCCCCAGCTTTAAGTCCCTTGTATGAACTGAGCAAAAGAGCATTAGGGGATATTGTCACCCTCAAGAGATTAGATCAAACTTGTGTCATTCGCAAATTAATTTTAGGCCCTTTCAAAAGTCAATTAAATCCCTATGGTGTGATGTCAGCAGCGCAAGTTGCACAGGGAATTTTATTTTTTGCCAAACGGGATTTTAGAAATATTATTGTCACAGTAAATCCCTTAACTTATTTACTATTTCCCGTTAAAGAATTTAGCACCTGGTTGTACTATCGCCTTTTTAGTAAAAACGTCAAAAGCGAATAAATAAAAAGATAACGTTGCTAAATAAAATCTAACAGTCTCTTTCCTCTCTACCTCTGCGTCCTCTGCGCCTCTGCGGTTCGTATCAAATAAGATGACTGATGATTTGTGAAAATACAATTAGCAACGTTATCTATGATATTGGGAAACAAGAAATATGAAATTATATGTAGAAGATAAAAGTATTGATTTCGTACAAACACTCATGTTAAGTTACGTAGTAACAAGTAAAATCTAGTTTATACATTTTGCATCTCAATTTGATTAACCAGGAGTATCAAAAATGCCAGTAGGTTTACCTGAATTCGTGGAAAACCCGGAAAATCGTTGTCCGGTAATTCTCTTGCTGGATACCTCTGGCTCAATGTCAGGAAAACCTATACAGGAGTTAAATAGAGGTTTGGCGGCTTTCAAAGAAGATGTAATGAAAGATGCTCAAGCCTCTTTAAGTGTAGAAGTTGCTATTGTCACCTTTGGACCGGTGAAACTGACGCAAGATTTTGTCACTATAGACCATTTTACACCGCCTAAGCTAGAAACAGATGGTGTGACACCAATGGGTGAAGCCATAGAATACGCCTTGGATTTATTGGAAACCCGCAAACAGTCTTATAAGGATAACGGTGTTCTCTATTATCGTCCTTGGGTATTTTTAATTACCGATGGTGCGCCTACAGATGCTTGGGAAGGTGCAGCGCAAAGGGTGAGGGAAGAAGAAGCACAGCGCCGAATGTTGTTTTTTACTGTTGGTGTTCAGGGTGCAGATATGAATAAACTCAGACAAATTGCCCCTCCAGAACGTCCTCCAGTGACGCTGAATGGCTTAGATTTTCGCGCTTTATTTGTTTGGCTTTCCACTTCTATGAAACGGGTTTCTAGTGGCAAAGTAGGGGAAGCTGTAGCATTACCGCCGGTGGGATGGGGGCAAATTACTACTTAGAGGGTGTATAAGCTAGAAGAACCTCTCCCTAACCCTCTCCTACGAGGAGAGGGAACATGAAAAAATGAGTTTTCATACAAGGAGTTTTAAAGCCTCTCACCTTGTAGGGGAGTGCTTTGGAGAGGGGTTATAAAGTCTAATAAAATATACAGGATTTATTTATTGTGGGTTGGAAAGCTATTGCGCGTTATGCTGTGGGAACGAGTCATAAAGAGCAAAAAATACCTTGTCAAGACTGCGGAAATTATCGCATTTTTAATGATGTGATTGTGGGCGCAGTTGCTGATGGTGCTGGGAGTGCTAAATATTCTCATTTTGGTTCTGAATTGGCGGTAGAAACTGTAATTAAATGCTTTGCTGATATTAATGAACTTCCTGATAAACAAGGTTTTTCTCAACCACTTTCGGAAATGGAAGCTAAGGAAGTTTTTACTAAGTTTGTCAAGGATGTTATTACTGCGTTAAACAAAAAAGCAGATAATAATGATTATTCTGTTCATGATTTAGCTTGTACTCTTTTAGTTTTTATAGCGACTCCTGAATGGGTTGCAGCCATGCAAATTGGGGATGGATTTATGGTGGTGCGTTCCCAAGATGCAGAATATAAATTATTGTTTGAACCAGATAAGGGGGAATTTTTCAACGAAACAACTTTTGTGACTTCAGCTAATGCGCTGGAGGAAATGCAGGTACAGGTAATTTCAGGAAAGCAGGAGTTTATTTGTGCTTCTACTGATGGATTAGAAAAAGTGGCAATTCGCTTGAGTGACTGGAAACCTCATTCGCCATTCTTTAAACCTTTGGAGGAATATTTGCGAGAAACAGATAAACCAGGAGGAAATGATGATCAATATGTGATTGATTTTCTCAATTCGGAAAGGTTAAATTCTCGCACTGATGATGATAAGACTTTGCTTTTGTGTCTCTTTGAAGAAGAGATTTAGTAGAGAAGAACCTCTCCCTAGCCCTCTCCTAAGAGGAGAGGGGACATGAAAAGATAAGTTGTGAAACGGGGCATTTTAAAGCCTCTCCCCTTGCAGGGGAGAGGTTTGGAGAGGGGTTAAAAATTCATTTTGCAACTTTTCAAATACCATTTGATATTTAATTCAACCCATCTAATTAAAATTATATGACAGTTCTTACCTGTGCCAGTACGGGAAAATCAATTACTCTGTTGAAAGAAATAGCTAATAGTGGTGAAGCGAAAGTTTGGCGAACTAATCAAAATGGTTATTTAGCGAAAATTTACCATTCTCCAACACCTGAACGGGTGCAGAAGTTAGCGGTAATGATAGCAAATCCACCCACAGAACCAAATTCCCATCTTCATCATGTTTCTTTTGCTTGGCCTAAGTCGGCGTTGAAAAATGCTCAGGGTGATTGTGTGGGCTTTTTGATGCCAGAAATTAAGGATGGAAAAGAACTTCTTGATGTTTATAATCCCCGTCGTCGTAAAGCATTAAAACTTGAGATTGATTGGCGGTTTCTGCACACAACGGCACTGAATATTGTCTCAATTATTGAAGCCCTGCACGCTGTTGGTTATGTTTTGGGAGATATTAAACCACAAAATATTTTAGTTAATAATCGGGCTTTACCTTCAATTATTGATACAGATTCTTTTCAGGTGATAAATCCGAAAAATGAGAAAGTTTATCATTGTTTAGTTGGTTCTGAGGGATATACTCCACCGGAACTGATTGGAAAAGATTTTGATAGGATTGAGCAAACGGAAGTACATGATAGATTCCGGTTAGGAGTAATTATCTATCAATTATTATTTGGTGGTAATAATCCTTTTCAGGGAAAATGGACAGGTGCGGGGGAAACTCCAGACATAAATGAACTTATCTGTCAGGGTTTATGGGTTAATGGGTCAACTAATTTAATTGCAGCAGTAGCAAGAACAATTCCCCTGGAGATTGTTCATCCAGAGATTCAGCAATGTTTTCTGAGATGCTTTAATGATGGGCATAAAAATCCTAATTTCCGCCCTACGGCTAGGAGGTGGTTGGAGGCGTTAAAAGTAGGGAATGATAGGCTGACTATATGTGGCAGGGTAGATAATCATTACTATAGCCGAACTTATGGTAAATGCTATTGGTGCGATCGCTCTACAAATCTTGGTGTTGATATTTTTCCTGGTGTTGTGAAAGCAAACTCATCTGCTGTGGTTGAATCAACATCACAACCACAAGTTATTAACACAGATCCAATTCTAGAAAATGCCCCAATAGGAAAGCTACTCCAAATCTTCCAAGGGCATTCCGACAGGGTTACGTCTGTAGCATTCAGCCCTGATGGTCAAACTCTTGCTAGTGGAAGTGATGACAAGACTATCAAACTGTGGAATGTACCTACAGGAAGCCTACTCCAAACCCTCACTGGTCATTTAAACTGGGTTATGTCCGTAGCATTTAGTCCCGATGGTCGAACCCTTGCTAGTGGGAGTAATGACAAGACTATCAAACTATGGAATGTCACTACAGGAAAGTTACTCCAGACCCTCTCAGGGCATTCCCTCTCGGTTAATTCCGTAGCATTTAGTCCCGATGGTCGAACCCTTGCTAGTGGGAGTTTTGATGAGACTATCAAACTATGGAATGTCAACACAGGAAAACTACTACAAACATTCTCAGGACATTGCAAGTCTATTTTTTCCGTAGTATTCAGCCCCAATGGTCAAACTCTTGCCAGTGGGAGTGCTGACAATACTATCAAACTGTGGAATGTCACCACAGCAAAACTACTTCAAACGCTCCCAGAATATTCCAATTCTGTGTTTTCTGTAGCATTTAGCCCTAATGGTAAAACCATTGCTAGTGGCAGTGATGACAAAACTAGCAAACTATGGAATGTCACCACAGGAAAACTACTCCAAACACTTCCAGGGCATTCCGACTCTATTCGTTCTGTAGCATTTAGCCCTAATGGTAAAACTATTGCTAGTGGTAGCTTTGACGAAACTATAACACTGTGGAATGTAACCACAGGAAGGCTAATTCAAACGCTTCCAGGACATTCCAAGTGTGTTCGTTCCGTAGCTTTTAGCCCAGATGGTTACACCCTTGCTAGTGGGGGTGGTGACAAGACTATCAAGATATGGCAAGTTGGCGCATCTATTAGTAAAGTACCAGTCCAGAAAACTCAATCTCAAGTTTCGCAACCAGCAGTTTCTACACCTCAGACTATACCAGAAATGACCCAACAACCTAAAACAACTGCTTCATCATTTGCTTTGGATTGGGGGAATATTTTCTTTTGGGGGATTTTTCTTATTTTTGTAATGATGCTGATATCTGCTGGAGTTATGATTTTTATCAATGGTGATTTGGGATTCTTGTTTCGATCTGGTTCTGTGATATTTGTTAATTTATTTTTATTATGGTTCTTTAACCGTAAACGCTAAAATATAAGATTTACATAAAATTTGAATATCGATCAACTATCAACTAAAATACACAAACTATTTACAGTATTTTTCAAACCAACTAAGATAGTAATTGTAATATTCAGGCTAAAATTATGCAAAAAAATCAGGGATTTTTCGTAGACTCCTATCATTTCTATCAAATTGCTAAGGATGGTTATTATAAAGCAAGCGAAGGTTTTGAAATTCATAGACAAGACGATGCTTTGGTATCTATAATTTTTTCCGCATTAGCATTAGAGGCTTTTATTAATGAAATTCCTGCTCTTGCTAAATGTGAAAAGCAAGATGGATCAACTGAGGCTTTTTTGGATAAGTTGATTGATGCTATTGAGGAATTAGATTCTCAGGACTTACGCAAAATATCTCTCCAGCCCTTTTTCCTTCGTGTCCTTTGTGTTCTTCCTAGTTCATTCTTTCGTAACTTGTTCGTAAGTCCTAATTCTAAAAAGAAAAATACACAACATAAGTTTATGCTGGCTAGTGAAGCCTTAAATAGTGGTTTTAAAAAGGGAGATAAACTTTATCAGAACTTTGCTGATCTATTCAAGTTACGTGATTGTTTAGTTCATCTTAAACCCGAAGATATTATTGAAGAACAAGAGGATGGTGAAATCAAATATTTTGGAAGAGATTTAACTAAACGTCTTCGCAGTAAAGGTATATTTTTAGATACATCAGTGGACTCAATAATATTGAAAGTCAGCACTGCTAAAGCTGCTTTATGGGCTTGCAATACAGCTTCAGAAATGGTTAATGCAATTCTAGACAAACTTCCTGCATCTTTTCGTGATAACAATCCACATATAGATTTGTATAGGAATAGCTTTCAACCTCCAGAAAAATAACTTTTTTATTCAGAAGTATTTTCTAAGCAAAGTAGTTAGAATCAAGATTTACATGATTTTAATATTTACAGTATGTTATTAACAATAATCTATTTTATCATCCTGTAAATCCTTTAATCCTGGACATCCTGATTCTGACAATTTTACTAACCTATTTCCTCACCATAAATCTATGAATCATAAAGTTTTTTATCTTGATGGTAAAAAAATTAATAGCAAACAAACATTTTTAAACCAAGCTGCTGAAGCAATGGAATTTCCTACATACTTCGGCGCTAACTGGGATGCTTTTGATGAATGTATCACCGATTTAACATGGTGTCCGGCTCAAAGATATGTCATATTATATGATCATGCTGATATCTTTGCTCAAGCTGAACCGACACAGTACCAAATAGCATTGGATATTTTCAATTTAGCCAAAGAATACTGGGAAGCTAATAATATTCCTCTCAAATTTTTAGTTATTAACAAATAGGTAAAGTTACTTTTTCACTATTTGGAGATTGTTTGTTGTGGTTGTCTGAATCAGGATTACCAGGATTTAAGGATGTACAGGATTGCAGTTTGTAGATTTTCTGTGAATATTTAATGATTATAAATTATGATTTAGAGGAAAATATATTTTCTATCATTCACAACAACCTATATTTTATAAAAAACATCCTGTTAATCCTTAAATCCTGGGTATCCTGATTCAGACAAAATCACATCCTGTTAATCCTCTAATCCTGGATATCCTGATTCAGACAAAGAATATCCTGATTCTGACAATTATTTCTCTTCAAAATCTTGACTATTCTCAACCATCTTCCTACCCTGAATTACCTGCAAACTCCCACCAGCATATAAACTAGGTTTACCCACATCAAAACCAAAATCTGTTAACAAACCAGGTAAATCCGTTTTCAACAATTCCCAAGCCGTTTCGGTTTCAAACAACCAGAAAAACACCGCCAAACCCGGCCAAAATATCGGATTTGTTGGAGGGTGAAAATCCACCAAAGTAAAAACTCCCCCCGGTTTTAACACCCGATAAACCTCTGCAATGATTTTTCGCAGTTGTTCCGGCTGCATTTCGTGTAAAGCTGCGCTAGTATGGACAACATCAAATAAATTATCTGCAAAAGGCATATCCTCAGCAAATGCTTTTACATAAGTAGCATTTGGCACATTTTTCTCCGCTCGCTGTATAGATAATGGGGAAGCATCCAAGCCAGTGACATTTTCCGAAAAATTTACCAAAAACTTGGTTACTTGACCACTACCACAACATAAATCTAAAATCCGAGTATCTGATTGTAGTTTTAAATTTTGTAAAGCCAATTGACGAAACCGGGCTTCACCACCCACACTCACAGCGGCTAACCGGGAGATGCCATCATATAGCCATTGGTATTTGTAACTTAAATCTCTAAAAATTGTGGCCATTGTATTTTTCCTGCCGATAAAGCTTTATATTTAATAAAGATATATTGTTAACATTAGTGAAAAATCTGTAAGGATTGGGGGAAAGTAACTGCTATGGGTCGTATAGGGGTATTATTACTTAATCTCGGTGGTCCCGATAAACTAGAAGATGTCGGACCTTTCTTGTATAATCTATTTTCAGATCCCGAAATTATCCGCTTACCGTTTCGGTGGATGCAAAAACCCCTAGCTTGGTTTATTGCTACACGCAGAGAAAAAACATCTCAAGCAAATTATAAGGAAATCGGCGGCGGTTCTCCCTTGCGACGGATTACAGAAGAGCAAGGAGCAGCTATTAAAGCTCAGTTAGGTGAATTAGGACAAGAAGCTAATATTTATGTGGGAATGCGTTATTGGCATCCTTACACAGAAGAAGCGATCGCCCAACTTACCCAAGATAACATTGATAAGTTAGTAATTCTCCCACTTTACCCCCAATTTTCCATCAGCACCAGCGGTTCTAGTTTCCGGTTATTAGAACAACTATGGAAAGAAAACCCCAAACTTCAAAGTCTTGAATATACCGTCATCGCCTCCTGGTACAAAGAATCAGGTTATTTGCAAGCAATGGCAGAACTTATCATTGGGGAACTTGAGAAATTTCCCCATCCTGATGATGTGCATATCTTCTTCAGCGCCCACGGTGTCCCCAAAAGCTACGTAGAGGAAGCAGGTGATCCATACCAACAAGAAATCGAGGAATGCACAGACTTAATCATGCAAACCCTCAACCGTCCCAATCCCCACACCTTAGCGTATCAAAGTCGCGTTGGCCCTGTAGAATGGCTACAACCCTATACAGAAGATGCACTGAACGAACTCGGTGCAAAAGGCGTGAAAGATTTGGTAGTTGTCCCCATTAGTTTTGTTTCCGAACACATCGAAACACTACAAGAAATTGATATTGAATATCGAGAAATAGCTGAAGAAGCAGGAATACACAACTTTGGACGTGTCCCTGCTCCCAACACCAATCCGGTATTTATTAAAGCCCTATCCGACTTGATAATTGATGCCCTCAAACAACCTGATCTGAAACTGGCTCAAGTCACCCAAATGAAGAAAAGGGTGAAAATGTATCCCCAAGAACGTTGGGAATGGGGAATCACCACCAGTGCTGAAGTCTGGAATGGTCGGATAGCCATGCTAGGTTTTATCGGGCTAATTATCGAGTTAGTTACTGGTAAAGGCTTACTACACGTGATCGGACTTTTACATTAGTCTTGGTAATGGGGAATTGGTAATGGGTAATGGGTAATTGGATAACTCCACAAAAAAGATAATCCAATTTCACCAAATCAAAACGAATTTTCCTCCCCCTATTCCCTATTCCCTGTATACCAATTATACCAGTATTTCGCACTACGAATGGCAACCCAGAGTAGCATTAAAGCAATTAATCCTCCTTGACGAGGAGCATCAACAGCAAAAAATACAAGTGCAATACATAAGAAGTCTTGCATCAATACTGCCCACATGGGCAAACCACGTAGGCGATAAAACCAACCTACTAAAACTAGCTGAAATACCAAAGCCAATAAACCACCAATCAAAGCTACTAACCAGCCTGGGGTGGTCGTCGCTGAGGCAACTGATAAACCCATTAAAGCCCCTGCTAAGGGAGATAAAAATAAATGAACTTGTTGTACTATTCTCTGTCCAATTAGTTTTTTGGAAGCAAATAGTTCAAATAAAGACCAACTGGTCAGTAGTCCGACTAAAATATGGGGAGAAATACGTGATAATACTGGCATTTGTGACCAAAGTTGATCACCTTGTAGAATACCTATGATTAGTAAAGGTACACCTATTCTCATTCCAGCAGCAGCACCAGCAGATAGTATGGCGAGAATTTCAATCATGAGTATATCCCCGACTTTACTAAATTAGCAAAGGTGCTTTGTTTATACTAACTATTGCTGATATTGGTTTTTGATCAAGACTAATTAAAATTAACATAGTCATAGTAGATGCAGGTTTAATTACTATATACACTGTTGTAATCTATGCTATTACCTTTTGGATATAGTAATAAACCGCATTTTTACTCTTTACTTTGCGACACGGAAGGAGTAAGTAGTAAGGAATAGGAGTCAGGATTCGGGAGTCAGGAGTCAGGAGGAAATTACCAATTACCAATTACCAATTACCAATTACCAATTACCAATTACCAATTACCAATTACCAATTACCAATTACCAATTACCAATTACCAATTACCGATTCCCATTCCCCATTCCCCATTTCCCATTCCCAGTTCTAAATACCCAGTCGTTGATAAACTTGTTCTAAATGCTTGAGATGATGTTGTGGATCAAAACAGGCTTCTATCTCTGCGGGTGACAAGTTTTGAGTGACGCGAGGATCTTTGCTGATTAAATCACGGAAATTTCCTTCTGGTTTGTTCCAAGCACTGTGGGCGCTTTCTTGAACTATGGAGTATGCTTCTTCTCGATTAAGTCCTTTGTCTATTAAGGTTAATAATACCCTTTGACTAAAGACTACTCCACCATAACAGTTGAGATTTCGGGCCATGTTTTCGGGATAAACCAACAGGTTATTTACCAAGTTGGTGATTTCATGCAGCATGAAATGAGTCAAAATGCAAGCATCTGGTAAAACTACCCGTTCTACCGAACTGTGGGAAATATCCCGTTCGTGCCACAAAGCGACGTTTTCTAATACTGCCCCTGCATGACTTCTCACCAGTCGCGCCATCCCTGTTAACCGTTCAGCACGGATAGGATTACGCTTGTGGGGCATAGCACTAGAGCCTTTTTGCCCTTTGGCGAAAAATTCTTCAACTTCTAAAACGTCTGTTTTTTGCAGGTTACGAATCTCTACAGCAAAACGTTCTATGGATGCAGCCAGTAATGCTAACTGTTGCACAAAGTCAGCATGAATATCGCGGGAAATTACCTGGGTGGAAGCAGTATCAGGTTTGAGTCCGAGTTTTTCACAAGCGATCGCTTCTACACGGGGTTCGATATTTGCATAAGTTCCCACCGCACCAGATATTTTCCCAACAGCGATGGTTTTCCTGAGAATTTGCAGCCGTTCTTTGTGTCGTAACACTTCCGCTAACCAACCAGCTAACTTAAAGCCAAAGGTAATTGGTTCGGCGTGAATACCATGAGATCGCCCAATCATTACCGTATTTCGATGGGCAGTGGCTTTTTTGCGAATTGCCTCAATTACATCTTCTAAGCGTTTTAACAACAGATCCAGACTAGCAACTAATTGTAGTCCTAAAGCAGTATCTAAGACATCAGAACTAGTTAAACCTAAGTGAATATAGCGTCCCGCATCACCTACATATTCATTAACATTTGTCAAAAAGGCAATGACATCATGACGGACTTCCGCCTCAATTTCTAGCACCCGTTTCGGGTCAAAATTCGCTTTAGCCTTAATTTCTGCAACCGCTGCTGCTGGAATATAACCTAGTTCTGCCTGGGCTTCGCAAACTGCGATCTCTACATCTAGCCAGGTTTTCAGCTTATAGGTTTCACTCCACAAATCGCCCATTTCGGGCAAGGTATAACGCTCAATCACATTCGGGCATCTAATACAACTGTCATATTTTACATTGTAACTGGAGTTTCAGCTAAATCGGTTATGTTGGGGTCACGGTGGTCTGGTAGTAGGAAAATTGAATATTAAGGCTAAATTAAGTCAGTAATAGAAAATTGTCGCTGTTTTTCAAGGTCTTGTAAATGAATTTTTTCTATATACATGGCTTCAGCATAATATTTATCTTTTTCTGGTTCAGTTTCAGGATCTATTTTTTCCCATTGTTCCATAAAATAACGGTAGCGTTTTTCTCGAAATACTCTCTCCATACAAGCTAATGCTGCTTGAATAACATGAGGAGTTCGCAATATTTCTGTTTTATTTTTTTCATTGAGATGAAATATATGCGAAACTATGTCTAATTCTTCTGCTAATTCTAAATATCTATTTTGGACGCTGGAAATTAAATCAACTTCATCAACTGTGAATTCAGCTATTTGTTGCCACAAAAAGCGATGATGAGAAAGACTAAATTCTAAATTGCGGGTTTCTAAATCGTCAATAATTATTTGTCGCTGCTGAGAAGAATGAAGATAAATTATTAATAATAATGCCTCCGCTCGTTCTAGTAAACTGCGTTCAGTAGTTACTAAAGACAGTTTTGGTGTTTTAGGTTGCTGGTTATGTATTTGCTGAGGTGGAGATTTTTTACTACCAGGCTTAATTTGAGTCAGGAGATTTTCAACTCTCAAAGGTATGAGTCTTGTATCTCCTAAACTCAGAATCTCTGCACAGTAAGAAACATAATAATTAAGTGTATCACTATTAACTATATTTTGTAATATTTTAACTATTTGTTGGGTGACTTGTTGAAAGTCAGTAGCTTGTTTTAAATCTCGATTTTCAAGAATATTTTTAATTTGCCAATCCAGCCAAAGTGGCGCATTTGCTAATAGTTGTTGATAATCGGCTGGAGTGTGACTATGTAGATATTCATCGGCATCTTTACCATTAGGTAAATTGAGAATTTTTAATTGCACTTCGCCTTTATATGCTAAGTTGGCAATTTCCCCAATTGCTCTTTCTGTGGCGGTTATTCCGGCTTTATCAGCATCGAAATTTAGGATTAATTGTTTGGATTCAGTATAACGTAATAATAGCCGAACTTGTTCTAAACTTAAGGCTGTACCCAGGGAAGCAACAGCATTATTAATCCCCGCTGCATGGAGAGCGATCGCATCAAAATATCCCTCCACAACTACCGCTTGATCAACTTTAGAAATACCGTCTTTAGCTTCATCTAAAGCAAATAACATTTTCCCTTTACTAAATAATTCTGTTTCTGGAGAATTGAGATATTTTGGTTGCTCATCTGTTAAAGTTCTGCCACCAAAAGCAATAACTCTGCCTTGAATATCACGAATGGGAATCATTAACCGATCACGAAATACATCATAATATCCACCCCCTTCTTTCCGGGGTTTAATTAATCCCGCTTGTTCTACTAATTGCACGGGATAATGTTTACTTTCTACCAAATAACGATACAGTGTTTCCCAACCAGCAGGAGCATAACCTAAACCAAATTGTTGAATTGTTCCTTGTTGAAATTGACGATTTTTTTCTAAATATTCTAGGGCTTTTTGTCCTTGAGATTGTCTTAAGGTGTGTTGATAAAATTGAGCAGCAGAAGCGAGAACCGTATATAATTGATCGCGTAAAGATATCTGACGTTGTAATTCTTGTCTTTGTTCAGGTTCTAAAGTTTTAACCGGGACTTGATAACGTTTTGCTAAATCTAGTACCACATCTGCAAATTGCCGTTTTCCCAAGTCCATGACAAACTTAATTGCATTTCCCGCTGCTTGACAGCCAAAGCAATAATACATTTGCTTATTAGGACTAACTGTAAAACTGGGACTTTTCTCATCATGGAAGGGACACAACCCCACAAAATCTTTACCCCGTTTCCGCAAGACTACATACTCCGAAACTACATCAACAATATCAGCCCGGAGTTTAATTTCTTCAATAGTGTCTGGATGTAAGCGGGGAATTTGCATGAGGAGTCAATGATGAGAAATGATATCTATTATAGATGAACCATATCCAATAGACAGATACCGGACTTCTTGAAGAAATCCGGTATCTCAGTATTCAGTATTAAGTTGAGTTATTTAGGCTATGATGTTTACATTACATATCAGATGCACCAGTAGCAATCAACCGTTTAAATAAGGCTGCTGACCAACCAGTTTCTTTAAGTACCGCAGCCGAAGAAACTTCTACATAAGCTTGTTCAATAAAAGCTAAATCAATCATACAAACTTTAGCCAAGGCATCTTTTAATTCATCTGACTTACCATCAGCTTTAAGTTTTTTACCAACTTTATCAACGACAACTGCCATTGCCGGAACTACGTGCTGAGGCGCGATGCCAATTTTCACATGAACTAACCCAATGTGCCAACGACATTTTGCATAATCATCGCCCCAATTATCCATTCCTGTGAACATCTGATTAAACCAATCAATAAAGGTGGCGTGTAACCGATGAGCGCGTCCCTCAGTGGCATTTAAAATCCCACTCATTTCTGCATCACGTCCGAGGAAATCATAAAAATGATTTGCCATTTCTTCAGCAACCGCTGTTCCCCAAGCTGTATTTGCTTGCATTACCTTTTTATCTTCAGCAGTCAGACCAATCCGGGTTTCCATTGTGGTCAAAAAAGCGCGGGGTTCAATAGCCATGATCAATCCTTTAAAATAGTTAGGTGTGGATTTAATTAACTTTTACGAACACTCTAAAAAGATAGAGTATCAACATTTTTCAAAATTTGGTATTCCTATAAAGGAGTACACTCAAATACATCATGAGTACCACCTCTGAGGACTGATTCAGTCTGTACTCCTCTCAATCGCTTACCCATTAGTTGCTCAACAGCACCGCAAACTGCACCCATCGTAAAAGTGCATTTACGGGGGGAATTCATGGGTTCACCAGCAGAACAAAAAGTTTCAGAAGTATAGACTTTAATGATTTCACCTTCAGAAACAATTTTGTCAACAATACACAAACAAGTCCCTTCTTTACCTAAAGCCTTATTTAATACTACTGCTACTTGATCTAATGAATGTGAATCGGTTGAAACGCCTAATTCTTCAGCTAACTTTTTACCTCTAGCACGACCGGCTGCGGTTAGTGCAATAGCTGTAGCTTTTTCTCCCAGGGCTTCTTCCATGCCTGTAATAGCAGCTTTAAAGCAGACAATACTATTAAAATCACCGAGTTCTTTGCGTAATGACATAATTCAAATTCTCAGGTAAAGGATTCTATACATTGATAATTAGATGGAGATTTAATGAACTTTTGTTGATATTTGACAAAAGAGAGAGTGGGGAAATTTCTCAAAATTAAGATAGTACCAGCAGAAGTATAATCAACCAGTTTTACTCCGCAGAAAACCTACTAAATTTTTGAGGAATGATTGACTAACAGCGGGCTTTTGAACTGGTTCTGGTACTGATTCGACTAAAGGTATTTCGTGAGATGAAACTTCTTCTATCATGGGCATAGAATTAGTAGCAACCATAAAATGCTCTTCTGCCAAACCGACGACAATCAAACGAAAAGCTATTTGCAATACTGTATCTACGGTGAGGTTGAGTTGATTGGCAATTTTTTCTAGGGGAACTTCACCATTAGCAAATTCCCATACTTGCCATTCTTGAGCATTTAGCTGAAGTTTAGGCTGTTTTGAACTTAAACCTGATAAACCGGAAGTGGGATCTGGTAGTTTTTCGGCTAAAGCACTCCAATCTCGTAATGCTCGCAAACCGATTAATATAACTTCGGTTGCGGACATACTTAAACCTGTCATTTCTCCCAATGGTAAGGCTGTAATTGGTTCAAATTTGAACTGACCATCTTTAATTTGAAATAAGGCACAGACTGGACGGAGAACTTGAGAGTTAAACAACAGTTTCAGTTGTTCTGATTGGATTAAAGCTTGGGATTTTAGGCATAGTCCCAAAGGTGAATTAATAAAACAGGAAGAAATGTGAGTTACTCTGGAAATTACCCGCTCACTTATCCATCCGCGTTGAGCAATCATTAAGGTTAAACCTTGTTGATCTAAACGATCGGATGCAGCTATAACCCGTCCTTGATGCAACCAAATATAATAAATTTGTTTGGCGTTAGTTTGATTAGAATTAGATGATAATTCAATGTGAAGTACACCTGTCTTTTTGCCTTGATCTAAAAATTGCAATAGTTCGGGCAAAGAAAAATCTGCAAAATTACCATTAATAGACATAATCGGCCTCCTTGATGAAGAAGAGATTTATTAAAACCCAGAATTCAAAATCCCAATTTGTACTTTCAAAAAAAAGCTTTTAACTCTCAACAGCACAACTTTCCATTAAGTGCTGTACTAAATGAATCACGGCTTCAGCTACTGAGTCTCTTTCGTTGGGATTCACCTTAACTAGAGGAGGCCGATTCTGTTCATCTACATAACCAATCGCTAGGTATATATCTTCCTCAGCCCAAGCTCCAGGAAAATCTGTATGGGTAATACCGATAATCATAGGTACACTTACTCGCGCTTGCATAAAATTGATAATATTTCGTGCCTGACGAAATTCTCTCGGTCTATGGGCTGCTATGAGTACAATATAAGCGTGTGCCTTGTTTATGAGAATATCCCACATAAAGTCAAAGCGAGTTTGACCAGGTGTTCCGTAAAGGTGCAATGCCATATCTGGACCAAATTGCAATCTGCCGAAGTCAAAGGCTACAGTGGTTCTTTTCTTCAGCAATGCTGTTTCATCAGTTGCAACTGTATCTGTATCTACAACTTCAATTTCACTAACAGAACGGATAAAGGTTGATTTACCTGCTCCTACAGTTCCAGTGACAACCAAGCGCATAACTTCCATCTTTATCCACTCCGATACAAAAATGCTCAAGATTGCTCACATTTTCTTCCTGTTTACTCCGGCAAAGTCGGTGCTCTCCAGTCCACAGTCTGACACGACCAATCTAGCTGCTTGCTACAAAAATAAACCCATCCAATTAAATACGAAGTTCCCCAAAATCAGCAATATTTATTTATCAGGGAACTCCAATTAAGTTACCTGCAAGGTATTTATAGGATCAGCTTTAGTTCTGCGAGAACTCGCTTGATTTCTAGCATTAGAACCCCTTGTTTAGCAGTTTCACTGGCTAAAACCAGGAGCACGGCATCTTGACCACAACCAGTTAATATAGCAAAGCCTTTATTACCTTCTACAAATATTCGGTCAATAGTTCCCCTGGCTAATTCCATACCAATTCTTTCGCCCAAGGATAACATAGATGCTGACATCGCTGAGACTCTCTCTTCATCCATCCCACCAGGTAAGCTTGCGCCTAAGGGTAGACCATCTGGAGTCACAAGTGCTGCTCCCTGGACATCAGGAGTTCCACTTACGAAGTTTTGCAAAACCATGCCGAGTTTTTGTGTGTTAATAGCCATTATGATTATTCCCTGTTGTGTTGAATTTGAATTCGTTTATCGAAAAATCGGCTTTTTAGATCATGTTTACAATTCATGTTTAAACAATCATATAACTGTGTAAATGGATGCCTCTTCATTAACGCCCTTGTGATTTAAATTATGCCGTAGTCCAGACTAATATAGTACCGAGAAAATACTGAATTCCTTGGCATTTATCATTAATATAAGTTAAGTCTATGTATAAATTTTTTTCTTGCCATTTAAACAATTTAATTTATGTACAGCAAGCTTTTTAGGGATTTTAGCCCAATCATTCTTGAGTATTTTGTATTAACTTTTGTCAAGATAAATAGCTAATGTACGCGTAAATATAGTAACAACTACATCTCTCAATCCAGTAATTAATATTTAAATCAAATAGGGGCTATTTTCACTATATGTCTTGTTCTATATAAGTAAAAAAACTATTGGCTAGGATAGCTGCTTGCGTGCGATCACGGAGATTGAGTCTATTTAAAATATTTGTCACATGATTTTTGACTGTACCCTCGGAAATGTAAAGTTTTTGGGCAATTTCTCGATTATTGTCACCAATGGCAATTAACCGCAAAACTTCCTTTTCTCTAGGTGTAAGTTCAGCTAAATTCGGTGGTACAGATAGTACCGGTGGAGTCGCAGGAAATTGCGTGACAAGTTTTTTGACTATTCCTGGCCCTAATTGGGAATATCCTTTGTCAACAGCACGAATGGCAACTGCTAACTCTTCTGAGGGTGTATCTTTGAGTAAATAACCCATTGCTCCATTTTGCAGTGCTGCTTTCACATATTGTTCATCATCAAAAGTTGTTAAGATGAGAACTTTACTCTGAGGGAAGTGGTGATTAATTTCTTTGGTAGCAGCAACTCCATCCATAATCGGCATTCTGACATCCATTAAAATTACATTTGGTTGTAGTTCTTTGACTAGATTAATTGCAATTTGACCATTTTCTGCTTCTCCGACAATTTCTATATCTGGTTCTAATTCTAATAATGCTCTTAAACCTTGACGAATTAAACTTTGATCGTCTACCAGTAAGACTGTAATCATTATTTGTATCTGGGTAAAGGGATATTAACTATAATTTGACAACCAGCATTATCACTACTATGAATATGAAATTCACCACCTAATGCTAAGGTGCGATCACGCATACTTTGTAAACCGAATCCAGTAGTATTTTGCTCTAAATCAAAACCTTTGCCATTGTCCTGAATTATTAACTTCAAAGTTTCTAATGTTGTTGTTAATTCTAGTTGAACTTCTGTGGCTTGGGCATATTTAGAAATATTTGTGAATGATTCTTGAATAATCCGATAAATAGGAGTGCTGATTTCCATAGACAATGGAAAAATAATAGAGACGTGACAACTGGGTAAAATGCCAGTAGAACGCTGAAAATCCCCCGCGAGGATATTAATTGCCTGTTCTAAAGATTGCTGTTGCAAAGGGTGCGATAGCATAGTAGAGACAGATTGACGAACATCTTGCAAGGCTTTTGAACCTAGTTCTTTAGCTGTGGCTAAAAATGTCATAGCTCTAGGTATATCATATTTTGACAACTTTAAAGCAGTTTCTAATTGCAGATTTAAAGCGGTGAGAGAATGTCCTAAAGAATCATGAATTTCTCTAGCAATGCGGTTCCGTTCTTCTAAGGTAGCTTGATTTTCAATTTTTAAGGCATATTGACGGAGTTTTTCGTTGGCAGCTTCTAGTTTATCTCGGCTTTGCCGTTCAGATAAAACAGCATTCATTAATAATAAAATAAATACTAAACTTAAACCGAACAAAACTGCTAAACTAAAACTAAAAAACCGAAATTTTTCTTGGTTTACTGGTGAAAATCTCCCGGTAGGTATGCGTTGTCTAAGAGTCAATAAAAATAAAATAAATGACGAAAAAGTAACTGTTAATCGTCCTGGAAGTTGAAAAATTAAACAACTGCGAGTTACTAAAATTAGATAGAGAAAGGGAAAAAGTCTGGCACTTCTGCCCCCAAAAAAGCCAGTAATTAAAATTAATACTACTTCAATAGCTGTATAGATAACTTTATTGGTTTTATTATAAGTAGGTAATCTTAACCCCATTAAACCAAAAACCGCTAAACTGCAAATTGTTAGTTCTGGAAACATTGCCGAAAAGCGCGGTGAAGGCGATGGCATTAATGCCATTAAGGCGGAAAATCCCAATAATAGCCATTCCAAGTACAGTAGAAATCGAAAAGGATGATTATTAAATTGAATAGGACGAGTCATAAATTCAAAATTCAAAATAAAGAAACTCAATGCAGATGCTTTCTTTTTGTGAGAGTATTTTACCTACCCAATTTATTAGGAATTCCTTCACAACCACCGGGAATTGTGCTTCTAGTTTTTTCTCCACACCAAGCACAACAGTAGTAACGAGTAGATTCTGACATTCGTTGTGCGTTGGTGAAGTTGGCATTTTCCACAACTGCACCAGTGTGTTCCCCTGTTTCATAGTTAGGTCTTTCAGTGCGGCTGCGGGGGGATACCTGTTCTACCAAACCATAAAATAGGCGAACTCCGTTTAAATCAGCATTGCTGAGATTGGCATCATATAATATTGTTCGGGAAAGGTTAGCTTTTACTAAATCGCAATTGCTCAGGTTAGCACGGATAAGATTGGCTTCACTTAAATCTGTCCAGCGTAAATCATTATCAGCCAGATCCGCACCTGCTAACATGACACCTAAATCAATGACCCGCACCCCTTCTAAACGATCTTCGGCATAACCACCACTACCGTCTAGAATAGCTCTTCCGAGACGGCGATCGCGTTGGAGGGGAGAGAGTAATTTAGAACGGGAGAGAAACCGCAGAATTTTGGCTTTACCACTGCCATCTACACTACTAAATATAGCGGCGGTGCGTCCTTCAGCGATCGCTCTTTCTTGCGGCCAGTCTTCTAATAATCCTTCTTCGTCTAGTACCAAGTCGGAAACTCCTTGAAAATAGGAGTCTATGGTTTGTTGTTGGGTAATGATATTTTGCTGTACAGTCAGCAGGTTTTGTTGAATGGTGAGATCCTTGGAAATTACATATTGTCGCCACGCTACATAAACGGCAATAATAGCAATGGCAATTTGCCCCAAAGCTCCAAACCATTCGGCTAAAGTTCCAGAGGCATCCCAGTTGATTCTCCTTCCCCACCGCAGTAAACTATTACCCAAATGAGTAAATTTGAATAAGCCAATTATGGCTACTACTATGCCGATTAAGCCAACAAACACATTTCTATCTTCGGGTGAAAACCACTCTTGGATAACATCTTGCAACCAGGGGAAGAGGATTAACAATGATAATAGCAAAGTTGCCAAGGTTGCCAAAATCCCCAGAAATGAGTTATTAATGACAATACTAATGAAAGTTATAGCGATCGCCAAGGTAGTGAATAATAAAATTCTTGGGGTAATAGCAACTTGAAGACTGGAGTTACTCTCAAGCAAAAAAGAAGTTCCTTTGATAATATTTGTCTTCAGGGAAGATTTTCCAGTTACTTGTTTTTTTTCCAGTTCTTCTGCTACTAATGAGCTATCAGTTCCACCAATTTCAAATTCATCTTCCTGGGTTATCTCTGGGGAAGATGGGTGGGATGCGTCAGATTCATTAATAGTCATACTTTTTAATTTTCCTTTAATCGCCTTATTATAAACTCAAACCTTGTAAAAACACTTATTTAACAGTATTATATATTTCTAACCTTTGACAAATGAGTTAGTAAGAAAATTTTCTGCCTCCACAAGCAACAAGCAGGTCATTTTATCATAGTTCATTTAAAATTTCGATATTGCCTGACTTGATTTATTGAGTATGAGTATGGTATCGTATGCGTAATTTATGAAAATTTTATCAGAATCTTCATCTTTAGTTTGCACAATCAAAAAACAATTAATAACAATTAGTTGATTTTGATACGACTTTTAAATCCCCATCAGTTCTAGGATCATCATTATAATTTTTGTAGGTGCAATATGGTAATTTGGCAACGCTTAATTGCCTCTGGTTTAATCAGTTTCTTAGCAATTGGCTGTAGTGACTTAGCAAATTCTTCATCTGAAAATGCTAAACAAGTTGTTCAAGAAAGCAATGTTAATCAACTGATTACAGAAGTACAAGATAGTCAAAAAGCAGAAAATTTATTACTGCAAGGTAATGGTTTATTAGATACCCATCGTTATCGAGAAGCTTTAGTAGCCTATAATCAGGTGATAGCTATTAAAACTGATAGTGCAGAAACATGGGTAAATCGAGGCAATGCCTTGATAGCTTTGCAACAATATCCAGAATCTGTAGAATCTTATGATAAAGCGATCGCTATTCGCCCAAATCAAGATGAAGCTTGGTATAATCGCGGTAATGCTTTAACAGCTTTGCGACGTTACGATGAAGCTGTAAAATCTTATGATGAAGCAATTGCCATTCACTCAAATAAACATGAGGCTTGGATTAACCGAGGAATTGCGCTCACAAAATTGCACCGCTACAAAGAAGCTTTAGCATCTTACAATCAAGCAATTACTATCGAGCCTAATTTGCATCAAGCATATTATAACAAAGCTTGTAATTATGCCTTGCAAAATAATCTAGAACTAGCAATTGAAAACCTCAAAAAAGCCATACAGCTTGTACCCAAAAAATATCAAAATCTAGCGAAAACCGACACGGATTTTGATAAACTTCGTGGTGAAAAGCGGTTTCAGGAATTGCTACATTAAATATGGCTAATTATCAATAGCATCTACATATAGGTAAATTCAGGCATGAAAGTAAGAATGCTGTATGGCTTTTGATCTAATTTTTCTATCTCATTCAAATGCGTACAGCTAGATGATAACTTGCCAGCTTTTATTCTCCTGATTGTAATTTCGTATCGCCACATACAGCAAACAAATCCGAAAACAAAATAAAGAAATCTACCTTTTGACTACCAAAACCATAAAATATTAATAGTAGTCGGTAATACATAAAACTTATATTTACTGTCATTAAGACAACGTTTCTGAGGAAATGAGTACAACTGAATATCTTGCCAAATATCTTGCCTAAATAGCAGCAAAGCCTCACAGGTTAAGAGATTTGTTTTGAGTACAAAAAAGCTGAATCCCTCAACCAAAAATACCAGTACCCCTGTAATCAAAAGCTAGTACCCCTACCCCAACAGAAAATGTAAAGTTCTGTTAAATAGGGGTTTAAACCTATTGAGTACAACCGTAATAAATTTAATAAATCTAATCTGCGTTGCTAATTTTGTCCGCTGGGAAGTTATCTGCTATAAGCATGAAAACAGTACAGGATCTTTTCACCTAACAGTACCAATGCACCAGTCTTTAAACAGTATCAGTAAAACCGATGCTGGAAATACAAAGCTACGGAAAAATGAAAGTCCTAGACTTTTTTTAGAACCATTAATTAGTGATTTTCGGATCATTTTTGAGCGTGATCCAGCCGCACGTAATTGGTTAGAGGTAATCTTTTGTTACCCTGGATTTCATGCTCTGTGTTTACATCGTCTTGCACACTGGTTACATATCCACAAAGTAAGTTTTATTCCCCGGTTAATTTCCCATTGGGGACGGTTTTTCACAGGTATTGAAATTCACCCAGGGGCAAGAATTGGCAAAGGTGTATTTATTGATCATGGCATGGGTGTTGTGATTGGTGAAACTGCCATTATCGGAGATTATACACTCATTTATCAGGGTGTAACATTAGGAGGAACTGGCAAAGAAAGCGGTAAACGTCATCCCACTTTGGGTAATAACGTTGTTGTCGGTGCAGGTGCGAAAGTATTAGGAAATATTCAAATTAGCGATCGCGTGCGGATCGGTGCAGGTTCAATAGTCTTGCGTGATGTGCCTCCAGATGCCACCGTTGTCGGCATTCCTGGACGGATTATTTCCCGTAAGTCTAGTAACCCCATTTCTCCCTTAGAACATGACAAACTACCTGATATAGAGGCAGGTGTGATCGGTTCTTTGCTCTCGCGCATTGAACAATTAGAACAACAACTCCAAACTCTGACAAATCATCACCAAGATGATCAATAACATCAACTTCGTAAATTTTACTGATGTCACCAAATTGTAATTTTTTAACTGTCGGTGAACAAGTTTTGCAGATTCCTTTAGGTGATAGATGGTGTATTTATCACCGTTTGCAAGAGTTGATGATTTCCTGTTCCTGTCCTCCGGATGGGTCTTTACGCGTACAAGTTAATAATCTGCAAGAAGCGATTCTTGTTCGTAGTACATTAATGCAATTTTTTGCTTCTCGTCATCAATTAGTGAAATGGCTAGAGAATTGTTTGTGCAACGGTGTTGAGTAAAGATTGCTGAAAACAATCATGTTTCTTTGGTTAGTATGACTGATGACAATTAATGCTTTTGGAAATGTCTAATCAAAAGCATATCAAAGCTTAGTTCTTGATGCCAGTCTGATTTATCTCAAGTCATTGTTCACTCACAAACTATCTTGCATATTCAAGATAATTCACATAAGCTTAGGTTCACCCAGATTGCTAAAACTAAAATAATTAGTAATTGCTGATGGGAATAACTGCTACCTTATGTTGATTAAGATTGTGAATGCCCAATTATGGTGATTAATAGTATTGATAGGAAGTTACTGCAATTTCTCCAAAAAGAACTAGCACTTTCCACGGCTGATATTGCGGTAGCAACGCGGCATCCTGAATTCAATCATGGACCTTTACCAATGCTGCTTTGGCAATATGGTTTAGTGGATTTACAACAACTAGACAGAATTTTTGATTGGCTTGCAGAACACTCTGAATTAAGGTAGATGAAAAATTATCAGTAAAAATATGAGGTAAAAATTATGATTACTAGCTTAATTGCTGGCATAAGTATGTTATTTCTTACAGGGTTTGTTAATATTTATATGGGTTATTGGCTACTAACAAAATCTATAAATAATACCACGAAAAATATTTGATAAATTATACTTATTTTTTGTTCCCTGCCATACAGATGCAACAGAAATATTTGATTAATAATTAAGGATCGTAAATCATGATTAATGATTTATTCGCGCAATCAAGTATTTATTATCCATCTACCACTAAAAATGATTGTAGCGAACAAAGATATGACAAAAAAACTCCGCTAGAGGGATGTTAAAAATGTATCAAATCATGATTAATGATACGACATTACGTGATGGGGAACAGGCAGCAGGTGTTGCTTTTAACTTAGAAGAGAAAGTAGCGATCGCTCAATTCTTAGATGCCATTGGTGTCCATGAATTAGAAGTAGGAATTCCGGCAATGGGAGAAGAAGAAATTCGCGCTATTGTTGCCATTCGTAACTTAGATTTACAAGCTAAATTATTAGGTTGGAATCGCGCTGTATTATCAGATATTAAAGCTTCTATAGCCTGTGGATTAGAGCGAGTACATATTGCCATTCCTGTGTCTGGAGTGCAAATTGCCGCTAAATTTCATGGACAATGGCGAGTAAGTTTACAAAAACTAAAAGACTGTATTAGCTTTGCCTTAGATCAAGGTCTTTGGGTATCAGTTGGTGGCGAAGATTCTTCTAGAGCCGACGAAAATTTTCTCCAAGATGTTGCCATGTTATCACAAGAATGGGGAGCATCTCGGTTTCGGTTTTGTGATACCGTTGGGGTACTTGATCCCTTCCGAACTCACCTTAAAGTTAAGCATTTAGTATCAACTCTATCAATTCCAATTGAGATTCACACCCATAATGATTTTGGACTAGCAACTGCTAACGCCTTAGCGGGAATTAAAGCTGGTGCCGTATCTGTAAATACTACCGTTAATGGACTAGGAGAAAGAGCCGGAAATGCAGCTTTAGAAGAAGTAATTATGGCTCTTAAATGTATTTACGGTGTTGATTTGGGGATTCAAACTCAACACTTGTTAAAACTATCTCAATTAGTCGCTAAAGCTTCCGGCGCTAATGTTCAACCTTGGAAAGCAATTGTGGGTGAAAATACCTTTGCTCATGAGTCTGGTATTCATGCTCATGGTGTATTGCAAAACCCCGTTACTTATGAACCTTATGCTCCTGAAGATGTGGGTTGGGAACGGCGTTTAGTCATAGGTAAACATTCTGGTCGGCATTCATTATCTAATCTATTAGAACAGCATGGAATTTTTCTTGATTCTCAAGAAACCCAAGCTATTTTAGATGTAGTCCGTCAGCAATCAATCCTCAAAAAACGCAGTCTCACTACAGAAGAATTATTAAATTTAGTCAGCGAAAAAAGGTATTCCCATGCAACGTGATGAAATAGAACTAGACTCGCAACCCATTTTTGAAATTGGTCAAAAAGTTCGAGTTAAGAAACTAATCAAAAACGATGGAACTTTTCCCGGTAGAGAAATTGGGGAAGTTTTAGCAAAAATTGGTGATGTTGGTTATGTCTCCAGCATTGGCACATTTTTGCAAGCTTATTATATCTATGCTGTCCATTTTTTGGAAACAGGGTACATCATCGGTTGTCGAAAAAGAGAACTAGAATCTGCTGAGGAAACACATGAAAGTAATGCTCCGAATGAATGATGCTGGTACTTTAGTGGTCTACGTCCCTAAAAAAGATTTAGAAGAAGAAGTAGTCAAAGAAAGAGATGGTGCAGCAGGTAAAATTCTCACTTTAACTAATGGTTGGGAATTAGAATTTAGTGAATTTCCCGATAAAAGTCGTTTACCCATAACAGTAGAAGCTAAACGCCTTCCTTAAAATCCAAATATTCAGCCGTTAGTCGTTAGCTATAGTGATTCTCGGTTGAGTGAGATAGAAGAACCCCTCCCCGCAAGCGAGGAGGGGGACATGGATTAATTATCAGTTGATAATGTGGGGTTGATTATTTTCTCTTGAAAAAATTAGGTTATCGAAAATGGGTGAAAAATATTTGGCTTTATCGGAATTGAATATTGAAGGACAGTTTTTAGGTTTTGCAGGTAAAAAAACTCAGAAATATAAACATTTACAGTTAGGAATTTCTGGGGGAAATATTAAGGTTAAAATTCCTAAAAATTTACGTTGTTCTCTAGGTTTATCTTTAGTCCCTGGTGAACAAATTCATATAGATGCTATTAGTAAATTAAACCCCCGTAATAATAAATTAAAACTGGAAGCTTATCAAATCCAAGCAGTTGGTTTTTGTCTGCTCAAACAGCAACTTCCCCAACCTAAACCCAAGATTATGGTTTGTCAAAAATCTGGTTGTCTGAAACGGGGTGGAAAGGGGTTATTATCGGACTTAGAAAAAACTTTGGGCGATCATGGTTTATCTGATAAAGTGACAATTGAACATACTAATTGTCAAAAACGCTGTAGCAGCGCCCCCAATTGTGTTTTGATGTTAGGTAAAAAGCAGTATAAGAAAGTTCATCCAGAGACTATAGCGTCTTTGTTAGAGAATCATTTGAGTTAATGCTTTTAATGCTTATAAAGTCAAAAAATTAGGGTAATTCTAGAAAATCCAGAATTACCCTAATTCAATGTTTAAGAGAAATTACGCAAAAGCAGCCATTTTTACATCGTTATTACCAAGGATTTCTTGCAATTCCTCAGCGTCAACGGTTTCCTTTTCAATCAGCATTTGAGCAATTTCATCTAAAACCTTGCGGTTATTAACTAAAACTTCTTTAGCCCGAATATAAGCAGTATCTACTAACTTCCGAACTTCTTCGTCAATAGCAGCAGCGGTTTCTTCTGAGAAGTCGCGTTCTGACATAATATCTCGACCCAGGAACATATTTCCTTGTTGACGACCCAGGGCAACTGGACCCAAGCGATCGCTCATGCCAAACCGAGTTATCATTTGTTTAGCTACCCGTGCGACTTGCTGTAAATCGTTAGAAGCACCTGTCGTCACTTCCTCTTCACCAAAGATAATTTCTTCAGCGAGACGACCACCTAAAGCCACAGCCATTTGATTTTCCAAATAAGCGCGGCTGTATAAACCAGTGTCCATACGGTCTTCGCTAGGAGTAAACCAAGTTAAACCACCAGCCCGACCACGGGGAATAATGCTAATCTTTTGCACAGGGTCATAGTCAGGCATTAAAGCCCCAACTAAAGCATGACCAGCTTCATGGTATGCAACCAAAGTTTTGCGCTTTTCGCTCATTACCCGGTCTTTCTTTTCGGGCCCTGCTAATACACGGTCAATTGCATCATTAATTTCATCCATCGAAATTTCGGTTAAATTCCGACGGGCGGCTAAAATTGCCGCTTCATTGAGTAAGTTAGATAAATCTGCACCGGTAAAACCAGGAGTCCGACGGGCGATTTTATCCAAGTCTACATCTTTAGATAAAGTTTTACCACGGGCGTGAACTCTGAGGATTTCACTTCTACCAGCGTAGTCGGGACGGTCTACCACAACTTGACGGTCAAAACGACCAGGACGTAATAAAGCCGCGTCTAGGACATCAGGACGGTTGGTAGCAGCAATAATAATAATACCGGTGTTACCTTCAAAGCCGTCCATTTCGGTCAGCAATTGGTTAAGGGTTTGTTCCCGTTCGTCGTTACCACCACCTAAACCAGCACCCCGTTGACGACCTACCGCGTCAATTTCATCAATAAAGACGATACAAGGAGCGTTGGTTTTTGCTTGTTCAAATAAATCGCGGACGCGGGAAGCACCCACACCAACGAACATTTCTACAAATTCAGAACCAGAAATTGAGAAGAAAGGAACACCAGCTTCCCCAGCAACAGCCCGCGCGAGGAGGGTTTTACCAGTACCAGGAGGTCCTACTAAAAGTACACCTTTAGGAATTTTTGCACCAATGGCGGTAAAGCGATCAGCGTTTTTCAGAAAGTCTACAACTTCATTTAGTTCTAATTTGGCTTGGTCAATACCCGCAACGTCCCCAAATGTCACTTGGGTTTGGGGTTCCATTTGCACTCTGGCTTTAGATTTACCAAAGTTCATGGCTTGGCTACCAGGACCACTTTGAGCGCGACGGAGAAGGAAAAATAAACCAACTAGCAGCAATACAGGGAAGAATAAGCTGCTGAGGGCTTTAAACCAAAATCCCTCGTCTGCTTGAGGTAATACGGCAATATCAACACCTTTCGCTGTTAAAGTGTTGATTAAATCTGAGTCGTTCACTAAGGTAACGATCTTTTTGTTTCCGTCCTTGGGTGTTACCAGGGCTGTAGAACGGTCAGAACTTAAACTGACTCTCTCAACCTTGCCTTGTTCAACTTCTTGGATAAACTGACTGTAGCGCCATGTTTCTCTACTTTGAGGCTGTTTGTCAAAAAATGCTGTTCCTAGAGCAATGACAACTATAAAAAGGAGCGCGTACAGCCCCGTATTTCTCCATCTTTTATTATTCACCGATGTTGATTCTCCTGTACTTTGTTGCTGCTTATACTGAGCTTCTCTAAGAGAGATGACATTATGATAATTATGTTAACTTATCTTAAGATATCTTAAAATAATCCTCCTGTCATGATAAAAATAATCCCCCATCCCCCGCAGGTTGAAAATGTGAGGATAGTAGGAGTTCTATTCTAACCATTCTTAACAGGAGTCACCGAGTCAGAAGTTAGGAGTCACCGAGTCAGGAAGAAGAAGAAAATTCCCCAGTCCCCAGTCCCCAGTCCCCAATCAATCTTTTTCTGGTAATTTAATACTGCTTGTGCCGTCGGGATTAGTAACCACCTCACCTCCGAGAGCTTCAATTTCCCGAATTGCTCGTTTGCGAGTTTTTTCGTCTACTTTATTGTTTAAAACCATCATCCATGTAGAAATTCGGGCTGATTTGCTATCAGGATTTTTACTGAGGAATTCCGCAGTTTTCTGAGAAATAAATGCTACTTGTTTACTGTCTTCATCAGTATAAGTGTTTGCCCATTCTGCGGCTTTGAGAAAAGATATTTGTGCTGCTTGAGCATTACCTAAAAATAATAATTCATCTGTGCCTTTATAACGCCAGATATAGTAGGATTTTTGTGGTAATTGTGGGGATAAAGATTTTAATCCTTTATCCATTAAAGCTATAGACTTTTCTGGCATCCCACCGTATAAAGAGGTACTTACAGAAAGTCCTAGATAAGCTTCTAAAAAACGTGGGTCACGTCCTAAAATCACTTCAAAATATTCTGGACTAAGACTGTACCCTGTTTGGTCTCTAGCTTGATCATCGCCAAAGAATTGCAAAAAATCAATATATACCCAATCTGCAATCAGGTTTTTATAACTAAAACTGGGGAAGTTTTGGAGTAAGTTTAAGCGGAGACTTTCTTTTTTGAGGTCTTTTTCCAGAGTTTCTCCGGAAATAGATTGTTTACTAATTAATAGTGTTTGCAGTTTTGGTATTTGCATTAAGCTAATGCTGACAATACACAAACAAGCGATTAAGGGTGTGGTAATAGCTTCACGAGATAAAAACATAGCTGGGGACTGGGGACTGGGGATTGGGAACTGGGGATTGGGGACTGGGGACTGGGGACTGGGGACTGGGGACTGGGGATTGGGGACTGGGGAATTTTCTTCTTTCTTCTTTCTTCTTTCTTCTTTCTGACTCCTGACTCCTGACTCCTGACTCCTGACTCCTAAATTATTGTTGCAGTAATTTCCAACATTGTTGAGCTATTGCCCAATCTTCTTGGGTTTCTATGACTAATATTCGCACAGTTGAATCAGGTGTAGCAATATCAATATCAATAGGTTGTTGTTGATTTTTCTCTAAATCAATTTTCAGCCCCAAAAATTCAAAGGCTTCACAAGCAGCTTGACGGATTCCTGGGGATTTTTCTCCTACTCCGGCGGTAAAGACTAAAACATCTAAACCTGCTAAACTAGCGAGCATTGCCCCGATACCAGCCCGTAAGCGATGTACGTAGATATCCCAAGCCAGTTGGGCGCGTTGATTACCTTGCTCTTTGGCGGCTATCACCTCCCTTAAATCGCTGGAAATTCCAGAAATACCTTTTAATCCAGAACATTTATTTAATACATCATCTAGTTCTTGACTAGAGTAATTATACTGCTGTAATAAATGAATTAAAATCCCTGGATCAACTGAACCGCTGCGGCTACCCATCATTAAACCATCTAGGGGCGTAAATCCCATGGTTGTGTCAATACTACAACCATTTTTAATGGCGGCTAAGGAGCAACCATTACCTAAATGACAAGTAATTAACCGCAGAGATGATAAATCTTGACCCAGAATTTCTGCTGCTCGGTTAGCACAATACTGATGGCTGATGCCATGAAAGCCGTAACGGCGAATACCTTGCTCTACTAACTCATAGGGAATCGGATAGATAGCGGCGGCATCGGGTAAGGTGCGGTGAAATCCGGTATCAAAAACTGCGACTTGACTCACATCGCCCAAACTTTTTTCTATGGCTTCGATACCAGCTAAAGCTGCTGGATTGTGTGCTGGGGCGAGATTGCATAAATGAGCGATCGCCTGTTTAATTTCTTCCGTAATTATTACAGCTTCTTGGTAATCTTTACCACCATGAACTACTCGATGTCCCACCACATCTATCACGGATAAATTATCAATTACCTTAGTTGAACCATGTACGAGAGTAGACAGCAAATACGCAAATTGCCCCTGGCGAGAATCACCAGCAATGGTTTCTTGCAGTGTTGCACCAGTAGCAGTTTTAACTGTAATTTCCGCCTGATTTTGGTCTTGAGTCCAGTTAATTTTTCCTTCCCACAGGGGTTGGGGTGCTAGGGTAGGAAGAGAGTCTGTAATCTCATACAGACAACTCTTTTGGCTGCTAGAACCGGCATTAAGGATGAGTATTTTCATATTTCTGGTATTAGATGGGATAGATTACAGTAATTTGTAATTTCGCAGCAACTTTGTATTTTCAGAAGTTAGTAATTCCTGCAAGCTATCCATTTCGTTCAATATATCTAGTTCCTGGGTGTATGCTTCTTTTAAAATTGCTAGATATTTATCCCGATCTTCATCATTTTTAGCTTGTTTGATCATATAAATTGCCATATTAATCTTAGAAAGTGGATTGCGTAAGTCCTCTGAGAATTTCTCTAAGAGATTACCTCGGATGTGTGCCAACTCCTGGGAGTTTTGTAATTCAGTCCGATTTTTTTTTATTTCCTGTTGGAGTGCTTTTGATTTATGAGATTCTTTCAGATATACCTGATTTGAAATTGAATGTCTTTCTAAACGCGCCTTAACTGCTTGTAAAATTTCAAAAGGCTCAAAAGGTTTGGTAATATAATCATCAGCGCCTAAACTCATACCTTGACGTAAATCATTGCGTTCAATTTTAGCAGTGAGAAAAATCAGCGGGATATCAGCACACTTAGGATCGTGTCGCAATTCTGTTAACACGTCATAGCCACTTAAACCTGGCATCATAATGTCACAGATAATCAAGTCAGGATATTTGCTTTTAGCTAATTCTAAGCCGATTTTACCGTTTGGAGCAGTAATAACAGTAAAATCTCCTAGTTCTAAAATCTCCTGAAGATTTAACAGAATTTGAGGTTCATCTTCAATTAGTAAAATTAAGCTCATAAGACCTCGCGGTAAATGGAAAACTCAGTCACTGTTAGTGCTGAGAGGGAAACAATTCGTGCGGTTTTAACCGCTTTGAATATTTTTTCTTGACACTCCCCGGTCTAAAGACACGGGGATTCTACACTCACCGTCAAAACTTGCTCAACCATGCTCACACCCTTACGGGTTCCTCAGTCGCTCATGGGGGAAAACCCCAAGACAGCGCTGAGTCACCAAGCAGAGTAGCGGTTTCAACTCCTATAGCGTTGATTCGGGGATGCCCTCCCCTATTTTTTGCTAGATTAAGAATATTAACTGCGGCGTTTATCTGATCGCTTTATTACGAATGAATTGAGTGGTATGGATAGCATCTTCTATGGCGTTATATTGATTTTGTTTACCTTTAACTTTGTATTCTAGGACTAGCATTGATTCAATTTTGAATAATCAATTTGATTTGGTTTCAACCTGCATTTATTATACAATATATACAAAATATACAAAATGTTAGTGCAGGATAAATCCTGCAACTAGCCTTCATCCCTTGGCTGAAGCAAAGGGGTGTCCTCCTGAGTCGGACACCCCTTCAAGGGTTTTCGGTATTTTCCTTATCCAGAAGTAGATAGCGGTTTCCAATTATATGAGGTGCATCATCGCACCCCCCTCACTCCCCCCGCAACGGGGGGAAGAAAAGGATAAATTTTTGATATTGGAGGGGGTTGGGGGTGAGGTTCTTGTACCTCATGAAACTGGGAAATGCTCTAGTAGGTAATTAGTAAAAAGTAAAAATTTTACTAATTACCCATTATCTAATGATTAAGCAGTTACCTTTTCACTTTATAAACTAGCTAATCTTTCAGCCAATAGTTTTTCCAAAGAAATCAAAGCCTTGGTGAAACCATCAATACCTTCTGCGAGTTTATCAGAAGCCATGCGGTCAGCATTGTGCATTTGATCAAAAGTAGCTTTATCAACAGAGATTTTGGCAATTGATAGATTTGCTACCTTAGCGGGATCAAGTTTGCGGGGTAATTCGGTGACAGTATTTCGCAATTCTGTTAACAACCCTGGAGAAATAGTCAGCAAATCGCAACCAGCTAATTCTGTAATTTCGCCGATATTGCGGAAACTAGCGCCCATTACTTCAGTTTTATAACCAAACTTTTTATAGTAGTTATAAATGGTAGTCACAGATAATACACCTGGATCTTCCGCTGCGGGGTAGCTATCCTTGCCAGTATCTTTTTTGTACCAGTCAAGAATTCGACCAACGAAAGGAGAAATCAAAGTGATACCAGCTTCCGCACAGGCGATCGCTTGGTGCAGACCAAATAGTAAAGTTAAGTTACAGTGAATACCTTCTTTTTCCAAAATTTCCCCAGCTTTGATACCTTCCCAAGTAGAGGCAATTTTAATCAAAACCCGTTCTTTAGAAATACCAGCAGCTTTATACTGAGCGATTAAATCCCGTGCCTTAGCTACAGTTGCATCTGTATCATAGGATAACCGAGCATCTACTTCTGTAGAAACACGACCGGGAATAATTTGCAAAATTTTCAATCCAAAAGATACCGCCAAGCGGTCAAAAGCCAGAGATACTACCTGGTCTTGACTAGCACCAGCACCCGCATCTTTCTTGGCTTTGAGTAAAGTTTGATCAACAATATCCTGATATTCCGGCATTTGTGCCGCAGCGGTAATCAGTGAGGGATTGGTAGTAGCGTCTTGAGGTTTAAACTGTTCAATTGATTGGATGTCTCCGGTATCTGCTACCACAACGGTTACTGCCCGTAGTGCTTCTAGTAAGTTCTTAGGCATAACATACTCCAATGTCAGTGGTCAGTTGTTAGTTGTTAGTGGTCAGTGAATAGGCAAGAGGCAAAAGGCAAGAGGTAAGAGGTAAAAATATTTACCAATTCCCAATCCCCAATTCCCAATGACCCATTACCAACTACCCATTTTAGATGCGTCATGCCATAATTGGCTGTCCAATAGAATGCACTTTAATTAAACTTGTTGTTCCAGATTGACCAATGGGGACACCAGAGGTAATGACAACCTTGTCTCCTTCCTGGACTAAACCACTTTCGACAACAGTATCTACCACATTCACAAACATTTCTTCAGCATTGTGAACAGGTTGAGTAAGTAAGGGTTCTACACCCCAAGATAAAGCTAATTGACGGTAAGTGGTACAGTCGGAAGTCAGGGCAATAATTGGGGTGCTGGGACGGTATTTAGAAACCAGTTTAGCTGTACTTCCTGATGAAGTATTACAGAGAATCGCTTTAGCGCCTGTTTCATAAGCAATGCGACAGACAGATTGAGATACTGATTCTGTGACAGAGAGACTACCAGCTTCAGGAATCCAAGAATGTCTATTTCCCTCTTGTAGCGCTGTTTCTGTTTGTAAGGCGATATTGTGCATGATTTGGACAGCCGCAATCGGATAGTCACCCATTGCAGTTTCTCCAGACAACATAACTGCATCTGTACCATCGAAAATCGAGTTAGCAACGTCCGTGGCTTCAGCGCGAGTAGGATCGGGGGCGCTAATCATAGACTCTAACATTTGAGTAGCTGTAATCACAGGTTTACCAGCTTGATTACAACGACGGGCAATGTCTTTTTGAATCAGGGGGACTTTATAGATAGGTACTTCCACCCCTAAATCCCCACGAGCAATCATAATACCGTCAGCGGCTGCAATGATAGCATCTAGCTGTTCTACTGCTTCCGCCCGTTCAATTTTGGCAATGAGACGAATTTTTGAGCCAGCGCCTTCAATCATGCGGCGTGCGGGTTCGAGGTCTTGGGGCGATCGCACAAAGGAAACTGCAACCCAGTCTACTCCTAATTGTATCCCAAAACGTAAATCCATTAAATCCTTTTCTGTAATCGAACTTACAGGTAAAGGAGTTGCAGGTAAATTCACACCTTTGTGGGAAGAAATCAAACCGCCAATATTCACATGAGCGCGAATTCTATCAGCGTCACGACTGGTAACAGTTAATTTTACCCGACCATCATTAATTAACATCGGTTCACCACATCGCATCATGGCGAATAATGTGGGTAGAGGTAAGGGTAACTCGTCAATATTTTCGCCCTTCTCTTGTAGGAGAAATGTTACCTCAGTCCCAGCTTCTAACATTAGTCCTTCCGGTGGTAATTTCCCCAACCGAATCTTTGGACCACACAAATCCTGCATAATGGCAATGGGCTTGTGTAAATCTTTGCTAATCTGCCGCAGATGATGAAAAACCTCGGCGTGAGCCTCATAAGCACCATGAGAAAAGTTCAAACGCGCCATGTTCATTCCCGCCCTCACCAAAGCTTCTAATTTCTCAGGTGAAGATGTAGCAGGTCCAATAGTACAAACAATTTTAGTGCGACGCATAAGTATGTAAGGAGTAACGGTAAAGTAGCACACCCCGTTAAGCCCATGGAGAATATGGATTAAATGAACCACGAAGAAGCAAAGAACACGAAGGAAGAAGGAAGAAGATGGATAATCTTACAATGAATGCGGAGTATTATCAATCACTAATATCCTAAATCAATCCTTCTTTCTTGGCCATTGACAACATTAAATCAATGACGCGGTTGGAGTAACCCCATTCGTTGTCATACCAGGAGACAACTTTGAAGAAATTGGCATTGAGTTCAATTCCTGCCCCTGCGTCGAAAATACTAGAGTGGTCATCACCTTGAAAATCCGTAGATACTACTTCTTCATCGGTGTAACCCAACACACCTGCTAAATTACCTTCCGCAGCTTTTTTCATGGCTGCACAGATTTCTTTGTAAGTTGTAGATTTTGTAGTTTTGAAAGTTAAGTCAACTACGGAGACATCAGGAGTAGGGACTCTCAACGCCATACCAGTTAACTTACCTTTCAATTCTGGTAATACCAAAGCCACCGCTTTAGCCGCCCCTGTAGCGGAGGGAATTATATTTTGACCCGCACCTCGTCCACCGCGCCAATCTTTACGACTGGGACCATCTACCGTGGGCTGAGTGGCTGTTGTAGCGTGAACTGTAGTCATTAACCCTTCAGCTAAACCGAAGTTATCATTAATGACTTTAGCAATAGGTGCTAAACAATTTGTAGTACAACTAGCATTGGAGACAATTAAGTCTTTGGCTGGGTCAAATAGGTGATGATTTACACCCATGACCATTGTTTTTACCTTTTCAGGTTCTTTTGTTGGTGCAGAAATCACAACCCGCTTTGCACCTGCTTTCAGGTGATTTTCCGCCCCAGCGTAATCTGTGAACAGTCCTGTAGATTCAACAACATAATCTACACCCAATTTACCCCAAGGTAATTCTGCGGGATTTCGCATGGATACACAAGGGACAAAATGACCGTCAATTACAATCCCGTCTTCTCTGGCTGCAACTTTGCTTTTCAATCTCCCGTGTGTGGAGTCGTACTTGAGAAGATAAGCAAGGTTGTCGGGGGGAACTAAATCATTAATTCCCACAAATTCAATATTGGGATTAGTAAGACCAGCACGTAACACAAGTCTACCAATTCGACCGAATCCATTAATACCAATTTTCAACTTCGTCAAAATTAAACCTCCTGTGTTGGGAATTTCAGCAAAGGTTAACTGGCCCGGTTAATTCTAGTCTGACTTAGCTGATTCTTACAGTCGCAAAAGGCATAAAGTTAATTTAACTGGCATATTTTAAGGTTTAGTCATTAGTTATTAGTAATCATTGGATACTCAGTTATATTTATCATTAATAAAATCGCAGTATTATTTGTAATTGCTCCACTAATATAGTATAATTCGTAACGAATATTATAGTATAAGGATTAACTCATGCCTATCGAACAAGTACCAGGTACTTCCTTAAAATACTTTTTGATTTGTTTTGATCAGACAGGAAAAGAACGTCTAGAAAATGGCAACTTACTCAGCCAAGAACTCCTAAATGTTTTACCCAGTCAGCCAATTACAGATGTTTTTATCATGAGTCATGGTTGGATGGGTGACATTCCTGCCGCCAAAAAACAATACCAAAATTGGATTGCAGCTATGTTCAACAACAAAGCTGATCTGGAAAAAATGCGACAGCACCGACCGGGATTTAATCCGTTATTAATTGGGCTGCATTGGCCAAGTAAACCCTGGGGTAATGAAAACTTAGATGCTCTAGTTCCCTCCTTTGATACAACCGAAGAATCTCCATTGAATGCATTGATTGATGATTATGCCTGTGCAGTTTCAGACACGGAAGCCACTAGAGAGGCACTGAGAACGATTTTTACGGCGGGGATTGAGTATGACACTCCACCAGAAAACTTACCACCAGAAGTTCTGACAGCTTACCAGGTATTGATTCAAGAAGCATCCTTAACCAGGGCAGATGAAAATAACCCTGAGTGGAGCGAAACTGAACCTTTGAATTTAGATGATCCGGAAACTATATATCAAGCCGCATTAGAAGACCAATCTGGAGATGTCAGCTTTGGCATCGAAGATATCATGGCATCCGCATCGGATTTATTTTTACAAGTTCCTAGATTGTTATCTTTCTGGAAAATGAAAGACCTGGCTCGGCAAATAGGACAAACCAGAGGTTTTGACTTGTTAAACAAATTGCAACAAGTAGCCGATGAGCAAGTGCGATTCCACTTAATGGGGCATAGCTTTGGGACTATTGTTGTCTCTGCCATTGTCGCCGGGACAAAAGACAATAATAAGTTGACTCGTCCTGTTAATTCTCTGGCATTAATTCAGGGGGCTGTCTCACTGTGGTCTTATAGTGCCAAAGTTCCTTATAGAAACAATCTTGTTGGTTACTTTCACCCAATTATTGCCGAAGGTAAAGTTAACGGCCCGATTATTACTACCCAATCTCAACAAGATACTGCTGTTAAAAATGCCTATCCAGCAGCAGGAAAACTGGGAATGATGGGGGGACAAGATATCAACTTTGATGTGACGACAATCACCTATCCCGGTGTTGGGGGTATTGGTGTCTATGGCATCCAAGGCGAAGAATTAGATATCACCAACATGGATATGTTGAGCCAAACCGAAAGTTACGATTTTCAATCTGGTAAAATCTACAACCTAGAAAGTAGCAAATATATTACTGTACCGAAGCCAGACCTGTTTACTGGCGCACATAACGCCATTGATAAACCGGAAGTAGCTCATGCTGTTTGGTCAGCAGCCCTAGTTAGTTAAGCAAACCACACAAAAAATAAAAAATAGAATCTCAACAAAATGGAAACAGAAGAGCTATATACGAATGGGATTAATGGGGCTTCAGGAGAATACTTGTTACCTCCTTTAACAGCCGAACAAATTGCCAAAATTGCTCAAGGTGAAGAGTTTGACCCTATTGAACTAAGTGAACTCAAAAAAAAGGATTTGCACGTCAAAGGTTTAGAACCTGACTTTGCACCCATAGAAGGAGTAGATCCTAAAAATCTGGCAGAAACGGGTTGGGGAGTTATTTTTGCCTATAATGCTGATCCAGCAATTAAGGAAGCACTGCAAGAACTGTTAAACCATCGTCAACAGCAAGCTACAAAAAATCAAGAAAACTATTATCAGGAATATACCGGACCCAAAGGTTATCGTCCTGGTGAGTCGAAAAATACATTTTTGTCCCGTCATGGAGTCGGTCCAGGCCCAGCCGATCCCGACAAAATGCCTTATTATTTGCTGATTGTCGGTGATCCAGAAACCATTCCCTATCGTTTTCAGTACCAACTTGATGTGCAGTATGCGGTGGGTCGGATTTACTTCGATACGGTAGAAGAGTATGCCCAATATGCTCGCAGCGTCGTCCAGGCTGAAACTCAAGGCTTTTCTTTGCCTCGCCGGGCTAGTTTCTTTGGGGTACAAACTAGTGGTGATGCAGCTACTCAACTCAGTGCGAAGAATTTGATTCAACCTCTAGCAGCATGGATGCTAGAAGACCAAAAAGATCAGAATTGGACTGTAGACACTTTAATTGCCCAGGAAGCCACGAAAGCAAGACTGGGAAAACTGTTAGGAGGTGAGGAAACACCTGCCCTGTTATTTACCGCTAGTCATGGCATGGGTTTTCCTAATGGAGATGAGCGACAATTACGCCACCAAGGGGCATTATTGTGTCAAGACTGGCCAGGGCCAATGCAGTGGCGTGGTAAACCGATACCAGAAGAGTTTTATTTTTCTGCGGATGATGTTGGGGAAGATGCTCGTCTGTTAGGGTTAATTGCCTTTCATTTTGCCTGTTACGGGGCTGGAACACCCAAACTTGATGAATTCGCCCACAAAAAAGGCTCAAATGAAAGGTTGGAAATCGCGCCCCATGCTTTTATGGCACAGTTACCTAAGCGATTATTGAGCCATCCCAATGGCGGTGCTTTAGCTGTAATTGGTCATGTGGAGCGAGCTTGGGGTTGCTCTTTTGTGTGGGAGAGAACAGGGAAGCAATTGGCAGTATTTGAGAGTACCCTGAAGCGACTCTTAGAGGGTCATCCTGTGGGTTCGGCTGTTGAATTTTTCAATGAACGCTATGCCGAGCTTTCTTCTGATTTGAGTGTGGAACTGGAAGAAATCAAATTCGGTGCGACTGCTAATCCTGAGAGTTTGGCGGGAATGTGGACAGCAAACAACGATGCTCGCAGTTATGCGATTATCGGAGATCCGGCAGTGCGGCTAGTTGTAGGTGACAATCATACAGGCGATCGCCCTGTGATCGACAAAATACATCTGACCATATCTGCGACCCCAGAAACTCCGGTTGAAGCTGGGGATGCTACCGCCATCAAACAAGCCCAGACAAATTTGAACCAAGCACTAGAGCAGTTAGTCAAGACTGTAGATCAATCTGCTGTTGACCGGAAGGAAAAACTTGAGGCGGCAATTTCAGGTGTCATGAGTCTCTTGGAAGCTTTGAAAAAACTGAGTTAACAAAAAAATTAGGAATAAGTAATGAATACGTTTGAGATTACCATTCAGCGCAAATCAGGGGATAACTGGCCAATTGTCGTAGAAAACAGCCGTTCTGGTGAACTCCTGCCATTACGCTCAGAAGGTAGTCTCGAACTAACTACTGAGAATTTTCAACAACTAATCAGTCTTTTAGGACAGCATAAAAACTACGGTACATTAATAGGGAAAAAGCTATTTCGAGATGATGTCCGTGATGCCTTTGTCGGTGCGCTCCGGGAAAGTGAGGAAGCCCTGAGAGTATTGCTATTTATTGAAGCATCAGATCCAGAATTAAGAACCTTACATTGGCAAAACTTGTGCGCTCCCATAGATGGTGAATGGGAGTTATTAGCAATCAATCAGCGAGTACCATTTTCTTTCTATATTCCTGCCATTACTGACCGTCGCTTTCCTGCCATTGGCCGACGAGATTTGCGGGCTTTGGTGTTGGTATCTAGTCCCAGCAACTCCCAAAAATATAAATTAGGCAATTTTGATGTTGAAGCCAGTGTTCATAGTGTTAAGTCTGCATTGGGGGAAATCCCTTGTGATGTCCTGGCAACTGTTGAAGGGGCAATTGGTTTACCAACACTAGACGAACTGTGTAGCCAACTTAGCGATCGCACAAAACAATATACCTTACTGCACTTTGTCAGTCACGGTAGAGTTATGGATGATGGTGAAACCATTGTCTACTGGTCAAAAGCTGATAATACACTAGAAGCAATCACCGCAACGCGACTCATAGACAGATTGCGCTCTCTGCGTGGAGCTAAAGGGCTGCCGCACCTCACCTTTCTTTGTACTTGCGAAAGTGCCAGTCCCGATGCTGAAGGATCATTAGGCGGACTAGGGCAAAGATTAGTTCGAGATTTGGGAATGCCTGCGGTAGTAGCCATGACCGAAAAAGTCACCATCAAAACAGCGGAAATACTCGCCCAAAACTTTTATAAACAACTCAAAGCATCAGGAGAAGTAGACTCCGCCTTACATGAAGCTACAGCTTCCCTAGCAGAGCGCGGTGACATTACAGTTCCCGCATTATTTAGCCGTTTAGGTGGACGACTCTTATTTAGTGACCAACTGGATCGAAAACTAACTAACGCCGAAATTCATGATGGTTTAGAACGTTTAGAGGCATTAATCCCACAAAGAGCGCCAACACTACAACTAACATTTGAGACGACTGCCCAAAAACTAGAAACCAGTTTGGGGGCAGATGTGGCCGCTTTGAGTAAAAAAGCCCGTCAGGAACGAGAGCAGCTATTAGAGGAGGTAAATAACTTCTGTGAGGAAATACTTGATATTAGTTTTAACGCCCTGGCATTAGGTCAACAACCACCCGCTTATGATCCCCGTTGTCCCTTCCTGGGCTTGTACCCTTTCCGGGAGGAAAACCGCGAGTTTTTCTTTGGGCGTGAGCAAATCATTGCCCAATTACAAGAAAAGCTGACTGAGCATAACTTCTTAGCTGTATTAGGGGCTTCTGGTAGTGGTAAATCATCAGTGGTATTAGCAGGATTGATTCCGGCTCTCCAAAAGCAAGAGCGGGGTTTAATTGTGTCATATATGACACCGAGTAGTAACCCCCTGGAACAACTACAAACTCATCATTCACAAGTTCCAGGGCAACCTCTAATTCTAATTATTGACCAATTTGAAGAATTATTTACCCTCTGTACAGATGAACTTGTCCGGGTTAATTTCATTCAAAAAATTTTAACTCTTGCTCAACAGCAAAAAGTTGTCATCACCATGCGGGCAGATTTTTGGGGTGAGTGTGCTACCTACCGCAATCTCAAAGATGTGATGGAAGTTAGGCAAAAACTAATTGGACCAATGGACACAGCCGAACTACGCAAAGCGATGGAAATGCAATCTGCTCAGGTGGGTTTACGTTTTGAAGCCGGGTTGAGCAATGTAATTCTTGATGATGTTCAAGGGGAACCGGGAGCGATGCCACTGCTCCAACACGCACTATTAGAATTGTGGAAGCGGCGACATGGCAGATGGTTGCTGTCTGGGGAATATGAAGCAATTGGTGGCGTAAGGATGGCAATTTCTCAAACTGCTGATGATGTTTATAATACTTTGTCACCTCCAGAGCAAGATCAAGTCAAAAATATATTTATTCGTTTAACCCGCTTAGATGAAAATGCCCTCCAGGGAGAAACCCGCCGGGATACACGCAGACGAGTTTTGTTAGAGGAACTAGTACCTGTCGGTGGAGATCCAGCACTGATTAAGGAATTGGTGAACCGGTTAGCAGGTGAAGGAGCGCGATTGGTGGTAACAAGTATAGATGGGTCTACAAATCAGGAAGAAGTAGAAGTAGCCCATGAAGCTTTAATTCGCTACTGGAATCGGTTACTGAATTGGTTAGATGAAAACCGCATCAATTTGCAGTTACGGGAAACTATCCGTCAAGCGGCTTTAGAGTGGGAAAAGGAACAACAAGATGAAAGTTATTTGGTGCATCGTGGGGGAAGATTAGAAGATGCCCAAGTGTTATCAAAACAAACTAGCTTTCTCAACCAGATGGAGGCCGATTACGTTGCGGCTTGCGTAGAATTACGGCATCGCCAAGAAAAAGAAAAAGAAGCGCGTCGCCGTCGGGAAATTAGAACTGCTTGGGGAGTAGCTGGTGGGGCAGTTGTGGCTTTGATTGTTAGCACTGGTTTGGGGGTGGTGGCTTGGCATCAGAAACAACAAGCAGAAATCACTCAAGCTGAAGCAAATAGTCAATATTCCTTATCGCTCCTTGAGGATAATCAAGATTTAGATGCACTTGTCGCCGTAATTAAGGCAGGAAATATCTTGAAAGAAAAAAAAGAAATCCAGCCCTTGGTTATGAAAGCGTTGCAGAAAGTAATTTATGGGGTAAGAGAGCGTAACCTCTTAAACAAACATGAGGCTTCGGTTAAGAGCGTGATCTTCAGTCCTAATGGTAAAATTATCGCCTCTGCTAGTGATGATGCAACTATCATCCTCTGGGATGTAACCAACGGCAAGCAGATGCAAACCCTCTTTGGACACACGCAAGGAATAGAAAATATTGCATTTAGCTATGATGGAAAGTATCTTGCTTCTGCCAGTAATGATAAAACTGTTATCCTTTGGGATGTCAAAAGTGGACAGAAACTGCGAATTCTTACCGGGCATCAAAAAGAGGTAACAAGTATTGCATTTAGCCATGATGGAAAGTATCTTGCTTCTGCCAGTAATGATAAAACTGTTAAGCTTTGGGATGTAACCACGGGTAAACAATTGCAAAATTTCAACAAACATCAACAAGAGGTAACAAGTATTGCATTTAGCTATGATGGAAAGTATCTTGCTTCTGCTAGTAATGACACAACCGTTAAGCTTTGGGATATAACCACGGGTAAACAAATGCAAAATTTGAACAAACATCAGCAAAAGGTTACAAGTGTCGTCTTCAGTCCAGATGGAAAGTATCTTGCTTCTGGTAGTGATGACACAACTGTTAAGCTTTGGGATGTAACTACTGGTAAGCAATTGCAAAGTTTCAATAAACATCAGCAAAATGTTACAAGTGTCGTCTTCAGTCCAGATGGAAAGTATCTTGCTTCTGCTAGTGATGACACAACTGTCAAAATCTGGGATGTAAAAAACGGTAAAGAAATAGAAAGTTTTAACAGACATCAGGCTCCGGTTAAGAGAGTCATCTTCAGTCCCAATGGTAAAACCCTGGCTTCTCTTAGTAATGACAAAAGCGTCAAAATCTGGGATTTAAAGGGCCAGGAACTGGAAAGTTTCAAAGATGACGAGTTTGGTTTCCATACCTTCGTCTTCAGTCCCGATGGTAAAATCTTGGCTACTGCTAGTGATGACAAAACCGTCAAACTCTGGGATTTAAAGGGCAAGGAACTACCAACCCTCACAGGGCATCAGGCAGGGGTGAGAAGTGTCGTTTTCAGCCCGAATGGTGAAACCCTGGCTACTGCTAGTAATGACAAAACCGTTAAACTCTGGGATTTAAAGGGTAACTCATTGCAAACCTTCACAGGGCATCAGGCAGGGGTGAGAAGTGTCGTTTTCAGCCCGGATGGGCAACGTCTGGCTTCTGGTAGTGATGATAAAACTGTCAAACTCTGGGATTTAAAGGGTAACTCATTGCAAACCTTCACAGGGCATCAGAAAAAGGTCACAAGTGTGGTCTTCAGTCCCAATGGTGAAACTC
>NZ_VILB01000011.1:459354-571067 GCF_009712035.1 Anabaena sp. UHCC 0187 | reverse complement strand
TGGCAAGGAACTGCAAACCTTCAGTGGACATCTGGACAGCCTTGCAAGTGTTGTCTTCAGCCCCAATGGTAAGACTCTGGCTACGGCTAGTTATGACGATACTGTAATTTTGTGGAATTTAGATAATCTGACTCTAGATCCACTTTTGGTTAGTGCTTGTGATTGGGTAAAGGACTATCTCAAAAATAGCGATGGAGTAGAGAAAGATGATAGGATTTTGTGCGATCGCATTGATTAGGTAGAGACATTTCTGGAAACGTCTCTACATTCTCATCCTAATATGGCCAAGTCCAATCGCGGATTTCTGGCATATCTTCACCGTGTTGCTGGATATATTGCTTATGTTCAATCAACTTATCTTGCAATTTTTGCTTCACATAAGCTGCTTGAGAACCTAATTTTGGGACACGGTCAATCACATCCATAACTAAATGGAATCTATCTAAATCATTCATTACCACCATATCAAAAGGTGTGGTTGTTGTTCCTTCTTCTTTATAACCACGCACATGAATATTCTGATGATTTGTATGCCGATAGGTGAGACGATGAATTAACCAAGGATAACCATGAAAAGCAAAGATCACAGGTTTATCAGTTGTGAAAATAGTATCAAAATCTTTGCTATTTAAACCGTGAGGATGTTCACTCTTCGGCTGTAAAGTCATCAAATCCACAACATTCACAACCCGCACTTTTAAATCTGGGAAATGTTGCCGTAAAATATCCACAGCCGCTAAAGTTTCCAAAGTAGGAACATCTCCAGCACAAGCCATAACTACATCGGTTTCACTGTCTTGATCACTACTTGCCCATTCCCAAATTCCTAAACCTTTGGTACAATGTTTAATTGCCGAATCCATGTCTAAATATTGCAATGCAGGTTGTTTACCGGCAACAATCACATTGACATAATTCCGACTTCTTAAACAATGGTCGGTTACTGATAGCAAAGTGTTAGCATCAGGTGGCAGATAAACACGAATGATTTCGGCTTTTTTGTTAATTACGTGGTCAATAAAACCAGGATCTTGGTGAGAGAAACCATTATGATCTTGTCGCCAAACGTGGGAAGTGAGAAGATAATTTAAAGAGGCAATTGGTCTTCTCCAAGTAATATGACGAGTTGTTTTCAACCATTTGGCGTGTTGGTTGAACATCGAATCAATGATGTGAATAAAAGCTTCATAACAGGAAAAGAAACCATGACGACCTGTTAACAAATATCCTTCTAACCATCCTTGACAAGTGGTTTCGCTGAGGATTTCCATAACTCGACCGTCCGGTGATAAATGGTCATCTTCCGGGAGAGTTTCCGCATCCCAAGCGCGGTTTGTCACTTCAAATAAAGGATCTAAACGATTTGAGGCGGTTTCGTCAGGCCCAAAAACCCGGAAGTTGCGGCTTTCGTCGTTGAGTTTCATAATGTCACGCAGAAACTTACCCGTAACTTTGGTAGCTTCAGCGTTAACTGTTCCTGGTTTCGCTACTTCTACAGCATAGTTGCAGAAATCAGGCATTTTCAAATCCCGCAGCAAAATTCCACCGTTAGCGTGGGGGTTGTCTCCCATGCGACGCTGACCTTTGGGGGCTAATTCTGCGAGTTCGGGAATCAGTTGACCGTTTTCATTAAACAGTTCTTCGGGTTTGTAACTTTTTAGCCAATCTTCCAGCAGTTGCAGATGTTCGGGATTACCAACAACATTAGCAAAAGGAACTTGGTGTGATCGCCAATAATCCTCTGTTTTCTTCCCGTCCACTTCCTTGGGTCCAGTCCAACCTTTAGGAGTGCGTAAAACAATCATCGGCCATTGCGGTCTTTCTTTGCAATCATGTACCCGCGCTTCTCTTTGGATACTTTGAATTTCGGGAATGATTGTATCTAATACTGCTGCCATCTTTTGGTGAACTTCGGCAGGATCTGAACCTTCAACAAAGTAAGGTTTATAGCCATAGCCGATAAATAGGCTTTCTAACTCCCCATGCGGTATCCGTGCTAATACGGTAGGGTTAGCAATTTTGTATCCATTCAAATGCAGAATTGGTAAAACCGCACCATCAGTAACCGGGTTAATAAATTTGTTAGAATGCCAGCTAGTTGCTAGGGGTCCAGTTTCCGCTTCTCCGTCACCGACAACCGCCGCAACTATCAAATCAGGGTTATCAAATACTGCCCCGTAAGCATGAACTAAAGCATAGCCTAATTCTCCCCCTTCATGGATAGAACCGGGGGTTTCTGGGGCGACGTGGCTAGGAATACCACCAGGGAAGGAGAATTGCTTAAATAGTTTTTGCATTCCCTCTGCATCTTGGGAGATGTTGGGGTAATATTCGCTATATGTTCCTTCTAAGTAGGTATTGGCAACAATTCCCGGTCCACCATGTCCGGGCCCAGCTATGTAAATTGCGTTGAGATCGTATTTTTTTATAACTCGGTTGAAGTGGGCATAAATTAAGTTTAGCCCTGGAGTAGTTCCCCAATGTCCTAATAGTCGAGGTTTGACGTGTTCTTGTTTAAGGGGTTCTCTCAGTAGAGGATTGTCGAGAAGGTATATTTGTCCGACTGAGAGATAATTGGCTGCACGCCAATAGGCGTTAATTTTTTGTAATTCTGTGTCTGTTAAAGGTTTTGCTGGGGTTGTGGTTGCTAAGGTCATTTTCAACTCCAAAAAGGTATTTGCACGAATCAGGTTTATTGTAACATCGCTCCTTAATTCCCTACAAAAAGAGGGATTATTCTTGTATTCAATGACTTAGTTAATTTCCCTAAATATTATTGGCTGATATTTGCTAATAATCTTTGATATCTTTATATTAAAAATTATCACTTATCAAAGATGAATAACAAGACAATTCCCAACGGCTACCTCCGCAAAGTCCATCATATCGCTTTTAACGTCCGTGATATGGTAGCATCTCGCCATTTTTACGGTCATATTTTAGGATTACACGAACTCACAGGAGAAGAAGTACCTGCAACATTAATAGAACTGGTCAATACGGGAAAAGTCGCTAATTTTATCACTCCCGACGGGACAATTATTGATTTATTTGGAGAACCAGAATTATTACCACCAGATCCTGATCCTAGTAAGTCTTTTACTAGAGCATATCATTTAGCGTTTGATATTGATCCAGAATTATTTGATCAAGCATTGACGGTAATTCAAGAAAATAATCTAGTCATTGCTTATGGCCCAGTTTCCCGTCCCACTGGTAGAGGAGTGTACTTTTATGACCCCGATGGGTTTATGATTGAAATTCGTTGTGATCCTCATTAAATACCAAAATGGAAAAAGTATTAAAGGTCATTGAAGACGTAATTACTAACCCACCAATTCCCCACGAACCCCAGAAACAATCTTTAAAAAATTGGGCAATGTATTGCTTGCGGGATAGAGGTTTTATAGTTGTTTTTGCCCAAAATGCTGATTTTGCTGTGCAGTTTAAAAATGGGGACAAGTTCTATTTCAAAGTGACTAATAATGCCGATAATTTAGCCAATGATATCAACTGGATCGTTTGGGATGGTATTAATAAAACTACCAATTTGATTCCCCAAGCATAGATTTATGGGCGTTGCTGATAGGCTGCGTGGCGATAGCCATATTGAGGTATGAAATTCCCAAATTGAACCTTTAAAACTCTTACCTTTGCGCCTTTGCGTGAAACTAAAATTCATACCCTTAATCAGCAATGCCGATTTATGATTAATAACCGCAGACTCTGAATTAATCTGCGGTTTTCAACTACGATAGCAGTAATATTTGCCTAATTCGTCACCACTCAGAAGATTAAATTATCAAAGGTTTTAATTGCTGTTCACACCATTTTCCTGCAACTAATTCTGTAACTAGTGGTGTGATGATAAACTTAGCAGGAAAACCCTCCTTGACATCCACACGCACACAAGAATAAGGTTGTCTTTTTTCAAAACCATGACCACTCCGTCCTACATACAACAGCGAATCTGCAACTTTGCGAATAGAAAGATTATTATTATTAGTAAAGGTTTCCAGTAATTCTCCTCCTTCTTGGCGTTGGGAACGAAGACGGCGACCGCTACCACCAGAGATAATATAATTAATATGAGCATCGGCGTGTCCTGTGTTAACTGTCCGCAAATGTTCTAAACAATGAGCGTGTCCGCTAAATACTATATCTACTAATGGGCGTTCCTGGGTAATATTGCCTAAACTTTTCGCTACCTCATCAAAAACCCCCCGTAAACGATGACGGACAGCTAAAGTCTGTCTTTGATTCCATTTACTTCCTTCTGTAACATAAGATGGATGGTGGAAAAATAGGACTCGTCCCCTAACGGCTGAATTTTGCCAAGATGCAATCAATCTATCTTTTAACCATGCCAACTGTTCAAAATCAATATTAGTATTTGTGTGAGATTTTAATTGCTTTTCAATATCAATTTTGACTTCATTAATTTGGTCTAATTTTGCCCCAAGTTCAGCTATTAGTTCGGCTTCGTCAGGGTTTTCGGGATTTAGTTTGTCACACTTCGTCAATATCTGTAATTCTTCTGCATCAATTTCTTGACGACGGGTTTCTAATTCCCGACGGAAATTGTCCCCAGCTTGATTATTGGGTAAAGGATCTGGAGTATTAAAAGTATTAGAATCTAAGGCAAAAAAATCAATCCCACCATAACAAAAAGTATAATAGCGATTAGGTAAACGAGTAAAATTTCCCGGTTGATAACGTAAACACCGACCTTGATCAGTTTTTGCATTATAATGCTGATTTAAATGCTGTTCTAACTCGGCTGGAGAAACTGCCGCTAAATAATCTAAAAATGCTCTAGCATAAGCATCACCTTGATTTGAGCCATGCCAACCAATTTCAATATCTTTATAACGAAACATCTGCCGCAAAGATAAAGTTGGGCCAGTTAGCAACCGATATAGTAAAGGGACATCATAATAATCATGATTACCCAATACTGGTAAAATCGGTAACTTAAATATCATGTGATCATAAGCAATATTTTCTGGGTAATTACCACCAACCAAAAATTCCCGATAAGGGGCAATAAAATTGGCTGGGTAATATTCACGAGAACCCACCATATAAATCACATCACCAGTGTGCAACACAAACCGGCAATCATCACCATGATTTAACATCATTTTGGCAACTTCCCGTTGGGGATGATGTCCAGAATGGGATTTACTCCCAGTATCACCCATCACCATAAAAGAAAATTCTGAACTTTCTTCACTGCCATCATCTATCACCATAGAAGTTTGGTCAATTCCCTGCTGTAAAATACTCGGATGCTGCCACCGTACCCGTTGTTTCATCTTGTGAATTTTGACAGAAATCGCTGGTTCAGAAATCAATCTCATGGCAAAAAATTAGCTAATGTCTAAAGTGATTGTAACTAGAAAATCCTAGTAGTAGGCAATAAGACTCAATCTGCGGGTAAATTAGCAAACACCTGTTTTACCAAGTTCTGAGTTTTATTTTCTAATTGTTGCCAATCTACATCACCATATTCATCAATTAAGCTAGTATCAATATTAACTGCTGGATTCTCTGGACTATAATTCAGAAAACATACTTGATAACACAAATCCCACAAATCTATATTTGCTTGTTGCTGTTGACGTTGTAAAAGCAGGTGATATCCTGGATGGGGCATGGGCAAACTAGCCAGAGTTTTTTTTATTTCCTCTGCTTGTATTGGTGTTGCAGTTTCTATTTCTTGCACTAAGTGAGTGACTAAAGCTTTTGTATCATCATTAGTATTAGCAGGCCAAGTCAGCACATCTTGGTAAGTCCCTTGCCAATTGGATATATCCAACTGCTTGCGAATATTATCAACCACGCGAATAAAAGCAGGTTGCATCAAGATTTCAGCTTGTTCCCATGAGGTAGAATTAGTTATCTTAGGTGGCATAGCTAGTAAATAGGGATACTGATAGCAAAATTAACGATTTGATTTGATGAGAGAACTATACTTTTTATTTAAATCTTTTCTCAAGATACCTGATTTCAGAAAGGGAAATTTGGAGATATTTACTACTAGCGGGAAAATTAAGCTGTAAAGTTGGGGAGGGAAATTATGATAGGAAAATTACTAGATCATCGCTACCAAGTCATTCGCATCTTGGCGACAGGGGGATTTGGTCAAACCTATATTGCCCAAGATACCAGGCGGCCAGGTAATCCCATCTGCGTGGTTAAGCACCTAAAACCAGCTAATTCTGACTCTAACATCTTTACCACTGCTAAACGGCTGTTTAATAGTGAAGCGGAAACTTTAGAAAAATTGAGTAACCATGACCAAATACCCAGACTTTTAGCTTATTTTGACGAAAATAAAGAATTTTTTCTAGTCCAAGAATTTATTGATGGACATACTCTCAATGAAGAACTTATCCCCGGACAGCCTTGGAGTGAATCCCAAGTTATGCAAATGCTGTTGGAAATTTTAAGTATTCTAGAGTTTGTTCACCAAGAAGGTGTGATTCACCGCGATGTTAAGCCCGATAATATTATTCGCCGTGCGGCTGATTATAAATTAGTTTTAGTAGACTTTGGTGCAGTTAAACAATTACGATCCCCCTTGATAATGGTCGGTGGACAACAAACAGCTACGGTAGCTATTGGTACGCCTGGCTATATGCCTACAGAACAGGGTCAAGGGAAACCCCGTCCTAATAGTGATATTTATGCTTTAGGGATTATCGCTATTCAAGCATTAACGGGAGTCCCAGCTAGTCAATTGCAAGAAGACCCAGATACAGGGGAAATTAACTGGCAGCACTTGATTCCTGTTAATCCTGAATTAGTAGCAATTTTAACTAAGATGGTGCGTTACCATTTCAAAGAACGCTATCAAACAGCAACGGAAGCCCTGCAAGCTTGTCGAGAGTTGGTGAATATCACCCCGGAATTTTCCCAACCTCCCACGTCTCCACAAATTATTTATCAATCTCCTCAAACCCTAGCTTCCAGATTTACACAGCAAACAATGGCGGTTTCTCCCGCTAATCATCTTCGTTCTCAACCTGCACCTCAACAATATATTCCCCAAGAATCTAATAAACCTGATCCTTTACCTTTATTAATTGGCATATTATTGGCAGGTGGTGTGGCGGCTTTATTTACAAATATATTTCCCAATTTCAAGAATTTAACTGTTAATTGGACAGGAGAAAGTAGCAAATCCACAAATAAATGTTTGGCTGTAGTTAAGGCTGATTCTAATATTCGTTCTGAACCCAGTGCCATTAATTCTGATAATATCGTGAAAACTTTGGGTGCTGCGAATGAATTTGAGGTAACGGGTAAGCGAACAAAGCGAGGTTGGGTAGAAGTAAAACTTTCATCTGGACGTTTGGCTTGGGCGCATTCTGATATTATTTCTAATAATGATACATGGATTTCTTGTGTTCGGGATAAGGGTTTGGCAATTCAAATTGTAGATGATAGTCCTTTAATTGCATCCCGTCCTGTTCCTTCAGTTTCAGTTAAACCTAATGTAGAAACTCCCCAGCCTCAAGTATCTACACCACCGACTGAAGATAAATCCACAACGGTGGCAAAAGCTAGACAAAAGTTTGAATCAGGAGATTTGCAAGGGGCAATTTCTCTACTAAAATCAACTTCAGGAAATGCTGTTTCTAGTATTAAAGAAACCGTTGATACTGTTAATCAATGGCAAAGTGATTGGGCAAAGGCTGAAGCTTTAGCTAATGATATTAATAAAGCTATTGATAATGGTCAATGGGATCAGGTTTTAGCTTATCGAGATCATCCTGAAAAGCTTCCTAATATTAAATACTGGCGTGATAAATTAGAACCAATGTTTAAACAAGCTGCTGATAATGTTGTTAAACAGGCATTACCCCAGGAAAATAAACCAACTCCCACAGCAACGCCAACAAACTAATGATAACTTAATCCTCATTCAATTGATAACGGTTCAATTGTTCTTTATATATTCTCCAATTGGGCATAAATTTATCCATTAAAGCTTGGAATTTAGCCCCGTGAGTCCGTTCTAATAAATGGGTAATTTCATGGACTATCACATATTCTAAACAGAGAGGATCTTTTTTAGCTAATTCTAAATTTAACCAAATGCGTTTAGCTTGAATATTGCAAGTTCCCCATTTGTTTTTCATGATTTTTATTCCCCATTCATTTATATTCACATTAATTACCTTTTCCCATTTAGCTATTAATGGGGGAATTTGTGCTTTTAATTGTTGACGATACCAAGCGGTTAAGACTTTTTGACGTTGTTCTTTGTCGCTGCCTGGTTTTACCTTGAGACTTAATTCTTCATCTTTTAAGGGAACTCCAGAAGCATAATGATAACGATAAATTAAATTTTTTCGTCCATCCCATAATTAACTTATTTGCGATATCTGAAACAAAGCTAAAAAGGTACATTCCCAAACCAAACGAGGTTGAGCATAACAAAGTAAATATTTCCGAGTTTTTTCTAACTGTTGAATAATTTTCGGTTCATGTATTTGTTGCCAATAATATTGTTGTAAATAATCAATTAACCATAATTGCGCTTCTGTATCTAATTCCTTATCAATTTTCTTGCCTAATTCTAAAGCATGACGATAAGATGTTGGTGTTTTTTTCACCTGTGCAATAAACTCGCTAGGAATAGTTTGCAATTGTTGGTAAGATGAAATCGCATTTCCTGGACTACCAGCAGCTATATTCAAAACCTCTGGATGTTGCAAAATCTCCTCATTTCTTGTTTGCGTCAATACCTGAGTCATAGCCCCAGTATCCAAACGATAAAAAGGTATTTTTTGACAACGGGATACTAAAGTTGGTAACACAGATTCTGGGGAAGGGGCAATTAAAATTAACGTCGCTTTTCCCGGTTCTTCCAAAGTTTTTAATAAGGCATTTGCCGCAGATTCCGCCATAGTTTCCGCTTGTTCTAAAACTATGACATTTCGCGCTGCTTCTAACGGTGGCCGAGATAGAAATTGGGTAATTTCTCGAATTTGTTCCAACCGAATTACTGGTGGTGCTTTGCGTTTAACTCCCTTTTCTGCTGCTTCTGCTGGAGTTAATCTTTGTCCTTGATATTGATAAGTTGGTTCTACCCACAATAAAGCCGGATGATTTCTTTGCTGAATGCGATTGTGTAAAATGGGAATTTGATCAGGTTTTATCGAACTAGAAAAAAGTAATTCAATAAAACATTTTGCTGCTAAACTTCTGCCCACACCTTCTGCACCCACAAACATATAAGCAGGTGCAACTCGGTGTTGTTTCACGGACTGAGTTAATAATTCTACCGCTTGCTGTTGTCCGATTAATGGCGAAAACATAATTATGAAAACAGGCGTTGCTGTAAAATTTCCTGTATACTTTGTTGCACAAAATCTTGACTACCACTACCATCTATCCGCAGAATTCGGGATGGATTGGATGCAGCTAACTCCGTATATCCCTGCTGTACCCGCCGATGAAAAGCAATTGTTTCCTGTTCAATTCTGTCTAGTTTAGCTTGTCCACGTTTGCGCGATAGCCCTACTTCCACATCCACATCTAACCAAATCGTTAAATCACTGGCTAAACCACCCGTAGCAATTTGATTGAGTTGATTAATTATACTCATATTTAAACCCCTACCATAACCTTGATAAGCAATAGTAGAATCAATATAGCGATCGCACAAAATAAATTTCCCTGTAGCTAAATTCGGTTTTAATTCCTCTTCAATATGTTGCGCCCTATCCGCAGCGTACAATAATAGTTCCGTAACTTCCCCTATCGGCCTATTTGGTGACTTCTCCAATAATAATGCCCGCAAATCCTTTCCTAACTCTGTTCCCCCCGGTTCACGAGTCAGCACCACGGATATATTTAAACTTTCTAGCCACTGAGAACACAATTGCATCTGGGTAGTTTTACCACAACCTTCCACCCCTTCAAAAACAATGAATTTACCACTCATGTTGTTAAATTTTGCTACTACTGATTTTTTACCCATCCCTATTGATATAAACTTTATCACCAAAAGCCTGATGGGATAACAAGTACGGAAGAATCTTAATTCTTCTAGATATTCATCATTAATATATTGTTTATCTATGATTTTCGGCATAAAATTTGACTGCAAATATTTCTGGGAGGCACTAATGATTTTTTGTGCAAGTTCGCAATCACCATTCATCCAAAAAATATTATGTCACTAGAATCTGCGGTGGGTAATGCAGTTATTGAAACCAATTTAAAATCCTTCCTTTTGGTACTTTCTGTATCTTTAAGTGTAGCCACACTACCACAAATCTTTGCTTGGTTTCATCAAATTCCCTATACCTTACTGCTAGTAATTGTGGGTTTAGGACTAGCAACAGTAGACGTACGACTAGTCAATCTTTCTCCAGAGTTAATTCTTTCGATTTTTTTACCACCTCTCCTATTTGAAGCCGCTTGGAATTTGAAATGGACGGAGTTAAAACGGGATTTAGTGCCGATTTGCCTTTATGCCGTGTTTGGAGTCGTAATTTCCATTGCAGGTATAGCACTGGGTTTGCATGAATTGACTGGATTGTCTATGACGACGGCACTTTTAATTGGGGCCAGTCTTTCTGCCACTGATCCTGTATCTGTAACTGCTTTATTTAGAGAATTGGGTGTACCCAAGCGTTTGACTACTCTAATGGAAGGTGAAAGTCTGTTTAATGACGGTATGGCAGTTGTTGCCTTTGGCTTTTTGGTGACATTACCTTTAGGAACTAGCCAATTAGGACTGCAACCAATTTTGATTCAATTATTTGCTGTGGTTGGGATTGGGATGGCTGTCGGTGGTCTGATTGGGTTTGGGATTTCCTACCTGACACAACGCTTTGATTTGCCATTGGTGGAACAGTCGTTAACCTTGGTTGCTGCCTATGGGACTTATATTATTACTGAAGATTTAGGGGGTTCTGGGGTAATTGGAGTTGTGACTACAGGCTTAATTTTAGGTAACTTTGGCTCTCGCATTGGGATGAATCCCCGGACGCGGATTATTGTCAGCGAGTTTTGGGAGTTTTTGGCTTTCTTTGTCAATTCCATTGTCTTCCTGCTGATTGGTGACCAGATTCGGTTTGAGACTTTACAAGCCAATTTGGGAACAATTGCGGTGACAGTGGCCGCGATGATATTAACACGAGCGATCGCTATTTATCTTTTAGGTGGTTTAAGTAACTGGTTGGTTAAATCGGAAATCCCTATAGGGGAGCAAACTGTTCTTTGGTGGGGTGGACTGCGCGGTTCGGTTTCCATTGCCCTGGCCTTAAGTGTACCCGCGATTCTGCCGGGACAAGATGAAATTATTGCTACGGTGTTTGGAGTAGTGTTATTTACACTTCTAGTCCAGGGTTTAACGGTCAAGCCGTTGCTAGACAAGTTAAAACTATTGGGCAACCAACCCCTCCGTCAGCAGTATTCGGAAACCGTGGCTCGTCAAGTGGCACTAAATCGGGTACTACAACATTTACAACAACCTGAAAAACGTCCTGGGATTGATCCAGAGTTTTACCGTTACCAAGAAACACTAATTCGGGGAGAAATTGATCGCTTGCAAGCAGAAATAGAGCAATTGCAGGACGAATACCCAGATTTAGTTAAATTTATGTCTGAACAACTGCACACAGAACTACTGGCAATTGAAGCAGATGCCTATGCAGAATTTGTCAGAACTGGTTGGTTGAATAAGGAACTTGCTCCTTTACTACAACAAATATCTGATTCTTGAAGAGGCGACAAAGAAGTTAAAGAGGTTGCGGTATAAGTAGTCAGGACAATAGTAAATTATTAAATTTAATCATGACAATACCTTTCTAGCTTTCACAATTCAAGATGGTATCATATATTCTCGTTTTGCTTGATTAAGTGTGAGGAAATAAGTGAAAGTTTTAGTTATCGGTAATGGTGGACGGGAACACGCCCTAGCGTGGAAATTGCTACAATCTGATCAAATTGAGCAAGTGGTATGTGTACCAGGTAATGGCGGTACTGCAAGTATGCAGGGTTGTCAAAACTTGCCTTTAGCAGTGGATGATTTTGCTGGTATTAGCCAATATGCAGCAGCTAATAATATTTCTCTTGTAGTAGTCGGTCCAGAAGTGCCTTTGGCTGAGGGAATTACCGATTATTTGCAAAATCAAGGCTTAATGGTATTTGGTCCAAATAAAGAAGGGGCGCAAATAGAAGCAAGTAAAGCATGGGCTAAAGCTTTAATGGCAGAAGCAGGAGTTCCCACCGCCAAAGCTGCGGTATTTACGGAAGCATCACCAGCAAAAGCCTACATTCAAGCTGAGGGAGTGCCAATTGTCATTAAAGCCGATGGTTTAGCTGCTGGGAAAGGTGTCACAGTCGCCGAAACCATTGCCCAAGCTGAAGAAGCAATTGAAGCGATTTTTCAAGGACAATTTGGATCTGCGGGTAGTTCGGTTGTTATCGAAGAGTGTTTAGTCGGACAAGAAGTATCTGTTTTAGCTCTAACCGATGGTTTAACCATTCGCCCCTTATTACCTGCTCAAGATCATAAGCGCGTCGGTGAAGGTGATGCTGGAGACAATACTGGAGGCATGGGTGCTTATGCTCCTGCACCAATAGCCACACCGCAGTTAATGGCACGGGTACAAACTGAGGTATTAGAAAGAACTATCACAGCTTTACGGGCTAGGGGCATTGACTACCGAGGCATTTTGTATGCGGGGTTAATGATTTCGCCAGATGGTGATTTTCGGGTTTTAGAATTTAACTGTCGCTTTGGTGATCCCGAAACCCAAGTGATTTTACCAATGCTAGAAACTCCTTTGGAAGATTTGATCTTGGCTTGTGTAGAACAGCGGTTAGCAGATATGCCGCCGATTGCTTGGAAACAGGGGGCTGCGGCGACAGTGGTGGCTGCTTCTGGTGGTTATCCGGGAGAGTATGCCAAGGGTAAGGTAATTACTGGTTTTGCCGCCGCCCAGACAGCCGGAGCGACGGTGTTTCATGCCGGGACAAAGTTAAATGCAGCCCAGGAAATTGTTACAGATGGCGGTAGGGTGCTAAATGTGACGGGATTAGGTGCGGATTTCCAGGAAGCGATCGCCCAAGCTTATGCAGGTATCAAACATATTCAATTTGATCAGATGTATTATCGCCGAGATATTGGTTATCGGGTTTTAGGGTGATTTTTGGGTACATGAATTAAATTTTTTTCTCACGCAAAGGCGCAAAGGCGCAAAGGAAGAAGTGCGGGGACTTGATCACTTTTTGGTGGTCGGTCCAAATTTTTTCTTCTTGTATCCCAGCCCTCCCCGCAAATAGATAAAACTTTGTATGCTGAATCTATATGGTTCTTTATAGTTCTTAATTAAAACTGGTGCAAGAAGATTTTCGGTTAATTGTTGATTTGGTTTCGGTGTTTGCTGTCGCTGCTTGCGGTGGGTTACTGGCTGCGTTGTTAAAGCAACCTGTTTTGTTGGGATATATCATCGGTGGGATGGTTGTCGGTCCCACTGGACTGGGATTAATTAAGGAACTTGTCCAGGTGGAAACCTTGGCTCAGTTTGGGGTGGCGTTTTTATTGTTTGCTTTGGGTGTGGAGTTTTCTTTAACGGAACTCAAAAAGGTGAAGGCCATTGCTTTGGGAGGTGGTGGTTTACAAATTACCCTCACTATTCTTATCACTGTCTTGATATGTGCCGTTACAGGTGTTTGGGGTGCTTTACCCGCTAAAGGTGTATTTTTGGGTGCGATTTTGTCTTTGTCTTCTACGGCTGTGGTTCTCAAATGCCTGATGGAACGCAATGAGACGGAAACACCCCACGGACAGGTAATGCTGGGAATTTTGGTAGTCCAGGACTTGGCATTAGGATTAATGTTAGCTGTATTACCTGCCCTCCATCAACCAGGAGAAGCCATTGGCATCGCTGTGGTCATGGCATTGATTAAAATCGGCTTATTCGCCGCTGGTGCGGTTGTGGCGGGGATTTGGTTAATTCCCCCTTTACTGAGATTATTAGCCAGCACGGAAAGCAAGGAATTATTTTTATTAGGTATAGTCACTATCTGTTTAGGAATTGCCCTGCTCACAGAATATTTAGGACTATCTATTGAAATGGGGGCATTTGTCGCCGGTTTAATGATTTCTGAGGTGGAATATGCTGATGAAACTTTGACTATTGTTGAACCATTACGAGATATATTTGCTAGTTTATTTTTTGCGGCTATTGGGATGTTAATTGATCCAGTATTTTTGTGGCAAAATCTGGAATTAATTCTCGGATTAGTGGCTTTAGTTTTTGTGGGTAAGTTTTTAATTATTACTCCTTTAGTCAAGTTATTCCGCTATCCTTTAAAAACAGCTTTAATTGTTGGGTTGGGACTAGCACAAATAGGAGAATTTTCTTTTGTTCTGGCTAGTGAAGGGCAAGCTTTGGGTTTGGTTTCTCGGCGGATATATTTACTAATTTTAGGAACTACCGCTGTGACTTTGATGCTGACTCCTTTTGTCTTGCGGTTAGTGCCATTTTTATTCGATTTTGCTGAATCTATGCCTTGGCTGAAACCCTACTTGGTAGATGATCAAGCCCGCGATTTTTCGGAAGATTTACCCCGGAAAAATCATATAGTTGTTTGTGGTTATGGACGGCTTGGTAAGAATTTGGTGAAGTTGTTCCAGCAATATCAATTGCCTGTGGTAGTGATTGACCAATCAGAAAGTCGCATTCAGCAATTGCGAGAAGCAGGAATCCCCTATGTTTATGGTAATGCTGTCAGTCTTCATGTCTTAGAAACTGCGGGTGTAAATCAGGCTCAAGGTATGGCGATCTCTCTTCCAGATCCTGCCAGTATTCGGCTATGTTTAAAACGGGCTTTGGAAGTATGTCCAGAATTAGATACGGTTGTCCGTGCCACCCAAGATAAAAATATTGAAGTGCTTTATCAATTAGGTGCAAAGGAAGTCGTCCAACCAGAATTTGAAGCTAGTTTAGAAATGGCAACTCATCTCTTAATTGGTGTGGGTTTGTTACCAGAAGTTGTCCAACAAAAAATGCAGCAAATTCGCCAAGATCATTATTTGGATTTACGCCCTGAACGTTCCGCTGATGAAGTTTCTCAATATTTACAAAAAGTTACCCGTGATCTAAATCGTCGTTGGTATGATTTACCATCAGATTCACCTTTTATTGGCATGAGTTTAGAAGAAGTCAATATGCGTTATTTAACTGGGGTAAGTTTAATGGCTATTCGTCGGGCTGATGGGGAAGAAATTGATTATCCTAATAGTCAAACTACATTTCTTTTAGGCGATCGCTTATTAGTGGTAGGATCAGAGGAAGAACTCACAGCATTAGTCCAATTTGCCGAGGGAAAAATCACTATTGCCAACGAAATAGAGGCAGAGTAGAGACATTCTATCAAACATCTCTACCAGGATTTTTGAAGCACTTCCTCTAAGTCTCTACAGCCGCAACTTCAACATTAGCATTTTGTGGAATTAACCCTCTTTCGCTTACTATATCAGTTTGTGCTTTTATATAGGCGATCGCTTGCTTCCAAACCATAATTTGCTCATTGTTGCCATCGAAAACACATATGCAATTGTGGTCTTGCCAAAATATCCGACCTGTGATTAAATCACCAGTCATTAACCGAAATTCGACTGTGATTTTGTCTTTAATCCACTTTTGCACTTGACGGGTGCTAGGTAGTGATGTATCAAATTGATTACTTGCCATATTTGAGTGATTGGTACTTGGTGATTTGTGATTGCTCTTAAAAAATGACTAATTCCGCAGTTTTTGAATAGGATTAATGTAAGTTTCTTTGATAAATTATTTCAACAAGGCAAAATGGCAATCGAATTTACTAAGTATCACGGACTCGGTAATGATTTTATTCTCATTGATAACCGTTCCTCATTGACACCAGTATTGACACCAGAGAAAGCGGTACAGTGGTGCGATCGCCATTTTGGTATCGGAGCAGATGGTGTTATTTTCGCACTTCCTGGACAAAATGGCACTGATTACACCATGCGGATTTTTAACTCCGATGGTTCAGAACCGGAAATGTGTGGCAATGGAATTCGCTGTTTAGCCGTATTTTTGACAGAATTAGAAGGCATTGCCCGCACCCAAGATAAATATCGTATTCATACCTTAGCAGGTGTGATTACACCCCAACTCACAGATGAGGGTCAAGTCAAAGTAGATATGGGTGAACCTCGGTTACTAGCAGGGGAAATTCCCACTACCCTAGCACCTAGTGAGTTTCAAGTTATTAATCAACCCTTAGAAGTAGCTGGGAAAACTTGGGATGTTACCTGTGTGAGTATGGGAAATCCCCACTGTATCACCTTTGTCGAAGATGTTGCGGCGATTAATTTAGAAAGCATTGGCCCCCAATTTGAAAGTCATCCCGTATTTCCTAAAAAAACTAACACCGAATTTATTGAAATAGTCAATCGTAACTATTTGAAAATGCGCGTTTGGGAACGGGGGGCAGGAATTACCCTCGCTTGTGGAACCGGTGCTTGTGCGTCCTTGGTAGCGGGAGTATTGAATGATAAATGCGATCGCACTGCTACTATTGAACTACCCGGTGGACCCCTAGAAATTGAATGGTCAGAAATTGACAACCGGATTTACATGACAGGCCCTGCTGAACGGGTGTTTACAGGAAAATATTAAATTCCGCCTGATCGGTTGAGTAAGATACAAAAACCCCACCCCCAACCCCCTCCCCGCAAGCGAAGAGGGGGCTATAATTTTGGGTTAAGCGACAGCCCAACAACCTACGTAATTCTATTGTTTGAGCTTAACCGAAAAGTATTGATTGCTATGGGAGCGAGAAAACGAAAAAAATTAGCAATTACCTAGATAGGACATTTTGCAGTAGAATTAGGGCTTTAAATAGAGGAAGACAAAAAATGACCCGTGTGATCATCGTGCGTCATGGTCAAAGTACCTACAATATAGAAAAACGTATTCAAGGGCGTACAGATGCCTCATCATTAACCGCAAAAGGTGAAAATGATGCCAGTCAAGCAGGTAAAGCCCTCAGTAGTATTTCCTTTCAAGCTATTTATAGTAGTCCCCTCCAGCGAGCAAAATCTACAGCGGAAATTATCCGCAATCAATTAGCTGCACAATCTCCTGTGATTCAAATTGATGAACAGTTGGTAGAAGTTGATTTACCCCTGTGGGTAGGAATGACAACCAGTGAAGTTCAAGAACAGTTAACAGAAGACTACCGCACTTGGAAAGAACGTCCCCACGAATTGCGGATGCTAATCAAGGAAGATTCCGGGACTAGAGAACATTTCCCTGTACTGGCTTTATACGCTCAAGCCAAACAGTTTTGGCAAGAGGTTCTCCCCCAACATCAAGGAGAAACTATCCTGATTGTGGGTCATAATGGCATCAATCGCGCCTTAATTAGCACAGCTTTGGGAATTTCTCCCAGTCGCTACCATTGTTTACAACAATCTAACTGTGGCATTAGTATCTTAAATTTTGCCGGTGGTTTGGGTGAACCAGTGCAGTTAGAATCCATGAATCAAACCCAACATTTGGGGGAAACTTTCCCTTCTCTGCGTCCTGGTCACAAAGGCGTAAGATTATTATTAGTCCGTCATGGCGAAACAGAATGGAATCGTCAAGGCAAATTTCAAGGACAAATTGATATTCCCCTCAATGATAATGGCAGAAACCAAGCCGGAAAAGCCGCCGAATTTCTCAAAGACGTAAATATTGACTTTGCTGTTAGCAGTACCATGTCCCGTCCCAAGGAAACAGCGGAAATTATCTTAAAATATCATGCTAGTTTGAAGTTAGAACTATTTGCTGGTTTAAGAGAAATTAGTCATGGACTTTGGGAAGGCAAATTTGAATCAGAAATTGAGCAAGAATTTCCTGGAGAATTAGAAAATTGGCGCACAATACCGGCTCAAGTGCAAATGCCAGAAGGGGAAAATTTAACACAGGTAAGAGAACGTAGTGTTGCTGATTGGCATACCATAGTTAAAAATGCCGAAGCGCAGCAATTACAACTAGGCTTAGTAGTCGCCCATGATGCCACTAATAAAACCTTATTGTGTAATATTCTCGGTTTATCTAACGAGAATTTCTGGAACTTCCGTCAAGGTAATGGGGCTGTGAGTGTGATTGATTATCCCAATGGTAGTCAAGGTTATCCAGTGCTGCAAGCCATGAATATTACTGGACATTTAAGTAATAGTGTTCTGGATAAAACTGCGGCTGGGGCGTTGTAATTTGCAAGAATAAACTACTTATCGGAGATGTCTACTCCATTCCAGAAAATTCTGTTTAGTCAGGTAGACACAATTAAATATGAAATGGGCGGACATGACTTCGACATAAGCGTTTAGTCTAAAGCTGCCTACTCCACAAGAGTAATATATTGATTGTGGGGTGGGTTTCTAGCCCGCTCTAGTATTAAATCGCCAATTTGTATATTCAAACTGTAAAATAGACAACGGCTAGAGCATTGATAAGTAATATTCCCCATGACTAAAGAACTATTAAAACAAGTAAGAGTAATTGATCCTGTCCAGAAAACTGACACTGTAGCTGATGTATTAATTATTGACGGTTATATCCAATCTATCGCCCCACAAATTACAGATTTTAGTGCTGATACTTCTATTCGTGATTGTCAAGGCTTAGTTCTTGGGGCTGGATTAGTTGATTTATATAGTCATTCCGGCGAACCTGGTTTTGAAGAACGAGAAACCCTCAGTTCTTTCTTACAAGCTGCCGCTGCTGGTGGTTTTACTAGAATTGGTGTTTTACCAGATACATTACCAGTGATTGATCAACCTGCTTTGGTGGCACAGCTACAGCAACACAGAGATCGGGAAAAACCTTGTCCTCATCTCCACATCTGGGGGGCAATTACTTTAGATTTAGCAGGTAAACAGTTAACAGAAGTAGCAGATTTAGTTACAGCGGGGGTTGTGGGTTTTACTGATGCTAAACCTTGGGAAAATTTAGGGATAGTCAGACGGGTTTTGGAGTATCTGCAACCCTTTGGCAAATCGGTGGCTTTTTGGCCATGCGATCGCCATTTAGCAGCCAGTGGGACAATGCGGGAAGGTGCAGAAGCCTTGCGAATAGGTTTACCCCCCATCCCAGCTAGTGCGGAAACAACAGCGATAGCAGCTTTATTAGAATTAGTCGCGGATATTGGTACACCAGTCCATATTATGCGTGTTTCCACGGCTCGCAGTGTAGAATTAATCGCTCAAGCCAAAGCTCAAGGTGTCCCCATTACTGCTAGTACAACCTGGATGCACGTTTTACTCGATACAACATCTGTTAGAAGTTATCACACATCTTTGCATTTAGATCCGCCTTTGGGAAATCATCACGATATGTTATGCTTGCGGGAAGCGGTAAGAACTGGGGTAATAGATGCGATCGCTATTGATCACGCACCTTATACTTATGAGGAAAAAGTTCAAGCCTTTTCCGAGTCCCCACCGGGAGCAATTGGTTTAGAATTAGCATTACCCCTACTTTGGCACAATCTCGTAGCCACTGGGGAATTTACAGCTTTAGAATTATGGCGCGTTTTGAGTCATCAACCTGCGGCTTGTTTACAACAAGAGGTTACAGCCATTCAACCTGGTGAAAAAGCTGAATTAACATTATTTGATCCTCAGCAAGTCTGGAATGTAAATAAAGCAAATCTCCAGACGCTTTCTTATAATACTCCTTGGTTTGGGCAGGAAGTTACTGGTCGGGTTGTGCAAGTTTGGTATAATTGAATAAAATTTACAGGATTTCTATTTGATTTACCAGCATTATTCTTTTTAACTAACCGCAGAGGCGCAGAGGGCGCAGAGGTAAAGAAAAATAGATGTCTGATCTAATTTTGTTTTGGCATCGTCGGGATTTACGCATTTCTGATCATACGGGACTGGCTGCGGCTAGAGAAAAAAGTGCGAAGATTGTGGGTGTGTTTTGTTTAGATCCCCAGATTCTCGAAAGTGATGATATTGCTCCTGCTAGGGTAAAATATATGCTTGGCTGTTTGCAAGCACTTCAAGAAAGATATCGGCAAGCGGGTAGTCAATTATTGATTTTACAAAATGATCCTATCATCGCAATCCCTAAGTTAGCAGCAGCATTAAAAGCTAAAGCTGTATTTTGGAATTGGGATGTTGAACCTTATTCCCAAATACGAGATTTAGCAGTAATTGATGCTTTGAAAGTTCAAGGAATTGAGTTTCTTACTCACAATTGGGATCAATTATTGCACTCTCCAACGGAAATTTTTAGCGGTGCAAAAACTCCCTATACTGTTTATACTCCTTTCTGGAAAAATTGGATTACTAAATCTAAAGCTAAACCCGTTAAAACTTTAGCAAATATTGAAGGTTTAACAGCTAAAGAACAAGAAATTTCTCAACAAGCGGGAACAATTAATTTACCTTCTGCTGAAGATTTAGGTTTTATTTGGGATACAGAATTAATAATTTCTCCCGGAGAATTGGCAGCACAAGCACGATTAGATAATTTTGCAAAATCTGCTATTAATGAATATCAAGAACAGCGGAATTTTCCCGCAATTGATGGTACATCTCAATTAAGTGCGGCTTTGAAGTTTGGTGTCATTGGGATGAGAACTATTTGGGAAGCTACTATAGAAGCATTAGCCAATAGTAATAGTGAAGAAGTAAATGCCAGTATCCAAACATGGCAAAAAGAATTAGCATGGCGGGAATTTTATCAACACGCTATGTACCATTTTCCAGCCTTAGCTACTGGTGCATATAGAGATACTTTTAAAACCTTCCCTTGGCGAAATAATGAAACATATTTTCAAGCTTGGTGTGAGGGAAAAACAGGTTATCCAATAGTTGATGCGGCTATGCGGCAATTAAATGAAACCGGCTGGATGCACAATAGATGTAGAATGATAGTGGCGAGTTTTTTGACTAAAGATTTAATTATTAATCCTCAATGGGGAGAAAAATATTTCATGCAGAAACTCATTGATGGTGATTTATCTGCTAATAATGGAGGTTGGCAATGGAGTGCTTCTAGTGGTATGGACCCCCAACCATTACGCATTTTTAACCCAGCGAGTCAAACTCAAAAATTTGATGCAGAAGCAGAATATATTCGTCAATGGGTGTCAGAATTGCGTTCTATAGATACAGAATATTTGGTAACTGGGAAAATTCCCCCTTTAGAATGTCATCGTGTTAATTATCCCAAACCAATTGTTGATCATCAAAAACAGCAAGCTTTATTTAAACAAATATATCAGCAACAAAAAGCTGTTAGTTAATTTATTTGTCTGAATCAGGATTTCCAGGATTTGAGGATGTACAGGATGTTATTTACCAATTACCCATTGTTGAATGATATTATGTTCATAATTTTCTGAATTGAGATTATCAAAATCATTCTACATTCTATCCTGTAAATCCTTTAATCCTGGACATCCTGATTTAGACAAAAGCCTCATCTGTCAATTAATCTATTTTGATACAATAGCTACTAATTAATTATAATATATTATCCATATATACGGATATAAATTAATTAGTTAATGGCACAGTATCCTCTAAAAAGTTAGCAACATTAAAAAAGATAAACTTTCGCAAATCAGACAAGATTACTATATATTATCAGGTAGAATAAGATATTTGTCCGTTGTCAAAAGTTGCTGCTATATAATATGTCCAAAACTTACACCGTAGAAATTAACCACCAAGGTACAAAATATACTCTGCAAGTTCCCGAAAATGAAGTTATCCTCACAGCCGCTTCAGCTATTGGTTTAGACTTACCGACTTCTTGCGGCGCTGGTGTTTGCACAACTTGTGCGGCTTTGGTTACGGAAGGAACTGTAGAACAAGCAGATGGTATGGGTGTAAGTCCAGAATTGCAAAAACAAGGCTATGCACTACTTTGTGTTGCTAAACCTCTTTCTGATTTAAAAATTGAAACAGAAAAAGAAGACATCGTTTATCAAGCGCAATTTGGTAAAGCCTAGGTAATAATTGATAATTACCAATGTCCCAAAAATTGCTGTATTCTCAAAATCACAAATACAAAGGATTTAGGATCATGACAACTCACTTTATTACAGCCGAAATCGAATTACAAGAAACCCCAACCGAGTTAGAAAAAGCCATTACAGCGGAATTGCAAAAACAAGGTGAACCTCTGCGTTGGGCTATTACCGCTATTGACGAAGAACAACAAACCGCAACAGTGGAAGCTGTAGTTACAAGTCAAAATGTTCACTAATTAATTTAATAATTAATAGGTAGCGATCGCCTATAATCATACCAAGCGATCGCACATTTTTTCAACTAAAATCTATTAACTGTAATTTCATTTTAAACTAATTTGTTCTGATTTATTGGGTTTAGGTAAACTCCTAAATTTTGCTACAAATTAGCACTGATTATTAACTATGTACAAACCATATACCGTAATTTTAATTATACCCACAGGCATTGGGGCAGCCATTGGCGGTTATGCTGGTGATGCGTTACCAGTAGCTAGAGTTATATCACAGGTATGCGATCGCTTGATTACTCATCCCAATGTCATGAACGGCGCAAGTTTATACTGGAACATTCCCAACACTTTCTATGTTGAAGGTTATGGTTTAGATAAATTTGCGGCTGGAGAATGGGGTTTACGTCCCGTTCGTAGTAATAGAGTAGGTTTACTTTTAGACCAGGGTATCGAACCAGAATTAATGCTGCGACACTTGCAGGTAGCCGACGCAGCCAAAGCCACCCTAGGATTAAATATTACAAATCATGTTATTACTGATGCACCTTTAAACGTAGAATTACGAACTTCTCCATCAGGGACAAGTTGGGGAACAATAGGGAATCCTGATAGTTTATTACGGGCTGCTGAGAAATTAATTATAGAAGAAAAAGCCGAAGCGATCGCAGTTGTTACCCGGTTCCCCGACGACATGGACGAAATCGCAGTTCAAAACTATCGCCAAGGTGAAGGAGTAGACCCTCTAGCAGGTGCAGAAGCTGTCATTAGCCATTTATTAGTTAGAACTTTTAAAATTCCCTGCGCCCATGCTCCCGCCCTTGCTGCTGCCCCCCCAGCCCCCAATTTATCACCCCGTGCAGCGGCTGAAGAAATAGGTTACACATTCTTACCTTGTGTTTTAGTTGGGTTAAGTAACGCCCCGCAATTTATCATGAATACAGAAGTTCAAAATTCTTTATCAACTGATATTTGGGCGAATCAAGTTGATGCTGTAATTATTCCTGCCACTGCTTGTGGAAGCAGTGCTTTATTGAGCTTAAGCCAAAAACAATGTCAAATAATTACAGTTGCAGAAAATAAAACCTTAATCCAAGTTTCTGCTCCCATGTTAAGAATTCCAACCTTACAGGTAAACTCATACTTGGAAGCAGTCGGCCTATTAGTCGCTGATAAAGCAGGTATTAATCTTGGCTCATTAGTCACTAGTAATTGGTAATAACGGAAGTTGCTAATTAGAAATGTATAGGAAACAGGGGAATTAACAATCACTAATTACCAATTACCAATTACCAATTACCAATCATCAATTACCATTATTTATCTAAATTCCCGTGGTTGAACAACAAAATCAAGAACCAGAAATTCCTTACCTATCACGTACCCAAGTTTTAGTAGCAATGGGTGTAACTGCGATTATTCTCTGGATAGTTGCCAAGTTATGGTTGCGCTGGGGTAACATTATTCTCTTTAAGTGGCATTGGCGCGAACAAGACTTATTATTAGGAATTAGTTTAGGCATAATCATTACCATGTTAAGTGGTTTAGCTTATCGCCTTTTTCCTCCTTATCGTAAAAGTGCAGATTCTTATCTAGAAATGGTTCTCAAACCTCTAGCTTTACCGGACTTAATTTGGTTAGGATTACTCCCCGGTTTAAGTGAAGAATTATTATTTCGAGGTGTAATGCTACCCGCTTTAGGTGGAGATCATACCGCTGTGATAGTATCAAGTCTTTGTTTTGGAGTTTTACACCTTAGCGGTTCCGAACAATGGCCTTATGTAATTTGGGCAACTATAATTGGTATTATTTTAGGTTATAGCGCCCTATTAAGTGGCAACTTGTTATTACCAATAGTTGCTCATATCGTGACCAATTTGCTATCTAGCTATTTATGGAAAATCCAAAAACTTTAGATAGAGGGTAGTACCGCAGGGTGGAAGTCAAAAGTAATATACAGTGGGATTTTTGGCGATTTAAAATGGTTGCTATATTTACGCCGTGATGTAGTAGGGATTTTTGCTAATTTTTAATTTTTACACGAAATATCCCACCAATAATGCTGAAATAGCTTAGTGGTGGGACTTACGGTAGTTTAGTTAAGAGTTTTTCTCAAAGTAAAAACCCGGTCTTTTCTTAGAAATCATCAAGAAATTGACCAATACGACTAATTACAGGGTCTAATTCTTGAGGTTCAGATTTATGTTCTGGTATGCCTTGGGCCACGCTAACGCTATCAGGAGGAATATAAGTAAGTGGTTGCTGATTCAGGATGACTGCCAACTTTGCGACTTGTTGAGTAAGTTGCAACATTTGACTTTCCATAGCCTCCAAACGATGGGACTCCCTCATAAAAAAGCGTTCCTCAAAACCTGCCATTTGACGTTGCATCTCACCAATTTTTTGTTCAACCGTAGTTATACTTGCTGTATTAGAAGCTGGTTGTACAGATTCTGGGACACATAAAACTTTCCAGAGAGCCTCTTTACATAGGTCGCTAAAAGTTTTATCTGGCTGTGCCTCTAAGTAGTTTTCCACCTGCGCTAACAAGCTTTCATCAGCAATGTCTGGATTGAACGTAACGGATTTAACTACCTTTTTTGACCATTGGAACATCAGTTTTATGACCTAGCAGAGCGACTAGCAGCAGATAATTGCGCTTCTCCATAAATATACTGCCCCAAAGCATTGGCCTGCCGAGAAGGTGCAGCTAAATAAGCGTTGATTTGAGCTTCCTTGAGCAGACGTTGTATATCTTCCCAGAAAAACTCTCCACCACCACCTGTAATAATCACATCAGTTACCCGCTCTGGCAACCACGCTAACACACGAGAGCAGATTTCCCGTGAAAACTGCTCTGTCAAATTGGGGAGAAAATCATCCAAATTAGTAGGCTTACTAGCACCTTTGGGACGGTAAAAGCGATCGCCTTTAGGCTTATTAACCGCAGAAATTAATGCTAAAGATTGACTATCAGCGCCGCCTATTTCCGCAGCTACCATTTCATAAAACTTGCTCATCCCAAAGTCTTCACTTTTAGAAGCGGCTCTGGCAAAGCGGAAATTATCCACCATGAGCATATCAATGGTTTGGTGGCCAATATCAACAATCCCCACAGATATTTTTGTAAAATCGGGAACTGCTGTTGCTTTATTCGGTTGAGTTTCTGACCACAGCAAACTACCATATCCTTCAGGCATTACCCAGACTTTAGTAATGTTCAAAGATAAAGATTCACCTCGAAAATTCACTACATGAGGTCCAGTTACCAAGCTAGTTAACTGTGCCTTTTCTTTTTCAAATTGTTCCAAAGATAAGAAAGGTAGACCGAGGACAACCGCAATTTCATCTTTAAGTTTAAAGTACCCGGCAGATGATAACACTTTGATCAGTGCATCCTCTACTTTAGATTGGCCAACACCAAGACTTGCGCCAAAATCGGCGGCTAATTGCCCAACAGCATAGCCAGTACCTTGGTATTCCAGCCACAAATCCATTAGTGGGTCAGTTGCCTTAGCTTCAAATACACCACCGCGAACTTGCTCAATTGACATTCGCTTCACATTAGAAGAAATGAAAGCCACATTACCAGGTTCACGGCTCACACAGGTCTTTGTGGAGGTTCTACCTAAATCCACACTGAGAATAGTTTTACCGGAAACATTGGCTGGCTTTGCAGATCCAGCATTCATAGGTGTGGATGCTGCTGGAACTCGGTTCATGGGAATCGCAGCGGCATTCATTGGCGTAGCTGCGGAGGGTTGGTCTGTCATTGAAAGCTCCTCTGTAAAAAGTTATCACGCTCATCTTACAAAAAGGTGAGCTACAAAAAATTTTAGACTGGGTTAAGTGTAACTAGAAATACGTCAAAATTGATAATGGGCGATGGTCAATTTTTTATGATTTAGCATTTATGATGGCAGTTTTAGGCAGGTGTCAAGGTTTTATTCCTGATTTGGTGTTTTTACGCTTTTACTTGAGTTGCCGACAAATAAACACTATAGCAAGCAGTCCTACTTTCACTCCTAAAATGACTTCCAGAGGAGTTGCGGATAAATTCCCAGTCTCCACTTGTAATAGTGGGAGAAACAATCATTAATTCCCCCCACTGCCAGTGTTAGCTAAATAGTTGATGTCAAAGATTGGACTCTCGATTCCGAAGACCACTCTAATGGGTTCCAAACCCTTTCTTCTAAAGCCATCTGCTCAATTAAACTAGCCAAGCGCAAAGCTTTAAGAGCTTGTTCCCCACCCACAGAAGGCTGATTACCACCACGCACACAGTTGACAAAATGCTCTAACTCTGCACTGAGAGGTTGAACATTACTGGTATAAACCTTTTCGATTAAACCATCTTGTCTATATAAGACTTTTTGGTTGTCAAGATGAGGATTGATGGCGGTTTGCCGATGTACTAAAATCTCATTATTGAGAAAATCTGCTTCTGTAAAGGAATTTTTACAATGGGCAACTATGCGGCGAATTTTGCGGTGAGTAACTTTGCTGGCCGTCAGAGTAGCAACAACACCATTGGCAAAGCCCAATGTCGCTGTCACATAATCTAAATAACCTGAGTCTAAGGAACGAGTCCCACTGGCAGTCAATTTCACCACTGGTGAGGCAGCTAATTCTAGTAGTAAATCAATGTCATGGATCATTAAATCCAGCACTACGGAAACATCATTCGCCCGCGCTGAATAAGGACTCATGCGGTGAGATTCTAAAGCCAAAACTTCCTCGGTTTTGAGGACTTGACTAAGTTCCCTAAATGCGGGATTGAATCGCTCAATGTGACCAACTTGCAAAATACACTGAGATTCTGCCGCAGCGTTAACTAGAGATTCTGCCTCAGAAATACTAGCTGCTATCGGTTTTTCAATTAAAACATGGATTCCTGCTAACAAACAGTTGATACCCACAGCATAGTGGAGCCGTGTAGGTACAGCCACACAAATTGCGTCTACGTGGGGTAGTAAGTCGCAGTAATCTTCAAAAAAACGGGCTTTGTATTTGCTGGCAGTTTCTAAACCACGTTCGACGTTAATATCGGAAACACCGACTAGTTCCACATCTTTCATGGAACTCAGCACGCGGGTATGATGTTGTCCCATGTTGCCAACCCCAATCACGCCTATGCGGATATGGTGTGACTGATTGCGCTGTGAATATAGATTTGGTTCTGACACTGATATGCTATCTTGCACTATTGTTCTCTCCTCAACCACCAAATTTAGAGACGCTACGGTCGTTGGCCTTTATACTTAAACGCCAGGTTTGATTTGTCTTAAACCATCCAGATGGTAACATAGTGATTATCTTTATGAAGAATTTCAAAGTTTGGGTTCAGTTCCCGCCATCTGGTTATCTTTTCAGTCAACAGTTGTTAATTATCCTGTTTTATTCATCTAGGAGAAAAATTATGTGTTTTTTTTGTTGACTTTGTAAATTTCATAACTCCTTAATAGAAATTATCAGGTACGTATTGAGGGAATTAACTAAATCCAATAAATACCCGGTTTTTATAGTGGTCAATTAATCACCTTTTCTATAAGTAAAATTACAAGTCATCAAATAGTTAATACTCAGAGTATAATGTTTTGGACGATTTATACAATTAATATTCTCATTTGTGAGAGTCTTTTTGTACATATTTAATTTTTATTTGTGGTATTTTGTTGATTTTCCCATCTTTTGGCGGCAATTTGTGAAGAAATAGGTAATTGGTAAAATTGCCCTTTAATGTCCCTATTTCTTGATCTTCCCTTTCCCATTCCCATATGAAAGCTGTAATTCTCTTATCTGGTGGCTTAGATTCCTCGACTGTTCTTTACCAAGCAAAGGCTGATGGCTGTGAATGTTACGCTATTTCTTTTGATTATCAACAACGACATCGCAAAGAATTAAATTCCGCTTTAATGGTTGCCAAGGCGGCTGGAGTAATTCAACATCAAGTAGTTAATTTTGATTTACGACAATGGGGTGGTTCAGCACTTACGGATAACAAAATTGATTTACCTGAAGGGCGATCGCTCGATGACATGGCGCATAATATTCCTATCACCTATGTTCCTGCCCGAAATACCATCTTTTTAAGTTTCGCTTTGGGTTATGCAGAAGCGATCGCTGCCCAAAAAGTATATATTGGTGTTAATGCTCTAGATTATTCTGGCTACCCAGATTGTCGTCCTGATTATATCCAAGCCATGCAGGATGTTTTCCGCTTGGGAACAAAACAAGGACGTGAAGGACAACCAATTGAAATTATTGCACCACTTATTAATTTGAAAAAAACCGAAATTATCCAACTGGGCAACCAATTGGGAGTTCCTTGGGATCTCACTTGGTCTTGCTATGCTGGTGGTGATATTGCCTGTGGTGTCTGTGATTCTTGCCAATTAAGGTTAGCCGCTTTTGCCGAGTTGGGTTTAGAAGATGCTGTTCCTTATGCTGGGACAAACAATTAAAGAACTGCGCCCATTACCAAAGGAATGAAGGAAGCTGAAACCCTTATTTGGTAAGTATTACAGCGATTTTTGTTCGATTTTGAAAAAAATTTTGTTTGATCAGGGTTCATTTGCTGTTGGGCGTGGTAATATGAATATACTATTATAATGGAACATGAGCAAAATTATTATTTAGGCACGCATTCCCATTATAAGAATATCACCCTTGGCGGAAAAAGTCAACCGATTCAAACCTAAAAAAAAGAAATTTTTTTTAAATTTTTGCCAAAATTTTCACTTTTATCGCCTTTTTAGACCAATTACCATATCCTAAGAATTTAACATTTTAATTTGGATTTGGTGAAGACGGGGACCGATAACTGAGATGACAGTAAATTCAAGATTGTCATAATGGAAGATTTCGCCCTTATTAGGCATTTTCTGGCATTGATAGAGGAGAAAGCCGCCCAAAGTCTGATATTCTCTAATTAAAGGTAAATTGAGATGTAAGATTTGGTTAACTTCTTCTAAGTTAATTTGAGCTTGAACGAGAAACGTCTGTTGGTCTACCATTTGAATGAGCAAATCATTGATACCGTCAAGTTCCCCAGCATGACCAATAATTTCGGCAATAATATCTTGAATAGTTACCAGTCCCACAGTGCCGCCAAATTCATTAACTACCATCACCATAGCGGGTTTCTCTTGCTGCATCATTGGCAAAAGTTCACTTAAAAGAGTTTGTTCTGGCACAAATCGGGGGGGACGCATCCACGGTTGAATTTGTGTCTCTGGGGTGATTTTTCCTAAAGCTAAGGGTTGTGCTAAATCTTGAAAATAAACTATACCGCGAATGTCGTCTAAAGATTCGCCAATGATAGGATAGCGAGAGTGACCAGTCGATGTGATTTCCTGAAGTAATGTGTGAAAGCTGGCGGTTATGGGTAAAGCAATAATGCTAGTGCGGGGAATCATAATATCTTCGGCGGTAATATCCCCAAATTCAAAGACATTATTGAGCAGTTCCCGTTCGGCATTTTCTAAACCCGTAGATTCTCGTTCTGTAGAGATAATTAATTGTAATTCTTCCGGTGTCACTGGAGGTCGCCAACTTTGACCAGTGTATTCAATGCCAAATAATCGTAATAGCCAATGAGTTGATTGGTTAAGAACCCAGATAAAAGGACTGAAAAAACGGACTATGGATTTAACCGATGGACCTAAAAGCCTAGCTAGATGTTCTGAATACAACATTGCCACAGATTTAGGACACAATTCACCTAAAACTATTTGTAGATAAGCAATGGCAAAAAAGGCAATGGGGACTGATAAAGAATGAGTTAGGAGGTAATTAATTTTGAAGGGTAACGGCCAGGAATCGAGCCATTTTTCTACCAATACAGCAATTGTACTTTCGCCAATCCAACCCAGTGCCAGACTAGAAAGGGTAATACCTAATTGGGCTGTAGATAATAGTCTATCAAGACTGCGTTGTAATGTCTCGACAGCGATCGCTCGGATGTCACCAGCTTGCACTAATTGTTGAATCCGTGTGCGCCGCACTGTCACCATGGCAAATTCTGCCGTTACAAAAAAGGCATTGATAGCAATCAGCACTAGCACGCTACATAATCGCAGCCCCACATCTGTCCAACTTAAGGTAGAAAAAGCACTCACTGTCTAAGATAGTGTAGAATTTGACACTGGGGGAAAAAGAATTTAAGTTTTAGACTGAGGTATAAAAAATACAATCTAAAATTATGCACCGCAGGGAAGCCGAAGTCCAAAATTGAATGTTAATTACCTTTCTCTACAGGAATATCAGACAATTGTAACTTGAGTTTTTGAGCAGGATAATCAGTTAAAGATAGAGATATCTGTTTTACGTCATCAAGTAAAGCTGTAGGAATGCTGATTGTACCTTTAAACTCTGCACCTTTGGCGGGCAGTTCTGCGGGTAAGCCTTCTGTAATTGCACTCAAAGTTCTACCTTTATCGTCGGTAATATCTAAAAAGCTATAGAGAAACCGCACAGAATCACCACCTTTATTCTGCATATTCACTCTTAGCAATAAATCACCACCAGAATAGCGCACAGATTTTACAGACATGGTTACGCCTTCACTTTCAGCAGAGATCGGAAATCCGGGTTGGGATGCTTCTTCTGCTACTTCTTGGGGTTTTTCCTTGGGCTGCGGCTTGGTAGCTTTAATCTCTTCTTCATCTTCTGATTTGTCTGGTTTATTGCCTTTGTTTTTATCGTTAATTCGTGATTTAACTGATTTGAGAATATCTTCCTCTTTCAGAAAAGCTTCGCTTCCTAGCTGGGGATTATTAGTTTTGCTGCTGTTAAATTTAGTCACAGGACGACCATCCGGTGTAGTGACACCCTTAAGCGCCATACTCCCGAAGGTAAAGCCCAAAAAACCACTTGCAGAACCTGCACCCAACATCAGGGTTAACAAAATTAAAGTTAGTAGTACAGTAGTATTTATTTTCATCGGTGAGAAATTATTACGCCAGGGAAGGAGTATTAGATTTAGTTACTTTATATGCTACTAGGGATTTTTGAATTTGGCCTTGTCTATCCTAGCAAGATTCACCATCTGACAGCTTGGATATAAATAAAAATCTGGAATTGTTCTTGATAATTGTTTATAGGTTGCCAAATTATGGTACAATGGTGTACTGTGGTTAAAGTGAAGTCATAAATCAATGACTAAAGCTAAACCACAAGGTTAAAATTCGAGTAAATAGGCGCCTTTGGCCGATTGGGGAGGCAACGAACTCATAATTCGTCTTCAGGCTGGTTCGATTCCAGCAGGGCGCACTTTTTTAAAGTTACAGCGGGATTCAGAATTAAATCAGGGAAGTTAGAATAATCTAGAACCTGAAAAAGCGTTTGAGTAGAAAACAGTAGCTTTACCTTCTACAACTACCTCATTGAAGGTAATTAAAATTCATAGTCAAAATCAAGCCCAAAAATGCAAAAACTCCCACTAGAAATTTACTCAATTTCAGTAGGAGTTATCTAAATACCTTGATTACCAAGGGTTTCAGTTATCTTAATAAAATGCCAGGAACGAGACTTGAACTCGTGACACGAGGATTTTCAGTCCTCTGCTCTACCAACTGAGCTATCCCGGCAGGGGGCTTTTTCTTCACCACCAATATTGAATTTAGCATAGGAAAAAAGATAAGTCAAGGGGTTATCCAAAAAAAATTTAGCTAACCTTCATTGTCAATTTTACCCAGCTAAATACAGCCACAAATACGAGAAACTGCACAAAAACAATACTTGGACCAGAAGCCAGGTTAAATAACCCAGAAACCATCATTCCTGCGATACTACTGCTACAGCCGACAACCACCGATAGAATCAGAAAGCGGCTAAAATGGTGACTCATAAGTTTAGCTGTGGCTGCGGGAATCACTAAAAACGCATTTACCAACAAAACACCAACGGCTTTAATCGCTACAGCTACAGCGAGAGAAAGCAAAACAACGAATCCATAACGATATAATTGCACAGGCACACCTTGTACTTGAGCAACATCAGGATTAAGAGTTAATAAAATCTGTTGTGGCAGAGTTGATAATAGAAAAACGCTACTACCCACAAGTACCAACAGCGTCAAAATTAAATCTGTGTTATCTATCGCTAAAATATCGCCAAACAACACGCCCATTAAGTTACCGCGATATCCCTTAATAAAACTGGTAAGAATTACCCCAATAGCTAAAGCCCCAGATAGCACTATACTGAGAACGCTATCACTAGCCAAATCAGTTTTATCAATTAGGTAAAGAACAACAACCCCAAAAATTAACGTAAAAGGCAGTAACATCCAAGTAGGATTGGTGTTGAGTAACACGCCTAAAGCCACACCTACCAAGGCTGCATGACCAACCGCATGACTAAAAAAAGATAACTGCCGTAAAGTCACAAAACTGCCCAGTAAACCCCCCAGTATGCCCATTAATACAGCACCCATAATGGCACGCTGCATAAAGGGAAATTGCAATAAATTCACCAAGTCATCATAGTTAATGGTCATAGGAAGAGGAGTCAGGAGTCAGGAGTCAGGAGTCAGGAGTCAGGAATCAGGAGGGGAAAGAAGGAAAGAAGAAACTACCCAGTCCCCAATCCCCAGTCCCCAGTCCCTGTTCCCTAATGATGATGTTCATAGCGACTAAAACCAGGACCATAAGTAGCCAGAAGATTTTGTGGAGAAAGGGCTATTTCCGGTTTACCAGAACAAACAAGAGTTTGATTCAGACAGATGACGCGATCGCAATGACGGCTTACCATATCAATATCATGGGAAACTTGTAATACTGTCCAATTCTCTTCTCGTTTTAATTCATTTAACAAAGCATAAAAATCCGTTGTTCCTTGGACATCTACTCCAGCAAAAGCTTCATCCAATACTAACAATTTTCGTGGTGTTACCAAACAATAAGCTAATAATACCCGTTTGAGTTGACCACCACTAAGAGTCCCAATAGCCTGATTTCGCAAGCGATAAGCATCAGTACGGTGTAAAGCTGCGGTGACTGCTGCTGATGTTTCCCGTTTTTGTTGCCAAAATTTCGAGAAAAATGAATTTTTTCTATTCCCTATTCCTAAAGCTACCAATTCACTAACTGAAATTGGAAAACTGCGATCAAAAATAAAGTTTTGTGGCATATAACCCAACTGGTTACGCAAACTTGCTAGTCTGGAAATTGGGCGACCAAAAACTTCAATTGTCCCCGCACTTCGGGGAATTAAATCTAAAATAGCTCTGACTAAGGTACTTTTCCCAGCCCCATTCGGACCAACTATAGCTGTATCTGTTCCTGCTAACAACTCAAAGGAAACATCTCGTACAGCTAAATAGGTATTTTGGTAAACTGTTAACCCGGAAACTTTTAATATTGGTAATGTAATTTCTGCTTGTTCGTCATTCATGGAATTTAGGATTTGAGATGCCAATAATTTATAGTGATATATAGCAATCTGATTTGATTTAGGTAGGGGTTTAGCACTGCTAAACCCTCATCACTTGCACCCAGCGGATAAACTCTCCAAATTAGCTTTCATTGCCTTAAAATAATACTCTGGATTGGTATCACCCGTTTCTAAAGAATCCAAAGTCCGCACAGTTAACCCCAAATCTTGGGAAATACTTGTCAGTAATTTGTTGTCTAAACCCGGTTCGCTGAATAAGGCTTTAACTTTGTATTTTTTAACTGTATTCACCACTTTTTGGACATCTGTTGGGGAAAGTTGCTTTTCAGGAATTTCTACTACTGCTAATTGTTTAATGTTATAACGTTTGGCAAGATAGGGAAAAGCATCATGAAAGGTGATAAAGGTGCAGTTTGGTGTTTGTTTAATAGTTTGTTGAAATTCATTATTTAAATTATCTAATTTCTGGATATATGCTGCGGCATTAGCTTGATAATTGACTTTATTTTCTGGATCTGCGGTAATTAAACCATCTCGAATATTGATAATTTGCTGTTTTGCTAAAACTGGATCTAGCCAAACATGGGGATTGCCAAATTGGTGATCATGATCATGTTCTGCTGCTGCTGTTTTATCTATGGGGGAAATTTTATTAATAGCTGAAATACCTTTACTTGCATCAATTTCCACTAATTGAGAATTCTCGGCATTTTTAATTGTATCTGCCAAAAACTCCTCTAAGCCTAAACCATTTTTGACTAATATCTTCGCTGTAGCGATCGCTTTTACATTAGCTGGTGTCCCTTGATATTCATGTACCTCAGTACCCGGCTTAACTAAAATCTCTACATCTGCTACATCTCCAGCTACCGCTTTAGTAAACAAATAAACTGGTAAAAATGTTGTAACTACCTTAGTTTTTGGGATTTTTTGGGCTGGGACTGGCTCTGTTTTTACAACCTCACCACTGTTAGGATTATTACATCCATAAACTGCTGACAAAATTATTAAGGTAATTAGAGGTAAGAAATTTCTGGGTTTTTTATCTGTTTTGATTTCTTTGGGACTATTCATCGTTTCTAATTGACAATAAAACTTAATTGTGATTATATTACCATAATGAGATTCATTCTCATACAAATTATAAAAAATACTACTGTATCGAGAATTACAAACTATTTTGGGATTTCAGGTAATACTGCCGTATACTAAGATTTTTCCAGTTCATAAAGATTTCTTAACTTTTCTTTGTTAAAAAATCTACTTAACTGGTAAAATACTGAGAATAATTCTTGATAGCTATACAGTTTTAGATTAAGTATGGCATGATCAACTTCAACAATGGGTGTGAGGAAAAATGCAAAAATTTTGGACGTATTTGATTACCAGTTCCAGCGTTATCGGTTCCATGCTATGTATGAATTCGGTCGCATGGGCAGAAACATTACCAGCAAATAATTTAGAGCCACAAGTTAATAATAATAGTCAACAAGAGACGATATCACAAGTTACCTCCGTATCTCAGTTATCCGATGTGCAACCTGGTGATTGGGCATTTCAGGCTTTACAATCATTGGTAGAACGCTATGGATGTATAGCAGGTTATCCCAACGGTACTTATCGGGGTAATCGGGCGTTGTCACGATATGAATTTGCCGCCGGTTTGAATGCTTGCTTAGATAGAGTCAACGAACTCATTGCTACTGCTACGGGTGATGGCACGACAAAACAAGATGTAGCCACAATTCAAAAATTGCAAGAAGACTTTTCCGCAGAACTAGCCACCTTACGGGGGCGTGTAGATGCGGTAGAAGCCAGAACTACTGAGTTAGAAGCCAATCAATTTTCGACTACCACCAAGCTGCAAGGGCAAGTTGTCGCAGTTGTTAGTGATGTTTTGACAAATAAACAAGTTAATGGTGCGGATATTACTGGTAAAAATACCACTTTAGGGGCAAGGGCGCGGTTAGAGTTGGTAAGTAGTTTTACAGGCAAAGATACACTGTTTACCAGAATCCAAAGTAATAACATTCTCAGCCCTGATATTAACACCACCGAAGGCAATTTATTTTTTGCGGGGACTACTGGTAATACCAATGCTTCCATAGATGCCTTGTACTATGCTTTCCCTGTGGGTAAAAATACCCAAGTCAAACTAATTGCTAATGCTGGTGCAGCAGACGACGTTACCAATACGGTCAATCTGTTTGATGGTGATGGTGCATTTGGGGCTGTGTCTACCTTTGGCACAAGAAACCCGATTTATGGACAATTAGGTGATAAAGGCATAGGAATTAACCATCAGTTTGGCGATAAATTAGCCCTAAGTTTAGCTTATTTGAGTGGTACTGCGAATAACCCCACTCCTGGAAATGGCTTGTTTGATGGGAGTTACGGTGCTTTAGCACAGTTAACCGTCAAACCAAGCGATCGCATTTCTCTGGGTTTAACTTACATCAATTCCTATAAACAACCACTACTCACAGGTAGTAATAGCGCAACCTTCCAGGATTTGAGTGATGCAGCTTTTTCTAGTAATTCCTATGGTGTTCAAGCATCTCTAGGTATTAGTCAAAAATTTGTTCTCGGTGGTTGGGCTGGATATACCAACAGTCAAGTTTTGACAGGTACAAAGGGAGGTGTGGACACTTGGAACTATGCTGTTACTCTTGGTTTCCCAGACTTGGGTAAAAAAGGTAACTTAGCTGGTGTGATAGTGGGTATGGAACCCAAAGTTACCAGTTCTAGTGTTGCTGGATTAGCTAAAGATCCAAATACCTCCTATCACATTGAGGCATTTTATCAATATAAACTCAGCGACAATATTACCCTTACCCCGGCTGTGATTTGGCTGACAGCCCCAGATCATAAGGATACTAATGATAATGTAGTGATTGGTGCTTTGAGAACTACCTTCAGTTTCTAATCAAAGCAATCAAATAAATCTCACAAATCATAGTTCAGATGTTGTTTTTATTCCCTTGGGAAAGATGTCTGAACTATGATTTTTATCATGAGTGTGATGACCGTGATTCAGAAAATAACATCAGACTCCTGTATTCTATTTAGGGTTTGCTGAACTTTTAAGCCCACAAAAAAACCAGCCCTCCCACAGGCTGGTTTAGAAAAAAACGTTGTTCGAGTTGTCTTCTCAAGAGAGTTAAAACCAAATTGCGCGTTCCCAAAATTCAACGGGCAACTTTTCTTAACAAGATTGTAGCAGCCAGTACAATTTTTTCATGAAAATATCTCAAAAAATATCTACCCTTGGGCGAGTAGGTTTTCCATTCTAGGAAAGATGAGGGAACAGGGAACAGGGAACAGGGAACAGGGAAAATATTTTCTACTGACAACTGACAACTAACAACTAACAACTAACAACTAACAACTAACAACTGACTAATTGTGGTTTTCCCCAAATAATCGTTTCTTGTTTATAAACCACAAGTCCTGGTTTAGTTCCTTTGGGTTTATAGACGTGCTTGAGTTGGGTGTAAACTACTGGTACTTGGTCACTTTGACGGGCGCGACTGAAGTAAGCCGCAAGATTGGCACTAAATTGTAAATCAGCTTCTTCGGCCACTGTACCCGGTTCTAGACGCAACAGGACATGACTCCCCGGAATTTCTTGGGCGTGAAACCACAAATCATAATCCCCAGCCACACGGAAGGTCAGTTGATCATTTTGAATATTATTGCGACCAATGAGGACTTCAAAGCCACTAGGACTGCGGTAACGATGGAAATTAGTGCCGGGGGTGTCGTTGCTGCTACGGCTGCGGTATTCTAGTCCTTCTAGATATTTTTGCCCAATTAGTTCATCTCGGATTTCTTCTAAAGCCTGTAAATCTTCTAGATTTTGGTATTTGTCTATTTGCGAAATTGCGGCTTCTACTTGTTCGAGATAGTCAATTTCTGCTTGGACAGAAAATAGTAAGGGTTCAACAGCAGCGCGGGCGCGTTTGAGTTTTTGGTGCTGTTTGTAAAGCTTTTGGGCATTTTGGACGGCGTTTTTATCTGGCAACAGGGCGATCGCAATTGGCTGTTCAGTTTCAAAATCTGGTAAACTGATTTCCTGCATTCCCGGTTGCCAATGGTGCAGGTTAGCCATTAATAAATCAGCTTTTTGGCGATATTCCTCAGCTTGATCTGATTGTTGCAGGCGATCGCTAAAAGTTTTCGCCTTAACCCGTAATTTACCCAGAATATTCAACAATTTCTGACTTAACTGATGACGCAGTTGCACAAATAACTGTTCATTTAGTTGATCAGAATAATAACGGTAAAGTAACTCTTGGATATTTTTTGTGGGTGCAATTCCACCCCAACCCATAACCGTATATCCGGTTTGGGTCCAAGCAGGTTGGAATTTACCTACATCTAAAGCTTGTAACCATTCTTGCCAACGTTGAAATAAATTTTGCCAATCTTGGGGAGTAAGTGCCTCGGTGTTGGTATCTGGTGTAATATTTGCCGCCAGCAACATGGTATCTAGCAAAGCCGAACTTAAACCACTATAACTTTTGAGTAATTGGCGTTTAATCCCTCCGGGGACTAAACTTACCCGTTCTTGCCAACGTTCCAGGGATTCGCTTAAATTGGGGATTTTGCCCGTCAGTTTTGGTGGTGTTTCGTAATTTTGTCCGGTTTGAATGGGACGAACGCTAGATTGTTGCTGACTAACTTGATGGGCAGCGGTGATAATTTCATTACTAGCATCAGTTAAAATCACATTACTGTATTTACCCATCACTTCCGCATAGAGGTGATACAGGGCGGTTTCTTCAGGACGACGGGCAAATTGTAAATCAATTACCCGTTCCCAAGGGGAAATCGCTTCAATTCCTACCAAAGCCAACCCACCCAACTGGTGTTTTAATTGTTGACTAAAAGTAAAAGTATCTGGGACGCGTGGTGGTGGTTCACTAATACAAATATGGGCGGCTTGGGGATGCCAAGAAATATCTAACCAACCCCGTTGATTTAAAGTTCGTAAAGCAATGGCAATGGTAAAGCGATCGCGCTGATATACTTGTTCTATGCGTGCAGGCAACCAATTAGCGCGGATTTCGCCGCAAGCAGCAGTTAAAGCGGTAAAGTCAAGGGGTTGCAAAACAATTACCCCTTTTCTGCGAGAAAATTACTGTTCTTTTGGCTTTCTTTTTTAATATCTTCTTGGTTCATCAAATAAATATTTTTTGGGTTACTAACTATATTTTCTCCGATTTCAAATAGAAATTTTGGATCTTGAATCTTTAATCCAAAATCCAAAATCTAAAATCTAAAATTGAATTATCCTTGCCAGGGTGAAGGGATAGGTGTAGTAGAAATCACCTTTTCCGCCATCAGCCTCACGGCACTTCTGCCACAACTTGGGCATTCTACTTCTAAATACTGTGAAGATGATACGTCTACCTCACATAATATCCCTTGTTTGCAGTGCCAACACTCACAAATTACCCTACATACTGGTTGATTGCAGTCAAGGATCTTAACGTGCTGAAAATTTTGGGATTCGCTGTCTGGTTTCCTGGGTTTAGGGAATTTTTTGATTTCTTGAACTTCCATCATTTCACCGTCTAACTGCAAGTATGTTTAGAGCTTACTTGATGCTTTCCTATCTTACAACTATGCACGAATAATCTCTATTTAGCCAAGGTTGTCATGTATCTCCAAAATTATCAGTTGTCAATTACTCACTAATGCAGGTTCTCTAACAGATTGCTGTAGCAGTTGAGTATATAGTTCATCTAGCTGACTAGCTACACCATTCCAGCTAAATTTATTAATAACACGCCTTTTAGCCGCTTGACCCAATTCTTGCTGCCATGCAGGATTACTGAGAATTTTATCAATAGCGTGATTAAAAGCGGGGACATTTTGCGGCGGTACTAATAAACCAGTTTCTTGATTAACAACGGTAAATTGCAATCCACCCACATCACTGGCGACTACAGGTGTACCACAGGCCATGGCCTCAATAGCTACTAATCCAAAGGGTTCGTAGTGGCTGGGAACAACACAAACATCAGCGGCGGCGTAATAAGCTGGTAATATCTCCCGACTCAGACAACCAGGAAAGGAGGTGCATTCACCCATGCCTAATTCGTTGACAATTCCAACAATCCGATCTCGTTCTTGACCATCACTATTCCCAGGTGTGCAACCACCACCAATAATCAACTGTAATTGTTTGGATTCATAAAATTTAGATTCACCCATAGCCCGAACTAAGGTTTCTATGCCTTTCCGGGGGTCAAATCTGCCTACATATAACACCAATTTAGCTTCTGGACTAATTCCTAAAGTAGCTCTTGCGGCTTCTCTGTCCACTGAACCAAACCGCTGAATATCTGTACCGCAGGGAATAATATCAATTTTACCTTTTTGGGAAACAAGCGATCGCATATGTTCCAGTTCTTGGGGACTGGTAGCCACAATTCTTTCTGCTGTTTCTAAGACTTGTTTTTCTACTATTAAACGTTGACTTGCTACCAGGGGAATATTTTCAATGGTGTTATATTTGATCACTCCTAAAGAATGGTAGGTATGAACCTGTTTAGTTCCTTGTCTTTTCTTCAATTCCATTCCTACCCAACCAGATAACCAATAGTTAGTGTGAACTAAATCATATTTAATCCCAGCTTCTTTTTGAAATTCTAGTAACTGATCTACAAATTCTGGCAAATACTGAAAACCTTGATCTCGTGGCACAAATTCCACTGGTCCTGCTGTTAACCGAATAGTCTGACAATGAGAGTTATGTTGAACTATTGTTTCTTGATCAGCACTGACTTTTCGGCTAAACATATCCACCTGCCATCCTAGCTGTGCTAGGGCTTCACCCACTTGGCGGACATAAACATTTTGTCCCCCTGCCTCTTCTCTCCCAATTTCAATTGCTGGATCACCGTGGACTGAAATTAAGGCAATGTGTTTTTTAGTGGTAGCTTTCATAGATTTATTATGTTACTGATTTTAACAAGATAGAAGGGAGTTCAGAAATTGCTCTTATTAAACTAAAATCTGGATTTTGTTGGGGAACTTTGCATAATTAATATTTATTCTATTTTAATTATTACCAAACTATTGGTTAATCTCCCCCAAATTCTATACTTATACTTAATACCTTTGATAGATATTCTCATGGGTCTTTTTAGATGGCCAAGGGAATATTATCTATCATGGTATATTAGTTAACCAATGATAGAACCTATCTGAAGTAGCAAAGCTAAATCTCTCTATGGGATATTTGCAGTTAGTTACTGACAAATTTCATGCAATCAAAATAATTTCCATCAAAGTTAAATACACCTTAGTGCAGTTGCCGAAAATATCACCTTAATTGCCATCATTTTCTCAAAAACATTGATTTAATTAAGATAAGTGTATTGGCTTATACTATTCCCACATTGTCATAATTTTTGTTAATTTAGATACAGTTTTAGTAATAAATTCTAAATTTTGTGTAATTACGCTCTCAAACTGCAAAAAATCGCCAAAATAAACAGTGCAGATAACCTTATGTGGCTACCCGCACTGCTTGTTGGCTTTAAAAATTAGTTTGAAAGCCCATTGATGGAACAGACAATTTAGTTGGTAGTTTGTGCGGCCAACATCTGTTTGAGCTTTTCTAAATCCGCTGCCCAACGGGGATCTGGACGAAAAGCTTCGTTATCAATGTTAGTAGCCGTATCACGGGTACCACCACCACTACCACGCCGAGACTTTTTACCTTTATCCCGACGGCTGCTTTCTTTGTTGCTGCTAGGAACAGGGGCGCTAATACCTTGTCCTTGGATCACTGGCTTGGGAACTTGTGGTTGTTCTTCGCCTTCCTCACCTTTAGTCCGTGGTAAAGCCTTTTCTAGCTTAATGGGTGTATCTTTGAACAATTGACCATTATATTTTTCAATAATTTGATCTGCTTGTTCATCATTATTCACCGTTAAAAACCCAAAACCACGGCATTTGCCTGTTTTCCGGTCTTTAATTAGTTTAGTAGTAACAGCATCGCCTTCTTCTGCAAACACAGCTTGCAACTCTTGACGATCTATTTCTTCTTTTGGCAAATTTCCTATATATAGGCGAATGGACATGGACTATACCTCCAAATTGGGAATAAACAGGGCAAGACAAAAAAAATCAATTGGCTTTGGCTTTTGAATAGATACTATGGACTAAAACTGCCACAAACCAATTTTTTCAATCCAAACTATCAACTTATAGAATACAGTTTTTTGTTGGGATCAAGCTTATTTGGCACGAAAGCGCATCTGCACTCGTCCGCCAATAGTACCTTAATTTTAGGAATTGTAAATTTAATAGCCCACTACCTACCACAGTAAATTCATTCTTCTTAATTCTTGCCCGCAGAATAAAATGCCATTACTTAACACTATCATGGTATTTTCTACGTAGCTAGTTCAGCAGCAACTTTTCCGCCAATAGTATGACTGCATCGTAACATAAAACACATTTTTGATGCAAGAGGCAAGAGGCAAGAGGCAAGAGGTAAAAGTAAATATTTTTCCCAAACCCCTTTGTTTGTGATCTGTCATCTGTTACTTAAGAACCTGTGAGCATAATATAAGCACCCCAGGCTTGGGCGAAAACTGCAATTACAGTAGACCAAATAGGATGAGGGCTATTAATTTTTTTGCCACCTTGAGTTTCTAGGGTTTGGATATCAATCCAGGGAGTTCCCCCACGTCGTAACCAACCTGTAACAGTGATTTGTCTGCCAATTAAGTCTTGAGGATTGAATGACTTTCCTAGCCAGGGAATATGATGTAATTTCATTAAACCTTGACTAGATTGCAGGATGAGGTCTTGTGCTAAACAATTACCAATCCCAGGACGGCCTATTAGTTTACCAGTAAAGCGGACTCTAATGCTATCAATTGGTAAAATACAGGGATTGGCTAATAGGCTAGTCAGGTTTTCATCTTTTTGGGCATTGACAGGTGTAATATCGGGGAATAAAGCATTTATCCGCATAACTGTGCCAATGCTAAAGCCAATCAACATACAACCTGTGACAAAAGACCAATTATCATAAATCCACTTCAAGTTTAACAAATGGATGGTGTATGCTGTTTGCCAAACTAACCAAGTTAGACCAGCGAAGATAACACCCAGGGGAATTCCCAACCAAGGGGCAATTTGTAATAAGAAGGATTGAGGCTGAATCAGAATCGGCTGTGCTGGGTTTGTTTGATGTAATTCAGTATCTAAATGCCAGTAGCGAGCTATTTGACAAAGGCGTTCAATGCGATCGCCCATTAAAGGATGACAACTATTAATTGTCAACCATTGCCGATAGGGATGAAAATTTTCCCACTTTAAAAATGATTCAAAAGGTAGATGACCAGCGGTGCTACCCAAAATTATACTGTGTTGGTATGCAACGGGGGCGAGAAGATTGAGGCTTTCTAATTGCCAACAAGTCCGTTCTTGAAGGCTGATATCATGGGCTACGCCAATGGAGATTTTTAGAAAAGCGCGAATTAGTCCATTGGGATTACCAGTGATTTCTGCGGATAGGCGATCGCTATGGTCAAGCCGTAACCGGGCATTAAGCAAGGCTGTACCAGTCAAAAGACACCAAATTCCATAGGTAATCGCCGCTAAAACCGTACCTGGCCAACGCCAAATTTTATGTTGATGTTGATTTCCCCAAACTGATATTTGCTGATATAGTCCATAAAATGGTAAGGTTACTAACAGGACTAGGGACATCACCATAAAATCCCAACGCCCAATTTGCCCTAAAGATAAAGCATAGATAGCAGCTATTTCGTCATCTGCCAGTTGTTCTAATAAACCTTGACTAACAGTTATTCTGGCTGTGCGGGGGAGGTTGCCATAGCTGATCATCATGGGAGCAGAAATTGGCAAGATTCTCAGTTGGGGACTTGGCCAGCGCCGCTGTTGACAAGTGCGTTGTAATACCCTGGATGTCTCACGACTATAGGAATTTAATTTCTCTTTGGTTAACTCTTCTTGACCAGAAAATCTTGCTAGTATCCAGTCGAGTAACCAAGGAGACGATACCATTAAGATGACAAATAATCCTAAGATCAAAGAACTAGGATCACGATATAAAATCTGGATGGGTTCTAAGTAGGGCAGTTGATATAAAATTTGATTGGTTAAGCCCAATACTAATTTAAGCATTTCTCGGCACATCCAAAATAGGGCAATGAATGTTCCGAGGGCAAGTAGTCGAGAGGGAATGATATTAGGTTTGCGTAAAGGCTGCCAAACTTTAGCGCGTCTGGCATTACGCCAATAAATGCTAACTGGATTGATATTCGTGTTCCCATCAGCGCCAACATAAGCGGTTTGTGGCTTTTGTTGGGAAGGGTTTAAACTGGGAATAACTCTAGTATTGGTTTTGCGAGATTTTTTCTTCTGGTTTTTGCGTTTATGCAGGTGTTCAAGAGCAAGTGTTGCCCACTCTTGAACCTGGGGATTACTATTAGCAATGAGATTTTGGCACAGGGCGATGGCCTTAGAGACTTCGCCAGTGCGAGCATAGGACATAACTAACCCAACCTGTGCCTGTAAACAAATTTTTTCTTGGTTTTGATCTTTGGCCAGTGGTTCAAGGTTAGCGATCGCTGTATAGTAATTCCCCTGCTTGAGAGCAGCTAAACCAGCTTCCAAACATGATTCAGCGTGGGAAGGCATACAAACTTTGGGACTCCAATCGGTTCTGGGTTACAAATAGCACTAATTGAGATACCCTGATAATTGGTAATTGGTAATTGGTAATTGGTAATTGTCAATTTTCCACTGATTGTTGATGGGAAAAGACGGGAGCGATCGCACTTAATTTCAACTCTGGATGATCACCCTCTAACTGTTGACAATTCCATTCATTGCGGAATAATAATACTGGTCTTCCCATGCTATCTTTAACAGTAGTGGTATTAAATAAACGTCCCACCTGCTTTAAAGCTTCCCAACCACCCTCAACCCAGCGGGCGACACTGTAGGGTAATAAATCGAGAATAGTTTCTACACCATACTCATTTTGTAAGCGGAACTGTACCACCTCAAATTGCAATTGACCAACCGCTGCTAAAATTGGCTCACGCTTGGCTTCATCAGTGGAGTACATAATTTGGACAGCCCCTTCTTCTCGCAATTCGGAAACACCTTTTTGAAACTGTTTAAATTTTGAGGGGTTGGGATTTCTCAGCGTGGCAAACAGTTCAGGAGAGAAATAAGGAATTCCCTCATATTCTAGCTTTTGTCCTGTATAAATTGTATCGCCAATTGCGAAAACACCCGGATTATTTAAACCGATTACATCCCCTGGATAAGCGACATCAATAGATTCCCTTTCTTGGGCAAACAGTTTTTGCGGACGAGATAGACGGACAACTTTGCCAGTTCGAGCATGATTTACTGTCATATCTTTTTCAAACTTGCCTGTGCAAACCCGGACGAAAGCCACTCTATCTCGGTGTTTCGGGTCCATGTTCGCTTGCAGTTTGAAAATAAATCCAGTAAATTCTGGATAGGTAGGGGGAATATCGCCGACACTACTGCTATGTGTACCTGGTTTGAGAGCAAAATCCAGGAAGTTCTTGAGGAATAATTCCACCCCAAAGTTGGTCATGGCACTACCAAAGAACACTGGAGTCATTTTGCCAGCGTGTACTAAGTTTAAATCTAGTTCTGGACAAACTCCCTCTAAGAGTTCTAATTCGTCTTTAAGTTGGTGGTAAAGTTCTTTTTCTAGTAATTCTTCAAGTCGTTTATCGCCTATATCGAGGATAGTTTCCTTTGCTTCTTTACTACCATGGGAACTCCGTTCAAATAAATGAATTTGCTGCTTTTGACGGTCAAATACACCTTTAAAGCGATCGCCCATACCAATCGGCCAATTCACTGCATAGGTCTGTAATCCCAATTCTTTCTCAATTTCATCCAATAATTCTATCGGTTCTCTGCCTGGACGGTCGAGTTTATTCACAAAGGTAAAAATCGGGATTCCCCGCATTTTACAGACTTCAAACAGTTTTCGGGTTTGGGGTTCTAAACCTTTCGCTGCATCTATCAGCATCACGGCATTATCCGCTGCGGCTAAAGTCCGATAGGTGTCTTCACTAAAATCTTGGTGTCCAGGGGTGTCGAGTAAATTAATTTGACAGTTGCGATAGGCAAATTGCAATACAGTAGAGGTTACGGAAATTCCCCGTTGTTGCTCCATGGCCATCCAGTCAGAAGTCACTTTTCGCTGGTCTCTGCGGGCTTTTACTGCCCCAGCTTCGTGAATAGCACCCCCGTATAATAATAGTTTTTCAGTTAACGTAGTTTTACCAGCATCAGGGTGGGAAATAATCGCAAAGTTGCGACGCTGTTCCACCGCTTGACCTAGTTCTGCTTGGAGTTCAATGGACATATTTGTAATTTATTTGTAACTTCACTAAATGTAATCTTTTTCAGGACTAGGAATCAAATTTGTCAATTCTATGAATTCTCTTATGGGGAGTGTCAAAGGTAAGGTAGTTGACAAATCCCGGACTTTCCACTATTATATCATTATAGTGGAAATCTGTGCGCCCATATATATAAGGGCTAAAACTTCCCAAAAGCATTAACATTAGAATCAACATTATTAGAATTACAGGATTTCAGATTTATTTTCATGCTGAAATCCGACAAATTGTAATTCAAACAATAGGATAAAATTGGGTCATAAAAATGATTTATGGAGAAAAAAATGTACGACAGCGATAAACGTAAACTATTATCTGCGTTGTGTCATGGAGCAATTTTTTTCAGTACCACAATTGTCTCCATTGGTTTACCTATAGCTATATTATTTGTATCAGATGATCCGGTTGTCAAAGACAATGCCAAGGAATCTATCAATTTTCACTTTAACGTTTGGTTATATGGAGCGATTCTGGGAGTTTGGTTTTTTCTGACTGGTTGGTTGGTTTTACCTCTAATCATCTTGTTACCAGTCGCAGGTTTAGGATATATTATCCACTGGGGATTAACAATCTGGGCATTAATTGGCGTTTTTAGCAATCCTGATAAACCTTGCCGTTATCCATTTATTTTCCGAGTTTTCTAGGATAAGATCAGGAAAAATATGGTAGCTTGATTAATCACAGACTTTTGATTAATCAATTTACTAAAATCAATTGACTGAATTTTTTAAGATTGTTTTTTGTAAATTTGTTATAAGTAAAAGTCCATCAAGCTGTAGAATATAAAATTGCCCCACAGCTTCATCAACAGTAGGGCAAAAGACAGTTACGCACTGCTTGTAGTTTGTCTGAATAGAGCAAGCTAAAAACTTGCTTTTGTGACGCTTTATTCTGTGTCCATTGTATTGTTTTGTCTGCACAAAATTTATGTTTCCTATCCACCGCCCCCGTCGCCTCCGTAGCCATACTCAATTACGCCGTATGGTACGTGAAACCGTTTTAACTACTAGCGATTTGATTTATCCATTATTTGCTGTCCCAGGAGAAGGTATAGCCAAGGAAGTCAAATCTATGCCCGGTGTTTACCAACTTTCAGTAGATAAGATTGTTGAGGAAGCTAAAGAAGTTTATGATTTAGGAATTCCGGCAATTATCTTATTTGGAATTCCGGCAGATAAAGACATAGATGCTACTGGTGCTTGGCATGATTGTGGTATTGTTCAAAAAGCAGCAACCGCAGTTAAAAATGCCGTTCCTGATTTAATTGTTATGGCTGATACTTGTTTATGTGAATATACAAGTCATGGTCATTGTGGTTATTTACAAGTTGGTGATTTAACAGGTAGAGTTTTAAATGATCCAACTTTGGAATTATTAAAGAAAACCGCAGTTTCTCAAGCTCAAGCTGGTGCAGATATTATTGCACCTTCGGGAATGATGGATGGTTTTGTCCAAGCTATTCGCGCAGGTTTGGATGAAGCGGGATTTGAAGATATCCCCATTATGTCCTATGCTGCTAAATATGCTTCAGCTTATTATGGGCCGTTTCGAGATGCTGCGGACTCAACACCGCAATTTGGGGATAGACGCACTTACCAAATGGACCCCGGTAACGCTAGGGAAGCACTGAAGGAAATTGAGTTGGATATTGCTGAAGGTGCTGATATGCTGATGGTTAAACCAGCTTTGGCATATATGGATATTATCTGGCGCGTTAAGGAAGCTACTAATTTACCTGTGGCGGCTTACAATGTGTCCGGTGAGTATGCAATGGTGAAGGCTGCGGCTTTAAATGGTTGGATTGATGAGCAGCGCGTTGTTATGGAAACTTTGACTGGGTTTAAACGGGCTGGTGCTGATTTGATTTTGACTTACCACGCTAAGGATGCGGCTAGGTGGTTGTAAGTTAGGATATTATCTCACGCAGAGACGCAGAGGCGCGGAGAGGATTTTGAGTGTTTTTGTGTTTGGGCGTGAGATTTTTTGGTATTGTTTATGCAAAAACAAAGTAAAGATAATAAAGATTATTTTGCGTAATAATACTGTTGTTTTAATAACATGATATTTATATATTCATATTACGAATGGTTTATCTTAGGAACAATTAATATGGTTAAGCTAAATTTTTACGGAGAAAAAGGCACTTTGGTTTTTTCAGATGAATATAGTCATGCTGAAGGAGGAATTGTAGATTTTTATCTTGGACAAAAATATGATTTTGGCTTATCTAATAGAAGTGGAACAATTATTGAATATAATGAATATGGTATCACATCAAAGATTTTACCGGGTTACGATAACTATGTAACAGTTAAGTTTGATGATGGAAACATCAATGATTTTAATCTGAATTATATCTATCACGAAATTAACTATATACCTATACCTTAAGTAATAGTAAAAATAATCTAAAAAGCCAGAAAAACAGCCTAATTTTTCTGGTATTTTTTTATTATCCCAAACAAGAGTATCTAATTAGGAAATATTAGAAGTATCAATAACTTCATTAGAAAAAGCATTTTTAATGCTTTCGTAATCTTTAAATTCCTTTAAAAACTGATGTGGATTAACTATTTGTATTTCTTGGTAATTTTTTAAAGGTAATAAGTGTTCTCTGTCCAAACTTATGATGTAATCAGCTTTACTTTCTAAAGCAGCAGCTAAAATCATATTGTCTTTGATATCTATATCATCTAATTTATAGCAAGTGTAATAACCTGATATGATAATTATATTTGATTTTATGCCGCCAAAAAAAGTCCGAACATAATCTTGGGTAAAACCGTGTTTTTGTCTAGTAGCAACATCTTGAGTTTCTAAAAATATTTGAGGGCTTACAATAGCCAAAAAATTGCCCTCGCGTAAGTTATCTATAACTTTTACGGGGGCGCTTGTTGTACTTCTTGATTTAAAAGATGCTAGATAAACAGAGGTATCAATTACAGCCCTAACCTTGGTTTCCATTGGAAGTAGAATATTTTACGGTTTTCATAGCTATCTAACCTCATGCCAGAATAAAAGAACTTTATACGTCTTATTCTGAACACTAAAGGAAAGACAAAATTTCTTTTGCTTCCTCAATTCTACTCTTTTCCAAGGGTTTTGACCTTAATTCTCTGACTTCATCTGTTATCGTCGCAGATTCCACTGTGTCAAGAATTACATCTTGATAATGTTTGAGAGCTTCTGTCAACGCATTTAAGCCTTTTTGAAGAGTCAGGTTTACAAATTGCTGTTTTTCTTTGATAGTTGACTCTATTGAAGTTAATTGTTTTGTCAATTCTTCAATGTTGCTTAATTCATTTTCCAGATTCTCTGATGACACAGTGCTGGTATAGTAATCCCAGTCGGTTTCAATTTGATTTGCTCTTTCTTGGAACTTTTGGCTAATTTGCAGAAATAAATTTCCGAAATCAAGATATATTTTTGTTGTGTGGGCTTGAGGTTTGCAGTCTATCTGCTTTGGTAAGTCTGCGATTAATTGAGAAACGTCGCGCTCTAGTGTCAGCATTTTATTTATGCTCTTAGCTTGACAATGGGATATAAAGATGTTGTTTGTATTTTACCCCACTTTAACCAACCTTTATTATTTTTGCGTGCAATTATTCTTGAGGTCAGATATCATGAATTTTCTACCGCTACGTGCTTAAAGTGGATTATAAAGAAAATTATCCCATGTTCTCAACAAGAGTGCGATCGCTGACGGTATTCGGGACAATGGCACGATAAAATTCTATAACGATAAATTGCGATAAAGGTCTAAATGGCAGAAACACTATTTTTCAACGCCCTGCGGGAAGCTATTGACGAAGAAATGTCCCGCGATTCTAGCGTATTCATTCTGGGTGAAGACGTAGGACACTATGGCGGTTCTTATAAGGTTACTAAAGATTTACACCAAAAATATGGTGATTTGCGAGTTTTAGATACCCCTATTGCCGAAAATAGCTTTACTGGGATAGCTGTAGGGGCGGCTATGACGGGGTTAAGACCGATTATTGAAGGTATGAATATGGGCTTTCTGCTCCTGGCCTTCAACCAAATTTCTAACAATGCGGGGATGTTACGCTACACTTCCGGTGGTAACTTTAAAATCCCCATGGTGATTCGTGGCCCTGGGGGTGTGGGTAGACAGCTTGGTGCGGAACATTCCCAACGTCTTGAAGCTTATTTCCAAGCTGTTCCTGGTTTAAAAATTGTGGCTTGTTCCACACCTTATAACGCTAAGGGATTGCTGAAAGCAGCTATCCGCGATGATAACCCGGTGTTATTTTTTGAACACGTTTTACTTTATAACTTAAAAGAAGACCTGCCAGAAACAGAATATATACTTCCCCTAGATAAGGCTGAAGTTGTCCGTCAAGGTAAGGATGTGACAATTCTCACTTATTCGCGGATGCGGTATCATGTGCTGCAAGCGGTGAAAACTTTGGAAAAAGAAGGTTATGATCCAGAAGTTATTGACTTAATTTCCTTGAAACCTCTTGATTTTGAGACTATTGGCGCATCAATTCGCAAGACTCACCGGGTGATTGTTGTGGAAGAGTGCATGAGAACTGGGGGTATTGGTGCAGAATTAGTTGCTTCCATTAATGACCGCTTATTTGATGAATTAGATGCACCTGTGTTGCGGCTTTCTTCTCAAGATATTCCTACACCTTACAATGGTAATCTTGAGCGTCTAACTATTATTCAACCAGAGCAAATCGTCGAAGCAGTCCAGAAAATGGTGGCTTTGCGAGTTTAGGAAATTGTTAGTTGTCAGTTGTCAGTTGTTCTTTGTCCGTTGCTGTGAACCACTGACTACTGACTACTGACCACTGACCACCTCAAACTTCTCCTCACAACTGGCAAAAAGAACGTTATTATAACCTTTGTCAGTTGTGAGTGATGGTATGCAAAAACAGCGATCGCTATTAGCGTTAATTATAGTTTTGGTCATCGCCGCTATTACGGTGATTGTGACAATTCCTGTCCCCTTGGGATTAGACCTACGGGGTGGTTCACAGCTTACAATTCAGGTGAAACCAACGGCGGAAATTCCGCAAATCACCGAAAGAGAATTGGAAGCTGTAAAAAAAGTAGTGGAAGGGCGGATTAATGGTCTTGGTGTTTCTGAGCCAGTAATTCAAACTATCGGTACAGATAAGATTTCCGTACAACTACCTGGTGTCAATGATCCAGAACAAGCAGAACGGGTATTAGGCGGTACAGCGCAGTTAGAGTTCCGTGTCCAAAAACCAAATACAGAAACTCAACTTTTTGCCCTTCAGGTAACACGAAATGACCTGAAAACCAAGCGGGATGAGTTGAAAAAGAACCCAGATCAAGCAGCAATTGATAAAAATAAGCAAGAGTTTGATAAAAGTAATCAAGCGATCGCCGAATTGTTTGAAAGTACGAATCCACCCCTAACAGGTAAATATCTCAAGGATGCCTACGGTGAACCCAATCAAGGCACTAACTGGAATGTGGCCATCCGTTTTGATCCCAAGGGTGGTGAACTCTTTGCTGGACTAACAAAAGAACTGGCTGGAACTGGTCGGAGTATTGGTATTTTCCTAGATAATGAAGTCATCAGTTCACCCACTGTGGGCGTAGAACACGCTGCCACCGGCATTACTGGCGGTGCTGCTATCATTACAGGTAATTTTAAAGCCCAAGAAGCCAATGATTTAGGGGTACAGTTGCGCGGAGGTGCATTACCTGTTCCTGTGGAAATTGCGGAGAGAAGAACGGTAGGAGCTACTTTAGGAAAAGATAGTATTCAAAGAAGTATCTACGCTGGTATTGGTGGTCTGACTTTAGTATTAATATTTATGGTGTGGTACTATAGATTACCAGGAGTGATAGCGAATATATCACTATTGATCTACTCCCTACTGACTTGGGCTGCATTTTGTTTATTGAGTGTCACTCTCACATTACCGGGAATTGCAGGTTTTATTCTCAGTATCGGTATGGCGGTTGATGCTAACGTCTTGATTTTTGAACGCACCAGGGAAGAATTACAATCAGGTAAATCTTTATATCGTTCCGTAGAATCAGGTTTTTACCGCGCCTTTTCTAGCATTTTAGATAGTAACGTTACTACCTGGATTGCTTGTGCTGCATTATTTTGGTTAGGTTCAGGACTAGTCAAAGGCTTTGCTCTGACCTTAGCTTTAGGCGTAGGGGTGAGTATGTTTACCGCAATTACTTGTAGTCGCACATTGATGTTTTTAGTTATTTCCATTCCCTCTTTGCGGAAAACAGAATTTTATGCTCCTAATGTGCCAGTAACAAATAAGACAGGAGTGGCACAATGAGATTAGATATTAACAAAGCCAGGGGTACTTGGTGGACTATTTCCGCTGTTATTATTTTGGCCGGTATCATTTCCATGGTGATATCTTCCTTCAATCCCAGTATTAAAGCACCTCTGCGTCCCAGCTTGGACTTTATTGGGGGAACAAGGTTGCAATTTGTGCGGGACTGTGGACAACCTGGTAACTGTGACCAGCCAATAGATATTAATCTGGTGCGAGAAGTGGCTAAATCTCAGGGACTTGGAGATAGTAGCATTCAGTTAATCTCGGAAAAAATAGGAAACAAGAATGTAGAGAATGGTATTACTATTCGCACCAAAAATCTGGAGACAGAACAACGGAGTAATTTGCAAACTGCCTTAACTGAAAAAATCGGGGCTTTCGACCCCCAAAAAAATCAAATTGATTCCGTTGGTGCGACTTTAGGAAAGGAGTTATTTACTTCTGGGGTGTTAGCTTTAATAGTTTCCTTTATCGGGATTACTATTTACATGACTTTTCGGTTTCAGTTGGACTATGCCTTATTAGCTATTGTGGCGTTGTTTCACGATATTTTGGTAACAACTGGCATTTTCTCAATTTTAGGCTTAGTTTTCGGCATTGAAGTAGATAGCCTTTTCATTGTTGCTTTGTTAACTATCACAGGGTTTTCAGTCAATGATACTGTGGTAATTTATGACCGCATTCGGGAAACTATTAAACTTCATCCTGAACAACCAATTGCTGAAGTTGTTGATAATGCTGTTAACCAAACTTTATCTCGGTCAATCAACACGACTTTAACCACTTTACTGACATTAACTGCTATTTTCCTATTTGGTGGGGAAACGCTGCATTATTTCTCTCTGGCTTTAATTGTGGGCTTTTTAATGGGGGCTTATTCTAGTATTTTCATTGCTAGTACACTCCTGATTTGGTGGCGAGAACGCAGTCAAAATTACCCAGTTAAAACCCCTGTGACTTCTCCAGAAAGTTAAATTCATTCATGGAAAATACCTCGTTCCTAGCCTCTGGCTGGGAATGCCTAATTTGAGGCTCTGCCTCCTTGTCACTAGAGGCAGAGCCTCAATGATAAACATTCCCAGTCGGAGACTGGGAACGAGATTAACGAGATTTTGTAGACGCAAGCTATACTCTTCCTATGGATAAACCTGAAGAACCACAAATTGAGGTAGAAGAATTGGGATTAGATTCTGCTTTTACTCAACAAATCCACAAGCTACATCAGCTTACAGTATACGGCAGATGGTTATTTGTCGGCTGTTTGTGGCTAATAATAGCTCCTGTTTGCTTGTGGGATTTACGGGTAGAAATTTCCTTGTTACAACAATATTTTACCTGGGTAGCATTACGATATACACTAATTTTTCATCCTCTATCTGCCCTGGGTTTAAGTTTTTGCATAAGTGTGACAACTTCTGTTTTAATCTGGCAAAGTCGCAATATTCTCTGGGGATTACCATTGGTAGAACAGGAAAAATTAAAAAAGCAAGTTTATCGTATTCGTCAACAAGGATCTTCTCACCCTTTATGGAAGTGGGTTTGTCAATGAACACCGGAACAGTGAATAAAAAGGAGGTTTTTAATTGAAGTGTTGCATATACATATACAGGTTTAGTAATTTCTAGGAAAATATGCCATAACAGAAACAAAAATCCTAGGATAAATGGGTGTTTATAGATGAAATATTCTCAGATTCAATTTAGCCACAGTCATGCGGATATTGATCTTTACCAACTCCAAGAACTGTTTAATCTGGCTGCTTTTTGGGCAAAAGGACGAAGTATTAAGGATTGGGGTATAGCTATTGCTAATAGTGAACCTGTGATTTCTGTCTGGGATAGGGAATTATTAATTGGCTTTGCGAGAGCGACTTCTGATGGCATCTATCGCGCTACAATTTGGGATGTTGTCATTCATCCAGATTATCAAGGTAATGGATTGGGCAGCAAGCTAGTAGAAACTGTTTTAAGTCATCCGCGAATGCAAAAAGTAGAGCGTGTGTATTTGATGACAACTCACCAACAGGAATTTTATGAGAAGATTGGTTTTCAAGCAAATAACACAACAACAATGGTGCTATACAATCAATCTAATTTTGCTTTTGTTCCTGGAGAGATTCAACTTCAAGAGTCGTTAGAGGCATAGATATTTGCCATCTTGTTAACTGTGATTTTTCTTCCTGGTTGGTGAGGAAAGGCAAAATTTCTAACTTTCCTCCCATCAATTCTATTAAACTTTGATTAAGTGAAAGTTTCATTCCTGGTGACAGAACTATATTTTTCTGAGTTGTCTGATTTTCAGCTATCATCAAATCTATAGATTCACTTGTAACTACAGTTTCAGTGGGTACATCTAAGCAGATATTTACATAATTATCTGTAGGTTGTAGATGACTAGAAAGATAAATATTCCCTTCTTCCATTTGAGTAATTGTCGTATCTATCAAGTTTATTAATACTTGTTTGAGCCAACGGGAATCTGCCAAAATGTAAATTTCTGGATCTGGTGGTGATAAAGTAAAAGGATAATTACGATTGACTGCTAATAGATAAGTTAAGTTATAAATTTCTTGTAAAAATTCAGATAATTGCAAAGTTTCAATATCTAATTTATTTCTACCAGATTCTATTTTAGAAACAGTGAGAATTTCATCAATTAGTTTGAGTAATTTTAGGGATTTTTCGTGAGCTTGGCCGACAAATTCCCGTTCTTCTTCGGGATTTTCGCACAAGTCTGCCAAAATTAATTGATGTAATCCGATTAAACCACTTAATGGCGATCGCAATTCATGGCTAGTCCGAGCTAAAAAACCAGATTTAAACTGGCTGATTTCCCGCGCCATTTGATATGCTAATTGGGTTTGCTTCAATTCTTGTAAAATCTCAGTTTCTTGTTGCTGTGGAGCATTTGCCAAGGAAATGGATGGAGATTTAGAGGACTGAAGAAATAATTTACAAAAACCTATTCCTAATCCTATTCCTGTTCCTAGATATAGCCAGTTACTAAAATTCATGATTTTAAATGAAATGATCAATTATCTAATTTAATACTACCTGATCTTAAAATCTGCCAATTGTTCCCAGTCCATTTAGCAACGGTGGAAGGTATGCCCAAACCTTGATATTCTATAGATTCTAAAGTGAGAACTTCGGGAAATTGAGCTTCTATTTCGGCTTTTTTTTCTAAGGCTGGTTGTCCTGATAAATTAGCACTGGTTGTAGCCATTGGCCCAGTTTGCGCCAAAATAGTTTGAGCAATGGGATTATTTGGGACTCTAATCCCAATGGTAGTGGGTTCGAGAGGGTTCATGACTAGAGGAATTTTGTCACTAGCTGGTAAAACTAAAGTTAATGCACCTGGCCAATATTGATTAACAACTTTTTGCCAAATTTGGTATTCTATTTGGCTACCTTGAACATAATCCCACAAATCTTCCGCTTTGGCAGCCATTAAAATCAACGGTTTATCAAAACTGCGTTGTTTAGCAGCATAAATCAATTCTGATTGTGCGGGTATGGTGGCTAATGCGGGGACGGTATCTGTGGGGAAGCTGATGAGTTTTCCAGCGTTTGCGGCGGTTATCAGGGTTTGTAGAGAAACATTCATAAATAAATATAGTTTTCTTGCGAGAGTAGGGGTTTAGTGTTGCTAAACCCTTAATTTTGAAATCACATCAGAATCATACACAGCTAAGGTAACATTCTGCATCTTTCTTAACAATCAAAAAAAGATTGATAGATATAATGTTAGGAGAAAGAAGCGGGTAATGGTATCAAATTGATAAAATTTAAAAAATATGTGCCATCCTAGAAGGAGAATTAATAACTAATTTTCCAGGAATTATGTCTACTTTTAATAACTACATTCAAGATTTACAAGAAAATAGCCAACGTAGTGGAGAACGCAGTCATTACCCCAGTCTAAAAAGTCTAATTGAGGGTTTAACGATTGGTGTTAATGCTAGAATTGAAGAGAAAGGGAATCAAGCAGGAATCCCTGATTTAACTATCAGAAAAAATGATCTAATTTTGGGATATATAGAAGCTAAAGATATTAATATTGATTTAAGTAAAATCGAAAATACTGCACAAATCAAACGTTACTTAGAATCAAATATTGGTTATAATTTGATTTTAACTAATTATCTAGAATTTCGTTGGTATGTAGATGGAGAATGTGAGAAAATTGTTAAATTAGCTGATTTAGAACAAGGTGAAATTATTCTGGTTAAGGATTTACAAGCAATAACAGAATTACTGCAATCATTTCTGAATCAAAAAGCCAAAGATATTAATAATTATTATGATTTAGCTAAAGAAATGGCAGCTTATACCAAAACCATTAGAAATGCTATTCAATCATCTTTAGAAATAGAAACAAGTACAGAAGAATTAAATCAATTAAAAGAAACATTTAAAAAATTATTACTTTTAGATATAGATAATGATAAATTTGCGGATATGTACTCCCAAACTATTGCTTATGGGTTATTTACCGCAAAAATTGGTCATGCACAAAACCCTGGAGAATTTACATTTAGTCGGACAACAGCAAGTATTTATATTAGTGATAAAATCCCTTTTTTGAAAGGTTTATTTGATTTAGTTTTAGGAACTGATAGCGTTAGTAAAATTCACAAATCAATTGAAAATTTAATAGATTTATTCAACAACATAGACATGACCAATATTTTAGAAAATTTTGGTCAAGAAACCCGCACAGAAGATCCAGTTATTCACTTTTATGAAACATTTTTAGCTGCTTATCAAGCTTCATTAAGAAAAAGCAGGGGAGTTTATTATACTCCTGAACCTGTGGTTAATTTTATTGTCCGTTCTGTTAATGATCTTTTAGTTAATGAAGAAATTTTTGATTTACAATATGGTTTAGGAAATCGCAAAGTCACAATTCTTGACCCCGCAACCGGAACAGGAACTTTTTTATATGCAGTTATTAAACAAATTCGTGACAATGTCGCTAAATATGGTGTTGACAAATGGAATAGTTTTTTAAGAGATGTAAAACTTTTAAACCGCTTATTTGGGTTTGAATTATTGATGACTCCTTATACTATAGCACATCTAAAATTAGGTTTATTATTAGGAGATTTAGGTTATAAATTTGCACCAGAAGAAAGATTAAAAGTTTATTTAACTAATGCGTTGGAAGAAGGAATAAAACAAGGTGACTTAATTCCTGGTATTACGCAAATTATCGCTGAAGAATCAAGTCAAGCAGCAAAAGTAAAAACAGAAATTTCTGTGACTGTAGTATTAGGAAATCCTCCTTATTCTGTCAGTTCCCAAAATGCTAGTAAACGGAAAAGAATCTTAAATCAAGATGAGAGATATTTAGCTGACGTTGAGTATACTGGTTCAGTTTGGAATCGGATTTATAAAATAGGAAAAGCGGGTAAAACCATTACTGAATTAACTCATATTGGGGAACTTTTAGAATTATATAAAGGTAGGGTCAGACTAGAAGGAGAAAAAAATATTCAACCTTTAGATGATGATTATATTAAATTTATTCGTTTTGCTCAATATCAAATTGAAAATAATGCTCAAGATGCTGGTATTATTGGTTTTATTACTAATCATTCCTATCTCAATGGTTTAATTCATCGAGGTATGAGGGAAGAATTATTAAAGTATTTTGATAAATTATATATCATGGATTTACATGGTAATTCCTTATTAAAAGAAACCACCCCAGAGGGAAATATTGATCAAAATGTTTTTGATATTCAACAAGGTGTAGCGATTTTAATTGCTGTGCGCGAAAAAAGCAAACCTGATTATGGTTCTAGTGCTTATAAATCCAGAGATGGTATAAAGGAAATGGCAAAGGTGTTATATTATGATGTCTGGGGAAGACGTGAGGATAAATATAAGTTTTTAGAATCTGCAAGTTTAAATAATGTTGATTGGATAGAGTTACAACCAACTGAACCCAATTACTTTTTCGCACCAAAAGATTTTGATTTAGCTACTGAATATAATCAGGGATGCTTAATCAGCGATATATTTATAACTAATTCTAGTGGCTTTACCACTCATAGAGATAACTTTGCAATAGATTTTGATAAAGATGTAGTTAAAAAAAGAATAAGTGATTTAATTTCTGAAGATTTATCTAATGGTTATTTGCAAGAATTATATAGTATTCATGATAGTAGAGATTGGAATTTAGCTGAAGCGCGAAAACAAGTTAGAAAAAATCTCAACTGGGAAAATGATTTAATTTCTTGTTTGTATCGTCCTTTTGATAAGCGTTTCTGTTATTTAAGTACAGTAGCAATGGATTTTCCCCGTCCACCATTGAAACAGCATCTAATACAAGATAATCTAAGTTTATTATGTAATCGTCAGCTTTCTATTATAGGGTGGAGACATATTTTTGTTACTGATTTAGTTCCTGAAATCTGTTCTATTTCATCAGCAAGTAGAGAAAGGACTTATGTTTTTCCTCTCTACACATATCCAAATACAGAAAATAAACAAACAAACCTTTTCATAGAAAAAACTCCAAACTTATCTCCAAAATTCTTAGAAACTATCAAAGAAAAATTTGGTAAAATACCCACACCAGAACAAATATTTTACTATGCTTATGCTATATTTCATAGTCCTACCTATCGCACTAGATACGCTGAATTTCTGAAAATAGATTTTCCTCGTCTTCCCTTAACCAGTAATCAAAAACTCTTTCACGAATTAGCTATAAAAGGAGAAGAATTAGTTAATTTACATTTAATGAAATCTGATACACTCAACACCTTAACGACAACATACCAAGCCATAGGAGATAATCTAATTAGCGAAGTTACTTACAATGTAGAATTGCAAAGAGTTTATATAAATAAACAGAATTATTTTACAGATATTCCCCCACATATCTGGGAATTTAAAATTGGTGGATATCAAGTATTAGATAAATGGTTAAAAGATCGAAAAAACGCCAAGCGAGAATTATCTACTGAGGAAATTAACCAGTATCAAAAAATTGTCATTGCTTTAACAGAAACTTTGCGAATAATGCAGGAAATTGATAGAACTATTCCAGATTTTCCGATAATCTAAGTAGGTTGGGTTGACGCAAGGAAACCCAACATTTTCCGAACTTTGTTGGGTTTCGCTATCGCTTAACCCAACCTACAATTTTATTAACTGAACCATAAAATATTAATTCCCTATCTACATTGAAAACCCAAAATATCCCCCATTTACCCCTCTCCCCTCATGGTGCAAAAATAATATTAGGAAACAATATTACACCTGAACAAATAGCCATACCTATTGCACCTACTCCCACAACAATGTTTGGACCCCGTGCAGCTTGTTTATTGTCACCAACGGGACCATTATGGGTAGCAGATACAGGACATCATCGTTTATTAGGTTGGCGAAATTTACCCACAAAAGATCATCAACCGGCTGACTGGGTAATAGGACAACCAGACTTTTTTCATGAAGGACAAAACGCCAAAGGTACACCAGGGAAATCTACATTTAGTGTCCCTACAGGTATTTGTAAATGTGGTAATGGTTTAGCCGTTGCAGATGCTTGGAATCATCGGATTTTAATCTGGTATAATGTTCCCATAGATAGTCATATTCCCGCAGATTTAGTATTAGGACAAACTAACTTTATTGATAATTTACATAACCGAGGAAATCAACAACCTGCGGCAAATACTTTACATTGGCCTTATGGTGTTTTCTCTCATCAAGGTAAGCTATTTGTAGCTGATACTGGCAATCGTCGGTTATTAATTTGGCATCAATTACCCACAGAAAATGGACAACCTGCGGATATAGTTTTGGGACAACCAGATATGATATCTCGTAATGAAAATGGAGGGGGTTCTCCTACGGCTTCCAGTATGCGTTGGTGTCATGATATCACCCTTTGGGAAGATAATTTAGTTGTCACCGATGCAGGTAATAACCGAGTCATGATTTGGTCAGGAATTCCCACAGAAAATAATGCCCCTTGTGCGGTGGTTTTAGGACAAAAAAACTTCAATTTTGTGGAATTAAATCAAGGGGTTTATTTGCCTAGTGCCAGTAGTTTAAGTATGCCTTATGGGGTAGATGTTGCGGGGGATTGGTTAATAGTTGCTGATACTGCTAATTCTCGTTTGCTAGGATGGAAAAAACGAGCATCTATTTTATTATTGCAAGGTGCGGATGCTGATGGTGTGATGGGACAAGATAACTTTACAAATAAGAGTGAAAATCGGAATTTTGGACTACCAACAAGACGAAGTTTGAATTGGTGTTATGGAATTAAGGTTTGTGGGGAAACTGCGGTGGTTGCTGATTCTGGGAATAATCGCGTTTTGATTTGGAAGTTTTAATTATCTCACGCCAAGGCGCAAAGACGCAAAGGAAGAAAAATGCCGCTTGAGGAAATTCGGGTTTGTGGTACTGTGCAAGGTGTGGGTTTTCGTCCTACTGTGTATGGTTTGGCGAAGGTTTTGGGTTTGAAAGGTGATGTTTGTAATGATGGTGAAGGGGTGTTAATTCGTGTTTCTGGTAGTGAGGAAGAAATCACGGAGTTTGTAAATAAAATATATCAAGAATGTCCGCCTTTGGCAAGAATTAATGAGGTGATTAGAAGTCCATATTTGGGGGAGTTTGATTTTGATGATTTTGTGATTTCTCGCAGTGTTAATAGTGTGGTGAAAACGGAAATTTCTCCTGACGCGGCAAGTTGTCCCCAATGTCAAAGGGAGATTTTTGATCCTTTTAGTCGTTATTTTCGTTATCCTTTTACTAATTGTACTGATTGTGGTCCAAGGTTGAGTATTATTCGGGCTATTCCTTACGATAGAAATAACACTAGCATGGTGAATTTTTCAATGTGTAAGGAATGTGAAAAGGAATATCAAGATGTGGAAAATCGTCGGTTTCATGCCCAACCTGTGGCTTGTTTTACCTGTGGACCTCGCGCATGGTTAGAAAGGGCTGACGGTAAACCTGTAATATCTGATATGTTCTCAATGTTGGATGATGTTGATGCTGTTTGTACTTTATTACAAAAGGGTGAAATTGTTGCTATTAAAGGTTTAGGAGGTTTTCATTTAGCTTGTGGTGCAACTTTAGCAAATGCAGTTGCTAAACTCAGAAATCGTAAACAAAGATATCATAAACCGTTGGCTTTAATGGCTAGAGATATTAATATTATTTCTGAATATTGCTATATTAATGATTTAGAAAAAGAATTATTAACCAGTCCAGCAGCACCTATTGTTTTATTAAAAATTAAAGATCATAGTAAATTAGCATCTGCCATAGCCCCAGGACAAAATACCCTGGGTTTCATGCTACCTTATACGCCTTTACATCACTTAATTCTGAGAAGAATGAAAGTACCCATAGTTTTAACTAGTGGGAATATTTCTGATGAACCACAATGTATAGATAATGAAGATGCAAAAGATAAATTATCGAAAATAGCTGATTATTTTCTTTTACATAATCGAGATATTGTTAATAGGGTGGATGATTCCATAGTTAGAGTTATTGATAATCAACTTCAAACCCTCAGACGTGCCAGGGGATATGCACCAGCACCGATTAAATTACCACCTGGATTTGCAAAAATACCGCCAATTTTAGCAATGGGTAGCGAGTTAAAAAATACCTTTTGTTTATTAAGAGAAGGTGAGGCGATTTTATCACAACATTTAGGAGATTTGGAAAATGCGGCTGCTTTCAATGCTTATCAAGAAACATTGAATTTATATCTCAACTTATTTCAACATAAACCAGAAATAATTGCTATTGATAAACATCCAGAATATCTATCATCTAAACTTGGTAAAGAACTAGCAACAGGTAACAAAATTAAATTAGCAGAAATTCAACATCATCACGCCCATATTGCGGCTTGTATGGCAGAAAATCAAATTTCCTTAGATACAAAATCCATTTTAGGAATAGCATTTGATGGTTTAGGGTATGGTGAAGATGGTACAATATGGGGAGGAGAATTTATCTTAGCAGATTATCGAAATTTTCAACGTTTAGCCACATTTAAACCTATGTCCATGATAGGAGGAAAACAGGCAATTTATCAACCTTGGAGAAATACATACTCTCAATTGATTAATGCTTTTACCTGGGAAGAAATTAAAGAAAAATATAGTGATTTAGAAATAATCAAATTCTTGGAACATAAAAACCCTAAATTACTCAATCAAATCATAGAAAAAGGTATTAATTCACCCATAACATCATCAGTAGGGAGATTATTTGATGCAGTTGCAGCCGCAATAGGTATTTGTCGAGAACAATGCAGTTATGAAGGACAAGCAGCCATAGAAATGGAAGCAATAGCTGATATAAATATTTTAAACAATGATAAAGAAACTGTAAATTATTCCTTTAAACTTGAAAAATCAGATAATATCTATTATATAGATACATCTCCAACATGGCGAGAAATACTCAATGATATCAAACAGCAAATTTCACCATCAGAAATAGCTGCGAAATTTCATCAAAGTTTAGCTATTGCCACTGTCAAAATAGTTAAACAATTGAGACAAGAACATCAATTTAATCAAGTAGCATTAACAGGGGGAGTATTTCAAAATCAAATTCTATTACAACAGGTAAAAATGCGATTAGAAAAATTAGAAATTAATGTATTAACTCATAGCATAATTCCTGCAAATGATGGCGGATTATCACTAGGACAAGCCGTAATTGCAGCCGCTAAATACTTAAAAGAAATAACATAAAAACCTCTGTTGTCTCTGCGCCTCTGCGTGAAATAAATCTTAAAAAAGGAAAACTGAAATGTGCTTAGGAATACCCGGACAAATCACAGAAATAACCAACCCAGAACATAAACTAGCTATAGTTAATATTGGAGGAGTCAAACGCCAAATAAACATAGCCTGTATAGTTGACGAACAACACCCTCCAGAAGCTTGTATAGGAGATTGGGTATTAGTCCACGTTGGTTTTGCCATGAACCGAATCAACGAACAAGAAGCCGCAGAAACATTACAGTTACTAGAAGAAATAGCCCAATCTTATACTTAAAAACCTCTCTTCCTTTGCGTCTTTGCGCCTTTGCGTGAGAAATAAAAATATGAAATATGTAAACGAATTTCGTAACCCAGAAAAAGCCCAAGCCTTACAACAAGAAATCAAAAAACTCAGCCAAAAAATAGACAAACATATAAAAATAATGGAAGTATGCGGAGGACATACCCATGCTATTTTCAAATACGGAATCGAAGAAATATTACCCGATAATATTGAATTAATTCATGGTCCGGGTTGTCCAGTTTGCGTAATGCCTAAAGGGAGAATAGATGATGCGATCGCACTCTGCCAAAATCCTAACATAATCTTTACCACATTTGGCGACGCAATGCGCGTACCCGGTGCAAAAACCAGCTTATTGCAAGCCAAAGCCCAAGGTGCGGATATTCGCATGGTTTATTCACCCTTAGATAGCCTAAAAATAGCCAAAGAAAACCCCCATAAAGAAATAGTCTTTTTCGGCTTAGGCTTTGAAACCACCGCCCCCAGCACCGCATTTACCATCCTCCAAGCAGCCGCAGAAAATATTACTAACTTTAGTATGTTTTCTAATCATGTATTAGTAATTCCTGCCTTACAAGCATTATTAGAAAACCCCGATTTACAACTTGATGGTTTTGTCGGTCCCGGTCATGTAAGTATGGTCATAGGCACAGAACCATACGAATTTATTGCCCAAAAATATCATAAACCCATCGTTATTTCTGGCTTTGAACCATTAGATATCTTCCAATCAATTTGGATGTTATTAAAACAAATAGTAGAAAATCGTTGTCAAGTCGAAAATCAATATAATCGCTTAGTAGAACCTAGGGGAAATCAAAACGCCTTAACAGCCATAAATAAAGTGTTTACAGTGCGTGAAAAATTTGCATGGAGAGGTTTAGGAGAAATCCCCAATTCCGGTTTTAAAATTCGCGCAGAATACGCCCAATTTGATGCTGAAGCTAAATTTACAATTCCTAATTTAAAAGTAGCAGATCATAAAGCTTGCCAATGTGGAGAAATTCTTAAAGGAGTTTTAAAACCTTGGCAATGTAAAGTATTTGGAACAGCTTGCACACCGGAAACACCCATAGGAACTTGTATGGTTTCTTCTGAAGGTGCTTGTGCAGCGTATTATAAATATGGGCGACTTTCAACAATGGCTAAAAGAGAAAAATTAGGTGCATCGACCCAACCTCTATCAGTCTAAATTGCACAATTTGAGGAAAATTAGATGGCTTATGTAACCGTCCGCATTGGTAAAAATAATTCCATAGAAAAAAAGAGGAAATTAGTTAAAAATATAACTGATGCCTTATCCTCAGTTATAGACACTAAATCTGAATCAATAATTGTTCATATTGAAGAAATTGAAGGAGAAGATTGGGCAGTTGGTGGAGTTTTGTCTTATGATAAAAACAGCAATAGGCGCGATGAAAGAGACGACCGAGACGACCGAGACGACAGACGCGAAAGAAAAGAAAGGGACGACCGAGACGACCGAGATGATAGAAAAAATAGGTAAATAATTTAAACTGACAGGCAAGATGCCTGTCTTAAAAGAAAACACTTTATCATTAGAAAAAAATTAAAAATGACAATTAACTCTCATCAAAATCTGCTTTTTCAAAAAATAGAAACAGCCCGCCGTCGTCCTTCTCAAATTAAAGATACCCACATTAATTTATCTCATGGTAGTGGTGGTAAAGCCATGAGAGATTTAATAGATAATATCTTTGTTAAAAGTTTTGATAATCCCATTTTATCGCAATTAGAAGACCAAGCCACATTTGATTTAGCTAATCTTTCCCAACATGGCAATAGATTAGCATTTACTACAGATTCCTATGTCGTAGACCCCTTATTTTTTCCTGGTTCAGACATAGGAGAACTCGCTATCAATGGCACAATTAATGATTTAGCAGTGAGTGGGGCAAAACCTTTATATCTCACTTGTAGCATGATTTTAGAAGAAGGTTTACCAATAGAAACATTGCGAAAAGTTGTGGCTAGTATGCAAAAAGCGGCAGCATCAGCAGGAGTGCAAATAGTCACAGGAGACACAAAAGTTGTTAATCGTGGTTGTGCTGATAAACTATTTATTAATACTGCTGGTATTGGCATAATTCCCGCAAACATTGATATCTCTCCTCGCAATATTCAACCGGGAGACGTAGTAATTATTAATGGAGAAATAGGAAATCATGGAACAGCAATATTAATTGCCAGAGGAGAATTAGCATTAGAAACAGATATAGAAAGCGACTGTCAACCATTACATGAATTAGTCGCTGAAATTATCAAAGTTTGCCCACAAATTCACGCTATGAGAGACGCAACTAGAGGAGGTTTAGCCACAGTATTAAATGAATTTGCCCTCACAGCCAACGTAGGAATACGCATAAATGAAAACGCCATTCCCATTAGAGAAGAAGTAAATGGAGTCTGTGAAATACTCGGTTTAGAACCCTTGTATTTAGCCAACGAAGGAAAATTAGTTATAGTTGCACCACCAGAAAAAGCCGATTTAATTTTAGCAACAATGAAAACCCACCCCACAGGAAAACAAGCATCTATCATTGGTGAAATTATTCCCACACCACCAGGAATAGTCCTCTTAAAAACCACCTTCGGTGCAGAAAGAATAATAGATATGCTAGTCGGCGACCAACTCCCAAGAATTTGTTAAACTCCCTCCTCTCTCTGTGCCTCTGCGTCTCTGCGTGAAATAAAAAAAAGCTATGCACGAACTAGGAATCACCCAAAACATCATCGCTATAGTTAGCGAAAATGCCCAAAATAAAAAAGTTCAAAGAGTATTATTAGAAATTGGCGAATTATCAGCTATTATGCCAGATGCCATTAAATTCTGTTTTGATATTTGCGCCCAAGGTACAATAGTTGAAGGGGCAATATTAGAGATTTTAGAAATACCCGGAATGGCTAAATGTCGTCAATGTGGTACAACTTTTAGTATAGATAAACCTTTCGGGATTTGTGAATGTGGTAGTGTGCAATTAGATATCATAGCTGGTGAAGAATTAAAAATCAAAGAAATTGAAGTGGAGGAATTATGTGTGTAACTTGCGGCTGTGCTGACGATAATCAAACGACAATTACAAACATGGACAATGAACATCATCATACTCATACTTTAGCAGATGGGACTGTAATTACTCATACTCATCACCATGAAGAACTACCCCAAATTCATGCTAAAATTCATAATACAACGATATCTTTAGAACAAGAAATTTTAGGTAAAAATAACTTATTAGCTGCCCAAAATCGCGGCTGGTTTAAAGGTCGAAATATTCTGGCTTTGAATTTAATGAGTTCTCCCGGTGCGGGAAAAACTACATTATTAACTCGCACTATTAATGATTTAAAAGATAAATTAACTATTAGTGTGATTGAAGGTGATCAAGAAACTACTAATGATGCGGAAAAGATTAAACAAACAGGCTGTAAAGTCGTGCAAATTAACACGGGTACAGGCTGTCATTTAGACGCATCAATGATAGAAAGGGGTTTGCAGGAACTTAACCCACCTTTAAATTCTGTGGTGATGATTGAAAATGTCGGAAATTTGGTTTGTCCGGCTTTGTTTGACTTGGGAGAAGCTGCTAAGGTTGTAATTTTATCAGTGACGGAAGGGGAAGATAAACCAATTAAATATCCTCATATTTTCCGCAATAGTGAAATTATGATTCTCACGAAAGTTGATTTACTTCCCTATTTACAATTTGATGTTCAACGTTGTATTGAATATGCAAAACAGGTAAATCCCAAAATCCAAGTTTTCCAAGTTTCTGCTACTACTGGGGAAGGGTTGGTAGGTTTATATCATTGGTTATCTCAACAGGTGAATAATTCAACTAATTTAATTTCTCTATAAATCAATGTGCTTTGTGTTGAGTATAATATTTTTTTTACTAACCGCAGAGGCGCAGAGGACGCAGAGAGAATAAAAAATGCTTATACCCGCATTTCTCACAAACAATGTGATCGCAATCTATATAATCCTTATAGAGAAACTGTTTCAGGCATTTTTCACCGGGTTGATTTTTGATGCAGTCTGAAAACCCAGAATCCATATTTTATAAGGGTTTGAGGATTTTGGTGAGAAATCCGGGTTATATTGCACTATTTTCGTGGGGTGGGCATTGCCCACTCTCATAAAATTAGCTTTATTTCTGAAAAACCGTTAATAATACAAAACCTAATAAATCATAGTGGCCTAAACAATTTAAACCAGCATTATTACCCATTTCTTCTCTTTGTTTTTGGCTATAAAACTTAATTCCTGTATGAGAATGGGGCGTAATTTGACATGGTGATGAGTTATTAAAGGTGATGTCTACTAAATAGAATTTACCACCGGGAGAAAGTACCCTGGCTACCTCATTTAAAACCTGTTCTGGTTGGGGATAATGTAAGAAACTAATAGTATTAAAAACCGCATCAAATTGTCCCTCAGCAAAGGGGAGATTTTCCGCATTACCTTCAAGATAAATTAATCGGGGACGGTGACGGTTATTTTGTCTCGCTATCCGCAACATTTGGGTAGATAAATCTAAACCTGTAGCTGTAATTTCTGGAAAATGAGTTGCTAATCTATCTAATAAGCGTCCAGTCCCACAACCTAAATCTAGAACATTTGCATGAGGTGATAATTCAACTTTTGTGAGTAATCTTTGATGAATTGCTTGGTAAATAAATGAAGGAAATGCCCAATCATAACTATTTGCCCAACGGTCAAATAATTCTTTTTTATTATTGACAAAGTTACTAATCATGTCCGATATATTTTTGTATTTACTTTATTATAACAAGATAGAAGGCGTTGCTGATAGCCTGCGTGGCGAAGCCATATTGAGGTATGAAATTCCCAAATTGAACCTTTAAAACTCTTACCTTTGCGCCTTTGCGCCTTTGCGTGAGACTAAAATTCATACCCTTAATAAGCAACGCCAGATAGAAGATAGATACCCGACTACTTAAAGAAGTTGGGTATCTGGTGATTTTAGTGATTAAAATATAATTTAGGATTTACAACCAATCTCGATAGGCTGAAATTTCGGTTACTCCAATTTCAAAAGGTGATCCTTTGCCAAAGGGAGGATAAACGCGAATTTTGGCATTTTTAGTAAATCTTTCCAGTCTATTTCCCAATTGGGGAATATTGCTGACTATATGCCAATAAGCAACTATATCGGGACAGTCTACAATTAACATCAAAGTAGTGTTATTTGTAGTCATGTACCACTGACAATTAGATAGTAATACTTGAGTAATGCGATCGCACGCATAGAAAAAGCATCTACCAATAGACTGTTCTAACTCCAAATGAAGAATTCCATCCTCTTTTGTTACCTTAGTAGGAGGTAAATCATCGGGAGGAAGTAAAGAAAGTTTAGACATAATTCCGCACCTCTTGATTGTAGCGTTGCAAACTTTCTCGATTTTTTTGCAAAGAAAAAGATGAGGGTTTTAACGCTAGTGTGCTGAGATCTAATTCGTCCTGAAATTTCTTGATTTTGTCACGACAACCGTTAACATCACCGATAATTGAATTCTCAATCAAATAGTCTTCATCAAAACAAATATTTGTCCGATCAAATGCTGGTTGTTGAGGACTTTTCTGCATTACTTGAGTCGAGTTAGCTGTCATTTCTTTACTGAAGTGGCGAATAAAAGGCAATGCTTCATTTACCGCTTCATCATGAGTTTTACCTACAAAAAAGAACCGGGCTAACAGGAACTTATCAGCACCACTGGAATTAAATTCCCGATATTTATTGACTGTCTTCTTCAGTCTTTCTAAAGAAAAAGGTGGACCACCCATGATTCCAAAGGAATTTTTAGCAGCAAATTCAATTGCTTCATCATCACCCGTAGCAACATATATGGGAATTGGTTTTTGCAATGGTTGGGGATGAATTGTGAGATTTTCACATTGATAATATTCGCCATTAAATGATACGTCAGTTTCATATAAAAGCTTTTGAATCAATGCTACTGACTCTAACATTCTGGTACGAGATTCCTGAGTTGTCACCCCAAAATGTTTATTTTGCTGCGGAAATGGTCCACCTTTAGCAACTCCAAAAGCCAGCCTCCCACTACAAAGATTGTCCAAAGTAGCAATATCTTCAGCTACGCGAATTGGTTGGTGAAATGGCAATAACACAGCCGCAGTTCCTAGACGAATTTGCGAAGTCACACCTGCTAAATGCGCCAATAACAACAGAATTGAAGAACTAAGATTGAACTCATTAAAATGATGTTCTGTTACCCAAGCTTCTTCAAAACCTAAACTTTCAGCCTCTTTTACCAATAAAACTTGCTCAAAGATAGTCCGTCTAGCATCTTGGTGATGATTTTCGTAATTGCAGAAAAGTCCTGTTTTCATTGTTGACCAAATATTAGATTAGGCTGCCATTAATTGCAACTCCAACCATAATCGAGGTTCAGACTGTTTTAACTTCGACATAGGGTCACGTAGCAATCGTTTAGCATTGAGACAAACTACTTGAATTAAACCCATATTTTCGGCTAAGTCTCTGAGGATTTCTTTTTTGGCTTGAATACAGGGCATTATGTCTTCTCGACAATAAATTCCTATATATCGAAACCGTTTTGCAGGTCGTCCCCAAAAGCAAGTGATAACTTTCACATGACAGCCTTCTAAGAGTTCTCCCACGGCTGGATAATAGTCATTTACGACTCTAATAAATTCTTGGGCTAGGATGTCTTCAGTAATCATTTGACTGATTCTTCTGTAGCTTCCATAACTCTATTTAGTATAACATATAATTGTCATTTAAACCTGACAAAATTAATAATAAAATACCAGATCCCCGACTTCTTTAAGAAGTCGGGGATCTAAAGATTTCAAGTTTTTATCGAGAATTACGTTCTGCTACTAAAACATCAGCAATAATATCTGGTAGACTTTTCAAATCGGTATATCCTTCTGCACCAGAAATTGGCGAAATAAAAGTATAGTTAGGGTCACAGACTCCTGTGTCATAAACCTGCATAAACCATCTATCAGGTAATCCCTCTACACCCAATTCTACAATGTACCAACTCTCACCCATTAATCGAGAATTGCACACTGTAAACCAATCTCTATAGTCATCAGCAATATTCCAATCTGCCAAAAGAAATTCTAATGATATTTTTCCAGCATCAGTTGAAGTCAATAGCATTATTACTCCTGAGTGACAACTTGATTAGAAACTTCAGGATATAAACCTAATTCCTTTGCTAATTGTTTAGCAACAAAAAATAGAAATTGCGCTCCATCTTGATTACCTTGATGGGCAAACATTGTGGCTACTTGTAACATTGCTTGAACTAAACCAGAATCAATTAATTCCGGTTGTGCTTCCAAAACTTCTGGTTCTTGACCATTAGGACATTGGAGAAGTTCATCAATTAAATTAAAATACTGTGTTTGGCGTTCGTCTGTCATGATAATTTAGTTTATGGTGAATGATTAATTTGCAAAATTACTGTTCGATGCTTTGTTGCCACATTCTTTCCAACATGGCAATATGTTCTTTTAATACAGCAGCCCGGTAGACAAGATACCTGTCATAAGCGATAATTCCTACACCAATACAAATCGGTGTCACTAAAAATAACCATTGCAAAATTGTCGCTAATTTATATTTTTTTGCCGCAATTTTTAGTTGATGTAGAAAATTATTGTCAGATAATTTAACCTTGACTAAAGATGGCTGAGTATTGATAATCTGTGTTTGGGGAACTAATTGAGGAGATGCTATCTTTATTTTCGGCAATTCACAGGATAAATTCTGTGTTTTAACGAACTCTCTATGTTGTCCCCAAACTATAGCAAATACTACTACCCCTGGAGAAATCAATGCTAAAGTTACCAAACTTACGGTCAGCACATTTAAAAGTTTGACTTTCATATTTATTCTCCATTGCCAGGTATAGATTACCTAGATAGAAATAAAATTTCTATTAGATTGATTTTTGCACCTTTTTGTTATTCAAAATATGCTTATCAAAATCTACTCAAAAACAAAATTATGTCCTTTCCGTATGGAGTAATACAGATAGTATTTAGATAAATCTTGAGAGATATAGGAGTTAAGAAGTCCCCCCTGATTCGTCAGACTTTCATCTTAGGAACTTCGGGGGGTAGAGGGGAATCTCTGCGTAAATCCTATATCGTTTATATCAGTTGCCTTTCTAGTCCCAGCTTTAAGCGATGCCAATTAATATTATTAAGATGATTACGACAATACTCACAGCCTGTAATCCTGACTGTGCAAGCATATAAAAAAATATTTGGTGTAGGGGTGCTAGTATTTTTTGAGTGGGGTACTAGCATTTTTGAGGGAGGGGACGGGGGATTTTGTACTCAAACTCAAACTAAGATGGGCTATTGGTTTGAGATATTTTGAAAGTAAGATTCACAAGTACAAACTGTACTCAAATCACAGGATCTCATGACAAGGCTAGACCTAAGATATCTTGAATAACTCAGAAACAAAATTAAGATATTCTAAGGAAATTAGAATAGTATTGTTTTCAACAATCAATACCTTCACCATTTTTGTAGGTTGGGTTAAGCGACAGCGCAACCCAACATTGGCGGTAAGATAGTAAGAGTTGTTGGGTTTCCTTGCGTCAACCCAACCTACGAATCAAGACTTTTTTCAATTTGGCGAAGGTATTAACAATTGGTAAAATTTTGTGCTGGCAATAGACAGAGATTGTGGTAGAATAGCTATGGCTGATATAAAAATTAATCAGATAAATACGTAACCAAAATAGATTAATATATAAATTTTAGGAGTGAATAAATGCGAATTGCTAAAGACGTAACAGAACTTATTGGGAAAACTCCATTAATTCAGTTAAATAAAATTCCCCAAGCCGAGGGAGTGGTAGCTAGAATAGTTGTCAAATTAGAAAGCATGAATCCTGCGGCCTCTGTAAAAGATAGAATTGGCGTAAGCATGATTCTTTCCGCTGAAGCCGAAGGTTTAATTTCACCGGGTAAAACCATTTTAGTCGAACCCACATCTGGTAATACAGGTATCGCCTTAGCAATGGTAGCAGCCGCCCGTGGCTATCAATTAATTTTAACCATGCCGGAAACCATGAGCCAAGAAAGACGCGCCATGTTGCGGGCTTATGGTGCTAGTTTGGAATTAACACCCGGTACTCAAGGAATGCGGGGAGCAATTAACAAAGCGGAGGAAATTGTTGCCAATACTCCCAATGCTTTTATGTTGCAGCAATTTGCTAACTCAGCCAATCCAAAAATTCACCGAGAAACCACCGCTGAGGAAATTTGGGAAGATACTGACGGAGAAGTTGATATCTTAATTTCTGGGGTCGGAACTGGCGGCACAATTACTGGTATTGCTGAGGTCATTAAAGAACGGAAACCGAGTTTTCAAGTAATTGCCGTAGAACCTAGTAATAGTCCGATTCTATCGGGTGGTAAGGCAGGTTCTCACAAAATTCAAGGTATTGGTGCGGGGTTTATTCCTGATGTTTTGCGTCAAGACTTAATTGATGAAGTAGTACAAGTTGAAGACGCAGCCGCAATGGAATATGGACGGAGATTAGCTAGAGAAGAAGGGTTATTATCAGGAATATCTTCAGGTGCGGCTTTAGCTGCTGCTATTGAAGTCGGTAAACGCCCAGAAAATGCTGGTAAATTAATAGTAATGATTCAACCTTCTTTTGGTGAACGCTATTTAAGTACCGCCATGTTTCAAGATTTGATGAGTTAATTAATTAACCCAAATTTTGAATGTGGATATTCCATTCCATAGGATTTTAATAGTGCTTTTGGGATTTTCCTAAAAGCTTGGTGTGATACTGCCACTGTTACCGATGCAGGTGATAGTGCTATCGTTATTTTATCCGGTAACATCCGGGTTAAATATCGCGTAAATGTATCATCCTGCTTCATTTGAGCAACCATAGAGGCGAATATGCCAAGAACACAGAAAAACGATAACTTTGTTGACAAATCCTTTACCGTAATGGCGGATATCATTCTCAAGATATTGCCAACCAACCGAAAAGCTAAAGAAGCATTTGTTTACTACCGAGATGGGATGTCCGCACAGGCAGAAGGTGAATATGCCGAAGCCCTAGATTACTATGTAGAAGCCCTGGAAATGGAAGAAGACTCCAATGATCGGAGTTATATTCTCTATAATATGGGCTTAATTTATGCCAGTAATGGTGATCATAATAAGGCTTTAGAGTATTATCATCAAGCCATTGAGTTAAATCCCCAATTACCCCAAGCCTTGAATAATATTGCGGTAATATATCATTTTCAAGGTGAGAAGGCTAAGGAAGCCGGAGATCATGATGGTGGTGAAGCATTATTTGATCAAGCATCGGATTATTGGATTAGAGCAATTCGCATGGCTCCCAATAATTATATTGAAGCTCAAAACTGGATCAAAACCACCGGGCGATCGCAAATTGACGTATTCTTTTAAATTAATCATTTGTCGGTTGTACAATTTTGCCTAACAACTGACAAATGACAACTAACAACTGACAACTGACAACTGACAAATTATGATTGATAGTGAACAAGTTCGTAAAGTTGCTAATCTCGCTCGTTTAGAATTGACAGCAGATGAAGAAGTACAATTTACTACTCAATTGGGTAGTATTCTGGATTATATAGAACAACTAAATCAACTGGATGTCACCAATGTAATACCGACAACCAGAGCTATTGATGTTAGCAATGTCACCAGAGAAGATATTCTTCAACCCTGCCCTGACAGAGAAGCAATCCTCAGCAGTGCGCCTCAACAGGAAGGTGATTTTTTCCGAGTTCCCAAAATTCTTAATGCTGATTAGCTAGGAACTGATTGAAGATATAGGAAATATAGGCAAGAATTTTTTCTTTCTCCTCAACTCCTGCAATATCACTACAAAAGAGTAGAGACGCTCCGAGGAACGTCTCTACATCCCCGTAGGGACAGGGGATTAGGGGATTAGGTTTTTGGGTATGAGTTCAATATAGCAGATGATTTTTTATTTGCCAAGTATTTTGGCAACTATTTTCCGCATACTGGTGTCAAAAAACGAGGCGTATTTTTTGGAAACGGAGGAGAAAAATGAAAAAGCCAAATATTACAATTAGAAAAGCCACCATAAATGATCATCAAGGCGTGATTAAGTACGCTATCAAACTTGTTCATCAACATCAAAATTTTAATCCCTTGAGGTTTGTTGAATTTGCCAATCATGAACAACAGCTTTTTGATTTTTTTGCCGAAGAGATTGTTAATCCCCAAGCAGTTGTTTTGGTTGTCGAAGTCGAAAATGAAATTGTTGGTTACTCATTTACACGGTTAGAAGAAAGCAGTTTGGTTGATATTGCACCAGCTTCAGCATGGCTTCATGACATTTATATTGATGAATCGGTGCGGGGATGGGGAGCAGGAAAATTGCTGTTAGATGCTTCTATAGATGCCGCAAAACAGTTAGGTTCACAAATATTGATCCTTCAAGTTGCAGCACAAAACGAATTTGCTAAAAAGCTATTTGAAGATAATGGATTTAGTGTGGCAACTTACGAGATGATGATGGATTTAAATGCAGGATGAAATAAAGTTAGAGATTTTATGAGAGCATTAGGAATAAAAGTAACTATAACAAGTGATGGTAAGTTGTAAGTCAATAAACTGGTAAGATATAATTTGAGTACCACAAAATATGGATTTATCTATGAAATTCAAAATAATTGATATTCAAGAAGATACAAATCTTAATTGCTACTCTGTTCTTACAGTAGTTAGCATTCCTGATTTTATAGAATTTGTTAAACCTATTCATGAAGAAAAAGGCAACCTTGATGAGCAGAGAGAAGTTTTGCAAACTAGGTCTGCTAAAATTATTCGTAATCAAATGCTGGAAGATTTGAAAGAGGGTGGAATACTACCTCCTATAGTATTAGGAATTATTTGTTATGAAGATATAGATCAACATAATTTTTTTAATTTAATTCAAAATAAACAAAAAATTAGTATTTTAGATGGAATGCAAAGAATACAAGCCTTAAAAGATGCTATGCTTCAAAAAGAAATTGCTCAGAATTTGAGGGTTGAGTTTTGGTTTGCTCCAGATGAAGATGCTTTATTATATAGAATGTTGGTACTCAATTCTGGTCAAATTCCTTGGGGAATTGATAAACAATTAGAAGTAGTTTTTAAACCGATTGTGCAGAATTTAAAATATCGTATTCCCTATTTAGAGAATTTAATTTCTGAAAAAATATATAAACAGTCAGAAATTGTCGAGTTATTTTTGGCATTTACTTCTAGAAAAGTCAGAATTAACAAAAAACAACAATTAGCTGAATATCATGCAGCTTTAGATATTATGAGTTTAATTAGGGAGAAATCAGTACACACTATTGGTAAATTTGAAGAAATATTTATATTGATGACTGAAATTGACCAATTACTTGAAGGAATTGAAGACCGCTATGTTTTTAATAATCAAACTGCAAGAGTTGGTTTTATGGTAGCTTGTGCCGAAAAAACCTTTGGTTTATTAGGAAGTAATCTTGAAAAAGACTATTCACAAATAGAGAGTAATTTTCACGATATACGATTAAAACTACATAGACTTAAATCTCAGATAGTTTGTCAGAGTCTTGAGCAAAACTATAACTTTCTTGCCTTGGATATTTTAAAAGAAAACTTACGTTCTATTCCCAAAGAAAAACATAGACAAGCTTTTTTAGATGGGTTTAAAGTGATCTTTTCTGAACCTGAAATTGACTCTTTTGCTGTTTGTTGGAATAAAATGTACTAAAACTATGAGCAGAAATATTATAATATCAATCAAAAGAGTCGTAGAAAAAATATCAAATGTTATTGATACAAAGGAAACTTATACTATTCATGGTGATTCAACTTGTATGGACTGGTTGAAATTTCTAAATATTGATAATATAATACGGTTATTTCCTAATTTTTATAGTGCTTGGCTGACTTATCGAAATTTTCATTATTTAGTATTAATCAATCATGAATTTTCATCTCAATTTCCCAGTTTTTTGCAAGAAGAAACTCTTAATTCGGGTGCTTGGATAGTCATTATTGATGAATTAGACTTATCTATTAAAAAAGATGCGGATATATCAATATTAGAAGAAATTTTGGATAACGAATGGGAAACTAAGAAAACTAGAAATGGAGAAGAACTTAAATCAGTCAATATTGAGGAAGAAATTAATGGATATACGCTAAAAGATTTCTTTCCAAGAATTGCTTTATATAAAATAATTGACAGATTTACTCAAAAAGAAGAATTAAATCAAATGACAGGCATTGCTTTAACCGAAAACAATAGTTATTGTTTGCTACCATATAGTGTGGAACTATTGCAAGAGTTTAAAAGTACCTTTGAAAATGGGAATAAATATATTCCTTTTGAAAATATTTTAGCGAGTTATGTAGCCTCTGATTTTAAATTTGCTTATTTGGATTTGTATAGGTGCATAGAAGGATTACAACCTCTCTATTTTTTAAAAGATTTTTATGATAAATTGGGCTTTAAATATGATAAATTGACATTGACAGGCAAATCTGTCCAAGATTTCTATAGTGATTTTTATGAAACTACGAAATTAGAACCTAAATTAGAAGATTCTTTAAAAAAGCTACTGGACTCAATAAATATAAATTATCAATATGCTGATAAACAAAATTATAGTCCTAGTAAGTATTTGTGTAACCTCAGAAATCAAATTGTTCATTTGCGTCCAAAGCAAACTAATAATTTAATACCTAAATCAATTGATAATTGGAATCTTTTAATATTTGATATGCTAACAATAGTTCAAGAACTTTATCAAGCTAATCAAGACTTATTAACTTGATTAGGAAATCAGTATTTTACTTTATTCTTGATTAACTAAAAAATCAGAATCAAGAATTTGAGAAATACTATAGGAATTTTCAGAAGGAAAAAATGATTAATCTGACAATTATTTTATCCTGATATGGCTACGCCACGCTTCGCTATCAGATATTTTTACCATCAGAATCAGGAATTTCTAGATTTGAAGATTAATAAGATTAAATACCACTTAACTACTATTTAATCCTGTACATCCTTTAATCCTGAGTATCCTGATTCAGACGATTACTTCCCAAACACAGTAGTTAGAGAACGAGCAATATTTTTCGGCTGCATAGCATCCATTGCTGCTGTTGGTTCATAACCACAATGAACCATACAATCAGCACATTTAGGATTACCACTAGCGCCGCCATATTGACTCCAATCAGTCTTATCCAACAACTCTTTGAAGGTTGCATAGTAACCCTCATTCAACAGATAGCAAGGTTTTTGCCAGCCGAGAACACTGTAACTAGGACTACCCCAAGGAGTGCATTCATAGTCTTTCTCACCAATGAGAAAATCTAAGAATAAAGGATTGTGATTAAAGTTCCAATTCTTCTTACCAGATGTGTAAGGTGAGAGAATTTCTCTAAATAAAGCGCGGGTTTGTTCTTTTTGCAGAAAATGATCTTGATCTGGGGCCCATTCGTAACTATAACCAGGAGAAATCATCATCCCGTCAGTACCCAAGGTTTCCAGAAAATCAAAAAATCCCTGCATTTCTTGAATATCACAACCTTCAAAAATAGTAGTGTTAGTAGCGACACGAAAACCCTTAGCTTTAGCTGCGCGAATTGCTTGAACAGCAGTATCAAAAACGCCTTTTCTGTCTACACATTTATCATGCCATTCTCGCATTCCATCTAAATGGACGCTAAAAGTTAGATAGGGAGAAGGTTTAAACTTATCAAGACTCTTTTCTAGTAATAAACCATTAGTACACAAGTAAATATATTTCTTGCGTTTAATTAAACCCTCAACAATTTCACCTATTTGGGGATGTAATAAAGGTTCTCCACCAGGAATAGAAACAACTGGTGCGCCGCATTCTTCCACCGCCGCAAAACACTGTTCTGGGGTAAGATTTTGCTTGAGTATTTCCACTGGATGCTGGATTTTACCGCAACCAGTACAAGCTAAATTACACCGAAACAGCGGTTCTAACATCAAGACCAGGGGAAAGCGTTTCCGTCCTAATAGACGTTGAGTTACTAGATACTTACCAATATCAATTGCTTGTTGTAAATTAATTGCCATGAAACTAACACTCCTCGATTAATTACACCACTTACTTAAAGACCTAACCCCCAACCCCCTTCCCTAAGATGGAAGGGGGCTTATTTCCCCTCTCCTTGTAGGAGAGGGGTTAGGGGAGAGGTTTTTCATTAGACATAACCATTAGACACAAACCAATCTACAGCATCCTTGAGGGCTATATTCAGAGGGGACTGAGGTAAACCTAATTCGCGGATAGCCTTAGAAGCATCATAATACATTGGTTGCTGTGCCATGCGGACACCATCTATGGGAACGGTGGGGGTTTTTCCTAGAGGTGCAAGAATTTTTTCATCTACCCAAGCTACAGTTAGGGGTATCCAAGCTGGTATAGATGTTTGCGGTGCGGGTAAATTGGTGATGTGGGAAAGTTGTTCTAGAAGTTGTTTGAGACTAAGATTTTGATTACCGAGAATATAGCGATCGCCTGACTGGCCTTTTTGTAATCCTAATAAATGTCCCCAAGCTACATCTCGCACATCAATAAAATTTAACCCCGTATCCACATAAGCTGGCATTTGTCGCCGCAAAAACCGCAGAATAATGTCCCCTGTGGGTGTCGGTTTAATATCTAAGGGACCAATGGGACTACTAGGATTAACAATCACAATATCCTGTCCTTTTTTTGCAGCTTCTATTGCAACTTGTTCAGCCAAAAATTTAGATTTTTTGTAGTCTCCTACTAATTTTGCTACCGGACTTTGATGGGTTTCATTCACAATTTCCCCTGATTTACCGACACCAATAGCAGCAACAGAACTGGTATAAACTGTCCTTTCAATTCCCGCTTTTTCAGCCGCTGCTAAAATATTGCGCGTACCTTCCACATTATCAAGATAAAGCAATTCTCGGTCTTTTTGCCACAGAGAATAATGGGCAGCAACATGAAACAAATATTGACAACCCTGCATCTGTTCCCAGATATTTGGGTTATTTAAATCGCCTTTAACAATATCTACAGCCAAACCCTGTAAATTTCCCAGGTTACTACTAGAACGGACTAAAGCTGTAACTTTGTAGCCTTCCTGTAGCAGCAACCGCACGACATGAGAACCAATAAACCCCGTACCACCAGTGACAAAAGCCCGCATTCAATTACCCCTTATTCCTCACCCACATTTCTCACAAATAAAAAATCGTATACCAAAATAGTTATTTTCAAACACCCTCTAAAGATACTTTAAATTCCATGACTTTTGCCAATTACCCAATTCCGTCGAAAAAACCGTGCCAATGCCGATTCTTCCAAAGATAAATAAATTGGTCTACCATGGGGACAGGTACGCGGGTTACGGGTCTGTTGCCAATTATCTAATAAAGTCTGCATTTCTGGTAAACTCATTTTTGTGCCATTGCGAATTGCACTCCGACAAGCAACAGCAACTTGAGCAGTTTGTAAATCTCCTCCCCAACTTAATTCTAAAATTGCCTCAGCACAATCTTCCCGTTGTTTTAATATAGCTGGTATGTTACGCACTGCCCAAAGTTTATCACCAAATGGTTCAATATCTAGACCAATCCGTTGTAATTGGGAAACCTGTGCTGGTGATAATTGATAAATAATAATTGGAGTTTCTACAGGTACTAATTGCCAGTTATCACATAACTTTTCATATAATACTCGTTCATGGGCAATATGTTGTTCTACTAACCACATTCCCCCAGAATGTTCAGCCACAATATAAGTATTACTTACTTGAGCAACAGCTTTTAAATAGTTTTGATTTTCACTACTTGGGGAATTTTGGGAACTGGAAGAATTAAAGTTATATTCACCTTTGGATTCGGCGACTTTTAATAAATTACTAACTCTGGTGGTGTGAACTGATTCTTTAATATTAGTTTCCGAAATCCGCAGTGATTTATTAATAGCTTCGGTAATTTGTTCTTGCCAAAAAGGTAGTTCATTCAGATAAATTTCTGTTTTAGCTGGGTTACGATTCCAGTTAATTTGTTCAGGAGAAATAGTCAAATGTAAAAAACAAACAGGATAGCGATCGCGTGGTAATGTTTTATGAAAAGCCGAAAGAATAGTTTGTTCTAATTCCGGTGTTTTAATCATTCTGCCATTAATTGCCACCTTCACCCAATCAGGACGATGACGATGACATCTATCGGGTAATCCTATCACTAAATGCAAAGATGAATTTTCCAAGTTTGGGATTTCTACATTCACTTCTTGTAAATCACCTTGTCGTACTTGGGGGAGGATTTGGGGAATTAGTTTTCCTACAGTTGGTGCGGGACAAATCGTAAACCATTCTTTGTCATTTTGCCAAACTTGATAATTAACATGAGGATGACATAAAGCTATTTGTTGAATTATCCCTTGTACAGCTTTCAATTGTTGATTTGTTGCTGGTAAACCTTGACGACGGTTTTCACAATTAGCAAATAAATTATTAACAGTTACTACAGTACCAGGTGCAATGGCAGCAAAGTCTACTTCTGCTACTTCTCCTTCATTATTGTAATTAATTCGCCAGCCTTCACTTCCCCCCAAAGGACGACTTAAAACTTCTACATTTGCCAAAGTTGTTAAACTATGTAACGCCTCACCACGAAACCCCAAACTGCTAATTTTCCACAAATCTGCACTAGAATGAATTTTACTGGTACTGTGTGCAGTTGCGGCTTGTTGCAAATCATCCAAGTTCATCCCGCAACCATTATCAGCCACACGAACTCGCCACAATTGCGGCCATAAAGAAACTACAATGCGCGTTGCTCCAGCATCTAGAGAATTTTCCACCAACTCCCTGACAACAGCCATTAAAGAGTCAATTACCTCTCCTGCCGTAATTAGATATACAACCTCTGTTGGTAAAGCTTGAATAGTAGATGTCATTATGAATAATTACAAATTAAAAATTAAAAATTGTCTGTACATTCAGACAATTAGCTTACAATATTATGATTACAAAATTATTATTTCTCAAATCTGCTGTCATTCTAAAGAAATACAAATTAAGAGGGGATATTTGGTAGATTTCTGATTAGATTAGACGCGGGAAAAGTTTATGAGTATTAATTTAGTTGCTGATGTTAATGACTTAAGGACAAGTCTCCAATGGGGTCAACCTGCTTTTACAATTATTGATGTGCGCGATCGCTCAACATACAATCATAGCCGCATCACCGGAGCAATTTCTATCCCCCTCAATGACCTGGAATCTCGCGCCCAAACATCCCTCCACAGAGAACGCCAAATCTACATTTATGGCGAAAATGACAGCCAATCAGCCCTAGCTGTGAGAACCTTACAATTCCTCGGTTTTACCACCGTGGCTGAACTGGGTGGTGGTTTAGAAGCCTGGAAATCCATTGGTGGTGCTACAGAAGGCGTAGCAGCTTAAAGGAGGCAGGGGAGCAGGGGGCAGGGAGCAGAGAGAAAGAAGTTTCCTATTCCCTATTCTCTCTTAACTGTCACCTGTCACCTGTCACCTATTTTCTACCTCAACAACCCAGTTAACAAAGATGCTGGACGTTGACTGTGAGGCCAAGCGAACGCATGACGAAAAGCTGCATCCTGACAAGCTTGTAACTGTTGAAAATTAATAATGTCGTAAGTCAAAAGATTTTCATATTCAAACGGGAGACGCATATTATGTAATCCCGCATTATCCGTACAAATGGCAATATCAACTCCGGCTGCAAAACAGCGGTCAAAAACTAATTTTAGCTGACGAATATCCTGTAAAGTCCCAGTTTTTAAGTAAGTTGTCGGACAAACCTCTAAACATTGCCCTCTTCTCGCAATTTCTGGCAGTAATTCAGGATACAAAAGCGGAATTTGGATACCGTGACCAATTCGCATTAAATAGGGTAACAATTCTGGATAACAACCGTCCTTGGTTTCATAAAGATGCCCTGTGGTGTTAATACCCAAAGAATGGGCATAATTATATAAACTGACCCATTCTTCCATGCGTTCAGCATAATAGCGATCGCCACCTGCCACATCTATCGCACAGACATATTCTTTATTTTGTGCCGCTAAATCAATAATTGCCTGATTTACCTCAAAGGGTAAACGGGAGTGCATACAGAGAATTTGACGAGTAACAATGGGATATTCGGGTACATGACTAGATTTACCGACAATATCCACAATTTCCCCCATTTTATCAATTCTCTCATTTTGGCTCAAATGTTCAGGAGTGCGTAAATAGGGAGTATAACGTAATTCCAAATAAGCCAAATTCTCAAAAATATAAGCGCCGCGCAATAAGCGGTAAATAAAGTAGGGTAAGGTTTCTACGGTTTGCACACTTTCAACTAGGGTGTGCAGTTCTAAATATTCATCTAAGGTGTTCCGGGGACGAGTGTAAAAATCTTCAAATTCTGGATATTCAGCAAAGCGAGAAATTAACTCAGTATTATGACGTTGGAAATATCGCCATAGTACACGAGGTACGACTGAACCACCTAAATGCCGATGCAATTCTGCGTATAAAGCCATAGTGGTATTTTGCTGCGAAAATTTCATTAATTTTAACAAAAACCTCAATAAAAAAAATGGCATTGCTAAAATTAGGCTGGGATAAGGATTTTATCAATTACCCATTACCGACCTAAAATATATAATTAGCAACTTGGGTTAATTCAACAAAATCAAGATGCAAATTTTTAGTTTTCGTGTTAAATGGTGAGTATTAACGAAATTTGTTAACTTAGATGATATCTAATAGGTGTCAGTCTTAAATCTAGTGAGGAGTGAACATGAGTAATATTAATCTTCGTAAAAGCTTTTTGGCCTTACCAGGTATTGTGGCTTTGGTAATCCTAGGTAGTGGAATTTCCGTCAATGCTCAAACAACTGAGCCAGAAACAATTATCATCCCCACAAACCAAGAATCAATATCTACCACAGCTACCGAAGAAATAGCCAGCCGGACAATCACACCTGTACCAGGGACAGTGGAAACTTCATCAGTCATGCTCAATCCTGGTTCTACAGAAGCTAGTGAAAAAACAGAACCATCCAATCGAGTAGCACAATCCGACATTGGTATAGCTAGAGAAACTCGTGGTGGTAGTAGCTATGTTGGCGTTGGTGTGAACGTTGGTGTAACAGGTAACTCTTCTGCCTTGGGTGATGGTAATTTCACTGTCATCAGTAAAATTGGTGTTACCAAATCTCTATCAGTTAGACCAGCAGTAATCTTAGGAAACGACACCACAATTCTCGCTCCTATCACTTACGATTTTTCCTTTAAATCAGCAGATCCATTTAGTGAACCTTTAGCCATAGCTCCTTATGTGGGATTAGGTGCAGCCATTAAAACTGGTAATCAATCTGAAACCGCTTTTTTAGTAACTGGTGGGATAGACGTACCCCTAAATAATCGCCTAACCGCCACAGCCGCCGTCAACGCTGGGTTTTTTAATCAAACTGATGTCGGGCTTTTATTAGGTGTTGGTTATAACTTCAGTGGGTTTTAGAAAATAGGGAATAGGTGACAGGTGCTACGCCACGGGGACAGGTGACAGTTAAGAGAGAATAGGGAATAGGAAACTTCTTTCTCCCAGCCCCCTGCTGCACCCTGCCCCCTGTTCCTCTGCTTACTTAGGACTAACCTTATCAATTACCTTGATTTTGCCATCATCGCCCACAGTCCAGACATCATAAGTACCAATAACATCACCGTTAGCGTCAACATCTACATCACCGCTTGCGCCTTGGTAATTAATCTGTTTCCCTGCTTTCAGAAGCTTCAATCCTTCACAGACATCGCTAACTGGTGTACCACTACCAGCGGCTACTTCCCGCAGTTTACCAGCGATCGCTACCCCTGTATTTTCCTTAGCGGCTTGGGCGGCTAATACCAATAAGGCCGCAGCGTCCCAAGCTTGAGGTGCATATTCTCCTGGTGAACCGCCTTTTTTATCTTTCCAAAGTTTATTAAAGTTTTCCAAACCTGGACCACTAGAACCAGGAACTGTCCCAATTGCCCCGGATAAAATATACTTGCCATCACTAGCTTTACCGACTTGATCAGGGAAAGTAGGGGATTTTACACCGTCAGTGAGTAAAATTTGTACTCCTTTGGTGACACCTTGCTGATAAGCAGCTTTGAGAAATAAACTCCCAGTTTCTGCATATAACACACCTAAAACAGCATCTGGTTTGCCAGCAAATGCCGCAGTTGCTTCTGTATCAAATGTTTGCGCTTTAGGATCATAGCGAACAGGCTTATCTTTATTAACTACTGTTCCACCTAATTTTTCAAAAGTCTCCACAAATGCTTTTTCAAAACCCACACCATAGTCATTGTTAATAACTACAGTGGAAACGCGTTTAAAACCCTTTTTCCGAGCCAGTTGAGCCAAAGCCAATGCTTGGTAAGTATCAGGGGGAGCAGTCCGCGCCCAAAAGCCCTTAAAGTCGCCTTTTTTAGCTTTGTCAGTAAATACGGGGCTGGTGCTACCAGGAGAAATGATCATAACCTTATTAGGTACAGCCACAGAAACCGCCGCAGTAGACACACTACTAGCAAAAGAACCGACAACACCACCGACTTTATCTAAAGTTGCTAATTTAGTCATTCCCGCAGCCCCGGCTTTGGGGTCTGTTTGGTCGTCTACTTGTATCAAAGTGACTTTTTCACCATTTACACCCCCGCAAGCGTTAACTGTGTCTACCAGTAAGGGAACTGAACCAACCATTTGTTGGCCAATGGAAGCCAAGTCACCAGTTGTGGGTAATAAACTCCCAATTTTCAATCCTTTGGTATCACTGGTTGTAGTAGTAGCTGTTGGTGAAGCGGGACTACTTGCTGTAGGTGATGATGGGGGAGTAGGATTTTCACAAGCGGCTAATAAGAAACCACTGGCGAGGGTAGCTATACTCAAGGCTAGGGAAACACGAATTTTTGCCATAGTTAATCACACAGATATTGAGAAAACTTGATGTACATATATTTACATCAAGCCTTTAAATCGCAGATTATAACATCCTCAAACTATCATTGATTTTAAATTATTCAAACCATAACTTTTTCACCGGGTTTAGGCGCAATTACCTGGGTTGTTAAATTGTTTTTTTCGAGTAATGTCTGAAATTCTTCTACAGTTCCCCTAGCTTGGAGGAATTTTACCAATAATCCCTCAAACAAAATATCCCCTCCGGCTGCGGTAGGAAGCATAAATCGAGGCTTTACCGATTTTGCCACTTCTAGGGCGCTATTCATGCCTTTGATAATCGGACCAAGTACAGGTAAACTCAAATCAATAATTGGTGTAATTACTACGTCAATGGGTGCTATTTCTTGGAGTTGGGGAGAATGATAACCATGAGGTTCATAATACAATGTAGAATTATTTGCTAAATCTTTGAGCAGATAGCCGTTTTCTAATAAAGTCGGTCCAATGGGAGAACCGGGAAAAGCTTTAATTTCTACTTGTTGATTTAAGGTGAAGGTTTCGCCATGATTAAGGCTAATGATTTGTTGATAACCCAGTTTTTCTACTACTTTAACCGCATTGGGAGAAGCAACAACAGGGATATTTTTGTCAAGTTGCTTTAAGGTGGGTGGGTGTGCGTGATCTTCTAAGCCTTGAGAAAGGAGAATTAAATTTATATTATCTGGTATTGACCGATCCTGAGAACGAGAACCTTTAAATAACCAATCTAAATTATTAAAGGTTAAATCACCAATTAACCAAGGGTCAATTAGTATTCTCTGTTCCCCAATTTCCACCAACCAACTATTACTATCTAACCAAGTAAAATTCATAATTACAGAAGTTCCTCATTTTTAATTTTTAATTCTGAATTTTTAATTGACTCACTGTCCCGCTAACATTTGTAAAAGTTTATCCATATTATCTAAATTACCAACCATCCGCCGAATTGGATGCGGCCAAACCTTAACTAAAGTAGGAGTAGCGGAAACTTGATCAATTTCCGCCTGTTCTGGATTTGTGAGAACATCAACAACTTTAAGAGTATAAGGATATCCTAGCGATCGCTCTAGGGATTCGTGCAAGTTTTGGAGAATTTTTTCCGTAGTGGCGCTATGACCGGCGACAAACAAGCGCAAAACATAGCCTGGGGGACTTTGGCTATTTTCTAGTGCTGCTTGTGTATTGGCCACTGGTTGCGGGTACTGTGAAGGAGAATCAGCCAAATCCAAACGCACAATTAAATCATGATCTTCCCAAAGTTGAGGAAACGTAGTGCGATAAGTTGATAATACCAAGCGATCGCACAATCCATCCTGCCAAGGTGCTGATTGCCACACCAAATCCCCCGTCCCAAAAATCGCATTTAGCACAGGTTGATGACGAATTACTGCGGGATAAGCTTCCGCAAATATTTGAAGTTGTTGAGTTCGAGGATTTAACCAGTGATCAATAGTTGCAGTATAACAAGGTACTAAAAAATGTGGCGGCTCTGGTAAATCGAGGATTTCCTGCAAAGCCGCACACAGATGTAAATGCCATCGTCCTTGTTTACTAGGGTCAATACAATAAATTAAATCTCCTCCAGGCGTAAATAAGGCAATACCTTTGAACAACTGAGGCTTAGATAGTTTGTCTAAATTCAACTTAGTCATTGGTCATTGGTCATTGGTGATTACCATTACCCATTAAACACGACCTCGGAGGAATTGCGCCATTTCATTGGGAGTTGGCGACATTTCCAAAGCTGTTTCCTCAGTAATTCGGCCTTCTTGGTAAAGATTGAGTAATGACTGATTCATTGTCACCATGCCATCAAAGCCGGCTTGTTTCATTAACTCTCCAATTTCATCATACTTACCGTCTTTCACCCATTCTTTGACAGCTTCAGTATTAATGAGAACATCATGAAAAGCTGCCCGTTTGCCATCTGTAGTTCGGCATAAACCTTGAGCAATAACACATACTAAGGATTCCGCCAATGCTACGCGCATGGCATCTTGTTCTGCACCGGAATACAAATTGAGAATCCGTTCAATAGTTTTTACAGCACTATTGGTGTGCAGAGTTCCCATCACCAAGTGACCTGTTTGCGCTGCTTTGAGTGCAGTATTCACAGTTTCCTTATCCCGCATTTCCCCCACCAGAATCAAATCTGGATCTTCCCGCAAAGCTGCTTTTAAGGCGTTATCAAATTTCAAAGTGTGCATTCCCACTTCCCGTTGTTTGACTAGGGACTTGCGACTTTGGTGAACAAATTCTACTGGATCTTCAATCGTAATAATATGTTTAGCCATCTCCCGATTGATATAATCAACCATTGCTGCCATTGTTGTGGATTTACCTGAACCAGTTGGCCCTGTCACCAAAACCAAGCCTTTGTGACTATGACAAATATCCCGAAACACTGGTGGTAAACGCAATTGCTCCATAGACAGAATTTTGAGAGGAATTAACCGCAGTACCATGGCATAACCACGCAGGGAGTCAAAGATATTAATCCGCACACGGGCAAATTCGTACTGAGTCGCCCCATCAAATTCTAGTTGTTCTTGAAACCTTTGAATTTCTGCATCTGTGAGAATCTCCCGCAACCAACTCATAAAAGTCGGTTTATCAATTTCCGGATAACTTGTAGTTTGAATCTCCCCCCGGCTGCGGAAGCGGGGTATTTCTCCTACTCCCAAGTGAACATCAGAGTAACCCTGATCAAATGCTTCTTTGATCAACTGCGCCAAGGTAAGTCCTGAAGCTTTATTTGTGGGGGTAGTTGAAGATGCTGCTGCTGGATTTATGCCCACAGGTGCAGTCATTGTTGACTGTGCTGCATTCATTCCTAAATTATTTACCCCTTGACGCTGTGCTGTTGGTAGCGGACCTGTTGCCGTTGCTGTTGGTAATGGTGGCGGTGGCGGTGGCATTCTGCGTGCTTGTGGTTCTGTCATATATTTTGGTAGATGGAAAATTTAACTAATTGCTAAAATCATAAAGTAGCTGTAACTAATAATATAAGTGATTGCAGACAAAGAGATGGGTAAATGCGCGGAAAATTTAGAATTACCCGTCACCTGTTATCTGTGTTTTCTCACTTCTTTATGAATTATGAGAAACAATCCAGTTTGCTATAAGAAATGTTAAGCATCTGGCAAGTCCGATGGCGGGGATCAATATCTGCTTCTCATCTATCATTAGGCTATATTTCTCAAGGCATAGACCACAACTCTTTTCCCTACCTGTGGGTATATGTGAATTCTCATTCATAAGTAGAAAAAATCAACTGTAAACTTTAGTAAAGAAATGCTCATTTTGGAGCTAAGGTTTTATATACTAAATTTCACTGAAACAAAATCAAAATCAGTTAATTCGCTTTCGAGTGATCAACAACTGAAATTTAAACTTGCTGTGTATTAGGAGGAAAAGTCATGGTTTCTGCTCAAAGCTCTAATCTAGGTCAGACCGACTCCTTGTTAATGATGAAAAGCTTTTTAATCTGGACATTTACATTGGCAGTGTGCTTGTTAGTCGTCGGCTTTCCATTGGTTGTATTGATGGCTACAGTTGGTTGTCTATTGTCTATTGTTTTGCAATCTGTGATGCCTGCTAGTGCCGTGTTAATTGTGGCAGGTGGTTTAGTAATGTTTAATGTTATGGCAGTATTAATTGCTGCTGGAGTGCTAACGGCTAAAGGTATTCATCCTACGCAAATAAAATGGTTAAGTTGGTTGCATGGTAAAGCTGAAAAAGCCCAAACCACTGTTTATGCAGCTTGTCCTTTAACTTGTGAAATCAACCAATAATTATCATTAGCTAAAACTCGACAAACAGTACATCTGCCCGGTTTAGCCGGGTTTTTTAATGTTTAGAAAAGGCAAGAGGCAAGAGGCAAGAGGCAAGAATATTACCAATTACCCATTACCCATTACCAATTAACTATTTGCCTAATTTAATAGTGTTACCAATGACAGTTAGACTGTCTTCAAATAAAGCCTCACGTCCCCAGCGTTGTACCTGTTGACTTAACAACGCTTCTGCCTTTTGTTCCGAAAGAGAACTGACCTGTTGGAACAACCCAGAAGACTGAGCGCCACCATGAGTTTCCATTCGCATACAACCGCCAGTTTCTGAACAAATCACAGTTCCACAATTAGCTTGAGGATTGGTAGAACTCAAGCGCAAACCAATTAAATCACCAATAATTTCGCCCATATCAGCAATGGGAACACCTGCTAACTCGGCTTCTATGTGTTTTTGGTCTTGAGACAGGAATTTAATGTATGTGATATCATAATCACCGTTTTCCTGCCGATAGGAAACTGGCTGCCATTCCAAGCGATTAGCTAACCAACCCAAATACAACAATGCTTGAGCAGCATTGCCTTTTTCATAATCAATATTGACACGATCAATTTCTTTGAGCGCAGCGCGACGATTAGGCGCATCAAAAGCTTGTGCTGTCAACTCTTGCCATGCTGACAACCGCCGCCAATTCAAATCAGCCAGAGGTACACCAGATTCTACTAACTTTTGCAAGCTGAGTAAATCATCTTCTGGTGTATTAAAGTTGCAAGAATCAACAATGACATTATTGCAAACTGCCGCTAAACGTTTGAATAGAGGGTTAGCAGCATCAGGTGTAGCTTTCCACCAAAGGAACTTAGGTAAACCACCAATTAACAAAGCGGGAATCATCCCCCCAATGCGTTCTAAAGCCCCAGCAGTCCCAGTGAGAGTAATATATTCACAGCAGACAAGAGTGCTAGAAGATTGCTTTTGAATTGGACAATAGGCAGAAACTTGTGCCTTTACCCCTTCATCATCCCCAGCAATGGGACATAAAGCAATGATTCGGCAAGGGTTACGGATAGCAATTTCGTCAGCAATGGTGGGACTGGTAGGACTGAAAGTATAGCCCATAGCTGCACCATGATTATCTCCCTTGGGTCCAGTTTGCTGCTTTTGGAAATACTCTTGGCGCAAAGCCGTGAGAGTTTCTGGTGTAGCACTACCAGTTTCTGGAAGATGATGCTTTTTCTGTAATTCTTGTAAGGCTGTTTTGGTTTGGGGTCCCAAAATGCCATCAACCGGACCATTATAAAAGCCTGTCGCAGTTAACAAATACTGGGTTTCTTCGGGTTCGTAAACCACTAAAGTAAATGTTGTTGCACGGGTAGCAGCGGGTAAACCACCGTCTTCCCCTTGAATACCGTAACTTTGCCAAACTTTAGTGAGTTCCACTTCAATTTCGCTGAGGGAAACATCCTTGGGCGCTTGCAAAGAAAAAATTGTTGGTGCTTGGGAAATCATAGTCTATTTTGGATTGTGAGTAAAAAACTGGTGATTGGTAATTGGTGATTGGTAATTGGTAAGATTTATTTGCCCATTACCCATTACCTATTACCCATTACCCAAATACTTAAAGTCTGCGCCAACGGCGGCCGTCTTGGTTAATTAATAATTCTGCTTCTGTTGGTTCCCATGTACCAGCTTCATACTGAGGCACTGTAGCCGGATCTGCGGGTAAATCCCATACAGATAGGGCTGGTGTAACTACTTGCCAAGCAGCTTCTACTTCATCCGCCCGTGTAAATAAAGTTTGGTCGCCCATCATACAATCAAGGAAAAGGCGGTCATAGGCGTCACTTGTAGCTGAAATCCCAAAAGAACCATAGCTAAAATCCATATCTACGGAACGGGTACGGAAATCGCCACCGGGCATTTTCACATCAAACCGCAGGGAAATCCCTTCATTGGGTTGTATCCGCATGGTCAAAACGTTGGGACTTGCTTGTTGAGAAGCGGAGGGGAACATTCTGGCAGGAACTTCGCGGAAGTGAATGGCAATTTCACTGACTTTTTTTGGCATCCGCTTGCCAGTCCGCAGGTAGAAAGGAACACCTTTCCAACGCCAGTTATCCACCATAAACTTCATAGCTACATAGGTGGGGGTGGTGGATTCAGGATTAACTCCTGGTTCATTTCGATACCCTTCTACCTGTTGTCCTTTCATCCAGCCGGCGCTGTACTGGCCACGAATTGCTGATTTTGACAAATCATGAACATCCGCTAATCGAGTAGCTCGTAGCACCTTCACCTTTTCTGTACGGATACTATCAGCATCCATAGCGTTGGGCGCTTCCATAGCCGTTAAACAGTAAAGCTGCATGAGGTGGTTTTGCAACATATCCCGCAATGCACCGGCACTTTCATAATAGCCAGCCCGGTCTTCAACGCCTACGGTTTCAGCTACAGTGATTTGTACGTGGTCAACAAATTGCCGATTCCACAAAGGTTCAAAAATGGCATTGGCAAAGCGGAAAACCAGCAAGTTTTGGACTGTTTCTTTACCTAAGTAGTGGTCAATGCGATAAACTTGGTTTTCTTTACAAAACTTTTGGACTACTTGGTTGAGGTTTTGGGCGGAAGCTAAGTCACGTCCAAAGGGTTTTTCGATCACGAGACGATGTTTTTCGGGATCATCTAACATTCCCCCTAACCCTAGCTGCTTAATAGCTTCAGGGAAGAAGTTGGGGGCAACGGAAAGGTAGAACATCCGGTTTCCGCGTGTTCCCCGTTTCTCGTCTAGTTCAGCTAATAGGGTTTTGAGTTTTTGATAACCTGCGGGGTCGTCTATGTTCCCAGGACAGTAAAACAAACCTTGAGAAAAGTCTTGCCAAAGTTCACCTAGTTCTACACCAGCATGAGCTTCTTCCATGCCTTTTTGCATCTGCTCACGGAAGTATTCATGACTCCATTCCCGACGGGCTACGCCCACAATGGTGGTTTCTGCGGGAATCCGTCTTTCTCTCCGCAATTTGTATAATGCTGGGACTAATTTCCGCCAAGTTAAATCTCCAGACGCGCCAAAGATGACAATTATTTGTGGTTCGGGCATTCCTTGCTGCTGTAGTCCAGCCCGCAATGGATTTTCTAACAAACTGACCATAGGATTTTAGATTTTAGATTTTAGATTTGGGGTTGGGGTTTAGGTAAGAGGGGAAAGTAAAGATTTTCCTGATTTCTTTATCTTTCTCTGATTCCCCAATTCCCTCTACAGGTGAGAATAGCTTGACTTGGCTTTTTAAAGAGTTCAGGAATGACACAGACGGTACACAGACGGGAGATTGTAGGTACATCAATACAGAATTTAAGTTAATCAATGCTTTACTCTGGTCATTGTTTCATGACGGCACTGATATTGCTGTTGATGTTGGAGTGTTTTAAGGTTTTGATGGGTAATTCAACTAGCGATCGCTCAAAACCACAAATTTAGCTTTTAATAAAAGACATCACCTTGGCGACATTTTCTTTACTACCAATAATTAACGGTGTCCGCTGGTGCAGTTTGGTAGGAACTACATCTAAAATATCCATTGTTCCTGTAGTCGCTATACCCCCAGCTTGTTCAATTAAAAATGCTAAGGGAGCAGTTTCATACAGCAAACGTAATTTACCCTCTGGTTTTTGTAGTGTTCCTGGATAGAGAAATACCCCACCCTGTAATAAAATTCTGTGAATATCGCTGACCATTGCGCCACTGTAACGGGAACTATAGCCTTCTGTGCGGTGAACATAACGGATATATTCTCGAAAAGATTCATCCCATTGCCAGAAGTTACCATCATTAACGCTATAGGTGGCGGCATGATCTGGCATTTTGATATTTTCTTGACAGAGAATAAACTCACCTAAGCTAGGATCAAGAATGAATGAATGTACACCTGTACCTATGCTATAAACTAGCATGGTGCTTGGTCCATAAAGAATATATCCTGCTGCTAATTGCTTGCGGCCATTTGTAAGTAGATCCTTGGCTTCACCATCAGCATCTTCTCCTTCTTGCTGACGAATGGCAAAGATAGAACCTAAACTGAGATTGTTATCTGTGTTAGATGAGCCGTCAATGGGGTCATAAAGAAGCGTATAACGACCAATGGGGCAGTTTTCGGGGATGTAGTAGGGTTTTTCCATCTCTTCGGAAGCCAGACGACAAACTAAGCCGCTTTGCTTGAAGACGGAAATAAATACTTCATTGGCGTAAACATCCATCTTTTTCACGGATTCTCCCTGGACGTTGACTTCTCCAGTAAATCCCAGCACCCCTTCCATTAAACCAGCGCGACTCAAGCGACGGGCAACTAATTTACCCGCTAAAGCGATGCGATTCATGAGCGCACTTAAATCCTGTGCGTCTGGTCCAAAACTCTGGAGTTGCTGGAGGACGTGGCGGGATAATGTTGTACAATCACGGTCTAGAGCTTTATCTGTGGACAAATCTAAAGGTTCTGATACTTGAGTCATGTTGTTTGCTGCTATGGGGTCATGTTCCTGCTTCTATCTTAGAAAGGGAATTTCATAACTTAAATGTGATTTTATATAAACTAAAGAATTGAATTTTTGATTTGAAGATCCTCAACTTTTTGAAGAAGTCGGGGATCTGGGTTTTTCAGTATTTTTTCTAGATAAGAAATAATTATTTTAGTGCTTGTTTTCACTACGCACTTAGTTTAAACTCATGGAGTTAGGCAAATATGAGGATTTGATAGTCATGATCAAGATGAAGATCTCTACCCCCTTATAATCGCCAAAACCCTTGCTATGGCTGGATTTATGGCTTATGTTTTGTTAGCTGCTACCCCTGCTCATGCTCTTAATTTCAATTTTCAGTTTCGGGATATACTGCTACACCTGTTCCCTTTGAGTTTAACTCGGCTGTGGGAATAGCAACATTAGGTATTTGCTTTGGTGCTGCTAAAGTCCGCAGAAACCATCTTGCTAAAAAACGCATGGTATCGGTTGAGGCTTAGTTTGATTTTATAGATAAAACATAATAAACATCTTTGAGTCGGCTTGAGCCGACTTTCGTTATGAGACTGGGAATTCATTCCCAGACGGGTTTAAATATTACCATTGCCCGTGAGTCCGCCTTAGAATGAATTCTCAGGCTAATATCAAAAGTAAGCTAAAGCTAACTAAAGATGAAATTTTTGGGGAGAATCATCATCTTGATTATGTCATCACTTCAAAAGACTGAACTTCTAAAACAGATCCAATCATTGCCGTTGTCATTAAATCTTCTCGGACTTTTCCTATAACTGTGGCTTTTTGTCCTGATTTTAATAGATTTTTATCAGAACTTTTGGGAATTTCGTAAGTCACACCATCTTCTGTGATCAAAGCCCAAGCACCAAGTCCAATATTTCGACGTTCGATAGTACCAGTAATTGTAATAGTCATTTGTCATTTGTTAGTTGTTAGTTGTTAGTTGTCAGTTGTTAGGTAAGAGGTAAGAGGTAAGAGGAAAAAATTACCAATTACCAATTACCCATTACCCATTACCAATTAAGCAGTTTGTCCGTTGTTTTTCAATGCTAAACGAGCTAGTCCGTAACAAAGTAAAGCATTAACAAGAAGGAAAATTCGGGCTAGGTTACTATTTCCTAAACCCCAAACAGCGGGATCATAAACTGCACTAACTGTTAAGAAAGCTGTTATTCCTAAAGTGACACCAATTGCAAACAATTTCCCAGTGGGATGTCCTAAAAATAAGGCTATTAACACAAAGGGAATTAAGACACTGGCAAAAAGCGGATTTAATGCGTCCGTTCCCTGTAAAGTGTTGCCTAGTTCGGGAATGGAACTACCTAAAACCCGGAAAGGCCATTGAGGAAGATCAAAGATATAAAATCCCTTGAGGAAGAATAAGCCAGAACTACCAAAAATTAAACCACTAGATAAAGACCAACTCCAAGCGAAGGGAAAGTAAACCCGTAAGAACCAAGCGAGGAGATAAGAACCTACCACCATTAATATTTTAGGCACTAAAGCGATCGCCCCGCCATCTATCCAAAAGCCGGGATTCAGATAGCCCTGTTCTCGCAACCAGCGGAAAAAGTCGGGAACACTAATGATGCCGTCACTGGCTAATTTAACCGCTGCTTCGGCGTTAAGTTGTCCAGCCCCATAATAGTTTAAACCGTCATCTTGAATGACTCTGGCTGACTGTTGCAAAACCTGTAAAATTTCATCGGGTTCTTTGATTCCCAAGGCTTTGATTAATGCCGCTACACCTGCAACGTGGGGAGAAGCCATACTTGTGCCTTGAAGTCCCAGAAATACACCTTCTCCTTCTTCATTAATAGTTTCTTGGAGAATTGTCCCGGTTTCACTCCCCCCAGGGGCAGAAATATCCACACCAGCACCATAATTAGAATAGGATGCTCTTTCGCCGTCTGCTCCAAAGGCGGAAACACCGATAACATGATCATAACGGGCAGGATAGCTAACGCCGTTGGTGTCTTCATTTCCGGCAGCGGCAATGATAGTTACACCTTTGTTATGGGCGTATTTAACAGCATCTTCCATGAGTTGGCTGGCACCACCACCACCTAAACTCATGTTAATGATATCTGCACCGTTATCAGCCGCAAATTTAATGGCTTCGGCAATATCGGCTACTGTTCCTGCACCGTCAGCATTTAAGACCTTTAAGGGCATGAGGCTGGCTTCATAGGCCACTCCCGCGACACCATAGGCGTTATTGGTAGCTTGGGCTACTGTACCGGCGACATGAGTTCCATGGCCGTTGTCGTCTTTGGCTGCTTCTGTGTCGTTGACAAAATCATAGCCTTTGACAAATTTGGTTTCATTTAAGTCGCGGACTTTGGTAATACCAGTATCAATGACGGCAACGGTGATGCCACTACCTTTACTCCGCGTCCATGCGGCTTCTATGCCGATTTTGTGCAAATTCCACTGTTTGCTGTAATATTGGTCATTGGGACCGATTAAAGAGGAAGTGGGTTCTTTGTCGTTTTCGGGTGCTAATAGTTCTCCCAACCAAGTAGCTTTTCCTTCGGGTACGGTTCTGTAAATGTAATTTGGTTCGATAAATTCTGTAACTTTGGCAAAGGGAGATTTTTTTAAATCTGTGAGTCTTTGGCGATCCCCTTTGATAATATAGACATGATCCGCTGCTGAATATTTATTATCCAGTTGGGGAGTAACATGATATTGTTGGGCGATCGCTTGTAAATCCTTTTGAATGTCAGTTTCTAATCTATCTTCCCGAAAATCGAGTAAAATTGTCTCGAAGTCACCTTTAGCTGCTAGTCCCTGAAAATTCAGAAACCCCCATACCGCAGCAGTCAGTCCGATGACAAACAAGCACAATAATATAAGTTTTTTCATATCCACTGATACCGCTTTTTGTCAGTTTGTTCACTACAATAACTTATAATAGGGAGTATTAGGTAGGTATCATGCCTGCGATCAAAATCAGGCGGCTTTGTCATATAATGCGGCTAATGCTTGCATCAGGTTAAGACATTGCTGTGCAGTCATGGTGTGTGGTTGTAAGGTAGTAGATGGAGAATATTTTAAAATCAAATTTCTCACTTGCTGAGAGTTTAAATCGCTAATATTTACGGCTTTCATAGACCAAACCCCAAAAAGACGACTTTCAATGGGGATACATTCAATCAATTCCGGGGTATGATGGCGCGTGTCTAGGGCAATGCGATGATAAGTTTTACTAATTACCGTGCGGTCGCCTTCCAATATCTGTAAAAATATCGAATCACCATAACATAGTAGTCCTGTAATCCCCTCTGCTTGGTTATTTTTCTCAGATTTCTGCATAATCGCTTTGAGATCATGATACTCCAAATCAGATTTTGCATAACTACTATAAATTAGACGGTATAAATTCATCCTGTCTCCTGGTTATTCAGTCTAATACCTTGATTTTCTACTAAATTCGTATGACATAGTTCTCAATGCCAATAATACTTGTCAATTTTCAAATCTTCAGTTACTTGTAATTACTGAATTTACTTGGATTGAACAAGTAATATTTGGTAGCTATACTAATATTGCATATAGGGGTACGCAGTTGCATGAAGTCCGCAACAATTCTTGAAATCATCTGCCAATCAAGACTTTGCTATTCTTATTCAATCCAGAACCGTTATAATTTTAAAGAATATACATTAGCAAAGCTCCTCTAAAAGAGGTATTACGAATTAATATGGAACGTGGTCTTTTATGGTTACCTTTATTAGTGGCATTTTTCTGGTTAGCGTGGCAAGGTTCACGGGAATATCAAAAACTTCAAGCTTATCAAATTTGGGCAGAACAATTTGAACGAGCTAAATATGATATCTATGCAGTATTAGCTCAAAAAGGTAATGATATTACTTGGGGAAAACCCACAACTAAAGGCCCAATTGAAGTAGAAACTTTTTCTTTATTGGATGTTCAAGAAATTCGCTTTTTAGTCAATGGTAATTCTGTGGATATAGAAAATCCACCTCAAAAAGGTCGTCAAATTGAATTAGAGTTTTTATTAACTAATACTAAATCAATTCGTGTGCCTTTTACAGAAGTTCCTCTGGCAGCAGAATGGGGTAAATTTTTGCAGAGGACATTAAAGAATTTACAGATTGAAACACAGTGAAGAATCATAAAGCTATCAGGCTTGATAATGTCTATGAATATGGGAGTTAATTATTATGCGAATTAAGCAAATTTCCGTTAGTGGCTTATTTGGAATTTTTGATCATGTAATTCCATTGAATATGGATGATAGAATCACCGTCATTCATAGTCCTAACGGTTTTGGAAAAACAGCAATGTTGAGAATTTTGAATGGATTTTTTAACTCTCAATACTCGGAGTTGCGAACTATCCCCTTTAGTAAATTTTGCGTTGAATTTGATGATGGTAGTAATGTTGAGATTATCAAAAATATTGATAACTCAAAAGAAACAGAGAACAATTTTGTTTTTAATTTTCATGATAACCATGATAACAATAATGTAGATAGAACTAATTTTCAGCCAAAACGTCGTCCTGATATAGAAAATCTTCCACTTGGTATTTTGGATGACTATATACCAGGATTAGAACGAATATCGTCTAGAAAATGGCTTTATACTCCTACTCAAGAAAATCTTTCTTTAGAAGAAGTTCTAGAGCGTTTTGGTGATTCATTGGGGATAAAATTTAAATCAGAAGCAGAACCCGAATGGTTTGAAAAATTAAATAAAAATATTTATATTCGTCTGATAGAATCGCAACGCTTACTAAACTTATTTCCTAATCGTCCTTTCAAATTAGATGACAGAACACCTTCAATATTATCAACTGTATCTGCATATTCTTATGAACTTGCCAAGCTAATGCAAGATAAGTTTAAAGAATATGGAACAATATCTCAATCTCTTGATAGAAGTTTTCCCATGAGGGTAGTAAAACAACAGTCATCATCAGATTTAACAGATGAACAACTACGCAATCAACTTAATGAACTTGAAGAAACTCGTTCTGGTCTTATAGAAGTAGGACTTTTAGATAAAGATGAAGACTCAGAGTTTCAAATTCAGCCTCAAGATATAGATGAAAGTACCAAAAATGCTTTATCAGTATATGTTGAAGATGTAGAAAAAAAACTCAATGTCTTTACTGAAATAGCGACTAAAATTAATTTATTAAAGCGGATTATTAATAATAAATTTTCCTATAAAGAAATAAATTTTAGCAAAGAAAAAGGATTCATTTTTACAACACTTTATAATTCCTCCTTATCTGATTCAAAAACTCTATCACCAACTGATTTATCATCAGGTGAACAACATGAATTAGTGCTTTTATATGAACTATTATTTAAAGTTAAACCCAATTCCTTAGTCTTAATTGATGAACCTGAATTATCTCTTCATGTAGGCTGGCAAGTGCAGCTTTTAAAGGACTTGCAAGAGATTACAAAGATTGTTGATGTAGATATTCTCATAGCTACTCATTCACCAGATATTATACAAGATAGGTGGGATTTAACGGTTGAACTGAAAGGTCTTGTAAAATGAGAAAATTGTTAACTGTTCACCGTATGGCCAACAAGATTCGACTATTAAGAGAGACTTATTCAGGCTCTTTTTTATTAGTAGAAGGAAAGTCTGACAAAGTTTTTTATAAACGATTTATTGATAACTTAGCTTGTCGCTTAGAAATTGCTGATGTAGAAACTACTGATGTAGAAACTACTGATGTAGAAATTGCTGATGTAGAAATTCCTGATACAAGAAAATCTAATAAGCAGTTTGTTATTGAGATTTTGAAGAATTTGGAGAAATCAAATTTTCAGGGAGTTCTAGCAATTGTTGATGCAGATTTTGACCACTTGCAAAATACAACTGTTACAATTCCCAATCTACTCCGCACGGATACTCATGACCTCGAAACCATGTTAATCGAGTCTCCCGCTTTTGATAAAGTAATTGTGATGTTTGGTTCAGAGGAGAAAATTATCAAATTTGGTCGAGATTTAAGAACCGCATTGGTTGAATGTAGTAAGTCAGTTGGCTATTTACGCTGGGTATCTCAATCTGATGGATTAAATCTGAAATTTGAGGGTATTGAATTCAAAAAGTTCGTTGATAACCAAACTATTCAAATTAGTGAAATTGAACTGATTAAAGAAGTAAAGAATAAATCCAAAGCCTACTCATTGGACAATAAAGATTTACAAAAACGACTAACAAATAAGAAAAACAGCAGCCATAATCCTTGGCAAGTGTGCTGTGGTCATGATTTAGTAGAAATTCTATCAATTGCTTTACGGAAGGCTATTGGTTCTAACCCAGCCATTGATGTTAAATCCAATAGTGATGATAGTAAGAACACTCTTGAAAATATTTTACTACTTGCCTATGAAGAAAATTACTTCTATCAAACACAGCTTTATTTGGAAATCCGCAAATGGGAAACCAAAAATCAACCATTTAAAGTTTTACAAAATGATCTATAACTTTAAACAATTCATTTGATAACCCTAAAAGTGAGATTTATTCTCGGCATTACTGGTTTTGCAGTTTTAGGGATTTGATGTTGCCAATATTCCTGGGTTTTCCCTTTCATGATTAACAGGCTACCATGAGTTAAATTGAATGCCACTTTTTCTAATGTTTTATTAAATTTATGTCGAAGCTGGAATTTTCTTTCTCCCCCAAAACTCACAGAAGCAATAATGGGATCTTTCCCTAATTCTGGCTCATCATCAGAATGCCATCCCATACTGTCTTTACCATGACGATAAAGATTGATTAAAACACTATTAAAAGAAATTTTAGCTATGTCTTCAATTCTATTTCTAATCAAAAACAAAACTGGTGTCCAAGGTATGGGATTCATGGTAATATTCGAGTATGTGTAAGATTTTCCAGGATCTCCATACCATGCAGTTAATCTGGGTATGTCTATCTCTTTACCATAGAATTTGATCTTGTCTTGTCGCCAATTAATTTCCGTCAATAACCGCTGGAAGATGAGATCACTTTCTTCCTCTAGAAAATAACTAGGATAGAGGATAAGTTCTGCGTCAGGAACAGAAAGTTTATTTACTGGCAAATTTGCAGTAAGTTGATTCTGCTGTAAGAGATTCAGGCTTAATTGCGTATCAGTATTGTATTTCATTAAACAAAGGATAATCACAATATGACCACAAAACTTAGTGATCTGATTTTATAGCTGCTACCTGCACGGTAAGTAAAAGTTAATAACTTATTCTTGAAAATATCAGGCTTCAAGATTGCCTTTGGCATTTTTTCTTCACAGTCTAGCAACTTACGTTACTATAACCTGAGTAAAGATAGTATTATTAAGGATTGTTTCACTGTGCAACCTTTCCTTAACCTGTCAATATGTCAGAAAATCTAGCTGCTTCTTTAAACGATGTGCTGCCAAACGCTCACAATAGCCAGAATACTATCCGCATTCGGGGCGCTAGGCAGCATAATCTGAAAAATATTGATTTGGAATTACCCCGCGATCGCTTGATTGTCTTTACTGGCGTTTCTGGTTCGGGTAAATCCTCTTTGGCCTTTGATACCATTTTCGCCGAAGGACAACGCCGTTATGTGGAATCTCTGAGTGCCTATGCTCGGCAATTTTTGGGACAGTTGGATAAACCGGATGTGGAAGCAATTGAAGGTTTAAGTCCGGCAATTTCCATTGACCAAAAATCAACTTCCCATAATCCCCGTTCCACAGTGGGGACGGTGACGGAAATTTATGACTATTTGCGCTTGTTATATGGTCGCGCTGGTGAACCCCATTGTCCCCTCTGCGATCGCTCTATTGCTCCTCAAACCATTGACCAGATGTGCGATCGGATCATGGAACTTCCCGACCGTACCCGCTTCCAAATCTTAGCCCCTGTAGTCCGGGGGAAAAAGGGAACTCACCGCAAATTAATTTCTGGTTTAGCCGCGCAAGGATTTGTCCGAATTCGGGTAAATGGAGAGGTGCGAGAGCTATCAGATTCCATCGAGTTAGATAAAAATAACACACATACTATAGAACTGGTTATTGACAGATTAGTTAAAAAAGATGGTATTCAAGAGCGTTTGGTAGATTCTCTAGCAACTTGCCTTAAGCAATCTCACGGAATTGCAACAATTGAGGTATTAAAAGATACATCGGATAAGATAGCGCTGGAGCGACCTGATAGTAAGTATATATCAACTGAGGCAGAAAATCAAGGTATTTCAGAACAAGAATTACCCACAGAAATGGTATTTTCTGAAAATTTTGCTTGTCCCGAACATGGTGCGGTAATGGAAGAATTATCCCCCCGGTTGTTTTCTTTTAATTCCCCCTATGGTGCTTGTCCCCATTGTCATGGGATTGGGACGTTAAGAAGATTTTCCCCGGAGTTGGTTGTCCCTAACCCAGATTCGCCCATGTATGCAGCGATCGCCCCTTGGTCAGAAAAGGAAAACTCCTATTATTTGGAATTACTGTATGCTGTGGGGTTAAATTATGGCTTTGAATTACAAACCCAATGGGGGAAGTTGACACCGGAACAGCAAAAAGTTGTTTTGTATGGAGAAGAGAAACGAACCACAGAGGCGCAGAGGTCGCAGAGTTTTAAGGGTGTAATTCCCATTTTACAAAGACAGTATGAAGGGGGAACGGAGTTAGTTAAACAGAAATTAGAAGAATATTTAATTGACCAACCCTGTGAAGTTTGTGGAGGGAAAAGATTAAAACCGGAAGCTTTAGCTGTGAAGTTGGGACAATATGGAATTTTAGATTTTACCAGTGTTTCCATTCGGGAATGTCGGGAAAGAATAGAAAAATTAAAATTGAGCGATCGCCAAACCCAAATAGCCGATTTAGTTCTGAGAGAAGTTAAAGCCAGATTACAATTTTTATTAGATGTGGGCTTAGATTACCTCACCTTAGATCGTCCCGCCATGACATTATCAGGTGGAGAAGCCCAACGCATTCGGTTAGCCACACAAATCGGTTCAGGACTAACAGGAGTTCTTTACGTTTTAGACGAACCCAGCATTGGTTTACATCAACGAGATAACGGACGATTACTCAAAACCTTAACCAAATTACGCGACCTAGGAAATACCTTAATAGTCGTCGAACATGACGAAGAAACTATCCGCGCCGCTAACTATATAGTTGATATTGGACCTGGAGCAGGAATTCATGGCGGAAATATTATTTCCGAAGGCAGTTTAGAGAACTTACTCAATGCTGAAGAATCTTTAACTGGTGCTTACCTATCAGGAAGAAGAGTCATCACTACCCCAGCTAAAAGAAGAGAAGGAAACGGCCGCGCTTTAACTATTAGAAATGCCCATCGGAACAACTTACAAAATATAGATGTAGAAATTCCCTTGGGAAAACTTGTTTCCGTCACAGGAGTTTCCGGTTCAGGAAAATCTACCTTAATTAACGAATTACTTTATCCATCCTTACAACATCATTTACTGAAAAAAGCTCCCGCACCCAAAGATATAGATGAAATCAAGGGTTTAAACTGCGTTGATAAAGCCATTGTTATTGACCAATCACCCATAGGCAGAACTCCCCGTTCTAATCCAGCCACCTACACCGGAGTTTTCGATATTATTCGTGATGTCTTTTCCCAAACAGTAGAAGCCAAAACCAGAGGTTATAAACCTGGACAATTTTCTTTTAACGTTAAAGGTGGACGTTGCGAAGCTTGTAGTGGACAGGGTGTAAACGTGATTGAAATGAATTTTCTTCCTGACGTTTATGTGCAATGTGAAATTTGCAAAGGTGCGAGATATAACCGAGAAACTCTCCAAGTTAAATATAAAGATAAATCAATTTCTGATGTTTTGAATATGACAGTGGAGGAAGCATTAGATTTCTGTCAAAACATTCCCAAAGCAGTAACGAGATTACAAACTTTATTTGATGTTGGTTTAGGTTATGTGCAATTAGGACAACCAGCCACAACCTTATCCGGTGGAGAAGCGCAACGGGTGAAGTTAGCCACAGAATTATCTCGACGAGCGACAGGAAAAACTTTGTATTTAATTGATGAACCCACCACAGGATTATCTTTTTATGATGTCCACAAATTGTTGGACGTTTTACAAAGATTGGTAGATAAAGGCAATTCAATCTTAGTCATTGAACATAACTTAGATGTCATTCGTTGTTCTGATTGGGTGATAGATTTAGGCCCAGAAGGAGGAGATAAAGGCGGAGAACTGATTGCTGCCGGAACGCCGGAAGATGTGGCGAAAAATGAGAGGTCTTATACTGGTCAATATTTACAGCAAGTCTTGGCGCAATATCCGGCGGTGGGATAATTTTTTTTCTCACGCAGAGCCGCAGAGGGGCAGAGGAAAGAGTACGGAGAGAGGACTCTTTTCTTCCTCTTCCTTCGTGTCCTTTGCGTCTATCCCTACGGGACGCTATGGCTAACGCCACGCTTCGCGAACGCGAACGTGGTTCAATTACTACCCACCCTCAACACCAACAGGAAAATATATGACTAAAAATAACTTATTTACCCGCAAAAAACCCCTACTATTATTAGCAATTCTGAGTTTCGCTGCTTCTTGTTTTTTACCTATTCTCCCATCCAAAGCCAAAAATATCCCCTTACCTTCTAATGCACCTTTAGAATTAGATTTACTCACCCAACCCACCCAGAATATCATCACTGCTAAAACTATTCATCCCCAAAAATTGACAGTTCCGAGTTTATGGTGGGCTAAGGAAAACTCGGAAAACAAACTTTTAGATAATTGGATAGCTTACCCAGCGTCACAAACAGAACCCCCACGAGTAGATTTAATTGTTAATCAGCAAATTTGGAGTTTATTAGACTATATGGAAAGGTATGTTTTTGTGAATCGTTTAGGTAGCATAGCCAGTAAATCTGGTTACAATATCCGAGTTTTTGACTATCAAAAAGAATCTTTAGCCTCTTACACCTGTAATTTTCCTCAAAGTCCTGCTTCTTGTAGCATTCAAATGAATAATCAAAGCAAAGTTGGATTACGTTATTCTCTATAACATCAAGATTGTTTCATCTTCATAAATAAAGCTTCATACTCTTTCATAACTGCTGGAGGTAAGGGGAGTAAAAACTCACTTTTAGCGAAAATTTCCGAATTAGTGAATAATAAACTCTGTAATTTCTGCTGGATATCCCCTACTACAATATTCTTGTTAATAGGGGAATTACTTTTAGTTAGTAAGGCAATTTGTTGAGATATCTTGGGTTGCAAACAAAAATCTAGCCATTGATCTGCTAAACTGTTAGGAGTAACACCTGTCGGACTGACCCACATATCTGCCCAAATTGCTGTTCCTGATTGGGGAACAACTGCGGCAAATTTTTGATAACTACTTATTACCGGAATAATATCATCAGACCAACCGACAGCTAACCAAGTATCCCCAGTAATTAATGGTTCTAGATAGTTTGTAGAATCATAAAATTTGACTTGTTGATTTAAGGCTTGTAATGCTGGTTTTAGTGCAGAGATTTGATTAATATTTTCTGTATTATAAGATTTTCCTAATTTCTTCAAAACCAAACCAATTACTTCTCTGGGATGATTAAGTAAAGAAATCCGATTTTGCAATTCACTTCGCCATAAATCACTCCAGTCCGTTGGTTTCCAACCTAATTTCTGAAACTTTTCTTGATTATAAATAATTACTGTATTCCCCCAACGGTAAGGAATACCCCAAATTTTCCCTTGTTCGTCACGTTTAATTATTTGTTGCCATTTTTCATGTAAGTTAGCTAAATTTTTGATATTTGCTGTTTCTAATGGTTGAATTAGTTTTTGATTAATTGCTGCTTGTAACCAATAATCTCCCAAGGTGACTAAATTTGCGGTCGGTGGTTTTTGATTTTGGTTGAATGGTAAAAAACGAGTCCATTCTTTTTGATTATTTGTTGACGGTTGTTGCCAAGTTTGTAATAATTTAAATAAATCCTCAAGCTGATTAATTGGGGTAAATTTCAACTTTCCCCCGGCAGTTACAGTTTTCCGAAACTGATTAACGACCTGACCAGGGATTGAACCTTTTAATAATTGTACATTTAAGGGCGGTTGCTGGTTTGTTCCGCATCCTGTGATGATTTGGGAAAGTGCTAATGTACTTGTGCCTAATAAAAAAGATCGTCTATCCATTAATTTTGCAGTTGGTGAATATAGCCATCCTAAATCATTTTTACAAGAATACCCGGTAAGCGTAAAGCTCAGTCCTTCGACAAGCTCAGGAACCATCACTTCAGTGCTGAGATATAAGCGGCTCGTGCGACTTCAGTCGCATTCAATCCTATACCAATTACCTTGACAATCTTACGCCATAAATAGTAGTATAAGATAGGAGGTAAGGGGAAGGTAGGAACGATGCTTGTTTTTGAGTTTAAAGTTTATGGAAAATCAGTTCAGCTAACAGCAATAGATGACGCAATTCGGACTGCCCAATTCGTTCGCAATAGCTGTATTCGGCTATGGATGGACGTTAAAGGTGTAGGCAAGAATGACTTGCAGAAATATTGTGCAGTCCTAGCGGCTAATTTCCCCTTTGCCAATGAACTCAATTCTATGGCAAGGCAAGCCAGTGCAGAACGAGCATGGTCTTCTATCTCTAGATTCTACGATAACTGCAAAAAGGGGATTTCTGGAAAAAAGGGGTTTCCTCAGTTCCAAAAAGATTGCCGTTCTGTTGAGTATAAAACATCAGGATGGCGGCTTGCAGATAATCGTAAATCCATCACTTTCACAGATAAAAAAGGTGTTGGCAGATTAAAAATGAAAGGGACTCGTGACCTTCATTTCTACCAAATCAACCAAATAAAACGGGTAAGATTGGTAAAAAGGGCTGATGGTTATTATTGTCAATTTTGCATTGATGTTAACCGTCAAGAAAATATAGAACCATCAGGAAATACGATTGGATTAGATGTAGGTTTAAAAGAATACTACACAGATTCCAATGGCGTAATGATTGAGAATCCTAAGTTTCTTCGGGAAGCAGAAAAGGTTCTTAAGCGTTCACAACGCCGTGTTTCTAGAAAAGTCAAAGGTTCAAAAAATCGAGGCAAAGCTAGACAGATTTTAGGAAAACGCCACCTCAAAATAAGTAGGAAACGTAAAGACCATGCTGTGAAATTAGCACGGTGCGTAGTTCAGTCTAACGACTTGATATCCTATGAAGATTTGAGAATTAAAAACATGGTGAAAAATCATTGTTTAGCTAAGTCAATAAACGACGCATCCTGGTATCAGTTCCGTATCTGGCTTGAATATTTTGGACTCGTATTCAAGAGAGTCACGGTGGCTGTTAATCCACAATATACTAGCCAGGAATGCTCTAGTTGCGGTGAAATTGTCAAGAAAACGCTATCTACTCGAACCCACGTTTGTAAGTGTGGATGCTTCATGGATAGAGATGAAAACGCAGCCTTAATCATCCTTAGTCGGGGATTGAGTACCGTAGGGCATACGGGAACTTTTGCGCTAGACGCAAGCAACGCTTGGGGAGATGAGACCCCTGCTTAGGTTGGAGAAATCCTGTCTAAGTAAGTCACGTCCTTGATTCAAGAATCTCAGTGTCTTTAGACCTGAGAGTGTCAACGCAAACTGTCTCCATAGGCTTTCACGGTTGAGTTGGATCAGGCAATTTTAGTATCAGCTTAATGTTGCTATTTTTCTTCAAAAGCCCAGATACCGCTCCAATTTTCAGGTGTCCCTTTCACCAGTAATTGCTGAACTCGCTCCAGATAAAGTTTAGCAGTTTTATCTAGTGGATTAACTACTAGAACCTGCTGAAAATAGTCTTTGGCAGCGGTAAAATTGCCCTGATTATAGTGCTTCTGTCCAGAGTCAAAAATGGCTATGGTTTGCAGCTTTAAGGCTTGAATGGATTCGGGTGCAGCATTGAGGACTTCATAGATAGCAATTGGTTCTGTCCGTCCTTTCACAATAACTCGGTCTAAGAAACGAATCTTGTATTGATGAGGATTGCTCAATCGCTGTAACACATTTTCTGAAATTAGCAGAGAAATGCCGTAATATTTTGTTAATCCTTCTAGACGAGCCGTTAAATTAACATTATCCGATAAAGCATCTCCTTCAATGCGGTGATCTTCACCAACTATGCCCATCATTATATGTCCAAAGTGGATGCCCATACCCACTTCAATCGGTAAAAAGCCCTCTGCTTCACGATGTCGGTTGTATTCTTGCACCTGTTTGAACTTGGCAATACCTGATGCCACTGCATCATCTACACTATTAGGAAAGACTGCCATCATCCCATCACCAAGAAACTTGACAATGAACCCATTATGAGCGCGAATTTCCGGAGAGACACGGTGTAGATAAGCGTTGACAAAATCAAAATTCTCTTTGGGTGTCATCTTCTCAGATAGGGTTGTAAATGAGCGAATATCCGAGAACATAACTGCCATTTCTTTGCTGATATGATCACCAAGCTCAATGTCAATGACACTTTGCTTGTCGAAAAACTTCAGATACTCTGGTGGGAAAAATCGAGCGAAGGAGTTCTTTTGCGCTTCTAATATATTAAATGATGTTTTGAGTTGGCTGGACATATTGTTAAATAAATCAGCTAAATTGTCGATCTCAATAATCTGGAAAGTGTCGTTGAAAACTACGAGAGTATCTAGATTGCCATTAGCAATCTCATTGGCTGCTTGACTCAATGTCATCACAGGATCAATAATTCTCCGCGAGGTAAAAATGGCAATGACAATTGTGGCTAGAAATGTTAAGAAGCAGAGCAAGATTGTATTATTTTTACTAATGTTGATTTGTCCCATGAAGTCAGATTCAGGGACGGAGGTGATAATTAGCCAATTTAACCCTAAAGCATCTTGCCAAGGCTTAATATGCACAAAAACTCGTTCACCGTTGTTGAGTTTGAAATCAAGCTGTTGGGCTGTTTTAACTGTGTCAAGATTTTGGAAGTGCGATTCTAAATGCCTTGCGGTTGCTTGAATTATTGGGTCTTGACTGGAACGTGAACTCAAGCGTTCTGCCTTCCCATTCACCTCAATGTAAGGCTTTTCAGCACTGGAACTAGAGACAATTAATCCATTGCGTTCGATAATGAAAACTCTGCCAGATTTGGTGATCTTCAAACCTTGAAGAAAGGTGCTGACTTGTGAGAGAATAAAATCAATTCCTAGTACACCAACTAACCGATTTGCTTGGTTATAGACGGGGTAGCTAGAGGAAATTGAAAGAACATCCGGGCGATCGCTCCACTGGTAAACTGAACTCCAAGTTGGCCGACCTGCTGTTGCTGCATTGCTATACCACTCTTGTTCCCGAAAGGCATAGTTTTCTTCGGCAATGGTGCGCGTAGGATTTCCCTGTCCATCTAGCGCATAGCGCACGTAATTATTGACCTGATTCGGTTTTGTTAATTCTAAATACAAATCACCATTATCTTCACGACCAATACCCAAAAACTTTCCCGTTTCTGTGCCAAAGTTAATATAGCTAAGATTTTTAAATGTTTTCATCTGCTTCCAAAAAAAGCGGGTAGTATTAGTACCCTGCCCTTTGATCAATCCTAATTTCATGGCTTCTATATTAATTTCGTTGACCTGATGCGGTGTGACTAGATAAGCTTCTAGACGTTCACTGACTCGTTCTTGAACTTGGCTTTGAAGTTGATTAGCGAGATCATTAACTGCCTGTTGACCATTTTTGAAGGAAAGATAGCCGACTAAGCCAACGGCAGTAGTTACTTGTAATATAAAGGGAACAATAAGTGTGGTACGCAGGGGAAATTTTTTGATTCGTGCTGCTGGAGTTTTGGAAATTGAGGATTTAACTGGATTAGTTTTTGCAGGCTTAAAAAACATAGGAAAAATATTTCTTATCTACGCTGTTTATGTATCAAATCAATTTCCCCTGGTATCGCTCTTGATCAATGATTTTTCCCTTTGTGAGAAATTGGGGTGTCTCTCTCAATTCATAATTATTAAATCTGCTGGAATATTTGTGAAATTTGGGTTGAAGCGTTATCCAACTTCAAATTCGATGTACGTGTATTTACTAGCTTAACAGATCAATACTATCAGTATTTGTAAAAAATGAGCGAAAAGTTAAATGATCCATAAGTATATCTAAAATCGTCAGTAAAGTGAATAAAATATATAGAATATTTTTCAATGCAGGTATTAAATGGAATCATTAGAAAAACAAATTCTCACCTTAAGTGAGAAAGTTAATGCCATCTATGAAGTGATTGAAAGGCTGGATATGCGGCTATCTCAAGCTTTGTCAGATTCATCTTTAGAGCAATTACCAGTCATAGAACATTATCTAGAAAAGAAACAACCAGGATATAATTTACAAGAATTGGAGCATAAAGATGTTTTAGTAGATCGTCTTGTCTATCCAGAAATGAACTATCAAGCTACAGATAGACAAATAACACCAGAAATCCAAATTCAACGGCTAACAACTCAATTAACCGCTGCATATCATCGGATTGCAGCCTTAGAAGAACAGTTACTCAAACAGAGAGTTTATTAGTAAGCATTCAGCTATCAGTGGTCAACAGTCAGCTAAAACCGGATTTTAGGGGTTTTGAAGTGGGGAGACTGACATCAGTAATTAATATTCAGAATGCTTATCAATTCAATTCTTGCTGATAGCTGACGGCTGAATGCTTACGTTTATTAATTGGTGCTAAGTTGCTCAAGTTGGGCTTCAATAGCTGCTAATAGTTGATTTTGCTGCCAATTTTGACTTAAGGAAGCAGCAATACAAGCCGCACCAGCACCAACACCTTCTTTCACAAAACCCCGTTCATAAGCTTGAAGTTGGGGATATCGAGAATTAGTAAAACTCAATTGTGTAGCTAACAAGGGAGGGATGCTATTTTTGGGGAAACTTTGGGCTAAATCAACTGTCGCACCGGTAGGATCTTCGGCTACCCAGCGGGTTGTACCGATAACAACTTCTGCGGGTTGCCAAGATAAAGAGTATGTGTGAGCGATCGCTTGAATTAAAGCATAAACTGCTAACATTTGTGTACCCCCACCTAATAATACCCCACAACTCCGACTAGCAGCGATCGCCATTCCTGCTACTACCACCTGCATGGGATCACCCACCGCAGCTATAAGTGCTAAAGGATCTACAGACGGTGGCATTTTTGCCAATCCAGCTTGTACCAAATCCCATTTTTGCCCATGATTACACACAGGATGACTACTATTAACTTTATCAATAGCATCAATTCCTAACCCAGTTAAAATTGCCAAAGCGGTTGTTGTCCCACCGACAACACACTCGCTCAAAATTAGATATCCATCAGTAATATCAGCACTTAATTGATCACCCCAACGCAATCCTTGTGCCAGTAAATGTTTAACCGTAGCTATATCCATAGCTGCACCCTGACTTAAACACCTCGCCGGCGCACCACCCAAATCAATTAATGGTACAGGTGGAGTATGTAGCAATCCCGCATTAAACAAGTACACAGGGATGTTTAAATTAGCCACCACCGCCTTAGAAATCAGCACAGGAGAAGCCCCGCAAGTCAAAGGTGGGAGAGGGTACTTGGCTTGATGTTTAGCACCGTAATAGAGAAATTCAGCATCAGCACAAGCCGTATATCGGCGATCCTCTGGAGTCAAACCAGCCGCAGAAATACCAGGAATTAAACCAGTTTCCGTAAATCCTAAAATACAAGCAAATATCGGTAATTTACCCCGATAACGATGTAGCCATGCTTCCGCTTGGG
>NZ_VILB01000011.1:293871-459099 GCF_009712035.1 Anabaena sp. UHCC 0187 | reverse complement strand
CTGATTAATCATCTAAATCAAATTAGTCACATAAATCAAACTAATCACGCAAATCATAGTTATGACTATTCATAATCCATTAGCACTTGCACCCAATGAGGTGGACGGGGAATGGGATTTCCTAAGCGATCTAAAAGTAACCAAGCAGTAAGATGGATGATAAACAAGTAAATAAAATTATTGATGAGAATAAGAGCGATCGCTCCGAATTGAATTAATAATAAATTGGGAATCATTAACAATTCCAACTTTAAAAAAATCCATTCAATAATTTCTGTCACCTGGTTAATCACATAAATCCAGAGGTCTTGTCCAGATAACACAGATAAAAACCATAACCGAAAAAACACCCCCAGCGTCCCCAACAGCGTTCCTAAAGTAATCGAAACAATCCAAGGCACACGACGATACCAAGTTGCCCCTAACATCACGCCCATGAAGCCAAAAGGCATGACAAATAATAAACTGCGAACTGGTCCCATGAGTACAGATAACAGTAACCCAGAAGTCACCGCTGCCATCCAAGCTGCCCGTTTACCCCAACGTAAATACACCAAAGCAATGGGGATGGGGAAAAATACCCGCAATACTGGACCCAAGGGAAAATAAAAATTAATAAACCAAATTAAACTGGCTGTACTGGCTAAAAAAGCCGTTTCTACCATCCTCAAGGTACTTTCAACTTTAAGAGGTTGGTAATGTAATTGGCTTTGGGGAGGAGATTCAGGAGATGAATCTGCTTCTGGTTCTTCTGGGAGAGAATTAACAATACTCATGCAGGGCAACTAAATTAAACTATGGTTTTTTCCAAAGCTGACCAATCAGGAATCCGGATTCTATCTTGATCCCTAACAATCAACCCTTTTTTTTCTAGTCTTGTCAGCACTCTTGTCACAGTTTCCCGTGCCAGTCCACTTAAACTACTTAATTCCCGATGGGGTAAATTAGGAATTTCCGTGCCTGTGTTGCCTTGTTTTCCTTGCCCCTCTGCCAAAAATAGTAAGGTATCAGCCACCCGTGACTGACTATCCGATTCCCGCAGCCGCAACCTGCGATTTACCTGTCGTAACCTTCTAGCCATTAACTGGGACAATCTTAGCCCCGCTAAAGGTTCTGTATGCAGGAAATTGACAAAATCTTGAGCAGGGATACTCGCTATTGTTGTCGCAGTGAGAGTAATTACATCTGTAGAACGAGGGACTTCATCCATTGCTGCCATTTCCCCAAATAATTCTCCTTTGCCAATAATATTCAGCGTTACCTCTTTCCCATCGAGATTATATGTACGAATTTTTACCCATCCATCTACAATAAAATATACCGAACCGCCCCAGTCATTTTCCAGTAAAATTACTTGATTACCTGGGTGAGTCCGGGTGACAAGGTGAGTAAGAGCTTTTTCTACACCTGGTTCTGGCAAGTCTTCAAAAAAAGGAGATGATATCATCCATGTATAAGCCGGATTATTTGTATTATATCGTTCTTCCATCAGGACATCTTGATTATCAAAGCTGCTATCATCACAACAAATAAGATTGTTATTTTAAACCTACCCTATCAAAGTACAACGGCGTTTAACAGAGATTTTTAGAAATCCGACTCAGACTATGTTACATAAAAAAGCGAGAATAGGGTTTTTTATCAATAATCTTAGATATTACTCTATTTCAGTATGGATAAGTTATTGTTAAAAAATTTTACAATAATTAGCCTAAATACACTTAGAAAAATTCACTCTATGTACTAGAGAAATATAAAAAAACAGAATATCCGTATATTCTCTGTGCCTTTCCTTCATCATCTCAGATAGATAGAACTTAAGCAATACCGAGAGTTATTTTTTATTAAACATCTGTAAAAAGGCGCAAAAGCTGACACCACAAACTTTTCCCGTTCTACTCCTGGCTGAATTCTGACAAAAACTGATTGACAATCATGACTAATACGAGTAATTGGTAACATAATTATCCTTGGAAGTATAAAGCACAAATTTTGATCCTCAAAACTTCTTTAATTGTCAAGCTCTTACACATCAACGTACATTTCTCACTAAGGTAATTTAACGTGACTTCCCATATTGATGAAATTCACCAACTAATTGCAGATATTGATCACTTACTGTCCCACAGTGCTAAAGGTATTTCTAAGTTTCTGTCTAACCAAGGACAACAGGAAAAAGAGGTTTTACAACGGGTACGTGATTTTTTGGTGCAACTGAACGATGATCAAGTAGCCAAGAATGAGGTAGTCTCCGAAACAACCACCCCACCTCCGGCACCAGCATTTTCATCTCTATTGACGCAATTTAACCAGCAGGGTAATATCCAACCTGTGGTCGGGTCTTCTCCACCTCCACGAGAGCTAAATAATATTGAAGCGGTACAGATAACACAAGAGTTTAGTGTTTTACTTGAGCCTTTACAAGCAGAACTATCAAGATTATTGGCAGAAAGAGCCAGTCTTATTCAGGAAATTAGGCAACTAGATCAAAAGCGACTGCAAAACTATTCCTTAAGCCAGCAGTTAGCAAATCAAGAGCAAATGATTGGTGAATTTTTAGAAGTTCTCATGGGTCGTTTAGTCCCACATTTAAAATCAAATGCTAGTGCGACAATCAACCCTAATTCACAAAATTTAGAAGCTGTTACCTCTGCCATGCAGCCTATTTTGGAATCAGCAGAGCGGGTAGAACAGTTAGCAAATTTGGCGCGGGATTTAGATCAACGCTTGCTTTCCTTAGATGGAACTGTCAATATTGTTTTTGAAGCTTTAGAATGTAATATTAACACCTATTATCAGTCCCTCTCCCAAGCACTAGCAAAAATGCACAGTCAAGGGATGCAAGGTGAACAGTTAATGGCAAAGTTCTTAAATAATTTGACTCAATATTTACAACAGCAATTCCTAATTAATGAGCCGTTAATTTCTGATGTCAATCCTGAAATAGTCTCAGCATCACCATTATTAGATCGGTCCCCGGTCGTCGAAGAATTAACAGATTCAACAGATTCAGAAGATGTAACTCTAGCAACTCCTCCTGCGGAAATAGTCCCAATTAGTTTGGAAACAGATTTATTAGAAGAGCAACCACAAGGGGCAAAAGAGTTACAATTAACAATTGCTGATCAGGTAGACGAACTTTATGCAAGTTTCTTTAATCCAGAAATTTCTTCATCGCTGAATTTATCATTTTCTCATGATACTGTACTCAACGAAGATGGCAGTTTATCCATGTCTTCTGAAGTGGTTAGTGATGCTGTTTCACCACCGGAAATTAGCAGTCTGACAGTTGCTAGTGTGGCTGACATTACACCCCCAACTATGTTGGAAGAACCAAAAGAAGAGTTGTTGTTACTACCAAATCTTTGGGGTGAACCACAAGATGATGAAAACTACAATTTTCCAGTCGTAATTTCTGAGATTTCTCACCAGGATGAAGTAATATCTTCACCACAAGAAACACCAGTAGCAACAGAAGTTGTTATCACAGAACAGGTTGAGGAAGAACCAAATAGTGCTGATACAATTATAGTTCTGACTGATTTATTAGTTGATCCTGGTCATGAACAAATAGCATTAGAAACTAGTACAGCCGATATTTCTGCGGTGACATTACCACCAATCATGGTATCTGATTCCGTGGCTGCTTCTCCAGTGGAAAATTTACTATATTTGGGAGATAATGACGGTGCTGGTATCCCAGAAATTATTTTGGATGCAAAGCAGTTGCAACAATTAGATCAAGATTTAGCTAATTTTGATCAACCATTAAATTCTCCTGGGGAATCAACAACACAGTTAAATGTTGAAAATCCAGTTGATACTGTAACTATACTTCCCCCTCAGCAAGAAGATTTAAGTTTAACAACTCAGACATATATAGAAGATCAAAAAGAAGATACTTCTCAATTTTCAGTTACTAGTCAGCAATCCCCAATTACCACTCCTCAACCCGCAATTCCTGATGATAAAAATCATGATCTAATCCCAGGTGATACTCTAGATACAACTTGGTATTTAGGAATTGATATTGGGACAACAGGGATTTCTGCGGCTTTGTTGAATCGCTCGAAATTGGTACTTCATCCCATTTATTGGTCAGCAGAACAGCAAAATGGTAGTTCTTCTTTTCAGCAATCATTCCGCTTACCGGCAGAAGTTTATTTACCGACTAATTCAGCTTCTCGTCAGGGGCAAAGTGGAGAAAAAGAAGTTTCCCCTCATCTTTACTCAGCACAGTTAAAACCCCTTTTACAAATAGCAGTTCCCTACCAACCAGAACGACAAAAATGGGAACCAATGTTGCAATTAAATGAATTTTCCGCCGGGCCTTTAATTTGGGTGGTGCGATCGCTTTCTAAGCTACTATTAACTCTCAGGTCTAGTCAAACTAGTACCACACCTGCTTTAATTGCGAATGCGGTGGGAATGAATATCCCAACTTTCTCCAAAGTGATTAAGAATATCGCTGGGGTAATTTGTACTTATCCTTCTAGTTGGACTGAACAATATCGCTTTAATGTGCGGGAAGCTATTCTTACCAGTCAACTTGTTTCCCATCCTCAACAAATCTTTTTTGTGGAGGAAGCGATCGCTAGTTTGCTGCCAGAATTAGACAGTGCTAATGGCCAATTTATCCAAATCAGTGAAAATCAGGGTTTGCAACCTTTAAAAACTAGCAATTATCCCCTACTAGGTAACACTTTAGCCATTAATATTGGGGCGACACTTGTAGAAATGACTTTGGTAGATATACCAGCAAATTTGGGAGAATTGACGCACAAAGATTTCATGCTCCACAATTTTGCCTACTCTGGTAAAGGCATTGAACAGGATATTATTTGTCAGTTATTACTACCACCAAAATCCCGCCAACCCCGTCAACCTGGACAATCTCATCATCAATCTGCCAATGCAAATCCTTGGCATTGGCAACCCTCAATTCCTGGTTTAGACCACATGGAATTTTCTAGTTTGGGTTTGGAAACATTGACATTACCCAAAGTGGGAGAACCAGATACACAAGTGCGGATTCGCTTCCAGCAACGTCTAGAAAGTTCCCTGCTCGGACAGGCTTTGTTAGATGCGGCTTTAGCTTTAAAGTTGATTTTACAACATCAAGAAACTTTTACCCTAGAATTCGCAGACCAGTCTTGGGTATTGCAACGCCGAGATTTGGAAAGTCAAGTTTTTGTTCCTTTTGTCCGTCGTCTGAATCGAGAACTTAATAAATTATTAGTAGCCCGTGGTATTCCCACCGAAGCTATTAATCAAGCTATCCTCTGCGGTGGTGTGGCAACCGTCGGCACTATTAACCGTTGGTTACGGCAAAAACTACCTAATGCCAAGATTATTCAAGATTTATATCTAGGTGAAAATGGCGCTCCTAATTGTAGTCGGGTGGCACTAGGTTTAGCTATGTTACCTTTACATCCCCAGGTTTTAGACATACCTAAACAACAATACACAGATTATTTCTTATTTTCTGAATTGCTGAAACTATTACCCAACCGTTCTTTATCCTTTGGTGAAGTCTTGCAGTTATTTGAAAGTCGTGGTATCAATACCCGTATATGTCAGCAGCGGTTATTAGCCTTTTTAGAAGGTGAACTACCACCAGGTTTGATTCCTACGGCTGCCGATAACCTTTGGCTTACCCACCACTCCCAAGAAAATCCTGATTACAAGGCCATAGCTGCCTTGACTTCCGGTATTTCTCCCTTATTTGAGAAACAAGGTAATCTTTCTTATCGTCCTAACTCTCAACAGGTTCAGTTATTACTACGTTATTTAGATACCATCAAATCTAGTACCGTTCAATCTCTTGACGAACCATATAGTTACCTTTTACAAAGTCAGGTTTAGGGACTGGGGACTGGGGACTGGGGACTGGGGACTAGGGACTGGGGACTGGGGACTAGGGACTAGGGACTGGGAACTAGGGACTAGGGACTGGGGACTGGGGACTAGGGACTGGGAACTAGGGACTAGGGACTGGGGACTGGGGACTAGGGACTAGGGACTGGCTAATTTTCTTACTTCTTTCTTACTTCTTACTTCTTTCTTTCTTTCTTTCTTTCTCCTGACTCCTGAATCCTGACTCCTGAATCCTGACTCCTGACTCCTGACTCCTGACTCGGTGACTACACAGTCTTGTCATCTTCAAAGCATCAGGATATTACTGATCTGTGGAGAAGACTTATAATAGGATGTTCAGACTTTTGGCTAGGGCATAAAATTAACACGAGGAGTGATCATGAAATTATTAGTACGTTGGGGCTTAACATTGGGTCTTGCAGGAAGTGTAATGTTTGCAGGATTACCAGGAATGAATAATCTGCAAGCGTTAGCTTTACCACAGGAACAGGTAGTAAAAACTTTACAGGAAGTCCCTGTTTTTACACTGACTAATCCCAAAGGAGAATTTGTAGTTATCTCCAGAAAAAATGAATCTAAAACTATTTCTCAAATAGGATTTTTTATTAGTAAGAAAGATGCCCAAACTTTCCTCGAAGGTCGTTTAAAAAAAGAAAATCCCAAATTAGCAAGCACTATTCAGGTTAGACCTGTTTCCTTAGCAGATTACTATAAATTAGTAGTAGAAAATAATAAGAAAAAAGATTCGGCTGTAGTTTTTACTTTAGTACCCACAAAACAACAAATTGATGTAGCTAGAACTATGTTGAATGCTGGTGGTAAACCAGGTCAACAATTTAATGGTATTCCTTTATTTGTGCCGAAGTTCAAGCAAGGAAATAGTTATTTGACCATTCCCCAAGGAAAAGAACGTTTTATTCCTTTCTATTTTGAAAAAGAACAAGCAGTGGCTCTTTTAGATGCTTTCAAAAAAGCTAAACCACAGGAAGCAGCCAATACAGAAATTCAAGTAGTAGATTTGTATGGCGTGATTGACACACTCAATAGTAGCAATGATCCCAGCACTAATAAGATTTTCTTGTTTCCCTCACGGGAGTCAATAGAATTTATTCGTTCTATCGTTCCCAATCAACCCAAGAAAAAATAAACAATCTTTACTTCCTGATATGTTAAAGCCAAATCAAATGGTTTCTGGTTTAGAACTTTGGCAGTGGCGAAAAACTGCAATTCAAGCAGCTATAGCCGCGGACATATCCCCCATGGAAGTGGATTGGTTATTATTAACAATAGCTAATTTAGACCGCTTGGCACTGCGTTTAGAATCTTTCAAAGCATGGCATCAAATCCCCATGCAATTGTCTTTAACAGAATTAGAGCAATTGTGGCAAAGGCGATTACATGACCGTTTACCGGTTCAGTATATTGCGGGAATGACATCTTGGCGAAATTTTCAACTCGCAGTTTCTCATGCGGTCTTAATTCCCAGACCAGAAACAGAAATGTTGATTGATTTGGCTGTGGTTGCTGCTAACAATGAGATGAAAGCCGGACACTGGGCGGATTTAGGGACTGGTAGCGGCGCGATAGCTCTGGGATTGGCAGAAGTATTGACAAATGCCACAATTCATGCAGTAGATATTAGTCCGGCAGCTTTGGCCGTTGCTCAAACTAATGCGGAAAATTTGGGTTTTGGGGAGCGAATTCAATTTTACCAAGGTTCTTGGTGGCAACCTTTAGAAGCCTTCAAAGGTCAGTTTAGCGGCATGATATCAAATCCGCCATATATTCCTAGTGATACGGTACTTACCTTACAAGCGGAAGTAGTTAAACATGAGCCACATTTAGCCTTAGATGGTGGTGCAGATGGTTTAGACTATATTCGTCATTTAATTAATGTTTCCCCTGCTTACTTGCGTCCTGGTGGCGTTTGGTTGATTGAAATGATGGCGGGACAGTCGGAAATGGTGCGAGAATTATTAGAAAATCATGGTAGTTATGGCAATATTTCTATTCATGCTGATTTAGCGGGAATTGAACGTTTTGCTGTGGCTTATGTAGAAACCTAACCCGTGTGTTCTGGAGTGGTTAGTTTTTCCACTCATTTCATTCTAAAATCTTGCAACAGAAAAGGCATAATTGCACCTGTAGTCAAACTAGCTACACCAATGGGAATACAGAGGGGAATTGATGCTTGTGCTAGTAATACCAATATAACCGTGCCAATCCCACTAGCAATAATAGTTTGACGAATAAAATATATAGGGTCACGGAATAGTTTACCCTTGAAAAATAACTTAACAGAAAACCAAGTTAATGCTAACATATATGCTCCTAGTGATTGGCTAATAAATTCAGAATAAATAACCCGAAAATTACCGCAGGAATTACCCCTGCTGGTGCAAATAAACTACCAATTATCGCTGCAAATTGGTATCCTAAATCTTTACCTGCAAGGATAATTCCGCCAATTGCACCACCAATCATTGATAAAATCACAGCAATGATTAACCAAGTAAATCCTGTAGTGAAATTTAATTCTGTATTTAAACTATGGAGAAATTTGATCAATACTGGATCATGGACTAACTCAAACATAGATATTCTCCTATTTAGGGTTTAATTTAAGGCAAATGCTTGAATTTCTGCGGTTAAATCTTGTAGTGCTTTGGCTACCATTTCCGCTTGTTCTAATTGCTTATGTTCTGTAAATATTCGCCAAGCTTCTTGATAGTATTCTTCTGCTTTTAAGAGATTTTGTGGATTCCCTAATTCCGGTTTTTCGAGGTCGTCGGGTAAGTTGAAGAGGAGGTTAGCTTTGTTAGAAATTGTATTAGCATATTCTAACGGTGTATCTTGAAGATTACGCACCTTTAAAGCTTCATCATAAGCTAAAACAGCCCGTAAATTATTTTCCACAGGATGGGAACTAACTAAATATTGTAAAGCATTGCCTAAGTTATTTTGCAACATTGCATATTCCCTAGGATGCTCAATTAAATTAATATATTTCAGAGCAATTTCAAAAGATTGCACTGCTAAAGCTTGACGCAAAGATTCCCGTTCCGACGACATGGGCATAGAAAGATAGGCGATCGCTATGTTATTATGTAAAATCGCATATTCCTGGGGATAATGTTCCCAAGTAAACACCCGCAAAGCCTCGTGATAAGCCTGAATACTATCAGTTATCCGGGCTAAATTATAGGGAACTAAAGATTGTAAAACCAACCCTAAATTCATTTGGGTTTCTGCTACTTCCGCCGCTGTGGCAAATTGTTGTAAAATTGGCAAAGCTTCCTCATAATCTGCCCTCGCTTGTTGCAACAATTGGGAATCCGCATCAGGAATCATCTGTAATGACCCTGCCATGCCCACCTTAGCCCGTGCTTTCAGTAAAACATACTCATCCCCACACATCTCATATGCACGGTAAAATAGCCCCACTGCATTGCGTAAATCTTGGGCTGTTTTCGGCTTTTTTTGAAAGCCTTGGGCTATTTCTATCAGCATTTGGATTTTTTCTGCCGTTGTTGCTGACTCCGAAGATATAGCTGCGATCGCCGCTTTCACCACTGAATCTGTAATACTAGATGTCATAATTGGCGTATTTTAACCGGTTGGGGAATTAAGTCGTCAGCGCCTACATTCAATAAATGCGACACTATAAACCAAGCCAATTTACGCAGATTTAATTGTTATCAACAGATTCCCCAATCTGAGAAGCCAATATTGCAATTAACAGGTATTGCTACCAGAAATATAATGGAGTCAATTTTTCCTACTATAAAACAATCTATTAAAAAAACCCTAGAGAGAAATTACTTATTTTCATAGAAGTTCCAAATCAGTTATTACCTAATTCACTGAATTTGGTATAACTATTTTACTTCCTATATATAATTTTATTGATTATATCATCAAAAACTAACCGTAGCACCCTTAAATAAAATATAAAAACCTCGATCTTCTCTTCCTCTGCGCCCTCTGCGTCTCTGTGGTTGGTTAAAAAAAATCACGATACTTACAGTTGAAATTTAAACAGAATCAACACTATTAAAATTAAATAGCATTTCTGGATCTGCCAAAGACAATACCTCCACATTATAAGACCTTAACCACTGCTGAAAAGAACGTCCACCTGCTTCAACATACTGATGTAATTCTGGTAAACAACGACGGCGATAAAAACCACATAAAGGTTGCCAAATTTGATTATATTGTACTAAAGCTGCCATTTTATTTTCGGGAATTGTATCTAATTTAGATATCCAATCTTGCAATATTTCTAAACGCAAATTTGGTAAATCACAAGCTAATAGCAGAACCCAATTTGTTTCCACTGCTGCTAACCCTTGCATAAAACCTACAATTGGTCCATGGGTGCGAGATTCATTTCCAGTTTCCCCAGGTAAAGGAACTTCTGGAATAAACTGACTTTTAGATGTTAGCAATTGTTGATAACGTTCTGACCAGGGAGTGACGATATAAACTTTATCAGTACAAGCTTCAGCGATAGTACAAATTAATTGCAACATGGGTACACCTTCAATTGGAATTAAGGCTTTATCTCTACCCATGCGAGTGCTTTTACCACCTGCTAAAATAATAGTTGTAACATGATACTGGGAATCAATATTCATGATGTTTGTATTCTATAGCAATCTGATTTATTAGCTTTCACTCCCGCCCAGAACTTAAGTTCCGGGCTAATAGCTAAAGTAAACTAAAGTTTACTAAGGAATTTTTGGGTTATTTAGTCATCTTTAGATGACTTTTGCTATGAGACTGGGAATTGATTCCCAGGCGGGCTTTATTTTCTCATAAATCATTTACAATCATTATATAAATCTATAATTTAGAAAAATTAGCAATTTTATGACAGATTTTTTTGAATTTGAAGCAGATTTTGTTGATTCTTGGCGTTGTATTCCTATGCAAGTGCGTTATAAACTCGATACTTGCGGTATTAAGCTAAAATTAGCAGAATGGAATCAGATGAATCAAGAATCACGTCAAAATTTAATGACATTACCTTGCGATACAGATAGCAAAATTCATGATTATAGGCATTATATTCAAGAGTTGGTATTGCAACTGACTGGTAAACCTGTAGCCGAATTGCCAATTGAAACTCATCCAGCATGGGTAGATATTACCACTATTCCCAGCAGTGTTCACGAAAAAGCACAGGAAATAGGTGTGATCATCACAATTGAGGCATGGGCAAGCTTGACTATTTTACAGCGTTTTGCCTTGATTAAACTGAGTCGCCCTAGTCATGAAAATAAAAACTTTTTACCGGCTTTGCAAGAATTTAATTTGTTGCCAAAATCCTAAATCCTGATATATTGCTATAGATGATACTTTTTTAGTAGTTGATAAAAGCAAATGATTAAACTCGACCAGTTTTTAAAGTTTTCCGGGATTACCTCTACCGGAGGTCAAGCTAAATTGATGATTGTTGATGGTGAAGTCAAGGTTAATGGGATAGTGGAAACGCGCAGAGGACGGAAATTAGTAGATGATGATCAGGTAACAGTAGCAGGAAAAACTTTAAATGTTGGGGAAATACTATCAGAGTCCCGTTGATTAGTTTTTATGTCTATTATCTTGCCCTCACTTTATTTGTTACCATAAAATCTAATCTTGCTAATTCTTAAGTTTTATTTAAAAAAATTTAATTGCTTTAAATAATACCTTAATTTAAAATAATAAATATTGATCAATAGGTCATTCTCTACAAGTAAATCCTCTCAAAAAGGGAAATTATATTCCTAGATAACTTCTTTAATTGTGCATTGTCAACATATAGAGAAAGACATAGCTAATGACTAATGTACTCTGGTTACAAGGTGGTGCTTGTTCGGGTGACACCATGTCATTTCTTAATGCCGAAGAACCAACAGCTTGTGATTTAATTGCTGATTTCGGTATGAAAATACTTTGGCATCCTTCCTTGGGTGTAGAATTAGGTGAAAACGTCAAAACCCTTTTATCCGACTGTATTTCAGGGAAAACGCCTCTGGATATTTTGGTATTTGAAGGTAGCGTCGTTAACGCCCCTAATGGTACAGGAGAATGGAATCGGTTTGCAGACCGTCCCATGAAAGATTGGTTAGACGATTTAGCCAAAGTTGCCAAATTTATTGTCGCTGTCGGAGACTGTGCAAGTTGGGGAGGAATTCCCGCTATGTCACCCAACCCCAGCGACTCCAAAGGACTGCAATTTCTCAAACGGGAAGAAGGCGGTTTTTTAGGTAAAGATTTTGTCAGCCAAGCCGGCTTACCTATAATTAATATTCCTGGTTGTCCCGCACACCCCGATTGGATAACGCAGATATTAGTCGCTATTGCAACGGGAAGAATTGATGATATAGTTCTCGATGAACTGCATCGTCCCCAAACCTTCTTTAACACTTACGCCGAAACCGGTTGTACCCGCAACATTCACTTTGCATACAAAGCCACAACCACGGAATTTGGACAACGCAAAGGTTGTCTATTTTACGATTTAGGTTGTCGTGGACCCATGACCCATGCCTCCTGCAACCGCATTCTCTGGAATCGCGTCTCCTCCAAAACCCGCGCCGGAATGCCCTGTTTAGGTTGCACAGAACCGGAATTTCCCTTTTTCGACCTTAAACCCGGAACAGTCTTTAAAACCCAAACCGTTATGGGAGTTCCCAAAGAAACACCACCAGGAATCAACCACAAAGATTACGCAGTCCTCACCGTTGTGGCCAAAGACGCAGCCCCAAAATGGACAGACGAAGACTTTTTTACCGTTTAGTTCGTAGTAAGCACTTAAGTGCTTACTACAAGCCAATAAATAATAGGAGAGGATAATGCCAATTCAAACATTAGATATTTCACCCGTTGGTAGAGTTGAGGGTGATTTAGATGTGCGTGTCGAAATCGAAAATGGATATGTCACAAATGCTTGGACTCATGCTGAACTTTTTCGCGGCTTTGAAATAATTTTACGCGGAAAAGATCCCCAAGCTGGCTTAATTGTGACTCCAAGAATTTGTGGAATTTGTGGTGGTTCTCACCTCAGTTCTGCCTCTTGGGCGTTAGATACAGCTTGGGGAACAGAAGTTCCGAGAAATGCGATTTTGGCGAGAAATTTAGGTCAAATTGTCGAAACAATCCAAAGTATTCCTCGGTATTTTTATGGTTTGTTTGCGATTGACTTAACTAATAAAAATTATCGTCGTAGTCACTTTTATGATGAAGCTTGTCGGCGGTTTGCTGCGTTCACAGGGACATCTTATGAACTCGGCATTACAATTTCTAGTAAGCCGGTAGAAATCTACGCTTTATTAGGTGGACAATGGCCGCACAGCAGTTATATGGTAATAAATTAGGGAATTGCTGATATAGTCAGGATTTTTCGGAATAGATTTAATTATTCCCTGGTTTTTCCTTAAATGAGGCCATAAATCCACCTCAGCTATATCATAAGTCCATTTATTGTAGTTATTTGGTGTTTTCAGACGTTACCTAATTTTTCCCTTAATCGCTGTTCAGGAAGTTAAAGGCAAGTGGTAAAGTATAATTTTTTCTTTCTGTTGAAATATAAACCCGGTTTTTTCTCAATATAAATACGTAAATATTAATTTAAAAGTTAAAATCTTTACAGATTTACTTGAGTATGGAAATATTGATTTATTTGGATATTGAGCGAACTGACAAGTCAGCGCTTACGCTATCGCACTAAAAACCTTAAACCAGAACTCCTGCCATCTCCATAATTCGATTTGCCCAGGTTTGAGATAAGGTGGAAATTTCCAGACGACTAGAATCACTTGCCCAAGTTGACCACCAATGAATATGCCATCGAGACAATTGACGTTGTATTTGAGCTAATTCAAAGGCATTATCTACATCTAAATCAATGGCTGTTAATTCTAAAAACACTTTACTTTCTCGAATAATCTCAAGTACCGCTTCTCCATTAAATTCATCTAAACTGAGAGATGCCATTTGTAGAAAGTTCTGTGCTAATCTTTCCAGACGTACAGAAAGACGCTCACAACGAAAGGTAATTTGTTCTACAGTCCAGTTATTCATAAACCTCCTAATAACTTGTGGATGATTTGTTTGACCTGGTCACGAATCGCTTTTCTCAAAGATGTTAAACAGTGAAATTAGACGGTTTATATTTATAACTTAATTCAAGAGCATTGCAAAAGCTATTTAGTTGATTAAGCAAAGCATTATAGTAAACGTAAGCATCCTCTCGTTCATCTTGGAGAAGGGCATATAAAGTTAGCTCTGGTTCTGGGGCTAAGTGATTTTTAGGAATATCTAAACCAGCTTCAGTTAAGCGGGTTGACGCGATCGCAGCTAACAATGCTCCAATTGTATTAGATTCACCACTGTGCAGATCACTCAGTCCAGGCAAGATTATCTCAGATCCCGGCAACTCATTGAGATTCATGATTGATCATCCTCCAGGTTATCTTCACAACGTTCAATAAATTTCTCGACTCTGCTTCTAAGCATATCAGGATTAAGAGAGGGGAATCTGATTAGTTCAGGTGCGATCGCTTCAAAGCAATTCCGTAAATCATTCAAAGAGAATAATTTCTGTTTGTACATAGCTTCAATATCTTTAATATCACGGTCAAATCCCCTAGATAGTTTAGAAAGAGCTTGGGCTGTAAAATCATAGTGATAAAAGGAAATTTGACCTTGTTTGCCAATGAATACGCTTCTATCACGCCATCCTGGAAGAGGTGGCAAGAAATCCTGCGGAGATGCCAATTCGATATTGATGTTTAATTCTTGTTTGAGCTTGGCGATGGCTTGAAAAATGCCCGGTGGTTCAGGATCTAGACGAATATCGACATCAACTGTGGAGTTGCGCCATCCAATTAGTAGCGCACTAGCTCCACCTGTAAAGTAGATGCAGCCTGAACCCTGGGCTTCTCTACCTAAGACTTGCATCAGACGTTCTAACTTCTGAGTGTCAATGTTTGCACGCATATTTTTATTGATTTATTTGTTTGAAAATTGAGCGATCGCACTAACCCATGAGATCGCATTAATCGCAGTTAAGGAAGCACAAGACAATGGATTTTGAGCGGCAGCAGGTAGCCTCAGCAACCTTACAATCGGCTTCCGTCCGCTGCCGTAATGTGTTAGCGATTGGGCTAAACTTTGGATGCAGAATCTTTCTTTGTTGCATCGATTATAAAAATATTTTCCGCGTTCTCTTGATTGATACTCTTCAGAATATTTTTGACTTTCGTTATTTCTGCCTTTGTATAACAAAGAATAACCTTGATGTCACTTATAGATTTAGAAGCTTTTTTGTATATTTCAGTTTGATTGAGTAAATTCTTTTTGAGAGATGAAGATTTTCCTAGCTTAAATTCGACAATGGTGGAGTCTCTATCACCGTATGAAATCTTGTAATCAGCCGGACCGCGACCATTGTTAACCTCCGAGTTCACATCTAAGGGTGATGCAAACCATGTCAAACGAAAAATTCTTTGAATCGTATCTTCTGACGATATCGGCTGACCATCCTTGTAAAATATCCTATAGCCATCATTGTCTTCTATCACCTGTTTTAAATACTGAACACGCTGTAAAGCTGACTGATAGCTATTCGGTGATATCTTATAAAAGTTGCTGTATTCAACAATGTGCTTACAGAAATCAACTAGCGTCGAAATTAGCTCTGTACGGAGGTTATTAACCTTTTCAGCAGATAACGTTGCTGCCTTATCTCGATTTTCTTCTTGATGATGTATGTAGTAATCAAGAAGTTCTGGATACTTTTGAACTGTCGCATCAATAGCCTGTTGAATCTCCGCCTTTTTAGGTTTAACTGGAAGTCTATCTTTAAAGTAACGGTTTATCGCATCTCTAAGAGTCGAGTTTTCTAGTGCATTTGTTATTTGCTTAAACTTACTCGTAAAATCACTATGACAGATAAAAGCATCATCTTTGGTAAGGATATCTATAGGAGTAAGAATTAGAAAATCTTCATCATTATTTCCCTTATAGAAGTATGGTAGATCGAAAGTTTTGGGTTTCCAAATCATTAAATTAGAATCAAAAGAGCAGCGAATAGAAAACTTCTTTCGCTTATTCTCTTGCAAATGCAACTCTGCAAACTTTTGCGTGTACTCTAGCAAATGCTCTAGAATCAAATTAGTCGTAAAATCACTAATGAAATCTCTACCAATCCCTGAGCCTACCAGTGTAAGCTTTTCTATATGGGATGAAGATGTAATAACTTCGTTTCCAAAGTCGGCATAAAATCCATTGAATGCTGCGATAAGGTTGCGAGCAAACTCTGGACCCAATCCTTTCCCGTTATTACCCCATTTACACAATCCTAGCCAATTCTGTTTGACTTCTGGGAATTGAAAAAGATGTAAGTCAGATTGAGGGTTATTTGCAGCAATTTTTTTGAGATTTACTAAGTGTTCAATTATCTTGTCGTGTAAAGCTTGATATTCTGGTTTATCTGATGCAAAAAGTAGAAAAGGGTCAATAAACAGAGGTAAATCAGCCTCAATACATATATTTAACGCACCATATTCATCTAGAACAGATACGTCGATTTCAAAATAATCTGAGAAGAGTAACTGACTATTCATGAGGCACCTTTCGGAATATCGCTAATATACAGCTATTATACAGAAAATTTCCAGATAAATACCTAAATTTGGGTGGATAGCAATAAATTTTCTGGCTATCATCCTTTTCTGGGTAATAGACGGAATGATTCAGTATATTTATCGCTGTCCAGAAATTTTCCTCATAACATTCTAATTAGGACATTAGACAGAATTTTCAAGATGTTCTTAACCGTAGTGATAAACCTGTTCGCAGTCCTCTACATTTTTTCTTTCCAAAAATTTCCACTTTTCCACCTCCAACCTTAACCTTTCATTCTCCATCCGTAGCGCTAATATTTCATTCTTCTGCAACTCAATTAATGACCTTTGACTAATTACCTCACCAAAGGCTTTTTTCCGATTTTCAATCCCAAACCATCTTTGATAGGTTTTTGTATGTTCATCAACAGTATGACCTAAATTATCTGCTGCGGCTTTAATCGGTATTCCCTGAAGATGCGCTCGAATCGCGCAACCATGCCGTAAATCATAAGGTTGAAACTCAATTCCCACCTTTCTAAACCATCTGGATATATCTCTCCGCATCCAATTAATATTTTGTACAGATGCAATTTTTGCCACCTTTATTTCTAAAATCTTTAATGGTTTGGGATTATATAAATCAAATAATTCTATCCATTCAGGTACAAAAGGAATAACTTCTCTATATCCAGTTTTAGTATTTTTATTCACTTTCCAAGTATGATCTATATTTTGGGGAGACATCCACCAATTAATATCTGGTTGGACAAATAATTCCCTTGGTCTTAACCCATAAGTCGCCAACATTCCATATACCCAACGCCACATTTCCCAAGTGTCTATTTCATCACTAATGTTTGTATTTTTGCGGTTGAGGGCGAACTTTTCAAAGAGGTCAAAAGCAGATATTATTTTTTCATCTTCAGGAATTTCTCGATAAGCAGGAGTGACATGATCTCGTTTGACATCGAGTTGAAATCCTAAATTAAAGGTTTTAATCAAAACAGAACTTACCGCAATCAATTCATTTTTTTTATTTCCCTGAAATGAATTAATAACTTCCTCAAAATTTTCTTTTGTGGCTAAATGGGTGAGAATCAAGTTTCTTTTGATTACAGATATATAGTTAGCAAAAGTATTTTGACTGGTGATAGTTTTCTGACGAGTTTGATAATATTTTTCATCAAATGTATCTAATAATTCCCCAATTGTTTTGCTCTCTTGCTTCTCTCTCGATTTAATTCCTAAATACTTTTCATTCCAATCGAAAGTATGACGAGCAATTAATTTACCCAACTCATAACTTTCTTCAATTGCAGTTTTTAGTCCCTCTAAATTTGCGGGTATTCCGAGAGATAAATCATACTGTTTTTTTGTCTTACCTGAACTGTAATCTCCTGGTTTTAAAGGTAAGGTAGCTCGTAATTGGAGAGAATTGCCAGTTTGTTTAATACTAACTCTTATTCTCTCCCTTTTTAAATTAGTATTAGCTTCGATTAACTTCTGTTCAAAAACTGCTTGATACTGTAATTCCGTTGCCTTTATTTTCGCCATTGTTCCCCTATAGCTACCGTCTGTGGTGTTCTGCGGCTCGAAATCTGCAAACATATCGGCGAACCAGTCCCTTGAGTCTGCATTTGCATATTCCTGTGTAGATGTGGAATATTTCTCCTCGCAATTACCCTGATTTTGTCCGCTCATTCCCTAAATATTCCCTTATTTATAAACTGAAATGGTGAAAATAAAATGTTACTACCGAGCAAAATTACCTTAAAAATAAGTTACTCAGGAACATTTACAGCATATCACCTGTTGTCATAGCAGTTATATGGTGCCTGGTGGTGTGATGTGCGCCCCCACTTTGACTGACATTACCCGCGCCTGGGCAATTTTGGAATATTTCCGCACTAATTGGTTAGAACCAGTTTGGTTAGGTTGTTCTTTAGAAAGATATGAAGAAATTCAATCCTATGAAGACTTTCAAAAGTGGTTAAATGAAGATGTTAAACATCGAGAATCAGACTTGGGTTTATATTGGCGCATGGGGTTAGATATCGGTTTAGATCGATATGGTGCAGGTGTGGGTAAATATGTGACTTGGGGTTATATTCCCCATGAGGATAAATATAATCATCCCACCATTGAAGGACGTAACGCTGCTGTAATTATGAAAAGCGGTGTTTATGATAGCTTCACTGATACTCATAGCTTAATGAATCCAGCTTTTACCCGTGAGAATTTAACTCATTCTTGGTATGATGAAGGTACTCAAGATTGGCATCCAAGCGATCGCACAACTAACCCAATCAACAACAACCAAAAAGACTTTAATGGCGCGTATTCTTGGTCAAGTGCAGTCCTCCACCAAGACTTAGGAAGATTAGAAGCCGGACCCCTAGCCCGTCAATTAGTTGCAGGGGGAAATCATGGCGAATCTTGGCAACATCATGACCCATTTATTCTCGACACATTCAAGAAAATGGGTGGTGCAAGTGTTCATCTTCGCCAATTAGGAAGAGTCCACGAAATAGTTAAACTATATCGTCAAGCTGAACGTTGTTTAAGAGAGTTCAAATTAAACGATCCTTGGTATATTAAACCAGAAGAAAAAGATGGTAAAGGTTGGGGTGCAACGGAAGCCGCTAGAGGTGCATTATGTCACTGGGTAGAAATCGAACAAGGCAAAATTAAGAACTATCAAGTTATCGCCCCCGGTACTTGGAATATTGGACCCCGTGACGGTGAAGGACAACTAGGACCTATTGAAAAAGCATTAATTGGAACGCCTATTGCAGACCCTAAAGACCCCGTAGAAGTGGGTCATGTAGCCCGTTCTTTTGATTCATGTTTGGTGTGTACTGTTCACGCCCACGACGCGAAAACAGGCGAAGAATTGGCTCGTTTTAGAACAGCTTAATTTATGTTACTTAAGATCCCCGATTTCTTGGAGAAGTCGGGGATCTATTTTTCTCTATTTTTCGATAAGTCAGGGTTCTATATAATTGTTGTTTGCAGTACAAAAGTTCCCAAATCAGTGGGTTAGTCTGGATTTTAATGAGTAATTGGTAATTCCTAAATATTATATTATGAATTATCAATTATCAATGACAAATTTACTAAAATTGGTAACTAATTGTGTCTAATTTAGAACTACATCAATATCTTTCTCAGCTTCCTGAAGCTGCACTGCAAGAATTTATAGAATGGTGTATGTTGGAGCAATCAACAGCCGCAGGATTAGAATTTAAACCTGATCAAACTAAGTTAAAGAATTTATCAACGGCAGATTATTCTAAGCAATTAGTTGATCAATTCATGAAAGTAAGACCAGACCCAATTAGAGCGGGTTTAGTGGCTGTAATTGCTGGAAATCAAGCTGATAAACACGAATTAACAGGTTTGGCTGCTGTGGTTGATTTTGTTTCTCTTTATGTTAAATATTTAATTCCTAAAGATGGTAGTAATCCAGAAGAAGCAGATGCAATTTTAGCTAAAGCATCACAACATCAATATGAGCAACTTGTAGAAATTGCCAAAAAACATGGTGTAAGTTTATAGATTTGGATGGTGGGCATTGCCCACCAAATAATTGACAATTGATAGTTGCATATTGAGTTAAGAAAACCCGCTGCAAAAATTTAATTTATAAGTTTTAATAAGGTATTGATGATTAAAAAGAATTTTATAGCCTTTAATGATAACATCTATTTAAAGCTTTTTGGAATCTCCGCTTCATCGACTTTATGCGTTTGTAGAAATAATTACTAACTCCTCAAATCATACTCATGAAACGTATTGCATCTTTTGTTCTCGCTACTTTGATAGCGTCTATGTCCGTCTTGGGTATTGCAGAAAATGCTGATTCTGCAACTTATAATCGTCGTCAGACAACTACCCATGCCAGACGTTATCGAACTTGTAACGGCAGAAATAGTTATAGATATTATCGAGGCAAGTATTACAGATGTCGTTATAATAGACGGCATCGTTAATTCAATTACCATCATTTAAAGGACTGGGTGGGAAATACTCACCCAGAAAAATAATAGATGCAAAAAAAGTGATGCAGACAACAATTCAGATATGGTATAAAATACATACATAATATATTTTATAAAAGTATGAGCATTTACACACCAGGGACATCTATTAACAACGGTAGATATATTATTCAACAATATCTTGGTCGTGGTGGTTTTGGTATCGCTTATAGTGCCAAAGATCAGAAAAAAGGAAAAATAGTTGTTATCAAAACTTTAAACCCCACACAAATCAGTCCAGAAGAATTTCGGACAGAAGAGAGAAAATTTTATAATGAAGGAATGCGGTTAGCCAAATGCAATCCTCACCGTCACATTGTCGAAGTTTATGAATTTATCGAGATAAATGGAATGTCGGGAATGGTGATGGAATTTATTGATGGGGACAATTTGGCCTTATATAATCATAATCATGAAGGATTATCCGAAACTGAAGCTTTACATTATATTGACCAAATAGGACAAGCTTTAGAACATATTCACGCACTGGGATTTTTACATCGAGATGTCAAACCCAATAATATAATTTTACGGCAAAATACCAAAGAAGCGGTTTTAATTGATTTTGGTTTAGCTAGAGAATATACTTTAGGTGCAGAGGTAAACATGACTAATGCCAGAAGTAAAGGTTATGCACCCATAGAACAATATGAGAGATATGGTAAATTTGGTGACTACACAGATGTTTATGCTTTAGCGGCAACTTTGTATAATTTGCTGACTAATAATGAACCTTTACCCGCAGAGTTTAGAAAAACGGGAATAGTTTTACCACCACCCCAACAGTTTAACCCAAATATTAGCGATCGCATCAATGCTGCCATTCTCAAAGGTATGGAATTAGAAGCAGCAAACCGTCCGCAAACAGTCAGAGAATTCCGACAAATATTGGGTTTGTTAGTTAAACCTGTTGTGAATATTCCTATACCATCACCTATTAATTATACTCCTGTTACTGTTCAACAAAAACCCCAGGAAAATATCACCGTACTGCAAACTATTCAGCAAGATACACAATTCAAATCATCCTGTGGTATAGACTATCAAAAACTGCGTGACTTACTCGCACAAGGCAAATGGAAAGAAGCAGATGAAGAAACACGACGGTTAATGTTAGCGGTTGTAAAACGGGAAAAAGAAAATTGGTTAGATGCTAACAGTATTAATAATTTTCCCTGTGAAGACCTCCGCACTATTGACAAATTGTGGGTACATTACAGTAATGGTAAATTTGGGTTTTCTGTGCAGAAAAAAATTTATCAGAGTTGTGGAGGAACGCTTGAATACAACGCAGAACTTTGGGATAAGTTTGGGGAAAAAATAGGATGGAAAAAAAAGAAGTTATTAGGAATGGGAGGAGATTGGTTAAGTGAGTATCATACTAATTTTGATATAACCGCACCACCAGGACACCTCCCGTCAGCACTGCGGGGAACGACGGGGAAGAGTGGTCTTTCTTCTTTGGCATCAAGACTGGCAAATTGTAACCTCTAAAAGCAATATATACAGGCACAAATAATCAGTTATAATCAAAACAAATACACAAAAAATCCAAATTTAACATTGGTATGAATATCCAAGATAAAACTATTGCTCAACTTCGGGAAATGCCAGATGCTTTACTACTTAATCATTTTTTCTTTTGCTGCTGTTGGTGGATACTTATCAACTTCTAGAGAACTCCACAAAAAAGATGATCCAATTTTGTGGGATGGGCATCTTGCCCGTCCTTGTATTGTTAGCGGGCAAGATGCCCGCACCACAAGAAATTTTGGGATATTTTTTTAATTGGAAGTCTCCTATTAATAATTGTCTTTCTATAATCCGTTCATTTTTGTTAAAATCGAGAATACGGGATGTTACTTCACCAATATCTGTTAATGGTTGAATGATAGCTTCATTAAGTTGAAAATGATCACCCCAAAAGTCTCTACGAGGGTTAAAAAATCTCACTAACTCACCATTTCGCCAATTAATTGAACCTAAATCTGTACCTTTTTGCAAATTACAGAAAACACAAGCATAACAGAGATTATCATCCGTACTTGCTCCACCATGTTTCACACTAATGATATGATCAACTTGACAAGATGTAGTATCTTCTTCTGAAATTAGACAATATTCACAGATATTACCAGCACGTTCCACAACTAAACGCCTTATTTCTAAATTAATGTAAGTACGAGACATCTTATTTACCCTTAGTGTTAATATATTTATGAGCCTTAGCTTTAGCTAATCTAATAATGTGTTCCAGAGTCAAAAAATACTCTAATTCTTCCTTTTCTTCTTTTGTTAGTTCATTATTTTTAGCACTATCAATTAAATCCTCTAAACGGTTTTGTGCTGTTTCGGAAAGGTGGAAGTTAATCACACTTTCGGGAGTAGTACCAGCAGCAATGAAATCTACAATTTCGTCATAGACTTTGATTGTTTTTACAGATGTATTCATGGCGGTATCCTTTTTTACGATAGTTGTCTGATAGCGATTATATTATAAATAATAATGAGTAATTGTAGGTTGGGTTGAGGCACGAAACCCAACGCACAACGGGTAAATGTTGGGTTTAGTCAGAGATTCTATTGTGAATATAATCTAAGAGTTCTCCAACGGTACAAGTAACTTTTATATAAAATTCTAACTTCTCTAAGCGTTGATTGTATCAGTGATACAGAAAGAAATCAAGAGTATGGGGTCTAGGGGTGATTCCGTGTTAAAATTTAACTAATGTTTAGCGACTCTCTTGGAGTATCAAAGATTGACTAAATTACTAAAAAATGAGTTTCAGGAATTTTGTGATCAGGTTGGCAAAAATGCTGAAGCAAAAGGCATGACAGAAGAAAAGCTCAAAGAAATTCTTGAAAGTGATGATAAGAGTGAATTCATTTCTTCCTCTCTTTGCGTCTCTGCGCCTCTGCGTGAGCCTTATTCCTCCACATCAAACCACACAGGGGAAATATCATCAACTTGCCCATTATAATTAATAGTAATTTCCTGACCTTCTCGAATATATTGATGAGCAACAATATCAATTACATTTTTAGCAAAATTCTTAATATAGACCGCATTGGGATGATAAGAATGATTAAAAAGAGAGGCAAAACCTAAACCTATTGCCCCGCTTTCCCCGTGCCAACCAAAATAATAATTTAATAACACCGTTTTAGTAATTAACTTAACTTGCTGTTTAGGAATTACAATCACAGCAGATCTTTCAATTAAATCTCCTTTAGCAAAATCTTGCTGGGCAAATATACCTCTACCTTTAGTCTCTGTATCACGAAATACTAGCATATAGCAATTCTATCTGATGGGTAAGAATGATTTTTGACTAACCACTACAGATAAACGCAGAGAAAATAAAGACAAATTTTTGTCACTGACTTACGGCTACTAAACTCACTATAAAGTCAATAATTAAAGATGTAGTCAGAATTTCCGTAAATTTTAATTTTTTGTGCCAAGTTGATAATATTCATGTTATTATAAATATCCCATGCTAACTATCATTGGTTGTGGCAATCTCAATCGGAATGATGATGCTGTCGGCGTAATTATTGCCCAACGTTTACAGCAACATCTCGCCCAAAATCCTCACCCCAATATCCGCATTTTCGATAGTGGAACTGCGGGCATGGAAGTGATGTTTCAAGCGAGAGGAAGTCAAAAATTAATTATTCTTGATGCTAGTTGCACAGGTTCAGAGGCAGGTGCTATATTTAGAGTCCCAGGGAATGAACTAGAAGCACTGCCCGAACCTAGTTACAACTTACATGATTTTCGTTGGGATCATGCCTTGGCTGCTGGGAGAAAAATCTTTTTAGATGATTTTCCCCAAGAGGTGACAGTCTATTTAATTGAAGCTGCTAATCTGGATTTTGGTCTGGAATTAAGTCCTGTTGTTCAACATTCTGCTGATTTAGTTTTTGCCGAACTAATTACAGTTATCCAACAGAATGTGATGGCTTAATTGTAAGTATTCAGCTATAGAACTCGTTCATAGCCTGATCCCCGACTTCTAGCATCAATTTATAATTTATGGACACAATAAATAAAAGAAGTCGGGGATCTTATCGTCTCACCTGAATTCTTACGCTTAATCAACAATCTCAAATCCCCAATTGCATCAGATCCAATCACGATAAACTGGCAACTCATCTACTCTCATTTCAAAGGGTACAGTTTGAATATCGGGAGGACAAACCCGGATTTTGGCACTGCTAACAATGCCATAAAGAACATTAGCCATAGGGACAATTTGTTGCAAAATTTGCCAGTTAGTAACTTGGTCAGGGCATTCAATTACTAAGGTCAAAATACTCGCATGAGTTGTGGCATACCAACGACAATTAGACAACAAACTATGAATAATGCGATCGCATCCTTCATAAAAGTATTTGCTAATTGAATGTTCCAGTTGTTGCCGAAGCATAATATCTGCTGATGTTGGCTGTATAGGGTGCTTATCATCAGCATGGAATTGAGGTTCTGTTGTCGCCATTTCCGGTTATTTTCCTATTTATTTACCAATTGCCATTGCGTACAAGATGTCCTTATTGGTTTCTAGAAAGGCTTGGGTTTCATCATCATAGAAAGCACCAATACCACTACAATCTATTCCCCAATAGTTGCTAAATAAATACACTCTCTGTCCGACAAATCCGGCTAATTGCATAGCGGTTTGATAACTCAAATAATCGGACACGAAAAACTCTCGTTACAGCACAATCTCTAGCTATCGCTTGATTAATGTACAAATAACCTGTTTTCCCTAAAGTTACCTGCTTTAATGAGATGTGTATTTTTATATAACCCTGGTGAAATTCTCTCGATATCATGCACCACTGAGTAAATTTCTATTTCCTCAAAATTCTCTATTGGGATTGGTTGTCAAACTGCTTGCAAAATTTGCCAATAGATATTTTCTCCAAATAGAATACCTTTGAAAACGCCTAATAGAACGCCTATTCCCAACGTTCTCCCACAACCGTTCTCGGTCAAAATTAAATTGAGGATGTTCTAGCTGCTGCTGGTGACTAGGCTGTAAAGACGTTGTTTGCTAGGCCTCTTCAACACATTGATTAACTTGAAAATAGTCAGTACCACAGACAAAAGGAATAGGTAGCCTTAAGTGTCTGACTGGTTTTTCTTGTCCTTCTTGGCGAAATCACACAACTAGTAATCAACTCCTTATTCTCAAATCCCAAATCTGCATTGAGAATAAGTTTATCAAAATCAAAACGTAGTTGTATGTTGTTTTCATGAAGATATGCAAAAAGCAGCGATAGCACCTAAATGGTGTCCGCTATCCAACAAACAATATCTAAAACTCCTGTCTTGATATTTCCAGCTAGACCTATGATAAACACAACTAACTAAAAAGATGAATTCATTGATACGTTTATTTGGTATAACATAATTATCCAATCCATCATCGCCTAATTCATAAATTAAGATCAGACAATTATTCTCAACTTCTATATGGTAGATAAGTAGGTTGGCGTTAAAAATTGTCGTTATAGCAAAGCAAGAGGCAAAAGGCAAGAGTGAAAGCGAAGGGTTAATTTCTGCAAATAGTCTTTCCTGATATTAGCAATGTGCATAATATCCGTCCGCACGACGGATTAAACGGACTCGCTTAATTTGTTTGATATTCTAGAAGTATTTATTGCGTTTAGTTAAAGCGAATAAGCTTACCAATGAATAACCGTTCCTATACTCTTGTTGAAATTAGAAGTAAATTTCTAGACTTGTCTAGGTTTTATATAACAAGCTACTAGCTTCTTAACCTTTAGTTAAAGGCTAGATGATAGGCTAAAAAAGCCTGTCGTTTTGATAACAGTATTTATTACGTGATTATATTCCAGATCAAGCCTATTAAATCTCTACCATCAAGAGGATGTTATTGCCCTAGGTTATCAATCAGCATAAATTATGTAAAAAATCTAATACTAAAATCTGGTTAATAAATTGAAATTTGCCCAGATATCTTGGGAATACTAAACTATCACGGCTGATAAATTTGAATTTTTTAGGTTAAATTGATGAAGCTTAGATATTTAGGAGTAAAATAAGTAACATTTACTCTAGTCTAAGTAATAATGTAAAAGACAAAACCCAATATTAACTTCAGGTTAAGGATTGACAAATGCTGGCTATACATAGCATTAAAAATGTGGATCAGCTAAATCTCAAACTAGAGTCAACTTTAGAGGAATTACCAGTTTGGACAATTCAAATTGAAACAGATCATCCAGGCAATGAATTAGCAAAACTTTTTGAAGAAGATCCTTTACTACCAGGGATTATCTTGACTAAAGATCAAAAATATGTAGGCATGATTTCCCGACGGCTATTTTTTGAACAAATGAGTCGTCCCTATGGGTTAGGACTGTTTGCTGGGAGGCCTATTGAATATCTTTATAATTTTTTGCAACCCAAAACCTTTGTCTGTCCAGAGGATACCCCAATTGTCGAAGCAACTCAAATAGCTTTAGGGCGATCGCACAAACAAGTGTATGAACCACTTGTGATTACAGATCAATCTTACCAGTATGGATTGCTAGATTTTCATCAATTACTTTTAGCCAACTCCCAAATTCATGTTTTAACATTAAATAGACTGCAAAAAGAAAAAGAAAAAGCCAGAATAGCCAAAGCTGACTTTCATGATCTTCAGCATAACTATAGTCGGTTATTACAAAATGACAAAATGATTGCCTTGGGACAATTAGTAGCTGGTATTGCCCATGAAATTAATAACCCCATGAATTTTATTTATGGTAATCTTAATTATGCCATTGAATATGTCAAAGATATGCTTTACATGATTGAATGTTATCAACAAGAACCATCTTATGTAGATGTAGTATCTCAAGCCCAAGAAAAAGGAATTGACATAGAATTTATCATCGAAGATTTGCCAAAATTATTATCTTCCATGAAAGTTGGTGCTACAAGAATAAATGAAATTGTTTTATCCTTACGTAACTTTTCCAGGCTAGATCAAGCGGAAATTAAATCTGTTGATATACATGAAGGAATAGAGAATACATTAATAATTCTCAAACATAGTTTAAAAGCTAAACCTGATCGGTTAGAAATTGAATTAATTAAAGAATATGATAAACTACCCTTAATAAAGTGCTATGCAGGACAACTAAATCAAGTATTTATGAATATTATTGCCAATGCTATTGATGCTCTTTCGGAAAGTGATAATTTAATTCTCAAAACGCGCAAAAATTTGCAAATTCGGATTCGGACAGAATTAACTAATGACAATCATGTTACTATTCATATTGCCGATAACGGTTCAGGCATACCAGAGGATGTACAAAAGCGATTGTTTGATCCATTTTTTACGACAAAACCAGTTGGAAAAGGCACAGGATTAGGATTATCAATTAGCTATCAAATTGTCGTAGAAAAACATGGTGGTCAACTGCATTGCATATCTAAACCAGGAGAAGGTTCTGAGTTTATTATCAAAATACCAGTTGTTTTCAATAAATTAGAATAAGCTTTTTGACTTGCTATACTATGGGTGGATTTGACTTAAAATAAACCGCAAACGATCATAATCATCTTTGAGTAACATACTCAGATGTCGTCCAGCCCTAATTAACCATTCTCGGTCATGTTTACGTAACTGATATACTCCCCGAATAGCTGCTGCGGCCAAAGAATCCACTGGCGCACCACTAATAAAAAGTAATGTGCGTAAAAAATCTAACTCTTCCGTAAACTCGATAATTGCTTCTGCTTGACAGTGATTAACAGCTTGGTGAATTTGTGGCGGACGGGGTGGCAAATATTGATATACTCTGCCGTTATTACTATTGATAGATTTTTCTTTAAATCCTACAATTGCCGCTCGAAATTCAGTTTTGAGCATGGAAAATATTTGAGGTTGTTCCTCACGCAAAGCTTCTAAGGATAACCCCAAAGCAACTGCCCTATGGACAGAATCAATAGGCATAGTTGTGGCATGATAAACCACAGCATAAACTTGATTACCAGATTCTTCATCCACAGCACAAACCCAACTACCAAAAGGTGGCATTGGGGGAAAACTCAAGTCTTCAGGTTCTAAACACTGAGCTAAAAATTCCGTACTTGTGGTTTCAATTATCTCTGCAAAGTGATGAGAATGGCGATTGTCAATAGCAAACTGTGGTAAAGGTAGACGCATAAGTAATTAAAAATTATCAATTAAAAATTAAAAATGAATAAACATATTTTCTGAAGGTGGGATTAGTCAATAGTCTTAGTAAAAACTAATAACCACTGACTAATGACTAAATTACTATTTCCCTTTTTTCTGGACTGTAGTTTCCACAGGTTCTAGTTCTGTGAGGCGGAAAGTAATTATTTTATCCCAATTACCACCTTCAAACAGTACAGCTACTTTACCATCACTAACTCTTTGTACAAGTCCTTCAGAACGATAATATGTATCTGCGGGATTTTTGACGCGAACAGTTGCTCCAGGCAGGATCATCATATTTACCTTTATTAGTTTCCTATTAATAGCTTAATGCTTCAAGCAGAGAACAGGGAACAGGTGGTAAGTAATTTTATTCTCCCTCCTGACTCCTGACTCCTGCCTAATAATACTGTTGACGTTGACGAAAATTAGCTACAGATTCTACTATGCCGATAGCAATAAAGTTAGTCAGCATTGCCGAACGCCCATAACTCATCCACGGTAAAGGAATTCCCGCCACTGGTGCTAAACCGACTGTCATCCCTATATTCACAATCAGTTGAAACACAATCATAGACAAAACACCAATAGCTAAAAGTGAACCAAAGTTATCTTTGGCTGTTTGAGCTACGTGAAGTAAGCGGAAGCAAATCAAGCAAAACACGGATAATAAAATTAAACAACCCACAAGACCAAATTCTTCAGCAACAGCCGAGAAAATAAAATCTGTATGCTGTTCAGGAACGAAATTGAGTTGAGTCATGGGGCCTTTAAACAAACCCCAGCCCCAAACTTCACCCGCACCAATAGCAATGCGAGATTGAATCAGGTGATAACCAGCACCAAGGGGATCATGTTCAGGGTTAATAAATACACTAAGTCGGCTTTTTTGATATTCCTTTAATACATGATTCCAGGCAAAAAGGCCTAATTCGCCGCCTAGCATATTTAGACAGAATGAAGCAATAGCAGCAAGACCAAATCGCTTCCAGGGGAGACTAAACCAGCCGACTATCCCCATAGATACTGCCCATACTAAACCTAATATGCTTAATGATATGTCCTTAGATAACATTATGGGCGTTGATAATGGCCAAGATATACTAAATAGGATTGCTGCCATTACCGGGGAAACCATGAGTATCAACCAGCCGGGGTTGGCATTTGCCCAGTACAACATTCCTAAAAATATTGCCCCAAATACCAGTGATGTTGCCAAGTCTGGCTGTAAAAATACCAATGCCCAAGGTACAGCCGTAATGGCCAAGACACGGAAAACACTCTCCAGAGTGGAGGCTGTCCGCCTATGCAACAAAGCCGCTAAGGTAATGATTAATCCTATTTTGGCAAATTCTGAGGGCTGAACATTAAAACCCGCAATACTAATCCAACGCTGTGCGCCCTTGGCACTAGTACCAGCAAACATGACAGCTATCAAACTGAAGTTCGTCAGCCCGTAGGTGAACCAATGCCACTGCATCAAGTTTTCGTAACGGCAACGGGCTAAAAATAAGGCGATTATTGTCCCAATAGCGGCTATCAACCAGTGCCACCACCAGTCAGTTACAGGTCGCTTCAGTTCTGTACTCAGAATCATCAGCCCACCGAACATACTAAGAGCAACTGGCAAAACAAATAGTAGCCCGTCCATTTGTTGCCAGGGATTAAGCCAAGATTGCCAACGAATTTTGGGGAATGAAGGTTTTAATAACATTGTGTGAGGAGGAAGTTGGGCAGGGGAGTAGGGGGTGTAGGGGTGTAGGGGTGTAGGGGTGTAGGCTGTAGGGAAGAAATTTCCTTCTTTCCTTCTTCTTCTAAACTCCTGACTCCTGACTCCTGACTCCTGACTCCTTTTTTACTTATGTCAAAGCAGCAACTGATACTTTACCTGCTACAGTGAGAGCGATCGCTGTTAGTGCTTTGGCTGCGGCTGAGTTGGGTTCACCAATAACTATCGGTACACCATTATCACCACCAATTCTAGTAGAAATTTCTAACGGTACACATCCTAACAGGGGTACTCCTAATTCTGCGGCTGTTTTGGAACCACCACCAGAACCAAAAATGTCATATTGCTTATCCGGTTGATCTGGGGGGATAAAATAGCTCATATTTTCCACAATTCCCAAAACTGGGACATTTAACTGCTGGAACATCCGCAACCCCTTCCGGGAGTCCAACAAAGCTACAGTTTGTGGTGTAGTGACAATGACTGCCCCTGCCATTGGTACAGATTGGGCTAAAGTTAACTGAGCATCTCCCGTTCCTGGGGGCATATCCACAATTAAATAGTCTAGCTCGCCCCATTCTACTTGATAGAGAAACTGACGAATCACACCATTGAGCATGGGACCACGCCAAATGACTGGCTGATCTCGGTCAATCAAAAAACCCATTGAAACCAGCTTGACACCATGATTAAAAGCCGGTTCGAGGATGTCTCCTGCTTCCGTAGACCGGACATTAATTTCGGCATCACTCAAACCCAACATGGTGGGATCATTGGGTCCGTAAATATCTGCATCTAATAAACCAACTTTTGCCCCAGTTTGTGCTAAGGCAACGGCAATATTTACAGCCACTGTACTTTTACCAACACCACCTTTACCGCTAGAAACAGCAATAATATTTTTCACCCCAGGTACGCCATTGCGGTCTGGTAAGCTTTTTTGCTGGGGTGTTTCTGCTGTTACTTCTACGCTGATATCTGTAACACCGGGTAGTTTTTGAACAGCTTTTTTACAATCTTCAACAATAAATTCCCGTAAGGGACAAGCGGGAGTGGTTAACACCAAAGTGAAACTAACCTTGCCACCGTCAATTTTGACGTTGCGAATCATATTTAGTTCTACCAGACTTTTGCGAAGTTCTGGATCTTCTACTGGTCGCAACACTTCTAGGACTGCGTGGGAATCTAGGACATCATACATAGTGCGTTTACCGTTACCGCTTTTATAAAGCTTAAAAAATTTTCACAGATACTAGAATCTTAACTTTATTGGGGCAGTTGTTCAGTTGTCAGTTGTTAGTGCTAAAAATCAAAGCAACTACCGTGTAGAGATTTTTTCTGGGATAATGCTGGATTTTCTACGGATTCTATCAGCGCTCTAGCTACTCGATCTACGTAAGGACGAGACAAAGACCAAATTAGGGGTGATAACCAACCACGCAAAGTTACAGAATAAGACAAGTAAGATCCACGGAGGGTTGATTCTACTTGGTATGTGACTCTTTCTTCAATGCCAGGAATGGTTAAAATGCGAATACTTAACATCTGTTTGGGATTGACTCGTTCGACAAAAATCTGGATGGGAATTGGCCAAAATCTTGTGACTGCTTGGAAAATTAGTCCAGGTTTGGGGACTAATCCTAATGGAACGTTGGTGCTTTTTAGGAGGGGATGCCAAGACACGTCTGTTAAGTCCTCCACTTTCTGCCACAGTTCATCTACAGAAGCAGAACTAATCTCTCGATAGGTTCGTACCAGAGAGGCACAAAACCGCCGCCGTTTGCGGTGCATGAATTTGGATAACCAACTTGGCATGATCTTAATCTCCTCCATACAACTTTTATCATCCTTAACATTGCTTTACATTTTGCCTGGTAATTATGAGATTTGAGAAAATTGTTCTCAAACTCCCTCTTGTGGAAAAAATTATGTAGAAAATCTGTAAACCAAATAATAAGATTATTTCTATAACTGTGAAAACGAGTCTTCAGATATGATATCTGTGAGTTGGAGCAACTTCCGTGCCAATGGAGATTTGAAGGCGTTTTCAACGGTTGTGTTTTAACGTATAATAAAAAACTGTTTTGGCAGATTAAGCCGGATTTGTGACTCTCGCTGCTGACAAGTTTTGACAACAAAAATTTGTAATTGTTTGGAAATTGTAATTTTAGGTTCGGGAATCTATGTTAACCAACGCGCAAACCCCCACTATCACAAAAGATTCATCTGATTTTCTCCCTGGTGTGAATGCTCAGGCTAGAGTCAGTCAGTTTATGCAGAATGTGCAGGATGAAATTACCCAAGGTTTAGAGAAATTAGATGGTCTGGGGAAGTTTCAGGAAGATAGTTGGCAGCGTCCAGAAGGGGGTGGTGGGCGATCGCGTGTCCTGCGTGATGGGGCAATTTTTGAACAAGCTGGTGTAAATTTTTCAGAAGTTTGGGGTTCTCATTTACCTCCTTCGATTTTATCCCAACGTCCTGAAGCAGAAGGACATGGCTTTTATGCAACGGGGACTTCTTTGGTGTTGCACCCACGAAACCCTTATGTGCCTACAGTTCATTTAAATTACCGCTATTTTGAAGCAGGGCCTGTTTGGTGGTTTGGTGGTGGTGCGGATTTAACACCTTATTACCCCTTTGCTGAAGATGTAAAACATTTTCATAACACTTTTAAACAAGCTTGTGATCAACACCATCCCGAATATTATCCGGTGTTTAAGCGTTGGTGTGATGAATATTTTTACCTGAAACACCGGGATGAAACACGGGGAGTCGGTGGTTTATTTTTAGATTACCAAGATGGCCAAGGTTCTATCTATCGCGGCCCAGATCCCACTGGGGAAGCGGCTATTTACAGTAATCAGGTAGGTGAATTACCGTCGCGGAGTTGGGAAGATATATTTGCTTTAGTTCAAGATTGTGCTGGGGCATTTTTACCTGCTTATGCGCCCATTGCGGAACGCCGACAAGGGATGGAATACGGCGATCGCCAACGTAATTTCCAATTATACCGTCGTGGTAGATATGTAGAATTTAACTTGGTTTATGACCGAGGCACAATTTTTGGACTGCAAACCAACGGCCGCACAGAATCAATTCTCATGTCTCTACCACCTTTAGTTCGGTGGGAATATGGCTACAAACCAGAACCTAATACTCCTGAAGCTGAGTTGTATGAGACTTTCCTCAAACCTCAAGATTGGATAAACTGGAAACCAAGTCAGGCATAGGTGACAGGTGCTACGCCACGGTGACAGGTAAGAGGTAAGAGTTTTTAGCAATTACCAATTCCCTAGTTATTCTCGTGAAACACCATGACAGTAAGTTACACTAATAAATAAGTATCAACCTATGCAGATAGGTTGATAATTGCTCACTTTGTGAGTGTGTTAATTAGCAAATATTAGTAAACAAGTATCGGTTCAGTGATTAATATAGAGCAGAACACATTTACAACTGAAGACGGTCATACTGTTATGGTATTGACACCTGCTGGTCGCTTAGATATTACTACTGCTTGGCAATTCCGTCTCAAGCTACAAGAATGTATTTCTAAACACAGTCCTCATGTTGTTGTCAATTTAGGCCAAGTAAATTTTATTGATAGTTCGGGGCTGACTTCCCTGGTGGCTGGTATGCGTGATGCTGATAAGGTTAAAGGCAGTTTTCGCATTTGTAATGTTCATCCAGAAGCCAAGCTAGTTTTTGAAGTCACAATGATGGATACAGTATTTGAAATCTTTGAGACGGAAGAAGAAGTTTTAGAGACTTCACCCCGAAGTTTGGCTAGTCCATAGAATCTGTGAACTCGTTTTTATCTGACTTTCACGAATTAGCTCTGATTAGTTCATACTAGAAAGTAAGAATATGTCTTTACTACAATTTTCTTTGTGAATAACGTCCGCACAGTATCTGATACAAAACGCACCTTTTATACCCTTCATACCAGGCCGATTAATACTATTTACCGCCGGGTAGTCGAAGAATTGATGGTAGAAATGCACCTACTGTCAGTCAATGTTGATTTTAGCTATGATGCGATTTACGCCTTGGGCGTTGTGACAACTTTTGACCGCTTCATGGAAGGCTACCAACCAGAACAGGATCAAGAGTCAATTTTTAGAGCAATCTGTCAAGCGGTGGAACAAGACCCCCACCGCTACCGACAGGATGCGTCAAGATTGCAAGGTATAGCGGCTAGTCTGCCTACTAAGGATTTAATTGCTGGCTTGAGTCAAGCAATTTCCTTAGATCAAGATGCGGATTTGCAAAAGCATCTGCAAGAGATCGCCGCAAATTCCAACTTTAAATACAGTCGGTTATTTGGTGTTGGTTTATTTGCATTATTAGTCCAGTCAGATCCTCAACTGATCAAAGATGAGAAACAACGGACTGAGGCACTAAAAGCGATCGCTAATGGTTTGCATCTTTCAGAAGACAAACTGATCAAAGATTTAGAACTATACAGTTCTAATCTAGAAAAAATGGCGCAAGCACTCATAGTCATGGCAGATATATTGTCAGCAGATCGTAAAAAACGAGATCAACGACAACAACAAGCCAGTCCGACTGCAACACCATCTAGTAGCAATGAATAATTTGTAAGGTGATAGGTGATAGGTAACAGGAAGCAATTACCTATCACCAATTACCAATTACACACCTAATAATTTGTAGATAACGTTATTGACAACAGTGAGTGCAAAAGCACCTAAAATAGCACTCAAAATACCGTAACGTAACCGGAAACCATCTACTAACCAAGCAGCAATACTAAAACAAGCAACAGCAATCATGAAAGTGAAGATACCAGATAATAAGTCAAAGGTGGCTAAATTTGGGATCACAAACAAAACTTTGAGAACTGGCTTGACTAGTGCGGTAATAATACCTAAAACTGCGGCGGAAAAAATTGCCTTTTCTGGAGTATCAATTTCAACTCCCAAAGGTAATTTACTAATAATCCACAAGCTAATAGCCGTGATTACCCAAACAATTAACAGCGTTACAATATCCATTGCCATAACCCCTGAAACGTAAATGGTGATTGGCGATAAATTACCTGGTTGACTTGGTTTTTTTTGATGTAAAAATCTTTGTAACTTAACCAATTATTTACAAATTAACCGAATTTCTTTGCAGAAATTGAATTTATTCTAGATATCTTTAGGTTTACGATTTTTGGATCGAGAGAATATGTATAGTAGGTAATTGGTAATTGGTAATTGGTAATTGGTAATTGGTAATTGCTATACAAAAATAAAAATCTCCCCATAACCTCGTAATTGAGGAAAATATGGGGAGATATAAATATACAAAATTTCTCAAGTCATAAGTAAGCCTGGCGACTTCTTTCTAACTCCTTCTTTCTTCTTCGTCCTGACTCCTTCTTTCTTCTTTCTTCTTCGTCCTGACTCCTGACTCCTGACTCCTGACTCCTGACTCCTGACTCCTGACTCCTGACTCCTGACTCTTGACAAAAATGGTATTAATTTTGAGGAGAAGAATTATTTGTTCCTGGTGTTACAGGTGCTTGAGGTAAGGTGTTATTGGGAACTAAAGGGGAAATACCAGGAGAAAGTCCAGTCCCTGGTACAGGAAATTGATTTGGATTAGCGGGTGGTAAAGGACTCAGATTTCCTGGTGGGTTAATTTCTGGGCTGGTAGGACTATTAGGGATAGTCGGTAAGTTGGGTGAATTGGTAAGTGGTTGAGATGATCCGGGGATAATTCCCAAAGACACCCGATTTCCTCCCACTTGTCGCAGTAAATCTAATGTTTGAATAACATCGTTATAAGTAGCTGTGCGCGAGGCATTCAATACTAAAATCCCATCTGGATTTGTTTGGATATATTGCTTTAACCGCGCTGCTAATTCCTCCCGTATCACAGGTTCTTTTTCTATGTAAGTTATGCCAATTGCATCAATCGTTACAGGCAAAATATTACTTTTAGTTTGGGAATTAGCCGCAGAATTTGCACCTGTACTAGCTTTAGGTAAGTCAACATTAATAGCTTGTTGACGGGTAAATTGTAAAGCTGCTAATAGAAAGAATGTCAGAATACAAAAAACAACATCAATTAAGGGGATAATTTGAATCTGAACGTCTTCGGTGGGAGTATCTAACTTAACTTTCATTTTCTTGTTCTGGTGCAGAGTTCAACTGAGAATTCTGAATTGTTTCATCTGGTGCAATTCCGGGATTTTTGAAACGTGATTTTTTATCTAACCGAGGGGATGGAGGGAAATTTTCAGAAGTAGGTTTTGAGACTATTCCTGTGGGCATTGTTTTAGGTTCAGGAGGATACTGACGGTAAAGTAGTTCCAGTTCGTTACCCGATTTGTTGAAAACTTTGACTTGGTTAACAACAAAACTTTGAAATAGGCGGTAAAATACTAAACTGGCAATTGCGACTATTAATCCTGCGGCTGTACTAATCAAAGATTCCCCAATCCCAGTGGTGACACCGGCTGTAGATTCAGTTCCCAAATCACCAATGCGAATTGCACCCAAGGACTGAATCAAACCAAGGACTGTACCCAATAATCCTAACAGTGGCGCGAGGGCAATTACAGCTTCTAAAAGTTTTTCACCCCGTCGCATCCCCGCTATCTCGTCTGCTGCGGTGGATTCTAGGGCTAATCGAAAGGTTTCTGGATCGTTTTTTTGTAACCGTAAAGGTGCATATAAAAACCTGCCAATGGGCTGGTTTCTTGCTTGTTCAGCAATTGCTTCAGCTATTTCCCAATTTTCACCAGCAGCATCAAGAACCCGATTGACTATTTCTTTTTCCTGGCTGAGAATTCGTAACCAGAACCATATCCGTTCAAAAATCACACTGAGTGATAGAACTGATAAAACTAGCAAAGGCCACATAGAGGGCCCGCCCTTCTTAAACAAATCTAAAATATCCACTGTGTAGGTTTCCTCCCTCCATTACTAGTAGTCAAAGCATTTTCATTTTAGAGAGTAATGCAAAACTCACAAACTTTTCTAATTAATTACTAAGGAGTAACATCTTCTATACACAATATGGCGGTTATTCCCACCGGGAGTTTAGAGGATTATTTGCCAAAATAAAAAAATAACTGGAGGTTAAGAACATGAACTTCTCAATTCAATCCTTGTACACATGGTATCGGAACACCCTACGCAATCCCAAATACCGTTGGTGGGTAATTATCGGCACAGTAGCCTATTTAATCAGCCCTTTGGATATTTCTCCAGATTTTATTCCTATTATTGGCCAAATTGATGATGTTTTACTATTAACTTTATTTGTTTCTGAAGTTTCTGGATTAGTGATTGATGGTTGGAAGGCAAAGAAAGGGACTGTAGAAAATAATACCAGCAATACTGCTAATTATGCGCCCCCCGTTGGGGACACTGTGGATGTTGATTCTGTTTCCGTTAAGTAGGTTGTGGTTTGTCAAATAGGATTCTAGCCGTCTTGAGGAGTTCCATTAAAAAAATATCCTAATCTGTAGATAAATGTAGGGGTTTAGCACTGCTAAACCCCTACTTGTTTGCTATATTCTACGTTTCAGCATCTTTCACAAACTCCGTCAAGAATCTAAAGGCCTTCAAAATATAATTAGCGCAATCTTGAGGGGAGCTATTATAAAATGATGGCCATGCACTAGTCTTATCTTCATCATAATTATCGCTACGATGGGGATAATTTTCTAACCACGCTAACCGCACTGCATGACCGATTAAAACATCTAAAACTATATATTCTTCAATTTGCAAATTAGGATTATTAGCGACGATTGTAGCCAGTTCCATCAAGGCTTCTACATTGACTTGGCGGTATTCTGGGGCTTCGATTTTATTCAGCAAATGTTCAACTAACAAAGCAAAATTTCTTTCTCCTGCTGTCATTTCCGAAAGCATGATTTCACTTTCTAAGCGATTCCGTCGTTCTAATTTATCGCCAATGACTAAACCTTTGCAATGTAGCATTAATAGCCAAACTTCTTTAAAAAAGTCTTTGGGTACACGGTTTAATGCGCCTTCTGCTTGACGAAATCGCCGCCAACCATCAGGAGGAACTTCTGTTTCTTCACGAATTACAGGTAGTAAAACCCAAGCAATATCACTTTCTTTTTGCTTGACGTGCAATGATTCCTGTTGACGTAATAAACTACTTACGCCACTATATCCAGCTAATACTTGACGCAAACGCATTTTCACTTCAAAAGGTGATAATTGCATTAATTGTTCATAAGCTTCATCTTGGGTAAGGATGAATTCTCTGGCTATGTCGCTAGTAATTAAAAGAATCAAATAACCAACTCTTAATGTGAGGAATCCGCGAAATAATTCTGGTTCTGATTTGATTAAGACACCGAGATAAATCAATATTTCTTGCGTTAAAACACGATCTCGAATATCTTCACGACAGAAGTTATTAATTTTCTCAGCAATTTCATTTCCAGATATAGGAACAACTATCAGAGAAGCTTGACTATAAGCCCTTCCCACTGCAATTTGCTTACCTTGAACCAAAATACTCGTTATCGCATCTGATAAGCCAATATCGAGCATTTGGCGTAAACCCGCAGCCCGTCGCACTACTGTCCACAGCCCTAAATCTCCAGCTTTCGTATAGACTTCATCGAGTAAATCCGCTACGGTGACAGCATGAGTCGGACCTGCATATCCTGTATCAAATTCTAAACCCTGTAATCGAGTTAAAGTTTGCAGTAATTCGATTTGCTCATAAATATTTTCTGATGAGCGCAAATATTCTAATAATAAATCTAAGTTAGTTTCGTATTCCATTTGGAATTCTTGGGTATGTCCCAAAGACCAACTTTTTTCTAAATGAGAAGTCAGGTAATAACAACGGATTCCCCGGTTTTTAACTGATGATTGTGATAATTCTGTATCTGACAGAAAATCAATTCTTTGAATTGCGGCTGTCAGCATTAATTGATTGAGTTTTCCTAATTTTACCTGCACTCCATGACAAATACCATCTTTAAGTTCTTGCATTAATTCTAATAATGCTTCTGACCCAGTTTCTAACATTGTCCGAGTAATCATTAAGGTTAAGGTAGGACGACCTAAATCACTCCAGTATTGTTGGATATAAGCCAATTCACCTCTAATTTGATCTACTAAGAAGTGATAATCAAGGGTTAAATAAAACTGCTGAGAATCTAGAAATGATGGTAAAAATACCACTGTTTGATCTCGAATCCGAAAGAATCTCGATATGGTTAAACTTCTCAATCTTCGCAGGGGACGGCCTGTTAAACCCAGTTGATCATTTCTGCCAATTTGTGTATAAATTCGGGAAAGTTCTTCAGATTTTCTAATTTGAATTGGTGCGATTTGGGTAGGTGTTTGGGTTTCAATTCCATATACTTCTAATTGCGTTTGTAGGGCTTCATCTTCTGCTATTAAAGCAATTTGGACTAACGCACTGCGTTTTTTTCCTACGCTCAAATGTCTACCTAAAGGATCAATATCTCCTAGGGAAATCAAGCCTTCGCTTAACATTTCACCCAGATAATATAAACTTTGCGCCCAAACTAAAGGAATATTTTCATTGGGTAAACGTGATTGAGATTGAGGATTTAATTTTTCAGCTTCTATATTCTCTTCAGGAACATAATAAATTTCTGGTAATAGCTGTAAGCCATTCTCTTCTACCAATAATGATTTTAAAAGTTGTTGATATTTCTCAATTTGTGCTTTTTCCCCGCGAAATAATCCATCAAGCACTAAATAAGTGAAAAATAATGGCCATTCACATTCAATATGCTCAAATTCTTTAAGTTCACCAGGTTCATAGTGTAAACGTTCAGGATCTTCTAAAACGGTTTGATGTCCATCTCTTAAAAACCGTTTACAACCATATTTTCCTTCTAATTTATTAATAATTTCTTTAAATGTGCGTTCTCGCAATGCTTCATCTTTGACAGCAAAAGCGGGATAACTAATAATACTTAATAACGCCGCATCAATTTCTTTAGAACCTGATTCCCTAGGTAATAAAGATTCTAAAGTAATTCTGGCTCTAGCAATTTCATCTGGTAAAACATGAATTACTGATGCTTGACTACCATGAACACCAAATAAATTTAGTCCATTGATTGATTCTAAAGCAGCTTTAGCCATTCCCAAGGAACTGGCGTTTAATTCTGCACTACCATGATTAGTTTTATTCCCCCGTTCCCAAATCCCAAAATCTGGTGTTCGGTACGCTCGACCAATATAATAAACTAGGTTTTGGACAAAGTTCACTTCATCCAATGTAAAAATAATTGATAATCCGCTGGCGGTCATTTGTGCCAACATTAATAAGAAGATAGATGTCGCGTCAATTTGTAAATGTCCCCATTCATCATCACCAACGACTATATCACCTGTAGCTGTGTTGTATTTGGCGTGCAGTCCATCTAATAAAGATTGTGTATGTTTAAATGTTTCTACTTTATGGGATTGTCGCATCATGGCAAATAACAAGCCACGCATTAATTTGACAACACTATGTTCGAGTTCGTAAGTGCGTCCATCATCATGGTCTAATTTGCGATAGGCTAAGGCTAAACCCCAAACTGCTAAAATACTATAAACATTATCTCGCACCCACGCATCCGTATAATCACCATGAGCAGTAATAGCGGTACTCGCTGGTAATAACCCGGTAATGGGGTTTTGACGCGCTAAAATAATTGTCTTGATTTGCTGATAGTAAAAATCTAAGCGAGTTGATGATGTGGTGGGTGTGTTCATTATGGTAGTGAGAAAATTTAACTTTGTCCCTGTGAGGTTGATAAATAAAAAAGTTGTATATTTTACACTGCTAAGTGTATATACTAATGATTGAGAAGAGAATTTTTTGCGGGTAGGATAAATTACAATTATAATATGAGACGTGACTCTATTTTCTACTATTTATTTCAAACATACCCGACGCTACATATTAATTGTCTGAATCAGGATATCCAGGATTAATGATTAAAATCGTAGGTTGGGGAGAATGAAATGAAATCCAACATCATAATATTAATTGTCTGAATGAGGATAACCAGGATTTGAGGATTTACAGGATGTTATTCTTAATGAGAAATAGAAATTTTCCAATGATATAAAAAACATCCTCTAAATATTCACAAAAAATCCATAAATAAAAATCCTAGACATCCTCTAAACATTCACGAAAAAATCATAAATAACAATCCTGCACATCCTCAAATCCTGGATATCCCGATTCAGACAAAATATAAAAAAACATCCTCTAAACATTCACGAAAAAATCCATAAATAACAATCCTGGACATCCTCAAATCCTGGATATCCTGATAGCAAAGCGTGACGTTAGCCATTTCAGACAAAAAAATTACCTGAAAAACCATACACGGAAAGACTTTTAACTCCGTTTCCCGTTCCCTACTATAGCTTTTCTCCTGTTTGGTATTGAGTGAAGGCGAACTTTATCCTAAAATGACTAGTAGGCATTTGGTGAAGCGGTTGATTTTACTTGCCTCTTCCTACTGAAAACGAATCAAAAGCAGTTAAAAGTAAGATAAGTCACCTGTGAGTAGCTCCTAAAAAAAAGCTAACAGCTTGATATTGGATGCTCAAAAAGGTAGGTTAGATGTTTTGAGTATCTTAAGAGTATGATGAAAACTATGAAAGCTGAACATATTGATTTTCCAGTGCTACACTCGGAATTATTCTTGCGTCACCGTCTACAGGTAGTAGAGGAATTGTGGGAGTCGGTGCTGCGTCAAGAATGCGGTCAAGAAATGGTGGATCTTTTAAGCCAATTGCGGGATTTATGTTCTCCAGAAGGACAGGCTACCAATGACCAAGCTGCCTCTGCTGTAGAATTGATTGAACAATTGAATATCAATGAAGCAATTCGCGCTGCGCGTGCCTTTGCATTGTATTTTCAGTTGATTAATATTATTGAGCAGGAATACGAGCAAAAGCAGCAATTACACCGCTATGCTGATAGCGAAGCAGATCAAGGTGATCAGAGTATTTTCCCAAGTATCATTTATTCTACTAACCAACGAGAAGAAGAATTATCTGTTACTAAAGAAATAGGTAGCGATGTAATGACATCGGAAATTCAGCAAAAAGGGACTTTTGCGGCTTTATTTCCCCTGTTATTTAAGTTGAATGTCCCACCTCAACAAATTCAACGCCTGATTTTTCAACTGGATATCCGCTTAGTATTCACTGCACACCCGACGGAGATTGTCCGTCATACTATCCGGGATAAACAGCGTCAGGTGGTACATCTTTTACAAAAACTGGATGAGGCGCAAAGTCGTGCTGGTAGTTATCCTTGGGAAACATTAGAAATCAAAGAAAGATTACTGGAAGAAATTCGCCTCTGGTGGCGGACTGACGAATTACATCAGTTTAAACCGACGGTTTTAGATGAAGTAGATTATGCCCTTCACTACTTCCAAGAAGTGTTATTTGATGGAATTACGCAATTATACAAACGCTTCAAATATTCCCTGGGGGAAACTTTTCCCTGGTTACAACCACCAACGACAAACTTTTGCTCCTTTGGTTCTTGGGTAGGTTCAGATCGAGATGGTAATCCTTCGGTGACACCGGAAGTAACTTGGAAAACCGCTTGTTATCAGCGAAAAATGGTTTTAGAGCGGTATATTAAGTCAGTTAAAGAGTTAGTGACATTATTGAGTGTGTCCATGCACTGGAGTGATGTTTTACCAGATTTGCTAGAATCTTTAGAGTTAGATCAATCGCAATTAAGTGATGTTTATGATGATCTAGCTTTGCGTTTTCGCCAAGAACCCTATCGTCTCAAATTATCTTACATTCTCAAGCGGTTGGAAAATACCCGCGATCGCAATTTGGCTTTATATAATCGGGAAACGCCACAGAATGAAGATGCACCCATGTACCGTTCCGGTTCGGAATTCTTAACAGAATTGTTGTTAATTCAACGCAACTTAACGGAAACAGGTTTAAGTTGTCGAGAATTGGAAAACCTGATTTGTCAAGTCGAAATATTTGACTTTAATCTTACCCAATTAGATATTCGTCAAGAATCATCCCGTCATGCGGACGCGCTGAATGAGATTCTCGAATATTTACAACTTTTACCCCAATCCTACAACGACTTATCAGAAGAACAGAGAATCGCTTGGTTAACTTCAGAATTGCAAACCCGTCGGCCATTGATTCCCGCTGAATTACCATTTTCGGAAAAAACCAATGATGTAATTGAAACTTTCCGAATTTTGCGATCGCTACAACAAGAATTTGGCATTAACATCTGTCAAACTTATATTATTAGTATGTGCCGCGAAGTTAGCGACGTACTAGAAGTTTTACTTTTAGCCAAAGAATCGAGTTTATTTGATCCTGTAGTTGCAGTGGGGACAATTCGAGTTGTTCCTCTCTTTGAAACAGTAGAAGATTTACAACGTTCTCGAAACGTGATGCGGGAACTGTTTGAATTACCTTTATATCGGGCGCTGCTGGCTGGTGGCTACGCCGCAATTAACACTTCGACTTCGCTCAGTGAAGAACAAGCACCCCCATCTATTTCTACCTTAAATCCTAACTTACAAGAGGTCATGCTGGGGTATTCCGATAGTAATAAAGATTCGGGTTTTTTAAGCAGCAACTGGGAAATTCATAAAGCCCAAAAATCACTCCAGAAAATAGCCGAAAGTTACGGTGTAAATCTGCGGATTTTCCACGGTCGGGGTGGTTCTGTCGGTCGGGGTGGTGGTCCGGCTCATGAAGCAATTTTAGCCCAACCAGGTCATAGTATTAGTGGACGGATTAAAATTACAGAACAAGGGGAAGTATTAGCTTCTAAATATTCCTTGTTGGACTTGGCTTTGTATCACCTAGAAACTATCACCACAGCGGTAATTCAAGCCAGTTTACTAGGAACAGGGTTTGATGACATTGAACCTTGGAATGAGATTATGGAAGAGTTATCAGTGCGATCGCGTCAGCACTATCGTAACCTAATTTATGAACAACCTGATTTTATTGACTTCTTCCACCAAGTCACCCCCATTGAAGAAATCAGCCAATTGCAAATTAGTTCTCGTCCAGCCCGTCGTCCATCTGGTAAAAAAGATTTAAGCAGTTTGCGAGCAATTCCTTGGGTATTTAGTTGGACACAAACCCGCTTCTTATTACCTTCTTGGTATGGAATTGGTACAGCCTTACAAGAATTTCTAGACGCAGAACCAGAACAACATTTGAAATTACTCCGCTATTTTTATCTCAAATGGCCATTCTTTAAAATGGTAATTTCTAAAGCCGAAATGACTTTAGCGAAAGTAGATATGGAAATGGCACGTCACTATGTTGATGAATTGTCTAACCCTGAAGACAAACCGCGATTTGAGAAAGTTTTCGAGCAAATTTCCAGCGAATTCTTTCTCACCAGAGATTTAGTCTTAAAAATCACCGGACACCAAAAACTATTAGATGGTGATCCAGTATTGCAACGTTCTGTACAATTACGAAATGGGACAATTGTGCCTTTAGGATTTATCCAAGTTTCCCTATTAAAACGCCTTCGTCAATCAAAGAATGCCCCCACAACCGGAGTAATTCACTCTCGTTACAGCAAAGGAGAACTACTCAGAGGAGCATTATTAACCATCAACGGAATTGCAGCCGGCATGAGAAATACAGGTTGATAAAAAGCAAAAGGCGTAATTTCTTCCTTTGCGCCTTTGCGCCTACCCTTCGGGATCTCTAAGAGAGATTGCGTGAGACAAAAATTATGATTAAAAAACGCATTCTGATTTGTACCTTTTTGGCACTTTCCTCCGGTTTTTTTACTGCTTTAATAGGTGGACAAATCACCGTAATGCTACATAGCCAAAAATGTCAAAACCAGGCTTGGGGATTTAAACAAATGTGTAGTGCTTTAGTGACTCCAGGAGCAAGTTGGCAAGGAACATCTGCGGGACTTTGGACAGGGACAATTTTAGGGGCGTTTGCAGGTGGTTTAATTACACGCAAATCTAGTAATTATTAATTATCAATTGTCAATTGCCCTCATTCCCTGATAAAATATTTCAACATCTTTGAAAATACGTTACCATGTCTACTGAAATTACCACCGGTGCAGATGCTATTGATAGAGCGATATCGCGGGGAATTGACTTTGATGGTTCTCCTATTCCTATCGTTAAATTAGACCTATATGAACAAGTTATGGGTTTAGAATCAAGCAGACAGCGCAGTGGTGTATCTAATACTATGCGTTCTCGAATTGTTCGGATTGGTGCTAAACATATTCCCCAGGCTGAACTTGATCAAAAACTAGTTGAAGCTGGTTTTGCACCTTTAAAAGAAAAGGAAGTTGCCTTTTTTTATGGTGGTAAATAAAAACGGCTAATTTTAACTATTAAACAGGGAAATTATTCCCTGTAGATATGGACGGTATTGGACTCGAACCAACGACCCCATCGATGTCAACGATGTACTCTAACCACCTGAGCTAACCGTCCGTAATCACACAGACTAATAATCTATCAGATAAAATATAATCTGTCAATCCCTAAAACCAAAATTTTATCCTACATATATCTAGTCAATTGCACCCGATAGCGATCCTTTTTAGTAACGGCAATTTCCCCAACTTCCAACCGCCCTTTCCCCCGAATAGCGATTAAATCCCCTGTTTTAACATGGGAACTGGCTTGAGTGACTTCCTTCCAATTGACACGCACATCATTGGAATCTATCAAATCTACCATCTTACTCCGGGACATCCCAAACCCAGCCGAAGCCACCGCATCTAACCGCAAAGAAGCCTCCACCGTCGTCATTTCCTTCTTCTTCGGTTCACGGATTTTTAACTCATTAATATCAATCCGTCGAGTTTTCACCGGCACAGAACGCACCTGTTGTAAACTCATCTCCAAAAACTCTACCAATTCAGGCACAACAATCACCTGCGCCCCTCTTTCCCCCAATACAATCACATCTCCGGTTTTTTCCCGCACAATCCCCGTTCCCAGCATTGCCCCTAAAAAATCCCGGTGATTGGCTGTATCAAACAAGAAATTACCAGCAATTTCTAAAGCCACAATAACGACTTGAGACTGATCTAATGGTAAATCAGCGCGAGCGATCGCTAACCTTTGTCTTTCCGCTTGGGGATATCCACCCCAAGCCACAGAATGCACCTCCGTCAAGCGGCTAAATACCCGTTGAATTTCCGCCAACTCCGGCGGAGACAAAAAATCTGTAAATACCACTTCCCACGTCTTAATAGCTTGATCTGCGTGATCAATTACACGGGCAACAGTATCGCGGTTTTCAACACCTTTTAAAAGTTCTTCTCTAGGTAGCATGAATTTAGGAGTCAGGAGTCAGAAGTCAGGAGTCAGGAGTCAGGAGTCAGGAGTCAGGAGAAATAAAGAAGGAAGAAGGAAGAAAGAAGAAGGAAGAAGGAAATTACCCAATTACCAATTACCAATTACCAATTACCAACTAATTAGTTTCAGCATAACCTTGGATATTCTCCGGTTCAAACTGGCGGATAATGCGAGTAGCTTGACGGGTGAGAGTTTCCGAACCCTGCACCACAATTAAATACTTACCTGCATCTAAGCGGTTACGGTAGGGTAAAGCATCACCACCACCCTCAAATAAACCAACGCCACCACCGACAAATACACTACCCATTGCACCACTACCAGCGCCCAAAATGCCGCCAACTACATGATTACCAATTTCTCCAGCCCAAGCAAAGGTATCTAAACCGGTAATAAAACTGAAGGTAAAACCAGCAAAAAAGCCAAATGGTACTAACCAAATCGCCATTAATTTTACTTGTTTTTTCGCTTGTTCTTTGGGGTCAATTAAACCAAATTCATCAGCACTTTTATATCCTCTACCGAGAATAGTGCCATTTATGCCTTCTCTTTCTAAAGCTAAATCAGCGGCTTCTGCTTGAATGCGATCTGATAATACAGCAACAAGATAATTCATCAATTTTAAAACTCAGGATTAATGTGACTTTAGCAAATCCAAAGGCTCACAAAAATTATTCACACCTTGTTTAAGAATATAAATTAAAACGGGTGTAGCCAGACTTTTGGGAAAACTCGGTATTGTCCTTAGATGTACTATCATCTCTTGAATTGACCCATTTAACAAGTCTTCTCGATATTCTTGTTCACAAATCACAGCCCGCCATTTTTTGGCTAAAGCATCTAACCAGTCGGAATTGGTTTGTTCTGGTTCTTGTCCAGCCCGAATAGCCAGAGTCATTACTGCATCTTCTAAATCTCCATCGCAATCCTCGATCAAGTCTAATGCTTCCATAGCTTGAGGATCATTTACCAAATCAGAACGGAACTTTGCAATCTCTTGTGATGTAACTTTAGTCATGAGTTTTTGACTAGACCAGGTTTGAAAACTATTTTACAGTATTGGGGACTGGGGATTGGGGATTGGGGATTGGGGATTGGGGATTGGGGATTGGGAAAATAAATTCTTGCCCCCCCCTTCCCCCTGCTCCCTGCTCCCTGCCCCCTGCTCCCTGCCCCCTGCTCCCTGCCCCCTGCCCCCTGCCCTTTTACTTGACTCCTGATTCCTGTAACTGATTCAAACCTCTGGAGGTAACATATCTTTGTAATTCCGTTAAAGCGCGGTTGTAATCCAAAATTGCTTTGATGCGATTACCTTCGGAACGAGTGAGGTCATTTAATGCGTTAATAACATCAGTTTGAGTCCCTACACCAGCTTGGAATCTTAACCGTGCTAACCGCAGAGATTCTTTAGCTTGTTCTAAAGCAGCATTAGAAGTTTGCACATTCTCCAAATTTGATGCTTGGGTGGAATAAGCTTGTTCTACTTGGAAGCGGATTTGGTTTTTTTGTTCAGAAAATTGAGTTTCGGCGATCGCAATATTGGTTTTAGATTGGGCTGCTCTAGCTTTTGCTGCGCCCCCATCATATAAACTGAGGGTGGCTTGCACTCCCAAGGAATAACCATCGCTAACGCTTGTGCCATCATCAAACTGATCTAACAAGTTATATCTGCCGACCAAACTAATTTGTGGCCCCAAAGATGCTAAAGCCTGTTTTCTTTGAGCTTCACTAATATTGCGCTGTGCTAAGTTTTGTTGTAATTCAGAACGATTTTGATAGGCTAAAACGATACTTTGTTCTAGAGGATGCTGCCATAAACCTGCTAGTTTTACGGGATCGCCCGCACTAATACTTACTGACTGGGGTAAATTCAATAGTGGTGCTAACCTGCGACGGGCAATTTGTTGTTGAGAGACGGCATTAGTTAAATCTTGTTGAGAATTGGCTAAATTTACCTGTGATCGCAACACATCGAAACGAGTACCCACACCAGCCCGTTCTAAAGCTACTGCATCTTTCAAACTAGCCTGAGCATTTTCCACCGCTGACTGAGAAATTCTGACGTTTTCATCAGCTTGTTGCAAGTCATAATATGCCTTAGCCACATTCAGACGAATTTCTTCAGATTGCCTTTCTACATCCAATTCTTGTACGCGTATCCGTTCCTCAGCCTCTTTAATAGCCCCATTTCGTCTGCCAGAGGTATAAAGATCATATCTTACCTGTGCCGTACCGCTGAATGTCGTATTGGATGGAGCGTCATCGATCAAAGGATTTGTTTTTCTCGCTTGGTCAACCGCTAGTGTACTACCAACGCTGCGACTATTTGTAATATCAGCGCTCAAATCTACACTGGGTAAGAAAGCCGCTTGGGCTTCGCGTAAAACTGATTTACTCCGTTCCAGTTGTAAGACGGACACTTGTAAATCATTGTTATTCCGTTTAGCCAGTTCCAAAGCCTGGGACAAACTAATGGGCTGATTTCCCTCAACTTTGACTTCCTGTGCTTGTGTCGGATATAACAGCGGATTAGGACTAGGATTCAAATTATTGGGAACATTAGGAAAATCTACGGGCTGACTAGGTGCAGATTGGATATTCTCCACTGGCACAGGTGTAGTGGTTTCCGAGGTAGTAGGAACAGTTGTTTGTGCGATCCAATCATGAGTATTTTTAGGTAAACAGGTGTTAGAAACAACCAGCAAAGCTGCTTGGTTCTTAGGCTGTGGACAGTTACTAGCTGCTAGTAACTTTGCTACCCCGACATCACCATTATCCAATTGCTGTTCAGAATTACCTAAGTTATTTGAGTTAGGATTATTAACAATCAGTAAATTATTATTTGATAGATCAGAAAAACTGACAAATCTACTTTCATCATTTTTGGGGATTTTTTCCCCCTCAATGCGGAGATTATTGTCAGCCATAATTACAGGTAGACTGTACTTACCAAGCTCGTTGGTACTACCTTGACTGAAATAACTAGCAGGTAATAATCCTAGGTTACTTTTAACTTTACTCTTGGGCAGTAAGCTATTGTCTGTGAATAAATTTCTACTATCGGTAGAAATTAAAACACTAGGAGAAGACGTTAGCTGTACATCACTGACTTTAATAACCGTAGCCCAAGCGGGCTGAGTTGTTAATACTGCTGCTGTCACACCAGGTAAGAAACTATGGAATAATTGCTGTCCTTTCACCGCATCCCCTCACACAAAAAATATTAATTTAGCGGCAGAATACTTGTCTTCACCACAGAATATAGCACAATGCTAATATTCAGGAAGGAATATCGCACTATCGTCTATTTTAAACGTCAAAACTCGATTTGTCTTCAAAACGTTTGACAATGCGAGAAAGTTCTGCCTTTTCGTCTATACTAACGCGATTAGGCGCACCACTAATAATTCGCTCATAGTTACGGAATGAATCTTTAATATCAGGTCCGTCTGCCGTAATATTGTATTCACGAATTCCCTTATCGTGCCACGAGCCGCGCATTTTAAATACGTTAATGGCTCGGGACATTTCTCCTCGAATTTCTACGTATTGCAACATCAAGATTGTATCTGTAATCGTGGAAATATGGGATTCAGTAATGGAATTAGAACCCAGAAATTGGTCTGTAGTATTAGTAAAGAAGCCAGTAATTTCCTCTTGTTTGGCATAACCTGTGACACCAATTACAAACTGACGAAAAGCATTATTACTAACGCCTCTAGCCATGGCTGAAAGTGAATCAATGGCAATGCGCGCGGGTTTAAAATGGGCTATTTCTGATTTAATAATTTGTAAGTGATCTTCTAAACCAGTTGATTCGGGATAGGTACAAATTATTTTTAGTAACCCTTGATGTTCTAATTCCTCAAAATCAATTCCCCAGGAAGAAGCATTCCGTGAAAGTTGGGCGCGAGATTCTTCATAAGCAAATAATATGGCTCGTTCACCATTAACACAGCCATTTTGGATAAACTTACTAACCAATAAAGTTTTACCAGTACCTGTAGCTCCTGTTGCTAAGATAATCGAGTCCTTAAAGAAACCACCACCACACATTTCATCAAGAATTTTTACCCCTGAAGATACACGAACATTAGAAGATCGTTGTGTTAAACGCATCGCTCCCAAGGGAAATATATTAACTCCTGCATTGGTAATTGTGAAAGGATATTCGCCTTTCATGTGGGTTGTTCCGCGTAATTTGAGAATTTCAATAGTTCGGCGGCGGCGTTCTCCTTCTAAAACGTTGCGAGAAATTACTACATTATCGGAAACAAATTCTTCAACTCCAAAAGATGCTACTGGTCCATATTCTTCACCCCGTTCAGTGGTAATGATGGTGGTGACGTGCAATTGTTTTAGACGTGCTACCAACCGGAAAATTTCCCGCCGCACTACCCCGACAGCTTCATATTGTTGAAATATAGCTGTCATTGAATCAATGGAAACTCGTTTGGCTTTGTATTTACGAATGGCATATTGTAACCGTTCAATCAAGGCAGATAGATCAAAATTACCGACTATATCTTGACCTTCAGGATCTGGAGATGCGTCGAGAATAAATAATTTACCGTCATCAATTAAACTTTGTAAATTCCAATTAAAAATATGGGAATTTTTAATAATGTCACTGGGTGATTCCTCAAAGGTGACAAATACTCCTGGTTCGTCAAAGTAAGTGATGCCATTATAAAGAAATTGCAATGATAATAAAGTTTTGCCTGTCCCCGAAGTCCCACTAACTAAAGTAGTTCGACCAACGGGCAATCCGCCATGACTAATATCGTCAAAGCCCTCAATCATTGTGTGAATTTTCTCTACACCACTAACAGATATGTGTTTTTGTTCAGGTTGCTCTCTTTTATTCATGGTTTATATAATATGGATATTCAACCCAGGTTTTTAAAATCAAGAAAGTTTTTAATAACTAAACAAATATGTTATGTTACTCTTTTTCATATTCTCCACTTAATTCTTCATAAAGAAGATCCAATCCAATTAATACTCTTTCTCTATCTGTGAGATCACCAATAATTTTCCGCACAGGTGGGGGCAAAATTTTTGATAACGTTGGTGTAGCTAGTATTTTATCTTCTTCGGCTAACTGGGGGTTTTTCAGGACATCAATCACTTTTAAAGCATAAACACCTTGAAATTCCTCCTCTAAGATATTTTTGAGGGTTTTTAAAGCCCGCACTGAATTAGGGGTGTTTCCTGCGACATATAGCTTGAGAACATAGGTTTTTTTCGCTTCATTCATACAATATAGACTCCTAAGAGATAGAGGTGAAATATCAAAAATTGCAGGATTATATACATGAATGCAACTACAAATTTTACCTTGCGGCATTCAATTGATTTTAGCAACGGAGCAGCGATAGACTTCGCAAAGATGTGCCAAAATATCTATTAAGGTCAAACGGTAATCGAGCAATGCTTCATCGCTTCTGCCTTCCAGCCTTAATTGCTTGGCAAATTCATCAATGACTTCCATGTGCATTTCTATAATTTGTGGCACAGGAATACTAGCATAAAATAAGGCATTGATAAATTTATCAATTTTTTCTTTTAATGCTTGATCACTAATAAAATAATTTATAATAATATGACGGTAATCTGATTTAAGTTCTGCTAAAAGTTCCTGTTTTTCGATGGGATTCATATTCTGAAAGATTTGTGACTTTCTCTGTTGGCCAAAGGCAAACAAATAATTATCTTTATTTTCTAGTTTTTGATTATAGTTTTGTGGCTGATGCGGTGAATAGTATATTTGACTAGATGTAATAGCAATTGGTTGCCAGTAGCATCGAGTGATCACCCCCTCAATAAAATCCCATATCCGCACAACTAAACCTTTGTATTTTTCTTGTACAAATGGTCTATGAAGAAATCCTTTTATATCTGTTTGTAAAAGCAATATAGGTAATAACATCTACTGTTTATAAATCATAAATCGTTGAGAGTGAGATATTTAAAACAGATTAAAAGCCTAATTTATAAGCTTTTGATCTTTGACTTCTGACGGTAAGAGTAGTCTGTCAAGGATATTTTGACGAGTAATGATCGGCAAAAAGGTTTTATTTTTTCCCTGAAAACCATGGTCTCCTACCTCCTTTACTTGCCTTTACCCGTTATTATTGGGTAATAAACTACCAGAAAATGTAATGACTCATAGATGATGTGCATTAATATATCTGGGGAAGGATAGATTAAATTATTTTACACCTTGATAAGATACTTAAACTAACTTAAAGAATTGTCGCATTTTAAATCATTATAATTCCTCAAGGTTCTAAAGCGAATCTTTGGAGCCATAATTATTGTTGTAGTTGTCACTATAAAAAATAATGACTTGCAATACCAGTAACAAGCTGGTGAAAATTATTAGTGATTGGCTTCAAAGACAATGTATGTGCATAGCGTAGCGTGGCGTAGCCATTCTCAATATTCTTGGAGGATATCGCTTCAGGCCTGAAGACCATCTAAACCAAGTGCCGATGGTGATGCTGGAGTTGATCACAAGAAGAATGACCACCGAGGACTTATATAAATGCTACAGTACCCGCTTTATAAACTTCTAGCAACTGTACCAATCTGCTTGGAAACAAAAACTCTAGCAACAGTGATAGATATTTTTGCTGAAGAAAATTGTGATCGTTTGGTAGTAGTTAATTCACAACAACATCCAATTGGTGTGTTGTATTCTGCTCGGTTACTGCCACAATTATTAGCAGTTGCCAATGATAATTATCTTTTGAATTTACAGCAACCACTCTCACAAGTGGATCAATCTCTGATAGAACCAATACAAACTATACCAGCAGCAGAGAGTCTGGAAAAGTTCGGCTTATTTTTAAAATCCCAAGAAACTAAACAACAAAGAAACTTAGATTGGGCGCTGGTTGACTCAGATGGTAAATATTTGGGAATCCTGGATACTTTGCGTCTATTGCAATTATTAGCTCCGAAAAAAATTCCCATTAGCTCAACCAATAAACAAGAACGTCAACCAAAAATACACAAATCTATAGTCCATTTATTAGCGAGATTACCCTGGCCAATGATGTTGCAAACAAGTTATGGCGAAGTGGTTACGCAAAATCCCGCTTGGTGGCAACAACTAGGAGCATTAAAAGATCCGGAAGGAATTAGGAAACAGGTAGAGACTATACTTACCCCAAAACATACTTCTGGTAATGGTCAAGAAAATGAGCAACCAGATACTTTCACACAGCCGAGACAAAATATCTCACCATCAGATTTACCATTTCTGCAAGAACTACCCCTAACTGTCAGTAGTGGCTCTAATCACTGTGTATTAGATACAAAGCTGGGTATTTGTACCTGTGTAGTCGAAATTAAAACTGGTCAAGAACGGGTTTGGCAGTTTGCAAAAATCCCCTTAGATAGTAGCGAGTTGAAAATTTGGGTTTCCGATTCAGATGTGCCACCAAATACCGAAGAACTATGGCTAATATTAGCCACAGATGTAACTGAGCAACAACAACTTTGCAAAGAATTGGCAGCAAAAAATGCCGATTTGATTCAACTTAATCGCTTAAAAGATGAGTTTTTAGCTTGCATTAGTCATGAACTAAAAACACCGCTAACAGCAGTTTTAGGATTATCTCGCCTACTTGTAGATCAACAATTGGGACAACTGAATGAGCGTCAAGCCCGCTATGCTACATTAATTCATCAAAGTGGCAGACATTTGATGAGTGTGGTTAATGATATTTTAGATTTGACTCGCATGGAAACGGGACAGATGGAACTCACTCTCACCCCGGTAGAAATTCAGGCAGTGTGTGAACGGGCTTTGTCAGACGTTAAAAACATTCATCATCAAACTCAGAAAACTAAACAATTGTCCACAGCAGAAAATCAAAATTTATCTAATCACCAATTTAGCCTAGCTATTGAACCAGGTTTAGAACAGATGGTGGCAGATGAATTACGCTTGCGGCAGATGCTGGTACATTTACTTTCCAATGCCTTTAAATTCACAGAAATATCTGGGGAAATTGGCTTACGGGTAAGCCGTTGGGAAGGCTGGATTACTTTTACTATCTGGGATACAGGGATTGGGATTCCTGAACAACAACAACATTTAATCTTTCAAAAATTCCAGCAATTAGAAAATCCCCTGACGCGTCAGTTTGAAGGAACGGGTTTAGGATTAGTATTAACTAGAGCGTTGGCTCGTTTACATGGTGGAGATGTCAGTTTCTTATCTCGTGAGGGTAAAGGTAGTCAGTTTACGCTGCTTTTACCTCCCAGTCCACCACAAGCCAGTTTTGCTGACTCTGAAGATATAGCTCCAAAGAGGGAAATAGGCAATATCATCAATTCTTCCCCAGACCAGCCTAGTTCCTCCCAAAGATTGGTGTTAGTAGTGGAAGCAGTAGCTCAATATATTGAGGAATTAACCGAACAACTCAAAGGTTTAGGTTATCGTGTTGTCATTGCTAGATCAGGAACAGAGGCACTAGAAAAGGCTCGACGCTTACAACCAAAGGCGATATTTTTAAATCCTTTGCTGCCTTTACTTTCCGGTTGGGATGTGATGACTTTACTTAAATCTGATGTTTTAACTCGTCATATTCATGTCATGGTAACAGCCACAGCAGCAGAAAAGGAGCAAGCATTTACTAAACAGGCTGATGGTTTTTTAACCTTACCAATCAAACATCAGGCATTGGCATCACTCTTAGAAAAATTATCAACAACCACCGAATTTGAGCATTCTAGGATCAAAAATCACGAGTTCAATTCTAAGAATATCCCCCTGCGAATTCTCAGGTTGGTAAATCCAGAATTAGAACCAGTTAATCTCTACCCTTCTCTGAGAGAACATCGGGTAATTGAAGTAGATGATTTAGATCAAGCAGATTTGTTAGCGCGAGTTTGGCAGTTTGATGTCATATTACTAGATATGCAAATTTCTACTGCTGGCACTTATCTACAACAATTAACCAAACATCAAAGATTGGCAAATCTACCATTGGTAACTTGCGATGTTGCTACTACTTTAGCGGCTTCTCAAATACCAGGATTGTCTGTATTTCCTTGTTTAAGTCCCCTAACTCAGAAAAATAATAGTCATAATTATCAACAAGATGCTTTATCATCTGTATTACAAATTGCTGCTGGTATTTGTTGCCCAGTGAATATTTTAGTGGTAGATATAACTATGCTTAATGATTTAGCCAAAATAAAACGTAAGCCTGTCAAAGGTTCTCCGGCAGTCAAAAATTCTTTTATCAATTTTGAAGATGAGCAACTTAATAGGGGATATGAGTGGTTTCAAGCTTTAATTCAATATTTACAAACTGCTGGTTTTAGAGCTTCTATTGCCAGTTGTTGGTCGGAAGTTTTGCAACAAGTGAATCATAAAAGTGTTGATTTACTTTTGATTTGTTTGCATGAAACTGCGATTAATCAAGAAGTCCAAAAAGCTATAGACGCATTGAGTAATTTACAGTTGACATTACCCCCAATTTTGGTACTTGACCAAAAATTAAATCAGCCAAATTATGGAAATGTAGCAAAATCTCGGAAGCAGCGATATACATCTTCTGTAGAAACTGCTGTCCGGGGAATTGCTACCCAAATATTACCCCGTTCTATTTCTATGGAAGAACTATTAACTCAGATAAATCAAGCTTTAGCCAATTAAACTATGATTTATGTGATTAATATGATGGCAATGATTTAAGTATGACAATCATCATATCAATCATCAAAATCAAAAGAATCATAGTTTATGATAAGTTGAAATTTTGTTGTTTGGCTGTTTTTAAAGGAATGCGAATAAGATGATAAGCTCCTTTAGTAGCTAGGTTTTTGTAATTATCTGGTGGTAAGTCCATCTCTTGAAATTTTCTCTGTTCAATTAGGATTAATAATGATGGTGGTCTAGTGTTTTGGGATGCTTGCTTTTGAATATATTCTAAAGCTTGTTGGGAAAATTTGATGTAATTAACATTCTGATGGGTGTAAAAAGTCACGGTAGGTTTTTTAAACCCAACCATAATTAATTCTTCATTGGGTTGTTTTGATTCCACAATTAGGGCTGATAATTCTCTCAGAGGCAGTTGACGCTGTTGGTCCATGATTAAAACAGCAGGTATTAAAGCAATAGAGACAAAGGCGATAAATCCTACTAAATTAATTATGATTATCTGTCGGTAACGGTGACTTAATATTAGGACAGCGGATGCCACAGTAGATATTAACCAAATTATTCCCCCAAATTTGAGTATGCCTGATTTCTCCATTTGTGCATATAATTCAGGAGCAGCAGGATCAGTCCCAACAATTTGGGTGAGGTTAAAGAGGGCAATGGAAATAAATGTCAGAAAGGCTACATTTACCCAAGCACTGATGCGTAAAGATTTGAGCGGGGTTAAAGGGGTGGGGGTAAGAGTTTGTGAACTGGGGAAAAGATCACTCCAGAATAATGCCACAAGAATCGCCGCTGCTGGCATTAAGGGTAATACATAACTGGGCAGTTTAGTAACGGAAATTGTGAAAAAGCCAAATACACCCAGAAACCATAAACAGGCAAATAAACCTAACTGTTGAAAGCGTTCTTGCTCTAACCAGTGCGATCGCTGCCAAAATTTTACTCTAGCTAGGGAGGCGGGGATGTATACTGAATATGGTGCAAAGCCCAGCAATACGACTAAAAAGTAAAAATACCAAGGGGCTGAGTGACCATTAACAACTTCGGTAAACCGTTCTAAGTTGTGATAAACAAAAAAGGCATTAATAAAATTCCAGCCATTACGCCAAGTTACTAAAACATACCAGGGAAGTGATAGCACTAAAACTATCCCTATTCCCAAAATAGGCCGCATTTCCCGCCAAAGTTCCCAAAATTTACCTACATACAAGGCAAAGGCGATCATTATTAGTCCTGGTAAGACAATACCTACAGGCCCTTTCGTTAATATTGCCCCAGCAATTAAAACATAACAAGCTAAATACCACTTATTGGGAAATCGCCAATTACCAATGACGATTGGGGAATTATTCTGAGCATATCCCAGGAAGAAACATAACAAAGTTGAACCTATGCAGCCGGTCAGTAACATATCGGAAACCCCGGTTCTGCCCCAAACAATCATTTCTGGGTTAAGTGCCATTAAAGCTGCGGCAATGGCGGCTGTAAAGTAACGTCTGGGTAAGTTGCTAACTTGTTCTAATTCGTCTTTTTTCGCAAAATACCACTGCACAGTATAAAACGCCAAAGCAATTACGCCCATTGCTGCCAATACTGAGGGGATACGGGCAGCCCATTCATTTACCCCCATAATAGAGTAAGCGATCGCTTGACACCAATAAATTAAAGCAGGTTTATCAAAGCGAGTTTCACCATTAAAAAACGGCGTAATCCAATCACCAGTCACCAGCATTTGTCGGGAAGCTTCGGCAAATAGTGGCTCAGTTTCATCAATCAAGCCCACATTACCCAAATTCCAGCCAAAAGCTATCCAGCCAATTATTAGTAACCACAGAGACGAAACAGCTACAGCCAGGACTGGACGCTGTTCTAAATTATTGAACCACTTATCAACCACTTTATCAGTAACACTCAATTTTATACTCATGAATTCATACTTAGGGCTTGCGGAAAAAGTCTTTTGACTCCTCCAATATCACCTATTTTGTAACACCAACTGCCATTCTTGAGTTTGGGAATTCCATTGGGGGGAGGAAGTTTCTCCCACAACATAGGGACCCCAATAGCGTCGAGAACCATCTTGAGCAAAGGCTACTAAAATATCACCTTTCTTTAGTCTTAAATTTGCTTGAGGTAAGGATAAAACTAACCCTCTCTCGCTTCCTTCTTCAGGAGCAAAATCCCAATGAGCAGGAATATCAGATGTAGTTTTATTGGCAGTAGCACTTTTTTGAGATGATTGTCTAGCTAATAATGCTAGACGTACAGGTTGAGTAGTTTTGTTGCTCATGCGAAGCAATCCAGCCGCCTTGGTTTTACTATCCGAGTCAACCCGATAGGCTACAACCGTAGACTGATTTTTTTGGCGACTTGATTCTACTGATTCACTTGGTGTACTATCTATGTTAATTTCATCCCCATTATTTCCAGTGTTTGTAACTACAGATGGAGTTTTTTCGGAGACTGTTGATGCTGTTTCTGGATTTGTAGAATCTAAGGATATACTCATATCTAAGCATCCTGCTATGATCCCTATCAGTCCCAAGGCAGAAAAAGCGACAATGAAGTTACGATACTGATACGTGGAATATTTCATAATGATATGGATTAGAAATAAGATTTTTTGTAGTCTAAACCTGATGGTTGCAAATGATCCCCAATAGGAACTAAATGAGTTTACATAGGGTTTTCTGAAATAGAAACCAGCGAAATTATAAATAAGTAGGTGGACAGAGAAAAACAGAAATATGTAACGAAAAGTAAAATCTCCCAACACCTCTTGTCTGTTCCCTGTTCCTCTACTCCCCTGCTCCCTTAATCATGCAAAATACCCGTCTGAATAACCTACTAGAAACAATTGCCAGAAGCTTAAGTCAATGGTTTCTTAATCCTTGGCGGCGGTTATCTCTACTACTAATTAGTTTTCTGTTTGGTTTTTTTTTAGGCTCGGCAGTATCAACAACTACTGGACAAAAGGCAGAATTAGACATTGTAGTAGCGGCATTTTTAGTGCTACTGACTGAAATTACCAGTAGGATATTTTATAGCCGCAGCTTTTTTGCTAGACAAGCATTTTGGGTGGAAACACTCAACTATCTCAAGGTTGGTTTTATCTACAGTCTATTTCTAGAAGCGTTTAAGCTGGGTTCGTGATTTTATGAGCAGCGAATGGCTAAGTAAAATTTTGACAACGGATACATCTTGGCAAGTGTTAGCACAATCCGCAGCATTGGCAAATTCTTTGCGAGCCAAGGTGTTTAACATTACCTCTGATAATGTGGCTGAAGTTATGCAAAGGAGAGGGGATTTACTGAAGTTAGTTTTGCCTGATTTTAGTCAATTTTGTCAAACTAGCCTAGAAATAGAAGCTCAAGAAATGTTACAGGTATTGTGGGACTTGTGGCTACCTTTGGGAATCCAAATTGCAGCACAGCGTCAACAGTTAGGGAAACCCTTTATCCAAGGAATTTTAGGCTCACAAGGTACTGGAAAAACCACAATGTCCAGGATACTGGTTTTGATTCTCCAGCACTTGGGATACCGGACTTTAAGTTTGTCTTTGGATGATTTTTACAAAACTTATAGTGATCGCTTGACTTTAATGCAGCAAGATTCCCGTTTAGTTTGGCGTGGTCCGCCCGGAACCCACGATATTCACCTAGCTTTAAGTTTACTCGATCAGATTCATCAAAGCAAGAGTCCTGTCATAGTTCCTAGATTTGATAAATCTGCCCATGGAGGTGCAGGCGATCGCACTACTTCAGAATTTATCACAAATAATGTAGATATTGTTCTGTTTGAAGGCTGGTTTGTGGGTGTAAAACCAATTAATCCCACAGCGTTCTTAACTGCACCATCACCCATTCTTACAGATGCAGATAGAAAATTTGCCTCTGATATGAATCATCAACTGAAAAGTTATTTACCACTGTGGGAAAAATTAGATAGTTTAATCGTTCTTTATCCTACAGATTACCGTTATTCCTTAGCATGGCGCAAGCAGGCGGAAAAACAAATGATTGCTGCTGGTAAATCAGGGATGACTGACTTAGAAATAGAAGAATTTGTTAATTATTTTTGGCGTGCTTTACACCCGGAATTATTCATTAACCCTTTAGTTAAATCATCAGCAGTGGATTTGGTAATTGAAATTCATGCTGATCATAGTCTTGGGGAAATTAGATCCCCGATTTCTTAACCATACAGATCAAAATAAATGAATAGTAATTTATCGTCCCTGCGAGTTCGAGATATTGGTGAACAAGGACTTTTAGAAAGATTACAACGCTTTTGTCCAGCAGATATCATTGGTGATGATGCCGCAGTTTTGGAAACTTTGCCAAATCAATCTTTAATAGTCACCACAGATATGCTCATTGACGGCGTGCATTTTAGTGATGTTACCACCTCTCCAGAGGATGCAGGTTGGCGGGCTGCGGCGGCTAATTTATCCGATTTAGCAGCAATGGGGGCAAATCCGGTGGGAATCACTGTCGGACTAGGTTTACCTGGAGATGTCACTGTAAATTGGGTTGAGCGACTATATCAGGGCATGACAAGATGCTTAGAAAAGTATGGTGTCAAGATAGTTGGTGGTGATATTGTGCGATCGCCTATTACCACTTTAGCAATTACTGCCTTTGGTCAAGCTAACCCCAATTTTATTATCCGTCGTGCTACAGCTCAACTAGAAGATGTGATAGTCGTCACAGGCACTCATGGTGGTTCTCGTGTAGGCTTAGAAATACTCTTGCACCCCGAAATAGGACACCACCTCAAGCCTGAACAAAAACAGGCTCTCATCACCGCCCACCAACGCCCCAACCCCCGCTTAGATGTAATATCTATCCTCAAGGAAATTCTCACATCCCCCTGCCCTATTCCTATCTCCGGTATGGATAGCAGCGATGGTTTAGCAGATGCCATATTACAAATTTGCCGAGCCAGTAACGTCGGTGCAGTTATAGCATCTACTCAAATACCCTTACCATCAGCTTTTGAAGGGTGGTTAACACCAAAGCAATCATTAGAATATGCCCTCTATGGTGGCGAAGATTTTGAATTAGTTTTATGTCTACCAGCAGAACCTGCATTAGCATTAGTGCAAAAACTAGGCACAGGTGCAGCCATAATCGGTACTATTAACCCAGGTTCAAAAGTAATTTTACACCATGAAAAAGCAGAAATCCCCGACCAAGTTCTCAGTCTCAGTCAGGGATTTCAACATTTTGGTCAGTAGGGGCGGGGTTTCCCCGCCCATTCCATTAATCAGTGATCAGTAAACTATATTCACTGTCACCTCTCACCTGTCACCTAAATTATGCCCATTTTTCAGCTACTAATTCAGCCAAATCAAGAACACGTTGGCTATAACCCCACTCATTGTCATACCATGCCATAACTTTCACCATGTCATTACCCATAACTAGAGTCAAGCTGGCATCAACGATAGAAGATTCATTTGTACCTTGATAGTCAGAAGACACAAGTTCCAATTCGGTGTAACCCAAAATGCCTTTCAGAGAACCTTCAGAAGCTTCTTTAAGAGCTTGGTTAACTTCTTCTGCAATAGTGCGCTTCTCGGTTTGCACTACAAAATCCACCATGGAAACGTTAGGGGTTGGTACACGTAAAGCGACACCATTTAGCTTACCCTTCAATTGAGGAAGTACCAAAGCTACCGCTTTGGCTGCACCAGTAGAGGTGGGAACAATGTTGATAGCTGCTGCTCTAGCCCGACGCAAATCACGGTGGGAAGCGTCTAGTAAACGCTGATCACCTGTGTAGCTGTGGGTAGTGGTCATTATGCCTTTGATGATCCCAAATTTTTCATCTAATACCTTGGCAATGGGAGCTAAACAGTTGGTTGTACAACTGGCGTTACTGATGATGTTATGTTTGTTGTGGTCATAATCATGATGATTTACACCGATCACAAAAGTACCATCTTCATTTTTGCCGGGGGCTGTAATCAGAACCTTTTTAGCTCCGGCATTTACGTGCCTCATTGCCCCTTCTTTACTGGTAAAAACCCCTGTTGATTCGATAACCAGGTCAATTCCCCACTCTTTCCAGGGCAAGTTATCTGGGTTGCGATCAGATACGCACTTAACTGTATTACCATTAAGAGTGATAGAGTTATCATCAGCACTAATATCTACGCCATGTAGCTTGCCTAACATGGAGTCATATCTAAGCAGGTGAGCATTAGTTCTAGGGTCGGATGTGTCATTAATCCCGACCAGTTGGATATTGCTATTTTCTCTGCCTACCCAGCAACGTGCAAAGTTACGTCCAATGCGCCCGAAACCGTTAATTGCAACTCTAATCACAGTGTCTTGCCCTCTGTATTTATGCCTATAAGTTGATATCGTTGACCCCAATCATATCGCAAAGGGGGAGGCTATTTATAACGATTAAGTCTTAGATCCCCAAAAAAATACAGAATTTATAGTCAGGAGTCAGGAGTCAGGAGTCAGGAGTCAGGAAGAAGAAGGAAGAAGAAAATTCTTCCCCTGTTCCCTGTTCCCTGTTCCCAATCATGATTTCTATAAATTGAATAATAGTTTCACTACCAATGTACTATTGTAGTCAATTACGACTGAAGCTTTTGGCAAGTAATGCAAGTTGCTGTACCCAAAGCTATGGTACTTAGTTCTAAAAGAGTCATGACAAAATGTATTTAAATTTACCAAATTTTCTTTCCCGATGTAGCAGATATTTTCAGAATAATCATAAGGGCAGATTAGAAATAGTAAGAATTTTCGACCGGGGGATAATCTGACTCAACAAGCAAAACTAAAGTCAAAATTTAATCATTCAGCAGGGATGAATATTTTGGATGGGATAGTTAGTATCTGTAAAAATCAAAATCCTGTTATGATACGCGTGTCTTATGTGATTCTGGTGTGGTGTGGTGTAAGAGGTGAATAAAATGAGTAATTCTATAGATTTTAGTGGTAGACCATTTCATTTCATTGGGATTGGTGGGATTGGAATGTCTGCTTTGGCTTATGTTCTAACCAAACGCCAATTACCAGTATCCGGTTCAGACTTGCGTCCTAACCATATTACGCACAAGTTAGAATCTCTGGGCGCTCACATCTTTAGTAGACAAGAAGCCAGCAATTTGGAATTCTTTCTAGCTGAAGTAGCGACTGATGCCGTACTATCAACTTCTCCAGAAAAATTGTCTGCGGCAAAAACAACCTTGCCTCAAGTGATTTGTTCCACAGCCATTAATGCTAATAATTTAGAATATAAAGCAGCGCTGGAATTAGGTTGCCCTATTTGGCATCGTTCTGATGTTCTCGCGGCTTTGATTGCTGATTATTACAGTATTGGTGTGGCAGGAACCCATGGCAAAACTACTACTAGTAGTATGATTGGTTATATGCTCTTGCAAACTGGACTTGATCCGACGATTTTGGTCGGTGGTGAAGTCAAAGCGTGGGAAGGTAATGCTAGAATGGGAGCAAGCCGTTATTTAGTAGCGGAAACAGATGAGTCTGATGGTTCTTTGGTGAAACACGCTCCGGAAATTGGCATTATTACTAATATTGAATTAGATCATCCTGATCATTACGAAAGTTTAGAAGAGGTGGTTGATACTTTCCAAACTTTTGCTCAAGGTTGCAAAACTTTGGTGGGTAGTATTGATTGTGAAACAGTGCGCGAGCGCCTGAAACCAACGATTAGCTATAGTCTTTACCCAGAGAAAGGTGCTGACTACACTGTTACCAATATAGATTACCGTGCTGATGGGACAACAGCTTTGGTATGGGAAAAAGGTATTGCCTTGGGTTTATTAAATTTACAGCTATTAAGTCATCATAACCTCAGCAATTCCCTAGCCGCAGTAGCAGTGGGTAGATTCTTAGGCTTAGAATTTGGAGACATTGCCAAAGGGATTGCTACCTTTGAAGGTGCAAGACGACGGTTTGAGTTTCGAGGTGAGGCGGCTGGGGTAACTTTTATTGATGATTATGCTCATCATCCTAGTGAAATTCGTGCTACTCTAGCCGCAGCCCGTCTTCAAGCTAGACCTGGGCAAAGGGTAGTTGCTATCTTCCAACCCCATCGTTATACTCGGACATTAACGTTTTTAGAAGAATTTGCTGAATCTTTCACCCATGCTGATTTAGTCGTGCTGACTGATATTTACAGTGCCGGTGAACCTGATTTAGGACAAGTCAGTGGCGAGGATTTAGCCACCGCAATTAGCAAACACAATGCTCAAGTAGTTTATCAACCAACTTTACCTTTAGTTAGTGAATTTTTATTGCAAAACCTCCGTCCGGGAGACTTGGCACTGTTTTTAGGTGCGGGTAACTTGAATCAAGCTATTCCCGAACTTATTACTACCATGAGCGAACCTGCAATTGCCACATCTTAGGGTAATCACAGCATTTAAGCAGTGGTTTGATAAGTTAACTGCAATACCGGATTTTTACGGTAAATAAATCACATAAGTCAAAAATTCACCAATTGAAGTAAAGATGATAACTTCCCAGGTATTTGGCAAAAGCTGCAAATTTTCTGATTTGACTCCACAACTGCAAACTCAAGATGATGTGGATAATAGTAAAGTAATTTACTTACCAGGAACGAACTGTACTCTCAGAACCCATACTTCCTTGTCCGCGTTCACTTCTTATCGAGTTGGGGGAGAGGCTGAATGCTACGTTGCTCCCCGCGATTTAGAAACCTTACAAGCAAGTATTGAGTATGCAAAAGAAAATGATTTACCAGTCACCATATTAGGTGCTGGTTCTAATTTGTTGGTGAGCGATCGCGGTATACCCGGTTTAGTTATCGCTACTCGTCATCTCCGGTCTAAAAACTTTGACCAAGCTACAGGGCAATTAACCATATCCGCAGGCGAACCTATCCCTACTTTAGCATGGGAAGCAGCCGCTTTAGGATGGGAAGGATTAGAATGGTCTGTGGGTATTCCCGGAACTGTAGGCGGTGCGGTGGTGATGAATGCTGGAGCGCATAATAGCTGTATCGCAGATATGTTAGTTAGCGCCCAAGTTCTTTCCCCAGATGGAACTTTGGCAACTCTCACCCCAGAGGAATTAGGCTACACATACCGGAGTTCATTACTACAAGGTGGTAAGCGAGTAGTAACTCAAGCCACCTTCCAACTCCAACCAGGAGCAGATCCTGTGCAAGTGACAGGTAGAACTAAGGAACATAAAAAACACCGACTCAGCACCCAACCTTACAGCTATCCTAGTTGTGGAAGTGTGTTTAGAAATCCTAAACCTTATACTGCTGGTTGGTTAATTGAACAAACTGGACTCAAAGGTTATCAATTAGGGGGAGCGCAAGTTGCCCAACTTCATGCTAATTTTATTGTCAATCGGGGTGGAGCTAAAGCCAGTGATATTTTCTCCCTCATTCGTCATATTCAAAATGAGGTGCAAGAACGCTGGTCAATTTTGCTAGAACCAGAAGTGAAAATGTTGGGTGAGTTTCCAGCAGTTTGCTAAATAAAGGCAATAGACAGGGGTAAATAAGTTATCCAATAACTAATGACCAATGACTAATGACTCATCGCATCTATAATTGAATTTGATTTGTAAGTAATCATACGGCGGATAACCAGTTATGGCAGAAAAAGGACAGGGATTTGGCTTTGGCTTAGGCAAAATGAAAGAACTAGCCGCTGCTTTTCAAAAAGCGCAGCAAGTTCAAGAAGGTGCAAAGCGTCTTCAAGAAGAATTGGAGCAAATGGAGATTCTAGGAGAATCTGGTGGTGGACTTGTGAAAGTTATTGTCAGTGGCAACCAAGAACCCAAACGAGTGGAAATTGCTCCATCTGCTTTAGCAGAAGGTGCAGAAGTGCTTTCTGATTTAGTTGTTGCGGCGATGAAAGATGCCTATCAAAAGTCTACTGAAACCATGCGGGAACGGATGGAAGATCTAACCAGCGGACTGGAATTACCTGGAATGTAGTCAATAGTGAGTAGTCAGTGGTCAGTAGCATAAAATAACTGACAACTGACAACTGACAACTGACACAAAAATTTAAATATTATGCCTTATAAGTTACTGTTTGTTTGCCTTGGTAATATTTGCCGCTCACCATCGGCGGAGAATATTATGAATCATCTGATTGACCAAGGGGGTTTGAGTAAAACAATTCTTTGCGATTCGGCTGGTACTTCGAGTTATCACGTCGGTGCATCACCGGATAGACGCATGAGTGCCGCAGCAGAGAATAAGTTAGGATTTAAACTCCTTGGTCAAGCTCGGCAATTTCAAATCTTGGACTTTCAAGAGTTTGATTTGATTTTGGCAATGGATCGCAATAATTATGATGATATTTTAGCTGTTGACCCTTCTGGGCAATATCATTCTAAAGTTAGGTTAATGTGTGATTTTTGCTCCAGACACAGTCTCAAGGAAGTTCCAGACCCGTATTATGGGGGAGTTGAGGGTTTTAATCAAGTCATTGATTTATTGATGGATGCTTGTGAAGGTCTGCTCCAATATATCAACGATAGGTAGCGTGGCCTTAGCTATACAGCGATAATCAAAAATCTCAACTATCTTCGACCTGACTAAATGAAAAAGGTGGGAAAATACCCACCCTACATTTAATCAGCAAACACACCAGCAAAAAAGTCCAAAGTCTCCTTCAAAGCCTTGATGAAAACATCAATTTCTTCATGGGTATTGTAAAAAGATAAACTTGCTCGTGCAGTTCCTGTTAAACTTAAATAACGGTGTAATGGTTGAGTACAATGATGTCCAGAACGGATGGCCACACCTTCTTGATCTAACAAAGTTGCTAAATCATTAGCGTGAACACCCTCCGCTGTAAAAGCTGCCAATGCGGCTCTCCCTTCCCCTTGAGCATCGGGTTTGGGTCCGTAGATTCTAATTTGGGGTATTTGCGATAATTGCTCGAATAAATAGGCAGTTAATTCAGCTTCATAAGCATGGATTTTGTCCATACCGATATTAGTAAGATAATCTATGGCTGCACCAAGGGCGATCGCTTCCCCAATAGCCGGTGTACCAGCTTCAAATTTATGGGGTAATTCTGCATAGGTAGAATGGTCTAAAAATACCTCTGCAATCATCTCACCACCACCGAAAAATGGCGGCATTGCTTCTAACAATTCCAACTTACCATATAAAAAGCCAATGCCAGTGGGAGCGCACATTTTATGTCCAGAAGCTACTAACCAATCACAGTCAAGTGATTGGACATCAATAGGAGTATGGGGGACACTTTGACAAGCATCAAGTAAGAATTTTGCACCATATCTGTGAGCAATTTCAGCTATTTCTTTAGCTGGATTTATGCAACCCAAGGTATTAGAAATATGGACAATAGACACCAATTTTGTTTTTTCAGAAATCAGTTTTTTAAACTGTTCTAAATCAAAAGTTTCTTCGTCCGTCAACTCCACAAACTTCAATACTGCACCTGTTTTTTGAGCCACAAATTGCCAAGGAACGATATTACTATGATGTTCCATTACCGAGAGAATAATTTCATCTCCTGGCTGTAAATTATTCATTCCCCAACTATAAGCTACTAAGTTAATAGCTTCAGTTGCGTTGCGGGTGTACACAATTTCTTGGCGTGATTTAGCATTAATAAATTTAGCAACTTTATCACGCGCACCCTCATAAGCATCAGTAGCTTTTCCGCTGAGAAAATGTGCGCCACGGTGGACATTAGAATTATATTGTTCGTAATAATCACGCCAAGCATTTAAAACGAATAAAGGCTTTTGAGAAGTAGCCGCATTATCGAGATAAACCAGGGGTTTACCGTGAACTTCCTGATGTAAAATGGGGAAGTCAGAGCGAACTTTATCAGCGAGAGATTTGGTAGAAGTGATGGTCATTTTTTAGAAGAAGTTCAGAATAATATCTATAATGTAAAAAGTTCGTAGTTAGGACTTTAGCCCTAAAAATCTTTCATTTAAGCGATAAATCGCTTACTACGAACTAAGGAAAAAAGCAAAATTACTTATTCGTGAGACTGGTAACAGTTTTTAACAAACTCTCACGCAAAGAAGCAACAGGGATAAAGTTAATAACTTCCATTGCGAAACCATTAACTAATAACTTGCGGGCATTATTTTCATCAATACCGCGACTTTGGAGGTAGAATATTTGATCATCTTCCAACTGACTGACAGTAGCACCGTGAGCGCATTTAACATTATCAGCAGTAATTTCTAATTGAGGTTTAGTGTCAATTCTCGACTTAGATGATAATAGCAAATTGCGATTTAATTGAGATGCGTTAGTTAATTGCGCTGGTTTAGGAACAAAAACCTTACCATTGAAGACACCATGAGCGCGATCGCCTATAATGCACTTATGTAACTGTTTGCTCACACCATGAGGATGATTTAAAGATAACGCACTGTGAGTATCAGCCAATTGATTATCAGCAATCACAGTCAAACCATTGAGCGTCGTTTCCGTTTGCTCACCAGTTTGCAAAATCTCCAAATTGTGACGGGAAATTTTGCCACCAACAGTCACCGCATTACAATTATAACGACTATATCGCGCCTGAGTAACAGCAGTTTTTCCCACATGAAAAGCCGCGTTACCTTCCCGCACAATTCTATTGTGACTCACCTGAGCATTTTCATTTACCCAGATTTCCGTCACACTATTATTAAAGTAAACCTCATTCTCTGCGCTCTCTGCGCCTCTGTGGTTCGTATAATCTTCAATCAAACTCACCTGAGAATTACTTTCAGCTACTACTAAAACGCGAGGTTGGGAAATAGTCGCAGACTCACCCGACACAGAAACAAAAAGTAAATGAATGGGAGTTTCCACCACCACATTTTTACCAACCCATACTACCGCGACATCATTTAAAGCCGCAGTATTAAGAGCAGTAAAAACTTCCTTCGCACCTTCTGATTGAGCTAAATATTCCTGAATAACTTCACCAGGTAAAACATCTAAATTACCAACAATTAACCCAGAAGGTAAATTTTCAGTATTAGATAAATGAGGTGCATAAACACCATTAACAAACACTAACCGCTGAGAAACTTCAGGTAAAATATAAGATTCTAAAGATGTTTCTTTAAACATCCCCAAACTAAAATCTACCTGTTTCAAAGGTGATAAATCAGTAAACCGCCATTCTTCCTCGCGGGTATTGGGGATAACAGAATGACGAACCCAATTAGCAGCACCGTCGCGCAAATCCTGTAACCAACCATCTGATTTTTTGGTAGTTACCCGACTTAATAAACCACTCAAAAAAGCATCTCTATCTAATAGAGAATCAGGAATAGAAGTAAGAGAAACTGGAATAGACATTACACACCCACTCCCAAAGCTTCTTCGAGAACCCAATCATAACCGCGAGATTCTAACTCTAACGCCAACTCCTTACCACCACTTCTGATAATACGTCCTTGTGCCATAACATGAACAAAATCAGGGACAATATAATCGAGGAGACGCTGATAGTGAGTAATCATAATTGTCGCATTTTCAGCATTGGTTAATTGATTAACGCCATTAGCAACAATTTTCAAAGCATCAATATCCAAACCAGAATCAGTTTCATCTAAAATCGCCAACTTTGGTTCTAAAATCGCCATTTGCAGAATTTCATTCCGCTTCTTTTCCCCACCAGAAAAACCCTCATTCACACTGCGGTTAAGAAAAGAAGAATTCATCTTCACAACATCCAACTTTTCCTCAACCAAATCATCAAAATCGAAAGCGTCAACCTCTTCCAAACCTCTAGCTTTCTGACGAGAATTATAAGCCACCCGCAGAAAATCCAAATTACTCACACCGGGAATTTCTAGAGGATATTGAAAAGCTAAAAACACACCACCCCTAGCTCTTTCCGCAGCTTCCATTTCCAAAAGATTTTGTCCTTGGAAAACCACCTCACCACCAGTAACAGTATAAGCTGGATGTCCCGCCAAAACCTTAGAAAACGTACTTTTTCCAGAACCATTAGGTCCCATAATCGCGTGAACTTCCCCAGCGCGAACCTGCAAATTCAACCCCTTCAAAATCGGAGTTCCATCAACATCAGCCGTCAAATCCTTAACCGACAAAATCAAACCACTATTCTCAACAATCATGTTCTTTCTTCTCTTTTCTTTCTTCGTGTTCTTCGCTTCTTCGTGGTTAATTTCTCTTAACCCACACTACCTTCCAACTTCAAACTCAACAACTTATCAGCCTCAACAGCAAACTCCATAGGAAGCTGATTAAAAACATCCTTACAGAAACCGCTAATCATCATCGAAATAGCATCTTCCGAAGAAATACCCCGTTGAGCAAAAAAGAACAATTGATCTTCACCAATTTTAGAAGTAGAAGCTTCATGTTCTACCTTTCCCGTATTATTCTGAACTTGAATATAAGGAAAAGTATTAGCTTGAGCATTATCCCCAATTAGCATCGAATCACATTGAGAATAATTTCTCGCACCCTTAGCAGTAGGATTAATCTTCACCAAACCCCGGTAACTATTGCTAGATTTACCAGCAGAAATCCCCTTAGAAATAATTGTACTGCGGGTATTTTTACCAACGTGAATCATCTTACTTCCAGTATCAGCTTGCTGCATATTATTTGTTAATGCAACCGAGTAAAATTCACCCACAGAATTATCACCAATCAACACACAACTAGGATATTTCCAAGTAATAGCTGAACCGGTTTCTACTTGAGTCCAAGAAATCTTAGAATTGACACCTTGACACAAACCACGTTTAGTTACAAAGTTGTAAATTCCGCCTTTACCATTAACATCACCAGCGTACCAGTTTTGCACGGTAGAATATTTAATTTCCGCATTATCTAAAGCCACCAATTCGACAACTGCTGCGTGTAATTGGTTGCTGTCGTACATTGGTGCTGTACAACCTTCTAAATAAGAAACATAACTACCTTCTTCGGCGACAATTAAAGTCCGTTCAAATTGTCCTGTATCTCCGGTGTTAATACGGAAATATGTAGACAATTCCATTGGACATTTTAAGCCTTTGGGAATATAAACGAAAGAACCATCACTAAATACAGCCGCATTTAAAGCTGCGAAATAATTATCAGCAATGGGAACAACGCTACCCAAATATTTTTTAATTAATTCTGGGTGTTCTTGTAAAGCTTCCGAAAAAGAACAGAAAATTACGCCTTCTTTGGCAAGTTTTTCTTTATATGTAGTCGCAACTGAAACACTATCAAAAATCGCATCAACAGCAACATTAGTTAATCGCTTTTGTTCATTTAAAGGAATACCTAATTTTGCAAAGGTTTCCAATAAAGTTGGATCAACTTCATCTAAACTGTTGAGTTTTGCTTTCTTTTGTTTCGGTGCGGAATAATAAATAATATCCTGATAATTAATAGGCGGATATTGGACATGAGACCAAGTTGGTTCTGTCATTTTCAGCCATTGGTGATATGCGCGGAGGCGATATTCCAGCATGAATTCCGGCTCATTCTTTTTGGCGGAAATTAGGCGAACAACGTCTTCGCTTAACCCACGAGGGATAGTATCGGCTTCAATATCGGTAACAAAGCCGTACTTGTAAGGTTGGTTGACTAAGGTGGTGACGGATGCGCTCATCGGTTCTCTTGTGTTCTCTTTAAAGGACGGGCGACGGGCTGCAAAAAGCTAATTCCCGTTTTCTGTTACCGATTCCTAACAGGACTGCTAGAATAGGTTTAACGACTAAAACAACTCGGCTGTTGTTTAATCTATTCTCATTGTACGATAGATTAACAACAACAATGTTGTTTAAGTTAAATTTTCAGAAAAAAAGTTTTTTATTTTGGGACGTTTGCGAAGCGTCTAGTAAAGAAGATGGCGACCACCCAGCAGACCTCAACTAAGCAAGATATCCTAGAGTATCTATTAAAACACTCACAAGCAACGGCTGTTGAGTTGGCGAACTTTTTCGATGTCAGTCCCCAAGCGATTCGCCGTCATTTAAAGGATTTAGAGACGGAGGAGCTAGTTATATATTCGGTATCAGAACAGCCGAGTATGGGCAGACCCCAGCACCTTTATCACTTGAGTCGGGGGGGAAGATCACACTTACAAAAAAGTGCTAACCGCTTAAATGATGGTTATGGCGAGTTTGCGGTTTCTCTCTTGGACACTTTAGCGGAAACTGTGGGACGTGACCAAGTAAAGTCTATTTTACGGAAACAGTGGGAACGCAAAGCCCAAGAATATCGGGGAAAAGTGGGTACTGGTTCTTTGCAGGAACGGGTCGCAACTTTGATAGAATTGCGAAAAGCTGAAGGTTTTATGGCGGAGTTTCACGCTGTGGAATCAGATGCTAGTGGTGCGGAAAGATTTATTTTTGTGGAACATACCTGCGCTATTTCTGATGTTGCGGAATCTTTTCCCAGCGTTTGTGGTCATGAATTGGAAATGTTTGCGGCTATTCTCCCAGATTGTACTGTGGAACGGACTCACTGGTTGATTCATGGTGAACATCGTTGTGGTTATTTGGTGGAAAAAAGTTAGGTGGTTGGGTGGAAGTAATTGAACGCAGATGAACGCGGATAGACGCAGATAAGGAAGTCGGTTATTTTTGTTGTGGATGTGGGATGAAAATAGATGATTTGACAATTAATTGATTGGGGTTTTGCGGTGTTAAACCCCTACAGTTTAAGAATTGAAAGGGTGTGAATTTTTGGATTTTATGGATATTTCAATTTAATTTTAATCATCATATACACAATAATTACTTTACCAATAATTGTTAATTCAAGATATTGCGGGAGAATCGAAAAATTAGCATATCTACCCAAATCATACCCGACTGTGCGAAAATGTACATAACTATTTTTGGGCATTTTTAACCTATGGTTTGGCAAAAGGGGTATAAATTACAGGGTGGAAGATACGTTATAGAAAAAGTCCTGGGAGAAGGTGGTTTTGGAATTACGTATCAAGCACAACATACACTTTTAAAGCAGTGGGTAGTTATAAAAACGCCGAATGAAATCCTAAAAAATGATTCTGAATACCCCAATTATGTAAAAAGATTTATTCAAGAAGGACGCAAATTAGCACAACTTTCTCAACAACCACACCCGAATATTGTCCGTGTAACAGAATTATTTGAAGATGGTAAAACATATTGTTTAGTAATGGACTTTGTACCCGGTGAAAGTTTATTTAATTTAGTCCAAAACAAGGGAGCATTACCGGAATTAGAAGCGGTAGGATATATAAAACAAATTGGAGAGGCTTTAATTTTTGTTCATCATCAGGGTTTAGTTCATCGGGATGCACACCCTGGTAATATTATGGTACAAAAAAATGGCAAAGCTGTATTAATTGACTTTGGTATTGCTGGGGAAATAATGCCCCAAGATGGATATTTTACTTCTAATCATCCTGCTAATATTGCTTTTGCACCTTATGAACAAATGGGAGGTAATAGACAAGTAACAATTGATGTTTATACTCTGGCTGCTTCTTTATATTATGCGGTTACAGGTAAACGTCCTGAAAGTTCGCTGGATAGAAAATTATATAATAAACCTTTAATTTATCCTAATAAATTTGTTGTTAGTATTAGTGATGAGTTGAATCTGGCAATTCTTAAAGGTATGAATTTAGAGGCGGAATATCGTCCGCAGTCTATGAGGGAATGGTTAAAGTTATTGCCTGATTTTAGTCATCAGGTTTATCAGGTTAGTCAGAAAATAGAACATCAAACAATTAGGACTGAGAAAACTGTTCCTGTTATTGTAGGTACTAATAATTCTCAACAACAAAATAAAAAAATTAATAATATTCCTTTGTTTTGGTTAGTAGTCATGAGTTTATATTATTTAATAATGGGACTGCTATTAGCACCTGCTGGTAAAGATTTGTTTTTATTATTGTCCTGGATGTCTTTTTGTTTGGCTGTGATTTGGACGGTTTATTATCGTTGGACTCTTGTTTGGGTAATATTGTGGACTTTGGTAGTAGTTCCGATGGAGACTCTTATTTTCGCTCAGATGTGGGGTGTAAAATACAGTTGGATAGCACTTGTGGCTTTTATTATGTTTTGGTTTTTGAATATTCTTTTTATCTTTACTTGTATTAAAGAAATAGAAAAATATTTCAGCCAATGGCATAAATTTTTAATTTTACTTTGTACATCTTGGTTAGGCTTATTTTTAGGTTGGTTAACCTATCAAATTTTTCCAATATTTGCAAAATTATCTTAATATTGTAAAATAGTGAAGTAATTTTTCCAGGAGTAGGTTAATGTTTCTTTACCACGGCACAAGTTTTGAAAATGTTCCCCGCATTTTAAGTCAAGGATTGTTACCCAGACGTTCTGGAAATGGTAATTGGTCTATGCCTGAGTCCAATTCTTATGAATCAAGAAAGGACGCTGTTTATTTAAGTAATGCTTATGCACCATACTTTTCTAGTATTAGCAGTGCTAATACTGGAAATAAGAGAGCATTAGTCGAAATAGATATTGATTCCTTAGAACAAGATAATCTCTACCCTGACGAAGACTTTTTAACATATTCGTCAAACTTACTTTCTGAAATAGGAAAAACGGTAGAAGAACGCACACCATATTTTCGAGAAAATTTAGAATCATACCAGGATTATTTGCAAGATAGCCTTCAAAAAATGGGTAACTGTTGTTATATTGGTATAATTTCTCCAACAGCGATTTCTCGTATTACAACATGGTGTAAAGATGACGTTAAAATTCTACATAGATTAAGCTATGGTTATGTGGAGGAGAAAGGTGGCGTTACACCATTTCATGATCAGGAAGATAGTCAAATTTTACGCTTGCTAACGAAATGTTTTGCCAAGCGAGAATTCCAAATAGATGAACTACTATCTTTATGTCAAAAAAAGTTTCAAATAGATGATAATTTTGACTATGATAAAACTAAAGATATCCTCATCCAAGAAATGGAAAAAATTGAAATTGTATATGATAAAGACTATGATACAATATAATCAAGTTCCAAAAATCTAACTACATAAATATAAAGAATATGACCAACCTATCAATTCCAGCGCAAACATTACAAGAAGCATGGGAAAAAGGTTTACAGCAAGGTTTAACCCAAGTTGCTGTAAATATGTTACGCGAAGGTATTGAATTAGATTTTATCGTCAAACTAACTGGACTGCCATTAGCAGTAATTAAAAATTTACAAACTGTTGATATAGATGATGATAAAATATTGGTTAAAGAATTTTTAGAAATTAGTGAATCATCTTTAAATAAAGTTTGGCTTAATCCAGAGGAAGACGAAGCATGGAAGGATCTATAGAACATTTAATTAAAGGTGATGTGATATCTGTTCCTTTTCCTTTTTCTGATACATCTACCACAAAAAAACGACCAGCTTTAGTTATAACTGAATCGGACAATAATAATATTATAATTTGTCCTATTACCAGTAAACCAGGACGAGATTATGAAATTAAACTAGAAGATCAAGATTTTAGAGTTGGTAAATTAAATTTAAGTCCTTGTTATATTCGCCCTAATATTATTGCGACGGTTGATAAAAGTAACGTAATTCGGTACATTGGAAAACTCAAAGATGATAAACTTCATCAAGTTATTACTACAATTATTGAAATTATAGAAAAGCCATCATCACCTCCTCCAGCATCAAAAGCTTGGGAAAGAAGCAAAAAACCAAAATGATGAAATTACTGATACCCAGATTTCCGACTTCTTTGATGAATTATCATTATTTACCAAAGATTAAATTAAGAAGTCGGGGATATTTTGTCTGTGTTATAATGAAAATCTAATATTGCTAACTTTATTAGTAAACTATCGCAATGACAAATAAAACCATGAAAAACAAAGAATTTTATGTAGTAATTGAAAGAGATGAAGATGGAATATATATTGGTGAAGTTCCCCAACTTAAAGCCTGTTATAGTCAAGGAGAAACTATTGATGAACTCATGCAAAATATTAAAGAAGTTATTGAAATGTGTTTAGAAGAACTAGAAGAGGAATCAATAACTGAATTTATTGGTGTGCAAAAAGTAGTATTGTCATGACTAAATTACCAACAATTACAGGAGAAGAACTGATTGCTGCATTAGAAAAAGCAGGTTTTTATATAGTCAGACAAAAGGGAAGTCATGTAAGAATGAAACATGAAGATAATCGAGTTGTTTCTATTCCTTCTCATAGTGGTAAAACTATCGGAAAAGGTTTATTAGTAAAAATAATTCGAGATGCAGATTTAACTAAAGATGAACTGATAGAACTTTTAAATTAGTTTTTAAGGAGAATTTTCCATATTCCCTAAAGTGATATAATAGAACAATTAAAACTGCGAGGTGAATTTCTATGGTAATTCTAGCACCTACTCACAGCGACACTCACACCAATAGCGTTATCCTCCATAATATTTCTTGGAATACTTTTGAACGAATTTTATTAGAAACAGGTGATGATCGTCATAACAGGTTTACATATAATCAGGGAATATTAGAAATTATGACTCCATTAATGCCCCATGAACACAATAACCGTTTGTTACAAAATCTAATTATTGTTTTAGTTGAAGAGTTAAATCTCAATGTCAAAAGCACTGGTTCATTAACTTGTAAAAGAGAAGATTTAGCTAGAGGTGTAGAACCTGATTCTAGTTTCTATATTCAAAATGAACCAATCATGAGAAATAAAACCAGTTTAGATTTAACTCAAGATCCTCCACCTGATTTAGTCATAGAAGTTGATTATGCTAGTTCTTCTATTGATAAATTACCGATTTATTTAGCTTTAGGTGTTCCTGAAGTTTGGCGTTATGATGAACCTGTGATGCAAATTTATAGTTTATCTGATGATAAATATATTCCTTGCAATGGTTCGCCAACCTTTGCGAATTTACCTTTAAATACAGAAGTTCCTCAGTTTTTAGCTTCTAGTTTACAAGTGGGTGAAATGTCAATGATTAAGAATTTTCGGAGTTGGTTAAAAACACAAATTTCCTGATTAAATTAAGAAATCGGTGATCTAGGTATTATGTTTTTTAAGGTTGAGTTACTTATTGCTCGGCTTTTATTGCTCAGGGGTGACAATAATATGATTTAATGGTAGAAAGGCAATTAAACAGAATTTTGAATTTTTATGGATATCGCCCCTAATCAATCATCAACCCAATTTTTATCTTCAGAAGAATCCGCTCAAGTTGATGCGGCTTTGTTGTCTTCTCCTGAGAAATTTTTAACTAGATTGACAATTTCTTCTTTGCGGATTTTACAACATATTGCCAAGGAATATGATGTTTCTATTGAGGAGTTGACAACTAAGCAAATTATTACTTGGTTTGAAATTGATGCCAAAGTTAGAAGAGAAAAAGGGATTGAAGAAGCATTTCTAAAGTGGTAGATTTAATTAAGATTATCTAACTTCAAGCTGATGTTTTTTAGTTGAATTTTAGTTGGAATAGGACAAGTAGGATGATATTTAAATATTAACTATTACCAAGTCAATAGTAAGGAATAATCATCTTTATGCAATTGGTAGTAGAATAACTGCAAATTGTGTATAAAAGTTGAAAATAACAATATGGCGATTGCTGATACTATCGAAGAATCAAAGCTTTTGCGTCTGAGGAGCTGGTTTAGTAGTCTGCGTGGCGATTTGACGGGAGGATTAACAGCAGCAGTAGTCGCTTTGCCTTTGGCGTTGGCTTTTGCTGTCGCTAGTGGAGTTGAACCCAAGGCGGGACTCTATACTGCTATTGTGGCGGGGATTGTGGCGGCTATGTTTGGCGGTTCTCCAGTCCAAATTACCGGACCAACAGGGGCAATGGCGGTGGTTTTGGTGGGAATTGTTGCTAAATACGGAATTGAGAAAGTTTGGATTGCGGGAGTAATGGCTGGTATTATCCAAATTGCTTTGGGTGTGGCTAAACTGGGACAATTAGTGAAGTTTATTCCCTATCCAGTGACAGCAGGTTTTACTAATGGGATTGCTGTCATTATTTTTTGTGGTCAATTAAATAATTTCTTTGGTTTAAAATTACCCCGAAGTGAACATTTTTTGCCGGGAGTTTGGCAAAGTTTAACTCATGTAGAAGCTGTAAATTGGGCAGCAGTGGGACTGGCAATTGTGGTAATTGTGACTACTGTTTTATGGCCGAAGATTAATAATATAATACCCAGTTCTTTGGTGGGGTTGGTGTTAGCGACGGGAATAGCTACTTATTTTCATCTCAATGTTCCCACAATTGGCGCGATTCCCCAATCTTTACCCATGCCTCAAGGGATTCCCCATTGGAATGATTTTACTGTCATTCGAGAACTGATTAATCCAGCTTTGGCTTTAGCAGCACTGGGAAGTATTGAATCTTTATTATCAGCGGTTGTAGCTGACGGTATGACTGTCAGTGAGAAACATAATAGTGATAGCGAATTAATTGGTCAAGGGTTAGCAAATATCATTGTCCCATTTTTTGGTGGTATTCCCGCCACCGGGGCAATTGCGCGAACTGCGGTGAATGTCCGTTCTGGGGGAAAAACCCGACTATCTGGAGTCATTCACGGCGTTGCATTAGCCATGATCGTGCTAACTTTAGCACCTTTAGCCGCGCAGATTCCCCTAGCAGCATTAGCGGGAATTCTCATGGTAGTTAGTGTGAGAATGATTGAGTGGGAAGCCATTGGTTTATTAATGCGGGCTACCTATTCCGACTTTGCGGTGATGATTTTGACTTGGTTGGTAACAATCTTATTTGACTTAGTTCTCGCTGTAGAAGTAGGATTAATTGCTGCCGGTGCTTTGTTCATCAAACGTATGAGCGATTTAAGCTTGGTGAAGATTCCCGAAACCGAAGTATTTCCCCCCGGAACTCCCCTGGAATTAGGGAAAGAAATTGCTGTTTATCGGGTAGATGGTCCGGTATTTTTTGGGGCTGCGGAGAGATTTGCCACCTTTCTTCGAGATGAACCAGAAGTAAAATATTTAATTCTGCGGTTGCGGTTTGTGCCAAATATGGATACGACTGGGTTAGTGGCTTTAGAGGATATTTACCATGACTTAGAACGCCATAATTGCCGCTTAATTCTCACAGGTTTACAACCGGAAGTTAAACAACTGCTGGAACGTTCAGGATTATTGAAAATCATTGGTTTGTCCAATTGTTTTGAAACAACCACAGATGCTATTTGTTCTATCTCTCCCCAGATTGTCGAATGTTTGCAACCGGGCGCAACTGATTTAAAATCAAAAGAATTAATGGAATTAAATGACTGATAAAACATGAACAAAACTATCAATCAATGTCTTTGCTGTTCTAGTCGTCGTCACTTTCTTAAATCTTTCCTTCCCGCAGTAGTAGCCTTTACTGTCCTGCAATCAGCGAAACCAGCTAACGCCGAAGTTCATCAAACAAAAGCTTTAGTTCTCAGTTGTATTGATTTTCGGTTTTTGACAGCAGAACGCTATTTTTTAAGGAATAAAAATCTAACTGACGAATATGATTGGACAGCCTTAGCAGGTGCTTCTCTGGCTGTCACAGGATTCCCACACCAATCTGATGCTGAAGCATTTTGGGATCAGTTAGATATCTCCTATAAACTCCATCATATCAACAAAGTTATGATTATTGATCATCAAGATTGTGGAGCTTATGCAATGATGATTGATCCTAATTTAAGTAAAGATCCAGAACGAGAGTTGCAAGTACATACAGATTATTTAAGTCGTGCCTATTCATCAATTCGCAGTCGCTATCCTGATCTTGGAATTGAACTGTATTTTGCAACTCTCAATCAAGGAAAAGTCCAACAAGTTTTACCGAAGTTATAATTTTTCAATCAAGATTCAATCAAGAATTGTAATTATTAGTTCTAGCTGTGGTCCGCGCACCTGCTACTGCTCCCACTAAAGAAGTAAGTAAACCTAATAAAGAACCAAAAACATAAAACCATAAAGTTCTTGAAGTTGCAGCAGCAATATCACGAGTTTGTTCAGCAGTTAAGATAGGTACATTGGGTGCTATAACATTACCTTGTTGCTGTAGTTGATTAATAACTAGTGCTGCATTATAAGCCACCACACCAAAAGCACCCCAGACTCCATTTGCTAATAGAAAAGAGCTAAGTGCTAGAGTTGTTGCCCAAAGAATTGCACCATTGAGTATTGCTGTGTCTCTGTGCATGGGTCCGCAAGCACGGGTTGTTATCCAAGCCCCAATAAATAGAGACAGTAATAACGCGATTGTTGACCAAATTCCGACATTACTAATAATAGCCGGGGCAATTGTTCTTGGGTTTAAGGATTCGGCAATTCTCCCTGCACCAAGGGCATTAAAAAAGGAACTCAATATTAATTGCGTTGCTAAAGCCACTAGCACCCCGGAAATGATTGGACCCCAACGCACGCGGTCTCGATATTCAGTTACTCTACTGGCTATCAAAGACTCAGGAGAACTAATTTCCTCCCCTACCCGATTTACGTATGACATAGCTATTTTTCTCCCTTGCTATTGCAGCAAAGTTGCTTATGTATTGTATATTTGCCCAGAAAAAATCCTCTGTTTTGAATTCTTTCTTCTCAACGCTCTTTTTTATGCTTATGTTTAAAATTAAATCGCTAATTATAATTCTCAGTCTCTATCACTAGAAAGAGTTATTTCCTATTTCTTTAGTCATAAATTGGCTAGAGGAGCAAAAAGTGAAAAATTACAAAATTAGGAAAATATTAACGAATTTTGACGGCTGTACCTGTGGCTGTAATTACTAATAAAACACCAGATTGATCAACATTAATTGTGCCTGTGTCAACGGCGATACCCACAACAGCATCTGCTCCTAAGCGTTGCGCTCTTTGTTCTAATTCTTCCATTGCTTTGCGTTGTCCCTCTTCAAAAAGACGTTCGTAGCTGCCAGTGCGGCCACCAACAATATCCCGAATACTCGCTAAAAAATCCCGCAGAAAATTGCTACCATAGACAACCTCTGCTGTAACAATACCTAGATATGATTGAATTACAGCACCTTGGATTACGTCAGTAGTAGTTAGCAGCATATATTTATTATTGAGGAACTAGACAAGTAGAAATTAGTGAAAATCAATAATTTATCGTGCAAATTATATGCACAATAGCATACAACTAAAAATAACACATATATAATAAATACTCAGGAGTAAGAATAAATTTTGTCAATTGCTTTAATAATCAAGATACTTGCATGATAATTTATCGGTATCCGTTGGCGAAAGTATTAATTCATTGCTATAATCCTGAATGTGTTGATTAATTGAAGAAATTATTGATATTTCCGGAATGTGAATAAATACAGATTACAAAGATCAATATTTTTGTTTTAATGTACGAATAAAAACGGTTTAAGAGAATTTAGGAAAATTTACTATGTACAAAAAAACATCACTTGTGTTAACTGCCTTATTATTAGGATGTTTATTTACTAGCATACCTATAGTCGTAAAAGCTGATGTCTTAGTGGTACAAGCTAATAATACAGAGTTAAAAAACCTCATAGAAGAGGGAAAAAGACTGGTAGATTCTAAAGATTATAATGGAGCGATCGCTGTTTATCAACAAGCCGCACAACTAGCTCCCAAAAATGAAAGAATTCATGCGGGTATTGGCTATTTACATACTCAACAAGGCAATTTCCCCTCAGCCTTAGCTGCTTATCGTCGAGCTATTGCCATTAATCCTAATAATAGTGATTTTTACTATGCTGTGGGTTATATCAAAAGTAGTACGAGAGATAACAAAGGTGCAAAAGAAGCTTACCGTCGCGCTATCCAATTAAATCGGAATAATCTTAACGCTTATTTAGGATTAGGAGTTGCTCAAACTAGCTTAGGTGATTATCCATCAGCTTTGTGGGCTTATGAACAAGCAGTTAATCTAGATAAAAATAATCCCCGTACCTATGAGTTAATTGGTTCAATGTTTAAACAAAAACGGCAGACTCCACAAGCAAACAAAGTTTTGAGAAAAGCATTAGATTTGTATCGGCGGGGAAATGACACAGAAGGAGCAGAGAGAGTACAAACAATGCTGCGAGAAATAGGTGGTTAGATTTGAGTTTTAAAAAGATTTAGATCCCCGACTTCTTGGAGAAGTTAGGGATCTTTTTTTGAGATATTTTTAAGGAGAATCTTAAGTGTTACTAAGTTAATATCTACCAACCTGCCTTACCTTTTTTACATATACTACCTGTAAAAGGCTGTACCCCAATCACAGGATAAGCATCATTGGCAGGGGTAAAAATCCGCATAAAGGCTTCAGAAACAAATTGAGCCATATTAACAAACATTTTGGAGATAGCCATAATATTAAGCCCCTTTTTCACTTTTTTTATCGGTGATATTTTTACTGTAATCCTGTCATTATCTATTTGCTAATATTCTCCATATATCTATACTAAACATCATCTTTTTTTAGATAACTTTGCAATACTTTATAATTGTGATTTCTCTAACTTTTTTATTTAATTCTAATTGTAACCGAAAATTTATAATTGGGTATTTCCAGAGCAAAATAATAGTTTGTACTATTAAGAAATATAAAATAATCGCAAAATAATAGCTTAACTCCCTTGTAAATATAGGCTTTTGGGCAATTTAGGATTATTTATTCACTAGGCCTTGACATTATTTATGGTGAATATTACCATAAATAGAGCAGCATTCTTGGTAGGGAAATCTCAAATGACAACTTTCCCAGATATAGAGTATGAAAATAAAAGCTATCAGCACCCAGAACTAAATCTCAGTTCTGAAGATTACAGCTTGCTAACTGATCTTTATCAGCTAACAATGGCAGCTTGTTATGTGGGTGAAGGTATAGAACAAAAAAAATCCAGTTTTGAATTATTTGTCAGACGCTTACCTGATGGTTTTGGCTATTTAATAGCCATGGGTTTAGCACAAGCTTTGGAATATTTAACTAAATTCCGGTTTAATGATGCTCAAATTGCAGCTTTGCAAGAAACGGGCATTTTTACCCATGCAAATCAGCGTTTTTGGCAACTTTTAAGAGAAGGTTGTTTTACTGGAGATGTGTGGGCAGTTCCCGAAGGAACAGCGGTATTTGCCAATGAACCCATGCTGCGAGTAGAAGCACCTTTATGGCAAGCGCAGATAGTAGAAACATATCTTTTAAATACTCTTAATTACCAAACTTTAATTGCGACTAGAGCGGCAAGATTACGGGATATAGCCGGAGAAAAAGCTACACTTTTAGAATTTGGCACGCGCAGGGCTTTTAGCCCCCAAGCCTCGCTATGGGCTGCACGGGCAGCTTTGGCAGGTGGTTTAGATGCCACTTCTAATGTGTTAGCTGCGCTACAGCTAGGACAAAAACCAAGTGGTACAATGGCACACGCTTTAGTCATGGCTTTATCAGCATTAGAAGGGAGTGAAGAACAAGCTTTTACAGCATTTCATCAATATTTTCCCGGTGCGCCATTATTAATTGATACTTATGACACGGTTCGCGCTGCTGAAAAATTAGCAGAAAAAGTCAATTCAGGAAACTTAAAATTATCTGGAGTCAGGTTAGATTCTGGGGATTTAGTTAGTTTATCAAAACAAGTGCGATCGCTATTACCTAATATATCAATTTTCGCTAGTGGCGATTTAGATGAATGGGAAATTAGCCGACTTAAAACCGCAGGAGCAGAAATTGATGGTTATGGATTAGGGACGAAATTAGTGACAGGTTCACCTGTAAATGGCGTTTATAAACTTGTGGATATTGATGAAATTCCTGTAATGAAAGAATCAATTGGTAAATTCACTTATCCAGGTAAAAAACAAATTTTCCGCTCCTTTATAGATGGTAAATTAAAGAAAGATAGATTGGGTTTAATAGCTGAAAATTCTGGAAATGCCAAACCTTTATTGCAGTTATTTATGCAAGCAGGTAAACAATTGCAAGTGCCAGAAACTTTAACTATAATTCGCCAACGAACTGCGGCTTCTGTGATGAGTTTGCCAGAAGAAACACGAAGATTAGAAAATCCTATTTCTGTTAAAATTGAAATTTCAGAATCATTGCAAAAATTGACAGAAAAAACAAAAAGAAACAGAATTAACTAAATGGACGGGGAAACCCCGCCCCTACAGAAAATATGATGAAAATTGCTTTATTTGGTACAAGTGCTGATCCACCAACTGCTGGACATTTAATAATTCTCAAATGGTTATCTGAACGTTATGATTGGGTAGCTGTGTGGGCTGCGGATAATCCCCTCAAGTCCCAACAAACGCCTTTACCTCATCGGGCAGCAATGTTAGAACTGTTGATTAAAGATATCAATGTTTTTAGACAAAATATTGCTTTAGAACAAGATTTGAGTAGTTGGAAAACTTTAGAAACTGTAGGTAAAGCAAAATTACAGTGGGGTGAAAATGTTGAATATACCTTAGTAATTGGTGCTGATTTAGTGAGTCAATTACCCCGGTGGTATCATGTTAAAGATTTATTACAACAAGTGCAATTACTCGTAATTCCTAGACCAGGATATGTAATAGATGATTCTAGTTTAGAAAACGTGAAAAAAATTGGCGGAAAAATTGCCATTGCTAATTTAATTGGTTTAGATGTTTCCTCTACTGCTTTTCGTGAACAAGGAGATATTAATACTCTCACACCTCCCGTCATTGCCTATATTCATCAACAGCATTTGTACGAATGCCAATACGTAACCAAAAAAAGATTCTAAACTCCATCAATCAACAACCTTTAGCTGACTTTAAAGTTGGTGTTGATAATGTGATTTTTTCTGTAGATACTGCCCAAAATCGGCTGTTAGTTCTTTTAGTCATGCGACAGCAAGAACCATTTTTAAATTCTTGGAGTCTTCCTGGTACTTTAGTCCGTCAAGGAGAATCCTTAGAAGATGCTGCTTATCGCATTATGGCTGAGAAAATAAAGGTGAATAATCTTTATTTAGAACAACTATATACTTTTGGTGGTCCAAAGCGTGACCCCAGAGAACAAATTGATAGTTATGGAGTCCGTTATTTATCAGTTAGTTACTTTGCCTTAGTCAGATTTGAAGAAGCAGAATTAATTGCGGATAAAGTCGCTGGTATTGCTTGGTATCCTGTCAAACAATTACCACAATTAGGATTTGACCACAATGAAATTATCACCTATGGACATAGAAGATTAAAAAACAAATTAGAGTATAGTCCCGTAGCTTTTGAAGTCTTACCAGAAACTTTCACTTTAAATGATTTATATCAACTATATACCACCGTTTTAGGCGAAAATTTTGCCGATTATTCTAATTTTCGAGCGCGGTTACTCAAATTAGGTTTTTTATCAGATACAGGAATTAAAGTATCACGAGGTGCAGGTCGTCCTGCAAGTTTGTATAAGTTTGACAAGGCAGCATTTGCACCGTTTAAGGATAAACCTTTGGTGTTTATTTAAGGAAGAAAAGAGGCAAGAGTAATTGAACGCAGATGAACGCAAATAAACGCAGATAAATTATGAAAATCGCTATCGCTCAAATTAATCCTATTATTGGTGACTTGCCTGGAAATGCTCAAAAAATTCTGGAAATGTCACAACAAGCAGCATCAACAGGTGTCCGTTTATTATTAACACCTGAATTATCTATTTGTGGTTATCCACCCAGGGATTTATTACTAAATCCTAGTTTTATAACAGCAATGGATCACACATTGCAAAAATTAGCTGAAGATTTACCAGCAAATTTAGCTGTATTAGTGGGAACTGTGGTTAAAAATTCCCAAGCGCATATTACTGGGGGTAAAAATTTATTTAATAGCATTGCTTTATTAGAAAATGGTAAGATTCAGCAATTTTTCCATAAACGGCTATTACCAACTTACGATGTTTTTGATGAACATCGTTATTTTGAACATGGACTAGAAGCCAATTATTTCACATTAGATGATCTCAAAATTGGCGTAACAATTTGCGAAGATTTATGGAATGATGAGGAATTTTGGGGTAAGCGGAGTTACGCTGTTAATCCTATTGCTGATTTAGCAAATTTAGGAGTAGATTTAATTGTTAATTTATCTGCTTCACCCTATACTGTTGGTAAACAACATCTGCGGGAAGCAATGTTAAAACATAGTGTAATTAATTTTCAACAGCCGATTATTTATACAAACCAAGTTGGCGGAAATGATGATTTAATTTTTGATGGTCGGAGTTTTGCTTTAAATAAACAAGGTGAAATTGTCTGTCGGGCTAAGGGTTTTGGATCTGATTTTCTCACAGTTGAATTTAATTCCAATCAACAAGATTTAGAGTTAGGTGATATTTCCCCTGCTGATGAATCTGAAGATGAAGAAATTTGGAATGCTTTGGTTTTGGGAGTCAAAGATTATGTTGGTAAATGTCACTTTTCTAAAGTTCTGTTGGGGTTAAGTGGAGGAGTTGATTCGGCATTAGTCGCGGCTATTGCCACTGCGGCATTAGGTCAAGAAAATGTGATTGGTGTCTTAATGCCTTCTCCCTATAGTTCGGAACATTCTATTAGTGATGCTTTAGCATTGGCAGCAAATTTATATATTAAAACCCAAATTTTACCGATTGGGGAATTAATGCAAAGTTTTGATAATTCCCTCAGTGAGTTATTTTCAGGTACAGAATTTGGAATTGCGGAGGAAAATCTCCAATCTCGAATTCGTGGTAATTTATTAATGGCAATTTCTAATAAATTCGGTTATCTGCTTTTATCTACTGGCAATAAATCAGAAGTTGCTGTTGGTTACTGTACCCTTTATGGTGACATGAATGGGGGTTTGTCGGTAATTGCAGACGTTCCTAAAACCCGCGTTTATTCTATCTGCAAATGGTTAAATTCTCATCACCAAAAAGAAGTTATTCCCCAAAATATTCTCACCAAAGCCCCAAGTGCGGAACTCAAACCGGGTCAAGTTGACCAAGATTCTCTTCCAGCTTATGAAATTTTAGACGATATTCTGCACCGTTTCATTCATCAACATCAATCAGCAACACAAATTGTTACCGCAGGTCATAACCCGATAATTGTTGATAGAGTGTTACAACTGTTATCCCGTGCTGAGTTTAAACGGCGACAAGCTGCACCGGGATTAAAAATTACCGACCGCGCTTTTGGGACTGGGTGGAGAATGCCTATTGCCAGTAGTTGGTCAGCATTGAAAAATACTTCTTCTTAATTATTTTTACTGACTTCAAACACCAGATCCCTGATTTCTCTAAGAAATTGGGGATATACAAATTTTAAGTAAAATTACTGTAGGCAAATAGCTAGAGAATAGTAATAATTAAGACATAAATTTCAAATTAAAGTAACTTTAAGAACATACTATTATATTAAAACAGGAGACAAGATCATTCAAAATCAATATCTTTATTAAAATTTTCTAACCATAATTTTTACTGCTATAATTAGCAATTTCAGCCGCAATTTGCCAAATTTTACTCCTAGATAACAAGTAAAAAACATGAAACTAACTCAACTGCTTATGAAATGGATTATCTCCCCCAGCTTAGTGATATTAACCAGCTTATCTATGACAACAAATAAAGCTCACGCTGGTAGTTATCCTGAACCAATTGTATCAACAGATGAAGAAAAAGTTTCAGAAGTTTCAGAAGTTTCAGAAGCCCTGACTCTTCCCGCAGTCTTAAGTTGGGACAAATGGGAAAAACCTTATGTATCAGGAGCAGATTTATGCAGACGTAAAAATGGTGATATCATTTGTTTACCTACAGAAATAGCCAAAAAAGTAGGAGTACATTTTTATGCCCCCAAAAAATCCATAATTTCCCCAACAGCTAAAAGTAAATAAGTTTTTGATGTTTCTATCTCTTTAGACTCTATTTTGGAAATATTGCTAACTCGGTTTTCGGATCAAAAAAGTGCAGTTTATCAGGTACAAATGATAACCAAAGTTGCTCATCTATATTTATGGATCTATCGGGTGGAACTCTAACTTGTAAAGGTTGTCCATCTAGATTTTGTAAATCAGGATCAGTAATTTTTACAGATAGAAAAGTATCGTTTCCTAAATTTTCTACTAAATCTACTTTGACTGGTAAATTTTTGGTAGCAGGTACACCTAAAATTAGATGTTCTGGACGAATACCCAAAATTAAAGTTTGCCCGTCATAAGGTTGTAATGCACCTTCCCAGACACTTGATAGGGTAAAGCGAAAGTTAGCATGGGTAATTAATAAAGGTGCGTGAAACTCCACGGAGATAAAATTCATGGGTGGAGAACCGATAAATTCAGCGACAAAACAATTAGCCGGACGGTTATATAGTTCTAATGGAGCGGCAACTTGCTGGATTTTACCCTCTGACATAATCGCAATGCGATCGCCCATTGTCATAGCTTCAGTTTGATCATGGGTGACATAAATCGTCGTTGTTCCCAACTGATGTTGCAATTTAACAATTTGACTGCGAGTTTCAGCCCGTAATTTAGCATCTAAATTAGATAATGGTTCATCCATTAAGAATACTTGCGGATTACGGGCGATTGCCCTTCCTAATGCTACCCGTTGTCTTTGTCCCCCAGAAAGTTGTTTGGGTAAACGATTTAACAAAGCCTCAATTTGTAACAAAGTCGCAACTTTTTGCACACGTTCATCAACAATTTTTTCTTTGGGAGAAATATAACGCAATCCCTTGGGTAACTTTTTTGTCAACCCTACCAGTAGATTTTCGCCCCATTGAGTAAGTGGTTTTTTCCCGACTTCTTCATCACCAAACTGACGACGTAAACCAAAAGCGATGTTGTCATATACAGTCATGTGAGGATAGAGAGCATAATTTTGAAACACCATAGCGATGTCTCTAGCTTTGGGGGGTAAATCATTAATCAAGCGATCTCCCACCGAAATATTACCACCAGTCATCACTTCCAAGCCAGCGATTAACCTCAGCAAAGTGCTTTTACCGCAACCAGAGGGGCCCACCAGCACCATGAACTCACCATCAGCAATAGTTAAATTAATCCGTCGCAAAACACTGACACCATCTGTGCCATCTTGTTGCGTTTTTGCCCCTTCCCCACTGCGGGAAGTAAAACTTTTATAAACGTTTTCTAATACAACTTGTGCCACAAGAATTCACTTTAAAATTTATTAATTTATAGAGGCGGAATTTTTCCACCCATACATTACATAGTATATAGCGTTCCGAAATAAGATGTGAACGCCCAAGCCTAGCAAATAAATAACACCTCCTTTTTCTCTACCTCTGCACTCTCTGTGCCTTTGTGGTATGGCTTACGCCACGCTATGCCTGATGCCTCCGGCTCCCGCAGGGATACGGCACACTACGTGAACGCTAACGTTGAAAAAAACAAATATTATTTATTTAGGATGATTGACTTCAGCAATTCTTGAATTTGCTGATTAATAATCTTGCCATCAAAACGTTCACTAGCACTAATCCTAGCATAATTAGCAATCTTCGCAGTTTTTGCAGATTCTTGCCAACAATTATTAATCACCGTTGCTAATTCTTGAGATTTCCCAGGAGTGACTAAAAAACCATTAATACCATCTTCCACTAATTCCATTGCACCTCCAGCTTCAGCAGCAACCACAGGTTTACCGCACAGCATAGCTTCAACAATAACCCTCCCAAAAGGTTCAGGTGCAGTGGAAGTATGGGCAACCACATCACAAACTGCCATTAATTGGGGAATATCCCCACGAAAACCTAAAAACTTAACTCGATTTTCTAGCCCCAAGGCAGTAACTTTTTGATGTAAATCTTTGACATATTCATGTTCACCAAATAAAGCATCACCAACTAATATTACTACTACATTGGACGGACATTGAGAAACTGCCTCAATTAAAATATGCTGTCCTTTCCAAGGAGAAAGACGGCTAAAATGTCCGACAACAAATTTATCATCTAATCCTAAATTTTTTCTTAATTCTCTAACTTTTAATTCATCAGCTTCATAATCTTTTGCTGCAAAACCATTATAAACAACCTGAACTAGATCCGGTTTTCCTCCAGCTTGTAAAAATGCCGTTTTACTAGCTTGAGAATTAGCAATTACCAAAGCAGCACAACGGTTAATTAAATTCACAGCAACCCGGAGATTGGTGTTACTAAAATGTTCTGTAGAAAGAATATCATGTAAATGATAAACCAAAGGACGACGAGCTAAAAAACTGGCTATTGCCCCCACCACCAAGGCTTTTTGAGTATTAGCATAGATTAAATCATATTGTTGAGCGCGTTGAAAGACCTGATTAATTAAAGGGGTGATTTGTCCTAAACTTCCTAATGCTTGGAATAACCCACTTTGTTTACTAACTTTAATCGCCTGATTTGTTAAAACCTCCACAGGAATTTGATTTTCTTCGAGTAATTTCCTAAAATCACCATTTGCAAATAAACCAACCAAGGCATTTTGACCATAAGGTTTAGCAATATCCACTAAACACAATTCAGCACCACCAGGTTTACCACTTTGGTCTAAGAATAAAATTTTCATACAATCTCTATGGTTAATATTGATTTAAGCTAAGAGAACCTGCCGCACTTGTTGAGCAATATTCGTCCAATCATAATGTTTAATTGTGTAATTACGACATTCTTCTCTGGAAGGTAAAGGTAGTTTACCTAACATGATTTGTGCTAATTTATCAGCAATGCTTTCAACAGTAATCGTTTCAGTAATTAACTCTGGAGAAAATCCCTGTAAAATTTCTGGCATTCCCCCCACAGGTGTACATAAAACAGGAGTACCACAGGCTAAAGATTCCAGAATAGCTAATCCAAAACCTTCAAAAGATTGACTAGGCATAACAGTTAAATCAGCCGCTTGATAGGCTAGAGGTAAATCATTTTCCGGTAAAAACCCTAAAAATTTTACATTATTTTCCAAACCTAATTCTCTGGCTTGTTGTTGAAGTAAGGCTTGGATATGACCACGACCAGCTATAGCTAACCAAATATCAGGAATTCCCGATTTAATCGTAGCTATAGCTTGTAATAACTTATCAATTCCCATGCGATGAACTAAGCGACGGGAAGTAAATAATATAGGCTGATTAGTGGGCCAACCGAGTTTTATTCTGGCCTCTTGACGTGATAAATTATTCCGAAAATGATCAATATCAACTCCACCAGGAATGATGTGAATTTTCTGCCAGGGAATTTGGTATTGTTGATGTAAAATCTGACCAAAAGCTTTACTAAGAACAATAAAGCGATCGCACCGATTATAAGTGCTTTGTTCTATTAGCTGTTTTTTTAGCCAAATGCTAAATTTTTTATTAACTACTTCTTCTTGACTTTCCGAAGCCCAAGGACCATGAAAGTTAAAAGTAACTGGTATTCCTTTGGGTAAAATATCTAAAATTGGAAAGCTATATAATGCAAAATGGAGATTAATAGCGTCAGGCTTACTTAGTCTTGTTTTCTGAAAATTATTCCGAATTGACCATAGCCTAGAACTAATTTTACTATCTGGATCAGCTAAATTAGTTAATTTAATATGTGTATTCTTTGCATCTATTGGTAAACCAACTCCACATAATTCTACTTGATCTTCATGGGCTGCTAATTGATGAGTCAGTTCATAAATATACCTTTCTAATCCTCCAGGATTTTTAGGAAACCAACCCATACCTAAAGTTAAAATAGATGCAGATACTGAATTTAATTTGATATCTTTATTTTTCATGTAGTTATCTCCTTTCATAGATAAATTGAGATTAGTTATTTTGATTTATGCTTTTATTTATTTTGCTTATGCGAAGATAATTTATTTTCAGCATGATCTTCTAATACAAGGCTGAAAATTAAAACCAGTTTAAATATAAAAAATATTTTATTGCTAAATAATCACTATTAACCTGTCAATATTTGATTGGCAAGGGTTTTTTATGAACTAAGAAATATTACTAATGATAAATATTATACTGGATTTTAAAAAAGATAAATTGAGTTAAATAGCATAAATTTAGAGGAATTGTCTATAAAAACAGCATTATTTTCTTGCTAATAATGTATGAAATATCACTATTTTTATTGATTAACAAATAAAAATTTTATCTGAGCAGTATCAGCATTTATATATTGAGTATAATTTATTTATTTTAAAAATATGTTTTATTCATAAAGTTTTGATGAAATAATATGCAGACTTATATTTATTTGTTAGTTTATAGGTAAGAATTTAGAAGCTAGTACCACAAATCAAAATTAAGAGTTAAAAATTCAAAATCACAACAGGAAACTCTAAAAGCTTTTAAGTGATGATTAATTAATTAACTAAAACATTACTATGAAACTATGAACAATAAATTATTTACGCAGTTTAATAAAAATCGCCACAAAGTCCACCGATATCTGAATGGTTTAGTTCGGACTAGATATTTGCGAAAAAAAATAATCTTCAATATTTTACTAGCTGTAACCTGTGGACTAATAGTAACATTCGCGGGAATGACTATGGATTTAGCCACAACTAAAACGCCTAAAATATCTAAAACAGTTCCAAAAATTCAAACACCTGCAATATCTAAAACAGTTCCAAAAGTTCAAAAACCTGAAATATCTAAAACAGTTCCAAAAGTTCAAAAACCTGAAATAGCCAAAAGTTCTGAAGTTAGCTATATCACTTCTTGGTTAGGAAATACAATTGGTAATGGTAAATTACGAGTACAAAACAATATAGAAGGAATGTATGTCCAAGATGATGGGACTATTTATACAAATAGCATTTGGGATGAAGCAGGTCATGAAGCAGGAATATATAAAGATGGTAAACCAATTTTGAGCCTTGAAGATACTCATGGTTGGAATCGTGGAGGTGGTAAAGCAATCACAGTCAACAGCAAATATATTTATATTGCTATGTCTCAAGGGGGAATGGATCAAAGTAAAGAAGATTATCCGCCAAAAGATCAAAATTGGTATTGTGTCAGACGTTATGACTTAAAAGGAAAACCTGCACCTTTTGGGAAAGGAAACGGCTGGGATAAAAGTATGTTAATTACCAGCAAAAGCCATCAAGTCACTGGATTAGCCACAGTAGATAATAAACTATTTGTCAGCAATGCTGCTGAAAATATTGTTCGGGTTTATAATACCGAAACAATGGAGGAATTAAATAGTTTTACTATTACCAATCCAGGCAATATCACGATTGATAAGAAAGGTAACTTGTGGATTATTCAAAATAAAAAAAGTAACACACCAGGGAAAATTGTCAATTATTCTCAGACAGGGCAGAAATTATCCCAACAAATTACAGATATTGAGCAACCATCAGCATTAGCCATTGATAATCGAGGCAGATTGTTAGTAGCAGACAATGGTATAAATCAACAAGTGGTGATTTATAATATTAATAATCAGCCAGTTCGTGTAGATACTTTTGGCGATAAAAACGGTATTTTTAGTGGTGTCCCTGGAGAAGTCAAAACATCAAAACTTTATGGCATTACAGGAGTTGGTACAGATGCCACAGGTAATTTCTATATAAATAGTAATGGTTTCAATAAATCAGGAACAGATTTAAGGAAATTTTCTCCATCAGGACAAATACAATGGCAATTACTAGGATTAATATTTGTAGATAATGCCGATACTGATCCCCAAACAGATGGTGTTAATGTATTCACCAAACAAGAACAATATGTGATGGATTATAGTCAGCCTGCTGGTAAACAGTGGACTTATAAAGCCTACACAATCAATCCCTTTAAATATGCTCAAGATCCCCGTCTACATACATCCCCAGATGGAACTTTTGTGCGTCGGATTCAAGGAAAACCTTTTTTATTCCTGACAGATATGTACAGTAGTTTTTTACAAGTTTATCGTTTTCAACCAAATACAGACGGTAAAATTGCCATTCCTGCTGCGATGTTTGTGGGTACAAAGGAAGGGAGTAAATCTATTAGTGGAAATTGGCCACCCTATCAACCTGTCAAAGGAGAGTGGATTTGGCGTGATAGTAATGGTAATGGTGCATTTGAAAAAAATGAATATGAGAGTAGTCAAGATTATCCCTATGTAGGAGGTTGGTGGGTAGATAGTAAAGGTGATGTTTGGAAAACTTTGCGAACTGAAGATGGTATTCGTCGTTATCCTTTGCAGGGAATAGATAATAAAGGAAACCCCATTTATACCTATAGTTCGATGCAAAAACTCAAGACTCCTAGCATCTTTAACGACTTGCGACGGATTGAGTATTTTCCAGAAACAGATACTATGTATTTGTCAGGCTTTACCACAGAACATCCCGCATTTGGTGACGACACTGGAGTTGTCGGCTCGGAAATTGTCCGCTTTGATAATTGGAGTCAAGGAAATCGCACTCCTAAATGGCGAACTGTAGTTCCTTATGACATCACTGGTAAGCGCGAAGTTTCTACCGCAGCCATAAGTATAGCTAGTGATTATGTGTTTGCCGTCACTGTAAAAACCGCAGAGGTATATGTTTATAAAGCTGCCACAGGAGAATTCGTGAAAAAGATGACTCCAGGGAAAGAAGTTGGTGAGGAAAGTGGCTGGATTGATATTCCCCATGGTATCCGTGCTTTTCGTCGGACTAATGGTGAATATCTCGTATTTGTAGAAGAAAATTGGAAAGGAAAGGTACTTATCTATCAATTTACTATTTGATATATAGGGCTTGCTGATACCGCAGCGTTAAAAGTCTTTTCGTTAGGGCTAGGATTCAGGAGGAAGAATTAGCAGGAGGGAAGAATAGTCTTGAATCATCTTTAAACCTGAAACTCCCCAGTTTATTCAAGAAATTGGGGGGTTAATTTTTTATATTTTTAGAAACCCAATAATTGTTTAGTCTAAATACATAAAATTTGCGATCAAATCACTTTCTTTTGTGTTGCACAGGTGACTTTTTATTATTTGAAATGTAATTAAAATAAAATCAAGGGCAATTATTATGTAAAGCCTAATTTATGTTTGTCCAGGCTTCATATTTTAGGCATAAATTCATTAAAAAAATAAATAAGCCCTGCCAATATTTGCCTATCATAAAAATAGTTATATTTATCAATAAATTCAAAGGAGTTATTGATGCGTTATACAAATGGTTTCAAGCAACAAAAATTTACTTTTATTTTGAATTAATTTAGAATTATGAATAATAAGAAAGCACTAATGTTATTAGAAAAAATAATTTCTAAATCATTACTCAATCAGATGCAATATATTCATTGCAGTTTAGTTTCATGGTGGATTTTGCGTTGGGGAAGTCAGCCTTTAAAATTTTCTGAAAAGTCAGTAATAGTTTTTTCTCCTCATCAAGATGATGAAACCTTTGCTTGTGGAGGCATGATTGCCAGGAAAAGAGAACAGGGAATACCAGTAGCTGTAACTTTCTTAACCGATGGGAGAGGTTCTCATGGCTCAGATCCACATATTCAAAATCAAATTATCCATATTCGGCAACAAGAATCTTTGACAGCGTTGAATATTTTAGGAGTAAACACTTCAGAAATTCATTTTTTTAATCAGCGAGATGGCAGTTTATCAGGGTTAAATATAGCAGCCAGGCAAGAGGTAATTAATCAAATTTCTCAACTCCTCCAGTTTTATCAACCAGGGGAAGTTTATGTACCTCACCGCAAAGATTGTCATCAAGATCATGAGGCTACTTATAACTTAGTGAAAGAGGCAATTAGCCAATGCAAAATCACAGTAGACATATTCCAATATCCTGTTTGGGTATTCTGGCGATCGCCATTATTTATTCTTTTGAAATTACAAGATATTGCGGCAGCTTATCGCTTTTCAATTACTTCAGTAAAAGAGAAGAAAGAAAAAGCTATCGCCGCCTATCCTTCCCAAATTCAGATGCTACCTCATGGATTCATTAAGAGATTTTTAAATTCAGACGAAATATTTTTTAAATCTGAATCTTGACTAATTAAATGAGATATCAGGGTTAAAGGTTATTTGTGGCTATACCCTGAAATCATATTTATCTAAATATTTGCTGTAAATAATTACTGTGGAGAATCTTTAAATGCGAATTCTACATATTACTAATCATGTTCAAGAAATCGGTAATGGAATTGTCAATGTAGCTGTAGACTTAGCTTGTTTGCAAGCAAAAAGTGGTCTTGATGTTGCTGTAGCCTCTGCTGGTGGAGAATATGAAAAATTATTAGCAAATCATGGTATTTGCCATTTTCAATTAAATCAGTGCCGCACACCATTAAATCTTATTAAAGCCATTTGGGATTATCGCCAGATAATTAAAGAGTTCCAACCGGATATTGTTCATGTACATATGATGACAGGAGCTATTTTAGCAGGGATTTTTCGGAAGAATAGAGAATATCATTTAGTTTCTACTGTCCATAATGAATTTCAACATAGTGCGGTACTCATGGGATTAGCAGATCAGGTAATTGCAGTCAGTAATGCCGTAGCTAATTCCATGATTCGACGGGGTATTCCGGCAAGAAAGTTGCGAGTAGTCAGCAACGGTACTTTAGGAAGTCCTCGGCATAAAAGCCTTCAAGATTATCAACCTCTAGCACTGGCAAGTCCATCTATAACTACTGTAGCTGGAATGTATAACCGTAAAGGTATTTATGAGTTAATTGAGGCATTTAAAATAGTTGCCACAGATTTTCCCCAAGCACATTTATATTTAGTAGGAGATGGACCAGATCGTCCTCTGTTCGAGGCCATGGCACAAAGTACAGCTTTTAGTAATCGCATTCATTTTGAAGGATTCCAGTCAGAACCGCAACGCTATATGTTAGCAACAGATATCTTTGTGCTGGCTTCACACTGCGAATCCTTTGGCTTAGTGTTAACAGAAGCGCGGGAAGCTGGTTGTGCAATTATAGCCAGTGATGTAGATGGCATTCCGGAAACTTTAGATCATAGTCAAGCTGGGATTTTAGTGCCACCTAAAGATATTCCTACCTTAGCTAATGCTTTAACACAATTACTGAGCGATTGCCAACTCTTAGATCAGTGGAAATTCCGCGCTCAACAAAATCTAGCAAGATTTAGTGCCGCACGGGTGAATGAAGAAACATTAGTTATATACCGTGAATTAATGAGATTAGACAATATCATCAAAGTCATAGAACCCAGAGAATTCGCCAATCTGAATTAATTCCTTGGTGCTAATGTGCATAGCAATTCCTTTCTCATAATAAGCAGCTTCATTGATAAAAATAGGATAAACAATAGAATCTCCTTGATACAAAATTTCTTCACCTGCGAAAGTCATAAAAATAGGATCACCTGGATGTAGGGGTTCATAATCTTTAAACTGAAGTTGGGGGTGAATCATCGCTTGAATTTCCCCGGCTTCATTGCGAGGATAATCAATACTACCAATTGATTTATAAACTGTTAGCGTAGGATTTTTTAGAGAATTTTTACCTTGGTTATATTCTTCAAAATAATCTAAAATATTATAAATAAGCTGCTCTGTTTGTTGAAATAATTCAGCATTTAAAATTCCCTGGGGTACAGCACCAACTTCAATGGCAAAACCAAAATTACACAAGGAACGGAGAAACCCACTGCTTTTTTGTTGTTCATGAATATAGACTTTTACTAAAGGATTATTTGCACTTAAATCCGCAGCTAATTTGAGTAAAAAAGGATGTTGATTTCCCAAAATAATACATAAACCCATGTTTGCTGTAGTTGTATGTAAATCAATGATTGTATCTACAAATTCTTGATTCTCTGATTGTAATAGTTGTTTAATTTCTTTAGCTCTTAAATCTTCATAGGTCGAAACCGTTGTATCTAGCAAATCTTGACTATAGAAGCAGCGGTTTAAATCTTTCTCAATATATCTTCTCCCTTTAGCAATAGCTTTGAGATTTCCCAATAATGCCAAAGTTTGAAAACTTGGTCTAATAATTAAATTTTTATTCTCCTGAAATTTTTTAACTAAATATACTCCTGTTAACTCATTACCGTGACTTCCTCCCACAATTGCCACTCTGTTAATTCGATTCATAAACACCTCATAGGTAACAAAATTTGCTAGAAAAAAGAAAATATCAAGGTAAGCATTCAGCCTTCAGTTATCAGCTATCAGCAAGAATTGAATTGATAAGCATTCTGAATATTAATTACTGATGTCAGTCTCCCCACTTCAAAACCCCTAAAATCCGGTTTTAGCTGACTGCTGACCACTGATAGCTGAATGCTTACATATTAAGACTCAGATCCCCGACTTCTTCAAGAAATCGAGGATCTTGTTGTTCACGAATTAAATAATCATCCTATAAAATTGAATGCTTCCTTTATAGAGGAAGTCTTTTTGCAGATTCTTCAACAACATTAGGCATTATATCGCCTATGGTATTAATAAAGTTTTGGGCATAACGTTGGGTAGAAAACTGGAGAGCGCGTTGTCGTGCGGCTATGCCCGCAGACTGGGCAAATTCTTGGTCGTCAAGATAGCGCAGAATGGCTTGTGTGAGGGCATTGGCATCGTCGTAAGCTGTTAAAAGTCCATCTACACCGTCGGTGATAATCTCCGTGGGACCACCAGCATTGCCAGCAATGACAGGTTTACCTAATGCCATAGCCTCAATAATCACAATTCCAAACGGCTCTTTATCAGAAGCATGGACAAATATATCCATTGCTTGCACCCATTCGGGAACATTGCGCTGTAACCCTGCCATAATCACTCTGTCAGTTAATTCCAAGTCAGTGATTTGTTTATTTAATAATTCCTCATAATCTGGTTCAAAATCATGTTTACCACCAACTACAACACAATGGGCATCAGGATATTTTTGTAAGACTTGGGGCATTGCCTCTATCAAAACGTGCATTCCTTTCCAGCGTTGCAAGCGGCCAACAATGCCAATTAAAGGCACATTTAAGGGCAAACCTAGTTTTTTTCTCGCTTCTAGGGGAGATGGCAAAACAGTAGGATCAAATCTATCTAAGGCTACACCAGGATAAACTAAAGGAGTTGGTCTGTGAGGCCAAATCTGTGCTTGTGCTTGTTGACCATCTTTTGAGAGAGTAACAATTGCTTGGGCTGGGATTAAAGTCGCCAACCGGACTAACCAAGTTTGATCATAAGGAACTTCTAATTGATACCATAGGGCTGGTAAACCGGCGAACATTGCCGCTAAACCACCAGAAATATGGGTAATCCACATCCAGTTAACGATCGCATCTACACTTTCTTGACGAGCGATCGCTGCTATCCGCAAAATAGTTGCAATAAATCGGTGAATTTGACGCAAACGACCGCTGATCACAACTCGCGTATCAATGCCCAGGCTTCTCACCTGTTCTACCATTGGGCCGTCTTCTAAAAATATCGCCAACCACTCGACATTGGCATTACGTCCCTGCTGCATCAAATCTAAAAACATCATTTCACCACCGCCTCGTTGTTCGGCTAATGGCATGATAACCATAACTTTCATAATTTTAACCTAATAGCTTTATAGTGGATATTTCTGACAAAAATCCTGGTTTTATGTTTTAAGCACAGATAAATTTGGATGAGTAAAAAAATTTTGACTTACTTATTTTGTCTGTTATTTAAGTTTTTATTCCTTGATGTTGATAATATTTATGTGCTGCCATTGCCATCGCAAAAAATCCCCACAAAATCATCCCGGAAACACTCAGCATTCCGCTACCAATAATTAGTTGTGTACAAGAACTAATAGCAATAGCACGGGCAGCACTGACAAAACTATCAAACCGGGCTTCAGTATATTGGCTAACAGTAATAATCATTAAGATTAATGCACCCATATAAGGAATGCCTCCCAACCAACCCAATGTAAAAAACATATCTAAAATCCCACTATCAATGACAACTACTTCTATTTGTCCCGTTTTTTCATTGACTTTCCAGATATTTCCTAAACCGTTCCCGAAACTATTAGTCAGGGCTAAACCCAGGTTTCTGTTATAACTCCCTGATCTATCCTTTAAGCTACCATCGGCTTGCAAATTAGTAAAAGTTTCTAACCTAGAAGTCACAACTTTGTTAATTGGTTCTATAGTCAGCAAGGGAACAACACATATGGCCATTACTAAAATGATTGTAATTAAGCGCATTTGAATTCTGGCTTTAACCGAACCGATGATCATAATTACTCCAAATAACCAACCACCCCAATTAGTCCTTGCTTGTGATAGCAAAAATGATAAATATCCCACCGCTGAAGCTGGAAAAATTAAAGGGCCGGAACTGGTGAATAATAATAAAAGTCCAGCTTGCATGACTGCACCAAATGGCCCGACTGAATGCAGTGTACTCCAAACACGCATTCCAAAAGGTACAGGATTTCCAGAACTGGTAAAAAGTTTTGATTCTATTAACCAAAATCGATCCCACTCAGGGGCGACGACAAATTGATAGATACCGTAAGTTCCTATCAGCAATACACACCAGAGAAATACCCGCTGAATGTTTTGCCGATAACTGGGATAATCGCGCCAATTTATAAATAAGTGAAAAGCGAAAATAATCGGACTTATCCAGTCTAGAAAACCCCGGATTACTGGAATTGGTTGATTGTAAACTAGACCAATCAAAAAAGCATATAATACCCCAATAAAACCCAATAGAAAAGGCAAACCACCTTGACGAATTGAGCTAGGAAGATATTTTAAGAAAGTTGCTATGGTGACAAATACTACTAAATAAGGTGCTATGAGCATTTGTCGGGTAGGGTCCCAGCCAACACGATAGTCAACTAAACGAGTTAGCAAGGGTGAAAGAAACCATATCCACCAAGTAAAGCCAATGTAAAGTATGGGATGTCGCAAATACAAAAACACAGCTACTAGTAAAGCTGTCACGGGAAAAACTAGGCGCAACATTGCAGCACTAATAAAATAACCAGATGTTATTAAAAAAAGGAAGCCGAGAATGACTATCCAAGCCTCTGCTGCTCGTTCGTGAGGATAAAAATTTTTTCGTGAAAAACTATTGAAAAGTATTGGTTTGGAAATCACTTTGATCTCGATGTTGGATAAAAATTTGGGTGTTTACAAATGTTAATTAATAGCCAAGATGGTGTTTTGCCAGATTGATTTTTCTAGATTGGATTCTATATTTTTGATATCCTAACCACCTTCCTTGTAAGGATGCTTGCAATTTTTTAGTCGCAAGTTCTCTTTGGTTGGGAAACAATCTTAGCCATTGACATATTCCTAAACTTTCCCTGGTTCCGACTAAAACTGACCAAAGTAAAAATACTACTTGGCGCGGTGAGGAAAGATGTTCTAATAAAACTAGGGTTTCGTTATGGACTAGGTTGATTAATGCAATGTCGTTAAAGTTTTGGCGTTGATCTTCATCAAAACGTTGGGCTGGATAATGATCTACAGCAATACTGGGATCATAAATCATTTTCCATCCGGCTCGTTTGAGGGTGAGAGCAAAGGACATTTCAAAATGCACCTGTGCGCCTGTTCCTCGCATTCTTTCATCAAAACGCAGTTTACCAATAGCCTTGGTACGAAAGCTCATGTTTACACCTTTGAGAACATCAACTTCGCGGGGTGCGCCTACGCCTAGATGATGGTTGCCAATGACGCGCCCACACCATTGTAATTTACCAACTATGGGGCGAGAAGCGTCTTCTAATTTATCTCCTTGATAAATCCAGTCACGGCCACCAACGCCACCAATGGAACCATTGACGCTAAAATGAGTATTAATTGTAGCTAACCAGTCCGGATGGGGGGCTGCGTCATCGTCGGTGATGGAAAGGATATCACCGTTAACTTTAACTAATCCAGCGTTGAGGGCGGCGACTACTCCCGGTTGGTTAACAGTCACAATTTCTAGAGGTAAGTGGTGGTGCAGTTGGGCGAGAAACTGCTGAGTTTCTGTGTCTGTGTCGCGGATGACGACGATCGCCTGATCAACTGATTTAGTTTGCTGTTGTAGGGCTTTCAGACAGCGGCATAGGTCTTGAGGACGGCGATAGGTGGGGATGAGAACTGTGTTTCTCATGGTTGTTTAATTCCGTAAAAATAGTGAGATAGTTTTGTGCCATATTTGTCCAGCTATGCTGTTCGGCGACGATGCGAGCAGCTTGTCCCATTTGTTGACGTAATGAGCGATCGCTGGCTAAAAGAGACAAACTAGCAGCTAAATTATCAATGTTATCGGTTTCTGGCAAGACAATTCCTGCTTCGGCTGTGACTAATTCTGCGCCCCCTGTGGCGGTGGCAGTGATCACTGGTAGAGCGGAAGCCAATGCTTCTAATAGTACAAGGGTGCAAGCTTCGTAACGGGAAGGAAACACAAATAAATCTGCTGCTTGCATAATTTTGGCAATATCTCGACGATAGCCCAAAAAATGGACTCGTTCACTGATACCTAAACTATTTGCTAATTCTAAAAATGGACTACCTTTAGTGTCTCCTACGACTGCTAAATGTAAATTAGCAACTTTTTTTAAAGCTTGTAATACCGTATCTAAATTTTTTCTCGGTGTGCGAATATCTCCCGCAAATAAAGCTAAGGTAACATTTTCTGGCAAACCTAATGAAGTGCGAGAACTGACACCAGGAGTAAATTCTTCTAAATCTACACCATTGAGAACGACACGAATTTTCTGGCGAGGAACACCAATATTTACTAATTCTTTAGCAACTTTTTCGGAGACAGCAATAATACTTTTGGCTTGAGAGAAAGCTTGTTTTTCCCAATAGGAATTAGCCGCAGTAAATAACCATTGATATAAACCGTAAAAATCTCGGCGACTGCGAGAAATATGTACAGGAGATAGCCACCATGAACTATGAACAAAATGCACAGCATTCACATCTGCTGCCCCCATAGTAATCGCACCATTGACTTTAATTAAATCAAAAGTATCTCGATTTTTACGCAACCAATCTGCACTTTTTTTTGCAAAAATGAAATTGCGAATCAATTCGCTAGGATAACCTTCCACTGGGATAGAAATCCAATTAACGGAACTATTCTCTAACAATTCTGGGGCAACTTCACTGGCTAATAATGTTAATTGATAACCCTGACGAATTGCTTCTTGAGCTACTTCATAATTAACTCTTCCTTGACCATCACCTTTCTTAATTTTGTGAGTAACAATACAAAGTTTCACGGATAACCTCTGTTTATTTAATGTACTGAATTATCAAACATTCAAAATTTTATTCGTTAAAGCTGGAGGAATAAAACTGAGAATTAGGGCTACTAAAGTTCGCAAATTGAATTTTTGTTCAGTCAATGTTTGCCAAAAATAAGGACGGGCGGCTGTAATTTGTTGATCTCGTAATAACCCAATTCCTAAAGTTGTATTAGCTTCCAACCATTTTTGTCTAAAGTAGGAATTAAATTCTTGTAACCGTTCATCTTTCATAAAGACTTGATAACAGAATATCTCACTTTTGCCTTTACGAATTTTCGCTTGAACATTGCGACTACCACTAAGCATGGTATCAGTTTGTTCATGGGCGCGATATTGTGTTAGTTTTTCTGGAACATAATAAACTCCATAACCAGTAATACAACAAAGGTAAGTTAAATATAAATCCCACATTCCCCCAACTTGTGAAGGAATACTATCCCAATTAAGGACACCATTGCGAATTACACAAGCAGCCGCAGTCGGGATACTTTTATCAATCAAACCAATTTTAGTAAAGTTTTCATGAATGCCTGGTGTGATTTGATCTCGCTTAAATCCCCGTGAATTTTCCTCAGTTCCCGAATAATTAATTTGTCCTTGAGCATCAATAATATATTGGTCACAAAAGGCTAGAATTAAACTGGGATTTTTTTCTAAATGTGGCACAAGTTTGATTAAAAAGTCTTCATTCCAAATATCATCGTCATGAAGACTGGCAATATATTTACCCTGTGCCATTTTAAAGCCATGCAATTGATTTCCCAGCATTCCAATATTTTGCCCATGTCGCCAAAATTTAATGCGTGGGTCTTTAAATGATTCAACTAGGGCTTGAGGATTTTCCGGACTGCAATTATCAGAAACTATAATTTCTAGATTTTTATAGGTTTGTTTAACAGCACTATTAATTGCGTGTTTGAGGTATTCTATACGATTGTAGGTAGGGATAATGACAGTTACCAAAGGTTCAGATGATTTAACATTTATAGACATAATTTTCCTGGTTAATTTTTAATATTGACTGGAGGATTAGAAAGAAAATTACTTTGAATTTTGCTTGGTTTTTGGGAAACTATTTCTAAGAAACGTAAAGCTGTAGGGACAGGACTATAATGTTTAATTGCCCAACTTCTTCCTTCTTTAGCAATATATTCTAGAATTTCTGGATTGGCGATAATTCTATCTATTGTTGCTTGGATATTATCCAAATCTACACCAATATAATGTCGCCAATTTTCAGGCATTACAGGTAAGGCAATCCCATATTTTTCAAAATCAACATGAAAGCTAACACATCCTGCGGCTAAAGATTCCCAAAAACGCCAACTATCCCACTGTATAATTGTATTTGATTGTAATTTTAACTTAGCTAAAACTTGTTTAATTCCGCGATTAACTACATTACCAGGATCATTAGGCCAAGGAGGTACAAAGAACCCACCAAAGCAATTACAAGCAACAGATTCTTGCAGACGTTGATAATAATTTGGATAATGTCTACCACCAGTTTGTAACCATTGTAAATAATGATATCCTTCTTGAGGACGATGATGAGGAACATCAATAAAATTATTAAGAGAGAGAATATTTTCCATCTGAGGAATAAGTTGACTACAGCTAATATTTCTGACAGGATGTCCAGATTTCCAATGCCGAAAATTAACTAAAATTTGCCTTTTTCTCTGGATAAAATCTGGAACTTGATTCAGTTCTTTTAAGATTCGATTACTAAGTCCAAAAGCCCAGGGATGAAAGTTATATCCATAGTTGAGTTGGCTATTAAAATGAGTTCTTAAGATAAAATCAAATTGCCTAAATTCCGGTCTGTTAGTATAGGCTTGATTATTATCTTCATCATCTAAATAAACAGTGATATATTCACGCTGAGGATGAAATAATTTTTTTGGCAATGGTTGATAAAACTGATACCAATTATGTGTAATGATCACAATAGAACAATCATCTGGTGTCACCTTGGCATGAGTTTGAAAAAGGTATTCTGATATTTTTAGAGAACTTTGCCAATAATTAACATTAGAAAAAAATGGTATTCCTAACTTTTGAAAACCTTCCGCAAGACAAACTGATAAATGTTGGAATTTATCTCCTATAGAAATATTCTCCCTAGGGTCACAATAAAAATAAATTTTGAGGGGAAATTTTAGAGCAAGATCATTTATCATGTATTTAGTCTGAGGCTTGAGTAAATATTACAGTTTTTGCTTTTGAATTTTAAAATCAGTAATGGTTTTATTATAGATTTCTGTCAATCTCTGCATATGAATTTCCATAGTGAATTCTTGTTCAAACCAAGCCTGACCTTGTTCACCTATTAATCGGCTTTTGTGATAATTGGTGGCTAATTCAGTAATAGCATCTGACAGTTGAGTAATGTGATTATGTGCTACGAGAATACCTGTTTTGCCATCTTGTATATATTCAGGAATACCACCAATAGCACTAGCAATAATCGGACGACAATGGGCATAAGCTTCTAAAGTTACTAAGCCGGCAGGTTCTGGCCACAGACTCGGAAAAACCACTGTAAAACACTGTTGATAAAGTGATTCTAGTTTTTTACCATTGCACCAACCATGCCAAGTAATCCGATTACTTAAACCCATTTTTTCAGCTAATTCTTCCATCTTGGGCTTACCCCAACCATCACCGGCAATATCTAAGTGAATTTTTTGATCAGTTTTTGCTAATGCTTTGATCAACCATTCAATACCTTTATAGGGAACAATGCGACCGACAAATAAAATCCGTTGCTGGTGATGAATTGCTTGATTTAAAGGGATAATATCATGTTTAGGTCTTTCTACTGCACAAAGTAAAGTCACGACTTTATCCGGTGATAAGCCATTTAAAATAATTTCTTCTCGCACATAATTACTATTCGCAATTACAGTAATATTCAGATTTTTAATATCTTTAAGAAAATGAGAAGTATTTTGCCAACTTTGAAAAATATTTTGCGGTTTACGACTACCACAACCATCTACTAAATGTCCCCAAGTACAGCCAAGAGGGTGCATTATGCGATCACATTTTTGTTGACGATCTGCTAAGTATTTTGTACCACTAGGACAATAACTAGAATGATTATGAATAGTTAACACGGCTGGGCATTGTTCCCGAAAATTTACTAACATATCAGGATCATGTATATGCAGTAATGGAAACTGACTTTGTTCCAGGTTTTTCAAGGAACTAATTAATAATTGTTCTGGCTGAACACCAGTATTAATTAGCTCGGAATTTTGGGAATTAATGAGAGAAGATATATAGGTTTCTAGACCACCACCACCGCGAATATTAGCACCAGAACAGTGATATATCATCTTTTGATCAACTATTGTATGATTCATATTTAACTTATTAAAGTTATGGCGTATAAGGTAAAACAATTGATGGATCTTTAATTGTCTGGTCAAATTGTGCCGGGAGTACCTAAATTTAACCAAAATTTATGTCTAACATCATTGACATAATGTCTCAAAACAATTTTCTTTTGATCGAAATGATCTAAATACTTAAATTGGTCATCAACACTTAAAATAAATTTGTTTGTATCAAGTGGTTTTGCTTGGTTATTGTGCATAGCTAAATGCACCACAGTTTGTTCTGTAAAATATACAGGTACATCTACCAATTGGGCAACACGTTCTAGAGACTTTTCCCAATTTATTTGCTGTTTTAGGAGGAAAAAACCTGCATTTACTGGGTTTAACTTCTCATGATTATGTAATATTATTCGCTCATCTAATGAAGGTAGGCAATCAGGTAAATACCAAGAAAAGCTATCATCTGACTCACATAAATTCACAATTTCCTCAGCACCTGGAAAAAATAGAATATCAGCATCAGTGTAAATTGTTGGCTGTTCAATGGGCATTGAAGTTAATACAGCCAATCTTCTCCAAAATGCCATGATGGCACGATTAGGATAATCTAGCGCATAGTTGGAGATAGGTTTAGGTATATCACCTATCACTAAATCTTGCCATTCCACAACATCAACACAAGGATGAATTTGACGTAAAATATTACTAGATTTTGGCAAATAACTACCGTCAGAAATGACAGTAAATTTGTTAGGAATACCAACATGACGAATAAATGAGCGAATATTTGCTACTTGGATAGCTAAATCGCGTTGACAAGAGAAAGCATAGACATTTATGTTAACTTTCCTCTGTTGAATAATGGGAAAGGCTACAATATTATTAATTGCTTTTGAGTACAAAAAACGATGGATTTGTCCTTGAATTTTTGCTGAATGATAGCCTATGTTAACCATAACTTTTCTCCAATAACCTAGAAATAATACTGAATCGAAATCTTGATACTAACAGTGTAATTAAAGTCTTGTTAAATTACGCTTGTAATTACACCTTTAAATTGTCCGGTGCTTGTGTACGACACTTAACCCAATTTACAATTAAGACTTAGTTTAATTTGAGATTGAGCAAAGATTATCGAAAATTTTTAAATAGTCTTGCACTAGGATTTGATAACTTAATTCATTGTGTAAATGAGTCCGATCAAATCGTAAAGGAGATCCAGAAAATTTGGCTGTAGCGATGTGAGCAATTACTTCTTTCATAGCCTCTATATCGGTGGGTTCTACTAACCAAATACCGGGTTTATCTTGTAAATAATCCCAATTTTCTCCGTAAGGTACTGCTGCTAAAATGGGTCTATCTGTCATTAAATATTCATAGCTTTTGCAAGAAATTCTTCCTCCTTGCGTACCATCTGGACGATTTGGTAAGGTTATTAATAATAAATCTGCCTGTCTAGCTAGTTGAATAGCTTGAAAATGAGGTAATGCTCCAGATACAGTCACTACATCTGTAATATTTTGATTTTGTAAGACTTTATTAACTACAAATTCAGGAAAACTATTGCCATAAACCGAGAGTTTAATTTTGTTTTCCCATGCCAATTTTTGAGAGATGAGTTTTTTAATTGCCTGACCTACAAAAACTGGACTAGAACTACGATGATCAATTTTTGTTCGTTGATAATATCCCCATTCTAGCCAAGCTTTATAAAGTTTTTTAACTAAAGTTTTTTCTTGAGGTAGATGATAGAAATTATACCATCCATTCATCCCTCCCGTGTAAATAATCTCGAAAGATGAATTATCATTTTGGGAATTAATAGGAGTAGCAAAATCCAAAGGATCTGCACCACAACGAATTAAATGAAATTTAGATTTTTCAGATTCAGGTTGACGATTTTTGACTAGATCTAAATTGAATTGAGAAACATAAACTACCGCATTTGCTTGTCGAACATAAAGGTTTTCTAACCAACGTTCAAGATGATGATGTAACCAACTAACAGTATTGGGGTGCATATCAGTGCAACTAAGTGAATCATCTAAACTAACTACTAAAGGTAAACCTGTCAGCCATTTTAGTGCTACTCCCACCAAACCCGCAGAATAGGGCATCATGATCACAAAAATTGCATCTGGTTTTTGTTGTTTAATTAACTGGTAGCCTTTTAACACTGCGGGAAAAACCCAAAATATTTCTGGATCTGGCCAAATTAATAAGTTTAATATTTTCTCAAATCTTAGTTTTTGTAACCATGTAATTAAAGCTTCAGGATAGTAACTTTTTACATAATGAATATTACATTTTCCTGGTAAACAACTATCTTTTGTGGCAGTTAATACATCTACTTTCCAAGTTTTCTGGAATTCTCCTAAGAGTTTATTAGCCCTATAGGCAATAGGGTTTTTTAACGGAGGTAAATAATGAGCCACACAGAAAACTTTTGGCTGATTTTGTGATTTGTCTGCCAAATTATTGGGGATAATAGCAGCTTTTTTAAATTTAGTAAAACTTAAAGATAGAAATCCCAAAAAAGAATTATTCATTTTTCTATACATTGGTTGACTAATTACTAACTTATTAACTAAAACTGTGCAGAATATTTATTTTCTAAATATTGAGAATTTAGGATAAATAAAAGACTCCTATTTAATTGTTTGAGAAATTAGCACCCTTTAACTTACCTTATTTTCCGTTCCCTAGCACCATAGGTAATTTAAATGATCAACTATCATGTTGAGGACTAGTTTCATACTGCATTTGGTGATATTGCCAAAGTTTCCCTTTAAGTTCTAGTAGTTCTTGATATTTACCCTGTTCAATGATTCTTCCCTGTTCTAGAACCACAACTTTATCTGCCTTAGCAATAGTAGAAAGACGGTGAGCAATTGTAATTACTGTCCGGCCAACAGAGAGCTTTTCTAGTGATTCTTGAATTAACCGTTCAGAGAGAGAATCTAAAGCACTTGTAGCTTCATCTAAAATCAAGATTTCTGGATTTCTCAGCAATGCTCTAGCAATGGCAATCCGTTGTCTTTGTCCCCCTGATAACCGCACACCTCTATCTCCTAATTCTGTATTAAACCCTTCAGGCATTTCTAGAATAAATTCTAGAGCATTTGCCAGTCGAGCAGCTTCTTCAATTTCTGCTTCTGTGGCTGTTGGTGTGCCGTAAGAAATATTTTTCCAAACAGAAGTATTGAAAATAAATGTGTTCTGACTCACAACTGCTATCTGACGACGAAGAGAATTAATTTCAAATTTGCGAATATCAACTTCATCTATATAAATATAGCCATCACTCGCATCATGAAACCGAGGAATTAAATCTGCAAGTGTAGTTTTACCAGCACCAGATGAACCAACTAAAGCTGTCATCTCACCTTGTTTAATGGAAAGAGTAATATTATGTAAAACTCGTTGATTAAGATTATAGTCGAAATCTACAGATACTAAATCAATTGATCTTTTTAAACCTGGAAATCTAAGTTTGCCATTTTGAAAGTAGATTTTATCATCAGTTTTCAACAGATTCTTGATATTTTCTACTGCTCCTGTCTGAGTAATTAAAAAAGCTACAACTCCATTTATATCTTGAATCATAGGCATAATGCGAAATAGGACAAAAAAGAAGGTCAGCAAAGCAGAAACCTTCATTAAACCCGTAGTTAATGCCACGATGATCATACTGATAAGAATCAGAGTAGATATACTTTCAGCGACAGGTTTTACGACTAAGGAAATCAAATCAACACTTTTTAAAGTATTAACTATTTTTTCACTTGCTTGATAATACCTTTTTCGCTCAAATTCTTGAGTAGAAAAAGCATGAATTGTGCGGATACCTTCAATAAACTCAAGCGTCCTAGAAGTAAAATTATCATTAGCCTTAGTAATACCAAAACTACGTTCTCTAATTTGTTTATTAAGTGTAGATAATCCCACTGCTACAAGACTAAATAGCGAAATTGCCACCATGGACATTTTCCACGAAAGCATAAACAAGGAAGTAGAATAGACAATCAGTGCGAAGCTTCTAGTTATTAAAAAAGCTGTGCCACCAACAAGCTGTCTAATTCGCTCCATTTCATTGGTGAGTATATTAACTAATTCTCCAGATTTTTTATGATTAAAATAATTGAGAGTTTGAGCTTCCAATTGTTCAAAAATTCGTTTACGGAGACTGTCTACTAGACTTATTTCACTAAAATTAATGCAAACTTGCGCAAGATAATTAAATAATGCGCGCATACAAGTTGTGGTTACAATTAAAGTCGATACTCGATATAATCGTTCTGTTGCTGAAGCATTAATTCCTAAAATCAAAATATCAAACCACTCAATTCCTGTTTTTACTGGTTCACTACCAGGAGTTGTTAAGCTTTGTAAGAATACTAATAAAAATCCTAAACCAAACCCTTCAAAACTTGCAGATAATATTGAAAACACTAAGGCTAAAATTGCCACAAGTCGAAAGTTTTTAAATTCTCGTAATATTAATCGGTTATTTTGCCAAAAACTCGTAGCTTGGAAAAGTTTCACAGTTGACAGTAGAAATTTAGAATCCATAAAATAAAAATTTTGGAGGATAATTTTACTAATTAAGCACAGAAATATCAATCAAAAGAAAAGAAGTATCCTGATTTTGATGCACAGAGAATAAAATCAAAAAAGTAGCAATTCAAAAATAACTTCCTTTTTAAATACAGTGCAAATCACTATTTGCATAGTATTTATTATTTCTGAATTAGGTACATAATTCATGGTGATAAATATCAAAACAGGAAATATTTATCGAAATCGAAAATTATCTAATTCTCCTAAGCCGTAGGTATTTTATTTTTAGATATCATCTGTAATGATTTAATGAATTTAGGTTGTTGATTTAACTTTTTATCCTGTTTCTCCAAGCTTAACTTCGTCGCATCCTCCAAGGATAAAGAACATTTGCCAATTAAGCAATTTCTGCCTTGCAATACATTCAATAATTTGCAGAAATTTTCTAGGCAATATTTACTTAAGCTAATATGTGAGTCCCTAAGACTTCCTGAGGTAGTTGAAGAAAACTTAATAACTCGAAAAAGTTGACAGTTTTCGCCAATATACCATTCATAATCCAGCAAAAACCTGGGGGAATATATTCGCATGATTATAAATCCTGCTAGAACAAATGGACTCATAAATAGCAGCAGAAATAAAGCTAAAGTCCAATCAATGATTCTTGATAAAACTCTGAAAATTTGATGACCTTTCTTCGGAAATTTATGATGTCTAGGAATACTCACAAATATGGGTTTATTAGCTTGTAAACAAGCATCTGCCCAAACTTTTAATAAAGAATCACCTATTTTTGGATCTATGCTGACTAAACTAACTGAAGAATGCTTTAAACACTCTATTAAAGATTCTTTATTCTCTAGTGAAGCTAAATATAGCTGTGGTAATTTTCCAGAACTTTTTACTAATAACTTTCCCATACGCCATTGTAAGGTGCAGGATAGGCAGCTAATATTTTCAGACTGCTGAGGGATAATGTAGTTATTATTGGGATTGGAAATGACTGACATTGACATATATATTGGCAGTGATAAAGTAATAGAGAGAGAGTGTAAAATGATCAGAAAAGGTGCGGTTTAAACGCAGATAAAGGTGAGTAAATACAAATGACAATTTTCTCTATACTCATTCCTCCTAATGGTTTTCCCTATATCCAGTCCTAACATAAGCTGTTTGACTGAGTATTATTAAAATAACTGAAAATTGATGACACTTAAGTAGGTTGGTGTTGAAAATTGTTGTTATGGCAAGGCAAGAGGCAAGTTGGAATAGTCAAGATTCAGAATGTATAATTACTTTTTCTTGACTCAATGACTTCTAAATTCTGAACTCTTGCTTTGAATATGTGTTTCAATCTCTAGAATATAAGAATCTTGATAAATAGATCATCAATAAGCAACTTCTTTATTCACTCTTTAAATAGATATTACTTTTCTGTGCGAAATATTAAGCTATGATAAAATGAATTAATTGTCACTAAATAAAAATAACCAAGATTTTGTTGTTTTAAAAACATATTAAATAGATAATTTATTGAGGATTTTATTTAATTAAAAACCCCCGGATAGCCGAGGGTAAATATATTTGTATTTGGTTGAATAATTATCAAATATTCTGGTTTATTCTTCCAATGCTTGTTGCAATACCAACTGTTTCGGCTTTATATAGGGGACATAAGTGCTGTCAGATGGAGATGCACCATTAGCCACAACTCCAATCAAATTTAACTTACTCAACATCTTTGTAGCTTGATTAAGTTGGGTGCGTGTCACCTTACCAATACTAGCCATCATCACCACACTCCGACAAGATGACGCTGTGAGCATAGCATCAACTAAACCTAAGACGGAAGGGGCATCTATGAGTACCAAATCATAGTTTTCTTCAAATGCAGCCATCAATTCTATCATGCGCGGAGAACTCAAAAGATGGGCAGGATCGGTTGGTATGGGGCCAGCGGTCAAAATATCAATATAAGATGAGCCGGAGTAGGGAACACTGATGTGATTAGGTACGGTAACTTCACTTTCTAATAAAGTTGAAAGTCCCTGTTCATTAGGAAGATTTAGCTGTTTGTGCAGATTAGGATCGCGTAAGTTAGCATCAATTAGTAAGACTTTTTTATGCAAGCGAGCTGCACTCATGGCTAGACCTAAAGCTAAGGCTGACTTACCATCATCTGGCAACGCTGATGTCACCATTAAGGATCTCAAATCAGAGACATTATTGAGCAGTTCAATATTTTTGTAAATTAGATCAAGTGCTTCCCAACGAGGAGGAGATTGTAATACTTGAATTGTCCAAGGAGCAAGAACTTCTGGTTTGCCAAATGGCAATTTAATCATTGATTCCCTGGGTCTAGCAGGTGGCAATTTAGGAGTTGTTCCTAATAATGGGAGAGCAACCTGTTTTTCTAATTCCGCAGTAGTATGTACAGCGTCATCAGATGCTTCACGAATAAAGGCCGCAACACCTCCTAACATTAACCCAATAACTCCTCCTAATAATAGGTTTTGTTTGAGGTTAGGGCCTGTTTGCATACCTTGTTGAGGTTCTTCGACTACTTCCCAATTAAATCCACCTTTAGAAAGTTCCTGGCGTAATTTTTGTTCTGCTCTTAATAATTGTTCTAATCTTTCTCTGCTAAATTGTAGTTGGGGAAGTATGCGATTGTAATAAGCTAATAGAGAAGGAAAACGTTTGAGGTCTGCTTGTAATTCTTTCTCTTTTACTGCTAAAGTTTGATCACGTGCGCTTAATGAAACTATAGTAGTTTGCGTTTCTACTAACTGCCCTGCGAGATTAAGATCAATTTGCCCAAATTGTCCTTGTTCTAGAAGATTATCTCCAGAACTGGCAACAGGATGAGAATTTTGTCCCAAGGTTCTGCTGACTTCTTTTTGCAAAAGTTGTTTTTGACTTTGCAGTTGTTCGGTCAATTTTTGAACGCTGGGAGTATCGTCAGTGAAGCGTAAACGTTCCTGGGCTAAAGCTAGTTCTGTTTTCTGAATTTCGTTGAGTAAGCCTTGATAGCGAGTAGACTGACTCAAACGGGAAGAAACTAAGGCATTTTGTGGAGAACGGTTTAGCTGTACTTGCAAAGATTTTTGCTTTGCTACAGCTTCTTCATACTGGGAACGAGTTGTTTGTCGTTCTTGCTGGATAGTATTTAAAGTTGTCTCTACAGTTTTGGCCTGAGTTTCTGGATCAATTAAATTCTGAGTTCTCCGAAACCGTTGCAAATTTGCTTCGGAAGCGGTGACTTCATCTGTCGCTTTTCTCAATTGATCTCTGATGACTTGCAGACCTTTCTGTAAGCGCGAATCCTGCTGTTGTTTATTATATTCTAAATAAACTTGCTGAATAGTCTTGAGAACTTTTTCGGTTTTCTCTGGATCGTTATCACTATAATCAACTTGAAAGATTTTAGTGACAATATTATCCTCTGGAGTCTTCAGTTGAGTTAATACTAAAGACTTTTTTAGATCCATTGCTGTTAAGTTTGGATATTCAGTCTTGAGTTTATCAACTGCTTTTTGAATCAGCCCAGAACTCTGCATTAAGTTCAATTGAGTTGCCGTATCTACCTGGACGTTAGCATCAGTAAACTGACTTTCGCCGTTATCACCTTCTTTTTTCCCTTGATAGTTAGCTTCTACTAACAATTGCATGGTACTTTTGAAGCTGGGTTCTGTTTTTAAGGTCATGATGCCAGCAATAGCCGTAGAACTCAGCAATACTAATAATAACCAGGGGAATCGCCGCAAAATTACAGCAAATATTTGTCCATAACCTGGTTCTGTTTCTGATGCTGGATTTGTATTTGGACTTAGACTAGTTTGAACCACTTTTATTATCCTTATCTGCGATAAACTACGCAAACACCTAAAAAATTAAATGAAAGATGCACATTACTAGCACACAAAGACGGAAGTCAAGCAAGGATTAAAAATTTTGAAAAAGCTGGTGAAATTTGCTTTTTTTTTAATCTTTAATTCCGTCATGCGGTACTAGCTTGATCAATAATTTGATCAACTTTGCTAAAAAATGACTGTTCTGAAAACTTGCTAACAGCGTGATTACGGATAGTTTCGTAATCCCAAGATATTCCTCTGGCTTCTAGTAATGCTGCTTGTAGAGAGCATGGTGTTTGTCTCTTAAAAAATACGCCTGTTTTCCCTGGTATTTGAGTATCTAATACTCCACCTGCTCCATAGGCAATGACTGGTGTACCACTAGCATTTGCCTCGACTGGAACTAATCCATAATCTTCTAAAGCCGCAACAATAATTGATTTGGCTTTAGAGAATAAATCTTTACGTTCTCTATCACTGACATGACCTAGAAATTGGATGTTGGGTAATGCCTGGGCTTTTAATCTTTCTTGTTCTGGTCCATCACCTGATATTAATAAGTTCCAGCCTAACCAATTAAAAGCTTCGACTATTATATCAAGACGTTTATAACTTATCATCCGCGCCGATGCCAAGTAATATTCTTCTTTGGTATCGGAGAAAACAAAATTGCTAGTATCAATTGGATAGTTAATAGCAATGGCTTCTTTATGATAAATATTTTGAATTCGTCGGGCAACAATACTAGAATTGGCAATGTAGAGATCGGGTTCTTGAGCATATTGCAGGTCTACATTTCTCATCATTTGAAATATTTTTTCAATGAGAGGAGCAAAGTATCTATAGTCTCCGTATTCCCGTAAATAAGTTTCTGTATCCCATAAAAACCGGGTAACATTATGACAAAAACAAATATGTCTAGCTGCGGGATTTTTCCGGACTGCTTTAGCAAAACTGGTACTGCTGCTAATAATTAGATCATAGTCTTGCAAATCCAAAGAGCGAAATGCCGGAAAATAGAGGGGAGCTAACATCCGAAAATATTTGGTTGCACCAGGAATTTTTTGCAAAAATGTGGTGTTAATAATACGTTCCCCTAAATCAATACTTTTTTGGGGGTCGTATAATGAGGTGAAAATGTCAGCTTCAGGATATCGCTTACACAGTAATTCAAATACGCGCTCTGCTCCACCGCGCTGGGTTAAGTAATCATGAACAAGAGCAATTTTCATATCTGATTCCCTATAATTTGGTAATTGGCGATTGGGTTTAATATTTATTCTCTAGTAATTTAATTTTTAATGTTGCATTACTAGGTTGTATCCCTTGCTTTGTATCAATTAATTTATTTGTTTAATAGGAGTTTAAATCATGCAAAACCTCACAAGATTATCAAAATAATCTCTGTTATTTACTGTATATATGTAAATTCAGAGGTTAAATGAAAATATCAGGAAACCTCTGAATTATCTTGATGCTAATTTGAAAACTATTTTGTGAGCGCTAAAGTTTTCACAGGAGCAAAATAAACTGCTTGTTCAGCCCGTAATTGATCGCAAAGTCTGCCTTCAGGCAATTCCACATCATCGTAAGTGAGAACCTGATCTTTAGGAATATCACGCTTCAAGCGGCATCCTTCAGCAATACCCATTGGTAGTAAGTTTTCTTGTTGCACAATTGGGGAATTTTCACATTGGCCATAGGTCATGTAATAACCAATACCATCAAGAGTTTCTCCGGCTGTGAGATCAATTTTGGCGGTGGTGACGACATCAACAACCGGACCGGCGATGGGTGCAAGCACAGCATCATGGAAGAGGACAGCGCGAGCTACGGACAGGGGAACTTCAAAATGACAAAGGTGATAGGGGGTATAGAAGCTGTACAGAGGTCCTTCACCTAGTTTATAAAGGTTGAGATAATGGCGTTGTTTGGGGTCTTCGTGAGTAGCAAATACAAATACTCCTGGACCTGGTTTAGTGCCAACAACGTAATCAACGATACCGCCTAATTCTTGCAGTTGGTCAATGTCATACATTTTGGTCATTTCATCCACATGACCGGTGTAGTCGTATCCCAACATCCCCCGCTTGGCTACTTTCATCCCTGTGCCGTTGGCTACTATGGCTTGCTCAAAGGAAATTTTCGTGCCGTCAGCAAAGCTTGTTACCATGGCGGGATTTTGACCCCAGCGTTGGGCAAAACCTGCTTGGGTGGTGGGGTTGCGGTAGGGGTCTTGTAAACCTTTGATGTTGCCACACAGTAAAGGCTTTAAACCGATGCTTTTGACAAAGCGGTACAGGTTCATTTCTACCCCTGGTTGGTCGCCATCACAGGCGCTGAGAATCACGCCAGCCCGGTCTGCATGGACTTTGAGGATAGGCCCAATTGTGCCATCAAGTTCGGCATTCATTAAAATGATATGCTTGTGATGAGCGATCGCACACATGACCAAATGAGCCGCATATTCAATTGTTCCTGTCACTTCAATGATTGCATCTATGCCATCTGCTTCACATAGCAACATCGCATCTTCGGTGATTGCATACTCATTTTGAGCAAGTGCATTTTCTAAATCAGCCAAGTTATCAACAATTTTGATATCCTCAATTCCTGCTTCTACATAAGCTCGTTTAGCTGAATCAATATGACGATTAGAAATAGCAACTAACTCCATTCCTGGCACAGAATTGACAATTTGATTGGCAATGCCTCGACCCATAAAACCAGCCCCAATCATTGCCACTTTTACTGGCTTACCTAATGCAGCCCGCGCTTGTAAAGCTTTATCAACAATAATCATGATTAAACTCCTATTAAAATAGATTCTAGTAAAGGCCAATTCCGATCTTTATCAGACATTTCCGTTGCATCCAATGGCCAAGAAATTTCTAAAATTGGATCATCATAACGCAAACCTCTTTCATATCCAGGAGTGTAAAATTCACCCACTTGATACACAACTTCTGCACCATCGGTTAAAGCTTGATAACCATGGGCAAACATTTCTGGAACATAAAGAGCGCGACGATTTTCTGCACTCAGTTCTACACCAATATGCACTAGATAAGTAGGAGATTCAGGACGCATATCCACAATTACGTCATAAATCGCTCCTTGAGTGCAGCGAATTAATTTTGTTTCGGCTGCGGGAAGAGTTTGATAGTGCATTCCCCGCAATGTGCCTTTTTTATGATTGAAAGAAAGGTTACATTGGGCAACTGTTGGTTTTAAACCATGAGCGATAAATTCATCAGCGCAGAAAGTGCGAGCAAAAAAACCGCGAGCATCGGGCTTTTCTTCTAAGTCAATAATGAAAGCACCAGCGAGTTTAGTAGAGGTAAAAATCATGGTTGTTGAGAAAGTTTTTATTGAGGATAACAGAACGGGTTTTGATTTTAGGTTTATACCTTAAATCTCCATGGGGTATTTATATAAAAAAAGGTATCACAATGATATTTTTTTATTTCTTAAACTGGTTAAATGTGAAGTTTTAAGTTCCATCTCTTGTTGGGCTATAACACTTTCCAGGAGTGATGTACATACTAAACCAAAGTAAGGAATGATTGTGGTAATTGCCATGATAGGCCATCTTCTCAAAGCCCCGAAGAAAACTCGCCAATTATTGTCAGTAAAGTGCTGAAGAATTAATTGACTACAAAATAATTTAGAGTATCCTATTTCCTGGAGTTTGATATTAACTTCAGGTGAATAAGTATATTGCATCTTTAGCAATATCTTTGGCTTCACCATCCAATGACTAGCACCAAAAGCATTTTCCAAAAAAGTATCTTTGGTTATTTTTACACTGCCATGAAAAGCACAAAACCCAGTTAAATAGACCTGATAATCTAAGTTTTTTACACCATTAGTCCATTTTTGTAGAGCGCTTTGAGCTAATTCTGTTTTGTATACTTGAGCAGACATCAGTTGTACCCCAGAGCGATTTTCCTGTATACAACGTTCAAATGCCGATTCACCATCATGCTCAATTTGTTCATGATGAAGCTTATAACAGCGTTGATATAATAATTCACCTGTTACTTCATGACGACAGGAAAAATTCAAAATTAGTAATGCTAAATCTGGCTCTTTTTTTAACGTATTAATGAGATAAGATATCGTGTTATCAGCGATAATATCATCATCACTAATAGTCCAAACATATTTACTTGTTGCTGCTTTAATGCAATAAGCAATATTTTTCATTACGCCAACATTTTCACTATTTTTGTTGATATGAAATGTTGTAGTTGGTAAAAATGACTGCCATTTTTTAACTATTTCCTGTGTATTATCTTCTGAACAGTTATCAGAAACAATAATTTCACATTCAGATTCAAAACCTTTGATAGATTTCGCCAGCCATGTTAACTGTTTATCAAGTAAAGCAGCACGGTTATATGTGGGTATAGCAATTGTCAATACTGGATTCATTGTAGATAAATTATTATTGAGAGGGCAAATGTTTTTGGCTATGATTTTCTATCTTGAACCTAAGCTACCAGCTATTAATTGTTGACTTGGTTTGGCAAAGGTATCATCATGATATTGTGTACAAAGTTCTGGTCATTTAGGAGAGTTAGCTGTGTATGCAAAAAATAAAGCTGAACGCTCTAGGCTTCTTGCAGTACCATGATGTAAAATATTCCTTGTATCCGCAAAAATCACAGTCCCAGCTTTGCCAGGGCAGGATTTCCAGGCTGATTTAGGAATTATTTTCATCATTTTATCGTCGTTAATTCCTAGAAAATTAGAACGCCAAAGTTCATAATCAACTCGATAATTGTTAACTCGTTCTAGAAAATTAACAGGTAGTGGAATATATTCAAATGGCCCCTGTTTTTCAGTTACATCATTTAGATAGATAATGACTTTAATCATGCGTCTATCTTCAGAATCTTTATGCCATAGTAAAGTCTCCAGTTGTTGCTCATTAGGGAAGTCTTTCCGCACATGAACACCATGAAAAACGATAGGTAAACCTATATAATTTTCAATAATGTTTTGTAGTCGGGTTTCAATTCCCCAATTAAAAAATTCTGGTAAATCTGTAATTGTATAAATTTGTGGTAACTTATACCCTGCATGAATATCTCTGGGATTTACCATACTATCTGCATAACTATTAGCACTAGCTAACATTTTTGAAGTAGATGATAAACCTAAATCTGCTAAAGACGTGATGTAAACACCTTCTCTTTTAAGATGTTCAACAATCAAGTGATCCCCTGAATTGATAGTAGGCAAATTTCTCTGATGCTGCCAAAGATTTGCTTGATAATTCAACTCAGACTGGAATAAAGATACTTTGTCTTTAATACTGTTAAGCATGAAATACCTACCGATTAAAATTTATTGATTTATCCCTGATAGTTTTTTACTTCTGAAATTTTTGTTCTCTCAAGTTCTGTTTCTGCTACTTTTAATTCTCTCATTGGTATTAATTCCAATACTGCCATACTAGCTAAAGCTAAAAAAGGAACTACTGTTTTTATAGCTGATACAGGCCATCTTCTCATTGCTCCTAAAAAAACTTTCAAGTCTACTTCATGATAGTTTTGTAAAAGCATCCGACAACAATATGCTTTAGAATAGCCAATTTGCTCAAGTTTTAAAATCACTTCAGGGATATGTTGGTATTGCATTAAAAGTGCAGCCTTTGGTTCTTTTTGCCAATAACTAACACCCACAATACATTCTAGATAGATATCTTTAGTCACAATTACTTTGCCATTAGCAGCACAATAACCGGCTAAATATGCTAAAGATATCCAATTATTACTAGCAGTTGGCCAAATTTGGAGAGCGCGTTTAATTAAATCAGTCCGATATACTGTAGCAGTTAGAAAAATTACTGCCCCTACACTTTTAGTCAAACAATGTTCAAATATTGCTTTACCATCACCTTTACCATCTTCAGTATCCGCATCAAACCAACGATTACCAACTATTTTTGGTGGATGTACTGCTTCCCCAGTAATTTTATTCCGACCAGAAAAATTTAGAAACAATAATGATAAATCATCAATATTTTTAATTTTCCCTATTACATAAGCAACTGCTCTTTCCTGAATTGGATCATCATCCCCAATTGTCCATACATACTTGGTTGTAGCAGCACTTAGGCAATAAAAAATGTTTCGCATTACGCCTATATTTTCAGGATTTCTATTTGATTTTAAGGTGATATTTTTGAGAATATTTTGCCATTTACTAATGATAGATTGAGTATGATCTGTAGAACAGTTATCAGAAACTAAAATTTCACATTCTGTTTCAAATCCTTTAATAGCTTGAGACAACCAAGTTAATTGTTTATCAAGTAACTCGGCGCGATTGTAAGTAGGAATAGCAATAGTTAGTAGTTTTTGCATTAGTAATCCTCAAGTGAAAATATAGTTATTAGTACAAAATTGAGAATTGATCTTGATTTACAAGTGGTTATTAAATTGTATTTAGTCCGTCTTGATAAAATTGTTGATTACTGAGGTGCGTTAAATTAAAATTAACGCACTCAGGAAAAAAGATCCTATTTACTTTTGATTCCAGAAAAAATCTTTATCAATTTGTTCGGTGCGAATTAGATATTCTAGTTGTTTTAAGCGGGTGAATCCTCTAAACAAGAAAGTATCTTCATTCATATCAATTTGATTGAAAATATTACATAGTTGTTCAGCCCCAAGTTGAGCATTCCAATCACACTTAAAGCCGGGAAGAATACTGTTAATCTTTTCAAAAGAAACTCGATAACTGCGATTGTCTGCACCGTTATTACCAAAAGATAATTGACAACCAGGAAAAACATCAGCAACGATTTCTGCTATTTCTTTCACTCGATAGTTATTAGCAGTATCACCAACATTAAAGATTTGATTGTGAATAATATCTCTGGGTGCTTCTAATGCACAAACAATGGCTTTACAAATATCTAAAGCGTGAACCAATGGCCGCCAAGGAGTACCATCACTGGTCATTTTAATTTCTTTGGTAGTCCAAGCTAAACCCGCCAAGTTATTTAAAACAATATCAAATCGCATTCTGGGGGAAGCACCAAAAGCAGTAGCATTCCGCATGAAAGTAGGAGAGAAATCATCATCAGCTAATGGTTGTAAATCTCTTTCTACTAATGTTTTACATTCTGCGTAAGCTGTTTGCGGATTAACTGGTGATGATTCTGTAATATCACCTTCACTAGCCACACCGTAAACACTACAGGAGGACATATAAACAAAGCGACGGACACCCACTGTTTTTGCCAAATTAGCGAGACGTACTGAACCTAAATGATTAATATCATAAGTAATTGTGGGTGATAATTGTCCAGTCGGATCATTAGATAATTCCGCCATGTGAACAATAGCATCTACGCCTTCTAAATCTTCAGGATTGATATCACGAATATCTTTATTGAGGGTTTTAGCTGTTAAGTTAGTGCCGTTATATAGCCAACCAGCTTTATAAAAACCAGTATCAACACCAAGAACTTCATGTCCTTTTTGCATTAATAAAGAAGGCAATAAAGAACCAAGATAACCTTCTGTGCCAGTTACTAAAATCTTCATGATTGTTAAAATTTTTGATGTGTGAAAATATGTTGTTGCTTGAAAAATCCGCAGATAAAATTCTCTTTCCTTACTCTCTGTGCCTCTGCGCCTCTGCGTGAAATAAAAAAATGTAGTTCATTCTACGAAGATACTAAACTATGCAAATGAGTGGGTTCTGGTATTTGCTTAACTATGGCTTTACCGATTTCCAAAGAAGAAGTTGCAGCGGGTGAAGGGGCATTGCAAACATGAATAGAATTATCACCAGCAATGATGAGAAAATCATCAACCAGAGAACCATTATTCATCAATGCTTGAGCGCGAACTCCTGCATGGGTAGGAATTACATCTTCTGCTCGAATTTCGGGAATTAGTGTTTGCAGACTTTTGACAAATGCTGCTTTACTGAAGGAACGAATGATTTCTTGAATCCCTTCGTCAGCGTGTTTAGCTGCTAGTTTCCAGAATCCGGGATAAGTGATCACTTCAGCAAAATCTCTGAAGTCAAAATCGGTTTTTTTGTAACCTTCCCGTTTAAGACTGAGAACTGCATTTGGTCCTGCGTGGACACTGTTATCAATCATCCGGGTGAAATGCACGCCGAGAAAGGGGAAATCTGGGTTGGGAACTGGGTAAATGAGAGTTTTCACCAAATAGCGTTTTTCGGGGGTTAGTTCGTAATATTCGCCCCGGAAGGGAACTATTTTGGCTTGGGGGTTAGCCTTACCTAATTTTGCAATGCGATCGCTATGCAATCCGGCACAATTGATCACAAATCGAGTTTCAAAACTGCCATTATTAGTTTCTAAAACCTGATTTTTTCCACTGCGGGCAATTTTCAAAACTTGGGTATTGAGACGTAAATCTCCCCCTTGATTGCGAATTAATTCTGCGTATTTTAAACAAACTTGTTTGTAATTAACAATCCCTGTATTGAATACCCGAATTCCACCTACACAACTAACATGAGGTTCAATTTCTTTGACTTCTTCAGGACTAATTCTTTTAACAGGAATACCGTTTTCTAAACCGCGTGTATAGAGATTTTCTAGCCGGGGTAATTCTTGTTCATTAGTGGCAACAATTACCTTACCACAAACTTCATGATCAATATTATGTTTCTGGCAAAAGTCTACCATGGAACGGCTACCATCACGGGAAAATTTAGCCTTAAAACTTCCCGGTTTATAGTAAATACCAGAATGAATTACACCGCTATTATTACCAGTTTGATGAAATGCCCATTGACTCTCTTTTTCTAGCACTAATATCCGGGCATTTTGATAACGCTCTCCTAAAGCCATGGCTGTGGAAAGTCCAACTATTCCCCCACCAATAATTGCAAAATCATACATTAGTAATCTTTCCCTTATCCAAAATCCAAAATCTAAAATCTAAAATCTAAAATTGCTACTACCAAACTTGCCAAGGAGCTTTACCACTTTTCCAAAGGTCTTCAAGATAGTTTTTATCTCTTAATGTGTCCATGGGTTGCCAAAAACCATGATGTTTGTAAGCAGATAATTGTTCTAAATTAGCTAACTTCTCTAATGGTTCTTTTTCCCACACAGTTGAGCTATCAGCAATAAAATCAATTACTTGCGGTTCTAGGACAAAATAGCCACCATTAATCCAAGCACCATCACCTTCAGGTTTTTCTTGAAAACTGGTAATTTTTGTTTGTTCTTGTCCGAGAGAAATTGCCCCAAATCTTCCGGCTGGTTGGACTGCGCTGAGTGTCGCTAATGTCTTTTGTTCTTGATGAAATTTAATTAACTCTGTAATATTTACATTACTGACACCATCACCATAGGTAAAACAAAAGGTATCATTACCAATATGTTCCCGAACTTGCTTTAAACGCCCCCCAGTCATTGTATTATCACCTGTATTTACTAAGGTGACACGCCAAGGTTCAGCATATCCAGAATGAACATTCATTTGATTAAATCGCATATCAAATGTCACATCGGACATATGCAAGAAGTAGTTAGCAAAGTATTCCTTGATGATGTACCCTTTGTAACCGCAACAGATAATAAAATCATTAATACCATGAGCGGAGTAAATCTTCATTATGTGCCAGAGAATTGGCTTACCACCAACCTCAACCATGGGTTTGGGTCTGATACTGGTTTCTTCACTTAAACGTGTACCCAGACCTCCTGCTAAAATCACCGCTTTCATATAATTACCTCAAAGATTTGCAGGTGGTTGCTAATTTAAACTAATTGAAATGAAGAGAACGCACAATGATATGAAATAAGTAGAACGATTATTTCTCTTTGCTGATGGCAGATAAACATAATTTAGCTATAAATTTGTAGAAAAGGATAAAGAATACGTAAATTAAGATATTTTATCTGTAAAATATTTGTAAATATAAAAAAGTGTATAAATAAGAGGTAACAGTAAATAATAAATATACTTAAGATCAAATACCTGATTTCTCTAAGAAGTCAGGTATCTTTTTTGGTATTTAAAATTAGTAATACATTAAAAATTCTCAAAAAGCTGGTTGATTTAGTCTGCTTTTTTGATTTTTAATTTGCCCTACTGTATCAATTATTCTGTCCTACTAGAGTTGATTGGGGTAATAAATTGTCACATTTATTAGCGACAACAATACAAATGCTACTGAGAGCTTGTTGATAGTTATCCATATCATCTCGCTCTAGGGAGACTTTCGCGGCTGTTTGTAAATCGGCAACTGCTTGAATCTGGTTCTTCTCAGACCCAGTTTCCCCATACTGTGCCAGTTCATAGTAAGCCATGCCACGTTTAAGATAAACTTTAGCTTGTTGGGGATTAATTTTTAATGCTTCAGTAAAATCGGCAATTGCCTGTTTATATTCTGCTGCATAATTACTACTGTATTGAGCAATTTGATATCTTACCAAACCCCGTTGAAAATAAGCTTCTACTTTAGACGAATTGAGTTTAATTGCCTCAGTAAAGTCGGTAATTGATTTTTGGTATTCCTGAAGAGAATTATTAATGTATTTGGTAATTTCAAATCGGACAATACCCCTTCTGATATAAGCTTCAGCATCATTTTTATCTATGTTGATGGCAGTATTAAAATCTGCGATCGCTTGTTTATATTCTTTATCAGGATCGCTACTATAATCCGCCAGCATATAGTAAGCATTACCGCGATTCACATAAGCTTTAACTTCTTGAGGATTTAGTTTCAGAGCTTCGTTATAATTAGCTAATGCACCTTCATAATCATTTAAGTTGTAACGAGCATTCCCTAAATTTACATACCCTTTAGCATATTGGGGATTTTTTTTAATCGCTTGGGTAAAGTTAGCAACTGCTTGGTGATAATTTTGCTGTTGATAAGCAGTATCACCGCGCTGATAGTAATCTATAAAAGAAAGATTGGTTGGCTCAGGAGCTTGATTAGCTGTCCGAGACATCAAACTTTGTTGAGTATAAGGATTTTGGGAAACAAAGGGACGGGTAAATTTAACTATGAGGTCTAAATAGCCCAAAATACCCAACCCCATCACACCGAAAATTACACCATATAACTTCGAGTTTAACTTCTTAGCAGGGGGAATATTATAAAACTGCTGACTAGATCCTGGCTGCCAATGATATACTGGGGAATGTGATCTTACTGGCTGAGTAATCCGTGGGGTAGGGATATACTGCCGTTTAGATTTGCGACGGGGTTGGAGATGTTGTTTAGAAGCGATCACATCTAAGGATGGAAACGGATCTCTCCCACCTAATCGCCTAGTCCGTTCGCACCAAGGACATTTATCCAAGTGATTATGATATAGATGCTGAGGATTAGCAGCACAAGTGATCAAACTCTCTTCCACCGCCGTTAATGCTGACAACCAGGTTTGAGCAGTAGGGCGTACCTGGGGATGGCAATGACCATCTTCAAAACAACGCACAAATAAATCCTGTAAACTGGGATGAAGTAGATCCCAAGCCGGGGAAATAGGAGTTGGTAAATAGGGGACTGGTTTCTTTTGACTATAGGTAAAATGACCAGCAAGAATTCTGCCTTCATAGGGGGGAGGTTCTATCCCACCTTGAAATATCCCGGAAAATGGGTGAGTTCCTTCCATTAACAACTGGAAGATCAGCACTGCTAACCCAAACAAATCATGATAACTTTCCCGGTCATAGTCAGCAAAAGTCTTATTCTGTAATTCTGGGGGAGTATATTCAGGTTTACCCACAGAACAACGATAAACAACATTCTGTAATGGTTCGGTCACTTGGAAGGAATCTGTATCTACCAACGTTACCAAGGCTGTATCACTAACCAAGATATTTGACTCATTCACATCACCAATACAATATCGGCTGGCGTGCAAAGCCACAAAAGCCGCCGCTAGGTTGCGAGCAGTCCGCAGTAAATACTGATAATTGAATAATGGGCAATGTTGTCGGCGAATCCCCGGATTATAAAAATCCATGATTGGCCGCATTCCCCGAATCCTTGGCATCACAAAGCCAACAATCTTACCGCTACCATCCACTGCCTCCAACAATTCCTGTGGCCAAGCAATGGAAGTATGCCCTAAATTGGCTGTAGGATTTATTGGGGGATTGGCAAGCATCGCCTGGAGTTTTTGGGCAGAAGAGATGGTTTGCTTGTGATAGATTTTCGCTACCAAATTTTCATCCGATGGCACTGCATAGATACAAGCTTCACCACCATGTCCCACACTGACAGAGAGGTTGAGAATTTCTGGATTGGGAAGACGACGTAGTACCTGCATGGAAGAATTAAGGTTATGTGGGGTGATTGGAGTTGGGGGAAGAGGAAAAAGGAAGGGGGAGTATTTTCCTACTGTTAATTAACCCTTTAACTTTTTCCCAACTCTTGCAAAACTTTTTTTTACAAGAGGTCTACTAATAAATATGACTCATGAATTGCTAAATGCACCTAAAACTAGAGTCAAATCATCATCAGTGCGCTGGGTAATCCGCTCGGAGCTTAAAAACTTCATTAACTGTTCTTTTGCTAATATTCTATCTTCCGCATTGGCTACAAACTCGAACAAAGGCAGAAAGAAGGGTTTGTGAGGTTCACCAACCATCATATTCAAAGCCAACATTTGTAGTCCATCAGTGAGAACACCAACATTCACAATTTCTTCCCGCCATAATTTAACTTGTGCTGTCTCTAAGGCGGAAGGAGATGTCAAAAAGGTAGTTTCGTTAATATACTCGCCGCTGCTGGGTATAGTTAAGGCGATGAGATTGCCCATACTATTCTTAGCTACAGCTAAACCATCTCCCACTTGAGCTACAGCCGCAATCTGTGGTGTAGCAATCATGAGAATTAAGGTAGTTGCTAAATCATGAAGTTGATTGTTGCCAGCATCCGCCTCAGTTTCTATGGCTTGGCGGGCGACTAACATGGTATCAGTTAGCAAATGACGCAAAAAATCATCATTAGCTAAAGCATCATTGGTAATCTCTTGGAGAGAAAGATGTTCTATTGCCGTTTCTACAGCAATCATTGATCCCACCTTTCCTAGTTTAGCAGAACCTGCACCATCGGCTGCTGCTATGATCAACACATTATTTGCTAATAGCTGCCAATGGTGAGCATCCTGACAAAGTTGCTGGTTTTTTGAGTGGCTAGTTCCACAGACAGAGGCGGCTACTATGCGCCATTGAGAAATCTGTTTTGATGTGTTCATATAATTTGTTTTCCACAGCTAGTTCAATTTGAACATCAAGCTGTAATTTTATAGCAGGAGTCAGGAGTTACCGAGTCACCAAGTCAGGAGTAAACCTGTATTGTGGACGGCGTTTCGTTATTAATTGATGTCCTAGTCACCTTATCCGTTGCTATAACTAAACAGTTCCCCAACCAATTGGCGGTAGTGCTACCTGTTCATCACTTACCTTAGAATGAGATACCGCTGACATACTCGCAGATAGCCAAACAAACATCTCAATAAAGTTTAAGCCTTTTAGCTTCAGCGGACTCCGCACAGCAATTTGACTTAATCGGCTCATGTTCGCATTATCTACACCTACTGTAAAGAAGGCCACACGTTTACTAGATTCATCTCCTTGCAGTCTTTGGGCTGCTTGTTCGATCACATGATCTAGTTCACCTTGGGGTTCACCATCGGTAATCATGAATACCCAAGGACGATAATAAGCAATACCATTAGTCCGATACTGAGATTTGCGCTCTTGGATAATATCTAATGCTTTGTGAATTGCCGATCCCATGATTGTCAATCCCTGGGCTGTCAGAATAGGTGGGTTAAATTGATCAGCAGTTACAAAGTCCTGTACAACATTGACACTACTGTCAAAGGTTACAATTGCTACTTCTACCCTTCTGGCTGCTAAGGAATTTTTTACCAGTTCATCTTTTAAACTCAGCAAACCTTGATTTAAAGCTTCAATTCGTTCCCCCTGCATTGAGCCAGATGTATCAAGTAATAATACGCATGGGCAACGTGGTTCTGGATTTTCCGCAAATTCTACAACTTCATCAAGGTTAAATGTATCAATCATAACGTTTTGTGTTATGTTATAGTCCAAAGCTTTATTTTCCTTTTCTTCAAAGTATATAGTTTCTGGCGCTAGGATGACTAAAATTATGGTATTTTGCGGGAGATTATTTATTTTGCCAGTAAAGATCCTCATTTGGGCAATCTTTACCAAATATCTCTCCTACTTCCCATCACTACTTAGTCAGTGGTAATTTATAGACTGTTTACCATAATTGCACTTAGCCCAAGTTAAAATGAGAGAATTCAGGGGTCAGTCAGCAGGGGTTTAATATTGCTAAAGCTGTAATAATCAATATATAGATTTACCTCCATAAATTTTTAAAGATTCTATGTGGGATTTTGTCTATCTTAAAGCTAATAAATTCATCATTGTTAAATCCATTTCCAGGAGGAATATCAGTATGAAATTTGATGAATTTAAATGATCAAGAAAAAATATGACAACCTGGAGATTTTCCTATAGACAAATGGTGAAAAATCAGCATAAAAAATTACATAAACTGTTACATTCAAATTGGATAAACTTTAGAAGATGTTTTTCATTGATATTCATAATTTAATAACTCTGATCATGACCATTTTTCTCAGTGATATCATATTACAGCCTGATATTTAATCTTTTCCAAGAGTATATTGATGTATCCGCCAAAAAATTGTAAAAACTATGAAGAATACTGGCACGTTTACCAAACTATCTCCCCAGGGTTTATTAAGACAATTAACTAATTGTCATGAAACTACCTGTTTGCAAGCATTTAGTAACTCTGTATCTTGGTTGATATATATAGAACAGGGGAAAATCGTTTATGCAACTCATTCAGTAGAACCCTTTGATAGATTAGAACGACAAATGCGTCGTCTCCATGAACAAATTCCTCTCGTAGATAATGAAGTGCGTATACAAATGCGCTTGATGTTTGACAATGAAGATCACCATAATTTACCTAGCCAGCCTCCAGAATATGAAGCGATTAATTGGCTAGTTACGGAAAAACATCTGCTTCCGACTCAAGCAATATTACTTATTCAAGAATTAGTTAAAGAAGTAATTGAATCATTTATCCTCATTAAGATAGGCACTTATGAACTAACAGAAACACTGCATGATCTCACGGTAATTTGTAAATTGGATGTCAATTCTATCATAGAGCAATGTCAAAATCAGTTACAAAATTGGCGTTATCTTGGTAGATATATATCTTCTCCCTATCAGCGTCCGTATTTATTAGTTAGTAGCAAATTTCATGATAAAAGACTACCACCACTACAGGAGAATATTACCAACTGGATGAAGGGTTTTAGCTTGCGTCATCTAGCGATTATTATGAATCAGGATGAATTGCAACTAGCTTTAAGTTTATACCCCTATATTGTGAAAGGTTCTATAGTATTACATGAACCAGATCCCCCATTTGATAAATTACCGAAAACCTATCCACATTCATTCCTATTTTCCGAAGATAGCACAGAATTAGTTCGGGGTAAATTATTTGTTTTAGACGTAGCACCAAGCACAGATACTCCTGAAGAAACTCCGATTATTTCTCCAGAGAATGTAGCGGTTCAGCAGCTAGTACCAGATATTTCTGATCTACCTCAAGAGGATTTGCAACCAGAAATAGTTGCAGCAGAAAAAATCAAAGTTAATAGGAGAACTCTACAAAAAACCTACAAAATTATTTCTGTAGATGATAGTCCCACGATTCTTAAAGAAATCAGTCGCTATTTAGAAGATGAGAATTTTACTTTGGTAACTATTAATGAACCAGTGAAAGCAGTCATGTCAATTATTCGACATAAGCCGGATTTGATTTTACTGGATTTAAATATGGCAGGAATTGATGGTTATGAATTATGTAAAATTATCCGCAATAATTCCATGTTTAAAAATATTCCCATTATTTTTGTGACTAGCAATAAGGGAATTATAGATAAGGTAAAAGCGAGATTCGTCGGTGCTTCTGGATATCTAACCAAACCTTTCACCCGTGCTGAATTGCTGAAAATGATTTTTATGCACTTGGCATAATTGAGGAATTAGGAATTAGGTCTCAGGAAGAAGAATAGAGTTTGGAAAGTGTTGGGAACTATACTCAAGTCAACCCAACCCACCCTTGTATAAGTTTTTTAAATAGACATTTTCGCAAAATTGGTAAAGTTGATGTTTATTGAGAAAAATTCTCTCTATTCTCAATAATATTGATAATGTTATCAATAAGGTAACGAAAATAGGTTTTTACAGGATTGATAAATACCCCTTGACTTTTTGTGCTAGTATTAGAGATATAATTGGCTAAAGTGCTATCTAATTTTTGGGCTTAATCAAAAGTCTGTATGGTGTTGGGTTTCCTTGCGTCAACCCAACCGACAGTGAAATTAGTCAAAGCGGATAATTTGCACCTTCTATGCTGCTTCCCGCAGTTGTGTGGGTACAGGCACTTCTGGAAACGGTAGGGAAAGTTGTTCTGGTGATGGTGCTGATGCTTCTTCTAATACTGTGACTTCAATATTTACACTGACTAAATAACTACCTGTATCTGCACCTACGGCTTCAGAAATTATTTTAGCTATATCTGGACGTTTTGCAGTTAAAGGATCACGGATAATACAACGATCCCATTCATGTTTGGCGGTGGGGTTAAGATTGAGAATATAATGCTTCATCATAGGTGTAGTCCTTAGGTGTAGTCCTTAAAATCCTTATTCCATAAGTCTTTCCAGGTTTGAAGACTATTTCCGTATTGTAGTACAAATTTACTAAAATAGCAAGATATTCAGCCAACAAAAATGTAGAAACGCTCTAGCAAGCATCTCTACATTTTTATGTCTACTCAGCAACAAAAATTAAATATTTTTTGCTACTGTTGATGAAAATTGAGACTAAGTATTTTCTTGATAACTCAACAACGGAGTATCATTAATCCAGATGGCTTGTTGTGGTATAGGAATTGCTATTCCGGCTTGATCTAAGGCAATTTTGAGCCGACGACGATATTCTCGCGCCACATCCCATTGTTTGAGGGGTTGGGTTTTAATCCAGACGCGAATCATCATCCCGCGCTCGCTAAAATTATCAATTCCCAAAATACTGGGTTTTTCCAGGATTTGCCGCTTCCAGAATGGTTCTTGATTCATATCCACAGCTACGTCTGTGATTAACTTCAAAGCGTGATCAATATCGGTTTGGTAAGAAACAGGAATAGTTAAATCAGCCCGTGACCAACGACTAGAAAGATTGGCAACAATTTTGACTTCACTGTTAGGAATTGTAATTAAACGTCCTTCTGCATCTCGCACTTGAGTCATCCGCAGATTGAGATTTTCTACCAATCCTCCCACATCTCCCACAGTAATCACATCACCCAGAGCATATTGATCTTCGAGAATAATTAAAAAGCCATTAATGGCATCTTTAATTAAGTTCTGAGAAGCGAGAGATACAGCTACACCAATTAAACCTGCACCAGCTAATAAAGGAATTATATCTATACCCAAGGCAATCAAAGCGATTAAAATACCAACTCCTATCAAAAGCAGAGTGGTGATACTTTTTGTCACTCCTGAAAATGTGGAAACTCGCAGTTGTGTCCGTTCAGAATTACCTGATTTTAATATCACTCCACCGCTAATTATAGTTGTGGTAAATTGGTCAATCAGAGCATAACTAAACCGAATTACTACATAAGTCCCTAATCCGACAATACCGACTTTTAGAGGGATTTGGGCAACGGCAAGAACTGCTATTTGTAAGGCTCGTGTGTAGGGAAATAACCCCAAAATCACAAAACTTCCACATCCCCAAATTCCTGTTTGAGTTAATTGGAATAGGCGTTTTTTGACTTCTGCTAAATGCTCACTTTGCTGGTAATTTAGCTGGGTGGTAATTGATTCATCTGTTTCCACCGATGGAGAAATTGGTTCTCCTGAATCCTTGAGAGAACGGCGTTGCCAATGATATATGAGTAAACTCGACAAGATAACTACTAAGGCAATACCACCTGCTATTTTACCTTGATCAATTAAATAGTGAGTTTGTCTTTCTGCTTTTGCTGTTGCTAAGTCTTTTTGCAAATCTCCAGCGATTTGATTGGCTAATGTTACCGGATCTAACTGACGTAATTCAGCATCATCGGAATTAACCGTCATGAGATATTTTTCATTGATGTAAATTACGGGCAAATTATTTACTTTCAGGATTTTGATATCAAATTTCTGATTACCTGAATAAAAATAATCTTGACTAATTTGCTGCAAATTTAGTTGAATATTTTGCAATCGTTGGGAAACATCATTTTTGGATGCGGCAATTTGAAATAATTGACGACCATCTAAATAAACCCATTCGGAAACAGTGGGATCTTTCGCAGAACTAGCTGCACTGCTAGGAGTGGATAAGTATGGTAAAAGAGGGATTTGGGCTGTAGCTTTTGGTATTGATACAATGGTGATTACCATTGCGCTAGTTATCCCCAAAAATTTAAAGCGCACTCAAATACCTCCTTGAGCAAAGTTTATTTGTAAATTTTTTAGAGTCATTTTCACCATAGGAATTGAGATGATGTATGTCAGGTGGAATCTGTCTCTAATTGCTGATTGTTCTATCGTCAGATAGATAAATTTTGTTGATAGTTATGATCTGGCTATTTGTTCATCATACTCATAACAGATATTTGTAGGATATGACAACCCGGAGGCAGAGATTGATAATCTTTATAGGTCAAGCTGGTAAGAGTAGCATTGAGTAGTTATGGGGAAATTACAGCAAAAAATTGCGAGTCGTGGCACAATCTATGGGAGTACGAAAATTTTCACGTACATTTTTCATTTTTTTTAAAGGATAATTTTTCATGACCGCAACCACTCCCAGATTAAAGCACGAGGTTAAAGACCTCGGCCTAGCTCCCTTGGGAAGACAACGCATTGAATGGGCTGGTAGAGAAATGCCCGTATTGAAGCAAATCCGCGATCGCTTTGAGAAAGAAAAGCCATTTGCTGGATTGCGGATTGCTGCTTGCGCCCACGTCACCACAGAAACTGCACATTTAGCGATCGCTCTCAAAGCCGGTGGTGCTGATGCAGTTTTAATTGCTAGTAACCCTTTATCAACTCAAGATGACGTAGCTGCAAGTCTTGTAGCTGATCATGAAATTTCCGTATTTGCTCAAAAAGGCGAAGATGCCGCTACATATAGCCGCCACGTCCAAATAGCCTTAGATCATCGCCCCAACATCATTGTTGATGACGGTAGCGACGTGGTAGCAGAATTAGTTCAACATCGTCAACACCAAATCGCTGATTTGATTGGTAGCACCGAAGAAACCACCACCGGTATCGTGCGGTTACGCGCCATGTTTAAAGAAGGCGTTCTCACCTTCCCCGCGATGAACGTTAACGACGCAGACACCAAGCACTTCTTTGATAATCGCTATGGTACTGGTCAATCTACCTTAGATGGAATTATCCGCGCTACAAATATTTTGTTGGCTGGTAAGACTGTTGTGGTTGTCGGTTATGGCTGGTGTGGTAAGGGTACAGCCCTCCGCGCCCGTGGGATGGGTGCAAATGTCATCGTTACCGAAATTGACCACATCAAGGCTATTGAAGCCGTTATGGATGGTTTCCGTGTGTTACCAATGGCAGAAGCAGCGCCTTACGGTGATATCTTCATTACTGTCACAGGTAACAAGCACGTCGTTCGGGGTGAACACTTCGATGTCATGAAAGACGGTGCGATTGTTTGTAACTCTGGTCACTTTGATTTGGAACTTGATTTGAAATACTTAGCCGCTAATGCTAAGGAAATCAAGGATGTCCGTCCTTTCACTGAAGAGTATAAGTTGACAAATGGTAAATCCGTTGTCGTACTCGGACAAGGACGTTTGATTAATTTGGCTGCTGCTGAAGGACACCCCAGCGCAGTTATGGATATGAGTTTTGCTAACCAAGCTTTGGCTGTTGAATACCTGGTGAAGAATAAGGGTAGTTTAGCTGCTGGTTTGCACTCTATTCCTAGAGAAGTGGATGAAGAAATTGCTCGCTTGAAGTTGCAAGCTATGGGCATTTTCATTGATAGTTTGACAGCAGATCAAATTGACTATACCAATTCTTGGCAGTCTGGAACGTAAGTCATTAATTAGTTGATTTTTTTGGGGATAGGCTTTTGGGCTTATCCCCTTTTTTTTCGTTTTGTGTTATGGATTTGTTTAATGAACCACGAAGGAACGAAGAGCGCGAAGGAAGAAGGGAAGAAGGGAAGAAGAAATAAGATGAAAGTTTAAACTTTTTTGAGAAAATTTCACTAACTTATTTTTTTTGCAACCCTTCTAAAGCAACAATTAAAAAAGGTGCAGATGGATGATTAAGTAATTTTGCCAAATCTGTAATATCACTTTGTCTTATCACATCCATAATTTCCTGCATTAAGTTGGAATTATTTTCTATATTTTCAATACTTTTAGCTGCAATTATCATCTTTTCAGTAGTTGTATTCATTGAATTTAAAGTGCTTATCTCTACTAAGATTTTCTGAATTTTATCAGCCAGTGCTGTTATTTTCTGTGTATTTTCTTTATTTACAATTTTATAGTGTTTTTCAATTTCTCTACCAATCTGCTTTAATTCTGTATAACCTTGATTTCTGAAATCAAACAAACTTAAAATTACATATGAAGTATATCTACAAATTTCCGATAGTTCTGATGGAGTAATACTTTTCCTGAATCCAGTATGAATGATTTTTGAACGTTTATCATAAAGATAAGAAATTCTTTTATAAATAGTCAAGGTTTCACAATCTTTAATAAAATGATAACGACTCAATGCTAATGTAATTGAAATTCCTTTACACAAAGCATGAGTAATTTTTTCCTTCTCGTTAGAGAATATAGTTTCAAGAGCAGTCCAATATTTTAAAAATGCAATATCAAGGTCGAATTCATTTTGAGCTTCTCCAGTCCAATATATTGCAGTTATAATACTTCCTTCTAATTCGCTGATTTGCTCATTATTTAAAAAGGTTTTAACTTCATTTAAAAAAGCTTTTTCTTCTAGATCATTAAGCAGCTTTTTATTAATAATGAATTTCTGTAAACTTCTTCTTCCTCTACTTCTTATAGAACCTGTTGTATTATTTGTAACTTCTTGGTATAGCAAATATTCAGTTTGAGTATAAGCTTCTGAAGCAATATTGATTTTAAAAATATTTTCAGAAATTCTTTCATGTGTCCAAACACATATTATATATCTAAAATAATTTATTAATTCTTTAGATTTGTATCTAACAATTTCCTCTGCCTTATCTGAATCACCAAAAGCTGAACATATCATCACTACTTTATTCAAAAAATTATCTTCAATATTTTTTTTCAGATTTTCAGCATATAAAGGATTGATTTCAATATTCTTTTCATAAAAATCATTCGTTAAATTTTTATCGAATTTAACTATTTTTATATTTCCAAAAGATATTTGATTTATTTCTTCTAACTCTAACCCATCTAAAATAAAAAAGAAGTCAATTTTTTTAATTTGTTCGGACATACGAGAAAAAATTGCTGTAATTACATTCTGAAAATTTCTCTTCTCAATACCTTGATAAATATTACTTATTTCTAGCTCAAGTTCTATTTTTATAGATTTCCAAATAGTATCATAAGTCGCAATTTCTTCTGTTTTTTTATTTATATAAATAGTTTTAAAGTAAAAAATATCAGTAAATTCGCGCATTTTTTTAATTGATTCATCATTGAACATCCATATTTGGGAATTAATTGTTAAATGGGGAGTTTTAAAAGATTTTGCTAGATCCTCAAGCGTTGAGGCAATACAATAATTTTTTGGTTTAATTAAAGTATTCCAAGTTTGATTAATTGTTTTTTCAATTTTCTGGTCTACAAATTTGAATTCCATATTATTACCTACTTATCCCAATCCTGCATATTTCTGCGCTGCTTTGGTTAGAAGTCCATTTAGAACGACAAAGCTTGTAGATGTTCCCTTCTCCTTTGCTTCAGCCATCACCTTTTTCCATATAGTATCATTCTTGGCATTGTCTAAAAAATTGTGTCCTTCCCAGGTAATTTTATGTACTAAAAAACCTGACGTGCCTGCCTGAGTTTTATCAATCTCACCATCAAGTAATTTGGACTCAATCATAATTTCAATATGTTCAATAATCGTAGCTTCATCAAATCCTTCACAGGTAAAACTTTCAATATAAACTCCCGGAGAATAAGATTCAGCTTGAAGCAATATTTGTCTGACAAGATTCCAGTCTCGTTTCATGTTAATAACACTCACGTATATCTAATTGAATTTTATGTGTATTTTAAGTATAGCACCCAGCAAATATAATTCGCGTCTACACAGACAAAACCCGCCTACGCGTGTTCAAAAATCTTGTTTTTAGTCCACGCAGTTATGTAGGTTGGGTTGAGGGATAAAACCCAACATCTTTATAATTTTACCATTTTGGGTTGCGCTTTGCTTAACCCAACCTACGAATTATTACTAGGTAAAGAATAATGATAGTAGGATAGAACTTAATGTAAAACAATGATAAAATAAAGTAATGTCAAAAAAGCGTAAATTACTGGAGAAAGTTCTTTCAGGATCTAAAAATCTTCAATTTGATGATTTAGTCACTTTAGTTGAAGCCTTTGGTTTTTCCCTATCACGTATCAACGGTAGTCATCACATTTTTACACATCCAACTATCCCAGAACTTATTAACTTACAAAATCGCAATGGTAAAGCTATTCCTTATCAGGTTCGTCAATTTTTGATTTTGATTGAAGAATATGCACTCACTTTGGAGAATGAGCAATGAAGCAGTATCACATTAATATTTTCTACAGTCAAGAAGATGAAGGTTATATTGCTGATATTCCTGATTTAAAATATTGTTCAGGATTTGGTTTAACTGAAGAAGAAGCACTGCAAGAAGTTTTGAAAGCTAAAGCTGCTTGGTTAGAAGCTGCGGAAATAGAAGGTAAACCAATTCCCGAAGCAAGATATAAACCTGTAATTTATCAGATAGCTTCATAACTTTATAGTCTTATGGAAAGATTAAATTATCAAGAGATAGTAAAATATATTATCTCTAAATATGCAAAAGACCAAGCAGAGGAAGATTTACTAACTGTCTTTGATAGAATTGGTAAAAATGCTCAAGCTAAAGGACTTACAGAAGAAATATTGGAACAATTATTATCTGATGAATCATAAATTAATTATCATTGATATTCCTACAGAATCATCTCATGCTAACCGTAACCATTGATGAAATCCAGAAAAACTTCACTAGCTATCTTCACCAAGTAGCAGCAGGAGAAAGCATAATTATCATCGAATCAGGTAAAGCAATTGCAGAAATTAAACCAGTTCCCAATGTTATGGAAAAATTAGATTACCCTGAATTAGTACAACAAGTGTTAGCAACACATACAGACGGTCATTGCTCTGAAGGAACAGAAATCGAGTTAATATTTGATATTCAAAGAAATCGCTATCTAGTAGTTCATATAGGTTGGGAAGGTGAAAATAGAACCTATGGTACAATGATTCATGTAGATATTAAAGATGGAAAAATTTGGATTCAGCGCGATTTTACAGAAGAAGGAATTCCTAATCAATTAGTAGAGTTAGGAGTACCGAAAACAGATATTGTGCTAGGTTTTAGAGCGCCTCATATTAGGCAGTTTACTGGTTTTGCAGAGGGTTAATTTTTTTGCACTCTTCCTTTGCGCCTTTGCGTCTTTGCGTGAGATAAAAAAATTACCCCAAAGTCAAAATACCCTCTGGAAAATCCACCACCAACCGCAAAAACTTCAACCACTCAGAACCAAGCAAAACTTCATTAATTCCTTTACCCACATTCACAGGAATTTGATACTGCTTTCCGTCTAATATCACTTGACCTAAATAAATCTGAAATTTTGATTCACCTTTAGCTGTCCGTAGCATTTCCTCCCCACTATACACCCATTCTAATCCATCTAAATCTTGTGTATTAATAGCCATAAAACCTGCAAAGCCCGTATCAAATAGGGCATCTACAGGAAGATTTAAGCCATCATTAGTAACTAATTCAATCTCAAAAAATAATTGCCCATTACCTCCAAAATAACCATCTATCATATTGTGCCAGTTGTTCCCGTTTCATTTAAACAAAAAACGAAATGTCTAGATTGAGGATATTTTTCCAACATTCTTTTATGAGATTGCATTCTATCCTGATCAACTAAATATTCTCCACTATCTGGTTCTATGGCAATATACCAACCATAGTGACTTTCCATATATTCAGGACGGACACGCTCAAAAATTGCCCAACAACGTTGATAAAATATTTCATCCTCTGCTTCTCGTCTAGCTAATTCTTCTGGTGCTATAATCAATTCGGGAAAAATTCTTCCTCTTCTTACTACTTTTTTTGATGTTATATGAGTCATATTATTAACTTGAACTCTATTTATTATTTTAACTTGAATTTTTCTTGATTGCAATGTTTACCATTATTTAAACATAAAATTAAAACTCTTTCTTTACGTTCTCTGCACCTGAAGCGTGAAATAAAAAAGCGATGGCTTATCTTTAATTATTAGCAAATAAGCGATCGCCATATTTAAAAAAGCTGATTATGTTGTTAAATTCAAACTTGCTGGTAGTAGTGAATAAACATCTTTAATATGACTAATTGTTTCACCGGGTTGAAGTAATAACTCAGCTAATTTACGGACTGCATTTATAGAAATACCCATCATTATTTCATTTCTATATATGAAACAACTACCAAATTTTTGACGATAAGTAACAGAATAAAGTTTAGCCCCTAAAAACTCCTGGTGAGAATTTTCATTCTGAGTTATGGTTTGTAAATTCATCTCAAGTTGCATAAATAAAAAGATTTATCACGATGCTTACCTTATTGGTATAGGAAATTTGCTCAAAATTTATCTGTTTTGACAAATATTCAGACTTCCAAGAAGTTAGCTTTTATTTTTAAATAGTTTACATAATTAATCTTTAGCGATTTTTATAAATTTCACCGTGATATAAATACTGATTTAACGTGATAAATATCACACAAAGTTTGTGATCTGTGTTCATGCTTTTAGCTGATCTATGTCGAATAGCGAGATAATAAAATATGAGATTACACTTAATCTTTTGTTAAAAAAGTGCAATTGTTTTTAATGCTACTGGAGAAATTTATACCTCTCTATCAATTCCTATATTCGGGATACTTATGACTAATGCGGCAATTTTTCCTTAATCAATTATCATGGTGACTAATTAGCTCTATAAGTGATATTCCAGAATATTTGTTCAGAATGAAAAACCGTTATCATAATAAGTAATATTGCTACAACCCAGTTAATTATCTGCTCATTTAAGACTCAAAAAACCCTATGTTAGCAGGCACAATTTTACAGAATGGAAAATATACCATCCTCCAGGAAATAGGGCGGGGCGGATTTGGTGTTACCTTCAAAGCTATGCACCACTATTTAGGACAAGAAGTGGTGATGAAAACCATCCATGAACGGTTGCAACAACATCCCGATTTTCCCAAGTTCCAACGCCAATTTCAAGATGAGGCCAAAAGATTAGCCGCTTGTGTTCATCCTCATATTGTGCGGGTAAGCGACTTTTTTGAGGAAGATAATCTTCCTTACATGGTGATGGAATACATTCCTGGAGAGACCTTAGGTGCAGCATTTGTATTACCAGGAATACCCCTACCAGAAACCACAGCCATTCATTATATCCGCCAAATAGGCGCAGCATTGCAGGTGGTCCATAATAATGGCTTATTGCACCGAGATATTAAACCAGATAATATTATTTTGCGTCAAGGAACTCAGGACGTAGTGCTAATTGATTTTGGCATTGCTAGAGAATTTAATAACGGGGCAAAGCAGACACATACAGGCTTAGTCAGTGAAGGATATGCACCCATTGAGCAGTATTTGACTCAAGCCCAACGCACAGCAGCTACAGACGTTTATGGTTTAGCAGCAACTTTATATGCACTATTAACAGCACAAGTTCCCCTCCCTGCATTATTACGGGACAGGGAACAAATGCCCTCTCCCCGTGAACTACAACCCCATCTGAGTGGGGCTGTCAATCAAGCAGTTATCCGGGGAATGGCTGTAGAACCTCACTTTCGTCCGACCACAGTAGCAGCATGGTTGCAACTACTACCAGAAAATGGGGTAAATTTTACATCACCACTTTTACCTACTCAAGCAGCGCCGACTATTAATTTATCAGATTTAAAATCAGCAGATTTACTCAAAAAAGCTCCTTCTCATCCTCAGGCTACACCATCAAAATTCGCAAACATAGGCAAAAAAGCCAGTATATCTAAGGGAGTTATTAGCATTAGTATCGCCTTAGTTGCGGCTACAGCAGGTTTTAGTATGACGCGAATATTCTCAAAACCTGATTTACAATCATCACCTAAACCACTTTTTGAACAACCTACCTACGAACCTAACACACCGAAACCTGTGGTTGAAATATCTCCATTATCTGAAAATCAAAAGACGCAAAATTCTTCTTTGAGTGAATCTGCACCCCTACCTAGTGTGAGGAGAAAACGCAAAAATATGCGGATTTCCCCAGAACCAACTCCTACTAGCAATCGTAATTCTGAAGAAAAAGCACCTAAAAACAACTCCCAATCTATCCCCACTCCCGACACCACAATCAAGAAATCAACACCGGTTGTGACTTCTACACCATCCTTAATGGATACCTTGCGTAATGCGAAGGAATCTCAGCAAGCTTCTCCTCCCCCAGAGAATACTGCACCGGAATCCAATCCTGTAGTTATTCCCCCCAAGGAATCTCAACCAGCAAATTCTTCTTCTGTGGTAGTCCCAACCCTAGAAACAAACCCAAATCAAGCGCCGGAAAGTCAGCAGCAAAAGGAAGAAAAGCCGCAATAATATTTGGTAAAATCAACGGAGAGGGGGGGATTCGAACCCCCGTTGAGTTGCCCCAAAACGCATTTCGAGTGCGTCACCATCAACCACTCGGACACCTCTCCACAACAAACTCTGAAGTTTTTGCTTCACTAGCCGCGCTTTCGATTATAGCACAACCATAGATACAAATTACATTAGGTCATACTCATGATTGCAACTCCCAGTTACGACTATATTTCTCCCACTGAATATCTCGAAGGAGAAGAAACCAGTCCCGTCAAACATGAATACAGACAGGGAGAAGTTTATGCAATGGCAGGGGCAAGTAATACTCATGTAGTTATTACTCTCAATATTGCTTCACTACTGAGAAATCATCTCCGTGGAAGTGGATGTCAAGCTTACATGGCTGATACCAAAGCACATATTGAATTAATAGATACTTATTACTATCCTGATGTGATAGTCAGTTGTAACCAAAAAGATAAAGCCTTTAATAACTTTTTGCGTTATCCCTGTTTGATTGTGGAGGTGTTATCTCCTACCACAGAAGCTTTTGATAGAGGTGATAAATTTGCTGACTATCGGCAATTAGAATCACTTCAGGAGTATGTATTAGTCAGTCAAACCCGGATAAATGTAGAAGTTTTCCGCCGTAACGCAGAAGGTCAATGGGTGTTTTATAGTTATGGACAAGGAGAAAATATACATCTAGCCAGTGTGAATTTTCAGCTTGCTATTGCAGATGTCTATGAAGATATCAGTTTTGAACCTGTTAACCTGCCATAACGGGCTGTCATTGTAGTTTCGGGATGAGATTGATTATACAACCAAGCCCACATTTGATCACCAAAGGAAAAATGCCACCATTCTCTAGGATTGCGTTGAAATCCAGCTTTTAACATTACATTCTGCAATAATTGGCGGTTAGCATCATACTCTTGATTACTACTAGCATAATATTCTGGGTGCGATCGCTCGGACATTTCATCAATAGGTGAACCCATATTGACAATTTCTCCAGCATCATTTACTAGAGTAATATCCACCGCAGCCCCTGTACTGTGGGGAGGAGGGGTTTGCATATCCAAACTGGGTACAGCCCAAATTTCATAAACTGCTTGCCATGCTTCTTCCCGTTGCTGAGGTAACAATTCCTCTTCTTTTAAACCCCTCTCCCGCAATGCTTCGCCAAAACTGTAGTCTACCATAAACTGCTGCACAGTCACAGGACGATAAGCATCAAATATTTGAATATACCAATGGGGATGTAGTAATTGTAAATAATTTTGCGCCTGAATCAAATTTTCAATGACACTTTGGCGTAGATAATAAGGTGAGTGTTCTCCATAATTAGCACCTAACTTTTGATAAGGGTGAGGAGATTCCACAGCAAACAATTCTAGAGGAATCTTAATCAAAGATTCACCACATTCAATAATGGGGATTTGATGGTATGGTCGCATTTTAATGGATAATTTTGAATTCTTTGTCAACGCCGATGAAATTGTATGTATTTATCTAAAATTTTGATATCATAGTTCTTCAAAAAATCTTGACTAAGTAGACCAATCTGAGCTTGAGGAGGAACTGCAACTTGGGGATTATTAATAACCAAACCACCAACTCCTATAGATGAAATTGTGCCAGAGGGGAACTCTACTATACTACCATCAATAATGGTGAATTTTATATTTTCTCCCGGCGTAAGCTTGAGAACTTTTGCCATTTCTTGAGTAATCAAAATCCCACTTACACTAGTATCAAAAACCATCTCGAAAACTTGATTACCATTAAATGTCACATCTATAATTGGAGTTTTAGCCTCACGACGTTTAATTGGTATCCGAAAAACAGTTGCAGTTGGTAGTGTAACTTTGCACAGTTGGTCTAAACTGATAATTTTACCTGATGATGTCACCATAAAACAAAGACCAGGATCATTAGCTTTTGCTAAAGATGGGATTGTGACCAAGATTAACCCAAATATAACTGCAATCCACCTACTTTTAAAAGGTTGCATTTTCTTTAGTTATTCTAAATGTCTATAAATTATTATAGCGGTTCTTAATCGGATGAAATACAATCCAGGACGCATACTCGTTGCACCTCCAGTCCTGGTAATTTAAAACTGTACCTCACCTTCTCACCGTGTAATCCTGTAATCTCTATAATCCGTGTTCAGTCTTCATGTTCACAGCAAGATTTTTCTTCCTGATTCGGAACAGGATCATAACCTCCTGGATGGAAAGGATGACAGCGTAAAATCCGCATAATACCCATCCAACCACCACGAAATACCCCAAACCGTTCAATTGCTTGTATCGCATACAGAGAACAAGTAGGTTGAAAGCGACAAGTGGGGGGAAACAGGGGAGAAATCAAGAAGCGATAACCCTTAATCAGCCAAATCAATAATATTTTCATACCCAAATCTAATAAAGTAGGATTAAAGTTAAAAATACCTCTATTTCGATCATTGTTTAACACATTCCTCAGCTTAGAAACCCTTTCCCCATTGTCGCTGCAAATTGCCCCCGCAGCGGCTTGGGTAGGATTAATTATCTGCATTGCTTGGGCGGTTAATCGTTTTACTAATAGCGAACCGGAAATCATTCGTAAAATCGTGCATATTGGCACAGGTAATGTTATTTTAATTGCTTGGTGGTTAGATATTCCCCCATTTGTGGGAATTACAGCTTCAGTTTTTGCGAGTATTATCACTTTATTATCTTATAAATTCCCGATTCTTCCTGGTATTAATAGCATCGGCCGTCACAGTTTAGGTACTTTCTTCTATGCTGTGAGTATTGGTGTTTTAGTAGGTATTTTCTGGCATTTACACCAACCCCAATATGCTGTTTTAGGAATTATGACTATGGCGTGGGGAGATGGACTAGCTGCTTTAATTGGCAAACGCTTTGGTAAACACAAATATCTAGCTTTCGGCGCTCAAAAAAGCTGGGAAGGTTCTTTCACAGTTACTTTTATTAGTTATTTGATTTGTGTAATTCTTTTACTGATTACCCAAGGTAACATTTGGCAAACTTGGATAGTTTCGTTAATTGTCGCCTTTATTGCTACGATTTTAGAAGCGTTCTCTTTTTTGGGAATAGATAACTTAACAGTTCCTATCGGTAGTGCTACCTGTGCCTATATATTAACTCAGCTACTCTCTGCTTACTGAATAATTTTTGATCTAGCAAAATGATTTTTTGGAAATTAAAGATATCTAAGAATATAGAGATTGAATTTTTTATTGAGGGGAAAACCTAGTAAAAAACCTAAATAAATCTAGATAATCAGAGTTTTCTATAGAAAAAAAATAAATATTTTGCAGATTTTATGGAACTGAATATTAATCTTCTAATAAGACTATTCTAGTGATAAAGAACTATTTTGTCTCTACTTTTAGAGGTAAATTTATAAACTTTACTTTCTACCCGTAGGTTTATGAATTCTTAGGCAATAATGCTTATAGTTGAGTTGTTAGGTGGTGAAACACCTAATTACGTAAGTGAGGCTAATAATGATGTTAAATCAAATCAACGCATCCGATTTGCTTGTTGCTTTATCTGATCAACAACAAGAGATAGTAACTGGTGGGGCTGACTTTGAACTAGCTGGTAGTAATTACGCTAACAAAGGATCACTCTTAATGGGAACAAGTGTTTCCGGTCCTCAAGGTAGCAGTGCTACTTCCGCAGGTAAGGCTAATACCATCCTGACTGCGGCACAAGATTTCTTAGGCTTAGGTGCAGAACCTCCTGCTAGTGTAGGGGCTTTAGGTCCAGCAGTCCTACCAGGTAACGGAGGAATTGGAATTACACCACCAGTAGGTGGTGGACTCTTAGCTCAACCCGAAGTTGCACTAACTGGAGTTGCACTTCAGTAAATATGGGCTAGTAGGTTTCCCAATCTCAAAGCTGAATTGAACTAGCGCCGCAGGGCGGAATTAATAAGAATTAAAAATTAAAAAAGCAAATTGCGCCAGCTTTTTAGGAATTTTTAATGGTTAGTTCTTTTTACCGCTCTGCACTGCTAGTCAATACCTTTTTTAGATCATAAAGGGGGTTAGAGGAGATGATAAGAACTTGCTCAACGTAAGTGAGGACTTTGAGAAAGTTTAATTCTCCTCCCCCATTTTTTTAACGCTTGAGCCGCGTCGAAGATTTGAGAAAGATAACTCCCAATGCAAGGGCATAACTATCTCTACCCCCTTCACTAGATTATAACCCATGATCAAATAATTTTTCACCCTGTGAATAGAGAAATTTACTTGTTTTTATTTCCGCTAATTTATTACCTAAGATAGTTACTTTTCGAGTTGCATGATATTAGTAATTTCTATCTGAGGTCAGACTATTTTAGTCCTAACAGAAGGTGTAATAGCGTGAATTCCTTACAGAGTCAGAGTCAAGATAACAATTCTTGGTATAACTTCAATAACGGGACTACAGAGGATTTGCATTTACTAGAAGCTAATGAGTTTCTCCCCCATATTGGCAAATGGATTCATATCGGTGGGGGAGTGATGATTAGTATGTTTGTAGTGGCTGTAAGTCTCACCTCTGTCCTCTATTACAATATTACAGTCAAAGTCCCTGCAACTATCCGACCATTGGGAGAATTACGGTTAGTTGAATCTGCAATGACAGGAACTGTAAAAAGAATTGTAGTTAAAGAAAATCAGGTAGTAGATAAGGGAGAAATAATTGCTTATATTGATGACTCCCAACTGCAATCTCAAAAAAGACAACTGCAAAATACTATCCAGCAAAGTCAATTGCAACTTATTCAAATTGATGCTCAAATCAATCAAATTAATACTCAAATAGTTTCTCAAACCAACTTAAATGACCGCACTATTTTAGCTGCACAAGCTGAATTAGCTGGAACGGAACGCAATTATAAAGATCAGCAAATTAAAGCTAGTGCGGAAATGATTCAAGCTAAAATAGCTATAAATTTAGCAAATGAGCAACTAGCAAGATTACAAAGAGAAAGGGTGTTAGTAGCCACTGTAGAAGAAGCAGAAGCAGCTTTAAAACTAGCTATTTTACAGCATGATCGCTTGCGAAGTGTAGTTACATCAGGAGCAATATCTCGCAATTTAGTTGAGGAAAAAGAACAAGCTGTAAAATCGGCTCAAGCTAAATTAGAACAAGCCAAATCCAGTTCTAAAAATCTCCAAGAAGAAAAAGAACAAGCTGTAAAATTAGCCAAAATAAACTTACAAAAAGCAAAAATTGCCGTTAATCCCAGTCCGGCAATTGTTACAGTAGCATTGGAACGAATTCAACAAGAAAAAGCTAAAGGTGAAGGCAATTTAGCGGCTTTAAAAAAAGAACGCGAAATATTAATTCAGCAACGTCTAGAACTGCAAAAACAGCAAATTCGCACTCGTCAAGAACTACAACAGCTAGAAAATGAGTTGAATAAAAGTGTAATTCGCTCACCAGCCACCGGCACCCTCATGCAACTCAAACTCCGCAACGCTGGACAGGTTGTACAAATCAGTGAAGCTCTTGCTCAAATTGCTCCTGCGGATGCTCCTTTAATCATCAAAGCTCATGTTTCTGCTAAGGATATTGACAAAGTAAAAACTGGTCAACCAGTGCAAATGCAGGTTTCAGCTTGTCCCTATCCAGACTATGGAACTCTCAAAGGAACTGTGAAAACAGTTGGAGCAGATGTTCTTGTAACTACACAAAATAATTCCATTATTAGTACACCCCAAATAGCTACTTACGAAATTAATATTGAACCACAAAGTCTATTTTTAGGAAAAAGCAACCACTCATGTTATCTCAAATCTGGTATGGAAGGACGGGCTGATATTATCTCCCGTCGGGAAACTGTACTCCAATTCATCCTCAGAAAAGGCAAATTAATCACTAATTTATAAATAAAAACGTAGGTTGGGTTAAGCGACAGCGCAACCCAACAAAATCTTTAATAAAGTTGTGTTTACTTCCGTCAAATAAACTCCTGTTACTAATACTCTCTGTTGGGTTAAGCAACAGCACAACTCAACAAAATCTTTAATAAAGTTGGATCTCCTCACGTCAACCCAACCTACTCAACTCATCTTACTAATTATGCTCAATATTTTCAAACCTCATCAAAATTACCAATGTACTTTACAGTTAAGTGAAGAAGACTGTGGAGCAGCTTGTCTAGTTTCTATTAGCAAGTATTATGGACGCTTTTTAAGCATGATTAAAAGCCGAGAAGCTGTTGGTACTGGACAATTAGGAACAACATTATTAGGTTTAAAACGAGGCTCAGAAAATCTCGGTTTTAATGCTAGAGCAGTTAAGGCTTCCCCAGAAATTATAGACAGAATTACAGAAATTACATTACCTGCCATTATCCATTGGCAAGGTTATCATTGGGTTGTTTTATATGGTAAAAAAGGCAAAAAATATGTAATTGCCGATCCGGCTGTGGGTATTCGTTATTTGACTAAAGAAGAATTAACCACCGCTTGGAATGGGGTAATGCTCTTATTAGAGCCAGATCCGGATCGCTTTTCTGAGCAACCCCAAGAACAATCAAAAGGTGGGATAACGCGCTTTTTTCGCCGTATTGTACCCTATCGTGGGTTGCTAACTCAGGTTTTAATGATCAATATTGTCCTGGGTTTATTAGCTCTGGGAAGTCCTGTTTTAATTCAATTATTAACAGATGATGTTCTCGTTCGAGGAGATGTACAATTACTGACTGTTGTAGTTTCCGCAGTTGTCGTCATGAGTTTATTTAGTGGAGGTTTGCAAGTATTTCAAGCCTTAATGATTTCTCATTTTGGGCAAAGATTACAATTAGGTTTAGTCCTAGAATTTGGACGCAAACTTCTGCAATTACCCTTAAATTATTATGAATCTCGTCGCAGTGGTGAAATCACTAGCCGACTCCGAGATATTGGTGAAATCAACCAATTAGTATCACAGATTGTGATTGTTTTACCGAGCCAGTTTTTCATCGCTGTGATTTCTTTTTGCTTAATGTTATTTTATAGCTGGCAATTAACAATAGCAGTCTTAGTAGTTGCTGGGTTAATAACTTTATCTACCTTACCTTTTTTGCCAATTCTGCAACAAAAAACCCGGAGTCTCTTGGTTTTAGGTGCAGAAAATCAAGGTGTTTTAGTAGAAACATTTAAAGGCGCACAAGTAATTAAAACTACCAATGCTGCTCCTCAATTTTGGGATGAATTTCAAAGTCGCTTTGGTCGTCTTGCCAATCTTGCTTTTAGCACAGTTCAAATTGCAATTATCAACGGAACTATTGCTAAAATCATCTCTACAATTGGTGGTGTTGTCTTGCTAGGATTTGGAAGTATGTTAGTAATTAAAGGCAATTTAAGCATTGGACAAATGTTAGCTTTTAATGCTTTACAAGTGAATGTTTTAGCTTTAATTAACTCATTGGTTGGTTTTGTTGATGAATATTTTCGTTCTCAAACCGCAGTTTCTCGATTATTAGAAGTTATTGATGCTACACCAGAAGTAGTAGGAGGAAGTCAAAAGCCCATTGCCCAAATTTCTAGTGTAGCAGATATTAGTTGTTCCCATCTCCAATTTCATCATCCAGGCAGAATTGACTTATTAGATGATTTTTCTCTTCAGCTTCCTGGGGGACAAGTTATTGCATTAATTGGTAAATCAGGTTGTGGTAAAAGCACTTTAGCAAAATTATTGGCTGGTCTATATGTACCAGATTCTGGTAATATCCGCATCGGGTTTTTTAATATCCAAGATATTGCCTTAGATTGTTACCGACAACAAGTAGTTTATGTTCCCCAAGAACCTCATTTTTGGAGTCGTTCAATTTTAGAAAACTTCCGTTTAGGAACACCTTCTATTTCTTTTGAAGAAATTGTTCAAGCTTGTGATATTGCTGATGCAGATGGTTTTATCAGTCAATTACCCAATAAATATCAAACCGTATTAGGGGAATTTGGGGCAAATCTTTCCGGTGGACAAAGACAAAGATTAGCGATCGCTCGCGGAATTCTCACAAATCCACCTATACTGATTTTAGATGAAGCTACTGCTGGACTAGATCCGATGAGTGAAGCTCATGTTCTAGATCGTCTGTTGGAATATCGTAGAGGTAAAACCACAATTTTAATTACCCATCGTCCTAGCGTCATTCACCGAGCTAATTGGATTGTTCTCATAGAAAAAGGTCAAGTACAAATTCAAGGAACTCCTGATACTTTTTTATCAAAACCGGGAGAGCATTTACAGTTTTTAGCTGCATAAATCAACATTGTTAAAGTTTTTTGCTAATCAATTAACCCAATCTAGTTACTTATGCAAGGAGTAATAATATGCCAAATAAATTATTTAGATATCTTTCTGATGCCGAACAAGAATCTGTAGTTGGTGGGCAAAATATTCCAATGTTAGGTTTATTCAATGAAGGTAAATTATTCTTCCAAAAAACCGATTTAGAAACTGAAGGAAAAAATGATTTAACTTTAGCTTCAGGTGATTCTAACACACAAACCACCAAGTACAAATTTTCTCAAATTACTATGGCACTTTCTTTTACATTTGGATTCTTAACAATTAGTTCTAGTGGTGATAAATTGAGTGATTTTTTGCCCAATCTTCTAAATAATTTGATTTCATGAAATCGCTATATTTAAATTCAAAAACTTTCTTGTAGAGACAGCTTTATTTTCTGCTCTACATTTTCTCTTGCCTGAATTAATAAATAACTCTCTTTAAAAATTACGCACACATCCTTGAGTTATTATGAATGAGACAAATAAAATCAACATGAGTTAAAAGAAAGAGATATGCCTAAATATAGATATATCCTAAGAACAATTTAAAGTCTTACAAATTTATAACTATTGAGTCATTTATTTATAATAAAAAATATTTATAAAAGAGGCACAGGTGTTATTCACCTATTTATAAATTGAGGCTAACAATCATGTCCACTCAAATCACTAAATCTAATTTGCTTGTCGAATTATCCACAGAAGAACAGGAACTTTTATCTGGAGGAAAGAATAAACGATGTTACAAGAAATGCTACTGGTATTGTCCAAAAGGTGAGCGTGATAGCGAGCGTGATGAAGATTCTTAAAGGTCATCTGAGAACTTTGCAATTATTAAGTAGCGTTTAATAAACAGATAGCCCACTCAAAAAATTGATTGTTTTTTGAGTGGGTTTTTGTCACATAAAAAGATTCAATGTTTCTAAAATGCTTGATCAATTGGATATTATTATAGCTTTAAATATAAATTAGAAGATAGAAATTATATTTATTAATTTATAACTAGAGAATCATTGAATCTCTGAAAATAAAGCTTATAAAAGGATTAGAAGTGAATAATCAGTAAACCAATGGAGGCTCATAATCATGTCTAATCAAAATACCACATTTAATTTATTTGAGGACCTATCTACAGCAGAACAAGAACTCTTATCTGGAGGATTGTATAAGTCCTCCCCTTGCTGTAAACCGAAAAAACAAAAATGTTGCGGAGACTATCCCAAATATGATGAACCTACACCTTATGACGGTGATGATAGTTCCTCTGATAGTGACTCTAAGCCAGGTTGTTAATAATCTTCCTTAGTAGCTAAAGTCTATAAACTAGGCTATCCTTAATAGTCTTCGTTTTCAAATTTATAGTTATAGGGTGAGGAGAAAATTTCACATAAATGGCTTGAGATCAAGCATCAGCACTATCTTAGTCTCTGAATCTGTAAATCTTGACATCTACCGTTGAGAAATAAAACAGAAACTTGCTAAATTTTGTGCCATAACTTTCTCCTCTCTCTTTTTTTAATATGACAGTTTAAAGTTGTAAGTTACTCATGTTTGTAGTAGTCAGCCCCTAGTGGTAAAAAATAAATAAATTCATGAATTTATATAATGCTAAAGATAGAAATCGCAACGATTATTTTATAACCATAGAATCATTAAAATTATCGAGATAAAGCTTATAAAAAGATGAGGGTTAAATAATATCTATCAACGAATGGAGGCTGACAATTATGTCTGATCAAAACATCAAATCTGATTTGCTTGAGGAATTATCTACAGAAGAACAACAACTGCTATCTGGTGGTCACTGGGGTGGTCCTTGGCACAGAGGCGGTGGTCACTGTGGTCCTCGGTGCGGTGGTGGCGGTAACTGGGGTGGTTCTGGTCCCTGGCACGGAGGTGGTGGAGGTTGGAGACCCCGCCGTCGCTGGTAGTAAGCTAACCTAGTTCTGTCCTAGTTTAAACTTATTAGATTCATTCCCAGCCATTGGCTGGGAATGTCAGCAGTGAAAGTCTTTATCTAACAATTATCACTAGAAGTATTTGATTAGAAATAAAATATTTAAACCATGTTTAACTTTCAATTTTCACAACTTAAATATCTAATTCAAAAGATAGAAATTATAATTATTAATTTACGACCATAGAATCATTACATTGATCGAAAAACCTTTTATAAAGTAAGCATAGGTATATGACACCTAATCAAACAATTGAGGTCAACAATTATTTATGTCAAATCAAAATATCCTATCTAATTTACTTGTGGAATTATCCATAGAAGAACAGCAACTTCTAACTGGCGGATACCGAGGTGATAAAGATGATAGAGATGATGGCTATGGTGGAGGTTATAAACCTAAAAAATCTGGCAGAAATCGGAAGAAAAAGAAATATGGTAGTTGGTATGGTAGATAACTATCAAAGATGAAGTTCATCTGCCCTACTACCTTCTGCTTAGTAACTCACCAATCCAATTCAGTAAAATCGGATTTACCAACTCAGGAGCTTCATCTTGAGGACAGTGTCCCACACCTTCTAAAGGAATAAACTTTTGAACTTGGGGAAAATTGGCTAACTCTCTCCCTAAATTAATAGGTTCCCAAGGGTCAGCCGTTCCCCATAAAATAATCACTGGACAAGATAATCTAGGTAATAAGTCTTCCGGTAAAGGACCACTAGAGTAAGCAGTAAAAGCTAAAAATACAGCAGCAGCCCCAGGATCTTTGGCTGGTGTCATCAGAATATCAACTAATTCATCTGTCACCGTTTCTGGGTTAGCATAGGCTTGTAAAAGAATATTTTTAACTGTTTTTGGTTGAGCCAGACGATTAAAAAAGAAGTCCCCCACAGATTGAATTGCTAACAAGTTTTGCAAAATTGGCGCACCAAACCGCTTCATCCAAGGTAAAGTAACACGTTTGCGATCATGTAATAACCGCAAAGAACAGTTCAATAATGCAGTTCCTAAAGCCACATCTGGGTTAGTTGCTGCTGCTTGCATAGCGACAATACAACCAATGGAATTTCCCACTAGAAATGCAGGTTCACCCACCACTTCCCGACAGAAATCAGCTACTTGTTGTCCCCAGGTTTCTAGTGTGTAGGTAATTTGTTCCCCTGGTTTGGGTTTATCTGAACCCCCAAAGCCAATTAAATCAATAGCATAAACTCGGCAATTGACTGCTAAAGCTGGAATATTTTTGCGCCAGTGCAACCATGATGCGCCAAATCCATGGATGAGAATTACAGCAGGTCCTGTAGTCCCTTGGGTTTGGTAACAAATAGAAAAGCCAAGCCATTGCCAAATTTTTGTAGAAGTTGTCATGGGAAATGTAGTATTGATCATTGAAAATTGCCTATTCTCATATTTTCCCAAAAATACTCATGATTTCGAGTATTTTAGGAAAATTAAGTGAGTAGAAGTATAAATACATATCAAATTTTTGTAAATTTAATACTAAAGTTTTAACTAAAAATTACCAACTTTTGTCAAAGTTCTGTAAATTTTCTCAGAACCTAAATTGAATAAAGTTATTATCATGGCTATACTAAGAAGAATACAGTAATTTTCATGTAGCTAAAACCTACAGGGAAAATTCAAACCGCTTTAGAGACGTTTTATACAGCATCTCCATAATATGGTGTGTTTATAGCAGTTGTCATACAATGAATATACTAGAAATAACTGATACTCCGATTGGGAGTTATGCCCCAGATTTTGAACTGCCCGGCATTGATCAACAAGTACACCATTTAAGTCAATATCTGAAAAAATTTCGCTCAGTTTGTGTTATTTCTTTATGTAACGAATGTGCCTCTGTAGAAATATACATAAATAGACTCAAAAATATCCAAGCGGAATTTGCTGATAGTGGGTTTACACTCATTGGTTTAAATGGTAGTAGTGGCGAAAATGATACTGGAGACAATTTTGAGCAGATGAAAGCTTTTGCCGAGCGTCATCAGCTAAATTTCCCCTACATCTGGGACTCAACCCAAGATGTCACCCGCAGTTTTGGTGTAATTACTACACCCACAGCTTTTTTAATAGATCATCATGGGATTGTGCGCTATAAAGGGCAAATAGATAATCACCCCCAAGCAGCATCAGCCCAGGGAGTAGATTATTTAAGAAATGCAATCACTTGTTTATTTCAACAGCAGGAAATACAGCCAGCAGAAACCGAGCAAGTTGGTACTGTATTCAGATGGCGGACAATCTAACTAGACATAGATAGTCACTGTACTGCTATCTTAAATTGGAGGCAATTGCAACTTTTTTGATAAAGCGGAACTTCATGGGAACGAATTACCGACGGGTTTTACTTAAACTGAGCGGTGAAGCCTTAATGGGCAACCTAGGTTATGGCATTGATCCAGAAGTGGTCGAGGGAATAGCCAAGGAAATAAGAGAGGTGATCGCCACTGGTGTGCAGATGGCCATCGTTGTTGGCGGCGGTAATATTTTTCGAGGCGTTAAAGCAGCATCAGCGGGTATGGATCGGGCAACCGGCGACTATATCGGCATGATTGCCACAGTCATGAACGCCATGACTTTGCAAGATTCCCTGGAACGGATGGGAGTACAGACAAGAGTTCAAACTGCCATTGCTATGCAAGAACTAGCAGAACCTTATATTCGCCGTCGTGCCATCCGTCATCTAGAAAAAGGGCGGGTGGTGATTTTTGGGGCTGGTTCAGGCAATCCCTTCTTTACCACAGATACCACTGCGGCCTTAAGAGCCGCAGAAATTGAAGCCGAAGTGATTTTTAAAGCTACCAAAGTAGACGGCATTTACGATGCTGACCCCAAACTTTATCCTGATGCCAAGCGTTTTACTACTCTTACTTACGCCCACGTTTTGGCTAAAGATTTGCGAGTCATGGATAGTACCGCAATTGCCCTATGTAAAGAAAATAATCTCCCCATTCTAGTATTTGACCTAACGGTGCGAGGTAATATCCACCGGGCAGTCATGGGAGAATCTATTGGCACCCTTGTGGGAGGTTCTTGTGAAATTAGCTGAAGCTCAAGAGACAATGCAAAAAACCGTTGAGGCCACTCAACGGGCTTTTAATACAATTCGCACTGGTCGCGCCAATGCGAGTTTGTTAGATAAGGTACAAGTGGAGTATTACGGTACACCAACATCCTTAAAATCACTAACAAACATTAGCACCCCAGATTCTTCAACCATCCTGATTCAGCCCTACGATAAGAGCAGCTTGAACATCATTGAAAAAGCCATCTCTCTATCCGACGTAGGTTTAACTACCAATAACGACGGGACTGTGATTCGGTTGAACATTCCCCCATTAACCAGCGATCGCCGTAAGGAATTTGTCAAACTTGCGGCCAAGTATGCAGAAGAAGGTCGTGTAGCAATTCGCAATATCCGTCGAGAAGCTATTGATGCCATTCGCAAACAGGAAAAAAGTGCTGAAATCTCCGAAGATGAATCACGGGATCAACAAGACAAACTTCAAAAAATGACTAACAAGCACACAGAAAAAATTGACCACTTGTTAGCAGAAAAAGAAAAAGACATTACTACTGTCTAAGTTAGTAAAAGGCAAGAGGTAAAAGGCAAGAGGCAAGAGGATAATTATTTCTCTCTGTCTCCCCGCTTTCCCTCTTCCCTGCGCCTGTATTCACTAAAAAGTTATAAAAATTATCACCCCTTGTATATACTAAAAAATCAGCTAAGTTAATATAAAAAGCCAAAAATTAGTCATTATGTACGACTGCATCATTGTCGGTGCTGGCCCAGCAGGTGGAACAGCAGCATATCATCTAGCCAAAAAAGGGCGCTCAGTCTTAGTCTTAGAAAAAGAATCCTTGCCCAGATATAAGCCTTGTGGCGGTGGCGTGTCACCAGCTATAGCTCAATGGTTCGACTTTGACTTTAGCCCTGCCATTTCCGTCAAAGCTGACTCTTTGCGCTTTACTTGGAAATTAGGCGATCCCGTAGAAGCAAAAATTGACACCAAAGAACCAGTTTGGATGGTGCGACGGGATATTTTTGATCATTTCCTGATCCAGCAAGCTCAAAATCAAGGGGCTGAACTACGAGACAAAACCGAAGTTACAGGGATCGAATTTAAAAGTGATTATTGGCAAGTAAATACAGCTAATGGATCAGTCACAGGTCGCTACCTCATCGCTGCGGACGGTGCAAAAGGTTCTATGGCTAAATGGCTAGGTTTTAAAGAACGCAAACGCCGATTAGCCGGAGCATTAGAAGCAGAAATTCCCGCAATTATCGAAAAAAAAACCACAATTCACTTTGAATTTGGTCTAGTCAAAAACGGCTATATTTGGAACTTCCCCAAAGATGATTGTTATTCTATCGGAGTCGGCACTTTTATTGGTGGCGAACCCCAAGACTTTAAGAAAATTTTAGATGAATATGCTAAATCTTTTAATTTAGATATTAAAAATAGTAAACAATACGGTTATCCCCTGTGTATTTGGGACGGCAACCAAAAACTGCACACTCAAAACGCAGTTTTAGCTGGAGAAGCCGCTTGTCTAGTTGACCCCTTTACGGCCGAAGGTATTCGTCCCTCGATTTTTAGCGGTGTTCTCGCCGCAGGGTTTATTAACGATGCTTTAACTGGTGATATTAATGCCTTAGAAAAATACAGCGATGCCATTAACGAACAATGGGGAACTGAGATGGCTTGGGCGCAAAAACTAGCAGGAGCATTTTACCGCTTCCCTGGTATTGGCTACAAAGTTGGTGTGAAACGTCCCTCTAGCACTCAAATTATGGGTAAAATCCTCTGTGGTGAATTGCGTTATGGTGATGTCGCTGGTCGGGCCTTAAAACGGCTAATTCCCGCTTTTGGTTGATATAGCAGAAGTCACCGAGTCAGGAGAAAGGAGAAAGAAGAAAATTCCTTTCCTCAACTCCTAAACTTCATTATTGACATCTCGATATTCCTCAACTATCACTAACTCAGGATTATTTTTATCATGATTATCCCATTGATCTAACACATCTTTAATCAACACTTCTTGTACCCAAATTTTCGCAACAACGGTGAGGGGAAGTGCCAAAAATAAGCCTAAAAATCCAAAAAATGTCACAAAAAATAATTGAGAAATTAGGGTGACTGCTGGTAGTAAAGATACTTGATGGGCCATAACTACAGGTGTGATGAAATTACTCTCAGCCTGTTGAATAAAAAAGTAGAGAATAAACACAGCCAGGGCTTTCCAGGGATTATCCAAAAGAGCGATCGCCATTGCTGGTACTACACTCATAGTTGGACCCAAATTAGGGATTAAATTCATAAATCCTGCTAATACGCCCAAAGCTAGTGCTGCTTTTACACTTAAAATTGATAAGCCTACCAAACTCATCAGTCCGACTACCAAAACACCAATCGAAGCACCTGTCACCCACCCCTCCAAGGAAACTTCGCATTGATCTAAAATCCCCACTACCCGCCGCCGATAAAAGGAGGGAAATATGCGAACAAATACTTTTTGATAAGCATCAGGATTAACTAAAAACATTCCTGTTAAAACCAGGACTAATAAAATTTTGAGAACAACCTCTAACGATCCAGAAACAAAAGCAAAAGAGTTACCTAATAGGCGATTAAATAGCGGTTGTGCTTGTTCAATTAAACTATTTAGATCCGGTATGTAGGGCAACAATTGCGGAGGAATATTAGTTCTTTGCAGATCAATCCAACTATTAAAACGCCCAAATCCTTGGGGAACTCTATAAGTTAGTTCATGAAATTGCTGGACAAACGGTGGTACAATCAACCAGAAAAAACAGACAACACCCCCAAAGAAAATCCCCACAGCTAATAAAACTGCTAATCCCCGTTTTATTCCTAAACTTTGGAAGCGACGTGCTAGACGATTTAAAGTCGTCGCTAATACAACAGCAGCAAATATTAGTAGTAAAACGTCACGAAGCTGCCATAATATATATAAAGATATAACTAAGGCAATTAAACCTATCCATTGACCAAGGTTCACAAGCAAGACTCCCAGCTTGGTAAGATGCAATATTTTTGATAATGCACTTAGGTTAGCCGATTTTAGGAACACTGCCTATATTTTTTGTGTTAATTTCGTTTTTGCCTTGGTACTCGCCATAGTAGAACAGTTGCCATAATCAAGGTTGGTGATAAAACCATAATTAGCACATTTGTCACCGTTGCCGGAATCCAAAAAAATGGACTAGCATACTTAATGAATACTGATAGCAAAGCCGAAAAAAATAATAGCTTCAACAAAAATCCGATAGCCTGGGTGGTGTAGCCATGTTGATTTTCCATGATAGTACGGCAATACACATAATTTTAGAGGGCATCTACTAATTTAGACTTTACCAAATTATTTAGCAATAAATTACACTAGCTCAAATTTTTGGGCGTGTTAGGTCTTGTATGTACATCTCAAAATTATTCTGTAAATGAGTGGTGAGACACCTTTGATTAATTTCCTAATATAGTTTAGGATATGGCAGCAATTACAATGATTGTAAAGTTACCAACTTCTTTTTAGGCAGACTTTGCAAAAACTGATATTAACCATCATCATCCTCCGTCATTGTGCTGATTTTTAAAGAAAATTCCCGTCCGAATAGACATACCTATAGAGCATTGAATAAGCTACTGTTGACAGGTAAATCTCTGCGGGTTATGGCTTGTCTCCTACCCTTATTCATCTGGTGGGGGTGTAAAGCAGTACAAAACCAGTTTGTCCAACCACAAGCAATATTAGTGTTGGGCGGTTCTAGTCGCTTGTTAGAAAGGGAAAAGTTTACAGCCAAATTAGCTCATCAATATCCAAATATACCCATTTGGATTTCTGGAGGCAGTCCACCTCAGTATACAAAAAAAATATTTACTAGTGCAGGAATTGATCCCCAGCGTTTAAATTTAGATTATGAAGCTGTAGACACAGTTACTAATTTTACTACCTTAGTAGATGAATTACGATCTCGTGGCATCAAAAGTGTTTATTTAATTACATCTGACTTTCATATGCGTCGTGCTTCCATCGTTGGTGAAATTATTTTAGGTAGTCGGGGCATAAATTTTAAACCCGTATCAGTTCCTTCAGACAATTCACCAGAACCCATGCAAAAATCCATTCGGGATGGTGCTAGGGCAGTGATTTGGGTGGCTACAGGTTATACAGGTGCTAATCATGTCAAAAATAAACAATAGATTTTGGATATGTAAACGGGAATATGAGGACAAAATTCCTAAAATTTTGAATTTTGTATTTTAAATTTTGAATTTCCCCAATTCCCAATATCACCACAATTTGATACCCTAGCTTAAACAGTTTTGAGAAAAGTTAAAGCGTGGAAATTCAACTTGGGCGGGGAAAAATGGCTCGTCGAGCCTATGGAATTGATGAAATTGCTCTAGTCCCTGGTAACAGAACACTCGATCCGAGTTTAGCTGATACTAAGTGGAAAATTGGCAATATTGAGCGAGAAATCCCCATTATTGCCAGTGCAATGGATGGGGTTGTGGATGTAAAAATGGCTGTTAGCTTGTCTCAGTTGGGGGCATTGGGCGTAATTAATTTAGAGGGTATCCAAACTCGCTATGCCGATCCAGAACCGATTTTAGATCGGATTGCCTCTGTCGGCAAAGATGAATTTGTGAGTCTGATGCAAGAACTATATGCCGAACCCATAAAACCGGAATTAATTGAAAAACGTATTCAGGAAATTAAACAACAAGGTGGTATTGCCGCAGTTAGCGCAACTCCAGCAGGTGCAAGCAAATATGGTGAAATAGTAGCTAAAGCCGGAGCAGATTTATTTTTTATCCAAGCTACGGTGGTTTCTACTGATCACCTCTCTCCAGAATCCATTACTCCCCTCGATTTAGCGGAATTTTGCCGTTCTATGCCCATTCCTGTGGCATTGGGAAATTGCGTAACTTATGAAGTCACCTTGGAGTTGATGAAAGCTGGTGCAGCAGCAGTATTAGTGGGTATTGGACCTGGTGCTGCTTGTACCTCTCGCGGAGTCCTGGGTGTGGGCGTACCTCAAGCTACAGCCGTCGCCGATTGTACAGCCGCTAGAGACGATTATTACCGGGAAACGGGGAAATATATCCCTATCATTGCTGACGGCGGTTTAATCACTGGTGGAGACATCTGTAAATGTATCGCCTGTGGTGCTGACGCTGTGATGATTGGTTCTCCATTTGCCAGAGCCGCTGAAGCTCCTGGGCGTGGTTATCACTGGGGGATGGCAACTCCCAGCCCACTATTACCTCGTGGGACTCGGATTCGCGTTGGTACGACGGGAACTCTAGAACAAATACTCACAGGTCCGGCGGGCTTAGATGACGGTACTCATAATCTTTTAGGAGCTTTAAAGACCAGTATGGGAACTTTAGGCGCTAAAAACATTAAGGAAATGCAGCAAGTTGAAGTTGTCATTGCTCCTTCCCTGCTAACCGAAGGCAAAGTTTACCAAAAAGCCCAACAGTTAGGTATGGGTAAATAAGTGACTGGGGATTGGGGATTGGGGATTGGGGACTGGGGACTGGGGATTGGGGATTGGGGACAACTGACAACGAACAACTGACAATTGACAACTTTTCTAGTAGCTTGAAAGATCACTGGAAAAATTACATATCTAGCCTACAATAGAGGTGGCGGAGACGAATGTTTCCGTTCACTCCTCACACCACATTCCGCCCGGACTAATGTTCGGGCGGTTCCTTATTATGGGCATAAGTTTTCTAGTTTCTTTGCAAATGTATATTCTTTACCCCTAAGAGGATGTTTTTGCTATGGTAGAATTTTCACCAAGCCCAAGAAATATCATAGACAAGGTTTTTAGGTATGTCAGCAGCGACAAACGTTACAGATACAAGTTTTAAGCAAGATGTCCTCGAAAGTGAAGTTCCCGTATTAGTTGATTTTTGGGCCCCTTGGTGTGGTCCATGCCGAATGGTCGCCCCTGTTGTTGAAGAAATTGCGGCTCAGTACGAAGGACAACTCAAGGTTGTGAAAGTCAATACTGATGACAATCCTCAGATTGCTAGTCAGTATGGTATTCGCAGTATTCCCACCTTAATGATTTTCAAGGCTGGAGAAAAGGTAGATATGGTTGTGGGTGCTGTACCTAAAACCACTTTAGCTAATACTTTGGAAAAGTATCTTTGAAGCTCACCAGACCACAAACTTCTCTTGAGTTATTCAATGACAAGATAAATTACTGGACGAAAATGGTGCGTCCCCGCTCTTTTTTTTAATCACAAAAAAGCCTGGGGTCAGTACCACTTTCAAACAGTTCCCTTCTGATTATAAGAAAAATACTGAAAACCCTTGAGAAACAGCAACGCAGTTGCATTTTTCGGACTTCAGGCAATGGATGAAAGTTTAGTGCAGCATTTATACTGCACTAAAAATGCTAGAATACCTTAATCAGTACAAGATTTAAAAACCTACCCCTGGACTGGGGGAAAGTCTACGCTCGAAAAACCTTGAGGAGAGATCAGCACGCCCAAAGGGCAAACGTGTTGAGCCTGGGAACCTGAGAAATCAGGATATTAAAACAGCGATGTTTTAAGAATCTCCGTCTCTTTAGAGCGGAGAGTGTCAATAGTCAAATCAAGCTTATTTACCGAGAAGCCTGTATTGCAATAATTACAAACAATATACTGAATATCGTGTAAAATAACTGAAGTTGCTAGTTAGGTGGCAGGGAAGAAAGAAAAACAGGTAAAAATGTCATCAAATACCTATTACATATTACTAACCTCCACTAAATAATTAGCAACTTGGGTTAAAATATAATGCCAATTATTTCGGCAGTACCCATGACCTCTGAAGCGTCTTCTTGCACATTAGATTCTCTCAAAGCCGATCTTGCTGAATTAATAGATCGTTTACCGACACTAAAACATCAGCAATTTATTCAGCAGTCACTTACGACAATTTTGCATCTTGCTGATAGTGAAATTGAACGTCTTGATTGGAAAATATTATCTGCGGCTTTAGCAGATATGGAACGTGGTTTCCAGTTGTTTTATGATTACCGTCATGTTCGGAAAATTACTATTTTTGGTTCTGCACGTCTAGCACCAGATACCCCAGCCTACCAAATGGCAGTTGCATTTAGCCGCGCTGTTTCTGAACTAGGATTTATGATTATGACAGGTGGTGGTGGTGGTATTATGCAAGCTGGTCAGGAAGGTGCTGGCAGAGACAATTCTTTTGGTTTAAATATTCAGTTACCTTTTGAGCAACAAGCTAACCCGATTATTGAAGGTGATGCTAAACTAATTAACTTCAAATATTTCTTCACTCGCAAATTATTTCTCCTGAAAGAAAGTGATGCTGTGGCTTTATTTCCTGGTGGTTTTGGCACTCAAGATGAGGCTTTTGAATGTATGACATTAAGCCAAACAGGTAAATTTGGTCCAGTTCCTTTAGTATTAATTGATCAACCAGGAGGTGATTATTGGCGTTCTTGGAGTCAATATATTGATGAGCAATTGGTAAAAACGGGGCTTGTTAGTCCGGATGATCCTAGTTTATATACGATTACAGATAATCTAGAAGTTGCTTGTAATGCTATTACTAGTTTTTACCAAGTTTATCATTCTAGTCGTTATGTTGGTGATCAGTTAGTTATCCGGTTAAGAGAAGATTTATCAGATGCTCAAGTGGAATCACTTAATACTGACTTTAGTGATATTCTGGTGACTGGTAAAATTGCCAAAAGCCCATCATTACCGCAAGAAGGGCAAGATGAAACATCTGATTTACCCCGCTTAGTTTTATATTTCAATCAACGAGATTTAGGACGGTTGTATCAAATGATTAGGGTAATTAATCAAGTGGGTATTCCTACTCCAGAGGAAGCAGCACATCCTGAAAGGAAGTAAACTATCCTAATCCATTGATAATCAAATCGCTGTAATACCCCTACCTCAAGGTTTTCTAGGCAGGGGTATTACTAATAAATCATCCCTAATCCATCTGCAAGTAATGTAATTATCTCTACTTAATAAATGTGTAAAATACTAGTTATTATAACTCAATACTGATAAATATAATCAGGCGCGTATATTAGTAGAAGTTGCTAGGAAAAGAGGCACTGAAAATCCAAAATAGCCTCACCCCATGACTTAAGTTTATAAAATTAAAGAAAACTCTTACCAATTAACCAATAGAGGAATTTAACTATGCTGGAATTATTAGGATCAGGTTTGTTTTCTCTATGGCTAGAAATGGCTAAGGCGCAGATTCAACCTTTAGAAGCCTTGAGTGTATTGGCTTGGCAAGGTAGCCCTAGCTTTATTCTTGTCCCTGATCCCAGCCCAGCCGGAGCTATTACAGTCCAAGAATATCTCAAGGGTTTAATCACGTCAAAATTAATTGACCAAAATCTCATGTCCTCTCAAGGTATTTGGTTACAGTCGGGACCAATGCTGATGGCTAATCATCAAGGTACTGTACCTTTACCCGCTGCTTCCTTAACTAAAGTTGCTACTTCATTAGTGGCTTTTAAAGCTTGGGGACCAAATCACCAGTTTGAGACTTTAGTTAGTAGCACCGGACCGTTGGTAAATGGGGTAGTACAGGGTGATTTAGTAATTACTGGTAGCGGTGATCCCATGTTTGTGGGGGAGGAAGCGATCGCTCTGGGAAATACTCTGAATAAAATGGGTATTAAACAAGTAAAGGGAAATTTGGTGATTACTGGGGCTTTTGCCATGAATTTCCAACGTCATCCCCTGCTTGCCGGTCAATTACTCAAACAAGCATTGAATCATAAAACTTGGTCTCGTTCTGTGATTTTCCAATACTCAGTGATGCCCAAGGGAACACCTAAACCCCAAGTGATTATTACTGGTAATATCAAAGTAGAAGCCCAACCGAAAGTAGGACAAACTTTACTAGTACGTCATCTTTCCTTACCTTTACAAAAACTCATTAAGGAAATGAATGTTTTTAGTAATAATGATATTGCAGAAATGTTAGCCGAGTCTGTGGGAGGAGCAGATGTAGTTAGCACATCAGCAGCGCAACTTGCTAGAGTCTCAAAGTCAGAAATTCTCCTGATTAATGGTTCTGGTTTAGGTAAGGAAAATCGGATTTCTCCCAGAGCAGTTTGTGCTATGTTCATGGCATTGCAACGGGAAGCTAGTTCCTATCAGTTGACTTTAGCTGATTTATTTCCTACCTCTGGACTAGACAACCGAGGAACAATACATTCTCGACATATGCCAAAAGCAACCGTGATGAAAACCGGTACTCTCAATGACGTTAGTGCTTTAGCTGGAGTTGTTCCCACACGCGATCGCGGTTTGGTTTGGTTTACAATCATCAATCGTGGTGGAAATATATCGGCTTTTCGGGATCAACAAGATAAACTTCTCCAACATTTAGAAAAAGAATTAGAAGTATCTACTGACATTCCTGCTACCCTTATTCCTCATTTAGATAATTCCTTACCAAATCTTGGTGCGGCTAATCGCAATGAAGTTTTGTATAAGCCATCTTAAG
>NZ_VILB01000011.1:67145-293734 GCF_009712035.1 Anabaena sp. UHCC 0187 | reverse complement strand
GAAGAAGGAAGAAAGGAGAAAGAATTTCTTCCCTGCCCCCTGCCCTCTACCTTCCTTCCTGGGGAATAATTTCCGTCACTACTCTGCGTCCAGAATTGCCACCTTTGACAACAATATTTTCTGTTTCTAGATTACCGACGGCTGTTTCCCCTTGAAAAGTTAATTTTGGTTCAATTTGGCGATAAACTACATTTCCCTGGGCTGCTAACAATTTTTTATCTAAATACCAAGTAAGTTGATTTGATTTTAAAGACTGACGACGTTGCCCAACTGCATTCACATTACCTGTGAGATACACCGTGTTTTCGGGTATTTTCATTTGTCCCTGATTAGCAGTGACCGTGACATTTTCAGCAGATTGGAATACCCGAATAGGAGAATTTGTTGTGATATTTTCTTTGTTAATATTCCAGGTTATTGAGTTACTAGTGATTTGCATCAGTGGATCTATTAACTCTAATTTTGCCTGGGGTTGGAGAATAGCAATTTGAGTTTTTAAGTTAATTTCCGCTCCATTACCGTAACCACGTCCAGTAATTTTATTATCTTTATATCTTTCTACTTGGATAGAGCGATCGCTAAATAATTTTTGCTCCTTAATATGCCAGATTAAATGTTCAGTTCGCATTTGCAACTGTGGATCTGTGGATTTTGCGACTACTCCTTGTGAGAATTCTACCCGTTGTTCACGAGTTTTCACCTTAGCTTCTTGGGCTACTGCAAGTAATTGCTTGTGGCTACCATTTAATTGATTGCGGATAATCAATAAATCTTCTTGAGGTCGCCATTCTAACTCATTACCTTTGAAAACAATCCCATTCCGGGGATCAGTAGCCACAATTTTACCTTGAAGAAATAGTTGCTTACCATCTTGCTTAATGTCAGCTTTTTCTGCTTTAATTTGGTAGACAACTTTGCCATCTTGGTAGAGTTCGCCTTCAGGACTGTCAGCCTCACCTATTTGTTTATCTGTAGTGTATTTTGCTTGTTTGGCTTTAACTTTCCAAATTGGCTTTCCTACCTCATCAAATTGTTCTAAAGCCACACCAAAAAAAGTTAACTTAGTATCATCTTCTTTTGGAGATGACGGCTCAGGTTTTGATTGGGTAGGTGATGGATTGCCGCAAGAAGACAAGGATAAACCCAAGCACAATATCAAAGGCAGGTAAAACAAATTAGTTGGTAATCGTAACCAAAACAATGAATAGAAGTGGGGAGAATGATTTTTAGTTCCCCTCTGATATTTTGCATCTTGTCTTCCATTCTCCCTACCTTGTGAATATTGCATTATTCTGGAACTTCTAGATGTCTATTATTATCTCGATGATCGTCTAAAAAGCCCATACTAGACAATGGCCGATATGGATAACTTTGACGGGGAGTTTTTTGGATATCTTCTTTGATAGCTTCTAAATCAATATAGCGATCGCTCACGTTAATTAAACTATCACTAGTCATAGAACGCAAACTCACCACCTCTACTCTAACACCACGATAACTAACAGAATTGACAGCATAAGCCAAATCGCCGTCACCGCTGACTAAAACTGCGGTATCATAGGAATCACACAATGCCATCATATCAACAGCTATTTCTACATCTAAGTTAGCTTTTTTAGAGCCATCTGGTAGTTGCACCAAATCCTTAGCAATCACTCGATAACCATTGCGACGCATCCACAACAAAAAGCCCTGTTGCTTCTCGTTTGTCCGATCTACCCCTGTGTAGAAAAAAGCCCGTAGCAGCCTTGATCCTCCAGTTAAACGGCACAATAACTTAGTGTAATCAATTTCGATTCCTAGTTGCAGTGCTGCATAAAATAAGTTCGAGCCATCAATAAAGATAGCCACCCGACCCCGATTTTCCAAAACTTGTTCTGGTGTAAATATTGAGTCGTTTTCAAAATTATTCAACATTGTTGTCATACCTTGTGTTGTTATCCCTGTGCTGATAGAAAACTCTAACTAGATAATTGTTAGAATTGCTTATGATAAGTCTTCGGGGACAATACATCAGAAGTTATAAAATCAGTAGTAAAACCACCTTAATTATTTACTCCCTTAACTAGCTATAAGCTGTAAGTAATAGCCCCGAATCGTTTTTGCAGGAATTCGCAGTTCCCAAAATTAATCTTTTATTTTGATGTTTCTATCCGTTTAAAAACTGGTTTAGGTGTTCCTAAATGTTGTTTATCGGATAATATTCCCCAGGTTGCGTGGGTACAAAAAGGGGCTAAAATTGCACTTTCTTTTTGTTTATTAAAGTTGATTCCCCAGCCTAATTGCTGATAAATATCACTACTGATATTAGGAATAATTGGAGATAGAAGATAAGCTGCTAGTCTGACAGATTCCAGAACCGCATATAGCACCACTTCCACTTCCTCCTGCTTACCTTGTTTATATAATGACCAAGGAGCTTGATCATCAATAAACTTATTACTGGCTTGCACCAGAGATAAAACATAGTGACAGGCTTCGTTAAAAGCTAGTGCTGTATATGCTTGTTTTACCTTTTCTCCCAACTCTAACCCTATCGCTTTCAAAGGATTTTCAGCCGGAATAGCTGATTGGTTAATGGAGGGTACTTGACTAGCGCAGTATTTCTTCACCATGTTTAAAGTGCGATTTAACAAATTACCTAAATCATTCGCTAAATCTGCATTCAAAACATTAATGAACCTTATTTCATTAAAATCGCCATCCTTCCCAAATTCGATTTCCTTAAGGAAGTAATAACGAACGGCATCACTACCATAATTTTCCACTAAAGCGATAGGATCTAAGGTATTACCTAAAGTCTTCCCCATTTTTTGACCATCTTTAGTTAAAAAGCCATGGCCAAATACCCTGTCTGGTAAAGGTAAACCCGCTGACATCAGCATTGCTGGCCAGTAAACAGCATGAAAGCGTAAAATATCTTTACCAATCAAGTGCAGATTAATCGGCCACCATGTTTGTAAGGCATTAGCTAAGGTTGGTTCTGCATCTGGTTCTAATAGTGCTGTAACATAACCTAATAAAGCATCAAACCATACATATAATGTATGTTGAGAATCCACAGGTACAGGAAAACCCCAATCAAGATTTACCCGCGAAATTGAAAAATCCTGTAAACCTTGAGCGACAAAATTAAAAACTTCATTTCGTCTGCTGATTGGTTGGATAAAATCTGGATGAGATTGGTAAAATTCCTCCAACTGAGTTTGATATTTAGACAAGCGGAAAAAATAGTTCTGCTCATCTCGCCATTCCACTTGTTTGTTAGTATGGATGGGACAGTGTTTGTCTGCGAGTAAATCCCGTTCTTCCTTAAACTCTTCACAGGAAACGCAGTACCAACCTTTTTGTTCTCCTTGGTAGATGTCACCATTTTCCCAAACACGCTGAAAGAACTCTTTGACTATGGCTTGATGACGGGGTGCAGTAGTCCGACTAAAGCGATCATATTGAATATCGAGTAAATCCCACAAGCGGATAAAACTGGGGACAATTTCATCACAAAAATCTTGTGGTAGTTTTCCTAAACTCTCCGCTGAACGCTGAATTTTTTGCCCGTGTTCATCTGTACCTGTAATTAGTAGCACTTGATGCCCCTGCAAGCGATTAAATCTGGCTACTACATCCGCTGCTATAGTTGTATAAGCACTGCCAATATGGGGGATATCATTGACATAATATAGTGGTGTTGTCAGTGCAAAAGTTTTTTCTGTTTTATTCACAAGATTCATGGACAATAAAAGCAAATTATTAATCAGTTTTCTCTATTGATAATCTAGATTATCTAGACAAAACTACGCAATTATATAACATTGCTACTTTTTTTTCAAACTCCTCCTGAATGATAACAAGTTTATGGGCTGAAGAATTGTTTAATTACTTCTATAAATCCACCTGGTTTCTTGGCAAATCAGAGAAAGTATTTACTAATAATCATGGTAAAACCTGTTTCTTTCATTGGTAGTTACAGAGAATACACTAACCCAAACTCTAGGGATATAACTAATTGTGTGGATATAGTTTTGCATATCAGATTCTCCAAGTAATAATTGACAAAACTGTGAAACATTCAGCCGTGAGCTAATGTCTAACAGCAAGCTACGCGTTAGGCATTAGCTACTCTAAAAAAGGCACAGCTTTCCATGAAATACAGGGAATTAAAACTCATTACCTGGCTGTAAGTTCAGGGAAATGAACCTTTCCTTTTCTGTGCTATTCCTGCTCTTAGCTGAATGCTGATAGCTGAATGCAATGCCAATGTGACACTATTGCCAGTTAGGAGAATTTAACGCTTTTGCATACTTATATATGATGAATACAAATCGCTATAAATTCTGTAATCATGGTTTCAGAGTTGGTTATTTTTTATCTGGAAAGGTTGATTTTAGACAAAGGAGAAAAGATAAAAATTTCGTCACAATCCCCATCTGGATAAGAGAAACGGTAAAGTTAAAGATAGAATAGACGAATAAAAATCAGCAAAATGCCAGCAGTTGCCCCTAAACCTTGTTTTTTAACGCCAAAACCAGTACAATCAGATTCTCCGTTATTTATCTATTTACCAGGAATGGATGGAACTGGTGAATTGTTGCAATCTCAAATCCCGGAATTAGCCTCTTGTTTGGATATTCGTTGCTTGGCTATACCCAAAGACTATCTTGCTAGTTGGGATGTTTTAGCGAAGAATGTTTTAGACTTGATTCATGCTGAATTGGAAAAAAGCTGTCAACGGACAATATACCTATGTGGTGAATCCTTTGGTGGTTGTTTAGCAATGCAAGTAGCAACCCAATCTCCTCAGTTATTTAAACGTATTATCTTAATTAATCCCGCTTCGGCTTTGCAGCAGCACCCTTGGTTTAATTGGATATCCCAGGTTACTCAGTTTGTGCCATCATCCCTATTTAATATTGGTGCATTGGGCTTGTTACCTTTTCTGGCATCATTAGAACGGATTTCTCAAAGCGATCGCTATACACTGCTTACAGCCATGCGTTCTCTGCCGTCAGAAACTGTAAACTGGCGCTTATCATTACTGCGAGATTTCCAAGTTGATAAAAAAGATTTACAACAGCTAACACAACCAGTTTTATTGATTGGGAGTGGCAGCGATCTTTTATTACCTTCTGTCAGGGAAATCGCCAGATTGACGGATATTTTACCAAATACCCAGACATTTATCCTACCAAATAGCGGTCATGCTTGTTTGTTAGAGCAAGATGTGAATCTCTATCAAATTCTCAAAGATAATGATTTTTTAGATGTTAATATCAATACACCAAAAATTACCACATCAACAGTAAGCCCTAATGGTACCAATTTTATGTAGGTAAGGCTGCGCTATATTTACCTAGGAGCAATACCCCTATGGGAAGCAAGCTAAATCAATGCTACTACAATATGTAATTTTACAAAGATATTATAGGCGCATCTTCATCTTATGACAGGTAGTAGCAAGCAGCCTGAAATTTAGGTGGAGTCTCAGGTTGCTATCGGTGGGTTTTCACATTTCCCCCACTATTCTGTAAAGTTCGTTTACCTTTTGGAGATGAATACTCAGTATTTTTAGAGGTTTGCATTGCTTCTTTGACAAGAGTAGCTAGTTCTTCTAGCTGGTTAATCGCTTCTGCACCTTCTAATTTCATTAATTCCCGATCATCACGCATTTCTGTCCAAGTGATCCCATAATCAGATACTAAAAAGCGAATTAAATGATTGTCTCCTAAGCTCACCATAAAAGATGCACTGTTCATCTGATCGCCGCAAGTATAGCAGGAAGCAGGATAACCATGCCGTTCTAGTACAACCGCTAAGGCTTGCAAATTCATTACCAAATCTTGAACAAATTGTCTATGCTCGTTTGCTAGTCTTAAAAACACTTGTCCCTCCAGACACCACAGTCATTTGAGTTTATTTTATATTTTCTTTAGATTTTCTCATGAACTGGCATTGTAAGATATTATTTACAATTTTTAGTGTTTCATGAGTTCGTTAATTAGTTAACTTGTTTAGGTTAGTGGATAACGATTGTTTAAGAAGTATCAAACTATTCAATTTTTCAGGTACTTATAGCAAACACAGGTATTAAAATTTACATTTTCCTTTCCCGATCTGTCAGAATTGTACTTGATGAAATTGAGACGTTTTTAGCCTAACTTAAATCCACTCATAGTCAAGTTCGTTAAATCTATGTATTGAACTATCACAGACGATATAAAGCTGAATTAAGATGATTCATTCACTCTAGCGCTTATTTTCGTTGCTTGTATTTTATCTCCATTTCAAATAAACCTCACATCATATAACATAGATCGAGATTAACGCAAGTGGTGAATATACTTAATTAATACATTATTTTTAACATATATATTTTTAATCCCCTCTATAACACTGATCTTAATATGAGAGAAGCGGGTTTTCACAAAGTATAATATTTTGTCTGATAGCGTAGCGTGGCGTAAGCCATATCAGGATTTTCAGGATTAGAGGATTGACAGGATTGTAATTTGATGAATTTGTCAGAATCAGGATAACCAGGATTAAAGGATTTACAGGATTGTAATTTGATGAATTTGTCAGAATCAGGATAACCAGGATTAGAGGATTAACAGGATTTTTATTTGATGAATTTGTCTGAATCAGGATATCCAGGATTATAGGATTTACAGGATTGTTATTTGATGATTTATAGATGAGACTCATATATTTGTTCTTACATCTCACTTCATAAATATTTACTTTTATCTATACTAATCATCAACAACCAACCAATAATCAAACAATTACATCCTGTACATCCTTAAATCCTGGACATCCTGATTCTGACAATAATATGCTATTTTATATACAGCATACATGAAACCAACCATTAATCAATCATGAATAATCCACAACAACCGCGAGAATACGATGCTGTGCTTGGTGGTAATAGTCCATCACTTGAAGGTGCAGCCGTTTTAGGTGGTATTGAAGGGGTAAAATTGCGGTTACAAAATCCAGATGCAAAAGTGAGAATTTCTGCACTTAAGCAAGCATTGAATTATGGAGAACAGGGTTTAGATTTAGTAATTGCAGGTTTAAAGGATGAATCTTGGGACATTCAAAATGCGGCTTATTCGTTGTTAAATTCTCGGATAGAAGCGAGTGCAAAAGAAGCTTTAATAATATTCGACCAAGTAACGTTAAAATCATCCGTAGGAATGGACTACAGAGAACTAAGGAACTTGCTTGGTGCTGGTAGCTGGAAAGAAGCTAATGACGAAACCAGACGGGTAATGTTAACTATTACGAAGCAAGAAAAATATATCGATTCAGAAGATATTTACAACTTTCCCTGTGAAGACCTCCGCACCATTGACCAGTTGTGGGTAAAATATAGTGATGGCCGTTTTGGGTTTTCAGTCCAGAAGCAGATTTATCAAAGTTTGGCTGGAATGATGATTGGAGACTTCCACTACTGGCTTAAGTTTGCTGATCAGATAGGATGGATGAAAGGAAACTCTAGCCACCCTGGAAATAAGGACTTTAAAAAAGAGAATGATATTACTTTTGATTTGACAGCATTAAGAGGACATCTACCGTATTCTGTAGAATACCTCCGTTATTTTCTGTTATTTCATGGTGAATCGACTGAAGCTTGGGAGAAAAAAGGGAAGGGTCTCGCGATCTTCTATCGTGTCAAGACTTGTGGACTGTAGTTATGTCTGTTATTTAGGCTTATAGATTGATAACTAATCATCTGCCATTTTACCTAACTAAATTTTCTAGTTTATCTTCTAAGAAAATGGCTAGATTAAAATTACCTAAACAAAGCTGTTTTTACGTAATATCTGAGGATGCATTTAAAATGAACCAAGATGAAATAGATGCTAAAATAGCTCAAGTAGTAGCTAATATAGATCGCAGGTTGGCAAGTGAAAATAAATCTGTTTTTGACAGAGTTGATATTGTAAAGAGGGAAATATGCCATGCTTTAAATATGAATATCAATATTGATCCTTTTAATTTCAATCAAAATACTATTTTATTGTTGTTAAACATTGATATTTGGTATGAAAGAAATTATAAAATTAGAACAAATGTCAGCAATTTTTTCCAAGAAAAACCATTTTTTATTCAAGGAGACATTTATTGGATTTGTGTGCAGAAAATAACAGGATATGAATATTATAATATTCGTAATGGTACAAATTTACCAGAGATTGTAATAAAAGATTTAACAGAACAAGAATATAAATTTTTACAAGAGGAATTTAAAAGAGCAAAAATACAATGGACAGCTATAGAAAATCTACAATCTGTTATTCGTTGGCGAGATAAAATAAGAAAAAGTGAAAATGATTTTATCGGTCTTCAAGAAAATATTTTTTACTTAGCGGCTGAAACAATAAAATTTCTTTCTCTTGCTATTGAGGATTTGAATCTTGCTATTCTTACTTTAAAAAATACCAGCACCAGTAATTATCAATTCATAATTTTTCCCCTTTCACAAGCAATTGAAAAGCTATTAAAAGCTTGTATTATTTCAGAAAATTTAATGCTGGATCAAGAAATTAAAGACTTACTAGAAATTTTAAGACGTAACAAATATGGACACAATTTATTAAAAATAGTTCAAGATTACAGGCAAATTATTCCTTTTCCTGAAAACATAGAATCAGAGATACAAAAATATTCTTTCTTCCATAACAATGCTAAGTCTAGATATGATATTATGCCCGTCTCCTCAGAGCAAGCAGTAGGTATGATAGACGCTGCATTAAATATCTTTCAATTAATAAGCGAAAAACTTTATATGCCTTTAGAGGAAGCTATGTATGGTCATGAATATTCCTCAGAAATATCAGAATATTATGATCAATTAGAGGATGATAATTGTGATTTTGATTAATACAGTTAAAATAATTATGTGCCATTTTCTGTCATGAATTACTTAACAAAGTACAATTATGATTTATCAATTAAAAACCCAATAAACTAACAACTAATCCCCCTATTTATACATAATGAATAACCCCCATCAACAACTACTCCAACAAATAGACCTCATGCTTCGCGCCCGCTATCCCCTACTATATATAGTCGGAGTCGAAGAAGAACCAATAGAACAAGTCCTCCAACAACTCACCCAAATATCCCAGACACCACGACAACTATTATTATGGGATATCGTCACCGGTTGGGATGACAACGGAACTGATAAAGGTTCAGTCATGGGTGCATTATCAAGAATTACCAAAACCCCAGAAAATACAACCACAATATTTGTATTGCGAGACATACATTTTATCCTCAAAAACCCCGAAACAGAAAAAAATGCTCCCGTAATTCGGGCTATCAAAAACCTCACCCGTCAACTCAAATGCACACGCCAAACCCTCATCCTCACCAGTCATACTTTAACCATTCCCCCAGAACTACAAGAAGAAATTACAGTTATTGATTTTCCCTTACCCAACATCCAAGAAATAGATTATTTAATTCAGCAATTAATAGTCCCCGAAAAACTTAACTTAAATGGACTAGGAAAAGAACAATTAATCAAAGCCTGTCAAGGATTAAGTCGCGCCAGAATTAGAAGAGTTTTAGCCGCAGCTTTAGCAGCAAAAGGACAAGTAAATGAAACAGATATTGATAGAGTATTAGAAGAGAAAAAACAAGCAGTTCGCCAAACCGGAATCTTAGAATTTTACACCGCCAATGAATCATTAAAAAACGTCGGTGGTTTGGAAAATCTCAAACAGTGGGTAAGAATGCGTCAAGATGCTTTTACCGAAGAAGCACGACGTTATGGAATACCCAACCCCAAAGGCGTTTTATTAGTAGGAATCCAAGGAACAGGAAAATCATTATCAGCCAAAACTATCGCCCATGAATGGCGTTTACCATTGTTACGTTTAGACGTGGGGAGATTATTTGGGGGAATAGTCGGAGAAAGTGAAAATCGCATTCGCCAAATGATTCAATTAGCAGAAGCAATATCACCCTGTGTATTATGGATGGATGAAATAGATAAAGCATTTGGTAATATTAATAGTGGTGTAGATGGTGACTCTGGAACATCGCGCCGGGTATTTGGTACACTCATTACCTGGATGCAAGAAAAAACCAGTCCGGTGTTTATGGTGGCTACTGCTAATAATGTGCAAATATTACCAGCCGAGTTATTAAGAAAAGGGCGATTTGATGAAATATTCTTTTTAAATTTACCCACAGAAAAAGAACGCCATGATATTTTTAAAGTTCACATTCAAAAAGTTCGCCCTTCCCGACTGCGAGATTTTGATTTACAAAGACTTGCCAAAAATAGCGAAAACTTTAGCGGTGCAGAAATTCAACAAGTAATTATTGATGGAATGCACCGCGCTTTTGGTAGTTTAATAGATGGTAATAGGCGGGATTTTAACACAGAAGATATTTTAGCTGCGGTATCGGAAACAGTTCCTTTAGCGGCTATTGCTAAGGAACAAATTACCAGTTTAAAACGCTGGGCTGCGGAAGCTGGCGCAAGAACGGCTTCTATTGATACACTGTTAATTGAGGAGTTAAAAGTTTATTCTCAGCAGCAAGGTTTAAGTCCTTTGGAGGTGGATTAATTTAAAACGAACCGCAGAGACGCAGAGGACGCAGAGGGAAGAGGTTTTGGAGTTTAGCTGAGTAAGATAACGTGAATTTCATAAGCCTCTCTCCTCTTAGGGGAGAGGTTTGGAGAGGGGTCAAAAATACATAAGGAGTTGATTTTTTATGTCTCATTTTACAACTATTAAGGTGCAAATTAAGCAGGGTGAAGTGCTGCTTCAAGTATTAAAGGAGTTGGGTTATCAGGTTGAACAAAATACTCAGGTTCGGGGTTATATGGGTGATAAAACTAATGCTGAATATGTGATTAAGCAATCTAATGGTTATGATTTAGGTTTTCGTAAAAATGGAGAAAGTTATGAGTTAGTGGCTGATTTTTGGGGTGCGAAAATTAATCAGCAGGAGTTTATTAATAATATTAGTCAAAAATACGCCCATAAAACTTTGATGGAAACTATTCAAACTGAGGGTTTTAATGTGGAGGAAGAGAAAGTTTTAGCAGATGGTACGGTGCGGGTTGTGGTTGGTAGATGGGTTTAATTTCTGATTTATTAACATTATTAAAAAGGAACAATCATTATGGCTGAATATCAAAAGGTTGAATATCGATCAAAATCAACAGGTTTGTGTAGCAAAACTTAACCCACTAGGTGAAGCGGGAATGGATAGAATATCGGTGTTGTTCGAGGTTGATTCTCGACGGATTTTATTAGCAACTGCGAAGGATTTATTAACAGGAAAAGTTTTAATTAATAGGGGAGAAATTTATAAGTTGACATAAATAAAAATAAAAAATTAAAGGCTTCTGTAATTTTAATCATATCTATCTTTTTTAGATTTAATTACTTCAATAACATTATCATGGTCTTGACCACCAATAATATCTTTTAAATGGATTCTACCTTCAATATACTGTAAATGAATCCGCCAACCAGATATTTTATCAATGTCAGCCCGATAAATAGCTTGTTTGATTCCTGTAACTTTATGCAATCTAGTTTTCGGGAAATTTCTGGTTCGGTGACATTCATTGTCTTCTAATTCTGCTAAAGCTTGGAGAAAATCAATTTTCAAATCTTCTGGAAGAATTTTCATGGCTTCATAAATCACACCATACTCATCTAATAGAGGTTTAATTTGTGCCATTTCCCAGAAGAACAGCTTCTAATTCTTGATTTTCTTCCACTGTAAAATCTTGATAAATTAACTCAGCTACTGCGTTATATGCTTTTTCGGCATCTGCTAATTTAACTAATCTAAATAATGTAATCACGGTACAATCAAAGATTGGATCATCGTCAATGGTTAAGATAACTCTTTGATTATCATTAATTTTTAAAGCATATATAGTAGAATCATAGGAATGATTGAGTTTGATATTTCTGAGTTGTTCGCTACTTTGATAAAACAACATCTTATCCTGAGATAAAGTTGCAAAATACCGATTCATCTCTTTAATAAGTTTAAACTTTTCTGTATCATTAAATTGTTCTAAATCTTTTTCAAAATCCTTGGTAGATTCAATGAGTATATCCACGGTTTTAACTCCTGAGTCTAAATTGTCAAGTTACTGCAAATTTAACTTTAGATATATAAACAATATGGCAGCTATGATACTATAATAATTTAATTATATTGCCACTTAACTTTTTTGACAAGATCAATTACTATTGATGGTTGCGTAGTCCAAAACAAATCAATTTTATAAGACTTGCATTTGTGAGACAATTTCTGTGTTGAATTAAAAATAATTGTTAAATCTATGAGCAATCAAGCTTCTATTCCGGTTATTGTCAACGGTGCTGCTGGTAAAATGGGACGTGAGGTAATTAAAGCAGTAGCCGCAGCATCTGATTTGACTTTAATGGGTGCAATTGACACAACTCCCGAACATCAAGGTAAAGACGCTGGGGAACTAGCGGGTTTAAGTGAACCCTTAGAAGTACCGATTACCAATCAACTAGAACCCATGTTGGGGTATGTGGCTGGGGAAAGACAGATGCAACCGGGGGTATTAGTTGATTTTACCCATCCTGATGCAGTGTATAACAATATTCGCAGTGCGATCGCCTATGGAATTCGTCCAGTTGTGGGAACTACAGGTTTAAGCCCCGCACAACTCGAAGAATTAGCTGATTTTGCCGAAAAAGCCAGTACCGGTTGTTTGGTTATTCCTAACTTTTCCATTGGTATGGTACTACTGCAAGAAGCCGCTGTCAGAGCTTCCCAGTATTTTGATCATGTAGAAATTATCGAACTTCATCATAACCAAAAAGCTGATGCTCCTAGCGGTACAGCCATTCAAACTGCTCAATTATTAGGTGAACTGGGTAAAACCTTTAACACTGCTATTGTGGAAGAAACGGAGAAAATAGCTGGAGCTAGAGGCAGTTTAGCAGATGAAGGGATTAGAATTCATAGTATCCGCTTACCAGGACTGATTGCCCACCAAGAAGTGATTTTTGGTGCAGCCGGGCAAATTTACACCTTACGTCATGATACCAGCGATCGCGCCTGTTATATGCCAGGAGTATTATTAGCCATCCGCAAAGTTAATCAGCTAAAGTCATTAGTATATGGATTAGAAAAAATACTTTAAAAGCAAGGAGTCAGGAGTCAGGAGTCAGGAGTCAGGAGTCAGAAGAATGCTGATGGAATTAGGAATAGAGAGAAGTGAGATTTTCTCAAAATCATTCTCAACCTCATCAAAGTTGACTCGAAAAGCGATTATTATCTTGACTTCCATATTCTCTATCCTGAATCCTTACCTTGAAAATTGCCATTTTTCCATCTCAAAGCCAAAAGCCAAAAATATGCTCGTTCCTCTAACTCGCCAAAAATTTGAACAAATCATCCCCCTGATTGCCTCTGGGCCACAATATAAATATTATTGGGGGAAGTTAAGCAGTTTTTTGCAGCGGATACTAATTTCCGTAGTTACCTTAGCTATACTACTGCTAATCCAATTCTTGTTTAGATTGGAATTTGGGTTCATCTTCTTTTTTGGAGTATTTGGTGCGTTTTTTTGGCTTTGGTATCCCATATTCCAAGCAAGTATCCGCAATGGAAAATGCCGCCGTTACAAATACAGTGGCTTTTTCCGGGGACGAGTGCTAGATTGGTGGATCACAGATAAGTTAATGGGCAAACAGGAAACCGTCAACAGTAAAGGTGAGTTAGTCATCATCGAAAACCGCGAAAAGCGGATTAACTTAGAAATAGGGGACGACACAGGATTTAGTGTGGAGTTTGAAGCCCCACTACGGACTGCCCACAAAGTCATTACTCGCGGTCAAATAGCCGAAATGGTAGTAATGTCAAACCGCCCTGATTTAAGCACCATTGAAGAATTCAGCGATATATACATTCCCAGTCGTGACTTGTGGGTAAGTGATTATCCCTATGTTCGCAAAGACTTCTTTAATGAAGTTAGTATGCGTTTACGTCCAGACCAGGAAAGAAGACCCCGTCGCCGTTCAGGAAGAGAGAGGGATAGGTAATTGGTGATTGGTGATTGGTGATTGGTAATTGGTAAAAATCTGCCCCTGCTCCCTGCCCCCTCCTGCACCCTGCCTCATCCCCCGCCATTTCTATCTTGTCCATAGGCTTGCCAAGCCAAGTCTACTAAGCCATCAACAATAGCGGCAGCTACGACTGCGTTACCCTTGCGACCTTCAATAGTGATATGAGGAACAAGGGATTCTTGTAATCGTTCTTTTGCAGTTTCTAAATTGATAAAACCTGCGGGGGTAGCAATTATTAAAGCGGGTCTAATTTCTTCAGCTTCAATTAAGTCAACCAGTGCAGTTAATGCTGTTTGTGCTTGACCAACTACAAATATTCCCTCTGGATAACGCCTAGCAAGGGTTTCAATACCCCAAGCAGCGCGAGTTTTTTCTTTTTGGGGTCGTGTTAGTGCTTCCATACTGCAATACACTGGATTGGCAAATGTATTTTGAATATCATAGGCTATACCTACTTGCACCATTGGCACATCTACGACAATGGTGGTGCGTGAGGCTAGGGCGGCGGCTCCAGCTTGTAAAGCCTGTTCTGAAAACCGGATTAAGGATTGATACTCAAAATCAGAGGTGGCATAAACTACACGCCGAACGATTTCATACTCTGCTGGTGAAAAAACATGATCACCAATTTCACTATCAATAATTGCCAAACTTTGAGCATCAGTCACGTGCCATTCCATTGCTATTTAACTTCTTAATATATTAGTTTTCAGCTTATCATCAGTTTCAGCCAGTGTTAAGAATGTCAGTATAGTTAAAGAGGTTGGAAGTCAAAAAGTCTTGTTAAAGGGAACGGGGAAAAGGTAATTATTTCTCAAATAACCAAACAATGTGGCTTTTTTGGGAAAGTTTGTCTGGCTTATGTCCTGGACAGAACCCTGCACCTATGACCCCTAAACCCTTTTTCTTGACTTAGCACCTAAGGCTCGGTACTGGAAGGACGACTAAAAGCGGGGGATAAATAAGCAACTAAAGCACCAATTGCAAAGGCGGAAATATTGCGAACTAGAGGCAACCAATCGCTTGTGCGGGTAATAACTGGAGCAATACCAAAAGCAATAAATAAGATTCCCCATAAAGGTGAGAAAATTAATGCCCATTGCCAAGCAACTATTTGTTTGTCGTTGCGGGGTTGAGCGGCAAAACCACAAATAATCCCACCGACAGCGGAGGTAACAAGGGTGAGTATCCATTGTTCTCTAGGGAGTCCAGGAACTACGTTACAACCACCTTTAAGTAAGCAACCTTTGACTGAATCTAGAGCCTGGAGAATGGCTTGATCTTCTCCTTCTTCGCGGACAAAGTATAAGTTACCAAAGCGGGTTTGTAGTTCAATCCAGAAGGTGCGAGGTAAGAATTCATAAACCGCATCACCGACGCTGAAGCTGAGGATGTTACCACCACGAGCATCTGCTACTAAGAGAATACTTTTATCGTCTAAACCCCAATATTTAATTACTGCTCTCCCTGGGGTGCGGTCGTACTGAGTTAGAACGCGCAATTTCCAACCAGTATCAGTTTCAAATTGTTCTAGTTCTTTAACTAGTTTTTCTTCCTGGGGGTCAGGGAGAGTTTTTGCTAAATCTACTACTGGTGTTATAAAGCTGGGTAGTAAATCGGGATTTTCATAAGCTAGGGCAGATGGGGAATTAATTGCCCAAATTGAGCCAATAAAGCAAAATACGGCAATTGATACTAAAATTCGTCGCCAAAAACACAGGTGCATGAACGTTTTTATACTATTATCAACGGGAGAATGTAACAAGTGCTTTGCAAAGCGTAACGTAAAAGTGATACTTCTTTACACTTCTTTACTTTATCAGAAAATCAGCTATCGTTTCCATTAGTCATGTCATTTCTTTGTAATTCTTGGGGATATTTTGCATATTCCTTTTTCAAGAATTTCCCAGAATTTTTATTTAGCTTGTACTTAGAGGTTGATCTATGTATATTTGAAGATCCCCGACCTGTTGGAAAAATCGGGGATCTAAGTATTAAATTTAAGAATATTTAATGCTGGTGTTCTTGTCCGTGATTTTTACAACTACCTTTACCATGATGGTGGTCGTGATTGTGTCCATGAGAGCAGCCTTGAAGGTCTTGCTGCATGAGACTTTCGCTCATTTGTTTTAAAGAGTCATCTACGGCTTTTAAGCCTATCCATGCGTCAATTTTCTCGACATCAAAGCCTACTTCTCTTTTATCCCCTACTTGGATTAAGGGACGACGGATTAATAAAGGATCTCTAAGCATCATTACCAAAGCATTTTCAGCGTTGATATTTTCAGGATTCACCTCTCCTGATTTTACTCTAGGTGCGGCTTTATTGAACCATTCAATGACCGGGCGATCGCCAAAAAATGACCGCAGTTTTTCCGCTGTCCAAGGTTCTGTTAATAGGTTATATACCACTACTTCATGACCTGCGGCTGTCAGCAAAACTTTTTGCTTTGTACCACCTTTACAACCTGGTTTTTCATAGAAAATTACTCTGGCCATTGCTGTTTCTCCTATAAGATTATGGTTGAATTTGTGGATAGGAAATAATTAACCGCAGATTGGCTTTTAATAATAGGTAAATATTCTCTATTTATTCTCTCAATCCCCTATTACTCAGATTAAACTGTTATTTCTTTTTTTGCCACTACATTTAAAACTTCTTAGCAATATGATTAATTACATCAAATTCAAATCTCTGTTTGGGGTTTGTTTCCCCATAAATGTTAAATGTTACTGTTGGTTCTTCACCAATGGCTTGAACTTGATGTATTGTTTCAGGTGTAAAACTCACAATATCACCGGGAGATAAATTTATTTCGCCTGTTTTTTCAATTCGATCAGGAAAATCTGGATGAAAACTGCGCCGCCAAAATGTGTTTTTTTCTTGACCTTTTAAAATTGCAACTATTCCCCATGTTCCATGATTATGAATATTAGAAGTTGTTCCTGGTGCAAATGTCACTGTTTGTACAGTTAAGGGAAATCCTAATTCATTATATAAAAGTAAAACTGAGATTCCTGTTTTTGAATCAGGTTGTGAAAATTGACTTTGTATCCAATAGGAATTAATAATTAACCGTCTTACCAACATTCTTAGTTCTGGAAGTCGAGTTGATTCATCTTCAACATTATGGAGGACATCTTCGACTTCAGTTAAAAAGCGATACAGACGATAATTATCACGCAACAAATCCCATGATCTTGCTGATTTACAAACTTCATGCTGTCCATTTTCAGTAACAAACCAATCCTTACCTTGCATAATTTATAGACTATGTAATTACTAATATTTTGGTAAGGGAACTATAGGAACATATACTTTAGGAAATAAATTTCCAGGATTCACGGGAGATACAGGAAGCTGAAGAGGATTATTAACAGTATTAGATGCAGCAAGTGCATTATGAGCAGTTAAGTTGAGAGATAACCAATTATTCATAATTTTTCAGTTGTTTGTTGTCAGTTTTTTCTGTATCCCCAGTCCACATTTAATCATCATCTTCTGGTGGACGGGTTAAAATATCAAGAAGAATACCAGCACCAAAATCATTTTTTTCATCAATACCTTTAATTCTGGTACTGATTTCCTTAGCTTGTTCTATTTTTCCTAGTTTAGCTAATACCAAACCTGAAGCAGCATAAGCAGTTAAGTACAATCTGATTTGGGGTTCTTCGTGACGGTTAACTAGGATAGGTTTAAGTTCTTCCCATTTATCAGGTAGATTTTCCGCTTTTTTTATTTTAGCGGTTATTTTCTCTGCTGTTGTCAGTGCGAGAACATAATTATTTTTGTAGTAAAAATATCTATAAGCTGCAACTAAAACATCTGTGTTATCTCCTGTTTTAGCTAAAGCTTGCTGCATATATTTTGTAGATTCTTCCGTATTTTCCCAAGTCTGTGCTGCTAATATTAATAATTCTTTGACATCATCTGCTACATCAAACCATGAAAATCTATTTGTATCAATTTGCATAATAGGCAATTAATCCCATTTGTTCTGGAATATTTGGGATTTTCCATATTTACTATTTAACAGTTAAAATTGTAGTTAGTTAGATAAATTTAATTATTTTATCACTTTGGTAAACTGAGAGAAAATGAAGTCTGTCAATATCAAAAATTTATCCTTTTCTTCCCCCCGTTGCGGGGGGAGTGAGGGGGTTAAGATGCACCTCATATCATTGGAAACTGCTGTATATTCAACATGAGTAAATTATAAATAATTAATCCTGTGAATCCTTTAATCTTCACAATCCTGATTAAGACAGTTAAGGATTATAGTCATAAGGTCTATGGGTAACAACAGGTAAAACTTCCCAGTTTTCAATAATAGGTGGAGAACTGGTTTTCCATTCTAAAGTTAAACTTTGCCAAGGATTATCACCTGCAAATTCGCCTTTTCTCCAACTGAAAATGGCGTTGAAGGTGAAGGGAATGACCGAAAGACCCAAGATGAATACACCAATGGTGGAAAGCTGATTTAAGCCGATAAATTGGGGCGACATTCCTTGTAAATCCAGTTCGTGCATGGATAAAAATGTTAAGTTAGTACCGATAAACGTCAGCAGAAAATGAATTCGTCCCCAGGGTTCGTTGATCATTCTACCGATCATTTTGGGAAACCAGTGATATATACCTGCGTAAATACCAAAGATTGAACTACTAAATAAAACGTAGTAAAAATGGGTGAATAAATAATATGTGTTGTGAACATTAAAGGGGGCTATTCCCATTATTATGCTGCTTAAACAGCCTATGGCGAATAAAATAGCACTGGTAAAGCGGATTTTTAGACTCCATAGGGTTGCTACCCAACTGAAAATTTTCATTCCTGTAAAAACGGCGATAATCAGGGTAGAAATAGTGAATAAAATTCGCATCCAATTGGGTGTTTCACTGGTGAATAAATGGTGTACCCAAACCCATAAACAGACAACACAAATAGCTACACTGACATAAGCGATAGCTTGATAACTAAAAATTGGTCTCTGTGTATGGGTAGAAATAACTTCGGACATAATCCCGAAAATTGGCAGAATCATTAAATAAACTGCGAGACGGGAATAAAGCCAGAATAAATGTTGGTAAATAATGACATTATCACCTCCATCTAAGTTAAAGAAAGATGTGCCAAAGTTAATATTAAATAACAGTATGGCTGAACCTGTTACTAATACTACTATGGATAAAATTGCCAGCATAGAAGTTACTAAAATTGCCCAACAAAATAGAGGTAGTTGATGCCATTTCATGTTAGTAACTTTCATTGTCAAAATGGTGATGACAAGGTTGATATAACTTAAAATTAAGGAAGTTCCTAATAACACAATTGCCAAAATCCAGAAGATTTGGGCGTTGTTTGCGGTAATTAGGTTTAATGGTAGGTAAGCCGTCCAACCAGATTGAGAACCATCAAAGATAAAACTTAATAATAGTAATAATCCTGCGGGTGGATTTAACCAAAAGGCAATTGTATTTAATTTGGGAAACGCCATATCTCTAGCACCTATCATCAAGGGAACTAGATAGTTACCAAATCCACCAATTGTACTGAGAACAATCCATATAAAAATCATGATTGTCCCATGATTGATCATGAAAGCATTGTAGAAATTAGGATTAAGGAAATTAGAATCTGGTGTTACTAATTTGGTGGGGAATGTTATCGCTATCAAGCCACCGATGAAATAGAATACAAAAGCTGTCACTAAGTATTGAATCCCAATGACTTTGTGATCAGTATTAAATGTAAAATAATCTTGAAATTTCCAACTCTGAGGATGTAAATTGTTAGTAACCAGCCGTGTTGGTGCTTGACTTTCATCTGGTGGTGGATTAACGGGAAAATCTACTTGTGCCATATTTTTGTTAGTTTTCAGTTATTAGCGCATAATTAGCAATGACTCAAGAGTTGCTGGAGTTACATTTGAATTTTAATGTGGATAAATGTTCAGAATTCACAGCAACTACATGATCCATGTCTTGTTTTTAGGAATCTAGTTTTCCCTGATCTAAGTATCAAAAGTCCGTGAAGATAGACTTTGTTTTTGTAACCCCGGATTCTCTTCTGAAGATAGGGCTACTTTTTTGATTTTTACTATTACTGTTCTAACTTGTAACTAATAAAAAATCGGTAAATTTCCATATTTTTTCATATTGATAACCACAAAATCCCCGACTTATTTGAAAAATCGAGGATCTGAGAGTTGGGATTTTCATGAATTAAATAGAAGTAGAAAAAATAGTAGCAAGTATGATTCTGTTAGTTGATCACAAGTAAAGATTTACGTTTCTGTTTACTGTGAACTTTTTAACAAGTTGCGGTAAATATTGAGATTCCCCTCTAGTTACCTTGCTTAGAAATTTGACAAAAATAACCAGTGTTTTGCAGTACATCACACCGTTGAAAATTACCAAGAATGTTATTTATCTAATGTGTTATGACTGTAACAATTCTTGGGACAAATCCGAGAACAAGCTTCACAGCCAATACAGTTTTCTGGTTGAGTCACAACCATTACTTTCCGTTCAACTTCTTCCTCATCTTCATCTACTACAAATTCACCTTCTTCGTTCAAAGCCATTAAGCCTAAAACTTTATGACCACAAACTTTCATACATCTGCCACAACCGATACATTTGTCTTTATCTATTTCTTGGGCAAATTTAGGAGTCCAAGCATTACCTCCAAACGTCAATCCTGTTAATGTAGACATGAATCAAACCTCAGCAATTTTAGCTAGATGTTAGTTAATCCTTTAATCTTCATCCTAGCCTGATATTTTATTTTTTTAAGAACCAAAATTAACTTTTTTATCAAATTTTGATGACTTGCTAAATAATACTATTTATTTTTGGTTACTCTCAAATACTAAATGATATTGCTTGTTAATAACTTTAGCTAGTATTTTTATTTCTAAGGCTTAATGATAAAGGCTTTTACAGCTTTTTTTAAAATTTATTTTCTCAATAAGTCTTAGTTAATAAATCTAAGCATACCTGATTAAATAAGAATAATAATCAATTGTCAAGGCTGATCATGAGCTTTATTGACCCCCTATTTGCAAATATTTTTGAATTAGCTAAAAATATTCTGGTGACAGTATTTATAAATACACAATTAAAAAATCATTTCCTCTATTTTTGAACCATTTTGCTGGCTATTCTCTATTTCTTGTTCTCTGCAATAATATGTTACTCAGAAACATCTGGCATAATTTATATAGCCAAAAATAAACATTATGACAGTAAATTATCTAGGTAAATATTAAGAAATCCTGCCAAGCTCATACTGAACAATCTTATTGAAATCTTTATGAAATGTATAGTTAATGAAGAAGTAATGAAGCCTAATTTTGCAAAATATCAATAGCTACAAAATCTGGCTTCATTAACCCTATGAGTAATTAATCAGGCGAGAAACATATCTTCTCGTTATAGAGGTAATTTGGTAGCGAGTTATGAATCAAAAGGACAAATTAAGGGGAGACTTGAGCCAAACATCTCAACGATTAAAGTAGGAATACTTCCTATGCCGCATATAATTCCTAACAACAGTTGCGTGGGATGTGACAACTGCCGACCCCTATGTCCTACGGGTGCAATTAAAATCGAAGATGATGAATATTGGGTTGATCCTGCCCTTTGTAATAATTGTGAGGGTTATTATTCACAACCACAATGTGTGATTGCTTGTCCAACAAATGCGCCTATACCTATACACGCAAAAAAGGGAAGATGCAAAGTTGAACCACGGGATGCTACCAGTCCTGATCTATTTTCTAATGGCAAGAATAACCCCTTCGCGTCAGCAATAGTTATCTGGGAAGCTTGCAATTTACTAGCACAACGGACATCTTTACAATGGGAAAAAGATCAGGATGGTAATTTACATTACAGTCGCTCAGTTAATCAAGGAAAAGGGACAATTTCTTTTCATATCCAAGACCTATTTCCAGTTAATAACCGGGCTGATAATTTACAAGCAATTGATTATTTAGACATCCGTGCTGCTTGTATTCATCTCATTTTTGCTGCTCAAATTACAGCCCTAGATCAACCTTGGGAGGAAGAATTTACCATTGATGAACGACAAATTGAACAGTATTTGGGCTTAGAAAAACGTAAAGACCTCAGCAAAAGTACCAAACTCGGTTTAATTAAAAACATCGTTTATCAAACTTGTTCGCTGATGGTTTCTATTGACTGGCCGCAACAAGGTAGAGTTCCCAGTTTTTCTATTAAAGATAGTTATCTATGGAATTTGACAGATACTCAACATCATTTTCAAGAAGATGATCAAGGTTGTAAATATTTAGTTGGACTGACATTTACAATCAAAGCGGGAATGTGGACTCAACATTTCTTCAACAGACAAGGATGTAAAGAACGCACCACATTTTATCAATATGGCAGTCTTCCCAAAACGCTATTAACCACAGTTATGAGTCTGTGGCAACAACATGAAGGTGCTGTTAGACTTATGCTTTGGTTATTATTTAAAACTAAAATGGGTAGGGAACAACGCATCACTGTTCCTACCTTGCTGCGCGTTGCTTATGGTGAGGAAAAAGTGACTCAAGCTTCTAGGCATAGGGAAGAACGCAAACGCCTACTTAAAGCCTATGAAAATGATTTAGAAGTTCTCAATCATTATGGAGTTAAGCCATTCTTTGATCCTGTTACCTATCCCCCAGAAATTCAACCTTTGTGGGCAAAATTAGTTGATATTCCTGAAGATCCAGAGGAAGCTTTGGAATTTTGGATTAATGATGGTAGTGGTGAAACTCGTCTCACAGACAGCGGACCCCGTGGTAAATGGAATTTGCTGATGAATGCCCGAATTTCATCTTTTGAACTTCCCCCAGACTGGGATAAACGTTCAGAATCAGATAAAAAACAACGTCGCACCACTAAAGCTAAAAGTAATCATCAACAAACGGGTAATTTGCTAGGGGAACAGGTTACAGAAGGACGCAAAAAAATGAACCTTTCCCAAAGGGAATTAGCAAAGCTGATGGAAAAAAGCCAAAGCTGGATTCGTGATGTGGAAAAGGGTCGTTTAAAGGCTAAACTAGATGACCAAATGCTTCTAAAACAATTGCTAGATATTAGTTAAAACTCATAAAAGATATCCCCGACCTCTTAAATAAGTCGGGGATTTTGGTATAGCTACAACAGCTATAAATTACGAATTAGATTAACTATAAGTTGCCACTTTCTTCGCTACAAGCCAAAGATTAGATACAGCATATTTTATAGATACTATTTCTTGGGAAGCCTGACAAGAACCTTTCAGGGTTTGTGTTTTCACATCATCTTTTATAAGTTTGGCTTGATAAGTGTAGAGAGTTCCTGAAGGTTGTTCAAAACTTAACTCACCTAGAATTGTATTATTATCTAGGCTTTTCTCTAAAATCTTACCTGTTACCTGATAATTAAACCAATCCCAACCTAAACGCAGCATGAGTTCTCTTTCCAAAATTTGCAACGCATTTGGTAAGATTCCCCAACCGCGATAAACTTTATTTAAACATTGTATATCCCCAGTGTGGGTAAGAATTGATTTAAAGGTATCTGAATCAAGAACTCCGTAATATCTTCCTTGGGGAAAATCTATGGCTGTGGGTGCAAATCTATGTCCCCCAAAGTGGCTTGATCTCCAAATTCTCACATGATTTAATTGTAAATCAGAGATAGTATTTTCAGCATGAAAGTAAAAAGGATTGCCATATTTCGCGCAACATTGATCATGGCTACCATGGGTACAGACTAATATATCTCTAGTGGGGCTGGATTCTATTTCATAATCAGCACTAACTCCAGCTAACCATTTACTGACAACTCCCGCTACTTGTTCAATATTTGGGAGTTTAAATTCTTGTTTGCGGTATCCGTTACTTAATCCCTCTTGCTGCTGATAAATTAATAAGGTTGTTTCTTCTCCCCTATGTGATTGATCATTAGCAATTAATAGAAAGTTAATTGGTAGTTTAGCACGTTTTACATCTTCAACTAAAATCCGTAAGTTATCTGGAACCCATTTGGAATTCAAGGCTTCAGAAACCCAAGGGGTAGGACATTCTACTAATATATAGGTTTGGTAGTTGGTAGCACTACCAATAACATCTTCTTGTATTTCTCGTGAATGATCTGCACAAAAAAAATTATTCATTGACACTTACTCAAATATATATTTTATGAACAATGGTTAAGAAAAATCTAGGTAGATACTTTATCAAATTCTGATTTTTTAAAGTCTTTCCGGTTAAATAAATACTCTTTCAAAAAATGTAAGAATTCAAAATAACAATTTTTTTACATTTAATAGGGAGAATTTCTAGAATATCTGGCTCTAATTTATCGTTTTTTTGATAAATATTCTCCATCCTTCGTCTTAACTGCTGAATTCTGAGATTTAAATTAATTTTTGATGTTTTCCCTAAATTATCTAAATAGAAAATCCCATCTTTTGTCTGTATACCCAATGGCATACATTCTCTAGTTCTTAAATTATAGCTGAATTTATCCATATTGCGAAAAATTCTCAATTGATTGTGAAAAAAATATAAGGGCTGAAAAATTTCTTTTGATCTGAACAGGTATTTTGACTCTAACCCAACTCAATTTATAAAGCAACTATTTTTAGTATTTAGCTAAATTCTACAAAAATATATCTTTATATTAATTTATTCTTCATAAAACTTAACAAGAAGCATAATTTAGCAAAAACTGATCATAAGTATCATTGGATTTATAAATGTAATAAATTAGATTGTATATATGTTACAAGAATAATTAATACAGAAATATTTTATATCTAGATAGTGAAGATGGTTTCATAATGAACTACAACAAAAGTGTGATTAAGTAATAATTGTGAATAGTTGATAGTTCGTTCCTAAATTACCTATTTTTAATTATATGACATTAATTTTAGCCCTGGATTTTGGTGGCACAAAATTGGCAGCAGCGACAGTTAAGGCTGGTGCAAAGGAGTGGTTAGATCATGAATCACGTTTTTCTCCTCCAAATGGCGATGCTTTGACTGATTTAGAAATTATGCGATCGCTCATTGATTCTGTGTTAAAAGGAAAAAGACCGGATGCCATTGGTGTCAGCTTTGGTGGTCCAGTAGATGCCACCACAGGTTTAGTCCGATTATCTCATCACGTTCCTGGCTGGGAAAATGTTCCCCTCAAACAAATACTCGAAGAAGATTATCACGCACCTGCTGGTATAGACAATGATGCTAATGTTGCTGCTGTTGGTGAACATCGCTTTGGGGCTGGACAGGGATACGATAGCTTATTTTATATTACCATTAGCACAGGCGTAGGTGGAGGGTGGATACTTGACGGCAAACCCTGGCGGGGTGCATTGGGAATGGCAGGAGAAATTGGTCACATGGTGGTAGACCCCAGAGGTCCGTTATGCTTATGTGGCAAACGAGGATGTGTAGAACGTTTGGCTTCTGGTCCCTACATGGCGCAAAATGCGCGAGAAATGCTGGAGAAAGAATCACCCAGTGCTGACGGTAAGTCTAGGGGAGATATACTCAGGTATTTGATAGGTAATGATCTCAATTTACTTACAGGCAAAGTCATCAGCGCCGCAGCCGCCAACGGAGATGAAATAGCACAAGAGGTATTATATCGGGGTGCTTGGGCTTTGGGAGTCGGTATTGGTAATGTAGCCAATTTGATGAATCCCCAACGGTTTGTTTTAGGTGGTGGTGTCACCAAAGCAGGGGATAATTTCTGGACTGTAGTGCGGAAAGTAGCTAGGGAAACCGCACTCCCAGAGGTGAATTTTGAGGTTGTGCGGGCATTATTAGGGGATGATGCACCTTTATGGGGGGCTGTGGCTTTGGGTTTGAATGTGTTGGATTAAGGAATTTGCCGGCAGACAAACAAATTTAAATAAAAGATTGGAATTTGATGTAGGGGTAGCGCCCCCGTGCCTACCCCGTTTTGAGGGCAACCACAGGGGGTTTGCCCCTACTATTAAATATTCGCTTGTTGTCTTTGATAAAGGGACCAGTACAAACCTTTTTGTTTTAAGAGTTCTAAATGCGTTCCTCTTTCGGCTATTACTCCTTTTTCCATGACTAATATTAAATCGGCTCGTTTGAGGGGGGCAAAACGGTGGGCAATTAAGAATACTGTGCGGTTAGAGGAAACATTTTTCAGGTTTTGTAATACTTGTTGTTCGGTTTCACTATCTAAGGCACTGGTGGCTTCATCTAATATGAGAATTGGTGCAGATGATAGAAATAATCTGGCTAAGGCAATGCGTTGTCTCTGTCCTCCAGATAATGCTGTTCCTCTTTCTCCTACGTTGTTTTCATAACCGTAAGGTAGTTGACTAATGAAGTCATGGGCTACTGCTAATCTGGCTGCTTCAACAACTTGTTCGGCACTAATATCTGGATTTCCTAAGGTGATGTTTTCTAAGATTGAACCATTAAATAAAAAGTCTTCTTGGAGAACTACACTGATTTGTTGTCGTAAAGATGCTAAGTCAGCACTTTTGATATCAAATCCATCAATCAAGATTCGTCCTGATTCAATTTGATAAAGCCGTTGGATAATTTTGGAAAGGGTACTTTTTCCTGAACCACTTCTGCCGACAATGCCTACAAATTGTCCAGGTTCAACATTAAAGGAAATTCCTTTTAATACTGGTTCGGTGTTGGCATTATAGCGAAAGAAAACTTGCTCAAAATTAACTTCACCTTTGAGGGGTGGTAATACTAATCCTGTTCCTGCTTCTGTTTCTGGTGCAGCGTTGAGAATATCACCAATTCTATCTACTGACAATAAAACTTGTTGGAGATTTTGCCATAACTGCACTAGCCGTAATAATGGGCTGGTAACTCTTCCTGATAACATTTGGAAGGCAATTAATTGACCAATGGTCAGTTGATGATCAATTACTAATTTTGCCCCAACCCAAAGGATGATTAATGTAGAAAAGTTAGTCAGAAAGTCACCAATATTACTACTAATATTGGATGTGGTGGAAGCTTTAAAACTGGTACGAATAAACCTGGCAAATAAACCTTCCCAGCGTTCTCTAGCTACTGGTTCGGCTGCATGGGCTTTAACTGAATGAATGCCGGTGATTGTCTCTACTAAAAATGATTGACTGTCCGCACTGCGGTTAAAGGTTTCATTTAGCCAATTTCGCAAAATTGGTGTAGTGACGATGGTTAAAGTCGCAAATAATGGTAATACCGCTAAGGCTACAAATGTTAGGGGAATGTTGTAATAAAACATCAATCCCAGATACACTACAGCAAAGATACTGTCAAGAATAACCGTTAAAGCTGTACCTGTGAGAAATTGGCGAATTTGTTCTAATTCTTGGACTCTAGCGACTGTATCACCCACTCTCCGCGACTCAAAATAAGCCAAGGGTAAACGCATTAAATGGCGAAAAAGTTGGGCGGATAAACTCAAATCTAAACGCCGGGCTGTGTGGGTAAATATGAATAGCCGCAGCATACCCAGGATAGATTCAAATGTCGCCACTAGCAAGAGAGCGATCGCCATCACATCTAAGGTGGCTAAACTCTCCTGTACCATCACTTTATCAATGATGACTTGGGTAATTAATGGTGACGCTAATCCCAATAATTGCAAGGTAAAGGAAGCTAATAAAACCTCACCTAATAATCCCCGATATTTCCAAACTGCGGGAGTAAACCAAGCTAAGTTAAATTTCTCTTGTTGGGAAATTAATTCAGCTTGCCATAATGTACCATTCCAACAATTTTCTACTACAGATTGAGGTAATTGTTCACAAATATAATCAGGATTTTGGGGATTAGCAATAATTAAAAAATTGCCTTTCATTCCATAGGCTACTACCCAATTAAATTGGGGATTTTTACTTTCCTGATTCCCTTGATTCCACAACAACAAAGCCGGAAAAGTTAATTGGCGTAATTCACTCCAACTAACCTGCAATTTCCGCAACACTAACCCTACTTTTTCCGCTGCTTCTATTAGGTTTTTGGGTTTTTGTCCCCGCAGTTGGCGTTGTACCCATTCCAATTGGACAGGATTTTGTAAATGTTGTGCCACCATTGTTAAACAAGCTGCACCTGTATTCCCACTTCCCACAAAAGGATAATTAGAACTTATCGGTTGCGGAGGTGCGGAAGGAGGTAGAGAAATGGGAGAATTAGGAACTGGTAAAACGGCTTCTATCTCCTTTACCTCTACCTCTACCTCTATTGAATTTGTCCAAAATTCATCAATTTGAGAATTGACAAACTTTTTCCATAAAGCCGAATTCCAACACACTACAACTACTTCCTTACTGGTAGCAACGGCTTTACAATCAGCAAATATTTGTTGACAGTTACCAAACCAATCTCCTGTTTGTAAGGTGGCTACAGTTTTATTTTCTTCTTCCTCTCGTAAGCGGACTTTACCAGTGACAATAAAAAATTGATCTCCACCTAATTTTTGTGACCAAATTTTTTCACCAAGTTTGTAATTACGAATTTCCGCTTGCTGTTTTAATTCGCTTTGTTCTTCAGCATTTAGCCAGGATAGTGGCGGTTCATTCCAGGGTAAATTATTTAACACATTTATTCGTTAAAATTGATTGTTTAGAAGTTTTAATTCACTTGGATTTTGACTGTCAGATTTTGAATTTTCTCCCCTAGCCATTTCTCAAATAACTCATTTTTTAGTGATTGTTGTAATTGAGGATCTTCTAAAGATGCGGGGAGAATTTGTTCTAATCTAAATAAGGCAAAACGTCCTTCTATTTCTATGGGATTGATCAATTTTCCAGGTGTGGTTGCGTCTACAGCCGCACGTAATACATCTGGTATAGTCCCCCGACTAATTGGTCCCATCATGCCATTAAATAATCGTTCATCTGCCAATGAATACTCTTTTGCTAGTTGTTCAAAACTACTTCCTTCTTCAATTTGAGTTTGTAGTTCTTCAGCTAGTTCTCGACTACCAACTAAAATACGCGAAAGTACGACTCTATCTAAATAAATTTTTCTGTCAATAAAGTATTCTGGCAATGTTGATTCTGTGATTAATACTTTAAGTTTTTCTAATTGAAAGCTAAAGGTAATAGATGTATGAAAAGTTGTATAATCTGTACCATTGCTTGTTAGCCATTCTTGAAACTTTTGGGCATCAGTTAGTTGATTTTTGAGGCGAAAATCAATAATTGTCTGTTCAATTAATGCCGAACTAATCTCAATATCTGTTCTGTTTTTAATTTCTTGTTCAATTACGTGCTGACGCAGGACATCACTAATAAAGTTTCCCAGTTTACCCGATATTTGTAGATATTTCACTACTTCAGTTAGGGCAATTTCTTGGTCATTTACAGTTAAAAAAGATGAAGATTCCATGAAGTGATTCTGAGCATAAAACTAAACATCTATAAGACTTTCCATCAAATAATATGTAAAACAGTAGGAAATGATATCTGGCAATAATAAAGATTCGATGAATTAAATATGTAATTAATACCGGGTAATCAAATATTTTTTTATTAAACGTAAACTAAATGATTTTAAATGACAACTATTTTTAAATCTGTAAGCAGGATGACAAAAATGATTATGTTGGGTTTCCTTGCGTCAACCCAACCTACGGAGATTTTGATTTTAGTCAAGAATTAAACAAAGATACTTTGGTAAGCTAAGGCTAATATTATCGCCGCGACTGCACCAATTAGGGTATTAAAAATATTAACAACTTCATTGGTAAGCCAAGTATATTTAGATTGCAAAGTTGCCCCAATAACACTTTCTAAATTGGTAGCGATAAATGCGGCTATTACACTCCAAATAATACCAAGGGGATTAATTAAATTTACTCCCCAACCAATGAGTGCGATCGCTATTGATGCTACCATACCAGCTAAAGTTCCTTCTAAACTGACTGCCCCTTCTGTACCTCTCGGAACTGGTTGCAGTGTCGTAATTAAAAAGGTGCTTTTACCATAAGCTTTACCAACTTCACTGGCAGTAGTATCAGAAAGTTTTGTGCTAAAACTGGCAACATAACCCAAACACAGTAAATATTTAAACTCAGGTAAAAACAATACTCCTAAAGCACACAAAGCCGCTATTAATGCTGAACCCCAAACATTTTCTGGTCCTCTGGCACCGGCACGTTTTTCCGCAATTCCTGCGGCTTCTTTTTCTGCCATACCAATGCGCGTTACCCCAGAACCGACAAGAAAATAAAATACTACCACTAGATATCCCTGCCAACCTAGTGTTCCCCAAATGACAATTCCTAATAATCCAGCATTAAGTATACCTGCGGGGGTGAGCAATTTTTTGGGAATAATTGCCACTATTCCTAGTAAAATCGCATTTAATCCTACTCCCATTAACCAAGGATTAACAGAATCTATTAAAGATAACATGAGCGATAAATCCTGAGTATTTTTGCCATAATATTATCAGATTGAATCACTCTATTTTCACTTTACCTATGAACCAAGCTATATTTCATCTCGCTTTTCCCGTGGCTGATATCTCCCAAACTAAAGCCTTTTATGTTGACGGCTTAGGCTGTATACCCGGAAGAGAAAGCCCCCATGCCTTAATTCTCAACCTCTATGGACATCAATTAGTAGCCCATATTACCAAGGATGATTTAACACCTCAAAAGGCGATTTATCCACGACATTTTGGAATAATTTTGACTAAAGAAGAAGATTGGCAAGAATTACTAGCCAGGGCAAAAAACAAAGATTTAAAGTTTCGAGAAGAACCAAAAAACCGCTTCACTGATTCCATCCTAGAACACTGCACTTTCTTTTTAGAAGACCCTTTTTATAACTTAATTGAATTTAAGTATTATCATCATCCAGAGGCAATTTTTGGCAATACTGAATATACTGGAGTTGGTGATAGAATTTAATATAACTGAGATGTCCGTAAATTAATTACACATATTAATAGTGAAAATATTGTGAATTAGGTATTCTAATTCACTTTTTTATGCAGGTTATGAAAAATTAAAACAAATTTATAGCTAACAAGTATCATGAGTATGATTTTTTTGATTATTAAAATAGATATCTTAATCTCAATTCCATTTATAGGTATTCATGATTTTGAAATTAATCTCAATCGCTGTAATAGGAATTAATGTCCAATAACATAAGCATAAGAATTTGTGGATAAAGTTTTGCTAAAAATTCGGAAAAAAATATTAAAGAAAATTTATCAATATCCATTCATAAAGTATCAAGCTGATTGCTTTTATCAAAAAGCTATAGAAAAAAATATTCACAATCTGCCTATTCTTGCACCAGAGGATATTGATTTAGTTAATCTTGTTAAAAAAGAAGGAGTTGTCATTACTACATTAGATAAATTGGGCATTATATCTACTCCTAATTTGCTTGAATCTGCCCAAATTTTGATGCCAAAAATATCACAAAATAAATTAGCTCACCCAACTCAAATTGTTGTTTATGCTAGTCCACAACAAATAATGGAGTATCCCCAAATCTTTTTGTGGGGACTTGAACAACGGTTACTGAATATCATTGAAAATTTCATTGGTTTACCAGTAGCTTATCAAGGTGTATATTTTCGTCGAGATATTGCCAATCAATTGGAAGTAGGTTCGAGATTATGGCACATAGATCAAGAAGATAGGAAGATTTTAAAAGTTATCATTTATTTAAATAATATTAGCCAAGATCATGGACCATTTCAATATATTCCTAAATCTTTAACACCAAAAATAGCTCAGTCTTTAAAATATACTTCTGGCTATATTCAAGATAAAATCATGCAAAATGTGATATCTTCAGAAATTTATAAATCATGTGCAGGAATCACTGGTACAGTAATCCTTGCTGATACTTCTAGTATTTTTCATAGAGGTAAGCCACCAATCATTTCAGATAGATTTACACTATTTTATGATTATACTTCTAGACGACATAAACAAGCATTTCATGGTACATCTATTCTGTCACGAAAGGATTTACTTCTATTGAGTAAAAATCTTTCAGGAACACAAAAAAACTGTATTTTTTGGTAAGTAGAAATTTATGGTATTACTGGTTCTGTTAATGCCTTTGCTACTATTGCTAAACTCCTAGAATCTGTTAACATTAAAGGATGTAATACCACTGGTAAAGTTATTTCTTTTCCTATGCCAATTTGCGAACTTTCCGCTGGGATAATCATTAAATCATAGGGTGTCCAAATAGATGTAAAATTCAATTGTTTTAGCATCTGCACATCTGAATTTAAATCTTCTATAAAAGGACTATGCGGACGCATTTGCATACATCCAGGCAACCACGAACCATAAGCAATAACTGTTCCTTTATGGGGTGAAGAAATGGTAATAAATCGCTGTACTCTTTCTATCCCCCCCAAACGCTGAATATAATAACGACTGATAAGACCACCCATGCTAAAACCAACTAAATCCAGTGGTTGTTCTGGTTCAAAGGTAGCAGCTATATAATTAGCTACCTGCTGCGCTAATTTATCCAAAACCTCAGCACCATTATTAGGGACTAAATCCACGGTATACACAGACAAACCTCGTTGTCTGAGATAAAGCGCCATTTTATTGAAAACTGCCCCAGTATCGTTAATACCATGCACTAATAAAACGGGGTTTTGCTGTTTTGTGGTCATGATCTTAATTTTGGATTATTGTCAATAATTTAACTCAGTATTATAATCGGAAATACAGAAAATGTGCCAGTTTGGGAATTGAATGGAGAGTATTAAGATTTATTAAATAAGTTCTCATAATCTTATAGTTATAATAAAATTTAATAATTAATTTGCGTTATCTACCAATTACCGTTGTTGACATAAAATACCTGAAAATACTTACCCATAGTAGTTATAGGTTTGTAAGTGGCAAATAATAGGTCTAATAATTGACAATAGGTAACGCAATCAAATGTAATATTACACCGTGATTTTTAACAATTTCGGTAAGATTCCAGATTATTTAAACCAGGAGAATTTTTCATGGGCTTTATCAAAAATCTAATTGCGGGTATTGTGAGTTTTATTACTGGATTGTTTAGTAAAAAAGGCAATGGCTACTACTTAGAACTCAAGGAAGAAGCTAATGCTACTCCAGCACCAGTAGCTACACCAAAAGCCGCACCAGTAGCGGTACAAACTGCACCAAAAGCCGCACCAGTTGCAGCAAAAGTCACTAAGACTGAACCTGTGAAAATAGCAGTTCCCACTGAAACCAATTTTGCCACCAAGTACCTCCTTCCTACAAATAATCCTCGTCGTCGTCCTGGGGTAAATATGAATGGCTTTTTAGATATGGCCCGGCAAGTTAAAACTCCTGGCTAAGTTTTTTTTAATTGGGATTATTTTTTGCAGATGTTTGCACAGCAGCATTTTTTGTAAAGATAATCCCACTGTATAAATGAAAAGCTGCATCCCAATGACTTTTTTCTCTCCGAAATATATTTATATGAGATGGGATTTGATTTAGGGTTTCTGTTTGGTCTATAACTGTTTGTGCAAAGGGCTTAAAATCTGACCAAATCTTAACTTCAGGCAACTGTTTATCAATCCAGTTCATCAAATTATTCCAATTAATTCTCATTGTATTTTGACTAGCTTGGGGTTTAATTTCTAAACCTTGCTGAAATTCATAGCCTTGATCATAAATTCGCAAAATACTCCGTCTTGTTGGTAGGTGTAAATCGCAAAATTGAGCATAATCTTGAGTTTTAGTTTTGCGTTCTAGTTTACCTCTAGCATTAATATCTACAACTTGTTCAAAAATTGGTAAAAGTCCCACTACTCTAGCAGTAACTTCTGATAAATCAAATGTCATAGAACCAGTTTGATTGGCTTCATTTTGACAAACTACTTTGATTTGAGATTTGTCTGCTGATAAATATTTAACTTGAAATACTTGAATTTGTTGAATTTGGGGAATTTTTACCCAAAAACAGGGAATACCTGCCTGTTGTAATTGTGCGCCATAAAATGCTAATTCTCCTATTTTACCAATGCGGTAAACTCGCCAATTTTGGCTGGGTAATGTGACTCTGGCTGTGTAAACATCTACCTGCATAATTTGGGCAAAATTGCTGGTTGCTTTGGTTTTGAGTTCGTTATTAATGGGTTCTAAAACTAATATTCCTAGTTCATTATTATCAGGTGCAGATATAGATTTAGCTATAGCTCTTTGTTTTTCTTCTTGCTTAATTTCTTCTAATCTTTGTAAACCTTGACGGGCTTGGGAGATAATTTTACTATGAGTTGTGAAGCGGAGTAATTGACGATATACTTTTTCGGCTTCCTGTGGTTGATGAGAAACTTCTTTTAACCTACCGTAATAGAGTTGTACCCAAGGATTTTCCGGTGATTCTATTAGCAGTTTTTGGAGTAATTTGGCTGCTGTCTGATAATCTTTGCATTCAAAAGCGGTAATAACTTGATCAAGCATATAGTGGTTTTAATAAGTAAAATCTAAATATTCAAATTAAAGCGGTTTCCGCTTTTATGAGGTACAAAGTTGAATCATGAAACTCTTGTGGTGTGGGCATCTTGCCCGCTAGATATGTACCTCATAACACCGGGAAGTGCTGTAAGTTAAGTTGCTGGTGGGTAATTAATAGCAATATTTACCATCATCAGGTTTAGGCTTTTCCTTAGCGGTTCGCATTGCACCTAAGATAGTGGAAATAAAAACGCAACGCTTTGCTTTACCACCAAATTTACTAGATAGGGTAATTCGTCCAAATGGAGGTTTCACACTACCAATATAATCAAATGGCACTCGTCTCACCCCATTAGACAATTGTAATGTTGATTCTTCATCTAGTTGCACAGTGGTATCTAATTGATTCCAATTAGCATTAGATGGGTGAATTGTCGCGGGATGAACTGCCCATTGGACAATATTATTTTGTTCCCGGAAACTAGCGTGGTAAGTCACTTTTTCTTTTTTAGCTTGACTTTGGGCTTCGCGCATAGCTTGATAAACTTGGTTTTGGGCAACATTTAAGCGGCGAGTATTGACAAAAGCTAACCAACTTGGTGCGGCTATTGCTGATAATATGCCGATCATAAATACGACTACTAACATTTCTAATATGGTAAAACCACCGCTAGAAATATCTAAGTTTTTTGTTAATTTAACTAAAGACAATAAATCAGTTTTGCTGTTCATTTTTATCTCTCAAGTTCTTATTCAATATTAAAGATGCAGCTATCTTAAGTATTTAAATTCAACGACTTATCTATTAATTTTTTTGATGATTCCGGTTTAGGAAAGGAGGATAAATAATTATTATCAAGGTTTTTAATGCCAATTTGGCAATGAAAATAGCCCGGTTTATAGTTAAAGATTCGTATAATGTATAATAATATAAGAATCTAACAGTTGCTAGTCCTTTTTTGCGGGTTAACGGCTTTTGCAATGCTTTACAAGTTAGATATTTATACAAGTTTGCAAGACTTAAATTGAAATTAAAATTTGGCTGTGGTGGTCTTGCCTTATATGCTTTATTCATAACCTGTAAGCAAGCTGTTTCCTGCCGATTAAGATTAGCAGAAACAGAATTACCACTAACTCTATATAGTATTTGTACAGACGGAATACAAACAAATTCAAACTTTGCAGCTAATCTTAGCCACATATCCCAATCCTGAGCCGCAGGTAGTGATTCATCAAAGCCAGATAAGGAGATTAAGGATTCTCTCTTAATTAGAGGATTAGAGCCATTTTCTAAAAAGTTAGTCACTAACAACTTTTCATAAACATCACCTTTAGCAACAACCCGTCCACCTGAAACTACAAATTCACCGGTTTCATCAATATAATCAGTCCAACTATAAGCAACTGCGGCTTGGGGATTTTCCTCTAAAGCTTTTAACTGACTTGCAAGTTTATCAGATGTCCAAATATCATCCGCATCTAAAAAGCTGACAAATTCTCCAACTGCATATTTTAAACCTCGATTACGACTAACATTACCTCCAGCATTGTCAAAAGAAAATACTTTAATGCGTGAGTCATGAATTTGGGAAATAATTTCTAAAGTTGAGTCTTTTGAGCCGTCGTTAATGATGATTAATTCCCAATTAGTGAAAGTTTGATTTAAAACAGATTCAATTGTTTTGGTAATAGTTTTTTCACAGTTATAAGCTGGGATAACTACAGAAATCCTAGGTTCGCTATTTTGACTATATTCAAGCATTATCTGAGCCTTTATTATCTATTAATCTTCGCATATAAAGCCGGCAAGAGTAAAAAGGACTGAGCATACTTGCCCAGTAAAATTCCATTTCAAACATAACAATCAAATCGCTATATATTTTCCCTCGATACTTGATGATATGCCCTAATAATCGGCGAAACCCACCTAAAATTGTGCGAGCAAATACTATAGGTATCTGCACTTTTTGGGTATTAATCAGGAGTAACTGGAAAGTAGGTAAACCGCAGCCACGAGCTATACTTAGTAAGTAATCTTTTTCTAATCTCCACTTGGGAATTTGATGATAGGAGTGCATAGCAGGGTTATACCAAATTTGCCAACCCGCTTTATGTATGTAAATTAGTGGTTCATAATCATCACCTTGGACTAAGATACCAGGTAATTTGCCACTGAGAATAGGTTTTTCGGGAACGTTTTCACGCCATACTTGTTTACGGACAACTAAAGCAGCACCGGGAGGAAGTTTTAATTTATCCCCGTCAAATTTATATGGTTTATCACCATGCTCTCTAATTGCCAAAAAAGCCTGAATTCTAGAAAAATTTTCTGGTGGACTAACTTCAAAAGCTCCATGAATTTGCCCACTCCAAACACCTGCTTGGGGATAATCAATGCCAAATTTATAAGCAGCGGCTAACCAATCAGTATCAGGTAAGTTATCATCATCTAAAAAAGCAATGATATTACCTTTTGCTTCCTTTACAGCTCGCAACCGAGCAAAGGCTGCTCCCTGTTGATTTTCTAAAAAGTAACGCAAATCAATATTATTATTTTTGGCAATCTTTTGATATTTCTCCACTAGTTCAAATGTCTGATCAGCACTATTATTATCAATGATAATAATTTCCCAATTAATGTTTTCTAAACCTGTCTGATTTAAAAGCAAATCTAACACTAAAGGTAAACGTTTTTCACCATTATAGGCAGGAATTGCAACTGTAATATCTACAGCATGAATGTTTTTTTCAATCATTGCTTTAATTGATTTAATCCTTGATTATTTACTTTTAAGGTAGCCATTTTGCCACAGATAAAATGGGCTAAATAAACTGCTGATATACAATTGCATTTCACAAGCAGCCACTAAATCAGTTTTTATTTTATTTCGATACTTGAGTAGATGTAATAAAATCTTTCGCAAATCGTTAGCTAAATAAGCTAGTAACCAAAATGGTTTATGAATAGGTTTAATATTTACCATTCTAGTAACATAACGGCTAATTCCAATACCTTGGAAAAAAGGAATTAAATATTCTCTGGTTAAACGAACTTTCGGGATTTGATGATAAAGTTCCATATCGGGGTTATACCAAATTTCCCACCCAGCTTTTTGAATATAAGACACCATTTCTATATCTTCACCAGTAATCATGTTCCCAGACACTCTACCAGTTAAAATCGTTTGACTAGGAACACTTTCTAAATAAGCTGGACGACGAATAACCAAACCAGCCGAAGGAGGAAGTATTTTTTTCTGGGCTTGATAAAGTAGAGGTAAATTTCCCCGTTCTGTAATTGCTAAAAATGGCGCTATTCTGTAAAAGTTCTCTGTGGGTTCTACTTCCCAATTGGGATGGATTTGGCTACCATAAGCCCCTGCTTGGGGATGCTGTTGACTGAAATTATAAGCGGCTGAAACCCAAGTAGAATTGGGGTAATTATCATCATCAAGAAAACCGATAAGTTCACTTTTCGCTTCTACTATGGCTTTTTTTCTAGCATAGGCTGCTCCCTGTTGGGGTTCAAAGCAGTAGTATAGCGGATAAGGACATTGCCAATTGTCTTGATAGCTTTTTACAACTTTAGCTGTATTATCTGTACTATTATTATCAACAACTACAATTGCCCAAGAAAAATGTTCTGTGTTAATTTGGTTTCGTAGCCGTTCCAGTAGTTCTGGTAAACGATGTTCACCGTTATAGGTTGGTATAGCTATTGTTAAATCAAGGCAACTATTCATTGTCTTATTTTCATATAAATTTTGGCTGGTGCGTTCTTAGAAAATGCAGATAATATCTAGTAGGAGTCAGAAAGCAAGAAGCAACAATGAGTAAAATTCTCTTGATACTTGATTTACCTGAAATCCACTTTATAGCTAATTATTTGCAACCAACATCTATATATTGCTATGTACAAGGATTTTTATATACCGTTTATTTACGGATATTTGATTTTTTATAGATACTGATTAATTTAACTACAGTCTGTGTCCTTCGCTGTTCGTATTCCCCCAATTAAACCGTCAATAATCACGCAGCGTTTTAAACTACCCGCAACACTTCCTGTGGATTGGGGTGTGGCTACCATGACTTTTAATGGTGTATCAGCGACTGTACTACCAGTTTTGTTTGCTACAGCACCTATGTAATCAAATGTAATTGTACCCGTCCCTGTTGTAGTTGCAACTATATTCTTACTAGCGTTTGTTGTATTAAAGGCTGTCAGAGAGGTGAGATTGGTATATAAAAAAACTTGTCTAGCTTGTAGTCCTAGAGTATCACCTAACGTTGTCCAACCGGAACTAGGTGGAGTAGTTCCTTGATAAATTATGTACTCAGGAATATTAGTGGTACTGTTAACTTGAAAACTGACGCTGTAATTACGTTTTTTGCTTTTAGCTTCTGTTTGTGTTTGTTTAATGACAGATAAAACTGCATCACTAGCTTTATTCAAGCGTTGTCTGCTCACAAATGTCATCCAATTAGGAGCAGCGATCGCTGATAAAATACCGATCATCAATATCACTACTAGCATTTCTATCAAGGTAAAACCAGCATCTTGACGAATGTATCGTTGACGATGAATTTGTAATGATTTGACGATTAAATTTTTAATTTTATGATTATTAGCCATGATTGATTTCTCCCGTTTATTAATGTTTACTTATACAAAAATCCCCGTCCTTGAACTCTCACGTTAGTTGCGGGAAAATAACTTTTTTTGCTATCACTATATTTGATTCTTTCTGCATCATTATCGAGCCGAGCCATTGCATTACCTCGAATGAATACCTGTGCTGTTGTATTGGCTTTATCTACACAGACATAAAACCCAGTCATACTGGTTGGTTTTATTGTTGACCAAGTTATGGCAGGTGTTGTAGTTGTAGCCGCAATGTCAGCGGGACAAGTGGCTGCTGGTACAGAAGTTGTACTTTGATCAACATAGTCAATCAGCACCGTAGCATCAGTCGTATAAGTTCCAGATTTTTTCCATTTGTTCATTCCTGCTTCTAAACCATCAGCACCATCAAAATAATCATCAAAGGGTGCAAAACCCGGAGTTGGACAGTTATCAGCATTTACATATTTTTTAGTTCCTCCACAAGTTACACCACTAGAACTTTCCACACCATCTTTAATTTGCCATCTACTAATACGAGCAGCTTTTGACCAAGTAGTGCTGGTAGAATTATCTAAATAATAGGCAACTAATGAATATACAAAAGTATCATCGTTTCCTGATGCTGTAGGAACTACATTAGTCACTAAATCTCGTTTCCAAAAAACCAGTAAAGGAGTTTTAGTAGCATCACTTGGGTAACGCAATTGAGAACTTATAGCTGTAATACCAGCCTGATCATAGATATAGATAGCCTGTTGTAAATCACGGGAAATATAATTAAGTGCAGTTTGAATTTCTTCCTCGGAATTTGCCTTAACTTGCTCATCTCTGTCAGTCGTCATCACACTAATCATGAAGCCTAACAATGGTGTGAGAATTAAAAATGAAATCACTAAGGCTACCAGCAATTCAATCAGAGTAAAACCACCAGATTTTGGAATGACTTTGGAGCTTTTTATCTGACTCCTGAGTATAAATTTAAGTGTCTTCATCATCATATAATTTTCCCTTTTTCAATAGATACACCACCATTGATTATCAAGTTTGTAGTTAGGACTTTATTCCTAAATTATGTTGGGTTTTCTTCCGTCAACCCAACCTACAAACTGTTTCTATTATTGTGGACAGTTTTGGTCTTTTTCTTCTTTCTGTGCTATCCCCAAACGAGAGCATAAACTTTGAAATGTGGTAGCACTACCGGCAATATCCACAGATCTCTCTATCATTGGTTTTTGTTTATTACCTAGTCCACTAGTTACAGATGAATCTATAGCTTGTTTACTAGTATCAGTTGCACTGGCTTCGACGGTTTTACTCAAATCAATATCTGCTCTATAAACTCGCATTCCTAACCGATAACCAGTTGTTGTTAAAGTCCCTACTACCCTAATTTGAGCAGCTTGAATATAAAACTCATCTAAGGGATTACTTGTATCTCTTGTACAGCCTGTTGTTCCTAATAAACAGATAGTTCCATCTCTTTTAGCCAGATAAAAATCCTTTTTTGCATTACTTGTAGAACTAGCACTAGGTACTGGCATTGTTGTCACAGTAAATAAATTATCTGCTTGGTTTCTAGCAGCGGTGCTAGTTACTGCTGTTAGGGAAATAATGTTTTCTGGTGCTGGAATAGACCCACCTCTTACCCCATCAATAAAAGAGTTTGCCACTTGAGCAGACTTTTCTATGCGTTTAGCTTGGACTCGAATAGCGGTGGACATAACTAAAACGGGTGCTGTAGATGCTAACAGAATTGCTACAACTACCATGCTAATGAGAGATTCAATAATGGTAAAACCAGAATCATCGGTAGATGGATTTTGTTGCTGTCGTTGAATTTTTAGCATTGTTTATCACCCGGTTTTAAGTTTTAGGATTTGCACTAGGATTTGCACGTATCAGGACGCTGTTCTGTATCTATGGCGTAATTAGTGGGACTAGGAGTAGGATCAGCAGTAGTAGGGAGAGGAACTTCTTTAGCACATAGTAACTGCTGTACCCATCTGTCATCTCTACCAACTTCCCGGAAATACTCATCTGGTAAATCAGGTGGTGTAAATACCAGTTTACTGGCAAATAAGTCAGGAGATTGTGATAAGAGTGCTACATCATAACCCCACTGTCTGTTAGGAGGAAGATAACCTGTACCTTGACCGCTATTGATCAGAATTGCATATAAGAGATTATTATCACTAGTAGACAAAGCTGTAGCAAATGGACCTGTAGCATAGGCACTCTTTTTCACCTGCATGAAAGCACCACTAATTTTAGCTGTGGCAGTACCTCCGGATTGTTGCCAGTTTTGCATAAACCGGACAAAGTTATGCAACCCACCATTATCTTCTGTGTTATTAGTGCTAAAACGAGCCGGACTATCTCCTGCGGCTACAATTAGGTTGAAAGTGGCAACTCGGTTAGCAGCAGGCGTACTATCAAGAAAAGCACTTTGTAGCCAATTTTTATTGTCTATTCCTCCTGTGAGATTCTTGGGATTGGGATTTAGGTTAGTTTCAGTCGCAAAGGGGTATCGAATTTGTAATACTGGTTCTAAACGTCCAGATACTTCTCTGAGCCAAGGAATACTCTCTATGGTTGTGGATACGGTGACTATTGCTGGTGTGCTTGTTCCATTTACTGGATATTCTTTTAATTTTCTTGATCCATTTCCACCAGGATCTCCGTAATAAGTCAGGGGAGTGACGGGTAAAGTATAATTAGGCGAAGCAGGATTTCTCTCACGTTTAAGAGCAAGTCTTCTAAATGGTAATGCTTCCCAACCGTTTGAACCTCCATTGGGTCCGGCGAATCCTGTTTTGATAGCAACAATACTTGAATTTATATCGCCATCTAGCCAAATATTTTGTCCATTAGTACCGTTGTATCCTGAGAGAGCAACATTAGTCAATGCCCATCTTCTGTTCTTAACAGCACATTGAGCAGCAGTGTCTGTTGAACTACAATCGCAGTCAGTTGCTACTGATGACGTGCAAACTTCATAAGCATAAGCAAAACCAGGAATATTCCATGGCGTTTGATTTCCCGTTCGTTTTGGTAGCCACCTTATCAGTGGTGTAACAAAGTTATTAACGTAGGAACTACCTTGGTAGCCTGTTGTTGTAGTATCAAAGTCTCTAGGAAAACTTACATTACCAGAAGTAGTATCATCCCACGTACCTAATGGAGCATAGGAATTGAATTTTGAAAGGGAATAACCTGGTGGTAAAGTTAAATCATCTAAGGTATTATTCCAGTCATATTCTCCTTCCTCACGGAAACCCTCTCTAAAGTTACTCGTCAGTAAGGTGACAGCATCAGCTAATACTGTAGCAGGTCGCCATTCATCACCCGTGGGACAACTGAATCGAGGATCACCAGAACGACAAGCAAAGTTAGGATTGAGGTTGCTACTAGTACGAGTGTAGAAGTTGCCGTAATCAGATGCTAATGCAGTTGTATATTCTTCTTGAGTGTGTAGATTAAAGTCACCTTTAATATACACAGGTAAATTAGTCGCTAAAATTAATCCTTTTTCCTCTTCTCGGTAGGCTTGTGTCCGCCAAATTTTACTACCACTGACCAACATAATACCGTTAGGACGACGAGTGGGGTCAAGTTCATAGTCAACAGGATTAACTAGCTTATTTGCTTCAGTTACTTGACTTGTTGCCGGGGAAACAGGTAGAGGTAGAGGAAATGGGGAAGAAGTCGGTATATCTGCACTCATGTCTGGTAAAGCATCATCACGAGTTGCATAGATAATACCGCTATTGGGTAATAAATATTCTTTTGGAGATGCTCCACTAATCTCTTTTGTCCGTAGCAGGTTGAGGTCTAGAACAGTAGCCCGAATTTCTAGAGGTTGTCTGTCTTGGACAGGAAGATTATAAGTTGTAGAGGGAACAAGAACCTTATCATCAGTTAGCGGTGTTCCCGACCCAGAATTTTGTTTTACCTCTCTAGAGTCCAAAAAGGCTACTTCTCGAATAGCGCCATGAGGAATAACTGAATCACTAGGACTAAGACTACCATCTAAAATTTGGAGGGCGCAAATCTGAGCATCAATAGCAGACCGTTCGGAAATGGTACGACTTGCTGCTGTTTTACCTAATGCTTTAGCTAGTAGTCCATCATCTATTAACCGTCCATTGGGATAGGTTAACGTAGCTTGATATGCCAGAAGTTGAGAATAATTAGTTTCAGTTCTGGTAGGTGCAGGGTAAACTATACCATTGTTGGACAAACCATTCGCATCCTTGAGAATAGCAGGAGTATTAGCAGCATTAGGTGTAGGAGTATTATTAGTATTAGCTAAAGTATTAGCAGCAGCAGGTAGGTCAGATCGATTTCTGAGAGTAGTGCTATTAGTGGGAACATAAAAACTACTCACACAAGCTATGGGCTGCGGTGTTTGCTGGTTGTAACCAGTACCTTTGTAGTGATAAACTGCTGTAGCCCGCATTTGCAGAAACGGTGTTCTGGATTCATCTATTGTTGTAGTGCTGGGATTATCAGCAATTTCCCGCCATTTGTATGTGATGCTAGGGTTATACACCGAATATGGTGTAATAGTTTTGTTAGTTGGTCCTAGTGATTGCGGTACTGGGTTACTATCTGGCCAAATTATTTTGATCGGATTGTTGGTAGTAGTGAAAGCCGCAGGAGTCTCAGTATCCCTCAAATAAATTCCTGCACCAGTCACAACCCGCAAACCACCCACTGCTTCAGTCGGGTCAGCAGGTACTTTGGCTGCGGCTAATTCCCATTCTCCATCTCTACTGGTATCGCCCACATCAGCTAATGTTTGCACTAAAGACTTTCGAGTCCGGGTTTTAGTTGTATCTCCAGCATCCCATTTAACACCACTAATATCTTGGGTATCAGCCACCCCTGAACTAACAAATGCTGATTTGGTTTTATCCCACCAGATTTGCGGTAAGTTATTACCAACTATAACTCTGTCACCTACTTGTCCTTCTACGCCACTGGCATTTTTCAGTGCTATTGGTTCTGTGGCTTTTGGTTCTAAAGATGCACCACTAATATTTAGTCCTACTTTTGTAAAGCTAGTAGCAATTTTGCCATCGGTTGGACTTACGGGATATATCCACGTATCATTGGGACGCAGACTATCAAGACCACCTTGCACTAATGGGCTAGGAGATGTATCTGTCGCGTTAAAAGCAACTTCTGTATAAGGTACACGACGAGTCCGTTTTCTGAAATAATACTCTATTTGTTGACGGCGATATTTAGTTCTATCTGCTCCCGTCAAAGTTTGTCCTAAAGCTTTCTCTTTCGCTGCCAAACCTGTGGTTACTTCTGAGGGATCAGTAGTTTCAGCTTTAGCTATTTGATCATTAATTAATATATTAATCCGATTCACATAGGCTAGGTTATTATAGGCTGTTTTAGCAGGACTACTAGTGGCTGATTTTACCCAAGGAGTATTACCAATGGTAATATTTTTACCTTTGTATAAATCAACAGTGGGAACTTTAGAAGATGAATCACCTGTAGAACCAAAACCACCAACTGCTGTATTACCACCGACAATTATTTTGGCGTTTTTAGCCTCATAGTAACAAGATGATGTACTACTAACTTGATAAAATTTGATAGTTCCACCATTCATACCAGATGTCAAGAAGTTACTATTAGTAAATACTGCACCATTCAAATTAAAGTCAGCACCGGGAGTTAGTGCTATGTCATCTTCATAAACAACGGCGTTATTGTTTGGGGGTATTTGCACTCTGTCTTGTTGATATTCTACTGCGGCAAACCCTTTGTTACCTTTGTATATTTCATAATTTGTATCACTACCATAAGTGCTATTAGTAGTAATAGGTATGGTGGCTGTGTACACAAATAAGGATTTCTTTAACTCGTTATTTTGTTTAACCCAACCGGTACTACCTACTAATGTCGCGCTGGTATTTGCACCACAATTGTCATCTAAACTTACTTCGGCCATTGGTGGTGTTCTCCCTTCCAAGGGATTTCTTTTCCGGCTATATTTACCACCGGTCTCGACTGAGGGGGTTCTAAAGTAAATCCCATAAATGTTATAGCTATCAAATTTCCCGTTGTTGTCTGTATCTACAGGAAATTTCCAAGCTGTTCTGGAAGTTTCATTGTCGGATAGTTTTGTAGTGGGAGTTGGGGCATCAATTTTGCTATTACCATCAACATCAAAACTTATTTGCAGCGTTGTTTCATCACCAAATGTGTATTTGTCTATATTGCTAACAATAACATTGTACAAAGCATCATCTGTCGGTGTCGCTCTTGGTAGGGTTTTATCAGCAAATAATTGATTAATTTTCGCTCTACCTCGATCAATTGCTGGGGTAACAGCACTCAAAACAGCTTGATTTACCCTAACATTACTGGCATTTTTCGCCCGATCAAAAGAGCGAAACATAATAGCAGTGGTTAATAAAACTACTACTACCGATACCATTACCACCGTTGGTAATACGAAACCTGCGTTAGCTGCATTTTGTTGTTTCTGAGTACCAAAAACAGTTCGCAGCAACCAAATAAGTTGTTTTTTTGTCTTTACTAAAAACCGCCGGATAAATCTTGTCGAGAGTCTTGTGATTGTTGTTAATGGGTGACGTTTTCGAGACATAACTGCTTCCCCGTCAAGTAATTGAAGTGAGTATATTTTGTTAATGATTACGAATAATCCTGACTGCCGAATATAGGGCAGTACATTATATTGAACGGAGCAACTACTGGGTTTTAATAGTCATAGTTGCCAATAAAAAGTAGTTAATAAGCTCAAATACACTGAGCCTGATTCTATTTCGGTTATAACATTGTTGATACCAAAGCTCTAAACTGGAAAATACTGAACTTTTTGATTTCTTCAAAAACCAATACTATCCACTTATAGATACTGGTAGTGTATTTACATAGATGGATACTGAGTTGAGTTAAGCATTTTATTTCCTGATAAACATAGCATTTTTATACTACCCAGTTTTTTAAGAAAAAATATCACTCGTAAATATAAAGTTGTAAAGATGGGAATTTAGACCAAGGGAAATGGGCGGGCTAGAAGCCCACCCCACAAGAGTTATATATTATATTTATTGTGGGGTAGGCATCCTGCCTGCCCATGTTTATATTTTCTGCAATTGCGCTACCCTAGGATCAACAATTTTTTGTCCTAGACTAGCGAATTTAATCGCTACAGAAACTTTATTTCCTTCTCCGAATACGTGGGTAATTTCCCCAAGCCCAAAGGACTTATGCAAGACCCTATCACCTACCTGCCAAATTGCGTTGGGGGTTTGTTTGCTAGGGGTTGCAGATGGGGTTTTAGTCAGGCTACGGGTAACTTTATTTTGGGTAGTTAGTAATTCTGCTGGTAATTCATCCAGAAATTGCGATCGCATTGCAGGTTCTCGTGAACCATATAAACGGCGTTCCCTCGCATGGGAGAGAAACAAACGTTCTTGAGCGCGGGTAATACCTACATAACATAAACGGCGTTCTTCTTCTAAGAGTGAAGGATCTTGTAAAGAACGATAACCAGGAAAAAGTCCCTGTTCTAATCCCACTAAAAAGACTACAGGAAATTCTAACCCTTTAGAAGCGTGTAACGTCATTAAGGAAACTGCTGTTTGTCCTTCTTTTAAATTATCTAAATCAGAACTCAAAGCCGCACTTTGCAAAAATGCCTGTAAAGAAATATCTTCTCCTTCATTTTCTTCCTGGAATTGCAACATAGCATTATACAATTCATTGACGTTACTGATTCTATTATCAGCTTCATCTGTGCCTTGATCTTGCAATTCTTTGATATAATTAGAATCTTCTAAAATCCCTTGCAATATTTCTGAACCGGGAACTATTTTAATTTGTTCTTGACGGTTTTGAATCATATTTGCAAAATTATTTACAGCTTTGGATGAACGTCCTGCTAAGGTATTTACAGAAGTTTCATCGCTCAATATTTCCCATAATGTTGTTCCTAATTGCTGGGAAGCATTCACCAAAGCATCAACAGTAGATTTACCAATTCCCCGACGGGGTGTGTTGATAACTCGCAATAAACTCACAGTATCGGCTGGGTTATTGATAGCTCTTAAATATGCAACAGCATCTTTAATTTCTTTGCGATCATAAAACTTCATTCCTCCCACAACTGTATAAGGAATTTGATATTTAACTAATAATTCTTCAAAGGGTCGAGATTGGGCATTAGTTCGATATAAAATCGCAAAGTTACCCCAATTTAACTCTGGGTTTTGATTTTCTAAGGTGCGAATTTGGTTAATGACAAAAGCCGCTTCTGCCATTTCTTCATCAGCTTTATGACAATAAATTGCTTCCCCCGGTTCTCTTGTGGCTTTGAGAATTTTATCAATGCGTTGGGTATTATTTTCAATTAATTCATTAGCAGCTTGCAGAATATTTTCACAAGAGCGATAATTTTCTTCTAACTTCACCATAGAACGGGTATCATCATCTGCTAAACCATCGCCAAAATTCTCCTGAAATTCTAGCAAAATGGTAAAATCTGCCATTCTAAAACTGTAAATTGATTGATCTGCATCACCAACAACAAACACAGACCGATTTTGCCATTCCCATTCGCTTTTACGCTTTTCGCCGTTTGTCACCAAAAGCTGAATTAAATCGTATTGAGTGCGGTTGGTATCTTGATATTCATCAACAAGAATATGACAGAATTTGCGATGCCAATAAGCTAAAACTTGCTCATTTTGTTGAAATAATCTGGTAGGAATTAAAATTAAATCATCAAAATCTAAGGCGTTATTTTGAGCTAGTTTATCTTGATAGCGATTATAGACATCTGTAATGACTCTACCTCGATAATCTTGGTGTTCACTTTCAAATTGCTGGGGTGATAAGCCTTGGTTTTTAGCATTACTAATAGCGTAACGAATAGATTTAGGTTCAAATTTCTTACTATCTAAATTTAAATCTTTAGTAACTATTTCTTTAATCACACTTTGCACATCAGATTCATCAAAGATAGAAAAGTTTTTATTCCATTTTCTGCCTTTTTCATCTTGAAATTTTTCGATATCCCAGCGCAGAATCCGCGAGAATAAACTGTGAAATGTGCCACACCACATATCTTTAATAGTCGTGCGGTAAACCTGGGATTTTAGTAAGCTTTGTTCATATTCTGTCAGCAAATCAAACTTTTTACCATGTTGAGTCATGGCTAATTGTTCCGCAAATATTCTTTGAATTCTTTCCTTCATTTCCCTAGCGGCTTTGTTCGTAAATGTCACCGCGAGGATATTTTCAGGATTAACACGATGTTGAAGAATCAAGTTAGCAATGCGATAAGTAAGCGCACGGGTTTTCCCTGAACCAGCACCAGCAACCACTAGCAATGGTCCGCAGTGGTGTTCAACGGCTTGACGTTGACTAGGGTTAAGGTGACTGAGAAAATTAATACTTGTTGTCATGAACTATAAAAACTATAAAAACGATGAAAATTAAAATTTACAGCAGATTGTCAATAACTGCGGTAGAAAGTCTAAAAATCAAAACTCAAAAGACTTTCATTTCTTCTCCCTTCTCCCTTCTCCCTTTTTTCTTCTTTCTTCTCCTGACTCCTGACTCCTGACTCCTTCTCCTGCTATTCCTGCACTGTTAAAGGCAGAACCACCGTAAAACTAGAACCAACACCAGGTTGACTATTGACAATGATGTCACCACTCATCATTTGACAAAAATGGCGACTAATTGCTAATCCTAACCCAGTCCCGCCATATTTCTTGGTTGTAGAATTATCTCCCTGAGTAAAAGGTTGAAATAATTTTTCTTGTTGGCTGGGAGTCATGCCAATCCCTGTATCTGTCACCATAAAACTAATCACACCTAAAGGTGCTGCTTTCAGGTTGCTTGTTTTATCAGTTTTTACAGTTAGGGTAATTTTACCGTTACTAGTAAATTTAGCGGCGTTGCTGAGTAAGTTTAATAATACCTGTCTTACCCGTGTCTGATCTGCATACAGCGTTCCCAGTTCTTGATCACAAATGACTACTAATGTATTCCCATTTTTATCAATGGATGAGTTAATCGTGAGAATGACATTATTAATTAAATTATTAATAGCAAATGTTTCTGGGTAAAGATTCATTTTCCCAGCTTCAATTTTTGATAAATCCAGGATATCGTTAATTAGTTCTAATAAATGTCTACCTGCGGAGTTAATAGTTTCTAAATCAGTGATGAAATCTGCGGATAAATCTATATCTATCGCATCATCTTTGAGTAATTGACTTAAACCAATTACCGCATTTAGTGGCGTGCGTAACTCATGACTAACATTCGCTAAAAATTGGCTTTTGGCTTTACTAGCAGCTTCCGCTAATTCTTTGGCTTGTTGTAGTTCTTTGGTTCTTTTGGAAACCCTTTCAATCAAGAAATTGAGAGATTTAGCTAATAAGCCAATTTCATCGTCGGTAGTGACAGGTGCGCGTAAGTCAAAATTAGATTTTCGGGCGACTTGTTCAGCGATTTGGGTGACAGTAACTACTGGTTCAGCGATCGCTCGACTGGTCCGCCAAGCTATAATAGCAGCAATGGCGGCTGATGCCACCATACTCATAATAATAATCGCTCTTTCCACAAATCTAGCCTGTTCTACCTCTACCTGTCGAGCTTGTTCTTGGGCTTGAGCAGTGTGTAATATCTTAGTTAGCTGATTTGATAAATTCTCTAATTTTATCGCTATGTCACCACGCATAATTCTCAGTAAGTCTTCTCGCGCTGAAGCAATTTGCTGTGACTGCAAATTTTGGGAATCTAACTTTTGTAAAACATCTTCAATTTGATGGATATACAATTTTAAATTAGTGGCATAATCTTGCAATAAATTCCCTAAAGTAGCACTAGTAGCTGCCAATTTTTTGGGCTTACTATCTATAAATTCCCCAATGCGTTTTTCTAATTTCTGGGCTTTAGCTACAGAATTGAGAAATTCAGTTTTTTTATAATTCAGCTTTTGTGCATCTTCCAATACAGCAACTAAATTAGAACTATATAACTTCGCTTCCAGAATCTCCCTTTGATACTGACTTAACAATTCTTTTTGTTCATTAGCTTGATTAAATTGTCTAACTTCTCTACCCCGGTAGTAGTTAGCCAATACCAATCCAGTTAAAGAGCCAAAAAAGCCAATAGCAATAGCCACAAGGTATCCATAGCCGATTTTCTGGTGGATACGCCAAGATCCGGCTTTGAGTTTCCCACGGGAGGGAAATTCTATAGTGGGAAGTTCGTCTGATGTTGGTTCTTCAGGTGACACTTTTTTGCTTTACGAACTGCTCTCAATAATGTTTGGTGTAAATTATACCTACCCAAGTTTTTCTCCCCAACTTTGCCAAAACCACCACACTAGTTTAACTTGTATAGGGTTATTGACTACACAATCTTGCTTATTCCCTATTCTCTTTTCACCAACTAGCAACTTATGTTACTAGATTTTGAGTAAAGTTTTGTCATACTTGTTAACAAGTCTAGATAAGATAAACCAATAATCTCTAATTCTCTGACTTTTATCAGTGAAAGAAGTGTAAATTAACAGCCATTTGGTTGTAAATTTCTAGGTAAGGAACTCAACTTTCAAAATTATGGAAACAAAAATGCAAGAATCAGAATACCAAGAAACCCAGCCCAAAGAAACAACCATCCCCGAACTTAATAACCAAACTGGAAATCTTACCAAACTTCAGCCTCCCATGCAGTCTCAAGAACAATGGCTGAAATACGGACAACAAATTTCTGGTTTCCTCGGTACATTACCCGATTACGTAGGTAAATTCTTTGGTCAATACCAGCAGCCTATTGTTAGCATTGGTTTAGTTGTCACAGCAGTAGTCACAGTTAAGGTGCTATTAGCTGTATTAGATGCTCTTAATGATGTTCCTTTAGTCGCACCTACCTTTGAATTAATTGGCATTGGTTACTCTGTGTGGTTTGTTTATCGCTATTTACTCAAAGCTGCCAGCAGACAGGAGTTATCTAGCGAAATTACTACCCTTAAATCTCAAGTTGTCGGTAAGAAAACGTCTGAATCTTAATTAACAACCTTAGACAAACTTAGATCCTCGACTTCTTAAGGAAGTCGGGGATCTTTTTTAGAGAACTCGTAATACGCTAGGAATACTGTCTATGGATTCCATAGCTTGAATTTCTGTCAAAGCTTGTCTAAAATCACCTTCCCGGACATCGTGGGTAACAACTACAATTTCTGCCAGTTCTCCCTGAAAGCCAGTTTGTACCACTGACTCTAAATTTACGCCATAATTGCCAAAGCAAGTCCCCAATTTACCAATGACTCCTGCTTGATCTTTACTGAGAAAACGAGTATAAAACCGCGTCACTAACTCAGAAATCGGCGTAATTTGCGAGTAATGTTGATGTCTACAAGCCAGGAGAGGATTTGGTTTAGCTGTATTAGTTTTTAAAGTGGCGACAAGATTTAAGATATCCGATGATACAGCACTAGCCGTAGCTCCAGCCCCAGCCCCTGGACCGAATAGCATCACCTGGCCTATGGGTTCTCCTTCCACCAGAATGGCATTGTAAACACCGTTGATACTGGCTAAAGGATGGGTTTGCGGGACTAATGTAGGATGAACTCTCACGGAAAGTTGGGAGTTATCTATATCTAAATGTTGAGCAATGCCTAGTAATTTAATGACAAATCCTAATTTAGCAGCATAGGCAATATCTGTTTTTGTAACTTGGCGAATTCCTTCACAATAGACATCTTCCCGGTTAATTCGCCCATCAAATCCTAAAGATGCCAAAATAGCAATCTTATCTCCGGCATCTAAACCATCAACATCTGCTGTGGGGTCAGCCTCAGCATAACCCAATTTTTGAGCATCTGCTAAAACATCATTAAAGTCACTACCTTCTGTTTGCATCCTGGTGAGGATGTAGTTAGTTGTGCCATTGACAATACCCATGATAGCACTAATGCGGTTAACGCTTAAAGACTGCTTGAGGGGTTGAATCACAGGGATACCCCCACCAACAGCGGCTTCTAGCATCACATAGACACCTGCTTGATTAGCAGCGGTGAATATTTCTGCACCAAACCGAGAAATTACAGCTTTATTAGCAGTAACTACGTGCTTACCATTTTTAATAGCTGTCAGCATGAGTGTGCGGGCGGGTTCTAATCCCCCCATCAACTCTACAACTATATCTACCGCTGGATCATTAACAATAGCTTCTAAATCCGTAGTTATCACCTCTGATGATAATTCTACAGCACGGGGTTTAGTGAGCGATCGCACACCCACCCGATAGATTTCAACTTCCTGTAACAGTGGATGACGGCCTACCTTATCCTGTAACAGTTGTACTGTCCCCGTTCCTACCGTCCCTAATCCAAGTATTCCTAATTTGACAGCCACAGATTTCGCACCCACATTAAATTTACATAAAACAATTGTAGGCAGAGCCTAAGCCCTACCTACTAATTATCTTCTTTTAATTTTCCAATGACCAATGACCAAATTAGTATGTTTCTACGTGCCAGCGGTGAGCTTTCTTGAGGTCTTTTTGGTAATCACTCCAGACGACACCTTCTTTAGCTGCCGCAGTGGTTAAAGCTGCATCAATACCATCTTCCATACCGCGCAAACCGCAGATGTAAGTGTGGGTTTTGGCGTTTTTAATCAACTGCCACAATTCATCAGCGTGTTCAGCAACCCGGTCTTGGATGTACATTCTGCCACCTGCCGAGTTATTTTGTTCCCGGCTGATAGCATAGGTGAGACGGAAGTTTTGAGGATATTTTTCTTGCATTGCCTCCAATTCTTCTTTGTAGAGAATATTGGGAGATGTTGGCACACCAAACAACAACCAGGAAAATCCTTTAAATTGATATTCTGGATTAGCTTTTCTTTCTGCATCCTTAAACATCCGCCACAGGTAAGTCCGCATCGGCGCAATCCCTGTCCCTGTTGCTAACATAATCACATTAGCTTCAGGATCTTCAGGCAACAACATTTCTTTACCAACAGGTCCAGTGATTTTGACATCATCACCTGGTTTGATTTTGGTCAAATAGCTAGAACAAACACCGTAAACTGTTTCACCAGTTTCTGGATGCTTGTACTCTAACTGACGAACACACAAAGATATTGTTTTATCATCTAGATTGTCGCCGTGACGAGTAGAAGCAATGGAGTACAGTCTGAGTTTTTCAGGCTTACCATTCTTATCTACACCGGGGGGAATAATCCCGATACTTTGACCTTCTAAATACCGCAAGTTGCCCGCAGACAGGTCAAACTTGAGATGTTGAACAATACCAATTCCGCCCTCTTTAACTAATGTTTCATTAGAAATACACTTACCAATAAACGGAGCATTAGGACGATAAATGTTCACAGGAACATCAGCATGAGCATCTTTTTTGGCTTTTGCTTGAGTCATGGTGCTGCCTTTTTTCTCCTTAGCTGGTGTTTTAGCAAAGCCTTTGGCTTCACTAGCATTATTCACAGGTGTAGCTTTACCATGTTCCTCATCCTTAGCATTCACCTCAGCTTTGACTTCTGTGCTAACTGTAATATCAGCACTTGCTAATTCAACCTTGCCGTTGACTAGCTGTAAAGCTGTAATAGGTTGAATACTAACAATTTTACCGCCTAGGCGAGTGATCCGTCGCATTTCTTGATTCATGCGGTTGTAAGGTACTCTGATGAATACACTGCCACTTTTACGAATTGGGTAGTTGGTTTGATCAGTTTCTTCACTCTGACGCAAACCCATCACTTCATAAACGAAGACGCGGCTACCTGATTCTTTATTGGCAGCACCCTCAACAGCACCTTGATTGTACATTCCTTCTACCACTCCGATATTTACTTAACCGTTTATCAAAAAAATCATTCCCATCCTTATGCGAGCTTTAGTTTACCGGATTTTCGGATCACAAAACTGGCTATTTGGGAAAACGACATCATTGATCATGATGCCTTACTCAGTACACTCGCCCAAGACCAGTAGGCATGGCAAAAAACACACCTGTTCACCTTCTAAATTAGAGGATAAGTCTTTGCGAGAATGTTAATAGTGAATCACTTTAATCTTTTTTTCCTGAACTACATAGTTTTAGGCTTGTTGAAAACACATTCTACAGCATATTGACAATGCCAAAATCCTGGGTTTAAGGAAAAGCCTTTCTATTTGTGAAAATATCCCTAAAGATTGTATTATAACCTTGTTTGGTTATTGGACTAAAATCACCTACCCTAATTTATCATAACAGTGCGCTAACTTACGTACTTTCCTCCTGCTTTCTTCTGACTGGTCACTGAGCGAAGTCGAAGTGCCGATTCCTATTTTTCCTCACCCTGAAAAAAATTGTATCATCTGTGGCAGAATGTTAAGCAGATAATTGCTAGGGAACTAGATTCTTTCTGAGCGTAAGTCTTGTGAGAGTACACTCCCTTCTGTTAAAATTTAGGGCAACACTAAGATTAAATACTTACCAGCGATAAAATTAGGCTAATTAGGACGAGTAACTGCTATAGGCGTATAGTTATTTGTTTAAGTCTGTCATCGTTATGCTGGATAGCCAGAACGTAGGACGATACCATTGGGGTAAGCTCCTAGATTCAAAATCTGCTGTGAGAAAAATTATTGATTGACACATTTAGTATTTAGAGGAAATTTATGACTAAGCCGGAACGCGTGGTACTAATTGGAGTAGCTGGAGACTCTGGGTGCGGTAAATCTACGTTTTTGCGTCGGTTGATTGATCTATTTGGTGAAGAATTTATGACAGTTATCTGTTTAGATGACTATCATTGCCTAGATCGCATACAGCGTAAACAAACAGGAATAACAGCACTTGATCCTAGAGCAAACAATTTTGACCTGATGTATGAGCAAATCAAAGCTCTTAAAGAAGGTCATGGAGTGAGTAAGCCGATTTATAACCACGAAACCGGCATGATTGATCCTCCAGAATGGATTGAGCCAAATCATATTATTGTAGTAGAAGGTCTGCATCCTTTATACGATGAACGAGTACGAGCGCTCTTAGATTTCAGCGTTTACTTTGATATCAGTGATGAAGTCAAAATTGCGTGGAAAATTCAACGGGATATGGCTGAAAGAGGCCACCGCTATGAAGATGTTCTCGCACAAATCAATTCTCGTAAACCCGATTTTGAAAAATTCATCGAACCACAAAGAGAATTTGCTGATGTGGTTCTGCAAGTATTACCCACAAACTTAATTAAAAACGATACAGAACGTAAAGTTTTACGGGTACGGATGTTACAACGGGAAGGTAAGGAAGGCTTTGAGCCAAGCTACCTATTTGACGAAGGTTCATCAATTCAGTGGACTCCTTGCGGACGCAAACTGACCTGTTCTTATCCCGGTATGCAGCTTTACTATGGTTCTGATGTTTACTATGGTCGTTACGTCTCTGTTTTAGAAGTTGATGGTCAATTTGATAACCTCGATGAAGTAATTTACATCGAAACTCATTTGAGCAAAACATCCACCAAATATCAAGGTGAGATGACTCACTTGTTACTACAACACCGTGAATACCCAGGTTCTAACAATGGTACTGGTTTATTCCAAGTATTGACAGGTTTGAAAATGCGTGCTGCTTACGAACGATTGACAACTAAAGAAGCACAACTAGCGGTTCAAGTCTAAAACAGCAGTATTTGTGTCAAAGATTAGGGGGAAACAGTTAAATGTGTTCCCTCTTTTTTTATTGACTTCTTCCTTCTTCCTGACTCCTGCCTCCTGCTATACATTTAAGCCTTTAGATACTGGGATAAAAGATACTTATTGCCAAAACTGTAAATATTGTTATGATTTCATAAATTAAGTAAAAACATTCTTCCAGGAGGAAATTCCTTTGTCTCGACGCTATTTATTTACTTCCGAGTCAGTTACAGAAGGTCATCCAGATAAAATCTGCGATCAAATTTCCGATACGATTATTGATGCCCTACTCACAGAAGATCCTAATAGTCGGGTGGCAGCAGAAGTAGTAGTTAATACTGGTTTAGTGTTAATTACTGGGGAAATTACCACCAAAGCTCACGTCAATTATGTCAATCTTGCCCGTAAAAAAATTGCGGAAATTGGCTATACTGACGCTGGTAATGGTTTTTCTGCGGATAGTGCCAGTGTTCTCATTGCCTTGGATGAACAATCAGCCGATATTGCTCAAGGTGTAAATACTGCCAAAGAAACCCGGACTGAGGATAGTGAAGAACTATTCGATAAAATCGGTGCTGGTGATCAAGGGATCATGTTTGGTTTTGCTTGTAACGAAACCCCAGAATTGATGCCTTTACCCATCAGTTTAGCGCACCGCATTGCCCGGAGATTGGCAGGAGTTCGCAAAGCTGGTATTCTCCCTTACTTACGTCCTGATGGGAAAACTCAAGTTACCATCGTTTATGAAGATGGCAAACCTGTAGGTATTGACACTATCTTAATTTCCACCCAACATACAGCTACCATTGGCGATATTACCGATGATGCTGGGGTACAGGCTAAGATTAAAGCTGACCTGTGGACAGAAGTAGTAGAACCTGTATTTGGTGACATTAGTATCAAACCAAGTGAGGAAACAAAGTTTTTAGTTAACCCCACTGGTAAATTTGTTATTGGTGGACCCCAAGGTGACTCCGGCTTAACAGGACGGAAAATAATTGTTGATACCTACGGTGGTTATTCTCGCCATGGTGGCGGTGCTTTCTCTGGGAAAGATCCCACAAAAGTAGACCGTTCTGCGGCTTATGCTGCTCGCTATGCGGCTAAAAATATTGTTGCGGCTGGGTTAGCAGAAAAATGTGAAGTCCAGCTAAGTTATGCCATTGGTGTAGCGCGGCCTGTGAGTATCTTTGTTGATACTTTCGGTACAGGTAAGGTAGATGATGAAATTCTGTTGAATTTAGTCAAAGACAACTTTGAACTCCGTCCAGCGGGAATTATCCATGTTTTCAATTTACGTAACTTACCAAGTGAAAGAGGCGGACGTTTTTATCAGGACGTTGCAGCTTATGGTCATTTGGGAAGAACGGATTTGGATTTACCTTGGGAACGCATTGATAAAGTTGATGTATTAAAGCAATCTGTAAATACATCTCAATCAGCGACAATAGCTTAATCAGTTAGTTAGTTTGTTGACAATCCCAGTCCTGAACAGACGGGGATTGTCAATTCACCCTTCAAATCTTTTTGATGGTTTTTTATTGCTTGCTAACCGTTCAGCATTTATCTGGGCAGGTTTTTTACGCGTAAAGCTTGTCCAAGCGGCTTTAAAACCAACTAATACGCTGCCGGTGCTGATTTGAATATTTTCTGCTTGTTTTTTGGCACTATCTAGACTCTGATCAAATTGTTTAACAACTTGACCGGCACTTTTGACCCCTTCAGTAACATCATCGGTTAAATTTGTTATTTCTAAGCTGGTATTGCGGATAGCATTGAGTGTAGGTGGCAACTCCTGTGAAAGGATATCAAAGAATTTTTCGGCACTGCGAGCCGCACGGGCTAATTCCTGCAAAGCGGGTATGGCTGCGACCAACACCGACGTTAGGCTGGCAGCAACTAAGAGGATGGAGAGTCCCAGCCAAAATAAAGGATCAATCACAGTTATGTCATTTATAAACGTTCTAGTTTTTGAGTCAGAGGATCAGAATTATCTGCGGTGCTGCTGATATCAACAGTATTTTCTTTGTTTAAGCTTTGGCTTTCACGCTGGGCAGCATCTATGCCAACAGCGATCGCTTCCCGCAGTCTGTCTACCGTTTCATCCCAGTTTTGCAGGGTGCTAGTAGAAAGACGTTCTGCCTGAATTTGCACGCTAGTAGAGATATCTTCTGCTAATTCGGGGATAGCATTGGCAGATTTTTTAATAATTTTACGGGTATCGCGTCCTGTGCGGGGAGCAACTAGTAAACCGGCTAAAGTGCCGATAGCTGCCCCCAGCATCAAACCGCCAATAAAGATTCCAGAACGGTTGTTAGACATTTTTTGATTTTTCTACTCTATAAAACTTATCTTATCTGATGAGAAATTGCGGTTACACAGTTAAACCCCTACTTACAAGCATATTTGATCATCAACTTTACCAAGGATTACCAATCATTGTAAAAGCAGACCAAAAATAAGGATGTTGTAGATCTTTACGACCAATTTTCCTCAGTATGGGTGGTAGAATTACGTTACCACGAGACATCAGTAATTTACCATCTTGGATTCGGACTTCTCCTTTTAACATAGCTATTTGCGCTTGTCTTAATGCTTCGGCTTTAATGGGAGATGTTTTTAACTGCTTGTAGAACTCACTCATTAATCCTAAAGTCCCTTCATCAGAAACATACCATAAACTGGCTAATGCAGATTTAGCCCCAGCCTGGACGGCAAAGCCAGCAAAACCCAATTCAGCTTGTGCGTCTCCGACAGCGGTACGACAAGCACTTAATACGACTAACTCCACGGGAGGATTATTCCAACCCAATTGCCGCAACTGATCCATTTTTAACTGAGAATCCCACAATTGAATATAGGAGTTACCAGGGACACCGCTTTTAAATTCACCATGAGTAGCTAAGTGAATAATCCCGTAGGGTATTTGTTGTCTCTGGTTTTGCAGATTTTTGAGGGTAAAACCTTCATTTAAAAAAGATTTTCCTGTCCATAACTGGGCAGTAATAGCTGATAATTCTGTTGGTACTGCTGGTAAGGGATTTTGGTTGGTAAATTTAGATGCACCCATACCCAAAACCTCAGCTTTTTTAATATCAACATATTTAGTATCACTGAGGCTGAGACTCGGCATCAAACCCACGCTATAATTTTCTATCAGATATTTTTCACCATCATACAGGGTAGCGATGGGGAGCGATCGCAATCCCCCATCCATGATAAATACTAAATTATCTATTTTTTGTTTTTGCAGTTCTGACTCTATCGGTTTAATTAGCCAATCATACATTTGTTTGGCTGGCTTTTTATAGTTAGTCCGCAGTGTCGTATCTGTAACTGCCATTTTCAAGTTTTTAGCCACTTCTATGACTTGAGAACGAGTAACATTAATGATTTTCCGAATTGGTTCACCCTTACCAGTGACAATTAATAATTCTAAGTTATCACTATCAGACTTAATAATTTGTGAATCTGCGTTTGCAATATTTGTCGGTACAAAATTCACATATATTAATCCCGGTTTTATGCCAGTAGCATCACTAACTTTTGTCAGTATTCCCTGCGCTTCATTTACAGATACAATTTCAGTATTATCTGTAATTGATAAATATTGTTTAAACTCATTAGTAAATTTTTGATCAATTTCTACCACAGGATTGATGTTAACTTTTAGTGGAGGGTTAATTATTATAGGTGGCTGATCAGATTTAATTTCTGGTGGCTGCTCAGGAACATCGGGATTATTAGTAGGAACATCGGGATTATTCGTTAAACTAAATTGAGCAGGTGTTAAAATCCCACTATTAGCAGTAATATTATAAGTGCCGGCAATGGTATTTGCTTGAACGGGAATAGAGACAATACCACTACTATTAGTAGTTAAGGTACTGCTACCAGTGAAACTTGCACTTGCACCACTAATAGGAGCATTAAATGTTAATGTTACACCAGGAATTGTTTTACTAAAACCATTTTCTGTTACCTGTGCCTGTAAATTTGTAGCAAAAGCAGTATTTACCGTTGTACTTTGTCCCGAACCCCCAACAGGCATAATAGTATAACCAACTACTTCAAATGCACCAATGTCCGATGATGTGCCTTGAGGTCGAGAAATACCACGTTGATCTGTGGGAAAATCAAAATCTAAAAGACCAGCATTAATAGCAGGACTATCTGGTAATAAGGCCATAGTTGGAGTTTTACCACCATAATCGCCTAATACTGCTAGTTTAGGATCAATTGGTGCAGCAGCAGTACCAACTTGATTGCCATTGCTACCATTGGTAATACCTGTCATCCCAGTATCATTACCAATAAGGTTGTAACTACTGGTTGTATCCAGACTTCCAGATATATCAGGATTTGTTGAACCTGTATTACCTGCGACAATTGTATTCTGAAGTGTTATAGATCCATAGGGGTTGTAAATACCTCCACCCGTGATACTTGCAGAATTACCACTTAAAGTAGCATTATTAATATTTATTGTACCAAAATAGTTATAAATAGCACCACCGTTGTCTGTAGCCGAATTACCACTAAAGGTACTATTACTAATGTTTGTTGTACCAAAATAGTTATAAATAGCACCACCGTTGCCTGTAGCCGAATTACCACTAAAGGTACTATTACTAATGTTTAAAATACCACCAGAGGGATTATATATAGCACCTCCATAAACGGAAGAATTAGCTTTAAAATTAACATTATCAATGTTAATCGTAGTTCCAGACTTTTGATTATCAATACCACCACCGAATAAACCTAATGATTTACCATTGATTACACTAAGATTATTCAGATTGAGGGTTATCTCATTATTGGAAATTGTAAATACACAGTTTTGATTATTGCCATCAAGAAAGGTATTGATAGGATCAGCACCGTTAATTGTGATATTATTAGTAATATAAATTGGTGTTCCTGGTAAACTTTGATAAGTACCTGCACCGAGGTTGATTGTTGTCCCTCCTCCTACATTACCAATGGCATCTATAGCATTTTGAATAGAACTGCTAGGAGCTATTATTTCTGGGTTAATTTGATTAATATTAAATGTTAATGCACCATTTATGGTAATAGTAGGTGAACCATAGGAATTACGGTTAAATCTCCTACCTGTTAAAGTTAGAGATCCACTACCTAAGACTGATTGAGTAATACTATTACTTAAGGTAATATCACCATTACCACCTGTCCCACTAGCTGTGGTAATAGTTACGTTTGTACCTGTAGATAAAGCAGAAACAATGGTAGCAGGATCAATGTTAGTATTACCACCAGGATCAAAAAGACCACCTGTTAAACTTCCTGTACCACCACTGACAATTTCTACATTTGTAGGATCTAATAACCAATTTTCGGCATTAACAATAGCACCATTAACATCTAAAAAGTTTTTACCAGAAGTTTCAACAAATCCACCATTAATACCTGTGGCTGTAATTTTACCAAAGAAACGGTTAGTGTCATCTGCCCAAACAATGACTTTACCACCATTACCATTTGTACCATTGGCACTAATCACAGAATTCTGATTTGTGTAGGTATTAATAGCTCTGGGAATTGTACCTTTACCTTGATAATCTCCACCAATGAGGATTGTACCACCGTTGACACCATTAGCATTAATATTGGCATTAAATAGGGCTATGCGATCGCCTAAAATTTGGATTTGAGGTGTAGTATTATTAGTATTCTCAGAGTTAGCAACCGATACCTGTCCACTAATAATAGTCGTACCAGGATTACTAGGAATAACTGTATTTGTACTCGTCAGCTTAATTTCACCATTTTCCACAGTAAATCCCGTTGCACTGGGAAGATTTCCCCCTGTGAGAAGTTGTGGTAAAGAAAGAGGTGTGAATGGTTGGGGATTAATTTCATTTTGGGTTTCTATGGGTAAATCTACACTCAAGAGACTATTGTCTGGGGTAATTCTGACAAGTTTATTTCCGGAAACTGCCATAATTTTGATGTTACCACTGGGAGCAGTGAGCGTCCCTGTATTGATAACTGAACCTCCCAATAATGTGAAACTTTGCCCTGTTTTAACTGCCAAATTTCCCGCATTAAAAATACTTCCTGGTTGATTAGTTATAAAACCAAATCCTGTGGGATTACCAACTAAATTACTATAATTATTAGCACCAATGGTGTTAAACCATTGATTACCAAATTGAATACCATTGGCTGTAGTTGCGGTAAAAGATGCCGGAACATTTAAACTAGAATTAGCTCCAAATATAATTCCTGCTGGGTTAATTAGATATAAATTAGCATTACTACCAGTAACTTGAATTAAGCCATTAACAACAGAAGCATTACCACCTGTTACTCTACCTAAAATATTTTGAATAGATGGTTGAGCTAAAAAATTAGCAGTTTGATTAGCATCTAACCCAAATTGTGAGAAACTATGAAATAAATTGGCATTATCACTGCTAACGCTACCACCAGTAATATTAATATTATTGCCTTGATTATTAATAATAGTTCCTGTTCCATCATTAGCTGGTGTAATTTGGGCTTGAGCAGGATGAAAAAATAATCCTAAACAGAAAGGAAATATACTAGATGCTACCCAATTTGTCCAAGATTTATTCCAAGATTTATTTGCTAGTTGACGACGTTTTTGGGCTGCAACTATGGCTTTATAAGAATCTTTAATTTGTATATGTGGACGTTGCCAAGATAGACTATCTGGATGGGTGCGATAATAGTAAAGAGGTTTGAATATATGTTCTACTTGACTAACTTCTGATAGTTTGATACATAAATCATAATCTGATACTTCTGACTTTTCATTAATTCCCCCCACTAATTCCAATATTTCTCGACGAATTAGCCGAAAGTGAAATGTCATGAATTTATTTAATAATTCTTCTCGACTATAGGGAACAAGACAACGATAGCCATAACTCAGAATTGCATCCTTTTCATCAATATCTAAATAGTCTGTATAAACCCAACCAATATCGGGTTTTTGATCCAAAACCTGAGCAGTTTCTGCTAGTGCGGTTGGTGCTAATAAATCATCACTATCCAACCATCCCACATAGGGAGCAGACATTTGCGAAAATCCTCTTTGTAATGCTTGAGACTGTCCTAAATTTTCGGAACTTATGACTTTTATCCGGCGATCGCATTTTTCGTATTTACGAGCTATTGTTAATGAAGTATCTGTTGATCCATCATCCCAAATTAATAGCTCAAAATCACTTCTCGTCTGAGCTAATACACTTTCAATCGCAGCACCAAGATATTTTTCTCGATTATAAACTGTGATAATTAGAGATATTGCAGGCTTCATAAAAAATTTTATACTAAGACTTTAGTGATATCAACGGATTATATCGAAAATATCAATCTTAGCAAGTTATTAGTAAAATCTACGGATAAAAAAACATATATCTTAATATTTAATCTTAACCTTTTTGCCAAAACTGGGCTAGAATTTCCCCAGGTGTTTGCTCCCAAGTATCAATATGTTCATATATTAAACAATCGGCATTTAATTTATAGGTTGAGTAACCATTAAATAACAACCTAGCTGGCCAAGGAACACGCAAAACACCCCTCACAGTCCATGTTGCTACAATTGTATTAATATCAGTTTGATAAACATCATATAAATCAAAGGCAATTTCGCTAAAAAACAACCGAGCATGAAAACGCAAAGTCCAAAATATTAAGCGATAGTTAAATTTGCCTTTAAATTTATTAACCGGATCACGAAAATAGATATTATTGGTGTATATTTCATAAGAAATATCCTGCTCAAACAGTGTTGGTAAATCCTGTTGTAGGGTTTTAATTAGGTATTCTATCTGTAATTGAGGTTTCATGTAATTTTTACCTAGTAATAGATTCTTTACTGCGTCCTGTTGCTTATTACTGATAGATGAAAAAAAATCTCAAGCTTGTGATTTAAATCAACATTTTTTAGCCAATTAGTGGGATAATAAATTTGTGAGGAAAAGAACGGACATAACTCCATTATAAAGGGGGAAATTGTATGAAACTTCAACTTTTAGCCGCTATGGCCTTGATAACTCCCCTGTTTCTAGCTAATTCAGTTCAAGCTGGAAACCAACAAGATTTGCAGAAGCTTTTGTCAACAAGAGAATGTATTCAGTGTAACCTATCAGGACTCAACCTCAGCGGCACTCATTTGATTGGTGCTGACTTGCGAGGTGCAAATCTTCAAGGTGCTAACCTCACAAATGCTAACTTAGAAGGTGCTGACTTGACTGGAGCAAACTTAGCAGGTGCTAATTTAACATCAGCTTTTGTTACCAATGTCAATTTGAAACAAGCCAATTTAAACGGGGCAAATCTTACCCGCGCCACGGTTAATGATTCCAATGTCTATCAAGCATCAATGGATAATATTAACATTACTGATGCTGGCATATATAACACAGGGATCGGTATTGGTGGAGAAAATGGACAGATGATTCCCGATTGGGACTAGGTTAAATTTAGATATACGAACTGAGGAATGTTTGTATAAGTGGGTATAACTTCTCCACTAAACAAAAAGTGGAGAAGCCACCAACCTAGAATGGATAAAATATAAAATTATCAACAATTTTTAACTGATAAATACAATTAACTTCGCGTAGCGTCTCGAAGAGAAGGAAATATTCTGAATTCCGAATTATTTTATTTTTTATTGGTTTCCATTTCCGAAACGAAGGTAAATACTACTGTAGAAACAGGTTAGGGTAACTATTAAATACAAGCAGCACCCCAGCCGCGATGGTAAAAGAAATAGCAATTCGCACCACTGGACTAACTAAGCAATTTGAAAGACACGTTGCTGTTAATGATGTTGACTTAGAAATCCAAGTCGGTGAAGTTTACGGATTAATTGGTCCAAATGGGGCGGGTAAAACCACCCTAATTCGGATGTTAGCTACTGCTGAAGAACCGACTACCGGTGAGATTTATATTAACGGAGATCGGCTGCTGCGAGATCAAAGTAATCTCAAACTTAAACGTCGTCTTGGTTATTTACCTGATGACTACCCACTGTATGAAGATTTGACAGTTTGGGATTATTTAGATTATTTTGCGCGGTTGTATCGCTTGCAAGGAAAGCACCGTACCCAACGTCTTCACGAAGTTTTAGAACTCATTCAACTGGGTAATAAACGTCATAGCATGATTTCTACCCTGTCACGGGGAATGAAACAGCGGTTAAGTTTAGCCCGCACCATTATTCATGAACCAATTTTACTCCTTTTAGATGAACCTGTTTCTGGACTTGATCCCATTGCGCGGATGCAGTTTCGGGAAATTATTAAAGCTTTGCAAGAAGCAGGAATGACAATTTTAATTTCTTCCCACGTTCTTAGCGATTTAGCGGAATTGTGTACGTCCGTAGGAATTATGGAATTAGGTTTTTTGGTGGAAAGTTCTTCACTCAAACATCTTTATCAACGTCTTTCCCGACAGCAGATTTTTATCTCTACTTTGGGCAATATAGATATATTGGTGAGTGAACTAAAAAATCATCCTTTGGTGGAAGAGTGGGAGGTAATACCTAATAAAAATAGCGTGCGAGTCAATTTTTCCGGTAAACCCGAAGATTCTGCCGATTTATTGCGATCGCTTGTGAGTGCAGGAATTCCTTTAACAGAGTTTCATTGTACCCAAGAAGACCTAGAAACTATTTTCCTCAAATTAGGTCATAAACAAGCATCATAGACAATTAAAAATTAAAAATTAAAAATTAAAAAATTTGGAGGTATGGACTATGTTACTAAACTTCATAGATAGAGTGGGAGAATTAAATCCCCAACTATTTCGAGAACTAAAAGGTAGATTTAAGCCTTTTAACATAATTATAGCTATGGGTTCTTCCTTACTAGGACAACTCATAGTTTTTCTCTTTCAATTACGAGAATTTCCTGATGAAACCTACCGTCTAAGAGAAACTTACTGTACTTTACGAGAAGTATATCAAAGCCAAGAACAAGAACTTTATAAACAACAAAACTTACTTACTCAGAAAATAGTTAATTATCAGCAAATTCAATTATCAGACAATACCATAATTCCCAATTTAGAAGCCCAACTTCAGCAAGTTAGAACTGACCTATCTAGCCTTCAAAGTCATTTATCTAAGAATATTTGTCCTTTAGATAACATAGACTGGCAATTATGGTGGAGAGATCATTGGGAATACACCTTTTTAACCTTGAGTGTAATTTTCGTTTTTACACTATTAGTTGGAGGAACTTATTTACTCATTAGCGATTTAGCTAAAGAAGAACAACGGGGAACATTAAACTTTATTCGCCTTAGTCCCCAAACAGAAACAAGCATTTTAACTGGAAAAATTCTCGGAGTCCCCAGTTTAATTTATCTCTTTGTCCTCACCGCAATTCCTCTACATTTCTGGGCTGGACATTCTGCTAAAATCGCCTCCAGCCACATTTTCAGTTATTACGCTGTTCTTGTTGCCAGTTGTGTTTTCTTCTACAGTGCAGCCTTGATTTTTGGTTTAGTTAGTCGTTGGTTTAGCAGTTTTCAACCTTGGTTGGGTAGCGGGGCTGTACTTGTATTTTTGTTTATGACAATGACAATGGCATCCTCTTATGAACACTTCAATAATCCTCTAACTTGGATTAGATTTCTCGCTCCTTGGGATATCACCAATTATCTATTTCCTAATCTGTTTCATTCATATCGAAATTCATCAATAGACCAGCTCCAATTTTTCTATTTACCAATAGGTAAAAGTTTCATTACCTTAGTGGGCTTTCATTTAGTTAATTACGGAATTTGCTCCTACGGTATTTGGCAAGCAATGAAACGCTGCTTTCGGAATGCAGATAGTACAATATTGAGTAAAGGACAAAGTTATTTATTTGTAGCTTTTACTCAGGTGATGTTTTTCGGGTTGACTATATCAGGAGTTAACGATAGATACGATGTAGAGATGATGTTCCTGATTGCTTTATGCAATTTTGCCTTAGTTCTGGCTTTAACTATAGTCCTTTCACCCCATCGTCAAATTATTCAAGATTGGGCAAGATATAGACATCAAAATCATCGAGATAAATCTGTATTACAAGATTTGGTATTTGGTGAAAAAAGTCCAGCAATTGTTGCCATAGTGATTAATCTATTAATTGCTACTATACCAATAATGATCTGGGTTTTGCTTTCGCCCACAAGTTTCTATAATGGTGGTGTTGATAAAAGTAAAGTCCTATTAGCTTTGGTTTTGTCTTTTAGTTTGATGCTGATTTATGCCACAATTGCTCAACTGATGCTACTCATAAAAAATCCTAAGCGTTATGTGTGGACTGTTGGTACAATTGGTGTAGCAATGTTTCTACCATCAATTATTCTCTCAGTTTTGGGTGTTAGTCCTTCAGAAAATCCAACTTTGTGGTTATTCTCTACCTTCCCTTGGGCAGCTATAGAATATACTCAGATGACAACAATTTTTATAGCACTTTTAGCTAACTTTGCTGTTGTCGCTTTGTTAAACTTCCAATTAAATCGAAAAATTGGAATTTTAGGAGAATCTGCAACCAAAGTATTATTAGCAGGACGATAACTAAAGAATTCTTTCATTTATAACCGCCGATATCCGCGTTTATCTGCGGTTAATTTTTTATATTACTGATGATATGATCATGATCAGATCCCCGACTTCTTAAAAAAGTTGGGGATCTAAAATTTTTGTATTCTTTAAATAATTACCAGAAACTCATGGTTAAGGCGCTCAAACTCCCCCAAAAATTAATGCTGCTTGGTTCAGGAGAACTAGGAAAAGAATTTGTCATTGCGGCTCAACGTTTAGGCAATTATGTCATTGCTGTGGATAGATATGCTAATGCTCCCGCTATGCAGGTGGCTGATTGTGCAGAAGTTATTTCTATGCTCAGTGCTGATGATTTAGAAGCAGTGGTAAATAAACATCAGCCTGATTTTATAATCCCCGAAATTGAAGCAATTAGAACTGAAAAATTACAAGAATTTGAACAAAGAGGAATTACAGTGATTCCCACAGCAGCGGCTACTAACTACACCATGAACCGCGACAGAATTAGGGAATTAGCACATCAAGAATTAGGCATTAGAACTGCTAAATATGGTTATGCTGTCACCTTAGCAGAATTAATTACTATTTCCGAAGAAATTGGTTTTCCCAATGTTGTCAAACCTGTGATGTCATCTTCTGGAAAAGGACAATCTGTAGTTAATAATAGAACTGAAGTAGAAAAAGCTTGGAATTATGCAATTTCTAATTCTCGTGGTGATAGTCAAAAAGTAATTGTCGAAGAATTTATTAACTTTGAAATTGAAATTACTTTACTAACAATTAAACAATGGAACGCACCTACAATTTTCTGTTCTCCCATTGGCCACCGTCAAGAAAGAGGTGATTATCAAGAATCTTGGCAACCCGCAGCCATTTCTGAAGATAAAATATTAGCATCTCAAGAAATTGCTAAAAAAGTTACTGATGCTTTAGGTGGTGCGGGAATTTTTGGCGTAGAATTTTTCATTACTAAAGATGAAGTTATCTTTTCTGAATTGTCTCCAAGACCCCATGATACAGGGATGGTGACATTAATTTCCCAGAATTTGAATGAATTTGAATTACATTTGCGAGCGATTTTAGGTTTACCAATTCCCCACATTGAACAGTTAGGATTTTCGGCAAGTGCGGTAATTTTAGCTTCCGAAAAATCTGATTCTATTAGTTTTACTGGTGTCGCTGAAGCTTTAGCCGAAAAAGATGTTGATATTAAGTTATTTGGTAAACCTACGGCTCATCCTTATCGTCGTATGGGGGTGGCTTTGGCAAAAGGTGGGGATATTCAAGCAGCTAGAGAAAAGGCTACAAAGGCAGCTAGTCAGGTGAAATTGGTGACAGGGTAGAATTAAAAATAAAAACTGTCCTGGCGACTAGAAGTCACGGCTATACAAACAAAGTCCAACTTTGTGGACTAATAAAAATCAATGATTTTACCTGTATAGACGCGGTTTCTAACCGCCTTTTTAAGTAATTATGTCCTATGCAATAGATTCAGACAATTGTTGCTCTATCCAAGAATTTAGACTTTTACCTTCTTTTCTAGCTCGTATAGCAATTACTTGGTGTAATTGAGGATTAATTCTCACCACAAATTTACCTGAAAATGGCTTATCTGGTTCTTCACCACGTTGTTTACAAAATTCTAAATAATCATCTACGGAATCTTGAAAGGCTTGTTTTAATTCCTCTACACTACTCCCTTGAAATGTAATCACATCTCTAATATTAATAATTTCACCGTGAAAAATTTCAGCTTCATCATCAAATTCTACTACTGACTCATAACCTTTATATTTCATCACTATTAAACCCCGCTTCTAATAGAAAACGCCGCATAGATTTCACAGCACCTTTATCTGTTTCTTTTTCAGGATGTGGTCTATGAAAAACTGACCTGACTCCATTAAGAGCAATTCTGACTCTTGAACCAGAACCCTCGGTCACTTCAGCCCCCAATGCTAAAAACAAACCTTCGATAGCAGTCCAAGGGATGTTTGCTCTGATTGGGTTCTCAAAAATGTCTTGGAGAGTTTTTTGGTGTTTGTTGTTTAGTTCCATTTATATAGTATCATAGAGTGATACTATTATCCACCACGATGTCTATATATTGACAAGAATTTTATCTCCGATATATTGCTCACTCCCATATTGTTCTTGAAGCCTGTTACATTCTAAACAGATTTTTTCATCAATTCCTCAACTTGAGCCGCTACCAGAGGATGTGGATCTGTTTTCAAGTAGGGAAGAATTTCTTGGACAACCCTTCCAGAAACTACACTCAAATAGGATATAGCAGCTTCCCGCACAAAGCCTGTCGGGTGGCGTAAAGTTACTAAAATTTCATCGGAACTAACGCGGATATGGGCGGCTTGGGCAAAATGGAAACAGCAAGCCAAACACCAATCAGAAAGCAAATTACCAAGGCTAATCAACTTACGCAGACGATTAGCAATGATAGTGTCTTCTTTTTCATTACTTCCCGGTATTTTTTCCCGTTCTACAATCCCATTCTCTATAAGACGCTGGAGTTTTTCCTGGGGTGGACGGCGATCTAAAATCTGCAATAACAGTAATTTAGATGATAACTTGATTGTATGGTCTAAGATTTCTAAACCCCTGGCTAAACTTACCACTGATTCAGATTGAAGATTCAAGGCTGCGGCTTGGATCTTAGCGGGAGAATAAAGTAATTTTAGTAGTAATAGCAATCGATCTTTAACGTCAATTTCTCCTTCTAATAGTGATTTTTGCAATAATTCACCAATAGCCATTAATCTGTCATTATTGTGATGATTGTCTAGAGAATGGATCATTTGCAAGTCTATATAGGCAGCATAAATTTCTCCTAGAAATCGCAATTCTTCCTTAATTAAAGCTTCTATTCTAGTTTCATCCAACCGATGAATAACATTCTGATTTTCTGACTGTTGATTGATTTTAATTAAGCTACGGAGAATAGATTCCCTGGTACTACCCCAAGATGTTTCCAGATTTACCCATAAACTTTCCTGTGCTTCTACAGTCCCAATTTGAGCGATAGTCCGCCAAGCGTGCATTCGCACCACATCAGGTTTATAAATATTTGTCCCTAGTTGTAATAACAAATGCAGTCCATCGTTTTCCAATTTTACTAAAGAATGGATGGCAGTAGTCCGGGTAGACTTGTAGGATAATGCGGCTAATAATGTGGGATAGTATTCTTCTAATCTAGTCGCCGCAATCATTTCTAAGACAGCACAACGCACCCGCAATGATTTATCTGTTAATAAGTTGGGGATATGTACTCGTAATTCTTGCAAATCTACGGATTCTCTGAAAGCTTTCACCGCGTTAATCCGTTCTTGTTCCTGGGAATCAGTCAACATTTCCCGTAAAATTGTTGAGGCTGCTACTCTTTGATCCTTTGTTCCCTGACGCAGGAGTAAAGCCGCAGCGGTAGCCCGAATTAGAGAATGGTGTTGGGGATGTAGATACTTTTCTAATAGGCTTAAATCAGGATTGTTATTAGCTAACCAAACGTAACGTAAAGCCAGCGCAAACACATCTGGTGCAAATGTTTCTGGAGACTGTTCCAATAGGGGAGTAACTGCATTCAAGTATGCTGGGTTTGCACCGGCTAACAGCATTACTTCTAGGCTTTTAGACTGTAAATCCGGTGGCAATTGTCCGAGTAAAGGGGCTAAAACCTCCGCTGCTCCCTGGAGATCAATTTGGGCTAAAAGTTCAACACAAGCACCTTTATCGGCGGCGTTGCCTGTTTCTACTAAGGCTTTGACTACTCCCTGTTGGAATACTCGTAAACCAACGGTGGCTGCACTGACTTCTCCTCTTTCGGCACTTAAAACTAATAAATCAACGTAGCGCGATCGCAATTCCCAGACGACTTTTAAACAACTGGCGGCGATAATCACTGTTTCTCCCACAAACACCCATTTTTGTAAGGATACAGGTACATATTGTTCAATAAACCACAAAGTGGCAAAAATTGTTAATCCCGTTAAACCACTGGAGATGGCTTCTGCTGTACCACCAGATAGTGTTTGTATCCAACTGCGAATTTCTTCGGGAATCGGTTGATATAAGACGGGTCCACTACTAACAACAAAGGTGTAGCGAAGAAGTTCATCGCAGAATTTGAGGCTTACCAAACCCCAGAACACTGTTTGGGATTGGAGAGAAGGAAAGAAACTCAGAAGGGCGATCGCTGATGGTAATAAAAATCCCACAGTAATTGGTAAAAGTGCAGCCGTAGAAAATACGCCAATCTTTTCAATTAACCGACTAGAAACAAACCATTGAGTGAATAATTCACACAGTCCCACAATCCCACCAAACAACCCCAAAAAACTAGCTAAATCTTGATTACCAAAGTTAGCATTGAGTTCTCTGAGATATTGAAAATCTATTAATAAGCCCATCACTTGCAACAGGGCTACAAAAATAAACAAATACCAAACATAACGCTTTAAAGGAGTTTGTAAGCGGCGATGGCGAGTACCTTGTTCTTCGGGAATATCTCTTTGGGGAGAACTGGGAAAAGACCCACGATATTTATAAGTTAAAAGAAATAAAATTCCTGAACCACAGAGAACCACCAGACAGGCGATCATAATCACCTGATTAAGTGTCATCACTTTCACTAACCAAGGCAAACTAAAGCCACTGATAACATCTGCTACTAACAAACCACTACTAACCAGGGGGTAAGTTCGCTTAATTTCCCGAATATTAAAGAGTTGATTAGCAACTATGGAAGTATTCAGATCATTAACTACATAACAAGCATCTACCCATAATCGGAGTACAAAAATAATCACCATTGCCACGGAAGGAACACTGATTCCCCACCGCAATAATACTAATAAAAATAAAGGGACGATCATACAAGGTACAATCGCTACAATCACCCACCGCAAAGGAAAAATCCTTTGAAACCAAGAAAATAAACCGACTAAGCCCGCACCCAAGGCAGCACTAGCAATATAAATCCAAGGTAATTGCCCTGCACCATATTGATCCAAAAATAGGGCGACAGTGCTATCTTCTGCCCACCGTAAGCCCACAGCTACTACTGTGTAAAAGGCAAACATCATCCAAGTGCGTTCAACTTCTTCCGGCCGGAGATTCACCCACTGAAGCAGTCGTGCCAAAATGCCTCTATTGGCAGTAAACCCATGATTTTTTAATTCCATGCCATTTAATTTTCTGAGGTAAGTAAGTAAAAATAACTATACTTTGATAAGGATAAAGCAAGAGGGAAGAGAGTTTTGCGCTTTCGGGGGAATATTCCCATCTTAATATTGAATAAGGTTTTCTTACTTAATCACAGTCACAAAGGTAAGTAATATAGTTTAAAAGATTTTTTCAATAGCAAAAGTCCTGAACAACTGAGTATTATCTTTCCCACTCAGCCGTCAGGACTATCATTTTGAAATAAATTGAGAAGAATCTACATAGTGATGAACGCTGTGGGAATGGGAAAAATCCCGCTGGTATTAATTTTAGGTAATATCATTACGTAATTTATACGCCATTCAGCACCAGTTGGTTGACAAAATTATTTTTTGGGTGAAATCAGCATCATCATATTTCGCCCTTCTTTCTTTGGTGCTTGCTGAACTTCACCAAAAGGCTCTAAATCTGTAGCCATGCGCTTGAGCAAAGTTTCTGCCAAGTCACTGTGTTGAATTTCCCGACCTCGGAACATCACAGTAGCCTTAACTTTATCCCCATCTTTCAGGAAGCGTTCCGCTTGTTTGACGCGCACATTATAGTCATGTTCTTCTATTTTATAGCGCATCTTCACTTCTTTCACATCAGCGGTGTGCTGCTTCTTCCGGGCTTCCCGCGCCTTCTTCTCCTGCTCAAACTTATATTTCCCATAGTCCATAATTCGACATACCGGCGGATCGGCCTTGTCACTGATTAGCACTAGGTCTAATTCCTTTTCTTCTGCTAATTGTATGGCTTCTTGGGGAGTTATGATTCCCAGTTGTGCGCCATCAGTGTCAATCACCCGAATCTTCGGGAAGCGAATCCGTTCGTTAATTTGGGGCAGATCGCGAGTTCTTTTTTTCTCAATCACAGGCATTATGATTAGTGGCAGCTCTTTAGTTAAGAATTTGGGTTGGTCTTGATTTAGTTAGCTTAGTTTAATATGCCGATAAAGGCAAAATAAAAGAATAACTCAGAATTGAAAAGCAAGTATCCATCTTTAGTTTAGCTAATTCATATTATAGTAACAAAATTAAGTGGACATGGGATTTAATCAAATATAATGTAACATATTAGGAAACAAGGAAGAAAGTCAGTAACCGTGACCACTGCAATATCTTGGCAGTATAGAGTTGGTAATCAAAGGGACTGGGTGTGGCGTGGTTGGCAAACCCGTTATACTTACATTCGTCCTGAAAATAATTATGCAAAGACAACACCATTAATTTTACTTCACGGGTTCGGTGCTTCCATTGGTCATTGGCGACACAATTTAGAGGTTTTGGGTAAATCACATCCAGTTTACGCCCTAGATATGATTGGCTTTGGTGCTTCGGAAAAAGCTGCAACTAGCTACAATGTAGAACTATGGGTAGAGCAAGTTTACGATTTTTGGCAAACCTTTATCCGTCAACCAGTTATTTTAGTTGGTAATTCCATCGGTTCACTAATTTCTCTAGTCGCAGCCGCTACCCATCCTGACATGGTCAAGGGCATAGTGATGATGAGTTTACCCGATCCCACCTTGGAACAAGAAATGATTCCCACTGCTTTGCAACCTCTTGTGAGCGGGATTAAAAGTATATTTACTTCCAGATTAATATTAAAACCGATATTTTATTTTGTGCGTCGTCCCAGCGTCCTGCGTCGTTGGGCTGGTTTAGCTTATGCCAATCCCGAAGCCGTTACTGATGAACTGATCGATATTTTAGGGGGACCGCCCCAGGATAGGGGATCTGTCCGTGCATTTAGAGCGTTATTTAAGGCCACAACAGGAGTTAATTTTAGTCCTAGTGTCAAGAAAATTTTACCAAACTTAACAATTCCCATGCTATTAATTTGGGGAAAAAAAGATCGCTTTGTTCCCCCAAAATTAGCGAATCAATTTGTTCGCTACAACGAAAAATTGCAATTGCTATATTTAGAAGATGTGGGTCATTGTCCCCATGATGAATCACCAGAACAAGTTAATCAGGCTATTTTAGATTGGGTTAATAACCTCCCTGTATCATTTAACTCACATCGACTTGCGTAGTATCAATATCTGTACTTCCATCAACACGATGAGCGACAGCAACCATTTTATCGAGAATATCTTCACTGGGAACTTGACCTTTTAATACTACAGTGCTACCTGTTTGGGCAACCCAGAGAGTCTCAATATCGTCAAGATCGGGATCTTGATCAAATGCTAATGCTACCCGCTTTGCTAAACCATTTTGGTCATATTCTCCATTTAACCCCATGCGTTCTGGAGGTACTTCTTGGGTGTTAGCGTCCTCAGGAGGATTAACTTGAGTGCTTGCTGATGGTTCTAAGCCAAACATTCTTTGTAACCAACCCATAAATACTTTAGTCCTATCAATGTTTACTTATTAGGATAGTATAGTGCTTTTATCGAAAAGTGGCATCTACCTTGCTGAACATAGATATGTATATTCAGAAAAATTCCGGGGTTTTTAGCCAATCTTCTGATAACTTTTTTCAAAGTAACGTAACGAATGTTAACTATTAAGTATAAAATGGGAATTCAGACCGACAATTCAGCGTGGTAAAAACTCGCTTCGCAGTCATAAGTGCCGGTCTGCGTTCAAGCCATGCTCCTTTAATCGCCGATGAAACATACGCTGTCAGTTATCGTTGAAGATGAAGCGGGAGTTCTATCCCGCATTGCTAGTTTATTTGCTCGTCGGGGTTTTAATATTGAAAGCCTGGCTGTGGGACCTGCGGAGCAGGAAGGAGTATCACGGATTACAATGGTTGTCCCTGGTGATGATCGTATTATTGAGCAACTCACCAAGCAACTATATAAGTTAGTTAATGTTCTCAAAGTCCAAGATATTACAGAAACTCCTTGTGTAGAAAGAGAATTAATGCTTCTCAAGGTAAATGCTACTAGCAGTAATCGTTCAGAAGTTATTGAATTGTCTCAGATTTTTCGAGCGCGAATTGTTGATGTGGCTGAAGATTCTTTAACTTTAGAAGTTGTGGGTGATCCTGGTAAAATGGTGGCGATTGTGCAAGTGCTACAAAAATTTGGACTGAGAGAAATTGCTCGGACAGGTAAAATTTCTCTGACTCGTGAATCTGGTGTCAACACTGAATTACTCAAGTCCTTACAAGCAAAAGTCTAGTAGCACCGTGAATTTAAAAGAGTGCGGCTCTTTTGAGAAGACAATGTTAATCCTGGTATAAAGTCTAAAATTCATCCAGGGTAGGGATTGTAAGTTTTAGCTCAAATTTTAAAACCAGGATTATGTCTTTTTGTAGTATTATATTACACCGTGAAAAGGGATTTTTGGTTTGATTTTTCTGCGATCCCGGCGATCGCTCCGGACTCCATTTCTCGCTGTCTTTCCCAAGCCAAAGCGGTAGATACGATCAGATCCAGATCATTATATTTGGGTTGCCAGCCCAGCACCTTGTGGATTTTATCGGCACAAGCTGTGACGCAGGCTGGATCACCCTCACGACGGTCAGTTTCCACCACAGGGAAATCCACCTGAGAAATTGCCTTGACTCGTTCAATGACTTCGCGCACACTGTAGCCTTGCCCATAACCGCAATTAAGAATTTGGCTGTCTCCACCCATCTCCAAATAGCTTAAAGCATCTAAGTGCGCTGTTGCCAAGTCTTCCACATGGATATAGTCCCGAATTCCCGTACCATCTGGAGTGGGAAAATCAGTGCCAAAAATTTGCATTTGTGGCTGACGTTTAAGTGCTGCATTACAGGCAGACATAATCAGATGATTTGTTTTCGGTGATATTTGCCCCAGCTTTCCACTAGAATCGGCTCCTGCTACATTAAAATAACGGAGAATTACGTAACGCAGAGAAGAAGTAATTGCATAATCCTTAATTATCCATTCGCTCATTAGCTTTGAGCGCCCATAGGGATTAATCGGCATGGTTGGGGTATACTCAGCCACCGGATTTTCTCCTACTTCTCCATAAACTGCGGCTGTACTGGAAAAGATGATTTGATTAACACCCATCACATGACAACAGCGGAGTAAATTCAAAGTATTGCGTGTGTTATTAGCGTAGTAGTCAAGGGGATGGATGATTGATTCTGGAACAATCAGACTAGCGGCAAAGTGCAACACGGCACTAAATTCATGCTGGGCAAAAACTAGATAAAGACGGTCTAAATCTGCTAAATCGCCGATAATTAGATCGCCGTAAAGTACAGATTTTGGTGAACCGGTAGAGCAATTGTCATAGACTATAATGTCGTAGCCTGCTGTACCAAGTTGACGGACAACATGGGAGCCTATATAACCTGCTCCACCGGTGACTAAAACTTTTTTTCTCATCTACCTTTACCTAAAAAAACAACTCGGACAGTTTTGAAAGCGATCGCCAAATCTAACCAAATGGAATAGTTCTTGATGTAATAGAGGTCGTAAGAGAGCTTTTCATAGGCATCTTCAATTGATGCACCGTAGGGATAGAGTACCTGGGCCCAGCCTGTTATTCCCGGTTTGACCAAATAACGCAGTTCATAGTAAGGAATCGCTTCTTTCAGCTTGGTATCAAACTCCGGGCGTTCTGGACGTGGGCCAATCAAGCTCATTTCTCCCCTGAACACATTCCAAATCTGCGGTAGTTCATCAATTCGCAATAGACGTAGCCAACGTCCGACTCTAGTAACACGGGAGTCGTGTTTATCTGCCCACTGTACCCCGCGTTTTTCAGCATCTTGATACATGGAGCGGAATTTGTAAACTCTAAAAGACTTGCCATATAAGCCTGTTCGTAATTGGCTGTAGAATACTGGGCCTGGACTATCTAATTTAATTGCCAGAATTACGAGCAACATTAGTGGGGATAAAATTACGAGTAAAACCATGACCAGAATCAAATCTACAAACCGCTTTAACTTCATAGTTAAGTAACCAGGCATTAAGTGAAACCCAGGACTAAAAGCGAACCACTTATCCTGTAGTAGGTAAGAAGGGAGTTTATACCATAGGGTTTCATAAAAATCTGGAAGTCTATAAATGGGAATACCTCGCAGCCGGATTTGCATCAATTGCTGTACCTGGGTATCAGAAAACTGAATATTCGTGGCTATGATTACGGCAGACCAAGATTCTTGAATCCATTTAGATAAATCATTGAAGTCTCCTGCATAATTCAGATTATCCAATGCTGAACGAGGAGTATTTTGATCAGCTTCAGGAGTTAGCACAACTAACTTCCCCAATAGATTTAGCTGTAATAGATTTTGTGTAAATTTGGTGGCGTTTTCACCTGCACCCAGCATCAACCAACGACTTTGTTCAGTGCGCGATCGCACCCATCTCGCTGCCAATAATCTTAACATCACTGCCCAGATGCTAAACATTCCCAAACTTGATAGCAAAATGCCCCGTTTAACTAATGTGTGATCCACCCAAGCCATGAGCGCGAAAATGAAAAAACCACTTGCACAAATGCCGATTAGGGTGCGAGCCGATGTCGTCAATCCCGCAATTTGCCTGTCTGGATGATAAGTATCAGCCAAATAGAGTCCCACTAATATTAATAAGACAAAACAGTAAATAAATGGATCAAATCCGTCAATTGGTTGGTCTAACCGTAACCAAAAAGCAAATAATAAACTAACAAACAAACCAAAAATATCACCTAAAAAAAGTATTATAGGCAGGGTATGTGGTATGTTTGGCAACTTGATATTATTTGGAGAACTAATGTAACTGGTAAGAGTCATATATTTTATTAGCTTGTGTTTTGCTCATGTACAGATTTTAAATTTCGCGTACACATTGACAAGGTAGAAAAGATATCAATTAGCGGCAGAAGTTGAATATCCAACTACCACACAGTTGTGACCCAAAGCTGTAAAGTTAAAAGTATGGCTATGCCACGCAAGCTATCAAAAATTAAATAGGAGTCCTATACAATACTGCTCAGTTAAGGCAAAATTATCAAGGATTTTGTTGGGTTTTGCTGTCGCTCAACCCAACCTACATTTCCTTAACCGACAACTATTGAAGTCCTATAAAATGAGTTGTGCTTGAGAATGTACTTAAAGTACAAGCATCACAGCTTATTTGTCTAGTTTTATGCAACTATAATTTCAAAAAATTGCCATTGTTGCCATTGTAGAACTCATGCGAAATTGCCCCATCACATCCCCCAAGAAAACAAATAAATTTTTAATTTAAATTTTCAACTCATAATAGACATCTCCGAAAAATCTGTGTGGATTAAAAACTTTTGTAGAGACATTCCATGGAACGTATCTACAATCTTTACTAATTTGCTGGCTGAAAAAAGCCAATAATTATGGTTCTAGCAAGTTTTGACCAAGATTAGCAGCCAGTAATTGGGAAATTTAAATTGATGTTGCATAAGGGCTAGACAGATGAATTATGGTATGTGTATTGTAGGTACATCCTTTCAGAGGAATAGATGTTATAAGCAAATTAAAGATCCGTATAAATGTGGAATAGTCTTCTCTGTTTAAACCTGTAAACGAAGTTATTTGCCAGAATTTTTAGGCTCATAAGCTACAGTTAGAACAGAGATGGTTGAGTAAAATTTTGTCTAGTTCAATACAGCTAAAATCAGGTATTGTTTGCCAAAACAAATATGCCAAATATTCGTTTTTAACAATTAAAATTATATATCGGGTAGCGATCAAGTTTTAACATGGAATCTAACCAAGAAGACCAAAATCTATTAGAATTTTCAAATTACTCGCTGGTTTTCAAAAAGCATGGGTTGGTGATAGTAAGTGTGATTGCCTTTGTCTTTGGATTGACAGGGTTATTAACTTTCACACAAAAACCGATTTACGAAGCCAAAGGTAAACTACTTTTAAAGCAAAGTGATGCTTCTTCTTTGACGGGTTTGAATCAAAAATTGGGAGGACTGACAGGTCTGAGTAATGCAAGTAATCCATTGGATACAGAAGCAGAAATAATTCGTTCTAATCCCATGGTTCAGAAAATTATTGACAGACTTAAATTAAAAGATAACCAGGGTAACCCGCTAACAATCGGAGAATTTATCGCAAAACTAAAAGTCACCGGGATTCGTGGTACAGATGTGATGGAGTTAACTTATAAAAGTAATAATGCAACGGAAACTGCGGTAGTTGTTAATACTTTAATGAAAACTTATTGGGAAGATAATATTCTCATGAACCGATTAGAGACAACATCTGCGAAAGAATTTTTAAGTAAGCAATTGCCGCAAATTGAAAATAGATTGGCACGAGCAGAAGCAGCTTTACGGAACTTTAAAGATAAAAATCAAGTAGTTTCCTTAGAAGCAGAAGCAAATTTAGGAGTACAAGAAATCAAGACTTTATTAAGTGAAATTACCAAAGAAAAAGCCCAATTGGAGGCTGTTAAAAGTCGTTCTATAGGTTTGCAAAATCAGTTGAATTTGAGTCCTAAGCAAGCCTTTAATCTTGCTACTATAAGTCAGTCTCGTGGTGTGCAACAGGTGCTAACAGAATATGAAAAAGTTCAGGATGATTTGGTTGTAACACAAACTCGCTTGACAGATCAACATCCAACAGTTAAGAATTTGAGGAGGAAAGAACAAGCTTTAAAACAGCAGATAGAAAAGCGAGTTGGAGACATTATATATAGTCAAGAATCTATCCCAGAAAAAAATTTACAAATTGGACAATTGAAGCAAACACTGACCACTGAATTGGTACAATCGCAGCTAAATAAGTTGGCATTAACAAACCAAATTAGAGTTTTACAAAATGCCTTCTTGATCAAACAAGCACGATTAAGAATGTTACCCCGACTAGAACAACAACAGCGAGCGCTAGAACGACGTTTGCAAGTAGGACAAACAACTTATCAACAAGTATTCAAGCAATTACAAGAAATGGAGGTGGTAGAAAAGCAAAAAGTTGGTAATGTGCGGATAATTTCCGAGGCTTTGATTCCTGACACAGCTATTTCTCCCAAGATTAGCTTCAATTTAGCTCTAGGTGGATTTTTAGGGGTGCTATTGGGAATTGGTTTAGCACTACTGTTAGAAGCTATGGATAAATCACTGAAGACAGTTGAAGAAGCTAAACAGTTGTTGGGTTATCCCTTATTGGGAAGTATTCCTAGTCTCAGTCACAAAGAAGGAATTGGATCAGAACTACCCATTAGAGACAATCCCTATTCATCTGCCAGTGCTGCCTTTGAGATGCTGATGACTAACTTGAATTTCACCCTCTCTGACAAGGAATTACGGGTAATTTTAGTGACTAGTTCCATCCCCAATGAAGGCAAGTCTTTTGTTGCTGCTAATTTGGCAGTGGCAAAAGCACAGATGGGATGCCGAGTCCTGTTGGTGGATGCAGATATGCGTCGGCCTCGGCAACATGAAATTTGGCAACTACCTAATTTCGTGGGGTTGAGTAATGTGCTGGTAGGTCAGAGTGAATTAACAACACCGACACAAGTAATGGTTGGTTTAGAACTATTAACATCAGGAACAATTCCGCCCAATCCTGTTCCGTTAATTAATTCCCAGCGGATGGATTTGTTAATTAAAGAATATGCAAAAGAGTATGATTTTATCATTATTGATACTCCACCATTAAGTATAGCTGCGGAGACACAAATTCTCGGCAAATTGGTGGATGGAATGTTGCTAGTTGTCCGTCCTGGAGTGGTTGATTCCCCTGCGGCGATCGCAACCAAGTCCCTGCTAGAGCAGTCAGGGCAGCAAGTTTTGGGGATGGTGGTAAATGGGGTTGCTACTGAAATTAGTGGTTACTACAGTTACAAGGGTTATTACGAGAAAAATAGCAGTGGTCGGAATAGCAAGGATAAAGTGAAGTTTGCCTAATATAGGATTTTTCTAACCATTTAGTCGGAATTTTCAGCAATTTATTTTCTATGTTCAGAAAAAGTAATTTATCCAAGGAAAATATTTTTAGTGAAAAATAGCTTACTAAAAAATGGTTTTTACAACACAGTCGGAGGAGTAGTCCGAATCGGACTAGCTGTACTCACAATTCCCATACTAATTAGGATGCTGGGAATTGAGGAATATGGTTTGTGGACACTGGCTTCTGCAGTGGTGCAAGTGGTTAATTTAGCTGAGGCTGGGCTTTCTGTCGCTACTACAGTCTTTGTCTCACAAGACATAGTAAAAGAAGATGCTGATGATTTATCAAATTCTCTTTCAGAGACATTGACTGTAACCTTTGGGGGAATGCTAATATTTGCAACCCTTGCCGCTATTGCCCTGTTATTTGGTGCTGAAGCAATTGTTAGTTTATTTCCTAAATTAGGGCAAGTTCAACAGGTAACAATTCAACATACTTTACAGATTGGTGGGTTAGTAGTGTGGGCGCGATTGCTCCAAAGGGTTTTGATTGGTGTAGAACAAGCCTATCAACGTTATGACTTGATAAGTTTATTCAGTACAATTGAGTCACTATTGCTTTCTTTTGGAATGTTAATAGTGACTTGGCTAGGAGGACGGACAATCGCCCTCATGCAGTGGCAAGCTTTAGCAGCTATAGCAATTTTATTGAGTCATGTCTGGGTGTTACGAAATTTAACCCATAACGTGAAACTGCACGTAAACTGGAACCAAAAAAGAGGATTAGCAATAGCTCGATATAGTCTTATGAGTTGGCTAACCTTGTTGGGGGGAATAATTTTTGCTAGAGGCGATCGTTTAATTGTAGGAAGCTTGCTAGATACTCAGACTTTAGGAGTTTATGCGGTAATGACAGATATTACTACACAAATCAATTCCCTCTCCGCATTACCTGTACAACCCTTACTTCCGAGTGTAAGCAATCTCGCTGCCAATTTAGATACCCATGAGGCAAAGTTACAAAAGCAAGTTAAGCAAGCTCTTCAAATTAATAGCTTTATCGCATTAGTAATTGGAGCAGGATTATTCACACTTGCAGATGATGTTTTACATTTGTTTATTCCAGGGATATTTTCTAAAGAAAATATAGCTGCATTCTATATTTTAGTTATGATTTATTCTCTTTATTCCATAAATGCAGTAGGCTATTACCTTCTATTGGCATTAAATGCAGCAGATAAATGTATGCTTATTCAGCTTATTAGTGGGATTTCGTCATTATTGTTAATAGCTATTGGAGCCAATCAATTTGGTTTAGTGGGAGCATCGCTTGGAAATAGTGGATATCTTATAATTTGGTTATTAACTTTTTTTGGAATGCGACAATTATTTATTCCCTTAAAAAGATGGTTAATATGGCTTCGATATCCGCTACTATGGTTTTTTGTAGTAATTATGATAAATTTCTTTTTACCCAGTCAATTAGAAGTCAAAATATTTACTTTTTTTCTAGAGACAGTTCTTTTGACTGTTTGGTTTATTTATGAACAGAATATTAATGTTAGTTCTGCCATTAGGAGGCTATTTATTAAGTTCGTGAGGTCTTAATAATCTCTGCACCTTTAGGTGCGGAGAGTGTCAATTTTGTTTGGAAAATACTTCTCAAATAGTGTCAAAAATATGTCAAACTTAGTTTCTATTATTACACCCTGCCTCAACTCTGAGAAAACCATTGAACGAACAATTTTATCTGTACTTAATCAAAGTTACAAAAACATTCAATATATTGTGATTGATGGTAAATCATCAGATAACACTTTAGAAATATTAAAGAAGTACCAAGAAAAGGATTCCAGACTTTTAGTTGTATCTGAGAAAGACAACTCGATGACTGAAGCTTTGAATCGTGGCTTGTACTTAGCAAAAGGTAATATTGTTGCCTCCATCAATGCAGATGATTGGTATGAAATGGATGCTATTGCATACGTTGTAAAACTCTACCAAAACAAGCCCTTCATTTGCCTTATAGGAAACACTCAATTTATTTCAGAGTCAGGCAAAGTTCTCTACACCAACAGACCCTGGACTGCACCCTGGTTGTTAGCTTGGTATATAATGGGCTGTCTCACAACAGAGTCTTCTGTTTTTTATAGTGCAGATTGCATTAAAGATGTAGGTTACTTCAATGAAAAGTTTAAATATACTCAAGACTTTGAATATTACTTAAGAATCCTCAAGAAGCACAAAATTACATATACCAATAAGCTCATCTCAAATTTTTGGGTGAGCGCGAATCAGACTTCATTCTTGGTTGGTAATCAAATGAGTTCTGAAGTACTTAGCTATATAGACTACAAAATTCTAAGAAAAATAGTAGGAGGAACTAGTCTTGGTTCTTTCATTAGAATATTTTTAGGTGTTAGAAGGTATACGATCAATCAAATATACAATCATATTTTACAGTATCTAAAAATTAGAGGTTATTTATAAAATAAAAATCAATAAATCCAGAAACTTTAAGGTATTGGTAGATTATCAGAGTTACCTGTGCAGCCTTCAAAAAAATAGAGTTTAAAAATAATAAAAAGTCGTTTTTTAAGTAACAAAGTTTACATAAGGTATTTTTTTATGATAATTTGCAAAACAGTAATGCTTTTTTCGATACTTAATTCATAAATTAATTTGCAAAATCACAAGGAAATAATACTAAATGGCTTCCAATTTTTCTTCTATTTTATTAGTTGCAGTAATTACACTTTTACTATTTATTTGGATAAATACTTTTTTCAACAAGTATTTATTTATCGTCATTCTAGGATTTATAGTCAGGCTATTTTTGATTTTTATTCAGGAGCAGACACATTTTTTTGGAGATGCTGATATCGGAGACTACTTACCCTACTTTAAAAGATTTAGTCAGGCTGTAAGTACTGATCCCTTGAGCTATATTGAACCACACGTTCCCTTCTATTGTATCCTCTATCCCGGCTGGATATTCAATACTTTTGGAGAGTCTGGCCTTTGGATCATAAGAACTTTCAATGCAGCTTTAGGTGTAGCGGCTATTGCTCCATTGGTATGGATTAACCAAATTATCTTCGGGAAAAACCTCAGTGAGTTACAGGCAGCGATTGTTATATTCTGGCCTACTTGGTTGCGTTACAACATTGAGGTTGGGCGCTCTGCACCTAGTGTCTTAGTAGTTCTAGTTGGTATATCTGGTTTGCTTGCAATAATTAGTTATCCAAAAGCCCGCAATAACTTATTTGTACAAGTTTATACGTGTCTAGGTATCTTTTTTAGTTGTTATCTAAGAATCCATTACATAGCCTATTTCATACCGATTCTTTCACTAGCATTCTTAACTCAGGTGGGAAAATTAAAAATCTCACCCTACATACGTCCAATTCTATATTTCATTTCTATTATCCTAACACTGTTAATCACTTTTTCGATGGTTGGTATATATCAGCAATTATCTCAAGGAAATCATAGTGGGATGATATTTGAATCTTCAGAAAGTGCCTTAGGTTATTTAGAAATGAGAGATAATGAAGAAGGGAATTCTGGCTACCTTGAGGGTGTTTACCCCAGAACTCCTGTTGATTGGATTTGGTATTTACCTATTCACTGTTTCTATTTCATGTTTTCACCAATGCCTTGGAATGTCCATACTGCATTTGCAGCCGGTAGTTCACTACAGGCATTAATTCTATTTTCACTATGCTTTCAAGCACTAAAAAAAGGCTGGAAACTTTTTAAAAGGAATGAAGGTATTAAATTATTATTACTTTCATTATTTTTTGTTGCCCTTGCTTTTGGCTCCGTGACTAAAAATGCAGGAGGTGCTGAAAGATGGAGGCTGCCTTCAACTCTCATGTTAATTACAACAACCACAAGCATATTAGACTACTCAAAACAATTAGTTCAGGCAAGGAAATCTCCTGCGATACCGTATATATAACTGTTTTTTTAGTAAAAATGTTGATTGCGTTTAATGTATATAAAGCGGAGGAACATAACATATGAAATCGAGAATTCTAATACTATCTACTAGCTTAGGTCTAGGGGGTGCAGATCAGCAAGTAATCGCATTGGCTTCTAATCTTATTCAGAGAGGTCATCAAGTTAAGATTGTGTCAATGGTGCCTCTTGGAGTCATGGGATTAGAAGCTCAGTCTGACGGATTTGATATTGCGACTCTTAATATGTCACGAGGTGTTCCAGAACCAAGAGTAATTCCGAAATTGATACACCTGATCAATGACTGGCAACCTCACATCCTACATTCTCATTTGTTCCATGCAAATTTATTAGCCAGAATCGTCCGACTTTTTACAAGGGTTCCAGTTATCATCTCTACAGCTCATAGCATAGATGAAAGTAATGGTGCGCGTTGGCGAGAAATTGCTTACAAATTTACTGACTTTCTTTGCGATTTGACAATTTGTATAAGTAAAGCTGGAGTAGAACGTTATATTCAGATAGGATTAGTTTCCAGAGAAAAAGCAAAATTTATTCCTAACTTTGTGAACACAAATAAATTTAAATTTGACTCAGAATTAAGAAGTAATATTCGTTGTAAATTAGGACTTGGAGATGAATTTACATGGCTGGCAGTTGGACGATTTGATCCACCGAAAGATTATCCCACCACAATCAAAGCATTTGCAATTGTATTACAGCAAAACCCAAATGCTTTGTTAATTATTGTCGGCATAGGAAAACTCCAGTCAGATATTGAAGAATTAGTAAAAGAGCTACAAATTGATTCAAATGTTAGATTTTTAGGCGCTCGGAGCGATGTAGTGGCATTAATGAATGCCGCCGACGCATATTTAATGTCTTCGGCTTGGGAAGGAATGCCAATGGTTTTATTAGAAGCAGCAGCAACACAACTACCAGTAGTTTCTACAGATGTTGGTGGTATAAAAGAGACAGTATTGGATGGCAAAAGTGGATTTTTAGTACCATCAAAAAATCCTCAATTACTAGCTCAAGCAATGTTTAAAATGATGGCAATACCAGAGGTAGAACGATTACAAATGGGGCAAAAAGGGAGAGAATTTGTTGTTGCTAACTACAGCACAGAAGAAGTTGTTACACAATGGGAGCAATTATATTGCAACCTACTAAAACAACGTCAGATTACAGCTTTTATTTAGGGTAGATTTTAATTACTAATTTGGAAATATTTTCTATGTCGAAAAAACTTTCAGTTGTCACCACAGTCTATAATGGACAGCAATATTTTGATAGAGCAATTCCTAGTATTTTGAATCAAACATACAGTAATTTTGAATGGATTATTGTAGATGATGGCTCTACAGATGCAACATCAGAAATGCTGGCAAAAGTTGCACAAAAAGATAGTCGAGTTAAGATTTTTACCTCTGGACACTTAGGTCGTACAAAGGCTCTGAACTATGCCATTGAAAAAGCCCAAGGAGAATATATAGCTAACCAAGATTTTGATGACATTAGCTATCCAGAGCGTTTAAGTTTGCAAGTTGAATTTTTAGATGCTCATCCAGAAGTTGGCGTTGTTGGATGTAATTACATCGTAGAAGACGAGAATCGAAAAGAACGTTATGTCAGAATGCCTGCAACTGAGCATGATCAACTTATAAAGACGATGGCAAAATGCGTACCTTTTGCTTTTACACTAGCCACTTTCAGGAAACAAGCTTTGTTGCAAGCCGGAGGATATCCTGATGTGGAGGGAGGTGTAGAAGATTTACGGTTGTGGATTACATTTGCCAAGCATGGTTGGCTTTTGGCAAGTATTCCCGAAAATTTAGGTACACATTGGGTTCACCCAAAAAGTTTTTTTCATCGTAATTTTGAATATTCCTATCGTCAAAAACAGTTAGCTGGTGTACAGTGGCAAGCCATTCGGGAACTGAATTTGCCATTATGGATGGGCATTTATCCTATAGGACGGTTTGTATATTTATATGCACCGAATCAATTAAAGTCATTTGTGCGCCGTTTGTTAGGTGGCTCAAAAGAAAAAACTTTGGAATATCGCAAATCTGGCGTTGCATAAATGGGGGATGAATTGGCGGTTAAAACTCTTGAAAATTCGTTCCCAATTTGGCTAAATCATCCCATAATTCAGTAACACGGGGAAAGGAATTTCCCTTATCTTCCTTTCCTTGTCTACTTTTCCACAAAATCAAAAATCTAATATTCTTTGTCACAATTTTGTAACTTAGGTGAGGTGCTGTGTATGAAATATTCCAAAAAACCTGTCTTACTTTATATCATTACAAAATCAGAGCTTGGTGGCGCTCAGAAAAATGTTTATGATTTAATCAAAAATTTTTGCAAAGACTATGAAATTCACCTAGCAACTAGTCAATTAGGGTTACTTACAGAATTTGTTAGTGATTTAGATGTTCCTTTACATTTAATTTCTAACTTAAGTCGTGATATTAAATTCTCAGGTGAATTTCTCGCTATCAAAGAATGTATTTCATTGATTAATAAAATTAAACCTGATATCATTCATGCACATAGTAGTAAAGCTGGCGTTATAGCACGTATTTCTGGATGCATATCCAAGACACCTGTTATCTTCACGGCGCATGGTTGGGGTTTTACTCAGGGAACTCCTCCACTTCAGCGAACCGTGGCACTGATAGCTGAAAAATTATTGGCACCACTGTCTGCGAAGCTAATTTGTGTCTCTGAAAGCGATCGCCAACTAGCTCTAAGTCTTAGAGTTGGTAATCAAAATTCACTCCGGACTGTTCACAATGGCATTGCTAACATTCCTGTGACTATTGCTAATCCTTCACAACAGCCACCTCAACTGATTATGGTGGCACGTTTTAATGAACAAAAAGATCACAGTACATTACTTCAAGCGATCGCTCAACTCCAAAACCCTTGTATCCATCTGGACTTAGTTGGTAGTGGTTCTTCCCTGGAATCTTGCAAAGCTTTAGCTAATTCCTTGGGTATTACTGAGCAGGTTTCTTTTTTGGGCGATCGTAGAGACGTACCCGATTTATTAGCCCAATCTCAAATCTTTATTCTCAGTACCCATTATGAAGGTCTGCCTATCAGTATTCTAGAAGCTATGCGTGCTGGTCTACCTGTTGTGGCAACTAACGTAAATGGTATTCCAGAAGAAGTTGAAAATGGAAAAACAGGCTTATTAGTACCGCCTAAAGATATAGATGCACTGGCTAAAGCATTACAAACTCTGATTGAGTCTCCCGAACTTCGTCAGCAAATGGGTGAAGCGGGTAGACAAAAATTTGAGCAAGAATTTACAGTTGAGCGGATGATAAATGAAACCAAAATAGTGTACGAGAACATATTCAATCAAGAATCAAATAAATTCATTCAATTTAATTTTGGGGTTAAAGCTGGCACCAGTTCGACCAGTCGCAATCCAAATTACTGAGCGAGCGCAATCTCGTAAAATGTGTACCCAGGATTCAAATTCAACTCCTGTTGAAGGTACTACAACTGGGGTGACAATAACCCCGCGACTTCCCAAAACTATTGACGCGATCGCTTTTGCTCTGCTCATGTGATAATCCGAGGTAATCAGGTAAATATGGTTAAACTTTTGGACAACAAAATCTTCTGCCAAAGTTGTAAAATTAGTTACGGTATCTGTAGCTCTACCATCCAAATGTAACTGTCGCCTTGGAATATTAAACTTTTGGAAAATACGGCGGTTAATTTCTAAGTGCCAGGCATAATCAGAAACCCAAATATCCAAATTTTTGTGAATTTGCCAAAAGCGACCAGCAAATTCCATCCGTTCACTATCACTCCCTAACACAAAAATGGCCTGCGGAATTGGAGCTAGATGGAGTGCAACCACTAGCCTAACAGGAATAATACTAATCAAAACTAGTAAAGCAATTAAAACTAAGATTAACCGTCCTTGTTTGCGCTTGAAGTAAAAACGCAATTTTTCTTGAAAATGGTTTTTTCGTAACCCATGTTTACGGTTTTTCATTCAAATCGCCTTCTTCGTTTGTTATCTCACAAAACTTCCTTGTTGTTTATATTGTAATTCACAATGAAATTTCTCAAAAAAACCATTAGAAAGCCCTACTATAAGTTAGTTAATAGCCTTCCTAAATCCATAGCTAATCAATTACTCTTAATAAGTAGCTTAATTAATAGAAATATGTGGTCTATTGGGATTTATTTTGGTGATTCTCCTTTTAATTTAACTGCACCTGCAAATGTAAAAAATCCAGTCCTGACTCACCAAGATGTATCTGATGTTAGAGCTGCATTTGTTGCAGACCCCTTTATGATTAAAGTTGGTTTAACCTGGCTTATGTTTTTTGAGGTTTTAAATAACGGTATACGTCGAGGAGAAATTGCATTTGCAACGAGTGAAGATGGAACTAATTGGAAATATGAACAGATTGTAATTGCCGAACCATTTCACTTATCTTATCCATACGTTTTTGAATGGAATAATGAATATTACTTGATTCCAGAAAGTTATCAAGCAAACTCAATCCGACTTTACAAAGCATCAAATTTTCCTACAGAATGGAGTTTCGTTGGCAATCTCCTTAATGATGGATTTTTTGTAGATTCCTCTATTTTCCGTTACGCTGACAAATGGTGGATGTTTGCTGAAACTAATGCTGATCACAAACATGATACCCTGCGTCTTTACTATGCAGAGGATTTGCTCGGTTCTTGGTTGGAACACCCAAAGAGTCCAATTGTCAGTAACAATGCACATATAGCTAGACCAGCCGGTAGAGTTTTGGTAATGAACGATCAGATTTTTCGTTTTGCCCAAGACTGTCAGCCAGCTTATGGTACTCAGGTAAGAGCATTTGAGATTACCGAGTTAACGACTACAAGTTATCAAGAACGAGAAGTTGAACAAAGTTTAGTATTGAAACCAAGTGGTTCTGGTTGGAATAGTAGTGGTATGCACCACATTGACGCTCATTTCATCCATGAAGGAAAATGGATTGCTTGTGTAGATGGTCGAAGTTAAATCCTGGTACTAATATACTCTTTGACAGGTTCATCTTCAGACAATTTGAGTTAAAGTCTATTACTACTGAGTATCGTCGATATTTATTGAAGGTGTAGTGACGGTTATTCATAAAATCGCTACACCACAGTATTAGTATTTTCCCCCGGTAAAGCATAAACAGGAGCAACAGCAAATACCATTGCCAAAGTAGACAAAGCCATCTGGTACGCAAAGTTATATTTATTACTCAATTGTCTCTTCTCAGTAATTTAATTCTGCTCTTATATATAGCCGTTCTCATTTTTTCCGCCGGTTTTCCGCGTTTATGAGTAAGTCTGGCGACACCACACAAGCTATGATCAACTCAGACAGTGCGTTTACAGCGAGCAAAATGAAAGTATGTATTTTGTTCAAGATCAAATTTAGATTACAGATTCGACATACTTCTTAATAAACCAACAGTGTAAACGCAAAACGTTCTAATCTAAAAATTGACCGAGTTAATTTACTGGGTTTTAGAGGCGTAACATCCATAAATACGCAAAAATGTCAAGCCTTAAAATAAATAACCCAGGCTGAACAGATAAACAATTATGATAGGAGTCTTAAAAATCCCATGAGTGTTAAGGCAAGCGGTGGAAGCTCAGTTGCGCGTCCGCAACTATATCAGACCTTACCTGTCGCCACCATTTCCCAAGCGGAACAACAAGACCGCTTTTTGGGAAGAGGTGAACTAAGTGAATTGGGTAGTTATTTTGCCTCCGGGGCAAAGCGGTTAGAAATTGCCAAGATTCTGACAGAAAATTCCGAGATCATCGTTTCTCGCGCGGCTAACCGGATTTTCGTTGGTGGTTCACCAATGGCCTTCTTAGAAAAGCCCCAAGAGCGCGAACTGGCAATGGTTGGTGCTGGTGGTATGAGTGTCCAAGAGGGCATGACCCTAGGAACAGTCACCTACGTTGAAAGTCGTGGTGGTTTCTTTGAAAACCTGCGTTCCATCTTCAATACCTCTGCTGGTGGTCCCACACCTCCAGGCTTTAGACCGATTAACGTAGCTCGTTATGGTCCTAGCAACATGGCCAAAAGCTTACGGGACTTGTCCTGGTTCTTGCGCTATGCCACCTATGCGATTGTCGCTGGCGACCCCAACATCATCTCTGTGAACACCAGAGGTTTGCGGGAAATTATTGAAAATGCCTGTTCTGGCGAAGCAACCATTGTCGCTTTACAAGAAATCAAGTCAGCGTCCCTGTCTTATTTCCGTAAAGATGTCGCAGCCACAGAAATTGTGACTGAGTACATGGATGTGTTACTGACAGAATTCAAAGCACCCACACCATCTACAAAAGTTCGTCAACGTCCTTCTGGCGACCAACAAGGATTACAACTGCCGCAAATTTACGCTGTTGCCGCAGAACGTCGTCCCAAGTACGCCATGAAGCCAGGTTTGTCTTCTAGCGAGAAAATAGAAATCATCAAAGCGGCTTACCGTCAAGTATTTGAGCGCGATATTACCCGTGCTTACAGCTTGTCTATTTCTGACTTGGAATCAAAAGTTAAAAATTGCGAAATCTCCATGCGGGAGTTTATTCGCCGTTTAGCTAAATCTCCCCTTTACCAAAAACAGTTTTATCAACCTTTTATTAACAGCCGGGTGATTGAATTAGCTTTCCGTCACATTTTAGGACGGGGGCCAAGCAGCCGTGAGGAAGTGCAAAAATATTTTGCCATTGTTTCCCTCAAAGGTTTGGCAGGTTTAGTTGATGCTTTGGTAGATTCTAACGAATACAGCGATTACTTTGGTGAAGAAACAGTTCCCTACATTCGGGGTCTGGGTCAAGAAGCGCAAGAATGTCGCAACTGGGGACAACAGCAAGACCTGTTTAAATACAGTGCGCCTTTCCGCAAAGTTCCTCAGTTCATTACAACTTTTGCTGCTTACGAACAACCATTACCCGACCAACATCCCTACGGTTCTGGGAATGACCCCTTGGAAATTCAATTTGGGGCAATTTTCCCGAAAGCAACCCGCAACCCCAGCAGCAGCCCTGCACCGTTTAGTAAGGATACTCGCCGGATCTTGATTCACCAAGGGCCTGGTATCAATAACCAACTCAGCAATCCTAATGCTCGGAGTGTAGCTCCTGGGACTTTGGGTGCGAAGGTGTTCAAATTAGACCAGTTACCTGGAACTATTGGCAGAAAAGCTCCTAAGGGTGTAAGTGTCAAGTTCTCAGAAAGTTCTACCCAAGCGGTAATTAAGGCTACTTATCTACAAGTTTTTGGTCGTGATGTTTACGAAGGTCAACGCCTGAAAGTTGCGGAAATTAAGCTAGAAAACGGCGATATCACCGTCCGCGAGTTTGTGCGGATGTTGGCGAAGTCGGATTTATTCCGCAAGATGTACTGGACTTCTCTCTATGTCTGTAAAGCGATTGAATATATTCACCGTCGCTTGTTAGGTCGTCCTACCTACGGTCGGGAAGAGAACAACAAGTATTTTGACATTGCTGCTAAGAAAGGCTTCTATGCGGTCGTTGATGCCATTCTTGACAGTGAAGAATACAGTCAAGCATTTAATGAAGATACAGTTCCTTACGAACGCTATCTAACTCCTGCGGGTGTGTCTTTACGTCAATTGCGCGTGGGAACTATCCGCGAAGATTTGGCGAATGTTGAGAAACAGGAAACACCTCGCTTTGTGGAATTGGGTACAGTCACAGAAATGCGGACTGAACCAGATATTGAGTTCCGCATGAATCAAGGTGTTACTAAGCAACGTGAGCAAACCAAGGTCTTTAAACTGACAGCAGTTAAGAATGACAAGGTTGCGGCTGAAACTGTGATTAGCGGTGCTTATCGGCAGATTTTCGAGCGGGATATTGCTCCTTACATCTCTAAGAATGAGTTTACAGTTCTAGAAAGTAAGTTGGTAAACGGTGAAATTACCGTTAAGGAATTTATTCAAGGTTTGGGTTACTCTAGCCTGTACCAGAAAGAGTTCTACACTCCTTACCCCAATACAAAAGTAATTGAGTTGGGTACTAAGCATTTCTTAGGTCGCGCCCCTATTGACCAAGCAGAAATTCGCAAATACAACCAAATCCTCGCTACTCAAGGGATTCGGGCTTTTATTAGCGAGATGGTAGATAGTGCAGAATACCGTCAAGTGTTTGGAGAAGATACTGTTCCTTTCCGTCGCTTCCCCACTTTACCTGCGGCTAATTTCCCCAATACCGAGAAGCTTTACAACCAGCTAACCAAACAAAATGATGATGTGGTTGTTCCTAGTTTTGAAACTGTGAAGCCACGGATTAAAACTGAGAATACGCCAATTCTCGCCAAGGCGATCGCCGATTTGGCAGCCCAAGCCAAGAAAATGGACAAGACTAAACCCTTGTTTATCGAGTTGGGTCGTTCTTTCAACGATGGTCGTGGTCAATCTGTAGAAGTTGGTGTCGGTACAAGCCGTCGCAAACCAGCCCGGATTTACCGTGCTACCACCGGGACAAATTCCCCCGAAACCAATCAGGTCATTAATGCTATCTACTGTCAGGTAATGGACGTATTTAGCGGTCAAGTTCCTGAATATTTCCGCCGTTCTGACTTAGATAGCAAATTGCGTAACGGTGAAATTACCGTGCGTGAATTTGTGATTGAACTAGCCAGTTCTGAAATCTATCGCAAACGGTTCTACGCACCTTATCCCAACACCAAGGTAATTGAATTCCTATTCCGTCACCTTTTGGGACGCGCACCAGCTACCCAAGGCGAAATCCGTCAATATAACAAATTATTGGCTGATAGCGGTTTACGGGCGGCTGTAGAAGCAATGGTCAACAGTCCTGAGTATGCTCGCTACTTTGGTGAAGATGTTGTTCCTTACAAACGCTATCCATCTTTACCAGCAGGTAACTATTTAGGTAGTGTCCAGGCTGAAGCTGACCTAGTGAAACAATCCTGGTCTAGCTTATCTCCTTCTGTTTTAACAGGTGGTCTTCCCAATAGATAGGTGCTACGCCACGGTTACAGGTTACAGGTGACAGTAGAAGAAGAAATGGAGCAGGGAGCAAGGGGGAAATCCGTCTCCTCTGCACCCTGCCCTCTGCCCCTCTGCCTCTTTTGCCTGTTCCCTGTTCCCTGGTGAATGAGCAAATCTGAAAATAAGTGTTACAAAATATTAAGAGCAGTAATAAATGCTCAACATAATACTGGACAATATTTTGCGGGAGGTAATTGAGTTTTCCACCTGGTTTACACCAAATCCAGTCAATCTGGCTAGAAATGTAAATCAAGATGTAAAGTCAGTACCAACCATATAAAGTCGTACCAGTTTAATCAAATTCTGGTTCCATTAGTTTTGGAGGAATCCATTAATGAGTATCGTCACGAAAGCTATCGTGAATGCTGATGCAGAAGCTCGCTACCTCAGCCCCGGTGAATTAGACAGAATCAAAGGTTTTGTTGCTGGTGGCGCACAACGTCTTCGCATCGCTCAAGTATTGACCGAAAACCGCGAACGCATTGTTAAAGGTGCTGGCGACCAACTGTTCCAAAAACGTCCTGATGTTGTTTCCCCCGGTGGTAACGCTTACGGTCAAGAAATGACAGCTACTTGCTTGCGTGACTTAGACTACTACTTGCGTCTTGTTACCTACGGAATCGTTTCTGGTGATGTTACAGCCATCGAAGAAATCGGTATCGTTGGTGTCCGCGAAATGTACAAATCTTTGGGTACTCCCATTGATGCAGTTGCTGGTGGCGTTGCCGCTATGAAGAACGTTGCTGCTACCCTGTTGTCTTCTGAAGACGCTGGTGAAGCTGGTTCTTACTTCGACTACGTTGTTGGTGCAATGCAGTAAGTTTTAGCTGTTTTTTGGCTCAAACTAAAACTGTTGCAATAAGGTTGGAAATAAGGAAAAAACAACAATGCAAGACGCAATTACCTCCGTTATCAATTCTTCAGACGTTCAAGGTAAATACCTTGATACCGCTGCTCTCGAAAAGCTAAAAGGCTACTTCGCTACTGGTGAACTGCGCGTTCGTGCAGCTACAACCATCAGCGCTAACGCTGCTGCTATCGTTAAAGAAGCTGTAGCTAAGTCCTTGTTGTACTCTGACATCACCCGTCCCGGTGGTAATATGTACACCACACGCCGTTACGCAGCTTGTATCCGTGACTTGGATTACTACTTGCGTTACTCTACCTACGCTATGCTTGCTGGCGACGCTTCCATCTTGGATGAGCGCGTATTGAATGGTTTGAAAGAAACCTACAACTCCTTGGGAGTACCCGTAGGCGCTACTGTTCAAGCTATCCAAGCTATGAAGGAAGTAACCGCTAGTTTGGTTGGTCCTGACGCTGGTAAAGAAATGGGCGTTTACTTCGATTATATCTCCTCTGGCTTGAGCTAGGAGTTAGGTTTGCACTTAGTTATATAGGTGCGGCTTTGTTAAGGTCTGGAGATCAATCATGATTGCTAGAAGGTTCTCTTGCTGATTGATTGTAAGTGTTATCAGTCTAGTGTTGATGGTTGATTTCCAGCCTTGGAAAAAATAATTAAAGATTTTGACTCAAGATATTTGAGATAAAAAAGTTTCTAAAACAATATCAGGAGATTTGAAACAAAATGGCTCGTTTATTTAAAGTAACTGCTTGTGTTCCTAGCTTAACTCGGACTCGCACCCAACGCGAATTACAAAATACTTACTTTACTAAGTTAGTTCCTTTTGAAAATTGGTTCCGCGAACAACAACGCATCATGAAAATGGGTGGCAAAATTGTTAAGGTGGAATTAGCAACTGGTAAGCAAGGTACTAATACTGGTTTGCTGTAATTTTTATAAATCAAACATTATTTTATTTTGATTTTGAATGGGGTCTAAAAAGACCTCTTTTTTTGTGGATTAAGTTTTCGATGTTGCTGATTAAGAGAATTTAGCTCACGCAGAGGCGCAGAGTCGCAGAGAGTAGCAAGAGTTTATCTTTTTTTCATTTGATATTCCTTTGTATCAAAAAGAAAGTTGCAAAGTGTTTTAGCTGAGTTAACTGCTAATCTTGCATGATGTTCAGATGGTTTATAGGAAATTACATGAGAATTACTCATTAATTATAAAGTATTTTCCTATGTATCACAACGTGGAAATCTTACCAGCAAGTAATCTATATTATGAGATTATGAGCGATCGCTTGTGGTGCGATGCGCCAATAATAAAGTAAAATTAAATAACCTTAGCTAAAAATTCTCTCAACTATGGCAACTGCTACTAACATTGGTACGCTATTAAAGTTATACAAAAATGGGATGAGCTTTTTTGCCCACCCCTAATTTATTAATCCTATTTAAATATTTAAGAATTATTGAGGCTGATTTTGTTGACGACGAGAACGCATATTTTCCCGCATTTGCTTCATTTGTGCTTGCTGTTCAGGAGTTAATACAGCTTGCATTTGTTGTTTTGATGATTCTCTGATTTGTTTAATTTGATCTTTTTGTGATTGAGTTAAGTTTAAAGAAGCAAAAATATCACCCCTCTTTCCACGTCCTTGTTGACGTTGTCCTTGTCCTTGTTGACCTTGTGCTTTTCTCTCTTGACGTTGAGCCTTACGTTCTGCCATTGCAGCTTGTAACTTAGTCTTTTGTTCGGGAGTCAAAACAGCTTCCATTTGAGCGCGGGTATTGCGGCCAATTTCCTGCATTTTAGTTTTTTGTTCGGGAGTCAAATTCAACTTTTGGAATTGACCTTTTTTTTGCCATTCCTTACCAGGTTGGGGTGAAGATGGGTTTTGTTGGGCTTGAACTGCAAAGGGGCTTGCGGTTAAAGTCAAAGCTAAAGTAGCAGCAATCAGTGATAATGTCTTCAGTTTCATAATTACCTTTGGGTTATGTCGGTTTGCTATGCTTCTATCATATTGAGTAACACCAGTCACGACATGAGGCAAAAGTCACGTCTACACCCATTACTTTAGTCATGACATTAGCATTCAGATATCCTCATTGCCATTAAATGGAATTATGCAAAATTTTAACCACCCAAAAGGTATTGCAACTTAATCTCAATATCAGTATTAGGCCCTGCTAGAAAAACAGCCGAGTCTTTAAACTTGGGTGGTCCTGTCAGCACCAATGGATTGTTAGAAAACCCAAAACCTTCTGTCGGAATACCAAAAGAATTACTATTGAGAATACCATCTCCATTGGCATCATGAATTAATGCCACGGCATAAGTACCTGGTTTCAAGTTCTTAAAAGTCAGTTTTTGAGGCGTTTCTGTAACCTCGATACACTCGGATTGTAAAGCATTTTCACTATTACTAGGAAATCCTTTGCTTTTAGAAAAAAGACTAGCACAAATTTTTCCAGATTGGTTTTTTAGTCCAGCCACATTAATCGTTAGATTACTATTTAATTCTGATTTAGCATTAGCATTAGCATTAGCTAAAAATAGAAAGTTTCCCAACAGAGGAAGTAGTAAGATTAGCCCCCGAATTGACCCTTGACTTAATGAAATTTTTAAATTTTGCTTCATTAATTTACCCTTTATTAAATAGAACTAATATGTTACCCAGCAATCTTGTCAATTTGAATTTTCTGATCCTTTGACAGACCAGATCATCTCACTTGTGTAAACATCATCCATCATAAAGCAAAAATTCACAAAATGTCAAAAATATACTTCACCCAAGTACCCATTCCTAGCTTAAGTAGAAGCTAAGAGCGCGTTAATATCGCAATTTTCCCCACTGCACGCTCACTTTCACTATAGCGATGAGCTGCTGATAATTCTGGCAAGGGATATGTGCGATCAATTACAGTTTGCATTTTACCAGTTTCAATTAAATCTTTTAAATACAACAAATCCTGAGTATTAGGTTTCTCTAGTACAAATTTTACCTTTTGACCAGGTAAGAACATTGTGAAAACAATCTGCAAAATTACCTCTGGGGTAGGTAAAGTGAAAATAAAAACCCCATTTGGTTTGAGAACTTTTCTACAATCGGAAAATGCTCTTTTCGCAACCACATCAAAAATTATATCGTACTGCACATTACCTTCTGTAAAATCCTCTATAGTATAGTCAATAACTAAATCTGCATTGAGTGATTTAACCAAATCCAAATTTCTAGAACTACAAACACCCGTCACCTCAGCCCCCAATGCCTTAGCAATTTGCACTGCAAAAACGCCCACACCGCCGGAAGCGCCATTAATCAATACCGACTGACCTGATTTGATATTCCCCAAGTCTCGCAGGGCTTGGAGAGCCGTTAACGCCGCTAAAGGGACAGTGGCTGCTTGTTCATAAGTCATGTTCGTAGGTTTGGGAGCAGCTAAATTTTCAGGAACAACGGCCAATTCTGCATAAGCACCTCCAGGAAAGCTAGTGCTGCCATATATAGCATCTCCTACTTTAAAGCGCGTTACTTGCGAACCAACTTCCACCACTTCCCCAGCCACGTCAAAACCCAAAATCAGGGGAAATTTGTTTCCTGTTAATATACTCAACATCCCTTTGCGGGTTTTCCAATCAATGGGATTAACACTACTAGCATTAACTTTTATAAGTAACTGATTAGATTGAATTTGCGGTTTTTCCACATCTTCATACTGCAAAACTTCAGCAGCACCATAACCACGAATAACAATAGCTTTCATGACATTTTCCTTTATCTGATTTGTTTACTATATTTATAGTCTAATAATGATCAAAGGTTCATGGCTAACAAAATTATCAATAATCACCAATAAATAATGATAAAAAAGTTAAATCTTTTGCAAATTATCTGCATTAATATAGATGTTCTTGTTGGACTGTATTCGTTGTACAGCAGGCAATACAACCACAAAAAATATTATTAATAATGGAAAACTTAAAAAAATATAAATTGCATTTTTACTCGAAAAAAAATGATAGGTTGTATACAGAATTGAATTTCGCTCGGATCTGGAGTAGTCGGATTAGTCTTACTCCAGTTTTTTATCCTCAAATCCCTGATAAACAAGAGTTTTCAGGATAATTTGCAGAAAATTTGAGTACAGTTGAATATCAAGAAAACCCAATAAAAAGATAGCTGAAATCCTTACAGGTGTTGAATTTGAGATGAGTACAAAGAAATCCTGAACCCCTCACTATAAATACTCGTACCCCTGACTATAAATACTCGTACCCCTACCCGAAAAAATCTTTTTTAATTTTTGTATCGTTGCAATGCAAGGATTTAAGGATTTGAGTACAAACATAATAAATCCAATAAGTTCTATCCTGGTGCAAACCAAGGGGGGCAAAAAAAAGGGCTGCTATAAATCATTTATCGCCAATCACTTAACGCTCCTTAACAAAACACAGTTAGCAGTCAAAAGTGAGTGGAGGGATGAGATTAGCACCATGTCTAAAATAATTTAGATATTGGCAGTATTGACAGCATCTCCCACAGTGGCTCTCAAGTCCACCTCCAACAGCGAAATTCAATGACACTACCTGCTAACAACATTCTCACCTCCGACTTTGAGAATGCCATTATCACCCCTGCTACATCTGCTGCTTGCGGTTGCGACAGCAGCACAACTCCAGAAATGGATCAAAAAATGATAGATCGCATTTCTAAGCACCCCTGTTATAGTGAAGAGGCTCATCATCACTATGCACGGATGCACGTTGCCGTTGCTCCAGCTTGCAATATTCAATGTAACTATTGTAACCGCAAGTATGACTGCGCTAACGAAAGTCGTCCTGGAGTAGTGAGCGAATTGCTCACACCGGAAGAAGCTGCACATAAAGTGTTAGTAATTGCCGGAAAAATTCCTCAAATGACTGTATTGGGAGTTGCGGGTCCTGGTGATCCTTTGGCTAATCCAGAAAAAACTTTTCGGACTTTTGAATTAATTGCCGATAAAGCACCAGATATTAAATTGTGCTTATCTACTAACGGTTTGATGCTAACAGAACATATTGATCGCATCAAACAATTAAATATAGATCACGTTACTATCACCCTTAATACCATTGACCCCGAAATAGGCGCGGAAATCTATTCTTGGGTTCACTATAAACGCAAACGTTACAGAGGTGTTGAAGGCGCAAAAATTCTCCTAGAAAAACAGTTGGAAGGATTGCAAGCTCTCAAGGAAGCTGATATCTTATGCAAAGTTAATTCCGTGATGATTCCTGGAGTTAATGACAAACACTTGATAGAAGTTAATAAGGCTATTCGTGAAAGAGGAGCATTCTTACACAACATTATGCCGCTAATTTCTGCGCCAGAACATGGTACTCATTTCGGTTTAACTGGTCAACGTGGACCAACAGGAAAAGAACTGAAAGAAGTCCAAGACAATTGCTCTGGTAACATGAAAATGATGCGTCACTGTCGCCAGTGTCGAGCAGATGCGGTAGGATTATTAGGAGAAGATCGTAGCCAGGAATTTACTAAAGATAAGTTCATGGAAATGGCTCCAGAATATAACTTTGAAACTCGTCAAGAAGTTCACGAAGGGATTGAGAAATTTAGAGAAGAAATTAAGGCTGCTAAAGATAAAGCATCAACTGGCAAAAAGTCTGCCGATAGTCCTAAAATCTTGATTGCAGTAGCAACAAAAGGTGGTGGATTAGTTAACCAACACTTCGGACACGCCAAAGAATTTCAAGTGTATGAAGTTGATGGTAATGAAGTGCGTTTTGTTAGTCACCGGAAGATTGATCAATATTGTCAAGGTGGTTACAGCGAAGAAGCTACCGCAGATAATATAATGAAATCAATTGCAGATTGTAAAGCAGTCTTGGTATCGAAAATAGGCAATTGTCCCAAGGAAAAATTAGAAGCAGCAGGAATAAAAACTGTTGAAGCCTATGACGTAATCGAAAAGGTTGCTTTAGAATTTTACGAGCAATATGTTAAGGCTAACGGGTAATAGGTAATAGGTAATAGGTAATTGGTAATGGGTAATACTTTCCAATCACCTTTTTCTCAACAACTAATCACTTATTACCTATTACCTCTTCACCAATTCCCACAAAGGTAAATAATCATGGCTTACGAAATTACTAGCCAGTGTATTTCCTGCAAGTTGTGTTTATCGGTTTGTCCTACCGGCGCAATTCAAGAAGTTGACGGTAATTATTGGATTGACTCGGAACTTTGCACAAATTGCGCTGGTAGTATTCACACCGTACCTCAATGTAAAGCTAGTTGTCCTACTGTTGATGGTTGCGTTAAACAACCTAGTGATTATTGGGAAAGTTGGTTTGCTACTTACAATCGTGTTAGAGCAAAGTTAACCAATAAACAAGACTATTGGGAGAATTGGTATAACTCTTATTCCCAAAAGATTGCCCAACAATTGCAAAAGCATCAAGGACAAGTCGTTATATAGGTGAGAGGAATATCAAGCCCCGGCGAATGGAATTCGCGGCTATACAAACAAAGTCCGCCGTCGCGGACTAATAGGAAAGTCAAGGGTTTTGCCTGTGTAGCTGCGGTTTCTAACCGCCCTAATTCCCCCAATTATTCGATTTACCACTTTATACTTTTATAGAGAAAATCATGCAAAATAATTGTATCTATCTTGATAATAATGCCACCACTAAAATAGATCCTCAAGTTGTTGAGGCAATGATGCCTTATTTGACGGACTACTATGCTAATCCTTCTAGTATGCACTCTTTTGGTGGACAACTTGGAAAGGCTGTAAAGACAGCTAGAGAACAAGTTGCTGCTTTGCTGGGAGCAGATGAATCAGAAATTGTTTTCACCAGTTGCGGAACTGAAGGTGATAATGCGGCTATTCATGCTGCTTTATTAGCTCAACCTGAAAAACGTCACATCATCACTTCCCAAGTAGAACATCCCGCAGTTTTAAATGTCTGCAAACAATTAGAATCTAAAGGTTATCAAGTTACCTATTTGTCGGTAGATTCTCATGGACAAATGGATTTGAATGAGTTAGAAGCTTCTCTAACTGGTAATACTGCTTTGGTAACAATGATGTATGCCAATAATGAAACCGGCACGATATTTCCAATTGAAGAAATTGGTGCTATGGTTAAGGAATACGGCGCTCTCTTCCACGTTGATGCAGTGCAAGCGGTAGGCAAAATACCCTTGAATATGAAGACCAGCACCATAGATATGTTAACTATATCTGGTCACAAAATTCATGCTCCTAAAGGTATTGGTGCTTTGTATGTGAGACGTGGGGTTCGTTTCCGTCCTCTATTAGTTGGTGGACACCAAGAACGAGGACGTAGAGCAGGTACAGAGAACGTTCCCGGAATTATTGCTTTAGGAAAAGCGGCGGAATTGGAACTGTTACATTTAGAAGAAGTAACTACTAAAGAAAGGAAGTTGCGAGATTATTTGGAAAAATCTCTTCTAGCTAAAATTCCCGATTGTGAAGTAAATGGTGATATCAAAAATAGATTGCCAAATACTACAAATATCGGTTTCAAATATATTGAAGGTGAAGCAATTTTGCTCTCTTTAAATAAGTACGGTATTTGCGCTTCTTCTGGTTCTGCTTGTACTTCTGGTTCTCTTGAACCTTCTCATGTTTTACGGGCAATGGGTTTACCTTACACTACTTTACATGGTTCGATTCGCTTCAGTCTTTCTCGCTACACAACCGAAGCTGAAATTGATCAAGTAATAGCAGTAATGCCGGAAATTGTTGACCGTCTTCGAGCTTTATCTCCCTTCAAAAATGATAATGCCGATTGGTTACAACAACAAGGACAAACTTTAGTAAATAAGTAATTGGTATTGGTAATTGGTAATGAATGGGTAATAAATTCTTACCAATCATCAATTACCAATCACCTCACAGAAATCTAAGATCAAAAATTCCAAAATCCAAAATCCAAAATTAACTATGTGGGACTACACTGATAAAGTATTAGAGTTATTTTACGATCCCAAAAACCAGGGTGCTATTGAAGAAACTGGCGAAGCTGGTGTGAAACTGGCAACTGGTGAAGTAGGAAGTATTGCTTGTGGTGATGCTTTAAGATTACATTTGAAAGTTGAAGAAGCAACAGATAAAATTCTCGATGCTCGGTTTCAAACTTTTGGTTGTACAAGTGCGATCGCATCTTCAAGTGCTTTAACTGAAATGGTTAAAGGTTTGACTTTGGATGAAGCTTTGGGAGTAACAAATAAGGAAATTGCTGATTATTTAGGTGGTTTACCTCAAGAGAAAATGCACTGTTCTGTTATGGGTCAAGAAGCTCTAGAAGCTGCCATTTATAATTATCGTGGCATTCCTCTAGAGGCACATGACGATGAAGAAGGTGTCCTAATCTGTAGTTGTTTTGGAATAACTGATGCTAAGATAAAGAAAGCAGTTGCACAAAACAATCTCTTCAGTGCAGAGCAAGTAACAAATTATGTAAAAGCTGGTGGCGGATGCGGTTCTTGTTTAACGAAGATTGATGATATAATAAGAGAAGTAAAGCAGGAAGCCGCCAACAAAAATCTCTACAACTACAGGGCGAAAGCTAAAACAGAAATTTCCAGTTCAGAGCAACAAAGACCATTAACTACAGTTCAAAAAATTGCTCTGATTCAAAAAGTATTAGATGAAGAAGTCCGACCTGTTTTAATCGCCGACGGGGGAGATGTAGAACTTTATGATGTAGAAGGCGATAAGATTAAAGTCATTCTTAAAGGTGCTTGCGGTTCATGTTCTAGCAGCACAGCCACTTTAAAGATTGCGATTGAAGCGAGATTACGCGATCGCATCAGCAAAGAAATTATTGTCGAAGCAGTGTAGGGGCGGGGTCTCCCCGCCCAAGGGTCTCCCCTCCCAGGGTTTTCAAAGCCCATTAACCAATTATTCTTACAACCCAATAAACACCATGAACACCACTAGATTTTCTGTAGAGCGCTCGCCTCCATAGATAGCGACGTTCTACAAACGCTCACCGCCGTAGAACTTGGCCGTGAGAACCAACAGACAAAACCACCAATTAACTAATTCTAGGAAACACGAACAATGACTGAAGAAAAAATTAGACAGATAGCTTTCTACGGCAAGGGCGGTATCGGTAAATCTACCACTTCTCAAAATACTTTAGCCGCTATGGCTGAAATGGGTCAACGCATCATGATCGTAGGTTGCGATCCTAAAGCTGACTCTACCCGTTTGATGCTTCACTCCAAGGCTCAAACAACCGTTCTTCACTTGGCTGCTGAAAGAGGATCTGTTGAAGACCTAGAACTTCATGAAGTAATGCTCAAAGGTTTCCGCGACGTTAAATGCGTGGAATCCGGTGGTCCAGAACCCGGTGTAGGTTGCGCCGGTCGTGGTATTATCACCGCTATTAACTTCCTAGAAGAAAACGGTGCTTACACAGATTTAGATTTCGTATCTTATGACGTACTAGGTGACGTTGTATGTGGTGGATTTGCTATGCCTATCCGTGAAGGTAAAGCACAAGAAATCTACATCGTTACATCAGGTGAAATGATGGCGATGTACGCTGCAAACAACATCGCTCGTGGTGTACTTAAATATGCTCACTCCGGTGGAGTTCGTTTAGGTGGTTTGATCTGTAACAGCCGTAACACAGACCGAGAAATCGAATTAATCGAAACCTTGGCAAAACGTTTGAACACTCAAATGATTCACTACGTTCCCCGCGACAACATAGTTCAACACGCTGAACTACGTCGGATGACAGTGAACGAGTATGCACCTGATAGCAAACAAGCTAACGAATACCGCGCACTAGCTAAGAAGATCATCAACAACAAAAACCTCACCATTCCTACACCTATCGAAATGGAAGAGTTGGAAGAATTGTTGATTGAGTTCGGTATTCTCGAAAGCGAAGAAAACGCTGCAAAAATGCTGGCTAAATAGGCATAATTCGCTACGAAGAAAGAATTTTCTAGCACCAGGAAAAAGGCAGAGAGCAGCACATCAAAAGCTCTCACCTTTGACCAAAACTTCCTTTCCCTCCCTTCAGGGGACATTAAGTCCCCGTTTCCAAAAATTCATCACTAATTCCGTTCCTTTAGGAGCAAGAGAGATTAATAATGACTCCTCCAGACGACAAGAAGATTGTTGAACAAAGAAAAGAACTAGTTAAAGAAGTTCTCAAAGCTTACCCCGAAAAAGCTGCTAAAAAGCGTGAGAAGCATTTAAACGTATTTGAAGAAGGTAAGGCAGATTGTGGTGTTAAATCTAACATCAAATCCTTACCTGGTGTAATGACCGCTCGTGGTTGTGCTTACGCAGGTTCTAAAGGTGTGGTTTGGGGTCCTATCAAGGACATGATCCACATCAGCCACGGTCCCGTTGGTTGCGGTTACTGGTCTTGGTCTGGTCGTCGTAACTACTACTTAGGTACAACAGGTGTTGATACCTTTGGTACTATGCACTTCACCTCCGACTTCCAAGAACGCGACATCGTGTTTGGTGGTGACAAGAAACTGACTAAATTAATTGAAGAATTAGATGTATTATTCCCCCTAAACCGTGGGGTTTCTATTCAATCTGAATGTCCTATCGGTCTCATCGGGGATGACATCGAAGCAGTAGCTAGAAACACATCCAAAACCATCGGTAAGCCAGTTATTCCTGTCCGTTGCGAAGGTTTCCGTGGTGTGTCTCAGTCTTTAGGACACCACATCGCTAACGACATGATTCGTGACTGGGTATTCCCCAGAGCAGACAAGGCTAAGAAAGACGGTACATTGAAGTTTGAAGGCACTCCTTATGATGTAGCCATCATTGGTGACTATAACATCGGTGGTGATGCTTGGGCGAGCCGGATTTTATTAGAAGAAATCGGTTTACGCGTTGTTGCTCAATGGTCTGGAGACGGTACAATCAACGAAATGTTGATGACCCCCAACGTGAAGATGAACCTCATCCACTGTTACCGCTCGATGAACTACATCAGCCGTCACATGGAAGAAGCTTATGGTATTCCCTGTCTTAACTATGATAATGTGTTTTAAATCTACCAGAATTTAGTCTATATATAACTTTGTTTGATTTGATCATTGTTCTTAATGGACTGAATTTTAATCCAAATTTAAGACAATGCTAGAAAAAGAGTTACAGGAAATTTTCGACGATTTCACAGCACCAGCATCTACCGATGGCAGCTATTTAGGAACGCAGACACAAATGAAGGCTACTCGGCAACATCTGGAAGAAAAGTTTCAACACGGTTTAGTAGAGGTCAAATCTCGATTAAAAGCAGCTAAAATAAAAGTTGGGCTTGTTGTTAGTGGAGAAACTATTCAATTACAAGCTTCTCTACCCGTAAAACCTGATGAGATTGATGTTAGAAAAACTGGTAGAAAGCAATACAAAATTTCTTTAAATATTCCCGCTAATTTAGATGGTTTAAAAACAGCAGAAGAAGAAGCTCATGAGTTAGGTAAATTAATTGCTCGTCAGCAGTTTATATGGAATGATAAATACTTAGGACAAGCTGCTGGTAAAACTGAAGATCCAGTCAAAACTGTTGGTGAAATATTAGCAGAATTTGAAATTGAGTATTTTAAAACTCACAAACTCACAGAAAAAAGTAAGCATACCTTTTCTTATTATACTGGCTATCTAAAAAGGCTGGTAGGGTTAGATACAGTTTTGACACAATCAGCAATAGATCAAAAATTGCAAGAGTTAAATAATGAGTATGCAAAGTACAGTGCAATTAAAAGTTTGAAGGTATTGAAATCAACATTAAAATTAACTAGCTTCACTTTAGAAGGAATTAAAAATAAACAACCAGAAAGTCAACAGAGAGATATTCCTAGTGATGAAGATATAGTCAGATATTATCAATCATTTGCCAATTATGCACTTACTAGAAAAGGTACAATTAAAAGAGACTGTTTAAAAAGTTGGCAAATGTGGCAATGGGTTTATGGAATGTTAGCAACTTATGGTTTACGTCCTCGTGAGCTTTTTGTAAATCCAGAAATTAGTTGGTGGTTTAATCCTGAAAATAAAGATAACACTTGGAAGGTACACCCTGATACTAAAACTGGTTATCGGGAGGCTTTACCGCTACATCCTGAATGGGTTGAATTATTTGATTTAAAAAATTTAGAATGTTTGGAACTTTTGAATAGTCAAGTTGCTGGAAAAAGTAGTTATACAGAAATCAACACTATTCGTGTGAATTGTTCTTCATGGTTTCGGCGTGTAGATATTCCCTTTAGTCCCTATGATTTGCGTCATGCTTGGGCAATTAGAGCGCATATTATGGGTATACCAATTAAGGCTGCTGCTGATAATTTAGGACATTCTGTAGAAATTCATACAGAAATTTATCAAAAGTGGTTTAGTTTAGAAAACCGGAAAAAGGTAATTAAGCAAGCTGTGGATAAAAAGGATGATATAGAAGCTTTGAAATCGGAAAATATCCAATTAAAAGCTGAGATAAAACAGTTAAGACAAACTTTAGCAAAATATCAACTTGCTGAGGTATTGAAATAGAGTCATAGTAGAGACGTTTTATAAAATATCTCTACTATTAAATAAACAGTATTCATCTATCAAGATGAAAAACTGTTTGAGATAAACAATTTTATTGACTTGAGAATTTTAAGCCACTGTTAAGCAAATTTTGTGAATCAATTTCAAGTTATAATTGGTGTTTAGATGCAGAAACAATATTTTTTAATCTATAAATAAGCTGATTTATAAATACCAGAATAAAAAATCTTATATATCCAGGTTTTTTAGAATATCAATTTATATTCCCTGGAACTTGATCATGTTGGTGGAAAGGTGCGGTAAATTCAGGTTTTTTTGTTGGGGAATTAAGAGAGTTTAATTTTTAGACTAAATGGATTTTATTATGTTTGATAATAACATTGTTTGTGGATAACTACAAGTAGTAAAGGTCTGATTCTGTCTGAGTTTGAGATGGTTGTGAATTTTTGAAGTTTGGTGATTTGGTTATATAGGATAATGTTTTGAATTTTAATTTTTTAGACTAAATAGTAGGGTGCGTCAGACAAATAACCTAGTAAAAAAAGACAAATTAAAAATATGATGCCCCCTATTACTGTATTGACTCATTAATTTTGCTCCTCTCCTAATTCTTCCAGTTCACTTAATAAATTTGCTAATTGCTTTTCTAGGTAAATCTGAAGCTTTAATAAGCTAACATCAGTTCTGCAACATCTACCTCAGAAAATCCCATTAACTTTCCCACTTGCTTAATGTACATTTTTTCCGTTATGTGAAAATATTTACTTCCACGTCAGATGTAGAAAGAAGATTATCAGTATATTCAATGCTAGATTCACTTAATGATTGAGTCTCATCTAATATCTCAATTTCTTTTTCAAATATTTGAATAGACTTATTACCTACTTGTTTAGTTGAATAGGCTGACCATAAACCCATAGCAGTAGAACCAACTACAGGTAAATATTTACTAACACTTGATTTCAATATCTGTTGGGCATATTTTCCTGCTATCCAACGAGCCATATCTTGAAATATTGGCGTGCTTACTTTTCGAGCGATGATTTTACTACCTTGAGCAATAATAACTCTATTTGCTACTGCATTTATGCCGGGGGTAATTAATCCTGTACCCAATGAAGAAATTAAGACACCTGCTAATAGTTCTTTGTTTAAATATTGCTGCTTGTCATAAGCTACACCCACATCATAAATCATGGCAATTTGGTTTCGCATGACTGTGATAATTTCTGGAGCAACTGCTAACATTCCCAATAGACCTGGTACTAAATTAGCTGCTACTGATATCCCTCCATTACATTTTGCATAGCCATTGACAATTGAATTAGATGATTCTATGGAAGGTCTTTGATGTTGATAAGGATTTTTAGCAAAATAATTACTTCTATCTTGTGCAACCATATCAAAAGAAGTGATTATTTTTTCGCCAATTTGGTTTTGTAGTTCTTGAATAACTTTATTACTTGTATTTTGTTGGCTTATCATGGATATATAAACTCCCATTCAATTTTAGATAAAGCCGATTACAGATATATTGGATACATAACATAATTTGAAAAAATAATCAATTACATCCTGTAAATCCTAAAATCCTGGATATCCTGTATCCCTGACGGGAGGCGTTAGCCATTTCTGACAAATGCTACAATTAATAAAATTTTGCTCTATTTTCCTTGATGAATGGGAATTTGAATGATAAACTCTGTCCCTTTACCGGGAATTGAGTGACAATCTAGTTTCCCTCCATGTCTTTCCGTAATGATTTGATAACTGATAGACATTCCTAAACCCGTGCCTTTACCAACAGATTTAGTGGTGAAAAATGGATTCATCATCTGTTTTTGAACTTGCTCATTCATCCCGATTCCGTTATCTGCGATCGCAATTTCTAGCCACTGAGAATTAACTAGCTCAGTTCGCACGTGAATCTTTCCAGGATTGGCTTGAATTTCTGCTAATGTCAGTTGAGAATTTCGTTGTTCTATAGCATCAATCCCATTCACCAGAATATTCATAAATACCTGATTAAGTTCTCCAGCGTAGCATTGTACCAAAGGTAATTTGCCATAGTCTGTAATCACTTCAATATCTTGAAGACGACGTTTTAAAATCATTAATGTACTATTAATTCCTGCGTGAATATCCACCTCTTTAAAATCTGCTTCATCCATGCGAGAAAAAGTTCGCAGAGATAGAACAATTTGCCGAATCCGCTCAGTACCAACATTCATAGAGTTAAGAGTTTTGGGTAAATCTTCTTTGATATATTCCAAATCAATCTCATCTATAAGTTCCTGAATTTCTGGGTGATTATCAACGTCGTATTTTTGATATAATTCAATTAATTTTAAAAGGTATTGAATATATTCATGAAGAGGAGTAATATTACCATGAATAAAATTTACAGGATTGTTAATTTCGTGAGCTACTCCTGCTACTAATTGTCCCAAACTTGACATTTTTTCCGAATGAATCATCTGGGCTTGGGTCTGTTTAAGTTCTTGAAGAGTTTGTTCTAAATCTTGTGCTTGTTGACGGAGTTGCTCTTCTAGACGTTTGCGATCATTAATATCCCTGGCTACGATAACTACATTATCATCTCCCATAGGTGCAATACTAGCCTCAAACCAAACTTCCTGATCACCAATTGGTAAGCTATATTCTATTTTTACAGTTTTCTTGGTAGCAACAGTTTGTTTCATGTAATGCAGAAAATAATCAGCAAAAGCCGGAGGAAAAACCTCTTTGACTGTTTTACCGACTATTTCCGCAGGAGGTTTGTATAATGACGGGGCGCTACTAGGGGCAACTTTTAAGTATTTTCCCTCTGCACTGACAACCAGAATCACATCCTCGATAGCATTGAACAATGCTAGTAATTCTCTTTGAGAATCTCTCAGAGCTTCTTCTGTTTGTTGCTGCTTGTCAAAATACCCTGCTTCTGCAATCATGATTTTTATTTTCCCTTGACTGGTTAACTGGGATTTGAATCACGAACTCAGTAGCAATGCAACCTTCCTTGATCTCATTTTCCCATATATACATTATAACTACGGATTTCAATCAGGTAAAGCTAAACCAGTTCGTGGATCTCTAATATATAATCCCAATGTCAAACTCTACGGGCGATCGCATAACAATAAGGGTAAATAAATCCTAAAATTCTGGATATCCTGATATGGCTTGCCCAACGCTACGCTATCAGACAAATGGTGTAAAATATTAGTTAACTAAATTCTGTATATTAGGAGGATGATTTTATGTTAATTATGACAATTAAAGATGTAGAACAAGTCCAAACCGCTTTTAGTGAAGCCGGTTTAGATTATGATGTTGAGTTAACAAACGGGAGAATTTCTATTGTGGGTCCATCAGATATTGTATCTAGTGAAGTTGGTATTCTTTTTAGCCGACTATTAGCTAACTGGGTTTATCCTCGTCGTTTAGGAAGAGTATTTGATTCTGCTGGTGGTTTTATTTTACCTGATAGCAATCTCACCGCACCAGATGTTTCTTTTGTTCGGGCTGCAAGGTTGCGTCAAAGTCCCCGTTATTTTGGCGAACTTGTACCAGATTTAGTAGTAGAAATTAAATCTCAAAGTGATAGAATTAAACCTTTAGTTACTAAAATTCTCAACTTTATAAACTTAGGTGCTGTGATTGGAATTTTAATTGATCCTGATGAAGAAACTGTAACAGTTTATCGTCATCAAGGTGAACCAACTATTTTAAATAATGGGGATATTTTAACTTTACCAGAACTTTTTCCAGGTTGGGAATTAGCTATTTCTGAATTATGGCCTCCTATTTTTACCGAAGAAGAAACACAAGGTTAGTTTGTTTGATCAGATTAGTTTTTCTGTGGAGTTCTTTCATGAGAAATATAGGATTTTACCTGAAGATAGCGGTGTGCGGAGAAACCTCCGCAGCAATCCTTAATTTTATTCGTGAATAGTCACTTTGATCATTTTAACAGGTGTTTTGGGGCGATCGCCAGGTCCGGTTGGTGTGGTTTCAATGGCTTTCAATACATCCATCCCTTCAGTAACCCGACCGAAAACAGGATGCTTAGATTGACCGGCTGTAAACCAATCTAGATAGGAGTTGTGGACAGTGTTGATGAAAAACTGGCAACTGCCACTATTAGGGGCCCCCGTATTAGCCATAGATAGAGTTCCTGGTTCGTTAGACAGTTTCCCATCTTCCGGATGCTCATCTTGAATGCAACCATCGGGACTATTACCCGTTCCTGCACGAGGAGAGCTAGGATCTTTACTGTGAGGACAACCAAACTGCACCATGAAGTTTTTAATCACCCGGTGGAAATGCAGACCATCATAAAACCCACTTTTGGCCAATTTGATGAAATTTCCCGCTGTTATGGGCATAACATCGGTAAATAGCTCAAGAGTAATAGTACCAAGGGAAGTTTCCAGAGTTGCGGTGGGATTTGCCATGAATATTGAATTACTAATCTGTGTAATGGTTTAATTTGCAGTTTCCAGTTTACCGAAAATCTTGAAAATAATGTTCACCAAAATCTATAAATAACTCAAATCCGCGTCACTGACTTCAAGCTGAGGTTATTTTCTTTTGCATTTTAGTCTGGGAAAGCTAAACCTGTTCTCGGATCTCTGATATATAATCCTAGTGTCAAACTCCGCATGGCTTCATCCCACACAGGTATTAATTGTTCCGCTTGATCTGCCCAATAATCAAAAGTAATCAAACATTGAATATTAGAACCTAAACCAACACAAGTTCTAGAAAATGCTTCTCTGGGTTCGGTTTGAGTATCAATAAATTTAATTTCACGCCACATAATTTTGGCTGTTTGTCGCTTAACAGTAATCACTTCTCCCCTTTCAATCACATCACGGCTATCATCTTCCATGATTTTTTTCAAAGTAGATTTCAGGGGAAATAGAGTCCAATCATTAGGTGGTACATGATTGTAAGATACCTCTAAACAACAATCATCATCAGGTGGTTTTTTATCCATGAACTTGAAAGATTTTTCCTGTGGTTCAAACACCCAATTCTGGGGAACATTAAAGCGAACTGCACCCCTCCCGGCTACAAAAATCTTATAATCATCAGGGCCTTCCCAGTGATGATCAGGTTTTAATTCTAGGGTTTCTTTAATCCATTGAAGATTGCTTTTTTTGCGCTTTGCCATAATTTTAATAAGGTATTAAATTTTAGCTGACATTAATCAAATTTATTTGGGAAATGTGATTTTATGTTTCTGTTTCCAATCCCACACCATCATAAAGCATTTCTATGGAAAATTCAAATTCAATGCTTGATAAGGTGACAATATCTCCACTACTATAGGGATAATAAAGCCACATTCTTCCTTCTCCTCGACAATAACGTTCAACAGAGATTTTTTCAGAATCAATCAAGATGTATTCTTGTAAACTGGGCATTGTTAGATAATATCTGAATTTTCCCCTCTATCTTTACTGCTTGTACCAGGAGAAAGAACTTCAACGATTAATTTGGGATGTTGAATAAATTTGCAGGCGTTGAGGTCATCAGGGTGACAACTAACGATAAGATCAGGATAGAAATATACACTGTTAGGACTAATTTGCACTTTTACATCTAATATATTTATTCGATCACCTCTAGCACGAAGATGGGGATGTAAAATATTGTAAAGATTGAGAGTAATATCATTATGGGGAATTGTACCACCTGTCATGGCAAAAACTTCGCCGTTGATGTATTCATAGCGAATATCCTGGTCAAGTTCCCATGCGAGATATTCCTCAATGGTCATTTTTGGCAGTTGTTGGGGAATGGCTATCATAGCAGGATTTTTCAAGCTTGCTTTGATTATAGCAAATTACAAAAATCAAAGTTGATATGATCACTGCGGATTCATTCTAATCAAATCGGTTAAAATACTATCCAAACTCCCATTAACTTGAATTCGATCAATCTTCTCCGCAATTCGTTCTAAAACTTCCAATTCCTTCAATCTTAATGCGACTGGATTATCTTCCATGACCTTCGCAGTATTCAACATACTTCGAGTCGCAGCAGTCTCTTCCCTCCGTCTAACAACATTAGCTTGAGCAGCTTTTTCCGCTTCCACAACCTTACTTAAAATCGCCTTAATTTCCCCAGGTAAAATAATATCTTTGACCCCCACAGAATCTACTTCAATTCCATATTCAGAGGCTTTCTCACGAATATATTCAGAAATACTTTGATCAATCGCTCCTTTATCTTCCAATAAAGCATCTAAAGTTCTTTCTCCCACCGCACCCCGCAAAGCAAATTGCAATTCTTTGTACAAAAATCCAGTAATATCTGATAACCCATTTTTGGCTTTTAAGATGTCTTGAATGCGGAAACCAGCAGTTAAATTTAACCGCAATGGGACTTTATCTTTTGAGAGGATTTCTTGACCAGAAATTTCCATATTTTGTAATCTCAAATCAATAGTTTCCGTATTAAATGATTTTCCAAAAATCCACCAAGCATTTAATCCTGATTGTAATTGGGTTTGAAATTCCTGATTAATATATAATAGTCCAATGTGTTGGGGAGGAACTTGACAAATATGTAAATAATTCCGACTTAATGTTTTTACTTCTGCTGTTCCTTCCACCAATTCGGAAATTAATACAGGTGGTAATTTTGCATCTGTACTAATATCAATAATTTCCACTTCCACACCTTGCCAAAATAGTTTTCGGCTTGTGGGTGGTAAAATAGCAATTACTTTTTTTTGATAACGAACAATTGCAACTTGTGAATTTTGTAATTGTACATTTTCACAATAAGCTGCTACAAAATCGGGATGTTTTTCAATTAGGACATCTTCTAAAGGAAAATCAGGATTAGGAATAATTCTGCTAATACTCCGCACTGTCACATCTTTATTTATTGACCAAAAAGCATATTCTCCTGGTTCTAAAGGTCGAATAAAATTATTTTGTTGATATAGTAAACCAATCTCATATTCAAAGATTGGGAATTTCTTTAATCCATTTAATGTAATTGAGCGCAATTGTTGAACAAATGAATTAGGTAATTCCCAGTTTTCTTCTAAGTTGAAAAGATGAGTCTCTACTTCTATAAAACCACGCCAAAAAGCTCGTAACTGATTTGGTGCAATGCTTATCCAATTTTGACCTAAACGAACTAAAGCAACTTCATTGAATGTAGTTTTAACAATTAATAAATATTGTTCTAGTTCTGTTCCATGATTTCGCAATAATAATTCTAGGTTTTCAATTTCTGCTTCTGGTTGATTCAGGTCATAGGTTTTAAGTTGCCAATGACGACCAAAATAAGTATATTCACCAGGTTCTAATACTTTTTTAAAATCGCTGCGGTGATATAAAATACCGATTTCGTTAGGTTTGATATAAAAGGTTTTCCACATAATAGTATTTTTGAGGATATTTTCTACCAAGTTACTGACTAATTTTGAGATTGATTCCAGTTTTTTGTAATATACCATAATACAACTTTCTTGAAAACTCTGCAAATGCAAGTAAGTGTTACAGTCAATGGGTGGACAAAAGCGACTCGAAAACTGGATGAAGATAGAAGTAATTTTAACTAAGCTACTCCGTAGTAACTTCGAGAAAAAACGACCATCAGATATAGCGTTCATTTTGCGGTTAGCAAGTTGAAGGATATACTCAAGTTAGGGAGAGATGCAGTTGCGCGGACTCATTAACTGCTGCTTGCAAACATCGCTCTTGCGAGTAATGAAGACAAGCAAAATACTTGCACCGCAGAGTTGTGATAATTACGGAGTCGAACCGCAGGATTTCTCCTTTACCATTTGCTACCGTGACAGGGTATTGTCCTTTAACCTGGACGAGGTTGGTGAAAAGTGCAGGAATCGAACCTGCTACACGTTGATTATGGGTCAACTGCTCTACCAAATGAGCTAACTTCCTGGGGTTTGATACAGGAGTTGAACCTGTGACCTATTGATCAATTAAGTGTCAATTGCTCTACCAACTGAGCTAATCAAACGATATAGTAAAAAGCAGTTCGCGGTATACGCTCATACTAGAGTTTGGCGCACCAGTTAGGTATATAGAACCTAAACTATAGCTTTGTGACTTTTTAACTATCCCGCTTCAAATGTAGCATATTGTAATTTGAAGTTTTCTTTTTAATTCTTGCCAAAATTAAGGAATCAAAGTAAACTAAGTTTGTAGACTTAGCTATAAACCTGTGGAAACTGTAAATATCCATCAAGCTAAAACCAACCTGTCACGCCTATTATCCCGTGTAGAACATGGGGAAGAGATTATTATTTCTAATCGGGGTGTTCCCGTGGCTAAGTTAGTTCCGTTTAGTGTCTCGTCTCACCGCAGAGATAGTTTAGGACAAGATCGAGGAAAATTTGTAATTCCAGAAGACTTTAATGCTCCTTTACCGGATGACATTTTAGCAGCGTTTGAGGGGAATAAGGAGTGAAACTTTTATTAGATACACAGTGTTTTTTATGGTGGTTTGCTCAACCTGAGCGTTTGAATGAAGAGGTCATTTCACATATTGCTGATGAAAGCAATGAACTATGGCTTTCTGTGGCTAGTGTGTGGGAAATGGGGATAAAAGTTGCAATTGGTAAGTTACCATTACCAGAACCACTGGATAGTTATATTTCTAGCCGGATGATGAAATTGGGGGCGAAATCTTTGGAAATTACAACTTCTCATGCACTCAGAACGGTGGTTTTACCTTTGCATCATCGAGATCCTTTTGATAGAATGATCATTGCACAAGCACAGATGGAAAGTATGATGCTTGTAACTGCGGATTCAATGTTTAAAGAGTATCAAGATACTGTTATTATTTGGGCTGGGAATAAAGGTTAGTTTGGGAATTAATAATTATAAAGGTATTGTTTCCAATTGTTTTCACTCAGACATAATAATTGCAGCTAATCGTTCCTCAACTTCTTGAATATAATCTGTCAAACCTGTATCAACTCCCCTTTCTCGTAGATGTTTTAAATTTGTCTCTTCCCAACACTGCTTTTCCCGTTCCATATCATCTCCTGTAAGTTGTTCAACTACTACTTTTACATTTCTGATTCGTTCAGGTTCTTTCTCAGAAGTAGCACGTAATCTGTGTGACTCTATGCAAGGATCAAAACTCAATTTATTTTTGATTTCTTCTAAAATTTGTTCCTCTTCTTGATTAGATGCAATAAACCCATTTAAAACCCATGCTTCACGTTTTGGATCAGCCGCACCAATTATAATTTCTAATTTCGGCGTTTTATTAATATGTTCTGAACGTGCTTGTTCAATTCCTTCTTTACGTTCTGGTTGATTATCTAAATCACGGATAAATAAAACAGCTTTAATCTGTCGAGTTTTTTGCAGAAACCGTACCAAATTAAGAATCTTGATAGATGCTGCTCCATCAGCTTTTAAGGGTACACCCTTACTATGATGACCTCGATATTTTGGGAATTTTAAACCTGATGATATTAATATTTTTTTAATATCACTCCAACAAGAAAATTCTGTCCCTTCCTCTAAACCAGTCCACTGAAAACAATGTTGCAGAATATCATCATCTAACCAATCAATGTTTTCCTGCAAAACTCGCTCGGCTAATTTAGTAGCTGTTCTGGCATCTGCACCACTTTCAACTATGACAATAAACTCAATCACTGACTTCTCCTTCTACCACCCAATCTTCACCTTCAGCATCCCAAAATTCACCTGTTGTTAAGGTTTCTTTTGCCCATTCTACATCAGGATGTTCATCTAAGCGTTTGGCAATTGTGAAACCTGAATTACTGTTATTTAATATGTGGACTTGAGAAGGAGCAAGTGCATCAAGAATATAAGGGGAATGAGTAGAGAAAATAATTTGCAAGTTGGGATTTTCGGCAATGATTTCTTTAAAAACAGTCATTAACTCACGTTGTGCTTGAGGATGTAATCCCTGTTCTATATCATCTAATAAAACTAAATTAGGTTGAGTAGGATTCATCAATACAGTTAATAATCCTAAAGTTAACATTGTTCCTTCACTAATTGCATGGGCGGGAATACGTTCACCTGTATTCATATCTAAAACTACTTCTTGTCCCGTCATTTCCTGAGTATCTTCATAGTGAATAGGTTTACCATCAACTTCGATGAAACGCTCGCGAATGACTGGAACTTTTGCTCGCTTGATGCCAATTTTACGTACATTTGGCACGATTTTACACAACACTTTTTCTATGAGTTGAAACTTATCTGGAGCTTCATTACGCACAAAATCTAAAGTGGGTGCTAACCCTGAACCATCAGACTCAATTCTTGGTGTAACTTCATCACTGTAAGCTGCTTTAGCAAGTTTACTTGCATCTAATTTTAAGTAAACAGTAGGTTTTAAAGATTTACAAATTGCATCTGGGTATTTTGTTAGTCTTTTTGTCTTTGTTGTATCTTCTGGGAATTTCGTTAATATTTTTGTCTTTCCTTTATCCCAACTACCTTCATTTTCATTAATTTTCCATTTTGTGTCTGGAGTCCAAGGATTCATTTCTTTCTGTTTCAAATGATATGAATAAGAAACTTCCCAAATCTCTTGATTTGTCTCTTTCCAAAAACCACTCACACTAACAGACATATCTGTTTCCCCAATTGTTGTAATGAATTGAGGTGATTGGTCATATTGAAATATTTCCCTAAATGATACATGAGATATAGACCGAGCAGCAAGCCTACTGAGATTATGCAATGCTTGTAACACGCTTGTTTTACCAGCACTGTTTTTTCCTACAATTCCATGTAATCGGGAATTATCAAAATTAAGTTCTGTAGATTTATGGCCTTTGAAATTATGAAGTATGACTTTTTTTAGCATATCCTTGAATATAAGAGTCAGCTTCTTTTATTTAAGCATTTTTGGCTGGGATTTAGGAAAAATTTATGTCAACGCTCCTAATTGCTTTGTAGTTTGGGATTGTACCTTGTCAGAAAAGATAATAATTACACTTCTGTGCAATAATTATACTACATTACCTAACAATTAAACACCTGGAGATTTTTATGAATATTGATAAAATAGAATTTGTGCCATCAATCAATAATTTAAAAGCAGGAAAATCTTCTATTGAAGATAGACTCAGAGAATCATTAGAGAAATGTGTAAATATTAAAGGAGTAGTTGCTTATTGGACAATTGGTAAGGATTGTATGCCAATTTTGGCAGAAAAACTTGAACATGAGGATTCATTTTATTGTGTTGATTTGAATATAACTACTGACATTGATAAACTTAATGAGTTTGCGCGACAAAAAGCAACTAATCAAGAATATAAAGCAAATTTATTTTTATTTACTAAAAAATTAAGAAAAAGAAGCACTGCTGTTCAATCTACATCTGATATAAAAAGGGAGAAATATACACATTTACTGCATTCTAAAGTCATTTGTTTTGAAAATACAGATAATACTGTTGAGATATGGATAGGAAGTCACAATATGACGCATAGGGCAATAAAAGGAGGAAATATCGAATCAACCTCTGTAATACATACATCTAAAGGAAGTGATTTTCACAAAGAGATATTAGAATTTCTTAATTTTATTAAAGAACAATGTATTGATTTTGATCCTGACGAGATAGCTTACTATAAGCAAGTACAATCTAATCAACTATCAGAAGAGTATGAGCGAGTATGGATTCTTGAAATGCTAGGAGAAGATATTCATACACTGAAAAAAGGAGATGAAATTATTATTTTAGGATGTCAAATAGAAAATGTCTATGATAATTTACGAAAACATTATGGTCGTGATAATCAAGATACCTTTGTTTATGCTTATAATATTTGTAACAAGAAATATTACTTATACAAAATAGAAATTTTAGGAAATGAAAAAGCAGAAGAACTAGATATAGCAAAAGATTTAGAGAGAAGATATGCTTTACAAGTCGATAGATTAGTTCCGTTTATTACAAAAGATAAGAAGAAAATAGAAACAACCTTTAGCAATTGTTTTAAATGGTATTCAAGAATTAAAATTATAGAAATAGTACAAGAATATAAAATTCCAGGAGACACAACTATTACTAAATCTTTTTGTTGGAAAACAATACCCATAGAGGAACTGCCACATCTATCTAAAATGTCAGCAGATAATAAGGAAATGATATTTGGAAAATCAAAAAAGCCAATTACCCATTCCGACAAGGTAGTTCAAGATTCTCATCTAAATATTTTAGAAATAATATATAGTGTCAGTGAAATAGTTGATTTTTACAAAAATCTTGGTGATAATCCATGTCAGTCATCATCTCAAGGAATAAGAATGATATGGAATTTAACACGAAAAAGCCTTATTTACTTACCCAAGAAATATAACAATAGTGAAAATTGATCATTGATTGAAATAAATAATCAATAATGAAGGTGTTCTGGAATTTCCATCATTTCACCTTCCCAACTACCAATTACTTCTTCCAAAAACCTACGAGAATATCCTAATTCTTCCGGCGTTTTACTTGCAGATTGTAATGATTTTTCTGCAATACGTTGAAATACAATTACTATTTCTAATTCTTCATTAGCAAATTCATCAGGAAGTTCAATTTTGAGAATTTTATCATTACCAATGTGCGTCTTAATCTTCATACTTTCCATAGACTAACCTCCTAGTTTTTACTTTTACCTGTAGCTTGCATAAAGATTTTGATTATTGTTGACAACCAAATTATACCACACCTCGCAAAAATGATATTCTTGATTAACCAAACTTAACTCCGTTTATAAACCATTTCCATCCTCAACTTCTCCACCTCAATCTTCAACCGTTCGTTCTCCATTTTCAACCCTGTATTTTCATCCTTAATCAACTCCACTTCATTCCGTTTACTCAAAGCCTGATTTATCGCCAACTTCCGCATATCCAAAGAAAACCAACGTTGATAAGTTTTCGTATGAATCTGCACACTATGACCCAAATTATCCGCCGCAGCTTTAATAGGAACTCCCAAAATATGCGCTCGAATTGCCCAACCATGACGTAAATCATAAGGTTTAAAATCTAATCCAATTTTTCTAAACCACCAACTAACTCTTTGAATTAAAGCCGTGATTTCTGCATGATTATTTTGGTCTTTTTTACTAATTGCTATAGCCAACATTTCCAAATATTTCGGATTTCTTAAATCAAATTCATCAATCCATTCCTTATATAAAGGTAAAGCTTCCCTCTCTCCAGTTTTACAATCTTTATCAACCTTCCAAGTTAAATCTATATTCTCATCACTCAACCACCAATCAATATGAGGATTAACAAAAAGTTCACGAGGACGTAAACCAAAAACCGCTAACATTCCATAAGTCCACCGCCAAAGTTGCCAGCTATCTTTGACATCTTGATTAACTTGTTTACCTCGATTATGCAAATATTCATCAAACTTGTAAAATCCACTAACTATGTCCTTATCAGTAGGAACATTCCGAGAATTACTTTCAGGAACTTTAGAGTAATTAGTTAAATTAATCTCAAGTTTAAAAAGCTGACAAAAAACAGAAATAGCCCTCACAGCATTATATTTAGCCCATTCCTTATCTATTTTATCAATCGCATTAATCAAAACTTCCCCAATTGCCAAATCATCAGCATTTGTATAACGCTTAATGCGAGAAAAATAATAGAAAAAAGTATGTTCACTTTTAGTCGTGCGTTTATGGGTTTTAAAATATTCCTCCTCAAACCTTGCCAATAACTCACCAATAGTTATTAACTCTTGTTTATTTCCTTCATTTCCCAAATATTTATCATTCCAAACAAAACTCTTTCTCGCAATTAACTTACTCAACTCATAAGCTTCTTCTTCCGCCGTTTTCAAACCTGGTAAATTTGCCGGAATGTTCAAACTGAGATTGTATTGTTTTTTCCCCATTCCAGTTTTATCCTCATCTCCCGGCTTAATAGGTAAAGTTGCCCGTAATTGCAGACATCCATTGGATTCCCGAATAGTCACCCTAGCCTTCGCAGACTTCAACCGCAGATTTACCCGCTCCAATTCCCATAATAGCTCTTCTTTCATAATCCTTCCTTTGCGCCTTTGCGCCTTTGCGCGAAACTTAACTCTGAATCTTTGAGACTATATTTAGACTAAAAATAAATGAGTTAACTGCAAACATAGTTCATCCCTGACATTGCTCACTGCAAACATAGCGAAGTTAAAAGCTATTAAACCAGCAATATAAATACTCCGGTCCTTACCACGGTTACGACGGATTCGCAATCTTCGCTCGTGACATGGATTTGGCACTCAACAGCCCAACCTGGGGATTAATCGGCGCTCCCTGGAACAAGAAAGCTCAAGCTAAGGCTAAAGCTAAGGCTTCCGTCTAGGGAACAAAAGATAGTCTGGGGTTTTACCCCAGGAGAGTTGGGAATTCAAGATTCAAAATTAAAAATTCAAAGTTTTGGATTTTGCATTCTGAGTTTTGAGGCACATTCCCCACTCTCCACCGAACGCAAACATAATACACAGCAAGCTTGGAGATATAGAAATGCCTCAAGATCCCAATAATATTCAGGACCACGTTGAGCTATTCCACCAGCCAGAATACCAACAACTGTTTGAAAACAAGAAACAGTTTGAAAACGGTCACACTCCTGAAGAAGTACAACGAGTTTCCGAATGGACAAAAAGCTGGGAATACCGGGAAAAGAACTTTGAACGGACAGCTTTAACCGTTAACCCAGCTAAGGGTTGTCAACCTTTAGGCGCTATGTTTGCGGCTGTAGGTTTTGAAGGTACACTTCCCTTCGTTCAAGGTTCTCAAGGTTGCGTGGCTTACTTCCGTACCCACTTAACCCGTCACTACAAAGAACCATTCTCCGGCGTTTCTTCTTCCATGACAGAAGACGCGGCTGTGTTCGGTGGTTTGCAAAACATGATTGATGGTTTGGCTAACTCCTACAGCTTGTACAAGCCAAAAATGATCGCTGTCTGCACCACCTGTATGGCAGAAGTTATCGGTGATGACTTACAGTCATTTATCGGTAACGCTAAGGAAGCTGGTTCAGTTCCTCAAGATTTCCCCGTACCTTTTGCTCACACACCTAGCTTCGTTGGTTCTCACATCACCGGTTACGACAACATGATGAAGGGAATTCTTTCTACCTTAACAGAAGGTAAGAAGAAAGCTAAGAGCAACGGTAAAATCAACTTCATTCCTGGTTTTGATACCTACGTAGAAAACAACCGCGAAATCAAGCGGATTGCTTCTTTGATGGGTATTGACTACACTGTTTTATCTGACAACAGTGATTATGTTGACTCACCTTGTGATGGTGAATACAATATGTACCCAGGTGGTACTAAGCTAGAAGACGCAGCAGATTCCATCAACGCTAAGGCTACTGTTGCTCTCCAAGCTTACTCCACCACCAAAACCCGTGAATACATTGCTAAGGAATGGAAGCAAGACGTTTGTGTTGCTCGTCCTTGGGGTATCAAGGGAACTGACGAGTTCTTGATGAAACTCAGCGAATTAACTGGTAAGGCTATTCCTGAAGAGTTAGAAATCGAACGTGGTCGTGCAGTTGACGCAATGACCGACTCCCATGCTTGGTTACATGGTAAGCGTTTCGCTATCTACGGTGATCCTGACCTAGTTTACAGCGTAGTTGGTTTCATGTTGGAAATGGGTGCTGAACCAGTACACATCTTGGTTCACAACACCAATGACGTATTCGAGAAAGAATTGCAAGCATTGTTAGATTCTAGCGCCTTCGGTAAGTCCGCTAAAATCTGGGGTGGTAAAGACTTGTGGCACTTACGCTCCTTGTTGTTCACCGAACCCGTAGACCTATTGATTGGTAACTCCTACGGTAAGTACCTGTGGCGCGATTGTGGTGTACCTTTGGTCAGAATTGGTTATCCTATCATGGATCGTCACCACTACCACCGTTACGCAACAGTTGGTTACAAAGGTATAATCAACCTGTTGAACTGGATTGTTAACACAGTATTTGAAGAAATTGACCGCACCACCAACGTTGCTGGTAAGACCGACATTTCCTACGACTTAATTCGTTAAGAATGTCTGTAGGGGTGGGGTTTCCCCACCCTTTCGGTTTCCTTTCGCTGAAAAATAGACAAAGGGGATTGGGACTTAGGCAATTTACCTAAAATCCCATCCCCTATTTCAAGTTCTAATTCCAATCCTAGCCGATGCTCTTTGTTCCTTTCATCTACCGGACGGATGAATTTTGAAATAAGTTCCAGCAAAATTAATCTCTTAGCGCGTGCTTTATCTTACCTTCAATACAATAAATTTTCTATTTTCTCTTGCAAAACCAAATGTTATGAAAATCCCACCCCTAGAAAATACAGATAAATACATATCTTTTTTGAAAGTTTATCTGTGTAAATATTAAGTTAATCAGATTTTGCAGAAAATCTAAAAATCAATCCAAGCTAAGTATAAAAACTTGGTTATTTTCGGGGAATTAGAATTATTATATTTATTATATCCTGTGGTAATCCTAAATTATTTGTGAGATATTTCTCACTTGTTCACTATTACAGCAAGTTTCTATTATCTTTCCCCTATAGGCAGAAAGCAAGAAATAAATAATGCTGTAAATAGTTCCACAAATAATTTTTATTGATTTGAAATATTTTTGTAAAAATCATCATCTTGATGATGGATTTAAGCAAGATTTGTCATGGTAGTAAACTCCATCTAGCACCAGAATAAAAATGAAAGTCACCCAAAGTAAAATTAACGAATTGCTGAGTGAATCAGGATGCGAACATAATCAAAAGAAACAGGGAGAAAAGAAAAATAAATCTTGTACTCAACAGGCTCAACCCGGTGCGGCTCAAGGTGGTTGTGCCTTTGATGGAGCGATGATTGCTTTAGTGCCAATTACTGATGCTGCTCACTTGGTACATGGTCCCATTGCTTGCGCGGGAAATTCCTGGGGAAGTCGTGGTAGTCTGTCTTCTGGACCCATGCTTTATAAAACAGGTTTTACTACCGATGTGGGTGAAAATGATGTAATTTTCGGTGGTGAGAAAAAGCTTTATAAGGCGATTTTAGAACTAAAAGAACGCTACCAACCTGCGGCTATTTTTGTTTACGCTACCTGCGTTACAGCCTTAATTGGTGATGATGTTGATGCAGTTTGTAAGGTAGCAGCGGAAAAAATTGGTACTCCGGTAATTCCTGTTATTGCTCCCGGATTTATTGGCAGTAAAAACTTAGGTAATCGCTTTGGTGGTGAATCTTTACTAGAATATGTAGTCGGCACTGCTGAACCTGAATATACCACACCTTATGATATTAATGTTATCGGTGAGTACAATATTGCCGGGGAAATGTGGGGGGTTTTAAGTTTATTTGAAAAGTTAGGAATTCGGGTTTTATCAAAAATTACTGGTGATGCTCGTTATGAAGAAGTGCGTTATGCTCACCGGGCTAAATTAAATGTCATGATCTGCTCACGGGCGTTATTAAATATGGCGCGAAAAATGCAGGAACGTTATGAAATTCCTTACATTGAAGAGTCATTTTATGGAATTAAAGATATTAATCGTTGTCTGCGAACTGTAGCTGCTAAATTAGGTGATGCTGATTTGCAGGAACGCACAGAAAAGTTAATTGCTGAAGAAACTGCGGCTTTAGATATTGCCCTTGCTCCCTATCGAGCCAAGTTGAAAGGTAAGCGCGTTGTTCTCTATACTGGTGGTGTGAAAAGTTGGTCAATTATTTCCGCTGCGAAGGATTTGGGAATTGAAGTTGTGGCCACAAGTACCCGCAAAAGTACAGAAGAAGATAAAGCAAAAATCAAAAATTTGTTGGGTAATGATGGCATTATGCTGGAGAAGGGGAACGCCTCCGAACTCCTAAAATTAATTGAAGAAACTAACGCAGATATGCTTATTGCGGGGGGCAGAAATCAATATACTGCTTTGAAAGCGAGAGTTCCCTTTTTAGATATTAACCAAGAACGTCATCATCCCTATGCTGGTTATGTGGGTATGGTGGAAATGGCGCGGGAGTTGACTGAGGCTTTATATAGTCCTGTTTGGGAGCAAATTCGTAAGCCGGCTCCTTGGGAATAATTGCTTGTTTTTGTTTCGCGCAAAGGCGCTAAGGAGCAAAGACGCAAAGGAAGAAATACTTTGAGATTATTGAGATTATAGTTATTATGGCGATCGCAATTGTTCCAGAAAAGTCTCTGACTGTAAACCCCCTCAAACAAAGTCAGGCTTTAGGCGCTTCTTTGGCTTTTTTGGGTTTGAAGGGAACTATGCCTTTATTTCATGGTTCTCAGGGTTGTACGGCGTTTGCAAAAGTGGTTTTGGTTCGACATTTTCGGGAAGCAATTCCTCTTGCAACTACCGCAATGACGGAAGTAACTACTATTTTGGGTGGTGAGGAAAATGTTGAACAAGCTATTCTCACTTTAGTGGAAAAGGTACAACCGGAAATTATTGGTTTGTGTACCACTGGGTTAACAGAAACTAGAGGTGATGATATTGAAATGTTCTTGAAAGATATTCGAGAACGTCACCCTGAACTTAATCATTTAGCCATTATTTTTGCTCCCACTCCCGATTTTAAAGGTGCATTACAAGACGGTTTTGCAGTTGCAGTAGAAAGTATAGTTAAAGAAATTCCCAAAGCAGGGGGAATTAAACCAGAACAAATCACCATTCTAGCAGGTGCTGCCCTCACTCCTGGAGATGTCCAAGAAGTTCGAGAAATGGTGACAGCTTTTGGTTTAGAACCAATATTTGTACCTGATTTGGGAGCTTCTTTAGATGGACATTTGGAAGATGGTTATACTGCTATAACTGCTAGTGGCACAACTTTAAAAGAATTACGTTCTTTAGGTAGTTCGGCTTTTACCTTAGCATTAGGTGAAAGTATGTTGGGGGCGGCGAAAATTTTAGAGGAACGGTTTGGAACTAACTATCAAGTATTTAGAGATTTAACAGGATTAGAACCTGTAGATCAATTTCTGCAAAAGTTATCTTTATTAAGTGGAAATCCCGTTCCTGAAAAATATCGCCGTCAACGTCGGCAATTGCAAGATGCAATGTTAGATACTCACTTTTATTTTAGTTCCAAACGAGTATCTTTAGCCTTAGAACCGGATTTGTTGTGGACAATGGTGGGATTTTTGCAATCAATGGGGGCAGAAATTCACAATGCAGTCACCACAACTCGTTCCCCATTACTTGAATCACTTCCTATCGAGAATGTCACCATTGGTGATTTAGAGGATTTTGAAAACTTGGCGTTAGGTTCTGATTTATTGATTGGTAATTCTCATGTAAATACCATCTCTAAACGCCTTTCTATTCCGCTCTATCGTTTAGGTATTCCCATCTACGACCGTTTAGGAAATGGTCTATTTACCAAAGTAGGCTATCGCGGTACTATCGAGCTTCTTTTTGGCATAGGAAACCTCTTCATAGAACAAGAAGAATCATCAATGATGAACCAATGGTCATCAGTAATCAACAAATAACACCTGATACCATTTTTTCCATCTCTGTGTCCTCTGTGCCTCTGCGGTTCGTTTATCTTAATTCAGAGCATCTTCATACACAAGGACAACTGATAACTGACAACTAACAAAGGACAAATGAAAGTGAAAATTGCTTTTACGACAACTGACCGAATTCATGTTAATGCTCACTTTGGTTGGGCTAAGGAAATTGATGTTTATGAAATTTCCGACAACGGATATGAATTCGTTGAAACTCTCAAGTTTGAAGGTGATTTGAAGGAAGATGGTAATGAAGATAAAATTACCCCTAAACTTCAGGCTCTTAATGATTGTACTATTGTTTATGTTGTCGCTATTGGTGGTAGTGCAGCCGCTCGTTTAATTAAGAAGAGTGTAACCCCAGTGAAGGCTAAATCTGAAGAGGAAAAGATTGAAGACATTCTCAACAAATTAGTTAAAACTCTCAAGGGTAATCCTCCACCTTGGTTACGGAAAGCTTTGGTCCAGAAAAAACTTAGTTTTGCTGAAGAACTTGAGAAAGAAGCAACATTATGAGTACAAATGACGTAAATGGAACTGGTAACAATTCAGAGGTAGTTTTAACGCCTTTCCATAAATCATTAGTTCAACAAATCCGGGCGCAAGATAGCTATGGTTTTTACCGGAGTTGGACTGATGAATTAATCCTCAAACCCTATATTGTTACTAAACAAAAGAAACGGGAAATTTCCGTAGAAGGTGAAATTGATCCCGCAACTCTTTCCCGGATAAATGCCTTTTTTCGGGCTATAGCATCCAGTATTGAAAAGGAAACCGGACTCATTTCCAACGTGGTTGTTGAATTGGGACATGAGGGTTTCGGCTGGGCTTTAATATTTTCTGGACGCTTATTATTAACTGTAAAAACCTTACGTGATGCTCACCGTTTTGGTTTTGATTCTTTCGAGAAATTAGACGAAGAAGGCGCAAAATTTGTGGAGAAAGGCATTGATTTAGCCAAGCGCTTTCCCGAAGTAGGAAATCTTTAATAATTGGGGACTGGGGACTGGGCAAGAATTACCAATTACCAATCACCAATTACCAATGACCAATGACCAATGACGATTGAAGAAATCACAACCAAGATCAAAAAGCTAAATAGTAAAGCAGGTCAAATGAAAATGGATCTGCATGATTTAGCGGAAGGTTTGCCCACAGACTACGAAAAACTGATGGATGTTGCTGCTGCAACTTATGAAATCTACTGTCAGTTAGATGGACTCAAGCAACAACTCAAAAAAATGGAGAATTCTAAATGAGTACGAATATTGATGAATTCAAGAAGCTTGTAGATGCAGAAGAGTTTTTTATCTTTTTTAAGCTGCCCTACGATCAAAAATTTGTAAATGTCAATCGTTTACATATTTTGAAAAAGTTTTCTCAATTCATGAGTCAAATTGATGATAGTTATCCCCAGATAAGTGACGCAGAAAGATTAGAGAAATATTGCACAGCTTTGCAACAAGCTTATCAGGTGTTTATAGAATCTACACCCCATGAACAAAAGTTGTTCAAGGTATTTAATGATAAGCGAAAAAATGTTGTCACCCTGACAGAAATCACCTCAGATTAGGAGTTAAAAAGTGATCAACCTAACGCCTACCGAATTGGAACGCTATAGTCGTCAAATGATGCTTCCTAATTTTGGCGAATTAGCTCAAAAGCGCCTGAAATCAGCGACTGTTTTGGTGTCGGGTGTGGGTGGATTAGGCGGTACGGCGGCGCTTTACCTAGCAGTAGCGGGCGTTGGGCGGCTAATCCTAGTCCGGGGTGGAGATTTGCGGCTGGATGATATGAATCGTCAGGTTTTAATGACTGATGACTGGGTGGGTAAACCCAGAGTATTTAAAGCCCAAGAAACCCTCAAAGCCATCAATCCCGATGTCCAAGTGGATGTAATTCACGATTACATTACCGCCGAAAATGTGGATGAGTTGGTGCAGTCGGCGGATATGGCTTTGGATTGCGCTCACAATTTCACTGAACGCAATTTGTTAAATGCAGCCTGTGTCCGCTGGCGTAAGCCGATGGTGGAGGCGGCTATGGATGGAATGGAGGCTTACCTCACCACGATTATTCCTGGTGTTACGCCTTGTTTATCCTGTCTGTTTCCAGAAAAGCCGGATTGGGATCGGCGCGGGTTTTCTGTGCTGGGGGCTGTTTCTGGGACTTTGGCTTGTTTGACGGCGTTGGAAGCTGTGAAGCTGATTACTGGTTTTAGTCAACCGCTGTTGTCAGAGTTGCTGACGATTGATTTGAACCGAATGGAATTTGCTAAACGCCGTTCTCACCGCGATCGCAATTGTCCAGTCTGCGGTAATACAGCCCCTTGGAGATATTCCCAATCTCAAACTGCAACGGTCTAAGGGACTTCCAATAAAAACAATACCCAAAATCTTGTGGTGCGGGCATCTTGCCCGCTAATCATTAAGGACGGGCAGGATGCCCATCCCACAAAATTGGGTAATTTATTTTTTGGTGATTCCTAAAGTACCATTTCTTTCAAAATCCACATTCCAAATCAGAATATTCGCTACAGAATAGGAAACAAAATGACTGTTACTTTAACAGAAAAGGCTGAATTTCGTCTGCGGGCTTTTTTAAAAGGTTCTGCAACCGAAGACGCTAAAAAGGGTGTCCGCATCTCCGTTAAAGACGGTGGTTGCAGTGGCTACGAGTATGGCATCGAAATTACCAGTAAGCCCCAACCTGATGATGTCGTATCTCAACAAGGAAATGTGTTGATTTACGTTGATGCTAAAAGTGCGCCGTTATTAGCAGGTGTGGTAGTTGATTTTGTTGAGGGAGTCATGGACAGCGGTTTCAAGTTTTCCAATCCCAATGCAACTGATACCTGCGGTTGCGGTAAGTCTTTTAAAACCAATGATGGTACTCCTGATGGTGTACCTTGCGGCCAATAGTTCAAACTTCAAAAATTAAGCCTTTCATTTTGAATTTTGAACTCAGCCGGGGAAACTTAACTAACTCAAAAACTCACTTCATTCACGTTTGAGGAGAATTGGAAAATGGCGACCTATCAAGTAAGATTAATTAGCAAAAAAGAAGATTTTGACACCACAATTGAGTGTGATGAAGACACTAATATTGTAGACGCAGCAGAAGAAGCTGGGGTTGAATTACCTTTCTCCTGTCACTCTGGTTCTTGTTCTAGCTGTGTAGGTAAGATTGTTGAAGGTGAAATCAATCAAGACGATCAAGTCTTCCTAGATGATGAGCAAATGGGCAAAGGATTCGCTTTATTGTGTGTTACCTACCCCCGTTCTAACTGCACAATCAAAACCCACCAAGAACCTTATCTTGCTTAATACAATATCTGTAGGGGTTTAGCATTGCTAAACCCTCTAACTTTAACAATGATGGAGGATGTTTATCATCTTTCATCATTTCAATTTTCGCTTTTTATTTTGATAATCCAATGTTTACCCCTTTTACTGTTATGGGCTGTTCTTTAGAATTGTTGAAATCAGGAGAAGTAGGAATAGTTACTGTTTGTCAAAGTCAAGATGAGACGATTAGAAAAAAGCTGATATTAATGGGAATTAAAACAGGAAATACGATTACTGTAGAACAGCAATTTCCCACTTTTGTGATTAAATGTGGTGGTTTATCTATGACTATAGATCGGGAAATAGCACGGGCTATTTATGTGCGGGTGATTGACATTTGACAGAATAAATTATTATTTTTGGATTTCTTAATGGAAAAAGCATATTCAAAATATTTAAAATAAAGTAAATATTATGATTTAGATTATTTTTAATAGCTATTTGTGGAAAGTAAATATTTGTCTTTTGCTGCACTTAAAAAGATACAAATCGAACTCATCACCACAAGATTGAGGTTTTACCCATGCGTCTAAAATACATTGCTAGTTTGACCGCTACTATCGCCATAATGACCCATCCGGCTATAGCTCAAGAGACTAAAGAAAGCCAATCTAGCTTACCAAAACCACTAGTAAATACAAATATTTCAGATCAAAGCACTATTAATTTTGTTTTTAATAATAGATATACTTCCCTGTCTTTACCATGTAATTATCAAATTTGCCTATTCACATTGATTAGAAATTCATCTCAAGAGATAGAATTTTTAGGAGGTGTAGTGTGGCAATTAGGTGGTTCGCATGAAGATACAAAAGCAGAGACAGAGAAATTTAGAGCCATAGCTGAGAAAGAAAAGATCGATCAAGAAACTACATTAACGTTGACTGACAAACTGGCAGACGCAATAGAGAGCAACAAAATAGAAAGGGTCAAGCTTTATGCAATCACTCTTGCTAAAAGATTAGGATATGCTGACTATCATGAACTCTTGAAAGAGATAATAACCCCAATAGAACTACTTAAATATTGATTTTTCACTGAAATAAATTAAATGTGGTAATTTATCTATAATGATAGATCGGGAAATAGGTAATTGATGGGTAAAAAGACGGTATTTTGGCTTAAACCATGAGCAAATTGCAGAAGTGCTAGAGTTACCTTTAGAGATAATTAAACAAGCAGAATCAGAATAATAAAGCTTTTAATTTTCATGGTAATTTTTTATTTCTTTTTTAGAGTTTTTTGACTTTATTAAATATCCAATAACCCATATCGTTTTTGCAAAGCTAATAACTTCATTCTCGCTTCCCCAGCATTATCAGCTAAATCAGCAAATTCCACAAACCGCCGTAATTCCTTCTTTAATAAATTCCGTTCCACTTCAATAGTTTCCCTATCCAAATCCGGTGGTAAAACAATCATATCAAAAATCGTTGCCCGTTCCTTACCAGGGTGAGGACGCAAAACCCGTCCCCGACGTTGGATAAATTGCCGGGGATTTCCTGAACTTGATAAAATTACTGCGGTTTGAATTGCGGGAATATCCACACCTTCATCTAAACACCGAATTGCCACTAAACCCTGTAATTCTCCACTTTCAAATTGCCGGCGTAAAGTTTCCCTTTCCTCTAAAGAAGTATTTGCTGTGTAGGTACTGACTTTATAACCTAATTCTCCTCCCAAAATTTGAGCAACAGCTTTGAGTTGACGCAGAGAATAACGTTGTCCAATTTCTTGCGAACCATCACTACAATAAAATAATGTGTGGGTAGTTTCCAGACGATTTTCCATTAATTCTTGTAAGGCTATTAATTTATTTTCTGCTGTACCAACTAACCGCGCCCTTTGCATTAATAATGATTTGATATCTTCGTTGTCTTCAAAATCTCCTGCTTCTCCCATATCTCGATCTCGATAAAGAAGAGAACGCCCAATTTTTTTGGTTAGTTTTAAATAAGCGATACTCTCAGTTTCCGTTAATTCTACCAACACTGGATTATAGATATAATGGACTAATGCCCCTTGAGAAATTGCATCTTGTAAGCTAAATTCAGGTTGAAGAATATTCCCAAAATAATCTAATAAAGATTCTGTGCCATCATCATCAAAATATCTTTCTGGTGTGGCTGATAAAGCTAGACGTAAACCTACTTTCCGGGGTAAACTTTCCTCTAACTTCGGTGCGCCTAAATTATGGGCTTCATCACCAATAATCAATGTTTTTGGGGGGAAATATTTCAGTTGCGTCTGAAAACCATCACCAATTAAAGTCGAGTTAGTGGTAATTACCGTCACGAAATCTTGAAAACCAGAAGACAGATTATAGATTTGTGTAGAAAGTTGACTTTGCCAACTGCGTAAATTATCAAAGGCTAAAATCGGCTGTAAGTTAAATTTCTCACATTCTCTGCCCCACTGGGTAACAAGATGACGATAGGGACACACCACCAACAAGACTTGTAAACCAATTTGCTGGTACAATTCACAAGCGATCGCTAATGCAGTAATAGTCTTACCACTACCAGTAGCCATTTTTAATGTCCCTCTGCCATGATTAGCAAACCAGCTAGTCACGGCTTGGCGTTGATATCCCCGCAATTGCAGAGATAAAGGCATTTTCGGAAATCCCGGTAATGATTTATTAACTTGATAACTGCCTTTTTTCTCCCCCGCATAAGGTAATTTGAGTTTAAAAGTCGGCAATTTCGGTACTGCATTTCGCGTCAGGTACATAAATTTGGTAATTCGTAATTGGTGATTATCGGTAGGGGTTTAGCACTGCGAAACCCCTACAGTCTACAACTGAACATTTTTTAGTTATAGTTACGCCAAATGCCCACCAAAGAACCTTGGACTTCTACTTCCATTGCCGATACTTCTATGGGATGATAATTCCGATTTGCCGGCTTGAGAGTGACAAGATCATCATGGCGATAAAAGCGTTTTAAAGTTGTTCCGTGTCCTTCCACCCTTGCAGCCACAATAGTTCCGTTTTTTAACTGATTTGGTTCAGCTACAGGACGCAAAAATACCACATCACCATCTGCAATCAAATCTTCAATCATACTATCCCCAGCGACTCTTAAAGCATAGCTTTGGGGCGGTAATGATAAATTACCCAAATCCAAATGTTCCACCGCATCTGTGAAGGGTTCAATTAAACCACCTGCGGCAATAGTTCCTAAAATTGGTACACCAAGTTTTGCAGGATGAAGTATCCGCAAAGTTCTTGCCCTACCTTCATTCCAGCCAATGTAGCCCTTATTGCGTAAATGTTCCAACCGACTTTGAATGGGTGCGGGAGATTTCAAATTCATCCCTTGCATCATTTGGCGAATTGAGGGAGAATGTTGATTCAACCTGATATATTCTACCAACCATTCATATAGTTCTTTTTGCGGATCTGTGAGACGTTCCATAATTTTTTCGGGAAGTAAATAATAAATGCCCATAGAACATTGGTACTACAAAAATCTTCCCTTAACAAGCTTTAATTAAATATTCATGTTAATAGGTGACAGGTAACAGGTAACAGGTGACAGGGAAAATTACCAATTACCAATTACCCATTACCAATATTGTTATTTTGCCCCAAGAATACTTGCAAGTAAAGCTTTTTGAGCGTGGAGGCGATTTTCAGCCTGATCCCAAACCCGTGATTGTGAACCTTCAATTACTTCTTCCGTAATTTCTTCACCACGATGGGCTGGTAAACAGTGTAAAACAATTGCTTCTGGATCTGCAAGACTTAATAATTGTTGAGAAATTTGATAAGGTTGAAAAACAGGGAAACGGTTATTGGCTTGCGTTTCCTGTCCCATGCTTGCCCAAACATCAGTATAAAGTACAGACGCACCTTTGGCTGCCGCTTCGGGATCATGAGTCAAGATAACTTCAGTTTTTTTATTAGCTATTTCCCTAGTTTTTTCCACAATTTCTGCATCTGGGGCATATCCTGACGGAAAAGCGATTCTGACATTCATTCCCACCAAAGCGCAACCTAACATCAAGGAATTAGCGACATTATTCCCATCACCGACATAGGTTAAAGTTAAACCTGCTAAAGTCCCAAATTTTTCTTGAATGGTAAGTAAATCAGCCAATATTTGACAAGGGTGTTCTAAATCTGTGAGGGCATTAATCACAGGAATTTTCGCATATTTGGCAAAAGTTTCCAACTCCTGTTGAGCAAAGGTACGAATTGCTAAAACATCCAAATAACGATCTAACACCCTAGCCGTATCCTGGATAGGTTCTCCTCGACTCACCTGAGTGACATTGGGATGAAGATCAATTACCTGTCCTCCCAGTTGGTACATTGCGACTGTAAAACTGACTCTAGTGCGTGTTGAGGCTTTGGAAAATAACAAACCTAGAACCTTATTACAATGCAGCTTCAGTTTTTCCGACTTTAGTTGAGTAGCCAATTCCAGAAGTTCTTGCAGTTCTCCAGAACTCAGATCCGCCAGACTTAATAAATCTCTGCCTATCAATGCTGCCATGCTTGATTATCTATAAAGAACAAATGTTTCTGCGCCTTCGTTTAGCCGTGTCACCAGGAATACAAAATTGCACTGTACCAAATATTTTTGCATCAATCTACAGCATAGAGGCTAGTTTTCCCGATTTTTGGCAACTTTGAAAAATATTTTGCTTACCCTCTAGACAAACCATATGCCTATGCTATAATATGAAATCGGTGAGGCAATTAAAAACCTTCTTACCAAAATCGCCAGCATAGCACAGTGGTAGTGCATCCGACTTGTAATCGGAAGGTCGTAGGTTCAAATCCAACTGCTGGCCTATTTGTACATTCGCACATTATATGTCGCAGTTCGCAAATTAATGTCGTTCTTCGCAAATTAGTGTCGCGGTGGTTGTTTTTCAGAGTTAATTTAATTATTCTGAGTTTTCGCAAATTAATGTCGTTTCGTTTACCCTTGAATGTCGTAGGATTGTTTGGAATTAATTATCAACACAATCATATTACTTCAAAAAGTTGGTGAATACTTGTGCAAAACCCAATTACATAATTATCACAATTAAATAATATTTTCGTTCTAGGCTTGTAAGATTCAATATCTTTACAGGTCGGATGCACCTTTCAACCCTCTCCCATTTGACAAAATTTGTGTAATCCAAAGACGGATAAACCAAGAACTTGATTCGTTCTGCTTTCAACCCACCCCTAGTACCCCTAGTCGGGATGGTAGTTGAAACTGAAATATTGCCACTCCCCTGGCACGGTTCACCTACCTTTCAACCCACCCCTAGTCGGGATGGTAGTTGAAACGTAAATCCTGCTTGTCTGTGTTTTCATACCGCAAACTTTCAACCCACCCCTAGTCCGGATGGTAGTTGAAACTTCCCTAGCCCAACACAGATCAGAGTTGCCACCACTTTCAACCCACCCCTAGTCGGGATGGTAGTTGAAACCGCGCCCGTCTAGACCCTTGCCAATACAGGTTTCCAGATACGATTTTGGCAAACCTGTTAAAAAATCTGTTTTTTTTGCTCTCAATGGAGGACATTCATCACTCTTCAAATGAGTCAAATCAATACTAGACAAGGGATTCAAGGTTTTGGCAGATCCCCAGGGTTTTTGACCCCGCTTATGGTTCGCCAAAAAAAGATTTGGGAGGATTCCCCCGACGAAGGGGGTGATTCAGTAGCCACCACTGTGGAAATCCACATCGTTATAAATAACGACTATGGCTAAAAGCCTTACTTCTTATTGCTGGGAGCGCACCTATCCTGTCTTGCGACAGCAGCATCAGAAGCGGGCAGCTACCAGGCTCAGAAAGCATGACAGTCTTCCAACTGCCAAACTAAGCCAGATTTTTCATAGTACAGAGACTCCAAGGAGCATGAACTACGGCGCTATTGTATCTATATTATATTTTCAAGGTTCGGATTAGTAAACTAAATTAGTGCAGCTTGACGTTCTTGATAGGTAAAGACAGCTAAATCTCGTGCTTTTTCCTGTGAACTCGCTCTGATTGGCTGTGTTCCAGTTTCTATTGCAATTCCGGCTTGTGCTGCTTGGGATTTGATACTCTCTATTAATCGTCCATAACTCCAGCGATGAACGTTTATTCGATATTCTTTGGCATATTTCTGTTGGCCTTCTTTGTAACCAGGGCATTTGTTTTCTGCTCTGGATTGAATTTCACTACTGATTTGCTCCCGCATATCACGCAGTTTTGGTAAAACAATGCTGTTTGCTTGGTAAGTTTTGGCGATCGCAATTATTTCATCAGCCAATAATCTATCCACATATTGCCCTAATTCTGATTCACCAAAAGAGTTGGGTGCATTGTGTTTTTGGGCTTTGTGGCGTTCGTGAGAGAGGCGTTGCTGTTGCTGTCGCTGACGATTTAGTAAATTATAGTTTTCACCAAGTAATTGTTTAACACTGCGATAAGCTATAACTTCATTTTTAACAACATTTACCACAGCCGCTGTGACTGGTTTTTCTAGTCCCAAACTAAGACCTATTAAGATAGAGGATTTACCTTGATAATTAGGTTTGCTGGGACGAGGAAAAGGGTTATTAATTCGAGCCAGTGTTGATTGCTGACGAGTGATAAAAGCTTGTTGTTTATCGTTGAGATCATCTTTCTGTTTTGTTTTAGTTAAAATTTCGGTAATTGCTGTAACTTTCTCCTCAACTACCTGTTGAGTTCCTTCGGTAGTCAGCATCCGAGTATCTAAAGAACAATAGAAATTGAGTTGATTTACTTTCCAAGCTTGACCTTTTTCTTCACCTGGCAACCAAGAAATTCTTCCTGAGCGTAGAGTAAACAAACTGCTTGAGTGTTGCCTTTTACTATTGCGTAGAATTTCTTGATCCTCTAGGAAGCGTTGGAAGTAGTGCAAATGACGTTTATCGCAGTAAATCTCAAAGGTAAGTTTTCCCAAGCCATTGAACCGCACAAAGAGACGATTTTTATCATTCTTGAACCATGTCATATCCTCGTTAGATTCGTAAGCCACAGGAAATGGCACATTAGCAGTTTTTCTTAAAAGTGCTGCTTGCCATGCTTTTGCTTCATTTTCATTTTGCGGAACATTCAAGGTAGCAATTTCTAAGGTTTCTAACCACTCTTCTCCTGTCAAATCTCTACCTTTGGGGATGCGACTTTGGAGTTGATCTTTTAATCGCTCAATTTCTATTTCTTTTCTGCGTTTATTTCTAGTAAATTCTTCTGGGTTTTCATCCAGTTCACTAATTTGACAGTTATTTTTGAGTAGATATGCTAAAGCGCAACGAGTAAGAGGTTCTTCTGTTTCTTCATAAGTGTTTAGAAGAATTTTGAAAAGTGAAGATGTTTTGGCTCTTGTGGGTTTTTTAGTCTTTTTTACCTTTTTCTGTTTGTCATTTTGATTCCTACGGAGCGCTTCGCTATCGGACTGAGGGGTAAATTTGCTAAGAAGTTCAGTAGCTTTAGTACGGATTACGTCTAAGCTAGATTGACTTTCTTGCTCAAGTTCTTGATCACTTTTGAGCATTTTTAACCAACGCTGTTTCCCTTCTATTTGGTTCTTTCTTCGTTTCTGTAAAGCAAACCAGGATTTATATAGATAATCCACTAAAGTAATTGCTGAGGTGTAAAAACGTCCAGGTTGTCCAGTAAAAGGTTCTTGAGTTTTGAGGGAATTACCCAGTGTTTTGAGTAATTCAGCAGGTATCCTACCTTTTTCTAGCCAAGTTTCAAATTCTGGGTGTTTTCCTATCTGTAGCAAAATTTCATTGATGAATGGTGTATTTTTTTCAGTCATCAATTCCCATAGTTGACGGAGGCTGTCTTCTTCAGCAACTAAGCGACATTGAATTGTAATAACGCTCATGGTGTCTTTAATTTTGTGGATTTGAGAAACGTAACATGATTGTTGATTATTTTTTTACTTCCTCTAATTATAGCGTAATGACGCAATGACGCAATAGCGCAAATGTTTTTTTTCTCAAAGACTGTGCAAAAATAAAAGCCGCAAGCTTGGGCTTCTAATTAGGATGGCAGAAGAAACTAGAGAGGTTAGGGGAAGAGTCCCTAAAGACATAAAAATCGCTTTTGAAATTGCCTGTGCGCGTCTGGAAGTGACGCAAACTGCGGCTTTGGAGGAGGCCATTAGAGATTGGTTGCAAAAAAAAGATTCCCCTGCTGGTGGTAAGTCAGAGGGGAGGTAAAAGTGCGATGCTTATAGTGAGGGTAGAGATCGCAGAAAAAAACCATCAGTGGCGATCGCGCCTTTCCCACTTCCAACAAGCTGACGTATCCCACCATCCCCACTCTTGACACGGTGACTTTGCCAGTGCAATCTGTTTTAGTATTACGTTCCGCTTACCTGAAATGTGGATATAATAGGCAGATCAATAACAGACGCACATGACAGACCATCACCAACTCTCCAACTTCATTTGGCAAATTGCTGACTTGTTACGGGGGCCATATCGCCCACCGCAATACGAGCGCGTAATGTTACCAATGACGGTGCTGCGTCGTTTTGATTGTGTGCTTGCTTCAACTAAACCCCAAGTATTAGCAGAATATCACAGGCGGGAGGATACACCCACATTCAAGGGTAATGTCCCAGATGCAATTTTGAATAATGTGGCAGGGCAACGGTTTCATAATCGTTCAGAACTTAATTTTGAGCAGCTTAAAGGTGATCCTGACAATATAGAGCAACATCTCATTAGCTACATTAAAGGTTTCTCAAAAAACGTTTACGAAATTTTCGAGAAATTTGAATTTACTGCGGAAATTGAAAGGATGCGCGAGGCAAATATTCTTTATCTCGTTGTTTCTAAGTTTTGTGATGTTAATCTCCATCCTGATGGTGTTAATAATACCGATATGGGGTTGTTATTTGAAAATTTAATTCGTAGATTTAATGAAGCAGCTAATGAAACAGCAGGTGATCACTTTACACCAAGAGAAGTAATTCGCTTGATGGTAGATATTTTATTTGATCCTGATGATGATATTTTGACTCAGCCGGGGATTATTCGCAAACTCCTTGATCCAACTTGTGGTACTGGTGGAATGCTGGCAGAAGCACAGAATTATTTATATAAACACCATGAAACTGCAAAATTGTGGGTATTTGGGCAGGATTTTAACCCCCGTGCTTATGCTATTGCTGCTTCAGATTTGTTATTAAAAAGTAATGATAAAAGTGATATTCGTTATGGTGACTCACTAATTAACGATCAATATTATGGTGAGCATTTTGATTATTTTCTTGCTAATCCACCCTTTGGGGTGGACTGGAAAAGACAACAAAAAGAGTTGCAACGAGAACACGAAAAATTTGGTTTTGCTGGTAGGTTTGGTGCAGGTACACCGCGAGTTAATGATGGCTCATTGCTATTCTTACAACACATGATTAGTAAGTTTGAGCCATATCAGCCGGAAGCGGGGAAAAATGGCTCACGTTTGGCAATTGTTTTCAATGGTTCACCTTTATTTACTGGTGGTGCGGGTAGTGGTGAAAGTGAAATTCGTAAATGGGTGATTGAAAATGACTGGCTAGAAGCGATTATAGCTTTGCCAGAGCAGATGTTTTACAATACTGGAATTGGTACTTATATTTGGATTGTTACTAATCGCAAACAGTCAGAGCGGAAGAAAAAAATTCAGTTGATTGATGCTCGGAATTTTTATGTACAAATGCGTCGCAGTTTGGGGAATAAACGCCGCAAGATAGGTGAGAAAGAAGAAGGAGAACCTAATCAAATCGCTGATATTGTCGAACTGTATGGAAATTTTGAGGAAAATGAATTTTCCAAGATTTTCGATAATGAGGATTTTGGTTATAATCGTGTTCCCATTGAAAGACCGTTACGTTTGCTTTATCAAATGGATGTAGAACGCAAGAGCCGATTTTTAGATGCTGTTCCTCACTTGTTAGATGATGTACAAGCGATAGATAGAGAATTAGGAAGAGAACCCCGTCCTAATTGGAGTGAGTTTGATAAACTCATGGATGCTCTAATTAAGCAACGTGGCAACAAGTGGAAAAAAGCAGAAAGCAAACTGTTTCGGGATGTTTTTACGGAGCGTAATGCAGAAGCGGAGAGGGTTATTCTCAGGCAACGTCCAGCAACTAATGAACCTAATGCGCGTGTTTGGGGTTGGTTTCGGGATGCTAAAGGCAAAATGGAGCGGATGTATGAGCCAGATACGCAACTACGGGATTTTGAAAATGTCTCTTTAACTGATGAAATTGTGGGATATTTCCACCGTGAAGTTGAGCCGCACGTAGGTGATGCGTGGGCAGATGGTGATAAAATCCGCAGTGCTTATGAGATTAATTTTAATCGGTATTTTTATCAATATACTCCTCCTCGACCTTTGGCTGAAATTGATGCTGATATTAAGCGTATGGAAGAAGAGTTTATGACTTTGCTACGTGAGGTCATAGCATAAATGGATTTAACTAAAAGCAAGGAATTTATTGAAACTGGTATTCTGGCAACTCCTAAAAAGCCTTATGATTGGGTCGTTCGTAGAATATCTCATTTATGTGTTGTAGGCCGTGGTCGTGTTATTAGCAATGAAGATATTGCTCAGAATCCAGGCATTTATCCTGTATATTCTTCGCAAACAGAAAATAATGGTGAATTGGGAAAAATAGCAACCTATGATTTTGAAGGTGATTATCTAACATGGACAACAGATGGTGCAAATGCAGGAACTGTGTTTAGAAGGTCAGGTTTGTTTAGTTGTACTAATGTTTGCGGTACTCTTAAAATTAAAAATAATCTTGAAGTTGACATTGATTTTCTAAATTATGCTCTTTCCGTACAAACAAAATTTTTTGTGCGTAAGGATATTAATCCGAAATTAATGAATGATGTTATGGCGGGAATAAAAGTTATTTTGCCATCAATAAAATTACAAAAAACACTCGCAAATTACCTTGATCATGAAACTGCCAAAATAGACACACTCATCTCAGCTAAAGAACGTCTGCTTGATTTACTAACAGAAAAGCGTCAATCCTTAATTACTAATGTTATCACTTGTGGGTTAAATCCTGATGTTCCTATGCGTGATTCTGGTGTTGAATGGATTGGACATATTCCAAAACATTGGAATATTAAAAGAATCAAGTTTTTGATACATGGTATTGATACTGGCTTTTCACCACAATGTTATAACTTTCCAGCACAGGAAGGAGAATGGGGAGTATTAAAAACAGGATGTGTCAATGGTGGTATTTTTAATCCTCAAGAAAACAAAACTCTGCCTCCTGAAATTGAGATACCCTTAGAAATTGAGGTAAAAAAAGATGATATTCTGATGTCTCGTGCAAGTGGATCTACAGACTTAATAGGTTCAGTAGCACTTGTAGAAAATCAACCTAATGAAAGACTGTTGCTGTCAGACAAAATTTTTAGGCTTAGGCTTAATACTGAAATTTCTGATGCTAACTTTTTTGTCATCACAATGGGATCATTAATTATTCGACAGCAAATTTTACAGTTTGTGAGTGGTGCAGAAGGACTAGCAAACAATATTACACAAAGTGATATTCGTGAATTATTAATTCCTATACCTCCAATTGAGGAACAAATTAAGATGGTTTCATTTATTAAAGAAAAAATAAGTACAATTGATACGTTATCTCAGGTTGCTTTAAAGACTATTAATTATTTACAGGAGCGTCGCACCGCACTAATTACAGCAGCAGTTACCGGACAAGTTAAAGTAACAGCCTAATATACTTAGTCAATATTAGTCCAATGTTTATTTTTCACTTCATTTAATGAATCAATTTATGAATCAATTTTTTAAGAAAAGAAAAATTTAATTGATACATGATCCCAATATGCTGCAATAGATGTAAACTATTAAAGTCAGCAAAATGCTGTACTGATTATAGAGCAATTACTGAACAGATTACTGTGACAGTATTATAAAAATGCAAATTAAATCTCTTACTCTCACTCAATTTCGTGCTTTTGAGCAAGCAACCTTTGAGTTTCAACCGGGTATGAATCTACTCGTTGGTATAAACGGCGTAGGTAAATCAACTGTACTTGATGCAATACGGATTTTGCTATCGCAGGTATTACCCAAGTTCACTGCTTCTAAAAGTAAGCCAATTACTTTTACTGCTAGAGATATCAAATTTGCTCGTGGTGCGCTTACTGCTGAAATTAAGTTTGATGCAGAAGAAACAGCTTTTAATTATCTAGTGCATCAACCTCAAGAAAATTACATTGCTATTACAGATAGAGAAGGTGAAGTACGTGGACAAACCTATGAGCTTGTTAAACGTCAGGATCTACAACCTGATGTAAAGGATATTCCAAAACATATTAAAACTTCCTCAACACAGCCATTAGCGGTTTATTTTTCAACCCGGAGATCACTTGCTAGTATAGCTGCACCCAGTAAACAAATTAGTGCTGGTGGTCAAGCTGCTGCTTTCGCGGAAGCACTGAGTGAACGAGAATTGCGTCTTCGTGAGTATGCAGACTGGTTATTAGTACAAGAGGCGTTAGTTCAAGAGCGAAGGAAGTCAGCACAGCAACACCTTGATGCTTTAAAGCGTGCTGTCACCACATTTATGGACAAATGTACTGGACTTCATGCTGTACGCGAACCAGAAACCACATTATTCATAGACAAAGACGGAGTTTCTCTCGATGTGCGTCAATTGTCAGATGGTGAAAGAGGTATTTTGGCATTGGTGCTTGATTTAGCAAAACGACTATCGCAAGCTAATCCTAAATTGGAAGACCCTTTACGTGATGGTAAAGCCGTTGTTCTAATTGATGAACTAGACTTGCATTTACACCCGCAATGGCAACGAACAATTGTCGAACAACTAACCCAAACATTTCCTAATTGTCAGTTTATTGCTACTACCCATTCACCACTCATCATAGGCGAAGTCAAGCCACCAGGTTTAACCTTAATCACAAAAGAAGATAACGGAATTGTTGTACTTCAAAAAGAACTTCAAGGATTTGGTTTAGCTTCAAATTGGATTCTTGAGCAATTAATGGGAACTGCATCACGCAATGCAACTACCCAAGCTCAAATCAACCTTGTAGAAGATGCTCTAGAAGAAGGTGAACTTGAAGTAGCCCGTGACAGATTGGAAAAGTTAATAACGATGATGAAGGGCTATGACGATGAGGCAACTCGTCTAGAAGCAAGCATTAATAATCTTGAAGCTTTAGCAGAAGAGGTAGATTTAGAAGATGAGATGGATTCAGAAGAAGAATGAACCTCGTGAGTTAACCGAGTGGCGTATACGATATGCAAAAGATAATAACTTTGGCTATGATTTAATGCGTCAAGATAAAAATGTTACAAAAGCTGTAACTGACTCTTTAGTGGAAGAACAAGGTTGGTTATGTGCCTATAGTGGTATGCGTATTGAGGGCTATAAAGAAATAGAAAATAATGGAACAAAATATGATAAATGTTACTGTCACATTGATCATGTGAAAGCTCAGGACTATTGTAATGCTGAGGAAGAAGTCACATATACTAATATGGTTGCTTCTTATCCAGGTCCGAATGCTGAACACAAAACCCCTTTTGGTGGTGAGCAGAAAGGAAATTGGCCTGATCACGACAAGGGGGAGCAACCTTTATTTGTCTCTCCTTTAGATCCATCCTGTCAAAATCGTTTCTTATTCAATAAAAGGGGAGAGATAAAACATAAACCGGGAGATAACGCAGCAGAAACTACTATTGATAAGTTGGGACTTGATCATGATAAGCTTGAAAAGCTTCGTAAAGGGGCAATTCAAGGTACTCTCGGTTTAAATAATGACCTTCCTATTAAAGATGCTCGCATTAGACTTAGAAAGCTACAATCTCAGAATCAAGTTAGGTTAGATCCTTTTTGTTTTGTATTGGTTCAAGTATTAGAAAAGCATATAGAAACATTAGAGAAAATTGCCAGAAAAAATGCTAAATATAAGCCAAAAAATAAAACAAAACCTCAAAAGAGGAGTAAATGAATATAGCTAGATATGGTGAAACTGCATTTGAAAGCGTGATTGAAAATCACCTTCTCAGTCATGGCTATGTGAAAATTACAGATAAATTCGATCGCACTCGCGCCCTATTTCCCCAAATAGCGATCGCATTCATCCAACAAACTCAACCCAAAGAATGGAAAAAACTAGAAGCACTGCACAAAGAAAAAACAGGTGAACAAGTGCTGACTGACCTGTGTAAATGGCTGGACAACTACGGCTTACTACATACTCTGCGTCATGGATTTAAATGCTACGGTCGCACCCTGCGGATAGCTTACTTCAAAGCTGCTCACAAACTCAACTCAGACTTAGAAACCCGTTATGCTGCCAATTGTGTGGGTATCACCCGACAACTACAATACAGTGAACGGGAAAAAAAGCGATCGCTTGACATTACCCTCAGTCTTAATGGTATTCCAGTTATCACCCTAGAGTTAAAGAATCCACTGACAGGGCAAACAGTAGAAAACGCCAAACAGCAATACCGTCAAGACCGTGACCCCAGAGAAACCATCTTTGAATTTAAGCGCCGCACCTTAGTACATTTCGCCGTTGATACCGAAGAAGTTTGGATGACTACACGCCTAGCAGCAGAAGCTACCCACTTTTTACCCTTTAACAAAGGATACGATGGCGGGGCAGGTAATCCACCAGACACAGCAGGACGTAATTACCGCACGGCTTACCTGTGGGAAGAAGTCTTACAACGGGATAGTTTACTTGATCTCCTAGCTCGGTTTCTGCATTTACAAACAGAAGAAAAACGAGACGATGATGGGCGCAAATTCAAAAAAGAAACCATGATATTTCCCCGCTATCATCAACTTCAGGCTGTGCGCTTACTCGTAGATGCGGCTAGGGGTGAAGGTGTAGGACAAAATTATTTAATTGAACATTCAGCAGGTAGCGGTAAAAGTAATACCATAGGCTGGCTGACTCATCGCCTTGCATCTTTATACAACGACCAAAACCAGCGAATTTTTGATAGTGTCATAGTAATTAGCGATCGCCGCGTCCTTGACCAGCAATTACAAGACACCATTTATCAATTTGAACACCGTCAAGGGGTTGTAGAAAAAATTGACGATAACTCCCGACAGTTAGCGCAAGCCTTAGAAAGTGCTGTTCCCATCATTATCACCACTTTACAGAAATTCCCCTTTGTCACACGCCAATTAATCAAACTAGCAGAAGAACGCAACGAAGAAAGTAGCGGTATTTTGCCTACCCGTCGCTTTGCAATCATCATAGATGAAGCACACAGTTCCCAATCTGGGGAAACCGTCACCGAGTTAAAAGGGGTACTAGGCGGACAAGCATTGCAAGCAGAAGCACGTAACCGCGCCCAAGAAGAAGGACTAGAACATTTAGAAGAACTTTTCCGCAATTTAGTTAAACGTTCCCATCAATCAAACTTGAGTTTCTTTGCTTTTACCGCCACACCAAAACATGAAACTCTCAAATTTTTTGGTCGTCAAGGAGAGCCTTTCCATCGCTACACCATGCGTCAAGCCATAGAAGAAGGCTTTATCCTAGATATTTTGCGGAATTACACCACCTATAAAGTTTACTACAACCTGATTAAAGCCAGTAATAACGATCCCAACGTCGAACGCAAAAATGCTGCCCGTTCCCTAGCTCGTTTTATGCGTCTACACCCCCATAATATTGCCCAGAAGACAGAAATAATGGTGGAACACTTCAACACCTTTACCCGGCATAAAATTGGTGGTAGAGCCAAAGCAATGGTAGTAACTAGCTCTCGCTTAGAAGCAGTGCGCTACAAACAGAGTTTTGATAAATACATCCAAGAAAAAGGCTATGCGATCAAAACGCTGGTAGCTTTTTCTGGTATAGTCACAGACGACAAAATTCAAGACAAAACCTACAGTGAAGAGGAAATGAATCAAGGCATTCGAGAGAAAGAATTGCCAGAACAATTTGCTACTAATGAATATCAGGTTTTACTCGTAGCGGAAAAATATCAAACTGGTTTTGATCAACCTTTGCTACATACTATGTATATTGATAGGCGACTGTCAGGTATTCAAGCAGTACAAACTCTTTCTCGACTTAATCGCATTCACCCCAGGAAAGAAGATACATTTGTCTTAGACTTTGTGAACGACTGCGAAGAAATTCGCCAAGCATTTCAGCAGTTTTATGAAGGAGCAGAATTAGGAATAGAAGCAGATCCTCAACAACTGTACCAACTCCAAAGCGAACTTGAGGCTTTAGGAATATATCTGCATGAAGAAGTTGAAAGGTTTTGCGAAATTTATTTTAAACCGAAACAGCGTCAAAGTCCGGCTGATCATCAAGGGATGAACGCAGCACTTGATCCAGCAGTTGACCGTTTCCGTAGTTTCGATCATGAGAAACCAGAGGAAGCTAAAGTTTGGCGGAAAAAACTCACAGCTTTTCGGAATTTGTACAGTTTTTTGAGTCAGATTATACCCTACCAAGATTCTGATTTAGAACGCCTCTACATTTTTTTGCGTTATCTATCATCTAAATTACCACGTCGTCCCCAGGAAGCGCAGTATGATTTTGATAGCGAAGTCCAGCTAGAGTATTACCGTCTCCAGAAAATTAGTGAAGGTTCAATAGAGTTAAGGAAAAGTAATGCTCATCCACTGGATGGACCAAAGGATATTGGAACAGGTATTGCTAGAGAAAACACTGTGAAATTATCACAGTTAATTGATATTATTAATAATCGTTTTGGAACTGATTTTAATCAAGCTGATCAATTATTTTTTGATCAAATTGTGGAAGCTGCTGCCAATTCTGATGAATTACAACAAGCTGCACGGGTAAACTCTGCTGATAAGTTTGGGTTGCTTTTTAGTCAGATGTTAGAGTCTTTGTTTGTGGAGAGAGTAGATCAAAATGAAGCGATTTTTGCCCGTTATATGAATGATCGTGATTTTCAGAAGGTGGTTGCAGATTGGTTAGTTGGAGAAGTTTATAAGCGAATAACCAAGGGTGGATAAAATTATAATATTTTTCCAAATAAAAACAGAGAGACATCGTTATTTACGTCTCTTTCTTGTTGTTCAACAGTTCCTAATAACGCCTTTGCCGTTTAGCCATCTTTGCAAAAGGCAGGGAACAATGAGGACATTGACCTTTAACCCAATCTGCGGGAATAGGAAAAGGTGTTTCACAGTTAGTACATTTTATTAATAATCGTACATTGTGGCGATCGCATTTCATTCTATCCTTTAACTGCCACTCAACCCGATGACAAGGAGATTCTGCATAACAAGCAGCACATAACCTAATTGGTCTAGGCTTCATCGTCATTCCCTGAGATGGGAGCATTTCCATTAATCTATCCACATCCACTCCCACCGCAGAGGACAAAGCCTCCAACTCTTGTGGAGTAGGAAAAGGATTGAAATAAAGCTTCTCCCAACGTGAAATTATTGCACCGAGTCCAGCAATTTTTCCCAAAGAGTATCCTGACGGTAGGCTGTTAGCCTTAAATCGTCGCAAACGCCCTAGATAGTGACTTATACTCTCCCCCTCATAAGGTTCAACATAGCCTAACTTTGGGCGAATTTCATCATCTTCATTAATTCCTATTTCTGTTTTCGAGAGGAATATATTTTGTGCCATAACGACTAGCAATTTTTTCTAAAATACTTTCATCAACTCGGTGAAATCCATTTTTGAGAGAATGTAAAACTGCCTTAGTTAGTATCTTGATTAAAATTCCCATTCGTGCATTTGTACTAACTGCTAAAATCTCAAAAATATTACCCTCAGCTAAATTAGACGCTTCTGGAAGAGATAAAATATCTAGTTCAATTGTAGTTAATGTTTTTTTGAAATCATCATATTCCAACTGTTCAAACTCATATAGCGTTGGGAAATTAGTCAACAAATCACAATCTTGTAAAAGTTCATCTAACTCCCTAACTCCAGCTAAAACAATAGGAACATTACACTCTTCAAAAAGTTGTTTCAAGTCTAGCAATGCTTCTTTTTGAAGATGTTGTGCATTATCTATAATCACCAATTCCAATCCAAATAGTTCCAAACTACCCGCTAATCTCGGACGTAAATCCTGCCTTTTACCTGTTGGTGCAGCATGGTTAATATCCTTGAGAATTTCTGAAAATAGCCGCTTAGAACTTAATGAAGACCAAGCATTTACATAGGAAACTCGTTTTTTATCCTCATCTCGATAATGAAGTGCTGCTCTGCTTTTTCCTACATTTCTGGGACCAATGATTCGACCACATTGTTTAAGAATACGCAATTCATCTAACCATCTGAAACATTCTGAAGCCCGATCAGTTGTGATAAAACAAGCTCTAAAAATCTCTTCAATATCAATAGTTTTCGCAATTTGAGCTTTGCTGTCTAACCTTGGGGCTAGGACTTCAACAATAGATTGAGTTGCCAGTTGAGGTTGCGCCATAATTTACCAAATCTTGTTCAAATTTTTTCGACGGTTGGAGAAAACTAACCTATGTCTCTCTTCTTCTTGAGGGTTAGGTGAAGTCGATAGATTTTCCTGTGGTTGCTGTTCTATCTTCTCAATCTTGATTTCTTCCCTGGAAATTCTCTCTGGTAAAAATTCCTGATTCTCTTGTTTTTTTGAAGATTTAGAAGCTCTACTTTTACGTAGTTCAATAACATTTGAATCTTTCTTAGATGCAGAACGAAGACGCTTTTGTTCTGAGTTCCTTTTTGCCTTTTTATCCTCTTTACGTTCCTCTACAAGTTCCTTGCGTTTACCCAATGCTAATAAAGCATCATAGTTACAATGCTCCTTACGAGCATTACTTCGCTCTTTATTCAGGGCTTTTAATTCTTCTATACTCAAATCATGGGTATCCATATTGATGGCATGAGCATAACCCAAAAATTCTTCTGTATTATCATCAGTTTCACCACTGTAAATATATAAACTCAGGATATGATCTGGATCATATCTCAGCGTTACATATTCACCTTTATATGCTTTAAGTGATTCTCCTCGATAAATCAGGTTTTCAAATTGAATAGATCCATGAGCTTGAACAACTCTTTGCGCTTCTTTCATCAAACAAATATCTAATTCTCGCTCATCCAAAGGTTCAGGTAGTTTTCCTCCCATACCCTTAAACCAGCGTTCAAATCTCGTATCACGAGGCTCTTTAGGATAAGGCTCATGATTATAAATATCACAAAAGAAACTAGCGAGAATCTTATCCAAATTCTGTATTGTCAAACAGGCTTCTTTCTCAGCATTTTCAGGGCGTTCCTGAACATTTGCCCCTGTATAACCAGGTAAATCTTTGAGAACTTGAGTATTAATAGTTTTGAAAATTCGTTCGACAATACCGCCTTCTGGTGGGCGATCTCTCAATTCACACTGAAATCCTAATTTTTTACCAATGGCTTTGAGATGTTTTGAGCGAAAATCTTTACCACCATCAGTAAAAAAATATTGATAGGGGTGTCCACATACATCCCAAGACTTATTAAGTTGATAATCTTCAGGGTAGTTTTTAGGTAAAATGGCGTGTCTGAAAGCTAAAGCCACTTCTGTAGAACCGGGTTGTTTAATCCATAAGCGAAAACCAACAACACAGCTTGAAAAAGTATCCACAATAGTAGTTAGCCAAGGACGTTCAGACAGTAAATTGCCATGATTATCAACTATGCGAACATCTAATTTAGTATGATCACATTGGATAATTTGGTTACTAAAGTCAGCCCTGAGTAGTTCGCCATCCCTTGTTACCACTGTCATCCAAGATCCCGAACCCGGATTTCTAACTCTTGTTTTCCGTTTATGTTGTTCAATTAAAGGATCTAAAATTCGATAAACAGTAGCTTGATGGGGATATTCTCCTAGCTTCAGTCCAAGATCCACAATTGCGTGTCGCTTCACTTCACGAATTATAGATGCTGGTGATATTGGATGTTTGTCTTTCAGACTTTTTTCATAGATTGTTTTGATGAAGTTTTGCCAATATTCGCTAACTCGATATTTTCCCTTATCTGCTCGTTCTATTCCTGCTGTCTCTCTTAACTTATCTTCATCGTATTGCTTGAGAAGACGTTCCACCTGGCGAGTGGAAACATCAAGGGTATTTGCAACTGCCTGTTTTCTCTGAGACTTAATAGTGCGATTGGGTGATTCAGCAAGCCACTGGATTAGATTAAATGTCAGTTTATGTCTATCCGACGTTGCCAGAATAATTTGCGATGGATCTACCACAAAATTACTCTTGCCTAGCAAAATAGCTTCTGGAACTTGCGTCGAGTCTTCAGTGAATTCAAATTCTTCGTCTGTCATAGAGTGAAACCCACTCACGAATGATTAAGGTACTAATGTACCATGAATCTCTCAAAAATGCGACATCTAATTTGCAAAACACCAAAATCTTAACAAACGACGTTAAATTTGCGAAATTAGGTTTTGCGACATACAATATGCGAATTAGGTAATTTTGTCTTTTGTAGGGGTAAATAGCTTATGATGCTTATATAATAAAGGTTCTAGCCCTTAAAAGCAGTTGCGACATGACTTGCGAAATGCGACATTTAATTTGCGAACGTACATTGACAATTTTTATTAATCCTTTTTTTCGGAAAACCCTTGCACTCCAAGGGTTTTGTCGTTTCTGCTTTGTTCTTTTGGCTGGCAATAATTCTCTGTCTATAAATTATTAACGAATGATATAATATCCGCTTAATTAACCTAAATAGAAAATATTCGGATTAATGTTCGTAGTGAGGACTTTAGTCCTCAAAATCAGGGCTAAAGCCCTGACTACAAACCATAATATTGATTATGAACATTTTGCCAGACATCATACTAAAGGCTGATAAATATCCTCAGAAGCCGGATTCAGATAAGGATGCTGCATATCAATTAAATGCTGGGCAAAGTGTTGATTAATAACTTCTATCCGTTCCTCCAGGGCATTCTTACCCTTTTGCCAAGATTCTAACAACGCATTGGCTACAATTTGACAACGGTTCATACCAAAACTTTCTTGAGGAGCAAATTTGTGATTTGGTTCTTCTGCTAACCCTAACCCCGGTGCTAAAAATTTAGTAAATAAGGGAATTTCTGGCTGAAAATAAGCTTGATGTTCTTGATAAATATCTTGAAGAATAGTCCGAATTGTCGGGTAATCTTGGCGTTCAAAATGCAGTACCCCGGCATCATAACGCCCATAAGCTGCGGGATTATAAAGAACCTGAAAACTAAAGGCAATAGCCGCATTATTTAATGCTTGAGTTAAGCTATCCATAAGGACAATTGCCCCGGCTGATGTCAAATTAAAATAAATTCGCCCTACTCCTAAATCAGCATTTTCTGGATCTTGGTTTTCTATGCCTACATTACTAACTGCCACATAACAGCCATTTTGTAAGCGATTTTTAGGCATCCATATTGCTATTAATTCCCCCACTTTAGGTAACTTTTTCCGGGGTTGTAAATGACATTCTGGCTCAATATATAAGGTTAATCCGTCCTTACTCACAGCCATACTGCCATCAGGTTCAATTCGCAAAATCTGCCAATTAGGTTCATAATGTCCTGTACCATGATTGCTATGATGTAGTTGTTCATAGAAATTTTCATCTACACCTAAACTACTATTTTCTAATAAATTTACCTGAGATTGGCAATTATTATTATTTGCAGCTAAGACTGTTTGCAGTGAACCATTATAATAAATACCATAGAGAAAATTTCTCAGCAGTATGTTCAAATACTTCTGTTTTAAAGAAGGTGAGTTTTGTTGAAACCTACTTGCTATGTTAGCGGGTAAAGCAAAAGGTTGATAATGGGGATGGTAAATACAAAAATTAGGTTCAATCTGAATATTACTGGCAATATCGAATAATGAATTTACGATTTGATTGGTAGAATCATCAAACATTGACTTGTTTTGCACCTCAAATTTTAGAAAAGTATATGTGTACACATAAGGAATAATATTACTAACAACCGCGCAAGCGAGTTTTTTGGTAATAAAGAGGGACTAATTGTTGTTCCTTCTGGATCTGAGGAGGTTTTTGCAGTGTGGGGACAGATTGTAAAATTTCTGATGCGGAGATGCCAAAAATAGTTAACACTGATTGTTCTGGTATAGTCAAAAGAGTTTTAGCAACTTCCAGCATACACAAGTTACTATTATCAAAGGACTTTTCCCATTCAATTCTATTTTGAATTTGTTGAATTAATGCTAAACCTGCAAACTTAACTACACGGGTAATGAAGTCCTGATGATATTCTAAAATCATCGGAAAAGCATCAAGATAAGCTTGGATTAAAGCCAAAACAGAAGGTTGCAGTACATCTAGAGGAATCATGGCTAAATTTAAAGATTCTTCTAACTCTAGTGTCGGATCTACTATGAGACTAGAAAGCCAAATTCTTAAATAACTTGCTAAGAGAGTTCCTAAATCAAAAGCGGGATCTCCCCAACCACAAGCTTCCCAGTCAATCAATCTTATCAAGCAATTATCTAGCTGTTCCCATCGAGTATGAACCAAAATATTGCTTAAATGTAAATCGTTGTGAGTTAAACAAGATGGTTTCCACTCATAAGCTAAATCAGCAATAGCCGATTCTAAACTTTCGTAACGCTGATAAAGAATATGAAACTGGAGTGCCTCAGTGGGAATTATACCAAATGTTTCTGGAGTTATTGATGGTATGCCCTGGGCGGGATTGTAAAAATTGTAGCGAAACTGTCCTGCGGGAGCAGTGGACATAAAATCACGATACTCACGTTTATTGAACGTGGCTCGGTGTAATCCTGCTAACGTAGTACCAATGGCACTGGCGATCGCTGTGGGGAAAATACTGTTGTCTTGATAAAATTTTCCTAGTTCCGCATATTCGCTTAAGTAGCTACGTACAAGGATAGAATTTTCCTCATCAAAGTGTAGCAATGATGATGCAATCGCGCCAATATTACCAATGAGTGGGAATTGCTGTAATAACTGGTGAAATAGCCACTCATTAAAGAGTTCATGAGAACTTTGATGATTATTAATATTATGCTCTTGTTTAATCAGCAGTTGGCGATTATCTGCCAGCATTACCAGTAAATTTCGATTATTCTTGCTATTTTCTGGCAATACAGATTTATATGCAGCGCCATCTTCCGGGCTACACAGCCCTGCCTTGTGCAGATACTGGATAACATTTTGAGAAGACAGTGATGATAACATGAATTATTTCCTAGTTATTTAAATGGCTAAAGAATTACCGCAATCAAGATTGAGGTGGCTGTAGCAGTTCTTAGTTAATGGTAAAAAATTTACGAACTATTACTACTATCTACTAATATCCCATTTGTGTCAGAAAGACCTGCCAAAATGGCAATATTAGCTATTTTTTTACTTTCAAGTCTAGGGAAGAAACTATAAAATCTTTACAATATCTATAGTAGAGGTTTGTACATTGAATCACAACATTACTATTCTCAAAATAATTGGTAGTGGATATCAAGCAAAAACAACGGTTACTTAAAGTTATTGGTAATTTATATTTCTTAGGATGTGTAAGTAATCCATCCTGAATGCTATCAGTATTAGTTTACTACTATCCTCAAGACTTTTCCACTTTAATATATAAATGGCTACACTTATCTTGCTGTAAGCACAAGTTTTGGATGACTACTTACGGGTGTTGTAACTCACTCTTATTTAAGGTTAACATTTTTTTGGTAGTATTAATATACTAATGTAATTTAACTTGGAGGCAGAAACTAGCCAAGATAAAAATGCCATAGTGAAAAGTCACCATTATACTTAAATTCATGGTGAGAGATAATTTACCCAGTTGATTGATGGATCATCTACCAATGCTTACGGCAAATACGACATCTTATACAACAGTTCAATTTCTGCAACGCCAAGCTGCTTCCCTTTTACTGTACCAATCTGTCCTCCAAAGCGACGTAGGCACGACCTTTGTTAATTTATTACAAACCATCCGTTATACTGATGCAGATGGGCGGGATTGCCTACAAGCTTATGGTAGTTATTTCCAAGCTTTAGCCAGCAGTCATCAAACCTGGGAAGAATACCTAATTAAGCAAATTCTCACTGCGGATAATCCTTTTAGCAAATTGGCACAACAGCAGGAATTTAGCAAATTACCCTCAGCTTTAGTCGTGGCTGTCCAACATGATTTACAAGTATTACAAAGTTTATATGAATGCAATAGTGCAGTTTTGAGCGAGTGGGTACAAATGGCGACTCATTTACCCATTTCCCCAGTTGTTTGGTATCGAGAACCGGAAGCAGTCGGGATAGAAACATCTTTTCCCCAGTTAGAAAATTGGGGTGATGCTGTGGAAGATTTAGCTGCTTATTATCGTCAACATGGAACTGGTTTATTTGCCCAATATCGGGCTTTTCGTTGGCAAGGTGGGCGCTTAGTTGGCATTGCTTATGCTGATTCGGTGAAACTGTCTACATTGGTAGGTTACGAGTGGCAAAAAGATGCTTTAGTGAAAAATACAGAGTTTTTATTGTCAGGAGAAACCGCGCTGCACGTATTACTTTATGGTAGTCGTGGTTCGGGTAAATCTTCTTTAGTTAAAGCTCTGTTAAATGAGTATAGTCATAGAAACCTGCGCTTAATAGAAGTGTCCAAATCAGAATTGCCAGATTTACCGAAAATTGTGGAACAGTTGCGAGGAGTTCCCCAGAAATTTATTATCTTTGTAGATGATCTTTCCTTTGAAGAAGATGATGATACTTTTAAAGCGATGAAAGTAGTTTTGGAAGGAAATTTAACGGCAAGACCCGAAAACGTGGTTGTATATGCTACTTCTAACCGTCGCCATTTAATCCGGGAATTTTTTACTGATAGACCAGCCCCCAGGGATAACCATGAAGTTCATGGCTGGGATACAATGCAAGAAAAGTTGTCTTTTAGCGATCGCTTTGGTCTGACTCTAACCTTTGAAGCAGCAGATCAAAAAACCTATTTACAAATAGTCCAACACCTAGCAGCAAACATCAATATTTCTCCTGAAGATTTAGAATTCAAAGCTTTACAATGGGCAACCCGTCATAACGGACGTTCTGGTAGAACCGCAAGGCAGTTTATTGACTTCCTAAAAGCAGATTTAGCCGTATTTGGTGAAAATAAAAATCAATTATAGCTCTATGCACTGGAATAAGATCCAAAATTAACGGTAAAAGCTATAGAGCAATTTTACTCCTTCTTCTTTCTTCTGACTTCTTTCTTCTGACTCCTGACTTCTGACTCCCGCTATATCATGTAATCCAACCATAATTATAACTGTATATTTACCAATAAAAAAGTGAGGAATAATGACCTTAATTACTAATAACTCTAACAGTTTGACGACGATAAAACCCCGGAAAACGCAACCAACAATAGTGAGTCATCAGGTAGTGCTAGGAATAGCCGCTTTTAGTATCAGTTTCGGTTTAAGCCTAGTTCCCAACTGGGATTTTTCTAAAGCATTTCTTACCGGAATAATAACAATTTTGGCTACATATTCAGCCGCATTTCTTGTAGATAAACGGCGTAGAAGTGATGAATTGAGGATGATTGGTTCTCTCCAGCGACGCATTCGGGACATAGAAGGATTAAAATCTCGTATTGTCCGAGAAATACAGCAATTAGAAGAATATAGAAATTTATTGTATACAGAAACTCAGCAACTAGAAAACCAAATTGGAGATTGTCGTAGTCAAAGAGATGGACTACATCGAGATATCGGTAAATTTGCTGCTCAAAAAAAGCAAATTGAATCCGAAGTTTATAATCTCAAAAATGAATTTCAACATCTAGAAAATAGTAATATAGAACTGAATAATATCTGCAATAATCTGATTACAGAAAAGCGGCGACTAGAACTGAATTGTAACGCGTCTCGTGCCGAAATCCACCAAATACAACCTCACATTGATACATTTAAACAGCAGAAAAAAGAACTAGAAAATGATGTAATTTTGTTAGAAAGACTGAAGCCACAACTAGAAGAAAAGCTTTATGAACTGCGAATAGAAGTTCAAAATCAAGAATTGAAAATTGCCAAACAAAATGATTTACTACTACAGACAAATATAACTAGAAATAATCTAGAAAATACCCTCAAATCTTTACAGACTAAAACCTTAGGACAACAATCCGAAATCAATCAATTACAAAATCAAATTTCCCTCTTACAAGATGAACGGGATTTATTGCAAAATCAGGTTTGGGAATTACTCCAACAAGTGGAAACCATTAATTCCGAAACATTACCCGATAATGAAGAAAGTCATCTAGATTTATTTCCCTTTGATGAATTATTAGAACCATTAGATACAAAGGATCATCACCCAGACAATTTACCCACAGAATGGCATAATTTATTAGAACATCTTCCAGCTTATGAAATCCAAGTTTTAAAAGCCATACTTGAGCAAGATAACCCCAAAGCTACCATTAAACAAATTGCTGAAGCCAATATTACCATGCCCAATCTCTTAATTGATGCTATCAATGAAATTGCTAGTAATACCATTGGTGAGTTAATCATTGAAACTAATACCGAAGTTCCTGAAATTGTTGAAGAACATTTACTAAATGTGAAAACAATGATTAATAAATATGCAGAAATTAGTAATTAGAAGCTATAAATATGGTAAAATATAACAGCATCAATTATTAATAATTAAATACAATTAACTACATGACCAAGCTGAAACTATCGAAAAAAATATCCACTGCTTTAATTAACTCTCTTAGTGCAGGAGTAGTCCCCAGAATAGGAATTGAACATATAGCAGTTGGTCGAGAAAAAGAACTTAATAGCCTCTTACAAAATCTCAATGATATCGCAGAAGGTATCGCCGCATTTCGGTTTATAATTGGTAACTATGGCTCAGGAAAAAGCTTCATGTTACAAATGATGCGAAACCGAGCAATGGAGCAAGGATTTATAGTAGCTGATGCTGATTTATCCTCTCAACACCGATTAGCAGGAAGCAATAACGAAGGGTTAGCAACCTATCGAGAATTAATGAGTCATCTGGCTACAAAAACTCGTCCTGACGGTGGGGCTTTAATTTCCATTTTAGAAGGCTGGATTAATAAAATTCAGCAAGAAGTGGCTAAAGAAACGGGAATGCGTCCTAATGATGAAGGCTTTGATGACAAAGTAGAAACCAAAATTAGAGAAGTAATTCAATATATTGAAGATTTAGTTCATGGCTTTGATTTTGGTAATGTAATTATTGCTTATTGGCGTGGTTATCGCTTAGATGATGATGATTTAAAAAATGCCTCTTTGCGCTGGTTAAGAGGTGAATTTAATACCAAAACTGAAGCTAAAGCCGCTTTAGGAGTGCGGGTTATTATTGATGATGATAGTTGGTATGATTACATTAAATTAATCGCTAAATTTGTTGCGGAAATTGGCTATAAAGGCTTATTAATTTTCATGGACGAGGCTATTAATTTGTACCAAATATCTCCCACAGTTACCCGTGAAAAAAATTATAATCGCCTTTTGGCAATGTTCAATGATACTATGCAATGTAAAGCTGAAAATTTGGGTATTTTTATTGGAGGAACTACCAAGTTTTTAGAAGATCCAAATCGCGGACTTTTTGCAGACCAAGCTTGGCGTAGACGCACTAAAGAAAGCCGTTTTGCTACTCAAGCTAATGTCCAAGAATATATGGGTCCGGTGATTCGGCTGAATCCCTTAACCGCAACAGAAATACTCACTCTTTTACAGCGGTTGACAGAAATTCATGCTTTGAATCTTGGTTATCAAAGCACTTTAAAAAACTCCCAATTACAGGAGTTTATTCAAGAAATTGTCAGTCGTTTAGGTGCTGAAGCTTTGCTGACTCCAGGGGAAATTATCCGCGATTTTATCAGTGTGTTGAATGTGATTTATCAAAATCCAGAAATTAAGTTTGCTGAGTTAATTCATGGTGCTAATTTTCATCCTACGGTTGTGGGTAAAGATAGCAGTTTAGATGATGATAATGCGGCGGAATTTAGTTTGTAATTATTTATTAGTATTGGTGAATTGGAAATAAAATAATATGGTTTAGTTAAGCTACAAAATTTTTTTTAACGAACCGCAGAGGCGCAGAGGACACAGAGATTGAGAAAAAGGAGATGTTATTTATTATCGCTCAGAGTGCTGTTAGAATGAAATAAGTTATATTATGAATTTGTTAAGTTTATTTTAAATCTAATAAGCTACTAATTAGTTTCGATAAACCACTACAACAAGGATTTGAATATTCATATAATTCATTACGTTCTATCTGCTTGGCTATTTTCTCAGCATTTTGAATAGCTTTTTCCATTTCTGTTTTTAAAGGTTTTGGATATAAACACATTGATTTATCATAGTCAGGTATATGCTTATTTAATAATTTAACTAACTTATCTCGGCTAATTTGTGATAAATGGTCTTGAAAATGAATTAAATACCAAAGTTCAAAACAGGGATTGGTAATTGCTAAATTAATCTTTTGACTGTTAGCTCGATTAATTGCATTTTCCCAACTTGTACGACTTTTTTCAATATGTTCATCTCCATCAAAAACAGCCCAAGCAGCATCATTTGTAGTCCATCTTTTCTCATCTTTCATTTGCTGTCGTTTTTCGATGAGTATTTCAATAATATTACCTGGGTCAGTTTTTCCTTGATTACGCAATACAATAATTTCTAAAGTTGGTGAACGTAATTCATTGCGAATACTATTGAAATAAATTGGTTCTGTTTTACTTCCTTCACAAGCAATTAATATTTTTTGAGTAATTTTCCTGCTAGGTTGACTACGTTCTAACTTTCTTGACATTCCTCATCACCCTGTAATATCATTTCTTCATCAGATGGTAAAAATGGAACTGCACCAAAGCGTCCATCTAAATAAGCTTTATCAATTGCTAAATCATTGCGGACATGGAAATCAGTTAAAGGATATAATTCTGTACTATGGTCAGGGCGTTTTTGTGTAAACCATATTTGATCACGTCGTAATAAGTTATTTCTTTGTAATGTATTATCATGGCTTGTGAAAATAAGTTGAGCATTTTTTGGGTTGGTTTTGGGATTTTGAAACATTTTAACAATTTTTCTGACAATATTTGGATGAAGATTTGGAAATTCATCCACAATTGTCAAGCTATCAGTTGTCAAAGTTGTTACTATCCGAAATGCCAAGCTAAATAGGCGTTGTGTTCCCAAAGATTCCTCATCTAAAAGCCAATGAATTTCATTACCTTCAATGGTATTATGTACAGCATATATGTTGTAGTTAAGTAAATCATCTGATTTTTGTTTAATTTCAATTTTGGAAAGCCCAGTATCAAATTCTTGTACAATTTTCAGTGCTGTTTGTATTGTTTCTTGGAAGAATGAATCCTTACTATGAATATTTTTTATTACCCTCAGTTCAAACTCCTCACTACCTAAATTAATTCCTGGCCAGCGACCCCTTAACCAATCAAATAGAGGTTTAATTATATTAACCTCTAGTTTAAATAATATATGAATAAATAGTTCATCCTCTTTAATACTTTGCTGGAGTTGATTATGTGGACCAGCAAAATCATCACCAGTTTTCCAGATAAATTTATTTGTATTGTCATCCCATTGACGATGAAATAAACGACGAGTTCGCTTAGTTGTATTTAACGTATAATCCAAGTTTTCTAAAAGTACACGATGTTGATTAATTTCTAATAAATAGGTATAAATATTATTATTAAATAAAATTCTTAATTCAAATTTTGTAGGTTTTTTAGCAGAGATATTATCTAATTTAAAAGAATCTAGTTTGGCATATTTAAAAGCTTTATTTACTCCAATTGTTTGTGTTTCCTTTATACCACGCTGCATCATTAACAATAAATAATCCAAAGCTTGAATAATATTACTTTTACCTGATGCGTTAGCTCCAAAAATTGCTAAAACAGGTAAAATCTCCATATCCCAACCTTCAACATGATACCCAGGTGCAATTTCATGATCTAATTTTATCCCTTTGCGTTTACTGGTTGCGCTTGTCTTGCGAGTGCTTTGTTTTTGAGCAACAGCACTGAGGGTTACAGGTTCTTTAATGGAACGGTAGTTTTCAACAGTGAAGTCTACAAGCATAATTTTAAGGTACTCAAGGCAGTTTTTTGTGATTTATTCACGTAAATCTTATCGTAAAAGCCAATAAAATTTCTACTTTAACCACAACTCGTTATATTAACTTACACCGAATGCGGACTATGACCAAGAGATGATTACATTCTGTTACACACCACAACCGATCATATTAGTATTAGATTGACAATAGAAATATCCACACGACAACAAAAATAGGTATAAAACAATGATCCGTTTAAAACCCTGGCAATGGATAATCTTAATTTCACCAATTGCAATAATTGTTTCTTTCCTTCTCGTCTCCGCAGGAACACAAATTCATGCTTGGGGATTAAGTTGGATTTGGGCTTTATTTACATTTGTATTTGTCGGTTGGCGGTGGTTATTGGTACGGTGGACAAAACCAGAAATCAACCGAATTGAAGCTGTATTTGCAGAAGTTAGAGAAGAATTAGAAACTTCCACAGAAAATAATTTAGTCATCGAAACAGATACGACTAAAGCAGTAGAAATAGCATTACAAAATATTCTCACCGCAGCCGCAAATGATTTACCTATTTGGGAAGATTGGCAAACTTTTTGGAAAAGGTGTCAAGATTTAGTAGTAGCAATTTCTCATATCTATAATCCTGAAGTTAAATATCCGCTTTTAAATATTTACATTCCTCAAGTTTACGGTTTAATTCGCGGTACAGTAGATGACATGGATCAATGGATGCAAAAATTATCTCCTGTTCTTAATCAAGTTACTGTTGGACAGGCTTATCAAACCTATGAAGTTTATCGGAAATTAGAACCATCTGCCCGTAAATTATGGAAAGTTTGGAATTGGGCGCAATGGGTATTAAATCCGGTCGCTGCGGTGGCTAAAAAAGCTAGTGAAGGTGTGGGAAATCGGGCTTCTCAAGAATTATTAATAAATTTGAGTCAACTATTACGAGAAGCAGCTTTGCGGAATTTATGCAAACAAGCGATCGCTCTCTATGCAGGAACTAAAATTGAATTACCTATCCCCACCCTACCCCAAGTTAAAACCCAAACCCTGCGGGACATTCTTACCCAAGCTGAACCCCCAGAAATCGTTGCCCAAAAACCCGTAAATATTCTCATTATTGGGCGCACAGGTGCAGGTAAAAGTAGTTTAATTAATACTCTTTTTCAAAATGAATTGGCTGCTGTTGATGTTTTACCAAGTACAGATAAAATTCAAAATTATCATTGGGAAACGGAAAATGGGGAAACTCTCAACCTTTGGGATACTCCCGGTTATGAACAGGTAAAACGGGAAGATTTGCGAGATTTAGTGATTGATTATGCTAGTAATGCTGATTTACTATTATTAGTTACTCCTGCACTTGATCCAGCTTTACAAATGGATGTAGATTTTATTCAAGATGTAAAATCAGAAGTTGCAGATTTACCGATTATTACCATTGTCACCCAAGTAGATCGTTTGCGTCCTATTCGTGAATGGCAACCTCCTTATAATTGGGAAGGGGGAGAAAAACCCAAAGAGATTTCTATTCGAGAAGCAACAAAATACCGTCAACAACTATTAGGAAATTTTGCTAATTTAGTTTTACCTGTCGTTACAAATGATCCGAAAACTAATCGCCATGCTTGGAATATAGAAGCCTTGTCTTCAGGATTATTAGCAGCAATAGATCCGGCTAAACAATTACGGCTAACTCGCTTTTTACGGAATTTAGAAACTCGCACCACAGCAGCAGCTAATATTATTGAGCATTACACATTTCAGATGACAACTACTCAAGGAATTGCTGCATTACTAAAAAGTCCCGTTTTGCAATTTATTTCTACATTATCAACAGGTTCTCCTACTCTTGCTTATTTACTCGCAGAACAAATTCCCATAGAACAATTACCGATAGTAATTGGCAAATTACAAATGGCTTATGAACTTTTTCCTCTATTAAATACAGACAATTCCAAATCCCGTAATTTTGATTTATTATCCCTATGGCCGTTGTTGTTAGAAAATCCATCTACACCAGATCGTAATGCTTGGGCATTTGGTCATGCTTTAATAGAATATTGGACGCAAGATTTAACAATTGAACAAATGCGAACCAGATTTAATTATTATCTTCAGCAATGAAAAATTAGGGATTTTTTATGTGATTCTTTTATCCGCGTGAGTAGAAATTATCACAATAAATATTTCAGATATATCTATTACCAAGGATAGTAATACAAAGTTGGGTTAAGAGATATTATTTGTTCAATAGTAGTTAACAAGTGACCCGAAAAATCTCTTTTTTTCCTCTGCGGTTCAAGAAGTAATTTATCTAACCACAGAGGCACAGAGGACACAGAGGAAAGAGGGTTAATTTCCAGCTATGCACCATCCTTTATTGCTGATTTTCGTTAAAATCACGATTTTTTCTTTAATGTTAGCTATAGGAAGCAATCTCTGCTTTGAGGAAATGCTTTCTCTATGGCGAAAACCTGCTTTACTATTCCGTGCGCTTTTAGCGGTTGTAGTGCTAGTTCCTCTAGTGCTTATTGTCCTGCTAAAACTGTTTAACTTACCCCCCGAAGTAATCACAGGATTAGCCTTGTTGGCGGCTTCTCCAGGTGCGCCTCTGACCACAAAAAGAGCGCAAAAGGCTGGAGGCAGATTCTGTTATGCAGCCAGTCTTCAATTAACTCTCGCCATACTTGCAGTCTGCATTACTCCCGTCACCTTGGGGATTTTTTTTAGCCTATTTCAGCATCTTGCAGAAAAAGTGACAATTTTAGAAGTCGCCCGACAAGTGATCATGGTACAGTTATTGCCTATAAGTATCGGTCTTTTGCTGCAAAAGTTTGTGCCTCAATTTGCCGAAAATATCGCCCAACCTTTAAATTTTATTGCTGATATTCTTTTGTTGCTGCTGGTTGTTTTGTCCGGTATTTTAGGGATTCCCCTATTTTTTAAAGTTTGGGGATTACCGATAGTTGTAATTACCATCATGGTAATTGCTTCCTTAGTAATAGGACACAGTTTAGGAGATCATAATGATGATACACAACCAATTTTAGCAATTTCCTGTATTGCTCGTAATGTCGGATTAGCCTTGTTTATTGCTATCTTGAATAACGTACAGCAACAGGTAATTCCCACAATCATAGCTTATGTAATTGTAGGAGCAATTCTAGGAAGTTTTTACTCAAATTGGAATAAACGCAAACTTAGAGCAACAACCTAACTAAATGCAATTTTTTAACTCCTCTCTGTGCCTCTGCGTCTCTGCGTGAAAAAAAAGCTAAATTATGGTATTACTTGAACAGCTAGAGAGCGGGTTAGCATTTGTTATTACTTTGCTCAAATTCTTACTAGAATCCATTGCTGTATTTTGTATCTTATTGGGTGTATTAAAAACCGGAAAAATAGCGATTTCTCTAAACCATCATCATAGTCAAAACCGATTTCTACAAATCCGGCTCAATTTCGGAATTTGGCTAGTGCTGGCATTAGAATTTCAGTTAGGATCAGATATTCTCTCTACCACCTTATCTTCAACCTTTGAGTCTCTAGGAAAACTAGGAATTGTTGCCCTAATCCGAACTTTCCTCAATTATTTTCTGACTCAGGAACTCGATCAAAAACAATAAAAGTAATTATTCAGAGGTAATTTACAGGCACATCTTACCAGAATGAATCAGCCACTTATCAAATCAGAAATACCTGAACAACTTTCTACCAATGACTTAGCCGCAGATCGGACAGAACTAGCTAAATACCGTAGTCGAGCGGCAGCAGACCGCACATTAATGGCATGGATACGCACCTGTCTTTCCTTAATTGGTTTTGGCTTTGGTATTCCCACCATTGTCAGAGCGATTGAAAATACTCGTCTGAGTAATCACCTCAACCCAGTCAGATTTTCGGTGATTGTGGGACTATCTTTTATTGTTACGGGAATGTTGGGAATGGTTTTAGGGTTGAGAGAACACCGTAAGTTACTTAAACAAATTCAAAATAACCGTTATACCTATGAAACCTCTCACAGTGCGGAAATTATCGGAGTGGCTTTACTGGTAATTGGTTTAGTTAGTTTTATTGGTGTGGTAATTCGGGCAATGAATTTATAAATTACCCCCTCCTAAAGAGGATATAGAATTTCGGGCTTTTTGTTAAAAATTAAATATTCTCAAGAGGTCAGATTTATGTCTCTGCATGAATACAAACCCGGAACTACCTTCCCAGGAGTAATCGGCCGCACAGTTGATAAATCCAGTCCAGCTTGGCCAGAACCATTGCGGGCAAAAGAAAATACACCAAACATCCTATTTATCGTTTTTGATGATACAGGATTTGGACAATTTGGCAGTTACGGAAGTCCCATCAAAACACCCAACCTAGACACATTAGCCGCCAATGGATTGCGGTACAATAATCTACACACAACGGCACTGTGTTCTCCCACCCGTTCTTGTCTGCTAACTGGGCGCAATCACCATTCTAACGCCATGTCCTGCATTACAGAAGGGTCTACGGGTTATCCCGGAGGTAATGGGAATATTCCCTTTGAAAATGGGTTTCTCTCAGAAATATTACTCCAGAAGGGTTATAACACCTATGCGTTAGGAAAATGGCATTTAACCCCCTCAGACCAACTTTCAGCCGCAGGACCCTATGATCGCTGGCCTCTCGGTCGTGGTTTTGAGCGTTTTTATGGATTTTTAGGCGGAGAAACCCACCAATATTATCCAGATTTGGTTTATGATAACCACACCGTTAAGCCAGAAAAGACCCCCGCAGAAGGCTATCATTTAACGGAAGATTTAGCAGACAAAGCCATTAGCTTTATCGCTGATGCCAAGCAAATTGCCCCAAATAAGCCCTTTTTCATGTATTTCTGTCCGGGAGCAATGCACGCCCCCCATCATGTCCCCAAAGAATGGGCTGATGCCTATGCTGGACAATTTGATGATGGTTGGGAAGCTTATAGGGAAAAGGTTTTTGCCCGTCAGCAGGAAATGGGGATTGTTCCCGCAGATGCCGAACTTTCTCGCCATGATCCCGATGTCCCGCACTGGGATACTCTCCCAGCCGCCGAAAAACGGCTTTATGCTCGGATGATGGAAGTATATGCTGGTTTTTTAACCCATACTGACTACCATATCGGTCGTTTACTCGATTTCCTCAAATCTATCGGTGAGTTCGAGAATACTGTAATTATGGTGATTTCGGATAATGGCGCAAGTTCGGAAGGGGGACCGACGGGTTCAGTAAATGAAAACCTGTTTTTTAACAATGTGCCAGAATCCCTAGAGGAAAATCTCAAAGCATTAGATAAACTAGGTAGTGCCGAAACCTTTAACCATTATGCTTGGGGCTGGACTTGGGCAGGAAATACGCCTTTCCGGCGGTGGAAACGGGAAACCTATCGAGGGGGAATTAGCGACCCTTTAATTGTGCATTGGAGTCAAGGTATTGAGGCAAAAGGGGAAATTCGGACTCAGTACGCTCATGCTATTGACCTTGTACCGACGGTGCTGGAATTACTGGAAATTGAACCACCGACAACGATTAAGGGTGTGACTCAATCTCCTATTGAAGGTGTCAGTTTTGCCCATACTTTTAATCATAGTACCGCCCCTACTAAGCATCTTACCCAGTATTTTGAGATGATGGGACATCGTTCTCTTTACTATGATGGTTGGCGGGCGGTTTGTCCTTGGCCGGGTCCCTCATTTACTGAAGCGGGGCAATTTTTTGGTGAGGCGATTTCGGCGGAAACTCTAACAGATTTGGATACTCATCATTGGGAACTGTATCACGTCGCCTCGGATTTTGCGGAAAATCACAATATTGCGGCTGATAATCGTCCTAAGTTAATTGAGATGATTGCCACTTGGTATATTGAGGCTGGCAAGTATAATGTGTTGCCTGTGGATGGACGTGGTGTGCAACGATTCGCGGAAGAACGCCCGCAAATTGCTGTCAATCGTAGCCGCTATGTTTACTATCCTGATACTCAAGCGATTCCCGCCGGTAGTGCGGTGAGGGTGTTAAATCGTCCCCACAGTATTACGGCTGATGTGGAGATTCCCCCAGGTGGCGCGGAAGGGATATTACTGGCTCATGGGGGTAATGATAGTGGCTATTCTTTCTATGTGCAAAATGGCAAACTGCACTGGGTTCATAATTATGTGGGGCGATTCTTGTATCATGTGGAATCTGGGTCATCTGTGCCGGCTGGTCGTCACCAGTTGCGCTTTGAGTTTAAAGTCACGGGTCAACCAGATTTAGCGAAGGGGAAAGGAACGCCAGGACGCGGCCAATTGTATATTGATGAGAAATTGGTCGGGCAGATTGATGTGCCTGTAACTACTCCTTTAGCACTAGGTCTAACCAGTGGTGTCACCTGCGGAATTGCCCCTGGTGCGCCTGTTACACCGGATTATGAGCCGCCTTTTAAGTTTACGGGGAAGATTTATAGTGTGATGGTTGATGTTAGTGGCGATTTGATTCAAGATCGGGAAACTGAAATGCGGACTATTATGGCGCGACAGTAAGGATTAAATCACTGGAACGGAATTTGGGGACATCAGTAACCCAGATTTCGTCCTTAATACTGGTTAATTGTATTTTTTTGTGAGAATTAATACTAATTATATTGATGGAGACTACAGATTACTGTACCATAGAGGAAACTGGTCACTTTATAAGCACTTACAGACATATGACAACCTTGCTCGTTCTCGGCAACATTAATCAGTTTACATTTGCAAACTCCATCATTGTAGCTAATGCTAAGGCTGAGGAAATGTTTGAGCAGGCTCTAACAAACATATTTGTTGTGCATTCAAAGGATTCCTATTCCAAACTAAAGAGTAATGAAGATTGGGTAAATCATATAGAAATAAATGGAGTAGATCGAGAATTATTTGTCGATAAAATTATCGAGATTACAGCAAAAGAAACTTCAATTAAAAAGTTCGTTGATTATGTTGAGTTTATTTTCAAAGGTATTCCAGATGATTCAAATCTTATTGTTGATCTCACTAATGGAACTTCATTACAGAAAAATCTTCTCTCAATAGTGTCTTATATCCTTGATATAAAAAATCAATATATAATCGATGTTTCAAAATTATTTGAACTAACTAACGAAAGGAGATTTATTCCAATTGATATTTTATTATCCTGCTATACTATAGTACCTGATAGCACTAGGCTCGATAGCATAGCCTATCTAAATTTATCAGAAATGGTACGTTACAGAAAGATCATAGAAAATCACACTAATAAATATGTAGCTATAGATTCAGATTCTTCGGATCAAGAGTTTTTTAAGGATAACTTAGGTCATTCTATTCAGTTGAAGTTGCAAGGTGATAAAAGTAAAGACAATGCTATCTATCGGATTGCAGCTTCGTCAATTTCAGCTAGTGTAGAGGACTTGATTCGCCTTCTTGTAAGTAAATTTATTTTGGCTGATAGCCCTGATAGAGTAGATCGCAAAACTTTTGGGCAAAAACTCAAAATCATTCAAGCAAAAATCGAAAAAGATGCTCCATCTGACTTTGATGTAGAGTTCTTTAGCAAGTTCAATGATTTCATATTGTACTTGAGAAATAGTTCCACGCACAAAGGTAAACTTTTAACTGATGTGGAGAAATTCAAGGCAGAGCTTTCTGTCAAAATGGCTTTTCCTTTTATTGAATTTTATACAGATATTGTGTATCCTTTATTATCAAGTGGCGAGCTTTCTAGAGAACCTAAGCAGATTAAAAAATTATCATATACTGACATAGCACTAGAAGAGACTTTATATTATGGGTTAGATGGAGATGATACAGGAAAGATATTAGAAGAGTTATTTCTTGCTTGTAGCGATGAAGCTAGTTTTCGTAAGTTAAGCAAAGATATAACTAATGCAATTTCAAAGATTGCTAAGGTTGTCACTGATGAGCTTGGTAAGAATGCAATTGTATTTGAAGCAGGTGACGATCTTTTATTTAAGGGAAACCTTCCAGAAGAAAAGCTTTTAGAAATGCAAGCTATATATTCACAGTCAACACCTGGGTTAACTTGTTCAATTGGATATGGGCGATCATTTCAAGAAGTATATTTAGCATTGAAACTTGCGAAAACTCAGCCTGGTAAAAACGCCATTGTTGGCATTGAGCTTTGTTAAGTTAAATAAGATGATACTTTAGCTGGTAAGATGATACTTTAGCTGGCAATTTTTCCCATAAAACTGTCAAAAGTATTGGTATTGATTAAACCATTTTCTACCAATATTCGACGTACAGCTACCAAATGCACAGACTGAACATAAGCCTGTTGTTCGTAAGCTGGTAAAATGACCAAAGTTCCTGATAATGGATATTGATAGACTTGTTGAGAACCTGTTGTTGGTACTTTTGTAAAACCTATCTTGAAAAGCAATTGTTATAGGTCAGTAAACTGAATATTTCTCATTATCTTAATGTCAGTCATCTAGCTTAGGGTTAATTTAAGATATCTAACTTAGGATTAATTAAATTACTTGAATTAAAGCATAAGCTTTTTATAGCAGGTTAATTCCAATTATTTTATTTTGGAGATATAAGATTATGTCGCAAGCAGATTTTATGACTTCCCAGACAGAAAAAGACGCTTCTTTCATTGGTTTTGATGGGAATTTGTTGTCCGAATTAAGTTCTGAACAAGCTTCTAATATTGCTGGAGGATTTACACTTAAAAATAATACAGGATCACCGAGGATTTTTTATAATTTTGGGGATAAATTACCCCTGCAACAACAAACTTTACAACCGGGAGAGAGCGGTACTTATCCGGGAGAGTTTCTTTTGTATAATTCTTCAGCAGGAAATTCCGGAATTAAGCCAGCAATATTTAACGCAGATCCTTCCGGTTCATTCAGTTTGAATCAATCAGGAACTAAGATAATTCCTACTGATCTTAACTCTTCTAATGGAAATGGGAATGGTGGAAATGGGGATTGCTAAAAAAGCAATGAAAAGCCAAGAGTCGGTAAATAGATTTTAAATAAAAAGCCTCTATAATTCCATAGAGGTTTTATTTATAGTTATAGCAGGAGTCAGGAGTCAGGAGTCAGGAGTCAGGAGTCAGGAGTCAGAAGGAAGAAAGAAGTCTCTTTCTATATGAATTTTCCTGTAAATGTTGTATCTCATTCAAGTGCATACTGCTATATGGGAATTTCCAACTATTTACACTACTTCGCAAGAATGAACTAAAGGTAACAAAGGTCCAATTTGTTCCTGCCCATTTACAGCTAAATCACTATGACATAAATACAATTTATCAGACACCCGCGCCAACAAATCTGCGACAATTCTTTGTAATCTTTCTTCTTCGGCTAATTGTTCATCTGCTGCTGTCCAAGGTTGTCCTAACCTATCCCGTAAAAATAAATTAGCACCAAACAAAGTCGCCGCACCACCTTTTGCCCACAGGGGTGAACCAATATCTAACCAAAAATGCCAACGGTGATGTTTACGACTTGCACGGTATTGGAAGATAGTTGCTAAAGTTACAGCTTTTCTACTGCTACCGATAGGACGGATAGGATAGGGATTTGCAGTAATTGTCCCCCGTCGCAGCAGTTGAATAAATTCAATAATGGTAATGCTGAGTGTTTCTGGTGTATGCAGTGAAAGTAATAGAGAATCGGTTTGTTTTAAGCGGGTGTCTATTTCCCAATAATGTTGGGCGGTTTCTAGTAATTCTCTTAATACTGCTAATTCTTGATATGAAGGGTTTCTATCATTACACACAAAGCGTTGAATGGCTTTGTAGAGGAGAAAAATGGGGGTGAGGAGAAGCCGCTGGTGATATTCCTCTCTCTGTTCTCCAATCCATTGTAATATTTCTTCATAAGCCTGAGTGGCAATATAGCCAATTCTATCCCAACGTTCAAAGGTTTTCACGGGTAATAAATTGGGTGTGTGGGGGTGGGGAACAAAACAAGCATCGGCGATTAATCCAGCCCGCACTGGATCTATTTTAGAATGATGGAATTCTTTTTCCTCTCCATCTTGGGTTTGATATTGACTCAAAACCACTAACATTTCTGCCACCGCATCCCTATCTACTAACCGTCCCAAACCGGGATAAACTAGAGCCATGAGGGTAAGTAATGCTCTGACTACCGAGGAACTGATTAAAGGGCGTTGTTCGTTGAGAGATGCTACTTCAATATTTTGTTTAGTTAGTATTTCTACTATAGTATAACGAGCGATCGCATCTAAACCCGGTGCAATAATCGCTACCTCATCCGCCGCTATTTCCCCGGATTTAACCCCATCAATAATCATCTCGGCTGTTTGGCGTAATAGCTGGGCGCGGGAAGTGGTTTGAATAGGCTGTACACAACTAGGTAAACTCAACATCGTCATCGGCTGTGTTACCAATTCTACCATTTGCTCAGTCAGAGCAGATCCCAAACTATTCCCAGGTGGTGAGGTTAAATTTTCTACTTGACAACGCCCAGATAATCTGGCTAAATACTGAGGATCTGCACCTAAACCCCAGCGTACCTTCCCATGAGAATTGTAGCTAAACGCACCCACAGCCCCAGCATCTAATAAAAATTCAAATAAGTTAGCAGCGATCGCCGGATAATCATCTACATCGTCTGCTATGATGACTTGATAGCGTTGTTTTAGATGTTCCTGATAGCTACTATTAGTTAATAATTTGTGGTGATAAAGTTCGGTAATTAAGCCATAACTCAATAACCCCCGTTCTAAACACCAATTTCGCCAATTTAGTAGTAAAGAACCCAAAAATTCCGGTTCTAAATTGATAGCATTATCTTCTAAACCACTGTGTAATATTTGGGGAATGTCTTCACAAGGTACACCGCTATAAGCTGCTAATTGCCATAAATCCAGGATACGTCTTACCAAACGATTCTCATTCATCCCTACACGCCGCAAAACCTCGGAATCTAACTGACAACTCCAGAGTTTTGTCGCCAATTCTTGTTCCGTTTCTGGGCGTAATCTGACTGGAAATTGAGCTTTAATTGACAATGAATCAATTAGTAACGGCCAAAATAAAATTACCTCATCTTGGAAAAAACCCAAAGCTGTTTTGACGCGAATAGGATATTTTCCTGATGTTAAAGTAGTAACTCTATCAGCTAATTCTCTGCGGTTATCATCATTAGCAGATAACAATAAAATACCTAGTTCTTTTTGGTGTAAATTTACATTTGGATCTATAGGTTGAGTTTGGGAATTGTTAATATTTTTATTATAAAATAAATCAGGTAATTGACTATCAATTTGTAACCAAGCACTAAACTGGTTGACTAAGCGAGTAGTTTTACCACTCCGACTAGTACCAAAAATCCAAAGAGAATCAGAAAGCATGGTTTTTGCGTTAACTTAAGTTTAATAATTTAGTAGATAATGCCAAATAATCGTCTCGATGAAAAATACCGTGTTTAGCCAAAAAATATACCCTTTTTTACTGGCTGCTTACAGATGGTATCTACTGACACCAGAACGTTCTTTAGATACAGCTTATCAAGCGGCTATACAAATTAAGGAAATTGAAGATAAACACTTCAATGGTAACAAAATAGACTCCGAATTTACCATGCACAGCACCAGCGTCATGGATTATTTTCAAGGAGATTTGCAAAAGTTATTAAAAACTGTACAAATGCGGCTGACGGAATTCAAAGCCAGTCGGTGGTTTGCTAATGAATCTAAACAAAAAGCCGCGCTAAAAGTGGGGATAGAATATTCTAGCCCAGCATCAATTTTAGAGAAACTAGAATTCATTGATCAAGTTACTTTCAAATACACTAATAATGATATAGATGCAAATTATAAAAATGCCAATTCTCAACCTGTTGAACCTTCCACAGATTTAGTTAATTCTCAACAATTTATCCCTAAAACATCAAATAAATCCCCCAAAAACATCTCAAAAGGAAAAACTAATACTACAGGTATTTTACCCCGTTCAATTTTAAGTACAATAACTCGACTACAAGTAGAATTAGATCCAGAGTCTGAACAAAATGTAGTTAAGAATTTTCGTCAAGCCCAACAAAGAAGTATTATCTCAATTCGGTTTATACTTCTACTCATTATTGTTCCTCTTCTGACTCATCAAGTCTCAAAGGTTTTAGTTGTCGGACCATTGGTAGAACATTTCCGAAATGAGAAAACAGTAGGAGTTTTCTTAAATGAGGAAATGGAAGAAGAAGGATTATCAACATTACAAAGATTTGAAGAAAGAATTAAATTTGAAGCATTAATTAGTAATGCACCTGCCCTTGCGGCAGAAGAATTAGAAACTAAAATGAAGGAGAAAGCTGAGGAAGTAAAAGAGGAATTTCGGAAAGAAAGTGCTAATGCCATTAAAAATGTATTTGCTGATATTTTCTCAGTAATTACTTTCACTATCTTATTACTTGTTAGTAAATCTGATATCGCTGTTCTCAAAGATTTCTTTGATAATATAGTTTATGGTTTAAGTGATAGTGCTAAAGCATTTATTATCATTTTATTTACCGATGTTTTTGTCGGCTTTCACTCTCCTCACGGTTGGGAAGTTCTCTTAGAAGGGATATCACGACATTGGGGATTACCGGCAAATCGTGATTTTATTTTCTTGTTTATTGCCACATTTCCCGTAATTTTAGATACGATCTTTAAATATTGGATTTTCCGCTATTTAAATCGGATTTCACCTTCTGCCGTTGCTACCTACCATAACATGAATGAATAGCCAATATTTTACTAACATTACTATTAGCTTACCTGTATTTATGGCCAGTTTGATTGTGGGGATACAACCACTCCCCAATCAAGAACTCAGTCCCCCACAATGTCGGTTAGCAAAATGGAATTTACCAGCGTTAGTAAATCCAACTAAAAAGAAGTTACCTGTACTTATTCCGAGAGTCCCAGTTACCTGTTGTCAAGAAGATATATCTTGTTTAGATCAGGCTATTTATGATGATAAAAATGATGAAATTGCCGATAAAAAAGCATTATTACAATCTATAGATTACAGTCTCCAATATTTGCAAACGCCAAGGGCAATTACGGCTTATAAAAAATCAGAAATTACCAGAGAAAGAGTTTATCGAAGTTTGCAAAGATTTCGAGAATTGTTAATTGCTATAGAATCGCCTCAACAACTACAAGCAGCCATAGAAAAAGAGTTTATTTTTTATCAATCTGTGGGTAGAGATAATAAAGGAACAGTTTTATTTACCGCTTATTATGAACCTTTATATTTAGCCAGTCGCAAACCGACAAAAGAGTTTCGCTATCCGGCTTATCGCTATCCTCCTGATTTAGCATCTTGGGCTAAACCTCATCCTACAAGATTAGAATTAGAAGGTGCAGATGGCTTACAAAGTGGCAAAGGAAAATTAAAAGGATTGGAGTTATTTTGGTTTAAAGATCGTCTTGAACCTTATATGATTCAAATTCAAGGTTCAGCCAAACTCAAATTAACAGATGGAACTCAGACAACTATCGGTTATGCAGGGAATACAGCTTATAATTATCGAAGTTTAGGCAGATCATTAGTTGATGATGGTAAATTTCCTTTAGAAGGGTTAAATATGCCCATTATCCTCGACTATTTTCGCAAATATCCCCAGGATTTAAATATTTATATTCCTCGTGATAAGAGTTTCGTATTTTTTCAGGAAACCTACGGAAAACCAGCCCAAGGTTCTATTGGTGTACCAGTTACTCCAGAACGTTCTATTGCTACAGATAAATCTCTTATGCCTCCGGGGGCTTTAGCATTAATTCGCGCTCCTTTTCCCTATATTAATAAGAGTAATAAAATCGAAAATCGGCTGGTAAGTCGTTACGTTTTAGATCAAGATACAGGTGGTGCAATTAAGGGCGCAGGGAGGGTAGATTACTTTTTAGGAACTGGTGAATCTGCGGGGGAACGGGCTGGGGTGACAGTCAGTAATGGACAATTATTTTATCTGTTACTAAAACCGTAGGATTAATTATCACATTTAATTTGTGTTGGTGCAATCGTGCTGTAAATTTAATTCTTTCTCTTTAACGAACCGCAGAGGCGCAGAGAGCGCAGAGGTGGAGGGAAGAGAGATGTAAATATCTTATTTTATTTGGGATTAAGTAGCTTGGCATAATTAAATATAAGACCTCTCTCCAAACCTCTCCCCTACAAGGGGAGAGGCTTTGACTCCCCCTTACCTGGTAGGGAAGGGGGCTGGGGGGTTAGGTCTATCTTATATTTTTTAACGCCTACCTACTTACTATATTTTAACTTTTGCCATAAACTATCAACAGTTACAAATTCATACCCTTTTTGTAATAATTGGGGAATCAAAATATTAATTGTTTCTGCTACATCTTTTCCTCCAAAATAACCATCATGTAAGACGATTAATGAACCATTTTTAACTTGTTTCATGACTCGATTTACCACCACATTGACACCAGGATGAACCCAATCTTCAGGAACTACACTCCACATGACTGGACGATAATTCCACTGTTGAAATAATTGCAATGTTTGAGGTGTGAAAAAACCATTGGGAGGACGCACATCTCGCACTTGTTCGGGTGGTAAATTACAAGCATTGTAAATAGCAATTTGGGTTTTTTCTAAACTCTGTTTTAACTGAGTTGCGGAAAGCAGGGGAAAAGAATCATGTTCATAACCATGTAATCCGATCCAGTGTCCTTGTTCGCTGACTGTTTTCGCAATGTCTGGAAACCGATTCACGCAATTTCCTAACCAGAAAAAACTAGCGGTAATATTGTAACGGTTTAAAACCGATAATACCTGGGGTGTATATTGGGGATGAGGTCCATCATCAAAGGTGAGGGCGATAGTTTTGCTGTTTGAGTTCCCACTCCATAGACAATGGGGAAAAGTGGGTTGGAGAAGCCGATAAACAAGGGGAAATAGGGGAGCAAATTCCATTGTTAAAAAATAAATTTGTAACAAAAACTGTAACAACAACCTAATTTATGATCACACTGGTTTAGATTGGTAAAAAATCTGCGGGTAATTCCTGGACTGAAGATGATATTGTGCAAAGATATTCGAGATTATCAAATTCTCTTTTTGAGTTTATTTCTGATTTTGGGAATTTTCACGCGAGACTGGACATTACATCCAGAATTTATTGCTGTGGCGATCGCCTCCTGCATTATAACTCAAATCATCTTCTCATTGCTCACTAAATCCCAGGACAGCTTTCAACCAATTAATATCCGTAGTCCTCTTATTACCTCTTTAGGACTTAGTTTACTATTACGGGTTGATCATTGGCCAACAATGGCTTTAGCTGGATTTGCAGCCATAGCTAGTAAATTTGTCTTTCAATTTGGGGAAAAGCATTTCTTTAATCCTGCTAATTTTGGCATTATTGCCGTTCTTACCCTCACTAATGATGCTTGGGTTTCCCCAGGACAATGGGGGGAAGAATGGTGGTATGCGTTGTTATTTTTGGGGACTGGAGGCATGATTTTACAGCGCGTTGGCCGTTGGGATACTACTGCCGCTTTTCTAGGTGCTTATTCCCTTTTAGCAGCTATCAGAAATATGTGGTTAGGTTGGACTTGGGATGTTTATTTTCATCATTTAATGAGCGGTTCTTTACTGTTATTTTCTCTGTTTATGGTGACAGATCCGCGTTCAATTCCCAACGCTCCCATTAGCCGAATAATTTGGGCAGTATCTATTGCTTTATTAACATTTATTTTGCGGAATTTCTTCTTTTTACCAACTGCTGTTTTTTGGGCTTTATTTACCCTTGCACCTTTAACTATTCTATTAGATAAATTCTGGGTTACACCTAGATTTTCTTGGGGGAATAAAACAGAGTTACTAGCAGAAAATCATCAATTAACTATCATCAATTAAGGTATCAAAATGCAACTTTTTCGCCTATTTATGCCTTTAATATCTGCACTTTTAGCATTGCTGTGTTTTGCCCCTACAGCTTGGGCTTTTTGTGGTTTTTATGTAGCTAAAGCCGATACAAAACTCTATAATCAAGCTTCACAAGTCATACTTGCCAGAGATGGAAATCGCACTGTCTTAACAATGGCTAACGATTTTCAAGGTGACGTTAAAGATTTTGCGGTTGTGATTCCTGTTCCTAGCGTATTAAAAAAAGAACAAGTTCATGTAGCCCAACCGAAAATTATTGAACGATTAGATGCTTTTAGTGCCCCCAGATTAGTTGAATATTTCGATTCTGACCCCTGCGCCACAATGGAAAAAATGGCGGATATGCCAGCACCACAAGCAGCAGCAAGAATGAGAGGTGCAGAAAATAGCATGAAGAAAGATAGCAGTTTAGGTGTGACTGTTGAAGCCAAATTTAATGTTGGAGAATATGATATTGTCATCTTGAGTGCTAAGGAATCTGGTGGATTAGAAATTTGGCTGAATCGCAATGGTTATAAAATTCCTAAAGGGGCAAAGGAATTACTCAAACCCTATATTCGTTCTTCGATGAAATTCTTTGTTGCTAAAGTCAACTTAGATAAATTTGCCGAATCAGGTTATCAATTACTGCGTCCTTTACAAATTTCCTACGAATCACTAAAGTTTATGTTACCGATTCGTTTGGGAATGATTAATGCTACTAAAGAACAAGATTTAATTGTTTATATTCTCTCACCTCAAGGACAGGCAGAAATTACTAATTACCGCACTGTTAAAGTTCCTTCCGATGTGAATATTCCTGTGTTTGTGAAAAATGAATTTGGTGATTTTTATAAATCCATGTTCCAAAGTTCCTACACGAAAGAAGATAAAAAAGTTGGCTTTTTAGAATATGCTTGGGATATGAGTAGTTGTGATCCTTGTTCTGCTGAACCACTCAATAATGAAGAACTAAAGCAAGCGGGTGTATTTTGGTTAGATAATAATAGTAGTGATAGACCAGTATCTCCCAGTTTTCGTTCTCGTTTCCCTAGCAGTAGTGTTTTCATTACTCGCTTGCACGTTCGTTATACCAGAAATAAATTTCCCGAAGATTTGATGTTTCAAGCAACTTCCCAACGGGACTCTTTTCAAGGACGTTATATTTTACAACACCCATTTACAGGGAATCTTCAATGTAGTGAAGGCAGAAAATATAAAAGTTCTTTAAACCAACGATTTGAAAAAGAAGCCGAAACCCTAGCGAGACTTACCAACTGGAATATTCAAAATATTCGCCAAAAAATGAAAATATCTGTAGGAAAGATTTCTACTTCTTGGTGGGATAATTTCTTAGCTTGGTTAGGTATTTAATATTTAAATCCCCGACTTCAGAACCCCGACTTCTTGAAGAAGTCGGGGTTCTTTTCTGTTTTTTTCTTTTTTTAAGCTTCTTTAATGATTTGTCTAATAGGAATTTCTATCCAGAATTCTGTACCTATTCCCGGTTGTGAATTACATTTGAAAATACCAGAGTGTTTTTCCACCACAATTTGATAACTAATTGATAGTCCTAAACCTGTACCTTTCCCTATTGGTTTAGTGGTAAAAAATGGGTCAAATACTCTAGATACTAAATTTTCTGGCATTCCTTGTCCGTTATCAGCAATAGTAATAATCGCCGTTTTGATATTATTGACTTCTCCAACTCTAGTATTGATGGTAATATGTAAATTACGAGCCGTTTCTGATTCTGGTAATTGATAATTATCTAAAGCATCAATTGCATTACTGATGACATTCATAAATACTTGATTTAGCTGTCCAGCATAACAATCAACTAATGGTAAGTTGCCATATTCTTTAATTATTTCAATGCCTTTATTTTCCGATCTAGCTTTCAAACGATGTTGTAAAATTAACAAAGTGCTATCTATGCCTTCATGGATATTAACATCTTTCATTTCTGCTTCATCAAGACGGGAGAAACTGCGTAGAGATAAGACAATTTGCCGAATTCTATCAACTCCAACTTTCATAGAAGATAATGTTTTTGGAAAGTCTTCAATGAGAAACTCTAAATCTATTTCTTCTGATGCTTCTAAAATATCATCACTGGGTTCAGATAATTCCTCTTGGTAAAGATGGAGAATTTTCAATAAATCCTCAGAATATTCATTAATATGAACGAGGTTGCCACAAATAAAGTTAACTGGATTATTGATTTCATGGGCAACACCCGCTACTAATTGACCCAAGGAAGACATTTTTTCCGTTTGAATTAGTTGGGCTTGAGTGGCTTGTAAATTATGGAGTGTATGGCTGATTTCTTCTGCTTGTTGCTGAGTTTTAATCAATAGATTAGCTTGTTGAATTGCTACCCCAAGTTGTCCAGCGATTTGACTAAGAAAGTTAATTTCTGTCTCTTGCCATTGCCGTGACCCAGAATGTTGATAACTACAAAGTAACCCCCAAAGTTTTTTACCGACAAAAATAGGAGCTAATATAAAAGCATGAATCTGAAACTGTTCTAAATTATCAACATGACAGGGAGTAAATCCCATTTTATAGATATCATCTACAGCAAAGGTTTCATTATTACGGTAACGTCCACCTTGGGTATCTTGTAAATAGGTATCATTCCAAATGGTATTAATCCCAAGTTGAGATTCATTATCCCAATTGGGACTAGCGGCTTCAAAATCTCCGACAAATTCTCCACCCCAATCTGCACTGAAGCGATAAACAGAAACCCGATCTGATTTGATTAATTGACAAACTTCCTTTGTAGTAGTTTGAAAAATTGCATTTATATCCAGAGATTCTCGAATTTTGTTGATAACTCCAAATACCGCTTGTTGTTGATCTCCCGTTCTTCGCATTTCTAAGGTGCGTTTGTGAACTTGTTTTTCTAAACTATCATTAAATCCTTGTACCTGTTGGTAAAGTTCATATTGCTGAATAGCAGAAGCAAAATGTTTACTAATATCTGTAGCTAATTCTATTTCATCATCAGTCCAATGTTGCGATTGTCCTTGTTTAGATTCTCGCCAAATTTCAAAAGATAAACGGGGATAAAGTTGACGATGATCAGAATCAAATTGACCAGCCCAAAGAGTTTCTGTATCTATTTCATTCCGAAAAATACTTAAATATCCCACTAATTGCTGCCGATAATGCAGGGGAATCATCAAAATGCTGCGAATTTTTGTTGGTTTAAAAGCCAGTTGGATAATGCGTAAATTGGGATTTTGGTAAATATCATCAATTGCCCAAACATCATATTTACCTGTTTTATAATGTTCCTGCCAAACACTATACTGCTCTAATAATGGGTAAATTGTTGGTTCAGGAATTACTGGTTGTTGTCCATAGGTATAAACTCGGACGCAATCACTTCCAGGGATTAAACATTCTGGTAAACTTTTAAAAGTGCTGTGAATGAGGTCGAAGGCGTTATGTCTCAGACACAATCTCCCACCTACCCCATGAAAGGCGGCTACCGCAGCTTCTAAAGCAGGTTCTAAGACTATGGTGGGAAGGGAATGGAGGAGGGTGGCAATACGGTTAACAATCGCTTCTCGTTCGGCTCTGGCGCGGGTTTGGGTGAGGAGATGACTATGAGCGATCGCTACAGATAACTGTTCTACTACCATCTGCATCGCGTCTAGTTCATATTCTGCCACTGCACGGGCTTGGGAATGATGGGATACCAACAAACCCCAAAGTTGCTCTTCATGGATAATCGGGGCAACTACAGAAGATTTTACCCCCATTGCTGTTAAATATTCTACATGGCACGGATCTACAGTTCGGTAAGAAATATCCGCAGATCCAGTTTCTCCTAGTTCCAAATCTGACACAGAACTTTGACCAATTTGCTGAGAATCCACATTCACAACAGAACGCACCCGCGATTTAATGAACATTTCCCGCGCCTGGGGGGGGATATCATCAGCGGGAAAATTCAGCCCTAGTAATGATGGTAAGCGATTTTCATAAATTGACTCAGCAATTACCTGACCACTTTGATCACCGTGAAACTGATAAATCATCACTCGGTCAGTTCCCAGCAAGGAACGAACCTCAGCGGTAGTTGTGGTAATAATATCTTCTAATTCTAATGATTGGCGGATACGATTTGTAATCCGACGGAGTAAATTTTCTTGAGCTATACCAGTTTCTAAATTTAGTTTGGGTATGTAGGTCATATTTTTCATAAAATAAAAATAATAGGTTTCTACTAAAAATTATACAGTCTAATAATTATATTTTCAGACTTTCCAGCTTTACTTGTCTTCCGTACAAATACCGTTATAGTATCGACATAATAAACTTTACAAGCAGATACCTGACTTCTTAAATAAGTCAGGTATCTCATAATTTAGATAGAATTCACTTTTTCAGCAAAGCGAATTTTTAGATAATCATCTTCCATTTTTGCCCCTGCTGGTTCCAGTGCTGCTAAGGCTTGGGGTAATACTAAATTACGGCGATGATTGCCAATAGTGATGTTTAATTCATCTCCAGTTTTGCTGAGTTGAACTTGGCTTTTGGGAATATTCGGTAAATAAAGTTCCAAGCTGTATTGGTTATTGTCTTGGACAACTCTGAGAGTGGTTTCTTTATAATAAACTTGAGTTGGATCTTCATCTTTGTACAGAGTTTCTTTCAACCTTTCTAAAGCTGCTAAACCACACAATTCTTCAGAGTATAGAGGTACTTCTTTGACTGGCAAAGGTAAGAAATTATCATGAATTTCTTGACGATATTGTTCTTGATTTTCTTTCCACTGTTTGAAAAATGGATCTGTAACTTCTTGGGGAATAATCCGGTTAGCAATAACTAAATCTGTGGCTACATTATACAAACTCAAATAGGCATGAGCGCGAAGAGATTCTTTAATTACCATTTTTTCGGGGTTGGTAACTAAACGCACTGAGGTTTGGGTATTATCAGTTAAGACTTTTTCCAAAGCTTCAATTTGTTCATAAAACTCATAGGGTGCGTCCATTACCTCTTTATTTGGTAAAGAAAAACCAGCAATGGGTTTGAAAAAAGGTTCTACCAGTGGTCTAAGGGCAACGGAAATATTTTGCAACGGTTTGTAAAAACGACGCATATACCAACCGCCAACTTCAGGCAAACTTAACAGCCGTAATGCTGTACCCGTGGGGGCAGAGTCAATAATTAAAACATCATATTCCCCTTCATCATAATGACGTTTCATTCTTACCAAGCCGAAAATTTCATCCATGCCTGGTAAAATTGCTAACTCTTCTGCTTGGATGCCGTCCAAACCTCTGGCTTGTAAAACTTGGGTAATATAGCGTTTCACAGCCCCCCAATTACCTTCTAATTCTTGCAGTGCATCCAATTCTGCACCCCATAAATTAGGACGAACAAGACGGGCATCATGGCCTAATTCAACGTCAAAGCTATCTGCCAGGGAGTGGGCGGGGTCCGTACTTAAAACCAATGTCCGATAGCCGAGTTCTGCACAACGGAGTCCAGTGGCTGCGGCAACGGAGGTTTTACCCACGCCACCTTTCCCTGTCATTAAAATTACTCGCATTAATTATTCCTTACTGCCTGAATTTTGTTTACATTTATTTACATTATGATTGGTTTTTCACAGAAATGAAATGCTGCTTAATTACATCTAAACGGGAACAGTGCCAATAATCAATATGGGAAACAATTAAACCGTCAGCATTCAGCCGTAATTCACTCCAACCAGAAACAGAAATATGTGGTTTCCAAGGTAAAGGAGAATTCCAACTCATAGTCCATTCAGTTTTAATATTTTCTTCCTGACGTTGGATGTTATGTAAATCTAGTTTGAGATTCAAGAAAAAAGTTTGAATGAATTTAATCATCCATTTATAAAGTTCAATGCCCCGAAACTTAAAAACAGCATCTTGAAAATAAACATCATGGGCATAAATGCTGTAAGTTTGATTTAGCGGAAATCTAGCATAATCGGCTTTAAGAGTCTCAATAATATCCATAAATTAATGTTGTGCTGGTGGTGATAAATTTATTGGGAAAGTAAAGCAGTTTTAGGAATTGATCATATCTTTTATTACTGATTGACAAAATTACCTATTACAGCTTGTAGCTTTACTCTCGCACAATCTCTTTCTTCTACAGGTAAACGGGATAAGGCAAATTCAAAATCATCTAGTTTCTCCGTTATGGCATTGACCAATTCTTTTTGACCTTCTGCAATACTAAATCCAGATTTTTCTAGATCAATTTCTATAGACCCTAAAATCAAACTATTCTCGTTATATTGTGCTAGTTCAAAATCATCTTCTGTTTCCGGGCTAATCATTTCTGATTTAGTGATGTCGAGAATCTCTTCAGTTGTATACTCTAAATCAGCTTGTACTTCTCTTAATAGCTGCACTGCTTCCTTAATCTTTTCATGTGCTATTTGTTGCATGATTTTTTTCTTCTCCAAAAGCAAAGATAATTCTTTTTGAGAATCTAATAATGCTTGTTGCTGCTCTTCGATTTTAGCTACTTGGTTTTTGATTTGAGTTTGAATTTGTGCGACTGTCATTCTCTGGATTCCTTAGAGGATGTTAGAAAGGGTTTTACGAGTCAAATTTTATCCGAATTGCCTGACCATGGCTACACCTTTGACACTTTAATTGTCAATGATTGCGGCCGATATATTGGGATAACGCTCAATTTTGATTCTCGTCCACTTTCGCAGACCCAGAGTTATTTTTCAACCATGTTCCATCAATGAACAGGTATATGCCCTCTAAAAAGCGGGAAAGTCATCGGTTCATCTCACTGCTTCTACCAGGAAATAGAAGATCCCATGCAGGACTTCTATTTCCCTATTACCACAATTAGATTTCCACCCAAAGACGCTCTAAGCGTTGTCGCCAAGCCGCTAAAACTTGTTCTCTTCCCTGGGGATTTTGGTCAATGTCTCCTAATAATCCTTCTGCATAAAAACGGTCTAAATTTTGCATAGTGGCTGCGAGAGATTGCCCCTGTTGTTTTGCTGCTTTAACAATTTCGCGGATACGAGTTTCTACCAAATTATTGAAAACATCATTAACACCAGCTTCATATAATGAAATTAGACGAGCGATCGCATTAGCAAAATCTGCATTAGTCAAAGTGCCACTATTATGCTGGAATACTCCCCACACCACCCCATCATATACAGCATATCGTGTTTCTTGAGTATCATCAAAATTAGCCTCTAGAAACTGGGTCAGAAATGCTGCGGCTTCTTGTAAAGGCATAATTGGCAGTAATACCCGCAACCAAGTATTATCTTCTGAAAGTAGTACCAATAAGCGAAAATCAGGAGTTTCTACTTGCCAAGAACCAGGGGCAATAGATTTTACAACTTCAGCACTAAATAACTCTGTTAACGTACCAGCTATTTCTTCCAGTGTCATAATTATCTTTGAACTTTACCATCTAGATTAACGCTTTTTGGGTAAATGAATCACTTTTTATCTCACGCAGAGGCGCAGAGGCACGGAGAGAATTTAGAGGTTTTGTTTAATTTTTAATGTCTTTAAATCGTTCTTTTGCCCCTGTAAAAGCCTCTTGCATGACTGCTTGAATTTTTTGAGGATCAGGTTTTTTCCCACCCATTAAATCACCGAAATACACGCAAGCAGCTTCACCTAATGCCCAGGTATAAGCCCCTGCCCAAGAGGCCGCAATGACGCTACCAAAACCAGGGATAAATTTAATTAATTCCCGTGCTACCGCTTGGGCAACAAAACCACCAGCTATGGCGCTGACAATACCCCCGGCTTGAGATGGTGTTACTGTCTGTCCATATAATTTACCCAACAATCCCACCATTGATACTTGCAAGGCGGTTAAAACGGGCATGGTAGCAAAAGGTAAAGGAACTGCGGCTAAAGTAGCAGCCATAATCGAAAAGGGCAAAATGTAACGTCTGCCAGCGTCTCGATAAATATTACCTAATTTTTCTCCAGCTTGTTGATCTAATAGTTGATAAATTGCCTTTGATTCGGCTTCTGGGAGAAGTTCGGCTAAATTATCTCGCAGTGCTTCTAAACCGTAAAATACCGGATTATAATCATCTTCTTCTAAAGTGAAATCAATTAAAACGGCACTATTATATAAACCGACAAAATTTTCTTTGATAGCGATAAATGCCCGATTTAATTCTCCAAAATCTGGAGGATAATGAGGATGATTACTTATTTCTGGTGGGTAAACTTCATGCAAGCAAGTTACTACCAATAAACAGGGAATATTGGGATATTGCTGACGTAGTTTTTGAGCAATTTGCCGCAGAGTATCAGTGGCAAAATCATTGATTTTAACAGTGATAATCAGCACTCTAGCTTTATTTGTTTCCTGTTGTAAATCGCCGATTAATTCTTGAATAATGACTTCAGTTGCTTGGTTGACATCTCCCAAACCAACTGTATCTGTAAAAATTAGCAATGGTAAATCATTGTCAGGATATGCGTAACGTTCGGTATGTTGGGTATGGGGACGAAAACCCTGACCGATAATTTCCGCAGAAACCCCAGTTAAACCCCTGACAATCGAACTTTTACCCGCTTGGGGTTTTCCTAATAATAAAGCTTCCGTAGTTGGTAACTCAGAGCGAATGGTTTCCAGAATTTCCGCAACTTGAGTATCACTGACACTAAACCATTGTCCTACAGTTTGTGTAACTTGTTCTACTGGTAAAAGTTGGGTTAATTTATCTGTCGCTTGATTAAAAACCCCTGTCACCCTGTTTTTCCAGGAATTATTATCACCTCGTTCAGTCATAAACTGCACTCCCTACAATTTGATAGAGATGTCTAATATTTTTAGAGGACGGGGAAACCCCGCCCCTACTCAATTATAATCGGTGAATATCCCTTCCCATTTCTAAAATCCTCCTTCCGACCGATTCTATGACAGGAGTTACTGATAAACGATTACCTTTTTTGACTACTAATAACTCATCACCACTAAACTTTGCTTTGAGTGTTAAAAGTGCAAGAGGATTAGTAAATACTTCCACAAATTCAACTTTCACAGTTTGCCAACGAGGAGATTCAGGAGTTGATTTAGCATCATAATATTTACTATTTATATCAAATTGTGTCGGGTCGGAAATACTTGTTTCTACTATCCGCATTAAACCAAAAATCCCCGGAGGTTCAGCATTAGAATGATAGAAAAAAGCTAAATCTCCTATTTGCATTTCCCTCAGAAAATTCCGCGCTTGATAATTACGCACACCGTCCCAAATAGTTTCACCTTGCTGTTGTAAATCAGTAATACTATAAACTGCCGGTTCTGACTTCATTAACCAATAATTAATTGTATTCATCTAATAATTAATTCGATATGAGTAAAAATTCCTTCTTAACCTCCTTCCTCTGCGTCCTCTGCGCCTCTGCGGTTCGATAAAATCAAACCACAGATATACAAAAACTAACTTGTGGCTAAATTACCCCAACCAATATAAGGTAACTTCGCTGCTGTAGCTTTTACCTGTGCTGCATTCGCTACCAACTGTCCGCAAGCGTCCCAAGTTCCTGCAATAAAAGCGCTTCTTGTTCCTTCACTCATAACAACCGAGGCAGTAAAATCACCAATTTGCACTTGCAATTTTTCCAAAGTTATGGTAATAACTTCTTGAGGATTAGCGATGACTAATTCTTGCAACTGTTTAACTACTTCTGATTCAGCAGTTACGCATGGTATCCCCATTGCCACGCAGTTACCAAAGAAGATTTCTGCGAAGCTTTCACCAATGAGGGCTTTAATTCCCCATTTTGCTAGGGCTTGGGGCGCGTGTTCCCGTGATGAACCACAGCCAAAGTTGCGGTTAGCGATGAGGATTTTCGCCCCTTGGTAATGGATTTGATCAAATGGGTGTTCACCGTTTAAGGCTTTTCTGTCGTCAACAAAAACGCCTGCTCCTAAGTCGTCAAAGGTGATAGCTTTTAAGTAGCGGGCGGGTATAATTCTGTCGGTGTCTATGTCGTTACCAATGAGGGGAACGGCGTTACCGGATACTTGTTTTACTTCACTGACCATAATTAATAAACCACGAAGGCACGAAGAACACGAAGGGAAGAGTTTAAGAGAGTTTTTTCTTGTGGGACGGGCTTCTAGCCTGTCCTAGTTTGGGCGAGCAGGATGCCCACCCCACATGATTTTTATAACAACTCGCGCACGTCGGCGATTTCGCCTTTGATGGCTGCTGTGGCTACCATGGCGGGACTCATGAGTAAGGTACGACCGGATGATGATCCTTGTCTACCTTTAAAGTTGCGATTGGAGGAGGAGGCGCTGATTTGTCTCCCCTGGAGTTTGTCGGGGTTCATGGCTAAACACATGGAACATCCTGGTTCTCTCCATTCAAAGCCGGCGGCTTGGAAGATTTTATCTAGTCCTTCGGCTTCGGCTTCTTTTTTGACTCGTTCTGAACCGGGAACTACGAAGGCTTTTACACCCTTGGCAACTTGGCGACCTTGGGCAATTTTGGCGGCTTCTCGTAAGTCGCTTATGCGTCCGTTGGTACAGCTACCGATGAAGCAGACATCTATTTTTGTGCCTTGGATGGGTTGACCGGGATATAAGTCCATGTACCGATATGCTTCTTCGGCAATAAAGCGGTCTTCTTCTAGAAGTTCTGCGGCTGTGGGGACTTTTTCGTTTACGCCAATTCCTTGACCGGGTGTAATTCCCCATGTGACTGTGGGGGGAATGTCTTCGGCATTAAATACTACGACATCATCATATTCGGCATCAGCATGACTACTGAGGGATTCCCACCAAGCAACGGCTTTGTCCCAGTCTGCACCTTTGGGGGCAAAGTCTCTATTTTGCAAATAATCGTAGGTGATTTGATCGGGGTTGACGTATCCGCATCTTGCCCCACCTTCTATGGCCATGTTACAAACGGTCATCCGTTCTTCCATGTTCATCTGCTCAAAGGTCGTGCCAGCAAATTCGTAAGCGTAGCCTACGCCACCTTTTACGCCTAATGTCCGGATAATATGCAATATTACGTCTTTGGCGTAAACTCCGGGTTTTAATATGCCGTTAACTTCGATTTTGCGGACTTTGAGTTTAGATAATGATAGGGTTTGGGAGGCAAGAACGTCTCTCACTTGACTTGTACCGATACCAAAGGCGATCGCTCCAAATGCGCCATGACTTGATGTATGGCTATCGCCACAAGCTATGGTCATTCCTGGTTGCGTCAGTCCCAATTCAGGCGCAATGACGTGAACTATCCCTTGATTTCCTGAACCAATATTATAAAAAGTTATGTCATTTTCTTGACAACTCTTTTCTAATGCCTGAATCATTTCTTCGGCCATGCTATCCACAAAGGGACGGGCTTGGTTTTCTGTGGGAACGATATGATCAACTGTGGCTATTGTCCGTTCTGGAAATAATACTTTTAAATCCCGCTCCTTCAGCATCGCAAAGGCTTGGGGACTTGTAACTTCATGAATAAGATGTAGTCCAATAAATAGTTGTGTTAGTCCTGATGGTAGTGTACCAACGGTGTGTAAGTCCCAAACTTTGTCAAACAGAGTACCCTTGCTCATACATTAATTTATGTTAAAGGAGTCGGATTTTTGATTCTATCAGAAAATCGCCACTCTGTTACCAAGAAGGTGAACAGTAGGCAAGAAAAAAGCTTTAACCGCTGGTTAGTTGTTTGATATCAGCGCGGAATTTGCCGTTTTGTAATGCTTGTACTGTTGTTCCCGAATCTTGTACCCAAAACTGTCTGCCAAAGCGAACAATTTCCCGGTGATTTCCGGCTTGGACAACGCCAATTACAGGTATTCTTGATTTATCTTTATCCCCAGCTTGTGTTTTCAGAATTGTATTTAGACGATGTTGTTCTTCAATTGTCCCTGCTTGTTGTGGACTCAGTTCCACTAAAATCATTTTTACTGTTTCTACAGGTTCTGCATCTTCTAGGATAAATTGAACTTGATCATCACGGCGATCTATTTTACCCCAAATAATTAATCTGGCATCAACTTCTAAAACGGAACTAATGCGCTCATAGGTTTTAGGAAAAACCACAGCTTCCGAAGATCCAGATAAATCTTCAACTTGTAAAATTGCCATAGAATCACCTTTTTTTGTGACAACCTTTTTGACATTATTCAACATGACCACGGCACAAAGGATAGCATCATCTTTTTGTTCTCCCAATTGTGCCAGGTTAATGGGTGCAAGGACTGAGGATGATTGTCTGATAGATTTAAGGGGATGATTTAGATAAAATCCTAATAATTCTTTTTCCATCCGTGATTTTTCTAGGGGTGGTAAATCATTAACGGGAGGAGCTTTCGGTGCAGATTCATAAGCGTTCTTTTGGGGTTGATTATTATTATCTGCAAATCCACCTCCTAATAAATCAAAGATATTTCCCTGTCCACTAGCCTTATCTCTAGCACGGGATTGCGCCCATTCATACACTAATTCTAAATCATGAATTAATTGATTGCGATTAGATTCAATTTTATCAAAAGCTCCGCATTTAATTAATGATTCTAAAGTGCGCCGATTCATAGCCCGTAAATCAACGCGATCGCAAAAATCAGCCAAAGATTTAAATGGCACTAATTCCCCTGATTCTTCCCTCGCTTCTAAAATACTAGTGATCGCATTTTCTCCCACATTCCGCACCGCCGAAAATCCAAATAAAATCTTCTCACCCACCGGGGTAAAATCTAAACCAGAGCGATTCACATCTGGAGCATCAATAGTAATACTAATATTATCGGTAGAGCAGTTTTCAATATACCTCTTCACTTTGTCAGTATCTCCACTGTTAGCGGTTAACAAAGCCGCCATATATTCCAATGGATAATTTGCTTTTAAATATGCTGTTTGATAAGTTACGTAAGCGTAAGCTGTCGAGTGGGATTTATTAAAACAATTGGCAGCGATAAAACCATTTTTAATCACAAAATTATGGTCATTTTCTACGCCAATATCATAAACATTGGCTTGACCGACATAAGTACGAGAAATTATTTTAACCATATTACTTATTTTTGCAAGTTCTCTCTATATATTTGCTGAAACTTTAGTTACAGTCTACCGATTAGTTTGTCATACTCTGCGTGTGTTCCCATCCAAAACCAGGAAATACCGTTTTCCACTTCAACACCCAAAGCACGGTAATTTAATCCTGCTCGAACCGACCAATACTTGTTACCTAGCTTTTTGAAATGTAATGATGGATGAGACGGGTCAGCTTTGAGCAATTCATAGCATTGATTAGCAGTTTGCTGCACACTTTCAGGGAGAGCATCATAGCATTGCCAGAATCGTTGTGTTGTGTAGTGCATCAAATTTCGCGGCAACGTCCTGCTTGAAACTCGGCGATCGCTTCCTGAGCTAACGCTTCCAATTTACCATCTGCAATGTCAATCTCTAGCTGTTTATCCCAATGTTCATAATCTAGGTTTAAAAACCATTGTCTCAGCTTCTCAAAATCATGAGATGGAAGTGAAAGAATTGCAGTTTCAATTTCTTTAAGGTTTGACATAAACAGTTTTTACCTTTGTGGGATTACAGTTGATTTGATCCTATTTTAGTTAAGCTCGAACTTTCTGATGAAGATAATTATTTCTATTAAAGCTGGTGAGTTTTAGTTTACAGACTTTAATAGCCATTATCAGCCACACAAATACCTTTACATTTAATACCATTGGTGGCAGTGCGTTGACAATGGGGACAGAGAACTTCTTCCTTTTCTGTTTCTTGACTGATTTCTATATTACTGCTTACCTGGAGCTTATCTTTTTCTGTCTTTTGTTCCTTACTTAACATTACTGAATATTTTCCACGTATTTTATTTTCTATCTTCGATTGAAGATCGGGTGTAAGTAACTCTAAATCAAAATTAACTCTATCGCCTTTCTGAGAAATTGGCAAAAAAGAATACTCATCTTTTCTGTCGCACACATTGGGGTGGATCTAGCTATTGCTCATTGTTCCGATTTCATTGATTAGACTTATATAATAGCATATCCCGTATATTGCCTAACATTTTGAGGGTGAAAACCTAAAACAATTTTATCTTTAGGAATTCCCGCAGCTTCTAATTCATAGGTAACACCATCTTCTGTATCATCTCTTTGCACCCAGATTTTGCCATCAATAATGTCAAGATGAACTAAGCAACCGTGAATTCTTTTAGCACCATCCCAACCAATAGTTATTAGTAAATAGCTATCATTTTCGTTATCAAAAACTGTTTTACATTCAATCACCCCATAGGAGTAAGGAATTTGTGTATAAGGTATTAACACTTCTTTAATAATCCGGCGATAATTATCTAAGGTATCCATTGGGTAATCCTCTCAGTATCAGAATTGAAAACAAGTAAATTCAGATTTTCACTTTCTCTTAAAAGTTTACCAATTGGTTCTTCAAATAAATCTGTGAATACAGTATCACGCACTCCTAAATATAATATTCTATCAGGTTCTAGACGATTCATAACAGCACGATACAAAACAAATCCACCAATAGCATCTTTAAGATCAGCCATTTCCGAAGGACTGACAAAACTTTTAATTTCTACGGCAATTTTTTTAGTTCCTTGTTCTGCCGCTAAAAGTTGTTTTGCTCCTAAATCTACATACATATCTTTTTGACCCCATTTTAAATGTAGAGGGTCATTTGTAATTATCCAGCCTTCTTGAATTAAGGCATTTTTAACAGCATTGTGATAGATGTCCTTTGCCGGCATATTAAAATTGGCTTTTCCCAATGAACGTATAAACTGATTATCCAACCATAACTAATATTTTTAGTATAACTAAACTCTTAAAACTCTCTTTGCGCCTCTGCGCCTCTGCGTGAGACAAAAAATCTCAAACGAAAATTCCCCAATCCCCACACCTGTAAATGCTAAAATCAATGACTTGATTCCTTAAAGAGAACAATTATGGCATCCATCCGCGAGTTGCACGAACAGATAATCAATAAAGAACGTTCTGCCGTTGAAATTACCCAAGAAGCATTAAATCGGATTCAAGAGTTAGAACCAAAACTGCACAGTTTCCTCACAGTCACGACAGAACAGGCTTTAAAACAAGCTCAAGCTGTAGATGCAAAAGTCGCTGCGGGAGAAGAAATTGGCATCTTAGCGGGGATTCCCATCGGGATTAAAGACAATTTGTGTACTAAAGGGATTGTCACCACCTGCGCTTCCCGGATTTTAGAAAATTTCGTGCCACCTTACGAATCCACCGTTACCCAAAAACTAGCTGACGCTGGGGGTGTCATGGTAGGTAAAACCAACTTAGATGAGTTTGCCATGGGGAGTTCTACAGAAAACTCCGCGTACCAAGTTACCGCTAATCCTTGGGATTTATCCCGTGTTCCCGGTGGTTCTTCCGGTGGTTCAGCAGCAGCCGTAGCAGCCGATGAATGTGTGGTTTCCCTCGGTTCTGATACGGGGGGTTCAATTCGGCAACCGGCTTCTTTCTGCGGTGTGGTGGGGATGAAACCGACCTATGGGTTAGTTTCCCGTTATGGTTTAGTGGCTTATGCTTCGTCTCTCGATCAAATTGGACCATTTGGACGCAGTGTGGAAGATGCGGCTATTTTATTAAGTGCGATCGCAGGTTATGATCCTCAAGACTCTACCAGTCTCAAAGTTGCCATTCCTAACTATGCTGCTAATTTAAAATCAGATTTCAAAGTTGGCAAAAAATTGAGAATTGGCGTAATTACAGAAACCTTTGGTGAAGGTTTAGATCCTGAAGTAGAAGCCGCTGTCACCAAAGCTATCCAACAACTTCAAGAATTGGGTGCAGAAATTCATCCTATTTCCTGTCCCAGTTTCCGCTATGGTTTACCAACTTACTACATTATCGCTCCCTCGGAAGCATCAGCTAACTTGGCGCGTTACGATGGCGTTAAATATGGTTTGCGTTCTCCTGATGCCGATAATCTCTTGTCCATGTATACCCGGACGCGCTCCCAAGGCTTTGGAGCAGAAGTCAAACGCCGGATTATGATTGGTACTTATGCTCTTTCCGCTGGTTATTATGATGCCTATTATTTGAAAGCGCAAAAAGTCCGCACTCTCATTAAACAAGACTTTGAAAAAGCTTTTGAAACCGTAGATGTTTTAATTTCTCCTACTGCACCTACCACCGCATTTCGAGCCGGAGAAAAAACTACAGATCCGTTAAGTATGTATTTAAATGACTTAATGACTATTCCTGCTAATTTAGCTGGTTTACCAGGGATTAGTTTACCTTGTGGTTTTGACAGTAAAGGTTTACCAATTGGACTACAAATAGTTGGTAAAGTCCTAGGAGAAGAACAACTTTTCCAAGTAGCTTATGCCTATGAACAATCAACTAATTGGCATTTACAAAAACCCAAAATGGCTTAGTTTCTAACTTGTTACTTGTAGGGGTTTAGCATTGCTAAACCCCGATGTTATAACTTTCTTTTTCATGGTTTCAAAAATGAAGCAGAATTACCTCGTCTGTGGATTTTTACTCCTACAGCATCAGTAGAACTCCTAGCCAGCTTTAATGGTACTACTGATGAAGAAAACTGGGGAAAAGGGATTTATTTTTTTGGAGAAGGATTCAAAACCGTCATTATTGCCATTCACCAACTCCCTGTTACACCAGAAACACTGTTTTTGAGGGTTTTAGGAAAAGGAAAAGTGCAAAGACAAGCGGTGGAAGAATTAGAAACACTGGCTAATGATAGTCCTTTTCTCGCGGATATTATACAATTAGTACATAACCTAATTGCTGTGTTATCGGCTCGTCAGCGTCAAGAACAAGATATTGATAAAGATGATCAGGAGTTGATTATGAAATTATCGGAAATTTATCAGCAACAATTAGAAGAACTGAAAAAACAAGGACGACAAGAAGGACGACAAGAAGGACGACAAGAAGGACTTCAGGAAGGAATTCATGTAGGACTTCAGGAAGGACGACAGGAAGGACTCCAGGCAGGTGTAGAAAGGGAAAGACGCGCTATGATTGAAAGTATCCTGCAAGTGCGTTTTGGTCAAATTGATGCAGAATTAACAAGAATTATCAATCCTCTAATTGCAATGTCCAGAGAAGAATTTACTCCTTTACTTCTACAATTATCTCGTGAGGAGTTATTAGCTAAATTCGCATAACAATAGTACAGCCAGAGCAGAAGATTAGGGGTTTAGGAATCCTAAATCCCTACATTTAGGTTTTGAAAATGTGTTTATTTATCGTTATTATCTATGATTGATTACATTTTGTTCACTACTGATTTAGGATTACTATAGAAGTTTCAAAAGTATGAGATCATTAAAATCATATAAACTGTTTTTGAATCAACAATAGTTAAAGGAGTTTAAACAGATGGAACAAAATCGTAAGTCAACGGCAATCATTACTGGTGCTTCTTCGGGGGTTGGTTTGCAAGCAGCCAAGGCTCTCGCTGACAAAGGATGGCACGTCATTATGGCTTGTCGTGATTTAATCAAAGCCGAAAAAGCTGCTCAAAGTGTGGGAATGCCAGCAAATAGCTATACACTCATGCAAATTGATTTAGGCTCTTTAGAAAGCGTTCGACAGTTTGTCAACAATTTCAGAGCGACTGGCAAAACCGTGGAAGCTTTAGTTTGCAACGCTGCCATTTATATGCCTTTAATCAAAGAGCCTTTATTTTCTCCCGAAGGATTTGAATTAACCGTTACCACAAATCACTTGGGACATTTTCTGCTGTGTAATTTGATGTTACCAGATTTGCAAAAATCACCTGCGGCTGATAAAAGATTAGTGATTTTGGGAACTGTAACTCACAACCCAGATGAATTGGGTGGAAAAATTCCCCCTCGTCCAGATTTGGGGAATTTTGAAGGTTTTGCAGCGGGTTTCCAAAATCCCATTTGCATGATTAATGGTAAGGAATTTGAACCAGTCAAAGCCTACAAAGATAGTAAGGTATGTAACGTTCTCACCATGCGCGAACTACATAACCGTTTTCATGAGTCCACTGGGATTACTTTCAGTTCTCTCTATCCTGGTTGTGTGGCAACAACGGCTTTATTCCGCAATCACTATCCTCTATTTCAGAAAATTTTCCCTCTTTTCCAAAAATATATCACTGGGGGATTTGTCACTGAGGAATTATCAGGAGAACGGGTTGCTATGGTAGTTGCTGATCCTGAATACAAACAATCAGGTATTTATTGGAGTTGGGGAAATCGGCAAAAAGAAGGCCGGGAATCTTTTGGACAAAAGGTTTCTCCCCAAGCACGCGATGACGAAAAAGGCAAGCGGATGTGGGATCTTAGCTACCAGTTAGTAGGATTAGGAAAAGCATCTGAAAAATCAAAATCTCTAATTTAATTGGGGACTGGGGACTGGGGATTGGGGACTGGGTAATAATTCTTTCCCCCTGTTCCCTGTTCCCTAAATTGAATAATAAAGTGGAAAGGATTTAGCATCTTTAGGTTTGACATAAACCTTTCCTTGTGGTTCTAATTTTAATTGATCGAACCGTTCCCGCGTTAAATGGGCTGTCATCATTTGCCCATCATCTAAGGTTAATTCAACTTGAATTTCCCAACCTAAATGAATGATTCTGCTGACTGTAGCTTGTGCTGTTGTCCCATTACTAACTGTTTCAATGATGATATCTTGGGGACGTAAAAAAGTTTCTGGATTTGTTGATTCAAAGCCGCTACTTTGAAAGATTTTCGCAGAACTCGGTAATACATTCACAGGGCCAATAAAACTCATCACAAATGCAGAAGCAGGATGATCATAAATTTGTGCGGGTGTTCCTACCTGTTCGACTTTGCCTTTATTCATGACCACAATTTCATCAGAAACTTCCATTGCTTCCTCTTGGTCGTGGGTAACGAAAACCGTGGTAACATGAACCTCATCATGGAGACGACGTAACCAAGCTCGTAAGTCTTTGCGGACTTTGGCATCAAGAGCGCCAAAGGGTTCATCTAATAATAATACATTGGGTTCTACGGCTAATGCCCTAGCTAAAGCTACCCGTTGTCTTTGTCCACCGGAAAGTTGCGAAGGATAGCGATCGCCTAATCCACTTAATTGTACTAATTCTAGTAACTGTTCTACTTTTCCCTGAATTTTCTTTTTGGGGGCTTTGCGAATTTCCAAGCCAAAGGCGATATTTTTGCGAACAGTTAAATGTTTAAATAGGGCATAGTGCTGAAAGACAAAGCCAATATTTCTTTCTTGTACACTTTGATAAGTGGCATCTTTACCTGTAAGAATGATTTTACCAGTATCTGGTGTTTCTAAACCAGAAATTAACCGCAATAGGGTAGATTTACCAGATCCAGATGGACCAAGTAAAGCCACTAGCGAACCACTCTGAATTTCCAAATTTACCTGTTCAACTGCCTGGAAACTACCAAAGTTTTTGGAGACGTTTTCAACTACTATGCCCACTGGTTTTACACCTCTGCAAATAATCTACGGTTTTTGAGTAGGAATACCGTATTTTATATTTATATCACAAATATTTGCAGTGGTATCATTAAAATTCATGAATTAAATAACAGGAGTAGGGGCGGGGTTTCCCCGCCCAGAAGTCGGGAGTCAGTAGGGTTTCCCCGCCCAGAAGTCAGGAATCTCGATTTTGAGTCTGATTTAGACAAATTTTAACTTGTTTAGCCAATACTCTCACATTAGGTTCATTGAGGAGAGAAAGGTGAGAACCGGGAATATACTTAACATCTAAGTCACCAGTGATTATTTCACCCCAGCCAAATTGTGGATCATATTCTACACCCACAGCGTCAGTTCGATTTTGATCCTGAGTGCGAAAGAGAGTTACTTTCCCTGGATAAGGTTGGAAAACATAAGTATTCAGGGCTTGGATATGAGCAGTAGAGATATCTAAATACTTACTAATCTTAGATGGTTTAGAGGCAGTATTCACCAGATGAGTAAAATTCTCGCAGTAACCCTTGTGAGCTTTTTCAAAGTAGAAATTAAGGTGTTTGTGCCATCCCTTAGCCTTTTGAGAAATATATTTTGGTCCACCTTTGACGATATTATTGATATGTAATAAAATTCGTTTCTGGAATGACAATCTTTGTATATAACCAGGACGACAGGTATCTAACATAGCTAAAAGTGCTACTTCTTGACCTTGACTACGAAGTTGTTGGGCTATTTCATAAGCGATAATACCCCCCAAAGAATATCCTCCCAAAAAATAGGGGCCTTGAGGTTGAATAGTTTGAATTTCTTGCAGATATTGTGAAGCTATATCTTCAAATCGAACAAAAGGAGGGTGTTTTTCATCTGGTTTTTGGGGTTGCAGTCCATACATAGGTTGTTCTAAGCCTAGATGTATTGCTAAATTCCGATAACATAATACTTCTCCCCCCAAGGGATGAATCATAAACAAGGGTGGTTTTGCACCTTGGGGTTGAATTTCTACCAAAGATGAAAAATTGGCTTTGGGGGTATATTCTAAAACTGGTTGTTGGTGGATAATTTGGGCTATCGCTGCCACTGTAGCCGTGGGAAATAAAGCCGCTAGGGGCAATTTTTTGGCAAATTTATGTTCTATTTCGGCAAATAACCGCACCGCTAATAAGGAATTTCCCCCCAATTCAAAAAAGTCATCTTCAACACCAATTGGTTCAACACCTAACAAATTTTCCCAAATTTCTATTAACTGAGTTTCTATATCATCATGGGAATTAACAAAACTTTCGGTTATTTCTGGCTTGATTAAATTAAATGCTGGTAGTCCCTTTCTATCTACTTTCCCATTGGGTGTTAATGGCAAAGCATCTAAAAAAATAAAGGCACTGGGGAGCATATATTCAGGCAATTTATCCTGTAAATATGTCCGGATTTCTTTAGTAGTAGGTGCTGTTTTTTGTTTGGAAACAAGATAAGCGATGAGACGTTTATTTTCGGGAATATCTTCAGTTGCTATGACTACTGCTTCTTTAATAGTGCTAATTTTGAGCAGTTCCATTTCAATTTCTGCAACTTCAATACGAAAGCCGCGAATTTTTACCTGAAAGTCTTTTCTACCTTTATGAACCAAGCAACCATCTGGTTGAATACAGCCTAAATCACCGGTGCGGTAAATTCTTTTTTTGCTATTTTTAATATCTGGTAAAAAGACAGTTTTTGTCAGTTCTGGTTTCTGCCAATAACCCAAGGCTAAATATTCACTTTTGAGGGCAATTTCTCCAATCTCACCATTTTCAATTTCTATCCCAGCTTCATCTAATAGCACAACTTCCATATCTTCTACTGCATAGCCAATGGGTACGGTGCTATTTTCGATATTTGTATTTTTATCAACTATGAAATTGCGAAAAGTTCCTGCTTCTGTTGCCCCTAAACTGGCATATAAAATACAATCTGAGGCAAATACTTTTTTATAGTTTTCGACATCTCTAATTAAGGTAGCTTCACCACCTAATTTAACTAAGCGAATTTTAGGAAAATTTTCCGTACCTATGAGGGTATCTACAAAATGCCGAAACAGGGTTGTAAAGGAATGATAAATTGTAATTTCTGAATCAATTAACCAATTAACTAAATTAGTTAATCCCTGTTCTTTGACATTAAATGAATAGAGACTAGCACCATTAAGCAAGGTGTAGAAAATACATAATATTCCCCCCAATGCACTACAGGAATAGAGGAAAACTACACGATCTTCATGGCTAATTAATAAAGTTTTGGTATCATTCATGCAGTAATGCAGAGAATTACGATGATTCTGCACTACTCCTTTAGGTTTGCCAGTTGAACCACTGGTGTAAATTATATAAGCTGGTGTTTCTGGTGCTATTTTAATAAGGGGATTTTCACAGTAATTATGGCTATCAATATTGTCTATATTAAATAACTGACAATTATTAGTAGCAGTTTTAGCTAATTTTTTTGCTAAGTTTAAATTTGAATTATTGGTAACAAATGCAACAGTTTGACAATCTTCAATAATATAAGCCAGTCTATCAATGGGAAATGTGGGATCTAAAGGGACAAAGATTTTACCTGTTTTCAAAACTCCCAAAATACTAGTAATGAAATCTGCACCTTTTTCTAGCAATAATACAATTACCTCTGGTTTTTCTCCTCTTTGGGAAAGAATCGCATTTGCTAACTGATTAGCATTCTTATTTAACTGTGTATAAGTGAGGGTTTGATTATGGGTTTTAATAGCAATACCATGAGGATATTTATGAACTTGTTGTTCAAAACGTCTAGGAATAGACTGTTCAATCTCTGATTTGGGAAAGTCTATAAAGCCTTCAGGGGCAGTAATTAAGCGATTGCAAACAAATTTTTGTTTGAATATGATATGAGGATTTACATGATAAATATTGGTCATATTTGAATTTTCGCTTATTTAGTAATCATGTTGATTATTAAAATCAATACTATAGTAAGATTCCATAATCTGATCTACTCAAAGATAAGCTTTCATAAAATCTTTACCTATGCTTTAAAACTAATAATTGTATACCAATTGACTAAATTGATGTAACAATTAAGAATACAAAATATTTTGAGAATTTTGACTCAAAACTAATTTGCAACTTCTTAAGGATTTTAAGACAAATTTATGAATTATGGAAAAATCAGGTTTAATCAGTTACGATCTCTCTCTAACTGATCAATTACTTTTTGTAAATACCAATCATCGGACATTCCCGGATAATTATATTCTTGTTGTTGAATTAAACGTTCTGCTATTTCCCAATGTCCCCCCACTAAACGCAAAAGCCGCTGACGTAAAATTCCATCTTTCTGATTTTTGATTTCAGGATTGGAGATTTGGATTTTTTGTAATTTATTTAACACTTGGTGGTAATTTTCCCAGTCTTCTTGTTCACAATAAATACTAGCTGCTTTTTGATAATCGGATACAGCATTTTGCATTTCTTCCAACAATGTATAGGCAAGACCACGATTATAGTATGCAGAGGGATAATCAGGATTAATTTGCACTGCTTGACTATAATCTTGAATTGCATTCAAACAATTACCCATTTCTCGATAAATATTACCTCTAGCAACATAAACTAAAGGATCTTCAGGCTGCATTTTTAATGCTTGATTTAAATCAGATAATGCCCCTTGATGATCACCTATTTGAGAACGGGCTTTACCTCGGTTACGATACACAAGGGCATCTTGAAAATTTAGTTTTAGTGCTTGATTAAAGTCAGCAATGGCTTCTTGATAATTGCCAACTTTGCACTGAACTACACCCCGACAACAATAGGCTTGGGCATCGTTGGGATCAGCTTTTAATACCCAGTTTAAATCAGCAATGGCTTCTCTGGTTTCTCCCTGTTCAGCTTTTACTAATAATTGCTGAAAATATTGATTAGTAGAAATAATAGATATAGGTGCAGACTTGGTTGGTTGCGGTAGTGGTTTTTCTGGTGGTTGTAGCTGTTTAATTTTTTGCAAACAACTTTGACATTTTTCTTTATCCTTTTGTTCTAGATATAATTCGGCTGCTTTTTTAAAGTTAGCGATCGCATCTTGAATATATCCTTGTTTTCGTCGCACAATCCCCCGCAAATCATAAGCAGCAGCATCATGGGGATGAAGACAAATTGCCTTTTCTATATCATCCAAAGCCCCAGAAAGATTTTTTAATGCTAACCTAGCCAAAGCCCGATAATAAAAAGCTTCTCCACTAGATTCATCAAGTTTTATAGCTTCCGTATAATCATCAACAGCTTGGAGAATTGCCCCTGAATCATAATATGCTAAACCCCGGTGAATATATGCCTTGGTAAACCCAGGATTTTCCTTAATAGCATAGTTAAATTCTGCTATTGCCCCTGCATAATCGTTTTTTTGGGCTTTTTCTAATCCGCGATTGTAAAATTCATTATTCATATTAGTAATTGGAAAAAATTAATTACTCAATACCTTAAGTATACAGCAAGATCCCTGATTTCTTAAAGAAGTCAGGGATCTAAATCTTTATATTTAAGTTAATCAGTAATTAAACTAGGAGAAGTAATCACAAATACATCTCTACTTCCTATGCCTGGATTTTGGGGTTTTATGGGAGTAGTAAAATGGAAAAATTCATGATCATTAACTAAAATTATTTCTCCAGGTTGGAGAACTTTGTTGAAAACTGGTTTTTCTTTTTTAGCATTGTATAAATGGGTTTCTCCCCCTTGAATATTATCTCTACCTACAGCAAAGATGCCAATAAAATCGCTACCATCTTGATGGATACCTTCAGGGGCAGGATTTCCTAAATTATTTGGTGAACAGGTAGTTCTAATTTGATGAACACCAATTTCTGCTTCTGGATGTAATTTACAAGAATCATAGAATGCGAAAACTAGATTCTTAAAAATATCCAGTTCTATGAGGGCATTATCTAATTCTGCAAACTCTCTTTTAATATCTCCTAATAAGGGATTATATTCTCCACTTTGTAATAAATATCCATGGGGAAGTTTAAGCAATTTATCTCCAGAAACTACAAACCGCGATAACCTGCGGGAGCGATATTGACCCTTAATATAAGGATCAATTGGTAAATCCTGAAAAAATGGCTGAAAACCTGTCGTATTGATGGAATTGACCTTTCTGAGGGTAAACAGAAAAGCATATTCTAATTCCCGATAACATGAGACTTTTTGCATAGGATATTCCTCCTTGCAGTGGTCAAGTCTGCCACATTTGTCTATATGGTAGGCTGGTAATCTCTATTATATTCAATCTTGACAAGATTACAGTAAATTTGACTACAAAAATTATCTATTTATAATATAAATTAGACTTTGCGCCTTAATTACTTTGTGGTGATTGATAGCTATTAATTTGGGCGAGGGTAATTAAATCATCTAGTGATAGGTGCGGCTTATCTTCATAGGCTTGAACACCTATATTTATAGCCAGATGAAATGGCTGTTGTTTGCTTTCATTAAATTGGTTAATAGCATTTTGTAATCGCTGTTTTATGATTTGACAATCAGGATCACAACCCTGGGCCAGCACTACAAATTCACTGCCCTCCAATCGTCCTATGGTATCAGAATTGCGACAGGTGCGTTTGAGTAATCTAGCTGTGGACAAGATAGCATCATCTCCGTATTCTTGACCCCAGGTATCTTGAATATTTTTCAGTCCCTCTATGGCAATAAATAGGATACTGATATTAGTTCGTGAACGCTTGGCTAACCGAATCTGCTGTGCAGATAACAGGAAAAAACCATGTCGGTTGTGTATTCCTGTCAACTCATCAGTGAGTGAAAGCAAACGGATTTCCGCTTCTAAAACTTTGTGTGTTTGTATTTCTTTTTGCAGGAGATTCTCCGACTTTTCTAAGGCTGCGGTCCGTTCGCGTAATTTTCGCTCCAATTTTGAATGGACTTGAAAATTCTCCATTGCTACCCATGCAATATTGGCGATGGTTTGCAGTAATTGTACTGCTTCTAGGCTAGGTTCATGGTGATTTTGCCAATATATACCAATAGTACCCATTGGTTTCTGTATACCGAGGGAAACCATGACCATACTTTTGACAAAGGTATGTTGGTAAAAATTATGGATAATTCTCTCATCACTGTAGATATCACTAATTATTACGGGCTGACTATTCAGTATTACCCAACCAGCAATAGAGTGGTTTAGGGGAACTCGCTGACCTTTCCAAAGGGGAGCAATAGAGTTCTCATAGGCATAGTAACAGAAGCCATGATCAAGAACTACAAAAGTTGCTCCATCGGCTTTTGTGATTTTCCGGGCTGCGGTTAAGGCTATTTCCATAATCTGATCTAGGGAACAAGCCTGGGAAAGGTCTTGAGTAACTATTAACAAATATTCCAATGAATGCGAATAGTAATCTGTGGCATTATCAATTGATATATTGCAATGCAGTGGGGACTCATATTTATTCCTCATCATTTTTTTACCAGTTATTTTTAGTTTTTACTTATAGCGGTTAGCTAGATATATAAATTGTACTCAATAGAAAGGTAAATTCAGGTAGTATTTAATGTACCAACAGAGAATAAATTGCTAATATTTATGACAATGATCCCTTGTATTTATAACTACCCAAAACTATATTCTGGTATTTTACTAAAACGCTACAAGCGGTTTTTTGCTGATATTCAACTGGACTCTGGAGAGGTAGTAACAGCACATTGTCCGAATACAGGCCCAATGACGGGAGTTTCTACTATTGGTAGTGTTGTACAACTTTCTAAAAGTGATAATCCTCAACGCAAATTAGCTTATACCTTAGAGTTAATTCAGGTTAATGATAATGCAACTACTTGGGTTGGTGTAAATACGGCTTTACCCAATCGGGTCATCAAATTAGCTTTAGAAACACATTTATTCCCAGAATTGGGAGAATATGAACAGGTTAAGCCGGAAGTGGTTTATGGAAAAGATCGAAAAAGTCGAATAGATTTTTATTTGACGGGGAGTGGTGAACAACGGCCAATTTATTTAGAAGTAAAAAATACAACTTGGGCGCAAGGAAATTTAGTCTTATTTCCCGACACAGAAACCACAAGAGGACAAAAACATTTACGGGAATTAATGGAAGTTTTACCCGAAAGTCGGTCAGTTATGCTGTATTTTATTAACCGAGGTGATTGTTTAGAGTTTGCACCTGGAGATAGTAAAGATCCTGTGTATGGTCAGTTGCTACGGGAAGCAATTAAACTAGGTTTAGAAGTTCTTCCTTGTCGCTTTGATATATCCCCAGAAGGTATCCGTTATTTGGGTTTAGCAACACTGAAAATTTAAGGGGATATAGAAACCCCATCTTCAACAAAGTAAGATGGGGTAGTTCATCAAGAAGATTAGAGCAGCTTTAGAGATTTAGACAAGTTGATGAGAACTTAGAAAAGCATCAACTTCAGATGCAGTAGGTTGAGAAGCAATCGCACCTGGTTTAATAGTAGTTAATGCTCCCACAGCACTGGCATAGATGACAATTCTTTTGGCTGTTTCTGCGTCTTTAAGGCTGTGAATCCCCACTTGTTGCAATTGATGGATAAACCCAGCTAAGAAACTATCCCCTGCACCGGTTGTATCCACAACGGACATGGCAAAAGCCGGGATTTTACCTTCATTTTCTCCTAAACAATAGGAACAACCATGTTCACCGTCTGTCACCAAAACCCCTTCTAAGGTATTGAGTCTATAAGTAATTGCGCCTGGGTCTGTCGTATCAAATAACCATTGTGCTTCTTCTTTGGTTAGTTTGAGAAAATCAAATCGCTTTAATAATGAAAGAATTTTGGTCTTGGCTATATTTTCATCTTGCCAAAATACTGGTCGCCAATTGACATCGAGAATAATTTTTAGGTCATATTGTTCTGCTAACTCCAAAGCTCGCAAAACCGCTTGTTCACTTTCAGGGTAGGCTAGTTCTAAAGTTCCTACTATCAAAAAGTCGGCTTCAGCAAAGAGCGCGGGGGGCAATTTTGCAGCTTGGAGACGGGTATCGGCAAATTCTGAAGTATCATATTTACCAAAACCTGCAAAAGTGCGATCGCCTGCTAAATCCCTAACTACATATACTTGCCTAGTTGGTGCTGTAGAATGACGTTGCACACCCGTTGTATTTACACCAATATCTTCTAATAATGTTACCAGTGTATTCCCTGGTTCATCCTCGCCCACTGCACCCATAAATCCGGCTGATGTCCCCAACTTCACTAAAGCACAAGCCACATTAGCGGGCGCTCCTCCTGGGTAAGGAGTCCAGGATTTCACTTCTTCTAGTTTAAGTCCCAATTGATCAGCTAAACAGTCAAATAAGACTTCACCAAGACATAAAACTTGAGGATTACTCATTTCATTTTTGATTTGCGATGGGACATGATCTAAATTTAGTTTGACACTAAGCTAGATATCTTTTTGATTCTTAAAAAAATGTCCTTCACGAACCCAGAGCTTTTTTATTCATCCTAGTTAAAATCAATACCTTTAATCTGTAGCGTCTATGACTACAAACCTAAAATCAAAAGAAAATCTTGACATTAGTATTATTAGCAACATTTAAAACTATCTACCTCGGAAAGAATCTTCTAGAATGAGGAATAAGATTTGAGTACATATACCAAGGGAGAAATAGTAAGTCATGGCTACTAGTGAGTCTGGGACCCGTGTTAGTCTGTCAGACAGAGAACTGCAAATTATCGACTTAGTGGCCACCGGCTTAACTAACCAAGAAATTGCAGTCAAACTGGAAATTAGTAAACGGACAGTTGATAACCATATTAGCAACATTCTCAGCAAGACTAAGACTGATAACCGTGTGGCTTTGGTGCGTTGGGCTTTACAATGGGGAAAAGTCTGTTTGAATGATGTTAATTGCTGCTCTCTTCCGCTGCGGAATGATCAAAGTATGTCCTAGTCATGCAAAGTGGCAGTTAAAAAGCTAATTAATCAAGCTTTTACGCTATTTTGTAGATTTATGCTTTTGAGTATAGGTGATTGATTTACGCTGTTGTGTATTTATTACTTTGCATATGTAAAAAGTAAGGTCAAGACACAGGTATCTATAGGCGTAAATCAATTATCCTGTAAATATGCTTGATATGTTTATATCTTCTTTGCGTCTACCCTGGGTGATCTCTAAGAGGTTGTTTGATAGCAAAGCGTGGCGTTAGCCATAAAGTATTATATGAAACCCATAATCTCCAAAAACCTAACCCCCCTACCCCCCTTCCCTACAAGGGAATGGGGGTTTTAAAGCCTCTCCCCTCGTAGGGGAGAGGTTTGGAGAGGGGTCTGTTTACACATTACAAACTTTTAAAACATCCTCTAAGAGAGATTGTGCGAAAAATTTGGATTGAATATCCCCGACTTGTGCTGAAAATCAGGGATATCATTTTTATGAAAATGGAAACCAAAAACATCGAAGTTAGTTTAGTTAGAAGTAGGATTTTTTATCTCTTTTTCTAAAGCTTGAACTTGTTCCAGAGATAATTCCGTAACTTCAGAAATTTGTTGTAAACTCATACCAATTCTTAACAAATTTAAAGCTAACTTTTTGGTTGCTTCCGCTATTCCTTCAGCTTTACCTTTAGCTTCACCTTTTACAATACCTTTAGCTTCACCTTCTTCCAGAATTTCTTGATATATCACTGATTCTCGCATAATCTCACTCCTGAAAATCTTCCTAATTACATCTTTTTTTAACACAAGACCTGCTAAAACTGCACTAGCAGCAGCTATATTTCCTTGTATCTTTTGATCTGTAATGGCTGCTACTGCTTCTCCTACTTGGCTTAATACCATTTTAGGATCTTTTGTCTGACTTAGCACTGCAAAAGGTAATAAACCTGGAACTGTCATAAATTGGGCTGTTGGTTGTTCCCAAAGTCTAATTATCTCAAATTGATGGTAAGTGTTGTTTAATTTAAAACTATTTTCACTTACTAAGTCAGAACTCGTTTTTCGCAGATAGATGACGACTTGACGCATTTCTTTTTGAGGAAACCGACGATATACCCTAACTCGATAATCTAACATCCTAAAGGGCATATCTTCATCAGTATCGGTTTGAAATTCTGTATGTAAAACTAATTCATCTGATTGTAATAATATTAATGAATCTGCTCTAATTGGATCATTTGATAATTCCGTGGGACTAAGTTCTGTTAATTTGATTGGTGAACCTAGCAACCATGTCGCTATGTCATCTTTGTAATTTTCGGCAATGAATTTACAGATATTGTCATACATGAGAGATTGTTGAAAATAGCAAGTCTTGATATTTTACCATATCAAACTCCAAAAATATTTAGGGTTTAGCATTGCTAAACCCCTGCAAAATTAACTAACTAACAGCTAATGACTTTTTACTGTAATATTCAGTTTGGGGGTAAACGCTAATAATGGTATTTCCAACTTCAAAAAATGTCCCTGCTTGTTCATGTTTGGAAAATTGCAAATGGGGATATTTAGCAGCTAATTCATCAGCAGTCATGGCTTTAGCTGATATTTGATTTGGTAAAAGTCCTGTCGCACCAATGTAAAATACCATAGGGGAAATATTTTCTTGGTAAATTTTTTCAACATAAGCCGCTAATTTTTGGTAAGCTGTCGTCATAGCTGCAATCAAATCTTCTCTACTAACAGATTTACCAGCGTGTTGAGCATATAATAATAATGCTAAACTATGATCACCAACTTTATTGAGAATTTCCCCTACTTTACCATTGATATTAATTCCCAGAAAGTCGTCAAAAATGGGTTTCATAAAATCATCAACTTTAGTCAGTTTCATTCTTGAAGAAAGGGCTTTTTGTCGAAAACCGATATTTTGATTTAACCCCATTTCCCAAGTTGGTTTAGGGAAAATCTCCCCAGTTTCTTTGTCATAAACCTCATATCTTCGCGCTAAAAATTGATTAGCAGCAGATAATTTACTCAAATTGAGAATATCCTGATTACCAAACTCAATTTTATAACTGATATGAGAATCAATTGTATCTGGATATTCCTGAGTTTTAGGAAAATTCAGATAGAGATTTTTTGACAAATAATGTTGTTTTAATTCCTCTACCTGATTACTCACAAAGACATCTGATTGATGACGTAAACAAGCAGACAAAATACTCGTAACAACTTTAATTTCTGCTAATTGAGTAAATAAACCATCAATACTACCAAGATTGATATTAACAGGAACTAATGGTAAATTATCTAACTGAATTGTATACTCAGAATTGAAATCAAACTTGTCAGCAATAATTACACCTTTAGCTTGCAATAAATCAAATACTTTCTTGTTGCTGATTTTGATATTTAAAACGGAAACATTAACTTTCCCATCTTTAATAATGGTATAATTATTAAAATTATCCAAATCATTAGCCAGCAACCCCGCAACTTCAATCATGGGGGTATTATCTTCAGATTTTACCAGCTTAACCTTCCGCTTTACCAACATATTAATAGTAGCTGTATTGCGATTCATAGCAAATACACCCATTTGCACAAAATCACCAGTATAAACATCCTCAGTTTGTAACCAAGGAGTAATCAAATCACCATTAATATCTCTCACACCTCTCACCCGTTTAATCCCAGTTCGGTGGTAATCTTCCTTTAACTTATGTAAATTCAAAATAATATTTTGACGATGTGCCGATAAAATTTGTATAAGTTCTAACAGGGAAATCTGGTGATTTAAATTCGACATAAAACCCCCTAAATTTTATCAACTAAAAACTCTGTTTTCCTCTTTGCGCCTCTGCGTCTCTGCGTGAGGAAAATCCATATTTCTCCTATTATAGTACATAAATACTAAAAAGTCAAATTACCTGAATGAAGACTAAGATAAAAATAGCTTTACACTTCTTCATAATTAAAACAAAACAATGGCGAGAGATTTACGGGGATTCATTAAAATTCTAGAAGAAAGAGGACAATTAAAGCGAATTTCGGCTTTAGTTGACCCAGATATGGAAATTGCGGAGATTTCCAACCGAATGCTACAAAAAGGTGGGCCAGGCTTAATCTTTGAAAACGTTAAAGGTGCATCTTTTCCCGTCGCAGTCAACTTAATGGGGACAGTGGAAAGGATATGCTGGGCTATGAACATGGAAAAACCAGAGGAATTGGAAACCCTGGGAAAGAAGCTGAGTATGCTTCAGCAACCCAAACCACCAAAAAAGATTTCCCAAGCCATAGATTTTGGTAAAGTGCTATTTGACGTAATCAAAGCCAAACCGGGAAGGGACTTTTTTCCCCCTTGTCAACAAGTGGTAGTTGAAGGGAATGATTTAGATTTAAATAAGTTACCTTTAATACGTCCTTATCCGGGAGATGCCGGAAAGATTATTACCCTAGGATTGGTAATTACCAAGGATTGTGAGACGGGAATCCCCAATGTCGGTGTGTATCGTTTACAGCTACAATCCAATAATACCATGACCGTACACTGGCTATCGGTGCGGGGTGGGGCGAGGCATTTGCGGAAAGCGGCAGAACGTGGTAAAAAGTTAGAAGTAGCGATCGCTCTGGGTGTAGATCCTCTCATCATTATGGCAGCAGCGACACCGATTCCTGTAGATTTATCAGAGTGGTTATTTGCTGGATTGTATGGCGGTTCTGGGGTACAATTAGCCAAGTGTAAAACCGTAGATTTGGAAGTTCCCGCAGATTCCGAGTTTGTCTTAGAAGGGACAATTACACCGGGGGAAGTTTTACCAGATGGACCCTTTGGCGACCACATGGGATATTATGGCGGTGTGGAAGATTCGCCTTTGGTGCGGTTTCAGTGTATGACACACCGCAGAGATCCAATTTATCTTACCACATTTAGCGGGTTGCCACCGAAAGAAGAAGCCATGATGGCGATCGCTCTTAATCGGATTTACACCCCCATTTTACGGCAACAGGTGTCAGAAATAGTTGATTTCTTCCTACCAATGGAAGCATTAAGTTACAAAGCCGCAATTATTTCCATAGATAAAGCCTATCCTGGACAAGCACGACGAGCAGCTTTGGCGTTTTGGAGTGCGTTACCACAATTTACATACACGAAATTTGTGATTGTCGTTGATAAAGATATCAATGTTCGTGATCCGCGTCAAGTTGTTTGGGCAATAAGTTCTAAAGTAGATCCTACTAGAGATGTATTTATTTTACCAAATACTCCCTTTGATACTTTAGATTTTGCCAGTGAAAAATTAGGGTTAGGTGGGAGAATGGGCATAGATGCCACTACGAAAATTCCTCCAGAAACAGAACATGAATGGGGTGAACCATTAAAATCAGATATTGATATAGCTGCAATGGTAGAAAGACGTTGGGCTGAGTATGGTTTAGCAGATTTACAATTAGGAGAAGTTGATCCGAATTTGTTTGGTTATGATATGCGTTAAAGTGTTACGCTACAACTGGTAACAATATCTAAAAAATCAGCTTGGCTGATAGTATCAGTCAAGCTGAAAGTAGTTTTTCAGTTGTCAAAGGAGTATTCCATGAATAGGGCATTTATCAAAAATTCTCTAGGTTCAAAAGTCATAGCAGAAGAAGTTACACATAGAAAAATAGAGAAATACTTTTGATACCAAAATTTAGTAATATTAACTTTTCAAGAATTAATTAGTAACATATGATAGAAACTATCAATCAGTCTCAAGAAAAAGCAATTCTGGAGAGTTTTCTAGAATTGGTGAAAGCCCCTTATGGAGATTTTGCTGCTATTGGTAAGCTTTCCCATTTTTTGAATGATCCAGCTACGCTCCAAAAAATTGTAGCATTTCTCAGCTTGACTCCCCAGGGCAAGCAAGCTTTTGTAGACCGCCCCTTGCTGGGAAAAATTGATTTACAACAACTTCATCAGTTACCTGAGCATACACTGGGCTATATGTATGCCGAACACATGATTAAGAATGGATTAACTCCACCACCTGTTAACGAAAATATAAACGATCAGTTTACATTTTTGGGGACTCACATCACTGAAACTCATGACATCTGGCACGTCGTTACAGGGTGTAATACTGATAAACCAGGTGAGATTAAACTTGAAGCTTTCTATATTGCACAGCTTGCTTCAGACCGTTTATTTCTAGCCCTGATTGCTAAGAACTTACTCAAAACCGCAATGTATGAAATCGAGCTTTGTGAGCAGATTATGGATGGATTGACCCAAGGCTGGATAATGGGAAAACAGGCAAAACCGCTGTTTGGTATGGAATGGAACAAATTATGGAAAATACCTTTAAAAGAAGTGCAGACATCCTTAAACATTAGCTAAGTAGAAAATATTTTTTATTACTATGAACCATCCCCGTATATTACACAGGGATGGTTAATAGCTATATATTAGCCTTCAACAATGATTTGACCAACCATACCAGCACCACGGTGAGGTTCGCAATAGAAGGTATAAGAACCAGGTGCAGCGTCAACAGGAATAACGGTGGTTTCGGTTTGTCCAGGACTCATTAATAACTTCTTGTGGGACAAAGATTTCGCTAAAACAGCATCCTTAGCGGGGTTTTTAGCAGGATCAAAAACAACGTTGTGGGGGGGAACTTTGTTGTTCTTCCATTGAATTGTGTCACCAGCCTTAACAGTCAACTTCTTAGGTTCAAAAGCTAACATACCTTTATCACTACCCAATTTAATTGTATATGTGTCCGCAGATGCAGTGGGAGTAAACACAGCAAAGCTGCCAAAAATTACAATAACTGTTAATACAGCTAGGCTTAAGCGTCGCAAAGTTGCTGCGATAGATTTCATGGTTCTCTCCTGTGGAAATATTTTTATTTTTCTGATCTCATTTTAAATACATTCAATGCCAAATATGACAACCTGTCATATATTTATTTTTGTTAACCACTATCGCCAGCTAGATGTCTTAGTTGAAAGCCGCTGCAATCACCGGAGATTAGGCTATATTTAGCGAACTTAAACAGCAACTGTCTTTTTCCTTCTGAGTTCCTAACTCGGTGACTTGGTGACTCCTGCTATAAAATAGTAAATAGACCTGATATACATTACTAACTAAGCGTAATTCCCAATGACCACTAAACGCCATTACCACATTATTACCTTCGGTTGCCAAATGAATAAGGCCGACTCTGAGCGCATGGCTGGCATCTTAGAAGACATGGGCTTTGAGTGGTCAGATGACCCAAATCAAGCAGATGTAATCCTTTACAACACCTGCACCATCAGGGATAATGCGGAACAAAAAGTATATTCTTATTTAGGTAGACAGGCCAAACGCAAGCAAGAACAACCTGATTTAACTTTGATTGTTGCTGGTTGTGTTGCCCAACAAGAAGGGGAAGCTTTACTGCGACGGGTGCCAGAATTAGATTTAGTCATGGGACCCCAACACGCCAACCGTCTCAAAGATTTGCTAGAGTCGGTTTTTGCAGGTAATCAAGTTGTCGCTACCGAAGAAGTTCACATTTTTGAAGATATCACCCAACCCCGTCGAGATAGTCAGGTAACAGCTTGGGTAAATATCATTTATGGTTGCAATGAACGTTGTACTTATTGCGTAGTTCCCAACGTGCGCGGTGTGGAACAGTCCCGGACACCAGAATCTATTCGGGCAGAAATTGCCCAGTTAGGAAAACAAGGATACAAAGAAATTACCCTCTTGGGTCAAAATATTGACGCTTACGGGCGAGATTTACCCGGTTCTACCCCAGAAGGTCGTCACCTGCACACATTGACAGATTTACTATATTATGTCCATGATGTGCCAGGGATTGAACGCATTAGATTTGCCACCAGTCACCCCCGTTATTTTACAGAAAGATTAATTAAAGCTTGTGCAGACTTGCCCAAGGTGTGCGAACATTTCCATATTCCCTTTCAATCTGGGGATAATGAGCTTTTAAAAGCCATGTCACGGGGTTATACTCACGAAAAATATCGCCGCATTATTGATACTATTAGACGGTATATGCCAGATGCGTCAATTAGTGCTGATGCGATTGTGGGTTTTCCGGGGGAGACAGAGGAACAGTTTGAAAATACTTTAAAATTGACGGCAGATATCGGCTTTGATATGTTGAATACTGCGGCTTATTCTCCCCGTCCTGGGACACCTGCGGCTTTATGGGATAATCAATTGAGTGAAGAGGTAAAAAGCGACAGGTTGCAAAGATTAAATCATTTAGTTAATATCAAAGCAGCCGAGCGATCGCAACGTTACTTTGGCCGCATTGAAGAAGTATTAGTAGAAGCTCAAAATACCAAAGACACAAATCAGGTCATGGGAAGAACTGGGGGAAATCGCCTCACCTTCTTTACTGGTGATATTAATCAACTTCAAGGGCAAATAGTCAAGGTAAAAATTACCGAAATTCGCGCTTTTAGTTTAACTGGAGAACCTGTGGAAGTCCGTCAAGCCGTCACAGTTTAAGAAAATACAGGAGTATGGTGTCAACTATACTCCCTTCCTGGAATCTCCCAAATCAAAACAATGGCTACACCCAGTGCAAGCATGACTCTAACGCACTTTACATATCATTCAAGTTATCATAATAAAGACTAGGTTATATATTGAAGAAAACATGACGCTAAACAACTTATTAGAAACTCAAGGAATTATTCACTGCGATCCTGAAATTATGAGTGGAGTTCCAGTGTTTGTGGGAACTCGTGTCCCTTTAAAAACATTTTTTGATTATCTCGAAGGAGAGGGTGGATTAGCTGAGTTTATTCATGATTTTCCTTATCTGGAGACTCAAACTATGAAAGTTTTAGAAAATGCAGCTAAATTAATAATTGCTCAAGAACGTTGCGCTTAATGATTATATTGCTAGATGAAAATCTTTTAAGTAAAAAACTCAAACAACCTTTTTTAAATAAAGGTTATATTGTTTATAACGTTAATGATATGGGATGGCGTGGTTTTAAGGATCACCAAATTCTTAATTTAGCTGAAAAACATCCTTTTGATGTGTTTATTACAGCCGATAAAAATCTTCCTTATCAGCAAAATTTAACTGATAAAACTTTGAAAATTATTATTTTAAACTCTCGTAGCACTCGTCCTGATTATTTAGTACCTCTAATGGAAAAAATTAGTGAAATGATCTCATCTTTATCAATGGGTTCATCTGTATTTATAAATGATGCAGGTGATATTGAAGCGATTGGTTAATTATTTAGTTACTAATACTACAATGTAGTATATTGGGCTTTGCGCCATATAGCATCAAAATAGACTTAATTGCGCTTATTAAAAAAGTAGAAGTAATAAATTCTGATCAATGAAGATATCCCGGAAAGACAAGATATTGTTACAATATTTAACAACGTTGATCTAACTGGTGGCTTCTTCATGATGGTTAAGACACTTCCCCCTAGTTCTCGAACAAGTCAGGAGGACAGTCGCGGAGGCGAGTTGTCCGTAATTGAAGTAGTAGCGGAACAAAGTACACAGACTTTAGTAATCAAGTCAGCGGCAGCTTCACGATTGCCAAGACACAAGCCACGGGTGACAACTGGATCTGAACCAGAGTCAGTGCTGTATGATCCTGTAGAAATACAAGCACAGTATAATGGGCGATTTTGGCAAGTTTTACGGCGGATTTTCACAGTTCTGCAACCAACTCTTTCCTTTGCATTTGGATTGTGGTGGGATAAGCAATGGGGAATTGTGGTTAAAAATGAACGTCGTCGCGCTGTTCAACTCAGAGACTTACTCACCAAGTTGGGTCCGGCTTACATTAAAATCGGTCAAGCTTTATCTACTAGACCAGATTTAGTACCACCAACTTACTTAGAAGAATTAACTAGACTCCAAGATCAATTACCAGCTTTTCCTAATGAAATAGCTTACCAGTTTATTGAGGAAGAACTGGGAGCGCCACCAGCAGAAATTTATGCAGAATTGTCTGCACAACCCATTGCGGCTGCTTCCTTGGGACAGGTATATAAAGGGAAATTGAAAACTGGGGAAGAAGTAGCAATTAAGGTACAACGTCCGGATTTACGGGAACGAATTACTATAGATTTGTATATTTTGCGTAACTTAGCTGGTTGGGTACAGCGGAATGTTAAGCGGGTACGCAGTGATTTAGTCGGGATTTTGGATGAGTTAGGCGATCGCATTTTTGAAGAAATGGACTATATTCATGAAGGCGAAAATGCGGAACGCTTTTTTGAATTATATGGTCACATGAAGGATATTTATGTACCAAAAATTTACTGGGAATACACCAACCGTCGCGTTTTAACGATGGAGTGGATTAACGGAATCAAATTAACTCAACCAGAAAAAATCGCCGCTTTAGGAATCAATGCAAGGTATTTAATTGAAGTTGGGGTGCAGTGTTCTTTACGTCAATTATTAGAACATGGATTTTTCCACGCTGACCCCCACCCAGGCAACTTATTAGCGACAATGGATGGTAAATTAGCTTATCTCGATTTTGGGATGATGAGCGAAGTTAAACCCGCCCAACGTTATGGTTTAATTGAGGCCATTGTTCACGTCGTTAACCGAGAATTTGATAGTTTAGCAAAAGACTATGTCAAGTTAGAATTTCTGACTCCAGAAACAGACCTTACCCCCATTATTCCAGCTTTTGCCAAGGTATTTGCTAACGCCCAAGGTGCAAGTGTAGCGGATTTGAATATTAAAAGCATCACCGATGATTTATCAGCTTTAATGTATGAATATCCCTTCCGCGTCCCCCCCTATTACGCTTTAATTATTCGTTCTCTTGTCACTTTAGAAGGGATTGCAATTTATATAGATCCCGATTTTAAAGTTCTCAGTGAAGCCTATCCTTATGTTGCTAAAAGGTTATTAACAGATCCCGCAGATGAGTTAAGAACATCATTACAAGAATTACTGTTTAAAGATGGTAAATTCCGCTGGAATCGCTTGGAGAACTTGTTAAAAAATGCCCGCAGTAACCAAGAATATGATCTTAACTTAGTCGTCAATCAAGGAGTAGAATTTCTCTCTTCTGACCGAGGTTCATTTATTCGTGACAGATTAGTTGATGAATTTTTTAACAGTATAGATGCTGTCAGTAAAAATGCCTTGCACAACTTCACTTATGTACTCCGAGAAAGGGTAGGAATCACCGCAGTAAATCAAATCCCCTCCGCCACAGTTGAACAACAGCAAACCTTAGAATATATTAAACGCATTGCTGGTATTCTGCGAGAAACGAAAGGATTTGATGTGACAAAACTAGCCCCTCAATTAGCCCAAGTCATTGTTAATCCAGGAGTCCAACTTTTAGGTCAACAAATTGCCACTCGTGTCACTCAAAAAGCTGTAACTCGGATAATTCGGGAATTATTAGCATCTGAATAATGTCTTAACTGTGATTTTTCTGATTAATTAATTGTCTTAACTGTGATTTTTCTGATTAATTAATTGTCTTAACTGTGATTTTTCTGATTAGTTAATTGTCTTAACTGTGATTTTTCTGATTAGTTAATTGTCTTAACTGTGATTTTTCTGATTTAGATGATTAAGATGATTAATTAATCACAAAAATCAGATTAATCAAATTAATTAAGAAAATCAGATTAATCAAATTAATTAAGAAAATCAGATTAATCAAATTAATTAAGAAAATCAGATTAATCAAATTAATCACGCAAATCATAGTTCTGATGTTTTTCTTCTAAAGCTTCGATTTGTTCACGACGGGCTTCCAATTCCAGGCTGCGACGGGCTAAATCTTGATTTTGCAAAGTTAGATGTTGCTGCCAATTTTCCAATTTTTCGGCTTCTTGTTTCATAAATTCAGGAGTAACTCCTGTGGAAAGATAGGTTTGGACTAGATTAATTACCCAGTCTTTAGCATCTTGAATTGTTTCAATTTCACCTGTAGCAGATAATTCAACTAATACTAATAAGTTATGACTCATAGTATTTTCCTTTCCTAAAAGAATTAAAGTTTCTATGGTTATAGCTTGCGTGACGAAGGAGGAGTAAGAGGTCAATCTATCGCTATCGGAAATTGTTAGCCAAAAGTTTTCTGATTCTTGACGGGCTAATAAATGTAATTGATACTGATCTAAAAAATCATTTTTATGTACTTGGGCAAGATATAACATAATTTTACTTTGCTTCTAACTTCATATTGAGGAAAGAGGAACAAATCAATTAAAAATTAATTGTTCCCTATTCCCTATACAGTTATACTAGACTACGTAGGCGTTCACGTAAAATTTCTGCTTGTTTTTCAGCTTCAGCTTTTGTAGCCCTAGCACTCTGTACCACATCTGCGGGGGCTTTATCAACAAACTTGGAATTGCTTAATCTAGCGCTTAAAGATTGGGCTTCTGCTTCAGCTTTTTGCAGACTTTTCTCTAGTTTTGCCCGCACAACTTCAATATCTACAACCCCTTTTAAGGGAATTACTACCTGTACAGTTCCGACAACACCAGCAATGGAATTTTCTTTTTCCTGGGGTACGGTTGCTGGTAATTCCGGTTCAGTTGGTGTTTCACTGGGTGGGAAGTATTTTGCAAATAACTCTTTTCTAGCTTCAGCATTGAGTAAATAGCGGAAACCAAACCAAGCTACATAACCTAAACCAATTATTTCAAAGCTAGTCCCAAACAAGGGAATATCTAATGCAGTATTACCCACAAATAAAGCCACTCTTAAACCAATAAGCGCGACAACGGTTAAACCGATGATTTTTAACCCACCCCAATATTTATTATCTTCAACTTGTGCAATTTCTTCGGGAATAACAACAGGATTAGCATCTACAATTGTTAAAGTTTCCACTTTGGCTAAATCTTGAATATAAGCCTGTCCAGCGGTGAGAATAAACCTTTCACTTGCGCTTTCACTTTGCAAATTAGCAGTAACTTTTACCCCTGGTTTAATATCTGCTTCTGCCCGTAAATTGCGAATTGTGCGAATTGTCCCAATTAATAAATCAAACTGTGTTTCTAACGCTGAATCAATGAAATTTTCATCTGCTTCAGGATAGGCTTGTAAAGGTAAAAGTTGGGGATTTTCAGCGGGTTGTTGAGTGAGAGTTTGCCAAATTTCCTCAGTAATATGAGGCATAAAGGGATGCAATAATTTTAAAATCCCTTCGAGAATATAGGCAATAATTTGCTGGGCAACTTTGCGAGATGTGGGTTCTGCATCTTGCTGTAATCTGGATTTGACTAATTCAATATACCAATCACAGAAATCACCTCGAATAAACTCATAAAGTCCTTTAGCTGCTTCTCCTAAACCATAATTCTCAATGTCATGATTTGTTTGTTTGACAACTTGATTAAAACGGGAAAGAATCCATCTATCACTCAATTCTGTGGGAACTGGTTGACCTAATTGGGCTGGAGTTTGTCCATCCAAATTCATCATTACAAATCGGGCAGCATTCCACAACTTATTGGCAAAATTACGAGAAGCTTCCACCGAAATAGATTCATCTTTTTTGCGGTCATATTCTAAGCGAATATCTTGACCAGCCCCAGCAACTTCCTTAATTAAGGTATAGCGTAAAGCATCAGTTCCATATTTGGCAATCAACAATAAAGGGTCAATGCCATTATTTGCTGATTTGGACATTTTCTTATTATTTTCATCTCGAACCAAACCATGAATATACACAGTTTTAAACGGCATTTTTCCGGTAAAATGTGTACCCATCATCGTCATTCTGGCGACCCAGAAAAAGATAATATCAAAACCAGTAACGAGGGTAGCCGTAGGGTAATATGTGGCTAAATCTTCAGTTTCTTCCGGCCAACCTAAAGTAGAAAATGGCCAAAGTCCCGAAGAAAACCAAGTATCTAAAACATCGGGGTCTTGAACTAATTTTACATCTTCCCCAAATTGGGCTTGGGCTTTTTCTAAAGCTTCTGCTTCATTGCGGGCGACAAAATAAGGGGTAGAGTCAGTAATTTCTCCTTCAGTTTCGCTGACAGCATACCAAGCGGGGATTTGATGCCCCCACCACAACTGACGAGAAATACACCAGTCACGCAGATTTACTAACCAATCACGATAAACTTTATGCCAACGTTGGGGGACAATTTGGGGGGAATCTTGGGTATCGAGGAAATCTAAGGTTTTATCAGCCAATGGGCGGATTTTTACAAACCATTGGGTAGAAAGCAAAGGTTCAACAGGGACTTTACCGCGATCGCTATAAGGTACTGTATGTTTATATTCCTCTACTTTGACTAAAACGCCTTCAGCTTCCAAACGGGCTACTACATTTTTCCTAGCCACAAAGCGGTCTTGTCCTTGGAACTCACCGGCATTTTCATTTAATGTGCCGTCCTTATTCATAATATTAATGAACGGCAAATCGTGACGTTTACCCATTTCAAAGTCATTGGGGTCATGGGCTGGAGTCACCTTCACACAACCAGTCCCAAAAGCTGGGTCAACCAATTCATCACCAATAATGGGGATTTCCCGGTTCATAATTGGCAAAGTTACGGTTTTCCCAATCAGGTGTTTATATCTGTCATCATTGGGGTTAACCGCCACACCTGTATCACCTAACATGGTTTCCGGGCGAGTTGTCGCCACTTCCAGAAAGCCAGAACCGTCGCTGAGGGGATAACGGAAATACCACAGATTCCCATTTACCTCTTTGGGTTCTACTTCCAAATCAGACACCGCTGAAGCAGAAGCGGGACACCAATTGACTAGATAGTTACTGCGATGAATTAATCCTTCTTCGTGGAGGCGAATAAATGCTTCTAAAACAGATTTTGATAAACCTTCATCTAATGTGAAGCGTTCCCTTGTCCAGTCTACGGATACTCCTAAGCGTTTTAACTGATTAATAATTGTGCCACCAGATTCGGCCTTCCATTGCCAAGCCCGTTCTAGAAACTTTTCCCGCCCTAAATCATGGCGAGTTTTGCCCTCGGCTTTCAGTTGCTTTTCTAAAATCGTTTGCACTGCAATACTGGCGTGGTCAGTTCCCGGTAGCCACAGGGTGTTCCGTCCTTTCATGCGGTGGTAACGCACCAGGGTATCAATGATAGCCCCTTCAAAGGCGTGACCCATGTGCAAACTGCCAGTCACGTTAGGTGGAGGGATAACGACGCAGTAGGGTTCACCTTTGTGGTTGGGGTCAGCTTTGTAAACTTGGTTGTCTTCCCAGAATTTTTGCCATTTGGCTTCTGTGGAAAAGGCTTCGTAAAGACTGGGAAGATTAGGAATAGTTACGGTCATGCTGGGAATAATAATTTGATTACAACTTTACTAAATTTTGCCACAGGCTTGGAAAACCTTTATCATCAGTTGGGGATTAGCTACCCATGATGTTACAACCCAATCAGCTAGATAACCACCAACTCATCCCACAACAGTTGTAGCAACTGGTATTGCCAATCGTTAGGTCTTAAATATTGAAGGAAGATTAATTTTAAAGAACTGGATCTTTTTTTTAAAGATTTGATAAAGCATCTCCAAAATAAACCTATTTATTAGAGAATGACTGGCAGACAATGAGAATCTAGCTTAAAAACCTACTCAAGAATTCTTGAATAGACATCTGCTTTTTTTGTGATTAATATGGTATAAAAAAGCATGATAGCCACCGAAAGGTATATGTTAGTACAAGGGAAAATATGAGAATTTTAGTAACAGGCGGTGCGGGGTTTATTGGGTCTCACCTGATTGACCGATTAATGAATGATGGTCATGAAGTCATCTGTCTGGATAATTTTTATACAGGAAAGAAGCATAATCTCCTGAAATGGTTAGATCATCCGTATTTTGAAATGATCCGTCATGATATCACCGAACCAATTCGCTTAGAAGTGGATCAAATTTATCATCTAGCTTGTCCGGCTTCTCCAGTCCATTACCAGTACAACCCAATTAAAACCGTTAAAACTAACGTTATTGGTACACTGAATATGTTGGGTTTGGCTAAACGGGTTAAAGCCAGATTTCTCTTAGCTTCCACCAGTGAAGTCTACGGAGATCCAGAAGTTCATCCTCAAGTCGAAGAGTATCGAGGTAGCGTTAATCCGATTGGGATTCGGTCATGTTATGACGAAGGCAAAAGAATTGCTGAAACCTTAGCATTTGACTATCACAGAGAGAATAACGTTGAAATTCGAGTTGCCAGAATTTTCAATACTTATGGACCAAGAATGCTGGAAAATGATGGTCGCGTAGTTAGCAATTTTGTCGCCCAAGCATTACAAGGTATTCCTTTAACTGTTTACGGTGAAGGTCAACAAACCCGGAGTTTTTGCTACGTTTCTGACTTAGTAGATGGACTAATGCGATTAATGAATGGTGAACATACAGGCCCCATAAATCTGGGTAATCCTGATGAATACACTATTCTAGAACTAGCTCAGGCAGTGCAAAACTTAATCAACCCGGAAGCACAGATTAAATTTGAACCCCTACCGGCTGATGATCCTCGTCGTCGTCGTCCTGATATTACCAAGGCAAAAACTTTGTTAAATTGGGAACCAACCATTCCTTTGCAAGAAGGGTTGAAACTCATGATCGAAGATTTCCGTCAACGTGTTAAAGATAACAATTAATTAGTTATTTATTTATCACCAATCATTTAACTGTCAAAAAACGAGGGTTTAAAAAATGCGTGTTTGCGTAATTGGTACTGGTTATGTTGGCTTAGTTACAGGTGCTTGTTTAGCTCACATCGGTCATGATGTAATTTGCATAGATAATAACGAAGAAAAAGTAAAATTAATGAAATCTGGGCAGTCGCCAATTTTCGAGCCAGGACTCTCGGAAATTATGCAGTCTGCCATCAATAGTGGCAAGATTCAATTTTCTAGTGATCTTGCGGCTGGTGTGACTCACGGGGAAATTCTATTTATTGCTGTAGGAACGCCACCTTTACCCAATGGTGAAAGTGACACCCGTTATGTAGAAGCCGTAGCTCGTGGCATTGGCGAAAATCTCCAAGGTGGTTATAAGGTCATTGTTAACAAATCTACTGTCCCCATTGGTTCTGGCGACTGGGTAAGAATGATTGTTTTAGACGGGATTGCGGAACGTCAGAAAACATTGCTGGCATCTGGTGATACATCTAGTGACGATAAATTATCGGAGATTGCTAACCAGTTTGATGTAGTGAGTAATCCAGAGTTTCTGCGGGAAGGTTCAGCAGTCCATGATACCTTTAACCCTGATCGGATTGTCTTAGGTGGTAATAGTCAACAAGCCACCGGCATGATGAAAGAATTATATGCCCCCATTGTAGAACGCAAATTTGCGGCTGATCAGTCTTTACCTCCTGTTCCAGTCCTAGTTACAGACTTAAGTTCCGCAGAAATGATCAAATACGCGGCTAACGCCTTTTTAGCCACCAAGATTAGTTTTATTAACGAAGTTGCCAATATTTGCGATCGCGTTGGTGCGGATGTTACCCAAGTAGCAAAAGGCATCGGTTTAGATTCCCGCATTGGTAAAAAATTCTTACAAGCTGGGATTGGCTGGGGTGGTTCATGCTTCCCTAAAGATGTTTCTGCCCTTATTCACACCGCTGATGATTATGGCTATGAAGCCCAACTCATGAAAGCCGCTGTCAGTGTCAACGAACGCCAACGCTTAATCGCTCTAGAAAAACTTCAACAAGCTTTAAAAATCCTCAAAGGTAAAACTGTCGGACTACTCGGTTTAACATTCAAACCAGATACCGACGATTTACGGGACGCACCCGCACTAATCTTGATTGAACAACTCAACCGACTGGGTGCTAAAGTCAAGGCTTATGACCCCATTATTTCCCAAACAGGAATGCGTCATGGTCTTTCTGGTGTATTGGTAGAAACCGATGCTGAAAGACTAGCGGATGGTTGTGATGCTTTGGTACTTGTAACCGAATGGGAACAGTTCAGCACTTTGGACTATGGAAAAATGGCAAAATTGATGCTCCACCCCGTCATGATTGATGGTCGTAATTTCCTTGACCCCCAAACGATGATCAAGGCTGGATTCCAATATGTAGGTGTAGGAAGGTAAAAGAGGCAGGGGGCAGGGAGCAGGGAGCAGGGGGAGAAATTTCCTTCTTCTTTCTTCTCCTGACTCCTGACTCCTGACTCCTGACTCCTGACTCCTGACTCCTGACTCCTGACTCCTGACTCCTATAAAAATCGCCGCCCAGAGTCAACTAGGCGGCGTTAATTTTTTGGCAATTTTTTTCAATTTCCAGAGCTGCGAGGAATTCTTTCTATTTCTGCATATCCGCTAAAAATCAATCTTTGACCTTCTGTTTCTAAACGATTCAGTCGCATTTTTACCCCATCTAAGTCAAAGCGATCTAAATCAACCATATTATCCAAAATTTCTACCAATGCCATACTTAAGGTCTGGGAAATTTCTCTTTGTGCTGCTGGAACTCCCTCAAGTTCAATCTTCGGTTCTTTGAAAGAAACCCGCCTTCTTCTTTCAATCCCGATACCAATTGTCATACTTAGGGGTATGATTTCACCGTTGTTTAAATCGGCTTTAGCTAACAAATGTAAGCGATTTTTAGGTAATAGCTTAACCTGAACTTCAGTAAAAGAAACTGGTTCACCACCAGATATGGCGATTAAAGTTGGTTCAGAAAGGTTCAGCAGGCGCTTTTTCACCAGTTCCGACTCAAAAGCCCGATTAATGCCTACTTCTGATAGAATTACTTGGGCTACTGCTTGGGTGGGTTGTTTGAGAGTAAGTTTGCCACTTAAAACCGAGCCGAAGTCAATGGCTACTGCATCGGTTTCAAAGGACATTTCCTCAACTGCGAAATCTTTGCGAATTACTAAGCCACGACCGTTCATTTGAAAGCTATCAATGCTGCCTTGCAACAGTTTGCTGGAGGGATAGCAGCGCACAAAGACTTCTACCGACTCGCTTTGGGTAAACAGGTGGCGAATCGTTTGGCTGGCGACTGTGTTGAGCATTCGCTCTCCCCAATCGGTACTTTTGGAATCTGTTAAACCAGTAAGTCCGCCGAACATTAGGTTTTAGTCTCTAGAAGTTCTTTATATTTTTGTAACAAATTGTGAACAATTATGCAAGCGATCCCCTGATTTAATCTGCTGATGACTTAGAACAGGATAACTGATGGTTGATTGTCGGTTGTCAGTTGTCATTGGTTAAGAACTTTCTTCTATTCCCTATTCCCTATTCCCTATTGCTTGCCGTTGAGTTTGATAAATGTGAATTTGATCTACTAAACCCTGAATACCAGGAATATCATCACCATAAAGTCGGAAACCTTTACCAATAGAATTAGTTAAAAATTCCGAACCATTACCTTGATAATAAACAGGAACTGGACGATTGCCATGATTTCCCCAACCATATTTGATGTTAGGATTAGAACCCCAAAAATGACCCGCTTTCAGGGAATCAGATTCAGCCGTTAAAGCTTCTGCACCTTTTTCTTTGAGTAGTTCAGAAAAGTTAGGATTTAAAGTGAGATAATGATCATGATCAGCAGTGACAATCAGCAGATTATTTTCCCAACCACCATTATTTTTAATCCAGTCAATTGTACTTTTTACAGCTTTGTCAAAATCCAACACCGTCCCCATCATATTATCTAAGTTATCATCATGGGCAGCCCAATCAATATCACCACCTTCTACCATTAACCAAAATCCATCTTTGTCTTTAGATAAAACTTCTAAAGCCGCTTTGGTTAAATCATTGAGAGTGGGATTTTCATTAATTTCTTTTGCAATAAAAGATTGATCAGTTTCTCCAGGAAGTAGAGGCCGAACTGTATCCGGTTTTTGTCCTTGGGAACTAAACAGAGAAAAAATACTTAAACCAGTATTACTATAATCTCCATTTGCGGTACTCACAGGCAGATTTCCCTCTTGTCCCCTCGCTCCATATAATCCTAACAAGCGATCGCCTGCATTTGGATCTAATTTAGCCGCAGTAGCTGCTAACTTCCCAGCAGCATCCTTTCCCCGCTCTAAAAATGTGTACTTATAGCGGTTTTGATTGGGGTTTTTACTCAATTCCCCATAGGTTGATTTAGTAATATATTCAAATTTGCTTGGTGGTTCTACACCCGTGGGGAGAGGTTGACTACTTGCACCCGTGAGAGGATGGCCACCACCTAAAATTACCGTTGGTTGATATATGCGAAGTTGTTGCTGGAGAATATTATCCAAAGTCGGATAATCACCATCATATTTATTGCGACGATTGACATTAGCTGCTGCTGCTCCCGGTGTAGCATGATCAATAGGAACAGAAGTGACAATCCCCGTAGATTTACCTTTATCAGCCGCAGTTTTGAGAATAGTTTCTAAGGGTTTTTCAAATATATCCACGGAAATAGCATTGTTATAGCTTTTTACTCCCGTGTACAAAGTAGTCGCTGTATTGGCAGAATCAGGATAACTATACTTGATATATTCAGGATCATTACCAGGTGTCCAAGGATTTATCCCCCCACGCTGAGGATCATAACCCACCAAATTACCCACCGCATTAGGTTGAAGATTTTTCTCCCCTCCAGATGGTGTATTTCCAGGATTAAATTGGGGTTGGAATTTAAACCCTGATAACATCGGACTAGCTCCAGTAATGGAAATAGAGTTGGACAACGCAGAGTTACCCGTGCTGAAAACTCCATTACCAGGGGCAATGGTAGTACCATAGGTGGTAGCAAGGGCGTAATTATCCAAAGCTTGAAAACTCAGTCCTTCCCCTTGACCAGACGTGTAATTATATCCTTTCGCCATAGCTCCAGCGCGAGCCATTTCCCAGCCCATACCGTCCCCAATCATCAGAATGACGTTTTTGGTTTTAGTGACAGGTGTAGCGGGGCTAGAATGGTTAGTCAGAGTGATGAATATACCAACTACAATGATCAACGCTGTAGTAAATAAACGGCGTTTGAATCGAAATTCTGAACTAGATTTAATTACCATTGGTAAAATGCCTGCTAGAAAATTGCCCTATGATGAGAGAATATTACAAAATGATCACAAAACTTTAGATTTACTCATCATGGCGAAAATTCAGTTTGCTAGAGGTATTGAAGAAACAGTAGTTCCAGATGTTCGTTTAACAAGAGCAAAAAAAGGTGAAAGTGGTACAGCAACATTCATCTTCACCAATCCTGATATACTGGCGCAAGATGGCAACGATGAAGTTACCGGGCTATATTTGATTGACGAAGAAGGGGAAATAGTTATTCGTGAAGTTCAGGGGAAATTTGTCAACGGTAAACCAGAATCATTAGAAGCAATTTATGTGATGAATTCTAATGAAGAATGGGATCGTTTTATGCGGTTTATGAATCGCTACGCCGAAGAAAATGGACTAGGATTAAGCAAATCTTAATTAGTCAGTAGTCAATGGTCAGTTGTCAATTGTCAATTGTCATTGGCTAAAATTTAAATATTATCTATGGAATTTCAACCACACCCCAATACAGAAGAAGTTTCTGTAAGTTGCGCGGTGATTACCGTTAGTGATACCCGTTCCCCGGACACAGATAAAAGTGGTCAATTAATTAAAGAACTACTTTTAGCAGATCATCACACTGTAGAATTTTATCAGATTATCAAAGATGAGCCGGGAGAAATTCAAGCCCAAATGACAGCTTTAAGCCAAGATACTCGTATCAATGCTGTGATTTTTAATGGGGGAACGGGAATTGCTCCCAGGGATACCACTTATGATGCTTTAGAAAAGCTATTAGAAAAGACTTTACCGGGATTTGGGGAATTATTTCGGTTTTTAAGTTATCAAGAAATTGGTTCCCGCGCTATGGCTTCCCGTGCTGTCGCTGGTGTTTATCAAAACAAAATTATCTTTTCTCTTCCTGGTTCTAGTAACGCTGTGCGACTGGGTATGGAAAAGTTGATTTTACCGGAGTTAGTGCATTTGGTAAAACAGATAAGTTAAAATTTGTAGAATATTATCTAAACTATCTAAACTATCAAAACCTAAAAACCAATGAGTGACAAGATTCAATGGACTCCTGAAGCTGAAGCTAAACTTAAAGATATTCCCTTTTTTGTCCGTCCTTTTGCTCGTAAAAAGATTGAAACTTATGCTCAGGATAATAATTTCTCTCCTATCACCATTGAGATTTACGAAGAAGCCAAAAAACAGTTTAACAAAAAATACGACTAACTAATAGGAACTCTATAACTGGATTGACTCTTTTCCTAACTAGGGCTTGCTTAATAAAGCTAAAACTTAGATATATCAAGAGTTTGAAGGTGAAAAAGGTGAATCAGATGCAAGGAATAAGGGTTGAAATTAGCAACAACCTATCACTTGACCAGATTCAAGACTA
>NZ_VILB01000011.1:60107-67079 GCF_009712035.1 Anabaena sp. UHCC 0187 | reverse complement strand
CCCTTACAGATAACTTTTTCAGCAAACCCTACTTAATTAAGGTTTAGTGATTATGGTTGCTGAAAAATTAATGGATAACTCACTATCTTCTATTCCAAAATTTTCAGCACCTGTTACAAATGGTGGTACAGAAAAAACTTCTAAATAACCTGGTTTCGGCAAAAAATCCGCAAAAAATGGACTACAATAGTTTCCCGTTGCAGTGGTATATCCAAAACCTTTAACCGTTAACTGTGGACTATGAGAACTAATTAAATTATCAACATGATAAGGCTCATTTCCTGGTATTGGTATGCTAACAGGTTGCAAACCAGTAATTGTTTCACCATTTCTTATCCCAGTAATTTCATAAATCTGGTAAAAACCTAAACTGTCAGGAGTATCATTCGTAGTAAAAGTACCGTTGGCCGTTACACCAGCAGCAGCATAATTCCAGTTCCAAGTTAAAGCAGAGGCGGTTTGCATTGTTCCAAATGTAAATCCAGATGTGATAAATAAGACTACAACAGATAATGCAGATACTATAAATAAATTTTTCATTCTCAATAATAATAGTCAAAATCTTAAAATAAAAAACCCCCAGATTTGAGGGTTTTAAATTGGTACTTATGAAAAATCTGTGATTAAAACTGATTATTTTATGACCATAATACAAACGGAAGCTAAAAAAGCGGCGATGATATAAAAGACTGCCACAACTTGTAATTCTGACCAACCAGTTAATTCTAAATGATGATGCAAAGGAGCCATTTTAAATAATCGCTTACCTTTGCCGTCTGGTCCCTTTGTAGCTTTATAATAACTAACTTGTGCCATGACAGAGAGGGTTTCGACAAAGAAAATCCCACTCAGAATAAACAATACTACTAAGGTATTAGTTAATAGTGCAACAGCAGCTAAAGCACCACCCAGGGCTAAAGAACCTGTATCACCCATGAAAACACTAGCCGGGTTGCGGTTATAGGCTAAAAAGCCCAAGCAGCTACCACTGACAGCGGCACAGAAAACCATTAAGTCGGGGGAAGTAGGGGCAATGACCACACCTAATGCGAAAATAGCGATCGCTACTGTTCCCGCCGCCAAACCATCAATACCATCTGTTAAATTAGTAGCATTGCTTTCTGCAACTAGGACAAAACCCGCCACAGGCCAGAACAACAGTCCTAAAGGTAAGGATAAACCCACCCAAGGTACATGGATATTAGTTATACTAAAATCACCTTTAAATATCAACCACGCACAAAATACAGCCCCAAAGATAACTTGCAAAGCTAACTTCATCTTCGGAGAAATCCCTTTGTTAGACTTCCGACGCAAAATTTGCCAGTCGTCTATCCAGCCAATGAAACCGTAGCTGAGTGTTAAAGCCGAAACCGCCAGCACATTTTCTGAAAAATTGGATAATATACAAGCAATTATCACCGCTACAGGGATAAAAAATATACCCCCCATAGTTGGTGTCCCCGCCTTTTTTAGATGCGCCTGGGGTCCATCCTCCCGGATGATTTGCCCGGTTTTGAGAGCTTGTAACATAGGGATTACCAACTGTCCCAAAACTGCTACAACGACGGCAGATAATAAAAGAGGTAGGGTGAGGGAGTTAGTATCCCAGGGAGTCCTATCCCCCATGCCATCGAAAATCAAGGCTGTTATACTCAATAACAGGGCCAGCAAGGAGGCTAACCCAATACCGGAAAAATTCAAACTTTGATTAGGAGATAATTTAGCGTCCACAGAAAAAATTCCCTTCACTCCACACTTAAAAAAACCTCAACAATAAAATAGAAACTATTCTCGGTTGCGAGTTCCTAAAATAATATCAGTTAGTCCTCATCCACGATGGCATCGTCATCATCATCATAATCAATATCACCGATGCCATCGTCTGCGCCTAGAAAATCGGATATTACTTCTACATCTTCCCGCGAGTCTGTTTCGTGGACTTCACGAGCTATCAGTCGGCCACCCAGCCGCAACCAGTCCAACATGGAGGACTCTTGTTTTAAGGGAATGACTGATGCTCGTTGGTTTCGGGGGGCTTCACGGAGGGGAGAATCTAACATATCAACAATCACACACAAGGGTTTATATAACTAGACATTAAGAGTCTATCATTTGATAGGAGTTAATTTATTCCTTCATACAACTCTTTAATTGCTTAATCCGAATTAAAGAAAATTTTCGTTTAATTACGGAACTGTAGCCAAAAAGGCATTATTAATGAGTTGAATGGTTATAGACAAAAAACATTAATATTTGATTAATGCTGTTTTGTCATGCAAACTCTTGAGGTACAGGGCAATGATCGGTAAATCAACTCTCATAGATGTAGTTGCAGGAACAAATCGCGGGTTGTTAGCCAATGAACAACAACAACAAGCTATTTTAGCAGCGATCGCTAACTTAGAAGACTTTAATCCTACACCACGACCATTAGCAGCTAGTAATTTACTAGAAGGCAACTGGCGACTACTATACACCACAAGCAAGGCTTTACTAAACATAGATCGTTTACCCTTTTGTAAACTTGGTCAAATTTACCAATGTATTCGGGTAGAAACCAACAGTGTTTATAACATAGCCGAAATTTATGGCATTCCTTCCTTAGCAGGATTAGTCAGCGTTGCTGCTAAATTTTCACCAGTATCCCAACAGCGTGTGCAAGTAAAATTCCAACGTTCTATTATTGGTTTACAACGCCTAATTGGTTATACAACACCAGCGAATTTTATCCAAGAAATTGAATTAGGCAAAAAATTTACAGCTTTTGATTTTCCCATTCAAAGTGAACAACAACAAGGTTGGTTAGATATTACTTATATAGATGATGATCTCCGGATTGGCAGGGGCAATGAAGGTAGTGTTTTTGTATTAAGTAAGACATAGCCCAGGATTTAAAAGGTGTTTGCGAATGAAGTTACTCTATTATGGGTACTTTGTCAAGGGGGGAATTAAGAAGATTAACAACTCATTACCCATGAAAATTCACTAATTTGACAAATAACTTAACAAAACCACAAGCAAACACCTTCAGGATGTAGAGTAAAAACAATCAGCCCTACTTTAACGGCAATTCATACTTCAAAAGGGAAGATCCATCATGGTTCAACGTGGTTCTAAAGTACGTGTTCTCCGTCCTGAGTCCTACTGGTTTCAGGATCTTGGTACAGTGGTTTCTGTGGAGAAAAGCGCCATCAAATACCCTGTAATTGTCCGGTTTGACAAAGTTAACTACTCCGACCTCAACACCGCAAACTATGCTGTAGATGAGTTAATCGAAGTAGAAGCACCTAAACCCAAAGCCGCAGCAAAATAAACAGCCAAGGGTCAAGGGGATTGTTTAATGGGATGATAGGAGGAGATGTCAAAGTGAAAATCTTGGCCATTTCCTCTCTTTGACCATACCTTCCCCCTAAAATATTATTTGCTTGAATGCCTGAACTGCCTGAAGTTGAAACGGTCCGCCGGGGTTTAAATCAATTAACCCTGAGTCAAGAAATTACGGGGGGAGATGTGTTGCTACAACGCACCATCGCCTACCCGTTTTCTGTTGATGAATTTATTGATAGAATTAAAGGGAATACCATTGCTACCTGGCATCGTCGTGGTAAATATCTCCTCGCTGAACTTTCCTCCCCTTCTCCTAGCTATTTAGGGGTTCACCTCCGCATGACCGGTCAGTTACTTTGGCTAACCCAAGATGAACCTTTACACAAACACACCAGAGTGAGGTTATTTTTTGGGGAAAAGCAAGAATTACGCTTTGTTGACCAGCGCACCTTCGGGCAAATCTGGTATGTTCCTGGTCATTTAGCTGTAGAAAGTATTATGACAGGTTTAGCAAAACTGGCAGTTGACCCTTTTTCCCCAGAATTCACTGTGCAGTATTTGGCCGATAAATTAAAAAAATCCCGTCGTCCCATTAAAACTGGATTATTAGATCAGTCAATGGTGGCAGGATTAGGTAATATTTATGCAGATGAAGCTTTATTTAAAAGTGGGATTTTACCAACAACTCTTTGTACAGAATTGCAACTTCCCAAAATCGAACTTTTACGAACGGCAATTATTCAAGTTTTATCAGCGAGTATTGCGGTAGGTGGAACGACTTTTAGCAATTTCTTGAGTGTTAAAGGTGTTAATGGTAATTATGGTGGCGAAGCGTGGGTTTATAACCGCACTGGCGAACCTTGTAAAGTTTGTGGTAATGTGATCCAACGCATTAAGTTAGGTGGGCGTTCTAGTCATTTTTGTTCTCAATGTCAAAGTTAGTGTTAAATTCATATTTCTGTCTTCAAATCAACTTAAATGACTCGCTTTATCCATGATCAATTTGCCAAACAATATCTAACTGAACTATTAACACCCTATGGTCAAGTAGAAACCAGTAAAGATATTACCGCAGAAGTCAGACAAATTGACGTTGTATTTATTCCCTCACCCCAACCAACACAAAGCCTGGAAACCCTAGGAATATTGGGACAGATGGTGACAAATTATGCTATATTTGAACCATTCCGCAATGCTGTCACTAAAAGTGAAATTCGCAGTTGCATGGGTAAATTATTTGACATTCATGGAGACATAGAACGTCAATCTAACCGCAATAATAACCGCATAAATGAAGCCGAATTACCCCGACTGTGGATTTTTTCTCCTACTGCGTCAGCGGAACTCCTCGGAAGTTTTAATACGACTGTAGATGAAGAAAACTGGGGAAAAGGGATTTATTTTTTGGGAGAAGGCTTAAAAACCGTAATTATTGCGATTCACCAACTCCCCAACACACCAGAAACCCTGTTTCTGAGAATTTTAGGAAAAGGGAAAGTTCAACGACAAGCCGTTGAAGAATTAGAAGCACTGGCAAATAATAGTCCCTTCCTTGCGGATATTATACAATTGGTACATAACCTAATTGCTGTGTTATCTGCACGTCAACGACAAGAACACGATATTGATAAAGATGATCAGGAGTTGATTATGAAATTATCGGAAATGTATCAAGAACAATTAGAAGCACTCAAAAAACAAGGACTTCAAGAGGGACTTCAAGAAGGACTTCAAGAAGGACGACAAGAAGGTGTAGAAAGAGAACGACGCGCTATGGTTGAAAGTATCATGCAAGTCCGGTTTGGACAGGTTGATTCTCAGCTAGAAACAATTATCAACCCTCTCATTGCCATGAATAGAGAAGAATTTACTCCTTTGCTTCTACAATTATCTCGTGAGGAGTTATTAGCTAGATTTGCAGAATAATTGATAGGAAAATCAGCAACCTCCCCCAGAATTTCAAATAAATCAAAGCGCGAAAATAGAGAATTGGGGGGTTGACAATTGCTTCGGGATTTGTTATCATGAAGTTGATAAGGAAGAACTATCTTAAAATAAATATTAATTTTCAGAAACCGCTTACCACCAAAGTAGGCGGTTATGTTTTTTGAGTAAAGAAGTTACCTTTGTGTCTGAGTACAAGATAAAATCTTGAGTAAACGCGTTTATTTTGGAACAAGGGTAACTTATGGCTGTTAAAAAAGGAAATATGGTGCGGGCTATTCGGGAGAAGTTGGAAAATAGTCTAGAAGCTCAAGCTAGTGATTCCCGCTTTCCTAGTTATTTGTTTGAAACTCAAGGGGAAATTGTCGATATCAAGGGTGATTATGCTTTGGTGAAGTTTGGACAAGTGCCAACGCCAAATATTTGGTTAAAGTTGGAACAGTTGGAAGAGTTTGTTTAATTAGTAATTGTGCTTCAACCTAAAAATTACCCACCTGGCGACTAGAAGTCGCGGCTACACAGACAAAACCCACCTTCGTGGGTTTCAAAACCTTAGTTTTTCGTTAGTCCACGCAGGTGGACTTTGCTTGTGTAGTAGCGACTTCTAGTCGCCCAAAACTTTTAAAACATCCTCTAACCCACCCGACTATGATTAAAGAATCGCAATTATCGAAAAATTATGTCTGATTCCCCAATTATTGGTAATTCTCCCCGTGTGACTATTGTGGGTGCAGGGAGGGTTGGTAGCACTTTAGCCCAACGCATTGCCGAGAAAAATCTCGCTGATGTGGTATTGTTGGATATTGTGGCCGGGATGCCTCAAGGTTTGGCTTTAGATTTGCTGGAAGCGCGGGGAATTGAGTCCCATAATCGGCAAATTAACGGAACTAATAATTATGCAGATACGGCTAATTCTAATATTGTCGTAATTACGGCAGGGTTTCCTAGGAAACCAGGTATGAGTCGGGATGATTTGTTGAAAGTTAATGCCCAGATTGTGGTCAATGCGGCTAAAAATGCGATCGCTCATTCTCCCAATGCTATTTTTATTGTAGTCACAAATCCTTTGGATGTGATGACTTATTTAACTTGGCAAACTACGGGTTTACCCAGAAATCGAGTTATGGGTATGGCTGGGGTTTTAGATTCTGCCCGATTTGAAACTTTTGTAGCTTTAGAATTAGGGGTTTTACCCGCAGATGTGAAAGCGATGGTATTAGGAAGTCATGGAGATTTGATGGTTCCTTTATCTCGCTACGCCACTGTCAATGGCATTCCGATTACAGAATTATTAAGTCAAAAAACCATTGATGATTTAGTTGCCAGAACTCGCAATGGTGGCGCGGAAATTGTGGAATTGATGCAAACTGGTGGGGCGTTTTTTGCTCCAGCTTCGGCGACTTCAATTATGGTGCAATCAATATTATTAAATGAATCTCGGTTGTTACCAATGGCGACATACTTACAAGGGGAATATGGTTTAAATGATGTGGTAATTGGTGTTCCTTGTTTGTTAGGAAATGAGGGAATTAAAAAAATTGTGGAAGTGAATATTAATGATCAAGAAAGAGCAGCTTTGCAGACTTCGGCGGAGTCGGTGAGGGGAAATATTACTAGGGCGTTGGAGATTTTGCAGGAAACTTAACTTCCAACCCCCTCAGACTTATCTTCAATTGTAGAAGTTAATTTTCTTCGTCA
>NZ_VILB01000011.1:0-59974 GCF_009712035.1 Anabaena sp. UHCC 0187 | reverse complement strand
AGCGGGATGTATCTCTTCTTGATCTCGTTTATCGCCCAAGCCTACGAGAAACTCTTTCGCTTTTTGCAAGAATTCGTTAACCATGATCTGTGTCCTTATTGTCGTGCATCTGGTACTTGAGTGAGATCTCGACCTGTGGTGCGTCCGTTATAACCTTGGAAGTCTTGATACTTTTGTGCTTCTGATTCGGGAACACGAATACCACCTGGGGGCGGAGTTACCCAGTGAGCGCGGTTTTGATCATCGCGGTAATATACGCGCCCATTTTTAGAGAGGTAATATTTGCCTTTTTCTCCTGTTCCTTGAGCGTTTTTTTGTTTGTTATAGAGATAGTAAAGGGCTGCTGCTCCTCCTAAAAGTGCAACTTTCTGACCTGTGGACAATCCTTTTTTAGCTTCGGGTTGATTAACTGGAGAGCGATCGCTCATGGTTCTACCTGCTGTATCATCAACAGGTGGGGGTACTGATGCTTTTTGAGAACCACCGCCACAGCCAGTTAATAAAAGAACTGAAAGTAATGTTGACAGCAGTATTGCTTGCACGCGTAAGCCGAGTTTACGCTCTTTATCTATAGTCTTCATTCTTTATTTCCATAATTTAGGACTTTTTTATCTCCGTACAGATGCCAAGGCAGATTTGAGCTTTTGGTTGTTTTTTCGTCCCTAGAAAAGCACGGGCATAGCATTTATGTGTAATCATGAACTATTTTTTTCAGTCTTCCATCTTTCTGCTGATATAAGCGAATCTAATTTCTTACCTCTGAGGAAATATGCAATTAAGTTTCTTGGTTTAGGGTATTTACGGTATAAATACTGAATGTTTATTTATTTCTGTAATCAGTATTTTCATTGGTTAAAAATACGATAATTTTCTCTAAAAAAATATTGATTTTTGTCTTATTTACATCAAAATAGTCAATATTATTTGAACTTTGTCCAAGTAACAAATAAAATACTTATAATATCTTTTTAGTTAATTAGGATACTGAATATGAACACCCAAGCCAAGAATTTACAGACTTTATATGCTAAAACTCGCTTACTGCTTGCATTGTGGGATTTGGGAGGAAGTCAGCAGAAAGTGGCTAGGGGTAAATTGACGAAGCGGATAGACTCCAAGAGTCAGAATAAAGCGGATTATCAAGCTATTTTAGAGGATTTAGAAATGCAGGGGGCTGTTACTGTTACTAAAAAGGGTTCTACAATTAGTTATACTCTCACGTCACCGACGGGCTTAAATGTGTTGAAAGCGGGTTTGCGTAGTGATGAGTTTGAGTTTAATACTAATCTTGGTGCTTGGGTAGGAAATTCTTTGTTGCGATTGTTGCGTCAGATTGATGTTGTAGTAGCTGCGCCGGTTGTGTCTGGTGGTGCGGTGATTGGTTCTTATGAGGAGTTTAAGTCTGTCGCGTTGGATGTTTATGACAAGTTGAATAGGGACTACAATCTGAATGATTTAGTAGCAATTTACAGAATTAGGAGAGAAATAGGAGATCGCGTGAGTCGTGAAGATTTCCAAAAATGGCTATTGGAAATACAGGAGAACGACATTGTGCAGCTAATTGCTGGAGAAATACCAGACTTGACTCCTGATAAACGTGAAGATTCAATTACCATTCCTGGAGCCGGATTGCGGTCTTACGTAAAGCGTTTAAGTTAATTAAATTGCCACAAATCCCCCTTGTAGTACCTCACACTATACAAAATAACCATGACAAATATTTCTGTCTCTCCAATAGAAGCGGTCAATGCCGCCATTCAAAGTCACAATCCATTTACTAACGCTGGAATCACTAAAGAACAGGATGTCTGGGGAAAGGGATTCCCCGATGTACCAACCCTAAACGCCCAAGTTTCTGATAAAGTTTTTCAGGCAATTGAATTAGTACGTACCAGCCAATCCAGTCAAGAGAAAGTTACATCAATTACGATTACCGCACAAAAAGGAGTTGGTAAAACTCATCTTCTCAGCCGTATTCGTCATAGATTAGAACGAGAAGGAGGTGCTTTATTTGTCTATGCGAGCGTTAATAACTATACCGATTTAAGTCTAGTTAAATATCAATTTCAGCAAACTTTAGCAGATAGTCTTAGTAAAACTGGTAGTCAAGGGGTGATGCAATGGCAGGAAGTAGCAGCAGCAATCGCAAATGAGGGCTTTAAAGCCATCAGCACCAATGCTCCAAACCTTTCTGCACAAGATTTGTTGGAACGATTTGATAAAGTTTGTATAAGTTGGTCAGCTAAAAACAAAAATTTAATGGACAGGCTGATCAAAGAAGTTCTCAAAACAAAACTAAATGCAGATCCCTATATTGTCCGAGCTATTTTGTGGACGCTTTCAGAAACTCAGGCAACTTTTGCAATTAAATGGCTAAGAGGTGAGGAATTAGCAAAGTCTAATGCTGATGTTCTAGGATTACCAAATCCCAGTAAAACTAATCAAGATAGAGAAGCTGAAGCACTCAAGAATATTCAGCAAATTTTAAATTTAGTTAGTCAATACAATTCTATTGTCATTTGTTTCGACGAAATAGATGTTAAAAACAATTGTACTGATAATGGATTATCAACAGAAATTGTCATAGCCAATCTAGTCAAAATTCTGCATGATACTCTCGAAAATTCTGAACTAGGTAAAGGTATTGTAATTCTCACAGTAATGCTTCCTGAAACTTGGAAGGACAAGATTTTAGAGATACCAGGTGGTACGCCTGATAGACTTTCAAAGTATACGGGACGGAAACCGATAGATTTAAGAAATATTGATGGTGATTCTCTAGTTGAATTAGTAACCCTTTGGCTGAAGGATTTTTATGAAATTAGGAATTTATTACCACCTCAAAAAACCTACCCTTTTGAAGAAATTAATCTTAGGGAATATGCAAAAAAAAGACCAACTGTTAGGGAAGCTTTATCCTGGTGTGCAGAAAATTTTAAAGTTGAGGTTAAGGTTAATGACAGTATTCTACCCAAGGAACCATTAAAGCGATTTGAAATAGCATTAAAAATAGAGAGTGAGGCAGATATTGGAGATTATCTGGATGAGAAGAATAATTCTATCATTGCTGATGCTTTACGCTTTTGTTTTCAAAGTTTAAAAGGTTATAAATTAGAAGGTGAAACTCCTACAGGAGAGAAATTAGAACAAGTAATAATCGAAGATATTACTGAAATTGAGCCACAGTCAATTAATCAAGGTTGGATAAATTTCAAACTTGTTGGCAAAGAAAAAGACAAGCTGTTCAAAATTGGTGTAGCCGTTCTACAACACTCAAATGGACGTACAGTAGGAGCGGGAATGTGGCGTTTAATCGACTATGAAAGATTTGACTTAACACGAGGCTGTTTAGTTCGTTCTAAAGAAAAGAAAATTCGTAAAGCTTGGGATTCTTACACTTATCTCAATAAACTTGTCAAAGAATATGGTGGAGAATGGGTATCTTTAAATAAAGATGAAATTCGACCACTTATTGACATCTATTCTGTTTATCAGAAGCGCGACAGTTATCAACTTAATGAAGAACAAGTGCTGGAGTATGCCCAAAGTTTAACTCGTATTAATCCGTTATTACTGGAAATTTTGAGTGATCCTTCTGGTCAAATAGATGAAGAAACTTTAGAGGGAGAAGAACTATTAAATGATTTCTCAAAAAATCCATCCCTTACTGAAGAAATAGACGATACAGATGATTTGAGTGAATTATTTAATTAAGCATGATTAAATCAGTTTTGATTGATAAAGCCCTATGTATTTCTACTCTCGATTTTGAGGCTTTAATACAAGGGCGAATTATTGTAGCTATTCCCCAAACATTGCTAAATTCAGGGCAGAAATTTGCACTTTATCCTGTTGATGATTCAGCAAATCAACTTTCAATTCAAAAATACTATCGCTCAAGTTTTTTACTTACTGCTCAAACTGCTATCAAGCAGGTTAATTCTGAGACAGTTTCAATTAAAACTTGGGCTAAATGTGAACGTTGTCAAATGCTAGATAAAACAACACCATTAGATATTTTATCTCAATTAACAATCTGGAAACCAGAAAGATTTGAGGAAATATTACAAAACCGTCCGCATTTTTTTCTGGCTTATTTGCGCGTTTATCATTTACCTCAGTTTATTGAAGTTCCAGCTAATCCAAATATTCAAGATAAATTAGGTAAGTTTGTAGGTTTACCTAACATTTCTGCTTCCGAAGATAAACCCGTATTAAGTGATCAGGTTTTTATTCGACGCAAACAACAATTAGAAAAACGAGAACCTCCCCTACATCCTGAACTAGAAAAATTGCAAGTTGCATTATCACAAATAGTCAATAATAACCCAGCAGCAGAACAATTAGAAAATGAAATCAAAGTATTTTTAGGTTGGAGTAATGAAGCAACTACCAATACAATAGATGCTGATTTAGCTTGGATAAAAACAATTGCTGCTTTAGGAGATAGAAGCATAGAACAAGACGAAGGAAAAAGTAATTATCAAGCAGGTACAGACTTTGAAAATGTAGTCCGTCAAAGCCTTGAATTTTTAGGTTTTATAGTTGATTATTTCCATAAAGGAGGTGCTGGAGGAGTAGATGTATTTTGTTCATACCCTTATCCATTAGTTTCCGAATGTAAATCAGGTAAAAAAATTCCTAATACCACAGCAGTACAGCTACTAAACTTAGGAATGCTTCGCTTAAAAAGTCAAGAACTATTTAAGCAAGCAACCAAATTAATTATCGGACCAGGTGAACCTACAACCCAACTAAACGACGCAGCAAAAGTACAAGATATGGCTATTATTAACCCAGAAACATTAGAAAAACTAGTTCAACTGCAAAGTAAATATCGTAATTCAATAGACTTATTTAAACTCAAAGAATATTTAAAACCTGGTCAATCTGATCAAGAAGTTGAAAAATATATTGTACAAGTAGAACAGGATATTAAATTACGTTCAGAAATTATCAAAACTGTCAAAGAACTCTCTGCACAAAATAACGATAATTTACAAATAACCCATCAACAGCTAACAGTTACAGAAATTCGTGTTCATTACAACGCAATTAATAAGCAAAATTTAACAAATGAAATAACTCATGATTTATTAATAGAACTATCATCACCATTAACAGGTTATTTAGGAAGAGAAAAAGGAAATGATGGGAAAACAGATAAATTTTACTATTTGCGAGACTTATCAATTAATTAAAAATTACTATTCTCTCTTCCGTCCCCGTTCCCCCGCCTAACCCCCAACGATAATTAATTACGGTTTCAGCACGTTAGCGGGAAACTGTCCTTGCACGTTACCAGCGGGCGCATAATTACAGACGACATAGAAAGCGTTGAATTTAGTGCCATTCATCGTTTTAGTGCCTTGTGCTGCACCACAACCTAATTGGGTACTACTCTTCCACACGACCTGGGTAAAATGCCCAGTGGCGCTAGAAAACCCAGGATTATTGTAGTTATAAGCGGAAACTTCGTCGTACCAACTCTTAATTGCTAAATTGGCAAGAGTGGCTGGGTCTACTGAGGTAGCCGTAGTGTAGTAAACATACAAATTTTCTCCAGCATTATTCCGTTGACTGGGGGTGCTATGTTGAAACAATCCATTGGTCGCCAGGTATTGCGCCCAGCTTTGAGCAGTATTATTGATTGAACTACTAATTGCCATGCTAGGACTACGGTGAATAGCTCGATAACTGTTATGTTTAGATAAGGAAGCTGTACGAAAAGTATCTAAATTAATAGATGTCTGCGCTAGAACGGGTTTACTACTGATGGGAATCATACCTGCAAATTGAGATGGAGCTATTCCTGTTAATATGAGAGTTAAAGCTGTACCTGTTGTTAGAGTTAAAGTTGAAAAGAACTTATTCATGCTTTTATCTTTCCTATTTTTTGAGTAAGTAGATTATCATCTCTACAATAACAAATAAAGCCCATCCTCTAATAAGAAACTATATTATTATGGTTGAGTCAAACTCCGCTTAATTCAACCTAGGAAATACAAAAAACAAGATCCCCGACTTCCTAAAGAAATCGAGGATCTCATTAATTAACGAAGAGAATTTTATTAACCGAGAGAAACAGTTAAACTGCCAGGTTTAGCCAAATCACCAGTTAACACCACACCCCGATTATTACTGTGTAAATGACGGAGAATTTTGTAAATTGCTTCAACTTCCTCAGCAGCGCCGGCAATATCTGCAACTTCAGAAATAGAAAGTGCTTTTTTCTGAGTTTTTAACACTTCTAAAACTCGGTTTTGTAAATCCAGAATCACAGCAGCGGCTTTTTTACCAGCTTCCACACCTGGTTGATGATAAGCATTGACATTTACTAAACTGGCATATAAACCTACAGCCCGTTCATACAATGCAATCAACGCGCCCACAGTGCGAGCATTAACTTGAGGAATACTGACTGTAATGGAATCGCGGTGATTCTCATACAATGCTTGACGAGTTCCTAACAAGAAACCACAGAGATAATCACCAGAAGTCACACCAGGATCAACTTCTACGGATTTTCCTTGACGATCTTCCAAAACTTCAATCAAGGTGGCAAAGAAGTTGGGGACACCTTCGCGCAACTGTTGCACATAGGCGTGTTGGTCGGTTGAACCTTTGTTACCATAAACTGCAATCCCTTGATATACAGTTTTGCCGTCTAAATCTTTTTCTTTACCCAAAGATTCCATCACCAGTTGTTGCAAATAGCGGCTAAATAGCAACAAGCTGTCTTTGTAAGGGAGAACCACCATATCTTTTTCACCTTTGCCATTTCCGGAGAAATACCAAGCAAGGGCTAATAAAGCGGCTGGGTTGTTTTTGAGATCAGCGACGCGGGTGGCATCATCCATTTCTTTTGCACCATCCAGCATGGCACGGACATCAATGCCCTGTAATGCCGCAGGTACTAGCCCGACAGCGGACATTTCCGAGGTACGTCCACCCACCCAGTCATACATGAAGAACCGGGCTAACCAATTTTCAGATTTGGCGACTTTATCCAAGTTGCTATCTTGTCCAGTAATAGCGACTGCATATTTAGCAAAGTCTAATTTTTGGTCTGTGTAGGCTTGTTTGACCTCAATCATGCCGTTGCGAGGTTCGGGAGTGCCTCCAGATTTGGAAATTACTAATACCAAGGTTGTGGCTAGTTTATTGCCAAGTTGGGCAAGAACCCGATCAATTCCGGTGGGGTCGGAATTGTCAATAAAGTGAATTTGTAAGGGAGGTAAGTCCGGGGAAAGGGCTTCAGCGACAAATTGGGGACCCAAGGCTGAACCACCAATACCAATGGAGATGATATCTGTGAAGCGGCATTCCTTGGGGGGATGAATGGACCCGGTGTGTACCTGGTCGGCAAAAGCTTCGATTTGTTCTAAAGTTTGAACTATTTCTTGGGTGAGTTCGGGGGTGGGGGCTAAGTCTGGATTCCGCAACCAGTAATGTCCTACCATGCGGTTTTCGTCGGGATTGGCGATCGCCCCTTTTTCTAATTCTGCCATATCCGCAAACGCTTTGTCAAATTTAGGCTGCAATGATGCCACGAACGCATCATCAAACCGCATCCGACTAATATCTAGATATAGTCCTAATCCCTCGTGTAAATATAACCAATCTTGGTATCGTTGCCAAAGTGCCTGAGCATCCATATATGGGAATCTCAAATAAAGTGTTGGTCAAACACAAGTTTAATGTATGGTTTTGGCGATCCCTGCTTTGTCTTATACAGTTTTTAATAGAATAACGAATATGGGGATATTAGGTTCATATTGCTTTACACATCTGGCATCGGCACAACACGCAGGAATTTGACTATTTCTCCCCTAATTTCTATAGCTATCAAGTATTTATCTAAACTAAAGCGAAAAAAAATCCCTTCCTGATCAAGCTGTCGCAGTTCTGGGAGGTTATGGGGCTGTAATTTTTCGGCTAAGGTAACAAAGACAAAATTATACACCTGTTCATAGGCAGCAGGTTCTAAACTTTTAAGGTCCATTAAAAAAGACCTAGCGTAACGCACTTCGTGATTCACTAACCATTACCTAGATTCAAAGGGATTGGGAAGATAGTCTGATCCAGGATTTACGCAAAAATGGCGTAAAATACCTGGTTTACCCTAGGGTAAAAACATCAATTGTTTGGTAGCTTCTTCTAGAGTTAGCATATCCCACGGTTGCTGAAATTCCTTAAGTTCTTCTATAGCCTTAAGCATATAAAAGTCATAATGGGAAGCTTCTATAATATTCCAAACGCCATACAACTCCTCCTCAGCTAGTTGTTCAATGAGATGGTGCATTCTAATCCGTAGTAAGTTCATATATTTGTTACCATTTAATACCATTTGACTTTTTATATTAAAACAGTAATCCTCAATAATCTTCAAGATAAACTACAATTTATGGCACTAAGAAGCAGGGCAGCAAATAAATAATTACCACTAACCACTGACAACTGACTAACCTATGATTGAATATCTGATTTTTCTGGCTATTTCTACTGCAACCTTTGCCCTATTTGGACTAGGACTCAATTTACAGTGGGGTTTTACGGGTTTAATTAACTTTGGTCATATTGCTTTTATGACTTTAGGTGCATATACAACAGTTTTGTTAAGTTTGAAGGGCGTACCCTTGCTGCTATCAGCGGGAATTGGGGCAATTGTTGCCGCAATGCTAGGTTTATTAATTGGTTTTGCGACTCTGCGCTTACGTGAAGATTATCTTTCAATTGTCACTATTGGTACAGGTGAATTGATTCGATTGATCGTCAATAACCAGGAGTTACCTGTGGGTAATGCGTGGATATCGGGATCTTTCGGTGTGCAAAGTTATGTTATCCCTTTATCAACAACTCCCAATTTATTTTTCCGCTTGGTGATGATTGGGGTATTAACTTTATTAACAGGAATTACATTATTTTCTTTGTGGGGTTGGGTGCGAACTGCTCAAATTTCTGCCCGTAATATTACAATTAGAAATAGCAGTATTCGACAAGAATTTACTTCGCGGTTGATAGTGGGAATTGCTTTAGGATTATTAGCTGCTGCAATTTATATTTCTGGTGTGATCGGACTGTATAATTATAATCCCAAAGCGGGTTTAATGTTGTTTGTGTTGTTAATTTTGGCTTTTGTATTTTGGCGGTTAGAAATTTTAGTCCGTTCTCCTTGGGGAAGAGTGCTAAAATCTATTCGTGAAGATGAAGAAGTTCCCAAAGCATTAGGAAAAAACGTCTTTTCCTATAAACTACAATCATTAATGTTAGGTGGGGCAATTGCGGGAATTGCTGGGGCGTTCTTTGCTTGGCAACTAGGAGCAATTTATCCTGATAATTTCCAACCTCAACTGACATTTGATGCCTGGATTATGGTAATTTTAGGTGGTTCTGGGAATAATTTGGGGACTATTTTAGGTGCAGTTATTTTCTTTACCTATGATGCCCTAACTAGGGAATTTTTACCCAAAATTGTTCCCCTAGATGTAGAACGCATAGGTGCTTTTCGGATCATGTTTATTGGGTTACTTTTAATGGTGTTGATGATTTGGCGGCCTCAAGGTATTTTAGGGAAAAAGGAGGAACTGACTCTTGGTAAATAATATCGAATCACCCCAATTACCTCTATTAGCTGCAACGGGGCTTTGTAAAAGTTTTGGCGGCATTAAAGCAGTTCAAGAAGCTAATATTGAAGTTATCAAAGGGAGTATTACTGGATTAATTGGTCCCAATGGGGCTGGGAAAACTACTTTATTTAATTTACTTTCTAATTTTATCCGTCCAGATAAAGGTAGAGTCATTTTTGATGGTGAACCTGTTCATCAATTACAACCATACCAAATTGCCCAACAGGGATTAGTGAGAACCTTTCAAGTTGCACGGGTTTTATCGAAGTTATCAGTATTAGAAAATATGCTTTTGGGGGCGCAAAAACAAACCGGTGAGAACTTTTGGCAAGTGCAATTTCAACCCCACATTGTTGCTAAAGAAGAAAAGCAATTAAAAGAACGGGCAATGTTTTTATTAGAGTCAGTAGGTTTAGAAAAAAAAGCCGCTGATTATGCCGGTGGTTTATCTGGAGGACAACGGAAACTTTTAGAAATTGGTCGAGCGTTGATGACTAATCCTAAGTTAATATTGTTAGATGAACCTGCTGCTGGCGTAAATCCCAGGTTAATTGATGAAATAAGCGATCGCATTTTAGCGTGGAATCGTCACGACGGCATGACATTTTTGATTATTGAGCATAACATGGATGTAATTATGTCCTTATGTGATAGAGTTTGGGTATTAGCTGAAGGACAAAATCTAGCCGTTGGTACACCTACAGAAATCCAAAATAATACCAAGGTTTTAGAAGCATATTTGGGACAATAATATTGTATTAAATATGCCCAAAAAAATTAGAGAACTGAAAAATTTATTACTGCAATCAGGTTTTACTTGTCGGACTGGAAAAGGTAGTCATACTAACTGGTATCATCCTTTGTTATCTGGGAGAGTTACTATATCAGGTAAAGACGGAAAAGATGCGAAGGAATACCAGGAGAAAGACGTTAATAACGCTATTAAAAGAATAGAAGAAATTAAAAAAGCTCAAGAGGAAGCAGAAAATGAATAATCATTACACAATCATTATTCAATGGTCAGAAGAAGATAAATGCTTTGTGGTAAGTCTTCCTGAATGGGGAGAGTTTTGTCATACCCATGGAGACACTTACGAAGAGGCTTTAAAAAATGCTCAGGAAGTTTTAGAAATGCTGATTTCATCTTATTTAGAAGACGGACAACCAATACCCGAACCGCAAATTGTCGGAAAGTCATTAACAGCAGCTTAATTTTAAGTAAATAAAGTTAGAATTAAAGAATCAATCTGTAGGGGTAAAGCACAATCCTAAACCCTGACAATATTTGAGAATAAAGAGCATTTTTCTGTTCCCTGTTCCCTATTCCCTATTCCCTGCCCCCTGTGAGTAACCGTAACCTACAAGAAACCCATTTAAACCGCGCCCGTGCTAGTCTCAGACAAGCATTATCTTGGTATGGATATCTCCGTAAATCGGGACAAATGGCAGCAAATCCAGAATTGGCAAGTTTGCTAAAACCGGAAATAGAAGCCTTAAATACCACCCTCAATAAATTAGATGCAAATGTCATCAGAATTGCCGCTTTTGGTTTAGTTAGTCGGGGAAAATCAGCAGTCTTAAACTCTTTGTTAGGGGAAAAAATTCTGCAAACAGGACCTTTAAATGGTGTCACTCAATGGCCGCGTTCTGTGCCTTGGAAGCCCGGAGATAAGGTATTAGTTGAATTAATTGATACTCCCGGTTTAGATGAAATTGCCGGAGATGCACGGGCGCAAATGGCACGAGACGTAGCGCGTCAGGCTGATTTAATATTGTTTGTGGTTTCTGGGGATATTACTAGAACCGAATATCAGGGATTATTAGAATTACGTCAAGCCCAAAAACCCTTAATTTTAGTATTTAATAAAATTGATTTATATCCAGAAACAGATAAAAATGCAATTTACAAAAATCTCCAACAATTAGGGGCAGGAAATATCCAAAATAAGCCTTTATTACCCGATGAAATTGTCATGATAGCGGCTGAACCTGCACCCATGGAAGTTAGGGTAGAATATCCAGATGGAACTATTAATTATGAATGGGAAAACCCACCACCTCAAGTAGATGAATTAAAGCAAACAATCTTAACTATCTTAAATAGAGAAGGACGATCTCTTTTAGCTTTAAATGCACTAATTCAAGCTAGGGAATCGGAGCAAAATATCGCCGAAAAAACCATTGATATCCGCGAGAAAGAAGCAGAAGATATTATTTGGCGATTTAGTCAATATAAAGCCCTCGCTATTGGTTTAAATCCCATTGCTTTTTTAGATATGATTGGTGGTTTAATTACCGATTTAGCTTTAATTCGAGCTTTGGCTAAATTGTATGGTTTACCCATGACTAGCTATGAAGCCAGTAAATTATTAAAAACAATTTTATTTAGTTCTGGTGGTTTATTATTAAGCGAAATCGGTAGTAGTTTTATATTAGGTTTAGGTAAAAGTACCGCAGCCATAGCTAGTGGTGATAATCCTCTTAATATTACTACTTTTGTGGGGAGTGCTATTACCCAAGGGGGAATTGCTGGTTATGGTGCTTACACAGTCGGTAAAGCTGCACAGTTATATCTAGAAAAGGGCTGTACTTGGGGACAATTGGGTGCTAATACTGTCATTCAAGAAATATTATCACAAGTTGATAAAAATACTATTTTGTATCGCTTACAGCAAGAATTAGGCGGTAACTTTGGTGAAGGTTAAAAGTTTTGGTTGGTAAATTACTAAGCTGAAGGCTTTTGTGTTATCGCAATTCAAATATTAATGGTTCTTGACTAATGGGTGGTTCGGTGGAAACTGCCACCACATGATCCAAGGGAATAATAATTGTTTTTTGGGTATTGACTGCTAAAAATTTTTCATGCAATTCCCAGGAAATTTGTAATTGATTGTGATTAATAAAAGTCATGTTCATAGGTTTTCTCCTTGATGCTTAAACAATGTAAAATGGGGAAAAAGAATTTCGATCACTGCCTCTCATAATGCAGATTTTCAACCATCTTTTCAATCATCAAAAACAACTATTACTCAAGAAATAGATGCAAATTTACTTCTTGGTTTACCAAACTCCTTAATTTCAGCTAGTAAAGTGAGTTACGCTAACTTACCAAAACAAAAAACTAAATACCTAAACTATGAGCAAACAAAAATTATTAGAAAGAATCACATTTGACCCCCAAATCTTTGACGGTAAACCAATCGTTCATGGTCGTCGTCTAGCTGTTGAACATATTTTAGGAATGTTAGCAACAGGAGATACTATCGAAACTTTGTTAGAAGGATATTTCTGGCTAGAAAGGGAAGATGTGCAAGCCTGTTTAGTCTACGCAGCTAATTAAAACATTGCAGTTATGAGTAATCAGATTTCTGATGATTATAGACATCTACTTATGGAAGTACAACAACGAATTCGTGCAGCCCAATACGATGCTCTCAAAGCAGTTAATCGAGAAATGATTAACCTTTACTGGGATATTGGCAAGATGATTGTTACCCGACAACAGAATGTTAATTGGGGTAAATCAGTCGTAGAACAGTTAGCAAAAGACTTACAAGCAGAGTTTCCAGGTATTAGTGGTTTTTCTACTCGCAATATTTGGAGAATGCGAGATTTTTACCTAACTTACCACTCTCAGGAAATTCTGCCACCAATGGTGGCAGAATTTGGATGGACTCACAATATAGTCAAATATTATGGTTTGTAGTCAGGGCTTTAGCCCTGATTTTGAGGACTAAAGTCCTCACTACGAACATTAATCCGAATATTTTCTATTTAGGTTAATTAAGAGAATATGATATCATTAAAAAATGATCAGATTAATCTAATTTTCAAGGAATCAGCAATACCATAAATATTCACCCAATTCAAAACTTCTGGAGTCAGTAGATTCAAAGATGCACCTTGATTAGCCGCTGCTCTGAGTAAGCATAAAACTGACTCCGGTACTTCATCAGAACTTAAACTATTCCAACACCCTTTTAACTCTTCAATTCGTGTTTGGGCTAATTCAAGTTCTTGGGTATTTTTAGGATAAATTACTTGTTTAATTTCTTTATCTAAGCGTTGTATTCGTTGAACATTATGAGTAAATGCCTGAACCTTAGATAAAAGATTGAGCATTTCATGATTAGTGCTGGGCATATTTTGGGATAAGTAAATTTGCCAATTTGTAGATAATTGCTGTTCTAAGGTTTTTGTTAGATTATCTATGCCTTTTTTTAAAATCTTGGCATTAAAATTTTCAGTATCAATAATCCAATCTGGTGTTTTCCGAAAATTCTCTTCAGCATGGATAATAAAATTCAGAAGATCATCTAATTTTTTATCCAAGGTAATGTTACTAATACCTTTTTCCCGAAAAGCTTTTACAGCTTGAACAATTAGCTGTATATCTGTGACAAAATCACTAATTTGTTCTTCTCTAGTTTGAAAACCTTGGAGATTGTTTGCATAATTTTGCAGTGCATTTTTACGCTGAGATAATTCAATTAGTTCCTGTGATTTTTCTATCAACATATTATTTATCCTTTAATTTCTATCAGTAACTTACGTAAGTTAGCTAAACCATCCTGAATAGCTTGATGACTGGTTTCTATAGTTGCACCATCAGATTTTTCTAAATCACTAATATTTTGTTTGACTTCAGCTAAAGAAGCATCAAGAAAATTATTAGTATGTTTAATAAATTCCTCAGTATCTGTCATAGCTTTTTGATAATCTTCACTCAGATACGGAAGCAGCTTGGCTATTTCAGCATGACAATTTTCTTGCTCAGACTGTAACCGTTTCATTGATTCCATATAGCTAGAAGTAGCTGTCCGTCCGAACTGATTTAGTACCAATGTCATATCATCAAAGTTTTTCCTACCTCGAAACACCGCGGCTTCTCTGGCTTTTTCCATTGCTACTTTTAATTTATCAGTAACATCTTTTTTCTTAAAGTTATCTCCTAATTCCATTACTAAAGATTGGTAAAGAGCTAATTGTCTTTCTGTTTCTTCTAGAATAGCTTTTTCTAATAATTCATCTACCTGTTGACGGGATTTATAGATTGGTTGAAGAATATCACAATTAACATCACTGGGAATTTCAGATTGAGGTTGCCAAGATTTTCTAATTTTTTCTAATGGTTCAATAATTTGAGTTGAATCAATAATTTGAAACTGAGTCGAATAACCTTTAGTACAAGCAATCCGACTTTGGACAATATCTAATAAGTCTTGACGGTGTTTTTTGAGAGTATCAAATAGCTTTTTCCAACTGGAAGCGCGATTTACATTTTCCTGATTATCTATTTCCAGAAATAACGCGTTAATTAACTTGTCTAAGGAATTAGTATCATGTCCGGCCATTGTGGAACTTATTGATAACAATTCTACTGCTGCTGGGAGAGGATTCCAAGCTGCTCCAGACTCACGAGGATAACGACGAATTGCAGTTAAGACGTACTGACTCCATTTTTCTAGTTGTTTGCTGTAGGTGCGAAAATAGCGATCGCCATCTTTGAACTTCCAGTGTTTATAATGACTATATAGTACGATAGCTTGAAAAGCGATCACAGTTTCCCTGAAATCAACTTTATCATCTGGATTGAGAGGAAGGGTTAATTTAACTCCAGCAATGGTTTCTCTAGTAACTCTGGGACTATAAAAGACGATATTTCTTTGTTTGAAATATTTACTATAATTACTAGCAAATGTCTTTTCTAATAACATTTCATTATCCCACTCGATATACTGAGCAATAGCGGGAAAGATAAATTCACGGATATCTTTAGCTACTCCTTCTTGAGGGAGAATACTTTGATTATTCCAATTATTTAAAATCTCGATTTTTTTAGCTAAATTTTCGGGAATTCCTTCTAGTTTTATACTTGTGTTAACAACAGGTTTGGGTTCTGTTATATATACATTTTTTTGTTTTTGTTCCTCGACTGTAGTTGTAATTTGGGAAAGTGGCTTAATCTTTACTCCTATGGGTGGTAAATTAAAAGCTGTATGCAACTCCGTTGGTAAATCACAAAGTTCATCCCCATCATCCCATGAATCTAAAAGTACCTGACGACGATCAAAATTTTGTGGATCTTTAATATTTATATCCTGCTGAAGCATGGCACTTAGACGCATTTTACCAAAGTGTTTTTGCAAACTCACAGATGGAAAAATACCTTTTTGAATATCATCATAACCATTTTCTAAAGTGTATTTGAGGACATCTTTAATGAGAATACGGGGATTAAATTCTTTCTGATTAACTTTAGCAAACATCTGTTTTAAAGCTATTGCATTAAAGGGATATAACCCAATTTCATTAACAGCACCAAAACCAGCATGACAAGCTTCTCGATGTTCACAATCACGACAAGCATTTGTTAAAGATTCTGCATTTAAATCTGTTTGTTGATCAGAAATAGCCCAATTTAAAATTACTTCATTTTCTAAACGCACAGCATTCAGGTATTTAGATACAAACTCTTGAATATCAACTTGAGTAACTAAAGATTGTTCACCTATTTTTTCAACATCAAGATTGACACTGAAAGTAACACGCTGTTTCACTGTATCAATTAAAGCTTTAAAATAACCTGTGGTACAAGCTAAAGCTGTTCTCATGGCACATAAAGGTTTACTTCCTGGTTGTTGAGGTCTAGCTAAAACGGCTTCTAATAATTCTCTATCAATACCTTGTAATTTGGCAAAATCCTCAATCAGTAAAACTAATTCAATCCCTTGTTCTGCTAAAGTTTCCCGCACTTCACGCATTAATCTTTGTAAGTCTTCACGACCTAAATTCAAAACTTGAGTAATGGCTTCATCTAAATGCAGATTTAACCAATCTACGGTAATTTTTTTAATGTCGTCATTACTCCAAAGTTCAGTATAAAAACTGCGAGATTTTTCACTAGCTTTTTGAATATGATGAACATCATTGGGTAAATCATGAAGAGAAAATTCTCGTCGTTCTTCAACAATTTCTAATGTATCTCGATATCCGAGAATATGAATAACTAAACGGTGAATAATCCCATTATCTTTTAACCAATAATTTTCTCGGAAAAATGGATCATATAGTAGAGAATCTAATTCTTCAATCAGATAATTTTCTTCATCAGTTAGTTTACTTTTATCCCGTTTTCCATTATCACCAACTGCTGCTGCTAATTGATTAAGTAACTGAATTCGTGCTTGAGTTTCTGTTAATGTATTGGTTGCTCGATTTATCCGCTGACGATATTCATCAAATTTTTCTCCTTCCATCCCTTGGAGAATTAAATTAATGATATCTTTTAAATTAGTGCCAATTTTAGGAATTAATAAAACTTTTCTTTGAGGTGTTGATTGAATATTAGCTGCTAACCAACGAATTAAATGAGATTTACCTGTACCAGAAGTTCCTAAAACTGGTACAAAAGCAAAATCTTTTTCAGCTAAAAAGTCTTTAAGAAATTGCTGTTCATTATAAGGGACTCTTACTGAAGTATCTCTGATAAGTTCCTGAAGATACATTTTAATAGGATGATGGGTAGCCAAGAAAATGTGATTTTCTGCTTGTGTTGCTTCCACATCCATAACGCGACGGATATTTTCTGAATTCCAACAAACAAATTTTTCAAAAGTCATAATTTTTACCCTTTCCAGATAATGTGTGAAACTTTGCTATTATCATCAACTTCATTATTCGCTTTTGGAAGCAACATTAAATCAGCATCTGATTCTCTGAGTAACTGAATATAACCTTCATCTTGGAGACGAAATAAAGCGAAAGCTGTACTGGTAGATAAATAGTTAGGTTGACGAATACCAATATTTGCTTCTATTTGATCTCGAAATTTACCTGTTTCAAATAAAGGACACTTTTGGGCTAATCTATCAATAAATTCTCTAATAGGGAATTTTCTATTTTCTTGTTCAGAAAATAAATGTGAAAGATTACGTTTAATATAAGCCGTAGGATCAGGAACTATCACTTTTTTTCCTTCTAAAGCATGACCCCAAGCTAAACCCATGTAACACATCCAGTCATTCATTTGACCAGCAAGTGTACTACTAGACATTTTTAAATCTAAGGATTCGGAAACTCCTTGTTCAGTGACAACATATTGTAATTCTTTCCAATTTCCGGGGGAATCATATATATCTTGTGCCAAAAACCAAGCGCAGACAAGTGCAAAATCTTCTTCATCTTTATTATCAGATGCAAAAAATAAAGTAGCTAGAGTATCAGGTAATAAATGTTCACCTAATTCACGATTCCGGGCTTCTTTTGGTAATAGGGGATTGATAGATATCTCATAATCAATTTCTATTAACAGACCAGATTTAATACATTCTCTCAGGTTGTTATGCAGCATCGGGTGTGCTGCTTTTTTACCACTGGCTTTTTCTTCGGAAGAAAGAAGACGCTCAACCAATTTATTAGGAGAAAGTATTTGCTCTAATCTCTCTCTTTTCTCTTTCTGATATTCTGTATTTAGCAAATATCGAAAAATACCTTTAAATCTACTGGGTGTTGCTAAAGGTTCTTTAAGTACACTCATAAACTAATCTCCGTACAAAAAACTGCAAATTTTAATTGTTTTCCGGCAAAAATATCTATTAATCGTCGCTCAGGACGACTAGGATCTGGGGTATCTATTGGCAATAAAATAATCCGGGGAGCTTGAAAATTATTATTTATTGTTAAGTAGTTATCCGGTAGTTTCTCTCCTGGAGAATGAACAATTAATGTCGGAAGATAGGGCATTTTTAATGGTTGATATTTTTCCCATAAAAAAATAAAAGCATTGGGGATTATCTTGATATCTTCAGTTAAAGTTTCTGCAAACTCAGATGGAATAATCATATTTCTGATGCCCTGTTCTACAAACCATTTTAATACATTATTTATGGGTATTTTAGTATTTCTATTATTTAAAGATTCATAAAAAATCAGTAATAATTTGTTACCTGCAAGTAAGCGTTCTAATTCCTCCCCAACAAAAAAATTAGGTTCTTGCCAAACACGACTAGGGGAGGGCATAATTCCCGCAAAGGGTTGGATAGCTTTTTGCCGACAGACAGGACAACCTCCACAAGCGCGAGAAACTTTTACAACTTTTCTAGGTTGCGGTACATTGCGGGAAGAAATAGTGTAAGCTTCTGCAAAAATTTCTGAAAGACAACGCTTTGCTGTTAAAGCTTCTTTCATAAGTTTGAGATTTTGATAACTCCAGTTTTTACGTTGTAGTCGGACAGGTTCAACTTCATCTTCCCATGTGGATGGATCTAAATGTTTTTCATTGTGGATATTAATAATTCGAGTATTTTTGGAGATGTCCCAGTCTTTTTGAGGTTCTTCTGAATCAATATCAATTAATTTAACCCTTTGTAGTAATGTTAATGTTCGCAAATTCCAAGCTGTATTTTGCTCACTATTCATATCAATATCTCCAGGTTTCCAAGAAGGAGGTTTATTGATAGGAACTCGAAATCTACCATTAGTTAATATTTTCTTTGCGTCAAACATACTTTGCCAACGTTGTAAACCTCTCTCGATAGTTATGGCGGAATTTTCATTGATATCTGTAGCTATATCGTAATCTTTACTTGTATACAATGTCAGTGATAAACAAGCTTTACCGTCTCTTCCACCTCTACCTACTTCTTGATAAAAACGGTTAATATTTTCGGGAATACAAACATGAATAACTGCCCGCACATCACTTTGATCTACACCTAGTCCAAAGGCAGAGGTGGCAATAACTATGTCAATATTTTGTTCTCGCCAATTTTTGATTAATTGTGACCTTTCTTGCTCACTAGATTGACCTGTCATAATTGCACAACGTTTGAATTCAGCCTGATATAATTCCTTTTTTAAATTATTAACATCATCAACTTTTGTTGCATAAATAATTAGTGGTCGTGGTAGGTAATACAGTGATTCAATCAGTCTTTGTTTTCTCTTTTCTTCACTATCACACCATCTAAACCAGTAAGCAGGTTCTGGACGTAGTTGCACAGCAGAAATAACTTGTAAGTCTTCACCAAATAATGATTCTAGAGTATCTAAACAAGATTCAGTTAATGTTGCTGTGAGTAATAATGTGTTGAAGGAACTATAGTTCCATAAATTTCTAATAAAGCCTGGAAGTTCTTGAAAAGCGGGGCGAAAATCATTACCCCATTGCTCAATCATGTGGGCTTCATCAATCACAAAATATTGCAACATTCCCAGTTTTGCAGCCTCATAAATAGGGCGTGCAAGACTACCCATGAGGCTTTCTGGTGAGGTAAAAATTATTTTTTGAGTTCCTGCATGAATCCGATTGCGTATTTCTTGCTTCCTTTTTTGTCCCTCGAAAGAATCATGACTATAATATGCTGTGGGATGATAAATAAACTGTTTTAATGCTCGTTCTTGATCTATTGCTAGTGATGTTGTGGGGACAACTACCACAGTCAGACTACCATTTTTAGAACTTAACAAAGCTGGTAATTGAGCGCAAAGACTTTTCCCAGAACCTGTAGGTAAATTAATGATTAAAGTTGAGTTTTTTGGTGCAGTTAAAACTGCACGAATAGCTTCTCTTTGTCCAATGCTGAGATATTTATCTAACTGCATTATTTGTAGAAATGGATCACCAACTATTGGTTCATAGTTGCGGCGATTTTCTTCTTTAAATAAGGGTGTATCTGGGGGATATTGATCTGCAAATTTTAGCCATTGGGGTTGCCAAGGACGGGAACTAATGAGAAAGTATTCTCTATCTTCAGCTAGTATATTCATACCAGATTGTTCCCAAATATCTCGATTAGGAAAATTAGGTTTTCGAGGAATTTGCAGTAAAATTTGCGAATTCCCACCCTGTTTTTCATCCTCAAAACGCAGAATATGGCGAATTAAACTGGCAATATCCCCTACCCCAGATTGATTCCGCAGTGCGTTTAATAAACGTTGATAACACCCTTCTTGAAAATCGCTAGTATCTTCAGGGATGTTACCTGTGTGCAGAATTTCTCTCAGTTTGATAAATGAATCTGTCATTATTCACTTTCCTGATTTAGCTGTAAGTTTTGTCCAGAAACAATGATAAAACCTACAGAATCTAAGCGAATATGTGGTTGTCTAATTCCAGCAATAATTTCTTGGTTTAATGCTGTTTCTTCCAAAAGTTCTTGCTGTAATAGTGGATCATTAATTTGCTGTTCTTGATTAAATCTATTGATCCTTAAACGAAGTTGTTCTAATCTTTTACCAAGCTTTTCTTCGGCACGGTTAGCACTTTTTTCACACAATTCTTGAAAATCTGGACGTTGAGATAATAGATTTAAACTGGAATTACTAGCACGACGACAAAAATCAGCCCATTGACTAGGTTCAACAAAATCATCAAGAATAGATAGGCGATTTTTAGCTAAGTTGTAATCTCGATAGGGACTACCTTTAGCTTTATAAGGAGTTTGTAATATTTCCAGTAGTTCTACATCCTCAACAATGCTCATGGGTTCATGACGAGCATCAATAAATATGGTTTCTAAACTGGGTGCAAATAGTCCGTCTGCTAATCTTTGGATGGTTTTTAATTGAGCGGGGTTTTTAACACATTTGGCTAAGTTGGTTTCGATCACATAGTTGAATTGAAAACCAAACCATTCCCTCCCTGGACTAGCATCCCAAGATGGTGCAAATCTCCACATCGCAAAGCATTGTCCTCGATCATCCCAATTAATATAAGATGATAGGGAGTCAATAAATCTTTCACCAATTCGATAAAGATTAACTTCAGTATTTCTGTTAGCAACTCTGCGGTTAAAAGTGCCGATGTTATTTGTACAAGCTGCGAAATGAGTTTTTAGTTCATCTAATGATACCAAGGTATGTTTATCAGGATAATAGCTAATTACTCCTTCTTTATTCACATCTAAACTCCGCCGAAAGTTGATGGTTTGGCAAATCCAAGCTTCAGTTGCTTGCTGCATTCGTTGATGACAAGCATCATCATCATCTAATGTTTGAAAATATTCTGTTGCATTATCATCAAGGGCATCAATTTCATCAATTGCATATTGTTCATTAATCTTCAATAGTTCTCCTTGGATTTGTTCCTGGAGTGGCTCAACCATTGCTAATATTCCCGCAGCACTCAATTCAAACAAAACTGTTTCTAATTCTGGCAATTTTTCATCTATATAAAACTGTAAACTGGCAATTGATTGCTGAAAGATATTAAAACCATTTTTTAATAGTTGAAACCAAGCATTATGGGGACTGTCTTCTGAATAAATACCCAGAAATACACAAGATTGGAAATTGATTTTACTCCCAATGCGATCAAGTCTGCCGATTCTTTGCTCTAAACGGTTAGTTGATAAGGGAATATCAAAATGAATTAACCAGTCTGCAAACTGGAGATTATGTCCTTCTTCCCCAGAGCGATCGCATACAAGAATAAAGCAATTGGGGTTATTCTGGAAATCAGTTAAATTCTTCTCTAGCTTTGCTCGTGATTCCCCAATTTGATGACTAACTACTGCTGTTTCTGGGAAAGTCTGAATTAAATAGCGGACAATTTCTGTACAGGTTTGTCCAAAACTTGTAAAAATAACAAATTTGGGGAGAATATCATCAGAAACAGGCCGACGAATTCTCTGCTGTATTTTTGTTAGTAAATCTTGCTTATTTCGCCGCACCGATGGCGGTAGTTTGAAATAAATACCCAACTGATTTAACAGCATTGTTTGTAAATGATCAATCCTTTCTCCTTCTTCTGCACGTTGTTGAATCGTTTTCAGTAAGGATGTTAGAATCTCTTCTTCACCTGTAAACTTTGGTGTTTGCATCAAGATATTGATATCTTTTTCTCCAAACTCCTGCACAAGTTTTTGTAACTGGTTCTTATTGCCTTGACGGGCTGTAATTACCTGTTCTAAAATTCCTAACCAAGTCCCAGATGCTAGGAAAAATAGTAAATAAATCCGCTGATATTCCTGTTGATGAGGTGCAAGAGAACGCCATTGATCAAGAAGTTCGTGAATATCAATTGCTCGCTCGTCTAAATCATATTCTTCTTGAGGAACAATATTTCTGTCAAAAATAACATCTTCTACCGAAGCCCGACGGTTACGTAACATTCGCCGATGTAAACGATAGGTTTCGCTGATATGGATGCGAATAGACTGAATAATTGCATCTGTTTCCGTGGCTTTTGTTTGTAAACAATTTTCCAAATCATTCGCCAAACTTAATAAATATTTATCTTCTGCAAATAGGCTACGCAGCAGCTTAATATTAGATTTGATCACAAAAGGATTTGCACCTTCTTTAAAAGAGAAAAGAAGTTTACCAATCTGTTGACGATTTTCCACTCTGGCGCGAAACCCAACTAAATCATTGAGGTGATAGGTGTCAGGATCAAGCAGATGTAACATTGCCAAAAAATCTCTCTCATTACTGAGTACAGGAGTTGCAGATAATAAAAGTAAGCGATCACTTTTATGGGCAATATGTTTACAAAGTTCAAATATTTGACGTTCTCCAGAATTTTGAGAATTTGCCAAAGCTGCAATATGATGAGCTTCATCTATAATCACAAAATCAACTTTTACTTTGGGATTAATTTTCTGAAGTTCATCAATAGTAATGATGGCTACTCGCTTAGGAAAATGGGAAAGATAAAATTTTTGTTCTAATTCTTGTCGCCATTGCGCTACTAAATATTGGGGAACTATAATTACTGCCCGCCCTTTTGGTTCATCTAACAGGTATTGGCGCAGAATTACACCAGCTTCAATGGTTTTTCCCAGTCCCACCTCATCTGCTAACAAATAGCGTTGTATAGGGTCTTCTAGCACCCGCCGCACAACTTCAACTTGATGAGGATAAAGCTGAATATTTGCAGATATTAATCCTGTCATTCCCCGACAGACAGCACGTTGCGAAATCAGGGCTTGCACAAAAGTCAATCGTCTATCATAAAAATATGGTGTTTCATGAGCTTTGATTGACAAAGTTTCCATGGGGTTTGCTTGAGGAATATTGCAGCGCACATAAATTTCCTCTTCGCTGACAAAAATCACTTTTTTATCAGGTAAGTGAACTTCATATTCCTCAATTTCTTCATCCCAAGCCCAGATTCTACCTATTATCCAGACAGCTTGGCTTTCTAGCCAGATATAGCATCGAGTTTGACGTTGTAGCTTGGTTTTAGATAGGGCATTTAATAGGAAAGTTTCGGATATGCGTTGACTAACAGAACAGAAATACTCAACTGTTGCTTTTGTATCAGATACATCAACTACCTTTGCTACTCCTAAATTATTTGTCTGAGAATGCACTAATGAACCAAGCTGTATCATATTCATAGTCAAGGATTTGCTTTAATCTTTATTGTTGTGTTACGTTGCTGAAAAAACAAGTGTGCAAAATCACACTGCATTAGTGATTATTGCATAAAAAACTTGCTGTTACAAAAGATATCGAATAACCATAGGTTAGTTTTTATTAATTATTAATAGTTAATATGAAATAAAATGATGTGTGATAGCAGATTTTAATTGAGGAAATTTTCAACATGGCTTTTACATATTACTACACTGTCCGATTTCAAGATACTGATGCGGCTGGAGTCGTTTATTTCGCTAATATTTTCAGAATTTGTCATGAAGCTTATGAGGTTTCATTAGCAGCTTCTGGTATTAATCTTAAATCATTTTTTACTAATCCATCTGTGGCTTTTCCTATTGTTCATGCAAATGTAGATTTTTTTCTTCCTATGTATTGTGGTGACAATTTAGTGATTAGTTTGTTACCGGAAAAAATAGGTTCGGATAAGTTTGAAATTACCTATGAAATGACAGTAGATGAAGTAATGGTTGCTAAGGCAATTACTAGGCACGTTTGTATTGATGCCAGTAGTAAAAATAAGCAGGAATTACCAAATTATATGAATCATTGGTTAGAAACGAACCACAGAGACGCAGAGGGCGCAGAGAGAAGAAGATCGAGGGAGGAGGTTAGGTAATTAGTTAAGTAAGTGGGCGTTAAAAAATATAATATAAACCTCACCCCCCAACCCCCTTCCCTACCAGGGAAGGGGGAGTCAAAGCCTCTCCCCTAGCAGGGGAGAGGTTTGGAGAGAGGTTTTATATTTAATTGTGCCAAGCTACTTAGTTTTCAGAAAGTCTTCGGCGATTTTTTGGAGTTGTTGACGGTTGATTTTACCTTGGGTGTTACGGGGTAGGTTTGGTAGGGAAATCCAATGTTTGGGAATTTTGAATTGACTCAATTGATTTTTTATTTGGGTTTGAATTTCTCTGGGGGAGATATTTCTATCTTTGGGAATATAAATGGCTGTTAATGCTTGTCCCCAATGTTTATCAGTTATACCCATTACACAAACATCTATTACCATGTTTGTTTTTCTAATCGCTGATTCGATTTCTGTGGGGTAAACGTTTTCACCACCTGTAATGATTTTGTCACTGTTGCGGCCAATAATATGTAAGTAGCCGTAATTGTCTAAAAAACCAATATCATCAACTACAAAGTTATCTCTATTTTCCCACATTTGGGGATAATAACCCAAAGCTAAAGATTGACTTTGAATATTTATATTTCCCGGTGGATTATCAATAATGATTTTAGCATGGGGAAGAATTTTTCCACTATTAAATTTACCTTGTAAAAATTCATCAGGTTTAAGAGTTGCTATTTGAGAAGCGGTTTCTGTCATGCCATAGGTAGGTGCTAATCTAATTTGATGAAATCTCGCTTTTTCTAATAGTTCATCCCAAGCTGGCGCACCTCCTAACAGAACTGTAGAAAATTTTGATAGCCATTGAGTTAATTCGGGATTTTGCAGGATTTTTTGTAATTGGGTGGGAACTAAAGATATAAAAAAATTAGTCGGGTTAATATTGGGTATTTGAGAAATTTCTAATGTTTTAGATGAGGTAATTACTAATTTACCTCCTGTTGTGAAGGAACGCATAAATTGCATTAATCCACTCACATGATACAATGGCAATATACAAAATGAATTAACTACATTTATGGAAAAATATTCTGTAAATCCTTGCACAGAAGCCGTTAATGTTTCCCATGTATGAATGGCAAATTTAATCTTTCCTGATGAACCACCTGTAGGAATCATGATAGCATTAGTAATTGGTAATTCATAATTGATAATTGGTGATTTTAAAAAATTATGATCTATTCCTAAAACTATATCTGGTTGTACTAAATTAAAGACTTGTTCCCATTCGTTTTGACTCCAATCTGGGTTACAGAGAAAAACCGGACATTTAGCCGCACAAGCTGCAATAAAACTTCCTAAAAATCTGACTGGGGATCTTTCTGCAATGATGATTTTTGGATTTGATAACTGGGTTAATTTTAAATATAATTCTGTAGCTATTTGCGGTAATTCTTGGCTATGATTACAAATTAGCCAATCATAGTTTTGTAGATTTTCTAACAGGTTTTCCATAGACTTTCTAGCCAGTTTGATTCTTGTGGTTGAAAAAAGTGGTTAATTCCAAAACCAACAGCGCGGTTATTACTAGATAATTCTGCTGCTAATTGTAATGCAGCTTGTCTCCCAATTTCAGTTTCAAATACCGATGAAAATACAACATCAATTTGATGTTTTTTGCAAAACTCTTTTAACCGAAATGGTGAACCGACTATTCCCGGTTTAATCACAAAAATTCCTCGCCAACCTTTCTGAAAACATGATTCTAATTGCTGAAGATTGGCGATAGATTCATCTAAGGCTATTGTTGTAAAATATGAATTACTTAATTCTTGCATTTCTCTAAATTTATCTACAGGTAAAGGTTGTTCGATAAATTCAATTTTTGGTAAGAACTGATCACATTTTTGTAACCATAATTCAGCTTCTTGATAACTAAGTCCCCCATTAGCATCTAAACGTAACTTTGCTGAAGTTGGTAAACTGGAAATTAGTAAATCAAATATTTCTAATTCTTGATTTATATCATCAACAGCAATTTTCCATTTAAATGTTGTATATCCTTGTTCCCATAAATTACCCCATTGATTTAAAGCTAATTTCCCCGCTGATAATAAGCCGCTGTAGGTAAGATTAAAACTAGTACCTTTTCCCACAACCAAAGCAGATTCAAAAGCAAATTGACAAGCTGGTAAATTATCTGGAATCTCTAAAATTATCTCTTGAGTAATTGCTTTTGGAAGTTGACGACAAAAATCTAAAGCTTGTTTGATAGTTTCTGAACCAAACCAAGAAATAGGGGAAATTTCCCCCCAACTAACATTATTTTTTGCATCAATCAAGCGAATAATGATACATTCGCGGATTTCCCAAACCCCATGATTAGTAATAATGGGATTTGTAAATTTTTGACTAAAGTAACGAAAAGAAAATTGATAACCCATAAGGGACTTCCAAATAAAAAAACACTCAAACCCTCATTCCTCCGTGTCCTCTGTGCCTCTGTGGTTAGTTTATTCTATTTGCAAGAAGTCCCTTAACCAAAAATAAATCCTAAACCCAAAAATAAGCAACTCAAAAAATGAACATTGATAGCAATGAATTTAGAATTACTGACTTTATCTGGTTCGCTGTGATTTTCTAAAACGTGACGACATAATTTCACCGCAAAAGGTAAACTCAAGAAACTTAATAATGTCCAAATTGGGAAAATATTCAAAATCACAAATAGCAAAGTTAGAGGATAAATACTAGCAGTAAATCCCACTAAAACCTTTGCACCTGTTTGAGTTCCTAAACGCACAATAGGAGATTTCTTTCCTGCGGCTATGTCATCTGCAACTTGATGAAAATGAGAACAAAATAATACTAAACTGGTAACAATGCCCAAAATTACCGAAGCTGCTAAATTAGTCATAGACCAGGTTTGAGTTTGACTATAATAAGCCGCACTCATACCCAAAGGGCCAAAGGCAAAAAAGCAAAGAATTTCCCCTAAACCCTGATATCCTAGGCGAAAGGGGGGACCTTGGTAAGTGTAGCCTAAACCACAGCATAAGAGGATTATACCAATAACTGTGGGGTCTTTTTGCAAAATAGCGATCGCTATTATCCCCAACAAACCCAAACCTAAACACAGATTTCCTATCCAAAACATTAAAGTTCTGTTACCAGTTAAATTCACCAATGAATGATGTTTATTTTGATCAATTCCTGTTTCCGCATCAAATACATCATTACTAATATTTTCCCAAGCTAAAATTAAAATTGCTGCGCCAATAAACAAAGAAAATATTGTTATATTAAAAATCTTTACTTCCCTAAATGCTACCGCCGAACCTACCCAAATCGGCATAATAGCAACACTGTACATTGGCGGTTTAATAGCCGCCATCCATAGTTTAGCTTGAGGTGGTGAAATCTGAGTTGAAGTCATTAGTTGTGAGTTAGTTAAATTATCAGGACTTGAGTTATCAATTAAATTTTATAATTTTACAGTTTACCTTTAGTAAATTACCAAAAAATGTTAATTTTGTGATTATAGGTGAATATCCTGCCATAAAACCTGCCATCTTGCAGCCAAAACAGGATTAACCTCATAATCAAGCTAAGTTTATGCTGGTTAATGGTAACTGAATTATGTTACCTATAAAAATACCACCATGATTTATTACATTTTAGGAAGATAACTTAATAAAAATTAACTTATACATCCATGACAATTTCACCATGTCGCAGCCACACCTTTGTAGACTACAAATACCTCAATCAATTACTATTAGAGATTCAGGAAAATTGCCGCCGCAATAATTATAGTAAAATTGTGAGTATTCCCCTAGAGATTGGCTTGGTTGATCCTTTGCTAGTTTTTGATCAATTTAATCAGAAAAATACCATAAACTTTTATTTTGAAAATAAAAGTAATGGTGAAGCAATAGCAGCAATTGATACTTTAGATAAAATAGAAATTTCTGGTAAAGATAGATTTACAAAATCAGAAGAATTTATTAAAAATTGCCTGAAAAATATAATTCCTATCTCTCATAAAAATCAGACTTTTTCCCTACCTCGATTTTTTTGTACTTTTAGTTTTTTTGATCAGCACGAGAAAGCAGATTATCCATTTCCCTCGGCTACGGTTTTCTTACCTTGTTGGCAAATAGCTTTAAAAAATAATCGCTGCACATTAATAATGAATACAATTATTAATTCTACTGTCAGTATTACAAAAATATTAGATAATTTACAACGCCATTTAGAAATTATTAAATCTTTGAATCATCATCCTATAAATATTGATAAATTTCCTTTAAATCTATATAAAAGAATAACTAAAAATGGTGATAAATTCAAAACTTCTGTCTCATCAGTTTTAGAAATAATTCACGCTAATCATTTAAGAAAAATTGTTTTAGCTGATACCTTAGATGTCAGTGCTAATCATGATTTTAACCTATTACAATCTTTAAATAACCTGCGCCAATTACATCCTAATTGTTATATATTTTCTACCAGTAATGGCAAAGGACAAAACTTTATTGGTGCTAGTCCAGAACGATTAATTAGTATTTACAAACAACAATTAATTACTGATGCTTTGGCAGGTTCTGCACCCAGAGGAAAAACACCCATAGAAGATGCGGCAAATGCTAACAACTTAGTCAATAGTACCAAAGAAAAACACGAACATAAACTTGTTCTCGATTTTATTACTCAACATTTATCTCAACTAGGTTTATTACCCCAAGTTTTAGCCCCCAGACTGCGACAATTATCTAATATCCAGCATTTATGGACACCAATTAGCGCCGTAGTTCCCAATAATATTCACCCTTTACAAATCGTTGCTAAACTCCATCCTACTCCAGCAGTTGCCGGGGCTGCGAGAGATATTGCTTGTGCTGAAATTCGCCGTTATGAAAGTTTTGAAAGGGGTTTATATGCAGCCCCGTTAGGTTGGGTAGACGGAGAAGGAAATTGTGAATTTATTGTGGGAATTCGTTCGGCTTTAATTGATGGTAATTATGCCAGACTATATGCGGGTGCAGGTATTGTTGCTGGTTCAGATCCTCAAAAAGAATTTGCAGAAGTGCAACTTAAATTGCAAGCTTTATTAAAAGCATTGGTTTGAAGTGAGGACTGATGGATACTTATTAAAAGTTTAAGGACTCCTATTTTACTTTACTGCTAATTCAGGAAGAAAATTCATTTGTAATTGAGCGCGAATTTCACTAATTGGGACATTCCAAAACTGATCCCATTTCTTAGAGATTAATTTGACGGAAGTATGAGAACCTAAACTATAGCCACGTGCTATTTCCGTCATGACAACGTTGAGTTTAGTAGGTTGATAAAGACTAGTTAAAACCATGCCAAAACTTACTAACATGATACTAATAGGAGTGGGGTTTTGTGCTAAGACAAAAGCTTGTAAACCCAATTCACCCATCACATCAGTATCAAAGCCAGTGACTACATGATAAATATCATGGGTAGTTCTCCAAAGCATCTTCAAATAAGAAATATCATCAACAACAGCAACTTTCTTATAGAAATTAGGATCAAAGCCTCTAGCTTTCATTTCCTTGGCATAAATATAACCTAAAGTTCCTTCTGGAAGCTTGCTTAACTCATCTAAATTTATCGGTGCAGGTAGCCAACGTTCTGTAAATAAGGCGTTAATTTCTGGATTTTTTTTCAATTCATCTACAGTTAAATGTGCTATTTCTGTTTGATCAAGTGCATCTTCAAAATCAAATATTGGATCAGTTCCATCGTATTGGTTTTTTAATGCTCTTGATGCGATAAATTGAATGTAAGCTAAGAGTCCTTTGTCGTTGTTATAGGTAATAATATTATCCATGATAATTTTCAGTGAATAATGAAAGTATGTTTTCATTATTGGGGATAATAAAAGTATTTTTCATGTATCAAAGGAAGGATTATTGAAGAAGGAGTCAGGAGTCAGGAGTCAGAATCAATCGAAGATTTAGACCTGCGACTGATTAAAGACCACCAAATCTACGATTTGGTGGGGGTCTTAAACCCGGTTATTCATCCCCCACTCGCACAGAATTCTGTTCGATAAAAGTCACTCTCCTTCTTTCCTGTTCGCTGACCTCGTTCCCAGTCTCTGACTGGGAACGAGATTTTAATTGTTATTCCAAATCACGATGAGTAAATGATTTTGCATTTGCACCTGTGTAGGTTTTCACAATATGTCCGTTACCAGACATTTGATATTTATATGTGATTAAACCTTCTAAACCAACTGGTCCACGGGGTGGCATTTGTTGGGTACTAATTCCCACTTCTGCACCAAATCCATAACGGAAACCATCAGCAAACCGGGTAGAACAATTATGATAAACTCCCGCTGCATTGACTAAGCCTTGGAAAGTTTCTGCGGCTGTGATATCTTCAGTGATAATTGCTTCTGTGTGTCGAGAACCATAATCTTCAATATGGGATATTGCTGCATTTAAAGAATCAACAATTTTAATAGCTAAAATCAAATCGCTGTATTCTGTTTGCCAGTCTATTTCTGTGGCTGGGGCAATATTAGGTAAGATTTGTAAGGTGCGTTCATCACCTCTTAATTCTACATTTTGCGCTTGTAAAGCTGTGGCAACTTGGGGGAGAAATTCGGCAGCAATGCTACTATGAACTAGCAAAGTTTCAATGGCATTACAAGCAGCAGGATATTGAATTTTAGAATCTACAGTAATACTCACAGCTTTATCAATATCAGCGGCTTGATCTACATAAAGATGACAAATTCCATCAGCATGACCTAATACGGGAATGCGGGTATTGTCTTGGACAAATTTCACAAAAGCATTAGAACCTCTAGGAATAATTAAATCTACATATTTATCTAATTGCAAAAGTTCTAATATTTCTGATCTAGTGGTTAACAATTGCACCGCATCAGGATTAACTGCTGTGTGAGATAATCCTTGTTTAATGGCTTTAACTATAGCTGCACAAGAATTTAGGGCTTCTTTGCCACCTTTGAGAATGACACCGTTACCCGATTTAATTGCTAAAGAAACAATTTGAATTGCAGCTTCGGGACGGGCTTCAAAAATGATTCCTAGAACTCCCAAAGGACAGGTAATACGTTTGAGAATTAAACCTGTGTCAATTTCTCGATGAATTTGCACCTTACCAATAGGATCATCCAGTTTACCAACATCACGCACACCAGCGATCGCATCCCTTAATTTATGTTCATCCAAAAGCAACCGTTTATAAAGGGGTTTAGCAATTCCTGCGGCTGTTGCTGCTTGACAATCAGCCAGATTTGCTGCCAAAATATCATTCTTAGCCAATTCTAAAGCTTGAGAAATTGCTTCAATGGCTTGATTTTTTTCCTCAGTTGATAGCACAGCTAACTTAGTAGCAGCATGACGGGTTTGTTGAGCAATTTGAATTAAATCAGCACCAGTATTCATACACAAAAATAAAATTATGAAAGGATGAGTAATTAACTTTGAGAAAGTTGAGCTTTAGCCTGTTGCCACAGAGCATCTAATTCTTCTAAACTGTAATCTGCAAAAGGACGTTCAATCACATCCTCCATTTTTTGTAACCGTTGAATAAATCGCTGACTTGTCCCTTGTAAACCTTTACTGGGGTCAAGATTATGCCATCTCGCAACTTGAATAATTGCAAATAGTAAATCACCTAATTCTGATTCTTGTCTTTCTTTTGTTTCTTCAGCTAAAGCCTGTTGAAATTCCCCTAACTCTTCGTGAAATTTTCCCCAAACTTCATCAACATTGTTCCACTCAAAACCAACCTTAGCAGCTTTTTCAGATATCTTCATCGCTGCATTTATGGGGGGAAGACTGCGACGATAACGATGCAGTTTATCACTAAGTTTTTGCGCTTCTACAGTTTCTCCTTTTTCCGCAGCTTTGATGGTTTCCCAATTTTTGTGTACCTCATCTATGCTTTCCACCTTCACATCAGCAAATACATGAGGATGACGACGAATTAACTTTTGAGAAATGCCTTCAGCGATTTCTTGAAGAGAAAAATCATTAGCTTCCCTGGCAATTTGTGCTTGTAATACTACTTGTAATAATAAATCACCTAATTCTTCAGCGATCGCTTTTTTATCCCCAGTTTGAATCGCATCAACCACCTCATAAGCTTCCTCAATCACATAGGGAGTCAGGCTTTCCGGTGTTTGTGCCAAATCCCAAGGACAACCTTCAGGCGATCTTAATTTTGCCACCACATCAATTAATTCTTGTAACGCCAGCAAAGTTTGATTAACTTCCATATTTTTTACCGCTTTTTTGCACTGCGACGACTGGGGCTAACTTTACGTTTCTTAATTTTGCCACGGGGAAGTAAACCTTGAATACCCTGTTTTTGAAATCGCTTGTAACCAGAAACAGTCCAATCGCTGCAAGAATGACTCATTGCACCGAGTTCGCAACCGAGAAATAGAGCAAAAAATTCTCCATAATATATATAGATAGTTTTCCCCAAAGTCGCCCAGACTTCCCCCCAGTTCCAAGCCACATTTCCCAACTTGGTGAAAACCACCACAAGCACAATGGCCACCAACGCCAAAAAAGTCGTCAGATACACCACCCGTAACGTTGTGCCAATAATCGGACCGTGGGATAGAAAAGACCGATGCCGCAGACTTTTTTGATAAGGTAGCCAAATCCACCGCAGAAACCCCCAGCGCTGAAATTGACGGGAGTAAATATCCAAATCGGGGCCAAACATCAGCCCCCCAAACATAAACCCACCCGCCACCAGCAAAGTCATATTACTGCTGTGAGTGGAAACCAGCGTTATGCCCGCCACCACAGGCATAGACCAAATAGTAATGCGATCATGCGTTTGACCAGAGGGCATCGAAATTAAAAATATAAAATTAACAGTTAAATCCTGAGTCAGTATAGCTCAATACCGTTCCCATCAGCCTTTTCCATGCAGAAAAAAAATTTTCCCAAACCCCTTGCAAAATTTGGAAAGGCTATGCTATATTGATTAAGTGAAAGAAACGGGCGGTTAGCTCAGTTGGTAGAGCGCCTGCCTTACAAGCAGGATGTCATCAGTTCGAGTCTGGTACTGCCCATTTAAAAACGAAATTCTCTTTGCATAGCAGTTTACAACTAGTTTGTGAACTGCTAAAACATTTTTACCCCAATTTTCAATTATATTAATTTCCACTGTTGACGGGTTCGTAGCCTAGTACAGCACGGCGTAAATAAAACAACCATTCTCAATCGCCAAAAAGCTTACGCCATATTACTTTTGACTTTTGACTTTTGACTTCCGCCTTGCGGTACTAGTCCCGTTAGACGGTTGATCAGGTTTTCTTCGAGTTCTAGTTCAGATTGGATCATGTTACTCTAGTTGAGAATTTTATTGATGCCATCGAGAAAAACTTGAAAACTACGAGATTTGTTTTCAGTCAAGGATAAATAGGGCGCGATCATCCTAGAATGAGTACCGGGGTAATATTCTGGAACTAACTTTCTGAGTTCTTCTTTGGCGGAGTTGAGTTGATCGGGGTTACGAAACTTTGTTTTATTTTGTTGTTGACTCAAACTTTCGGGTTTTAGTCTGTATGCTTTTTCCACTGCAACTAAATCACCTAAAAACCAAGATTCTAGTTCATGACATATTATACGTATCAGTATATTTTTGTTCCCTGCATTTTGACAAATTTCTAAAAGTTCTGATTTGAGTTTTTTACAATCATGGGAATCTTGATCATGAACGATTATAAATTTTGTGTCGGGGTTAAACTTAAAGGCTTTGATCTTCTTAGGAATTGATTTAGTAAGATCCTGTTTGCCTTGATGGGGGATACAAATATAGCTAATATGTTCAGGAATTAATTTTGGAAGAATAGTCTCTAGTACAGTTTTCATAGAAGGTTCTTCTAGTAAAAAAATCAGGTTATAGCTCATCAGGGGGCGACTCCTTCAAACCAGCCTTGATTCCAGAGATATCCGGCTAAATCTCCTGCTTTCACTAAGTTATTCAGAGTTTCATTATCACTAGCTCGAAAAATTTTGGTAATTCCTTGTTCTTTTGTCAACCAGAAAATACTTTCTAGGGGAACAGCATTAAGAAAGTCGGGGGAGTGGGTAGACACAAAGACTTGTCCACCTCTGTGGGCATAACTGGCAAATTCTTCAGCAAGTTCGTGAAGCAAACTAGGATAAAGTTGGTTTTCGGGTTCTTCGACGCATAGTAAAGGATGGGGTTTAGGATCGAAGAGTAGAATTAAATAGGCAAACATTTTCATTGTGCCATCAGAAACATAGCGATCAATGAAGGGGTCTTTAAAAGCTTGGTCTTGAAATTTGAGAATTAGTCTACCGTCTTCTGTTTCTTGTGCTTCTACTTTAGAAATACCGGGAACTCTTTCTTTCATTTTGTTGAGAATAGCTTGAAAAATGTCAGAATGGTTTTGATAAATATATTGAGCAACCACTGCCATATTATCACCTGTAGGAGTGAGGTGTTCGGCATAGGATACATCTTTGCTACCTCTGGCATCGCTGATATGGAAGTCGGAAACGTGCCAATTTTCAATTAGTGAACGAAAGGCACTAGCAGCTTTGAAGCGTTGAAATTGCCCCAATCCTTTAATTGCTAAGATATCGCTAGATTCGAGTTGTTGTTCTTCGCGTTCTAATTCTTCGTCAGTTTGTTCAAAATTTTCTTCATTGGTGATCGCATAACCTTTACCTTTCTGGAAGTCGAGAAAGTGATAGGGAGAACCGTATTCGCCGCGTTTGTACCGGAGAATTTCTCTTTTAACTAAGGGTCGTCTTTCTTCTTGTCCAACAATTAAAATATAAGTAACGAGGCGCTCTGTCTCCAGAATTTTCATGCGGAATTTTAGTTCTATTTCGATATCTTCTTGTTCTTTGCCTCTGGTGACGACTTGATTAAATCCACCCCGGATCTGAAGGGCTTGACGAATGTTATTTTTTAGGGCATCGCGGAGAAAGCCAAAAATATCGAATAGGGTAGATTTACCTGTACCATTAGCGCCGATGATGACGCAAAAGGTGGGAATTTCTGTGATTTCTAGAAATTCAAAGGCTCGATAATTTTTAATTTTTATAGAAACAATTTTCATAACTAAATCTACCTTAAAAAGCAAGAATACTACTTTTTTGCTGCTATTTATAGAGTTTGGACATTGGGTAATGCTTTTATTCTATTGCCAATTCTCTGGTTCAAGGCTTAAACCACGATAAACTTGTTCCATGGGGAAACTAAGATTGATGCTTTTTAGTTCAATGGTGTCACCTTCTCCATAGTTAATAATCATCCATTGTCCCGCATCATTTTTGTGATACAAATCTATTTCCATCGCAGTGGAACTAACCAATAGGTAATCTTTCAAAATTGGGTTATTTTGATACATTCTGAACTTGCCGCCTCTGTCGTAGGCTTCGGTAGTTTTTGAGAGAACTTCAACAATTAAGCAGGGGTAGGTAATATATTGGGTTGTGGTTTTATCGCGATCGTCGCAGGCAACGCTGACATCGGGATAGGTGTAGTTATTTGTACCAACAATATTAACTCTCAGGTCTGAGTTACCTATTATGCAACTACTAGCGTCTAAATGGGTATCAACCATAGTCGTAAATCGAATTGCAATGCGGCTATGATTAACGCTACCGCCAGTCATAGCGTAAACTTGACCGTCGATCAGTTCGTGTTTTTCTAGTTGCTGTTCTTCCCAAGTGAAATACTCTTCTGGGGTGAGGTAGGCGGCGTTGTCTTTGGCTGCGATCATGGTTCGTTACCTCCTACGGTTTGCAGTTGCTTAGGGTCAGTTTGGCTCTGGGTTAGTTGATTTGATTTTAGCCCACTTAAACGTCGAAGCTGATCTCGAAAATAACATCTAATTTCAGATAAGCAAGGACTATCCATAGCATCAACTATTTTTTTGTCAAGTTCTATTGACAGTTTGTAACAATCTTGTTATATTAGTTTACATAAAGTAACAAACCAAAGAAAAAAAATTATGTATACCACCACTGACGAAAAAGGCATTCTTAACAACTACGCCAAAGAACCCAAACTTTACTACGCAGAATTTCCTACAAAAGCTCAACAAAGCAGCTATGCTTTTCAAGGTGTAGTAGCAATATTATTTTTAACTTCTATAGTTCTAATTACCTTGGGGGTTAGCTAAAATTTTCAGCTTCGGTATTTGTATCTAATCGTCATTTAAAATTTCTCCTAATCAACCCTGGTCAGTTTCGCCAGGGTTTTTTATTGCTCTACTTTGATTTTATTCGCTAATTTTTTGAGGAATGAGATAAATGATTCCCGAAACAATTGTCAATATTACAGATACCCAAAAGGTAATTAAAACCGGAGTTTGCCAAGTTGGTGATAACGGGGCAATTAGGAGAGATATGGCAATGATTTGACTAACTGTTTTCAGTTTACCCCAAATATTTGCCCCGGTGATGGTGGTTTGATTAACTCGCCAACCTGCGATCGCTAATTCCCGTGCTAAAATTATAAACACTGCCCAAGCTGGAATTTTTCCTAATTCTACTAATACTAATAATGGTGCAAGTACCAATAATTTATCTACTAAAGGATCAAGAAACTTACCTAACTCGCTAATTTGGTTCAGTTTTCTGGCTAAATATCCATCTAACCAATCAGTTAACGCTGCAATTAAAAATATAGTTAAACATATCCATTTTGCTTGATTTGTGGGATTGTATAAACCGTAAAGTAAAAAAGGTATTCCCAGTAATCGAGAAAAAGTAATCCAATTAGGTAGAGTCATCACAATTTAAAATTAAAAATCAAAGATAATTATATAACCGTATGCAATTGAATGAGGAACAAAATTTATATTGGGAAAGGGAATGAGTAATTTTCCAAATCCCTTCTCTCTTCTCTCTTCTTCCTTCTTCCTTCTTCCTTCCTTCTTTCTGACTCCTGACTCCTGACTCCTCTATTACAAATCTTTGATTATTTTCACCGCAGAAATTCCTGTTAATATTGCCACCAATAACCAGGTAAAAGCTAATCCTACAACTTCCCCTAAAAATAAATTAGTATTTCTGTGCAAAAATAAGCCTACAGTTGAACCAATCGGTATAGCTATCATCCAAATTGCTATATTCACAAATATCCATTTCCATGCTGAGGAAAATGATGGAGGAATAGCTAACCACCATTGTGACATCCCAATTAATAAACCACCAACAGCACCAACAATAATCCCGGTAAAAAGTCGCGTGGGTAGAAACGTAGAAATAGTCACAGTCCAACCCAAAACACCAATCCCAATTCCGGCAATAATTACCCAAGGAAAAAGGGTAGATAATACCCACTTTACAGGAGAAATGGTTTTTCTGAGGATATAACTTTGGGGAATAGCGATGGCTAAACTACCCATAGCGGCTTCTAAAACATCCATATCCGGTTTTTCACTAATTTCAATCATTAATAAACTAGATAAAAAACCCACTAAAGTAGCAAAAACCCATTTAATTGTAAAGTTTAGAATTCTATATTTAGTTTTAACAGGTAATAATTGCATTATAATTTCTTTAATTTTAATGGTCTAAGGGCTTGAGTATTAAACATCTTTAAAAAAGCCCGACGACGCTGATAAGGTGATTCAGGAGTAATATAACCCCATAAACTTTCCCAATAGAAAAAAGAGAAACCAGAAAGCTTTTGATTACGAACTATTTTTATCTGTTCCTTAACTGTGTCAATATCCACAGGTTTTAATAAAGTTCCTGTTGATATGCCAATAGCTACGGGAATTTTTCTCATAGCTAATTTTACCGCAGGTTTAGATATTTCGGTAATAAAAGAAGTTTTTTCACTACGATATACCTGTAAAATCAACTCATCTATCAAATCTTTTTTCACCCAAGTTTCCCAATCTTGTAAATAGTATTTATAAGCAAAATATTGTGAATTTGGAGAAAGAGATACTTTTGCATAGGGTTTAATTGCCTTGACAGACTTAGAAATACTGTCCATAAATTCAGTAATTTTATTAGCCCTCCAACGCATCCATTCTGGATCAAAAGGATTACTCGGCGGTTTTTCCCCCTTGTGTTCTTTTTGATAAAGTTGCACAGTAAAATTATCATAACCAAACTGTACAGGCATTCCAAAATGATCATCAACTTGAATACCATCTATATTATAATTTTTGACAACTTCTAAAATTAAACCGCGGATAAAATTCTGGACTTGAGGATGCAAAGGATTTAACCAAGCTTGTTTATAAACCCCATTGATCATATCTTCTTGTAAATTTTCAGATATAGATTCTACACCCTTTTGCCCAATAGTTAACCAATCTGGATGTAGTTTAGCCAAAGCAGAATCAGGGGGAGTCATTAACCCATATTCAAACCAAGGAATTATTGTCAAATTTTTACTTCTAGCTAATTTTACTAACTTGGCTAAAAAATCATTTTTTCTATGGATTAAATTTAGCAAAGGCTGACTATCTAAACCTGTAACTTTTTTCGCTAAAGGACTTTTATAAAAAGTGTAACCTCGATTCCAAACTACCGGATAAATAGTATTAAAATTCAGTGCTGCTAATTGATTTATAGCCCTGTCAATTCCCCAAGGCATATAAAATACACCACTGGCAACATTAGTCAGCCAAACACCACGAATTTCTGTAGTTACAGACAGAGAATTTGAATTTTGAGTATAACCAGAATTTGCAGAAATTGGAAATATTGTTAAACTGATTACAAATCCCAAACACAAAAAATATCCAAAAAACTGCCGTAGTACAGAATTCATTTTTAAAATAAGTCTAGATTGCTAATATCCATATAACTACAAAATGTAATTGTATTATCGGGATTAGATAAAGATATAATTTTTTTATAAAATAGTAGAAAAGTATTTATACGCCTATAATAATCATAAATGATCCGTAAGTTGCCATGGAAAATTGTCGTTATGACAAGGTAACAGGTAAGAAAATCCTGGACAGATCATGTCTCTATGAGGTTTTTAAATTAGTCAGATGTAATTTTTACCCAATGTCTACTGGGTAATGCTATAGAGTAATATCACAATTGCAAAATTTTTGTGACCTATTTTGGCAGATTGAAGAATGAAATCCAACTTATAGGAAGTTTTCGTGAATTTCCTTCTTCAAATCATCACATACGTGCAAGCGCGGCTACCTTAGTCAGTTTATCTTTTTGTAGTCCTGCTAATTCATTAATATCCAACCAGCCTTCCTTAACTAAACCAGCAAAAACAAAGATAAGAACTGAATATCTGTAGTCATACTTGCCGTCTATTTCATGTCTCCTAGCACTTAGGAAATCGTGCAACTGCCACATATCACGAAGCTCTACAATTGTACTTGCTCTTTGCCGAACTTCCTCGAGCAAAGCATTAATTTCTCGCTGATATGCTCTATCAAAAGCCTCTTTAGCTACCTTCTTCTCAACTTCAGACCAATCAACCTCTGTCACCTGGATTACCCTTTACGAACTACTTGAAAATACTAAGCGCCCTTTACCCAAGAGCGCTTACACCATTACTGTTTATCTAAACCAAATATTGCTCTAGCGAACCAAATTTAAAAGTTCTTTAGGAGATGCCAACAAATCAATTGCGACAAAGAAAATTTTGCCTTCAGGATTTATCAAAAACCGCCAAGCCATATTCATGCCTACAGCAGCACCAAACCAAGGAGTTTGAACTTTACCAGTTACTTTTACTTGAGTATAACCATCTTCAGCGGGTTCAGAAACTCCACGTTCTGGAATTAATTTGAGATTCTGACATTCTTCATTAAAAAAGCGAAATACAGCATCTCTACCCACAATGGGCTTTTGGAAAGGAGGTTGCAACGCACCGTCAGCAGCAAACAACTGAATCAGCGTGCCAAAGTCATTGGCGTTCAAGTTGTTCATGTAGCTTAATACGGTTGTATTACTAATGCCTTCAATCTTCACCTGAGTCCGCTGTGATATATCCTTAGGAACAACAACAGGTTCAGCAACTCTGCTGTAATCACCCAATTTGCTTAAATCAAATCCCATGTCAACTACAGCACTGCGTAATACCGTAATTTGTTGACCTTGATCCAGTTCTCTAACCGCTTGTAAAACGGCTTCGGCGTTAGCAGAAAGCTGATAACCCTCTGGAATTGGAGCAACGATAGCCTGATCCATCCATATCCCAAGTTGATACCAAAATCCCAGCTTGATATTCGCAGACCAAGCAGCATAAGTACGGCAAATCGGTGTATCAGAATGGTTTGCTAAGTCACACATAACCTGTGTTTGCTCAGGAAAACTCATTTGCCGAATTTGATTTAAAGTTGCTTCTGCAAACTGCATACTAGCAGCACCAGGAGCCGCAACTGTAATTGTTTTACCCATTTCAAGATAAGCGAACCAAGTCCATGCCAGTTGATCTTCGGCACTGAGTTGATTAAATCTGGCGATTGTGGCTGGAACCGCATCAGCAGATAATGTGTTAGGAAAAATATTCCGAGCGGAATCAATCGTAATTGCCATAGTAGATACCTAGTCTCGCTAAACTTTTTTTAAACGGGCAAAGTAAAAAGGTGGAACTATATATAAATAGTTGTCATCTCTTAACAAAGATTATCACAAAACTTTACAAATTTTAATAATTTTTCTTATATGTATTATATTTGCGTCTTCACTTAAAAGTATAAGTGTCTAATATTACCATTGTTAATCAATGTTTTTAACCCGCGCAGGCGGGTTTTACCTATATAGCCGTAATTTTTAGTCGCCAAAGCAAGTAATAAATTAGACCATTAAAACATCCTCTTAGAATCTTTCTACACCTGGGAATTGTTGAATAGATACTTTCGCAGCTTCTCCACAAGTGCGGGGGGTGGGGAAAATCTTCCCAGGATTTGCTAAACCTTGAGGATTAAATACCTGTCTTACCCATTGCATTGTTTCTAAATCAGCTTCACTAAACATATCTGGCATATAACATTTTTTATCAGCGCCAATACCATGTTCACCGGAAATACTACCACCTACTCTTACACATAGTTTGAGAATTTCTCCTCCCAATTCTTCTACTTTTTCTAATTCCCCATGTACAGAATTATTAAATAAAATTAGTGGGTGTAAATTCCCATCTCCAGCATGAAAAACATTAGCAATGGGATAACCATATTCATTGCTTAATCTTTCAATTTCTTGAAGGACATAAGGTAATTGAGTCCGAGGAATTACCCCATCTTGCACATAATAATCAGGGCTGATATGTCCCGCAGCCGCAAAAGCCGCTTTTCTACCTTTCCATAATTTTAATCTCGTTTCTGGGTCACTGGCACTGGTAACATTTCGCGCCCCATTCTTTTTACAAATTTCTATTACTCGCTGTTTATTTGCAGAAACTTCAACTTCTAAACCATCAATTTCTACTAATAAAATCGCTGTGGCATCACGGGGATAACAATTAGTGGCAACAACATCTTCTACAGCGTTAATACTAATGTTATCCATCATTTCCATGCCACCGGGAATAATTCCGGCACTGATAATATCAGAAACAGTGGCAGCAGCAGCATCTACGCTGGTAAAATCTGCTAATAATACACAAATTGATTCGGCACTTTTGAGAATTTTTAAAGTGATTTCTGTGGCAATTCCTAATGTTCCTTCTGAACCCACAAATACACCTGTTAAATCATAACCTGGGGTTTCAGGAAGTTGTCCACCAACATCAACAATTGCACCATCTGGAAGGACAAGTTTTAAACCTAAAACATGATTAGTAGTGACACCATATTTTAAACAATGAACTCCCCCAGAATTTTCGGCAATATTGCCACCAATGGAACAAATAATTTGACTGGAGGGGTCAGGGGCAAAGTAAAAACCAGCGCCGCTAACTGCTTGTGTCACCCAACTATTAATTACTCCTGGTTGCACCACAGCCCGCTGATTTTCTAAGTCAATACTGAGGATTTTTCTCATTAGGGAGGTGACAATTAAAACAGAATTTTCCGATGGTAAAGCCCCACCAGATAAACCTGTTCCTGAACCCCTAGCAATGAAGGGAACGGAGAATTGATTGCAAATTTTGACAATTTCTGATACTTGTTCTGTAGTGCGGGGTAATACTGCGACGGGAGGACGTTGTTTATAGCTGGTTAAACCATCACATTCATAAGTCAGGAGTTCTTCTTTACGTTGAACTACGCCTTTTTCACCGAGAACAGCGACAAATTTTTTGATGATAGGCTTCCAGTTTATGGTTTGAGTTTTGGGAGATTCTTGGGTAAGCATAGAGTTTTTTTATTGTTGGAATAGTAGAATATTGATTTAAGTTTTTGTTATTTTATCACATAAAAGATTTTTTTAATTCTTCTCTTGCTTTTCTATGACTTTTCCAGCCAGCCCTAATTAAGACTTTTTAGATAAAACTGATAATAACCAACTAATAAAATAGATTAATTACGATTAATAAACCTCAGACCAAATTTGCTGTTCTGGTAAACTGTAAACAAACTTCATCAAAAAGTAGAACACAAATATGGGAACATCAGGAAGAACTGCACCGATGAGAATAGCCAGACTGGCTTGGTTGCGTAGTTATACATTATTTTTGAGGCATATAAATGTTTAAATTACCAGATAATCTCCCCAATTTACCAGCAATTATTGATAATCTGCCAAATATCTGCGGTTGGGAAAAAGAAGTGTTGACTGTAGTTAACCACAATGAGCCTATTTTTTTACCAACTACTAATCTGAAATTAGCAGATATTAATGCAGTATTTGCGATCGCTCTACATATGCACCAACCCACCATCCCAGCAGGAAATCATGGTGCATTGATCAGTAATTTGCAATATATGTTTACCCACCAGCAAGAAGGAGATAACCACAATGCAGCCCCTTTTGCTAATTGTTATAGTCGCATGGGAGATTTTATTCCTGAATTAGTTGCACAAGGTTGTAATCCCCGTGTAATGCTGGATTATTCTGGTAATCTTTTGTGGGGACTGCAACAAATGGGCAGAAGTGATATTCTAGATAATCTCAAACGCATCACTTGCAATCCTACCTACCAGCCCTATGTAGAATGGTTGGGGACTATGTGGAGTCATGCTGTCATCCCTTCCACACCCATAGCAGATATTAAACTCCATATTATCGCTTGGCAACATTATTTTGCCGCAATTTTTGGCTGGGAAGCATTAGCAAGAGTCAAAGGATTTTCCCCACCAGAAATGCACTTACCAAACCATCCAGATACCTTATTTGCATTTATCAAAGCCTTGAAAGAATGTGGTTATCGTTGGTTATTGGTACAAGAACATACTGTAGAAACAATTAATGGTCAGCCTTTACATTATAAACATTTACCACATCGGTTAATAGCTCGCAATTCCCAAGGAGAAGAAATTAGTATTACTGCATTGATAAAAACTCAAGGTTCAGACACTAAATTAGTCGCCCAAATGCAGCCATACTATGAAGCAAAAACTTTATCTAAACAAAAATTAGGTGATGTTGTTGTACCTCCCCTAGTTAGTCAAATAGGTGATGGTGAAAACGGTGGTGTGATGATGAACGAATTTCCTAGCGGTTTTAAACAAGCTTGGGAGAATATGGTGCAAAATGGCGGAGGTAAAACTGGTGTGGTTGGTGTTTGCGGTACAGAATATTTAGAATTATTAGCAGCAGCAGGTTGTCAACCCGAAGACTTTCCTCCCTGTCAAGCAAGTGGACAACATCAAATTTGGGCGCAAATTGCCGAAGATAATTATCAAGCAGATGCTGTAGAAATTGCAATTCAAGAACTGAAAAAAAATCACCCCAACTTTCAGATTGATGGGGCATCATGGACAAATCATATTAGTTGGGTGCAAGGATACGAAAATGTTTTATCTCCCATGTACAAATTGAGCAATTTATTTCATCAGAAATTCGACAATTTATTATCTGATCAAGAAGGTGTAAATCTGACTCAAGACAGTCAATACCGCCAACTGCTATTACATAATCTCCTATTACAAACTAGCTGTTTTCGTTATTGGGGACAAGGGACTTGGACAGACTACGCTCAGGAAATTTACCGTCAGGGAGAGCAATTACTTTAAGTTCCTGGACGAGAACGAATATGATCAGGTAGATGATAGCGATCGCCTAATGTTTCCAACAAGGGACCATTAACGTCAAATTTAACCATACTTACCGATGCGACCAAAATATTTACCCGATAGCGATAGCGTCCTAAATCAATTCCCAGTAAACTGCAAAGCATAATCCGAATTGTGGCTTTATGGGAAACCACCAAAACATTACCTTGGGGATGTTTTTCCTGAATTTCCGCAATTACAGGCATAGAACGGTTAGCAATATCTACCGCAGTTTCTCCACCAATGGGTGCATTCCAAGCGGGTTCTGTCAACCATTTTACATAATTTTCTGGGTAACTTTCTTCAACAAAGGACTTACTCTTGCTTTCCCATTGTCCGTAACTACCTTCTCTGAGTCCTTCCCGCACCTGCATCTCCATACCAATAGCATCACAAAATGGCTTGGCAGTGGCAACGGTGCGCTTCATTGGACTGACATAAACCGCTTCCCAGGGCAACTTCTTATAAACATCGGCAAAACTCGATGCCATTTGCATACCTTCTTCTGTCAATTCTGCATTAGTTTCACCGCAGAAATTACCACTTTGACTAAAAGTAGTTTCACCATGTCGCAGTAAATATAAATTGAGTGTCATAGTTTATACGAGAATGAAGATAAAAGAGTTGGTGCAAAAACAAAATACCATCAATCTCCCAATCAAGTATGTGACAATAGGACAAATTAATTGTCCAAAAAAGTAAACCAACCACAAATTCCACCTCTCAAAATCCTCCTCTCCGCGCCTCTGCGTCTCTGCGTGCAAAAAATTCACTTTCATTCACCAACGCCGAAGTTTTTTTCATCAGCCTCAACTAGATAAATGGCAACCTGAGTTATTATAAATCAGAGATTTTTTTAAACCCTGAACTTCTAAATTTAAGAACTATTAATTTTATGAACTTTCGTGATGAGTTTAAATTGTTACTTCGCGCCCGTTATCCATTGATCTATATTCCTACTTATGAGGAAGAACGGGTAGAAGCGGCGATTCGGGAAGAGGCGATAAATCAAGGTAATCGTCCGGTGTATACTTGGGATTTTGTGGACGGTTATCAGGGCAGTCCCAATGATGTGGGATTTGGTAAACGTAACCCGTTACAGGCTTTGGAGTTTGTGGAAAAATTAAATCCTGCTGCCCCTGCGGTGTTGATTTTACGAGATTATCATCGGTTTTTGGATGATGTGGCCATTTCTCGGAAACTCCGGAATTTAGCCCGACTCCTGAAATCCCAACCGAAAAATATTGTTTTATTATCGCCTCGCGTCGCTATTCCTGATGATTTAACGGAAGTGCTGACGGTGGTTGAGTTTCCCCTACCTAACGCCCCGGAAATCAAAATGGAGGTGGAACGGTTGTTACAGGCAACTGGAAACCCTCCTGGTGGTAAATTTTTGGATGATTTGGTGCGTTCTTGTCAGGGGTTATCAATGGAAAGAATTCGCCGAGTATTAGCGCGAGCAGTTGCAACTCATGGACAATTAGAACCGGAAGATGTAGATTTAGTTTTGGCAGAAAAGCGGCAAACTATTCGCCAAACCCAAATTCTTGATTTTTACCCTGCCACTGAGGAAATTACTGATATTGGTGGTTTAGATAATTTGAAGGATTGGTTAATTCGGCGCGGTGGTTCGTTTACCGAAAAGGCGCGACAATATGGTTTACCTCATCCCCGTGGGTTAATGTTGGTAGGAATTCAGGGAACTGGTAAATCTTTAACCGCCAAAGCGATCGCCCATCATTGGCATTTACCTCTGTTACGCTTAGACGTAGGGCGGTTATTTGGCGGTTTGGTGGGTGAGTCGGAATCCCGCACCAGGCAAATGATTCAAGTAGCAGAAGCCCTCGCTCCCTGTATACTCTGGATTGATGAAATTGATAAGGCTTTTTCTGGTTTAGGTAGCAAAGGTGATGCGGGAACTACTAGCCGAGTATTTGGGACTTTTATTAATTGGTTAGCGGAAAAAACTTCCCCTGTGTTTGTCGTGGCTACCGCCAATGATATTCAGGCTTTACCACCGGAAATGTTAAGAAAAGGGCGATTTGATGAGATTTTCTTTGTCGGTTTACCCAGTCAAGAAGAAAGAAAAGCAATTTTTAATGTGCATTTATCCCGATTGCGTCCCCACAATTTGAACAGCTATGAAATCGAGAGGTTAGCTTACGAAACCCCCGATTTTTCCGGTGCAGAAATTGAACAAACTTTAATTGAAGCCATGCACATAGGTTTTAGTCAAAACCGCGATTTTACAACTGATGATATTTTAGAAGCTGCTAGTCAAATTATCCCCCTAGCGCGAACTGCTGTCGAGCAAATTCAAAAACTCCAAGAATGGGCAGCCGCTGGTAGGGCGCGTCTAGCATCTAAATACAGTCCTTTAAGCGATCGTATTCAACGTCAAGAGAAGAATTAAAAATTAAAAATTAAGAATTAAAAAACTTTTGCTTCTTCTCTATTCCCTGTTCCCTGTTCCCTGTTCCCTGTTCCCTATGTTTACAAACTTACTTAAATTTATACTTGGTGTTGTTTTAGCCCTTGCAGTTTTATTAGGTACTGGCTTGACAGTTGCGCTTTATTTTGTCAACCGTACCGCTGTAACACCTCCCAAGCCGATTTATCCTAATGATAATCCTTCTAAACAAGCTAAAAAGCCTAAAATCAGTCCCAAAACTCAAGCTAAAAAACAAGCTACTCCTAATCCCACATCTAGCCCTACTCCAACTCCCACAGAATCACCCAAGCCATTACCACCTGATGCTTACGAAGGAACTGTTACTTGGGCAGCAGGGCTAAGTTTGAGAGGAGAACCAGATACAAATTCTCCCACTACAGGTGGAGTTGGGGCTAATAAAAAAGTGATTATTTTAGAAGAAAGTCCCGATAAAAAATGGCAAAAAGTTCGCATTGCGGATACTGATAAAGAAGGTTGGGTAAAATCAGGTAATATTAAACGTTCTCAGTGACCAAATTTGTAAGCATTCAGCTATCAGTGGTCAGCAGTCAGCTAAAATCGGATTTTAGGGGTTTTGAAGTTGGGAGACTGACATCAGTAATTAAGATTCACAATGCTTATCAATTCAATTCTTGCTGATAGCTGATAACTGACGGCTGAATGCTTACCAAAATTTTGGATTTTAAATATTCAATTCAAAATCTAATGACTGCTAACAGAACCGCGTTTAATTTGTTCTCTTTCAATAGCTTGAAATAAAGCCATAAAGTTACCTTCCCCAAAACCTTGAGCTAGAGAACGACGTTCAATAAATTCAAAGAAAAAAGTTGGTTCAAAGAAAATTGGTTGGCTGAAGATTTGTAATAATAACTGTCCTAAAGGAGCATCTTCATGCCAGTCTACGAGGATTTCCTGGTGAGATATGGCTTTTAATTCTTGAGGTGAGAGGGGAAATTTATATCTTTGTTGTAACTGAGAATAGTAATTTTGGGGAATAGAAAGAAAGGATAAACCAGCAGCCCGAAACCGAGCAATTGCATCCAAAAGATTAGGTATTAGTAAAGCAATATGTTGAATACCTGCACCTCGATTCACCTCTAGAAACTCCTGAATTTGTGAACTAGGTGAAGCTGGTTCATTAATTGGTAATTGAATATTTCCATGGGGAGAAATCATTACCTGACTATGCAAACCCGAACGATCAGTTTTAATATTAAAACTTTGTTGAGGCTGAAAATCAAAGATTTCTTGATACCAATTAACAGCAGTTTCTAACTCACCAACTCCTACATTCAAAACTAGATGATCAATGGCCGTAATAGAATGATGGGAAATATTTTCCCTATCTGCTATTTTTGCTTTTTTTCTAGTAATTAATGTATGATTTAAACTACCCCAAGCAGAAATTTTAGCATACTTACAAAATCCATCATCTTCAACAGGTTGGAGAATTTTTGCCCCATGGCTTATAGCCCTTACTATCAAAGTTTCCATATCATCAACAGCAAAAGCTACATCAGCCACACCAGGAGGATGTTGACGTAAAAATTCAGCCACAGGGCTAATCGGTAAAATGGGAGAAGAAAGTAAAAAGTAGACAGATCCACTTTTCACAACTTCTGTATAAGTATGTAATGATTTTTGATGATGAGAAAGACTTGGAAAAATGCCATCATTTACTGCTTGGAAACCCAGACAATATACAAACCAATCTCGCCACCTTTGGGCATCTTCGACATAGAAGTGAACGTGATCAATTCGCAGCATAATTTATTTATTTTAAATCCAGTATTTACTATCACTTTTATCTGTTACATACTAGAAAAATAAATGACTCTCAGGTTGAATATTAATTTCCATGGGTATAGCTTGAGGTTCAGCAGATAAAGCATAAAAAATAGCATTTGCCGCAGTTTCACAACTGAGCATCTTATTGCGATCTACTTTTAAATTTACCTTATCCCAAAAAGGGGAATCTATGCCCCCAAAGTAAAAAAGCGTAATTTTTACACCAAAGCGTTTTAGTTCTTCTGCCATACATTTACTAAAACCCACAACGCCAAATTTAGAAGCAGAATAAGCCGCAGCCATGGGCATTGAATGTTTACCAAGAATACCGACAACGTTACAAATATGACCAGATTTACGTTTTTGCATCTCTTTTGCTGCGGCTTGAGTGGTGTAAAAACAGCCTTTCAAATTCAAATCCACCATTGCATCTAAATCCCCTGGTTCGATGTTGTTGTAGCCTTTGAGAATACCCGCTCCGGCTGCATTTACCAAAACATCAATTTGACCAAACTGGGCTATTGTTCTTTGGATTAACGTATCCACCTCTTGGGGTTGAGTAATATCTGTAGGAACTGTCAGTACATCTCCTGATAAATCATTTGCTAATGCTGCTAAATTTTCCCCGTCTCTAGCTGCAAGTACCAATCTCGCACCTGTGGGGGCTAATTGACGAGTTAAGGTTGCACCAATACCACCAGTCGCACCAACAATGACAATAACTTTATCTTGTAGCATCACAATATTTACATTTCTTTACAGACTATATTTATCATACAGTCTATCTCGGTATTCTGGGTTTAATCATCCAAACTAAATAAATTACCTCATATCTTGCACCTGGTTAAGGGAGACAGTATTAACCGAAAATGAGAGAATAAAAATAACATCCAGACTTGGATAAATAAATTAAAATATCGAGACAATAAATAACATACAGCCTACATAAAATAACTGATAACATACACAAAACTAGCAGTAATTAAATCTGCACAGAGATAATTTAAATTGATTAGTATCCTCAACTATCCTCAACCTATTCTGGTCTATGAGGGTTAATGCAAGGCTCGATAGCGATCGCGCTAGTAAGTTTAATTATATTCGCCAGCGGACAAATCAAGGTGCGTCTGACATTATGAAAGTGGCGATCGATCTTTATTATGAAAAATTACATCAAGAATCCCCTGTAAATCCTTTGCAACTCCTTAGAGAATCAGGGCTGATTGGTTGTGCTGAAGGGGACTCTGATTTGTCGGTTAATTACAAGCAATATCTCACTGAAAGTCTTAACGAAAAATATGGTCATCGTTGATTCTGGCTTTTGGATAGCATTAATCAATCGCCGTGATGATTATCATATTCTCGCTCAAGAAGTTTTAGATACGATTGATGAGCCTCTGGTTACAACATGGTGTGTGATTACGGAAGTTTGTCATATTCTCTTGAAACGTACAGGCACAAATGCTCAACAGACGTTTATTCATAGCTTAGAAATTGGTGCTTTTGAGGTTTTTGATCTCAAAGTTCAAGATGGGAAAAGAATCAGTGAATTGATGAATCAATATAGTTCTCTGCCAATGGATTTAGCGGACGCTTCATTGATTATTCTTGCCGAACATTTGGGGCATGGGCGGATTTTATCTGTTGATTTTCGGGACTTTAATACTTACCGATGGAAAAATCGTCATCCTTTTGAGAATTTGATGTCTATTGACTGAAGCGATTCCTAGGTCGCGCTTGGAGATCGCCTAAACTTTAACTAACGGTTGAATCGTATTTTGAATTTCTTCTCCCGCTAACTCTTCGGCTAGGCGTAACTCATAAGCTTTTTGCAAATTAAGCCATAGTTCTGCACCAGTGCCAAACCATCGTCCTAGACGTAATGCTGTGTCAGCAGTGATACCTCTTTGCCCTTTGAGGATTTGCGTAATCCGATTTGTGGGTATATGGAGCGATCGCGCTAGTTCTGATGCGCTAATCCCAAGCTCTTTTAGTTCATCGGATAAGATTTCGCCAGCGTGAATTGCAGGTCGTGCCATAGTTGTTTTCTCTTTTAGTGATAATCAACAATTTCGATATTAAATGGGTGATTTTCTGTTTCTGTCCACTCAAAACAAATACGCCATTTGTCATTTATGCGGATGCTGTACTGCCCTTTTCTATCTCCGCCTAGTGCCTCAAAATGGTTACTGGGCAAAGCCATTAAGGATTCCTTATTAGGTGCGGCTTCTAGAATCTCTAGACGTTTGTATGCTTGTCTTTCAAATGCCTGAAATTCTTTGACACGATCGCCCGCAGCAAATTCGGCTGTGCGTTTGTCTTTATATTTTTGAGGCATAGGCAAGTGTTATGTATTACGTCAAGCATAACATTTATATCGCAATTTCGCAAAAAATCAATCAGCGATCGCTTGTGGAGGAAAAATATATAGGTGCAATCTCCGATTCCCGTTTTTCGGTTGCCGAATATTTAGAAGCAGAAAGTAAAAGCAAACTCCGCCATGAGTATTTGGGTTAGTCAAATTTTTGCGCTGACGGGGGGCAGTAAGACGTAGAATATCATTACCTTAAATATTGCCAGTACAGCAATTTCAAGGATATTATACTAATACTATAGATATTCAACTAATTCATTTTTAACTTGAAAAAATGCTTGCAAGATTCTCGTCATACAAGATAAATCCTAAACACAGAGCATCTAAGCCTTCAAAAACTGCTAGTGTTTGGAAAGTTCCAGAATGGAATGAGGTTCAGTTATTCGGTATAGCTAGTGCTAAAAAATGGTATAAGGATGGAATATTCTGGGCTGTAATGAGAAAAGATTCAAAAATATCAAAGATCGGGGAAGATTTAGCAAATGATCTTTATATAGCTAAGTATCGGTGTGATCCTAATTCTGAGTGGCATGGATATCCTGTACATCCTAAAGATGATGATATTCCCCCTGACGTAGTCCTTGAACTTTGGCGTGAAGAGGAGTTAATTGATAAAACCGATAAAAGTAGAATTCAAAGAGGGAAGTTTTCTAGATGAGCCGTGAATATATTTCTATCAAAATTGAAGGCGATTTTATTGATTCATTTATCTACTCTGGAATACTGTTTTTAGTTAGTGCAAATTCACAAATATCAATCTATAACTGGGAGGGTCTGCTGTCTAATATTTCAGACAAGCGGCCTTTATATAATTTCTTGAAAGATTGCCGCAACGGTTTAAATTTAGTCGAGGATGAGTATCAGAAAATATACATTGAAGAAGAACAGCTTAAAGAGCATAAATTGGGAGAAACACTACTACTGAAGGCTTGGTCAACTGACATTAATGTATACAGTAACCGCCTTTACATTGCTGATGAAAATGGTGTCGATACAGTGAGACTTGACTTTGATTCTAAGAGGCTTGTTCAGAATACACGATTTCAATTGTGGGGAAAATATGCGTATAAAATATCTGCAAATGATAATTTGAGAATTGCTATTGCCGCAGGATCGAACGGTATAATTACTGCCTTTCCACGCAATACAACAATTAGAGAAAGCGAAGACATTAAGACTATTGAGATTAATTCATATGACTGTGAATGGATTGGGAATAATCTGATTACTAACTCTCAAGATGGATCTTACGTATCAGTTTTTGCCGAACTTCCAGAAAAACCTCAAGAAATTAATATACCTGATAGCTTCTATTCCAATCTAAATAGACTAAAAAGACAAACTCCTGAAACTATAAAAATTGATAATGACAGCCAAGCCTCTATTATTTATTCTTGGATGGCAGGGAGAAAACTATTCTCACTTTTAAACAATGGTGAAGTAATAGGAAAAGATATTAATATATTACGAGATATAAAAACTAAGAATACTACGCTTCTCAACTTGCCAATTTCCTCTCGTGTTTTAGCAGTTAGATCTGGTTTGTTTGGTGCAGTAATTGAAATTGGAGATAATTTATTCTCTTTGACAGAAAGTGGAGTTGATTCTATATCACATCGACCAGTGAGTTGGCGTGTATTTCCCAGAGCAAAAAATTATCTAAATCATTTACATATTGTCGAAAATGATCATCTTGCAATCCGTGCATATTTTGTAAGTAGTGAAAATGATTCAGATGATTATGGTATTAGTTTTAATGAGGTTATTTAGCAGTAGAACTAGGAGATAAAACAGCACTAACTAAGACATTAGCATCCAAAACATAGCGATTAAGCATCACTGTTAAGTATCTCGTTTAACAGTTCTAAGGTTAGTCCATTTGCCTGAGCTTCTGCCCCTAAATCCGCCGATATATTTTTTAAACGCAGATTTTTAATCTTTACCAAATCCTCATAATCATTCATCGAAATAATAGCCACATAATTGCGATCATGTTCCTTAACAAGAATGGGTTCTTGTTGGGCGCTATCCATAATGTAAGCAAAATCTTCCTTTACTTCTGAAACTGAAACTTGTCGCATTGCATTTTGTTTGAGAAATAACTCTGGTCATTGTAACATACCCTGTAGCGCGATTCCTGCGGAGCGCTTCGCTATCGCTTGCCCCTCAATTAAAAGGTGGGGACTTCTGCAAATCGTTAAATTAAGTCATCAAAGGTTTAGCATATTACTGGCTTCATCACTATGTGCTTATTTTAAATCCAGTCAAGGCTTCAACATTTTGTCGAAAAGCGATCAAGGCATGATTAGATTGATACTCGACCAGACCGGAGAAGATCGCCTCCGAGACTTCCTGAGACACAACGGTTTTGATCTCAATATTAGTGTTATAGCTGACCATATCTCCCCTACGGCTGCCGTGGCGACCTGCGCCTTGGGCTTGGGAGATAGTATAACCACTTACGTCTAAGTCTTTCAGCAGATTGATAATGGGACTTTGCAAGACGGTTTCACCAATGATGACAACCAGTACAGCCGATTCGATGGGTGGGGATGAGGGGGACATGGGCAATTCTCCAGAATAAAGATTTAATTCCTTCACCGCAGCGGCTTTCAATAGCGCAGGATAGCAGCTATCGCTTTATGTTCAGGTACATCTCCCTGTGCTACGGCGTAAACCGTTCCCCCATTGGTCAGCGTATGTAGTGCTGCCAGATCGAGCAAATCTTCATCACCTATTTCCTGTTGAGCATGAATCTGAATGGAATTCCCTTCTGGATTGAATACTCCCCAAACAGTTTTATCAATAGGCACAAACAAGGTTTCAACACGCTGGAAATAAGCGGCAGATACAACTTTTTCGATAGTATTAGCCGTTTTTTCGCTACCTTGTAGTTCCTCGTAATGGGAAATTGTTGATCCTTTGGCGAGATCAAAATAGGGTTGTGCAATCTGCCAAGCCTGGGTATGCAGTTCTTCCAAACTCAAAGTTTCTGGATTACCCGTGATACCATTGGGTAGCAAGTGGGCATAAGTATTTGCCTCGTGGTAAATCGGCAATAGATAATCAACTCCTGCCAAAATTAGCGGTGTTTGCTGGTTTGTGAAGAAAGACTCTAAACCGTTGTTAACTTGGCGAAAGTAACGCAATAAATCATTTTTGTGATCTTCGTTTCCGCCTCCTTGTCCATGAAAAATCCCAGTATTGCCTTGTGATGAACCTGTATGTACTTGGAGGTTTTTTTCGAGATCATCGTACTGCAAGGCTGCTGCAATATTGGTCGGTACATCCGTTAACTCAACTTCATCCAGGTGATAACGGGTTCCTTGAAATAACCGCACTTGGTTTTGGCTCAAAGCTAGAACAGAAAACGTCCCATCCCCGGACATTAATTGCAATAGTGGTTTGATGTGGAAGCGATCGCCAACTACCGTTAATTCAGGGAAAGTGATCGGTAAACAGTAGTAGCGGAACTGATTGGGAGATAGAAAAATTGCCAATCCATCGCTTTGATGTTGCCAGAAGTCATCATTTGCATCTAGTTCATGGATGGGTTGCAGCAACTCTTTGGCATCCTGTCCACGCATTCCCAGCGCCAGCAATTGTTCTTCCGCTTGTCGAACCAAATTCTTTAATCGAATTGGATTTTGTTTGGTTTCGACTCCTAAACGCTCTATTGGTGCATAGATTGAGATAGAGGTCGGGTTTGACGCTGTGGTTAAAGTGGTTAATTCATCAATAGTGAATAAGTTCATGATTTACCTCTTTAGTAAATTTTTTGCTCAAATTTGTATCAGGTTAGTTAAAATCTTTGGCAATTTCAGAGTAAAAATTCGGGATTTACAGCAAATTGTTATCAATCGTTTCACAGACAGAAATAATCAAACTTTGATTGCAAACTACTGATTTACTCCTTCTGCCTCCTGTCTCCTTCAATGACTATTAATTGAACTAGACAAAGGTGGGTCAGTCCGATGACTCGCTTGATGCGACCGTCGCCCAAGGGTGTGTTCAATCAAGTTGGTCAATTTCTCCGCAGCCCCGTCAACAGCTTGGTCTAAGGTTTCTGCCTGATCTGTTACCGCCAGGGGGTGGTATCCTGCGAGATGGGCTTCTATCATGCAGCGCATATCGTCATTGCCGCCCTTCTTGTCGCTGTTCTCATCACTCAGATGAACATCAACTTGAGTGATGTTATCGCTGAATCGGCTCAGACTCTCTGCCACTACATCACTAACCTGATTGGCGAGTGCTTCGTGACCTTCGATGTTATGTCCGGTATGGATTTGGATTTGCATGATGTTCTTCTGTTGTAATTGTGATTGGCTTAATATTTAGATGGAATGACCTAATTGAGTTTGCAAACTGGTCAGGTGAACGCCCGCCAGATTGGGTAGAACAGTATGAGCAGATCCACCAAAGCGATACCTTCGGTCAGCTTCGCTATCGCTATTTTTATTCCCGACCCCCATTTTTTCTAATCCCGAAATAATGTAGTGTTTTGGAGTCAAAGGTAGGAATAAGCATCCTTCCTGGGGAGTTTTTTGAAATCTAACAACATAGTTTTTCTATCAGAATATCGAATTAAATCTTCCAGTTATCAATAACAAAAACAAATGGTTCTACCTCTCCTTTTATGGAGAAATAGGATTGCAATCTAATAGTTTAATTACTCCATCTGCCCAAAATTCTGCGTGATCTGTTTGCAGCAGTGCTTCGATATCAAATATATCTCGAAATTCTTGTTTAAGTAGGTGCATTTTCTCTAGGACTAGAAAGACTTTTTGAACCATTTCTAACGCAACCAAAAAATGTTTTCTTACCTTGGGTAGCTTCTACAAAATCACCTTTTATAAATCCATGCCTTGTTGTAGTTCCACCATATTTACGTCCATTCCCACCTTTGGAAAAACCATATTAATTACAAGCCCCATCCCTCTTTAGGGTAGGGTTATTGACGCTTTATTTCTCTGAATTCCAATTATAATTAAATTTATCCTAACCTTTACTCTATCTGAGGTTGAGTTGTTTTCTCGACAGAAATTCGTCTATCTACCTCTTTTGATTTGCTTATCCCATCGCCGATTTCCCTTGGTTGTTTACACAAGCTTTTGGCAGTTGAGTAAGCATCCTTGCGGTGTCTATAAGGTCTTGTGTATTCATATAATTTCCCAATTGTAAGGGAGCAAGTCAATTAATTATGGCGTTGAATATGTAGCCAATGCTGATAATGCCAACGGTCATCAACCCAATAAATACAGCTAATAGCTGTGGTCGTAGGACTTTTTTAAGAATCACTATTTCCGGAAGAGATAGTGCTGTTACCGCCATGGTGAAAGCTAAAACTGTACCCATAGGCATTCCTTTATTTACTAAAGCTTCAGTAATTGGCATTACACCCGCAATATTGGCATAGAGTGGAACACCCAAAATTACTGCAATCAGCACTGCAAAAGGATTATTCGCGCCTGCATATTTAATAATAAAATCTGTCGGCACATAACCATGAATCCCTGCACCGATCGCAATCCCAATTACCACATAAAGCCAAACCGATCGCACAATTTCACTGGATTGGAATCTTCCTTGCTCAAATCTTTGTCCCCAATTTAACGCCACTGTTTCTAGGTTGTCTTCCCCTTCTAGAGGTATTGCTTGATGAGATTTTTGCAGTTCCCAAACAAATGGTTCTACCCATTTTTCTAATTTCATGAGTCCGATGATGTATCCAGAAGCGATCGCTAAACCCACACCAAAGCCAATGTAGATCAGCGTCACCTTCAACCCAAATAATCCCCAGAGAAGGATAACAGCAACCTCATTTACCATTGGCGCTGCCATCAGATAAGAAAAGGTCACGCCTAAAGGTACACCTGCTTCCAAAAAGCCGATAAACAAAGGAACCGCAGAGCAAGAACAGAATGGTGTAAATATTCCTACCATTGCCGCCAAAATATTTCCTGCAAAAGTACGCTTTCCTTCTAGCAAAGAGCGAACGCGCTCTGGTTCTAAAAAGCTTTGAAATGTTCCAACAATGAAGCTAATTACAATCAGTAATGTTAAGACTTTTGGTACATCGTAAAGAAAGAAGTGCAGACTTGACCCTAAATGCGATGAAATCGGCAAGCCCAAGATTTGGGTGACAATTTGGATTGCCAACCAATCAAACGGATAAAATGGATCGAACATAAATTGGCCCCTTTAACGCTGTAATAGAGGCTTAATCTGTTCGACACTTATGACTTGACCTTTGCTGGCAACTTTGCCATTGATTGTCATGGCGGGAGTAGACATCACACCTCGTTTAGCAATTTCGATTGGGTCGGTAATGTGTAGAACTTCAGCAGTTAAATTGAGATTAGCTACCGCTTCTTGAGCATTGGCTTCTAGCTGTTGGCACTTTTTGCAGCCTGTACCCAAAATTTCAATCTTGATAGCATTCATGGCATATCTCCTTTTTTATGTTCTGTAATTCAGGCTTCTATCATGCAGCACATATCTTCGCCTTTCGTTCCCCAAATCGCTCTAGCAGCAGCCTTTACCGATTACTTTCCAGCATTGCTTTTGCAACCAACAGTTCTTGATGTTTTTCTTTACTGACGTTTGGATACTTGAGATCCAATTCTTGCAACTTGGTATAAATGATGCCAGCTACCACTAGCCGGGTGAGAGCTTGAGGATTTTAGATTGGCGTTAGCGAAGCACACGGCGCAGCGAGTATTTTCGATTAATTCCGCAGTGAAGAGGCTGGGAAGCTGTACCGAAAATTCCCAATCCAAAATCTAAAATTGTTCGGTCAGACAGATTGCGCCCAGATATTATTCGCACACAGTTTACCGGATTTGCACCAGATCCTTCGAGCTATCAACCCAGTAGCCTTGGCGATTGTAATGTTGATGCAGTCGAGTCTCGTAATCCCGGATTAGCACGGTATCCTGTATATATTCCGGCGATCGCTGGATGATTTCGCGGGGCAGATTGATGAAGACTTTTGACTCACCCCAACTCACGCGCTCAATCCATTGCGGTGAAAGCAGAACTTTTTTCCCCGACCACCAATTGACTGTATCAACGATTAGATACCGAATCGCCCAGGTTTCATAATCAATGATAAAGTCCTCAACGTGACCGATCTCGCCATCTGTAGCTTGAATATGATAGCCACTCACCTCACGGGTACTCCGCAAATTGGGATCTTCTTTTTTCTCTGCTGGGCTAGATTTAGACCATTGTTCACGATCTCGCTGAATATAGGGGTAAGCTCCCCACATATATGAGCCACCCCAATACATTGGATAACCATAATATACATGATAATCCATCTCAAACTGTTGTGATACGGGTTTGGAACTGTCCAAGGATGGACTATTCTCAATCTGCTCTTTGGTCAAATAGACGGTGATGTACTGCTGTCCCTGATCCGGATCGCCAAGCACGTAGGGTGAAATTAGCACCTGTCTGCCCGTCAGCCAATCTCTGGTGTCGGCCACTAGGTAGCGAATCGTCCAGTGCTGGTCGTCGAAGTAAAATTCTTTGACCTGCCCGATTTCACCGTTGAAGCTATTCAATTTGAAACCTTCGAGGGTTTTGGCTTTGATGAACATATTGCAACTCCTTTAATTGTTTGAGTTTTGTGGTTGGCTGGTATGAATCTTTCGGGCTTCGCTAACACGCAGAGGCGCAGAGTCGCAGAGAGGAAGAGATGGAATTTTTGACTTTCATTTTCACTACCCCCACTTCCAATTGCGGATTTCTGGCAAGTCTTCACCGTGTTTGTCAATGTAATGCTTATGCTCGATATCTGCGATCGCTTTGTCCAAGGTGCAGGCCATAAGTTCGTGCATCTTTTCCGGTTCGTTACCTTCCACAAAGTAAGGTGTCCAGCCGCAGCCTCGGAGAAATTGCTCCAACTCCTCATGCTCAATTTCTAATACCCTAGTCCGATCAATTGCTTTCACGGTTCTTCCCTCTTTATTTATCTTTATGCTTCGTTATCATAAGAAGGCGGTGAGGAGGATCGTCGCAAAAAAATAAGAACCCTAAAATCAGTCCAGAAATAATGCTTAAAATCAACTGTATCCAAAATCCACCCCACTCCAATGATCGCAGTAAACTAGCAGCTTGCTGCCTCTCGGAAGGATGAGATTTTGGTTCTAGGTAGGTAGAGATAACTCTTTGGGTGGGTTTTTCAGCAATTTTATTTGATGATTCACTCAGTCCGGATACTTGCTATTTTTATTTAGATGGTACTAGTGGTCTGTCAAATAAATTTTGACGGATAAACGAATGAACCACGAAGACGCGTTCGCGCAGCGTCCCGTAGGGATAGAACACGAAGGAAGAAGGAAAGAAGAAAAATTAAAAAAATCTATTTACCCGTGAATTAGTTCTTGACAGACTACTAGGTAACGCTTTGCGATTGCATTAGGTAGCAGCTACAGATTGGAAGTTTTGCAGTCGATTTAACCTCCATCAAATTAATCATCCAAATCAAATAAATCACACAAATCATAGTTCCGACTTTTTAACACCCACTTCCCATTTTTTACCTACTTGCTGAACTTGCAGAGATTTACAAGAATGTAAAAATTTAACAACC
>NZ_VILB01000010.1:3793-168858 GCF_009712035.1 Anabaena sp. UHCC 0187 | reverse complement strand
ATTTACTTATATTTAACAAAACAAAAAATGCAAATTATCCAAAGCCTTCATACTGCTATTCTGGTAACTGATTTAGAACGTGCTGAATATTTTTATAGTCAGGTATTAAGATTAAATAAAGTAGAACGTCCTCTAAAATATCCCGGTGTCTGGTATCAAATTGGTAATTATCAACTGCATCTGATTGTCGCACCTACTGTACCAACCGATCAGCAACAGGAAAAATGGGGGCAAAATCCTCATATTGCTTTTTCTGTGGTTGATTTGCAGGTTGTGAAAGATGAGTTAATCGCTAAAAACTATCCTTTTCAAGCTAGTGCTTCTGGTCGGGCGGCGATTTTTATTAAAGATCCAGATAGAAATATTATTGAACTTAGTCAACAATGAGATTATTTTCCATGACAAAAGTTAAAATGGATGGATTGTGAAAAGATAAATAGCAAATGTTTTGGGCTGATAAAATTGCTGCTGATGCAGTAGGCGACCAGGTAGTTAATGATTCTAAGACTCCATCAGGACGGGTACACGTTGGGTCTTTACGGGGTGTGGTTATCCATGATGTAATTTACCGTGCCTTGAAACACGCAGGTAAGCCCGTTAAGTTCTTGTATGGTGTGGATGACTATGACGCACTGGATACGGTTCCAAAATACTTAGATCAGGAAAAGTTTTCTCCTTATTTGGGTTTTCCTCTGTGTAATGTGCCTTCTCCTGGTGATAATGCTAGTGATTATGCTAAATATTTCATTGGTGAATTTTTTGAAGTTTTTGAGTATTTAGGAATTAAACCAGAAACTTATTTTCTTCGGGATTTATATCGTTCTGGAAAACTTAATTCTCATATAGATACTTTCTTGAAAAATGCTCATTTAGTAAGAGAAGCATATAAAGAAGTAAGTAAAGCTGACCGTCCAAATAATTGGTATCCTTTTCAAGTTATTTGTGAAAATTGCGGTAAGATTGCCACAACTGTCACTACAGATTATAACGGTTCAGAAGTATTTTACACCTGTAAACCAGATGCAACTGACTATGTAAAAGGTTGTGGACATTCTGGTTGGGTTTCTCCTTTTAATGGTAATGGTAAATTACCTTGGAAAGTTGAATGGGTGGCTAAATGGGATGTGTTGGGTGTAACTATCGAAATGGCTGGGAAGGATCACTCTCAAAAAGGTGGTTCTAGAGATGTTGCTAATGCTATTAGTCGCAAGGTTTTACAAAAGCAACCTCCTTTCCATTCTCCCTATGAATTCATTCTTGTGAATGGGACAAAGATGAGTTCTTCTAAAGGAGTTGGTTCGAGTGCAGAAGAAATTGCGGCTTTACTTCCACCGGAATTACTGCGCTTTTTAATGTTGCGGACTCAGCCAAGAACTGTAATTAACTTTGCGCCAAATTATGAAACTACTACTCGTTTATTTAGAGATTACGATACTTTAATTAACAAGTATTCTAAATCTCCTGAATTAACAGAGGAGTTAATGTCGTTATTTTACGCGCAATTAGGGGATGAAGTTAAAACTTTCCAACCTTTTGATTTTAGTACGTTGATTTCTCTGTTGCAAGTTCCGCGTTTAAATATTCAGGATGAGGTTATACAACGTAGTCCACAGCCTTTAAATGAGTATGATCAGCAAATTATTAATCAGAGAATTGCTGCTGCACAATTATGGTTACAAGATTATGCAGATGAGGAAGAAAAGTTAGTTCTTTATTTGGAACAAGTTCCTGATAAAGCTAATGATTTGAATGAAGAACAAGTTGCTTATTTGCAAAAGTTGATGGAGAATTTGCAGAATATTCCTAATTGGGACGCTGAGGAATTACAAACTATAATTTTCTCGACTACTAAGGAGTTAGGAATTCAACAACCAATTGCTTTTAAGGCTTTGTATCTATCTTTTTTAAATAAAGAAAAGGGTCCAAAAGCTGGTGGCTTATTTTCTTATCTGGAGAAGTCTTTTGTGCTTTCGAGGTTGCAGGATGTTGTGGCTTTGAATGCGGGTAAGGAAAAAGCGGAAGTTTAAATTATTCTTGTTTCTTGTTCCCTGTCTCTGACAGGGAATACAGTTTATGAGGCTCTGCCTCTAGATTATCAGAAGTCAGAGCCTTCTTGATAGCATTCCCAGGTAGAACCTGGGAACGAGAAAAACGTAAAAAAGATTATACAGAAAGTTTCCGTATAATAAATAGTTAGGCTAAAAATTATTGTTAGTTCTCAATCAATCAGGGAGATGATGTATCATTGAATGTAGATAAATATATATTTTTATGAAATGAAAGACCTTTCAAAGAAAATAAATACGGTTAACTTTGAAGCTTCAGATGCTATCACTAAGGTTCTAGCGAAGGAAACTTCCATTTTCCCAAGATTTTATACAACTAATCTTAGGAAAATGTCCAAAATTGATACTTCAGTGTGTCAGGAAGCATTTAATACGGTTATTGTTGAATTAAAAAACGATCATAGCAAAAAGAAATTTATACGTAATGAAGAATTTAATCAGTCTTGGGATCAAATTCCAGGCGAAGTCCGAAACCTCATAATTGAGCTTCTAGAAAGATTTTGTGCTTCTGAGTACTCTGGCTTCATATTATATAAAGAGCTATCCCATCAACTTAAGGAGACAAACAGCATCCTTTCAGAGGGATTTTCCTTGATGTCTAGAGACGAAGCCCGTCATGCTGGTTTTCTGAATCAGGCTTTCCTCGATTTTCATATTAAACCTTGTTTAGACTTCCTGAAAAAAGGAAGAAGAAAGTATACTTCGCTCCCATTTTCGTGGTTTATTTATACTACTTATTTATCTGAGAGAATTTCTAGTTGTTATTACATAACAGTTTTCGAGCATCTAGAAGCCTACCCTGAATACTCTATCTATCCTCTTTTTCAATTTTATCAGGCATGGAGTGAAGATGAGAATAGGCATGGAGATTTTTTCGGGGCAATCATAAAATCACAATCACAGCTTTCTGATGGTTTAAAGGCAAGATTATCCTGCAAGTTCTTTTTGCTATTGAGCTTCAGCATGATGTACTTAAAGTATAAACATCATAGTGAATTCTATATGTTGCTTGGTTTAGATGCTCGCGAATACAGTATTCTCGTAATAAAGAAACTTAATAAAACTATTAAAAAAGATTTGCCGACAACTCTTGATGTTGAAAATCCAGATTTTTTTCAAAAACTAGATAATTGCATTTTACATATTGCAGAGAATGAAAAGATAAATGTATCAAGTCAGCATAAATTATTTCAAATAATTAGGAAAATTCCGCATTATTTTTCTCTTCTATTAATTTTTCTAAGTCTATTTTCCATGAAATCAAATAATACTACTGTAGATAATGGTCTAGGATTAAAAGATGCGGATTAATAACCTACAGATTCTTGGGCAGTGGTGTAGCCTAAATTTACAGTTTATATTGTCTATTTCTAATTAATTGTCAATAAATGGAGATTATTGACAATTAATAACAAGTTATTTAATCCTGAAACTTTTGTCAATCAACACTTGCAGATTATTATCTTACGTCGAACTCAGGTGACGCACCCTACGATATTTTGGTTTTGATAATTTCACCGTTTGGCTAGTTGTGGAGTTTTTCCTTTTAAGCCAATCATTAATTTCAGGGCGAATATTTTAATAATGGGAACTCGCTGCATGATCCATAAACCTAAACGGCGAATTATGACTATTGGGAAGAAGTTGTTAGAAAAAACTCGATCTAATAAATCGGTGAAACCTAATATGGCGAGATTTTCTTTTTTTCTCCAGCTTTCATATTGCTTGAGTATGGAAATATTTCCAATATCTTGACGGTTTTGATGGGCGGTTTGGATAATTTCAGCTAATGCGGCTGCGTCACGTATTCCCAAATTTAAACCTTGTCCGCCGACGGGATGACAATTATGGGCAGCATCACCAATTAATGCTAATCTAGGGAGAACATAGCGATCGCTCTGCATTAACTGTACCTGAAAAATAAATCTGTCTCCCAATAATTCCAATTTGCCCATTTGATCACCATAGCGTTTAGTCAGTTCCGCTAGAAATTCCTGATCATTCAAGGCACACAAGGCTTTTGCTTCTTCGTGGGGCGCTGTCCAAACAATCCGACAACGGTTTCCTGGTAAGGGTAAAATTGCAAAGGGACCACTTGACCAAAACTTTTCGTAAGCGGTGTTATTATGAGGGTTTTCTGGTTTTACAAAAGCCACAATACATGATTGCCAATATTTCCAGCCTTTCGTTTTAATGCCCGCAGCTTGACGAATTGGTGATTTTGAACCATCGGCAGCTACTAACAATTTACTGCGAATTATCCGATTTTCGTCGGCAATTTTCATATTAATAGTAACTATATCTCTCTCATTTTTTGTGCTGACTACTTCCGCTGGACACAAAATAGTTACATTTGCACAACTTTGGACAAATTCCTGTAAGGGTGCTAACAGTGCATAATGTTCTGCAACATAACCTAACTCCTGTGTACCTAAATCAGCAGTTTGGAATTTGACTACATCGGGATAATCAGCATCGGAGAGACGAACTTGGTTATATTTGGCGACATTGGGCAGAATTTTATCCCATAAACCAATGCCTTGGAAAATTTGTGCTGATAACATATGTACAGCATAAGCCTGGCCTTTTGCTACTGCGGCTGATGCCACCCTAGCTTCAATTAACAGGATATTTAAACCAGAATCTTTTAAGGCTGCGGCTAGAGTTAAGCCGACAATTCCACCACCAACTATGACTAAATCATAGTCATATCCCCAATAGTTTTCTGTGGGGAGGTGGGGAGAGGTGAGGGTGGGAGTTAGGGACATTGTGAGGGACATTGTGAAGATAAATTACAGGGTTTTAATTATTATTGTGACGCGATCGCATCTTCCTCGCAAGGTGACAGCACAAAATTCTACGCCATGCTTAAAACCATCAAATTATCAGCCATTTCAAAGTTAGCTGTCACATTTTGGACATCATCTAACCCTTCTAGGGTATCAATTAATTTGAGGAGAGATTTAGCTTGATCTGCATCAGTAACTTCTACCTGATTTCCAGGAATCCAGCGTAGTTCTGCATCTGTGACTTGAAAACCTTTTACTTGCAATATTTGGCTAAGTTTTTCTAAATTCCCTATTTCCGTAAATACCTCAACGGTTTCCTCTGCAATCATTTCATAGGACTGGGCATTTCCTTCTAGGGAAGCTTCTAAAAGCTGTTCTTCATCAATTACACCTTCAACTACACAAACACCTTTTTGGGAAAACATCCAACTGACACAACCTATTTCTCCCAAATTTCCGCCATTTTTACTAAAGGATACTCGCAAATCCGCAGCGGTACGATTACGATTATCTGTAAGGGCTTCAATTAAAATTGCCACACCACCAGGCCCATAACCTTCATAGCGAATTTCTTCGAGGATATTACCATCACTGAAAGTACCTGCACCTTTAGCAACGGCTCTATCAATATTATCATTAGGAATCCCCGCCGCCTTGGCTTTATCAATGGCTGTTCGGAGTTGAAAATTGCCGGCTGGATCTGGGATACCGTTTCTAGCCGCAACTATAATTGCCCGTGATAGTTGGGTAAATATACTTCCCCTTTTTGCATCTACTACGGCTTTCTGGCGTTTAATAGTTGCCCATTTACTATGTCCTGACATAATTAAAAAAATATTTATAGTCTATTCAAATATAGAATAAACCTAGCAGCGCAGGGTAGAACTCAAAAGAGTAGAATTAAAAATTTCAAATTCTTCCTTTCTGAGACTCTGCGCCTCTGCGTGAGGTAAAATCTGTTTTAAAATAATTGAGAAAAGTTAAATCTGCAAAAATAAAAATGTTTTTCATCCCTAACAATTTTCGGCGACAAGTTAAAAAATACCTGAAACCCTTATTGCTAGTGTTATTTTTGGGGATTCTATCTTTAGGTGGATGTCAAGCTATTCGATCTAATAAAGTTATTAATATCACCTTGTGGCAGGGGGTAAATCCACCCCAAAATCGGGATGTTTTGCAAAAGCTGGTGGACAAATTTAATAAAAGTCACCCGAATATTCATGTTGAATCTCTTTATGTTGGTCAACAAGATCAGCAAATGCCAAAGATTTTAGCGGCTGTAGTTGGAAATGCACCGCCTGATTTATTATGGTTTAATCCCACAATTGGCGGTCAATTGGTGGAATTGGGGGTGCTTTTACCTTTGGATGATAAATTAGCTAAGTCAAAGGTGAAAGACGAAATAGATCCGGCTTTGTGGACATCTATGAAGTATAAAAATCAAACTTGGTCTGTGCCATTTGCCACAAATAACGTTGGTGTTTATTACCGTCCTAGTTTGTTTAAAGATGCAGGAATCACGAAGTTACCGCAGACTTGGGAGGAATTGCGACAAGTTGCGAAACAATTAACTCGTGATACTAATCATGATGGAAAAATCAATCAACATGGAATTATACTACCTGCGGGTAAGGGAGAATTTACAGTATTTACCTGGTTGCCATTTATGTGGAGTGGTGGTGGTAAATTGGTAAGTGATAATTCTCAAAGTGCAGCAGATGTGGTTTTGGAAAATAATCAAGGGGCGATCGCTGCTTTGGAATTATGGCAAAATTTAATTAAAGATGGTTCGGCTGTTTTATCTGGCATAGAACGGGGTTATGAAATCGAAAGTCTGGTCAAGGGTAGAGTGGCAATGCAGGTAACTGGCCCTTGGAGTTTGGGAGAATTTAAACAAAGTGGTGTAGATTTTGCAGTTTTTCCCATTCCCATGAATCAAAAACCGGCTACTGTGATTGGTGGTGAAAATCTCTTCTTATTTAAAACCACACCAGAACGAGAACAAGCGGCTTTTAAGTTTGTGGAATATACTTTAAGTGCCGATTTTCAAACAGAATTAGCTTTAGGAACTGGCTATTTACCGATAAATTTAAAATCTCGTCAAAGTCCAGCTTATCAAGAATTTCTCCAGAAACAACCACAAATTCAAGTATTTTTAGATCAAGCTAAATATGGACGTTCTCGCCCTATTTTTCCTAACTATACTCGCATTTCTGACAGTTTAGGACGGGCAATTGAAGCTGTACTCTTGAGTAAAAGTTCTCCAGAACAAGCTTTGAAAGCAGCCCAGCAACGTTTAGATTTAATTTTTAAGTAAGGGTTGAAGGGTTGCTGATGCTAATTACCAATTTCCAATTAAGGTCTAACAACCAAGTTAAAGGAATTTAAATAGCCTGTAATAGTTTTATTTAAAGTTTCATGCTGTTTTTTAGAAGTGATTGCCATAACTTTATATAATCTATTATGAGCAATAAACATCCTAGTTTTCGTAACTTTACCTATGGCATTGACATATTCAATTTCTTTGCCAGGATGAAAGTTAGAACTGCGAATATTCCGCTGATTTAATAATCTACTTTTGGTAGTTGTTAATTCTACATATTGGGCTTCATCCATAATTTTTTGAGGGCTATTCATCTGCACATAGCTATGAGGAAATTCATTGTATGTAACTATATATGCAGCTTCTTGTTCTGGTGGTTGGATTAAAAATATTTCTAATTTTATTTCCCCCATATAGGTTTTTTGAATTTGGGTTTTCCGTTTAGGCATTCCGGGCATTAAAACTGTAAAATGTCCATCTGGTGCGGTGAATTCCCGCCATTTAGGCTGTACTACTTGAGGAATAATGGGCCTTTTCTCGGTAATTGTCGGTTTAGGTGAATGCACCCCAGCGACAGCGTAACCGCTAGATAAAAAAGTGGCAGCAATCAAAGATAGTAAAATTTTGCTATTCATAAGTTATAAAATTTGTAGATGCAGATTTTACTGTTCTTGCTAGTTATAACCTAGAGGCAGACAAAGCCGCACCAATTAATCCGACTTGTTGATTAAGAATTATATGCACGGGGATTTCTGCCAGAAGAGAACCCATTCTCCCTTTTTGGGTAAAATTCACCAGGAAACTACCATTTTGCATTAAAGGTAAGATTTTAGGAGCGATACCACCAGCAATGTATAATCCTCCATAGGGTAGGAGTTTGAGTGCTAGATTGCCGGCTTCTGCACCGTAAGCTTCCACAAATAATTGCATGGTTTGTTCAGAAAGGCGATCACTTTTTTCCAGTGCCGCACTCCCAATAAAAGCACCAGGATCAAGGGTTTTTTCGGTTGTCTGTGCTTCTTGTTCCCAAGTTCTGACTGCTTGGGCAATTTCTGGAGATTCAGTGGCTATTTGTTGATCTCGTAAAAATTGGTAAATAGCCGGAATCCCCAAACCAGAAACAACTCTTTCTACAGAAACTCGTTGAATATTATATTTATCTACAATATATTTCAACAGTTGAAACTCTAACTCATTGCGAGGGGCAAAATCTGCGTGTCCACCCTCGGAAGGAAAGACTTGATATTGATTTCCCTGTTTAATCAAAAATCCCTGTCCTAACCCAGTTCCTGCACCAATTACAGCCATTGGTGCTGCTGGTTGATATTTACCAACTTGCAAAGTCAGTAAATCCTGTTTAGTTAAACCAAAAATCCCATAACCCACAGCCGCAAAGTCATTAATTAGGGAAATCGAAAGAATACCCAATTCTTTTGCTAAACGATCTGTATCCAAAAACCATGATAAATTAGTTAACTTAGCAGTATTTTCTACTACAGGCCCGGCGATCGCAAAACAAGCTTTTTCTGGTGTGCTAGAGTTAGCATTAGTCAAAAACTTTTGGACTATGGGAACTAAGTCGGGAAAATCTCCACTGCGAAAACTCTCTTCATGCAGAGTTTTTAAACCTAGTGTTTCTGAGAATTCCACCAAGCGCAAAATCGTTTTTGTTCCGCCTATGTCTCCGGCTAGTAGCAATGTCATAAAATTTATCAGCTAGTAAGTTACTTTTGCTTAGTTAGTATCAGTTGCGATTTAGAGAAAATCCCCATTAAAATATTTACACAAATCGCACCAATTCCTCAACTTTCGTCAAATGGGAAGTATCTCCCTTTAGTTCTAGCAACCATTCTGAATCTTGACGCACAACTTTTACCAAAGAACATAGAGAAGCTTTAACTTCAGTTTTAGCGATGTCTCCCACTAATCCCATGGCTGCACCCAACACAGAAGCACCATGTGCCACCAATAGGATATCATGGGGGGAAAATTCAGTAGATAGACACCTGGCAGTTTGCGCTGAACGTTCCCGCACCTTTTCATGAGTTTCCGGGTATTTTGCAGCTATGCGTGATGTGTAGCTAGTATCAATTCTGGGAAATAATTTTACTAAAGCTGAAGTTGAGAGTTTTTCTGGTTCTTCAGTCATCCATTCAGGATTAAGCCATTCACTCAAACCTACTTCTAGTTTAATCTGTAAATCCAAAACTTCAGCGATCGCATTGGCAGTTTGGATAGTTCGCAAAAACGGAGAAGCAAAAATATGGGTGATTTTTTTCCCCTTCAGTCGTTTTGCTAATTGCTGCGCCTGAATTATACCATCATCTGACAAAGGTGGATCATACCGTCTTTCGGCGGTGAGAAACCAATCGGGATATACGAAATCGAGACGGTTAGCGTGTCTTGCTATCCAAACTATTTGACTCATAGATAAAAATACGAGTGTTAATTTTTGTTATGTGGTTATAATACGATACTTTGCAAACCTTTGACTAATCTTTCTATACCTGCTTTGGCTGTATCTGCTTGTAATGCACCATAAGCAACCCGCAAATAACAAGCATCTTCCATCCCAAAGGTTGTTCCCGGAATCACCGCTATTTTATATTCTTGAATCAGTTTTTTCACTAATTCCAAATCGTTAATTTTGGTATGCACTTTCAAGAAAAAGTAAAATGCACCATTAGCAGTTGTAATAGTACATAAATCTTCCAAAGATTCTAGTGCATGAATCACTATTTCTCGAACTTGAGAAATTGTCCGAATATTATCTTTTAAATAATCATCTTTTACTTGTAATGCACCCAAAGCTGCATATTGAGAAACCACAGGTGGACAAATTAAAATAGTATCTTGGACTTTTTTTACAGCAGTTAATAAATGTTGGGGAATTACCATATAACCAATTCGCCAACTAGCAAAACCATAAGCTTTTGATAAACTAAAAAGAGAAATTGTATATTGATTACTGCCTATAAATGACCCAGGAGAAATATGTTTTATACCGTCATAAGTAAAATATTCATAAGCCTCATCACTAATATGATAAATTCCCCTATCTCGACAAATTTGATTAACTTGTTTTAATGCTGACTCTGCATAAATTACCCCTGTGGGATTATTCGGAGAAATCGTCACCACTGCACGGGTTTTATTTGTAATTGCTGCGGCTATAGCTTGGGGAATTAATTGATAATCTGTATCTGTGGCAACTAATATCGGATGACAACCCGCCATTTTAATCGCCATTTCATGATTAAAATAGTAGGGAGTATTTAAGATAATTTCATCACCGGGAGAAGTAATTGCTAAAATAGCATTCATAAACCCCATATTGCTACCTGCTGTCACCACAATAGCATTTTCATCGTTAATATCAATCCCATTGAATATTGATAATTTTGCCGCTAATGCTGTTAATAATTCAGGAATCCCGACAACAGCTTGATAAAGATGATTTTTGGGTTCAGAAAGGAATTTTGGTAATAGTTCAATTGCTGTTAATGGTGGCTGATAATGAACCACACCTTGTCCTAAAGAAATTGTTCCTGGAGAGTTTTTAATTAATTCTCCCACCACCGGAATAATTGGCGATTGAATCGCCTCCATTCGTGATAATTTATAATTCATAACTTATAAAAGGTATGTGAAGTATCTTATTCAAGAATATCATCCTTTATCCAATGTTTTTAAAATATCAGGTGCTTCATGCGTAGAGATTCCATTTTTTACAAACTATTCCAACAATATCCATCTGTGCTATTTCAACTATTAGCACAACCGCCAAAAAATGCCGATAACTATAGATTCGATTCCGTAGCAGTTAAAGAACCTAAATTTGAAATTGATGGCGTGTTTTTACCACCAGAAAATGATAGTCCAGGAGTAGTATATTTTTGTGAAGTACAGTTTCAAAAAGATGAACAACTTTATGAAAGAGTATTTGCCGAATCTCATTTATATTTCTATCGTAACCGCAATAGATTTAGTGATTGGCAAGCAGTAGTAATTTATCCAACTCGCAACACAGAACAAGGTGATATTTACCCTCATCGGGCATTGCTAAACAGCGACCAAGTACATAGAATATATTTAGATGAATTGGGAGACATTCACCAATTACCTGTATGGGTAGCATTAATGGTACTGACAACTTTAGAAGAAAGTCAAGCACCAGAAGCAGCCAGGTATTTGTTAACAAAAAGTAATCAAGAAACGTCATCTTTATCAAGTCAGGTCATAATAGAAATGATCACGACAATAATGATGTACAAATTTGAAAAACTTACTTTAAGGGAGGTTGAAGTCATGCTAGGAATTTCATTAGAAAGAAGTCGCGCTTACAGAGAAATTAAACAAGAAGGAATAGAACAAGCAACTTTCAATCTAGTTATTCGACAGTTAACAAAACGGTTTGGAGAATTACCAGAAGAACTACGCGTTTCTATTTTGGCTTTACCTTTACCTGTAATGGAAAATTTGAGTGAAGCATTGTTAGATTTTACCAGTTTAAATGATTTACAGGTTTGGTTAGCAGCAGTCAAACACTAAAGTATTTCTGATGCCGAATTGCTGGTTATGGTAAGGGTTTAGGATTGCTAAACCCTTACGTAAATTTTAATTACTCAAATGTCAATTTTTTCACTCCGCTGTAAATCTATTGATAATTTTTAGGAATACCAACTTGTGATAAACCAGCAATTGCTTTCAGGTTCTGACAACGAATTAATTCACTAAAATTTAAACCAGAACGCCCTTCTATTGTCGCTACTGTTTCAATCGCTGTTAACAAATGTTGGGCGGCTTCCGTTTCTGAATAACCCCGTCTTTGGGCGATTCTAATAGCGGCTGTATCAGCATTTAATTCTGCTTCTTGGGATTTATTCATGCGCCAAATCCGCATAGCCGCTACAGCACTTAATCCCCCAGCTATGACCACACCTACCACATCAGACTGGACTGCTTCCAGTATTCCCCCCACAAGCCCCGCTAACACCACACCTTGATAAATATTAGGTTGTAACCATTTCACCCCTATTAACCAGCTTACCTTCTGTAATAGGAGTAAATCTCGTTGGGGTTTTGTTAACCGTCGCCACAAATCGAAATTAATATATATCGGTCTTGCTTGACTTAAAGGCAGGGGAAAAGCAGCATCTATTACCTGTTTTTGTTCTGGTTTACTGACGATTTTAGTCATCATGCGCCCAGAAGCAGGCATCACATCTAACAAACGACGAATTTCAATATTTGGCTCCATAGCATCCATTATTAGTGATAATTATGTATATTCATTGACTACTTAAGATTACACTTTATATTTATATGGACGCTTTTGATCCGAATCCGCCAGAATGGACAAATCAAGCAGTACACGCCTATCAATTTCATTGTCCCAAATGCCACGCTAGTAGTCGAGAAGCCGTTAATGTGTGGTTAAATAGGCGATCGCCTGTAACTACCGCAGATCGTCGTCGGAAGTGGCAAGAATTCTATCATTGTCATTGCAATTACGTCTGGTGGGCTTGGAGTAATGATAGACCACCAACAGATTTATCTGGGGAAAAATAGAATTAAAAAATATAGGGGTTTAGCAATGCTAAACCCCTAATACAAAATCCTAAGGACTAACCTAAGTTGATTCTAGAAGCTGAAGGTAGTCCGTAGAGTACCAACATATTCAGTGCTGTTATTGTCGTTATGCTCAGGATTGAAGATTACCAATACACCAGGGGTAACAAGAATATTGTCGGAAAGCTTCATTTTGTACAAACCTTCTAAATGATAAGAAGTGCCGGAGTCAGCAGCAACGTTTTTACCACCAGTTAATTTAGGTGGTTGACCGAAGATTAAACCCAAGGTATTGCCTTGTCTACCAAAGTCTTTTACTCCCAAAGTACCAGCCCAGTACCAAATATCTGCATTGCTGCCACTACCATTTAAAGTGCTGGCAGATGTGTAACCACCCCAACCCCCAAGAGTAATATTCTTACTTGGTTGCAAGCTAAGTTGCACACCATAGTTGTTGGATTCAGTTTTGACACCACTGAAGGGATTATTAGCAATACTACTGCCAGTAGAACCAAAGAGACTGCCATCCGTACCTGCATAAGTATGGGCGTAGGTTAGACCAAGGTTAATGGCTTTGTTGGGCTTGAAAGCCAATTGACCAAGGATGGTGTTACTACCATCGAATAGTCCTTTTCCTCCGATAGGGTCAGCAGCACTATTTCTATTTGTTGCAACATAGGCTGCACTTAAGGTGAAAGCTTCAGTAGGCTTGACATTAACGGTAATACCAGCACCATCACCTGCTTGACGATAAATAGGGCTGAAACGTCCATAACGAGATAAAGCGCCTGTACCACTACTTTTAAAGTCAGGGTTGAAAACTTCTATGTTTTCGTTAAATTCAGCGCCAACAGCATCAATTTTAACGTTGATTTTATCACTCAAATTGAAAGCGTAGTTGAGTTTGTCAATAGTTACACTGTTATTACCACTAACGTCATGACCCAACCGAGTCATGTTAGTTCCTGTTACACTGGAATTATTAGTAATATTACCTGCATTTAACCGTGTTTGTAATTTATCTGTACCCATAAAGCTACTTTCTAAGCTTAAACGGACACGGTTGCCAAAAGTGGTGTTGGAATCTAAATCTGTTGTTGCACCTGCTTTTTTATCCCCAAAAGCCTGAGATACGGTGAAAAGAGCCTCACCTTTGAGCTTGGTGGTGGTGGAGAACTGATTCGCTTCCAGTTCACTTGTCCGAGCTTCTAAAGCGTCTACCTGACCACGCAGAGTTGCTAATTCAGTAGAATATTCTTCTTGTAAACGCTGTAAGGTGGCTAAATCTTGCTTGCTCACCATGTCAGCAGTAGCTGTAGCAATGAGTTCATTAACGCGGTCTAAGCAAGAATTTAAACCAGCGGCAAATTCATACCGACTCAAAGCGCGATTACCACGGAAAGTACCGTTAGGATAACCAGCTACGCAACCATAACGTTCAACTAAGGATTGTAAAGCTTGAAACGCCCAATCTGTGGGTTGTACGTCGGAAAATTGAGAAACAGATGTTACTTGACCCAGGTTGTTGGAATCTTGGGACAACTGAGCAACACTTGTTACTTGTTCGTTAGCTTCACCAGCAAAGGCACTATTACCAGTTACTAAGCTCAAAGCAATAGCGGGGCTAACTTTAAGGATATTCCAGAATGCTTTTTTCATAAATTTCAATCTCTCTCACACCTAAACGAATCCAGCTTATGGTAAATTCTCGACTAAAGAAGTTACACATAAATGTTCTGTGGAGATTGTACAACATAAATAACACTTAACACAAGTAAACATGAGAATTTTATACAAAGTTATGATTTATTTATGGTTGGGTAAACATAAGATTATACTGAGTTTATTAATCAGCCCGTTTTGTCAAGAGTAATCTATTGTTTCTATTCATATTTATCTATTCAAAATCTCATATTCAGAAGTTTAAGAATAGATGATCTTTAAGTTAAATGTATATTTTTATGCGTTTAAATAGTGATATATGTGGTGGGGAGGAGTTTTGATGGGAATTGTGAATTAATTTCTCCCCAGAATCCAATTTAACAACGTTGACCTGTAACAATATACGTGACTCGTTGCGCGATATTAGTAGCGTGATCTGCCATGCGTTCCAAACAACGAATTGCTAAAGTTAAGAGGAGAATTGGCTCAATTACTCCGGGAACATTTTCTTGGTGGGCAAAGGTTTGATAAATATCCTCATAAGCATTATCTACAGCATCATCTAATTGCTTCATTCGTTGCCCACTGGTTTCATCTAAGTCTGCCAAAGCGACCAAGCAAGTTGCTAACATTGCTTGGGCGTGTTGAGACATAATCGCAATTTCTGGTAAAGAACTATGTTGAGGATAGGGAAAGAGTTTAATGGCAATTTCCGCTAAATCCTGGGCATAATCCCCAATGCGTTCTAAATCACGAACTAACTGCATAAAAGCACTTATACACCGCAAATCTTTTTCTGTGGGTGCTTGACGGATAATAATCGTGGTGCAGTCTGATTCTATTTGCCGATAAAAGCGATCAATTTTTTTATCTAATCGGGGTATTTGTTCTGCTGCGATTAAATCACCGGCAAATAGGGCTTGGTGACTGAGCCGAAATGATTGCTCTACTAAAGCACCCATACGCAGTAAATCCCGTTCTAAACGCCTAATAGAGCGTTCTATTTGCGGTATTTCATGGTTTGGTGGATGAAAGACAGTTTTCACACTGGTCATATCAAAAGAGGATATAATTTTTTAACTATAGTCTTGACTAGGCGAATTTGTCATGATTTGAGAAAATTGAACTTGTATCCAAGCGCCACCTGTTTTTGGATGGTTCATGGCTTTAATTACACCACCATGAGCAATGACTATTTGCTGGACAATGGCTAAACCCAAGCCACTGCCGACAATTCCGGTTGTAGAATTTACTTCATTGACTGGTGAACGATAACGGGCTTTATCACCTCGGTAAAACCTTTCAAATACATGAGGTAAGTCGGCAACAGCAAAGCCCACACCGGAGTCAATAATATTTATTTCCAACATTTGGCCGTTATCAGTAGAAATTATTTTAGTCTCAATGTCAATAGTTGTCGCCGCTGGGCTATATTTGATGCTATTATCTAGCAAGTTGATAAATACTTGATAAAGTCGAGATTTATCTGCTTGAATGCAGATGCTTTCTAGACCAGAATAGGTTACGTTCAAAGACTGACGTTGGGCAATTGGTTCTAGAGTTTCCCATGCTGAGGTGATCAGCGATCGCATTTCCACCATTTCTAAATTTAACTGCATGGTGGGATTATTTTCCATTTGCGTCAGTTCCAACCAACTTTGTACCAAATTAATCAGTCGGTCAACTTCTTGCATCAGCCTATTAACCCAACGGTCTAAAGGTGGTTCTAAGCGGGTGAGGAGAGTTTCCACTACTAAACGAATTGCCGTGAGGGGCGTTCTCAGTTCATGGGCTAAATCGGAAAAAGAGCGATCTCTGTCTTGCTTCATATCTAGCACAGGTTGACAATTTTCCAAAAATACCCCCACCTGTCCTTTTGGTAAAGGTAAACTAGAAGCCCGCAAAAACATGGATTTTACTGCTGTCATTACCTTGGCATCTTCACAAGAAGGATGAAAAACCCATTCTTGCACCTGGGGCTTTTGCCAATCACGAGTTTGTTCAATTAACTGATCTAATTCATAGGATCTGACTAACTCTAGCAACAACCGCACCTGTCCTGGTTGCCATCTTTGGAGATATAAAATTTCCCGCGCTTGCTGATTGCACCACAGCAGTTGATTTTCTTCGTCTACCTGCAAATATCCCAGGGGGGCAAAATCTAGCAATTCTTGATAAGTGGATAATGACTGCTGCAAATCTTGTTGCTGTCTATTGACAATAGAAATTTCCTGCCGTAAGCGAGGTCTCAGCAGCAGTTTAATGTTGGTAATTTTATGGGAATGGCAACTTAACGGTTGCAGTAATCGCTCTAAATACCAGTTCAGATGAACCTGTTGCCAAACCCAAAAACCAAGCCCGACAGCTAAACCCAGTAAAAATCCCAGTAAAAACATTGAAGTCGTTAGTTGCTTTGTGATTAATCAAAACTAACAACTATCGTCAACAATTAACCAAATCTGTAGCCAAAACCTCTCACAGTAATAATATATTCTGGATGGCTGGGATCTTCTTCCAACTTCTCCCGTAACCAGCGGATATGAACATCCACAGTTTTGCTATCCCCAACAAAATCTGGCCCCCATATCTGATCTAACAATTGCTCCCGTGACCATACCCGACGGGTATAACTCATAAATAATTCTAACAGCCGGAACTCCTTGGGAGACAAATTCGCCTCTTCTCCACGCACAGTTACCCGACACTCTTGAGCATTTAAAGTTATATCTTTGTGCTTGAGGACAGGAACTTGTGGTAATGCACTTAAACGCTGGCGGCGAAGTAACGCCCGACACCGGGCTACTAATTCCCGCATACTAAATGGTTTTGTCAAATAGTCATCAGCACCCACTTCTAAACCCAATACTCTGTCAGTTTCACTACCTTTCGCACTGAGCATTAAAATCGGCACTGAGTTGCCTTGGTGACGCAAAAAACGGCAAATATCTAGACCATTAATTTGCGGTAACATCAAATCCAATAGCACTAAGTCTAAAGATAATTCTTCAGAATTATTTTCATAACTTTTCAGATATTCTATCGCGGCTCGGCCATCACTAGCTGTGATTACCTCGTATCCTTCCCCTTCCAAAGCGACAACTAACATTTCCCGAATCAGTTCTTCGTCTTCGACTATCAGGATACGGCTGGTTTGTCCAATATCCGTTCTCACAGAATATTTAGCTAATTCACTGGTATACATTAATTTTTTCAGTGTATAACAAAACCTAGTATATTATAAATCATACCAACGATAGATTTATTTTGTTTTTCTTTGTATTTTGTTAAATTGTAAATTTTTATATCAGTAATCCCTAACCTTATCTTGACAATTGCAGATTTGTCAATTACACTCTTAGTACAAAAGTACCATCACAGAAAACAGGGAATAACTAACTAATTTAAGGAAGTTGAAAAATGACCACAGGTGCAGTTAAAGATAACAAACAACAACTGGTACAATCTTTTCAAGAAATTCGTGCAGAAAGGAAAAAACTTGATGCCAAAATAGCTACTAAACAGGAAGAAGCTGAAAAGGTAAAAAACCAGGAAATTCTCGCCGCAGCTTCCACTTATACTGTTGATAGTATTGTGAAAGGTTTAGCTGATTTACAGTTAGAATTTGGCGGTATTGTGAATGCACTGGCAGAAAAATTAGCTCAAGAGAATACTAAATTAGATGAATTAAATAGAGCTATAGAGATTGAAACACAACGGTTACAAGAACTGAGACAAATTAGAATTGTTGCCGATACTTTAGATATTTTCACTCAAGAACATCAGGAAAAATTAAAAGTTCTAGAACAGGATACGGCAACTAGAAAAGAAGCTTTGGAAAAAGAAGCAGCAGCAAAAAGAAAAGAATGGCAAAAAGAACAAATAGAGTTTACTGAAAAATTGCAAGCCTATAATGAGTTATTGACTAAAGATAGGCAGCAAGAACAGGAAGAATATCAATATAAATTAGCAACTACCCATAAACTCACCACAGATGCTTATGAGGCTAAAAAACGCAATTTAGAAAGGGAAATTACAGAAACTACTCAACAAAAAGGGAAAGACTGGACTGAAAGGGAGAAAACTTTAACTGATCATCAAAAGTTATTTACTGAATATCAACAACAGGCTGTTAAATTTCCCACAGAATTGGAAGAAGCAATTAAAAAAGCTAGGGAAGAGGCTATTAAAGAAACTAGCCAAAAAGCTAAAGTTGAAGTTGATTTATTTGAGAAAGAATGGGAATCAACTAAACAGAGTTATGAATTAAAAACAAAATCCCTCGAAGAAACAATTGTCAAACAAACTGAGCAAATTGAAGGTATTGCGGCTCAATTACAAACTGCTTTAAAACAAGCTCAAGATTTAGCAATGAGAGCTTTTGATAGTTCCACCAATAAATAGAAAATAGAAAATTTGAATAATTTTGAGGTAAATAATGGCAGGCAAAAAACTCACTGATAAAAATACGAAAGCCGACATTCTTCAAGCTTATGAAGAATTACTTAAAGAACAAACTGCACTCAAAAGTCAATTAGAACAAAAACCTAAAGAACAGCCAAAACCAGAATCTAAACCAGAACCTAAAATAGCTATGACTCAAACTACTACTATTCAACAAAAGATGAATAATACCATTCAAAGTTTAGCTAATATTCAGCTAGGGTTTGGTAGTGCTGCGAATGAATTATCAGAACAACTCACGACAAAGGCTTCTAAATTAGCAGAAATTCAGCAAGTTGTAGAAGAGGAAGTTGCTCAATTATCCCAATTACATAATTTAGAAGTTTCTGAAGATATTTTAGATACTTTGATTCAAGCTTATGAAGATAATGAAAAAGCTTACCAGGAGGAATATAGTCAACGCTATGAAATTTTATCTCAAGAAGTTTTAGAACTGAATAATAATTGGCAAAAAGAACAGGAAGAATATCAACGAACTATTAAAGAACGCAATGAAAATCTCAACCGCACTCGACAACGAGATTCAGCAGAATATAAATATGATTTAGAACTGCAACGCAAGTTAACAAATGATGAATATGCACAGGAACAAAAGTTATTAAATAACCAACTGGAAGAACAGAAACAAACAACAGAAAAACAATGGAGTGAACGAGAAAAAACAATTGCTGACAGGGAAAAAGAATTTGCAGAATTGAAAGCTAAAGTAGAAGCATTTCCCAAAGATAAGGAAACTGCTCTCAAAAAAGCGACAGAAGAAGGGAAAGGAATTGCCAGTTATCAAGCCAAAGTAAAATCAGATTTGTATGGGAGAGAAGTAGAAGGACAAAAACGCTTTTATGAGCAAAGATTACAGTCCTTAGAACAGACAATTACTAATCAACAAACCCGACTAGAAAACCTTTCCAGACAACTAGAATCTGCCCTCAAACAAGTTCAAGATTTGGCTGTTAAAGCTATTGAAGGCAGTTCAAACATCAATTCTTATCAAGCCATGAAAGAAATAGCCTTAGAACAGGCTAAAAGCCAAGCAAAAGCCAAATAATCGGCGTTGCTGATAGCCATATTAAAATGTGAAATCTTCACCTTTGCGCCTTTGCGCCTTTGCGTGAGACGTATTCATATTCTAATCAGCATCAGCAATGCCAAACATCAACTATGAATGCTACCATCAGGCATAATCGCCCCAGTTAAGAAAGTTTCACTCATATCTGTATCATCCAAATTAGCTCCAGTTAAATTCACTTCGCACAAATTAGCCTCGCTTAAATCAGCACCACTCAAATCTGCACCTTGTAAATCTGCTTTCCACATTCTCACACCCCCCATTTTTGCACCGCTGAGGTTTGCACCCTGCAAATTGGCTGCGGAAATTGAAGCCATGTGTAAATTAGCATCACACAAGTTAGCACCACTTAACAATGCACCACTGAGGTCTGATTCATTTAAATGAGCCGTTGTTAATGTAGCTTGAGTTAAATCAGCACCACAGAGAATAACTTCAGATAAATGCGCTCTTTCTAATGTTGCTCCTTGGAGATTTGCCTTACTCAAATTAGCTCCACTTAAAGAAGCTGCTGTTAGATTTGCGCCTCTTAAATCTGCTCTACCGAAGTCTACACCACCCAAGTTGACTCCTTGGAGATTTGCTCCTGGTAACGCAATACAGTTAAAACTTCTTTCTCCTGTCGCGTACCTAGCTAAAAGTTCTTGAACATTCATACTTTTTAGACCTTGGTAGTTAGTAATTAAAAATTAAAAATTAAAAATTAATGATTGAAAATATAGTTTAACTTCGTCGTTTATTTAATCTAACCATAAATACATCTCCAATTATCAAATTATTCACATTTGTTAACTTCTAAGCAATTAATAAAACGGAAATTTAGCAAATGCTACAATAGAATCGCCACTCTCATCGCTATCCAGTATTTATGAATACTCACAATTTAAACTTAGGAAAATATCTAACTTTAGAAGAATTTTGTACCTGCACACAAACCTATCATAAATATGCCGAAAATATCAATCCCTATCCGCAAAATCTACCAGAAGTAATTCCCGCCTTACAGGATTTAAATAAATTTATCATTGACCCAATTATAGATTATTTTGGTAGAGAAAAATTTCGGCTTACCTATGGTTTTTGTTCCCCAGACTTAAAAAAGTATCTTGAGAAAAAAGACCCAGTTACAGGTCAAAAAAATGGGCGAGTAGCCCCTAATCTAGACCAACATCTCAGCCATGAAATCAATAAAAACGGTAAATACTACTGTGAAAGATTAGGTGCGGCTTGTGATTTTCTGATTACAGACTTACCCAGCACAGAACTAGTAGAATGGATATTACAAACAAAACTACCCTTTGATTCCCTCTATTTTTACAGTTCCCACCAACCAATTCACATTAGTTATGGAATTCAACACAAACGAGATATTTGGACATTTAATAATTCAGGAATCCCCACAAAAAAGGGAATCGAAAACTGGATAAAACTAGCAAAACAAACTCAAAAAACCCTCTATTCCTCCTCTCCGTGACTCTGCGCCTCTGCGTGACAAACATTCTTCCTTCTTTGTCTAGTTCTCAAAGCTGCCTTAAGTGCTTTCAACTTATAAGCATCTGCATCTTTAGCCCAAAATAACCTATAACCATCAATAACAGTACAATTTTCTTTTAAGCATTTTTTCCAGCCAGAAACATGACTAATACTGCGCCAATTGTCTAAAAGTCCCCTATCTTCTTCTTGACGAGTTAGTTTGACAAATTTCTCATACTGGGGATAATCGGGAGTAACTAAAGCATCTATTTGGTGTAATATTAGGGGGTCATCTTCCAGATCATAATCTTGATAAGTAACGTGCAAATCTCGCAAATCAATTGTCATGACTTTTGATAAAATGGGATGAGGATTAATATCAAAATCAGGATAAAATAAATAAGAAATCTTCGGTGTTTTCAGATGGAATTTAATCACATTTGCTTCTTCTAACCGTCCAAGAGTGCGACTAGCGCAACCTTCATAAAGACGTAATAAAGGGTCAACTGCTTGTAATGCAGAAATGTGAACCCAAAGGGAATTAGGTAATTTTTTCCCAACTTTGCTTTCTTGACAACGTTTAATAATGAGTTCTGTATTTCCCAAACTGCGTAACATTTGGTCAGCATCTAAACAGGCTTGTTTGTAACTACTATATAAACCCAGAATATCTTCTTGTACTGCTGGGGTTAATTGTCCTAATCGGGGACGACGGCTAAAATTGCACAGTGCTAAATAAACCATCAAATCTTGACGGCGTTTGTCTGCGATCGCTTGCCATTCATCCGAGTCAGTTGCCTGTATAATGACATTAAAAGCCCGGCGTAAACTCCCAAATTCCTCAGCAATTTCCGCTGCTTGAGGTAATTCTCCCTTCATAGGCAGCCTTCCGCGTTCCGTGAGAAAATTCATTAACGGCGTTAATAATTCCTGATGTTCCTCAAACCGTTTTACACAAAGACGGATTCTGGGAGTAGTCGCGTGGGAACGGAACCGAGAAGCGCGAAATAACTCCGCTTCAGCATCATCTCGGAAGACAAAATAAACCCCCAAAGCCACAGGAATTGCATCAACTCCTAATACTTGGTCAATGTAAATTTTTAATTCTTCTTGTTCATAATATTTCTGAAATGTGTTACGACTAGTGATAATGCCATCACCATAAGCAATTACACCCCGCTTAATATCAGATATCAACACTTGGGCGGCTACCAGTAGGACTTTTTGAGTCAGTTCCCAAGCTTGGATTAAAGCTTCTCGCCGCTCACTCATGTGTTCAATGACATTAATCACAAAACCAATATTCACAATATCCGCAGCTACTTTAGGCGTATGTGCAGAGTAATAAGGGTCCCAGCCACAACTTATATAACCCTGTTCAGCAATGCGGGTAACGTCTCCACCATGTCCACAACCATAATCAAAAAAGGTAGTTTCTGGACTAAATAAGCTTGATTCTAAAGCCAAACGCACAGGACGAGATAAATCAGGACGAATAATAGCGGCTCTATGGCGCTCTATTTTGGGAACTATATTTGTAGTTATGGGACTGCGGTCCCGTTTAATTAAGCAATGTCCTTGAACTTCCACCCCAAACACTTGTAGCCGTTGTTCCCAACCCAACTTAGTGCCAATTCCTTTAGTGTGATTAAGTAAACCTAAAGCAACTTGAGCGCGAGTTAAAGCGGCAAACTCTTCATAGAGGGGATATTCTGGAGTCACAAAAGTTTCTTTGCGGTGAAGAATGGGGGGATTTTCCGAATCGCTGTAATCCCGATAACCAACTTCTAGAGTTTCTAAGTCAACCTGAATACTAGCTTGTAAAGCCGGATGAGGATCAGTATCAAAATCAGGATAAAATAGATAGGAAATCTTGGGTTTATTAGTGCTAAATTTAACTAGAGTCGCCGACTGGACTTTAGGTAAGGCACTACGAGCGCGGCTTTCATATTCCTGAAGCCAAGGGTCAAGAGTATGTAAAGCTAAAATATGAATGTAAAAAGCATCAGGTAACATTTTGCCAACAGAATTGTTTTGGCAATATTGATTTATGCTATTTAGATCAATAGAGTGAAACGTTGAGAAGTTTTCCTCAACCGCATTCCTTATGTTATCAGGTTGAACCATTACTTTGTCATCTTGTAAAAATATAGATAACCTGGTTACATTTACTTTAGTACAAAAAATCTGAAATTGGAAGTTAATAAACTTTATGACTGATGCACAAACCTCTCAAACCCTTATCTCTCAATGTCCTGGAGCGTTCTGAAGTGGTTCGTTATTGTATTGATCAAAATTAGTAAAAATGCTAAAAACCAACAAACAAGAATTTTTACTAATTACCAATTGTGATCTGAGTTAAGTAAATTTTTGTTAATTCATATAACTTGACATTTCTTCATTTTAAGCAAAATATTTGGTCATTTATTAAATTTTTAATAATAGTTATATCTAGTTGTAGATTTAGGCAGTTAATTAATATCAGAATTGTATAATCTGAAAATAACTAAATTAATGATTAAATAGAGGTCTAATGACTCCCACAATCATGCGTCAGTTTTGGTCTATCGTTGAAGCCACCCACACAGTAACCCTCTTACAGCTTGATGATGCTAGTTTGGTTCAGTGGTTGGTTAAGCAAATTACTAATCAAGCCTTTTTAGATGCCCATGAAATTGATTTCTTGTGTGATTACATTCAATCTCGGCTGACTCTGATTCGTGATTTAGCTTATGAACGCCAACAATCATAGTTGAGTATCTATGCTAGTTATTTAATTTTTACTGGTAAATAACCTTCCACTAAGCAATCATTACCAACAACACGCCAACTGACACGCTCTAAAAGTAACGCTTCAGTCATATTGGTTAAACCTAATTCTCCCACAGGTGTAGGAGCATGATCTCCACCAATAATTTTGGGAGCGATAAATGCCATAATTTTTTGGACTGCGCCTTGAGCGATCGCACTAGCTGCTAAAATACCACCACATTCCCATAGCACGCTACAAAAACCGCGCTCATATAAATGACTCATAACTGCTTCTGGTGTGAGTGAGTTAAATTCCACCACTTCCACCCCTTTTGACAGCAGCATTTTTTGAAAAGCCTGTGAACTACCAACTGCCGTGACAACTAAAGTTGGAGCTTCTTGAGTATCCCATAGCCGAGCTTGTTCTGGTAAATTCAGACTACGACTCATCACCACTCGCAGGGGATTATGAGCCGCCACTTGATGGCTAGTTAAGTAAGGGTTATCTTTTCTCACCGTATTCCCACCAACAATCACCGCATCACAAGCGGCTCGCAATTGATGAACCTCAGTGCGAGCATCTTGATTTGTGACCCAAGCACTATGACCAGCCGTGGTTGCGATTTTGCCATCTAAGGTCATAGCATATTTCAAAATCCCTAAAGGTCGTTGATAGAGAATGCGATGAATAAAACCTTCATTTAATCGCCGACAAGCCGCTTCTTCCACACCGACCACCACTTCTATCCCGGCAGCCCGGAGCCGCGCAATGCCGCCACCTGCTACCAAGGGATTAGGATCAACCATCCCCACCACCACCTTAGACACACCAGCATTGATTAATCCTTCGGAACAGGGAGGAGTGCGTCCATAGTGGTTACAAGGTTCAAGACTCACATAAATAGTGCTTTCCCGCGCCCGTTCTCCCGCTGCTCTGAGGGCAAAAACTTCGGCGTGAGGTTCACCGGCACGGGGATGAAATCCTTCCCCCACAATCTCCCCATTTTGGACAACCACCGCCCCCACTAAGGGATTTGGTGAAGTGCGTCCTAACGCAGTCCGGGCTAATTCCACACACCTTCGCATCATACGAGAGTCAAAGTCATCACCTACTATTTCTGGGACTACAGGCTGTGCTAGAAGTTGAGGATCTTGAGGTAAAGATGCAGATGCTGGAGAGACTCCTGGAAAATTATCCATTTGACTTATGAATTACGAATTAATTTTATCTGCTGCCACCAGCGATTAAGAGGATAATAAACCACAGGCGCCCACAAACTACTCAGAATTGCTGAAGCTAAGGTCGCCCGCTGGTAATATGTCCAAATACTGTCCATATGACGATTTCCTGCCCAGGATAACTGCACAGCAAAAATAGTGTCTAGTACCACAGCCATGGCAAAGACAATTAAAGCAATAGAAATAAAGTCTTCTTGAATAAACCGCTGTTTTTGGATTAGTGCTGTTAACATTCCGACTATTCCCAAACCCAAGGCATGAGTTGGATCAGGTGATGTCATTGCGTCTTGCAATAGCCCCAAAATGATCCCGGAGAGCATACCAGAAAATACTGAGCGATTGACACTCCAAGCCACTACCCAAATTAATAGCCAGTTAGGACCTATGCGTAATAACTGCATTCCGGGGAGACGAGTTGGCAACAGCAGTAAACATAACAGTACAGTCAAAAATATGATCATCCAATCCATAAATTGATGCCACCAAGGATGCCAAAGCACTAATGGGGGAATCAAAAAATAGGATTTTTGGGCAGAGGAAGCTGCTTTTCTATTCCTGTCACCAGGAAATCCAGGTATCTTCATCGTTTTACTAATTTAGGAAACAAGCTTTTTTATTTAATTGACGGTGGTACTAGTACCGCAGGGCGGAATTAAAAATTAACAATTAAAAATTAAAAAGCAGATGTTATAAGCTTTTCAGGGATTTTTAATGGTTGCTTAACTTATGCCGTGTTGTCCTAGCAACTGAGCTTATTTAGCCACATTTGGGGTGTCTAACTCTTGTTTCTCTGGTTTAGGATAGACAGTTACCCAATCTAAATACTGAATTGGCGGAAATAACTCTACTTTGGCTATGGATGCTGGAAGTTTCTTTAAATCCAATGACTTAATTTTACCTATGGCTAAACCAGCGGGAAACTTCTGACTATAAGTAGATGTAGAAACTAAATCGCCGACTTTAACATTAGGAACTTTTTCATAAAATTCTAACACCGCTTCAGCCGAAGCATCACCTTGCAAAACCCCTTTAGCTGAGGTCCGGCTGATAGTTACTCCCACTTGGCTTTTTAAATCACTAATTAATAATACACTGCTAGTATTAGCCGTGGCATTTTCGACCAAACCGACTAATCCACCATCGGCTTTAACAATAGAACCTTCTTGAATACCCGATGCAGTCCCCCGATTTAAAATTACCTGTTGCCACCAATGATCCGCACTCCTTCCTACCACCCGCGCTATAATTGGTTTCTGTGGCAAAGATTCTTTTTGTACGTAACCTAGTAAATTTGTTAACTGTTGATTTTGACTTTCTAGATCAACTATGCGAGTCTGTAACTCTAAAAATTTCGCATCCCGGATACTTTGCTCAGGAATCGCTCCTGATTGTAACATCTGTAAGGGGCTAGTTATGCCTTGATAAATCTCCCGTAATAATGCCCCTTTTGTCTCTCTGAGTGTCCAAGCACTACCTAGAACTAAGGCCAATAAACCTATTTGTAATCCCTTATATTCCCACCAGCGTCTTAAAGTAAACATATATACCTGTATATATTTCCATAAATTATTGAGGAGTTCCCAGAATATGGCTGATTCCCACCGCTGAGATTGCTATCCGAAAATTCTGCAAGAAACTCCTGGAATTTTTCTATCAAAATAAATAATAATGGATTCTATACTTATTCATAAATACAGAACCCAATATTTCTAATTTACTAAATAGGTGGACGTTAGATAACCACAATCTGTAAAGAAAAGTAAAATTTCCCAAAAACCTCTTCCCTTTTACCTTTTGCCTTGTCATCACGACAATTTTTAACGCCAACCTACTTGTCTGCTACATATTCCGAGAACGCCCGCTGAATACCCTCTCCAACTGTTTGAAGTTTTCTAATACGCGACCTGTCCCTAAAACTACACAGCTTAAAGGATCTGCGGCAATATGGGTAACAATTCCTGTTTCGTGACTAATCAAGGTATCTAGACCTTTGAGTAATGCACCACCTCCTGCCAACATAATCCCGCGATCAATAATATCTGCGGCTAGTTCTGGTGGTGTGCGTTCTAGTGTGCGCCTAACTGCTTCTATAATCACAGCTAGAGGCTCTACCATACTTTCTCTAATTTCTGGGCCTTTGATGGTGACAGTTCTGGGTAAACCAGAAAGCAAATGCAAGCCCCGGACTTCCATCACACTATCATTATCATCTGCGGTCGGGTAGGCAGAACCAATTTTAATCTTAATGTCCTCAGCAGTCCGTTCACCAATTACCAGATTATGAATTTTCTTCATGTACTGAGTAATCGCTTCGGTTAATTCATCTCCAGCAATGCGGACAGACTCGCTAATTACTGTACCTTGAAGACTGAGTACCGCTACTTCTGTCGTTCCTCCACCGATATCAATGATCATGTTACCAGTAGGTTCAGCCACTGGTAGTCCCGCCCCAATTGCCGCGGCAACTGGCTCATCAATCAAAAATACTTCCCTCGCTCCGGCTTGAGTGGCGGCATCCATAACAGCCCGTCTTTCTACTCCCGTGACACCACTGGGAATCCCAATCACAATCCGGGGTAACATCAGGGATTTTCCTTCATTTACCCGCTGAATAAAGCTTTTTAGCATCAACTCAGCCGTATCAAAATCAGCGATCACACCGTCGCGCAGAGGACGCAGGGCAACTACATTGCCTGGTGTGCGTCCGAGCATTTTTTTGGCTTCTTCTCCCACTGCCAGTGCCACTTTGAGATTTTGATCAATGGCAACTACTGAAGGTTCTTGAAGGACAATTCCTTTACCAGATACATAAACTAGGGTATTGGCTGTACCGAGGTCGATACCCATATCCCATGATGGACGAAAATTTCTGAAAAAACCCACGCGTCTCCATGCCCCCTATTTGCGATACTCGTGACTATAAAGATAAGATTTAATAATGACGGATTTCATGATGTTTGTTGGACCCAAGCCAGTCAACTAGACTATTTTTTTATCTAGCTTTTGTCAATCTTGATTTTAATGTCAAGACTCTTATGTTCTATCTTCTCCAGGTCACTCAGTATAACCGTATATTTTTTTTAAAATACCAAGTATTCTTTGAATTTTTTGATAGAATTAATTGTGAGGATTATAACATATTTTGAAGACTTTCACAATTAGTTATTATAGAATTCAGAATAATACAATACAAATGTACCAAAAATAAAATCCATGAGCATTAATGTTGTCACCCTTATTGGCCGTGTAGGTATCGATCCTGATATGAAGTTTTTTGATTCGGGTAAAGTTAAATGTAGATTGACTCTAGCAGTCAGTCGTCGTACCCGTGAAGGAGAACATACAGACTGGTTTAACTTAGAATTATGGGGAAAAATAGCAGAAATAGCGGGTAATTATGTTCGTAAAGGCAAACAGATAGGGGTTAAAGGTTCTTTGAGGTTTGATTCCTGGAGCGATCGCCAAACTGGAGTTAATCGTTCTAATCCAATAATTCACGTAGAACAACTAGAGTTATTAGGTTCTAAGCGTGATGGTGAAGGTGGGGGAGCAGATATGTCTCCAGATAATTTCTAATTTAGTCAGTGGTCAGTTGTCAGTTGTTTTTTCTTTGCTAATGACTAATGACTAATAACTAATTTGTAATGTCACTGATGCTTGTACTTCTTCTTCACCAGCAACTATGGGAGTAGAAGCGTTAACAGTAGTTAATTTAGCCTCAGCCCGGTAAAGCATGGGTGGTGGAGGTGGAGTTGCACCATTAATTTGAATACTGACAATTTCTTTTTGTTGTAATCCCAAGCTGCTAAGAACTGCTTCCGCTTGGTTTTGAGCATCTTGGGTAGCTTTTTTTAAAGCTTGTTTTTGGGCGCTGGCGATCGCTTCATCACTGGCAATAAAACTGACACCGTTAATTTGTGTCGCTCCAGCTTTCACCGCATCATCTAATAATGTCCCAGCTTTATCTGTAGGCATACGGAAACTCACTGTATTACTAGCAGCATAACCAGTAATGCGTTGGACATTATTACTGTAGCTATACACTGGGTTAAGGCGAATTCCTGTAGTAGTTAATTTTTGGACATTGCGTTTTTTGAGCAAGGCTACCACAGCCGATGATTTGCGAGCCGCTTCTTTTTGCACATCTTCAGCGGTTTTTCCCTGAATTTCTACACCTAAACTCACTTGGGATAAGGTTGTCGAAATTGTTTCTACTCCTCTTCCCGTTACAGTTAAAGTTCGCCATAATTTTTCTTTTTCTTGCGCTGATGCAGGTAACATAAAAATCGCGCACATAAATATACTCAAAGATAGAATTTTCCCAATTTTCTTGGTTGGAAAATGAGAATTAGATACAACAGTGATAGACATTTTCCTTGACACTCCTCTAAAAACTGCTCAATTCTTGATCAACTGTTAATTACTGAGAAAACTCCACAAAAAAGATTATCCAATCTTGTGTGATGGGCATCTTGCCCGTCCTTGTATTATTAGCGGGCAAGATGCCCGCACCACAAGAAATTTTGGGATATTTTTTTAATTGGAAGTCTCTAACAGGCACCAAAATATTTTCACACCGAAAATACAATTGGCATATTTATAGTTAAATACTGCTTTAACCCAAATAAGACTTGGTTACATTTTTTGTAACGTAAAAATTATGTGTTGGGTTTCCTTGGGTCAACCCAGTCTACCGTAATTATTTTATGATAGTTCTTCCTTATCAATTTAATGATAACAGATTTAAAATCAATTGTCAACCCCCAAATCTGATTTTTTGCGCGACTCAATTGAGAGATTGAGTGATATTTTTAGATATATTAACTTTGCGTTCTTCCTTTGCGACTTTGCGACTCTGTGAGAAAAAACCATGACATCATCAACACCAGAAACCCTATCTAAATTCGTGCAATTTTGTCACCAACATATTACCGGACAAGAACGCAAAGAAGCACAAACATTTCTCGACCGATTTTTTCGAGCCTTTGGCCATGAAGGTGCATTAGAAGCGGGTGCGACTTACGAAGAAGCAATTAAGAAAAGTAGTAAAACCGGAAAAACTGGCTTTGCTGATTTAGTTTGGAAACCCCGCGTTTTAATAGAAATGAAAAAGCGCGGAGAGGATTTAAATAAACATTATCGTCAAGCCTTTGATTATTGGACAAGGTTAGTTCCAAATCGTCCCAAATACGTGATTTTATGTAATTTTAATGAATTTTGGATCTTTGATTTTGATATTCAATTAGATACACCTGTAGATAAAATTACTCTTGAACAACTGCCAGAACGGTCAGGAGCATTGGCATTTATGGAATTAGGGCAAAAAACTCCTGTATTCCAAAATAACCAAGTTGAGGTAACTGTGAAAGCTGCCCGTCGCATGGGGGAATTATTATTAGAGTTGGAAAGTAGGGGAATTGAAAAGTTAACAGCACAGCGGTTTATTTTGCAATGTGTGTTAGCAATGTTTGCGGAAGATAGACAACTTTTACCCCGTGATATGTTTATTTCTTGTGTTCAAGATTGCATGAAAGGGGGAAGTTCCTATGATGTTTTGGGTGGTTTATTTCGGGAAATGAATCAACGAGGAAAAACACCAGCGGGACGTTATCAAGGAGTTGATTATTTTAACGGAGGTTTATTTTCGCAAATTCATGCAATTGAATTAACTAGGGAAGAATTAAACTTTTTAGATGTGTCTGCGCGAGAAAATTGGAGTAAAGTCCGTCCGGCTATTTTTGGGAATTTATTTGAAGGGAGTATATATAAAGAAGAACGTCACGCGCGGGGAATTCATTACACTTCTGAAGTGGATATTATGAAAATTGTCCGACCGACAATTAGCCGTTATTGGGAAGAGAGAATTGAGGAAGCAACTACAATTAAGGAACTTTCAAAATTGCAAATAGAATTACAAAGTTATCGAGTTTTAGATCCTGCTTGTGGTTCTGGTAATTTTCTTTATATCGCATATCAGGAATTGAAACAAATTGAAAAACTGCTATTAGAGAAAATTCAATCTTTGAGTAAATCTAAGGATAAACAATTGCAAATGGGTTTGGTGACACCTTTGCAATTTTATGGAATGGACACAAATCCGTTTGCTGTGGAATTAGCGCGGGTGACTTTGATGATTGCGCGGAAGATTGCGATTGATAATTTACAGTTAACTGAACCTGCTTTACCTTTGGATACTTTGGATAATAATATTGTTTGTCAAGATGCTTTGTTTAGTGAATGGGTAAAAGCTGATGCTATTATTGGAAATCCGCCATTTTTAGGTGGTAAAAAACTACGCATAGAATTAGGAGATGAATATGCAGAAAAGATATATAAGGCTTTTCCAGATGTCAAAGGACAACCAGATTTTTGTGTATTTTGGTTTAGAAAAGCATCTGATTTATTAGCTGATAAAGGAAGAGGAGGATTAGTTGCTACAAATTCTATTTCTCAAGTTTCGGGGAGAAAAGCCAGCCTAGATTATATTGTTCATAATGGTGGAATTATTCATGATGCAATTTCTACTCAAACTTGGTCTGGAGATGCTGCTGTTCATGTTAGTATTGTTAACTGGACAAAGGAAAAACAAAAACAAAACTTTTTGGATAATGTTGAAGTTCCGTTTATTACTTCTTCGTTAAAAAGTGAGATATCAGTTACAAATGCTGTAAAATTACAAGCAAATAAAAATCTCTCTTTTGAGTCTTGTGCGCTTGGTGGAAAAGGTTTTATAATATCTGAAGAAGAAGCTAGAGAATGGATAAAAATTGATTCTAAAAATGCAAATGTTTTAAAACCAATGATTGATGGTAAAACTTTAATTAATCCTTATTTAACATTAGATTGGGTAATTGATTTTAATGATATGTCCATTGAACAAGCATCTGAGTATGAGTTACCTTTAAAAAGGGTAGAAGAGAAAGTCAAGCCGCAAAAAGATATTAATCGCAGCAATCTCTCTCAAACGTACTGGTGGAGATTTCGTCGGTATAGTCCTGCAATGAGAAAAGCTTTAAAAGGGTTAGAATGCTATTTTGCTATTCCAAAAATTGCTAAATACATTCTTTTCAGTTCTGTTGATATTTCTATTTTACCTTGTGAAGCTAATATGGTGATTGCTTCTGATGATTTTTATATTTTAGGGATAATCAACTCAAAAATACATCAAACTTGGGTAAAAGCGCAAAGTTCAACTTTAGAAGATAGAACTCGCTATACTAATACAACTTGTTTTGAAACCTTCCCATTTCCCCAAACAGCAGATATGAAAATAGTCCAACAAATCCGCACCAAAGCCGAAGAATTACATCAATATCGCACTCAACAAATGGAAACAAAACAATGGGGAATTACTACATTATATAATAAATTCTTCAACGAACCCAGCAGCCAACTTTATCAACTGCATCAACAATTAGATAAACTGGTAATGACAGCTTATAACATTCAAACCAAGGATGATATTTTAGAAAAACTGCTGATATTGAACAAAGAACTAGCCGAAAAAGAAAAACAGGGAATCAAAATTATTGGACCTGGTTCACCAAATTAGAATACAAAGTTATCGGTCGGATGCAATACAATCGAGGGCGGGGTCTTCCCGCTCCTACTCCATGAAATCATGAAAATTAAAGAAAATTTAACCCACTTAGTGGGTTTTGTCTGTGTAGACGCGGTTTATAACCGCCGATAAATTGTATATTAAAATCTATAGCTGTTATTAGCGATGTATATATACCTGAATAAATTCTTGCCACAAAAAAGGTAAAAATAAAGAAATTGTTATTCACATAATCAATGCAGCTTATCAGTGCAACCATTCCCTTATTAGCCACAGCCACAGAAACCGCAGACAGTTCCATGGTATTAGCCGCTGTGCTACTGAGTTTAGTCGTAATTTACTTTGCCAGCAAACTTGGTGGAGAATTATGCAACAAAGTAGGCTTACCAGCCGTTTTAGGTGAACTTCTCGGTGGTGTAGTTATCGGTGTCTCTGTACTCCATCTGTTAGTATTTCCAGAAGGTGGTACAGATACTTCCAGTTCTTTAATCATGACCTTCTTGCAACTGACTGCGGGATTAACCCCAGAAGCCACACCACAGGTATTTGCAGCCCAGTCAGAGGTGATTTCAGTTTTATCAGAATTGGGTGTAATCATCCTCCTGTTTGAAATTGGCTTAGAATCCAACCTCAAAGACCTCATGGCTGTTGGTATTCAAGCTGTGGTTGTGGCAATTGTGGGGGTAGTAGTCCCCTTTGCCGCCGGAACTGTGGGATTAATGACCATATTTGGTGTTGGTGCCATTCCGGCGATTTTCGCCGGTGCAGCCTTGACAGCAACCAGTATTGGTATCACTTCTAAAGTGCTGTCCGAATTAGGACGCTTGAATTCTAAAGAAGGGCAGATTATTCTCGGTGCAGCCGTTATTGATGATGTCTTGGGAATTATCGTCCTCGCGGTAGTTGCCAGTTTAGCTAAAGATGGTGTAGTTGATGTGGGTAACGTCATTTATCTGATCGTTAGTGCCACTTCTTTTATCATTGGGGCGATTGTTTTAGGTAATGTCTTTAATAAATCATTTGTAGCGATCGCTGATAAACTTAAAACTAGAGGTGAAGTAGTCATCCCCGCCTTCATTTTTGCCATAATCATGGCTTACCTCGCCTCCGTCATCCATTTAGAAGCCATTCTGGGGGCTTTTGCCGCCGGGTTAGTTCTCGAAGAAACCGACAAACGCAAAGAACTCCAAAAGCAAGTTATCCCCATTGCTGATATGCTAGTACCAGTTTTCTTTGTCACAGTCGGGGCAAAAACTGATTTGGGAGTCTTAAACCCAGCAATTCCCACCAATCGAGAAGCCTTAATCATGGCAACTTTCCTGATTACAGTTGCCATCATTGGTAAAGTAGTGACAGGTTTAACAGTATTTGGTCAACCTGGCATTAACCGCTTGGCCATTGGTGTGGGGATGATTCCCAGAGGTGAAGTCGGCTTAGTATTTGCTGGAGTAGGTGCAGCTAGTGGTGTTCTCTCAAAACCATTAGGAGCAGCAATTATTATGATGGTTATTATCACCACATTTATCGCTCCTCCCCTGTTAAAATTCGTATTTCCAGAACCAAATACCGCCGCAAATTTAGACAGTAACTCTGGAGAATCACTAGCAGTAGAATCACCACAATCTCTGATCACCACAAAAGATGATTAGTAATTTGGATGTCACATCAAATCCCCAGTAAACTTCACAGAAGATAATTAAAAATTTTATCTACTGTGGTTTCTACATCCATTAGCAAGGAGATTGGAGGAAACTTCTATAATCCAATCTCCGTCCCTTGCGATATTGGCACTGTTACACTTGTAAAATGAATATAATTCCTTTGAATACCCCAGAAATGAATTAATATAGCAACATACCGCTGATTTCACTTTTAGTTAATTAAATTTACCTCTGGTTTTATAAATTTTTTTTGTTGTCCATTCCTAGTAGTCTGAATAATGTTTTGCGTTCCCATTTTTTTTCAGGACAGTTTTTATACGTTGAAGATTTTTTTAGTAATTAGGGAAGATAACCCGCCAAGTTATGTCAGTAATTGACAGTGGTGGGTGTTTTTTATATGTGTCCATACAACAAGCACATATTCCCTAATTAATTATTAATTTAGCTAAGGAGAAAGAATTATGAAATTACACTGGTTAATACCTGGTACTGTTGGCTCTATGGTCATGCTATCGTCACCGACTTTAGCCGCAAACTTGGAATCTTGGCAATTTAATCGCAATCAAAATCTCCTAGAAATCAATACCAGTGGTGCTGTGCAACCACAAGCACAACTAATTTTCAACCCCACGCGGTTAGTGATTGATTTACCGGGTGTTAAATTGGGGAGTTCCCGTTCAACTCAACAAGCAGGAGTAGGGATTCGGGAAATTCGCATCGGCCAGTTTGACGAACAAACAACACGGATAGTTTTAGAACTAAGTCCTGGTTATACTCTAGACCCTAAACAAATAAAATTTGTCGGTAAAAATGCGAATCGCTGGACTGTACAATTACCAAAATTAGAACGTGAGTCAGTATCATCCCCCACGAGCAATACTAATAATAATAATAATAATTACAATCTAGTTAATATAGACTCCCAGACCAAGCCTGAGTTTTCACCAATTGCGAGTAGTAGTCCTAGGGGAAAAACTCAGATAGAGAACTTGCAAATTACTGGTGATGGCTTTTTTATTCGCACTAATGGCGGTAATCCTCAAACCAGAATAATTAGAAGCCGTGATAAAACCACTATATTTCTAGATATTCTCGATACAAGTTTATCAGCCAATTTAACCCAGGGAAATTTGGCGGTTAATAAACATGGTGTAGATAGAATTGAATTTAGTCAATTACAAACAGCACCAACATCTGTCCGTATGGCGTTGAAAGTAGATGAAAATAGCCCTGACTGGCGAGTAACCTCAAGTAGTGGCGGTTTAGTGATCCTTCCTTCTCGGCGGATTGTTAGCTCATCTGAGAACGAGAATTTTCCTCCAAATAGAGCAAATAATAGCTCAACCGCGATAATTCAATCTGTAGAACTCACTGATAATGGCACACAATTACTAATCAGAGCCGACCAAGCTGTATCTGCTACCAGTGGTTGGGATAGAAACTCTGGCTTATTTCGCATCACCATTCCTAATGCTAAATTAGCCAATCAGGTGAAAGGTCCGACTTTTGATCAAAATAGTCCTATTCTTAAACTCCGTCTGCAACCCCAACCGCCAAATACTGTAGTTATCTTTGTTCAACCTGCATCTGGTGTTACATTGGGCGCAATCAACCAAGTGGGAGATAAACTGCTGGCTTTACAACTGCAACGATCTCGTCAGATTAGACCACCGATGAGTTTACCGCCCCTACTACCACCAAAACAACAACTACCTGACCTAAAACCCAGACAACCACAAATTACCCCACGGCGTTCAGTTGGCAAAGGCAAAATAGTAGTTATGATTGACCCCGGACATGGTGGTAAAGATTCAGGCGCAATTGGTATCGGTGGAGTGCTGGAAAAAGATGTTATTTTACCAATTAGCAAAAGAATTACCGAAGTTTTGGAACGAAATGGTATCCAAGTAATTATGACTAGAGATTCTGACTACTTTGTGACTTTACCAGGACGGGTGACTATGGCAGAACGGGCTAATGCTGATGTATTTGTCAGTATCCACGCTAATTCAGCAGGTGCAAATCGTCCAGAAGTTAGTGGTTTAGAGACTTATCATTACAATAGTGGTTTAAGACTAGCTCAGATTGTCCACAGTAAAATTCTGCAAAGTCTCAATGTCAGAGATAGGAAAGTGCGGAAAGCTAGATTTTATGTGCTTCGCAAAACTTCTATGCCCTCAATTTTGGTAGAAACCGGGTTCTTAACTGGTAGAGACGATGCTGCCAAACTGAGAACTTCAGCTTATCAAAATCAAATGGCCGATGCGATCGCCCAAGGGATACTTCAGTATTTAAGGTCAAGATAAATAGTAATTTATAACACTCACTATATGCCATCGCCAATACTGGAAAAATAAATTTCCTTAAAAAATCACAACACTAAAGTTATATGCTATAATGTTACGCCATTAGCCGTGTCTTAATATCAACACAACAATTTTTTACTTAAGTAAAGTAAAATTTGAGGCGGTGATGGTGTGAAGATTAGCCCATAAGTTGAGATATTGACAGATCCCATGAATGCGAATCAGGAGAAAGGATTGTGAAACTACATTGGTTAATACCTAGCACTTTTGGAACAGTCTTCATGCTGTCTGCGCCTGTTTTCGCAGCAAAATTAGAATCTTGGCGGTTTGATACTAATCAAAACCACTTAGAAATTAATACATCTAGCGCTGTCCAACCCCAAGCCCAACTTATTTTTAACCCCACTCGCTTGGTAATTGACTTACCAGGAACTGAATTTGGTCGTCCGTCCTTAACCCAACCGATTGGTGGCAAAATTCGCTCTATTCGCATTGGTCAATTTGATGACCAAACAACCCGCTTAGTTGTAGAACTAGCCCCTGGTTACACCTTCAACCCTAAGCAAGTCAAATTTGTTCCCAGTACAGGTAAACGCTGGATAGTAAAATTACCACAGCCAGAAGTTGCTTCGGCAGAAAGTGGCGAACCGTCACTACCTCCAACCTCAGATCAAGCACCTGAGTCAATACCTGACTCCAGAAGTATTTACAACGTAGTAAGAACAAATCGGATTACCCCATCAAACCGAGAAATAACCCCAGGAGTAGTGCAAATTGATCAATTGCGGGTTACAGGTGATGGGTTTTTCATTAGTAGCAGTGGTGGTAATCCTCAACTGCAAGTCAATCGTAGTCAAGATGATCGCTCTGTCAACATTGATATCATTGGTGCGGCCTTATCACCAAATATGAGACAACGGGATCTATTGATTAATCGCTACGGAGTCCGTCGGATCCAATTTAGTCAATTATCCAGTAATCCATCTGCTGTTCGCATGACCTTGCAGTTAGATAGCAATAGTCGCAGTTGGCAAGCAATGGCTAGTGGTAACAGCGGTTTTGTCGTGATTCCAGATCGCTTGGCCAAATTATCTGATGATAATCAATCCTCAGCACCATCAGTTAGTGACTCCCCCGCAATTATTCAATCTGTAGAAATAGGTGGCAATGGCACACAATTACTCATTAGAGCCGATCAAGCCATATCTGCTACCAGCGGCTGGGATAGAAACTCCGGTTTATTTCGCATCACCATTCCCAATGCTAAGTTAGCTAATCAGGTCAAAGGTCCTGCTTTTAATAACAATAGCCCTATTCTGAAAGTCCGTCTCCAACCCCAAGATGACAATACTGTAGTTGTGCTTGTTCAACCTGCATCTGGTGTTAGCTTTGGGTCGCTCAATCAAGTTACCACTCAGTTGTTAGCGCTACAATTACAAACTAACCTCCGCGCTCAACGTCCTGGGATTACACCCCCTATACCTCCTATCCCACGACTAGATCCCCCAAGTTTTAATACAGAGCCTCCGCAAACAAGATTCCAGCCCCGTCTACCAGCCCCTAGAGGGAAAGTTTTAGTAGTTATTGATCCGGGACATGGTGGTAAGGATTCTGGCGCTCCTGGACTGGGTGGGTTACTAGAAAAGGATGTCGTTCTGCCTATTAGTACAAAATTGGCGAGAATTTTGGAGCAAAACGGTGTCCAAGTTGTCCTCACGCGGGATGCTGACTTTTTTGTGGAACTCCAAGGACGGGTGGATATAGCCAAGCGGGTTAATGCTACTTTATTCGTCAGCATTCACGCTAATGCTGTAGATAATCGGTCTGATGTCAATGGTTTAGAAGTCTATTATTATGACAGTGGCTATGGTTTAGCCGAAACGGTTCGGCAAACTATTCTCCAAAATATTAGTACCCTGAAGAATAGAGGAACTCGTAAAGCTAGATTTTATGTGCTGAGAAAAAATTCTATGCCTGCTATTTTAGTGGAAACTGGCTATATGACTGGTCGTGAAGATAATCCCCGCTTAGGCTCATCAGAATACCAAAGTCGGATGGCTGAGGGCATAGCTAGTGGTGTTCTGAATTATTTAAAACAAAGATAATGATCGTCAGTTGTTCTTTGTCAGTTGTTCGTTGTTTTTTCTTTACCACTGACCACTGACTACTAACCACTGACTACTGACCACTGACCACAATCTAAATTAATATTTGCTGTGTATTCATCTTCTATTTTTGATCCTCATTTTGATAATTTTTCCCCTCAAGAACCTCAACGCGCTCCGATTGGGGTATTTGACAGCGGTGTTGGTGGACTAACTGTACTGCGACAAATTTATCAACAACTTCCCAATGAATCTATTATTTATGTAGGGGACACAGCCCGTCTTCCCTATGGTATTCGTTCCCAAACAGAAATTCTACAATTTGTTCGAGAAATCCTCCGTTGGATGCAGCAGCAAGGGGTGAAAATGGCAATTATGGCTTGTAACACCAGTTCTGCTCTGTCCTTAGATATAGTTCGTCAAGAATTTAATTTCCCCATTTTAGGAGTGATTCTACCAGGGGCAAAGGCAGCAGTCCAAGAAGGACAGCGCATCGGTGTAATTGCTACTCCAGCTACTGCTCAAAGCAATGCCTACCGTCAAGCTATTTTAGAAATTCAACCTAATGTTCAAGTTTGGCAAGTCAGTTGTCCAGAATTTGTCCCACTAATTGAACAAAATCGCATCCATGACCCTTATACTACTGAAATCGCCAAAACTTATTTAGAACCTTTGCTGAAGCAAAAAATAGATACTTTAGTCTATGGTTGTACCCATTATCCCCATTTGTCACCAGTTTTGCGATCGCTCCTGCCCTCTCAAGTCAAGCTAATTGATCCAGCGGTTCATGTAGTAGCTGCTTGCTCTCAAGAGTTAGATATACTAGGTATTAAGAATACTCATCCACCCATGCCTACCCGCTTCGCTGTTAGCGGTTGTCCTCAACAATTTACTCAGTCTGGTTTACAGTGGTTGGGTTATACTCCAATGGTAGAGCAAGTATGTTTTGCTGATGCTGTCGTATCTTAAATGAAGGCAGGAGTTAGGAGTCACCGAGTCAGGAGAAAGAAAATTCCACCCCTAAACCCCTAAACCCCTAAACCCTTTCATTGACTATTAACAGCTTCCGTCACATTTGCCGTTAATCCTCTCTGCTGCTTGTACTTATCTTTTACATTATTAGAATCGCTTTGAGAAATATCTTTTCTGCCTGCTCGCTTGGCCAATGCCAATAACAAGTACACACTGAATAAATAGCCAGCAGCTAAAATAAATATCATCATGGGCATATTTCCGTAAATCATTGTTCCCCCATTTTTAATTGCTAAGGAATATAAAATTGCATACAAAACTAGCAGGACTCCAGTTAATCAAGCACATCCTTGATAACTGTAGTTAGCTATACCAAACTGTCCAGTAGAAAACCAATTTTCTCTGGTCAATTAATTTATTTTCTTTAATATCAACTTTCCCAGGCCATACATCCGACAGCAGTAAAATTGCTAAACAGCAATTTTAAACTGCGCTCATCAGCAGTCTACCTAGCCTGTATTATTGACCTCACACCAAGTTAAATAAATATACGCTAATACCCAACGTGCGCTGAATACGTTGAGTTAGTTCCATAACTGGAAAAGCATAATTCAACTCAAAAGGTATGGCTATAGCCCAAAATCTAGGAATAATTTCCATCTTCTCTTGGGCGACGAGTTATTTTAGACCCACAACACTATTGTGTAAAATCACCAAATGATGGTTTTACTTCGGAAGTGAATAATCTGAAAAATTTAACATCTCTAAGTATTAGCCTAACACAGCCATCTTGAATTTGAAGCTAATTTCTAGACGAAATTTAAAAATTTTTCGTGGCTGACAGCCAATTTAAATTTACTGGTAGTGCCTGTTAATTTATTGACATAATAGCTTGAATTATTACGCACTTATAGATGAGTTTGGCAAAAACCAACCTGAAGAGGATTTTAATCGTAACATATTTATAATCTAATGTATGAATAACTTAATAGATATTAAAAATCAGATTTCCAGAGGAAAACTTTGCGCTGACACTGGGTTATCTTAAAATTAAAGAATATGTAAACTTTCGTAACCTAAGCCAGAGTCCGCCCATCCATGACCCCAGCCACCTCCCTGTTTACCCCTGTGGAAGCAGACCTGCAAATACTAGCAGATAACCTTAAACAGCTAGTTGGAAATCGCCACCCCATACTCTATGCCGCAGCCGAACATTTATTCGGTGCTGGGGGGAAGCGCATTAGACCCGCCATAGTGCTACTTATATCGCGGGCGACCATGCTAGACGAAGACATTACAGCACGTCACAGACGACTGGCGGAGATTACAGAAATGATCCACACAGCCAGTTTAGTACATGATGATGTGGTAGATGAGTCAAATGTCCGGCGTGGTGTACCGACAGTACATAGTTTGTTTGGTAATCGTATTGCTGTGCTTGCAGGGGATTTCCTCTTTGCTCAATCCTCCTGGTATTTAGCAAATCTCAACAACTTGGATGTTGTCAAACTGCTTTCGGAAGTAATTATGGATTTAGCTGCTGGAGAAATCCAGCAAGGGCTAAATCGTTTTGATGCTAGTCTTTCTACGGAAACCTACCTGCAAAAGAGTTATTACAAAACAGCGTCATTAATTGCCAACAGCGCCAAAGCCGCTGGATTAATTAGTGAAACATCCCTAGAAACTGCCGAACACTTGTACAGTTATGGTCGCCATCTAGGTCTTTCTTTTCAGATAGTAGATGATATTCTTGATTTCACCAGTTCAACAGACACCCTGGGTAAACCAGCCGGTTCTGATCTCAAAAGTGGCAACCTGACAGCGCCAGCTTTATATGCCTTGGAAGAAAAACCTGACTTGGAAATCTTGATTGAACGAGAGTTTGCCCAAGAAGGTGATTTAGAGAAGGCATTGGCACTAATTCATGATAGTCGAGGTATCCAGCGAGCTAGAGAATTAGCGGCTCACCATGCTAAATTAGCCACCGAGCATATCGGTATTTTAGAACCATCAGCATCACGGGAAGCACTCATGAATTTGACCGACTATGTACTAAGTCGGCTTTACTAAACAAAAATTAGGGCGATTTCAGATTTGGGATTGAGGAGATTTAACATCCAAAATCCCAAATTTGTTTAGGCAATATTGGGAGGAACTGTTTTTTTGGTTTTAAATTCTTGTAATCGTTGCTGAATCAGCCTTTCTAGCTCAGAACGCCGCACTTCTACAGTATTTTTTATATTTCCTGGTGTTTCGATAAAAACTATGCTGTGTACTGGTTTCAGGGCTACTAATTGGAACAAAATTTGGGTAACATCCATGAGGGTTGGCAGCAAGTGAGGGTCACGCCCAGCACCTGAGATTAGGGAAACATCTTGTATGGTAGGGAAAGCGTAAATAACTTGCTTTTCTATTCCTGGATTTGCGCGGTTGCTCAATGTAGTTAAAACCCAATCCTTCTCAGAATTTTGGAGAATAAAGTATTGGTAGTGGTTTAACTTTTGGGCAATGGCGATTAATACAGGAGCGATTGATACCATAATTTCTGGTGTCACGCCATCCTGGGGTGCATTGTCTATCAGCAATTGAATTTGTGCTTCTAAATCCATCATGAGTTGTAAATGAATGTTGGATAATGGCTAAAACATGAGCGCAAAATATCCCACAAAAATGGGGTTCACAAGTTCAATCTTCTTACGCCACATATCCTCACTGTAGATTGGTTTGCGTTTGACTTGTACACAAAAACCATGAAGCTATTATCCAAATTCTGACAAGTCGTGTCCAAAGTATGTTAGGGTCTTTTTGAGAACTGGGACTATGAATTCAGCCGCAATCGCAACTACTCAGGGGAAAATTTCTATCAGCGTGGAGGTCATCTTTCAATTCCTATTTAGGGAACTTCAACAGTCAACTAAGGCTTCCGAGCAAAATTGTCACGATGTATCTGTGAGAATTACCAACGAAGTCCTGCGGATTTGTAATGAAAGTAAACGCATTCAAACTTCCGGGTCTGTAGAAAGTTCAGCCATGAGCCTAGCTAAACATCGGTTACAACAGTGTATCCGTTACTATCAGTTAGGTTCAAGTCGTGGCAGGGTAGAACTACACAGCACCTTAAGTGCCATTGTTTACCGTTATATTAATCCCCCTCATAAGCAATTAAGCTATCAAGGGCGATTGACAATCATTGAAGATTTTCTCCAGAGTTTTTATCTAGAGGCTTTAAATGCTTTTAGAAGGGAGAACCAATTAGGTCCTACCTATCGCCCTCAGACTCTATTGGAATTGGGAGAATACATGGCATTTACCGAACGATATGGTAAACGTCGGATTCCCCTCCCAGGCAGGCAGCAACAGCTAATTATTCTGCGAGCGCAAACTTTTTCCAAACAGCAGCCTCCAGAAACAAGTGTAGATATAGAACAGGCATCTGAAAGTGGTAGCGGTGAGTATGACGGTTCTTGGGAAGAGCCAGCTATTCACAAATTGCGCTCGGCTATGGCAATGCAGCCCGAACCCGAAGAAGATACCCTGCGCTCGGTTGTGATTACCGAATTAATCGGCTATTTAGAAGAAAAAGAACAATCTGACTGTGCTGATTACTTTGCTCTTCGTCTTCAGGATTTATCAGCACCAGAAATTGAGTCAATTTTAGGTTTAACATCTCGGCAGCGTGATTACTTACAGCAACGGTTTAAATATCATTTAATTCGGTTTGCTCTTTTACATCGCTGGGAATTAGTACATGAGTGGTTAGAAGTTTCCTTACCCACTAATTTGGGTTTAACTCCAATTCAATGGGAAACTTATCTGGCACAGCTAGATGATAAACAAAAGTCTATTTTAGATTTGAAGCAAGAAGGAAAACCTGACGAACAAATAGCCAAGACTGTAGGCTTGTCAATGGCACAATTACAGAAACGGTGGTTTAAGATTCTGGAACAAGCTTGGGAAATTCGTAACTCATTAGTGTCCGGATCTAGTGCATCTACCCATGAATGGTGACTCAGAATCCTCACAAAATTATTAGCTGACTTGGGTATTGGAAAATTACAAATTCAACACTTAAGTGTATAGCTTGTTAGAATGTGAGGAAATTGACGGGGTAGACATTCATTTCAAGATGGTAGCCAAATAATTGGTGAACTAAACTTGACAAGAAAAGCCCCAAACCTTTCAATTGGGAGAAATTCCTACTGTGCAAGAACGTTTTCAAGCTATTCTTAAGCGTCGTTTACAAGACCAAGTAGAAAAAAATCCACCGTTGTTCCCCTGGGAAACACAATCAGTAGAGTATCCTGACTGTGTAGAAGAACAATCACTAGGATTAGTTCCTGTTTGGGGGTGGACAGTCCACCAGTCTAAGCTGAATTTGCCGATTCCTTTGCCAGAAAAAGTTTTTTGGCAATTGTTAGAAAAATGTCAAGTGTTATTGACATCTTCCGTACCCCTGGGAGCTAAATTAGTTCAGGTGGTAGAAAGTATGTTCCCCACGGATACCCAAGCCATCAATGATTTGGCTGGATTAGTCCTGAGAAGCTCTTATCGTTCGGCTGATACTTTGACAGCTACTCCCGATGTTGAGAGCGATTATTTTGATTTATTACCACGTCAACAAATGGCATTGTCATTAATGGCAGCCAAGCAACTGTTAGAAAATTTAACTTTACCGATTTCATTTACTCAGCCACTGCTAGAAAGACAATGGCTGACTACTGTGGGGACTCTGAGTATTCGAGTAGAATTACGGAATTCAGGTAAATTCACGATATTAACAGTTCAGGGGGAATTACCTACGCCAGGGATTTTACAACTACAAAGTAGTAATACTCAAGATATGGTAAAATCTGGAACTTCTGAAATACCAGTTATAGAGTTAAAAATTGATAAAAGTCAGCCAACTTATACTTTGGCAATTGAGTTCCCCGAATTAGATCAGCAGCCTTTATTGTTGGCGATTCAGGTGAAAATCTAACTCAAAATTACCATCTCTAGTAATTGGATGGGAGGAATGGCAAGCGATGTATAATAATCTTGATTAATTTCCGAGGTTTAAACCTTAATTCTCTTTGCAATCAACAATATTAAGGGCATCTCTAGAACCTTAGCTATGAGCAGGATACTTGTACTCTTAGGGAGTCTAACGCTAGGATAGGGGAAAGTTGAAGGTAAGACCATAGTTTTTACCTAGCATGGTATCCGCAGCGTCTACATCATAGCTTTGCTTACTTAAAAATGTTTAATTTATCCAGGATGAATCGGTTTTGGCGTTTACCTGTAGGTAATCACTGGCCACAAACTAGAGGAAAATCACCAGTAAAAGAAGTGGAAGATTCAATTCCTTTACGGGTGCTAGTGATGGCCTTGGTAATTTTGGGGATTGTGGCCACGGATATTGCTGGTGAAACTCAATTTAGTCTGTGGACAGTACCACTGACTATGGTGGGTACAGGCTGGAGTTACTACCGTCGCCGTAGTCCTAATATTCCGATCCAGTTTTGTATTGCAATTGGAATGTTATTGGCTTTAGGTGCTTTTTTTGGGCGGTTTATCGGCAATTGGAATGATACCCGGCTGAGTTTGGCAGAGTTATTAATTCAATTGCAAGTGCTACACAGCTTTGATACGCCCCGACGCAAAGATTTGGGCTATTCCATTGTGATTGGGTTAATATTGGTGGGCGTGGCGGCAACATTGAGCCAAACTATGGCGTTTGCACCTGTGTTGCTATTATTTTTAGGAATCACTCTCCCAACTTTAGTTCTAGATTACCGTTCCCGCTTAGGTTTTAAGGAATCAACTTCAGAAAAATCTCCCAAAAAGAATAAGAATTATAATTTCAATTTTAAATTTCTAATTTTAAATTTTTTGTTGATTGTGACTTTGGGACTGGGGATTTTTGCAATTTTACCCCGGTTTCCCGGTTATCAACTCCGGTCTTTTCCTGTGAGTGCGCCGCTTAAAGTTCCAGACAATTTTACAGGACGGAGTATTATTAACCCTGGTTATGTCCGTGAAGGCAAGGGTAATGGTCAAGGAAATGGTAGCGGTAGCGGTGGAAATGCTGGTGAACCAGGAACAATAGACAATAATTTTTATTACGGTTTCAATAGCGAGATGAACCAAAACCTGCGGGGAGAGATGAAACCCAAGGTGGTAATGCGTGTGCGATCGCAAGCAGAAGGTTTTTGGCGCGTCCTGGCTTTTGACAATTATACAGGTAAAGGTTGGAAGATTTCCCGTAATGATCAAGTTACTACCCTCAGACAATCACCTTGGACTTCCCGCATTTCTATTGACCCCCCACTGTTCACTACTCCCACAAAAGAGGTAGTCCAAACTTATAATTTGGTGTCGGAGTTACCTAACCTAATTCCGGCAATGTCCTATCCTAAAGGGTTATACTTTCCTACACCAGCAATAGCGGTTGATCAAGAAGATGGTTTACGTGCGCCAGTGCAGTTGTCAGAAGGGCTAACTTATACTGTAGTTTCAGATGTTCCTTACCGCGATCGCTCTTTATTGGGTAAAGCCTCAACCAAATACCCAGCTAATATTAAACAGTATTATCTACAAATCCCCCCAGCAATCGCCGATAAAGTCCGAAAACGGACTGAAGAAATGCTGGCTAGTTATGATCAACAGCGAGTTTCCCGTTCTCCAGGGACGAAAAGCCTAGATTCAACTTACGAAAAAGCTCTTTACTTAGCCCAGTATGTTAAACAAAATTACACCCTCCCCACAAATCCCTTAGACTTGCCTTATTTGGATGACAAGGATGATTTAGTAGAAAGTTTTTTATTCAAAAATAAAGGTGGCTATCCAGACCATTTTTCTACTACGTTAACCGTGATGCTGCGTTCCATAGGCATTCCAGCCCGGTTAGTAGCGGGATTTGCACCAGGAGAATTTAATCCGTTTACAGGGATGTATGTTGTTCGTAATACTGATGCCTATGCGATGACGGAAGTTTATTTCCCTAAGTATGGCTGGTTTACCTTTGATCCAATTCCTGGCCATCCTTTGATTCCCCCTTCGATAGAAGAAGATCAGACTTTTAGTGTGCTGCGTCAATTTTGGAATTGGGTGGCTGGTTGGCTACCTTCACCAATTACAGCTATTTTAAATACTGTGTTTGGGACGATATTTAGCTGGTTATTCCAAGGAATAGCTTGGTTTTTGGCTTTATTTACTAAAGGTTGGTTGGGGATATTAACCGGTTTAATTGTGGGGACAATCGCGGCTTTCTTAGGTTGGCTGAGTTGGGGGCAATGGCGTAAGTGGCTGAATATCCGCTGGTTAAAGAAATTACCCCCAATGGAAAGACTTTACCAACAAGTCCTGCAATGGACTGCTAACAAGGGTTTAGGGAAGCATCCCAGTCAAACACCTCTAGAATATGCCCAGTTTTCACGCCGACACCATTCTCCAGAAATAGCTGAGGTGATAGATGATATCTGTCAAGCTTATGTGAGTTGGCGTTATGGTGGACATAATCCTAACTGGCAACAATTACAACAAAGATGGCAAGCATTGAAGAAAGTTGAGAAAAATCGCGTTTCTTGATAATTTGGGGCAATTCAAAAATGCCCCTACAGGTTTTACCGTTGTTATTGCTCCTGAATCTTGCAAAAAAGATGTCTTTGAGTCTAAAATAGTAATTGCCAATGGTGTGTGCTTTACTTTATTTAACTCCTCAAATAGTACTGCAGTACCATTAATTATTCATTCTTGCCTTCAAAAAGCTCATTTCACCTATATTTTTTTAAATTCAAAGGAAAGCGTGACTAGCTTGTATGGATGTGATTCTGCGTATATCATAAGGAATATTTTTAGTAGATTTGATTGATAATACAGCTAAAAAAAGCATTTGTTATGAAAAAACTGGGGATAACGTGGTTTAAATCGTTGTAACTCCGATTCTTTAGCGATAACATGGAAATAAGTTTACTACAAGCTTTTCATTTCTGGTTTAGCTGAAATTTTTTTTATGGAAATTCAATTAATCAATATCGGGTTTGGTAATATCGTCTCTGCCAACAGAGTCGTTGCCATCGTTAGTCCAGAATCTGCTCCCATTAAGCGGATTATCACCGATGCTAGGGATAGAGGTCAACTGGTTGATGCTACCTATGGACGACGGACAAGGGCGGTGATTATCACCGATTCTAGTCATGTTATTCTCTCGGCAATTCAGCCAGAAACCGTAGCCAATCGGTTTGTGATTTCCCGTGATCATCATGTTGTAGATAATTAATCGTCGGAATAGTTATCAACCCAACTCTATTTGTACCATATCGGCCGTACCATGTGAATTAGACTGGTTTTCTGTCACCAGTGCTACAAATTCTTTAGTCTTGATGCCAATTGGAATTGTGAGGATGAGAGATGCAGCCGAAAAACTGCTACTGTAGGTATTTGATCATCTCAAATCTCAAGTTCAAAATGGTATTAGTTGTTTTAGCAGCTAAAACAAGACTAATGAATAATTTATATTTATTAATTCACAAATTCAACGGATAATGCAAGTCTTACCTATCTATAATGGTGCAAATACGAAACAATTCCCGCCTCTAGGCAAGCTAATTGTTTTAACAGGTCCGAGTGGAGTTGGCAAAGGTACTTTAATGAATGCAATTCTCCAGCGTTATCCAGAATTGCATTATTCAGTATCTGCAACAACTCGTTCTCCTCGTCCGGGAGAAATCAATGGTAAAAACTATGACTTTATCAGCCGGAGTAAGTTTGAACAATTAGTTACTCAAGGTGAATTTTTGGAATGGGCAGAATTTGCTGGGAATTTTTATGGTACACCCCGTGAAGCTGTCCTTAACCAGATTCAGTCTGGTAAGTTGGTGGTGCTAGAAATTGAACTAGAAGGAGCAAGACAAATCCGTAATACTTTTCCTAGCGCCCTGAGTATTTTTATTTTGCCACCTTCGTTTTCAGAATTAGAAAAACGGATCCGTGAACGGGGACAAGATTCTGAAGAAGCTATCACTCGTCGTTTGCAACGTGCTGAAGAGGAAGTTGCCGCTGCTAATGAATTTGATATAAAAATTATCAATGATGATTTTGAGGAAGCTTTAAATGAAATTGAAAAAGCTATTTTTGGTTCAGAGTCTCCTGTATAAAGACAATTAAACTTTATAGGCGATTCCTAGGTCGTGCTATCTCTTTCGAGACGCTACCGCCTGATTCCGTCCCTGATTCTTTGCAGAATAAAGAGCTTTGTCAGCCTGGGATATTAAGTTTTCTAAACTTTGCTCTCCTGTGGGAATTTCACAGGCAATTCCCATACTCAAGGTAACGCTACTGCTGACATCAGAATTTCGGTGAGGAATAGCAAGATTGGAGATAGCGAAGCGCTCCGTAGGAATCGCTTCTCTAATGGAATCAGCAATAATTAACGCGCCTTCACTGTCCGTATTTGGTAGAATTATGGCAAATTCTTCACCACCATAACGTGCCACTAAATCGGTTGGGCATCAAGAACATTATTAATTAAGGTTAATAAATACTCACCACTTCTTTGAATAATTCCCGCATTGTCATATTGTTCTAAAGGCAAATTTTTCGTGCGTAACATTAACTGAGAAAAACCAATAATTGCATTGAGGGGACTCCGCAATTCATGACTCATATTCGCAATGAATGAACTTTTAGCTTGATTGGCAACTTCCGCCTTTTCCTTGGCAATAACTAATTCTGATGTGCGTTCTTTTACTCGATTTTCTAATGTTTGAAAAGATTCTTGTAACTGTTGTGCCATCAAATTAAATGAATTAGCCAGAGTTGATATTTCTGTAATATTTTTAGTTTCTAATAAATCATTTTCTATATCAGAATTTTGCCATTCTCCTAGTGCTAAAGCCTGACTAAAACGACTTAATTCTAAAATAGGAATAGTAATCCAACGAGCAGTGAGAATACCAATTATTATGGCAACAATCAGGGTGAGACCACAGAATACAATTGTCAAACGCGCATTTTCCTGAATATGTTCCATGAAGTCAGATTCAGGAATGACAATAACTGTTAGGAAGTTTAAATTTTGTTGGCTCACTGGAAAAACCTGCACAAAATAGTTCTGACCATCAACTGACAAATTAAGTTTTTGAATGTTTTTAATATCTTCTAGCTTAAAGTTATCTGTTAAATATTGGGATGTTGATCTAATAACTTTATTTTTACTAGCTGTTGCTTTTAAGCGGCGGGAACTAGCATTAACATTTTGAGATAATTCACTTTTAGCGGTAGTTATAAATGGGACTTCGTTAATAGAATTGGCGATCATTTGTCCTTGTTGATCTATCGAAAATGCTTGTCCTGTATTCCCAATTTTTAAATTTTGAAGAAAGTCTCCAAACTGAGTTAGATTTAGACCAGAAACAAGTACCCCTTGAAATTGTCCCTGTGCATCTTCAAATGGCAAAGTATAAGCTGCTGCTAGAAGTGGGTGATCTTTTCCCCGTGATAAATTGACCAAAATATTCCAATTTCCCATCTTCGCTTCCCTTGCAACACCATACCAAGGCTTTCAATGATTTTGAACCAGGTTTTCCATAAAAATAACCGAAGAACCGTATTTTATAACTTAGTTTTTTGTAAAATTATAATTATCTATTTTTTAATATACTTCTCTCGATAATAGGTAATAGCCCAAATTAGCAACTATTACCCATTACCAAGAATCAAATTAACCCAATAAACCTTGGATTAATCCAGAATTAACTGTCAAGAAAAAAGCGACTACTGCGCCACCGATACCACCAATTAAGAAAGCACTGGCAAAATTATTCCAGCTTTCCTTAGAGTTAAAAGCATCAACTGGAGGATTGGGGACAGCAATACTAGCAAGAGCCTTATCAGGATTGCTGTTGGCATATAAGGATAGGCAAGCTGTCAAAATGACAACCAACCCAATACTACCCAACAAACCAGCTAAGGTAGCATTGGGGGCATTGCGTAAAGGGCCTAATCTATGGAAAGGTCCAAATAGTAAATAACCATGAGCCATACCAACTTCCAAACCGCGTCTAAAGGGATTTAGACCGGGGCGATAAGCTGGTAAGTTGCTGATAAACCACTTCACCAAAGGAGCGGAATTGATGGGGGTTTCTAGATCGCCTCTTTGTGGATCACGTGCTGCTACTGCCATAACTATTTTTCGATCCCTTGAATCACTAGGTGGGTTTTTGATGAGCTTACTGCTTGAGTCATGTTGTTTGCTCGCTTTTAAATTAGAAAGATGGCATTTTTAATGAAAATTAATTTTGCCACTTTCTAATTTAGAAAAGTATGAAACCCGCAAACAGTAGACAACATGACGAGTTTCATACATTAGTGAAGATTGCTAATTTGAGTGATATTTTCACCTAACTAGTCCACTGCGGCGTAAGTTAATGAACCATTTTCAATCGTTCAAAAGCTGATTCTATATTGCTTTTGACTTTTGACTTTTGACTTCCGCCTTGCGGTACTAGGTTTGATAACTTAATTAGACAATCTACAAGCAAAAGCTAATTTACTTAGCTTTTCTGAACCGGATTTTCAACCTATAGTGGGTGGAAAAGGAGGTCAGGGAAGAAGCGATTAAATTCAATCAAAATCCCGGCTGTGATTGTCAACCAAATGGTAGCTGCAACGGGAGCAGTGGAAATGAATGTAATCAAGTAGTTGGTTTCGTTACCTTTTTCAGCCATGAATTTAGTCTCCAGAATAAGTGAGTGACAACAAATGAATTAACGTGGTGAAACGGTAATTTCTGAATCCTTCGCTGTTAACTCCCCAGAGAGCAATTCTTTGATTGCTGCTGCTGGCCAAGCAAAACCGGAGGTGATGATAGGTAGAGCAATACCCAAATCAATTTGGATTTCTTTTTGCTCGGCATTTGCTCCTTTTTGGATTGCTTGGAGATAAGCACGGCCTACCCAACCAATCCAACCAGCAATGTAGAGGAAGAGAATACTAGGGATTAAAAAATCACCAGCATGATCAAGACGGCCATCTACAATCAAGTGAGGATAACCTTCTGGTCCACAGAGTGCCTGGGAATAACGCTCAAACCGCTTTTTACCTGATTCAGGGTCAGGGGTGGTGTTACGGGCATTTCGTGCTAGCTCTTGAAAGGCGGGAGAGTCTTTACAAGGGACAAGGTTTGCGCCTAATGCTTTAGCTTCAGGAGCAAAATTGAACCAAAGAGTAATCGCCAAAAGCAAAGCAAACAATCGTCTCATGGAGTTGTTTCCTTTTATTACAAAACGAGAAGTTTCTTGTACAAAACGAAGCGGCTTGTACAGTCTTTATTTTAGATAACTAGGAAGTTATCATACTCTTGGCTGGGGACTGAGTAAAGTTTAAGTCAACAAAAGTTAAAGCTTCTCAATCAAAAGATAGGGAAGCAGGGGGCAGGGAGCAGGGGGCAGGGAGCGGGGAGCAGAGGGCAGGGGGCAGGGGGCAGGGAGCAGGGAGCAGGGGAGGTATGAGAGAATGTATGTTGCCCATTAGCAATTACCAATTACCAATTCTATGACAACCGTTTTAGCCATTGAAACCAGTTGTGATGAGACTGCTGTTGCAATTATTAAGAATCGTGAAGTGTGTAGCAGTATTGTTGCTTCACAAATTTCTGTTCATCAACAATATGGTGGGGTAGTACCAGAAGTGGCCTCACGTCAGCATTTGGAAACGCTGAATTATGAAATAGAGCAAGCGATGGAGTCTAGTGGTCTAGATTGGGGTCAGATTGATGGGATAGCTGCCACTTGTGCGCCTGGACTTGTGGGGGCGTTGCTGGTGGGCTTAACGGCTGCCAAAACCCTGGCAATTGTCCATGATTTGCCTTTTTTGGGAGTGCATCACCTGGAAGGTCATATTTACGCGACTTACTTGAGCGAGCCAAGTTTAAATCCTCCCTTTCTTAGCTTACTTGTTTCCGGCGGTCATACAAGCTTGATTTATGTTAAGGATTATGGTATTTACGAAACCCTGGGAGAAACCCGTGATGATGCGGCGGGTGAGGCTTTTGACAAGGTAGCACGGTTGTTAAAACTGGGTTATCCCGGTGGGCCAATAATTGACAAACTGGCACAAACAGGTAATCCCCAAGCTTTTGCATTACCGGAAGGAAAAATTTCTTTACCAGGTGGGGGTTATCATCCCTACGATTGTAGTTTTAGCGGATTAAAGACAGCGGTATTACGTTTAGTGCAGCAGTTGGAGAAAGAAGGTAAAGAAGTACCAATAGCTGATGTTGTGGCTAGTTTTCAGGATACCATAGCGCGATCGCTGACCAAAAGAGCGATCGCCTGCGCTCGTAATTATGGACTAGATACCATTACTGTAGGTGGTGGCGTAGCTGCTAATAGTGGACTGAGAAAGCATTTACAAGCAGCAGCCAGCAAACATAACTTGCGGGTTCTATTTCCCCCGTTAAAATTTTGCACCGACAACGCCGCCATGATTGGCTGTGCAGCCGCCGAACACCTATCACTTGGTAGAACATCACCTCTCACTTTAGGAGTCCATTCCCGGCTCTCACTGAACCAAGTTATGCAGTTGTACGAAAATTAGTTCAGGAGTCGCCGAGTCAGGAGAAAGAAAGAAGAATTTTCTCAATAACTAATGACTAATGACTAATGACCAATAACTAATGACCAATAACTAATGACCGAATATGTTCAGCTACGGCTTCTGGTTGCTCTAACATAGCCAGATGCCCACAATCAGGAATTTCAATCACATTGTTGCCAACGGATTGAAAAAGCCAATGAAAACTCGCTAAATGGCGGATATATTTGGGTTCCATTACCTTATCGTCAGCACCAGCTAAAAAATACACTGGCTGCTTTAATTTAGATACTAATTCAGGTAAACAGTTAATTTCTGCTTCCGTAGTGGATTCAAAAAGAGTTCCCAAAGCAGCTTCGGGATCAGCGACAATAAAATCAATTAGTCGTTGACGCGCCCAATATCGCTCTAAAGGATGCAATACACTAGCTTTGGTAAACAACAAATCAATCCAAGGCATTTGGGAAAGCCAACGGGGACGGACTTGTAAAAATTTCTGCCCTGCGGCACGGAATTGCTCAAATGCTTCTTTGAGATAAATCCCACCACCGGCATTAATACAAATTGCACCTTGAACACAATCAGGTAATTGAGTCGCTGTCCATAAAGCAATAGTGCCACCTAAAGAATGACCTATTAACCAAGCACTAGAAATATTCAAGTGTTGGAGAAGAACAGCTAAATCCTGAGCATAAGCAGATGGAGAATATAGAGAATCCAAGGACGAACTAACCATACTAGAGTCTGTGGAAGTCAGTTCTATATCTGATGTTACCTGGGACTGTGATTCACCAAAGCCTCGTAAATCATAAGATAAACACTGCAAATCTACTGATAGACGAGAAATCACAGGTTGCCAGTATACACGGCTATTCAGCCAACCGTGGATAAATACTAAAGTATGGGGGCATGATGTAGGAGCGGTTAGCTCATAAGTATGTGGAACGCCTAAGATTTCTATTGTTGCCATAGTTAAATATCGTCCCCTTAAAAATGGGTGCGACTCAATACAAACAGAGAACGAATAACTCAAAAATTTTGAATTTTGAATTAGCTAATTCTATTGACCAAGTAACCTATTTTTAACTCCTTCCGCAATTCTGTGACCCAGATATTCAGGAATTAGACTTTCATTTGGACCGAGTAAGTAGAGAATTAGCCGAGTGCGTCCGCGCCACACCAGTAAATTGGCGTTAACTACCAGTAGGTCTTCTTGCCAGATAGCGTACATGACTTTGTAAAATAATCCGGGTTGATTATCAGCTTCAATGACTAAAGCGGGAAGATGAAAGACAGGATCAACATAGAAGTCGGTTTGTACCTGCTCTAAACCAGCATCAAGATTAAATTCTACCGCCAGCATTTCTTCTACTTCAAATCTGCCTCCTAATGCTTCACGAATAGCACGGCAAACATTATCAGCGGTTTTTTCAGTCAGTGCTTTACTACCACGAGATACCAGTAATTTAATAAAAACTAGCATCGGTGGTCGAATTTGACCGTATAAACTCAGACCGTGAATAGTTAAACCATAAGCTGCCAGGACACCAAAAATATCGCTCAGAAGGAAAGATTGATTGCGGTAGGCAAAATGCAGGGCGCTTTTGCTCCCTTCTGACTTCATCTCGATTACAGCCCGTCTGGTTTTATAAAGACGGTATGCCAGACGTAAATTTTGCAGTTGAATCTCACTGCTAACAAATTGCTCATAGAATTGGGGGAACGCTCGATTAAAGCGTTTAAGGAGTTCTAGAGTTGAAGATTTTAAACCAGAAGCCATTGTTGGGGGTAAGACTTACTTGTTTTGTACAAACTGGGGATTGGGGACTGGGGACTGGGGACTGGGGACTGGGGACTGGGGACTGGGGACTGGGGACTGGGGACTGGGGACTGGGGAGCAATAAGAATTTTTCTTGCCTCTTGCCTCTTGCCTTTTGCCTTTTGCCTCTTGCCTCTTGCCTATCCCGAATCCCCGGACTTAGTTAGAATTCTGAAATAATGTTATCTCTCAAAGTCTACAGCGTATCAGTTAAATTACCTGTTCTCATTGTGTCATTGAAGTTGACATTGATTAGCACAGGGTCAGCTTTATCTTGTTTATTTATAAAACTGTGCTGCCAAAATTTATCACTTAAGGCGGAAAGATACTTGGATTTTGGAAATTTTTTGCCTTTGGGTGAGTTTTATTGAGTAGTGTTAAAACAAAATGCTAGAGTTGAAAGTGATTGGTAAGAAACACCTGATAACTAGCTATGACTATTGCAAATCGCCAAAACACCTAGATTATTTCTAGCTGATTGGCTAACAATGATCATAGTAATGTTAAATGTGAATCAACACTCTTAAAAAGTGGCAACCAATTCAGTCATACTACCCGAACTGCATTGGCATGGGTTTTTGGAAAACTTGGTTTAGCACTCCTGAATCTTTAGCGGCAAATAAAAACACTGCTGTTAATGAGCATACAGCGGAAGTTGATGGTAATTCTAGTGTAGGTAAGGATCAAATCCTTTTCAGTACGGAAAGAGATATTGACCTCTATGAACTAGAAGAACTTTGTGATGCAGTTGGCTGGTCACGTCGCCCTCTCAGAAAAGTAAAAAAAGCGATTGAGCATAGTTTTCTCGTGGCCTCTATGTGGCAAGTGCGAGGAAATAAAAAGCGTTTGATTGGTTTTGCCCGTGCTACCTCAGATCATGCTTTTAATGCCACTATTTGGGATGTAGTCGTTCATCCTGATTTTCAAAGTAGAGGGCTAGGTAAGGCATTAATGAAATATGTCCTCAAAAAACTTAGGAGTGAAGAAATTAGCAATGTCACTCTTTTTGCTGACCCTCATGTTGTAGATTTCTATAAGACAATGGGCTTTATGTCAGATCCTGAAGGTATAAAAGGAATGTTTTGGTATCCTCAGTGATCAAGGTGGCTGGGGTTTGGGGATTAGGGAATTTAAAATATTTCCCTAAATCTTATTTTTTCTAGATTATTGGGTTTGCATTTATTTTTTTTTGTGATATGATAGTCGGGATGAGCCAAAAAAACATAATTTGATTTATGTGGAGTTTGGTTTCTATGACTTTACGGGATGTAGCGCAGCTTGGTAGCGCGCCTGCTTTGGGAGCAGGATGCCGCAGGTTCGAATCCTGTCATCCCGATTTGTGAGATAATAGAACCCCAACCCCAAATTATTGGGGCAATCACGGGGGATTGCCCCTACGATTCTGGGCAACCCCGAAAATTGCCCCTACGTGGGGAAATTTTCGGGGTTGTTGGGATGAAGGGTGTCAACATCCCATAATATTGGATTATCTCTTATATATTCTCGTAAGCGATCGCATGATTTTTCGTTACGAATAATGTGTTCATGATAATTGCGTTGCCATAGTCTCTTTTCAAAAGCTGGCCATTCTTTTTCATAAACACCATGACGATATCTAGCAGTGGTTAAAGATTTAAACCGATGAACTACATCTGGTAATTTCATGGAACAATTAGGTTCAAGGATAATAATACCATGAATATGATTAGGCATTAAAACGAAAGCATCAATATCAATTCCTTGGTAATGGGCAGGAATTTCATCCCAAACAATTTGTACCATTTCTCCTGCTGGTGAAGGCTGCATTATACCTTCTTGAATATTACCAAGGAGAGATCGCCTTTGGTTAATACAAATAGTCACAAAATACGCCCCTGCCTGAGAATAATCATATCCTTTCAGGCGAATAGAACGGCGACGATGAATATCAGGATTATACGCCATAAAAATATGTAGGGGCAATCCCCCCGTGGTTGCCCCAATAATTTGTGGTTGCCCCGATATCAATTATATATGGGTTTTGATTTCATGCGATCGCCCAAATAAATCGCATAAAATACGTAGGGGCAATCCCCCCGTGGTTGCCCTCATAATTATCGGATTAATGATCAATTCTACATGGGTTTTGATTTAATGCGATCGCCCCAATAATCAATTTATTGATCAATACAAATATCGGGTCAACCAAATGATTACCACAAATATTAAGGTAATCGCGTGGTAATTATAAATATCGGGGCAACCACGGGGGGTTTGCCCCTACACACATACTACACGAAAACCGAAGCTGAAGTAGTAGTAGCCCGCGCTATCGTTTTCCCGATAGCCAGCAGTGCAATTATTACTAACATTGCACCAACTACCCCCACGTAATAGCTTGTTGCTTTCAGATGTATTAACATAGGATTTACCATTTTTAGGTAAATCAGCAACATTACTTGTCCAGGAATCTGCACACCATTCCCAAACATTACCGTGCATATCCACTAAACCCCAAGGGTTAGTATGGGTATCCTCTTTTTTTATCACGGAATGGGTTTGACTATTAGAATTATCTGTGTACCAAGCATGGTTTTTTAACTGGCTGTCATTCTCTCCAAACCAGAATTTTGTGGTTGTACCAGCACGACAAGCATATTCCCATTGGGTTTCACTAGGGAGGGTAATTTTGACGTTAATTCCCTGTTTGTTTAGGTGTTCAGTCAGCTTTTGACAAAATTCCGTTGCCTGATGCCAATTAACGCGCTCAACCGGGTGATTTTCCTTACCAATACCTAAGAAATGGGAGGGGTTTGTACCCATAACTGCTTGATATTGTGCTTGGGTAACGGGATATTTACCTATGCGAAACTCGGAAAGATTTACAGTATGTCCACCTTTCATTTTTAATACTCCAGCATCAATCCAAACTAATTGTAAGGTTTGATTATTGGGTAAAGGTAAAATCAAAGCTCGACGACGTTCTTCTTCCTCAGCACGTTTACGAACAGCTTCAGCTTCACGGCGTTTACGTGCTTCCTCTTCCTGACGACGGGTATCATTCCATTCTTTTTGCAAAGCATCCCGTTTATCGGTGGAATGTCCTAAAGTTACCGATTGATTATAGTTAGCTAGGGCAATTTCATCGTTATTTAATTTTAGGTAAGTATCACCCCGTAAATCGTAAAATTCAGCCCTTTGAGGTTGGAGAGAAATAGCCTTATCTAAATCAGAAATAGCACTATTATATTCCTTCAATCCATAACAAGCCATAGCTCGTTGATAGTAAACACTTGCTTGAGGATTTAAAGAAATAGTCCGATCAAAATCAATCTTGGCTAGATCATGACGTTGGACTTGTAAATGTTCCATGCCACGCTTAAAACATGATTTAGCAATATTAAGATAATTCGTTACTCCTAAAACTTGTAAATAAGCATTGAAAGATTGGACAAAATTACTATCTTCAGGTACAAGCATTTTACCAATGTCAATAATTGGATCAACACTATTATTAATACCTCGTTGTTTCAACCAGGTTTTCATAATTGCTTGTACTTGATTAGCAAAACTATAGCGTGACGGAACAGACTGTAAAATTTTTGCCCAACCTAAACGCAATTCCACCATAACAGCGGGTTCAGTTTGTTCTAAACCATCAAATAGGGCATTACAGTAGTCAATTACAGCTTTTGTTAAAGCTATACGTTCATCATCATCAAGATTAGCTTCATCAAATAAATCAGGCAATAATGTAGGCAAAAGGGGTAATTGCCGTTGGGGTGCATAAATTAAGAAATATTCATCTGTCACCATTCCCACATGAATAGAGTGTAAAACTTCCATGTAGTGAGTGAAAGTTTCCCGACTACGGCGACTAAATTCGGCTCTATCCAAGTCTGTTTGTATGGCTTTTCCTTGTTGTTGCCATTGTTGGAATAGGTTTTGAGAAATTTCGCTAATGGTATCTTGCCAACGCAGTTTACGCACAACGGTTTCAAAACGAGCATCATCAAAATCATTGTTCCAAAAACCGATGTTGATGTTAAAAAAAGATTCTTCTACTTCAGTTTCTAAAACCAGCACGGGAATAGAACGTAATTCACTAAATATCTGATTAACTGCTGACTCTGCACGACGGTTTTTTGTTACCCATTCTCCCGCCATAAATTTTACTGGGCGTTGGTTGAGGGTATATTGTTTAAATAGTTCTCGTAAAGCACCAGAAAGGGTAGATTCCATCATGGGAAATTGACTCTGAGCGGTGCTATTTGGTAAAGGGTCGTAACGCAATACCGGAGGGGAAAAGAAGACTGTTAGGGGCATTTCTGGGCGGTTGTGGACTATTTCCAGAATGTCATCAGCAACGGCAAAAAAGGGACTATTGTGATCTCTTCTAATTTGTTTATCTCGTTGTCGGGTAATTTGCGCGTCAAGATAGCGGATTTCAATGGCAAATTGTTGATCTGTTTCAGTTTTCCATTTTTGAAAGGCAATATTATCAGTTTGGATGGCAATTTGTACTTCTGCTTTGAATTTTTCAATTGCTTGGGTAAATTCTCGTTGTTTTTCTGCTTCTAATGCTTGAAATGCTTGCCGCATTTTTTCTTGTGTGAGCAAAGTTTCTGCTTCCATAGCTTTAAGAGTAAGGCTAAATTCCTTATCTCCTTGACGTTCTCTAGCTCTGACACTTTGCCGCATCATTTCCATTTTGGCATCAAATTCCATGCGTTTCATTGCCAACTGTTGAGTGTCATTATCCCGTTTTTGAGCAAGTGCTAAAGATTGTGTTTGGGTAGTAATGATCCGGGTTTTATTTACTGCCATTAATGTGGGAGCGATAGTCCCAGCTAATTTAGCAATACCACCGACTATAGCACCGAGAATACTCATGGATAAACTCTTTTTTTGTGGTTATTTATTGTGATGATTGAGATTCTTTTTCGAGTAAATTTTGTAATTGTCCTGCTATTTTTCTAAATCTTTTACTTCTTTGGGAACTCCCGCAGTTAAAACCTCATTTCCATCTTCAGTAACTAAGACATCATCTTCAATGCGAATCCCAATTCCTACCCAACGGGGGTCAATTTCCGGTTGGTCTTCGGCTGGTTTGGTGTCGGGGACTATATAAAGTCCTGGTTCTATAGTTAGCACTTGGCCAGGTTGTAAGGTTTGGGGGTTTTCTCCATGTTGATAAACTCCCACATCATGGACATCTAAACCTAACCAATGACTGGTGCGGTGCATATAAAAGGGTTTATATTTTTCTTCTTCTATTAATTTATCAATTTCTCCTTTGAGTAAACCCAGTTCGACTAATCCTTCTGTTAATATCCGCACGGCTGCATTATGAGGTGCATGGAAGGAATTACCCGGTTTTACTTCTGCTATTGCTTGTTTTTGTGCAGCTAATACAATTTCATATAATGCTTTTTGTTCTGGTGTGAATTTACCACTAACGGGAAATGTCCGGGTAATATCAGAGTTGTAATAACCATAAGCGCAACCAGCATCAATCAAGAGTAAATCATTCTCTTGCATTTGACAGTTGTTTTCGATGTAATGTAAAACGCAAGCATTCTTACCTGATGCGACTATGGAAGGATAAGCTGGCCCCATGCCACCCCGAAGACGGAAAATATGTTCTATTTCCGCTTGGATTTCATATTCATAACGTCCTGGTGCGGTGGTTTTTAAAGCATGATTATGAGCTTCTACGGCAATTTCTGCGGCTCGACGCATTAGGTCTAGTTCTGTCTTGCTTTTATATAACCGCATATTGTTGAGGACAATACCAGGATCAGCTATGGATGTTGGTCCTGTACCGCGTTTGGGATAGGTTCGCAGTAAGTTTTGGTAATGTTTGAGGATTTTGTCGTTGAAATTGTGATCGCGTCCTAAATGATAATAAATACAATCGGCTTTTTCTAAATATTGGGGTAGCTTCTCATCTAACTCCGCAATGGGGTAAGCTGCGTCTGCACCATAAAATTCTTTGGCTGCGTCTATTCCACAACGATAACCACTCCAAACTTCTTTTTCCCGGTCTTTGGGTTGAACAAATAATATAAACCGATGTTCTGGGTGATGGGGTGCTAATACTGCTACTGCTTGGGCTTCATTAAAGCCAGTTAAGTAAAAGAAATCACTATCTTGACGATAAACATACTCGACATCGTTGTGCATTACTGCTGTGGGCGCACTTCTAAAAATTGCTGTACCACTGCCTATTTTCGCCATTAACTGCTCACGACGTTGCCGATATTCTGTTTGCATAGTTGATGTATTGATAGTGTTGTTTTTGGCTTTAACAATTATAGACTACTGAGAAGGATGTCAGAAAAATTGCTAATTTTGCCTATTCTAGCCAATTTTTAATTTCCTTGACAATCCCCTAGGAATTCTATAAATAAGATTGTCAAGAAAACAGGATTTGATCTTTAAATAATGACTTTGATAAACAGAATATAAAATATTTTTTGATTGTTTAGATATTACTTTTAATTTTTAATATTAGTGGTTATGAACATTATCAAAATATCTATAAACAATGACATTCAATTAAAATAATTAAACAAATGTTTGTTATTTACAGAATCTTCATAAAAATCAAATTAAAAATGGATATTAATTACCGATAAAAACACACCATGTTTCAATCAGCAAATCGCTCAGGATTAGATTTAAAAGAACTAGGCACATCAGGATTAGTATCTCTCGAAAAATCACAAGGTTTGATAACATCTCTTGATACTCGTCAAAGTTCTGCACCTCAAGCACAGGAAGATCCATTAATTCCTTTACCAATTGATGCTTTACCGGATCTCCAAATCCCAGTTGGAGGTAGTGCTAACCCCAATCCTAACCCCTATTTAACTAGTGCGGCCATTGTTCCTGATTTCAATGGTGATGGTAAAACAGATAAACTTTGGGTAAATGTACAAACAGGTGAAATTTTAGTTCGCCTCATGAACGGAACACAAGTTTTAGAACAGTCTTCTTTAGGTCAATATGACTTAACAACCTGGGAATATAAAACTGCTGATTTTAACAGCGATAATAAGACTGATTTCTTATTACGCAATAAGACAACTGGTGAGAATGTAGTTGTGCTAATGGATGGAGCAAGAGTTGCTAGTTTCATGGCTTTAGATCGCGTTGATCCAGGTTGGAATGCAAATATTGGCGATTTCAATGGCGATCGCAAAACTGATATTTTCTGGCATAATGACACCACTGGTCAAAACGCTATTTGGCAAATGGATGGAACAACAGTAGTTAGTGCTAATGTTCTAGAAACTACAGATCCATTATTGAGTGCAACCATTGTTGATTTCGATGGTAACGGTAAGAGTGATATTTTCTGGCGCAATACCACCACAGGCGAAAATAGCGCGTGGTTTATGAATGGTAGTGAGGCTACTAAATATGATCTTCAATCCCAAGATGCTTCCTGGGGTTATAGCCTAGGCGATTTCAACGGTGACTTAAAAACTGACGTTCTGTGGCGCAACTCCCAAACAGGGGAGAATAAGATTTGGACAATGAATGGTATTTTTGTGACCGAAGGTGTTGTTAATACATTGGGTACAGATTGGACTGCTAATATTGGCGATTTCAATAGCGATGGTAAAACAGACATCTTCTGGCACAATGCTACCACTGGTGAAAACACCGCTTGGTTGATGGATGGTACAGCAGTTAGTTCTGAAGCCTTCTTACCCAGCAATGCTCCTGGTTACACCGCATCTTTAGGCGATTTCAATGGCGATGGTAAGACTGATATTTACTGGAGAGATCAACAAACATCCGCAGATAAAATCTGGACTATGGATGGAACTCTAGCTACTGAAACTCCTGTTGCTGATGCAGATAAGCTAACTCCAGAATGGTATACAGGTTGATTTGGTAATGGGGACTAGGGACTGGGGACTGGGGACTGGGGACTGGGGACTGGGGACTGGGTAATTAGGAAAAATTACCCGTTTACCAATACTTTTACTAACGATTATACAGCGGTTTCCGCTCTTATGAGTTACATCTTAGCCCCCTCATCGCTTGCGGGGAGGGGGTTGGGGGTGGGGTTCTTGTACCTCATAACACCTGGAAGTGCTGTATTAAGCGATCGCTATCCATGATTTCTAGGAAAGCGATAGCGAAGCGCGACCTAGGAATCGCTTTTTATGTTCTATTTTCTAATCAAGAACTCATCAAAACTTATAACTCAAAACCTGAATTTCCATATTTTCCGGTAAATTCTGAGAATTAATCATCAGAGAATCACTGTTACTCCGGCGGATATTAACACCCTGCATCAAAGTCAGAAAATCATCTATTGGGGTAATGTCACACTGGTTAGGATCAGCGGCTTGGGTGCGGTAATGGGTGGGAATGACTATCTTAGGATTTAGGACTTCAATAGCTTGTTTTGCTTCTTGGGGATTGTAGGCTTTAGCACTGCCTCCCACGGGAATAAATAACACATCGGGGCTACCCATGAGGATTTTTTGTTCTAGGGTAATGGGTGCAGCCGAACCCCCTAAGTGCAGCAGATTCATTCCCCCTGGGGTCAATTTCCAAACCACATTTTTTCCAAATCGGTTTCCACCGTTACGATCATGGTCTGTGGTAATTCCCTGAAATTTAACACCGCGAAACTCATAAACCCCCGGCTGATAAACTACTTTGGGATTTCCTGATAGTTGATCTATTGCCCCTTCATCTAACAGTTGACTGCTAATTAATACCAAATCTGCGGCAACTTTTGGGGGACGATACTTAGCTGTACATCCTAAAGTCCGAAAGGGATTAATGAGAATTTTGACCTTTCCATTAGTCAATAGAAAGCAAGTATGGCCTAACCACTGAATTGATACACCGCTAGTTTGGGCATTTACTGGAACTTGAGAACTTAAATTAGTAATTACAGCCGTTACTAAACCCGCCCCAGCACAGCCTATCAATTGTCGTCGTTTCATTTATATTCTCGCTTTATAAAGTTCGCAAAAAATTTCTCAGCAATTCCTTACCCAAAGAAGTGAGGACACTTTCTGGATGAAACTGGACTCCTTGAATATGAGGATAGTTCCGGTGTCTCACGCCCATGATTGTGCCATCTTCTACCCAAGCAGTGATTTCCAATACTTCCGGGCAAGTTTCGCGCTCAATAACTAAACTATGATATCTGGTAGCGGTCAATGGATTTTCTAATCCCTGAAAAATTCCTATGCCGGTGTGCGATACCTGAGAGGTTTTACCGTGCATCAATTCTGGGGCAGAGACGATTTTACCACCGAAAACCTGACCAATACTTTGATGTCCTAAACACACGCCTAAAATCGGTATTTGAGATCCTAGTTGAGCGATCGCATTCAGGGAAACTCCGGCATCATCTGGACGACCGGGACCTGGTGAAATCACCACTGCATCGGGGTTTAATGTCTTAATTTCGTCTACAGTAATCTTATCATTTCGGACTACTTGCAGGTCATTAGCCACTGGAAAATCTGCTGCTAATTCTCCCAAGTATTGTACTAAGTTATACGTAAAGCTATCGTAATTATCAATGACTAATATCACAATTTTTACCTAATTATATTTAAAAATATCAAAGACGTTCCCCGGAAACGTCTCTACTATTCACAATCTACTATCTAGAAAGTAGATAGGATTAAAGTTGCTAAAGGAGGCAATATTAGTGTAGAGGCAACCAATAATGCAACTAAAGCTGAAACAAGTACAGCACCAGCAGCGCAGTCTTTAGCGACTTTTGCCAACTCATGATAAGACTGTTTTACCGTTAAGTCTACAATGGACTCAATGGCAGTATTTACTAACTCTAAGGTCAAAACTAAGCCGCTGGTAATAGCAATTATGGCTATTTCCACTGTTGCCAAGCGCAAAAATACACTTAAACCAATAGCCAAGGCGCAGACGGCTACATGAATCCGAAAATTCCGTTGAGTCTGAAAACCATAGGTAATTCCAGCCCAAGCATACTTAAAACTAACAAGTAAATTAGAGGCAATTTGCCAGGAAAGTTCCCTATCTTTGGACACAAGCGTTGGTAAGCTGTTATTGGTGGATGATGACGAAACTTTTGGGGACATAGACACAAAAATACGAGATATGAGGGAGTAAGAATTTACCGATTTTCATAAGGATATCCGGTAAGTGGGAAACGAGCGTGGCTTTAGCCCTGAAAGGAAAGCGACACGGGCGGTTTTAACCGCTTTGAATCTTTTTTCATTACCGCCTTGGAGTTAAGAAATTCGGGGTACTTTTGTGGTGTACTTTCAACGGGACAATTACCGATTCAAATTTCCCAACTCTGTACGCATAATGTGTTGCTCCGAAGAGCCTCCCATTTCTGGGGTAATGTTAGCTTTGTCAATGTTTTAAGAGCTTGTTAGGCTTGCAACACTGTTTCAGTGACTTTGAAACTGTTTAATCACAAGCGACAGAGCAGGGAACTAGCTACGCATTCCAGGGTGTCGTGACTCAAAAAACGTAGTCAGTGAAGACTTAAACTGGTCAGTACAGCTTGCAATTTCTTACAAGCTCAGTCCCTTTAGGGCTGAGTTACTGACAGCCAGATAAACTTTGAGGTAATTGTAGGCTATTTTAAATATCTCAACTATAAAGTAATTACCAAGATTCGCAGTTGTCAAGATACATCTACAACTCTAAGTTAATAATAATACCTATTTTTTTCAGTAATACAACTTGCTGGGTTAACATTTCCATCAAACTTTCTTCGTCAGGATGATCCCAACCTAACAAATGCAATAAACCATGAGCCGTTAACCAAGCTAATTCTGTAGATAAGCTATGTTCCTGCTGTTGTGCCTGACGGTTTGCTGTATCTATAGAGACAATAATATCACCCAAATACAAAGGCATAGAAGCCAGCATTTCTTCGCTTTGTGGTAAATCTGCTTCTAGAGATGCAAAGGCTAACACATCTGTAGGTTTATCCTGCTGACGATATTGAGAATTGAGGGTTTGAATTTCTGTGTCGGTTGTCAAACGCAAGCTGATTTCATAACTAGGTGCAGTTGGTAGATAATCATCAAGAATTTCTAACCATTGCCAAAACCAGTTTTCCCAAGTTTCGAGAGGAATTGCTGAAGAGTCATCAACACAATTTTCTAAATATAATTCTACCTGTAGAGGCACTATTTTTCCTCACTTAGCGGGTAAGATATGCTAAACCCACAAGGACAGATAAAAGTCCTACGGCAGTTAGGGCAAAGTGTTTGAGGGAAGTGCCGCCTTTTCTGACCATGTTTCGCATGGCGAGTTTGACATAGCTAGGTTGGGGTTCTGTGGCAGGAGATTTGTCCATAATTCATTGAAGATCATTTCTTTTATTAATGTAACCGGTTGTGGGGGAATAGGTGATGAGGAAGATGAGTTACATATCTTGATTTTGTTTCGCGCAAAGAGGCAAAGGAGCAAAGACGCAAAGGAAGAAATTTCTCCCCCTGTTCCCTGTTCCCTCTGACTTACGCGTCAACTATTTGGTTTTCTTGTCTGAGATAGGCTTGAATGAACATATCAAGTTCACCATTCATGATATCGGTGACGGCTGTTGTTTCCATGTTTGTCCGGAGGTCTTTCACCATTTGATAAGGGTGAAATACATAGTTACGGATTTGATTACCCCAGGAGGCTTCGACCATATCGCCACGAATTTCGGCAATTTCTTGGGCGCGTTGTTCTTTGGCAATGATTAACAACTTGGCTTTAAGACGGGCTAGGGCTTTTTCTTTGTTTTGCAGTTGGGAACGTTCTTCTGTACAACGGACTGCTAGACCGGTGGGGAGGTGAACAATTCGGACTGCGGTTTCTACTTTGTTGACGTTTTGCCCACCTTTACCGCCAGAACGGGTGGTGCTAATTTCTAAATCTTTTTCTGGAATGTCCAATTTGACGGTGTTATCTATTTGCGGCATGACTTCGACTCCAGCAAAGCTGGTTTGTCGTTTTCCGTTAGCGTTGAAGGGAGAAATTCTGACTAGACGGTGAGTACCCATTTCCGAACGCAAATAACCATAGGCATAACGTCCGGTAATTTCTAGGGTGGCAGATTTAATGCCGGCTTCGTCACCTTCTGATTCTTCGGCTAGGGTGACTTTATAACCATGATCTTCTGCCCAACGGGTATACATCCGCATCAGCATAAATGCCCAGTCTTGGGCATCTGTACCACCAGCACCGGCGTTAATTGTCAAAACTGCGCCTTTATCGTCGTAAATGCCGGAAAGTAGTTGTTGTAATTCCCATTGGTCAAGGTCATGATTGAGTTTGGTAATGGTAGATTCCGCTTCTTGCAATAGTGCGGTGTCGGTTTCTAGTTCCAATAGCTCAACTACTACCCTAGTATCATCTAGGTGAGAATGCCACTGATAATACTGATCTAAATGGGATTTTAGATCATTGAGTTCTTGCAGGGTGTTTTGTGCCTGGGTTTGGTCTTCCCAAAATTCTGTTTGGGCTGAGATTTGTTCTAAGTCGTGAATTTTGGCTTTGAGTGCGGGTACGTCAAAGATAGTCCTGGGTTTTACCCAGGCGGCTAGATAACAGTTCGATTTCGCGTTTTAGTTCTAATACGTCCATAATTTTGGCTCAAGTTGTCAGGACTTGAGATTTGTCTAAGATAATTTGTATTTTAAATTTTACTGGATTTTGGTCAGGTCTCAGGGTGTTGCTGAGTTAATGGGATGATTTTTTTCTCACGCAGAGGCGCAGAGGCGCAAAGAGAAAGAGTTGAGGGGAATTAGAATTTGATGGGGAATTTGGGGATGTTTTGGGCTTTTGTGCGGGCTTCTATGGCTTGCTGGTAGTCTGGTTTATATTCTATGGCTTTGTCGTAGGATGTGATCGCTTGTTGATATTGTTGCAAATTTAATAAGGCGTTGCCTTTACTGTACCAACTTTGATAATGATTTGGTTTATAGCGGATTGCTTTGTTATAGGAAGTGATCGCTTCTTGATATTTTTGTAAATTATATTGTGTATTTCCTAAATTATACCATACTAAATAATCATTTCCCTTTAAACTAATAGCTTTCTGATAAGATTCTATTGCTTCTGGATAGCGTTTGACTTGATGCAATGCCCAACCCCGATTATACCATGCTTGATATTGTTGAGGATTAGATTTAATAACTTGGCTAAAAGAATCAATTGCTTCTGGATATCTACGTAATGTCATCAATACATTACTTCTAGATAACCAGGCGGCGGAGTTATTTTGATTATACTGTACGGCTTGATCATAAGCCTGTAAAGCATATTCATAACGATTTAAATTAACTGAACAATTACCTAAGTTATACCAAGCTAATTCATAATCAGGTTTTAATTCTATGGCTTTTTTGTAAGCTACAATTGCTTCTTCATACTGTTTAAGATTTTGTAATGCTGATGCTTTTTTGTACCATAATTGAGCATTGTCAGGTTGCAAGTTAACCGCTTGTTCATAAGCTTTAACTGCATTATTATATTGATTAATTTTTATAAAAACATCACCTTTAATTTGCCAAACTTGAGGATTATCATTTTTTAGTTGTAATGCTTTATCAAAGGTGGCAAGGGCTTCCGAATAACGTTTGAGGCTGACTAAAACAAAACCTCGATTAGTCCAAGCTTCTAAATAATTAGGTTGAATTTGAATGGCTTGATCATAAGCTATTAAAGCTTCTTGATATTTCTTTAATTGAAATAATGCTTTACCTTGACCATATAAAGCTTGAGAATAACTAGGTTTAATATCTACAGCTTTTTCATAAATTGCTAAAGCTTCTTCATAGCGTTGTAATTGAATCAGAGTATTTCCCTGATTATATAATTCTATAGCATTCTGATTGTTGATACGATTGAGCATAAATATTGCGCCAACACTACCAATACCTAACACAAATATTCCTAATAATAATTTCCAGAATATCCCTTTTTTAGTTTTGGAAGTATTTGCTTGAGTTGGTAAAGTAGCAGGAGAAAAAACTATAGTTCCCGATGTATTTTTATTTAAGTTTTCTAAGGCTTGTAATGCTATGGTCGCGGAAGCATAACGTTGACGAAAATCATAACACACCATTTGATTTAAAAATTGTGCGAATTCTGGAGATACAGTGGCATAATTTTGCCAAATAATCTCATTATTTTCGGGATCTTTGTCTAATTGTTCAGGAGATAATCCGGTTAAAGCTTGAATAGCAATAATTCCCAAAGCATAGATATCACTACTAAATTTTGGTGTGCCTTGTGCTTGTTCCCCTGGAGTGTAACCGGGTGTGCCAATAGCAACAGTAGATTTAGTAATATCTAGAGAATTTACTAATTTTGTCGTAATTTGTTTAACTGCACCAAAATCAATTAGAATTAATTTATGATCTTGTTCCCGTCTGAGAATATTCCGAGGATTGACATCACGATGAATTACTTTTTGTTGATGTACAAAGTCCAAAATTTCTAAAATTTCTTGTAATAGGCAAATTACCTGATCTTGAGTGAAGATTATACCAGGTTTTAATTCTTGACTAAGATCATTACCAACAATAAGTTCCTGAACCAGATAGAATTCGGCATTTTCTTCAAAGTAAGCTAAAAGTTGCGGAATCCGATCATGAATCCCTAATTTGTATAAAACTTGGGCTTCTGTGTCAAATAACCTTCTAGCTATTTCCAGGTGTAAAATATCAGTGGACTGAGGTTTGAGTTTCTTGACTACACACTGAGGTGAGCCTGGTAATTGCGTATCATTAGCGACATAAGTTTCACCAAATCCTCCACCTCCGAGGTAATTGGTAATTTGATATCTGCCTACAAGGGTGTTTCCCAACATTTCACCAGCCTATTTGACTATAATGTTACATTATGACAATCTTGCCACACAAAAATGAGAAGATAAGCAAAAATATTGATTAGTAACCAAAAACCAGTAACCCAAATGCTAAAGTTAAGATGATTCCTATAGATGACAATATCCACAGTTGGCAAAAGCCAATTATTAATTATTGGTTAGTTGGGATTAACCTAGTGATATTTCTCTGGGAAGTCAAATTAAACTGGAGTGATGAATTAGGGAATTTAATTAATAATTGGGGGATTATCCCTGAGCAAATAAATATTGCAATTGCCAATGCTTTTTTTGACAATTCTGCGGCTTGGGTAGTTGTATTTTGGCGGTTACTTTCTTTACTGGTGTCGCTATTCCTCCATGGCAGTTTTAGCCAAATTTTAGGTAATATGCTGTTTCTATGGGTATTTGGGAAAACGGTAGAAAGTATTTTGGGGCATAAACAATATTTACTACTTTACTTAACTGCTGGCTTTTTTTGTGGCATAGTCCAAATTATTTTATCATCGGATATAACAGTTCCAATCATTGGGGCAAATGGAGCAATTGCAGCTATTTTAGGTGCATATATCATCAAATTTCCCCAGGCAAAAATATATTCAGTTCTGACTTTATTAGTTTTATATATACCTGTTGAAATACCAGCTATTTTCTATTTATTTTGGTGGTTTGTACAGCAGTCATTTTATGGAATAGGTAGTTTAAACATTGTCGGTGGTCGTTCTTTCTCTAGTGTCAGTTACTGGGGACAATTTGCCGCTTTGGTGACCGGTGCGACTTTCATGAGAATCAGGCAGAGACTTTAAAATATTTGGATAAATCATGTTAAGATGTTATATTTACTTATAATATTTTTTTAGCTAAATCATAAAAATTAATTTTCTTAAATAACCATAGCAATAACTAAGGAAAAGGTAAGAATTTTATGACAAGACTTAATCCTGAGAACTGCTTAATTTTGGTGGTAGATGATGTCCTCCTAAATTTACAAGTTATGGCACAAGCCTTAGAATCAGCAGGCTATGAAATTACCTTAGCCTCCAGTGGGAACCAAGCTTTAGAACGAATGCAATTGGTACGTCCAGATTTAATATTATTGGATTTAATGATGCCAGATATGAATGGTTTTGAGGTATGTGACAAAATTAAATCTGATCTCAGTTTAGCAGATATTCCGATTATTTTTATCACTGCCAGTAATGAACAGGAGCATATATTACAAGCTTTTGACAAAGGTGCTGTTGATTATGTAGTCAAGCCATTTAATACCTATGAACTTTTAGCTCGTGTCAGGACTCATTTAGAGTTGAGATATACACAAAATCAACTAAAAAAAATGCTGGAGGAGCAAAAAGAATTAGTGAAAAGTCTAGAAAAATTAGCTAATACAGATTCATTAACAGGAGTTTGGAATCGTCGTTATCTTTTAAATATAGCAGAACAAGAAACTCAACGTTCTCGAAGATATAATCGTCCCTTATCTGTACTAATGATTGATATTGATCATTTCAAAAATGTTAATGACACTTATGGACACGCTATAGGAGATGAGGTACTAATTATCATGACAGAAACTGTCATGAAATATTTACGCAATATAGATGTTTTAGGGAGATTTGGGGGGGAAGAATTTGTGGCATTATTACCAGAAACTGACAGTCAAGCCGCAGTAATTACGGCTGAACGGATTAGAGTAAATATAGAAGAAATAAAGATTCCTATTGATGACAAATTAGTATCAATCACAGTTAGTATTGGTGTGGGTAGCTATCAGAAGGGTGATACAGATATTGATGTCCTGATTCAACGGGCTGACAAGGCACTTTATCAAGCTAAAAATCAAGGACGTAATCGAGTAATTGCTCATCATTTTCCTCAAGAAGTATATTCTTGAATGAGAGTTTTTCGCACAGATGGAAAATCATTGACGATCTGAGTTATGTTTACTATATCAAAAGTATTTAAATTAGTTTTGAGATGATCAGCATAGTCTAATAATAGCTGGCAATCATAGTTTTTTGCTAACTTTTTTAGGCGTTGATTAAATTTCTTTAATTCACGAATTTTAAGAGTTTTACGTAAGGTAAACCAGACTATTTCTTCTTGATCTAACTTAATAAATAAATCTGGTAAATTAATTGGACAAGTTAATATTATTTGGGTAGTAGGATCAGAAATATCAGGTTCTTTATTTGTTTGTTCTTGGATTACAAGACCCAATTTTAAATGTTTTTTGAGTTCACTAACTAGTTGTTGACGACTAACTGGTTTACGTAAAAATCCTTGACAGATTTTCTCAAGTTCAAACTGCTCTTCTTGTTGAGATGAAGCAGTAAGAATAATGATGGGAATATCTTGGGTATTTTGATCTTGTTTCAAATATTTTAATGCTTCTTTTCCATCCATGCGAGGCATTCTCAAATCGAGTAATATTAGATGAGGATGATGCAATTTGGTTAAATTAATAGCCTCTTCTCCATTCTCTGCAAATATCAGGAAATGGTGAGTTTTTTCAAAATATCCTCTAATTAATTCCCGATTTGATTCTATATCATCAACTACTAAAATTTTACTGGGTAAAAATTGGTTGAAATTATCGTCTTGACGAGATGATGTTATTTCTTTAACCACAGTAGCAGGTAAAACTTGAGGAAATACAAAAGTAAAAATACTACCTTCACCTAAGGTACTTTGAATTGTGACCATTCCCCCCATCATATTGATTAATTTGCGTGTGATTGCTAGTCCTAAACCTGTACCACCATATTTGCGATTACTTTGTCCATAACTTTGGACAAAAGCTTCAAAAATACTTTGTTGTTCTTGGCTATCAATGCCGATTCCTGTATCTTTAATAGCAATTTCTAGCCAGATATTTTCTTCATTTTCTATAAAATATGTTTGAGCGCGAAGAAATATTTGAATATATCCTTGTTCTGTAAATTTTAAAGCATTACCAACTACATTAAACAGAATTTGCCGTAATCTAATTTGATCAATATAAATAGCATTAGGAACTGTTTCTGAAATATGGCAACATAGGTTTAATTCTTTTTCAGTTGAGAGAGGTTTAAAAATATGGATAATTTCTTGAATTAGCGATCGCAAATTTACAGGTTCATAATATAGTTCGAGTTTACCAGCTTCAATCTTAGACAGATCAAGAATATCATTAATTAATCTGAGTAAAGTTTTACCACTGGCAGCAATAGCATCAACATAAAAACGAGAACGATCTTCAATTACTACTGATTTCAACAAATCCGCAAAACCAAGAATAGCATTCATTGGTGTCCGAATTTCATGACTCATATTAGCCAGAAATTCACTTTTAGCACGGTTAGCAGTTTCTGCTTGTTGTTTTGCTTGCTCTAGGGCTGAGTTTTTTAGTGTTAATTCTTCCCGTCTATAGGTTTCTGTTTCCAAAAAAGTTGCTTGAGCTATAGCAATACCGACTTGAGCAGCTACAGCTTCTAATAATTCAATTTCATCAGGTGTCCATTTCCGAATTTTTGGCTTTATATTCTCTTGTTCCCAGCAATAATGTAAGCCTATTATGCCATTGGGTTTTCCTTGATAAGAAGTCTGAATAGTTAGCAAGGACTTAAGTTGCAATTGGTGACAAAGATTAATAGCAGATTGCAATAATGGTTCATTATCAATATCAGGTGTAGCAATTGCCAGATCTGTTTTTAATACTTCTTGAATATGAGGATTACCTATAACCGGAACTTCTATTCCTTTCATTGATTGATAATTGCCATTTAAGTATTCTGCAACTAAAGGTAAATGCGGCTCTGGTTCAGCATTATAGGTATGAATGAGACAGCGATTAACAGCAAACGCCTGGCCAATTTGCACAGCAGCAGCTTCAAAAACATCCTGTGTTTTCAAATTCTGGCGAATTTCATCAGTAATTTGCTTAAGTAGCAACATTTTTTGTAATTGCTGTTGCAAAGCTACTTCTGCTTTTCTCCGTTCACTAATATCTCGAATTACACTTAATAATCCCATCTGATTACCATATTCGTCTTTGAGAATTGTCACTGATGATTCAACAAATATCTCTTCTCCATTCAGCTTGCGATGAATATTTTCCCCTTGCCAATAACCTATAGTGACTAAAGCTGCAAAAGCATTTTCTTCATCTGTTGATTTTATCCAAAGATATTCATAACATTCATTGATCTTTTTACCTATTGCTATTGCCGCAGTAATACAATACTGTTTTTCAGCAGCAGTATTCCAATGAATAATCTGGTGATTGAGATCAACCGCTACTACTGCATCACTAACTTGTGCTAATAACTGGGCTTGAAATTTGACTTGTTTTTCGGTTTCTTGACGCTCGGTAATATCCAAAATAACAGCTAAAAATACTTTTTTCCCCAACTCTTTCATCAGTTGTAAATGAACTTCCACAGGATACAAACTACCATTTACCCGTTGATGAATAGTCTGAAACTGGATAATTTCTTGTTCACTAGCTATTAAGGGAGCAATTAAAGATTGGAATTTAATCACTGTCATTTCTGGTTTAATGTCCAAAGGTGTCATTTGTTGGATTTCTGTCAAAGAGTAACCTAAGTTTTGAAGCGCCCCCTGATTTACGTACCGAAAAACTAATGTTTTGGCATCAAAAACGTAAATTTCATTTAAACTAGCTTCCAAAAGATTTGACAGATAAACTCTCTCTGCTTCGATCATGAAACGGGCGCTCATATCCTCAACAAAATATGTAAATTGCGGATAATTATGATCACCACTGCCAATATAATTAACTGTAGCCGATAAATATTTAGGAATATTATTAACCGTTAGCTGAGACTCAAAGTGGACAGATTCACCTGTGTATTGACTTTTTTGGTAATATTCTATCCATTGGCGAATATCTTTTTCAGACCTACCCATTTGACTAGCAAGTTTATTGGGTATATCCTCTGGAGTAGTTCCTAAAAACCTAGCAGTAGTTGAATTATCAGATAAATGACGAATATCATCATCTAGTAATTCCACCACACCCATCATCATGGGTGCAGAATCATAAAAGCTACGCAGGATAGCTTCCTTGTCTCTGACTGCTGCTTCCGCTTTTTGTAAGCGTTGGTTAATAGCTTCTAATTCCGCAGCTTGTTCTGCTAATTTAGAATATACACAGTGTAGCAACTGTTGATAAAATTCGTATAACTGCATTTTTCAGCAAAATTATACCATAACCAATAAATCTAGGGTGTGTCAAGAATCACCTTCCTAACACACCCTATAAATTGAAAATTTTTTGCTAAATTTAGTACACAACAGCGGAAGTCAACTAACTATTAAAAATTCCTAAAAAGCTTGTATAGTCTGCTTTTTTAATTTTTAATTATTAATTTTTAATTCCGAGAAAGCGGTACTAGCGTTTACCACGGTAAGGAACAGCATTTAGGTAATCAATGTCAAAGGAAGATAGCTTTTGAGCGTAATTACCTTTACCAGATACAGCACCAGCCATAGCGGCAAACTTGCGAGGATCTCCTTCTGCCATGCGCTTTTCTTTGGCTTTGGCACTGTAGAAGTTTTCCAAGGTAAAGCGCCAGTCGGTTTTGACTGTACCGGCTGTTTCTTGGAAGTCTACACCGTAACGAGGAGTTACCAAGTTAAAAGGACGATCTACAAACCGTTTACGTTGGTAAGGAACGGTATTTTCACCAAAGTTTTGGTTGTACTCTTCGCTATCTAATAAAACATCAACAAAGCCGCTAAAACCTTTGTTGCAAATGACAATTGACCAAGCAATTTCTTCTCTTTTATTGTAAGCACAACGACCCAATAAGCGTTTGAGGGTGATGTCTACTAAACGGTAGTTGTTGTTAACAGAAACAACTAAACGATAGAAAGCTTCAGATTTAGCCAAACCCCGGATAAAGTCACGAACTGACAAAGAACCGTTTTTAAGTTGAGATTCTAAAGTCACTTGACGGTTAAACTTGAGAATTTCATGTTCGCTGAAAACTTGGCGATAAGCAGCCCAAATGATGTTTGTCATGTCAGTGTAAGAACTAACATCTTCAATCCGATAGATATAAGGTGTATCTTCATTTTGGTCAGCAACGCCAAAGCTGCCCACCCGATGATTTTGACTGCTTGGATTGTATTGAAGTAATGGCAATGCCATATTAATTTTCTCCTTTTATGATCTAATTAAACAAAGATAATGAAACAGGGAATAGGGAATAGTTTTACCCTATTGCTTATTCCCTATTTCCTCTTGATCTTATTTTCCCCTTAAAAGGTTAGTAGATATTACTCATTCCTAACCAATGGAGGATAAATAAGAAAGTAATGCCTGCGGTTATTACTAGTAATACAGCAGACAATGCCCCCAAATCAACATTTGGCCTTGAGCTTGGGAAGAAAAACCGACCTTTTTGGACAATACCTGCCCGGTCACGATAATCAGCACCATAGCGAGGCGTAAAGCTGATTGGGCGGTCTGTGGTCATCCGTTTGCGTTGATAGGGTACGGTATATTCGCCAAAGGCTTGTTCATACTCGCTACTATCAATCAGAACATCCACAAATTTTCCCCAACCTAGAGTAGCAATTTGAATTGACCAAGCAATTTTTTCTTGCTCATTGTAGGGAGAACGACCTAAGATCCTTTTCAGGAACATTTCTACCAACCGATAGTTGTTATTTGGTGTCACAACTAGCTGATAAAACCTTTCTGATTTCACCAAACCACGAATGAAGTCTTTAACCGTAATTGACCGATTTTTGAGTTGGGTTTCTAAGGTAATTTGGCGGTTAAATTTGAGAATCTCCTGTTCGTTGAAGACTTGGCGATAGGCCGCCCAAATTAGTTGTTCAATTTCGCCGGCAGAGTTAGCATTTTCAATGCGGTAGATATAAGGATTGTCTTCGTTAATATCTGCCGTACCAAAGCTGCTAACTCTTTGGTTTTGAGTTGTAGGTTTGTATTCAAGTAAAGGAATTGCCATTTTAAAGAACCTGCCTTTTGGTAAAGTTGGCATCTTAAAATGTCGTCATACTTAGCAAACTAACTAAAATTAAAATCCTTAAAAAAATACAAACTTTATCACTTTTGTAACCGAGATTACCCAGCTAGTTAAAAAACTATCTAGCGTCCGGGAAACCCAGCACTAGGACTAATGGAAACAGGAATACCTGTTGATGTTGTTTCCCTAGTAGTGTTAGGAATTTGGATATTGGCAGTGCTAACTGGTTTGTGAGTCACTGTTTTAATCTTAATGGAATTTGCCATATCCAAAAAGTTTTTGATGTCACCCCATTTATAACGAGCTTCTTCAAGTTGGTCGCGCCAGTAATCGCTGTATCGTGGTGTTACCAAATTAAAGGGTCTATCTTTATAACGTCGTCTTTGGTAGGGAACGATATTTTCACCAAAGTTGCTTTGATATTCTTCAGAATCTAGCAAAGCATCCACAAAACCACCCCAACCTTTGGTAGCAATCACAATTGACCAAGCGATTTCTTCTTCTTTGTTGTAAGGTGCGCGACCTAATAACCGTTTCAGCCCAATTTCTACTAATCTGTAATTAGAATTACTCTGAATTACCAAACTTTGGAAAGCTTCAGATTTAGCTAAACCTCGGATAAAATCGCGGACGGTAATAGCCTTGTTTTTTACTTGGGATTCTAAATGAACTTGGCGGTAAAATTTGAGAATTACGTGTTCGCTAAAAAGTTGCCGATAAGCTGCCCAAATTAATTCTTCTACTTCTCCACCAAAGCCATAGTCTTCGATGCGGTAAATTGTGGGTGTATCTTCGTTGGGGACTTCATAACCAGAAACGCGCTGGTTTTGAGAACTGGGTTTGTATTCTAGTAAAGGTATTGTCATGTTTGTTAGTTGTCAGTTGTCAGTTGTCAGTTGTTAGTTGTTAGTTGTTAGTTGTTAGTTGTCAGTTGTTAGTTGTTCTTACCAATGACTAATGACTAATAACTAATTTTTAGCGTTAGCAGGAATATAACGATAAGGTAAAGAAACTGCTACAGGTTTAACTGTGGGTTGTTCTTGATTATCTCTGCTTGTATCAGGGATTTCGCCGCTACTAACGAAAGATTGGGCGGTAGCCAAACTGCGTTGGTAGTTGCATTCGTTGGTAATAATTGCCCCTGCCATAATGAAGAAGTTGGCAGGAATTGCCCGACGGATATCTGCTGTAGTTAGTTGTCCTGATGTGCGGATGCTATAGTAGGAACGGCCAGCCATACCACGAATGTTTTGAGTATCGCGCCAGTCAGCACCATAACGGGGATTAACTAGATTAAAGGGGCGAGAACCAAAGCGACGACGTTGAAAAGGGACAATGTCATCACCAAAGTTGTCTAAATACTCGTCTGATTCTAATAAAGCATCTATAAAACCGTGTAACCCTTTGGTAGCAATCACAATTGACCAAGCGATTTCTTCGTCTTTGTTGTAAGCAGCCCGGCCTAAGAACCGTTTTAAGGTGATGTCAACTAAGCGATAGTTGGTGTTTGTCTCTGCTACTTGGGTGCGGTAAACGTCTGATTTACCCAAACCTCGGATAAAATCACGCAGGGTAATCGCCCGATTTCGCAATTGTGATTCTAAAGCGGTTTGCTTATAGCTGGCTAAAATCAGGTGTTCGCTGAAAATTTGGCGGTATGCAGCCCAGATGATACTATCAATATCTTTATCTGACGTAGCCCGATCTAAGCGATAAATAGTTGGGGTGTCTTCGTTGGGAACTTCATAACCTTCTACTCGCTGGTTTTGCGATTTGGGCGCGTATTCTAGTAGTGGTATTGACATCTTTACTTTTACCTTGTTATATGGTATATAAATCAGTTTACTGGGCTAAGGCCAACTGAACGCGAGCGCGAACGGCTTTTTCAGTATCGTTAGTCAGCATTAATTGCAATTTAGCAAAAATAGGCGATTGAACTATAGCTACTTTTGCCAAAGCTTGTAACCCAACAATAGCAGCATAACGAATTGACCAATCTGTATCTTCGCAGATAAACAGAAGTGTCTCTAGGGCGCGGTTGATGGCTATTTGACTTGCAGAAATGTCTAGCTTCTGCCATTGTAGATTTCCTAGTCCCTTAGCAGCGGCACGGCGAACACTGGGGGCAAAATCAGTGAGTGTGGTAGAGATGAGAATATCCAAAGCACGGGGATCGGAGATCGCAGCTATTGTACGAATCGAATAAGCCCGTGCGCCATAGTTATAATCATCAATTTGGTCTAGCAATTGTGGAACTGCTATCTCTCCCAACTGCGTCAATGCTGCTGCTGCCACTATGCCCGCTTCTGGATTGTTATAACCAAAGACAGCAATTAAAGTCGGAATTGCCGATGGATCTTTGGTTGCTGCCAGATTTTTAACCGCTGTCACCATTTGGTCAGGTGTTTCTGCTACAGTGACAGCCCGAATTAGTTCATCCATTTTTCCGTTGTCAGTAGCAAAAAACAACTTTGTGGGCGGGGAAACCCCATCATGGGCGGGGAAACCCCATCATGGGCGGGGAAACCCCATCATGGGCGGGGAAACCCCATCATGGGCGGGGAAACCCCATCATGGGCGGGGAAACCCCATCATGGGCGGGGAAACCCCGCCCCTACAAGAGTGAATCCATGAGATTCATGACTCGGATAGCTTGTTCAGATATACCAAAAGTATCAGACTGTTGTGGCAGTTGATACTCTAATAATCCTTTCAAAGCGATAAGTTTAAAGCTATTTTCCACTTGTGCAACGGCGATCGCTTCGGCTGCGGCCAAATACCCAATTGCCCCCAAGTCCCCCAAAACAACGCGACGCATTTTCAAATCACCTGTTGCCAAAGTTTTCACTAACAACTCACCATAAATAGAGTCTTGTGTCAGTTGATACATGGCTCGCGCGGCGGAGCATTGTAATCGAGGAACTGAATGCTTGAGAAAAGGCTGAACAAGGGAAATAGCCTCAGTTGCACCCATAGCTCCCAAGGCTTCTATTACTGCTGTATAGGGCTGGGCAAGGTGGGGAAAACCAGGTACTTGTACAGCAGCCTCAACTCCCCCATCTAGCAGTTTTATCAGGGCTGGTAATGCTGTTTTATCCCCAAGCATAGCTAAAGATTGGGCTGCTGCTTCGCGGACATAAAAATCAGCACATTCTAAACACCTAATCAAACCTGGTACGGCTTTGAAATTGCCTAATTTACCAAGCGCCCTGGCAGCATTACGCCGTAAGGGATAACCACCCAGTTCGGTTCTGTCAGATTCATCCTCTAACGCAGCGATGAGTGCGTCTATGGCTTCTGGCTGACTGACGCGGAACTTACCCAACCACCAAGCAGCATAATAGCGGAGACTTAAATCTGGTGATTGCAGGTTAGCAATAGCTATCTCTGGTGTGAGATTTGGTGCATTCTCTACAGAATATTCTTCTCCACTGGTTTCTATCATTGCCAGGGTGCTATTCTGAATCTGCCACAGTCAAAGCTTCAATTTTGACGATTCTGCCACCTAAACGGCTAATCCGCTGCATTTCTTCAGTCATGCGTCCGTAGGGTACGGTAATAAATACGCTACCACTGCGGCGAATGTCGAATTTATTTTTGTCGGTTTCTTGGTTTTGCTTTAAGCCGACAACTTCGTAACGAAATACGCGGCTGGCAGATGAAGAAACACTACTAGCGCCAAGTGTGGTTTGACCGAACATTACTTCTATATCTCCTATGATGAGTTTTGTCGGTGAACAGCACCGGATCTTACGTGGAAATTACGCTGACAATTTTGCCGCCAACTCTCTGAATTTGCTGCATTTTGTCTAACAGGCGCTCGTAAGGTACGATAAATACTGTACTGCTACGGCGCACGCTGGGGTATCCTGGATTGCGAATGCCTGTAACTTCAACACGGTAAGTGCGATTTGATTCTCCTACAGCATTACCGAGATTTTGCTTAGGAGCGTTATCCGCAGATACACGGAAACCCCAATTATCGTTACTACCAGATGGTCCAACAACTGAGGAAGATTTATTACTAGCTAATTCCCGCGCTAAACGAGATTTAGAACCTTCAACTTGAGCAGTATCGCTGTTGGCATAACCACGGTATAAACGGAACATCCGCGTAAAACCGGCTGCACTTTGTCCTGCTTGAAAATCAAAACCGCGATAGTAGGGAACAACACTTTCCCCAAAGCTGTTTTGATATTCTTCAGAATCAATGTAGGAGTCAATTTCCGCGTCGTAACCTTGGTTAATATATAAGTCTAAGTGGTAAGTTACTTCGGACTCATTGTATGGTGCGCGACCCAACAAATGTTTATAGTTGAGTTCAATTAACCGAGTTTGGAAACTGTTGTAGAAGAATTTAGCTTTGTAGAGTTCTGATTTAGCGACGCTGCGGACAAACTCGCGCACGCTTAAATTGCCATCACGGAGAAGTGATTCTGCACCAATCAAACGATCTGATGCCAATATATAGTCATTTCCTAAGACTTGCCGATAAACGGCACGAATTACCGCTTCGACTTCTTCACGGCTGGCAGCGGGGCGTAGTTCAACTTTGCGTGCGTCACTAAAAGGCTCTGTTCCTAGTCTGGATGCTGCTGTTGTAATTGCCATATTTTTCCCCTTTATTGTTTTCAATCCAAAATCACTTTTTCCAGTGATTTTCACGCTCTGATTAACAACTTCTATCTGGAGATAAAACTATGCCCGGAGCTAGATCCAATTGCTAGGTGAACCAGAATGATCTTGGAGATTTTAACGCCACTCAATTCCCAGTTGGAATATTTTCCAACTTACGCAGTGACTCCCCATGAACGACTGGCGAACCCCTTTAGGGGTAACTCCATCTAACAATTGTATCCCTCTCCGGGCATGACGCTATCTAGCTAAGAGCGTTGATTGCGTAGTCAATGTAGGTGTTAGCTTCGTTAGCAGCTTGACCGCTCAAACCATGATTAGATTTGATAGATTTCAAAGCTTCTACGTACCAGCTAGGAGATAAGTCGAAAGCTGCGTGCATTTCAGTCAAACCAGCAATCAAGAACTCATCCAAAGGACCTGTTCCACCAGCAACTAGGCTGTAGGTGATGATGCGGAGGTAGTGACCAACGTCACGAGCGCATTTAGCTTTACCACGAGCATCCATAGCAAATTGATTGCCTGGTGTGGAGGTGGTGTAAGGGAATTTGCTATAAACAGCACTGGTAGCGCCGTCAATTAATTTTTGAGCGTTAGCTGTCAAACCACGAGCAGCTTCCATGCTGGCAGCAGCACGAACTAGACGACCATTAACTGCTTGTAATTCGGTGTTGCTTAAAAAGCGTCCTTGGGTATCAGCAGATGCGATTGCTTCGGTAATTGGTGTTTTCATTGGTGAAAATCTCCTAGATAGTTTCTTGCTTGTTTTGCTGGGAAAAGCTCAATTAAGATTCGAGCTAATTTGTAATGAGTTGTTAGGCAACAGCAGCCGCAGCGCGGTCAAAGTAGCTTGCAACTTCAGAAACCAAAGAACTGCAATCACCTTTGGTGATACCGTTAGGATCGTTAACGATCGCGATTGCTGCTTCTTTCATTTTGCCAACACCAACTGCTACAGAAGCACCAGGAGTACCCAAAGCTTGGTATGTTTCGCGCAAACCATTTAAGCAACGGTCATCAAGAACACTAGCATCACCAGCGATAGCGGCGTAGGTTACATAGCGTAAGATGATTTCCATGTCGCGGAGGCAAGCAGCCATACGACGGTTGGTGTAAGCGTTTCCGCCAGGAGCGATCAAGTTTGGTTGTTCTTCAAACAAAGAACGAGCCGCGTTGGTAACGATAGCGGAAGCGTTGCTGGTGATGCGGTTAACAACATCTAAACGCTTGCTGCCGGAAGCTACAACTGCGGTTAAAGCATCTAGTTGTTCGGTGCTGAGGAATTCGCCTCTAGCGTCGGCTTGGGAAACAACTTTGGAAAATACATCTAATGTCATGGACTCTAATCTCCTAAATTACTTAGTTGAGAGATGTCTAAATTAAAACTAATTTGGATTTGTTCGCAACGGAGTCAAATCAAAGCGTTTCTCAATTCATTCTCTCATTTACTAGTTTACAGTTTACAAACCAGAAATTATGAGAGTCAAGGGGAATTTTATGAGAAACTGGCAAACTTGATGAATTGCCCGCTTTTTTCAACTTTCCTCTGTTGTTTAACCCCTACAGTTTATGTTTATACAATGCCATAGAGCCTTTATTTGTTACAAATTATGAATAAATAAGATGATCGCCTAAGAAAAGCCTCAAATCCTTTACATATAAGGAGTATAACTGATAAAAATTCGATATTTCTGTTACAGAACTTTACAATTTTTGACAACAATCGCAATATTCAGCAGTTAAAGATTGTTTTAATTTTCCAGAAACTCCCTGTTATAAACAGATTACAGCCGTTTTCTGTTGCATAAGATTTATCTGAGTTTTGTTAAGGAGTGTTAAATTTACATTTCTAAATATTTTGAAAACTTTCTGTTTTTTTCCCCCCTGGGGGGATATAAATGGGAAAAAAGCTATATTCACAAATTGAGAGTAAATTGCTATTTTTGCAGAAATTCTTAATAAAGACCGCTGCGACGGCGCAATACTTCCAGTAAAGTTGCGAAGCTGCGGGGAAGGGGTGCTGTCACTTCCACCAAGTTTCCAGAAACGGGATGTTGTAGCTGGAGTTTCCAAGCGTGTAATGCTTGTCCTGGCAAATTTACGCCGAGGGAATGACCAGAACTATAAATTGGGTCGCCAACGATAGGATGACCCATTTTGGCGCTGTGGACGCGAATTTGATGGGTCCGGCCTGTTTCGAGTTGAAAGTGGATTAATGTGTAGTTTCCAAAGCGTTCTTTTACTCGCCAGTGAGTGACTGCATTCCGTCCACCATCTTCTATGGAAACAATGGCCATTCTTTTGCGGTCTTGGGGATTGCGACCAATGGGTAAGTCTATAATTCCGGTTTCTGTTTTGGGAACACCGTAAATTAAACCTAAATATTCTCTTCTGGCGGTTTTTGCTTGTAGTTGTGCTTGTAGATGTTGATAAGCTAGGTCTGTTTTAGCGATCGCAATCGCTCCCGTTGTATCCTTGTCTAAACGATGGACTATTCCCGGCCGTTGCACACCACCGATGCCCGGTAAATTGGGACAGTGTGCCAAGATAGCATTGACTAAAGTTCCGTCAGGATGGCCGGGTGCGGGATGAACCACCAAACCAGCGGGTTTATTGAGAATGATTAACTCATCATCTTCATAAAGGATATCTAGGGGAATATTCTCGGCGATTAGTGCTAAAGGTTGGATGGCGGGAATTTCGAGAATAATGCGATCGCCTGTTTTGAGATTAATCTTCTTAGATGTGCAAACTGTATCATTAACTTGCACATGACCCTGTTCTATTAACTGCTGGATGCGAGAACGGGATAAATCTGATAACTCTTGGGATAAGTAGCGATCTAGGCGATCAGTATTTTCGGGAACTTGGATATTAATTGCAGACACGATGGGGTATTAAGTAATGGGTGATTTAAGAAACATGGAGATTAAACATTAAAAGTGTTCCAGGAGAACTTCTATACTTCATTTTTTCATCATAGCTTTAACATACTTTTTTATTCATCTAAAAAATATATAGTAACCTAAAAGAAAGAATTCAAGAATAAGAATTCAAAACCGTTGTCAAATCTAGTGATTAAATGATCATGAAAGAAAAATTTAATGATCAATGTCAGAACATGAACACAATTCCTATTAGTAGATATAGATTCTTCCAAAAGCTACAACCAATTACCTTATTAAAGAAGATTACTAATGACTCCTTTACTGGTTGTTTGCAAGTATTTAGTGAGTCTGGTGCATGGTCAATATATATGGATCAAGGCAAACTAATATATGCTGGTTACTCAGAGGAAATGTTTGAACCTCTTTACCGTAACTTACAGAGGTTAAGTCAGCAAATTTCTACTCTTCCTCTGGGTATTAATGAACAGGTACGGATGATTTTTGAAAAAGACATTGAGAATCAGTCCATCCCCAATCCTGATTATTTAGCTATTTGTTGGTTAGTTAATCAAAAATATATTAGTCACTTTCAAGCTGCTTTATTAATTGAACAATTAGCATTAGAAGTTTTAGAATCATTACTAGATTTAGAATATGGTAGTTATGAGTTCGTTCCCCATACTTTTTTAGATAATTTGCCTAAGTTTTGTCATTTAAACTTAAGAACTTTAGTGGAACAATGTCAAACAGGGGTAAAAGTTAATATTCAAGAAAATCTCAATTTTGAAACTTATCATCAACCAGAAGCACACAAAAAAGATCAGGAACAATTAACCAAAGGCAATACTGATCAAGTTGATTTTGAGCCAAATATCAAGCAACCTATCAACTCCCCAGTGACTGAGAGAAAGAAATGCAGTATTTTTTGTGTAGACGATGATTATAACATATTAAATACTATAGAAGATTTTTTAGATGAGAAAATATTTTCTATTATTAAATTCATGGACTCTTCCCAGGCTTTAATGGAAATTTTGCGCGTGCAACCAGATATCATTTTACTAAATGTAGAAATGCCTGATTTAGATGGTTATGAAATCTGTTCCTTATTACGGAAACACACAAATTATAAAAATACTCCGGTAATTTTAATGACAGAAAGAATGGGATTAAGAAATAGAGCAAAAGCCAAATTTGTCAAAGCTAATGGCTATTTAGAAAAACCTTTTTCCCAAGGGGATTTACTGAAAATTATTTTTCAGCATATTGTGTGAAAGTTTCCAGATATCTAATTTATCTAATTGTTTCAGCCTTAATTTCTTGGATAATTTTAGAAACTTCTTCCTGAGATTCAATATGACGTGACAAAACTTCCACAGTTGTATTTAATAATCGTTCATTAAATAATTTGGCTATATCTTCTCGTAAACCTTGTCCGATATAAAATTTCAGCAAAGCTTCTATAGACATATCTTTATTAACAGCTACTTCTTCTAGTGATGCTAAAGTATCTGTGGGTATTTTGATGGAAAGAACTTCTGTGAAACGAGGACGCAATTGTAATTTCATTTCTTCATTATTGCTCATATAATCTCCTTTCGGGTTTTGTCGCTAGACGAGCAGAAATAATTCTGTTTCTGGTTTGTCGTTCTACATAAACAACTAATAGTAAACGTTGTGATAATGAATATCCCAAAATAAAATTCCGTTCTTCATTATTAGCACTAGCATCTCCTTCTTGATAAAAAGGATCAAAAAATGCTTCTACTGCTTCTTCAAATCTAACACCATGTTTAACAAAATTGCTCTCGGCCTTATTTATATCCCATTCAAACTCAATTCCCTGGGTTTGGTAAACAAAATTCATTACTTATTGAATTTTCTTTCTTTACCGGATAATATACCGTGCATTTTAACAACTGCACCAATTACCGCTATTGCTGGAGCAAGAAATCCCTTTGCTTCCACTTGTGCCACAATTGTCCCCAATTCACCAATTAATTCTTCCTGTTCTGGCCGAGTTCCCCAACGGATTAGGGCAATGGGTGTATCTAAACTCAACCCAGCTAGAGTAAACTGTTCAATAATGTAGGGTAAATTGTGAATACCCATATAAATAACTATAGTTTCTGAACCGTGAGCGATGGCTTGCCAATTTACCTGGGGTTTATACTTACCAGCGGATTCATGTCCAGTTACAAAAGTTACCGAAGAACTATAAAGCCGATGGGTTAAAGGAATACCAGCATAGGCCGCTGCGGCGATTCCTGATGTAATCCCTGGCACAACTTCCACGGAAATCCCTGCGGCTACCAATTCTGCCATTTCTTCCCCACCACGACCGAAGATAAAAGGATCACCACCTTTAAGCCGGACAACTATGGCATGATTTTCTGCTTTCTCAATCAGTAATTGGGTAGTGACTTCCTGTAACAGTGAATGTCTACCCATGCGTTTACCCGCATTGATTTGTTCTGCTTCAGGATTGATCATTTCCAGCACTTCTGGACTCACCAAAGCATCATAGATAACGACATCTGCACAGGCTAATAAACCTTTTCCCTTGAGAGTCATGAGTCCAGGATCTCCAGGCCCAGCACCAACTAAATAAACTTTACCCAAAAACTTTTTCCTCTTCTTTAATGAAATCCCAGATTAAATCAGCAAATTCTCGACTTGTTCCTAGAGGTTGCGCGAGTTGAAAAGTTACCGATGGAAATTGTAATTCTAGCGTTTTTACTGCCAGAGCGATCGCATCAGTGATGCCACCTGTAAATAAAAAATAGGGGAAAATCGCAATTTGTCCATAACCAGCGGCTATCAATTCCTGTACTCTGACTTCTAGACTCGGAGGTACAGACCAATAAGCCGTAACTGCGCCCACCGTAGCTGCTATATTTTCCACAGAGGTATGAGAATCAGCCCGACGGCTACCATGAGCTAAAATAATTGATACATCAGATGTTACTGTCATCATCATCCTCGTGAAAAACTTGGCTAAACCAGGATAACTACCAACATAAGGACGCAATTCTATTGTCATTCCTTCAGTTATAGCCTGTTCTGCAAGGGCGATTTCTGCGGGAATATCAGTCATCACATGAAATCCCGGTAACAAAAATAGGGGGATAATTTGCACCCTTTTACAGCCAAAAGCCTGAACACGATCAGCAAAATCTTGAATTTGCAGATGTAAAGGTTGAATATTAGCCTCTAGGGTAGCAACACCTACGAAATTTTCACCTTGGGGTAACATCTCACTCAAAAGCCCAGCTAATTGCTGCATAGCCAGATCAGGACGAGGATCACGACTCCCGTGAGATACTAAAAGATAAGCTGTAAAGTTGTTAATTTGCATATTTGGGGACTGGGGACTGGGGACTGGGGACTGGGAAACACAGGAGAAAAATTTCCCAATTACCAATTACCAATGACTAAATTTGATTAATTGTAACAGCTTGTTACCTTTGCCGCTAATGCTTTCATGTGTCTTCCTAACTGATTACCACTAACCCAAAAGTGAGAAGGTAAATGGCCTGTTGGTGCTGATAACTTAAAAGATAATTGTTGACGGACAGAAGTAGAATAGGGCAAATACCAACCTACCGTAGCGCAGAATTGTCCATAGTCGCTATCACAGGTATGATAAATTTGGGTTTGGATACTAAAACCAAAATGTCCTTGGCTATATTTTGTCCACAATTGGTCAATTATTTGAAAATCCTGACAAGGTAAACTTTCTAAATCACTATTAGATAAATAACTACCTATGCGTTTAGATAAAGCTTGACACATTAACGCCCAAGTTTCTTTATCTGCCTTTTCCCACTGTTTCCAGACCAGGAAATCACGTAACTTTTGGTAATTGACACCAGTATCAGAACGAAGAGTATTAAGTTGCTGTTTTTGTGCTGGTTGGGTTTTTATTTCTATTGCAGCTAGGACTTCTTGAGCAGATTTGTAACGTTGAGCCAGGGCATTATGAATAAGTTTATCAATAATTTCACTTAGATGGGATGTAATATGATTTTCTGGAGGTAAATAGTCTCGCCAAACCCAGCGATCGCTTGTGTCATCATATAAATCAAAGGGAGAAATCCCCGTCAAGAGTTGAATACAACTAACACCCAAACTATAAAGATCACTAGCTGGTAATACCTTACCGCGTATTTGTTCAGGAGCCATATATTCAGGACTACCAATGGTTGTCCCTGTTTTCATCATCCCAGTGGCAGAAATAAATTTAGCAACACCAAAATCAATCAAAACTAAATCTCCTCCTGGGGATTTTCGCATAATATTTTCCGGCTTAATATCTCTGTGAATGACATGATGAATATGCACAAATTCCAACACAGGTAATAAATCTTGCAGTAGTTTCTGGATTTTACCCTGATTAAAAACCCCTTGCTGCTCCAATTCCTGCGCTAATGTCTGGCCTGTAATTAATTCTTGTATTAAATATAACTTATTTTCCTGTTCAAAATGTGCCAATAGTTGGGGAATTTGGGGATGACGCAACTCATCTAAACGCACTGCTTCTTGACGAAATAAATCCACAGCTTTTTGAAAACTGGCTGGATTCTCTTCAGGAAAACAGAGTTGTTTAATTACGCATTGAGGTTGAGAGGGGATATGCTCATCCACTCCTAATAATGTCCTGCCAAAACCACCCTGACCTAGAGGATAAAGGGGACGATAGCGATCTTTAAGTAACAGCGGTTTACCACATTTGAGACAAAACCGCGCATTATCGGGATTTTGCGGATACAGACAGTTAGTACAAAAACTCATCACATAGTAGTACACAACGGCGTAAATCAACCAACCATTAAAAATCTCTGAAAAGCTTATACAATCAGCTTTTTTAATTTTTAATTTTTAATTTTTAATTCCGCCCTGCGGTAGTAGTTATTTTCCAGGACTACTTGTATCTTAAGTCTTGATCTGATTTATGCTGATTTATTTTTCTTCAGCATTGTAAGTATAAAATTGATTCAATGCTCCCACTGTTTCAAACTTGTATCCTGGTATCCAAGAATCAAGTTTAATTTCCGTGCGGTAAATACTAAAGATCATATAATCTTGGCGGTTAGTTGTGGTGGTAATTAGTTCTTTGATGTGTGGTGTGGCGGATTTAAGCAATTCTTGACAATTAACTTTGATTAATTTTTCTAGAAAGCTCGGTGTTTTTTTACAGACATCAGCTTCTAAGTATGTCGTCAGCTTTTGGATTGCATACTGTTCATATTCAGGCTGGTTAGGATTGGTTTTCGCCATAATTGCGCCCAGGATGGTAACGCTCGCTGCTCCTACACATATAAGAATAGTCAAAGGTTTCATATTCTAGCCTGATCTGGTATAGTTATTAGTCTTTTAAAGACTACCAAGAAAATTATCTAATTTCTGGCGAAAAAAGCTTGATTATTTTCTAGAGGTAGTGCTATACTCAGGAAGTGAGTTAAATGGCGAGCGTAGCCAAGTGGTTAAGGCAGTGGTTTGTGGTACCACCATTCGTGGGTTCGATCCCCATCGTTCGCCCTATTAGATTATATGATCTGTGATTTCACAGTTGTTATGAATTAAAAAAGATAATTCTCAAAAATCCTGCTAAAGTAACTATTTAGATTGGCAGATTTATAATGAATAACAATGATTTAGCTTTTACCCCAGCTTTAGAGTTAGCACAATTGATCCGTCTGCGGGAAGTGTCACCTCTAGAGTTGGTGGAAGTATATTTAGAAAGAATCGAACGCTTAAATCCCCAATTAGGTAGTTATTTTACAGTCACGGCAGATTTAGCCATTGCTGATGCTAAAAATAAAACAGAATTACTGACAACAACTTCAGAATTACCGCCATTTTTTGGTGTGCCAATTTCTATTAAAGACTTGAGTGCGGTTGCAGGTGTTACTTGTACTTACGGAAATCCGGCACTGTTAAATAATATTGCTAATCATGATGATGGTGTAGTTACAAGAATTAAACAAGCTGGTTTTATTATTCTTGGTAAAACCGCAACGTCAGAATTAGGTTCTTATCCTTACAGTGAACCTGCGGGATTTCCCCCAGCGAGAAACCCTTGGAATTTAGAATATACTCCTGGTGGTTCTAGTGGTGGTGCAGCAGCATCAGTAGCAGCGGGATTAAGTGCGATTGCCCAAGGTTCAGATGGTGGTGGTTCAGTGCGTGGTCCAGCGGCTTGTTGTGGTGTTGTCGGCATCAAACCAGCCAGAGGAAGAGTCTCTAAAGCCCCTGTAGGCGATCGTTTGGGGGGTATTGCGGTTGATGGTCCCCTTGCCCGCACAGTGGCTGATGCAGCGGCGATGTTAGATGTGATCTCTGGTTATGTTACCGGTGATCCTTATTGGCTACCAGATCCCCAACCATCATTTCTGGCCGCAACTGAAGTTAAATTAGAACCTCTGAAAATTGCCTTTAGTACCAATATTCTGCCCTTTGGAGAAGCTGACGCTAACTGTAAACAAGGAGTATTAAAAACCGTCGAATTATTAGCACAATTTGGACATCAAGTTGAGGAAAAATACCCAGATTTTAGCAGTTTAATCGAACCATTTATAGTGGTTTGGCAAGCTGGAATAGCAGCAGCGGGAATTCCTTCGCAAGCCTTACAACCTTTAAACCAATGGTTATTAGCCAAAAATGGTTCTGTAGCTGAATATCTGCAAGCACTTTCCCAAATGCAAATTGTCTCCCGGCAAATTATCGCATTTTTTGATACCGTAGATGTGTTGGTATTACCCGTCTATCTACATTCTCCCATTCGCATAGGTGAATGGGCAGATTTGAGTCCAGAAGAGACATTTGCCAAAATTGCCAACTGGGTTGCCCCTTGCCCAGTAGCGAATGCTACCGGATTACCTGCTATCGCCCTTCCCGTCGGTTTCGATAGTAATGGTTTACCCATAAGTGTGCAGTTAATTGGTAAACCTGCGGCTGAGTCTACTTTAATTAGTTTAGCAGCGCAATTAGAAGCCGCTAATCCTTGGATTCAACATCGTCCCGCACTTTAGATAGACTGTCTGAATCAGGATTTACAGGATTTGAGGATTTACAGGATGAATAAGGCTCACGCAAAGGCGCAGAGGCGCAAAGAATCTTTCTTGAGTCTATCGCAAAATCTCAATTCATCCCCTGATTCAACAATGCCAATTTTCAGCAGGTATGTATTCTTAATCCGGTTAATCCTTTAATCTTACTAATCCTGATTCTGACATTTTAATTAGCAAGTTTTTCCTGTTCACGAGCATCAACAACTAAAACTAAACAAAGTGCTGCAACTGCTTTTTCCCATGCTTGACGCACTTTTATATCTTCAACTCCATCAAATAAACCCACCAACCGGGGAACAGCTTTTTCTAGTGCTGCGTGGGGTACGGGACGATGTAATTCAACTAGATGATTGATACTTTCTTGATTGTTGAGAAAACCAACTACCCATTTTGTTGTATGATTTGGACTGTCAGGAACATTCTGAACGCCTAATTCATTTTTTAACCAATTATAAAAAGGTGGTAAATGTTCAGCTAAAACTGCACCTGCTGTAGGTAAAGTTTGTTTGAGCAAGTTAATATCTAAACTGTCTAATTCTTGTTTTAATGCTGGTGAATTTAGCACCTCATTTAAGGGTGTGGAAAGTATTGCTTCTATTTCTGATTCGGAAAAATCTAAATTTTCGGTGAAAGTTGCAATTAAAGATTTCATTTTGTCTACTTCAGGGATAATATCCTAAGCTTTGCCATGATTATAGCCATGCCATACTAGAATCTGTTACCGAATAATTACTTATCTATTGCTTTTGTACGGGAGTATCCACCAAAATTAATCCAAAAATCTGATTTTATTTACCATTTATTCTTTGATATTTATTTACAAAACTTAACTAATGTATAATTGATTTAGCATCAGAAACAATACAGACACCACCATATTTTTTTAAAATTGGTCTAATAGCCTCGACTACTTGATGTTCTTGTTCTTCACTACAAATAGTCATTATATAACCATTGGTAAGTGCATGACCTTCTAAGTCGTCAATAACTCTGCCTCTGTGTCCTTTACCTATGACATCTTCAATAATCGTATATCCCGAAACACCTGCATGATCTAAAATTTTCAGAACCTTTTCTAGTTCTAAGGAATTAGTAATTATTTCGATTTTTTTGACATTTTGCACCTGATTATCCTCCTATAGTTTTGATAATGTTGAAATACAAAGGTATACCGACAATAATATTAAATGGGAACGTGATAGCTAAAGCCATGGATACATATAAGCTGGGATTAGCTTCAGGAACAGTCATTCGCATTGCTGCTGGTACAGCAATATAAGAAGCACTACCACAAAGTACCGCAAATAACAGCGCATTACCTTCGGACATCCCAATTAGTTTACTAATAAAAATACCAATAATTGCATTAATTACAGGCATCAAAACCCCAAAACCAATGAGAAAATAACCAGTATTACTCAAGTCTTTGATTCTTCTAGCAGCTACCATACCCATATCTAGTAAAAAGAATGATAGCACTCCATAGAATATATCTTGGGTAAATGGATGTAATTTTTCCCAACCTTTTTCTCCTGTGAGAATTCCCACAAAGACACTACCAACTAAAAGAAATACTGAACCATTTAAAAAAGCTTCTCTGAAAACTTCACCCCAGGAAAATTTTTCTGCTTCTCCTGCTTCTGTATCTGATTGACTTTTAGCAAAGAATCTCACTAAGACAATTCCCACAATAATTGCGGGAGATTCCATGAGTGCTAAAGCTGCTACCATGTGTCCACTAGAATCAATATTGAGAACTTTGAGAAAAGATTGCGCCGTAATAAAGGTAACTGCACTAATAGAACCATAAGTTGCAGCAATAGCGGCTGCATTATAGACATCTAATTTTAATTTGAGGATAAAAAATGAATAGATAGGAACAACAGAAGCCATGAATATTGCGGCTAAAAGAGTGAGGGCAATTTCTGGATTAATGCCACTTTCTTCAATTTCATATCCACCCTTAAAACCAATTGCTAATAGGAGGTAAAGAGAAAATAATTTGGGTAATGGTTGGGGAATTTCTAAATCAGACTGGAGGAAAATTGCCAGCATTCCTAAAAAGAAGAATAACACTGGCGGGTTTAAAATGTTTGATAATAAAATGCTATAATTCATTTTTTATTAATTTTGAGTTTGTGATTTTATATTCCGAGCGTAACTCTTCAATATACCTGTTGATATAGCATTTTGTAAATGAATAGCATAATTATTAACAATGGAAAAACTGGAGAAATGAAGATGAAGCTGTATAGAATCAGATGTCAAGAATAGTTAAACGCAGATAAACGCGGATAAACGCGGATGAATTAATGGATTTCATGATAGATTTTTTTGATAAAGTTGCCAACTCTCTCCCATAAAAGCACTTAAATAATGAGAATTTAGTTTATGAAAGTTGTAGAAGAAACTCATACTAGATTGGTTATTAAACATCAACCAATTTCTGACTGGTTATCAGGAGGTTTATTATTTATATTTGGGTTAAGTTTTTGGATTTATTTTATAGCTTTTGATTTTACTTCCCTGCGTCTTACCTGTACTCGTTCTGCACCTCCAGAAATTAACTGTGAATTAAAGAAATTTACATTTTTTGGAAGGATGACAAAACTCAAAATATTTGATCCTCAACAAGCATATATTCAGACAAAAACTGGGAGTAAAGGCAGTAAAAGTTATCAAGTAATTATTGTTAGTAAATTTGGAGAATTTTCCCTGCTATCTCAAGTTAGCTATCAAGAAAATGAAGTATTTGTCTCTCAACTTAATAGCTTTATTAACTCTAGTGAAAGCTTTATAATATTACAACAAAATCAACGTAATTATCTCTTTTTTATCAGCTTATTTATGTTGACAATTATAGTAACTGGTGCCTATTCAGCAACATCATCTGCCACAACTTGCACCTTTTATAAAAGTATCAATAAGGTTTTTATAGAACGTAAAGGTTTCCGAAGTAAAAAAATTATTGAATATCCCCTAGAAGAAATTGGGAGTTTTCATATTCAAGATAAGCAAAATAAATATTCTAAAGTTTATCAGGCTGTAATTTTATTCAAAAATGATCAAGAGATTCCCATTAATCCCCAATATACAGATAAAACAAGTGTTGAAAATGTAGTTGCTAGAATCCGTTATTTTCTCAAACTTGAATATTAAATCTTTGCGTTCTTCTCTGCGTCTTTGCGTCTCTGCGCGAAAAAAAAGAATTTGGTAAAAGGTAAAGAATTACCAATTACCAATTACTCAAAATTACGCTTTCTTTAACCAGCTAAACATAGCGCGTAAATCCTTACCAACAGCCTCAATAGGATGTTCAGCTTCTTGACGACGCATAGCAGTAAAACCAGGTTTACCAGCTTGGTTTTCTAATACGAATTCCCGCGCAAATTGTCCAGATTGAATTTCGCTGAGAATCTTCTTCATTTCTGCTTTAGTTTCAGCAGTAACAACTCTTGGACCACGAGTATAATCACCATATTCCGCAGTATTAGAAATACTATCGCGCATGGTAGCTAAACCACCTTCTACTACCAAATCAACAATTAATTTGACTTCGTGCAGACATTCAAAATACGCGAGTTCTGGTTGATAACCTGCTTCCACCAAAGTTTCAAACCCGGCTTTGATTAAAGCACTCAAACCACCACACAATACTGCTTGTTCCCCAAACAAATCGGTTTCGGTTTCTTCACGGAAAGTGGTTTCCAAAATACCGGCGCGTGTACCACCAACACCTTTAGCATAAGCCATGGCGCGATCGCGGGCATGACCAGTAGCATCTTGATAAACTGCAAATAACGCAGGTACACCTTGTCCTTGTTCGTAGGTACGACGCACCAAATGTCCGGGTCCTTTGGGTGCAACCATGACTACATCAACATCAGCAGGGGGAACAACCTGTGCAAAGTGGATATTAAAACCATGTGCAAAAGCTAAAACGTTACCAGCTTCTAAATTTGGTTCAATTTCGTTTTTGTAAATTGTTTTTTGGACTTCATCAGGTAATAAAATCATGATGAAGTCAGCAGCCTTAGCCGCGTCTGCAACATTTTTTACAGTCAAACCAGCAGCTTCGGCTTTAGCTGTGGACTTACTGCCGGGATATAATCCGACAATGACATTAACACCGCTATCTTTGAGATTCAGCGCGTGAGCATGACCTTGTGAACCATAACCAATAATAGCAACGGTTTTACCTTTTAAAAGGTCTAAATTAGCATCTTCATCATAATACATACGCGCCATAGAAGCATCTCCTGTCCGCAAGGGTTGTTGTGAAATTGGCAGACTTTTGATTGTATCGCAAATTGGGTAATGGGGAACACTGTCCGTTCAGCAATTCTCATTTTGAAAAAAATAAATAAAGTATTAGCCCCGATTTTGGAATTAAAAATATAGTACAAAGTAACTATTTTTTAGACATTGCCTCTGGCTAAAAAAACAGTCGGGTTAAAGATTAAGTATTTATACTTAATCAATTAGAGAGATTGCCTGACAACGAAGATGAAGAAATTTTAATTGCTTTAGATGGTACAGAATATTTCTCATCTAAGAAAATTAATTGCCCTCATTGTAATTTTCGTAATCATCAAAATGGAACTACAACCTACTTTCATAGCTGTGTCACACCAATTGTGGTTTCGCCCAATCAAAAACAAGTGATTAATTTATCACCAGAATTCATAAAAAAAACAAGATGGTCATCAAAAACAAGATTGTGAAAATGCAGCCGTTAAAAGATGGTTAAACAAGAATCATCAAAACAAGTATGGTTATGCTGCAACCCTCTTAGTAGAGGATTTGTATTCTCACCAACCTATTTGTGAACTAGCTCTAAAACAAGGTTATAATTTTATTTTTGTTTGTCTGGAAACATCACATAAAACTTTGCATGAATGGCTAGAATTTTTAGAAAGAAGTGGAGAAGTTACAACCATTGAAAAGAAACAATGGGATGGTCAAAAAATCTAATTTATCGTTATCGTTATACTTCTAGAGTCCCCTTAAAAGATGAAGACTCAAGTCTCGAAGTTAATTGGTGCGAAGTGACTGTTATTAATGAGAAAACAGGAAAAATTATCTCCCAAAATAATCGGATAACTAATCATGAAATTACTGAAAATAATGTGGAAAAAATTGTCAAACTGGACGCAGCAAATAGAAAGTTGAGAATGAAGGCAATAACGTTCTTAAAAATCACGGTTATAATTTAGAGCATAACTTTGGACATGGAGAAAATTATTTGTGTGAGTTATTATTGTCTTTAAATTTGCTAGCTTTTTTATTTTATACTGTTTTAGATTTAGTTAATTATATCTATCAGAAATTTCGTGAGTTATTAGTAACTCGGACTTCTTTCTTTAATGATATTAGTACTCTATTAAAATTTATTTGGTTTAAAGATTGGTCGGATTTTTTCTCATTTATTTTCAGAAAATATGTCCCATTTAAAAAGGCAAATTCTAGTTAAAAAATTTCAATTTATTGAAGGATGAGGAGAAAGTTATTTATTAAAAAAACTACAAATTTGCGTAGAATTTCAGCTAGATTGATGAGTTGAAATCATTTTTTCATGTCTAGATTGTTAAAGATTTTTACAACCCTGTCTATCTCCAGGGTCGGATAATAATTATCTATCAAAAAATGATAATTTGATACAGGTCTTCTACTTAAATTAAGAGAATTTTATCTTATTTCTTTCAAAATGAGAATTGCTGCCTCAATAACGGCAGGAATGACTACTCAAGGAATCTTAAAAGCTTGTTTGGAAAGGGTTGGACGGTGATTCTGTCAGCTTTTGGGACTATTTCATGATCCTGTCAGACTCAATATAATAATTAATCAAATACGGTAAAAAAGGTTGCTTCTTTATCTCTACTTCAAATAAGTCCTCTCTATTTAAAGACATGGTGAAAATACGAATATGCCTATTGGATATTTCTGACCCTGTGTGTATCATACAAAACAAGAGGTCAAGAACAAATAAACAAACTACTCAACCACACAGGGGAAAATAAAATGATAAATAAAATCTCTGCTGTCCGTTCGCTCATTTTAGAAATCGAAGAAGGAATTAAGTCTTGCATGGCAAATAAAGAGACACAGTAAATTCCGATGTTTGTGTTTAATTTCATTAAGATTACGGTATATAGTATATTATTATAAGCTTTTCAATTCTTATCCCTACTCCTTCATTGATCATAAATCTCATGGCAAACGCACAACATAACCGCCAAATTGCTTTTATTGACTCTAGCTTAGAAGCACAACAACAATTAGTGTCTGGGCTTTTAGAGGGTATAGAGGTCATTAGACTCAAACCTAATCAAGATGGCATTGCTCAAATTACCTCAGTGCTAGAGCAATATCAAGATAAAGCTATCACCGTTCACATTGTCTCTCACGGTGCGCCTGGTTGTGTTTACTTGGGAAATGCTCAACTGAATTTGGATACTTTCGGTCAGTATGCCCACCAATTACAACAATGGTTTGCCCCAGTTGGAAGTGTCTTACCTAACTTGTTTATTTACGGCTGCCAAGTTGCTGTGGGTGATGCTGGTGCAGAGTTTCTTGATAAGTTGCGTGCTTTGACAGGAGCAAATATTGCTGCTTCGGCTAACTTGACCGGCAACGCAGCACTAGGAGGAGATTGGGAGTTAGAAGTCACCTTGGGAGAAGGGAAGTTTGTTCCGGCTTTTACATCAGAAACAATGGCCGCTTATCCGGCTGTATTAGACACGACTTCAATTCTAGTTCCTACCTTTATCACTGATTGGTTAAATTATAATAATCCTAATGTGACAGTCACGACAACGGAAGATATAACAGAAGCCACCTACAACGGGACTGTCAATATTTCCGATGCGATTAACCAAATAGCAAGCCAACTTAAGTTAGGCAGCATCACTCAACAGATTGAGGCAACAAATCCCAAAGTCGTAGTCAAAGGATATCCTAGTAATACTAGCTATTACGAACTCTCACTTTCCCAACTCTCCGCCGGACAAATTATGGACGGGTTGGGACAACTCACAGGAGCGGATTTATTTAAAGGGTTAAGTAGTGTCGGTAGTGTAGATTTAATGCTGGCAAGCAATGGCATTAACCTCACCTATTTAGATAATTTGACCTTAGATGTGAATAGTCTAGTGGGTAGCGGCTTCATGCAAGATGCCCTCAATGAGATTCTGGCTGGACTTTTTGGAGATGGGAATGCTGATCCGTCAGACGGAACTCAATTAGTGCTGTCGCAACCGCAACTGGATTTAATTAACAACAACGAAGGCAAACAATTAAGTATTGCTGGCAGTTTGAATGGCACAGACTTTGGCATCAATCTTGACGTTCAAGACCTGGGCTTTGAGTTCCAAATGCCCACAGTCAATGTCGAAAACCTCACAACTGCCCTCTCCAAGTTGGCGGGAGAATTACCCGGATTTGCGACCAGTTTTCTTGAGCTTCTCAGTGCGAGTACCCAATTAAACTTTGAATCCAATGCTGATGAATTCAAAATCACCTATCTCGATACTCTCAATATTCAGACTCTCCTAAATACGTTATCGTCTGAATTGGGGTTAGGAGAAAATGTTTTCCCCTCAGAACTTTCCGTCACTAATCCGGGTTTACTGATTAAAAAAGAAGATGATGGTCAGCGATTCTATGAAGTGTCCATTGGGGAAATTTCTCCGGGTGAAGTCGTTAATTTCCTCACCAGTTTAGCTGGTACATCCTTACCAAATAGTATCCAATCAAAACTAGATGAAATTGGTAATGCCAGTTTAACCTTATCTAAACAGGGAATTGTCCTCACCTATTTAGATAATTTGACCTTAGATATTAATAGTCTCATTGGCAGTGATAATCAATTCCTTCAAGATTCTGTTAATCAGATTACCGCAGGACTTTTAGGGGATGGAGATGAAAATTTACCTGGAACTCAGTTGGTTCTGTCACAACCGCAACTGGATTTGATTCGGAAGGATGGCAAAACAGAATTAAGTATTGCCGGCAGTTTTAATGGTACAGACTTCGGTATCAATCTTGATGGTACAGATATTGGTTTTGACTTTGAGATACCATCTGTGGATGTAGCTAGTCTCAAAACTGCACTATCTAAAATTGCTGGAGAAATACCGGGATTTATTACAGGTTTTCTAGATTCACTTCAAGCCCTCAACGCATTACAATTTGAATCCAACAAGGATGAATTCAAAGTTACTTATCTTGATAGTCTAGATGTTAGCTCTATCATTAATAGCCTATTATCTGAATTAGGTTTAGGTCCAAATTTCACTTCATCACTTTCCGTCACTAATCCGGGAATACTGATTAAGAAAGAGCAGGATGGCAACCGGTCTTATGAATTCTCTATTGATGAAATTTCTCCGGGTGAAGTCGTTAATTTTCTCGCCAGTTTAGCTGGTACGTCCTTACCAAATAGTATCCAATCAGAACTAGATGAAATTGGTAATGCCAGTTTAACCTTATCTACACAGGGAATTGTCCTCACCTATTTAGATAATTTGACCTTAGATGTGAATAGTCTAGTGGGTAGCGGCTTCATACAAGATGCCCTCAATGAGATTCTGGCTGGACTTTTTGGAGATGGGAATGCTGATCCGTCAGACGGAACTCAATTAGTGCTGTCGCAACCTCAACTGGATTTGATTCGGAAGGATGGCAAAACAGAATTAAGTATTGCTGGCAGTTTGAATGGTACAGACTTCGGTATCAATCTTGATGGTACAGATATTGGTTTTGACTTTGAGATGCCATCTGTGGATGTAGCTAGTCTCGAAAAAGCAATATCTGAAAATGATGAAAAATTACCTGAATTTGTGACAGGGTTTCTAGGTTCACTCCAAGCCCTCAACGCATTAAAATTTGAATCCAACAAGGATGAATTCAAAGTTACCTATCACGATAGCCTGAGTATTAAGTCAATCGTGAATGGATTATCTTCTGAATTAGGTTTAGGACGTTATTTAGCAGAAGACCAAGACATCTTTGTCACCAATCCTAGTTTAGTCATTAAAAAAGGGAATGACGGCAAGCGGTTCTATGAATTCTCTGTTGATGAAATTTCTCCGGGTGAAGTCGTTGCGTTTCTCGCCAGTTTAGCTGGTACAGATTTACCAGATAGTATCGAATCAGAACTAAAGGAAATTGGCAACGTCAGTTTCACTTTATCCAAACAAGGAATATCTCTCTCCTATCTCAAGGATGTAACATTAGATCTGAACGAGATTACTAGTACTGCTGGCATCGGATTTATTCAGGATGCTGTTAATGAAATTAGTAATCAACTTCTAGGTGATGGTGACTCAACAAAAGAAGGTACTCAGCTTGTTTTATCACAACCTCAGCTAAAGGTTGTTAAGCAAAATGATACTAAAGAATTTAGTCTAGCTGCACTCCTCAATGGTCAAGAAATTGACCTTAACTTTAAAGGGGATGACATTAAGTTTAGTTACTCCCTTCCTGATGAGATAGATTTTGGTTCTATAAAAGCTGAAATTCCTATTCTGAGTGCGTTTAAATTAACAAACCCAGAACTAACTATTTCTGATGTATCTGAACAGATCAATCATCCTACCTTGGGACTAATTAATTTAACTCAAGGGTTTAACTTCACAGGAGATATCAATTTTGCTCAGGGAACAGATGTTTATTCTCGTTTTATTAGCGAACAATTAGAGATAGACTCTCTAGGAGTTCATGTTGGACTGAACACCAGCACTGGTGGCGCAAGTTTAACAGGTATTCTGGCTGGTAATGTTCCTCTCTTCTCCAGTGGAAATTTTAGTGCCACACTGACGGACGCTAAATTAAACCTAGCTGTAGATAGCACTATTTCTCCAAGCTTTGGTATTGCAGCAGGTATAAGTTTTACAGGTTACGATCCTTTCCAAACTGATGAACCGACTTTAAAATTGACAGGAGGACTAACTCTTGATCCAAAAGCACTAACAGGGTCATTTTCACTTAATACCGATACTGCATGGGAAAAACCATTTAGTTTACCGGATATAACTGTTAGGAATTTAGTAGTCCAGTTGGGTGGGACTTATCTAACACCGTATATTGATAATATTGGCTTCTTAGGAGATTTCCAGTTTGGTAAATTCAATCTAAAGGGTGGTTTCTTACTAGATACGAACGATCCAAGCAAAATTGGTTTGGAATTAACGGCAAATAAGAAAGTCAGTTTGGTTGACCTGATTGTCGGACCAGTTGGTTCTTTTGTGTTGCAACAAGGTGCTAAAGAATTAACTATTGTCAAGGACGCGCTGGAGTTTTTGAATAAAATTATTGATGTCAGCGTTGTATCTATTGATGGACCCGATGAAGATACAATCATCGATCCACTGATCAAATTTGTGCCAGTTGAGACAAAAATTGGTAACACAATCTTCACTCAAGGAATTGGTATCAATGGACAGGTGGAAGCTTGGAAAAAAACAGCCGATCTCAATATCAACGCCAATCCATACGCAGCGAATCCTACCTTAACAGGGTCTTTGAAACTTTCTGAGATTGATTTGGGATTTTTGCAGCTTTCAGGTGCTAACGATCCGAACTTAGATTTAGCACTGGAAGTATCTTCGGAAAAGCAATTCTTAAGTGGTGACGGAAAGCTGGTGGTTTTTGGCAAGGAAGTTGCCTCAACTGAGTTTGAAATCACTTCAAGCAGTATCACCATTAAAAAATTCAATGTTGATATCGGACTTGTAGGGTTATATATTAACAATCTTTCAGTCATCACTAATAAAACTAATCCACTTGAAAGTAGGGCTAGTGGATCGGGTAGAGTGACTTTACTCGGTCAGGAGGTTGCATCAGCTAGTGTTGATATCACTCCAATCAGTGTCAAGATCAACAATTTGAAGTTCAACTTCTTTAAACTCTTAGAGTTAGATATTCCCTCTCTTTCAGCCATCATTGATAAATCTAATCTGGCTAATAGTGCAATAACAGGATCGGCTACGGTCAAGGTATTCGGTTATTCGCTTGCAGATGCAAAGATGGATATCAATTCCACTCAGCTTCAAGTTACAGGAAATCTTGACTTATTCAGTGTCCTGAAAATAGAGAATGCAATAATTTCGGTCACCTCTTCTAAATTAGAGATTGGCGGTACAACAAAAATCCTTGGGCAAGAAATTGCAAATGCCAGTATTACTGCCAATCAGGGTAACTTTCAAATACTTGGAAATCTTGACTTATTCGGTGTCCTGGCGATAGATAGTGCAACCATTGCGGTCACCTCTGGTGGTTTAAACATTAGCGGTACAACAAAAATCTTTGGGCAACAAATAGCAAATGCCAGTATCACTGCCAATAGTAATGGACTCACCGTTAGAGGAAATATTGACTTATTTGGTGTCCTGGCGATAGATAGTGCAACCATTTCGGTCACTACTTCTTCTGGTTTAAACATTAGCGGCATAACAAAAATCTTTGGGCAACAAATAGCAAATGCCAGTATCACTGCCGATAGTAATGGACTCACCGTTAGAGGAAATCTTGACTTATTCGGTGTCCTAAGCATAGAGAACGCCGAGATTTCAATTCCAACCAACAATAATTCACCAATAAAAATAGCAGGTAAAGCAAAATTCCTGGGTCTAGAGTTAGGTACTAGCATTGAGATAGTGAATGGCGAGATCAAGGTTACAGGTCGTTTAGGATTCTCTATCTTTGGCTTCGATGTTGGAGCTGACCTTACGATTACCTCAGATGGCACATTTGATGGTTCACTCTTAAATCTCTCATATTACAGTACGTTGGGTGATGGCGACATTAATATAAACCTGGGTTCTGTGACCAATATCCCAAGTTTGTTTGCAGATTTGTTCGATAGCGTCTTCGATGGCTTGGAGGAATTTTTTGGAGATATCATCAATGATATTGGTGGATTATTAAAGGACGCTTATGATTGGATTATTGGAGGTAGTAACTATGGTGATAATGGAAATGACGAACTCCATGGTATAAATGGCAATGGCGATGACTATATGTATGGTTACGGAGGCAATGACAGGCTCTATGGTAGTGGAGGCAATGACAGGCTCTATGGCGGACGCAATGAGGACAAACTTTATGGTGAATATGGAAATGACTACCTCTATGGTGACGATGGGTATGACGACCTTTATGGTGGACCTGGAAATGACCAACTCAGAGGTGGCAATAATGAGGACAGACTCTATGGTGAAGATGGAAATGACTATTTAGAAGGTAATGATGGACATGACGAACTTTATGGTGGCAATAATGAGGACAACCTTTATGGCGGCAATAATGAGGACAAACTCTTTGGTGAAAATGGAAATGACTATTTAGAAGGTAATGATGGATATGACCAACTCTATGGCGGCAATGGTGATGACATACTCAAAGGTGGCAATGATGAGGACAGACTCTTTGGTGAAGATGGAAATGACTATTTAGAAGGTGAAGATGGAGATGACTATTTAGAAGGTGGATTAGATAGAGATACTCTCCTTGGTGGCGAAGGCAATGACGTTCTCTACGGCGATCCGGAAGCCGATTCGAGGGAGGAGTTTGTCGAGGAAAAATACTTTACTAATATTTTTTCCGCCACAGTACAGAAAGAAAAGGATAATTACATTTCCTATTACACTTCACTGGGATATCGGGTAGAAGTAGTAGGAACAACCTTAGTAAAGGTATATAAAACCGTCGATATCGTGTCCCAAAAGGGTGATGATAAGCTTTATGGAGGGTCGGGCAATGACGTTCTCTACGGCGGACATGGTAATGATTTTCTTGATGGTGGAGACGACAACGACCAACTTCACGGCTATCACGGTGAAGATACCCTAGAGGGTGGCACAGGCAACGATATTCTCTACGGTCAGCAAGGTTACGATTTACTCAAAGGTGGAGATGGGGACGATTACCTGTTTGGCGAAGATGACGGAAAACAGGGACAAACCTATAATGGGTCTTTCGATAATGACACCCTACACGGTGGCAATGGCAAAGACTATCTTTTTGGTGGAGTGGGCAACGACTTACTCTACGGTGATGGAGGCGATGATATTCTTGATGGTGGAGATGGGGACGACAAACTTATTGGCTCTCACGGTGAAGATATCCTAGAGGGTGGCAAAGGCAACGACATTCTCTACGGTCAACAAGGTCACGATTTACTCAAAGGTGGAGATGGGGACGACACTCTGTACGGCGAAGATGACGGATCAGAGGGACAAACCTATAATGGGTCTTTCGATAATGACTTTTTAGAGGGTGGCAAAGGCAACGACAAGCTCTATGGTGGAGTGGGCGACGACAATCTCTACGGCGAAGATGGCAACGACGATTTAAGAGGCGAGACAGGTAATGATTTTCTTGATGGTGGAGTAGGCGACGACACTCTCTACGGCGGTGATGGCCAAGATATCCTCAAAGGTGGCGATGGGAATGACTTACTTAATGGTGAGGAAGGCAATGATATCATCTATACAGGCTGGGGCAATGACACTATTCACGGAGGCTCTGGTGACGATATCTTAGTTTTGCCAGGCATTGAGAGTGACTATACATTTACCAACAGTGCGGCAGGATGGAAAATTACCAGCAAGTACATTGAAAAAATTGCTACTGGAGTTGAGGAATTTCAGTATGAAGTTTTAGTGAGAAATGGCAGTAGTGATAGCGACACTATCTACGGTGTCCCTATTAATGAGGTACTCAACGGTGAGGATGGCAACGACTATCTTTACGGTAGTGATGGTGATGACAAACTACTTGGCCAAAAAGGAAACGATGACCTGCGAGGCGAAAATGGAAACGATACCATTTATGGTGGTAGCGAAAACGATTTACTCTACGGCGGCTCTGGCGATGACAAACTTTATGGAGAACAAGGTGAAGATACCCTCAATGGTGAAGTAGGCAATGATCTCCTTGATGGTGGCGATGGCAATGATACCCTCAACGGTGGTGATGGCAATGACTCTCTTGACGGTGGTGCTGGCAATGATACTCTTGATGGTGGCAATGGCATCGATACCCTCAATGGTGGTGCTGGTATTGACACTGCTGATTACAGCTATCGGACAATTGGAATTACGGCGAATTTGTCCCTACAACGAGTAAATTTTGCGGGTTCTTCCGACTTCGAGGGGTTAATTTCCATTGAAAATATCATCGGTTCTTCTGGCAACGACACCTTAATTGGGAATAGTGGTAGTAATACCCTCAAAGGTGGTGCTGGCAATGATACTCTTGAAGGTGGCGATGGCAATGATTCTCTTGACGGTGGTGCTGGTATTGACACTGCTGATTACAGCTATCGGACAATTGGAATTAGGGCGAATTTGTCCCTACAACAAGTAAATTTCACGGCTTCTTCTGAAAGCGACCAGTTAAATTCCATTGAAAATATCATCGGCTCTTCAGGCAACGATACCCTATATGGGAATGGTCTTACTAATACTTTAGAAGGTGGTGCTGGTAATGATATCCTGGAAGGCAATGAGGGCAACGACACCCTTAATGGTGGGGCGGGTGACGACATACTCATTGGTGGTTCTGGAAATGATACCTACAACTTTGATGCAGATATCAATTTAGGGACAGACACAATCAGTGAGCTAACAGTCAATTTACAGACCGCTCATGGACTTTATCTGCAAGCTACAGATGCAAGTGGAGGCTACCGCATCAAGCAGCAAACCTCGCCTAGTACCTGGGAAACCTTTGAAGTTGTGCCTCTGGAAGATGGCAAAATTGCCCTGAGAACTTTCCATGATCGCTACGTGCAGGCCCAAGATCAATCAAGCAACTACAGCCTGGTTCAACAAGATTTTATAGACACTTGGGAGAGTTTTGAGGTTATTCGTAGTGGCGGAAATAATATAGGGCTGAAAACATTTCATGATCGCTATGTGCAGGCCAAAGATTTTTTCTCCGGTTATGCAGTAAGCCAACAATCCTTCCGCGATACATGGGAAACCTTCCGTGTCATTGAATCAAATTCAGGAGTTGACTCGCTAAATTTCTCAAATACTACCAATAACAGCATCAATATCGACTTGACTAAGACGGGTAAACAGACTGTCAACAGCAATCTATCCCTCGTTATTGGTTCAGTGCTAGGTAGTGGCATTGAAAATGTCATGGGTGGTAGCCAAGGCGACTATATTAAGGGCAATAACCTCAATAATAACCTCAACGGTGGTGCTGGCAATGATACCCTCAACGGTGATGGTGGCAATGATACCCTTATGGGTGGAAGTGGAAATGACTCCCTCTCTGGTGGCATAGGTACAGATTATCTCTATGGCGAAGTTGGGGATGATCGAATTTTCGGTGAAGCCGGGCATGATATCTTAAATGGAGGTAGTGGCAATGATACTCTAGACGGTGGTGATGGTAATGACGACATCCAAGGTTGGAACGACAATGACTCGCTCATCGGTGGTGCTGGTAACGACATCCTCAATGGGATGTGGGGTAACGACACCCTGATTGGTGGTCTTGGAAATGACGCCCTCTATGGTGGAACTGGTGCAGATGAATTCCGCTTTGATAGATCAAATGGAGGAATCGACCGGATCAAAGACTTTAATCGCTCAGAAGGGGACAAAATTCTAATTAATGATGTGGCTTTTGGTACAGGCGTGACTTTACAACAGTTCAGCTTCAACTACAGCACCCAATCTTTGTTCTTCAACAGTCAACAGATTGCCTTTGTAGAGAACGTCAACAGCAGTAACTTTTCTGTCACTCAAGATATCACTTTGATCTGACCTTTTTAGATTAGGACTTACACCTGAAATTAATGGGGCTACCACGCTACTGTTAATTTCAGGTTTTTAAATTGGCATGAACTACACCCTCTACATAAACCCAATTCCAATCAATCAATAAATATTAATTATGGCTGACAACATTGCTTACACCCTGCAAATTCTTCACGCTTCCAGCTTAGAAGGCGGTACTAACACTTTTCAAGAAGCTATTAATTTTACTGCCCTTGTTGATGGCTTAGAAGAGCAAATTCTCAATAGTATTACCCTATCTACAGGTGATAACTTCCTCCCCGGTCCTGTATTCTTTGCAGCCGAAGACCTGGCAATGCGGGAAGCATTGATATCAGTCTATCAACAACTGACAGGCAACGAGTTAAGCTCCCTAGAAGTTGGTTCTGGTCGCCTAGATGCTACTTTGTTGAATATTATTGGCTTAGATGCTTCCGCCCTCGGCAACCACGAACTCTCTCAAGGTACATCAACCTTTGCCGGACTGATAGGTGCAGACTTAAATGGAACAAGCATCGAAAATATCCAATGGTTAGGCACACAGTTTCCTTACCTAGCAACCAACCTAGACTTCAGCCAAGATAATAGCCTCTCAGGACTGACTACTACAGAAATTCTGACCAGCAATACCTTCCAATCTACCCCAGAACAATTGATTAGTGAAGGTGCAAAACCAAGACTTGCCCCTGCGACCATTATTGAAGAAGGGGGAGAAAAAATAGGGGTTTTAGGCGTTAGCAACCCTCTGTTTAGAGATATCACCCAAGCGGGGGGTATTCAAGTTCTAGGAGACGAAACAGCAGAGGCGATCGCTTCTGTATTGCAACCAACTATTGATATTCTTACAGATCAAGGTATTAACAAGATAATTTTGTTAAGTGACCTACCAAGTTTTGATTTAGACCAAGAGTTAATTAAACAACTTCAAGGTGTTGATGTGCTTCTTTCTGGTACTACTACCTTTTTAGCTGACGACACAGACACCTTGCGTCCTGACGACACGGTAAATGGCACTTATCCCCTACTTACTACTGATAAAGATAATAACCCTGCCCTAATTGTCACAGGTGGCAATCAATATAAATACCTTGGTCGTCTGGTTCTAGACTTTGATGCCGAAGGTAAAATTATTACCGAAAATCTAGACCCTACCATCAATGGGATGTATGCTACCACTGATGAGATGGTTCAGTCAGTCTGGGAAGGTCAAGACCCTTTAGCCTCTGGCAGCAAAGGCGCACTCGTCAAGGAACTTACGGACTCTATTACTCAACTTATTGAGTTAAAAGACACGCGCATTTTTGGTAAAACCGATGTATTACTGAATGGAGAACGCAACAGTCTTCGCACGGAAGAAACCAACTTCGGCGATATGCTTGCAGATGCTAATTTAGCAGCTGCACAAAAAATTGACCCCACTGTTGCAGTAGCAATTCAAAACGCAGGTTCTATTCGCGCTAGTTTACCAGTAGGAGAAATTTCTCAACTCGATGTGGAAACTGTCCTGCGGTTTAACAACGAATTGTTACTGGTGACAGTTACGGCTTCTGAATTAAAAACCCTGCTAGAAAATGGTGTATCTCGTGCGAGTGCAGGTGAAACTTCAGGTCGTTTTCCCCAAGTATCAGGGCTAAAATTTAGCTTTGATACTACAGATGCTGAAAGTAATACTATTCCTGTCGGGGAAAGAATTCAGACTTTAGCACTCGTGGATAACGAAGGCAACATTACCGATGTGATTGTCCAAAATGGGGAAATTGTTGGTGATGCTGACCGTTCCATTCGCGTTGTTACTCTCAAATTCCTAGCTGATGGAGGTGATGATTACGACTTCCCCAGCTTAGGTGAAAATGTAGTGAACGCAGAAATTACTGAGCAGCAGTCATTTAAAGATTTCTTAGAAGCTTATCAGGAGAATGCTTACAATGTAGGGGAAACTCTAGCATCAGAAGATTTACGCATTCAAAACCTAGATAAACGTAACGATAATATTATACCAGATGTTAATCCTGGTGATATCAATGAAACCCCCACAGATTTGAGCTTAGATAGCAGCAGGGTAGATGAAAATGTACTGAGTGGGACGGTGATTGGTAACTTCGCTACCACTGACCCAGACGTAAGTAATACTTTTGTATATAGCTTAGTCAGTGGTGATGGTAGTAGTGATAATAGTTTATTTGCAATCAGACAAAACCAACTCACAATTAATGTTGCCCCTGATTTTGAAACAAAATCAAGTTACAACATCCGTGTTCGCACTACTGACCAAAACGGACTCTTCTTGGAAAAGCCGTTACAGATTTCTGTCAATGACATAGCTGAGAATGATCCTATTACCGACGTTCCGAAGTTGACCAAGAATGGTAACGATGTCTTTAACATCAAGAGTAAGCAGTTGCAAACAACATTACAAGTTACCCTCAACGGACGAGGTTCTAGAAATGTTAACGAACTGGGCGTATTTACTGTTGATGATGGTCAAGGTAGAATCAACGGTATTGCTCCAGGTGAAAATGGCTACAATCAAGCAGCGTTAACACGAATGCAGACTTTGTTTTCCACTATTACCAATAACCCCAATGGCTTTAATCCAGAAAAATTGAGTCATATGTTTCAATTTGACTCTAATGAAAACCTGAGATTTTATTTGGTAATAAATAGTACATTAGATGCCATTCGTGCTGGAAAAACTCCAATTTCTGACGTACTATTTTCTTCTCCTGGAAATCAAAGTATCACCCCTAGCAATGATGATGGTTTCATCTTAGCTTGGCAAGATGGTTCTAATAATACTGCTAACTTCCAAGATTTGGTTGTGAAACTGCAAGCCAGCAATCAAAAATTACCTTTGGGTGCAGGGGTGCAAAATATACCTCAAGGAGAAATGATTGATTTGCGAGATGTTGCCGGACAGGTAAAAGCAGATTTTGTGGTTAACAGAGAAGCAGCTTTCAACAATTTTGTTGGCTTCTATAAAGTTGCAAATATTAATGGTGGAATTGATACAAATGGTGATGGTACTGCTGACGTAAAACCAGGTGATTCTGATTACATTCAGGCTGCTATAGGTTCTAGAGTTGCTGGCATTGAATTAACTGTTAATAATCAAGGTAAGGCTAGTTTTACTGATAAGTTTGACGGGGGTGCGCTGTATGCTCCATTTATGATTGTTAATGGTAGACCCGATATTATTTTAGATAGTAATCCTAATAACGACCCTCAAGTTTATTTCCCCTTCCTGGGTGCTAACTCTGATCGACTTGACCATGTTCGTATGTTGGGAAATAATACCTTTGGTTTTGAAGATTTAGCTGGTGGTGGTGACGGGGATTATAACGATATCATTGTACAACTGAATTTGACGCAGGTTTCCTAACACGAGAGTGATTTTTTTCGGGGGAGATGGGACTGGGCGGGCGCATTTAAGGCTTGGGAGATGCGGAAATAAGAGGAAAAACAGGTCGTCAAAGCGACCATTGACCTAAGTCAAGTGTAGATGTAACAAAGCTCCTGACTGGGCGCAGGGACTGCGCCCCTACCTTCTCACTAATTAGACATCTCCGAAAATGAATGTAGAGACCTTCTATAGAACGTCTCTACAAGGGTTTCAAACCACGCACATTTAATTACCGGAGATGTCTATTTACTACTTTAATTTTTTTTTAAGAAGTTCAAGATAAACAGAAATAATTGTGACATTTTTGATACAAATTTGTTAAGAATAGTTACAGCAGTGTCATGCAAGGAAATATTTCTTATGGTTGATCAGGTTGACAAAACACCAGTACATCAAGTTGTGATTATTGGCGGGGGCTTTGGGGGACTGTATGCCGCTAAGTCTATGGCTAAGGCCAATGTGCAAATCACTCTGATTGATAAACGCAATTTTCATCTCTTTCAACCTCTTCTGTACCAAGTAGCTACAGGTGCTTTATCCCCAGCGGATATTTCTTCTCCCTTGCGTTCTGTCCTCAGCAAGAGCAAAAATACAAAAGTGCTATTGGGTGAAGTGAATGATATTGACACCAACGCCCAAAGTGTCATGGTGGGTGAGGAAACAGTCCCCTACGATACCTTAATTGTGGCTACAGGGGCGAAGCATTCCTATTTTGGTAAGGATAACTGGGAAGAATTTGCACCGGGTTTAAAGACTGTGGAAGATGCAATTGAAATGCGTCGGCGGATTTTTATGGCTTTTGAAGGCGCTGAAAAAGAAAGTGATCCGGTTAAACGGCAGGCTTTGTTAACTTTTGTAATTGTCGGTGGTGGTCCAACTGGGGTAGAATTAGCAGGAGCGATCGCTGAATTAGCAACTAAAACCCTGAAAGAAGATTTCCGCAACATTGACACCTCAGAAACTAGAGTTTTATTGTTAGAAGGTTTAGATCGTGTGCTTCCTCCCTTTGCACCGGAATTATCTCACACAGCGGAAGCATCATTAAAGGCTTTGGGTGTAGATGTGCAAACTAAAACCTTAGTAACACATATTGAAAATGATATAGTTACGATTAAGCAAGGTGATGAAGTTAAAGAAATCGCTACGAAAACAGTGTTGTGGGCTGCGGGTGTGAAAGCCTCACCAATGGGAAAAGTTTTGACAGAAAAGACGGGAGTTGAGAGCGATCGGGCAGGTCGTGTTATCGTTGAACCAGACCTAAGTATTAAAGGATTTCCCAACATTTTCGTAGTTGGTGACTTAGCAAATTTTGCCCATCAAAATGATAAACCTTTACCGGGAGTTGCACCAGTCGCCATGCAAGAAGGCGAATATGTAGCCAAACTCATTCAAAAACGCCTCAAAGGTGAAACCTTACCCCAATTTGAATATGTAGATAGAGGTAGTCTAGCAATGATTGGGCAACACGCCGCAGTTGTTGATTTAGGATTTATCAAACTCAGAGGTTTCTTTGCCTGGTTTGTGTGGTTATTTATTCATATCTACTTCTTGATTGAATTTGATAATAAGTTAGTTGTGATGATTCAATGGTTGTGGAGTTATTTTACCCGCAATCGTGGCGCGAGATTAATTACAGGTAAGGAAGTTATTGCACCTGTACCGATTGTAAATAGTGATAATCAAACGCCAGTCATCCCAAAAAAGCCGTTGAATGTGTAGTTGCTCACTCGTTCCCAGTCTCCGACTGGGAATGCCCCCTAGAGGCTCTGCCTCGCATATTCCCTCATTATTATTAAAAAACTGCGCCTCCATATTAAAATCAAATCACCACATCTACCAAATTAAATGAAACAATGGGACGCAGCCGCTATCATGTATTAGGAACTCAACCGCATTTCCTCACCTGCACATTAGTAAATTGGATGCCATTATTTGGTAATATTGAACTTGTTCAAATTATCATAGATTCCCTCAACTTTCTCCAACGTCAGCAGCGTTTGACATTATATGGTTATGTCATCATGGAAAATCATCTTCATCTCATCGCTGCGGCTGCAAACTTATCTAAAGAAATAGGAAATTTTAAATCATTTACTGCTCGCTCTATTATTGATTTACTTCGGAAAAATAATGCTGAATATATACTTAATCAATTAGAATTTCATAAATTAAAACACAAGATAAAACAAGATTATCAACTATGGCAAGAAGGTTTTCATCCCCAAGCAATTGCTAATGAAGAAATGTTTATCCAAAAATTAGAATATATTCATAATAATCCGGTGCGACGTGGTTATGTTGATGATCCGGCTCATTGGCGTTATTCTAGTTACCGGAATTATATGGGATTACCGACTTTATTAGAGGTGGAATTGATTGATTTGTAAGGGGTGAGGCAGAGCCTCTTGATAGCATTCCTAGTCGGAGACTAGGAACGAGGAATTGTGTGTTTAGGGAATAAAATTAATACTATGTCTAATGATAATAATATAGATACACTAGGAAATTGGTTATTAGCGATAGGGGTTATATTTATTTTATTTGCAGGTGGTATTTTTTTAGGAGTTTTAAATATTGAATGTTGGACATTAAAAGAAAAGTATGAATATGGAACTAAAGCTTTAACAGCTATTGGTACAGTTTTTGGTGGAATTGCAGTATTTATCAATGCTTTCTTTGCAGCCAAAAGAGCAGCCGCTATGGAAGCAACAGCTAAGGCTGCTAATGAAAGTGCTATTGCTGCTAATAAAAATGCTGAAATTGCACAAGATAAGCAAATTACAGAACGCTTTGCTAAAGCGATAGAACAGCTTGCGAGTGAAAAAATTGAAGTCAGATTAGGCGCTATTTATACTTTAGAGCGAATTGCCAAAGATTCAGAAAAAGACCAGTGGACAATTATGGAAGTTCTTACAGCTTTTGTGCGTGAGAATGCACCTGTTAAAAAAGAAGAGAAGTCACAAAATAAAAAACCGTTAATAGATAATTTTCTAAATACTCAAAATAAAAAAGATATAGAAGAATTACCAAAACTTCGGCTTGATATTCAAGAATGTCTCACTGTAATTGGACGACGTGAACATGAAGATCCAGAAAATCAGAGACTTGATTTAAGTAATGTTCATATCAGTAAAGCCTACCTCGAAGGAGCCAACCTCATAAAAGCCTACCTCGAAGGAGCCATACTCATAAAAGCTAAACTCATGGTAGCCAATCTCACAGAAGCCAAACTCTTTGGAGCTAACCTCACAAAAGCCTATCTCCTAGAAGCTAACCTCACAGAAGCTATAATGCCTGATGGGTCAATTCATGATTAGAAAGATTTGATGCTTCTACATTCTCAATAAACAAGACTTTCTCCCTCACAAAACCGAATATTAAAAACAGACGCTACCATTTTCTAAACCGAATCATATTACTACATAATAGAAATAGAAATTCTATCTTTAGGATTGTTAAGAATGTATCAAACAGATCCGCCACTTTCCCCTAAAGAAACATTACCGACAATGTATGATCTTCCTAGCGAAGATCAAAATCAACCTGGTTTACCAGATCAATTTCATTTATTCCAACCACAATTATTAACAGACACATTTCAGCCAGCAAATTATCCATCAAAAGAGATATTTATAGGCAGTAATCTCAATCTTTATTATAATGTACGTCATCCTTTATGGTATAAAATACCAGATTGGTTTGCAGTTTTGGGAGTACCATATTTATATGAAAATAGAGATTTAAGATTAAGTTATGTAGTTTGGCAAGAAGCAGTTAATCCTTATATTGTCGTTGAATTACTCTCACCGGGAACAGAAAAAGAAGACTTAGGGCAAACATTAAGAGATCCAGAAAACCCGCCTAGTAAATGGGAAGTTTACGAACAAATTTTAAGAGTACCCTATTACGCCATCTTTGATCGTTATAAATCTGAATTTAGAATGTTTCAGTTAACTGGCGCTCGTTATGCTGAAGTAAACTTATCAGATTTCCGGTTTTGGATTCCCGAAATAGAATTAGGTTTGGGAGTGTGGCAAGGAAGTTATAAAACCGTCGAAATGCCTTGGTTACGTTGGTACGACAAAGACGGTAATTGGATGTTAACAAGCACAGAAAAGGAAAAACAAAAAGCTGAACAAGAAAAACAAAAAGCTGAACAAGAAAGGCAAAAAACCGCAAGATTAATTGCCCAACTACGTGCGCTTGGTGTTGAACCTGATTTAGAATAAACAAAATCTCTCACCCTCTTCCAGTCTAAGACTAGGAACGAGGGAACGAGAGAATATTATCTAGTTGAAACGTGATCATCTTCACGTATTTCTAAATGGGGATAGGTGCGAATCGGTTGCAAACGCTGGCGAATTTTGCCAATGATGATATAGAGAATTGGCACAATAAACAAACTTAAAAAAGTCGCCACAAACATTCCGCCAAATACCGCAGTACCCAAAGATTGACGACTCGCTGCACCTGCACCTGTGGCAGTTGCGAGGGGAAAAATCCCCAACAAAGTTGAAAAAGCCGTCATCAAAATCGGACGTAACCGACCTTGTGCTGCTTCTACCGCTGCTTTGGTAATTGATAACCCTTGTTGTTCTTGTAATTGGTTAGCAAATTCCACAATTAAAATTGCATTTTTACTTGCTAAACCAATTAACATTACCAACCCGACTTGGCAAAATACATCATTATTTAAACCCCGTAATGATTGTGATGCTAAAGCTCCCATAATCGCTAAGGGAACAGCCAGCATAATAATTAAAGGATCAACATAATTCTCATATTGAGCAGCTAACACTAAAAAGACGAAAACTAAGCCTAACCCAAAAATCAGCGGTGCTTGTCCACCAGATTCTTTTTCCTGAGCGACAATACCTGACCATTCATATCCCATACTTGTGGGTAATATCTTTTTAGCTAGTTGTTCCATAGCCAAAGTTGCTTGTCCAGAACTAAAACCAGGAGCAGGAGAACCGTTAATTTCAATGGAACGAAATAAGTTGTAATGATTAATAGTTTGCGCTCCTGTTGTGGGAGTTAATTTTACCAAACTATTTAAAGGAATCATCTGATTAGTTGCCGAACGCACATTTAATAAACCGATATCATCAGGATTGGAGCGAAACTGAGCATCGGCTTGGATATATACTCGATATGTGCGAGACAGGAAATTAAAATCATTGACATATCGTGAACCCAAATAAGTTTGCAGGGTTTTAAAAATATCGTCAATGGAAACTTGCAGAGATTTCGCTTTATTGCGGTCAACTTCAATTAAAATTTGCGGTGTATTGGCGGTAAACGTGCTAAATACAGCTTGCAGTCCGGGGGTTTTATTACCTTCCATCATGAATTGACCAACAACTCCCAGCATAGAATTTAAGCTGTTAGTTCCGGCTATATCTTGTAACTGAAATTGGAAACCGCTAAAACTACCTAAACCGCGAATTGCGGGGGGATTAACTGGGAAAACTCTAGCTTCAGTAATTCCTGAAAATGTTTTTCTTAAATTGCCAATAATACCTTGTACAGATTGATTTGGTTGTTTACGTTCGTCCCAGGATTTGAGGGTTGTGAAAATTATGCCACTGTTAGCACTATTACCACTAAAACCAAAACCACCAATGGCAAAAGTACCGACAACTTCGGGTAATTTGAGAATTTCTGTTTCTACTTCACTCATGACTTTACTGGTGTATTTGAGTGAAGAACCTTCTGGACCTTGGATAATTGTAATGAAATAACCTTGGTCTTCGTCGGGAAGAAATGCTGTGGGTACGGTCATGTAAAGCCAAGCTGTGAAACCTAATGAACCGATAAATAAGAGGAGAACAATCGCTTTTATTTTTACCAAAAATATTAAAGAGCGCTCATATCCACTTCTCATGGCTTCTAAAAACCAGTTAATTCGACCAAATACCCAGCCAAAAACCCCTCTAGGTGCGGGTCTTTGCCGTAATAACAAGGCGGAAAGCGAAGGGGTAAGGGTGAGAGCTAAAAATGTGGAAATGACGATAGAAAAGGCAATTGTCAGGGCGAATTGTTTGTAAATTTGTCCAGTTGCACCTGGGAAAAAAGCTATTGGTACAAACACTGCCATCAATACAAGGGAAGTAGCAATTACCGCCCCAAATAGCTCTTGCATGGACACGGAAGCGGCTCGTCGGGGTGACATTCCCTCTTCTTGAATTAAGCGAGAGATATTTTCCACGACAATAATTGCGTCATCAACTACCATCCCTGTGGCTAAAGTTAAACCAAACATGGTCAGGATGTTGATGGAAAAGCCAAACAGTTTGACAAAGGCAAAAGTACCAATTAAGGAGAGGGGAATGGTGATGACAGGAATTAAAGTTGTGCGCCAATCTTGTAGGAAGATAAAGATAACGAGAATTACCAGTGCGATCGCTTCTAAGAGCGTTTTGATCACTTCTGCCAAAGACTCTTCGACAATCGTAGTGGTGTCAAATGCCACTTGATATTTCATCCCTGGGGGAAAGCTTTGAGATAATCGGGCTATTTCCTTTTTGACTAAATTAGCCACGTTCAAAACATTACTTCCCGGTGTCGGAAAAATCCCAATCCCCACACCTTCATTCCCCTTAAACCGGAGAAATGAGCTATAGTTTTGAGCGCCCAGTTCCGCCCTCCCTATATCTTTTAACTTAATCAAACTACCGTCAGCAGCAGTTTTAATGACTACATTGTCAAATTCCTCAACTTCCGTCAGCCGACTCACTGCCCTCAAGTCAATTTGATACATCTGACCATCTACGGCTGGCTGTTGTCCAATTTGCCCTGCACCTACCTGTAAGTTTTGTTCATTCAGGGCATCAATAACATCATCCGTAGTTAGATTCCGACTAGCCAATTTATTCGGGTCAAGCCATAGACGCATTGCATAACGGCGCTCGCCGAAAATCCGCACCTCACTGATACCCTTAATCCGTTTCAGGGCATCTACTATATATAAATCAGCATAATTACTTAAAAAGACATTATCTAGTTGTTTGTTATCACTGTACAAACCCATCGCTAACAGAATATTATTAGACTGTTTGCTTACGGTCACACCTGTTTGCTTTACTACTTCTGGTAATTGTGGTTCAGCCGCAGTCACCCGATTCTGAACATCAACTGCGGCAATATCCTTATCCCGTGAAGCATCAAATGTCACGGTAATTGTGCTACCACCATCGTTACTACTGCTCGAAGTCATATATTTAATGCCTTCGATACCATTAATCTGTCGTTCTAAAATCGTCGTTACCGTACTTTCAACAATTTCTGCACTAGCGCCGACATAATTAGACGTGACAAGAATTTGCGTAGGACTAATTTCTGGATACTGGGCTGTGGGCAATGTGGGAATACTAATTGCACCAACTAGCAAAATGATAATAGCGCAGACACTGGTAAATACAGGCCGCTTAATAAAAAAGTCAACAAACATAAATTGGTAATTGGTGATTGGTAATTGGTAATTGGTGATTGGTGATTGGTAATTGGTAATTGGTGATTCTTCTTATTTCCTCTTAACTGTCACCTGTCACCTGTCACCTAATTTTCAGGAATTATTGGGAGTCCGTCTCTGAGATTTTGTACCCCTGAGATAATCAGTTTTTCATCTTTTTGCAATCCTGAAATTACTTGGTAATCATTACCTTTAATATTGCCTAACTTCACCTGTTTTTGTCTGGCTATTAATTGGGAAATACCTTCAGGAGATTTTCCTGTTTGAGCTACAAATACAAAGGTTTCCCCAGCTATTCGAGATATTGCTGTTGTGGGAATTAAAACTCCCGAACGCCGATTCCAAATCACTTTTGCCCGAATTAATTGATCTGCTCGCAGTTGACCGTTAGCGTTGTTATAAAGGGCTTTAACTAATATTGATTGAGAATTATTGGTAATATTGGGGGAAATAAAGAATATACTACTATTGCCTATAGTTTGACCTTGGGCGTTAATTAATTCCACTGGTAATCCTTGACGCAATTGCGTACCTTTTTCCAAGGGGACAGGAATTTTAACGTCCAAAGGTCGGTTTTGGGTGATGGTAGCCAATGGGGTGGAAGTATTGACAAAATCACCGACTTTAACGGGAATATCACCAACAGTTCCTGTAAAGGGAGCGGTTATTTTATAATATTGAAGTTGAACTTGTTGTTGTTTAATATTGGCATCAGCTTGCAGTAAGGATTTTTCTACCTGGGATATGGTAGCTAATTGGGCTTGAATGCGGGAATCTATCGCTCCTAGTTGGGCTTTTGCTGTCGCCAGTTTATTGGCATATAAATCTTGAGTTTGTCGAGATACAGCCCCTTGTGCAGCTAATTCAGAATAGCGATTATAGTCTTGTTGGTTTAAGCGCACATCTGCAACATTAGCTAACCTTTCTGCTTGCAAAGATTTCAGGGTAGCGCGAGCGTTTTCTAGTTGTGCTTGCGAACCTTGACCCGCAGCCGATAAACTACTAACTGCGGCTTGTTGTTGTCGAGAATCTATTTGGATAATTGCCGCACCGGAGGAAACTATATCTCCTGATTTGACGAATATTTGCGAAACTTGACCTTGAATTCTCGGTTGGAGATTGACTGAACGCCGTGATTCTAGACTGGCTATATATTCTGTACTATCTTCAACTGTGCCTGTTTGCACTGGTGATAGTTTAACTTTGACCCCTGGAGGTGGAGCATTAGCCACTGCTGGGCTTGGGTTTTCAGGAGTTAGCAATTTCCAAGTGATTCCGATTCCACCCCCAATTAATAATAGTGCAGCTAATAATAATCGCAGCCACCGACTTGATTTGGCGGGTGGTTGGGGAATTTCTGTAACATCGGTTTGAGGCTGAGGTAATGTCATGGCTGATAACAAGTTGAAAGAACGAATCGTTAAAACCCTATCTGTGTCCGCATTATATTGATTTTAAAATTACCCATTTAGGATGATGACACTGGAAAAAATATATGTTAACTAATTTAAATATACAGGCTTTACAATTGTTTACAATCTACCGTAAGTTAATTATAGAGATTTGGCAAGTTAATGGGACATAGTCAGCAAGGAAGAACCTAAATTCAGTATTTGCTCAATTTGCTCAGAATAACCATTACATTAATAAAAAGGATATTAAAAATAGACTGATGAATCCCATAGCATCTACCTTAACTTCTATTCTCAGCGCGGAAAACGCCGTTATATTGTGGGAAAATCTCACCCCCACCCAGCAGCAAAAAATCCAACAAGGGATAGACTCCAAAAGCCGCCCCAGTTGTATCGTTTATCCCCATAGTCAAGCAGAATTAGCCGCAGTGATAGCGATCGCTAACAGTCATCAATGGCGTGTTCTAACCTGGGGTAGCGGTAGTAAAATCAATTGGGGTGGTTTAGCTAAAAATATTGATATTATTGTCAGTACCGAAGGTATTAATCAACTCATAGAACACGCAGTTGGTGATTTAACTGTCACCGTGGAAGCAGGGATGAAATTTGCCCAGCTTCAGGAGATTTTGGCTAAACATCACCAATTTTTAGCACTTGATCCGGCTTTTTCCAATTCTGCCACTATTGGTGGTATGGTTGCTACTGCTGATACAGGTTCTCTGCGTCAACGTTATGGTGGTGTGCGTGACCAACTTTTAGGTATAACTTTTATCCGCGCAGATGGACAAATCGCTAAAGCAGGGGGAAGAGTTGTCAAAAATGTCGCTGGTTACGACTTAATGAAATTATTTACTGGCGCTTACGGCACATTAGGAATTATTAGCCAAGTCACTTTTCGAGTTTATCCTATTCCTGAAACTTCGGGAACTGTAATATTAACTGGTAAACCTGAAGCTATATCCCAAGCAGTGAGAACTTTACAAAGTTCTGAATTAACACCAACTCAAGTTGATTTATTATCAAGTAAGTTAGTAAATAATTTAAATTTGGGGACAGGAGTAGGCTTAATTGCCCGGTTTCAAAGTATTAATGAAAGTGTCCAAGAACAGTCAAAACGACTTTTGTTAATTGGCGAAAAGTTGGGTTTACATGGGGTAATTTATTCAGAAAATCAAGAAGCTGATTTATGGCAACGATTACCAGAACAAATACATTTTTCTAGTCCAGAATCTACAATTACTTGCAAAATAGGTGTATTACCAACTGCTGCGGTGGAAATTATCAATCAACTAGATATTGGTTTAATTCACGTTAGCAGTGGTTTAGGTTTGGTGCGGTTAGAAAATCAAGATCAGATTTTACCTTTGCGGAATTTATGTGCAGCAAATTCTGGTTTTTTAAGTATTTTATCTGCACCTGTTGAGTTGAAGGAAAGGTTTGATGTTTGGGGGTATAATGGTAATACTTTGGAAGTGATGCGGGGAATTAAAACACAGTTTGATCCTCACAATATTTTAAGTCCTGGTCGGTTTGTGGGTGGGATTTAAGGTTTAAGAAACGAACCGCAGAGGCACAGAGTTCACAGAGGTTAAGAGGGGAGAAATATAAATGCAAGTTTCGGAAGGTTCGGTGAATAATAATACTGCTAGTATTAAGAATTTGAAGGGTTTTGATGGCAATCATCCACCTGATCCTAAGTTAATTGATAGTTGTGTTCATTGTGGTTTTTGTTTGTCTACTTGTCCTAGTTATCGGGTATTAGGTAAGGAGATGGATTCTCCCAGGGGACGGATATATTTAATGGATGCTATTAATGAGGGTGAAATTGCTCTCAATACGGCTACTGTTGAACATTTTGATTCTTGTTTGGGTTGTCTGGCTTGTGTTTCTACTTGTCCTTCTGGTGTGCAGTATGATAAGTTAATTTCGGCTACTAGACATCAGGTGGAAAGAAATTATAATCGCAGTTTACCTGATAAGTTAGTTCGACAATTGATTTTTTCTCTGTTTCCTAATCCTGATCTTTTAAGAATTTTACTTTTTCCTTTATTAGTTTATCAAAAGTTAGGAATTTCTAAGGTATTGCAAGCAACTGGGTTAATTAAAGCTATATCTCCCCGGTTAGCAGCTATGGAATCTATTTTACCGGAAATTACTCTTAAATCTTTTCAGGATAATTTACCAGATATCATCCCAGCGAAGGGTGAAAAAAGATATCGGGTTGGTGTAATTTTAGGATGTGTGCAAAGGTTGTTTTTCTCTGGTGTCAATGAAGCGACAGTCAGGGTTTTAACAGCGAATGGTTGTGAGGTGGTAATTCCTAAGTCTCAAGGTTGTTGTGCTGCACTTCCTGAACACCAAGGACAAACTGAACAAGCGAAAGTTTTAGCAAGACAAATGATTGATAGTTTTGCTGATACTAATGTGGATTTTGTAATTATTAACGCTGCCGGTTGTGGTCATACTTTGAAGGAATATGGTCATATTTTGGCAGATGATCCAGAATATGCGGAAAAAGCCAAAGTATTCGCGGCAAAAGTTAAGGATTCACAGGAGTTTTTAGCTAATGTGGGTTTAACGGCTAAACTTTCACCTTTGACTGATAAAAATCTGACTTTAGTTTATCAGGATGCTTGTCATTTATTACATGGTCAAAAAATTAGTGTCCAACCTCGTCAACTGTTAAAACAAATTCCCGGTGTGACTTTAAAAGAACCTATAGACGCGGCTTTGTGTTGTGGTAGTGCAGGGGTTTATAATATGTTACAGCCAGAAGTTGCGGAAGAATTAGGTAAACAAAAAGCTGAGAATTTAATCAATACTGGTGCAGATTTAATTGCTTCTCCTAACCCTGGTTGTAGTTTGCAGATTAGTAAGTATTTGCAGGGGAAAACTATTTCTGTTATGCACCCAATGGAATTGTTAGATTATGCGATTCGGGGTGATAAGTTGGAGATTTAGACAATTATAATATCCAGTTTATAACCTTTCTCAATCGGCGTTGCTGAATAAAAGTATGAATTTATCTCTCGCAGAGACGCAGAGGCACAGAGAGTAAGAGTTCAAGAGATGGAATTTTCTACTTTCATACATCAATTCAGCAATGCCTCTTAATCTAATGAAGTACAAATTTATCTGCGTTTATCTGCGTCTATCCTCTTCCATCTGCGGTTAATTCCCTCCCATTATACCTCACTTGAAGAAGATAAAAAGAAGTCGGGGATCTTATTTATCGTTCCCAAATTAAGTTCATTGCCTTTTTTATGATCTCTTCTTGTTGGACTAATTTGCTTAATTCTTCTGCTTCATATTGTCCTTCAAAAGCTTCTATTGCTGCTTTTTCTAATGCTAAATCATAAGCATCTTCTAGAGTTGTTGCTAATTCTGTTTCACTCAGATAAGTTCCTTTGGCTTTTTCACGGGAATTACTGCGTTGAATTTGTTTGACAGAGTTGCGAATAGAAAGATTCCAAGACCTAGTGGTGCGATTTTCAGCAGCTTGCTTAATTAAGTGTAGAAGTAAAATGATGCCATAACTAAATATTTTATTCAGTTTATCAGATTTGCCCATTTCTTCTAATTCTTCGACAATTAATAAGGCTTCTGTGATATTTCCTTGGTGCAGGAGTTCTTTGAGGGTAAGTAGTTCTTCCATGTGGTTGATTTTCCTAATTTTTCATCGCTAGGGTTAATCCGTCTGCTATGGGAACTAAACTCAGGGTAATTCGGGAGTCTTCATGTAATTTGCGATTCAAAGCCCGAATTTTATTAGTTTGATTATCCTGTATTTCTGTTTCTGCAACTTTACCTGACCACAGTACGTTATCAATGGCAATTAATCCACCGGGACGAATTAATTCAAGACACTGCTCATAATAATTATCATAGTTACCTTTGTCAGCATCAATAAAGGCAAAATCAAAAGTTCCTGCTTCCCCTGCTGTCAATAAATTATCTAATGTTTCCAACGCTGGGGCAATATGTAAATCAATTTTATCAGCGACTCCCGCTTGTTGCCAATAACGACGCGCAATACTTGTATATTCTTCACTGACATCACAAGCCACTATTTTACCATCAGCGGGTAAAGCCAAAGCCACTACTAAGGAACTATAGCCAGTAAATACACCTACTTCTAAGGTTTTTTTTGCTCCTATCAATTTAATTAATAATGTCATAAATTGCCCCTGTTCAGGAGATATTTGCATGATAGACCTGGGCATTTGAGCGGTTTCTTGACGCAGTTCGGTTAAAATAGTTGGTTCGCGCAGGGAAACTGAAAGCAAATAATCATATAGGTTTTGTTCTAAACCCAGGGTTTGTTTGATCATGATTTATATTTATTAATTATTTAATGATAGTTCTTCCTTATCAAGTCTACGATAACAAATTTAAAATCGAATGTCAACCCCCAAATCCTCTTTTAATCCTGATAGCGAAGCGTGGCGCAAGCCATATCAGGATATCCAGGATTTGAGGATTTTCAGGATGTGATGGAAAGATTGTTTTTGAGGAAGTGGTGATTTTTTTGTCTGAATCAGGATGTTCAGGATTTCAGGATTTACAGGATGTGATGGAAAGATTGTTTTTGAGGAAGTGGTGTTTTTTTTAGTCTGAATCAGGATATCCAGGATTTGAGGATTTTCAGGATGTGATTGAAAGATTGTTTTTGAGGAAGTGGTGATTTTTGGAAGTTGGGATATTTTAAAGATGTTGTTTTATGCTCTTCTTAGATGGTTAGTTTACAGCATTTTCGCAATTACCAATTACCCATTCTGAAAATCCTGGATATCCTAATTCAGACAAAATCATCTCCAAAATCCCCACAAACAATCATCCAATAACATCCTGTAAATCCTGAAATCCTGAAAATCCTGATTCAGACAAAATTATCACCAAAATCCCCACAAACAATCATTAAACAACATCCTGAAAAATCCCAACTTCCCACAAATAATCATTAAACAACATCCTGTAAATCCTGAAATCCTGAAAATCCTGATTCAGACATTGACAAAATTATCAACTTCAATTATGCTTATGTTATAAGTGGAAAAGTATGCGCCCATATATATAAGGTTTTTGTTTATAGTATCCCTCTAATAAAAAAATTCCGCCTAACGGCGAGACAAGAGAAAAGAAAAAAGAGCAGAGGGTAAAAGAGCAAGAGTATAAAGAGCTACAGAGTACACGCAGCAGCACACACAACACGAAAACCGTAGTCGTTGCTACTGTAGTCCGCAAGGTCGTAGTTGCGACAAGCTGAACGGCAATTAGCAGGATAGCTGAACCAAGAACCACCGCGCATAACCCTATATACGCTTCGATTAATCAAAGCATTACCATTTATAGGCGCATTTATATAATTTTCCTGCCAATCATCTTCGCACCATTCCCACACATTGCCGTGCATATCATACAAACCAAAAGCGTTAGGGGGAAAAGTTCCTACATCTGTGGTTTGTTCTGGATATTGCCCTTTTAGTGCAGCAGCGTAGACATAGTTACCATCATAGTTTACTAAATCTGGGGTAATACTTTCACCAAAATAAAAAGGTGTGGTTGTTCCTGCCCTACAAGCATATTCCCATTGTGCCTCACTGGGCAACTTATACTTTTTACCTATTTTTTGGCTTAACTTTTGACAAAATGCCACTCCATCATTCCAACTCACACATTCAACAGGACGATTAGCACCTTTGAAGTAAGCACGGTTGTTTCCCATGATAACTTGATATTGTGCTTGAGTCAAAGGATATTTACCGATAAAGAAGCTGGGAACAGTAACTTGATGTTGGGGACTTTCATCATCCTCTCTTCCCGCTTCATTTTCCGGTGAACCCATGTAAAATGTTCCTGCGGGTATTTCCACCATTTCCAACTTCACCCCATTTCCCAAATCTTCCACAAAGTAATTTGCTGAGTGGTTGCGTTTGTTGATAATGCTTCCTTTCTCGTTGGTTGTGACAACTTCAAAAGTGAAAGTTTTGAGATCATTATTTTGTGATTGAATACCTAAATATTTAAACCATTCTGTAATAGACTGAGGACGGTTTTGATAATCTAATTCCATTCCTTTGAGAATAGCATCATTTACCTTTTGACTAATTTGAGAATTGTATTTTTGCGGTGGTTCAATCGCCATTTTCATATCCTAGCATAATCTTAGCATTCAGATAAGGACTAGGCAGAGGAATGAAAGGAGGTTCATGAACGGCGATAATTACATATAATGTCGCTGCTAAAGCATAAATATCTAAAGCGGGAGTGAAATTACTTCTATTTTCAAATTGTTCTGGTGGTGCAAAAACCGGAGTTTTGGCATTAGTTAAACTCATCAATTCCGCAAAATTGACTTCTCTGGCTAAACCAAAATCAATTAATATGGCTTTATTGTCAGATTCTCGCAGTAAAATATTCGCAGGTTTAATATCTCGGTGCAGATAATTACGACTATGAATATAACTTAAAGCCTCGCCAATTCCTTTAATAATTTCTAAACCTGCACTTTCACTAAAAACACCATTTGCGTATAAATATTGTTCTAAATTTTTGCCTTTGACATATTCCATCACCATACAAGATAAACCATTTTCTTGAAACAGTTCAGGATACACTTTGACAATGTGAGGATGATCAAAGGTAGCTAAGACCATCGCTTCGGTGTTAAACTTGTCCTGTTCTTCTGCTAGAAATTCTCCAAAACCTTCTGTATTCCCATATTTATCTCGATAGCGTTGTTTCAAAAAGGAGACGTTGAGACTTTTGATAGCTACTTGTTTTTTGCGTTTATGATCTTGCGCTAAATAGGTAATACCAAATCCTCCCTGTCCTAGAGTATCAATAATTTCGTATTGTCCTTTTTTGAGTAGTTGCCCTGGGGTAAAATAAACCATAAAAAAATTTAAATTGTCAGAATCAGGATGTCCAGGATTTGAGGATTTAGAGGATAAAGAGGAAAATAATTATATTGGTGTTGGAAAAGCCTATATATATGGACGCACACTTTTCCACCTATAACATAAGCATAATACAAGCTTTGAGCCTTGTCAAGTCTTGATTGTCTGAATCAGGATGTCCAGGATTTAAGGATTGACAGGATAAAGAGGAAAATCAGTTGTGTAATTCATTCTGTCTCATTAATTAAAATCTATGGCGTTTCTCAATCTCTGAGTCTCTGCGTCTCTGCGTGAAAAAAAATCATCCCATTAATCAGCAACACCAAATCCAGTTAGTTTATGTAGAGATGTTGCAAAGATAAGATTTTCTAAAAAAAGGGCTTATTTGCCCTCTAAAATTAAAGATTATTCTATAAACTTACTCGCGTCAGAGGGGGTATTCATGAGCCGTCCAATTATTCTGGGTATTGTTGGTGATAGTGCTGCTGGGAAAACAACTCTGACTAGAGGGATTGCTCAGGTACTCGGTCCAGAAAATGTGACTATTATCTGTACAGACGATTACCACCGTTACGATCGCACACAACGGGCGGAATTGGGGATTACAGCCCTGCATCCTGATTGTAACTATCTGGATATCATGCAGCAACATTTATCGCTGCTACGGACAGGACAGGCAATTCTCAAGCCGGTTTACAGCCACTCCACAGGGACATTTGAGCCGCCGCAATATATCAAACCCAGTAAATTTGTGATTATTGAAGGGTTACTAGGTTATTCTACCCGTGTAGCCCGTGATGCTTATGATGTTAAAGTCTATCTTGCCCCTCCTGAACCACTTCGCGCTGATTGGAAGGTGAAACGGGATACCCAAAAGCGCGGTTATACACCAGAACAGGTATTAGCGGAGTTAGATAAACGCGAACCAGATTCAGAAATGTATATCCGTCCTCAGCGGCAATGGTCAGATATCGTGGTCAGTTTCTATCCTCCTAATGATGAGATTGATAACACTAATGGACGTTTAAATGTGCGCTTGGTGCTGCGTCCTTCGATTCCTCACCCTGATTTTACGGAAATTATTCACGCTGGTCATAGTGATACCCAGTCAGCTATCCGCTTGGGACTAGATAGAGATATGGGAAAACCGGTGGATGTTTTAGAGGTTGACGGTCATGCAACCCTGGAACAGGTGAATAAAATCGAACGGATTATGTGTAACGATATGCCGCATTTAAATAGTGTATGTGATCGGGAAAGTAATCCAGAATTGGGTAAAATTGCGGGGACAACTGGAGAAACCTTGCAAAGTTACCCCCTCGCCCTGACTCAGTTGATTATTACTTACCATATGCTCAAAGCTACGCAAATCTACCAATAAGTAATTCGCGCTGATAGTTCAGTATTACGTAGGTAATTTCCACAAAAAATAAAGATTTTGTCAAGGAGGAATAATTGTGACCGGCAATAAGGGATAAATAAATAATGGCTCTACCCAATTATTCCCCATCCAAAATCCCCAATTGGTATGACTTATTGCCTGAGAATAGCCGATTTACCGGAAAATGAACGCCCTCGTGAAAGGTTAATGACTCACGGACCGAAGATTTTAGCTACAGCGGAATTAATTGCTATCTTGCTGGGTACTGGTCAAGGCCCTGGTAAATTATCCGCAGTTGGTTTAGGGCAATATATATTACAGCAATTGGGCAAAGGTCAGTGTGACCCCTTAGCTGCTTTACGAGATGTTTCCCCTGCTGAATTAATGGAAATCCCTGGTGTGGGACCAGCCAAAGCCACAACTATTTTGGCTGCAATTGAATTGGGTAAACGGACTTTTTTATCCCGTCCCTCCGACGGAACAGTGATTGATAGTCCCATTGCTGCGGCTGCGGTGCTGAGTCAAGACTTGATGTGGCAAAATCAAGAAAGATTTGCTGTGTTGTTACTGGATGTGAAAAACAAGTTATTAGGAACAAAGGTAATTACCATTGGGACAGCCACGGAAACTTTAGTCTCTCCCCGTGATATTTTTCGAGAAGTCATTCGTCAAGGTGCTACCAGGGTAATAGTTGCCCATAATCACCCTTCTGGGAGTTTAGAACCCAGTGAAGCAGATATAGAATTAACTCGTCAATTATTAGCCGGCTCTGAACTGTTAGCCATTCCCATTTTAGATCATTTAATCTTAGGTAATGGGACTCATCAGAGTTTAAGAGAAATTACAACTTTGTGGGATAATTGTCCGCAAGTTGATTAATATTTCTACCTTTTTTGGTCTAATTCTTCTAGTTGTTTCTCTGTGCGTGCATTAGGGTTTTTAGGACGCTTAACAGTGGGAAATAGGTTTAGAGCAAAGTTATTTAAAGCTATGCGGGTTTGAATGCTGGATTTCCCTAAATCCCCTGGTAGTACCTTATCTCCCACTGTTACAAAGAGAATAAAGCCAATAATAAAAAAGGGTATGTATCGTTTCATATTCGATTCCTCATGGATTAGCAATTGTAATTTATCTCTATCTCTCTAGGATGCCCTAATTATCAGGAAAACAATAACTTACACATAATATTCTTTTTTTAATCTCAGATTCAAATAACATCATCTATCAAAACTTATTCAAGAGTTAATTTTCCCTATTTGGCTAAATATATCGAATTAATGGAGTACAATCTGGAAATTAAGGATATTTTTTAAATATGGATTTTATTACCATTTTAGGATTAGTTGCAGGTGCATTAACTACAGTCGCATTTTTACCGCAAATGTTCCAAATATGGCGCACAAAATCGGCTAAAGATGTTTCTTATGTAATGCTGATTATCTTCATGAGTGGCTTACTATTGTGGTTAACCTATGGGATTATTCTCGGTGCTTTACCAGTTATTATTGCCAACGCGGTGACATTATTTTTTAACTTGATCATTCTATGGCTTAAAATTAAATATAAATAACTTTCCCAAAAAAGCTGTGACCTCATCTGTATTTGACTCGGAACGCCTGCTATTTAGCCCTGCAACCCCCAATCATGACGCTATCCCCGTAATTTTTGCCTTTCCCAATGAGTACACGGTGGGGATAACTAGCCTGGGTTATCAGGTGGTGTGGGCAACTTTGGCTATGCGTGAGGATTTGCAGGTCAGTCGCTTATTTACTGATATTCGGGAACAACTTCCTAGACATCCAGAATTATTAGGTTTTTCGATGTCTTGGGAATTAGATTATGTGAATATTTTTAATCTTTTGGAATCTTTAGAAATTCCCATTCGGGCTAATTCCCGCAATCACAATCATCCTTTGATTTTTGGTGGTGGCCCAGTTCTCACAGCTAACCCTGAACCTTATGCAGAATTTTTTGATGTGATTTTATTAGGAGACGGTGAAAATCTCCTTGGTGATTTTATAGATACTTATAAAAAAGTTAGAAAGGCTGATAGAGAAACTCAATTAAAAACTTTAGCCCAAGTTCCCGGAATTTATATTCCTAGTTTATATGTAGTAGAATATATTAGCCCAGATGGGGAAATAAAATCAATTAATCCGATTTCAGCGGAAATTCCGCCAATTATCCAAAAGCAAACTTATCGAGGTAATACTCTTTCTGCTTCTACTGTTGTGACAGAAAAAGCCGCTTGGGAAAATATTTATATGGTGGAAGTGGTGCGAAGTTGTCCCGAAATGTGCCGCTTTTGTTTAGCCAGTTATTTAACTTTGCCTTTTAGAACTGCGAGTTTAGAAACTTCTTTAATTCCGGGAATTGAACGCGGTTTAAAAGTTACAAATCGTTTGGGTTTATTGGGGGCTTCTGTTACCCAACATCCAGAATTTACAGAATTATTAGATTATATTAGTCAGCCAAAATATGAGGATGTGCGGTTAAGTGTTGCGTCGGTGAGAACCAATACAGTTACAGTTAAATTAGCCGAAACTTTGGTGAAACGCGATACCAGATCATTAACAATTGCGGTTGAAAGTGGTTCAGAAAAAGTCCGGAAAATTGTCAATAAAAAATTGGATAATGATGAAATTATCCAAGCTGCTATCAATGCAAAAGCTGGTGGTTTATCTAGTTTAAAACTCTATGGAATGGTGGGAATTCCTGGGGAAGAAGCCGAAGATATAGACGCAACTGTACAAATGATGCAAAGTGTTAAAAAAGCTGCTCCTGGTTTGCGGTTAACACTGGGATGCAGTACCTTTGTTCCCAAGTCCCATACTCCATTTCAATGGTTTGGGGTAAATAAGCAAGCTGAGAAGCGGTTACAATTATTACAAAAGCAAATCAAACCCCAAGGGATAGAGTTTAGACCAGAAAGCTATAATTGGTCAATTATACAGGCTTTGTTGTCCAGAGGCGATCGCCGACTTTGCCAATTATTAGAATTAACCCGTGATTTTGGTGACTCTTTGGGAAGTTACAAACGCGCTTTCAAACAACTAAAAGGACAAATTCCCGACTTAGATTTTTATGTTCATAGTAATTGGTCAACTGAGAAAATTCTACCTTGGAATCACTTACAAGGACCTTTACCACAGTCTACACTAATTAAACATTTAGCAGAAGCTACAAACTGGGAATTACATCATCAATAATGCACACAGATACCATATTCTACCAAATCTTCCTCACCTTCCATACTCTATTATTTGAACTACTGGGACAACCAACCGAAAATGCGGAAGGTTATCAATTTACTTCTGTAGAAGTCAAAGAAAAAGCCTTTCGATTTGATGGGATATTTATGCCAGATAGTTTAGAAAAACCCATCTATTTTGTAGAGGTACAATTTCAAAACAAACCAGAGTTTTACTGGGAATTAATTACAGAAATCAACATTTATCTTAATCAATATAAACCCGAACAAGATTGGCAAGCAGTAGCTTTATTTGCGAAACGGAGTTTGGATGTAGAGAAATTAACTAATTACCAACAAGAATTAGTCAATAGTGGTCGAATCAAACGAATTTATTTAGATGAAATACCATCAGGGTCAATAGGGATGGGATTAATTGAATTAATTGTCAGTAAAGAAAACCAATCACAGGAATTGGTGAAAAACTTGATGACAAGAACAAAGACAGAAGTTAGCAATGATAGTGAAAGACAAGGTATTATAGAATTACTGGAAAGTGTGTTGATGTCAAAGTTTTCACAATTAAGCCGTCAGGAGATAGAAGCCATGTTTTTAGTGAGTGATATTAAGCAAACAAGGGTATATCAAGAAGCTAAACAGGAAGGTGAACAAGAAGGTGAGAAAAACTTACTGCTGCGGATATTATCGAAGAGATTTGGAAAATTGGGAGATGCGTATATCAAAAACATCAATAGCTTGACAATAGCACAGCTAGAAGACCTGGGAGAAGCATTATTAGACTTTGTAGAAATTAGCGACTTGGAACAATGGCTAAAATCCCGCACAGAATTATAGATTTAGAGATTTCTACCTTCTGACTGAAAATGAATCAAATTATTACTCAAGTAGACGCTTTCACTAATACCCCATTTAAAGGAAATCCTGCGGCTGTCTGTGTTTTAGATAGCCCAAAATCTGAATCATGGATGCAAAATATTGCCCAGGAAATGAATTTATCAGAAACCGCTTTTTTAATAAAACAAGATGACGGTTTTAATTTACGGTGGTTTACACCAACAACAGAAGTTCCCCTGTGTGGACACGCAACTTTAGCCAGCGCCCATGTATTATGGTCACAAGGGCATTTATTACCAAATCAAGAAGCGCGTTTTTATACAAAAAGTGGTATACTGATAGCTAAACTAGAAAATGATTGGATTCAGTTAGATTTTCCAGTCAATTTTTCCCAAGCTGTAGAATCACCTCTAGAATTAAGTCAAGTTTTAGGAGTAACTTGTAAATCTGTTGTTCAAAATTCTCTCGGTTATTTAGTAGAAGTAGAATCTGAGCAACTAGTCAGAGAAATGCAGCCGAATTTCCAGCAGATGAAAACCTTAACTAAGGCTGATATTATCGTTACTAGCATCGCCAATTCTGACTCAGAATATGATTTTATCTCCCGCTTTTTTGCCCCAGGTTTAGGGATTGATGAAGATCCGGTAACAGGTGCAGCACACTGTTGTTTAGCACCATTTTGGCGGGATAAATTGGGAAAAGATGAATTTTTAGCCTATCAAGCTTCTAGTCGGGGTGGAGTGGTGAAAGTGAATTATCCAGGAGCAACCCGCGTCTTTATATCTGGACAAGCTGTAACAGTAATGCGAGGAAAATTAACTATAGATTAAGGATTGATAATAACAGATCAGATCCCTGACTTCTTTAAGAAGTCGGGGATCTCAGACAATGATTAGGTTAATATTTGTAATGAAAATTTTAGATTTAATCTGATACTTATCGGGCATTATTGACTGTGAACATCCTTTAATGCAGGAAGTTGGGCAATAAATAAATTGAGGTTTCCATTTTTTATAGGTGATAATGTTAGTAATACCGTCCTAAAGAAGGATGGCCATTTGATAAAAATGTTAGAATTCAGAAAGTAAAATCCCAGTAAATCCTGAATTTTTACATAAATAAACCCATACTAAAAACTGAAAAAATGACCCTTAACCGTACAAATAATAGAAATTTACTTCAAAAATCCGATTGGCCTGTAAAAGACTTACCAGGATTAAGCCCAGAAGATCAAGCTCAACTGAAAAATTGTGGCATTAATACCACAGAAGAACTAATTAAAAGAGGAAAAACTCCAGAAGAAAGAATAGTATTAGCAGGTAAATTACAGGTAAATATCCATTCTGTGAATAAATGGGTAGTTTTGGCAGGTTTAGCCCGTGTTCCCAGTGTAGGAACTCAATATTGCGGTATATTGCTTCACGCTGGCGTTATTTCTATAGCGCAATTAGCGCAAACTCCCACTCACAGATTGCATAGACAGGTTATGCGCTTACAGGTAGCAACTTTACACAGCCGCGATATGTGTCCAGCAGTTGAATTAGTGCAACAATGGAGTCATCAAGCGCAAGCAATGGGTAATTAGTCAGTTGTCAGTGGTAATAATTATTTCCCCTTGCCTCTTGCCTATTCCTTTGCTAAGACACCGTTAAGAAATATATCCGCTAGTCCCTCCGCCATTTTTTGCATTTCTTGGGGGGAGGCGTTGGGGTCTATGAGGGTATGATCAGAAAACCCGGCAATTGCAAATAAACCCAAAAATACTTTAGCTCCAAGCTTGGCATCCATCTGACGATAGATGCCTTTATCTATTGCAGTTTGAAAAAATGCTTCAGCAACGGCTGTCATTTTATCAATAACTTCTGTTTGAATGCGATCGCGCAAATCTGGGTGAAATTGCACTTCCATAAAGCAAACACGCATAATATCGGCATTTTTTTGTAAATTCCACATCCGACGACGCATTAATTGGGCTATAGCCTTATAGCTCGCCATTTCGCTGAGTTCTGTCAGTAAATCTGTGAGAATATCCACCCAACCGCTAGTGGCCACTTCCACCAAAATTGCTTTTTTATTGGCAAAATGACGAAAGAGAGTTCCCTCAGCTACCCCTGCGGTTTGTGCTAACTCACGGGTGGTAGTTCCCTCGAACCCTTTAGCAGCAAACAACCGTTGTGCTGCTTGCAAAATACGTGTGCGCGTCTGTGCTTCTGATGATGGAGGAGAATGAAAAACTCGCATAGTAGTTATTTTGATATCTCCAAAACAAGATTTGTAGCCTTATTGTGCAACATCAAATGCAAAAAAAACAGAAAGCTTAATAGAAGGTTAACTGGAACTGTGTTAATTACGCTATTTCTCAAGTAATGTAAATTTACTTTAACTTTTGTTCATGCACCAGACAATTTTAGATTTCTTCATGGGTAGCCTTAAAAAATCCCTATTTCGTCGGCTATTAGCCACCACTTTGGCGTTGATAGTATTTAGTGGGGGATTGATCCCAGAAACAGCTTTAGCCCTGCAAAAATCCCCAAATTCTATTCAACCTTACCTAGAACGAGTAATTAATCAATTAACAGAATTTCGCCTCGATAATGGGCTAAAATTCATCGTTTTAGAAAGACATCAAGCCCCAGTAGTTTCCTTTCTCACTTATGCTGATGTTGGTGGGATTGATGAACCCGATGGACAAACAGGGGTAGCGCACTTTCTCGAACATCTAGCATTTAAAGGAACAAAGCGCATCGGTACTACAGACTATAAAGCTGAAGCACCACTTTTAGAAAAGTTAGAAAAGCTAGATAACCAAATCAAAACCACAAAAACTAGTGGAAAAAAAGATGAAATAGCCCGGTTAGAAACTGAATTTAAGTCTATAGAATCCCAAGCCCTCAAATTAGTTAAACAAAACGAAATGGGGCAAATAGTCGAACAAGCTGGAGGTGTGGGTTTAAATGCAACTACTTCCTCCGAAGCCACTCGCTATTTTTACAGCTTTCCAGCCAATAAATTAGAACTGTGGATGTCTCTAGAATCAGATCGGTTTTTAGATCCTGTATTTCGGGAATTCTATAAAGAAAAAGATGTAATTTTGGAAGAAAGACGGCTGCGAGTAGAAAATTCTCCTATCGGCCAGATGGTAGAAAAATTCACAGATGCTGCTTTCAAAGTTCATCCTTATAGACGACCAGTAATTGGTTATGATCAAGATATTCGCAACTTAACACCGGAGAATGTTAGGAAGTTTTTTGATGCTTATTATGCTCCCAGTAATTTAACAATTGCTGTTGTGGGAGATGTGAATCCTGCGGAAGTGAAAAAACTCGCCCAAACTTATTTTGGACGTTATCAAGCTAAACCCAAACCCCAGCAAAAACTACCCGTAGAACCCCAGCAAACCGCCACAAGGGAAGTTACTTTAGAATTACCTACCCAACCTTGGTATTTAGAAGGTTATCATCGTCCCGCTATTACCGATCCTGACAATGCAGTTTATGAACTGATTGGTAGTTTATTGAGTGACGGGAGAACATCAAGACTGTTTAAGTCTTTGGTAGAAAAACAAGGTTTAGCTCTGAATGCTCAAGGTTCTAGTGGCTTTCCAGGAGATAAATATCCTAATCTCATCTTCTTTTATGCTCTCACATCTCCAGGGAAAACAGTAGATCAAGTAGCGATCGCCTTAAGGCAAGAAATTGATAAATTGAAAACTGAACCTGTCTCTGCAATAGAATTGGAAAGACTAAAAACCCAAGCTAGAGCCGGGTTATTACGCAGCCTTGATTCTAATTCAGGTATGGCAGCACAGTTGTTAGAATATGAAGTGAAAACAGGTTCTTGGCGCAATTTATTTCAGCAATTAGACAAAATTGCCGCAGTCACTCCTGAAGATATTCAAAGAGTTGCCAAGGTAACTTTTACGCCCGAAAATCGCATAGTTGGGAAGTTGTTGTCAAAACAGCCAGGATAGTACCGCAAGGCGGAATTAAAAATTAATAATTAAAAATTAAAAAAGCAAATTATCCAAGCTTTTTGGAGATTTTTAATAATTGTTTAATTTACGCCGTGTTGTCTAGAAATTCTTAAATTCAAACAGGATTAATCTTGCAATCCTGATCCAAAATTGAAGACAGAAAAGATATGTTGAGGTTTGATTTGAAAAGCAAAAAATTCCAGTTTTCCAAGGGACAAAGATTTGTTTTTACCTTGGTGATTGTTGTGGCTTGTTTGCTCGTAAATTTGAATTTTTCTTGGGCAGCAACAACAGCAAAGCATTACACTGATTTAAAATTTCCGCCAGGTTCGGCAGTTAAATTACCCAAGTATGAAAGATATGTACTGGAAAATGGCTTGGTAGTTTATTTGATGGAAGATCATGAACTACCATTGGTAACTGGTACAGCATTGATCAGAACAGGTAGCCGGTTGGAAGGAGAAAAAGCAGGTTTAGCTAGTTTAGTGGGTTCTACATTGCGAAGTGGTGGCACTAAAAAGCATTCTGCTGATGAACTAAATGAGATATTAGAACAGCGAGCCGCTTCTGTGGAAACAGATATGGGAGAAGCTGCCGGTAGTGCTAGTTTTGCAGCCCTGAGTGAAGATATAGAAATGGCATTTGGGCTATTTACTGAGGTATTACGAGAACCGGCTTTTGCACAGGAAAAGTTGGATTTGGAAAAAACTCAAATTCGCGGTGGTATTGCTCGTCGTAATGATAGCCCTAACAGCATTGCCAGTCGAGAATTCAGAAAATTAATTTATGGGCAAGAAAGTCCTTATGCGCGTACAGTTGAGTATGCAACTTTAGATAAAATTTCCCGTGAGGATTTGCTGAAGTTCTATCAGCAATATTTTCACCCCAATAATATGATTTTAGGGATTGTGGGCGATTTTGATGCTCAAAAAATGCGATCGCTCATTCAAGCCAAATTTGGTGACTGGAAAGCAAATACTCAAATTGCGAAAACCCAATTACCACAAGTTACACAAGCTAATTTAGGCGGTGTATTTTTTGTTAATCAACCCCAACTCACCCAAAGTAGTGTCTTAATTGGGCATTTGGGCGGCAAATTCGATAGTCCTGACTATCCAGCCTTGGACGTAATGAATGACGTTCTCAATGGCTTTGGGGGACGCTTATTTAATGAATTGCGATCGCGTCAAGGTTTAGCTTATTCTGTCTATGGTATGTGGAGTCCCCGGTTCGACTATCCAGGAACATTTGTTGCTGGAGGACAAACTCGCACAGAAACAACAGTTCAATTCATCAAATCACTGGAAACAGAAATCAAACGGTTACAAACTCAAACCGTTACAAACAAAGAATTAAATAATGCCAAAAACTCGACATTAAACTCCTTTGTTTTCAACTTTCAAAATCCTAGTCAAACATTATCTAGGTTAATGCGATACGAATATTATGGTTATCCTGCTGATTTCCTATTTCGCTATCAAAAAGCCATTACTGCTACTACAGCAGCAGATGTTAAACGGGTGGCACAAAAATACCTGAAACCAGAAAATTTAGTCACCTTAGTAGTCGGAAATCAAACAGGTATGAAACAACCATTAACCGATTTAGCCGCCAAGGTAATAACCATAGATATTACTATTCCTGGTACTCAACCAGCAGCCCAGAAATAAAGGCAGGGGGCAGGGAGCAGGGAGCAGGGAGCAGGGAGCAGGGGGAGAAATTTTCTCTAACTCCTGACTCCTGACTCCTGACTCCTGACTCCTAACTATGCGTCAACTTGAGTATTTCTTAAGTGATTTTTCTCCTCTTCTACAAACTCCTCAACTGCATAAACATCAGGCCAAACAGTTGCACCGTGTTCATAGTTATCAATCCCAACTTTATCAGCTTCAGGATTAACACGCAGTCTACCAATAGCATTGAGTCCAGTGAACATTAAAAGGGCAAAAGCAATAGTAAAAACTGATATTGCAACTACCCCCAAAATCTGTACACCCAACAAATCAAAACCACCACCTAAAAACAGTCCAGCTTTTTTATTCAAAGTCAATTCTGATTGACCTAAAAAGCCTACTGCCAGTGTACCCATCATGCCATTAATACCATGAACTGCAAAAGCTCCCACAGGGTCATCAATTTTGCAAGATTCAATAATATCAATGCCCAAAATTACTAAAATTCCACCAGTTAAGCCAATGACAACCGCAGCCCAAGGGGCGACAAAAGCGCAACCTGCGGTAATACCTACCAAACCAGCTAAAGAACCATTCAGACAATAGGTTAAATCCCATTTACCGGAACGTTGGTATTGATAAAATAACGCTGATAACGCTCCACCACCAGCACCCAGGGTAGTATTTAAGGTAATCAAACCAATTAACCCAGGATTACCAGCACCGAGAGTTGAACCAGGGTTAAAGCCATACCAGCCAAACCAGAGAATCATTGTTCCCATAGCTGCTAAACCTAAGTTATGGGCGGGGGGAATTTGTCCCCAAGGAGTCCGTCCAGGACGGGGGCCAAGTAAAAAAGCCCCAACTAAGGCTGTCCAACCGCCAACGGTGTGAACTACGGTACTACCAGCAAAGTCATGAAAACCCAATTTCCCTAACCAGCCGCTGGAATTCCACACCCAATGAACCATTAAGGGATAGCTGAACGCACCCATAATGGCACTGTAGATTAAATCACCAACAAAGTCTGTTCTCCCAGCCATTGCCCCAGTAGTAATCGTACTGGCAGTAGCCGCAAAGGCAAACTGGAAAAAGAACAAGGTATAAGCATTGAGTCCAGAAGCTATTCCCGGTACACCAGCATTGGTAAAAGCGCCGTCAACGGGTAGTTGACTTAGGAAAAAGGTGTCTGTACCAATAAACCCACCAGCACTTGTGCCAAAGGCAATTCCAAAGCCCACACCCCACCACACTAAAATGGTGACAGCAGCATCAATAAAGTTTTCCAATAGGGCATTAACTACACCTCTTTGACGTAGCAAACCTGCTTCTAACATCGAAAAACCAGTCTGCATGAAGAATACTAAAAAGCCTGTGAGTAATACCCAGGTAGTATCAATAGAAATCTGTAATTGTTTGGTTGTTGCGTCTAAGGATTCCAGTGTTACAGGGTCTGCGGCCTGGACAACTGTGGGCGCAAAAATTGCCAAAACCATTGAACCTATAGCTAGTGCTAGAAGGCGATACAAGGGGCGAATACGTTTATTCATTGCTGTTTTTCCTGCTAGAAAAGCTGTAATTAAGTTAGGCTTTTTATCTCATCTTTATGTTTGCAAATCTGTCACACTTGTTCAATATGGTTATAAAAAATAAACATAGAACATTAACAGAAATTTATTGGATAATTTCTGCTTTTAGTTGAGTGGAACAGTCATCAACTTGAATGTCGGCAGAAATCAAAATTTAATTCCGACTTCTGAATTATTTCTTAATAAAGTTGGTTGATTTTGTATTTAATAAAAGTAAATATTCTGTATCAGAAAATACATTTTTTTTGTAATTATGTGAATTATCAACTCTGCAAGAATACATAAAATTCCTCTATCGTTCATACTATCGGCGTTTGCTGTGATCTGGATCTCATGATCACGGCTTAAATATTGTTATATACAGAAAACTGATACTTGTAAAGCAAATATATATGTAATATTTATGTATGACGGTTTTGTCGGTTAGGTTAAGGAAATCCCACAACTATCATTTGTCAGAAATGGCTTACGCCACGCTTTGCGAACAGGATATCCAGGATTTAAGGATTTACAGGATAGGATATTTGTTAGGATCATGTCTTTCCTATTCGTTGCTATAAATGACTCGTTTTATCCATGACATCAGAAGTTTCTTAAACAGTTAGGAAAATGGGAAATATGCAGTTTTATGTCTCAAAATTATTTCTGTCAAAAGATTATATCCGACTGTAAATAATTACACCTGACGATAGAGGAACTAGGAAGATAGTAAACAGTATACTGTGTTTGCTTTGTTAAAACCCGCCTATTTAAAATCAGAACTTATCATTATGTTTTTATTAGAAGTACCAGTAAATTTTCTCGCTGAACCGATCATTTCTTTTACAATTCTCCTCACAGCTATTTTTATTGTTCCGCCCCTATTTGAGAAATTAAAATTACCAGGATTAGTGGGTTTGCTATTAGCAGGTGTAATCCTCGGTCCCAATGGACTAAATTTCCTCAACTCTAAATCTGAAACTATCAAACTCCTCTCAGATATGGGTAAGGTTTATTTAATGTTTGTAGCAGGTTTAGAGATTGACATTGAGCAGTTTCGCCAAACTAAAAATCGCTCAATGGGGTTTGGCTTTCTGACTTTCTTAATGCCCTTAATTGCTGGGATTATTACGGGACGTTTATTTAATCTTAGCTGGAATTCTTCTGTTCTGATTGGTTCTTTACTTGCTTCCCATACTCTTTTGGCATACCCCATTGTCAGTCGGTTGGGAGTTATAGGAAATGAAGCCGTAACTGTGACAATTGGGGCGACAATCTTCACTGATACAGGTGCTTTGTTATTACTAGCAATTTGTGTGGGTATTCATGGAGGAGATTTCACTATTTTTAAATTAGTTACTCTGTTGGGTGGATTAGCTATTTATTCAGTTGTGATCTTATTTGGTTTTAATAAAGTAGGAAAAGAGTTCTTTCGCCGCACTGGGGATGAAGAAAGTAATCAATTTTTGTTTATCTTGCTGGCATTATTTTTGGCATCTGTAGGGGCGGAGCTAATTGGTATTGAAAAAATTGTGGGTGCGTTCCTTGCAGGTTTAGCAGTAAACGGCGTTTTGGGAAATAGCCCGGTTAAAGAAAAGGTAGAATTTGTTGGTAGTGTTTTATTTATCCCTTGTTTCTTCGTGGACATGGGATTATTAATTGATATACCTGCTTTTATCAAAACTTTGAGTTCCATTGGTCTGACAGCGGTAATTGTTGTGGCACTGATTAGCAGTAAATTTGTGGCGGCATTCCTAGCCAAAATATTTTATCGCTACAGCAATTCAGAGATGCTGACAATGTGGTCATTATCGCTGCCGCAAGTAGCAGCCACACTAGCAGCAGCCTTAGTTGCTTATCAAACCGTAAATCCTGCGGGTGAGAGGCTAATCGGGGAGGATGTCTTAAACAGTATCATTGTCCTGATGTTGGTTACTGCTATCATTGGTCCAGTCATTACAGCCAAAGTTGCCAGAACTTTACAAGTCGTCCCCGATACGGGCTGGAAAACAGACAGTTTATCGGTGTGGTGGGAAAGTTATGAACAGGTGATAGAAGCACCAGAAAATGGAGAGAACCTTTTACAGCAAGATTACCCACCATTTATTGTTGTGGTTCCCATTTATAACCCGGTGACTCAACGCTATTTACTGGAAATGGCAGCCCTGCTGGCTCGTCATGAATCTGGACAGATTATGCCATTAGCGATTACTCAAGCCCACGTAAATATGGATGATCCATTATTAGTAACGGCTCTGGAAAAAAGTAAGGAAAGATTGAGATTAGCTTTAGAAATAAGTCAAGAATTTGATGTAGAAGTATCACCAAAAATTCGCATTGATGATGATGTAGCTTTGGGAATTAGTCACGCTAGTCGGGAACAAAATGCTAGTTTAGTGGTGATGGGTTGGGGAGATACTAGAAATTTACGCGCCCGTTTATTTGGTAGTGTTATTGATAAGGTTTTTTGGTCTTCTCAGTGTCCGGTAGCTGTAACACGCCTATTAAGAAGTCCTACGGAAATAAAGCGGATTCTTGTTCCTGTTGGTGACTTAATGAGGGTGACTATCGGGACTATTAGATTTGCCCAAATTTTAGCTGATGTTAATCAAGCTGAAGTGGTTTTATTGCACGTAAAAGATCGTCTAACACCTGCTCGTCAAGTTACCAATTTCACATCTAAATTGTCAGATATTGCCAATCAAAGCAGGTTGCAAGTAAATACAAATATCCTCACAATTGTTGGTGATGATATTGCCAAAGTTATCATTGAGCAAGCTCAGGGATTCGATTTAGTAGTCTTGCGTTCTGTGCGCTACCGCACCGCTGGAGGATTAGCGGTTAGTGAGGTGACAACCCAGGTAATTAATAATTTGAAATGTTCGATTGTGATGCTAGGACAGCCTCAATAATGCTTCAGTTTAAATCATGGGGTTTTTAAGTTTTATAATTTCTGCTTCAGTAAGTAATTTTTTGGCAACTCTTACAGGTAAATGTTCAGCATTGCAACGGTTATTTATAGGTTTACGCAACTGTAAACTATATAAATCTTCTCCTGCTTGTTCAGAAGTTTCTCGATCTATTTTTAGATAAACTTCCTCTGGATAACTTTGCAATAATCGTATTTGTAAACATCCTTTCAAATCTCTTGCACTTTGAGCTAAAGGATTATCATCTCCAAATAATTCTACAGCAGCTTTCCAGCTATGATTTAAAGCCACAATTTCATTAACTAAAGTTGCTAATGAAGGTTTTTCAAAAATATCTGTCATAAAATTATACTTGTTTAAAGTTGTGATTGTGTAGCTTCTAATTCTAATTTTCTAATTTCATCTAGCCATTTTATTTTCTTTCTTTCTCGCCTTTTTAGTTTATCAAAAGGTGGTTCTAATAAACCATATTGAGAAGTATATGATAGTTTTTGCTCCGTGAACTCTATAACTTGATTTCCTTTGAGGATTGGTTTATTTGATTCTTGATTTGATGTTTTAATAGAGAAAATGGTAAATGAATTAGTTCCTTTATTAGCTAAAATATTATATTTTTCCCTTAACCATTTTTCACAAGCCCATTGCCACAAATAAACATGATCATGTGCTTCACCTCCTAATGCTCTGAGTTTTTTTACTGATAATGATTCTTCAGCAAATAAAAGTTTTTCTACATGATAATTCTTAGCAAAGAATCTTATTTCACTTCCCTTACCTCTAAAAAATTCAACAATAAAACCTTTATCTCCTAAATCAAATATACATACTTCCGTTGGTTCACTTCCATCAAATTCTAATTTTTGAATATCTTGATCTTCTCTAAGATCATTATTAATGATTTTATAAGACTGATTAGGAAGCAAAATTTTAAGTCTTACAAAACTATTACTGTAATTAGCCCAAAAACTTTGACGATTTTTTAACTGTTTTATCTCTGTTTTATTAAGTGATATATTATTAATAATTAAATTTACCAATTTATGAAAGTCTTGATAATTAATTGCTCCAATCCAATCTCTCAATTTTTGTCTAGCTGAAGATGATAATTCTAATTGTTTTTGAGAATTATTATAGTTCTTTTTTAACCAGTTAACTAACTCAGGAAATGTATCAGCTATTGCGGTAGAAACATGATTTAATACATAGTCAACTGAGGTTATTTGTGTTTTTTCATCCATTTCATCAAAACAACGTAATAACCAGTTAACTTTATCTAAAGTAACAGGATGTATTTTGTGAAAATAAGGAGAAATTTCTATAACATAATCTTGTAAAATCGGAATATTTGGCAAAACATTATTTATCTTTCTTAATAACTCATTCCGAGTCAAATTTTGATTACAGCTAATTTTTACAAGTTCTTGTTTAGGATCATTTTTTCCTAAAGCTACGAGAATGTTAATTGCAAGGTTTTCTTTCAAAAAACTGGAACTGCTCCAAATCTGAAAACTATTTACTAAAGAAGATGCAATCACATCTTTTTTATCAGTGTAAAACCAAGCTAATCTACGAATTAAAGTAAAATGTAACCATTCTATTTTTAAAGAAAGATTCCAAATCTTTTCTGATAATTCAATTTGTTCTAATTCAGATATTTTTTGCCAAGGTTGATCATTATCAATACACCATATCCATTCTAGAAAAGTAATTTCATTGATTCTATTACCATTGATTTTTTCTCTTAATCCTAATATACAGAGATTAATATTACCTACTTTCTGTTTATTAGCAAGAGCGATTAAATTATGGGGTTTATGATCAGGTTCAATGATTTTATTGAGAATTTTATTAAGCATAAATTTTTACTTTTTAGATGTATTTAAATTCCCTAAATCTTGTCCCTTAAATTGAATGCGAAACACTACTTTACGATCTTTTGCTAAATCTCCTGGTTTTGCATCATTTTTACCTCTTCCTACTACCATAATTTTCTTCTCTAATTTTGATTTATGAGATTTATTTTTAAATGGCATTTTGTATAAAGTATAGTTACAAACTTCCCATGCTCTCATTAAACTTAATTGCATATTAAAATCAGACTTACCATAAGCACTGGTATGACCTTCAATAATGACTCGTTCAACTTGATCTTTAACTCTTGGAGTTTCAAAAATTACTTTACTATAAACTGGTATTAGTTTTTGTAATGTTTTTTGACCTTGAGGATTTAATTTAGCACTATTAGTTTCAAATAGGATGTTATCTCTCAAGCTGATATCACCAGTGTTAGGATCAATTTCTGCGGCAATATTATTAGCTTTTAGTTGACCTTCTAATTCACCTATTAAAATTCTAGTAATATCTTTTTGAGCTTCATTGAGTTGAATTAAAGCAGTAATAAAAAGCAGAGCAAAAAACATCAGTAACCCTGACATTAAATCACCAATAGAAAGATAAGTTGCTGAACTTTCTTCATCTTGATTATCATGATTATTTTGGAAGTTTAAAGGATTTAGCATTGGATAATTTACCTGATTGTATTATGTTCGTAACTTTAAAATTAGTCTTGATTACTCATTAACCTACGATCTTTTTCAATTGTCACTAAAACATTAGCAGTTTCTAATAAACCACTACATATTTGTCCCATTGAACTATCTGCTTCTTTGAAAAAGTCAGTTTGCCATTGTGTAGAAGTCTTCATATAGTTATTAAGATGTTCTTCCCAACTATGAAGAAGATGATTAAAATCTTGAGTTGTTGTCCCAATATTCCGAGATAATTCTTGTAATTGGGTTAATCTTTCTCCTGAGTTTAAACCCATTGCCGCAGTTAGTTGTTGTATATCTCTAATTCTATTTTGCATGGCTATACTTACTTGATCAATTTCATGAATACCACGCTGAACTTGATTCATAGTATTGCTCAAATCATTCATTAATGATTGTCTACGTTGGGTTTCTTCCGCGAAAGCATTACGTAAATCAGTAACAACTTCTGATAAAGCGTCTCTTTGTGTGCCTAGTGTACTTTCTAATAATTGATTTTGATCATTAAAGAATTGAGTTAAACTATCTTGATACTGGATTCTAAATGTTTCTAATTCCTGTTGCACCGTCACACGAGTATTTTGCAAAGTATCATCAATATTAGTTAATGTACTTTCTAAGTTATCCTTAGCATGATTCATTAATTGTGATGCTTCTCTACCAACTGTTTCTAAAGTTTGAGTTTGGGTTGTAAAGTTTTCATTAGCTTGATTTAGTATTCTAGAGAATACAGAATACACTCTCTGTAACATTTGTTTTTGCTGTTCAGCTTGAGTTGTTAAAGATTGTTCTAAATCTTCTCGAATACCTGTAAATGTATTTCCAGCTTGTTCTGCACTGGCTTCAAATGCTTGACGTTGAGATTCCATTCCTTTAATACTTTCATTAACTGCATTACTAATAGAAATTGCAGTTGTTTCCAAAACGCCTTTTGTATCATTTTGAAAATCATTTAAAGTTGATTTTAAACTATTGGCAAAATTATTTAATTCTCCTAATGTATCTTGTTGAAACTGCTGAATAGTGACAATTGAATTTGCTAATTTTTCAGAAATCCCCCCTAATTCATTATTCAACTTAGTTACAGCTTGTGATGCTTCTTTAGTTAAAGTTGCACTTTGTTCTAGTCTTTCAACTACTGGGATAATTAATTGATTTTTCATTTCACTAATCAAATTTTCCAGGACATCTCTTTGAATAGTTGCAACTTGAGTTAGTGTTTCTTGAGATACAAGAATATTATCGAATACAGGAGTTAATTTCGTTTCAATGGTACTATCTAATTGACTACCAACAGCATTTCCTACTTCCCTACCAATAATTTTTGGATCAAGATTTTTAGCAACTCTCTCTAATACTTGAGATGCTCTTGCATTAGCATTAAAATCAAACTTTTTAAAACTTTCAGCTATTTCTTTCAAGCTATTGACAGCATCATCACGACTATCTTTTTTGGTACTGGTAATTTTATGTAAACTTATTCTAAGTTGATCATACTTTGATTGTCTAATGGAGTCAGTTATAAACAGAAAAATCGTAAATGCACTTCCAAATCCTAATCCCATTAAAGAAGTAGAAAATGCAGTTTTCATTCCGTCTAATAATCCGGTTACTCCTGCCATTAAAGACTGTGTATTACTGAAATTACCTAAAGGAATACCTCCTATTCCTGCTTGAATACCATAAAATGTTCCTAGTACACCAATAGATGTACACAGAGTACCAATAAAACGTAAGTTACTACGAGTAGGGTCGTTAAAAATATCTGGATATTGCTTGAGTATATATTTACCATTAATTTTGATAGGTTTATTATTGTCTATTTCTAAATGCTCATTAATCCAGTCTGAATTTTTAGTGGTATTTCCATTTTTTTCTAATTCTTTGATTGCTTCTTGATCCTTATTAGATCGTTTACAGTATTTTTTTACTGTGATTATTTCCCAATATCCTCCTGCTATAACAACTGTAATAACTGCCAAATAAAAAACTATAGAAATCCCCTGCATATTTCCCTACACCCTCTAAATTAGTTCTCACAACAAAAACAGCATATTATGGGTAAAATTTGATCATTAAATTGCTTTGTCAAATCATACAATTACCCAAATATTCAGATACTTGAAACTAAGTCAAGTTATTACTTAATCAAAGATAAAATACCAAAACCATAACTTGTTTTGATAAATCGTACTTTAATAACTTTGTAACTCCTTTTGTTTAGCTTAGTCTTAATTATATAAATAATATCATGATTAATACTGATACAAACAGTAATTTTACTAATTTTTTGACAATTTAGTTACTACATATTAATACTTATATTAAATTACTCATAAAATACCCAAATTCTGAAAAAATCTGGGTATTTGCAAAAAATCAACTTTCTTACCAACCTTGCATTTCTACCAACTGCATACACAAATCATTAATTTGTTCCAAATCAGGACGATGTGGTAAACTAGATTGCTCATAAAAAACATCCATATCAGCAACCAAATCTTCAGCCATTTTCATCAATTGCTCATAACTATAATCACCCCGCAGAATAGCCTTTAAATCATCAATATCACCAGCTAAATTTCTATCTACAGTCACTTCTCCCCGCTGCAAAATTTCCAACCCACTGCGTAGCAATCTAATGCAGTGCATTCCATGTTTTAAATCATAACCTGATTTTTTTTCCATTTCCGCTCTAGCGGGATTTCTATTTTCCTGCCAAGATATATAAGCCTTCCATTCTCTCAAAGCATTTTGATAACTTTGACTTTTTTGTAATAAGCGAATAAAATCTTTACGTCCATGAGTTAAATTTTGGGTATATGCTAAAGTTTCATCTGCTAAAGTGTACTGTTTCAAAACACCTTTAAAATCAATATCCGCAGTCAGCAATTTATATAACTGTTCTGATTCTTCCAGAAACTCAATTTTACCCCTAATCAAAAGATAAAGATATTCTAAAAAAGCATTTAACTCATCTTTGCTTAAAGGGATTTCATCAGTAATATCAAAATCAGCAGGAAGAGGTTTTTTAGTAGGTGGATTTAACAACCATTTACGATGAGTTTCCATTTTCTTGATTTGAGCAAAAGCATAACCAGAATAAGTATGCTTTACCTTCTTACTCAAAAACAAACTGCGGTGATTAATTAAATGTTGTCCGACATTTGTTAAAAAAGGATAATTCGTTAACCAAAGCAACTCTAAAACATTGGGATTTGCCCCAGCTAATAAATGAATAACCTTCCTTAATTCATAAATAACCGTATCTTCATTACCATCTATAAACGGAAATATCCCCGGTTCATCCCAACCTGTATCTTTTTGTTCAATACTATCAAATCCCAAATAATAGCGTTTAGGAGCAATAAATACACCCCGATAATCATAATCAGATTCTGGACGATTCAAACCATAACCATGACTACCAGCCAAACCCACAAAAATGCTTCTTTGTTCAACTTCAATTCTTTTCATATTGAGCTAATAAAATTATCACCTATTGACAATATAGCAATCCTTAAAGAAGATATTAAAATCTCCTTCTTCTCTTCCTCTGCGCTCTCTGCGTCTCTGCGGTTCGTTAAAAAAAATATTGTTATATAACTCTTAAAGTGAATATGCAAAAAAAATCTGAGCAGCCCTATTAAGTCACTCAGATTAGTTAAAAAATTTTCCGTCTGTGTCACGGTTAACTACAAACACCAGAATTATCTTTTCGGAAATCAGCGATAAATAAAATTATATTTTCTCAAAGGTTGACTGATTAGCTATCAATCAGGTAATATAGTAGATTGTCTGTCTAATTCCTGCTCGGATCAGGTAGACATACTGCAAAAGCTGGCAAAAGCTATAAATAATAGCGTCTCTACAGGAGATTATACCCAGCTACCTGTACGGCAACCTCAAGGACGATTTAATTAATGACTTACGCGATTATTGAAACTGGCGGTAAACAAATGAAAGTAGAAGCAGGTCGCTTTTACGACATTGAACTACTAACCGCTGAACCAGATGAAAAAGTTACTATCAACGCAGTATTACTTGTACATCACGAAGGCGCAGTTTCCATTGGACAACCTTTAGTAGAAGGCGCAACAGTGGAAGGGACAATCATGCGACACTTTAGAGGTCGCAAAGTCCTGGTGTATAAGATGAAACCTAAAAAGAAAACCCGCAAAAAACGGGGACATCGCCAGGAAATCACCAGATTTTTGATTAATTCTATCAATCTCAACGGCGAAGTTTTAGCTTACGAAGAATCACCAACGATGGCTGAAACTCCCGTTATTATTGATACTGATTTCGTGGAAGAAACCGCTGACGAATCATCCGAAGAATCATAAAAAAGGTTTAAGTTGCTAGTTAGGGAAGAGGTAATAGGTTACAGGTAATACAGAGTAATTACCAATTACCAATTCCAATTACCTTGATCCCAGCCTAAACTAGATAACTAGCAACCTGGGATAAATCCTGGGATAAATAAAGTAAATAGAAAAGAGGGAATCATGGCTCATAAGAAGGGAACTGGTAGTACGCGTAACGGTCGTGACTCGAATGCTCAACGGCTGGGTGTAAAGCGTTATGGTGGACAAACTGTACGCGCAGGTAATATTCTTGTCCGTCAACGTGGTACTAAGGTTCACCCTGGTAACAACGTTGGTATTGGTAGTGATGATACCTTGTTTGCGCTAGTTGATGGTGTAGTTACCTTTGAAAGAAGAGGTAAAAGCCAGAAGAAAGTTAGCGTTTATCCAGTAGCGGTAGAACTTGTAGAAGCTGTAGCCAGCTAGTTAGTTATTAGTCATTGGTCTATTACTCATTAACTAATTAATGACCAGTGACTAATTTTAAACGTAGTAATTGATAAGTGCGCCCATTCCTAAACCTAGTATTGAGCAAAAAGATATACAGCCAAAAGTTAGTGCTGGTTTTAAACCAACTGCTTGAAAGTCTATTTTGGCTAAGATAGTCGCGCACAGAATGAGTAAAGTATCAAGAAATACCCGAAACCAGGCAATCATTAGAAAAAACAGGAAAGCTGCTAAGATAGCCACAAAAAAAGTCCTAGCGTTTGACTTGAAGAAAACATGAGAATAATCATCTAGTTTTAGCCAAGGGTTAGTGACCAATACCAGGGACAGCAGGATAGTTACCGCAGTTATCAGCCGTACATACCACGGGGCTTTTTCTTCAAATATTATCCAGCCCAATGTACTGTAACTCAGTAATATAAGTGTTAAGGAAAACCAAGGAATCTTTTGAAAAATTGACATATAGCAAAAGTCCGGAGTCGGGAGTCAGTGGGAAGGAAAAAGGAAATTTCTCTCCTGGTTTGCATAAACTTGGTGGTTGCTATAACTTTAAAAGTTCTGTACCTTACTCAGTTACAAATCGTTATATACTGATGTTCTCAGTATCGGTTTCATTCATTATTTCACAGGTTTACTGAACTCATCAGGTTTCTAAATGTTGAATTTCATCCCTAATTCCCAATTTGAGAGAATAAAGATCAACATTTAGTTAAATATGTTCATAAATATTTGTAAACTGTTAGCAGTTGAGTAGCCATGTGGCATATCATTAAGGATTGATCATGAGACAACTTGTTATCGTCGAGCGCGTATGCCTAATTGGTCATATCGTTTCTATGGTATTTGGACTGGTGGGGATATTGATTGTTATTCCCAATGCTGAACTAATTGTCAGCTTATCAGAAGTCGGACAGAGCGTCATGCAGTGGAGTATGGCGGGCGGTGGTGTGGTATATATGATTTTAGGGGCGCTGGGAGTGTTCCTTTATGCTTACCGAACTTTAGGTTTAGCACGCGCTTTAGGATTTTTAATCCCATCTTTATCAATTTCCCTAACTAGCGAATTACTAGGAACTAGCACAGGCTTTCCCTTTGGTGGCTACAGCTATTTAAGTGGTTTGGGTTATAAAATTTCCGGTTTAGTCCCTTTTACAATTCCCCTTTCCTGGTTTTATGTGGGATTAGTTTCTTATGTGTTGGCTCGTGCGGGTTTAGAAGTAGATAAAAAACCTAGCCTATTCCGTCACGTGGGAGCAATTGGTTTAGGGGCTTTACTGCTCACTTCTTGGGATTTTGTCCTTGACCCAGCCATGAGTCAAACTTCCCTCCCCTTCTGGTATTGGCACCAACCAGGGGCTTTCTTTGGAATGCCTTACCAAAACTTTGCCGGTTGGATGGGTACTGGTTCGTTATTTATGACAGTAGCAGCTTTATTATGGAGCAAAAACCCGATTAAGTTAGACCATTACCAACTGAATGTACCTTTATTAGTTTATTTGGGTAACTTTGGTTTTGCCACAGTCATGAGTTTAGCGGCTGGGTTTCCTATCCCCATATTACTAGGTGTGGCCTTGGGTGTAGCTCCTGCTGTGCTGTTGTGGTCTAAAGGTTCTAGTACCCCTGCAACGGTGAATATTGAAGCAGCTACTAAAGAAGTTGCTGTTGCTAATGTGAAAGTTGCTTTCAACAAATAGGGAAGAGGGAAGAGGGAATAGGAGAAGAAATTCTTCCAATTGCCTCTTTCCCAATTACAGAAAAATATAGATAACTAATAATTTAAGTTAATTTACATAAATTGCGAGAAAATTTAAACTAGCTAGTTTATACAAAAAGTCAGGGTTAAAATTGCTAAATATTATTCCCCTCCTATTGCTGCTTATCCAAGTACCTGCAACAGCCATTTTACTTTCCCGGTTGCTCAAAGGTCCAAGACGTTATCCAGCCCTGGAACCACAACAACCTACACCGGATCTTTTAGGAACTGTGAGTGTAGTTGTACCCACATTAAATGAGGCATTGCGGATTAGTCCGCTGTTAGCTGGTTTAAGTCGCCAAAGTTACGAAGTTCAAGAAATTATTGTGGTTGATAGTCGCTCTCAAGATGGTACTCCCGACTTAGTGAAAACCGCAGCAGTAAGCGACCCCCGCTTTCGGGTAATGACAGATGACCCTTTACCTTCTGGCTGGGTTGGTCGTCCTTGGGCGTTGCATAATGGCTTTTTATTCACTGCGGAGGGGAGTGAGTGGTTTTTGGGCATGGACGCGGATATTCAACCCCATCCTGGTTTGGTGGCGAGTTTAGTTAAAACTGCGATCGCCCAAGGTTATGATTTAGTATCATTATCACCGCAGTTTATTCTCAAGTATCCGGGGGAATGCTGGTTACAACCGGCTTTGTTGATGACGTTATTGTATAGGTTTGATCCTACAGGTATTTATACTGAACAACCAGAACGGGTCATGGCCAATGGGCAGTGTTTTTTGTGTCGTCGCTCTGTATTAAAGGCTGTGGATGGCTATAGCAGCGCGAAAGGTTCTTTTTGTGATGATGTGACCTTGGCGCGGAATATTGCCTCTGAGGGCTTTAAGGTGGGCTTTTTGGATGGGGCTAAGGTGCTAAAGGTGAGGATGTATGAAGGGGCTTTAGAAACTTGGAAGGAATGGGGACGCAGCCTAGATTTGAAAGATGCAACTTCCCGCGCTCAGGTCTGGGGGGATTTATGGCTATTATCTGCGGTGCAGGGTTTACCGTTATTCATTTTACTGGGTTATTTATTGCTGCCTTCTTTGGTTTTTACACTGCCGTTAATGCTGTTGTTAGGATTGAATATATTTTTGGTGGTGATTCGCTTTGCTCTATTATTAGCGATCGCTCCCTCTTATGATCGTAAAGATGCCACTGGTGGTTGGTTATTCTGGCTTTCACCCTTGGCTGACCCTTTAGCTGTGCTGCGAATCTTCTTATCTGCATTCCACACTCCCAAAGAATGGCGGGGGCGGAAATATGGTGTAGGTAAAGACAATTAAAATGGGCGGGCTAGAAGCCCACCCCACAATACTATTTGATATTTATTTCAGCCCATCTACTTATCGCTTTATCATGTAATTAATTAGAATTTAATCTCACATAAGTTTATGACATTCGCTTTTTCCATCAACGATAGTCAGCGTCTAGGCCTTGAACCCTTAGATGTCCCCCACCGTCTATTATTGGGGCCAGGTCCCTCTAACGCTTATCCAGCGGTATTACAGGCGATGAATACTAAACCTGTAGGGCATTTAGATCCGGCTTTTTTAACTCTGATGGATGAGATTCAATCGCTGTTGCGTTACACATGGCAAACGGAAAACCCCCATACTATTGCTGTCAGTGGCACGGGTACAGCCGCTATGGAAGCTACTTTGGCTAATTCTGTAGAACCGGGTGATGTGGTATTAATTGGTGTGGCTGGTTATTTCGGTAATCGCTTGGTAGATATGGCAGGCAGATATGGCGCAGATGTGCGAACTATTACTAAGCCCTGGGGGCAGGTTTTCAATTTGGAGGAAATCAGTGCCGCCGTTGCTACCCATAAACCCGCAATTTTAGCCTTAGTTCATGCAGAAACTTCCACCGGCGCACGTCAACCTTTGGAAGGGGTGGGTGAGTTGTGTCTTCAACATGGAACATTGCTATTAGTGGATACCGTTACCAGTTTAGGTGGTGTTCCCATCTTTTTGGACGAGTGGGGCGTTGATTTAGCTTATAGCTGTAGTCAAAAAGGTTTGGGTTGCTCTCCCGGTGCGTCCCCCTTTACCATGAGTCCACGGGCATTGGAGAAGTTACACAAGCGTCAATCTAAGGTAGCAAACTGGTATTTAGATATGACGTTGTTGGGAAAATATTGGGGGGCTGAACGCACATATCACCACACCGCACCGATTAATTTATATTATGGTTTACGGGAAGCTTTGCGTTTAGTGGCGGAGGAAGGTTTAGCAAGTTGTTGGCAACGTCATCAAAAAAATGTCGAGTATCTGTGGGAAGGATTGGAAGACATGGGTTTAAAAATGCACGTTGAGAAGGAATACCGTTTACCAACTTTAACTACTGTTTGTATTCCGGAAGGGGTAAATGGTAAATCTATTGCTAGGCAGTTATTACTTGAGCATAATATTGAGATTGGTGGCGGTTTGGGTGAACTTGCTGGTAAGGTTTGGCGTGTGGGTTTAATGGGTTTTAATAGTCGTCCTGAAAGTGTGGATAAGTTGATAGCTGCACTGGGAACAATGATCTCTAATAATTAGTTTGTTTGTAGTTGGGCTTGAGTATAATTTCAGAACTAAAGCCCAACTACAGGATTGTTATGGCAATTTGTAACTTTTAAAACTGATATACAACCTAGAATCTGAATTTGAATGCTATTTTATATACATAATCACGAAATAGGAACTACACAGCAAATACATTCTACGGCGGAATAATATTAAGGAAAACTATAGGCTTGCCAATTCTCAGTTATCTTAAGGAATCAACAACGATGTCTGGTAATACGTCTTTTGATCAACTCCAACCTGCGACTCCACAACAAGCTACCGTGTATTTACCGTATATTCAGGGTAGTAAGCGAACTTTATTACCCTATGCTATCAGTCTTTATCAAAAAGGCGTGTTAGAGGGACACCGCAAAATTGAAGGTAGTGACAATATTCCCTTTGCTGCGACTTGGAATGTTGCCACCTTACCATCAGACTTAACCCGTTGCCGAATGCAGTTTGATGCTAACTCTGACCTAACTTATGAAGTAATGATGGCTAGTTTTGAATTTATTAGTTTTTTAATTGAACTGATGGAAAATTATAAGCGACATCGTGTTACCGATTTTTCTAAACCTTTTTACCGCAAACTCTTACGCGCAGACGATTAAAGCCAATGGGGAATTAGGAATTAATTATTCCCTATTCCCTCAAATTCTTATTTAGGGCTTGCTGATAGCGTAGCGTGGCGTAAGCCATATAAACCAAAAATCTATATATATCAATAGTTTGAAGGTTAAAAATGTGAATAAGCTGCAAGGAATAAGCGTTGAAACCGTTCATTTACCTATCACTTTCCCAGATTCAAGACTATTCTGACCTCCTCCTGACTCCTGACTCCTGACTCCTGACTCCTGACTCCTGACTCCTGACTCGGTGACTCCTGACTCGGTGACTCCTAGCCCTAAGTATATTCATCATCAACATAGGATTCATATATCTCAGGTATTTCAGTAGCTGTGACAGAATCCGATAGCTGGAAAGTATCATCTGTCATCCTGATGATTTCTCCAGAAAAGAATTTGGCTAAACTTTCCGCAGCTTTAACTACACCATCATGATCCCAGCTTGATGGAGGTGGTTGCACTGGTGGCGCTGGTGGCGCAGAAATAGTTGCGACTGGGGCTGTATTAGTCACTATAGCCTCAGTTTGGATTTGTGCTGGTGGCGGTGTATATGTTGGCTGTGGTGTGGCTGGGGGCGGCTGTGGTGTAGGTTGTGCTAGTGGAGGCGGCTGATTGGATATAGGTTCGGGTGGTTGTTGAACAGGAGGAGAATTTTGTGGTGGTGGATTTCTTCTCGTTGATGTGGCGTTTGCTGTGGTGGCTTTTTCGAGAGTGACTTGAATTTCCTGTTGGAAGGTTTGTCTAAAAGCTGTGGTGATCACAGGTAGATAGGACTTCACTTTGTCATACCAAACCGCTTTTACACCTACAATAGCTATAGAACCATTAAAATCAATTAAATGGCACATTTGACCCAGCAATGCTTGTGTAGGTAGCTGCTGAATATGTCCACGGACTTGTTGCCAAAGTTGAATTAAATCGTATTGTGATCCTTCTCCTACTGGCTGTACTGGTGCAGGTTGATTGTTAGTAGGTGGTGGTGCTACAGGTTCTGGCGTGGGTGGTGGTGGAGAATTGTTGTGATTGGTGGGCGAATATACTGGTTGCGGTGCAGCAACGGCAGCATAAGCTGGGGCTACAGCATTTGTATGAATTCGCTGGGGAATATTTGCGGGTTGGATCTGAATATTGGCACTGGGCAATAATCCGAGTAAGGTTACTTCTAACCATAACCGGGGTTGAGTGGTATTTTTTAGTTGTAATTCTGCTGTTCTCAGGTGTTGTTGTCCTAGCAAGATTGTACTTAGTTCAAATTTTTGGGCAAAGTCAACTAATGATGTCCAGGTTGACTGAGTACAAGCAACTAAATCTTGGCGATTAGGGGCGGTTTTGGCGATGAGGAAATCTCGATAAAAAGCGGCGAGATTTTGGAGAATAATTAGGGGTTCTCGTCCTCGATCTAGGATTTTCCGGGTAGATTCCAGAACTATTTCTGCATGATCTTGCGAAATTGCTTCTAATAGTCCAAATAAGTCTTTTTCGCTGACTGAACCCACCAAATCCCAAACTTTATCCGGTGTCACTTCCCCTGCGACTAAAGCTAATTGATCAAGTAAACTTTCTGCATCTCTTAATCCCCCTTGGGCAATTTGTCCGACGAGGGTGAGGGAATCATGAGAAATATTAATACTTTCCTCAGAGGCAATATAAGTTAAATGTTTTACCATTGCCTCTAACTGAATCCGTCGAAAATCAAACCTTTGACAACGAGAAATAATGGTTGGCAATACTCTTTGTGCGTCTGTGGTGGCGAGAACGAAAACAACGTGCTTAGGTGGTTCTTCTAGGGTTTTAAGTAACGCATTGAAGGCTGCGGTACTTAACATATGGCAGTTATGTACTAGTAATCCATTAGCTACAAAGTTATGATTATCCTCAACTTCAAGATCATAAACTCGCTCAACTCCAGCGAGGTGAACAGATTCTACCTTCTCCAAATTTGTAAATGAGCGTGTCGCATCCGCATTCACAGGGGATAGTATCTTCATTCCTTCTTTTACGTCTTTTGCTGCTATCCATCCCTGATCAGTCCTGATCAAATGATTACTTGTACACTTAATTTCTCTGTGAGTAGTCTTGATAACTAAAGTTTGCTTTTCTCCTTGGTCTAACCAACGGACAACTTTTTTAAATTCCCATTTTTCAGAGGAGTCATTGTAAGTCAGAACTCTCTGACCTTTAATATTCGAGTTATCAATGCGGACAAGTCCGGCATCGGTAAGAATTAATGAGTCTCCAGTCAGGCATTCATCAATCACATAAACTTTATACCGACACTGCATCGGGGCAAACTGCGCCCTTTCAATCAGTTCACGAATATTATCAACACCCGTATTACTAGCAGCGTCAATTTCAATGACATCTGTAGAATAGCCTTTAGTAATGCCCTGACAGATTTCACAAACGCCGCAGGGTTGAGGGGTTGGCTGGTTGCCTTGGAGACAATTGAGAGATTTAGCCAGAATTCTAGCACTAGAAGTTTTTCCTGTACCTCTGGGGCCAGTGAACAAATAGGCAGGGGCGATTTTCGCTGAAAGAATGGCATTAGTCAGGGTGGTAGCGATCGCCTCTTGACCCACCAGTTCAGCAAAACTTTTTGGCCGATACTTATGGTGCAGGGGTTCGTAAGACATGGAGACAGGTTTAAATCCGTATATCCCAGGTAAATTTAGGGTTTTATCATTCTAACAACTCATGGCAATTTCGCTCATAGATAGACCCTAGAACACCACGGCGTAAGTCAAATAAGTATTAAAAGTTCCCAAGAAACCTTGTGTAATCTGCTTTTTAATTTTTAATTCTGCACTGGGGAGTCACCGACATCGCTAAAATTTTAATAAGCAACATTCATGGTGCATCAGATGCTCAAGCGGCTAATTCAATGGCTTAAAAAATTTTTCCGGCGTTTGTTTGGTGGTAAACAAAATCTGACCCCAGGGGGAGAAAATATCTCCAAACCAGTGCCACCACCCCTCAGTGATACAGATTTAGAACTTCTTTTTACAGAACTGTTAGAAGGAGTCCATCAAGCCAAGGGACAAGCTTGGGCGCAAAAATGGCTACATAATCTTAACCATCGTGTCAGTACAGAACGCTGGTTAGAATGGTTAAATCGTTTTGGTGAAAGATTATTAGCATCCTCTAAACCTCATAATGAATTAGCCGCCAGATTAGTCCAACTGGGTGAGTTGGGTATTGGGGAAGTCGGCAATCTTGCCTACGATATAGGCATGAAAGTCTTAACACGCAATCCAGGAGAACCAGTTTGGGAATATGATGGGCCTGATGCTGTTCAGAATCATCCCCCAACACCTAGCAAGGATGAGGAAAATTCCGCAGAAGGAGAATACAAAACTGTTACTCTAGATGAGTTATTGATCATGTTGCAGCAGGATGAAAACCTATGTCAGCAAGTTGCCCAACAACTAGGCATAGAAACAGATAATCCAGAAGTGATTATTCAAGCCTTGGTTAATCAGTATAATGAAGGGAATGAATCTTCTACATAATCAGGACTAGGGGCTGAGAAGAACTTTTAACTAAATCTCCCTATGACTCAGTTATATTTGTTGAAGGTAGCTATCAGTATTTTTACGGACATAGATAGAGAGTTTGTAGTCCATTCCGTAATTAATAATTTTTTTGACACAACGATAGCTACAATCTAGGAGAAAGAAAATCCAATAAAGTGGCAGATGTTCAGGTGGCTTTTGCAGTGGCTTAACAAATTTTTACAGTCCCCCTTTGGCAGTCTTGGGATCAATGATCCCCAAGCTAGTCAAAGCAACCTGGTGGCAGATAAACCACCAGAACTCACGAATGCTGATCTAGAGTTGTTATTTAATGAACTACTAGAAGGAGTGCATCAAGCGCGAGGACAGCAGTGGGCATTGAAGTATTTACAGCGGATGGAACCGCGAATTACAGTTGACCGTTGGATAGATTGGCTGTTGGTATTTGGTGACAAATTACTAGCCTCTCCTGCGCCCAATCATCAGTTAGCTAAACGCCTGATGCAACTGGGTGAGTTGGCTATTGGTGATGTTAGTAACCTGGCTTATGATATTGGGATGCAGCTATTGCGGCGTAATCTTAACCAGGAATATGACCACAAGCAAGAGTCACAGGAGTTGGATATCTCCATACCAACAGTAGAGGAGTTAAATAGTCCGGGTCAAGAATTGCTTCGCCAATTTGGTGAACAACTCTGGGAATATCAAGAAGTGGATGCTATGACTAATCCGTCAGCATCCCAAATGATTGAGGATTTGTTAACTGGTGACTCTCTAGGGTTAAGTGATGAGTCTTTAGCAACAGATATGATTGAGGATACACATCTTGATCATGTCTATGAATTAGCAGAAAATGACTATCGCAGTTATGAGTATGCAATTGAGGATCTACCAGAGAATGTGACGGAAGTAATTCCCGATCCAGTATCTCCACCACCAGAAAGCCGGAATCAGTCTTTGGTGAATGTAGAACCGGATTTAACATACACCTTAGATGAGTTGGTAGTGCGGTTGGAACAAAGTACCAATCTTGCCCAGCAGTTAGCTTCAGAATTAGCGATTCGTGATAGTCAAATTGTTCAGCAACCTACATCAAAAATAGTTGTTACTAATCAGGCGGAAATTTTCTTTTACGAAGGTTTGAAGCAAGCTAAATCAGGGGATTTATTAACGGCTTTAGCTTTGTATGAACGGGCAAGTCAATTGCAACCTGAAGTTTATGAATATTGGTTTAATCAGGGATTGACACTATCTTATTTGCAACGGTTCACCGAGGCGATCGCGGCTTATGACCAAACACTGGCACTAAAACCTAACTTGTACAAAGTTTGGTACAGTCGGGGCGGTATTCTCGGCGAGTTGGGAGACTTTGACGCGGCCATTGCTTCTTTTGATCAAGCGATCGCTATTAAACCAGATTACCAAGAAGCTTGGTCTAGCAGGGGTTTAGCATTACTGAAGTTAGGTTTAATCTGGGAAGCCATTTCCAGTTATGATCAAGCCCTGGATCTCCAACCCCAAGACCCAGAAACCTGGTATTACAGGGGTATAGCTTTAGCTGTGGGGGAACAATATCCAGAAGCTATTGCTAGTTATGATCAAGCCCTCAATCTCCAGCCTGATTATCATGAAGTCTGGATTGACCGGGGTGTGGTGCTATTTAATTTAAAACAATGGTTAGAAGCCATTGAGTCTTGGGATCAAGCCCTTTCTATTCAACCTGAATTTTATCTAGCTTGGTACAACCGAGGTGTGTCCTTTGAAAATCTAGGTCGTCGGGAAGATGCAATCACTTCCTATCAGCAAGCCATAGCTATCAAACCCGATTTCCACCCCGCATGGTATAACCAAGCCGTAGCCCTATTTTACTTAGATCGGTTCGCCCAAGCTATTGCCTGCTATGACAGTGCTTTAGAAATTAAACTAGACTACTGGGAAGCTTGGCTTGGTCGGGGTGCGGCTGCTGGTAATCTCACACCTTACCAATCATCACTGATTGTAGTGAGTAGCATTTCCACATCGAACCCTGCTCTTAATTTAGGCGGCTATGAAGGCAAATTAGCCAGTTATCAAGAGGGTTTGAAACATCTCCGCCCAGATACTCACCCAGAAGGCTGGGGAAGATTACATATAGCTGTTGGTAATACTTATTACGAGCAAGGAAAAAAAGAAACCGCACCTCGTGATTATTGGCATCATGCCATGTCTGAATACCAATTGGCACTATCCACGCTCACGCCAGAAGATTTCCCAGAATTGCATCTAGAAATTTTGCAATCTCTGACCAAAGTGCTGGTCTGTTTAGGAGAAACAACAACTGCACAGGAATTACAAAAATGGGGTATTGAATTATTACAACAATTACTCACTAACCCCACTCGTACCGATGAAAACAAAAAGCAACTGGTACTAAAGTTCACAGGTTTGGGACAATTAGCCGTTGATTTAGCGGTAAATACAGGAGATTTAGTAGAAGCTTGGGAAATCGCTGAACAAGGTAAAAATAATTGTTTACAGTGGTTGATGCCTGATTTAAATCATCAACTTCAATCCAAGGATTATACCTCTATTCAAAAATTACTCAATCCCTCCACAGCCATAATTTATTGGCATCTTAGCCCAGCAGCTTTACACACATTTATTATCAAAGATCAAGCCCCATCTCCTATTCTCCTGTTTACACCTATACAAGATATAGAAGCAATTCCAGAAGCAGCAAGACGCTTAATTGAATTTGAACATTGGTTAGCCGATTGGCAAAAATCAGCAACAATATCAAAATTGTTACAGTTGCAAAATATCTTGAACATTTCCACAATTATTCAAGAATTGGAAGGGGTAGATACAATCATTTTAATTCCCCACCGTGACTTGTACAAATTACCTTTGCACAGTTTATTTAATCTGTCTTTTTCTTCAGTATCTTCTGGGAATACGGTAAATTACAATATTACCTATTTACCTAGTGTTGCCATGGGAATTTCTTTCCAGGAGGATCATGGTAGTAGGGTTTATTCTCAGCTTAAATCTGATGAATTAGCATCAGAAATTGTCAGTGAAACATTTGCTATTTCTAGAGATTTTCTCAATTATTAATGGGTGATTAGTGATTGGGAAATTTTGCCCCTATTTCCTCTTCCCTATTCCCTGTTTCATCTCTAACCATTTCACAGCACTTTCTACATCTGGAACTTGTTCTCCTGGAGGTACGGGTGGACGATTCACCATCACAACTTTTATCCCTAGTTTCCGGGCGGCGATAATTTTGGGATAGGTGGCACTACCACCGCTATTTTTGCTAACAATTGTATCTATATTGTATTTGAGCAAAATTTCCTGTTCTTTTTCTAAACTAAAAGGACCGCGATCGCATAAAATCAAACCTGGAGGCACGACAACATCAGTATTTGGTGGATCAATCATCCGCATTAAAAACCAAATTGCCGACAAATGTGCAAAAGTCGCAATTTCTTGTCTGCCAATTGTTAAAAATACTCGTTGGGACTGATTGAATAAAACTGTCGCTGCGGCTATATTATTTTCTACCTCTAACCAGTGATCATCCTCTAGTTTTTCCCAAGGTGGACGAATTACCATTAATCGAGGAATACCTACTTCCTGTGTCGCTGCGGCTGCATTCGCAGAAATCTGATCAGCAAAAGGATGAGTAGCATCAATTAATATATCAATTTGCATTTCTCGCAGATAACTAACTAATCCGGCTACACCACCAAAACCACCAATCCGCACATTACCAACGGGAGTAGCAGGTTCACGGGTACGACCTGCTAAAGATGCAATTGTCTCAATCCCCGGAATATTTGCTACCTTAGCAGCCAATTCTGCTGCATCACCAATGCCACCGAGAATTAAAACGCGCAACATATCAATTTTAGATTTTAGATTTTAACTAACGTTGATTAATACTAGATTCTAGAGTTTTAACTTGTTTTTGTAATTTTTCTACCCGTTGCAAATGGGATTGCTGCAATGAATAATTTAGCCAAATAAAACTACCACTAAACATTGTTACTAATGCTACTAAAATACTTATTAGCAATTTTACCTGAAAATGAAGATATTTGATCTCATCAATTTGATTCTGGTCTGAAACCTGGGAACTAGAAACTATATTTGTAGTTTCATTTTCTACCACTACTTCTATGTTACGTTCTTCTGCTCTGGTAAATGTAACTTTACTTTGTAACCATCCAGCAATTAAGTTAGGGCAATTATTTTTAAACCATTTCCAAGCTAATATTTTGAATGCTGGTTTAGATATTTTGGTAATAACTTTCAAAGTTTTATTAAGAGTTCCCAACTGAAACTTGTAGTTGATAAAATTAGTTGCACCGATATCATAAAGACAATCTATAATTAACTTAATTGTAATTTCCTTCTCATAAATCAAAGTTTTTACTAAAAGAAGGACTTCACCCATCAGTTTTTCTTCTTTGATTTTTTCTGGAGACTGTTGTGTTAAGTGATTTGATATTTTTACTGGTTTAGACATATTTCAAGTATAAATTTTGTTTTTTTAATTTATTCTTAATACCAATCTGGTTTCATTAAGAAAATTATAGTTTGGGTTAAGTGACAACGCAACCGCATCTAATCAAAGTTTTTGTTAATTTTTTTCAGCTTAACTAAATTTTATTATTTTTAAAGCAATAGACATCAATAACTTTAATAACCCAGGCAACGGTGCGATAAAATTACAATTGCTGGGACTTAACAACGGAAATAGCAAAAAATGGGACGGATTTTTATTTCTGCGGCACACGGTGGCACAGAAGCGGGTAAGAATGACCCTGGGGCGATCGCTGGTGGGACAACAGAAGCAAAGGAAATGATTCTCTTGCGGGATTTGGTAGTCATAGAACTCCGCACTCGTAATTTAGAAGTTTTAGCCGTTCCTGACGATTTGAGTGCGGCTCAAACCATAGCTTGGATTAATTCCCGCGCTAATGCCAAGGATGTGGCACTAGAAATTCAAGCTAATGCTGCTAGTAGCCCATCTGTGCGGGGAGCAAGTGCATTCTATATTGCCAAAAATGAGCAACGTAAACAAAATGCAGAAATGGTATTAATAGGGCTTTTGCGCCGTGTCCCTCAATTACCGAACCGGGGAGTTAAACCAGATACAGATAGTGGCTTGGGTAATTTGCAATTTTGTCGTCAAACTAAGATTGCGGCTTTATTACTACAAGTCGGTTTCTTGAGTAGTCCTGAAGATCGGGCTTTGTTGCAAAGTCGTCGGCGTGATTTTGCCATAGGAATAGCGGAAGGACTCGCTACGTGGAGTCAAGCCAATGACCCTCAGCAACCAACGACCCAAACTAATTATTCAAATATTAATATCAATATCAATGGGCAAAATTACTCAGAACAAGGATTATTAATTAATGGGAATGCTTACATCCCCATTGATTTAGTAGATCGGTTACGGATTGATCCCTCAAAATCTGTTGATTTTCGGCGGATTACTTATCGCCAAGTAGTTTATATTAAAGCAGTAGAACTTCGAGATTCTCATGTTTCTATTGGTTGGGATAGTGCCACACGCACTGTAAAATTACGTTCAATTTTAGCAGTTTGTCCCGGACAGATTGAGCAAATTATCTCCAATGGCAATACATCAGAATTACAGCTACAACTATTTCTGAAAAATAATAATGAAAATGCCATCACCCAGTTTCCTGATATTCCCAAACTATATCGGGAAGAAGCAACTATCGAGGGCATAAATCATGATATTGCTTTTTGTCAAATGTGTTTAGAAACTGGATTTCTCCGGTTTGGTACTGATATTAAATCCCAGCAAAATAACTTTGCCGGCTTGGGTGGAGTTGGTGGTGGCGCGGAAGGAGTATCATTTCCTAGTGCCAGGATTGGCGTGAGAGCGCATATTCAACATTTAAAAGCCTACGCTAGTTTAGAACCTTTGGTACAGCAAGAAGTAGATCCTCGATTTCGCTTTGTTACCAGGGGTGTGGCTGCGTCAGTTCATCAATTATCGGGGCGTTGGTCTGCGGATTTAGATTACGGAATCAAGATTACAGCCATCCTCCGAAGACTCTATGAATCTGCAAATCTTTTGTAACTAATAGCGAAGAACGTGGCAGGTGACAGAAAATCGAGAATCAGGAATATCTAACTTCTAACTTCTAACTCCTGCTATAGTGCTATTAATGATGATTAGGAACAATATTTGTGTTTCCCCTCTATGATGAAAACCCAACCCGAATCACTCCATTTTTAACCTATGGGTTGATTGGGGTAAATGTTCTAGTTTTTCTCCATGAAGTAAGTTTGTCAAATGTACAACTAGAACAATTCTTCCAATTGTATGCTGTAATACCTCAAGAATTAACCACCAACTGGATTGGGGAATGGACAACCTTATTTACCTCACAATTTTTGCATGGAGGTTGGTGGCACTTGATATCAAATATGGTCTATCTGTGGGTTTTTGGTAACAATATTGAAGACCGCTTAGGGCATTTCAAATATCTATTTTTTTATTTGACCTGTGGTGCTTTAGCGGCTCTATGTCAATGGTTTATTGGCATGAACTCTGATATTCCTTCTTTGGGAGCAAGTGGGGCAATTTCTGGAGTTTTAGGTGCGTATTTAATCTGGTTTCCCCACGCAAGAATTACCACTTTAATCTTTTTAGGTTTTTTCATTACTACAATTAATGTTCCCGCATTAGTAATTATTGGTATTTTCTTTATTCAAAATCTCATCTCTGGTTTTGCTAGTCTCCAAGCAGCAGCTAACATGAGCGTAGAAACTGGGGGAGTTGCTTACTGGGCGCATCTTGGTGGTTTTTTTGTGGGGACAATTTATGCACTGGGAAATAGGGAATAGG
>NZ_VILB01000010.1:0-3721 GCF_009712035.1 Anabaena sp. UHCC 0187 | reverse complement strand
GGAGAAATTGTTTTTTATAGCAACGGACAAGGTGATTAGGACATCAATGGATAATGAAACGCCGACTACAACAGGGTTTTACTCCTGACTCCTGACTCGGTGACTCTTGACTCCTGCTATAATTCTGAATTTTCAATTGATTTCTTCTAGTTCCTATTTGCACCAACTGATACTTCTATTGATGGCTCTACAGTTTTTAGTTCTGCGTCTAGTGTGGGGAGGATGATTTCTTCTACTGGTTCAGGGATTTGGATAGGGATATCAGCACCATTGATAATAGCTCCTAAGAGGTTGATCTCATAATCCATGATTTGATTAATGGTTTCACCAAGTAAATTTTCCTGTGTGTAATTTGGCCGGGTTACTAACACCATGCCATCACTGTAAGGTTGAATTAATAGGGGATCATTGGAAAAACTGAGAGTGCTAGTATCTAAAATTACGAAATCATAACGCTCCCGCACATCTTCCATTAGCCGTTTCATTTCGCTAGATTCCATAATTGCCGCAGAGTGACGGACAGGCCCAGGGCTAGGAATAATATATAAATTTTCAATGTCTGGAACTATGCGAATACACTCACTCAAGCTAGAGTAATACTGTAGCGGTTCTAGGGCAGCATCAGCATCAAGATTAACATTTAAGGATGCAGACCGAGATGGCGATCGCAAATCCATTTCCATAATCAAGGTTCTTTTACCAGCACGGGCGGAAGCAATAGCCAAGTTATAAGCGCTGACTGTTTTACCTTCTTGACTACTGATGCTAGTAATTAACAGCACTTTAAAGTCTTTTCCACCAATTCGGCGTAAATTACTGCGGAATTTTTCATAAAATTCCAAATAGGGAGAATCGGAGGGAATAATTACTGGTACGACATCTTGATGAAAATTATCCAAAGGCATAATCGGCAATTCTCCCAATAGTGCCACCTCTTTTTCCTTCAGGCTGTCGCGGATATCTTCCTTGGTTTTGAAAATTCCTTCTAGAGAACCTAACAAGAATATGACTCCACCACCAACAATCAGACCGACGAAAGAACCGATAGCTATAGTTAGAGGGACACTCTTGGGTTTAACTACTTCAGCCGTAGCCACTGGTAAACTGGCAATGCTCAGACTGGATACAGTTTCTGCCTCTGCGGTTTTAGCATCTGTTAGCTTGGCCTGGATTTGGTCATAAATGGCTTTTTTCAGGAGAACAGCTTGCTCTAAACGCGATCGCTCTAATTGCTTATTCGGTATAATCGAGTAATCTCTTCGCAGTTTTTCTTCTTGTTGGACTTGCTGATTCAGTTGTTGTTGCAATGTTTCCCGTTGAGTTTGCAAAGCCACCATTTGGTTAGCTAATGCCTGTCTGGTCGGATCTAAACTGCTTTGAGTCCGAATCCCAGTTAAATCACCTTGAAGAGGAGCAGCTATACCTGCACCACCCAAGACCTCAGAAGCTCGGACTTTTAACAACTCCTCTGCTGCATCTTTCTGACGCTGTAATTGCACCATTGTCGGGTGTTGGGGTCGTAAATCTTTTCTGAGAACAGCCGTTTGTGATTCAACTTGATAAATTTGCGATCGCAAATTAGCAATAATCGGATCAGCGCTCAAGGCTGAAGCCACATAAGCCTGATTTACTGTCAATCCCAACTTATTTTCTAATGATTTAATTTGGGCATCAATCCCAGTAATAGTAAATCCAATTTGCCGTTGTTGATTCTGATTACTAGTAATTCCTGATAACAAACTGCCATTTTCTGCGGCTAATATGGCTGGTCGTTCTAAACGATCATATTTTTCTAATTTCCGTTCCGCAGTTTCCAGTTCTTTCTTTACCTGTGGTAGACGTTCGTTAACTTTTTGAATAATAGCTTTTAATCTAGCAGTATTAATTTCTGTACTCAACTTAATCATTGCTTGCATTAATTCTTGCAAGACTTCCTTGGCTCTATTATCGTCGTTATCTTTATATGTCAATGTAATAGTTGTTGATGTTAATTTGCCCAATTTATCCTTACTAGGCATTTTTATAGACAAATTTTTCCCAATTGTTATTGGCTTTAACTTCAGCTTTATTGCTACTGACTCAATTACTTGGTTGGATAATAAACTTGTGTCTGTTAATTCCTTCCCCTGCTCCTGTATTTCAGTACCAGTTTTTGAGAAAGACACAGTAGGCCCACTATAAGTTAATTCGCCTACTGCTGAGTAGTTAACAGGTGGATCTGGTAGCATAGCGACTACTGTTGAACCAATTACTGCTAGACTAAAGCTGGCTAATCCGATCCATTTATACTTTTCAAAAGCAATAAGATAGCGTTTAACAATGGGTGGAGTCATAGAACTAATTGGTAGTTGGTAATTGATCTAATTCTGATATTTTGCCTGTCACCTATCGCTGCTTTTATTGTTGTGTGCCTCCGAATAAACCGCTGCCAAAGTTTTGAAAGAATCTGAGAAAAGACTGAACATTAAAGAATGGTTGAGTAACAGTATTGAGTAAATTAGTAACTTTCCCGACCAAATTACGACCAATCACAATTACATCACTGTCTTGTAATGACACATTTTGGGCAGCATCACCCGCAAGAGCTTTTTTAGCATCTAATTTTTGGGTAATAGCTTTGCCTTGCTCAGGATCAAAACGAACTAAAGCAATATCACGGATATTAGCAGTATCGAGACGAATACCCACTAAAGCATCTATGAAGGTACTGCCATTGGGGAGGGACTGGGTAGCAATTCCTCCCGCAGCATAGTTTAACACTCGCACTTTAATCTGCGGTATGCCCAAATTTGAACGGGCAATTAGATTGCGATCATAACCTTCATCCGTACCAATTTCTCGTTGTGGTATAATTATTGCATCACCATCTTGCAGACGTAAATTAGGTGGTGATGTGCCGTTTTGCAAGGACGCATATAAATCAATTTTTTGTGAAATAATCGAACCATCAGTTAATTGACGACGTATTTGTACTTGTCTTAAATCTGCTTTTGCAGTTGAACCACCAGCCAATGGTAAAATATCAGTAATTTTGGGCATAGTCGCTGACGCAGAATATATTCCTGGTCGAAATACTTCACCAGTAATGGTCAGTTGCACAGGACGCATTGCCAACAAAGATACATCTACAATTTGATTAGGAGCAACTTTACTTAAAGCCAAACGAATTTTTGTCTGTGCTTCTTCCAAATTCAAACCTTGTACGGAAATTTTTCCTACTTGTGGGACGATAATATTACCATCTATGCCAATGGGGGCTTGAAAACTTGAGTCTGGGCGTTGTCCTACCAGTGATAAAACTGTTACAGGATTAATAATATAACGGTCTAACTGGAAGCGAATTTTTGCTTCTGCTTCTGACAAAGTTAAACCTTGTAAAGGAACTGTTCCCAGTAGTGGGACTATAATATTACCTTCTGGGTTAATTGCTGCTTGAAAACTCAAATCAGGAAACCGCTGTACATTCAAGCTAATCGCATCACCAATTCCTAAGCGATATATCCCCGGAGGACGCTGTACAGCAACACTAATTGTATCTCCTATCCCTAACAGATAATTGCTAAATTGTGGTGAAATTTCGTTATTTGTATTTGCAGGTGTGACGTTAGTGCTTTCAGGTGGTGAGGGTAATAACTGCGAGGGCGGTAAATTCTGCGCTAAAGCAGGATGAAATGCTGTTGTTACTTGAACAGTTATTAAACACAGGAAACTGAATTTACGG